>NZ_CP108023.1:0-4800000 GCF_036158715.1 Streptomyces sp. NBC_00316 | reverse complement strand
CAACACAGAACAAGGGTTGCGCTCGTTGCGGGACTTAACCCAACATCTCACGACACGAGCTGACGACAGCCATGCACCACCTGTATACCGACCACAAGGGGGGCACCATCTCTGATGCTTTCCGGTATATGTCAAGCCTTGGTAAGGTTCTTCGCGTTGCGTCGAATTAAGCCACATGCTCCGCTGCTTGTGCGGGCCCCCGTCAATTCCTTTGAGTTTTAGCCTTGCGGCCGTACTCCCCAGGCGGGGAACTTAATGCGTTAGCTGCGGCACCGACGACGTGGAATGTCGCCAACACCTAGTTCCCAACGTTTACGGCGTGGACTACCAGGGTATCTAATCCTGTTCGCTCCCCACGCTTTCGCTCCTCAGCGTCAGTAATGGCCCAGAGATCCGCCTTCGCCACCGGTGTTCCTCCTGATATCTGCGCATTTCACCGCTACACCAGGAATTCCGATCTCCCCTACCACACTCTAGCCTGCCCGTATCGACTGCAGACCCGGGGTTAAGCCCCGGGCTTTCACAACCGACGCAACAAGCCGCCTACGAGCTCTTTACGCCCAATAATTCCGGACAACGCTTGCGCCCTACGTATTACCGCGGCTGCTGGCACGTAGTTAGCCGGCGCTTCTTCTGCAGGTACCGTCACTCTCGCTTCTTCCCTGCTGAAAGAGGTTTACAACCCGAAGGCCGTCATCCCTCACGCGGCGTCGCTGCATCAGGCTTTCGCCCATTGTGCAATATTCCCCACTGCTGCCTCCCGTAGGAGTCTGGGCCGTGTCTCAGTCCCAGTGTGGCCGGTCGCCCTCTCAGGCCGGCTACCCGTCGTCGCCTTGGTAGGCCATCACCCCACCAACAAGCTGATAGGCCGCGGGCTCATCCTTCACCGCCGGAGCTTTCAACCCCGTCCCATGCGGGACAGAGTGTTATCCGGTATTAGACCCCGTTTCCAGGGCTTGTCCCAGAGTGAAGGGCAGATTGCCCACGTGTTACTCACCCGTTCGCCACTAATCCACCCCGAAGGGCTTCATCGTTCGACTTGCATGTGTTAAGCACGCCGCCAGCGTTCGTCCTGAGCCAGGATCAAACTCTCCGTGAATGTTTTCCCGTAATCGGGACGACACACACGAGAGCGGAACAACCGGTCGGAATAGGACCGGTCGTTCACAGCGTCCTCGCTGTGTAAATTGCCCACCGGAACCACAAGGGCCCGGCAGGACTTTCAAAGGAACCACCAACCTGCCGAAACAGGCCGGGGTATCAACATATCTGGCGTTGACTTTTGGCACGCTGTTGAGTTCTCAAGGAACGGACGCTTCCTTCGTACTCACCCTCACGGGCTTTCCTCCGGGCTTTTCCCTTCGGTCTTGCGTTTCCGACTCTATCAGACTCTTTCGTGTCCGATTCCCGGTCGAAGCGGGTTTCGCTTTCCAGGTTTCCGCTTTCGCGTTTCCCTTTCCGGCGAGTCCGACTCTATCAGATCCTCTCGGGCCTGATTCCCAGTCAGCGGGCTTGTCATCCCGGCCGTTGGGCCGTTCCGACACCCAAACCCTAGCGGAATCCTCCCGGCGATTCATAATCGCGTCTTCGAAATGAATTCCGGCATGCCGAAATCATCCCGAGTGGGAGACCGTGCAGAGTTTTGGTTGCCGCATTCGCGGCGAGATCGGCTGCCGCAGAACCGTTCCGGCCCCATGACAACTCGGAGAACTTTACGGATCGGTGCGGGACGTGTCAACCCCGCCAGGTCAAGCCGTTTTCACGGCTCGGTCCCCGCGCGCCCGGCGCGGGTCAGTCCAGGTCCGTGAGGCGGCCGCCGGCGTCCGGCTGGGTGTGTTCCACCCGGCGCAGGAGGCGGATCAGCATCTCGCCGAGAGCGCCGCGCTCGTCGCCCGAGAGGTCCTGGAGCAGGTCCTCCTCGAAGGCGGATGCCATGCGCATCGCCTCCAGCCACTTCGTGCGGCCCTCGTCGGTCAGCTCGACGATGACACGTACCCGGTTGTTCTCGTCCCTGTCGCGGGTGACCAGGCCCTCGCTCGCCATGCGGTCGATGCGATGGGTCATCGCGGCCGGGGTCAGGCCGAGGCGCTTGGCCAGCTCGCCCGGGCCCAGCCGATACGGCGAGCCCGCCACGACGAGGGTCTTGAGGACCTCCCACTCGGTGTTGCTGATGCCGAGGTCGGCCAGCTGCCGTCCGTACCCGACGTTCATCCGGCGGTTGAGCCGGCCCAGGGCCGAGACGACCTGCTCCACCTGGGGATCGAGGTCACGGAACTCGCGCTGATAAGCGGCGATCTGCTCGTCGAGGCTCGGCTCCTCGAGGCCGGACGGCTCGGTGGTGTCAGACATGGCGGGCAGTATGGCACGCCTTTCATTGGCGTCGAAGTCCTTCGCGTTGTACTGTTGAAGTTCTAACTTTACTGTTGAAGTCTTTGGACGTGAGTCCTTCGCGAACTTGAGGTAGGTGAGTGTGACCAGGGAAATGGGCGCAGCGCTGCGGCGGATCCAGCTGGGGAGCGCGCTGAGCGCGTTCGGTGTGGGGTTCACCGTCCCGTATCTGTACGTCTATGTGGCGCAGGTCCGGGATCTGGGTGCCGGTACGGCAGGTGTCGTGCTGGCGGTCTTCGCCATGGCTGCGCTGGCTGTCCTGCCGTTCACCGGGCGGGCCATCGACCGGCGCGGTCCGATGCCGGTGCTGATCGTCGCCGCCGTGGTGGCGTCCGTGGGTGCGGCGGCCCTCGGGCTTTCGTCGAGCGTGACGACGGCCGTGCTGTCGGCCGCCGTACTCGGAGCGGGCACGGCGGTCATGTCGCCGGCGCTCGCCACCATGCTCGTTTGGTGCTCCAGCACGGCCACTCGTACACGCGCCTTCGCCATGCAGTTCTTCCTGCAGAACCTGGGGCTCGGCATCGGCGGGCTGGTCGGCGGGCAGATCGTCGACACGAGCCGGCCGGAGACCTTCACGCTGCTGTTCCTGATCGAGGCGGCGATGTTCATCGTGCTCGGCGCCGTCGCTGCGACGGTGCGGATGCCCCGTACTCCCGCGATCGTGGACGCCCGGCCCACCGACGGGTCCACCGCCGAGGGCGGGCTGCGCGTGCTGCTGTCGCACCGGGCCATGGTGCAGCTGTGTGTGCTGGGCTTCGTGCTGTTCTTCGCCTGTTACGGCCAGTTCGAGTCCGGTCTCGCGGCGTACGGCACCGAGGCTGCCGGGATCGAGCCCTCGACGCTGGGCATCGCGCTGGCCGCCAACACCGCGGTCATCGTCGTGGCGCAGTTCGTCGTGCTGCGGCTGGTCGAGCGCCGCAAGCGCAGCCGTGTCATCGCCGCGGTCGGCCTGATCTGGGCGTTCGCCTGGATCGTGGCGGGGTACGCGGGGCTCGGGCACGGCAGCCAGACCATGGCGACGGCCGCGATGATCTCGACGTACGCGCTGTTCGGGCTCGGCGAGTCGATGTTGTCGCCGACGGTGGCACCGCTGGTCGCCGATCTGGCGCCGGAGTCGATGGTCGGTCAGTACAACTCGGCGTTCGCCCTGGTCAAGCAGCTCGCACTGGCGGTCGGTCCGGCTGTGGGCGGGCCGATGGGAGCCTCGCTGCACGGTCCGTACATCGTGACGTTCGTGCTGTTCTCCCTGGGCATCACCGTGCTCGCGCTGCGGCTGGGCCGTCAGCTCACCCCGGTACAGGATCAGCCGTCGCTCGTGGCGGCGCCGTCGCGGGTGGTGGCCGTGTCCCGGCCGGACACCGCGGGGACCGTCCCCGAGCGGGTGTCCGAGCCGGCCGTCGTCCCGGCTGCCGCCGGGTGACGTCAGTCGCTGCCGGTCACTGAGGCAGCGCGAACTCGCACCAGACCGCTTTGCCGCCGCCCGGTGTGCGGCGGCTGCCCCAGGACGAGGCGATCGTCGCGACGATGGAGATGCCGCGGCCCGCCTCGTCCGCCGGATCGGCGCGGCGGCGACGCGGCAGATGGTCGTCGCCGTCGGTCACCTCGATGATCAGGCGGCGGTCGGTGCGACGCAGGCCCAGGCGCATCGGCGGGGTGCCGTGCTGGAGGGAGTTGGCCACCAGTTCGCTGGCGGCCAGGACGCCCAGGTCGCACAACTCCACGGGGAAGCGCCACGACGCGAGGACGCCGGTTGCGAAGGCGCGGGCGCGCGGGGCCGCTTCGATGCCGCCGAGGAGTTCGAGCGAGGCGTTGTGGAACAGCTCCGCATTCGTCCCCGTGCGGGCAGGGTGCTGGACGACCAGCACCGCCACGTCGTCGTCGTGTTCGGCGGTAACACCGAGGGAGCGGATGAGACGGTCGCAGACGACCTGCGGGGACCCCTTGGCGCCGGAGAGGGCCCGTTCCAGGGCGGCGACGCCCTCGTCGATGTCCTCGCTGCGGCGTTCGACGAGGCCGTCCGTGTAGAGGACGGCAGTGGAACCCGGCGGGAGCTCGATCGTGCCCGAGGTGTGGATCCAGCCACCGGTGCCCAGCGGTGGTCCGGTCGGGTCCTCGGCGCGGTGGACCGTACCGTCCTCGTCGCGGACCAGGATGGGGAGGTGGCCGGCGGAGGCGTAGACGAGCCGGCCCTCGTTCGGGTCGTGGACCGCGTAGGCGCAGGTGGCGATCTGGCTGGCGTCGATCTCCGCGGCAAGGCCGTCGAGCAGTTGGAGTACCTCGTGCGGCGGGAGGTCCAGGCGGGCGTAGGCGCGCACGGCCGTGCGGAGCTGGCCCATCACCGCGGCGGCACGCACTCCGCGGCCCATCACGTCCCCGATGACGAGGGCGGTGCGGCCGGCGCCGAGCGTGATGACGTCGTACCAGTCGCCGCCCACTGCCGCGTCCACGCCGCCGGGCTGGTAGGTGGCGGCGATCCGCAGGTCGTCGGGCTGTTCGAGCTCCTGCGGGAGCAGGGAGCGCTGGAGGGTG
Source organism: Streptomyces sp. NBC_00316 (assembly GCF_036158715.1). Classification (NCBI taxonomy): domain Bacteria; kingdom Bacillati; phylum Actinomycetota; class Actinomycetes; order Kitasatosporales; family Streptomycetaceae; genus Streptomyces; species Streptomyces sp. NBC_00316. Next base: position 4,795,083 of record NZ_CP108023.1, on the reverse strand, counting down.
ACGGCCGTTTCGCGGAGGCGGCGTTCGCTGGCGCGCAGGCGCTCGGCCGCTTCGGCATGGTCGGTGACGTCGGCGGCGTACACGAGGACACCGCCGCCGCTCCCCTTGTCCCCTGCGCCGTTTCTGCCGTTCTTGTCCTTGCCTCTGCCGTTCGCGGCGAGGCCGGCGGGCGCGGCGACGGGGGTGCAGGTCACGGTGTACGAGTTTCCGTTGCGGACCTTGCGGGACTTGACCGTGCGGGGCGTGCCGCTGCGCAGGACCTGGTCCATGAGGGGCAGCAGGCTGAGCTCGTCGAGCTCGGGCATGGCCTCGGCTGCGGTGGCGCCCGTGGGACGGGGGCCGAAGGCTGCGGCGTAGGCGTCGTTGACGTACGCGATGCGGTGGTCGGGGCCGTGCACCAGGGCGACGAGGGCGGGCAGCCGGCCGAGGATCTCGTGGGCCGGGAGATCCTCCAGGGCGGGGCCGGAGGGGCGACCGGACGACTGGTCCGAGGGCCGGCCGGGCTTCGGGGCGTTCTCTGCGGATGCCTCGGGAGTGTCGCCGCCCGGGGGGCCGGATCCGGGCTCGGACCTGGCGTACTCGGCGCGGGCCGAGGGCACGGAACTGCGGTCGTCCCGGGCTGCGGCACGGCGCTGCGTTCCTGGTAGGCGGGCGCTCCAACGCGTGAAGTTCACGGAATTTCTGGCCTCGTGTGTCGGTCTGGTCCGCTCGGGCGGTCTGCTCCGCCCGGGCGGAGCTGCTTCCTCTGCCGGTTCTGCCGTCCGGTTCTGCTACCGGTTTCTCTCTCGCCGGGGTCGGGGGCGCCGGGGGCCGGACCTCCGGTGAGGCGCAGCCGGGCCTCATGGTGCTGGTCACTGTCGGTCACTGCCGGCCGGGTCACTCTGTGCAGGTGTGGGCCCACCTATGGTCACACGTCCAGTGTGACGGACCGTACTGACAGTCAGCCATCCGTCTTCGACGGCCCTTTGCCGTCGGGACGTCTTCCCCCGGCGGCGAGTTCGAATTCGGCGCGCGGGTGTTCCAGCGAACCGAGGGAGACGATCTCGCGTTTGAAGAGTCCGGCGAGGGCCCACTCGGCAAGGACGCGCGCCTTCCGGTTGAACGTCGGCACCCTGCTCAGGTGGTACGTGCGGTGCATCAGCCAGGCCGGATAGCCCTTGAGCTTGCGCCCGTAGACATGGGCCACGCCCTTGTGCAGGCCGAGCGAGGCGACCGAGCCCGCATAGCTGTGCCGGTAGTCCGTGAGCGGCTCGCCGCTGATCGCCGCGAGGATGTTCTCGGCGAGGACCTTGGCCTGGCGCACCGCGTGCTGCGCGTTGGGGGCGGTCTCCTTGCCCGCCTCGTCCGCGGTCAGGTCGGGCACGGCTGCGGCGTCCCCGGCGGCCCAGGCGTGTGCGGTGCCTTCGACGGTGAGCTGCGCCGTGCACCGGAGCCTGCCGCGTTCGTCGAGCGGAAGATCGGTGGCGGCCAGGACCGGGGCGGGTTTGACGCCCGCGGTCCAGACGAGGGTGCGGGTCGGGAAGCGGGAACCGTCGCTGAGGACGGCGATCCGGTCCTCGCAGGAGTCCAGCCGGGTGTCGAGACGTACGTCGATGTTGCGGCCGCGCAGCTCTCGGATGGCGTACTTGCCCATCGCGTCGCCGACCTCGGGAAGGATCCGGCCGGAGGCCTCGACGAGGATCCATTTCAGGTCCTCGGCCTTGATGTTGTGGTAGTAGCGGGCGGTGTAGCGGGCCATGTCCTCGAGTTCGGCGAGCGCCTCGACGCCCGCATAGCCGCCGCCGACGAAGACGAAGGTGAGGGCGGCGTCGCGGATGGCCGGGTCGCGGGTGGCGGAGGCGATGTCCATCTGCTCGATGACGTGGTTGCGCAGGCCGATGGCCTCCTCGATGGTCTTGAAGCCGATGCCGTGCTCGGCGAGGCCGGGGACCGGGAGGGTGCGTGACACGGAGCCGGGGGCGATGACGATCTCGTCGTACGGGATCTCGACGGCGCCCGTACCGTCCTCGCCGGTGGCAAGGGTGGTGACGGTCGCGGTGCGCTTGGTGTGGTCGATGCGCTGCGCCTCGCCGATGACGATGGTGCAGTGCGCCAGGACACGGCGGAGCGGCACGACGACATGGCGCGGCGAGATCGAGCCGGCGGCTGCTTCGGGCAGGAACGGCTGGTACGTCATATAGGGCTCGGGCGTGACGACGACGATCTCGGCCTCGCCGGACTTGAGTCTCTGCTTCAGCTTCCGCTGCAGACGCAGAGCTGTGTACATCCCGACGTAGCCACCGCCGATGACGAGAATGCGCACACCGGGCGGCGGGCCGGGGATCGTACCCCGGGAATCTGAAGCCATCACCTCCCCATGACGCAACGTGCTCCGGAGTTTGTCCACAGCCCCGGCAAATTGTGTGACCAGAGGTTCTCCGTGGACCTGTGTCGTCGATCCCTCCGGGAATGCGGAAGGCACGCAGGTCAGGCGTTGCCGCGGAGGTGGTGGCGCGGGGCGGGAACAGGAACGGATCGGTCCTTGCTCCGATCGGGGGGACGCTCCGTGCGGAACAACCCCCTTCTGAATTGACCCGGGCTCAACTATGTTCGTATGTCGTCGGGGTGTCGGGTTGGGATGGAGATCCACTCCCCGGCTGACACGGCGGGAAGTCTCCGGGGGGAGACGTCATAACCGGGGGAACAGTTATGCACATTCAGGATTCGCATGGGCAGAGCACTACCGTCACGTCCGAAGGAAACGGACGAATCGGCACATTGAGTTCGGCAGGACCGGTCGGCTCGGTGGGCTCCGCCGGAACGGGAAGTGCGGTCGGGACCGGCGGCAGCGCCTCCCGCTCGACACCGCTGCGCGTGGACGCGCAGCGGAATCTGGAGCATGTGCTGCGGGCTGCGCGTGAGGTCTTCGGCGAGCTGGGGTACGGGGCTCCCATGGAGGACGTGGCGCGTCGCGCCCGGGTCGGGGTCGGCACGGTGTACCGGCGGTTCCCGAGCAAGGACGTGCTGGTTCGGCGGATAGCCGAGGAGGAGACCGCCCGGTTGACCGACCAGGCGCGCAGCGCACTGGGGCAGGAGGACGAGCCGTGGTCGGCGCTCTCGCGCTTCCTGCGGACGTCCGTGGCCTCGGGCGCGGGCCGGCTGCTGCCGCCGCAGGTGCTGCGGGTCGGCGTCGACGTGGACGACTCGACGGTCGTCGGGCAAGCGGGGGTCGTGCAGGACGCGGGCGCGGGCTCCTCCGGTGACGCCCGGGACACGGCGTGGGTTCCTCAGCAGCGGCAGGGTGTGGGGCAGGCCGACCTGCGGGCCGTCGGCCGGATCTCCGCCGACGAGACCGGGCTCGCGGACGACGACATGGGCTCGGCCGAACTGCTGGAGGTCGTGGGCCGGCTGGTCGACCGGGCGCGGGCATCGGGTGAGCTGCGCCGTGACGTGACGGTGGCCGACGTGCTGCTGGTCATCGCCACAGCGGCGCCCTCGCTGCCGGATGCGGCTCAGCAGGCTGCTGCTTCGGCCCGGCTGCTGGACATCCTGCTGGAGGGTCTGCGTTCGCGCCCTGCGTGAGCGGGACGCTCGGACACTGCTGGGCCGGGGCGGGCGGAGCCGGAAGGGTGTGCCGACGGGCCGAGGCCGTGCGGGCGCGACCCCGAATTCGTGAGGATGTCGTTCCGGTCCGGTGAGGGTGGCGGGGGGAATCGGTGTGGTCCGTGTGCGCGGAACGTGATCGACAACTCGCCCCCCTCGGAAGCGTATTGATCCTCCCTGTTCGAGTGGCTGTTAGTGCTCGTATTCGGGAAAGCGCCCCGGATGAGTGGTTGCAGTGACTGAACGACCGTCGTCATTGCGCCGTGTGACACTCTTGCCCGGTGTTCGGGTCCGAAGGCGCATACGGGGGCTTCCGCGATGAGCGGTGACGGGCAGCAGGAGGAGTCGCTCGACGGCATTTCGGCCGCAGGCGGCACGGAGGCCGGAGGGGTGCCCCCCTTGCGGCAGGTGCCGAGTCAGGCCGGACCCGGGCGGTCCGACGGCGACGCCGAAGGCGGCACCGTGCTGTCCGGTCCCTGGCCGCCCGCGCCGGGCGACAGCGGGCCCGGTGACGGCGGACCGGCCGACGGTGCACCCGGTCACCGCGGGCCGGCGGAGTCGGGCGACGAAGCCGGGACCGTGTCCTGTGCCGCCGTGCCGATGCAGCGAGAGGGCGGCAGCGGCCCCGCCGCGGCCGGTCTCGCGCTCTCCGACGCCCAGTTGATCCTGCAGATGCGGGACGGCGACGATCTCGCGTACGAGGAGCTGTTCCGGCGCCACTCGGACAGGGTGCGCCGCTATGCGCGCACCTGCTGCCGCGACGCCCACACCGCCGACGACCTGACGGCCGAGGTCTTCGCCCGCACACTGCAGGCGGTCCGGGGCGGCAAGGGGCCCGAGGACGCCGTGAGGGCGTACCTGATGACGGCCGTCCGGCATGTCGCGGCCGCCTGGACAAAGACGGCGAAGCGGGAGCAACTGGTCGACGACTTCGCCGTGTTCGCCGCGCAGGCGGTCCACTCCTCCGACCTGTCGGATGCGGACACGCTGGACCTCGGCGCCGACGTCCTGGCGATGCACGAGGCCGAGCAGTCGATGGCCATGAAGGCGTTCCGCAGCCTGCCGGAGCGCTGGCAGGCGGTGCTGTGGCACACCACGGTCGAGGACGAGTCGCCGAGCGAGATCGCGCCACTGTTCGGGCTGACCGCCAACGCCACGGCGGTGCTGGCCAGCCGGGCCCGCGAGGGGCTTAAGCAGGCATATCTGCAGGCGCACGTGAGCCAGTCGCTCACCTCGGGCGGCGACTGTGCGCGCTATGCCGACCGGCTCGGCGCGTACGCCCGGGGCGGGCTGCGCACGCGTGCCGAGCGCGGGCTGCGCAAGCATCTGGACGAGTGCGCGAGGTGCCGGGTCGCCGCCGGCGAACTCGCGCATGTCAACGCCGGGATTCCGGCGCTGCTTCCGGTCGCGGTCATCGGCTGGTTCGCCGGTGGGTACGCGCTCAAGGCCGCCGGGGCCGTGGCGGCCGGTGCGGCGGGTGCGGGGGCCGCAGCGGTGGCGACGGGCGGGAGTTCGTCCGGCGGTGCGGCCGGTGGCGCAGCGGCCTCGGAAGGGCTCGGTGCGCCGGCCAAGGCCGGGATCGCGGCGGCGGTGGCCGTGACGGCCGCGGCCGGTCTGGTGTGGGCGCTGGTCGGTGGCGGGACGCCGGAGCCTGAGGCCAAGCCGGCGGCCAGGCCGCCGGTGGTGGCACCCGCCGTACCGTCGCCCGCGCCGCCGGCACCGGAATCCGAGCCGCCGAGCGTGCCCGCGCAGGCCGCCCCTGCGCCGACCCCGCCGCCGAAGGCGGAGCCGACGCCTCCGGCGGCGGCGCCCGCGTCCCCACCCGCGCCGAAACCGAAGCCGCCGGTCCCCGCACCGCCGACGCCGTCCCCGACGCCGACGCCTGCCCCGCCCCCACCGCCCGCGCCTCCCGCGCCGCTGACCGTGTACCAGGTCAGCGAGTTGGACTACTCCGTCCTCGGCGATCACACCGCGCCGGAGGTGGTGCTGGGTGCGAGCAGCTGGGTCTGGCGGCGCTCCGGCCTGTCGGTCGGTGGCACGCAGTACGCCCACGGGGTGACCGTGAACAGCCATTCCTCGGTGACCATCAGGCTGAACCGGTCCTGCACCCGTTACGAGGCCATGGTCGGGGTCGACGATCTGGCGCGGGGACTCGGCTCGGTGCGGTTCTCCGTGTTCGACGGTGACGGGGCACGGCTGTGGCAGTCCCCGGTGATGAGCGGCAACCATCAGGCCGTGCCGGTCGCGATCGGTATCGGGGGGCGGCAGCGGATCCGGCTCGTCGTCGAACCGCACACGCCGCTCGGCGGGGTGGCGCCGGCCGACTGGGCGGAGTCGAAAATCAGCTGCCGCTGAGACGCGGCCGGGTCACGGCCGGGCGACCCGGTCCCGTCCGGGCGGGGAGCGGACCCCGCTGGGTGACCCGCCTGCCGGTCGGCGGGGTCGCGGGCGGCGTCAGCGCTGTACGGCGCGGCGGGCCGGAGCCACCCCGCCTGCCACCGCCCGTTGGCGCGGCGCCGCCGTGCCCGTCCAGCAGGTGCCGCGGCGCGAAACGAGGCGCCGGAGCCAGAGTTCCGTGGCTGCCAGGTCGGCGAGGCCGTCCAGGGGCAGCGGTGCGCCCTCGGAGGCCGCCCGCAGGGCCTTCCGTACCACCCGGGCCTCGATCAGGCCCGCGTCGGCGAGCAGCGGGGCGTCGAAGAGGGCGATCAGGTCGGGGAGCGCGGTGCGCAGGCCCGTGCGGCTGACCGCGGTCGAGGTGGCCTGGGAGGGGGTGCCCCAGCCCGGCGGCAGTTCGTGGATGCCCGCCCCCGCGAGGACCCGGCGCAGGATCGCGGCGCGGGCGCCCGGCTGGACCCGGAGCGATTCGGGCAGTGCGCGGGCGGCGCGTACCACCTGGTTGTCGAGGAAGGGGGCGTGCAGCCGCTGGCTGCGGATCTCCGCGGCCTGTTCCAGGATCCGGTGGTCTGCGGCGTGCCGGGCGAGCGCGGCGCGGGCGCGCGCCTCGCCGGGGCGCTGGACGGAGGCGGGACGGATCGCCGCCTCCTGGAGACGGACCGCCACTTCCGCGAGTGCCTCCCCCGTCAGCCAGCGGGCGGCCGGGCCCGGCCGCGACCAGGTGAGCGCGGCGAGCGAGGCGTCGGCAGGGGTGTCGAGGCCGGGCGTGTGCCGGTTGGCGTCGGGGAGCCGGTCGGCCGCCGCTTCGAGGCCGGTGCGGTACGACGTGCGGGCCAGACGGCGGGCCGCACGGTAGACGGTCAGCGGTACGAACAGCGAGTGCGCGGACGGCCGTTCGGCTCTGGCCAGGGCGGCGACCGGGCGCAGGAGGTGGCGTCGGCGCCGGTCCATGAGCAGGTCGGCGAGACGGGCCGGGTGGGCGTCGAGGACCTGCCGTGCGCCGTCGCCGACGAAGTGGTCGGCGCTGCCGGCAGTGAGCCGGCGGCGGTGGCGTTCGGCGACGACGAGGGACGGGGCCGGTTCGTCGGTGAGCGGGCCGCCGCCCAGGTCGGCGTAGGGCAGGGCCTCCTCGCCGGCCGCGACGACGACATGGTGCAGGCGCGGGTTGGCGGCGATGACCGCCGCCCGCTCGAGTTCGTCCTCGTGGTCGCGGGTGGTGAGGTCGTTGAAGGTGACGGCGAGCAGCCGTTCGCCCGCACCCGTGCCGTGGCCGAGGAGAGTGCCCGGCAGGCCCGGCAGGCCCGCGGCGAGCAGGGCGAGGGTGGCGGAGGCGCTGCCTCCGGAGAGGTCGGCGCCGATGCCGGGGACGGGCGCGCCGCGGGCGGCACGGCGTTCGGCGGGGCCCATGCCGGGAACCGGGCCGGGGTCGGGCGGCTGGGTCTCGGGGGCGTGCCGAGGGGCCGTGAGCCTGGTGCGTACCGCTTCGACCAGCGCGTCGCGCACCCCGTCGACGGCGCTCACCGGGTCGAGCTGGGGCGCGGCGACGGCGAGGGAGGCCACCGGCTCGTACCCGGTGACCTCGCGCGAGCCCTCGCGGAGGATGAGCGCGTGCCCCGGCGGGATGCGCTTCACACCCGCGTACGGAGTGCCGTCGCGCAGCGCTTCCGGTGTCTCGGGGCAGGCGAGCAGCGCGGCCAGGTGACCGATGTCCAGCTGCGCCTCGATCAGATCGGCGAGCGGGAGCGCGGCGGTTGCGTACGCCGTACCGTCGGCCCAGGGCGTGTAGAAGACCGGGCGGGCTCCGGCGAGGTCCCCGACGACGGTGATCCGTCGGCCTATCTGGACGACCGCCGTGTAACTGCCCGACCAGGCGGTGAGATGGCGCAACGCGCCGCCGCGGGCGGCGAGGAGGCCGAGCCGCAGCTGTTCGTCGGTGGCGCCGCAGCAGCCGAGGACGGCGAGACGGGCCGTGGGTGCGCCCTCGGCGGTCTCGAGACTGCTGATCCGGATCTCGTCGGGACGCCAGTCGCCGACGGCCCAGAGCGGATCCGGGTCGCCCCACAGGAGCTGGGAGCCCACGGGGTGCACCGTGCGCCCCTCGTCACCTGCGCCGACCGCCCCGGCCGTGCCGAAACTCGCGGCGATACTGCTCCACCCCACCAACCAACGCATCGCCGCCTCCACAGGCTGTGGACAAAACGGCGCGCCGGGAACATGTCGGGAGAACTGCGGGAACATGCAGCGCCGTTGCGAACATGCTGCCACGACAACGGCGCGCAGGAGTGGCTACGGAGGGGCGCACGTCGGAAGCGCATGCGCCCCTGGCAAAGGCCGGAGGGAGGATGTCGGCACCCGGCCCCGGCAAGACGCGCGGGGAGGCAACGGACCTGACTGTTCCGCTTGTTGCCTTCCCCGCCGGCCCCCGACCGTACCGGCCGACTTCCGGCCACCTCCTGGACGGTCCGCCAACGGCCCGCCACGTGTCCGCGATTGACTCGGCCCAACCCCGGCTAACTGACGCCATTCGGCCATTCTCGGAGCACGTATCGACCGCGGGGGCCGACGAAGCCCGCACCGGATGCACCGTTCTGCCCCGCTTCGGCACATGGCTGCAGGACCGGTTCCGCACCCGCACCGCACCGCTCCCGGCCGGTTCGCCACCGGCTCGACGCACAGTCCGGGAGACGCGGTTCGCCTCCCGGACCGCTCCGCCGCCTGCGGGGAATGAGGCGGCAGTGTCCCCCAGCCCACTGAGTCCAGTGCAGTGGGCCGACCCACGCAGGACCCATGGAAGCGCTCTCCCGACGGCCGGACAACAGCGCACGGCCGGGCGCACGGCCACACAACAGGAGCACGACGGGAGCCGGCCCCACGGCGTCCGGAGCCGCGCTCCGGCAGGTCCGCCACAGCGACCGGATCGTCACGGCGGGCTCGCTCCCCGTCTGCCTCGCGTCCGCCGTACGTCCGCCTCGCACGTCCCTCGCGCCCCTCTCGCCCTCCCTGCTCACCCGAGCCCCTCCGCTCTCCGCCCACCGTCCGTTCGGAGCCGTCCGCACGGACAACAATCCCGCCATACGGACGTCTGCCCCTTAACGGTAGGGATGCGGCGAACTACGCTGGGTTTACTGAGGTTCTCGGCAGGAGGCATATTCCTCGGGGCTCGGCCATACGCGTGTGCGGCCGGAGTGCCGGGGTCCGTCCCTGGGGAGGACACGGTACGAATGCCGCGCACCTCGACAGGTGACGCGGCGGCCGTCTGTGTGTCGAGGGGTGGCGCATGTCCAGGGAGCAACGCGGGCCGAACGAGAAACTCGGAACCGTTCTCGCCCTCGCGGGAATCAGCAACGCCGGGCTCGCCCGGCGGGTCAACGACCTCGGGGCGCAGCGCGGACTGACCCTTCGCTACGACAAGACCTCGGTGGCGAGATGGGTCTCCAAGGGCATGGTGCCGCAGGGCGCCGCGCCCCATCTGATCGCCGCGGCGATCGGCGCCAAGCTGGGCCGGCCGGTCCCGCTGCACGAGATCGGGCTCGCGGACGCCGATCCGGCGCCGGAGGTCGGTCTGGCCTTCCCGCGCGATGTGGGTGAGGCGGTGCGTTCGGCGACCGAGCTGTACCGGCTGGATCTGGCCGGGCGCCGGGCGGGCAGCGGCGGGATCTGGCAGTCGCTGGCGGGCTCGTTCTCGGTGAGTGCGTACGCGACACCCGCATCCCGCTGGCTGATATCCCCTGCCGACCCCTCGGTGGGACGTGACTCGTCGGCGGCGGAGGCGGCCATCCTCGGCACGCCGTCTCCGCAGGGCCCGGCGGGCCCACAGGGTGTACAGGGTCCGCTGAGTGCGCCGGGCGCACAACAGGGCGCATCAGGGGGTGCAACGAGCGCAGCCCCGAGCACGCCGGGCGCACCGGGTGCGCCCGGCCCCAAGCAGTCGGCGCTGGACTCCCTGAACGACATCTCGCCGCTGCGGGTCGGCCACAGCGATGTGACCAAGCTGCGCGAGGCGGCCCAGGACGCGCGCCGCTGGGACTCCAAGTACGGCGGCGGCGACTGGCGGTCCTCCATGGTCCCGGAGTGCTTACGCGTGGACGCGGCGCCGCTGCTCCTCGGCTCGTACAGCGACGACGTGGGCCGGGCGCTGTTCGGCGCCGCCTCCGAACTGACCAGACTCGCCGGGTGGATGGCGTTCGACACCGGCCAGCAGGAGGCCGCGCAGCGGTACTACATCCAGGCGCTGCGGCTGGCCCGGGCCGCTGCCGACGTACCGCTCGGCGGCTATGTCCTCGCCTCCATGTCACTGCAGGCGACCTACCGCGGCTTCGCCGACGAGGGGGTGGACCTCGCGCAGGCCGCCGTCGAGCGCAACCGCGGGCTCGCCACCGCCCGCACCATGAGTTTCTTCCGGCTGGTCGAGGCGCGGGCCCATGCGAAGGCGAATGACGCACCGGCCGCGGGCGCTGCGCTGAAGGCTGCCGAGAGCTGGCTGGAGCGCTCCCGCGACGGCGACGCGGACCCGTCGTGGCTGGGCTTCTACTCGTACGACAGGTTCGCCGCCGACGCCGCGGAGTGCTATCGCGACCTCAAGGCACCCCGGCAGGTACGGCGGTTCACCGAACAGGCGCTGTCCCGGCCGACCGAGGAGTTCGTCCGCTCGCACGGGCTGCGGCTGGTGGTCTCGGCGGTCGCCGAACTGGAGTCGGGCAACCTGGACGCGGCGTGCGCGGCAGGCACCCGGGCCGTGGAGGTGGCGGGCCGCATCTCGTCGGCGCGGACGACCGAGTACGTACGTGACCTGCTGCACCGCCTCGAACCGTACGGGGACGAACCCCGCGTCGCCGAGCTGCGCGAGCGGGCGCGACCACTGCTGGTGGCGCCCGCGTAGCGGTAGCTCCCGCTGCCGCCCGCACCCTCACCCGTGCCTCCCGGGTGCCTGCGCGGAGTCCTCCGGGCGACGCGCAGGCGGCCGCCGGCCGAAATCTCGGCGCCACGCTGGCCGCCGCTGGTTTGAGTGCGTTGTCAGTGGGTCAGTGCACTATCGGGGTGGGAGGTGGCGTGATGATGACGCACGCGGCGTACGACTGCGATGTGCTGGTGATCGGCGGCGGAATCGTCGGCCTGTCGACGGCGTATGCGATCACGCGGACCGCTCCGGGCACACGGGTGACGGTGCTGGAGAAGGAATGGGGCCCGGCGCGCCATCAGACGGGGCGCAACAGCGGAGTGATCCACAGCGGCATCTACTACCGTCCGGGCTCGCTGAAGGCCCGGTATGCGCTGCGCGGCGCCGCGGAGATGGTCGACTTCTGTGCGGAGCACGGCATTGCCCACGCGGTGACCGGCAAGCTGATCGTCGCGACGGAGCGCTCCGAGCTGCCCCGGCTGCATGCGCTGGTGCAGCGCGGCCGGCAGCACGGTCTGCCGGTGCGGGAGCTGGGACCCGCACAGATCGCTGAGTACGAGCCGCAGGTGCGTGGGCTCGCGGCGATCCGGGTCGGGACGACAGGGGTGTGCGACTTCAAGGCGGTCGCCGAGCGGTTCGCGGCCGAGGTGCGGGGCGCGGGCGGGCTGATCCGGTTCGGCGCGGAGGTCACGGCGATCGACCGCCGCCCGTGGGGTGTGGCGGTGCGGACGGCGGACGGACGGGTGGTGCGCGCCCGGGTCCTGGTCAATTGCGCGGGACTGCAGAGCGACCGGGTGGCGCTGCTCGCGGGCGACGACCCGGGTATGCGGATCGTGCCCTTCCGTGGGGAGTACTACGAGCTGGCAAGGCCGGACCTGGTGCACGGACTGGTCTACCCGGTGCCCGATCCGGCGTTCCCGTTCCTCGGGGTGCATCTGACCCGCGGCCACGACGGAAGCGTCCACGTCGGGCCGAACGCGGTGCCGGCGCTGGCCCGCGAGGGGTACGGCTGGCCGGTCGTGCGTCCGAATGAGCTCTTGGACACACTGGCCTGGCCCGGCTCCTGGCGGATCGCACGCAGGCACTGGCGGTACGGGGCGGGGGAGGTGCACCGTTCGCTGTCGAAGCGTGCCTTCACGGCGGCCGTGCGGCGGCTGCTGCCCGAGGTCACGGAGGACGACCTGCGTCCCGCCGCGGCCGGTGTCCGGGCGCAGGCGGTGCTGCGCAACGGCACGCTGGTGGACGACTTCCTGATCCGCGAGGCCCCGCACACCGTGCATGTACTGAACGCTCCGTCGCCTGCCGCGACGGCCTCGCTGCCCATCGGGCGGGAGGTGGCACGCAGGGCCCTGCTCCGGGCACGGGGGACGGGGTGGAAGCCGCCCGCCGTAGAATCGGGGCATTGTGTCTGAGTCCTTGAACCCCGCCCCCGAGACCGTCGAGGCCCACGATCTGCGCGCCGCCGCCTTCGAGCGGCAGCGCAGGCTGCGTCAGGAGCCGCGCTTCCCCGGCGGGCCCGCCGCCGATCCGGCCGGATCGCACCACGAGCGCCGGATCCGCAGCTTCCAGCCGCGCCGCAGCCGTGTCACGGCCGGCCAGGAGGACGCCCTGCAGCGCCTCTGGCCGAAGTGGGGCCTCGACATCGACGGACAGTCGGTCCTCGACCTGCCCGCACTGTTCGACGGGCTTCCGGTCGTACTGGAGATCGGCTTCGGCATGGGCGAGGCCACCGCGCAGATGGCGGCCGACGACTCGGGCACCGGCATACTCGCCGTCGATGTGCACACCCCGGGCCAGGGCAATCTGCTCGGTCTCGCGGACCGGAACGGGCTGTCCAACATCCGGGTGGCCAACGGCGACGCGATCATCCTCCTGCGCGAGATGCTGCCGCCGGACGCGCTCGACGGGCTGCGGGTGTACTTCCCGGACCCGTGGCCCAAGAAGCGTCACCACAAGCGGCGGCTGATCCAGCCGGAGTTCCTCGATCTGGTGGCGCAGCGGCTGAAGCCGGGGGCCGTGCTGCACTGCGCGACCGACTGGGAGCCGTACGCCGAGCAGATGCTGGAGGTGCTGACCGCGCACCCCCGCTTCGAGAACACCCAGGCGGACGGCGGCTACGCACCCAGGCCCGCGTTCCGGCCGCTGACCCGGTTCGAGGGGCAGGGCCTGGACAAGGGCCATGTCGTGCACGACCTGCTGTTCGCCCGCCGCTGAGCTGCGAAATCGCGGAGCCCGCGGACAACCTGGCTGATGCTGCCCCATGGTCAGTTGTCGGTCCCCCTCGTTAGGGTCATGGGGTGTCCGACGGGTCTGTGCAGCAGCAACAGTCGCAGCCGGCCGTCCCGCTTCTCGAGGAGCAGCGGGTCGGCGAGATCCTGGCGGCCGTACCGGAACGGGGCCAGTGGCGCTACCGGCCGCGCCGGGTCGGGACGGTGTGGCGGAGCAGGACATTCCGTATCGCTGCGGTGTTCACGGTGCTCGCGCTGTGCGGGTTGGTGATCCTGGCCCTCGTCCGCGCCGAGACCGGCACCGAGGGCTTCCTGGTCGGGCTGGGGCTGGCCGTGCTGCCCGTCCCGCTGCTGATGGCGGCGTTCCGCTGGCTGGACCGGGTCGAGCCGTGGCCCTGGCGGAATCTGCTCTTCTCCTTCGGCTGGGGCGCCTGCGCCGCCGCCCTGGTCGCGATCATCGCGAATTCGTTCGCGACCCACTGGATCGCGACGGCCACCGCCGACCCGGCAAGTGCGGACACTCTCGGGGCCACGGTGATAGCCCCGGTCGTCGAGGAGAGCGCGAAGGCCGCCGCGGTCCTGCTGATCTTCCTTTTCCGGCGGCGGGACTTCAGCGGCGTCGTCGACGGTGTGGTGATCGCCGGCTTCACCGCGACCGGCTTCGCCTTCACCGAGAACATCCTCTATCTGGGCAATGCCTTCGGCGAGGACCAGCAGATCGGCTCGGGCTTCGCGTCGGTGACCGCCGCGACGTTCTTCGTACGCGGGGTGATGACGCCGTTCGCGCATCCGCTCTTCACCGTGCTGACCGGTCTGGGCTTCGGCTTCGCGGCGATGGCCGCACGCCGCCGGCGCCTCCGCCGGATCCTGCTGCCGCTGCTCGGGCTGTTTCTCGCGATGGGTATGCACGCCCTGTGGAACGGCTCGGCGGTGTTCGGCCCGTACGGCTTCTATGTCGTGTACGGGGTGTTCATGGTTCCGGTCTTCGGGCTGGTCACCTGGCTGGTGATCTGGTCGCGCCAGCGTGAGCTGCGCACTCTGGAGACCGAGCTGCCCGCCTATGCGGCGGCCGGCTGGCTGACCCCGGCCGAGCCCCTCGCGCTCTCGTCGATACGGGCCCGCGGCATGGCCCGGGACGTGGCCCGCCGCCAGCAGGCGCACGGGTACGCAGCGCCGTACGCGACCTCCTACGCCGGCCCGGGCTACGGCTACCCGGCGCCCGGATACGCAGCCCCCGGATATGCAGCCGTCGGATACGCGGCACCCGGATACGCGGCGGCCGGTCACCCGCAGCCCCACCTCCCGGCGTACGGCAGCAACCGGGTCGCGGCGCAGGTCCGCAGCCACGCCAGGGCGCAGGCCAAGGCGCGTGGCAAGGCGGCGGCCCGTGCGGTCGCCGAATACGAGTCGTTCGCGACGTCCCTGGCGTTCCTGCGGCGCCGGGCCCGCCGCGGAGTGGCGGACCCGGACTTCGCGGCGCGCGAGCTGGAACTGCTGCACCACCTCTGGCAGCGCAGGGATGTGGCCGGCCCCGCCCTGGCGTACGCGGCGCAGGCATCGGGTCGCCTGCGCCCCCGGTACATGCCCCCGGGGCCGGTCCCGGGACCGGCCCCGCACCAGCAGTACGGCGGCTACGGCCCCTCCCCGTATCTGCCGCCCCACACCCGGCCGCCCTACGGCAGCCGACCGCCCGGGCGCTCCTGGTAGGGACTCAGGCGGACGCTCCGGTGAGTTCCGCCAGCTCCTGCTCGGTCAGCTGAAGGCCGGCGACGGCCACCAGGGCGGGCATCTGCTCGACCGTGCGGGCCGAGGCGATCGGCGCGGCAACGGTCGGCTGGGCGGCGAGCCAGGCCAGGGCGACCGTCGCGATCTCGGCGTCGCGCTCCTTGGCGACCTTGTCGAGTGCGGCCAGGACCTTCTGCCCCCGCTCCGACTCCAGGTGCTGGCCGGCCTTTTCGGCGCGGGCGCTCTCCACCGACGCACCCGGGCGGTACTTGCCGGTGAGGAAGCCCGAAGCCAGGGCGAAGTACGGGACGGCGGCGAGCCCGGCGCGGGCGGCCGTCTCCTGGAGCTCGCCCTCGTAGGTGTCGCGGGAGACCAGGTTGTAGTGCGGCTGCAGCGCGACGTACCGGGCGAGCCCCTCGCGTTCCGAGAAGTCCAGGGAGGCCTGGAGCCGCTCCGGGCTGATGTTGGAAGCGGCGATGGCGCGCACCTTGCCGTCCTTCACCAGCCGGTCGAGGGCGGTGATGATCTCCTCGACCGGGACGGTCTCGTCGTCGAAGTGCGTGTAGTAGAGGTCGATGTGGTCGGTGCCGAGCCGGCGCAGCGATTCCTCGGCCGCGGCCTTGATGGTCGTGGCGGAGAGTCCCTTGTATGCGGGGTGGGAGCCCACCTTGGTGGCGACGACGACGTCGGAGCGGTTGCCGCGGGCGGCGAGCCACTTGCCGATGATCGTCTCCGACTCGCCGCCCTCGTTGCCCGGGACCCAGGCGGAGTACGCGTCGGCGGTGTCGATGAAGTTGCCGCCCGCCGCGGCGTAGGCGTCGAGCACGGCGAACGACTGCGCCTCGTCGGCGGTCCAGCCGAAGACGTTGCCACCGAGGGCGAGCGGGAAGACCTGAAGGTCGGAAGAGCCGAGCTTACGGAAAGAAGTCATAGTGGATCAACGAATTCCACCGCGCCCGCTATTCCATGCAGAGGGCATGTACACAGCCGGCATCCCGCCCGCGAGGGCGAGGCGCCGGGACCCGCGAAAACCGGACCGGCAGCCCTGACGTCGGGGGGTGAGCGTCAGGACTGCCGGGGTTCGGGTGCCGGGGAACCGGCGCGGGCTCAGACGGTGAGGCCCTTGTCGCGCAGCCAGGTCATCGGGTCGATGCCGGTCCCGGCCGGGGTGTGGACCTCCAGGTGGAGGTGGGGCCCGGTGACATTGCCGGTGGCGCCGACGCGGCCGATGGTGTCACCGGTGGTGACCTTCTGGCCGACGGTGACGTCGATCGACGACTGGTGGCAGAACCACAGCTCCGTACCGTCCTCCAGCTCCAGGACCGTGCGGTAGCCGTACGAGCCGGACCAGCCCGCCGACTTGATGGTGCCGGTGTGGACGGCCTTGATCGGGGTGCCGGTGGGCGCCGCGAAATCGAGGCCGGTGTGGTAGCCGGAGGACCACATCGAACCGGCTTCACCGAAGGTCGAGGTGATCGTGTACGAGGAGGTGGGGATGGTGTAGGAGGCGGCGAGCTTGGCGATCCGTTCGGCCTCGGCCTTCGCCTTCGCGGCTTCCTCCGCCTTCTTCTTCTCGGCGGCGGCCTTGGCCTCCGCGGCGTCCTGCTTCGCCTTGGCCTCGGCGGCGGCCTTCTCGGCAGCGGCCTTCTCCTCGGCGGCCTTGGCCTCCGCGTCGGCGGCGTTCTGCTGCTGCTCGGCCTGCTGGAGGATGCGGGCGCGCAGTGCCTCGCCGGCGTCGGTGGCGCCCTGCTCGGCCTCGGCGGTGGTGATGCCGGCGCTGGTGAGCGGGGCCGCGGAGTCTGCGGCCTTCGCCTGGTCGACGGAGTCGTCGGCGAACAGACTGCCTACGCCGGGAAGGGACTTGGCATCGGGGAGGTTGTCCGCGAGGGAGTCGGGAAGGGAGATGGAGACCGGCGGCTTGCTCTGCGCGGTGGCCATGCCACCCGCGCCGACGGCCGCGATGACGCCGACTCCGAGCACCGTGGAGCTGCGGGCGAGTCCGTTGCGCTGCTTGGCGACGCGATGCCTGCCGCGCACGGGGCGGACGGACTCCTCGGTGGGATTCCATTCCTCCCAGGACCGGTCACTCTCACCGAAGCCGTCGGCCGCGAGGTCAGTGGTGAACTCGGCGCCGAATTCGGTTCTCCGGTCGTTTCCGTACTCGCTCGCGAAGTCGGAGCCGAACCGGGAGGGGGCTTCGGGGGCAGGCTTGTTGGACGCCACGGGGGCGCACTCCTTTCCTTCCTTCTCGCCTACCGGGTTAGCTGACGGGTTCGGAGCAGGAAGGTCTCCTACGGATCCCTCTGCCTCTCACGAGACACAGGTGTCCGATTCACCCCATGTAGGTGGTTCCCCGGTTCCCTTGCGGAATTCGGCGCTCGCGCACGGTGCCGCCACTGACGACGGCTGGGACAACCGCGCTGCGTTATCGAACGTTAATAGACACACGGGCCCGATTCCAAGCCGTTCCCACTGATCGTTGACGGCCTTGGCCTGGACTTTACGGGACACAATCGGGCGGAATCGGGCGAGTTGATCGCCTCTCAGTCATTACCCGGTTTCTGACGTTGCGTCAAATGTTATGCGGAGCGGCGTCCTTCGGTCACGGACAGTGGCATCGGCCCGCACAGCCCTCTCACCGGCTCGGCCGAGTCTTCTCACCGGCTCGGATTTCCTTCGCTCGCACGCGCATCACGTCCCACGATCTTCACCGTCGTCCGCCGCTCCGGCTGCCCCTCCGCGGGGCGCTCGACAGCGAGCAGCGCCATGTCGTCGGTGGACTTGCCACCGGTGTGCAGCCGCACGTCGTCGGAGAGCGCGGACAGCAGCTCCTCGGGCCCGGGAAAGATCCGGCCGCGCAGCCGGGCCGCCGGATCGTAGAAGACCCCTTGCGGGTCTCGGGCCTCGGAGAGCCCGTCCGTGAAGGCGAGCAGCGTCGCACCGGCGGCCAGACCCCATACGTCGGCCCGGTCCGGCCACACCCCCAGGTCCATGCCGAGCGGCAGCGCGGGCACCGACGGCACCAGCACGTCCAGTGTGCCGTCGGGGTGGATCAGAATGGGCTCGGGGTGGCCGCGGTTGACGATCCGCACCTCGGCCGCGCCGGGCGGGATCTCGGCGAGCACGGCGGTCACGAACCCCTCGACCGGATCGATACCGCGCTGCCGCGCCCCCTCCCGCGCCAGCGCCCGTTCCAGCCGCTGCGCCACGCACTCCAGCGAGTCCTCCTGCTCGGCGGCCTCCCGGAACGCACCGATGATCACGGCCACCGCCTCGACCGCCTGGAGCCCCTTGCCGCGCACGTCCCCGACCACGAGCCGCACCCCGTGCGGACTCTCGGCCACGGCGAACAGGTCGCCGCCGACGTACTCGTCCGCCTGGGCCGCCTCGTACCGCGCCGCGACGCGGAGCCCCCCGATCCGGTCCATGGGGGCCGGCAGCACGGCCCGCATGGCGGTCTCCGCGATGAACCGCGCCGAGGCCAGCTGCTCATTGCTGTGCCGTACCACCCCGTTGATGACGACGGCGAGGATCGAGACCGTGAGCACGGTGAAGAACTCGATGACCGGCACGACGTGCATCAGCGTGCCACTGGCCGTCCGCAGCGCGACGATGGCGAGGACCGCGGCCGCGCCGGTACGGACGGTGCCGGCCAGCGAGACGAACGGGGCGGCGATCAACGGGGCCGCCACGAACAGCGGCACGGCGGTGAAGGCCGGCGGCGTGAAGTAGTCGAACAGCAGCCCGCCGACGATCATCAGGACCGGCAGCGTGCGGACGAACTGCCAGGCCCAGCCGTCGCCCAGGGCCCGCGCACCGCTCGGCCTCTCCGCCATCCCCACCTGTGTTCTCCTGCCCGGTGCGCCCTGTGACCTCCCAGGTTCGCCGGAGCGGCCTCACGCGGCGACTCCTCGTCGGCCAATGGGGGGAGAGGACACATACACGTCAGGCCCGGCACGCTCGCTGCGTGCCGGGCCTGACATTTCAGTAGCGGGGACAGGATTTGAACCTGCGACCTCTGGGTTATGAGCCCAGCGAGCTACCGAGCTGCTCCACCCCGCGTCGGTGAACACAACTCTACGCCATCCGGGACGGGCTGCTGACCAATTGAGGAATGAGTGCCGAACCGCCCGGCCCCCGGGCACGAGATCCTGTCCGTCCCGGCCCGCCCCAGGCCCTGCCGAACCCGGCCCGGAGCCGGTCCCCGGTCACTTCGATTCGGTGATGCGCGGCGTCTGCTTCCCGTTGACCGCACCCGCTCCCGCCCCCGTGCTGCGCTGGAGCGCGTGGAGGATGGCCAGCCCCTGACCGACCACGCCCGCCGCCATCTCGTTGACCCCGTTGGTGCCGTTGAGCACGGTGAGGTCGGCGCCCTTCATCCCGCGGGCCGCCGCGTCCGCCAGCGCCGGCAGGTTCTCCACGATGCGGTTGGCCGCGATCAGCTCCTGGTTTCCGTCCCGGAGCGAGGCGGCGCGGGCGGTGTTGGCGTCGGCCTGCGCCTGGGCGAGGGTCCGCTCGGTGTACGCATTGCCGTCGGCCTGGAACTTCGCCCGGTCCCGGGCGGCCTCGGCGAGCGTGCGCTGCCGGTACGCCTCGGCGTCCGCCGGACGCCTGACCTCCGCCTCCAGCCGCTGTGCGGCCAGCGCGGCCTGGCGCTCCGCCAGGGCGGTCTGCTCCTCGATGACCTCCTGCGACGCCCTGGCCTGGGCGAGCGGCCCGGCCTGGGCGGCGCGGGCGTTGTACTGCTCGGTCTCGGCGAGGAAACCGGCCCGCTTGATCGCGGTGTCCCGTTCGTACTCGGCCTTGAGCGCCGCGGCCTGCTGCTCGCGCTCGGACGCCTCCTGGTCGGCCCTGGCCTGGGCGATCCGGGCCTGGCTGGCGACGGCGGCCGCGTGCGGGGCGGCGAGGTTGCTGATGTAGCCGGTGGCGTCGTCGATCTCCTGGATCTGCAGGGCGTCCACGACGATGCCGAGCTTCTCCATCTCGCCGTGGCTGCCAGCGATGACCTCCTGGGAGACCCGGTTCCGTTCCCGGATGATCTGCTCGACGGTCAGCCCGCCGATGATGGACCGCAGGTGACCGGCGAAGATCCGGCCCGCGAGCTCCTCCATCTGGTCCTGTTCGGACAGGAAGCGGCGTGCCGCGTTGGCGATGGAGACGGCGTCGTCACCGACCTTGAAGACGGCGACCGCGCGGACGTTGAGGCGGATGCCCTGCTGGGTGACGCAGTCCTCGGTGATCTCGGCCTCGCGCAGCGCCAGGGAGAGCATGCGCGCCTTCTGCTTCACCGGTACGACGAAACTGCCGTGGCCGGTGACGATCCGGAACTGCGTGTCCTGCGTCTGCCGCTTCGATCCGGAGATGAGCATCGCCTCGTTGGGGGCGGGAACGTGCCAGAACAACATGAGCGGACTCCTGCCGTACGTCATTTCACCTCGACGTCGTCCCCCGGCGTCATCCCCCGGTGCCGGATCCCGGTTCAGGACGGCAGACGTTCGACGATCACGCTGCGCGCCGAGACCGAGTCGACGACAACGACGCGTTCGTCCCTGTCGATCGACGTCGACGACCATGCGGTGTAGGCCTCCGAACCGCCCCGCACGGCCACCAGCACTTCGCCCGGGCCGCTCTGCGGGATCGGCACGGTGACGCGCCCCACCGCCCCGACCGGGCTCAGAGCGGACTCGTCTGCGGCTCTCATACGCCCTCGCACTCGCCCACGCCTTCGCCGACGGTTCCACGGTACTCCGCAGCACCCCCGGAGGACCGGTGCCGAACCACGACGAGCAGGCGCCCATATGTGGTGATATGACTGATTCAGCATTCAGTCATTCGGCGCTGAACCGCGGCGACGACCAGGGAGCTGAAACATGGACGACTACCCCCTGCTCAATCTCTTCTGGACCATGCTCTGGTTCTTCCTCTGGATCATGTGGCTGTTCCTGCTCTTCAAGGTCATCGTGGACATCTTCCGCAGCGACGACCTGGGCGGCTGGGCCAAGGCGGGCTGGCTGATCCTGGCCCTGGTGGTGCCGTACCTCGGCGTCCTGGTCTACGTGATCGCGCGCGGCAAATCCATGGGGAAGCGCGACATGAAGGAGGTCCAGGAGAGGGAGGCCGCCTTCAAGGCGTACGTACGCGAGGCGGCGGGCACGGGCGACAAGGGCGCCGCGGCGAAGGGCGGGCCGAGCGTCGACGAACTGGCCAAACTCGCGGACCTCAGGGACCGTGGCGCGATCACCGACGAGGAGTTCGTGCAGGCCAAGACGAAGCTCCTGATCTGAGGCGTACTCCACGTCCGAGCTGCACCGCCCGGCCCCGGCGGTGCGGCTCGTTCCCGTGCGTCCCGGCTCAGTCCGGACGCCCCGCACCGCAGTGCACCGGGATCCGCTGGACGGCGTTGTTACCGAAGCCGCCGCGGTTCCACGCCTGGCGCAGGGGCTGTACCCGGCCCGCCGCGTCGGTGGCGCGCGCGGCGAGGACATGCCTGCCGGGGGTGGCCTTCCATGACGCCTGCCACCGCTGCCAGGCCCAGATGTGCGACCCGTCCCCGTCCGGCGCGGCGAGCTCGGCGTCGTACCAGGAACGGCAGTCGTCGGTGGTCACCTCGACCCGGGTGACGGGCGGCCGCCCCGACCAGGCCCTGCCTTCCAGCAGCAGCCGCCCGGGATGGACGAAACGGGTCCTGGACATGAAGTCCGGGAAGCCGGGCGGGATCATCAGCGCCCGCGGGGCGATCCGGGTGACGGGCTCGCCGGGATCGTCGGGCTCCTGGCGGTAGCGGTACGCCGTCGTCTGCTGGAACCCGGTGAACGGGGTGCTGGTGAGCCGGATCTCGCGGAGCCACTTCACGTGGGCCATGCCGTACCAGCCCGGCACCACCAGCCGGAGCGGATGACCGTGCTGCGGCGGCAGCGGCCCGCCGTTCATCCGGTACGCCACCAGCACGTCCGGGTCGTCGCCGAGGGCCACCTCCAACGGCAGGCTCCGCCGGTAGTCCTGCTCGACGCCCCGCTCGACGCCGTGGTCGGCCCCGCAGAAGACGGCCTCGACCGCGTCCGGCTCGACCCCGGCCTCGGCGAGCAGCAGCCGCAGCGGCACCCCGGTCCATTCGGCCGTACCGACCGCTTCGACCTGCCACGGCTGGCTGACCGGACGCGGGGTGAGCAGGGCCCGCCCGTTGCCCGCACACTCCATCGTGACGCGATGCGTGACGGCCGGGAACGACCGCAGGGCCGCCGCGTCCAGCGCCAGCGGCCTGCGGACCCGGCCGTGCACGGTGAGCTGCCAGCCGTGGGAGCGCCCGGCACAGGCGTCGGGGACATAGGGAATGTCGTAGTGGACCAGTACGTAGTGGAGGCCGGGTGGCGTGACGTCGTAGCGCAGCGCCTCCAGCGGCAGACCGTGGTTGCGTGCCGCGAGCGCGAGTTCCTCCGGGCTGATGCCCTCGCCGGGCCCGGCGAGGCGCCCCGGGGGGCTGATGCCGCCGGTGAAGGATCCCGGACGTCCGTCCATGGCTTCATGGTGCGCCTGCGGGTCGCCCCCGCCCACCGCTCCCCGACATCGCATGTCGCTCTTTGCGCGGCCCCCGGCGATTGCACCGCCCCTCGCCCGGCGGGAGCGTGGAGACATCGGCGGTCCGCGCCCCGGCAAGGAGACGGCTATGGACGGCACCACCCTCGAAGCGATGCGGACCGCGTTGCGCGGCCCGGTCATCGGCCCGCAGGATCCGGAGTACCGCGAGGCCTGCACGGTCTACAACGCCATGATCGACCGGCGCCCGGCCGCTGTGGTGCGGTGCACGGACGCGGCGGACGTCATGGCCGCGGTCGGCTTCCTCCGTACCGAAGGGCTCGAACTCGCCGTCCGGGGCGGCGGGCACAGCGGTGCCGGACTGTGTGTGGTGGACGACGGTGTCACCCTCGACCTGTCACCGATGCGCTGGGCGTACATCGATCCCGACACCCGGACCGCGCTCGTCGGCGGCGGCAGCAAGCTCGCCGACCTCGACCATGCCGCCCACGGCTTCGGGCTGGCCACCCCGGCCGGGATCCAGTCCACCACGGGCGTCGGCGGCCTCACCCTCGGCGGCGGCCACGGTTATCTCACCCGTAGGTACGGCCTGACGATGGACAACCTGCTCGCAGCGGACGTCGTGCTGGCCGACGGCAGCTTCGTCACCACGAACGAGAACGAGAACGCCGACCTGTTCTGGGCACTGCGCGGCGGCGGCGGGAACTTCGGCGTCGTCACCTCGTTCAGCTTCCAGCTGCACCCGGTGGACACCGTGGGTGTCGCGATCACCGTGTGGCCGGTCGACCGGACCCGCGAAGTCCTCGAGTGGTACCGGGACTTCCTGCCGCAGGCGCCCGAGAAGCTGAACGGCTTCTTCGCGGCGCTCAGCGTGCCGCCCGGTCCGCCGTTCCCGGAGGAGCTGCACGGCCAGAAGATGTGCGGCGTCGTGTGGTGCTGGACCGGCGAACCCGCGCTCCTCGAAGAGACCCTCAAGGTCGTGAACGAACCGGGCCCACCGACCTTCCACTTCACGACACCGATGCCGTACCCCGCACTGCAGAGCATGTTCGACGAACTGCTCCCGGCCGGCCTGCAGTGGTACTGGCGCGGCAACTTCTTCGACCGGATCACGGACGACGCCATCGACGTGCACATCAAGTACGCCGAGAACCTCCCCACCGACCTGTCGACCATGCACCTGTACCCGGTCGACGGAGCCGCCCACCGGATCGGCGCGGACGACACGGCGTGGGCGTACCGGGACGCCGTCTGGTCCGGCGTCATCGCGGGCATCGACCCCGACCCGGACAAGGCCGAGACGATCAGGCAGTGGTGTGTCGACTACTGGGAGGAGCTGCACCCGCACTCGATGGGCGGGGCGTACGTGAACTTCATGGGAGCGGGTGAGACCCCGGACCGGGTCCGGGCCACCTACCGCGGCCACTACGACAGGCTCGCGAAGATCAAGCAGACCTACGACCCGGACAATTTCTTCCACGCCAACCAGAACATCGCGCCGGCCGGGCAGCACTGACCGCCTCCGTTTCCTCGGTCGTAAGCTGCCGTCCCGCGAGCGCGACGACCTCGGCGATCCTATCGTCAAACCATGGGCGTTTTCGTCAAGTTGGTAGAGAATCGTCCCCCCAAGGAATACGCAGAGCAGGGGGTGGCGGACATCTCGTACACGGACATCACGGAGGGCGACTCCGAGATGGTGTACGAGTACGACCTGCTGCCCAGCGGCGCCTTGCGGATCCTGCAGGTGGCAAAGGGGGAAGCCCCGGCTGTCCATGCGATCTACGCACCGGGTCTGTGGTTCCGCGTCGAGGGGCAGTGGCACGGCAACACGGAATAAATGAAGAACGGATCCGCTTTATACCGATTTGCGGAGTACCATGGAGGCAAGGACGCACACTCTCACGTGTGGCGCCCTGGAAGGGCCGGCTCCGGTGGCGAGACCATCGGGGCCGCTTCCATGTCCGCATCAACTCGGTGCTGCGGGGATGATGCCCACACCCATGAGGATCTGCTCCGCAGGCGTGCAGTTTCCCTCCTGCACGGCCATGGCCATCGCAGCGCGCGCGGCGGCGGCACTGGCCTGGGGCGGGATCACCAGGAACGAGAAATGGTCCTGCTCGCCACGCGTGACGATCATCGTGCTGTCGTCGACCGCGGACCAGTCGATACGGACGGTCCGGCCACCGATCACGAGGTGGCCCGGCGCATCGTCCCAGGCACTCGCGTCCAGACCGACCCGTGCGATGGGCCCCAGCCGGGCGGCCAAGGCATCGATCAGACCGGGCAGTTGGGACGCTATGTCGCGGGAACGCGGCCACCACGCACCGTCGAAGACCCCCTCGCGATCGGGGGTCGTCTCCATCCGCAGCACCGCGATCCCGGGAACGATCGGCCGACCGCTCGTGTCCGACAGGAGCAGGAGCGGCGCCGTGTCATCGGTACGGCCAGGAACGTGCGCGTCCGAAGTCATGGCGAGCCACTCCTCCGGACGCGCACGTCGTTGCACACCTCCATGCCTTCACATCCCTTCCCTCGGGCCCGGCGCCTGGGCGACGACTGCTCGGACACGGCCTCGCGAGGCCGGCCGGGCGCTGTGGCCGCCTTCGGAGTCCCAGACCGTCTCCCGGACGAGGTCCCAGTCGGCCTCGGCCGCGGCCCGGAAGAGCTCGGCCTCCCGCATCAGTCCACTCGCGGTGAGGCTCCGTGCCGGATCGGCGGCTGCGGTCAGCAGCCAGGCGGCGGTACCCGGGTCCGTCTCCGGCGGGATCACCAGCAGGTCCCAGCGGCCGGTGGTGTAGGAGAGGAGCAGCAACTTGTTCGGGTCCTGTTCGGGCTTGAACCAGCCGACGTGGATCACATGCCCCTGGACGGGAACCTTCCGTGGGATCACGGGCCAGAAGGTGGGGTTCACCGTCACGCGGGTGATCCGGCCCCACAGCGGGTCGAGCACCGCTGCCAGCGCGGGAAGCTCCACCGTCAGATCGCGGGAATGCGGCCACCACGCGCCGTCCAGAAGGGCTGGATCGGTGCCCGCCGGAGCCAGCGAGAGACGCGGCGGCGAGGGCGAAGAGAAGGTCCGGTCATCGACCGCGGACGCGTACAGAACGGGCGCAATCATGACGCGAACCCTGCCCCGGGCCGGTGTGCACCGGCCCGGCGTTGTGAATCGCCAAGAACGACACGGGCTCGGAGGCTCATGTACGGAATGTTCCTGGTATGTCTAGGATACTCCGGCGGGGCACCCGGCGGAGTGCGGCAGCCCTGCGGATATGAACTGCCCCGACGGATCGAACGGCATGCCGGAAGCTTCCATTCACCCCTCCGGGAAGAAACACCGCTCGTGTCCTCATGACCGGCGGTTCGTTACCCCCACCGTGATCGTCGCCACCGTCGCGCGGCTCCTGGCCGCCGCCTCGCTGACCGCCGCCGCCCTGGCCACGCCCCTGCTCATGTCCCCCACTGCGCACGCCGCCGCCCCCGACAGCGGGCTCTTCCTGACCGTGTCCGGCAGCGACGACACGTGGATCCGCGGCGTCCTCCTCGAGTGCCCGGCGGCCTCCGGGAGCAACCACCCGAAGGCCGCCGAGGCCTGCGCCGCACTGGACACGGCCGGGGGCGATCTCGACGGGCCGACGGGCGACCCGCGGCCGTGCCCGCACCTCTACAACCCGGTCACCGCCACCGCCGAGGGGCAGTACGACGGCCGGCCGGTGTCCTGGCAGCGGACCTTCGCCAACGCCTGTGTGCTGGCAGCGGTCACGGGCCCGGTCTTCCGGTTCTGACCGCTCCCGGCAGACGGCCCCTGCCCGGCCCACCGGCCGGGCAGGGACGAACAGTAGAGTTTCGGCTGCGTCAGCCCCCGAACTCCGAGGTACCGGCCGTGATACCCGCAGAGCCCAGCCCGCCCCCGCCCCCTGCGCCGACCGTCGTGGGGATCGGCGCCGACGGATGGCAGGGGCTGCCGGAGGACTCGCGCGCGGCGCTGCTCGGCGCACAGGTGGTGATCGGCGGTGCACGGCAGTTGGAGCTGCTGCCACCGCAGTGCACGGGGCGGCGCGTGCCCTGGCCCTCGCCGCTGCGGCCCGCCGTGGCCGCTCTCCTGACCGCACATCAGGGACTCCGGATCGCCGTGCTGGCCAGCGGCGACCCCATGTTCTACGGCATCGGGCGCGCGCTCTGCGAGGAGTTGGGCGCCGAAAACCTCCGTGTCCTGCCGCATCCGTCCTCCGTCTCCTACGCCTGCGCCCGGCTCGGCTGGCCGCTGGAGGACACCGAGGTCGTCACCCTCGTCGGCCGCCCGGCGGCCCGGCTGGCCGCCGCCCTGCACGACGGCCGGCGGCTGCTGGTGCTGAGCGCCGGCGCCGGCACCCCGGGCGAAGTGGCGGCGCTGCTGCGCGAGCACGGCTTCGGGCCCAGCCGCATGCGGGTGCTGGAGCAGCTCGGCGGCGAGGCCGAGGACGGTGCGGCGGGTACGGCCGAGGCATGGGCGCATCCGCCGGGCGACCCGTTGAACGTCATCGCGATCGAGTGCCACCGGGCCCCGGACGCACTGCGGCTCGGGGCCGTTCCCGGACTGCCGGACGTCGCGTACGAACACGACGGCCAGCTCACCAAACGTCACATCCGCGCAGCCACCCTCGGGGCACTGGCCCCGGCCCCCGGCGAGCTGCTCTGGGACATCGGCGGCGGATCCGGCTCGATCGCCGTCGAGTGGATGCGCACCCACCCGTCCTGCCGTGCCGTGACCGTCGAACGCGATCCGGTGCGGGCCGGACGCATCACCCGTAACGCCGACCGGCTCGGCGTCCCCGCGCTGCGCGTGGTGACCGGGCGGGCCCCGGAGGCGCTCGCCGGACTGCCGGTTCCGGACGCCGTGTTCATCGGCGGCGGACTGACCGTGCCGGGGCTGCTCGACGCCTGCTGGGACGCACTGCCGCCCGGCGGCCGGCTGGTCGCCAACACCGTGACGCTGGAGTCCGAGGCGCTGCTCACCGAGCGGTACGGGCGCCACGGCGGCGAGCTGGTACGGCTCGCGGTGGCGCACGCCGTACCGGTCGGCGGCTTCACCGGCTGGCGGCAGGCCATGCCGGTCACCCAGTGGTCCGTGTGCAAGTCCTCGGCACCGTCCGCATCAGGAGACACAGGAGACAACAGATGACCGTGTACTTCATCGGTGCCGGGCCCGGCGCCGCCGACCTGATCACGGTGCGCGGCGCCCGGACGCTCGCCGCCTGCCAGGTCTGCCTGTACGCGGGCAGCCTGGTCCCCCGGGAACTCCTCGCCGAATGCCCGCCGGACGCACGCCTCGTCGACACCGCGCAGCTCACCCTCGACGAGATCACCGCCGAGCTGGTCCGCGCCCACGAGGACGGGCGCGACGTGGCCCGGCTGCACTCCGGCGACCCGTCCGTCTTCAGTGCGGTCGCCGAGCAGATGAGGCGGCTCGACGCGGCAGGGGTGCCGTACGAAGTGGTGCCCGGAGTACCGGCGTTCGCGGCGGCCGCAGCCGCGCTGAAACGGGAACTGACCGTGCCGACCGTCGGCCAGACCGTCATCCTCACCCGCATCGCCCACCGTGCCACCGCCATGCCGGACGGCGAGGACCTTGCGACGCTCGGGCGCAGCGGTGCGCTGATCGTGCTGCATCTGGCCGCCCGGTACGTGGACCGGGTCGCCGAGGAGCTGCTGCCGCACTACGGGGCCGACTGCCCGGCCGCCGTGGTGGCCATGGCGTCCCGCCCGGACGAGCTGATCCTGCGCGGTTCGCTCAGCGACATCGCCGGTCAGGTGAAGGCCGCGGGCGTCATCCGTACCGCCGTCATCATGGTGGGCCGCACGCTGGGCGCCGAGCAGTTCCGCGACAGCCACCTGTACTCGGCGGAGCGCGAGCGGCACGTCTGCTGACCCGGTCGCCCGGCCGTCGTCACCGCGGCTCGCTGCGGCCCACGACCGTCCCCGCGCGGTCGATGCAGACGACGTCCACGGACACCGGCGCCCCGCGCAGCACCGACAGCGCCTGGTCGCGGGCGGCGACTGCGACCAGGTCGCCCAGGGGGACCCCGGCCGCCGCGCACAGCTGAAGGGCGGCCAGGCCCGTGTTGGCCTCCGCCACTGCGGCTGCCAGGGCCGTGTCCGCGCCGCCCCGCCGGGCGAGTTCGGCGAGGAACCCCTTGTCGACCTGGGAGCGGGCCGAGTGCAGATCCAGATGGCCCGCAGCGAGCTTCGACAGCTTCGCGAACCCGCCGCACACCGTCAGCCGGTCCACCGGATGCCTGCGTACGTACTTGAGCACCGCTCCTGCGAAGTCCCCCATGTCGAGCAGGGCGATCTCCGGCAGGCCGTACTCGGCGACGACGGTCTTCTCCGAGGTCGACCCCGTGCACCCCGCCACATGCGTGTGCCCCGCCGCGCGGGCCACGTCCACGCCGCGGCGGATCGAGTCGATCCACGCCGAGCAGGAGTACGGGACGACGACCCCTGTCGTGCCGAGGATCGACAGTCCGCCCAGGATGCCGAGGCGCGGGTTCCACGTGGAACGGGCGATCTCCTCGCCGTGATCGACGGAGACGGTGATCTCGGCGTCGCCCGTGGCGCCGCGCTCCGCCGCCACCCGCGCGATGTGGTCGCGCATCAACTGCCGCGGCACCGGGTTGATGGCCGGCTCGCCGACGTCCAGCGGCAGACCGGGGCGGGTCACCGTGCCCACGCCGGGACCTGCCCGGAACACCACACCCGAGCCGGGCGGCAGGCGGCGCACGGTGGCCCGTACCAGCGCGCCGTGCGTCACGTCCGGATCGTCGCCCGCGTCCTTGACCACGCCGGCCGTCGCCCGGTCCCCGTCGAGTTCCTCCACGGCCAACGCGAACGCGGGGGTCTGGCCCTTGGGCAGGGTGATGGTCACCGGGTCGGGGAAGTCACCGGTCAGCAGGGCCGTGTACGCGGCGGTGGCTGCGGCGGTGGCACAGGCACCGGTCGTCCAGCCGGGCCGCAGACCGGTGTGTTTGAGTTGGGCGCTGCGCCCGCCCGTCGCCTCACTCATGTCTGGACCGATCCCATGCACGTACTCGTCCTCGGTGGCACGACGGAGGCCCGCCGGCTCGCCGGGATCCTGGCCGGGACGCTGCCCGCCGGAGCCCGGGTCACCAGCTCGCTGGCCGGCCGGGTGGCCAGTCCGAAGCTGCCGCCGGGGGAGGTGCGGGTCGGCGGGTTCGGCGGAGCCGACGGGCTCGCCGAGTGGCTGCGTACGCACCGGGTCGACGCGCTCATCGATGCCACCCATCCTTTCGCCGGGACGATCAGTTTCCATGCGGCCTCGGCCGCTGCCGCCGCCCATGTTCCCCTGCTCGCGCTGCGCCGGCCCGGCTGGGTGCCGGTCGACGGCGACCGCTGGCATCCGGTCGGGTCGCTGGACGAGGCGGCCACGGCCCTGCCCGCGCTGGGCCGCCGGGTCTTCCTGACCACGGGCCGGATGGGGCTCGCGGCCTTCGCCGGCCTCGGCTTCCTGTGGTTCCTGATGCGGTCCGTGGACGCCCCCGACGGACCGCACCCGGCGCGGATGGAGGTCCTGCTGGACCGTGGGCCCTTCACCCTCGACGGTGAGCGCGAGCTGATCCGCCGTCACCGCGTCGACGTCCTCGTCACGAAGGACAGCGGGGGCGACGCCACCGCCCCGAAGCTGACCGCCGCCCGGGAGGCCGGCATTCCGGTGGTGGTGGTCCGCCGGCCACCGGTCCCGGAGGGCGTACCGGTGGCCGCCGCGCCGGAAGAGGCGATGGCGTGGCTGGCCGGCCTGCGCGATTGAGGCCGGCCCTGCCCCCGGACGGCCGATGCCTGCCTCAGACCTCCGGGTACCGCCGCGGCGTCCACACGATCTGCCGGCCGTCACCACGCCGCACCGCCCGCGTCTGCGAGGAGCCGACCAGCAGGATCGTCCTCATGTCGACCTCGGCGGGGTCCAGCTCGGCCAGGGTGACGATCCGTACGCTCTCCGAGGGCCCGCCCACATCCCGGCCCACCACCACCGGAGTGTCCGGCGAACGGTGCTCCAGCAGCAGGTCACGGGCCTTGCCGACCTGCTCGGTACGGGACCGCGAACCCGGGTTGTACAGCGCGAGCACCAGATCCGCCGCCGCGGCCGCGCGCAGCCGGGCGGCGATGACCTCCCACGGCTTGAGCCGGTCGGAGAGCGAGATCGTGGCGTAGTCGTGGCCGAGCGGCGCGCCCGCCCGGGCCGCGGCGGCATTGGCCGCGGTCACCCCGGGCAGCACTCGCACGGGTACCTTCGCGTACGCGTCCTGCGAGGCCACTTCCAGCACGGCGGTCGCCATGGCGAAGATCCCCGGATCGCCGCCCGACACGACGGCCACCCGGCGGCCGCGGCGGGCCAGGTCGAGGGCGAACTCGGCGCGCTCCGACTCCACTTTGTTGTCGGAGCCGTGGCGTGCCTGACCGGGGCGGAACGGGACCCGGTCCAGGTAGGTGGTGTAGCCGACGAGATCGTCGGCGGCGGCCAGCGCCCCCCGGGTCTCCGGGGTCAGCCACAGCGGTCCGGCGGGACCCGTACCGACGACGACGACCTCACCGGTGCCGGCCGCGTCCGCACCCGCTTCCGGGCGGGGCGCGTCGATCCGGCTGGGCAGCACCGCGACGGCGAAGTACGGCACGGAGTCCGGGTCGGTGTCGGCCAGCTCGCCGGTACGCTCCCCGGCCATCGTGGCGCGCTCCACGTAGTGCGCCTCGCCGAGCCGCCCCGACGCCTCGAAGGCGCGGCGCACGGCGGGGAACGTACGCCCCAGCTTCATCACCACGGCGGCGTCGGTGGCGGCCAGCCTGGCCGTCAGTTCCTCCTCCGGCAGGGTGCCGGGCAGGATCGTCAGCACCTCCTCGCCCTCGGCGAGCGGGGTGCCGAGCCGGGCGGCGGCCGCGCTGACCGACGTCACCCCCGGGATCACCTCGGTGGGATAGCGGTCGGCGAGCCGCTTGTGCATGTGCATGTACGAGCCGTAGAACATCGGGTCGCCCTCGGCGAGCACCGCCACCGTCCGCCCGGCGTCCAGGTGCACCGCCAGCCGGGCCGCTGCCTCGCCGTAGAACTCCTCCATCGCACCCCGGTAGCCCCCGGGGTGGTCGGTGGTCTCCGTCGTGACCGGATAGACCAGCTTCTCCTCGATGTGGTCCGCGCGGATGTGCTCGGCGGCGATGGAGCGCGCGATGGACCGTCCGTGGCGGGCGCTGTGATAGGCGATGACATCGGCTCCGGCGATGATCTGCACCGCTCGTACGGTCATCAGTGCCGGATCTCCGGGCCCGAGGCCCACCCCGTACAGCCGGCCCGTGTTCTGCTCGCTCACTCTTACTCTTCCTCGCTGGCGATCGCGTTGAGCGCGGCCGCGGCTATGGCGCTGCCGCCGCGACGGCCCCGTACGACCAGGTGTTCCAGACCGGACGGATGGTCGGCCAGGGCGTCCTTGGACTCGGCTGCTCCGACGAAACCGACGGGCACGCCGATGACGGCGGCCGGGCGGGGAGCACCCTCCTCGATCATCTCGAGCAGCCGGAACAGGGCGGTCGGCGCGTTGCCGACCGCCACTACGGCCCCTTCCATGCGGTCCCGCCACAGCTCCATCGCCGCGGCGCTGCGGGTCGTGCCGAGCTTCGCCGCGAGATCGGGGACCGTGGGGTCCGACAGGGTGCAGATGACCTCGTTGCCGGCGGGCAGCCGCTTGCGGGTGACACCGCTGGCGACCATGGCGACGTCGCACAGGATCGGCGCACCGGAGCGCAGCGCCGCGCGGGCACCGGCCACCACGCCCGGGGTGAAGCCGATGTCGCGTACGAGGTCGACCATGCCGCAGGCGTGGATCAGGCGGACCGCGACCTGGCTGACGTCGGCGGGCAGGCCCGCGAGATCCGCCTCGGCGCGGATGGTGGCGAAGGACTGGCGGTAGATCGCCGGTCCGTCCTTCTCGTACTGGAACACGGTGGGTTCGCTCTCTCCGGTCGATGGTCGGGCTGGTCGGACTGCTCTGGCTGGTCTTGGCTGGTCGGGCTGGTCTCGGCCGGCCGGCCGGCTGCCGGCCCGTCAGGTCATGGTTCAGGTACGGGTGCGACGGGCGGCGTCCACCGCGGCGGCCAGGCCGGACGGGCCGGCGTGGACCGTCACGGGGGCTCCCCGCACCCCCTCGCGGACCTGGGTCACCTGGTACCCACCGGGGACGGCGACGACGTCGGCCCAGGCACCCTTGGGGTGACCGCACCGGCGTTCGCAGCCGGACCAGTACACGGGGAGCCGTCCGGCCACGGGCGCTCCGGCGGCGCGCACGAAGGCCTCCGCGTCGCCCCGCACATCGGCCAGTGCCTTCGCGCATCCGGGCCGGCCGATGCACGCACCGACCCCCGTCCACGCGGAGCCGGGACCGACGATCAGTCCGGCCGCGTCCCACTCGCCCAGTCGCGCCGCCGCCTCACCGGGCGCCACGCCCGTCACGACGACGCTGCGCCACGGGGTCAGCCGCAGCTCATCGCCCGCCCGGGACAGGCTCTCCCACTGCGCACCGCTGAGTCGCCCCAGCGGAACGCCCACGCAGAGCGCCGCCGGTCCGGATGTGCCGACGAGTCCGTACGCGGGCTCCTGCGCCGTCGTCGCCGGTGGTACGTGCTCCATGTGGTCGGCTGCGTCAACTCCCGCCGCACGCAGTGCCGTTCCCACCTGCGACGACAACTCTTCGGCAGGGAAAGGCAGTTCGCTCACCCGCCAGGCGCCCGCCTCCCGCGCCGTCTCCAGAAACGTCTCGGCCGCGATCAGCGCGGCGCGCGGCGCATCGCCCCCGGAAACCCTCAGCACCGTCTCCGCGGCCCCGATCCGCAGCAGCGCGCTCCCGTCGCCCCGCCCCAGCACCGTCACGTCCGCACCCAGGGCGTCCACATCACCGCGGCCGTCGTCGAGCGCGAACAGAAAGCGGCCGGACAGCCCGGCCGCTTTGTCACTTCCGCACAACAGCCCGTCCAGCGCGGTCAGCCACGGCCCGACGTCCGACCGGCCCCGGCCGTCGAGCCCGGAGAGCGGGGAGGCCACCACATTGCGTATCCGCTCATGACTCCAGGACGGCAGCAGCCCTGCCGCACCGAGGAGTTCGGCGAGCCGCCCGCCGCAGTCCGCGCCGAGCCCGCGCAACTGGACATTGCCCCGCGAAGTGAGATGCAACTCACCGTCGCCCAACTCCCGTGCCGCCTCGCGGAGCACGTCCGCCTGCCGCATGTCCAGCACGCCGCCGGGGATCCGCACCCGCGCCAGCGCACCGTCGTCCGCCCGGTGGAGCCGCAGCGACCCCGGGCAGGCATCGCCACGGTCCCGGGAGAAGGGCTCCCCCGAGGCCGGCGGAGGAGTGTCGGAAGTGGACATGGCGGCGAGCATACCGACCATCATCCTGAGCGGTATGAACACCATCCGATGTGCGGCCCTTACTATGCCTAGCAGCGGGCCACCCGGCCCGGCATCGCCAGGAACGGCGACAGGGGAGGAAGCCCGGTGCGAATCCGGCGCGGTCCCGCCACTGTGAGTCCGGCTGCAAAGCCGGGCGAGTCAGGAACTCCCTTCCCCACGCTCTCGATCCCACTCGAGCAGGGGAGAACCCCATTCCGACACCGCCCGGGGCGTGGACACCCCGAGGAAGGCCCGACGCCGCATGATCCTGCTCCTGTCGACGTCCGACACCGACCTGCTCAGCGCCCGCGCCGCGGACGGTCCGGTGACCTACCGCTACGCCAACCCCTCGCGCCTGCCGCTCGACGGCCTCCCGGCTCTCCTCGACGGCGCCGACCTCGTCGTCGTACGTCTCCTCGGCGGTGTCCGGGCCTGGCAGGAGGGACTCGACCAAGTCCTGGCCACCGGACGGCCGGTCGTCGTTCTCACCGGTGAACAGGCCCCCGACGCCCAGCTGATGGCCGCCTCCACCGTGCCGATCGGGATCGCGGCCGAGGCCCACGCCTACCTGGCGCACGGCGGCCCCGCCAACCTGGACCAGCTGGCCCGGTTCCTCTCGGACACGGTCCTGCTGACCGGCCACGGCTTCGAACCCCCGGCGCCCGCCCCCTCCTGGGGTCCCCTGGAACGCACCGCGCGCGCCACCGACGGCCCGACCATCGCGGTGCTCTACTACCGCGCCCACCACATGAGCGGCAACACCGCGTTCATCGACACGCTCTGCCGGGCGGTCGAGGGCGCGGGCGCCCGCGCCCTCCCCCTGTACGTCGCCTCGCTGCGTACCCCGGAACCCGCACTCATCGACGAACTGCGCGCCGCCGACGCCATCGTCACCACCGTCCTCGCCGCCGGCGGCACCCGGCCCGCCGAGGCGTCGGCGGGCGGCGACGACGAGTCGTGGGACGCGGGCGCCCTCACCGGCCTCGACGTACCGATCCTGCAGGCGCTCTGCCTGACCGGCTCGCGCAGCGACTGGGAGGACAACGACGAGGGCGTCTCGCCGCTCGATGCGGCCGGCCAGATCGCGGTCCCCGAGTTCGACGGCCGGCTGATCACCGTCCCGTTCTCCTTCAAGGAGATCGACGAGGACGGCCTGCCCGCGTACGTCGCCGACCCCGAGCGTGCCGCCCGGGTCGCCGGAATCGCCGTACGCCACGCGCGGCTGCGCCATATCCCGGCCGCGGACAAGCGCCTGGCTCTCGTTCTCTCCGCCTACCCGACCAAGCACTCCCGTATCGGCAACGCGGTCGGCCTCGACACCCCGGCCAGCGCCGTGGCCCTGCTGCGCCGGCTCCGCGCCGAGGGCTACGACTTCGGTCCCGAGGCCGACCTCCCCGGACTGGTCTCCGGCGAAGGCGACGAGCTGATCCACGCCCTGATCGAGGCCGGCGGCCACGACCAGGAGTGGCTGACCGAGGAGCAGCTGGCCCGCAACCCGGTGCGGATCCCGGCCGCCGACTACCGGCGCTGGTACGCGACGCTCCCCGCAGAACTCCGCGACGCCGTCGAGCGGCACTGGGGCCCGCCCCCCGGCGAGATGTTCGTGGACCGCTCCCGCAACCCCGAGGGCGACATCGTGCTCGCCGCCCTGCGCCGCGGGAACCTCCTGATCCTCATCCAGCCGCCGCGCGGCTTCGGCGAGAACCCGATCGCGATCTACCACGACCCCGATCTGCCGCCCTCGCACCACTACTTGGCCGCATACCGCTGGATCGCGGCCGCCCAGGACGACGGCGGCTTCGGCGCCGACGCGGTGATCCACCTCGGCAAGCACGGCAACCTGGAGTGGCTGCCCGGCAAGAACGCGGGCCTGTCCGCCGCCTGCGGCCCGGACGCGGCACTGGGCGATCTTCCCCTCGTCTACCCGTTCCTGGTGAACGACCCGGGCGAGGGCACGCAGGCCAAGCGCCGCGTCCACGCCACCCTGATCGACCACCTCGTGCCGCCGATGGCCCGCGCCGACAGCTACGGCGACATCGCGCGCCTGGAGCAGCTCCTCGACGAGCACGCTCAGATCGCCGCGATGGACCCGGCGAAGCTGCCCGCGATCCGCGCCCAGATCTGGACCCTGATCCAGGCCGCGAAGCTCGACCACGACCTGGGACTCGACGACCGCCCGGACGACGAGGGCTTCGACGAATTCATCATGCATCTGGACGGCTGGCTCTGCGAGATCAAGGACGCCCAGATCCGCGACGGCCTGCACGTCCTGGGCGGCGCCCCGGCCGGCCCGGACCGGGTCAACCTGGTCCTGGCGATCCTGCGCGCCCGCCAGATCTGGGGCGGTACGGCGTCGCTGCCGGGGCTGCGCGAGGCCCTGGGCCTCGACGAGTCCGCCGCCACCCGCACCACGGCGGACGAGGCCGAGGAACAGGCGCGCGCCCTGGTCCAGGCGATGGAGGACGCGGACTGGGACCCGTCGGCCGTCGCGACCGTGGCGGCGTCCCACCCCCGGCCGGTCGCGGACATCCTCGACTTCGCCGCCCGCGAAGTGGTCCCCCGCCTGGCCGCCACCACAGCGGAACTGGACCACACCGTCCACGCCCTGAACGGCGGGTTCGTCCCGGCGGGCCCGTCCGGCTCCCCGCTGCGCGGCCTGGTCAACGTCCTGCCGACCGGCCGCAACTTCTACTCGGTGGACCCCAAGGCGGTCCCCTCCCGTCTCGCCTGGGAGACCGGCCAGGCCCTGGCCGAGTCGCTCCTGGAGCGCTACCGCACCGACAACGGCACATGGCCCACCTCGGTGGGCCTCTCCCTGTGGGGCACCAGCGCGATGCGTACGTCGGGCGACGACGTCGCCGAAGCGCTGGCGCTGCTCGGTGTCCGCCCGGTCTGGGACGACGCCTCGCGCCGCGTCACCGGCCTGGAACCGATCGACCTCGCCGACCTGGGCCGGCCGCGCATCGACGTGACCCTGCGCATCTCCGGCTTCTTCCGCGACGCGTTCCCGCACACCATCGGCCTGCTCGATGACGCGGTACGCCTCGCCGCATCCCTCGACGAACCCGCCGAGCAGAACCACATCCGCGCCCACGCCCAGGCCGACCTCGCCGAACACGGCGACGAACGTCGTGCCACCACCCGCATCTTCGGCTCCCGCCCCGGAACCTACGGTGCGGGCCTGCTCCAGCTCATCGACAGCCGCGACTGGCGCACCGACGCCGACCTCGCCGAGGTCTACACGGTGTGGGGAGGCTACGCCTACGGCCGCGAACTGGACGGCCGCCCGGCCCGCGACGAGATGGAGACGGCGTACAAGCGCATCGCCGTGGCCGCCAAGAACACGGACACCCGCGAGCACGACATCGCGGACTCGGACGACTACTTCCAGTACCACGGCGGCATGGTGGCCACCGTCCGCGCCCTGCGCGGCACGGCCCCCGAGGCGTACATCGGCGACTCCACCCGCCCGGAAACGGTCCGCACCCGCACCCTGGTCGAGGAGACGTCCCGCGTCTTCCGCGCCCGCGTGGTCAACCCGAAGTGGATCGAGGCGATGCGCCGCCACGGCTACAAGGGCGCCTTCGAACTGGCCGCGACGGTCGACTACCTCTTCGGCTACGACGCGACGACGGGCGTGGTCGCCGACTGGATGTACGACAAGCTCACCGAGACGTACGTCCTGGACCCGGCCAACCGCGAGTTCCTCCAGCAGGCCAACCCCTGGGCCCTCCACGGCATCGCGGAACGCCTCCTGGAAGCCGAGTCCCGCGGCATGTGGGCCAAGCCCGACCCCGCGGTACTGGAGGCGCTGCGCCAGGTGTTCCTGGAGACGGAAGGGGAACTGGAGGGCGAGGACTGACCCCCGAGGGGCGTGGGGGACTTCCCGGGCCCGGCCTCAGCGGCGGGACATGTACAGGTCGAGCGCCTTGTGCAGGAACCTGTTGAGCGGGAAGTCCCATTCGCCCAGGTACTCCACCGCCTGACCACCGGTGCCGACCTTGAACCGGAGCAGGCCCAGCAGGTGGTTGCCCTCGTCCAGGGTGTCCGTGATGCCGCGCAGGTCGTAGACGCTCGCGCCGAGTTCGTGGGCGTCGGACATCATCCGCCACTGGATGGCGTTGTTCGGCTGGACCTCGCGCTTGCGGTCGGTCGACGCGCCGTACGAGTACCAGACGTGCTCGCCCACGGTCAGCATCGTCGCCGCCGAGAGGACCTCGCCCTCGTGATGGGCGAGGTAGAGCCGCATGCGGTCCGGGTCCTCGTCCGCGAGGGCGGTCCACATCCGTTCGAAGTAGGCCTGCGGGCGCGGGATGAACCTGTCCCGTCGCGCCGTCTCCACGTAGAGCTCGTAGAAGACGGGCAGGTCCTCATAGCCGCCCCGGACGACTTTGACGCCCGCCTTCTCGGCCTTCTTGATGTTGCGGCGCCACTGCTGGTTGAAGCCCTGCTGGACTTCCTCCAGCGACTTCCCGGCGAACGGGACCTGGAAGACGTACCGGGGCTGGCCGGCGGCGAACCCGTCCTCGTCGCCCGGCTCGGTCTGCTGCCAGCCCATCGCGCGCAGCCGGTCGGCGACGGCGAGGGCCCCCGGCTCGTGGGACGTGGCCTCGGCGTCCCGCAGCCGTCCGGCCTGTGGATCGGCGATCGCGGCCTTGACGGCCTCCGCGCTCCAGCGGCGGGTGACGACGGGCGGGCCCATCTTCACCGAGAACACGCCCTGCGCCTTCAGATGGCCCAGCATCGGGCGCAGCCACCGGTCCAGATCCGGCGCGGACCAGTCGATGAGCGGCCCTTCGGGCAGATAGGCGAGGTACCGCTTGAGCTTCGGCAGCGGCCTGAGCAGGACCAGCCCCGCACCGACGAGCCGGTCGCCCTCGTCGAACCAACCAAGGCTCCGTGCCTGCCAGTCCGGCTTCACATCCCCCCACGAGGGAACCTGCATGTGGCTCGCGGAGGGCCGGCGCCCGACGAACGCCAGGTGCTCCTCACGGGTGATCGCCTTCAGGCGCAGGCTCATGGGGTGTGCTCCTTCGTCCGGACGCGTCAGCCTACTGACGATGTACCGCACATCGACGGCAACCGGCGCGCCGCCGCGAAGAAGAGGCAGCAGGACGCGGGTGTGATCACTCGGCCGGGGGGTCCCGGCCGAGTGACCGCCCGGCGCGCAGCAGGCGCGGACCGCGTCCTCGACGCTCATGCGATCCATGGCGCCCGGTCCACGCCGCGCCACGCGCGGGCCTCCGCGCGGATCGCCTCCGTCGGCGAGCCGTGGCGAACACCTGCTCATGGAGCACGGTTTGGCGGGACGCAGCGGACCGCGCTTCGGCGCTCGTGCCGCGGGCCCGGCAGACGGTGCAGTCTGCGCCCGCCGATGACGGGCGTGACCCCGTGGTGAGCACCTGACCATCGGATTCCGCCCCGAGCGGGCTCCGAACATGACAGAGCCCCCGTTGACGCAGGTCAACGGGGGCTCCGACCCCGAGGGGTCCGGTAGGCCGTGTGGGACTCGAACCCACAACCAACGGATTAAAAGTCCGCTGCTCTGCCAATTGAGCTAACGGCCCTTGCCGATCACCCCTGAGCATAGCCCGCCGCGGCCCGGCCGCCGATCGAGTATCGGTCGCCGGGCCCGTCGAACCGGGAACTCGGGCCGGTCAGTCCGGTGCAATGTCCGCGCTCGCACCCTTGTGATCCGGTTTGAGGAACCAGTGGCGCGCCGACGCGAACCACCATGTCGCCGCGAACCCCAGCACCACCAGGACCGCGACCGGGGCGTAGTTGAACGTCTCCCAGGTGACCGGGGACAGCTGCGGCAGCATGAAGAGGACCGTGATGACCGCCACCCACACCACCGCGACGATCCCGATGGGCCGGGACCAGCGGCCCAGGTGCCAGGGGCCCGGGACGAAGTCGTCGCCGCGCAGGAGTCGGAGCAGGGTGGGGATGACGTACGCGATGTAGAGGCCGATCACCGCGATCGAGGTCACTGCGGCGTACGCGGTGACGTTGATCAGGTACGGCACACCCAGGACGAGTGCGCCGATCGCGGCCAGCCAGACTGCGGCGACAGGGGTTCGGGTGCGGGGGCTGACCGTGTGCCAGACACGGGAGAACGGGAGTGCGCCGTCCCGGGAGAACGCGTAGATCATGCGGCTGTTCGCGGTCACGGACGCCATCCCGCAGAACAGCTGGGCGCCGATGACGACCAGCAGCAACAGCTTTCCGGTGGTGGCGCCGAGGGCGTCCAGCAGGATCTGGGCGGGCGGGGCGCCGGTCGGGGAGTTCAGGGCTCCGTCGTACGACTGGATGGCGAAGGTGAAGCCGAGGAGGAGGACGAAACCGGCGATCCACGACGTCCAGATCGACTGGACGATGCCGCGCGGACCGGCCGTCGCGGCGTCGTGGGTCTCCTCCGTCATATGGGCGGAGGCGTCGTAGCCGGTGAACGTGTACTGGGCCATCAGCAGGCCGATCATCACGACGTAGAAGCCGCTGCCCCACCCGGTGTTGTTCACGAACTCGGTGAAGACGAACGACGCCGACTGATGGGAGTCCGGTACGAAGGTCAGGGCGCCGACGATGACGGCGACCCCGAGTACATGCCACCACACGCTCACGCCGTTCAGGACGGCGACGATGCGGACCCCGAAGGTGTTCAGGAGCCCGTGCAGCAGAAGGATCGCGGCGAACAGCAGGACCGTACGGCCTGGCGTGACCTCGAAGTCGAACTGGAGGTTCAGGTACGCCCCCAGGAACGACGCCGCCCCGAAGTCGATCCCGGCGGTGACGGCGACCTGCCCCAGCACGTTGAACCAGCCGGTGAACCAGGCCCAGGCCGCCGCCGAACGCGGCGGGGCCAGCCGGTGCGCCCAGAAGTACAGGCCCGCGGACGTCGGGTACGCCGAACAGATCTCCGCCATCGCCAGGCCGACGAACAACGTCATCAGGCCGACCGCGACCCAGCCCCACGTGATGACGGCCGGGCCGCCGGTGTTCATGCCGAACAGGTAGAGCGTCAGGCAGCCGGAGAGCACCGAGATGATCGTGAACGAGACGGCATAGTTGGCGAACGCGGACATCCGGCGGGCGAGGACCTGCGTGTAGCCGAGTTCGGCCAGGCGCGCTTCGTCCGCGCCCGGCTCCGGGGCACCGCGGGGACGGTGTGTGCTGGTGTTTGTCATGCCCCCAGCGATTCCCTCGCCGGGGGCACGGCATGCGCCGTCTCGAGCCTCGATACGGTGACGCGAGGCGGGGCCGCCTCGACCGCTCTCAGCTGATCTTGGCGTAGTTCTTCCAGCGCGTGACCGCGAGCTGCTTCCTGCTGTCGAACCCGCCCTTGTGGTCGGCGTTGTACAGGTACACCGCCCCGGCCGGCGTGCGGGTCAAGATGTCCTGCCGCCCGTTGTGGTCCATGTCCCCGCTCGCCACGATCGCGTTGTACACGTTCCAGCCCCCGCCGACCCGGGTACGGGCGGCATACCCGCCCTTGCCGTTGCCGCGGTACAGCCAGAGGACCCCGGCCCTGTCCCGCGCCACCAGGTCAGACCGGCCGTCACCGGAGAGGTCACCGCGCCCGGCGAGCGAGGTGTACACGTTCCAGCCGCCGCCGATGCGCGTACGGCCCGCGAACTTGCCGTCGCCGGTGCCCCGGTAGAGCCAGAGCACCCCTCCGGAGTCCCGGCCGATGAGGTCCACCCGGCCGTCGCCGGAGATGTCACGGACACCGACCAGCTGGTTGTAGATGTTCCAGCCGCCGCCGATCCGCACCCGGTGGTCGAAGCCGTCCGGGCCTTCGGCGTCGCTGCTGGGTACGCGGTAGAGGGTTCCGCCGGTGGTACGCGCGATCATGTCGCCGTAGCCGTCGCCGTTCATGTCCCCGGCCTGCAGGAGTGTGGAATAGCCACCGGCCACGGCAGAGCCGGTGCTGTCCACATAGCAGTCCTGCAGCCTGCGCTGCGTGTCCGTCGTACAGATGTCGATCAAGTAGTAGTCGGTCCCGAGCTTCTCCAGGGCGAGCACGCTGCCGCTGTTCCTGTAGTCCAGGTCGACGTCCCTGGACCATTCGTCGACCAGCGCCCGGTAGGAGTCGATACGGGTGTAGAGGCGGACCCCGCCCTGTACACACCCGGTCGACTTCGTCGCCGAGACGGCGACGAGCTTGCCGCCGGCGACCAGGGCGCCGCCCGCGTCCCCGAAGCACTGGTCCTCGTCCGCGACCGGCGGTGCGCCCGGCGCGGGCGCGGTGCACAGCGCCCCGGAC
This sequence comes from Streptomyces sp. NBC_00316, assembly GCF_036158715.1. NCBI lineage: Bacteria > Bacillati > Actinomycetota > Actinomycetes > Kitasatosporales > Streptomycetaceae > Streptomyces > Streptomyces sp. NBC_00316. Next base: position 4,753,039 of record NZ_CP108023.1, on the reverse strand, counting down.
GGCAGTGCGGCCCCGAGCAGCGAGGCGCATTCCGCCGCCGACTTCACGACCACCTGTTCGGAGTGGCGCACCCGGGGCGCCGAGTCGAGGTCGAGACCGGACCAGGAGTAGTACGTCGCCTTCGCCCCGGCTGCCCGGAGCGCCGAGTCCGCCGCGGCGGCGAGGACCGGCTTGCCGCTGTTGTCCGGGGTCCGCCGGGTGACGACGGTGAGGGCGGCGCGGCGGCTCGTCGCGTCGTACTGCGGATGGCTGCGGTACGAGATCCCGCCGGCACCGCCGGTGATCTGGCCTGACGTCAGGCTGTACTCCGAGGCCATGTCCTGTTCGTCCATCCCGGTGAAGCAGTCCGGGGTGGCGAGCGTCTTGGTCTTCGACAGGACGATGCCGGTACAGGCCCGGTGGGAGCCGTTCGCCCAGTCCTCGTTGTAGAGCGGGATGACCCATGACGGCACGGAGGAGGCCGCCGCCGCGCCCGGCGCCCCCGCGCCTAGCAGCCCCGAGACCAGCGCCCCAGAAGCCGCCACCACGGTGAGGAGGCGGCCGGAACGGCGCCGCGCTGTTGCCCTGCTTGCACGTGTGCTCATCAGAAGATCCCCTTGTAGACCTGCCACCCGGTGGCGATCTGGGTACGGGGCCCGAACGATCCCTTGCCGTTGCCGTCGTTGCGGAAGAGCTTCCCGGCCGAGTCACGCACGACGATGTCGTTCTTGCCGTCGCCGCTCAGGTCACCGATGCCCACGACCGAGTTGTAGGTACGCCCCCAGTCCGAGAACACCTTCACCCGCGGCGCGAAGGTGCCGTTGCCCAATCCGTTGTAACGCCACAGGCCGCCGTCGCGGTCGTGGCCGAGCAGGTCGGGGCGGCCGTCACCGGTGATGTCGCCGACGCCCGTGATCTGCCCGTACGTCTTCCAGTTGGCGAAGATCCTGACCCTGGCCGCGAACTTCCCACCGGCCGCTCCTGCGTAGAAATACATGTCGCCGGTGGCCGTCTGGCGGGCGACGAGGTCGGCCCGGCCGTCCCCGTTCAGGTCGCCGGGCGAGGTCAGCACGTCGTACTGCTGCCAGCCCTTGCCGATCGACGTATGGCTGCTGCCCGGCGTGTACCCCGACTGCCCACAGCGTCCGGCGTACTGCCGCAGCTCTCCGCCCGGCATCCGCACCAACAGCTCGGCGCACCGGTCGCTGCCGGTGTCGGCGAACGGCACGGCAAGCGTGCCGGCCGGCCAGCCGGAGCCGGACGACTTGCCCTCGAAGCGGCCTCCGCTCTGCCCGAACTGGACGGTCAGCCCACCGGTGGAGTTGAGGGTGACCAGGTCACCGAGGCTGAAGTAGCCCTGGTCGTGGAAGCCCTCCTTCCCTCCGGCCACCGAGACGGTGCCACTGGTGGTGTACGTCCCCACGCCGTCCTCGGCCGTCACCTGCAAGGACCAGGTGTGCCGGCCGTTGCCGACGGGCTCTCCCGCGTCGGTCCGGCCGTCCCATTCGACGTCGGCCTCGGTACCGGGACCGCCCTTCATGGTGCGTACGGTACGGCCGAGCCAATCCTTGACCGTGTACGTCCACGTGGCCGGCTTGTTGAACTGCCAGGTGCTGGACCACACCGGCGCGCCGTACTTGCCCTTCATGTCGAGGTAGCTGTCGCTGACGTCGGAAGCGATCTTCGCGAGGGGCTGTGCGGGCACACCACTGGGCACGATGTGGAGGGAGTGCGCGGCATCGACGTACGCGATGTCCCCGCCGAACTTGTCCACCGCCCAGGTCAGCCGTCGCTGGTCGGCGGTGTTCCCGGCCGGGAGGTCGGCCACCTCCCGGGGCACGGCGGCCACGCCGGTGTGGAAGTCGGTGAGCAGGAGCTTCCCCGCGTCCCGGTCGTGCCTGACGAGGAACCCGTCACCCACGAGGGCGGGCCCGGACGGCACCGTGAAGGACTTCTTCGCCGTACGGTCGTAGACTCCGGCCGCGCCGGCCGGCCCGCAGTTCCAGTAGACCCAGCGTCCGACCGTACGCACCTCCTTGATCACACAGGGGGCACCGGTGGCGACCGTCTCCATGACCTTCTTCTGCGCGATGTCGATCGAGGTGAGCGCGCCGGTGACGGATCCCGCCGCCCAGAGCCTGGTGCCCCAGACTGCGGCGGCGGTGGGCTTGCGCGTCCAGTTCTCCTGGGTCGCCCGGTACTTCTGGACCCCGGAGATGTACTGCGTGGCGGGCGATCCCGCGTCGACGACCGCGTAGCGGCCGGTCAGGTCCACGATCCGCGTCGTGGAGAACGTGGCGTCGGGGACGTAGTAGAGACTGCTGGGAGTTACCCAGACCTGCACGGTCTCCTGGCCGTCCGACCCCACCTGAGTCACGCCGTAGTGGCCGTTGCCCGCAGCGACCAGGGTCACACAGGAACCGGCATCGCACGGCACCCGCTCAAGGCTCTGCCCGAAGGCGTACTGACCTGCGAAAGCCCCGCGCACCGGCTCGCCCGCGGACGACGCGTCCGCGCTGATCCGGCGCGACATGACGTACTGCTCACCGTTGGCGGCACGCTCCACGGTGTTCAGCACGCCACCGCCGAAGTCCAGGCCCCAGACGCCGGTCGTGGTGACGGGGGTCGGCACCACCTCGGCGCCGGGGCTCTCGGCCCGGGCCGCACCGGTACTGAGCGGCAGGAGCACCGCTCCTCCGACGGCCGCGGCAAGCAATGGGGCCAACAGGCCCTTCCGTACCGATGTCATACGCGTCCCTCCCCGGGAACCCACACAGGGCATGAGGAGGACGCGGCAGCAAGTGCCGCGGTCCGCGCGAAGTGAAAGCCCCCCGGCCCCAACCCCCCATGCAAGTGGGCCGACTTTAACAGCAGCCGCACAGGTGCCGATAGGGAATTTTCGAACCTGTTCAAAGTGAGGGCCCGTACAACACCGAGTCGATGTCGTACGGGCCCCGAGCTGCGAGGCGCAGGTGGTTCAGGAGAGCCGGGAGTACATCTGCCAACCGGCCCCGACCTTGGTGCGGGCGGCGAAGAGACCCTTGCCGTCACCGCGGTAGGCCCACAGCACGCCGGCCGAGTCCCGGGCGAGGAGATCGGCCTTGCCGTCACCACTCGCATCGCCCACACCGACGAGCGAGTTGTAGATCTGCCAGCCGGCACCGACCTTCACCCGGGTCGCGAGCGTGCCGGTACCGGTCCCGGCATAGCGCCACAGCACACCGGCCGTGTCCCGCGCCAGCAGGTCACCCTTGCCGTCACCGTTCAGATCACCGGCACCGGCGAGAAGGTAGCCCTTCCACCCCGTACCGATCTTCACGCGGGCGTTGAATGCACCCGTGCCCTTGCTCGTGTACAGGTACAGATAACCGGTCGACGTCTCACGGGCCAGCAGATCCGCCCGCCCGTCCCCGGTCAGATCCCCCGGGGACGTCAACGCGTCGTACACGTTCCAGCCCAGACCGACCTTCGTGTACGCGGTCGTCGACTTCAGCGCACCACCGCACGCCGGCTTGTACGCCCGGAGCTCACCGCTCTTCACACGCACCAGCACGTCATTGCACCCGTCGGCGCTCACATCGTCGAACGGAACCGCCGACGTCACCTCATTGGCACCGGTCCAACCCGACCCCGAGACCTTCGAACTGACCGTGCCGGTCCCGTTGCCCGTACCACCACGGAAATCAGCAACCCCCGCCGACGTGAACGCCAACAGATCACCGAACCCGTCGTCCCCGACGAAGTCACGGGCAACCGCCGCACCACCACCCGTCAGCTGCACCGAACCCGACACCGACAGGTCCGCGCCCTGACCGTCGGCCGGCTTCGCCGACAGCGTCCAGGTGTACGCACCGTTGGCGACGAACTTGCCCGCCGCGTTCTTGCCGTCCCACGTGGCGCTGACCGTGCCGCGGGCCTCGCCGCCGGCCACCGTACGCACGACCTGGCCCGACGCGTTGTTCTTCACCGTGACCTGCCACGAAGCGGCCGGCTTGGACAGCCACCAGGTGCCCGCCCAGTTCGGAGCGGCGGCCCGCAGATCCAGCGAGGTTCCGGGCGCCTTCGTGTCGATCACCGAGAGCGGCGAGGCCGGGACACCCGTGGGAACGATGCGAACCCGTCGGTCGTCCCCGGTGTACGCGACGTGGCCGCCGAAGCGGTCGACGGTCCAGCCGGAGCGACGCACCGTGCCCTTGCCCAGGTCCGCCGCGCTCACCAGCGGGCGGTTGGTCAGATTGACGTACGCGCCGCTGGTCGGCAGGCCGTTGTGCAGATCGAAGAGGGTGAGTCCGGCTTCCTCCGTGTACGCGACGAAGTAGCCGTCGGCAAGGAGGATCTTGGCGTCCGGCGCCGTCATGGAACGCCCGGTCTGCCGGTCGTAGACGCCGGCGCCCCTGAACCAGTTGTCCCGGCACTCCCAGTACACCCAGCGGCCCACGGCCTGCAGCTCGGTGGGAACACACTTGTTCAGCGTGGTGAAGGAGGTGCCCGCCGTACCCGCCGGCAGGCTCTTCGAGGACACCGTGGGCGAGTCCTTGAGGCCACTCCAGAATGTGTTGCCCCACACCGTCGCGGCGGCCTGTGAGCGGTTCTCCACCACCGCGCCGGAATCGGCGCCCTGGAACTCGACGATCGCCTGATTGCCGCCCGACGCCTCGTTCACGACCCCGAACCGGCCGGAGAGGTCGACGAGCTCCGGGGTGTGCATGCCGGTGGTGAGCCTCGGCCCCCAGTTCGCGGTCCCGTTCGGGAAGAGGATCGTCTTGGTCTTGCCGTCGGCCTGCTCGGTGCCCTCCTTCTGGCCATGGTGTCCGTCGCCGCTCGCGAGCATGGTGACGCAGTAGGAGCCGTCCAACCACCCGCAGTCCGCCTCCCGCCCGCTGGTGAGACCGTCCACCGTCGTCCGGATCTCCTCGGGACGTCCTGAGGTCTTGAGCCACGTACTGCGGTAGCCGCCGATGTACGTGTGCGGCTGGAAGAGGTTCGAGTCGTCGGCCGTGGTGAGGATGCCGCTGCCCAGGGAGATGCCTGCGGGCTGTGCGGGCATGTCCTCGATGTCGGCGACGCGCTTGCGCGTCACGGTGCCGTCTGCGGCGGCCGTGAACCGGTAGTAGCCCCAGTCGAGGGCGCCACGGTCGGTCCGCGTCTCGGCTCCGGCGACCAGGACGGAACCGTCCGGCGCCCAGGACAGGTCGGTGCGGGCGACGGCCAGCAGTTCCTCGGTGGTCTCACCGTCGTCGGAGAGACGGAGCAGCGGCTGCCCGCGGTACTCGTTGTCCCCCCCGTTGAGGGAGCGGGCGCCGATGAGCGAGTTCCCGAGCATGCGGAACGAGTCGACGTAGAAGTTCCTGATGTCCAGCACGCGGGGCGGGGCCGTCAGATCGTTCCGGTCGTACACCTCGGCGACGTCGCCGGTGCCATCCCCCGGGCCCACCTGCAGAAGGGTGTCCTTGCCGAGGGTGACGTCGTTGGCGTCGGCGGCCAGCGCCTTGACCTGTCCGCTCGCGAGGTCGACGAGCCACCAGCCGTTCTTCATGGTGGTGTCTTCCCAGCGGATCCCCCGGACGACGACCGACCGGGTGTCACCCTCCGAAATGGTCAGGCTCCACCCTTCGGGAAGCCCTTCCAGCCGCTGCTCCTTGACCCCACCGGCCTCCGCCCGCAGCAGATGGAGACTCGTCGTGGCCTTCTCGGTACCGGTGCGGGTGATGACGGTCGTGCCGTACGTCTCGACGTACGACTGTCCTTCCGGAATCGGCACGGTGGTGGTCGCCCCGCCGCCCGCGCCCTGTTGCAGCGTGACGTGCGGGCTCGGGCTCTCCGAATAAATCGCCACGGTGTCGGACCCATGGCCGAAGCCGGTGGGCCAGTCGCCGAGGGGGCGGCCTGCCTCGACGTCGTACTCGAGCGGCTTCGGGAGCCGGTGTTCGAGAACGGTGGCTGTTCCGGTCGCGTAGTCGATCCAGCGCAGGCGGTCGTCGCCTTCCTGCGCCGTCAGGAAGCCGGTCTCACCGGCGTTGAGCACACGCGTGGCACGGGGCACGAAGCGTGCTCCCGGCTTCACGACGACGGTCTCGCCGGACGTGTCGGCGACAGCCGTCCCCGTGGCGGTCGCACCGACCCCGGCGGTGACCGCCAGGGTGACCAAGAGGGCGATACGGCCGGACGCGCGCCGGCTTCTCCACCCGCTGGATGAGCGAGTCAATGTGGAAGTCCCTCCCCGGGAAACATGGCACGAGGGGAGGTCCTCAGTGAACGCACTGTGGTCCTTCGTGGCGCGGCTGCTACCGCTCGCACCACCACCCCCGAGCAGATGCGGCGACTCTAACAGCAGTCGCGGACAGCCTGACAGAGGGTTTCGAACTCGTTCAAAGGCTCAGGGCCCGTACGGCATCCAGCAGTCGTACGGGCCCTGAACATCAGGTCACACGTCAGGACAGGATCTTGTACATCTGCCAGCCGCCCCCGACCCTCACCCGCGTCGCGAAGAGCCCCTTGCCGTCACCGCGGTAGCTCCACAGCACCCCGGACGTGTCCCGGGCGAGCAGGTCGGCCTTGCCGTCACCGCTCACATCACCCACACCGACGAGCGAGTTGTAGATCTGCCAGCCACCGCCGACCTTCACCCGGGTCGCCAGCGTGCCCTTGCCTGTACCGGCGTAGCGCCAGAGCACACCCGCGGTGTCCCGCGCCAGCAGGTCGCCCTTGCCGTCACCGTTCAGATCACCCGCACCAGCCAGGAGGTAGCCCTTCCACCCCGTACCGATCTTCACCCGCGACTTGAAGACCCCGGCGCCCTTGCTCTCATACAGATACAGATAGCCCGTCGACTTCTCACGAGCCAGCAGATCCGCCCGGCCATCCCCCGTCAGATCCCCCGGGGACGTCAACGCGTCGTACACGTTCCAGCCCCCACCGACCCTCGTGTACGCAGTCGTGGAGTACAGCGCACCACCGCACGTAGGTTTGTAGGCCCGCAGCTCACCAGTCCACACCCGCACCAGCACGTCATTGCACCGGTCACCGCTCACATCATCGAACGGCACCGCCGCCGTCACCGTGTTCGCACCGATCCAGTCGACGCCCACCTCCGTCGCATCCACGCGGCCTGTACCCGTACCGGCCCGGAAGTGGGAATCACCGGCCGACGTGAACCCCAGCAGATCGCCGAACCCGTCACGCCTCACGAAGTCGCGCGGCACTGCCGCACCACCGGTCAGCTTCAAGGTGCCCGAGGTGATCGCGTCCGGGCCCTGCCCATCGGCCGGCTTCGCCGTCATCGTCCAGGTGTACGCACCGTTCGGCACGTATCCACCCTTTTCATTTCTGCCGTTCCAGGTCGTCGAGACCGTTCCACCACCCGCATTCGGGCTGCCCGCCTCGGTGTGTACGACCGTGCCGGTGGCCTTGTTCCTGATGACGATCTGCCAGGAGGCCACCGGACGGGACATCAGCCAGCGGGCCTTCCAGGGGTTAGCCCAGCCGACCGTGGCGCCGACCTCGGACTCGATGGGCGCGACCGGTTGCTTCGCCACCCCGCTCGGTACGAGATGCATGTGCTGGTCGGCCTCGATGTAGGCAACCGGACCACCGAACTTGTCGACGGTCCAGGTCACCCCTCGCTGGTTCACCGCAGAGCTGGGGAGGTCACCGATGTCGTGGGTGTCGTTCGCCGTGCCGTCCCGGAATCCGGTGAGCTTGAGCTTCCCGGCCGCCTTGTCGTGCTGGACCAGATAGCCGTCGCCGATCAGAGCCTCGCCACGTGGCACGTCGATGTTCTTACCGGTCGTCAGGTCCCAGACCCCCGCTTGCCCGGTCGGGCCGCAGGACCAGTAGATCCAACGGCCTACCGCCTGAAGCTCCTTGGCCACGCATGGGGCACCCGTCTTGATCGTGGTCGTGATCTTCAGCGTCTTCAGGTCTTGCGCTGTCAGCACACCGGCGGTGGTGGTGGCGGACCACAGCTTGGTGCCCCAGACGGAGGCCGCTCTGATCGGTCGTGAGAGGGGATGCGTGTCGTATCCACCGAGATCGCCGACGTACTGGAGATCCGGATTGGTGCCGTTGAGGATCACGTAACGGCCGGTGAGGTCGATCAAGGAACCTTTACCGGAGTTCATGCGGAACCAGCGTGGGTCGTCCACCTCGTACAAGGCACCGACGTCGGTTTCGTCGCCCCAGCTGTCCGTCGCGATCGCGTGGCCGTCTCCGGACGACCACGGTCCTCCGCTGTGAGAATCTGCCCAACCCTTGTACAACGGACCACCCACCGCGAGCCCGCCGGCCGTCGTGGTGACGGTCCGGCCGAAGATCGACGGCAGAAACATGGAGTCGGTCTCATTGGTCGCCATCACCCCGTTAGCCAGCGAGAGCCGCGCCACGCGTGCGACCACGGGCGTCACGGGGGCTACTACCGACATCGTGAGCGCTTCAGGATCAATCTTCCGCAGCGCCCACTGCCCCGAGTCCGTACCTGCCACCACGACCAGACTCCCGTCTGCAGCTCCGGCCACCACCGAGGAAGCGTGCCGCACCAGAGTGACCGGGTCGCCGCCCGTGAACGGTATGGCGTGCAGACGCATCCCCGATTGGTCAGCGCTGTCGCCCGGATCGTTGTTCGGGGCGTACCAGGCGACCAGCAAGGTGGAGCCGGCCGCTCCGATCACGGGAAGCTCTCTGTACTCCGGCTTCAGATCGATCACGGTGGGTTCGGCCGTCGGGTTGCTGCGCGGCACCCAGCTGACATCTCCGCCCAGCCAGGCCAAGCGATCTGCGGTCAGCACCACTTGCTTGACCGTGGTGCCCGCCGTGGCAGGCACGTCGGTGAACTTTCCGGTCTCGAAGTCGATCAGCCCGAGGCCATTGACGCCGTCCGACCGGCGATACCTGACGACCAACGTGGCATCGTCCGCGGCCGCCGCGGCGGATATCTCGGCACCGACCGGCAGGTCGATGGTGGCGTGGACCGTGGCCGTCTCCCCGCCGTCCCATTCGGCCAAGTGGAACGTGTAGTCCCCAGCCGTTCCGGTACGCGTCACCACGTGCCGCCCCGCCCATGTCACGGCGACGTGGCCCGCCGGCAGCGCAAAGACACTCGTCGCTCCGCTGCCCAGATCCGTCCCCCGCAACTCCCCGCCGGCGTACGTGATGATCGTGTCCGAGCCCGCCGGGAGCCACTTGGGGTTCGTCAGTGCGTATGCGGCGGCATGCGTCGTGACCGGAGAGGCATCGGGCACATCGATGTCTCTGGTGACACCGTCCCAGCTCGTCCACAGCAGCCCGTCGTGGCCCTCCTGCCGGTAGAGCACGCCCGAGGCCCCTGCCCCGTACGGGATGGTCACCCTCGGGACATACCGGTTGGCCGCGAACGACACCTTCCCCGGCGGCGCCGGAGTGCCCTCGGCACCGGCCTGCCCCCCGGCGGTCAGTCCGAGTCCCGCTGCGAGCCCGATCGTCAGGGCAATGGAAGTGCATCTTCGCGCACGACGACGCCTCATGTACGTGTCCCTCCCCAGGAGCAGAAACGGGCAAGGGGAACCACGACGGCCTGTCGGCGAAGAAGAAGTCGGAAGCAGTGACGGCCAGGATGGTGGCGGTGATCCCAGCGGGGCCCACCCCGCTCTCCCCATGAGCCCGGAAAGCTGAGCGGATCGTAGCAACGATCCGACCAGTCGCGAAGGCATTTCTCGAACCCGTTCAAAACGGGAATGTGTGCACAACTATCAAGGCCCGTACGACATTCACCAGTCGTACGGGCCCTGAACATCAGATCACGCGTCAGGACAGGGTCTTGTACATCTGCCAGCCGCCGCCGATCCTCACCCGCCCGGCGAACGTGCCGGCGCCGGTCCCGTTGTACCGCCACAGCACGCCCGCCGTGTCCCGGGCGACCAGGTCCGCCTTGCCGTCGGCGGTGATGTCGCCGACGGTCGCGAGCGTGTTGTAGATCTGCCAGCCACCGCCGACCTTCACCCGGGTCGCGAACGTGCCCTTCCCCGTGCCGTTGTACCGCCACAGCACGCCGGCCGTGTCCCGGGCCAGCAGATCGCCGAACTTGTCACCGTTCAGATCCCCGACGCCGACGACCGTGTTGTAGATCTGCCAGCCATTGCCGATCTTCACGCGCGGTGCGAGCTTGCCCGCGCCGTTGTCGGCGTACAACCACAGCTCGCCGGCCGGCGTGCGGGCCACCAGGTCCGTCCGGCCGTCGCCCGTCAGATCGCCCGGCGACGTGAGCGCGTTGTAGATGTTCCAGCCGCTGCCGATCGTCAGCCGCGTCCCGCTCGGAGAGAAGGCCTTCCCACAGCTGCCGTCGTACCGAGTCAGCACACCTGCGGAGTTCCGCACGAGCAGGTCGTTGCACCGGTCTCCGGAGAGGTCCCCGAACGGAACGACCATCGACGTTGCCGGCCAGCCGGTCGCCGAGGCGCCCGTACCGAGGCCTCCCGCGCCCGACCCGGTGCGCACGGTCAGCGTCCCGCCCGAGGTCAGCGCGAGCAGGTCGCCCTTGCCGTCGCCGCTGAAGTCACGCCACTTGGGGAGTGGCTTGACGGGGGCGGGGGCGGTGGTGGCCGCACGCACCTGGGTGGTGAAGTCACCGGTGGACTGCTCCCACACGGCGACGGGGCGGTTGTCGGCGCCGACGGTGATCTGTCCCTTGGCGTAGCCGCTGGTGTTGGTGCTCAGTGGCGTCGGGGCCGTGGACCAGACACCGTTCACCCGGGAAGACGTCATCGTCCTCCCGGGCGAGCCGCCCTGGGTCCACACCGCGTGCGCGCTCCCGTCGGAACCAACCGTGAGATCGAACTGGTACTCCGACGCGGAGCGCGTGGAAAGGGTCTTCACGGCGGACCAGTTGCCGGTCGCCGCGGACCGGGTGGCGGTCAGGGCTCTGAAGCCGGAGCCCTCGGCATAGGCGACCCCAAGCACGGTGACATCGCCCTCGGGGCCGACCGCGACCTTGCGCCAGCCGCCGGTCGCGAACCCGTTGATCGGCTCCGGGGCTCCCCAAGCCAGGCTTCCGGCCGGACGCTGGGTGAACACTTCGGTCGTCTCAGCGCCCTCCGGGGACTCCCAAGTCGTCCAGACCAGCGTGGAGCGGCCGTCCTGGCCGAGTGTCAGCGTGGGGTTGTCCGCGTGAGCGTTCGGGGCGGAGACGGTGACCGGCTTGGTCCAACCCGTCCCGCCATGGACCCGGTCGGCGACCTTGATCGCATCGTTGTCTGCACCGTACTGCGTGAAGGCCACGGTCGCCGTGCCCTGGTCCGAGTAGACGAGCTCCGGATCGGATACGAGCTCCATGTCCGCAAGTTCCTCGTCCAGCCGGGCCGGCTCCGACCAGGCCTGGCCGGGCGCCTCACGGACCGACGAGTACAGCTCGGACGAGCGTTCCGAGTTGCGCCTCCACACCGCAACGAGAGTCCCGGACGGCGAGCCGGCCAGCTTGCCCCCCTGGATGTTGTCCGGGTCGGTCACGATGTCGACCGGGGTGGACCAGGTCGTGGCGCCGGCCGCGAGCACGGCCATCCGGAAGGCAGCACCCGGATTTTCCTGGTGGTTCGGGATGTCGTTCGGGTACTCCACCCACGCCGCCGTGACGGAACCGTCGGCCGAGACGACGAGCTCCGCATTGCCGCGCTCATACGCCGTAGTCGTGAGAACGTGCGGCGCTCCCCACGTGCCGCTGCCGGCCGGGCGCACCGACACGACGAGTTCGCGCTTGCTGTGGTCGCTGGGTATGCGGTTCCAAAGGGCGACGACGGCTCCGTTCTTGGCCGTCCTGACGTCGAGAACGTCCTGGATGGCCGTACCGTCCGTCAGCGCCGCGGACGCCGCCCACGGGTCGAGGCTTGCGGCGGCACCAGCCTGCGTCGCAAGAACCGGGGCGGCGGTCGCCGTCGAGGACAGCGGGCCGATACCGGCAAGAAGGGTCGCTGCGGCAACAGCCGCAACGGAATGGCGTAGAAGAGCGCTACGAGGCACTCGGGTCCTCCCCTGATACATCTGAGAGGCATGGGAAATCAGCGGCGTCTGCACTCGGCGGAAATGCCGAGCAGAGTGTGCGAGAAGGCCCCCAACCACACCGCCCCCATGCACGTGAGCGGACCTTACCAGCGACCCCATCAGCAACGGAAGGTTTTTCGAACCCGTTCAACGCGCCGCTCATGCGCCCGTTCCATGCAACAGGGCCCGTACGCCACCGAGCCGGTGTCGTACGGGCCCCGAACCACAAGGCGGGGAACTCAGGAGAGCCGGGAGTACATCTGCCAGCCGCCGCCAACCTTCACCCGCGCGGCAAAGAGACCCTTGCCGTCACCCTTGTAGCTCCACAGCACCCCGGAGGTGTCCCGGGCGAGCAGGTCGGCCTTGCCGTCACCACTCAGATCACCGGCGCCCACCAGGGAGTTGTAGATCTGCCAGCCGCCGCCGACCTTCACCCGAGCAGCCAACGTGCCCTTACCCGTACCGGCGTAGCGCCACAGCACTCCGGCCGCGTCCCGCGCCAGCAGGTCACCCTTGCCGTCACCGTTCAGATCACCGGCACCTGCCAGCAGGTAGCCCTTCCAGCCCGTACCGATCTTCACCCGCGACTTGAAGACACCCGCACCCGCACTCTCGTACAGGTAGAGGTAACCGGTCGACGTCTCACGAGCCAGCAGATCCGCGCGACCGTCCCCCGTCAGATCACCGGGCGAGGTCAGCACGTCATAGACATTCCAGCCCGCACCGACCTTCGTGTACGCAGTCGACGACTTCAGCGCACCACCGCACGACGGCTTGTACGCCCGCAGCTCACCGCTCGACACCCGCACCAGCACGTCATTGCACCGGTCACCGCTCACATCATCGAACGGCACCGCCGACGTCACCGTGTTGGCACCGGTCCAACCCGACCCCGACACCTTCGCATCCACAAGGCCCGTACCCGTACCGCCGCGGAAGTCGGCCACACCCGCCGACGTGAACGCCAGCAGATCACCGAACCCGTCACTCTTCACGAAGTCGCGCGGCACCGCGCTGCCGCCCGTCACCTGTACCGTCCCCGACTTCGTCAGCGCCGCTCCGACACCGTCCGCGGGCTGCGCCGTCAGCGTCCAGGTGTACGCACCGTTCGGCAGCAGTCCGCCGTCGGCGGCGTGCCCGTCCCACGAGGTGGCAACGGAGTAGGTGGCGGCGCCGCCGGAGCGGGTGGCCACCACCTTTCCGGTGATCTTGCTCCGGAATGTGACCGTCCACGACGCCGCCGGCTCGGACAACCACCACTCGCCGCGCCAGGCGACGGGCGTGCTGTCCGTGTCGGCCGTCGTCGTCACCACGCTGTACGGCGAGGTCAGGGAAGCTGCGGGCAGGCCGGCGCGCAGGACGCGGATGCCGGTCTTCGTCTGCACGGCGATGTCACCGGTCCGCGGGTCCAGCGCGGGGCTCCAGCCTTCGAGCGGCTGCCCGACGGCCGTGCCGCTGTGCACGTCGTAGCGGGTGGCGCCGGCGGTCACGACGACCCCCTTGCCGAGCTGCGCCGTACCGACATCCGTCAGAGGTATGTTCGTACGGGTGCTCAGGTTGTACACACCAGCAGACTGGTAGGGATGGGCTGTGGTGTCGCAACGCCAGTACAGCCACTCGCCCACGGCCTGGATGTCGATCGGCGAGGTACATCCGGCCCCCACGGTCACGGTCGTCAGCTGCGCTCCCGTGTGTGCGTCCTTGGCCGTCATGGTCAGCTTCCCCGCGACGGCGGTCTCGGACGACGTCCACAGGGTGTTGCCCCAGAGCGCGCTCACTGCGGACGGCTCCTTACGCACCACCGCGCCGTTGTTTATGTCGATCACGTGCGACTCGCGTACGCCGCTGGTCGTCGGGCCGGTGACGAGCACCAGATTCCCGGACGCCGCGCGGACGACCGTGCCGTAGTAGCCGTCCTCGCTCCACGTGCCACTGAAGCCCGTCTTCCACTGGATCCCAGGAAACGCGCCGTCCTTGTCCACCACGGAGAGGGTCCCCTCCTGCTCCGGGGTGGCGCTCCGGTAGACGGTCCGGCCGTCCCCGGTGGCGACCAGTGCGGGGCAGAAGGACTCTACGGTGTCGCCGCAGTTCTGCAACGGCCGCTGGAGGCTGCCCCGGTCGATCCGGGGACCGTAGCCCGGGGACGCCGCGGTGAGGTCACGCGTGTACACAGCGGTACGCTTGTCTCCGTATTCCAACGCGCTGACCTGTCCGTTGTCCATCAGCACACGCCGGGTGGTCATCGGCACGGGCGCGATCGGGTGCAGCCGCACCGCATGCGCTTCACCCGTGCCCTCCGCCGTGATGGCGGTGAATCCGTAATCCAGGGCGGACGCACCACCCATGATCACCAGGCCCCCGTCCGGCCGGACCACCACCCTGTCCAGGACTGCACGAGCCACGAGTTCACGTTGCGCCGACCCGTCGAAGGGGCGAGCGAAGACGCGCCACTGGGCGGCGTTGTACGCCCTGGCGCCGTATGCGGGGTCGTACCGCCCGACGATGAGCGAGTCGCCGACGACGCCGATGATCCTCTCGGCGTCGAAGGAGGCGGGCAGATCACGCACAGGAGCATCGAACTTCCCCTGCTCGTAGATATGCAGGCCCTTCGCCGTAATCAAAATAATATGACGGTCCGTCACCGTGGGTTGGCCGTAGTGCGCCTCCGGCATCAGCGTGAGCTCTGCGGTGCCGAGGTCGACCCAGCCGTCCTGCACGGTCGTACTGCCGGATTCCATGATGGTTGTGAGGAATCCCCGCGCGGTCGCCCGCCCGACGGTGTCGAAGGTTGCACCCTCCGGCAGCCCGGTCACCTTGCGGTCGGTTGTGGTGCCGTTGTCGTTTCGCAGCAGATGCATTTCGGACCACGAACCGTCGTTGGCAGACGGGCCGATTGCGACCACGGTGTCCCCGAGCGTCGTGAAGTACCGCTCGCCGGCGGGGACCGTGACGATCGTCGACGTCCCGGACGCCATATCCCGCAGAACGACGTCTCCCACACCGCCCTTGGGGGGCAGTGCCACCGTGTCCGAGTCCGCGCCGTAGTGCTCGATCGGGTCCCACGACCCCAAGCCGTCGCCGCCTTCGACCCTGCGGGTGACCCCGTCATACGTCGTCCAGTCCAGCCCGTAGTCGCCCGGAGTGGTGCTGGCGTGCAGGAAACCCGTGGTCCCTGCACTCATGACGCTGCTGGTACCCGGTGTCGTCCGCAACGTCGCCGGAATCGTGATGTCCGTGACCGGATCGTCGGCGTGCGCTGCCGGCATCGAACCCAGCCCGGCCGCGAGCACGGTGAGAACAGCGAGCGCCGCGCGCCTGCGTCCGGTGGTCCGTCTGCGTACAACGGCATGGTGCGTCAAAAAAAGGTCCCTCCCCGGAAGCCTGAAAAGGCGTGAACGGCACAGGGATTCGTCGGGTTTATACCACCGGAAAGAACGAATCGAGCGGAGCCCCCCAGCCACGCTCCCCCATGCGAGTCGCCGGATGGTAACAGCCGCTCCACTTGCGGGGAAAGGGAAAACAAAAGCGGGCCCGCTCGTGAAGAGCGGGCCCGCTTCGGCTGTTCAGTTGTTCAGCCGTTCATGGGTCTACGCGTGAACGTCGTTGCGCAGATCAGCCGTTGCGCTTCCAGCGCGGCTTGTCGTCACGACGGCCGAAGGAACCGGTGTTGGTGCCGGTGCCCGTGCCACCGCGGTGGTCGTCGCGGCGGCCGGTCGGACGGTCGCTGCCACCGGAGCGGAAGCCGCCCGACGGGCGGTCGTCACGACGGTCGCGGTTGAACGGACGGTCGCTGCCACCGGAGCGGAAGCCACCGGACGGGCGGTCGTCACGACGGTCGCGGTTGAACGACGGACGGTCGTTGTCACGACGGAAGCCACCGGACGGACGGTCGTCACGACGCTGGAACCCACCACGGTCGCCGCCACGGTCGTCCCGACGGTCGCGGTTGAACGACGGGCGGTCGTCACGGTCGCGGTTGAACGACGGACGGTCGTTGTCACGACGGAAACCACCCGACGGACGGTCGTCACGACGCTGGAACCCACCACGCTCGCCACCACGGTCGTCCCGACGGTCGCGGTTGAACGACGGGCGGTCGTCACGGTCGCGGTTGAACGACGGACGGTCGTTGTCACGACGGAAACCACCCGACGGACGGTCGTCACGACGCTGGAACCCACCACGCTCGCCACCACGGTCGCCGCCGCGGTACCCACCACGGTCGTCCCGACGGTCGCCACCGCGGTTGTCGCGGCGGTCGAAGTTGCCCCGGTCGTCGCGACGGTCGTCGCGCGCGGCCGGCTGCTCCGGCACGGAGACAACGGCTTCGATGGCGGCCTCCGCCTCGGCGGCGGCCTCGGCCACTGCCGCCTCGGGGTCGTCGCCCCGCTCGCGCGCGGCACGGGCGACCAGGCGGTCGGCCTCCTCGCGGAGCTCACCGGCGCGGCGCTGGACGCGCTCCAGCTGCTTGGTCAGGTCGGCGACCTCGCGCTCCGCCTGCTTGGCGGCGTTGTTCGCGGAGTCGGCCTGGACCTCGGTCAGCGAACGGGCGCCGGTGATCTCGGCGACCTCCGGGTCGAACGCGCCCGCGCCGCCGACGATGTGGCGCGAGGCGTCGACGCCCGCGTCCTCCATCAGGCGGAAGATCTGGCGGCGCTGGTGCGGCAGCGCCAGCGAGACGACGACACCGGACTTGCCGGCGCGGGCGGTACGGCCCGAGCGGTGCAGGTAGTCCTTGTGGTCACCGGCCGGGTCCACGTTCAGCACCAGGTCGATGCCGTCGACGTGGATACCGCGGGCGGCGACGTCGGTCGCGACGAGCGCGTTGACGTAGCCGTCCTTGAAGTCGGCGAGCACGCGGGTACGGGCACCCTGCGTCATGCCGCCGTGCAGCGCGTCCGCCTTGACGCCCGCCTCGACGAGCTGCTCGGCGATGCGGTCGGCACCCAGCTGGGTACGGACGAAGATGATGGTGCGGCCCTTGCGGGCGGCGATGGCGGAGGTGACCGGCGCCTTGTCCTTCGGCTTCACGACGAGGACGTGGTGCGTCATGGTCGTGACGTTGCCCTGGGCGCTGTCGACCTCGTGGCTCACCGGGTTGTTCAGGTAACGCTTGACCAGCGTGCCGATCTCGTTCTCCATCGTGGCGGAGAAGAGCATGCGCTGACCGCCGACCGGAACCTGGTCGAGCAGCTCGGTGACCTCGGGCAGGAAGCCCAGGTCGGACATCTGGTCGGCCTCGTCGAGGACGGCGACCTGGACGTTCTCCAGGGAGCAGGCGCCCCGGTTGATGATGTCGCGCAGCCGGCCCGGGGTGGCGACGAGGACGTCGACACCGCGCTCCAGCGCGTAGATCTGGTTGCCCATCGACGTACCGCCGCAGACGACCTTCATCTTCAGGCCGAGCACGTCGCCGTACGGCTGAAGCGCGTCCGCGACCTGCATCGCGAGCTCACGGGTCGGGGTGAGGATGACGGCGCGGGGCTTCTTCTTCTCGGTGTGGCCGCCGGCCAGCGTGGCCAGGGTCGGCAGACCGAAGGAGAGCGTCTTGCCGGAGCCGGTACGGCCACGGCCCAGGATGTCCTTGCCGGCCAGCGCGTCCGGAATGGTCGCGGCCTGGATCGGGAAGGGCGCGGTCACACCGTTCTGCGCGAGCTTGCGGACGATGCCCTCGGGCAGGCCCAGGTCCCCGAAGGTGACGGTCGGCTCGGCGTCCTCGGCGTCGGCGGAGGCGTCCGCGGAGGTGGTGTCGTTGTCGGTGGTGGCCTCGGTGGAGTCGACGGTCTCGGTCGACTCGGACACCTCGGTGGCCTCGGCCACTACGGCCTCGGCTTCGGTGACAATCTCGTCGTTCTCGGGCATGACGGTGTTGTCAGAGCTGAAATTGGACATGCGAAATGCGAAACCTTCCGGAGTCTCGGCACGCGCCCATAACTCCGTGATTCGCAATTTCGACCGCCTCAATGCGGTCCAGCCACGGCAAGGGAGAGTACGCGCCACACGGCGCTCTTCTGTGTCGGCGCCGGGCAATGGGATCAAACGATCTACTACCATACGCACTCTCACCCACATTGCGCAAACCGCACTCTCCGGGCCGCGCCTCGAGGCCGGCTTTACACCGGCCCCACCTGCGGTGATACCTCGGGAGTCCGCCTCGCTCCCAGCCCGTCCGGCGCGCCCATAGCGCTGTTGCGGAGCTGGGCGGCCGGTGAATCGGACGGCCCCGGCGGCTGATCCGAGGGGCCGGGCGAGCTCGGCGGCTCGGGCGTGGTCGGCCCGGACGGCTCGGAGGGTCCCGACGGCTCCGACGACGGCCCCGCCGGCTGCTGCGGCCCGCCGGACCCCGGTTCCGAGGGCATCGGCAGATGCCCGCCCCGTGTCGGCGCCGGATCACCGGACCCGGTGCTCGACCGCCCGTCGCCGGGGCCGGCCGATGCGCCCGTGGAGGCGCTCGGGTCCGGCGATCCGGCGGTCTCCCGGTCGGAGCGCGGCTCGGCACCACTGCCACCGCGGGTACGGGCCCACCCCGCGCCGGCCGTGGTGGAACCGTCCGGCTCGGCCGCCGCCCCCTTGGGCCGGGCCGACCGCGACGGGACCGGTTTCCCGCCGTCGTCGCTGATGCTCATGCAGCCGGTGGACGCGGCGATCGTCACTGCGGTGACGGCTGCCCAACGAACGGGCACGGACAAGGCGGACATCTGGCGCACGGGTGGCACCTCCGGAAGGCGGGAAGCGAAGAGGGGCGGGCAGGACATGGAGGGGGGCACTGTGCCCAACTCCCGTTCCCCCGCCGGGGACACGCCCCGCGCCCCACCGAACCCCGATCGCCGGACTCCCCCACCCTCCCGGCCCCAAGGGCTCCGCACCCCGCCGCGCCCCGTTCCCGGGACTTCCCCGTGGCCGCGGATCAGCCGTAACCCAGCGCGTGCAGCCGCTCGTCGTCGATGCCGAAATGGTGGGCGATCTCATGGACGACCGTGATTTCGGTCTCGGCGACCACGTCCTCGCGCGACTCGCACATCCGCAGCGTCGGCCCCCGGTAGATCGTGATCCGGTCCGGCAGCACCCCGGCGTACCACTCACCGCGGTCGGTCAGCGGCGTGCCCTCGTACAGCCCCAGCAGTTCCGGATCGCCAGGGGCCGGTTCGTCCTCGACGAACACCGCGACGTTGTCCATCAGCCGCGTCAGCTCCGGCGGAATGCGGTCCAGGGCCTCGGCGACCAGTTCCTCGAACTCTTCGCGCGTCATCTCCAGCACCCCGCCATTGTCACGTAATCCGGCCCGCCCGGCTCCTGACCGCCACTCCCCGCCACCTCGCGCCCCGCATGGCCGCAGCCGTACCCGGGCATACGCGCCCAATGCCCCGCGACCCGTTCCGCGCAGCAATAACCACCGCAGTCGCCCGCGTCCGCCGCCACTACCGCCCCGCGACCACCAGCACCCTGGCCCCCACCCCGCATCCGTACGCCCACGCCCTGGGTCTGATAGCCGTCGTCGTGTTCGGCGCCTGGCTGGGCCTGCTGGTCGTCGGCAGTGTCCGTACGCCCGTGGGACCGATGGACACCACGATGACCCTGCGCCCCTCGCTCACCGGCGGCACGAAGATCAATGTGGCCCCGCTCGGCGCCCTGGAGCTGCGCTCCCACATCGCCCCGGTCCGCCTCGACGTCGACGTCGACCGCCTCGACCCGGTGCGCTCCGAGGCACTGGTCCAGCACCCCGAACGGCTCTCCGGCCTCCAGGAGGAGGTCGGCTCGGATATCTCCACCGGTACGCGCGATCTCGCCGTGCGCTCCTGTGTCGCCGTCGTCTCCGGTGCCACCGCGCTCGGCCTGGCCGTCTACCGCCGGCCGCGCCGCGCCCTCGCCGCCGGAGGGCTCGCGCTCGCACTCCTGGCCGCGTCCGGCGTCAGCGCGTACGCCACCTGGAACCCGAAGTCCGTCCTGGAGCCGAAGTTCTCCGGACTGCTCTCCAGCGCTCCCTCGGTGGTCGGCGACGCCCGCTCGATCGTCACCGAATTCGACGTCTACCAGCGTGAACTGGCCCGGCTCGTCACCAATGTGACCAAGCTGTACGACGCCACGTCGACGCTCCCCGTCTACCGGCCGGATCCCGCCACCCTCCGCGTCCTGCATGTCTCCGACATCCATCTCAACCCCGTGGCCTGGCAGGTCATCGGCTCGCTGGTCCGGCAGTACGACATCGACGTGATCATCGACTCCGGCGACACCATGGACCACGGCTCCGCCGTCGAGAACGGCTTCCTCGACCCGGTCCGGGACCTCGGCGTGCCCTACGTCTGGGTCCGCGGCAACCACGACTCGCGCCTCACGCAGACGTACCTGACGCGGTTCGGGAACGTGCATGTGCTGGACGACGGCCGCGCGGTGGACGTCGGCGGGCTGCGGGTGGCCGGCATCGGGGACCCCCAGTTCACCCCGGACCGCTCGGTGCCCGCCCAGGGCGCTGCCGCCGAGCGGCTGGCCGGCATGCGGCTCGCCTCCGCGCTGCGCGCCCAGGAGCAGGCCGGCACCCCGGTCGACATCGCCGTCACCCACGAGCCGGACGCGGCCCGCGAGACGGACGGCACGGTTCCACTGGTCCTCGCCGGCCATGTGCACCACCGGCAGAACGAACTGATGCCCTTCGGGACCCGGCTCAAGGTCGAGGGCTCCACGGGCGGCGGCGGACTTCGCGCCCTGCAGAGCAGGAAACCGGAGCCGGTGCGCGCATCGGTGCTCTATCTGGACCGCGCAACGCGCCGTCTGCAGGCCTGGGACGAGATCACGCTGGGCGGTCTCGGCCTGACGACGGCCGAGGTCAGCCGCCATCTGCCCGAGGAGAACACCCCGAAGGAGAGCCCTTCGCCGACGACTCCGACGACATCTCCGTAAACCGTTTTGGCGTTACCTCCGCCCATCCCATATGCTTCTCACGTCCCCGACGCGCTGGAAAGCGCGCAGGTGGGCCCTTAGCCCTCATCGTCTAGTGGCCCAGGACGCCGCCCTTTCAAGGCGGTAGCACGGGTTCGAATCCCGTTGGGGGCACGCTTTAACGTGTGCGAGACTTGTCTCGCACATTGCTTGGTCCTGTGGAGCAGTTTGGAGTGCTCGCCACCCTGTCAAGGTGGAGGCCGCGGGTTCAAATCCCGTCAGGACCGCTGCAGCTTTTATGCGCTGCGTGGCTGGGTAGCTCAGTTGGTACGAGCGATCGCCTGAAAAGCGATAGGTCGCCGGTTCGATCCCGGCCCCAGCCACCACTCGAAGGCCCCGTCCACCGGACGGGGCCTTCGTCGTGTCAGGCCTCTTCCCGCTCCGGGGAGTTCAGGCCAGGAGCGAAGTGGCCGGTGTCCGAGGCCACTTGTCGGTGTCCTTGGCGTCCTCGGTGTTCCCGGTCCCGCCGGCCGCTTCCTCGATCACCTGCGCGAAGACGGCCACCGGCTGGTACCCGACGATCGGACGCCCGTTGATCAGGAACGACGGGGTGGAGGTCGCACCGATGCCGTACGCCTCCTCCTGGTCCCTGCTCACCGCCGCCCGGGCGGCGGGGCTGTCCGCGTCGCGTGCGAACCGGTCGAGGTCCGCCACCCCCGCCTGCCGCGCGAGGGCCGTCAGCCTGGCCTTGCCGAAGCCCTTCTCCTTGACCCCTTCGGCGTACGCGGCGGCGTGGAACTGCCAGAAGCGGTCCTGCTGTCCGGCGGCCCAGGCGGCGCGCGCGGCGGCCTCGGACTCGGCGCCGAAGATCGGGAAGTTGCGCCACTCGATGCGCAGGGTGCCGTTGTCGACGTACTTCTTCACCAGGGCGGGTTCGGTGTCCCGGGCGAACCTTGCGCAGTGGCCGCACGTGAAGTCTGCGTACTCGATGACGACGACCGGTGCATCCACCCGTCCCCGCGCGAGCTTGTCGCCCGGGTCGCGGCGGGCGAGCTTCACCAGCTCGGGAACGACGCCGGCGGCCGGGCCGGCGGTGGCATCGGCGGCCGACGAGGAAACGGCGGGCTGGTGTCCGGGGTCGGTGGCCCGGTAGGAGGCGTAGCCGAGCAGTGCGGCGGCGAGGGCGACGCCGCAGCCGTAGATCAGCGGCTTCCCGGCGGACGGCTTCGACGAGGGGGCGTGAGGCATGGGCGTGGAATTCTCCGTGCACAGGGGGTCTGCGAGGACCAGGAGCCGGGAGTCACAGGACCGGTTGCCCGAAATGGTACGTACTGTGATCCCGCAGTTCCGTGCAGTCACCGCGGCCGTGACGCAGACCGCGCGAAATAGGTTCGCCGTTCCTCGGGCCCGGGTGCGATCCTGGGACCCGTATGTCTACTTCCTTTGCCGATCTCCAGTCCCAGCTCGGACAGCTCGCGCTCCGCGACGCACACCGGCTCGGCCGCCGCCTCGAAGGGGCGCGCCGGATCCGTAAGCCCGAGGCCCGGCAGGCCGTGCTGGACGAGATCGCCACCCAGGCCGGGAAGGCAGCCGAGCGGCTCGCAGCACGCGCCGCGCGGCTGCCCGCCATCTCGTACCCGGAAGAGCTTCCGGTCAGCCAGAAGAAGGACGAGATCCTGGAGGCGATACGCGACCACCAGGTCGTGATCGTCGCCGGTGAGACCGGCTCCGGAAAGACCACGCAGATCCCGAAGATCTGCATGGAGCTGGGACGCGGTGTCCGCGGCATGATCGGGCACACCCAGCCGCGCCGGATCGCGGCCCGTACGGTCGCCGAGCGCGTCGCCGACGAGCTGAAGACCCCGCTCGGCGAGGCGGTCGGCTGGAAGGTCCGCTTCACCGACCAGGTGAACCCGGACGCCACGTTCCTGAAGCTGATGACGGACGGCATCCTGCTCGCCGAGATCCAGACGGACCGCGAGCTGCTCGCCTACGACACGATCATCATCGACGAGGCCCACGAGCGGTCGCTGAACATCGACTTCCTGCTCGGCTATCTGGCCAGGCTGCTGCCCAAGCGCCCGGACCTGAAGGTCGTCATCACCTCGGCGACCATCGACCCGGAGCGCTTCGCCCGGCACTTCGGTGGGGTCGCCGCCGTGGACATGACGGGCGGCGAGGGCGGCGCGGAGCAGCAGGGCGCGCCGATCGTCGAGGTCAGCGGACGTACGTACCCCGTCGAGGTGCGCTACCGGCCTCTCCTGGAGGAAGAGGGCGACGACTCCGACCGCGACCAGATCACCGCGATCTGCGACGCCGTGGACGAGCTCCAGTCGGAGGGCCCCGGCGACATCCTGGTCTTCCTCTCCGGCGAGCGCGAGATCCGCGACACCGCGGACGCCCTCAACAAGAAGAACCTCCGCCACACCGAGGTGCTCCCGCTCTATGCGCGCCTTTCGCACGCCGAGCAGCACCGGGTGTTCCAGCGCCATACCGGCCGCAGGATCGTTCTGGCGACGAACGTCGCCGAGACCTCGCTGACCGTCCCCGGCATCAAGTACGTGATCGACCCGGGCAACGCCCGCATCTCCCGCTACAGCCACCGCACCAAGGTCCAGCGGCTGCCGATCGAGCGGATCTCGCAGGCCAGCGCCAACCAACGCAAGGGCCGCTGCGGCCGTACGTCGGACGGCATCTGCATCCGGCTGTACTCCGAGGACGACTTCCTGACCCGTCCGGAGTTCACGGACGCCGAGATCCTCCGTACGAACCTGGCGTCCGTCATCCTCCAGATGACTGCGGCCGGCCTCGGCGACATCGAGAAGTTCCCCTTCATCGACCCGCCGGACCACCGCAACATCCGCGACGGTGTGCAGCTGCTCCAGGAACTCGGCGCGCTCGACCTGGAGGAGAAGACCCCCGGGGAGGGGAAGAAGGGGCAGCGGCTGACGCAGCTGGGACGCAAGCTCTCGCAGCTGCCCGTCGACCCGCGCCTGGCCCGTATGGTCATCGAGGCCGACCGCAACGGCTGCACGCGCGAGGTCATGGTCATCGCCGCCGCGCTCTCCATCCAGGACCCGCGCGAGCGGCCCTCGGACAAGCAGACGCAGGCCGATCAGCAGCACGCCCGCTTCAAGGACGAGACGTCGGACTTCCTGGCGTTCCTGAATCTGTGGCGGTACATCCGCGAGCAGCAGAAGGAGCGCGGCTCGTCCAGCTTCCGCCGGATGTGCAAGCAGGAGTACCTGAACTTCCTGCGCATCCGCGAATGGCAGGACATCTACGCGCAGCTGCGCACGGTCGCCAAGCAGATGGGCATCCATCTCAACGAGGAGGATGCGCCGGAGCAGGCAGTGCACACCTCGCTGCTGGCCGGGCTGCTGTCGCACATCGGGCTGAAGGACACCGATAAGAACGAGTACCTGGGGGCGCGCAGCGCCAAGTTCGCGATCTTCCCGGGGTCGGCGCTCTTCAAGAAGCAGCCACGGTTCGTGATGTCGGCCGAGCTGGTCGAGACGTCCCGGCTGTGGGCGCGGGTCAACGCCAAGGTCGAGCCGGAGTGGATCGAACCACTGGCCCAGCATCTGCTGAAGCGCACCTACAGCGAGCCGCACTGGGAGAAGGACCAGGCGGCCGTGATGGCATACGAGCGGGTCACGCTGTACGGCGTACCGATCGTCGCCCAGCGCAAGATCAATTTCGGCCGTATCGACGCGGAGACATCCCGCGATCTCTTCATCCGGAACGCACTGGTCGAGGGCGACTGGCGGACGCACCACCAGTTCTTCCACGACAACCGCAAACTTCTCGGCGAGGTCGAGGAGTTGGAGCACCGCGCCCGCCGCCGCGACATCCTCGTGGACGACGAGACGCTCTTCGACTTCTACGACCAGCGGATCCCCGAGCACATCGTCTCCGGTGCGCATTTCGACTCCTGGTGGAAGCACAAGCGCCGCGACGAGCCGGACGCGCTCGACTTCGAGCGGTCGATGCTCATCAACGAGAAGGCCGGGGCCGTCACCAAGGACGACTACCCGGACTCCTGGCGGCAGGGCAAGCTCAAGTTCAAGGTGACGTACCAGTTCGAGCCCGGTACGGACGCGGACGGCGTGACCGTCCATGTCCCGCTCCAGGTGCTCAACCAGGTCACCGCAGAGGGCTTCGACTGGCAGATCCCCGGTCTGCGCGAAGAGGTCGTCACCGAGCTGATCCGGTCCCTGCCCAAGCCGATCCGCCGGCATTACGTCCCCGCGCCGAACTACGCGGGCAAGTTCCTGGACCGGGCGGTGCCCCTGCAGGAGCCGCTGCCGGCCACACTCGCGCGCGAGCTCCAGCGGATGGTCGGCGTCCCGGTCTCCGCCGACGACTTCGACCTGTCCCGGATCCCGGACCACCTGAAGATCACGTTCCGGATCGTCGACGAGCGGCGCCGCAGGGTGGCCGAGGACAAGGACCTGGAGGCGCTGAAGCTCCAGCTGCGCCCCAAGGCCCGTCAGGCCCTCTCCAAGGCCGCTGCGGGCCCGTCTGGCGAGTCCATCGAGCGGTCGGGCCTCACGGACTGGACGATCGGCACCCTGAACCGGGTCTTCGAGACCCGGCGGGCCGGCCAGCCGGTCAAGGCGTACCCGGCGCTCGTCGACCAGGGCGAGACCGTGGCCGTGCGCCTCTTCGACACCGAGGCCGAGCAACTGCAGTCCATGTGGCGCGGCACCCGGAAGCTGATCCTGCTGAACATCCCGGTGAACCCGGCCAAGTTCGCCTCGGACAAGCTGACGAACCAGCAGAAGCTGGCCCTGTCCCGCAATCCGCACGGCTCCGTCCAGGCGCTGTTCGAGGACTGCGCGACCGCGGCCGCGGACCGGCTGATCGCCGCGCACGGCGGGCCGGCCTGGGACGAGGAGTCGTTCCGGAAGCTGTACGACAAGGTCCGCACCGACCTCGTCCCGCTGACCGAGCGCACGGTCGCCCAGGTCCAGCAGGTACTGGCCGCCTGGCAGGCCTGCGAACGGCGCCTGAAGGCCACCGGCAGCCTCGTCCTGGTCAACAACGTCACCGATGTGCGGGACCAGCTCGCGGCCCTCGTACCGCCGGGATTCGTCACCGCGACCGGGCTGCGCAGGCTGCCCGACCTGATGCGCTATCTGGTCGCCGCGGACCGACGGCTCCAGCAGATGCCGACGGCCGTCCAGCGCGACACCACGCGCATGGAGAAGGTCCACGAGATGCAGGACGAGTACGCCTGGCTGCTCGAACAGATGCCACAAGGCAGGCCCGTTCCGCAGGAGGTCCTGGACATCCGCTGGATGATCGAGGAGCTCCGGGTCAGCTATTTCGCGCACGCCCTGGGCACCGCGTACCCCGTCTCCGACAAGCGGATCGTGAAGGCGATCGACGCCGCGGCGCCGTGATCCCGGCGGTCCGGGGGACGTAACCGGACGGCCACCAGGAGTGAGGTCGACCAGAGCCTCCAAACTCCTGTACAGTCTGTTTTCGCAGGCAGCCGCAAGGCGGCCGCGAAAACCTGGTCCTGTGGAGCAGTTTGGAGTGCTCGCCACCCTGTCAAGGTGGAGGCCGCGGGTTCAAATCCCGTCAGGACCGCAGTAACGAAAGCCCGGATCCTCAAGGATCCGGGCTTTCGCGTGTCTTGACTCCGGCAACTGCCAACGAGTACTCAGACAACAGGGGCTGCCCCTGTTCCTCGGCGCGGGGCGGCGCGTTCCACCGGGAGGTGGCGCGGATGGCTGCATCCACAGCGAGGCACGAGACCCGCGCACTTCTGCGCGCCCACCTGGCGGCCGCTTCCGGCTACCGGCATCTCACCCGGCACTGCCCGATCTGCCACCGGCTCCTGCGGCTCGCCATGGAACCCTCCGACGACCTCATGGAACCCTCCGCCGACTTCCTGGAGCCCGTCGGCGACCTCACGACGGCGAACGGTCCCGTGGCGGCCGCCACAGAGCCCACGGAGCCCACGACGGCCGCCGGGCCCCCTCTCTCCTCCGCACCGCCCGGCTTACCCGGCGGTGCGTCAGCAGCCGTTCCGGACACCGTCGTCATCGCCGCGCCCGTCCACGACCCCGATGCACCGGCCGGCGGGGCGCGGGCCGAAAGCGGAAGTCCCGTCGCCCCGTGACCGACGGCCGGGAATTCCACTTCTGCGCAGTGGCGGGATCAGCCTTGGCAAGAGCAGGGCCATGTGACGGGAGTCACTGAAAGTGTTTTGAGAAAGGGTGACTTTACACCCTTCCTACAACTGGCGAATTTAATATGTGCAATTGCACCACCCGGACGGGGTCACCGCGGGACCGTCAGGTGAGCCCTTCGAGCCCGTCCGGCAGGTGCGAGCAGACCCGCACAACAGCCGGCGACAAGCCGACGTACAGCCGATCCCCAGCCCGCCCCCAGGCCCGTCCCGGGCCCGCCACCCGTCCGCGCGGGCACAAAAAAAGATCGCGCTGGACCCGGCGGAGTCCAGCGCGATCAAAACGACTTACCCGTATTGCACAGGAATGGCGCCCGTTGGGGCGAGCGCCCGTCGTGTGGAGCTATGGGTGGGCGAACACGGGTTGGGGGACCCGGGCAGCCCGGTTATGGCGCGGCGACAGGGGTGTGTCAGGCCTCGCTGCGCTGCTGCGGAATACCCGCAAGCAGTGCGCGGACCTCTGCCTCGCGGTACCGGCGATGTCCACCGAGCGTGCGGATGGACGTGAGCTTGCCTGCCTTGGCCCAACGGGTGACCGTCTTCGGGTCCACGCGGAACATCGTGGCAACCTCAGCCGGGGTCAGCAGCGGCTCGGCATCAGGGGTGCGAGCGGTCATGAGCGGCCTCCTCGGGAGAACCGAACCATCTCGGTTCTTTCCTCTAAATTCTGCACCTTGGCCCACGTTGCCCGAAATGGCGGACGCGGGCCGAGTCGGTTATAGGACGAACGGCTTGTCCTCGGCACTACAACTACACCATCCGTCCAGCCGCGTCGGCCAAACCGATGGAATTGCCCTCCCAGGTGTTCATCAGCGACGGAAGCCGATGGACCATGCCATAGCGGACAGTCACACCACAGTGACGATCAGTCACAGAGCGATCAGGAGCCATCAGACCCCCCATAGCGTGCAATGCTGAGCATTCCGCCCATACTTGGACGGATGGAGTCCTCCCCGGACTCCTTGTCCTATTTTGGCACGAGGAGTAGGGAAGGACGCAAGGGCCCCGTTAGTGCTATCCATCACCCTTGAGTCAAAGGCCCGGTTCGGGACGTAGGTCCTAAGGCCACAGGATTACACCCCCGCCCCTTGGCCCCCACCACTCACACGAGTCACAAGGAACAACGGTTCAGGCCCGGTTCCGCCGGAGTCGCTCGGAGGCCCGGCCGGAGTCCCTCGGGATCAGTTGGCGAACTGGCGGTCCCTCACGGCCCGCCACCGCTCGGCCAGCCGCCCGTACGCCTCGCCCGCCTTCTCGGTGTCGCCGGCCTGGAGCGCCGCGATGCCCTCGGCGACGTCCAGTGCCGACCGGTCCTCCGCGAGCTGCTTGGCCGACAGGGTGTGCACGAGGCCGCCGTAGTCCAGCTCGACCAGTGCGCGCGGATGGAACTCCTCCAGCCAGCGCCCCACGTCCACCAGCCCTTCGGTCAGCGGGCCCTCGTCGGCGCTCTCGCGCAGCGCCTTCAGCGCCCGGGCCAGCCGGCGCCGCGCCTGCACCATCGGGGTCCGGTAACGCAGCACCGGCGCCTCCCCCTCGGCAGCCCCCTCGGTGTGCTCCCGCTCCTCGTCGGAGAAGAGGACGAACCAGCGCACGGGGACCTGCCACACCGTGGTCCGGATCCACGGCCGGGCGTCCGGATTGCGCTCCGCCCACCGCTCGTGGTCCGCGACCGCCTGCCCGCGCACCACCGGCGGCAGCACCGCGTCCAGCACCGGCGCCGGGAACATCTCCGCCAGCTCCTCCAGTGCCAGCCAGCCGCGCAGCCGGGTCCGCCACGGGCAGACGCACACCACACCGTCCACCTCGGCGACGAACGCGTCCCCGCTCTCGTGCACCGGCACCCCGACCGGCGGGGTGGCCACCAAGTCCGCCAGCGAACGCCGCAGTTCGTCCTGGGCCGTGGGAATGCGGGCACGCCCCGCGTACCGGGCCCAGTGGGCGCGCTCCGGTTCCGGGAAGGCGGCCAGCGGTTCGTAGACCCGGAGATAGGACGCGTAAGGGACGAGCACCGAAGACACCACCGACATGCAGCAAATCGTGTCACGCCCGTACTCCGCCAGGGGGTGATCCTCAGCACTGGAACAGATCTGCGTCTTCGCAGGACTTACGCTCTTGCCCAAGCCGGACCGGCCGCACCGGTCGGTCCGGGACCCTCCCCACCTTCAGGAGGGTCTTCCGCCGCTTCGTACTTGGGAGTCACCACAGTGACCGATGTGACCGACGGCGTCCTGCACACCCTGTTCCACTCGGATCAGGGGGGCCACGAGCAAGTCGTGCTCTGCCAGGACCGTGCCAGCGGCCTCAAGGCCGTCATCGCCATCCACTCCACCGCCCTGGGCCCGGCCCTCGGCGGCACCCGCTTCTATCCGTACGCCTCCGAGGAGGAGGCCGTCGCGGATGCGCTGAACCTGGCGCGCGGCATGTCGTACAAGAACGCCATGGCCGGTCTCGACCACGGTGGCGGCAAGGCCGTCATCATCGGCGACCCCGAGAAGATCAAGACCGAGGAACTGCTTCTGGCGTACGGCCGGTTCGTGGCCTCGCTCGGCGGGCGTTACGTGACCGCCTGCGACGTCGGCACATACGTCGCCGACATGGACGTCATCGCCCGCGAGTGCCGGTGGACCACCGGCCGCTCCCCGGAGAACGGTGGCGCCGGGGACTCCTCGGTCCTCACCGCGTTCGGCGTCTTCCAGGGCATGCGGGCCTCGGCCCAGCACCTCTGGGGGGACCCGACGCTGCGTGGCCGAAAAGTGGGGGTCGCGGGCGTCGGCAAGGTCGGCCGCCACCTCGTCGAGCATCTCCTGTCGGACGGCGCCGAGGTCGTCATCACGGACGTACGGGACGAGTCGGTGCGCCGGATCACCGAACTCCACCCGGAGGTCTCGGTCGCCGCGGACACCGCCACGCTGATCCGTACCGAGGGCCTCGACATCTACGCCCCGTGCGCGCTCGGCGGCGCGCTGAACGACGACACCGTTCCGGTGCTCACGGCCAAGGTGGTGTGCGGTGCGGCCAACAACCAGCTCGCGCATCCGGGCGTCGAGAAGGACCTCGCGGACCGTTCGATCCTGTACGCCCCCGACTACGTGGTGAACGCGGGCGGTGTCATCCAGGTCGCCGACGAGCTGCACGGCTTCGACTTCGACCGGTGCAAGGCCAAGGCATCGAAGATCTTCGACACCACGCTGGCCATATTCGCACGTGCGAAGGAAGACGGCATTCCGCCGGCCGCAGCGGCCGACCGGATCGCCGAGCAGCGGATGTCCGAGGCCCGCCGCGGCTGACCCGGTCACCGAGGGTCGCGAGAGCCTCACCGGGTGTCTCCCCCGCCCGCGGCCTCCAGGGACCCACTGATCCGCCGACCTGCGAGACAAGACTCACGCCGGTCGGCGGGTCGCATGCCAAGAAGAGGTTAAAATCGCAGTTGACCAGCGAGGACGGGGCTTCTTGCTGGTCCTGTTCCGGGGCGTGTGATGCGGGCGGCGTACCGTATGGCCACGGAAGCAGGTACCGTTAAAGCCCTACGGGCACGGTCTCTCTGCCGAGAGTCCGTCCTGAAACATGAACGCGTGTCAAGACTCTGGGGCCGTCGAGCCCCGTCACCGAGGGGGTCGAGCCATGGGGCGCGGCCGGGCAAAGGCCAAGCAGACAAAGGTCGCCCGCCAGCTGAAGTACAGCAGCGGCGGGACTGACCTGTCGCGTCTGGCCAATGAGCTGGGCGCATCGCCTTCGAGTCAGCCACCGAACGCAGAGCCGTTCGAGGACGACGACGAGGAAGATGACCCGTACGCACAGTACGCGGATCTGTACAACGACGACGATGACGAGGACGAGGACGATCAGTCCGGTCCGTCGTCACAGCGCCGCGGCGCTTGACCTCGCGCTGACACAGAACCCGGTCCGGGCCTGCCCGGACCGGGTTCTGTGCTGTCCCGGTCCGAACGAATCCTCAGGGTCCGGCTGGACCGGCTCCGTGCGACCGGACGATCCATGACCGGCCGGTGTGTCGCCGGCTGCTCCCCGCCGCCGGGCAGGCGTGACCTCACAGCTGCCCGGCGGCCGGGGGCACAGCGCCTCAGCGCGCGTACGAACCCGTGAGCTCAGCGCCGGTTGCGTGCGCGCCGCGCTCCGTGATCTCGCCTGCGACCCAGGAGTCGACCCCGCGGTCGGCCAGCGTCGTCAGCGCGGCGTCCACCGATCCCTCGGGGACGATCGCGATCATCCCGACGCCCATGTTGAGCGTCTTCTCCAGCTCCAGCTGCTCGACCTGCCCGGCCTTGCCGACCAGATCGAAGACCGCACCGGGCGTCCAGGTGGAGCGGTCGACCGTGGCGTGCAGGCCGTCCGGGATGACGCGGGCCAGGTTGTTGGCGAGACCGCCGCCGGTGACGTGGCTGAAGCCGTGCACCTCGGTCGTACGGGTCAGCGCCAGGCAGTCCAGCGAGTAGATCTTCGTGGGCTCCAGGAGCTCCTCGCCGAGGGTGCGGCCGAACTCCTCGACGTCCCGGTCCAGCGCCCAGCCGGCCCGGTCGAAGACGACGTGGCGGACGAGCGAGTACCCGTTGGAGTGAAGTCCGGACGACGCCATCGCGATGACCGCGTCACCCTTACGGATACGGTCCGGGCCGAGCAGCCGGTCGGCCTCGACGACGCCCGTACCGGCGCCCGCGACATCGAAGTCGTCCGGGCCGAGCAGACCGGGGTGCTCGGCGGTCTCGCCGCCGACCAGGGCGCAGCCCGCAAGGACACAGCCTTCGGCGATGCCCTTCACGATGGACGCGACACGCTCGGGGTGCACCTTGCCGACGCAGATGTAGTCGGTCATGAACAGCGGTTCGGCGCCGCAGACGACCAGGTCGTCGACGACCATGCCGACGAGGTCGTGGCCGATCGTGTCGTACACGCCCATCTGGCGGGCGAGGTCGACCTTCGTGCCGACGCCGTCGGTGGCGGAGGCGAGCAGCGGACGCTCGTAACGCTTCAGCGCCGAGGCGTCGAAGAGGCCGGCGAAACCGCCGAGGCCGCCGAGGACCTCGGGGCGCCGTGTCTTCTTCACCCACTCCTTCATGAGCTCGACGGCACGGTCACCGGCCTCGATGTCGACGCCCGCTGCCGCGTAGGAAGCACCTGTTGTCTCAGACATTGCCTGGGATCTTTCGTGTGGAGATACGGGGCTGGTGGCAGGGCTGGGGTGCCAGGCCGGTCACGGACGACGCAGGGCGTCGGCCGCTGCGGTGGCCGCGGGGCCCGCCGCCAGCTCGGTCTCCAGCAGCTGCTTGCCGAGCAGCTCCGGGTCCGGGAGCTCCATCGGGTACTCGCCGTCGAAGCAGGCACGGCACAGGTTCGGCTTGGCGATCGTCGTCGCTTCGATCATCGCGTCGAGCGAGATGTACGCGAGCGAGTCGGCCCCCATCGACGTGCAGATCTCGTCGACGGACATGCCGTTGGCGATCAGCTCGGCGCGGGTCGCGAAGTCGATACCGAAGAAGCAGGGCCACTTCACCGGCGGGGACGAGATCCGGATGTGGATCTCGGCGGCTCCGGCCTCGCGGAGCATCCGGACCAGTGCGCGCTGCGTGTTGCCGCGGACGATCGAGTCGTCGACGACCACCAGGCGCTTGCCCTTGATGACTTCCTTGAGCGGGTTCAGCTTGAGACGGATACCCAGCTGGCGAATGGTCTGGGACGGCTGGATGAAGGTCCGGCCGACGTACGCGTTCTTGACCAGACCGGCGCCGAACGGGATGCCGCTGGCTTCCGCGTAGCCGATGGCGGCGGGGGTGCCGGACTCCGGAGTCGCTATGACCAGATCGGCCTCGACCGGGGCCTCGGCGGCCAGCTTGCGGCCCATCTCCACCCGGGAGAGGTACACGTTCCGCCCGGCGATGTCGGTGTCGGGGCGGGCCAGATAGACGTACTCGAAGACACACCCCTTGGGCTTCGCTTCCGCGAAGCGCGAGGTGCGCAGACCGTTCTCGTCGATGGCGACGAGCTCGCCCGGCTCGATCTCACGGACGAAGCTGGCGCCACAGATGTCGAGGGCTGCGGACTCGGAGGCCACCACCCAGCCGCGCTCCAGCCGGCCGAGGACCAGCGGGCGAATGCCCTGCGGGTCGCGGGCCGCGTAGAGGGTGTGCTCGTCCATGAAGACGAGCGAGAAGGCACCCCTGACATCGGGAAGCACCTTGGCGGCGGCGTCCTCGATGGTGAGCGGCTTGCCGTCGTCGTCGGTCTGGCCGGCGAGCAGAGCGGTCACCAGATCGGTGTCGTTCGTCGCGGCGACCTGG
The DNA here is from genome assembly GCF_036158715.1 of Streptomyces sp. NBC_00316. Classification (NCBI taxonomy): domain Bacteria; kingdom Bacillati; phylum Actinomycetota; class Actinomycetes; order Kitasatosporales; family Streptomycetaceae; genus Streptomyces; species Streptomyces sp. NBC_00316. The sequence goes on along the minus strand of NZ_CP108023.1, from coordinate 4,719,691 downwards.
GTGGCGCGGCCTTCCTTGCGGGGAAGGTCGGCGACCATCTCGGCGAGCTGAGCCGTATTGACCAGGTTGCCGTTGTGACCCAGGGCGATCGAGCCGTGCGCGGTGGCACGGAACGTCGGCTGCGCGTTCTCCCACACCGAGGCACCGGTGGTGGAGTAGCGGGCATGACCGACCGCGATATGGCCCTGGAGAGATCCCAGAGACGTTTCGTCGAAGACCTGCGAGACCAGTCCCATGTCCTTGAAGACCAGGATCTGGGACCCGTTGCTCACTGCGATGCCCGCGGACTCCTGTCCACGGTGCTGCAGGGCATACAGTCCGAAATAGGTGAGCTTGGCGACCTCTTCGCCCGGAGCCCAGACACCGAAGACGCCACAAGCGTCCTGGGGGCCTTTCTCTCCGGGGAGCAGGTCGTGGTTGAGTCGTCCATCACCACGGGGCACGCCACCGAGTGTAGGCGAGATCGACCATCGGTCCGAATTGGGGACACCCCGCCCGAGCACCGGGGACGAGCGCCGGGACCGCAGGTGCGGGGTGCATCGAACGATCACGGGCAGTGACGGTTTTCCGTTGCGGGTGGGGCGCGGGGCGGTCCGGGAGGGGCCGCGGGGCGGTCCCGGCCCGGCCTTCCGGGGGCTACCGGCGAGTTCAGGCCAGGGGGCGCCACGGGGGCCGACGGACCCCGGGAGCGCGATCGGAGAGCCGGCCGACGGGCCGGAAGGGGCGCCGGCCGAACGCTCGTTTCGTGGTGAGCCTCACATCGGCCGGGGGCGCTGCGCGGGGTCCGGAGGTGGATTGCACTCCCTCCGGAGGCGAGTTGCGCGGTGTCCGGAGTGCGAGACCGGCGTTGACAGGCGCATGCCGCGTTGGCAGGCTCCTGCCTCATGCAGCCCCTCGGTGATCGCTCGGTCACGCTTGTGGAGCGCCGCCACGTCGATCTGGGACGTGTCGCGAGCGCCATCTGTCGCTGCGCCTGATCTCCGCGACGCGCCGCACCGCGCGCCAGGGCTGAGCCCCGCTCCGTGCGCCGGCGCCTCCCACCTCCGCTTCCCTCACCCGTACCCGCACCCGCCGTGCGTCCGTGTGTCCTCATCTGACGCCTGACGGGTTCGTCCGGGCCTTCCCGCTCCGCCCCGCCGTGCGCGGCCGAGCCCTGCCCTGGAGCAGTCATGCCTTCTCGCGATTCAAGCAACTCGAACAACAGAACGGATTCGGCGTCACTGACCCGGCGCGCCTTCGGGACCGCCGTCGGCGCCACCGCCGCCACCGCCGCCGTCGGCATCCCGGCCGCCGCCACACCCGCCTCCGCCGCCCCGGCAGTCCCCGCAAAAGCCGGCACCCACCCGGAGGCCGCCCGGGAGCGGCCCTTCCGGGCGGCCCCGGGCGGGCACTCCCGGCGGCCCAACATCCTCTTCATCCTCGGCGACGACCTCGGCTGGGCCGACCTCTCCTCGTACGGCTCCCCGCACATCCACACCCCGAACCTGGACCGGCTGGGCCGCCAGGGCGTGCGGTTCACGGATGCCTACGCCGGGTCCGCCACCTGCTCCCCCACCCGGTTCAGCCTCTACACCGGGCGCTATCCGGGCCGGACGAGGGGCGGACTGGCCGAGCCCATCGCGGACCGCTCCGTCGGCCTCGAACCCACCCATCCGACGCTCGCCTCGCTGCTGCGCGGCGTCGGGTACAGCACCGCACTGATCGGCAAGTGGCACTGCGGCTATCTGCCGGACTACAGCCCCACCAGGTCGGGCTGGGACGAGTTCTTCGGGAACTTCGGCGGGGCGCTGGAGTACTACTCCAAGCTCGGCCTCGGCGGCGAGTACGACCTGTTCGAGGGCGACGCCGAGTACAAGGACCTGCGCTACTACACCCGGATCCTGACCGAGCGGGCGAGCGCGTACGTACAACGCGACCACGACAGGCCATGGCTGCTCAACCTGAACTTCACCACCCCGCACTGGCCGTGGATCGCGGAGGGCGACACGGCCGAGAGCGCCGAGATCGTCCGCAGGATCAAGGCCGGAGGCCTGGCCGGGCTGTTCCACGCGGACGGGGGTTCGGTCGAGAAGTACAAGCAGATGGTCGAGGACCTGGACCGCTCGGTCGGTGAGGTGCTGAAGGCACTCGAGCGGTCCGGCCAGGAGGAGGACACGCTGGTCTTCTTCGCGAGCGACAACGGCGGCGAGCGGTTCTCGTACCAATGGCCGCTCTCCGGCAACAAGTCCTCGCTGCAGGAGGGCGGCATCCGGGTCCCGGCGGTGCTGCGCTGGCCGGCCAGGATCGACCCGCACCAGGTGAGCGGTCTGCCGGTGTTCTCGCCGGACTGGACGGCGACGCTGCTGGAGCTCGGCGGCGCACGGCCGGACCCCGCGTACCCGCTGGACGGCGTCAGCCTCGCCGGATACCTGCTGAGGGGCGAGGAGCCCAAGGAGCGGGACCTGTTCTGGCGGGTGCGCGGGGAACGGGCGCTGCGGCGCGGGGACTGGAAGTACTACCGGGGCAAGGGCGGGGCCGACCAGTTGTTCCAGCTCGCCCATGACCAGCGGGAACAGGCGGACCGGGCGCAGGCCGAGCCGGAGCTGCTGGCCGAGCTGCGGGCGTCCTGGGAGAGGACGGACGCCGGCCTGCTGCCGTACCCGACGGGGTCCTGACCCACGTCCCGGGTGCGGGTGTCACGTCCCGGGTGCGGGTGCCGTCGCGCTGAAACCCTCGCCGTTCGCCGCGGTGAGGGTCAGCGTGCGGTGATCGATCCGGTACGTGGCCCGCCCGTCCAGGACCTCGAGCAGCGCACGCTCCACCGTCATCTGCGGATCCGGGCACATCATCCCGGTGCCGTTGATCCGGCCGAACATGACGCCTGCGCCGGAGACCGTCGCGACGCCGCGGATCTGGTTGCAGCCGGGACTGCCCTCCACGGAGTCGTCCCTGCCGAAGGTCAGCCGCGCCTTCTTCTCCGCACCGGCGGGCAGCGACGAAACATGGCCCTGTGACGGGACGGGAGCCCGCTCCGGTTCCCCCCGCCTTCCTCTCAGCCGAGCAGCGGCAACAGGTCGCCCAGATCGGCCCGCTCACCGCTCGCCTCGACCTTCGCCTCGTCGAGCGCCCGGGACCACTGCGTACGCCCGGTGGCGAGCCGGATCCAGGTCAGCGGATCGGTCTCGACGACATTGGGCGGCGTACCGCGGGTGTGTTTCGGCCCCTGGACGCACTGGACGACGGCGAACGGCGGGACGCGCACCTCGACCGAGCCGCCGGGCGCCTTCTCCGCGAGGGCGTCGGTGAGCAGCCGGGTGCAGGCGGCTAGGGCCTGCCGGTCGTACGGGATGTCCAGCCCGGTCGCCGCGTTCAGGTCGTCCGTGTGCACGACGAGTTCGACGGTGCGGGTGACGAGGAAGTCGCCCAGCCGCATCACGCCCATCCGGGTCGGCAGCAGCCGGTCCTCGGCCACGCCCGGCACCGCCGCCTCGAACCGGTCGGCGGTCTCCGCGTACAACGCATCGAGGTCGGGCCGGTCGGCGGCGAGCGCCTTGGTGTCGTCGGCGATCCGGCCGGCCCGCCCGGCTGTCGAGAACGGCCACTCCAGCAGCGTGAGGCCGGGCTTCTCGCCGGGCGGCTCCGGCAGCTCCAGATTCCGGCAGACGTTCGAGACGACCATCGTCAGATGGGTCGCCAGCTCCCGCACCGTCCACTCCCCGAGCCGGGTCGGCAGTGCGAGCTGATCGGGCGTCAGTGTGCCGACCGCAGCGCGGACATGGGCGAACTGCGCCTGTACGGCGGTGCGCGTCCGGACGAGGTCGTAGCGGCGGGCGCGCTTCTGGGACGGCGGCATGACTGCGAGTGTCTCAGACCGGCTCGGGTCTCCTGGGTGATCCCGGTGGTGCGGGACCGCACGGGAGCGCCGCGCCGACGCCGCCCACGACCACCGGGGACCGGTCCGGCAGCGCAGCCGTACGTACGCGACGACGCAGCCCCCGCCCGGTCGGTCGGGCGGGGGCTGCGTCGTGAAGAGGTGAAGCGAACCGGCTCAGGCGAGCAGACCCGGGATGGTCTCCTCGTGCGCCGTACGGAGCTCGCTCAGCGGAATGCTGAACTCGCCCTGGACCTCGATCTCCTCGCCGTCCACGACACCGATCCGGGTGACGGGCAGACCCCGCGCCCCGCACATGTCGTTGAAGCGGAGCTCCTCGCTGCGCGGAATCGAGACGACCGCGCGGCCCGCCGACTCCGAGAAGAGGAAGGTGAACGCGTCCAGACCGTCCGGCACCACCAGCCGGGCACCCTTCCCGCCACGGAGGCAGGACTCGGTGACCGCCTGGATCAGACCGCCGTCGGAGAGGTCGTGCGCCGCATCGACCATGCCGTCGCGGGACGCCGAGATCAGGATCTCGCCGAGCAGCTTCTCGCGGCCCAGGTCGACCTTGGGCGGCATACCGCCGAGGTGGTTGTGGACGACCTCGGACCAGGCCGAGCCGCCGAACTCCTCACGCGTGTCGCCGAGCAGGTAGAGGAGCTGGCCCTCTTCCTTGAAGGCGACCGGCGTACGCCGCGTCACGTCGTCGATCACACCGAGCACGGCCACGACCGGCGTCGGGTGGATCGCCGTCTCACCGGTCTGGTTGTACAGCGACACATTGCCGCCGGTGACCGGGGTGCCGAGCTCCAGGCAGCCGTCGGCGAGACCACGGGTGGCCTCGGCGAACTGCCACATGACGTCCGGGTCCTCGGGCGAACCGAAGTTCAGGCAGTCCGAGATGGCGAGCGGCTTGGCGCCGGAGGTGGCGACGTTGCGGTACGCCTCCGCCAGTGCGAGCTGCGCGCCGGTGTACGGGTCGAGCTTCGCGTACCGGCCGTTGCCGTCGGTCGCCATGGCCACGCCGAGGTTCGACTTCTCGTCGATCCGGACCATGCCGGCGTCCTCGGGCATCGCGAGCACGGTGTTGCCCTGCACGAACCGGTCGTACTGGTCCGTGATCCACGCCTTGGAGGCCTGGTTCGGGGAGGCGACCAGCTTGAGGACCTGCTCGCGCAGCTCGGCGGCGTTCGCCGGACGGGCCAGCTTGTTCGCGTCGTCGGCCTGCAGTGCGTCCTGCCAGGACGGGCGGGCGAACGGGCGGTGGTACGTCGGGCCCTCGTGGGCGACGGACCGCGGCGGCACGTCGACGATCTGCTCGCCGTGCCAGAAGATCTCCAGCTGCGAGCCCTCGGTCACCTCACCGATGACGGTGGCGATGACGTCCCACTTCTCGCAGATCTCCAGGAAGCGGTCGACGTGCTGCGGCTCGACGATCGCGCACATGCGCTCCTGCGACTCGCTCATGAGGATTTCCTCGGGCGAGAGGGAGGAGTCGCGCAGCGGGACGGTGTCCAGCTCGACGCGCATACCGCCGGAGCCGGCGGAGGCCAGCTCGGAGGTGGCGCAGGACAGCCCGGCGCCGCCGAGGTCCTGGATGCCCGCGACGAGCTTCTCGCCGAAGATCTCCAGGGTGCACTCGATGAGGAGCTTCTCCTGGAACGGGTCGCCGACCTGGACGGCCGGGCGCTTCGCCGGGCCGGTCGACTCGAAGGTCTCCGAGGCCAGCACCGAGACGCCGCCGATGCCGTCGCCGCCGGTGCGGGCGCCGTACAGGATCACCTTGTTGCCGGGGCCGGAGGCCTGGGCGAGGTGGATGTCCTCGTGCTTCATCACACCGATGCAGCCGGCGTTGACGAGCGGGTTGCCCTGGTAGCAGGCGTCGAAGACGACCTCGCCGCCGATGTTCGGCAGACCGAGGCAGTTGCCGTACCCGCCGATGCCCGCGACGACGCCGGGCAGGACCCGCTTGGTGTCGGGGTGGTCGGCCGCACCGAACCGCAGCGGGTCGACGACCGCGACCGGGCGGGCGCCCATGGCGAGGATGTCGCGGACGATGCCGCCGACGCCGGTGGCCGCGCCCTGGTAGGGCTCGATGTACGAGGGGTGGTTGTGCGACTCGACCTTGAAGGTGACCGCGTAACCCTGACCGACGTCGACCACACCGGCGTTCTCGCCGATGCCGACGAGCATCGCGTCGTTGGCCGGGACCTTCTCGCCGAACTGCTTGAGGTGGACCTTGCTGCTCTTGTAGGAGCAGTGCTCGGACCACATCACGGAGTACATGGCGAGCTCGGCGCCGGTGGGACGGCGGCCCAGGATCTCGCGGATCCGGGCGTACTCGTCCTCCTTGAGGCCGAGCTCCTTCCAGGGCTGCGCCGTGTCCGGGGTCTCGGCCGCGTGCTTGACCGTATCCAGGCTCATGCGTTGACCAGCTTCTTGATGATCGAGGTGAAGAAACCGAGACCGTCGGTGCGACCGGTTCCGATCAGCGGCTCGACGGCGTGCTCCGGGTGCGGCATCAGACCGACGACGTTGCCCGCGGCATTGGTGATGCCGGCGATGTCGCGCAGCGAACCGTTGGGGTTCACGTCCACGTAGCGGAAGGCGACCCGGCCCTCCGCCTCCAGCTCGTCGAGGACGCGCTCGTCGGCGACGTAACGCCCGTCCATGTTCTTGAGCGGTACGGAGATTTCCTGGCCCGCGGAGTAGTCCGAGGTCCAGGCGGTCTCCGCGTTCTCGACGCGCAGCTTCTGGTCGCGGCAGATGAAGTGCAGGTGATTGTTGCGCAGCATCGCGCCGGGCAGCAGATGCGCCTCGGTCAGAATCTGGAAGCCGTTGCAGATACCGAGGACCGGCATTCCGGCCTTCGCCTGCTCGATGACGGTCTCCATGACCGGCGAGAACCGGGAGATGGCTCCGGCCCGCAGATAGTCGCCATAGGAGAAGCCGCCCGCCAGGATGACCGCGTCGACCTGGTGCAGGTCCTTGTCGCGGTGCCACAGCGATACGGGTTCGGCGCCCGCGACCCTTACGGCCCTCAGGCTGTCCTGGTCGTCGAGCGTGCCGGGAAAGGTGACGACTCCGATACGAGCAGTCACTTCGACTCCTCGGCCTTCTCCACCTTCACGGTGAAGTCCTCGATGACGGTGTTGGCGAGGAACGTCTCCGCCATCTCATGAATGCGGCTCAGGGCGGCGTCGTCTACCGGCCCCTCGACCTCGAGCTCGAAACGCTTTCCCTGACGTACGTCCGCGATTCCCTCGAAGCCGAGACGGGGCAGTGCGCGCTGCACCGCCTGTCCTTGCGGGTCGAGGATCTCCGGCTTGAGCATGACGTCGACTACGACGCGTGCCACTGGCACTCCCGGTGGTGGTGTGGTGCGGCTGTTTCTCCGGGGGGCTCCCCAGACCCCCGCAGGTGACCTCAGCCTACCTGGCCAGAAATTCTACGCGGGTAGATATCGCCGGCCATGATCACACCGGGATATCGGGCGGGCCAACACGCAGGGAATGTCCCGCGAAAAAAATCCTCACAGGATCACACGGAGAAGGCGGACACGCGGAGGTAATTGGCCGGGCTTCACAATGCGGCGTCCACCGCTGTACAAATGATTAGCAGGGAAAGCAACATTGCCCCTAAACGGTCGACACCGGTCGACCTGCATCCGCCTGACAGCCAGAAGGCCGACATCAGCCCATGTCAGTCGCGCGGATGCCGTAGGAAAGGACCAATATCCGTGGCTCAGCGCGTAGTGGTCACACTCTCCGACGACATCGACGGGGGAGCAGCGGCGGAAACGGTTACCTTCGCCCTGGACGGGAAGTCGTACGAGATCGACCTGAATCCGTCCAATGCAAAGAAACTGCGCAAGGTCCTGGCCCCGTACATGGCGGCAGGCCGTAAGCAGACAAAAACCGGCAAGCACGGCAGGCCCCCCGTGTCGTACCGGCACACCTCGCTCGCACCCGACCCGGCGGCCGTGCGCGCCTGGGCCCGGTCGCACCAGATGGAGGTACCGGCTCGCGGCCGGATCCCCAAGAAGGTCTACGAGGCGTTCCGTGAAGCGAGTTGAGGGACAGCCGGGGAAGCGACCCGCGAGGTGCGAGGGGACGTCACCCGAGCGCACCTGCGACGACACCCCGCGGGTACCGACTTGCGCGACACCCCATCAGTTCGGCTAGAGTCTGGAGCACGCCGAGGGGCAAGGCCGGAAGGCCGAACCTCACGCAGCGTGCGGGTGTAGTTCAGTAGCAGAACATCCCCCTTCCAGGGGGAAGGCGCAGTGTGCAATTCCTGTCACCCGCTCTGCATCGCTCTTTCAGACCACTCCGGTGGATCAGGTAGAGTGGTGCTCGCACCGCCCGGTGAAAGCCGAGCGGCAGCAATGCGGACGTGGCTCAGTTGGTAGAGCATCACCTTGCCAAGGTGAGGGTCGCGAGTTCGAATCTCGTCGTCCGCTCTTGATCGTCTGAAGGCCCTGGTCGATATCGACCAGGGCCTTCGTCGTATTTCCGGTGCCCATTCCATAACCGCCCATGACGCTTGTCCCGAGCAGTGGTGACAGCCGGCCCTCACCACGCACCACCTGGAAGAGGCGGAATCGCTCGCCGGCCGGCCGGCGATCATGCACCGGGGCCGGATCGTGGTGGCGGGCACGCCCGCGGAGGTGACGGCGGCCCGGATCCGGTTCGAACTGCCCGACGGGGGCACCGCGCGGCGGCTGCCGCTGCAGCTTCGGTCCGCGTCCGACGGCCGGCGGATCGAGATCCGCACCGGCTGCAGGAGACGCTGAGCGAACCGTCACGCCGAGCCCGGGAGTCGGACGCGCAGCTCCTGCGGCGCGGTCCCCGTTCAGATCCCTCCGGCTCGCGGGATCTCCCTCCGGCAATTCCGGGGGCGGCGGTGACCGCGACACGCGTACTGCTCGCCGACGACGAGCATCCGGTCCGCGGTGCGCTCGCCGCGCTGCTCGCGCTGGAGGACGACCTCGTGGTGGCGGCGGAGGCGGCGACCGGCCCGGAGGCGCTCGCCATGGCGCGGGCTCACTGCCCCGATGCGGCGGTGCTCGATCGGCGGATGCCGGGCGCAGACGGTGTGAGCGTGGCCACATCGCGGCGGGTCGGACTGCCCGGCTGCCGGATCATGATCGTGAGCGGTCACGGCCGCCCCGGACATCTGAAGCGGGCGCTCGAGGCGGGCGTGCGGGCGTTCGCACCGAAGACGGTCGGCGCCCGACGGCCGGCCGGCATCATCCGTACCGTGCACGCCGGAAACCGGTATGTGGACCCGGAGTTGGCCGCCGGCGCGATCTCCTCCGGGGGCCCGCCGCTGATCGTGCGCGAGGCCGAGGTACCGGAACCGGCGGCGGACGGGGCGCCCGTGGCGGAGGCCGCGGAGCGGGCGTCACTGCCACAGGGAACCGTGCGGAACCACCTCTCCGCGGCCGCCTCGAAGCTCGGCGCGGAGAACCGACATGCGGCGGTGCGTCTCCCACGGCAGTGAGGGTGGGTATAGTTGGTCTCGCGCTTCGGCGCATGCGAACGTAGCTCAGCTGGTAGAGCGCAACCTTGCCAAGGTTGAGGTCGCGAGTTCGAACCTCGTCGTTCGCTCCACGCAAGAAGGCCCCGGTCCTCGTGACCGGGGCCTTCTTCGTGTCCTACTGCCAGGTGGTGCCGGTGAGGAGTTCGTACGCCTCCAGGTACTTCGACCGGGTCGCCTCGACGATCTCCTGCGGCAGTGCCGGGGGCGGCTGTTCGCTCGTGCGGTCCCAGCCGGAGGCCGGCGAGGTCAGCCAGTCGCGCACGAACTGCTTGTCGTACGAGGGCTGGGCCCTGCCCGGCTCCCAGGCGGCGGCCGGCCAGAAGCGGGACGAGTCCGGAGTCAGCACCTCGTCCGCGATGATCAGCTCGTCACCGTCGAAGCCGAACTCGAACTTCGTGTCCGCGAGGATGATGCCGCGCTCACGGGCGATGTCCCGGGCGCGGCCGTAGACGTCCAGCGTCGTCCGGCGCAGCTGGGCGGCGGTCTCCGCGCCGACCTCACGGGCCACTTCCTCGTACGACACGTTCTCGTCGTGGTCGCCGACGGCCGCCTTGGTGGCGGGGGTGAAGATCGGTGCCGGGAGTTCGGAGCCGTCGACGAGTCCCTCGGGAAGGGCGAGGCCGCAGACCGTACGGGACGCGTTGTACTCGGCGAGGCCCGAGCCGGTCAGATAGCCACGGGCGACGCACTCGACCGGGACCATCTGCAGCGACCTGCAGATCAGCGTCCGGCCGGCCCAGTCCTCCGGGGCTCCGGCGGGGAGTTCCGTGGACAGGACGTGGTTCGGGACGAGATCGGCGAGCTGGTCGAACCACCACAGCGAGAGCCGGGTGAGGACGCGGCCCTTGTCGGGGATCTCGGTGGGCAGGACCCAGTCGTACGCGGACATGCGGTCACTGGCGACCATCACGAGGTCGCCCGCCTCGTTCCGGTACAGGTCGCGCACCTTGCCGGTGTGGAGGTGGGTGAGTCCGGGGACCACCACAGGTTCGGGCTTTTCTACAAATCCGGACACGCTGCCTCCGCGTAGGTTGATCCAGGAGTCGTTCCGATTGTCCCGTATCCGGGTGGGTGAGGTGGAGCGGGGGTGGAGCGGGGCGGCGTGCGACGGCCGCATCGCGCCGTTCGGGCGCATGCAGGGATGCCGTTCGGGCACGTGTGCCGATGTCCGTCAGGCGCGTTTGCAGATGCGGTCGAGGAGATTGGCGGTGGCCCGCTGGATGCGGGTGTCCACATGGCCGGGACGGTCCAGCGCCGGGGACCAGGCGAACGTGCCGGAGGCGAAGACGAGGGCGCCCGAGGGGGCCCGGTAGAGGGACGTCTCCTGGTGGCGTGTCACGCCTTCGCTGTCCTGGTACGGGGAGTGGGCGAGCAGGATGCGGTTCTCGTGCTCGGGGAGCGTGGTCCGCGGGAAGTAGCGGTCGGCCTCGCCCGCCACCAGACCGTCGATCTCGTCGCCCTCGCCGGCCCCGGTCGCGTCCCAGAGCCAGTGCTGCGCGTTCCGCACGACCAGGGGGTGCGGGTCGGGAACCCGGCCCGCGTACTGGATGCCGAGGAGCTGCTGCTCGGCCCTGTCGACCTCGCGCCAGAGCGCGGGCTTCCCCGGGCCGCGCCGCTTGCGGCAGGTGAGCAGCCGGTCCGGCACTCCGGACGGCGACGGGGAGAGGCTGACCTGCCAGTACATGGTGTTGGCGGAGAGGAAGACGAGCGAGGTTCCGCCGTCCCGGGCGGCCTCCGCGGTGCGGCGCATCGGCACGGACCAGTACTCGTCGTGGCCCGGGAAGACCAGCCCCCGGTAGCGTCCGGGGTCGATCCGGCCGGCGTGCAGATCGCGGGTGTCGGCGTACGCGATGTCGTAGCCGTACCGCTCGGCCCAGCGGATGAAGTCGTAGGCGTGGCCGACGTGGAGCGGCAGGCCGGCGCCTGCGTACGGGCGGTCGAAGGAGACGGTGACCGCGGCGTCCTCCTCGCCCAGGAGCCGGCCCTGCTCGTCCCAGGCGTGGTAGAGGCTCGCGCCGCTGCGGCCGTCCTCGGGGTAGAGGTTGTACGCCTGCCAGGTGATGTCCGGCAGGACGAGCAGCAGATCGGCCGGGTGGTCGTCGCGGACCGTGAACGGGATGTGGGAGCGGTATCCGTCGGCCGTGGTGAGGACGGCGACATAGGCGCCGATCGACCAGTAGGCAGGGATCTGCAGCCGCCAGGACAGCCACCAGTGGTGGCAGGAGACGGTGCGGTCGGCCGCGAGCGGGGGCGGCTGGACGATGCCGGAGAGCCGTGGGCTGGTGGTGATCTTGGCGGCGCCGTCGCCCCCGTAGTGACCGATCCGGTAGATGTCCACGGAGAACTGCTGGGGCGGGTCGACGGTGATGTGGAAGTCGATCGCCTCGCCGGGTGCCGCGGCGCCGGTCGAGATGAAGCCCTTGATCTGGCGGTGCACGTCGTCGGCGGTACGGGTGCCGCCGCCGGTGCCGCGGGCCAGGGCGAGATCGGCGTACCAGGGGACTACCTGGCCGGTGTCGTCGAAGTAGTTCTCACTGCCGCGCAGCCAGGGCAGCGGCCCCTGGCCGAAGGGGTCGGAGACGGCGTGCGCGAGGGCACCCGATTCCCACCGGCGAATCTGCTCCGCCCCCATATCGCTACCTCCCTCGAGTCCCCCGAGACAACTGTGGTGTGCCGACTGTGGTGTGCCATGTACAGGCGCCGCGTGTCAGCCTGCGGTGCCGGGGCTGTCAGCGCCGATCCCCAGCACATCACATAACGCATGCACTCCGTCACCGTTCGTCGTGAATTGGCGTGAACGGAACCCACCCTTCCGGATGTTGGTGGTGCCGGGGTGGGCCCCTGTGTCACACGAGACGGACGGGTTTGTCGGTACGGACGCCGACGGAGGCGAGCCAGGATCGGAGCGGTCCGGCGTCCCCGTCCTCGACCAGGCTGAGGACCGGACTGCCCAGGTCCGCCCGGCGCTCGCCGTCGACCAGGAGGGCAGGACCGTCGAGCCAGTCGAGGCCGGGCGTCGCGCCTGCCGTGTCCACGGCGGCGCAGCAGACCATCGCCGCGACGTGGTCGGCGAGCAGCTCCGTGCCCGTACGCGGCGGCTGGAGCGGGAAGAGCGGCAGGGGGGCGGGGCCCCAGAAGTCGAGCACGTCATCGCCTCCGGCGGCACCGGCGGGTGAACCGGTGGGGAGGTGCTGCGGGGCTGCGGCCTCCTCGCGGGCCACCGCGGCGCTGATCCCGGCCGCGAGCTCCTCGCCCCGACCGCCCGGGCCCGCCAGATGCTCCACGATCCGGGCGAGCGTGGGCACGGCGACACCGACGGAATCGGCGCTGCGCGCCTTGGCTGCCCCGACCGACCCGGCTTCCGTGGCCCTCACGGAAGCTTCGCTCGATCCTTCGGCCGCCGGCGCCGGCGGTACGCCCATTGCGTCCAGGACACGCAGCAGACGGGCCGCTTCGGTGCGCCACTTCCGGTCGACGACCTCTTCCGGGTACTGCTGCCAGTCGACCGGGGACCAGTCCGGCCCGGCCTCCGCGGGGCCGCCGTGGAAGAGCCGGGCAGCCAGCAGCGAGGCCGCCTCGTCGGCCGCGCCGGGCTCCTCCAGGAGGTCGCAGGCGGGGCGCTCGCCGAGCCGCGACGCGAAGCCCTCGGCGAGCCGGTCGCGCCGGGACAGCTCCGTGAGCGCGGAGACGACTCCCGCGTCGAGCCGGGACGGCCAGCGGCCCATCCGCCAGGCGGGCAGCGCGACCCGGGTGAGCAGCCGGTCCCAGCCCGCATACGCGAGGCCGACCTGCTCCTGGGCCGCGATCCGCAGCCCGTAATCCACAGCCTGTGCACGCTCGGACGCGGCGGCGGCAACGCCCCGCTCCATCGCCGCAGCATGGCCGCGACAGCTGCGCAGCAGCAGCCGGGCGATCCAGCCGACGAAGGCGCGCGGCAGCCTGCGCACCTTCGCGAGCGGTCCCGGGGCGGGGGCGGCCGCGTCGGCGACCGCGCCGTCCAGCCCCCGTACGAAACGGCGGGCGGCAGCTATGTCGGGGTGGGCGGAAGGGCCCGTGCCCGCGACGACCGGGGCGAGCACCGCCCGTAGCTCTGCGACCCGCATCCACCACAGGAACGGCGAGCCGATGACCAGCACAGGCGCCGCCTGCACCCGGTGCCGACGCCCGCCGGAGGCGGCGCTCCGCCGGGGGCCCGCGGCGTTCCCGGCAGGCTGCGCGGAGGGATGGGTGCGGTCCTCCAGCCAGCTGTCGCAGTCGGGCGTGAGGGCTATGGCCGACGGTGCGGGCACGCCGAGCCGGTCGGCGAGGTCCCGGACCAGCCGGTAGAGATCGGGGGCGGCCTGCTCCGTGAGCGGGACGGTCGGGCTGATCGCCGGCCGCGCTCGTACGATCGCGACCGAGACCGCAGCAGCGCCCAGCAGCACGATCACCGCGCATGCCGTCACGACCCAGCGCGCGGTGTCCCAGCCGCTGCCGCCGATACGGCCCTGCGCGGCCGCGACGAGCAGCACGACGGCAACCGCCGCCGGCAGCAGGGCTGCGGCTGTGGCCCAGCTGCGGATGCGCAGCAGGGCGAGAGCCCGGGTGCGCGCATCCTGCGCACCCAGCTCCTCACCAGTACCGGTACCGGACACAGCCGGACGTCACCCCCTCTGCCCCCGCGGCGGTATTGCTCACTCCCCCACTGTGGCACCCGTCACTGACATCGCAATGCCGGTGGGCCAAGTGCCGGAACGCTTGCGCCGCACCCTAGTTGGGGCCTCGACGGACGTCATCCGGATGGCCTAGCCGTCACTCGATGGAATGGCTTTGGGCAAAGGTGCTGACGTGCCGGTGTCCATGCGGCAAAGGGGCTCGGGCGGGCCGGCCGGAGCCGTCGCCGGCGGCGGGCGGGGCCGGTCGGGCGGCAGCCGGTCGAGGGGGGTCGCGGTGGTCGGCCGGGGGCCGGGCGACATCCGCTCATCGGCTCCGGCCGGGGCCCGGGCGGCATGGCCACGCCCCCTCCGGCCAGGGACCTGAGGGGGCGCGATGTGTGGAGTCGGCCGGACGCGAGTGTCTCCCGGCCTCCGGTCAGGCTCCGGCGGCCTTACGGGCGATGTCCGTACGCAGCTGCGAGCCGTCCAGCCGGATCCGGGCGGCCGCCGTGTAGGCGCGCTCACGGGCGTCGGCGAGGTCCTTGCCGGTCGCGGTCACGGACAGCACACGGCCGCCCGCGCTGACGATCGTGTCGCCTTCGCGCCTGGTCCCGGCGTGCAGGACGTACGCATGCGGGGCGTCCTGCGCCGCCACGTCGTCGAGGCCCTCGATCGGGTCACCCGTCCGCGGCGTGTCCGGGTAGTTGTGCGAGGCGATGACCACGGTGACCGCGGCGTCGTCGCGCCACTTGAGCGGGGAGAGCTCGTCGAGGGTCCCGTTGGCGGAGCCCAGCAGGACACCCGCCAGCGGGGTCTTCAGCCGGGCCAGGACCACCTGGGTCTCCGGGTCGCCGAAGCGGGCGTTGAACTCGATGACGCGGACGCCGCGCGAGGTGATCGCGAGACCCGCGTACAGCAGCCCGGAGAACGGGGTGCCGCGGCGGCGGAGTTCGTCGACGGTCGGCTGGAGGACCGTCTCCATGACCTCGTCGACCAGCTTGGCGTCGGCCCACGGGAGCGGGGAGTACGCGCCCATGCCGCCGGTGTTCGGGCCCTCGTCGTCGTCGAGGGCGCGCTTGAAGTCCTGGGCGGGCTGGAGCGGCAGCACGGTGGTGCCGTCCGTGATCGCGAAGAGGCTCACCTCGGGGCCGTCGAGGAACTCCTCGATGACCACACGTTCGCAGGCCAGTGCGTGGGCACGGGCGGTCGCGACGTCGTCCGTGACGACGACGCCCTTGCCGGCGGCGAGGCCGTCGTCCTTGACGACGTACGGGGCACCGAAGGCATCGAGGGCGGAGTCGATCTCGGCGGGGGTGGTGCAGACGTAGCTGCGGGCGGTGGGGACACCGGCGCCGGCCATCACGTCCTTGGCGAACGCCTTGGAGCCCTCCAGCTGGGCCGCCTCACCGGAGGGGCCGAAGCAGGGGATGCCGGCTGCGCGCACGGCGTCCGCGACCCCGGCGACGAGCGGAGCCTCGGGGCCGACGACCACCAGTTCGGCGCCCAGTTCGGTGGCGAGGCGCGCGACGGCGTCGCCGTCGAGTGCGTCGACCGGGTGCAGTTCGGCCACCTCTGCGATGCCGGCATTGCCGGGCGCGCAGTACAGAGCGGTGACGTCGGGGTCGAGGGAGAGAGAGCGGCACAGGGCGTGTTCGCGGGCGCCGCCGCCGATGACGAGGACCTTCACGGGGTGCAGCCTAGCCGCCGGAGCGCGGCGGCCTTGACGGAAGCCGCTCCGCGGACAGCCTGCGGGGCGTGCCGCGGGCTGTCCGCCCGCGCTACTCGTTGGTGAACTCCTCGACGACCGTGGCGCCCAGCTCCCGGACGATCAGGTCATGGCCGGAGAGCGCCGAGTCGACCAGATCCGGGTCATCCGCCTCCGGGGTGTCGTCCTCCGGGGCGACCGAACGCGGCGGCTCGGGGGCGGCGTGCGACTGCGGGGCGGATGCCGCGGCAGGGGCGGCGTCCGGCTGCTGGTACGGGGCCGGTGCGGGCCGGGACTCGTGCTGCTGCGGGGCGGGTGCGGCCGGGCGCTGCTGCACGGGCGGGGCGGACGGACGGCCGCCGCCGGTCTGCGGGGGCTGTCCCGCGCCGCCCGACGGGTCGACGATCGCCTCGATCTTCCACTGCATGTTGAACTGCTCGGCGAGGGCCTGCATGAGCACGTCCTCGCTGCCGCTGCTCGCGAAGTTGTCGCGGGCGCCGGCGTTGAGGAAGCCGATCTGCAGGGTGGTGCCGTCGAATCCGGTGACCTGCGCGTTCTGACTGAGCAGGATCCAGGTGAACCGGCGCCGGTTCTTCACGGCCTCCAGGATGTCCGGCCACATGTTCCGCACCTGGGCCGCGCCCTGTGCCATGCCCGGACCGGGCTGGGCCGCACCGGGAACGGAGGCCGCGGGAACCGGGGCAGGGGCAGGGGTGGGGGCAGCGGCAGGGGTGACGGGGGCCGGTGCCTGCCCCGGAGCGGAGGCGGTCGGCCAGCCACCGGGACGGCGCCCGGACTCCGGCGCGGCCGCGGCGGGCCATGCCCCGGGACGCTGCCCGCCGGCGGGGGCCTCGGCGGGAGGCTGCGGAGCAGGGGCGGCGGGGGCGGCAGCAGCGGGCGCGGCGTACTGCGCAGGCGGCGCGGACACGGCAGGGGGTGCGACGGGAGCACCGGCCGGCACAGCCTCGGCGACATCTGCGCGTACGGCGGCGCGCGCCGCAGCGACCCCGCCCCCCGGCGGCGCCGCGGCCACGGGCGCATGCGCCTGTGCCTCCGGCCCCGGTACGTACCCCAGGGCGGGGCCGGTCCCGGCGGCCGCGAAGGAGGCGCCGCGCTCCAGCCGGTCCAGCCGGGCCTGCAGCGAACGCTCGTCGTCGAAGGCCGCGGGCAGCAGCACCCGGGCGCAGATCAGCTCGACCTGGAGGCGCGGCGAGGTCGCCCCGCGCATCTCCGTGAGCCCTTCGTTGACCAGGTCGGCGGCGCGGCTCAGCTCGGCGGCGCCGAAGACGGACGCCTGGGCCTGCATCCGCTCGACCACGTCGGCGGGCGCGTCGATGAGGCCCTTCTCCCCGGCGTCCGGCACGGCGGCCAGGATCACCAGGTCGCGCAGCCGCTCCAGCAGGTCGGCGACGAAGCGCCGCGGGTCGTTGCCACCCTCGATCACGCGGTCCACGACCTCGAACGCCGCTGCCCCGTCGCCCGCCGCGAACGCGTCCACGACGGAGTCGAGCAGCGACCCGTCCGTGTAGCCGAGGAGCGAGGTCGCCATGGCGTATGTCACACCGTCGTCGCCCGCTCCCGCCAGCAGCTGGTCCATCACGGACATCGAGTCACGCACGGATCCGGCACCGGCCCGCACGACCAGCGGCAGCACGCCGTCCTCGACGTAGCTGTTCTCCTTGCCGCAGACCTCGGCGAGATATTCGCGCAGCGTCCCCGGCGGCACGAGGCGGAACGGGTAGTGGTGCGTACGCGACCGGATCGTGCCGATGACCTTCTCGGGCTCGGTGGTCGCAAAGATGAACTTGAGGTGCTCCGGCGGCTCCTCGACCACCTTCAGCAGGGCGTTGAACCCCGCCGACGTGACCATGTGCGCCTCGTCGATGATGTAGATCTTGTAACGACTCGACGCGGGTCCGAAGAACGCCTTCTCCCGCAGATCACGGGCGTCGTCCACGCCACCGTGCGATGCGGCGTCGATCTCGATGACATCGATCGATCCCGGCCCGTTGCGCGCGAGGTCCCGGCAGGACTGGCACTCCCCGCAAGGAGTCGGTGTGGGCCCCTGCTCGCAGTTCAGGCAGCGGGCGAGGATGCGCGCACTGGTCGTCTTCCCGCAGCCGCGCGGACCACTGAACAGGTACGCGTGATTGACCCGGTTGTTCCGCAGGGCCTGCTGCAGCGGGTCAGTGACATGCTCCTGCCCGATGACCTCGGCGAACGACTCGGGGCGGTAGCGGCGGTACAGCGCAAGGGACGACACACATACGAGGTTATCGGGGCGGACCGACAACCGGGCCCGGCCCGGGCACACCACCGGGGGCCGACCGCCCCGCGTCACGGAACACACCGGAAAGCCGCAGGGCCCCCGGAAACGCAAGGGCCCCCCACGCACCCGCCAGAGCCGACCTACCCTTGCTGCCTTCCGGCCCTGGGGGAGTTCAGTCAGATAGCGCCACGTGAGGGGCTGGTCCCCACCTTAGCCGATCCCTACCGGATCACGTCCACCCGTTCCCCCTCCGGACCCCTCGCCGGGGAACGTGTTCGCGAGCACCCTTCAACGTCTTGTATTGTTTGCCGCGGAGGATTCGCCTAGTGGCCTAGGGCGCACGCTTGGAAAGCGTGTTGGGGGCAACCCCTCACGAGTTCGAATCTCGTATCCTCCGCCATTGCTCTCACCGGGCAATACGTCGAAGGGCCCCACCGCTTGCGGTGGGGCCCTTCGACGTTGTCTCAGCCCTCGTTGTCCTGCTCTTTGTCCACAAGTGCTGCTTCCGGGGTTCCCCAGATCGCGGCGCCGATCTTTCGGGCCACTTCCTTCAGCAGGTGGTCGGGGACGTGGAGGTACCGCGCCCGCATGCGGGCGGCCCCGCCCGGTTCCCATCCCATGATCTGGTCGATGACCCGGTCCGGTATGCCCAGCAGCATGAGGACCGTTCCGGCTGTGTGACGAGCGTCATGCAGTCTGCCGTCCCGGACCGCCGCATCTTCCAGGAGTCGTTTCCAGTCGTGGTAGTCCGTGTTCGGGCTCAACGGCCCACCTGTGAGCTTGGTGAAGACGTAGTCCGATTGGGTCCACAGATTCCCGGCGGACTGGCGCTCCCGGGCCTGAGCCTCTTCGTGTGAGCGCAGCATCAGGACCAGCGGGCCGCCGGTGACCAGTGGTCGAGCGCCATCACGGAAGATGGGCAATCCCCTCGACAGGAGATCACCGTGTCCATCGTCGAGCCGCCCGCGCACGTGCGTGACGCACTTGCGCTGCCCGACGACGGTCTCGCCGTGGCACGGAAGCGCATTCGGTACATAGACAACCGCCCCTACGCGCTCGCCGACTCCTGCTTCCCCCAGCAACTCGTCGCCGGGACGCTCCTCATGGAGCCGCGCGATGTGGCAGCACCGGGTGGCGTGCTCGCATCCGTTGGGCTCATCCAGACCAAGTACCGGGATGAGATCGCGGTGCGCATGCCGACACGGCACGAGGCCGAACTACTGGCGCTACCTGCGGCGACTCCGGTAGCGGAGCACACGCGAACGGGCTACGACGCAGACGGAAATCCTCTGCGCTGCATGGTCACCATCCTCCCCGGAGACAGGCACAAGATCCTCTATGAAGTCGACACAGACTGAGTACCTCCGCCCGGCACGGGCGGAGGACGTGCCTGCCTCATGGCTCTCCGGACGGAAGTCGAGGAATGGCTCAGCTCAAAGGGCACCGACCAATGGAGCGATCCCGGGACCGGGGCCAAAGCAATCGCCAAGTGGCGAGCGTCGATCGATGAGGGGCGTGCCTGGGTCGTCGTCGACTCGGGCAAGGTCCTGGGCACCGTGAGTAGAGGCCCCGTGGATCGGGACTTCTGGACAGATGAGGACCGTCCCGAAACTGCCTTCCACCTCTACAAGCTCATCGTCGCCCGCCAAGCCGCCGGGCGGCACCTAGGGGCGCGCCTCGTGGACTGGGCATCAAGACTGGCCGCCATGGAAGGTCGCGATTGGGTACGCATAGACACCTGGCGGACCAACGAGGGCCTTCACTCCTACTACGAGCGGCTGGGGTTCAGGCACGCGAGGACTGAGAGCCCGTCACATCGGCTCTCAGGGTGGCTCGCTCAACGGCCGACTACCACGCTGAGCCTGCCTGACTTCCCACTTGCCGTGGGGCGCACCCCCAAAGAGAGGTCAGTGTCGATCCCGCCTCAGCCGTCTCACTGAGGAGTCCACCCCTGAGGCCAATCCCTGACTTTCGAATCCTGCCGAGTGCACACGGCTCACAAGCCCCCAGGGTCACCCTGGGGGCTTCCGGCGTCAACGTCTCTATCGGGTCGAGTCTCTCCAACCGAGAGTGTCAGAGGTGGCCACTAGAATTCGCCCCTTTTTTGAATGGGGTCTACGCGGATAGAGAAGAGCCGGAATCAAATCCTCCGATTTTATTGCCATGATCTTGTGCGGCATCGGAAAACTTTCCCCGATCCACAGCGTGGGCCAACTAAAGGCCCAGCTCAGGCGGCATGTTGTGGAATGTTCCTGCGCTTTGTCCACCGCGCTGTCCACTGGGTGGTACACAGGCAATCCAGACTTACACACAGTAATGGGATAGTTATCCACAAGGCCTGTGGATAACCAGATTGGCGACTGGCTGACTCACTGTCACTATTGCCGCTGAGGGATGGCGTGACCGCAAAAAGGCGGCCCCCGCTGGCACGGGAGCCGCCCCGACCTTGTCCCTAGCTTGAGAAAGGTCCTCCTATGACGGTACCCACGAACGCCGAAAGGCTGCGCCCTCCCGTCGTTCTCACCGACGAAGCGGGGACCCCTTCGCGCACCAGACTGATTCGTCGGCGGGGGCTCGTCGTGGCTGGCGTCTCTGTAATCGGACTTGTCGTAGTGGCCTTGGTGCTGGCGTTTCCCGGCCTTGCGGCACCTATAGGAACGGCTGCGGCGTCGTCGCCGCTGTCGTTCCGCTGATGCAGAGGATGGGGCGCGGCGGTGCATCCGGTGGCGGGTCGACACGCGAGCCGTAGCCGCTCTACCCGACCCGGGGCGGCACAAGCAGCGGCACCGGGTCGGCTTGTCCCTCCCACATAACTCTGATGATCGAAGGGATGGGTGCACCCATCGCGCCAGCCATCCTAAAGTCGTGAGCCTCGCCGGGAGGAAGCTCCAGAGCGTCGGGCCAATCCCCAATGAGGGCTGGGACGTCATTTGATAGGCGCACATTTTCCGCCGTCCCCGTGCCTTTGTTGATCAGCAGCCACTTGGCCTTGCTGGCGTGGTGGCCAGGAAAAACAGGCGGGCGGCCTGACATCAGCGGCCGACACCAACCCGCGTACACGTGCGCACAGCGGCACACCGTTCGCACGATGAGTCCCGCGAGTGACCAGCTGGGTTCTCCAGGCGGAGAGTCGTGATTACGGGGGCACGCCCACAAATTCTTATCAGAAAGGCGGTTCGTCGGGCCATTGCCAGATGCTGACCTGACTAGCAAGCTCGGCGAGTCCATCATCTTTGAGAGCACCCGCGTATTCTGACCGCTCGCACCAAGGGATAGCTTCGAGCATGACGCGGTGCATCCCAAACCGGTTATGACGGGATCCCGCTGAGTTACTCCTTCAGGCTGTCGTCATCGTCCTCAATTGGCGTGTCGGGAAACACCGCATGGTCGCCCCGTTACCGTGCGGGGGTCGACCACAAAGGACTGCCCGACGGCTGGCGGGTAAGGGCTCCCTCAGCCGCGTAGCGGCGTAGTCCGATCGAGAGGATCTGAACCTTGAGCGATTTTTCCCGCCGCTACCTACTCAGGGCGTCAGCGGCCGCCGGCGCCGGGGCGGTCGTCATCCCGGGCCTTACGGCCGCAGGCGCGCCGGACATTGCGGCCGCGAGCACCTCGGGCCTTCTGGCCGCGAGCGACCCGACTAAAGGGTCGTCGGGATGTCCGCCGGCGAAGCTGACCGGTCGCGTCGTCCGCCCCGGTGACGCCTCGTACACGGATGATCGCATCGACTACGACCAGCTGTTCTCTCACTACCCGCTGGTCATCGTCTTCGCCCAGAAGACCCAGGACGTGGTGAACGCCCTCACCTGGGCGCGGCAGCACAACGTCGCAGTGCGGGTACGCAGCGGCCGCCACGCCCTGGAGGGCTGGTCGAACATCGACAACGGCATCGTGATCGACGTCAGCGAGCTCAAGTCGGTCCACATCGACACCGACGCTCGTATCGCGACGGTCGGCGCCGGCCTGACCCAGTTGGAAGGGGTGACGGCGCTCGCCAAGCGCAATCTCGCGGTCACGACCGGAAGCGAGGGCAGCGTCGGCTTGGTCGGTGCGACGGTCGGCGGCGGACTCGGCCCCCTCAACCGCTGGCTCGGCATGGCCTGCGACAGCCTGATCGGGACCGAGGTCGTCGTCCCGTCGGGTCGCGACTGCGCCAAGGTGATCCATGCCGACCTGAACGACCACTCGGACCTGCTCTGGGCGCTCCGTGGGGCGGGAAACGGCAACTTCGGAATCGTCACGCAACTCACCTACAAGGTGCACCCGCTCAAGCGCATCGCCTATGTGCAGGCGACCTGGGACGGCCTAACGGACCTGCACGGCATCTTCGATGCATGGCAGCGCACGGTACCGTTCGCCGACAACCGCCTCGGATCCGAAGTCGAGATCCACAAGTCCCAGATCCTGCTGTTCGCGTGGCTCGCGGAGGGCACGGCGGCAGAGGCCAAAAAGTTGCTGGCCCCGATCCTGTCGATCGGCACGCCCGATGTGACGGTGCAGGTCGGTAACTGGGGCCCCATCTTTGCCGGAGCCCAGGTCCCGCGCTCGCAGGAGCCCGCCAACGCGAAGTTCTTCTCACAGTTCGCCAAGAAGCTGTTTTCGAAGAAGGCGATCGACGTCATCGGCTACTACATGCGACACGCCCCCACGAAGGACAGCAACTACTTCGTCGATGCCTTCGGCGGGGCCATCAAGAAGGAGCCCCGCGGCGGCACCGCGTTCGTGCACCGCGACGCGATCTTCTACGGCGAGATCGGCGCAGCCTGGGGGACTCCTTCGACGACACCAGGCGTCTGCGACCCGCTCACCTCGACGTGCCAGGCCTGGACCGCCGAATTCAGCCAGGCGATGCGCGGCTTCGTGGACGGCGCCTACGTCAACGTGCCGAACGTCGGCATGCAGGAGTGGGAGACCGCCTACTGGGGGAGACGCCACTTCGAGCGGCTGCGCGAGATCAAGGCGAAGTACGACCCCTACAACGTCTTCCAGTACGAGCAGAGCATCCCGCCCGCGTCACGCTGATCGACAGTTCGCCGTCGGGGCCCCGCCCCGGTCAGCTCGGCCTTTCACGCAGGAGGGACCGACGCAGTCGAAGGGGTGTCGTTAGCCTCGATCTTGCATGAGGGATCGTCAGCTTGCTGACGATCCCTTTGCTCGTTCGGAGTGAAGATTTCTGCTTGCGGGCAGGGCTGATGATCCTGCTGTCGTGCCGGCTGGGCGCCGGGTTCCACGGCTCCGGTTGTGATGGTGCTGGTAGCAGGGATGGGATGCTGCTGGTCAGCCAGGGTTGGGCAGAGCTTCGAGCCGGTCGAGGGCGATCTGGATGATCTCCAGCCAGATCTGGCTCTGCGGCGTGTCGTGCAGGGCAGGTTGCGCAGGCCGGTGGAACGGGCGGCGCGGATGCGGTCCTCGGCGCGGACGCGCGGTGCTGACATCAGCAGCTGACATCAACAAGCACGGACAGGTGCATAGTCACGGACGGTTACCTGAAGCAAGGTGCGACGTTGGCGCATTGGATGGCTTCTGCGACTTGATCGACTGCGACCTGCACGCGCCTACGGATCAGAAGGCCGTAGAGCACCACAATGACAGCGAACTTGGGCCAGCACCCACAGGACAAGGCCTCCTTGGCTACGTAGGTGACAACGGAGAGCATTTGTCGACAGATGTGGAGAGCGGCTGCTGAGCCCGAGGCGCCAAAATGTTGCCGAGTTTTGAGAGCGCCCGTGCGTCGTGTCGCCCTGAACACCTGCTCGCGGCGACGGGGGAAGCCCGAAATGGGGGATCGCGGGGCCGGGTGGGTTGGCTGTCAGTCCCCGACCCTAGAGTCCGATGCATGATCCGTCGCACCCCTGCCCGCCCCGTGGACGTGGAAAAGCTCTTCCCTGAGCTGGTGCCCTTCCGCCGTGAGTCCGTCCGCCTTCACCCGCGCGCCGGCTCTCCTTCCTGCTACGACAGTTCCGTTGGAGGGCCACTGCTGTGGCCTGTGGCAGAGCCATGGCCGGTCTGCATAGAGGAGCACTTCGACCCCGACACCGTGAGCGAGCTCCAGGCTGCCGTGCCCATGGTTCCCATCGTCCAGGTCCGCCAGGCCGACGCACCCGGAGTCCCCTTCCCAGAGGGAACCGACCTGCTGCAGGTGCTGTGGTGCCCTTATGCGCACGGCGAGTACTGCTACCCCCTCCCGCAGGTGCACTGGAGGGACTCTGGTGCCATCAAAGACATACTGCCGACTCCGGAGCCGGTGGAAGCCCTCCCGAAGGACTGGTATCCGGACCCGTGTGTGGTCCACCCGGAGCAGGTGACCGAGTACCCCAGCTGGGACCTTTCCCGGGACACGCATGACGCGTTGCAGGCCCGTTTCGAGGAGCTGAAGGCAACGACCGGCCTGTACTACTCGTATCACTTGGCTGAGGCGCCCGGGATCAAGCTGAGCGGCTACCCCGGCTGGACACAGGAACCTGGTGGATCAGCGCGCGATACGGGGCGCATTCGGGCGTTCCGGCAACGCAGCGAGGTGCCACGGCTGTCGTCGTGCGCCCGCCAGGGATGACGGGACAGCCTTGAGGATGGGGAACCGGGTGGGAATTCGCAGTTGGTGGCGCAGTCGCAAGGCGAACGCTCAGATTGATTGGATCGCCGATGCGGTGAACTCCGGGCGGGCTCTGATGGCCGACGCGACCGCGCTTGAGACATCCGGGGCCCGCCAGGGGATTGCCGGTGTCGCGGAGGTCTGCGACGACCACGTCCATTTCAAGTCGAACTCGGACCTCAAGGCCGGGGCCAGTGGCTGGCGCATCTCTCGATCCGAGATCGCCGGCGTGACAGGCGGTGACGAACCGGGTGAGTTGGTGATCACCTTCCGCACGCCAGGACGTTTCCGAGCCATCGTGGTGACACCTTTGGTGCATGCGGACAAGTGGCGGTCCCTGACCACCGGTTGAGACTCAGGACGCGCAGACGCTCTACCGGACGGAAAGACCCCTGACCGCCCCCGGCGACCGGGCGCGGCGGCTGCCTGCCTACTGGCCGAGGTAGACGTTCGGTGAGAGCCACGTCGGGCGGGGCAGGCCGAAGTGCTCTTCGAGCATCAGCTCCGGATGCTGCGCGACGGTGCGTCCTCGCCGGCGCATACGTGGTGGGTGACGCTGCGGAGCCGCCGGCGCGGCCGTCGCCGGCGAACGTCAAGGACACTGCGCGAGTTCGGCCGACGGTCAGCCACGGCCGACAGTCTTCGCCCCCCGTCACACACCGACGATCCCCCTTGGTGACCATGCCGCTACCAGCAGTTGGCATGGCCTCTGCCGGGCTCCGGCGGTGACTTTCCGGCTGATTGTCCGGACCGCGCCACTGGTGCATGATGGGGCCGATTCGAGTTGATCAGGGTCTGACCCCATTGACCTGCGGAAGTGGTGGATGTCGAACAGCGCTCCTCAGCGCGTGCTGCGTGGCCGGCGCGGCGAGTGCGGGACGCTGGATCAGGTGGTCGCCGACGCAAGGGCGGGTCGGAGCCAGGTACTGGTGCTGCGTGGCGAAGCCGGGATCGGCAAGTCCGCGTTGGTGGAGTACCTCGCGGGGAACGCGGCGGGATGCCAGATCCTGCGGGCTGTCGGCGTCGAGTCCGAGATGGAGCTGGCGTTCGCCGGTCTGCACCAGCTCTGCATACCGATGATGGGGCACCTCGACCGCCTTCCCGAACCACAACGCGACGCCTTGGCAGTCGCGTTCGGCCTGAGTGCGGGGAGCGCGCCGGACCGTTTCATGGTCGGGCTGGCGGTGCTCAGCCTGCTGGCCGA
Organism: Streptomyces sp. NBC_00316; assembly: GCF_036158715.1. NCBI lineage: Bacteria > Bacillati > Actinomycetota > Actinomycetes > Kitasatosporales > Streptomycetaceae > Streptomyces > Streptomyces sp. NBC_00316. The sequence continues at coordinate 4,693,890 of NZ_CP108023.1, read as the reverse complement.
GGCGGCGGAGGAGCAGCCGCTCGTCTGCGTCGTGGACGATGCCCAGTGGCTCGATCGGGTCTCCGCGCAAACGCTGGCCTTCGTCGCGCGCCGACTGTTCGCGGAGCGGGTGGCGCTGGTGTTCGCGGTGCGCACGGCGGCACTTGCTCCGGGTGATGCAGCGCTGGCGGGGCTGCCGGAGCTCGTGGTCCGGGGTCTGCGCGACGACGATGCGCGCGCGCTTCTGGACTCGGTGGTCCCCGGACGGCTGGACGAGCGTGTCCGGGACCGGGTCGTCGCCGAGACCCGCGGCAACCCGCTGGCTCTGCTGGAATTGACACGAGGGTTGACTGCGGCAGAGCTGGCCGGCGGGTTCGGGCGTCCGGACGCGCGCCCGCTGGCGAGTCAGATCGAGCAGAGTTTCCTGCGGCGCATAGGGTCGCTTCCGGATGCCGCGCAACGACTGCTGCTGGCGGCGGCCGCCGAGCCGGTGGGGGACCTGCCGTTGCTGAGGCGGGTGGCCGAGCGGCTTGACATCGGGGCGGACGCCGCGGGACTGGCCGAGGCGGCGGGGCTGATCGAGTTCGGTGCACGCGTGCGGTTCCATCATCCGCTGGTGCGCTCGGCGGCCTATCGCGCGGCCGACCCCGGAGTGCGCCGGGACGTGCATCGCGCGCTGGCCGAAGCGACCGATCCCGATTTCGACTCGGATCGCCAAGCCTGGCATCGCGCCCACGCGGCGGTCGAACCCGACGAGGCCCTGGCGGGCGAGCTGGAGCGATCGGCCGGCCGGGCCCAGGCCCGCGGCGGTATCGCGGCGGCGGCCGCGTTCCTGAGACGTGCGACCGAGCTGACGCCCGATCCGGCCAGACGTGGGAAGAGGGCCGTGGCCGCGGCGCAGGTCACCTTCGAGGCCGGGACCCCCGATGCGGCGCTCGAACTCCTCGCCGCCGCGGAGATGGGCCCGTTGGATGAGGTCCAGCACGCGCGGCTGACCCGGCTCCGTGCCCAGATCGTCTTCGCGCGCAGGCGCGGCGGTGAGGCTCTGCCGTTGCTGCTCGACGCGGCCGGCCGGCTGGAACGGGCCGACGAGGGACAGGCGCGTGAGGCGTACCTCGATGCAATCGGAGCAGCGGTCTTCGCCGGTCGCCTCAGCGGACCTATCGGAGTGCGGGAGGTTGCCGAGGCCGCCCTCGCCGCACCGCGCGGACCACAGCCTCCGCGACCGGCGGACGTACTCCTCGATGGCCTGGCGACGTGGTTCGCCGAGGGCTGCGTCGAGGGTGCGGCGCTGCTCAAACCCGCGCTGCTGGAGTTCCAGCGAGCCGCCGGACGCAACGAGGACGACGTCGTGCGCTGGCTCTGGCTCACCTGGCTGATCGCCGGCGACATGTGGGACGACGAGACGTGGCATGTGCTGACCACCCACGCGGTCCGGGCGGCTCGCGAGACCGGCGCACTCAATTTTCTTCCCCTGGCTCTCACCTACCGCGCCGGCGTGCACGTGCACGCCGGCGAGTTCGACCTTGCCTCGGCGTTGGTCGACGAGTCCGACACCATCACGGAGGTGACCGGCAACTCGCCCCTCGCGTACCCCTCGCTTCTGCTCCTGGCCTGGCGTGGCGAGGACACCAGGGCGCCGGAGGTGATCCAGTCCGCCGTCCAGGACGCGACCTCTTGGGGCGAGGGGCGGGCGATCGGTCTGGCCAGTTACCTGCTCGCGGTGCTGTACAACGGCCTCGGCCGGTACCAGGAAGCCGTGGCCAGCGCCCAGCAGGCGGGGGAGCACGAGGATCTGGCGGTCGTCGGGTTCTCCCTCGTCGAACTCATCGAGGCGAGCGCTCGCAGTGATGCCCCCGAAGTGGCCGCTGAGGCCCTGCGCCGGCTCGAGGAACGAGCCGGCGCCGGCGGCACGGACTGGGCCCTCGGCGTTCTGGCCCGGTCGAGAGCGCTGCTCTGCGACGGTCAGGCCGCCGACCTGCTGTACCGCGAGGCCATCGAGCACCTCGAGCGCAGCCGGATCGCCGTCCACCTCGCCCGCACCCACCTGGTGTACGGCGAGTGGCTCCGCCGCGAGAACCGGCGCCTCGACGCGCGCGAGCACCTGCGCACCGCCTACGAGATGCTGCAGGGTTTCGGAGCAAGCGCCTTCGCCGAACGTGCCCGTCGCGAACTCCTGGCCACCGGCGAGTCGGTACGGCAACGCGCGGTCGAAGAACACGAGGCCCTCACCGCGCAGGAAGCCCAGATCGCCCGACTGGCCGCCGACGGAAAGACGAACCCCGAAATCGGCGCCGAGTTGTTCATCAGCCCTCGCACCGTCGAATGGCACCTGCACAAGGTGTTCACCAAGCTCGACGTCAACTCGCGGAACAAGCTGCGCGGAGCGCTGGGCCGCACCTGATCGTCGAGAATCCCCTCGACGAGCTCGCCCGCGGTGGACACCTCGCGCGTGAGAGAGCCGGTCTCATCCGGGATCGGGGGCAGCCCCTCGCGCCCGATCGGCCCGGGCCCGGGCAGTACCCCACCGACCTCAGGCCGACCAGTGGACCCGTCGTGATCACTTGGCCGGAGCCCGTCCCACCGTCCCGGGCATCGACGCGGCACCCGCCGACCAGGTGCCGGCGATCGTCGGAACAGGTCCGCACGGCCACTGGCCGGCCGTCGGGCCCCGGCGCCTGGAGACCGGCCCTGCGGCTCGCCGGGCCGGGGCACAGATACCGCACCCGAGGATAGTATCGGGAGAGATAGTATCTCCATTGAGACTATTGACTCCCGGAAGGTCTGCCATGCGCCGTTTCATCGGACGGGACCGGGAGCTGAACGTGCTCCGCAACGCCTTCCGGGAAGTCGGCGAGGCCGCCGGTTCCGCGAACCCCGGTCAGTGCATCCTCATGCGGGGAAGGCGGCGGGTCGGCAAGTCCAGCCTCGTCGAGGAGTTCCTCCGGCGCACCGAGGCGCCGTATCTCTTCTTCACCGCGGCCGGCGGCTCGGCGGAGGACGAACTGACCGAGCTGCTCGACGCCGTCGCCACCTCCACACTTCCCGATCGAGGACTGTTCGCCGAGGAGGCCCCGGGGCAGTGGAACGCGGCGTTCAGGCTGCTCGCCGAGGTCCTGCCCGATGACCGCCCGAGCGTGGTCGTCATCGATGAGGTCCCGTATCTCATGAACCGCATCGACGCCTTCGAGGGCATGCTGCAGCGGGCATGGGACCGGTTGCTCAGCCGCAAGCCCGTGCTTCTCCTCCTGGTCGGTTCCGACCTCTCGATGATGGAGGCGCTGGACAGCTACGACCGCCCGTTCCACCAGCGGGGGCGCGAGATGGTCGTAGGGCCGCTGAACCCGGCGGACATCGGCGAGATGCTCGGTCTGCCGCCGGCGGCCGCCCTCGACGCCGCTCTGGTCACCGGCGGACTGCCGCTGATCTGCGCGGAGTGGCGGGCCGGGGCGACCGTCTGGGAGTTTCTCCGCGCATCGCTGGACAACCCGCTCTCGGCGCTGCTGGTCTCCGCCGAACGCTCACTGGCCGCAGAGTTTCCGCCCCAGGCGATGAGCCGCGAAGTACTGCGGGCCATCGGAACGGGAGAGCGCACCTTCACCAACATCGCGCGCGCCGCCGGAGGCATCGCCCACACCACCCTCACCAGAGCGACGGACGTCCTGATCGAGAAGCGAGTGGTGGCGGCCGAACTCCCGCTCTCGCTGCGGCCGTCCAAGGAGCGCCGCTACCGGGTGGCGGACCCGTACCTGCGGTTCTGGCTGGCCTTTCTGGATCCGCACATGGCGGAGATCGAACGGATGCGCGGCGACCTCACGCTGAGCCGGATCAAGGAGCGGTGGACGAGCTGGCGGGGCCGCGCCGTCGAGCCGCTCATCCGTGATTCCCTCGCCCGTCTGCTGCCGGACGACGCCCTGCCTGCCGCCCCGGCGATCGGTGGCTACTGGACCCGCAGCAACGACGTCGAGATCGACCTGGTGGGCGCCGACCGGCAGCCGGTGGCCAAGCGGTTGCTCTTTCTCGGCTCGGTCAAGTGGCTGGAGAATTCCACGTTCGACGGCCACGACCTGGCGGCGCTGCAGAAGCACCGGGCAGCGATCACGGACGGCCCCGTGCCGCTCGTGGCGGTCTCCCGCAACGGGGTCAGCTGTTCCGGGCTCCACGCGTCGTACGGGCCGGAGGAACTGCTCGGGGCGTGGCGCAGCGCCTCGGCGTGACCCCCTGGGTTCCGGTGGTTGCTGTTCCGGTTGCGTTCCCCTCCGTCGGGAGCGGCACGCATCGTGCATGACGGTTCTTGATGGCTTCTTCATAGGTCCTTCATAGGGGCGGTCCTACATTCGGCACCGGCCGCCCACCACGGGGCCGGCCGGCGGCACAGGTGTGAGGAGCCCATGAGGATGAGTTCGCGTCGGCGGTTCGGGGGCCGGATGGTGCTGGCTGCGACGGCGTCGGTGATGGCGTTGGCCGTCACCGGCTGCGGAGGAGGCGATGACGGGGGCGACGGAGTCGCGTCCGCGGGGGGCGACAAGACCGGCGCCCAGGCTTCCAGGAGCAGTTCGAGCGAGCTGGCCGAGTATGTCGAGGCACAGCGCAAGTGGGTCACGTGTCTGCGTGACGAGGGGCTCGACGCCCCTGATCCGGATTCCAAGGGCAAGGTCGACCTCGGCGACCGGTCCAAGTGGAAGCGCGACCCGAAGGCCCTCAGGGCGCAGGAGAAGTGCTCGGATCTCAGCGTGCCGGTACCGGAGAGCGTCGAGAAGGCACAGCAGCCGGAACTCACCGCGGGTGAGATCCGGAAGAACCAGCAGTACGCGCAGTGCATGCAGGAACACGGGGCGCCCGACTTCCCCGACGCCGGGGCGGACGGCCACTTCCGGGACGTCACATGGGATTCGACATCGGCGGGTGCCAAGCGGGCCACGCGCTCCTGCGCGTCGATCATCGGCATCCCGGACGACGCGCCCACGCCCAAGGGCTGACGGGGCGAGAAACCGTGGACGTCATGAAGGATGCGGGCCGGGAGCGCGCAGCGGGCGACGACGGGGCGGACGACCGTGCCGGTGGCAGGAGAACCGGAAGGCGCGGACGGGGGCCCCTCCTCATAGCGGCCGGCTTTCTTCTGGTCGCCGTGGTCAGCACGGTCGGAGCCCTGGGGCTCGGTGGAGGCGGCACCGACGACGGTGCGGCGCCGGGCAGAAGCAGCCATGTGGTCCCCGTGACCCGGGAGACGCTGACCGAGCAGACCGAGGTCGACGGACGGCTGGGGCATGGTCCGGAAGTCCCGTTCCAGATCAAGGCAGAGGGAACACTGACCTGGCTGCCGACGACAGGCAGCACGGTACGGCGTGGAGGGAAGGTGCTGCGGGTCGACGACCGCCCGGTGATCCTCCTCTACGGAAGTCTGCCCATGTATCGCGACCTGGGCGTGACAGAGGCGGAGCCTCAGGACGCGGCCACGGGCAGCGGCGGCGACGGGCCGGACGGCGGCACCGGAACCGCCAAGCGCGGTGACGCAGACGGCGGTTCCGCGAGCGGCAGCTCTGCGGGCGGCGGCTCTGCGAACGCCGACGGCGCCGGGGCGGTTCGAGCTGCCGGAGCGCCGCGGCAGCCGGCACCGCTGCACGGCATGGACGTCAAACAGTTCGAGAGCAACCTCAGCGCCCTCGGCTACTCGGGCTTCACCGTGGACGAGTCGTACACCGTGCTGACGGCCGATGCGGTCAAGCGCTGGCAGAAGGACCTCGACCTGCCGCAGACGGGCGAGGTCGATGCCGGCGACATCGTCTACGCGCCCGGCCCCGTCCGGATCGCGGGCACCGACGCGCTGGTCGGAGCCGACGCCTCCGGCAACCCGCTCACGTACACCAGCACATCGCGCATGGTCACCGTGAACGTCCCTGCCACGGACACGAACTGGGCCCAGCGGGGCAGCGAGGTCGCGGTGGACCTTCCGGACGGGCGTTCGGTCAAGGGCGAGATCGCGCGCGTGGGCAAGGACGCGTCCTCGTCCGGCGCCTCTGGCGGCGGGGACACCGCGGGCAAGAGCGGCGAGGACGGTGGTGACAGCGCGGACGGCACCGCGGCCACCGTGTCCGTGGTGATCACCTTCGCCGACCAGGACTCGCTGGGCAGGCTGGAGAGCGGCCCGGTCACGGTCCGCCATGTGGTCAAGCAGCGCAAGGGGGTGCTGACCGTTCCGGTCGCCGCCCTGGTGGCTCTGGCCGAGGGCGGTTACGGCCTGGAACTCGCCGCGCAGGACGGGGGCGGTGGCGGCGCGGACAGCGGGGCCGGCCGCTTCGTGCCCGCGAGGACCGGTCTGTACGCGGGAGGCAAGGTCGAGGTGAGCGGCCCTCGGGTCCACGAAGGCATGAAGGTGAGGATCCCCGAGTGATCTCGCCCGGCATGCCCGATACCCCCGTCGTCGCGTTCTCCGCGGTGTCGAAGACCTACCCCGGACGCGTCACCGCCGTCAGCGGGGTCGACCTGGCCATCCGGTACGGAGAACTTGCCTGTGTCGTCGGCCCTTCCGGCTCGGGCAAGTCGACGATGCTGCATCTGATGGGAACCCTGGACAGGCCGTCCGGCGGCCGGATCGCCATCGACGGTCACGAGATCGCCGAGCTGTCCGACCGCGAGGTCTCCGCGCTGCGGGCACAGCGGATCGGCTTTGTCTTCCAGCAGTTCCACCTGGCCGTGGGAGTACCCGTGCTGGACACGGTCGCCGACGGCCTGCTGTACGCGGGTGTGCCCCTGCGGGAACGCCGGCGCAGAGCCGCACAGGCACTGACCCGAGTGGGACTCGATCACCGGCTCGGCCACCTCCCCCATCAGCTCTCCGGGGGCGAACGGCAACGGGCCGCGGTCGCCCGCGCAGTCATCGGCGAACCGGCGCTGCTGCTCGCGGACGAACCCACCGGCAACCTCGACTCAGCCTCCGGCGCGGCGGTTCTGGAGCTGCTGCGGGAGTTGCATGCGGCCGGCACCACGGTGGTGGTCATCACGCACGACCGGGAGATGGCCGAGGTGTTCGACCGGAAGGTGGAGATGCGCGACGGCCGGATCGTGGCCGACAGCGGCCTCCCCGCGGCGCCCTGCAGCGGAGTCCGGAGATGAGGCGCAGGCGCCGGGCAGCCGCACTGCGTCCTGCCCGGCTGAGCCCCGCCGACATCATCCGCCTCGGCGGCACCGGGCTGCGGACCAGGCCGCTGCGTGTGTTCCTGTCCGCGCTGGGCATCGCGATCGGTGTGGCCGCGATGGTCGCCGTCGTCGGCATCTCCAGCTCCAGCCGGGCCGAGGTCGACCGCCGGCTCGACCGGCTGGGCACCAACATGCTGCGCGTCGCCCCGGGCCAGACCCCCGACGGCGGGACGACCCGCCTCCCCGAGGAGGCGGTGCCCATGATCGGGCGTATCGGTCCGGTGCAGCAGGTGGCAGCGACCGGCACGGTCAAGGGCGCCGCGGTCTACCGCAACGAGCATCTGCCTGTCGGGCGGACCAGCAGCGTCGAGGTCGCCGCAGCCGGCTCGCACCTGCTGCCGACGATCGGCGGAAAGGTGCGCACCGGCCGGTGGCTCGAGTCGGCCACCGAGGAGTACCCGGCCGTGGTGCTGGGCGCCCAGGCGGCCCGGCGACTCGACGTCTACACCCCGGGGACGCGGCTGTGGCTGGGCGGGAAGTGGTTCTCCCTGGTCGGGGTGCTCGAACCGATGCCGCTGGCCCCGGAGGTGGACAGTTCGGCACTGGTCGGCTGGCAGGCCGCCGAGACGTATCTGGGCTTCGACGGCCACCCGTCCACCGTCTACGTGCGTGCCAGGGACGACCAGGTGGCGGCGGTGCGGGACGTGCTCGCGGCGACGGCGAACCCCGAGAAGCCGAGCGGCGTGCTGGTCTCCCGGCCGTCCGACGCCCTGGCCGCGCGGGAGGCCACGGAGTCGGCGCTGACCGGGCTGCTGCTCGGCCTCGGCGGGGTCGCGCTCCTGGTGGGCGGGGTCGGCGTGGGCAACACCATGGTCATCTCGGTGCTCGAACGCCGCCCCGAGATCGGCCTGCGCAGGGCCCTCGGCGCCACCAGCGGCCAGATCCGGGGCCAGTTCGTCTCGGAGTCACTGCTGTTGTCCGCGCTGGGCGGGCTCGGCGGCACGGTCCTCGGCACGGCCATCACCGCCGGGTACGCATACGTACGGGGATGGCCGACGGAGGTACCGGCGTGGGCGGCTGCTGCCGGGATCGCCGTCACGCTCCTGATCGGGGCGGTCGCCGGGCTCTACCCGGCGGTACGGGCCGGGCGCCTGGCGCCCACACAGGCCCTCGCGGGTTCCTGACCCGAGCGCGGTCCCGCCGGCCGGACCGGGTCAGTGGCCGGCCGCCGGAACCGTGGAGAGCACGACGGTGAAGGTCGTCCCGACACCCACCGTGCTCTCCACGTCGATCGTCCCCCGGTGATCGGTCACGATCTGCCGGGCGATGGAAAGCCCCAGGCCACTGCCGCCGGTGGCGCGGCCCCGGGCCGCATCCGCCCGCCAGAAGCGGTCGAAGAGGTGCGGCAGATGCTCGGCCGGTATCCCCTTCCCGGTGTCCCGCACCTGAAGGATCGCCGACTCGCCGCGCCGGACCAGAGCCAGCGTCACGGTGCCACCCGGCGGGGTGGCCCGCAGCGCGTTGCCGATGAGATTGCCGACGACCTGACGCAGCCGGTCCGTATCGGCGTCCACGTACACCCGCCGCGGCCCCTCCAGCTCCAGGCACACACCGGCTGCTTCGGCCTGGGCCCGGTGGGCGGTGCGACACGTGTCGAGGACGTCGAGCAGATCGACGACCGCGTGGTGGTAGGTGAGCGCACCGGCCTCGGCCAGCGCCAGATCCTGCAGATCGTCCACGATCCGCTGCTGCAGCATCGCCTCCTCGTGGAGGGAGTCGAGCAGTTCGGGGGTCGGCTCGACGAACCCGTCCTGCAGCGCCTCCAGATACCCGCGCAGATTGGCCAGCGGGGTACGGAGCTCATGTGCGATGTCGCCGATGAGACGGCGCTGACGCTCCTCGCCGGTCCGGACGGAGTCGGCCATCCTGTTGAAGGCACGCCCGAGTTCGGCGATCTCGTCGCGACCCGAGGCGGGGACCCGCCGCTCCAGGTCCCCTTCCCCCAGCCCCCGGGCGGCCAGGGTCAGGGCTCGCACCGGGCGCAGCACGGCCCTGCTCAGGAGCAGCCCGCCGAGGATGACGGCAAGGCCGACCCCCACCGCGACAGCCACCGTGGGCGCGGCAGCCAACGTGGCCGGCGATTCGTCCCGTACGCCGAGGCGCACCTGGAGGCGCGGCGGTGCGACGGACGCCGTCCGCTCGTCGAAAACACGCTGCAGACATGCGGCGAGACGCGGGTCGGACACGCACTTCGAGGCGGCGTCGTGATCCTGGGCGGCGCCCGGATCCGCATCGCCGGCCGGCTCCTTGCACTGCGGTGGACGGCGGTCCGTACTGATCCGGGGGATTCCGAAGCTGTTCGGCCGGGCCGTCATCCTGACGCCCGCCCGGGTCAGGCAGGTCTGGTACGCCGCCACGGCACGGTACTCACCGATCGCGGTCACGGTGAGTTTGACCGAGGCCAGCGGCACCTTCCCCTGGGGGAACCGCAGTTCGGGACGCGGGTCGACGGGGACCGGGGGCCGGCTGCTCACCGCGCGGGGCTCGCGGCCCGCGAGGGCGTCGGAATCGGCCAGCAGTACGTCGGACTCCGTGGTGACCCGGATGCGTTGTCCGGTGTCCCTCTCCAGCTCCGCGACTGTCGGCGAGACGCCTTCCCAGGTGCCGTGCGCGAACCCGTACGCATGGAGCTCGCCGGTGATCCGGGACACCTCCTGCCGCCCCGCGCGGTCGGACTCGCGTACTTGGCTGGTCACCTGGCGCAGAGTCAGCCAGGCCGTTGCCGCCGTGGCGGCCATCGCGACCAGCATCAGCAGGCCGATGACCCGAAACCGCAGGCTCACCGCGTCTCCCCGGAGCCGCCCGCCAGCCGGTAGCCCCGCCCGTAGACGGTCTCCACGTACCGGGCGCCTTCACAGCCCTTCTCCAGCTTCCGCCGCAGATTCATCACATGGGCATCGACCGTGCGCTCCAGGACGTTCTGGTCGAACCCGAAGACCCGGTCGATGATCTGCGCCCTGGTGAACACCCGCCCCGGCTCCCCCGCAAGCACGGTCAGGATCGCGAACTCCTTGCCGGTCAGCACCACCGGCGCCCCTGCCACTCGCACTTCGAAGCGGGCGGTGTCCACCTCCAGATCCCCGACCGCGAGCACAGCGGACTCGTCACCCCCGGCCGACTTCGCCCTCCGCAGCAGCGCCCTGACCCGAGCCGTCAGCTCCCTCGGGCTGTACGGCTTGGTCATGTAGTCGTCGGCCCCGAGGTCGAGCCCGAGGAGCATGTCCTCCTCCGTGGTCCGCGCGGTGAGCAGCAGGATGGGCACCTGGGATTCGGCGCGCAGGATGCGGCACACGTCGAGACCGTCGACGTTCGGCATCATCACGTCGAGCACGATGAGATCGGGCCGGGTGGATCTGGCCCGGTCGACCGCCGAACGGCCGTCGGCGACGACCTGGACCTCGTTCCCCTCCCGCTCCAGATAGATCCTGATCAGTCGCGCCTGTTTCACGTCATCTTCGGCGACCAGTATGCGAGCACTCAACGGGACTCCTCCGGCTGGAATTTCACAGAGTACCTGGTCAATGGTCGGAACGAATGAGCAATGCTCAAACCCCAATTCGGAATTAAATCTTCCACGGATGAACCGGAAATGATGTGGCCGATTCCGCATAAAAAATGGCCGAAGCCGACCCTCGAGCCACTCCCTCACAGGCCGAATTCGGCCAGGGAGCCGTCGCCGCCGGAAGCGGAAACCGAGGGCTGCCGCACACATACCTTTCGGACCATTCGAAGGGGGCCCGCGCCCCTCTCCCCTGTCCTGTTTTCGCCCTGCGATCTTTCGGCCTCGCTGGAATCAAAAATGGCCATCTGCGGGCGGAATCCTTTCTTCAGAATTCCCGGTTCGAAATCGTACAAGCGCCACTCGCATCCCCGGTGATGCAGCGGTCGCTGCCTCCTTTCCAGGAGCACCTGTCACACGGGAGCAGCGAAAACAGAAGTCAACGATGGGGGATCCAATGAAGCGTCGAATCGCAGTCGTCCTGCCCGCACTCGTGGCGGTGGCCGCGAGTATTCCGATCGCGCTCTCCACCACCCCGGCAGTGGCGTCCGCCGCCTGCGGCAAGACCGTCGCCGACAAGGACAGCAGCGCCTGGAACGCCACGGCGGGCGGGGCCAACGAGCGCAGCGGTTCCAGCACCGGCTGTGCGATCAACGGAATCGCGTACTCCGGGCACAAGCTGGACTACCACTGCTACACGGTGGCCGGCGACTACACCTGGACGTACCTCAGGAACGACAGCACGGGTACCTACGGGTGGGTCCGCGACGACCTCCTGAGCGACTACGGGAGCCTGGTGTACTGCGGCTTCTGACCCTCCCGCAGAGTCCGGGTCCTCACTGCGGGGAACGGGCTCCGGGCAGGCCGGCCGAGCCGGTGACACGTCGGGGGCGGTCTCGCCGAGGCCGCCCCTCCGCACCCCCGGCTCCTTGCATTCCCCTTGCACGGGAGGGCGGGGAGCCGGGCTGCCGGGTGCACCGTCCCCACAGAACCCACCCTCCTGATGTTTCATCAATTCCTTTTGGAAAAGGGAGCATCGGGGATTGGCGCCGTCGCACCGCTGTGACAGTTTCCGCATCGATTCCGCAGCAGACGACTGGCACTCTTCTCCCCTCACACAGCGCAGTCCAGGGGGGTACAGAGTCGTGCCTGCACGCAGCCGTCTCGCCGCCATTGCCGCGACAACCCTGATCACCACCAACAGCGCGCTGCTCCTCACCGCCTGCGATCCGTCGAGTTCCGCGGACGCCGCGTCGAGCACCGCTCCGAACACGTCGTCCCCGGGCACATCCGCTCCGGCCGGGACGGGTGGTGGCACACCGGCCGGCAACGGGATGAACGGCACGTCGGAGGCGAACCGGCTGACCATCAGCAACGGTTCGAACACCGTCCTGATGAACAGCACTTCCGTCGACTTCGGTACCGCGGTACGGGATCTCGCCTGGTCCCCCGACGGCTCCAGGGCCGCTTTCGTCGACGGCCACGGCGCACTGCGTCCGCGCACGGTCCGGCCTGGAGCGAGAAAGACCTTCAGGCGATGTTCGCCTTCATGGGAGCGGTCGACGACCTCGCCGAGACCGGTGAGTTCGTCGACGGACACGGCCTGGCCGAGCCCGCGCGCACCCGCTTCGTGCATGTGGGCGACGACGACCGCCCGGTGATCGCCGACGGCCCGTACGGGGAGACCCAGGAACTGCTCGCCGGGTTCCGGGTGCTCGGCTGCGACAACCTGGAGCGGGTCACGGAGATCGCGGCGCGCATGCGGTGCCCGGCGCCCGACGGCGCCCCCGTCCACCCCGTCGTCATCCGGCCGGTCCTCGACGGCGGAGGCGATGTGTGAGCCCCGGCGGGCCGCCTTCGGGTACCGCTTCAGTCACAGGATGCGCGCGTCGGCTGCGTCCTTACTCGCCGTCGCCCGCCCATGTCGCGATGATCGAAGACATGACACAGAGCAACGGGAGCACGGCCCACACCTTGCAGATCGCCCAGCAGCCGGAAGCGGACGAGCTCCTCGGCCGCAGCCCGCTGGCGGCCATGATCGGCATGCTGCTGGACCAGCAGGTTCCGATGGAGTGGGCCTTCTCCGGCCCGTTCACCCTGGCACAGCGGATGGGTTCCGACGACCTGGACGCCCACGAGATCGCCGCCTACGACCCCGAGGCGTTCACCCAGCTCTTCACCGCCAAACCCGCTCTGCACCGCTATCCGGGCTCCATGGCCAAACGGGTGCAGCAGCTCTGCCAGTTCCTGGTCGCGGAGTACGACGGAGACGCCGACGCGGTGTGGAGCGATGCCGGGACCGGCGCCGAGCTGCTGAAGCGGCTGAAGGCGCTGCCGGGGTTCGGCACCCAGAAGGCACAGATCTTCCTGGCGCTGCTTGGCAAGCAGTTGGGCGTCCGGCCGACCGGCTGGCGGGCGGCGGCAGGCCCGTACGGGGAGGCGGGGTCGCACCGGTCGGTCGCCGACATCACCGGCCCCGACTCACTCGCCAGGGTCCGCGCATACAAGCAGGAGGCGAAGGCCGCGGCGAAGGCGGCGGCCGCAAAGAAGAGCTGAGCCCCGGACGGCCCACCGCCGTCGCCGCGTGCGGATCGGTAGGGGTGGGGCCGGGCAGCGGCCCCACCCCTACCGCCGGCGGCGTGCCGTGCCGAAGAGCGATCGCGAGATCTCCCGCCCCAGCTGCGTCCCGACCGACCGCGCCAGCGACCGGAACATCCCGCTCCCCACCACCTGTTCCACCAGCGAGGCATCGTCCTCGGGCTGCCTGGGCGTCTTCTTCGCCGCCCTGCCCGCCGCGTCCGCCTTGCCCGCCGCCTCCGCCGCGGCCCGCTGCCCGGCCTCGTGCTCGGCGGTGAGCTTCTCGTACGCCGACTCCCGGTCCACCGCCTCGGCGTAACGTCCGTACAGTGGCGAGCCCTTCACCGCCGAGGCCAGTTCCGTCGCGGCGAGCGGACCCATCAGTGACTGCGGCGACCGCAGTCGGGTCGCGGCGACCGGTGTGGGCGCGCCGTTCTCGCTCAGTACGGTGATCACCGCCTCGCCGATACCCAGCCCGGTCAGCAGCTCGTCCAGGTCGTACGGCGAGTTCGGGAACGTCTTCACCGTCGCCCGCAACGCCTTCGCGTCGTCCGGGGTGAACGCCCGCAGCGCGTGCTGCACCCGGTTGCCGAGCTGCGCCAGCACGTCCCCGGGTACGTCGCGCGGCGTCTGCGTGACGAAGAAGATGCCCACGCCCTTGGAACGGATCAGCCGCACGGTCTGGGTGATCGCGTCCAGGAACGCCTTCGACGCCCCGTCGAAGAGCAGATGCGCCTCGTCGAAGAAGAACACCAGCTTCGGCCGGTCCAGGTCGCCGACCTCCGGCAGATCGTGGAAGAGATCCGCGAGCAGCCACATCAGGAACGTAGAGAAGAGCTGCGGCTTGTCCTGCACGGCCGCCAGTTCCAGCACGGCGACCAGCCCCCGCCCGTCCGGTGCCTGCCGCAGCAGCTCCGCCGTGTCGAACTCCGGCTCGCCGAAGAAGTTGCCCGCCCCTTGCTGCTCGAAGACGGTGAGCGATCGCAGGATCACCCCGGCCGTGGCCGTGGAGAGCCCACCGATCCCCTTCAGCTCGGGCTTGCCCGTGTCCGAGACGAGAAACGCGACGACGGCCCGCAGATCCTTCAGATCCACCAACTCCAGACCCTTGGCGTCGGCGTAGTGGAAGATCAGGCCGAGCGACTGCTCCTGCGTCCGGTTCAGCTGGAGCACCTTGGAGAGCAGGACGGGCCCGAAGCTGGTGACGGTCGCCCGCAGCGGAATGCCGGGGCCGATGCCGCCGAGCGCATAGAACTCGCACGGGAAGCCCTTGGCCTCCCAGCTCTGCCCGACCTGCCCGGCCCGCTCGGTGACCTTGCCGCCCGGCTCGCCGGGAGCGGCGATGCCGGACACATCTCCCTTGATGTCGGCGAGGAAGACCGGCACACCGTTCGCCGACAGCTGTTCGGCGATCAGCTGGAGGGTCTTCGTCTTGCCGGTGCCGGTGGCGCCCGCGACGAGCCCGTGCCGGTTGAGCATCCCCAGCGGGACCCGGATCTGCGCACCCGGCAGACATGCGCCGTCCCAGAGCAGCGCACCCAGACCGAGGGCGGCGCCGTCGACGGCATACCCGTCGGCGATCTCCTGGGCGGGCTGCGGCAGCGCCCCGGCGGCTTCTCCGACGTCACTCATCACGGCCCCTGTTCCGGAATGCCTGCTTTTATGGCGCTCCGACAAGCATCGCAGTACCGCTCCATGGCTGCGCCCGGAGGCCCTTGGCCGGTAGGCTTTCCGTGTGATCTTCAAGCGCATCGGAAATGGGCGGCCTTATCCCGACCACGGCCGGGAAAGCACCCGGCAGTGGGCGGATGTCGCGCCGCGCCCGGTCCGCCTCGACCAGCTGGTGACGACCAAGGGGCAGCTGGATCTCGAAACGCTCCTGGCCGAGGACTCGACGTTCTACGGGGACCTGTTCGCCCACGTCGTGAAGTGGCAGGGCGACCTCTACCTGGAGGACGGGCTGCACCGCGCGGTCCGTGCGGCGCTCCAGCAGCGTCAGGTTCTGCACGCCCGCGTGCTCGAACTCGGCTGACGTCCGGCGCGCGCCGGACGGTTTTTCGGGTGCTTTCGAGTGCTTTCACACTCGGACGGGCGCCATCCATTGATCATTTAGTACGCATCTTCACCAGGTCGCATTACGCTGCGCCCATGAGCATGCTGACTCCCCCCGGCATGGGTGGAAAGTACCGCATCACGGGCGACAAGTACCCCCGCATGCGCCGCCCTCGGCGCCGCCGGCAACTGGTCCTGGCTTCCCTTGCCTCCGTGGTGGCCCTCGGGCTGGCCGGATGGGGGACGCTGCAGCTCATCGACGTGTTCACGGGCGGTGACGGAAACGCCGGCGCCGCCGGCCGCGGGGCCTCGTGCTCCTCCGCCAAGCCGTCCGCGCCCGCGAAGGCGCTGCCGAAGCCGGGCGGGATCACGGTCAACGTCTACAACGCGACACCGCGCGGCGGGCTCGCGAAGGCCGCGGCCGACGAGCTGAAGAAGCGCGGCTTCCGTATCGGCAAGGTGGGCAACGCCACGGCCGCGTACGACAAGAAGGTTCCCGGGCCCGCGGTACTGGTGGGCGCGCCGATGGCCATGAACGGCTCGTTCCCGGTCCTGGGTACGCAGTTGGCGGGCGCCACGCCGAAGACCGACGCGCGCAAGACGGCGGACGTCGATCTGATCATCGGTACGGCGTTCAAGAAGTTCAACACACCGAAGGCCGCCGCGGCGGCCCTGGCCGTACTGAACAAGCCGGCCCCCGCGCCTTCCTGCGGGTGACACCGCAGGAAGGGCACGAGGGCCGCGCCGGACCGTGACGCCTGACGGGCCCTGACGGGTCCTAGTGCTGTGACAGCACTAGTCGACGGTGCCGTACATGCGGTCGCCCGCGTCGCCGAGGCCCGGCACGATGTAGCCGTTCTCGTTGAGCCGCTCGTCGACCGAGGCGGTGACCACGGTGACCGGTGCACCGGCCAGCTCGCGCTCCATCACCTCGACGCCCTCGGGCGCCGCGAGCAGCACGACGGCGGTGACATCGTCCGCACCGCGCTTGATCAGCTCCCGGATGGCCGCGACCAGCGTGCCACCGGTGGCGAGCATCGGGTCCAGGACGTACACCTGGCGGCCCGAGAGGTCGTCAGGCATCCGCGTGGCGTAGGTCTCCGCCTTGAGCGTCTCCTCGTTGCGGATCATGCCCAGGAAGCCGACCTCGGCGGTCGGCAGCAGCCGCACCATGCCGTCGAGCATGCCGAGACCGGCCCGCAGGATCGGCACGACCAGCGGTCGCGGGTACGACAGCTTCACGCCGGTGGTCGGCGTCACCGGGGTCTCGATGTCGACCTGCTCGGTGCGCACGTCCCGGGTGGCCTCGTACGCGAGCAGGGTGACCAGCTCGTCGGCGAGCCGCCGGAAGGTCGGGGAGTCGGTGCGCTTGTCGCGCAGGGTGGTGAGCTTGTGCGCGACCAGCGGGTGGTCGACGACGTGGATCCGCATGGGCTCAACAGTAGCGGGGGTCTCCGCACCTGTGCGCTGGCATCAACCGCCCGTTCGGAGGGAAGGTGGGGGCATACGGACCCAGCCTGGGGGTGATGTGCCGATGCCGCACGGGGAGCAGCAGAATCGGGACCAGTCGGTTCCGCAGGCCACGCAGGGCCCACGGGACACGCTGGACGCGCCCGAGACGGACACGGAGCGACGCAGGCGCCGCGCCCAGTTTCTGCGCGAGCTCCATGAGGCGAAGGCACTGCGCGACCGGGTGCAGCCACGCCGGGCCCGGGCCGCCCGAATGCGCCAAGCCATGCGGATGCGGACCTTCCGCTGGTAGCCGCCCAAACCCGCCGGACAGCCCCGCCGGACGGCCCCGCCGAAGCGGTGTCCTCGACAACTGATGGCCGACGCAACGGTCGAACTACTCTCGCGAACGCTTCCTTTCTGCCACGATTCCGATGGGCGGGACACAGGGCAGCCGGATCACCGACTGGCCTCCCGCCGGACCGACACCCCTATGACCAGTGGGAGAGTCACGGTGTACTTCGCCGCACTGCTCGCGCGCACCGAAGACGGGTGGGAAGCGAGCGACACGGAGCTCGACGATGTGGAGACCCTGTCCGATCTGACGGATCTGGCCCGTGAGGCCTCGGTGGACGAGGACACGGTGCTCGTCTTCATCGAACAGGAGGACGCCTGGTTCGGCGTCATCCGGGTGGACGGTGAGGAGGACCCCCGTATCTACGTCTCGGACGCGTCCGCCGCCGCCCGCTCCTCGTACGGGGAGATCCTGCTCACCGATGAACTGCTCGGCCGCGAACCCGGGGCCGAGGACTCGATTGCCGCCCTCGAAGAGCTCGTCGGCCTCGACGGTACGGAGGACGACGAGCCGGACCAGACCACCGACAACAACGACACCGACCTCGATGACAACGACGACGACGGGCTCGACGCCGACGCCGTACCGGCAGGTCCCGTCGGCGACACCGGGATCCTGTCCGACCTCGGGCTCCCCGAGAAGGAGCTGCTGCTCCTGCGGACGGACGCACTGGCGGAGATCGCGGACGCGCTGGGAGCGGCCGAGGTCCTGGAAACCGTCCGTTAGGGTCCGCGGGTGACCGAACGACCGGGCCCGCACCGACCGCCAGAACCGCACGATCCGACGGGTGAACCACCGCACGACCCTGTGCGGGACCCGTGGCGGGCGCCCATGCGCCACGCCCTGGACGAGGCAGCGCACGCGGCGCGGGCCGGCGACGTGCCGGTCGGCGCCGTCGTTCTCGGTCCGGGCGGCGACCTGCTCGCCACAGGGCACAACGAACGCGAGGCGACCGGCGACCCGACCGCGCACGCCGAGATCGTCGCCCTGCGCCGGGCCTCCGCGGCCCTCGGCGCATGGCGGCTTTCCGGGTGCACGCTGGTGGTCACCCTGGAGCCGTGCACGATGTGCGCGGGTGCGCTCGTGCAGTCCCGGGTGGCCCGTGTGGTCTACGGGGCACGGGACGAGAAGGCGGGCGCGGCCGGCTCGCTCTGGGACGTCGTACGGGACCGGCGGCTCAACCACCGCCCCGAAGTCATCCACGGAGTCCTGGAGGAGGACTGCTCCGCCCAGCTGACGGCCTTCTTCCGCGACCGCTGACCCGGCCCGGGGGCGCCGCCGCTGCACGGTCCGGGGGCCGGCTCGGTGCGTCACGGGGAATCGGATTTCGACCCACGGCCCCGATGGTCTAAGCTCTCTCTCGGTAGCGTGTCCGAGCGGCCGAAGGAGCTCGCCTCGAAAGCGAGTGTGGGGAAACTCACCGAGGGTTCAAATCCCTCCGCTACCGCTTCGGAAGACCGCCTCTGATCCTGCGAAAGCAGGTCGGGGGCGGTCTTTTGTTCCCCACGCCAGGTCCGCTCCTGTTTCGCCGATGCGCTCCCTGTCCGAGGTGCATGAGCGTCATCCACTGGTCGCGGATCGACGCGGTGCACTTCGGCCGCGGCCTGGACGACACCCGCCGGATCGGCTTCGACGACGCCCATCGGTACGAGGACTTCAGGAGGCCGCTCGGCCAGCGGCCGATCAGGGTCGAGCAGGCCCATCGCGAAATCGGCGCCCGGGGCGGCCTACGGCACATGGATGAACAAGGCGGACCGGCAAGCGCACTGAGGACGGCCGGCCCCGGGGGTCCACACCGCAGGCGTGCACGGGGACAGGCCGAGACGGTGTGCCCCCTGACAGAAGTGGTGCATCGAGAGCGCGCTGCGGGACGAGGACCGGGCGTGCGTGGTGATGCCGGCGGCGGGGGCTGCGTCGGTCGGCGGTGGTGCAAGGACGGCGAGGCAGCCGCCTGCCTACGAGCATCGAATCGGAGGTGCGATCGAAAATCCATCGGAAACCCCCACCGAAACCCCCATCGGATACGGCCATCCGTGCGGATAGAATCGCCCGACTGCACAGGGGATCGATGGGGAGGCGGGGGCTGTGGTGCAAGCGAAGAAGATCGCGCTCTACATGGTTGTGGTCTTCGTGCTGTACACGATCATCACGTCCCCGGCCCGGGCCGCAGATCTCGTCCAGGTAGGGTTCGAAGGCGTTTCGAGTGCCGCACAGGGCGTCGGCGATTTCATGTCCGAGCTCGTGAAGTAGGAGAACCCCCCATGATCCGCCATCTGGTCCTGTTCAAGCTGAACGACGGCGTACAGCGCGATGATCCGCAGGTCGTCGCCGGGGCGAAGGCGTTCCAGGAGCTGGCGGGGAAGATCCCCGAGGTGAAGTTCTGGGAGTGCGCCTGGAACATCACCGACCGGCCGATCGCGTACGACTTCGCCATCAACTCCGCGGTCGCCGACGAGGACGCGCTGAAGCGCTACGTCGAGCACCCGGCCCATCAGGCCGCCGCCGGACAGTGGCGGTCCTTCGCCACCTGGGTGATCGCCGACTATCCGTTCTGACCCCTCGGTCGTGACGCCCGGACCCCCACGGTCCGGGAACCCCAAGCCCTTCACCGATCCGGTGAGGGGCTTTTCCATGTGTTTAAACCAACTTGACCCCAACACGGGGATGCGCGGTGCTTGCACACAGTGGACCTGTCTTGTGATGCTATGACCGCTTTTGACGGATGAGTTGACCGAAGTTGACCGCGAAGGGGTGGCGTCATCGTGCCGGCCAGTACAGCGCCTCAAGTGCCTCCCCAGACCGCCCAGACCCTCCAGCCAGCCGCGAACATGCAGGCTGTCCAGAACGCGCAAGCGGTACAGACGGAGACACCGGACAGTTCGATGCCGCCCGCCCGGACCCGTGGCGCGGACACCAGGGCGCTCACCCAGGTCCTCTTCGGGCAGCTCAAGGTGCTGGAACCGGGGTCGCCGGAGCACGGCAGGGTGCGGGCGGCGCTGATCGAGGCGAACCTCCCCCTCGTGCGGTACGCCGCGGCACGCTTCCGGAGCCGCAACGAGCCGATGGAGGACGTCGTCCAGGTGGGCACGATCGGCCTGATCAACGCCATCGACCGGTTCGACCCCGAGCGGGGCGTCCAGTTCCCGACCTTCGCGATGCCGACCGTCGTCGGCGAGATCAAGCGGTACTTCCGGGACAACGTGCGGACCGTCCACGTACCGCGACGGCTTCACGAGCTCTGGGTGCAGGTCACCGGCGCCACGGAGGACCTGACGACCGCGCACGGCCGCTCACCCACCACCGCCGAGATCGCCGCACGACTGAAGATCTCCGAGGACGAGGTCCTCGCCTGCATCGAGGCGGGCCGCTCCTACCACGCGACCTCGCTGGAGGCGGCCCAGGAGGGCGACGGACTGCCCGGACTGCTCGACCGCCTCGGCTACGAGGACCCCGCGCTCGCCGGGGTCGAACACCGCGACCTGGTCCGGCATCTGCTCGTCCAGCTGCCCGAACGCGAACAGCGGATCCTGCTGCTGCGCTACTACAGCAATCTGACGCAGTCCCAGATCAGCGCCGAGTTGGGCGTCTCCCAGATGCACGTGTCAAGGCTCCTGGCCCGAAGTTTCGCCCGACTTCGATCCGCAAACAGGATCGAGGCGTAACCGGAACGGGTAGACCGTTCAAGGCCCCCTCCCGGTGGACGGAATGCCGCACACCCCTTGTTAACTGCACGTATTCCACCTTGACTTGTCGACATGTCACTACAGCGTGTTGCCGACATGTGACATTCTGCGTGAACCGCGTTTGCCGCAGCCCCGCCTCCGGTATTCAGGTGGAGGCTGCGTTCCTCCGATGGTCGCGGCTCACCGCGACCGTCCGCGACCTCAAGGGGGTGGCATGTCCGTAGAACAGGGCAGCTCGAAGGTGCTCACGCTCATCAAGAGCGCACCCGCACCCGTTGTGCTCACCAGCTCGCCGGAAGCCATCGACACCCGCACTCTGTCCCGCTCCCTGTTCCTGCGGCTCGCCGCCCTGGGTCCGGCACCGGACCACAACGGACCGGACAGCCCGGAGCGTGCCTATGTGCGGGACACACTCATCGAGCTCAACCTCCCGCTCGTGCGGTACGCGGCGGCGCGGTTCCGGAGCCGTAACGAACCGATGGAGGACATCGTCCAGGTCGGCACGATCGGCCTGATCAAGGCGATCGACCGGTTCGACTGCGAACGGGGTGTGGAGTTCCCGACGTTCGCGATGCCCACGGTCGTCGGCGAGATCAAGCGCTTCTTCCGCGACACGTCCTGGTCGGTGCGGGTGCCGCGCCGGCTCCAGGAGCTGCGGCTCGCGCTGACCAAGACCAGCGACGAGCTGGCCCAGAAGCTCGACCGCTCGCCGACCGTGCCGGAGCTCGCGGCGGCGCTCGGGGTCTCCGAGGAGGACGTGGTCGACGGCCTGGCCGTCGGCAACGCGTACACCGCGTCCTCGCTGGACTCGCCCTCTCCCGAGGACGACGGCGGCGAGGGCTCCCTCGCGGACCGGCTCGGTTACGAGGACTCGGCGCTGGAAGGGGTCGAGTACCGCGAATCGCTGAAGCCGCTGCTGGCCAAACTCCCACCCCGCGAGCGGCAGATCATCATGCTGCGGTTCTTCGCCAACATGACCCAGTCGCAGATCGGCGAGGAGGTCGGCATCTCGCAGATGCACGTCTCGCGGCTACTGACCCGGACCCTGGCCCAGCTCCGGGAAGGACTCATCGCTGACTAGGCGCCGGCAGCACGAGGGGCTCACCGCCGACCACGGAGCCGGTAGCACAGGGGTTCCGAATTGACGGACCGTCAGACACACTGACGCGATGCGACGTCAGACATTCGGCTCGACCGGCCGCCGGGGCACCGTGATCGCCGCCTCGGCGGCCGTGCTGTGCCTGGGCGGCGCGCTCGCCGCCTGCGGCACAGGGACGGGCGACGGTGACGGCTACGTGGCGGTCGGAGCGGCAGGTACGGGGCGGGAGAAGGCGCCCACCGGGCCGGTGGCGCCCTCGGGGAAGGTGACGCTGATCCCGCTGGACGGTTCCGGGAGCGACGGCGGCGGGGGTGCACGGCCGAAGCCGCGCTCCTCCGCGAAGAGCGGCGGCGCGGGGAATGCGGGAAGCCCCGGGGACACCGGCGACGGTACGGACGTCCGTGCGCAAATACCCGGCCCGTCCGGCGCCGCACCATCCGGGGGCACCTCGGGCGGCACCACGGGCACCACGGGCTCCGCGAGCGGCTCGGGCGGAGGCGGGGCCGGCGGCGCAGGTGGTACGAGCGGTACCGGAGGTGCGAGCGGTACGGGCCCGGGCGGCGCGGGAAGCGGCTCGCCCGGCTCCTCCACCCCGTCCGCTCCGGGCACCACGGCACCCGCAGGGCCCGCCGCACTGACGCTGGGCGCACCCGAGCGGGCGGCGGCCGATGACCGCTGGTGCGAGAAGGTGACCGTCGAGTTCCGCAACACCGGCGGCTCACGGATCCGTTCGGGAACGGTCACGTTCGCCACACACATCATCGGCGCGCTCGGGATCGACTGGGCGACCGTGGAAACGACCGCGCCGCTGCCCGCGCCGATCGACGCGGGAGCGGCGCGGAAGAAGACGTACACCGTCTGTGTGGACGCCTGGCGGGTGCCCCTGGGTATGCATGTCGAGACCCGGGACGTCACCGCCGTCTGGAAGTGACGGGTGGAGGGAGACGGAGCCGGTCAGCCGAGCGCGAGCCAGGCGACCGCGCCGAGGACGACGACCACCGCGACGACAGCGAGGATCACTCCGGTCTTCGGTCCGGACGACGCGGCCGGCTGCTGCCGGCGCTGCGGCTCGCCCTCGTCGACGAAGGCGCGGAACATCTGCGTGCTGCCCGCCGGGTCGTGACCCTCGGGACCCTGGGGCGCATGGGGGTTGTGTGCCATGGGCCAGGACCCTAGCGAACTCGGGGGTACGCCCCAACCCCCGGGTCGGTGAAGGGCCGGGGGTGGAGGCGGAGAACCGGTGAACCGCTCCGGCCCGTGGCGCAGGACACATCCGCGCAAAGTCCACCGGCCACACGCTGGGCGTTTGACCCGAACGCTGCACACACTTTTGCGTTCCTTTACTTATGCAAGCCTCATTTCGTTTGCCTGCAGCAACCAACAGTTCTATGGTTGCCCTAAGCAACAAGATGCACAAGATCAGTCTGGGGGTCCCGTGGCCGCACGGAGTCAGTACGAAGAACTGGCCCGGCAGCTCAGCGCCGTCGGGGCCGTCAAGCGAGGAATCGCCCGCATCCTGCCTGCTGAATGTCCTGGCGGATCCGCCGCCGTACTGGCCCTCCTCAGTCAGCACGGCGAAATGCGGATCAGCAGACTCGCGGAGTTGCTGGCCGTCGACATGTCGGTGACCAGCCGTCATGTAGCCCATGTCGCCGAACGTGGCTGGATAGAACGGTCTCCCGACCCAGCGGACAAGCGGTCCCGCATTCTGCGGCTGACCCCCGCGGGAGTCGACGCACTCGTCGACCTGAACCTGCGGATCACCGACATGTTCGCCCAGCACCTTCAGGAATGGTCCGACGACGAGGTCGGACAGCTCAACACGCTGTTGGCCCGGCTGCGTGACAGTTTCGCCAGCCGCGGCTCCGGTGGGTGCGCCCCCGGAAAGCACAGCCATGAATGCCGTTCACGGCCCGCCGACAGCGACGACGACGCGCACACCCGTACACCCGTGTAACAGAAGCAAAGCAAAGGATCTCAATGGCTACGACCACACCGACCGGTGTGCGGGGCGGCCACGCCAAGCACGGAGGAAGTCCTTCCTCCGACGGCACGCCGATGACACACCGGCAGATCATGGAAGCACTGACCGGGCTGCTGCTCGGCATGTTCGTCGCGATCCTGTCGTCGACCGTCGTCTCCAACGCTCTTCCCGAGATCATCTCGGACCTCGGCGGCGGCCAGTCCGCGTACACCTGGGTCGTCACGGCCTCGTTGCTCGCGATGACGGCCACCACGCCTCTGTGGGGCAAGCTCTCCGACCTGTTCAGCAAGAAGCTGCTGGTCCAGATAGCTCTGATCATCTATGTCGCGGGCTCGGTCGTCGCCGGTCTGTCGACCAGCAGCGGCATGCTCATCGCCTGCCGTGTCGTGCAGGGCATAGGCGTCGGCGGTCTCTCCGCCCTCGCCCAGATCGTGATGGCCGCGATGATCGCCCCGCGTGAGCGCGGTCGCTACAGCGGCTACCTCGGCGCGGTCTTCGCCGTCGCCACCGTCGGTGGCCCGCTCCTCGGCGGTGTCATCACCGACACCAGCTGGATGGGCTGGCGCTGGTGCTTCTACGTCGGTGTGCCGTTCGCGGTCATCGCACTGATCGTGCTCCAGAAGACCCTGAAGCTCCCGGTCGTCAAGCGCGAGGTCAAGGTCGACTGGACGGGCGCATTCTTCATCAGCGCGGCCGTCTCGCTGCTGCTGCTCTGGGTGACCTTCGCGGGCAACAAGTACGACTGGATGTCCTGGCAGACCGCCGCGATGCTGGCCGGCTCCGTGGTGCTCGCCATCCTCTTCGTCTTCACGGAGACGCGAGCCAGCGAGCCGATCATCCCGCTGCGCCTCTTCCGTAACCGCACCATCACGCTGGCCTCGGTCGCCTCGCTGTTCGTCGGTATCGCGATGTTCGCGGGCACCGTCTTCTTCAGCCAGTACTTCCAGCTGGCGCGCGGCAAGTCGCCGACGATGTCCGGCGTCATGACGATCCCGATGATCGCCGGTCTGTTCCTCTCGTCGACCATCTCCGGTCAGATCATCACCAAGACCGGCCGCTGGAAGGCCTGGCTGGTCAGCGGTGGCTTCCTGGTCACCGCCGGGCTCGGGATGCTCGGCACCATCAGGTACGACACGGAGTACTGGCACATCGCGATCTTCATGTTCGTGATGGGTCTCGGCATCGGCATGATGATGCAGAACCTGGTGCTCGCCACACAGAACCAGGTCGCCCCGTCCGACCTCGGCTCGGCCAGCTCCGTCGTCACCTTCTTCCGTTCGCTCGGTGGTGCGATCGGCGTCTCGGCGCTGGGCGCCGTCCTGGCGAACCGCGTCACCCAATACGTCAAGGACGGCCTCACGGACCTCGGTCCGAAGGGCGCTGCCCTGGGCCACGGCGGTACCGGCGGCGGGGGCATCCCCGACCTGGACAAGCTGCCCGCACCCTTCCGTACGATCGTGGAGAGCGCCTACGGCCACGGTGTCGGCGATGTCTTCCTGTACGCCGCTCCGGCCGCGCTGGTCGCCTTCCTGATCACGATCTTCATCAAGGAGGTCGCGCTGAAGACGAACGCCGCGAACGACGCCCCGGCGGAGGCCGAGGTTCCCGCCGCGGTGCTCGCGGAGGTCCCGTCCGGTGCCGCCGCGCTGGTCTCCGAGGGCGCGGCCGGGGTCACCTCGGTCGACACGCTCGAAGCCACGGCCGCAACCGCGCCGGGCACGGCGGTGCGCGGTGTGGTGCGGGGCGCCGAGGGCGTACCCGTGGCCGGTGCCGCCGTCACGCTCATCTCGCTGGGCGGCCGGCAGCTCGGGCGCTCCGTCGCCCAGGCCGACGGCAGCTACGGTCTGGAGGCGCCGGGCTCCGGCAGCTACGTCCTGATCGCATCCGCCGACGGTTTCCAGCCGCAGGCGTCCACCGTGGTCGTCGGTGACGAGCAGCTGTCGTACGACATCCTGCTCGTCGGTACGAGCGGCCTGACCGGGACCGTGCGGGCCGCCGAGAGCGGTGCTCCGGTCGACGGCGCCATGGTCATCGTGACCGATGTCCGCGGCGATGTGCTGGCCACCGGCAAGTCCGCCGAGAGCGGCGAGTTCGCCTTCGCCGAGCTGGTGCCCGGTGCGGTGACCGTCGCGGTGAACGCCACCGGGTTCCGTCCGCTGGCGCTGCCGGTGGAGATCGGCGGCCAGGGCGTCACCCGGGTCGACGTCGCCCTGCAGGCGGGTGCGCTCGTCCAGGGTGTCGTGCGGGCCGGTGCCGCCCGGCGGCCGCTGCCCGACGCCCGCGTCACGCTGATCGACGCTGCGGGCAATGTGGTCGCCTCCTCGACGACCGGGGAGGACGGGGCGTACGCCTTCGCCGACCTGGATGCGGGCGAGTACTCGGTCATCGCGACCGGCTACCCGCCGGTGGCCGGCGCGCTGACCGTGGCCGGTCGCGGGGTCGACGGCCACGACATCGAGCTCGCCCACCCCGGCGAGTGACCGAGTAACAAGGACCCCTGGCGGGCAGCGCCTCGAGCGGAGAGGCTGCCCCCGGTGGAAATGGGCCCCGGTGGTGGGGACGGCAGGCAGGGGACGGCCTGCCGTCCCCGCCCCGGGGCCCGACTCATTGAGTCATGGAGCAAGGAGAGAAACGGGATGGGACTTCGCGCACAGGTACGGACGCGGGACGGCTGGGCCGTCCAGCACGCGGTCGTGACGCTGACCGACATGACCGGCAACCAGGTGCTGCGAGCCGCCGCCGACGAGGACGGGGCGGTCCGGAGCGACACTCAGCTGCCCGCCGGCGCGTACACGGTGATCGTGACGGCCGTCGGGTACGCCCCCGCCGCCTCGACCGCCCTCGTCACGGCGAGCGGCCGGGTCGAGGCGGGCACGGTGGTGCTGTCCCGCCAGGGCGGCGTGGAGCTGCCGCCGCCGGGGGCCTGGTCGCTGGACCCGGCGCACTGCACGGTGGGCGCGGTCGCGCAGCACCTGGGGATCTCCAGCGTGCACGGCCGGTTCACCGAGTTCAGCGGCCGGATCGAGATCGCCGAGGAGCTCCACCGGTCCCGGGTCGACGCCGTCATCAGCGCGGCCAGCATCGACACCGGCAACGGCATGCGGGACAAGCACCTGCGGTCGCCGGACTTCCTCGACGCGGACCGGTTCCCGGAGATCGCGTACCGCTCCGACGGGCTGGACCCTGCCGGTCCCGACCGCTGGACCGTGCACGGCGAGCTGACCATGCGCGGTGTCGCGCGCAGGGTCGACCTGAACCTGAGCTATCTCGGCACCGGTCCCGACCCGTGGGGCGGGATGCGCGCGGCGTTCAGCGCCACGGCCGAACTGCGCCGTGACGACTTCGCCATGAACTACAACCAGGTGGTCCAGGCCGGCATCTCGGCGATCGGTACGACGCTCCGGGTCGAACTGGACATCCAGGCCGTGCAGGGTGAGTCACTGCCGTCGTAGTCTGCGGACATGGCACCCAACATCGCGACCAACACCGCCGTGGACCTCGATGAGTTGCTGGCATTCGTACGGCCCCGGCACCGGGCGATCCTGCTGACGACCCGGTCCGACGGCCGCCCCCAGGGCTCCCCGCTCACCTGCGGCGTCGACGACTCGGGCCGGATCGTCGTCTCGACGTACCCCGAACGGGCCAAGACCCGTAACGCGAAGCGGGACGCGCGCGTGAGCGTGCTCGTCCTGTCGGACGACTGGAACGGGGCGTGGGTGCAGATCGACGGCTCGGCCGAGGTGATCGACGCGCCCGAGTCCGTGGAGCCGCTCGTCGAGTACTTCCGGAACATCTCGGGGGAGCACCCGGACTGGGACGAGTACCGGGCGGCGATGGTGAAGCAGGGCAAGTCGATCATCCGGATCACTCCGGAGCGGTGGGGGCCGATCGCCACGGGCGGATTCCCCGCCCACCTGGCACCCGGCAGCTGACGGCTGTTCCAGGATGCGGGAGAACATTCCGCCGCCGGGTCTGCTAGCGCAGGCCCGGCTGCTGGCCGCACCGGCCGTCGGGGCCTCCGTCGTCCGCGGTCTGGAGGAGATCACCGGCCACCCGGTCGAACAGGGTTTCCCCGGCACACCGCCGGAGGAGCCCTTCATCTGTGTCGGGGCCACCCTGCCGCAAACGCTGCGGGACGGGCCGCTGGTCTGGTTCCACAGCGTGAACGCCGGTACGGACGCCCTGCTGAGCGCCGGGCCGTGGCCGCCCGGGGTGCTGCTCACCCGGACGGTCGGCCGCATGGGTGAGCGGATCGCCCAGTACGTGCTGGCCTGGGTGCTCGCCGACTGCCAGTCCGTCCCCGAGTTCGCCGCCCAGCACGCACGGGCTGAATGGCGCCGCCTCCCCTCCGAACTCGTCTCCGGGCAGACGGCCGTGATCTACGGGACGGGTCGCATCGGCTCGGCCGTCGCCTGCCTGCTGCGGGCGTGCGGCATCCGGACCGTGGGGGTGGGGCGCGGGTCACGTGCGGCGCCTGCGGGCTTCGACCGGGTCGTCGGGGCCGGTGACGACGCCGGGCCGCTCGCGTCCGCGCGCTGGGTGGTCTCCACGCTGCCGCTGACCCCCGCCACGGCCGGGTTCTTCGGAGCGGACCGGTTCGCGGGCATGGGTGGTGCCACGTTCATCAATGTCGGCAGGGGCGCGACGGTGGACATGCGGGCGCTGGAGGCCGGGCTGCACTCCGGTGCGGTGGGCGGGGCTGTGCTCGACGTGCTGCCCGAGGAACCCGCCGCCCCCGGCGACCGCGGCTGGCGGCTGCCTCGCACGGTGATCACCTCGCACTCAGCGGGCATCACGGCGGACGCAGACATCCTCACGGACTTCGCCGCGTGCTGGGAGGCGTTGGCGGCGGGGCGGGTGCCGGGGACGGCCGTGGACGTGGGGCGCGGGTACTGACGGGTGCGGGACCCGCTCGACAGGGTCCGGGGGCTCCCGCCGGGATCGTGCCGGGCCGGCGGCGTCCCCGCCCCCTGTACCGGCCTGATCCCGACGAAGGACCTCAGCGGTCCCGCATCGCCTCGATGCCCGCGATCAGCAGGTCCAGGGCGAAGTCGAAGTCCCGCTCGCGCATCTCCTCGACCGTGTCGCCGCCACGGGCGTCCATCAGGTCCTGCGACGACTCGACCATCCGGCTGAACTGCGGCTGGGCCCGGATCGTACCCATGGCCTGCTGGAAGAACTCGTCCTGGCTGAGTCCCGCCGCCGCGGAACGCTGTACGAAATGGCCCTCGATGGTGCCGAATCCGTACACGAACTGGAAGACCGCGGAGAGCGCTCCCGTCTGCCGGTGCAACGGCAGCCCCGTCGCCCGGATCACGTCCTGGACGGCGTACGAGAACAGCATCGAGTGCGGGCCGATATTGAGGAAGTGACCCGCGAGCGGCGACACCCAGACGTGCCGGACCAGCAGTTCCCGATAGGTGGTGGCCAGTTCACGCAGCCGGTCGTGCCAGTGCGCGCCCTCCTCCCGGGGAGGCGTGATCTCGCGGTAGACCGAGTCGAGGGCCAGCTCCAGCAGGTCGTCCTTGGTGTCGACGTACCAGTAGAGGGACATCGCGGTGACGTCCAGCTCGGCGGCGAGCCTGCGCATGGAGAACTTGGCGAGGCCCTCGGCGTCCAGCAGCCGTACCGTTGCCGCGGTGATCTTCTCGCGGTCGAGGCCGGCCGGCTGGTCGGCCCTGCGCGTGCGCGAGGGTGCCCGCTGGTCGAGCCAGACGCTGGTCCGGGCGGGGCTCTTCACACGGTCGGCCGCGGACGCCATGACGCGCTCTCCTCGTCTTCCGGACTATGCCGCTTTCGCAGCCGGTTCTTCCTGTGCCGATTCTGCCCGCTCCGCACGCCGCAGGAGCACGGCGGCGAGCAGGCCGCCGGCCAGCACCGCCACGGCTCCGACCAGCTGGCTGGCCTGCAGACCGGCCGAGAACGCGTCCGTGATGCGCTGCCGCTCCGCGTCCCCGCCGGCCGCAGCGAGTGCGGCGGGCAGCGAGGCGGCCCCGACCGCTGCCGGTACGAGCGCGGCGAACCGCGAGTTGAGGACCGCACCGAGCACCGCGACCCCGAGCCCGTTGCCGCATTCGGCGAGCGTGCCGTTGACCCCGGCGCCCACACCCGCCTTCTCCGGCGGGATGGCGCTCATGATGGCGTTGGCCATGGCGGGCATGGCGAGGGCGATGCCCGCACCCATCACGACCAGACCCACCAGCATTCCGCCGTACCCGCCCCCGCCGAACAGCGCGATCGCGGCCAGCCCGGCGGCCAGCAGGCCCATCCCGGAGGCGATCGTGACGGGCGCGCCCAGCTTGGGTACCAGCCTGGCGCCCACTCCCGTGAGGTTGAGCGCGACGACGCTCAGCGCCAGCGGAGCCGTACGCAGGCCCGCCTCCAGCGGCCCGTAGCCGAGGACGAACTGGAGCTGCTGGGTGAGCAGGAAGAGCGAGCCGCCCATCCCGAAAGCCACCAGGATCGCGCCCGCGACCGCCCCGATGAACTTCTGGTTCCGGAAGAAGTGCATGTCCAGCATCGGGTACGGGATGTGCAGCTCCCAGAGCGCGAATCCGGTCAGCACGGCGACGCCGGTGAAAGCGGTGAGCAGGACCCGGCCCGAGGTCCAGCCGTACCCCGGTCCGGAGATGATCGCGTAGACGACGGCGGCCATGCCGACGGTGGAGAGCAGCGCGCCGAGCAGATCGGGGCGGTCACCACGCGGGTTCTTGGACTCCGGTACGAGCCGGACCACGGCGATCAGGCCGACGACCGCGACCGGCATGTTGACCAGGAAGATTGCGCCCCACCAGAAGTGGGCGAGCATGACCCCGCCGATCAGCGGCCCGACGGCGAACCCGAGCGAGTTGACGGTGGACCAGATGCCGATCGCCTTCACGCGCTCGGTGTCGCCGAAGGTCTGGACGACGACGGCCAGGGTCGTGGTGATCAGCAGCGCGCCGCCGACACCCATGCCGGCCCGGGCGGCGATCAGCTGCCCGGACGACTGGGCGAGCCCCGCCACCAGCGAACCGGCGCCGAACAGCGCGAGCCCCGCGAGCAGCATCTTCTTGCGGCCGTACCGGTCGGCGGAGCTGCCCGCGGTGAGCAGCAGACCCGACTGGACGAGCGAGTACGCGTTGATCATCCACTGCACATCGGCGGTGGACGCGTCGAGTTCCCGGGTGAGGGAAGGGATCGCGACGTTGAGGACCGTGTTGTCGAGCAGCACGGTGAGCTGGGCGAGGCAGATGACGCCGAGGATCAGCCAGCGTTGCGGGTGGGCGGGGGGCGCGAGCCGGTTCCCGGCGGCTGTGGTCGCCGTCATGCGGGCTCCTTGGGCCTATGGAGGTCTTCTACGGTGTACGAGCCATGCGTTGTACACCGTAAAATATCTCTCTTACGGTGTACAAGCGACTTTCCCGCGGTACGGTGCTCGGCGCTGATCCAAAGGCCTTGGGACCGGGGAGTGATATGTCACTGCGTCGTCGTACGGTGGAAGTCCTGATCGCCGCGGGCCTGTTGGGGGTCGCCGCCGTCCCGCCCGCCGGAGCTGCCGGGCAGGGCCGTCCGGTGCCGCTGCGCGTCGCCACGTACAACATCCATGCGGGCGCCGGCATGGACAACGTCTTCGATCTGGACCGGCAGGCAGCCCAGCTCCGTGCGCTGGACGCCGATGTGATCGGGCTTCAGGAGGTCGACGTCCACTGGGACACCCGCAGTCAGTGGCGTGATGTCGCGGCCGAGCTGGCCGAACGGCTGGACATGCAGGTGTCGTTCGCCCCGATATACAGCCTCGATCCCACGACACCGGGGGCGCCGCGACGCGAGTACGGCGTCGCGGTGCTGTCCAGGTACCGGATCGTGAGCGCCGAGAACCACGAGATCACCCGGCTCTCCACCCAGGTCCCCGATCCCGTGCCGGCGCCCGCGCCCGGCTTCGGTGAGGTGGTCGTACGGGTGAAGGGGGTGCCCGTGCATGTGTATGTGACGCACCTCGACTACCGCTCCGACCCGTCCGTACGGATGGCGCAGGTCGCGGACACCCGGCGGATCATGGCGGAGGACCGGGGGCGGAAGGTGCTGCTCGGCGACTTCAATGCGGAACCGGGCGCCCCGGAACTGGCCCCGCTGTGGGACGAGCTGGCCGATGCCGACCCGGGCGCGCCGACCTTCCCCGCGCTGGACCCGGTGAAACGGATCGACTTCGTGGCGGTGTCCAAGGACGGCGTGCGGGTGCGCGACGCGGCGGTGGCCGAGACGCTCGCCTCGGACCACCGCCCGGTTGTCGCCGATCTGCTGCTCCGGCGCTGACGGCCGGTTCGGATCAGCCCGTGGGTCGGGTCAGGTCGTAGAAGGTCGCAGTTCCCACGGTGACCTTCTCGAAGGTGTCCTCGACCCACGCGCTGATCTCGGACGAGGTGCCGCTGTTTCCGCCACCGCCGCCCATCCCGCCCGTGCCGCTCGAAATGAAGTAGTGGATCTCCCCGTCCTCGACGTACTCCTTGAACCGGGCGAGCGTCGGGGACGGGTCACTGCCGTTGAAACCGCCGATGGCCATCACCGGGTCGCCGGTGGCGAGCTGGTAACTGGCGGCGTTCTGCGAGCCGATGGCCGCGGCTGCCCAGGTGTAGGCGCCGGCGTCCTGCTCCAGGAGTTTCCTGGCCCGGGAGCTGACGGAGGAGCCGTTGAGCAGGCCGCCCATCCCGCCGCCTCCGCCCGTGCCGCCTTCGGCCATGCCACCGGGGCCGCCGCCCGGCATGCCGTTCTGCTGCCGGCCGTTCTGCTGATTGCCCTGGCCCTGGCCCTGGAGGCCGCCGCCCGGGAAGCCGCCCTGGCCGCCGGCCGGCGGCCGGCCCATGCCGCCGCCCTGCTGAGTGGCCTGGCCGTTCCGGCTGTTCCGGCCCGGAGGCTGCATTCCCCCGCCACCGGGACCGCCCCGGCCGCCACCGCCCATCATGGAGGCGCCCGCCGGGCCGGCCGTGACGATCGAGCCCTGGTGCCCGGTGTCCAGCGTGCTGACGGTGTACGCCGTCGGCCCGGCCAGTGACGCGACGAACCCGATGCCCGCCGCCGCCAGCGCCAGTCGGCGTCCGGCCCGGCCCGCGAGCAGCAGGCCCACCGCGGCCACGAGACCGCCGATCAGGACGGCCTGGCGCAGCCACGGCAGGTAGTCTGGGGTCCGCCCCAGCAGGACGTACGACCAGCCCGCCGTCACGGCGACCGTCGCGCCGAGCAGTCCGCTCGCCGCCCACGTGGCCCGCTCCTCCCACAGGATCGTGACGCCCATGCCGACGAGCGCCGCGATGTAGGGGGCCAGGGCGACCGTGTAGTACTGGTGGAAGATGCCGGCCATGAAGCTGAAGACGACCGCGGTCATCAGCAGCGAGCCACCCCAGGCGAGGAAGGCCGCCCGGGCGGTGTCCGTCCGCTTCGCCTTCCAGGTGAGCCAGAGGCCCGCGGCCAGCAGGATCAGCGCGGCGGGCAGCAGCCAGGAGATCTGGCTGCCGATCTCCGAGTTGAACATCCGGCCGATGCCGGTCTCGCCCCACTGCCCGCCGGCCTGGCCGCCGCCTCCCCCTCCCACGCTGCCGGTCTCGTCGCCGTTGATCCGGCCGAGCCCGTTGTAGCCGAAGGTCAGCTCCAGGAAGGAGTTGTTCTGCGAACCGCCGGTGTACGGACGGGAGGAGGCGGGCCAGAGTTCGACGATCGCCACCCACCAGCCGCCCGCGACGACCATCGCGAGCGCCGCCAGCCCGAGTTGACCGAACCGCTTCCGTACCGTCGTCGGCGCGCACACCGCGTACAGCACGGCCAGCGGCGGCAGGATCAGGAACGCCTGCAGGGTCTTCGACAGGAACGCGAGCCCGACCGCGACCCCGGCCCACACCAGCCACTTGGTCCGGCCGTTCTCCAGCGCGCGCAGCACGCAGTGGACGGTCACAGTCATCAGCAGCGCGAGCAGCGCGTCCGGGTTGTTGAAGCGGAACATCAGCGCGGCGACGGGCGTGAGTGCGAACACCGTCATCGCGATCAGTCCGGCGGCAGCGCTGAACCGGCGGCGCACCGCTGCGTACAGGACCCCGGCCGTCGCCACCCCCATCAGCACCTGCGGGGCAAGGATCGCCCACGAGCCGAGGCCGAAGATCCGCACCGACAGGGCCATCGGCCAGAGGGTGGCCGGGGGCTTGTCGACGGTGATGGCGTTGGCCGCGTCCAGCGAACCGAAGAAGAACGCCTTCCAGCTCTGGCTGCCTGCCTGCACGGCCGCGGAGTAGAAGGAGTTGGCGTAACCGGAGGCGCTGAGATTCCACAGATACGCCAGCGCAATGGCCAGCAGCAGGGCGAGGAACGCGGGCCTTGCCCAGCGCGGGTCCTCGGGCCTGCCGCGCCGTACGCGCCGCAGGAACGGCTCGTCCGCTGCCGGTACGGCCGTGGCCGGCGGTGCCGGAAATCGGTCGGTGTGATGCAGGGTGGTCATCGGACGTTCCCCAGTTCGTGGTGAGTGTCGTCGGCGCGGCCGGCCGCGGGGGCCCGGTCCGGGAAGACCCAGGCGCGGAAGAGCAGGAAGCGCAGCACCGTCGCCGCGAGGTTGGCCGCGATCAGCACGGCGAGTTCCGTCCCGTGCGAGGGAGACCCGGACGCCGCGCCCAGCGCCGCGAGCGAGCCGCTGGTCAGCGCGAGGCCGACGGCGAAGACGACGAGGCCCTGCGCCTGATGGCGTACCGCGCCGTTCCGGCCGCGTACGCCGAAGGTGAGCCTCCGGTTGGCTGCCGTATTGGCGACGGCCGAGACCAGCAGCGCACCGCCGTTGGCGATCTGCGGGCCGGCTCCCAGCCGGAAGAGCGAGTACAGGGCGAGATAGAAGAGCGTGGAGAGCGCGCCCACGACACAGAACCCGACCAGCTGCCGGGCCAGGCCGCCCGGCACACCGCTCAGCCCGCGGTCGCGCGGATCGTCCCCGAAGGGCCGGGCGAGACGGTCCAGCGGCAGCGCGCCGACGGCCAGCGCCCGCCCCACCCGCCACACGCCTTTCAGGTCCTCGGTGGCCGTCCGCACGATGTGGACCGTGGAGTCGGGGTCGTCGACCCAGTCGACCGGCACCTCGTGGATGCGCAGCCCGGCCCGCTCGGCGAGGACCAGCATCTCGGTGTCGAAGAACCATCCGGTGTCCTCGACCATCGGCAGCAGCCGCTGTGCGACGTCCCGCCGAATGGCCTTGAACCCGCACTGCGCGTCGCTGAACCGCGCGGCCAGCGACGAACGGAGGATGAGGTTGTAGGCCCGCGAGATGAACTCCCGCTTCGACCCCCGCACCACCCGCGAACTGCGGGCCAGCCGCGATCCGATGGCCAGGTCCGAATGCCCGGAGATCAGCGGGGCGACGAGCGGGAGCAGAGCGTTGAGGTCGGTGGAGAGATCGACGTCCATATAGGCGAGGACCGGGGCGTCCGACTCCGACCAGACGGTACGCAGCGCCCGCCCGCGCCCCTTCTCCTCCAGCCGGTACGAACGGCATCGCGGGAGGATCGCCGCCAGCCGGGCCGCCACCTCGGGCGTGCGGTCGGTGCTCGCGTTGTCGGCGACGGTGATCCGGAAGGCGTACGGAAAGGTGCGCACCAGATGGTCGTGCAGGCGCAGCACACAGGTTTCGAGGTCCTTCTCCTCGTTGTAGACGGGTACCACCACATCGAGGACGGGGGCACCTGCCGCGTCGACCGCTCCGGCCAGGAGATGCTCCCGGGCCGGCAAGGTGCTCCAAGAAGAGTCGGTTCGCATGGGGTCGACAGTCGCCAACCCCGCTGTCACACCGGTGTGATGGGCCTGTGGGAGGGCTGTGAGTCGGTACGGACCGGCAGAACCGCAGTCCGCGCCGCAGGCACGACCGCCACCGGCACCGCCGGCAGATGGACGGCGAAGACCGTGCACCCCGGCACCGACCGCACCTCCACCCGGCCGCCGTGCGCGGTGACGACGGCCTGCACGATGGCGAGACCGAGCCCGGTGGAACCGGCGCTGCGCGAGCGCGACGCGTCGCCGCGCGCGAACCGTTCGAAGACGTGCGGCAGCAGCTGCGCCGGGATTCCCGGCCCGTCGTCCTGCACCTCCAGCGTCACCCACGGATGCGCGGCCCCGGTCCGCACGCGTGCGGTGACGGTGGTGCCGGGCGGGGTGTGCGTACGCGCATTGGCCAGCAGATTGACCAGCACCTGGTGGAGCCTGGTCGGATCGGCGTGCACGGTCGCGGGCTCGTCGGGCAGCTCCAGCCGCCAGTGGTGACCCCGTTGCCCGGCTGCCCGGGCATCGCTCACCGCATCGACGACGATCGGCGACAGATCAGTGCTCTCGTACGAGAGCGGGCGCCCGGCATCGAGGCGGGCGAGGAGCAGCAGGTCCTCCACCATGCCCGTCATCCGCTCCGCCTCGGACTCGATCCGTCCCAGCGCGTGCCGGGTGTCGGGACCGGTCTCCTCGCGTCCGCGCCGGGTCAGTTCGGCGTAACCGCGGATCGAGGCCAGCGGCGTCCGCAGCTCGTGGCTGGCGTCCGCGACGAACTGCCGCACCCGTATCTCGCTCTCCTGGCGCACCGCCAGCGCCGAACCGACATGGCCCAGCATCCGGTTGAGCGCGGCGCCCACCTGTCCCACCTCGGTCCGCGGATCCGCCTCGGCGTCCGGGACCCGTTCCAGGGGCGCCACCTCACCGCTGTGCAGCCGGAGCTCGGAGACCCGGGTGGCGGTCGCGGCGACCCGGCGCAGCGGCCGCAGCGCGACCCCGACCATGGCCGCCCCGGCGATTCCGGCGGCGATCAGCCCGGCCCCGGTGACGCAGACCTCGACGAGGATCAGCGTGGTGAGGGCACGGCGCACCTCGGCGGCGGGAATGCCCACGAGGACGGTCGTCCCGTCCGCCCCCTCGACGGCCTTCACGCGGTACGAGCCGAGTCCGGGCAGATCGACGCTCCGCACCCCGTCCCCGACCTCGACGTGCGCCGCCTCCAGGGCCTTCTCCTCCGCACCCTTCAGCGGCCTCTCACCGGCCGCGGCGGTCTGTTCGAGGGCGGCGGAATTGTCCTGGACCACGCTCGACACGGTGATCGAACCGTCCACGGACACCGCGCCGAGCGTGCCGAAGGGCTGTCCGCGGGCGTCGATGAAGGCCAGCGGGTCGCCGTCCGGACCGCCACCGGGCATCGGCAGCTCCCGCGCGCCTGCGCCCGCACCGCCACCGCCGCCCGGCGGCTTCGAGGCGCGCATGGCGATGGAACCCAGCTGGTCGTCGAGCTTGCCGTACATATAGCTGTGGAAGGCGATGGTGGTCACCGAACCGATCACCGAGGCCACCACGGCGATGAGCGTCACCGCGGACACCACCAGCCGGGTCCGCAGCGTCCACGGCCCTCGTCCCCACCGCGCTCCGCGCCGCCGCGCCCCACGGCTCACCGGGCTGTTCACCGCGCTATTCACCGGGCTTGATGAGATATCCGGCCCCGCGCCGGGTGTGGATCATCGGCGTCCGTCCGGCGTCGATCTTCTTGCGCAGATACGAGATGTACAGCTCGACGACGTTCGCCTGTCCGCCGAAGTCGTAGTTCCACACGCGGTCCAGGATCTGCGCCTTGCTCAGCACCCGGCGCGGATTGCGCATCAGGAAACGCAGCAGCTCGAACTCGGTCGCGGTGAGGTGGATGGAGGTCGTCCCCCGGCTCACCTCATGGCTGTCCTCGTCGAGCACCAGGTCACCGACGACGAGCGTCGACTCGCTCCGTACCGCCGCCGTCCCCGAGCGCCGGATCAGCCCGCGCAGCCGCGCCACGACCTCTTCCAGGCTGAACGGCTTGGTCACATAGTCGTCGCCGCCCGCCGTGAGCCCGGCGATCCGGTCCTCCACCGAGTCGCGCGCGGTCAGGAACAGCACCGGAACCTCGGAGAGTTCCCGGCGCAGCTTGCCGAGCACCGAGAGCCCGTCGGTGTCCGGCAGCATCACGTCGAGGATCACCGCGTCGGGCCGGAATTCGCGCGCCATCCGGACGGCGCCCGCCCCGTCCCCGGCACTGCGCACCTCCCAGCCCTCGTAGCGCAGGGCCATGGAGAGCAGCTCGGCGAGCGGTGCCTCGTCGTCCACGACCAGCACGCGGACGGGATTGCGGTCCGGCCTCAGCAGTTCGGTACGCCCCTGGGGCGTGGTCGTCGTCATGCCTCAACCCTGTGGGACGCCTCTGAGAGGCCCCTTTCCCGATTCTGTGAATTCCCTGAGAAACCGGGAGACGCCGGCTCAGGGCCCGTCGAACAGCGCGTGCGCGTTCCCGTGGCAGACCGCCCGCAACCACGCGTCCCCCAACTCCAGCCGCTCCAGTGCGTGCAGCTGATGCGCATACGGATACGGGATGTTCGGGAAGTCCGTCCCCAGCAGGATCCGGTCCCCGAGATCGGCGAGCCGCCCCCGCTCCGCCGCCGGGAACGGCGAGAGGTCCTCCGAGAAGTCCGTGAACGCCATCGTCGTGTCGAGCCGCACCTCGGGGTACTGCTGCGCCAGCGCCAGGAAGTCCGCGTACTCGGGCATCCCCATGTGAGCCACCACCAGCCGCAGCCGCGGATGGCGGGCGAGCAGCCGGCCGATCGGCTCGGGCCCGGTGTACTTGCCGGGTGCGGGACCCGAACCGCAGTGCATCACGACCGGCACCGCAGCCTCCGCCAATAGCCCCCAGACCGGTTCGAGCAGCGGATCGTTCGCGTCGTAGGCCCCGACCTGGAGGTGCGACTTGAAGACCCGCGCGCCCGCCTCGACCGCCTCGCGGACGTAACGCTCCACGCCCTCCTCGGGGAAGAGCGTCGCGGTGTGCAGACAGTCGGGCACCCGCTGCGCGAAGTCGGCCGCCCAGCCGTTGAGCCAGGCCGCCATGCCCGCCTTGTGCGGGTAGAGCATCGAGGTGAACCGCCGCACGCCGAAGGACCGGAGCAGCGCCAGCCGTTCGTCCTCGTCGTGCCGGTAGGCGATCGGCCACTCCATGCCGGTCAGCGGGCCGGCCGAGTCGAAGTACGCCCACACCTTGCGGAGCACCTGCTCCGGCATGAAGTGCGTATGGACGTCGATCAGCCCCGGCAGCCCGAGCCGCTCCCAGAACCGCGCCACGTCATCGCTGTCGTTCTCCACCACGCACTCCTCGTCCGACCCGGGCCGACCCGGGCCGACCACCGACGATCTCAGAACAGCCCGTCCTGCACGCCGCCGCCCCCGATGTCGGCCATCGGCACGGTCACCCCCGACCGCGCATCGGCCCCGGCCAGCTCCCAGCCGGTGATCAGCCGGGTGTCCAGCACGACCACCCGGTCCGCACCCGCCAGATGCAGATCGGGTCCGGCGGCCGCGACCAGCCGCCCCGCGACCACCCCGTCGGCCACCAGCTCGGTCACCGCCCGCGCCACCTCGACCGGCCCGTCGAGCCCGAACAGCCCCGTATGGTCGACGGGCTCGAACGGCAGCCGCTCCAGCGACCGCGGCCACCCGCCGCCCTCGCCCTCCAGCGCCGCCGCCCGCCCGTACAGCCCCTCGACCTCCGCGACCCGCTCGGCGGCCCCGGGCAGCGCGGCCCGCACCGCCCGCTTGCGTGCGTACGGGATCCGGTCCGGCACCCCCAGCGCCGAACGCAGCAGCTCCTCGGTCCGCCGCGCCGCCATCAACGGCCCGCGCCCCAGCCAGCTGAAGACCACGGCGCCCTGCTCCCGCAGCCGCGCCGCACCCCGCTCCTCGGCGGTGATCCCGACCTTCACCATCCCGGGCCCGAACCAGGCGAGATAGACGCGGTACGTCCGCGGGTCGTCGGCGATCGTGTCGGCGGCCACCGAGTGCGCCCGGTCCAGCCGCGCACACTCCTGGCACCGCGCCCCGGTACTCCGCCCGGACACCACGGCCCCCAGCGGACACACGTTCCCCCGCGCACCCACACAGTGCCGTTCGCCCCCGGCGCGGAACCCGAGTTCCGTCCCGTACGCGAGCACGCTCGTCCGCACCGAACCGGCCCCGTCCTGCGCGCCGCCCGCCCGCGCATCCTTGCGCCAGCCCAGGACCGGCCCCTCCTGGGGCCATCGCAGCCCGGTGCAGTGCCAGCCCATACGTGTGATCGTAACGAGGCTCGTGCCGCAGCCGTACGGATCTTTCCGGTCCCGGGGAGAACGCACGGAGGACTCGGCACAACCGGACCCGGGAAACGCGAAAGGCCCCCGGGTCTCCGGGGGCCTTTCGGCTGGTGCACTCGGCAGGATTCGAACCTGCAACCTTCTGATCCGTAGTCAGATGCTCTATCCGTTAAGCTACGAGTGCTTGGCGTTCCGGGCTTTTCTGCCTGGTCGGCGTTGCGGGAACAACATTACATGACCTGCGCCGTCACGCGAAATCCATTAGCCAAACCACCTCTGACCTGCGAAAACGCCTCACAGCCCGCCGTTCGGCCGGCTTGTGGCGGAGTCCCGCGGCGCCGCTGTCACATCCGGATACGACTGAAGCCCCGGCCAGTGGCACGGGGCTTCAGCGATCAAGCGGAGGCGGAGGGATTTGAACCCTCGATGGGCTTTAAGACCCAAACCGCATTAGCAGTGCGGCGCCATAGACCGGACTAGGCGACGCCTCCAGCACACCTCGCGCTGGCGCGAGTGGTGCGTGCAGATGATGACACAGCCGAGGGCTGTGTCTCCAATCGCCGCCTACGGTACTAGGCAGTCGGCCGCCAGGGCAAAGCCCCTGCGGTTGCGCAACGCCGCGGCGTGCGGAGCGTTAGTGGGAGAGGGGGCTTCGCCTCCCCGTTCTTCCCGCGTCCACAGGAGTCCGCATGCTGCGCCGTCTCGCCCTCACCGCCGTTGCGTCCCTCGCCGTGCTGTCCGCCGCCGCACCGGCCGCCACCGCCTCCACCGGCCTCCTGCCGCTGCCCCTTCCGTTGCCGATGCCGATGCCTGCGCCCCAGGACAACGGCGACTCCGGCACGACCCAGCTGAAGGTGACGGTCTCGGACTCCGGCGACCGGGCCGCCGACGGCGTGTACGAACTGCAGTGCCTCCCGGCCCGCGGCACCCATCCGACGGCGCAGCAGGCCTGCGACCGGCTGGCGGAGCTGGCCGTACCCACGGATGGCGGCACGGATCCCTTCCGCCCGGTGCCCACGGACGCCATGTGCACCCAGCAGTTCGGCGGTTCGGCCACGGCCCGGGTCACCGGGACCTGGCGGGGGCAGCCGGTCGACGCGTCCTTCGTTCGGACCAACGGCTGCGAGATCGCGCGCTGGAACGCGCTGCGTCCCGTGCTCCCGAACGTCCGCTGACCACGGGCGGGAGGGCCCGCCGGCATCCGCCGGTCACGGGTGCCCGGGCCCGTCGCAGGACACCTGCCAGGCTCTTCACAGGACACGCACAGAGCCGGAGTCGTACACCGTATGTACAGAACCTTGGTGAGAGCTCCCCCTCATCCGCCGTCGGATGCCCCTCCCCTGCCTTTAGACTCCTCCAGTGACAGCCCGCGGCCCGACGGGCAAGATGGGGCCCGCTGTCGGCAAGGTGCGGTAATCAGGGAGGAAGCGTCGTCGTGAGCAGCAGGCCGTCCCGAGGCACTGCTCGCCTCGCAGCCATACTCGATGCCCTTCCTGACGGGCTGCTGCTCGTCAATTGCAACGGCACGGTCGTCAACGCCAACACGATCGCCCTCGAAATGTTCGAGACCCCGGGCACCGCGCTCGTCGGTCGCGGACTCCTCGATCTGCTGCCGGAGTTCGACTCCAAGCTGATTCCCGGGTCGATGCGCAGGCCCGAGGCAGCGGACGAGCGGGGCCGTACGAAGCCGACACGGATGACCGCGCGGCGGACCGACGGCTCCGAGTACCCGGTCGAGGTCACCAGCGCCAGCCTGGAGGACGGGCAGGCCGCGTACAACGACGTCCAGGCCGGCTACACCGGCAGCTACACGGGTGACGAGCTGCTGATGCTCGTCGTACGGGATCTGTCGGGCACCGTCGACACCGAGGCCGAGCTGGCCCGTTCGCAGCGGCAGACCGAGATGATCCTGCGGGCCGCGGCCGAGGGCGTCGTCGGCACGGACACGGACGGCCGGGTCGTTCTGGTCAACCCCGCCGCCGCGCAGATCCTCGGCTTCCGAGCCAGCGACCTGGGCGGCCAGCAGCTGCACCCGCTGATCCTGCACTCGCGTGCGGAGGGCGAGCCGTTCCCGTACGAGGAGTCGCCGCTCGCCGACACGCTCAAGTCCGGCCGCAAGCACCGGGTGCGCGGGCAGGTCCTGTGGTCCAAGAGCGGCGCGCAGGTGCCGGTCGACCTGACGACCGCGCCCGTGCGCGACGGCGACCAGCTGGTCGGTGCGGTGATGACGTTCACCGACCGCAGGCCGTACGAGGAACTCGCCAAGCAGCACAAGGAGCAGCTGGCGGAGCTGACCGAGAGCCACACCACCGAGGTCACCGAGCTCACCGAACAGCACACCGCCGAGGTCACGGGGCTGACCGAGCAGCACGCCGCCGAGCTGGCCGACCGCAGCGAGCGGTACGCGGCCGAGCTGGAGGAGCAGGCCGAGCAGCTCACGGATCTGACCGCCCGGCACACCCAGCTGACGGCCGTCCTCGGCGAGTCGCTGCGCGGTCCGCTGGAGGAGCTGCGCGGCGAGCTCTTCACGCTCGCCGCCGACCCGGCGGGCCAGCTGTGGCCCGAGGCCAACCAGATCCTGCACCACCTGGCGGCCGGCTACGCCCGGATGGCGACGCTCGTCGACAACGTACTGAGCTTCCAGCGGCTGGACGCCGGTGCGGAGCAGCTGGTCAAGGAGAAGGTGCTGCTCGACGGCGTCGTGACGGCCGGCATCGACGCCGCCGTCGAGCTGATCGGCCCCGGCCGGGCCCAGTTCGCGGTGCACGCGCCGCCGATCGAGGCCGAGGTCGACGCGGGCCGGCTGGTGACCGCGCTCGCGCATCTGGTCGCGGATGTCGCCGGCGTCGACTCGACCGGCCGGGCACGGCTGGTGCCGGGCGGCGGCTACGTCGACTCGACGGTGGTCGTGGCGGCGGCCCAGCGCGGCGAGGTCGTACGGATCGAGGTCCGTGGACCGTTCGCCGGGGGAGACCCGGTCCACGAACCGATCGTGCGCGGGATCGTACGGGCGCACGGCGGCGTGCTCCAGACGCACGAGATGCCGGGCATGAGCGGCAGCGCGTACGTACTCGAGGTGCCGCTGGGCGCGGGTTCGGGCACCGTGGTGCCGCCGGAGGCGCCCGCCGTGCAGGCACCGATGACGGAGACGACGGCCGGTGCCGGTGTCGTGGCCGTTCAGGAGCAGCGGGGCGCATCGGGCGGCGGGCGGCGCAGGGCGCGCCGGGCGTCGACGGATGCGTTCCTGGAGAGTCCGGTGGGCGGGGGCGACGCCGTGGCCGGG
Organism: Streptomyces sp. NBC_00316; assembly: GCF_036158715.1. Lineage (NCBI taxonomy): Bacteria > Bacillati > Actinomycetota > Actinomycetes > Kitasatosporales > Streptomycetaceae > Streptomyces > Streptomyces sp. NBC_00316. The sequence goes on along the minus strand of NZ_CP108023.1, from coordinate 4,650,615 downwards.
TCCGGCGACGCAGCGGCGGCGGAGCCGACCGGGCGGCGCAGGGCGCGCCGTGAAGCGGTGGCACAGGACGAGCAGGCTCAGCCGGTGCCGCAGGGCCCACAGCCGCCGCAGGAGCTCGTCCCGGACCGTCAGAGCGAGGGATCGGGGCGCAGGCGGGGGCGGCCCAGCCCCGCCGAGACGGCCGAGCCGTCCGCGCAGCCTGCCCAGGCACCGCAGCCGTCGCAGGGACCTGGGTCCGCGTTGGCCCTGTCCGCGGCCGCAGCGCCGTCCGAGGGCTCCGTGGTGACGGCTGCCGAGGGCGCGCAGGGCGGTGGCGGCCGCCCGCAGCGCGGGCAGACCGTACCGCCGCAGGGTGTGCCGGCCGAGATGGCGGTGCCGGTGCCCGCGGGCGGACAGCCGGCGCGACAGAGCAACGACAACCAGCTGGCCCTCCCGGCGGTCGCACCTGCCACCGGCCAGGGACAGAGCGAGGGCGGCGCGCAGGCCCAGCCGCAGCAGACCGGGCGGCGGGCCCGGCGGGCGCTCGCGACCGTGCAGGACCGGCCCGAGCCGGCGGGGCCGCGTACCGCGTTCGCACTCCCGCCCGCCGAGGCCGACCGGATCCCGCCCATGGCCGGTGAGGCGGACGCCTCGCTGCCGGGCCGCCATGACGCCGTACAGGTGCCGCAGGGCGACGCCCACACGCCGCTGCAGGAACACCCCGTACCGACCGGACGCCGCCGGGCGCGCCCCGCCGGCGCACCGCAGGAGGCTCAGCAGCCGGAACCCCCGCAGCGGTCCGGGCTGCCTGCGCAGCCCGGCGGCTGGACGGACAACGGCACTTCGGGGCAGGGCCTGGCCGCCCTGACTGCCCTGACCGCCCCTGACGACGATCCGGACTGGACCGGAGCGGGTCACACCACGCACACCACCGGCACCGCCGACACCGCCGCAGGGGAGAGCCGCCCGCGGGAGAACGCGCCCGCCGCCGCTCCCGCACCCGTCCCTGCACCGGCGGCCGCCGCCGTGCCCGATGCACGACGACAGCCGCTGCCCGCCGAGGCCCCCATGCCCGCGTCCTCGGACTCGACGCAGGGGCGGGCGTTCAGCGTGCGGACGCTCGGCCAGGGCGTGCCGTTCGTCCAGCACCTCGCGCACCAGCAGAACCAGACGCTCGGCGGTGCCGGCCGGCGCCGCAAGCTCGCCGCACCGCCCGCGGCCGAGCGCACCGCACCGGCCACCGTGCCGCAGCCGGCCGCCGCACAGCCCGCCGCCCCGGCTGCCACCGGGCAGCCCGGCACCGCGCCCACCACCAGCACATCCGGACAGCTGATCGCCGCACCGGCGGCCGAGGGGCGCGCATACGCCATCGGGGCACCCGACGAGGGTGCCGAAGGTCCGGAGCCGCTGGACGGTCCGGGCGGCGCGATCGAGGTCGCCAACCGGCCGTCACCGCAGCCGGCCGACGACGAGCTGCCCCCGGAGCCGCTGGACAACCCGCGCCGGCTGCTCGTCTGGCCCGCGCCCGACGCCTCCACCCAGCAGGCGCTGAGCGACCGCGGCTACCGCCCTGTGATCGTGTACTCCCGCGAGGAGGTGGACGCCCAGATCGCGGCGTTCCCCGCCGCGCTCTTCGTGGACCCTCTGACCGGCCCCATCACCCGTACGGCGCTGCAGTCGCTGCGCCAGGCGGCGGTGGCCGCAGAGGTTCCGGTGCTGGTGACGGCCGGTCTGGGGCAGGCGTCGCGGGAAGCGGCGTACGGTGCCGACCCCGCCGTACTGCTCAAGGCGCTCGCTCCCCGTGACAGCGAGCAGCACCCGCCGCGGGTGCTGCTGATCGAGGAGAACGAGGAGATCGCGGTGGCGCTGACGGCGACGCTGGAACGCCGCGGCATGCAGGTCGCGCAGGCCGCGACCGACGACGAGGCGGTCTCGCTGGCCACCCGGATGCGGCCGAACCTCGTGGTGATGGACCTGATGCAGGTACGCCGCCGCCGGGCCGGGATCGTCGACTGGCTGCGTGCGAACGGGCAGCTCAACCGAACCCCGCTGGTCGTCTACACGTCGGCCGACATGAACCGGGCGGACCTGCCGAAGCTCAGCTCCGGCGAGACCGTGCTGTTCCTGGCGGAACGCTCGACGAGCGACGAGGTGCAGTCCCGCATCGTCGACCTGCTGGCGAAGATCGGCACGAACTGAACAAGGCACCAGGACGCATGACGAGGGCGGTACGGGAAGTTCCGTACCGCCCTCGTCGTCCGTGCCTGATCAGAGGTGGATGATCAGAGGTGGGTGATCTCCAGCTCGCCCTGCGCGTACTGCCGGCGGATCACCTTCTTGTCGAACTTGCCGACGCTGGTCTTCGGCACCGCCGCAATGACCGTCCAACGCTCCGGCAGCTGCCACTTGGCGATGCCCGACTCGGCGAGGAACGCCCTCAGCGCCACGTAGTCGGCGGTGGCGTCGCTCTTGAGGACGACGGTCGCGAGCGGGCGCTCGCCCCACTTGTCGTCCGGGACGGCGACGACGGCGGCCTCGGCCACATCCGGATGCGCCATCAGGGCGTTCTCCAGCTCCACGCTCGAAATCCACTCCCCGCCGGACTTGATGACGTCCTTGGCACGGTCGGTGAGGGTGAGGAAGCCTTCCTCGCTGATGACGCCGACGTCACCGGTCTTCAGCCAGCCGTCCTCACTGAACTTGTCCTCGGGGCGCAGCGCCTCGCCGTCCGCGCCGCCGTAGTACGCACCGGCGATCCAGGGACCGCGGACCTCCAGCTCACCGGCCGACGCGCCGTCCCAGGGCAGAAGCCCGCCGCCGGGGCCGACCAGCCGCGCCTCGACGCCGGCCGGGAAGCGGCCCTGGGTGATCCGGTACGGCCACTCCTGCTCCTCGGTCAGGCCCGCGGGCGGGTTGGCCATGGTGCCGAGCGGCGATGTCTCCGTCATGCCCCAGGCGTGGCAGAGGCGGACGCCGAGCTTGTCGTACGCCTCCATGAGGGCGGGCGGGCAGGCGGAGCCGCCGATGGTGACGCGGGCCATCGAGGTCAGATCGCGCGGGTTGGCGACGACCTCGGCGAGCAGTCCCTGCCAGATGGTGGGGACAGCGGCGGCGTGGCTCGGCTTCTCGCGTTCGATCATGTCGGCGAGCGGAGCGGGCTGCAGGAAGCGGTCCGGCATGAGCATGTTGACGCCGGACATGAACGTCGCGTGCGGCAGACCCCAGGCGTTGACGTGGAACTGGGGCACGACCACCAGTGTGGTGTCCTTGTCCGTCAGCCCCATCGACTCGGTCATGTTGACCTGCATGGAGTGCAGGTAGATGGAGCGGTGGGAGTAGACGACCCCCTTGGGGTCGCCGGTGGTGCCGGAGGTGTAACACATGGCGGCTGCCTGGCGTTCGTCCAGCTCGGGCCAGTCGTAGCTGGTCGGACGTCCTGCGATCAGCTCCTCGTAGTCGTGCACCTGCGGGACGGCGCCGTCGAGCACGGAGCGGTCGCCGGGGCCCACGACGACCACATGCTCGATCGACGTCAGGTGGGGGAGGAGCGGCGCGAGGAGCGGCAGCAGCGAACCGTTGACGAGGACGACCTTGTCGTCGGCGTGCTTGACGACCCAGATCAACTGCTCGGCGGGAAGCCGCAGGTTGAGCGTGTGGAGCACGGCCCCCATGGAGGGAATCGCGAGATACGCCTCCACGTGCTCCGCGTTGTTCCACATGAGGGTGGCCACCCTCTGGTCGCCGACGACACCGAGCTGGTCACGCAGGGCGTGGGCGAGCTGCGTGGCACGACGGCCCACCTCGGCGAAGCTTCGCCGCTGCGGCTCGGGGTCGCCGGTCCAGGTCGTGACCTGAGACTTCCCGTGGATCGTCATCCCGTGCGTCAGGATGCGGGTGACAGTCAGCGGTACGTCCTGCATGGTGCTCAGCACGGCGTCCTCCCGGTGGGCGCTACGCGGCAGTAGGGTTCCGCTGATTCTGCGCACATACCGAGTGGTATGTCACTACTCCCGGGAGTACGAATCGGTCTCCGTCGGATTCTCCTGGACGGAACACCGCCGAAATGCCGTCACATGCGGGTGAGTCCGCGGCGTGAGGAGCAGCGTTGCGGTGCAACGAGTTCCCGCCCAGGGTCATCCCGCACCCGCGCACCCGCGCACAACCTGGCCGCGCGCCCGCACGGTTCGGACTCAGCGGACCGGAATCAGCTCGGGATCCTCACGGAGCTTGCCGAGCGCCCGTGACACGGCGCTCTTGACCGTACCGATGGACACCCCGAGCACCTCGGCCGTCTGCGCCTCGCTGAGATCTTCGTAGTAGCGCAGGACGACCATCGCCCGCTGCCGGTCCGGGAGTTTCAGCACGGCCCGCCACATCGCATCGCGCAACACCTGCTGCTCGGCGGGATCGGGCGCCGGAGCGGCCTCCTGCTCGGGCAGCTCGTCGCAGGTGAACTCGTCGACCTTGCGCTTGCGCCACTGCGAGGTCCGGGTGTTCAGCAGGGCCCGGCGGACGTAACCGTCGAGCGCCCGGTGGTCCTCGATCCGCTCCCACGCGACATACGTCTTGGCGAGCGCGGTCTGCAGCAGATCCTCGGCATCGCTCGGGTTCGCGGTGAGCGAGCGTGCGGTGCGCAGCAGTACGGGCCCCCGCGCCCGCACGAACGACGAGAACGACGGGTACGGAACGTACGGTGCACGCGCCCCGTGCGGAGTGTGCGCGGTCGCGGCGTGCGACGCGTGCGGGGCTGCCGATGAATGCTGTGCCTGCGACAGGGCCGATACGTGCTGCGTGTGTGACGCCGGCAAGATGCGTGGCGCGTGTCCGGTGGCGGCAGCGGCTCCCCCGGAGGCGCCCGTGCAGACTGGCGTGGTCATGGGTCCACGCTAGGAGCGGTCACTACGCGGGGGATCGGCCCCAGGTCCCGAAGCCACGTCCGCCTCAGGTTGTAGGGGTGGGGCCGGCCCCACCTCCTGAAGGAGTAGGGCCCCCGTCATGGGGACTCGGGGTCACCCCCGGGACGGACTCACCGCCCCGGCGCCCGACCGGTGCCCTGCGGTCCCCCGATCAGCCGTCCGTGCCCAGTATCAGTCCCGAGGTCGGGACCCCCGTACCGGCGGTGACCAGCGTCCTGGCCGCCCCGGGTATCTGGTTCACCGACGTGCCCCGGATCTGCCGGACCGCCTCCGCGATGCCGTTCATCCCGTGCAGATACGCCTCGCCCAGCTGGCCTCCATGGGTGTTCAGAGGAAGTGCACCGTCCGCCACGAAGTCGGCGGCCTCGCCCGGTCCGCAGAAGCCGAACTCCTCCAGTTGCATCAGTACGAACGGAGTGAAGTGGTCGTAGAGGATGCCCACATCGATGTCGCAGGGGGAGAGTCCGGAGGTACGCCAGAGCTGTCCGGCGACGACGGCGGTCTCCGGCAGTCCGGTCAGCCCGTCACGGTAGAAACTCGTCATCTGCTCCTGGGCCCGCCCGGCACCCTGCGCCGCGGCGACGATCACCGCGGGCGGCCGGGGCAGGTCACGGGCACGCTCGGCACTGGTGACGACGAGCGCCTGTCCGCCGTCGGTCTCCTGGCAGCAGTCGAGCAGGCGGAGGGGTTCGACGATCCAGCGCGATGCGGCGTGATCGGCCAGCGTGATCGGCTTCCGGTAGAAGTACGCCGCAGGATTGCGCGCGGCATGGCGCCGGTCGGTCACCGCGACATGGCCGAAGGCCTCCGGCGTCAGGTTGTACGTGTGCAGATAGCGCTGAGCGGCCATGGCGACCCAGGAGGCCGGGGTGAGCAGTCCGAAGGGGAGGTTCCAGCCGAGCGCGGTCCCCTCTGCGGTCGGCTCCCGGTGCTGCACCCCGGAACCGAAGCGCCTCCCCGAGCGCTCGTTGAACGCGCGGTAGCAGACCACGACGTCGGCCACCCCGCTCGCGACGGCGAGCGCCGCCTGCTGCACGGTGGCACAGGCCGCCCCGCCTCCGTAGTGGATGCGGGAGAAGAACGACAGCTCGCCGATGCCGGCTGCCTGGGCGACGGTGATCTCGGGACTGGTGTCCATCGTGAAGGTGACCAGGCCGTCGACATCGGCGGGGGTCAGCCCGGCGTCGTCGAGGGCGGCCCGCACCGCCTCGACAGCCAGCTTCAGTTCGCTGCGCCCGGAGTCCTTGGAGAACTCGGTTGCCCCGATCCCGACGATCGCGGCCCGGCCGCCGAGCGAATCCGCTCTGCGCACGCTCACGCGGCTCCCTCCGGAACGCTGACCGTCACCTTTCCGGTGACGTGCCTGCCGAGTCCGTTGGATCCGACCACCGTCACCTCGGCCGTCCCGTCGTCGCCGAGGGCCGTGACAGCTCCGCTCAACACCATGGTGTCCCCCGGATAGTTGGGCACTCCCAGCCTGATGGCGACCCTGTGGAGCACTACCGAGGGCCCGAAGTGGTCGGTGACGTACCGCCCGACGAGCCCGTTGGTCGTCAGGATGTTCATGAAGATGTCCGGGGAGCCCTTCTGTCGCGCGAGCTCGGCGTCATGGTGCACGTCCTGGTAATCGCGGGAGGCGACGGCACCCGCCACAATCAGGGTGCGGGTCACCGCGATCTCCAGCGGTTCCAGCTCCTCGCCGACCTTCATTGCGATCCCTCCTTCACCAGCAACTGACCCAACTCCTCGAGCACTTCGCTGCCACATCCGAGATAGGCGTCGAGCTGACGGCCCCAGAGGAAGTGCCGGTGGACCGGGTGGTCGAGGTCGGCGCCCGTCCCACCGTGCAGATGCTGTCCGGCATGCACGACCCTCTTGCCGGCCTCCGAGGCCCACCAGGCCGCGGTCAGCGCCTGCGCCTCGTACGACAGCCCCATGTCGTGGCGCCACGCCGCCTCGTACGCAGTGACCCGTATCGCCTCGGTGTCCATATGGGCGTCGGCGGCGCGAAGCAGCACCCCTTGATTGGTCGAGAGCGGCCGCCCGAACTGCTCCCGGGTGGTGGTGTGGGCGACCGCCCGGGCGAGCGACCCGGCGCACACCCCGGCCTGCAACCCCGCGAATGCCGTCCGGCTCGCAGCCAGCACGGCACCGTACGCTTCCGCTCCGGCCCCTGCGCCGCCGAGCCGCTCACCGGCCACCCGGTCCAGCGTGAGTCGAGCCGCCGACCACGGAGCCGTGGTCTCCACGGGACCGACCGTCACGCCCGGATCGGCCGTCCGCACGAGCCACAACGCACGGTCGGCGTCTGCGACGAGCACCACGGTGGCGTCCCGCAGCCACGGCACATAGGGCACGCTGCCGCTCAACCGCCCTTCCCCGTCGGCCCGTAGACCGCCACGCGCCGGGAACGCTCCGGTGGCGACGGCCGAGCCGTCCCGCAACGGCGGCAGCATTCGCTCCCGTTGTTCGTCCGTGCCGTGTCCTGCGACGGCGAGCAGCCCGTACACACACGTCGCCGCGAACGGCACCTGCGCAGTCGTTCTCCCCTGCTCCTCCAGGACCAGTACCAGGCCCAGCAGCCCGATCTCCTCGACGGCGCCGGTCAGGCCGGCCGCGCACAGCTCCTTCCACAGCTCGGTGTCCGTCCCCGTCCCGGCCGCGGCCAGCCGCTCGTGCGTGGCCAGATCTCCGAAGATGCGCGCGGCGAGACCCTGGGCCGCGGCCTGCTCCTCCGTAGGTGTGAAGTCCATGTCAGCCCCCGCTTCCCCGGAAGACCGGCAGTTCCAACTCGGGGTCCGTACGCAGGAATTCCAGCCTGACCGGCATCCCCGTACGTACTTTGCCGTGCGGGACCCCGACCACGTTGCTGACCATCCGTACGCCCTCCGCCAGCTCTATCAGCGCCACCGCGTACGACCCCGCGTCGTCGGAAGTGCGGAAGGCGGGGAAGGGCGGGTGGTGCATCACGACATGGCTGAAGACGGTGCCCTCGCCGCTCGCCTCGACCGTGTCCCACTCCTGACAGCCGCATTCATTGCACCCCGGCAGCCAGGGAAAACGCAGGGCCCCGCACCCGCCGCACCGTTGGATGAGCAGTTTGTGCTCGGCCACGCCCTGCCAGAACCCGGCATTGTCCCGGTTGATGACGGGCCTCGGCCGCAGCATCCGGCCGTCCTGTCCTGCCTCCGGCGCCCCGCCCGGCTTCGCCCCGCGCCCCTTCACCGCAGGCGTGTACTTGAGGATGCGGAAACGATGCGTGCCGGCCGGCTCCCCGGCCGCTCGGACATCCGTCCGTGTAGTGATGAAGTAGCCCGTCCCCAGTTTCGTCGTCTTCCGCTCCGACACCGCCTCGATCACCGCATCGAAGGTGATCTCGTCCCCGGGCCTCAGCGGCCTCAGATACTCCTGCTCGCAGTCGGTCGCGACCACCGAGGTGTACCCGGCGCCGTCGAGCAGCCCGAACAGCTCGTCGTACGCCGAGGAACGATCCGAGTGCCCCGAAAGGCCGCCCATCGTCCACGCCTGCAGCATCGTCGGCGGAGCGATTGCCCCCGGCCCGGCGTATGCCGGGTTCGTGTCGCCCACGGCCTCGCACCAGTGCCTGATCATCGGCTCGTTGACCAGGTCCTTGCCCACGCCCGCGGTGGCGGCCGCCCGCCCCTCGTACGCCTTCAGCCGCCCGTACAACTCGTCCGGCCCGCTCCTGCCGTCCGGCCCGCCCCCGGCCTGCCTGTACCGCGTGCCCGTCACCGCTTCCCCCTCTTCATGCTCTTCATGCCGAGCCGCATCGTCGCGACGATCTCCCGCTGCACCTCGCTCACCCCGCCCCCGAAGGTGTTGATCTGCGCCGCCCTGTTCATCCGCTCCAGCTCCCCGTCCCCGAAGGAGCCGGGCGAACCGCCCCGGATCATCCCGGCCTCGCCCGTGATTTCCTGGCACATCCGATACACCTCCACGGCCGATTCGGTTCCCGCGAACTTCACGCCGCTCGCCTCGCCCGGGGCCAGCGAGCCCGCTCCCACGTCCCCCACCAGACGCCAGTTGAGCAGGCGCGTTGCCGCAAGTCGGGCATACGCTTCGGCCAGCCGGGACCGCACCCACGGCTCGTCAACCGGACGGCGCCCCGTCACCGGATCGGGGGTACGGGCGTGGGCGAGCGCGGCCTCGTAGAACTCCTCGGCCTGCATCCCGATCGCTGCGAGCGCCACCCGCTCGTGGTTCAGCTGGTTGGTGATCAGCCCCCAGCCGCCGTTCTCCTCACCGACCAGGTTCGTGGCGGGGACCCGCACCCCGTCGTAATAGGTGGCCGTCGTGGTCAGGCCGCCCACGGTCTCGATGGGCGTCCAGGCGAACCCAGGGGCGTCCGTCGGGACCAGGATGATCGAGATGCCCTGGTGCCTGGGAGCATCCGGATCCGTACGGCAGGCGAGCCAGATCCAGTCGGCGTTCTGGGCATTGCTGGTGAAGATCTTCTGCCCGTCGATCACCCAGTCCCCCTCGCTCCCGGCCTCGCCCCGGCGGGATCCGCCCCCTGCGTCCCGCACCGCCCTGGTGCGCAGCGCGGCCAGATCCGTGCCGGCCTCCGGCTCGCTGTAACCGATCGCGAAGACGAGGTCGCCGCTCAGGATCCGCGGCAGGAAGTAGTTCTTCTGCTCCTCGGTCCCGTACTTCATGAGGGTCGGGCCGACGGTGTTGAGCGTGACCATGGATACGGGCACGCCCGCCCGGTACGCCTCGTCGAAGAAGACGAACTGCTCGTCGGGTCCACGGCCCTGACCTCCGTACTCGACGGGCCAGCCGAGTCCGAGCATCCCGTCGGCGCCGATCCGGCGCAGCAGTCGGCGCTGCTCGGCCGCATCCCCGGCCGGCCTCACCCGCACCCCGGGCATCACACCTGCCCCGGGGGGCACATCCTGACCGGAGACCACATCCTGGAAATACATGCGGAGTTCGGCGCGCAGCTGCAGCTGGCGCTCCGTCGGGGCGAGGTGCACGGCAGCCGGCCTCCCGGACACAGGTGAATGGAACCGGATTTCTGACTGTCCGTCAGATTTGAGGTGGCTGTCAAGGTCGGAGACACCCGAACATGTCCACCGGCAAACGCGAACGGCCTGCGCAAAGGCGCCGAAGCACCCTCACGCAGGCCGCCGTTCACCCCACCCCGCTCCGGCCCCCCGACCGGCCCACGGTGGGCCCCGGCTCACCAGAGATTGGTGAAGTTCACCGCGATGCTCCTGTCGGACTGGTCGATCGCAGTGAAGGGCGAGCCGCTCACTTGCGCCGAGTTGCTCCGGTTCGATGCCCCGGAGCCGGTGGCCTGCTGCTGCGACGTGGACGAGTTGCCAGAGTTGTTCCCACCTACCCCACTGCCGCTGATGGTCGCGACGCCCACATTCGATCCGCCGCTCGCGAACGCCCCGTTGTCGGCCTGGGCCACACCGCCGAAGAGTGCGGCGGCGAGGGGCAGCGCGGCAACAACCGCGAGGATGCGGGCGGTACGGATGGTTGCCATGTCAATTTCCTCCAAAAACGGATGTGCTGCTTGCTCCGGGGCAGTTGGCCGACGGCCTCGGTACGGGTCACGACGTCGCGAGACCAAAGCTGCCCACCGAACCCCCTGCGAACCGCCCAGGATCGCCTATTCCCCCGCAAGCATGAGGAACACCTGATAAACCTCCAATGCGCCTCAAAGCCCCAAGCCGCACCCCCGGCGCACACCCGGACACCGTTCGATCCCACGCATCCCATAAGGAAAAGCGTTTCGCCGCATTCTCTGGAAATCCGCCCTCATCGACCCCTCGGCCGCCCCTCACCGGCCGGCCCCGCCGCCAGCCCTTCCCATCCTCGAACAGTTGTACGAAAATAGAGCCATGGCCATCACCGACAGGCAGACCGCCACCCTGGCCCTCGCCCACGCGCTCTCCGCCGCCGAGCACGGGCTCCCCGTCATCCCGCTGTCCGCCACCAAACTCCCCGCGCTGCGCTCCCCCCACCACGACGAGGACCGGCCGGTCCGCTGCCGGGGCGCCTGCGGTCTTCCCGGGCACGGCGTCCATGACGCCACCACGAACCCGGCCGCCGTACGAGCCCTCTTCGCCGCCGCTCCGTGGGCCACCGGCTACGGAATCGCGTGCGGCCGGGCCCCGCACCACCTCATCGGCGTCGACCTCGACATCGACACCACCGGCCGGAACGACTCCGTGGCGGCTCTCCAGCAGCTGGCCCTGCACCACCTGTTCACCATCCCGCCGACGGTCACGGTGATCACGCCCAGCGGCGGCCGCCACATCTGGCTCACCGGCCCGCCCGGCGTATCCGTACCGAACTCCGCAAGCCGTCTCGCCCCGGGCATCGACATCCGCGGCACCGGCGGCTACCTGGTCGGTCCCGGCTCGGTCACCACCCGCGGCACCTACCGCCTCGCCCCCGGTGCCGCGGATCTCTCCCCGGCCCCCTGCCCCCGCGCACTCCTCCGCCTGCTCACACCCCCCGCGCGCCCGCACCACGCCTCGGGCCGCCCCCACCATGGCCAGGGCCTGATCCAGTTCGTCCTCGCGGCACACGAAGGACAGCGCAACACCCGGCTCTTCTGGGCCGCTTGCCGCGCGTACGAACACGGCTTCGGCGACGAACTGGCGGACGCCCTCACCAGCGCCGCCGTCCGGACCGGCCTCACCGAACGGGAGGCCCGGGCCACCATCGCCTCGGCCGCCCGCCTGACCGCGGACCGCCCCACGGGCCCGCAGGACGCCGAGCGCCCCGACCCGTCCCCTTGAAACGGATTGTTCCTGTCCGCGATCCGCCGCACCCTGACGGACAGGCAGCCGCGGCCGGGACGACAGCGCTGCGCAGGTTGGCCGCAGGCCTCATGCCGAAGGGGCGCCCTGGTCGGACGCCCCTTCTGGCCTGCACATTCGCCGGACTGGCGGTGGGTGTGGGATTTGAACCCACGGTGACTCGCGCCACGACGGTTTTCAAGACCGTTCCCTTAGGCCGCTCGGGCAACCCACCCCGCGTCACCGGTCATGGACCGGCGTTGACGCGAGGACAGCCTAGCCGGTCAGCTGTCGCCCTTGCGCTCCCCCAGCGTGACTTCGGCCGTCGACACCTTGCCGTCGCGCTTGTAGGTGAGTGTGACCTGGTCGCCCGGCTTGTGGGTCCAGATCTGGCCGATCAGGGTGGGGCCGCTGTCGATCACCGCGTCGTCGAACTTGGTGATGACATCGCCCGCCTTGAGACCGGCCTTGTCGGCGGGCCCGTCCGGGCTGACGGCCGATGTGCCGCCCGAGCCCTGGTCCGAGATGACGGCACCGCCGGTCTTCTCGTCCATCGTGACCGTGGCACCGATGACCGGATAGACCGGCTGGCCCGTCTTGATCAGCTGCTGGGCGACGTTCTCCGCCTGGTTGATCGGGATCGCGAAGCCGAGGCCGATGGATCCCGCCTGGGACTGGCCACTGCTGGCGGTCGACTGGATGGCGGAGTTGATACCGATGACCGCACCGCCCGCATCGAGCAGCGGGCCACCGGAGTTGCCCGGGTTGATCGAGGCGTCGGTCTGCAGTGCGCTCATGTACGAATTGCTGCCGCCGGATCCGTCACCGGAGGCGACCGGACGGTTCTTCGCGCTGATGATGCCGGTCGTGACCGTGTTGGACAGACCGAACGGCGCGCCGATCGCGATCGTCGAGTCGCCGACCGCGACCTGGTCCGAGTTGCCCAGGGCCAGCGGGGCGAGCCCCGACGGAGCGTTCTTGAGCTTCAGCACGGCGACGTCGTACCCCTCAGCGCGGCCGACGACCTCGGCGTCGTACTTCTTGCCGTTGGAGAACGTCGCCGTCAGCTGGCCGCTGTTCGCCGCAGAAGCCACCACGTGGTTGTTGGTGAGAATGTGGCCTTCCTTGTCGTACACGAAGCCGGTGCCCGTGCCGCCCTCGCCGTCGCCGCTCTGTGCATCGATGGTGACCACGCTGGGCAGCGCCCTCGCCGCGACGCCCGCGACCGTACCGGGGTCGCGCTTGAGGTCCTGCGGGTTGGCCGACGCCGCGATCGTGGTCGAGCCGGAGGAGTTGCCGCTGTCGTTCCGGTCGGCCGCCCAGTAACCGAGAGCGCCGCCGACACCGCCCGCCACGAGTGCCGCCACGGCCACCGCGGCCACCAGGCCGCCGGCCCGCCGTCGGTGCGGGGCCTCGGGCGACTGCAGCTGACCGGGCGCACCCCAGACGGGACCACCGGCATCCGCACCCTGCGCGTACGCGGGAACGGTGGGCGGGGGCGGCGGCCAGCCACCGGCCGCCTGCGGCTGGGCCGCGGTCCCGGTGTCCGGAGCGACCGGGGCCATCGGAGTCGTCACGGCAGCAGTCGGATCCTCCGCGGACAGGCCCGGCTGCGCGTGCGCCGTCTGCTGCTGCTCGGGGGAGTGAGGCGGCTGCGGCGGCGGCCAGTCCTTCGCCTGCTGGGGAGGCTGCGGCGGCGGCCAGTCCTTCGCCTGTCCCGACTGCTGCGATGCCGGTGCGTCCGACGGGTCAACCGGGGGCGCCGACGGGGGCACAGGCGGGCCCTCAGGAGGAGCGGCCGGCACGGGAGGTACGGACGGTACGGCCTGAGCCGCAGTGCCCTCGTTGCCCTCGTTCTCTGTGCTCACAGCTTGTTACTCCTCGGTTCCTCATCAATGTCGGCAAGAGATCCGCTGCGTACGTGTCTGGACTCAGCTTTTCCCATGACCCGTCAGGCCACTGTAAGCAGGACCTGTGCGTCCGCACACCAATCTTTATATCCGGCAAAACGGTCTCCGGTCGCAAGGTGCGGGCCGCCGTCGCCTCTCGGTGACACCATGACGCGGTGACCCATGCACGGCAGCACACACTGCACCATCCCATCCAGGTCATCGCACACCGCGGGGCGTCCGACGACGCGCCCGAGCACACCCTGGCCGCCTACCGCAAGGCGATCGAGGACGGCGCCGACGCACTGGAGTGCGATGTACGGCTCACCTCCGACGGCCACCTGGTCTGTGTGCACGACCGGCGGGTGAACCGCACGTCCAACGGCCGCGGTGCCGTCTCCGCCCTGGAGCTCTCCGAACTCGCCGCTCTCGACTTCGGCTCCTGGAAGGACCGCGAGGAGTCCCCGGACTGGGATCCGGCGCCGGGCGAGCTCACCTCCGTACTCACGCTCGAGCGACTGCTCGAACTGGTCGTCGAGACACGCACCGCCGGGCGGCCCCTCCAGCTGGCCATCGAGACCAAGCACCCCACTCGCTGGGCGGGCCAGGTGGAGGAGCGGCTGCTGTATCTGCTGAAGCGATTCGAACTGGACGCCCCACCCGCCGACGGCCCCTCGCCGGTGCGCATCATGAGTTTCTCGGCCCGCTCCCTGCACCGCATCCAGGCGGCCTCGCCGACCCTGCCGACGGTCTATCTGATGCAGTTCGTCTCGCCGCGGCTGCGCGACGGGCGGCTGCCGGCCGGTGCCCGTATCGCCGGTCCGGGGCTGCGGATCGTACGCAGTCACCCCGGTTACGTCGAGCGACTGCACCACGCGGGCCACCGCGTGCACGTCTGGACGGTCAACGAACCCGAGGACGTCGAGCTTTGCGCCCGCCTCGGCGTCGAGGCAATCATCACGAATCGCCCAAAACAGGTTCTGTCCCAACTGGGTCGCCTTTAACGTCAGTTACAGGGAGTACACCGGCGCATTCAGCCCGTACCCGATCGTTACGAGTGCGTCATCAGCAGGCCATTGGCCGGTTTCCGGTCCAGTCCAGGAGGGCATCCACTCCGTGGCGTGGGGCAAAGGAGGTCTCGGGGGTGGCGTTGGTGGTGGCACAGGAAGTGCCCACGTCGTCGAGCATGGCCGTACCCCATGGCCCTGCGGGCGTGGGTCAGGCGCGACACCGGATGCGTGAGCAACTGCGCAGTTACGGGGTGTCGGATTCGGTTGTCGACGATGCTGTATTGATTCTTTCCGAACTTCTCAGCAATGCCTGCCGCCACGGCAGACCGCTGGGGCGGCACACGGATGTGGGTGAGGGCGACGTACGCGCCGCATGGCGCGTCGACGGAACGGGCGGGCTGACCGTCGAGGTGACGGACGGAGGCGGTCCGACCCGACCGATTCCGGCCACACCGTCCGTGACGGCGCGCGGCGGTCGCGGGCTCAACATCATCAGCGCGCTCGCCGAGGAATGGGGCGTGCGCGACAGCTCGTCCGGCGAGGTCACCGTGTGGGTGGTGGTCAGCGAGAGCCACGACCATGACCACGACCATGACCACGGTCATGGGAACGGGCACGTACCGGGGCTCGACGGGCTGGACTTCGCCGACGCCTTCGACGACGCCGGCTGAGACCGGCACACCGGTTCGGCTCGCGCAAGGACCGGTGCACCGACGGGCACGCACACCACGGTGCGGAGCGGCCCGTGCGCACTCGCTCACCGCCGTACACACGTACGTGCACACAGGCGATCCGGCACACATGCCGCGGGCGCCCGGGCGTCTGTACACCGGACCCGACAAGGGCGGCTAGGCTCGCGGCCCAGACCGCACTGTCGCAATCGGGAGAAAGCCCACCATGGCCAAGAAGCGCCCTCAGACCAAGGCCGGGAAGCAGCAGCTCAAGGACGGCGAGATCCCGGTGGTCGGGGCTCGCGAGCCCTGCCCGTGCGGTTCGGGCCGCCGCTACAAGGCCTGCCACGGCCGTGCCGCCGCCCAGGCCGTCACCGAGCTCGTCCACCGCCCGTTCGAGGGCCTGGCCGGCGAGTGCGACTGGGTCGCCCTGCGGGAACTGGTACCCGCCGCCACGGTCGAACTGGCCCTGAAGGGCGGGCTGCCCGAGGGCGTGCCGTCCGTGACGCTCGCGACCGTGCTGCCGATGGCATGGCCGGCGCTGCGGCGCGACGACGGCTCCGTCCTGCTCGCCCTGCAGAACGACACCCCGTCCGGCGACCTCAGCCGTGACCTGGCTGGCACCCTGCAGCGCGCACTGGACGCCGAGCCCGGTTCGCCCGTCGCCGCCCAGGGTGTACCGGCCGACGGGCCGCGTCTGCAGGACCTGCTCGACCCGGAAGCCGCGTTCGAGCCGACCATCCACTCCGGATTCGAGTTCTGGATCCCGGACGCGGAGAACTCCACGCCCGAGGTCTCCGCGTCCCTGGAGCGCGCGAACGAGGCGGCGATCCCGACCACCCGGCTCTCCGGGGTGGACGCCGCGTACTGGTGCGAGACCCCCGAGAAGAACCACCTGCGGTGGGTCATGCCGCACCCCGAGGAACAGCTCCTCGACGCGCTCGCCCGGCTGCACGCCGCCGGCACCTCCTCGCTCGGCGAGGGGACGCGGCTGGTCGGATCCTTCCGCGCGCACGGGCTGATGGTCCCGGTCTGGGATCTGCCGAGCGCGATGGGGGCCGAGGACTGCGAGAAGCCCGCGGCCGGGCTCGCCGAGCGACTGGCGCAGGCGCTCGCCTCGGACGCGCCGCTGACCGCGGAGGAGCGGCGGGCCCGCGGCGGTCTCACCAACCGCCAGGTGACGCTCAGCTGACCGTGACGGCGTGAGGACTCCTGCGGGCCGATCGGTGACTCATGTCACAACTCCCCGTACCCGCAGGTAAATAGCTGTCCGAATAAGCGAGATCGAATTTGCGAACGGCAGATCTCTTGTTACCGTTCTAGAAGCCCGGTCGCTGGTGCATCCCCCGTCGCCAGCGATCGGGCACTCTCATGTCCACGTGTTGTGCCGGACGGCCCGCAGCGGCTGCGGATCCGGCGTCAACGCGACGCGGAGGGTGCCGGATTGGATCCGGACCTCAGCAGCAGCGGAACCTCGCCTTCCGCCCCCTCGGCCACCCCGCCCCAGGCGTACTCGGCCACCGCCACGCACCCCTCGGGACCTCCGTACGACCTGCGGCGCGGCGTCTGGCAGACCCCCGGCTCATCCTGTGGATCCACTGTGCAGCGCATTTCGACGGTCCGGCCGCCGGGACCCATCAGCGTGAGCACGGAACGGAGTTCGTCGCCCGTCGTATTGCGGTGGTAACTGCGCGCCCATGTGTCCCGTCCGTCGGTCATGACGCAGGTCTGCGCCTCGACGCCCTCGGGAGACGTCAGCTCGGGCCCGCACCGCGCCACGGTCCGCGGTGCGGACCCGAACGGTGCGGCGAAAGCGGAGCCCGCCTCTCCGTAGGACCCGGCGGCTTCGCCCGCCCCGCCCGACGGGTCTGTATCGGACAGAAATCCGGTCCCGGCACCCCGCCCCGAAGATCTCTTTGAAACGGCGCCCGAATACCTCTTCGACGGCCCTTTCGAAAGACACTTCGAGCCGGTCCCGGAAGGTCCGTCAGAAAGCCCGTCCCGACGGGACTTTGCATCGGCAGACTTTGCATGAGGCGACACGGCACCGGGGACGCCCGCGGGTTCCGCGGAAGCCGCGGGCGGAAGCACGACGGCGGACACCATCACACCCGTCATGGCGATCATGCGAGATCACCTGTCGACTGCGCGGGAATTCCTGCACGGCGCGCCGAAGATATCGGCGAAAATGCGGGCTCCTGGATGGGGAGCACCCATTTACCGCAGAATTCGGACCTGCTCACACCCGAACGAGTGAGCCGAGCCGTCGGCACAGCCCGCCGGCCGCCGCACGGACCCACCGGCCGGTCACGGGACCCGCCGTCGACCGGCCCTCAGTGCGCGAGCCGGCTGCCGCCGTCGGGGGCGCTGCTGCTCGCTTCGACCAGCGCGTCCACGACCGCCTCCACACGCGGCAGCCAGGGGGCCGCGGAGCCGGGCAGCGGGGCCCGTTCCCAGCGCACCTGCCCCGTACCCACCTCGGACGGGGGAAGCACGAGGTAGCCCCCCTCTCCGTGGAACCGCAGCGAACTGGGCACCCAGTCCTTGGCGTGCAACAGTTCACCGAGCTGTTCGAGGGTGTACGGAGCCACCAGCAGCGACCAGCGCGTCGGCGTCGCCACCACCGGCCCGAGTCGCATGCCCATGCGGTCGAGTTCGGTCAGTGCCCGGGCGCCGGCCACGGCGGGCAGGCTCAGCGCGCACGGGGCACGGCCGCCGGTGGCGAGCATGATCGGCGCAGCCGGCCGGTTGGTCCACCACCAGCGCACCATGCGCTCGTCGGTGGTCGCCGCAAGAAGACCGGGGTCGAAGGGGTGCGCGCCGGGTACGGCGCACTCGGGATCGGGGCAGGCGCAGCTGCGGCCGCGGCCACCGCGGCCCCCGGCCGCGTTCAGCCCCACGCCGGGCAGCACGGGCCAGTGCCATGCGGTGGCACAGGTCAGGGCCGCGTCGAGCTGGGCGGGCCTTGCCTTGCGCCGGAGCCGGAGCCTGCGTCGCCTTCCGAGGATCTCGCGCATGAGCGCTCGTTCCTTTCCGTTGAACGCCGAGGGCCACATCACACCACGCGCGCGTCACGCCGCGTGTGCATCACTTCACCGTGCGTACATGCTCTCTGAGTCTGCGGTACGGGTATCCCGTCGGTACCGAGCGTGAGCCGAGTCGAGCTGATCCGGGTCCAGCCAAAAGCATGGCAAGGGGCTGCGCGCATCGCGTCTGCCGCCCCATGGTGCACCGCCCCGCACTCGGGGTGGGGCGCGGCCGTCACAAGTGAGGACGTCCGGGCTCGCTGCCAGGTTCCGGAGCGATCAGAACTGCCCCTGGTTCCTCACCGATTACGTACCCAGCATGCCCGGAATGACGCTCCGCCCGGGACTTCACCCCGGGGGAACCCCTGTCGAACAAGACCCAGTCGACCGCAAATAACGTTCATGGGGTGCATTTTTTGGCCAACTTAGTAGTCACACGGACACCACAAATCCCGCAGGGACAATGCTGGACATCTGCTTACTTGTGCGTGTACATGTGGATGCACTGATAGCGGCGCAGAATGACATGGGGGTTTGCGATGCTATTCGACGAAACGCACTGGTCGGAAAGCCGGTTGCCATGAGCGCCCCTCACCTGCCGAAAGTGGCTGGAATCGATCCCACAGTTCCTGTTTCAGCGCACACTCCAGGCCCTCTGGCCGGTGTACCCGCCGCGCCAGGAGCCTTCCTCCAGGACCGTCTGGCCGGCTGGGTCTCCGACCTCACCACGCTGCACGAGCTCACCGAGCGCCTGGCCGGAACCAGCACCCTCGACGACGCGCTGCACGAGGTACTCGGCGCCGGCGCCGCCCTCGTCGGTGCCCGCCGCGGACTGATCGTCTTCGAACCCTCCGACCACCGAGGCCCGGTCGCCACCATCGGCCTCGGACTCGCCCATGCCGACCTCGGCCACATCGAGACGGTGCCCCGCTGCGCAACCTCGTACGGCCGGATCCTGGACGGCCTCCCGGACGCCAAAGGACCTCTGACCAGCCCCGATCTGCTGGGTGACGCAAGCCTGGACCCCCGCCACCGCGAAGTCGCCGCCCGGCTCGGATACGCCGCCAGCTACGCCCTGCCCCTCGCCACCGACGCGACCGGCCGGCTGGGCGCGGCCGTCTGGCTCTACGACGAGCCCGCCGAACCCCTCGAACGCCAGCGCCACCTCGTCGGCCTCTACTCCGGTCACGCGAGCGAGCACCTGGCCCGGCTGCTGGAGCTGCACCGGGCCAAGGCCGAGGCCGCCGCCCTCACCGAGGAGCTGCGGCCCGGCCGGCTGCCCCGGGTCCCCGGCGTGCAGCTGGCCGCCCGGCACCGCGTGGCACCGTGCGGCGGCGGTGACTGGTACGACGCGCTGGCGCTGCCGGAAGGTGCGCTCGGTCTCGCCGTCGGCTCGGTGGGCGGCTCCGGCCCGAGCGCTCTGGCCGCCATGGGGCGGCTGCGGGCCGGCCTGCGGGCGTACGCGGTGATGGAGGGCGAGGATCCGGTCGCCGTGCTCTCCGACCTGGAACTGCTGCTGCGGCTGACCGAACCCGCACGGTCCGCGACCGCGCTCTTCGCCTACTGCGAGCCCGCCGCACGCAAGGTCGTGCTGGCCGGTGCCGGACACACCCCACCGCTGATTATCGGCGACCGGCGCACCGAGTTCGTCGAGACCACCCTGTCCGCTCCGCTGGGCATGCTGGCCTGTTGGGAGGCGCCGAGCGTGGAGATGGCTCCGGCGTCCGGCGAGACCGTGCTGCTTTACACCGACGGTCTGCTGCGCCGTACCGGCGACTCGACGGACCGGGCATTCGCCCGGCTCCACTCGGCGGCCGCGAGCGTGCCGAAGGCGCTGCGCCACGACGCCGGATCGGTGGCCGACCATGTGCTGCGGACCGTCCTGCCCGACGGGCTCGACCAGGTCGACAGCACCGAGGACGTCGTCCTCCTGGCCGCGCGCTTCGGCTGAGCCGCGCCGTCCGCCGGGATGCCGGACTGATGGGCTGCCGGGCGCCGCAATTCTCCTGGGGGACATACGGCCGGTCTCTGTAAGAGGCCTTCCGGCCCTGGGCCCCCTTCCGTACGCCCGTACGATGGCAGGGGTCCAGTGTCGTAGCAAGGAGAGACAAGTCGTGTCTGAGGAGCTCACCCCGGAGAACCCGGAGACCGAAGAAGCAGAGACGGTCAAGCAGCGGAAGAACGGCCTGTACCCGGGCGTCTCCGACGAGCTCGCCGCCAGCATGAAGTCGGGCTGGGCCGACACCGAGCTGCACGGCCTCGAGCCGATCGCCCAGGCCGGGCACACCGCCGCCCGCCGCGCCGCACTCTCCGCACGCTTCCCCGGCGAGCGTCTGGTCGTTCCCGCGGGCAATCTGAAGACCCGCTCCAATGACACCGAGTACGCCTTCCGCGCGTCCACCGAGTACGCGTACCTCACCGGCGACCAGACCCAGGACGGTGTGCTCGTCCTGGAGCCGACGGACGACGGACACGAGGCGACCATCTACCTGCTGCCCCGCTCCGACCGCGAGAACGGCGAGTTCTGGCTCGACGGCCAGGGCGAGCTGTGGGTCGGCCGCCGTCACTCCCTGGCCGAGGCCGAGCAGCTGCTGGGCATCCCGGCGAAGGACGTGCGGAAGCTCCCGGCCGCGCTGACCGAGGCCACCGGCCCGGTCCGCAACGTCCGGGGACACGACGCCGGCATCGAGTCCGCGCTGAAGGACAAGGTCACCGCGGAGCGCGACGAAGAGCTGCGGGTCTTCCTCTCCGAGGCGCGACTCGTCAAGGACGCCTTCGAGATCGCCGAGCTGGAGAAGGCCTGCGACGCCACGGCGCGCGGCTTCGAGGACGTCGTGAAGGTCCTCGACAAGGCCGAGGCGACGAGCGAGCGTTACATCGAAGGCACGTTCTTCCTGCGCGCCCGCGTCGAGGGCAACGACATCGGCTACGGCTCGATCTGCGCCGCGGGCCCGCACGCCACCACCCTGCACTGGGTGCGCAACGACGGCCCCGTGCGCTCCGGCGAGCTGCTGCTCCTCGACGCCGGCGTGGAGACCAATGACCTCTACACGGCCGACGTGACACGGACCCTTCCCATCAACGGCACGTTCACGCCGCTGCAGCGGAAGATCTACGACGCGGTGTACGAGGCCCAGGAGGCGGGCATCGCAGCCGTCAAGCCCGGCGCGGACTACCGCGACTTCCACGACGCCGCGCAGCGCGTGCTCGCCGAGAAGCTCGTCGAGTGGGGTCTGCTGGGCGACCTCTCCGTGGACAAGGTCCTGGAGCTGGGTCTGCAGCGCCGCTGGACCCTGCACGGCACCGGCCACATGCTCGGCATGGACGTCCACGACTGCGCCGCCGCGCGGACCGAGACGTACGTCAACGGGACGCTGGAGCCCGGCGTCTGCCTCACCGTCGAGCCCGGTCTGTACTTCCAGGCCGACGACCTGACCGTGCCGGAGGAGTACCGCGGCATCGGCGTCCGGATCGAGGACGACATCCTCGTGACCGAGGACGGCAACCGGAACCTCTCGGACAAGCTGCCGCGCCAGGCCGACGAGGTCGAGGCATGGATGGCTCAGCTCAAGGGCTGATCATCGCCGGCCGGTTGCGGCACATCGGAGGGCGCCCCGCTCAGGACACCATGAGCAGGGCGCCCTTCCGCCATTTCAGGACCTTGTCGAAGCTCACCACCGCGCCCCGGCCCGGACGGTTGCCGAAGTGGACATGGTCGGCGAGCTGCTCGATCAGGCAGAGTCCCCGGCCGTCCTCGGCGCTGAGCGGAGGGAGCTGCTGCGAGGGGTACGGCTGCTGTTGACGGGTCTGTGGCTGCGGCTGATGCGGCTGCGGGTGTTCGGCGGTGCGAAGCACATTCCGGGCAGGGAACCCGGGTCCCAGATCGGCGACTTCGATACGGCATTTCTCACCGTCCAGATAGGCGGTGACCCAGTACTGCCCCGAGGCCATAACCGACTGATCGTCCCAGGAGTCCCACGTATCCCACGGATCGCAGTCCCCCGCGGCAACGAGGTCGTCGGCGCCCCTGCGCTCCCCACCGTGCTCGACAGCGTTCGCACACGCCTCGCTGAGGGCGAGCGACAGGTCGAAGGAGATGTCCGGATCCACGCCCGCGGTCTCCATGGTGCCGAGCAGGAAACGACGCGCGAGCGGAACGCTCGCAGCTTCGCGCCGCAAATGGAGTGACCACCAGATGCTCATGCTCCAGCCTCCTGGCTGCGGCTCGACATACCGATACGTATTGCCGCAGACGGCGGTCCGTAAGCACAGTTCCGATGTGAGACCGCTCATTCGGCGGATATCCGCACTCCGTACACCCGTGTATGCCGGACCCGTCCAGCACACGCGCCTCGCATCCAATCGGGCGGAAGGCGACCTTCCGGACCTGCCCTCCGGAGGCCGGGGGCACAGTGCGATGATGGCCCGGCCATGTCTATGCCTGTCGCACGCGCCGGAGCCGGTCTGCGGCTCCTGAGGGCCGCGGTGTTCACCGCGGCCTGTGTCGCGCTGTCCGCGGCAGGGCACACACTGGCGTCCTGCGACATCGTCCCCTGGTGGACATTGCTCGCGGGCTTCCTCGGAGTCTTCGCCGTGGTGGTGCCGCTCGCCGGACGCGAACGCTCCATGCCGTCCATCGCCGCCGCCCTGGCCGGCGGGCAGATCGTCCTGCACACCCTGTTCGGACTGGGCACGCACAGCGCCTCCAGTGCGGCGAAGGACGCGGTGCCGGGCGGCGACGGCTCGCTGATCCGGTTCGCGGCGAGCCTCGTGTGCGGCGCAGGACCGGCACAGCTGAACGCCGTCGACGCCCGCCGCATCGTCACCGACGCGGGCATCGACCCGGCGACCGTGATGGACCAGGGCCATCAGCACATGGCCGCCATGACCGGGACCGTGGTCACCACCGCGCCCGACCCGGCCGCGCTCGCCGGACTGCTGCCCAGCCTGCCCATGCTGCTCGGCCACCTGCTGGCCGCACTGGCCACCGGCTGGCTGCTGCGGCGTGGCGAAATCGCACTGTTCCGGCTGGTCCGGCTGTCGGCGTACGGCGCCAGGCAGCTCGTGGCCGGGGCCCGGTTGCGTGCGCTGCGGGCCGCGCTCGCACTCGTACGGGCACTGCGCGCCGGCCTCCCGGACGAACCGGCGACCGGGCCGCGCACACCCCGTACCGCGGCCGACGCCCCGGCTCCCGCCACCGGCGATCCACTGCAGCACCTGGTGATCAGGCGCGGGCCTCCGTCCGTATTCACCCTCGCAGCCTGACGCGACACCCTCCGCCCGTCGTACGCACGGCTCGACGCAGTCACCGCCCGGCCTTCGCCGTGCGGTGGCCGCGCGGCTCGGTACACGCACTGCGCACATGAGCAAGAGGTGTCGCGATGCCGTCGCGCACCGGCGCGCCGGACCACCTTTCCTTCGTGCTTCTGTGGAGTGATTCCTGACATGAACGTTTCCCGCATCGCCCTCGCCGGCGGCGTCGCCGCGTCCACCGTGCTGATCCTCGCCGGCACCGCCTCCGCACATGTCAGCGTGCAGCCGCAGGGCGAGGCCGCCAAGGGCGGCTACGCCACCATCAACTTCAAGGTCCCCAACGAGCGCGACAACGCCTCGACGACCAAGCTCGAGGTCAACTTCCCGACCGACCACCCACTGTCCTCCGTCATGCCGCAGCCGGTGCCCGGCTGGAAGATCGACGTCACCAAGAGCAAGCTCGCCAAGCCCCTCGAGGTCCACGGCAGCAAGATCAACGAGGCGGTCTCCAAGGTCACCTGGACCGCCGACGGCAGCAAGAGCGACCTCGGCATCCTTCCGGGCGAGTTCCAGCAGTTCCCGCTCTCCGTCGGCCAGCTCCCCGAGGACACCGACCAGCTGGTCTTCAAGACCATCCAGACGTACGACAACAAGGAAGTCGTCCGCTGGATCGAGGAGCAGAAGGACGGCGCGGAGGAGCCCGAGAGCCCCGCTCCGGTCCTCAAACTGACCGCCGCGACCGCTGACGAGCACGGCGCCGCCGACAAGAGCGGTGCGGCCGGCGCCGACCAGGCGAAGGACGAGCACACGGAGGCGTCGTCCGCGTCGTCCTCCTCCAGCGACACCACAGCCCGGGTCCTCGGCATCGTCGGCATCCTCATCGGCGCCGCCGGAGTGGCCTTCGGCGTCCTCGCCGGCCGCCGGCGCACCGCCTGACCCTCCGGCCCCACCGAAACACCGACCCACCAGGAATCAGCAATCCATGCGTAAGAAGACTGTGCTGGCCGCGGCGTTCGTCGCCGCGGCCGCGCTCACCCTGTCGGCCTGCGGCAGCAGCGACGACGCCGGCAAGCCCCTCGCGGACGTCTCCGCCCCGGCGCAGACAGGGGCCGCAACGGTGCTCGACCAGCCGTTCACCAAGCCCGACCTCGTCCTGACCGACACCCACGGCAAGACGTACGACCTCCGTGAGCAGACCCGGGGCAAGCCGACGCTCATCTACTTCGGCTACACCCACTGCCCCGACGTCTGCCCGCTCATCATGAGCAACATCGCCATCGCCAAGAAGTCCCTGCCCAAGGCCGACCAGGACAAGCTCCAGGTCGTCTTCGTGACCACCGACCCCGAGCGGGACACCCCATCCTCGCTGGGGAGCTGGCTCAGGGCCCAGGACGCCTCCTTCATCGGTCTCACCGGCGCCTTCCCGACCATCCAGGCGGGCGCACGGCAGATCGGCATCGGCATAGACCCGCCGAAGAAGGAGAAGGACGGAACGATCGTCTCGATGCACGGGTCGCAGGTCATCGCGTTCTCCCCGAAGACCGACAAGGGGTACGTGCTGTACAGCGAGGACACCACGCCCGACGACTACACCAAGGACCTCCCCAAGATCATCAAGGGGGAGAACCCGTGACCCGCCGCACCGTCCTCGCCGGCGTGCTCGCCCTCACCACCGGGCTGACGCTGGCGGGGTGCTCGTCCTCCGGCGGCGCACCCGAACTGAAGGTCACCGGCGCGTTCATGCCGCAGCCCATCAACGACATGGCAGCCGGCTTCCTCATCGTGCACAACAGCGGCAGCGGCTCCGACCGGCTCACCTCGGTCACCAGCCCCCTCTCGGACGACGTCACGATCCACAGGACGACGAACCAGACCATGCGCATGGTGTCCTCCTTCGAGGTGCCCGCGGGTGGCGAACTGGATCTGGAACGCGGCGGCAACCACATCATGTTCATGAAACTCAAACAGCAGCCCAGGCAGGGCGAGAAGGTGTCCGTGGAGCTGCACTTCGAGAAGGCCGACCCCATCAAGGTGGATCTCCCCGTGAAGGAGACCACCCACAACCCGAAGAAGCAGTGAGGGACTGACACTCCATGACGGCCACCGCCCCGCACTTCGGCCCGCCCCCGACCGTGTCACCGCTGCGCCGGCCACGCGCCGCCGCCGCACTCCTTGCCGCACTCCTCGGCACGGTGTTCGGCCTGCTGCTGGTGAGCGCGGCACCCGCAACCGCGCATGCCGCGCTCACCGGGAGCGATCCGCAGGACGGGGCGGTGGTCGCCACCGCACCCACGCAGGTCACACTCACCTTCTCCGAGCAGGTCGCCATGGGCGACGGCTCCATCCGGGTGCTGGACCCCAGCGGAAAACGCGCCGACACCGGTGCGGAACCACGCGATCTGCAGAGCGGCTCCACCGTGAAATACGGCGTCCCGCTGCATGCCGGGCTGCCCGACGGCACGTACACCGTGGCCTGGCAGGCCGTCTCCGCGGACAGCCACCCGGTCTCCGGCGCCTTCACCTTCTCCATCGGCGCTCCCTCCGCGACCACCGTCGCCCTGCCGACGGACCAGGCCGGCGGCGGCCTGGTCGGCACGCTCTACGGCATCGCGCGCTACGCCGCGTACGCCGGATTCATCCTGCTGGCCGGTGGCGCGGCCTTCGTCCTCGCCTGCTGGCAGCGCGGGGCGGGCGCCCTGCCGCTGCAGCGCCTGGTCGTACGCGGCTGGATGACGCTCACCGCGGCCACTCTGGCCATGCTCGCGCTGCGGAACCCGTACACCGGCTCCGGGAAGCTCGCGGACGCCTTCGACCTGGACGGCCTGAAGGCCGTGCTCGACACCAAACCGGGGGCCGCCCTGGTGGCCCGGCTGCTGCTGCTCGGCGCCGCCGCACTCTTCATCGCCGTGCTGTTCGGGGCGTACGCGAAGCGCGAGGACGCGCGGGAGAAGAAGGACCTCACCTTCGGGCTGGCCATCGGCGGCACGGTCGTCGCCGCCGGGATCGCCGGTACATGGGCGCTCGCCGAACATGCCTCCACCGGGATCCAGCCGGGCATCGCCATGCCGGTCGACGTACTTCACCTGCTGGCCGTCGCCACCTGGCTGGGCGGCCTCGCGGCACTGCTGGTCGCGCTGTACCGGACGCCGGACATCGGAGTCACCGCGGTACGGCGCTTCTCCCGTATCGCGTTCGGCAGCGTGCTCGTGCTCACCGCGACCGGGCTCTACCAGTCCTGGCGCCAGGTCGGCTCCTGGTCGGCGCTGACCGGTACCGCGTACGGGCAGCTGCTGCTCGTCAAGGTGGGGCTCGTCGCCGTACTGGTCGGGGTCGCATGGATCTCGCGACGGTGGACGGCACGGCTGACTGCGGGCACGGCGCAGGCACAGGACGCGTGCCCGGACGACGGCGAGGACGACGCCGAAACTGCTGCGGAGACCGAGTCGGCGACGGTGCCCGAGGACCCCGCACGCACCGCCCAGCTCGCCCGGCAGAAGGCAGCCGTGGCAACCGCCACGAAGAAGCGGATCCGTGATGCCGACCCCGACCGGTCCGGGCTCCGCCGCTCGGTACTGGCCGAAGTCGGGGTCGCGGTGGCGCTGTTGGCGGTGACCACCGTGCTGACGTCGACCGAGCCGGGACGCACCGAGGAGGAAGCGGCCCGCACCTCGACGGCCGCAGCCGCGCCCGCGGCCGCGGTCCCCCTTGCAGTGGACCTGCCGTTCGACACCGGTGGCCAAAACGGCAAGGGAACGGTCCGGCTGGACATCGACCCCGGCCGGACCGGTGCCAACGGGCTGCACATCTGGATCGAGGGCCCCGACGGCCGCCCCCTGGACGTTCCCGAGGTGAAGCTCGCCTTCACCCTCACGTCCAAGGACATCGGTCCGCTGCCCGTCGTCCCCGACCGCCTCACCGAGGGGCACTGGACCGCCAGTGGCGTCCAGATCCCCATGGCAGGCAACTGGAAGATCGCGGTGACCGTGCGCACATCGGACATCGATCAGACCACCATCGGCAAGAACGTGAAGATCGGCTGAGCGGGATCGTGAGCGGAACCAGCATGAGCGGCGCGAACAGCAAGCGCGGCGCGAACAGCAAGAACAGCAAGGTCGGCACAGACACCGGACCGCAGGCAGCCACGGGCGACATCTCCCGACGGCGGCTGCTCGGCAGCGTGGGCGCGGCCGGTGCGACCGGACTGGTGCTGGGCGCGGCGGGCGGCGCGACCGGATACGTCGCGACCCGCCCCGATGAGCAGACGGCCCTGACCACGGTCGGCTCGACCCGGGCAATGTTTCACGGGAAACACCAACCGGGGATCACCACCCCGCTTCAGGCACGCGGCCATCTCGTCGCCTTCGATCTGGCACCCGGCGCAGGACGGAAGGAAGCCGCCGCCCTGATGCGCCGCTGGTCCGCCGCGGCCGAGCGGCTGATGGCCGGAGAACCCACCGGCGGCAGCGAGGACGGCACGACGCACGACACCGGGATCGCGCTGGACGCGGGTCCCTCCTCGCTGACCGTCACCTTCGGTTTCGGATACACCTTCTTCGAACGCACAGGCCTGGTGGACCATCGGCCGCCCGGGCTGGACCCACTGCCACCGTTCTCCTCCGACCGGCTCGACGCCAAACGGTCCGACGGCGACCTCTGGGTACAGGTAGGTGCCGACGACGCACTCGTCGCCTTCCACGCACTGCGTGCCATCCAGAAGGAGGCCGCCACCACGGCACGTGTGCGGTGGCAGATGAACGGCTTCAACCGCACCCCGGGCGCCACGGCCGCACCCATGACCGCCCGCAATCTGATGGGCCAGATCGACGGCACCGGCAACCCGAAGCCTTCGGAGAGCGACTTCGACCGCCGCATCTTCGTGCCGCCGCACACGGGCCAGGGCGACAACGCGGAGTACGCCTGGCTGGCCGGCGGCTCGTACGCGGTCGTACGACGGATCAGGATGCTGCTCGACGACTGGGAGAAGCTCCCGGTGGACGGGCAGGAGCGGGTCATAGGGCGGCGCAAGACGGACGGTGCGCCGCTGAGCGGGGGTACCGAGACCACCGAGATGGACCTCGACAAGGCGGGCCCCGACGGCAAGCTGCTGATCCCGGACAACGCCCATGCCCGGATCTCCTCCCCCGAGCGGAACAGCGGCGCGGCAATGCTGAGGCGCCCCTTCTCGTACCACGACGGCATCGCGGCGGACGGCACTCCGGACGCCGGGCTGCTGTTCGTCTGCTGGCAGGCGGATCCGCTCAAGGGGTTCGTGCCCGTACAGCGCAAACTCGACCGGGGGGACGCGCTGTCGCCGTTCATCCGGCACGAGGCGAGCGGACTGTTCGCGGTGCCGGGCGGCGCCGCGGCCGGGGAGTACGTGGGGCAGCGGCTGCTGGAGTCCTGAGCCACCGCAGCGCATTAGGGTGACGGTATGTCCGCCACGCGCTACGCCTATCTCGGCCCCGAAGGCACCTTCACCGAGGTCGCCCTCCGTACGCTCCCGGAAGCCGCCACTCGGGAACTCGTCCCGATGGTCTCCGTACCGGCGGCTCTGGACGCGGTACGCAGCGGAGCCGCCGCGGCAGCCCTCGTACCGATCGAGAACTCCGTCGAGGGCGGCATCACCGCGACCCTCGACGAGCTGACCACCGGCGAACCGCTGATGATCTACCGCGAGGTGCTGCTCTCCATCACCTTCGCGCTGCTCGTGCGGCCCGGCACCAAGCTGTCCGACATCAAGACGGTCACCGCGCACCCGGCCGCGCAGCCACAGGTGCGCAACTGGATGGCGGCCCATCTGCCGGAAGCCCTGTGGGAGTCGGCCGCATCCAACGCGGACGGTGCGCGGCTGGTGCAGGAGGGGCGGTACGACGCCGCCTTCGCCGGTGAGTTCGCGGCGGCGACATACGGTCTCGAACCGCTGGTGACGGAGATCCACGACGCGGAGAACGCACAGACGCGCTTCGTCCTGGTGGGCCGCCCGGCCCGGCCGGCGGCGCCGACCGGCGCGGACAAGACGTCGGTGGTCATCTGGCTGGGCGACGACCACCCCGGTGCCCTGCTCGAACTCCTCCAGGAGTTCATGGTGCGCGGGGTGAACCTGATGCTGATCCAGTCCCGGCCGACGGGTGCGGGCATCGGGAACTACTGCTTCGCGGTGGACGCCGAGGGGCACATCGCCGACCGCCGGGTCGGCGAGGCGCTGATGGGGCTGAAGCGGATCAGCCCCAAGGTGCGGTTCCTCGGTTCGTATCCGCGGGCCGGGGTGGCACCGGAGGACGTACGACCGCTGCGTCCGGGGACGTCGGACACGGACTTCACCGATGCCTCGGACTGGCTGGCCCGGAACCAGGACGGCCGGGCCTGACGGTCTCGTAGGGCGGCTGGGCCTGCGGTCTCGTGGAGCAGGTGGGCCCGGCCGCTGACGGTTGCCGGGCCCACCGGCAGGGGCTGCTGCATGTGCGGCGGCAGTGCGCGCGCATCGCTGGTGTTATCTGCCGTTTTTCATAACCCACAGAGTTATCCACAGGGCTGGTTCTCGACCTGGGGACAAGTCGACACCTCAATGCGACATGGTCGACAAATCGCTCCAGTCGCCCAGATCCCTCCACAGAGCCCCAGGTCGGGCCGTGTCACCTTAATTCCTTTGATCAACTCTTGAGGGCGAGGAATTCCCACCCGAATGAGTGTGTGAAGTGCGTTTGAACGGGGAATCCATGACCCTTCGCGCGGCTTTCGGAATGATCTCTTCCGATGTCCACAGATCTTCCTCACAGCCTGTGGATAACCCTGGATGCACCCTCGAACCTGTGGACAAGCGACCTCCAACTCCCGCCCCTCACAAGGCCGATGCGTCAAGAACAGAGACCCCTTCTGCCCCATTTAGGGGAATAGGGACTCTTTACTGACGGACGAGATCAACTGCGGTCGACACGCACCCCCACCATTACCAATGGTGGCAATTCGGACAAAGTGACACGCTTGGCGATATCGGTTCGAGCTATGGAAGCGCACACCGGTAGCCTGGAGGGGTGATTGACCTTCGCCTGCTCCGTGAGGACCCCGACCGTGTTCGCGCCTCCCAGCGCGCCCGTGGAGAGGACGTCGCGCTCGTCGACGCTCTTCTCTCCGCCGACGAACGGCGCAGGTCGTCCGGTGTCCGCTTCGACGAACTCCGTTCCGAGCAGAAATCGCTCGGTAAGCTCATTCCCAAGGCTTCGCCCGAGGAGCGCACCGAGCTGCTCAAGAAGGCCGAGCAGCTGAAGGCCGACGTCAGGGCTGCGGATGCGGCGCAGGACGAGGCCGACGCGGAGGCCAAGAACCTGCTGCTGAAGCTCGGCAACATCGTCCATGAGGACGTGCCGGTCGGCGGCGAGGAGGACTTCGTCGTTCTCGAGACGCACGGCACCATCCGCGACTTCGGCGCCGAGGGCTTCGAGCCCAAGGACCACCTGGAGCTCGGCGAGGCGCTCGGCGCCATCGACGTGGAGCGCGGCGCCAAGGTGTCCGGCTCGCGCTTCTACTACCTGACGGGTGTCGGCGCACTGCTCGAGCTCGCCCTCGTCAACGCGGCGATCGCGCAGGCCACCGAGGCCGGATTCATCCCGATGCTGACGCCGGCGCTGGTCCGCCCGCGCGCCATGGAGGGCACCGGCTTCCTCGGCCAGGCCGCGGAGAACGTGTACCACCTGGAGAAGGACGACTACTACCTCGTCGGCACCTCCGAAGTCCCGCTCGCCGCGTACCACATGGACGAGATCATCGACGCCGACAAGCTGCCGCTGCGGTACGCCGGCTTCTCGCCGTGCTTCCGCCGCGAGGCCGGCACGTACGGCAAGGACACCCGGGGCATCTTCCGTGTCCACCAGTTCGACAAGGTCGAGATGTTCTCGTACGTCGACCCGGCGGACGCCGAGGCGGAGCACCGGCGGCTCCTGGACTGGGAGAAGCAGTGGCTCACCGGTCTCGAGCTTCCGTTCCAGGTGATCGATGTGGCCACTGGCGACCTGGGTTCCTCGGCCTCCCGGAAGTTCGACTGCGAGGCGTGGATCCCGACCCAGGGCAAGTACCGCGAGCTGACGTCCGCGTCCAACTGCGACGGGTTCCAGGCGCGCCGCCTCTCCGTCCGGATGCGCGACGGCAAGAAGGTCCAGCCGCTCGCCACGCTGAACGGCACGCTCTGCGCCGTACCGCGCACCATCGTGGCGATCCTGGAGAACCACCAGCTGGCCGACGGTTCCGTACGTGTGCCCGAGGTACTCCGTCCGTATCTGGGCGGTCGTGAGGTTCTGGAGCCGGTCGTCAAGTGACGTTCCCCTACAAGCTCGTCGCGACCGACCTCGACGGAACGCTGCTGCGTAACGACGACACGGTCTCCGAGCGCACCCGCGAGGCACTGGCCGCCGCCGCCGCGGCCGGTGCCGCGCACATCATCGTCACCGGTCGGGCCGTTCCGTGGACCCGGCACATCCTGGACGACCTGGGCTACGACGGCATCGCGGTCTGCGGCCAGGGCGCGCAGGTCTACCACGCGGGCGAGCACAAGCTGCTGACCTCGCTGACGCTGGACCGGCAGCTCGCCGGTCTCGCGCTGTCCAAGATCGAGGCGGAGGTCGGCCCGCTGGCGCTGGCCGCGAGCCGCGACGGACTCGACGGCGAGGTGCTGGTCGGTCCCGGCTACCGGGTACAGGAAGGGCCGCTTCCGGCCGTCTTCGTGGACGACGCGACCGAGATGTGGTCCGCGCCGCTGAACAAGGTCTACATCCAGCACCCGGCACTCGACGACGACGCACTGGCGAAGGCCGCGCGCGGAGTCGTCGGCAATCTGGTGGACGTGGTCATGGCGGGTCCCGGCGTGGTGGAGATCCTGCCGCTGGGGCTGAGCAAGGCGACCGGGCTCTCGCTGGCCGCGCGCCGGCTGGGCGTGAAGGCGGCGGACACACTCGCCTTCGGTGACATGCCTAACGACATCCCGATGTTCGCCTGGGCGCAGCACAGCGTGGCGATGGCCAACGCGCACGACGACCTGAAGGCCGTGGCGCACGAGATCACCGCGTCGAACGAGGACGACGGCATCGCGCTGGTGCTGGAACAGCTGCTCTAGTAGGGCTCCGTTAGGTCTGTCTCGCGGTCCTGTTTGGGGGCATGTTGGGGGTGTGGACGCATACGAAGTGAACCGTGCTCGGGCGAAGTTGGCGTTATTCGTGGCTGACGTGTTCGCGTCGGTGCCGCGGAAGGATCAGCGGGCGAAGGGTGACTGCTATCTGCGGGGGCTGATGCTGGACGGGCGGCGTAAGTCGATCCAGCCGATGGCGGAGCGGTTGCCGGACGGCAACGAGCAGAACCTGCAGCAGTTCGTGAACCAGTCCACCTGGGATCCGGTGCCGGTGCGGCGGCGGATTGCGGAGCGGATGGTGCCGCTGATCGGCCCGGATGCCTGGGCGGTCGATGATGTGTCGTTCCCCAAGGACGGCCGGATGTCGGTGGCGGTCGCGCACCAGTACTGCGGGGCGCTGGGCAAGCAGGCCAACTGCCAGGTCGCGGTGAGCGTGCACGCGGTCTCCGACACTGCGTCCTGTCCGCTGCAGTGGCGGTTGTTCGTGCCCGAGCAGTGGGCGCACGACGCCGGACGGCGGCAGAAGACCGGGATACCGCAGGAGGTCGGGCACCGGGAGAAGTGGCGCCTGGCCCTGGACACCTTCGACGAGCTGGCCGGGTGGGGTCTGGTGCCGCCGGTGGTGGTGGCCGACGCCGGATACGGGCAGAACGCCGACTTCCGCGACGGCCTGGACGGCCGGGGCATCGGATATGTCGTGGCGGTCCGTTCGGATGTGACCGTCCACCCGCACGAGGCCAAACCGGTCACGCCGTCATGGTCGGGCAACGGCCGCAAGCCTCAACCCCGCTACCGGGACAAGCCGTCCCCGGTGGCCGTGCTGGCGACCGGCCATGGGCGGCAGGCCTTCACCGAGGTGACCTGGCGGGAAGGCTCCCGCGGACCGATGCGCTCGCACTTCCTGGCGCTGCGGGTGCGGCCCGCCGGAGTCAAGGCCCGCCGCCTGGCTCAGAGCGCCGCCACCGAGCGGCACGGCAGCTGGGACGGTGTCCTGCCCGAGGTCACGCTGCTGGTCGAATGGCCCGAGGACGCCGAAGCACCCACCGACTACTGGTTGTCCAACCTGCCCCAGGACACCCCGACGGCCGAACTGGTCCGCCTGGCGAAGATCCGCTGGCGCATCGAACACGACTACCGGGAACTCAAGCACGGCCTGGGCCTGGACCACTTCGAGGGACGTTCCTGGGCAGGGTGGCATCACCACGTCACCCTGGTCACCGCTGCCCACGCGTTCCTCACCGAACAGCGCCTGGCCCCAAAAGCCGATACAGCGGACTCACCCTCTACCAGACCCTCGACGCCATCCAGGACCTGCTGAACTGCTGGACCGGCACCTGCACCACCTGCCACCGCCCCCTGCCCAGAACATCCGTCACCAGAAGGAACCCAAGAGCCAGAGAGACCTAACGGAGTCCTACTAGTGCTGTGACCGGAAAGGTTTGCCGGGAAGCTCGCGGCGTCCGGTGCGGTGCATCGCAAGGCGGAGCATCGCCCGCGTACTGGATGTACTCAGGTGATGCGACAACGCGGCGAGGTGCCGTGCCGAACGCCGCGAGCCGGTGAACCTTTCCGGTCACAGCACCAGGCGGGCTGCGCCGCCGGTCGCGCGGATGCGGAGTGCGCCGACGCCGAAACTGTGCGGAGGATGCGCGGATCGAACGCGCGCAGGGCTCAGCGCCCCGACGACGGCTTAGCAAGCCGCTGCCTTACCACTCGGCCAATCCTCCGGGAGGGCGGCCGCGCGCGATGCGCGCAGAGGGGCCGCCCCGGGCTCACCCTGAGCGGCTCGGCGGAGTGAGGTGATGGTTACTCCGGCGCCTGCTCCGGGCCGCCCTGCTGGGAACTCGACGGACTCGGACTCTCGGTCATCGCCGCGCTCCTCTCCCGGTCCTGTGGCGTGCACTTCCTCAACCACTGTGCCCGGGGCGGCCCTTGTCCGCCACCCATTATTCGGGCGGCGGGCACGGCCCCGGCCGACGGGGTTGCTCGCGGCCCGCGACCGGCCGGTACGGACCGGGCCGGAGCGGACCGCGAGCGTGTCAGGAATCAGCGGCGCTCACGACGACGGCGCAGATCCTTGAGCTGCAGGACGAAGTCGTCCATCCGGGCATCGATACGGACGATGTCCTCGGAGATGTCTCCGAGTCGGACACTCATGGCTCCGACCACCTGGTTCGTGACCTCGAGCCTCCGGTCGAGACTGTCGAGCCGGTGCGACATCCGGCGGAGCACCGGCCCGAGTTCCTGGAGCGCGACGCCGACTCCGGCCAGGCAGCTCTCGACCCGGGTGGCACGCCGATTGAGCGAGGAGTACCCCGCCCGCAGATCCTCCTCCGCGTCGAGCAGATAGGTGCGGACGCATCGGGCGATGTCGCTGTCGCGAAGAAGCATCGCGACATTGAGCACGGTCCTGCTGGTGAACAGTCTCAGCTGAGTAGCGGCCTGTGGATAACTTTCCGCCGCCTCGCCGTTCCATAGCAACTCGATGTCGCCATGGAAAGACCGCAGCTCAGCGCCGCGCAGCACGCGCATGCCGTTCTCGGCGAACTCCTTGTGGTGCCGATCGGTCAGCCTTCTGACCGAAGCTGTGGATACTTCAAGTAGCGAGCCACATCCTCTGTGCGGACGTGAATTCCGTCCGGGAGCATGACAAGGCTCTTCACCTTGTCGAGGACATCGACGCGCCCCATCTGCTCGACGCGCAGTGCGCGCGATTCGAGCAGGGCGACTTCCGTGGGCATGGGCATGCCTTGCGTTCGCGAAGACGACGATGGGCGGCCCTCTCCCCGGGCTTCAGGGGCGGAGGTCGCTCACGGCTGCCACTCACCCAATGACCGACCCGGCCGGCGCTGCCTCGCCGGAGTCGGCAATCCCCAATTTCACGAACGCTACGACGCCACGGATCCCAGTTACCTCCACGCACCCTGAACAACGAGCCGATAAACGTACAGTTACGCGTACGACTGTCCGCTCATGCGTCAACCCCCGCCCAATGGGCAGGGGTTGACACGACAGGACGTCAGAGACCTTCCGCTCACTCCTCGCCGGCGAGCTTCAGCGTGCGCAGTTTCTGGCCCGCGTACCAGGTGGCGACCACCGTGACACCTGCCAGCAGGATCGTCGCGAGCGGCAGTCCGACGTCGGAGGTGATCACGCCTTCCCCGCCGACCTTCTCGGCAAGCGCGAGCGACCACTGCTGCACACTGAGCGTCCGTGCCCCCGGCACCAGGCTGCCGAAGAGCGCCTCCCACACCAGTGCGTAGACCAGACCGAGGACCACTGCGTGCCGGCTGACCGTGCCGAGCAGCAGGAACAGCGCGCTGTACGCGATCGAGGCGACCAGCGTCGCGATCGTGTACGCCACCGCGATCTGCTGGCCGTTGCCATTGAGGATCAGGCCCGCGACGAATGTCGGCAGGGCGGAGAAGACCATGGTCACGGCGATCGCCACGATGAGCTTGGTGAAGATGATCGTCGGCCGTTTCACCGGCTTGGCGAGCAGATAGACGATCGATCCGTCGTCGATCTCGGGTCCGATGGCCCCGGTACCGGCGATCACGCCGATCAGCGGCACCATCGTGGCAAGCGCGAAACCGCCCAGCACGTTGGCGGCGACCTGGTCATCCGCCCCGGCGAGCATCCGCACCGCCGCAGCGATGAAGATCAGCAGCGCGGGCAGGACGAAGAGGATCGCGGCCCGTCGCCGGCCGAGCAGGGCCCGGTAGGTGAGCCGGGCGACTGTGGGGTTGTACATGACGCTTCACAGCTCCTTTCAGGCCGCTACTCAGGCCGCTACGAGATAGGAAAAGACCGATTCGAGGGACTCGTCGGACGGCGAGACGGTCAGCAGACGGATGCCGTGTTCGCGCGCAACCTGCGGCAGCAGCGTGGTGAATCGTCCGAAGTCGACCGCCTGGATCCGCAGGGCCTTTTCGCCAAGGTCCACTTCGATCCCGGCGGTCGACGGGTCGGCGATGAGCGCGGCAGCGAGTGCGCGGTCGTCGCTGGACCGTACGAGATAGCGGTGCGGGCGGTCCGTCATCAGCCGGCGGATCTTCCGGAAGTCACCGGACGCGGCATGCCGGCCGGCCACGATCACCTCGATGTGCGAGGCGAGTTGCTCGACCTCTTCGAGGATGTGGGAGGAGAACAGCACCGTACGGCCCTCGGCGCCCATCCGCCGCAGCAGTTCCATCAGCTGCATCCGCTGGCGCGGGTCCATCCCGTTGAACGGCTCGTCGAGGAGGAGCACCGACGGCTCGTGGACCAGCGCCGACGCCATTTTCACGCGCTGGCGCATGCCCTTGCTGTACGTGGAGATCTTGCGGTCCTGCGCGTATTCCATCTCGACCGTGGCCAGCGCCTTGCGCGCCGCCGCATCACCGAGTCCGTGCAGTTCCGCATTGGCGACGACGAATTCACGCCCGGTGAGGAAGTCGTACATCCCCTCCCGCTCCGGCACGATGCCGATCTGCCGGTACACCGCCTCGTTGCGCCAGATCAGCGCGCCGTCGAGCGTGACCGTGCCCGTCGACGGAGCGAGGAACCCGGCCATCATGTTGATCAGCGTGGACTTGCCCGCGCCGTTGGGGCCGAGCAGTCCGGTCACGCCCGGACCCACGGTCATGCTCACGTCGTTGACGGCGACCACATTGCCGAACCAGCGCGAGGTGTGGTCGATCTCGATGGTGGTCACAGCCCGACCCTCCGGTAGCGGCGCATCAGTACGGCGTACGAGCCGGCGACGAGCGCGAGAACAGCGATCAGATACACCACGCCTGCCCCGGCGCTGGGTTCTTCCCCTCCGGGGAAGGCGGAGGTGGCTCCGAGGAACGCGGTCTGGATGCCGCCGATCAGGGTGATGGGCGAGAAGAGCCCCAGCCACTGCACGGCGCCCGCCGAGCCCGTCTCCCAGGCGATGGCCTGCACCGTGGAGACCGCGCCGTACGAGATGGTGAGGCCGGCGATCACGGCCGCGACACCGAAGCCGCGGCGCGGTGTCAGCGCGGCCACGACGAGGCCGACTCCGGCGAAGAGCACGGAGAGCAGCGCCACCGACACCAGGCCCTGTCCGAACCACTTGGTCTGGTCGGCGAAGTCGAACTTCGCCAGCAGGGCGCCCACGTACATCACCAGCAGCGGCGTCGCGGTGAGGACGAACAGGGCGGATGCCATGGCGGCGTATTTGGCGGCGACGTAGTCGGCCCGCTCGATGGGCCGCGAGAAGTACAGGGGGACGCTCTTGAAGCGCAGGTCCCGGGATACGGACTGCGGTGCCTGCGCGGCGAGGAAGAGACCGATGACGGCCTGCATGTAGATCGCGAAGGCGGTGTACTTGACCGGGAGTTTCGTCGCGTCCGGCGTGAACATCGCGACGGCCACGAAGATCAGCGCGACCAGGCACATCACACCGAAGAGCAGCATCGGCAGCACCTTGGACTTGGCGGAACGGCCCAGTCCGAAGGAGCCCCGCAGCGACTGCGAGTAGAGCGAGCGGCGGGCATAGCCGCGGCCCAGGCGCGGGCCGTCGTAGGAGCGGTACCCGATGTTGTGGATCCGGGTGGTCTCGCTCCCGGTCACGGCCCCGGTCTCAGTGCTCATCGCGACCGCTCCCCTTCTGCTGTACGGCGCCGGCCAGGGCTGTTTCCGTGGCTTCTGCGGTGCCTTCGGTACGGAAGACCTCGGCGATGTGGTGGCGTCGCTGCTCCATCCGTACGAGACCGAGTCCGAGCCCGGCGACACTGTCGCGGACCACGTCGTACGTCTCCTCGCCGGTGGCCTCGATCAGCAGGATGTGCCCGGCGCCGGGCAGGCCGTCCCCTTCGATTCCGTCGGGGCCCACGAGCTTCACGCCGGCTGCCGTCAGCGTCCGGCGCAGCGCGTCCGTGCCGTCCGGGTGGGTGTCGCTGTCGGTGACCTCGACCGCGAGGGTCGTGGTGATCTGGGTGAAGTCGCTGGTGGAGCTGGAACGCAGCAGCGCACCGCCGTCGATGACGACGACATGGTCGCAGGTGCGCTCCAGTTCGCCCAGCAGGTGCGAGGTCACCAGGACCGAGATGCCGAAGTCGGTGTGGACGCGGCGGATCAGGCCGAGCATCTCGTCGCGTCCGACCGGGTCCAGACCGTTGGTCGGCTCGTCGAGAAGGACCAGCTGCGGGTCGTGGACCAGCGCCTGAGCCAGCTTGACCCGCTGCTTCATGCCGGTCGAGTAGCCACCGATGGGGCGGTAGCGCTCCTCATACAGCCCCACGTGGCGCAGGGTGTCGGCGGTGCGCTCACGCGCGGCCGTCGGCGGCAGTCCGGACATCCGCGCCATGTGGACGACGAACTCGGTGGCCGAGACGTCCGGCGGCAGGCAGTCGTGCTCGGGCATGTACCCGACCCGCTCCCGGATGGCGGCGCCTTTGGTGGCGACGTCCAGCCCGAGCACTGCGGCCCGGCCTTCGGTGGCGGGGGACAGACCCAGCAGGATCTTGATCAGTGTGGATTTGCCGGCTCCATTGGCACCCACCAGCCCGGTCACACCGGGCCCGATGTCCAGAGTGAGCCGGTCAAGAGCGGTCACCCGGGGGAACCGCTTGCTCAGGCTTTCGGTCGCGATCACAGTCACGTCTCCGAAGGTAGTGGTCCGGGCCACACCGGTCGTCAGACCAGGCGGTTGTATCCGCGTCAGACTCCAGTCGTACGGACCCGTAGGGGGACCCCATGGAGGAGGACCCGGGCCCGCCGAGGAGCTCGGGGCTGCACATGTTCCGTGGATGCGGCCGGGAGCGGGCCGCAGTCGCCCTGCACGGAGTTGTCCACAGGTCCGCACACACCCCTTGACGCAGCCGCCAGGCATTGTCACATTCATCAGTGTCACGTTACGAGCACGTACCGCACACGGCATGGGACGGACGGTGGCATGGCCTCACCGGTGAAGGACGAATCGGCCCCGGAGCTCCAGGGGTTCAGAGAGGTGCAGCGCCTCGCGTACGCGTGCGCGGAGGCGGTCGCCGCCCGGCTCGAACCGGGCATGACGGAGCGCGAGGCGGCCCGGATGCAGCGGGAGTGGCTGCGGGTGCGCGGGGTGCGGGACTGGTTCCATCTCCCGTTCGCCTGGTTCGGGGACCGTACGGCGTTCACCGGGTTCAAGGTGCCGTTGCAGTTCTTCCCGACCAACCGGAAGCTGGAGCCGGGGATGCCGTTCATCCTCGACATGGCCCCCGTCCACAAGGGTTTCACGGCGGACATCGGATACTCCGGCTGTCTCGGGCTCAACCCGCTGCACGACAGGCTCCTCGCCGATCTGGAGGCCCACCGCGCTCTGATTCTGAGCGAGGTGCGCGAGCGGCGTTCGCTGCGCGAGATCTACGAGGATGTCGAACGGCTGATGATCAGGCAGGGGTATGCGAACAGACATCGCGCGTACCCCTTCGGAGTCATCGCCCACAAGATCGACCGGGTCGCCGAGCGCCGCTGGTCCCCGCATGTCTTCGGGTTCGGCACGCAGTCGCTCAAGGGTCTTGTCGGTGATGCGCTGCACGGGCACCGGGACGGCTGGTCACCGCTGTGGAGTCCGTACCGCTTCTCCGACCATCCGCCGCAGCCGGGGCTGTGGGCGGTGGAGCCCCATCTCGGATTCCGGGGTACGGGCGCGAAGTTCGAGGAGATCCTGGTCGTCACCGACTCCAAGGACCCCGAGCAGAGCGCCTTCTGGCTGGACGACGATCTGCCGCATGTGCGGCGCTGGGCCGAGGAGAGGGTGGCGGCGTGAGTCTGCAGGATCTGCCGGATTACCGCGAACGCCGGGTGCGTACGGGCGGGATCGAGCTGTGCGTCGCCGAGCTGGGCGACGGGACGCGTCCCACGCTGGTGCTCGTGCACGGCTACCCGGACAGCAAGGAGGTCTGGACGGAGGTTGCGCGACGGCTGGCCGAGCAGTGGCATGTCGTGCTGTACGACGTGCGTGGACACGGCAGGTCGACGGCGCCGTCGCCGCTGCGCGGCGGGTTCACGCTGGAGAAACTGACCGACGACTTCCTGGCGGTGGCCGACGCGGTGAGCCCGGACCGGCCGGTGCATCTGGTCGGGCACGACTGGGGTTCGGTGCAGTCGTGGGAGTTCGCGACGGTCAAGCGCACCGAGGGCCGGATCGCCTCCTTCACATCGATGTCGGGACCCTCTTTGGACCATTTCGGACACTGGATCAAGCAGCGGATGTCTCGGCCCACCCCGCGCCGGGTCGGCCAACTGCTCGGCCAGGGAGCCAAATCCTGGTACGTGTACATGCTGCATACTCCGGTGCTGCCGGAGCTCGCCTGGCGCGGTCCGCTCGGCAGACGGTGGCCACGGATGCTCCAGCGCCTGGAGAACGTGCCCGCGGGCGACTATCCGACGCCGTCCCTGCCGAACGACGCGGCGCACGGCGCCTGGCTCTACCGCGACAACGTCCGTGCCCGGCTGGGCAGGCCGCGCGTCGACGCGTACGCGCATGTGCCGGTCCAGCTGATCACACCGACCGGTGACATCTTCCTTTCGGAGAAGCTCTACGACCGACTTGAGCTCTGGGCACCGCAGTTGGTACGACGCTCCCTGCCGGCCAAGCACTGGGTGCCGCGTACCAGGCCGGACCAGCTGGCTTCCTGGATCACCGAGTTCGTCGCCGCCAACGAGTCGGCCCGGGAGGACGGGCGTCCGCTTCAGGCCACCGCACCGA
Organism: Streptomyces sp. NBC_00316; assembly: GCF_036158715.1. Taxonomy (NCBI): domain Bacteria; kingdom Bacillati; phylum Actinomycetota; class Actinomycetes; order Kitasatosporales; family Streptomycetaceae; genus Streptomyces; species Streptomyces sp. NBC_00316. The sequence continues at coordinate 4,609,279 of NZ_CP108023.1, read as the reverse complement.
CCGGGGCGTATGCGGACCGGTTCGGCGGTCAACTGGTGCTGGTGACGGGCGCGGCCGGCGGCATCGGGCGGGCCACCGCGTTCGCCTTCGCCGAGGCGGGCGCCCGGGTGGTGGCCGTGGACCGGGATGCGGAAGGGGCTGCCAGAACGGCTGAGATGGCGCAGCTGATCGGTTCCCCGGCGGCCTGGGGCGAGGCGGTCGACGTCAGTGACGAACAGGCGATGGAGAAGCTCGCCGAGAAGGTCGCCGCCGAGTACGGCATCGTCGACGTCCTGGTCAACAATGCCGGGATCGGGCTGTCCGGCTCATTCCTGGAGACCACGAGCGAGGACTGGAAGAACGTCCTCGACGTCAATCTGTGGGGTGTCATCCACGGTTGCCGGATCTTCGGCCGGCAGATGGCCGAGCGCGGTCAGGGGGGCCATATCGTCAACACCGCCTCCGCTGCCGCCTATCAGCCGTCCCGGGTGCTGCCCGCGTACAGCACTTCCAAGGCTGCCGTGCTGATGCTCAGCGAGTGCCTGCGGGCCGAACTGGCCGAGCGCTCGATCGGGGTCAGCGCGATCTGCCCCGGCATCGTGAACACCAACATCACCGCGACGGCGCATTTCGCCGGGGTCGACGCCGCCGAGGAGAAGCGGCTGCAGAAGCGGACCGGCCGACTGTACGGGCTTCGCAACTACCCGCCGGAGAAGGTCGCCGACGCGATCATCGAGGCCGTGGTGCACAACCGTGCCGTGGTGCCGGTGACGCCGGAGGCCCGCGCCGCCAGGTTCCTGTCGCGGTTCAGCCCCGGCTCGCTGCGCGGGATCGCCCGGCTGAAGCCGCCGCTGTGAGCGGGCCGGGGGCAACGGACGGGACGGGACGGCCGCGCGCCGAGTACCGGATCGAGGACCTGGCGCACGCGAGCGGCGCCACGGTCCGCACGATCCGGGCCTATCAGGACCGGGGGCTGCTGCCCATCCCGGAGCGGCGCGGCCGGGCCAATGTGTATGGGGAGGCACATCTCGCCCGGCTCCGGCAGATCGCCGATCTGCTGGACCGTGGCTACACGCTGGCCAGCATCAAGGAGTTGCTGGAGGCGTGGGACGCGGGACGCGGCCTCGGCGGGGTGCTCGGGCTCGTCGCCGAGGTGCACGGTCCGTGGACCGACGAGCTGGCCGACCGGATCACCCGGGACGAGCTGCACCGGAAGTTCCGCGGCATACAGGACGATCAGGCGGTCGCCGAGGCGGTCGAGCTCGGAGTGCTTGAACCGATCCCCGGAAGGGAGGACGAGTTCCTCGTACCGAGCCCGCAAGAACTGTCGGTCGCGGTGGAGTTGCATGCGGCAGGCGTTCCGCTCACCGCAATCTCCGGCCACCTGAGGGAACTTCGCGTCCAGGTGGAACACATCGCCTCCCGTTTCCTGGAGTTCACCACGGAGCATGTGTTCGCCCGTTACCTCGGTCATCGACCACCGACGGACGCGGATGCGTCCGAGGCGGCCGAGCTGGTGCGCCGGCTCCGGCCGCTGGCCCAGCAGACGGTCGATGCGGAACTCGCCCGGGCCATGAGGATGTTCGCCACCCGTCATCTGCAGCACCATCTCGGCACCGGCACCCCTCCCGGAGCGGATTTTTCGGCCGAAGAGTCACGCCCCGTACTGCTTCCGCCCGACACGATGCAGGCTGTGCAACGGCTTGTTGGGACAGAGCACGTCACGGCCTTCATCACTGCGGCCACCGAACGTGAGCTACAGACAAGGACATTGGACACACTTGCCACATCGCACGCTAAATCCATGCAAGTTGATCAAATCAATTGATTTTACAGGTACTTGTCCACAGAATCGCCAAATTGCCTGTGGATAAAGCTAGTTGGCTGTGGATCAAACCTGTGGACGAAAATCGGCGGTGTGCATCCTGACCAAATCCGGATGCGCTGACGAGATCGTCACGGACACTCTTGCGGGATGGACGACAGCGCGATGGATGACAGACGCACCGTCAAGGTGTCCAAATATCTTTCGAAGCACCTGCGGCATCACCCGGAGCGGATCGGTATCACTCTCGATGCGAACGGCTGGGTGCCGATCGACGAGCTGCTGCGGGCCATGGCCCGGCACGATTTCCCCATCACCCGGGCCGAGCTCGACCATGTCGTCGCAGTCAATGACAAGCAGCGCTACGCCATCGAGGGCGACCGCATCCGTGCGAGTCAGGGCCACACCGTCCCGGTGGACCTCGGTCTGCCACCCGCCGAGCCGCCGGCGTACCTCTACCACGGCACGGTGGGCCGCGCCCTGGACGCGATCCGTACCGAGGGACTGCGCCCCATGAACCGGCGCCACGTCCATCTCTCGCCCGACCGCGAGACGGCGACCCGTGTCGGCGTCCGGCGCGGGCGCCCTGTCGTCCTCTCCGTGGACGCGGCGGCGATGCACCGGGCCGGCCACGTCTTCTACGTCAGCGCGAACGGTGTCTGGCTCACCGACGCGGTGCCGCCCGAGTTCCTGCGTTTCCCCGGCTGACCCCGGACGGCACCGACCGCGGAACCGGTCCCCCTGGCGCCGCCGTATGGTCATAGGTATGCGTCTGAGCACTGTAATTCTGCCGATCCACCGCTGGAGCGAGGGCCGCAAGGTCTGGCAGCGCGCCGAGGAGCTGGGGTTCCACGCCGCGTACACGTACGACCACCTGGCCTGGCGGACCTTCCGCGACGGACCGTGGTTCGGTGCGGTTCCGACCCTGACCGCAGCGGCCGCCGCCACCGAGCGGATTCGTCTGGGCACCCTCGTCACCTCTCCGAACTTCCGGCACCCGGTGACCTTGGCCAAGGACCTCATCACACTGGACGACGTCTCCGACGGACGTATCACCCTCGGTATCGGTGCAGGCGGCAACGGTTTCGACGCCACGACGCTGCGCCGGAGCGACGAGGAGCCATGGACGCCGCGCGAGCGGGCCGACCACTTCGCCGAGTTCGTTCCCCTGCTCGACCGGCTGCTGCGGGAACCGTCGGTCACGCACGAGGGGGAGCTCTACTCGGCGAACGAGGCGCGGAACATCCCCGGCTGTGTGCAGCGCCCGCGGTTGCCGTTCGCCGTGGCCGCCACCGGACCGCGCGGGCTGAAGCTCGCCGCGCAGTACGGGCAGGCCTGGGTCACCACCGGCGACCCCAAGCTGTTCGAGGAGGGCACGCCCGCGCAGTCCGTGGAGGCCATCCGCGGGCAGCTCACGAAGCTCGGAACGGCCTGCGAAGCCATCGGCCGGGATGTCGGCGAGCTGGACAAGATCCTGCTCACCGGCTTCACCCCGGACCGCCCTCTGGAGTCCTTCGACGCGTTCGTGGACTTCGCGGGCACCCACTTCGAGCTGGGGTTCACGGAGATCGTCATCCACTGGCCGATCGCGGACTCCGACTTCGCGGCGGACGAGAAGGTCTTCGAGCGGATCGCCACCGAAGGCCTGTCCCAGCTCGGCTGACCCTCACTCCCGCTGCCGGCGGCGGGCCGCCGTCGGCCGCCGGCCGCGCGGCAGGGGCCCCAGATCCCCTGGCATATACCAAAGGCATGTTCCCCAGCTCAGAGGCGCGCACCCTCATATGTGCGCCCCTCCGCACACCCGTGCGCGGTCGTACGCGAGAATGGCGGGGTGACCTCAGCTATCGAATCGCCTCTTCCTGCCCTTCCCCGGCTGGTCGCCACCGATCTGGACGGCACTCTGCTGCGTGACGACAAGACCGTCTCGGACCGCACCGTCGCGGCTCTCGCCGCGGCCGAGGAGGCCGGGATCGAGGTCTTCTTCGTCACCGGACGCCCGGCCCGCTGGATGGATGTCGTCAGCGATCATGTCCACGGCCACGGCCTGGCGATCTGCGCGAACGGCGCGGCGGTCGCCGATCTGCACGCGGGCGGCAAGCTGCTGAAGGTCCGGCCGCTGGAACGTGATGCCGCCCTCGCGGTCGTCCACGCCCTGCGGGCGGCCGCCCCGGGCACGACGTTCGCCGTGGAGCTGGCGACCGGCATCCACTACGAGCCGGCCTACCCGCCGTTCCACGTCGACCCGGGCGCCACCGTCGCCATCGCCGAGAAGCTGCTCCACGAGGAGACCCCGGGCTCCGGCGTCCCCGTTCTGAAGCTTCTCGCGCACCACGCGGAGCTGGCCCCCGACGACTTCCTCGATGTGGCCCGCGCCGCGGCCGGCGATGTGGCGTCCTTCACCCGGTCCAGCCCCACGGCCCTGCTGGAAGTCAGCGGTCCCGGCGTCTCCAAGGCCAGCACGCTGGCGCTCTGCTGTGCCGAGCGCGGCATCTCGCCCGCCGAGGTCGTCGCCTTCGGGGACATGCCGAACGACGTGGAGATGCTGAGTTGGGCAGGCACCTCGTACGCGATGGCCAACGCCCACCCCGCAGCGCTGGCGGCCGCCTCCGGCCGGACCGTCACCAACAACGAGGACGGTGTCGCGGTCGTCATCGAACGGCTGGTCGCCGAGCGCCGGACGCACCGCACCGAAGGCTGAACGCCGCACACGAACAGCTGCAGACCGCGAAGCCTCGCACCGGGGGCCCGGTCGTCACAGCGGTGCCTCCCACACCACCGTCGTGCCTCCGCCGCCCTCCCCGATGCCCGGCCCGAACCAGCTCGACCCGCCCAGCGATTCCGCCCTGCGCGCCAGATTCCGCAGCCCGCTGCGGCGGCTGCCCTCCGGGATGCCCACCCCGTCGTCGGCAACCGACAGACGTACTGCGTCGCGTCCGTCGGGCAGCGCGGCCGTCGCATCGACGACCACGTCGATCAAGGACGCCTCGGCATGCCGGAACGCGTTGGACAGCGCCTCCCGCAGCGCCGCGATCAGGTTCTTGCCGGTCAGCTCGCCCACCAGCGAATCGACCGGGCCGAGGAAGCGGTGCGACGGCTTGAAGCCCAGAGGGACGGCCGCCATGTTGATCTCGCGCAGGACGCGGGTGCGCAGCCCTGACGGCGCCTCGGCCGGTTCCGGTTGGAGTGCGAAGATCGCGGTACGGATCTCCTGGATGGTCACGTCCAGTTCGTCGACCGCCCGGCCGACGCCGGTCCGTACCTCCGGTACGTCCGAGCGGCGCTGCGCGCTCTCCAGCAGCATCCCGGTGGCGAACAGCCGCTGGATGACCAGATCGTGGAGGTCACGGGCGATCCGGTCGCGGTCCTCGTACACCGCGAGCCGCTCCCGGTCCCGCTGTGCTTCGGCCATCATCAGCGCGAGCGCGGCCTGCGAGGCGAACTGCGTGGCCAGTGTCCGTTCGGTCTTGGTGAACGGCCGGTCGCCCCGGGCGCGTGGGGTGGCGAGCGCCCCGAGCACCCGTCCGCCGCTGTGCAGCGGCAGGAACATGCTCGGGCCGTACGGGTGCGCCGGCCTGATGACCATGCGGGAGTCAGTGGCCAGGTCGTCCATGAAGACCGCCTCGCCGTCCAGCAGTTCGGCGACGACGGGACTCTCCGGGCCGATGATCACCCCGAGTGATGCGGACGGGCTGTCGGCGGAGACGGCGACGATCTCCAGACCGCCCTCCTCGGCCGGAAGGAGCACAATGCCCGCGGCGGAGTCGGCGAGATGGCGGGCCTGTTCGGCGACGACCGCCAGGGCGTCGTCGGCGTCCCCGCCGGAGAGCAGCGCGGTGGTCACGGCCACCGATCCGTCGATCCACCGTTCGCGCTGGCGCGCTGCCTCGTACAGCCGGGCGTTGCCGATGGCGATCCCGGCCTCCGTGGCGAGCACCCGCACCATGTGCAGGTCGTAGTCGGTGAACTCGGCCCCGCCGTCCTTCTCGGCGAGATAGAGATTGCCGAAGATCTCGCCCTGGACCCGGATCGGGACGCCGAGGAAGGTCCGCATCGGGGGATGGCCGGCGGGAAATCCTTCGAATCTCGGATCGGCCGTCAGATCGGCGAGCCTGACGGGTGCCGGATCGTGGATCAGTGCCCCCAGCAGCCCCCGCTGCCCGCTGGGCCGGTGCCCGATCTCGTCTTCCACCTCTTTCGGCACCCCGTGCGTCAGGAAGTCGGAGAGCCCTGCGCCCTCCTCGTCGACGACGCCGATGGCGGCGTAGCGGGCATCGGCAAGTTCGGCCGCGGTGTCGCAGATCCGGTCGAGGGTGGAGTGCAGTTCGAGCCCGGTGCCGACGGAGCGCATGGCTTCCAGGAGTTGCGGGACGCGGGCGGTGAGCTCGGTGGACAGGCCCTGCAGGCTGTGCGTCGCCTGCGTTGCGGCTTCGAGTGAGTCCTTCGGGTCCTGCTCTGACATACCCAGAGCCTAGTTAGTCCCTTTTGGGGAGGAAAGTCGGCCGGAGCGGTCCGGAGGCTCGCTCCGGAAGCCGCCGGACCGCCTCCCGGGCCCGGAGGAAGGGCGCTACGGCCGCACGGCCGGGTCCGGCATCTGTACGGTCTCCCGTTCGCGCTCCAGCATCCGGCGCAACGGTCCGTCCGCGGCCGCCAGAGCGGCGTACGGACCACGTTGCACGATCCTGCCCGTGTCCATCACCACCACCTCGTCGACGGCTTCGAGCCCCGCCAGCCGATGGGTGATCAGGACCGTCGTACGGCCCCGGGTCGCGGCCAGCAGATCCGCAGTCAGGGCATCCGCCGTCGCCAGGTCGAGATGCTCGGCCGGCTCGTCCAGGACGAGCACGGGGAAGTCGGCCAGGAGTGCCCGGGCCAGCGCAAGCCGCTGGCGCTGGCCGCCGGAGAGCCGCGCGCCGTGCTCACCGACGAGGGTGTCGAGTCCGTCGGGCAGCGCTTCGGCCCAATCGAGCAGCCGTGCCTCGGCGAGAGCGCCCCGCAGGTCGTCGTCCGTCGCACCGGTACGGGCGAACCGGAGGTTCTCCCGGATGGAGCTGTCGAAGACATGGGCGTCCTGGGCGCAGAGCCCGACGTACTGCCGCACGGTGTCCCCGTCCAGGGTGGAGGCTTCCACGCCGCCGATCCGGTACGTCCCCGCCCGCGCGTCCAGGAAGCGGAGCAGGACCTGCGCGAGGGTGGTCTTCCCGGAGCCCGAGGGGCCGACGACGGCGATGCACCGGCCTTCGGTCAGTGTCAGGTCGACCGAGTCCAGGGCGTCCCGCGACGCTCCCGCGTACCGGGCGGCCAGCCCCCGCACCTCCAGCGGGAACGGTGTTACGGGGGCCTCGGCCGGGGTGGCGGGCTCGTGCACCGGCACCGGGGCGTCCAGCACCTCGTACACCCGCTCCGCGCTCCGCCTGACCCGATGCCGGTACTGGGCGGCGAGCGGCAGACCGGTCACGGCTTCGAACGCGGCGAGCGGGGTGAGCACCACCACCGCGAGCTCCACGCCTTCCAGCCGTCCGTCGTGAACCGCCGGGACCGCGACGAGTGCGGCAACGACGACGGTGAGTCCGCAGATCAGGGCGGAGAGGCCGCCGCCGAGCGCGGTGGCCGCCGCTGCCCGTGCCGCGATCCTGGTCAGCACGGTGTCGGCCTCCCGTGTCCTCTCCTTGCGTGCGGGCAGCGCGCCCGCGACGGTCAGTTCGGCCGTTCCGCCGAGCAGATCGGTGATCCGGGTCGCCAGATCGGCCCGCGCGGGCGCCAGTTGACGTTCCGCACGGCGGGCGCCGGCACCGCTCACCAGCGGCACCCCGACACCGGCCAGCAGCAGCCCGGCGGCGAGAACGACGCCCGCCTGGGGCAGCAGCCAACCGGTGAAACCTGCGGCTGCGGTTCCCACCACCACCGCGGTCCCGGCGGGCAGCAGCCACCGCAGCCAGTAGTCCTGCAGCGCGTCGACATCGGCGACGAGCCGGGACAGCAGGTCCCCTCGCCGCGTGCGGCGCAGGCCGGCGGGTGCGATGCGCTCCAGTCCGCGGTACACGGCGACGCGCAGCTCGGCGAGCATGCTCAGCACCGCGTCGTGCGAGACCAGACGCTCGGCATAGCGGAAGACGGCGCGTCCGAGCCCGAAGGCACGGGTCGCGGTAACGGCGACCATCAGATAGAGCACGGGGGGCTGTTCGGAGGCCCGGGAGATCAGCCAGCCGGAGACGGCCATGAGCCCGACGGTGGAACCCAGGGCGAGGCTGCCCAGCAGCAGCGCGAGCGCGAACCGTCCGCGCTGCGCCCCTGCGGCCTCCCGAACCCGGGCGAGCACCTTTCCGGTGCGGGCTGTCGTCTCCCGCAGCACCTCGGACGCCCGCTCGCCCTCGTACGTGTCCGGGCGCCCCGGCCCGCCCGTGCGCGCCTGCCGCGGCACCCCGGCCGCCGCCTCGGGCGGCCTCCGGGCCGGCTGCCCTTGCGGTGCACCACCGCGTTCCAGCGTCACCACCCGGTCGGCAACCGCGAGCAGGGCCGGCCGGTGCACGACGAGCAGCACGGTCCGCCCCGCCGCCAGCCTCCGTACCGCCTCGACGATCTCCGCCTCCGTCTCGCCGTCCAGGCTCGCGGTCGGCTCGTCGAGCAGCAGCACCGGCCGGTCGGCGAGGAACGCCCGCGCGAGCGCGAGCCGCTGCCGCTGACCGGCGGAGAGCCCCGCGCCGTCCTCGCCGAGGAGCGTCTGCGCGCCGTCGGGCAGCTCCGTCACGAAGTCGTACGCCCCCGCGTCCCTCAGCGCCGCCTCCACCGCGCTGTCGTCCGCGTCCGGCCGGGCCAACCGTACGTTCTCTGCGATCGTGCCCGCGAAAAGCTGTGGGCGCTGCGGCACCCAGGCGATCCTCTCCCGCCAGCGCTCGGGCGCGAGCGTCGACAGATCGGCGCCGCCGACCCGCACCCGGCCCTCGTCGGCCGCCACGAACCCCAGCAACGCATGGAGCAGCGTGGACTTTCCGACGCCGCTCGGGCCGACCAGGGCAACGGTCTCCCCTTCGTCCACCACCAGCGAGGCCCTGTCCAGCGAAGGCTCGGTACGGCCCGCGTGCCGTACGGTCACCCCTTCCAGCTCCAGCCGCAGCGACTGCGGGACGTCCGCCGTGCCGCCCGCCCGTGGCTCGGTCTCCAGGACGGCGAAGATCTCCTCAGCGGCCGAGAGTCCTTCGGCCGCTGCGTGGTACTGCGCTCCGACCTGCCGGATCGGCAGATAGGCCTCGGGCGCGAGAATCAGCACCACCAGGCCGGTGTAGAGGTCGAGTTCGCCGTGGACGAGCCGCATGCCGATGGTGACGGCGACCAGCGCCACCGACAGGGTGGCGAGAAGCTCCAGTGCGAAGGACGACAGGAAGGCGATCCGCAGGGTCCGGAGGGTGGCCCTGCGGTACTGCGAGGTGATGGTGCGAATGGACTCGGCCTGGGCCTTGGCGCGGCCGAAGACCTTCAGCGTGGGCAGTCCGGCGACCACATCGAGGAAGTGTCCGGAGAGTCGGGAGAGCAACTGCCACTGGCGGTCCATCCGGGACTGGGTGGCCCAGCCGATCAGAATCATGAAGAGCGGGATGAGCGGCAGTGTGACCACGATGATCGCTGCCGAGACCCAGTCCTCGGTGACGATCCGGGCGAGGACCGCCACCGGCACGATCACTGCGAGTCCGAGCTGCGGCAGATAGCGCGCGAAGTAGTCGTCGAGCGCGTCGACACCTCGGGTGGCGAGCGCCACGAGGGAACCGGTGCGCTGGCCGCTCAGCCAGTCCGGCCCGAGCGCGGCCGCCCGGTCGAGCAACCGGCCGCGGAGTTCGGACTTGACCGCCGCACTGGCCCGGTACGCGGCCAGCTCGGTCAGCCAGGAGACCAGCCCCCGGCCCAGCGCGACCGCCGCGAGCAGGATCAGCGGGGTGCACAGCCCCTGAACGGTCAGCCCGTCCTCGAACCCGCCCACCACCACGTCGGCGATGAGCACGGCCTGGGCGACGACCAGCGCCGCCCCGACCGCCCCGAGTGCCACTACGGCCGTGAGGAAGAGACGGGTGGCACGGGCGTAGTGGAGCAGGCGCGGATCGATCGGTTTCACGTGAAACAGCCCCCAGAGAGCTCAGTCGGTGGACCGGAGCGGGAGAGAGGCCGGGACCCGTCTCCCGCGCGGGGTGCGTCAGTGCGCTTCGGCGATGTGCTGCGTGCCGATTCGCTTGCGGAACACCCAGTACGTCCACCCCTGGTACAGCAGCACCACAGGAGTGGCGATTCCGGCGCACCAGGTCATGATCTTCAGCGTGTACGGGCTGGACGAGGCGTTGGTAACTGTGAGGTTCCAGGCGTCGTTCAGCGAGGACGGCATGACGTTCGGGAAGAGGGTCAGGAAGAGCATCGCGACGGCGGCCACGATGGTCACTCCGGAGAGCGCGAACGACCAGCCCTCACGCCCCGCCGCTATGGCGGCGATCGCTCCGACCAGCGCCAGCACGGCGATGACCATCGCCACGAGACTCCTGCCGTCGCCGCTGTCGGCCTGGGTCCAGATCAGGAAGCCGAGTGCGAGCACCGCGCTGGCCGGGCCCAGCTTGAGCGCCATGGCACGCGAGCGCTCCCGGATGTCCCCGACCGTCTTGAGCGCGGCGAACACCGCACCGTGGAAGGTGAAAAGGAAGAGAGTGACCAGTCCGCCGAGAATTGCGTACGGGTTGAGCAGGTCCCCGAAGGTGCCCACGTACTCCATGTCGGCGTCGATCTTCACGCCCCGCACGATGTTCCCGAAGGCCACGCCCCAGAGCAGAGCCGGAATCAGCGAGGTCCAAAAAATCGCGTGCTCCCAGTTCGTCTGCCACCTCTCCTCGGGCCGCTTCGCCCGGTACTCGAAGGCGACACCGCGCACGATCAGGCAGAGCAGAATGATCAGCAGTGGCAGGTAGAAGCCTGAGAACAGGGTCGCGTACCACTCGGGGAAGGCGGCGAAGGTCGCACCGCCCGCGGTGAGCAGCCACACCTCGTTGCCGTCCCAGACGGGCCCGATCGTATTGATCAGGACCCGCCGCTCCTTGCGGTCCCGGGCCAGCAGCTTGGTGAGGACACCGATACCGAAGTCGAATCCCTCCAGGAAGAAGTAGCCGGTCCAGAGAACGGCGATGAGTACGAACCAGACGTCGTGGAGTTCCATCTCTGCGCTCCTCTGCTCTCAGTAGGAGAAGGCCATCGGCCGGTCGGCGTCGTCGTGGTCGTCGCCGCCGATCCTGGTGGGCGGGTTGAGATCGGACTCCGTGAGCTCCGGCGGTCCGGCCTTGATGTACTTCACGAGCAGCTTGACCTCGATCACGGCGAGCGCCGCGTAGAGCAGGGTGAAGAGGATCATCGAGGTGAGCACCTCACCCTGGGAGACGCCGGGGGAGACCGCGTTGCGCGTCTGCAGCACCCCGTAGACAACCCAGGGCTGGCGGCCCATCTCGGTGAAGATCCAGCCCCAGGAGTTGGCGATCAATGGGAAGAGGAGCGTCCACAGGGCGACGATCCAGTAGAGCCTGGTGAACTTCGGGCTGAGCGCCTTGTTCTTGAAGAGGACCAGATGCGGCACTTCGTCCTCGCCGGTCCGCAGCCCCGGCCGCAGCATGAACCTCTTGCGCGTCAGCCACAGTCCGAGCAGGCCCAGGCCGAAGGACGCCATGCCGAAGCCGATCATCCAGCGGAAGCTCCAGAAGGCGACCGGGATGTTGGGCCGGTAGTCGCCGGGGCCGAACCGCTCCTGCTCCGCCTTGTTGATGTCGTTGATGCCGGGGACGTACGAATGGAAGTTGTCGTCGGCGAGGAAGGACAGTATCCCCGGGATCGAGATCTCCACGGTGTTGTGGCCCTTGGCCACGTCTCCGACCGCGAAGATCGAGAAGGGGGCCGCGTCCTGCCCCTCCCACAGCGCCTCGGCCGCGGCCATCTTCATCGGCTGCTGCTTGAACATGACCTTGCCCAGCGTGTCGCCACTGATGGCGGTGAGCAGACCGGCGATCACGACGGTGACCAGTCCGAGCCGGAGCGAGGTGCGCATCACCGGGATGTGCTTCTTGCGCGCCAGATGAAAGGCTGCGATGCCGACCATGAACGCACCGCCGACCAGGAAGGCCGCCGAGATGGTGTGGAAGAACTGGGCGAGCGCAGTGTTCTGGGTGAGCACATGCCAGAAGTCGGTGAGCTCGGCCCGGCCCCGTTCCTTGTTGATCCGGTAGCCGACCGGGTGCTGCATCCAGGAGTTCGCCGCCAGGATGAAGTACGCGGAGAGGATCGTCCCGATGGAGACCATCCAGATGCAGGCGAGGTGGATCCTCTTCGGCAGCCGGTCCCAGCCGAAGATCCACAGCCCGATGAAGGTGGACTCGAAGAAGAAGGCGATCAGCGCCTCGAAGGCGAGCGGGGCACCGAAGATGTCACCGACGAAGCGCGAGTAGTCGGACCAGTTCATGCCGAACTGGAACTCCTGGACGATGCCGGTGACGACACCCATGGCGATGTTGATCAGGAAGAGCTTCCCCCAGAACTTCGTGGCCCTGAGGTACTTCTCATTGTTGGTCCGCACCCAGGCGGTCTGCAGGCCGGCGGTGAGCGCGGCGAGCGAGATCGTGAGGGGAACGAAGAGGAAGTGGTAGACGGTGGTGATGCCGAACTGCCATCGCGCCAAGGTCTCGGGCGCCAGTGCTAGCTCCACGTCGTCTTCTCCTAACGCCGCCGTAGCCACAGCGGCAGTTCGCCCTGTTAATCCGACTGATCAAGGGAGGAACAGGACACGCTTGTGAACGCGTTCACATTCACAAGCATTATGGCGCACAGGCTTTCGGGATGGTCGAGGGGGGTCCCCCGGGCCCCTCGTCAGGACGCTCGCAACACACGGAAAGGCCCCGCACCTCGACGAACGAGAGGTGCGGGGCCTTCGGTGCACACATGCGCGAAGCGGCACGTCGCCGTGTGCGCGCAGGAGTCGGCTACAGCTCCTCGCGGTACGCCTCCGCCACCCTCAGGAACACGTCGTTCGCCTCGTCCTCGCCGATCGTGACCCGCACACCCTCGCCCGCGAACGGCCGTACCACGACACCGGCCCGCTCGCAGGCCCCGGCGAAGTCGAGTGCACGGTCGCCGAGCCGCAGCCAGACGAAGTTGGCCTGCGAATCCGGAACGGTCCATCCCTGGCCCACCAGAGCCTTCTGCACGCGAATCCGCTCACAGACCAGGGAGCCGACCCGGCCGAGAAGTTCGTCCTCGGCGCGCATCGAGGCGACCGCCGCGTCCTGCGCCAGTTGACTGACCCCGAACGGCACCGCGGTCTTGCGCAGCGCGGCCGCCACCGGCTCATGGGCCACCGCGAACCCGACCCGCAGACCGGCCAGCCCGTAGGCCTTGGAGAACGTCCGCAGCACCGCCACATTGGGCCGGTCCCGGTAGATCTCGAGTCCGTCCGGCACCTCGATGTCGCGGATGAACTCCTTGTACGCCTCGTCGAGCACCACGAGCACATCGCCCGGCACCCGGTCCAGGAACCTCTCCAGCTCGGCCCTGCGCACCACCGTCCCGGTCGGGTTGTTCGGGTTGCATACGAAGATCATCCGGGTGCGGTCCGTGATCGCTTCCGCCATCGCGTCGAGGTCGTGCACCTCGCTGTCGGTGAGCGGCACCTTCACCGAGGTCGCGCCGCTGATCTGGGTGATGATCGGGTACGCCTCGAAGGAGCGCCAGGCATAGATGACCTCGTCGCCCGGGCCCGACGTGGCCTGGAGCAGTTGCTGCGCCACCCCGACGGAGCCGGTACCGGTGGCGAGATGCGAGAGGGGCACACCGAACCGGTCGGACAACTCGTTCATCAGACCGGTGCAGGCCATGTCGGGGTAGCGGTTGAAGTTCGCGGCCGCGGTCAGAGCGGACTCCATCACCCCGGGCAGCGGCGGATACGGGTTCTCGTTGGAGGACAGCTTGAACGCGACCGGTCCGCCGGCCGCCGCCGGCCGGCCCGGCACATAGGCGGGGACGCCGTCCAGCTCGGCGCGCAGCTTGGGGCTCGTCTTGCTCACCGCAGGTCCTCCTCGACCGTCATACACATCAATACTGCTCACCTTATGAGGATTGGGCGCTGCTGCGAATGGGAGAGCGGAGGAATCGTCCGGTGGGCCCGGGAATGGGGGGAGCGTTTCTCATCCTGGCGCGCGCCGGTGGCTCACGCCGTGGCGCGCGTCCCCCGAAGAGGTGAGTTGAGACCTCTTCGAAACATCGACCATTTAGTAGGCCCATCCGCGTCGGCACACCACAGACCATGACCCCGCATATCAACGCCCTTGCTTTACAAGGCATTTGACGTAAAATGATCATGCAGAAACGTGTCTGTCAATGCGTGAATATGCGACCGGCCCAACCAACCGCCCGAGCCCTACTATCGGCTCGCCATGACAGCAGCAGGGAAGCACCAGGTGAGCCGGACGGAGACACCCCGGCGCGGCGGACGGCAGGGACGAGCGGGAATCCGCGATGTGGCCGCTGCCGCCGGGGTCTCCATCACGACCGTCTCCGACGCGCTCAACGGCAAGGGCAGGCTCCCGGACGCCACCCGCCGCCATGTCCGCGAGGTCGCCGAGCGCCTGGGCTACCGCCCGTCCGCCGCGGCCCGAACGCTCCGTACCGGCAAGTCCGGCCTCATCGGCCTGACCGTCACGACGTACGGGGATGAACCTTTCACCTTCACCGAATTCGCCTATTTCGCGGAGATGGCCAGAGCGGCCACCTCCGCCGCGCTCGCCCGCGGCTACGCCCTTGTCATCCTCCCCGCCACTTCACGCCATGACGTCTGGTCGAATGTCGCCCTCGACGGCACCGTCGTCATCGACCCCTCCGACCAGGATCCGGTCGTCACCGAACTCGTCCGCCAGGGGCTGCCCGTCGTCTCGGACGGCCGCCCAGCCGGGACCCTTCCGGTCACCGCCTGGGTGGACAACGACCACCGGGCCGCGGTGCTCGACCTCCTCGACCATCTCGCCGCCGCCGGGGCCCGCCGGATCGGCCTGCTCACCGGCACCACCACCGACACGTACACCCGACTCTCCACCACCGCGTACCTCCACTGGTGCGAGCGCGTGGGCCAGGACCCGGTGTACGAGTCCTATCCGGCTCACGACCCGTGTGCGGGGGCGGTCGCAGCCGACCGTCTCCTCGCCCGCCCCGATCGGCCCGACGCCGTCTACGGACTCTTCGACCCCAACGGCACCGATCTCCTGGCAGCCGCCCGCCGGTACGGACTGCGCGTTCCCGAGGACCTGCTGCTCGTCTGCTGCAGCGAGTCCACCGTGTACGCGACGACCGAGCCGCCCATCACGACTCTCTCGCTCAAGCCGCGCCGGATCGGCACAGCGGTCGTCCAGCTCCTGATCGACGCCATCGAAGGCGTCGATCAGGACGGTCCGGTGGAACGGGTCATACCGACCGAACTCATCGTCCGGACGTCCTCGCAACGCCGTCCGCCCCGCACCACGGTCAGCGCCCCTCGCTCTCCGTCCGGGGATTGATCAGGTCAATTGGGACCAATCGGCCAGTGAACCCGGCGTGCGCCCGGATTCACCACCCCTGGTGCATCACACAGCACGATCCGCATTCCTATGATGGGCGCACGACACCGCGGACCACCCCGACCAGCAGGGGCCGCCAGGTGTACGGCGGCGCGACGGTGGTGGAGGGGTCGATGACACAGGGGGCCGGTCAGGAACCCGTGGTGCGGACGGCGACGTTGCGTGACTTCCGCGTGCCGCCCTATGCGCAGACCCCGGTGCCGCCCGCGGCGCCGCATCCCGGCAGCGTCGTTCCCGGCGACGAGCCGGAGGGGTACACGCCCACCGCGCGCGATCTTCCCGTGATCAACCGCGGTGACACCGTCCAGGTGCAGGCCGTCCCGGACCCGCGGCCCGCCGCGGACCAGGGACTCGGGCCGCTGTACGTCGTCGGCGACGTCCACGGGTATCTGGACGAGCTCCGCGAGGCCCTCGCCGAAAAGGGCCTCATCGACGCCGAGGGCGCCTGGGCCGCAGGCAACGCCCGGCTCTGGTTCCTCGGCGACTTCACCGACCGCGGTCCGGACGGCATCGGCGTCATCGACCTGGTCATGCGCCTGTCCGCCGAGGCCGCGGCCGCCGGCGGCTACTGCAAGGCCCTGATGGGCAACCACGAACTGCTGCTCATCGGCGCCAAGCGGTTCGCCGACACACCGGTCAACTCCGGTGCGGGCACCGCCACGTTCCAGGCGGCCTGGCTGCTCAACGGCGGTCAGAAGACCGACATGGAGCGGCTCCAGGACGTGCACCTCCAGTGGATGTCCCGGCTCGACGCGGTCGTCGAGGAGGACGGGCACCTTCTGATGCACTCCGACACGACGGCCTACCTCGACTACGGCTCCACCATCGAGGACGTCAACGAGACCGTGCATGCCATTCTCACGCGTAACGACGCCGACGAGTGCTGGGACCTCTTCCGCAAGCTCACCAAGCGGTTCGCCTTCCGCGACGAGGGTGGCACGCAGGCGGTCCAGGAACTGATGGCGGCGTACGGCGGACAGCGCATCGTCCATGGTCACAGCCCCATTCCGTATCTGCTCGGCGAGGTCGGTCCGGAGGACGGCGAGGACGGTGCAGGCCCCGTGGTGAACGGCCCGCACGTGTACGCGGACGGGCTCGCCATCGCCATGGACGGCGGCGTGACCATGGCCGGAAAGCTACTGGTCGTCCAGCTGCCATTGCATGACTGACGGTCTGCGGGGAAGACGCATCCACGACCTGACCATGCCGACCACTGGGCCTATTTACGGAAACCCCCTGTCACCCCGTGCCGTGGGCGCTCTACCATCGGCCTATCAGTAGCAGGCTCTCCTCCGTTTCCGCCCAACTGCCCGGTCCAAGCGGGTACTCAGGCCCTACGGAGCATCGGGGGATGCAGATGAACAGCGCTCCGCACCTGCTGGCAGAGGACCGACCCGAGTACGAGCGGATCCTCGGCGACGCGCTGCGTCACGCCCATGAACGACCGGATCTTGCCGGAGTCGGCGAACGGCTCAACGCGGAACAGCTGCGCACCATGGCGCTGAACGCCACAGCACTGATCACCGTGGCCGCCGCCACCGAGTACGAGCACTATGTGAAGGTCCGCGAAGAACTGCGCGGACCGGCCGCCGGCTCGGCCCAGGGCTCGGGCCTCGGGTCCGACGCGGACGATCTGGACCGGCCGGGCGCCGGCATAGGGGCAGTCGTCACCGTCCTGGCGCCGATGCTCGCGGGTACCGCCGCGCTGATCTTCCTCCTGGTCGGCTACATCCTGAAGATGCTCAGTCAGCCCCCGTCCTTCGCCGACACCATGGTCACCGCGGGCTGGTTCTTCGCCGCGGTCATGGCGGCCGCGATACTGGCCGCCGCCATCGGACTGCTCATCACCGCGTTGCGCAACGGCTCGACGTCGCTGCCCGCCGAGGACCCCGAGGACGAGCTGCCGGAGGATGTGGCACGCGCCAGGGAAGCCTGGCGGCATGCACTGCTGGAGCGGGGCATCCTGCCGTTCCTGCGAGACGCACTCGCCGACCCCACGGCAGGCCCCGCGGCGCGCACACCGCACCCCTCGGCCAACCGCATCCCGAAGATCGGTTATTCCAGGCCGGACTTCTCGAGCCCCGAGGAGGGCCCGGCGGCGGGTCCCCGTCCTTCGTTCACGAGTCCCGACTTCACCAGTCCGGACTTCGGCGGCCCGGAACACGAACTGGACTGACCGGCCGCTCCGGCCACCAGGGGGTGTCCGGGAGCGGCCGGACACCCCTTGGTCGCCTGCCATGAGCGACGGCGTCGTCAGGGGCGGGGGGCGCCAGGAGAGACGGCTCCCACCCCTCACACGGAATTCCCCGGGATCAGTCCGCGACCGGCAGATAGACGCGGTTGCCGGCCGCCGCGAACTCCTTGGCCTTCTCCGCCATGCCGGCCTCGATCTCCGACTGCGAACCGCCGTGCTCACGCCGGATGTCCTGGGAGATCTTCATCGAGCAGAACTTCGGGCCGCACATCGAGCAGAAGTGCGCCGTCTTCGCCGGTTCGGCCGGCAGCGTCTCGTCGTGGAACTCCCGTGCCGTGTCCGGGTCGAGAGCCAGGTTGAACTGGTCCTCCCAGCGGAACTCGAAGCGTGCGTCCGACAGGGCGTCGTCCCAGTCCTGCGCCCCCGGGTGGCCCTTGGCCAGGTCCGCGGCATGAGCCGCGATCTTGTAGGTGATGACCCCTGTCTTCACGTCGTCCCGGTTGGGCAGGCCCAGGTGCTCCTTGGGTGTGACGTAACAGAGCATCGCCGTCCCCCACCAGGCGATCATCGCTGCGCCGATGCCCGAGGTGATGTGGTCGTACGCCGGAGCGACGTCCGTGGTGAGCGGGCCGAGCGTGTAGAACGGCGCCTCCTCGCAGATCTCCTGCTGAAGGTCGATGTTCTCCTTGATCTTGTGCATCGGGACATGGCCCGGGCCTTCGATCATCGTCTGGACGCCGAACCGCTTGGCGATCGTGTTGAGTTCGCCGAGCGTGCGCAGTTCGGCGAACTGGGCCTCGTCGTTGGCGTCGGCGATCGAGCCGGGGCGCAGTCCGTCGCCCAGCGAGTACGTCACGTCGTACGCCGCGAGGATCTCGCAGAGCTCCTCGAAGTTCTCGTACAGGAACGACTCCTTGTGGTGCGCCAGGCACCAGGCCGCCATGATCGATCCGCCACGGGAGACGATGCCGGTCTTGCGGCGGGCGGTGAGCGGGACGTACGGGAGGCGCACACCGGCGTGGACCGTCATGTAGTCGACGCCCTGCTCGGCCTGCTCGATGACGGTGTCCTTGTACATCTCCCAGGTCAGCTCCTCGGCCCTGCCGTCGACCTTTTCGAGGGCCTGGTAGAGCGGAACGGTGCCGATCGGCACCGGGGAGTTGCGCAGAACCCACTCACGGGTGGTGTGGATGTTGCGACCGGTGGAGAGATCCATGACCGTGTCTGCGCCCCACCGGGTTGCCCAGGTCATCTTCTCGACCTCCTCCTCGATGGAGGAGGTGACCGCGGAGTTGCCGATGTTGGCGTTGACCTTCACCAGGAACCGCTTGCCGATGATCATCGGCTCGCTCTCCGGGTGGTTGACGTTGGCCGGCAGGACCGCCCGGCCGGCTGCGATCTCCTCGCGTACGACCTCGGGTTCCACGTTCTCCCGGATCGCCACGTACTCCATCTCCGGGGTGATCTCGCCCCCGCGGGCGTACGCGAGCTGGGTCACCGGCTGCCCGTCGCGGCTGCGGCGCGGCTGGCGCGGGCGGCCGGGGAAGACGGCGTCGAGGTTGCGCAGTCCGCCGCGCGGCGAGGTGTGCTTGAGGCCGTCGTCCTCGGGGCGGACCGGGCGGCCCGCGTACTCCTCGGTGTCGCCGCGGGCGGTGATCCAGTTCTCCCGGAGCGGCGCAAGCCCGCGTCGGACGTCGGTGTCGGTGGCGGGATCGGTGTACGGCCCCGACGTGTCGTACAGCGTCACGTCCTTGCCGTTGGTGAGGTGCACCTGCCGGACCGGCACCCGGAGGTCCGGGCGCGAGCCCTGGACGTAACCCTTGTGCCAGCCGATGGATTTCCCGGCCTCGGCGCTCCGATTCGAGGCAGGCGTGCGTTCGTCCGATGTGGTCATGAGACCTACTCCCTACGCCGGCATTACCCGGTAACAGGTTCGGCGGTCGGCGCAGCCTGTCCCGTACGGACGTACGGATATCAGCGCCCTCTCAGCCCGGTGCTCCGAGCTCCCGCGTGTGCAAAGGTGCTGCCACGCTAGCGCCCTTCGAGCCGTACTGAACAGAGGGCCTCCTCTCCTTGCGATGATCCCTGGGTGACGTCCCCCGAGAGCGACTCCGGACCGCAGGATCATCAGCACGCCCACGCGCACAGCCATGGGCCTGCGGCACCGGTGTCGAAACATCTGCGCAAGGTCATCGCGGCCGTGCTGATCCCGTTCGCTGCCGCCGTCGTCGTCGGCCTCGTGGTGCTCTGGCCGGGCGGTGCGCCCGCGCACGAACGCACCGGTGTCGGCTTCGACCGGCAGACCCAGCAGGGCAAGGTGGTGAACATTGACAAGGTCGACTGCAAGGACGTGAACGCCGCTCAGGCACCGGCCACCGGCGACACCACGACGCCCTCGGGGACCGCGACCCGGGAGGTGGGGCTGTGCGAGAAGGCCACGATCGAGGTGACGACCGGCCACGACAAGGGAAGGACCTTCGTCGAGATCGTCCAGCCCGACGCACCACGGCAGTTGCACGAGGGGCAGGGAGTCGTCGTCGCATACGCCCCCGACGCGCCCCATGACCTCCAGTACTCCGTCACCGACGTGGACCGGGAGTTCCCGATGGCTCTGCTGGCCGGGATCTTCGCCCTCGCGGTGGTCGTGGTCGGCAGGATGCGCGGGGTGATGGCGCTGATCGCTCTCGCCGCATCGTTCGCCGTGCTGACCCTGTTCATCCTGCCGGCGATCCTGCAGGGCTCGAATCCGCTGCTGGTCGCGGTCGTCGGGGCCAGCGCCATCATGCTGCTCGCGCTCTACATGTGCCACGGCCTGAGCGCCCGCACATCGGTCGCGGTCATCGGCACGCTGGTCTCACTGGTGCTGATCGGGCTGCTCGGTTCGCTCTTCATCGGCTGGGCGAGCCTGAGCGGCAACACCGACGACAGCACGGGCCTCATCCACGGCCTGTACCCGCACATCGACATGAGCGGCCTGCTGCTGGCCGGTGTCATCATCGGCTCGCTCGGCGTGCTCGACGATGTGACGGTCACCCAGACGTCGGCGGTCTGGGAGTTGCACCAGGCGGACCCGACGATGGGGGCGCGGAAGCTGTATCGGGCGGGCATCAGGATCGGGCGCGACCACATCGCTTCGGTGGTCAACACACTGGTGCTCGCCTATGCCGGCGCCGCGCTTCCCCTATTGCTGCTGTTCTCGATCGCGCAGAGCAGCGTGGGGACCGTGGCCAACAGCGAGCTCGTGGCGGTGGAGATCGTACGCACGCTGATCGGGTCCATCGGACTGGTCGCCTCGGTGCCGGTGACGACATTGCTCGCGGCCTTGGTCGTCTCCGCCGACCGCACGGGGCTCGGCGCGGAAGCCGGAGCTTCGGCACCCGTACGGAGCGGAAGAGGCCGGCGTCGCAGGGCGAAGCACTGAACGTCCCGGCACGGAACACGTATCACCCGTTCGGCAGGCACCGTGTTCGACCGGTGTGCCCGGCCGTCGGCCCAAACCCCTCTTCAGCCGGCGTTCTGTTCCTTGGCCAGGATCCGGCCGAGCGCCTCCTCCAGGCTCCCCTCGAAGTCACTCAGTGTGCACTCCTGACCGAGAGGGACGAGTTTGTCCGTTCGGTCCAGAAATGCAACGAGTGGCGCCGTGCCGGCCCTGAAGAGAGCGCGATCGGCGCCGACCTGAAGGCGGATGTGCACGTCGGACAGCCCCTCGGGCTCCGTGGGGCTGATGTGCACATCCCCGTCGCCGCTGGGGCTGTTGAGGCCGTCCAGCAGCAGCTCGCGACCAAAAGCCCAGGTGACGGGGGCGTCGCCGGGCAGATGGAAGGTCATCCGGATCGCATACGGATCGCACACTTCGTACCGGAGCTCCACCGGGATACGGAAGGAGAGCTCCTCGGAGACGAGAAAACTCATCATGACTTCAGCTTGAACCGACTCGCGCATCGTTCAACCCCGCAGTAGATGAATCTGGCCAGGAATGATCCCCCATGGCCCTATTGACGCCATCGTGGTGCACGCGATAGCAGATCACAAGGAGTGATTTTTCAGATACTGATAGAGAACACGAACGAGCGCAAGAGGCTCGCCACTTCGCCACGTAGTCGTTCGATTGCGGGGAGCAACTGCTCCTCCTGGTCGAGAGGTACCGAAATCGCCATGGCGGCCGCCGTGAATCCGGCCGTGATCGGGATGGCGGCGCAGACGGTTCCGAGGGCGTACTCCTGTCGCTCGATGACAGGTTCCAAGGGGTTCGACGACCTCAAACGCTGAAGAAGCACCGATTTGTCCCGCACCGTGTAAGGGGTCAGCGGCTGCACAGGGTGACGGTCCAGATGGTCCTCACGAGCCCTCTCGTCGAGCTGGCCCAGCAGGCACTGGCCGATCGCATGGGCATGCCCGGTCTCCCGGAACGAGGCCCACTCCTCCACCGCGGGCGCGGCAGGCGCATCGGCCACCGCGATGAGTTCGATCTCCCCCTCGCGGTAGACGGCGCAGTACACCGGCGCACCGATGATGTCGCGCCAGCGGGCCAGCGACTGGGTCATTCTGCTGCGACGATTCTGCAGCGCACCGTCGTCGACCAGCCGCTCGGCGGCGGAACCGAAGAGGAAGACGCCGTTCTGCCGGCGCAGGTAGCCCTCATGGGTCAGGGTGCGCAGCAGGTGATAGGCGGTGGGAAGGGGAAGCCCCGCTTCCCGGGCGAGCTGCTTCGCGGGCGCCCCGTCCCGATGGGCGCCCACAGCCTCCAACAGCCTCAACGCCCGCTGAACCGAACCGATCAACGTCGGGACAGCGGTGCTCGATGCCGTGGTCAAAGGTCACCCCCAGGCATGGTGACGGGCTATCAGCCCGACCGTGGGGGCCGCCCCCACGGGCCTGCCGTAATCCTGGGTCCGCGGGCCGGACGTTCGTGCAAACCACTGGTCACGGCGGTGACGGACAATTTTTTCCCAGGCAACGGCAGCGGAGCGCCACTGTATCGGCAGCGTCCGCAAGGGGTGCCGTTTCGTCTGGTACTTAGCTCAGCTGGGCTAATTGCCCGACTGGTGACCGGGCCCTGTCCTACCAGTCGCCACGCGACGACGAGGACGACATGAACTTGCGTACGACGAAGACGAGCCCGCCGACCAGAATCACGAAGACCAGCGCCTTGAAGAGCAGACCGATCACGAACCCGATCACGCTGGCGATCAGACCGCCGAACACGACGATCGCGATGACGGGCACCGCGACCCACTTCACCCACCAGGGCATCCCCGCGAATATCTCCCGCACGGCCATCGTCCCTACCTCGTCTCTGTGAGTACCCGCTTCGATGAGCACTTGCTTCGATGCTAGAGGCGCGGGGGCGGCCTGCGGTGGTCCGGGAGCCCTTGGACTCCCCTGATCGAACCCCTAGGGATCCCTGAGGGTCCGGCTCAGCTCTCCGGCGGAGAGAAGACCACCATGACCCGCAGATCCTCGGTGATGTGGTGGAACTTGTGGGCCACACCGGCCGGGACGTACACCACGCTTCCCCTGCCCACCTGTGTGGTCTCCATGCCGACGGTGATCGAGGCGCGGCCGCTGACGACGAGGTAGACCTCGTCCTGGCCGTGCGGCTGCTGGGGGTCGAGGTCGCCGGCGTCGAGCGCGTACAGGCCGACAGACATGTTCCGTTCGCGCAGAAACTGCAGATACGCGCCGTCGTTGGCGGCCCGTTCCGCCTCCAGTTCGTCCAGCCTGAATGCCTTCATGGCCCGTCCGCCCCTTGCTTTCGTTCTGCCGGTGTTCGCCATCGATCATGTCTGCCACGATCAGACACATGAAGAATTTCGTAGTCAAGACGATCGCCAACGCAGGTGCGCTGGCCGTGGCCATCTGGCTGCTCGACAACATCACGCTGTCCGGCGGCAGTACCGGACGCAAGGCGCTCACCCTGGTTCTCGTCGCCCTGATCTTCGGGCTGGTGAACTTCGTGGTGAAGCCGATCGTGAAGGTGCTCACCCTGCCGCTGTTCATCCTCACACTCGGTCTGATCACCCTCGTGGTGAACGCGCTGATGCTGTTGCTGACCTCCTGGCTGGCCGACCAGTTCGACCTCAGCTTCCATGTCGAGGGCTTCTGGACTGCCGTCCTCGGCGGTCTGATCATCTCGATCGTGTCCTGGGCACTGAATGTCGTCCTGCCCGACGAGGACTGATCCGGCCGCATCGAGGCGATCGACAGGATCAGAGCGACCAGCAGGATCGGCAGTACCAGCAACACCGGCGCGTCCGGAGAACAGAAGGAACGGCATGAACACCATGGGCGACGGAACCCGAGCGGTACGGGCGGGCCTTCCCGAACCGGAGCAGTACGAACCCACGCTGCCCGGTCCGGTCTTCGCTGCGCACTTCCACCTCTCCGGCGAGCCGACCGGCCCGTACACGTACGGCCGGGACACCAATCCGACCTGGACCCATCTGGAACGGGCCATCGGCGAGCTCGAAGCGCCGGGGGAGACGGTCGAGACCACCGTGTTCGCCTCCGGCATGGCGGCGATCTCGGCCGTACTGCTGTCCCAGGCGCGATCAGGTGACGCGGTGGTCCTGCCCGACGACGGCTATCAGGCGCTTCCGCTGGTACGTGAGCAGCTGGAGGCGTACGGGGTCGAGGTACGGACCGCGCCGACCGGGGGCGACGCACAGCTGGCGGTGCTGGAGGGTGCCAGGCTGCTGTGGATCGAGACGCCGTCCAACCCCGGACTCGACGTCTGCGACCTGCGGCGGCTCATCGAGGCCGCACACGCGGCCGGCGTCCTGGTGGCCGTGGACAACACGCTCGCCACCCCGCTCGGCCAGCGCCCGCTGGAGCTGGGAGCCGATTTCTCGGTGGCCAGTGACACCAAGGGCATGACCGGGCACGGCGACATCCTGCTCGGACATGTGACCTGCCGCGATCCGGAACTGGCAGCGGGTGTCCGGCGCTGGCGCAAGGTCGTCGGGGCGATCCCCGGGCCGATGGAGGCCTGGCTCGCGCACCGTTCGCTGGCCACGCTGGAGCTGCGGATCGACCGGCAGTGCGCCAACGCGCTCGTCCTCGCCGAGGCGCTGGGCAAGCGGCAGGAGGTGACGGGCCTGAGGTATCCCGGACTGCCCACCGACCCCTCGTACCCGGTCGCGGTGCGGCAGATGCGCCGCTTCGGCTCCGTGGTGTCCTTCGTGCTGCCCGACCGCGAGATCGCCGAGCGATTCCTGGCCGGGCTGCGGCTGGTCGACGACGCCACGAGCTTCGGCGGCGTACGCTCCACCGCCGAGCGCAGGGCGCGCTGGGGCGGCGACGCCGTACCGGAAGGCTTCATCCGGTTCTCCGTCGGGGCCGAGGACGTGGCCGATCTGGTGGCCGACGTGGAGCGGGCGCTGGACTTGGCGACGAGCGGGCGCTGAGCCCGCGGGGCATCGCAGGACATGGCGGGTACGGGCGGTCCGAGCCTCCCCCCTCGTGGCTCGGACCACCCCGGTTCCACGCGCGAAGAACCGCCTGAACAAGGCTAATTGACTCTGCGTCAGTGTCCAATCACGGTAGCGACAGCGACCTATCGACATATTTATAGTTGTGCGGGTCGGACGCTTCGCACGGGTGAGAGGGGACAGGACATGGACCTGGCCCTGCTGCGCACGTTCGTGACAGTGCACCGGGCCGGGTCCTTCACCCGGGCCGCCGCACTGCTCGGCCTCTCCCAGCCCGCGGTGACCTCGCAGATACGCACGCTGGAACGGCAGCTGGGCCGCCCGCTCTTCCTGCGCCGGGCCCGCGGCGTGACCCCGACGGCCATCGGCGACGAGCTCGCGCACCGGGCGGCCCCTCATCTGGACGCGCTGGTCGAGATCACCGAGACCGGACTCGACGAGGAGTCGGCGGTACGGACGCTGCATCTGGCAGGGCCCCCGGAGTTCACCTCTCTGCGTGCCCTGCCCGCACTGACCCCCCTCGTCTCCCAGGGGCTCGCCCTGCGCAGCTCGTTCCTCGCGAACACCGAGGAGACGTTCGAGGGGCTCGCCGCGGGACACCATGATCTGGCCATCGCGACAGCCCGGCCGCGCGGCGGGCTGCTCACCGCGACTCCACTCTGCGACGAGGAGCATGTGCTGGTCGCCGCTCCGCGCTGGGCCGCGCGCCTCGGCCCCGGAACGCTGCGCCACAAGGGACCTGTGGTGCTGGAGCAGCTGCCGGTGGTGGAGGTGCACGAGAGCCTGCCCTTCGTCTCCCGCTACTGGGCCGCCGTCTTCGACAGCCGTCCCGCCGCCGCGGGAACCGTCATCACACCGGATCTGCGGGCCGTCCTGGAGTGCACCGCGGCGGGCGCGGGGCTTGCCGTACTGCCGCGCTATCTGTGCGCGGGGGCACTCGAGCGCGGCGAGGTGGTGGCGCTCCTGGACCCGCCGGTGCCCCCGCTGCGCACCTACTTCCTGGCCGCGCGGACCGGGACACTCGCCCTGCCGCACATCGCGCGGGCGCACGAGTGGCTGGTACGCGCTGCCGCCGACTGGTGACCCCCGGGCGTGGGGGTGTTTCAGAACGGGTTCTGTGGGCCACTCTCTTGCCATGACCGAACGTCCTGTGGTCAAGCGCACCGCACGCGCCATCCTGCTCGACGGCAACGACCTCATCCTGATCAAGCGCACCAAGCCCGGGGTGGATCCGTACTGGCTCACGCCGGGCGGCGGGGTCGAGCCCGAGGACGCAACCGTTGTCGACGCCCTGCACCGCGAGGTGGACGAGGAGCTCGGCGCCAAGATCACCGATGTGGTCCCCTGTTTCGTCGACACCGTGGAACACATCGAGGGCGGCGGGGTGAAAGGCGTGAAGGTGCAGCACTTCTTCGTCTGCCGGCTGGACTCGATGGACCTGTCCCGGCGGCACGGCCCCGAGATCGAGGATCCGTGCGGGGAGTACGACGTCGTACGGGTGCCGTTCAGCCGGATCGGGATCGCCGCCGTTCATCTCGTACCGCTGTCGCTGCGGCACTACCTGGACGGCAATATCGAAGGCGTACGGGCGATGCACGCACCTGATCTGGGCTGATCCCGGGACGGCGCCCTGTTCTTGCGGCGCCTGCGCACTGGCGCTGTTCCCTCGGGTGCAGCGCCGCTGTTTCTCGTGTTCAGGCCGGCCCCTGCACGGGCGCCAACTCCTCGATGGAGTCGTACCGAATGCGCTCGGGCGGCATGCCGATGCTGGTGAGTACGTCCACGCTGCTGCGGACCATTCCCGGCGGACCCGAAAGATAGGCGTCGTACTCCGGCCATGGGCCGCGCTCGCGCAGGGCATCGGGCAACAGGCCCTTGAGCCCCGTGTCCCCACCCGAGGCGCCGGAGACCACCGGCCGCACCACGAGCCAGGGAAAGGTCTGCTGGAGGCGCAGCATCGTCTCGAGGTCGTACAGGTCGCGGTCGCTGCGTGCGCCGTAGAAGACCTCCACCGGGCGCCGGTCACCGTGTTCGGCGACATCCTCGACGAGCGCCTTGATGGGCGCGATACCCGTGCCACCGCCCAGGCATAGCAGACCGTTGTGAGTGGTGTGGTCGACCGTCATCGAGCCGGTGGGCGGGCCGAGGCGTAGAACATCGCCGGGACGGGCCCGGTGCACCAGCGCGTTGGAGACCCACCCCACCGGGATCGCCTTGATGTGGAACGTGAGCAGACCGTCTGGCCGGGGCGCCGAGGCGAAGGAGTAGTTCCGCCAGACGCGCGGCCACCACGGGGTTTCCATGGCGGTGTACTGGCCTGCGAGGAAGGGATAGGCCTGGTCGGGGCGGACCGTGAGGATCGCTGTGTCAGGCGTTCTCAGATCGTGGGAGACGACCTCGGCCATCCACCAGGCGGGCCCATGCTGCCCGTCCTCGTCGGCGGCATCGATCATGATCTGCGACAGCATGGTGTAGGTCCGGATCCAGGCGGCTTCGGCCTCCCTGTCCCACGTGGTGGTGGCGTAGCGGCTCAGGGCGCCGAGGAGGGCCTCACCGACCGCAGGATAGTGCGTGGGCAGGGTGCCGTACTTGCGGTGTCCCCGGGCCAGTCCCCCGAGGTACTCGGTCAGCGCATCGGGGTCGTCCATCCGGTCGGCGGCCGTGAGGAGCGCCCGGAGGAGGCGGTCGCGCTGGGTGTCCATCGCAGCCGGGAACAGGGCGCGCAGTTCGGGGTGACGGATGAAGAGCAGGGCGTAGAAGTACGAGGTGACCCGATCCCCGGCAGGGACGATCTCGGCCAGCGTGCGGTGGACCAGGATCGCATCGGAAGATCTGAAGGTTCTGTCGCCGGTCGGGATGGCGGCCGGAGCGTCCATAACTGTGCCTCGCCTCGAACATCTTCTGGTTCATTGCGTGCCGACAGTGCTCGCAGCCCCTGCGTGCGGCCCCGAGCCCCAGCATGCCCGCATGGGCTCCAGGCCGGACAAATAGCGGGAAGTCCGGGTATCCGTACCGGTTTTCCCGTTACGCTCCCTTGCCACATGGCTGCGCCGGAAATGCACGCGGGCGGTCCGCTCCATGCGTGAAGGGGCGGCGGGGAAGCACCTCGTACGCCGACGCCAGTACGGACGGATACTCCCGCTGCCGGACGCCCGACCGCGCTTCGCCAGGCACCGTGTTTCACGTGAAACCACTCAAGCGTCCCGCTCGCCGAAGTCTCCTGGTCGCCCATGTCGCGGTCTCCGTCAGCTGGCTGGGTCTGACTGTCGGCCTGCTGACACTCGGGATCACGGCCTTCCTGACCGGCGACCCCGCCACCGCACAGGCCGCCACCCTCGCCATGAAAATCTTCGGCGACTGGCTGATCGTCCCGGTCGCCCTGCTCTCACTGCTCAGCGGTCTGGTGCTGTCGCTCGGCACCCCGTGGGGCCTTGCCCGGCACCGCTGGGTCTGGACGAAGTTCTGGCTCACACTGATCACGACGGCACTGTCGGTCTTCTCGCTGCGACCGGGGATCAATGAGGCTGCGGCGCGAGGGGCTGTCGACATCAATCTCGTGGTCGCCCCTTCGGTGGCGGCGGCCACTTATCTGTTCATCACCGCGATCTCGGTACTGAAGCCGTGGGGACCGACCCGGCGAGGCAGACGGCTACGCGTCTCGGCCAGTTCCGGCAAATCGGTGGACGAGCGATCACTGCGTCGGACAGCCTGATCCTCATGCCCAGTTCACTGCCCCGCCCGCACGCCGACGCACCCATCCGGCGCCTCAACCGGGGAGACCTGGTCCCCTGCGCCGATCTCTGCGAGGACCGTGGCTGGCCGCGCGACGAGCACCGATGGGGTCTGCTCCTGTCCGCGGGGACGGCCTACGGCATCGACGACCCCGAGGGCAAAGGCCTGGCGGCCACCTGCGTGGTGACCTCGTACGGTCAGGGCTTCGCCGCCATCGGCATGCTGCTTGTCGCCGAGCGGTACACGCGGCAGGGGATCGCCCGGCGTCTGATGCGCCATGTGATCGAGGCGTCCGGAGAGACGGTGCTCGGCCTGTATGCGACGGCGTCTGGACGGCCGCTCTACGAGGAGCTCGGGTTCGAAACAGTGGGGCAGGCCGAGCGGGTGATCGGGCACTTCCGGCCGTCAAATGGCAGCTCCTCCCCGGCATCCGCCGTGACCGTCCGCCCGGCCGCAGCCGGGGACCTGCATGCCATGCTCCGGCTGGATGCCGAGGTCTTCGGCGCCGACAGGACGCATCTCCTCGCCCGGCTTCCGGCTTTCGCGGATCACCTGCGGGTCGCGGAGGACGATGGAGAGCTCGTGGGGTATGCGGCGATCTGGCCGAGTGATCGGCTCCACGCCGTCGGTCCGCTGATCGCCCGGGACACCGACACTGCGGAGGCTCTCGTCGCCTCGCTCGCCGAGGCGACGGACCGGCCTCTCCGCATGGACGCCGACGCGCGCCACGCGGAGCTCCTGGGCCGGCTCAAGGAGCGCGGTCTGCAGGCCGCTCCCGGAACCACGGTGATGGCCTACCGGGCTGCGGAGCTGCCGGGTGACTGGGCCCGCCGCTTCGCGCCGCTTACTGTGGCGACGGGGTGACCGGGGACTGACCCACCGGCTCGTCGTCCGCCTGCCGGGTGGTACGCGTCCGCCCCCATGTGCCGTGATGATGCGAGCACATGGGGGCGGACACCCGGGGTTTCCGCTGCGGGTCTCCGGCCAGTGATCTGGTTCGGAGATGCGTGAGCAGTAGCGGCAGCTCCGGTCAAGGATCTGATCGGCGGTTTTGGTCCATTTGAACGGCCGGGCTTCGTCGTTCCAAACCTTGATCCAGTTCTCCAGTGCGGCCTTGAGGTCGTCGAGGGAGCAGAACGCTCCACGCTCCAGACAGCGTCGTTCCAGCTCGGCGAACCACCGCTCGACCTGGTTGATCCACGACGAATAGGTGGGGGTGAAGTGCAACTGGAAGCGTGGGTGCGCGACCAGCCATCTGTGCACCACCGGCGCTTTGTGGGCGGAGAGGTTGTCGCAGATCACGTGGACCGCCGGGCCCGGCTCGGTCCGGCGGTCGATCTCGTCGAGGAAGTCACGGAAGTCCACGGCCCGGTGCTGCGCGGACAGCTTCGTAATCACCTTGCCGGTCGCGGTGTTCAACGCGGCGAACAGGTCGACGGTGCCGTGCCGGGCGTAGTCGAAACTCCGCCGCTCGGGCACTCCCGGGATCATGGGCAGCACCGGAGCGGTCCGCTCAAGGGCCTGGATCTGCGGCTTCTCATCCATCGCGAACACCACCGCGTTCGCCGGCGGAGCGAGATACAGCCCGACGACATCATGGATCTTGTCGATCAGAAACGGGTCAGGGGAGATCTTGAACGTCTCGGTCCGCCACGGCTGCAGGCCGAAGGCATGCCAGATCCGCAGCACGCTCGCCGGGGAGATCCCCACAGCCTTGGCCAGTTCCCGCTTCGACCAATGCGTCCCACCTGCGGGTATCCGCTCCAGGGTGCGGACCACCACCTCTTCGACCTGGGCATCGGTGATGGTCCGTGGCACCCCGGGCCGCGGCTCATCAGCGAGCCCGTCGAGCCGGTCGCGCAGGAACCGCGAGCGCCATTTGGCGACCGTGCCCCGGTTCACCCCCAGCCTGACTGCGACCGCCAGGTTCGGCCTACCCTCCGCGCACGCCAACACGATCCGCGCCCGCAGGGCCAGACCCTGCGCGGTCGTGCGGCGCTTGACCCAGTTACTCAACACCTGCCGCTCGGCCACGCTCAGGACCAACGGCTCCAGCCTGCTGTCACCCACAACCGACAGCAGACCGAAGCCAGTCGGCACCCGTCAGCCGAACCCGTGAATTGGTGCGGAAAGCGACTCACGTGGTGCCCAACGAACTCACAACCAGATCACTAGGCAAGCGCCTCCACGGCAGCCGTCGCGAAGCCGTGGTCCTGCTCGGGCGCGCCGCCGCCGACGCCGACGGCACCGACCAGCCGGCCGTCACGGAAGACCGGGACACCGCCGGCGATGAAGAGCAGCGGTCGGTCGAGGGCGGTCGGCAGGGTGTGGAAGAGCCCGCCGGGCTTGACCGCGTCGACGAGTTCGGCCGTCGGGGCGCCGAGCTGGAGGGCCGTGTACGCCTTGCGGGTGCTGGTCTCCCCCGCGATGAGAACGGCCCGGTCGTCGCGCCGGAAGGCCAGCAGGTGGCCGCCCGCGTCGAGGACGGTGACGGCAACCGTGACACCGGCGGCTCCCGCGGCGGTGCATGCGGTGGCGACGAGCGCTTCCGCGTCCTGGATGGTCAGCGGGGCGACGGCGGCCGACGTGGGGGTGCTGGTCATGAGGAATGACTCCTTGGTGCGGTTGAGTGTTCTGTCTGCAGTGGCTCTGGGAACTGTCAGCGGCTGGCTTCGGCGACTGCGACCGGTTCGGGGATGTGGCCGGCGACGCGTCGGCTGTGTGTGACCGTGCGACGTTCCAGGAGTCCGGAGACGACAGCGAGAACGAGTGCGGATGCGGCCAGTACGGCGCCGACCCAGTTGGGTGCGGTGTAGCCGAGACCTGCCGCGATGACGAGGCCGCCGAGCCATGCCGACAGCGCGTTGCCGAGGTTGAAGGCGCCGATGTTGACGGCGGAGGCAAGGGTCGGAGCGCCCGCAGCCTGGTCGAGCACCCGCTTCTGCAGCGGCGGCACGGTCGCGAAGCCCAGGCCGCCGATCAGAACAATGGTGACGGCTGCCGCGATCTTGTTGTGGGCGGTCAGCGTGAATACGGCCAGGACTGCCGCAAGGGCCCCCAGCGACACGTACAGCATCGGCATCAGATGACGGTCGGCGAACTTGCCGCCGAGCAGATTGCCCCCGACCATGCCGAGCCCGAACAGAACCAGCAACCAGGTGACGGACGATGCGGAGTAGCCGGCGATCTCCGTCATCATCGGCGTGATGTAGGTGATCGCGGCGAAGACTCCGCCGAAGCCCAGGACGGTCATCGCCATGGCGAGCAGCACCTGCACATTACGGAAAGCGGCCAGCTCGTGGCGGAGGCGTACGCCTTCGGCCTTCGGCTGCTCCGGAACCAGCCTGGCCACACCGAGAAGGCCGACGACTCCGAGGGCCGCGACGATGAAGAACGTGGTCCTCCACCCGACGTTCTGCCCGATGTACGTGCCCAGCGGCACGCCGATGACATTGGCGACGGTGAGGCCGGTGAACATCATGGCGATCGCACCGGCCTTCTTCTGCGGTGCGACCAGGTCGGCCGCGACCACCGACCCGATGCCGAAGAAGGCACCGTGGGCGAGCGACGCGATGACCCGTCCTGCAAGCATCACGCCGAAAACAGGGGCGACGGCGGACACCGCGTTGCCTATGACGAACAGCACCATCAGGACCATCAGCATGCGTTTGCGGGTGACCCGGGTGCCGAGAACGGTCATCAGCGGGGCGCCGAGTACGACACCGAGGGCGTAGCCCGTGACGAGGAACCCTGCGGTCGGGATCGAGACCTGGAAGTCCGCCGCAACCTCGGGGAGAAGCCCCATGATCACGAACTCGGTGGTTCCGATACCGAATGCCCCGATGGCCAGGGCGAGGAGCGCGAGCGGCATGGGTTTCACCTTCCCAGAAGATTGCGTCTGCGCCTTACAAGCGTTCACAATAATTGCAGACGCCGATTAATTGCAAACGCTGGCTATTGCAGACGTCCCCTATCCTGGACTCAAGCAGCTCCCGCACGGAGGAGAGACCATGACAGCGACGGACCCCGCACTGACCGCCCTCTCCCAGGGCTGGTACGCGCTCTCCCTGCTCCACGGCAAGATCGAGGCCCATGTCGAGCGGGCCCTGCAGTCGGGGCACGGCCTCAGCGTGCGGGAGTACTCCCTGCTCGATGTTCTGAGCCGGCAGCACAGCGGTTCCGGCGGCCATCTCCAGATGAAGCAGGTCGCAGAGGCCGTGGTGCTCAGCCAGAGCGCGACCACCCGCCTGGTCAGCCGCCTCGAGGACCGCGGACTGCTGACCCGGTATCTCTGCGACACCGACCGCCGCGGCATCTACACCGACGTCACCGACGCCGGCCAGGCCCTTCTTGCCGAGGCCCGGCCCACCAATGACACCGCGTTGCGTGCCGCGCTCGACGCGGCCGCCAAGAACCCCGAGCTGGCCCCGCTCGTCAGGACGGTCGAAGAACTGAAGGTTCCCGCGCAGGCTGCATGATCTGCGTAGTCTGCCGATCATGAGTGACGTGAAGATACGGCCGGCGGCTGTCACCGACGTCCCGGCCG
This sequence comes from Streptomyces sp. NBC_00316, assembly GCF_036158715.1. NCBI lineage: Bacteria > Bacillati > Actinomycetota > Actinomycetes > Kitasatosporales > Streptomycetaceae > Streptomyces > Streptomyces sp. NBC_00316. Next base: position 4,575,966 of record NZ_CP108023.1, on the reverse strand, counting down.
TCGTGGCGATGCTGGCGGACGATCCACTGGGAGCACAGCGAGAGTCGCCGGACGACCTCGCCCCCTACCACGCCGCGTTCGAGCGGCTTGCCGACGACCCGAACCAGCATCTGGTCGTCGCCGTGCGCGAGGGCACGGTCGTGGGGACCCTGCAGCTGACGGTGATCCCAGGACTCTCCCGGCGCGGCTCGACGCGCTCGATCATCGAAGGTGTCCGCGTCCATGCCGATGAACGCGGGAGTGGCCTCGGTACCCAGCTGATCGGTTGGGCCGTGGACGAATCCCGGCGCCAGGGCTGCCAGTTGGTCCAGATGACGTCCGACGCGACTCGGGCCGATGCGCACCGCTTCTACGAGCGTCTCGGCTTCACCGCCAGCCACGTGGGCTTCAAGCTCGCCCTCTGACCACTGCCCGCAGTCCCACAAGATCCCCAGGACCGGAGGAGCTCTCCCGGTGTACGGCATCAGCGACGCAGAACGCCGGACCAGACTCGGCCGGCGCCATCTCCTGGCACCCTCCGTGCGGGCGGCTTCCGCGGTGTCCGTGGCCGACGCAGTGGTGGCCCTGCACGCCACCGACGCGGCCACCGTCTTCCTCTCCACCTGCGCCCGGCTGACCGAGGCGAGCGTCGGCACGGTGGAGCAGGCTCTCTACGAAGACGTCTCCCTGGTCCGGTTGCTCTCCATGCGCAACACCCTTTTCACCGTGTCGCACGAGATCGCTCCCTACATCGACGCGTCGAATGCCCGGGCCGTCGCCGCCAAGGAGCGCCGAACCCTCCTCAAACACCTGCAGGACGACGGAAGTGGACTGGATGAGCGCTGGCTCGCCAGGGCGGAGGAGGAGACCCTCGCCGTCCTGGCGGCTCGGGGCTCGGCGACCGGCAGCGAGCTCTCCGCCGCCGTGCCGGCGCTGCGAACGAAGATCACGGTCTTTCCCGGCAAGAAGCAGGAGACGGTACAGGGCGTCGCCACACGCGTCATACGGGTCATGGCGGCCGAGGGTCTGATCCGTCGGGACAGACCGCGCGGCTCCTGGACGTCCAGCCAGTTCCGCTGGACGGAGGCCGAACCCTGGCCCGTCCAGGACACCGCAGGAGCACAGGCGGAGCTTGCCCTGCGCTGGCTCCGCTCGTACGGACCCGCCACCGAGACCGACCTGAAGTGGTGGACGGGCTGGACCCTCGGACAGGTGCGCAAGGCGCTGGCAGCCGCCGGAGCCGAAGGGGTGCGACTCGACAATGGGGCCACGGGCTGGGTCTCGCCCGGGGACATGGAGCCCGAACCAGCCCTGGAGCCCTGGGCGGCGCTGCTTCCGGCGCTCGACCCGAGCGCGATGGGCTGGGGCGATCGCGGCTTCCACCTTCCGGCCGAGCACCGGGCGGCGCTCTTCGACCGGGCCGGCAATGTCGGCCCGACGGTGTGGTGGAACGGCCGGATCGTGGGCGGCTGGGCACAGCGCGCCGACGGCGAGCCGGTCTGGCGACTGCTGTCCGACGTAGGCCGGGAAGCCTCCGCATCAATCGAGGCGGAGGCTTCCCGGCTGTCGGAATGGGTGGGTGACACTCGGGTCACTCCACGCTTCCGCACGCCGCTGGAAAGGGAGTTGACGGCCTGACCAGTCCGCACACGTCGCGTTTCACGTGAAACGCGACGACGCGATGGCGCTACGGCCCGGCACTCAGGCGCCGAGGCCTCGCCAGCCCTCCGGGTCCACTCCACCGGGCACCACCGACGCAGGGTCGTACGGTTCACGCGTGAAGACGAAGGACCCCAGGTCGAGATGGGTCACGCTGCCGTCGGCGGCCTTGACGATGCGTAGCGTCTCCCCGGCGTAGTAGCCGTCGAGGCCGATCCAGGTGCCATCGGGCTGCGCGACGAACCGGGCGCCACGGCCGCTGCCTTGCAGCACCTGCAGCTCCAGACCCCGGTCCGCGGTCAGACGCAGGATGTTCGCACGCGTACCCCAGTACCAGGGGCCTGTCAGCGCGAGGAGTTCTGCATCGACCTCGGGCAGCGGGCGCCACGGTTCAGGGATACGGGGCTCGGCCTCGGCAACGATCCCTACGAGGTCGGCGGCGACCGTTCCGACGAACAGGCCCGAAGTGGCATTGGCGAGCACCACAGCGGCCACATCGTCCTCGGTGCTGAGCCAGAGCGCGGCCAGGAAGCCCGGCAGCGAGCCGGTGTGCCCGACAAGAGTGCGGCCGTCCTGCCGGACGAGCTGCAGCCCGAGACCGTAACCGCCCTGCCAGTCACCGGACTCGGACGGTGCGGACGGTACGCGCATCTCCGCCACCGAGGCGGCCCCCAGCACCCGGTCGTCTCCTTCGCTGAGGAACGAGGCGAACCGGAGGAGGTCGGCGGCCGTGGACCACAGCTGTCCCGCCGGGGCCATCAGGCCGAGGTCCTCAGGAGGTTCGGGCAGCAGAGCATCGGCCCACGGGTGCACAGCCCAGCCACCCGCGTGCGGCGCCTGCGGTTGGGTACTCGTGCGGCTCATGCCCAGCGGTTCCAGGATTTCCCGCTGCAGCACATCCGCCCAGGACGCTCCGCGCACCGCCTCGATCAACGCGCCGAGCAGTGTGTAACCAGGGTTGGAGTAGTGATGGCGCCGGCCGGGCGGATGCATCCGGGTCTGCTCGCCCAGGACATCGGCGAGCTCGGGGCGAAGCGTGCCCGGCGTCCGCTCCCACCAGGGTGCAGGCGACTCGGCGCCCAGTCCCGCACTGTGAGCGAGCAGTTGGAGGACGGTGACACCGCCGACACCTGTGCCGGGCAGGTGCTTCTCCAGCGGGTCGTCCAGGTCCAGCAGCCCCTCGTCACGCAGCCGCAGCACCAGCACGGCGGTGAAGGTCTTGGTGAGGGAACCGATCCTGAACTGCGTATCCGCGTCCGGGGCGTGACCGTCGACGCAGCTGCGGGAACCGCTCCAGACGATCCGGCCCTGGCGCTGAACCGCGGCGACGACCGAGGGCGTGCGGCCCTCGGCCTGTGCGGTGGCGATGCGGTGCAGCAGAGCACGCTGCGTGCCGGGAAGCAGTTCTTCTGAGTAGGTCATGGTCAACAAGTACCGGCGCAGCCGCTCCGTGGCGAGCCCATTTCGCAGCATGCGGCCAACGCCTGCCACTGCGCCCATGGGGCGTGCCGTTCGTCGATCCGCTGCGTCATCACGGGAGGCGACACGTTCGCCACCACGGATCCGCCGGGCGGCGATCCCGCGTTCCATGTCGTCGTGCTGTGCTGTGGCCAGGGCGACGGAGGTTGGCTCACGGGTTACTGGGTGGCTTCGGTCGTTGCGGCGCCAGTGCACCGGGACGCACTGTCTCCCTAGTCGGTGGTGCACTCAGACGCGTACGCAGACAGCGAGGACGGCCATGACTGCCTACCCGGCGGCCGTCGCCGCGCCGGCAGCCCCGGGTTCGGTCGGCTCGGGGGCGGCGGGCGCTGTGGGCGTCGGTGTGCGGTAGGCCCGGAGGGGGGCGTTGGTCGCGGCCACGGCTCCGATCGCCAAGGTGGCGGACAGACCGCCGACGACCAGAGCGAAGGGGGCGGAAGTGGCTGATGCCAGCAGGCCGCCGCGGAAATTGCCGAGCTCGGGGCCTGCGACGCCGATGACGTGTTCCACGGAAGAGACCCGGCCCCGGTACGCGTCCGGGGTCTCCAACTGGACCAAGGCGCTCCGGGTGACTACGGACACGGTGTCGGCGGCGCCGGCCACGGCCAGGCAGCCGAGAGCCAGCCATAGCGGCCCGGCCAGGCCGAAGCCGGCAAGCGCCAGGCCCCAGACAGCGGCCGCGATCAGCTGAACCAGGCCGCCGCGGCGCCAGCGCGTCACCGTGCCGGAGAGCAGGCCGACGGTGATCCCCCCGACCGCGACGGCCGAAAGGAACAGGCCGAGGGTCTGCGGGTTGCCATCGAAGCGGATCTCGTTGACCAGTGGGAAGAGCGCGATCGGCATGGCGAGCAGCGTCGCCGACAGGTCGGTGGCCATCGAGCCCCACAGCGTCGGGCGGCGCAGGACGACCCGCCATCCGCCACGGTCCGGCCGACGTCTGACTGCCGCGTCGGCGCTCTCGGGTCGCATGGCCGGGAGACGGACCACCGCGAGCACCGAGACCACGGCGGCCAGGGCCTGTGCAGCGTAGGCGGCAGGGAAGCCGCCGTAGGTGATGATCATCCCGGCCAGCGCGGGCCCTGCCAGCATCGCTGCCTGGAAGGAGACGTTGGTCAGCGCGAGTCCGGCCGCGACCTGGTCGGCCGGCAGCAGCCGCACGGGGAAGGTGCGCCGGGAAGGTGCGCCGAGCGCGCCGCAGGCGGCCCCCATGGCGACCAGGACGAGCAGCAGCAACACGTTCCGGTTGTCCGCCAGAGCCTGGGCACACAGCCCCGCGGCGGCCAGGAGTTGGCCTGCGGTGGTGGCCCGCACGACCGCACGGCGGTCGACGGCGTCCGCCAGGGTGCCGCCGAGCAGCCCGAACAACACCAGCGGCAGGCCGGTTGCGAGCCCGATGGCCCCGGTGCCCACCGGGCTGCCGGTCAGGTCCCAGACCTGGGCCAGCACTGCCACGGTGGCTATCTGCCCGCCGAGTTGTGAGGCGGAGGATCCGACCCACAGGTCGCGGAACGGCCGGCTACTACGCAGCGGGCGGGCGTCGAGGAACCTGACACTCCCCCTCATCGCGGTGGCTCGACGAGGTGGTCCAGGATCCGCTGTCGCATCGACCTGTGTTCCAGCGCCCGCCGCAGCTCCTCGACCACGGAGGTCAGCGCGTAGGGGGTTTCGCCGTCCAGTTCAGCGACCGCCGCATGGGTGGCGCGCCACTCGGCCTCCAGGAACGGCACCAGCGACCGCCCACGCTCGGTCAGGTCGATCCGCCGGGTACGGGCGTCGGGCCCCGGGGAGGAGGTGACCAGATCCTCCTTGCGCATGGCGGCAATGGTCTGGCTGATCGCGGAGTGCGAGCGGTCGAGGGACTCCGCAAGTTCACGGATGGTCAGTGGCCCGGCATGGGCGAGCCGGATCAGTGGATAGGCAAACCGTGGCCGCACCCCCTTGATTCCGCGCGCGACGTAGAGCTGCTCGATTTCGGCGTCCATGGCGGCCAGCAGCTTGTGCAACGGCTGCCAGGGGTCGGGCAGCGTTGTGGGATCCAATGTCACAGCGCTAATATAACAGCGCTGCGATAATTGAACCTGCCTCTCTCGACCACGCGGGCGGAGAGGGATGCGCCGATGGGCTGCTGAGGTACGGGCTCGCTTGCTGAGCGAACTCGGTTCCAAGGGTCCGGTCGGTCTCACGGCCGAAGCCGCATCCGGCATCCGTCCGACATCAGCCGTGAGACTCCGGCACGCAATACGGGGCCCTACAGGCAGACGTCAGGTCTGCGCCATGTCCACAAAGCGCGAGTAGTGACCCTGGAACGCCACAGTGATCGTCGCCGTCGGGCCGTTACGGTGCTTGGCCACCATCAGGTCCGCCTCGCCCGCCCGCGGGGACTCCTTCTCGTACGCGTCCTCTCGGTGCAGCAGGATCACCATGTCGGCGTCCTGCTCGATGGAGCCGGATTCACGCAGGTCGGAGACCATCGGCTTCTTGTCCGTACGCTGCTCCGGGCCACGGTTCAGCTGCGACAGCGCGATGACCGGAAGCTCCAGTTCCTTTGCGAGCAGCTTGAGGTTTCGGGACATGTCCGAGACTTCCTGCTGGCGGCTCTCGGCCCGCTTCGAACCACCGGACTGCATCAGCTGCAGATAGTCGATGATCACCAACTTGATGTCGTTCCGCTGCTTCAGACGACGGCACTTCGCCCGGATCTCCATCATCGAGAGATTCGGCGAATCGTCGATGTAGAGCGGAGCGGCCGAGACGTCCGGCATCCGGCGGGCCAGCCGCGTCCAGTCCTCGTCGGTCATCGTGCCGGAGCGCATGTGATGCAGAGCCACGCGTGCCTCGGCGGACAGCAGACGCATCGCGATCTCGTTGCGCCCCATTTCGAGGGAGAAGATCACGCTGGGCAGGTTGTGCTTGATCGAAGCGGCCCGGGCGAAGTCCAGGGCCAGCGTGGACTTACCCATGGCCGGACGTGCCGCGATAACGATCATCTGGCCCGGGTGCAGACCGTTCGTCAGTGCGTCGAAGTCGGTGAAGCCGGTCGGTACACCGGTCATCTCACCGGAGCGCGAACCGATCGCCTCGATCTCGTCGAGTGCGCCTTCCATGATGTCGCCGAGCGGCAGATAGTCCTCGCTGGTGCGCTGCTCGGTGACGGCATAGATCTCGGCCTGCGCGGAGTTGACGATCTCGTCGACGTCGCCGTCGGCCGCGTATCCCATCTGCGTGATCTTCGTGCCGGCCTCGACGAGCCGCCGCAGGACCGCCCGCTCGTGGACGATCTCCGCGTAGTACGAGGCGTTGGCCGCGGTCGGCACGGACTGGACGAGAGTGTGCAGATAGGGGGCGCCGCCCACCTTGGTGATCTCGCCGCGCTTGACCAGCTCGGCCGCGACTGTGATCGGGTCGGCCGGCTCTCCCTTGGCATAAAGGTCGAGGATCGCCTGGAAGACGGTCTCGTGGGCCGGACGGTAGAAGTCGTGCCCCTTGATGATCTCCACGACGTCAGCGATGGCGTCCTTGGACAGGAGCATGCCACCCAGCACCGACTGCTCGGCGTCGAGGTCCTGCGGGGGCACCCGCTCGAAGCCGGGCGAACCGCCGTCCCAGGCGCTGCTCTCCCTACCACGGTCGTGCTGCTCAGCACGGTCCCGACCGTCACCGCGACGCTGGCGGGAAACGGGCAGACGGTCACTGGGACCGGTGTCGGCCCAGGGGTCGTCCAAAGGCTCGGGAATGCTCACCGGGCCACCTCCTCCCGTCCGCTCCGCGGACCCTCGCCATGCCACTCCTTCTTACGGCACAGCACCGACAAACAAGACGCTCGACTCCGGTTCCGGCACGTCGAGTTCTGCGGGATTCCAGGGCTGAAACGGGGTGTGGGCGCCGCTCCACGGTAGGCCGCCCGGCACCGTCAGCCAATCTGGTTATCCACAGGGCATGTGGACGACGGACCCGATGCTGTGGAGAACTCCGCGGAACCTGTGCACGGACCAGGGGACAGCACTGTGGACAAACTCATAACACCGCCATCATCACGGCCGTGACCTGGGGTTTCTCCATCCACGGGCTGTGGGGGAGAAAAACTTCCTGAGTCTGCACAAGATCACAGCAAACCGCGTGCAGAAGAACACATCACCCAGGGAGATGTAAGGAGCGCCAAGGCATTGCATCCATTACCTGTGGAAGATTAGATTGACCCTCATGACCCAGGCCCCTGCGACCTCGCACTCCAGTCGCCGACGGCACGATCGCGAGATCGTCGCACTCGCCGTTCCTGCCTTCGGCGCACTCGTCGCCGAACCGCTCTTCGTCATGGTCGACAGCGCCATCGTCGGACATCTCGGCACACCGCAACTCGCCGGCCTGGGGGTCGCTGCGGCACTGCTGACCACCGCCGTCAGCGTCTTCGTCTTTCTCGCGTATGCCACCACGGCTGCAGTCGCCCGGCGGATGGGCGCGGGCGATCTCGCCTCCGCGATACGGCAAGGCATGGACGGCATCTGGCTGGCACTGCTCCTCGGCATCGCCGTCATCGTCCTGGCACTCCCCTCCGCCCCCTGGCTCGTCGATGCCTTCGGTGCCTCCGACACCGCCGCCCCGTACGCCGCCACCTATCTGCGGATCTCCAGCCTCGGTATCCCTGCCATGCTCATCGTGATGGCCGCGACCGGCGTACTCCGCGGGCTGCAGGACACCAGGACCCCGCTCTACGTCGCTGTAGGTGGCTTCGCGGCCAACGGCGCCCTTAACGCGGGGCTTGTGTACGGCGCGGGGCTCGGCATCGCCGGATCGGCCTGGGGAACGGTCATGGCCCAGTGCGGGATGGCAGCCGCCTATCTGGTAGTGGTGATACGTGGAGCACGTCGGCACGGGGCCTCGTTGTACCCCGACGCAACGGGCATCAGGGCCAGCGCGCAGGCCGGTGCCCCCCTGCTGGTCCGGACGCTGTCGCTCCGTGCCGTTCTTCTGATCGCCACTGCCGTCGCCGCCCGCTTGGGTGATGCCGATATCGCCGCCCACCAGATCGTCCTCTCCCTGTGGAGTCTGATGGCCTTCGCCCTCGATGCCATTGCCATCGCCGGGCAAGCCATCATCGGTCGCTATCTGGGAGCCAGTGACGCCCAAGGTGCCCGCGAGGCATGCCGTCGCATGGTCCAGTGGGGCATTGCCTCGGGCGTCGTGCTCGGGGCTCTGGTCGTGCTCGCGAGGCCCCTGTTCACCCCGCTGTTCACCAGCGACGGGGCGGTGCAGGACACTCTGATCCCTGCCCTGCTGGTCGTGGCGCTGTCCCAGCCGATCGCCGGCGTGGTCTTCGTCCTGGACGGTGTACTGATGGGCGCCGGAGACGGCCGGTACCTCGCCTGGGCCATGCTGATCACCTTGGCCGTCTTCGCTCCGGTCGCCCTGCTCGTTCCCACATTCGGCGGCGGTCTGACCGCGCTGTGGTGGGCGATGACCCTGATGATGGCGGTGCGCATGATGACGCTCTGGCTGCGTACCCGCTCCGGCAAGTGGATCGTTACCGGCGCCACCCGCTGATCACCGGACGTAGAGCGTGTTTCACGTGAAACGACGAGGGGCCGCACTCCCGTGGAGTGCGGCCCCTCACATGCTCTGCTGAGCTCTGCCCTTAGGCAGCAACGACCTCGATGCCGAGCTTCGCCGCAACCTCGGGGTGCAGACGCACGGACACCTGGTGTCCGCCCAGCGTCTTGATCGGCGAGCCGAGCTCGACGCGACGCTTGTCGACGTCCGGGCCACCGGCAGCCTTGATCGCCGAGGCGATGTCCGCCGGGGTGACGGAGCCGAAGAGACGGCCGGCGTCGCCGGAGCGAACAGCCAGACGGACCTTCACGGCCTCGAGCTTGGCCTTGACCTCGTTGGCCTGCTCGATCGTCGCGATCTCGTGGATCTTGCGGGCGCGGCGGATCTGCGCCACGTCCTTCTCGCCACCCTTGGTCCAGCGGATGGCAAAGCCACGCGGAACCAGGTAGTTACGGGCGTACCCGTCCTTGACGTCGACGACGTCGCCGGCAGCGCCGAGGCCGGAGACCTCGTGGGTGAGGATGATCTTCATTATTCGGTCACCCTTCCCTTATCGCGCGGTGGACGTGTAGGGCAGCAGCGCCATCTCACGGCTGTTCTTGACTGCCGTGGCGACGTCACGCTGGTGCTGCGTGCAGTTGCCGGTGACGCGGCGGGCACGGATCTTGCCGCGGTCGGAAATGAACTTCCGCAGCATGTTCGTGTCCTTGTAGTCCACGTACTGGGTCTTGTCCTTGCAGAACGCGCAGACCTTCTTCTTAGGCTTGCGCACAGGCGGCTTCGCCATGGTGTTTCTCCTGTGTGATCAAGAAGTGGGGGTACGAGCTGCCCTAGAAGGGAGGCTCGTCCGAGTAGCCGCCGCCAGAACCGCCGGAGCCGCCGGAGCCGCCGGAGCTTCCGCCCCAACCGCCTCCGCCACCCTGCTGGCCACCGGCCGGCGCGCTGGTGGCCCACGGGTCGTCGGCGGGAGCACCGCCGCCACCCTGCTGGCCGCCGCCACCGGGACCGCCGCCCCAGTTGCCGCCGCCCTGCTGGCCGCCGCCGTAACCACCCTGGCCGCCCTGACCACCGCGACCGGTGGTCTTGGTGACCTTGGCCGTGGCGCTCTTGAGGCTGGGGCCGACTTCCTCGACGTCCAGCTCGTAGACCGTGCGCTTCACGCCCTCGCGGTCTTCGTACGACCGCTGCTTCAGCCGGCCCTGCACGACGACGCGCATGCCTCGCTGGAGCGACTCGGCGACGTTCTCCGCCGCCTGACGCCAGACCGAGCAGGTGAGGAACAGGCCTTCGCCGTCCTTCCACTCATTGGTCTGCCGGTCGAAGATGCGGGGAGTGGACGCGACACGGAACTTCGCGACCGCCGCACCGGACGGGGTGAAGCGCAGCTCGGGGTCGTCGACGAGATTGCCGACGACCGTGATGACGGTCTCGCCTGCCATGGGTGAACCTCTCGGCGGGGATTGCTTCTGGCTGCTTGCTGCTACTCGAACCCGATGACCGCTGAGCTAGATGCTCAGTGGATCTCGGGACGGAGGACCTTGGTCCGGAGGACCGACTCGTTCAGGTTCATCTGGCGGTCGAGCTCCTTGACGACCGCAGGCTCGGCCTGCAGGTCGATGACCGAGTAGATGCCCTCGGGCTTCTTCTTGATCTCGTAAGCGAGACGACGACGGCCCCAGGTGTCGACCTTCTCGACCTTTCCGTTGCCCTCACGGACGACGGAGAGGAAGTTCTCGATCAGCGGGGAGACAGCGCGCTCCTCGAGATCGGGGTCGAGGATGACCATCACCTCGTAGTGACGCATGTGGAACCCACCTCCTTTGGACTCAGCGGCCACGGTCGTTCCGTGGCAGGAGGGTCGTGATGCGTAAAGCAACAGTGTCTCCGAGTAAAACAGCCATCACTGACAACGCCCTCCGTCAAGAGGGGCTGATGTGCTGGCCTGGGCAGACACCGGTGCAGACGTTACAGAGTACCCGCACACCGGCTTCCGGTTGAAATCCGGTGCTCAGGAGACGCAATCTGTACACATCGGGTGTGAGCGGCGCCACGATGCGCCGCCTTTCGGCCAGGAGGTTCTCCATGGCACAGACAATGCGTTCCCGCCCTCCCGTTTCCCTGCTGGCCACGGACGGCAGGTCCCATCCGCTCCAGGACACCCTGGTGGCAGTGACCGTGGTTCTCGGCGCTCTCGCCTTCGTGACCGCGATGTTCGCCAATCTGCATCTGATCAGCTCGTGGGCCGGACTCGTCGGGATCCTGACGGGTGCGTACGGGCAGTACATCTCGGTGACCACGCGGGAGAGGTTCCCGCTGATCCTCGGTATGGGCGCGTCCGCCATCGGATTCTTCCTGGGCATGGCCCACGGCGGCCTCTTCGGCGGCGTGGTCGGCTGACTCGGCCGCGGACCCCGCCGGAACACGGGGACCCGGTGCAGGCCCACATCCACGGGGCCGTCCGGGTCCCCGTGGGCCCGGCCACCGGGTCCTGCGGGAACGGCAAGGTCCCATAGGGCCAGACGGCGCGCTTCCCGGTCACAGTAGGCTTCGGCGCGAGAGCCGGAGCCCCTGACCGATGGGGACACACCTGCCGAGGAGCGCCCCGCATGAGCCTGACCCTGAGGACCATCAGCCGAGAGCAGCATCTGGCGTACATCCAGAGTCTGCCCGCGGCCAGTCACATGCAGGTCCCGGCGTGGGCGGATGTGAAGGCCGAGTGGCGCTCGGAGAACCTGGGCTGGTTCGACAAGGACGGTCAGCTGGTCGGCGTCGGCCTGGTGCTGTACCGGCAGTTGCCCAAGATCAAGCGGTATCTCGCGTATCTGCCCGAGGGCCCGGTCATCAACTGGTACGCCCCGAACCTGAACGACTGGCTGCAGCCGATGCTGGCGCATCTCAAGCAGCAGGGTGCCTTCTCGGTGAAGATGGGTCCGCCGGTCGTCATCCGCCGCTGGGACGCGGCCGCCATCAAGTCCGGCATCCAGGACCCGGATGTGAAGCGCCTGCGCGACGTCGAAGCCACCCACATCGAGCCGCGCGCCTTCGAAGTCGCGGACCGGCTGCGGAAGATGGGCTGGCAGCAGGGCGAGGACGGCGGCGCCGGATTCGGCGACGTGCAGCCGCGCTACATCTTCCAGGTGCCACTGGCCAACCGTTCGCTCGAAGACGTCCACAAGGGCTTCAACCAGCTGTGGCGGCGCAACATCAAGAAGGCCGAGAAGGCCGGCGTCGAGGTCGTGCAGGGCAGCTACGAGGATCTGGCCGAATGGCAGCGCCTGTACGAGATCACCGCGGAGCGGGACCACTTCCGGCCGCGCCCGCTGGGCTACTTCCAGCGCATGTGGACGGCCCTCAACAACGAGGACCGCAACCGGATGCGGCTCTACTTCGCCCGGCACGAGGGTGAGAACGTCGCGGCCGCGACCATGCTGATCGTCGGCGGCCACGTCTGGTACTCGTACGGTGCGTCCGCCAATCACAAGCGCGAGGTCCGGCCCTCGAACGCGATGCAGTGGCGGATGCTGCGCGATGCGTACGCCATGGGCGCCACCGTCTACGACCTGCGTGGCATCTCCGATTCGCTGGACGAGACCGACCACCTCTTCGGCCTGATCCAGTTCAAGGTCGGCACCGGCGGGCAGGCGGCCGAATACCTCGGCGAGTGGGACTTCCCGCTCAACAAGCTTCTGCACAAGGCGCTCGACATTTACATGTCGCGCCGCTGACGAAACCGGCTTCATTCGCTTCAATAGGCGCACCAACAGGATCAACAGGCGCTTCAGCAGGCCCGCCGGCAGGCAGGCCGACAAGCTCAGGCACTTCATCAAGCTCCGCATACCTCTGATACACCGCAGCCACCAGAAAGGTTCCGGACCGGCCATGGCGCTCTCCCTCTACGTCGACACCGCGCGCTGGCGGGCGCACCAGAAATCCGTACTCGACCAGTTCCCCGGACTCGTACCGGTCTGCAAGGGCAACGGATACGGCTTCGGTCACGAGCGGCTCGCAGACGAGGCGATCCGCTTCGGATCGGACACGTTGGCCGTCGGCACCACCTATGAGGCGGCTCGGATAAAGGACTGGTTCAGCGGCGATCTGCTGGTGCTCACCCCGTTCCGGCGGGGCGAGGAGCCGGTGCCGCTGCCCGACCGCGTCATCCGGTCCGTCTCGTCCGTGGACGGTGTGCACGCACTCGTGGGGGCCCGGGTCGTCATCGAGTGCATGAGCTCGATGAAGCGTCACGGCGTCAAGGAGGAGGAACTGGGGCAGCTGCACGCGGCCATCGAGGACGTGCGCCTCGAAGGTTTCGCCCTGCACCTGCCGCTGGACCGCACGGACGGCTCGGACGCGGTCGAGGAGGTCATCGGCTGGATGGACCGCCTGCGGGCGGCCCGGCTGCCGTTGCACACCATGTTCGTCAGTCATCTGCGCGCCGAGGAGCTGGGCCGGCTGCAGCAGCAGTTCCCGCAGACCCGCTTCCGCGCCCGCATCGGCACGCGGCTGTGGCTCGGCGACCACGACGCGACGGAGTACCGGGGCTCCGTCCTCGACGTCACGCGCGTCGCCAAGGGCGACCGGTTCGGCTACAGGCAGCAGAGGGCCGCCTCCGACGGCTGGCTGGTGGTCGTCGCCGGCGGTACGTCGCACGGCGTGGGCCTGGAGGCCCCGAAGGCCCTGCACGGCGTGATGCCACGGGCCAAGGGCGTCGCCCGCGCGGGGCTGGCCACGGTCAACCGCAACCTGTCGCCGTTCGTCTGGGCGGGCAAGCAGCGCTGGTTCGCAGAGCCGCCGCACATGCAGGTGTCGATCCTGTTCGTGCCCGCGGACGCGCCGGAACCGAAGGTCGGCGACGAGCTGGTCGCCCATCTGCGCCACACGACCACCCAGTTCGACCGTCTCGTCGACCGCTGAGGCGCTGGGCCGACCCGGAGAACACGCATCGGGGCCAGGGCCTCGCCGGGGGCTCGCAGCCTTCCGGCGAGGCCCTGCTCAGTCTCCGACCGATTCGCGTGCCGCGCCCCACTCCACCCGCGGTCCCTCGGCCGCGGGCGCCGCGTGCCGCGGCCGGTGCGCCGCCGCACGCCCCACCACAAAGACGTCCTCGGCCCCATCGAGCACCCCGCCCGACGGATCGTCCGACCCGTCGCTGCGTACGACGTCCCGCTCCGGCATCAGGATGTCCCGTACAACAACGGCGCAGAGGTAGAGCGTGCCCAGCAGATGCACGGCGATCGCCAGCTGGTAGCCCTCCGTCGGCAGCCCTTGGTGCTTGTCTCCGCTCGTCGTGTACGCGAGGTACATCCAGATCCCCAGGTAGTACATGACCTCGCACGCCTGCCAGATGAGGAAGTCCCGCCAGCGCGGCCTCGCCAGTGCTGCCAGGGGGATCAGCCACAGCACGTACTGCGGTGAATAGACCTTGTTGGTGAGGATGAACGCCGCGACTACGAGAAAGGCGAGCTGGGCGAAGCGGGGCCGGCGCGGGGCCGTCAGCGTCAGCGCGCCGATACCCGCGCACAACAGGATGGTCAGCAGCAGCGAGACGTTGTTCACGGTGTCGACCGAGATGGAGATGCCGGCGCGCTGCGCGATGATCAGCCAGAACGAACCGAAGTCGAGCGGCCGGTCGTGGCTGAACGTGTAGAACTTCTTCCACCCCTCGGGTGCGAACACCATCACCGGCAGGTTCACCGCCAGCCAGGACGCGGCCGCGCCGAGCGTCGCCACGAAGAACTCACGCCATTTGCCCGCCCGCCAGCAGAGCACGAAGACCGGCCCCAGCAGGAAGACGGGATAGAGCTTGGCGGCCGTGGCGAGGCCGATGAGAATGCCGAATGCCGCCGTCCGCTGCCGGGACCACATGAGCATCGCCGCAGCCGTCAGGGCGACGGCCAGCAGGTCCCAGTTGATCGTGGCCGTCAGCGCGAACGCGGGCGCCAGGGCGACCAGCAGCCCGTCCCACGGACGGCGCCGGTGCGTGCGGGCGACACACACGGCCATGACCGCAGCGCAGATCATCAGCATGCCCGCGTTGACCATCCAGTACATCTGCTCGCGGTGCTGCATGGAGCCGCCGGGCGTCAGCCAGGACGCGACCTGCATGAACACACCCGTCAGCACGGGGTACTCGAGGTACTGCATGTCGCCGCTCAGGCGGTCGAAGTACGGCACAAGCCCGTCGGCGAAGCCACGCCCGACAAAGAGATGCGGAATGTCGGAGTAGCAGGCGTGCGTGTACTGCGAGCTGGCACCTCTGAACCACGCCCAGTTGTAGCAGGGCGCCTTCTGCACCATGCCGAGCGCGAACATCCCGATCGCCACCAGCGCGACGGCGCGCACCGGTGTGAGCGGGCCGGTACCCAGCCGCGCCCAGCGCCCCGACCGCCCGCCGATCAGTTCGCTGCCGGCCGCGGCGATCTCGTCCCGTTGCGTGGGCCGTACGACGGGCCGTTCGTGGTGCACGCTCGTGTCCTCTGCGCTTGGCATGCCGCACATCCTGCCGTACGGGACTGTGGAAACGGCGAGGGCCGCCGCACCAAGTGTGCGACGGCCCTCGAGAGGTCGTTCTCCGGCTGCTCCTCGTCGGCGTACCGCCGACCGGAGCGCCTGCCGGCCGGACGCTATCCGACCGGGCCCCCGAAGAAGTTTCCGCCCCCGTTTCCGTTCCCGTTCCCGTTGCCTCCTCCGACGTCCCCGGGCGAGGACGTCGGGTCCGTCGAGGGTTGGGTCGTTCCTCCCGTGCTGCCGTCGGTCGTTCCGGAGTTGCCGCCCGTGTTGGTTCCGCCGTTGTTGTTCTGGCAGTTCCAGTCCCACGCCCCGCAGCTGTCGCTCGGGCCGGGCTTCGGGACCTCGGGAGTCCTCGACGGTGTCGACGACGGCGTGCTGGAAGGAGTCTCCGAGGGCACGACGCTCGGCGTCGGAGAGGGGCTCTTCGCGCCACCGCCGTAGAGCGTCTCACCCCAGGGCTGCGGCTTCGGGAAGCTCTCGGGCTGCGTCCCTGCCAGTGCGTCGATCATGTAGTCGTGCCAGATCTGGGCCGGGAACGAGGCACCGTGGATGGTCCTCTCGCCGCCTGTCCCGTACATCTCCTCGAACCCACGATCCTTGTGCTTCTCGTTGTCGTCCAGCCGGTACATGCTGATGGCCGTCGAGAGCTGCGGGGTGTAGCCCACGAACCAGGCGGACTTGTTCTGGTCGGTCGTACCCGTCTTGCCCGCCACATCCCGGCCGGGGAGCCGGGCCGGCGTGCCGGTTCCCTTCTCCACGACATTCTTCAGAACGTCGGTGACGTTGTCGGCGATCACGGGATCGAAGGCCCGCTTGTTCACCTTCTTGTGCTGATAGATGACCTCGCCACGCTGCTTGACCTCGCTGACCGAGTACGGGTCGTGCTGCAGACCACTGGTGGCGAAGGTGCCGTACGCCCCCGCCATGCGGATCGCGCTCGGCTGGGAGGTTCCGATGGAGAACGACGGAACGTTCGAGTCCGCCATGTACTTGTCGTCACGCAGACCTGCCGCGACGGCGACGTCCTTCACCTTGTCGGTGCCGACGTCCATACCGAGCTGCACGTAGGGCGAGTTGGCGGACCACTGCATGGCCTCACGAAGGGTGATGTTTCCCCTCGACTCATGGCCGTCGTTGGACTGCAGCCACTCCTTGCCGTTCTCGTCCTTCCACACCTCGCCGTTGTACTTCTTGATCTTCAGCATGTCGTCGGCGTTGTAGATGCTCTTGGGCGAGACCTTCTCGCGCTGCGACTCATCCTGGTCCGAGCCGAGACTCGGGTCCCGCTTGCCGTACTCCATCGCGGCCGCCAGCACGAACGGCTTGAAGGTCGAACCGACCTGCGCACCCGTGGTGTCGGCGTTGTTGGTGTAGTGCGTCGTCGCGTTCTGACCACCGTAGATCGCGAGGATGGCGCCGGTGTTCGGATCCACCGACGCGCCACCGAACTGGACGTGCGTGTCCGTCAAGGGGCGCTTCTTCGGGTCGATCCTGCTGTCGTAGACCTTCTTCACCGCGGCGTTGAGCTTCTCGACCTTCTTCTTGTCGAAGGTGGTGTGGATCTCGTAACCGCCCTGGGCGAGCTTGTCCGCTGTAATGCCCCGGTCGTTGTTGTTGAGGAAGTTCGACTTGGCGAGGTCGACCAGATAACCGATCTGTCCGCCCAGCTGGGCGTTCTTCTTAGGCGCGTCCGGCATGGGGAACGTCTTGTACTTGCTGAGTTCCGCAGCGTCCAGCCGGCCGTCCTTCACCTCTTCCTCGAGGATCCACTTCCAGCGCTTCTTCGCCCGATCCAGGTTCTTCGCCGGGGTGGCCTGTTCGGGATCGATCTCGGGCGCGCCCGCCGGATCGTAGTAGGTCGCACCCTTGAGCAGAGTGGCCAGGAAGGCGCACTCGCTCGGGTTCAGCTTCTTCGCGTCCTTGCCGTAGTACGTACGGGCCGCGGCCTGGATTCCCGATGCACCTCGTCCGTAGTACGAGATGTTGAGGTAGTCGGCCATGATGTCCTTCTTGTCCATCTGCTTGCCGACCTTGAGCGTGATGAACAGTTCCTCGAACTTCCGGCTCAGCGTCTGTTCCTGCGAGAGCCGCGAGTTCTTCACGTACTGCTGGGTGATCGTCGAGCCGCCCTGGGTCTCACCGCCCTTGGCCATGTTGTAGAGGGCCCGGGCAATACCCATGGGGTCGATGCCACTGTCCGTTTCGAACGACTTGTTCTCCGCCGAGATGACGGCGTTCCGCATGGCCGCGGGGATCTGCGAGTAATCGATGATCTGACGGTTGGTCTCACCACCCGTCGCGACCATCTGTGTGTTGTCGGCCCAGTAGTAGACGTTGTTCTCCGCCTTGGCGGCATCCTTCACCTCGGGCGTGGCAACCATCGCGTAGGCCAGCCCGGCAAAGCCCATGAGCAGGCCGAGGAAGGCGATGCACAGACCCGAGATGAGCTTCCACGACGGCACCCAGCGCCGCATCCCGTACTTGTCGGCGCGCGGGTAGTCGATGAAGCGCTTCTTGACGGGCCGCTGACTGCCGCGTCCGCGGCCCCGGCCGGGGCCGTCGTACCCGCCGTCGCCACCACCGCGTCGGCGGCCCCCTCCTCCGCCGTACCCTGCGCCACCTCCCTCGGCGGCTCGCCGCCCGCCGCCGCGCTGGGCGGCCCTCCTGGCTTCGGCGCGTCCGCCGTACGGACTCTCCTCGCCGTACGAACCGGAAGGTGACTCGGAAGTTACTCCGCGTGACGGAGCTGCGCGGCGTCCTGAGGACTGCTGGGCGGCTCGTCTGGCCGCGGCACGCCCGCCACCCTGCGGTTGCGGCGTTTTGCGACGGTGCTCGCTCATCGAACGACTACTCCTCGGGCAGGCAAGAGTGCCTGGAAGCGGCAGTTGAGATCCGGTCCCCCCGAATTACGGACCAGCCCTGCGACAGGCTCATCCGCAGCGCATCCGGTCGGTCCGCGATGACTGACGCGTGGGCGCGTCACACGGTTCCCGGTGGTCTGCATGCCGCACAGACTACGCACGGTCAAAACCCTCCTAGAGCCTAAGTTCACCTCAAATCAGGCAAGTCACCTGCTGCGAATTGGTGATGTGACGCCGTTCACGATGGCCCCCCTTGTCGCGTCGCGCGGAGCGATCTATCGTCAGGATGTATCGAGTCGATACATCAGCTCGGCATAGGATCCCTGAGAGCACTCGGAGAAGAAGGAGGAGGCGAAGTTGAGCAGACGTTCCGGCATCCTCGAATTCGCCGTACTCGGTCTGCTCCGCGAGTCCCCGATGCACGGGTACGAGCTGCGCAAACGCCTCAACACGTCGCTGGGGATCTTCCGCGCCTTCAGCTACGGCACCCTTTACCCGTGCCTCAAGACGCTGGTCGCCAATGGATGGTTGATCGAGGAGACAGGTAACTCCGCGGACGACCTTCCGCCCGCCGGCGGCCGTCCTGTCGCCCCCGCTTCCACACTGGCGGGACGCCGCGCCAAGATCGTCTACCGGCTGACGGCAGAAGGTAAGGAGCACTTCGAGGAGCTGCTCTCCCACACCGGCCCGGACTCCTGGGAGGACGAGCATTTCGCAGCCCGTTTCGCCTTCTTCGGGCAGACGGAGCACGAGGTGCGGATGCGCGTGCTGGAAGGCCGCCGCAGCCGGCTTGAGGAGCGCCTGGAGAAGATGCGCGCCTCTCTGGCACGCACCCGCGAGCGACTCGACGACTACACACTTGAGCTGCAGCGACACGGCATGGAGTCCGTGGAGCGCGAAGTGCGCTGGCTGAACGAGCTCATCGAGAGCGAGCGGTCGGGACGGGATCAGCGACGATCCTCGCCCGAGGGCTCAGCTCAGCAGAACACCGCAGGAGAGACGGACGGCCTGCCCCGGCATCGGGGTGCTGCCCCGCCGGATCCGTCCGACGACACCGGCAAGTGAAGTCCCCGCAGTTCCGCAGGGCCTTCATCGGAATCACCGAGAACACTCAACACAGGGAGCAACCGGAATGGGTTCGGTTCGCGTAGCCATCGTCGGCGTGGGCAACTGCGCCGCCTCGCTGGTGCAGGGCGTCGAGTACTACAAGGACGCCGATCCGGCCGGCAAGGTGCCCGGTCTGATGCACGTCCAGTTCGGCGACTACCACGTGCGTGACGTCGAGTTCGTCGCCGCCTTCGATGTCGACGCGAAGAAGGTCGGTCTCGACCTCGCGGACGCCATCGGTGCGAGCGAGAACAACACCATCAAGATCGCCGACGTGCCGAACACCGGTGTGACCGTCCAGCGCGGCCACACCCACGACGGTCTGGGCAAGTACTACCGCCAGACCATCGAGGAGTCCACCGAGGCCCCGGTCGACATCGTCCAGGTCCTCAAGGACAAGCAGGTCGACGTTCTCGTCTGCTACCTGCCCGTCGGTTCCGAGGTCGCTGCCAAGTTCTACGCGCAGTGCGCCATCGACGCCAAGGTCGCGTTCGTCAACGCCCTCCCCGTCTTCATCGCCGGTACCAAGGAGTGGGCGGACAAGTTCACCGAGGCCGGTGTCCCGATCGTCGGCGACGACATCAAGTCGCAGGTCGGCGCCACCATCACGCACCGCGTGATGGCGAAGCTCTTCGAGGACCGGGGCGTCGTCCTGGACCGCACGATGCAGCTGAACGTCGGCGGCAACATGGACTTCAAGAACATGCTCGAGCGTGAGCGCCTGGAGTCCAAGAAGATCTCCAAGACGCAGGCCGTCACCTCGCAGATCCGTGACCGCGAGCTGGGTGCGGACAACGTGCACATCGGCCCGTCGGACTACGTGGCCTGGCTGGACGACCGCAAGTGGGCGTACGTGCGCCTCGAGGGTCGTGCCTTCGGTGACGTTCCGCTGAACCTGGAGTACAAGCTCGAGGTCTGGGACTCCCCGAACTCCGCCGGTGTCATCATCGACGCCGTGCGCGCCGCGAAGATCGCCAAGGACCGCGGCATCGGTGGCCCGATCCTCTCCGCGTCCTCGTACTTCATGAAGTCCCCGCCGGTCCAGTACTTCGACGACGAGGCCCGCGAGAACGTCGAGAAGTTCATCAACGGCGACGTCGAGCGCTGACACGACCGACAACGGCGTGTGACCGTGGAAGGGCGATGAGCGGCAACGCTCCACCTCTCCCGCATCGTTGAGGGTCCCCGGGCAATCCGCCCGGGGACCCTCAACGTATGTGACCCTTGCCCACATGCCCGTCGTACGTGATCTGCGCGTACTCCTGCACCTTCGGAACTTCCGTCGTCTGCTCGCCGTACGTCTGCTCTCCCAGTCGGCCGACGGCGTCTACCAGGTCGCCCTGGCCGCGCACGTCGTCTTCTCCCCGGAGAAACAGACATCGGCGGGAGCCATCGCCTCCGCGATGGCCGTGCTGCTGCTGCCGTACTCACTCATCGGCCCCTTCGCCGGCGTCTTCCTGGATCGCTGGCCGCGCCGCCAGGTCTTTCTGTACGGCAATCTGCTGCGCTCCGCCCTCGCCTGCTGCACGGCCCTGCTGATCCTCGGCTCGGCGCCCGACTGGCTCTTCTACGCCTCCGCCCTGTGCGTCACCGCAGTCAATCGCTTTGTGCTGGCGGGCCTCTCGGCCGTACTACCGCGGGTCGTCGACAGGGACCGGCTGGTCATGGCCAACTCGCTCTCGCCGACTGCGGGCACACTCGCCGCCACGGCGGGCGGCGGTCTTGCCTTTGTCGTACGTCTGGTCGCGGCAGACTCCGATGCGGCGGTGGTTCTGCTGGGGGCGGGGCTCTATCTGGCGTCGGCGCTGATGTCCCTGAGCCTCGCGGCTGGTCTCCTCGGGCCGGACCCGGATGACAGCCGTCTCGGGCTGGGGAACGCCCTGGCCACCACCGCGCGGGGAATCGCCGGCGGGCTGCACCACCTGGCCACGCGAAGGGCCGCCGCACAAGCGCTGGCGGCCATGACGGTGATCCGGTTCTGTTACGGGGCGCTGACCGTGATGGTGCTGATGCTCTGCCGATACGCCTGGTCCGACAGCGACTCCGACGGGCTCGCTCTGCTCGGTCTGGCGGCAGGGGCCTCCGGTGCGGGGTTCTTCGCGGCGGCCGTACTGACACCGTGGGCGGTGGGGCGGCTGGGCCGGTTCCGATGGATGGCGGTCTGCGCGACCGCGGCCGCGGCCCTCGAGCCCGCACTCGGGTTGTGGTTCAGCCCCCACCCGATGCTCGTTGCAGCGTTCGTCCTCGGAATGATCACCCAGGGAGCAAAGATCGCGGCGGACACCGTCGTGCAGACCTCGGTGGACGACTCCTTCCGCGGCCGGATCTTCTCCCTGTACGACGTGCTGTTCAACGTGGCCTTTGTGGGCGCTGCCGCAGTATGCGCCTTGATCCTGCCGCCCGACGGCGAGTCGCCCACAGTGGTGATCGCGGTTGCCGCGCTCTACTCGATCGTCGCAGTGACGATGTTCCGATGGAGCCATGCCGACAAAGCGCTCTAGCATGCCACCGAAAAGACCTGCAGAACCTGGACAGGACCACAGCTGACTGGCGGGCCTCCAAGGCGGAGCATTGTGTCGAGGGGCGTTGTTTCACGTGAAACAACGCCCCTCGACACAACAGCGGCGGTCATGTTTCACGTGAAACATGACCGCCGCTGCGACCTCAGCTCTGCGCGGTCCACCACTTCTTGAGCTCCGCGACCGCAGCGTCGTGCTCCATCGGGCCGTTCTCCAGTCGCAGTTCCAGCAGGAACGCGTACGCCTTGCCGATCACAGGCCCGGGACCGACACCGAGGATCTGCATGATCTCGTTCCCGTCCAGGTCGGGTCGGATGGCGTCCAACTCCTCCTGATCCTTCAGCTGCGCGATGCGCTCCTCAAGCGCGTCATACGTGCGCGAGAGGGCCCCGGCCTTGCGCTTGTTCCGAGTCGTGCAGTCCGAGCGGGTCAGCTTGTGCAGCCGCTCCAGCAGTGGGCCCGCATCGCGCACGTACCGACGCACAGCGGAGTCCGTCCACTCCCCGTCGCCGTAGCCATGGAAGCGAAGGTGCAGCTCCACCAGCTTCGCAACGTCCTTGACCAGGTCGTTGGCGTACTTGAGCTCAGCCATTCGCTTCTTGACCATCTTGGCGCCCACCACCTCGTGGTGATGAAACGAGACGCGCCCGTCCTTCTCGAAGCGCCGGGTCCGCGGCTTGCCGATGTCGTGAAGCAGCGCCGCAAGCCGCAGCGTCAGATCGGGGCCGTCCTCCTCCAAGTCGATCGCCTGCTCCAGGACGGTCAGCGAGTGCTCGTAGACGTCCTTGTGGCGGTGATGCTCGTCACTCTCCAGCCGCAGGGCGGGCAGCTCCGGCAGCACCTGCTGCGCCAGTCCCGTGGAGACCAGGAGAGCCAGACCCTTGCGGGGGTTCGCGGAGAGCAGCAGCTTGTTGAGCTCCTCACGGACCCGCTCCGCAGAGACGATCTCGATACGGCCTGCCATCTCCGTCATCGCGGCGACGACATCGGAGGCGACATCGAAGTCCAGCTGCGCGGCGAAGCGTGCGGCGCGAAGCATGCGAAGCGGGTCGTCGGAGAACGATTCCTCGGGCGTCCCGGGGGTGCGCAGCACACGCTCCGCCAGATCATCGAGACCACCGTGCGGGTCGATGAATTCCTTCTGCGGCAGCGCCACAGCCATCGCGTTGACCGTGAAATCCCGGCGTACGAGATCTTCCTCGATGGAGTCGCCGTACGAAACCTCCGGTTTGCGCGAGGTCCTGTCGTACGCCTCCGACCGGTATGTGGTGACTTCGATCAGGTAGCCGTTCTTCTGGCACCCCACTGTGCCGAAGGCAATACCGACCTCCCACACCGAGTCGGCCCAAGGACGGACAATCTTCAATACGTCCTCGGGGCGGGCATCTGTGGTGAAGTCCAGGTCATTCCCGAGCCTGCCCAGAAGCGCGTCCCGGACCGAGCCGCCGACCAGGGCGAGACCGAATCCGGCATCCTGGAAACGGCGCGCGAGGTCATCGGCGACAGGGGACACCCGCAGCAGCTCGCTGACCGCGAGGTGCTGCACCTGGGTCAGGGCGCTGGAATTCTCTTCATTGGCGTTCGGCACAACAGAAAAGGGTACGTGCCCGAACCCTCCCGGGCGTCATCGTTTCTTTCCGCCCTGCGAGACTCTCCCGATCATGTAGCTCACTCCGCAGCACTCAGTCCCGGCGCACATCGTTACCATGCGGGGACGCAGCAACCGACAGCGATCGACAGCAGCTGACTACGACGAAGGACGGACAGGCGCGTGGCCGAGGCGGCAGACATTCAGGGGATCAGCCACTCTCCTGCCCGCCGCTGGCTGCGGCGTACAGCCTCCGCGTTCCTCGGAGCGCCGCTCGTCGCCACGCTGCTGGCCGGTCCCGCCGTGCCCGCGGCGCAGGCCGGCGAGGCGAGCAAGGCGCCGACCGGCTCCAGCACCGTGGGCGTGTCCCTGGACTCCCTGGCCCCCAGCGCGCCCGTGAAAGGGGACACACTCACCGTCTCCGGCACGTTGACCAACAGGAGCAAGGAAACCGTCACCGATGCCCGGGTCGACCTCCGAGTGGGGCCACGGCTCTTCGGCAGGACGTCCATCGACGCGGTCGCCGAACGCACCGGATATGTGCCCGGCATCGATCCGGCGCCGGTCGGCGGCTCGTACACACTGAAGATCGCGAAGCTCCCGTCCGGGATCAGTCAGGACTTCACGCTGTCCGTGCCCGTCGACAAGTTGGAGCTCGACGATTCCGGTGTCTACCAGTTCGGTGTCTCCCTATCGGGACAGACCTCCCGTGCTCCGTACGAGCACGTGCTCGGCATCCAGCGGACCTTCCTCCCCTGGCAGGCCGAGGAGAGTGACTCCAGGGCCAGGATCACCTATCTCTGGCCGCTGATCGCATCGGCGCACCTGACGGCCGAGACGGGCTCCGACGAACAGCAGACCCCGGTCTTCGCGGACGACGACCTGGCTGCAGAGCTCGCCCCCGGCGGACGACTTGAGCAGATGGTCTCGCTGGGCAGCCAACTGCCTGTGACGTGGGTGATCGACCCGGATCTACTGGCCGGCGTCGACGCGATGACGGGGAACTATCGCATCAAGACCGGCGACACCACCGTCGCAGGGAAGAACCAGGCCGTCGCCAAGCAGTGGCTGACTTCGCTGCAGGCAGCCGTGGCGGACCGCAAGGTCGTCGCGCTGCCGTTCGCCGACCCGGATCTGGCATCTCTCGCCCACCGCGGAAAGAACGTCTCGGGAACCCTCAGCCACCTGCAGAACGCCACCGAAGTGGCCGGTCCGACGGTGGAGACCATCCTGCATGTGAAGCCGTCCACGGACTTCGCGTGGCCGATCGACGGCGCCATCGATCCGTCGATCGTCGATGTCGCCACATCGGCCGGTGCTCACAACGTGATCGCCCGCAGCGACAGCCTTCAGGAGACCGGGGGGCTGCCCTACACACCGACCGCGGCTCGGCCGATCGGTGGCGGTACCACCGCCGTCGTCGCCGACTCCCGGCTTTCCAAGGCCTTCGAGGGCGACATGTCGAACGCGGGGCGATCCACCCTTGCCGTTCAGAAGTTCCTCGCCACAAGCCTTGCGCTGACCGAGCAGGACACGGACAACGACCGCAGCATCGTCGTCGCGCCGCAGCGGATGCCCACCGCCGCTCAGGCACAGTCGATGGCGCGCGCCCTGCACGTCCTCGACGACGAGCGGTGGACACGGCCCCTCGACCTGGTGGGCGCGGCCGAGGCGAAGCCCGACGCAGAGGCGACGACGAGGGTCCCCAGGACCTCCCAGTACCCGAGGAAGCTCCGCAGCCAGGAGCTGCCCACCCAGGCCTTCCAGGACATCAAGGCCACCCAGGACTCGCTCGACAGCTTCCGGGTCATCCTCACCCAGCCCGAGCGGGTCGTGACCCCCTTCGGCAACGCGATCAACCGGTCCATGTCGACGTCATGGCGCGGCAGGCCGCTGGAGGCACAGCAGTACCGGGACTCCGTACGGACGTATCTGCATGGACTCACCAACGAGGTGCAGCTCATCGCCAAGTCGGACGTCACCCTGTCCGGCCGCAGCGCCACCATCCCGGTGACCGTGCAGAACAAGTTGGTGCAGGGTGTCGATCATCTGGTTCTCCGACTGAAGTCGGAGAACGCGACACGGCTCAAGCTCAACGGCGGGGGCGCGGTTGCGGAGCGGCCGATCCGTATCGCGGGCGGCCACAGCCAGTCCGTGAAGTTCAACGCCGCGGCGAACGCCAACGGTCAGGTGCAGGTGACAGCGCAGCTCTACACCGAGGACGGCACACCGTACGGCGAGGAGATGACCTTCATCGTGAAGATCTCCGAGGTCACACCGACTGTGCTGCTGGTGATCGCCGGAGGACTGCTGCTGCTGGTCCTTGCGGGCATCAGGATGTACACCCATCGCAAGCGTGCCAACGCCGGCGATCCGGCGGGAGGCAACGGCGGTGAACCCGAGCAGCCGAGTGACCCGACGCCGGACACCGATCCGGAAAGCGGAGCGCCGTCAGGCACGGGTGAGAAAGTGGACCGTTGAGCGATGTCTGTCGTGGCCGGTCGGCCGGGGACGATGAGGTGGGGTATCGATGAACGCGCCGTACGACGGTGACCGCGGTCAAGGTGCGGGCGGAGCCGGGTCTTCCGGTGGACCCTCGATGCCTTCAGGCCCGGAGCAGGTGCCTCCGGTGCCGGACCCGTACCTCCAGGACGCGTACGACCGCGATCCCTACCGTGCCCAGGACCTCTCCGCCCAGGACCCGGTGGCCGAGGCACTGTACGACCGCGCCTCGCACCCACCGCCGCCTCCTGGCACCTATCAGCCGCCGCAGCCGCTCTACCAGCAGCCGCCGGCGGCGCAGTACGCCCCCGATCCGCGCATCTGGGCTCAGACCCCGCCGCCCGAACCCTCCGGCCCGTCCCGGCACCTGCCCTACGGCGAGGACGCGGCGACGACCCAGTTCGTCGGCGTGGACGACCTCGTCACCCAGGCGTCCGAGGACCGCGAGGAACCGGACGCGTTCGCCCACCTGTTCCGGGACCAGGAGGGTCAAGCCGGAGTTCCCGCCCCGGCCGAGCCCGAACCGGCTCCAGCGCCCGCCCCGCCGAAGGCGGGCGGCCGGGCCTCCAGCCTGCTCAAGTCCAGCGCGGTGATGGCGGCCGGCACCCTGGTGTCCCGGCTCACCGGCTTCGTACGCAGCCTGGTGATCACCGCTGCGCTGGGCGCGGCACTGCTCGGTGACAGTTTCACCATCGCCTACACACTGCCGACGATGATCTACATCCTCACCGTCGGCGGCGGACTCAACTCGGTCTTCGTCCCCCAGCTCGTCCGTTCCATGAAGGACGACGAGGACGGCGGCGAGGCCTACGCCAACCGTCTGCTGACGCTGGTGATGGTCGCGCTCGGTGTGATCGTCGCCATCGCGGTCTTTGCCGCTCCGCTGCTGATCCACCTGATGTCGAGCACGATCGCGAACGATCCTGCGGCCGACAACGTGGCCACCACGTTCGCCCGGTACTGCCTGCCCACCATCTTCTTCATGGGTGTGCATGTGGTGATGGGCCAGATCCTCAACGCCCGCGGAAGGTTCGGCGCGATGATGTGGACCCCGGTCCTCAACAACATCGTCATGATCTTCACGTTCGGTATGTTCATCTGGGTCTACGGCACCTCCGCCGAATCCCACATGGGTGTGCAGACGATTCCGCCGGAGGGCATCCGGCTGCTCGGCATCGGCACACTGCTCGGTCTGGTCGTCCAGGCCCTGGCGATGATTCCGTATCTGCGCGAGGCCGGCTTCCGCTTCCGTCCGCGCTTCGACTGGAAGGGCCACGGTCTCGGCAAGACGGTCAAGCTGGCCAAGTGGACCGTTCTGTTCGTCTTCGCCAACCAGGCCGGTGTACTGGTCGTCACGCAGCTCGCGACCTCGGCGGGCAAGGCTTCCGGCAGGAACGGCGCGGGCTTCCTCGCGTACTCCAATGCCCAGCTGATCTGGGGCATGCCCCAGGCGATCATCACCGTCTCGGTCATGGCGGCCCTGCTGCCGCGCATCTCGCGCGCCGCCCACGACAACGACCCCGGTGCGGTCCGCGACGACATTTCTCAGGGGCTGCGCAACTCCGCCGTGGCGATCGTGCCGGTGGCCTTCGCGTTTCTCGCGCTGGGCGTCCCGATGTGCACCCTGCTGTACTCCTCCAGCGGCACTGAGGCCGCCCGGTCCATGGGCTTCATCCTTATGGCGTTCGGCCTCGGACTCATCCCGTACTCCGTGCAGTACGTGGTACTGCGTGGCTTCTACGCGTACGAGGACACCCGCACCCCCTTCTACAACACGGTCATCGTCGCAGCGGTCAACGCTGCAGCCTCCGCCCTCTGCTACGTGGTCCTTCCGGCCCAGTGGGCGGTCGTCGGCATGGCGGCCTCGTACGGGCTGGCCTACGCCGTCGGCGTGGGAATCGCCTGGCGGCGGCTCCGCAACCGTCTGGGCGGCGACCTGGACGGCGCCCAGGTCGTCCGTACCTACGCCCGACTGTGCCTCGCGGCGGTCCCCGCGGCAGTCATCGGCGGGGGCGTGGGCTTCGCCCTGCTCCTGGCCCTGGGCGAGGGTGCCTTGGGTTCGCTGATCGCCCTGATCTTCGGCGGGGCTGCTCTCCTGGGGGTCTTCTTCGTCGCTGCGAAGCGCATGCGGATCGAAGAAATCAACGGCATGGTCGGCATGGTCCGAGGACGTCTCGGACGCTGAGAATCGTCGTCGCGCACAACCGTCGCCAGTCTCCGTGTGTCGTGCATAGCGCCGGAGTGTGGGCACAATTGGCGTGACTGTGCAGAGCTGGCTGGCATCGCTCAACGGATGGGGAGGCAGGAACGACGGTGGCGGAACGTAGCACGGCTGCCGTCGACGTGGCCGACAACAGCGGTGATGAGCCGCTGACCGCCAAGGCGGACGAGGCCACGGCCGACGGGACGGCAGAAGCCCAGGAGACCGAGGGCACAAGCCCCCAGGACACGGACGGTGAGCGGAGCCCCTCTGAAACCGCCTCAGCGACCCCCGATCTGCACAGTGGCCACAAACTTGCCAGACGTTACCGCCTCGAGGAGTGCGTCACCCGTCTGGACGGGTTCAGCAGCTGGCGTGCTGTCGACGAGAAGCTGCGCCGCGCGGTGGGCGTCCATCTGCTCCCCGCGGATCATCCACGAGCCCGCTCCGTGCTGGCCGCGGCCCGGTCCTCCGCGCTGCTCGGCGACCCGCGCTTCGTGCAGGTCCTCGACGCGGTCGAGGAGGACGACCTCGTCTATGTCGTTCACGAATGGCTCCCCGACGCCACCGAGCTCACGGCCCTGCTGGCAGCAGGCCCGATGGATGCTCACGACGCCTATCAGTTGGTCAGTCAGGTCGCCCAGGCCATGGCGGCCGCACACCGTGAGGGTCTCGCACATCTGCGACTCACCCCCGGGGCGGTACTGCGGAGCTCGACCGGCCAGTACCGGATCCGTGGCCTCGCGGTGAACGCCGCCCTGCGGGGCATTGCCGCCGATGGCCCGCAGCGCGCAGACACCGAAGCGATCGGCGCTCTGCTCTATGCCGCATTGACACAGCGCTGGCCCTACGAGGTCGATGCCTACGGTCTTACCGGGCTTCCCAAGGGCGTCGGACTGCTCGCCCCCGACCAGGTGCGGGCGGGGGTCCATCGCGGTCTCTCGGAGATTGCCATGCGCGCGCTCGCCAACGACGGAGCCACCGCCTCCCGGCAGGAGCAGCCGTGCACCACACCCGACGAGCTGGCCAAGGCCGTTGCCGCGATGCCTCGCATCCGCCCGCCCGAGCCCAGCTTCACGGCTCCGCCCGAATACCAGCGCACGACCTACCAGCAGGGCAGCTTCGGACGCCCGCCCACCGCTCCCGGCGGTGCTGCGACGCAGCCCGTGATGCCCGCACCGCCGGCGCCGCTCCAGAGCCGTACCGGCAAGGCTCTCAAGTGGGCCGTGTCGGCACTCCTCATCGCGGCCCTGGGTCTCGGTAGCTGGCAGCTCGCAGAGACGCTCCTCGACCGCGGCAACGATTCGGGGGGCACCGGCACCACACAGACGAATCCGGAGAACGGCGACAAGAACATTCCTGCTCCGGCCAAGCCGTTGCGGATCGCCGGTGCGACGGAGTTCATGCCCGGTGGCTCGGGGATCAAGCAGGAGGACGCACCGGACGCGGTCGACGGCAAGCCGGACACCGCCTGGATCACCCCGCAGTACCAGGGCTACGCCAATTTCGGCAACCTGCCGAACCGCAAGCAGGGCAGCGGCATAGTCGTTGACCTCGGCCGCGTGCAGGACGTCAGCGGCTTCACGATCAAGATGTACCGCAGCGGGCAGAAGGCGGAAGTACTCTCCGCCGACGAGAACGCATCAACGCCGTCGTCCCTCTCCGACTTCCCGCAGCGCCTCACCAAGATCGGTACGGTCGGAAGCAGCCTGGCGGAGAGGCTCGACAGGCCGGTGCGGACCCGCTACATCCTGATCCACATCACCGAACTCCCTCCGGACGGGGCAGCAGGCCTCTTCCGTGGCGGGATCTCGGAAATCTCTGTACGCGGCTGACAGAACAGGCCAGCAGGAGTCATTCACCGTGTCGGCTCTGCGGCTGCGACCGAGAACGGACGGTCGCAGCCCTCTGCGGACCGATCTTCCTCGCCTCCCTGCCGCCGCTCGCCCGAATCGTGATAGACAGACGCACCCGACACGCAGAGGGAGGGAGGGGAGAGGTGGCCGCGGAGCCGTCAGAGCCACTCAGCGACTCAGACCTCCTCGCTCGCCATGTGGCCGGTGAACCGGATGCCTTCGGCGAGCTCGTACGGCGCCACCGGGACCGGCTGTGGGCCGTGGCACTACGGACCTTGGGCGACCGCGAGGAAGCGGCCGATGCGGTCCAGGACGCCCTGGTCTCCGCCTTCCGGGCCGCCCACACCTTCCGCGGTCAGTCCGCCGTCACCACCTGGCTCCACCGCATCACCGTCAATGCCTGCCTCGACCGGGTCCGTAAGGCAGCCTCGCGCAAAACTTCGCCGGTCGACGACACCGAGCGGCTTGAGCAGCTCCTTGAGCCGCACGAATCCGCCGAAGCGCCGGCCGAGCGCCGGGATCTGCACCGCGAACTTCTGGCAGCGCTCGGCACCCTCCCTGTCGAACAGCGCGCCGCGCTTGTCCTCGTGGATATGCAGGGCTATCCCGTGGCAGAGGCTGCCCTCATCCTCGACGTACCGACCGGCACGGTGAAGAGCCGCTGCGCACGCGGCAGGGCTCGGTTGGCCCCTCTCCTCGCCCATCTGCGCAGCGAGGGCCGTCACACCAGCGATCTCGACGCCGGGAGGAACCGGACGCAGAGAGCATCCGTCCCACCTGCGTCGGGGCCGAGAGACATCGGAACCAGTGATCCTGCTGGAGTGAAGGGCGGAGGTGGGCGCACATGACATCGACGACCGACACGACCCAGCACCCGGACGTCTCGGAGATCTCCGACCTGACTGAAGGACTGCTGTCCCCGTCCCGCACCGAGGAAGTGCGCCGTCACGTGGACGACTGCGCCCTCTGCGGAGACGTCCTGGCCTCTCTCGAAGAGATCCAGGGGATGCTCGGCGCTCTGCCTGACGCTGAAGGCATGCCCGACGACATCGCGCGTCGTATCGACGCTGCGCTGAGCGCCGAGGCGCATCTCGATACGCCGACGTCGGACGAAGCGGCGGATGTTTCACGTGAAACATCCGCCGCGGAACACGGTCAGAGCGCCGAAGGTCCAGAAGCCGAGGGCCAAGATACAAAGGGCCCGGAGAGGGCGAGCCACGAGACACGACGCCCGGAGGCACAGCCCGCCTCTGGAGGCCGCCCCGCAGGGCGGCCCCAGGCCGCCACCGGCCCAGGGCGCCGGTCGGCACGA
The DNA here is from genome assembly GCF_036158715.1 of Streptomyces sp. NBC_00316. Classification (NCBI taxonomy): domain Bacteria; kingdom Bacillati; phylum Actinomycetota; class Actinomycetes; order Kitasatosporales; family Streptomycetaceae; genus Streptomyces; species Streptomyces sp. NBC_00316. The sequence continues at coordinate 4,544,853 of NZ_CP108023.1, read as the reverse complement.
CGCCGCCGCACCATCGTTCTCGGCGCAGCGCTCGGCGCAGCCGCCGTCGTCATGAGTGTCCTCATGCTGCAGACGGTCCGGACCTCACACAGCTCCGACGCGGCCAGCAAGGTGGCGGACATGGGCGGCGCCTCCGAGAGTGGAGCAAACGCGTTCTCGGGCTCCCCGCTCAGCCTGCGTGTGCACACACTTCTGAGCGGCTCCGGTAACCCTGCTGCCGAGGACGCGCCTTCCGAAAAACGAGCGCCCTCCATCGATAGCCAGTCGACGCCCGACAACGAGTCCTCTGCGTCGCCCAGAACGTCGCTGCGCACCCCCGCGGCGCCCGTCCCCGCCTGCATCCAGCAAGGCATCGGACGCAAGACTGCCGCCCTCGCCATCGAGAAGGGCACGTACGAGGGCCTGCCTGCCTTCCTTGTCGTTCTGCCGCACCAGAGCGACACGACGCTCGTCCAGGCCTATGTCATCGACGCCGGCTGCGTCGAAGCAGACCCCACGGGCAAGGGCGAACTGCTCCTGACCCACACCTACGCCCGCCCCTGACCGTCGCGTCGGATGCGGCCCCGGCACGTCGGGAATGCATCCCCCGTAGGATCCGTTGGGTGGGGTGTGAGTCGTTGAACCGACCCCATCAGGCGTGGACAGTAGGCAGTCTGCAGAGACGAGGAAGAAACCCGTGAGCGACGTCCGTAATGTGATCATCATCGGCTCCGGCCCTGCGGGGTACACGGCCGCCCTGTACACCGCGCGTGCGTCGCTGAAGCCCCTGGTGTTCGAGGGCGCTGTGACCGCTGGTGGCGCTCTGATGAACACCACCGACGTGGAGAACTTCCCGGGCTTCCAGGACGGGATCATGGGTCCCGAGCTCATGGACAACATGCGAGCCCAGGCGGAGCGGTTCGGCGCCGAGCTGGTCCCCGACGATGTGGTTGCCGTCGACCTGACCGGTGACATCAAGACCGTCACCGACACGGCAGGCACGGTGCACCGCGCCAAGGCAGTCATCGTCACCACCGGCTCGCAGCACCGGAAGCTCGGCCTGCCGAACGAGGACGCCCTCTCCGGACGCGGCGTCTCCTGGTGCGCAACCTGTGACGGCTTCTTCTTCAAGGACCAGGACATCGCCGTGGTCGGCGGTGGCGACACGGCCATGGAGGAGGCGACGTTCCTCTCCCGCTTCGCCAAGTCGGTCACGATCGTCCACCGCCGCGACTCACTGCGGGCCTCCAAGGCCATGCAGGAGCGTGCGTTTGCCGACCCGAAGATCAAGTTCGCCTGGGACAGCGAAGTTGCCGGAGTCCAGGGCGAGCAGAAGCTCTCCGGGCTGACGCTGCGCAACACCAAGACCGGTGAGACGTCCGACCTCGCGGTGACCGGCCTGTTCATCGCCGTCGGCCACGACCCTCGCACGGAGCTCTTCAAGGGCCAGCTCGACCTGGACGACGAGGGCTACCTCAAGGTCGACGCTCCCTCGACGCGCACCAACCTGACCGGTGTCTTCGGTGCCGGCGATGTCGTCGACCACACCTACCGACAGGCCATCACCGCTGCCGGCACCGGCTGCTCCGCCGCTCTCGACGCCGAGCGCTTCCTTTCTGCGCTCGCCGACGGCGAGAAGGCCGCTGCGGCCATCGTCTGATCCACGCCCCTCACCCCACACCCCACGAAGTTAAGGAGGCCGCCGTGGCCGGCGCCCTGAAGAACGTGACTGACGACTCCTTCGACGAGGACGTCCTGAAGAGCGAGAAGCCCGTGCTGGTGGACTTCTGGGCCGCGTGGTGCGGTCCGTGCCGCCAGATCGCACCCTCTCTGGAGGCCATCGCGGCTGAGCACGGCGACAAGATCGAGATCGTCAAGCTCAACATCGACGAAAACCCGGCCACCGCTGCCAAGTACGGCGTGATGTCCATTCCGACGCTGAACGTGTACCAGGGCGGCGAGGTCGCAAAGACCATCGTCGGCGCCAAGCCGAAGGCCGCGATCCTCCGCGACCTGGAAGGCTTCATCGCCGAGTAGCACTTTGCTCCACCGTTTCACGTGAAACGGGTCCACCCCCTGGGGGATGGACCCGTTTCGTGTTTCCGTGAAGCCTTGCATCACAACGGTCGCAGCGCCGGCTCCTTCTGAACCGCCCCGAGCAATCGGTCCAGCGCCAACTCGACGTCGTCCTTCCACGAAAGCGTCGTGCGCAGCTCCAGTCTCAACCGTGGATGGACCGGATGCGGGCGTACGGTCTTGAAGCCCACCGCCAGTAGATGGTCTGCCGGGAGCACACAGGCCGGTTCCTTCCACCGGGAATCGCCGAACGCCTCGATCGCCTTGAATCCCCGGCGCAGCAGATCCTTGGCAACGGTCTGCACCATCACGCGCCCCAGACCCTGGCCCTGATACCCAGGCATGATCCAGGCGGTCATCAACTGCACGGCGTCGGGGGAGACCGGACTGGTGGGAAAGGCCGTCGAGCGCGGTACATACGCCGGTGGCGCATAGAGAACGAAGCCGACCGGCACGTCGTCCACATAGACGACGCGCCCGCAGGATCCCCACTCCAGCAGGACGGCAGAGATCCAGGCTTCCTTCTCCAGCTCCGGGGTTCCGGCCTTTATCGCAGCTTCCCCACTGACCGGATCAAGCTCCCAGAAGACACACGAGCGGCACCGCTTGGGGAGATCGGGAAGGTTATCCAGTGTGAGCGGTACGAGCCGCCGTCCCATGAAGGCTGTTCCTCGCTTCCTTCGCCCGCCGCATCGCGTGCGGCGGCCAGTGCGCTCCGTTCTCGGAGCAGGCCGCCGACAAACCCTCCGACAGCCCCCAGGCCCAGCCCCACTGTCACCAGTTGGCTGCGGCTCACTGAACGCATGGCCCTCCCTCCGCCGAGGTGGATCAAGCTGGATGTGCCATACCAGAACGAATCGTATCCACTCGGAGATGAAGTCGACACCGTGACAAAGCAAAGGGCGGGCTGTGTCCCGGCATGTTCCGGTATACAGCCCGCCCTGCTGTTCTTCGTCCGGACGTCAGTTCTCGTCGTCCTCATCGGATTCTGCGGCAAGACCCCGCTCCAGCACGCGGCCCTCACCCGGTGCCAGGCTGCCGAGAATGCGGTCCAGATCTTCCATCGAGGCGAACTCGACGACGATCTTTCCCTTCTTCTGCCCGAGATCGACCTTCACCCTCGTCTCGAAGCGATCCGAGAGCCTGGAGGCAAGATCGGAGAGAGCGGGCGACAACCGGCCGCCGGCTCGCGGACCCTTGGACTTGGGAGTGCTGCTAGGACGGGAGCCCATCAGCGTCACGATCTCCTCGACCGCACGCACCGAGAGCCCCTCGGCCACGATGCGATGAGCCAGGCGGTCCTGCTCCTCGGAGTCGTCCACGGACAGCAGTGCCCTCGCGTGACCGGCCGACAGCACCCCGGCTGCGACCCTGCGCTGCACCGGTGGAGAGAGCCGCAGCAGACGCAGCGTGTTCGACACCTGCGGGCGGGAGCGCCCGATCCGGTCGGCCAGCTGGTCATGCGTGCACTTGAAGTCCTTGAGCAGCTGGTCGTACGCAGCTGCCTCCTCCAACGGGTTCAGCTGAGCCCGGTGCAGGTTCTCCAGGAGCGCGTCCAGAAGCAGCTTCTCGTCGTCCGTGGCCCGGACGATGGCCGGGATCCGCTCCAGACCGGCCTCACGGCAGGCCCTCCAACGCCGCTCACCCATGATGAGCTCATAGCGCTCCGGCCCCAGCTTCCGCACGACGACCGGCTGGAGGAGCCCGACCTCCTTGATGGAGGTGACCAACTCCGCAAGTGCGTCCTCATCGAACACCTCACGAGGCTGACGAGGGTTCGGAGTGATGGAACCGAGAAGAACCTCCGCGAAGTACGCCCCCGCGGCATCCGTCGGCTGCGAGGACGACTCCTCGGGGTCCCCTACGGGGGTACTCGGCTCCGGAACGACCGGAGCGGCGCTGAGCGTGGTCACCTTCGCGGCGGCCACGCCGCGCTCGGCCGTCATGGCGGATGTCCCGCCCGGAGAAACCGAACCTGCTCCGGACGTCGGCATCTGACGTTCCTGCGGGGCAGCGGGAATCAATGCGCCGAGCCCACGCCCCAGCCCTCTACGACGCTCACTCACTGGATCCCCTCCGAAATGTTCTGCTGGCTGTTCAGGCTGCCCGTCTGGGCATGCTGAGCCTCGTAGTGCACCCCCACCCCCCGCAGGGCGATCTCACGAGCGGCTTCAAGATACGACAGGGACCCACTGGAACCTGGATCGTAGGTCAGCACAGTCTGCCCATAGCTCGGCGCCTCCGAGATCCGCACCGATCGAGGAATGCTCGTGCGCAGCACCTCCTTACCGAAGTGGCTGCGCACCTCCTCCGCCACCTGGGAGGCGAGCCTGGTCCTGCCGTCGTACATGGTGAGCAGGATCGTCGACACATGCAGATCGGGGTTGAGGTGCCCCCGGACGAGGTCGACGTTGCGCAGCAGCTGCCCCAGTCCTTCGAGCGCGTAGTACTCGCACTGGATAGGGATCAGCACTTCGGCGCCCGCAACCAGAGCGTTGACCGTCAACAGACCGAGCGACGGCGGGCAGTCGATGAGGATGTAGTCCAGAGGCTGCTCGTACGCCTGGATCGCCCGTTGCAGTCGGCTCTCTCGCGCCACCAGCGACACCAGCTCGATCTCCGCACCGGCGAGATCGATGGTGGCGGGAGCGCAGAAGAGGCCTTCGACGTCCGGGACGGGCTGAACCACCTCCGAGAGCGGCTTGCTCTCGACCAGGACGTCATAGATGGAGGGGACCTCGGCATGGTGGTCAATGCCCAGGGCGGTGGAGGCGTTGCCCTGCGGGTCGAGGTCGACCACCAGCACCCGCGCACCGTGGAGGGCAAGCGAGGCGGCAAGGTTGACCGTCGTAGTGGTCTTACCCACCCCGCCCTTCTGGTTGGCCACCACCATGACGCGTGTCTGGTCAGGGCGGGGCAGCCCTTCACCGGCACGGCCAAGAGCCTCGACCGCCAGCTGGGCGGCGCGACCGATGGGTGTGTCATCCATCGGCGGCGGTGTTTCACGTGAAACACCGTCCCCCGCCGATTCGGTTCGGGGACCGGGGACCGGATCGGTCATCGGTCCCGCGATGTTGGCGTCGGACCGCAAGGATTCACTCTCCTCGACTTCAGACTCGCAATGAGCAGAGCCTGCCATGCTTTCGGGGTCGTGAACCAGCGAGGCCCACTCTTCTGTGGATGAATCCACTTCTGTGGACAACTCCGTAGCCCTAACGGGCCTGCGATGCCGCGGTGCGGCAGCCGCGCGACCGCGGCTGATGATTCCATGCAGCAGAGAGCGACGTTTCACGTGAAACACGATGCCCCTGCAGCGTAGCTACAGGGGCACGACACTCCGCATGCGGTACGTATGACTGCGTGCGCGGAGCATTACTGACAAAACAGAGCGGACTGTCTGTAACAGGCAGTCCCGCAGCGTCGTTGCCTGCTCAGCGGCGCCGACGCGCGCGGCCGGCCCTGGCAGCCTTCGCCCTCTTTGCGGCGAACCTCACACCACCCGGGCTCTCGCCGACCACTACCCGCACCACAGTGGACATCGGTTCGACCACACCTTCACCGACGTGCAGTACCTCGGTGTCCACCACACCGAGCTTGCTCAGAGCAGCACGCGCGCCGTTGATCTCCTCTTCGGCGGTATCACCCTTGAGCGCCAGCATCTCTCCGTACGGGCGCAGCAGCGGCACACCCCAGCCGGCCAGCCGGTCGAGCGGTGCAACAGCGCGAGCCGTCACCACATGGACCGGCTGCAGCGTCCCCAGGACCTCCTCGGCCCGGCCACGGACGACCGTCACATGATCCAGCCCCAGCAGCTCGACGACTTCCTGCAGGAAGTTCGTCCGCCGGAGCAACGGCTCAAGCAGGGTGATCTTCAGATCCGGACGGACCAGTGCCAGCGGAATACCCGGGAGACCGGCGCCGGAGCCCACATCGCAGACCGTCACACCCTCGGGTACGACCTCGGAGAGCACCGCACAATTCAGCAAATGCCGCTCCCACAACCGCGGCACCTCACGAGGACCGATCAGCCCTCGCTTGACCCCGGCATCGGCAAGCAGTTCCGCGTACCGGACAGCCTCCGGGAAGAACTCACCGAAAACCGCCCGCGCCTCTTCGGGCGCCTGGGGAAGCTCTACTTCCGCCGTCACGGGAACCGTCCTTCCTTACCGCACTACCGCACTGTGGATGGCTGACTATCAGGCTGACAAAGATCGGCCCCGCCTGCGAACAGACGGGGCCGACAGAACAAGGATCCGGTCAGGCCGGGAGGACGACGACGAAGCGCTGCGGCTCCTCGCCCTCCGACTCGCTGCGCAGACCTGCGGCCGCAACCGCGTCGTGCACAACCTTGCGCTCGAACGGCGTCATCGGGTCCAGCTTCACCGGCTCACCGGTCTTCTTGACCTCGTCCGCGGCCTTGGCACCCAGCTCGGCAAGGACCTCGCGCTTCTTGGCCCGGAAGCCCGCGATGTCCAGCATCAGCCGACTACGGTCACCGGTCTCCCGGTGCACGGCCAATCGCGTCAGCTCCTGGAGCGCCTCCAGCACCTCACCGTCGCGGCCCACGAGCTTCTGCAGTTCACGAGCCGAGTCGCTGATGATCGAGACCGCGGCCCGGTCCGCCTCGACGTCCATGTCGATGTCACCGTCGAGGTCGGCGATGTCGAGCAGACCCTCGAGGTAGTCGGCTGCGATCTCCCCTTCCTGCTCGAGGCGGGTCAAGGTGTCGCTGCCCTCAGCGGCCGTGGAGGTGGTGCCTTCCGTCACGGATGGACTCCTTCTTACTTCTTGGACGGGTGCTTGGGCCGCTGCGGGCCCCTGCGCTGTCCGGACTTGGCTTGGCGTGAGGAGCCGGACGCGGGCTTGCCCGCCGGCTTGGGCTTGTCGTCCTGCGGTGCGTCCTGCTTCTGCAGCGAGGTCTTGGCCTCCGCCGACTCGGTGGAGGCAGCGGAGTCGCTGTCCTTCGCCGGGCCCTGCTGGACAGCACCGGTCTGGCGCTTCGCCTTGGTCTGGCGCTTGGGCTGCTGACGCTTCTGCGCAGCTCCGCCCTCGGCCTCGGCCACAGCGGTGTCGCTCTTGGTCACCGTGCCGTCCGCCTGGGCGACGAGGCCCAGCTTGGCCAGCCCGGTGATGAACTTCCGCTCGATGTCGTTGCGGTCCGCACCCTTGGCAACGATCCGCTTGACGGTGTTGCGCTTCGTCCTGCCCCGCACCTCACCGTGAGCGGTGACGCTCTTCAGTAGACGTCCCAGGTAGTGGTCCTGCGCCTTGCTGCCCGGGGTCGGGTTCTGGTTGATCACGTACATCTGCTGACCCATGGTCCAGACGTTGGTGGTCAGCCAGTAGACGAGGACGCCGACGGGGAAGTTGATGCCCATGACGGCGAAGATCAGCGGGAAGATGTACATGAGCATCTTCTGCTGCTGCATGTACGGCGTCTTGACCGTCAGGTCGACGTTCTTCGTCATCAGCTGGCGCTGGGTGAAGAACTGCGACGCCGACATCATCACGATCATGACCGCAGTGACGACGCGGACATCGGTCAGAGAGGCACCAAGAGCGGCAACCTCCGAAGCGCTGTCGGTGAACTTCGCGGCCAGCGGGGCACCGAAGATGTGTGCCTGCCGGGCACTGTCCAGCAGCGGCTGGTTGATGACACCGATCGTCTTGCCCGAGGCGATGGCCGAGAGCACGTGATACAAGGCGAAGAAGAACGGCGACTGCGCCAGGATGGGAAGGCACGAGGAGAGCGGGTTGGTGCCCGTCTCCTTGTACAGCTTCATCATCTCTTCGGACTGACGCTGCTTGTCGCTCTTGTAGCGCTCCTGGATCGCCTTCATCTTCGGCTGGAGCACCTGCATGTTCCGCGTCGACTTGATCTGCTTGACGAAAAGCGGGATCAGGCAGATGCGGATCAGCACCACCAGGGACACGATGGACAGGCCCCAGGCCCAGCCGGTGTCATCGCCGAAGATCGCTCCGTACAGCTTGTGGAACTGGACGATGACCCACGAGACGGGGTAGGTGATAAAGCTGAACAGACTGGCAATCGTGTCCACTAATCAGGCTCCTTGAGCTTTGGGCGAGGTCTCTGAGGCCGGGCTGGGGGTTCGGAGACCGTTCCCCCCAGGAGGCACATCAGCGGCGGAGTCCCCGCCCTTGCTGCTACGTATCGCTTGACGCAGCAGTTCGTGCCAACGCGGGCGTTTGCGTGGCGGGACGTGATCCACGCCGCCGGGTGACCACGGATTACATCGCAGGATGCGCCAAGCGGTCAGCGCTGTTCCCTTGATCGCTCCGTGCCGGTCGATCGCCGTATATCCATAGTGGGAACACGACGGGTAGTAACGGCAGACAGGCCCGAGTAGTGGGCTGATCGTCCACTGATACAGCTTGATAAGAGCCAGCAGCGGGTACTTCATCGCGCGCCCCCTCCCAGTAGCCGCTGAAGTGCGGCGTCAAGGTCTCGGGCCAGCTGTTCATGGTCGGCGTCGCCCGATCCGGGCAGCGCTCGTACGACAACCAGGCTACCGGGGGGCAGCAGGGCAAGTCGCTCGCGGACCAGATGGCGAAGCCTCCGCTTCACCGCTGTGCGTACGACCGCTCCACCCACGGCTTTGCTGACAACGAAACCCGCACGTGGCGGGGGAGCACTCTCCCCAGTCACGTGCGGGTCCGTTGCACCGCTGCGTAGATGGACGACGAGTAGCGGGCGGCCGGCCCGGCGTCCTCGACGTACTGCGGTCGCGAAGTCCTCGCGCCGCCTCAGCCGATTCTCGGTAGGCAGCACGTCATGACCTGTAAGCGATCAGGCGGACAGGTTGGCGCGACCCTTGCCACGGCGGGACGCGAGAATCGCGCGGCCGGCACGGGTGCGCATACGCAGCCGGAAGCCGTGGGTCTTCGCGCGACGACGGTTGTTCGGCTGGAAGGTGCGCTTGCTCACTCGGGGGCTCCAGAAATGATCGTGTGATGGCGGGACATCGCCTGGCTGTCACCGTGCGCCCACGAGAGACTCGCGTAAACGCCTTAGTGCACCGCTTCACAATCACTGATCGTGATCTTTGCCCATCGGAGGCAGGCGGCAGCAGCCATCGACAACTCGACCTGGTCACGGTACGCGCGGCTACGCCATCCGGTCAAACCGGCCCCACGGCGAGCCTGTAACGACCCGCGCTGTACACAGCCTGTGGACAACAACTTGAACGACGCGGGTCGGCCTGACTACCGTGGCTGAACTCCGGTTCTTTTTCTTCCTGCCTGCCGGGCCTTACCCATCCCGTCCCGAGAACCACACATTCGTGGGACCAGCGAGAGAGCGTGCCTTGTGGCTGATGTACCTGCCGATCTTGCCGCAGTGTGGCCACGAGTGCTGGAGCAGCTCCTCGGGGAGGGCCAGCAGGGCATCGAACCGAAGGACAAGCAGTGGATCGAGCGCTGCCAGCCTCTCGCACTCGTCGCCGACACCGCACTGCTCGCCGTACCCAACGAATGGGGCAAGCGCGTCCTGGAGGGCCGGCTCGCACCGCTCATCAGCGAGACGCTGAGCCGTGAGTGCGGTCGCCCCATCCGGATCGCGATCACCGTGGACGACTCCGCGGGCGAACCGCCGAGTCCGCCGGCCCCGCCGATGCACCAGCCCCAGCAGCCGCCCCGCTACCAGGGACCCCAGCACGACGAGCGCCAGCACAACGACGGGTACGAGGGCTACGGCCACCGGCCCTCGGACGACGGCATGCCGACGGCTCGGCCCGCCTACCCGGACTACCAGCAGCAGCGCCCCGAGCCCGGCGCCTGGCCGCGCACCCAGGAGGACCTCTCCTGGCAGCAGCCCCGGCTCGGCGGCTTCCAGGAGCGCGACACGTCCGCGGAGCAGTGGCGCGACCCGCAGCACGACTACCGCTCGCAGCCGCACGACTACCGGTCGCAGCCGCCCGAGCGTCAGGGGTACGAGCAGCAGCACCCCGAGCGCCGTGACATGCAGGAGCCCCAGCACCGGCAGTCCGGTGCCGGCACCGGACGCCCCGGCGGCGCCACCGGGCCGATGGGCGCACAGCCCGCACCCGCACCCGGTCCCGGCGAACCGCATGCCCGGCTGAATCCGAAGTACCTCTTCGACACCTTTGTCATCGGCGCGTCCAACCGCTTCGCGCACGCGGCGGCCGTAGCCGTGGCCGAGGCGCCCGCGAAGGCGTACAACCCCCTCTTCATCTATGGGGAGTCGGGACTCGGCAAGACCCACCTGCTGCATGCCATCGGGCACTACGCGCGCAGCCTCTACCCGGGCACCCGGGTGCGCTATGTGAGCTCCGAGGAGTTCACCAACGAGTTCATCAACTCGATCCGCGACGGCAAGGGCGACACCTTCCGCAAGCGGTACCGCGATGTGGACATCCTGCTGGTCGACGACATCCAGTTCCTGGCGAGCAAGGAGTCGACGCAGGAGGAGTTCTTCCACACCTTCAATACGCTCCACAACGCCAACAAGCAGATCGTGCTGTCCTCGGACCGACCGCCGAAGCAGCTGGTCACCCTCGAGGACCGGCTGCGCAACCGTTTCGAATGGGGGCTGACCACCGACGTCCAGCCGCCCGAGCTGGAGACGCGGATCGCGATCCTCCGCAAGAAGGCGGTGCAGGAGCAGCTCAACGCGCCGCCGGAGGTACTGGAGTTCATCGCGTCCCGCATCTCGCGCAACATCCGGGAGCTCGAGGGCGCGCTGATCCGGGTGACGGCCTTCGCCAGCCTCAACCGGCAGCCGGTGGATCTCGGGCTGACCGAGATCGTGCTGAAGGACCTGATCCCCGGCGGCGAGGACTCCGCTCCGGAGATCACGGCGTCGGCCATCATGGCGGCGACCGCGGACTACTTCGGGCTGACGGTGGAGGATCTCTGCGGATCCTCGCGCAGCCGGGTGCTGGTGACGGCTCGCCAGATCGCGATGTATCTCTGCCGTGAGCTGACGGATCTCTCGCTGCCCAAGATCGGTGCGCAGTTCGGCGGCCGCGACCATACGACTGTGATGCACGCGGACCGGAAGATCCGCGCGCTGATGGCGGAGCGGCGCTCCATCTACAACCAGGTCACCGAGCTCACCAACCGCATCAAGAACGGCTGACGGAGGGCCGGTACGGCCTCTGCCACACGCTGAGTACGGCACCGGAAGGGCGCCCCGAACGGACTCTCACACAGTCCCCGGGGCGCCCTTCGTCGTTTTCGGACGGCTTCGGAACGCCCTCCAGCGGCTTCCGGGCACCTCCCAACAGCTCCCGTACGTCCCCCCGGACGGCTTCCCGGCACCTCCGCCGCGGCCTCGGTGTTCGAATACGCGTCGCCGACCTGCAGTTCTCCACAGATCTGGGGAGAATTCCCCCTCCACAGCCTGGGGACCACGAAGTTGTCCATACTGCTTCCACAGGGGGGTCCGCCGATACTCCATCAGGGCTGGTCAGAAGCCTGGGGATTTGTGGTCAACAGTGATCCACAAGCTGTGGACAAAATGTTCGTCCACAAGAGGCCGTCGGCGTTGTCCACCGGCAGCCCACAGGCAGGGTCATGTTGTCCCCAGCTTCTCCACACCCCTGTCCACTGTTCGGCAACGCAACACCGCTCTTCACCGCGCAGAGTGAAAGGCGTCACACCGATGAGGTCGGTTGGGCTGTGGGGAACCTGGGTAAAGCTGGGGACAGCCCTGGGGAGAAACACCGTCGTCCTGTGCATCGGGTGTGCAGAACTTCTGGGTGTCCACAGAAACACCGGGTTGTCCACCGATGCCACCCACAGGGCCGGTGGACAAAAAACCGGGCCTGACCTGGGAAAACGACGTTATCCACGGTTTCCACAGGCCCTACTACTACTGCCACATAGAGTTAGCTCGGATTCCGCTTCGAAGTCTGGGCTGTGCACAACTTGGTGCCGGAGTTCTCCGAACCTCTTGTCGCGACTTGACCCCGAGCAGCACCGAGTGTCGGTGCGGTACGTCAGACTGGTCCCCGGCGTCCTCCCCCTGCCATCGGCGGAGCGACCCCGACCAGACGACGAAGGCCAGCAGGGCGAGCGAGCAACAGCAGGAGGCGGTTCCGGTGAAGATCCGGGTGGAGCGCGATGTACTCGCGGAGGCGGTGGCCTGGGTGGCTCGCAGCCTTCCGGCCCGTCCGCCGGCGCCCGTTCTTGCGGGCCTTCTTCTGAAGGCCGAGGACGGCTCTCTCAGCTTCTCGAGCTTCGACTACGAGGTCTCGGCCCGGGTCTCGGTGGACGCCGAGGTCGAGGAGGACGGCACGGTGCTGGTCTCCGGCCGGCTGCTCGCCGACATCTGCCGTGCTCTCCCCAACCGCCCGGTGGAGATTTCCACCGACGGTGTACGGGCCACGGTGGTCTGCGGCTCCTCGCGATTCACACTCCACACCCTTCCTGTGGAGGAATACCCGGCGCTGCCGCAGATGCCGACCGCGACGGGCACCGTCCCCGGCGAGGTCTTCGCCTCCGCTGCCGCCCAGGTCGCCATCGCCGCCGGCCGCGACGACACACTGCCCGTCCTGACCGGTGTGCGGATCGAGATCGAGGGCGACACGGTCACGCTCGCCTCCACCGACCGCTACCGCTTCGCGGTCCGCGAGTTCCTGTGGAAGCCGGAGAACCCGGACGCCTCGGCCGTCGCCCTGGTGCCCGCAAAGACGCTGCTGGACACCGCCAAGGCGCTGACCAGCGGTGACACGGTGACTCTGGCGCTGTCCGGCTCGGGCGCCGGTGAGGGCCTGATCGGCTTCGAGGGTGCGGGGCGGCGGACCACCACGCGGCTGCTCGAAGGCGACCTGCCGAAGTACCGGACGCTGTTCCCCACCGAGTTCAACTCGGTCGCGGTGATCGAAACGGCGCCGTTCGTCGAGGCCGTCAAGCGTGTGGCCCTCGTCGCGGAGCGGAACACTCCGGTGCGGCTCAGCTTCGAACAGGGTGTGCTGATCCTGGAGGCCGGTTCCAGCGACGATGCACAGGCTGTGGAGCGCGTCGACGCCGTGCTGGACGGCGACGACATCTCGATCGCCTTCAACCCGACCTTCCTGCTCGACGGGCTCAGTGCGATCGACTCCCCGGTTGCACAGCTCTCCTTCACGACGTCCACCAAGCCCGCGCTGCTCAGCGGCCGGCCTGCGGTGGATGCCGAGGCGGATGACGCATACAAGTACCTGATCATGCCGGTGCGTCTCTCCGGCTGAACCGGCCACCGGTCCTGTCACGGCAGTGTCCGGCCGGGCACGCTCAGCGCGGAGCTTGCCCGGCGGTCTGTCTCCTGCCGGGCGTAGGCTCGGCTTTGGGTACGAATCGGCACAACGCTTAAGGAATCTCTGATGGAGCTCGGTCTCGTCGGCCTCGGCAAGATGGGCGGCAACATGCGCGAGCGCATTCGCCGCGCAGGCCACACCGTCATCGGTTACGACCGAAACCCGGACGTCTCCGATGTCCACAGCCTCGAAGAGCTTGTGGGCAAGCTGAAGGGTCCGCGCGTCGTCTGGGTCATGGTCCCGGCCGGTGCCGCGACCCAGGCCACGATCGACGAGCTGGCAGCGCTGCTGTCGCCGGGCGACATCGTGGTGGACGGCGGGAACTCCCGCTGGACCGACGACGAGAAGCACGCGGTCGAGCTGGGCATCAAGGGCATCGGCTTCGTCGACTGCGGTGTCTCCGGCGGCGTCTGGGGCCTGGAGAACGGCTACGCGCTGATGTACGGCGGCGCCGCCGACCACGTGGCCAAGGTCCAGCCGGTCTTCGACGCGCTGAAGCCGGAGGGCGACTTCGGTTCCGTCCACGCGGGCAAGGTCGGCGCCGGCCACTTCGCGAAGATGGTCCACAACGGCATCGAGTACGCCATGATGCAGGCCTACGCCGAGGGCTGGGAGCTGCTGGAGAAGGTCGACTCCGTCACCGATGTGCGCGAGGTCTTCCGCTCCTGGCAGGAAGGCACGGTCATCCGTTCCTGGCTGCTCGACCTGGCGGTCAACGCGCTGGACGACGACGAGCACCTGGACAAGCTCCGTGGCTTCGCCGCGGACTCCGGTGAGGGCCGCTGGACGGTGGAGGCGGCGATCGACAACGCGGTGCCGCTGCCCGCCATCACCGCGTCGCTCTTCGCCCGTTTCGCCTCGCGGCAGGACGACTCCCCGCAGATGAAGATGATCGCCGCGCTGCGCAACCAGTTCGGTGGCCACGCGGTCGAGAACAAGAAGTAACCGCAACGAAAGGCGGGCCGGACCAGCATCACCGGCCCGCGCTACGGAGCACGGAGCAGGAAGCCGGGAAGGTCGGCGTACACCCATGCATGTCACGCATCTCTCGCTGGCCGACTTCCGCTCGTACGCCCGGGTCGAGGTACCTCTCGATCCGGGCGTCACCGCGTTCGTGGGGGCCAACGGCCAGGGCAAGACGAATCTGGTCGAGGCCGTCGGCTACCTCGCGACGCTCGGCAGCCACCGTGTCTCCTCCGATGCGCCGCTGGTGCGGATGGGCGCTGACCGGGCCGTCATCCGGGCCGCAGTCACACAGGGCGAACGTTCCCAGCTGATCGAGTTGGAGCTCAATCCGGGCAAGGCCAACCGCGCCCGGATCAATAGGTCGTCGCAGGTCAGACCGCGTGATGTGCTGGGGATCGTACGGACTGTGCTGTTCGCTCCGGAGGACCTGGCGCTGGTCAAGGGCGATCCCGGGGAGCGCCGGCGCTTCCTCGACGAGCTGATTACGGCGCGGTCGCCACGGATGGCAGGGGTCCGCTCGGACTACGAGCGGGTGCTGAAGCAGCGCAACACCCTGCTGAAGTCCGCCGCGATGGCGCGCAGGCACGGCGGCCGGTCGATGGATCTGTCCACCCTCGATGTGTGGGACCAGCATCTGGGCCGGGTGGGTGCGGAGCTTCTGGCGCAGCGGCTGGATCTGATAGCGACCCTGCAGCCGCTCGCCGACAAGGCGTACGGGGATGTCGCACCGGGCGGCGGCCCTGTGACATTGGAGTACCGCAGTTCGGTCGGTGCGGGGGTTGAGCCCGCGCGTACCCGTGACGAGTTGTACGAGCAGCTGATCGCCGCCCTGGTCGAGGTCCGTAAGCAGGAGATCGAGCGGGGCGTGACGCTCGTGGGACCGCACCGGGACGATCTGTTGCTGGGGCTGCGCGGTATGCCTGCCAAGGGGTACGCGAGCCATGGCGAGTCCTGGTCGTATGCGCTGGCGCTGCGGCTGGCCTCGTACGATCTGCTGCGCGGGGAGGGCAATGAGCCGGTGCTCGTCCTGGACGACGTCTTCGCCGAGCTGGACGCGCGGCGCCGGGAGCGGCTGGCGGAGCTGGTGGCTCCGGGCGAGCAGGTGCTGGTGACGGCCGCGGTGGACGATGACGTTCCGGGTGTGCTGGCGGGTACGCGGTATGCGGTGTCGGCGGGCGGGGTGGAGCGCGTATGAGCGGCTCCGGTGGTCCGGTGAAGGGCGGCGGCCAGGGCTCGCCGCAGCCGTCGGGTGATACGGGTCGGCCGGCGGGCGAGGCGAAGCAGCCGGAGGCGTCGGGGGTCGATCTGGCCCGGGTGGCGCTGCGCGCGGCGAAGGAGCAGGCGCGGGCGCGTGGTGCTGCGGCGCAGCAGAAGAAGCAGGCCAGACTGGGCGGAGGACTGCGTTCCGGAGCCCGGGCGGACGGCCGTGATCCTCTGCCGCTGGGCGCTGCGATCAATCGTCTGATCACTGAGCGAGGCTGGGAGACGCCGGCCGCGGTGGGCGGGGTGATGGGCCGCTGGCCGCAGATCGTCGGTGAGGATCTGGCCAAACATTGTGTGCCGCTGCGGTACGACGAGGACCCCGACGAGCGGGTGCTCACGGTGCAGTGCGATTCGACGGCGTGGGCGACGCAGCTGCGGTTGCTGGCGCCGCAGCTGGTGGCCCGGCTGAACGCGGATCTGGGGCACGGCACAGTGAAATTGATCAAGGTGTTGGGGCCGGGTGGTCCGCAGCGCCGGTTCGGTCCACTGCGTGCGCCGGGTTCCACAGGTCCTGGCGACACCTACGGCTGACCTGGACTTTCCTCTCCGTATCCCGCGCTTTGCCGCTTTCTGGCGGCCACTGTCTCCGGTCGCGTCGCGGTATGGCTGTGGCGGTGTGCCGCCTTGCCCGTCGTGGAGCCCGGCGCTTCCTGTATGTGCTGGTATGTGGCGGTTGAAACCGTGCGGATGGGCTGATGCGTCCCTCACCGTAGCGGGAGGTTGACAGGTCGAAGCGCTCAATGCCCGCGTGAGCCTCTTAGGGCCCCTTCCTGAATATGGGGAGTCGTCAGGCGCTCATTCAGGGCGGCACATGCGGACTCAGGTACCGGCAAACCCCCATTCATGTCGGCGCTACCGGTAGACTGGTGAACAATCCCGCTTACTTGCGGGAGTCGTCGATACAAGCCGAACGACGCAGCCGCTCCCGCCTGCCCGGAGAACGGCCTGTGCTGTGCCAGAAAGGGCGCTTCGTGGCCGATTCCGGCAACCCCAACGAGAACATTCCGTCCACACCCGGTGAGAGCGGCGAGGTGCCTGCTTCGTACGACGCGAGCGCGATCACTGTCCTCGAGGGCCTGGACGCGGTCCGCAAGCGGCCTGGCATGTACATCGGCTCGACCGGTGAGCGTGGACTGCACCACCTTGTGCAAGAGGTCGTCGACAACTCGGTCGACGAAGCCCTGGCCGGGCACGCGGACACCATCGACGTCACGATCCTTGCCGACGGCGGGGTCCGGGTGATCGACAACGGTCGCGGTATCCCCGTCGACATCGTGCCGTCGGAGAAGAAGCCCGCGGTCGAGGTCGTGCTGACGGTGCTGCACGCCGGCGGTAAGTTCGGTGGCGGCGGATATGCCGTCTCCGGTGGTCTGCACGGTGTCGGTGTCTCCGTCGTGAACGCGCTGTCGACGCGCGTCGCCGTCGAGGTCAGGCGGGACGGCTACCGCTGGACCCAGGACTACAAGCTCGGTGTGCCCACGGCGCCGCTGGCCCGTAACGAGGCCACCGACGAGACCGGTACGACCGTCACCTTCTGGGCCGACGGGGACATCTTCGAGACCACCGAGTACTCCTTCGAGACCCTGTCGCGCCGCTTCCAGGAGATGGCGTTCCTCAACAAGGGCCTGACCATCAAGCTCACGGACGAGCGCGATTCGGCGAAGGCGACGGCGGGCGCGGATGTCGCGGAGGCGGTCGAGGTCGCCGAGGAGGAAGCGGCCCGCACGGTCACGTACCACTACGAGGGCGGCATCGTCGACTTCGTGAAGTACCTCAACTCCCGCAAGGGCGAAGTCATTCACCAGTCGGTGATCGACATCGAGGCCGAGGACAAGGAGCGACTGCTCTCGGCCGAGATCGCGATGCAGTGGAACACGCAGTACAGCGAAGGTGTCTACTCCTTCGCCAACACGATCCACACGCATGAGGGCGGTACCCACGAGGAAGGTTTCCGTGCGGCGCTGACCACGCTGGTCAACAAGTACGCGCGGGACAAGAAGCTGCTGCGCGAGAAGGACGACAACCTCACCGGTGACGACATCCGTGAGGGTCTGACGGCGATCATCTCGGTGAAGCTGGGCGAGCCGCAGTTCGAGGGTCAGACGAAGACCAAGCTGGGCAACACGGAGGCGAAGACCTTCGTCCAGAAGGTCGTCCACGAGCACCTCACTGACTGGTTCGACCGGAACCCGAACGAGGCTGCGGACATCATCCGCAAGGGCATTGCGGCGGCCACAGCCCGCGTCGCGGCCCGCAAGGCGCGCGATCTGACCCGTCGCAAGGGGCTCCTGGAGAGCGCCTCGCTGCCGGGCAAGCTGAGCGACTGCCAGTCGAACGATCCGACGAAGTGCGAGATCTTCATCGTCGAGGGTGACTCCGCCGGTGGTTCGGCGAAGTCCGGCCGTAACCCGATGTACCAGGCCATCCTGCCGATCCGAGGCAAGATCCTGAACGTCGAGAAGGCCCGGGTCGACAAGATCCTGCAGAACACCGAGGTCCAGGCGCTGATTTCGGCCTTCGGCACCGGAGTCCACGAGGACTTCGACATCGAGAAGCTCCGCTATCACAAGATCATTCTGATGGCGGACGCCGACGTCGACGGTCAGCACATCAACACCCTGCTGCTGACGTTCCTCTTCCGCTTCATGCGTCCGCTCGTCGAGGCCGGGCACGTCTACCTCTCCCGTCCGCCGCTCTACAAGATCAAGTGGGGCCGGGACGACTTCGAGTACGCGTACTCGGACCGCGAGCGCGACGCCCTGGTAGAGCTCGGCAAGCAGAACGGCAAGCGGATCAAGGAAGACTCGATCCAGCGCTTCAAGGGTCTCGGCGAGATGAACGCCGAGGAGCTGCGCATCACCACGATGGACGTCGACCACCGGGTGCTCGGCCAGGTCACGCTGGACGACGCGGCGCAGGCCGACGACCTCTTCTCGGTGCTGATGGGTGAGGACGTCGAGGCGCGGCGCTCGTTCATCCAGCGCAACGCCAAGGACGTCCGCTTCCTCGACATCTGAGTCGGCCTTACCAGCAAGCAGCCGCTCGAAAGGACTTTGACCAGCAATGGCCGACGAGAACACCCCTGTGATGCCCGAAGAGGATCCCGCAGCCGCGGGTGTGGGAATGCGTGTCGAGCCCGTCGGGCTCGAGACGGAGATGCAGCGCTCCTACCTCGACTACGCGATGTCCGTCATCGTTTCGCGTGCGCTGCCCGACGTACGTGACGGCCTCAAGCCTGTGCACCGCCGCGTGCTGTACGCGATGTACGACGGCGGCTACCGTCCCGAGAAGGGCTTCTACAAGTGCGCCCGTGTCGTCGGGGACGTCATGGGTACGTACCACCCGCACGGCGACTCCTCGATCTACGACGCGCTCGTGCGACTGGCGCAGCACTGGTCGATGCGGATGCCGCTGGTGGACTCCAACGGCAACTTCGGTTCTCCGGGCAACGACCCGGCCGCCGCCATGCGGTACACCGAGTGCAAGATGATGCCGCAGTCCATGGAGATGGTCCGGGACATCGACGAGGAGACCGTCGACTTCCAGGACAACTACGACGGCCGCAACCAGGAGCCGACGGTTCTGCCGGCGCGCTTCCCGAACCTGCTCGTCAACGGTTCCGCGGGCATCGCGGTCGGCATGGCGACCAACATTCCGCCGCACAACCTGCGCGAGGTCGCGTCCGGTGCGCAGTGGTACCTGGAGCACCCGGAGGCCTCGCACGAGGAGCTGCTGGACGCCCTGATCGAGCGGATCAAGGGTCCGGACTTCCCGACCGGTGCGCTCGTCGTGGGCCGCAAGGGCATCGAGGAGGCGTACCGCACCGGCCGCGGCTCCATCACGATGCGCGCGGTCGTCGCGGTCGAGGAGATTCAGAACCGGCAGTGCCTGGTCGTCACGGAGCTTCCGTACCAGACCAACCCCGACAACCTCGCGCAGAAGATCGCCGACCTGGTCAAGGACGGCAAGGTCGGCGGCATCGCGGACGTCCGCGACGAGACCTCGTCGCGCACCGGCCAGCGCCTCGTGGTCGTGCTGAAGCGGGACGCGGTCGCCAAGGTCGTGCTGAACAACCTGTACAAGCACACCGACCTGCAGACCAACTTCGGCGCCAACATGCTGGCGCTGGTCGACGGGGTGCCGCGCACACTGTCGATCGACGCCTTCATCCGCCACTGGGTGACGCACCAGATCGAGGTCATCGTCCGGCGTACGAAGTTCCGCCTGCGCAAGGCGGAGGAGCGGGCGCACATCCTGCGCGGCCTGCTCAAGGCGCTCGACGCGATCGACGAGGTCATCGCCCTCATCCGGCGCAGCCAGACGGTCGAGGTCGCCCGTGAGGGCCTGATGGGCCTGCTGGAGATCGACGAGATCCAGGCGAACGCGATCCTGGAGATGCAGCTACGCCGACTGGCCGCGCTGGAGCACCAGAAGATCACCGCCGAGCACGACGAACTCCAGGCGAAGATCAACGAGTACAACCTGATCCTGGCGTCGCCGGAGCGGCAGCGGCAGATCGTCAGCGAGGAGCTGGCGGCGATCGTCGAGAAGTTCGGTGACGACCGGCGCTCCAAGCTGGTGCCCTTCGACGGTGACATGTCCATCGAGGACCTGATCGCCGAGGAGGACATCGTCGTCACGATCTCGCGCGGCGGCTATGTGAAGCGTACGAAGACGGACGACTACCGCTCGCAGAAGCGCGGCGGCAAGGGCGTGCGTGGCACGAAGCTAAAGGAAGACGACATCGTCGACCACTTCTTCGTGTCGACGACCCACCACTGGCTGCTGTTCTTCACGAACAAGGGCCGCGTCTACCGGGCCAAGGCGTATGAGCTTCCGGACGCCGGCCGGGACGCGCGCGGCCAGCACGTCGCCAACCTGCTGGCCTTCCAGCCGGACGAGCAGATCGCCGAGATCCTGGCGATCCGCGACTACGAGGCCGCGCCCTATCTGATCCTGGCCACCAAGGGTGGTCTGGTGAAGAAGACCGCGCTGAAGGACTACGACTCGCCGCGCTCGGGCGGCGTCATCGCGATCAACCTCCGCGAGACGGAGGACGGCAGCGATGATGAGCTGATCGGTGCGGAGCTGGTTTCGGCCGACGACGATCTGCTGCTTATCAGCAAGAAGGCCCAGTCGATCAGATTCACTGCGACGGACGATGCGCTGCGCCCGATGGGCCGTGCCACATCGGGTGTGAAGGGCATGAGTTTCCGCGAGGGCGACGAACTGCTCTCGATGAATGTCGTCCGGCCCGGTACGTTCGTCTTCACTGCCACCGATGGTGGGTACGCGAAGCGGACCGCCGTCGACGAGTACCGCGTCCAGGGTCGCGGCGGCCTGGGTATCAAGGCCGCCAAGATTGTGGAGGACAGGGGCTCGCTGGTCGGCGCGCTGGTGGTCGAGGAGACGGATGAGATCCTCGCCATCACGCTCGGCGGCGGTGTGATTCGTACGCGGGTCAATGAAGTCAGGGAGACGGGCCGTGACACCATGGGCGTCCAACTGATCAATCTGGGCAAGCGCGACGCCGTCGTCGGCATCGCTCGTAACGCCGAGGCCGGTCGCGAGGCCGAAGAGGTCGACGGGGCCGAGGGCCCCGAGGGTGAGACGACCGCCGAGGCGACTGTCGAAAGCACAGTCGAAGGCACGTCGCCTTCGGCCGGGGAGCACGAGGAGTAGAGCGTGAGTGGAGCCACGGGCGCCGGGGCCGCTTCCGGAGCTGGAGCGAACGGTGCCCGTGGCCCTGCCACGGACTCCCAAGGGGGCACTGTGACGGACACCCGGGGGCCTCAGCCCCAGTACGAGGGATACGCGACCGGGCCGCTGCCCGGTGAGCGTGATCCCGCAGCGGGGCAGGCAGGCGGGCCGTACCACCCGCCTCAGGCGTACCCCTCGCCCGCGGGCGGGACGCAGGGCGGCCGGTCCCAAGGAGCGCAGGCGACCCGTCGGCCGCGGACGGGGGCGCGGACGACGCCGCGAACCCGTAAGGCGCGGCTGCGGGTGGCCAAGGCCGACCCGTGGTCGGTGATGAAGGTCAGCTTCCTGCTCTCCATCGCGCTCGGAATCTGCACGGTCGTGGCGGCCGCGGTCCTGTGGATGGTGATGGACGCCATGGGCGTCTTCACCACCGTGGGCGGCACGATCAGTGAGGCGACCGGTTCCAACGAGAGCAACGGCTTCGATCTGCAGTCGTTCCTGTCGCTTCCGCGCGTTCTCATCTTCACGTCGGTCATCGCGGTGATCGACGTGGTGCTGGCCACTGCGCTGGCGACGCTGGGCGCCTTCATCTACAACTTGTCGGCCGGCTTCGTGGGCGGTGTCGAGCTCACGCTGGCCGAGGACGAGTAGCGGTTCGGGTATCGATTTTGGGACTGGCCCCGACGTGCGCTAATCTTCAGAAGTCAGCGCGCAGCGCGGCGGGGCTATAGCTCAGTTGGTTAGAGCGCATCCCTGATAAGGATGAGGCCACAGGTTCAAATCCTGTTAGCCCCACAGCAAGAAGAGGGCGTCTCCCGAGCGGGAGGCGCCCTCTTCTTATGCCCGGGTGCGGCAGCGGTTCTGGCTGCGTCGCCCCGACGTGCTGCGCGTGTGACCGTCGGCACATGGCCGCCTCCCGCCTTTTGCCGGAGCCGGCTCGCTGTGTCCGGGCGGCCGGGGCGTGGCAGACCGGCCCTGCCGGAAGAGGCGCTCGTGTGCCCGCCAGTCGTACGCGGCGACGGGAGCCCGGGTGGGCGCACGAGGGTGTGCTGTGCCGGCTCTCCGGCAGGACACACGAAAAGGCGGGGCACACGAAAAAGGCCCCGTCCGGTGTGAACCGGACCAGGGGCCCTGTGCGTCGGTTGTGCCGCTCTCACGGCGGCAGGAGTGATGCGTCCCCTGCCGGGGCACCGTGGGCGGTGCGGGCGGCGCCTGTGTTGCCTGTGGCGGCCAGCGTGCTCCTCGTGTCCACGGACAGGTTCCTGGCGGCCGGTGAGGAGCCGTGAGCCTCGGCGCGGATGCGCTGCTTCATTGTGGGCGGCAGCGCCCTGTCACGCGGAAGGGTCCATCGCACCGACGGGGCGGTCGCGGTTGCGACGGCAGCACCCGTGTGCTCCTGGTTCGTGGCCGTCGGCTGCGCGGCCGCGGCGGGGGCGCTGACGAGGCCCATCGACGCGAGAAGCGCGAAGAAGGCGGTGATGAAGGCGGTCCAGAGGCTCTTGACCTTGAAGGTGCTCATGGCCCCTCACTTTCGGGTGGTCCGGTTTGCTTACCTTTCTGATGATGTGGATCCGGCTCGCCAATTCATGGACCGACGCCACGGATCCGCCGATCTTCAGATGAACACCACTCGTATGGTTCAACCGGGCTGGACGAGTCGGCGCGAGGGCGGCCGGGAAGGTCGCATTTGCCCGAGCCCCAGTTGGGCCGCGGGGAGGTCACTGATCGGTATCGGCCGGTGTGTATAGTCGGGCGGCAGAGGTCTCCTATGTCAAGGAAAGACGAGGTCGCGCGGTGAAGAAGCTTCTCCTGGTCGCACTGGCCGCCATCGGCGGGCTCCTCGTGTACCGCCAGATCCAGGCGGATCGCGCCGAGCAGGATCTGTGGACGGAGGCGACCGACTCCGTGCCCGCAGGTTCGGGTGTGTGAGACGGAATCAGCCTGTTGCGGGCCCCGGTCGCTGAGCGGCCGGGGCTTCGTGCTGTTGCGGGGCCGTGCCACCTGTGCTCTTGAGTTCACCCAAGCAAATCAATGGGTTGCGTGAGCGAAGGGGTCGGTGCTTCGGTCGAGGGGGCGCGGGTGGGGGCACTCAATCACCGCCGGACTGCAGCAGCAGGGGGGGGCATTGACCGGCGGGGCGCTGCTCGCTCCGATGACAGGCACGCCGCCGGCCGCGGCAACGGAATCCGCCGTCCGCGACGCACCTGCCGCACCGGACAGCAGCAGCCTTGTGACGGTGCCCGGCCCTCCGGATTTATGGCGGAAGGCGCCGGCTGGACCCGGACGGACTCCGCACGTACCGCCGTGCGCACGGTCTCGGAGGGTCTTCCCGACGGCCATTCGGCCGGTCTGCGCGTGTACGCGCCGACCACCCCCGGGGATGCACGGACACCCGGCACATACGGCCGGTGCAGCCGCTCGACGACCGCGGAGTTCGCCGAGACCCCGCAGACCGGTGTGGCGCTACGGGTGTCCGTGCTCGGCGACGAGCGGGCGGGGCCGGAGCGCGACGTGGCGGTCCTGGCGAAGAAGGCCGACAACGACGTGGACAAGAAGGGCAATTGAACTGCGGCCGCAGACAGCGACGGTGCGGGCGGGGCAGGATGGACCGGCATCGCGGCCGCTGCCGGGGCGGGTGCCGTGGTGGTGGTGACCGCGGGGCTCGTGTTCGGCCGCCGCAGAGTGGCCGCACGGACGACGAGGGGAAGCGCGTGATGAGGCAGCGCAGAAGAGGCCGGGCGACGCTGGCCGCGGTCGCGGCGATGTGCGCGGTGGCGGCGCTGCCGGTGCAGGCGCACGCAGCCGGTGAGCCTGCTCCGTACACCTTTGCCCCCGAGGCCAAGACGGTCGGGGGCGCCGAGGTCAGCACCGACGCGTCGGAGCTGACCCCCGGATCCGTGTACAAGAGCTCGATCAAGCCGGGCGAGAAGCTCTACTACCGTCTCGTCCTCGACACCGACACGAACGCGTACGTGTCGGCGGTGGCGGTACCCGCGCTCGGCGGTCAGGTGGCCTACGGGGACGGCATCACGGTCAGCATCCGGGACAGCACCGACCTGCAGTGCAGCTCGGAGGATGCCAGGTTCGAGTCGGCGGAGTTTCCTCACCCGATCGCCGCGTACGCCTACCGGGTCCCGGAGAAGGACAGCACCACCTGCAGCGAGGCCGGTACGTACAACGTGCTGGTCGAGCGGGAGAGCAAGGCCACCTCGTCGCAGGACGCGTGGGACCTGGAGCTCCGCTACGAGTCGGAGCCGAAGCTGAAGGAAGGAGGGCCGGCCCCGACCGAGGCGCCGAAGAACTGGCCCTCGGCGTCGCCGGCACCGCTCACCCAGGCCGCGCAGGAACGGACGGGCGGCACGAGCTATTACGACGCCACCAGCCTGGAGACCGGCAAGTGGAAGGACGGCATCGAGCCGGGGCAGACCCACTTCTACCGGGTACCCGTGGACTGGGGACAGCAGATCTTCGCCAGCGTCGACCTCGGTAACAGCGTCGGCGGTTCGAACGAGTACATCGGCAGCGCGCTCGCCCTGTCCTTGGACAATCCGGCGCACGGCCATGTCGACGAAGCCTCTCCGCTGTCGTACTCCGGCAAGCCGGCCTCCGTGTCACTCGATCCGCTGCCCCCGGTGGCGCACGAGAACCGGTTCGCCTCCAGCGCCGATGTCAGCGCCATGCGGTTCGCGGGCTGGTACTACCTGTCGGTCTCGCTGAGCCCGGAGGTCGAGAAGGCGTACGGCAAGAAGGCGATCCCGATGACCCTCACGGTGAAGGTCGAGAACTCCGCGGGTCCGTCGCCCTACGAGGGTTCTGCCGGCGTCTTCGGTGTCACGCAGGACGACAAGGACATGGCCAGGAGCGGCCAGAGCGCCCCTCAGGCCGCCAAGAGCGACACGATGAACACGGTCGCAGCGGCCGGGATCGGCACAGGCACCGTACTGGTTGTCGGGCTCGGGGCCTGGACGCTGATCGCGCGGCGCCGCGCGGCGAGCGCCGCAGGTGGGCCGACCGCCACCGGCGCGGCCGGGCATGCGCCGTACGGAGGTCCGCCGCAGGCCTGGTAGCACCGTCCCGGGCCCGCTGGTCCGGACCCGTCGGTCGTCGGGGCCGGCGGACTCAGGCCTGGGTCAGCGCCCAGATGCCCACGGCGAAGCAGATCAGCGCCACCAGCAGGACCGGGACCGCCACCTTCGGGGGCGGTCCCGGACGCTTCTGCGGCGGATGCGCGAGAACTCCTGCGCCGGGATGCGGAACCTGCGGCTGCTGAGCGGTGTATGCACGAGTGAGAGCTTGTTCGTGCTGCACTGCGGACGTCGGGGCCTGCGAAGGGTCCGGTGCGGCGGCAGGGAAGGGGGAACCCGTATGCGCCGGGAGCGGAGCCGGGGCAGCGGGCTGCCGGGGCTGTGGGGTGGCCGGCGGCTGCGGAGGCGGGGCGAGGTGGAAGCTGCCCGTCTCCGACATCAGCGAGGGCGGCGGGGTATGCGGCTGCTGTACGGACTGGTGGGCGTCCTGCTGCAATGCCTCGCCCGTGGGGGTGGTCGGTGCAGTCAGGCCGGGCTGGGGAGGAGTCCGGGTGACGGCAACGGGGCCCTCGGGGCCGAATCCGGCGGGCAACGGGCCGATCTGGTCGAAGACCTCCACGGGCTCGTCGTCGATGCCCGGCTCCGGCAGCATCTCGACAGCCGCGGCCAGGGCCTTGCGCGCACCCGTGGCCGTCCGGAAGCGGGCCTGGGGATCCGGCTGAAGCAGACCTGCGAGGACCTGCCACAGCGGTTCCGGGATGCCCTGGGGGGCGCCGGGCGTGCCGTGCGACGCGAAATGGTCGACGAGAGCCTTGGCGTCCGGCTTCTGGCCCTGCAGCAGATACAGCGCGACGAGACCGACGGCGAAGAGGTCCGCGGGGAAGTCGGGCTCCGCGCCCATCATCTGCTCGGGCGCGAAGTACCCCGGCGTTCCCACCACATAGTTGGTCTCGGTGAGACGCGGCTCGCCCTTGCGCATGGAGATGCCGAAGTCGGACAGCCGCAGGTGCGGCCGGCCGGTACCGGTGGCCTCCATCAGGATGTTGGCGGGTTTGATGTCGCGGTGCACGACCCCCTCCGCATGCACCGTCGACAGCCCGGACAGCAACTGGTCGAGCAGCGTGCAGACGAAGCGCGGAGGCAGCGGGCCGTAGTCACCGATGACATGTGCCAGCGAACCACCGCTGACCAGATCCATGGTGAACAGGACCTTGTCGTCGTCCGCCGCCCAACTGGCCGGGGCGAGCACATGCGGATGCTCGATCCGCAGCGCCTGCTCGCGGACGAAGCGCAGCAACGTGTGAGCGTCACTCTGCTGGAGAACCTTGGCCGCCACATACCGACGGCGCCGGTGATCCCAGGCACGCCAGACCGCGCCGACGCCACCGCGTCCGATCGGGTCGATCAGCTCGTACCGACCAGCGAAGACCTCACCCATTGCGCTGCGCCCGCTCCCAGTTCCTGTTTCGGCTCGTGGCCGGCTCTCGGGGGTAGTGCCCTAGGACTGTGGGGAGGCCCTAGCTCTGGTGTCCCTCGTAGTGCGCGACCGCTTCCGCGGTGCGGCCTGCGCCGTACACCTTGAGAAACTCTGCCAGTTCCGGGTGGCTCGGGGCGAGGGAGTCGGCGGCATCGATGATGTCCCCGGCGGCCGCGACCGACCGCAGCAGCGACTGGATCTCACGGACCACGCGCCGGACGGTGGGTGCCCCGCCGGTGGTAGAGGTCTGACCGGTGCCGGTGAGGACGGAGCCGCCCTGAGACTTCTTGATCTCTTCCATGCGGTCGGTGGCCTCCCCCGCGCTGACGCTGCCGTCGGCGACCTGACCGGCCAGCTCCTGCAGGGCCTGGACGCGCTGGACGACCGCCGGGTTGCCGATCTTCGCCCGCTGGCCGCTCATCAGCTGGGAGAGCATGGGCGCGGACAGCCCGAGTACGGCGGCGAGCCGGGCCTGGTTCAGGCCGAGATCGTCTATCAGCCGACGGAAGAGCGCCCCCAGCGGCTCTCCGTACCAACCGCGCTGAAGCTCTCTGGCTCTTGCCGTTGCCTCTTGCTGAGCTGCGTCCATGGCGTCTCCCCTTCGCTGCGGCTTCGCTGCTGCGAACCTCGACGAGCATCTTACGGAGAGTGGTTGCCGACCGGGAGTCCCTATCTTTTTGGAAGATTCAGGGGGTCACCCGGTACTGTGGTCTGCGACGGAGACCGAGACGTTGATGCGTCCGGTGCTGTCCACCTTTTCGGGGCCTTAGCTCAGTTGGTAGAGCGCTGCCTTTGCAAGGCAGATGTCAGGAGTTCGAATCTCCTAGGCTCCACATCGAAAGACCCCTCTGACCTGCGGAAACGCGGTCGGAGGGGTCTTTTCTTCGTTCCCGGCATCCCTGCGGAGGACACCAGGACGGTCACGTCGAGCGGCGCGAGCCCGGTGACGAGGCCCCCGCTCGCAGTGAGGCGGCGGTACCGGGTCCGCAGCTGCTGTACTCGATGGGCAACGCAACGGGCGCCGGGAAACCTCTGGGGTTCCCGGCGCCCGTGCTGCTCGGCCGGTGGCGGGCGGGGGATTCAGGGGCGGTCGTCGAAGTCGGTGCCGTCCACCTCGTCCGACCCGTCGTCCTCCTTCGCCTGGACGTCCGGGTCGAGGACCGTCGGGCCGGTGCCGTCGACCGAGGTCAGCGGCGCGTGATCGGAGACCTCCGTGGGAGCGGGAGGCTCGACCAGCCAGTCCGGGTTGGCCTGCTTGTCCCACCACCGCCACGCGGCATAGGCGCCACCCACCAGGAGGGAGACCACCGCGAAGCCCTTGAGCAGGCGGCCGGCCTTGGCCCTCCGCCGGTGCTTCTTGGCCAGCTGCTGGATCTCCTTCGGAGTGACCTGCCCGCGCAGCGCTGCCAGGGCCGCGATACTGCGGGACGTGGCCTCCTCGGCGACGGGCTGGGCGGCGGCCACTGCGGACTCGACGCGGGGCACGGTGTAGTCCGCGGCACTCCTGGCGGCCTGGCGGGTGCGGAGCGCGGCCAGCTGGGCGACCTCGTCGACCTTGGGGGGCACGTGAGTGCGGGCCAGTTCGATACGTGGGGCGAGATGGGCGTCGTAGTGGACGCGGGCCTGCTGTGCTGCCTTCGACACCCTCGGCGCGAGCCGCGCACGGGCCTCGAGCGCATAACGAGCGGCCTGGTCCTTGGCCGTGTCGGCGTAGGGCGCCACCACTTCCGCGGCGTGCTGCACGCTTTCCTTCGCCGAGTCGGTTGCGGCGCGCACGCTGTCGATGCGGGTCACGGGATCCTCCTCCTTGGTGGCGGGTCGATACTCCGCCTTTCCACCCATTTCGAGATCATGCCTCCCGCTGGCCCAAGTGGCATGCGGGGCCGGGCATCCGGGTCATGAACGACGGTCGTGAGAGACGGCCACGAAAGACGTCCTCGGGCAATGCGGTGCAAGGGGAGCTTGCCGACGACAATGCCACGGTTCGGCTCAGTACGCGCCGGTTCGTCACGCGCTTGGCCTCATTTGTTCCTGCGGGAAGCGGCAGCCGGACAGCGGCCAATCGGGCAAGAAGGTGAGGGACGTCCGTTCGCCGGTGGCGGTCGGGCGACGCGAGGGACGGTCCGTGCAAGGATCGGTGGACGTCAGCGAAGACTTACGGAAGGCAGATCGTGGCCGAGCAGCTTTACGCCACCTTGAAGACCAACCAAGGCGACATCGAGATCCGGCTTCTGCCGAACCACGCGCCCAAGACGGTCAAGAACTTCGTCGAGCTCGCCACGGGCGAGCGCGAGTGGACCCACCCCGCGACCGGCAAGAAGTCCAAGGACAGGCTGTACGACGGCACCGTGTTCCACCGCGTCATCAGCGGCTTCATGATCCAGGGCGGCGACCCGCTGGGCAACGGAACCGGCGGCCCGGGCTACGAGTTCGGTGACGAGTTCCACCCGGATCTCAGCTTCAACAAGCCGTACCTGCTGGCCATGGCCAACGCGGGCCCGGGCACCAACGGCTCGCAGTTCTTCGTGACCGTCTCGCCGACCGCCTGGCTGACCGGCAAGCACACCATCTTCGGTGAGGTGACCGACGAGGCCAGCAAGAAGGTCGTGGACGCCATCGCCGGCTCCCAGACCAACGCCCGTACCGACCGCCCGGTGCAGGACGTCGTGATCGAGTCGGTCGTCGTCGAGACCCGCTGATCGCCGGCGGTCACCGAATGATCACTCTCTGATCCCCCTTCCGGGAACCAATCGCCCTGCTCGTCCGTACTGTTACATAGCGGACGAGCAGGGCGGCGTCGTATGTGGCGGCGTCCACGACGACGACCGAGGGGACCAGGAAGTGAGGGAACCGATGGACGAGAAGCCGCCCGGCGCCCAGGACCAGTCCGCCGCCACCGGCGGTCCGCTCGCCTGCTACCGCCACCCGGGCCGTGAGACCGGGATCCGCTGCACGCGTTGCGACCGCCCGATCTGCACCGAGTGCATGGTCAGCGCCTCGGTCGGCTTCCAGTGCCCGAACTGCGTCCGCCAGGGATCCGGTACCGGGCACGGCCCGGCCGCCAACCAGCCGCGTACCCTCGCCGGCGGGACCGTCGCGGCCGATCCGAGGCTGGTCACCAAGGTCCTGCTCGCCCTCAATGTCGCCCTGTTCATCGCGGTGCACGTGAAGGCGTCACTGCTCGACGACCTGACACTGCTGGGCCGGGCCACCTTCTACTACGGCGGGCCGCCGGAAGGCGTTGCAGAGGGCCAGTGGTACCGGCTGGTGACGTCGATGTTCCTGCACCAGGAGGTGTGGCACATCGCGTTCAACATGCTGGGACTGTGGTGGCTCGGCGGCCCCCTGGAGGCGGCACTCGGCCGCGCCCGCTATCTCACGCTCTATCTGATCTCCGGCCTGGCGGGCAGCGCTCTCACCTACTGGCTCGCCGCACCGAATCAGCCCTCGCTCGGTGCCTCCGGCGCCATCTTCGGTCTGCTGGGCGCCACCGCCGTGCTCATGCGCCGCCTGAACTACGACATGCGGCCGGTCTTCGTGCTCCTCGCGCTGAACCTGCTTTTCACCTTCACGTGGGGCGGGATCGCCTGGCAGGCGCATGTCGGTGGTCTGATCGCGGGGACGGTGGTCGCCATCGCCATGGTGCACGCACCGCGCGGGCGGCGTGCACTGGTGCAGTACGGGACCTGTGCGCTGGTCCTGGTGGCGGTGGTCCTCATCGTGCTCGCCAGAACCGCCGCACTGACCTGATGACGGAGCGCTCGCAAGCCGTCTCACGACAGTTGTCCACAGTCAGGGTGTGATCTTGTGCATTCCGTGCGAACAACTGTGCCCCTTGCCTCTGAGCTGGGTTTTTCCAGCTCGGACAAGGGGCGCACCACCCCTGGACGGGGGAGGCTGCAGTCATACCGGCGTCAACATCCAGGGAGTTATCCACAGATCGTCTGACCTTTTCCCCCGCCTGTGGATAACGCTGTGGGTAACTCAGGGCAAGGGTTGCGATACCGGGGTCATCTGTGGTGCCGGGTGCGGGGTGGAGCTACTTCCACTGCGTGGAGACACCGAAGCCGCCGGCGATGAAGCCGAAGCCGACCACGATGTTCCAGTTCCCCAGCGCCTTGATCGGCAGGTCGCCGTCGGTCACATAGAAAACGACGATCCAGGCCAGACCGATCAGGAAGAACGCCAGCATCACCGGCGCCACCCAACTGCGGTTGGTCAGCTTTATGTTGGTTGCCTGCTTCGCCGGAGGCGGCGTGAAGTCGGCCTTCTTGCGGATACGTGACTTCGGCACGAGGAACTCTCCTGTCGATGCGCTGCGTGACCGCGCAGGGAACTATGGCTGGCGCCGGGGCAGGGCGCAAGGGGGAATGCTGCCTCCCCCGGGCGTCCGTTAGCGTAGTGCTTCCGTGGCGTCGAAGGAGATAAGGGTACGTTGAGCAATTCTGCCGACTCTCCCCAAGGGCCGGTCCGGCGTACCTTCCGGCGCCCGGTCCGGGTGCTCACCGCCGCTGTCTTCGCCCTTGCCGGACTGATCTTCGTCACCAGCGCCAACACGGCCAAGGGCACCAACATCCGTACCGACTCCTCGCTGCTGAAGCTCTCCGACCTGATCCAGCAGCGCAGCGGGAAGAACGCCGGGCTCGACGACTCCAACGCGGCCCTGCGCGACGACATCGACGCCCTCGCCCAGCGCGACGACGGCAGCACGAAGGCGGAGGACGCCAGGCTCAAGGCGCTGGAGCAGGAGGCGGGCACCAAGAAGCTCTCCGGCCCGGCTGTGGCCGTCACGCTCGACGACGCCCCGCCGAACGCCACGGCGAAGCCCGGCTACCCCGACCCGCAACCCAACGACCTGGTCATTCACCAGCAGGACCTGCAGGCCGTGGTCAACGCGCTCTGGCAGGGCGGCGCCCGCGGCATCCGGGTCATGGACCAGCGGCTGATCTCCACCAGTGCGGTGCGCTGCGTCGGCAACACGCTGATCCTTCAGGGCCGGGTCTACTCACCCCCGTACAAGATCACCGCGGTGGGCGATCCGGATGATCTCAAGAAGGCCCTCGACGACTCCCCGGCGATCCAGAACTACCTGCTGTACGTGAAGGCGTACGGGCTGGGCTGGAAAGTCGACGAGCACGAGACGGTGACTCTTCCCGGCTACTCCGGCACAGTGGATCTCCACTATGCCCAGCCGGTGAAGTAGCGAGCAGTTCCGGGGAGGCCGACCGGTGTCGGTGCGACTGATCGTCAGAACGTTCAGCGAACTGTGCATCACCGCAGGCACCTTGATCGTCCTCTTTGTGGTGTACGTGCTGTTCTGGACCGGGGTGAAGGCCGCCGGCGCGACCGAAGGACAGATCGACGACTTGCAGAGCCAATGGGCGCAGGGGGCCGTGTCCGCGCCCGCGCCGGCCTCGTCGCCCACGCCCGCAGCATCCACGCCCGACGCATACCGCGACGGAAAACCGTTCGCGATGCTGTACATCCCCCGCCTCGGCAAGGGCTGGGTGTGGCCCGTCCTGGAGAACACCGCGGTCAAGACGTTGCAGCGGGGCCTCGGCCACTACCGGGGAACTGCCCCGCTCGGTGCGACCGGCAACTTCGCGGTGGCCGGGCACCGCCGTACGTACGGGGATCCCTTCAAGGACTTCCCGAAGCTGCGCCGCGGAGATCCGGTGATACTGACGGACGGCACGACGTGGTTCACGTACCGCATCGACAAGAAGCCGTACCGGACCGTGCCGAGCGACATCGGGGTGATCGACCCGGTCCCCCGCAAGTCCGGATTCGACGGTCCCGGCCGCTATCTGACCCTGACCACCTGCGACCCCGAATGGGGAAGCAGCCACCGGCTGATCGTCTGGGCACATCTCGACGCGACCCAGCCTGTGACTGACGGCAGACCAGCAGCTTTCCACAGCTGACCCACGCTCCTGCCCCGGCCCTTTAGTCTGGTCCCGTACCGAATGAAGGGGACAGCATGTACGGCTGGATCTGGCGGCATCTGCCGGGCAATGCGTGGGTGCGCGGGCTCATCTCGCTCGTTCTGGCACTGGCCGTCGTCTATGTGCTTTTCCAGTACGTCTTCCCGTGGGCCGAGCCGCTGCTTCCGTTCGGCGACGTGACGGTCGACGGCATGAACGGAACGGGGGCCGGCCAGTGAGCGCCCGCATCCTTGTCGTCGACAACTACGACAGCTTCGTCTTCAACCTCGTTCAGTACCTCTACCAGCTCGGCGCCGAGTGCCAAGTGCTGCGGAACGACGAGGTGACCACGGCCCACGCCCAGGACGGCTTCGACGGTGTCCTGCTCTCGCCGGGCCCCGGCACCCCCGAGGAGGCGGGTGTCTGCATCGACATGGTGCGCCACTGTGCGGCGACCGGCGTCCCGGTCTTCGGTGTCTGCCTCGGCATGCAGTCGATGGCTGTGGCGTACGGAGGTGTGGTGGACCGGGCGCCCGAGCTGCTGCACGGCAAGACGTCACCGGTGATCCACGAGGGCAAGGGCGTCTTCGCCGGGCTGCCGTCCCCGTTCACCGCGACCCGTTACCACTCGCTCGCTGCCGAACCGGAGACGATTCCAGCGGAGTTGGAGGTGACGGCGCGCACGGCCGACGGCATCATCATGGGACTGCGCCACCGGGAACTGGCAGTGGAAGGAGTGCAGTTCCACCCGGAGTCGGTCCTGACCCAGTACGGCCATCTGATGTTGGCCAACTGGCTTGTGGAGTGCGGGGATGCGGGAGCCGTCGCGAGGTCGGTGGGGCTCGCGCCGGTGGTGGGCAAGGCCGTCGCGTGACCGCACTCCGTCCCGAGCACGACGCCGGACAGGACGGCCCGTACGAGCAGCATGCGTACGAGGCCAAGGGCGCGTTCGAGGCGGCAGTCGACCAGCTGGCGGATCCGCTGAACGACCCGCTGCCGGGGCAGCATGCCGCGCCGCGGTTCCGGGCGGAGAGCGTTTCGCCGGAGGGGGCACAGGCCGGGACGGCGAAGGTCGGGCAGATGCAGACGCCACAGGGGCCTCAGGAGCCCCAAGGGGCCCCGCGTGAGTGGTACGACCCCGAGGGGTACGAACGGGACTGGTACGGGCAGCAGGAGCCTGTTGCGGCGCCTTCGCCCCTGCCGCCCCCCTCCAACGAAGAGACAGTCGGTCTGCGGACGGCCGACATCCGCCGATCGGTCGCCGGAGCAGCGGCATCGGCTCCGACACCGACACCGACAACTGCATCGGCTCCCGCCACTGTTCCCCCACCGCGGCTCGAGCCGGAGCCGGACCACGTGGCCGGGTACGGCCCGGTGCCGGATGCGGACGGCACGGCAGTGACCGGCCCCGGTCCGGAGATCCCGGGCCCCGAACCGCTGGCGGATCCACCCACCGGAGGTCGCGCCGAGCGCCGGCGCGCCGCCAAGGGGCGCGGCCGCCGTCACGCCGAGCCGCAGCAGGATTCGCGGCCGGAGTCGGCGCCTTCGGACGGCAGGCCGCTGACGCGCGTCGAGGCGCGCCGCGCCGCCCGCGCAGCCAAGGACAGCCCCGCCGTCG
This sequence comes from Streptomyces sp. NBC_00316, assembly GCF_036158715.1. Lineage (NCBI taxonomy): Bacteria > Bacillati > Actinomycetota > Actinomycetes > Kitasatosporales > Streptomycetaceae > Streptomyces > Streptomyces sp. NBC_00316. The sequence goes on along the minus strand of NZ_CP108023.1, from coordinate 4,510,546 downwards.
TCGCCAGCCGGGTCGTCGGCGAGCTGTTCATCTCGCTCGGTGTGCTGATGCTGCTGTTCGTGACGTACCAGCTCTGGTGGACCAACGTCCGAGCCGACCAGATCGCCGGCAACGAGACACACAAGATCCAGGACGACTGGGCGAGTGGCGACCGCAAACCCGTGGCGTTCGAACCGGGGCAGGGCTTCGCCATCATCCACATCCCGAAACTGGATGTGGTCGCGCCCATCGCCGAGGGCACCAGCAAGGAGAAGGTCCTCGACCGAGGCATGGTCGGTCACTACGGCGAGGGCGCGCTCCGCACCGCGATGCCGTCGGCCGCGCAGGGCAACTTCGCGCTCGCCGGCCACCGCAACACGCACGGCGAACCGTTCCGCTACATCAACCGGCTGCGCCCGGGAGACGCGATCGTGGTCGAGACGCGGGATGCGTACTACACGTACGAGATGACCAGTGTGCTTCCACAGACGTCGCCGTCCAACGTCTCGGTCATCGGCCCCGTGCCGCCCGGATCAGGGTTCACCAAGCCTGGCCGCTACATCACTCTGACGACCTGTACGCCGGAATTCACGAGTACCTACCGATTGATCGTCTGGGGCAAGATGGTCGACGAACGGCCGCGCAGCAAGGGATTGCCCGACGTGCTCGTCGGCTGAACATCACCACAACAGGGACGGGTGCGGTGGCAGCGAGGACCCAGCAGCAGGAAGAGCAGACCGACGAGACCGCGCCCCCGCTACGGAGCAGGGACCGCCACCCGGTCGCGACCGCGATCAGTGTCTTCGGGGAGCTGCTGATCACCGCCGGCCTGGTCCTCGGCCTGTTCGTCGTCTACTCCCTGTGGTGGACGAACGTGCTCGCCGACCGCGAAGCCACGAAGCAGAGCCATAGTGTTCGCGATCACTGGGCGGATGAACCCGGCGCCCTGGACACCAAGGACGGCATCGGCTTCCTGCACGTACCCGCGATGAAGAACGGCGAGGTACTGGTCAAGAAGGGCACCGACACCAAAATCCTCAATGACGGTGTCGCCGGCTACTACACCGATCCGGTGAAGTCGGCTCTCCCCTGGGACAAGCAGGGCAACTTCACGCTGGCGGCGCACCGTGACGGGCACGGGGCGAAGTTCCACAACATCGACAAGGTGAAGACGGGCGACGCGGTCGTCTTCGAGACGAAGGACACCTGGTACGTCTACAAGGTCTTCAAGGAGCTTCCCGAAACCTCGAAGTACAACGTCAAGGTGCTCCAGCCGGTCCCGAAGGAAGCGGGTGTGAAGAAGCGTGGCCGCTACATCACGCTGACGACCTGTACGCCGGTCTACACGTCTAGGTACCGCTACATCGTTTGGGGCGAGTTGGTGCGTACGGAGAAGGTCGACAAGGACCGTACGGTCCCGGCGGAGCTGCGCTGACCCTAGGATGGCGAATGGCCCGAAGCCGCAACTTCTCTTTGCGACTTCGGGCCTCTCTACGTCTGGTCGACTCCTGGTCGGCTACTGCAGGACCGGGAGTGGCACCCCGGCGCCGAGAATGCGGGTGTTGCGTCGGTCGATGCGGGCGTCGAGGGACTCGGGCCCACCGTGGACAAAGTTGTCCACAGGGTGAGTTCGCGCCGCATACTCCCTGTCGAGCAGGTACGTACGCACCTGACGTGCGACTTCGCTGTCCCGGAGGAGCATGGCGACGTTGAGGACGGCTCGGCGGCTGAACAGCGCGAGGGTGCGGGTACGCGACTGGATCCCACTGAGCTCCTTGAAGGAGCTCAGTTCTGTACCTGTCAGAACGCGGTAGCCGCTGGCCTCGAGCTCGTCCCTATGGTCGAGTACCAGCGACCGGATGGCTTTGATTCCGACCTGGAAGTACGCCGCCACCATCGCCGTCGTCACATGTATTCCGTCCGGCAGCAGTGACAGCACCTTGACCCTGTCCAGCGCTTCCGTCTGCTCCACGATGCTTGCTCGTAGCGACCTCGACTCCAGCAGTACTGCATCGTTGATCACGCTCATGTCCCTTCGGCTCGCCCAGGGTGGCTGCGAGTGCGGGATTTTGATCCCCCACACCACCTCATTCGATCAACGAGTCAGGACATATGAAGACACGATGGGTCGATGCTCTCCATTCGGGCGTCCCTGGACGCCCGCCGCACAGGGCGGCGAGATCCGTGACGGTGCTGTGCCCATGGGGTACAGCGAAGGGCCGCGGTCACCTTCGAGGTGACCGCGGCCCTTCGCGTTCGTGCGGTCCGGCGTCAGTTTCGGGAACCGGTTGGGCCGCCGAAGAAATTGCCGCCGCCGTTCTTGTCCACGGTGGTGAGGGTGATCACGGTGGTGGCCGGGTCGGCCTGGGTGTTCGGCCCCGGGTCGATATTGGCGACCCGGGCGTTGTCATCCTGCGGGGTGCCGGGCGTGAACTGGATCTGCGTGAAGCCCTGCGCGGCCAGGAGCTGTTTGGCCTCGCCGACCGTCCTGCCCCGGACATCGGGGATCGGTTTCGTCGTCGGCTGTGCCGGGCCCTTGGAGACCGTCAGGACGATCTGGGTGTCCAGCGGCTGCTTGCCACCGGGCGGCGTCTGATTGATCACTTGGTTCGCCGGCCTCGTGTCCTCGACTTCGGTCTTCGACACGTTCGTGAAGCCGAGCGCGTTGAGCTGCGCCAGCGCGTCGTCGTACGACCTGCCGATCTGGGAGGGAAGGTCCTTCGTGGCCTGCTTGGCGACCGTGATCTTGACCTCGGACTCCCGCTCGGCCTTCGCGCCGCCCTTGGGGTTCTGATCGAGTACGGTGTCGGGCTCCGCGGTGGACGATTCTGCCGTCACGACCGTCACCGTGAAGCCCTTGTCCTCAAGGAGCTTGCGGGCGTTCTCCTCGGACTTCTCCGTGACGTCCGGGACCTCGACCTTCGGCGCTCCGGTGGAGACGACGACCGTGACGGTCTCGTTCTCCGCCATCTTGCCGTCCTTGGGGCTCTGGCTGCAGATCTTGCCCTTGGGCTGGTCCTCGCAGGGTTCGCGCGAGCCGACCTTGAGGATGACGCCGGCGTTCTTGGCGAGGTCCTGTGCGTCGCTCAAGGTCGAACCGACCATGTTCGGCACATCGACCTTGCCGCTGTCGCCGTTGCCGCCGCTGAAGACGGATTTGCCGATCAGGATCGCGCCGATCAGCACCAGAATGCCCGCGACGACCAGCAGGATCGTCGAGGTGTTGCTCTTCTTCTGGCGGCGACGGTCCGGGCGGTCGTCGTATCCGTAGCCGCCGTCGTCCGGGTTGACCGGGGGCAGCATGGACGTCTGGGCGCCGTTCTGGTCCGCGGCGCGCAGGGCCGTGGTCGGCTGGTCGTTGCCGTACCCGTCGTAGCCGCCGTACCCGCCGTACCCGGCCGCGCCCATCGCCGCGGTGGCGGCGACCGGCCGGCCGTCGAGGCAGGCCTCGATGTCGGCGCGCATTTCGTCCGCCGACTGGTAGCGGTAGTCGGGGTCCTTGACCAGGGCCTTCAACACGATCGCGTCCATTTCGGGCGTGATCTCGGGGTCGAAGGTGCTGGGGGTCTGCGGCTCTTCCCGTACGTGCTGGTAGGCAACCGCGACGGGTGAGTCGCCGATGAACGGCGGCCTGACCGTCAGCAGCTCGTAGAGCAGGCAGCCGGTCGAATACAGGTCGGAGCGGGCGTCGACCTGCTCGCCCTTCGCCTGCTCGGGGGAGAGGTACTGGGCGGTGCCGATGACGGCCGACGTCTGGGTCATCGTCATGCCGGAGTCGCCCATGGCGCGGGCGATGCCGAAGTCCATGACCTTGACCTGGCCGGTGCGCGTCAGCATGACGTTCGCCGGTTTGATGTCGCGGTGGACGATGCCTGCGCGGTGCGAGTACTCCAGTGCCTGGAGGATCCCGACCGTCATTTCGAGGGTGCGCTCGGGCAGCAGTTTGCGGCCGGAGTGCAGGAGTTCTCTGAGCGTCGACCCGTCGACGTACTCCATCACGATGTACGGGATGGAGACCCCGTCGACGTAGTCCTCGCCGGTGTCGTAGACGGCGACGATGGCCGGGTGATTGAGCGAGGCGGCGGACTGCGCCTCTCGGCGGAACCGGGCCTGGAAGGACGGGTCGCGGGCGAGATCGGTCCGCAGCGTCTTCACAGCGACGGTGCGGCCGAGCCGGGTGTCGTGAGCGAGGTAGACCTCGGCCATGCCACCACGACCGAGCACCGAGCCCAGCTCGTACCGGCCGCCGAGGCGACGCGGCTCTTCCATAACTGTTCCAGCCCTCTCCGTCAGTCCGAACCGCACCGGTGTGGGGTCCGGCGGTGTGCTGCTCGCGCATACGCTACCGGCCACGCCCCGGCTGATCGGCCCCGAGCCGTCACCTGATATCTGACCGGTATCCCAATGTGCAGATATGGCGCCCGATGTGATGGGCGTCACGTCTACTTGCCGAGGACCGCCTTCATCACGTCTCGCGCGATCGGGGCGGCGAGTCCGCCACCGGAGACGTCGTCCCGGTTGGCCTGGCTGTCCTCGACCACGACGGCCACGGCGACCGGCGAGCTGCCGTCGCTGGTCTTCGCGTACGAGATGAACCAGGCGTACGGCTTCTCGCTGTTGTTCAGGCCGTGCTGGGCGGTACCGGTCTTGCCACCGACGGTGACGCCGTCGATGAGGGCCCTGGTTCCTGTACCGCTCTTGACGACGGTCTCCATCATTTCCTGGAGCTTCTGCGCGTTCTCGCCGGAGAGGGGCTGGCTGAGCTGTTCCTTCTCGTGGGTGTAGATGTCGTCCAGGTTGGGCGCCTGACGCTTGGCGACCATGTACGGCTGCATGAGTTTGCCGTCGTTGGCGACCGCGGAGGCGACCATGGCCATCTGCAGCGGGGTGGCGCGGTTGGACGCCTGGCCGATGCCGGCCATGGCGTTCTGCGGCCGGTTGTCCTTCGGGTAGATGCTGGCGGCCGAGCGGACTGGAGTGAAGATCTCCTTGTTGAAGCCGAACTTGGCGGCCTCGTCCATCATCTTCTGGTTGCCCAGGTCGTCGCTGATCTTGCCGAAGACGGTGTTGCAGGACATACGCAGCGCTTCCCGGAGCGACGCGTTCTCGCACGGGATGTTGCCCTCGTTCTGCAGGACGGTGCTCACCTGCGGAAGGCGGTACGGCAGCGGGGAGTCCGTCTTGTCGTCGATACCGGTGTAGAGGCCGTTCTCCAGGGCCGCCGCCGCGGTGACGACCTTGAAGGTCGAGCCGGGCGGGTAGGTCTCGCGCAATGCCCGGTTGAGCATCGGCTTGTCCTTGTCCTTCTGGAGCTTCTGCCAGGCCTCGGAGTCCTTGTCGGAGTTGCCCGCGAAGGTCGAGGGGTCGTACGAGGGGGTGCTGGCGAGGGCCAGGATGGCGCCGGTCTGCGGGTCGAGGGCGGCCACGGCGCCCTTCTTGTTGCCGAGCCCCTCGAAGGCGGCCTTCTGCGCGGCGGCGTTCAGGGTGGTGACGACGTTGCCGCCCTGCTTCTTCTCGCCCGTGAACATCGACAGGGTGCGGTCGAAGAAGAGCTGGTCGTCGTTGCCGGTGAGGATGCCGTCCTCGATCTTCTCCAGGAAGTTGGCGTCGAACGCCTGCGAGGAGTATCCGGTGACGGGCGCCCACATGGGGCCGTTCTTCCAGATCCGCTTGTACTTGAAGTCGCTGCCCTTGGTCACGACGGAACCGGTGATGGGGTTGCCGTCGACGATGATGTTGCCGCGCTCATGGGCGTATCGCTCGATGCGGACGCGGCGGTTCTCGTCGCGGGTGTTCAGCTCGTCGGCGCGGACGTACTGCAGGTAGTTGGTCCGCACGAGCAGGGCGAGGATGAGGACGCCGCAGAAGATTGCGATCCGGCGCAGGGGCTTGTTCACGGTCGGACCACCTGGGTCATCTCGGCGTCGGAGGAGGGTGCGGGAGCCGGTGCAGGGCGGCGCGCGGTGTCGCTGATCCGGATCAGGACGCCGATGAGTGCCCAGTTGGCGATCACGGATGAACCACCGGCTGCGAGGAACGGCATCGTCATACCGGTCAGCGGAATGAGTCCCATGACACCGCCGGCGACGACGAAGACCTGGATCGCGAAGGCTCCGGAGAGACCGATCGCCAGGAGCTTGCCGAACGGGTCGCGGGCGGCGAGTGCGGTGCGCACGCCGCGCTCGACGATCAGGCCGTAGATCAGCAGGACGGCCATCATTCCGGCGAGACCGAGTTCCTCGCCGACGGTGGAGAGGATGAAGTCGGCGTTGGCGGCGAAGCCGATCAGGTCGGAGTTGCCCTGACCCCAGCCGGTGCCGAGGGTGCCGCCGGAGCCGAAGGACATGATGGCGTTGGCGATCTGCTCGCACGCGCCGCTCGTGTCGCTCGTGTAGCAGGCGAACGGGTCGGCCCAGGCGTTCACACGTGACTGGACGTGGGGTTCGAAGGTGGCGACCCCGACCGCGCCGGCTGCGGACATCAGCAGACCGAAGACGATCCAGCTGGTCCGTTCCGTGGCGACGTACAGCATGATCACGAAGAGGCCGAAGAACAGCAGCGACGTACCGAGGTCGGTCTCGAAGACCAGGATCAGGATCGACAGGCCCCAGATCACGAGAATCGGTCCGAGGTCACGGCCGCGGGGCAGGTACAGACCCATGAAGCGGCGGCTGGCCAGGGCCAGCGCGTCTCGTTTCACCATCAGGTAGCCGGAGAAGAAGACCGCGATGACGATCTTCGCGAATTCGCCGGGCTGGATGGAGAACGGACCGAGACTGACCCAGATCTTGGCGCCGTTCACCGAGGGGAAGAACATCGGCGCGATCAGCAGGACGAGCGCCACGACCATCGAGATGTAGGTGTAGCGCTGCAGGATGCGGTGGTCCTTGAGTGCGAGCAGTACGGCGACGAACAGGGCGACGCCGATCGCGGAGTACATCAGCTGCTTGGGGGCATCGGGGGTGAAGCCGCCGAACAGTGTCTCTGCGCGCTGGATCAGTCGCGGCGACTGGTCGAGGCGCCAGATCAGCACCAGTCCCAGCCCGTTGAGCAGGGTCGCCAGCGGCAGCAGCAGCGGGTCCGCGTACGGGGCGAACTTGCGCACCACGAAGTGGGCGACGCCGCCGAGGAGGATCAGGCCGAGCCCGTATCCGAGCATGCCGGAGGGCAGTTCGCCGTCCATGGCAAGGCCCACATTGGCGTACGCGAACACCGAGATACCGATGGCGAAGGCCATCAGGCCCAGTTCGGTGTTGCGACGGCTCGGCGCGTCGATCGCGCCGATCGTGGTCGTGTTGGTGACAACGCTCATGGTGCTGAAGGCCCCCTACGGCTTACTGCTTACCGCACTGCGGGACCAGCTTTTTCTCTTCCTCCGAGAGGCTGGGGCCGGGAGTGGGAGTCGCTGTGGTCGGCTTGGTCTTGGTGGTGCCGGACTGTGCGGACGTCTTGGTGACTTCCGTGCCCGTGCCGCCGGCTTCGCCCTCGTCGGTGCGGGCGTTGCTCTCCGCCTCGGCTGCGCGGCGCTGCGCGTCCTTCTTGCAGGCGGAGGCCTGGGTCGAGAGTTCGTTGATCTTTTCGCGGGCGTCGGTCAGGTTGCCCTCGGCGATGGTCGCCTCGACCTGCTTGCGCTGGTAGGGCGGGAGGTACTTGAGTTCGATCTCGGGGTGGTCCTTCTCGACCTTCGAGAGCGAGACCCATGCGAGGTCCTGGCTGATGCCGCGGAAGAGCGCGACGTGTTCGTTCTTCGCGCCCACGTAGAACTGGTTCTGGGTCCAGCGGTAGCCGCCGTACACACCGCCGCCGATGACGGCCAGTGCGAGCACGATGTACAGGGTCCTCTTCAGCCACTTGCGGCCGCCGCCGGGCTTGATGAAGTCGTCGTCGGTGTAGGCGTCGAAGGAGCCGTCCGGCAATCCGCCGTAGCCGAGGCCGTCACCGCTTCCGGGCGGCCCGAAGCCGCCTGCGGGCGGTGGGACGGGACGGCCGAGGCCGGCCGCGCGTCCGGCCGGGGTCTCCATCATGCCGCCGTCGTTCAGCTGGGCGGCCTGGTTCTCGGCGACCGCGCCGACGATGACCGGAGTGTCGTTGAGTCGTCCGGCCAGGGTGTCGTTGCTGTCGACGTCGAGGACGTCGGCGACGATGCAGGTGATGTTGTCCGGGCCACCGCCGCGCAGGGCGAGCTGGATGAGCTCCTGGATGGTCTCCTGCGGGCCCTGGTAGCTGGCGAGGGTCTCTTCCATCGTCTGGTGCGAGACGACGCCGGAGAGCCCGTCGGAGCAGATCAGATAGCGGTCGCCGGCCCGGACTTCACGGATGGAGAGGTCGGGTTCGACGTGGTCGCCGGAGCCCAGCGCGCGCATCAGCAGGGAGCGCTGCGGGTGGGTGGTGGCCTCTTCCTCGGTGATCCTGCCCTCGTCGACCAGCCGCTGCACCCATGTGTGGTCCTGGGTGATCTGGGTCAGTACGCCGTCGCGCAGCAGGTACGCGCGGGAGTCGCCGACGTGGACCAGGCCGAGGCGTTGTCCGGTCCAGAGGAGCGCGGTGAGCGTGGTGCCCATGCCCTCGAGCTGGGGGTCCTCCTCGACCATCATGCGCAGTTGGTCGTTGGCCCGTTGGACTGCCGTGCCGAGCGAGGTGAGGATGTCCGAGCCCGGCACGTCGTCGTCGAGCTGGACGAGCGTGGAGATCACCTCGGAGCTGGCGACCTCACCGGCCGCCTGACCGCCCATGCCGTCGGCGATCGCGAGAAGGCGCGGACCGGCGTAGCCGGAGTCCTCGTTGCCCTCCCGGATCATGCCCTTGTGCGATCCGGCGGCGAAGCGCAGCGACAGACTCATGCGCACCTCGCCCGTCGGCTCGGGGTACAGCCGGTCTCGAGCCACACTGCCCACCCTCCGGTCGGGAGCCGGGCCGGGTCCGTTGCCCGGATCCGTGCGGCTCGCTCGCTCCGCTCGCTCATTGTCGTACTACTTCCGCAGCTCGATGACGGTCTTGCCGATCCGGATCGGCGCGCCCAGCGGAACAGGCGTCGGGGTGGTGAGACGGGTCCGGTCGAGATACGTGCCGTTGGTGGACCCGAGATCCTCGACGATCCACTGGCCGTCACGGTCGGGGTAGATCCTGGCATGCCGGCTGGACGCGTAGTCGTCGTCCAGCACGATCGTTGAGTCGTGGGCCCGGCCCAGGGTGATGGTCTGTCCCTGGAGCGCCACCGTGGTGCCGGTGAGGGTGCCCTCGGAGACGACCAGTTTGGTGGGTGCCCCCCGGCGCTGGCGGCCGGGCTGCTGGCGTTGCTGCGGCGGTGCCGCGGCGTTTTGGCGTGCCTGTTGCGGCCGTGCGTCGGACGCAGAGCGGCGTGAGCCGCGCTGCGTGACGCGCGTTCCGAACAGGTCGCTGCGGATGACCTGGACGGCCACGATCACGAACAGCCACAGAACGGCCAGGAAACCTAGCCGCATGACCGTCAGGGTCAGCTCTGACATTGCCCCCGCTTCACCCTTCGGCTTGCCGGTAAACGATGGTGGTGCTGCCCACGACGATCCGCGAGCCGTCGCGGAGCGTAGCGCGGGTTGTGTGCTGCCCGTCTACCACGATGCCGTTGGTAGACCCGAGATCCTGGATCGTCGAGGGCGTTCCGGTCCGGATCTCACAGTGCCGGCGGGATACGCCGGGGTCGTCGATCCGCACGTCGGCGTCGGTGCTGCGTCCCAGCACCAGCGTCGGGCGGGAGATCTGATGGCGGGTGCCGTTGATCTCGATCCAGCGTCGGACCTGCGCATTCGGCACGGGGCCGGGCGCGGCCGGCGGGCGCCGGTCGTGGGCGGGTGCGCCGTGGCGGCCGCCACCCGGCGGCGGGGCCGCGGGCATGGGCGGAACGGCGCTGGGCGGGTAGCCGTAGCCACCCGTGGGCTGGGGAGCGGCGGGCCGCCCCTGTCCCGGGTGGCCGGGCTGTCCCGGGTGGCCCTGGGGAGCCTGCTGGCCCTGCTGTGACGAGCTCGACGCGAGGGTGCGGCTCCGTACGCGGTAGAGCCCGGTGTCGAGGTCGTCGGCCTTCTCCAGGTGGACCTTGATGGGTCCCATGAAGGTGTACCGCTGCTGCTTGGCGTAGTCCCGGACCAGACCGGAGAGCTCGTCGCCGAGCTGGCCCGAGTACGGGCTGAGGCGCTCGTAGTCCGGGGCGCTGAGCTCGACGATGAAGTCGTTGGGGACGACGGTCCGCTCGCGGTTCCAGATCGTTGCGTTGTTGTCGCACTCGCGCTGGAGGGCGCCCGCGATCTCGACCGGCTGGACCTCGGACTTGAACACTTTGGCGAAGGTGCCGTTGACCAGACCTTCGAGACGCTGCTCGAAACGCTTCATGACTCCCATGGGGCACCTCCTCCGGTGTTCTCGTCCCTGTACTGCTTACTGATCGTATCCACGCGTCGGGAAATCGGCTGGTTCCCCTTATCTGCCCTGTGGATGAGTGTCACCTCTCACAGGGATCGTAGAGGTGGGCTCCTGACAGTGTCCCGCACCTGGGGTGCACTGAGGAGGAGTGGGGGGCGGGCGGCGTGGGTTCCGGCCGCCTTCGTTCGTTCCGCACCTGCCTACGAAACAACGGATGTGAATCCACCCTGTCCAGCGTGCTAATCTTCCGGATGTCGCCAGGCGCTCGCACCAACAGGTGAGAGAGTCTGAAAACACCACTCATGCGCGAGTGGCGGAACGGCAGACGCGCTGGCTTCAGGTGCCAGTGTCCTTAGGGACGTGGGGGTTCAAATCCCCCCTCGCGCACAAGAGAGAAGCCCCACAGGCCAATGGTCTGTGGGGCTTCTTCGTTTCCCGATGTCGCGTCCGGTGCTGCCGCGGCGTGCCGGCCTTGCTCTGTTCCTTGTTTCACGTGAAACGCCTGATTCGGGGCGTTCCGGTGCATGCCAGGGTGTTCTGGCGTGTGAGTAAAAGGAAGGGCCGGGGGCCGCGGAGATCGAGTACTCCGCGGTCCCCGGCCCATTGCCCGTGCGGCTCAGGCGGCGAAGCGGGCGGCGAGCGCCTTGGCCTTCTCTGCGGCATCGGTGAACGCCTGGGCGCGGGAGGCCTCGGCGAGCGGGATGAGCTCGGCCATCGCCGGCTGGGAGTGCGCCAGCGTGAGTTCCGGAACGATGAAGTCGACCTCGGCGCCGAACATGCTCGTCAGCAGCTTCTCCAGGTAGTTCTGGACGAACTCGGCGTCCGCGCGCGGGGTGCCGGGCGCGTACGAGCCGCCGCGGCTGGCGACGACGGTGACCGGAGTGCCCGCCACGGGGCTGTCGGGGCCCGCGTTGTGGCCGACGATGATCACCTGGTCGAGCCAGGCCTTCAGGGTGGACGGAATGCCGAAGTTGTACATCGGCGCGCCGATCAGGACGGCGTCTGCCGCTTCCAGCTCGGTGGCGAGCTCGCTGCGCAGCGCGTCCTCGGCGCCGGCGGCGGCTGCGGCGGCGTCCAGGTGGGGCAGCGGGTTCGCGGCGAGGTCGCGGTAGACGACCTGTCCGTCGGGGTGCTGCTCGATCCACGTCCGGACAAAGGCCGCGGTGACCTCGCGCGATGCGGAGCCCTGGGGGAAGACGGCGGAGTCGAGGTGCAGAAGCGTGGCCATGGGGGTCTCCACGGATGTCTAGGGGGTGATGTCCGGCCGGTTGGGAGGACATCTGTTTTGTACGTACCTAGTAATAACATAGGTCCTTACTATTCGTAAGTCCCGCACGGCGACGCAGTACGCTTGGTGTATGGCGGAGCACAGCGAGCAGGCGTGTCAGCGGGTCGACGTGGGCATCACGCGCGTTTTCGAGCTGTTCGGGAAGCGCTGGACGGGCCCGATCGTCTCCGTGCTCATGCAGCAGCCGGTGCACTTCGCCGATCTGCGTCGGGCGATTCCGGGCATCAGTGAGCGCATGCTCTCGGACCGGCTGTCCGAGCTCGGTGCGGCCGGTCTGGTGGTGCGTCAGGTCGACGAGGGGCCTCCGCTGCGGGTCTCGTACCGTCTGACGCGGGCGGGTGCTGCGATGGAGCCCGCCCTCAAGGAACTGGCGCTCTGGTCGAAGACGTACCTCGCCGATGACGGGGGCGGCTGCTGACGGCCCGCGGGGCTGTGACTTCTGCCGCTTCGGGTGCTGCGCCCGGCCTCTAGGGCTGCTGGTGCCCCTCCTGGGCGCCCTGGCTGCTCGTCCCGCCCGACGAGTTGTAGCGCAGCAGGTACTCCGCGAAACGGGCCAGATCGTCCGAGGTCCACTCCGCCAGGCGTTCCTGGTAGGCGGTGCGGCGACTGGCCTGGGTCGAGGCGAGGGCGCGGGTTCCGGCCTCGGTGGGATGCAGCACCTGGATGCGGTGATCCGCGGGGTCCGGGTGGCGCTCCACCAGGCCGAGTTTCTCCAGGGTGCGGATCTGCCGGCTGACCGTCGACTTGTCGAGCATGTAATGCGCCGCCAGGTCCGTTGCGCGGCAGCCGTGGCGGTCGTCGATGTGTGCCAGCAGCGTGTACGAGACCAGGGGCAGCTCCGGATGGAGGCGGGCCGCGGCGGCGCGCGCTCGGCGTGCGAACGCGGTCAGTTCGCGCTGAATGACGTCCAGTGACTCTTCGCGTTCCCCGGGGGTGCCTGTCACGGGTTTCACCTTCCTGAAATTTCAGTTGTATAGTACAACAGATGTAGGAGTTGTAAAAGCCAACTATTGGAGTTCCGATGTCTACAGGCCCGAGCGCCACCGGCTCCACCGCCGGGGCTGTGCGTCATGTGCTGACCCATCTCGTCACCCCGCTGCTGATGTGCATCGGCATGGGGCTCGCCTACCTCGGTGCGTTCCATGCCCCGGAACCGCATGACCTGAGGGTGGACGTGGTCGGGTCGGGTCCGCAGGCCCAGGTGCTCGCGCAGACGCTGCAGGACAAGGGCGATGGGGCGCTGAGCGTGCGTACGGTCCCCGATCGGGCCACCGCCGTGAACCACCTCAGGACACAGGCGAGTTATGGCGCATACCTGCCGGGGAAGCACCCCGAACTGCTCGTGGCCTCCGCCTCCTCCGACACCAGTGCCACGGTGGTGGAGAAGGTCTTCACGAAGGTCGCGGCCGCGCAGGGCGACCCGCTGAAGGTGACGGACACGGCGCCGACCGCGGACGGCGACCCGACCGGCCAGGGCATCTTCTTCCTGCTGGTCGCAGTGAGCATCGGGTCGTACGCCTCGGTCGCGGTGATCGGCGGCGCCGGCGCGGTGCTGGCGCTGCGGATCAGGGCGACGCTGGCCGTCGGCGCGTCGCTGGTCGTGAGTGCCGTCGGAGCGGCGTTCGCAGGGCCGCTGTTCGGCCTGGTGGACCACGGGCTCGGCGGCGTCTGGGCGATGGCGTGGCTCTATTCGGCGGGCATCCTGCTGGTCGGTATCGGGCTGCACACATTTCTGAAGCGGTGGACGACGCTCGGCGTGATGGTGCTGTTCGTGATGCTCAACTTCACCAGCTCCGGCGGAATCTTCCGGCCCGAACTGCAGCCCGGTTTCTTCGGTTCGCTGCATGCCTTCTGGAACGGTGCGGGCTTCGTCGAGGCCGTGCGCAGCCATGTGTACTTCGACGGGCATGCGCTCGGCGGCCATGTGCTGGTGCTCGCACTGTGGTTCGTGGTGGGTCTGGGCGTGATGGGTGCGGCCGGGCTGGCCGAGGGGAAGCGGCGGAGCGCTGCCGGGCACGCCCAGAGCTCGGTCGGCGCCCGGCACCGGGCCGGGGCGGAGGACCGGCCTGCGGCGGGGAGCCCGTCCGAGGCGGTGCTCCGGTCACAGGCCGGGGCGAAGGAGGAGCTGGAGGAAGAGCTCGAGGAGACCGTCGCCGTCTGACCAGGACCGAGCGTTGTCCACAGGTGTCCGTCCTGGTTTTCCACAGGGGCGGACGCCTGTTGGTGTCCGGCGGTACCGTCGTCGGCAGTTGATGTTGGGCAAGGTCGCCGGTCGAGGGCGGGGGAGGCTGCGTGCCATGGGTGAGTTCAGTGCGACGGTGCCGATGCAGCGGGCTGTGACGGTCGGGCCGCGCATTCCGGTCGTGCCCGGGTTCGCGCAGCGCACGGTGGTGGCGGAGCGGAGCGCCCCGCCGTCGCCGAAGGAGGCAGGCAAGGCGCTGCGCGGCCGGGTGCCCAGGGCTTCCCACGACGCCTTGGTCCTTCCGGCCGGTCGGCCCGACGCGGTTCAGGCGGTCGAGGAGTCGAGCCGGGGCCGCGTTCGCGACCTGGCGCCGATCCGGGTGGGGCGCATGGCTGCCACGCCGTTCGCGTTCCTGCGGGGTTCCGCCGGGTTGATGGCCCATGACCTGATGGGCACACCGGTGACGGGGGTGGGCGCCCAGTTGTGCGGCGATGCGCACGCGGCCAATTTCGGGCTGTACGGCGATGCGCGCGGCAGCCTGGTCATCGATCTGAACGACTTCGACGAGACCGTGTTCGGCCCGTGGGAGTGGGATCTGAAGCGGCTCGCCACCTCGTTGGTGCTGGCGGGGCGGGAGGCGGGGGCGGACGAGGGCACCTGCCGGCAAGGTGCGTACGACGCGGTGGGCGCGTACCGGCGGACGATGCGGCTGCTGGCCAGACTGCCCGCCCTCGATGCCTGGAACGCCATCGCGGACGAGGAGCTCGTCTCGCACACGGATGCGCGGGATCTGCTCGGCACGCTGGAGCGGGTCTCGGAGAAGGCCCGCAACAACACCAGTGCGCGCTTCGCGGCCAAGTCCACGGAGGAGTCCGAGGACGGCGGGCGCCGCTTCGTGGATGCACCGCCGGTGCTGCGGCGCGTGCCGGATGCGGAGGCCGCGGCCGTGGCCGCGGGGCTCGGCGACTATCTGGGCACGATCTCGGAGGACCGGGTGCCGCTGATCGCACGGTATGCGATCCACGATGTGGCGTTCCGGGTGGTCGGTACGGGCAGCGTCGGCACCCGGTCGTACGTGGTGCTGCTGCTCGACCACCGGGGCGAGCCCTTGGTGCTGCAGGTGAAGGAAGCGCGGCCCTCCGCGCTGGCGCCGTATCTGCCGGCAGTCGGGTTCGAGGTGCCGGAGGTGGCGCACGAGGGGCGCCGCGTGGTGCTCGGGCAGAAGCGGATGCAGGTCGTCAGCGACATTCTGCTGGGGTGGGCGACCGTGGACGGGCGGGAGTTCCAGGTGCGGCAGTTCAGGAACCGCAAGGGCAGTGTGGACCCGGTGGCCCTGACGGCCGACCAGGTCGACGACTACGGGCGGATGACGGGTGCGCTGCTGGCGCGGGCCCATGCGCACAGTGCCGACCCGCGGCTGATCGCGGGGTACTGCGGGAAGAACGACGAGCTGGACGAGGCGATGGCGAGCTTCGCGGTGACGTACGCGAACCGTACGGAGGCGGACCACGCTGAGCTGGTGCGGGCCGTCGGCGCCGGGCGAATAGCGGCCGAGCTGGGCGTCTGAGGCGCCGCTGCACGACCGCGCGTCCTCGGGGGGTGGGACGGGGCCATACGCTGGACGGGTGACCCACGAAGCCGCCGGGGTGCCGACCACCCGGAACGACGATGACCGGCAGGACAACGACCGGCAGCACGAGCAGCAGGTGCAGGACGGGCAGCCCGTGCAGGACAAGCAGCAGGGCCTCACGGCCGACGCCGGAACGGATGCCGGCGCGGACGCCGGGACGGACGGTGCAGTCGGCCGTGCCGCCGAGGGGGCGCGTCCCGAGGCGCGGCTGGCGAAGGCTGTGCGCGTGGCGGAGCAGGCGCTGATCGAGTTCGAGATCGCAGTGGAGACCTTCCGCGTCGAGGTCGAGAACTTCTCCCGGCTGCACCACCAGAAGCTCGGCCCGATGTACGCCCGCCTCGACGAGCTCGATGCGCAGATCGCGGAAGCCCGGGCCGCGAGGACCGGTGACCCCGAGGACCTGCGCAGGGCGCAGGAGGCGCGGGCGCTCGTGATGCCGATGCCGGGCGTCGAGGAGCTGTTCCACGACTGGATCGACTCCGAAGGGCTGTCCCCCGAGGCGGCGGCGATGCTGACCGAGCAGCCGGTTCGGCCGCCGAAGCGCGTCAGGCCGACC
Organism: Streptomyces sp. NBC_00316; assembly: GCF_036158715.1. Classification (NCBI taxonomy): domain Bacteria; kingdom Bacillati; phylum Actinomycetota; class Actinomycetes; order Kitasatosporales; family Streptomycetaceae; genus Streptomyces; species Streptomyces sp. NBC_00316. The sequence continues at coordinate 4,494,519 of NZ_CP108023.1, read as the reverse complement.
GAGGAGGCGCGCAAGCTCTACCGCGAGCTGGCTCGCAAGGCTCACCCGGATCTGGCTCAGGACGAGAAGGAGCGCGCGCGCCGGGACGAGTTCATCACCCGTGTCAATGGCGCCTACGGGCGCGGCGACGAGGCACTGCTGAAAGAGCTGGCGCAGGAGTGGGAGGCCGGGCCGGTCGCGGAGCGGGCGGAGCTCAGCGAGAGCGAGGAGCTCTACGCCCGGCTGGACTGGCTGACCCAGCGCAAGGAACTGCTGACGGTGCTCGCCCAAGAGCTGGAGGAGAGTGCGATCGGGGCCATGCTGCGGATGGCACCCGACGATCCGGACCGTCTGCTGGACGAGATTGCCGAGCAGCTGCTGGGTGAGGTCTCACAGCGCGAGGCGGAGCTGGCCGGGCTGGTGCAGTAGCGTTTCCAGTAACCCTGGAGCGTACGTACGAGAGAAGGCATGACCCATGAATTTCGCCCCGCTGCCCTCGGTGGATGTTGCGGCGGTGCCGTCGGACGGCCTGGTGCTGGACGTCCGGGAGAACGACGAATGGGCCGCCGGGCACGTCGAAGGTGCCCTGCACATTCCGATGAGTGACTTCGTCGGCCGCTTCGGTGAGCTGACCGAGGCGGCCGAGGACGGCCGCCGCGTGCACGTGATGTGCCGGGTCGGTGGCCGGTCCGCCCAGGTCACCCAGTACCTGGTGCAGCAGGGCATCGACGCCGTGAACATCGACGGCGGGATGCTCGCCTGGGACGGTGCCGGCCGTCCGATGGTCACCGACAACGGCACCCCGGCCTTCGTCCTCTGATCCGGTCGTAACCGCTGGTCCGGCCGGAACGCGTCGATCCGGCCGGAACGGACGGTCCGCCAGCGGTGCCACGGCTCCGGGGCGGAACCGTGGCCTCAGCCGAGAGGATGGGCGGCCAGCAGGTCGCCCAGGGCCTCCTCATGGGCCGCTGCCGGGCCGAGCGAGAGCTCGATCTGCTTCGCCCAGGCGTGGAAGCGGTGCAACGGGTAGTCGGTGTCCGCGCCGAAGCCGCCGTGCAGATGCTGGGCCGTCTGCACGACCCGGCGTACGCCCTCCGACGCCCAGATCTTCGCCACGGCGACATCACCCTCGACGGGCAGCGCGCCGGCGGCGCCGGTGGAGATCCGCCAGGCGGCCTGCCAGAGGGTCACTTCCATGGCCCGCAGATCGATGTAACGGTCCGCGGCCTGGACGGCGACGGACTGGAACGTCGCCACCGGGAAACCGAACTGCTCGCGCTTGCCGGTGTATTCGCTCGTCATGGCCAGCACGGTCTCGCCAAGTCCCAGTGCGAGCGCGCAGGTTCCGGTGGTGAGCAAGGCGCGCAGCCACTCCCAGGCTCCCGGGGCGCCGATCAGCGCGCGGTCGTCGATGCGTACTGCATCGAGCCGGACCTCGGCGAGCAACTCGCCGCTGGTGGAGACCTGTTCGGCCAGGGTGACGCCTTCGGCGGTGCGGCTCACCAGGGCCAGCACGGCCCGGCCGTCGCTTGTTCGGGCCGGCACGGCGATCCAGTCGGCGGACTGCGCCCACGGCACTCCCGACTGCACCCCGTCGAGCACCCATTCCGGGGCGTCGCTGTCGTTCTCTCCGTCGTCCGGGCGGGCGGTGACGGCGAGCTCGGCGGGGCCATGGCCGGTGCGGCCGTTGGCCCCGACGGTGAGGACCAGCTCGCCCCGGCCGACGCGGGGCAGCAGCTCGGCGGCCAGTCCGGGATCGCCGTCTCGCTGGAGCGACATCGCGACAGCGCAGGTCTCCAGCAGTGGCACCCGGGCGAGCACCTTGGCGGACTCCCGCAGGACCAGGCAGAGCGCGACCGGATCGAGCCCGGACCCGCCGTGCTCCGGTGCCAGCGTCAGGCCCAGCAGGTCGCCTGCGGCCAGCCCGGCCCACAGAGAGCGGTCGATGTCCCGGTCCACTGCACCCGGCACGAGGGCGGGGCTGGGTACCGCGTCGGGCTCGACGCCCGAGAAGATCGCCCTCGCTGCCTCGGCGGCGGCCTGCTGCTCCTCGGTGAAGGTGAAGTCCACTGCCCTGGCCTCCTGCGAACCGTTGTGCTCGTACTCGGACCTGACGGGTCGTCAAGATAGAACAGGTTCTACAAGAAAGGAACAGGGGAGCGGGACCTCGGCGAACGGCCGGGGAGCCCGGCGGGGTCAGCGGTCGAAGTCGAGCTCCACCTCCGGAGTGACCGGATGCGACTGGCAGGCCAGCACATAGCCGGCCCCCGTCTCCTCCGGCTCCAGCGCGAAGTTGCGGTCCATCCGGACCTCGCCCGAGACCAGGAAGGCCCGGCAGGTCCCACACACCCCGCCCTTGCAGGCGTACGGCGCGTCGGAGCGGCTGCGCAACACCGTCTCCAGCAGCGATTCGCCGTCCTGGACCGGCCAGCTTCCCGAGCGGCCGTCCAGTGTCGCGGTGAGCGTGCTGTGCGCGGGCGCCTCGACCCGGGTGCGGACGGCCTCGGCCGGCCCGTCGTCGACATGGAAGATCTCTTGGTGGATACGGGTCCGGTCGACGCCGAGGCCGTGCAGTGCACGTTCTGCTGCCACGACCAGGCCGAGGGGCCCGCACAGGTACCAGCCGTCCACCTCGTCCACCGAAAGCAGAGCGGGCAGCAGCCCGGTGAGACGCTCCCGGTCGAGCCGGCCGGACGGGAGGCCCGCCTGCTGCTCCTCCCGGGAGAGCACCGTCACCAGCTGGAAACGGTGCGGGTAACGGTCCTTGAGGTCGGCGACCTCGTCCAGGAACATCGTCGACGCCGCTGTCCGGTCGCTCCGGATCAGGCAGAACCGGGCCTCGGGTTCCCGCGCCAGCAGCGTCGATGCGATCGACAGCACCGGGGTGATGCCGCTGCCGCCGACAATCGCCGCGAAATGCCCGGCGCGAGGAGTGAGCACGAAGCGCCCCATCGGAGGCATTGCTTCGACTTGGTCGCCGACGGCGAGTTCCTTGAGGGCGTACGTGGAGAACGCACCGCCGTCGACCAGCCGGATGCCCACCCGCAGCGCCGGATCGGCGGGCGCCTCGGCGGCCGGGGCGCAGATCGAGTACGAACGCCGGATCTCCTCGCCGTCGACCGTGTAACGCACATTGAGGTGTTGGCCGGGCTTGTGGCGGAAGGTCTCGCGCAACTCGGCCGGCACCGCGAGGGTGACGGCCACCGAATCATCGGTCAGCCGCTCGATCGCGCGGACCCGGAGCGGATGGAACATCTACAACTCCTTGAAGTGGTCGAACGGTTCGCGGCAGCTCACACAGCGGCGCAGCGCCTTGCAGGCGGTCGAGGAGAACCGGCTCAGCAGCTCCGTGTCCGTGGAGCCGCAGTGCGGGCATCGCACCGAGAGGGTGAGCGGCACCGGCCCGCCGGACCGGCCTGCGGCGTCGTGCGCGCGAGGGGGCGCTATGCCGAACTCGGCGAGCTTGCGCCGCCCCTCCGCGCTGATGTCGTCCGTCGACCAGGCGGGCGCGAGGACGGTGACCACGGAGACCTCGGGTATCCCGTGGTCGTGCAGCACCTGCTCGATGTCGGCGGACATGGCCTCGATCGCCGGGCAGCCGGTGTATGTCGGGGTGAGGCGGACCGTGACCGTGCCGGGGGCGAGTACCTCCACCCCGCGGAGCACCCCCAGCTCCTCCAGGGTCAGGACGGGCAGCTCGGGGTCGGGCACGGACCCGGCGAGCCTGCGCACCTCCTCCTCCAGCAGCGTCCCGGTCACCATGACGCACCCGGGTGACTGCGGTGCAGATGCTGCATCTCGGCGCACATCCGGCCGAATGGTTCCGTGTGGATGCCCTGACGTCCGGCCCCGGCCGTCCAGGCACCTGACTGCGGGCCGGCCGGCACAGTCAGCGTCGCCCGTTCCAGTACGCCGGTGACCGTCGTCAGCCAGTCGTTCTGCAGCGACTGCCAGTCGATCTCCACGCCCTCGACCGGCTCGAAGAGCTCACCGGTGAACCGCCACAGCGCGTCCACCCCGTGCTGCATCCGCTGGTGGCTCTCCGCCGTGCCGTCACCGAGCCGCAGCGTCCAGTGCTCGGCGTGGTCCTGGTGGTAGGCGACCTCCTTGACGGCTTTCGCCGCCAGCCCGGAGAACTCACCGTCACCGGCTGACAACTGCTCGTACAACCCCCGCTGGTAGACGGAGAAGTAGAGCTGGCGGGCGATGGTGTGGGCGAAGTCGCCGTTGGGCTGCTCGACCAGCTGAACGTTGCGGAACGCCCGCTCCTCGCGCATGAACGCCAGCTCGTCCTCGTCCCCCACGAGCGAGAGCAGCACCCGGGCCTGTCCCAGCAGATCCAGGGCGATGTTGGCGAGGGCCACCTCCTCCTCCAGCACGGGCGCATGGCCCGCCCACTCCCCCAGCCGGTGCGACAGCACCAGCGCGTCGTCGCCGAGGGCGAGGGCCGCGGTCACAGGTGCTTCACCCCTTCCGGGATCTCGTAGAACGTCGGGTGCCGGTAGGGCTTGTCGCCCGACGGCTCGAAGAAGGAGTCCTTCTCGTCCGGCGAGGAGGCCGTGATCTCCGTCGACGGCACCACCCAGATGGAGACGCCCTCGGAGCGGCGCGTGTACAGATCGCGGGCGTTGCGCAGGGCCATCTCGGCGTCCGGGGCGTGCAGGCTGCCCGCGTGGGTGTGCGAGAGGCCGCGTCGCGACCGCACGAACACCTCCCACAGGGGCCAGTCCGTCGAGCTGCTCATGCCGTCGCCTCCGCGTTCGCTGTGGGTGTGTCTGCCTCGCGCGTCCGCGCGTGAGGGTTCTCAGTCCGGTGTTTCACCGCGAAGGCGGCCGCCGCGTCCCGTACCCAGGCGCCCTCTTCGTGCGCCCGGCGCCGCTGGGTGAGGCGCTGTTCGTTGCACGGGCCGTTGCCCTTCAGGACCTCCTGGAACTCCGTCCAGTCGATCGCCCCGAAGTCGTGGTGTCCGCGCGCCTCGTTCCACCTGAGGTCCGGGTCCGGGAGGGTGAGCCCCAGCGTCTCGGCCTGCGGGACACAGATGTCGACGAACCGCTGCCGCAGCTCGTCGTTCGAGTGCCGCTTGATCTTCCAGGTCATCGACTGCGCCGAGTGCGCCGACGCGTCGTCCGGTGGGCCGAACATCATCAAGGACGGCCACCACCAGCGGTTCACCGCGTCCTGCGCCATCTCGCGCTGCGCCGGGGTGCCGCGGCCGAGGGCGAGCAGCAGCTCGTACCCCTGGCGCTGGTGGAAGGACTCCTCCTTGCAGATGCGGACCATCGCCCGGGCGTACGGGCCGTACGAGCAGCGGCAGAGCGGCACCTGGTTGGTGATCGCGGCGCCGTCCACCAGCCAGCCGATCGCGCCGACGTCCGCCCAGGTCAGCGTGGGGTAATTGAAGATCGACGAATACCTCTGGCGGCCTGCGTGGAGCTTGTCGAGCAGCTCCTCGCGGCTCGTCCCGAGGGTCTCCGCCGCGCTGTAGAGATACAGCCCGTGCCCCGCCTCGTCCTGCACCTTGGCCATCAGGATCGCCTTGCGGCGCAGCGAGGGGGCACGGCTGATCCAGTTGGCCTCGGGCTGCATGCCGATGATTTCGGAATGGGCGTGCTGCGCCATTTGCCTGACCAGCGAGGCCCGGTAGGCGTCCGGCATCCAGTCGCGCGGCTCGATGCGCTCGTCCGCCGCCACCGCAGCGTCGAACACGGCCAGCAGGGCGCTCTCCGCGTCGTCGTGCCCGCCTGTTGCCGCCTGCACCGTCGCCTGCGCTGTCTGGTCCGCAGTCACTGCCGCCATCCCGGGCTCCCTACCGACCGATCGTTCGGTTCATTGGCTTCAATGGTGAGTCGCTGGCCCGTAGGGTGTCAACCCTGTGGATAACTGACCGGGGATCGACGGGGATCGGGGCGGGATGGATTCGTACGACGACAGGGGCGTCGGAGGCGGGAGCGGGAGCGCCGGGCCGGGGGCGGTCCGGCATGAGGACGTCCCGTTCGACACCGGTCAGGGCGCCGGTTCCGGTGCGGCCACCGAGCCGCCGCGTGCCGGTGTCGCGGGCCTGTCTCTTCCCTACCAGATCGCTACCGCCGTCGCGCTGTCGATCATCGGGCTGATCGCCTGCACCCACCTGGCCATGGTGTTCCTGCACGTCGCTCCGTCCAACACCCTGACCAAGCAGCACGGCAAGGTGGTCGACGACTGGGTCTATCCCGAGTTCGAGCAGAACTGGAAGCTCTTCGCTCCCAATCCGCTCCAGCAGAACGTCGCCGTGCATGTCCGGGCCGAGATAGCCGGCGCCGACGGTCGCCGTACCACTCCCTGGATGAGCCTCTCCGGCGAGGACGGCAAGGCGATACGCGGCAATCTTCTCCCCAGCCACGTCCATCAGAACGAACTCCGCCGTGGCTGGGACTTCTACGTCAACTCGCACGACGTCGAGAACCGTCCGAACGGCCTGCGCGGCGAACTCTCCGAGCGCTACATCCGCCGGATGGTGATGCTGCGCCTCAGTGAGCACGACTACGGCGGCACCATCGAGCGCATCCAGGTCCGGTCCGAAATGCGTTCCGTCGGAGCGCCGCCGTGGAGTACGGAGAAGATCAGTACCAGGCCGAGCTACCGGGTGCTGCCGTGGTGGACCGTGACCTCCGCCGACCTCCCCGAGAACGCCGAGGAGGCGGACCAGTGAGCACGTCTTCCCCGAGCGCGTCTTCCCCGAGCGTGTCTTCCCCCCGCCGCAAGCTCGCCCGCGCCGCCCAGCGCATCACCTCCTCGGCGCTCGGTCCGTATCAGACCGCGGTCATCCGGATCGGTTTCTCCGTCACCTATCTGCTCTTCCTGCTCCGCGAGCTGCCGCACCGCCACGAGATGTACGGCCCCGACGCCCCGTGGGGCTGGGACATGGCGAAGCAGCTCATATCGGGCAACGAATCCTTCTCCGTGCTCATGTGGTCGAACAGCACGGCCTGGTTCGAAGTCGTCTACGCGATCGCGTTGGTGTCCGCCGCACTGCTGATGCTCGGCTGGCACACCCGCGCCATGTCCGTCCTCTTCATGGCCGGCGTGCTCTCGCTGCAGAACCGCAGCATTTTCCTGGGTGACGGCGGCGACAACGTCATCCATCTGATGGCGATCTATCTGGTGCTGACGCGTTGTGGACAGGTCTGGTCCCTGGACGCGCGGCGAGCGGCACGGGCGACGCGAGAGGTGACTGCACAGGGGGAGGGCGCACGCAGGCCGGTGCCGAATGTGGCCGGGACGGTCCTGTGGGTGCTGCTCGGACTGGTCCTCGTGGCAGGTTCGGCGACCGGCGGACTCGGCGGCACCTGGTGGCTGCCGGCACTTTTCTGGGTGCTGTGGATCGGCCATGGTGCCTGGTGGGCCCTGAATCGGTACGCGCCGCGCAGCGAACCGCGCCTTCTGCTGGACGTCATCGCCAACCTCGTCCACAACGCCACGCTCGTCGTGATCATGGTTGAGGTCTGTCTGATCTACGCGACCGCCGGCTGGTACAAGATCCAGGGATCGCGGTGGCAGGACGGCACCGCCCTGTACTACCCGCTCAAGCTCGACTACTTCACCCCATGGCCCGCCCTGTCCGACCTGCTCGCCTCCAACGGTGTGATGGTCATGGTCCTGACTTACGGCACAGTCATCGTGCAGGTCGCCTTCCCCTTCACGCTCTTCAACCGGCGAGTCAAGAACGTCCTGCTCGTCGCCATGATGTGCGAGCACGCCGGCATCGCCCTGCTGCTGGGACTGCCCTTCTTCTCGATGGCGATGATCGCTGCCGACTCCGTCTTCCTGCCGACGGCCTTCCTGGTCTGGCTGGGGGGCCAGGTGACGCTCGGGCGGCAGCTGCTGTTCTCCCGCTCGGGCCGGGTGCCCGCGCAGCGGCGGGGCGGCGAGGAGGAGGCCCCGCAGCACACCGGAAGCGATGGCCATACGCTCGTCGGGTGAGCAGCGATATCGGCAGCACCGGCCGTACCAGCACGAGCAGCAGTACCAGCACCAGCAGCGGCCCCTCGGGCTCAGCCCCTGTGGCGGGTGAGCCGTCGGCGGAGGCCCTGCAGTACGACGACGGGTTCGGGGTGGAGATCGGTGTCGGGCCGCACCCGCTGCCCTGGCCCGAGGGCGAGCGCTACGACCTCGAGCTGCTCGCGCACGGCGACCGGCGCAATGTCGGCGACGAGTACCGCTACTGGACGCGGGAAGCGATCGTCGCCGACCTGGATCTGCGACGGCACGACTTCCACGTGGCCGTGGAGAACTGGGGTCACGACTTCAACATCGGGTCGGTGGTGCGTACCGCGAACGCCTTCCTGGCCAAGGAGATCCACATCGTGGGCCGGCGGCGCTGGAACCGGCGCGGTGCGATGGTAACCGACCGGTACCAGCATGTGCGGCACCACCCCGACACGGCGGATCTGACCGCCTGGGCGGCGGCCGAGGGGCTGCCGATCATCGGGATCGACAATCTGCCGGGGGCCGTGCCGCTGGAGCGCACCGAGCTGCCGCGCAGGTGTGTGCTGCTTTTCGGGCAGGAGGGGCCGGGGCTGACGGAGGAGGCCCGCAAGCACGCAGCGATGGTCTGCTCGATTGCCCAGTTCGGCTCGACGCGGTCGATCAATGCGGGGGCAGCGGCGGCCATTGCCATGCATGCCTGGGTGCAGCGGTACGCCGACATTCCGGAGACCGGGGTCTGAGGGGGCGAGGGCGAAGGGGCGGGAACCGGGGGCTTCTGCCCCGGCCCCCGCTCCTCGACGCCCGAGGGGCCGGCCGACGGGCTTGCGCTATGCCTGGCGGCGGACCTCCACCATGCGGAAGCGGTTCGACACGAATGCTCCGTCGCTCAGTGCCGCGTTCGCCGCAGGGTTGCCGCCCGAGCCGTGGAAGTCGGAGAAGGCCGCCGTCTGGTTGACGTACACCCCGCCCGTCAGGTTCAGCGAGAGCTGGGCCGACTCGTCCAGACAGACCTCCTCCACCGCAAGCTCCACCTCCGGTGAGGTCGTGTACGCACCGACCGTCATCGCGCCCTCTTCACGGATCGTGCGGCGCAACAGCTCCACCGCATCCGCCGTCGAGTCGACCGCGACCGCGAAAGCCACCGGTCCGAAGCACTCCGACAGGAAGGCTGCCTCGTCGTCCGGCTTGGTGGCGTCGAGCTTGACGACGACCGGGGTACGGACCACCGCATCCGGGAACTCTGCATTGGCCACTTCCCGCGAGGCCAGGGCGACTTCGCCCAGTTCGGCCGCCGCCTCCAGCCGGGCCTTCACCTCCGGGTTGACGAGCGCGCCGAGCAGCGCGCTCGCCCGGGCGTCGTCTCCGAGCAGGCCGGTGACCGAGGCGGCGATGTCACCGACCACGTCGTCGTACGACTTGTCGCCGGCGTCGGTGGTGATGCCGTCGCGGGGGATCAGCAGGTTCTGCGGGGTGGTGCACATCTGGCCGCTGTACAGGGAGAGGGAGAACGCCAGGTTGGCCAGCATGCCGCGGTAGTCATCGGTGGAGTCGACGACGATCGTGTTGACCCCCGCCTTCTCCGTGTAGACCTGGGCCTGGCGGGCGTTGGCCTCCAGCCAGTCGCCGAAGGCGGTGGATCCGGTGTAGTCGATGATCTTGATCTCGGGGCGGACCGCCAGGGTCTTGGCGATGCCCTCGCCCGGCTGCTCGGCGGCCAGACAGACCAGGTTGGGATCGAAGCCCGCCTCGCTCAGCACCTCGCGGGCCACCTGGACCGTGAGTGCCAGGGGAAGCACGGCGCGCGGATGCGGCTTCACCAGGACCGGGTTGCCGGTGGCGAGGGAGGCGAAGAGTCCCGGATAGCCGTTCCACGTCGGGAAGGTGTTGCAGCCGATCAGCAGTGCGATACCGCGGCCTGCCGCGATGTACGTCTTGTGCAGCTGGAGCGGATCGCGCTTGCCCTGCGGCTTGGACCAGTCCGCGGTGCGCGGGGTGCGGATCTGCTCCTCGTACGCATACGCCACCGCCTCCAGGCCGCGGTCCTGGGCGTGCGGGCCGCCCGCCTGGAACGCCATCATGAAGGCCTGCCCGCTCGTGTGCATCACGGCGTGGCCGAACTCATGGGTGCGGGCGCTGATCCGCGCCAGGATCTCCAGGCACACCAGGGCCCTGGTCTCGGGCCCCGCCTCGCGCCACTCGGCCATTCCCGCGCGCATCGCCGGAAGCAGTACGTCCGGGTCGGCATGCGGATATTCGACGCCGAGCTCCGGTCCGTAGGGAGAGATCTCCCCGCCCGTCCAGCCGTCGGTGCCCGGCTGGCCGAGGTCGAGCCGGGTGTGCAGCACGGCGTCGAAGGCGGCCTTGCCCTCGGCGGCGCCCAGGCTGCCCGGGGCACCGCCCTCGCCGTATGCCTTCGGGTGCTCGGGATGCGGGGACCAGTACGCGCGCGTGCGGATCGCGTCGAGGGCCTGGTCGAGCGTCGGGCGGTGTTTCTCGGACAGCAGTCGGGGGGAGAGCTCGGCGGCCATGACGGACCAACTCCTCATCGAGCTGGGCAGGGACGGGCGGACAGAGTTAGAGTAACCGAACGATCGGTCGGGACAAGGGGGCCCACGAAACCTGTGGACAACTCGTAGGGGAGGATCGCGGACATGACCACGGCCAAGCGGGACACGTACACCCCGGAGACTCTCCTCACCGTCGCCGTCCGTGTCTTCAACGAGCGCGGTTACGACGGCACGTCGATGGAGCACCTGTCCAAGGCGGCGGGCATCTCCAAATCGTCCATCTACCACCATGTTGCGGGCAAGGAAGAGCTGCTGCGGCGCGCGGTCAGCCGGGCGCTGGACGGGCTCTTCGGGATTCTCGGCGAGGCCGGAGCGACGCGGGGGCGCGCGATCGAGAGGGTCGAATACGTCACGCGCCGTACCGTCGAGGTACTGATAGCCGAACTGCCCTACGTCACGCTGCTGCTGCGCGTGCGGGGCAATACGGCGGCCGAGCGCTGGGCCATGGAGCGGCGCCGCGAATTCGACCAGCGGGTGGCCGAGCTGCTGAAGGCGGCGGTCGCGGACGGTGATCTCCGCTCCGACGTGGACATACGGCTGGCGACCAGGCTGCTCTTCGGAATGGTCAACTCCCTGGTCGAGTGGTACCGGCCGCAGCCGGGCAGTGGCGCCGAGGGGGAGCAGCTGGCGGACACGGTCGTGCAGCTGGCGTTCGAGGGGATGCGTTCCAGCCGCTGAGTCGTTGACGGCCGGATGCCGGATGCCGGATGCCGGATGCCGGATGCCGGATGCCGGATGCCGGATGCCGGATGCCGGATGCCGGATGCCGGATGCCGGAAACGCCGGAACCGGCACGGCGAGCGACTCCCTAGGTGAGTTCGGTGGGGTGGTCGGGCCCCGGGGCCAGGTCGGTCTCCTCGAACACCAGAAGCGTGCGCGTGGACAGCACCTCCGGGATGGCCTGGATTCTGGTCAGGACCAGCTCGCGCAGCGACCGGTTGTCCGGGGTGTGTACCAGCAGCAGCACGTCGAAGTCGCCGCTTACCAGCGCGATGTGGGTCGCCCCCGGCAGTGCCTGGAGCTGCTCGCGCACCGTCCGCCAGGAGTTCTGCACGATCTTGAGCGTGATGTACGCGGAGGCGCCCTGCCCCGCCCGCTCATGGTTCACGCGTGCGCTGAAGCCGCGGATCACGCCGTCGTCGATGAGCCGGTTGATCCGCGCGTAGGCGTTGGCGCGCGACACATGAACGCGGTCGGCCACCGACCGTATCGAGGCGCGGCCGTCCGTCTGCAGCAGCCGGAGGATGTCACGGTCGATGGCATCGAGCGGGCGCGCGGGTGGAACCTGGCCGGGGCCCTCGACCCCGTCGGCCATTTGTTCAGCTGCCATGTCCCCGCGCCTCCCTGTCCTGGACGACCTGCCCCTATCCCAGGCTGTGGAGAACCGTTTGTCCACAGGCTGATGGCGCCTGTAGCCAAAATGCGCCCGCGACCGAACAATCGGTAGGTGAGGCACACCACATCCGTGCCTCGGACAGTGCTCGACATTTCGACATATTCAGCCACCCCTCGATATCGGATGACCCCTCGATATCGCCAGATGCCGCTCGATATCCCTCGATGCAAGGAGGTGCTTGTCATGACGGTCCAAGAGCTGCCCGGCGCGGCCGCCTACCGGCCCACGCCGCCCCCGGCCTGGAAGCCGCTCACCGACCCCGCGCCGCTGCTCCCGGACCCCGAGCCGTACCGCGTGCTCGGTACGGCTGCCGTGGCCGACGCAGACCCCGAGCTGCTGCTGCGGCTCTACGCCGAGCTGGTGCGCGGGCGGCGGTACAACGCCCAGGCCACCGCCCTCACCAAGCAGGGCCGGCTCGCCGTCTATCCGTCGAGCACCGGGCAGGAGGCCTGCGAGATAGCGGCGGCGCTGGTGCTGGAGGAGCGGGACTGGCTCTTCCCCAGCTACCGCGACACGCTCGCGGCGGTGGCGCGCGGCCTCGACCCGGTCGAGGCGCTGACTCTGCTGCGCGGCGACCGGCACACCGGGTACGACCCGCGTGAGCACCGCATCGCCCCGCTCTGCACCCCGCTCGCCACCCAGCTGCCGCATGCCGTGGGTCTGGCCCACGCGGCGCGGCTCAAGGGGGACGATGTGGTGGCGCTCGCCATGGTCGGCGACGGTGGGACCAGTGAGGGCGATTTCCACGAGGCGCTGAACTTCGCGGCCGTCTGGCGGGCACCGGTGGTGTTCCTGGTCCAGAACAACGGCTTTGCGATCTCCGTGCCTCTGGCGAAGCAGACGGCTGCGCCGTCACTGGCGCACAAAGCGGTGGGGTACGGGATGCCGGGCCGGCTGGTCGACGGCAATGACGCGGCCGCCGTGCACCAGGTGCTCGGCGAGGCGGTGGCACGGGCCCGGGCCGGTGGCGGCCCGACCCTGGTCGAGGCGGTGACGTACCGGATGGACGCGCATACGAACGCGGACGACGCGACGCGCTACCGCGGCGACAGCGAGGTGGAGGCGTGGCGGGCGCACGACCCGATCATGCTGCTGGAGCGGGAGCTCACCGAGCGCGGGCTGCTCGGCGAGGACGGCATCGAGGAGGCGCGTGCGGCCGCGGAGCGGATGGCTGCCGGGCTGCGCGAGCGGATGAACGCCGATCCGGTGCTCGATCCCATGGACCTCTTCGCGCATGTCTATGCGGAACAGACCGCACAGCTGCGGGAGCAGGCAGCGCGGCTGCGGGTGGAGCTGGACGCCGAGCAGGGCCAGGACGGTACGAGTGGTGCGGGGGACGGTCGATGACCACGGCAGCGATGGCCGGCGAGCGGACTGACAGGGTCAAGCCGGCCACCATGGCGCAGGCGCTCGGGCGTGCACTGCGCGACTCGATGGCCGAGGACCCGACGGTGCACGTCCTCGGTGAGGATGTCGGCACGCTCGGCGGGGTCTTCCGGATCACCGACGGACTGGCCAAGGAGTTCGGCGAGGACCGTTGTACGGACACGCCGCTGGCCGAGGCGGGCATTCTCGGCACGGCCGTCGGCATGGCGATGTACGGGCTGCGGCCGGTGGTGGAGATGCAGTTCGACGCGTTCGCCTATCCGGCGTTCGAGCAGCTCATCAGCCATGTCGCCAAGATGAGGAACCGGACCCGGGGCGCCATGCCGCTGCCGATCACGGTGCGGGTGCCGTACGGCGGCGGGATCGGCGGTGTCGAGCACCACAGCGACTCCTCGGAGGCGTACTACATGGCCACGCCGGGCCTGCATGTCGTCACGCCGGCCACGGTCGACGACGCGTACGGGCTGCTGCGGGCATCGATCGCCTCCGACGACCCGGTGGTCTTCCTGGAGCCCAAGCGGCTGTACTGGTCGAAGGCGTCATGGTCGCCGGACGCGCCGGTGGAGGTCGAACCGATAGGACGTGCCGTTGTCCGCCGTCCGGGGCGCAGCGCGACGCTGATCACCTACGGACCGTCCCTGCCGGTCTGCCTGGAGGCCGCCGAGGCGGCCGTCGAGGAGGGCTGGGACCTCGAAGTGGTGGACCTGCGATCGCTGGTCCCGTTCGACGACGAGACGGTCGCCGCCTCCGTGCGGCGCACTGGCCGCGCGGTCGTCGTCCACGAGTCGTCCGGGTTCGGCGGCCCCGGTGGGGAGATCGCCGCTCGCGTCACCGAGCGCTGCTTCCACCATCTGGAGGCCCCGGTGCTGCGGGTCGCCGGGTTCGACATCCCTTATCCGCCGCCGATGCTGGAGCGGCACCATCTGCCGGGCGTGGACCGGGTGCTCGACGCGGTCGCGCGGCTGCAGTGGGAGGCGGGGAGCTGATGCCCCAGGTACTCGAATTCAAGCTGCCCGACCTGGGCGAGGGCCTGACCGAGGCGGAGATCGTGCGCTGGCTGGTGGAGGTCGGCGATGTGGTCGCCATAGACCAGCCGGTCGTCGAGGTCGAGACCGCCAAGGCGATGGTGGAGGTGCCGTGTCCGTACGGGGGTGTCGTGACCGCCCGCTTCGGCGAGGAGGGTGCGGAACTTCCGGTCGGGGCCCCATTGTTGACGGTGGCGGTGGGGTCCGCGGAGGAAGACCGTGCCGAGGTTCCTTCCGCCGCCGGCGTCGCGGAGACCGAGTCGTCCGGCAATGTGCTGGTCGGGTACGGCACCGGGGCGCCCAGGGCACGTCGCCGGCGGGTGCGACCCGAGGCGATTTCGGCCTCTGCCGCTGCGGCGGTGGTGGCTCCGGATGTGCCGCGGCCGGTCTCCGCTGTGGTTCCGGAGGTGGTGCCGGGACCCGTGGCGGTCGTCTCTCCGCTGGTGCGGAAGCTGGCGCGGCAACATGATCTCGATCTGCGGCAGTTGACGGGATCGGGGCCTGACGGGCTGATCCTGCGTGCCGATGTCGAATCCGCGATCAGGGCTGCGGCGGACGGGAAGGCGGGGAGGGCGGCGGCTGCGTCGGCTCCGATTTCTCCCGCGGTGTCGGCGACTGCTCAGGTGTCGGCCTCGGCCTCGGTGCCGGTGTCGTCTTCGGCCGCCGTGGAACGGATTCCGTTGCGCGGTGTCCGGGGCGCGGTCGCCGACAAGCTGGCGCGCAGTCGACGTGAGATACCCGACGCCACGTGCTGGGTCGACGCGGATGCCACCGAGCTGATGGCCGCCAGAGCCGCGATGAACGGCGCCGGTGGTCCTTCCGCGGGGCCCAAGGTGTCGGTGCTCGCCCTGCTGGCCCGCATCTGCACAGCGGCTCTGGCCAGGTTCCCCGAGCTCAAC
Source organism: Streptomyces sp. NBC_00316 (assembly GCF_036158715.1). Taxonomy (NCBI): domain Bacteria; kingdom Bacillati; phylum Actinomycetota; class Actinomycetes; order Kitasatosporales; family Streptomycetaceae; genus Streptomyces; species Streptomyces sp. NBC_00316. The sequence continues at coordinate 4,479,302 of NZ_CP108023.1, read as the reverse complement.
TCCACTGTGGACCTGGAGGCACGGGAGATCGTACGGCTGCCCGCCGTGCATCTCGGCTTCGCGGCCCAGACCGAGCGGGGGCTGGTCGTTCCTGTCGTGCGGGACGCGCAGGCCCGTAACGCGGAATCGATCGGCGTCGAGATCGGCCGACTGACCGAGGCGGCAAGGACGGGCACGCTGACCCCGGCGGAGCTGACCGGCGGCACGTTCACGCTGAACAACTACGGGGTGTTCGGGGTCGACGGATCGACACCGATCATCAACCACCCCGAGGCGGCGATGCTCGGTGTGGGCCGGATCGTGGCCAAGCCGTGGGTGCACCGGGGCGAGCTGGCCGTCCGCCAGGTCGTCCAGCTCTCGCTGACCTTCGACCACCGGGTCTGCGACGGAGGCACGGCGGGCGGCTTCCTGCGGTACGTGGCCGACTGCGTGGAACAGCCGGCCCTGTTGCTGCGCACGTTGTAGGGGGAAGGGGAGGAAGACGAGAAGGGAGGGAACGAGGAGGCCCAACGGGGGCGCACGGCACGCATACTCGGGGCATGACCGTGTATGACGCCATCGTTCTTGCCGGAGGCGCCGCCAAGCGCCTCGGCGGCGCCGACAAGCCGGCCGTCCGCGTCGGCGGCCGGGCACTGCTCGACAGGGTGCTCGCCGCCTGTGCCGATGCCGCCGTCACCGTCGTGGTGGGCGGACGGCGGCCCACCCTGCGCGCTGTGACCTGGACGCGCGAAGAGCCCCAGGGCGGGGGGCCGTTGGCGGCACTCGGCGCCGGGGTGCGGCAGACGACGGCGGAGCACGTGCTCGTGCTCTCCGCGGATCTGCCGTTCCTGGGTGAGGGCACGGTCAAGGCACTGCTGGCGGCGACCGGACACGGAGAACGGGACGGGGCCCTGTCCGTCGACCAGGACGGGCGGGACCAGCCACTCGTCGCCGTCTACCGTGCCGAGCCACTCCGCCGTGAGCTGGCACTTCTTGCCACGGAGCACGGGAGTCTGGCCGGGCTGCCGCTGCGGTTGCTGGCACATGAACTGGACCTCGCCCGCGTGGAGGCGGGTCCCCTCGCCTCGTTCGACTGCGACACCTGGGAAGACATTGCCGCGGCCCGGGCCCGTATCAGAGAGCATGGGACCGTGCTGGACGAATGGATCACCGCAGTCAAGAACGAACTGGGCATCGAACTCGACGTCGACACCGGCGTCCTGCTCGACCTCGCCCGCGATGCCGCCCACGGCGTCGCCCGGCCCGCCGCGCCCCTGACGACGTTTCTCGTCGGGTACGCGGCGGCGAAGGCGAGCGACGGCGGCGCTGAGGCGGTGGCCGAGGCGGCTCGCAAGGCGGCCGCTCTCGCCCTCCGCTGGGCAGACGAGGCCGAGACCGAGACGCCATGACGGCGCATCAAGGCAAGGCCGGTGACGCCCCGTCGACCGACGGGGCGTCGGGAGCACCGCCGGATCCGCTGCTTCCGCCGGCCCCGGTGAACGGGGCCGCGGGCGTCGCGAGGGCTGAGCAATCTGCTGCCCGGCCGCTGACTCCCAGGGAGTCTCGCGTGGTCGAGGCGACCCGTGCTGCGAGGGAGATCCCTCCTGGAGAGCAGGGTGGCGTCGCGGAGCAGACGCGCGCTGCTGAGGAATCCAACGCCGCCGAGGTGGTCGTTTCGGTCGGGCAGGCCCCTGCGGCTGAGCAGGCCAGTGTCGCGGAGCGGGCTCATGCAGCTGAGCAGGCCCACGCGGCGGACATGGCCCGTGCGGCTGAGCAGGGCCGCGTCGTGGAGGTGGCTTGTGTCGCGGAGCAGGCTCGTGCGGCGGAGCGGACTCGTGGTGTCGAGGAAGCCCGCTTGGCCGAGGAAGCCCGCGCGGCCGAGGAAGCCCGCATTGCTGAGCAGGCTCGCGTCGCGGAGGAAGACCGTGCCGTTGACGAGGCCCTTGCGCTGGTGGGAGGCCGGGTTTCGGCTCGCCCGCAGCCGCTCGCGGGGGCCACGACGCGGAGTCTCCAACAGAGCTCCGACGGCAGGGCCGGCCAGGACGCCGACCCGAGCCCCGACTCCGGTCCCGGTCCTGTGCCCGACCCCACCCACGGCTCCGGCCGGCGCTCCGCTCACGGTCCCGGTTGTGGCGCCGCAGCGCGGAACTCCGGTCACAGTCCCGGCCACAGTTCCGGTCAGACCCCCGCTCGCGTCCCACGCGGAGATGCCGCCGTCTGGAGCGAGGCCCGTGCCCGGGCGGCGCAGGCCGGCCGCGGAGGCTCCCCCCGTACGCAGCGAGTCGCCCTCGACCTGGCCCTCGGGCACGTGCTGGCCGAACCCGTGACCGCCCTCACCGATCTGCCGTCCTTCGACACCTCCGCCATGGACGGCTGGGTCGTCGCCGGACCCGGACCCTGGACCGTCCGTGCGGGCGAGGACGGGACCCCGGGGCTGAGCATTCTCGCCGGTCACAGTGCGCCGGCCCCGCTCCCCGACGGTGATGCCGTACGCATCGCCACGGGCGCCCGCATCCCGGCGAACGCCACCGCCGTGATCCGCAACGAACACGCTCACACGGACGAGGGCAAGAGGCTGCTGTATGCGCAGCACCAGGTGGTTCCTGGGCAGGACATCCGGCCGCGCGGCCAGGAGTGCCGGTCCGGTGAACAACTCCTGCCCGCCGGGACCCTGGTGACGCCCGCCGTCCTCGGCCTGTCCGCGGCCGCCGGTTACGACGAGCTGGTGACGGTCCTCCGCCCGCGCGTCGATGTTCTCGTCCTCGGGGACGAACTGCTCACCGCCGGTCTGCCGCATGACGGGCTGATCCGGGATGCCCTTGGTCCCATGATCGGACCCTGGCTGCGGGCCCTGGGCGCCGAGGTCTCCGCCCCACGCCGTCTGGGCGATGACGCGGAGGCTCTGCGGCACGCCCTCACCACCTCCGACGCCGACCTCGTCATCACCACCGGCGGCACCGCGGCGGGCCCGGTCGACCATGTCCATCCCGTTCTCGCCAAGACCGGCGCAGAGCTGTTGGTCGACGGCGTCGCCGTACGCCCCGGCCACCCGATGCTGCTGGCCCGGCTGCCCTCCGGCGGCCCGTATCTCGTCGGGCTGCCCGGCAACCCGCTCGCTGCTGTGTCAGGTCTTCTGACGCTCGCCGAACCTCTCCTGCGCGGCCTGGCCGGACGGCCACCGGAGGAGACGCGCCGGGTCGTCGTACGCGACGAGGTACACGGCCACCCGCACGACACCCGCCTGGTCCCCGTCGTCCACCGGGTCGCTGCCGGAGAGGGCGCCGGCCGCGCGGCCGACGGTGGCGATGCAGGGCATGTCGTACCCCTGCACTACAACGGCCCGGCCATGCTCCGCGGGATCGCCGCCGCCGACGGGCTCGCCGTCGTACCTCCGGGCGGCACGGGATCCGGCGACGAGCTGCAGATCCTCGAACTGCCGTGGGGCTCGGCGACACCGTGGACGGGAGGGTGTTTCACGTGAAACTTCCCGGCCACGATGCGATGGCCAGGCGGGTCGACGAGCACGTCGCCCCCACCCGGATCCTGCTCCCGCGCCGTGTCGTCGACCGGCCCATCCGGCAGGTGGTCAAACGGCTGCTGATGGCGTTGCTGGTGCTGGCCGTCACCGTGCTGATCGTCTGGTCCGACCGTTCCGGTTACCACGACGCCGCCGATGGCTCGGTGGACCTGCTGGATGCGGTCTACTACTCGACGGTCACGCTTTCCACCACCGGGTACGGCGACATCACCCCGTACAGCGACGGCGCACGACTGATCAATGTGCTGCTCGTGACACCGCTGCGCGTGCTCTTCCTGATCATTCTGGTCGGCACCACCCTGGAGGTCCTGACGGAGCGGACCCGGGAGGACTTCCGGCTGAACCGTTGGAGAACAAACTTGCGTGAGCACACCGTTGTCGTCGGCTTCGGCACCAAGGGCCGCTCGGCCATCCAGACGCTCTGCGCCACCGGTCTGAAGAAGGAACAGATCGTGATCGTCGACCCGGCGACCAAGGTGATCGAGGCCGCCAACGCCGAAGGGTTCGTGGGCGTCGTCGGGGATGCGACACGCAGTGAGGTGCTGCTGCGGGCGGAGCTCCAGAAAGCACGTCAGATCATCATCGCCACCCAGCGCGACGACACAGCGGTGCTCGTCACGCTGACCGCGCGGCAGCTCAACCGCGGCGCGAAGATCGTCGCGGCAGTGCGCGAGGAGGAGAACGCACCGCTGCTGAGGCAGTCCGGTGCCGACGCCGTGATCACCAGTGCCAGTGCTGCGGGCCGGCTGCTCGGCCTCTCCGTGCTCAGCCCCAGCGCGGGCACGGTGATGGAGGATCTGATCCAGCAGGGAAGCGGCCTCGATCTCGTCGAACGGCCGGTGATAAAGGCCGAGGTCGGAAAAAGCGTACGGGAGACCGACGATCTGGTCGTCAGCGTGCTGCGCGGCCACCGGCTGATCGGTTACGACGATCCGTCGGCCAGCCCACTGCAGCTGACGGATCGGCTGATCACCATCGCGCGGGCTTCGGGCGACGCTCAGTCGCTGAACACGCCGCACCGGCAAGGCGGGTGACGGCCCGCGCGCGCCCGCCGTCCCCCGACGGCGAACGCCCGCGACATGTCGTGTGAGCCGGTCGGAGACTTGCCGCGCCGAGGTTACGGAGTAGCCTCGCCGCCATGCATGCGATCACGATCCCCGAACCCGGTGGCCCCGAAGCGCTCGTGTGGGCCGAGGTCCCCGATCCCGTACCCGGCGAGGGCGAGGTCCTCGTCGAGGTCGTGTCCAGCGCCGTCAACCGCGCCGACGTGCTGCAGCGGCAGGGCTTCTACAATCCGCCGCCCGGCGCGTCCCCGTACCCGGGTCTGGAGTGCGCGGGCCGGATCGCGGCGATCGGCCCCGGTGTCACCGGCTGGTCGGTCGGCGACGAGGTGTGCGCGCTGCTGGCCGGTGGTGGTTACGCGGAGAAGGTCGCCGTGCCTGTCGGCCAGCTGCTGCCCGTGCCGGACGGCGTCGATCTGGCGGTGGCCGCGGCGCTGCCCGAGGTGACGGCCACGGTCTGGTCGAACGTCTTCATGGTGGCCCATCTGCGTCCCGGCGAGACGCTGTTGGTGCACGGCGGTTCCAGCGGCATCGGCACCATGGCGATCCAGCTCGCCAAGGCCGTGGGTGCGCGGGTCGCGGTGACCGCGGGCGGCCCCGAGAAGCTGGCGCGCTGCGCGGAGCTCGGTGCGGACATCCTGATCGACTACCGGGAGCAGGACTTCGTCGAGGAACTGCACAAGGCGACGGACGGGGCGGGCGCGGATGTCATCCTCGACATCGTCGGCGCGAAGTACCTGGACCGGAATGTGCAGGCGCTCGCGGTCAATGGCCGGCTCGCCATCATCGGTCTCCAGGGTGGCATCAAGGGCGAGCTCAACCTGGGCGCCCTGCTGAACAAGCGTGCCGCCGTCACCGCGACATCCCTGCGCGGGCGCCCGCTTGCCGAGAAGGCCGCGATCGTCGCTGCCGTGCGTGAGCATGTGTGGCCGCTGATCGGCAGTGGCGTGGTCCGGCCGATCGTGGACTGCACCCTGCCGATGCCGGACGCCGCGGAGGCGCACCGGGTGCTGGAGGCCAGCAAGCACATCGGCAAGGTTCTCCTGCGCACACCGACGTCGGCCTGAGCGGACGACGGAGCCGCCGGCGCACGGCACCGGACGGCGGAAGTCTGTGATGAACGACACCGGACGAGGGAGGCCGCCGGCGCACGGCACCGGGACGCGAAAGCGGGCAGAAGGCGCATAAGGTACAGAGCTGCAGCAGGGCCCGGCACACAGGAACGTGTGCCGGGCCCTGCTCTTCGTTCGTACGTGGGCGGGACGGGGTTCAGCAGCTGTACGGAACTCGCCGTACGGCCTACAGGTACGGCCCCGACCGGATCGCCCCGTGCGGATCCGAACTGTCGTCGTCGTGACCGCTGCCCGGCGGAAGGGCGCGGCGCATCTGTTCCAACTGTGCCCGGGCCGCCATCTGCTGGGCGAACAGGGCCGTCTGGATGCCGTGGAAGAGGCCCTCCAGCCACCCCACCAACTGGGCCTGTGCGATCCGGAGTTCCGCTTCAGAGGGCACCGATTCCTCGTTGAACGGCAGAGAGAGCCGCTCGAGCTCCTCGACCAGCTCCGGCGCGAGGCCGTCCTCCAGCTCCTTCACGGAGCTTGCGTGGATCTCCTTGAGCCGGACCCTGCTCGCCTCGTCGAGAGGAGCCGCCCTGACCTCTTCCAGGAGCTGCTTGATCATGCTGCCGATGCGCATGACCTTCGCGGGCTGTTCGACCATTTCTGTCACCGGGACCTCACGCGATTCGTCGTCAGTGCCACCGCCGCCGATCGCCATGCCGTCCTGTCCCACTACGAGGACTTGGGGGTGCTCCTGCGACCGTTCATTCCTCGGCATCTCCATGCCGCCCATTGTCTCGCACACCTCCTGCTCAACAGGGTGGTGCCCCCGAAAACGGTTGATCCACCATTTTCGGGGGCACCGGAACCACCCGGTCGGCCCGTCAACCGGCCCGTCGTGACAGGGTCTGCCGGGAGCGGGTGAACGCCGCCGCGCCCAGCCCGGCCAGCAGCGGTACGACCACGGCCAGCAACCCGATGGTCGCCCAGGGCAGCACGATCGGTGTGTAAGCGGACTCCATCGGCTCCACCCGCATCTGCTTCACGGCCTCACGCAGATCGACGAGCCGGAGCGCCACGGCGGGCACCAGACCGGCCGCCGTACCGAGCACGACGCCGGTGAGTGCGACGACCAGGCACTGGAATCCGGAGAGGGTCCGCCGTACGCGTGGGGGTGCGCCCACGGCGCTGAGCGTGGTGAGGTCCGTCTCCGCATCGGCCTTGGCGAGACCGGTCGCGATCGCGGCCGCGCCCAGGGTCACCACGCCCGCGAACAGGGAGAGGACCAGCAGGATCGTGTCCTGCCGCTCGGACGGACCGTGCGGCGACTGGAGGTAGATGCCGCCTCCGGCCAGGTCGATCGCCGCCGAGACCCGCTGGTCCTCACTGCTGGTCGTCTCATGGGCGACCGTGTAGACGCTGCCGTTCACCTCGGTGTGCAGGCCGAGCCGCTTCGCTGTCTGCAGGGGAAGGATCAGGCGGACCCCGGGCGTGGCGGCGTACTGCTCCGGTGCCTGATACACCTTCAGCCGGTCGGTACGGGTCTCGGCCGTGCCCGGGTGCAGCTTGCGGTTCGCCTTGTCGCGGTCGCTGTACCTGTGGACGGCCTTGAGGGTGACCTCGCCGTCCTTCGCGTACGCCGGGTTGAGCAGCACGGGTGTGCCGGCCGCCAGGGCCTTGGCGGCCGCGGGATCCTGGAGTTTCACGTAGGTGGAGAGGAAGGCCGCGTCTCCCAGGACGACGCCATCCGCCGAGCTGTTGAACGGGTCGTCGTTGATGTATTCGCCCAGGCAGGCGGGGGTCCGCATCAGCTTCCTGTGCTCGTCGGCGGAGAGACTCGCGGCGAGTTTCCTGGCGCTCTTGCCGGTGAGCGGGCAGGTGTGGCCCTTGCCGGTGGGCTTGATCAGCTCGACCGAGCCGCAGCTCGTCTCGTCCTCGTAGTAGACATTGCAGTCGCTGCCCGCCCAGACCCGGCCGACGTCGGCGTGTCCACCGGTGACGGCGAGGTTGTGTTCGACGGCGGCCCGGGCGAGGGGGAGCCGGTCGGCCGACTTGTCGCCGGAGGCCATGAGCGCAACCGTGCCGGGGGTGAGCCCCGCCGTGTACTCATAATCCATCTCGGCCTGGCTGCTGGACATGGAGGTGGCGATCGCCACCGAACCCGCGACGGCTGCCATCACGGCCGCGACCGCCGGAGCCGTACGCCCCCGGTTGCGGGCCGCGTCACGCAACGCCATCCGTGGCGAGAGCGGGAGACTGCGGCCGAGCCGTCCGAGGAGGCCGACGATCACCGGGATGCAGCCGAGCAGTCCGAGCTCGGCGACGACCGAGCCGCCGGCGACCAGCGTGGAGTTGCCGCTGGTGCCGCCGCGGACCGCGACGGCCGCACCGATCAGCAGGGTCACGGAGCCCAGCACCGGCAGTACCCGGGAGCTGTGACGGATGCCGCGGCGGCCGCTGAGCGACTCCAGCACGGACTGCCGGCTCGCCACGATGGCGGGTACGAGCGCTGCCAGCAGACCGGTGACCAGGCCGATCACAGCGATGATCAGCAGTTCCGACGGGCGCACGGACAGTGATCCGAAGCGGTATCCGGCCCAGTTCTCGATCACCGGGCGGAACACCACGGTGAGCAGGAGTCCTGCCGCGACACCGGCCACGGCACCGACACCGCCGAGGACCAGCCCGCCGGAGAGCACCACGGCCCGGACGTGGCGCCGGTCGCCACCGCACGTACCGACGAGGCCGAGCTGGCGGCGGGAGCGCCGGGCGCCGACCGCGAAGGCCGGTCCGGCGAGCAGCACGATCTCCAGGACGGCCATGGCGACGACGGTGATCAGCGCCGCGCTCAGCTCCTCGGAACCGCCGTACGAGTTGCCGCTCATGGTCCGGGCCATCGGGACCTCGGAGTCCGGCGGCGGGTCGAGGACGACCTGCCGGGACACGACGAGGGCGCCCCGCGCATTGGCGGCGAGTACGTCGGACCAGCTCACGCCCGCCCCCGCGGCGCCCTTGACCAGCCACTTCTTGGAGTCGATGTTCGGCGGCAGGACCTTCTTGTCGTGCCGGGCCGTGTTCGTCCACGGGTCGATGACCGCCCCCGGATCGGCGTACAGGGCTTCGGACTTGAGGTCGTCGGGCCGCTCGACGACACCGGTGATGGTGTACGTGCGCTCGGCGCCGCGCAGGGTGGTGCGCGAGCCGACGTGCAGCCCCGACTTCGTCAGGAAGGGCTCGGTGGCGGCCATTTCACGGTCGCCGTGCGGAAGTTCTCCCCGTACGAGGTCGACCTTGCCGCGGGCCATCGGGTCCGACGTAGGGAACTCGACGATCTCGGTGGTGGTGATGCCGTACTTGGTGGTGACGCTCGCCGGGACGGACTGGATACTTGTCGCGTGCGCGCCCGCGGGGAGTGCGGCCCGCATGTCGATCGGCGGCACGGGTTCGCCGCCCGGCTGCACGGTGTCCTGCGACGCCAGGTCGTACGACTGCCCGTCGGGCATCTGCTGGATCGGGCCCCCCATCCCCGGATCGCTGAACAGCGCGTCCGCGGAGCCCATCGAGGCCGTCAGCTTCTCGGCCCGGGTCGGCTCCACACTGCGGTACGTCACATCGGCAGCCGTCACGCCGAGCACCGGCAGCGCGATCATCGCGACGACCAGTGCGCTGCGGCCCTTGGCTCGCATCGCGTCGCGTCGCGCGATCCTGAGGGCGGCACGCCAGCCCGTGAATACGCTCACTTGGCGCCCTCGGCGGCGAGCAGCGAGTCGGCTCCGGTGGCCAGCGTCTGGTCGACGATCGAGCCGTCCCGGAGGAACACGACCCGGTCCGCCCAGGCGGCGTACCGCGGCTCATGCGTCACCATCACCCCGGCCGCACCCTGGTCGCACCGGTTGCGCAGCAGGGCGAGGACGGTCTCACCGGTCTCGGAGTCGAGCGCCCCGGTCGGTTCGTCGGCGAGCACCAGGCGCCGGTCCCCCACCAGCGCGCGGGCGATCGCGACCCGCTGCTGCTGGCCGCCGGACATCTCGTCGGGGAACCGGTCGGCGATCTGCAGGAGGTTCATCTCCTCCAGCGCGGCCCGTGCCTCCCTGCGTGCCTTGCGCACGGAGACGCCGTCGAGTTCGCGCGGCAGGGCGATGTTCTCGGCGGCGGTCAGCGCCGGGATCAGGTTGTAGTCCTGGAAGACATAACCCACGCTGCGGCGGCGCAGGGCGGCGACGCCCTTGCGGCCGAGGGTGGAGATGTCCTGCCCCTCGATGATCACTTGGCCGCCGGTCGCCGTGTCGAGACCACCGGCCAGGGTGAGCAGGGTGGACTTGCCGGAACCGGACGGACCCATCACGGCGACGAGTTCACCGGTGTGCACCGAGAGATTGATGCCGCGCAGGGCGTGCACCTCGGCGATGCCGGTGCCGTGGGTACGGGTGAGGCTGCGGAGTTCGAGCACGGGAGCGTCGACCGGCAGGGGTGCGGCGGACCGCTGGGACGACGAGGATGCGGACGGGTCGTGCGAGGACATGGCGAGTGGTTCCCCCCTCGGGAATGGTCTGTGGTCGAGACGGCGCACGCGGGCGGTCAGCGCCGGGTACGCGGCCGGGCAGGCGTGCGAGCTGGGGTGCGGCCGGTCGTACGCGCCTCGGGTTCCGGATCCGTGGCGGAGGCTTCGGCGAGGCGGACCAGCCGCGCCTCGCAGTGGTCCAGCCAGCGGGCCTCGGCCTCGGCCTGGAAGATCAGCTGTTCCACCACGAGCAGCCAGGCCACCTCGTCGCGGTTGCCCGGGACGTCGGCCAGGGCCTGTGCCTTCAGCCGGGTGTAGTCCTGCATCGCCTTCACGGTGTGGTGGCGCTGCGACTGGATGACGGCCCGGATGTCGACGCCGGGCGCGCCGACGGCCATGGCGAGCTTGATCGCCAGCTCGTCGCGCGGTGGGCTGCTGCGGTCGACGGGTGTCCCGAACCAGTTCCGCAGTTCGGTGCGGCCGTCGTCGGTGATCGAGTAGAGGGCGTGGCCCTGGTCGTCCTCACCGTCCTGGACCACCATGCCGTCGCGCTCCAGCCTGCTGAGCGTGGTGTACACCTGGCCGACGTTCAGGGGCCAGGTGGAGCCGGTGCGTGATTCGAATTCGGTGCGGAGCTGGGAGCCGTAACGGGGCCCGTGCTCCAGGAGGGCAAGGAGCCCATGGCGGATCGACATACTCAGTATGTATACCGAGTATGCCTGCCGAGGCAAGTCCCATCCGTACCACTGGTTCCCTTGCTGCTCCCCCGTAACTTCCCTGCCGCAGCTCAGTTCGTACGCCGGATCCGGAGTCCGAGGAAGCCCAGACCCAGCCCGACCAGGGCTATGCCGACACCCAGTGACACCTGCTGCATGTGGTGAGCGCCGGGCCGGTCGAGGGCCTGCGGTGCCGCCCGGCCCGACTTCCGGGAGTCGTCGGACGCCGTCGTTGTTCTGGGCACTGCCACAGGCGCGGCCGAAGGGGCCGCCGAGGGGGGCGGCTGGTCGAACTGGCCGAGAAAGTCGTCCCGGTGGGTGAGCTCCCAGGGTGAGAACGGCCGCCCGGGTCGCAACCGCCCCACCCCGTCCGCTCGTCCGGCGAGCAGAGGCGGCGCATCGGGCCGGCCGGACGGTCCGTCGGGCGAACCGCCGGCATCGGAACGGGGGCCGGAAAGAGGCTGCCGTGCCGGGCCGGAGGCAGCGTCCGCGGCGCTGCCGGCCGGATCCTTGTCCGCCCGGGCGCTGCCGGCCGGGGCGTTGTTGTCCGTGGAGGCATCGACTGGGGCGTTGCCGTCCTCCGCCGGGCCGGCGCCCGCGGAGCTGTCGGCCGGGCCGCTGTCGCCCACGGAGTGGTCGTTCCCGGCGCTGTCCCCCGGACTGCTGCCGGCCGGGGCCGAGGGCGCCGGACGTGCCGGAGGTCCTGGAAGTTCCGGTGAGGATTCGGCCGAAGGAGGGAGGGACGGTTTGCCCGAGGGGCCGGCGGACGGTCCGGTGGACGGGGCGTCGGCGGGGGGAACCGCGAGGTCTTCCGGTGCTTCGGGAGAGACGGAGGGGGGATCCGCGGATATGTCCGGCCCCGCCGGAGGGGCGGAGGGGGGATCCGCGTCGGGTATGTCCGGTGCGGCGGGCGGCGCGGCCGGCGAAGCGCTGACCGGCTCCCGCGTCCGCCCCGGCGTGCCGCCGGGTTCGCGCTGGTCCGCATGTGCCCGACCCTGTACCGGCCCCAGCGCCACCCCTATCGCTATCGCCAGACAGGCCAGGCACCTCGAAGACCGTGGAGGGAGGAGTCCTGAAGCCATGAGGTCAGCGTCACATGTACCGATATATCCGGCATCCGGGGTGATCGGGACGTACAACGGCCCGGCACACCTGCTGCGTGCCGGGCCGTCACTTCCCCAGGTGCGGCGCTACCCCTTCGCTCAGGCGGGGTCGCCGGTGGAGATGCGCAGCTCGAAGTGGGCGCCCTTCTCGGGGACGGCGGTACCCGAGGAGGGGAACTGGTCGATGACCTGGTCCTCGGCGTAGGCGTTCCCGGGGACCGGGATCGTCTTGATCGTCCAGCCCGCGGCCAGTGCGCATTCCTTCGCGGAGAGGATGTCCTTGTACAGGAAGCTCGGTGCGTCGACCTTGTTCGGGTCGTCGCTGTCCTCCACGGCGTCCGTGCAGTCCTCGGTCTTCATCGTCCGGTTCCGCTCCGGATCCTTGTGCTCGCCCGCCACCGGCGAGCTGCTCGGGTCGCCGCCCGTTCCCGCGGCCGGGTCGCCCTTCAGGGAAAGGACCGTGATCAGGCCGCCGATCGCGATCAGCGCGACCACGATCGAGCCCACGATCACCGGCATGTTCCGCTTGCTGCCGCCGCTGCCGGAACCACCGCCGCCCACCGGCTGGGGAGTGACGGTGTACGGTGCCGGCGCCTGGTGCTGCATCGGCGCCGGGGTCCGGTACGCCGGATTCGCCTGCGGGTAGCCGTACGAAGGCGCCGGGGTCGGGGTCGGGGTCGGCGGACCGTACGGGCCGGGCTGCTGCTGGTACTGCTGCGGCTGATACGGCATCTGCACGCCGTGCGCCGGGGGTGTGGACTGGTCGACCGGCGGGAAGACCGCCGAGCCGACGCCCGAACCGCTGCTGGTCGGTGCACCGCTGATGATCACAGGGGCGCCCGTCTGTCCGCCCGCGTTCAGCACGCGTGTGATCTCGTCCTGCATCGCGGCGGCGCTGGGGAAGCGCTCGTTCGGATTCTTCTTCAGCGCCCGGGCCACGAGCGCGTCCATCGCCGGGGTGATCGAGCGGTTGATGGAGGACGGCGCGACCGGCTCCTCCTGGACGTGCGCATACGCGATCGCGAGCGGCGAGTCCGCGTCGAACGGGATCCGTCCGGTCAGCAGCTGGAACAGCATGATGCCGACCGAGTAGAGGTCGGAGCGCGCATCCACGCCACGGCCCAGCGCCTGTTCGGGGGAGAGGTACTGGGGGGTGCCGACGACCATGCCGGTCTGCGTCATCGAGGTGACACCCGACTGCATGGCACGGGCGATGCCGAAGTCCATGACCTTCACGACACCGCGCTTGGTCACCATCACGTTGCCCGGCTTGATGTCGCGGTGGACCAGGCCCATTTCGTGGCTGGTGTCCAGCGCGGCCAGCACGTCGCCGGTGACCTTGAGCGCTTTCTGGGCCGGCATCGCACCGTAGTTGCGTATGTCCGCCTGGAGTACGGAGCCGAGCGGCTCCCCTTCCACGTATTCCATGACGATGTACGGCATCAGCGCGCCGCCGAGCTCGTCCTCGCCGGTGTCGAAGACCGAAACGATGTTGGTGTGCTGCAACTTGGCAACGGCCTGTGCCTCGCGCCGGAACCGTTCACGGAAGGACTGCTCGCGCCCCAGCTCCGTGTGGAGGGTCTTGATCGCCACCTGGCGATCGAGCGCGGAGTCGTACGCCAGATATACGGACGCCATCCCGCCTTCGCCGAGCAGGTCGCGCAGCTGGTACCGGCCACCGGCGACCGAACCGCCCGCATACCGCCCCTGGGCGCCGTGTGCGCCGTCCTGGCTCATGACTTGCTTCCCCCTAGGCGCGCGTCTCGCGCGAAGATCCCTATATACGCGCCAAGTCTGCCCGAGGGGTACGACACGTCAAGCCGGGTGCCCGTTCCGTGACCCTACGCACAGGAAGAGTCTCGGAAGCGTTACAGGACGGGCATGGAATTTGCGTGTGCGGCGCGGCAGCCGGTTGGATGGCCCGTCCCTCTCGAGAACGGGGTGTCCGGCAGAGGCTGTAGCGTGACGTGGCAATGCAGCAAGGCATGCAAGACACCGTGAGAACCCGCGGACGCGCGGACAGATACGACGGCGAGGACTGATGGCACCCGAACCCGAAGCAAACGGCGGCGGAGTTTCGGATGCGGCCGACTCCTGGGGCGTCGGCGGTGTCGTCGGTGACGGGCGTTACCGGATGACGCACCGCCTCGGCCGTGGTGGCATGGCCGAGGTGTTCGCGGCCGAGGACGTCCGGCTCGGGCGCACGGTCGCGGTGAAGCTGCTCCGTTCCGATCTTGCCGAGGACCCGGTCTCCAAGGCCCGGTTCACGCGTGAGGCACAGTCCGTGGCCGGCCTCAACCACCATGCGATCGTCGCCGTGTACGACTCCGGCGAGGACGTCGTGGGCGGCCAGACCGTCCCGTACATCGTGATGGAGCTCGTCGAGGGCCGCACCATCCGTGATCTGCTGCTCAACGCCGAGGCCCCGCCGCCCGAGCAGGCGCTGATCATCGTCTCGGGGGTGCTGGAGGCCCTCGCGTACTCGCACCAGCACGGCATCGTGCACCGCGACATCAAGCCGGCGAACGTGATCATCACGAACTCCGGCGCGGTCAAGGTGATGGACTTCGGTATCGCCCGCGCCCTGCACGGGGCGCAGTCGACGATGACCCAGACCGGCATGGTCATGGGCACGCCGCAGTACCTCTCCCCCGAGCAGGCGCTCGGCAAGGCCGTCGACCACCGCTCCGATCTGTACGCCACCGGCTGTCTGCTGTACGAACTCCTCGCGCTGCGGCCCCCGTTCACGGGTGAGACGCCGCTCTCCGTCGTGTACCAGCACGTCCAGGACATCCCGGTGCCACCGTCCGGCGTCTCGGGTGCGGTGCCGCCGGAGCTGGACGGGCTCGTCATGCGGTCGCTGGCGAAGGACCCGGACGACCGGTTCCAGAGCGCCGAGGAGATGCGCGGGCTGGTCCAGTACAGCCTGCAGATGCTGCAGGTGCAGGGCGGCCACACGGGCACGTGGAACACCGGCCCGGTCACCGTGCACCAGGGCGGCCACGCCCCCGCCATGGGCATGGCGGGCGGCACGATGGCGATGGGGCAGCCGCAGCACGGGGACACCTCTCAGGGCCCGATCCTGCCGCCGATGAACCCGGACGACGGCGGATACGAGGGCGGGCACGGCGGGGGTGGCGGCCGCGGCAAGATCTGGCTGTTCGTCGTCCTCGCGCTGATCGCGATCGGGGCGGGTGTCGCCATCGCGGTCAACGCGGCGAACGGCAACGGCACCCATCACGAGCCTCCCCCGGCCACGCACTCCAGCTCTCCGGCCCCGACGAAGAGTTCGGAGGCGCCCAGCGAGGAGGACACGAAGGTGGTCCCGCCGCAGGACGACTCCACCGGTGGCGATGAGCAGTCGAACTGGCCGCCGGCATCCACCTCGCCGAGCACCACGCCCAGCACACCGTCCGAGACCCCGTCCGACACGGCCACCTCACCGGACACCGGTGAGACCGACGGCGGCACGGCGACCGACGGCGGCACGAGCACGGACGGGGGCACGGGCACGGACGGCGGCACGACGACCGACGGGGGAACGGGCACCGACGGGGGCACGACGACCGACGGGGGCACGACCACCGACGGCGGGACCATCACCGGTGCCAACGGCAACCCGGCGACCGCGGGGGGCACCAGCCCCTGATCCCCGGGACCGTGCGGGCCGGGGACCCGCGAGGCCCTCACTCCGTGAAGGCCTCGCGCACCGCCTCGTACTCCCGCGTCCACCAGACCGCCAGGGCCGACACCGCAGGAAACTGCGGGTCGGCCCTTCCGTCGTGCAGGCGGTAGCGCCAGCGCAGTATCCAGAAGTCGTTGAGCCGCTCCCACCACACCCGGTGCACCGCGGCGGCGAGTTCGGCGGCGCCCGCGCCGGTCGCCCCCCGGTAGGCCCGCGCGTACGCCCGTACCTTGTCCAGTTCCAGCTTTCCGGCGGGCTGTACGAAGAAGATCGCCGCGGCCCGTACCGCCTCCTCGGCGCGCGGCTGCACCCCCAGCCGGTCCCAGTCGATGATCGCCACCGGATTCGCCCCCCGGTACAGCACGTTCAGTGGGTGGAAGTCGCCGTGCACCCAGCCGGTCGCCGGGACGTCGGGGGCGGGCGGCCGGCGGTCGGCGTACTGCTCCAGGAGGGCGCGCCGCTCGACGAGGCGGTGCTCGGCCAGCTCGTCGAAGGAGTCCCGGGGCCGCCGTCCGCGCGCTGCGGCGAGCAGATCGTCGATCAGCGCGAACGTGTCGGCGGCGTCCGGGCTCGCAGGTCCGCGCCCCTGGGCGGCCCCGGTCTCCATGACCTGTGCAAGGCCGGTGTGTACGGCTCCGAGGAGCGCCCCGAGCCGCTGCGACTGGGCGGTGGTCAGCTGGGCGCCCACCCGGTGCAGTCCGTCCACCCACGGGTGCAGGGCGTAGCACCGGCCGCCGATCTCGGTGACCGTGCCGCCCTCCGTGTCCTCGACGGGCGGCGCGACCGGCACTCCGAGCGACTGCAGCCGCTGGGTGGCGCGGTGCTGGCGGACGATGGTCGCGCGGTCGCCGGTGGAGTCGTCGAGGTGGTGCTTGAGGAAGTACGAGCCGCGGGTGGTGGAGACGCGGTAGCCGTGGTTGAGGAGGCCCTGGGTGACGGGGCTGCAGGTGAGGGGCTCACCCGCGTCCGGGTATCGCCGCAGCACCTCGACGACCGGCGGTACGGGGGGGAGGGCTACAGATGAGCGCGGCACTCACCAAATGGTAGATCACGCTGTGTGGTGACTCGACTGACTTGCGTGACGGCTCAGAGTGTGCGTAGTGACGAAGTGCGGGGCGAGCCGGAGATAGACCGGCTCGAACGGCTCGCCGTCGATCCGGAGCGGTGTCGCACCGAAGCGCGCGCGATGCTCCTCGGTCGGATGCACGATCTCGGCGGGGCCGGTGAGCTGCACCGACCACAGATCGCCGCCGCCCGCGTCCTCGGTGCCCGCCGTGTTGAAGTTGTCCACCGCGTACGCGACGACGCTGCCGTCGCACGACTCCTTCCGGCCGAGCGCGTTGTGCATCCTCAGGACGACGTGTCCGTCGATCACGAGATGGCGGGCCACCGCCAGAAACGGAAGGGCCCGACGGGTCGTCGCCAGCCGGCCGTACCGCACCCGCCCGAGCAGCTCGATCGCCCCGGGTTCCATCGGTGGGGGTTCCATCGCCGGGGGTGCTGGTGGTGCTGTTGCTGGTGGTTCCGCAGAGGGCATGCGTCCACTCTCCGTCAACGTGGTGGACACAGAAAGAGGCCGCAGCCCCGGGTGGCCCGGGACCAAGGTCCCGAAACGCCCGCCGGCGACCGCGGTCCGGTGCCGTACGCCGCGTGCGCTCAGCGCCGCTCGGCCTCCAGCCGCGCCACATAGGCGGCGGCCTGCGAGCGTCGCTCCATGCCCAGCTTGGACAGCAGGCTGGAGACGTAGTTCTTGATCGTCTTCTCGGCGAGATGCAGCCGCTCGCCGATCACCCGGTTCGTCAGCCCCTCGCCGATCAGGTCGAGGATCCGGCGCTCCTGGTCGGTGAGGGCGGACAGCTTGTCGTCGCTCCGGCTCTCCTTGCCCTCGCGCAGCCGTTCCAGCACGCGGGCGGTGGCCACGGGATCCAGCAGAGACTTTCCGGCCGCCACGTCCCGTACCGCCGTGAGCAGCTCATTGCCGCGGATCGCCTTCAGCACATATCCCGACGCGCCCGCCATGATCGCGTCGAAGAGCGCCTCGTCATCGGCGTACGACGTCAGCATCAGGCATTTGATGCTGTCGTCCTTGGAGCGGATCTCCCGGCAGACCTCCACCCCGCTGCCGTCCGGCAGCCGCACGTCGAGCACCGCCACATCGGGCCGGGTGGCGAGGATGCGGACCAGCGCGTCCGCCGCCGTGCCGGCTTCCCCGACGACTTCGATGTCCTGCTCGCACGAGAGCAATTCGTGGACGCCCCGTCGGACGACCTCGTGGTCATCGAGTAGAAAAACGGTGATTTTTCCTTCTTCGCGCACAAATGCAGTCTCACACACTCCCCTCTTCCCTGCCGCTGAACGGCGGGATAACGTGCCGTTGTTCCGGCGGCCTGCAAGGCTGTTACCAGTGCTGTGACCAGCGAAAGTTCCCGACTTTTTCGATTTACTTGGAAATCCAAGCAAAATCGCAGGTCAGACAGGGTTTCGTAGTTGTGGGGCGCACTGGGTAACGTGCCTTTGGCAGGACGCTCGCCGGGGCACCTGTCACGCCTGTTCCCGGCCGAGCGGCACCCACCCCGTGCACGGGTACGGACACAGGCGAGCCGCACTGGTCTCCCGGCAGACCCCGGGGGCCGGACCGACGGAGGAGCACGCACGTGACCGTGGAGAGCACTGCCGCGCGCAAACCGCGACGCAGCAGCAAGCGGACCAGCGCCGCGAGGACGCCACAGAGTTCGGAGCCCGAGCTCGTACAGCTGCTGACGCCCGAGGGCGAGCGGGTGGAGCACCCGGACTACACGATTGACCTGACCGCGGACGAGCTGCGCGGTCTGTACCGGGACATGGTCCTGACCCGACGTTTCGACGCCGAGGCCACCGCGCTGCAGCGTCAGGGCGAGCTGGGCCTGTGGGCGTCGCTGCTGGGCCAGGAGGCCGCCCAGATCGGCTCCGGCCGGGCCCTGCGCGACGACGACTATGTCTTCCCGACCTACCGTGAGCACGGGGTCGCCTGGTGCCGCGGGGTCGACCCGACCAACCTGCTCGGGATGTTCCGCGGTGTGAACCACGGCGGCTGGGACCCGAACACCAACAACTTCCACCTGTACACGATCGTCATCGGCTCGCAGACCCTGCACGCCACCGGCTACGCCATGGGCGTCGCCAAGGACGGCGCGGACTCGGCCGTGATCGCGTACTTCGGTGACGGCGCCTCCAGCCAGGGTGACGTGGCCGAGTCGTTCACCTTCTCCGCGGTCTACAACGCGCCCGTGGTGTTCTTCTGCCAGAACAACCAGTGGGCGATCTCCGAGCCGACCGAGAAGCAGACCCGGGTGCCGCTCTACCAGCGCGCCCAGGGCTTCGGCTTCCCCGGCGTCCGGGTCGACGGCAACGACGTCCTCGCGTGCCTGGCCGTCACCAAGTCGGCGCTCGAGCGGGCCCGCCGGGGCGAGGGTCCCACCCTCGTCGAGGCGTTCACCTACCGGATGGGCGCGCACACCACCTCCGACGACCCGACGAAGTACCGGGCGGACGAGGAGCGTGCCTCCTGGGAGGCCAAGGACCCGATCCTGCGGCTGCGTACGTATCTGGAGAAGCAGGAGCTCGCCGACGAGGCGTTCTTCACCGCGCTGGAGACCGAGAGCGAGACTCTCGGCAAGCGGGTCCGGGAAGCGGTGCGGGCCATGCCCGACCCGGACCGGATGGCGATCTTCGACCACGTCTACGCCGACGGGAACCCGCTCGTCGACGAGGAGCGTGCCCAGTTCGCCGCCTACCAGGCTTCGTTCGCCGAGGAGGGCAACTAGTCATGGCCACGCAGAAGATGTCCCTCGCGAAGGCGCTCAACGAGTCGCTGCGCAAGGCCCTCGACACCGACCCCAAGGTCCTCATCATGGGTGAGGACGTCGGCAAGCTGGGCGGGGTCTTCCGGATCACCGACGGGCTCCAGAAGGACTTCGGCGAGGACCGGGTCATCGACACCCCGCTCGCCGAGTCCGGCATCGTCGGCACCGCGATCGGTCTGGCCCTGCGCGGCTACCGGCCGATCGTGGAGATCCAGTTCGACGGCTTCGTCTTCCCGGCGTACGACCAGATCGTCACGCAGCTCGCGAAGATGCACGCCCGCGCGCTCGGCAAGATCAAGCTGCCGGTCGTCGTCCGGATCCCGTACGGCGGCGGCATCGGTGCCGTCGAGCACCACAGTGAATCGCCCGAGGCCCTGTTCGCGCACGTCGCGGGGTTGAAGGTGGTCTCGCCGTCCAACGCGTCGGACGCCTACTGGATGATGCAGCAGGCCGTCCAGAGCGACGACCCGATCATCTTCTTCGAGCCGAAGCGGCGCTACTGGGACAAGGGCGAGGTCGAGACCGACCTCATCCCCGGCCCGCTGCACAAGGCCGCGACGGTACGGGAGGGCTCCGACCTCACCCTCGTCGCGTACGGCCCGATGGTGAAGGTCTGCCTGGAAGCGGCCGCGGCCGCCCAGGAGGAGGGCAAGTCGATCGAGGTCCTGGACCTGCGCTCGATGTCCCCGATCGACTTCGACGCCGTCCAGGCGTCGGTCGAGAAGACCGGCCGGCTGGTCGTGGTCCACGAGGCGCCGGTGTTCTACGGCTCCGGGGCCGAGATCGCCGCCCGCATCACGGAGCGGTGCTTCTACCATCTCGAAGCACCGGTGCTCCGGGTCGGCGGCTACCACGCCCCGTATCCGCCGGCGCGGCTCGAGGACGAGTACCTGCCGGGCCTGGACCGCGTGCTCGACGCCGTCGACCGCTCGCTGGCGTACTGAGGAGAGGGGTCGTGACGACGATGACCGAAACGTCTGCTCGCTTCCGTGAGTTCAAGATGCCCGACGTGGGCGAGGGACTGACCGAGGCCGAGATCCTCAAGTGGTACGTCCAGCCGGGCGACACCGTCACCGACGGCCAGGTCGTGTGCGAGGTCGAGACCGCGAAGGCGGCCGTGGAGCTGCCGATCCCGTTCGACGGGGTGGTGCACGAGCTGCGCTTCCCCGAGGGCACGACCGTCGACGTCGGCCAGGTGATCATCGCAGTGGACGTGGCACCGGGCAGCGCCGAGGCTCCGGCCGCGGCGGCCGCTCCCGTCGCCGAGCCGGAGGCCGAACCGGAGGAGCCGAAGGGCCGCCAGCCGGTGCTGGTGGGCTACGGCGTGGCCGAGTCCTCCACCAAGCGGCGGGCCCGCAAGGGCGACGGGACGGCTGCCCCGGCGGCCGCGGTCGCCGGGATCCAGGGCGAGCTCAACGGCCACGGCCACGCTGCCGCCCCCGCCGTGGCTCCGGCCGTCGTGCCCGTGCCGGCGAGCCGCCCGCTCGCCAAGCCGCCGGTGCGCAAGCTGGCGAAGGACCTCGGTATCGATCTGGCGACGGTCGTCCCGACCGGTCCGGGCGGGGTCATCACCCGCGAGGACGTGCACGCGGCAGCCGCCCCCGTAGCGGCGCAGGCACAGGTACCGGCGCCCGCCGCCCCGGTCGCGGCACCGGCGCCCGTCCCCGCGGCACCTGTCGCGGCAGCCTCGGAACCGGGCGTCCGGGAGACCCGTATCCCGGTCAAGGGCGTGCGGAAGGCCATCGCGCAGGCGATGGTCGGCAGCGCGTTCACGGCTCCGCACGTCACCGAGTTCGTGACGGTCGACGTCACGCGCACGATGAAGCTCGTGGCGGAGCTCAAGGAGGACAAGGACATGGCGGGGGTCCGGGTCAACCCGCTCCTGATCATCGCCAAGGCGCTCCTGGTCGCGATCAAGCGGAACCCCGAGGTCAACGCCGCCTGGGACGAGGCCAACCAGGAGATCGTGCAGAAGCACTACGTGAACCTGGGCATCGCGGCCGCCACCCCGCGCGGTCTGATCGTGCCGAACATCAAGGACGCGCACGACAAGACCCTGCCCCAGCTCGCCGCGGCGCTGGGAGAGCTGGTCGCCACGGCACGCGAGGGCAGGACGTCCCCCGCGGCCATGGCGGGCGGCACGGTGACGATCACCAATGTCGGCGTCTTCGGCGTCGACACGGGCACGCCGATCCTGAACCCGGGCGAGTCCGCGATCCTCGCGGTCGGCGCGATCAAGCTGCAGCCGTGGGTCCACAAGGGCAAGGTGAAGCCTCGTCAGGTCACCACGCTGGCACTGTCGTTCGACCACCGTCTGGTCGACGGCGAGCTCGGCTCCAAGGTGCTCGCCGATGTCGCGGCGATCCTGGAACAGCCCAAGCGGCTGATCACCTGGGCGTAACACCCCGCGGAGGTACGCCGAAGGGGCCTGTGGCACTGACCGTGCCGCAGGCCCCTTCGGGTTTCCGCCCGGGCGTGGCGCTACAGGCCCCTTCGGATGCTCCGGGGAACGGCTTTCTTGAAGCCGTAGTCCATGAGCTTCTTCGCGTCCGCCGTCCGGGTCGTCTCGGACGTGGAGGCGAGGACGGTGCCGATGACCGTCCTGCCGTTCCGGGTCGCGGCGAAGACGAGGCAGTACTTGGCCGTCGGACCGGATCCGGTCTTCACGCCGATCGCACCGCTGTAGGTGCCGAGCAGCTTGTTGGTGTTGGTCCACGACATGTAGCGGTAGCCGCCGCTCTTCGTGGTGACCTTCTGCCTGGTCGACCTGGTCTTCACGACCGAGCGGAACGTGGCGTTCTTCATCGCGCTGGCGGCGATCTTCGTCAGGTCGCGCGGCGTCGAGTAGTTGGAGCCATTCCCTATGCCGTCGAACGAGTCGAAGTGCGTGTTCTTCAGGCCGAGGGACGTGGCGGAGGCGTTCATCTTGCCGATGAACGACTTCACGCGGGCCGCGCGGGTGGTGCCGGTGCCGAACTTGTCGGCGAGGGCGTACGCGGCATCACAGCCGGACGGCAGCATCAGGCCGTACAGAAGCTGGCGGACGGTGACCTTGTCGCCGACGAACAGGTGGGCCGACGAGGCGCCCTTGGAGACGATGTAGTCGCTGTACGCCTGCTGGATCGTGACCTTGGAATCCAGGTTGAGGTTCTTCTGCGACAGGACCACCTTGGCCGTCATGATCTTGGTGGTGGAACCGGTGGAGCGACGGGTGTCCGCGGCCTTGCTGAACAGGGTCGTCGCGGTGCCGTCGTCCATCACGTAGCCGCCCTTGGCGACGATCGTGGGTGTGGGCGGCGTAGCGGCCTGCGCCCCGGTGGCGAACACGCTGCCCGTGAGGACGGCACCCGCGGTCAGAGCCACGGTGACAGCGGCGGATGCGCGATTTGTTCCCTTGATCCCGATTTTCAATTCGAACGCTCCAAATGCCCCTGGAATGCGGCCACATGACGGTGCCGCTCGGTGGTGAGACTCATGAGGCAGGGCGATGGATGTACCGAAACATGGGGTGATTTCGGGAGCGTTGCCGGGGCGGTGCCGCGCCGCGCCGTCCGGATGGCGGATCGGCGCGGCGCTTGTGTCCATGTTGTATCTATGCTGTGTGCATGCCTGCCGCACCTCCCGTCGTGAAGCGCTCGATGGAGCGCCCCGTGAAGTCCGCTGCGAAGGCCCCGGCGAAGCCGGCCGTCAAGCAGCCGCCCGCCGCCGAGCGCGTCTACACCCACATCAAGCAGGCGGTGCTCGAACGCCGTTACGAGGGCGGGACGCTGCTGACCGAAGGGGATCTCGCAGAGGTCGTCGGCGTCTCCCGCACGCCGGTGCGCGAGGCGCTGCTGCGGCTGGAGGTCGAGGGGCTGATCAAGCTCTATCCGAAGAAGGGGGCCCTGGTGCTCGCCGTCTCCGCGCAGGAGATCTCGGACGTCGTGGAGACCCGGCTGCTCGTCGAGGAGTTCGCGGCCCGCAAGGCCGTGCCCGCCTCCGCGAAGCTGATCGCCCGGCTGGAGGAGCTGCTCGAGGAGCAGCGGCGGCAGGTGCAGGCCGGGGATCTTGCCGCCGTGTCGGTCGCGGACCGCTGCTTCCACGCCGAGATCGTGCGCCACGCGGGCAACGACATCCTGTCGCGCCTCTACGACCAGCTGCGCGACCGGCAGCTGCGGATGGGGGTCGCCGTGATGGAGGCGCACCCGGGCAGGATCGCCGCCAACATCGCCGAGCACGGTGAGCTGCTGGAGGCGATCAGGGCCGGTGACGCCGACGGCGCCGCGCAGGTCGTGCGGCGCCATGTCAGCCGGGTCAAGGTGCTGGTCCGGGGTGAGGACCGGTGAGCTCTGCCGGTGCCCCCACCCTGTCCCTGCCCGGTGATCCGCCCGGCGGCCGGCGTGCCGCCCGGGTCTGGGGCATCGGTGTCGCCGTCTACTTCGTGGCGATCATCTTCCGTACGAGCCTCGGAGTCGCCGGCCTGGACGCCGCCGACCGGTTCGGCATCAACGCCTCCGCCCTGTCGACGTTCTCCATCCTTCAGCTGCTCGTCTACGCGGGCATGCAGATACCGGTCGGCCTGCTGGTCGACCGGTACGGCACCAAGAAGGTCCTCACCACCGGGGCGGTCCTGTTCACCATCGGGCAGCTCGGCTTCGCGCTCTCCCCGTCCTACGGCACGGCGCTGGCCTCCCGGGCGCTGCTCGGCTGCGGTGACGCCATGACGTTCATCAGCGTGCTGCGGCTCGGCGCCCGCTGGTTCCCGGCCCGGCGCGGACCGCTGATCGGCCAGGTCGCCGCCCTCTTCGGCATGGCGGGCAACCTCGTCTCGACGCTCTTCATCGCCCGCGCCCTGCACGGCCTCGGCTGGACCACCACGTTCGCGGGCAGCGCGATGGCCGGCGTCGTGGTGCTGGTGCTGCTGCTCCTCTTCCTGAAGGACCACCCGGAGGGGTATGAGCCGCCGCCCGTCGAGCACACCGGCGCCGCGTACGTGCGCAGGCAGATCGCGGCCTCGTGGCGGGAGCCGGGCACCCGGCTCGGGATGTGGGTGCACTTCACCACGCAGTTCCCGGCCATGGTGTTCCTGCTGCTGTGGGGGATGCCGTTCCTGGTGGAGGCGGAGGGCCTGAGCCGGTCCACCGCCGGCGAGCTGCTCACCCTGGTGGTGCTCTCCAACATGGCCGTCGGCCTCGTCTACGGGCAGATCATCGCCCGCCATCACGCCGCGCGCGCCCCGCTGGCCCTCGGCACGGTCGCGGTGACTGCCGCCCTGTGGGCGTCGGCCATCCTGTACCCGGGCCATGCGCCGATGTGGCTGCTGATCACCCTCTGCACGGTGCTCGGCGCCTGCGGTCCCGCCTCGATGATCGGCTTCGACTTCGCGCGCCCGGCCAACCCGCCGGAGCGGCAGGGCACCGCCTCGGGGATCGTCAACATGGGCGGCTTCACGGCCTCGATGACCACTCTGTTCGCCATCGGAGTGCTGCTCGACGCCACGGGCGACGACTACCGCATCGCGTTCGCCTCCGTCTTCGTGCTGGAGGCGCTCGGGGTCGTGCAGATTCTGCGGCTGCACGCCCGCGCCACGCGCCGGGAGCGGAGCCACCACGTGATCAGCCGTGTGGAGGCCGTGCACGTACCCGCGTGACCGCCGCGGCGGCGCGCCCGTCTCTTCGTTCCACGAAACGACGGGCGCCGCCGGCCCTTCCGGCTGCTACGGCGTGACGGTGCCGGACGTCACGGCGTCACGGCGAAGTTCTGCAGGATCGCCGCGGCCAGCTCCTGGTCGCCCTCGGTCTTGATCCGGTCCGCGACCGCCGACGGCCGCACCCGCCCGCAGGCCAGCCGGACGTACGTCTCCCAGTCCGTCGACAGCGTCACCGCGGGACCCAACGACGGCGCACCGTCCACGGAGCCATGGCCGTCCGCGTCGATCCTGACCGTGCGCATGAACTCCACCGGCCCGTGCACATCGAGCACGACCGCCGACTGGGGCGGTGCGCCGGCGTCCTTGGCGACCACCTTCGGCAGCGCGGCGAGCAGCACGTCCCGGACGATGGTTGCTCCGGGGGAGTCCAGATTGCCGGGCAGTCCCAGCGACGCCCGCAGGTCCTGCTCGTGCACCCAGACATCGAAGGCCCGCATCCGCAGCGCGAGTTCCAGGGTCTGCTCGGCGCCGAGCGGCGCCCTGGTCATGGTCTCCGGGTCACGTGCCTCGTTCCGCAGCTGACGGGAGCGGCGGATGATCGTGTACTCCAGCTCGGAGGTCATCTCGGGTGCGGTGTGGTGGCGCCGCACATCGACCTGCATCTCCATGTAGCGGGTGAACTCGTTCTGTACGTGGTAGAGATCGCGCGGCAGCGTGTGGATCGGCCGCGGATCGCCGAGCTGCTCGCACTCCATGCCGATGACGTGCGAGACGATGTCACGCACCGACCAACCGGGGCACGGTGTACGGCGGTTCCACTCCCCCTCGGCGAGCGGCTTCACCAGCTCGGCTATCGACTCGACGGAGTGGGTCCAGGCATCGGCGTAGGTCTGGAGGATGGGATGGACGGTCACGGGACCCCTCGTGCGGTTCTGCGGTGCATGGGCTGGACTGCGGGCGCGGTCGGCGGGCGGCGGCTGCGGGCTGCGTGGGAGGTTCGGTCGCTAAGTTACGCTGCGAGCAGGCACCCCGGCAGTGCTTTCGTGTGACGATCGTAGGCCCGCGTTGACGGCTCGAATGCCAGGACGGTGGTAGTGTGCACGCCTCCCTCATCCAGATCGCAGTAGACCCGGACGAATCGGTCAATTCCCGCAGGGATCGCGTGGCTTCACTGGTCGCGGAACAGCGGGGTGCCGATCTGGTGGTCCTTCCCGAACTCTGGCCGGTCGGCGCGTTCGCGTACACCGCCTTCGCCGACGAGGCCGAACCCCTCCTGGGACCCACGCACGACCTGATGGCGAAGGCCGCGGCCGATGCCGGGGTCTGGCTGCACGCGGGCTCCTTCGTGGAACGCGCCGACGACGGCACGCTCTACAACACGTCCCTGGTCTTCACGCCCGAGGGCGAGCGGGCCGCCGCGTACCGCAAGATCCACCGCTTCGGGTTCGACAAGGGCGAGGCGGTGATGATGGGCGCCGGCGAGGACCTCGTGACGGTCGCCCTGCCGCTGACCACGCTCGGCCTCGCCACCTGCTACGACCTGCGCTTCCCCGAGCTGTTCCGTGGCCTCGTCGACGCGGGCGCGCAGACGCTCGTCGTACCGGCGGGCTGGCCGGAGCGGCGCCGCGCCCACTGGACCCTGCTGGCCCGGGCGCGGGCCGTCGAGAACCAGGCGTACGTCCTGGCCGTCGGCACCGGGGGCACGCATGCCGGGGTCGAGCAGGCCGGGCACAGCATCGCCGTCGACCCGTGGGGCGAGGTGCTCGCCGAGGCGGGCGCGGGCGAGGAGGTGCTCACCGTGGAGTTCGACCCGGCGAAGGTCGCCGCCACGCGGGAGCAGTTCCCGGCGCTCAAGGACCGGCGCCTGGGCCTCGCCCCGCCAACGGCCGTCCGCTGACAGGGCCGTTGCCCCGGCGGGCGACGCACCGGCATCGGGCCGGGCGCACCGCCGCCTGACCGGGCTGTTTCACGTGAAACAGCCCACATGTCCTCAGTCCTCGTCGCGCTCCTTGTCCGCCAGCACGATCACGCACACGGCGACGGCGATCAGCAGTGCCGTGTCGGCGTCCTCCCGTACGACATCGATGCCGTACGTGTCCCGGACGGTCAGCCATCGTCGCGAGATCTGGGCCAGCAGTTCGCCGTCGTAGTCGATGGCGAACTCGCGGTCCAGGATCTTGCCGCTGACGTCGAGCCCGGTGCCGTCCACCAGCGTCACCCGGTAGTGGTTGCGCAGCAGAGACAGCCGTTTGCGCTTGATCCTGGCGAGCTGTTCGCCGTCGCGCTCGATGAGCATCGTGTCGCGCAGGCTCAGCAGTTTCTGCCGGATCTCGATGAGAATCCGGCCCTGCGCGTCCTTCAGCTCGAAGGTGTCGCGCATCCGCAGGGCCTTGCCGTCGACGAGTAAGACCTTGCGCCCGTCCTCGTCCTCGATCCAGTAGTCGTCGCCGACGGCGAAGAGCCGCTCACGCACCAGGAATCTCATGGCTCACAGGTTCCCCCCGGGACTCCCCGGAATGTGTGCGACCCTCCGGAATGCGGACGGCCACGGTGATGTTGACTCTTCACATGGCTACACGTGCGCGCGTCAGGGCCCCCGAGCTGATCGGCAAGGGCGGCTGGCTCAATACAGGCGACCAGCAGTACACCCTCGCTGACCTGCGGGGACGCATCGTCATCCTGGATTTCTGGACATTCTGCTGTGTGAACTGTCTGCATGTCCTCGATGAGCTGCGCGAGCTGGAGGAGAAGCACCGTGACACCGTGGTGATCATCGGCGTGCACTCGCCGAAGTTCGTCCACGAGGCCGAGCACCAGGCCGTCGTCGACGCCGTCGAGCGGTACGAGGTCCACCACCCCGTGCTCGACGACCCCGAACTCGCCACCTGGAAGCAGTACGCCGTACGGGCCTGGCCCACGCTCGTCGTCATCGACCCCGAGGGTTATGTCGTCGCCCAGCACGCCGGCGAGGGGCACGCGCACGCCATCGCGAAGCTCGTCGAGGAGCTGGAGGCGGAGCACGCCGAGAAGGGCACGCTGCGCCGTGGCGACGGCCCGTACGTGGCGCCCGAGCCCGTCGCCACGCATCTGCGTTTCCCCGGCAAGGCCCTGCTGCTGCCGGACGGCGGCTTCCTGGTCTCCGACACCACCCGGCACCGCCTCGTCGAGATCGAGCAGGACGGCGAGACGGTCCGCCGTCACTTCGGTACGGGGGACCGGGGGCTCATGGACGGCGGACCCGACGAGGTCCGGTTCAGCGAGCCGCAGGGGCTGGCCGTGCTGCCCGACGGCCGGATCGCGGTCGCCGACACCGTCAACCACGCCATCCGCGCCCTCGACCTCACGACCGGGGTGACGACGACGCTCGCCGGTACCGGTCGCCAGTGGTGGCAGGGCTCCCCGACCACCGGCCCGGCCCGAGAGGTCGACCTCTCGTCCCCGTGGGACGTCGCCTGGTTCGCGGACCGGCTGTGGATCGCCATGGCGGGCGTGCATCAGCTGTGGTCGTACGGCCCGGAAGCCGGGACCGTGCAGGTCGCCGCGGGCACCACCAATGAGGGTCTGGTGGACGGTCCGGCCGACGAGGCCTGGTTCGCCCAGCCGTCCGGGCTCGCGGCCACGGCCGACGGCGAACGGCTCTGGGTCGCCGACTCGGAGACGTCCGCGCTGCGCTACGTCGACCGGGACGGGACCGTGCACACGGCCGTCGGCACCGGCCTCTTCGACTTCGGCCACCGCGACGGCGCCGCCGACCAGGCGCTCTTCCAGCACCCGCTGGGCGTCACCGCGCTGCCGGACGGGTCCGTTGCCGTCAGCGACACGTACAACCACGCGCTGCGCCGTTACGACCCGGCCACCGGTGAGGTCACCACCCTGGCCACGGATCTGCGGGAGCCGAGCGACGCCGTGCTGGTCGGTGACGACCTCGTCGTCGTCGAGTCGGCCCGCCACCGGCTGACCCGGCTGCGCCTGCCCGAGGAAGCCGTGCGCGTCGCCGACCAGGCGCACCGCACCCAGCGCGCGGCCACCGAGATCGCCCCCGGCACGCTCCGTCTGGACGTGGTCTTCCAGGCGCCCGCCGGCCAGAAGCTCGACACCCGGTACGGTCCCTCGACCCGGCTGCTGGTCTCGTCGACCCCGCCGGAGCTGCTGGCGGAGGGCGCCGGTCCCGGCACCGATCTCTTCCGTGACCTGGTCCTGGCCGACGGCGTCACCGAAGGCGTTCTGCATGTGTCCGCGATGGCGGCGTCGTGCGACGACGACCCGGCGAACGAGTACCCGGCGTGCCACGTCCACCAGCAGGACTGGGGCGTCCCCGTCCGCGTGACCGCGGAGGGAACGCCCCGGCTGCCGCTGGTGCTCGCCGGAATGGACGAGCAGGCCTGACGGGCTGACGGGCTCTCAGAAGTCGTCGGCGCCGTTGCGGAGCGCGTACGTCGAGTAGCCCGTCGCCGGGTTGGCGGCGATGCCCTCGCCGCCGGGCGCCTTCACGGCAGCCGTGCCGCCGCCTCCCGTCAGCGTGATCGGGCGGCGGCGAGCCGTTCCGCCGCGGCAGCGATGGCCCTGCAGGGTTTCGGCCGTTGCCGGTACGGGCCGGACCAGGCGTTGGGGGCCGCCCGGTCCGGGGTCCGTGTCCGGTCCTGGTCCCATCCCTGTTCCGGGATCTGCTCGCGGCCGCGGACACGTGGGTGTCGAGGGCGACCCCGTACCCGTCCGTGCGGTTGCCGGTGAGCAGGCGCGCAGCCGTGCGACATGCCGCCGTACGACGGTGCGGGCAGTGGGTCGGCGGCTCGTCGTCCCACAGGGCGTTCGTCAAGTGGCCCATGGGAACGGGGGTACTGCCGGTCCTGCCCGGGCTGCGTCCGGGATATTGCTGTCCGCGGCCATGTCGAACTGCTGTGAGCCGCGCTGCAGGGGTGAAGCGGCCGGAAATCGGTTCAGAGACCGCGGCGTTCGTCCTCGGACACGACCGTGGCGCTGGGCGGTACGACCACCCGACGGCGCCGCGCGATGCTCGCGTAGACGAAGACCCCGATGATGCCGACGATCATCATGATCCAGCCGACCAGGTCGACATTGACGGTGTCCATCTTCCAGTCGGTGGCGAAGGCGAGTACCGCCCCGACGGCGATGAGGATGATGCATCCTCCGAGTCCCATGGTCACGCCTCCTTGGCGGTCCGGAGGCTCCGGACCGTTGTACGGATCGCGTACCCGGCCCGGCGACAAGCATGTGCGCAGGGCGGATCGGGAGGAGGCCGCCCGGACGGAACGAGCGGTTCCGCATGCAGTGGGCGGGCCCGCCCGAAGGGACCCGCCCGTCGGTAGGGCTGCCCGGCAGGGGCCGCCCGCGGAGCGGGAGCGGCCCCTGCCGGGGAGACCGGCCGCTCAGCCCGCCAGGAACGCCGTCAGCGCGTTCGCGAGCAGATACGGGTCGTCCGCGCCGCACAGCTCACGTGCACTGTGCATCGACAGGATCGCGACGCCGATGTCCACGGTCTGGATGCCGTGCCGGGCCGCGGTGATCGGGCCGATCGTCGTGCCGCACGGCATCGAGTTGTTGGAGACGAACGTCTGCCACGGCACGCCCGCCTTCTCGCACGCCGCCGCGAACACGGCCCGGCCGCTGCCGTCGGTGGCGTACCGCATGTTGACGTTGACCTTGAGGATCGGCCCGCCGTTCGCCACCGGGTGGTGCGTCGGGTCGTGGCGCTCGCCGTAGTTGGGGTGGATCGCGTGACCGGTGTCGGAGGAGAGGCAGACGGTCCCCGCGAAGGCCCGGGCGCGGTCCTCGTACGTACCGCCGCGGGCGAAGACCGACCGCTCCAGCACCGTGCCGAGCAGCGGTCCGTCCGCGCCGGTGTCCGACTGGGAGCCGTTCTCCTCGTGGTCGAAAGCGGCCAGTACCGGGATGTACGGAATCTCTTCGTCCGGCTGTCCGGCGACGGCGGCGAGCGCGGCCGTCGCCGCGTGCACGGAGAGCAGGTTGTCCATCCGCGGCCCGGCCAGCAGCTCGCGGTCCCGGCCCAGGTAGGCCGGCGGCTCCACGGCGTGCGGCATCAGGTCCCAGCCGGTCACGTCCGCCGCGTCGACCCCCGCCTCCTCGGCGACGAACCGGATCAGGCCGCCTTCCTCGACGTCCCCGAGCCCCCAGATCGGCTGCATGTGTTTCTGCCGGTCGAGCTTGAGCCCGTCGGTGTTGGCCGACCGGTCCAGATGCACGGCCAACTGCGGCACACGCAGCAGCGGCCGGTCGATGTCGACCAGCCGGTGAGTGCCGTCCCGCAGGCTGATCCGGCCCGCGAGACCGAGGTCCCGGTCCAGCCAGGTGTTGAGCAGCGTCCCGCCGTACACCTCGACGGCGATCTGCCGCCAGCCGTACGACCCCGTGTCGGGCAGCGGCTTCACCCGCAGGTTCGGCGAGTCGGTGTGTGCGCCGACGATCCGGAACGGGGTGTGCGCACCGGCGCCCTCCGGCACGTACCAGGCGATGATCGCCCCGCCGCGCAGCACATACTTCCCGCCGGTGGACGCGTCCCAGGCCGCGGTCTCCTCGACCTGCCGGAAGCCGGCCTTCTCCAGCCGGGCCGCGGCGGTGGCCACGCCGTGGTACGGAGTGGGGCTGGCCATCAGGAAGGCCATCAGGTCGTCGGTGTGACCGCGGTCGAAGCGGAGGGGAGAACTCATGTTCTTCACTGTAACGACGATGCGGCGGGAAGAATCCGCGTATCACCACCCCGCCCTGCGGGCCGGGGGTCACAGCGTGTCGATCGCCGCCGGGCCGGTGCCGGTGCCGTACGGGGCGCTCGAGCCGGTCGTGGCGGGCGCCGGTGGCTGTCCCCCGGGCGGGATTCCCGGCCGTGCACCTGGCGTACCCGGCTGATACGGCAGCGCCGCCGCCCGAAGGAATTCGGGCGGCGGCGCTGCGTTGACCGACGGTGCGCGCCGAAGGCTAGAACGCGGCCTCGTCCAGCTCCATCAGCGAACCGTCGACCGCCTCGGCGAGCGCGCGCTCGGTGGAGACGCCCGGCAGGACGTTCGCGGCGAAGAACTTCGCGGCGGCGATCTTGCCCTGGTAGAAGGCGACGTCCTTCGCGGCGGCGGTCGGCAGCTTCTCGGCCGCCACGGCCGCGCCCTTCAGCAGCAGGTAGCCGACGACGACATCGCCGGAGGCCAGCAGCAGGCGGGTGGTGTTCAGGCCGACCTTGTAGATGTTCTTGACGTCCTCGCCGGTCGCGGTGAGGTCGGTGATCATCGTGCCGACGATCGCCTCGAGGTCCACGGCCGCCTTGGCGAGCGAGTCCAGCGCACCGGACAGCTCCTCGTTGCCGTGGGCGCCGGCGAGGAACTTCTTGATCTCCTCGGACAGCGCGTTCAGCGAGGCACCCTGGTCGCGGACGATCTTCCGGAAGAAGAAGTCCTGGCCCTGGATCGCCGTGGTGCCCTCGTAGAGGGTGTCGATCTTGGCGTCACGGATGTACTGCTCGATCGGGTACTCCTGGAGGTACCCGGAGCCGCCGAACGTCTGGAGCGACTGCGCCAGCTGCTCGTACGACTTCTCGGAGCCGTAGCCCTTCACGATCGGGAGCAGCAGGTCGTTGAGGCCGTGCAGCGCCTTGGCGTCCTGGCCCGCGGCCTCCTTCTCCTGGATCGCGTCCTGGACGGAGGCGGTGTACAGCACGAGGGAGCGCATGCCCTCCGCGTACGCCTTCTGCGTCATCAGCGAGCGGCGTACGTCGGGGTGGTGCGTGATGGTGACCTTGGGCGCGGCCTTGTCCATGAAGTTCGCCAGGTCGGTGCCCTGGACGCGCTCCTTGGCGTACTCCAGCGCGTTCAGGTAGCCCGTCGAGAGGGTGGCGATG
The DNA here is from genome assembly GCF_036158715.1 of Streptomyces sp. NBC_00316. Lineage (NCBI taxonomy): Bacteria > Bacillati > Actinomycetota > Actinomycetes > Kitasatosporales > Streptomycetaceae > Streptomyces > Streptomyces sp. NBC_00316. The sequence continues at coordinate 4,446,329 of NZ_CP108023.1, read as the reverse complement.
GCCTTCGTGCCGACCATCATGCGGGCGAACTCGATGATGCGGAACATCTGGCGGATGCCGTCGTGCTTGTCACCGATCAGCCAGCCCTTGGCGGGGTGCTGGTCGCCGAAGGTCATCTCGCACGTGTTGGACGCCTTGAGGCCCATCTTGTGCTCGACGTTCGTCGCGTACACGCCGTTGCGCTCGCCCAGCTCACCGGTGGTCCAGTCGAAGTGGAACTTCGGGACCATGAAGAGCGACAGACCCTTCGTGCCCGGGCCTGCGCCCTCGGGGCGGGCCAGCACGTAGTGAATGATGTTCTCGGACATGTCGTGCTCGCCCGAGGTGATGAAGCGCTTCACACCCTCGATGTGCCAGGAGCCGTCCTCCTGCTCGACGGCCTTCGTGCGGCCCGCGCCGACGTCCGAACCGGCGTCCGGCTCGGTCAGCACCATCGTCGAGCCCCACTGCTTCTCGACGGCGATCTCGGCGATCTTCTTCTGCACCTCGTTGCCCTCGTCGAAGAGGATGCCGGCGAACGCCGGGCCCGAGGAGTACATCCAGACGGCCGGGTTCGAGCCGAGCACCAGCTCCGCGTAGGACCAGATCAGGGAGCGCGGGGAGGTCGTGCCGCCGATCTCCTCGGGCAGGCCCAGGCGCCAGTACTCGGAGTCCATGAACGCCTGGTACGACTTCTTGAACGTCTCCGGGACCGGCGCGGTGTTGGTCTCCGGGTCGAAGGCCGGCGGGGTGCGGTCGGCGTCGGCGAAGGAGTCGGCCAGCTCGTTCTCCGCGAGGCGGGTGACCTCGTCGAGGATGCTCTTCGCCGTCTCGACGTCCATCTCGGCGAACGGGCCGGTGCCGTACAGCTTGTCGCGCCCGAGGACCTCGAAGAGGTTGAACTCGATGTCGCGGAGATTCGACTTGTAGTGCCCCATGGGAAGGCTCCGTAATCAATAGCAGTGGCGCGCAGCGCCCCGGTGAGGGGTGAGGTCCGGGCGGGCGACGAGCTGGCGGTCCGTATATGAGCTGACGTCTCCGATGATGCTACCCGTCAGTAATAAGACGCAACCCCTCGAGGCGGCGATGTGTCCGATTACTCTTTGGGGTATGTACGGCTACGACCAGAACCAGGGCGCGCAGCAGCAGATGGGTGGCGGCTACGGCGAGCAGCCGCTGTACCCCGAACCCTCGCCGCCCTCCCTCGGTGACGCGGTACGGGCCTTCACCACCGGATCCCTGTCCGCCGAGGACTTCCAGCAGATCTTCGCGACCTCGAAGGTCTACTGCCCGCGCGGCGACAACCCCGGCTTCCTCGCCCTGCACAACACCCAGCAGCCGGTGATCCCCATGTTCACCACGCTCAAGGAGCTGCGGCTGTACGCCGGCAAGGAGTCCAAGTACTTCGTGATCACCGGCGCCGAGGTGATCGATCTGCTGCCGACCGGCTACGGATTCGTCCTCGACATGGAGGGCGAGCACCGGATGGTCTTCGACGCCAAGGCCGTCGAGCAGATGGTCGACTTCGCGATGCGTCGCATGTATGGCTGATTTCTGACCTTCGAGAAGGGGTCCGTACCCGAGCGGTACGGACCCCTTCTCGCTGTCCGGGGGTGCTGCGGCGACGCGGGAATGCGGCACCCCTTGCGAGATGTTCACTGTTCAACTAAATTGGAACCAGGACAATCCCGGAGGTGGCTCCCATGCCCGCAGTGACCGTCGAAAACCCGCTGACCCTGCCCAAGGTCGCCGCCTCGGGCGACGCCACGGCCCGCCCCGTGCTCGCCGTCACCACGGCGCCGAGCGGATTCGAGGGCGAAGGCTTCCCGGTTCGCCGTGCGTTCGCCGGGATCAACTACAAGCACCTCGACCCGTTCATCATGATGGACCAGATGGGCGAGGTGGAGTACGCGCCGGGCGAGCCCAAGGGCACCCCCTGGCACCCCCACCGCGGCTTCGAGACCGTCACATACATCATCGACGGCACCTTCATCCACCAGGACAGCAACGGCGGCGGCGGCACCATCCGCGACGGTGACACCCAGTGGATGACGGCCGGATCCGGCCTCCTGCACATCGAGGCCCCGCCGGAGTCCCTCGTCATGTCGGGCGGCCTCTTCCACGGCCTCCAGCTCTGGGTGAACCTGCCCAAGGCCGACAAGATGATGGCCCCCCGCTACCAGGACATCCGCGGCGGCCAGGTCCAGCTCCTCGCCTCCCCGGACGGCGGCGCACTGCTCCGCGTCATCGCCGGTGAGCTCGACGGACACGAGGGCCCGGGCGTCACCCACACCCCGATCACGATGGTCCACGCCACCGTGCGTCCCGGCGCCGAGGTGACCCTTCCGTGGCGCGAGGACTTCAACGGACTCGCGTACGTGCTGGCCGGCCGCGGCACGGTCGGCGAGGAGCGCCGCCCGGTCCACATGGGGCAGACCGCGGTCTTCGGTGCCGGGTCCTCGCTGACCGTCCGCGCGGACGAGAAGCAGGACGGCAACACGCCCGACCTGGAGGTCGTGCTGCTCGGTGGCCGTCCGATCCGGGAGCCGATGGCGCACTACGGTCCGTTCGTCATGAACAGCCAGGCCGAACTCAAGAAGGCGTTCGAGGACTTCCAGGCCGGCCGCCTCGGCACCGTGCCCGCGGTTCACGGCATGGGTGAGTGATCCTTCCGCCGGCCCTCGCTGACGGTCCGTCACCCATGCGGACCGTCGGGCGGGACACGGCTCCCGCGCCGTGATCGGGTGGGAGGGTGCAGACCCGGAAGCCCCTCCTGCCCGACGCCGCGCGGCGAACAGCCGCCTGGTGCGTCGTACTTCTGCTGGTCATGGGCGTTGCCGCGGTCGCCATCTGGCTGTGTGTCACCCTCAAGACCGCGGTCACACCCGTTCTGCTGGCCCTGCTCGGTACGGCGCTGCTCGGCCCCGTCCACCGCTGGCTCGCCGCCCGCAGGGTCAACCGGTCGCTGGCCGCCGGGCTCACCTGTGCGCTGCTCGTCGCGGTGGTCGGCGGCGCCGGGTACATCGTCGTCACCGCGCTCATCGACACCGGCGACCAGATCGTCCGGTCACTGAAGGACGTCGGTCAGTGGGTCGTCGACCACTTCGGGTTCGCGCGCGACATCAATGTGGACAACCTCGCCGCCAATGCGCAGAAGCTCGTCGAGAAGTTCGGGGCGAGCGCCGCCGGCGGGCTGCTCACCGGGATCAGCCTGGTCGGCTCGCTGATCGCGACCAGCGTCCTCGCCCTGCTGCTGACCTTCTTCTTCCTGCGTGACGCCGACCGGGCCGCGGCCCTCGCCCACAGCCTCGCCCCGCGCGGCACCGGTGAGCTGGTCGAGGCGATGGGGCGGCGGGCCTTCGAGGCCGTCGAGGGCTTCATGCGCGGCACCACGTTCATTGCGCTGATCGATGCGACCTGCATCGCCGTGGGTCTGCTGATCCTGCGGGTGCCGGGCGCGGTGGGGCTGGGCGCGCTGGTCTTCGTCGGCGCGTACATCCCGTATCTCGGCGCATTCCTCTCGGGCGCGGTCGCCGTCCTGGTCGCTCTCGCGGACCGGGGGGTCGTGATCGCGATCTGGGCGCTCGGTGTGGTGCTCGCGGTCCAGGTGCTGGAAGGGCACGTGCTGCAGCCGGTGATCCAGAGCCGTACGGTCCAGATGCACCCGGCCATGATCATGATCGCGCTGACGGCGGGCGCGAGCGTGGCGGGCCTGCTGGGCATGCTGCTGGCGGTACCGGTGTGCGCTGCGGCCTTCGGCGTCATCGGCGAACTCCGCAAGGGTTACGCCTCCGCCCCGGGCGCCGCGCCGCCCCCGGGCGCACCGCCTCAGCCCGGCACATCGAGCCCGCCCGGCGGCTGACGACGGGGCGGCCACCAGGGCGCTTCCCGGCGACCGTCCCCGCCTCCTACGACTCGTACAGCTCGAACCAGATGGACTTCCCGGCCCCCCGCGGCTCCACGCCCCACGCATCGGCCAGCAGCTGCATCAGCACCAGCCCCCGCCCGCTGGAAGCCATCTCGCCGGGTCGCCGCTTGTGCGGCAGTTCGTCGCTGCCGTCCGTCACCTCCACCCGGAGGCATCGCCTGCCCCGGTCCGTGCCGACCTCGACGACCATCAGCGCGTCGCCGTCCGTGTGCAGGAGGACATTCGTGGTGATCTCGGAGATCAGCAGCACGGCCGCGTCGACCTGCTCCGGGTCCGACCAGTCGTGCAGCAGCTCGCGCAGCTGCTGCCGGGCGGCCGCGATCCGTTCGGGTTCGGCCTGCGCGACGGTCATCGCGGTACGGCGCGTCGCGGCCCGCTTCGTCGGGCCGGCCTCGCGGCGCAGCACGAGCACCGCGATGTCGTCCTCACGGCGGTCGGCCAGCGGCCCGGTCGTGTAGTGCGAGGTCGGCCCGTGCACGGCCTGCACCAGCGCGTCGGCGAGTTTCTCCAGGTCCCCGGTGTGCTGTTCCAGAACCGGCCGGAGCCGGTCCCAGCCGGTGGTCAGGTCGTGGCCGCCGGTCTCGATCAGCCCGTCCGTGCACAGCATGATCGTGTCGCCGGGCTGCAGGACCACCCGGGTCGTCGGGTAGTCGGTGTCCGTCTCCATGCCGAGCGGCAGTCCGCCGCCGGTCTGCCGGATGACCGCCGTCCCGTCGCTGCTGATCACGACCGGGTCGGGGTGGCCGGCCCGCGCGATGTCGAGCGTCCCGGTCTCCGGGTCGGCCTCCGCGTACAGGCATGTCGCGAACCGCGGACCGGTCTCTTTCCCGTCGTCGTACGCGTCGGTGAGCCCGGAGAGGAACCGGGAGGCGCGGGAGAGCACCGCGTCCGGGCTGTGCCCCTCGGAGGCGTACGCGCGCAGAGCGATCCGCAGCTGGCCCATCAGCCCGGCCGCCCGCACGTCATGGCCCTGGACGTCGCCGATGACGAGGGCGATACGGCCGTTCGGGAGCGGGATCATGTCGTACCAGTCGCCACCTACCTGGAGCCCGCCACCGGTCGGTACGTACCGCGCGGCGACCGTCATCCCGGGGATGTCGGGGTCCAGGGTCGGCATCATCGACCGCTGGAGTCCTTGCGACAGCTCCCGCTCGGTCTCCGCCTCTCCGGCCCGCGCCAGGGCCTGTGCGAGCATCCGGGCCACCGTCGTCAGCACGGAGCGTTCGTCCGGCGAGAACGACACCGGGTGCCGGAACCCCGCCATCCAGGCACCCATCGTGCGGCCCGACACGATCAGCGGGAGGAAGGCCCAGGAGCGGCGCCCGAAGCGGCTGGCGAGCGGCCAGGTGACCGGGAAGCGGCGTCGGTACTCCTCGGGCGACGGGAGATAGATCGCCCGCCCGGTCCGTACGACCTCGGCGGCCGGGTAGTCGGTCTCCAGCGGCATGTCGTTGAACGGGTCCTCGTCGCCCATGTTCTGGCCGTGGTGGCCGATGATCGTCAGCCGGTCGCCCGCGACGCCGAAGACGGCGAGTCCGTCCGGCGAGAACCCGGGCATGGAGAGCGAGGCGGCGACCCGCAGCACCTCCTCCGTCGAACGGGCTTCGGCGAGCGCCCGCCCCGCGTCCAGCAGGAACGCCTCCCGGGACCGGCGCCAGTCCCCGGTGATGGGCGTGTGCGCCCCGGCGGTGCCCGGCTGCGGTTCGGGGACTTCCTGGATGGTGCCGACCAGTACGTACGTCGAGCCGTCGACCGACTCGACACGCAGAGGCTTGGAACGGCTGCGTACGGTACGGAGCACCCGGCCGTCCCCGTCCACGATGCGCAGCCGGGCCTCCGCCAGGGTGTCCTCGGCGATGGCGAGATTCACCACCCCGTAGATCTCGTTCCAGTCGACCGGGTGGAATCGCGCGCGCACCGAGGCCTCTCGGAAGACGCCGTCCCTGGCGGGCAGGTCGACCAGCCGGGCGGCTTCTGCGTCGAGCGTGACCGTCCCGGCTGTGTTGTCCCAGCGCCACAGGCCGGTCGCGGTCGCGGCCAGGACGTCCTCGGTGCGCATTGCCCCACTTTAGGAAGATGTGCTCCGTGGACGCCACCGAGGACGGTCGCCGGAGGGCGGTCCGGACCCGCCGGATGATCTTGAAATGCTTATGTCAATGAAGTCGTGCGGGCGCGGGCGGTAGCCTGGGGAGGCTGAATCCACCCCAACCGCGAAGACTGGATGAACGACGATGCATCGGTACAGGTCCCACACCTGCGGCGAGCTCCGCGCCTCTGACGTCGGCACCGACGTCCGGCTGAGCGGCTGGCTGCACAATCGTCGAGACCTGGGCGGCATCCTCTTCATCGATCTGCGCGACCACTACGGTCTCGTGCAGCTCGTCGCCCGCCCCGGCACCCCCGGCAACGACGCCCTGTCGAAGCTCACCAAGGAGACCGTCGTCCGGATCGACGGCAAGGTCTCCGCACGTGGCGCCGACAACGTGAACCCGGATCTCCCGACCGGCGAGATCGAGATCGAGGTCACCGAGGTCGAGGTACTGGGCGAGGCCGCCCCGCTGCCCTTCACGATCAACGCAGAGGACGGGGTCAACGAGGAGCGGCGCCTGGAGTACCGCTTCCTCGACCTGCGCCGTGAGCGCATGCACCGCAACATCATGCTGCGCTCCGCCGTCATCGCCTCGATCCGCTCGAAGATGGTGGCCCTCGGGTTCAACGAGATGGCGACCCCGATCCTCACCGCGACGTCCCCCGAGGGCGCCCGTGACTTCGTCGTCCCGTCCCGGCTGAACCCCGGCAAGTTCTACGCGCTGCCGCAGGCCCCGCAGCAGTTCAAGCAGCTGCTGATGATCTCGGGCTTCGACCGCTACTTCCAGATCGCGCCGTGCTTCCGCGACGAGGACGCCCGCGCCGACCGCTCGCCCGGCGAGTTCTACCAGCTCGACGTCGAGATGTCGTTCGTCGAGCAGGAGGACGTCTTCCAGCCGATCGAGAAGCTGATGACCGAGCTCTTCGAGGAGTTCGGCAACGGCCGGCACGTCACGTCGCCGTTCCCGCGGATCCCGTTCCGCGAGTCGATGCTGAAGTACGGCAACGACAAGCCCGACCTGCGCGCCAAGCTGGAGCTCGTCGACATCTCCGACGTCTTCGCCGGCTCGGAGTTCAAGGCGTTCGCCGGCAAGCACGTCCGCGCCCTTCCGGTGCCGGACACCGCGGGCCAGTCCCGCAAGTTCTTCGACGGCCTCGGTGAGTACGCCGTCGAGCAGGGCGCCAAGGGCCTGGCCTGGGTCCGCGTCGGCGAGGACGGCACGCTGGCCGGACCGATCGCCAAGTTCCTCACCGAGACGGACATCAAGACCCTCACCGAGCGTCTCTCGCTCGTCCCGGGCCACGCCGTCTTCTTCGGCGCCGGCGAGTTCGACGAGGTCTCCAAGATCATGTCGGCCGTCCGGGTCGAGGCCGCCAAGCGCGCCGGCCACTTCGAGGAGGACGTCTTCCGGTTCTGCTGGATCGTCGACTTCCCGATGTACGAGAAGGACGAGGAGACCGGCAGGATCGACTTCTCGCACAACCCGTTCTCCATGCCCCAGGGCGGCCTGGAGGACCTGGAGACGAAGGACCCGCTGGACATCCTCGCCTGGCAGTACGACATCGTCTGCAACGGCATCGAGCTGTCCTCCGGCGCCATCCGCAACCACGAGCCCGAGCTGATGCTCAAGGCGTTCGAGATCGCCGGTTACGACCGCGAGACCGTCGAGCAGGAGTTCGCGGGCATGCTCCGCGCGTTCCGTCTCGGCGCCCCGCCGCACGGTGGCATCGCCCCCGGCGTCGACCGCATCGTGATGCTGCTGGCCGACGAGCCCAACATCCGCGAGACGATCGCCTTCCCGCTCAACGGCAACGCCCAGGACCTGATGATGGGTGCCCCGACCGTGCTGGACGAGGCGCGGCTGCGCGAGCTGAACATCCAGCTCCGCAAGCCCGCCGCGACGGTGAAGGAGAAGGCCGAGGCCAAGGACTCGGTAGCGAGGGACACCGGCGCGAAGTAGGCGTCACCGGTTCCGTTTCGGTTGCACGTGAAACAGCCCCCGGCCGAAGGCCGGGGGCTGTTTCACGTCGTGGCCGCCCTCCACAGCAAGGCACAGCCGGCACACACGCCCCTGCCAGCTCCCGTGCCTAGCCTCACTTCCCATGACAGAGACTCAAGGACCCGCACACAAGAAGGACATGACGCGTCGCCGGATGGTGTTCGCCGGAGGTGCGGCCATCGTGGCCGCCGGGATCGGGGCGGGTGCGGTTGCCGGTGCCTCGGCCGACGAGATCACGAGCGGCGGCAACGGAAAGAAGTCCGCCGCCGGACAGGGCGAGGAGTGTTACCGGCTGACCTCGGAGACCACCGAGGGGCCGTACTACATCGACGCCGACAAGATCCGGAAGGACATCACCGAGGACAGGGAGGGCATCCCGATGACCCTCCGCCTCAAGGTGATCGACTCGGACACCTGCAAACCCCTGAGCCATGCGGCCGTCGACATCTGGCACTGCGATGCACTGGGCATCTACTCCGGTTACGAGTCGATGAGCGCCGGCGGCCCCGGCGGTGGCGGCACGCCGCCGAGCGGTGCCCCGACGGATGCCCCGACCGGTGCCCCCACCGGCGCTCCGACGGGCACGCCTCCGTCCGGCGGGCCCGGTGGCGGCGGTGGCGGGCACGCGGAGCCCACCGACGACGAGCGCTATCTGCGCGGCACCCAGCTCACCGACAAGCACGGGTACGTGGAGTTCAGGACGATCTTCCCGGGCTGGTACCAGGGCCGTTGTGTGCACATTCACACCAAGGTGCACGTCGGCGGGAAGATGACCGACGCCGGGTACGAGGGCGGACGCACCTGCCACACCGGTCAGTTCTTCTTCGCGGAGTCCGCGGTGCTCGACTCGGCGAAGATCGCGCCGTACTCGACCAGTACCACCACGCGTACGACCCTCACCGAGGACACCATTTACGACCAGAGTGGTGTCACGGGCGGGCTGATGAAGCTCTCGTACCGCAAGAACCACATGGCGCGCGGCGTCGTCGGGTCGATCACGATGGGTGTCGACCCGGACGAGACGCACGACGGCACGGGCCTCTGACGCTCCGTTCCCCCGCGGAGGGGATGGGCCCGGAACCGCCACGGCAGGCGTGCTTCCGGGCCCTTTCTGTTACGTACGCAGGCCGGATTCGCCCAGCAGGACACGCCGGGAAACGTGGACGGTACCGGATCTGATGCGTCCGGATGGCCCCTTTGTCTGATTAGTTGTCGGCCGAGTCGGCAAAGACTGGCTCGGGGACTTCGGTACGGGGACCTTTGCCCCCGCCGTCCTCGACGCCGACTGCCAGGAGCCCCCCGTGCCCGTCCCCGAAACCGTGCCCGTTCCCGGACCGGTGCCCCGTCCCTCGATGCGCCGGCGTCTGTCGTGCGCCGTCTGCGCCGCACTGCTCGTCCTGCTCACCGGATGCAGTGCGGTCGGCCTCGCACCCCGCCCCACCGCCGTCGGAAGCCCCGGCTCCCCCGCACCGGCCGGCGGATCGGGTGCGGCGGGTCCCGGGGTCGCCGCGCGCGGGCCGGCCGCCCCCACCCAGCCCCGCGAGATCCGGCTGCTGGGACCGGAGACCAGGGCCGCGATCCCGCCCGAGTCCCGGCAGGCGCTGGTCGTCACCGGGGACTCCGAGGACTCCAGCCTGGCCACCGCCGTTCTCTACACCCGCGAGGACCCCGCGGCGGGCTGGCAGCCGGCCGCGGGTCCGTGGCCCGCCCACAACGCCCTGTACGGCTGGACCTACGAGCACTGGCTGGACGACCTCCGTACCCCCATCGGCGTCTACGGGCTGACGTCCGCGGGCGGCCTGCTCGAGGCTCCGGGCACCGCGTTCCCGTACGAGCAGAGCTCCGACTTCGCGGTGAGCGGTGAAGGGCTCCACGGAGAGCCCCTCGAGGGGTCGTTCGACTACGTCATCGCCATCGACTACAACCGCGTTCCCGGGGTCTCCCCGCTGGACCCGACCCGTCCGCTCGGCGAGGAGCGGGGTGGCGGCATCTGGCTCCATGTCGACCACGGCGGACCGACCCAGGGCTGCATCTCGCTGCCCGAGGACCGGATGAGGGAGCTGCTGCGCATCCTCGAACCGGCCAAGGTCCCGGTGATCGTGATGGGCGACGCGGCGGCGCTGGCCCACTGACCGGACGTCACGCATATGAGCCGCCCCTGCCCATACGTACGAGAGGGGCCGGACCCATGACCGGTCCGGCCCCTCATCTGCGTACCGAGCCTCAGCGTTACGCGGGCTTCTCCTCCAGGCGCGGGAACAGCACCGCACCCTTCGTCACCGTCGCACCCGCCGGCAGCTGCCCCCAGCCGCCCGCGTCCTGCACGCGCTGGTCGGGCAGCGCGCCCAGGGACTCCTCGGCGCCCAGCGACTCCCACAGCTTCTGCGAGGTCTCCGGCATCACGGCGTTCAGCAGGACCGCGACACCGCGGAGCGCCTCGGCGGCCGTGTACAGGATCGTCGCGAGGCGGGCCTGCCCCTCGGGCGACTCGTCCTTGGCGACCTTCCACGGCTCCTGCTCCGTGATGTAGCCGTTGACCTGCTTCACGAAGTCGAAGATCGCCAGGATGCCGGCCTGGAAGTCCAGCTCCTCGCCGATCTTCCGGTCGGCCGTGGCGACGGCCTTCGCGAGACCCTCCTGGACCGCCTTCTCGGCGTCACCGGCGGCCGTGGCCTCCGGGAGCGCCCCGCCGAAGTACTTGCCGACCATGGCGGCGAGGCGCGAGGCGAGGTTGCCGTAGTCGTTGGCGAGCTCGGAGGTGTAGCGGGCGGTGAAGTCCTCCCAGGAGAACGAGCCGTCGCTGCCGAACGCGATCGCCCGCAGGAAGTACCAGCGGTACGCGTCCACGCCGAAGTGCGAGGTCAGGTCCTGCGGCTTGATGCCGGTCAGGTTCGACTTCGACATCTTCTCGCCGCCGACCATCAGCCAGCCATTGGCCGCGACCCTGCCGGGCAGCGGCAGACCCTGAGCCATCAGCATCGCGGGCCAGATGACCGCGTGGAAGCGGAGGATGTCCTTGCCGACCAGGTGCACGTCGGCCGGGAACGTCCCGTCGAACTTCTCCTGGTTGGCGCCGTAGCCGACCGCCGTCGCGTAGTTGAGCAGCGCGTCGACCCACACGTAGATGACGTGCTTCTCGTCCCACGGCACCGGGACACCCCAGTCGAAGGTCGAGCGCGAGATCGACAGGTCCTGCAGGCCCTGCCTGACGAAGTTCACGACCTCGTTGCGGGCCGATTCGGGCTGGATGAAGCCGGGGTTGTTCGCGTAGAACTCCAGCAGCTTCGGGCCGTACTCGCTCAGCTTGAAGAAGTAGTTCTCCTCCTTGAGGATCTCCACCGGCTTCTTGTGGATCGGGCACAGCTTCGTGCCGTCCTCCGCCTCGATGAGGTCGCCGGGGAGCTTGTACTCCTCGCAGCCGACGCAGTACGGGCCTTCGTACCCGCCCTTGTAGATCTCGCCCTTGTCGTACAGGTCCTGCACGAACTCCTGCACACGGTCCGTGTGCCGCTTCTCCGTCGTACGGATGAAGTCGTCGTTCGCGATGTTCAGGTGCTCCCAGAGGGGCTTCCATGCCTCCTCGACGAGCTTGTCGCACCACTCCTGCGGGGTGACGTTGTTCGCCTCGGCAGTGCGCATGATCTTCTGACCGTGCTCGTCCGTGCCGGTGAGGTACCACACCTTCTCGCCACGCTGGCGGTGCCAGCGGGTGAGCACGTCGCCTGCGACGGTCGTGTAGGCGTGGCCCAGGTGAGGAGCGTCGTTGACGTAGTAGATGGGGGTCGAGACGTAGTACGCCGTCGCCCCCTGCTTCTCGGATCCAGTGGCCGCCATGGTCGAAATCCTAACGGCCCGCGGAAGATCCACTCACACCGATGACCGGTGCCGGTACGGTCACGGCGGCGCCGGGCCCGGAGGCGGGCGCGCCGTGACCGTACGTCTGCAGGCCGGACCGTCGGGTCAGGCGTTTCCGGCGGCCTTCTCGCGGGCCGCGAGCCAGCCGGGGAGCGCGGCGAGGATCTCCCGGTACAGCGTGGCGTCCGGCACCTCGGCCGGGGCTGGGCCGGCGTGGAAGAACGCGGCGTTCGGTGCGTCCAGCTTCCGCAGGAAGTCGAAGCCCTTCGCGTCCTCGTCACCGAACGCGACGAACTGGAAGAACAGCGGCAGCCGTGCCGCCTCCGCGAGCGCCTGCTTGGCGGGCTGCTTGGCGTCCGGCGGGCCGTCCGTCTGGAAGACGACCAGGGCGGGGCCGGTGGCCTCCGACTTCTCGTAGTGCGCGACGACCTCCTCGACGGCGCGGTGGTAGCTGGTACGGCCCAGGCGGCCGAGGCCCGCGTGCAGTTCGTCGATCCGGCCTTCGTGGTCGGCGAGGCCGACCGTGCCGGTGCCGTCGATGTCGGTCGAGAAGAAGACGACGGGCACGGTGGCGTTCTCGTCGAGGTGCGCGGCGAGGGCGAGCGTGCGATCGCCCAGGTGCTGGGCGCTGCCGTCCTTGTAGAACGGCCGCATGGAGCCGGAACGGTCGAGCACCAGGTACACGGTGGCTCGGAGCCCGGTCAGCCCGTGCGCCTGAAGCGCGTCCCGGGCCGCGCCGTACGGGTCGACGAGCGCGGGTGCGAGGGACGTGACGTGGGCTGCGGTGACAGCGGGGGCGGGGGCCCCGGCGGCGGACTCGGTGACCTCTGCGGCCACGGGCTCGGCGTCCGGCTCGGGCAGCACGTCGGCGGCGACCGGCTCGGCGTCGGCGACGAGGACCGGCTCGGCGTCGGCGCTGACGGGGACCGGTTCGGCCTCGACCGGGGTCTCCGGTTCGGCGGCGGGGGCCGGCTCCACGACCTCACGTGCCTGCGGCTCGGGCTCGGCGGCAGGGGCGATGCCGGCAGTCGGTGCGGCCACCGCGGCGACCGGCTCGGCGTCCACGTCGGCGGCGACCGGCTCGGCCTCGATACCGGCCTCGGGCTCGGCTGCGACGGCGGCGGGCTCCTCTTCCGTCGTGGCTTCCGGCTCGGCCTCGGCGACGGCCGGGGCGGGCTCCGTCTCGGGCTCGGCCACACCAGCGACCGGTTCCGCCTCGGCCTTGACCACGGGCTCGTCCGACGCGGGCTCGGCCACAGCGGTGGCCGATTCTGCCTCCACCTCGACCTCGACGTCGGCTGCGGCGACCTCCGCCACCTCGACCTCGGCAGCGACCGGAGCAGCCTCCGGCTCCGGCTCGGGCTGGGCCTCGGCCGTGACGGGCTCGACTGCTGCCTCCGGCGCGGCCGCCACAGTGTCCGCCTCCGCGGCCGACTCCTCCGCGGCCTCGGCCGCGACCGGCTTGGGGGCCGAGCCCTGGGCCGGGACCGTGGGAGTGGGCTTCGGGGTGGGGGCCGATGCCTTGTCGAAGGCCTCCGCCACCAGGTCCGCCGCCAGCCCGCCTCCGCCTGAACCGGACCGGCGTGAGGCGGGTGCGGGCACCGAGGCCTTGGCGGCCGGGGCGGATTCGACCACCGTCTCGTCCGCCGTCACCGTGACGGCGACGGGGTCCGACTCCGTGCGCCCGGTGCGCTCCGACTGGGGCGGGACCGTGGCCGTCGCCGGCTCGTCCTGCTCCGTGCGGTCGCGGCCGAACACCTTGCGCAGCAAGCTCCGAATGCCCATGGGCGAGGCCTTTCGCATGAGTTGAGTGCGATGAATGTCCGTACTGCGGGAATTTATCCCTGGCCAGGGCGGATACGTAAGGTTAGCGGCCGGATCCGGCCGTTCGTTGGTGCGGCCCGCGCCCGTGTCAATCGGGCAGCGGTGGCCCTGACTTCACTCCCCGCTCATGCGGAGTTCCTCGTACCGCGTGGTTGTGCACCTGGTGGCGTACCGTCCGTCCGTGACGTCGGCGTCCGGTTCCCGGCCGCGTGTACGGCGGCTCACGCGGCGGTGACCTGGCGGCGCCACCGCGTGAACTGTGCCGCGGGGTCCCCGGTGTACGACCACGGCACCTGCACCGCCCGGCCGTCCAGTAACCGGAACGCGTCCGCGGCCTCCGCCGGCCGTCCCGCGTAACACGCCGCGTGCGCCAGGTAGTTCAGCTCGCCGACCTCCTGCGCGGGCACCGGCCCCGCCTCGCGCATCCCGAGCCACCGTTCCCAGGTGCGGCGCACCTCCGTGACGGCCAGCTCGTGGTCCCAGTGCTGCTGCCCGGTGCGCGGCGGGACGACGGGCCGCCCGTGCGTGGCGTCGGAGACGGACCGGTACTCCTCGACCCTGGCGATCTGCACCAGCACCGGCAGCGGCGAACCGGGCGGCGCCGCACCCGCCGCGGCGCGGGCGAAGTCGTACATGGTGCCGTGGGTGCCGTGCCAGCGCGCCGAGTAGTACCGCAGCAGTTGGGCGTGTCCCTCCATGTGGTGCGGATCGCGGCGGAGCAGTTCGTCCCACCACTGGGTGACCCGGCACCTCGTCCCGTCCTCGTACAGCCGCGCCACGGTCAGCAGCGACGCCCAGGGCATCGGGTCGGGCGGGCAGCTGCCGGCGGCCCGCAGACAGCAGTCGACGACCCGGTCCACCCGGTTCCGGTCGAGCCCGGCGCCACGGCCCGCGGTGACGGCCCGGCCGAAGAGCCGGACCACTTCGGTCGCGGCCTTGAGCACCTGCGCGTCGGCGCTCTTCGGTTCGGCGGCGAGCCAGGTCTCCACGGTGGTGCTGCCCGCGACGGCGTGTGCGAGCAGCCGGATCCGGTGGGTGCGCAGGGCCCACTGGTTGCCGGTGGCGTGCAGCAGGTCGCGTACGCCCTGCCAGCGGCCGATGACGATGTCCTGGCGGGCCGTGGTGAGCGGCCCGTCGCCGAGGTCAGGGTCGAAGCGCACGGGCGGGGGCGTGCGGCGGCGTCCGGCCATCAGTAGTCGGTGACGATCGTGGTGGAGTGGGCGTAGCCGGACGGTTCCCCGGCCGGTACGGTCCGCGAGGCGTCGAGTTTCGCCGGCCGGTAGTAGGAGCTGCCGCGCCGCCAGTACCAGAGCATCGGGACTGCTCCCACGGCGAGACTGCCGAGACCGAGCACGAGCGCCGTCCTGCTGAAGCTGCCGAGCGCCTCGAAGAAGATCCAGAACATGAAGAGCGAGCCCGTCAGCGGCCAGAGTCCGCCGAGGACGAAGTCCGCGACCGAGCGGTGCAGCATCTTGCGGTACGCGACGACGGCGGCCAGGCCCGCGAGACCGTAGTAGACGGCGACCTGCAGTCCGATCGCCTCGACGGCCACGCCCAGGATGCGGTGGACCGGACCGAGGGCCAGGGAGGCGAGGATCAGGGCGAGGGCGACGCCGCCGACGGTGGCGACCGCCACCCACGGGGTGTTCCAGCTGTGGTGCACCCGGCCGAACGCGGCGGGCATCGTACGGTCGCGGCCCATGGCGAACAGGGAGCGCGTGACCTGGATGAGCGTCGTCTGCAGCGTCGCGACGGTTGACAGCATCACGGCCACCACCAGCAGTTTTCCGCCGACGCCGGGCCAGACCTGCTCACCGAGCACGGTCAGTACGTTGGTGCTGTGCCGCTCGATGTCGTCGGCGGAGAGGATCACGTTGACCGCAATGGTGAATACCTCGACGAGTGCGAAGACGGTGAGCACGCCCACGATCCCGGCCAGGCCCGTGGTGCGGCGGCTGTTGCGGGTCTCCTCGCTGAGGTTGCCGGTGACGTCCCAGCCCCAGTAGTAGAAGGCGGCTATCAGCGCGCCGGAGGCGAAGCCGGAGACGCCGTCGAAGTGCCCGAAGCCGAGCCACGACCAGTCGAAGGCATGCGCGGTGCCGGTACCCGTGTTCCGGCCCGCCGTGGTCCCGTGGACGAGTGCGAGGCCCGCGAAGACCAGCAGGATCACCAGCTCGACCCCGGAGATCAGCAGCTGGGCGCGGGCGCTGAGCCGTGCCCCGCCGAGCACGACGAGCAGCATCACCAGGAACCAGCCGGCCCCGATGAGGGTGGCGAGCGTCGTGTCGTCGGCGAACCGGGAGTCGATGACGGTCAGCGTCATCGTCCCCGCGGGCAGCGATCCGGCGACCATGAAGAGGGTCGCCGCGACGACCAGCGCCCAGCCGCTGAGGAAGCCGAGGAAGGGGTGGAGGGTCCGGCCCACCCAGGAGTAGCCGGCGCCCGCGTTGACGTCGATCCGGCCGAGTTGACGGTAGGCGAGGGCGATGCCGAGCATCGGTACGGCGCAGTAGAGCAGGGCGGCGGGTCCGCCGAGACCGACCGTGCCGACGAGCACGGCACTGGTGGCGGCCAGCGAGTAGGCGGGGGCGCTGCCCGCCACGGCCATCACGATCGTGTGGAACGTGCCGAGGACGTTGGGCTGGAGCCCACGGCCGGGGCGGTCGGGCGTGCTGCTCATCGCTGTTCTCAACTGCTTCCGGAAGTGCGCCGTGCCCCGGCCGGTGTCCCCGTACATCCTTCAGCGGCACGACATGTGGCGGCATGTCAGAAACAGATCCCCGGAAGTCCGGACGGTGGTGGCGGCCGGTCCGTTCGGGAGATCGTCCGCATCGTAGTCCTGTGGTTACAGCCGGCGAGACGTGGGCGCTGCGGGCTGCGCGGTCGCCTGTACGACGCCGGGACCCAGGGCCTTCCGTCCGGATCGCGCCGGGCTCACGGGGTCCGGCACGCACAAGTCCTGCGTGGCCGTCCGTCACCGGCTCCGCACGCAAGGCCCTAGAGTCGGAACCATGGTTTCGGGTGAGGCGCCACAGGCGGAGGGAAGCGTCCGCGTCGACAGCTGGATCTGGTCGGTACGGCTGACCAAGACCCGCTCGCAGGCTGCCGCCGCCTGCCGCGCAGGGCACGTCAAGGTCAACGGCGACCGGGCCAAGCCGGCGCAGACCCTGCATGTGGGCGACGAAGTACGGCTCCGGCACGACGGACGGGACCGGATCGTCGTCGTGTCACGGATCGTGAAGAAGCGGGTCGGCGCTCCGGTGGCCGCCGAGTGCTTCGTCGACAACAGTCCGCCCCCGCCGCCGCGCGAAGCGGTGATCCAGGTGCCGGTCCGCGACCGCGGTGCGGGCCGCCCCACCAAACGCGACCGCCGCGAGATGGAGCGCCTCCAGGGCCGTGGCCCCGGGGATCATCCGGCCTGAGCGCGGGTACGGCTGCCGCCGCTCACTGCGGGCGGCTGGGCGGGCGATCCTCACCGCGTGCGGGCGCGGCCCTTCCCCTGACGTGTGGGCCGGAGCACGAACAAGGTCTTGCCGCGGGCACCGCCCGTGCGGTTCCGGTCGAGGGCCTGCGGCGCCTTCTCCAGCGGGAGTTCGACGTCGATGGGCACCTGCAGTACGCCCTCCACGGCCCCCGCGGCCAGGACGTCGAGCAGAACGGGTGTCGGTTCGAGCCGGAAGTCGATGGCCCCGACGCCCGGCGGAACGGCCGCCCCGCCGGCGACGCCCCGCGTGGTCACCGCGACACCGCCGTCCCGGACCAGCGCCGCATGGACCGCGAACGCCTCCGGTGTGCCGGAGACCAGGTCGACGAGCGCGTCGACACCGCCCGCGGACACCTCTCGTACCGCCGCTTCGAGCGGACGGGCCGTCGTGTCGATCGTGACGGCGGCGCCGAGTGCCTTCATCCGCCGTTGCTCGTCGCCGCGCACCACCGCGAGAACACGCAGGTCCCGGGCCGATGCAAGCTGCGTCAGACAGCTGCCGACGCCGCCCGCGGCACCGATGATCAGCAGGCTCTCGTGGCCGCGCAGCACCGCCGTGTCCAGGATCTGGGCGGCGGCCATCCCGGCGGACGGCAGCGCGGCGGCGGTGCGCGGCGACAGTCCGCACGGGATGAGCGTGATCGCGGAGTCCTGCGGTACGGACACGTACTCGCAGTACGTACCCGCGCCGACCGGCGATTCGGTCACCCGGCCGAAGACCTGGTCGCCGACCCGGAAACGGTTGTCGCCGCTGCCGATCATGTCCACCCGGCCCGCGTAGTCCACCCCGATGACCAGCGGGAACACATGCGGAGCCAGTCCTTCCAGGGCGCCGTCCGCGGTCTGCCAGTCGGACGGGTTGAGCGCGGCGTACTCGATCTTCACCCGTACGCCGCCGGGTTCGGGTTCCGGCTTGGGCAGCTGGATCAGGGCCGGTTCGGCCCGGAACGCGCTGACGGCCACGGCTCGCATACGGAAGACCTCTCAGTCGCCCCGACGGTGACGCAGTCCGGGCTCCACTCTTGCCCGGCCCGTGCGCTGCCGCACGTCGAATCCGGCCGGCCGTCGGAGGATCAAGTCCGTACGGCCTCCCGCCTCCGCGCCCACATCCGAGCAGCCGTCGCGCACAGCGCCAACGCGAGTCCCGCTGCGAGGACGATCCACACCGTCGTGCGGAGCGAAGCCGTCAGCGCGTCGTACACCGCCGCGGCCCCGTCGCGATCACTCTCCGGAACCCCGGCCAGCACCCGGTTCCTGGCGATCGCGAGCAACCCCCGCAGCACCAGCGCGCCGATCGCGAAGCCGGCCCCGACGACCGCCGCGGCGGCAGCTGCGGCCCGCCGCCCGCCGCGCACCGCAGCCGCGGCCACGGCCACGACGGCGAACACCACGGTGACGACGGCGGGCCAGATGCTGCCGGCCCGCAGCAGGCGGAACGTGGAGCGCAGCTGGTCGGCGCGGTCGGCGGAGATCAGGGTGATGTCGGTGTGCTGGACGTGGATCTGGCCGGCCAGCGGTACCCCACTGTCCACCAGATTGTGTCTGACCTGCTCCATCACCGGCCCCAGATCGATGACCACGGCCTCGCCGCTCTCACCGTTCATCGCGACGGTGAGGGCCGTGTGGGCCGTGCGGTTGGCGGCGACCCAGGCGGTACGGAAGGCATCCGTGGTGGTGAACGACTGCACCGCCTCGTGCAGGAAGCCCCGCAGGGCGCCCTGGAGCGGCCCGGCGTCGACCTGTGTCATCGCCTGGTCGGTGATCAGATCGGACACGATGCCCTGCACCCCCGGGTCGGAGGCGAGCGGCTCCACCGCGGCGACGTACCGGTCCGTGTCGTCGATCTCCAGATCGACCCAGGCGGACAGGGCGCTCAGCGGGACGAGGACGGCGAGCAGGACGAGCACCACCATCGACAGAGTCGCTGAGAGACAGGTCCGCATCCCTCAAGGAAATCCCGGACACCGGCGGCGCGCCCACGGACCGTGGGCCATTCGAGTTGCCGGGCGGCGCGGCCGGGTGTGCCCTGGAGGGATCAGGGGGTGACGGAAGGAGCTCTCGGCCATGGCTACACACGCTTCGACGCCGACGCGCCGCGCCATGCCGGCGCGCACGCAGCGCCCCAGCACGCTCAGCTGGGCCGTGCCGGTCACGCTGGGAGTGATCGCGGGCTGGTGGGCGACGTCCATCGTGCGCGGAGGCGGTGTGCTCACGGGCACGCAGCTCGCGCTCGGTCTGATCTCCGGTGCCGTCCTGGCGGCGCTCTGCTTCGCCCTCGGCCGGGTGCAGAAGCGACTGCCGGTGGAGGCGAAGGCCGTCGCGTACGGCACGCTGTTCGGCGGTACGGTCGGTTTCCTCTACAGCCTCTCCGGAAAGAGCGTGCTCGCCGCCTCCGTGGTGGGGCTGGTGACCGGCGCCGGAATGCTGGTGTCCGCCTTCTACGCGTTCTATGTGAGGGAGCACTGACCTTCCTGCGTCCTCCCCGTCTCCTTCATCCTTGACCTTCTCCGCGGGGGAAGCCCCAGCATCGGCGGGGCCGGGCGGACCGTCCGGTACGAGGAGGTTGCGGTGGAACGCGGGACGCGTGCGAAGGACACGGCGGCACTGGTGACGATCGGGGAGTTCGCCCGGTCGTCACGGCTGTCGGCGAAGACCCTGCGACGCTACGACGAACTGGGCCTGCTCCGGCCCGCCCTGGTCGATCCGGTGAACGGCTACCGGTACTACGACAGGACGCAGCTGGAGACGGCCAGGCTGGTGGCCTGGCTGCGCCGGATCGGGATGCCGCTGGCCGGGATCGCGGAGGTGGTCGCGCTCGATGCGGGCGCGGCCGCCGCCGCGATACGGGCGTACTGGGCGCAGGTGGAGGCCGAGACGGCGGCCCGGCGGGACCTGGCGACCTTCCTCGTCGATCATCTGTCAGCGGAGGAAGTCACCATGTCGCACGTGGACACGGCCCGGGGGACCCTGGGCACGCTGGGAATCCGGTACGCGGCGCAGTCCGACCCGGGTGCGGTGCGCGAGATCAACCAGGATGCGGCGTTCGCCGGCTCCCGGCTGCTCGCGGTCGCCGACGGGTTCGGGGACCGCGGCGCCGGCGCGAGCACGGCGGCGATCGATGCGCTGAAGCCGGTGGCGCGCGGGGCGGTGGGCGACGCTGCGGGCCGTGCGGTGCCGGCCGCGGAGCTCCTGAACGCCCTGCAGGACGCGGCGGACCTGGCCGCGCAGGCGGTACGGGACGCGGTCGCGGGGAGCGACGGGGCGCCGGACGGGTCGGGGACGACGCTGACCGCGCTGATGTGGACCGGTTCGCAGCTGGGCCTGGTGCACATCGGGGACTCGCGGGCGTACCTGCTGCGCGGCAGCGAGCTGTTCCGGATCACCCACGACCACAGTCTGGTCCAGTCGATGGTCGACGACGGTTCGCTCACCGAGGAGGAGGCGTCCTCGCACCCGCAACGTGCTCTGCTGCTCAAGGCCCTGGTGGGCGGGCCCGGGCAGGACGACCCGGCGCGACGGGCGGACGTACGCCTGCAGGACGCCAGGCCCGGCGACCGTTATCTGCTCTGCTCGGACGGCCTGTCGGCGGTGGTCGGCGGTACGGAACTGGCCGGGGTGCTCGGCGCGGCGGACGGCCCGGACACAGCGGTCCGGGAACTGGTCGCCCTGGCCCACGCGGCGGGCGGCCCGGACAACGTGGCCTGCGTCGTCGCGGACGTGGTGGCGCTGTAGACAACGGGCGGCCCCCGCGCACACCTGCGCGGGGGCCGCCCGTTGCGCCTTGGGCCGGCTCAGTCGCGGACGACCGTCACCGGGCACGGCGCGTGCTGGGTGACGTGCAGGCTGACCGAGCCGAGCAGGGTCGCCTTGAACCCGCTGTACCCGCGCGCCCCGACGACCAGCAGGTTCGCGCCCTTCGCCCGGTCCAGCAGGGCTTCCGCCGGGTTGCCGATCACCACGATCTTGCTGACCGCGGCGGCGCCCTCCGCTCCGAGTGCCTCCTCCAGCGCCTCGGTGAGCGACACGATTGCCACGGCCTGCGGATCGAAGTCCTCCGGCATGCCCGGCATCATGGACGCCCAGCTGGTTGCGGGGTACTCCCAGCTGTTGACGGCCTCCACCGAGTCGCCGGTCAGCTCGGCCTGGCGTACCGCCCAGTGCAGCGCCTTGATCGACTGCTCGGAGCCGTCCACGCCCACCACGATCCTGCCCATCTCTGCCTCCAGCTCGGTTCAGCTCGCATCCGCGGATACACGTCGCACTGCATCCTTGCGGATAAACACGGCTAAATCAGGCATTCGGGCGTTCAGTCCAGCCGCAGGTCTGCCAGCTGCTGCTCGAACGGCACCACGTCGTCGTCGAGTCCGAGCGCCTTCGACGCCCCGGAGACCGCCCGGCCGCCCGCGATCATCCCCGCGAGCTCGCCGCCCGCGCGCCGGATCCTGGACGGCAGTCCCTCGGTGTACTCGTCCCCGGACGAACCCCAGTCCTCCGACGCCGCGTACACGGATGTCGGTACGACGGTGGCCCGCAGATACGCGAAGAGCGGCCGCATCGCGTGCTCCAGGACGAGCGAGTGCCGGGCGGTGCCCCCGGTCGCCCCGATCAGGACGGGCTTGCCGGTCAGCGTCGTGTTGCCGATCAGGTCGAAGAACGACTTGAACAGGCCGCTGTACGAGGCGGTGAAGATCGGCGAGACGGCTATCAGGCCGTCGGCCTCCGCCGCCGCCTCGATCGCCTCGTTCAGCGCCGGCGACGGGAACCCCGTCACCAGGTGGTTCGCGATGTCGACGGCCAGATCGCGCAGCTCGATCACCCGGATCTCGACCGGCCGGTCCTGCTCGGTGGTCAGCCGCTCCCGGGCGGCCGCCGCCAGCCGGTCGGCCAGCAGCCGGGTCGACGACGGCTGGCTCAGCCCGGCCGAGACGGCGACGATCTTCAGGGCCTCGGTGTGCATGGTGGGTCAGATCTCCTTCGTGCGGGCGGCGACGGCCGGGTGGACGGGGGCGGAGTCCGGCACGCCGGCCGGCCGCATGTTGGCGAACTCCTTGCGCAGCACCGGGACGACCTCCTCGCCGAGGATGTCGAGCTGTTCCAGGACGGTCTTCAGCGGGAGCCCAGCGTGGTCCATCAGGAACAGCTGGCGCTGGTAGTCGCCGACGGCGTCACGGAACGACAGCGTCCGCTCGATGACCTCCTGCGGCGAGCCGACGGTCAGCGGTGTCTGCTGCGAGAAGTCCTCCAGGGACGGCCCGTGGCCGTAGACCGGAGCGTTGTCGAAGTACGGGCGGAACTCCCGTACCGCGTCCTGCGAGTTCTTCCGCATGAACACCTGGCCGCCGAGGCCGACGATGGCCTGCTCGGCGGTGCCGTGCCCGTAGTGCGCGTACCGCTGGCGGTAGAGGTTCACCATCTTCTTGGTGTGCTCGATGGGCCAGAAGATGTTGTTGTGGAAGAAGCCGTCGCCGTAGTACGCGGCCTGCTCCGCGATCTCGGGGGAGCGGATGGAGCCGTGCCAGACGAACGGCGGGACGCCGTCCAGCGGGCGCGGGGTCGCGGTGAACGACTGCAGCGGCGTACGGAACCTGCCCTCCCAGTCGACGACGTCCTCACGCCACAGCTTGTGCAGCAGGGCGTAGTTCTCGATGGCGAGCGGGATGCCCTGGCGGATGTCCTGGCCGAACCACGGATAGACCGGGCCGGTGTTGCCGCGCCCCATCATCAGGTCGACGCGGCCGTCCGCGAGGTGCTGGAGCGTGGCGTAGTCCTCGGCGATCTTCACCGGGTCGTTGGTGGTGATGAGCGTGGTCGAGGTGGAGAGGATGAGGTTCTCGGTGCGGGCTGCGATGTAGCCGAGCGTGGTCGTCGGGGACGACGGGACGAACGGCGGGTTGTGGTGCTCACCGGTCGCGAAGACGTCGAGGCCCACTTCCTCGGCCTTGAGCGCGATGGCGAGGGTCGCCTTGATCCGCTCGTGCTCGGTCGGTGTCGTACCGGTCGTGGGGTCGGTGGTGACGTCTCCGACGGTGAAGATCCCGAACTGCATGGCGCCCGCCTCCATAACGGTGAGTGCTTATTGTTGAACCTTGAACTACTTCTTCGCACGATACAACGGGGCACCCGCCCTCCCTATTCCGGGGGCGGGGCGCAGGCGTCGCGGATGCGTACCCTGAATGACGAGTCCCCGGTACGGGCCGGGCATGCCGGACCCGGGGAGGCAGGGCCAGTGGGTGACAGCGAGAGCTGGAAGGAGCGCGGCGTCGCGCTGCGCGTCTTCGTCTACATCTTCGCCACGCACCTCTTCGCGGGCTTCGTCTACCTGCTGTTCTACGTGGGTGACCACGCACACAAGTGACCTGACCGGGCCGCCGTACCGCGTTACACTCGCGCCATGACCTCCGTGCCGTGCCGGAACTGGTGGCGCTCCTCCTAGGAGCGGCCGCCTCATCTGCACGGAACCAGGGCCGTTCGATCGGGACGGCCCTTTTTCTCTGCCCTCGCACGGGTACGCAGACCGCCTCGGGCGGGCCGTCCTCCACGCAACGCACCAGCACCCGCGAGGAGAGACCCATGAGCATCACGACCACTGCCGTCACCGCACCCGCCGAGCGCCGCAGCGCCGGACTGGAGCAGCGGATCCAGGACGCACCCGGACGGTTCCGGGTCATGACCGGGGACCGGCCGACCGGACCCCTGCACCTCGGGCACTACTTCGGCACCCTGCACAACCGGGTCCGGCTGCAGGATCTCGGCGTGGACGTCTTCGTGATCATCGCCGACTACCAGGTGCTGACCGACCGGGACGTCGCCGACCGGCTCGGTGAGTACATGGAGGGGATGCTGCTGGACTATCTGGCCATCGGCCTCGACCCTGCCCGCACCACGATCTTCAACCACAGCGCCGTGCCCGCCCTGAACCAGCTGCTGCTGCCGTTCCTCAGCCTCGTCTCCGTCGCCGAGCTGAGCCGCAACCCCACGGTCAAGGACGAGATCGCGCACTCCCGGCAGTCGGCGGTCAGCGGGCTGATGTTCACGTACCCCGTGCACCAGGCAGCCGACATCCTCTTCTGCAAGGGCAATCTCGTACCCGTCGGGCAGGACCAGCTGCCGCACCTCGAAGTGACCCGGACGATCGCCCGGCGCTTCAACGAGCGGTACGGGGCGGTCTTCCCGGAACCGGACGCCCTGCTCTCCAGCGCGCCGCTCCTGCTCGGTACCGACGGCACCAAGATGAGCAAGAGCCGGGGCAACTCCATCGCTCTCGGCGCCACCGCCGACGAGACCGCCCGGCTGATCCGCGGGGCGAGGACGGACACCGACCGGCGCATCACGTACGAACCGGAGACCCGGCCCGAGGTGTCGGGCCTCGTGCTGCTCGCCGCGCTCTGCCTCGACCGCGACCCGTACGCCGTCGCCGAGGAGATCGGCGACGGCGGCGGCGCCGCGCTCAAGCGGACGGTGACGGACGCCGTCAACACCCTGCTGGCACCGGTGCGGGCACGGCGGGCGGAGTACGCGCAGGACACGGCATACGTACGGTCGGTGCTGCGGGCCGGGAACGAGCGGGCCAACGCCGTGGCCGAGGAGACGCTGGCCGAGGTGCGGGCGGTGATGGGGGGAGTGCTCTAGGGCCGCAAGGCCCTAGGGGCCTCTCGTTCGGATCATGCTGGGCTCGCGGGGTCGGGCACGCACATCTGCCGCGTTGTCGTCAGTCCCCGACGCTCCGCGTCGGCTCCTTCCTCCGCCTTGCAGCTGCACGCACCCGACCCCGCTCCCTGATCCAGCCTGATCCGAACGAAAGACCCCAGGGGCCCTCTCGTCTGGATCATGTTGGGCTCGCGGGGTCGGGCACGCACATCTGCCGCGTTGTCGTCAGTCTCCGACGCTCCGCGTCGGCTCCTTCCTCCGCCTTGCAGCTGCACGCACCAGCCCCCGCTCCCTGATCCAGCCTGATCCGAACGAAAGACCCCAGGGGCCCTCCCGGTACCGGGAGGGGGCACGCCGGCCGCCCCGGCTCAGTCCGCGTCCGCCGCCGGCCAGGCACCCCGCGCCGACAGATCCAGGATCAGCGCCGCGATGTTCCAGGCGTCGTCCGCGCCGCTGTGGTGGCGGCCCTCCAGGGGGAGGTTCGCGATCTGCAGGGCCTGGGCCATGCCGGGGCGCTTGCGCAGGCCGTGGGCGGCGGTGAAGGGGATCTTGGCGTTGGTGTGGCGGCGGCCGAACGGGTACGTGGTCCCGGTGGCCCGGCACTGGCGGGTGAACTGGTGGCGGTCGTAGTCGCCCCAGCTGGCCCAGGGGCGTGCCCCGGCCCGGTGCTCGGCCGCCAGCAGCCGGCAGGCGTCGGCGAAGGACAGGCCCGTGTCCACCTCGGCCTGGGTCAGGCCGGTCAGTTCGGTGCAGAACGCGCTGACGGTGGACCGGGCCGGACGCACCAGGATCCGGTGGCGGGCGACCCTTCCCCGAGGTCCCGGCCCCTGCCCCGGGCTCTCGGCCGCGGCCGAGCCGGAAAGACCCCATGGGGCAGGGGAGGCCCCGTCGGCCGGGCGCAGGTCGACGACGGTCAGCCCGATCTCGATGATCTCGCTGACCGCCCCGGGCGGCGGCTGCCCGTCCCAGCACGTCGCCTCGACGTCGATGACGTTCAGGAGTCCGTCGTCCTGCTGGTCCCGTGCCGTGTGGTCCATGCGGCGAGGGTAGGCAGCAGGGGCCCGCGGAGCACCCGGATTTCGCCGGGCGCCGGTGCCCGGCACCCCTGTGTCGATCAGCAGATCCATGCGTGCGCGGTGTGCCACGGGGCGCCGTCCACCTATCAGTGGCGTCGGCCGTCCTGCCGACCGCCGGCATGGTTCGCACCGAGCGCTCTGCCCAGGACGCCGGCCGCACAGCCCTCAGCAATACGTCATCGAGCCCCGCCTGCGCAGCAGTTCCGCAAGTCCGCGCCGGGTCGCCGCGATCACCACGCGGTCCTCGGCGCGGAGCACATATCCGGGGTGCAGATCCCAGACCAGGCCCGACGGCCGGTCCGGGGACGTGGGAGCAGCCGTCGTCAGATCGCGATGGCGGTCCTCCGGCGGTGTCGCATCCAGAGCCAGTACCCGCCACGCCCCCGCCCGGAACGCCTGCTCGACCGTCCGGCCCTCCAGCTGCGGGTGGCCAGCGACCTCGATCGCGGCGAATAGCATCACCTTCCGCTCGACCGGGATCGCGCCCAGGATCTGCCGGCCCATCATCGCGCCGGCGAACGCCGGGGCGGCCAGGTGGGAGACGGACCGGGAGCGGGTCAGTGCGTGCGGATGGGCGGTGCGCAGGGTGCGGTAGACGGCGGTCGCGAACTCGTCGTCGAACAGCCGCAGCGCCACCCGCAGGTCCGGTTTGACCGAGCGGGCGTAGAGCACGGCCTCCAGATTGGTGGTGTCGGCGCTGGTCAGTGCGAGGAGTGCGCGGGCACGCTCGATCTTCGCCGCTTCCAGGACGCCCTCCTGGGTGACATCCCCGAGCACGACCGGTACGTGCAGCCGCCGGGCCACCGGGATGCCGCGCGCGTTCGGGTCGTCCTCCACGCACACCACGGGGATACCGAGCTCACGCAGCCGCACCAGCACCCTCGTACCGATCTTGCCGAGTCCCAGCAGCACCACATGGCCGGTGAGTCCGCGCGGCGGGCGGCGCAGGGACGAGGCCGTGCGCAGGGAGCCGAAGGCTTCCAGGACGCCCGCGACCAGCAGCGGCAGCAGCATCAGCCCGGCCATGCCGGAGAGCAGCTGGATGATCTGCCGTGCGGCGGTGTCGCCGATCGCCGGGTCGCCCATCGCGAACAGGTCGAGGAGCGTGACGTACGTGGCGTGCAGCGGGTTGTCGCCGGTGGTGAGCGTGGAGGCCACCGCGAGCGCCAGGACCGCCGCGGCGACGCCCAGCGCCGACCAGCGCAGCCGGCGCGAGAAGATCTGGCTCAGCGGTACGTTCCGGCCGCGCATCCGTGGGGCGGGACCGGTCGGCGCGGCCTCCCGGATGGCCTCCAGGACGACGGTGCCGCGGCCGGTCGCGGCGGCAACCGCCCGGTGGTCCGGCAGGAGTTGGGGGCCCTCGGCGCCGCTGCTCTCGGACCCTTCGGCCCCCGCCGGGTCATGCGTGGTGGAGGAGAGCAGCGCGAGCGTGCACAGGCCGGTGTCGGTGACCTCGCCCCGGCGGGGTGGGGTGCGTTCGACGGCCCGCAGGAGGAGGCCCTCCGCCTGGATCACCTTGCTGGAGCCGGTCAGTGCCGTCGCGGCGAGTGCGGGGGCGGCCGTGTCGGCGTCGGAGAGCACGGTGGTGGACGTGTCCGGTGCGGTCGTGTCGAGCCCGGGGAGGGCGACGGCGGCGGCCTGGTCGAGGAGGGTCTCCAGGTGCTGGCCGAGCTTGCGGTTGTAGAGGCGGATGACCAGCCGGACACGGGGGTTGAGGCGGCGGGCGGTCAACGCGGCACGTATGTTGCGCTCGTCGTCGTCGTAGACGAGCGCCAGTGCGGCGGCCCGGTCGACCCCCGCCTCCTCGAACGCCTCGTCGGACGGTTCCGCCGCCTCCAGGATGCGGACGGCCTGGACTCCGGCGTCGGTGTCCCCGTCCCCGGTGCCCGCCGGTGCGGGTGTGCCGCTGCGGCTCATCGCCGCCGACATCCGGCCGAACAGCGTGACCGCACGCCCGCGTTGGGTCAGCGGCAGCTCCGGTCGGCGCGGGTCGCGTCCCGGCGGGAGCAGCAGTGTGACCCGCTCCCCGTAGACGTACCGCAGCTCCACCGCCAGCCGCCGTGCGAGTGCGTCGTCGCCGCAGACGACCATGTGGCCGTCGGCCGCGGGCCGTTGGGGCTGCTGGGGAAGTGTGGACACGGAACCCAGCATGCCTTGTCCCCCGCGGCCGTGCGGCGGAAGGGATCCCCTGAACGATCTCCGCTCCACGGGTGCCGCCCCGCGTCAGCGGTCTCCGTTCCGGATCGCCGACTCGACCGCCGCGAGCCGGTCCGCGAGCAGACCGAGCGCCGCGACCGCCCGGGACGCGGAATCCCCTTCGCGCGAGCCGCCCGGGCCGCCCAGTGCCTGGGTGCGCACGTACGAGGCGCTGATCGCCGCCCACCGGCCGGCCTGTTCGGGGGTGAGCGTGCCACGCAGGGACGCCAGTTTCAGCAGGTTGGCCTCGGCGCCCGTGGTGAGCGTCTGGGCCTCGCCCGCGTAGTGGTCGTCGATGACGGCGGCGAGCTCCCCGTCGTTCATCACGGGCACGATCCGTTCGGCGATCTTGTTCATGTTGCGGTACGAGCCCTGCAGCCGGAACGGCGGCTCGGTGCGCGTCGCATCGGTCTGCGCGGCCGAGGCGATGTACGCGGCGTTCACCGCGAGCACGGTGGATCGGGCGGTCAGCAGATGACGCAGGACCGAGACGATCCCGTCGAGTTCGGCGGGTGTGTACGGGTGGCCGAGCCGATCCGCGTGCGCCGGGGGTTCTGTGCCGGAGGCCAGGCGCACGAGCAGCGCGAGGTCTTCCCGGGAGCGGCCGGCGAGGGGGGCCAGCACCGGATTGGCGGTGAGCGCGTTCTCGACGAAGCTCAGCGCGAAGACGTCCTCGCGGCCGCTCAGCACCTCGCCGAGGTTCCACACGTCGGCCCGGTTGGCGAGCATGTCCGGGATCCGGAACTGCTCGCCGGACTCGGTGTACGGATTGCCCGCCATGCACACTGCGAACCGCTTGCCCCGCAGGTCGTAGCTGCGCGGCTCGCCGTTCCGTACGCCCTCGACGCGGCGGGTGGCATCGCAGAGCGGGATGAACTTCTGGAGCAGCTCGGGCGAGGTGTGCTGGATGTCGTCGAGGTGGAGGAGCGTGTTGTTGCCCGCCTCCAACGCGAAGTTGATCTTCTCGATCTCCTGTCGGGCGGTCGCGTCGGGTGCCTGCGCCGGGTCCAGGGAAGTCACCGCGCGGCCCAGCGAAGGGCCGCTGACCTTGACGAGGACCAGGCCGAGGCGGTCGGCGACGTACTCCATGAGCGTCGTCTTGCCGTATCCGGGCGGCGAAACGAGCAGCAGCAGCCCCTGCGAGTCGGTGCGCCGGCCGGCATCGGCGGTGGAGAGCTGCTTGGCGAGGCTGTCGCCGATCAGCGGCAGATACACCTCGTCGAGCAGCCGGTTGCGGACGAACGCGGACATCACCCGCGGCCGGTGGTCGTCGAGCCGCAACCGGGCACGTTCGGCGGTGACGAGGGCGGTGCGCTGCCGCTGGTAGGCGCGGAAGCCGGGGACGACAGCCGTACGGAACTCGGCGGTGCGGGACAGGAGTTCGTCCAGGCGGACGGACAGCCTGCCCCGGTCGATGCGCGGGTGCGTGCCGAGCAGATTTTGCACGGTGGCGGTGAGCGGCGCCTCGCAGTCGTACCGCTCGGTCGCCGGCTCCGGGCAGAGCTCCACGGCGACCGCCTCCGCGAGGTCGCCGCTCCCGATCCCGGCGCCGCTCGCGGTGGCGTACGACGTCAGCCAGCCCTCGACGAGCTGGCGGCGCGCGGGAAGGTCGTCGCGGAGTGCGGCGAGGTCCTCGTCGTACGCCGAAGTGCCCGTTGTCCGGCGGAACTTGTCCAGGAAGGTGCGGGCCGAGGCGCTTGTCACGAACCCGGCGGGCCCGGACGTCAGCTCCTCGAAGAGATACGCGGCGGCCGGTCGCCCGTGCTCTCCGGCGATCCTGGCCGCCCACTCCTCCTGGAGGGAGCTGATCGCGGGCGCCGCCCCGAACGCCGCGCGGGCGCGGGCCAGCGACACGGCGCGGCGCGTCCAGGAGGTGCGGAGGGCGGCATCGGCGTCGTACGTCCAGAAGAGCTGCGCCGCGGCCCGCACCTGCGGCGGGACGCGCAGCAGTCCCGCCCCGGCGTGCAGTCCGAGCAGTGCGGTCAGGATGGCGGTGGCGTCCTCGTCGTGGACGCCCCGCTGGTACCCCTCGTCGTACGACGCCGCTGCCGACTCCCTTACCAAGGCAGCCAGTTCGTCCGGTTCGCGGGCGGCCAGTGCGTCCGCGCCGTGCTCGTCCAGGAGCCGGGCGGCGAGGTGCTCGCCGCGGTAGACGGACGGGGACTCCGACGGCAGCAGCTGCTCCCAGTACGGGCGGGTCGCCTCGAACGCCGGGTCGGTGACCGGGGCCCGGTAGTCGGTTCCGGTGACAGCGAACGCGAGGCGGTCCCCGGACGGCACCAGGGTCAGGTCGAACGGCTGGGTGTTCACGGCGAACCGGTGGCGGCCGAGCCGGATCGTCGCACCGCCGTCCGCGTACAGCTCGCTGCGGTCGCGCAGCGCACGCCCCGCCTCCTGGCGGGCCGCCTTCAGCCGCCCGTCGAGCTCCTCGGCCCGTACAGGGTCGCCGAGTCCGCGCAGCTCGTCCGCCGTGCGGACGACCTTGGCGACCATCGGGTCGGAGGCGAAGAACGTGTGCACGGCGTCCAGGTCGGCCAGGGCCGTCAGGCGGCGTGAGACCGTTCCGAGGATCCGGGTCGCCGACTCGGCCAGCCGCTCGGCGCGGCGCGCACGGACGTCCTGCAGCGTCTGCTTGC
Source organism: Streptomyces sp. NBC_00316 (assembly GCF_036158715.1). Classification (NCBI taxonomy): domain Bacteria; kingdom Bacillati; phylum Actinomycetota; class Actinomycetes; order Kitasatosporales; family Streptomycetaceae; genus Streptomyces; species Streptomyces sp. NBC_00316. Next base: position 4,415,616 of record NZ_CP108023.1, on the reverse strand, counting down.
GGGCCGAGAACGTCTCGTACACCTCCGTCCGCCGCTCGGCCAGAGCGACGAGGAAGTCGTCGTACTCGGCGAACCGGGACTCCAGGTTCTCCACCTGGAGCAACATCCTGGCCAGCTGCCCGTCGCATGCGTCGGGGGAGTCCGCGGCGGCCAGCGCACCCGTGACGGCCTGCCCGAGCAGGGCGAACTCGGCGGCGAACTCCGCCCGTCCCTCGTGGTCGAGAAGTTCACGCCGGCGGGCGGTGAGCGTGGCGCGGGCCCGGTTGACGCCGCCGAGGACGTCGGCGATCCGCTCCAGGATCGACGTACGGAAGGTGGCGTCCCCGATGTCGAGCCCCGCGACGACATCCGTGACCGTCGACAGCCCGTCCGCCAGCTGCGTCAGCCGGTCCCCGAGCGCCGCCGCGCCGGTGACGGTGGCGAGCGCCGACGCGTCGGCGGTGAACTGCTCCACGTCCCGGTGGTAGGCGGCGAACGCGTCGTCCCGGCTCAGGAACGCGACCGCGCGCTGCGCCGCCGAGGTGAGTTCGGCGGCGGTGGCCTCGGTGAGCTCGGCGATCCGGCCGGTGTCCGCGTACCGCATCCCGGCGAGCGTCGCCATGTGGCCGTGGGCGTGGCGCAGTTCGGTGAGCCGGTCGACCCAGGCAGCGGCGGACGGCGGGACCTCGCCGCGGATACGCCGGACGAGCCCGGTGATCCGGTCCGCCGATGCGGTGAGCGCGTCGGCGGCCTGCCGGGTCAGTTCCTGCACGGTCTCGAACTCGGCGAGCACCTGGCGTGCGGTGTCGCGCAGATCCGCCAACGGGGCGGCGAGGTGGCCGAGTTCGGGATCCGTCAGCCAGTGGTAACGGTCGGTGGCGCGGGTGCAGTCGGCGACCAACTGTCCGTACACGGCCGTGGTGGGCGTGGTCTCGGCGGCGCTGCGCGCGAGGGCGAGGCAGTCGGAGATCCCGCGCACCAGGTCGGCGTTGCCGACGCGGGAGAGCGGACCGGTTCCGGCGGGACGGGAGGTGGCGTAGGTGTCGGAGACGTACGGGGTACGCCAGCGCTGCAGCGGGTGGACGCGCGCCGGTCCGGCCGTTGCCGGGTCCTTGAGGAGGACGAGCGTGCCATCGTCGAGGAGGGCGTGACCGCGGCCGAGCAGCGGGGTGGTGACCTCCTGGCGGATGAGGTTGTAGGGGAGCAGCAGGGCGCGGGCGGCGTCCCGGGAGCGGAAGAGGTAGAGCACGTCCTCGCCGTTGGGGGAGCGGACGGCCCCCTCGAAGACCGGGTCGGTGAGCGGCTCGGAGAGGTCGAAGGTCCTGGCGGCGCCGGTGGTGAGATAGGTGCCGCCGGGGAAGATGATCCCCTGGTCCTCGGGGAGCCGGTGGCAGGCCGGACCGATGGCGTCCAGACGCTGCACGGACGACAGCAGTGTGTTGAAGACCAGGGGGCGCCAGGCGTCCTCGTTGTACGGGCGGATGCGCAGCAGGATCAGCGGCCCGACCTCGGCGAACTCGACGTCCGCGTCGGCCAGGGACTGGAGGGGGTCGGCGACCGGCTCCTCGTAGATCCCTTCGGGTGTGCCGGTGTCGTCGGCCGTCTTGACGGTCAGGGTACCGCCGAGCGTGTCGACGAACAGGGCGCCGCTGTCACCGATCGCGATGTGCGGGTGGCGGCCGGGGACGTGCGACTCGCGACCGGTGGCCGTCCAGGTGAAATCGTGCGACGGCGGGAAGACGTGATCGCGGTCGCCGCGCGCGTCGAGGAACGCGCCGGGGGAACCGTCCGGGGCGAGCGCCCAGCGCAGGACGCGGATGTCGTCGGCGTTCTCACCGGTACGGAACACGGCGAGCAGCCGGCCGTCGACGCGGCGCAGCCTCAGCAGGCGGGCGTCGCGGTAGTAGCGGTGCAGGGCGGCGAACTCGCGTACGAAGGTCTCGTCGGTGAGGAGGGCGGTGGGGGCCGTCGCCAGGTCCGCGTCGTACAGCGCGAGGACGTCGGCCACGGCGGGCTCGCCGTGCGCGCCCGGTCCGCGCTCGAAGCCGAACAGCAACTGTCCGCCCACGGCGGTGAGATCGCGGGGCAGTGACGGCTGCTCGGTACGGATCTGCTCGGTGGCCAGCAGCCGCAGCTCCGTCGAACCGAACGCCTCGGTGCGGCGTGCATTGAGGGCCTCGGCGCGGCGGGCGAGCTCGGCGGCCTGCGCGGTGAGGCGGCGCCGCAGCACGTCGTAGGTGCCGGCGTCCACGGTGGGGGTGGGGTCGGTGTCCATGCGTACGGCTCCCTGCGAGATGTGGTGCGGTCGGCGCGGCCTCCGGCCGCGGCTTCGTCCTCGAACTCCCCATGGCCCCAGGGGAATGGGGGACGGCTTCTACGGGCTGGAATGCTCGCCCGGGCGCTTCGGGCCCGTCCGGTGCCCGAGGACGGAACCGCGGCCCGGTCGGGCCCGTGGTGTGCGGTGGGCGGGCCCGGGAGGCCGTACCGGGCCCGCCCGGTGGGTGAGGACGGAACGCCCACCGGACGGCCCGGTTCACCCCGGCCCCTATGCCACCGGCGACCCGTTCCGCGACGCCGGTACGTCACCCGTGGCCGATGCCGCCCCCACCGGCACGTCCGCCAGGCCCAACTGCCGTGCCGAGTCCAGGAGCCGCCGGATCTGACCGGCATCCGTCCCCGCCCCCGGCGCCCTCATCATCCGCATCAGCAGCGCCGACACCGTCAGGTTCTGCACATCACCCGTCGAGACCGAGCCGAGCACCTGCGTCAGGTCGTCCGTGAACGACGACGTGCCGTTCAGCCACGGCCCGGCGAGGGCCTTCGCCGTGTCCGAGTTCTCCACGAACCCGTCGACGCTCTTGCCGAGCGCGATCGACGAGACCAGCCGGTCGAAGAAGACCGACTCCCCGCCGACGATGTCGATGTCGGCGTTCTCCAGGCCGGTGGCCACGATCGTCGCCTGCGCCTCGGCGACCTGCCGCTGCACGTCGAGTCCGGCCAGCCGGATCTCCTTCTCGGCGGCGAGCCGCAGCCGGTACTCCTCGTGCCCGCGCGACGCGTCGTCCAGCGCCGCCATCGCCGCCGCCTTCTCCGTGAGCCCGGCCGCCTCGGCCTTCAGCTTCTCGCCGATCATCGCCGCGTCCGCGGTGGCCTGCGCCCGGGTGCCCTCGGCGGTGGCCAGTGCCTTCAGCCGGGCCCCCTCCGCCTCGGCCTTGAGCCGGGCCGACGTGGCCTCGGCCTCGGCGAGGCCGGTCTTCTCGATGGCGTCGGCCGCCGCCTCCCGGACCTGCACCTCCGCCAGACCGGGTGCCGCGGACTCCGCCTGGACGCCCTCGGCGAGCCGCAGCTTCGCCCGGGCGTCGAGGTCCGCGCTCTTCAGCCGGGCCTCGGCGAGCGTCAGTTGCTCCGCAGCGCGGTGCGTGGCGGCCGCCTCGGCCGCCTCCGCCGCCTTGATGTCCTTGACCAGCTTCTCCTGGGCCTCCGCCTCCGCGGCGATGATCACCGACTTGCGGGTGCGCTCCGACTCCTCGACGGCCCGCAGTGTCTTGATCGACTCCTCCTGCTCGGCGACCGTGCGGTCCACCGCGATCCGTTCCCGGATCACATCGGCGACCTCGCGGCGCTCGGCCTCGACCTCCTTCGTCGCGGCGATCCGGTTGAGCTCGGTCTGCCGTTCGCGTCCGATGACCTCGATCAGCCGGTCCTTCTCGATGCGCTCGTTCTCGACCGCGATGACCCGCTCGCGGTTCTTCTGCGCGACGGCGATCTCCCGCGCCTGGTTCTCGCGCTGGATCCCGAGCTGCTCCTCGGTACGGATGAACGCGGCCTGCGCACCGAGCCGTTCCTCCTCCTGGACCCGGGCGGTCGCCGCCTCCTCGCGGGCCCGCAGCGTCTCGACCTCGCGCCGCTGCTTGATCTCGGCCTCGGCCTGCCGGCGCTCCAGCTCCAGGATGGTCTCGCGGGCGTCGACGTTCTGCCGGGTGATCTCCTTCTGCTCGGTGCGCTGGTACTCGTTGGTGCGCACGTGCTCGATCGTCGTCAGTTCGGTGATCTTGCGAATGCCCTGTGCGTCGAGGATGTTGGCGCCGTCGAGCTGTGTCATCGGCGTCTGTTCCAGGTGGTCGATGGCCGCGTCGTCGAGGTGGTAGCCGTTCAGGTCGGTGCCGATAACCCGGATGATGCGGTCCCGGAACTCCTCGCGCTTGGTGTAGAGATCGACGAAGTCCAGCTGCTTGCCGACCGTCTTGAGGGCCTCGGCGAACTTCGCGGCGAAGAAGTCCTGGATGGCAGCCTTGTCGCTGGCCCGTTCGGTGCCGATGGCCTGGGCGACCTTGATGACGTCCTCGACGGTCTTGTTGACCCGTACGAAGAAGTTGATGTGGATGTCGGCGCGGATGTTGTCCTGGCAGATCAGGCCCTCGCGCCCGGTGCGGCGGATCTCGATCGTCTTCACCGAGATGTCCATGTACTCGGCCTTGTGAAGCACCGGCAGGACGACCGCGCCGGTGAAGGTCACGTCGACCTTCTTGGTCTTGGAGATGATCAGCGCCTTGCCCTGTTCGACCTTGCGGAAGAGCCGGCTGACGACGAGGAGCAGGGCGATGGCGATGAGCAGGACCACGGCGATGAGCACGCCGAAGCCCAGGGAGATGGCATCCATGACAGTCCTTGGCGGCTGGTGAGGAAGAACGGAGGAGGCGGGTACGGGGAGGGCGGCGTCGGGCAGCCGTGTGCGCGCCGGAAATCGGCGTGCGGGCGTCGGCGGCGGACGGCTCAGCCGGAACGGCGGGGCTTGGTACGGGGCCGCGACGGTGCCGGTGGTCCCGGGTCGAGCGTCACGTCGTACGGCGAGACCCAGAAGAACTCGCCCTCGTCGTCGTACGCGTACAGCAGCCCCGCACTGCCTGCGGTGAGGACCCCTTCGTCCGGCTGCGAGAACTGCCTGACCTGGACGATCGCGGTGGATCCGTCGGCTGCCGCGACCTCGGCCTGGCCGAAGTCGGAGCTGACGGAGCCGGTGCGGACCGTGCAGACCCGGCCGAGGAAGTCCCGGCGCGAGGGCGGCGGTTCGTCCGGGAAGTGGCGGCGGTGGCGACGTACGAGGATCCGGACCACGGCCCAGGAGATCAGCAGCGCCCCGGCGAGTACGGCGCAGGCGAGTACGGCCCGGGCCGTGCCGGTGACCGCGCTGCGGTGCAGCAGGACGGAGCCGGTCAGGCTGGTGAACCAGGCGACGACCACCATCACGGACACCGAGACGGAGACCGGCGCACCGCCGATCCCGGCCAGGTCGGTGTCGAGGTCCCCGTCGAAGGCGTGGTGGTCGGCCGCGCCGGCCAGGACCAGCAGCCAGAAGCAGACGACGACCACCAGGGCCGCGCCGAACAGGGCGGCGGGAAAGGAGAACGCCGCGCTCAGGAACTCCTGCATCGGTGCACTCCCCCCTGCGTGTGAGCGGGGGTGCGGCGGGTGCGTCGTGCGGCGGTGACCCCGGTGCTGCGACGCCGCCACAGCGGCGCCGCAGCAGCCGAGTCCTCCCCCGTATCCCCCGTGTTTCCCCCGGTTGGTGCTGGTTCGGATCATGACAGCCGATGCGGCTGTGCCGCATTGCCGGTATCCGGCAGTCTTTGTACTTCCTTGATGCCGGGCACCAGCACCTGCCCTGATGCGTTGAGCGAGTGTCAGAGACGCATCAAAACTGGAGGCATGGGCGTGCCGGAGCCGGAGATCGCCGACGACTGGCTGGGGGATTACACCCGCATACTGGGCGAGGTCGCCGCGACCGGGCGCCGGCTGACCCGCGACGAGCTGGACAGCCGCCGGGACCTGGGCCGGGAGGCCGCCGAGGCCGGAATCCAGCTGCGCACCCTGGTCGGTCTCCATCTGGCGGCGACCCGCACCGCGTGGCCGGGCATCGACGCCACCCGCCCGGCGTCCGCCGACTGCGTGCTGGCCGCGGTCGAGCAGACCGTCGACGCGTTCGCCGAGGGGTTCGAGCGGGCCCAGCGGCGCACCGTACGGCGGGAGGAGGCGGCGCGCCGCGAGTTCATCGACGACCTGCTGTACGGGCGCAGCGATCTGGGCCGGCTCGCCGAGCGGGCCACCCGCTTCGGGCTGCGGCTGTCACGCGCCCATGCGGTCGCCGTGGCGGCGGGGCCGCAGGCGTACACCGAGACGGACACCGCGCCGCGCCAGGTGGAGTCGGCGCTGCTGGCCCGTTTCGACGGCCGGGAGATCCTGCTGACGACGAAGGACGGGCGTCTGGTCTGTATCGCCCCGGACTCCCAGCCGGAGGCCCTGCGCCATTTCGCCAAGCAGGCGCATGCGGCGACGGACGGCGGCCGGGTCGCGATCGGCCGCCCGCACCGGGGCCCGGGCGGTGTCGTCCAGTCGTACGACGAGGCGCTCGCCGCGATCGACCTGGCGGACCGGATGAGCCTGGACGATCCGGTGCTGTACGCCGCCGACCTGCTGGTCTACCCCGTCCTGACCCGGGACCGGCAGGCCATGGCCGATCTGGTGCGCAGCGAGCTGGGCCCCCTCCGACAGGCTCGCGGCGGCGCGGAACCGCTGCTGAAGACGCTCGCCGCCTACTTCGACGCGGGCTGTGTCGCCGCCGAAGCGGCCCGGCGGCTGACGCTGAGCGTCCGGGCGCTCACGTACCGGCTGGAGCGGATCCATCAGCTGACCGGTTCAGATCCGTCCGACCCGACGCACCGGTACACGCTGCAGACGGCGGTGATCGGTGCCCGGCTGCTGGACTGGCCGGCGAAGGAACTCTGACGTCGAGGAACTCTGACGTCCCCGCCGCGCCGGGGCCGGTCAAGACCCCTCGACGGGTGCGTGCGCGCCGGCCACGGACCCTCTCATCTGCCGGATCCCGGCAGGTCCGGACCCGTGCGCCCCTTCCCGCATGCGGCGATCCTGACCTGCGCCTAGCGTGAGGTGCAGGGGGTGTTCGGACGTGTGCACCGAGGGAGACCCAGAACCATGGCACGTCACGCACGTCATGCGCGCGATCCGTCCCCCGAGGTGAGACCGTCCGCCGGCCGACCGGCCCCCCGGGGCACCGCCGGCGTCGCGATCGCTCCGCCGTCCCGTCCCGAGAGCCGGCGCGTGCGTGGACCGGAGCGCCGGTGGTGGGTGCTCGGGGTGATCGGTCTGGCGCAGCTGATGGTGGTCCTGGACGCCACCATCGTGAACATCGCCCTGCCCTCCGCCCAGCGGGACCTCGGCTTCTCCGACGGCAACCGCCAGTGGATCGTGACGTCGTACGCCCTGGTCTTCGGCTCGCTGCTGCTGCTCGGCGGCCGGATCGCCGACCTGGTGGGCCGCAGGAGCGTCTTCCTGACCGGTCTGGTCGGCTTCGCGGTGGCCTCGGCGATCGGCGGCGCCGCCCCGGGCTTCGAGGTGCTGGTCGTCGCCCGCGCGCTCCAGGGCATGTTCGGTGCGCTGCTCGCGCCGGCCGCGCTCTCCCTCCTCACCACGACGTTCACCGTCCCGAAGGAGCGGGCCAAAGCGTTCGGGATCTACGGCGCCATCGCGGGCACCGGCGGCGCGGTGGGGCTGCTGCTCGGCGGGGTCCTCACCGAGTATCTGAACTGGCGCTGGTGCCTGTACGTCAACCTGCTGTTCGCCCTGGTCGCCTTTGCCGGCGGCGCCCGGCTGCTGTCCGCCGGTGCCCCCGCCCACCGTCCGAAGCTCGACGTCCCGGGCACGGTCCTGGTCTCGTCGGGCCTCTTCTGCATCGTTTTCGGCTTCTCCAATGCCGGGTCGCACCAGTGGAGTTCACCGCACACCTGGGGTTTCCTCGCGGCAGGCGGCGTGCTCGTGGCGGCGTTCGCCTGGTGGCAGACGCGGGCGGTGCATCCGCTGCTGCCGCTGCGGGTGGTGCTGGACCGGAACCGAGGAGCGTCGTACCTGGCGATGTTCATCGCCGGCGGCGGCATGTTCGGCGTGTTCCTCTTCCTCACGTACTACCTGCAGAAGACCCTGCTCTACTCGCCGGTCGCCACCGGTCTCGCCTTCATCCCGATGGTCGCCCTGATGATCGCGACGTCGATGACGACGACCAATGTGCTGGTGCCGCGGTTCGGCGCGAAGCCGGTCGTGCCGCTCGGCATGGGCATCGCAGCGGCCGCCATGGTGTGGATGACCGGCCTGGACCTGACCAGCGGCTACTTCACCCATGTGCTGCCCAACCTGCTCTTCCTCGGCCTGGGGCTCGGCATGGTCTTCGCGACCGTGATGAACCTGGCCACGTACGGGGTGGCCACCCGTGACGCGGGGGTGGCCTCGGCCATGGTCACCACCAGCCAGCAGGTGGGCGGTTCCATCGGTACGGCGCTGCTGAACACGCTCGCCACCGGCGCTGCCACAAGCTACCTCGCCGGACGCCCGCCGACCCCCGCCGACATCGCCCGGGCCCAGCTGCACAGCTACTCCACCGCGTACTGGTGGTCGGCGGGCTACTTCGCCCTCGGGATGCTGGTCACCGTGGTCCTGTACCGCCGGGGCGCACCCCGTCCCCAGAGGGTGGAGGAGCCGGCCCCGGTCCGTGCCTGACGACGGGGCCGGTCCCCCGCCCTACACCCCGATGTCCCGCCGCCGCATGTCGTCCAGCGACTCGCGCCGCACGAGGGTCCGTGCGGTCCCGTCCGTCACGGCGACGACCGGCGGCCTGCCGACCAGGTTGTATCCGGACGCCATCGACAGGTGGTACGCCCCCGCCGCGGGCACCGCCAGGAGATCGCCGGGCCGTACGTCACCGGGCAGCTCCACCCCGTCCGTGAGGACGTCGCCCGCCTCGCAGTGCCGCCCGACGACGGTCACCTGCTGCGGGGCGGCGGTGGAGGCACGGCCGACGAGGCGGGGCGCGTACCGCACGCCGTACAGCGCGGGCCGCGGGTTGTCGCTCATCCCGCCGTCGACGGCGACGAAGGTGCGCGTCCCCGTCTGCTTGACCGCGAGCACCCGGTACACGGCGACCGCGGCGGGCCCGATGACGGCGCGCCCAGGTTCCACGGTGAGCCGGGGGACGGGGAGCCCGGCCCGCGCGCACCCGTCGGCCAGTTCGGTCCGCACCCGGGTGGCGAGGGTCCGTACGTCGAGGCTCTGCTCGCCGGGCCGGTAGGCGATCGCGTGCCCGCCGCCGATGTCGAGCTGTGGCAGGACCACCCCGTGCTGGTCGCGGACGCGGGCGAGCAGACCCACCATCCGCCGCACGGCCTGGAGATACGGCTTGACCGTGCCGATCTGCGAGCCGATGTGGCAGTGCAGGCCCATGAGCTGGAGCCGTGGCTGCCCGAGCACCTTGGCGATGGCGTGCTGCGCGGACCCGTCGGTGAGGGAGAGACCGAACTTCTGGTCGTCGGTCCCGGTACGGATCGCCGCGTGCCCGCCGGCCGAGATGCCGGGCACCACGCGCACCAGGATCTGCTGTCGGGTGTTCCGCGGCACGATCGTCGCCAGCCGGGCGATCTCGGAGGCGTTGTCGATGACGATCCGGCCGACCCCGAGGCGTACGGCCGTATGGAGGTCCTCCGGGCTCTTCGCGTTGCCGTGCATGACGATCCGCTCGGCGGGGAAGCCCGTGGCGACGGCGAGTCCCAGCTCCCCGGCCGAGCAGACGTCGAGCCCGAGCCCCTCCTCGCCGATCCAGCAGGCGACGGCGCGGCACAGGAACGCCTTGGCGGCGTAGACGACGTCCGCCTCGGCGGAGGGGAAGACGGCACGGTAGGCACGGCAGCGCCGGCGCACCTCGTCCTCGTCCAGGACGTACACGGGCGTGCCGAACCGGTCGGCGGCCTCGGCGAGCGACACTCCGCCCACGGTCACATCGCCGCCGGGCACGGTGCGGGCGGAGGCGGGCCAGACATCGCCGTCACGCAAGGAGGTCTCCTCGACGACGGCTTCGGATGAGATGGTCACGATGGTCCCCTTCCGGTCTCAACGCCGCTGTGCAGCGACGGCGGTGGGCGCTGCCTGCGGACAGGTGCTCCGCCAGTGCGCCCCGGGGGAAGAGGATGCGGGCTGGGCGGTCAGCTGCGGATCCACGGTGAGGCCGGTGATACCGAGCGGGGCAAGCTGCTTTGGTGCAGATGGGCACGATTGAGCGAACGGTGTGGCGATCTGCTGTGCGGCTGATGGGGTGTGCGTAGCGTATTCGGTGCGATCTGGGACGCCGGGTGTGGCGTCAGCGGTCGGGGCCCCCGTGTCACCAGCGAGATGGTTCGGGGCCTCCCCGTCGCCTCTGGCCACACCCATATGGCCAGGTCGTAGGGATTCCGCCCACCCGGGACGGACCGCATACGGGATATGTGTTGCCGACCGGGACGCGAAAGCGGAGGACCAGTGCGCCCAAGACCGTTCGGGGCGTGCCGGTGAGCCAGGACTCACTCCTGCCCACCGCCCAGGAACGGTACGGAAGAACCGTGCGGTGCCGGCTGTGCCGCTGGTGAGACCCGGCCGGACGGGGACGAAGAGTGGTCCGGCCGGGACGGGTTCAAGAGGTTCGGGGTCGTCCGTTTCGGCGCAGTCGGACATGGTGTTCCTCCTCGAGGGGACTGCGGCCGCGGTGCAAGCGGCTGCACTGATGACGCTAAGCCCGCTGACGAGGGGATCGAGTACGGCCCTGACGCCGACTTGACGCAGAACCCCGCCTCCGTGACGCGTTGCATACGCGGTACGAGGGCGGGGTCCTGGGGACCGGACCAGCGGTGATTCAGGCGGTCCGGCCCGGGCGCGGTCCGGCCCGAGGGCCGTGCGGCGCCGGTGCCTACAGGTCGAACTCGTGCGGCGGAAGGTCGAGCGCGAAGCACGCTTCCCGCACCACGGCCTGCTCCGACTTGTCGAAGTCGCCGTCGGCACCGCCGATGACGATGCCGATCTGGATGACGGCACGCGCCTCGGCCGGCTTCTTCTTCGCCTTGCCGATCTCCTGGAGCACGCTGACCTTGCCGAAGGCGAAGTCCGCGGTCAGCTTGTTCACGTAGTCGTTGAAGCGCCGCTGCAGATCGTCGGCAGGGAAGTTCTGCAGTACCTCGTTCGAGGCGATCAGCGAGGCGACGCGCTGACGCTCGGACGGGTCGATGGAACCGTCGGCGGCGGCGACCAGGGCGCACATCGCCATGCTCGCATCGCGGAACGCGCCGCTCTTCAGGTCGTTCTTCTTCGCCTCGAGCTGCGACTGCATCGTCGACGCGGATTCCTTGATCCGATCCCACAGTGCCATGACGTCTCCATACGTTGCGTTGTGTCGGCGGAACGAGATCAAACTCTACAGACGTGTAGAAGTAAGCAGGGCGGTCGCCCGCAGTGTCCGGGAACCGGCCTTCAGTACGATGCTGCGACGCCGTGGACGACGCGGTATCGCACGAAGGGCAGTCACCACGATGGACACGGCCGGGGCCAGCCACCACCCGCACAACGAACTGCCCCGCGACAACGTGCCCCCGGCGAACCCGGTGGCCGAAGGGCGGCGCCCCCGCAAGCGCGGTCAGGGCGAACTGGAGGCCCAGATCCTCGCCGTACTGCGCTCGGCGCACGGCCCCGCGACGGCGGGCTGGGTACAGGAGCACCTCGACGGCGACCTCGCGTACACCACCGTCATCACGATCCTGACCCGTCTGTACGAGAAGAAGTGCGTGACACGGTCCCGCCAGGGCCGTTCCTACATCTGGACGTCCGCCTCCGACGAGGCCGGTCTCGCCGCGCTGCGGATGCGCCGGGTCCTGGACGGCGAGCGGGACCGCGAGGCCGTACTCGCCCGGTTCGTCTCGGTGCTGTCCCCGGGGGACGAGGAACGTCTGCGCGCGCTGCTGGCGCAGACGACGGAGAGGGAGGGGGACTGACCGATGGGCGTCTTCGTCTATCTGCCCCTCGTGCTGCCGCTGACCGCGCTGCCGATCGCGCGCCTGGCCGAACAGCATCTGCACCCGCGCAGCGCCACCCGTCTGCTGGCGGCCGTCGGCACGACGCTCGCCCTGTGCAGCACGGTGTGCCTGGCGCTGCTGATGGTGGTGGGCACGGCCCAGCTCCCCGGCAATCCGCTGCCGGACGGCTGGTCGGACCCCGAGGTGCGCGCGGCGGTGCCGTACGAGGAGAAGGCGGGCATCGTCGCGATCGGGGTGCTGGCGGCGGTGGTCGCGGCCTGCGCGGCAGCGGTCCACCACCATGTACGCCAGCGCGTCCGTGCCACCCGGGCCCTCGAGTCCCTCCCGGGGAGGCCGTCCGTGGTCGCCGTGCTGCCGGACCCGGAGCCGTACGCGTACGCACTCCCCGGCGCCCCCGGCCGGGTGGTGGTGTCGACGGCGATGATGGAGTGCCTGACCGCGCGCGAACGCCGGGCGCTCGTCGCCCACGAGCGGGCCCACCTGACCGCCCGCCACCACCGCTACCTCCTCGCCACCCAACTCGCCGCGCGGGCCAACCCGTTCCTGCTGCCGTTGCGTGCGGCGGTGGCGTACAGCACGGAGCGGTGGGCGGACGAGGCGGCGGCGCAGGTGACCGGCGACCGGCGGGCGGTGGCGGGGGCGGTCGGCAAGGCGGCGCTCTTCGCCCACCGGTCACCGGACGCCCTGCCCGCGCTCGCGGCGGTCGGCCCGGTCCCGCGCCGGGTCGCCGCGCTCCTGGACCCCGTCCCGCCGACCCGGCTCTGGCCGCCGTCGTCCGCCCACGTCGCCTTCGCGGGACTGGTGGCCACCGCCGGCACCGCGGTGTCGGCGCTGTCGTCGCTGAACGCGACGGTGACGCTGGTACGGATCCTGCACGCGGCGACCCCGCTCTGACGGCGGCTCAGTCGGCGGCCGACGCACGCTCCACGACCGGAAGCTCCTCGCGGGCCACGAGCACACCGGCCTCGTCGGGCTTCCGTTCCCGTTGCTTCCTGATCCGGGTCACGACCGGCTCCGTCCAGCGGGCGGTGAGCGGGCCGACGATGACCAGGATGAGCACGTACGCGGTGGCGATGGGCCCGATCCGGGGCTCGGTCGCCACGGCCAGGCCGGCGATGACGATGGAGAACTCACCGCGCGCCACGAGCGTGCCACCGGCACGCCACCGCCCGCGCGACCCGATCCCGGCCCGCCGGGCCGCGTACCAGCCGGTGCCGATCTTGGTGAAGACGGTGACGACGGCCAGCAGCAGGGCCGGCAGCAGCACGGGCGGAATCGCGGCCGGATCGGTGGAGAGCCCGAAGAACACGAAGAAGACGGCGGCGAACAGATCACGCAGCGGCGTCAGCAGCTTGCGGGCGCCCTCCGCCACCTCCCCCGAGAGGGCGATCCCCACCAGGAACGCGCCGACCGCTGCGGAGACCTGCAACTGCTGGGCCACCCCGGCCACCAGGACGGTCAGCCCGAGGACGACGAGGAGCAGCATCTCCGGGTTGTCGGAGGACACGGCCCGGCTGATGAGCCGGCCGTGCCGCAGCGCCAGATACAGCACGAACCCGACGGTGCCGAGCGCGACCAGCAGGGCGATGCTGCCGCCAGCCAGGCCGACACCGGCGAGCATCGCGGTGAGCAGCGGCAGATAGACGGCCATCGACAGGTCCTCGATGACGAGGACCCCGAGAATGACGGGTGTCTCCCGGTTCCCCAGCCGCCCCAGATCGGTGAGCACCTTCGCGATGACGCCAGACGAGGAGATCCAGGTGACCCCGGCCAGTGCGACGGCCCCGACGGGGCCCCACCCGAGCAGCAGGGCGGCGACCGCACCGGGCGTCGCATTGAGCACGAAGTCGACGACCCCGGACGGATATTGCGTCTTGAGGCTGGTCACCAGCTCGGACGCGCTGTACTCCAGCCCCAGCAGGAGCAGCAGCAGAATGACACCGATCTCGGCGCCGACGGCGGTGAACTCCTCGCTGGCCCCCAGGGGCAGCAGCCCCCCGTCCCCGAACGCCAGCCCGGCCAGCAGATAGAGCGGAATCGGCGAGAGCCCTATCCGCCCGGCGAACCGCCCGATGATCCCGAGCCCCAGAATGACGGAGCCGAGCTCCACCAGCAGTGCGGTCGTGTCGTGCACGGTCAGCCCTCCGCAATGATCTCGGAGAGCGCGTCGACGCCCTCACGCGTACCGACGGCGACGAGCGTGTCCCCGATGGCCAGCCGGAAGTCCGGCCCCGGCGACGGATGCGCACTGTGCGTCCGCAGCACGGCCACGATCGACGCCCCGGTCCGCGTCCGCGCCCGGGTGTCCCCGAGCAGCCGCCCTCCGTACGGGGAGCGCGACCCGAGCGGTATGTGCTCGGTGACGAGATCGATGCCTTCGGTCCGTACGGCGTCGATGGGTGCGGCGTCGATGAGATGCGCGAGTGCGGTGGCCTCCTGCGGAGTCAGCGGCACGGAGAGCCGGCACGAATCGGGGTCGTCGTGCTCGTAGAAGCCGATGAACCGCCGCCCGTCGTGGTGGACGACGACCGAAATGTGTTGTCCCGACTCGGTGGTGTAGTCGTACTGCACACCGACTCCGGGCAGCGTGGTCCGGTGGGTTCCCATGGCTTCCTCCCGAGGCGCACGACGGCACAGCGACGCACTTGGCGATCTCTTTAACGTCTCATTACCTTAACCGGAGACTTCCACCGCTTGCGGGCGTGTGATGCCGGACCGGGACCCGCAGCGGCTTCGACCGGCGGGCGGCCGCACGAGGACGGCCGGGCTGCGGACGCGGCCGTGCCCGGCGGTCCGTTGCTCACCGTCGGGCACGTGGGGTCGGGAAAGAGGTCAGCCGGTGGTCTCGTCCGTGTCGTCGGCCGGCTGCCCCGGGGCGGGTGAAGTGGCTTCCCCCGTGCGGTTGCCGATGCCGGAGATGTGCTCGGCGAGCGTGTCCAGGGACTGGAAGGTGGCCCCGAGGAGCGCGACGTGCCTCCACCGCAGCACGCCGTCCGGCCCGATCAGGAACACGGCCCGGCGCACCCCGATCCCGGGCGCCGTGATCCCGTACGCCCGGGCGATCTCCCGTCCGGCGTCCGCGAGCAGCGGCATCCGCAGACCGTGTGCCCGGGCGAACGACTCATGGCTGTCCACACCCTGTGGACTGATTCCCCAGACTTCCGCGTCGAGACCGGTGAAGGTCTCCAGGCCGGAGGAGTACGAGCAGAGCTGCTTGGTGCAGACCGTGGTGTTGTCGCCGGGATAGAAGGCGAGGACGACGGTACGTCCGCGGGCGGCCGAGAGCGTGTAGTCGCGTCGTTCGAACGTGTCTTCGGCGAGGGTGCCGCCCGGCAGGGTGAAGTCCGGGGCGGGCAGGCCGACGTGTGGTGACGATCCCATGGTGGGTCCCCTTGTGTGCGACGGGTGTGCGGCGTTCGGCGATGTTCCGGTACAGCATGCTCGGTACGGTGGTGGCTTCCGCGACCAGGAGGTACGTATGGCGGATCGGCGACCACCGTCGGCGGCGGTGCTCCTCCTGCACGGCGGGCGCGAGACGGGTCTGGGGCCGCCCCCGCCGGGGCCGTTGAACCTTCCGGCCCTGCGGATGCGACCGTTCGCGCGGGCCGTCGTCCGGGTGACGCGGGCCGAGCCGGTGGAGGTGGCGGTACGGGAGGTCCGGTACGGGCACCGCGGATGGAACGGGGCCCGGGAGGACGCCCTGCACGACGCGGTACGTGCACTGGACGACGTGCGGCGCACCCACGGCGACGTTCCGGTGGTGCTCGTCGGGCACTCGATGGGAGCCCGCGCCGCCCTGCGCGCCGCCGGTCATCCGTCGGTACGGGGGGTGGTCGGCCTCGCTCCCTGGTGTCCGCCCGGTGATCCGGTGACCCAACTGGCCGACCGGGACGTCGTGCTGCTGCACAGCACCCGCGACCGCGTGACGAGCCCCCAGGGCTCCCAGTCCCTCGCCACCCGCGCCCGCCGGGCCGGTGCCCGCTCCTGTCTGGTGACGATCCGCGACAGCGACCATGCGATGCTCCGCCGCGCCGGTGCGTGGCACGGGCTGACGACCGAGCTGGTGAGGGGGCTGCTGGGGCTGGCCGCGCTGCCGGCTGCGGTGGACGCCGCCCTCCGGCTTCCGCTGGGCGCCCCGGCGACGGACGGCACGGTGGATTACGACCGGCTGCGCACGGAGCGGGCAACGCCCCTGCCGGACGACGGCGACGGGACATGACGCATCGCGTGTGGACGACGCGGCCGGGGTGGCGGCCGTCTCCACGGTGAGCGCGCCCACCATGCCGGTCCCGGCCGCGGCACCGGTCCACGGGTGGGCGCGGATGCGGGGCGGGGCCGGGCGGCCGACCATGGAGGCCGGGCCGGCGGGTGACCCGCGCCCCGCTCCAGGAGGTGCTCGTGCAGGCCGATGCGTACGCCGACGCCCAGCCACCGTTCGATCCCGCGATCCTGGCTGCGGTGGTCGGCGGGACCACGGCCGGGGTGGCCGTCCTCGACACCGAGCTGCGCTACGTGTACGTCAATGCGGCACTCGAACGGATCAACGGCATCCCGGCCGCCGAACACCTCGGCCGGACGGTCACCGAGATCCTGCCGTATCTCGACGCGCGGGAGGACGCGATGCGGGCGGTCCTCGCCGACGGGAAACCCCGCGACATCACCTCCAGCGGCTACACGCCCGCCGCGTCCGGCAGGGCCCGGCGGTACTGGCACGGCACGTACCACCGGCTGGAGGTGGACGGGCAGGTGAGGGGGATCGCCGCGATCGTGCTGGAGGTGATGGCCTCGGGCGACGAGCAGCGCGAGCTGGAGCAGGCGCGGCGGAATCTGACCCTCCTCGACGCCGCGGTCTCCCGGATCGGCACCACCCTCGACATGGACACCACCTGCGCGGAACTCGTCGACCTCGTCGTACCGGCGCTGGCGGACGCCGCGACGGTCGAGGTCTTCCCTCCGGACGTGGCAGCTCCCGTACGCCCCGCGCCGCCGGGGATGCTGCGGCTGCGCCGCGCGGCGATCACGGCGGTCGCCGGGTTGCGGGAGGGGCTCGAGGAGTTCGGGCTGACCAGCGAGTACATCGACTACCAGGAGGACGCGTCCGTACCGCGGTGCCTGGAGACCGACCAGCCCGTCGTCGCGAACCTCGGCGACGACCGGCATCTCGGCAACGCCTCCGCGAACCCCCAGCGGGTGGCCGCCTACCGGGCCCTCGGCATGCATTCGACGGTCGTCGTGCCGCTCTCGGTGCGCGGCGGGCCGCTCGGTGTCCTCGGCCTCGCCCGGGCGGGTGACTCGCCGGTGTTCTCGGACGAGGACGTGGTGGTCGCCCGGGAACTGGCCGCACGGGCGGCCGTCGATCTCGACCACGCCCGGCGGTTCGCCCACGAGCACACCATCGCCCTGGAGCTGCAGCGTTCCCTGCTGTCCGAGCCGCGCCTGCCGCACCCGCACATCGAGGTGGCCACCCGCTACCTGCCGGCCGACCGCGGCGTGATGGTGGGCGGCGACTGGTTCGACGTCATCCCGCTGCCGGACGGGCGCCACCTCAAGGCGATGGGCGACGTGATGGGGCACGGGGTGGAGGCGGCGGTCGCGATGAGCCACTACCGCTCCCTGCTGCGGCTGCTCGCCGACGAACTGCTGCCGCCGCACCGCATTCTGGAACAGCTCGACAGGATGGTGGAGCGCTCGGGTCCGGACCGGGCGGCGACCTGCCTGCTGGCGGTCGTCGACCGCGCCGGCGGGACGTGCGAGCTGGCGAGCGCGGGGCATCTGCCACCGGTGTTCATCGACCCGGGGGACGCGGGGGCCCGGCTGGGCGAGGTGGCGGCGGGACCGCCGCTCGGCACCGGGTTCGGCGGCTATGTGACGACGGTGGTGGAGTGCGGCCCGGGGACGGTGATGTTCATGTACACCGACGGTCTGGTGGAGCGGCGGGGCGAGGACATCGACGTATCGGTGCGCCGGCTCGCGGAGATGACCCTGCCGGCGAGCGGGAGCCTCGACGAGTTGCTGGACGGGGTGCTGGAGAGGTTCGGCCCGGGCGCGGAGGACGACATCGCGGTGCTGGCGTCGCGGGCCCGGATCCCGGAACCGGAGCAGGACCTTTAGGGGCGCTGTCAGTGGTCGCCGCGACGTCAGCCGAGCTCCAGACTGGTGATGGCGAACAGCCCGGTGTGATCGACGTCCGGCATCGGCCCCGTGTACATCCGGGCCGTCTCGAACGACGGTGTGAGGCCCAGCTGTTCGGCGAGCGTGACCGCCGCCGGATTGACGCCGGGTACGTCGACGGCGATCTCGCCGTCCGGTGCGACGGCCGACAGGGCGCTCAGCAGGGCGGCGGCCACGTCGGGCGACGAAGCGTGGAGGGGGCCGATGCGCGACGACGTGCGGCAGGGACGCATCACGGCGAACCCCCGCAGCTCCCCGTCGTCGGAGACGGCGGCGAGGGCGGTGCGCCCGGGCGCGGCGATCCACGGGGCGAGGAAGCTGTCGCGCTCGGCGGGGAAGAAGCGGCGGTCGTAGCCGGCCAGCCGGTCGAAGGGCAGCGAGCGGGCGTCGACGAGCGTGAGACCGGGCGGCACGGCGGGGTCCGCGGTGGGCCGGCCGGCCCAGCGCATGTTCGTCCAGGCGGAACGGAACCCGGACTTGCGGTAGTTGGCCTGCTGGTCGACGACGCCGTCGAGCCCGACGTTGCGCCCGGCGAGCCGGTCCATCCCGGCGCGCCAGACCTGGATGCCGTACCCCTGGCCGCGAAACTCCGGGCGGGTGAGATAGAAGCCGAGGAACCCGAAGCCGGAGCCGTACCGGATGACGGAGACGGAGGAGACGGGCTCACCGTCGAGCCTGCCGATGAGGAAGCCGCGCGGGTCGGTGGCGAAGAAGGCCTGGCCGTCGGTGCGGCCCGGGTTCCACCCCTCGGCGTGGGCCCACTCTCCCAGCATCTCGATGTCGTCGGCGCTTGCTGTGGTGATCTCGAATGTCGGCACGGGGCACCTGTACCCGGTAGGTGACCGGTTCAAGGACGACGGTTCGGCCATGTGCCTCCTCGTCACCACCCTGTCCAGAGCAGATGGTTGACCAGCAGTGCGACGACGGCCTGCGCGGTCAGCCAGCCGCGGCGGGTGTCCGGTGGGAGCAGCGCGGCGGCCGGCAGGAACCAGAGGACGAACGGCTGCCAGATGCGCTCCGTCTCCGCCTTGCTCATCCCGGACAGATCCGCGACGAGGAGGGCGAGGAGCCCGGCCAGGGTGAGAAGGATCAGCCGGTGCGGTGCGGAGGTGGTGCCGGTGCGCAGGGCGCGGACGGCGGAGGGGGCGCCGGCCACGGCCCGGCGCAGGCCGGCGACCGTGGCGAGTCCGGCGGCGACCGTCGTCGCCGCGAGGTTCGCCCAGACCCAGTAGGAGTACGGGCGGATCCCGCCCGCCCCCTGGTAGTACCTCTCGACCAGCACCCGGTACCCCTCCCACCAGTTGAACCCCGCCAGGGTGAACGCGACCGGGACGACGAGCGCCCCGAGAAGGAAGAGGGGGACGGGGCGGGCCGTCCGGGTCAGGAGGAGGACGGTGAGAAGCAGGAGCGCGATGAGCGTCAGACCGTACGAGAGGTAGCAGGTCAGCCCGTAGAGCAGCCCGGAACCGAGGGCGGCCGCCGCCGGGCGGCGGGTGGTGCGGGTCGCGGCCAGGGCGAGGAGCGCGACCGACCAGGCGGCCACCGCGGCGAAGTAGCCGTCCGCCGAGGCTCCCGTCCAGACCGCCATCGGCGCGAGGACGAGGAACGGCGCGGCGCGCCGCGCCAGACGTTCGTCGGCGAGGGCGCGCACCGTGATGAGCGCGGCGGCCACCGCGGAGCCGCCGAGCACGATGCACCAGACACCGGCCCATGCGCCGCCGCCGAGCCCGATCCGGTCGAGCAGGACGAAGGTGAGCGTGGCACCCGGTGGATGACCGGCGACATGGGCGGGCCAGTTGCCCGGGTGGCCGAGCAGGATGTGGCCGGTGAAACCGCGCAGGGCCGCGCCGATGTCGTCGAACCGGCCGATGACCCGGAGGTATTCGTGCTTCGTGGTGAGCCGGTCGGCGATGCCCCGGCCCCAGCCGTCGATCATCGCCAGCGAGAAGATCCAGGCGAGGGAGGCGGCCCACGCGGTGGCGAGCAGGCCCCGCCAGGGCAGCCGGCCGGCGAGGACCGGCCCGTACGCGATGACGGCCGCCGCGACGACGACCGCTGCCGCGGTGCCGGGGCCGGTGTGCGGATACCAGGACGCCAGCAGGGGCGGCCAGTGGACCACCAGCGTTCCGTGGGCGTCCTGGATCGCGCGGCCGATCAGCACGGCGGCGGTGACGAGCAGGACACCCGCGGCGGCGGCGATCAGGTCGCCGCGGTGGCCGTCGGCGCGCTGCTGCTGCGGGGGACGGTGGCCGGTGGTGCGTTCCTCGGTCTTCACGCAGGCACGGTAAGCAGGGCGGGGCGTCCGCGGGCGGTATCACCGGGGCGCGTCACGGAACCGTCAGATCCTGGCCGGGAGGGGCCGGACGGCCCGGCGGGTGACGGGGCGTCATCGCCCGGTCGGCCGTCGCTGGAGTGACGTCAGAGTTTCGTCAGGGGTCGTACGGGCCCCGACCGGGTACCTCGGGCTTAGCTTCGGGGGATGGGCGACACAGGTCACAGCAGAGCACTCCGCTTTCCGGTCCCGGCGTTCCTGGAACGGCTTCAGGAACGGGGGCGGCTTCCCTCCGCGCCCGGGTTCTGGCGCAGTCCGGTCCGCGGGGTCCGGTTCACGGCGGTGCTCGGTCTCGTCCTCCTCGTCGGGCTGACGCTGGTGTTCGTGACCGGTCTGCTGTCGTACGCCGCGTACAACCCGGACCTGGCAGCGGTCAACGACAAGACACCGGGGAAGGGGCTGCTGGGGTTCTATCTCTTCGCCTGGCCGACCGGGCCGCACTGGCTGTACCGGCTGACGCAGGGGCTGCATGTCACCGGCGGCATCGTGCTCGTTCCCGTGCTGCTGGCAAAGCTCTGGTCGGTGATCCCCAGGCTCTTCGCGCTGCCGCCGGCCCGGTCGGTGGGGCATGCGCTGGAACGGGTGTCGTTGCTGCTGCTCGTCGGCGGGGCGCTGTTCGAGTTCGTCACCGGGCTGCTCAACATCCAGGTGGAGTACGTGTTCCCGGGGTCGTTCTACCCGCTGCACTTCTACGGGGCGTGGGTGTTCCTCGCCGGGTTCGTCGCCCACGTCGGGCTGAAGCTCCCGAGAGCCGTACGGGTGTTGCGCAGTGGTGAACTGCGCGGCGAGGCGGACGAGCTGGCCTCGCCCGCGCCCGACGCGCCGACCCTCACCCGGCGCGGTGCGTTCGCCATGGTGGGCGCCGGATCGTTGCTCCTGCTGGTCACCTCGGTGGGCCGGAGCTTCGACGCGCTGCGGAGCACCGCCCTGCTCACCCCGCGCGGCGTCGCCGACCCCGGACAGGGGCCCAACGGGTTTCAGATCAACAAGACGGCCGCGTCCGTGCGGGTCACCCCGGCCGACACCGGGGAACGGTGGCGGCTGACCGTCAGCGGCCCCGCCGGCGAGCGCTCGTTCACCCGGGAACAGCTGCTGGCCATGGACCAGTACAGCGCGGCCCTGCCGATCGCGTGCGTGGAGGGCTGGTCGACGGCGGACCAGTGGTGGCGCGGCGTGCGGCTGCGGGACCTGGCGGTGGTCGCGGGGTATCCGGACCGGCCGCCGGGTGTGCTGGTCGAGTCGGTGCAGCACAGCGGGCCGTTCCGCAAGGCCGCCCTGCGCGACAACCAGGTGCGCGACCCGCGATCGCTGCTGGCGCTGGAGGTCAACGGCGAGACGCTGTCGCCGGATCACGGGTACCCGGCGCGGATCATCGTGCCGGCGGCGCCCGGCGTGCTCAACACCAAATGGGTGACCCGGCTGACGTTCGGGGAGCTCTGACGAGCCCCGTGCGCAGACGTGGAGGATTCCGGCCGGGGGCGGTTCTCCGGCGCTGGTACGGGGAAGGGCCGCTGCATTTCGCCCTGCTGGCGGTCACGTTCGCGCTCGCGGGCTATGCGGGGGTGCGACTGCTGGAGGGGGACACGTTCGCAGTGGCGGTGTGGTTCGTCGCCGCGGCGCTGGTGCACGACCTGGTGCTGCTGCCGGTGTACGCGACGGCGGACCGGGCCGTACGCAGGGTGCTGGGGCCGCGCTCGGGCCTGGTCAACTTCGTCCGCGTACCGGCCTTTCTGTCGGGGCTGCTCCTGCTCATGTGGTTCCCCCTGATCACCCGGCAGGCGGAGCGCTACGAGCCGGCGAGCGGGCTCCCGCTCGATGTCTTCCTCGGGAACTGGCTGCTGATCACGGCCGCGCTGTTCGCGGTGTCGGCGCTCTGGCTCACGGTCCGGACCCTCCGGTCGCGGCGCAGGGCGACGAAGGTGCGGCCGTCCGCCGTCCACTGATCGACCGGGCGCCAGCCGTTCGGCTGCGCGTACCGGATCAGGGCCGGGGCGCCGATCCGGGCCCAGGGGAAGTGCGCGTCGTCGGCATCGGCCCGGTCCGGCCCGCCGGCCGTGTCCGGTGCGGGGCGGCCGTCGTACAGCCGGACCCTGACCCGCTCGTCGATGTCCATCGGCGCGGTCTCGGCGATGAGCAGGCCGCCGGGGGCGAGCAGGTCCGCAGCACGTCGCAGGAGGCTGCGTGGGTCTCCGCCGATGCCGATGTTGCCGTCGGCGAGCAGGACGGTGCCCCATCGGCCCTCGCCGGGCAGCGGGTCGAAGACGGAACGGCGCAGTGCCGAGCCGCCGGTCCGCAGGGTGTGGGCGACGGCCGCCTCGCTGACGTCGATGCCGAGCGCGCGGTGTCCGCGGGCGGCCAGTTCCGCGACGAGGCGGCCGGGTCCGCACCCGATGTCGAGGACCGGCCCCTCGCAGCGGAGCAGCGCGGACAGATCGGCGGCGTCGGCGCCCGCGCACCAGCGCTCGACGTCGAGAGGCAGCAGCCAGCCGTCCGTGCGGCGGAGGAAGAGCGGACCGTGGCCGTTGCGCAGCGCGTTGGCGTACGGGTCGGTGCTCCACGGGGCGATGTCCGGATGCCCGGCGCCGCGGTGCTCGGTGTCCGGGTGGCGGGTGTCCGGGGGCACGGGAGTCAGCACGGGGCGTTTCGGCACTGTCCCGCTCATCGCGTCGCCGCCCCGGTCAGCCGGGCGAGGGTCTCGGCGAACTGCCCGTGCGGTGCGGCGGCCGCCACCCGCGCGGCGTCCGCCACCGTGTCCACGTCCCGCAACGCGGGCAGATCGCGCACGGTCAGCCCGGCGTCGACGAGCCGCCGCCGCTGGACGGCCCCGGTCTCCGGGGCGGACATGGGCACGCCGCGCACCAGTTCCGGGTCGGGGCGGGCCAGTCCGAGCGCCCAGAAGCCGCCGTCCTCGGCCGGCCCGAACCACGCGTCGCAGCCGTCCCACGCGTCCGGGGAGAGCGCGGGAGCCAGATGGGCCGCGGTGATCTGCGGGGTGTCCATGCCGATGAGCAGCGCCGGCCCGGTGCAGCCACCGAACGCCGCCGCGAGCCGCTCGTCGAGCCCGCCGGTGCCCTGCGCGACGACCTCGATGCCGGGCGGGAGCCAGGGCCCGGGACGCCCGTCGAGCACCAGGACCCTTCGCCGGGCCGGCAGCGCCAGCATCGTGCGCAGCGTGTCATGGAGCGCGGCCTCGGCGAGCTGCGCGGCCTCGGCGGGGGTGAAGGGCGGGGTCAGCCGGGTCTTGACGAGGCCGGGCAGCGGTTCCTTGGCGATCACGAGGAGGGTGGTGGGGCCGGGCGCGGCCGGTGCCGCGCTCATCGGGAGGCCTCCGGTCGCACGGTGCGTGGGGCGGCCGGCTGCGGTGGCTCGCGCAGTACGGCGCGCATGTCGCGTACCGCCTGCCAGGTGCCCCGCCAGGTGCCGGTCACCTTGGACCTGCCGGTCCGCGGGCGGTACGGGACATCCGTCTCCGCGACCCGCAGCCCGGCGTCCGACGCGCGCACCACCATCTGCAGCGGGTAGCCGCTGCGCCGGTCGGTGAGGTCCAGGTCCAGCAGGTCCGCCCGGCGCGCGGCTCGCATCGGGCCCAGGTCGTGCAGCCGCAGGCCCGTACGGCGGCGCAGCATGCGGGCCAGCGCCAGATTTCCCGCACGGGCGTGCAGCGGCCAGGCACCGCGGCCCTCGGGGCGGCGGCGGCCCAGCAGCAGATCCGTCTCCCCGTCGGCGATCCGGCGTACGAAGCCGGGCAGCAGCCCCGGGTCGAGGGAGCCGTCGCAGTCGCAGAAGCAGACGAACTCCGCCGCGGCGGCGAGCAGTCCGGCATGGCACGCGGCCCCGAAGCCGCGCCGCGGCTCGGGCACGACGGTCGCCCCGAGGGAGCGGGCGAGGTCCGCCGATCCGTCGGTGGAGCCGTTGTCGACGACGATCGCGCGCCAGCCGTCCGGGATGCGGGCCAGTACCCGGGGCAGCGCCGCGGCCTCGTCGAGACAGGGCAGGACCACATCGGCGCGCGGGGTTCGATTGTGGAAGGAATCGGTCACCTCGCTCACCCTACGGAGAAGAAACCGGCATTTCGGGCTTCAGGTTCTTACGAAAGACGGACGTCGACCCTTCGGCGGACCGCGGACCACCCCTGCCGGCAACCGGGATGCCAAGGTGGCGGTATGGAGAACATCCCGGACACCCGGGGTTCCGGCCCAGCCCCCGGCGCCCCGCGCGGCCATGTCCTCGTCGTGGACGACGATCCGACGGTCGCCGAGGTCGTCGTCGGCTATCTGGACCGTGCGGGTTACGACGTCCGGCGGGCCGGTGACGGTCCGGCGGCGCTGGAGTGCTTCAGCGAGCGGCGGCCGGACCTCGTCGTCCTCGATCTGATGCTGCCCGGCATGGACGGCTTCGAGGTGTGCCGCCGGATGCGGGCGCACGGCCGGGTGCCGGTCATCATGCTGACGGCGCGCGGGGACGAGGACGACCGCATCCTGGGCCTGGAGACGGGCGCGGACGACTACGTCACCAAGCCGTTCAGCCCGCGCGAGCTCGTGCTGCGCGTCGATGCGGTGCTGCGCCGGGGCCGGGAGGCGGCGCCCGTCACGGACGCCGCCCCGGCCGTGTGGGAGTGCGCCGGACTCCGCCTCGAGCCGGCGGCCCGCCGCGCGACCCGGGGCGGCCGCGAACTCTCCCTCACCCTCCGCGAGTTCGATCTGCTGGCCTTCTTCCTGCGCCACCCCGGCCGGGTGTTCACCCGGGAGGAGCTGATGCGGGAGGTCTGGGGCTGGGATTTCGGGGATCTGTCGACCGTGACGGTCCATGTGCGGCGGCTGCGCGGCAAGGTCGAGGCCGACCCGGCCCGTCCGCAGCTGATCCGGACGGTGTGGGGCGTGGGCTATCGCCTGACCCCGGAGCCGGAGCCGGAGCCGGAACCGGCCTCACCCTCGGCCTCCGTCCGCACGCAGGCCGGCCCCACCACCGCTGCGGGCCCCTCATGACCGACATCCTCCTCATTGCGCTCTGCGCGTTCCTCGGTGCCGCCGCGGCCGGACTGCTCGGCGCACTGGCGCTGCGCCTCTTCCGGCACCGTTCGCTCGTCGTGTCGCTGAGCGTCGTCGCCGCCGTCGCCGTGACCGCGATGCTGGCCGGGACCCTCGTGGTCGCCTGGGCGATGTTCCTGTCGACGCACGATCTGACCGTCGTCACGACCGTGGTCGCCATGGCTGCCGTGGTGTCCTTCGCCACCGCGATGCTGCTGGGGCGCTGGGTCGCGGCCAGGAGCAGGGAGCTGACCCTGGCGGCCCGCTCGTTCGGGGACGGCGGTACGTTCGCCGTCCCCGAGGAGCGGGCGACCGCCGAACTCGCCTCCCTGGCCAGGGAACTGGCGGCCACCAGTGCCAAGCTCGACAGTTCCCGGGAGCGCGAACGCGCCCTGGAGACGTCACGCCGCGAGCTCGTCGCGTGGATCTCGCACGATCTGCGGACCCCGCTCGCCGGGCTGCGGGCCATGTCCGAGGCGCTGGAGGACGGGATGGCCGCCGACTCGGGCCGCTACCTCCGTCAGATACGGACCGAGGTGGAACGCATGAACGCCATGGTCGGCGACCTCTTCGAACTCTCCCGGATCCACGCCGGATCGCTCACCCTGGCACCCACCCGCATCTCCGTGTACGACCTGGTCGGCGACGCCCTCGCGGGTGCCGACCCACTGGCGCGCGAGCACGGGGTACGGCTGGTCGGCGACCGTATCGACGCCGTGCCGGTGGAGGTCGACAGCAAGGAGATGAGCCGGGTCCTGGGCAACCTCCTGATCAACGCGATCCGCCGCACCCCGGCCGACGGCACGGTGGCGGTGGCCGCGCACCGCGCCGAAGGCACAGTGGTGCTCTCGGTGACGGACGGCTGCGGCGGCATCCCTGAGGAGGACCTGCCGAGGGTGTTCGACACGGGCTGGCGCGGCAGCCACGCACGTACGCCACCCGCCGGCGCAGGCCTCGGGCTGGCCATCGTGCGCGGCATCGTGGAGGCGCACGAGGGCCGGGCGGACGTACGCAACGTCGCGGGTGGCTGCTGCTTCGAGGTCACCCTCCCGGCGGCCGCCCCGGCCTGAGAGAGCCGCACCCGGCCGCCCTGCCGTCTCACCCGCCGGCCGGGACCGCTCGGAGTGCCGCCGCCCCCGCGAACTCCTTCATCCCCTCCGCGAACCCGACCTCCGGCCGCCAGCCCAGTTCCTCCCGCAGCCGGCGCGAGTCCGCCGTCACATGGCGTACGTCCCCGAGCCGGTACCCACCGGTGATCTCCGGCTCCGGGCCGCCGTGCGCGGCGGCCAGCGCCGCCGCCATCTCACCGATCGTGTGCGGGTCCCCGCTCCCGGTGTTGTACGCGGCGAAGCTCCCTGCCGCCCGTTCCAGCAAGGCCTCCAGCGCCACCGCGTTCGCAGCCGCCACATCGCGTACGTGGACGAAGTCGCGCCGCTGGCCGCCGTCCTCGAAGACCTGCGGTGCCTCGCCCCGGGCCAGCGACGAGCGGAAGAAGGAGGCGACGCCCGCGTACGGGGTGTCGCGCGGCATCCCCGGCCCGTACACGTTGTGGTACCGCAGGGCCGTCGCCCGGCCGCCCGTCGCCCGCGCCCAGGAGGCGGCGAGATGTTCCTGGGCGAGCTTCGTCGCCGCGTAGACGTTGCGCGGGTCGGTCGGCGCGTTCTCGCCCACCAGACCGGGGGTCAGCTCCGCCCCGCAGTCCGGGCAGCGCGGTTCGAACCGGCCCGCCGCCAGATCGGTCACGGCCCGCGGTCCTGGCCTGACCTGCCCGTGCCGTGGACAGTCGTACCGGCCCTCGCCGTACACGACCATCGACCCCGCGAGCACCAGACCGCCCACCCCGGCCCCGGCCATCTCCGCCAGCAGGACAGCCGTCCCCAGGTCGTTGCAGCCGACGTACTCGGGGGCGTCCGCGAAGTCCTTGCCCAGACCGACCATCGCCGCCTGGTGACACACCGCGTCGACCCCCCGCAGCGCATCGGCGACCGCGCCCCGGTCCCGTACATCGGCGACGACCAGCCCCTCCCGCCCGGCGCGAGCACCGGGCCCGTGCGCCGACTCCAGCAGCGCGTCGAAGACCACCACCTCGTGCCCGCGCCGGGCGAGCGCTTCGGCGATGTGTCCCCCGATGAACCCGGCCCCGCCGGTGAGCAGTACGCGCATGACGCCACGTTAGATCGCCGTGCGCACTCCGCTCCGCCGCCGTGCGGGCACGTCACCGGAGCGTAAGAACCCGTCGGGCAGGGACCCGGACCGCAACGACCCGCACACCGGGCCGGCGGTCAGGGCGTCACGACGGCGAAGTCCGGGTCCGTGGTGTCCAGCACCGACACCAGGGTCCGCAGCGCGCCGATGTCCCCGGTGTGCTCGATCGTGTCGAGCCCCTTGCCGGCCAGCAGCTGCAGCAGTTGCGCCCGGGTCAGGGTGAACGTCACGTCGGCGGGGGCGTCGATGGCGGTGTCGGTCGGGTCCGTCCTCGCCGGTACGAGGACACCGTTGCGCAGAGTGGTCCGGTACCACTCGCCCAGATCGGTGAAGTGCCAGTCCAGAGTGGCCCGGTGGTCCCACGCCTGGGGGCCGTCGATGCGGATGGCGAGCGAGTCGAAGATCTGCTCCACGCTCAGCGCCGCGGTCATGCCTCCGGCGGACAATGGCGTCCTGGTGATGCCCTGGCGCAGTTCGAGGGCGCCCATGAGATAGCAGTTGCGCCAGGTCGCGTTCTCGGCGCCGTGGGCGAGCCGTTCGAAGGTCTGCGCGAGCAGCTCCTTGGCCGCGGTGTGGCCGGGGTCCGCGAAGACCGCGTGCTTGAGCAGCTGCGCCGCGAACCGCAGATCGCCCTCGGAGACGTACTGCCCGGCCCGGGCGACCACCGCGTCGACGCCGCCCATGCAGTCGACGTAGCGGCGCGCGGACTCGGTCGGCGGGTGCTCCCAGAGCGAGGACGGGTGGCCGTCGTACCAGCCCAGATAACGCTGGTAGATCGCCTTCACGTTGTGGCTGACGGAACCGTAGTAGCCGCGGGCGTGCCAGGAGCGGGCGAGACCGGGCGGCAGTTCGATCAGTTCGGCGATCTCGAGGCCGGTGTGGCCCCGGTTGGCCAGGCGCAGGGTCTGGTCGTGCAGGTAGGCGTACAGGTCGCACTGCTCCGACAGGAACGTGGTCAGCTGCTTCGTCCCCCAGGTGGGCCAGTGGTGGGAGGCGAACAGGACGTCGCTCTCGGTGCCGAAGAGCTCCACTGCCTCGTTCAGATGGCGGGACCAGATCCGTGCGTCGCGGACCACGGCGCCGCGCAGCGTCAGGATGTTGTGCAGGTTGTGGGTGGCGTTCTCGGCCATGCACAGGGCGCGGTGCTCGGGCAGATGGAAGTTCATCTCCGCGGGTGCCTCGGTGCCGGGCGTCAGCTGGAAGTGGAACACCACGCCGTCGACCGTCTCGACCTGCCCGGTTCCGGTGATCTCGATGGTGGGCGGGAGGATGCCGGTGGTTCCGGTGGAGGCGGTGAAGCCGAGGCCCGTCCCGACCAGGCCGGTGGGGCCGCGGCCGAGGTTCATGCCCGAGTAGTAGGCGCCGCGCCGCAGCATGGCCGTCCCGGCGTACACGTTCTCGGTGACCGAGTGCTGCATGAAGCCCTGCGGGGCGAGGACCGGTACGTCGTCGTCCCGGCCGACGACGCCGTGGATGCCGCCGAAGTGGTCGATGTGCGAATGGGTGAGGAGCACGCCGGTGACGGGCCGGTCACCGCGCTGCTCGAGGTAGAGCGCGAGGCCGGCCGCCGCGGTCTCGGCGGAGACGAGCGGATCGACGACGATCACTCCGGTGTCGCCCTCGATGAGGGTCATGTTCGACAGGTCGAAGCCGCGGATCTGGTAGATCCCGTCGGTCACCCGGTACAGACCGGCGCGGGCGCAGAGCTGGGCCTGCCGCCACAGGCTCGGGTTGACGGTGTCCGGGCAGTCCCCTTCCAGGAAGGCGGTGTCGGCGAAGTCCCACACCACGCGTCCGTCGTCGCCGGTGATGGCCGTGACGGATGGTCCGGCCACGAATCCCCGGTCGGCGTTCTCGAAGTCCGTACGGTCCGCGAAGTCGGGTGCGGTGGATCCAGCGGATGCTGTGGTGGTGGGCATGCTGATCTCCTGGGGCCGGTGGTGCGCCGACCTGGTTCCCGTACCGCCGCCCTCACCCGGGCGGTGCTGCGGTCGGCGCACCGAGGACGTCGTGGCGCAGCCGCCCGGCCACAAAGTCTGTCGCAACATGACTATTTGGGCATACGCGGCGTTGCGCAACCGGGGGAGCCCGCAGGGGACCGGTGACGGCCGCTCCGGGCGTCAGGCGACCAGGAACGCCGTCGCCGTCGCCGCTCCCAGCGAAGCGCCCGCCACCACCTGGGCGACGCTGTGGTAGCCGAGCGCCACCCGCGACCAGCACACGGCGGCCGTCATCGGGTACGCCAGCAGCCACCACGGGGAGTGGACCGCGGCGAGCAGTGCGACGACCGCCGAGGCGACCGACGCGTCCACCGAGATCTTCCAGACGGTGTTGACGGCCAGCAGGACGACCGTCATGGCCCACAGGGCCAGCATCGCCACCAGGATCCCGGCCGGCGCGTGCCCGAGGACCATGACGACCGAGCCTGCCCCGATCGAGCCGAGGATGACGAAGAAGATCGGCGCACGCTTCGTACGGTCGACGACATGCCGGTCGCCCCAGGTGCCGCGCCCCCGCTCCCACTCGATGTACCCGGCCGGGACGATTCCCGCGCAGAGGGCGCCGAGAAGGCCCCACAGCAGACCGGTCCAGTGGCCGGCGGCGGCCAGGCCGATGGCGAGCATGCCGGCGAGCAGGACGTTGCGGGGCTGGAGGACGTCCGTGACCGTGCGGGCGGCCGACGTCCGGCCGTCGGCGGGGGCAGGGGCCGCGGTGGTGTTCGTCGTCGTCACGCCTTCTTCTCCGTCTTCTCCGTCGTGTCCATGGCTGTCACGGAGGCCAGGATCTGCCGGGTCCGGTCCTCGGAGACCGTCCGGTACGCGGCCGCCACCTCCACCAGCCACGCCACTTCGTCGTCCTGGTCGGTGGCGTGCTGTGTGCCGACCGCTGCGGCAGGGCCGGCGGCGGCGCCGCTGTTCCTCGCGGTGAGGGCCGCCTTGATCCAGTACGCGTCGGCGAGCGGTCCGGCCTTCGCGGGGTCCGCGGTGTCGCCGACGGCTGCCGCCCCGGCGGCCGGCAGCAGGGTGTCCGGCACGTAGTGGCGCAGCTTCTCGACCGCGTCCGCGATGTCGGCGGCCCACCGGTCGATCCGGATGTCCGCGGGCGTGTCGAACCTGGTCAGTTCGCGGCGCAGGGACCGCGGCGGCTCGAACGGCTGCTCGGGAAACGCGGTCATCAGCTCGTACCAGAGGGCGTGCAGCCGGCTCTGGGCCCGCCACAGCTTCACCCGGCGCCCGCCTGTGCTGAAGGCGGGGATGGACGCGCCCACCGCGAAGAACGCGAACAGCACCAGCTGTGCGGCCTCGGTGACCTCGTCGAACTCCAGGGCGAAGGCCGGGCTCGGCCGGTCGATGACGCTGACCCACAGGAACAGCGTGCGGCTGACGGTGTAGCCGACGCCGATGACCATCGCGAATGTCATCATGCCCAGCCCCACCCGCAGATGGCGGAGCCGCGCACCGGCGGTGGCCAGCCCCCACTGGTACGCGCAGACCGCGGACGCGGCGCCCAGGTAGAGGTAGAACACGCTCATGTACAGCGTGGCGCCCCACTGCCCGGCATGGTCGGAGACGAAGCGGTCCGACGGTACGGAGCGGTCGACGACGGTGAAGAAGAGCACCGTCAGCAGGATCAGTGTGGCGACGGACGCCTTCGCCGCCACCTGCTGGATCATCCGCGCGAACCGGACGTGCCGCGGGACGTCCCCGGCCTCGGGGTACCGGCCGTAGATCGCGACGATGTAGCTGAGGATCGCCAGGATCGCGACGGTCGCGGTGTAGTGCTTGATCAGGACCGAGAGGTCGGTGACGGCACTGTTGTTGAGCCCGGTCCGTACGGCACGGGTCTTCGTCCACAGGGCGGCGGCGAATCCGGCGTAGCAGCCCCACAGGGCCCGGCGGCGTTTGTCCTCCTCGTCGCCCCACAGGGCGGCCGGCATGCGCCACACGGCGACGGCCGTCATGAGGCCGGCTATCAGGTAGCCGGCGAGATCGAGCGGGGTCACGGCAAAGTCCTCTGGAGTGGGGGAGGGGGTTGTCGAGCAGTCAGGTCCGGCGGAACAGGCCGCCGCCGCGGCGGCGGTGCGCGACGGGGCGGGAGAGCGAGTCGGCCAGGCGGCCCACCATGTCGTCGCTGGTCACG
Organism: Streptomyces sp. NBC_00316; assembly: GCF_036158715.1. NCBI lineage: Bacteria > Bacillati > Actinomycetota > Actinomycetes > Kitasatosporales > Streptomycetaceae > Streptomyces > Streptomyces sp. NBC_00316. Next base: position 4,383,868 of record NZ_CP108023.1, on the reverse strand, counting down.
TCCCTGGCCATACGCGGGATGAGCGAGGCGCCGAACTCGGCGATCCGCTCGTCGTGCGTGTCGTAGTGGGCGCGCGCCTGCACGGTGCCGTCGCCCGCCCGCAGCGCGTCGGCGACACCGGAGTCGAGGACCCGGGAGATCAGGGACGTGTCGAAGACCGGGAGCAGCCGCTGGAGTTGCTCCGCGTCGAGCGAGGTGCCGTGGTCGAACCACTCGTGGCACAGCTCGTGCAGGATGACGTGCTGCGTCTGGTACGCGGTGGGGCGCCGCCGGTAGAGCACGAGGCTGGTCCGTCCCGAGGCCAGGCGCAGTCCGCAGGCGGCATTGACGCGCGCCAGCCGGTCGGGCATTTCGTGCAGCACGATGGTGCGGCCGCGCGCCGCCTCCATGTTCGCCACCAGACCGGTGACGGAGAACGGGGCGGGGAGGGGGAGGTCGGCCAGTCCGGCCTCGCACTCTCTTCGCAGCGCACGCAGGGACATGAGGGCCTACTGCTCCGACCGGCCGTCGGCGGCGTCGCCGGACCCGTTGCCCGGGCCGCCGGCGGCGTCGCTCCGCCGGTCCTTCGCGTCCTCCAGGAGCGAGAGTGCGAACTGCAGCAGCTCCGGCGGCAGGCCGTCGTCGTCCAGGCCACGGCCGGCCAGCCCACTGATCTCCCCGGTCCGCCGCTTCGCCAGGAACCGCAGGCCGGCGACGACGTCGTCGACGACCTCCGACTCCTCCTTGAAGAAGCGCCAGTCGACGCCGAAGCCGAGCCCGAGAGCCTTGAGGATCTCCTCGGACGGCTGGGTGACCTTCCCGGCGAGGATGTTGGAGAAGTAGCTGTGCGACAGCGACCCACCCCGCTCCTTGACCAGGTCCGCGAAGACCCGCCCGGAGATCTTCCGGCCGGGGAAGGTCTCCTCCACCATGTACTCCACCTTCTGCTGCAACGTCCGCAGCTCAGGCGCGTGTTCTTCGCCGTTGTCCATCGGGGTCCCCACGTCCACGTCCGCCGTACGCGCGTCCGTCCGAGCGGAACATCCCGCTCCAGTGCCAGGAGCGGGCTTGCGCAAATACTCTACGTCACTGTTAACTCGAAAAAACATGGGCAAGGGACCACGAGGGGAGTCCCTTGCCCGTGGTGTCGTCGTATGTCCGGCACGGGTGGGCCCGCAACGGGTCGTAGCCCTTCACGACGGGGGATGCGTGAAGGGCTACTCGTACATTATGACCGCCGGCCAGGCCGTCATCAACTGACCGTCCGGTCAGTGTGTCCCGCGAGGTGTGCGTCGGGGTACGCGTCTCGCGACGGGAAAGAGTGTGCGAAGAGGTGTGCGACGAGGCGTCGTGCACCCGGGCGGCCGTCGGGCGCCCGGACAGCTAATTTCACCCGACAGGCCCGGGAAATCTGTCGCGGCTATGATAGAGATGATGGCTCGCACTCAGAGAGTTTCTTTTTCGGTCAACGAAATCAGAGACGCTTCCGATGTCTCTCGCGGCGGGCCCGGAAGAGGTGCAAATGCCCCCAGAGACCCCTCCGCACGCCGCTGACCGGCTCGATGACGACGACTACCCCGCCTACACCATGGGCCGGGCGGCGGAGATGATCGGCGCGACGCCCGGCTTCCTCCGGGCGATCGGCGAGGCCCGCCTGATCACACCCCTGCGGTCCGAGGGCGGCCATCGCCGCTACTCCCGCTACCAGTTGCGCATAGCGGCCCGCGCGCGTGAACTCGTCGACGGCGGTACGCCGATCGAGGCGGCCTGTCGCATCGTCATCCTGGAGGACCAGCTCGAGGAGGCCCTGAGCCTCAACGCGGAGCTGCGTCGGTCCCGGACGGGTTCGGCCGGTGGAGCGGGCGCGGGGTCCTGAGGACGGGTCCGCGGGGCAGAATATCTGCTGCCGCAAGCGCAGAATTTTATGCAATGCCCGATGAAGGTTTATGGCACACCGGACGGAGTGTAATTACTTGCCGCTTCCGGACGCTTCCATCGTGCTAGTGTGGATGCAGTTGCAGTTGTGGTTCCCAAAACTCCAAGTGCTCTCGTCGGCGTAATGTGCCGATGGGCGCGCTTTTGTATTTCCGGCATTATTGTTCCGGACGGGGTAATCATCGCGGCGACGCGGGATCCGCACGGTGCGGATCCCCGGGCACTGCCCCAGAAGGAGACAAACATGGCTACTGGCACCGTCAAGTGGTTCAACGCGGAAAAGGGCTTCGGCTTCATCGAGCAGGATGGTGGCGGCGCTGACGTCTTCGCCCACTACTCGAACATCGCCGCGAGCGGCTTCCGTGAGCTGCAGGAGGGCCAGAAGGTGACCTTCGACGTCACGCAGGGCCAGAAGGGCCCGCAGGCGGAGAACATCACCCCCGCGTGATCCTGCAAACGCTCCGGCGCTGACGCGCTGAGACGCACTTGCGCACAGCTGGGGCCCGCACCTTGGGTGCGGGCCCCAGCTCGTTGCTTTTTCCGGGCCCGCCACCGTGCGCCGCCCCCAGTCCCTGTGACGGACGCGGTTCATCCGTGTCGGACACGGCTCGTTTCTTCGCAGCCGGGCTTCGTCAACGCATTTCATCGGCCCGTTCCTGCGATTCCTGCGCCGCTCCGCCGGTGCAGTGAATTCCTCGATACGCGCCATATCGAGGAAGGGTTCTGCATGAACCGCACAGCTCGCACGAACGATCGATACTCCCGTACCCGCAGCGGCGGCTTCCGCTCGCAGCCCGGCGGCGGTCAGGGAGGCCAGAGCCGCTACGGCGCTCCGGGCCGCTCCGCCTCCGGTTCCGGTCCGCGCTCCGGTGGCTACGGACGCCGGCCCGCCGCCAAGCAGGGCGAGTTCGCCCTGCCGACGACGATCACCCCCGCGCTGCCCGCCGCCGAGGCGTTCGCCGATCTGGATCTGCCCGCACCCCTGCTGGCGGCGCTCGCCGCCGAGGGCGTGACCACGCCGTTCCCGATCCAGGCGGCCACCCTGCCCAACTCGCTCGCCGGGCGCGACGTGCTCGGCCGCGGCCGCACCGGCTCGGGCAAGACCCTCGCCTTCGGCCTTGCACTGCTGGCCCGTACGGCAGGCCGGCGCGCCGACGCCCGCCGCCCGCTGGCCCTGGTCCTCGTCCCCACCCGGGAGCTGGCCCAGCAGGTCACCGACGCCCTCACCCCGTACGCCAAGTCGCTGAAGCTGCGGCTCGCGACCGTCGTCGGCGGCATGTCGATCGGACGGCAGGCAAGCGCGCTGCGCGGCGGCGCCGAAGTCGTCGTCGCGACACCCGGCCGGCTCAAGGACCTCATCGAGCGCGGCGACGTCCGCCTCGACCGTGTCACCATCACCGTTCTCGACGAGGCCGACCAGATGGCCGACATGGGCTTCATGCCGCAGGTCACCGAGCTGCTCGACCAGGTGGCGCCGGAGGGCCAGCGGATGCTGTTCTCGGCCACCCTGGACCGCAACGTCGACCTGCTGGTCCGCCGCTATCTGCACGACCCGGTGGTCCACTCCGTCGACCCGGCGGCCGGTGCGGTGACGACGATGGAGCACCACGTGCTGTACGTCCACGGCGCCGACAAGTACGCCACCACGACGGAGATCGCGGCGCGCGACGGCCGGGTGATCATGTTCCTGGACACCAAGCACGCGGTGGACAAGCTCACCGACCACCTCCTCAACAGCGGGGTACGGGCTGCCGCGCTGCACGGCGGCAAGTCGCAGCCGCAGCGCACCCGCACCCTGACCCGGTTCAAGACCGGACACGTCACGGTGCTGGTCGCCACGAACGTCGCGGCCCGCGGCATCCACGTCGACAATCTCGACCTCGTCGTCAATGTGGATCCGCCGAGCGACCACAAGGACTACCTGCACCGTGGCGGCCGCACCGCCCGGGCCGGTGAGTCCGGCAGCGTCGTCACGCTGGTGCTGCCCAACCAGCGCCGTGAGATGACCCGTCTGATGGCCGATGCGGGGATCACCCCGAAGATCGCCCAGGTCCGCTCCGGCGAGGCCGAGTTGAGTCGGATCACCGGCGCGCAGGCCCCGTCGGGGGTGCCGGTCACGATCTCGGCGCCGGTGACGGAGCGGGCGAAGAGCGGCGGCTCGCCGTCGTCCCGCGCCCGCCGCAGCCGCCCGTCACAGGGCCGCCGCACGTCGTCCGGCGCGGGCAACGGCGGCTCGCAGCGCCGGTCCTAGCTCATCGGTCCCGGGACGTCCCGCCCGTGCGGCGGGGCGTCCCGAACGGTCCTACGCCCAGAGTGTCTCGGCGAGCGAGACCCCCACGAACACCGCGGCCAGCGCCGCCACCACGCTCCCCACGACATTGGCCGCCGCGTACAACATCGCCCCGTCCTCGGCCAGTCGCAGCGTCTCGTAGCTGAACGTCGAGTAGGTCGTCAGCGCCCCGCACAGCCCTGTTCCCACGAGCAGTTGCACCTGCGACGACGTGGCGCCGGCCGCCACCGCGCCGGTCAGCAGACCGAGCACCAGGGAGCCGGCCGTGTTCACCGCGAACGTCCCCCACGGGAAGACCGTGTCGTGCCGGGACTGGACCGCCCGGTCGGTCACGTAGCGCAGCGGTGCGCCGATGGCCGCACCGACGATCACCAGCAGCCAGTTCACCGGTCCTCCTCCCGACCGTGGCGGCGGATGACCTCGCAGGCGTCCAGCATGGCCACCCCTTCCCCGATCAGCTCGTCGACGAGCGGAAGGAACGCGCGGATGCGCTCCTCGGTGTCCACGATCACGACGGCCACCGGCAGGTCCTCGCTCAGCGACAGCAGCCGCTGGGTGTGGATCACCGACGAGGCGCCGAAGCCCTCGATACCCCGGAACACGCTGGCGCCCGCCAGCCCCGCCCGGTGCGCCCGGTGCACGATCTCCGTGTAGAGGGGCCGGTGGTGCCAGCTGTCGGACTCCCCGACGAGGACCGTCAGCCGCAGGGCCCGTTCGGTCGCCCCGGCCCCCTCGGTCCCGCTGGTCTCCTCCGTCATGCCCGCCTCCACGCCCGTACGCGGCGCGTCAGCCACACCGCACTCCACACCGCTGCCAGCGCCGCCAGCAGGGTCAGCCCGAGATACGCGACACCTGCACGGGCCCGGCCGGCGTCCACGAGCCGCTCGATGTCCACCGCGTAGGTGGAGAACGTGGTGAACCCGCCCAGCACCCCCGTACCGAAGAAGGGCCGCACCAGCCGGTGCACCGACCGGACATCGCTGATGACCGCCATGAACACGCCGATCACCGCACAGCCGATGACATTCACCAGCAGCGTCGTCCAGGGGAAGCCACCCGGCGGAGTCGTCCAGATCAGCGAAGCCCCGTAACGGCCGCACGCTCCGATCGCACCGCCGAGGGCGACGACGGCGACGACGGGCCACTGCCGGCCGGACCGGGTGCCCGGTCGCGCGGGTACGGACATGGCGGCCTCGGCGTCGTCGGGGTCCTCCGGCACGGAGGAGTCCGGGGATCCCGTCGGTGCGGGGAACACCCGGGGCTGCTGCGCTCCCATGGACATACGTCTCCTACCTGCTGGGTGCCCGTGCGCGGGCACGTCCGACCGCAAGTAGGGACCGTTGGCGGCACTGCTGCCGCGGTTCGGGTACGGCGGGCCCCACCGCCGCGCAGCAACCGTCACCCGCACGGTCCCTGCTCGCATCAGACTAACGCCCGTATGTGCGCCGCGCCCGGCGCGGGCGCGAGGACGACCGGCGACGACGATGCTGAGTGCGTACGCGGTCCAGCGTCCGCGCGACGAATCGTCGAGGGCGCCGGTGAACAGATGGGTGGAGAGGGCGGCGAGCGCGCACAATCCTGTTCCGGGCGGGGTCCGGAACGTTCTTCGGGACGGGGTGTCGTGCTCGCGTCAGCCGGATTCTGCGGAGGGTCGACGGCGCGCTCCGATTCGGCGGCGAACGGGTGCAACGGGCCCGGATCTCCGCCGGGTGGCGTACCCGAAAAGCCCGGAACTCCGGGAAGAGCCGGTCGTGCTCCCGCGTGGCACGCGCGGAATCGGGACCGGGTCCTTTCATTGTTTCCCCCTGCAATAGGTGCCGCGTCGCGTATGGGCGGGCGCGGGATGTTCTTCGTGCCGAGGCCTTGCGCGGATCGCTGTACGGAGAGCCCGGTGAGGCGTTGTTCCCGGGTGTTAGGCTCGCGCGGATCAAGCGCGTGAATCACCAGCAAACGCCTGAGAGCGCAAGGGAACGGTCGTGGAGAAGACTCCCCCGAAGATCGTGGTGGTCGTCCCCACCTACAACGAGCGGACGAACCTGCCCGTCCTCGTCGATCTGCTCATGGACCTGCACGTACCGAACCTGCATGTTCTCGTCGTCGACGACAATTCGCCCGACGGCACGGGGGAGATCGCGGACGGGCTCGCAGCCGGGGCACCGGGCACGGTCGGCGTTCTGCACCGGAGCGAGAAGAACGGGCTGGGCCGCGCGTACGTCGCCGGTATGACGCGCGCGCTGGAAGAAGCAGCCGACGTGGTCATTCAGATGGACGCCGACCTCTCTCACCCGGCTTCGGTGGTCCCGCTCATGGTCGAGAGACTTTTCGCCGACGACGCCGCCGTCGTGATCGGTTCCCGCTATGTGAAAGGCGGTTCGCTCGCCACCGAGTGGCCGTGGCACCGAAAGGCGCTCTCCGCCTGGGCGAATTTCTACGTCAACGCGATTCTGCGGCTGCGCGTGAAGGACGCCACGGCCGGTTTCAAGGCATGGCGGGCGGACACCCTGAAAGCGATCGATCTGCCGACCGTCCGCAGCAACGGGTATTCCTTCCAGGTGGAGATGAACCACCGGACGGTCAGGCGCGGACTGAAGATCGTCGAAGTGCCGATCAGATTCGAGGAGAGGGTGAACGGCGAATCGAAGCTGGGGCTGCGCGTGCAGATCGAATCGGCGATCGCGCCGTGGAAGCTGCTGTTCGGCAAGAACGGCTGACGTCCGGTCAGGCGTGCGGGGGGCAGCCCCACCGGAGGCCGTGGTGCCTGCCGGATGGGATGGGGGCCGTCGCTCAACAACCCTTGTTCCATGACCACTTACCTCAATCGGACCCTGCTGCTCGCCCTGTCCGTGACCGTCGTCGCCCTGTCCGTGACCGTCGTCGCCACGTCACTGGCCGCCGTCGCGGTCCCCGCCGCCCTCGCCGCACCGGCGGAGTCCGCCACCGCTGTCCCCACCCTCATGTGGCGGTCGTGCGCCCTGCCCGGCGGCCCCGCCGGGCAGGAGTGCGCCGACCTGCCCGTACCGCTCGACTACACCGACCCGGACGGCCCGCAGCTCACCGTCGCCGTCTCCCGTGTGCGCAGTGACCGGCCCGGTGCGCGACGCGGCACGCTGATCGTCATCCCGGGCGGGCCGGGCAGCGCCGGGGTGCAGCGGCTGACGCAGAAGGGGGCGGCGCTGCAGAAGGAGCTGGCGGGGGCGTACGACCTGGTCGGCCTCGATCCGCGCGGCGTCGGCGGCAGTACGAGGGCGAACTGCGGTCTCGACGAGGAAGACCGGTACATGACGACCTTGCGTTCCTGGCCCGCGCCGGACGGCGACATCACGGAGAACGTCGCCCGGTCCCGGCGCACGGCCGAGGCCTGCGCCCGCAACGGCGGAGCCGTGCTGCGCAGCTTCAGCACGGCGAACGAGGTGCGCGACATCGACCGCTTCCGGCAGGCGCTGGGCGAGGAGAAGCTGTCGGCGTGGGGCGTCTCGTACGGTACGTACGTGGGCGCCGTGTACGCGCAGAAGTATCCGCGGCACACGGACCGTTGGGTACTGGACAGCACCGGTGACCCCGATCCGTCCCGGCTCGAGCGCGGCTGGCTGGCCAACATGGCGCAGGCGGCGGACGACCGCTTCCCGGACTTCGCGGCCTGGGCCTCGGATCCGGCGCGGGAGGCCGAGAGGCTGCGCCTGGCCCGGCGGCCGCAGGACGTGCGGCCGTTGATCCTCTCGCTGGCGGCGGAGCTGGACCGTCAGCCGAAGGAGACGACCACGGCGGGCGTCGCGCTGACCGGCAACCGGCTGCGGCAGGCGCTGCAGAGCGCCCTGTACAGCGACTCCTCGTTCGGGCAGCTGGCCGAGCTCGTCGTGGCGGCCCAGGACCCGGCCGTGACACCGGTCCTCCCGCCGGAGCTCGCGTACCCGCTGCCGGACCAGGACGCCGCGGTCATGGTCGCCGTCATCTGCAACGACGTGCGGTGGCCGGCGTCCGTGGCCTCGTACCGGAGGGCCGTGGCCGCCGACCGGGCGGATCACCCGCTGACGGCCGGGATGCCGGCGAACATCACACCCTGCGCCTTCTGGAAGAACGGGCCCACCGAGAAGCCGACGAGGATCACCGCCGAGGGCCCGTCCGACATCCTGATGATCCAGAACCTCCGGGACCCGGCGACCCCGTACTTCGGGGCGCTGAGGATGCGCGAGGCACTGGCCGGCCGTGCGCGGCTCGTCACGGTCGACCACGGCGGGCACGGCGTCTACCTGGGCAACGGCAACGCGTGCGGCACCGGCAAGGTCACCACGTTCCTGACCACGGGGGTACGCCCGGACCGGGACACGTTCTGCGCGGACTGACCGGGGCGCGGGCCGGGCACGGTCCGGACGACGGCCCTACGCCTTCAGCAGGGAGAGGACTTCCTCGTCGGGCGTCTGGGAGAAGTCCCTGTACCACTCGCCGACGGCCGAGAACAGCACCGGCGTGGAGAGGCAGACCACCTCGTCCACCTGTGTACGCAGGTGGGCGACGGTGTCCGCAGGCGCCACCGGAACGGCCAGCACCACGCGGGCGGCGCCCTGCGCCCGTACGACCTGGCAGGCGGCCGAGGCCGTGGCACCGGTCGCGATCCCGTCGTCGACCACGATCGCGGTACGGCCGTCGAGCGGCAGCCGGGGCCGGTCCTCGCGGAACCGCCGCGCCTGCCGTTCGAGCTCCGCCTGCTCGGTGCGTTCGACGGTGGCGATGTCCTCGGGCCCGAGCCCTCCGCGCCGGACGACGTCGTCGTTGATCACCCGCACCCCGCCCTCACCGATGGCACCGAAGGCCAGCTCGCGGTGGTACGGCACGCCCAGTTTGCGGACCACGATCACATCGAGAGGGGCACCGAGTGCCGCGGCAACCGCAGCGGCGACGGGAACCCCGCCGCGCGGCAGCCCCAGGACGACGGGTTCCTCCTCCGCCAGATGCCGCAGCGCCTCGCCAAGGCGCTGCCCCGCATCCACGCGATCGGCGAACAACACGGTGGTTCACCCCCGACCCAGGGGAGACAGTGACCACGTACGTATCCACTTCGAACGCAACCCCATGTGCGGCGGTCCCGCAAGTCGGCGACAGTCGACCTTGTGGAACGAATCGGAGCGGTCCTGATCGACATCGACGGCGTGCTCACCGTGGACTGGCAGCCGCTGCCCGGCGCGGTGGCGGCCATGGAGCGGCTGCGTGCCGCCGGGCTCCCGCTGGCCCTGGTCACCAACACCACGTCCCGCACCCGCGCCGAGATGGCTGCGAAACTGGCCGGTGCGGGTTTCCCCGTCGGCGAGGACGACATCCTCACCGCACCGGCGGTCACCGCCGCGTATCTGCGCGAACACTGCCCCGGAGCCCGGTGCGCGCTGCTCAACAGCGGCGATGTCCGCGAGGACCTGGCGGGTGTGACCCTCGTGGACGCGGCGGACGAGGGTCCTCCGGTGGACGTGGTCGTCCTGGGCGGCGCGGGAGAGGCGTTCGGTTACGAGGCCCTCAACGCGGTCTTCCGCCACCTCCAGGGCGGCGCCCGGCTGATCGCCATGCACCGGAACCTGTACTGGCGTACGGCGCAGGGCCTCGACCTCGACACGGGGGCCTTCCTGCCGGGGCTGGAACGGGCGGCGCGGGTCGAGGCGGTGGTCACCGGTAAGCCCGCCGAGGCGTTCTACGCCACCGCACTGGCCCATCTCGGCGCCGGCGCGTCCGGAACGCTGATGGTGGGTGACGACATCGAGACCGACGTACTGGCGGCGCAGCGCTTCGGGATCACCGGCGTACTGGTCAGGACCGGCAAATACCTGCCGGAGACGCACAGGTCCGCCTCCGGCACCCCGGATCACGTCCTCGACTCCTTCGCGGACCTGCCGGCGCTGCTGGGGGAGTGAGCCGGCGGCCCTCGCGGGCGCACGTCACGGCCGCGGACACCGGGCCCGGCCCTCCCGTGTCCGTACAGGTGCCCCCGCCGGACCTCCGCCCCGGCCTTCTCCCGCGACCGTCCGGGGGACCCCTCCGCCGCGCCGGGACCGTCCGCCCCTTGTGTCGCCCCCATGGGTAATAGCCTCAAATCACACTTTTCGGGCCCAGTACACCCGCGAGCCACACACCACCGGTGGAGTCCGCATGTCATTTGCCTTCATGCCAGAGAGAAGCCGGAGCCGAAGCCCTCGGCACAGTCGGACCCGCAAGCGCGTTCTCACTGTCCTCGGCCTTCTGCTGGCCGCCTGGGTGGCGGCCTTCGGGATCGCCGCGGTGATTCCGTCGAAGGCGCTGGACGACCTCGACCCGCGCATCGCAGCGATCATGCGCAAGCCCGCCTACCCGCACGCCCAGTGGGCGATCTTCCAGCAGAACCCGGACAGCGGCGAGGTGGTGGAGGCACGCAACGCCGACCAGTTCCTCGTGCCCGGATCCGTGGCCAAGCTGTTCGGCGTCAGCGGCACCTGGCGCACCCTCGGGGGCGATCACCACTTCGTCACGCCGGTGCACGCCGTCGGGAAGCGGCAGGGCGCGACCCTCGTCGGGGACCTGGATCTCGTCGCCCAGGGCGATCTGACCCTCGGCGGCCGAACGCGCCCGGACGGCACGGTCGCCTTCACGGACATCGACCACACCTACGCCGACGACATTCCCGGAGCGACGCTCACCGCACCGAACCCGCTGGCCGGCATCAATCAACTCGCCAAACAGGTACGGGCGTCGGGGATCACCAAGGTGGACGGCAACGTGATCGTGGACGCCCGGCTGTTCCGTCGCGATCCGGCGCTCGACCCGGCACCGACGCCGATGATCATCAATGACAACCTGATCGATCTGCTCACCACCCCGGGCGACACCCCGGGCGCGCCCGCCCGGCTGGACTGGCGCCCGCACGTCGCGCCGTACACCGTCAAGTCCACCGTCCGTACCGTCGCGGCCGGCAAGCCCACCGCCCTCAAGGTGAAGCCCTCCGCCGACGGCACCCGTATCCAGGTCTCCGGCACCATCGCCATCGATTCCGCCCCGGTCCTGCGGGTGTCGGACATCAAGGACCCGAACGCCTTCGGCCGTACCGCCCTGATCGAGGCACTGAAGCGGGCCGGGGTCGAGGTCACCGCCAAGGCCGTGGGGCCCAACCCGGCGGCCCGGCTGCCCCGGTCGTACGGGGGTGCGCCGGTGGTGGCCCGGTTCACCTCCCCGGCGTACGACTCGTACGCCCGGCTCATCTTCAAGGTGAGCCACAACCTCGGGGCCAACCTCGGTATCTGCCTCATGGCCGTCAGCACGGGCAGTTCCCGGTGCGCGGACGGCTTTCCCGTGCTCGCGAAGTTCCTGGACAGCGCCAAGGTGGACCGCAAGGCGGTCCAGCTCGCCGACGGCCGCGGCGGCAATCCGGTCGACCGCGTCACACCCCGCGCCGTGGCCCAGATCCTGAGGTACTGGCAAGGCACCTCCGAGGCGACCCGCTTCCGGGAGGCGCTGCCCACCCTGGGTGTCGACGGGTCCCTCGCGTCGTCCTGCCGGAACTGTCCCGCCCGCGGCAGGGTGTCCGCCAAGACGGGCACCGTCGCGGGTGGTGACCTGCTCAACGAGCGCCTGGGCGTGGACGCGGAGACCGTCGCCGGGTATCTGGAGACGAGCGGGGGGCACTACGACGTGTTCTTCGCCGGGGTGAACGGTGCGTCCGCGTCCGATATCGACGGCGTGCTGGACATCGGCGACGATGTGGCCGACGTGGCCGCGTATCTCCAGGAGGCGACGAGCAGCAGCTCCTGATGCTCGCCGCGCGGCTTGAAGTTCGGGTAGCGCAGGGTGGTGTCCTCCGTGCCGTGCCATACCTGCACCCGCGGCCGGGCGCCGCTGTAGCCGGGGTACGCCGCACGGGCCAGGTCGCCCCACTGCTGCGGCGTCCTGTCGACGTGGCCGTTCGCGCAGGCGCTGTTCCATCCCGATCCGTCGGTGGTGGCGAAGCACGAGTGCGGCACGCCCATGAAGGCCGCGCCCGCCTTGAACACGTCGGGGTAGTTGCCCAGCAGGACGTCGGTCATCATGGCGCCGGAGGAGGCGCCGGCCACGTAGATCCGGGCGGAGTCCGCGTTGTTGTGCCGCTCGACACAGCTGACCATGGACCTGATGCCCACCGGGTCACTGCCCCCGTCGCGCCTGAGGGCCTGCGGCGAGGAGACGTCGAAGCAGTTGCCGCTCCTGGTCGCCGACGGGTAGATGACGATGAATCCGTAGCGGTCGGCCGGCGAGGCGAACTCCGTGCCCGAGTAGAAGGCCGGACCCGAGCCCGTGCAGTAGTGCACCGCCACCAGCACGGCCGGCCGCGCCTGGACTCTGTCCGGCACGTACAGGTGCATCCTCAGGCTGCTCGGGTTGCTGCCGAAGCCGGTCACCTCCGTCAGCGTGGCCGCGGAAGCGGGCGGCGCGGCGACGGCGAGGAGGAGCGCGGACAACAGGGGCAGGACGCATGCCAGAAGGGCCGTCAGCGGTGATCCCACCGGCCGGCTCCTGGCGGTCGGCGTGTGCACGGATCTGTTGGTCATGGCCATGTCCTTCCTAGAATGACTGCTGTGAAGGGACTGCTGCTGCGGCTCTCGGCGCTGGATGCGGACGCAGCCACCGCCGTCCGCGTGATCGCCCACTTCGAGGCGTTGCTCGGTGGCGGGCTCGATCCGGTGTTGCTGGCGCGGTCCACGGCCGGGCTGGCCGGATGCGCGGCGGGAGTGGAGCTGTCCGACGGCCGCACGGCGCGGTTCGCTCCGGCCGGCGCCGCCCTGCACGGCGTGCCCGAGCACGTCTCCGGCAGGGTCGATCTGGAGCCGGCCGGACGCGTCTGGCTGGAACGGCCCGGTGTGCCGGGCCCGTTCGACGAACTGGTCCTGGAGTGGATGGCCATCACCGCCCGGGTGCTGGCGGGCCGGCCGCGGCAGACCCGGCTGCCCTCGGCGGCCGATCCGGCACTGGTCGAGCTGGTGCTGTCCGGACGGGAGGACGCCTCGGACCGCGTCCGTGCGCTGCGGCTGCTGGGCCTGGCACCCGAAGTGCCGCTGCGGGTGGCCGCGGTGGCCGGTGGGCCGGGGACGGATGTGGGGGTCGAGGCGGTGGCACTGCTGGGGCGCGGTTCCCTGCAGGGGACCGTACGGGTGGCGCGGGTCGGGTCCGTGGGGGCGGTACTGGTCCAGCGTCCGGACGGCTTCCGGAGCGGCTCCGCGCACACGGCCTCACCGACCGCGGAGCTGCGGGCTGTTCTGCGTGAACGCCTCCGTGACCGGGGGACGGTGCGTGACTCCGCGCACGCGATTCGGGTGGGAGTCGGCGGCGGCACCGATCCGCTGGATGCGCGGACCTCCTGGGAACAGGCGTGCTCGGCCCTGCGGTTCGCGGGGGCGGGCGGCCCGGAGGAGGCCGTGGCCGACCACGACGAACTCGGCCCGGTCGCGCTGCTGGCGGACATCCCGGTGGAGCGGCTGCGCGCGCAGGCGGACGTTCGGATGCTGGCGAAGCTGGAGTGCGGAGAGCGGGGCGGGCAGTCGGGGCAGGGCGGCGAACTCCTGGACGCCCTGGCCGCGTTCTGCCGTACGGGCTCATTGAGACAGGCCGCCGCCCGACTCCACCTGCACCACAGCTCGGTGGCCGCACGGCTGGCACGCGTCGAGGAGGAGCTGGGGTGGCGGCTGCGGGACCCGCAGGACCGGTTCCGCGCCCAACTCGCGCTGTACGCACTGCGGCTGGCCGGTGAGGGCGGTAGTAACGGTGAGGGTGACGGCGGATGAGCGTCCACCGGCTCACCGCCCCAGTGCCCTGCGCAGCACCGCGATCGCCTCGGCGGTCGCGCGCTGTATGACGGCGGCGTGCTCCACGGCCCAGGCGCCGTGGAAGGCACCGGGGATCAGGTGCAGTTCCGTGGGCACCCCGGCGGCCAGCAGGGCGCGGGCGTAGTCGATGCCCTCGTCGCGCAGGGGGTCGAACTCCATGACGGAGACGTACGCGGGCGGCAGCCCCGCCAGGGCGACGGTCCCGGCGCGGGCGGGCGCGGCGTACGGAGGGACGTCCTCGGTGCCCGGCACTCCGTACCCCAGATAGGCCTCCCAGCTGAGGTGGGCGCTACGTCGGTTCCACACGGGCGTGTCGGTGAAGCGCAGGGCGCTCGCGGTCCCCAGCCGGTCGTCGAGCGCGGGGCTGCACAGGTGCTGGAAACAGATGGCGGGCCCGCCGTGGTCACGGGCGAAGAGGGTCAGCGCGGCGGCCGGACCCGCTCCGGCGCTGTCGCCCCACAGGGCGATCCTGTCCGCCCGTACGTCCAGGCCTTCGGCGTTCCGCGCCAGCCAGCACAGCCCGGCCCAGCAGTCCTCCAGGCCCCCGGCCGGGTCCGACGCCGAGAACTTCGCGGCCTACTTCGGCGAGAGCGCACTGCGCCGCTTCGACCGCGACGCCGCGGCCCAGCCCGGAGCCGAGCACGTCATCGTCCTCCTCGGCGTGAACGACCTCGGCCATCCCGGCACCGTCGCCCCGGAGTCGGAGAGGGTCTCGGCGCAGGACATCATCGACGCCCACCGCCAGATCATCGCCCGCGCCCACGAACGCGGACTGACGGTCTACGGGGGCACGATCCTGCCGTTCAAGAACGACACCCTCGGCTTCTACAGCCCCGGGAACGGAGCCGCGCGGCAGACCGTCAACCACTGGATCCGCACCAGCGGCGCATACGACGGGGTCATCGACTTCGACAAGGCCCTGCGCGACCCGGCCGACCCGCAGCGCCTCCTCGCGCGCTACGACGGCGGCGACCACCTCCACCCCAATGACGCCGGAGCCGAGGCCATGGCCGACGCCATCCCTCTCCACCTCCTGCGCTGACCCGCCCCCCGCAAGCGCTGCCCGTGCCGGCGTCCCCACCGTCGGCACGGGCACCGCGCGGCTCCGCGGCGCACATCGGGCGGAACCGGCCCGGACGAGGCCGTGCTACGCCTCCGCGTGCGCCCGTTGTCCGGTCACCGTTGCCGGGACCTGCGGGGGCGGGCCCGCCGCACGGAAGAGCTTCCCCGGCCACCAGAACCACCGGCCCAGGTCGAGGGCGAGTGCGGGAACCAGGACCGTGCGGACGAGGAAGGTGTCGAGCAGGACGCCGATGCCGACGATGACACCCAGCTGGGCCATGGTGACCAGGGGCAGCCCTGCGAAGACGGCGAAGGTCGCGGCGAGCACCACCCCGGCGGAGGTGATGACACCTCCGGTGCTGGTCAGCCCCTCCAGCACGCCCGGACCGTGGCCGAGCCGTGCGGTCTCCTCGCGCACCCGGTGCATCAGGAAGATGTTGTAGTCGATCCCCAGGGCGACCAGGAAGACGAAGCTCATCAGCGGAATCGACCAGTCCACGCCGGCGAAGCCCAGTGCGTGCGCGAAGAGCAGGTTCGAGGCTCCGAGGGCCGCCAGATAGGACAGGGCGACCGTGGCGAGCAGCAGCAGCGGCCCGACCAGGGCCCGCAGCAGCCAGACGAGAACCAGCAGGACCACCAGCAGCACCACCGGGACGACCGTCCGCAGGTCGCGGTCGGCGGCCCGCTGGGTGTCCAGGGTCTGTGCGGTGGTGCCGCCGACCAGAGCGTCGGCACCCGCCACCGCATGGACCGCGGTACGCAGCCGCTCGACGGTGTCCTTGGCGGCCGGACTGTCCGGGGCGTCGCTCAGCACCACGGAGAGGGAGGCCAGCCGCCCGTCGGGCGTGCGGTCGCCGTCCTCGACCCGGGTGACGCCCTCGACGCCGGCCGCAACCCGCCTGACCCGGTCCGCCGCACCGGCGTCGGTGACGATCTTCGCGGGGTCGGAGGACCCCGACGGGTAGTGCGCGGAGATCCTCTCCTGCGCGACGACCGACTCCGGCTCGGTCCGGAACATCTCGGACTGCGTCAGGCCCATGTCGATGCCGAGGGTGCTCAGCGCGAGCACGGCGGTCACCGCGGCCGACATCATCCAGGACCGCCGGGGACGGGCGGCGACGGCGGCCCCGACCCTGGACCAGACGGTCCGCACCTTGCGGGACGGGGTGCCGTACCGGGGCACGAACGGCCAGAACACCCAGCGGCCCGCGATCACCAGCAGGGCCGGCAGGACCGTGACCATCGCGAGGAACCCGCAGACCACCCCCACCGCCCCGACCAGACCCATGGAGCGCGAGGAGTTGACGTCGGCGAGCGACAGGCAGGTGAGACCTGCCGCGATCGTGCCCGCCGAGGCCAGGACGGCGGGACCGGAGCGGCTCAGCGCGATCCGCATCGCCGTGTGCCGCTCCTCGTGGCGGTGCAGCTCTTCGCGGTAGCGGGCGATCAGCAGCAGTGCGTAGTCCGTGCCGACACCGAAGACCAGCACCATGAGGATGCCCGCGCTCTGCGGATCGACCGGCAGGCCGGCGTACCTGGCCAGCAGATAGGTGCCCACCCGCGTCAGTACGGCGGCGAAACCGACCGAGAGCAGCGGGAAGAGCCAGAGAACGGGGCTGCGGTAGGTGATCAGCAGCAGGACGGCGACGACCAGGCCGGTTGCGATCATCAGGGTCGAGTCGAGGGAGCCGAAGACCGCCACCTGGTCGTCGAGCGAGCCGGCCGGTCCGCCGACCTCGATGTCCAGGCCGGGAGGGGCGTCGGCGTGCGCGATCTCGCGGATCCTGTCGACGCGTCCGGTGAGGTCGTCCCCGTACGCGAGCGGGACGACGATCATCAGTGCTCTGCCGTCCTCGGACGGGACCGGGCCCGCCGGCCGCTCGCCGTCCGCGGCGAGATGCGCACAGGCGGCCCGGTCGGCGAGGGCCCTGGCCCGGTCGGCGCCGGTGAGCGGCCGGTCGCTGCTGTAGACGACGACGGCGGGCATGACGGCGTCGGTACGGAATTTCTCCAGCGCCGTGTTGACCTGTGCGGACTCGGCCCCGCGCGGCAGGAACGCATTGGCACCGGTGTTCTCGACCTCGCCCAGCTTGCCCGCGAGCGGGCCGAGCGAGACGGCGAGGATCAGCCAGGCGGCGAGCACGAGCCACTTGGTGCGGCGCCCGGCAGGAATGCCGGCGGCACGCCTGAGCAGCGCTTTCATGAGTAACCTCCCAGGGTGGGGTGCGACCGGCCGCAGGCCGGTGAGGGACACAGGGAATCCGTGCCGCGGTGTGAGGGTGTGAGAGCCCGCCGCGGCTGCGGATGGTGTTGTCCGGCGTGTACTTCGCAGATACGGCCGGGAGTTGGCGCTCCCGGCCGTACCACTCGTACAGCCCGTCACGGGAACGGGTCGATCTCGCGCATCACCTTCTCCATCGACGCGATCGAGGTCCGGGCCTGCGTCAGCTCCTCCGGCGTCCGTCGGCGCTGCTCGACGTCGTCCTCGAGCAGCTCCGCGCATCTCCCGGCGAGCTGACTGCACGGCTCCTCGCGGGCTGCGACCATGCGGGCACGCCAGGTCGCAGCCACCTGCCAGACAACCACGATCAGCAGGGTGAACACCCCGGCCGCGCCGACAGCTCCGGCCCGGACGCACATCTGGCACGTCGCAGGGAAGAGCAGGGGATCTCAGGGCCGCCCTGCCGGCGGGACCGGCGGGGTACGGCTCACCGTCCGGCCCGACGCGGCCACCGCCCGCGCGAACTTCGCGGCGTCCACGACGGCCGCGCCGCCCAGATCGTTGTTGAAGTACGCATACACGTCGTCCTCGTCGGGCCAGGTGTCCACGATGCGGCGGGCCCAGGACGTCAGTGCCTGACGGCCGTAGCGCGGCGACGGCTGCGCCAGGCCGCCGTGGAACCGCACGTATCCCCAGGACGCGGTACGCCACAGGGGCGTCACCGGACGGGACCCCCGATCCGCCCAGCACAGTGCGCTGCCGTGGCGCTCCAGTACCGTCCGGAGTTCCCGCTCCGCCTCCCACCAGGAGGTGTGCCGGAGTTCGACGGCCACCCGGACCCTGCCGGGAAAGCAGCGCAGGCAGGCGTCCAGGGCCCCGGTGTCCTCCCGGAAGTGCGACGGCAGTTGAAGCAGCACGGGTCCCAGGCGGTCGCCGAGGCCCTCGGTGCGGTCCATCAGCCGGCTCACCGGTTCCTCGGGTTCGTGCAGCCGCTTCAGATGGGTCAGATAGCGGCTGGCCTTGACCGCCATGACGAATCCCTCCGGCGTCCGCTCCCGCCAGGAGGCGAAGATCTCCGTGGTGGGAAGCCGGTAGAAGGCGTTGTTGTTCTCGACGGTGGCGAAGTTCCGGGCGTACTCCTCCAGCCACAGCCGCTGGGGTTGTCCCGGCGGATAGAGCACGTCACGCCAGTCCTTGTACTGCCACCCCGAGGTTCCGACGAGCACGGGCATGGGCCGATCCCTGCCCGTGCGGCTGGAGGACGTAACGGCTCGCCCGGCGAGTGCACCGTGGTGGACGCGACGACGGGCGGCGGCTCGACGTGCCGCGCCACAATGGAGGTGCGGAACGCGCCAGCCGTTGCGGAGAAGCGGGGCCCTTGGATGCCGTACATAGCCGTCACTGCATTGAGTCACACCGGGCTGGTCCGCGATCACAACGAGGACAGCCTCGTGGTCGGACCGTGGACGCTGTGCGGCACCGCCACCGAGAATCCGCAGACGCTGCTGTTCCCGCTCGGCACCCCGCTCGTGGTCGCGGTAGCCGACGGGATCGGCGGGCAGCCCGCCGGTGAGGTGGCCAGTGCACTCGTCGTCCGCCGGCTCGCCTCGATCGGTCCTTCGCTGGACAGCGAGGAAGCCGTCCGGGACGCCCTGACCGCCTGCAATCGTGCGGTGTACTCGGCCGCCGACAGCCGTCCGGAGCTGGTCGCCATGGGGACCACGGTCGCGGGTGCGGTCGTGCTGACGGAGTCGCTGCTCGCCTTCAACGTCGGTGACAGCAGGGTGCTCGACGTGACGGAGGACGGACTCCGCCAGGTGAGCGTGGACGACAGCCCGCCATTGGCGCCGGGCCGGCGCACCACGTCACTCATCACGCAGTCGCTCGGCGGCGCGCCCCGGTTCAGCGCGATCACGCCCCATGTGACGACGTCGCCGCTGTCCACGGGCGATCGCTACGTGGTCTGCACCGACGGGCTGACCGACCCGGTGGCGGAGGACGAACTCGACGGTCTGCTGCGGGTGCACGACGACGGCAGGGCCGCTTTCGAGCTGTGGAGGGCCGCCATCGAGGCGGGCGGCCCCGACAACATCACGCTCGCGGTGGTACGCATCGGCGAGTAGAGCCTTGCGAACGGCCGAGCTGCCGGGGCGACGTCCTGTCGCTGTCGCCCCGGCAGCGCGGTGCGGCGGCCGACCGCGTCCGGCCCGTTCAGTCGGCCAGTTCGGCCTGGAGGACGTGCTTGGTCACCTTGCCCGACGGGGTGCGCGGGAGCTGCGCGACGAGCACCAGTTCGCGCGGGATCTTGTAGCGCGCGATCAGCGGCTCCATCCAGGCGCGCAGCCCCTCCAGGGTTGGTGCACTGCCGTCGCCCGGCACGACGAAGGCGACGACGGTCTCCCCCCACTGCGCGTGCGGTCGGCCCACGACGGCGACGTCGACGATGTCCGGGTGCCCGCGGAGCACGCCCTCCACCTCCTGCGAGGAGACGTTCTCCCCGCCGGTGATGATCAGGTCCTGCATCCGGTCCACGATCGTGACGAAGCCGTCCTTGTCGATCCGGCCCAGGTCACCGCTGCGGTACCAGTCGCCGTCGAACGCCTTCGCGGTGGCCTCCTCGTCGTCGAGGTAGCCGACCATGCGGGTGTCGGAGCGCAGCCAGATCTCCCCGGTCTGTCCTGCGGTGGCGTCGGTGCCGTCCATGGTGACCACGCGCAGGTCCACGCCGGGCATGCCGCCCCGGCCGATCGAACCGGCCTTGTCGATCTGCTCGTCGGGTGAGAGCGAGGATCCGACGGGTCCCATCTCGCTCATCCCGTACACCTGGTGGAAGTTCGTCGATCCGTAGGCGCTCATCAGCCTGCGGGCGCTGTCCGCGTCGAGCGGGCCGGCGCCGTAGATCCATGCCCGTACCGAGGACAGGTCGTAGGCGGCGAAGTCCGGCACCGCCCGCAGCGGTGCGAGGAGGGCGATCGGGGCGCCGAAGACGGCGGTGACGCGCTCCTTCTGGATGATCTCCAGCATGCCCCGCGGCTCGTACTCGCGCTGCAGCACGATCGTGCCGCCCATGAAGACCGTGCTCATGGCCCAGTTGTTCAGGGGGGAGGCATGCCAGATGGGCATGCTGATCAGGGTCCGGTCGTCGCGGCGCAGCGGGATGGTCACCGAGGTGTAGGTGGCGGTGAGCGCGATGCCCCGGTGGGTGTGTACGCAGCCCTTGGGGCGGCCGGAGGTGCCGGAGGTGTACAGGATCTGGGCGATGTCGGTGTCCGCGCCGCGCGCGCCCTCCCACTCCTCGGCGTGCGCGACCAGCGCTTCGAAGGAGTCCGACGTGTCCGCGTCCGGACCCGCCTTGTCCGGCGTCCCGTCCGGACGGCTGATCAGCCATCGGACGTCGGCCGCCGCATCGGTCGCGCGGGCGCCGATGGCCTCGTCGACGACGGCCAGCCGGGCACCGCAGTGGCGCAGCAGCCGGTCCACCTCGGAGGTCTGCAGCTTGTGGTTGACGGGCACCAGGGTGGCGCCGGCGTGCCATGCGCCGAAGGCGGCGATGAGGAAGGCGGGGGTGTTGTACGTCATGACCGCCAGCCGGTCGCCCGGGCGGAGGCCGGCGTCGCGCAGCACGCCCGCGGCGCGCCGGACGGCCGCGTCGAGCTCCCGGTAGCTCCAGCGCCGCTCGCCGTGGACGAGGGCTTCCTTGTCGCCGGCCTTGCGGACCGCGCTGTCCAGCATGGCACTGAGATGCATCTCGATCTCCTGATCAGTGCGGAGGTGACGATGGTGGTTCGGGTGCTTCGAAGCTTTGAAGCTTTGAACGATGGTTCGGAGCATGCCTTGCCGGCCGTCGCCCGTCCAGGGATGCCGTGGGCGCGTCGTCGCGGGCACGGGAGTCCGGTGTGGTCGGATGCTGGCGTGAAGCTCTGAACAGTGGTTCACTTGTTTCATGGCCTACCGCAAGACGCCCGCTGTGCAGGACCGCCTGGCCGCCGCCAGGGAGCACCTGGTGGAGCGGGCCACCGCCGTCGTCGCCGATGTGGGCTGGGCGAACGCCTCCGTCACGGCGGTCGCCGCCGCGGCCGGGATGTCCGTCGGCTCGGTCTACCAGCACTTCCCTTCCAAGGGGGCGCTGGCCGTCGAGGTCTTCCGCCGGGCGTCGGGGCGGGAGGTCGAGGTGCTCGGCAAGGTGCTCACGGAGGGCGGCCGGGACCCGGTCGAGCGGCTCGCGCTGGGCGTCGGCGTCTTCGCCCGCCGGGCCATGGAGTCCCGCGGTCTGGCCCACGCCCTGCTCGCCGCCCCGGCCGAACCGGCGGTCGGCCAGGAGCGGCTGGGGTACCGGCGCCGCTACCGCGAGGTCTTCGCCGAGGTGATCCGCGAGGGCATCGGCGCGGGCCTGCTGCCCGACCAGGACCCGGACGTCACCGCCGCCGCGCTGACCGGGGCGATCGGCGAGGTGCTGGTCGACCCGCTGTCCGCTCCGGCCGAGGGCGCCGACGCCGACCACCTGGTCACCGAACTGGTGGCGATGTCGCTGCGCTGTGCGGGGGCCGCCGCACCGGCCGGATCCGACGCCGGCACCGACCGCCCGTGACCACGCCCGCGCACGACGACCCCCGAGGACTGTGATGACCACGACAGCAGACGCCGCACTGCGCAGCAACCCCACCGCACGCACCCACGAGGTGACCAACCAGCCGCCGCCGCTCGTCGGCCACGATGTCGCCGACGACGCCGTACTGCTGGAGGGAGTGCGGCGCGAGGGTGCCGAGTGGTACGTGGAGGACCTGCACCGCCTCGGCCGGCTGGCCGGTTCGGAGCAGGTCCAGCGCTGGGCCGATGAGGCCAACCGTTACGAGCCGGTGCTGCGCACCCACGATCGGTACGGCAACCGGATCGACGAGGTGGACTTCCACCCCTCGTACCACGCGCTGATGGACGTGGCGATCAGCGAGGGCCTCGGCGGCGCACCGTGGGCCGACCCCCGGCCCGGTGCCCATGTGGCGCGCGCGGCGGGTTTCATGGTGTGGAGTTCGGCCGAGCAGGGGCACGGGTGCCCCGTCTCGATGACCTACGCGGCCGTTCCCGCACTGCGCGCGGCGCCGGAGCTGGCCGCGCTGTACGAGCCGCTGCTGACGAGCCGGACGTACGACTCCGGCCTGCGCGCTCCCGCGGGCAAGCGCGGCCTGCTTGCAGGCATGGGCATGACGGAGAAGCAGGGCGGCACGGATGTGCGGGCCAACACCACCGTCGCCACCGAGCAGCCGGACGGCACCTGGCGGCTGCGCGGCCACAAGTGGTTCACCAGCGCTCCGATGAACGATCTGTTCCTGGTGCTGGCACAGGCTCCGGGAGGGCTGTCGTGCTTCCTGGTTCCGCGGGTGCTTCCGGACGGCAGCCGCAACACGTTCCGTATCCAGCGGCTGAAGGACAAGCTCGGCAACCGCAGCAACGCCAGCAGCGAGCCGGAGTTCGACGACACCGTCGCCTGGCCGGTGGGCCCGCAGGGGCACGGAGTGCGGACCATCATCGACATGGTCACGATGACCCGTCTGGACTGCATCCTGGGTTCGGCCTCCGGGATCCGCGCCGCGCTCGCGCAGGCCGCCCATCATGTCCGCCACCGTTCCGTGTTCGGCGCCAGGCTGATCGACCAGCCGCTGATGCGCAACGTGATCGCCGATCTGGGCCTCGAGTCGGAGGCGGCGACCACCCTGGCGCTGCGGATCGCGGGAGCGACCGACCGGGCACAGCGCGGCGACGCGGGGGAGCGGGCGTTCCTGCGACTGGCCACGGCGGTCGGCAAGTACTGGGTGTGCAAGCGGCAGCCGGCGGCGGTCGCCGAAGCCCTGGAGTGTCTCGGCGGCAACGGTTATGACGAGGCGTCGGGAATGCCGCGGCTGTACCGGGAGGCCCCGCTCAACGGCCTGTGGGAGGGCTCGGGCAACGTCAACGCGCTCGATGTACTGCGTGCTCTGACCCGTGAACCCGAGTCCATGGAGGCCTTCGGCGCCGAGATCGAGGCCGCCGCGGGTGCGGACGCCCGGCTCGACGCGGCCTGGCGGCAGTTGCGCGGTGAGCTGGTGCTCACCGAGGACGCGGCCGTACGCGCCCGCAGGCTGGTCGAGCGCATGGCGCTGGTGCTGCAGGGTTCGCTGCTCGTCCGGCACGCCCCGGCCGCCGTCGCGGACGCGTTCTGCGCCTCACGGCTGGCCGGCGACCAGGGCCTGGCCTTCGGCACCCTGGCGCCCTCGACCGACTTCGCGGCGATCATCGACCGCGTGCCCGGCGCCGCCGGCTGAGCGTGCGGCGACGCGGGGAGCACGGATCTCGCCGGGCTCCCCGCGGGCGCGGCCGGCCGGCGCCGGTTGCTGCGCAAGGGGCGCGCTACAGCGCGTCCGGCCCGCGCTCGCCCGTCCGCACCCGTACCACCGCGTCCACGGGCACCGCCCACACCTTGCCGTCGCCGATCTTGCCCGTCCGGGCGGCGCGGACCACTGCGTCGATGACCGGCTCCGCGTCGGCGTCCTCGACGACCACCTCTATACGGACCTTGGGCACCAGGTCGACCCGGTACTCGGCGCCCCGGTACACCTCGGTGTGGCCGCGCTGACGCCCGTATCCACTGGCCTCCGTGACGGTCAGTCCGTGCACGCCGAGCTCCTGCAGCGCGGTCTTCACCTCGTCGAGGCGGTACGGCTTGACGATCGCGGTGATGAGCTTCATGAGGCAGCGCTCCTGTCCGTGGAAGAGGTGTCTAGCGGGCCGGGGTCTGCGGCGCGGCATGACCCAGGACGCCGTGATCGTAGGCGCTCTCCGCGTGCACCGTCTGGTCCAGGCCCGTGAGTTCCTCCTCCGCGGAGGCCCGCATTCCCATCAGCCTGTCGATCGCCTTGCCGATCGCGTACGTCATGACGAACGTGTACGCGGCCACGGCCACCACGGCGACGGCCTGCCGGCCGAGCTGACCCGGCCCGCCACCGTGGAGGAGTCCCTCCTTGTCCCCGGTCATCGTGGCCGTCGCGAACAGGCCGATGAGCAGGGTGCCGACGACGCCTCCGACGAGGTGCACGCCGACCACGTCCAGCGCGTCGTCGTAGTCGAACCGGAACTTCCACCCGACCGCGTACGAGCAGACGACACCCGCCGTGAGGCCGACCATGGCACCGCCCAGGATGTCGACCGTGCCGCACGCGGGCGTGATCGCGACCAGGCCGGCGACGGCGCCCGACGCCGCGCCGAAGGTGGTCGGATGGCCGTCGCGCCGCTGCTCGACGAAGAGCCAGCCGAGCAGGCCGGTGCAGCCGGCGACGAGGGTGTTGAGGACCGAGGCCGCTGCCAGCCCGTTGGCGCCGAGGGCGGAGCCTCCGTTGAAGCCGAGCCAGCCGAACCAGAGCAGGCCGGCGCCGAGCATCACCATCGGCAGATTGTGCGGGCGCATCGCGTCCTTCTTGAAGCCGAGACGCGGGCCCACCACCAGGGCGAGCGCCAGGCCGGACGCTCCGCTCGCGATCTCCACGACGAGGCCCCCGGCGAAGTCCAGGGCGCCGAGGGAGTGCGCGATCCACCCGCCGGGGCCCCACACCCAGTGCGCGACGGGGACGTATACGAGCAGGGCCCACACCGGCACGAACACCAGCCAGGCCGCGAACTTCATACGGTCCGCGATCGCGCCGCTGATCAGCGCCGCCGTGATGATCGCGAAGGTGAGCTGGAACGTGGTGAAGAGCAGGGTGGGCACGCTGCCGGTGAGGGTGCCCGGGCCTATGCCCGTCAGGCCCACGTGGTCGGGGCTGCCGATGAGTCCGGCGAACACGTCGTCGCCGAAGGCCAGCGAATAGCCCGCGACCAGCCACACGACGGTGACCAGCGCGATGGACACGAAGTTCATCATCAGCATGTTGAGGACGCTCTTCGTGCGGACCATGCCGCCGTAGAACAGAGCCAGCCCGGGGGTCATCAGCAGGACGAGCGCAGTGGCGGCGAGCAGCCAGGCGGTGTCGCCTGTGTCGAGGCCGGCCGCGGCCAGGGTCACGGGGGTCAAGAGGGAGTCCCTCCTCGGAGCGGCGTGCGGGTCGGGCGACAGCGAGGGTGACCGGCGCGCGTTTCGTAATGAACACCCGTGTGTTTCCAGCGCATTTCATTGCGTGGAGGTGACCGAATTCTCACCGCGGCCGCGGTGCCGCCGTACCGACCGGCCCGGGACCCGCCGCAAGGCGCTCAGCGCGGTCCCAGTCCGGCAAGAGCGTGGTTGAGTTCGACGACGTTGACGCGTCGCTGCCCCAGAAAGCCCAGCACACGCTCCTGGACGTGCCGGGTGACCAGGCCCGCGACCCGGGCGGGGGCCAGGTGGCGTGCCCTCGCGACGCGGTCGACCTGCTCGTAGGCGTATGCCGGGGAGATCGCCGGGTCGAGGCCGGAGCCACTGGCGGTGACGGCGTCCGGGGGGACGGACGCCGGCGGGACACCGTCGAAGGCGGCGACGGCGGCGCGCCGTTCCCGGATGGTCTCGATCAGCACGGTGCTGTTCGGGCCGAGGTTGGAGGCTCCGGAGCTCAAGGGGTCGTAGCCACCTGCGGACGGCCGGGGCTGGAACCACGCGGGGTCCGGGCGCAGCGCCTCGTCCGGGTCGCGTGGGTTCTTCTTCGGCAGGGCGAAGTTCTGACCGATCAGGCTCGAGGCCACGGGTCTGCCGTCCGTGGTGAGCAGCGAACTGTTGGCCGGGTGGGGGAAGGCGGCCTGGGTGATGCCGGTGACGAGCAGGGGATACGCGAGGCCCGTGATGACGGTGAACACGAGCAGCATCCGCAGGGCCGCCAGGTGGCGGCGGAGTGCGGAGGGAACGGCGCCGGGTGCCATGGGATCGACTTGTCCTCTCGTCGGGCCTTTCGTCAGCGAAGCCCGGGGATGAACTGGATGACGAGGTCGAGCAGCTTGATGCCGGCGAACGGCAGGACCAGGCCGCCGAGCCCGTACACCCAGATGTTCCGGTTGAGCAGTCGGGAGGCGGAGGACGGCCGGTAGCGCACGCCACGCAGCGCCAGCGGGATCAACGCGACGATGATCAGCGCGTTGAAGACGATCGCCGAGGTGATCGCCGACGTGGGGCTGTGCAGGCGCATGATGTTGAGCCAGTCGAGGCCGGGGTAGACGGTCGCGAACATCGCCGGGATGATCGCGAAGTACTTCGCGACGTCGTTGGCGATCGAGAAGGTCGTCAACGCACCCCGGGTGATGAGGAGTTGTTTGCCGATCTCGACGATCTCGATGAGCTTGGTCGGGTTGGAGTCGAGGTCGACCATGTTCCCGGCCTCCTTGGCGGCCGAGGTTCCGGTGTTCATGGCCACGCCGACGTCGGCCTGGGCGAGGGCCGGTGCGTCGTTCGTGCCGTCGCCGGTCATGGCGACGAGCTTGCCGCCTTCCTGTTCGCGCCGGATCAGAGCCATCTTGTCCTCGGGCGTGGCCTCCGCGAGGAAGTCGTCCACACCGGCTTCCTGGGCGATGGCGCGTGCGGTGAGCGGATTGTCCCCGGTGATCATGACGGTTCTGATGCCCATGCGCCGCAGTTCGTCGAAGCGTTCACGCATGCCCACCTTGACCACGTCCTTGAGGTGGATGACACCCAGCACACGAGCGGTCTGCGTACCGTCGCCCTCCCGGGAGACGACACCGACGACCAGCGGTGTGCCACCGCTTGCGGAGATGCCGTCGACGATCTGGCCGACCTCGGCGGTGGGATGGCCGCCGTTTTCGCGCACCCAGCGCATCACCGCGGTCGCCGCGCCCTTGCGCAGTGACCGGGTCTCCTGCGGATCGTTGAGGTCGACTCCGCTCATCCGGCTCTGTGCGGTGAAGGGGATGAACTCGGCACGGTCCAGCTCGCCTTCGCCACGTCCGCGCAGTGCGTACTGCTGCTTGGCGAGGACGACGACCGAGCGGCCCTCGGGTGTCTCGTCGGCGAGGGAGGACAGCTGGGCGGCGTCCGCGAGTTCCTCGATGCCCACTCCGTGCGCGGGCAGGAACTCGGCGGCCTGGCGGTTGCCGAGGGTGATGGTGCCGGTCTTGTCGAGGAGGAGGGTGTTGACGTCGCCGGCGGCCTCCACCGCGCGCCCGGACAAAGCGAGCACATTGCGCTGGACGAGCCGGTCCATGCCGGCGATGCCGATCGCCGAGAGCAGCGCGCCGATGGTCGTCGGGATGAGTGCCACGACGAGGGCGACGAGGATGACGATGGTCTGCTCGGCCCCCGCGAAGACGGCGAACGGCTGCAGGGTCACCACGGCGACCATGAAGACGATCGTGAGGGACGCCAGAAGGATGTTCAGCGCGATCTCGTTCGGAGTCTTCTGACGGGCGGCCCCCTCGACGAGGGCGATCATCCGGTCGATGAAGGTCTCTCCGGGCTTCGAGGTGATCTTCACGACGATCCGGTCCGAGAGCACCTTCGTGCCGCCCGTGACCGCGGACCGGTCACCGCCCGACTCGCGGATCACCGGCGCCGACTCGCCTGTGACGGCCGATTCGTCGACGCTCGCGACACCTTCCACCACATCGCCGTCGCCCGGGATCATCTGCCCGGCCTCGACGACCACGAGGTCACCCAGCCGCAGGTCGACGCCCGCCACTTCCTCCTCCGCGGCGTCGGTGGCTCCGGGCTGCCAGCCGGTGAGCCGCCGGGCCGTCACGGTGGTCCTGGCGCGGCGCAATGTCTCCGCCTGGGCCTTGCCCCGCCCTTCGGCCACGGCTTCCGCCAGGTTGGCGAACACAGCCGTCAGCCAGAGCCATGCGGTGATCACCCACGCGAAGACACTGGGGGATCGGATGGCCGACAGCGTGGTCAGAAGTGCCCCGACCCCCACCACGAACATGACCGGGTTGCGGAACATCGAGCGCGGATCCAGTTTGCGCAACGCGTCGGGGAAGGACCTCAACAACTGCTTCGGATCCAGCAGCCCGCCCGAGATCCGGTCCCGCCTGGGCCCGGCACCGGGTGGGGTGGGGCCGGGGGCGACGGTCGTGGACATCAGCGCAGCCCCTCTGCCATGGGGCCCAGTGCGAGGGCCGGGAAGTAGGTCAGTCCCACGACGATCAGGACCACGCCGGTGAGCAGCCCGACGAACTGCGGACGGTGGGTGGGCAGGGTGCCCGCGGTGACCGGTACGGGTTGCTGGCCGGCGAGCGATCCCGCGAGCGCGAGCACGAACACCATCGGCAGGAACCTGCCGAAGAGCATGACCACGCCGAGCGCGGTGTTGTACCAGACAGTGTCCGCGCTCAGGCCGGCGAACGCCGAACCGTTGTTGTTCGCCGCGGACGTGAAGGCGTACAGAACCTCGGAGAAGCCGTGCGCACCGGTGTTGAGCATGGCGGCCCGTTCACCGGGCAACGCCATGGCCAGGCCCGCACCGACGAGCACGAGGACGGGTGTGGTCAGGATGTAGAGCGAGGCGAACTTCATCTCCCGGCCGCGGAGTTTCTTGCCCAGGTACTCCGGCGTGCGGCCGACCATCAGCCCGGCGACGAAGACTGCGACGACCGCCAGGATCAGGATCCCGTAGAGACCCGAGCCGGTACCGCCCGGTGCGATCTCTCCGAGCATCATGTCGAAGATCGTCAATCCGCCGCCGCCCGGCGTGTACGAGTCGTGGGCGGAGTTGACCGCCCCGCACGACGTGAGGGTGGTGGACACCGCGAACAGGGCCGAGGCCCAGATCCCGAACCGTGTCTCCTTGCCCTCCATCATTCCGCCGGCCGCGTGGCCGGCCGTACTGCTCACGCTGTGCAGCTCGTTGGCGGTCACGACGGCGACCGCGGCCGCCCAGATCACCGCCATCACGGTGAGGATCGCGTAACCCTGCCGGTGGTCGCCGACCATGGCGCCGAAGGTCCGCGGCAGCGAGAACGAGATCACCAGCATCAAGTAGATCCCGATCAGGTTGGTGAGGGCGCTGGGGCTCTCGAAGGGGTGCGCGGAATTCGCGTTGTAGAAGCCGCCGCCATTGGTGCCCAGCAGCTTGATGGACTCCTGGGAGGCGACGGGACCGCCGGTCAGGCTCTGGTGCCCGCCCGCGATGGTGGTGATGCCGTGGGCGCCATGGAAGTTCTGGATGACGCCGGCGGCCACCAGAACGATCGCGAAAACGCATGCGAGGGGCAGCAGGAGGCGCAGGACGATCCGGGTCAGATCCACCCAGAAATTGCCCACGCGATCGGTCTTCTTCCTGGTGAAACCACGGATCAGTGCGGCGACGACGGCGATGCCGATGGCCGCGGAGGTGAAGTTCTGCACCGCGAGGCCGGCCATCTGGACCAGGTGGCCCATCGTCGACTCGCCCGAGTACGCCTGCCAGTCGGTGTTGGTGACGAAGGAGGCGGCGGTGTTGAACGACAGGTCCGCGGCGACCGGCTTCATGCCCAGGGAGAGCAGGAGGTGGTTCTGCAGGCGCAGGAACGCGTACAGGAAGAGCACCGACACGGCGGAGAAGGCCAGAACACTGCGCAGATAGACCGGCCAGCTCTGGTCGGCGTCGCAGTGCACCCCACCCGCCCGGTAGACGAGGCGTTCCGCTTTCCAGTGGCGACCGGTGGTCAGGACGCGGGCCGTGTAGTCGCCCAGCGGGCGATACGACAGTGCCAGCGCCATCACCAGGGCGATCACCTGAAGCCAGCCGGCGAGAGTGTCGTCCATCCGGGACCGCCCTAGAACTTCTCAGGAAAGATCAGACAGACGACCAGGTAGATCACCAGAAGGGCGGCGACGATCAGCCCCACGATGTTGTCCACACTCACAGCCGTTCGGCCCCTCTGGCGGCCAGGCCGACGAGGGCGAACACCACGATCGTGAGGCAGATGTACGCGACGTCCGACATGCGCAGGGCACCCCGCAGAGTCATCAGAGGCGGGACGGCTTGTCCCGCCCATGTGTGGGATCACACGTATTTCTGATGTTATATCAGCGAATGTCGGGATTGTCTGGCCGCAGTGTTGGTCCGATGAGGTGACGGACCGTCAAAGCCATGGGCCGCCCGAGACCCTGGGCGCCCGGTCGTGCCGTGCTCCGGGCGCCCGGTCGTGCAGTGACAGGTACCTACGGGTCAGATGCGGTGCACGGTGTGCAGGTGCGTGGCGTACGTGCCGCTGCCGTCCAGGAGCGATGCGCCGCCCAGGTCCGCCATGGTGGGGCCGTTGCCGGTCTTGCGGCTGGACAGGAAGCGGCGCTTGCCGTCCGCGTCCCTGCCCAGATAGATGCCCACGTGGTCGACCGTGACCGTCGGGTTGTCGTCGCCCGAGTCGGCGTTGAACAGCACCAGGTCGCCGGGTTGCAGCTGCGCGGCCGCCGGCGGGGTCGTGCCGTCCGCGGTCCGGTCGACGCGTACTCCCGGCGCGTAGTCCGCCATGTCCCGGGACTTGCGGGGCAGGCGCGTGGCGGAGGTGTCCTCGCCCGCGGCCATCGGGACGCCCATGTGGTAGCCGTACACCATGCGCGCATAGCCCGAGCAGTCGAGGTTTCCGGTCTGCTTGGCCGACGGTCCCGTGTAATCGCCCCCGGGGAAGGTCCAGCCCACGTTCATGTACTCGTGGAAGTCGGCGCCCTCGTTGCGGAAGCCCTGCGGGTCCAGGTAGCCGTAACCGGCCTCCCCGAGGACCTGCCTGCCCTCCGCCGGGCCCGCGCCCGCGGTCACCGCCGGGGCGCCTGCCAGGAACATTGCGGCATGGGCGAGCACGTCGGGCGCGGTCGAACCGGCCATGGCGCGGATGGTCTGCTCGAGCTGCGGGGTCCAGGTGCCGTCGAAGAGCTCGGGCAGCACCCGTACCCAGTCGCCGTGCGTGACCGACGGCGGTGACTGCCAGGTGGCGGCGTCCACATGGAAGCGGCTCACGACCAGCTTGACCGGCAGGTTGGTGCAGCCGTCGTTGGCCAGGGCCCGCAGCCCCACCCGGCCCTTGGCGAAGGTCGTGTCCTCGACGTCGAAGGCCCAGCCGGCCGGCTCGGCCGCATCGGTGCGCCACGCCCTGGCCTGGATCCGGGCCCCTTCCCGGCGCACCCGGATCGTCCAGTCCGTGCCCGCGGGCACGGACGTGGCGAGCGTGACGGCGGCGCCGAGCTGGGTGACCGTGTCGGCGACCTCCTTCTCGACGCGCAGTTCGACCGCGCCGGAGGTCAGGAAGGACAGCCGGGCCCGGTAGTTGTTGTGGGTGTCCTGGTAGCCGAAGGACAACGCGTACGAACAGGCCTGCCCTGTGGGCACCTTGTCGAACTGCGCCACCGCACGTACGTCGACGTCGGTGACCTCGTCGTCCCGCAACGTCGCATGGCGGCTTGCAAAGTCCGTGGTGAGCGTGATGATGCCGCTGCCCGGCGTCACGGAGTAGTCGGTGGCGTCGGGGCCGAGCGTCGACCAGCTGCCGCCGCCCGGCGAGGTGCCCCAGTACACCCGGTCCGCAACCGGCAAGGACGTGTCCGGCAGGGTGCGCCCGAAGTCGTCCACGAACGGCTTCTTGTTCTCCGTGAACGTCCGCTCCGGCCCCGGCAGGACGACGGTGCGCGCACCCTTGGTCAGGACGGCCACGCGCTTCCCGCCGGAGGTGACCTCGGTGCGCTCGGGGGTGCCGGACAGCACGCTCGCGGTCAGCGGCCCCAGGGCGACCGGTATGAAGTACGAGACGTCGAGCGCGGGCAGGGTGACGGAGGATCGGGGTGCGGTCAGCAGCGACTCCGTGGCCGTGACGGTGGCGGCCGTGGTTGCGGCGCGGGCGGGAGCGGCGGCGAAGCCACCGAGCGAGGCGGAGGCGGCGGATGTCGCCACGACCGCGAGCAGGTTCCGACGGGAGGTGTTCGGCATGCGGCCATGATCCGGCCCGGGTCCTCCCGCGAGTCCGTCAGCCGTGCCCGTCGTCCCTTTCTGCCCGGTTTCCATCATTTGATCGTGTGGCAGAAGACTGCACCGAGCGCGTGTAACCGAGGCGGGAGTCTGCCTGCTCCGGGGACCTTCCCGCCCCTGGAGCCGGCCAGGACAACGGCAAGGAGAGCGGCCTGCGCAGTCCCCGGTGATGACCTTCAGGAGTCGTGCAGCCAGACGCGGAGTGTGCCGAGTGCGGTGAATCCGCCGTCCTGTGCGTGCGCGAGGTCGTCCCCGTGTTCGTAACCGACGAGGGGAAGGCCGGGGAAATGGAGGGCGGCTGCGGCGATCGCTGATGACCAGACGGCAGCCGCGTCGCCGCTGCTGACGGCGAAGAGGTTGGAGAGGCCGACCAGCCCCGTGCTGCGGTTCAGGACGACACCGCCCGAGAGCTGTTCGCCGTCGTGAACGGTGAGTACCCGTACGGACGGGTCGTCCAGCAGCGCCGGCCGGAAGACGTCCGGGGCTGCGTCGCCGCCGTGCCAGGCGTCCACCCAGTCGCGGAGTCGGCCGGCCGTGGAGACCCGTTCGGTGCGCAGGGCCGGCGCCGCCGGTGCGGGGAGTCCCGCCGGGCGGTGGATCCACTGGGCATCGAAGAGCTCGACGAAGCCGCTGGAGGTGAGATCGAGCGTGGCGCAACTGTCCTTGACCGAGCACCCCGGTGACGTGGTGTCGATCCCGGCAAGGAAGTCGGCCGGCACCGTGTCGTGGTGCAGAGTGACGGCGTCGGGGTAGTACGGCGGCGTGCGGCGGGAACTCCACCAGGCCGTCTCGCCGAAGGTCCCCGGAATGCCGTGGGACCGGCACACCGAAGCACACCAGTCGGCGTTGTTCCGCGCTGCGGCGGCACGGATGGAGGTCGTCTCGGTCGAGGTCACCCGGGACACGTTGACATCCCTGAGGCCCGAACGCACGCGAGTTTCCCGGCGGGCGCCGCTGCTACCGGTGGTGCGGCGGCGGGGGCGGCATGGTGGCGATGCCGGGCGCGGTCTCGGGCCAGACGAGCAGGACGGCGCAGGGGGCGTGGTCGACGATGAAGCGGCTGGCGGGGCCGAGGCTGCGGGGCCCGAGGTGGGTGTGATCCCCGTCGCGGGCGAGGATCAGCAGGTCTGCGCCTTCGGCAGCGGCCACGACCTCACGCTCGACGCGGCCGGTGCGCTCGCTGCGGGCGCACGGGCGTCCCAGACGCTCGGCCGCATCGGCGAGGAGCTGGTCGGCGGAGGCGGCGGCCAGGTGTTCCAGCGCCGTGCCGGGGTCGCGTTCGGGGCGGGCGCGGCCGAGCAGCCCGGCGTAGGCGCCATGGGCGGCACCGGGGACCTCGGAGCCGGTGACGTGCAGCAGCACGATGTCGGCGCCCTCCGGCGCGTGGGTGCGGGCGGCGTCGATGCAGGCGGGCCAGGTGCCTTCGACGATCCAGGCGATGACGGTCATGGTGGTCAGCCTCCGATGAGGGTGAGCGAGGTCCACAGTGCCACCACCGCGAGTACCAGCGCAGCAGGCACGGCGGCAAGGCCGAGCCGGGTGAACTCGCCCAGCTCGACGTCGGTGTCGTGTTCGTGCACGATGCGCCGCCACAGCAGCGTGGCCAGGGAACCGGCGTAGGTGAGGTTCGGGCCGATGTTGACCCCGAGCAGGACTGCGAGCACCGCGCCGGGCCCGGTCGGGGCGGTCAGCGGCAGCAGCACCAGCACGGCGGGCAGGTTGTTGATGACGTTCGCCAGCACCGCGGCCAGCGCCGCGATCGCGAGCAGGGCCCACAGGCCGGTGCCGTCCGGGATCAGACGGCCGAGAGCCGCGGCGAGTCCGTTGTCGACGACCGCGCGGACCACGATGCCCAGGGCCAGCACGAAGGCGAGGAACGGTACCGCCGTGGCGCGCAGGATGGCGCTGGGGGTGGTGCGGCGCCGGGCGAGGGCCCTGACGGCGAGCACCACTGCGCCGGCGAAGGCCGCCCATGCGGGGTTGATCCCGAGTGCCGAGGTGAGGACGAAGCCGGCCAGCGTGCACACCACCGTGACCAGCGCGAACATCGGGACATCGGGCGGCTCGGTGGTGTGCGGGGTCTGGGCTCCGGCGTCCAGGTCGGTGGCGAAGAAACGCCGGAAGACCACGTATTCGGCACCGATCGCCACCAGCCAGGGCAGCGCCATCAGGGCGGCGAAGCGGGTGAAGCTCAGGCCGCTGGACGCGAATGCCAGCAGGTTGGTCAGGTTGGAGACCGGCAGCAGCAGCGAGGCGGTGTTCGACAGGTGGGTGCAGGCGTAGACGTGCGGTTTGGGCCGGGCTCCTAGCCGGGCGGCGGTGGCGAACACCACGGGGGTGAGCAGCACGACCGTGGCGTCCAGGCTGAGCGCCGCGGTGATCAGTGAGGCGACCGCGAACACCTGCACCAGCAGCCGGCGCGGCCGTCCCGCAGCGGTGCGGGCCATCCAGGCCCCGCACGCGTGGAACAGGCCCTCGTCGTCGCAGAGTTGAGCAAGGACCAGCACCGCCGCAAGAAATCCGATCACCGGCCCCAGCCGCTCGGTCTCGGCGCGGGCGTGCTCCAGCGAGATCGCCCCCGTGGCGATGACCACCCCGGCGGCCGGGACGGCGACGACTGCCTCCGGCCAGCCCCAGGGGCGGATGACCGCGCATGCCAGCACAGCCAGGAGCAGAACGACGGAGAGTGCCTCCGCCAGCGGGGTGTTCACCGATCAGACCCATTTCCCGGTCGTGCGATCCGGCGAGCGGTCCGAGCGCGCCGAGCTTCTCCACCCTCAGCTTCACCTGCCCGCCGGGCTGGACCCCGATGCTGACATGCGTGTCCTGGCCGGCTTCCTCCAGCCGGTCGGCCGGGGGCTGCTGTACCCGGCCTGCCCCGGCGGCGGCCCGCACCCGGGCCGTCGCCGGGGCAGGCCGGCAACCAGTCCTCCGCCGACGACCGGCAACCATCGTTCCCCGGGCGTTCACCACGCCCTCACGTGAGGGCTTCGTGCGGGCTGGACCTGCGGCTTAGCGTCGTGACGTCCCGTTCGTCCGATGTATACGAGGTTTAAGTGTCTTTCCGCCATGCACTCGCGGCCCTGGCCGTCGTGCCCGCGCTGGCCCTCCCGGTGACCGCCCAGGCGGCCACGGCCGATTCCCAGCCCAAGGTCCACCCCCAGAAGACCCACTTCGACCTGCAGGCCCACCGCGGTGGCCTGGGACTGACCACCGAGGAGTCCCTGGAGGGCTTCGGCAAGGCCCTGCGCCTCGGAGTGAGCACCCTGGAGCTGGATGCCCACGTCACCAAGGACGAGAAGGTCGTCGTCAACCACGACCGGCAGATCAGCGCCCAGAAGTGCAAGGACACCGGCCCCGTGACGCCGGGTGACCCGATGTACCCGTACGTCGGCAAGTACATCAAGGACCTGACGCTGGCCCAGATCAAGACCATGGACTGCGGCTACCAGCAGCTGCCCGGCTTCCCCGAGCAGGAGCAGATCAAGGGCTTCCGCATGGTGGAGCTCAAGGACGTCCTCAACCTGGTCAAGAGCTACAAGGCCAAGCAGGTCAAGCTGAACATCGAGACCAAGGTGGAGGCCGGAGCGCCCGAACAGACCGCGCCGCGCGAGCTGTTCGTGCGCCGCGTCTACGAGGAGATCCACCGCTCGGGTGTCGAGAAGCAGGTCACCATTCAGTCCTTCGACTGGGGCGCACTCAAGGAGATGCACAGGCTCGCGCCGAAGTACCCGCTGGTTGCGCTGACCAACTACGACTTCCTTCAGGTCGGCAAGCCCGGCGCCTCACCGTGGCTCGGCGGCATCGACGCCGACGACTACGACGGCGACTTCGTCAAGGCGGCCTCCGCCGTCCCCGGCGTCACTGCGCTGTCCCCGAACTACGGCTTCCCGCAGAACGGCACGGTCGCGGACCCGAACTTCCGCTTCTACCCCGACGCGAAGATGATCTCCGAGGCGCACCGGCGCGGTCTGAAGGTCATTCCGTGGACCTGCGACGACCCCGCCACCATCGAGGCGCTGATGGACATGGGCATCGACGGCATCATCACCGACTACCCCAACCGGGTGCGGGACATCATGTCCGAGCGCGGCATGCGCCTGCCCAAGGCCTACTCCGCGCCGCGACACTGACGACCGGCAGGCCCCGTCACCGCGTACGCCTCCGCAGAGCAGTGGCAGATTGCAGGGATCGTCGCAACGCGTACCCAGTTGCTCGTTGCGACGAGCCGCTTCCGGTCGGTACCGGCGGTCCGGGACGCTTCCCGACGTCGCGTACTCGACCGGGGGAGGCCGGCGCCGGAGATGCCGCAGACGCAGACTTCGAGCACGTGTTGACAACGCAACGCAACGCCTTCCAGCGGCACTTCGACGCGCCGGGACACCGCCCCGGTTTCCGGGTGAACCGTCCTCGCTGACTCCCGGAAGTCCTCCAGGACGGTGCTGTGTTGCACGACTGCCCCGCCAACGGCCTCTGTCCACCGCCCTCCGGAGCGCACTGAGGACACGTCCGCGGGGGATGGCAGCGGAGCCGTCATCCGACGCACACGATTCCCAGCAGGCATAGATGCGCCGGTGATGTCGGCTCGGCCGTCGGCGTTGCCGGCGCAGCGGGCACCGGTGTCGTGCTTGCGTCGGAGCCTGCGGTGGAAGCGGGGGCGGTCGCCACCGGTGCTGCGACGTCGGCGTGCTCGACCGGTGCCTGGTTCGCCTGGGTGGGCGCGGTGTCCGGTGTTGCGCTCGAGGTGGCGAGGGGGTGCGCCGCGGCGGCGGTTTTCGGTTGCCGGATCGTCGTGGCAGCGGGAGGCGTGGCAGGGCTGGTCTTCTGCTGTCGGCCGGCTGTCACAGGCCGGTGCGTGCGGGGCTTCCGTGAAGCCTCGGTGTCCGGCTCCTCCGACGACGCGGCGGAGATCAGCGTCCGGGGCGTGGCCACGCCCTCCAGCTCCGGCGCCGCGGCCGCGTGTGTGTGGCCGGTGGAGGCCCTGCTCTGCAGAAGGGTGGCGGTCAGGCCGCCGCTGACCAGGGCGAAGGCCGTTGCTGCCGCAGCTCGACGCCGGTTCTTCTTCCACCGTTCTCGTTGCCGGCGCCGAGCCGCGCGGCCTTGCCCGGTCGAGGCCGCGACTGCAGAACCGCCGGACGAACCGGAGTCCGACCGCTGCGCCGTCACGTCCTCGGACACGCCGCTGCCGCCGAACGGCGCGGCACCGCGGTGAGGGGGCCTGAAGGCGGGGGCTTGCGCCGCGTGCCGTTCACCCCGAGCCGGGGCGGTGGTGGGCACCGCGCTGTAGCGCGCGGGCGGAGCTATGTCCGGAGCGTAATCGCCGCACCCTGGGCACACGAGTGCCCCGTTGAGGACTCGGCGGCACGACGAGCAGTAGTCCATCTGCGATCCTTCTGTGCTGACTGCGCCACCAGGGACGCCGGCGACCCGTTCGGGTTCGCACGCGGGGTCGAGCGGCCAGCAACGCTAACGGCAGGGGACGCATGCGACGCGTAGATCTCGTGATGTCCCCGTGCAGACTCCCCGGCGGTGTGACGACATCCGAGATGACGGGTGGACACCCTGCGGCTTCGCTGTGGAATTGTCCGGCCGGCCATGCCGGCTGCTTGTCGGCCGGACTCCGGTGCGCAGTCCTCCGAGGGGCTGTTCAGCCCAGGAAGTAGCCGCTGAACCCGTCCACGGGAACGGTGGCGGATGCGGGCACGTCCACCTCGACCGGCGTACCGATGTCCGAGAGGGACAGGGCCATCGTCATCTGGGCACCGGCCAGGTTCAGCTTTGTACGGGTACGGCTGACCATGCCTTGCGGATCGACCCACACTTCTGTGAACACGGGCAGGTCGTCCCCCAGGAGTTTGCGGGCCCGGTCCACCTCGTCGCGGACATCTGCGGCCATGCGATAGGTGAGGGCGGTGTGATCCAGGGTGCCGCGGTAACGCGAGATCCGGACGCCTCCCACGGTCTGCGTGCCCTCCTCGGAGACGTTCCGCATGAGGGAGATCTGCTCGAGGAGGTACTCGGGGTCGTTGACCGGAGCGCGCAGCGCATAGTGGGACTTCGCTTCTGCCCGCGGCAGGACCCCCCCAGTCCGTCGCGCCGAGGCCGGTGGCGGCGGGCCGGTAACGACCGATGGATGCGGCACTCGACCACGACCGTCGACGGCACGGGTGTGTCGTCGGGGCTCCGCGACAGGACGGGGCGAGGACGCAGAACTCAGCCCACCGCGTTCGAGTCCTGATGCCCGTACGGAGCGTCGGAGACGGCCGTGCGGCGGCCCTCGGTCGCCGGTTCAGCCGGTCCGGTCCGACCCGTCGGGCGGGGGCCGGGCGGCGTCGATGATCTTCGTCGGCTGTTCATTCGGACGCTGCTTCGTGCTCGCCCGCAGGTGGAACGATCTCTCTCCGTCACTGTCGTGCAACGGAGAAACGATGCCCCCGAAGAGAACCTACGCCGCGCTCGCAACCGTAGCTGTCGCCGCCGGCATGCTGGCCGGCGCGGGCGCGGCGAGCGCACACCAGGAGCCGCGGCGGCCGGTCGCCTTCGACCGCACCGCCACCTATCCGGTCTTCCAGAACCGGCCGGCGGGCGAGGACCCGGCCTCCGCGACCGTCGCCGAGATCTCGGCGGCGAGCGAGGACGGCCGGACCCTGATCTACACCGACGCGTTGGCGCGCCGGATCGGCTTCCTCGACATCGGCACGCCCGGCAAGCCGCGCGGGCTCGGCACGCTGTCGCTGGCCGAACTCGGCGACGCCGAGGACGAGCCGACCTCCGTGGCCGTGGTCGGCCAGTACGTTCTGGTGGTGGTGAACACCAGCGCCGGCCACTCCCATCCGTCCGGGCGCCTCGACGTCATATCGCTGCGCGACCGCAAGCGGGTCACCAGCTTCGATCTGGGCGGCCAGCCGGACTCCATCACCATCACCAAGGACCAGCGGTACGCCGCCGTCGCGATCGAGAACGAGCGCGACGAGGAGGCGACCCCGCCCGGAGGCGAGGAGGGCGACCTCCCCCAGGCTCCGGCCGGCTTCGTGCAGATCGTCGACCTCAAGGGCGGCTCGCCGCTGCACTGGCGCACCCGGGCCGTACCGCTGACCCGGGCCGACGGCACGGCGCTCCCCGTGCTGGCCGACGCCGGGATCGTCGAGCCCACCGACCCGGAGCCGGAGTACGTCTCCGTCAACAGCCGCAACCAACTCGCCGTGACCCTGCAGGAGAACAACGGCATCGTCCTGATGGACCTGCCGACGGGACGGATCACCAAGGCCTTCAGCGCCGGTACGGACACGGTGCACGGCATCGACACGGCCAAGGACGGTGTGATCGACCAGACCGGTTCGATCACCGATGTGCGACGCGAGCCCGACGCCGTCAGCTGGGTCGACGACCGTTACCTGGCGACGGCCAACGAGGGCGACTGGAAGGGCGGCACCCGCGGCTGGTCGGTCTTCGACAGCCGGACCGGCAAGGTCGCCTGGGACGCGGGCAACAGCTTCGAGCGGATCGCCGTCCGCTACGGCCTGCACAACGAGGACCGCGCGGGGAAGAAGGGCACCGAGCCGGAGGGCGTGGTGGTCGCCACCTTCCACGGTGTGCGCTACGCCTTCGTCGGCTCGGAGCGCAGCAACTTCGTCGCCGTCTACGACCTGAGCCGGCCGACCGCCCCGGTCTTCCGCCAGGTGCTGCCCACCACCAACGGCCCCGAGGGGCTGCTGCCGATCCCGTCGCGCGACCTGCTCGCGGTCTCCAGCGAGGAGGACGACGCCTCGGTGAACGTGCGAGCCTCGGTGAGCCTGTTCCAGCTGGGCAAGGGCACCCCCGCGTTCCCGGGCGTCGTGTCGGCTGCGGACTCCGCCGGCGCGCCGATCGGCTGGGGCGCGCTCGGCGCGCTGTCCGCCGTCCCCGGCAGGCCGCACGAGCTGTACACCGTCACCGACGCGGCGTACTCCGTCACCAGGATCATGACCATCGACACATCGCGTCAGCCGGCGGTCGTCACCCGGGCGCTCACCGTCAAGGACGCCGAGGGCCGGCCGGTCGGATACGACGCAGAGGGCATCGTCGCCCGGCCCCAGGGCGGGTTCTGGCTCGCCGTGGAGGGCGCGACGGGTGACGGCAACAAGCTGGTCCGGCTCGACCGCGACGGGGTGACCCGGCAGGTCGTCACGCTCCCGGCGGACGTCGCCGCGGGCCTGGCGAAGCAGGGCTTCGAAGGGGTCACCGCCACCACCGACCGCAACGGCCGCGAGGTGGTCTGGGCCACGCTGCAGCGAGAGGTCAAGGGCGACCCGGCCGGGCTCGTCCGGCTCGGCCGGTACGACGTCCAGGCGGGCACCTGGAGTTGGTACGGCTACCGGATCGGCACCACCGACACTCCGGGCGACTGGATCGGCCTCTCCGAGATCACCGTGGTCGGCGACAAGCTCGCCCTGATCGAGCGGGACAAGCTCAACGGCCCGTCCGCCAAGGTCAAGCGGGTGTACACGGTCGACCTGCCGAAGTCCGCCGCGCCGTCGGGCCCGCTGCAGGTCCTGCCCAAGAAGCTCGCCCACGACGTGCTGCCCGACCTGCGGGCGACGGACGGCTGGACCCAGGAGAAGCTCGAGGGACTGACCGTGGGCGGCGACGGCCAGGTCTACGCCGTGACCGACAACGACGGCCTGGCCGACGCCACCGGCGAGACGGTCTTCCTTCGCCTCGGCTCCAGCAAGAGGATCTTCGGGCGCGACTGATCCACCGCAGCGCTCAGGGGCGCCGCCTCGGACAACAGAATCCCGTACGGCCGCGGGCGGCTCGCCGGCGGCCGTACGCATTCATGGCGGGCTGCGCCTCACCCGGGACCGAGCCGCTGTTGACCGTGGTTCACCGCTCTCCCTGGTGCCCTGCGGGAACTGTGGTGCGGGGGAGCTCAACGCTGTGCCTTACGATCGCCTGGCTTGCGTCGGCCGGCAGCCGCAGACCCGCAGCAACGGCCGGGATCCCCGACGTGCTGACGGACAAGGCACCGACGCACAACGAGGTGAGGGGAACACAGCACATGCGGAACCGTTTCATGCGGGGGGTGGCGACGCTCGCGGGCCTCGTGCTCGCCGGTACCGGCCTGAACGCTGTGAACGCCGCTCCAGCGGCCGCGGACGCGTACGGCTGCCCGACCGGTTACTGGTGCGGCTGGACGGGCGAGAGCGCCAACGGTTCGATGTACAAGACGAACAAGAGCGTCGCGGACCTCGGCAGCTGGGACAACAAGCTCCACTCGCACGTCAACCGTACGAAGTCGATCGCCTGCCTTTACAACGACAAGAACTACGTGCCGTGGGGCAGCTACTTCCCGGAGGATCCCGCCGGCCCGTACACCGGCTACAGCGGGGAGCCGACCGCGACGATCAGCTCGATCAAGTTCGTCCGCACCGAGCGCGAGTGCAGCCAGCCCGCCTACCCGCGCTGGTACTCCGAGACCTCCCCCAAGGCCCTGGGCTTCGGTGACATGAACGCCGACCGGAAGGCCGACGTTATCGTCCGCGACAAGGTGGGACGGCTGTGGTTCACGCCGGGCGACGCGACCGGCCGGCTCATCGGCGCGGGTGGCTGGAACGGCATGAACGCCCTCACCCGGCACGGTGACTTCAGCCGTGACGGCCGCGAGGACCTCATCGCCCGCGAGGCGTCCACCGGCAAGCTGTGGCTCTACCCGGGCACCGGTACCGGCTCCCTCGGCGCGCGCAAGCTGATCGGTTCGGGCGGCTGGAACGGCATGAGCAACATCACCGCCTTCGGTGACCTGACCGGTGACGGCCGCTCCGACCTGATCGCGCGCGAGGCGTCCACGGGCAAGCTGTACCTGTATCCGGGCACCTCCACCGGCACGCTCGGAGGGCGCAAGCTCATCGGCACCGGCGGCTGGAACGGCATGAACGCGCTGGTCGGCGTCGGTGACATGAACGGCGACGGCCGCCCCGACCTCTACGCGCGCGAGGCGTCCACCGGCAAGCTGTGGCTCTATCCGGGCCGAGCCTCCGCCCTGGGCGGGCGCGTCCTGGTCGGCAAGGGCGGTTGGAACACCATGGCGAACCTGATCGCGGTCGGCGACTCCTCCGGCGACGGGCGTCCCGACCTCGCCGTCGTGACGAACGACAAGTACGCGATCGACGGCTACCCGGGCAACCTCGGCTGGCTGATCACCTACCGGGGACTGGGCAACGGCCTCCTGGCGGGTGGTGAGCGGAGCGACGGCGAGTGGTGGGGCCTCAACGGCTTCTGCTAGTGCCGTGCCGGGCGGCGCGAGCCGGTGAACCTTTCCGGTCACAGCACCAGTGCC
Organism: Streptomyces sp. NBC_00316; assembly: GCF_036158715.1. NCBI lineage: Bacteria > Bacillati > Actinomycetota > Actinomycetes > Kitasatosporales > Streptomycetaceae > Streptomyces > Streptomyces sp. NBC_00316. Next base: position 4,341,384 of record NZ_CP108023.1, on the reverse strand, counting down.
CCGACAGGCAACGTTCGCCCCGTCGCGACGCCCGGCACGCACTCTCGCCGCACCGGCCGAAAGCCCGAGTACATCCAGTACAAGGACTTCCGACCGGCACGCCGACAGCACGCACCGAACGCCGCTCCTCGACGGGCAGACGTTCTCTGCCGGGGCACTGGCCACCGGCCGGCTTCCGCCGAGCGGTTGGCGCGAGACGGGTGCCGGAGAACCGGGAAACCGTCGTGGCGGCGATGTCACCGTGGGTTGGGATCCACACCCACCGCGCAGGAACTCCGGGGATGCCGAGGGCTTCGCCGGCCTTGGACACGCATGCTCAGCCCGTCCGGGAAGACGTTGGCATAGGGATGATCGGTGGTGCGGAACCTCAGTCCATGACGTGACAGGTCGGAACCGAAATCGGTACGTCCGGGATCCGAGGAAGAGGTTCTGGTTGGTGGAGTACAGGTCGTGCACGAATCCCGGCAAGGTGGCCTCACCGCTCGAGATGGCACCGCCCACCGTGGCGTTACGCTCCAGCACCGCCACCGACCACCCGGCCCGGGCCAGGTACAGGGCCGCCACGAGCCCGTTGTGGCCGCCGCCGATCACGACCGCGTCGGATGAGCCTGCCGGGGTCATCTCCTGGGTCCCCTGCCGCTCGGCCCTGTGCTGAGGAGGACACCGAACCGGCCGGTGCCCGTATCCGCGACACGGAGACCGTCAGGTGCGGCCGAGACGCTGTGACGCGGAATGCCGGTCCGTTCCCGGCAGGGACGGGGCATCCCGGTACGGACATCGAAAGCCGCCCGACGGCTGAAAGCAGCCAGGATCCGCGCCCCGGGCCGGCCCATCCCTGCGGACGCCCTGGCGACCGGGATTCTTTCCTCTCCCCTGGGGCTCATAGGAATGTCGCCCGATCGGTTGCGTTGTTACTTCCGACTCCGGAATATCCCTGTTCCCATGCTCCTCCCGTCCCGACGGAAGGCAACACCCGAGACTCGGCCGGTACCGCTGCCCCAGGTCAGAGCGCTCACCTGCGGTCTGCGCGCCCTGGCACCGGATCGCTGAACGCCTTGACGTCCTGGGCCGCGACGTCGCCGAACTCGTCGCGGACGGCTTGAAACTTCTTCGGCAGCGGACACCCCGACTGCTCACCGCCGATGGATGCACAGCGGAAATTCCCTACCGTGGTGGCCGGAAAGAGCGGAGACTCGTCCCATGGCTGACATGGGGGCATTCCGGGAGGCGGTCACCGCGTGGGCGGCCGGTGGCCCCGGCGACCCTGCGCGCGAGCTGGCCGTGCGGCTGCCCGTCCGGGCGGTCGTCCTGCTCGAAGGGCCGAGCGACGTCGCAGCGGTCAGCGCGCTGGCCGCGAGCCGCGGCCGGGACCTTGCGGCCGAAGGAGTCTGCGTCCTGGCGATGGGCGGTGCGATGAGCGTCGGGCGCTTCTCCCACCTCCTCGGGCCACCCGGCCTGGACCTCCGCCTCACGGGACTGTGCGACGAGGCGGAACGCCCCTACTACGCCCGCGGCTTGGAGCGGGCCGGTGCAGCACAGCAGGAGTTCTTCGTCTGCGCGGCGGATCTGGAGGACGAGCTCATCCGCGCGCTGGGCGTGACACGAGTGGAGGAGCTCGTCCGGGCGGAGGGGGACCTGCGTGCCCTGCAGACCTTCCTTCGCCAGCCCGCACAGCAGGGCCGCACCTCACAGCAGCAGTTGCGGCGCTTCCTCGGCACGAAGAAAGGACGCAAGATCCGCTACGGCCGCGTCCTCGTCGAGGCCCTCGATCCCGACCGCGTACCCGCCCCACTCGACAGGCTGCTCACCAGTCTCTGACCGGCGCATGTGCAGCGGTGAACGATGCCGGGAAGCCGGGCGTGGGAGAACTGCGTGCCCGGTTCGAAGCGGCGCCGACCGGAAACGGAGCAACCGCCACCGCCGCCGGTCCGCGACCCTCAGATCCAGCCTCGCCTGGCGGCTTCGGTGCCCAGCTGGAAGCGGGTCTCGAGGCCGAGCCGGGACGCGATCGCAGCGATCCGGCGGGTCACGGTGCGCGCGCTCGTCCCCAGTTGCCGGGCGATGGCCTGGTCCTTGTAGCCCGCTTGCAACATCCTCAGGAGCAGGAGATCTTCCGTGCTCGGCCGGTCGGGGGTCTCCGGGGGCGTCGAGACGATGGGCTGTGCCCGCTGCCAGTACACCTCGAACAGCTCGAGGAGTGCGTCGAGCAGACCCGATTGATGGACGACGGCGATTCTGTCGTACCGTCCGCCGACCAGTGCGACCAGTGCGACACGACGGTCCATGATCCGCAGCCTGAACGGCAGGGCCGGCAGGATACGGGCCTGTTCGCCGCGCTGGGCGAGGCGGGTGATCAGCTCGAATCGGCCAGGCTGCTCCAGCGCCTCCGGGGTGTAGACCGACCGTATGTCGGCGCCGCGGCCCAGCAGATCCATCGTGAAGGCCTCCTCCAACTCGTTGCTGTACGGGCCCAGATACGGGGGCCGGTCCAGCACCCAGAAGTGGGTGCGGATCGATTGGGTCAGCTCGGCCACCCGCAGCGTGACCGCCTCCTCACCGGTGATCACCTCCACCAGCCCGGTCGGATCCTCCTGCAGCCGCTTGACGCGGTACTCACTTGCCAGGTCATCGATCGTGTCCCACACCGCGGTGAACGCCGCCTCGGTATCGGCTCGGCGACTGGCGAGCAGCGCGCTCAACGCCGTCCGCGGGCTGACCGGCCGGTACTGGCCGTGCCGTTCTCTTCGCAGCATGCCCAGTTCCACCAGCCGGGCCACCGCGTGCTGTATCCGGCTGGGTGTGGTGCCCAGGTGTTCGGCGATCTCCCGCGCCGTCCGGTCCGGCTCGGCCAGGTAGGCGTGGTAGACCCGCTCGTCGAACTCGCTGATCCCAAGGGCACCGAGCACCGGGCTTCCTCCTGGTCGTCTCCGCCCGGCGGGCCGTCGGCCGGTGATGGCGCGATCCGCCAACTGGCGATATCGGACACGAGTCTTATCTGTACATCTCCCGGCCACAAGCCTTAACTCTGATCGTCCACGTCAACCTGCCGCGCGATCCCGGAGCCCCCACGATCGGTCCATGCCGCCGGCCGTCAGATACCCCGCCGATCCGTCACTTCACCCGACATGCCTGCCATGAACACCACGCCGCGCCCGCCGTACAAGGAGGTGAACGTGCACCGAATCAGGAAGAAGGTCCCTGCCGCCGTTGGTCGCATCCGTGGTGAGCAACGGTGGGTTCGAGAGCGGAACCACACCGGAGACGACGACCTCCGGGGCCGTCTCCGCCGACAGCCGGTCTGAGATCGCCCGCTCCTTCACGCACTTCGCGTGGCTGGACGGGCCCGGCTTCCCGCACACCGGCAACGCCACCAAGTCGGTCACCGCCCCGGGTCGGTGACCGTCCCGGCAAGCTGCACGACTTCGCTCGGCCTGTGACTGCATCCCGGCACCGCCGGCAGTGGCGGCACCGCCTGCGACGGTGCCCGTCCGGGCAGTTGATCGGCCCATTCGGGCCGGAAACCTACAACGTTGCCCTTCAGAGCGCCTCTTGATGTTCCTTGGCGTTTCATTCCCTCTTTTTCACAGGAGTTTGCTTTGCCAACCCCATTTCGCCGCAGATCGAGGCTGATAGCTCTCGGGTCTGCCCTGGCGATGCTGACGGCCGTCCCGCCGTCACTCGCCACGGCGTCGGCCGCCGCGCCCGGAGCGATGAGCGCATCGGATGCCGCCGGCACCCGTCCCGGCTCACTGCGCACCGTCACCCTGGTCACCGGGGACACCGTCACCACCACCACCGCCGCCGACGGCACCGAGACCAGGGAGGTCAAGGGACCGCACGGTGAAGCCATTGACTTCGAGGTCAACAAGGCCGGAAATGACACCTACGTCTACCCCGGTTCCGTCCTGCCGTACGTCTCCGCCGGGCTCCTCGACAAGAGCCTTTTCAATGTCACGCAGCTCCTCGCCGACGGCTACGACGACGCGCACACCGACCATCTGCCTCTGCTCGTCAGCTATACCGACAGCGCCGCCCGTGCCCGTGCCCAAGCGCTTCCCGCCGGAGTCACGAAGACCCGCACCCTCAGCAGCATCCAGGGCGCCGCGCTGACCGAGAGCCGGGACCACGCTGCCGACTTCTGGACCGGGCTCACCGGTGGGGCCGGCGCGCAGAGTGCCGCACGCGCCACCGGCGGCGCCCGGCCCTCCTTCACCCATGGCATCGCCAAGGTCTGGCTGGACGGGAAGGTCGAGGCCGCTCTGGCCGACACCACCGCGCAGATCGGTGCCCCGGAGGTTTGGGCGGCAGGGGACACCGGTAAGGGCGTCGACGTCGCCGTGCTGGACACCGGCGTGGACGCCGCCCACCCGGACCTGGCGGACCGCATCGCCGGCTCGGCCAGCTTCGTGCCCGACGAGGGCGTCTTCGACGACTACATAGGCCATGGCACGCACGTCGCCTCCACCATCGCCGGCACCGGTGCCGCCTCGGGCGGAAAGGAGAAGGGCGTCGCCCCCGGCGCCGCGCTGCACATCGGCAAGGTGCTCGGCACGGTGTGCGACGTCTTCGGTTGCGCCGGCCAGGGCAAGGAGTCGTGGATCCTTGCGGGCATGGAGTGGGCCGCCCGCGACCAGCACGCCAAGATCATCAACATGAGTCTCGGGGGCGCCCCGACCAGCGGCGACGACCCGATGAGCCAGGCCGTCAACAGGCTCAGCGCGGAGACCGGTGCGCTCTTCGTCATCGCGGCGGGCAACAGCGGCGCCCCGTCCACCGTCGGTTCGCCGGGCGCCGCGGACGCCGCGCTCACCGTCGGCGCCGTGGACGCCTCCGACCAGCTCGCCACCTTCTCCAGCCAGGGTCCGCGCTCAGGCGACTACGGGCTCAAGCCGGAGATCACCGCACCGGGAGTCGACGTGCTTGCGGCACGCTCGCACCTCTCGGAGGGCGAGGGGCAGTACCGGACGATGAGCGGCACTTCGATGGCCACCCCGCACGTCGCGGGGGCCGCCGCGCTGCTGGCCGCGAAGCATCCGGACTGGACCGGCCGACAGCTCAAGGATGCTCTGATCAGCTCCACCAAGGCCACCCCGCAGTACACCCCCTATGAGGCCGGAGCCGGCCGCCTGGACGTCGCGGCCGCTGTGCGGAACACGGTGTTCGCGACCGGCAGCGCCTACTCCGGCTACCACCTGTGGCCACACCGGTCCGGTGAGAAGGACGACAAGGAGGTGACCTACACCAACACCGCCGACGTCCCTGTCACGCTCGACCTGGCGATGAACGTGCAGGACGCGCCTGACGGTCTGTTCACCCTGTCCGCCACGCGAGTCACCGTGCCCGCGCACGGCACCAGCAAGGTCACGCTCACGGCCGACCTGGACAAAGCCCCCCTGGACGGCCACTTCAGCGGCGTGATCAACGCTTCGGGCGCCGACGGAAAGGTCCTCGCCCGCACCCTCGTCGGGGTCGGCAAGGAGGCCGAGCGCTACGCCCTCTCGGTGACCGCCAAGGACCGCAGCGGCAATCCGCTCTCCGGGCAGATCACCGTGCTGGGAGAGAACCTCTCCCACGACTACATGCTCGATGAATCAGGCACGACCACCTTGCGGATGCCGGTCGGTACGTACTCTGTGTGGCTCAACGCCGACGTGCAGGGCACGCACGGCCCGCACTCCCTGGGCAAAGCCATTCTGAGTGCTCCCGAGGTCGTCCTGGACCGGGATCGCACGGTCGTCCTGGACGCCTCGGCCGCGCGGCAGGTCAAGGCCGCCGTTCCCAAGGAGACCACCGACTCCCTGGCTCACATGGACATCTACCGAACCTTCGATTCCGACCACTACACGATGAGCAGCCTGGGCTCCTTCGCGCTGGAGTACGACAGCATGTGGGCGCTGCCCACCGGCAAGAAGGTCACCAAGGGTGACTTCTTCTTCAGCGCGCGCTGGCGCAAGGAGGAGCCCGCACTGACGGTGGCCTCCGGCAAGCGGAGCTTCGACGACCTGAGGGTTCAGCGGGGCTCGACACCGCTTCCCGAGGGACGGATGACCCTCGACACGGTCTTCGCCGGGCAGGGCGCCCCGGCCGACTACGCCGCGCTGCGGGCCCAGGGCAAGATCGCCGTGGTGCGCCGCAACGATGCGGTCCCGTTGGAGCAGCAGACGGCCGCGGCCGTACAGGCCGGCGCACGGCTGCTGCTGGTCGTCAACGATGGGGTGGGCAGGCTGGATCCCTGGTACGGCAGCCCTCAGGCCTTCTGGCCCCTTCCGCCCGTCTCGGTGGCGACCCTCACCCAGGACGAGGGCGAGGAGCTGATCACCCGGATCCAACATGCCAGGACCCCGCTGAGCCTGGTCTCCAGTCGCGTCACCGACTACCTCTACGACCTCGTCCGTCACTACGCCGGCGCGGTACCCGCCGACCCGACCTACCGGCCGGAGAAGAACGACCTGGCCCGCGTCGACGTCTCCTTCCGCAACTACCGGCCGGACAGGGCGGCCGAATACCGCTCGGACGTCTGGCAGGGATTCACGGTGGGTTCCCCCTTCCTTCATGAGGCTCCGGCACAGGGTGAGCGCACCGACTGGGTCTCCGCCGACACGGACATCCAGTGGAAGGACCGGGCCGAGATCCCCGGTGAAGTCCAGCAGTCGTCCCCGGTGGTGCGCTACAAGGCAGGCACCACCAGTGACCTTCACTGGTTCGGCCCGATCCAGCGTCCTCGGTTCGACAACCAGACAGGTACGCAGGAGAGGACGGGCGACGAGATCATTGCCGAGATCCCGGGCTGGGGCGACTCCGGTGGCGACCACGTGGGCTACACCTTGGACAACTTCCAAGTCAGCAACACGGTGACGCTGTACCAGGGAGACACGCTCCTGTCCCAGTTCTACGCCGACTGGGTACGGGTCGCCGGACTCAGTCCCGAGCGCCTTCCCTACCGGCTCGTCTCGGAGAATTCCCGGGGTTTCTGGACCAACCCGTACTCCACCAGCACCCGGACCGAGTGGGGATTCACCTCCGCGGCCGGCAAACCCGGAGTGGCCGCGGTCCTGCCGCTGATCCAGCTCGACTACACGGTCGACACCGACACCGCCGGCAAGGCGCGCCGGAACGCCGAACTCGTGGTCACTCCCTCCCATATCGCCGGGGGGCCGAGCTCCAGGACGATCAACGCTCTCACCCTCGACATCTCCTACGACGACGGCGCCACCTGGCACAAGGCGGCCCTCACCCACCGCGGTGACGGCTGGGGGACCACGCTCCACGCCCCCGCCCATGCCGCGTACGCCACCCTGCGCGCCTCGGCGCACGACAAGCAGGGCAACAGCGTGGCCCAGAGCATCACCCGAGCCTTCGGGCTGAAGTAACCCCGCTCGACCCCGTCACCGGGGCGGCGCCCACCGCGGCCCCGCCCGGGTGACGGGCCTGGTTCCAGGCCCGTGTGGATCGGGCCGCGTTCCGGGGCCGTCGATGGTGTCTGCCGAATGTCCATCGGGCAGGAGGGCCGGTCCGTCTGCCGAATGTCCATCAAGCAGGAGGGCCGGCGAGCTGTCGGTGATGCCCTCTGCCGTGTGGATCAGGAGAAGTTCGGGGTCCTGCCGGCCGTCGGCCCGACGGACCGGGCCGACGGGGTCGGAACGGTGCCGGGGGTGACCGGCGAACCTCGTCCATGCGGCCCACGTGCCGTGTCACGGGCCGGTGGTGCCAGGCGTTTTCACGCCCGCCCGGGGCGCGTCACCCGTCCACGGCGTCCTCGGCCTCCCAGCGCAGCAGGTCGCCCGGCTGGCACTTGAGCACCTCGCAGAGCGCGGCGAGCGTCGCGAAGCGCACCGCCTTGGCACGGCCGTTCTTGAGTACCGCCAGGTTGGCGGGCGTGATCCCTACGCGGTCCGCGAGCTCGCCCACGGACATCTTCCGCCGGGCCAGCATCACGTCGATGTCGACGGCGATCGGCATCAGATCACGTCGTCCAACTCGGCCTGCATCTGCGCCGCTTCGACGTCGCGCGCGACGGCCTGGGCGAGCAGCATCCGCAGCACGAGCACGATGAGCGCGACCCCCAGGATGGCCAGGCCGATCCCGCCCATGATGACCGTGACGCCCGGGTCGTCCCGCTGGCCCGGCGCATTGATGGCCGTGACCGCGAACCACAGGAGGGCGGCCGCCACGATCGCGCCGATCACGGCGTCCACGTACCGGAAGGCGGCGTGGGAGAACACGGTTCCGCGTCGCACCATCGTCACCAGCCGCCATACGCAGACCAGGGCGACCTGGGCCGACATCATGCCCAGGATCGTGATCACGCGCAGCGGGGTCAGCGCGAGCGACCCGTCCTCCGGGTCGTTCCCGCTGACCAGCACCCACACCATCCCTGCCTGTACGAACACGGTGCCGGTCAGCACCACCACGAGTACGGCGCGCAGCGCACGCACTGTCAGCTTTCCCACGACCCATCCTTCCATCGAGTTGCGATGGGAATCTATCGAATCTCGATAGGTTGAGCAAGGGCTGGGACGGAGGGCCGGCGAACGGCGCTCTCTGCGTCGTCCACAGGGCCGAGGTTGCGGCGGCCGGCATCGCTCGCACCTGTCGGTGCCGGCCACTGCTGTCGGAAGCGGGCCCGCATGGCCGAGGTGTCAGGCTCTGCCGGCATTTCGCAAGGGTTGTCCCGCCAGGGATTACGGGACGGTTCTTAGGGCTGCAGTGTTGAATTGACGCATGGAGGATTTACGCACAGAGAAACGAAGAAACGTGGGCCACCAGTCCGCCGTGCAACCGAATGTGACCGCGTCAGAAGAATGTTCAGTGGAAGCCGAAACCGCACACCCGTCGGCGGGAATGGGTCGTGTACCAGCACAAGCTCTTCAGGACCATGACGTTCAACGCGGTGCCATACATGGAGCCGTCCCAGGACTTCATCAAGGAGGGATCGACCGAGATCTGGGAGTACATCAATCCCAACCACGACGCCCACCCGATGCATGTCCACCTCGTCAACTTCCAGGTGCTGAACAGGCAGCCGATCGACGCGGCCCGCTACCAGAACGATTACGACAAGTGGATCTACGGTGGCCGCAAACCGAAGGACCTGCCGGTGTTGGCGAACTACTTCACCGGCCCACCGATTCCGCCGGAACCGGACGAAGTGCTGTCCTACAAGGACACGGTCAAGGTCAATGCGCAGATGGTGACCAGAATCATCATTCAGGAATTCGTCCCGCCGACGGATGAGATCGCGTCGATTCCGAACAGCGGCGCCACGCTCCCGGCGACGTACATCCACCACTGCCACCTCCTCGAGCACGAGGACGACGACCTGATGCGCCCGTGGACGATCGCCCGGGCCGATGACGACGGCGGCGGACACGGCGGCGGCCACGGCCACTGACGGACCGGCCGGCCCGAGCGTTCCGGTCCGCGCCCAAGGGACCCGGACCGGCACTGACGCGGTTGCCCCCGAGTCCTGCGAGTGCGGCGCCAGCGAGAGGCCGGATGCTCCCGGCCCTCGAATACCGCACCCTCGGAATGCTGACTCTCCACCGGTTCTGCGCATGCGCACGCTCCGAGCCCGGGAATCCGGCAGCAACGTGGGCGCCCACGTTGCTGTGCGGATCAGGCCGGCGCCTTGACGGCCGGGCCCGCCTGGGTCTGCTCGCGCACGACGCGGCGGCGCCTGGTCGGCATCCCGAGCGTCGGGTTGGTCACGCTCCAGGCCGCGCCTTTGCAGACCAGCTCCTTGTACCGGGCGGCGATCCGCCCGGTCAGGGCCGCCCGGACGGCGCGGTCATCGGCGGTGACGTACTGGATCAGGCCTTCCCTGCGGCCCAGCGAGATGCACTGGTTGAAGTAGCGGAGCGGCACGTTCGGGAGCTTCCCGCCGGTCAGGCGCGCCACGATGGCGTCGGCGGCCTGCCACGCGGTGGGGGCGCCCGAAGCGCACGACATCCGCAGCGGCTTGTCGCCCGGTCCTGTCACCATGGCCGCGTCGCCGATGGCATACACGTCCGGGTGCGAGACCGAGCGCATGGTCCCGTCGACCACGATCTGGCCTGCGTCGGTGACCTCCAGGGCGGTGGCCTCCGCGATCGTGTGGACCGCGAAGCCGGCGGTCCACACGGTGACCGCGGCCGGGATGGCCTTGCCGTCGGCGATGGTGACGCGGTCGGCCTCGACGCCGGTGACGGCGGCGTGCTCGTGCACGGTGATGCCGAGCTTGTCGAAGACCTTCCGCAGGTGCCGGCGGCCTTTGGGCGCGAGCGAGTCGCCGAGGCCGCCGCGGGCGGCGAGGACGACGTCGAGGTCCGGGCGGGCTTCGGCGATCTCGGTCGCGGCTTCCAGGCCGGTGAGGCCGCCGCCGACGACGACCACGGGCTGTCCGGCGTCCAGGCCGGCCAGGCGCTCACGCAGCCGGAGCGCTCCGGGGCGGCCGGCGATCTGGTGGGCGTGCTCGGTGGTGCCCGGGACGCCCTGGGTGTTCCAGCCGCTGCCGAGGGCGTACACGAGAGTGTCGTACGCCAGCTCCTCGGTGCCCTCGGCGTCGATGACGGTGACGGTCCTGCGGTCGACCTCGACGCCGGTGACCTTCGCGAGCTTCAGTTCGACGCCGGTATCCGCGAACATCTCGCTGAAGGGCCGGGGCTTGAGGTCCTGACCGACCGCCAGCTGGTGCATCCGGACGCGCTCGACGAAGTCGGGCTCGGCGTTGACGAGGGTGATGGTGACATCCTCGCGGTGCAGCCGCCTGGCGAGGCGCCCGGCGGCGATGGCGCCGGCGTATCCGGCTCCGAGGACGACGATGCGGTGCTGCATTTCCTATCTCCTGTCTCGCGCGGGTTCGCCACTTGAACCGGGCGGCCCGTCGTTTCCTGACAGGGGTGTGGTGTGACTCACCTCACATCGGAATCAGAAGGCGTTGAGCAGGGGTTCTCCGTGGTCGGCGGCCGCCCACTGCTCCGTCACGCGTTCGAGCTTGTCGGGGTTGACCTGGTTGCGGAACGCGGCGATGCCCTCAGCGGTGATCTCCAGGCACATGACGCCGACGACCCGGCCGTCGACGACCGCCACGACGGCGGGGTCGCCGTTGGCGGTCGTGACGTAGACCTCGGGTGAGCCGCCGGCAATGGCGCGCTTGGCCTTGCTGGGCTTGAACAGGCCCCGCATGAACGTCGCGACCGCGACGGCGCCCTCGAACGCCTTGGCGCGGGCCGGGACCTTGCCGCCGCCGTCTCCGATCGCGATGGCGTCCTCGGTGAGCAGTCGTACGAGCGGCTCGGTCCGGCCGCTTGTGGCGGCCGCGAGGAACTCCTCGACGATCCGCCGGGCGGCGGCCTCGTCGATCTCGGTGCGGGCCCTGCCGTCCGCGACGTGCTTCTTGGCACGGTGGAAGATCTGCTGGCTGGCGGCCTCGCTGATGTCGAGGACCGCGGCGATCTCCCGGTGCGGGTAGTCGAAGGCCTCCCGCAGGACGTACACCGCCCGCTCGTTGGGGGAGAGACGCTCCATGAGCGTGAGCACCGCGTACGAGACCGATTCGCGCTGCTCGGCGGTGTCGGCAGGACCGAGCATCGGATCCCCGGCGAGCAGCGGCTCGGGAAGCCAATGGCCCACATAGGTCTCGCGCCGCGCGCGGGCCGAACCGAGCTGGTTGAGGCACAGGTTGGTGAGGACCTTCGTCAGCCAGGCCTCGGGTACCTCGACGCGCTCGACGACGGTGGCCTGCCAGCGCAGGAACGTCTCCTGCACGGCGTCCTCCGCCTCGCTCGCGGAGCCGAGGAGGCGGTAGGCGATGGCCTCCAGGCGGGGCCTGAAGGCTTCGAACCGCTCCACGTCGCTCTTCGTCAGGGCCATGGCCTCGATCCTAGGCGGGCCGTGTCGTGGTGGCAGGCGCCGGCTGAGATCCGCCACACCTGCGGAAGCAACGGCAACGGTGCGGCAGTGGTGGGGCTCTGTGCCCGTGGCGCCGCCCGTACCCAGGAGGTGACGGGTGCCTTTAATCTGCAGGAAATGGCAGCCTACGTGTGGCGAAGGAGGATGAACATGACCACTGCACCCGGCCACGTCATCCAGGTTGACGCGCTCGCCGAGGCTGTGGGGATACACCGGCGGCGGGATCCGTGTCCGCCTCGCCGAGCCGGAGCGAACGATCGGGCGACGCGTCCCGTGCCACACCGGGAACGAGGCGGAACCCGGACTGTGATCCTTCCGTCTTCGCCCGTCGGACGGACTGCTCTTCGCAAGGCAGAAAGCGGCCCGACCGGAAGGTGGCGAGCGAAATCCATCGTGACATGTGATCAAAATATAGAAAATCGGCCGAAAATTGAGATATATACCATCGCAGGCTTTTTCGCGAATAAACGGCAGAATCGCGTTCTCCGTATTGCGTCAACCGCGGGCGAGACTCTGGGCCGTGGCGGGTGTCGTGACCCTCGGATTCCTCATTGCGCTGGAGTTCGCCGCACGTCGCTACGGCCTGCCGGGGCCGATCGCCAACCAGGCGCGAGAGGTGATATTCGCTCCCAAATCAGGCTTCCTGTTGTACGCCGGTATGGCGTTGATGATGGTGGTGCTCACCTGGCGGCAACGGTTCATCGCGGTCGGTGCCGCGATCGGTATCGACGTCGCCTTCTTCGTGGTCCGGTGGGCGGTCGACGCCAAGGTGACCGACGGCCACCCCTTCGGTAACGGTGCATTGTGGGTGATTCTGGGCTGTGCGGTCATCGCTCTCACTCGCCGTACCGGCCGGGAACGTGTCCTGCTCCTGAAGGGCGTCGGGCTGGGCCTGCTGCTGGTGGCCGGCCGCAAGACCGGCGACACCTGGCTGCTCATCACCTCCAAGGCCCGCCCGACGGTGCTCGACCAGTACGTGGCAACCGCCGATCACGCACTGGGCGACCCGTCGTGGCTGGTAGGCCGGATTGTCACGGCCACCGGCCCGATCGGCTTCAATTTTCTCGACATCGTCTACGGCCAGCTCGCGGTGGCCGCGGTCATCGTCGCGCTCTATCAACTGCGTAACGTGGCGGTCGAGCGCCGCTTCCCGGGCCATCATCTGGTGCGCACCTTTCTGGTGATCGGCCTCCTCGGGCCCGCCATCTACATGATCTTCCCGGTGGTCGGACCGGTCTTCGCCTACGGCACCGGCGCCGAGCACTGGGCGACGGTCAGCCTGTGGTCGCAGACGACGCCCAGCGGGCAATGGGCGGTGGCCGACCTGTGGCCGGAAACACCGCCGCCGATCACCACCCCGCACCACATGCCGTTCGACGGGATCACCCCACGGAACTGCATGCCCAGCCTGCATACGGCGTGGGCTACCGCGATCTTCATCCATTCCCGGAAGGGCCCACGGTTTCTGCGATTCGCAGGCACGTTCTGGCTGATAGCCACGCTGACCGCAACGCTGGGATTCGGCTACCACTACGGCGCGGATCTCATCGCCGGCGTGGTGTTCACGCTCACGATCGAGGCAGCCCTGCGCTCGTTCGACCGCGGCTGGGATCGATCGGGGATCCGATTTGCCGCTTGCGGCGCAACCGTCTTCGCTGCGCTCCTGGTGTCTTATCGCTATCTGCCGTCGGAGATGGCTAAGCACCCGTGGGTGTTCGGGCCGCTGCTCATGCTGGTGATGGCCTCAGTGATCTACGGCTACGTAAGGACCATCGCACCGTGGGAACCGAGGACCGCACCAGCGCTGCAACCGGAATCGCAACCCGAACCAGTTTGAATCGTGTCGCACCGGGTTGTGGGCCGAGCGTTTCCCGAGAAGGTGAGGCGCGGCGCGTGAATCGGCCGGGGCAACGACAAAGCCCCCGGCCACCGGCCAGGGACTTCGTCACGGAGCGGGCGATGAGAAGCCGTAGGCCACGGCGCCGTCGGCCGGGACGGGGCGGTGCGCAGCGCCCCGCGCACCGTCCGTCCGCCAGAGGCTCGGCCCATCCGACTGCATCACCGAGTCGAGCCGGCGTGGTGCCGTCCGTCGACCGGTGCCGGCGCCACGCCGGCTCAGCAGTCGGGCCGCATCGACGCCGGATCGCCGGGTGCGTTCGCCACCTTCGGTCGAGCCGGCTCGCCGGTCCGCTCGAATGCGCCGTCCACCGGGGTTGTCGTCGGCTCCCGTTGCTGCCGACCGGTGATGTCAGCTGATCGTGCGGCCGCCCGGGGCCAGGCTCTGGAGAGAGTGACCTCTGACTCCTGCTGTCCGATGTCGACGGTCACCGGGTAGTCCCGGTCATCTGCTCGGGCCTTGCTGCGCATCGTCGCGGCGCCAGGCTGGAACGAGGTGCCGGGTTCCTGGCTGGTGAGGCTGACCGACCAGGGGACGGGCGCGCCCGGGGTGCAGGCCACGGTTGCCTCGAAGGACGCGGCTGGCGTCGCCTTCTTCTGGATCTGGAAGACCTGCCCGGTGAGCGAGACACTCGCAGGCTTGACGACCGAGACCCGCTTCAGGGCCGAGGTGGGGCGAGTTGGGATCTGTCCTGCGGGACGGCGACTTCGGCGTCCGGTGGTCGGAGCTCCGCCGGCAGCCGGGGTTCCCCGTGAGTCCCTGCTCGACCTGGCGCGGTGGTGGCACGGGCACTTCTGATCCGTAGCTCTGGCCGCATCGGTCGGCGATGGTCATTCCGGTCGCCGCACTGCCCCGGAGGGGCGTTGCCGGACGGGGGTGGCCGGCCGGGCCTGAGGTGCTGCCCGGTGCACCGGGCGCCGACACCAATGCCGTCCCGGCTACGTCGAGCGGGGTTGGGTCGTCGGGATCCTTGAGGTGAAGAACATCGCCAGTACAGCAGCGAGCGCAAGGATCGCGACCGCGGCGCGCAGGCCGTCCAGCCTGGCCTCGGCGTTCGCCTCCATCGCGGCCCGGGCCACATCCTCGCTCATGCCCGCTTTGTCGAGAGCGGTCTTGAGCTGGGCGTCCGACAGGAAGGTCACACCGCTCTGGAGTTCGACGGCCGCCTGGCTCTTGACCTCGGCCGGGATCGCCGGATTCTGCTCGATGCTGGTCAGGAACGAGGTCGTGAGCGCGGCGATCAGGATCGATCCGGCGAGTGCGGTGCCGATCGAGGAGCCGAGGTTGGTGACGGCGTTCTGGATGCCGCCGACCTCCGCACTCTGCTCGTCCGGCACTGCGGAGACGGTGACAGAACCGAGTTGGGACGCCAGCGCGCCCATGCCGGCCCCGATCAGCAGGAGGGGGACGGTGACCACTTCCGCCCCGGCGCCCGCGTCGAGTGCGGCCATCAGGACCACCGCGCCGGCGAGCAACGCGAGGACCCCGAGCCGCACCACCCGCCTCGGTGAGACGTCCGCGAAGAAGCGTGGGATCAGGGTCGCGGCCGCCAGCAGTGTCAGAGAAAGCGGCAGGAGTCGTGCGCCGGTCGCGAGCGCCGACAGGCCCAGAGCGACCGACAGATAGAGCGGTACGACGAAGAACACGCCCATCTGGACAAGGTATTGGAAGAAGAACATGGTGAGGCCGCCGGTGAGCTGCTTGTTCTGCAGGAGAGCCGGGTCGACGAGCGGCTCCCCGCGCTGCTTCACGAGGCGGGCCTCCCAGCGGAGGAAGAGCCAGATCAGAAGCAGACCCGCCAGCATCAGCCACACGACCAGCGAGACTCCGAGCCATGAAGGCGCGTCGGGCTTCGGCCGGAACCAGCCCCATTCGCCCGAGCGGAGCACGCCATAGACGAAGGTCCCGAGCCCGAGGGCGGACAGCACGGTGCCCATGAGATCGATGTGTGGGCGTTCGTCGCTCGCCACGTCGGCGATGCGGCGCGCGAGGACCAGGATGCCGAGCACCACCAGGACCTCACCGGCGAACACCCATCGCCAGGAGAAGTACGTCGTGGCGAGGCCCCCGATGAGCGGTCCGAGCGCGATCGCGACGGCACCCGCGGCCGCGACGAGTCCGTAGGCGGCGGGACGTCGTTCAGCGGCGAAATTGCCGGCCACGAGCGCCACGACCGCGGGCAGGATGAGCGCTGCCCCGACGCCCTCCAGGAGCGACCAGCCGAGCAGCAGCACGGGCATGTTCGGGGCAAGCGCCGTGGTGAGGGAGCCGCAGCCGTAGATGCAGCAGCCGATCATGAACGTGCGCCTGCGGCCGATCAGCGCCCCGATCTTGCCGCCGGGGATCATGAACATCGCCATCACGAGCGTGTAGGCCGTGATCGCGCCCTGGACCCCGGTCACAGTCGTGCCCACGTCGTCGGCCACCGTGGCGATCGAGACGTTCATGACGGAGCTGTCGAGCGCCATCAGGAACTGGCCGGCCGCAAGGGTCCACAGGACGAGCCGCGCCGTTGCCGGACTTTCGGCAGTGCCTGACCTGGGAGTCATGGGCGAAGCATCTCAGCTGCCCGGGAGACGGATCCTCGACCCGCCACGGAGGTCAGTCGCTTGGCGGGCACGAACCGCCGACGCTGCGGTTCCGATGAATGCGCAGGACCGTGATCGTGGCTCCGTGAACTCCCGGCGCGCCGGGCAGTCTGTGGACCTGTCCGGTGACACCCGTCGTTTCGTGGAGCGGGTGACGAGAGCCGAACTCGTGCCCCGAGCTCGGGAATCACCGCTCGTCAGCAGCTGCGTGCGAGTCCGAGCCGGGCAGACGGTGCTCTACTTCCCTTGCCGGGTGGCTGTTCCTGCCCTGTGCTGACCGTGGTTCACCGCTCGATGACGCGCACATCCGGCACGGCAGCCAGCAGAGGAATGCACGAGGGACGACCTTGCACCGCTCATGCGTCGGCCGTCACGACATCGATGGTCGTGACGGCCGAGGTTTGATCGTTCCCTGCGTCCTACGGCGGCAGCGGTCGGCGCCTGGGCGGCTTCGAGGAGCGTTGCCGGTCTCAGGCGGGTCGGACCAGGGTGTTGCAGGTGTTCCAGCCTCCGCCGATTTCGGTGCGGGTGGGGAAGGGTGCGCTGGTGCTGCCGGTGCCGCGGTAGAGCCACAACGTTCCAGCGCTGTCGCGTGCGCGCCTCTGCCGGAACCCGTGCGGACGCGCGTCCACCGACCTCGCCGGTACCTTGTCGAGGCCGTTGCGCCGCCGCACCTGTCGCGGAACTCCTGCGTTTGTCGCCGGCCCCCTGCAGATTTGTCCGTGATCGGTAACCGAGGCATCTCGTAAGGGCGTTCATGTGTCTTCATGGGCGCACGGCATCGGCGGAGACAACAAAGGGGCGGGCGGACATGGCAAGGCATAAGGGAAGGGGATGGAACGGCCGACTTCTCGCGGCGGCGCTCGGGGTGACAGTGGTGGCCGCTGCCACCTCGGTGTGGACCGCGCAGGCCGACACCGCCGGAGGGCGGCAGCCGCAAGTGCGTGTCTCAGTGCCGGCCGCCCGGCCCCAGGACCGGACCGTGGCCAAGGTGGCGGCGGACATCGCGCACGCCTCGGATCGCGGTGCCCGGGGTGTCAACATCACCATCGACGACGGACCGGACCCGGTCTGGACGCCGCAGGTGCTGCACCTTCTGAAGGACAGCGGTGTGAAGGCCACGTTCTGCATGGTGGGCACGCAGGCCCAGGCACACCCTGACCTGGTCAAGGCGGTCGTGGCAGACGGGCATCGACTGTGCAACCACACTGTCTCGCACGACACCACCATGGACACCCAGTCCGAGGCTTACCAGTCCCAGCAGATCCTGGATGCCGAACGCATGATCATCAAGGCGTCCGGGGGCGTCCGCCCGCAGTATTACCGGGCCCCGGGCGGTGCTTTCACCCCGTACAGCCGACAGCTCGCCGCGTCCCGGGGGATGCGACCGTTGGGCTGGAACGTCGACACCAAGGACTTCGAGCGTCCCGGTGTGGACACCATGGTCGCCACCGTCAAGCGCGAGATCTCCAACGGGCCGACCGTCCTCTTCCACGACGCGGGAGGGGATCGCTCTCAGACCTTGGCCGCTCTGCGAGAGATCCTGCCCTGGCTGAAGCAGCAGGGGTACTCCTTCGGCTTCCCCGTGCGGTGAGTGAGGCTCGCCCGCGCTGACATCAAGACCCGCCCCGCCGACGGCGGCAGGCAGGCATGAACACGTTGGTCATCGCAATTCCGGCCGGTCCCAGGTGATCAGGAACAGCTGGACGCCACGTTCTGCACAGGCCGACGGTTGCAGCAACGGTCCGGGAGCCCCGCACGCTGCGCGGGACCGGCCCATGCCACCGACCGGCTGCGCGCGGCCGTCGTGGCCGCAGACGCCATCCGACCGAGCGGGGGCGGGCGTCCTTATTTTGGTCAGACGTTCCAATCTATGGACACCCTCTAGGTGTAGCGATCTTGATGCGGACAGGATGCCCCACATGACTACGGAGACACGGAAGGCATACCTGCTGGGCGCTGAGCGGGCCGTGCACTTGCTGGCCACGGAAGAGGTGGCGAGTCGCTGGGAGAGGGAGTCGGTACCGCCCGGGATGACGGTCGGTGGACTGGCTGGTCACCTTGCGCGCAGCGTCTTGCAGGTCGAGTGGTTTCTCGACGGCGAGATAGTCGGCGCGGAGCCGGTGTCACCGGTGCGCTACTACGCGAGACTCGTCGGCACATCGCTGCCGGATTCCGCGCTCAACATCGGTGTGCGCGCGCGGAGTGAGGAAACTGCGGCTGCCGGTCCCGCTGTTGTAGCTGAGCAGGCGCGTGCCGCATGGGAAAGGCTGGCGCAACGGCTGAGCCAGGAGCCGGCCGATCGGCGTGTGGCAGTCCTCCACCGTCCTGGAGAGGAGATGCTGCTCGACGGCTATCTCCAAACTCGATGCGTCGAGTTGGCAGTGCACCTGGATGACCTGGCTCTGAGCGTGGACGCTCACTGCCCGACGCCTGAGGCCACGCTCGTTGTCGCGGTTGATGTCCTCGTCGCTGCGGCCCGTGACCGGCACGGCGATGAGGCTGTGCTCCATGCGCTTGCCAGACGTGAGCGTGATGCCGACCAGGCTTTGCGCGTGCTGTAGGCGGACTTGCCACCAGCATGCGGTGAGGCCGGCGGAGCGGCCCTGGGACGGAGCTCGGAGCTGCTCTGGCGCGAGTGATCACGGCCCTTACACCGACCCGCGACTCGGGCAGGTTCTGGACCTGCCCCGCAACAGCCCGAGTCGTGGCCATGTCGCTGTGCCGTGCCTGGGCGAGCGCACTCAGCACGGCCCGCAGTCCAGAGGGTCCCGACGCTCCGATAGGGCCTCGGCGGTCTCGTGCGTGACTGCGGTGTCGTGCTCGTCGAGCAGCAGGCCCCACGTCTGCAGGGCGTAGGGGCGCCCCTTCTCCTCACCCGTGATCAGCGGCACGTCGAGCAGTCTGAAGCCCGCCTTGGTGGCCACGGCGACGCTGGCGGCGTTCTCGGGCTCCAGTTCCAGGATCACCTGCCCCGCGCCCAGCTGCTCGAAGGCGTACGAAGCCATCACCCGCACCGCCCGCGCAGCCAGCCCCCGGCCGCGGTGCGCCGGGCCGATCGCGTAGCCGATTTCCGTGCCCTCGAGGGCACGCCGCAGCATCACCTCGCCAAGCGGTGCACCGCCGTCGACGGTGATGGCGAGCAGGATGGTCGTGCCCTCCGCCCGCAGCTGCCGGTCCCGGTCCAGCCGTGCGCGGGCGGCCGCCTCGTCGAAGGGGGAGACGATCGGTGTCCAGTACGCGATATCGGGGTCGTCGAACAGCGCCGGCATCGCGGCCAGGTCCGCCTCCGTCCAGTCGCGGAGGACGAGCCCCTCCCCCGAGAGCTCGATCCGCTCGGGAAAGGACGACGTGGTGCTGCTCATGGTGGGGGACCTCCCTGGCCTGTTCAGGACGAGGCAGGATAACCGGGGGCAGGCAACGGCTCACCAGTATTTTCCGGGCAACCTCTCGACCTCGCACGACCCTGGCAGTACCTCGATCCGCCTGCTGCCGAGGTCCGGTGCTGATCGGCACGGTTTCTGGTTGTTGGTGTCAGCCCGTTGATGTCAGGCACCTCGGTCGTCCTTGACAAGGGACAGCGGCGACCTGGCGATGGGGCCGGGCCTGGCACACGGTGTATTTCGCCTTGGATTACAGTCCCTGCCCATGACCCACGTAGGCAGCATGCTCGATCTCGCCCTTCGACGACGCGGCAGAGGTTTCCACTTCTACTACTTCGGCGGATCAGGTTGGGTGGTGGGGCTGCTGTGTCTCATGGTGGTTGTGGCACTCGCAACGTGGTGGCAGATCGCTAAGCAGCGTCGGAACCAGTGACCGGGCTGTGCTGAAACCACGAGGTCGGTGGAGTCTTTATGGCCGTGTCAAGGAGCTCTGCCAGCTGCTGGTGCTGTCAGCCGTCGGTGTCTGCGGCCTCGGCGAGTAGGTCCATGACGTGATTGTGGAACCGGCGTTCGGCGTCACGGCATGGGGGGGTTGAAGAAGGCTTGCTGAGCTTCGGCAAGATCGCAGTTCAACGCATGGTCACGAACACGGCTTCCACGCCGTGGCACCCGTTGTCTTTGAGGAACTGCTGGAGTGCGTCCGTGTCGCCAGTTGTCTCCCAGACGGGCCGGGCGGTTTCCTGCATGGCTGCGATGCGCGCCGATCGTTTTGCGTCGAAGCCCATTGGACCTGCCTTCCTGGTTTGCCCCGCAGGCTATCGCTAGGTGGGTGGGGTGCCTCGCCGGTCCACCTTCGGGCGGAAGCGGCGCCCTGTGCGTACGAAGATTGGTCTTCCCGACGGCTTCCGCTTCTACGACCTTCGTCACACCGGGCACACCCTCACGACCCGGTCCGGGGCGGCGTTGAAGGACACGATGGTGCGCGCCGGCCGGTCGACCGAACGTGCCGCGTTGATCTATCAGCACTCCGACCTGGAGGGGCAGCGCGAGGTGGCGGCCGGCCTCGACCGGCTCGTGCGGGCTCGGTGCGAAACGGCGGATGACCCGGCATCTGGCACGGATCCGGCACGAGACGCTTAGACAGGTCTGGACAACAAAGGAGCCCCCGGCCGATGGCCTGGGGCTTTCTGCGTGGAGCGGGTGACGAGAAGTGAACTCGCGCTCTGAGCTCGGGAATCACCGGTCGCTTCCCGCCAAACTAGCTAATGACCTGCGGAAACAGGAAACGCAGGCTCGCTGTGGGGTTGTCCTTGTGGCCGTGGCTGACCACACTCGGGCCGTTCGCGACCGTTGAACGCTGGGGCTGTCCATAGTCGTTGATGTCAACGCTGGATGCCGGCGGAACAGCTCCGGCATTGGGCAGACCTCCAACGGCTCATCCGGTCGGTCAGCCCATCTCCACCACACATGGCGACTGGTGCTCATACTCCATGCGGGTGGTGTGGGCTCTGGGGCGTTCACCCTCGAAGAGGGACGGCGTCAGGGGGGACGTCATGGCTCGGGCCTGACCGCCGACCGCTGACCTGCGGAATTGAGCAGACTTCTGCTCAAGATGCTGGAGGGGGTATGTGCTACTAACGTGATGCGTGTGAGAGTCGCAACCGGAGCACGCCCCGGGCGGCAAGATTCCGGATGGACCGGAACCAATGAGCGGCGAGACGTGCTCCCGCTTGGAGCTGTGACCTCTGCGAGCCACACCGAATGTCTTGCATGCGCTGTGGCCACCCGCCCTCGATCTTCGGTGGCGGAAGGAAAGGTAGAGACTCATGCGAGCACCTCATATCAAGCGTTCCCTCGCTGTAGCGGCCGCCGGTGTGATGCTGGCTGGTGGCGCCGCTGTTGGTGCCGCAGGGCCGGCTGCGGCCGCCCCTGCCCACGCGACCTCCGTGGCCAGCCATTCCTACGACCAGTGCGGCTGGTGGGATGACTGCAACGGGTACGGCTACGGCTACAACGGGTACGGCTACGGCTACAACGGGTACGGGTACGACAACGGGTACGGATACGGCTACGACAACGGGTACGGCCGCGTAGCCGTTGTCGTGGTGACCGTACCCGGCGGCTACGGCGGCTACGGCGGCTACTGAGCCAACCCGGGGAGAGGTGAACTAGCGCCGCATCAGACAACGTTCGCCCTGTGGAAAACTCGTCGAAATGGTCTGTCGGGCGTGGCCGAGGATGGTTCCTCGGGCTGCGAGCGGATCTGCGTCGGCTCTGCCACACGTTGAAATGGGAACGGCGCGGGCGCACCAGCGCCCCCGCCGGAGGCATGTTCTGGCCTGCGGATGGCTCTCTAGCTTGCGCCCGCGCTGTGCGCGGGCCTTGATGAAGTAGAGAAAGTCTTACCGCGCTATGGCTGTTCACCGTACTGACTGGCGCGTAGCGGCGCGCCCGCCCCGGGATGGTCGGCTGAGACGCGGGTGGTCGGCCGAGAGCTGAGCGGGACCGGCCGCACCCGGTACGGCAGCAGGGCCCGGACCGTGCGTTGCGGTCCGGGCCCTGCCGTGCGGTACCGCCCTGCGGCAGCGGTGCGTCAGCTCTGTGCGGTGTCGTCGCCCGTCTGCCCGGAACCCTCGGCTGCGCCTGCCTTCTCGCGCATCTTGCGCACCAGCTCCGCCTTCCGGTCGGCGGCACCCTTGCGGTCGAGGTTGCGGTGCGGACCATTGTTCTGCCGTTCGGCGCGGGACAACCTCTTGCGCTGGCCGCCCCCCATGCCCACGGGGTTGTTGATGTTCTTGCTCACGGTCATGGGTTCTCCCGGAATGATGTGAAGTGATCTACGGATTCATCGGTGGGGGACGGGCGCGGCGACGTCGAAGGACGGTCAGTGGGGGCCCGTCACGCTCTCACTCGTAAACCGGCGTCTGGAAGAACATGACAAAGACGTTACCCGGTTCCGTCGGCCCCGCACACCAAGCCCTTCGCCGCCCCGGCGTCGGCCGGGCTTTCGGCGGGCGCCCGGGGTCGGCCGTTTCCTTCCGGGAATCTCAGCACCGCCGAGTACCCGCCGGTGGTCGCCGCGCGCCCGGCGCAGGTCCGGATGGACGCTACTGGGCCGCCACGGGCGTGGTCAGTGGTCGCGAGCACGCCGACGGCATGAGCACCGGATCCGTGGAACCCGGCGCACATTGACGCGACAGCCGGTCATCGGCCTACCCATGACCGACCTGAGAAACGAAACGGACCGCCGGAGAACCCGACGGCTCGCCACGAAAGTTCGAGGTTGAGGCGAGGTTGAGGCGAGGTCGAGGCGGTTACGGCACGCGAATGGCACACGCCGAAGAGGTCTGGACAACAAACAAGGCCCTGGTCTCCGACCAGGGCCTTCATCATGGATCGGGTGACGAGAATCGAACTCGCGCTCTGAGCTTGGGAATCCTGAGAAGACGTCCCGGTGTGGGCGTTCCGGCCTGCAGGGGTAGCGTCAATGTCTGCTTCGCGCCTCAGTGGGGTTTACCGCTGTTGACCGTGGTTCTCCGCCGCAGATGGTGCGGAGGTGGTGCGACGTGGTGCGCGTTTCTGAGAGAAGGAAGGCGCCTCCGGCGCCCGCGACCCACGAGGGGTGGCTTCGGGGCTGCAACATCCGGGTGTTGCAGCAGGGCTTCGGCGCAGGCGGGTGGCGACGTCGACAAGATCAAGACGGTTCGCGTGAACGCCATGCCATGGAGGGGCGGCGGCGTCCCGCCACGGCGCGAAACCGTCGCCAGTCTTGCGTAGTGGCACGTGGGGTTTGGCTGCAGGGTCCGGCCGCAAACGGCTGCGATGAGGCCGCGCCGCGTGGGCCAGGTCGGCACAGCACCCCCGGACGAGGGCGGCCCAGACTCGCCGGATGCAGCCGTCCCAGAGGGAACCGATCCGCTGGCTGTCAGGATGGTATTGCTCGGCCATGTCTGCCGCACGCCGGTCATGGTCACCGGTGCCGAGGTACCCGGACTTCATCGTTCGGACAGTGTCATTGGGGCGGGCCCGGTGGAGGGGACTGCGGATGTCACCGGTCCCACCGCCAGGATCAAGGGAGCTGATGGCTTATTGATCGCCACGCCCGTCCCGCGGCGAGTTTGTGAGATCACCTGGCTGGCGGCACATCTCTACGTGCGGCGGACTTGGTGGTTATGGGCAGGTGGGTGCCATTGGCGCGTGTGGGTTAATCTCGCTCCGTGTGTTCAGGGGTATGTCGGATCATCGGCTACTTGAATTCAAATGTTTCATCGAATTTTGTGTCGTTGAATGAGTAATCATTCCCCCTTTTCTCTTGCTTGTTGTTGGTGAGTGGATTCACCTGCGTAATATGCGGCAGCAGTAAAGGCTTTCCGGGTGATCGGTAGGGCCCGGTACGCCATGCCCCCCCACAGAAAATGGCTTTCGATGAGGCTGAAGACCCCTCAAGCAGCTCACCGCCGTAACTTGTCCGGCTTGCTGGCCTCGGCCCTTGCCGCAACGGTTTCCGCTGCGATGGTTGTCCTGACGCCGACGGCGGCGTCGGCGACCGCAACGCCCGTACTTCTGGGCACAACCGCCACCTACTCCGTTCTGGCAGGTCAGGGAGTCACCAACACCGGCACCCCCACGGAGATCGACCACGACCTCGGGACGTACCCGAACGGGGCCATCACGGGATTCCCGCCCGGCGTCGTGCACGGTGCCGTGCACGCTGCGGACGCTGTGGCCCTCCAGGCCAAGAGCGATCTGATCGTGGCGTACAACAACGCGGCCGTTCAGGCCGAGGACTTCGACCTTCCGGCGGCAATTGGCACGGGGGCGCCGCCCGGCTCTCCCTCAGAGCTGATTCCGGGCGTGTACACGAGGGACCCCGCCGGCAGTGTCGGCCTCACCGGCGACCTGATCCTGAACGCCCATGGAAACTCCAGCGCGGTCTGGGTGTTCCAGATTCCTACGGCCCTGACGACGGCAACCAGCAGTCGGATCCTCCTCACGAACGGCGCTTCGCCGTGCAACGTGTTCTGGCAGGTCGGGAGTGATGTGACCCTCGAAACCAACTCCACCTTCGTGGGCACCATCATGGCTTTGAACTCGATCTTCGTGCACTCGGGGGCGAACATCGAGGGCCGGGCGCTGGCCCGTAATGGCGCGGTGACGCTCGACAACAACAGGATCTTCCTCAACGGGTGCGAGACCTCCACCACTGGTGGCGCGACGTCCGGAACCTCCACCAGCGGCGCGACGTCCGGAACCTCCACCAGCGGAGGGCTCGTCAGTGGCGGCCTCGTCACTGGCGGCCTCGTCACTGGTGGCGTTCTGGGCGGACCCATCGTCGACGTCACGAGCGGTGGCACCGAGGGCAACATCGCCGGCAACACCTCTGGCAATACCGCGGGCAACACCGCCGGGAACACCACATCAGGGAACACCGCGGGCAACACCGCCGGGAACGCCACCGTCGGAAACACCGGCGGCGGGCACGGCGGCAAGCCGGGCGGACCGGACCACGGCGGCAAGCCTGGCCATAAGCATGAGGGTAGGCCCGGTTATGGCGGGCACCCTGACGAGCAGAACTACGGCTACGGCGACAAGCCCAAGGACCACGAGGGTTACAAGGGCCACGAAGGCGCCAAGGACCACGAGGGTTCCAAGGGCCAGTGGGGTTCTAAGGACCACGAGGGTTCCAAGGGCCAGTGGGGTTCTAAGGACCAGTGGGGTTCCAAGGACCACGAGGGTTCCAAGGGCCAGTGGGGTTCCAAGGACCACGAGGGTTCCAAGGGCCAGTGGGGTTCCAAGGACCAGTGGGGTTCCAAGGACCACGAGGGTTCCAAGGACCAATGGGGTTCCAAGGACTACGAGGGCTAGGTAACGCACTGCAGTAAGCCCGCTCATCGGATGACGGCGCGCGGCGGAATCCTCATCGGATCCGCCGTGCGCCGCCGGTGGCAGTCCGCAGAAAAGGTCAGACGCGAGTAGCTGATATGAGAAAGACAGGGTGGGGCGGTGTCGAGCGGAATTGAATCAGCGGACGTGAAGGAACTCCAGCACTCCGATTCCGGTCCGGCCACACAGGAATGTCCTGACGACGTGCGCACACCGGTCAGGCGGTCGAGGGGTGCCCGTGCACTGAAAGCAGGACTGCGCACCGCCGTGGTCCTGTGTGTGGCAACGACTCTCGTCCATGTCCTTCTGGTGTTCCTTCATGTAGCGCCCTCCAACACCGTCTCCAAGCGATACAGCCCGCTGGTCAACGCATGGGTGTATCCCTTCTTCGAACAGAATTGGCGGCTTTTCGCTCCGGACCCCGAATCCGTCAACCGAAAGATTCTGGCGAGGACCGCACACACCGACGCCGGTGGATCGGTCAAGGTGAGTGCCTGGTTCGACCTGACTGCCGTGGACAATTCCGCAGTCGAACACAATGCGTTCCCGAGCCACACGGCGCAGAACCTGCTGCGCCGCGCCTGGACTTCCTATGTCGATTCACACGGAGGAGACGACACGGCGCGCACGGAACGCGCCTTGATGATGCAGAAGTATCTGGGCAACATCGCCGCGGACCGCGTCGCTGCCCACAACGGCGGCACCTTCGACTTCATTCAGCTCCGCGTCGTCACACTGCCCATCGCTGCATCTGGCAACCGCCCGCCGACGCCTGTCGAGAACCGGCTTCTGCCCTGGTGGAAGGTGACCCCCCATGGGAAATGAGCAGATCCCCCAGACCGCCCCCACGGCAACGACACCCCATCGGTCAAGGAGCCAACAGACTGCGCCCCCCGGCGCTGCCCAGTGGCTCGCCGACCGGATCAGTGCCGCGGGGGAGCTTCTGACCGGCCGGCCGGTGTCCCTGTACGCCGCGTCGGTGTTGCGCATCGGCTACGGACTGCTCTACCTGGTCTTTCTGCTGCGCGAGTTCCCGCACCGTGACGAGATCTGGGGCCCCGGCTCCCCGTGGACACCCTCGTTGGCGCGGCAGCTCTTCGACCAGACGGGGTGGCACAGCATCCTGACCCTGTCCGACAGCCGCGCCTACTTCGAGCTCTGCTACGTGATGGCCCTCGTCACGTCCGCACTTTTCACGCTGGGCTGGCGGACCCGCGTCATGTCCATCTTCTTCGCCGTCGTGGTGACCTCGTTCCATGCCCGAGCGATCTTCATGACGGACGGGGGCGACAACCTGCTCCTGCTGATGGCCGTCTACCTGGTCCTCACCGCATGCGGCCGGCGCTGGTCACTGGACGCACGCAGGGACCGGTTGAAGACGGCTCGTGCGGGCAACTCGCCGCAGCCGGTGAGGAGTTACTCCGCACAGCAACTCCGGGATGCCCGAATCACCTTGACCACGGTGGTGCACAACTGCGGCATGTTCGTCATCGCGGCCCAAGTCTGTTTCCTCTACGGATCAGCCGGCCTCTACAAGGTCCAGGGCGCTTCCTGGGGCAGCGGTACCGCTCTCCACTACGTGCTGAACCTCGAACTCTTCCGGCCATGGCCCGCACTTTCCCACCTCGTGGACGAGCACACGATCCTGATCGCGATCGCCGGATACATGACGGTGCTCTTGCAGGTGGCCTTCCCGTTCGTGCTCTTCGGCAGGCTCAAGTACCCCGTTCTCGCCATGCTGCTGGGCATGCACATCGGTATTGCGGTGCTCCTGGGGCTGCCTCTCTTCTCCGGCGCGATGATCATTGCGGACGCCGTGTTCCTTCCCGACCGCTTCTACACCTTCCTGGCGCACCTGAGCCGACGCGCGGCGCAGCGGACGGGCATGTGGCCGGCGCCCGAGCGAGCGACAGGATCCGGATCCGTGCCTTCGCAAGGCAGGCCCGGCGTACTGAGCTCGACGCATCGAGCTAATCCGGCGGTGGCGGTGCAGAAGGACACCACGTCGGCTGCCGGGCTCGCCTCCGACCAGAGCTGAGAGACATGGTCGCTCCGGTGCCGCAGGACAGCGGGGGCAGGGGCCGCTACCTGCCAGGGGCGGGCGGGCCCTGCCCGTCGGTCGGGTAACTGCCCCGGTCCTTCGCTTCGCCTGTCGGCCGCCCAGCCGAGGAGGTCCAACAGCAGACGGGTGGATGCCTCCGCAACATGTGCCGTCCTCTCCGTAGCGAACCGATCGAGGCCCGGACAGGCCGGGAGCCTCCGCGTGATTGATCGGCCCGACCAGCAGAGGAAGAGGCCCTTCCCGTGCGTCGTCGTCCGCCCGCTGCCAGGTTGGGCTTGATCCGCTTTGACGGACATCCGAGATCAGGGGTTCAGCCCCGGGAGGATGTCCATCATGGAGAGCATGGGGAAGAAGAAGCCTCGCCCTCGCCGTTCGTTCACGCCGGAGTTCAAGGCCGAGATCGTCGAGCTGCGCCGACGTGGTGACCGCTCGGTCGGTCAGATCGCAAAGCACTTCGATCTGACCGAGACGGCAGTGCGGCTGTGGGGCAGCCAGGCCGAGGTCGACGCGGGCCGGCGCGATGGCCTGACCAGCAGCGAACGCGAGGAACTGGCTGCACTGCGGCGGGAGAACCGCCGCATGCGCGAGGACGTCGAGGTCCTCAAGCGTGCGACGGCTTTCTTCACTCAGGAGACCCGGTGACGGTGCACCCGTTCATCGAGGCGGAGAAGCAGGCAGGTCACAGCACTAGCCACCGTCATCGACATCGCCTCGCGCCGAGTGGTCGGCTGGGCGACGGCCGACCACCTGCGGACCGACCTGGTCGCCGATGCCCTCAAGGCCGCCTGCCGCCAGCGCCGCCCGACCCGCCCGTGATCTTCCACTCGGACCGCGGCTGCCAGGACGGATTCAACCGGTCGTCGCAACACCTCGATGGTGGAGGTGTGATGGGCAGGCCGGCAGGGTGGATGAAGGAGCTGACGAGTAGGGGGCGGGGCTCGACCTTGGGCGCGTCGACCCCTTAACTGCTGCGATGGTCCGCAGGCGTCCGCGCTTGTCCACCGCTGTTCGTCGGCGCAGCCCCCCTGACCTGGTGCTCCATGGACGCCGAGCGCGATGGATCGGCGCCTTCGGCAGGTATTCGACAGGGGGGCGCCAACGTCCACTGTCTACGGCCGCTCCTGCCGGGTATCCGGCTGAGCATGCTTGCTCTGATCTATACCTCGCACAGCGCAGCAACCACGGTGTGGGCCTTCGTGGGAGCCATTCTCATCGTGCCGGCGGTGGGTTGGTACATCCGGATGAGTCTCGCCTGAGGCGCGAATCGAGATTTTTCGGAGTTGGGCGGTCTGGGGATGTCGAGAACGTGCCACCGGCTCCGTCCCGGGGACATCAGCGGCCACCACCGGCCGCACGAGGAAGAAGGAGAAATCAGCATGGCGATTCAGCGGATGGACAATGTCGGCATCGTCGTCGAGGACATGGATGCCGCCATCGCGTTCTTCGTGGAACTCGGTATGGAGCTGGAGGGCAGAGCGGAGGTCAAGGGCCTCTTCGCCGACCAGTGCACCGGACTCGACGGCGTCCGCTGTGACATCGCGATGGTCCGGACCCCGGACGGTCACAGCCGGCTGGAGCTGGCGAAGTACCGCAGCCCCGCCGTGATCAGTGCCGGGCCGCGCAACCGGCCGCACAACATTCTGGGCACCCACCGCGTGATGTTCGCCGTCGACGACATCGAGGACACCGTTGCCCGCCTGCGCCCTCACGGCGCCGAACTCATCGGCGAGATCGCCCGGTTCGAAGACAGCTATCTGCTCTGCTACCTCCGCGGGCCGGAGGGCATCATCATCGGACTGGCCGAGCAACTGCGCTGAGAAGGAGGAACCGAGCCATGCAGGACGTGGGGGCATGCGAGTCCGCGGTGCAAGGCGTCCAGGATCTCGTCGCCTTCAGCTTCACTGGCAATATCGCAGTCCAGGAGGTGCTGGACGAGAGGCAGAGCTTCGTGACGGCTCATCCTCTGATGAGGGCCTGGCGTCGTCATGGCGTCTTCTCCAGCCACCTGGACCTCGACCAGATCACTGCGCCCCGCGTGCGGACCCGGCGCTCGGAACGGCTCGACATGACGGGAGCCGGGACCGCGGTCGCAAGAGATATCGGCTTCTCACGGCGATCCTGGAGACGGCCGTCGAGGATGAGCTGATCCGACGGAACTCGTGCCGCATCCGAGGTGCCGGAAAGGAGACCGAGGCCGAACGGCCTGTCGCCACCGTCGCCCAGGTCGACGCGCTCGCCGATGCCCTCGGGCCTCGCTGGCGGCTGATGGTTTTCCTCGGTGCCTACGGACCGCTCCGGCCGGAGGAACAAGCCGAGCTGCGTCGGAAGGACGTCGACCGCGACAACCTGACCGTCCGGGTCCGGCAGGCTGCCCCCGAGCTGACCACCGGCAAGCGGGCAGAGGGGCCGACCAAGTCCGAGGCGGGCAAGCGGCTCGTGGTGCTGCCGGCCTTTCTGCGAGCCGACCTCCGTCGGCATCTCGACTGGTACGCCGAGAAAGGTCCGGACGGACTGCTGTTCGTGGGGGAGAAGGGTAAGCCGTTTCGCCGGTTCACCTTTGGGCGGAAGTGGCGTGCTGCGCTTACGAAGGTTGGTCTTCCTGACGGCTTCCGCTTCTACGACCTTCGTCACACCGGGCACACGCTCACGACCCGTTCCGGGGCGACGGTGAAGGACACGATGGTGCGCGCGGGGCAGTCGACCGAACGCGCCGCGCTCATCCATCAGCACTCCGTCCTGGAGCGGCAGCGCGAGGTGGCGGCCGGCCTCGACCAGCTCGTACGGGCTCGGCGCGAAGCAGTGGACGACCAGGCATCTGGCACGGATATGGCACGGGACGCTTGAACTGGTCCAGACAACAAAGAAGCCCCGGGCCACTGGCCTGGGGCTGTTGCATGGAGCGGGTGACGAGAATCGAACTCGCGCTCTGAGCTTGGGAATCACTGCGCTTCCGGACCCCGGGTGCAGCCTGACCAGCGCGAACGGATGCCAGTGTGAGCCCTCCGGCGGACCCTGGTGCCCGCTGTTGACCGTGGTTTACCGACCTGTCGGGCACGGATCGGGCACGTCCATGGCGTGCGACTTCTTCGTCCCGAACGCGATGGGGCCCCTGGTGGCCAGCTGGCGTCGGACACCGGCCGGCCCGTTCGCCTCTGGGGCAGTTCATGACTGTCCAGGACCGTCTTGTTGCGGCTGCCGCGTTTGGCCCCCGACGATCGTCTGCATGACAGAGAATCGACCAGATCACGACCGTGACCGGATCAGGTGGTCGTTCGTCACGAGCGGGGCCTGCGCAGAGCTTTCGGCTCGGCTGACCCTTTACTTCTCCGCGCTGCCCGGCCGAGAATGTCCTGCCTCCATCTGCACCAGACGGAACAGTGCACCGCTCCCCTGATCACCTATTCACCGGAGCTTCGGAGAAGGGTGCGCCGTGCGACGTACCACAGTCCTTACCCGCTTGTGCGGCGGTGCCGCGCTCGTCGCGGTTGCTGCCGCGGTCGGTCTCGCCCTGGTACGGCATGACGCGCCCACTCCCAGGTGGGACATCGTCGAGGCCCTCGGGGTCGCTGCCCTGGCCGCTGGCGGATGGATACTCGCGTGTCGGGCGGCGCCCACGGTGCGGGTCGAGTCGCCTGTGCCGGTGCAGGCCTCGA
Source organism: Streptomyces sp. NBC_00316 (assembly GCF_036158715.1). Taxonomy (NCBI): domain Bacteria; kingdom Bacillati; phylum Actinomycetota; class Actinomycetes; order Kitasatosporales; family Streptomycetaceae; genus Streptomyces; species Streptomyces sp. NBC_00316. Next base: position 4,310,029 of record NZ_CP108023.1, on the reverse strand, counting down.
TCCCGCGCTCGTTACGCCAACCGCCCCATGACTGGGGCCTGGCGGCGGGCGTGGTGCTGACGATCGTCACTCCGCTCGCCGTGCTTCGGTTCGGATTCACTCTGCACGAGGGGGCGCTGACAGGCCTCGTCGTCATCGCAGGGATAGGCCTCGGCTTCTGGCTGCTCGTCTACGTCGTGACCGATCTGTTGGGGCACCGGCTGGGCCCCCGCCAGCGCGTCCTGTGCGCGGACGCCACCGCAGGGCAGGTGCACGCCGTGCGGGTACGGATCGGGGCACCCATCTGGAAGCGGTACGAGAAGCGCGGCGACAAGCCCGGCACGATCAAGGCCGAGCACACGCACTGGCTCGAAGTGTCACCGATCGGGGGTGGCGTCCCACTGCAGGTCTACCCGATGTATCCGGCGGGCGGAGGCACCGGCCTGACGCGCACTACCACGGACCTGCTCCAGGCTGGACTTCAACTCGGCAGCCACCAAGCCTGGGTGTGCCTGCCGACGCGCTGGAAGCTGATCGAGAAGGAACTCCCCGTAGCTATCGTCGCCGACACCGGGCACGTGGTGTGGGGCGAGCTGTCCCGCGATGCCGCCCGCCAGTACCTCGCCGACCCCGTCAACGGCGCTCCCGTCAACCTGCACCCCACCTCTCCCGACCGCCCGAGCCTCGCCCTGGCTGGCCGTGCGAAGTTCCGCCGGGATCTGCACGGACGCCAACTCGTCTGGCTGCTCGCCGCGTTCGCACTGGCCGCACCAGCCCTGCTCGGCGCCGTGGCGGGCTTCCCTGGCTGGTTGCTCTGCCTCGGCACGGTGGTGGCCGTGGCCGCCTCCGGCCTAGGTGTCACACGCCGCGCCGGGGAACTCCCGGGCGTGATCGGCTGGACGGTACGCGAGGGTCGGGATCCGGCGATTCTGTAGACAAGCCCGTGGGATGTGGGAGACGGAGCAGGCGGCCGCAAACCGCGCAGCGCAACAGGCACTCGCCGCCAAGAAACGTCCTCCCGAAGCAATGCGGACGGCCGTGCGACCTGCACCCGAACCGCCTGTGACCTGTGGTGACCGTCCACAGGAGTCCGTGGTCATCCGGCTCCGTACGTGGTCGTTGTAGCGCAGTCAGACACTCAGGCTGTAGTCTCCCGGCGCTGTCGATGAGGTCGCCCGCACGGTAAAGGACGGGGCCCGGGGTGCGGACTGGGTCGTCTTCCTCGTCGCAGCTGCCGGCGCCGCCAACGCTGGGGCGAGCTCGTCGGGGAGTGCAACCACCTCGATGCGAACTATGGGCGGGGCGTTTGCTGAGATCTGCTGCGCTGATCGGCCGGTCATCGTGAACCGGTGACGGTCGGCTGCGGTCGTGCCGGTTGCTGTACTTCACTGCTGTATCGGAGGGTCAGTGGCGGGATGGGCAGCTCAACCCGCGTCCCCCTTCTCCAGTGAACGGCGCCGCCTCGGTCGAGGGCGGACGTACTCGAGGATCCCGCCTACAGCCGTCGCCACCCCCATCACCAAAAAGGGGATGGCAATGATCCGTCGTGCCCCCTCGCCATAGAGAGCCTGGTAGCCGAACCAAGCCGTGGCGATGCAAGTCATCAGGCCGAAGCCGAGTCCCTTTATCCTCGGTACCAGCTCCCAACGCGGGTGGTTCCACCGACTGGACTTGTCCGTCATCTCGCCCCCTCCGTCGGCACCATAGCGCGCGGTCGGCGGAGTCTTAGTGGGCGAGTCAAGTGGTACACGGTCTTGAAAACCGTCGTGGCGGCGATGTCACACGGGAGGGGCACGAGGTTCAGCGCTTCTGGGCCCTGTAGCGCCTGGGGAGAACCGTGACCTTCCCATAGTCGACCGTTTAGCTCAGTGAGCAGCGCCTGTGTGCGCAGGAGGGCAGGATGCCCGGCGAAGGCTGACGGTGAGCGCCGGGTACTCTCTGCCTTCCTTGTCCACAAAGCCTGGGGGGCACATGCGTGCAGGTTCACCATGGCGCAAGTTGATGAGCTCGGTGCTGGCAGTCGGCACCCTTGTGACGTGTGGTTGCTCGTCGCAGTCGGAATCCGGTGCCTCGGCGGACCCAGCGACGTCGACATCATCCGCCGAATCCCATCCACAGCCACTGACAACTACGCAGCTGAAGGAGATAGCCTTTCGAGAGGGGGAGATCCCACAGGCTCGCGAAGGCGCCGTACCCATAACGGAACCCAAGCCGGAGGGGGCGGGACGCTCCTTCCCGCCTGTGTCCGATCGCGCCTGTCAGACCATGATTGACATACGCAGTGGCCGATGGGCATCGGCCCGCATCGTCCAGACCTTCAACTGGAAGAACGACATCTGGCCTGCCGGGTCCACTCTCGCCTCCTACGAGGACGGAGAAGCCGACCAGTCCTTCATGGAGCTCAAGCAGGCACTTGCCTCGTGCCGCTCCTACGAGGGAGAGGGCTACGCTGGGAAGTTCAAGGCAACAGTTGCCGTAGAAGCCGCGCCGCCGGTCGGCGACGAGGCAGTGAGTTTCCGAGAGATCATCCCCATGGGACGGGAGAACCCCGGAGACCGCGACGAACAGTTCATCGTGGTGCGTGTCGGGAACACCATTGTGGAGTTCACCATGCTCAACGTGGGTGGCAGCTCGTCCTTCCCGACCGAGCTGGTCAGCCGGCAGGTGGATCGGCTGCGGAACGCTCAACGCCCCTGATCTCAGGCGAAGACGACTGGCCGACGACTCCTCCCATCCCGTCCGCCTCCGGCCCACACACCGTGGAGCGGGCGTGGTTCAGGGCGTCAAGGTGGAGCGCGCCACTGTACGACCGACCTTGACGCCCTGGGCCGCGACTGCTCGGCTCCGCCTGGGCCGAGGGTGGTCGGGATGGGAGCCCACGACGCTCGCCACGAATCCGCCGGCACCCGCGTACGACGCCCCGACCCATCCCGGAGTCTGAGCGCCCCCGCCGGAGGCATGTCTTGTGCCTTCCGTTTCTCCTCGTCCAAGCTCCCTCGCTCTAGTTGCGCGACCGGCGTAGCCGGGGAGCGCGCGACGAGCGGAGCGAGGAGCCTTGATGAAGTAGAGAAACTCTTACCGCGCCAGCACCGGTCGTCGGGCACCGGGCGACACCAAGTCTGATGCGGGCAAGGGGTTCCTCGTTCTGTCGGCCTTTCTGGAGAGGGACCTCAAGCGGCATCTCGCCTGGTACGCGGAGAAGCAGCCGGATGGACTGTTGTTCGTGGGGGAGCGGGGCAAGCCTTCCGGAGCTCCACGGGGCGGAAGTGGGGGAAGGCTCGAACCGAGGTCGGGCTGCCTAAGAGCTTCCGCTTCTACGACCTTCGTCACACCGGACACATGCTCTCGACGCAGTCGGGCGCCACGCTCAAGGACACGATGGTCCGCGCCGGGCAGTCCTCCGAGCGTGCCGCGCGGCTGATCTATCAGCACTCGAACCTGGAGCGTCAGCGGGAGGTGGCCGACGGGATCGACGCCCGCGTCCGCGCCGAGCGGGAGACGCTGCGATTGTGCCCGACGATCAGGCATCGGGCACGGAACGGGCACGCGACGCCTGATCCGGTCTACACAACAAAGAAGCCTCGGGCCGATGGCCTGGGGCTTTTGTGTGGAGCGGGTGACGAGAATCGAACTCGCGGTCTGAGCTTGGGAATCCTGAGACGACGTCCCGGTGTGGGCACTCTGGCGTGCAGGGATAGCGTCAATGCCTGCCCCGCGCCTTGGTGGGGTTGACCGCTGTTGACCGTGGTTCTCCGCCGCAGATGGTGCGGAGGTGGTGCCACGTGGTGCGCATTCCTGAGAGAAGGAAGACACCCCGGCGCCCGCGACTCACGATGGGTGGCTTCGCCATCCCGCTCGGCAGGGTCCTGGCCGGAGCGAACCGCCACGACTCCCCGTTGCTCGCCCCCACTCTGGAGAACTACTTTCCTCTTGGGGGCAGGGGGGGTTGGAGACCGCGGAGGATCTTCGCTTCGGTGCTGAGGTAACCGCTCGCGTAGTCGAACCGCGGGGCGTCGGCGAAGGTCAGATAGAGCCATTTGAAGTTCTCGGCGAAGACGTAAGCCGGGCAGTAGTCACCTTTAGCCATGGGGCGCTTGGTCATGTCGGTGATGACGGTGTAGCCGCCGGGCACCCGGTGGTGTTTCTTCAGGTTCTGGAAGTAGCTCCATGATGTGGCCCGGTAGAACGGGTCGCCGGTCTGCCAGTACAGATCGAAGGCACCGTTGGCGTACTCGGGGCGCAGCATATTGTCAGGCGTGAGGACGGTGAGGTGGATGTAGTCGATCTCCTCCGGAATCACGGTGTACTTCTCCTGCACAGCGGTCCAGGAGCGGTAGTACTCCTCCGCCAGGGGGTTGTCCCCGCCGACGGCCAGGACGTTGACCGCGAGCGAGTACTGGCGCCGGCCCATGAGGGCGCCAGTACGGAAGTCGGCCTGCTTGAACCACAGCAGACCGCCCACGCGCTCGGCCAGGTGCTTCTTCAGCGAAGCATCGAACATCTGGAACCAGCGCAGGCAGTCCCAGTCGCCGAACATCGCCCAGCCGCCCCACAGGTACTCATAGAAGGAATCCGCTGGTGGGTTGAGGGCGATATCCACACGGTCAGCCCATGCTCCGGTCTCCACGTTCAGGGTCGTACCAAGCAGATCGAGCGAGGAACGGCGCGTCACCACCGCTTGAAGGGCCCGCTTGGATGCCTGGAAGTACCGTGAATCGCCCGAGAGTTGGGACAGCATTCCGAACTCGAGGATGTTGGTGCCGATCTCCGCCAGCGGAACGGTGCTGCCAGTGACAGCGCCGGTACGCAGATTGACGTGCCGGTAGGGCATGCCGGTGGGGGAGCGGGTGAAGGCCGGGAGTAGCCGGTCCGCCAGATCGACGCACATGGTGAGCAGGTCCTGCTCGCCGGTAGCGAGGTAGCCGGCAAGCAGGCCGCCCACCAGCCGGATGATCGCCTCGAAGACCGGGAACTCGGCGTCGAGATCGAAGTCCAGACGGGCCGTGATCCACTCCAGGCACCGCGCGACCTCGTCGTCCAGCTCCATGACGTAGTGGGTGTCCAGCGCCTCGATGATGGACAGGCCCACCGAGTACCGGTCGGAGAAAAACTCCCGGAACCCCCCCGAGACCGGCAGCAGCTCGTCGTGTCCCCACGCGTGCCGCTGGTAGCCCTTCCAAGCGTGGAGGAACTCCGCCCGAATTTCCCTCGCCTTCCCCGGATCCGGCGGGCCGACCCTCGATACGAACGGCTTCGCCGGTTCCGGCGGGCCGACCCTCGATACGAATGGCTTAGGCAGGCGCGAATCGGTGCCCCCACCCAGAGGGACCACCCCACACGCAGGAGCGCCGAGGAAACCGCCAGCGGTGAGCCCGCCGACCGCAGCCGGAATGCGCAGCACACTGCGACGGGACAGACGGTTCACCACGCGCGGACCGGTGTGTGTCATGCGGGTACTCCTGGCCAGCACAGACGAGGATCTCGCATTATGTAGCATAATAGCTACACTGCGTCGCAGGCGCCTCGAGGAGCCTCTGCTCCGGATTCGCGGAACGACCCGAACGAGCAGCCACAGCGAGGCCACCGCGTCAGGCGCGCGGGAGAGACCCCGTGACCGCCCGGCGTATGCGGCAGGTGCCGGGTTTCTCGGGCGCCGCCTGTAGGTGTGGCCTGGGCTGGAGAAGGCGCTCAAGCCGGCGTACGGCGTCAAGGGGGCAGTCCCGGAGGTCATCCTTCCGTTCCGGTCGTCGTTGGTCCCTGTTGAGCGGCCTGTTCCAGAAGTGGCGCAAGGCGCGACGGACGGTGGGCATGCCCGACAGCTTTCGCTTCTACCTTCGTCACACCGGACACACGCTCTCGACGCAGTCGGGCGCCACGCTCAAGGACACGATGGTCCGCGCCGGGCAGTCCTCCGAGCGTGCCGCGCGGCTGATCTATCAGCACTCGAACCTGGAGCGTCAGCGGGAGGTGGCCGACGGGATCGACGCCCGCGTCCGCGCCGAGCGGGAGAAGGCTGCGATTGTGCCCGACGATCAGGCATCGGGCACGGAACGGGCAGGCGACGCCTGATCCGGTCTACACAACAAAGAAGCCCCGGGTCGACCTGGGGCTTTTACGGGGAGCGGGTGACGAGAATCGAACTCGCGCTCTGAGTTTGGGAATCACCGTTCACGTTGGCCAGGCTGTGCGCCTGACCTGCGAGGGAACGGGTCTGCCGTGCGTCTACTTCGGTATCAGTCATCTGGCGTTGACCGTGGTTGACCGCTCGTTCTGGTGCTCATCTGGTGCGGTCAGATGATGAGGTAGACGGGCCGCAACCCGACGACGTGGTCGAACATGGCTAGACCTGCCTCCCCGAACTTGCGCGAGCGATGGTCCAGGTCTGTTGGCCGTGCCGTGCGGCGTGGGTGCGGAAGTCGAAGAAGCCCAGACCATCGATCTTGCACCCGGCGTCGATCTCTTCGAGTGTCCAGCAGTGGTCGGAGTAGTCGTCGACGGCGACGCCGCCGGCTTTGAGGACGTGTGACAACAGAGCGCGGATCTCGACAGTGCCGTCGATGTGGCTGGAGACGCTGACCAGCAGGGCCCAGGTCGGACGATGGCCGAGCGTGGAGTCCAGTAGGCGTACGTCCTCGGGAGTCCAGCCGAGGAACAGGTGATCGTCCTGCTCGTCCATGAAGTCGATGAAGAGCTTCCCGTCCGACCAGTACCCGTCCTTGCCGGGCATCAGCCGGTCGAGCCGTGCGGCTGTCGCGGTCGACTCTCCAGCGGGGAACACGTAGACGGTGCGCATGGGCGGAGCGTAAATGGCGACGCAGGGCTGTGGCCACGGAGTTTCAGCCCGGTCATGGATTGTCTTCGCCGATGGCGGCAGTGCGGACGGCGAGTTCGCTGAATGACGGGATGCCGAGGCTCACCGTTGAGGTACTTCATCGCTGCTGCCGCTGTCTCCACCGACGCTGTGAACGCAATTCGGAACACTTCCTCGTCTACCGACGACTCACCAAGTGAAACGACGTCTAACGACCAGACCCTGGTTCTCTACCACCCAAGGCAGCAACGCTGGCGGTGAGCACGGTCCCTGACGGAGTTGTTCCCCGTCAGGGACCTGCACGGGTGTGCGAGTGGTGCGGTGTTAGATGAGGTGGTTGTAGGTGTTCCAACCGCCGCCGACGCGGGTGCGTGATTCGAAGGGTGCGGTTGCGTTGCCTGTGCCGCGGTAGAGCCACAGGACCCCGGCACTGTCGGGTGCCACGAGGTCGGGGCGGCCGTCGGAGTTCAGGTCGCCGGTGACAACGAGTTGGTTGTAGGCGTTCCAGCCGCCGCCGACGCGGACCCTGGGGGCGAACGGGGTGGTGGCGTTGCTGGTGCCGCGGTAGAGCCACAGCACGCCGGAGGTGTCGCGGGCGAGCAGGTCGGGGCGGTGGTCTCCGGTGAGGTCGTTGCTTCCGGCGAGGGCGGTGTAGGTGTTCCAGCCGCCGCCGACGCGGGTGCGAGTGGCCAGGACCGTGTTGGTGCCGGTGCCCTTGTACAGCCACAGGACGCCGTCTTTGTCACGGGCGAGCAGGTCCGGTCGGGTGTCTCCGGTGAGGTCGCCGCCGCCTGTGAGGTTGTTGTAGACGTTCCAGCCGCCGCCGACGCGCAGGTGGCTGCTGGTGGACCCGCCGCGGTGGTACCACAGGGCGCCGGCGTCGTCCCGGAAGGCGAGGTCTCCGGCGGTCTTGTCGAGCATCAGCGGGGACACCCTGGCGATCTGGGTGTAGGCGCCGTCGTTGAGGCCGGTCGCGGTGCGTGGCTTGAACGGGGTGTCTCCGTTGCCGGTGCCCTGGTAGTCGTAGACGGCTCCCGTCTTGTCGCGGGCCTGCAGGCGGGCGCGTTCGCGGACCGGGGTCCCCTGGATGGCGAAGCCTCTTTGCGCGGTGACCCAGTGGCTACCGCCCGAGTAGATCTGGTAGCGGACCTGTGTCGTGAGCTTCCAGCTTTCGGTGCCGGGCGCCGCGTACAGCGTGTATTCGATGTCAGTGTCGCCGGTAGCGACGTCACAGGTGACGATGTAGGCGGGATCGATGACGGTGTATTCCGGGTGCAGGGCGCACTGCGCCCCTGAGCCTGAGGTGACCGCGGTGACGCGGATGTCGACGGCGTGGTCGTCCCAGGAGGGCTGGCCGGTCTGCGGGGTGAACCAGATGACCAGTTTGCCGCTGTCCACTGCGTGGATGTGGAGCTTGTGCTTGGTGGCTGTCCCGGCCGGAACATCGGGTGTGGTGAAGGCCAGGGTGTTCCGGGCGGCGTGTTCGGCCGTCTTGACGACTATCTGACCGGTCCCGTGCGTGGCGTCCGCCGGGCGGGCGGCGGCCGTCTGCGCCTGCTCCGCTGCGGCGGCGAGGTCCGTGCCGGTGGGTGCGTAGGCCACGCCGTAGTGAGCGGTGGTCATGTCCGCAGCATCGTCGGAGACGAGCAGGCGCGGCGCCGAGGCGTTGCTTGCGCTGGATACCGGGCACTTGTAGACGGCGGTGTAGCCGGTGATGGGCTTGCAGTGGAAGAATTGCTCCTCCGCGTAGGTCACACCCGCCGGGAGCCCGGCGCCCTGCCCGGCCGGGCCGGTCAGCGGGCCGGTGCCGAACGCGTACACCAGGTAGCCGTCCGCGGCGCCGGTCGCGGTCGGATGCGGAATGATCGGATCGCCGGGGGCCAGGGTGTAGTCCTCCAGGGTGAAGGAGTAGCTGTCCTCGGCGGCCACGGGAGCCGCCGCGGCTATGCCGGTACCGAGCAGCCCCGCGATCGTGGCTCCAGCCGCAGCGAGGCGGATGAAGGGTCTGTGCATCGAAGTCCTTGAAGTAGTGCAGCGGGTATGGCCGCTACAGGCCAAGCGGTGATCAAGGTGTGGCGCGTCACGACAGCTTGGGCCAGCCGCCCTCCTCCCGACAAGGGCAATCGGACTGCTGGCCGGGTGGCTGCCATGGCCGCCACCTCGCGGGCCGTCTCAGCCATCCAAATACGCCAGTTGTCAGTGGGTCTGTTCGCCATGGCCGGACGGTATGCCCAAGCACTGACAGTCCGCCGCCCACACGCTTTCCAACTGTCCGCGTCCCCGGTCGGTGGCGTTCGCCGGTGTACGCGCCGCAGCTCAGAAGGAGTGCACGTACAGCTACGAACGCCAACGGCCATCCGCGCACTGGACAAAGACCAGGACAACGAGGGCCTTCACTGGGGTACGCAATCGGGCGCCGGTGATGCGAGGGTCGGTGACCACCGGCCCCCGGATGGCTGCTCCCTGGCCGCCCCCGCCGAGGCATCGTCGGATTGTCAGATCGTAATCCCGTCAAGGCAGACTGGGACCTCGTTGATCGACTAGCGTTTACCGCGCAAGTGGCTGACGAGATCCATCGCAGCCACCGGGGACTGACGCGGCAGCGCGTGCGGCCACGAACGGGGCGCCGCGCGGCGGCAGATAATTACATCAATGAGGGGGGCGTGGGGGCACTGACCCGGACGTCGACTGAACCACTGCATGGAGGCCGCCGCCGGAGAGGTGGCGCGGGCCTCGCGGCCGGTGCAGCCGCCACGATTCTGGCGGTCGCGGGAACAGTCATCCCGCTCGCCGTGGCCGCGCCGCCCGCGCAGGCCGCCCAGGTGGCGACTGCGGCGGACTCGTCCCAGGAGGTCGTGATCCCGCCCGCCGACCGGGCCACACCCCGTGTGGACACCCCGCTGGCGGTGGGCAGCACCGGTTTTCTGCACCAGCAGGAGGGCCGGGACGGCTACACCTGGACTGACTTCGCGAGCGGCACCTCGACGCAGGTGCCCGGCCTGCAGACCTTGCCGGCCAATGCGCTCGTACGCCCCGTCGGGGCCGGAGGCGACCTGCTCGCCATCTCACCGAGCCCGGCCTGGGGCGCCCGCTGGTACAGCGTGCTCGATCCGCACACCGGTGAGCGCCGGGACGTGCAGCTCCCGGGGGCGAGCTATACCTTCCGGGGGACCGTCGCGGGCAAGGTGCTGGCACTGGAGTCCGCGACCAGTACCACCAGCTCCGACGGAGTGCTCCTGGACCCGGGAGCCGACCCCGCGCAGCCGCTGCACATCACCGGCCTGCCCGCGGGTGCCCAGCTGAACAGCCTCTCCCTGCAGCAGCAGGCCGCGGACGGCCGCGGCGCGGTGATCTCCTTCCGGCAGGACGGTGTGTACCGCTACGGCCTACTGGACCCCACGACCGCCGTGATCACCCCGCTCCCCGAGGCGATGAGCGGCGAGGGCCTGAACATCCTGCTGAGCGCCGATCGCATCGCCTGGTGGGGGCACGGCTACGCCGGCCTGCGCTGGCTGCCGCGAGGGGACTTCTCCTCCGGGGCGCAGGAGTTCCCGCTCCCCGACGACGCGTACCCCCTGGTCCTGCTCGGCGACACCCTCCTGACCTCGGCCCCGGACACCACCTCGGGCACCACGCTCGGCCGGCGGCTGACCGCCCGGCCGCTCGACGGCGCGGAGCCGAGCACCGTACTCGACCATCTCGCGCTCGTATCGGACTCCCCGCCGCAGGCGGCGGACGGAAGCGCTCTGTTCGTCGGCGGTACCGGAAGCGGCGACTGGGCGGTGCACCGTTTCACCGCGCGTCCCGACGAGACACCGGCACACGAGGTGGCCCAGCCGCTGCCCCCGGTGACCGCCAAGCTCCTGGGACTGAGCCTGTACCGGGGCACCCTCGACCGGGTGGATAGCACCGAGGGCAAGATCTCCATCCACCAGCAGGACATCGGCACCGGGCCGGTCCCCGTCGCGGGAGCGGCCGAGCCCTTGCCCGTGGGCATGCCCTCGTCCACCGTGCGCTGCGCGACGGGTGAAGACTGCGTACGGATCGTGGAGGGCAACGGGTACGGGGCGTCCTTCCTCTCCGAGACGGGCGGGCGGACGTACCTGGAGACCCGGGTGGACCCCCACACCTCGCACGTGCAGATGCCGCTGCCCGGCAGCGGCGGCGAGGTCCGGGACGCGTCCCCCTCGTACGTGGTGGTGGACGGCGGTTCCCCGAAGACCCAGTACCTGATCTTCCCGGGCTACGACAAGGTGATCCGCAGCCGCCCGGTGCAGGCCGCGGCGCTCTGGTACTCCACCCTGTGGAGCGCGACCCCCGCCAGCCCCGGCACGCTGACCGCGGAGCGGCTGACCTCGGACGCCACCACGCCCGGCAAGCCTGTGCGCACCGTGCGGACCGGCGCCGCCTGCGTGCCCACCGAGCTGCAGGCGACCGCGCGATGGCTCTACTGGTCCTGCGGTGCCGATCAGCAGGCCGGGGTGTACGACCTGGCGAACAACCGTGGTTTCGCCGTGCCGTCGGGCCCCGCCATGCTCGGCGACGGCTACGTGATCCGGCACGACCGTGCGGCGGGCGAGCTCAAGCTGACCGACTTCCACACCGGGAGCCCGCTCGCGGAGCGCTCCTTCGCCGTCCTCCCCGCCGGCACGCTCGCGGACGACCGCAGGATCACGTGGACCGTGGACAAGTACAGCGGTCATGTCGCCTACGTGGACGCCGACCGCCGCGTGCACGTGTCGGCGGACGGCGTGCCGGACTCCGCCCCGGTCATGGGGGAGGAGTACACCTCCGGGAGCGTCGCGCCGAGGACGACCTCGTCGTACTACTCGACCTGGACGGCTTCGTTCCAGCTGAGCCGCCCCGTGGACTCCTGGGAAGTGGACATCGCCCAGAAGGCGACCGGGCGCAGGGTGGCCACGCTGCGGGGTGGAGCCGTACGCGGTCGCGACGCCGTCGGGGCCTCGTGGAACGGCAGGGAGTCGAACGGCGCTCTCCCCCCGAGTGGTACCTACACCTGGCAGCTGACCGCCCGCGTCGGCGGCGGGACCGTGCCGGTGCGGGTGGGAAGCGGCACCCTCCAGGTGATGTGCGGCGCCCTGCCGACCCACGTCTACGACTGCGACGGCTTCCCCGACATGGTGGCGGTCCGCAAGGACGGCCAGACCGACTCGTGGGAGGGGCACCCCCAGGGGCACTTCTACAACCGCAGCTACACCGCGGACTGGCCAACCTCCTCCACCCTGGTTCCGGTCGGCGACATCAACGGCGACGGGTACGCGGACATGCTGGTCCGCAACTCCGCCGGCGAGCTGCGGGCGTACTGGGGCTTCGGGCAGGTGTACTTCGCCCGGGACACCAACAAGTCCACCGCCATCGGCAAGGGCTGGCAGCAGTACGACGTGCTGACCTCCCCCGGCGACCTGAACGGGGACGGCCGGGCCGACCTCGTCGCCCGCCAGACGGCCACCGGCGACATGTATTTCTACGCAGGAGCGGCCGGTGGGAAGTTCGCGGCCAGGGTCAGGATCTTCGCCAACTGGAAGACGTACGGGCAGATCACGGGCGTCGGCGACATCACCGGTGACGGCCGCCCCGACCTGCTCGGCCACGACCGCGACGGCGGCCTGTGGCGTTACAACGGATTGGGCAACGGCACCTTCGCGCCGCGGGTGAAGGTGTTCTCGGACTGGGGGCGTACCTACAACTCGGTCGTGGGCATCGGTGACCTGAGCGGCGACGGCAAGAACGACATCGTCGTGCGCGACTCGGCCGGAAAGCTCTTCCGCAACGACGGCAACGGCAAGGGTTCCTTCGGGGCCCGTACCCAGATCGGCAGCGGCTGGGGCGTCTACAAGGCGCTGTACTGACGGTCGGGAACAACAGCCTCCAGGCCTGCGCCTCCACCGGGAGCTGCAGGCCTGATGAGGGCGACCGCAATGCTGCGCGACACAGGGTGCGGTGAATGTCAGAGGGGTGCCCCCGTGTCCAGGGCACCCCCTGGCGGGTGCGTTCGCTGGAATGTGCGGAGATTGTGGGATTCGTACTCGTGGTGACATCGCTGCCACGACGGTTTCCAAGAGCGTCGCGGTATAGCTACCGGCGCCGCCTCTGACCTGCGCCTATTAGTCGATGCGGCAGAATCAGCACGCGCGACCGGCGTAGCCGCCCAGAGCGGGGCGGAGACAGGAGCGCAGGGCCCCGGCGGTGAGTCGGGGAGCGCGCGACGAGCGGAGCGAGGAGCCTTGACTGGTATGCCGAGAAGGGCTTGGACGGACTCCTGTTCGTGGGGGAGAAGGGCAAGCCGTTCCGGCGCTCCACCTTCGGCCGGAAGTGGCGCCGGGCCCGTGTGCTCGTGGGCATGCCTGACGGCTTCCGCTTCTACGATCTTCGTCACACCGGTCACACCCTGGCCACCCGGTCCGGGGCCACGCTCAAGGACACGATGGTCCGCGCCGGCCAGTCGTCGGAGAAGGCCGCGCTGATCTATCAGCATTCGGATCTTGAGCGACAGCAGGAGGTCGCGAGCGGGCTGGATGACCTCGTGCGGTCCGCCCGCGAGAAGGCCGTGGAGAAGCCTTCTGGTGCGGATCTGGTGCGCGACGCCTGAACTGGTCCAGACAACAAAGAAGCCCCGGGCCGTTGGCCTGGGGCTTTTGCATGGAGCGGGTGACGAGAATCGAACTCGCGCTCTGAGCTTGGGAAGCTCATGTTCTACCATTAAACTACACCCGCACGGAGCGCTGGTTGATCAGCGGCTCGGCGTCGCACACTCTACCTCATCGCAGGCCCCCGGCGTACGAGCCGGGGGCCCGGTCGTTGTGCCCGGAGGGTGGACACGGGTGCCGTGGGCGGTAGTTGGGGGCGTAGCGTACGGAGTCGGAGTGCCGCCTGGAGCGGCGTCCTGTTCATCCCCTAATGTGGCTTTCTCGTCCACGGTTTGTTGGGGAAGGGACTTGATGGACTCCATGCAGCGCACCGTCGTCCGCTGTGCCGAAGGGCACGTTTTCACTACCGCTTCGTTCCCGATGCAGCAGCTCGGGACCGATCGGATCGGTCCCGGGCGGCTTATCCGCTGTCCGCGCTGCGCCCGGTTGCGGCATGCCGTTCCCGTGGTGTTCGAGCAGCGGTAGAGGCGGCGGCAGACGGTCGTGGCAGGCGCGCGGGTGCGGTCCGGATTGGGGCGGGCCCGCGCGTTCTGCGTATCCTCGGGGCGTGCTTCTCTCAGACAAGGACATCCGGGCCGAGATCGACGCCGGGCGGGTCCGCATTGATCCGTTCGAACCGTCGATGGTGCAGCCCTCGAGCATCGACGTGCGGCTCGACCGCTACTTCCGGGTGTTCGAGAACCACCGCTATCCACACATCGACCCAGCCGTCGAGCAGGCGGACCTGACCCGCATGGTCGAGCCGGACGGCGACGAGGCGTTCATCCTGCACCCCGGCGAATTCGTGCTCGCCTCGACGTACGAGGTCATCTCGCTGCCCGACGATCTTGCGTCGCGGCTGGAGGGCAAGAGTTCGCTCGGCAGGCTCGGGCTGGTGACGCATTCGACGGCCGGGTTCATCGATCCCGGGTTTTCCGGGCATGTGACCCTCGAGCTGTCGAATCTCGCGACGCTTCCGATCAAGCTGTGGCCGGGTATGAAGATCGGCCAGCTGTGCATGTTCCGGCTGAGTTCGCCGTCGGAGTTCCCGTACGGCTCCGAGCGGTACGGGTCGCGCTACCAGGGGCAGCGTGGGCCGACGGCCTCGCGCTCCTTCATGAACTTCCATCGGACTCAGGTGTGATGCCGGACCATGAATGACGTACGGGAGAACCTGACGTACGAGGGGTTCGGCCACGCGGTGCGCGAACTCGCGCAGGCCGTGGCCGATGACGGGTACGAGCCGGATGTGGTGCTGAGCATCGCGCGCGGTGGCGTTTTCGTCGCGGGCGGGCTGGCGTACGCGCTGGACTGCAAGAACATCCACCTCGTGAATGTGGAGTTCTATACCGGGGTGGGGACGACGCTGGAGATGCCGGTCATGCTGGCACCCGTTCCGAATGCGATCGATTTCTCGGACAAGAAGGTTCTGATCGCCGACGACGTCGCCGACACCGGGAAGACGCTGAAGCTGGTCCGCGATTTCTGCATCGATCACGTCGCCGAGGTGCGCAGCGCGGTCATCTACGAGAAGTCGCACTCGCTCGTGAAGTGCGAGTACGTGTGGAAGAAGACCGATCGCTGGATCAACTTCCCGTGGAGTGTGGAGAAGCCCGTCGTGCGGCGCAGCGGGCAGGTTCTCGACGCCTGAGGGCCGAGAGCGTGGATGTGAAGAACCCCCGGTGCCGTGGCGCCGGGGGTTCTTTCGTGCGTGCGGGTGTCAGATCGTGCCGAGCTTGATGATCGACAGCAGTGCGATCAGCTGGATCGCGGACGCGCCCAGCGCCTTCGGCCACGGCAGGTCGTGCGACTTGCTCACCATGGAGGTGAAGAGCGCGGCCGAGGCCAGCCAGGTCACCCAGCCGAGGAGCTGGACCAGGGTGTTCTCGCCGCCCAGGAACAGCGCGAAGACCAGCCGGGGGGCATCCGTGATCGACATGATCAGCATGGAAAGGCCCACGGTCGGCTGCCAGGCGCCGTCGCCGCCGAGCTGGCGGGCGAGGGTGTGGGTGACCGCGCCGAGGACCAGGCCGCCGATGACGAAGCCGATGCCCGTGAAGACGACGTACGGGACGGCGGTGGAGATCGTCGCGTGGATCGCGTCGTCGCGGGCCTGGTCGAAGCCGAAGAGCGCCAGCAGTCCGTAGAGGAACGTGATGATGAGCGCCGGACCCCAGACGGGGTGGTCGCGCATCTGCCAGAACGTCGGACCGGGACGCAGCACTATGCCGCTCAGCAGCTGCTTCCAGTGCAGGCGGGGGCCTGCGGGCTGGGCGGGCACCTGGCCGGCGCGGTAGGTGTTGCCGTTGCCGTACGGGTCCTCGTCGATGCTGAACGCCTGTGTGTGACCCGGGTTGTTGGCGTACGGGTCGCCCTGGTGGGGGTACGGGGGGTGCTGCGGCTGGTTGTACGGGTGCGGGTCGCCGAAGTATTCCGGCTCGCCGTGTGCGCCGCCGTAGCCGCCGTTGCCCTGATGTGTGCCGGGCCGGCCCGATGCGTACGGGGCGCCGTTGCCTCCCGTCGGCGGCCATGGCTCCTGACCGTACGGCGGCGGTGGTGCCTGCGTGCCGTACGGCTGCTGCCGCGGTTGCTGTTGCCCTTGCTGCGGGGTGCGGTTGTCCCGGCCGCGTCCGATCCTGAATCCAGCCACGTAATCGAACGTACCTGGTCCGAGTGTGTGCGGTGGGGGAGCCGGGGGAACCGGGGCGCCTTTGCGGCCGAGCTGTGACATCCCTTAGGGGGAGTTGGGGGGGCGGCCCCGGGGAAGTCCCGGAGGCTGTCGGGGGAGCCCTCGGGGGCGCACGGGGTGGTCTTCGAACGACGCCGAACGGTGCGGGCTCCGGGGCCGTCCCGCGTACGGCGTCCCGTACGGCAGAAGCGGCCGGTCCTGCCCCCGAGGCAGGTCCGGCCGCTTCCGTCGCACGACGGCCCGGGTTACTTGACCGGCTCGGGCTCCGGTGCGTCCGCCGGCTCCGGTTCGCCCGCCGGGTCCGCCGGGGTCTTCACCGAGTCGAGCAGCAGCTGCGATACGTCGACCACCTGGACCGACTCCTTCGCCTTGCCGTCGTTCTTCTTGCCGTTGACCGAGTCGGTCAGCATGACGAGGCAGAACGGGCACGCGGTGGAGACGATGTCCGGGTTGAGGGAGAGGGCTTCGTCGACGCGCTCGTTGTTGATGCGCTTGCCGATCCGCTCCTCCATCCACATCCGGGCACCACCGGCGCCGCAGCAGAAGCCGCGCTCCTTGTGGCGGTGCATCTCCTCGTTCCGCAGCCCCGGCACCTTCGCGATGATCTCGCGCGGCGGCGTGTAGATCTTGTTGTGCCGGCCCAGGTAGCACGGGTCGTGGTACGTGATCAGGCCCTCGACCGGGGTCACCGGGATCAGCTTGCCCTCGTCCACCAGGTGCTGGAGCAGCTGCGTGTGGTGGATGACCTCGTACTCGCCGCCGAGCTGCGGGTACTCGTTCGCGATGGTGTTGAAGCAGTGCGGGCAGGTCGCGACGATCTTCTTCGACGACTTCGGCTTCTTCGTCGTCTCGTCCTCGTCGTCCTCGCCGAACGCCATGTTCAGCATCGCGACGTTCTCCTGGCCGAGCTGCTGGAACAGCGGCTCGTTGCCCAGGCGGCGGGCGGAGTCACCCGTGCACTTCTCGTCGCCGCCCATGATCGCGAACTTGACGCCCGCGATGTGGAGGAGCTCCGCGAAGGCCTTCGTGGTCTTCTTCGCCCGGTCCTCCAGGGCGCCGGCGCAGCCGACCCAGTACAGGTAGTCGATCTCCGAGAGGTCCTCGACGTCCTTGCCGACGATCGGGACCTCGAAGTCGACCTCCTTGGTCCACTCGACGCGCTGCTTCTTGGCGAGTCCCCAGGGGTTGCCCTTCTTCTCCAGGTTCTTGAGCATCGTGCCCGCCTCGGACGGGAACGCGGACTCGATCATCACCTGGTAACGGCGCATGTCGACGATGTGGTCGATGTGCTCGATGTCGACCGGGCACTGCTCCACGCACGCACCACATGTGGTGCAGGACCAGAGCACGTCCGGATCGATGACGCCGTTCTCCTCGACCGTGCCGATCAGCGGGCGCTCGGCCTCGGCGAGCGCGGCGGCGGGGACGTCCTTCAGCTGCTCCTCGGTCGCCTTCTCGTTGCCCTCCATGTCCTTGCCGCCGCCGGCGAGCAGGTACGGGGCCTTGGCGTGCGCGTGGTCGCGCAGCGACATGATCAGGAGCTTCGGGGAGAGCGGCTTGCCGGTGTTCCAGGCGGGGCACTGCGACTGGCAGCGACCGCACTCGGTACACGTGGAGAAGTCGAGGATGCCCTTCCAGGAGAACTGCTCGACCTGGGAGACGCCGAAGACGTCGTCCTCGCCCGGGTCCTCGAAGTCGATCTCCTTGCCGCCGGACGTCATCGGCTGCAGCGCGCCGAGCGCGACCGCGCCGTCCGCGTTCCGCTTGAACCAGATGTTCGGGAAGCCGAGGAAGCGGTGCCAGGCGACACCCATGTTGGTGTTGAGCGAGACCGTGATCATCCAGATCAGCGAGGTGCCGATCTTGATCATCGCGGTGAAGTAGATGAGGTTCTGGAGCGCGCCGAGGCTGAGCCCCTTGAAGGCGAGGACCAGGGGGTACGAGACGAAGTACGCGGCCTCGTAGCCCTCGACGTGGTGGATCGCGCCCTCGAGACCGCGCAGGGTCAGGATCGCCAGGCCGATGACGAGGATGACGTACTCGACGAAGTACGCCTGCCAGGCCTTCGAGCCCGCGAAACGGGACTTGCGGCCGGCCCGCGAGGGCAGGTTCAGCAGCCGGATGGCGATCAGCACGAGGATGCCGACCGTCGTCATCAGGCCGATGAACTCGATGTAGAGCTCGAACGGCAGCCATTCGCCGATGATCGGCAGCACCCAGTCGGCCTTGAAGAGCTGTCCGTACGCCTGGAGCAGCGTCGGCGGCAGCGTCAGGAAGCCGATGGCGACGAACCAGTGCGCGAAGCCGACGATCCCCCACCGGTTCATCCGGGTGTGGCCGAGGAATTCCTTGACCAGGGTGATCGTGCGCTGCTTCGGGTTGTCGGTGCGGCTGCCTGCCGGGACCGGCTGTCCGAGTGTGACGAACCGGTAGATCTGCGCGACGGCTCGGGCGATGAGCGCAACGCCGACCACAGTCAGCACCAGCGACACGATGATCGCGGCGAGTTGCATTTGGGGGCTCCTCGGGCCTGCGAGGGTGGGATCCAGCACTTATGGGATCCGGCACGGACGGTGCGTGCCGGACTACAAGCGATTACTAAGCAGTAACTTAATCAGTCTGTGCTGACACTATCCACTTATTCCGCCGCGCTGTAGCCGCGCAGCCGGTGATCTGTGTCGCTCAGGTGTGCCTTGCTGCGGCGGGTGAGCCCGCGGAGCGCGGCGCGCAGGGGCAGGCGTACGGCTTCCATCAGGATGACCAGGTCGAGTCCCAGCCAGTGGTGCTCGGCGTAGTGCTGGTCGAGCAGGGCCGGTTCGTCCCACGGCATTCCGGAACGGGAGCGGACCTGGGCCAGGCCGGTCAGGCCGGGTCTCAGTTCCTGCCGCCAGTGTGGCGCGGTGATCCCGGCCCGCGTGCGGTCCGCCGCGCCGGTCCGCTCGTCGTCGTCCTCCGGGGTGAGCGGTTCCGGCCCCACCAGGGAGAGCTCTCCGCGTACGACATGGGGCAGCCGGGAGAGCAGGTCCAGCCGGAGCCGGCGGGTCCGCAGGCTACGCATGACGAAGGGGCGGCCGCCCAGGCCGATCCGCACCGAGCGGTTCAGTGCACCGCCGGAGGGCTGCTGCAGGGCGAGCGCGACGGCCCCTGCGGCGAGCAGAGGGGCGGCCAGGGTGAGCAGGGCCGAGCCGAGGGCCAGATCCAACGCGCGCTTGGCCGTCATCTTCGTCTGCATCGTTCACACCTGCCGGGTTGGACGAAACGAGTGCCGGTTTTGTACGTCTCACGGCATTTTGTGACAGAACGATCCCATGCGGAGATGATGAAGCGGGGTGTGCGGGCCGGTCGGGTCGACGGGTGTCACCCGTGATCGTCAATAGACGTCATCCCTGTTTGTCAGATATGCACCCCCTTCATCTCGGACAAAACCGCAGGTGGCGTGGGGTGCGTGCACGATAGTTGAGTCGACTCCGCTCAGGTCTGTTGACTCCGAGAGGGCGATCATGCATCCTTGAGTCAGATCCACTCAAGTAGTCATGTTGGAGGAATTGAAATGGCACGTGCGGTCGGCATCGACCTGGGCACGACTAACTCCGTCGTCAGCGTTCTCGAAGGCGGCGAGCCCACCGTCATCACCAACGCCGAAGGCGCCAGGACCACGCCGTCCGTCGTCGCCTTCGCGAAGAACGGCGAGGTGCTGGTGGGCGAGGTCGCCAAGCGCCAGGCTGTTACCAACGTCGACAGGACCATCCGGTCGGTCAAGCGCCACATGGGCACCGACTGGAAGATCGACCTCGACGGCAAGAGCTTCAACCCGCAGCAGATGAGCGCCTTCATCCTGCAGAAGCTGAAGCGCGACGCGGAGGCGTACCTGGGCGAGAAGGTCACCGACGCGGTGATCACCGTCCCGGCGTACTTCAACGACTCCGAGCGTCAGGCGACGAAGGAGGCCGGCGAGATCGCGGGCCTGAACGTCCTGCGTATCGTCAACGAGCCGACGGCCGCCGCGCTGGCGTACGGGCTCGACAAGGACGACCAGACGATCCTCGTCTTCGACCTGGGTGGCGGCACCTTCGACGTGTCGCTCCTGGAGATCGGCGACGGTGTCGTCGAGGTGAAGGCCACCAACGGTGACAACCACCTCGGTGGTGACGACTGGGACCAGCGCGTCGTCGACTACCTGGTGAAGCAGTTCGCCAACGGTCACGGCGTGGACCTGTCCAAGGACAAGATGGCTCTTCAGCGTCTGCGCGAAGCCGCGGAGAAGGCGAAGATCGAGCTGTCCTCCTCGACGGAGACCACGATCAACCTGCCGTACATCACGGCGTCCGCCGAGGGCCCGCTGCACCTGGACGAGAAGCTCACGCGCGCCCAGTTCCAGCAGCTCACCGCGGACCTCCTGGACCGCTGCAAGAACCCGTTCCACAACGTCATCAAGGACGCGGGCATCCAGCTCTCCGAGATCGACCACGTCGTTCTCGTCGGTGGCTCGACCCGTATGCCGGCCGTCGCCGAGCTCGTCAAGGAGCTGACCGGTGGCCAGGAGGCCAACAAGGGTGTGAACCCGGACGAGGTCGTCGCCATCGGCGCCTCGCTCCAGGCCGGTGTCCTCAAGGGCGAGGTCAAGGACGTTCTGCTCCTCGACGTCACCCCGCTGTCCCTCGGTATCGAGACCAAGGGCGGCATCATGACGAAGCTCATCGAGCGCAACACGACGATCCCGACCAAGCGATCCGAGATCTTCACGACGGCCGAGGACAACCAGCCGTCGGTGCAGATCCAGGTCTACCAGGGCGAGCGCGAGATCGCGGCGTACAACAAGAAGCTCGGCATGTTCGAGCTGACCGGTCTGCCGCCGGCCCCGCGTGGCGTCCCGCAGATCGAGGTCGCGTTCGACATCGACGCCAACGGCATCATGCACGTCGCTGCCAAGGACCTCGGCACCGGCAAGGAGCAGAAGATGACCGTCACCGGCGGCTCCTCGCTGCCGAAGGACGAGGTCAACCGGATGCGTGAGGAGGCCGAGCAGTACGCGGAGGAGGACCACCGCCGCCGCGAGGCCGCCGAGTCGCGCAACCAGGGCGAGCAGCTCGTCTACCAGACGGAGAAGTTCCTCAAGGACAACGAGGACAAGGTCCCCGGCGACGTGAAGACGGAGGTGGAGGCCGCGCTCACCGAGCTGAAGGAGAAGCTCAAGGGCGAGGACACCGCCGAGATCCGCACCGCCACCGAGAAGGTTGCGGCCGTCTCCCAGAAGCTGGGCCAGGCGATGTACGCCAACGCGCAGGCCGAGGGCGGCCCGCAGGGTGACCCGCAGCCCGGCCAGGCGCAGGCCGACGCCGCCGACGACGTCGTCGACGCCGAGATCGTGGACGACGAGCGGGACGCCAAGGGCGGTGCGATGTGACCGAGGAGACTCCGGGCTTCGAGGAGAAGCCTGACGTCCCCTCCGGCGCCACCCCTGACGGAGCTGAGCCGAAGGACGCCGCCCCCTCTTCGGAGGAGGGGGCGTCCCCGGCCGGGGACGCAGTACAGACGGTCGGTCTCACCGCCCAGCTGGACCAGGTCCGCACCGCGCTCGCCGAGCGCACCGGTGACCTCCAGCGGCTGCAGGCCGAGTACCAGAACTACCGCCGCCGCGTCGAGCGGGACCGGGTCACGGTCAAGGAGATCGCTGTCGCGGGGCTCCTGTCCGAGCTCCTGCCCGTGCTCGACGACGTCGGTCGCGCCAGGGAGCACGGCGAGCTCGTGGGCGGGTTCAAGTCGGTGGCCGAGTCGCTCGAGACGATCGTCGCCAAGCTGGGCCTGCAGCAGTTCGGCAAGGAGGGCGAGCCCTTCGACCCGACGGTCCACGAGGCCCTGATGCACTCGTACGCGCCGGACGTCACCGAGACGACCTGCGTGGCGATCCTCCAGCCGGGGTATCGCATCGGCGACCGCACCATCCGCCCCGCGCGGGTGGCGGTGGCCGAGCCCCAGCCGGGCGCGGCCCCCGCGGCGGCGAAGGAAGAGAAGACCGACGACGAGGAGAGCGGTGGCACCGAGGAGGTCTGACATTTCGTCCGACCACCGCGGGGCCCACCGCCTGCCCCGGCGACCGGCCCTCGGGCCGGTCGCCCGGCAGATCGTCCGGAAGGAGGGACGTCGATGAGCACGAAGGACTTCGTCGAGAAGGACTACTACAAGGTCCTCGGCGTCCCCAAGGACGCCACCGACGCCGAGATCAAGAAGGCGTACCGCAAGCTCGCCCGGGAGTTCCACCCGGACGCCAACAAGGGCGACGACAAGGCGGAGGAGCGCTTCAAGGAGATCTCCGAGGCCAATGACATCCTCGGCGACTCCAAGAAGCGCAAGGAGTACGACGAGGCGCGCGCCCTCTTCGGCAACGGCGGCTTCAGGGCCGGTCCCGGTGGCGCGGGAGGCAACTTCAACTTCGACCTGGGCGACCTCTTCGGCGGCACCCAGGGCGGCGGCGCCGGCGGTCCCGGTGGTTTCGGCGGCGGCGGTCTCGGCGACGTCTTCGGCGGCCTGTTCAACCGGGGCGGCGGCGCGGGCACCCGCGTGCAGCCGCGCCGCGGCCAGGACATCGAGTCCGAGGTGACGCTCAGCTTCACCGAGGCGGTCGACGGGGCCACGGTCCCGCTGCGGATGTCCAGCCAGGCGCCCTGCAAGGCGTGTTCGGGCACCGGCGACAAGAACGGCACCCCGAGGGTCTGCCCGACCTGCGTCGGCACCGGACAGGTGTCGCGCGGCAGCGGCGGCGGGTTCTCTCTCACCGATCCCTGCGTGGACTGCAAGGGCCGGGGCCTCATCGCCCAGGACCCGTGCGATGTCTGCAAGGGCAGCGGGCGGGCGCGTTCCTCGCGCACCATGCAGGTCAGGATTCCGGCGGGCGTCTCCAACGGTCAGCGGATCCGGCTGCGCGGCAAGGGTGCCCCGGGCGAGCGAGGCGGCCCGGCCGGCGATCTGTACGTCGTCGTCCACGTCGACGCCCACCCGGTCTTCGGACGCAGGGACGACAACCTCACGGTCACCGTGCCCGTCACCTTCGTGGAGGCGGCACTCGGCGGCGAGGTGAAGGTCCCCACGCTCGGCGGACCCCCGGTCACCCTGAAGCTACCGGCCGGCACCCCGAACGGGCGCACGATGCGCGCCCGGGGCAAGGGCGCGGTGCGCAAGGACGGCACCCGGGGCGACCTGCTGGTCACCGTCGAGGTGGCGGTGCCGAAGGACCTGGGACCCGAGGCGCAGGACGCGCTGGAGGCCTACCGGAAGGCGACCGCGGGGGAGGACCCGCGGGCGGAGCTGTTCCAGGCTGCGAAGGGAGCTTGAGGTGGACGGCCGTCGACGCAATCCGTACGAACTGACCGATGACTCGCCGGTGTACGTGATCTCGATCGCGGCCCAGCTCTCGGGCCTGCATCCGCAGACACTGCGCCAGTACGACCGCCTCGGCCTGGTCTCCCCGGACCGCACGGCCGGCCGCGGCCGCCGCTACTCGGCCCGCGACATCGAGCTGCTGCGCACCGTGCAGCAGCTGTCGCAGGACGAGGGCATCAACCTGGCGGGCATCAAGCGCATCATCGAACTGGAGAACCAGGTGGCCGCGCTCCAGCAGCGCGTCGCCGAGCTCTCCTCGGCGCTGGACGGCGCGGCGGCGGCGATGCAGCAGCGCGAGGCGCAGGTGCATGCGTCGTACCGGCGCGATCTGGTGCCGTATCAGGACGTGCAGCAGACCAGCGCGTTGGTGGTCTGGCGGCCGAAGAAGCCCAGGGAATAAGCGCGTTTGCGGCGCTTGGATGAACGGCTGAGGCCCGTCACCCGGAAACGGGTGGCGGGCCTCCGTTGTGCGGGAGGTTCCTTCTCTCGCGGGCCGCGGGCCGCGGGAACGAGAGCGCCGGCGCAGGGCACGAGATCACCGCGGCGATACTCCGCCGACGTCCGGAGCCACGGGATCCCGCCCGGCCGGCGTGGTCGACGGGATCTCGTCCCTCACTCCCGGGCCGGCTCAGGAGCCGACGGGTGTGCGCCCGCGTGGTGTCGATTCGTCCTGGTCGACGAGGCCCGACTGGATGATGAGCGCACCGAGGTGGGTCCGGCTGGACGCGTGGAGCGTCTGCATGAGCTTGGCGATGTGGGACCGGCAGGTGCGGATGCTGATGCCGAGCTTGCGGGCGACGGTGTCGTCGACGTGACCCTCGACGAGGAGCCGCGCGATGCTGAGCTGCACGGCGGTGGCGGGGGCGCCGGGGGAGGCCTGGTGCAGGTTCTCCTCGATGGGGATGGCCTGGGCCCACAGCGCCTCGTACACCTGGACCAGATAGCGGACCAGGGCCGGGTGGCGGATCTCCAGGGCGACGTCGCGCTCGGGGGTGGCGGGGATGAAGGCGACCGCTCGGTCGAAGATGAGCAGCCGTTCGATGGTCTGCTCGATGGTCCGGACCTGGAGGCGGTCCGCGGGGACCTGGGCCAGATAGTGCTTGAGGTGGGGGCTGTAGCGGGCCGGGTGCTGGTAGAGATGGCGCAGCCGGGCTCCGCTGCTGATGGCCGGCTGCACGGTGCGCAGGGCCTGTTGCATCGTTTTGAGGGGACGGGTGCCACCTGGCTGTGCCGTCAGGATCTCGTCCCTCGCCAGGTGGGTGGCATCCATGACGGCCGTGTTGATCAGCGGCTTTCCCTCGATGACGGTGATGGCGAGGTTGGGGTCCTCGCTGGCGACCGACGTCAGGGGGGCCAGTGAGTCCGCAAGGGCCGTGGTGAGCCGTATCCGTTCGTGGATCTCGCGGGTGACGGGCTGCAGCAGATGCGCCAGGGCCGCGGACGGGGGCACGGGGCGCATCCAGGCGCCGTCCCGGGGGTCGGGGTGGACCAGCGCCATGTCGATGAGGCACGGGGCGGGCGCGAGGTCGGCGCGGGCGATCCTGCCCTTGCGGAGCGCCTCGGTGTAGAGCCGGATCCCGGAGTCGCACAGTTCAAGTGCGCCGTGCGAATGCCCGGGTTGCTCCTCGTCTCGACCCATTCGGGATCCCCTACTTTTGTGCACTGCAGCAAGATGACGGTGGTGGGAAGCCTAACCACAGGGGGAGTGTTGTCCCCGCTGGGTGGCGAACTCCCCCCGCGCAAAGGGGGCGTGGCCGCTTTCCCCCTTGTCGCGGCCACCGTCGCACCGGCCTGGGAGGAGGGCGGAGAGCGTCAGTGGTCCTGTTCCAGGAGTCCTGACCGGGCTATCAGGTAGCCGAGCTGGGCGCGGCTGTTGCTGCCGAGGATGGCGGACAGCTTGGCGACGTGCGCACGGCAGGTACGGACGTTCATGCCGAGGCGACGGGCGATCGCCTCGTCGACATGGCCCTCGACGAGGAGTTGGGCGATGGAGCGCTGAACACCACTGATGCCTTTGGGGGCCGGGTTGTAGTGAAGCTCCTCGAGGAGCGGGGAGGCGCGGTTCCAGAGTTGCTCGAAGACCTTGACCAGGTAGTCGACCAGCCCGGGATGGCGCAGTTCCAGCGCGATCTGGTCGTCGTTCTGGGCCGGAATGAACGCGACGGTCCGGTCGAACACGATCAGGCGCTCGATGAGTTCCTCGAGTGTGCGGATCTCCACCTTGCCCTCGGCCATGCGCTCCGCGTAGGCGAGTGTGCCCTGGCTGTGCCGGACGGTGTGCTGATAGAGGGTGCGCATGCCGACGCCGCGGTCGACCACCGACAGGCCTCGTTCCAGCCCTTCTCTGAGGCGGTCCTCGCCCCGGTCGCCCCCCGGCTGGACGGTGAGGACCTCGACGCGGCACTCCGCGGTGGCGAGATCGAGCGCTGCGTTGATCCGATTGCTTCCCTCGAGCACCGTGATGGCATGGGTGATCGGCGAATCCTGGGCGCTGATGTCCATGAACGGCTCGAACGAATCGGTCAGCTCGACGGAGCGCCGTCTGCGTTCCTGGATTTCACGTTCCAGGGGATGCAGGCGTTGTGCCAGCGCGGCGGACGGGGGAACCGGGCGGAGCCAGGCGGGGTCGTCGGGGTCGGGGTGGAGGAGAGCGAAGTCCATCAGGCAGGGCGCCGGGGCGACCTCGGAGCGCAATATGCGCCCGGAGCGCAGCGCACTGGCGTAGAGGTGCCTTCCCACTTCGCATAGTTCGGTGATCCCGTGAGGATGTGCCTGCTTTGTATCGATTGTCGCCATATCTCCACCCCCCAGGTTCCTGAACATGCAGGAACATGATGCATCTACCCGGTGGTGTTTGTGTGCCCAGGTGAGACATCGTCTTTGGTGCGGGGGAGAGGAATCCACAAGTGAGGACGAAGCCGACTATGTACAAGCGAATGCTTCGCTCGGCGCTTGCCGCCACATTCGTCGTGGCCCTGGGCTATGGCGCGCTGGCCAGCGATGAGATCAGTTGGAGCGCTGAGGCGGCAGGCCCGCCCGGTGAGATCAGCTGGAGCGTTGAGGCCGATGGCGCACCCGGTGAGATCAGCTGGTCCGCGCCGGCTGACACTCCCGGTGAGATCAGCTGGTCCGCGCCGGCCGACGCGCCCGGTGAGATCAGCTGGTCCGCGCCGGCCGACGCCGGCGCATGACCATCCCGCCGGACGACCGGGTCTTCCGACGCGAAATGGCCTCGGCCTACCGCTCAGGGTGGCACTTCATCGATCTGCTCACGGCCCTCCCCCGCCATGGCGATTCGTTGATGGTCACCCTGCTCGGAGAGCCCATCGTCGTCGTCCTCGAGGACGACGACGAGGTCCGCGCCTACCGGTGTCTCCGTCGTCCACGGGGGGCGCCGCGCCCCGTCCGGTGTGCCATCCGGTACGGAATGATCTTCGTCAATCTCGATCAGCGGGACCACCAGCTGATCGAACCCGAAACCATCACCGCCACCCCCCGCAGTGCCTGAGCGATCCCCCGTCGTTCCATGTCGCTCAGACACTCCCCCACACAGCGGCGCCACCGTGACCTGAACGCGGTGGCGCCGCTGTGCTGCCCGGGTCAGGCCGTGCGGACCGGTGCGCCCCGGCCCAGCGCCCGGTCGAGGGCGATCTCGATGACGACCCGGTCCGGATTGGGCGCCGGGGTGCGTTCGTAGCGTTCCGCGTAGCGGCGTACCGCGTCGGCGACCACGTCCGGCTCCGTGCGGACCGTCGCGAGGCCCTCCAGCGTCGCCCAGCGGCCCCGGTCCACCTGGCAGACCGCCACCCGTGCCCCGCCCGGGCCGGCGGCCAGGACGTGGGCGACCTTTCTGCTGCTCTTGTTGGTGATGATGCGCGCGAGCCCCGCCTCGGGGTCGTACGTCACGCCGACCGGCACCACGTGCGGGGTGCCGTCGGGGCGCAGGGTGGTCAGGGTGCACACGTGGTACTCGCGCCAGAAGGCGAGGTACTCGGGGCTGGGGTTGCGTACGTCTACGGCCATGGGCAAAGGGTAGGCAGCCCCGCCCGCTCTGCGGTGGCGGAGGGGTTCTGCGGCCGGTTCACTCGGAACATGGGCGGGATTCCGTGTCGGCTGCCGTCCGTCGGCGGTTTCTGCCGGAGAATTCCGTGGGAGTCTCGACTTGAGTGGAATAGACTCAACTTTGTGGAAGTTGACTGAGTCATTGCCGTGAACACCGTGGACGGACCAGCCACCGCAAGGAGGAGAGCGCAGACGTGGACGCCGAGCTGACCAACAAGAGCCGGGACGCCATCAACGCGGCCACCAACAAGGCCGTGAAGGACGGGCACGCCGATCTGACCCCGGGGCATCTTCTGCTCGCTCTCCTGGAGGGCGAGGACAACGAGAACATCACCGACCTGCTGGCCGCCGTCGACGCCGACCAGGTCGCCGTGCGGGCCGAGACCGACCGGCTGCTCGCGTCGCTGCCCAGCGTCACCGGCGCGACCGTCGCCCCGCCGCAGCCCAACCGTGAGCTGCTCGCGGTCATCTCCGACGCCGCTCAGCGCGCGAAGGAACTCGGCGACGACTACCTCTCCACCGAGCACCTGCTGATCGCCATCGCCGCCGTGGGCGGCCGCGCCGGTGAGATCCTGACCCGGCAGGGGGCCAACGCCAAGAAGCTGCTGGACGCATTCGAGAAGAGCAGGGGAGGGCGCCGGGTGACCACACCCGACCCGGAGGGTCAGTACAAGGCCCTGGAGAAGTTCGGCACCGACTTCACGGCTGCCGCCAGGGACGGCAAGCTCGACCCCGTCATCGGACGTGACCAGGAGATCCGGCGCGTCGTGCAGGTCCTGTCGCGGCGGACGAAGAACAACCCCGTGCTCATCGGTGAGCCCGGCGTCGGCAAGACCGCCGTCGTCGAAGGTCTCGCCCAGCGCATCGTCAAGGGCGACGTGCCGGAGAGCCTGCGCAACAAGCGGCTGGTCTCGCTGGACCTCGGAGCGATGGTCGCGGGGGCCAAGTACCGCGGCGAGTTCGAGGAACGGCTGAAGAGCGTCCTCTCCGAGATCAAGGAGAGCGACGGGCAGATCATCACGTTCATCGACGAGCTGCACACCGTCGTGGGCGCCGGCGCCGGCGGCGACTCCGCCATGGACGCCGGCAACATGCTCAAGCCCATGCTGGCCCGTGGAGAGCTGCGGATGGTCGGCGCGACCACGCTCGACGAGTACCGCGAGCGGATCGAGAAGGACCCCGCCCTGGAGCGCCGCTTCCAGCAGGTCCTGGTCGCCGAACCGTCCGTCGAGGACACCATCGCGATCCTCCGCGGGCTCAAGGGACGGTACGAGGCGCACCACAAGGTGCAGATCGCGGACTCCGCACTGGTCGCCGCCGCGACCCTGTCCGACCGCTACATCACCTCCCGCTTCCTCCCCGACAAGGCGATCGACCTGGTCGACGAGGCGGCGTCCCGGCTGCGCATGGAGATCGACTCCTCGCCCGTCGAGATCGACGAACTGCAGCGCGCCGTCGACCGCCTCCGCATGGAGGAGCTGGCGCTGAAGAACGAGACCGACGCCGGTTCCGTCCAGCGTCTGGAGAAGCTCCGCCGCGACCTCGCCGACAAGGAGGAGGAGCTGCGAGGTCTCACCGCCCGCTGGGAGAAGGAGAAGCAGGGCCTCAACCGCGTCGGTGAGCTGAAGGAACGCCTCGACGACCTGCGCGGGCAGGCCGAACGCGCCCAGCGCGACGGCGACTTCGACACCGCGTCCAAGCTGCTGTACGGAGAGATTCCCGGCCTGGAGCGGGAGCTGGCGGAGGCGGACGAGGCCGAGCAGGAGGCCGCCAAGGACACCATGGTCAAGGACGAGGTCGGCCCGGACGACATCGCCGACGTCGTCGGTGCCTGGACCGGCATCCCGGCCGGACGGCTGCTGGAGGGCGAGACCCAGAAGCTGCTGCGCATGGAGGAGGAGCTGGGCCGGCGGCTGATCGGCCAGACCGAGGCCGTCCGCGCGGTGTCGGACGCGGTGCGCCGCACCAGGGCCGGTATCGCCGACCCGGACCGGCCCACCGGATCGTTCCTCTTCCTCGGTCCGACCGGTGTCGGCAAGACCGAGCTGGCGAAGGCACTCGCCGACTTCCTGTTCGACGACGAACGGGCCATGGTCCGCATCGACATGAGCGAGTACAGCGAGAAGCACAGCGTCGCCCGGCTGGTCGGCGCGCCCCCCGGCTATGTGGGGTACGAGGAGGGCGGCCAGCTCACGGAGGCGGTCCGCCGCCGCCCGTACAGCGTCGTCCTGCTCGACGAGGTGGAGAAGGCCCACCCGGAGGTCTTCGACATCCTGCTCCAGGTGCTCGACGACGGGCGGCTGACCGACGGCCAGGGCCGGACGGTGGACTTCCGCAACACCATCCTGATCCTGACGTCGAACCTCGGCAGTCAGTTCCTGATGGACCCGCTGACCAAGCCGGAGGAGAAGAAGCAGCAGGTGCTGGAGGTCGTACGCGCCTCCTTCAAGCCGGAGTTCCTCAACCGGCTCGACGACCTGGTGGTCTTCTCCGCACTCTCCGGCGACGAGCTCGCGCACATCGCGGCGCTCCAGATCGACCGGCTCGCCAAGCGGCTGGCCGACCGGCAGCTCATCCTCGACGTCACCCCGGCCGCGCTGGCCTGGCTGGCGAAGGAAGGCAACGACCCGGCGTACGGGGCGCGGCCGCTGCGCCGCCTGATCCAGACGGCGATCGGCGACCGGCTCGCGAAGGAGATCCTCGCGGGCGAGGTCGCGGACGGGGACACCGTGCGGGTGGACACGTTCGGGGACGGCGAGGACGCCGGTCTGATCGTGGGGGCCGTCAGGTGACGGGCCGGGCGGCCGAGGCCCGGGTGGGTCCCGGCCGCCGCCTCGGCCCCGCGCGGGGCCGACGGGCACGAGGGCGGAGTCCGCGTCCACGTGCCCACCCGGGCGCCGGGTGACGTGGAGCGCGGGCGGCGCCGGGACGGCTGCCGGCGGACGGATGGTGCCCCGGTCGGGTGTTCCGTCCCCGGCACGCGCTTCCGGCCGGCTCCCCGGATACCCGCCGACGGGCCGAATCATGTCAGCCGGTAGCTGATCTGCCCGGTTGGGGGTT
Source organism: Streptomyces sp. NBC_00316 (assembly GCF_036158715.1). Taxonomy (NCBI): domain Bacteria; kingdom Bacillati; phylum Actinomycetota; class Actinomycetes; order Kitasatosporales; family Streptomycetaceae; genus Streptomyces; species Streptomyces sp. NBC_00316. The sequence goes on along the minus strand of NZ_CP108023.1, from coordinate 4,279,404 downwards.
GCCATCCCCTGCCTGCCATGGGAGAGGATGGCGGCAACCGTACGAAGGGAAATTCACGGTGAGCATCGACCCGTCCTCGATTCCGAATTTCGGGGGCCAGCCCGAACCGCAGGCGGCAGGACCGGAGGGCCCCGTCGTCCCTGACCAGGACCTCGTCAAGCAGCTCCTCGAGCAGATGGAGCTGAAGTACGTCGTCGACGACGAGGGCGACCTCGCGGCGCCGTGGGAAGAGTTCCGCACGTACTTCATGTTCCGTGGCGAGGACGAGCAGCAGGTCTTCTCGGTCCGTACGTTCTACGACCGCCCCCACGCCATGGACCAGCGCCCGGTCCTCCTCGACGCGATCGACGACTGGAACCGCCGCACCCTGTGGCCCAAGGTCTACACGCACACCCACGAGGCCGAGGAGGGCAGCGGGGAGACCGAGGCCTCGGTCCGTCTGATCGGTGAGGCGCAGATGCTCATCGGTACGGGCGTCAGCCTGGAGCACTTCGTCTCGTCGACGGTCAGCTGGGTGCGGGCCTCGATCGAGTTCGACAGGTGGCTGCTGGAGCGTCTGGGCCTGGAGCCGGCCGAACGGAAGTCGGACGGCGAGGGCGACGCGGCGCCGAGCGCCTGATGCAGGGCGTCTGACCGGCGCGACTGCGGCGAGAGCGTCCGCGGATGCGCCGATCAGGCGGGCGAAAGCCCGGCCGGGACGGTGGTCACCACGACCGCCGTCGGGCCGGGCTTTTTGGCGTGCGGCCGGCCTTCCGGTACACGGGGGACGGCCCGCCGGGCGAACCGGCGAGCCGCCATGAAAGTTCGAGGTCGCAGGACCCGGAAGTGACGCGGCGCCGGCTACGGGCAGCGGATGACCAGTCCGGCGTAGGACAGACCGCCGCCGAATCCGAAGAGCAGGACGGGTGAGCCGCTCTTGACCTCGCCTCGCTCGATCAGCTTGGACAGCGCGAGCGGGATGCTTGCGGCGGACGTGTTGCCCGACTCCACCCCATCGCGGGCCACGACGGCGTTCACGGCGCCGATCTTGCGCGCGAGCGCCGGTGCGGGCCGTGCACACGGTGTTCGCGCCCGCACGGGCGCGAACACCGTGGTCATCGGCGGGCTTTGAGCTCCTTCAGGCGCGACACGGCTTCCTGCAGAACGCTCTCGCGTTTGCAGAAGGCGAATCGGACCTTGCTGCGGCCGGCCTCCCGGTCGTCGTAGAAGACCGCGTTGGGGATGGCCACGACCCCGCACCGCTCGGGTAGTGCGCGGCAGAAGGCGAAGCCGTCGGTCTCGCCGCCGAGCGGGCGGATGTCGGTGGTGACGAAGTACGTTCCGGCCGGCCGGTAGACCTCGAAGCCGGCCTCGGCCAGCCCGGCGCTCAGCAGATCCCGCTTGGTCCGCAGATCCGCGCGCAGCCCCTCGAAGTAGCTGTCGGGCAGAGCGAGCGCCTCGGCGACCGCGTACTGGAACGGGCCCGCGGAGACGTACGTCAGGAACTGCTTGGCCGAGCGGACCGCCGTCACCAGCTCGGCGCTCGCCGTCACCCAGCCGACCTTCCACCCGGTGAACGAGAACGTCTTGCCGGCCGAGCCGATGGTCACTGTCCGCTCGCGCATCCCGGGGAAGCCGGCGATCGGCAGGTGGTCGCCCTCGAAGACCAGATGCTCGTACACCTCGTCGGTGACGACGAGCAGGTCCCGCTCGCAGGCGAGTTCGGCGATCGCCGCCAGCTCCTCGCGGGTCAGGACGGTGCCGGTGGGGTTGTGCGGGGTGTTGAGCAGGATCAGCCGGGTGCGGGGCGTGACGGCGGCGCGCAGCTCGTCGAGGTCGAGCCGGTACGTACCGCTGTCCGTGTCGGGGCGCAGGGTGACCGGGACGCGGGCGCCGCCCGCCATGGCGATGCAGGCGGCGTACGAGTCGTAGTACGGCTCGAGGGCGATGACCTCGTCGCCGGGCTCCACGAGGGCGAGGAGGGTGGCGGCGATGGCCTCGGTGGCGCCCGCCGTGACGAGCACCTCGGAGTCGGGGTCGTACGTGAGCGCGTACCGCCGCTGCTGATGCGCGGCGATCGCGGTGCGCAGTTCGGGTACGCCCGGGCCGGGCGGGTACTGGTTGCCGTGCCCGGCGCGCAGCGCGCGGACCGCGGCCTCCCGGACCTCCTCCGGCCCGTCGGTGTCGGGGAAGCCCTGGCCGAGGTTGATGGAGCCGGTCCGTACGGCCAGCGCCGACATCTCCGCGAAGATCGTCGTGCCGAACTCGGCGAGGCGGCGGTTGAGCAGCGGTCGTCCCTGTGTCATGCCCGCCATCCTGTGCCGAAGCTGTGGAGTTGCTCAACTTACCTTCGGGGATTTGCACCTGTGGCGGTACCCACAGGACCGTCGCTGAGCAGGGCGAGAGGGGTCGGTAGCTGTCGTTGTCTGTCGGCGTTGACCGCCCTCGGACGGCCCACAGACGGCCCGGCCCGCGGGTGGAGTGGACGATGTGCAGCCTCTCAGGCGTGCCGTCGACTCCCAGGACTAACCGATGAGGGTCTCCTTCGGGCGGACTACGCAGAATTCGTTCCCCTCCGGATCGGCCAGCACGGTCCACGACTCGTCGCCGGTCTGTCCGACGTCCGCTCTGCGAGCGCCGAGTGCGAGGATTCGCTCGATCTCGGCCTCCCGGTCTTCCGCCGCGGATGTCAGATCGAGGTGCAGGCGGTTCTTGACGACCTTGCGGTCGGTCACCGGCATGAAGCAGATTCCCACCGGTGCCGTGTCGTCCGGCCCGATCACGACCTCCCGCTCCCGCTCGGACAGGATCCGCCAGCGCAGCACCTCAGCCCAGAACCGGGCCAGGGCGGGCAGGTCGTGGGCGTCGATGACGATGTGATGCAGCGAGATAGGCATGTCGGACAGTGTTCCCCTTCGAGGGCGTGGACAGACCGGAGGCGGTTGTCGTCAAACACTGCCGTCAAGGCAAAAGCCAGAGGCCCCGTGGATTCCTCCACGGGGCCTCTGGTCTGGTGTGCACTCGGCAGGATTCGAACCTGCAACCTTGTGATCCGTAGGATCGGGCAGGCAGCCGGGTGGGAACGTTCCACTCGTTCTGGTTGATCGCTGACGTTGTCGAACGCGGGTGCACGTGCGCCGTCGTTGCCGTCAGATACGCAACCCTCTGCAGGACTTCTTCGCGCTGGGGCTGGTGGGGATGGCCGCGCCCCTGGCGGTGGGTGGACCGGATTTCCCGGACCAGCCTCCACTCAACGCAGGTGCCCGCAGCCTCAGTTGAGTTCGCGGTAAATGTTCCAGCCGCCGCCGATCAGGGCTCGGGCGCGGAAGGCCCCTGACCCCGTGGCGGCACCGGTCGAGGAGTAACGGTAGAGGTGGCCGCTGCGGTCGGCTGCGAGGAGGTCGCCTCTGCCGTCACCGTCCACGTCCCCGATCGCTGCGAGCTTGCTGTAGATCTGCCAGCCGTGGCCCACCTTGAGGCGGGACCTGAACGGAGCGGAGGTGCTGCCCGTCCCGGCGTACAGGTACAAATCTCCCGCCGGAGTGCGGGCGACGATGTCGGCCCGCCCGTCACCGGTGTAGTCCCCCGCGCCGACGATCCGGTCGTAGACGCCCCAGCCCCCGCCGACCTTGACCCGGGAGGCGAAGGACGGTACGGACGAGGGGAGCTGGTCGCTGATGCTTCGGTAGAGGTAGAGATAGCCGGACGTGTCCCGTGCGAGCAGGTCGCCCTTACCATCGCCGGTGAGGTCTCCGGGGCCGACCAGTGTGTTGTAGATACCCCACCCCCCGCCGATGCTCCACTGGCCATCGGATCCGCCGGTCAGCCAGCCGTTGTTGCACACCGCGAGCATCTGGGGGCGGTTGTCGAGGGCGGTGGCCGAGGCGAGGGTGATCATCCTCGTGCCGACGCCATAAGAGACGTTGCAATCGTGGGGCGAAGGCGCCTGACGGCGCGGAGCCAGCAAGCCGTTGCCGAGAGACTGGTATGTGTAGAGCCTGCCGTCGGTGCCGAGAGCCTGAATGCGGGACTTGCCGTAGGCGGGAATCCCGCCGGCACCGACGACCACATCTCCCTCCTGCCAACCGCTGTGCCACACGGCCCGCGTCCGCTGCGCAAAACGGCCCTGGCCGAGCCCCTTGTAGATGTAGAGCGCCCCGTCGACCGTCCTGGCCGCGAGGTCGCCGTTGCCGTCACCGTCCATGTCGTCGCCACCGGCGATCTGGTTGTACACACCCCAACCGGAACCGAGCTCGACGGGCGGCTTGAACGCTGGGGTCACACCCGCGATTCCGGAGTGGAAAAAGAGCTGCCCCGAGGGCGTACGGGTGACGACATCGCCGACACCGTCGCCGTCGTTGTCGATGACACCGACCAGCTGGTCGTAGATCTGCCAGCCACTGGCGATCTTGATGCGTCGCCCGAACGGTGCGGCCTTGTCTCCGGTGGAGGCGTAGAAGTACACATCGCCGCCCGGAGTCCGGGCCAGAACATCCGCCCGGGAGTCACCGGTGAGGTCGCCCGGCGACAGCACCTTGTTGTAGATCTGCCAGCCGGACCCCACACGGGTCATGCTCGCCAGGTAGGCCGAGTTCTCGTCCGGCTGGGTTCGCACCATGCTGAGCGTCCCGTCGGCCGAAAGCATGAGGAGCTCTGGAGCACCATTGCCGTCCTGGTCGCCGACCGGGACATAGTCCTTGAAGGAGGGGACCTCTCCCGGACGGTCCTCCCAGAGGTGGAACTCGAACGCCATCGAACTGATCGCCGGATTTGTCACCTGGAGCGGGCCGGTGAACGGGCGATACATGACCTCGCCCAAGCCGTCTCCCGTGAAATCCGCCCGGGGCAAGGCCTTGGGCGGATTCGGCGGAACCGTTTCGGCAACTGCCGGTTGCGACAACAGCATGCCGGCCATGGCTGCCAGGCCCGTGCAGGCCGCGATGAGACGGCCGCGCGTGGCGTACGGACGCCTGCGTGAAGAAATGGACATGCTCCCCCCAATGAATAACAAGGAGGCACATGCTAGGGGTGTGTGCGTCCCGGAACGCACACACCCCAACTCTCGCCCAGAAGGCGCCCGTCCAGGCCCCGGCCAAGGGGAAGAAAGACCGCTAGTCGAACCAGCGGTCCCGGGCCAGCTCCTCCGTGTGGGACGGGTCCAGATATGGGGTGTTATCTGCGGGATGACTTCGGACTCCTCCGGCGGCCGACGCTCTGTTGGCCGCCTACCAGGGCCGACAGACCCTTAGCGCACGATCTGACATGGATTTTCCTCAACCCCCTAGAGCCCCGCGAGTTCACGGAAACTGAAGGACTTTTCGCGGGAACCCGACTCAGTGAGCCCCGGGCTACCCCTGACCTGCGCTTACGTGCAGGTCAGGGGCCGTTTCCCCGATAGAACCCTCTGAAGTTGCTCAAGTCTGCTTTGGCTCCGCGGGCCCCGGGGCATCCCCCCTTCACGCCGGGATCGGCGGCTGGCGTCAGGAACATGGAGCGGGGGTCCGCTTCGGGGGACGGAAGGACGTGAGGTCGGTGGGGGTTCTCTTCGGGGCAGTGGTCGCGATCATGGTGGTCGCCTTCGTCGTCGTGCTGGTGCGGACGGCGAACGGCAGCAGGCCGGCTTCCCGGCGGCGGGCCGGGCGGCGCGGCGCGGGCAGCGGCGCGGCCGCCGGTGGCAGCTGGTGGGCGGGCGGGGGCGGCGACAGCGGCTCGTCCTGCGGTGGCAGCAGTCACTCCGGCGGTCACTCCGGTGGCCACTCGTGCGGTGGCGGATCCTCGTGCGGCGGCGGTTCGTCGTGCGGCGGCGGGGGCGGATGCGGCGGAGGCAGCTGACACGGGGCAGCTGGTCCGCGGTGCCCGGCGGGTGAACTCCCGCCGGGCACCTTTTTGTTGGGCCGCACAGCGCGTCGCCGTTGAACAGGTGAACCGTAGGGCCCCCGGGGGGATGGAAACTACGTCAAGTTGGGTAAAACCGCGGCGGACCGGCGCACTTCGTGATTCCCTCGTTGGAGAGAACATTCAGCCCTCGGACCCCAGTTGGACCTGATCGGGCGCCCCCACCTCCCACGTGCATGGCCCGGGGCGTCCCCTGTCCATGCGTCCATGTGTGTTTTGCGGAGCCGACCCATGCTCAGGACCCTCCAGACGGCCTATTCCGACACCCGTGCTGCCGACCTGGCCTGGGCGCTGGGGCGCGAACCGCTCCCCGCCCTCGCCGTGCTCGACCTCCGGCTCGGTGGTGCCCAACTGCAACTGCGTCTGCTCGGTGCCTCCCATCAGGTACTTCTCGAAGAGGACGGCGGCAGCTGTTCCGAGACGGTGGCCTGCATGCCCGGCAGCAGCACACCGCTGCCGCTCGGAGTCGCCAAACGGCTCGGGGAGTGGGACTACGAATTCGCGGCACGCGTCGAAACGCTCTCCGAGGGCTCCTTCGCGGGGCGTGCGCAGGAGCTCCTCGCGCTGGTGACAGACCATCCGCAGGGTCTCGCCGGGACGTTCCCCGGCAGCCCGCACGCATTCACCGCCATGCTCGCGCAGCGGACGGAGGACCAGGTGCGGTGGCGCACCTGGCATGCGTATCCGCAGGAGGGGCAGCTGGTGGTGACCCGCACCCGGGTGGGGGTGCGGATGCCGGCGGTGGCTCACTGACACGCCCCAACTCCCTTGTGTACGCGGCACTTACACCCTTGCGGGTGACAAACGGCGATGTATTCGTGACGTAGCGTTCCCACCATGATCGACCAGCAGGTGTCGCTGCGAGGGGGCGCGGCGCGAATCCCCGTGCGACCGCGGACCGGTCGGTTCCTCGTGCTGGCCGCCGTTTTCGTCTGTGCCGCCTGCGGACTCGTGTACGAGCTCGAAATGGTCGCGCTCGCCTCCTACTTGATCGGTGATTCGGTCACCCAGGCCTCCGTCGTGCTGTCCGTGATGGTCTTCGCGATGGGCATCGGCTCGCTGCTTGCGAAACGTCTGCGCCGTCGTGCCGCGGTGGGATTCGGGCTGATCGAGGCGGGGCTCGCGCTGATCGGCGGTTCCTCCGCGCTCGCGCTGTACGCGTCGTTCGCCTGGATCGGCGAGTCCCGGTGTGCGCTGGTCGGGTTCTCGCTCGCGATAGGCACTCTCATCGGGGCGGAGATCCCGCTGCTGATGACACTGATCCAGCGCGTCGACCGGCAGGACGCGGGCGGGGCGGTCGCCGATCTGTTCGCCGCCGACTACGTGGGGGCGCTGGTCGGCGGACTGGCGTTCCCGTTCCTGCTGCTGCCGTTCCTCGGCGAGCTCACCGGGGCGCTGCTCACCGGCTTGGGCAACGCGGCGGCGGGCGGGGCGCTGGTCCTGTGGGTCTTCCGCAGGGACCTCACCCCTCGTTCGCGGCGGCTGCTGATCCTCGTCAACGTGTCGGTGATCGTCCTGCTGGCCACCGCCACGTTCCTGGTCGACGACTTCGAACGGGCGGCGCGGCGGGCGGTGTACGGGGACGGGGTGCGGGTCGCCCTGCGGACCGAGGTGCAGGAGGTCGTCCTCACCGGGGCGGGCCGCGGCTCGCTCGACCTCTATCTGGACGGGCGGCTGCGGGTCAGCGCCCATGACGAGTACCGGTACCACGAGGCGCTGGTGCACCCCGCGATGTACGGGCGCCACGCACGGGTGCTGATCCTGGGCGGCGGCGACGGCCTGGCCGCCCGCGAGGTGCTGCGCTACCCGGACGTACGGAGCGTCACGGTCGTCGAGATCGACCCCGGTGTCACCCGACTGGCCCGCACGGACCCCGCGCTCTCCGCGCTGAACGCGCACGCGTACCGCGACCCCCGGCTGACGGCCGTGACGGCGGACGCGTTCGCCTGGCTGCGGTCGGGGCACGGCGGCTTCGACGTGGTGATCTCCGACCTGCCCGACCCCGGCAGCACCGCGAGCACGAAGCTGTACTCCGCGGAGTTCTACGGGCTGATCGCCGAGGTGCTTGCGCCGGGGGGCCGTCTGGTGGTGCACGGGGGTCCGCCGGGCGCCCGGCCGCGTACGTTCTGGACGGTCGAGGCCTCCATGCGGGCGGCGGGCCTGAGCACCCGCCCGTACTGCATCGGCGGCCGCCCCACCGGTTCCGCGGCGGGGCCGGACCGCGCGAAGGACCGGGCGAACGACCGCGCGAAGGCCCCGGACGGCTGGGGTTTCGTCCTCGCCCGCCCGGGTCCGCGAGCACCGGCGCTCGGCCTGCCCGCACGGGCACCGGAGCTGCGCTCCCTCACGGAAGCGGTACTGGCGGTCGCGGCCCGGGACGCGGAGCGCGGGCGGCTGCCGGGGCAGGCGCCGTCGACGCTGGTGCATCCGCGGTACTGGGAGGAGCCGTGAGGGGACGGGGAAGGTCCTGGGCGCGGCAGGCACGCCGTACCGCTTCCCGGCGCGGAAGCGCTGACGGGGCGGCCGGGCCTGAGTAGGCTCGGTTTCCATGGAGCATGAGGTGTTCGTTCCGGTTCCGGTCCCGTCCCTTCAGCGGACGCTGGGCGATTCCGCCAGGGTCGCGCGCTGTGTGCCGGGCCTCCAACGGGACGCAGACGCGTCCGCAGGACCCCTGTCCGGCCGGCTCAAGGTCCGGATCGGCGGCCACACCATCACGTACCGCGGCACGCTGACACCGGCCCCGCTGCCGGACGGGGCCGGGATCTCCGTCGAGGGCGACGGCGTGGAGGCGCGCGGCAGCGGCTCGGCGAAGCTCGCCCTGACGATCCGCCTGACGGAGACGGACGGGGGTACGACGATCGGGTTCACCGGCACGGCGGGCGGCGAGGGCCGCATCGTGGAGCTGGAACCCGAGGCGATGCTGGCGGCGGCCCACCGGCTGCTGGACCGCTTTGCGCAGCAACTGGTGACTGAATCACTGGCGACGCACGGAGCGGCCGTGGACGAGGCCACCGAGGCTGCCGTGGAGCAGGCGATCGAGGAAGCCGCGGAACAGGCGGACGAGACGGGTGCGGGAGCGTCACCGGTGGCCGAGCCCACCGGTGACGACGACTCCGGCACACCCCCCGGCACCGGTTCGGTCTTCGACGCTCCTGTCCCCCCGCCGTCGCTCGACGCGGCCGCGGACATGGAGTTCACCGTTCCCGACGGACCGCCCGCCGAGGCCGCGCACGCCCGGCGGACCATGATCGGGCGCAGCGCCGAGGAGGTCGACCACGCGCCGCCGCGTGGGCGGTACGCCCCCGTGCCGTCGCCCGACTCGACCACCACGGGCGCCACCCTGCGCTGGGTGGCCCCCGCGGCCGCCCTCGCCCTCGCCTCCGCGGTCGTGGTGAGCCGGGCGCTGCGGCGCCGGAGGTAGGGGCGGCCAGTAGTGTCGTCATGTGAGCAGGAGTGAGAAGAGCGTCCGGCTGTCCGCCGGCGACGCCGAGTTGACCGTGAACCCCGCCAACGGCTGCCGGATCAGCAGCCTTCGGATCGATGGCATCGAGCTGCTGCGGCAAGGGGAGAGGTACGGCTGCTTCCCGATGGTGCCGTGGTGCGGACGGACCGGGAACGGCCTGTTCCGCAACGGCGATGTGCCGCATCAGCTGCCCGTGGACTCCCCGCCGCACGCCATCCACGGCACCGGCCGCAACACGGCGTGGCGCACCGCCAAGGCCGGCGGGACGGATGCGGCGTTCTACTACGACCTCGTCGAGCCGTGGCCGTATCCGGGCCGGGTGACCCAGACCTTCGAACTGACCGAGGATGCGCTGACGCTCGCGTTCGGCATCGAGACGTACGGGGACTCGTTCCCGGCGCAGGCCGGCTGGCACCCGTGGTTCCTGCGGAACCTGGGAACCGGCGGCGACGACGTACAGATCGCCTTCGATGCCGCCTGGCAGGAGGAACGGGGCGAGAACCATCTGCCGACCGGCCGCCGGATCCCGGCCATGCCCGGCCCGTGGGACGACTGCTTCGGGATGCCGGACGGGGTCGATGTGACGCTCACCTGGCCGGAGCAGCTGGAGCTGAAGGTGAAGAGCCGGGACGAGTGGGTCGTCGTCTACGACGAGCAGGCCGAGGCGGTCTGCGTGGAGCCGCAGTCGGGCCCGCCGAACGGACTGAACACCATGCCGCGGTACGTGACGCCGATCGACCCGCTGGAGATCACGACGACCTGGAGCTGGCACAGGCTCTGAGCAGGGGCGGGGCGGACACCCCCTAAGCTCGTTGCCATGACTGACGTACACGCTGAGCTGCTCCAGCAGATCAAGGACAAGGCCGTGGTGCACGGCAAGGTGACCCTCTCCTCGGGGCTGGAAGCCGACTGGTACATCGACCTGCGCCGCATCACCCTGGACGGCACGGCCGCTCCGCTGGTCGGTCAGGTCATGCTCGATGCGACCGCCGAGCTGGACTACGACTGCGTGGGCGGGCTGACGCTGGGCGCCGACCCGGTGGCCACGTCGATGCTGCACGCCTCCGCCGCGCGTGGCCGGACCCTGGACGCGTTCGTCGTCCGCAAGGCGCAGAAGGCGCACGGCATGCAGCGCCGGATCGAGGGCACGGACGTGAAGGGCCGCCGCTGCCTGGTCGTCGAGGACACCTCGACGACCGGCGGTTCGCCCCTGACGGCCGTCGAGGCGGTGCGCGAGGCCGGTGGCGAGGTCGTCGCCGTCGCAACGATCGTGGAGCGGGGCGCCGCTCCCGCCATCGCCGAGGCAGGCCTCCCGTACGTCCACGCCTACACGGTGGCGGACCTCGACCTGGCCTGATCATCGGCCAGGTCACGGGTCTGACCTGCGATGTTCTTCGAGGGCGGACGGTTTCACGTGAAACCGTCCGCCCTTGTCGTATGTCCTGCGCGGACCGGCCCGCGCATTGGGGGAGTACGCCGGGTGGAGCCGGAGCGAGAGTCTGGGAAGATGGGGGCGACGATGACGTCGCCCCCAGGTCAGGGAACCAGCAACGCACACCGCACATCCCAAGGAGCGGACAGATGCCCATCGCAACCCCCGAGGTCTACGCCGAGATGCTCGACCGGGCGAAGGCAGGCAAGTTCGCCTACCCGGCCATCAATGTGACGTCGACCCAGACCCTGCACGCTGCACTGCGCGGCTTCGCGGAGGCGGAGAGCGACGGCATCGTCCAGATCTCCACCGGTGGGGCGGAGTTCCTGGGCGGCCAGTACAACAAGGACATGGTCACGGGCGCCGTTGCCCTCGCCGAGTTCGCGCACATCGTCGCCGCCAAGTACGACATCACGGTCGCGCTGCACACCGACCACTGCCCCAAGGACAAGCTGGACGGTTACGTACGTCCGCTGCTCGACATCTCCGCCGAGCGCGTCGCCAAGGGTCTGAACCCGCTGTTCCAGTCGCACATGTGGGACGGTTCGGCCGAGACCCTCGCCGACAACCTGGCCATCGGGCAGGAGCTGCTGGCCAAGGCCGCCGCCGCCAAGATCATCCTCGAGGTCGAGATTACCCCGACCGGTGGCGAGGAGGACGGCGTCACGCACGAGATCAACGACGAGCTGTACACGACCGTCGACGACGCGCTGCGCACCGCCGAGGCGCTCGGCCTGGGCGAGAAGGGCCGCTACCTGCTGGCCGCCTCCTTCGGCAACGTGCACGGCGTCTACAAGCCGGGCAACGTCGTGCTCCGTCCCGAGCTGCTGAAGGACCTCCAGGAGGGCGTCGCCGCGAAGTACGGCAAGGCGTCGCCGTTCGACTTCGTCTTCCACGGCGGCTCCGGCTCCACCGAGCAGGAGATCGCCACCGCGCTGGAGAACGGCGTCGTGAAGATGAACCTCGACACCGACACCCAGTACGCCTTCACCCGCCCGATCGTGGACCACATGTTCCGCAACTACGACGGCGTGCTGAAGGTCGACGGCGAGGTCGGCAACAAGAAGGTCTACGACCCGCGCAGCTGGGGCAAGTCCGCCGAGGCGGGCATGGCCAAGCGCGTCACGGAGGCCTGCGCCAACCTGCGGTCCACCGGCACGAAGCTGAAGTAGCAGTAGGTACGCAACAGAGCCGGACGTGGGCCCGGCACTCCTCGAGGGGTGCCGGGCCCATGGCATGTCCGTGAACGAGCACGAGGAGCCGACTGTGCAGGCGAACGCACGCTATGACTTCGACACCGTCATCGACCGCAGGGGCACCTGGAGTGTCCAGTGGGACGGGGTCGCCGACCGGTTCGGGGTCGACGGGCTGCTCCCGTTCACCATCTCCGACATGGACTTCGAGACGGCCCCCGAGGTCCTGACCGCACTGCGCGCCCGCCTCGACCACGGCGTACTGGGCTACACCAGCTGGCAGCACGACGACTTCCGGTCGGCGATCGCGCACTGGTACAGGACGCGCTACGGCACCGAGCTGGACGCCGGGAGGCTGGTCTACGGCCCGTCCGTGCTCAGCCAGTTCTCGCAGCTCCTCCAGATGTGGACGGCCGAGGGCGAGGGCGTGGTCGTGCACACCCCCGTGTACGACGGCTTCCGCAAGGCGATCACCGGACTCGGCCGCGAGCTGCGGGGCGTGCCGCTGGGGGACGCCGGGGCGCTGGAACGAGAACTGGCCCGCCCCGACGCGAAGGTGCTGGTGCTGTGCTCGCCGCACAACCCGACGGGCCTGGTGTGGACGGAGCCGGAACTCGCCGGCATGGCCGCTCTGGCCGCGCGCCACGGGGTCGCGGTCGTCAGCGACGAGATCCACGCGGACTTCGTGCACGACGGCCACCGGCACGTGCCCTGGACAAGGGTGGCCGGCGATGCTCGCTGGGCGGTGATCTCGTCCGCGTCGAAGGCCTTCAACTTCCCGGCGCTGACCGGCTCGTACGGCATCATCGGTGACCCGGCGGACCGGACGGAGTTCCTGCGCCGCATGGAGACGGCCGAGGGACTGGCCTCCCCGGCCGTGCTGTCGCTGACCGCCCACATAGCCGCGTACCGGGAGGGCGCGCCGTGGCTGGACGCGGTACGGGAGTATGTGGCCGGGAATCTGGACCTGCTCGCGGAACGCCTGAACGGGGCGTTCCCCGAACTGTCCTGGCAGCCCCCGCAGGCCGGCTACCTGGCATGGATCGACCTGCGACCGCTGGGTGTGGACGACGAGGCGCTGCAGCGGGTGCTGATCGAGCGCGAGAAGGTCGCGATCATGCCGGGTGCGGTGTACGGGGCCGAGGGGTTCCTGCGGCTGAACGTGGGGTGCCCGCGCAGCAAGGTGGAGGCAGGGGTCGAGGCGCTGATCCGGGCGGTGCAGGCGGTGCGGTGACACGATCGCGCCGGCCTCCGCCCCGGACGCGGAGAAGTCGCCGTCCCCTGACACGAACCGGGCTGCATTGATCTGAGTAATCTGTGCGGAAATGGTCCGATTTCGGAGATGGATTTCCATGGATGACGACGAGACCCGCTCCGCGGGCGCAGGCACGGGTCCCGCACCCCGCCACGGCCGTGGCGTCGTCATCGGGCAGGTGGTGCCGAAGACGGCCGTGATCGCCGGCGGCGGAGCGCTGGCGATCTGGGAACCCGCGTTCACGCTCGGGGCCTACAACGTCATCTTCTACTACCAGATGCTCACCCTCTGGGCCGTGTCGACCGCCGTGCTGCTGACCGCCGTGCTGATGCGTGAACGCAGGCCGCGGCACAGCTGGGTGTACTGGGCCTGTCTGGCCCTGCCCAGCGCGTGGCTCGTCCTCGCCGCCGTCGTGCCGCGCAGCGGCAACTGGCAGGGCGAGGCGCTCTTCCTGGCGGGCGGCATCATCAGCATCATCGGCGCCCCGCTGCTGGTGTGGCTGCTCCTGCATCTCCTGCTGTTCGGGGAGTCGGAACTCTCCTCGCACCAGCGAAGGACCGTCATCGGTGTCGTCGTGATCGTCGGCGGGCTCGCGTACGGGCTGGGCCAGTTGAACGATGTGTTTCTCACGTGCGGCGATTTCGACATCAGCGGAAACAGCGTCCCGCACGGATGCCGGCCGGGACGCGCCTCGCCGCTCGGCTGACACGGCTCCGGACACTGGCGGGTGTGCGCCCGCCGCCCGGTCCTCGCCGGCGGCGGAGTCCGACTGGCCGCGGCACCCCGTAGCGGCGATGCTGCTCGCATGGGTGAGACACAGGCCGGTGAGATCCGTGCTGCCTCCGCACCCGGGCGCTGGGTCATCCTGACCACCGTCCTCGGGTCGTCCATGGCCATGCTCGACTCGACCGTCATCAACGTCGCCCTGCCCCGTATCGGCAAGGACCTCGGCACCGACCTCGCCGCTCTTCAGTGGACCGTCAACGCGTACATGCTGACCCTCGCCGGGCTGATCCTTCTCGGCGGGGCGCTCGGGGACCGGTACGGGCGGCGGCGGGTGTTCGTCGTGGGGGTGTTGTGGTTCGCCGGCGCCTCGTTGCTGTGCGGCATCGCGCCGAATGCCGCCGTCCTCATCGGGGCCCGTGCGCTCCAGGGCGTGGGCGGGGCGTTGCTCACACCCGGGTCGCTGGCGTTGATCCAGGCCAGTTTCCACCCGGACGACCGGGCCCGCGCGGTCGGGCTGTGGTCCGGGTTCGGTGGGATCGGGGCAGCCGTCGGGCCGTTCGTCGGGGGGTGGCTCGTCGACGGGCCCGGCTGGCGGTGGGTGTTTCTGATCAATGCGCCGGTCGCCTTGATCTGTGTGCCGGTGGCGCTGCGCCACGTGCCGGAGTCGCGGGACCCGGACGCGCACGGGCGCTTCGATGTGCTGGGGGCGGTGCTCGGTGCGCTGGCCCTTGCGCTGGTGACGTACGCGCTGATCGAGGCACCGGGGCAGGGCGCGTCCGGTGCGGTGATCGGGTCGGCCGTGGGCGGCGTGCTGCTCGCGGTCGCGTTCGTGCAGGTGGAGCGGAAGCGGGCGGAACCCATGCTGCCGCCGTCCGTGTTCGCGTCCCGTCAGTTCACCATGGTCAATGTCGTCACCCTCTGTGTCTACGCGGGCCTCGGTGGCTACTTCTTCCTCTCCGCCATACAGCTCCAGGTGGTGGCGGGGTACTCCGCTCTCGGCGCCGGGACCGCCCTCCTGCCGACCACGGTGCTGATGCTGCTGTTCTCGGCCTCCTCGGGTGAGCTGGGGCAGCGGATCGGGCCCCGGATCCCGCTCACCGTGGGGCCGCTGCTGGCCGCCACCGGGATGCTGCTCATGCTGCGGGTGGGACCCGGCGACGCCACTGTCTCCGGGTACGTGCAGCATGTGCTGCCCGCCGTCGTCGTGCTCGGTCTGGGCCTGGTCACCCTCGTGGCGCCCCTGACCGCGACCGTCCTCGCCTCCGTCGACACCGCTCGCGCCGGACTGGCCAGCGGGATCAACAACGCCGCCGCCCGCGCCGCCGGGCTGATCGCCGTGGCCGCGCTGCCGCTGCTCTCCGGGATGGGGCCGGAGGCGTACCGGGACGCCGGTGAGTTCGCCTCGACCTTCCGGCGGGCCATGCCGATGTGCGCCGGCCTGATGGTGCTGGGTTCGCTGATCGCCTTTGCGACCGTACGGAATCCGCCGAAGGCCCGGAAGGACGAGGCGCGCCCCGAGTGCGCCGTCCACTGCTGTGTGGTGGCACCTCCCCTGGAGCCCGTGCGGGACGAGCAGGCGGACCAGGGCGGCCGGGACTGACCGAGCCCGGCCGCCCTCGTCCGCCTCTCCGGCGGCCCGGCTACCCCGGCGCGCATGTGCCAGGCACACTTGAACCCATGTCCATCCACGAGAACCTGCTCGGGGGGCCTCCCCCGACCCACCTGCCCGACGACCCCGAGCCGCGCGAGCTCCTCGCGAACGGCACGGCCCCCGCCGATGTCGCCGCGAAGTACCCGACCTCTTCGCTGGCCTGGGCGCAGCTCGCCGACGAGGCGTTCGAGGGCGGCCGAGTCATCGAGTCGTACGCCTACGCCCGCACCGGCTACCACCGCGGCCTCGATGCGCTGCGCAGGGCCGGCTGGAAGGGCCACGGGCCCGTACCGTTCGAGCACGAGCCGAACCGCGGTTTCCTGCGCGCCCTGCACGCCCTTGCGCGCGCCGCGCAGTCGATCGGTGAGCAGGAGGAGTACGAGCGCTGCTCGACGTTCCTCCGCGACTCGTCGCCGACCGCCGCCGAGATCCTGGGCTGAGGCCTCCGGAATCATGCTCCGGGCCCCGCAGACGTACCGCCGTCCGCGGGGCCTGCGCGTTTGCCCGGCGTCCGCTTAGGATGCGGGCAGGGGACCGGAGCCCATCACCTCATGGAAGGGGCGGACCGCTACCCGGAAGCTCGTGTCGAGGAGACAGAAATGTCGACGATCCACCCCGACCCCGAAGCCACCGGTGCGGACACCCCGCACCTGGACTTCGCGGGAACGACTCCGTACGAGGACTATGTCCAGGCGGATGTCCTGACCCACCTCCAGCACCTTCGCTCCGACGACCCGGGCGAGATGGTCTTCCTGGTCACCACCCAGGTCATGGAGCTGTGGTTCACGGTCATCGTCCATGAGTGGGAGACCGCCGCGCATGCCCTGCGCCAGGACCGGCTGACGGTCGCGCGTGACGCGCTGAAGCGGTCGGTACGGGAACTGGAGGCGCTCAACGCGTCCTGGACGCCGCTCGCCCAGCTCACCCCCGCCCAGTTCAACTCCTACCGTGGCGCACTCGGCGAGGGCTCCGGCTTCCAGTCGGCGATGTACCGGCGTATGGAGTTCCTGCTCGGCGACAAGTCCGCGTCGATGCTCGTGCCGCACCGGGGCGCGCCCCGCGTGTACGCCGAACTGGAGAAGGCGCTCGCCGAGCCGAGCCTGTACGACGAGGTGCTCGCCCTGCTCGCGAGCCGTGGCCACGCCGTACCGCAGTCCGTGCTCGGCCGGGACCTGACGCAGAAGTACGAGCCGTCCCCCGAGGTCGAGGCCGTCTGGGCGGAGATCTACGCCGACCCCGAGCGGTACGACGACCTCGTCCGGCTCGGCGAAGCGCTCACCGACGTCGGCGAACTGGTGTGGCGCTGGCGCAACGACCACCTCGTCGCCACCCGGCGCGCGATGGGCTCGAAGACCGGCACCGGCGGCTCCGCCGGGGTCGCGTGGCTGGAGAAGCGGGCCACGAAGAACGTGTTCCCCGAACTGTGGACGGCGCGCAGCCATGTCTGACACCTTCGCCGCGCGGGCCGCGGCACTCGACGACGCAGACGAACTCGCCGATCTGCGCAAGCTGTTCACCCTCGACGAGGGTGTGTACCTCGACGGCAACTCGCTGGGTGCGCTGCCGCGGCACGTACCCGCCCGGATGCAGGAGGTCCTCACCCGCGAGTGGGGCGAGCTGCGGATCCGGTCCTGGGACGAGAGCGGCTGGTGGACCGCGCCCGAGCGGATCGGCGACCGGATAGCACCGCTCGTCGGAGCCGCCGCCGGGCAGATCGTCGTCGGCGACTCCACCAGCGTGAACGTCTTCAAGGCCGTCGTCGCCGCGAGCCGGCTGGCGCCGGAGGGGCGCGACGAGATCCTCGTCGACGCGACGACGTTTCCCACGGACGGGTACATCGCCGAGTCCGCCGCCCGGATGACCGGGCACCGGCTCGTCCCCGTCGCGCCCGCGGATGTGCGGGACGCGGTCGGTCCCCGTACCGCCGTGGTCCTGCTCAACCACGTCGACTTCCGGACCGGCCGGCTGCACGACCTGCCCGGCCTCACCGCCACCGTGCACGCGGCGGGCGGCCTCGCCGTCTGGGACCTGTGCCACAGCGCGGGCGCGCTGCCGGTGGGCCTGGACGCGCACGGGGTGGACCTGGCGGTCGGCTGTACGTACAAGTACCTGAACGGCGGGCCCGGTTCGCCCGCGTACCTGTACGTCGCCCAGCGGCATCAGGGCGCCTTCGACTCGCCGCTGCCCGGGTGGACGTCGCACGCCGACCCGTTCGCGATGGATCCCGGGTACGCGCCCGCGGACGGTTCCGTACGGGGCCGGGTCGGTACCCCCGACATCCTGTCCATGCTGGCGCTGGAGGCGTCGCTGGACGTGTGGGACGGGGTGTCGGTCGAGGCGGTACGGGCCAAGTCGCTGGCCCTGACGGACTTCTTCCTGGAGTGCGTGGAGGCGTACGTGCCGGAGGGCGTGGTCGTTCCGGTCACGCCGTCGGCGCATGCGGAGCGGGGGAGCCAGGTGTCGCTGCGGTGCGTGGACGCGGCGGTCGCCGAGCCGGCCATGCGTGCGCTCATCGAGCGCGGCGTCGTCGGGGACCTGCGTCGGCCGGATGTGCTGCGGTTCGGTTTCACGCCGTTGTACGTGGGGTTCGCGGATGTGGAGCGGGCCGCGCGGGTGCTGGGCGAGGTGCTGGGCAGCTAGCGCTGTGACCGGAAGGGTTTGCTCGCGGCGTCCGGTGCGGTGCATCGCAAGGCGGAGCATCGCCCGCCTTGCGATGCACTCGGGTGATGCGACAACGCGGCGAGGTGCTGTGCCGGGCGGCGCGAGCCGGTGAACCTTTCCGGTCACAGCACTAGGAGGCCCCAGCGGCCCGGCCGTCCGGGTGCCGTTCCGTCCCCACGGGAATCCCCGTGGGGACGGCGCGTGCCGGGCTGGTACCGTCCCCGCTGGTCGGGCCAGTTGGGTGCCTCAGTCGGATGGTTGGAGCAGCATGTCGGATTCCGCCGCGCGTGATCGGGACGCAGTCGAGACCGAATCGGCGTTCTCGCATCCGGCCGTCGCCCCCGACGCCACCGCCGCCTACGGCGACCACCCCGACCAGGTGATCGACTTCTACGCCCCGCGGGACGGGCGGGCCGGAGCGCCCGTCGTGGTCGTGCTGCACGGCGGGGCGTGGCGGGCGCCGTACGACCGGCTCCATGTGACGCCGTTCGCCGACTTCCTGGCCCGGCGCGGGTTCGCCGTCGCCAACGTCGAGTACCGGCGCGGCAGCGAGATTCCGCAGCAGCGGGGTTCCGGTCCGGTCGCGGGCCGCTGGCCGGAGACGTTCGACGACGTCGCCGCGGCGATGGACGCGCTGCCCGGACTGCTGGCCGCCGTGCTCCCGCAGGCGGATGCGCGGCGGATCGTCGTCACCGGGCACTCCGCGGGCGGGCAGCTGGCGCTGTGGGCCGCGGCCCGGCATGTACTGCCGGAAGGGTCACCGTGGCGGCTGGCCGCGGCGCCGCCGTTGCGCGGGGTGGTCGCGCTGGCGCCGATCGCCGACTTCGGCACGGCGGTGGAGCTGGATGTCTGCTCCGGTGCGGTGGGCCAACTCCTCGGTTCCGACGAGGACTTCGATGCACGGCGTCCGTACGCGGATCCGGCCGCGCTGCTGCCGACCGGTATCGCCACCGCGATCGTGCAGGGGCGTACCGATCTCACCGTGCCGCAGGCGGTCGCGGAGGCGTTCGTGGACGCGGCGGCGAAGGCGGGGGAGACGGTGGGGCTCACGCTGCTGGAGGACGTCGGGCACTTTCCGCTGATCGATCCGGCGGCGGACGCGTGTGCGGTGGTGGCGGAGGAGATTGCCCAGTTGGCGTGGTGACCGGGGGTTCCGGGAGCGGCCGGTGTTCGTATTTGTCGGCTATCTCCCGGTTCCGGTAGTCCCTGCGACGGATGCCGCAGGATCCGCATCACTGCTGACGACGTCGTGCGCGGGGCCGCCTACCGTGGGAGCGTGACCGAGACCACCAAGACCAGAAGCCCCGAGTTCCGGCTGGCCGCAGGGGCGCTGGGCGGCCTGCGGCAGGACCTCTTCCACGACGCGTTCGCCTACCGTCCGCTGCCGCCCATGCGGACCGACGGGGCGCTGACCCGGCGGCTGTCCGAGCGGATGCGCGCGCGGGCGGCCCGGACGCCGCACGCGCTGGTCGGGCTGGCCGCGCTGATCACGGCCCTGATAGGCATCGGTGCGGCGGACGGCGTGGGGCCCGTGTCCGGGATCGAGATCGTCGTGACCGGGCTACTCCCGGCGCTGACCGTCGCGATGACGCTGTTCCGGCCGGTCGGCGCTTTCTGGATGTCGATGGCACTCACTCCGGTGACGGCCGTGATCTCCGGCGGCGAATGGCCGTGGGTGCCGAGCATGTTCCTCTCGCACCTGGTGGTGCTCGTCGTGGTCGCGGCCCGGACCCGGCCGCGTACCGCCGCCTGGATGTGGGTCCTGACCGTGGTGCTCGGCACCTTCCTGGAGAACTTCGGCTGGCACTACTCGTCGACCACCGGACCCATGGCCGTGACCTCCGCGTTCGCGCTGCTCGTGGTCACCGTGGTGCAGACCCGCCGGGAGGCCGAGCGTGAGGTGACCGTGCAGCGCACCGTCACCGCTGTGGAACGCGACCGGCGCACGCTGCTGGAGGAGCGCACCACCATCGCCCGTGAGCTGCACGACGTGGTCGCCCACCACATGTCCGTCGTCGCGATCCAGGCCGAGGCCGCCCCGTACCGGGTGGAGAACCCGCCGCCCGAGCTGGAGCAGGCCTTCGTCACCATCCGGGAGAACGCCGTCGCCGCCCTCACCGAGCTGCGCCGCGTCCTCGGCGTCGTACGGGCGGAGGACTACCAGGCCCCGGACGCCCCGCAGCCCACCCTCGCCGAGCTCGACAGGCTGCTCGCCAATGTGGCGGACGCGGGCCTGGTGGCCGAGAAGACCGTCACCGGCGCGGTGCGCGAACTGCCGCAGGGCGTCGAGCTGTCGGCGTACCGGATCATTCAGGAAGCCCTCAGCAACACCCTGCGGCACGCGCCCGGCTCCACCGCCAAGGTCGAGATCGGCTATGTGCTGGGCGGGCTCGGGCTGCGGGTCGTCAACGGGCCGCCGACCGGCCCGGTGAAGCCCTCGCCGGGCGCCGGGCACGGCATAACGGGGATGCGGGAGCGGGTCGCCATGCTGAACGGCGAGATGACCGCCGAGACGGCCGCGGACGGCGGGTACGAGGTCGCCGTGTTCATCCCCGTCCCGCTGGCGCAGGAACCGATGCAGGAACCGACGCAGAGCGAGACCTCATGAACGACATCCGGGTCCTGATCGTCGACGACCAGATGATGGTCCGCGAGGGTTTCTCGGTGCTCCTGGGGGCGATGCCGGGCATCGAGGTCGTCGGCGAGGCCGTCGACGGCCGGCAGGCCATCGCCCAGGCCGCCGCCCTGCGGCCCGACGTGGTGCTGATGGACATCCGGATGCCGGAGCTCAACGGCATCGAGGCGACCCGCGAGATCGTCGCCGCCGACGCGGCCGCCAAGGTGCTCGTGCTGACCACGTTCGACCTCGACGAGTACGTGTACCAGGCGCTGCGCGCCGGGGCGTCCGGATTCCTGCTGAAGGACGCCTCTGCCCGCCAGCTCGCCGACGGGGTACGGGTCGTGGCGTCCGGGGAGGCGTTGCTGGCACCCACGGTCACCAAGCGGCTGATCACCGAGTTCTCCCGGCTCGCCGGGGCCCCGCGGCCGCCCGCGCTCGCCCGGATCGGCGATCTGACGGAGCGCGAGACGGAGGTGCTCGTGCTCATCGCGCAGGGCCTGTCCAACGCGGAGATCGCCTCGCATCTGGTGGTCGCCGAATCCACCATCAAGACGCATGTGAGCCGCATCCTGGTGAAGCTGGGGCTGCGGGACCGCACCCAGGCGGCGGTGTTCGCGTACGAGGCGCGGCTGGTCACGCCCGGCTGAGGCGCGGCCGTGACCAGGACCCGCCGGTCCGGTTAGCGTCGGTTCATGCACCCGTCCTCGCAGTCCGCCGCCGCTTCGTTCGATCCCTGGTCGCCGGCGTTCGTCGCCGACCCGTACCCCGCCTACGCCGCGCTGCGGGCCGCCGGCCGCGTGCACCGGTTCGAGCCGACCGGCCAGTGGCTCGTCCCGCACCACGCCGATGTGTCCGCGCTGCTACGGGACCGGCGTCTGGGGCGCACGTATCTGCACCGCTTCACCCACGAGGAGTTCGGCCGCACGCCCCCGCCGGCCGCGTACGAACCCTTCACCACGCTCAACGGGCAGGGGCTCCTCGATCTGGAGGCCCCCGACCACACCCGGATCCGGCGTCTGGTCTCCAAGGCGTTCACCCCGCGTACGGTCGAGCAGCTCGTCCCGACCGTACGGCGGCTGGCCGCCGAACTGGTCGACCGCTTCGTCGAGGCGGGCGGCGGCGATCTGCTCACCGCGGTCGCCGAACCGCTGCCCGTCGCCGTCATCGCCGAGATGCTCGGCATCCCCGCGTCCGACCGCGGCCCGCTGCGGCCGTGGTCGGCGGCGATCTGCGGCATGTTCGAACTGAACCCGTCCGAGGAGACCGCGCGTGCCGCCGTCCGCGCCAGCGCGGACTTCTCCGCGTATCTGCGGGAGCTGATCGCGGAGCGCCGCAAGAACCCCGGGACGGATCTGATCTCCGCTCTCATCGCCGCGCACGACGAGGGGGAGCGGCTGAGCGAGCAGGAGATGGTCTCCACCTGTGTGCTGCTGCTGAACGCGGGCCACGAGGCGACGGTCAACACCACTGTCAACGGCTGGTGGACGCTGCTGCGCCACCCCGAGCAGCTGGCGGCACTCCGGGCCGACCACGGGCTGCTGCCCACGGCGGTGGAGGAGCTGCTGCGGTACGACACTCCGCTGCAGATGTTCGAGCGCTGGGTCCTCGACGACATCGAGATCGACGGCACGGTGATTCCGCGGGGTTCGGAGGTGGCGCTGCTCTTCGGGTCGGCGAACCGGGACCCGGAGCGGTTCGCGGAACCGGACACCCTGGATCTGGCGCGGCCGGACAACCCGCACATCACGTTCGGCGCGGGTATCCACTACTGCCTGGGCGCACCCCTGGCACGGATCGAACTCGCGGCTTCGTTCGGCGAGTTGCTGAGGCGAGCCCCCGGGATGCGGCTGGTGGCCGAACCGGAGTGGAACCCGGGGTATGTGATCAGGGGCCTGCGGGAGCTTCGCGTGGAGTTGTGACAGGAAGCCGCCGAGCGCTGCTCGGCGGGCCGCACGCGAGGCGCGGTCTCTCCAGGACGTCGAAGGCGGGACCGGAGGCGGTGAGCGCTGCGAGCCGGGCCACGGCACAGGAGAGGGGCCCGGCCCCGCTTTCCTCCAGAAGGCAGCGGCCCGCCCCCGGAAGAGTTCTGTCCCTCCGGGGCGGGCCGCATGGACTCCGGCCGTGCATGCGGTTCAGCCGGATCGGGTCCCGCCGGACCGTTGCTCAGGTCACGAGGTCACGAGGTCGCGTCGCCGCAGCGCCGCCAGTCCCGCGCCCGTCAGCGCCACCGCCATCGCGGTGAGCAGCAGCACCGGAGTCCACTGCATCTCGGTGCCCGGCAGCTTCGGCAGATGTCCGAAGGGCGACAGATCCATCACCGACTGGGGCAGGTCGAGCGCCGGGCCGATCCACCCGATCAGCAGGCACGCCCCCACCACACCCCATGCCGCCGGAGCCGCTTTGGGAAGCGCTCCGTACAGCAGGACCGCCAGACCGCCGAGGAGCCAGATCGCGGGCACCTGGACCAGCGACGCCCCGAGCACCGCACCGAACTCGTCGCCGTATCCGACGGCCAGACCGAGCCCGCCGACCAGCATGATCGCGACCGCGCCGCCGAACGCGATCACCAGGTGCCCGGCTGCCCACCGCAACCGCCCCAGGCTGTTCGCGAGCAGCGGTTCGGCGCGCTGCGAGGTTTCCTCGCCGTGCATGCGGAGGATCGCTGCCACCGCATACAACGCGGCCATCATCCCCAGCATCCCGACCATCGCGGCCAGGAAGGCCTGCGTCATGCCCTCCTGTCCGCCCATACGCGCGAAGATCTCCTTGGCCTGCTCGTTGTCACCCACCAGGTCGGCCGCACCCTGGGCCATGCCGCCGAAGACGACGCCCGCGACGGCGTAGCCCACGGTCCAGCCGAGGAGTGTGCCGCGCTGCAGCCGCCAGGCCAGGCCACCTGCGGTGGCGAGTCGGCCCTCGGCCGGGCCCGGACGGGCCGGGAGGAAGCCCATGCCGATGTCGCGACGCCCGGCCAGTGTGTACGCGGCCGCGGCCTGAGCCGCAATGGCCGCCACGAAGAGCAGCAGCACCCACCAGCGCTCGCCGGCGTACGGCCGCATGTTCTCGGCCCAGCCGATCGGTGACAGCCAGGTCAGGAGGGACGACCCGTCGTTCGCACCGGAGTCTCCGGCCGCCCGCAGCAGGAAGGCGAGGCCGAGCACGCCGCCCGTCATCCCCTTGGCGAGCCGCGCGCTCTCGGTGAGCTGCGCGACGATCGCCGCCATGGTGGCGAAGAGCATTCCGGTCGCGCCGACGGCGAGCCCGAGCGCCAGCGCTCCTGTTCCGCCCTGTGCGGCGAGGCCGCCCGTGATGAACAGCGTGACCAGCGCATTGGCGGCCAGGGCGGTCAACAGCGCCGATGTCAGCGGGGCGCGCCGCCCCACCACTGCCGAGGAGAGCAGTTCCTGACGCCCTGTCTCCTCCTCCTCGCGGGTGTGCCGGATGACGATGATCAGGCTCATCACGGCGGCCAGTGTGGCGGCGAAGACGCCGAACCGCCAGGCCACCAGACCTCCGATCGAGTCACCGAAGACCGGTCCGTACATGGAGCGCAAGGAGCTGTTCGCGCTCATGGACGTGGCGGCCTCGGCGCGGGCGGCCGGAGTGTCGTAGAGCTGCTCGATCGACGAGCCGCCGCTGACGACCATCAGGGTGAGCACGAGGACCCACACCGGAAGCATGATGCGGTCCCGGCGCAGAGCGAGCCTGAACAGCGGGTTGATCCCCGTGAGTTGGCCGGAGCCGCCGCCGCGTACCGCGATTCCTGCAGTCATCGCGACATCGCCTCTTCCGGGACCGTGGCCGCATCGTCCTGGTAGTGCCGGAGGAACAGCTCCTCCAGGGTGGGCGGGGTGCTGGTCAGCGACCGTACTCCCGAGGTGGTGAGCGAACGCAGCACGGCGTCGAGCTTGTCGGTGTCCACCTGGAGCCGTACCCGCCTGCCCTGGACGTCGAGGTCATGGACGCCGGGCAACTGGGCGAGCCCGTTCGGCGCGGCGGCCAGTTCGGCGGTGACGCTCGTACGGGTCAGGTGGCGCAGGTCCGCGAGGGACCCGGTCTCGACCGTGACGCCCTTACGGATGATGCTGACGCGGTCGCAGAGTGTCTCGACCTCGCTCAGGATGTGCGAGGAGAGCAGTACGGTCTGGCCGCGTTCGCGGGCGGCCTCCCGCACATGCTCCGTGAAGACCTCCTCCATCAGCGGGTCGAGCCCGGAGGTCGGCTCGTCCAGGATCAGCAGGTCGACGTCGGATGCGAGCGCGGCAACCAGGGCGACCTTCTGGCGGTTGCCCTTGGAGTACGTCCGCCCCTTCTTGGTGGGGTCCAGCTCGAACCGCTCGATGAGGTCGGCGCGCCGCTGCTTGTCGAGGCCGCCGCGCAGCCTCCCGTACAGGTCGATCACCTCGCCGCCGGAGAGATTGCGCCACAGGGTGACGTCACCGGGGACGTACGCCACCCGCCGGTGCAGCTCGACCGCGTCCTTCCATGGATCCCGGCCGAGCAGCTGGGCGGCGCCCGAGTCGGCCCGCAGCAGGCCCAGCAGGACCCGGATGGTGGTCGACTTCCCGGAGCCGTTGGGGCCGAGGAAGCCGTGAACCTCACCGGTCTCGACCTCGAGGTCGAGGCCGTCCAGTGCGTGTGTCCGCCCGAACGACTTGTGCAGTCCGGCCACGGTGATTGCCTTCGTCATGATTTGAACGTACGCTATTTTCACAAAGTTGTGAAGTTAAGGAACCGTATAAAGTTGGGCTGTGGCCGGATCCGGAGAACCCTCCGGGAGATCAGGGGAGAGGATGGGGCGATGAGCAGCGGAGCCGGCGCAGACGGGCGTGGGGGCGAACCCGGGCGCGAGCAGGGGCGTGACGAGGAGGCCGTGTCGCGCTTCGTGGAGCGCTTCGCAGCCGACATGACCGAGGCGGGCATGCAGCGGATGGCATCCCGTGTCTTCGCGGCGCTGCTCGCGGACGACGACGCCTCCATGACATCGGCGGAGCTCGGCGAGCAGCTGCAGATCAGCCCGGCCGCGGTGTCCGGGGCGATCAACTACCTCACGCAGGTGAGCATGGTCGGCCGCGAGCGCGACCCCGGCTCACGCCGCGACCGCTACCGCCTGCACAACGAGATCTGGTACGCCACGTTCGCCGGCCGCGACCGCGTGCTGACCCGCTGGGAACACACGCTCAGGGAGGGCGCACGCACCCTCGGCCCGGACACGCCTGCCGGTGCGCGCCTGACGGAGACCGCGGAGTTCTTCGAGTTCCTGCAGTCGGAACTGGTCGGCATGGTGGAGCGCTGGCGTGACTACCGCAAGAAGTTCGACCTCCCGAACGGAACGGCTGGATAGACCCGGGGCACCGGGACCGGCGCCCCGCGCCGACTCAGGACAGCGGATGCGAAGTCCGGCCCGACGCGTCGTCGATCTCGTCGTGCGCCTTGGTCAGCAGGCTCATCGCGAGTTCGTTGAGCGCTCTGGCTCCTGCGATCTCCTCGCCGACCCTCGGCTGCTGGGAGTCGGAGGGGTGACGGCTGGCGTATCCGTGCGCACGGACCTCGTTCCCGTCGGGAAGCCGTACGAGGGCGGCGGCGCGGGTGCGGTGGTTGTCTTCCTCGAATTCCAGCTCGATGTGCCATCCGACTGCGGTCTTCATCATGGGATTCACCTCCAGGACCTTCTCCCAGGGTGCGCCCGTTCCCGCGCCGGCGCTCGGTGTGCGGGGCCGGTGTCCCGGCTACCCGGCGGCCACCGGCAGGACCAGTCCCCATGCCCCCGCCCGCACCGTCCACGTCCTCGTCCGGACCGGTCCGCCGACCTCGGTGTCCGCCCGGTAGCGGAAGTCCGCGCCGGACACCGTGACCGCCTTCGCCTCCGCCGTCACCGGATCGCCCGTCGCGGTCCGGACGACCACGTCCGCGAGGCCGCCGTCGCCGCCCTGCGAGGTCACCGTCACCGATTCGACGGGGCTGTCCAGATCGTTCAGCATCACGCCGTCCGCCTCGACCCGCAACCGATGGGCGCGCAGCGCGGTGGACGGGGCGGGCGGCGCGGGGCGGACCAGCGTGCGGACCAGCGAGCGACAGGTGTCCCAGACCGCCGTGACACCTGTGTGCGCGGCCGCGGCACCCGGCACCGTGGGCAGTGCGGGGATGCGCAGGGCCCCCAGGACGACACCGTCGCTGTCGTCGACCAGCAGATCGAGCCGGCGTACGACCCCGTCCAGCGCGGCGCGTGCCGCGGCCACCGCACCCATGGGCACGCCGAGCGAATGCGCGAGTTCCAGCGCCGCCGCCGTGCCCACCGGGACCAGCGCCAGCGCCACGCCGGACAGCTCCCGCTCCCGGTGCAGCAGCGTTACGGCGCGCAGCAGCGCCCGGTCGTCACCGATGACCACCGGCCGCCGACCACCCCGTCGGGACAGGGCCCGGGCGAACTCCTCCGGCCCGTCCGGGAGGCAGATCTTGGCGTGCGAACCGGCGCTCAGCACGTCCTTCGCGATCCGGACGGACTCGCCGTCGGTCCGGCGGGCGACCGGGTCGATCACCACCAGCAGTTGGTGCGCACCGTTGCCGGGGGGCTGGGCAGCCGACACCTCGGTCCTTCCTCGGGTAGCATCTTGGTGCAAGAGCCCCTTGCGCTATTGCGCCAGGGGCTTCGTCTATTCCGGGGCACCCGGTTCGACGGTTCAGGCTTCGTCGTACATCGTCGTACGGCGTGTACGACGCGTTCGTACGCCCCCTGACCTTGGACATGCCCCGCCCGGAAGGGGTGTACGCCTGTGCCCGCACTTGTGCTGCTCGGTGCTCAGTGGGGTGACGAGGGCAAGGGAAAGGCCACCGACCTCCTCGGTGGATCCGTGGACTATGTGGTGCGTTACCAGGGCGGCAACAATGCCGGCCACACGGTGGTCGTCGGCGACCAGAAGTACGCACTTCATCTCCTCCCCTCCGGAATCCTTTCACCGGGGTGTACCCCGGTCATCGGTAACGGTGTCGTCATCGACCCGGCGGTCCTGCTCTCCGAGCTGAGTGGGCTGAACGATCGCGGCGTGGACACGTCCAAGCTGCTGATCAGCGGTAATGCCCATTTGATCACTCCGTACAACGTCACGATCGACAAGGTGACGGAGCGGTTCCTCGGGAAGCGCAAGATCGGCACGACCGGCCGCGGTATCGGCCCGACGTACGCCGACAAGATCAACCGGGTCGGCATCCGTGTCCAGGACCTCTACGACGAGTCGATCCTGGAGCAGAAGGTCGAAGCGGCCCTGGAGCAGAAGAACCAGCTCCTCGCCAAGGTCTTCAACCGGCGCGCCATCGAGGCCGGCAAGATCGTCGAGGAGATGCTCCAGTACGCCGATCAGATCAAGCCGTACGTCGCGGACACGACGCTGCTCCTGAACGACGCCATCGACGCGGGCAAGGTCGTCCTCTTCGAGGGCGGACAGGGCACGCTGCTCGACGTCGACCACGGCACGTACCCCTTCGTCACCTCGTCGAACCCGACCGCGGGCGGCGCCTGCACCGGTGCCGGCGTGGGCCCGACGAAGATCAGCCGGGTGATCGGCATCCTCAAGGCGTACACCACGCGTGTCGGCGCCGGCCCGTTCCCGACGGAGCTGCTCGACGAGGACGGCGAGGCGCTGCGCCGGATCGGTGGCGAGCGCGGTGTCACCACCGGCCGTGACCGTCGCTGCGGCTGGTTCGACGCGGTGATCGCGCGGTATGCGACCCGGGTCAACGGTCTCACCGACTTCTTCCTCACCAAGCTGGACGTGCTGACCGGCTGGGAGCAGATCCCGGTGTGTGTCGCGTACGAGATCGACGGCAAGCGGGTCGAGGAACTCCCGTACAGCCAGACCGACTTCCATCACGCGAAGCCGATCTACGAGATGCTGCCGGGATGGTCCGAGGACATCACGAAGGCCAAGACGTTCAGCGATCTGCCGAAGAACGCGCAGGCGTACGTGAAGGCCCTGGAGGAGATGTCCGGCGCCCCGATCTCCGCGATCGGTGTCGGCCCCGGCCGCACCGAGACCATCGAGATCAACTCCTTCCTGTAGGGCGGGACAAGCGGAGGGGGCCGGGGCTGCGCAGCCCCGGCCCCCTCCGCGCGTTCACTCCTCCCCGCAGATCCGCAGCCCCTTCGGCGTCGCGCACGGCAGATGTCCGTGCGTGCGGATGACGTCCTGGCCGTTGCCGCGGCTCAGGTAGCCCAGGAAGCTGGAGGCCAGCGAGTCGGCGGGCGGCTGGCCGTAGGTGTAGGCGTACTCGATCTCCCGGTACGGGTAGCTGCTGGAGCCGATCGTGTCGACGGACGGAACGGTGGAGTCGATGGCGAGCTGGTGCGCCCCCTTCAGCGCGGTCCCGGCGCGCAGTTCGCTGTAGCCGATCGCGCCGGGGAGCCGGCCGACGGTGGCCAGGACCTGGTCGGTGGAGTCGAGTTCGCAGCGCACGACCCGGGCCTCGGGGTCGTCCTTGGTGGCGCAGTCGCGGGAGGACTGGGCGGGTTCGTTGTGGCCGAGGACGCGTCGCTGGAATACCTCTCGGGTACCGGAGTTGGCGTCGCGGCTGACCAGGAGCACGGGCAGGTCGGGTCCGCCGAGCGTCTTCCAGTTGCGGATGTCGCCCCGGTAGATCTTCCGGACGGTGGCCAGGGAGAGGTTCTTGACGGGCACCCGGTCGTTGACGACGAGGTGGAAGAGCGAGACCGCGACCCGGTTCTCCCGCAGCTGCGGGTAGCCGTCCGGTTTGGGACCGTCGGAGAGGGCGATCAGTGCGGGGGAGCCGGACGTCCCG
This sequence comes from Streptomyces sp. NBC_00316, assembly GCF_036158715.1. Taxonomy (NCBI): domain Bacteria; kingdom Bacillati; phylum Actinomycetota; class Actinomycetes; order Kitasatosporales; family Streptomycetaceae; genus Streptomyces; species Streptomyces sp. NBC_00316. The sequence continues at coordinate 4,249,736 of NZ_CP108023.1, read as the reverse complement.
GACGCGGCGCCCCGGTCGGCGAGTTCCCGTATCCCGGCGTTGCTGCCGTGCGCGTCCACGGTGACGGTGGAGCCCTCGCACTCCTTCTGGTACTTCTCCGCCAGCTCCCGCACGACCGGTTCGAACGCGGTGGAGCCGGTCACCGTCAGGGCGCCCCGGGCACAGCCCATCGGGGGCGGGGTCCCGTCGCGGACCAGGATGATCGAGGCGAGGGTGACGACGCAGACGGTCAGTGCCACGGTGATGAGGCGGGCGGCGCGGCCGAACAGCGGCGGCTTCTCGTCGGGGCGGGCGGCGCTGTTCGGCGTCACCTCGCCGTCCCGGATGCCGCCGGTGATCCGGATGGGGCCGCCCACGTTCGCGCCGGTGAGCAGCACGAGCAGCTTGAAGTGCTCATGGCGGTTGAGGGGGACGCGCGGCAGCCGGATGAGGGGGCCGCTGTGGCGCATCCCGCCCGCCGGGGTGAAGTGCTCCATCAGGTGGTCGGCGCCGGGCGACTGGGTGACCGCGATGCCGCGGACGGTGCGGCCGGTGAACTCGACGGTCAGCCCGTGCAGTTCACGTCCGGTGTAGTCGTTGTCGGCGATGGACTGGGAGCCGTCGTTCTCGATACGCAGCAGGACGAGCGTGGCATCGGCCATGCCCGGTGTCTCGCTGAAGAGCCCGAGCCGCACATTGGCGCGGCCCTGGCTGACGTCGCTGCCGATCGGGGTGTCCATCTGGACCCGGTAGCCGATGCGCTTGCGGCGGGGTACGCGGCGTTCGTACCAGAGCACCCCTGCGGAGGCCAGGACACCCAGCACGGCGGTGAACACGGCCACGATGTTCTCGGCGCTGAACCACTCCACGGCTTCCTCGCCCTCGGTCTGCAGTTCGGTTCACCGTATGTACGCAGGAGGGGATTCGGGGGTGACAGGTGGGTCCCTTCGGCTGACGTTCGCCCGCTGTTCGCCGGGCGAGGGGGCGGGGGCCGGTCCGGGCCCTGTTTCGCATGCTGGACGGAGTACGAAGCAAATCCCGGGTAGATCAAGAGAATTGAGCGATGATCCGGATGCTTTCCCTCCGGAATTCCCCCTGTTGAAGCCGCGTGCGGGGGTGTGAGGTGCTGCGGGTGTGTGCCCGAACGCCCCGGCGGGAGTGGTTTCTTGCGTTGGTCTAGACCTTGACAGGTACATACCAGCGCCGCTTGAGTGAGGTTCACCCCCCATGGCGGCGCACCGGCGAGTCTGGTGCGCCGCGCCTAAGGAGTGATCACATGATCAAACGCATCATGGGCCTTCTGGCCGCGCTGGGCGCGGTCGTCGCGATGGCTGTCTTCCTCCCCGCCTCCACGGCCTCGGCAGCGGAGTGCGCGACACCCTGGAACGCCTCGTCCGTCTACTGGGGCGGCGGAGCCGCCTCGTACAACGGGCACAACTGGACCGCGAAGTGGTGGACCCAGAACGAGCGGCCGGGCACTGCCGATGTCTGGGCGGACCAGGGCAGTTGCGGCAGCGGCGGCGGCACGGATCCGGGTACGCCGTCGGGCTTCGTCGTCAGCGAGGCGCAGTTCAACCAGATGTTCCCGAACCGGAACCCCTTCTACACGTACAGCGGGCTGACGGCGGCTCTGAGCGCCTACCCGGGCTTCGCGAACACCGGCAGCGACACGGTCAAGCGCCAGGAGGCGGCGGCGTTCCTCGCCAACGTCAGCCATGAGACGGGCGGCCTGGTGTACATCGTCGAGCAGAACACGGCCAACTATCCGCACTACTGCGACACCAGCCAGTCCTACGGCTGCCCGGCCGGCACGGCCGCGTACTACGGCCGTGGCCCGATCCAGCTCAGCTGGAACTTCAACTACAAGGCCGCGGGCGACGCGCTCGGCATCGACCTGCTGGGCAACCCCTACCTGGTCGAGCAGAACGCGTCCGTGGCCTGGAAGACCGGGCTCTGGTACTGGAACACCCAGAGCGGTCCGGGCACCATGACCCCGCACAACGCCATGGTCAACAGCGCCGGCTTCGGCGAGACCATCCGCTCGATCAACGGGTCCCTGGAGTGCAACGGCGGCAACCCGGCCCAGGTGCAGAGCCGTGTCGACAAGTACCTGGCCTTCGTCCAGATCCTCGGCACCACGCCCGGTTCGAACCTGAGCTGCTGAGCCGCCGAGTCATTGATCCACAGCATGTGGACAGCCGCCCGGCGGGGGCGTTCCCCCGCCGGGCGCGCCGTGGACGGCCGTCTCAGAGCAGCGGCTTCACGGACATCAGGAGATGCCGGTGCGTCGGGCGGACCGCGGCGCTTCCCGCCGGATCCGCCGCCGTCACTTCCGCAGGGTCCTCCCCGGCCGTCCTGCCGGTGATCATCGCGCGCTGACCGGGGCCCATCAGGCGGAACTGGACGGCCGGTGTGTCGAACGAGGCCAAAGCATCCATCAGGTAGGACGGGTTGAACGCGACCGTCAGGTCATCGGTGCCCTCCAGGACGGCCGGCAGTCTCTGGGACGCGACATCGTCCTCGTAACCGGCCTGGAGCAGCACCGAGCCGCCGGAGAAGGTCAGATGGAGCGGGCTGCCGCCGTCGGCGACGACGGCCACGCGCCTGACCGCCTCGACCAGAGGTGCCCGGTCCGTCACCGCGGTCATCGGATCCGCCATCGTGAACAGCTTGTCGTGGCGCGGGAGCCGGCCGTCCAGGAGCCGGACCGTGGTGCGCATGCCGGAGAGCTCGAAGCCCACCGAGCCGGCGTCCAGGGCCACGCGGACCATGCCGGAGCGGCCGAAGGAGCGGGCGATCTCCGACAGACGGCGGGCCGACACCACGACATCGGCCGAGACGTCCGCGGTCTCCGGCTTCCACGCGAGCGTGCGCACGGCGAAGCGGTACCGGTCGGTGGCGGCGAGCGTCATCGTGTCGCCGTCGAGGACGAGGCGGATCCCGGTGAGGGTCGGCAGCGTGTCGTCCCGGCCCGCGGCCACCGTCACATGGGCGACGGCCGCGGCGAACTCCTCCGAGTCGACGGCCCCGCACACCTCGGGCAGTGGCGGCAGCGCAGGATGGTCGTCGAGCGGCAGGACCGACAGGCCGAACCTGGCATCCCGCGCGGCCACCGAGAACCGCGAACCCTCGACCGCGCACTCCACAGCACCCTCGGGCAGCACCCTGCACACGTCGAGCAGACGCTTCCCCATGACCAGGGCCGTGCCGGCCCGTACGGTCTCCGCCTCCACCTCGATGCACGCGGACGCCTCGTAGTCGAGGCCCGAGATCCGCAACCGCCCGCCGCTGTCCGCCTCCAGCCGCAGCCCGCCGAGCACGGGTACGGGCGACCGTGTGGGCAGCACCCGCGCCGCCCAGGCCACGGCATCGGTCAGTGCGCTGCGCTCGATCCGGAACTCCATGGCGGGTGGCCCTTCTCCGTCGGGTCTGGTGATGACCCGACGTTAGGCGGCGCCACTGACAACCGGCCCCGGACCGGTGCGGCCGACGACAGCGACCACCCCCGTGGGCCGCTGCCGCCGTGCCTCCCCGTCGCCCCCTCGTCCCCCGAGTTCCGGGCGGACGTGTTCCCCCGATGCGCCCGGAATACGTCTGGGACTCTAGGACGGCGGGTGCACGGCAGGGAGATTCAATCCGCACCGTGTGGGCGCCACGGAGGTATCAGTCCGCACAGTCACACCGGGTACCCTTCACTCCGCTTTCTCTGCGGGTGACGGACGGGTACGGAGCGGGGGGACCGGTGCGAGCGGAAGAACGTGCCGACGACGTACTGCGGATGCACAGCCTGGCCCGCGTCGGCGGGGCGCAGGAGCTGCTGCGGTGGGTGTCGGGACGGGCCGGCGGTTGGGCAGGACTGCTCGACGGCGACGGTACCGTCCTGCGCGGCGCCGCCCGGACCCCGGACCCCACCTGCGCCGCGGCCCTCGCGCTGGCCGTCGAGGGCGCGCGGGAGCTGACGGCCCTCGGCGCCCGCTCGTTCGCCCTCGACAAAGGGCCGGACACCGCGCTGCTCTTCCCTCTCGACGGACCGTCGGACGCCCCCGCCCCGATCCTCGCCGTCGTCGCACGCCGGCCGCTGCCGGACGGACTCGCCGCGCTCCTCGCCGACGTGGCGATGCCCCTGTCCATGTGCTGGGCGGCCGAAACGGTCGAACGCAAGCGCCGCCGCGTCGACCTCGCGGAGTCCCGCAGCCGCGAAGCGGTGCTGCATCTGCTGATGACCGGTCAGCTCTCCATCGCCCACCAGGTGGCGGGCGCCCTGAAGCCCACTCTGCCGGACCCCGTCCGGGTGTACGTGGTGGAGTGCCCGGCCGGCCGGCGGGACGAGGTGGCGCGGGTGTGCGCGGGTGTCTCGGGCGGCCGGTCCTGGATCGTGCGGTGCCCGGTGTACGCGCGCCATCTGATCCTTGTCGTGCCCGCCGGCCCGGACGGCACCGAACCGCAGCTCGGCCCGGACATCGCCGCCGCGGTGGGCGAGTGCGTCGTGGGCGTGAGCGAGGACGTGCCGCTGTGCGACACGGCGACCGGATACCGGCAGGCGTTCCACGCCCTGGCCGTGGCGCGCGGACTGCCCGTCCGGCATGCGCGGTTCGGGTCCGCACCGGAACCGGCCCTGGTCGTCGGTGCCGCGGGCGCACGGTGGGCCGACGCCCTGCTGGCACCACTGCTCACCCATCTGCCGCGCCGCAGCCAGGACCCCGGCAGCCAGGAACTGGCGGCGACCCTCGCCTCGTGGCTCGCGTTCTCGACGCATGCGACGCAGCACCTGAAGATCCACCGCAACACCCTTGCCGCACGGCTGCGGTTGATCGGGGAGCTGCTCGGTCTGGACCTCGGCAGGGTCGCCGACCAGGCCGCGCTCGACCTGGCCCTGCGCATCCGTGCCACCCCCGCCCTCGCTCACCGGAGCGCCCCGGGGCCCGCTGAGGCCACCCCGCACCCGGCGGCGCCCGGCTCCCTGGACGGGATCCTGCGCCGCCCCGCCGTACGGGAGTGGGCGGCCCAGGAGCTGCAGCCGCTCGGTGCGGCGGGCGCCACGGCCGAGACCACCCTGCGCGCCTGGCTGCGGTGCGAGACGCAACTCGGCCCGACCGCTGCCGCGTTGGGCATCTCCGTGCCGGGCGCCCGCAAGCGCCTCACACGGCTCGAAGCCGTGCTCCAGCGCTCACTGCTGCGTACCCCGAGTGCGCGGTACGACCTGTGGCTGGCCTTCCGTGCGCTGGAGACCGGTCCCGGCCCGGGGCATGAGTAGGCCCCGGATCACGAGTGGCGGCGCAGGCCCGTTCAGCCGGACTTCGTGTACGTGAGGTGCTCGCCGGTCTCCGTGATCTCGCGGCGCAGCGTGCCGTCCGGGAGCAGGGTCAGGGTGGTGGCCTTGCCCGGGGTGCAGGACGACATGGGTTCGCCGAGCGTCACGGTGGAGGGGCCGATGCCGATCGGTCCGCCGGGGGACGGCTCCGCTGTCAGGTCCGCCTGGAAGACGCAGCGGTAGGTGCCGCCGGTGTCCATCGGTCCCTTCGCCGTGAGGGTGAGGACGGTCTGGCCGACCTCGCCCTGCTGGATCACGAGTTCGCGGGTGGAGTGGCCGGAGGCGTTGTCGATGCCGGCGGACCAGGTGCCCAGGTAGGCCTCGGGGATCGGTCCGTCGCCGTTCTTCGGCTCGTCGCCGGGTGACGGGTCGGCGGAGGACGGCGAACCCTCGGGGGAGGGGGAGGCCGACGGACCGGATGAGCCGGAGGGGGAGGCGGTGGCGGCCGGGCCGTGCTTCGTCCCGTCGTCGCTCATGAGCGCGTACACCGAGCCGCCCGCACCGATCGCGACGAGCACCGCGACCGCGACGAGGGCGACGGTCGAGCCCGCACTGCGCTTCGGCGTGGGCGCGGGCTGCGGGGGTGCGACGACGGTGGGGTGGACCGGGCCGTACGGGGGCATGGGCCCGAAACCGGGGAGGCGCGGTGGGTGCCCGTATCCCTGACCGGGGTGTGGCTGGGCGGGCAGCTGCGGATAGCCGTACCCGGGGACGGGCAGCGGCGGCCCGAACCCGGGGACCGGGGCCTGGGGCGGAGCCGGAGCGGGGGCCTGGAGCTGGGCCTGAGCCGGAGCGGGGACCGGGACGCCGATCATCGTGGGGAGCGTGTGGACCTCGCCGGGAGCACGGTCCACGGGCGGTTGCGGGTCGCCCGCGGGCAGTACCGCGTCCTGGGGCCGGTCGGCTCCGGCCACGGGCGGTTGCGGGTCGCCCGCGGGCGGTACCGCGTCCTGGGGCCCGTCGGTTCCAGCCATGGGTGGTTGCGGGTCGCCCGCGGGTGGTGTCGCGTCCTGGGGCCCGTCGGTTCCAGCCATGGGTGGTTGCGGGTCGCCCGCGGGCGGTACCGCGTCCTGGGGCCCGTCGGCCCCGTCCACCTTCTCCAGGGCCTGCGCATCCTGCTGGCCCGTGGGCCGCTCGCGCTCCTCCTCCGGGTCCTCGGAGTCCAGCAACTCCACTGCATGGCGTCCCAGTTGGGCTATCAGTGCGCCCGGCAGCCACGGCTCGGCCACCTCACCCTCCACCAGCCGCTCCAGGATCGCGTCCGTGGTCGGCCGGGCCGCAGGGTCCTTGAGGAGACAGTCGCGGACGAGGTCGGCCAGATCCGCCGGGACACCGGTCAGATCGGGGTCCTCCTGCGCGATCCGGAACAGCACGGCATGGACCTCGTTGTCCGCCGCGCTGAACGGAAGCCGGCCCGTCGACGCGTACGCCAGCACCGAGCCGAGGCAGAACACGTCGCACGCCGGGGTCACCCGCTCGCCCCGCACCTGCTCCGGCGCCATGAAACCGGGCGAACCGACCAGCGATCCGGTGCGGGTGAGACCTCCGTCGGTGACGGTGTCGAGTGCCCGGGCTATACCGAAGTCGATCACCCGTGGGCCGTCGATCGTCAGCAGGATGTTGGACGGCTTGAGGTCGCGGTGGATGAGCCCGGCGGAGTGGATGCCCTGCAGTGCGCGGGCCAGCCCGGCCCCCAGGATGTGGACCGAACGCCCGGGCAGCGGACCGTACGCCCCCGGTCCGGCCCCGCGCCCGGAGACGGTGGCCTGGAGTGAGGGCCCGGCGACGTACCCGGTCGCGACCCATGGCACGGCTGCCTCGGTGTCGGCGTCGAGCACGGGGGCCGTCCAGTCCGAGCCCACCTGGCGGGCGGCCTGCACCTCCTGGCGGAAGCGCTCGCGGAACTCCTGCTGTTCGGCGAGCTCCGCGCGTACCAGCTTGATCGCGACCGTACGGCCACGGTCGGAACGGGCCAGATACACCTGCCCCATGCCGCCCGCGCCCAGCCGTCCCAGCAGGCGGTACGCGCCGATGCGCTGCGGATCGCCGGACCCGAGCTTGTCCATGGTGTGCAGTCCTCCCCCCGCCCGGCGACCCACCGCCGATGCGGCATGAGAATAGCGCCCGGCGGCCATTGCGGCAGGTCCGGCGGTCGGGACCGGCCACCGCCCGGGCCGGCGACCGTCCCCACCGCCCCGGCAGGCGTTTCCCGCACCCGTGCCCCGTACTTCACCACTCCGAAAATCCCGCACTCCCGCCGCCGACCCGACACCCTGCCCACCAAAGCGCCCCACGCCATACAACGTGGCCATGTCGAGGCGCTCGTCGCACGACCTACGCTCGCGGCATGACCCCTCATGCCTCCCATGGATCCCACGCTCCGCAGGTCGACTCCGCGGCCGGTGCGGCCGTGAAGGCCGCCGACCGTGCGCACGTGTTCCACTCCTGGTCCGCCCAGGGCCTGATCGACCCGCTCGCCGTCGCCGGCGCCGAGGGGGCGTACTTCTGGGACTACGACGGCAACCGCTACCTCGACTTCACCAGCGGTCTCGTCTTCACCAACATCGGCTATCAGCACCCCACCGTCGTCGCCGCGATCCAGGAGCAGGCGGGCAAGCTCGCCACCTTCGCCCCCGCGTTCGCGATCGAGGCCCGCTCCGAGGCCGCACGCCTCATCGCCGAGCGGACCCCCGGCGACCTGGACAAGATCTTCTTCACCAACGGCGGCGCCGAGGCCGTCGAGAACGCCGTCCGGATGGCCCGGCTGCACACCGGCCGTACGAAGGTGCTCTCCGCCTACCGCTCGTACCACGGCGCCACCTCGACGGCCATCAACCTGACCGGCGACCCGCGACGCTGGCCGTCCGACCAGGGGTCGGCGGGTGTCGTCCGGTTCTGGGCCCCGTTCCTGTACCGCTCGCCGTTCCACGCCGAGACCGAGGCCGAGGAGTGCGCCCGCGCCCTCCAGCACCTGGAGGACACCCTCGCCTTCGAGGGTCCCGCCACCATCGCAGCGATCATCCTGGAGACGATCCCCGGCACGGCGGGCATCATGACGCCGCCGCCCGGCTACCTCGCGGGCGTCCGGGAGATCTGCGACCGGTACGGCATCGTCTTCGTCCTCGACGAGGTGATGGCCGGGTTCGGGCGCACCGGCAAGTGGTTCGCCGCCGAACACTTCGACGTCACGCCCGACCTGATGACCTTCGCCAAGGGCGTCAACTCGGGCTACGTACCGCTCGGCGGCGTCGCGATCTCCGCGGAGATCGCCGCCACCTTCGAGACCCGCCCCTACCCGGGCGGACTCACCTACTCCGGTCATCCGCTGGCCTGCGCCGCCGCCGTCGCCACGATCGGTGTGATGGAGGACGAGAAGGTCGTCGAGCACGCGGCCCACATCGGCGAGACCGTCCTCGGCCCCGGCCTGCGCGACCTCGCGGAACGCCATCCGTCGGTCGGCGAGGTGCGCGGCGTCGGTGCTTTCTGGGCGCTGGACCTGGTCCGCAACAAGGAGACCCGCGAGCCGCTCGTCCCGTACAACGCGGCGGGCGAGGCCAACGCGCCGATGGCGGCCTTCGGCGCGGCGTGCAAGAAGAACGGCCTGTGGCCCTTCATCAACATGAACCGCACCCACGCCGTCCCGGCCTGCAACGTCACGGAGGCCGAGGCCAAGGAGGGGCTGGCGGCACTGGACGCGGCCCTGTCGGTGGCGGACGAGCACACCGTCTGACGCGCCCGTCCGGCGCGATCCGTACGCATTCCGTACGGCGCCCCTCCCCGTGCCCGGAACCGGGCACACCGGTCCTGGCTTATGGTGAACCGGAGCCGGCAAGGGAGGGGCGCCATGCGCGCGAGCGGAACTGTGACCCGCAGTACGCTGCGGCAGCAGATCGCGGACGCGCTGCGTGACGAGGTGCTTGCGGGGCGTCTCCAGCAGGGGCGGGAGTTCACCGTCAAGCAGATCGCCGAGCAGTACGGGGTCTCCGCGACGCCCGTCCGGGAGGCGCTCTTCGACCTCTCCGCGCAGGGCCTGCTGGAATCCGACCAGCACCGCGGTTTCCGGGTGCACGAGTTCACCGTGGACGACTACCGGGCGATGGTCGAGGCCCGCACCCTGGTCATGGACGGAGTCATCCGCGGGATCTTCTCCGGAACCGCCGACTCGCGTGTCCGGGCGGCGAAGTACCGCGAGTCGCTGGTTTCCGTGCGCCGCAGGGCCGATGAGGCCGCACGGGCGGCGCGCTGCGGCGACCTCGACATCCTCATCGGTTACGACCTGCGTTTCTGGCGCGAACTCGGCGCGCTCGTCGGCAACACGTACATCACGGACTTCCTGCACCGGCTGCGTGTCCAGTCCTGGGTTTTCGCCGTGCCGTATCTGCGCAGGGACGCGGACGCACGGGACCGCCTCTGGGACGGCCACCCTGCCCTGGTCGCGGCGATCACGCTCGGCGAGCACGACGCGGTGCGCGCGGCGATCGACGACTTCAACTCCCACGCGCTGAAGTGGGCGGACCGGCTCGCGGCGGGTGATCCGGAGCACCACGGGAAGCCGAAGGCGCAGTAGGACACGCCCGCCCGGCGGCGAGGCGTCGCGATCCGTCCACGGAGGGACCACTGTGCGCAACGTCCCGATCGCATTACGCTGTCCCGACCATCGCGCGCATCCTTGTGAGAGCCCCTTGCGAGAACCGTTGCGCACCCGTCGGAGAGCGAGACTTCGTGGCCTGTGACCTGTGGCTGGTCCCCCTCGTCGATGTGCTGTGCCACAGCCCCGACAATCCCTTCGCCGAAGAGATAGCCATCTACGACAAGGCGCTGAGCGACGCCGGACTGCCGGCCGTGCCCGTCTACGCCTATATGCCGGGACTGACCGGCGACGTGGCCCCGGTCGCGGGCTTCGACTACGACGCACTGCACTTCCTGCGCCGGGCCTATCTGCTCCAGCTGAGCGGACTCGCCGTCACACCCGTCGACGAACTGGGCGGAGACTACGAGCAGTTGCTGGAGATGTTCGAGCCGACGGCGCAGCAGTCCCATCTGGTCTGGCACTACGACCATGCGGGGGCCTACGTCCCCGTGGACTTCCCCTCCCCGCTCTCCAACGATCAGCTGCTGGAGGGCGGCGGTCCGCTGGGTTCGTCGCACGGTCTGCTGCGGGAGCTGGAGTTCGTCGCCCCTTCCATCGGCATCGACCCGGCGAACCCGCCGGCCGCCCCGGCCCCGCCCGCCGCACCGACCTCCCTGGAGGAGCCGGCGGGCCCGATTCCGTACGACGACAGTCCGTTCGCCCGGGAACGGCACGTCTGGCTGGGCCTGCATGCGGCGGTGACCCGCAGTCTCGCCCAAGGCTCAATGATCATCTTCAGCTGACCCGACGACCGTCCCCCGTCCCCGGAGCCACCGACCGCAACCCGCCGATCGCCGGTCGAAGATCACCGGTCGGTGGTCAACGGGGTGGCTCCGGGGGCCGCTGCCGCGGCATGTTCGGCCGGGCCATGGACTGGATCGGGAACCGTCCCGGGGGCGCCCACTGCTCCGTACGCCCCCCGGCCCCGCTGCCCGACACCAGCGCCTGCATCCCCATCGGCGCCGGCCCCGCCCGGAACTCCACCATCCAGTCGGCGGTCTCGGACCGCACCAGCTCCGTGATGTCCTCCGAGAACCGCCTCAGCACCCCCAGGCACCGCTCCGCCGCCTCGCTCGCCGTCCCCTCGGTCGGCCCGAGCACCTCCCGGATGCACTCCGCCGCCCAGTCGAACTGCAGCACCTGAAGGCGCCGCTGTACCGCCTGGGCCGTGGCGAGGTTCCTTATCCAGCCGGAGGTCAGGCCGAAGAACCGGTCGCAGGCCATGCATGCGGCGCCCAGCAGCAGCGACAGATAGCCCCAGCCGGCCGCGCCGTCCAGCGCCTCCGTCAGATCGAGCAGCGGCAGCGCGGCGCCCGCGACGACCCCGAACGCCGTGCCGATCCGCAGCGCCCGTGCACCGCGCCGCTTCCACACCCGGTCGGCCAGGTACCAGCGGGCGGTGCGCAGCGCGTCGGCCTCGACCCAGCGGTAGAGCTCGTCGAGGCGCTCGGCGGGTTCGCCCCAGTCGCCGAGCGGGAACGGCTGGCCGGTCAGGTCCCGGCCCTGCGCAGCGGACCCGGGCCCCTGGCCCGACCCGGACTCCGGTCCCTGGCCGGGATCCGACCCCTGACCCGCACCCGACCCCAGGCCGGTCCCCGGACCCGGTCCCTGGCCGGAGCCCGGGCCCGAGCCCGGCGGAACGGCCGAACCTGGCGTACCGGGCTCGTTGCGGGGCGCCCCCTCGGGCTGCATCTCCGGCTGACTCACCGGGGCACTCCTCTGCACTCTGCATATCGACGCGCCAACGCGTGCTCCGACGCGTGCGTTCGATTGCGGGCGGAATTTCGACGTGGCCGGCCGTCGCGCTTTCGTCACCATGCGTGACGGACGGTGCACATGTGCGTACTGATGCGCATGCCCTTCCTACCGCCGAATGGTGGGGCGTGGGGGCGAAATCGCGGTATTCCTGGGTGTGCATGCCCTGTGATCAGGTATAGGACTCGTGCCCCTGTTGACCGGATCTCACCCGAAAGGGTTGCTTGCCAGTGGGTGGGGCGAGGTGACCGGTGACCACGTAGGCTCGGCATACCGAAACATTTGTCGTCGAAATGCCAGGAGTGACCGTGATTCCCGGTGGTGGCCAGCCCAATATGCAGCAGCTGCTGCAGCAGGCCCAGAAGATGCAGCAGGACCTCGCCCAGGCCCAGGAGGAGCTGGCGAGGACCGAGATCGAGGGGCAGGCGGGTGGCGGTCTGGTGAAGGCCACCGTGACCGGCTCCGGCGAGCTCCGCGCCCTGGTGATCGACCCGAAGGCCGTCGATCCGGAGGACACCGAGACGCTCGCCGACCTCGTCGTCGCCGCAGTCCAGGCGGCGAACGAGAACGCGCAGCAGCTTCAGCAGCAGAAGCTGGGCCCGCTGGCCCAGGGGCTGGGCGGCATGCCCGGTCTGCCCTTCTGATCCGTCGGCACACCAACTACCGTACCTACCACGACCCCGGCGGCAGCAGCAGCCGCGGGCCCCGGCCCAGGAAGGCGTTCCGTTGTACGAAGGCGTGGTTCAGGACCTCATCGACGAACTGGGCAGGCTGCCCGGCGTCGGTCCCAAGAGCGCGCAGCGGATCGCCTTCCACATCCTGCAGGCCGAGCCCACCGACGTGCGCCGCCTCGCCCATGCCCTCCTGGAGGTCAAGGACAAGGTCCGGTTCTGCGCGGTGTGCGGCAACGTCGCGCAGGAGGAGCAGTGCGGGATCTGCCGTGACGCGCGCCGCGACCGGACGGTGATCTGCGTGGTCGAGGAGCCGAAGGACGTCGTGGCGATCGAGCGGACCCGCGAGTTCCGTGGCCGCTACCACGTGCTCGGCGGGGCGATCAGCCCGATCGAGGGCGTCGGCCCGGACGATCTGCGGATCCGTGAGCTGCTGGCGCGGCTCGCCGACGGTTCCGTCACGGAGCTCATCCTGGCCACCGACCCCAACCTGGAGGGCGAGGCCACCGCGACGTACCTGGCGCGGATGATCAAGCCGATGGGCCTGCGGGTGACCCGGCTGGCCAGCGGGCTGCCGGTCGGCGGCGACCTGGAGTACGCGGACGAGGTCACCCTCGGCCGCGCGTTCGAGGGGAGGCGACTGCTCGATGTGTAGCACCCGCAAGGCCACGTCTCACGGCCGCTTTACGTTCGGCGACGCTATGTTCTACCCACCGTTCGCGACCGTGCCCACGGGAGGTCCCCTCGATGTCTGACGCCACGCTGAACTCCGTCACGCAGGACCCGGACGACTTCGCCGTCCAGATCGCGGACCAGATCAAGACGTTCATTGTCGCCGTGACCGAGGTGTCCAAGGTCGACGAGCCGGAACAGGCCGTCCCGATCCTGCTCCTCCAGGTCTCCCAGCTGCTGCTGGCGGGCGGCAGGCTCGGTGCCTACGAGGACGTCCTCCCGGACGAGCGCTACGAGCCGGACCTGGGCGCCGAACCGGACGCGGACGGCCTGCGCGAGCGTTACGCGACGCTGCTGGAGCCGATCGACATCTACTCCGAGGTCTTCGACCCGTACGAGCCCCGCAAGGCACCGGTCCCCTGCCGCATCTCCGACGGCCTGGCGGACCTGGTCACGGACCTGCGCCACGGCCTGGCCCACTACGAGGCGGGCCGCACGACCGAGGCGCTGTGGTGGTGGCAGTTCTCGTACTTCTCCAACTGGGGCTCCACCGCCTCCGCGACCCTGCGCGCCATCCAGTCCCTGGTCGCCCACATCCGCCTGAACCAGCCCCTCCAGGAACTGGACGGCCTGGACACGGACCAGGACGCGGGCGAGGACGACCTGGCGGAGGAGGCGGGCCGGGTGATGGCGGAAGAGATCGCGGGACCGCTGGGCCTGCGCCCGGTGAAGTGAGCGCTCCGCCTCTGCGGGTGATCACGTGGTGAGCGGGACATCTCACGATGTGGTAGAGCCGGGGCGTTTCCGGGCTGCTCGTTAAACTGAGGCGACCGCAGTAATGGATTGAGCGAGGAGCGCACGTGGGCCTTGTCGTGCAGAAGTACGGAGGCTCCTCCGTAGCCGATGCCGAAGGCATCAAGCGCGTCGCCAAGCGAGTCGTCGATGCCAAGAAGAACGGCAACCAGGTGGTTGTCGTGGTGTCAGCGATGGGCGACACGACGGACGAGTTGATCGATCTCGCCGAGCAGGTATCGCCGATGCCTGCCGGGCGTGAGTTCGACATGCTGCTGACCGCCGGAGAGCGGATCTCCATGGCCCTGCTGGCGATGGCGATCAAAAACCTGGGTCACGAGGCCCAGTCGTTCACGGGCAGCCAGGCCGGCGTCATCACCGACTCGGTCCACAACAAAGCGCGCATCATCGATGTCACGCCGGGCCGTATCCGGACCTCGATCGACGAGGGCAACATCGCCATCGTCGCCGGGTTCCAGGGGGTGAGCCAGGAAGGCAAGAACATCACCACCCTCGGCCGAGGCGGGTCCGACACCACCGCCGTCGCACTCGCGGCCGCGCTGGACGCCGAGGTCTGCGAGATCTACACCGACGTGGACGGTGTCTTCACCGCCGACCCGCGGGTCGTGAAGAAGGCCCGGAAGATCGACTGGATCTCCTTCGAGGACATGCTGGAGCTGGCCGCGTCCGGCTCCAAGGTGCTGCTGCACCGGTGCGTGGAGTACGCACGCCGCTACAACATCCCGATCCACGTCCGCTCGTCCTTCTCCGGACTGCGCGGCACCTGGGTCAGCAACGAGCCGCAAGGGGACCAGCAGGTGGAGCACGCGATCATCTCCGGAGTCGCCCATGACGTCTCCGAGGCCAAGATCACGGTCGTCGGCGTTCCCGACAAGCCGGGCGAGGCCGCCGCGATCTTCCGCACCATCGCGAACGCGGAAATCAACATCGACATGGTGGTGCAGAACGTCTCCGCCGCGTCGACCGGCCTGACCGACATCTCGTTCACGCTGCCGAAGGCCGAGGGACGCAAGGCCATCGACGCCCTGGAGCGCAACCGCGGCACGATCGGCTTCGAGTCGCTGCGCTACGACGACCAGATCGCGAAGATCTCCCTGGTCGGCGCGGGTATGAAGACGAACCCCGGGGTCACCGCGGGCTTCTTCGAGGCGCTGTCCGACGCCGGGGTGAACATCGAGCTGATCTCGACCTCCGAGATCCGCATCTCGGTGGTCACGCGCGCCGACGACGTCGTCGAGGCCGTGCGCGCCGTGCACACCGCCTTCGGTCTCGACAGCGACTCCGACGAGGCCGTCGTCTACGGGGGCACCGGCCGATGACATCCCGCCGCCCTTCGCTCGCGGTCGTCGGAGCGACGGGGGCGATCGGCGGCATCATGCTCCAGATCCTTTCGCAGCACGCGGACGTCTGGGGCGACGTGTCACTGGTCGCCTCGCCGCGTTCGGCCGGCCGCAAGCTGGTCGTACGCGGTGAGGAGACCGAGGTCCTCGCACTCACCGAGGACGTGTTCGACGGTGTGGACGTCGCCGTCTTCCTGGTGCCCGAGGACGTGTCCGGGTACTGGGCCCCGATCGCGGCGTCCAAGGGCGTGGTCGTCATCGACGACTCGGCGGCGTTCCGGCTGGATGCGGACGTCCCGCTGGTCGTGCCCGAGATCAACCCGCATGCCGTTCGGATGAGGCCGCGGGGCCTGGTCGCCAGTCCCAGCTGCACCACGGCTTCGCTGATCGTCGCCGTCGGTGCGCTGCATGCGGAGTTCGGGCTGCGGGAGCTCGTCGTCTCCTCGTACCAGGCGGTGAGCGGGGCCGGCCGCGACGGGGTCGCGGCGCTGCGCGAGCAGCTGTCGACGGTCGCCGGTACGGAACTGGGCACCAAGCCCGGAGACGTCCGCCGGGCCGTCGGCGAGGAGTCGCCCTTCGCCGCTCCGGTGGCCCTCAACGTCGTGCCGTGGGCCGGCAAGGAGGCCGGGAACGGCTGGTCGTCCGAGGAGCTGGCGATCCGCGAGGAGTCCCGCAAGATCCTGGGCCTGCCGGATCTGCGGGTGACGGCGACCTGTGTGTACGTACCCGTCGTCGCCACGCACTCGTTGTCCGTGCACGCCCGCTTCGAGAACGAGGTCGGGGTCGACCGGGCGCACGAGATCCTCGCGACCGCACCGGGCGTGGTCCTGTTCGACAGCCCGGCCTCCGGTGACTTCCCGACCCCGTCCGATGTAGTGGGCACCGACCCGACCTGGGTGGGGCGGGTGCGGCGGTCGTTGGACGATACACGCGCCCTGGAACTGTTCCTGTGCGGCGACAATCTGCGCAAGGGAGCGGCGCTGAACGTGGCGCAGATCGCCGAATCGGTGGCTGCCGAATTTCCCCGTGTGTGATCGAACCTGATTTGTACGGTCTGTGAAACTCCTGTGGGGAACTTGCTGGTCGGAACCCCTTGAGCTGGGACGTTGCGGTGTTCGACGATGACCTTGCTGCCTGTTGGAACCGGCGGTCGGACAACGCGCGTCTATGCCGTCACTTCTCGCGTGGTGGGACGCGAAAATGGGGCATTTGTGGAAGAGCAGGCACGCATGAGGGCATATCGCACAGCGTCATACGCGGTGCCGTACGCGTACAACCCTGACGGGGGGACGGGTGTCCAACAGGCGTGGCAGAGGTTCTCGACATCACAGTGGTGGGCCCGTTGCGCGGCGCTTCGGTGCGCCCGCTCCGGCGGCCCCGCGCGCCCGGCGGTATGCCGGTGATTGCGCCCATGCCTGCTGCGCGCACCGCCCAGCTGCCGTCGCAGCGCGAGGGCGCTGAGAAGAGCGTGGCAGCCGGGACCACAGTCGACCATCTCACCGAGACCTACCGCGCCCACTACCGTTCGCTGCTCGGCCTGGCGGCGCTGCTGCTGGACGACACCGCGTCATGTGAGGACGTGGTGCAGGAGGCCTTCATCCGCGTGCACTCGGCGCGGAACCGGGTACGGGAGCCTGAGAAGACACTCGCGTACCTGCGCCAGACGGTCGTCAACCTGTCGCGCTCCGCGCTGCGCCGCCGCATCCTCGGGCTGAAGCTGCTCTCCAAGCCGATGCCCGACATGGCGAGCGCCGAGGAGGGCGCGTACGACCAGCTGGAGCGGGACGCGCTGATCAAAGCAATGCGGGGGCTGCAACGGCGCCAGCGGGAGGTGCTGGTGCTGCGGTACTTCGCAGACATGACCGAGGCCCAGGTGGCCGAGACACTGGGCATATCCCTGGGCTCGGTCAAGGCGTACGGCTCCCGCGGCATCGCGGCGCTGCGCGTCGTCATGGAGGCCCAGTCATGAGTGGGCACGAACGGACGCCTGGGCACGAGCAGGAACCCGCGCACGAACGCACGCGTGAGCGTGAGATCGACCGGACTGGAAACGGAATTGTGAAGCACGGGCCGGAGAACACGCCGAACGTGAACTCGGACGACGACTCGGCCGCGGACATGGTGTCCGCGGCGAGCGCGCCGGAGACGCGCGGGAGCGGTGGGGACGACCCTGTCGAGGCGGACCGGCTCGCCGGTCCGACGGCCCTCTTCGGTCCGGGAGGGGGCCCGGGCACGGGTCCGGGCGAGGGCGCCGGTGTGAGTTCCGGGCCGGGAGCGGGTGCCGGCCCGGGTGCGTCTGCAGGTGCCGGGTCCGGTGCGGGTGGCCGTGCCGGGGGCCTCGGTGCGGACATGGACGAGGCCGCCCTGCGGCGCATGCTGCGCAGCGCGGTCCAGGACCTCGAACCCGGCGACGGCACCCTCGACCATCTGAAGCGTGCCGTCCCTGCCCGACGCGCACGGAAGCGGCAGGCGGTCGTCGGAATGGCGGCGGCGGCGCTGCTTTTCGGCACCGCGGTCCCCGCGTTCGTCCATGTCGCCAACTCCGAAGGCTCGAACACCGCCAGCCCGGCCATCGCCGGGCACCGTGAGCAGGCGCAGGGCGGCAGCGGCGCCGATACCGGCTCGGAAGCCGGAGCGATGACCGGCGGCGACGCCGCGGACGGCCGGGGCTCGGGCGACAGGGGCCGGGTGAACAGCACCAGGAGCCCCTCGGACCCCGACGGCCGGATCAGCGACGGTGACACGGCCGGTACCGGCGCGGGTGCCGCCAGCAGCGCGGCGGCCGACATGCCGGTCTGTGACCCGGGACAGCTGGGCGTCGCCTCCGCCCAGACGGGTGCGGCCGGGGCGGACGGCACGGTGTACGGCAGCTTCCGCATCTCCAACATCTCGGGCACGGAATGCTCGGTGACCAGCAGCGGCACCGTGGGCTTCCAGGCGAAGGGCGCGGCCGACGCGGCCAAGATCGATGTGGTGCAGCACACCGCGGGCGACGCGGCAGCCGGTCTGCCCGACCCGTCGCAGGAAGCGGGCACGGTGCTGCTGAAGCCGGCGATGGCGTACGAGGTGCAGTTCGCCTGGGTCCCGGAGGACTCCTGTCCGACCTCCGGCGGAACACCGACCCCGAGCCCGACGGACGGCGTCACGGGTACGTCCGACGGCACCGGTGACGGCACGTCGCAGACGGAACTGCAGCTCGGCAGCGACGACGGCGGTGGGCCGCTGGGCGGCAGCGTCGCCGTGACGCACACGGCGGAGCCGGGGGCACCGGTCGCGGAGGCGACGATCCCCAACGCCTGCGCGGGCACGATCTACCGGACGGGTGTGCTCGAACCGCCGGCCTAGAGCGACGGCGCATACGTGAGGGGGCCCGCCCGTTCGACGTCGAACGGGCGGGCCCCCTCACCTATGCAGGCCGGGACGGCTCAGCTGTGCTCGTGCTCGCGTCGGCGCGCATGTCCGCGTCTGCGTCCGTCTCCGCGCTCGCGTCCGCGTCGGGGACGAGGCCCAGCTGCACGTCCCGCGCGGCTTCCGCCTCCCGCCGGACCAGCCGGAACCACATGAAGAGTACGAATGCGGCGAAAATGAACCACTCACCGGTGTAGCCGAGGTTCTGGAACGCCTTCAGGTCGAGCCCGCTGCCCTGCGGCGCGACGGCCGGCACGGGACGCAGGGCACCGTCCTCGGCCGCGCTGCTTCCGGCGCCCGTGTCCTGGAGCGTCACCCAGGCGTCGTACACGTCGTACGGCACGAGGTTGACCAGCGTCGCGGCGCTGATCATGCCGAGCTGGCCGTCGGGGAGGCCGCCCGCCGTGTCGACGCCGTCCGTGCCCGTGTTCTCGGACGCCTGGAGGTCGCCGGTCACCGTGACCTCGCCGGCCGGCGCGGCGGGCACCGGGGTGTGCCCGGCCTTGCCGGGCAGCCAGCCGCGCACCACCGGCAGGGCCTTGCCGCTGTCGGTGCGCAGCATGTTCAGCACGTAGAAGCCGGTCCTGTCGTCCAATTCCCGGCCGGGCACCAGGAACTGGTCGGCGTACCGGCCGGTCGCGGTGGCCGGGCGACCCGACGTCACCGTGTCGACCGGCAGCAGGTCGTCGAGGGGCTTTGCCGCCCTCGTCCCCGGGTCCGGCTGCTTCGTGGCCTGCTCGTGCGTCTGCACGCGGTCCTCGAAGCGGCCGAGCTGCCAGGTGCCCATGAAGACACAGAGCGGGATGGCCAGTACGGCGAAGAGGTTGATCCCCCACCATCGCGGGGTCAGCAGGAACCGGTACACCCCTCCACGGTACGGTCCCTGCTCCGCAAACCCGGAGCGGGGGCCGCCGGAGCCGGGATTCCCGGCGGCCGGCGCCACCTTCCCCGGACCTGCCTTCCCGCGTATCAGGCCTGCGCAGGCCGACCCGGTGCCACGCACCCCGGCCACCGGGACGGCCGTTACCCGAGGTGCCGCCGGGCGAAGTCCAGCTCCAGCCGCACCTGCTTGATCCGCTCCTCGACGACGAGCGAGCCGTGCCCCGCGTCGTACCGGTACACCTCGTGGACGGCCTGCCGGTCCTTCAGCCGGTCCACATAGTTCTCGACCTGGCGGATCGGGCAGCGCGGGTCGTTGACGCCCGCCGAAATGTAGACCGGCGCCCGCACGGCGTCGACGTACGTCAGGGGCGACGAGGCCTCGAACCGCTCCGGCACCTCCTCCGGCGTACCGCCCAGCAGCGTCCGGTCCATGGCCTTCAGGGCCTCCATCTCGTCGTGGTAGGCCGTGACGTAGTCCGCGACCGGCACCGCGGCCAGGCCCAGCGCCCAGTCGTCCGGCTGCGTACCGAGACCGAGCAGCGTCAGATAGCCGCCCCACGAGCCCCCGGCCAGGATCAGCTTCTCCGGGTCGGCGAGCCCGGACTTCACCGCCCACTCCCGGACCGCCGCGATGTCCTCCAGCTCGATCAGGCCGACCCGGTGCTTGAGTGCGTCCGTCCAGGCCCGCCCGTACCCCGTCGAGCCGCGGTAGTTGACGCGGACGACCGCATAGCCGTGGTCCACCCAGGCGGCCGGCCCGGACGCGAACGCATCACTGTCGTGCCAGGTCGGGCCGCCATGGATCTCGAACACGGTCGGGAACGGGCCGTCGGCCGGGGCGGCGGGCCGCTGCACGAGCGCATGGATCCGGCCGCCGGGCCCGTCCACCCACACGTCCTCCACCGGCACCGACGCCGGAGCCTTCGCACCCGGCGGATCCAGCACCACCGCACCCGTCGTGGACCGCACGACCGGCGGCTGGGCGGCCGACGACCACAGGTACTCCACCGCGCCGTCCGGCCGGGCCGTGGCACCCGACACCGATCCGGCCGGTGTCTCCACCCGGACCGGGGCGCTGCCGGCCCCCGGCTCGTACCGCCACATGTCACTGCGGGCCTCGAAGCCGTGCACGATCAGCAGCGCGGAGCCGTCCGGATACCACTCGGCGCCCACATCACCGGGCAGATCGATCGCGAGGTCCGTCTCCGTCCCCGCCACCGGGTCCCAGATCATCGGCTCCCAGCGGCCCCGCCGCTGATGCCCGACCAGCAGCCGCGTGTCCCCGGCGACCGGTGCGAAGCCCAGCACCGTCAGACCGAGCTCCTGCGTACCGCCCTTCGTGTCGTCGAGCTCGGCGACCGTCGACCCGTCCGGCCGCACCACGCGCAGTGCCGAATGCATCGCGTCGCCGTGCTCGGTGTGCTCCAGGGCGATCAGCGTCCCGTCGTACGACAGATCGCCGACGCCCGCGGACTCGCGGTGCCGGTAGATCTCGACGGGCGGGGCCCCGGGCCGTACGACGTGGATCGTCGTCCCGTCCTCGTCGGTCGACCGGCCGACCACCGCCGTCCCGTCCCGGCCGATCGCGAGTCCCGCCGGATACGAGGCCTCGAGCCCGGGAGCCGCCGGCTCGTCCTCCGTCCCTGTGCTCCCCTCACCGCTTCCACGGCCGTGGAACGGCTGGCGCATCCACACCCCGAACTCGTCGCCGTCGGTGTCGTTGAACCACCAGATCGCCTCGCCGTCCGGTGTCAGCACCCCGTCCGTCGTCCCGTTCGGCCGGTCGGTGACCTGCCGCTGCTCCCCGGTCGCCCGGTCCCACGCGTACAACTCGTACGTCCCCGTCGCGTTGGAGACGAACAGCGCGCGGTCCGGTGCGTCCTCCGCCCAGTCGGGAAGCGACACCCGGGGCGCCCGGAAGCGCTGCTCCCACTCCGGCACGGAGCCGGTCGTCCGCGCCGGTACGGAATCGGTCGTCGAGCCAGTGATCTCAGTCATGCCCCCCATTCTGCGCCGGAGGCACGACAATTCGATCGCGTCGTCCGCAGCCTGTGGATAACCTTCCCGGATGCACTCCCCGACCCCTGACGACTGGCGCGAGGCCAACCGCGCGCGCTGGGACGAGCGCGTGCCCATCCACACGGCGAGCGACTTCTACGACCTCGACTCCTTCCGTGCGGGCAAGGACGCCCTGCGCCCCTTCGAGCTCGCGGAGGTCGGCGACGTCACAGGAAAGTCGCTGCTGCATCTGCAGTGCCACATAGGGCTCGACACCCTTTCCTGGGCGCGACACGGCGCGGCGAACGTCGTCGGTCTCGACTTCTCCGAGCCGGCCGTCGAGACCGCCCGGTCGCTGGCCCGCGATCTCGGGTTCACCCCGGACCGGGCGGCGTTCGTCGCCGCCGATGTGTACGACGCGCCGGGGGCCGTCCCGGACTCCTCGTACGACGTCGTCTACACGGGAGTCGGCGCCCTGAACTGGCTGCCGGACACCCGCCGCTGGGCCGAGACCGCCGCCTCGCTCGTCGCGCCCGGCGGCTTCCTCTACCTTGCGGAGTTCCATCCGCTCACCGACTGCCTCGACGACTCGACCGGCTCGACGGTCGAGCACGACTACTTCAGCCGTGACGCGTGGGTGGACGAGACGCCGGGAACGTATGCGGACTTCGACGCGCCGACCGTCCACAACCGCAGCGTCGAGTGGCAGCACCCGGTCGGCGACGTGGTGTCGGCGCTGGCCGCCACCGGACTGCGGATCGAGTTCCTGCACGAGCACGACGTCTCGCTCTTCGCGCGGTTCACGGTGCTGGAGCGGCATGGGGACGGTTTCTACCGCTTCCCCGCCGACCGGCCCAGGACTCCGCTGATGTACTCGATCAAGGCGTCGAGGCCGCTCACAGGCTGACCGGTGGGCCGGCCGTTCCCCGGCCCTCCGGCCGGCGTGGGCCGATTGTCAGTGGCCGGGTCCAGACTCGGAGCATGACTGCCGATCTGCGCGCCACGGTGGAGACGTACTGGACCGCGGCCGACAAACGTGACTGGGCCACTTTCGCGACGACGCTCGTCGAGGACGTGCTGTACGACCTTCCGCAGACCCGCGAGCGGATCCGCGGAAGAGAGCGGTATCTCCAGTTCAACCGGGAGTATCCGGGGGACTGGCGGGTCCGTGTCGAGCGGATCGTGGCCGACCGGGACGGCCGGCAGGTGGCCGTCCGGACGCTGTTCGCCGTCGGCCCGGAGGAGTTGCCCGCGATCCACTTCTTCACCGGCGACGAACAGGGCCGGATCGTGGAGATCACGGACTTCTGGCCGGAGCCGTACGAACCCCCGGCAGGCCGGGAGCATCTCGTCGAGCGCTACTGAGTACTGGGCCGAGTGGTGCCGAGGGGCTGCCGGGGGCTCGGTACGGGGACGGTCCCGGCCGGGGCGCGGACGGCGGCGGGGAGGGTGCTCATCACGGCCTCGCCACAGGTGCGGCGGACCCGTGGGACAGCCCTCAGGGCATGCCCGTGCGCACCGACCGGGTGACGGAGATGCGGCGAGCCACCGGAGACTTCCCGGTGCCCGCCGCATTCACGTACCGCCGCACAACGGTGTGTGCCGTTGTGCGTGCCCTGCCGGCGAGCTGCCCGACCCGGTTACGCGACCGAGCGGAAAGCGGGCAGGTAGCCGCCCGACTGCCCTGCGGCCTTGGGGTGGTACGACTCGTAGACGGGGAGGGTCACGCTGTTGAGCCACGCGTCACCGGAGCACAGCTCGTGCCCGGTGAACTCGTCGACCACGCTGGAGAATGTGAACCCGGCGCCGGCCGCCTGCTGGGAGATGACGCCGTTCAGCACGTTCGACGCGTTGTTGATGGCAGAGCGCTCGGTCTCGGAGAGCCCGGCGATGCAGTTCCCGTCCAGCCGGTAGAAGCGCGGGTATCCGAGCACCACCACACGCGCCTGCGGGGCGCGTGAGCGGATGGAGCCGTAGAGCGAACCGAGCCGGGACGGCAGCGCGTTCTGCATTTGGGAGACGGCCGCGTTCACGCTGCTCACGCAGGTTGCCTCGCTGTAGAGGACGCAGTCCTCCATGACATCGGCGAAGCCGACGTCATTGCCGCCCGCGGTGACGCTGACCAGGGTGGTGGACGAACTCAGCGCACCCAGCTGACCGCTCGCCACCGAACTCGTCGTGGCACCCGAGCAGGCGACGAAGGCGAAGGAGGACGGTGAGTTCTGGGCGGCCCACAGGTACGGGTAGGCCTTGGTGCTCCGATGGCAGTCGCCGCTGTCGGAGAGGTAGCTTCCGGAACCGACGCCGGACGAGTAGGAGTCGCCGAGAGCGACGTACCCGCCGGCGGCGGCCGTGGAGGCGGCCGAGGCCGGCTGGGCCATGCCCAGCGCGGCCACGGCCGCGAGGACCAGAGTGGATGCGGACGCCCAGAGTCTTCGTACTGACATGGCTGTCAGCCCTCCGAATTGTGGGGGGTGCCTCTATGTCTTTCGTCAAGCGAGGCGTGGGGTTCGGGGTTCGTAGAAGGTGCCATCGCGGAGCATCGCGAACAGCACGCTGATGCGATGCCGGGCGAGGCGGAGGAGGGCCTGGGTATGGGTCTTGCCGCGGGCCCGGCATCGGTCGTAGTAGGTGCGGGAGGCGGGATCGTGCAGGGCGGCGAAGGCTGAGAGGAACATGGCCCGTTTGAGCTGCCGGTTTCCGCCTCTGGGTGCGTGTTCGCCGTGGATCGAGGTCCCCGACGACTTCGTCGTGGGGGCGAGTCCGGCGTAGGAGGCGAGGTGGGCGGCGCTGGGGAAGCTGGTGCCGTCGCCGACGGTGACCAGCAGGACGGCGGCGGTCCTGACAGCGACCCCTGGCATCGAGGTCAGGACCGTGGAAAGAGGGTGTGCCTCCAGCAGGGCCCGGATCTGGGCTTCCAGAGCCCGGCGCTGGTCGTGGACGGCCGCGAGCGAGCGGGCCAGGGACGGCACCACGACATCCAGGGTGCCGGTCCCGGGCACCACGACGGTCTGCTCGTCGAGCGCGTCGAAGACCTCGTCGATTAACCGGGCGGCCATGCGCGGGGCCTTGGGTCGGATCACTTCAACGAGCCTGTGGCGACCGGCTTTCCGCAGTGCGGCCGGAGAGCCGTATCGCTCGAGGAGCCAGGTGACCGCCTGGTGGTCGAGGCGGGGGCCAAGGACACGTTCGAGGCTGGGGTGGAACTGGGTGAGCAGGCCGCGTATGCGATTGCTGGTGCGGGTGGCCTCGGCCGCGAGGTCCTGGTCGAAGCCGACGAGGACCGTGAGCTCGGCGGTGATCTCGTCGGTCAGCTCCAGCGAGCGCAGGGTGTGTGGCATGGTGCGGGCGGCGTCCGCGATCACCGCCGCATCCTTGGCGTCGGTCTTGGCCTCGCCCGGGTAGAGGTCGGCGATGCGCCGCATCGCCAGGCCGGGCAGATAGGCGACCTTGCAGCCGGCGTCCCGGGCCACGGTCAGGGGCAAGGCTCCGATCGAGGCGGGCTGGTCCACGATCACCAGCACGGTGCCGAACTTTGCGGCCAGCTTGTCAAACACGGCCCGCAGTTTCGGCTCGCTGTTGGGCAGTTGCTTATCGAAGACCTTCTTGCCGGCCGGGGTCAGCCCGTGGCCGTGGTGGGCACTCTTGCCGACGTCCAGGCCGAGGAAAACGCCCACGTCACCGATGTCGTACAACCCATCCTCCCGAGCGGGGTTCGTGCGGTGCTGGCCAAGGCGTTGGCGCCGTACGCGCGCATCCACGTTATGCAGACCTGCCGCCCGCAAACGGCCGGGCATTGCACCCGGCCAGGCGGTAGTCGGACCTCTCATCAGCGTCTCCAACGGCGCCTCTCGGGCCCGGTGACACCACCCCCCAGGTCATCGCTCGACAGGGGGACACAGTCATGCCGGGCCCGGAGGCCAGTGGCCCTCTTGCAGGACCGCGAAGAACATAACGGGGGTGGGGGGCTGAGTGAGCGAGCACGTTTCTAGCAGCCATGGGTACCGGCCGGTAATAGCCGTGCAGGAACTCGCCCGGTATGCCCGAATGATCGTTCGGTAGGTAGAGCTCCGCGCGTAGATAAACCTTCAACTGCCCCTGAAATCAAGGGAAATGACGATCGCGATGGTCCCGTCGGCAAGGGGTCGGGTGCGCCCCCGCCGGTACGGCCGAGCGGTTCGCCCCCCTACGTCGCCCGTGGGGCGGCCGCTGTCCGTCATGGGTCCGTGGTCAGGGAGGGGCGGACGCCATCGGCGTACTGTCCGGAACCCGGGCGGCTGCATGGAGGCGACCCGACCTGACAGCGCTCGATCACCCGGGACCACACGGGAGCGCCCGGGACGGGCAGCGGTAGTCTGGAGATCCACGACAGAACGTGCAGATCGGCGCCACGTGTACCCGCTTCCCTCGCACCCGATCCGGATCGCCGCCGCCCAGGCCCAGGCGGTGGCCGGCGACATCGAGGCCAACGTGGCCACCGTGGCCGCCATGGTCCAGGAGTCCGCTCGGGCCGGGGCCCGGCTGGTGGTCTTCCCGGAGAAGTTCCTCAGTGGTTACGAGCCCGATCTCATCCGGGCCGAGCCCGAGCGGTGCGCCGTGCAACCCGACGACCCGCGCCTGGCCCCGATCGCCGACGTCTGCCGGGAGACCGGCACGGTCGCCGTCGTCGGAGCGGCCTTCCACGACCGGGGCGATCTGTATGTCTCGGCGCTGGTGGTCGGGGCGAGCGGGGGACTCGTCACCCGTTACGACAAGCAGAACCTGTTCAAGGCGGAACGGGAGGTCTACCGCGAAGGCGCGGCCGGGTGCACCCTCGAACTCGACGGCTGGCGCCTGGGTCTGGGGATCTGCTACGACTCCGGCTTCCCCGAACACGCCCGGGCAGCGGCGCTGGACGGCTGCCACGCCTACGTCGTCGGCGCGCTGTTCAGTGTCGGCAACGGCTACCACGAGTCACGCACCTGGTTCCCGGCGCGGGCCCTGGACAACACCTGCTATGCGGTCCTGGCCAACCACATCGGCACCACCGGCGGCTGGAACACCTGCGGGGCCAGCGCCATCTGGGGCCCGGACGGACGGCCCCACGCCGAGGCGGGCCCGGACCGGCGCGAGCTGATCACCGCCGATCTCGACCCGCAGACACTGATCGCCGCTCGCGACAGTGAACCCATGCTGCGCGACCTGATCGACACCGGCACATACCCGCGTGCCCTGCACCGGCTGAGCTGACTCGCGCCCAGGTCGGCAGGGAGCCGGTCTTCACCGGCTCTGCGTACCCGGCATCCCGGTGTCGCGACCTTCGATGCGGTGCAGAACCCCTGAAGGCGGAAGGCAGTGCACCAGGGTGAAGGGTCCGGCACCGCGGACGGCAGAAAACCGCGTGAGAAGGGCGGCGGGTGGATATGCCTTCGGGCTGGGAGTGGGACGACACACTGTTCTCGGGTGCGGCCCCGTATTACGAGCGCGGGCGGCTCCCGTATGCACCCGGGCTCGCGGACACGCTCGCCGAGGCTCTGGCGCTCGACGGCCGGGGACGT
Organism: Streptomyces sp. NBC_00316; assembly: GCF_036158715.1. Taxonomy (NCBI): domain Bacteria; kingdom Bacillati; phylum Actinomycetota; class Actinomycetes; order Kitasatosporales; family Streptomycetaceae; genus Streptomyces; species Streptomyces sp. NBC_00316. Next base: position 4,222,740 of record NZ_CP108023.1, on the reverse strand, counting down.
CTGATCGATGTGGGCTGTGGACCCGGCGTCCTGGCCCTCGGCCTGGCGTACTTGTTCAGCGAGATCGTCGGCGTCGACCCGGACAGCGGCATGATTGCGGAAGCCGGCCGCGGGGCCGCCGAGGCAGGAGTGGCCGGGAAGGCGCACTGGGTGCAGGCCCGGGCCGAGGATCTGCCCGCAGGGCTTGGGGAGTTCACCGTCGCGACCTTCGGCCAGTCGTTCCACTGGATGGATCGAGAGCTGGTGGCGGCAACCGTCCGGGACATGCTCGCGCCCAGCGGGGCGCTGGTGCACATCTCGGACGTGAAGTCGGAGCCCCGAGCCGTCGACGGTCTTCCGTATCCGGCGGTGCCCTATGAGGTGATGGCGGAGCTGGTCAGGCACTACCTGGGACCGGTCCGCCGGGCCGGCCGGGGAGTGCTTCGGCACGGCGCACCCGACGGTGAGGCGGAGGTGCTCGTCCGGGCGGGATTCTCCGGTCCTGAGCGCCGTGTGGTTCCCGGCGGGCAGCCGCTGGAACGCACGTGTGACGACGTCGTCGCGTGGTGTTCTCGATGTCCATCTCGGCTCCGCACCTTTTCGGCGCGCGCCGTGACGCCTTCGAGGCGGAGCTGCGTGGTCTCCTGCGGGAGGCCTCCCCGTCGGGCCGGTTCTCCGAACGCGTCCCGAGCACCGAGGTCTTCGTCTGGCGCCGGGCTCCTGCAGGGACCGGGCAGGTTCGCTGAAGTCCTGTCCGGGGCGAGCAGCGAAATCGAGTGGTCGATGAGTCCCCCTCACCATAGGTTCGACCACATGACTGACGAGTGTTTCGGGCATCCGCGGCTCGCCGCGATCTACGACCCGCTCGACTCCGATCGCAGCGACCTCGACGTGTACGCCCTGATGGCGAAGGAGTTCGGGGCGCGCCGGGTACTGGACATCGGTTGCGGGACAGGTGTGTTCGCGCTCCTGCTGGCGGATCGCGGGATCGAGGTCGTCGGCGTCGACCCCGCCGGGGCGTCCATCGACGTGGCCCGGGCCAAACCGGGCAGCGACCGGGTGCGATGGATCTGCGGTGATGCGACAGCGCTCCCGCCACTGCGGGTCGACCTCGCGACCATGACCGCGAACGTCGCCCAGCAAATCGTCGATCCGCAGGCATGGCGGAAGACCCTGAGGGGTGCGTACGAAGCGCTGCGGCCCGGCGGACGTCTGGTGTTCGAGACCCGGGATCCGGCCAGGCGTGCCTGGGAGGAGTGGAACCGCGAGGCCTCGTATGGCGTGACGGAGATCCCCGGTGTCGGTTCCGTCGAGAGCTGGTACCAGTTGATCGAGGTGACCGGGCCGCTGGTGACATTCCGCTCGACCTACGTGTTCGCCGCGGATGGGCAGGTGCTGACGTCGGATTCGACGTTGCGATTCCGCGAGCGGCAGGAGGTCGAGGCGGAGCTGGTCGCGCAGGGGTACGAGGTGGAGGACGTCCGTGACGCGCCCGACCGGCCGGGCAGGGAGTTCGTCTTCCTCGCGCGACGTCCGGAGACCGGCCACGTCTGAGGTCCGGCGGGGTGCCGGCGAGCGCGTCACCGGTCATGGCCGTGCATCGCGCCGCCGGGTCACCGGGCGTGAGCTGTCGTGTGCCCGGATGGGATGCGAGCTCCTTCGCCCAGTGAGTGCGTGGCCCGGTCGGCGGACATGCCGACACCACCGCCCGTTCGAGCCGTACCAGTGCGAGACCCGGACGGTCGTTGCCGTCCGGCCGGCGAGCGGACCTGGGTGGCCGGGGTTCGGCGCGCCACAGCATCCGAGAAGCTCATCGCCGGTTACGCCGCTTTGCGCCGACGCCGACGAGTTCAGCTCCGACGCGCTGGGCGAGGTGCCCGGTCCGGTCGAGATCTCCGTGATCATCGGGTCGTTCGTGGCGTCGGCCACGACCTACGACATCAGGTGCTGATCAGTCGACCTCGTCTCGGCGGGGTGCTGTCTCTTCCGGAGACCGCACCGCTGGGCGGCAGTGGTGGTGGCGATGCTTCGCCCTCACCGCTCAGGCGTGACGGGCCGCACTGTCGGCGATTTCCTGCAGGGCGGCCATGTGACCGATCAGGGCGCTTCGCCCGTCATCGGTGAGTGCGAGCCATGTCCGGGGCGTCTTGCCGACGTACCCTCTGCGCACCGAGACGTAGCCCAGGTCCGCGAAGGCGGAGACGTTCTTGGAGAGGTTCGAGGGCGAGAGGTCGCAGTACTCCTGGACGGCGCGGAATTCCGCCTCGTCGCAGCCGGAGAGGAAGGCTGCAATCCGGATGCGGGTGACGGTTCGAAACGCATCGTTCAGCTCGGCCGTCATGCGCGGACCTGCTTGTGCAGCATGAACCAGGTGTAGAGGAATACGGCCAGGCCCAGCCCGCCCCAGATCCACCGAAGGTCCGGGCTGACGGCCAGCGCGCAGATCAGGATGAGTACACAGGAGTTGATGGTGCGGCGGCGTGTCTCACGTGCGGGACCGCGCAGGCCGGTGATGCCCTGCCGGGCCCGGATACGGGTCAGGATCTGGTCGGCCGCCAGAGCGAGGAGGACGGCCCCGCCGATGGTCAGTGCCTTCAACCAGTGGGGTGAGGGGCTGAATCCGCCCAGCGCTATGGCGGCGCCCAGGAGGAAACCGCAGGTGGGCGGCGCCCATGCCGGCAACTGGGGTTCGACGGAGGACCGGTAGGACAGGCGGGCCTGCTCGAGATCGTGTCGTGCTTCTTCGGCGTCCACAGTTGCCATCCTGGCATGCACTTTCCTGATTTTCAACAGCTCACTTCCAGGAAAGTACTGTCCGTTGCGTCTCCGGCAGCCCCGTACCGACTGCCCCGGCAGCCCCATCAGCGGCCGCGGCTGGGTGGTCACCGCGGCGCTCCAGCCACCCGCTTCGGTCAGGAACGAAGAGTCCAGGTCGGACCGCTCCTCAGTCGATACGGCCCCGTGAGAGTGGATGCAGGGTGTGGTCCCACGCGGTCCGGCCCGAAGTCATACGTCTCGGTCGGCTTCCCGCGCCGTACGCTCCAGCCGGCTTCGATGGTTCTCCCACCACGCCGGGTCGTCCGTCGGCATGCTGTCGTTCCCCTTGTTCATCCCCACGGCACCGTCCATGAGTTCACGGAGGATATCGGCGTGCCCGGCGTGCCGGTGCGTGTCGGCGATCACCCGCACCACGGCATGATGCAGCGTCACCTCGTTCTTGCCGCTCGGCCACCACGGCACCTTGCCGATCGTGTCCAGCGCCAGCGCGTCGATCGTTGCGTCTGCGTACGCCCAGGCCCGGCGGTAGAGCTCCACGACGTACTCGCGTGACTCGTCGGCGGTGGCCCACATGTCCGCGTTGGGCTCGGCATCGTTCTCGAGCCAGGGCAGCGGCTCGCCGGACGGCCGTCCGAAGGTGTCGCCGAGGTAACCCAGTTCCACGCCGGCCACGTGCTTCACCAGGCCCAGAAGGTTGGTGCCGGTGGGTGTCAGCGGGCGGCGGATGTCGTACTCGGAGAGTCCTTCGAGCTTCCACAGGAGGGCGTCGCGGGCGGACTGCAGGTAGAAGTGAAGGTCGGCCTTGGCATCCGATGCGGTCATGGGGGCAGTCTGCCGCTCGGGCGATCCTTGCCCACGCCTTTTCGCCGTTCGCGGCGGACCGGATCGACCGGCGTGGTGAGTGAGCCGGCCCAAATCGCTGGAGAACAGGGCAAGATCGGCAGGTACGGGGAAGGTCCGGTCCATGTTGAGCTGAACGGTCTGCGCGTGCTCGCCGGTGGCCGCGACGTCGGTACGGGCGCGCAGACCCGGGCCCTGGGCTGAACGCCCGTGGCCGAGGTCGCTGCTCCTCAGGGTCCGGACGGGCGTGGGCTCGCCGAGTGCCCTTGTCTCGCCGAGTGTCATTGTGATGGAAGAGACGATGAACTCTGATGAGTCTTGTGAGACCCCATGAGAGGCTTCTCATCGCATACGGCACAGTGCCGTTGAGCAAATCGTAGGGGGAATCCCAGTGATCATCACCCGACGTCGGCGTGCGCTTCGGGGCGCGCTCGCCGCCACCGCCGTCACCGTCGCGATGGCGGCCACGGCCGGTACGGCCTTCGCCTCCGGCGGCCCGGCCGGGGCCGGCCAGGCGCGTTCCGGGGTCGAGCAGCAGGCCCGAGACGCGCAGAGCCCGAGGCCGAGCGCCCGCGCGGCTGCCGCTCCGGTGGAAACACCCAGCTTCGCCATGAACGCCGTTCGCAAGCAGACCAACGAGCTGTACATGTACTTCACGGACGGCCAGGGCGGCTTCAAGCCCCAGGAGGACGTGGGGGTCACCTTCGAAGCCTTCGCCGACGTGATCGATGTCGACAACGACAAGGACGGGTGGAGCGACGGCACCTGGTTCGCCTACAAGAACGGGACCCTGCAGTACAGCTGGATCGACGACGACCTCGGGTACCACAGTGCGCAGGTCGGCAAGGGCTGGAACATCTACCCCACCCTCCTCTCCCCCGGCAACCTCGGCGGAGCCCAGGAGGCCGACCTCATAGGCCTCGACAAGGCCGGTGTTCTGTGGGGGTATCTCGCGTACCCGGACGGCACACTCACCTCGCGCATACGTATCGGCGGAGGCTGGGGCCAGTACGACCAGCTTGCCGGCCAGGGTGATCTGACCGGTGACGGCAAGGCTGACATCGTTGCCCGGGACAAGTCCGGCGTCCTGTGGCTCTACAAGGGCACGGGCAACTACAAGGCCCCCTTCGAGTCCCGCACGAAGATCGGCGGCGGCTGGAACGTGTACGACCGGTTGCTGTCGGTCGGTGACCTCGACTCCGACGGCAAGACGGACCTGATCGCGCGCCGGTCGAACGGTGACCTGTACCGGTACTCGGGCACGGGCGACGCCCAGGCCGTGTACCAGAAGCCCGTCAAGATCGGCCACGGGTTCCAGGCCTACAACCTGCTGTAGCAGTACGTATCGACAGGACGGGACGGGCCGCTTCCTCCGGTTCGAGGACGGCCCGTTCCGTCCGCCCCCGGCGCTCGGGGCGTGAGGCGTCGTGCGCCCGGACGGGACGCGGACGCTTGTGTCCGCCGGGTCCGCGGCAGGGCCGTCCGCGACACGCGGACAACACCTCCTCGGGGCAAGAGTTGTTGTGAAGAACGGCGGCGAAGGCCCGGGACCTCGTTGCGTGCTGTCGGCAGTGCACGACTGCACGCGAACAGCCCGGTGATCGGTCCGGGCCCGGACCCTCGGCCGGCTGACGCCGGTGGGCGGCGGTCCGACTGCGGGAGCGCCGGTTCATCGCCTGGCGGCCGAAGGCCCGGATGCCGGCATCGTCTTGACGGCCCGCTCGACCCCCGCCGGCCGAGGAGTGCTCCGCCGTCTCGTCGGTCACGCCTGGATACTCACCCGAGCCGGCGAACCGCGAGGGCGACGGCCCCGTCCGGGCGGTCATGTGCCGCGCAGCACTGCGGTGTTCAGGTGCGGCGCGCGGCCCACACCGAGCGCTCGGTGCGTACCGTCAGGTCGTCGCGGCGCAGGATGCTGTGGGGGCTGTCGGTGTCGAGGAGTTGGTCGAGAGCGGTGAGGTCTTCGGTTGTCAGCGCCTGGGCGACGCCGCCGCGCACGCGGGTCAGGCTGCTGAGTGCGTAGCGGCCGACGGCCTCGGTGTGGGGCGGCCCCAGGTTGACGGTGATGAGGCGTTCGCCCTCGACGGTGAAGCCGGCAGCGGTCAGCTTGGGTCCCCAGTCGGCGCCGCGGTGGGGCATGTGCTCGGCATGGTGGCGGTCGAGTGCGGCGTGGCAGCGCTCTTCGAGTCCGGGACGGTTTGCCGGGGCGTCCTCGGGCAGGAAGCGCGGGAAGCCCGCCAGTTCGACGACGGCGAACAACCCGCAGGGGGCGAGTGTGTCGTGGACTTGGCGCAGGGTGCGGTCGGGGTCGGCCATGTGGTGCATGGAGGCTGATGCCCACACCAGCTCGGGCGTGCCGAGCTCTGGCCAGGCCCCGTCCAGGTCGGCCTGAACGGTGCGCACCCGATCGGCGAGACCGTCGGCCTCGGCCTTGTGCCGCAGGCGGTTCAGGTGGCTGGTCGAGGTGTCGACGGCGGTCACCTCGGCCCTGGGGAAGCGCTTGAGCAGGGCGAGGGTGCCGGCCCCGGTTCCGCAGCCCAGATCCACGATGTGGCGGGGGTCGGCCTTGACGGGCAGCCATGCGGTGATGGAGGCGATGTGCTCGGCGAGCACCTCGGCGTCCAGGTCGAGGATCTCCGCCTGGCCGTCGGCGTCGTGCTCCGGTTCGTGGGCAGGGTGGGCGCCGTGGTCGTGCGCTGCGTGTGGGGAGGTGTGTGTCATGGCGCCCACGCTAAGAGGAGCACGAGCGTGCGGCCCGGTCGCTTCCCGGAAGAGCAAGAGGGTGGCCGCTCGGCCTGCCGTCCGCGCAAGGAGCCGGCGGCCTTGGCGGCGAAGAGCCATCCGGTGGGGCTGGGATCAACGCGGCGGGCTGCTCGCGTCCCGGGTGCTGTCGTCGTTGCGTTGGTGGCCGCGGCGGGCGTCGCGGTCGAAGATGCCCAGGATTTCGCATGGCCCGCCTTCGGCGCCGATGGCGTGCGGGAGCATCGTGGGGAACTCGGCGGCCTGGTTGGTCTCCACGCGGAAGCGCCGGTTGCCCAGGAGCAGGACGGCGGTGCCGGAGAGGACGACGAGCCATTCGCGGCCCGGGTGGGCGCGCATGCGTGCGGGGCTGTCGGGCGGTGGGTTCGTCATGCGCTGGCGCATGACGGTCATGCCCGGGTCCGCCCTGATGGGCCAGCGCATCAGCTGGTGGGCGGCGTCGATCATCGGGCTGGAGATGACATCGTCCGTGGCCGTCTCGACCAGTTGGTCGAGCGTGGTGTCCAGGGCGCGCGCGAGGGTGACGAGCTGGTCCAGAGCGAGGCGGCGCTGACCGTTCTCGATCCGGCTGAGCGTGGAGGGGCTGAGCCGGGCGCGGGTGGCCAGTTCGTCCAGGGACCAGCCCTGCGCCACGCGCAGCGCGCGGACCCTTTTGCGTACCAGGCTGTCGAGATCCCCATCGTCTTGCGTCATAAGCAACACCTTATGCCTTATGCGCAAGCGATGCTTAGTGTGGCCGGACCAGGGCCCGCCCGGGCCTGCTCACCGCGAGAAGAGGTACGGCCATGCCTGTGACGACTTTTGCGTACACGGCCGACGAGACCGTCGACGCTGTGGTGATCGGCGGTGGAGCTGCGGGTCTGAACGGCGCGCTGATGCTCGCCCGCTCCCGCCGCTCCGTCGTCGTGGTCGATGGCGGCACCCCCCGCAACGCGCCCGCGGAGGGCGTGCACGGCCTGCTCGGCCTGGAGGGCGTCGCGCCGACGGACCTGCTGCGCCGGGGGCGGGAGGAGGTGCGGGGCTACGGGGGCGAGGTGGTGGTCGGCGAAGTGATCTCCGCCGTCCCGGCCGGCCCCTCCACCGAGGGCGATCCGCGCTTCACGGTCACGCTGGCCGACGGCAGCGCCGTGCAGGCGCGCCGGCTGCTGGTCGCCACCGGCCTTCGCGACGTACTGCCTGAGGTTCCCGGACTGGCTCGGCACTGGGGACACGCCGTGGTGCACTGCCCGTACTGCCACGGCTGGGAGGTGCGCGACGAACCCATCGGGGTCCTGGCCGTGGGCCCGGCCTCCGTCCACCACGCGCTGCTGTTCCGGCAGTTGACCGACGACCTGGTCTACTTCACCCGCGGCACCGGTCTGGACGAGGAGACCCGTGCGCGCTTCGCCGCCCGCGACATCCGCATCGTCGACACCCCGGTGGCAGCGGTCGAGTCCACCGGGGACGGCCACATCGCGGGTGTGCGCCTGACCGACGGGCAGATCGTGGCCCGTCGCGTTCTCGCGGTGGCGACCGGCCTGCAGGCCCGCACCGAAGGCCTGGCCGGTCTGAACCTGCCGATGCAGGACCTGCCGGGCGGCATGGGCCGTCACTTCGCCACCGGCCCGGGCGGCACCACGCAGGTCCGGGGCGTATGGGTGGCCGGCAACGCCACCGACCCGATGGCCCAGGTCGGCGCCTCCGCCGCTGCGGGCGCCCTGGCCGGCGCACACATCAATGCCGACCTGGCCACCGTCGACACCGATGCGGCCCTCGCCGCCGCGCGGCACGGCAGCTGACGCGTGGGTGCCGGGCGCACCTCCAGGGGTGCTCCTGGGCGGCGCGGACCCGGCCCGGGTGTTTCGTCGAGGAGTCGTGCTGTCGTGCGGGGTCAACCGGCTTCCGGTGCGGCGCACGAGAAGTCGTACACCGCCCAGTCGGTGAGTGTGCGATAGCCGAGGCGCTGGTAGAGGGCGTTGCTGGTGGGGTTGGACAGGTCCGCGAACAGGATGACGTCCCTCGCGCCCGCGGCCAGCGCGGCCCGGCTCACCTCCGCCGTAACGGCGCCCGCGTAGCCGTGGCCGCGCAGGTGGGCCGGGGTGTAGACGATGTCCACCTGGATCTGGCCGCCGATCATCGGGTTCATGCCCGCGATGGAGACGGGAGTACCGTCCGGGGTCTCCCAGAGCGTGTAGCGCTTGTCGGCGAAGCGCGTGCTTGCCCAGGAGGCGGCGCCCATGGGGACGGCTTCCCCGACGGCCTTGGCGAACTCGCCGCACCAGAACATGACTTGCTCAAGGTCCTGCTCGCCCAGGACGCGGCCCCGGCCCGCCGGCAGCGGCTCCGGTGGGGTGAGCGTGCCGAGACGGTACAGACGGAGCCGTGTGTCGCGGAGTTTCGGCGTCGCCCCGGTGTGCCGCTGCCAGGCCTCCGCGAAAGCGGTGGCGGTGCCGTGGTCCGCGCTGACGGAGAGAGGGGAGTGCCCGAGGGCGGCCAGGCGGGCGGCGAGGGAGTCGGCCTGCTCGGGCGTGAGTGGAGAGAGGCCGAAGCCACGGGGCGAGAGGCGGTAGAAGGTGGCGCGGACCTCGCCCGCGTGCTCCAGCACGCCGAAGACGGGGGCTCTGGTGCCGAACGCGTCCGCCCCACGCGTTCGCACTCTCTCGGCCCACGTCAGCTGCATGACGTGCGGGCCGGGCCGCGCGCGCAGGAAGTCTCCGGCTCGGGCGAGGAAGCCGTCGACGTCTTCGGTCAGGTGCCAGTCATCCGGTCGCATGCTTCAGGATTCTCCATGCTGCGGGTGTGCCCCGTGTTTTTCCGCCAGGGCGAGACCGCAGGGCTTCCCCGCCGTTGCCCGGGCTTCTGTGCCGGGAAGGTGGTGATCGTCCTTTTCGCTCCTTCGGCCGGCTCTTCCGACAGGCGCGCGGCGAGGGCGAGTCCAGCCCGGTCCAGCAGCGCGTCGATCCCATCCGCGCGCAGCGGGCGGGACTCGAAGGGCACCGGATGACCGCCGTACGCCTGCGTCGGACGTGGACGCACCTCGTCTCCCACGTGGCCGGCCGTCATCGGATGGCCGCCGGGTGCGAGCGCAGGCCGAGTCGGACAGGGCACCGTCGGTCGCGGCCGAACGGTGCGGACAGGTGACCTGGTGTGGAGCATGTCCCTGCACAGACCGGCCGGGACTGTCCCGCGGGGGCGAGGTTCGGCATGTGCCGGCGGGGGAGCCGGAGTTCAGCGGAGATGTCCTCGACGGGCCAGGATCTGGATTCCCTTCGACTCGTGTCCGTTCATGGTGGCGACGGTGATTCGGCGGGTGTCGGCGATCTCGAAGTCTGCAAGCAGGGAGGTGAACCGGTCGCTCGGGTGGTGGCGGCAGACTGTGCCGTCGCTGGTCTCGAACACTCCGTAGGTGCCGTAGCGTTCCGCGAAGCCGGCATAGCGGTCACGATTGCGCTCGTCGTCCTGGAGCAGCAGGTCGCTGAGGTAGAGCATTCCGTCCGGTTTGAGAACGCGGCTCAGCTCGCCGAGCAGCCGTCGCTGTGCGTCGTTGCCGGGTATGCAGGTCAGCACCGCGAAGAGGAGGACCACGTCGAGGCTTGCGTCCGGATGGGCGAGCGTCGGCGGTGCGTCCAGTACGTCGAAGTGCATCGTGGGATGCAGGGCGCGTGCCCGGGAGATCATCCCCGGTGAGGTGTCGACGCCGGAGAGGTTGGTGAAACCCTGCTGTGCGAGGGCTTGCATGGTCCGGCCGTAGCCGCAGCCGTAGTCCAGGATCACGGCATGCCCGTCGACGTCGTCCAGCCACGGCAGGTGCAGTGGATGCGTGAACGTCTTGGTCGTCGCTGCGGCGTCCCAGTAGGCGGTCTGGCTGTCGAGGTCGGACATGGCGGATACCTCCATCGCGCTCTGAAACAGCGGTCGCGCTGCATGATCTCGGATCCCGTGACCCGTCCTGCCGTGTCTCACTCAAATCCGGCCAAGTGTGCCCGGGCCTCACTGAGCTGCCACGTGAGTGCCTCGAGTCCGGCGGATTCGATGGACAGCTCGATGCGCGAAGCGGTCCAGCCACTTCGACCGTAGAAATGCCGCGACCGCCGCACCTGCACAAGACCGGAACTCTCCAGAACTTGCCCACACACGACCGGGGCCCAGCCGCACGTGCCTACAGAAGAGCGGGACTGCCTGCACATCGCAGAGACAGGACACAGAAGGTCGCGATCGATCACCCTCCGTGATTTAGAACACTATTGCAAGCATGTGCTTGCAATAGTTAGCGCGGATGGCGCACTATCGAGTCATGGCATCACTCAACGTCGGCAATCTCGGTGAGTACCTGCGCGAGCAGCGCCGCAATGCGCAGCTCTCGCTGCGGCAGCTCGCCGATGCCGCCGGGGTGTCCAACCCGTATCTCAGCCAGATCGAACGCGGGCTGCGCAAGCCGAGCGCCGAGGTGCTGCAGCAGGTGGCCAAGGCGCTGCGGATCTCCGCGGAGACCCTCTATGTGCGGGCCGGGATTCTGGATGAGCGGGAGCGGGAGGAGCTGGAGACCCGGGCGGTCATTCTGGCTGATCCGTCCATAAACGAGCGGCAGAAGAACGTGCTGCTGCAGATCTACGACTCCTTCCGCAAGGAGAACGGGTTCGAATCCGGCCCGGCGGACGCCGGTGACGAATCCGGCCTCAGCGCCGACGGCACAGATGCCGATACAGCTTCAAAGCCTTCACCACCCTCAAACTGAGCTGATGATCCGGGAGGACCACAGTCATGGCCATCACCGATGACCTGCGCAAGACCCTCACCGACCCGACCCCCCTCTACTTCGCGGCCGGTACGGCCGATCTCGCCGTCGAGCAGGCCCGGAAGGTCCCGGCGCTGATCGAGCAGTTGCGGGCCGAGGCGCCCGAGCGGTTCGAGGCGGTGCGCAACGCCGACCCGCGTGCCGTGCAGGAGAAGGTGACCACGCACGCCAAGGAGGCGCAGGCCACCGTGCAGGCGAAGGTCACCGAGGTGCTCGGTTCGCTGGACACCGATCTGAAGAAGCTCGGCGAGTCCGCCCAGGACCTGGCGCTGCGGAGCCTGGGTGTGGCCGCGGAGTACGCGGTCCGGGCCCGGGAGACGTACGAGAAGGTCGCCGAGCGCGGCGAGCAGACCGTGAAGACGTGGCGCGGCGAGTCCGCCGACGAGCTCGTCGAGATCGCCGTCGTCGTCGAGCCGAGGCGGGAGTCCCAGCCCAAGCCGAAGACGCAGCCCGCCGCCAAGGCCGAGCCGGCCGCCAAGAGCGAGCCGAAGAACACGGTCAAGGCGGAGCCCCGCTCCGCGGCGGCGACGCCCAAGAAGGCGCCGGTGCGCAAGCCCGTGGCGAAGAAGACCACCCCGCCGACCGCCAAGTAGCGCCGCAGCCGGTGTGTACCGGGGCGCGGGGCGGGCACCTTTCGGGGTGGCCGGCTCGTTGTCCCGGTACCTTGGCGGCGAGGCGCTCATCCACTTGTTAGGCGGTGCACACCATGTTGCTCACGGGGTTCAGCACACTCATCTGGTTGCTCTACCTGGTCATGCTGGTCCTGGCCGTGGTGGCACTGTTCCTGGCCGCGACGGCGCGCGAGGACGCGTACCGTGCCGCGGACAAGCAGAAGAAGTCCTTCTGGCTGATCATTCTCGGCATCACCGTTGCGGTGAACCTCTTCGTGCCGATGCTGTTCCTGCAGCTCGCCGGCGCGGTTGCGTCGATCGTCTTCATGGTGGACGTACGGCCCGCGCTGAAGGCGGTCTCGGGCGGCGGCGGTGGCCGGCGCGGTGGTTCCAGCAGCGACGGGCCGTACGGTCCCTACAACGGCGGGCGCTGAGCGCTCGCGGCCGACGCCGATCCGGGGCGGGGGCGCGGAAGCGATGAGCTCCGGCCCCGGTCGCGGTCGAGCAGCAGGACCGCGACGTCGTCCGTCAGCTCGCCGCCGTTCAGCTCGCGCACCTCGGTGACCGCGGCCTCCAGCAGCGCCTCGCCGCTGAGCCCCTCCGCCAGCTGACGGTTGATCATCGCGACCATGCCGTCCTGGCCGAGCCGCTGGGTTCCGTCCGGTCCGACGCGGCCCTCGATCAGCCCGTCCGTGTACATCATCAGGCTCCACGAGCCGCCGAGTTCGACCTGGCGGCGCGGCCAGCGCGCGTGCGGCAGAAGGCCCAGGGCCGGGCCGCCGTCCTCGTACGGGAGCAGCTGCGCCGCCCGACCCTGCCGGGTGATCAGCGGGGCGGGATGGCCTGCCAGGCAGAGTCCGGCGCGCCGGCCGTCGGGGGTGATGTCGACGGTGCAGAGCGTCGCGAAGATCTCCTCGCTCTCCCGCTCGTGCTCCAGGACCTGCTGGAGTGTGGAGAGCAGTTCGTCGCCGCAGAGTCCGGCCAGCGTCAGTGCCCGCCACGCTATGCGCAGTTCGACGCCGAGCGCCGCCTCGTCCGGGCCGTGGCCGCAGACGTCGCCGATCATCGCGTGGACGGTGCCGTCGGGCGTACGGACCGTGTCGTAGAAGTCCCCGCCGAGCAGCGCACGGCTGCGGCCCGGGCGATAGCGCGCGGCGAACCGCAGCTCCGAGCCCTGGAGCAGCGGCGTGGGCAGCAGCCCGCGTTCCAGCCGGGCGTTCTCCTGGGCGCGCAGCTTCGACTCGGTCAGCTGGTGCTGCGCGACGTCGGCGCGTTTGCGTTCGACGGCGTAGCGGATGGCGCGGGTGAGCAGCCGTCCGTCGAGCTCGCCGCGGAAGAGATAGTCCTGGGCGCCGACGCGCACCGCCTCAGCGGCCAGATCGGCGTCGTCCTCCGCGGTGAGTGCGAGGACGGCGTGGCGCGGTGCCATGCGAAGGACGTGCGTGAGCGTGGTGAGCTCGGCGGGCCCTTCGGCCCCCTCGCCGGCGCGCGTCTCGCTGCCCGGCGGCAGGGCCAGGTCCAGCAGGATGCAGTCGACGTCGTCCGTGAGGAGCCGTGCCGCCTCGGTCAGATTGCGGGCGGTACGGATACGGACCCGGGTGCCGGCCGCCGCCGGGAGTTCGGGGACGGTGAAGGTGCCCGCCGGGTCGTCCTCGATCACCAGGAGGGTGAGATGGGCGACGCGGGTGGCCTCCGCAGCGGGGGCGGTGCGCTGCTGCGGTACGGGTACGGGCATCGGTTCGGTTTCCTTCCCTCCCCCCGAGGGCGCGGCGGAACGACGATCGACGATCCGCCAGACCGGGACCATAGCGGTACCTGACGTGCGAACGGAATGGCGAATGGCATTCGACCACCGGCATATGCAGAGCCATAAGCCGCGTCCCACCACGGATCCGGCGAGATGTGCCCGCCCACGGGCGGGATGACGGCCATGACAAACATCACCCCGGCGGCGGGGGTTCGGGTGGCGTGGCTCACGGGGCGACCGGCCGGCGGCGTGGCCCCGGTCACGCGGGCGGACCGGACGGGCGGGGCGTGGTCCCGGTCACGCGCGGCGGTCGACCGGGCGTGACCCCGGACACGTGCGGGAGGGGCCGCTGGGCGAACCTGCCGTGACCGCCGTGACCGGGGTTGCGTGGCCCGGTTCGTGCGGACAGGACGTACCCGTCCGCTCACCTGTCCGGGCGGACCACCCCGAGGATCTCCATCGAACCCGCTCCCGCGAGCGTCACATTCCGTCCCGGGCGCGGCGCGTGCACGATGGCGCCGTCGCCGATGTACATCCCCACATGGCTGGCGTCACCGTGATAGATGATCAGGTCACCGGGGCGCATGTCCTCGACGGCGATGTGCGGCAACTGCCGCCACTGCTCCTGCGAGGTGCGGGGAATCGGCCGTCCCGCCGCCGCCCACGCCTGGGACGTCAGGCCCGAGCAGTCGTACGATCCCGGGCCCTCGGCTCCCCATACGTACGGCTTGCCGATCTGCGACGTCGCGAAGGCCACCGCCTTCTTGCCGCTCGCGCTCGCCGCGCGGTTGATCTCCTTGAGGGCGCCGGAGCCGAGCCAGGCGGTCTGCGCCTTGTACTCCGCCTCCTGCTCCAGCTCGAGGAGGCGGGCCCGCTCCTCCTTCTCCAGCTTCGACTCGAGCTTCTTCGCGGCGGCGATCTGCGCGTTGATCTGCTTCTTGGCCTTGGCCTGCTTGAGCCGGTTGGACTCGAGCTTCTTCCAGTTGGCGCTCGCGTCCTTGGTGTACATCTCCAAGTCCGCCTGGCTCCTGGTCAGTTCGCCGAGGACCCCCTTGGCGGCCTGCTGACCCTGCCAGGCCCGGTTCAGCCCGTCCAGGAACAGCTGCGGGTCGTTGCTGAGCATCAGTTGTGTGCCCGGCGGCAGTCCGCCGGTGCGGTACTGCTCGCGGGCCTGGGCGCCCGCCCTGCTCTTGAGGTCGGCGATCTTCGCCTGCCCCGCCACGATCGCCCGCGCCAGTCCGACGATCTCGCTGGACTGCTTCCGGGCCCGTTCCTCGGCGAGGTTGTACGCGTCGGTGGCCGCCCCGGCCTTCCGGTAGAGGGTGTCGATCTCCTCGCGCACCTCTTCGAGGCTCTTCTTCTGCGGAGTTGCGGGGGAGCCGGGCGCGGGGGAGGGCGGGGCAGGTGCGGCGAAGGCCTGGGCCGGCGCGGTCAGCACGGCCAGAGCGCAGACCAGAGTGATCGCGGCAGCGGCACAGTGGCGTCGGTTCATGGGCTCCCCCTCCGAGTGAATCTGATTTACCGTCAGTAACTTTTGGCGACGGCGCGATCGTGCCACGCCGTACCGAAAAGCAACAGAGGCATTCCCCGCCATCTGGGACGAACGATGCCGCTCCCGTGTTCCCGGGCGCACCGTTCCGGGCGTGAACCTCACCCTGTTCAGGGCGTGTCGGCCGGACGGTCACACGCCACCCGGCACCGGACGGCCGATCGGTCACCGCTCGGTGCCTGTCGGGCTACGCCTCGGGCCGCAGCGCCGCCCACGCCACGGTGACCTCGCCCTGCCGCCACCGCCGCACCCCGTCCGTCAGCGGCCAGTCGGCCGACAGCGCGCGCACCGCCGTGATCCAGCGTTGCCGCGCCCCCAGTGAGGCGTACGGGGCCGCCGCCGCCCACGCCCGGTCGAAGTCGCGAAGGAACGCGTGGACCGGTTCGCCCGGCACATTGCGGTGGATCAGCGCCTTGGGCAGGCGCTCCGCGAGATCGGAGGGGCGCTCCAGGGAGCCGAGGCGGGTCGCGAACGTGACCGTGCGCGGCCCCTCCGGGCCGAGTGCCACCCACACATGCCGTCGCCCGATCTCGTCGCAGGTGCCCTCCACCAGCAGTCCGTCGGGGGCGAGCCGGGCGCACAGCCGCTGCCAGACCGCGGCGACCTCGGCCTCGTCGTACTGACGCAGCACGTTCGCCGCCCGGATGAGGGTGGGGCGGCCGGCCAGCGGGATCTCGAAGCCGCCGTGGACGAAGGTGAGCCCCTCGCGCTCGTACGGCTTCGCCGCCGCGAC
Source organism: Streptomyces sp. NBC_00316 (assembly GCF_036158715.1). Lineage (NCBI taxonomy): Bacteria > Bacillati > Actinomycetota > Actinomycetes > Kitasatosporales > Streptomycetaceae > Streptomyces > Streptomyces sp. NBC_00316. The sequence goes on along the minus strand of NZ_CP108023.1, from coordinate 4,206,969 downwards.
CCGCTCGGGGTCGATCTCGATGCCGACGACCGCGGTGCGCGGTTCGGCCGTGCGCAGGCGTTGCAGCAGCTCGACGGCGGTCCAGGGGGCGGCGCCGTACCCGAGGTCGACCGCGACGGGGGTGTCGGAGCGGCGCAGGGCGGGGCCGTGGGTGGCGGCGATCCAGCGGTCCATGCGGCGGAGCCGGTTCGGGTTGGTGGTCCCGCGGGTCGCGGTGCCGATGGGGCGCATGACAGCGAGCCTAACGAGCCCGACGCACCCCGCGGCCCCGCGGGCCGGGGCGGTCCGTGGCCGGGCTGTACCGCCGGACCCGGGCGGGGTGCGGTCGTGGTGACGCGCTGTGCGCGAGCGTAATGATTTGGCAAAGTGGCAGGCGGGGCGGAAATGAAATGGCTGCGTTCCGCTGTTCAAGGCTTTCGAGGGAGCGCCATGCCCCCTCGGTGTCATGCCCCGAGCGAGGAGGACCGGACGACGTGAGCCAGTACGTCTCTCGGCTCGGCAGCAACCGTATGGCGCCGCGCCTGAGGTTCCCGACCGCCTTCCCCGGCAGTCACCGCAAGCCCCGTCGCATAGCGATGCTCTCCGTGCACACCTCCCCGCTGCACCAGCCGGGCACGGGTGACGCGGGCGGCATGAACGTCTACATCGTGGAGCTCGCCAAGCGGCTCGCCGCGCTCAACATCGAGGTGGAGATCTTCACCCGGGCCACCACCGGCGCCCTGCCCCCGTCGGTCGAGCTGGCGCCCGGCGTGCTGGTCCGGCACGTCGACGCGGGGCCGTACGAGGGTCTGGCCAAGGAGGATCTGCCCGCCCAGCTCTGTGCCTTCACGCACGGTGTGATGCAGGCATGGGCCGGTCAGCGCCCCGGCTACTACGACCTGGTCCACTCCCACTACTGGCTCTCCGGCCACGTCGGCTGGCTCGCCGCGCAGCGCTGGGGCGTTCCCCTCGTCCATGCCATGCACACCATGGCGAAGGTGAAGAACGCGGCGCTCGCCGACGGCGACACCCCCGAACCGGCTGCCCGGGTTATCGGCGAGACCCAGATCGTCAGCGCCGCCGACCGGCTGATCGCCAACACCGCGGAGGAGGCGGACGAGCTCGTCCGCTTCTACGAGGCCGATCCGGCGGCCGTCGCCGTCGTCCACCCCGGGGTCAACCTGGACCGCTTCTGCCCCGCCGACGGCCGGGCCGCCGCCCGGGCCCGCCTCGGGCTGCCCCAGGACGCCCTCATTCCGCTCTTCGCGGGCCGCATTCAGCCGCTGAAGGCCCCCGATGTACTGCTGCGCGCGGTGGCCGTGCTGCTGGACTGCGATCCGTCACTGCGGTCCCGCATGGTCGTACCGGTGGTCGGCGGCCCCAGCGGCAGCGGTCTCGCCAAGCCGGAGGGGCTGCAGAAGCTCGCGGCGCGGCTCGGCATCACCGATGTCGTACGGTTCCACCCGCCGGTCGGGCAGGACCGGCTCGCCGACTGGTTCCGGGCGGCGTCCGTGCTGGTCATGCCCTCGTACAGTGAGTCGTTCGGCCTGGTCGCCATCGAGGCGCAGGCGGCCGGCACCCCGGTCGTCGCGGCGGCCGTGGGCGGGCTGCCGGTGGCCGTACGGGACGGGGTGAGCGGCTTCCTGGTCCCCGGGCACGAGCCGCAGGCGTATGCGCAGCAGCTGGCCCGGTTCGCCGAGTCGCCGGAGCTCGTCGCCCGGATGGGTGCGGCGGCCGCCGCACATGCGCAGGGCTTCGGCTGGGACACCGCCGCGTCCGCGACCGCCGACGTCTATACGGCCGCGATGCACGAGCACCGCCGTCGCGTACGCTCGCACCATGGCTGACGTTGATGCGCCGCAGGTCAAGCAGGCAGAGCAGGTCATCGAGGCGACGCTGAAGGACGCCGGGCTGGAATGGGAGAGCCCCGAGCCCGGCAGTTACGTGGTGAAGCTGCCCGGTACCCGCAAGCTCTCCACCACCTGCTCGCTGCTCGTCGGCAGGCACTCGCTCTCCCTCAACGCCTTCGTCATCCGCCACCCGGACGAGAACGACGCGGCGGTCCACCGCTGGCTGCTGGAGCGCAACCTCCGGCTCTTCGGCGTGAGTTACGCGATCGACCGGCTCGGTGACATCTATCTGGCCGGCCGGCTGCCGCTCTCCGTCGTCACCCCCGAGGAGCTGGACCGGCTGCTCGGTACGGTCCTCGAGGCGGCCGACGGCTCGTTCAACACGCTGCTGGAGCTGGGCTTCGCGAGCGCGATCCGCAAGGAGTACGCGTGGCGGGTGTCGCGCGGTGAATCCACGCGGAACCTGGATGCGTTCACGCATCTGACTCAGCGCCCCGCCAACTGACCTTTACCGTCCCGTCGATTCGGCAGTGCATGACTCTTTCGCTGCACTGCCGCACCGTGGCATGCTCACCGCCGACGCAGATATGAACGTCGTTCACATGCATGAAAGGCGGTCGGTTCGATGGCTCCGGCGGGGAACATCAGCAGCAACACCAGCGGCATCAGCAGACGTGGGCTGCTCGGCAGCGCGGTGGCCGTCGCCGCCGCCGTGGCCACGGGCGGGTACGGTGCCGGAACGGCCCGGGCGGCGTCGGCGCCGGGAACCCGGACAGCGCACGCCGCGAGCGCCGCGGGCGGTGCGCCGCACACCACGTCCCCGCTCTGGCGGGAGTTCGCCGCTGCCCCCTTCACCCACGCCCAGGTCCCGTTCATCGGCCGGGCCGGCTACAAGGGCGGTTCCGCCCTCCCCCGGCACCGCAAGGTCGTCGCGAACGTCCTGCACTACGGCGCCGAACCGGACGGCTCTGCCGACGCCGCCCCCGCGATCAACCGTGCCATCGCCGCTGCCGGAGAGCGTGGCGGTGGCACGGTACTCATCCCCGAAGGCACGTACCGCATCGACGACATCATCAGGATCGGCCACAGCAACGTGGTGGTCCGCGGTGCGGGCAGCGGACGTACGAAGCTGTACGCGACCAAGAACCTCACCGAGCTGATCGGCGTGTACGGCAGCCGCTACGGCGGCGACAAGTCCAGCTGGTCCTGGGCCGGCGGCCTCATCTGGCTCTGCCCGCAGGACCGTTGGACCTCGCTCACCGACGCCATCAAGGCCAAGGCCTGGCCCTTCGAGGGATGGACCGGCAACAAGCGCGACGAGTGGCGGACGCTGACGACGGTCGCACCCGCGCGCCGCGGCGACCGGACGATCACCGTCGAGTCCACGAAGGAGCTGAAGCGCGGCCGGCTCGTCCTGCTCCGCCTCGCCGACGACGCCGACCACACCCTCCTGGAGCACATGGCGGGCGAAGGCCCCGGCCCGGAGGCCTACTACTGGGACGACAAGACCAAGCTGACCTCGTACGTTCCCCACGAGTGGCCGGTCCGCATCACCGCCGTGCACGGGCGCGAAGTCACCCTGGAACGCCCGCTCCCGCTGGATGTCCGTCCCGAGTGGGACCCGCGTCTGACCACCCTCGCCACTCCGCTGACCGGCTCGGGCGTCGAGGGCCTCACCCTCGAAGCGATCGAGACCCCGCAGTCGCTGCACCTGCTCGACAAGGGGTACAACGGCGTCGCGTTCCAGTGTGCGTACGACTGCTGGGCGGACGACATCACCGTCCGCCACGTCGACAACGGCTTCGGACTGATCGGCGCGTCCGCCTGCACCCTGCGCCGTACGCGGGTCGAGGGCCGCGGCTCGCACCACCCGTACTACTGCCGCGAGGGCTCGCACGACAACCTGATCGAGGACTTCACCATCGCTCAGCGCACCGTCCCGGCACCCGCGGGGACGCAGCTGCACGGCATCAACGTCGAGGGGCTGTCCAGCCACAACGTCTGGTCGCGCGGTGAGATGGAGATGGGGACGTTCGACTCGCACCGCGGGATGCCGTTCGCCAACGTCCGGACCGACATCACGGTCAACAACAACGGCCGGCACGGCGGCGACGCGAGCGCCGGACCGCTCTTCGGCGCCCGCTTCACGCACTGGAACATCCGGGTCACCAACGGCCGGGCCGGCCTGATGCGGATCGACGGGCTCGCCCCGTACAGCGCGACGGTCGGCGTCAGCGAGGTGACGGAGTTCGACCAGATCGACGTTCCCGACTTCGCCGGCGATCTGCACACCCGGCTGGAGGCCTACGGCACACCGGAAGCGGTGTGGCCGCCGAACCTGCACGACGCGCAGCGCGCGCTGGTGCGCTGACCGGCACCGGCGCTGCGGCCGCTCCCGGTCCGCAGCGCCGGCGCGGCGTCGCCCGGTGCCGTGTCAGCCAAACGTCCGCAGCGCCGACTCCACGTCCGTCAGGGCCGATTCGAGCTGCGGCTCCACCTCGCGCCGGACCCACTCCCGCTGCTCGGCAGGGGTGCGGCGGGGCACGGTCTCCACGAGCATGATCAGGTAGAGGTAGCAGCGGTAGAGCGCCAGCCGCAGCCGCACGGACGCGTCGAACTCCACGGCCCCGCCCGGCCCCGTCGCGTACCCGGCGAGGAACTCCTCGTCCTTCTCCACGTTCCCGAGGAGGGCCAGCGAGACGAAGTCGGCGACCGGGTCGCCCCAGAACATCCGCTCCCCGTCGACGATCGCGCCGGCGCTCCGGGCACCCGGGTCCCCGTCGACGAGCAGATTGCCCTGCCACAAGTCGAAATGGACGAGGACGGGCCGGGTGACGTCGTCGAGGACGGGCGCCGCGGCGGCGAGCAGCGCACGGATACGGTCCGCCGGACGCGGCAGGCGGACGCGGTAGGTTTCCGCGTCGGCGAGCACGGCGTCGGTCATCGCGGTGAACGCCTGCCGCCAGGCAGGGGCCAACGGGCCCAGCGCCTGGGCCGGGTAGCCGAATCCCTCGGGCCCGGTGACGGCGTGCAGGTGACCGACCTGCCGGCCCAGCTCATGCCTGAGCCGCCGCTCCTCACCGTCCGTCATGGTCGCGGCGGCCCCGGACCAGGGCTGTCCCGAACAGGTCGACATGACCAGATACGGTCCGGTCGCCGCGCCGGGATCGAGCACGCTGTGCACGACGTGGGGGACCGCGACGTTCCGCGCGGCCGCCTCCGCGTAGAAGGTCACCTCGTTGACGAGGAGGTCGCGTTCGTAACGCATGCCCGGGGCGGTGGACGGCGGCGGTATCTTCACCACCCAGTCCCGGCCGTCGGTGAGCGTGACGCGGGTGACGGTGTTGTACGTGCCACCGGTGAGCGGCACGCACGCGGCGATGTCGTCCGCCCCGACGCCGACGGCGTCGAGAACGGTCGAAACGGTTGCTGGGCTCTGCATGCGCATGTCCCTCTGCATCGATTGCGGGCCGGACCGTTCTGCGCCGGCCGGGCATTTTCACGGGATGATCACAACGCAATCACGATCAACTCCCGTGCCCGAAATGGTTGATCGTCAAACCACAGCAGACTCATAGGGTCGCGCCATGAGGCCCACCGTCATACGCCGCACCGCTCTTGCCGCCTGCGCGGCCTCCCTCGCTCTGGTCGCCACCGCCTGCGGAGGCACGGATTCCGGTGGCGCAGGCGCGGACGGGGCCAAGGCCGAGGAGAGCGCCCCGGCGCAGCCTGCGGCGGTCAAGGCACTGACCGCCGCCGAGTTGGAGAAGGCCGCGCTGGTCCAGGGCGACGTCAAGGGCCACAAGATCAGCAAGGCGGGCAAGGCCGACACCGTCGCCGCCGCCGACGTCACGGCGGCCGACAAGGCATGCGACAGCTTCGCCGATGCGCTGATGGGCGCCCAGGTCGGCAAGCCTTCGGCGGCCAACCAGCGCAAGGTCGTCAGCGAGCCCAAGAAGGAGAAGAAGGACGGCGCGAACGCGGAGGAGGCGTTCAAGGCGGCCTTCGACATCACGACCACGATGACCTCCCTCTCCTCGTACGACGGCAAGGGCGCCCAGGACACGGTCGCCGCCCTGCGCACCGCCGCCACCCAGTGCTCCGGCGGCTTCGACTTCACCGTGGCGGGCGAGAAGCAGAAGATCGTCAAGATCGAGGAGGAGAAGGTCTCGGGCGGCGAGGAGGCCGTGGCCTGGACCGTGGTGCTGGAACAGGACGGTGAGAAGGGCCCGCTCAAGCTCGTGGTCGCGCGCCAGGGCGCCACGGTCGCCTCGTTCACCTCGCTCAACCTTGCGGCGTCCGGCGCCGGGGAGGACTTCGGACTGCCGACCGCGGTGGTCGACGCGCAGCTCGCGAAGCTCGCCTGAACCAGCTGGACGTGATGCGGAGCGGCGACGGGACTCAGGGCAGCGGGACGAGCCTCACGACGGTGACGGTGAGCACGGACCCGGAGACGTAATAGAGCACGATGGCCCCGAGGACCGTCGCCTCGCGCCGGTCGTGTTCGCTCTTGACGGCCGACGACCCGTGCCCGTACGGGTCGTGCCCCAGGGTGCGCGCCATCTCGTCCCGGAACGTCTCGCCGTCCCGCATCTTGGCCAGGGTGTCGTCGGTGGGCGGAGCGTAGGAGATGCGGAACCTCAAGAGACGTTCCGCCTCTCGGCCTCGTCCTGCGCCAGCCGGTCCAGGATCCGTTCCGCCTCGGGATCGGGTACCGCCTCCAGCATCCAGTGCCGCATGACCGCCTGGATCTCGTGCAACCCCGCCTCGTTGATGGCGCGTTCGAACTCCTCGCGTCTCTCGTCGGGGAGCGCGGCGCGGATGTCCGGGATGCTGTTGGGCACGTCGACTTCGGTGCCGCCGACGAAGGTCTTCAGAGGCTCGCCCATGACCGCTCTCCCGATCTCCTTGCTTTCCTGCTCTGTCCACTCGCTCCGCAGTGTGGGGTCAGGTTAGCGGCGGCCCCGGCCCGGAGAACGGAGGTGACCAGGCGGATCGGCAGTCGAGCCGGCGGCACCCGTCATGCCGGGCGGCCGTGCAGGCAAGGCGACTTGGACTGAGCCGCACCGCAGGTGGACTTGTCTGAACAAACCTTGACAGTTCATGTCACGGAGCGAGATCAATGGGCCTGAAACCCGGATCCGTTCGCAGAGGGCATGGCCGTCGGCCCTGCCCTCCCGACCTTTCATGCCCGTGGGGAAGTGGCCGTGATGACCCGCACCGGAGTTGTGCTGATCTGCGTCGACCAGTGGCGCGGCGACTGTCTGTCCGCCGAGGGGCACCCCGTGGTGCGCACGCCGTATCTGGACGAACTCGCCGCCCGCGGAACGCGGTTCAGCCGTGTCTACTCGGCCACTCCGACCTGTGTCCCGGCGCGTGCCGCGCTGCACACCGGGCTCTCCCAGACCCGGCACGGGCGGGTGGGGTACGAGGACGGGGTGGACTGGACCCCGTACACGACCACGCTCGCCGGGTCCTTCCGGGACGCCGGGTTCCAGACGAAGTGCGTCGGCAAGATGCATGTCTACCCGGAGCGGGCCAGGCTCGGCTTCGACGACGTCGAACTGCACGACGGTTACCTGCACTTCTCACGCCGTCGTGACCGAGATCCGCGCGGCTACGACGACTACCTGGCATGGCTGGGCGAGCAGGCCGGGGTGAGCGCGGCCGAGGACTACGCCGACCACGGGCTGAACTGCAACTCGAACGTGGCCCGCCCCTGGGACAAGGCCGAGCGGCTTCACCCCACCAACTGGGCGACCTCGCGCGCCATCGACTTCCTCTACCGGCGCGACCCCACTGTGCCCTTCTTCCACTTCCTCTCCTACCACCGCCCGCATCCTCCGTACGATCCACCGGCCTGGGCGTTCGAGCAGTACCTGGCGGCCCCGCCCCAGGAGCCGCCGCTCGGTGACTGGGCGGATGTGTACGACCCGTGGCGCAGGGACGGGGTGCATGACACGCCGGTGGGGCGGATGACCCCGGATGTCCGGCATCGGGCTCGTGCCGGGTACTTCGGGCATATGGCGCATATCGATCAGCAGATCAACCGGTTTCTGCAGACCCTGCACGAGTTCCGGTTGCTGGAGGACTCCGTGGTGGCGTTCGTCTCCGACCACGGCGAGATGCTCGGTGATCACGGTATGTGGCGCAAGGGCTTCCCGTACGAGGGCTCCGCGCGTGTCCCGTTCCTGCTGGCCGGGCCCGGTGTGCCGCGGGGCGCGGTGTGCGACGAGGTGGTCGAGTTGCGCGACGTGATGCCCACGTTGCTGGACGCGGCGGGACTCGAGGCGCCCGAGGGCATCGACGGTCGCAGCGCGCTGCCGGCCGCGCGGGGCGGGCATGCGCCGCTGCGGGAGTGGCTGCACGGCGAACACGTCATCCTGGGTCAGTCGCTCCAATGGCTGACCGACGGGCACGAGAAGTATGTGTGGCTGTCGGGATCCGGCACCGAGCAGCTCTTCGATCTCGACGCCGACCCCCAGGAACTGCACGACCTGTCCGGCGACCCGGCGGCGACCGATCGGCTGGTCCGGTGGCGGACGCGGCTCGTCGCCGAACTCGCGGACCGTCCGGAAGGATTCGTGTCCGCCGGGGAGCTGACGGCGGGGCAGCCGGTGGATCCGGTGCTGCCCGCGCTGAGGGCATGTCTGTGACCCGGCCGGCCCGGCCGGCAGGCACCGAAGGACCGGAGAGGCTCGTCGTGACCGAACGTACCCAGGGATGCTGCGCCGCCGGACGAGCCGGGGTCGAAGAGCCTCGTCCGTTCACCGGCCCTCCCGCCGCTCCCGCCTCACCGTCCGGCGGGGCTCCCACGGACCTCCATCGGAACCGCACCGGCATCCGGCTGCCCGGCGGCACCTTCCTCATGGGCACCGACGACCCCGGGGGATACCCACAGGACGGCGAGGGCCCCGTGCGGCCCGTGGTGGTGGAGCCGTTCACCATCGGCGCCCACACGGTGTCGAACGCGCTGTTCGCCGAGTTCGTCGAGGAGACCGGGCACCGCACGGACGCAGAGGCGTTCGGCTGGTCGTACGTCTTCGCGAGCTTCCTGCCGGGTGAACTGCGCCGTGTCTCCGCACGTCCGCCGCAGACACCGTGGTGGTGCGGGGTGCGGGGCGCGTACTGGAGATGCCCGGAAGGACCGGGGTCCTCGGTGGAGGACCGGTGGGACCATCCGGTCGTCCATGTGTCGTGGCGGGACGCTGCCGCGTACTGCGCCTGGGCCGGCGGGCGGCTGCCGACCGAGAGCGAGTGGGAGTACGCGGCCCGCGGCGGGCTCGAGCAGCGGCGCTACCCCTGGGGTGACGACGCCCGCCTGCGCGGCGCACCGCCGCACGCAGCCCGGCCGGGGTCATCCCGAGCCGGGCTGCGTGCCCGTCGACGGACAGCGGCAGGAAGGCGTTACGGGCGAGCGCTTCCACCACGGACCCGTCGGCTGCGGTCCCGTCGTGTGCGGCGGCGGCGCGCAGGGTGAGCATCAGCTCGTGCACCGCGACCGACGCCTCGACATCGGCGAGCGGATTGCCGGGCCGGGCCGCTCGGACGACCCGGTCGACGACGGCACTGACCCCTTCGGTGCGGCTCAGCGGCACGACGGGCCGGTCCGGGGTGATGTATCCGAGCCGGGTGTACGTGCCCGTGGCGGGACCGGTGAACGCGACGAACGTCTCCTCCCAGCCCGTCGCGGCGTCGGGCCCGTAGGCATGGGGGACGCCCGGCGTCAGCCAGAGCAGGGCGGGCGCGGTGACGGGATGGACGGGGCCGGTGCCGCGACGGAACCAGCCACCGCCCCCGGAGACCATGACGGCGACATGGCGGTCCACTGTGCGAGGTCCCACGACCGGCAGCGCACCGTGCTGCACCCCGACGCCGAGACAGGTCAGTCCAAGGCTCCGGTGGGCGGCGTCGGGAGCGAAGAATCGCATCCAGCTGTAGTGAGTCATGACCGCCACAATCCTGGCGCCCCCTGCCCGGAAGCGCCAGGCTCCGGCCCGATTCGGGAGCCGGGGCGAGTCGAAGGTCGCCGGGGTCGCCCCACCGGGCGGCAGTGTCTGAGAGCGGTGGTGCACGGGACGCGCCCTACAGGAGGCCGGGCTGTCGGCGCGGTGCAGGGTGTGGGGGTGGTTAACCCTCGGCGACGAGGGCCGGCAGCTTGCGCATATCGTGGAAGACGACGGTGTCGTGGCCTTCGAGGCGTTCGGCCGGGGTCAGTCCGCCGGCGTAGCCGAAGGCCCGCATGCCGGCGGCGCGGGCGGCGTGGACGCCGGGCCGGCTGTCCTCGACCACCACGCAGGCTGCGGGATCGACGCCCATCTGCCGGGCGGCGTGCAGGAACAGGTCGGGGGCGGGCTTGCCGCGGGAGACTTCAGTGGCACTGTAGATGCGGCCCGCGAAGCGTTCGTAGAGTCCGGTGCGGCCCAGGGTGTGCCGCATTTTCTCGTGGGAGCCGCTGGAGGCGACACAGGTCGGCAGAGTGAGCGCGTCGAGTGCTTCCGGCAGGCCATCGACCGGGGCGAGCCCGGCATCCACGGCCTCACGGTGGAGTTGCTCGAACCTCTCCGACCAGATCGTGGCCATGTCCTCGCCGAGCCGGGCGGCGACCTGCTCGCGGATGGCGGCGTGCGAGCGCCCGATGAACCGGTCCACGACCTCGCCCTCGGTGAGCGGCCAGCCCAGCTCTGCGCCAAGTGCGACCTGGACACGTGCGGCGATGCGCTCGCTGTCGACCAGCACGCCGTCGCAGTCGAATATGACGAGTTCAATCGGCTTGATCATCTCGGCAGCATAGGGCTTGCCGTGGTCACGCGGCTGTGGTGTTCCCGGTGCGTCCGACCAGGACGCCATCCTCGCACCGGCGCGGAATGGCGTCCGCGGCTCGTACGCCCTGACGATCTGCTTCGACGTGCGAGCCGCCCTGAGCGCGGCCGCCGATGACGGTCATCTCCCGCGCAATCCGTGTGCGGCTCGCTCGGTCCGTCCGCCGACTGTGGACGCCGAACGTGTCGTCCCGTGCCGAGGCTCTCGCCGGGGTACCTCGGCCACCCGGACCCCTGGCTGACGCTCCGTGTGTATGCGCACCTGATGCCCTCCAGCCAGGAACGTACGCGCACGGCTGTGGCCGCTGTCTTCATACGGCCCGATGAATCACCTGACGGCCCAGCGACGGCCCCAGGGCAGCAACAAGCCCCCTACTCGCGGAGAAACCGCAGGCAGGGGGCTTGCTTTCGGCGTACTACTTCTTCTTGCCCTGGGTCTGGCGAGCGATGAGCGGCGTGCCACTCGCCAGCACCTGCCTGATCTGTGCCTCCAGGGCCGTGGCCAAACACCACCTGATCTGCGACGGACGCGGGAGCGCCCCGCGGCGCGTGGCTGCGGGGCGCCCGGTGGGCGTTAGTCGACCATCTGCCCGTCGCCCGTACCGCCGACGCACTTCATCCCGACCACCTTTCCGCCGCCGTCCACGCACTCACCCGGGGTGAGGCTTTCGGTGTGGGCGGTGGCGGTGGCGTTGTGGGTGGCGGCCGTGGCGGTGGCGGCACCTGTGAGGCCGAGTCCGGCGAGGGCTGCCGTGGCGATGACGGCGGCGAGAGTTCGTCGAATGCGCATGTGGTTTCCCTTTCACGGATTGCCTCGGTTGGGGCACTACTCAGCTTGATCTTCACCCATGTGGGTGGCGCGTTTGGTTACTCCATTCGAGTGACACCTGCCGGGAGTGGGTCACCGGCGACGCAGGGACGGATGGCCGGTGCCGCAACCCGCCGGAGAGGCCTTGAGGGCCGTGCTCGCATTCACGTACGCAGGTATCACCAGTACGACAATCCTTAGAGCCGGCGCCAGCAGATGAGGCTGCAGGCGAGGGAGACGAAGGCGTCGTGGAGTTCGGTGCGGCGTTCCCAGCGGACGGCGAGTCGTTTGAACTGGTGGAGCAGGGCGAAGGTCTGCCCGACGACGTAGCGGAGCTTGCCCATGTCTTTGATGTTCGGGCAGCCCTTGCGGGAGATGACGGGCAGGATCCGGCGTTTGCGCAGCTCATCGCGGTTCGGGTTCGAGTCGTAGCCCTTGTCGCCGAGCAGGGCTTCTGGGCGTCGGCGGGGCCGGCCGGGCCTGCCCGCGACGGGCGGGATGCCGTCGACCAGGGCGAGGGTCTGGGTGACGTCGTCGACGTTCGCTGCAGTGGTGATGACCTTGAGTGGAGTGCCGCGTCCGTCGCAGATCAGGTGGTGTTTGCTGCCCGTCTTCCGCCGGTCGACCGGCGACGGACCGGTGTCGGCGTCCCCTTTTTCGCGCGGATGTGGGAGCCATCCACGCAGGCCCGGGACCAGTCGAGCTGGCCGGCTGCATTGAGCTCGGCGAGCAGGATGCGGTGGAGCTGGTCGAAGACGCCGGCCTTCTGCCACCGCTCCAGTCGCCTCCAGCACGTCTGTCCGGAGCCGAACCCCAGCTCCAGCGGGAGCAGTTGCCAGGCGAGGTCGTTGCAGAGCACGTACAGGATCCCCTGCAGGCACAGCCGGTCCGGCACCGGCCGCGGCCCCGGTGACCGCTCCGGCCGAGGCGGCAGCAACGGCTCGATCAGCAACCACAAGTCGTCGTCCACGATCCACCGGCGAGTACTCACACACTCCCGAACGGTCGAATCGTCACACCGGTCACGGCCGACCAGGCCACTTCAGCAAGATCCTGTTACGAGCTCGTAGGGCGAATCCTCTTCTAGCGCCGCTCACACAGGCCACAGACGCGCGCCTCGGTATCACACAGTGGTGACGACCTCGTCGTAGGCCAGGCGCGGGCTGCGTGAGAACCAGGCGGCATCTCCGGGCGTGCCGATGTTGACCACGACCAGCACGGAGTGCTCGCCGTCACCGAAGAATTCCTTGTCGATCCCGTCGGCGTCGAACCCCGTCATCGGGCCGGCCGCCAGACCAGCGGCGCGGACGCCGACGATGAAGTAGCCGACCTGCAACGCCGCATTGAGCGCAGCGGACCTCTCCCGCACCACGCGTTCGGAGAAGAACAGCTCCTTGGCCTGCGGGAAGTGCGGGAACTGGGTCGGCAACTCCTCATGGAACTCGTTGTCCGCGGCGAGGATCGCGACCAGCGGGGCGGTGGCGGTCTTCTTCTGGTTGCCCTCGGCGAGATGCGGCACCAGCCGCTGCCGCGCGTCGTCGGAGCGGACCAGGACGATCCGCAGCGGCTGCTGGTTCATCGAGGTGGGGCCGTACTTGACGAGGTCGTAGATGGCCCTCATCTGTTCGTCCGTCACGGGCTCATCGGTGAAGGTATTGGCCGTCCGGGCCTCTCGGAACAGAAGGTCCTGGGCGGCGGGGTGGAGTGCGAGAGACATGACGTTATCCCTATTTCGGCAGTGGTGGATGGTGTGCGCAAGAGAGTCGGGCGCTGACGCCCGGCAAATTCACGGCGGTGATGATGCGCCTGCGACTCGGGCGCGGTCGCCGGGGACGCCGCCTGGACCGACGGCTTCGAAGAAGCCGGGCGGCGACGCGGCCGCGCCCTGTGGTCCGCTGGCATCGCCACCAGCTTCGGGCAGGCACCGGCCGGGGGCATCGCCTATTCGAGGGATCCTTGCTGCTGCATGGTCGGCCGGAGCGTGCCACAGAGAACGCGGTCTGGATGAACCCCGCGAGCCCCAGGTCGACGGCCTTGGCATGCGCGCCGAGGTCGTCCGGGCGGACCATGGCCAGGGAACCGCTGTATTTGCCGAACGGCGTGCGGACCGCGCGACGATGTAGACGTCCCGCAGTGTCATGGCGAGAGCTCCTCGGTGACGTGAACCTTCGCGTCGGTCCTGTCCACGATGTCGTCGGCGCTCACGCCGGGCGCGGTCTCGACGAGGACGAGGCCGTCCCCGGTGACGTCGAGGACGCCGAGGTCGGTGATGATCCGGTTGACGCAGGCCTTGCCGGTGAGCGGCAGTGCGCACTCGGTGAGGATCTTCGGTGAGCCGTCCTTGGCGGTGTGCGTCATCACGACGATGACGGTGCGCGCGCCGTGGACGAGGTCCATGGCGCCGCCGATCCCGGTGATCATCTTGCCGGGAACGGCCCAGTTGGCCAGGTCCCCGCTCGCGGAGACCTGCATCGCGCCGAGCACGGCGACGTCGATGTGCCCGCCGCGGATCATGCCGAAGGAGAGCGAGGAGTCGAAGAAGGAAGCGCCGGGCAGGACAGTCACCGTCTCCTTGCCCGCGTTGATCAGGTCCGGGTCGACTTCGGCCTCGGTTGGATACGGGCCGGTGCCCAGGATGCCGTTCTCCGATTCGAGGACCACTTCGACGCCCGGGGGAAGGTGGTTGGGAATCATGGTGGGCAGCCCGATGCCGAGATTGACGTACTGGCCGTCCCCCAGCTCGCGTGCCGCCCGCGCGGCCATCTCTTCCCGCGTCCACGCCATCAGCTGCTCACCGTCCGCTGCTCGATCTTCTTGTCCGTCGCCTGCTCGGGGGTGAGGGCTACCACCCGCTGTATGAAGATGCCCGGAAGGTGCACCGCGTCCGGTTCGATGTCGCCCGGCTCGACCAGCTCCTCCACCTCGGCGATCGTGACCTTGCCCGCCATGGCGGCCAGCGGGTTGAAGTTGCGGGTGGACTTGCTGAAGACGAGGTTGCCGTGCCGGTCGCCCGTCGCGGCCCGCACCAGCGCGAAGTCGGTGCGGATGCCACGCTCCAACACGTATCGGGTGCCGTCGAACTCGCGGATCTCCTTCGGCGGAGAGGCCAGCGCCACCTCGCCCGAGCCGTCGTAGCGCCAGGGCAGCCCGCCGTCGGCGATCTGCGTACCCACCCCGGCAGGGGTGTAGAAGGCGGGGATCCCGGCGCCGCCGGCGCGCAGCCTTTCGGCGAGGGTGCCCTGCGGGATCATCTCGACCTCCAGCTCACCGGCCAGATACTGCCGGGCGAACTCCTTGTTCGCGCCGATGTATGAGCCCGTCACCCGGGCGATCCGCCCGGCCCTGAGCAGCACGGCCAGGCCCGACTCCATCGCCCCGCAGTTGTTCGAGACCACGCCGAGCCCTGACACCCCCCGCTCCAACAGAGCCTGGATCAGCACATTCGGCACACCGCTCAACCCGAACCCGCCCACCGCCAACGACGCACCCTCCGGCACATCCGAAACAGCCTCCAAAGCCGTGGCGACCACTTTATCCATCTTCTTTTACTCTGCCTCTCGCCAATGTGGACCCATCGGACGCTGTTTTCGGTAACGCAACATCAAGAATTAGGCCAGGCTCTCCAATATCGTTTGCGGGCGTCGTGGGAATAGCGGGAGCGGCTTTGCCGCAGACCCGCCGCCTCCTCGTGTCCCACCTGACAGACACGTGCTGCACGGTGCAACGCCTGGGCGTCCGTCGGCATCCCGCAGATGGGGGATATCGCGCCCGATCCCCAGGCCGCTGGGTCGGAGTGCGTCGCGCGAAAAAGGTATTCCCGCGCCGATCCGCGTTATCACTCACAGATTTTATTGACGCACATCATCCGAGTGTCGACGCTTTCCTCCATGAACACAGGAGCGGTAGGACCGAGGAAATTCTCATGAAGACATTCGTGCACCGGGGACAGATCACCAAGGTGGTCTTCGGCAGCGGTACGCGCAGCCGCATCCCGGAAGAGGCCGATGCTCTCGGATGCCGTCGGGTGCTCATCCTGTGCACACCTGGTCAAGTGGACCAGGCGGCGCAGATGCGCGACCTGCTGGGTGCTGCAGCAGCGGGAACTTTCGCCGAAGCGGCTGCGCACACCCCTGTCGACGTCACGGAGAAGGCGGTCGGGTACGCCAGGACCGTGGGAGCGGACTCCGTGCTCGCCCTCGGCGGTGGATCGACCATCGGCCTCGGCAAGGCCATCGCCGCGCGTACCGGTGTTCCGCAGCTGGCGCTGCCGACTACCTACGCCGGCTCGGAGATGACGCCGATCCTCGGAGAGACCGAAGGCCGCAGGAAGACGACCCGGCGCCTGCCGGAAGTGCTGCTCAACACGGTGGTGTACGACGTCGATCTGACGCTCACACTTCCCGTGGCGACATCAGTGGTCAGCGGCATCAACGCAATGGCGCACGCGGTGGAGGCCCTCTACGCACAGGACCGGGACCCGGTCGCCTTTCTGATGGCCGGTGAAGCACTCGACTCCCTTATCCGATCCCTTCCGGTCGTCGCGCGGCGTCCGGACGACGCAGCGGCGCGGGCGGACGCGTTGTACGGGGCGTGGCTGGCGGGCACGTGCCTCGGCACGGTGGGCATGGCCCTGCATCACAAGGTGTGCCATGTGCTGGGCGGCACGTTCGGGCTTCCGCACGCCGAAACGCACGCCGTCGTCCTTCCACACGTGGTCGCCCACAACGGGCCGGCGGCCCCGGAGGCCATGGCGCGCATCGCGCAGGCGCTGCGGGGGGACGACGCCGCGAGCGGCCTCTTCGACTTCGCCGGGCGGCTCGGCGCCCCCCGGGCGCTGCGGGACCTCGGCTTGCCGGAATCGGGGATCGAGCAGGCGGCCGAACTCGTCGTGCGGGACGGCTACTGGAATCCGCGACCAGTGGACCGGAACGCTGTCCGCGCCCTGCTGACCCGCGCCTGGGCCGGGGAGGCGCCGTCGAGCTCACCCGGCAACGAAGATCCTCAGTCCGGCTCCGTCATCGAAGCCTCGACCACCACGGGAGCGCACCATGCGTGATCTGACCAGCGACACCATCACCGAGGCCGTGATCTCGACCATGCAGGACACCAAGGACTCCCGCCTCGCGGAGATCATGGAATCGCTGGTGCGGCACGTCCACGCCTTCGTCCGTGACGTGGAACTGACGGAGGAGGAGTGGGCCCGGGGAGTGGACTTCCTGACTCGCACCGGGCAGATGTGCACCCCGACGCGCCAGGAGTTCATCCTGCTGTCCGACGTGCTGGGCGTCACCATGCTGGTCGACGCCCTGAGCAATCGACGCCCTGCCGAAGCCACACAGAACAGCGTCCTCGGCCCCTTCTTCAGGGACGACAGGCCGCAGCCCCCCGACGCCGCCGACATCTCCGGAGGATTGCCCGGTACCCCGCTGTTCTTCGAGGGACGAGTCGTCGACCGTGAGGGAGCGCCGGTGGCCGGCGCGGCGGTGGACGTGTGGCACAGCGATGCGGAGGGCCACTACGACGTGGATGTGCCCGGCCGGGTCGACCCGGCCATGCGTGCGCTGTTCCGGACCGAGGAGACGGGACTCTTCAGCTTCCGTTCCATCCGCCCGTCCAGCTACCCGATACCCGGTGACGGCCCGGTCGGCGAAATCATGGGCGCGACCGGCCGGTCGCTCATGCGTCCCGCCCATGTGCACTTGCTGATCGAGGCTCCGGGATTCCAGCGCGTGACCACCATGCTGTTCCCTTCGGACGACCCGTACCTGGATGCGGATCCGGTGTTCGGGGTCAAGGAGTCGCTGGTCGCGTCCTATGACACGTACGCGGCCGACTCCGGGCCCAGGCGCGGGCCGACCGACCAGCCGTACACCGTGCTGCGCCACACCTTCGTCCTCGAACCCCTCCCCGCCGACTGAAGCGTCACCCCGCCGCATACGCAGTCGGCTGTCTGCACACCATGAACGAGCTCGGATGCAGCCGTCCGCGGACTTGAGACGCCTGGTCGATCGACTGCGTCGATGAGCCGACAGACCGTGTGCACACGCGGTGGCATCTGGCATGGACGTGTTTTCTCCGGCACTGACAGCCAGCGTTGGACGCCTTGCCACTGGCACCAGGGCCCAGCGCGCCACCGGTGTCGTCGAGCGCCCCGTACCGGGCCGGCGCGCGACTTCGCCCGGAACTCGGCGAAGCGCGATCGCTCCGCGCTGACCTCGCGTACGTCACGGGGCAGCGGCCCGCCTACCCGCCCCCTCGAACGATCAAGCCCGCCAACACACCCAGGAGGTCCTGCGATGACTGAAACCCTTGACATGACCGTCGATTTCCGAGCCACGATGAGCCGGCTCGCCACGGGTGTCAGCGTGATCACCACATGCTCTGGAAGCACGCCCATCGGCATGACGGCGAGTGCCGTGTCCGCCCTCTCCCTGGACCCGCTCCAGTTGCTCGTCTGCATCGGCAACCACCTGTACACGCGGACCGCGATCGCGGAACACGGCCGCTTCGCCGTCAATGTCCTCGGCGAGGACAGCGAGCACCTGGCGCGGAACTTCGCCGTTTCCAAAGCGGACAAGTTCGCGGGTGTCGAGACCTTCGACGACCACGGCGTGCCGGTGTTGAAGGACGCCATCGCGGCTGTCGTGTGCGACGTCGCCGAGGCGCTCCCCGGTGGCGATCACACCATCTTCGTGGGTGACGTCCGTCAGTGGGCATACAAGGCAAACTGCCGACCGCTGGTCCACTTCGCGGGCGGCTTCGGCACGCTCAGGGCTGCGCACTAGTCCTGGCGGCAGCGGTTCGAACCAGGCCGCCTGGCCCGTGACCGGGCCGGCCACCGCCCCCGATGTCCGGCTCCTGCGAGGCGAGCTGTGGACGTCGGGGGCTCCGCTCGTTTCGACGACCCCACGGAGAGTGTGATGACCAGCTCCGTTGCGGCATTCAAGCTGCATCCTGCGGCCCAGCCCCCGCATCTTCTGACCCGCCCGCGTCTGCTGCGCCGGCTTGACGCGGCGACCGAGCCCGTCGTGGTGCTCTCCGCGCCGGTCGGCGCCGGCAAGACGGTGCTCCTGACCGAGTGGTCGCGCCGCCTAGTGGCTCGCGGAGAGTGCGCCTGGCTCAGCCTGGACGCCTACGACAACGCCCCGGGCCGGCTCTGGTCCTGCATCCTGCGGGCGCTGCACCAGGTGCTGCCGGACCTGCCCGCCCGCCTCGACGGCGACGGGTGGACGGTCGATGCGTGGCTCGAGGAGATCCTGCCGAGTCTGGTGAGCGGACTGGGCGCACAGAGGCCGCTCACGCTGATCCTCGACGGACTGGAATCCATCACGGACGTCGACGCGGTCCGCAGCCTGGGGGACTTCCTGACAAGGCTTCCCCACGGATTCCGCATCATCGTGTCGACCCGGCACCTCTTCGGAAGTCCGCTGCCGGCTCTGCGCGCCCGGGGCCTGGTCGCCGAACTCGACCAGCACGACCTGGCCTTCACCCCTGAGGAAGCACAGGCCGTGCTCACCGGTCTGCTCGGATCCGCTCTGAGCGCGGACGCGTCGAGCGCGCTGTATGAGGCCACCGAGGGATGGGCAGCGGGGCTGTGCATCATGGGGCGCGCTCTCGCCCGGTCCGAGAACGAGGCCGATATGGACAGGGAGTTGGCCCGCGGCAGGCAAGCGGTCTCCGAGTACCTGGCCGGCGAGGTCCTCTACCGGCTGACCACCGAGCAGCGCGAGTTCCTGCTGCGCACCAGTGTCCTCGACGAGCTGAGTGCCGGGCCGTGCCAGGCCCTCGCCGGGGAGCAGGCGGGCGTGGTGCTGCGTGAACTCGCGCGGACCGTGCAACTGCTCGTGCCCGCCGCCGATCCGTCGGCGTACCGGCATCACCGAGCATTGTCTCCGCTGCTGTCCGACGTTCTGATGTTTCAAGGGCCGGACACTGTCGTGTCCCTGCACCGGTCGGCGGCTCAGTGGTACGCCCGGCGGAGGGAGACGACCGCGGCCGTACGGCACTGGGTGCTGGGCGGCGATGAGCCCGCGGCCGTCGCATCGGTCCTCGACGGCTGGGAGGAGGCGGTCGCGGCAGGCCGTAGTGCGGAGGTCACGCATTGGCTGGACCTCTTGCCGCCCCGCATGGTCGCCGCCGACGGGAGATTGTGTGTCGTGGCGGCCATGGCGGCTCTGTCGGGGGGCGCCCCGGAAACGGCCCGGCGCTGGCTGGATGTGGCCCAGCTCAGGCACACGGGATCGGAGACGGTCGGCGAAGGCAGCACCGTGTCCGATGCGGCGGCCGTCGCTCAGGCCGTGGCCTGCTATCTGAAGGGCGAGGTGCTGACCGCCGACCGTCTCGGCGAATCCGCCGTTGCCGGCACCATGCCGTTGACTTCCTGGCGTGCCCTGGCCTGTACGGCCCGGGGTACCGCTCTGCTATGGACCCGCCGGTACGAGGAGGCGGAGGCGCTGCTCGGCGAGGCGACCCGTGATGCACTCGCCGCCGGGCACGGTTTGGTGCTCGTCCGCGCGCTGGGTTTGCGGGCGGTGTGTGCGCTGCTGGCCGGACGGCACGAGCAGGCGCGCATTCTGAGTGACGAGGCCCTCCAGGCGGCCGCGACGGCCGGTCTGGGCGGGCATTTCGTCGCTGTGTCCGCCTATATCGGCCGTGCCGGCCTACTCCTCGAAGAGGGAGACATCGATGAGGCCGGACGGGTTCTGGCCGACGCGGAAGCGGTGCTGGCGGGCTCGCCCCGGACCGGAAGCGAACCCCACGTACGCGCCCTGTGCCACGTCACGCGGGCGCGGCTGGAGAATGCGCGGCACAACCCGGACGCGGCCCGGGAGGCCCGCGAGGCGGCCGAGCGGGCGGCGGCCCGGTGCGAGTCGCTAGGGGCACTGACGGATCTGCTCGGCCGAGGTGGCGAGGACACGGCCGTGACGCCTGCCGCCCCCGGCCCCCAGGACCTGTCGCTGGGGGAGCGCCGAGTGCTCCGCGCCCTGTGCGGACCGCTGACGCTGCGGGAGATCGCCTCCGAGCTCTATGTGTCCCACAACACGGTCAAGACACAGGTACGGGCCATCTTCCGCAAACTCGACGCGCACGACAGGAGCGCAGCGGTCGCAAGGGCCCGGGAGTGCGGTGTGCTCTGACCCGGGCCCTCGAATTCTGCTTACTTGGCGTCCTGGCGTCGGGCGTAGTCCGCCTGAGCCGTGTACGCGGTCTCCTTCTCCTCCTCCACCTTCTCGATGCCGCAGACCTTGCGCGCGAGGTCTGCCATGATGCCGCTCGGGGACATCTCGGCGCGCTTCATGGTGAGTGTGCGGATGGCCAGCAGGGGCGTTCCGTTGAAGTTCTCGAAGGTGCTGATGCGGTCGCCCCAGTCGGACAGGAACAGGTCGCGGATCACGCGGCTGATCTTCAGCCGGTCATGCGGCCTGCCGACCGGTCCGGTCTGCAGCGCCTCCAGCCACGGCCGCAGTTCGGGCCGCTGCCACTGCCCCTCGGTCGGGAAGATGAGCGAGGCACGACCGGCCAGGTCGACGATCTCGTGGGCCATCTCGGCGACGTTCTCGAGGTAGTACGCCCGCCCGAAATCGAACATCAGGACGTTCGGCTTATAGAGGCCGCCGGGAGTGTGGAACCCTTCCTCTTCGGAAGCAATCACATGTGCCTTGAGTGTCTGGTGGAAGCCGGCGAACCGGGAGATCCGGGTCTGGACCGGCGGCAGCTGGTAGGTGCCGATGTGCTCGGTGACCAGCAGGGCCAGACCGAGCATCAGCTCGGCGCGCACCATCTGCCGGACCAGGGCCTGGTAGTGCAGCCAGTCGAAGACGCGTTGCGGGTACAGCGACGCGTGCTTGGGGTTACCGATGTGGAACACCTGGTTCCAGGGGATGAACACGTCCTCGAACACGATGACGCTGTCCAGCTCGTCACCCTGGGAGGCGAGCGGGTGTTCGACCTCCTCGCCGTCCCGGACGTTGCTCTCGCGGCAGATGATGGTGACGCCGGGGGTGTTGGGCTTCACCGCCCCGAAGATGATCTGCTCCGGCAGAATGCCGGGGCGGTAGAAGACGCCGATGTGGATCCAGTCGCCGAAGGCCGCACCTGTGCCGATCGCCTTCACGCCCCGCACGGTGATGCCCTCGTCCGAGGTGCCGACCACCTGCAGGGCAGGGGACTCGGCCTGGGCGGAATCGCGTGAGCGGTCCGTCTGCGGGTCGACGAACGCGGGCGTCGTGTTGAGGTCGCCCTCCCGCACCAGGTTCCAGAAGTCGAGGATCCCCTTGGTCAGGTCCCTCCCGTCGGTGCCGACGGCCTGGCTGCTCCAGGGCTCCGGGTCGTCGACGTAGGTCAGCAGGACGTAGTTGTTGACATCCGGGGTGCGCGGGGTCGCCCCGCCACCCGTCTCCCGCAGGACCGTCTCCATGTAGCGCCGCTTGCGCTTCAGGTCCTCCTTGGAGCGGTGCTGGAACCACGTCATGGACCGCCGGACGCCGTCCTCGTCCACGAACGTCATGACGTCCTGGAGGTCCGGGCGGTGGTGCAGGTCGTAGAAGTCCGCGAGGCTCCGGGCGTACGCCCGGGTCTTGGGGTGCGTGGCCACGTTGTCGACGAGTTCGTCGCCCACCCAGACCGTGCGGCCGTCGTTCAGTGCTGCCAGGTATTCCTTGCCTGTACGCATGTTGTGCTCCTCTCCAGGGGCAATCCGGATGGCACGGAGCATGCGTCGCGGCAGGGTGAGACGACGGCGCACAACCGGCAATCACCCGGGTGAAAGCGGCGATCTCCGGGGGAGCGACGTTGAGGGCGGATGCGGCCTTGCGCCATGCTTCCCCCATGAGCAGCACAGACCCCGCCGACGACCAGGCCGGTGGGCGTGGGAACCAGGCCATGACCGGGCTGCGCCTGCGGGGACGGGACCGCGAGATCGTGGTTGTCCGTGAGGCCCTGGACGCGATTCGTGGCGGACGGAGCGCCTGTGTCGTCGTGGAAGGCGCGTCTGGAGTCGGCAAGAGCCGGTTGCTCGCGGAGCTGGACGGGATGGCGCGGCGGTTCGGGTTCGATGTGGTGTCGATACGGGCCGATGAGCTCGACCAGTACGCGGCAGGAGCCGCACTGCTGTCCGCGTTGCAGTCCTCCGACGGTTCCAACCGAGCCGCCGCAGCCACCGACGACCAGCGGCTCTGGCTGCTGGACAGCATCACGGACGCTCTGGAGGACCGGGCTCAGCGCGCCCCGGTGGCCGTGCTTGTGGACGACGCGCAGTGGGCGGATCCGGCCACGCTCTTCGTGCTCCGCACCCTGCCTGGACGACTGGCCGCCTCGCGGGTCCTGTGGGTCCTGGCGGTCCGGTCGGACACCGAGCGACCGACCGTGGCCAGGGTGCGGGAGGACCTCGAACGCCTCGGAGCCCGATGGCTGACCCTCGGCCCCCTGCCACAGCAGGAGCTGCAGTACATCGCGGCCGATGTCCTCGGGGCGAGCCCGTCACCTGGTCTGGCCAGGCTCCTGCGAGGCGTCGGGGGTAATCCCTTCCTGGCGATTGAACTGGTGCGCGCTTTCGCCGACACGGATGCCGTCAAAATGGAGGCGGGCGAGGCGAGCCTCCTGCACGACGGCATCCCCATCACTTTCCGGCGGAGTATCGCCGGGCGTCTGGACCGGCTCCCGGAAGACGCCGTGCGCCTGCTCCAGATCGGGTCGGTCCTCGGTCGCGAATTCGACCTCGGCACGGCCGCCCGAATGCTCGGCAGGCATGTCGGCAGCCTGCTGTCCGGCGTCGAGGCCGCCCTGGGCGCCGGTCTGCTCTCGGCCGACGGCCCGCGACTCGCCTTCCGTCACGACCTCATACGGCAGGCCGTCCACGAGAACCTGCCTCTGGCCGTACGGACCGCTCTGCACCGGGAGGCAGCCGACAGTCTGCGTGTCATCGGTGCACGATCGGCCGAGGTGGCCTGGCACGTCGTCATGTCGGGCGGCCCGGTCGACGACGACGCCGTGACCACGCTGTCCACCGCCGTACGGGAACTGTCCTCGTCGGCCCCCGACGCGGCTGCGGACTTGGCTCAGCGGGTCGCCGGACTGCTGCCCCCACAGGACCGGCGTCGCATCTCCCTGCTGACCGACGCCGCCAAGTACCTCGGCCGGACCCGCCGGGTTCACGAGGCGCTCGACCTGGTCGACGCCACTCTGCCGGAAGGTCTTGAGCCACTGCAGGAGGCATACCTGCGCCTGGTGGCCGCCGAGATCCACCAGGCCGCGGGCGACGACGCCGCCGCGATGACACACCTCCAGCAGGCCCTGGACCTTCCCGCGCTGCCGCCCCACGTGCGCGTCCGGCTGCTGAAAACCAAGGCGACGGGCCACGTGTACCTCGGGGACATCACCGCTGCCGAGCAGACCGACACCGGCCTGGTCGAGGCCGCCTACCAGAGCCACGATCCGGCCGTCGTCGTCAGCGCCATGGTGTTCCAGTCGCAGACATTCTTCTACCGCGGGCACCTGGCCCGCGCCCTCGAGCTTGCCGAGGAGGCCACCCGACGCGCCGGCACTCAGTCCGCCGCGCTCTACCTGCGGCCCCCGCGGATTCCGGCGCTGTGGCTGGCCACCGTGCTGACCAGCACCGACCGGCTTGCGGACACCGAGCGGATTCTGCGGGAGGGACAGCGCGAAGCGGAGGCGCTGGGCCTCGGCTGGTCACTTCCCCACTGGCATGCCGCCCGTGCGTGCGCACTACTCGAACAGGGAGCGCTGGACGACGCGGCCGTGGAGGCCGAGGCCAGTCTGATGGTGGCGGATGAGCTCGAGATCACTCTGCCGAATCCGCAGGCCCGCTCCGTGCTGGCATTGGTGGAGATCAGACGCGGTGACCTCGCCAAGGCCAGGGACCACCTCCGCGCCGCGGAAACCGGTTCCGGCACGAAAACGCAGCGGTACGGTCCTTGGGTGTCTCTGGCGCGCGCCGGTCTGGCGGACGCGGAGGGCGAAGACGGCGAGGCGGCGGCGGCACTCACGGGAAGCTTCGCAAGCCGTGAGCCGACGCGGCTGCTTGCGGTACCTCTGTCCCACTGGCCCGGGATCGTGCGCATCGCGCTCGGGGACGAGGATCCGTCGGTCGCACAGGCCGTGTCCGGCGCACTGCGCAGCCTGACTGCACAGGACGAGAGCCGGCAGATCATCGGGGCGGTCCGCGCCCACGTGGACGGCCTGCTCGACCGCGACCCGCGTGCGCTGGTGTCCGCCATCACCGGCTACCGGAAGACCGGCAGGCCGTTGGCCCTGGCGGCGGCCTGTGAGGACCTTGGCGAGCTCATGGCGGCGTCGGCCGATACGACGCCGGCGATCCCGTACTTCGAAGAAGCGGGTCAGCTGGCGTCGGCCTCAGGAGCCAGGCGCGATCAAGAACGGATCAGGCGGCGCCTGCGCCAGCTTGGCGTGCGCACCGCCCCCGTGCGGAACCACACGGCCAGCCCCCAGGGGTTGGGAAACCTGACCGAATCCGAGCAGAAACTGATCCCGCTCGTCGTTCAGGGCCTCACCAACCGGGCCATCGCCGACCGGCTCTACGTGTCCGTGCACACCGTCAACACCCACATGAAGCACATCTTCACCAAGCTCGGCATCAACTCGCGGGTCGAGCTGACCCGGCTGGCGATCGAGCGGGGCACCAGCGCCGACGGGGCCGACTGAGCGGTGCACCCACCGCAGGACACGGCGGCGAGAATCCCTTGAATGGGTGACGCCCGGTTCTGACACCGCCTGTGACGCTGGACGCAACGGCGTGGCCTCGGGCACGGCACCGTCATTCGCCCCGCCGGACCGCGACGCATTCGACTCCATCAGTGAGTTGATCACAATCGGACGCTTCAGCGACCGAGTCGTGCCGCTCGCGCAGACCCGCGCCGCGTACGAGGCGCGCTCGAAAGGAGCACTGGTGTGGCAAGGCCGTCACCCATGTCGCCGACGGATGGTCAACCGCAGCCCAAAGCAGTGGGGCCCAGCGCTCCTACCAGCACCGAGCGCGGATACCGCGGCCAAATCCGGGCTGCTGTGACCGCGAGCGCGGCCCCGCACGGATACACACTGGCACTGTGGACCGCCACCGCGGTGACGTCGTCCGAGCAGGGCGCCCCGGGGGCAGTTGAAGTCCTGGCCCTCCTTGCTGGCGCGACGCTCGCCTTCGTCGCGTTGGCCGCTGCCGCCCACGGTGCTGCCCCCATGACCCCGGACTGGTCCGCCCACGCCGGCACGCGGATCTGGGCGGCCTTCCATCTGCCCATGGCGGCTTGCGCCGCGCTGGTCAGCCTGTTGCTGGCACGGTGCTGCTCAGGGCCCCTCCTGTGGGGGCTCGTCGGCACGACCACGACTGCCGTGTACCTACTGGGCGTCAGCGCCCAGTTCCTCTGCTTTGCAGTTCGCCATGTCACCCAGAAGACACAGACATTCACCCGCAAGAGGTTCACCATGCCCCTCGCGCTCGACCCCGCCGCCCAGGACCTTCTGTCCTGGCAGGCACGGACCGTCAACACTTTCGCCGAAGAGCCAGTAACGGACGACCAGATCGAGGCCATCTACGACCTCGTCAAGTACGCCCCCACCTCGATGAACCAGCAGCCTCTGCGTATCGTGCTGGTCCGATCCGCCCAGGCGCGCGAGCGCCTGGCCAAGTACCTGTCCGAGAGCAACCACAACAAGACCGCGGCCGCCCCGCTCGTCGCCATCCTCGTGGCGGACAACGAGTTCCACGAGGAACTGCCCAGCCAGTTCCCGCATTTCCCACAGGCCAAGGATCTCTTCGGCGAGCGTGCCGCGCGCGAGCGGTCCGCGAATCTCAACGCGCTCCTTCAGGTCGGCTACTTCATCTTCGGAGTCCGCGCTGCCGGCCTGGCCGCAGGACCGATGACCGGCTTCGACGCCGAAGGCATCGACAAGGAGTTCTTCAGCGACGGCAAGCACTCGGTCCTCGCCGTCGTCAACATCGGCAGGCCGGGCTAGAACGCGTGGTTCACACGCTCCCCACGTCTGACATACGCGCAAGTGGTCACCAGAGTCTGATCGAAGGGCAACGGTCGGCCGACTGCACCCGCGTCAATGCCCATGCGTGACCGCGTCAGCCTGAGGGCCCAAAGAGGGCCCAGGCCGTGAAAATGCCCCTGAGTCGCGCCGTCTGCGCAGCTCAGGGGCATGATCAAAAAAGCTACTTCTTCTTGCCCTGGTTCTTCACGGCCTCGATGGCGGCCGCTGCCGCGTCCGGGTCGAGGTACGTGCCGCCCGGCTTCAACGGGCGGAAGTCGGCGTCCAGTTCGTAGGCGAGCGGGATGCCGGTCGGGATGTTCAGGCCCGTGATGTCGGCGTCGGAGATGCCGTCGAGGTGCTTGACCAGGCCGCGCAGGCTGTTGCCGTGGGCGGCGACCAGGACCGTGCGGCCGGTCAGCAGATCCGGGACGATGTCGTCGTACCAGTACGGCAGCATGCGCTCGACGACGTCCTTGAGACACTCGGTGCGCGGGCGCAGCTCGCTCGGGATCGTCGCGTAGCGCGGGTCGTCGCTCTGAGAGAACTCGCTGCCGTCCGCGAGGGCCGGCGGCGGGGTGTCGTACGAGCGGCGCCAGAGCATGAACTGCTCCTGGCCGAACTCGGCGAGCGTCTGTGCCTTGTCCTTGCCCTGGAGGGCGCCGTAGTGGCGCTCGTTCAGGCGCCAGGAGCGGTGGACCGGAATCCAGTGACGGTCCGCGGCCTCCAACGCGAGCTGGGCGGTGCGGATGGCGCGCTTCTGGAGGGAGGTGTGCAGGACATCGGGGAGCAGACCGGCGTCCTTGAGCAGCTCACCGCCGCGGACTGCCTCCTTCTCGCCCTTCTCGGTGAGGTTGACGTCCACCCAACCGGTGAACAGGTTCTTCGCGTTCCATTCGCTCTCGCCGTGGCGGAGGAGGATCAGCTTGTACGGTGCGTCGGCCATGGGTCCGAGCGTAATCGAACCCTCGCAGCCGCCGCGCGCCCGGTCACAGGGCGGACAGCGCGCGGGGAAGCGCCGGGACGATTGACGCCCGGCGTCAATCGAGTGGCGGTTCCGAGCCGCCCCTCCGTAATGTTCGGATAGCTGCCGGGCCACTTACCGGCCCCATCCGTTCCGCATGTCCCGGGGGGAAACCCGTATGTCTGTCGCCGGTCTCAGACGCGCCGCACATGAGACCGTCTCCGGTCTCCCCAGAGAGTTCTGGTGGCTGTGGACCAGCACCCTGGTCAACAGGCTCGGGGCGTTCGTCGCCACGTTCATGGCGCTCTACCTGACCCTCGACCGGGGCTACTCGGCCTCGTACGCCGGTCTGGTCGCCGCGCTGCACGGGCTCGGTGGAGTGATCTCCTCGCTCGGTGCGGGGGTGATGACCGACCGGCTGGGCCGTCGGCCCACGATGCTCATCGCGCAGACCTCGACCGCCGCGTCGGTGGCCGTGCTGGGCTTCATGGTCCATCCGGCCGCGATCGCCGCCGTCGCCTTCGTCGTCGGTATGGCCAGCAACGCGTCGCGGCCCGCCGTGCAGGCGATGATGGCCGACATCGTCCGCCCCGAGGACCGGGTGCGGGCGTTCTCCCTGAACTACTGGGCGGTCAACCTGGGCTTCGCGGTCTCCTCCGCCGGCGCCGGGTTCATCGCCGAGTACAGCTATCTCGCCGGGTTCATGGTCGAGGCCGCGATGACGCTGTTCTGCGCGGTCGTCGTCTTCCTGAAGGTTCCGGAGTCGCGGCCGCAGACGGCGCATGCAAAGCTCCCGGGAGCGGCGCCGGACGAGCCGGCTGTCCGGCTCTCCACCGTGCTGCGCGACGGGCGGTTCATGAGCGTCGTCGGGCTGTCGTTCGTGGTCGCGCTGATCTTCCAGCAGGGCTATGTGGGACTGCCGGTCGCCATGGGCACGGACGGGCTCTCCAGCTCCGACTTCGGCACCGCGATCGCCGTCAACGGCGTGATGATCGTGGTTCTCCAGATTCCGGTCTCCCGTTTCATCCAGCAGCGCGACCCGCGCAGTCTGCTGGTCGTGTCGTCGCTGATGGCGGGGTACGGGTTCGGACTGACCGCGTTCGCCGGGTCGGTCGCCGTGTACGCGCTGACGATCGGTGTCTGGACGATCGGCGAGATCATCAACGCACCGGTCCAGAGCAACCTGGTCGTCCGCCTCTCCCCGGCCCACGGCCGGGGGCGCTACCAGGGCATGTACACGATGTCGTGGTCGGCGGCCGCGCTGATCGCTCCGCTGATGTCCGGTCTGGTGATCGACCACTACGGGGCGAAGTGGCTGTGGGGGATGTGCGGGGCGCTGGGGACGGTGGCGGCACTCGGGTACTGGGGGCTCATGCGCGGGCTTCCGGCGGCGGAGAAGGCCGCGACCCCGGTGGTGGAGGCGGGCGCGCGAAGGGAAACAGCGGACCAGGCGGTCTGATCACCCGGGACGGGTCACGCGGCCGGACCCCTTCGGTACGTACGGACAGAACGGCGCCCGGCGCGGAAACCCTCCGCGCCGGGCGCCGTTCTCACTCACGCATCCGGTCGCCCGGATCAGCCGCCGCACTGGCACGGGGCACCGGACTGGCAGCCGCAGCCGCAGCCGGAGCCGCAGCCACAGGCGCCGAGCACCGTCAGATGGACCACTTCAGCGGGCGTCTCCTGCTCGGGTTCGGTCGTGGGGGAGTCGGCCATGGTGTTCCTCCTCTAGGACATACGTCCAGGCGTACGACAGGGCCGTACGCCAGACAGCGACGTACGACCGGGGCACGGACCACCAGGCATGCCGCATACCGCCTGCCGCCCCATCCCATTGCATGCCCAGTTCCGCCGCCCCGGGAACGGCGCATCGACGGCGCACATGCGCAGACGGCGCAGAATGCGCCGCCCCGCAGCGGCTACGCGCCCTCCACCGACGTCGGGGTCTGGATCTCGTCCGCGTGCTCGCCCGTCACCAGATAGACGACCCTCTTGGCCACCGACACCGCGTGGTCGGCGAACCGCTCGTAGTAGCGGCCGAGCAGCGTCACATCGACGGCCGTCTCGATGCCGTGCTTCCAGCGGTCGTCCATCAGGTGCTGGAACAGCGTGCGGTGCAGCAGGTCCATCTCGTCGTCGTCCTGCTCCAGCTGGAGCGCCAGATCGACATCCTTCGTGATGATCACCTCGGCCGCCTTGGCCATCAGCCGCTGGGCGAGCTGCCCCATCTCCAGAATGGTGGCGTGCAGGTCGTGCGGCACCGCCGACTCCGGGAAGCGCAGCCGGGTCAGCTTGGCGACGTGCTGGGCGAGATCGCCCGCGCGCTCCAGGTCGGCGCTCATCCGCAGTGACGTGACCACGATCCGCAGGTCGGTCGCGACCGGCTGCTGGCGCGCGAGCAGGGCGATCGCCCGCGCCTCCAGGTCGTGCTGGAGGTCGTCGACCTTCTGGTCCGCGGCGATCACGCTCTCGGCGAGCTTGAGATCGGCATCGAGCATGGACGCCGTCGCCCGCCCGATCGCCGACCCGACGAGCCGGGCCATTTCGACGAGGCCCTCGCCGATCGAGTCGAGTTCCTCGTGGTAAGCGTCGCGCATGGAAGTCCCTCTCCAGTCCTCATTAAGGCCGGGGCCAGGCCTGAACCCCACGCTCTCACCCTGCGGGGCGTACGCGTCCGGATTCGGCCGACCAAGTGAACCAACCCTTGCCCCTCGGTGAACTCTGGGCGACGAGTGTTCGAGTACGCCCTCGGATGGCTGGGAGACCACCCTCGTACCCGCTTAACCTTGAGGTATGGACGTGAACGCGGCGGTCGCCGCAGCTGCAGCGATCGCCGGGTTGTGCACCGGCGTGATCGCCATGCTGGCGTTCCGCTGGAGCGAGCGCGACCTGAAGAAACCGACGCGTACCTCCCTGCGGCCCGACAGCAACGGGGCACTGCCCCCCGGGGTCGACACGGTCCTGTCCGTGCTCTCCTCCTCCGCGGTCGTGCTCGACGAGAGCGACAGCGTGGTCAAGGCCAGCTCCGCCGCGTATGCGCTCGGACTGGTCAGGGGCGGCCGGCTCGCCGTCGAACCGATGCTGCACATGGCCAGGGACACCCGCAGGGACGGTGAGATACGACAGGTCGAACTGGACCTCCCCCGCCGCGGCACCGGCCGCGGCGAGGCCCTCGCGGTCTCCGCCCGGGTCGCCCCGCTGGGTTCCCGGCTGGTGCTCCTGCTGGTCGAGGACCTCACCGAGGCCCGCCGTATCGAAGCGGTACGGCGCGACTTCGTCGCCAACGTCAGCCATGAGCTCAAGACCCCGGTCGGCGCGCTCTCCCTGCTCTCCGAGGCCGTCATGGACGCCTCCGACGACCCCGAGGCGGTGGAACGGTTCGCGGGCCGCATGCAGATCGAGGCGACCCGGCTGACCAACCTCGTACAGGAACTGATCGACCTCTCCCGGGTGCAGAACGACGACCCGCTGGAGGACGCCGAGCCGGTCCGGGTGGACGAACTGGTCGCCGAGGCCATCGACCGCTGCCGCCAGCAGGCCAGCACCAAACAGATCACCATGGCCGCCGGCGGCACCGCGGAGCTCCGCATCTGGGGCAACCGCGGCCAGCTCGCCGCGGCACTCGGCAACCTCGTCGAGAACGCCGTCAACTACAGCCCCGCCCGCACCCGCGTCGGCATCGCCGCAAGGCGCCTGGTCGCACCGGGCGGGGACCAGATCGAGATCGCCGTGACCGACCAGGGCATCGGCATCTCGGAGAAGGACCGGGAGCGGGTCTTCGAACGCTTCTACCGCGTCGACCCGGCCCGATCTCGTGCCACCGGTGGCACCGGTCTCGGCCTCGCCATCGTCAAACACGTGGCCGCCTCGCACGGCGGGGAGGTCACCGTGTGGAGCTCGGAGGGACAGGGCTCCACCTTCACCCTGCGGCTGCCCGAAGCGGGTTCCGTACGGGACCGAGACCGCTCATCGGGCGGACCGCTCATCGTCAACGCCGACGACGGGACCTACGGCGCCGCCGACCCCGCCACTCTTGAACCATTCCCTGCCCCGGAGGTCCTTCCGTGACCCGAGTGCTTGTCGTCGAGGATGAGGAATCCTTCAGCGACGCCCTGTCCTACATGCTCCGCAAAGAAGGCTTCGAGGTCGCCATCGCGGCCACGGGTCCGGACGGGCTGGACGAGTTCGAGCGCAACGGCGCCGACCTCGTCCTCCTCGACCTGATGCTGCCGGGTCTGCCCGGCACCGAGGTCTGCCGCCAGCTGCGCAACAGGTCCAACGTCCCCGTGATCATGGTCACGGCCAAGGACAGCGAGATCGACAAGGTCGTCGGCCTGGAAATAGGAGCCGACGACTATGTGACCAAGCCGTTCTCCTCGCGGGAGCTCGTCGCCCGCATCCGCGCGGTGCTGCGCCGCCGCGGCGAACCGGAGGAGGTCACGCCGGCCGCCCTGGAGGCAGGCCCGGTCCGGATGGACGTGGACCGGCACGTCGTCACGGTCTCCGGCGGCAAGGTCGACCTCCCGCTCAAGGAGTTCGACCTGCTGGAGATGCTGCTGCGCAACGCGGGCCGGGTACTGACCCGGATGCAGCTGATCGACCGCGTCTGGGGTGCGGACTACGTGGGCGACACCAAGACCCTCGACGTCCACGTCAAGCGCCTGCGCGCCAAGATCGAGCCGGACCCGGGGGCGCCGCGCTTCCTGGTGACGGTGCGTGGCCTGGGATACAAGTTCGAGCCGTAAACCGGCCCGGACCCGCAGACATGACGGAAGGCGCCTCCCGGCCCGGAGGCGCCTTCCGTCATGTGCCGGGTCAGTCGGTCGACGTGTCCGCCGACGCGGAGGCCGCGTCGGTCGGGGTGCTCTCGCCGCCCGCGTCACCCGGGGTGTTCTCGCTGCCCGCAGCGCCCGCCTCCTCGGAGGGGGAGGCCGACGGCGCGCCCACGGACGCGGACGGCGTGGCCGCCGGTGCCGCCGGGATAGAGCTCGGGCCGAAGCCCGTGAAGAAGCTGGTGGCCGGGACGACGAAGGCGCCGAGCGGGACGTCGCCGGTCTCGCTGAACTTGAAGACGACCGCCTGCACGTTGCCGTTCTGCGCGGCCTCGCGGCCGTTCTCGATCACGGCGGACGCGTTGCCCTTGCCGCCGAGGACGACCCGGCCGCCGGCCGGGAGGACGACCGGTCCCGCACCGCCGGCGGCGTGCAGCTGCACCGTCGCGCCGGTGCCCGGCAGAGTGATCGCGTCGAGCGTCTGGCCCTTGGTGCCGTTGTTGAACAGCGTCGCGGCGACGACGGCCGGACCCTCGGCGTCGTGCTCCGGCTGGGTGATGACGTTCGCGTTCTGGATCCTGATGTCACCGAGGGTGGTGGCAGCGTTGTCCGGCTTGATCTCGAGCGTCTGCGCGTCATTGCCGGCACCACACGCGGAAAGCGCACCGATCGAGATCACGATGGCAGTGGCGGCAAGGGCGCCGCGTCGAAGGCTGCGGCTCACGGCGGCGGCAACTCCTTGAACGTACGACTTCACGGACGGGAGGGGCGAGCGGCGTAAAGCCGCCCTAAGGGTGTGTCAGCGGCCTTAGGTTACCGAGCCGTCGTCCCCGCTCCGCACCCGACCCGCCCCTGATGCCCGCGGGCATCAGGGGCGTCGCTCCGCCGGCCTGCCGCTCGCCGGTCCCCGGGTCGCGGTCTGCGTACCTGCTCAGGCCCCCGCCTCCGGTGATTCGCATGCTGTTCACATAACCGGCTTGATCAATTCCTGGGGCCTTGACGCATTCCTTGCACATAATCTCCGCAACGGCCGGTCGTTGATCAATTTCATTGACCACCGGCACTTACGCCCGTGCGGGTGATCGATCTCCGAACGGAGTACGGAAAGTCCACCATCTGGAACCCGGCAAAACGGGACGTTCGGCCACTTCGTGGAGGGTTCGAGGGCATGTGACGTAGGCGTTTCGCCTCGCCCGCACAGCCGCTCCGACCTGCGAATACCGTCTCCGGGAAGCCTTCCGCAGCACGTTCGTGACGCTGTTGTCAAGCCCTGAGATATGCCCTGACCTGCGAAAACGCCATTCAGGAGAAGCTGTTCTCGTGTTACTCTGGATAGCCACGGAAGGGGTACCTGTCACATGACGTTCAAGGTTGGCGACACCGTGGTCTATCCCCATCACGGGGCCGCGCTGATCGAGGCTATCGAAACTCGCCAGATCAAAGGCGTGGACAAGACCTACTTGGTGCTCAAGGTCGCCCAGGGCGACTTGACGGTTCGTGTGCCGGCGGACAATGCGGAGTTCGTGGGTGTGCGCGACGTAGTCGGGCAGGAGGGGCTGGACCGGGTCTTCGAGGTGCTGCGCGCACCGTACGCCGAAGAGCCGACGAACTGGTCCCGGCGCTACAAGGCAAATCTCGAGAAGCTCGCCTCCGGCGATGTCATCAAGGTCGCCGAAGTGGTTCGCGACCTGTGGCGTCGTGAGCGCGAGCGTGGTCTCTCCGCAGGTGAGAAGCGCATGCTCGCCAAGGCTCGCCAGATCCTGGTGAGCGAGCTCGCTCTCGCGGAGAACACGAACGAAGACAAGGCCGAGGCTCTGCTCGACGAGGTCCTCGCGTCCTGACCCGGATCGCACCGGTCGTAAATAAATGTGCCGCGGTGCCCGCTGACCAGCCGTATTCACGGTGTGTCGTCGGGCGCTGCGGCATGTCCGGATGCGGTGCGGACCATCCCTACGACACGTAGCGATATCTTGCTCGCGATCTTGCAGAGCCGACCCCGAGCGGCCGATGCGACTTCCCCGACCCCGACCGGGTGTCACGGAAAGGGTCCCGGTCAGGTCAAGCGTCGCGTCCGGCTCGCTTGTGGCCATACCCATGTCGGCTGTGGAAACAAACATGCTGATGCTTCGGAGTGCAACCGATGTCTGATCAATCGCGTCCGTACCGCACCGCCGCGGTGATTCCCGCCGCCGGCCGCGGCGTACGGCTCGGCCCGGGCGCCCCCAAGGCGCTCCGCGCGCTGAGCGGGACGCCCATGCTCATCCACGCGGTACGGGCCATGGCGGCGTCCCGGTACGTGTCCCTGGTGGTCGTGGTCGCACCGCCGGACGGCGCGCCCGAGGTCAAGCACCTGCTGGACGAGCACGCCCTGCCCGAACGCACCGACTACGTCGTCGTGCCGGGCGGCGACACCCGCCAGGAATCCGTCGGGCGCGGCATCGACGCGCTGCCCGAGGACATCTCCGTCGTCCTCGTCCACGACGCGGCCCGCCCGCTGGTGCCCGTCGACACCGTGGACGCGGTGATCGAGGCCGTACGGGACGGGGCACCCGCCGTCGTCCCCGCACTGCCGCTCGCCGACACCGTCAAGGAGGTCGAGCCCGGCGCGCCCGGAACACCCGAGCCGGTGCTCGGCACCCCCGTACGCGCCCGGCTGCGCGCCGTGCAGACCCCGCAGGGCTTCGACCGGGACACGCTGGTCCGCGCCCATGCGACGGTCGCCGTCGACGGCGACGGCGCGACCGACGACGCAGGCATGGTCGAACAGCTCGGGGCGCCCGTCGTGGTCGTACCCGGGCACGAAGAGGCATTCAAGGTGACCCGGCCGCTGGACCTGGTGCTGGCCGAGGCGGTTCTCGCACGCAGGAGGGCGAACGATGGCTTCTGAGCACGCTCCCGTCATTCCGCAGGTCGGGATCGGGACCGACATCCACGCCTTCGAGGAGGGCCGCGAGCTGTGGTGCGCGGGGCTGCTCTGGGAGGGCGAGGGGCCGGGGCTGGCCGGCCACTCCGACGCCGACGTCGTCGCGCACGCGGCCTGCAACGCGCTCTTCTCGGCGGCCGGGCTGGGCGACCTGGGCCGGCACTTCGGGACAGGGCGCCCCGAGTGGTCCGGTGCCGCGGGCGTGACGCTGCTGACCGAGGCGGCGCGGATCGTACGGGCCGAGGGGTTCGAGATCGGGAACGTCGCCGTCCAGGTCATCGGCGTCCGGCCGAAGATCGGCAAGCGGCGCGACGAGGCGCAGAAGGTGTTGTCGGCGGCGGTCGGTGCGCCGGTCTCGCTGTCGGCCGCGACGTCGGACGGGCTGGGGTTCACGGGGCGGGCGGAGGGCCTGGCGGGGGTCGCGACGGCCCTGGTCTACCGGGTGACCTGACCCGCGCCCCAGCGTTTTTGCTGCCCCGGTCCGGGGTTCGGGGTTCCGTCCTCAATCGCCGGACGGGCTTGATGTGGTTGCCCGGCAACGGACGGGCGCCGTCGCCTCTGCCCGGTGGTGGGGTGGGTGGTGCCCCTCCGGGGCGTCTCCTCGGGACTGGCGCGGAAGCCGGCGACGCGGACGAGCCCGGCACGTAACGCCAGCCCCTGCGGGGACTCCCCTGCACGGCCCCACCCATGTATCACCCGCGTCTGCACCCCGGTGGTCGTGACAGGCCCCCGCCCCCGGATGTCGTAACAAGAAGACGCCGCGGAGGTCGTAACAAGAAGGCCCCCCGGTGGTCGTGACAGGAAGGCCCACCCGCCCGCAGGCGCGCACCGGCCGGTCCGGGGACGTGCAGGGGGGTCCCCGCAGGACGACGAACAAAGACCCGGGCTCCCCCGACAATGAACCCGAACGTTCGTCGTTTGAGGAGACACCCCGGAGGGGCCCCGGACCACCACCCACCGAACCAAGGCGACCGCACCCCCGGAGAACGGCGCCGGCCATCAAGCCCGTCCGGCGATTGAGGACGGAACCCCCCGCCCCGGAGGGGCCCCGGACCACCACCCACCGGAGAAAGGCGACGGCAAGCTCCCGACCCGGGGGCAGACACCCCAAGCCCGTCCGGCGATTGAGGACGGAACCCCCGCCCCGGGACAGGGGCACTCCACGACGGACGACGACCCGTTCGAGGGGCACTGGCACAAAGTTGTCCGCCACGATCCCCAAAGGGGTCGCGGGGCACTGGTGTGGGCCCACTACCCTTGAGGGGTGACTATTCGCCTGTACGACACCAGCGCCCGGCAGATCCGTGACTTCGTACCGCTCACAGCGGGCTGTGTCTCGATCTACCTCTGTGGCGCGACCGTCCAGGCCGCCCCGCACATCGGGCACATCCGGTCGGGGCTGAACTTCGACATCATGCGCCGCTGGTTCGCCTACCGCGGTTACGACGTCACGTTCATCCGGAACGTCACCGACATCGACGACAAGATCATCAACAAGTCGGCCGAACAGGGCCGCCCCTGGTGGTCGATCGGGTACGAGAACGAGCGCGCGTTCAACGACGGCTACGACGCGCTCGGCTGCCTCCCGCCCACCTACGAACCGCGCGCGACCGGCCACATCACCGAGATGATCGAGATGATGCGCGGTCTCATCGAGCGCGGCCACGCCTACGAGGCCGACGGCAACGTCTACTTCGACGTGCGGTCCTTCCCCGGCTACCTCGAGCTGTCCAACCAGGACCTGGACGACCTCCGCCAGCCGTCCGGCGAGGGCGAGACCGGCAAGCGCGACCAGCGCGACTTCGCGATGTGGAAGGCGACCAAGCCGGGCGAGCCGAGCTGGGAGACGCCCTGGGGGCGCGGTCGGCCCGGCTGGCACCTGGAGTGCTCCGCCATGGCGCACAAGTACCTCGGTACCGCCTTCGACATCCACGGCGGCGGCATCGACCTGATCTTCCCGCACCACGAGAACGAGATCGCCCAGGCCAAGGCGTACGGCGACGAGTTCGCGAAGTACTGGGTGCACAACGGCTGGGTCACCATGTCCGGCGAGAAGATGTCGAAATCGCTCGGCAACTCCGTGCTGGTCAGCGAGATGGTCAAGACCTGGCGGCCCATCGTGCTGCGCTACTACCTCGGCACCCCGCACTACCGGTCGATGATCGAGTACAGCGAGGAGGCCCTGCGCGAGGCCGAGTCCGCGTTCGCCCGGATCGAGGGCTTCATCCAGCGCGTCATCGAGAAGGCGGGCGGCGAGGTCGAGCCCGCCTCCGAGGTGCCGCTCGCGTTCGCCGAGGCGATGGACGACGACCTGGGCGTCCCGCAGGCGCTCGCGATCATCCACACCACGGTCCGGCAGGGCAACGCCGCTCTCGCTGCCGACGACAAGGAAGCGGCCGTCGCACGGCTTGCGGAGGTACGGGCCATGCTCGGCGTCCTCGGCCTCGACCCGCTCGACCCGCACTGGGCGGGCGAGGGCGACCGCGGCGCGGATCTGCACGGGGTCGTCGACACGCTCGTGCGCCTCGTCCTGGACCAGCGTCAGTCGGCCCGCGACCGCAAGGACTGGCCCGCCGCCGACGCGATCCGCGACCAGCTCAACCAGTCGGGCCTCGTCATCGAGGACAGCCCGACCGGCCCACGATGGACTCTCGGCCCGCGCCAGTAGTCCTCACCGTGTGCCGCCCGGCGATCCGGGCGGCACACTTTCATTACGTACGCACGTCTGAAGCAACGAAACAGGTAGGTCATGGCCGGGAACAGCCAGCGCAGGAACCGCCGCACGTCCAACAAGAAGGGCATGCAGGTCGGCAGCGGTGGCCAGCGACGCCGTGGTCTCGAAGGCAAGGGACCGACGCCGCCTGCCTCCGCCCGCAAGGGACACAAGAAGAACCGGATCGCGAACGCCCAGGCCAAGCAGGCCGCGGCCCGCCGTCCCGCGCCCCGGCGCGGTGGCGTCAAGGGCACGTCCGAGATGGTCGTGGGGCGCAACCCGGTCTACGAGGCGCTGCGCGACGGCGTCCCCGCGACCACCCTCTATGTCCAGCAGTACATCGACAACGACGAGCGGGTCCGCGACGCGCTCCAGCTCGCCGGTGAGCGCGGCAACATCAACCTGATGGAGGCGCCGCGCCCCGAGCTCGACCGGATGACGAACGGCCTGAACCACCAGGGTCTCGTCCTCCAGGTCCCGCCGTACGAGTACGCGCACCCGGAGGACCTCACCGCCGCCGCGTACGACAACGGCGAGGACCCGCTGATCGTCGCGCTCGACGGGGTCACCGACCCGCGCAACCTGGGTGCGATCGTCCGCTCCGTCTCCGCGTTCGGCGGCCACGGCGTGGTCGTGCCGGAGCG
The DNA here is from genome assembly GCF_036158715.1 of Streptomyces sp. NBC_00316. Lineage (NCBI taxonomy): Bacteria > Bacillati > Actinomycetota > Actinomycetes > Kitasatosporales > Streptomycetaceae > Streptomyces > Streptomyces sp. NBC_00316. The sequence goes on along the minus strand of NZ_CP108023.1, from coordinate 4,168,491 downwards.
CCGCGCGGCCGGGATGACGGCCGGCGCCTGGAAGTCGTCGGCGGGCACCGCGGCCCGTACGCCGGTCTCCCGGGTGACGAACCTGACCCGCGCCCTGGAGGGCTACCAGAAGGCCGGCATCACGGTCGTCGGCCTCGCCGCGGACGGCGAGCACACCGTGCAGGACCTCGAGGCCCTCGGCGGCCCCGTCGTCATCGTGATCGGCAGCGAGGGCAAGGGTCTGGGCCGGCTGGTCGGCGAGACCTGCGACTACCTGGTGAGGATCCCGATGCCGGGTGGCGCGGAATCGCTGAACGCCGGTGTGGCGGCGGGCATCGTGCTGTACGAGACGGCCCGCCGCCGCGCCTGAGGCACCGTCGGCTCCGCCGGACCGGCCGGGAGCGGAGCGGAAGCGAAGGGGTGCGGGTGCCGCCGGCGCACGGGTGCGCCGGTGGCCGGGATCTCGCGGCTCCCGCCCCCCGGAAAAGCACCCGGTCGGGCGTCCGCCGACGGAGCGGTGACATCCGCCACCACCTGTTGACGGGCCTCGGACACTTCAGGCCCGTCAAGGCAGTGTCCTAAACACAGATCACTCGGTTAGATGAGTGTGGACACCAGAACGCCGCGGTTCGACGAACTGCCCGCCCTGAGCATGACCAAGGTGGACTGCGACCCTGCGCAGGTCATCGTCAGCCACGCCAGCTTCCGGGTGCGGCTCGCGCCCGGCCAGCGGGTACGGCTGCGCGGTGCAGCCCCCGTGGGGCCGGTCAGGATTCCCGCGATGAGCGGCTCCGGCGCCGGGCGCGGCAGGCGCGCACCCGTCGTGTGGAGCGGCAGGTCCGCCCCCGGCGACCCCGGCGCCACCGGACTTCTCCAAGCCGTACGGAACTCCACCGCGGGCCGTGTGGGCGACACGTACGGCGCGTACGACTCGTACGGCTCCGGGTTCGACGACGGACGCGGCGGCGCTGTCACACAGGTCGCCCCGCCCCTGGACGACACCCAGCCGACCCCCGTCATCACGGCACCGCACCAGCCCGGCTTCCCCGGCAACGGACCGCTGCTGCCGCCCATGCGGCAGGCGGTCGGCGCCTACGACCCCGTGGACACCGGACCGTACGAGGAAGAGCCTTACGAGGACGACGAGTTCGAGGAAGCCCTCAGGGCCAGGCCGCAGCGCCACGGTGTCGACGCCGTCCGGCACGCCTACTACCCCGGCCGCCGGATGAACCTCGGGGTCGTGCTCCTCCCGATGCGGGTCTTCCTCGGCTTCATCTCCATCTACGCCGGCATGGGCAAGCTCTGCGACCCCGTCTACTTCGACGGCGGCGACCGGGGCTCCATGGTCAAGTGGCTGGCCTCACTGCACCCTTGGGCGCTCGCCGAACCGCTGCGCGACTTCGCGCTCACGCACCCGGTCGGCGCCGGACTCAGCGTTGCCTTCCTCCAGGTCGTCGTCGGTGTCCTCACCGTCCTCGGCCTGTGGCAGCGCGTCGCCGCCTCCGTCGGCGCCCTGCTCTCCGCCGCCCTGCTGGTCACCGTCAGCTGGCGCACCGTCGCCGTCTACGACGCGCCGGACATCATCTACCTCGCCGCCTGGAGCCCGCTGGTCATCGCGGGCGCCCCCGTCTACTCCGTCGACGGACGGCTGGCCGGCGAGGCCTGGCGCAGGCTCGGCCCGCGCTCCGCGATCTGGGACCTGCGCCGCCGGGTACTGCGCCGCGGCGCAGTCGTCGCCACCGTCGTCGTCGGGCTCACCCTGCTGGTCGGCTCGATGCTCGGCGGCGCCGTGCGCTCCTCCGAGGTTGTCACGGTGCCCGGCCCGAACGACGAACCGACCAACCAGCTTCCCGGTTCCCCGCTCCCGCGGGAGTCCACCGGCAGCCCCTCCCACACTCCCGCAGGCCGGAAGCCCGCACCGTCGCGCTCCAGCGCCGCCACCATCCCGTCGGCCCCGGCATCCACACCCGGTACGGGCACGGTCCGCGAATCCGGCCAGGCCGCCGGCGCCGGACAGCCCAGCCAGACACAGGGCACCGGCCGCCGGACTCCGCAGCAGACGCCCCCGCAGCCCCCGGCCACCAGCGCCGGACCTACCTCGTCCGGTTCCACCGGCACGGGCGGTGGCTCCACCGGCGGCGGGTCGACCGGCGGCGACTCCACGGGCTCGACGTCCGGCGGCACGTCGGGCGGCGGCCGCAACCCGATCGGCGGGCTGCTCGGCTGAGGAGCAAGGAGCACGGCAGAGAGGGGCGGTCGCCGGGTCTCCGGCGACCGCCCCTCTCCTTCTCCGTACCCGGCAACCGCCCCGCCTCAGCGGGCCTGCGGGCCGTCCAGCTCCCTCGCCGCCTCGGTCAGGTCCTTCGCCGTGTCGATGGCCCGCCAGTACGCCCCCAGCGGCAGCGGATACCCGGCCAGCCGGCGCTCGCGGGCCAGTCGCGGGAACGTCGTCCGCTCGTGGTCGCCGCGCTCCGGCAGCAGCGTCGTGAACAGCGGCGAGAAGACGTACACACCCGCGTTGATCAGATACGGCGACGGCGGCGACTCGATGAAGTCGGTGATGTGCCCGAACGCGTCCGTCTCCACGGCACCCCACGGGATACGGGGACGGGCCAGCGCCAGCGTGGCTGTCGCATCACGCTCCGCGTGGAAGGCGGCCATCTCACGCAACGAGAAACGGGTCCAGATATCGCCGTTCGTGGCGTACCAGGGCTCCGAAGGGTCCGGGAGCCGGGCTGCAGCGTGCTTGAGGCCACCCCCGCGGCCCAGCGGCTCCGACTCCACGACGGTCGTCACCCGCAGCGGCAGCACCGCTTCGGCGAGCCACTCCTGAAGCACCTCGGCCAGATGACCGCACGACACGACGGCATCGGTCACGCCCTCGGCGGCCAGCCAGGAAAGCTGATGGCCGATGATCGGAGTCCCGGTTCCCGGGATCTCGACCATCGGCTTGGGGCGGTCATCGGTGTACGGGCGCAGCCGTGACCCCTGGCCACCCGCCAGGATCACGGCCTGCGTCGGATACGTATGCATGGCAGGCACGATATGCCGTGCCCGGGCCGTGCCGGTCAGCTGAACTGCGCGACACCCGAGGCGAACGACGTGTCGCAGACCGGCCGGGAGAACCGGTGCGCCCGCACCGGCCCGTACTGCTCGACCGCGGCCCGGCCCAGCGCCTTGGCGATCGCCATGCAGTGCCGGGCGAGCGTCGGGCGGCCTTCGACGGACCGCTGGAGGTCCGTCAGCGCGACACCCGGGTCCTTCTGCTGGAGCTCCAGGAGCAGCCGGTCGCGCAGCACGTCCTGCGGGGCGCGCGCTGCGGCACGCTTCGAGACGGGCTGTGCCGACGCGGTGAGTACCTGCGACTCGGAGTTGTGCGCTGCCCACGGCACACGGGTGACCGCGAGGGTCCCGGACAGGACCATGACGACGGGCAGGACAAGAGCGAGAGTTCGGCCGATGCGGCGCGCGGTGTGGGTCACGCAGCGAGCGTAGCGGGGAGTGATGATTTGGCGACATTTCGTCACCCTTGCGGGGGACGGCTCACGGGTGCTTTTCGCATCACTGGTTGACGACAGTTGGTGAAATAACCGAAGTGTCAGGGTATTTGGGGCAGATGCCGGCCGCCCCGGATCGAAACCCGGACACGCATATCGGCACGCGAACGGCCCCGCACCACAGGGGTGCGGGGCCGTTCGCGTACGGCGTGTGTGCGACGTCAGTCGGTGAGACGCTCGCCCGTCGACGTCGAGAAGACGTGCAGCTCGTCCGGGCGCGGCACGACGTGCAGCTTGGTGCCCTTCTCCGGCACGGCGCGGCCGCCGACGCGGACCACGAGGTCCTTGTCCTGGCCGCCGACCTGCGCGGAGCCGTAGACGAAGCCGTCGGCGCCGAGCTCCTCGACGACGTTGACCGAGACGGCCAGACCGGCCGGGGCGTCGGCGCTGTCCTTCGAGAGCGTCTTGGCGGCGGCGCCACCGTGCTCGACGATGTCGAAGTGCTCCGGGCGGATGCCGACCGTGACCGTGGTGTCGCCGCGGTCGGCGGCGGCGGTGAGCGCCTCGCGGGAGACCGGGACGACGCTGTTGCCGAACTTCACGCCACCGTCGGTGATCGGGACCTCGACCAGGTTCATGGCCGGGGAGCCGATGAAGCCGGCGACGAAGAGGTTGGCCGGGCGGTCGTACATGTTGCGCGGCGAGTCGACCTGCTGCAGCAGACCGTCCTTGAGGACCGCGACACGGTCACCCATGGTCAGGGCCTCGACCTGGTCGTGCGTGACGTACACGGTCGTGATGCCGAGACGGCGCTGCAGCGACGCGATCTGCGTACGGGTGGAGACACGGAGCTTGGCGTCGAGGTTCGACAGCGGCTCGTCCATGAGGAAGACCTGGGGCTCACGCACGATGGCGCGGCCCATCGCGACACGCTGGCGCTGACCACCGGAGAGCGCCTTCGGCTTGCGGTCCAGGTACTCGGTGAGGTCCAGCATCTTGGCGGCCTCTTCGACCTTCGCCCGGATCTCGGTCTTGTTGACACCGGCGATCTTGAGCGCGAAGCCCATGTTGTCCGCGACGGACATGTGCGGGTAGAGCGCGTAGTTCTGGAACACCATGGCGATGTCCCGGTCCTTCGGCGGCAGGTGCGTGACGTCGCGGTCACCGATGCGGATCGCACCGCCGTTGACGTCCTCGAGACCCGCGAGCATGCGCAGGGAGGTCGACTTGCCACAGCCGGAAGGACCGACGAGGACGAGGAACTCACCGTCCGCGATGTCGATCTCGAGCTGGTCCACCGCGGGCTTGGTGGAGCCGGGGTAGATGCGGGACGCCTTGTCGAACGTGACACTGGCCATGCTGAATCTTCTCCTCCACCGGCAGGAACGTGCCGGACGATCCGAGTAAGGGAGTGGTCTGGTCCACTTGAGTGAACCTCCAGCGACGCTACCTGGCCATTTCGAATCTGTCAGTAGTTCTCGGGCGACTGAAATCTCGCATCGGGACCTGGCGGCCGGAACGACGTACCTCCGCTCCCGTACATGCGGGCAGAACCAGGGACTCTCGGCCGCCGTGCACCCGGCGCCGCCTCCTTCGCCGCCCGCCGCCGGCCCGGCGCCATCCTGAGGGCCGCACCCGGCCGGTCCCGCAGGGGCTCCACGGGCAGGTCGGCCGACGGCCGATGACCGAGTGGTCACGGTGCGGAAGAACTTCGTGGATCAGGAGTCGGGCTGCTGTGTAGAGTGAGGGAACTTGCGCGCGCGGCTTTGCCGTCCGCGTTGCCTCCTTAGCTCAGCTGGCCAGAGCAACGCACTTGTAATGCGTAGGTCATCGGTTCGAATCCGATAGGGGGCTCAGATGAAGCCCAGGTCAGATCTGCTCTGACCTGGGCTTTTGTCGTCAGCGGATGCGGCGGCGGGCGCGGGAGCGGGCCGCGCGGCGGGCCCCAGTCTCAGTTCTGGTCTCAGTCGCGGGCCTAGACGCCGGTTCCGGGGCAGGCAGGAAGGCGTCTCCCATGCGGCGCATCGCGTCCTTCGAGAGATGCGAGCGGCCCTTGACGTAGCGGCGCGTCTGACTGATCCGGGTGTGCCGAAGGATCTCCATGATCGTCGGCATGTCCATCCCCAGTTCATTCAGGATCGTGCCCGCCGTGTGACGGCTTCCGTCGTAGAGACGACGGCATCAAGACTGGGGGTCCACTCGCCCACAGCGGCTCACCATCGGTGTCAGCGACCGCGGTAGAACTTTCTCTACTTCATCGAGATCTTCGGCACCTGCGGCGGCTGCGCCGCAGGTGTCGCCGAAGAGTGAGCTCGGGGCCCGCTCAGAAGTCGTAGCAGGCGTAGTCGCCGTCGGGGCCCCGGGTGATCCGGTCCGAGCCCCAGCAGTGCAGCATCGGCCCGATGCGGTAGAGGGCGGCGCCGCCGACCAGCAGCACGGCTGCGGCGAGCACGGCGGTCACGATCCGCATCACCTTCATCCGCCGTACGGCCCACCATGCGCCGGCGACGGCAGGCAAGCCCAGGATCAGGGCAACGGCCGAGACCGGCGCGTTGTTGTGCTGGAGCCCGGGGAGGGCATCTGGGTCCGCGGCCTTCTGGACGGCGGCATAGGCGAAGAAGAACAGCACCAGCCCGAGGAGCAGCAGCCCGACGACGCCCGCTCCGCGCCCGACGGCCCGGCCCCGGCTCGGCGCCGCAGCGGCATCCGCGCGTACGAGGTGCTGATCGAGGATCGCCCGCAGCCGGCCCGCGTCCTCCGGGTTGCTCAGGCCGCGCTTGGGCAGGACGACGACGCCGACGGCGGACTTGTCGGCGCTGAGCAGCACGAACAGCTCCGGGGTCTCCGCATAGCGCGGGTACAGGTGCCAGTCGAGAGTGGCCGAGCTGTGGGCGGTGGTGAGGCGGATCCCCGTCTCGTCGACGACGGCGCGGAAGTCGCCCTGCCGCTCGCTGAGCCGGTGGAGCTGGCGGGCCTGCAGCCGCGGCACGGCGGTCATGAAGGCAACGAACGCCAGCGCCAGGTACAGGTGCCACGGTGTGTCACGGTGGCCGTCGCCGAGCGTCGAGAGCAGGACTCCGACGGCCGTGACCACCAGCGTGTAGATCAGCAGCCGGCGCCGGTAAAGGCCCGCTCTGGTGCTCTTCGCCCGGGTGCGGATCGCTGCCGCGAGGTCGTCAACGGTGGGCCGGTAGGCCAGCTCCACCGGTCTCTCCGCGACGGCGTCCGTCGCTTCCCGGCCTTCGGCCATGTCCCCTCCCCGGTTCGGTGATCAACCGGATCGTAGCGCCGGGGAGGGACGGGACCCGCTCGAGGCCAGGAGGCGGGAGCGGAGGGCCAGTTCGCCGACGGCACCCCGTTCGGCCTCGGAGAACAGCGGAACGGCCGTTGTCGCACCGGGTCGGCCTCCTGACCTCGCGCAGGACTGTCACGGATGGTCATTTGCGAGAGTCGCGGAACGTGACCACCTGTCGCCAGACCGCGGCCGGCGCTACTTCGGCGATCACGGGCGCCGGAGGCGCCCTCCCTTCTCTCGAAGAGCGTCTGATTCCGGGGCGGTGACCGATGTGCGTGCCGCTGCTAGCGTCCGTGCATGAGACACCCCGTCACCGCCGTCCTCATAGCTGCTCTTGTGCCGCTCGCAGCGTGTGTTCCCCGTGAAAGCGGGTCAACTTCGACTCCGCGCCCCCACGTGGTCGCCGGTATCGACAGCGACTCCCTGAGTGAGGGGGAACGCCTCTACCTGGACGACGTCCTGGAGAAGGCCCCGGGTACCAAGTCAGGTGCGGAATGGAGGACGCATGTCATCTCAGCGCAGAAAGCCGACCTTGACATGCTCTTCGACGGCGAGCGGATTGACTTCTGCAAAGGCGCCCCCCGACGTGATCAGAACTCCTTCACCGCACAAATGGGACGCGACAAAGGGGCTTTCACGTTCCTCCGCCAGGAGGCTGCGCGCGCGCACCTGTGCTGACCCGGGTGCCGCCCGGCCAGGCCCCGGGCGTCGCATGGCACAGCTACTGAGGTCAAAGGCCCCGGACCGATCATGGTCCGGGGCCTGGTGGGGTGCTCAGGGTGCTACTTGGTGATCGTCACCGCAGTCTGGGTCGTTGCGGGCAGGTGCTGGCCGTCGCCCTTGTAGGTGGCGGTGTAGGTGATGTCACCCGTCTCGCGTGGGCGTTCCGTGAACGTGAACTCGCCCGCCGCCGTGGAGACGGGGAGGGTGCCGACCGGAGTGCCGGTCGGGTGTTCCGCGTCCGTGCGCGTCACTTCCACCGTCGTGCCGGCCGGGAAGGGCTCCGCTGCCCACAGCTGTCCGGTGACGGTCAGGTCCTTGCCCTTGTGGGAGGTTGCGGGGGCCTGGAGGCGGAGCGTGGTGTCCAGCTTGCCGGCGTCCGGGAGGACGTGGAGCGTGGGGGCGCTGCCGTAGGAGAAGCCGGTGATTGCGAAGAGGCGGTTCTCGTCCGGGGCCCAGGCGAGGCCGTCGCGCTGGAGGTCGTTCACGGCGTACTCGCGGAACGCCGGCCAGGTGGAGCCCGGGCGGTAGGTTTTTACGAAGTCGCCGTCCGCGCCCGTCGCCACTGTTCCGTCGGCAGCCACGGCCACCGCGTTCGGGAATTGCCAGCTCGAGTGGTAGCCGTTCGACGACAGGTCCGACAGGCGGACGATCTGGTGGTCGGACGGGTTGTTCGCCGCGACGACGATGTTCTGGCCGTCCGCCGTCACCGCGAAGTCGTTGAGGTACGAGATCGACGGCGACGAGGAGAAGGAGCGCTCGGTGCGCTTTTGCAGGCCGCCGGCCGCCGTGTCGTAGACCGCCAGGGTGGCCGGGCTGACGCCCTCCTCGCCCGCCACCAGGACGTTCGGGTCGGCGGGGGACGATGCCAGGGCCGGGGCGTAGTACCAGTACCGACCGCTCGGGACGAGCGTCGCCGCCGGGGCCGGAGAGGCCACGTCGAGCGAGCCGATGCCGCCGTTGCTGTCGACCGTGTAGCCGAACCACAGCTTGCCGCCCGCCATCGCCAGGCTCTGGGGCGAGGTGTCCGCGCCGGTCGGGTAGCGGTGGGTCTCGGTGAGGGTGGCGGTGTCGATCTCGGCGATCGCGCCGACCGTCGACAGGGCCACGTACAACTTGCTGGAATCCGCCGAGAGTACGAGGCCTGCGGCCCCCTCCTCGGCGGTGATCTGCTGGACAACCGCGCCCGTGTAGTCGGTGACGACGATGCTGCCGCCAGTCGGGTCGCTGACGAACACCCGGTCGTGCACTCCGTCGACGACGATGTCCCGGAACGAGGAGCTGGGCAGCGCCACGCTCGTCTCCTCGGCCGTGGCCGTCACTGCCCCCGCCCCGATCAGGGTTAGCGAGCCGATCAGTGTCGCTGCTACCGCGACGGCGGTGCGTTTGTAGATGCGCAAGTGGAGAAAGCCTCCTTGAGTTGGGGCGGCCGTTTTCGACCTCCCAGTGGAAGAGCGCTGGGAGGTGGACATGTGTCACACGGCCGCGTCGAGGTATGTCCACGTGCGCTGTTTCTTGCCGACCGGGTGGCGGTGTGACGGAGGGGTCGTCGATAGGTGCGTTCGGTCAACCTGCGGCCAGGACGCCAGCATGGAGGCCCGCCGGCCTCGTACGACCAGGTCGCGGCATTGAAGGGACGCGTCACGGAACGGTATTGAAAGCCGTCACCGTGCGAGCGCGGTAGAACTTTCGCTATTTCAGTCGATGTTCACGCTCAGGGCACCCGAAAGGTGCAACGGCGGCCGCTCGCGCTTCACCGCAACTGGATCAGGGCTGCTACGACCCGTCCGGCACGACGCAAGGGCGTTACGCACAACGGGGAGCAGGTCGACTAAACCCCACAAGGCGCCCCGCAGCCACGCGCCGCGGGGCGCTCCCGCGCGAGCGTAGCCAGGAGAGTCGCAGGGACTGTGCGGACCCGTCGGGCACGCTGGGTCCGAGTCGGCCCAGAAGCACGCGGCGGGCGGGAGCTAGGCGTGGTCGCGAAGCTCATCGACAAGGCGGGATGGGGCGCTTCACCGACAGCAGCTCTGTCAAGCAGCCACAGGACTTGCTGCAGGTGCCTTTCCTCCTACCGGAGGTACACCCCGAGCCCCTTCGTGCACCGCACCGCCCCGTCCTCGAGGATCAGCAGCGCCTCCGTGCCGTCCAGCGACTCCAGCCACGGCAGGGCCCGTTCGGACCCCATCGCGAAGGCCGCAGTCGCCCAGGCGTCCGCCCAGGTCAGGCTCGGGGCCACCACGGTGACGGCGGCCAGGTCCGCTTCGGCGGCCAGACCTGTGTGCGGATCCACGATGTGCCGGCCGCGCTCGGCCGTGCCGGACGACGCCACTGCCACTTCACCCGCCCCCGAGACGATCGCCGCCAGAGCGCCCGGCCGAAGCGGGTCGGCCACCCCGATCCGCCACGGCCGGTCCGGCCCCGGAGCCCCGTACAACTGCGCGTCGCCGCCACCGTTCACGCTCACGCCGTCCACACCCGCCCCAGCGATCCGCCGTGCCGCGCGCTCGGTCGCCCACCCCTTCACCAGGCCCGTCGGGTCGACCGACCCCGCGTACGTCGCGCTGAACCAGCCCCCGCTGAGCCGCTCCGCCTCCCCGCACAGCGCCAGTACCGCGCACACCTCCGGGTCGCAGTCCGCGGTGGTGAGCTCGCCGCGCGCCAGCCGGGAGACCTGGCTGCCTTCGCGACAGGTGCTGAACACCTCGTCCACGCGGTGGAGCTCGGCCACCGCCGCGTCCAGCGCCTGCCGGACACCGCTCGGCCGGCCGCCGCGGATGTCGAAGGAGAAGACCGTGCCCATGACCTCCTCGACATGCCGCCACGGCTCAGCCATCGGCCTGGTCCAGAGCGGACTGCAGGGACGTGCGGTACCCGTCGCTGGTGTACGTGGCTCCCGTGACGGTGTCGATGTCGGCGCTCTGCGCGGCCAGCGCCTCACGCGTCAGCCGGGGTATCGCGTAGCTGTTGATCTGCTGGTCCCTCGGGTTCTCCTGGGGGTACGTGACTGCGGTGACGTCGGTGAGCTTGCCGTTCTTCACGGTGACACGGACCTGTACGGGGCCGTAGCGGGTCTGGACCGAGTCCCCGGTGACGGTCTTCGTGCCCGTGGCCGACCCGCTCGATCCGGTGGACCCGCTCGATCCTCCGGAGCCGGCCGACGCGCTCGAGCCGACCGACGGGGCGGCTACGGCGGCCCGCGGGGTCGTGTGCGGCTTCAGCGACAGCAGCAGCACCATCCCGGAGACGGTGGCGGCGCTCGCCAGCACGATGCGGCGCAGCGGACGGTTCTTCTTCAACCCGTGCATTTCTACGGCCTCACAGTTCGAACGACTCGTGCTGGATACGGCGGTCCGGAACCCCGGCGGTGCGCAGTGCCTCGTACAGGTCCTGGGCGAATCCGTGCGGCCCGCACAGGTACACGTCGTGCCCGGCGAGGTCTTGCACGGCCGCGCGCAGGGACTCGGCCGTGAAGCTGGGGCGCTGTCCGTGCGGACCGTTGAGCGCGTACAGCACCTTCGCCCCGCGCCACCGCGCGATGGCCTCGAGCTCCCCACCCAGGGCGAGGTCCTCGGTCGTGCGCGCCCGGTAGAGGAGGGTGACGTCGCCGGGCAGCGTCTCGAACAGGGCCCGCAGCGGGGTGATGCCGACACCGCCCGCGATCAGCAGGGACTTGTGCGCGGTGCTCCGGTCGGCGGTCAGCGACCCGTAAGGGCCCTCCGCCCACACCCGCGTGCCCGGCCGCAGCATCGGGACGGCGGCGCTGTGGTCTCCGAGCGCCTTGATCGTGATCCGTAGCAGGTCCTGGCGGGGCGGCGCCGACAGGGAGTACGGCGTGGAGGTCCAGCGCATGCCCTCCGTGAGGAACCGCCAGCGGAAGAACTGCCCCGGTCGCGCACCCAACTTGCGCAGCTGCCGCCCGCGCATGACGACCGAGTACACGCCCGGCGCCTCCCGGTGCACGGACTCGATGCGCAGCCGGTGACGCAGGTTCAGCCGCACCGGGGCGAGGATCCGGAACCACACCACCAGGGCGGCGGCGCCCAGGTACAGCACGTACCAGGCCGCCTGCGCCGGGCCGTCGCCGGTGAAGTCGGACCCGAGGGCGAGCTGGTGGCCGAAGGCGAGGAAGACCGCGGCGTACGTGAGCAGGTGCACGTAGTACCAGAACTCGTGGCTGACCCGGCGGCGCACGGCGCGGGCCGAGGTGATCCCGACGGCGAACAGGACGACTGTGCCGGCGGTGCCCTTGAGCATCTCCGGGTAGTCCAGGACCACCGTGAGCGTCTCGTGCACGATCGAGGAACCGTCCTGGGCGGCGTACCCGAAGAGGATCAGCACGACGTGGGCGACCAGCAGGCAGATCGTGTAGCGGCCCGCCATCGCGTGCCAGCGTGCCACCCGGTCCGAGCCGATCCGCCGCTCGAGGAGCGGGACACGGGCCATCAGCCCGACGAGTACGGCGCAGGCGTAGCCGCACAGCAGCCCCGCGATCCGCCCGGCCCCGGTCAGCCAGCCCGCCGTGCCCACGACCGACCCCGTGTCCTGCCACCACAGGGCGACCACCGCCGCGGCACCGCCCCACAGGAAGGTGAGCACCGGGCCGGCGGGGGAGCGCCGGGGCTCGGGAGGCGCAAGGGCCACCGCCCCCTGCTCGTACACCGTCGTCATCCACTCGTCCTTTCGGCCGTCTGCGAGGCAACCTGCGGCTGTCGGCGAAGCGCTGCCGCCGTGCACGGGACCGAGACGGGTCCTGCGCGTGCCCGGGACGCAACTGTGCCGCTGGAACCTTTGAGCCGGCTCTGAGCGCACGGCGAGCGGCACAGCCTTCGGCGCAGGTGGTACGGGGTGGCGCGGCCCGGAAGGCCGGACCGGCGGTACGGGACTCAGAGGAAACTCAGAGCCCGAGGGCGGCAGACCCCGGCCCGGAGACGCCGCATCCTGGTACGTGCGATGAACACTCCCCGCTCCCGAGGCTCCGGCCTCCCCGCCCTCACCCGACCCGACGGCACTCCCCTCCGGGTTCTCGTCGTCGACGACGACCCCGACCTGGCCGAGGTCCTGTCCGGCGCGCTGCGGTACGAGGGCTGGGAGGTGCGGACGGCCGGTGACGGCGCCTGTGCCGTCACCGAGGCGCGCGAGCTGCTCCCCGACGCCGTCGTCCTCGACGTGATGCTCCCGGACACCGACGGCTTCGCCGTGCTGCGCTCGCTGCACGCCGTACGTCCCGACGTGTGCGTGCTCTTCCTGACCGCACGGGACGCCGTCGAGGACCGCATCGCGGGCATCACGGCGGGCGGCGACGACTACGTGACGAAACCGTTCAGCCTGGAGGAGGTCGTCGCCCGGCTGCGCGGACTGTTGCGCCGCGCCGGCATGGCCCGGCAGCAGGAGGAGGACGGGCCGCGGCTGACCGTCGGCGACCTGGTCATGGACGAGGAGGCCCGCGAGGTCACCCGCGGCGGCGAGCTCATCGAGCTGTCCCCGACCGAGTTCGAGCTGCTGCGCCTCCTCATGCGCAACCCGCGGCGCGTGCTCAGCAAGGCGCAGATACTCGACCGAGTGTGGTCGTACGACTTCGGTGGCCAGGCCCACGTCGTCGAGCTGTACATCTCCTACCTGCGCAAGAAGGTGGACGCGGGCCGCGCATCCATGATCCACACGGTGCGGGGCGCCGGCTACGTGCTCAAGCCGGTGGTCCAGTGAGAACCCGTAGCCCTGTGACCACGGGCCCGCGGCACCGGCTGTCGCGCCTGTCCTGGCCCCACACGCTCCGGGCGCGGCTCACCGCCGGCCTCGTCGTGCTGCTCGCGGTCAGCTGTGCCGCCGTCGGCGTCGCAGCGGTGGTCGAGCTGGACGGCTTCCTCACCGGCCGCCTCGACCAGCAGCTGCGCGGTGTCGGCGAACGGTTCCCTGCGAGCCTGGAGCACGACGGGCGGCTGCCGTCGGACCACGACGGCGACGAGTACGCCGACACCCGCCGGCAGGCCACCGGCACCTTCGGCGCCCGGCTGCTCGGTGACACGGTCACCAACGCCGCGGTGGTGGGCTCCACCAGCGGCACGGGCGATCTGTCCGCTCCGCTGAGCACCGGGGACAGGAGGGAGCTCGCCGCGGTGCCGGCCGACGGCCGAGGGCACACTGTCGACCTGTCGTCGCTCGGCGCGTACCGCCTGATGGCGGTCGGGGGCAAGGACGGCGACGTCCTGATCACCGGACTGCCGATGGAGCCCGTGGAGGCCACCCTCCACCGGCTGGAACTGGTCGCCGCGATCGTCTTCGGCGCGGCACTCGCCATCACCGGCGTCGCGGGGGCCCTGTGGGTGCGCTGGTCGCTACGGCCACTCAGCAGGGTGGCCGCGACCGCTGCCCGCGTCAGCGAACTGCCACTCGCCAGCGGCGAGGTGGCCCTTCCGCCGCGCGCACCCGAGACCGACCCGCGCAGCGAGGTGGGCCGCGTCGCCGACGCCTTCAACCGGATGCTCGGCCATGTCGAGGACGCGCTGACCAAACGGCACGCGAGCGAGGAACGGCTGCGCAGCTTCGCCGCCGACGCCAGCCATGAGCTGCGCACTCCGGTGGCGTCGGTCCGCGGCCACGCCGAACTGGCGCTGCTGCACCCCGGCGACGTGCCCCCGAAGGTGGTGCGGGCCCTGGAGCGCATCGCGGCGGAGTCGGCCCGTATGGGCGAGATGGTCGACGACCTGCTCCTCCTTGCCCGCCTCGACGCGGGGCGCCCGCTGGAACGCCGCCCCGTCGACCTCACCCGCCTGGTCCTGGACGCGGTCACGGACGCGCAGGCCGCAGGCCCCGGCCACCGCTGGACGCTGGAGCTCTCCGAGGAGCCGGTGAGGGTGACGGGCGACGGCCACCGGCTCCAGCAAGTGCTGGCCAACCTGCTGGCCAACGCACGGCTGCACACACCCGCCGGTACCACGGTGACTGTCTCCCTGGAATACGAGGAGTCCGAGGGGCCGGACAAGGCGACGGCCGCACTGAAGGTCCACGACGACGGCCCCGGCGTTCCCCCGGAGGTCCAGCCCGGAGTCTTCGAGCGCTTCACGCGGGCGGACCGCCGCCGCACCGAGGGCCCGGGCGGCGGCGCCGGCCTCGGACTGTCGATCGTGGCGGCGGTCGCCGAAGCCCACGGCGGAGGGGTCACGCTCGACAGCAGTCCGGGATCGACGACGTTCACGGTTCGGCTGCCCGCAAGCAGCGAGTCCTCCTAGCCAGTGCCCCTCCCGGCAAGCTTTGCCCTGTTGCGATTGAGGACCCCCGGGGCGCATTCGCCCCGGGGGTCCGGTCGGTCACTGCGTCAGCCGTGGATCACGGCCGGCGGGTCACGACAGCTTGTAACCGCCGGGACCCACTCGCCGTGACCTACGAATTTCCCTCGTTTCTGCCTGCTGTTCACCAACTGCCGGGGGCGTAAGGAGGGTCTGCCACTCCGCCCTTATGATTCAGACGGCAAGATGCTCGCCTCCCTGGTCCGGATGCGCGGAGCATCCCCGCGTCTGGAGGGGGGACCGCGGACGGAGGCTGGGCACAGCAACGACTGCACCCGGTTCACTGCCGTGATGGAGAAGATCCGGATGCCTCGGCACCGGCCCGGTACAGCGACGGGTCCGGCCTGACCGTGTCCTGGGCGGCAAGGGCTACAGCTCCCGCCCGTCCGGACCTGGATCAGGCGGCGGGGCAGCGGCGACACCATCCCCGAACGGGCCGACCAGATCCGCAACCGGCGGTTCCTGATCAATCACGGCGGCGCAGGCGCCCCAGCGCAGCCGACAGAGAGCACGAGGCAGTTCTGTGAACATACGCAAACGGTGGACGGCTCCCCTCGGGGCCGGACTCGCGGTGGCCCTGCTGGGCGGCTGCGCCTTCCAGTCCGATGGAGGCGATGCCGAGTCCGGCGACTCGATCGTCGTGGGCATGTCGGACGACGTCCTGGCCGCGGATCCGGCTTCGGGCTACGACCCGGGGTCCTGGCTGCTGTTCAACAATGTCTTCCAGTCCCTGCTCAGCTTTCCCCGAGGGGAATCGACCCCTCAGCCGGAAGCGGCGAAGTCCTGCTCGTTCGCGGACGGCAGCAGGACCTACCGGTGCACGCTCCGCGACGGCCTGAAGTTCAGCAATGGCGACAGCCTCACCTCCGAGGACGTCAAGTACTCCTTCGAGCGGGCGATCAGGATCGACGACCCCGGCGGCCCCGCGCCGCTGCTCTCCACGATCGCGAAGATCAACACTCCGGACGAGCGAACGGTCGTCTTCCAGCTCAAGGTTCCGGACGCCACCTTCCCCAGCAAGATCGCCTCGGGCGCCGGCTCCATCGTGAACCACCGCGAGTACCCGGCGAACAGCCTGCGCAAGGACGGCAAGGCCGTCGGGTCGGGTCCCTACAAGCTGAAGTCCCTCGACAAGTCGAAGGCCGTCTTCTCGGTCAACTCCGGCTACGAGGGCACAGCGCGAGTGAAGAACTCGGGCATCACCCTCGAATTCTTCCGGGGCGACCAGAAGAAGCTGGCGTCGGCGCTGCAGAAGGGTGACATCGATGTCGCCTACCGTGGTCTGACCGCGCAGGACACCTCCCGGCTGGAGGAATCCAGCGCCTCGGCCGACAAGGGCATCGACGTCGTCGAAGGCACCAGCGCCGAGGTGCAGCACCTGGTCTTCAACATGAAGGACCCGGTGGTCCGGCAGCTCCCCGTGCGCAAGGCCATCGCGTACCTGGTCAATCGTGACGCCCTCGTCAGCCAGGTCTACCACTCGACGGCCACCCCGCTGTACTCGATCGTCCCGGCCGGCATCACGGCCCACAACACCGCGTTCTTCGACAAGTACGGCGGGAGCCCGCAGCCGGACAAGGCGGAAGAGGCGCTGCGTGGCGCGGGCATCACCGACAAGGTGAAGCTCACGCTGTGGTCCACGCCGAGCCGCTACGGCCCCGCCACCGACGCCGAGTTCCGGGCGATCGCCCAGCAGCTCAACGCGAGCGGACTGTTCGAAGCGCAGGTCAAGTCCCTCCCCTTCGACCAGTACGAGAAGCGGATAGCGGCCGGTGAGCTCGGCGTCTACGTGAAGGGCTGGGTCCCGGACTACCCCGACCCGGACAACTTCACCCAGCCGTTCTTCGGCAAGGACAACGTCCTGCAGAACGGCTACGAGAACGACGACATCACCGACCGCATCATTCCCGACGCCGCCTCCCGGGCCGAACGGGGCACCACCGAGAAGGCCTTCAACGAGCTTCAGGACGACGTGGCCGAGGACCTGCCGATCCTGCCGCTGTGGCAGGGCAAGCAGTATGCGGTGGCGGACGACAACATCTCCGGCCTGGAGTGGACCCTGGACACCTCGACCGTCTTCCGCTTCTGGGAGATCAGCAAGTACTAGTGCTGTGACCGGAACTAGCTGTTCCGTACGTCCTGGAACGGTGAGGGCCTTCCGGCCCGGTGCAGTCGACGAATTCGCACCGGGCCGGAAGGCCCTCCCGCCTCACCGTGATGCCGGTCAGGCGCCCTTCAGGTGGCGCATCAGGCGTTCGAAGTCCTGCCAGCCCGACAGGTCCGACGGGTCGCCCGGCAGCGGGTAGTACAGCGCGGGGCGGGTCTTCGGACCGAGCTGTACCGGGGGCTCGGACAGCGGGGTGCGGCGGGCGCGGTCGCCGGGCATCTCACGGACCTCCTCCGCGCCGAGCACGAACGCCACCGGGACGCCGGGGCCTTCGAAACGGGGCGGTACCGCCAGGTCGCGGCGGGCCTTGCGGATCTGGACCAGCATCGACTGCAGGTGGTGGCGGGTGGCGAGGATCTCCGCGACCCGGGGCAGCGCGTCCACCGGCGGCTGCTCGCCGGGCCCGTAGCCGAACGCCAGGGTGACGTCCTCCTCCACGCCCGCCGTCGTGCGGCTGATGCGGACCGTGGCGAGGCCGGGCCGGTCCGGGCTGCCGACCACGACGACCCAGGTCGGCGCCGGCGACCTGTCGTGGGCGACATCGGTCAGCTGGCGCAGCGACCAGGGCAGGTTGGCGGGTTCGGCGGTGCCCCAGCCGGCCGGTGGGTTCCCGGTGAGTTCGCGCCATACCGATTCCAGTGCGCCGCCGAGGACGAGCCGGTCGTCGGCGGGGTGGACGGTGCGGAACGAGAGGGCGAGCTGGCGTTCGCCGGTGTCGGTGAATTCCTTGAAGGCGGCGGCGACCGGGGTGCGCGGGTCGTCGGGGGTCGCGTCGGCCGCCTCGAC
Source organism: Streptomyces sp. NBC_00316 (assembly GCF_036158715.1). NCBI lineage: Bacteria > Bacillati > Actinomycetota > Actinomycetes > Kitasatosporales > Streptomycetaceae > Streptomyces > Streptomyces sp. NBC_00316. Next base: position 4,150,761 of record NZ_CP108023.1, on the reverse strand, counting down.
GGTGGCGAACATGCCGTCCTGCCAGCGCAGGACGGCGCCGGACAGACCGTCGTAGTAGCCGTCCTGCTCGTCCTGCACGACCCAGCGCGACGGCCAGCCGGGCAGGCTGCCCCGTACGGCGGGGGAGAGTGTGGTTCCGGGTGAGGTGACGATCTGGAGGCCGATCTCGGCGTTGGCGGTGGCCCGGAACGCGTCGGAGAGCCAGGCCGTCATGGCCACCACGGGCCGGTCCTGGATGACGACGGCGACCTTGTCGGTGAGCGCGTCGATCGCGGGCTGTGCGGCGGCGGGTGTGGGTGCGACGGCGACGCCCTCGCTCTTCACCACGGCGACGGAGCGTGCGGCCTCCGGCGGCCAGGCGGAGCCGCCCGAGAGGGTGATGAGGCGGGCCGCGAACGTGCCGGCGATCCGCTCGGCCTCCTCGACGCCGGTGGTGGCGCGTGCTTCGGTCCACCAGAACGGAACGGCGGGTGCCGTTGCCCCGAGCAGCCGCTCGGCCTCGCCCGCGACCTGCACGAGCAGGGGTGCCTCGACGGAGACGAGGGGCCGGCCCTCGGGGTCGCACAGCTGTACGACGGCACCCTCGCCGACCGTCTCCACCAGCTTGTCGGGGCCTCCGGAGAGCAGGCCCGCGATCACGCTGAGCGGGTCGGGCATTTTCGGGGTGAGGGCGATGACGTCCTTGGTCATGTGGTCGTCCGGTCCTTCGTGGTGCGTGGCGTGGTTGTCGTGCGTCGCGTGATCCGCGTGCGCGGGCCGGTCGCGTGGTGGCTCATCCGGCGGTGTACACGGTCTGGATCAGCCGGTTCGACTGGCCCCTGCGGACGAGTACGCCGCGCCCGGCCGGCTGCTGGGTGGCGTACACCCCGGGGAACAGCTGGCCCTCGCTGCGGTCGCCGGCCATGACGACCGCCGAGGCACCCGACTCGCGCAGGCCTTGCATCAGCGGTTCGTACATGCCGCGCGAGGCGCCTGCGACCCGGCGGGTCAGGACGAAGTGGAGTCCGATGTCGACCGCGGACGGGATGTACGGCAGGAAGGGTGCGAGCGGGGCCAGTCCCGCGGTGGTCAGTACGTCGTAGTCGTCGACGAGGACCACGATCCGCGGACCGCTGCCCCAGCTGCCGGGCTCCAGGTCCTCGGTGCCCGCGCTGTCGTCGGGCAGCCGCTTCTCCAGCTCGGTGGCGATACCGGCGGCGAGGCCGGCGCACATCTTGGCGTTGTACGCGTAGCCGCCGCGGAACTCCTCGGGGATCGCGCCGCGCAGGCCGCGTCGCGGGTCCATGACGGCGAAGACGAGTTCGTCCTCGCTGTAGCGCTCGATGAGTCCGCCGGCGATGGTCTTGAGGAGGTTCGTCTTGCCGCATTCGCTGTCGCCCATGATCAGCAGGTGCTGGTCGTGGTGGAACAGGTCGAGGAGGACGGGCGCCAGGGCGGTCTGGTCCAGGCCGATCGGTACGCGCTGCGGTTCGGCGACCGGGCCGGGCAGCAGGTGCGGTTCCAGGATGTGCGGCAGGACCCGCACCGGCTGGGCGACTTCGCCGCTCCAGGTGGCGCGGACGGTGCGGGCCGTCCGTTCCAGGACGGCGCCCAGGTCCGAGGTGTCGGGGAGCCCGTCGGTGCGGGGGAGGGCGACCTGCGCGAAGAGCTTGCCGTCGGTGAGGACGCGGCCGGGCTCGTCGGGCGACAGGGTCTGCGCGAGCTTGCGGTCGATGCTGGACTCGCTGGGGTCGTTGAGGCGCAGTTCGATGCGGGTGCCGAAGTTCGACTGGGTGGCGATGCGGACGTCGTTCCAGCGGAGCATGCCGGCGACGACGTGGATGCCGTAGCCGCCGCCACGCTTGAGGATGTCGACGACGGCATCGTCGAGCTCCTCGAAGTCGTCGCGCAGCGCGCCGAAGCCGTCGATGATCAGCACGATCTCGGCGGAGGCCAGCTGGGGCAGCCGGCCCGCCGCGTGGAGGGTGCGCAGCTGCTCGACGGAGTCGATGTTGTGCTCGCGGAAGAGTTCCTCGCGCGTGGCGAGGGCGCCGCGTACCTCTTCGACGGTGCGTCCGGCGCGTTCGCGGTCGGCACGTCCTGCGACGCCGCCGACGTGCGGCAGGTCCGACAGTGCCTGGAGGCCGCCGCCGACGAGGTCGAGGCCGTAGACGCCGACCTCCTGCGGGGTGTGGGTCAGTGCGATGGACAGGGCGAGGGTGCGCAGCAGGGTGGTCTTGCCGGACTGCGGGCCGCCGATGACGGCGGCGTGACCGCCTGCCACGGTGAGGTCGAGGTACCACTCGCCCTGCCACTGCTTGGTGGGGTCGTCGAGCAGGCCGAGCGGAACCCGGAGCGGGCTGCTGCGCTTGGCGAGCTGCATGCCGCGCGGGCCGACGTCGAGCGGGCCTGCGACCTTGTCGAGGGCGACGGCCGCGGGCAGCGGGGGCAGCCAGATGCGGCGTACCGGACCGGCGGCCTTCTCCAGCTGTCCGACGATGACGCCCATCTCGGTCGGCCCGGTCTCGCGACGCCTTGAGGTCGGCTCCTGGTCGCCGGAACCCTCCTTCTTCGCAAGGGTGTTGAACGCCTCGTACTCGAGGGCGAGCGGTCCGGAGTCCGCTTCCTCGGCGCGCTGTACGGGGCCGCGGTAGGCGCCGGACACGTAACTCGCCTTGAAGCGTTCGTAGTGGCTGGTGTCGACCTTGAGGTAGCCGAAGCCGGGCAGCGGCGGCAGGTGGAAGGCGTCGGTGGTGTCCAGGACCGTGCGGGACTCGTCGGCGGAGAAGGTGCGCAGGCCGAGCCGGTACGAGAGGTAGGTGTCCAGGCCCTTGAGCTTGCCGCCCTCGATGCGCTGGCTGGACAGCAGGAGGTGTACGCCGATGGAGCGCCCGATGCGTCCGATGGACAGGAACAGGTCGATGAAGTCCGGCTTGGCGGTGAGGAGTTCACCGAACTCGTCGATGACGACGAACAGGTGCGGCAGCGGGTCCAGGTCGGGTCGCTTCTCGGCGCGCAGGGCGGCGTAGTCGCCGATGTCGGCGACGTTGCCCGCGTCCTTGAGGACCTGCTGGCGGCGCTTGACCTCGCCGGCGAGCGAGGCGTGGACGCGTTCGACGAGGCCGGCCTGGTTCTCCAGGTTGGTGATGACACCGGCGACGTGCGGGAGATCCGCGAACGGTGCGAATGTCGCACCGCCCTTGTAGTCGACGAGGACGAGCGCCAGGTCCTCCGGCGGGTGGGTGGCGACCAGGGCGAGGACGAGGGTGCGCAGCAGTTCCGACTTACCGGACCCGGTGGCACCGACGCACAGGCCGTGCGGGCCCATGCCGAGCTCGGAGGACTCCTTGAGGTCGAGGAGCACCGGTTCGCGGGCGTCGCTGACACCGATCGGCACGCGCAGGAAGGAGCGTTCGCCGCGCGGTGCCCACAGGCGTTCGAGATCGAGCTGTGCGACGTCGTCGATGCCGAGGAGGTCGGCGAAGTCGACGGGGCCGGACAACGGGGCGTCGACGAGCGATTCGGCGGCGAGCCGCAGGGGGGCGAGCATCCGGGCGAGGCCTTCGGCGAACGGGATGGTGACCTCGTCGACGGTGCCGTGGGCGCTGATCGGTTCCTTCTCGCGCAGGTCCTCGATGAGCACCTCGTTGCCGTCGACGGTGATGCGCACGCCGACGTGTCCGGGCTCCTGGACCCGGTGTTCGAGCAGGTGGAGCATGGTGACGCTCATCTCGCGCAGGCCCACCGCGTCGTCCGGGCACGGCAGGTCCACGGCGTCCTCGCCGTGTCCGTCGGCGACGACGAGCAGCCGCGACGTCATGGACAGCGCGTCCTTGCCGGACAGGCCGCGGCGCACCTCGGCCGCGTACGAGGCGCGCCGGCGCAGTTCTGCCCCGATCTGCCGGGCGAGCTGGGGTGCGGACGGGGCGATGCGGCGGGCGGCGACGGGGCCGTCGAGCTGCTCCGTGTCGAGCAGATGCGGCATCCACTTCGCCCAGTCCCAGTCGGCGAGCCGGTCGCCGGGCACGGCGAGGGCCATCGCCACGTCGTCGGGGGCGTGGGTGGCGGCGGTCTGCACGAGCAGGGCGCGGGCGACGCGCAGGCAGTCCTCGCGGGGGCCGATGACGCTGACGTTTCCGACGCGGTCGAGCGGGACGGTGAGCGGCAGTTCGGTGCCGGTACGGAACCGGGCCATGAGGGCCGACGCCTCGTTGAGCATGAAGCGGTCGGGCGGGGAGAGGACGGAGGAGCCCTGCTGGGCGACCTTCAGATCGCGTACGGGCATTTCGCCGGTGCCGACGCGGACCCGCAGGAAGTCGCCGTCGAAGCGGCGGCGCTCCCAGAGCCGGGCCGGGTCGCGCACTATGTCGTACAGGGCGTCCGGCGGCGGTGTGAGGATCTCGGTGCGTTCGCGCCGTTCGCGTTCCTCGCCGGAGAGTTCCTCGCGCAGGTCCTCCAGATAGGCGAGGTAGGCCTCGCGCTGGGTGCGGCGGGTGCGCTGGGCCTTGCCGCGCTGGGAGAAGACGAGGGCGACGGAGCCGATGACGGTGACGACGAGGATGATCGCGCCGAGTCCGGCGAACTGACTGTTGCGCACGACGGTCATCATCACGACGGACGACATGACGCCGGCCACGGGCAGCAGCGACATGGCGATGTTGCCCGACTTCCCCTCGGGGAGGTTGGGCGGGGCCTCGATGGTGCGTGCCTCGGAGGGGGCCGCGGGCCGGGTGGTCCTGGCCGGGCGGTGGATCAGTCGGGTACTCATCGGCGTCCGTCACTCACGGTCGGGCTCGGCATCGGGTTCAGTGGCGCTTCTGGGAGAGCTGGAAGACGTCCGCGGCGAGACGGGTGACGGCCTCCCGGGTCGAGTGGGCGAGCAGCTCGGTGCGGATCAGGCCGCCGGCGGCCAGGTGCCGGTCGTACGGCAGGACCTGGACGCTCGCCCCGGTGGACCTGAGCTTCTCGGCGGCCTCGGTGAGGTCGAGTCCCGTGTGCGGCACCAGTTCGGTGAGTACGACGACGGTGCCGGCGATCACATGCTTCGGCAGTCCCTGCATCCACTGGAGCACCGAGTAGGTGCTGGTGACGCCCTCCAGCGTGGCGGGGGCGGTCAGGATGCGGGCCTGGGAGGCGGAGAGCGCGACCCGGGCGACCTCGGCGGGCAGCGTCTCGCAGTCGACGACCGTGACGCCGAAGTAGCGGCGCAGGGAGACCATGACGCCTTCGTACGCCTTGCTGCCCAGCATGGCGCCGATCTGTCCCTGGCTGCCGGGCAGCAGCCAGGCGTTGCCCGGGAGCTGGACGAGATAGCCCGTGATGTCGAGGAGCGACATCTGCGGTTCGACGATGTCGGCGAAGTCACCGATGGTCCAGCGCAGCGTCTCCGCGCCGAGCCGCAGCGGCAGCGAGCCGAGCGCCGGGTCGGCTTCGACGACGAGGACCGGGTCCTGCCGGTAGTGCGCGTACGTGGTGCCGAGCAGCGCGGCGACGGTCGTCTTGCCGGCGCCGCCCCGGATGGAGGTGACGGCTATCTGCCGCCCGGTCGTCACGGGCTGCTGGAGCACCTCGGCGATCCGGGTGATCTCGGCGACTTCCTTCGCCGCCGACGAGGAGACGGTGCGGCGCACGGCGCGTGTGGCCCGCGAGGCGAAGGACTGCCCGTGCCGCGGCTTGCGCCCGGTGGTGACCAGGGCCTTGTCGACCACGGGCCGGGAGTCGGGGGTGTGGTGGGGGCGGGTGGTGGGGGTGTAGGCGGATGCCTGCGCCGTGGCGGTGGCCCGGGGCTGCTGCGGGGCGGGGGCCTGCTGGTGGGCGGCCTGCTGGTACGCGGCGGGGGCGCCCTGGTACGCGCCCTGCTGCGGCGGGTAGCCGTAGGCGGGGTCCGGCGCGGGGGCGGGCTGGGCGTGACCGGGGTGGCCCGCGGGGGAGGGCTGCTGGGGCGGGTAGCCGTAGCCGGCGGCCGGCGCGGGGGTGGCCTGCTGCGGGGACGCGTAGCCGTATGCGGCGTCGGGCGCGGGCCCGGGGTGTCCGGGGTGGGCCGCGGGGGCGCCCTGGTACGCGCCCTGCTGGGGCGGGTACCCGTAGCCGGACTGCGGTGCGGCGGCGGCCTGCGGGGGTGCCGCGTACCCGGCGGCGGGGTCCGGTGCGGGGGCGCCCTGTGCGTGTCCGGCAGGTCCCTGCGTACCGGGTCCCTGCGGGCCCTGCTGGGCCGGACCCTGCTCCGGGCCGCCCTGCTGCGGGGTGCTCGGCCGGCCGGCGGCGCCGCGCAGGTCGCGCAGCACATCGCCCTGCCAGTTGTCTCCGTTCGGCATGTCAGCCTTCCTCTTTCCGCCCTGCTGCCCCGCTCGGAGCGCCTGAGCGTCGACTCAGAACTTGTTGAGCAGCTGTCCGTACACGCCGAACGCCCCGACGGCGAGCGGGAAGAGCCCCACGACACCGATGGATTCGACCAGGTCGCCCATGCGCCGCAGCCGGACCTGCACATGTTCGGGCGGCTGCACCGCCAGGACGAGCAGCGGCAGGACCCCGGCCGCGCACAGCACGGCGAGCGGTCCGGCGCCTCCGGAGTGCTGCATCCACACCATGACGAGCCGTACGACGAGGACCGCGGCGGCGGCGATGAGTGCCACGACCTCGGCGACCAGAGGGAAGGCCCGCGCCCGGGAGAGCAGCACGAGGGCCACGAGTGCGGGCAGCGCCGTGGTCCACACGGTCGGCGTGTGTGCCTGTGTCAGCAGCCAGCCGCCGGCCGCTGCGGAGAGGGCGGTGACGGTCGTCGCGAGAGCGAGGCCGCGGTGGGTGGCCGCGAGCGCGTTGCCCACCTGGTGGCGGCTGACGGAGATGCCTCCGGAGCGGCGGTCGTCGAGTGCGGTGAGACCGGAGGCCATCAGGGCCAGCCGGGGCAGCAGCCCGAGCAGCACCACCGAGAAGACGGCCATGACGGCGCCCAGCCGGGACAGATCGTCCTGGACGGCGGCGACGGCTTCCCACACCACGGTGATCGCGGCGGTCGCCACGGCTCCGATGAGCCCGCCGCGGCCGAGCGGCGAGAAGTAGCCGAGCAGCAGCAGGACGAGGACGAGTGCGCCCGCGACGGCGGCGAGCCGCGCGGTCCCCGGCCAGTCGTACGCGTCGGAGGCGGTCCAGGCGGTGACGATGCCGAGCCCGCCGGAGGCCAGCAGCAGGGCGGTCGCGAGACCGCGGTTGCCCTGACCGATCCTGGCGACGAGCGCGCCCGCCACCAGAAGAAGGAGGGTGACCGCGACGAGTGCGCCCGCCAGGGTGTCGAGCGCGAACTCACGACGGGCGAGCAGCGCGGCGATCACCGCGAACGCCACGGTCGCCACGCCCGCGCTGGCCCGGCGCGCGGCGGGACGCCAGCGCCACGCCTGGAGGTCGAGGTCGTCGGCCACCAGATCGGTGACGTCGTGGACGACGGGGGCGGGCGGCGCGGAGTGGGCCCGGACCAGCCGGAGCACGGCGCCGTCCGCGATCTCGGCGGAGGACAGGGTGCTGTCGTGCGGCAGCGCGGAGCCGTCCGACGTGATCAACTGCCGTGTCATGGGGCGTGCCGCGGCCCGGTCGTCCAGCAACTGCAGGATGTCCGGGAGCAGTTGCCCGATCGGTGTGTCGGAGGGCAGGACGATGTCGGCCCGGCGTCGCTCGCCGACCAGGGTCACCCGGCTCAGCTGAGCCCGGGAAGTCATTGCTGTGCTCACCACTTTACGGGAACCTATCGTCGCGACGTTGAGGACGGGGGCCGGCTGGACGCGCCCGGGGTGCTGTTCACGGAAGTCGTCATCGGGCGGCCGGAACTACGGAGAACCGGGGCTGGATTCACCGGACTTGTCCGGTTTCGCTGTGGCGGCCGGCTGCTCGTACTGCTGCTCCTGGCGCTGCTGCTTCTCCTGCTCGGCCTTCTGCTTCGCCAGCGTGTGCTGGAGGAAGGACCACCCGACGCATCCTGCGCACAGGACGGCCGCGATGGCGATCCCGGCGAACACCTTCCCGAGCCGCTCGTCCGCCGTGCGCCGGGACCGCTGCACACCGAACAGCAGCGCGTCCCGCATCCTGCGGCGGCGTACCGCCACCGATTCCAGAAGCTGGCTGTCGTAATCCCGTGCCATCAGTCGTCCGCTGCCTCAGTCGTCCGTTGCCTCGGTCATGGTCGGCGAACCGTCGCGCGTACCGCGTCCTGCGTCCACCGCATCAACGTTGCCGTGCCCGGCCGCCGATCGGTGGGCACGCCCGACGCGCGCCACGGCGCCGACGCCGGCGTCGGCCGACTTCGTCCGCGGTGCTGCAGTCGGTTGCGTGTGTTGCGGCATACGGAATCCCCCTTGCTTTGCCTCCGCAACATAAGGCATGGACAAGTCAGCAGTACAACCCGGAGTCGGGAGTGGGACAGACCCCGGACAATCATGAAGCAGTTCCAAAGCAGAGGAATCAGGGCGATGCAGACGGGGGACCGGTGACGGGTGGGGCGGGGCGGGCAACAGCGCGGCGCGGATGCGGCTCCGTCCGCGACGATGCCGGTGCACGGCCGGTGCTGTGCGGCTCAGTGGGCCCGCACGCGCCGGGCCGAGCGGCTCAGTTGTTCGCGCACCGGCTCGGGCGTGCTGGGGCGCCTGCCCGAATGCCGCAGATTCCACGGACGACACCGCGCCGTCGTGGACGAATCTCGTTGCCCTGGGGCAGGGGCGACCGGACCGTTGCGGTTGAGGGAGCGGGCACCCGATTCGTGCACAGGCCCCGCGCCGCCATGGCCTCTGCGGTGTCCTTCGTGGGGGATGCGTGGCGGGGAATGTGCGCGACCACGTGGCCCCCCTCTCACTCTCTCACTGGATCAACTCTCTGAGAGCGGCAAGAGTGGTGGTAGCGCGGTGGCCCTCCGGGCGCCGCGTCGAACAACAGGTCCTCGTTCAGGCGTGGGTTGGGCGGTCGGTGTGCCTCGCTCATCGTGGAGAGGTCAGCCCTTGCTCGCCAGTTCCCTGAGTTCGTCGAGGGTCGTGCATTCGGCCGGCGAACCGGGCATGACGTGGCTTCCCTGGATGTCGCTCGTGTCCAGGATCAGCTCGGCGAGCAGGGCACTGGGGGCGATGCCACGCGCCTTCGCGTCCCGCAGCTTCCCAAGCCATGCGGCACCGGCGTTGATCTCGGCAGCGCCGAGCCCCGGCGGTACCACCCAGCCGGCGGCTTCACCTTCGTCGTTCGCCCAGACATACCCGATCACCACGCCGGTGCCGGCGGCCACCCGCACATACCGCACAGGTCCCTGTGCGACACGGCTGTAGCGGGGTGGTCCGGCGATGCGCTTGAACCGCATGTCTTCTTCGAAGCGCGGATTGGAGTGGTGTTCGCCGGTCGTTCTCACTCCGGGTTGGCCAGTTTCCTGACCACGTCGGGGTTCGGGGCTTCGCTCAGCGAGTCGGGTACGACGTGGCTGGTCTTCGTGGGGTCCGACTCCTGGATCATCTCTGCCAGGGCGGCGGTCGGTGCGATGCCCCGGGCCTTTGCGTCGTGGAGCTTGATGGCCCACACGGAGCCCTCGTTGAACGCCTCGTCGCCGCCCGCCTTGCGGACCACCCACCCGGCCGCGTCGTCCTCGTCGTTCGCCCAGGCGTAGCCGATCACCTGGCCGTCCCTGTCCGCCACTGTCAGGTACTGAACGGGCTTGTTGGATACATGGCTGTAGCGCGGTGGCCCGCCGGGCGCCACGTTGAACAACAGATCCTCGTTCAAGCGCGGATTGGGTCGCTGTTCCCTGCTCATGCGTGCAATGCTCCCTTACTTTGCAGGTAGGACTTCCCCGTAGACCTGGGCCTGACCATTTTCCATGAAGACACGGGTCACCCTGAACTCGGAGCCACGGGCCAGGAGCAGTTCCCGTTCCTCCACGTCGAACTTGCTGACCTTCTCCAGCCAGAGTGCGGGCGTCCCCTTCGGCACGCGGAGATGCAGGATCGCCTCCTTGCCGGCGAAGCTGGGAACCGGGTGATTGCCGAGCGACGTGGAGGTGTACCCCTTGTCGGGGTATGTATTGCCCAGCATGTCGAGCGGAGACTCCAGGTTGAGGTGGCCCAGACCAGTACCCCGGACGACCATGATGTCGTCGGGCACAGGCCGGGTCGACATGACCCTGTCCATCTCGCCGATGTCGTGCAGCACCTCGGGCCTGGGGCCGAAGCCGGGCGTGCCCCGCAGATGGCCGTTCATGTCGTGATACGAGGGGAACGTCTCGCCGGTGTAGTCCCAGAGCGCCTGCTTCGCCGACGGGTCCAGGTTGTCGACGTAGTCATTCCAGTAGTCCCGGCCGTAATCGATCGCTGCGAGATCGTCGGTGAACGGAACGGTGCCGTCGGTCAGTTCGGCTGCGGCGACCCTGTGCTTCTCGGCATGCGAGAGGGCCTTGAAGTCCTCCGCAGACATGTGCGGGGTGTACTTGAAGTCGTCCGCCGCGCCGGCGACATCCGTCCCGTCCGCACCGGGATGGCCGGCCGTCGCCGCGTCGTCCGCACCGTGCAGGGCGTCACCGGCGGCGCCGTGCGGGTCTACATGCCCGCCGGTGTCACCGGCGTGCGCCGCGTCGTCCGCGTGTGAGCCCGTGTCGTCGGCGTGCGAGGCCGCGTCGTCGGCGTGGCCGCCGTGGTGCGGGGCGTCGTGCCCGTGCGTACCCGGTGTGTCGTGCCCGTGCGTGGTCGGCACGTCGTGCCCGGGGCCGTGCGGGCCCGCGGGCGGGACGTCGTGCCCGGCGCCCGTCGGGAGGTGCTCTCCCGGTACATGCGCTGCCGGTCCGCCGGGTGCGTGGCCTGCCGGGTCGAACGTCGAGGGGGCGGGTCCGAACGAGCCGCCGGGTACGTGCGCTGCCGGGCTTCCTGGTACGTGGCCTGCCGGGTCGAACGTCGAGGGGGCGGGTCCGAACGAGCCGCCGGGTACGTGCGCTGCCGGGCTTCCTGGTACGTGGCCTGCCGGGTCGAACGTCGAGGGGGCGGGTCCGAACGAGCCGCCGGGTACGTGCGCTGCCGGGCTTCCTGGTACGTGGCCTGCCGGGTCGAACGTCGAGGGGGCGGGTCCGAACGAGCCGCCGGGTACGTGCGCTGCCGGGCTTCCTGGTACGTGGCCTGCCGGGTCGAACGTCGAGGGGGCCGGTCCGAACGAGCCGTTCGGTACGTGCTGCGCCGGAGCGCCGGGCACATGGCTGCCCCCGTCGGCCGGCACGTTGTCGAAGCCGCCCGTGTGCGGCACACCGGGGATGCCGCTTCCGGCATGGACTCCGGGCACCGACGCCGACGGGATCTGCCAGGAGGTGGGCAGCGACGTTCCGGGGACCGTGGCGTGGGGGATCGTGGGTGTGTCGATCGGGGTGTTCGGGGGGATCAGGTTGCCGTTGGGGTCCAGGAGATGACCGTCGGGCAACTGGAACGAGCCGTCGGGCAGCGTGGGGATCTCGACGTTGCCGATGCCCTTGAGGCCCTTGGTGATGTCGCCGATCTTGGAGAGGCCGGCGCCTGCGCCCTTGGCTATGTAGGTCATCGGGTCGATGACCTTGCCCGCCTTCCCGGCCACGGACAGGACCTTCGCGACCGCGCCGGCCTTGCCCGCACCGGATACGCCGGCACCGGCGCCGCCGGTGAACACGGTGGTCAGGACGTTGAACGTGACCGCTCCCGCGGCCCGTCCCGGGTTCTTGCCCCACTCGTCCCACGCGACCAGCGCCTTGCCGGTCTCCTTCATCGCGGTGCGCGAGTCCCGCAGCCAGGACGGCAGCTTGTCGTCCGGCAGCGTCCAGAACAACGCTCCCGCACCGGGAATCGACGTGATCACCAGACCGGTCGCGAGCTGCGCGAGACCCTTCCAGGCCTGGCCCATCGCATCCCAGCCGCCGAACCCGACCAGGGTGCCCAGACCCTTGATCGTGCCCCAGATCCCGTCGACGATCAGCCCGTCCCAGACGAACGACTTGACCCAGTGCCCGACTTCCCAGACATGGTGCTTCTCCTCCATGGGGTCACCCCAGGGGAGTTTCGCGTTCTTGAGGTCCTCGGCGTTGAACCCGTACTGGTCCTTACGCTCCGAGCCATCGCCCGCGACCATCTGCGTCCCGCCGAACAACGCGGTGATCTTGTTGTGGCAGGTGCGCTCGGCGGCCCAGAACGCGGCAACCGTCGTCGTGACATCGTCGCGGAGCTGATTGTGCTCCTCGATCTTGTCCTCGTCGTACTCCCAGTCTTCGTCGTCCTTGACCTTGTTCACGAACGTCGTCGCGTCCGCCTTGAGCTGCGCGAGCTTCGTGACCAGCGGACGCACTTCGGTGGCGTAGTCCGACAGAGCGGTGGAGACCTTCTCCAGGTCGTCGGCGAAACCGTCGGACCGGTCCTGGACCGGCTTCGTCGACGCGAAGAGCCGCTCCGCCTCCGGCGCCCGGTAATACGCGGACAACCCCTGGAACTGGGTGTGCACATCCGATCCGGTGCCCCGGATGTGCCCGGCATCCGTCTTCAGACTGCCGTAATCCTTCTCCAACTGGCCCAGATCACCGGTGAACTGCGGTATCGCTTCCGGCTTGATCACTTGGTCTGCACCCCGGGCTTCGTCAGATCCAGATCCGGGACACCAAGAGCCTTGCGCTGCGACTCCGCAGCCATCTCCAGGTCACCGTTCAGGTACGCGGTCGTCGCATCCACCGCACCGGTCAGCGACTTCCCCGCCCGCGCCGCGATGAACTTCAGGTCCGACGTGGCATGTTCGGCGTACTGCGACAGCGCGAGCGCGACGAGACCACCACCGGCCTTCTCACCGCCCTCACCACCGCCCTCCGCAGTGATCGTGCCCGCACTCGTCGCCGCCGACGTCAGATGCTCCCCGTACGCCTTCGCATACGTCTCGATCTTCCCCGCCGTCTCACCCGTCGTCTTCAGCACACCCTGAATACCCTGCGGCTTCAGATCCCAGCCGGTCATGCGCTACCTCATGCTCCCCGATACCGACCGGCGCCCATCCGCACCCAGGTCAGCCGATGTTGTCCGCCGCGGCCTGCGTCCGCGTATCAGCCGATGTTGTCGACTGCGGCCTTCGCGCGCGTGATCGTGTGCTGCGCGGTGCCGTCGTTCTTCTCCAGCGTCGTCTTCAGCAGCTGGATGATGTTCCTGACCTCCTGCGAGGCCCGGTTCCACCGCAATTCCTTGCCGTGGTACTCGTCCGCGACACCGTCCGCCGTGAAGTCCGCCATCGCGGCCTTCACCTGCGCGTCACGCGCCGCGATCACTTCCTCCAGACGCCCGATCACGACCTGGATATTGCCCTGCACATCCGCCGACGCACCCGTGTCGTACGCACGACGATCACTGCCACCAGCCATCACGAACCCCTACCCCTACCCCTGCAGCTCAGCGTCCGCCGAAGCGGGCCGCGTCGAAGTTGGCGGCGCCCATCTGCTGCCGCGCGTTGTCGCCCTGCTCCTGGTCACCGGAACCGAACGCCGAGTCCATGCCCGACTGGCCGCCCAGCAGCGACGCCAGCGAACCGTTCAACGCCGCCGTGATCTCGTCCGACCGGTTCTTGAACGAGTCGAACGCGACCCGCCCCGCACCGTGGAACTTCCCCTCCAACGGCGCCGCCGCCTGCACCAGCTGACGGATCAACGTGCCCAAGTCATCACTCGAACCACGCGACTTCGACGTCAGCGTCGACAGAACCTGCGCCCCCATGTCGAACTTCATGTGCATCCCCCTGCCAGACCGAGTGATCCCATAGAGCGCCATCCTCGCGAACCCGGCCCGCCGGTTTCAACCGGAGGTCCCCGCTGTGACCAAGGCATGACGAAGTCATGCAAGATCAAAAGTGGTGGAAGGGGATATTCGGGCCGTCGCATGTGCGCCGGTTCGCGGGATCTCCAGGAGATCTCCGCAGGATCTTCGCCGGGCTCGTTCCGGTTCCTTCCCTGCTCGGCGCCGGTGCATGGGCGGCACCGGCGCCGGCTCGGCCTCGGTTCAGTGCCGTCCGGCCAACCGGTCCGCGACCTTGGCGAGTCGGTCGGTGCCGGGCCGGGGGGAGGCGAGTTCGCGGCGGTCCGCGGCGCGATAGGCGGCGTACATGCCGTGGACGCCGATCCAGCGGAAGGGTTCCGGTTCCCAGCGCCGGACCTTGTGGTTCACCCAGGGGAGGGTGGTCAGATCCGTCGGTCCGGACTGGCCGGAGTCCTGCTGGATCAGGTCGCGCAGGGTGCGGGCTGCCAGGTTGGTGGTGGCGACGCCGGAGCCGACGTAGCCGCCGGCCCAGCCCAGTCCGGTGGACCGGTCGAGGGTGACGGTGGCGCACCAGTCGCGGGGGACGCCGAGGACGCCCGACCAGGCGTGGTCGATGCGGACGCCCGCCGTGGTGGGGAAGAACCGGACGAGGATGTCGCGCAGCGCCTCGATGGTGGCGGGCTGGGTGCGGCCGTCGTTGTCGGTGGCGGAGCCGTAGCGGTAGGGGACGCCGCGGCCACCCAGTGCGATGCGGTCGTCGGCGGTGCGCTGGGCGTACATGTAGGCGTGGGCCATGTCGCCGAGGGTCTCGCGGCCGTCCCAGCCGATGGTGTCCCAGATCTCCTTGGGGAGCGGCTCGGTGGCGATCATCGAGGAGTTCATCGGGAGCCAGGTGCGTCGCTGGCCCTGGAGGCCGGCGGTGAATCCCTCGGTGCAGCGCAGGATGTACGGGGCGCGGACGGTGCCGTACGGAGTGTGCGCGTGCTTGGGCTTGATCTCGGTGACGGGCGTCGCCTCGTGGATGGTGACGCCGAGTGCCTCGACGGCGTCGGCGAGACCCTTGACGAGTTTGACCGGGTGCAGGCGGGCGCCGTGCGGGGTCCAGGTGGAGCCGACCGCCCCGGTGACACGGATGCGTTCGGCGGTCTCGCGGGCGCCGCGCAGGACGCGGTCGGTCTCGCCGAAGGCGATCTCCACGGAGTGGAAGTCCTTGAGGCGGGCCAGCTGGGCGGGGGTGTATGCGACTTCGAGGACGCCACCTCGGTGGATGTCGGCGTCGATGTTCTCCTCGGCGGCGACGCGCACGACTTCGTCGACGGTGCCGTTCATCGCCTTCTGGAGGCGGACCGCGGCGTCGTGGCCGTGGAGCTTCGCGTAGCGGTCGCGGCCGGCGATGCCGTTGTAGAGCCAGCCGCCGTTGCGCCCGGAGGCGCCGTAGCCGCAGAACTTCGCTTCGAGGACGGTGATGTTGAGGAAGGGGACGGCCTTCTTGAGGTAGTAGGCGGTCCACAGGCCGGTGTATCCGCCGCCGACGATGCAGACGTCGGCCGTGGTGTCGCCGGGCAGGGGTTCGCGGGCGGTGGGGGTGCCCTGATCCGCGTACCAGAACGATATTCCGCCGTTGGCCGTGCTGACGGTGCTCATGTTGCCCCTGCTTGTCCGGTGTGAAGCCCGAGTCTCTGTGTGGCGGGACGTTACTGCGCAAGGGGTGGTTTCGTCGTCCCCCGGGTGAGCGGGTAGCAGGCGAGACCGACGAGCGCGCCGGTGAGGTGGCCGAGGTCGGTGAAGGTGCGGCCGGTGATCAGCGGAACGCCGTAGACGACGAGGACGGCGAAGAGGTACACCGGCCGCCAGGGTCGGGGGACGTGGTACGTGAGGACGGCGACCACGCCCGCGAGTGCGTAACTGACCCCGATGTCCAGGGCGTTGACCACGGACACGGGAGCCTGTCCGTGGCGGACGGCCCAGGCGAGGGCGCCCTCGCTGACGAGGGTGGCCACGACGTGCGCGAGCGCGGCGACCACGAACCAGCGCAGTGTCCCGAGCCAGCGTTCTGCGCGGGCGTGGAAGACCGTGAAGAGGAAGGCGTACGGCAGCCAGCGGCCGCCCTCGATCCAGAAGGCGCTGGAGATGAGGACGCGTACTGGGTCGCGCAGCAGCTCGTGGATGTTGGTCGAGCGTCGGCGCAGGAAGTCGTCCTCGAAGTCGGGTGACATCTGGTGCACGACGACGGTGGTGACGAAGAGGATCGTCAGCCAGACGTAGGTGCCGGGGGCGCTGCGGATCCAGGAGCCGAGGGCGCGGAGGGCTCGCGCGGAGACCGGGTGTGCGGGTGGGGAGGGGCTGCTCGGGGCCATAGTCGATTGATGCACGGTCCTACGATCGGGTGCGTGATTGACATTCCGGACGCGCTGATCGCCACCCAGTCCAAGTACAACGGCGAGGCCGGGCGGGCGTTTCTGGCCGCACTGCCGGGTCTCGCGGACCGGTTCCTGGAGGAGTGGGGGCTGCGGCGGGACGGGGCCGCGTTGTACGGGATGTGCGCGCTGGTGCTGCCGGTGGTGCGCGAGTCGGACGGCCGGCGGGCGGCGCTGAAGCTCCAGGCGCAGGACGAGGAGACGGTGGGGGAGCCGGTCGCGCTGCGGGTGTGGGGCGAGGCGGGCGCGGGAGCGGTGGAGCTGCTCGGTCACGACCCCGGGACCGGCACGATGCTGCTGGAACGGCTGGACGAGCGGCGGCCGCTGTCGGGGACGGCCGACGCACGGGCGGCCGTCGAGGTGCTCGCCGGCCTGCTCGCCCGGCTCACGTCCGTACGCGCGCCGGAGGGGATGCGACGGCTCGGGGACGCCGCGGAGCGGATGCTGGCCGAGGCGGGGCGGGCGGCCGCGAGGCTGGCGGACACGGGCGAACGGCGGATGCTGATGGACTGCGCGGCGGCGGTGCGGGAGGTGGCGGGCGAACCGGGGGACCGGCTGCTCCACTGGGACCTGCACTACGACAACGTCCTGGCCGGCCGGGCCGACGAGGGCCGGGCGCAGGAGTGGGTCGCACTGGATCCGAAGCCGCTGGCCGGGGATCCCGGCTTCGATCTGATGCCCGCCCTGTTCAACCGGTTCGACACGTCGGGGGTCCGGTGGAGGTTCGATCTGATGACGGAGGTGCTGGGGCTGGACCGGGAGCGGGCGCGGGCCTGGACGCTGGGCCGGGTGCTGCAGAACGGGGTCTGGGCCGTGGCGGACGGGGCACACCGGCTGCCGCCGGAGCAGGCGGAGATCGCCCGGCAGCTGCTGGAGCGGGAGTAGCGGCCGGGAGGGGCAGGGGAGAGGAGCGGTACCGGCGCGTGCATACGCTGCCCTCATGATTCGTACCGCTACCCCTGCCGATGTCCCTGTCATTCACGCGATGATCCGCGAGCTCGCCGACTACGAGAAGGCGCTCCACGAGGCGAACGCCACCGAGGAGCAGCTGTGCGAGGCGCTGTTCGGTGAGCGGCCCGCCGCGTACGCACACATCGCCGAGTCGGACGAGGACGGCGAGGCCGTCGGTTTCGCGCTGTGGTTCCTGAACTTCTCGACATGGCGCGGGGTGCACGGCATCTACCTGGAGGACCTGTACGTGCGCCCGGACCGGCGCGGCGGCGGGCACGGGAAGGCGCTGCTGACGGAGCTGGCGCGGATCTGTGTGGAGCGGGGTTACGAGCGCCTGGAGTGGTCGGTGCTGAACTGGAACGCCCCGTCCATCGCCTTCTACGAGTCGCTGGGCGCGCGGCCGCAGGACGAGTGGACGGTGTACCGGCTGACGGACGGGGCGCTGGCGGAGCTCGGCGGCTGACCTCTGCCGGACATCCGGGGCGCCCTGCGGCCTCAACTCCGCTCGAGGTCGGGCGTCCGGCGGTTCGGGCTGCGCTGCTCGCCCCTTCCGAGAGCGAGCAGGGCCGCCTCCATCCCGCTGTTGAACGACACCTCGCTGAGCAGTCCGGGCGCCGCCACCTGGTCGCCCGCGAGGTAGACACCGTTGCCGCGGTCGATGGCCGGCCGGTCCCGCCAGGTGGTGCCGGGGCGGTCGACCGCGCCCGTACGGCCAGCGGCGAGAGCCTCGCGCCGCCATTCGACGCGGTCGCGCCAGCCCGGGAAGCCGAGGTCGAGGACATCCTCGGCACGGGCGATGCCCACCGCCTTCGACTCGCCGGGGGCGACGGGGAACTGGCCCTGGACGAGCTGCCGGCCGGCCGGGGCAAGAGTGCGGTCCTGGGCACTGAAGCGTTCGATCCAGCCGGGGGCGTCCAGGTCGGAGACGGCGAAGGCGTCGCCGCGCCGGGTGCGCAGGGCCAGGTCGATCAGGGCGGTTCTGCCGCTGTCCCAGGTCAGTGTGGGGTCGCGGAGCAGTCCGCGGGCGGCGTCGAGGGAGGTGGCGACGATGACGGGGCCGCGGCGGGCCACGTCGTCGAGGGCGCTCGGATCGATCCGGCTCACCGTCTCGATCCGGACGCTCAGATTCCAGGCACGTGCGGCCATCCGGTCGACGACCTGCGCCCAGCCGCCGACCGGGTAGCGGGCCTCGGGCGGCAGGGCGGCGGCGCGGCGCAGCCGCTCCTGGACGAATGCGGCGGAGAGCGAACCGGGATCGTGGTGGTAGAGCGCGACGGCGGCGAAGTGCGCGGCCGCACGGGCTCCTTCTTCGCCGACCCGGCCGGTTGCCCAGGTGCGGAAGTCGGTGTCGACGGGGGCCTGTCCGGCGCTGTATCGGGTGAGCCGGAGGAGGTCGAGGGGCGGGGTGCAGCGCAGCGCGCCGCCCAGCCGGAACCGGAGCCGGGCGGCCGCGAGCAGCGGCACGGTGGCGGTCGGGCCGAGGAGGCCGCGCTGCGCGAGCCAGGTCCAGTGCGGTCCGCGGCGGTAGAGGGCGTGGGGCCCGTCGTTGGTGCGGTACGGATCCTCGGCGGTCCTGGCGCGGCCGCCGAGGGTGTGATGGGCCTCGTGGACGGTCACCGGGGCGCCGGACTCGGCGGCGGTGATCGCTGCGGTGAAACCGGCGAGGCCGCCGCCGATGATGTGGATGCGCTGCATGTGTACCGGTCTCCTCGGTCGAAGAAGGCGTCGTCGAAGAAGGCGTCACAGACACGACGGTGTGAAGGGGGCCGGGTGTGACATCGGCGCGGGGGCGTTGTCAGTGGCGTGGGTCACGATGGGGTCATGGCACGTAACAGCAGGAGTGGTGGCGGGAAGGACGCCGTGGCGACGGCGCGGCGGCCGGAGGTGCGGCTGCCGCCGCTCGTTCCGTACGAAGGGGAAGGGCTGGAGCCGGACGGGGACTACGACGGTGTGCGGTTCGAGGGGACGGACCTCACGGACGAGTCGGGTCCGGGCGCCCGGTTCATGGACTGTGCCCTGGAGGGGTGCGCGCTCGACCGTACGGAGCTGGTCAGGGCCCGCTTCATCGACTCGGTCCTGACGGGGGTGCGAGGGGTGGGCACCGATCTCGCGGGGGCGTCGCTGCGCGATGTGGAGGTGGTGGACGCGCGACTGGGAGGGGTGCAGCTGCACGGCGCGGTGCTGGAGAGGGTGCATGTGCGTGGGGGGAAGATCGACTATCTGAACCTGCGCACGGCGCGGCTGACGGATGTGGTCTTCGAAGGCTGCGTGCTGTCCGAGCCGGACTTCGGGGACGCGCAGCTGGTGCGGGTGGAGTTCCGGGACTGTGTGCTGAAGCGGGCCGACTTCACGTCCGCACGGATGGAGTCGGTGGACCTGCGGACGGCTTCCGAGCTGGACATCGCGCGGGGGGTGGAGCGGCTGGCGGGAGCGGTGATCAGTCCGGTGCAGCTGATGGAACTGGCCCCGGCGTTCGCGGCACAGATCGGGGTGCGGGTGGAGGCGTAGCCGGTTTCCGCGGTCCGCCCGTCAGATGCGGGGAAAGCGGGCCTGGAGGTCCCAGATCGCGGGGTTGTTGGCGAGCCCCTCGTGCATGTCGGCGAGGTCCGCGATCAGGTCGTGCAGGAAGTCGCGGGCCTCGCGGCGCAGCAGGGAGTGGCTGAAGGTGAGCGGGGGCTCGTCGCCGGGCATCCAGTCGGCTTCGACATCGACCCAGCCGAAGCGGCGCTCGAAGAGCATCCGGTCGGACGACTCGGTGAAGTCCAGCTCGGCGAACTGCCGCCGGTGCGAGCGGCTGCCGCGGGGGTCCTGGTCGATCTGCTCGACGATGTCGCAGAGAGCCCAGGCGAAGTCGAGCACGGGCACCCATCCCCAGGCTGTGGATACTTCGCGGTCCGCCTTGGTGTCCGCGAGGTAGACGTCCCCGGAGAACAGGTCGTGCCGCAGGGCGTGGACGTCCGCGCGGCGGTAGTCGGTCTGCGGGGGATCGGGGAAGCGTCGGGAGAGGGAGTAGCCGATGTCGAGCACGGTTCGATGGTGTCATGCCCGGGGGTGCGTCGACGCCGGAGCGCTGGGGTGACCCGTCCGTCCCGTATCCGCCGGGGCCGTGGGGGCAGTGGGCGGCCTGGCTCACGGCAGCAGCCGCTGCTCCTTCGCCACGGCGACGGCGCCCGCACGGGTGTCGACGCCGAGTTTGTGGTAGATGCGGCCCAGGTGCGTCTTGACCGTGGCCTCGCTGATGAACAGGGCCCGGGCGATGTCCCGGTTGCCCAGACCCTGGGACAGCTGGCCCAGGATGTCGCGTTCGCGGTCGGTGAGCGTCGGCAGGGGACTGCGCATGCGGGCCATGACACGGCCGGCCACCGGTGCGGAGAGCGTGGTGCGGCCCTGGGCCGCCGAGCGGATCGCGGCGAACAGTTCCTCCGGGCGTTCCGCCTTCAGCAGGTAGCCGGTGGCGCCCGCCTCGATGGCGCGGGTGATGTCCGCGTCCGTGTCGTACGTCGTGAGGACGAGGACGTGGACGCCGGTGGCCGCGATGCGACGGGTGGCTTCGACGCCGTCGATTCCTTCGCCCAGCTGGAGGTCCATCAGAACGACGTCGGGGGTGAGCCGGGCGGCCACGGCGACGGCCTCCTCGCCGCTGCCCCTGCCGCCGCCGTCACGTCCGACACGGCGAACCGGAACCTCCAGCAGACCACTCATCTGACCGTCGCCGCCGCCACCGAGGCCGCGCGCGCCGCCCTCGACGCCGCCGAGAAGGAGAACCAGCGTGTGGCGGTCGCCGTCGTCGACCGGAACGGCAACACCGTCGTGACGCTGCGCGGCGACGGCTCCGGCCCGCAGGCGTACGAGTCCGCCGAGAAGAAGGCGTACACCGCCGTCTCCTGGAACGCCCCCACCTCCGTGCTCGCCGGCCGTCTGGCGCAGGCCCCGAACCTGAAGGACATCCCTGGCACTCTGTTCCTCGCGGGCGGCGCCCCGGTGCAGGTCAAGGGTGCACCGGTGGCCGGCGTCGGAGTGGCCGGTGCCCCCAGCGGCGACCTCGACGAGAAGTTCGCCCGGGCAGGCGTCGCCGCACTCGCCCGGTAGGAAAGCCGACCACAGGACCCAGGAGAGACCGCGCATGCGCTGGAACACGCGGAGCGGCGCGGGTTCGGGGAGATCGCGGCGCTGCTGCGGGACCGGGACCCGAGGTGAGCATCCCCGACCCGGCATGCCACACATAGGGTCGTCGGTGTGCGCCCCACCGTCCCGCTCATGGTCCTCGCCACCGTCGTCTGCCTCGCCACCGCCTGCAGCGGTGGCGTGGAGGGGACCCCCGGCGCCGCAGGCCTGCGCGACCCGTACTTCCCGAAGGCCGGCAACGGCGGGTACGACGTCACGCACTACGACCTCACCCTCGACGTCGACCCGGCCGCACACCGGATCCGCGGTACCGCCGTGATCACGGCGCGCGCCACCCAGGACCTCAGCGCCTTCAACCTCGACCTGGCCGGCCTGACCGTCGAGTCCGCCCGGGTCGAGGGGCGTCCGGCCGCCTTCAACCGGGCGGCCCGCGAGCTGACGCTGCGGCCCGACGCCGAGGTGGAGAGCCGCCTCCGCCGGGGCAGGACCTTCCGCACGGTCGTCCGTTACTCCGGTTCCCCGCTGACCCTCACCGATCCGGACGGGTCGAAGGAGGGCTGGCTGAGGACCGCGGACGGGTCGGTCGCGCTCGGCGAGCCGGTCGGTTCGATGACCTGGTTCCCCGGCAACAACCACCCGAGCGACAAGGCGACGTACGACCTCACGGTCACCGTGCCCCAGGGCCTGACCGCTGTCTCCAACGGGGAACTGACGTCCCGCAGGGCGTCGGGCAGGACGTCCGGTCCCACCACCACGTACCACTGGCACACCGCCGAGCCCATGGCGACCTATCTCGCGACGCTCGCGATCGGCCGTTTCGACACGAAGGCGTCGACGACCCCCGACGGCATGGAGGTGTTCACGGCCGTGGACCCGAAGGAGGCCGCGGCGAGTGCCCGGACCCTCGCCCGGATCCCCGAGATCGTGCAGTGGGAGGCCGCGCGCTTCGGGCCGTACCCGTTCTCCTCGACCGGTGCGATCGTCGGCCGTCCGCGCGACTCCGGCTATGCGCTGGAGGCCCAGGACCGGCCGTACTTCCCCGGGCCGCCGACCGCCGGACTTCTGGTCCACGAGATGTCCCACCAGTGGTTCGGCGACTCCGTCACGCCTGCGAGCTGGCGCGACATGTGGCTCAACGAGGGGTTCGCCACGTACGCGGAGTGGCTGTGGAAGGCGGACAAGGAGGGGGTTCCGGTGGGGGACAGTTTCGACGAGGCCTTCGCCGACGACGACAACTGGGCCTTCCCGCCCGCCGATCCGCCGACGGCCGCGGACATCTCCCAGGCCCCGGTGTACGGGCGCGGGGCGATGGTGATCCACAAGATCCGGCAGGCCGTCGACGACGACCGCCGGTTCTTCGCCCTCGTCGCGGGCTGGACGAAGGCCCATCGCCACGGCAACGCATCGACGGCCGACTTCACCGCCTATGTGGAGAAGGCCACGGGGCAGGATCTGACGGATCTGTGGAAGGCCTGGCTGTACGGCGAAGGCAGGCCCGCCGCGGAGACGAGGTGACCGGCCGCGGGAACCCGCCGGGACCTACTCCGCTCCGGTGGCCTTCAGCGCCTTGCGCAACACCGAGCAGGGGCGACCCAGTGAGTGGTCGCGGCGGTGGTCGATGACGTCGTAGCCGAGCGCGGTCCAGAAGGCGAGCGCCGCGGGGTTGTTCTCCAGGACGGCCAGCCGGATGCCGTCCCGCCCGGCTGCCCGGAACCGCTCCTCGACGAGGCCGGCCAGCCGGCGCCCGTAACCGGAGCGGTGCTGCCGTGCGTCGACCATGAGCAGCCCGATCCATGGGTCGGGGTCGGCCGGGTCCGGGTGGTGCGCGAGGGTGATGGCCACGCCGGCCAACCGCCCCTGCGACCGGGCGAGCAGCACCTCGGTGTCCGGGTTCGCCAGCTCCTCGGCGAGCGAGGCGGCGACCTGCTCGGGCCGGATGTCGTCCGGGTCCGGGAAGTCACCGCTGAGCTGCTGGAACGTCAGGTTGGAGGCGTAGAGCGCGGTGAGTTCGGCGAGCAGCGGGCCGCGAAGGGCACCGGCCACCGGCAGCAGTGGTTCGATGATCATGTCGCGCACTCTCTCCGTGCTCTCTGCGTGTTCGGGTCGTCGTGCGGACGCGCGGGCGCCCCCGGCCGAAGGTGAATCGGACGGGGGCGCCCCCACGGTTCAGGTCAGGACCCGAACCGTGTTGCCGCATGGGTGTCGCGTCAGATGTTGACGCCGAAGTCCTGGGCGATGCCGCGCAGGCCGGATGCGTAACCCTGGCCGACCGCACGGAACTTCCACTCCGCCCCGTTGCGGTACAGCTCGCCGAAGACCATGGCGGTCTCGGTGGCGGCGTCCTCGCTCAGGTCGTAGCGGGCGATCTCGGTGCCGCCGGCCTGGTTGATGATGCGGATGAACGCGTTGCGCACCTGGCCGAAGTTCTGGCTGCGGGTCTCGGCGTCGTAGATCGAGACGGGGAAGACGATCTTGTCGACGTCGGCCGGCAGGCCTGCCAGGTTGACGTTGATCTGCTCGTCGTCGCCCTCGCCCTGGCCCGTGACGTTGTCACCGGTGTGGACGATGGTCTGGTCCGGGGTCGACTTGTTGTTGAAGAAGACGAAGTGGCCGTCGGAGACGACCTTCCCCGTGGGGTTCACCGCGATCGCCGAGGCGTCGAGGTCGAAGTCGGTGCCGGTGGTGGTGCGGACGTCCCAGCCGAGGCCGACCGTGACGGCGGTCAGGCCCGGGGCCTCCTTGGTGAGCGAGACGTTGCCGCCCTTGGACAGGCTTACTGCCATGGGAAGTCCCTTTCATCGTCGAGTGAGGGCTTCGTGCCATCACGAAGCTACCGTCACACGTCATAACGCACCCGAGGGACCGAGAGGTTCCTGCTCCCTTTACTTTCTTTACCGAACTGTCGACCGAGACGTCAAAAGAAGGTGACGAACGGGGTCCCGGCCAGGGAACATGGGTGTCATGTCCGGGCCCTATGTCATCCGCGGTTCGGTCTCCCTGCCGGAGGCCGAACTCATGTGGCGTTTCTCGCGGTCCTCCGGGCCCGGCGGCCAGCACGTCAACACCAGCGACTCCCAGGTGGAGCTCCGCTTCGACCTCGAGGCGACCGATGCGCTCCCCGAGGTGTGGAAGGAGCGGGCGCTCCAGCGCCTGGAGAGCAGGCTGGTGGGCGGCGTGGTCACGGTACGGGCGTCGGAGCACCGCTCCCAGTGGCGCAACCGCGAGACCGCCCTCGTCCGTCTTGCCGCGCTGCTCGCCGAAGCCACGGCGCCGCCGCCGAAGCCGCGCCGCAAGACCAGGATCCCCCGCGGGATCAACGAACGCCGGCTGCGCGAGAAGAAGCAGCGGGGTGACACGAAGCGCGGCCGCTCCGGCCGCGACTGGTAGACGCAGGCGGGGGCCGGCCCGCGGCACCCGGCCGGCCGCCCCCGGTCCATGGGCCGTCCGGCAGGCCGTCAGCCGAGCTGGCGGTAGCGCCCCCGGAAGTACGTCAGCGGCCCGCCGTCCGCGCTCGGCAGCGTCGCGCTCAGCACCCGTCCGATCACCAGCGTGTGGTCGCCCGCGAGCACCCGTTGCTCCGTACGGCACTCCAGGGTGGCGAGGGACCCGCCGACCAGTGGTGCGCTCGTCACCTCTCCCCGCACATAGGGGATGTCCTCGAACAGCAGCCGGTCGCTGATCCGGCCCTTCATCGCGAACCGCCCCGCGATGTGCCGCTGGCTCTCGGCAAGAACGGAGACCGCCCACAGCGGCTGTTCGTCGAGCAGGTCGTCCATCCGGGAGCCGTTGCGCAGGCTCACCAGGACGAGCGGCGGGTCCATCGACACGGACATGAAGGCGGTGGCCGTCATTCCGACGTCCTCGCCGCGTCCGTGCTCGTCGAGCGGCGGCTCCTGGGCGGTGATCAGGACCACTCCGGCCGCCAGCCGGGCGAGGGCGCCGCGGAACTCGTCGTTGCTCACTCCCTCAGCATGGGGGATGGGCTCGGACCGCGGGGTGGGGGGCTTCGTCTGCAACACAACGGGCACGCTAGCCGCGGGCCGCGCGCCGACGCATCGGGCCAGGGGACCAGCCGGGTCCTAGGACTCCGGGCCGAGGAGCGGGCTGCAACGTACTGCAACGTCCGGATTTGCGTTCAAGAAACGGAAGGGCCGCTTGTGCGGGCCCCACTCAACCCTTCACCATCTGTTGTGACTTGAGTCACAGAGTGCAATATTTGCTGACCCTGTGTACCGGGTGTACAGCTCACTGTGATTCAGTGGCGGTGACACTGCGAACAAGTACGTCGATATGAAACATGGAGTGCTGTCGAGGTCTCGGGGAGTGCGAGCGATGGAGGCCGAGTCGGAGCCGTACGTCCGTCTGGCGACGATGCGGCAGCTGCATCAGGCCGTCGCCGATCTCAACACGGCGCGGAGTCTGGCCGACACGCTGCAGACCGTGGCCGACGGGATCGTCGCCGGTCTCGGATACGAGCTGGCCTGCGTCAACCTCGTCCGCCCCGACGGTGATCTCGTCGTCGCCGCGTTCGCCGGCAACTCCGCCGCCGAATCCCTGATCACCGGCCGCGTCGGCTCCCGGGCTTCGTGGGAGCGCCGGCTGTCCATGGGCGAGGCCTGGGACGAGCTGCGCTTCATACCGCACACCGACGGCTGGGTCCTCCTCGACGACGACGTGCCGCAGTGGCACACCGAAGGCCCCGAGCCCCGCTTCGACGACGAGTGGCACCCGCAGGACCGGCTCTACGCCCCCATGTACGCGTCCGGCGGCGGCCTCGACCTCCTCGGCGTCCTTTCCGTGGACCGGCCGCGCAACGGCCGCCGTCCCGGCGCCTGGGGCCGTGAGGCCCTCCAGATGTACGCGTCACAGGCGGCCATTGCGATCAGCAACGCCCGGCTCCGAGCAAACATGCAGCGCGCCCTGGTCCGGCTCGAACGCGAGCAGCAGGCGCTGCGCGCCAGCGAGGAGTCGTTCCGCCAGGCCTTCGAGTACGCACCCAGCGGCATGGCCATCGCCGAGATGGGCGGCGACCAGCACGGCAGGCTGCTGCGCACCAACGACGCGCTGTGCCGGCTGCTCGGCCGCCCGGCCTCGGTGCTGCGCCGCTACTCCTTCGCCGACCTGGTCCACCCCGAGGACGTCGGCACCCTGCTGCGCACCTCCGCCGAGGGCGGCCGCGCCGAGCTGCGGCTCGGGCGCCGGGACGGGTCGTACCTCTGGGTCTCGCTGCGCAACTCCGTCGTCGCGGACACCGCCGACGGCCCGCGCTTCCTCCTCACCCATGTCGAGGACATAGAGGAGCGCAAGCGGCATGAGCTGAACCTGGCGCACCGCGCCTCGCACGACGCGCTCACCGGCCTGCCCAACAGCGCCGAGCTGCGCGCCCGGCTCGCCGCCCGGCTCTGCGAGCGCCCGTACGCGGCGGCCACCACCGCCGTGGAGGCGCTGGACGCGGCGTACGGCGACGTCGAGGACCCGGACGGCCGGATGCACGGCTTCCGCGCCGACGGCTTCGAGGCCGACGCGGTGGCCGGCGGTCCGTTCGACCACCATGTGCACGCCGTGGCGCCCGACGGCGCGAACGACGGGGCGAAGGGGCTCGCGGTCCTCTTCTGCGACCTCGACGGCTTCAAGTCCATCAACGACCGCTTCGGGCACCACACCGGGGACGCCGTCCTGATCGAGGTCGCCCGCCGGCTCACCACCTGTGTGCGCGACGGCGACACGGTCGCTCGGCTCGGGGGTGACGAATTCGTCGTTCTCGCGGACGGGCTCGGCGCCGCGGACGCCGCAGACCTCGCGGTACGCCTCCGTAACGCCATCATTCCGCCCATTCGGGTGGATGGTCGCGCGGTGCGGGTCGGGGCGAGCTTCGGGATCGGCTGGGCCGCCTGCGGCATGACCGGCGAAGAGGTGCTGCGCTCCGCCGACCAGCGGATGTACGTGGAGAAGCGATCCCGGTCGAAGGTTCACCGCAGGGCCGGCTGACGTTCACGGCAGGGCTGTTCCGGGCGCCCCGAGCTGCCTCCCGTATCCGCCCCCGATGGTCATGGGCAACTCTTGGTGTGCACCGTTCGAGGTAGGCTCGGCCGGTCGGCCACGGCTGGCGATATTCGGCGACGGCTGGCGACATGGTGAGGAGTGACCCAGGGATGACGGCCGGGAACAACGGCGCAAGCACGCCCGAGGACGACGATCCGTTCGGCTACCTGTACGAGGACGGACAGGCTTCCGGCGCGCAGGCGCCGCGGCAGGGCGGGTACGGCTACCCGGGTCCGGCCGCACAGCCCGGCGTGCCGAGGACCTCGTACAACCAGGTGCGGACCGTCGGCGAGCGCCAGTACGGGCAGCAGGTGCCGCCGCAGCAGCCGTACGGCCAGCCGCAGGCCCCGTACGGCCAGCCGCAGGCGCCCTACGGCCGCCCGAACGCGCAGTACGCCGCCCCCGAGACCTACCCCGGTGGCGCACCCGCCTCCCAGGTCCCGCCGCCGGGCGGCCACGGCCGGACCGGTGGCCCGGGCAAGGGCGGCCCGAACAACAGGGGCCTGCTGATCGGCGCGATCGCGGTCGTCGCCGTCGTGGTCATCGGTATCAGCGCCGCACTGATCACGGGCGACGACAACGACGGCAAGAAGAAGGACGAGGCCACCACCTCGGCCGGCGCCAACGGCCGGACCGACGACTCCCCGAAGCCGAACGACTCCGCGTCCTCCTCCGAGGAGCCCGTGGAGCTGCCGAAGCAGGACGCGGCGACGCTGCAGCTCGGCGGCACGGCCAAGGTCGAGAAGGCCATCAAGGGGGCCGAGGGCGCGGACGGCGTGTACGTCACCGGCTTCAACCAGGTCGGGTCCTCGGTGACCTGGAAGGCACCCATGAAGACCGAGGGGGAGTACCGGCTGACGGTGCGGTACGCCATCCCCGCCAAGGACGCCGACGCCACGCTGACGGTCAACGGCAAGGCGAACAGTCAGCCCATCGGTCTGAAGAATTTCGTGCACTCCTCGGACCCGAACTGGGAGAAGAACTGGCAGACCACCTGGGCGCCGGTCACGTTGCACGAGGGCGACAACGAGATCAAGATCTCGTGCGAGTCCGGCAATCAGTGCGACGTGATTCTTGACTGGCTCGAGGTCACGCCGGCGACGGGCTGAGCCCTCGCGGAACCGGTCTGCCCTACGCCTTCCTCCGGACCACGACGGTTCGGACGAGGACGTAGGGCAGTTCTTGCGTTCCGGCCACCTCGTGGTCCTCAGCCCATCAGCGCCAGGAACCCCGCCACCGTCGCGGCCATCGCCTCGCGGCCCGGGACGAGGTACTTGCGGGGGTCGACGCCCGTCGGGTTCTCGGCCAGGTACGCACGTACGGCACCGGTGAAGGCCGTGTTCAGGGCCGTGCCCACGTTGATCTTGCGCATGCCGGAGGCGACCGCCTGGCGGATCTCGCCGTCCGGGACGCCGCTGGAGCCGTGCAGCACCAGCGGGACCGTGACCGCATCACGCAGCCGGCCGATCAGGTCGTGGTCCAGGGCGGCGGTGCGCTCCGTCATCGCGTGCGAGGAGCCGACCGCGACGGCCAGCGCGTCCACCCCGGTCGCCGCGACATAGGCGGCGGCCTCGGCCGGGTCGGTGCGGACACCGGGGGCGTGCGCGTCGAGCGGCGGCTCGCCCTCCTTGCCGCCGACCTTGCCGAGCTCCGCCTCGATCCACACACCGCGCTCGTGACCCCAGGCCACCGCGTCGGCCGTGGCCCGCACGTTCTCCTCGTAGGGGAGCTTCGATGCGTCGAACATGACCGAGCCGAAGCCCTCCGCGTGCGCCTGGTGCAGCAGCTCGACGGACTCGACATGGTCGAGGTGGAGGGCGAGCGGCGCGCTGGAGGCGCGGGCGACGGCGGCGGCCGCGGCGGCGACGGCGGAGAGCCGGCCGCCGTGGAACTTCACGGCGTTCTCGGAGATCTGCAGGATGGCGGGCGCCCCGGCGCGTTCCGCGCCCGCGGCGATGGCCTCCGCGTGCTCCAGCGTGATGACGTTGAAGGCGGCGATCCCGCGACGGTCGGCCTGCGCGGCCGAGACGAGTTCACCGGTGCTGACGAGCGGCATGCTGCCCCCTGGGACGTTCTGTTGGCGCGGGATGTACGGGGTGGTGCTGGGCCGTGCGGTTGGTACGGGTGGTGCTGCCGGTGCGGGACGGGTGCGCGGGTCACCCCGCGGTCCGCCCCGGCTCAGGTCGTCGTCGGGGCGTACTCCTCGACGTCGACGCGCGGCAGCAGCTCCTCGTACGCCGCCCGGTCGAACTCCCCGGCCGCCGGGGCCAGCACGGTCGCCGTCGACAGTGCCACCGCCCTGCGCAGCCGGTCCGGCCAGCTCAGACCCTCGACGAGGCCGGACAGCAGCCCGGCCACCGCGGAGTCGCCCGCTCCGGTCGGGTTGCCCGCCACCCTGGCGGGCGGTGCGGCCCGCCAGCTGCCCTCGGGTGTGGCGGCGAGCATGCCGTCCGCGCCGAGCGAGGCGATGACGCCGTGCGCACCGCGCCGGCGGGCGTCGCGGGTGGCGCGCAGCGGTTCGCGGGAGCCGGTGAGCTGGGCGAGCTCGTCGCCGTTCGGCTTGATCAGGTCGGGGCGGGCGGCGATGCCCCGCCGCAGCGGTTCGCCGCTGGTGTCGAGGAGGACCGGGACCCCGGCGGCGCGGGCCAGGCGGACCAGTTCGGCGTACGCGCCGACGTGGATGCCGGGGGGCAGGCTGCCGCAGAGGGCGACCGCGTCCGCCTCGCCGAGGAGCTTCTCGTACGTCGTCAGGAAGGCGGCCCATTCGTCGGCGGTGACGTGCGGGCCCGGTTCGTTGAACTGGGTGGTGTCGCCGGTGGACGCGTCGACGACGGCGATCGTGCGGCGGGTGTTCCCGGCGACGGCGACGAGGGCGTCGCGCGGCGGGAGACCGGCCAGCAGCTCGCGGAGCACTCCTCCGGTGGTGCCTCCGGCGAAGCCGGTGACCACGGTGTCGTGGCCGAGCGCGGAGAGCACCCGGGCCACGTTGAGGCCCTTGCCTCCGGGGCGTTCGGAGAGGTCGCGGACGCGGTGGCTGGTGTGCGGGACCAGTGCCGGTACGCCGTAGGTCAGGTCGAGCGCCGTGTTCAGCGTGACCGTGAGGATCACCTCGGCCACCCCTTCGATCCGTGCCGGAGCGCGGATCCCCTTGCCAGAACGCGCTTTCCCTGCTGTTGACGAAGCGATCATGTCAAAGAGACGGCGGTCGGCCCAGACCTCGGGACCAACCGCCTCCTCTTCGTTACGCATGCGACCCACCGTCAACCGGGGGCGGAATCAGCCGAGCTGGGGATCGATGACCCATTCGCCCTTGCGCATGACGCCCTTGAGCACGAAGTCGTCGTCCAGGACCACCAGGTCCGCGTCCTTGCCCGGCTCCAGCGAACCGACCCTGTCGTACAGGCCGAGGAGCCGCGCCGGGTTGGCGGAGATGGACTCCACGACGTCCTCGACCGGGATCCTGTCGAGGGTGACGGACCGGCGGAACGCGGTGTCCAGGGTGAGCGTGGAGCCCGCGATCGAACCGCCTTCGACGAGCCTGGCGACGCCGTCGGTGACGTCGACGGCGAGCGGGCCCAGCTGGTACCGGCCGTCGCCGAAACCGGCCGCGTCCATCGCGTCCGTGATCAGCGCGACGCGGGAGGCCCCGGCGTGACGGTAGGCCAGTTCCAGGGCGGCCGGGTGCAGATGCGTACCGTCGTTGATCAGCTCGACGGTGATCCGCTCGTCCTCGAGGAGCGCGGCGATCGGGCCGGGCTCGCGGTGGGCGAGCGGCGGCATCGCGTTGAAGAGGTGGGTGGCGACGGTGGCGCCGGCGCCGATCGCCTCGACGGTCTGCTCGTACGTCGCGTCGGTGTGCCCGATCGCGGCGATCACCCCGCGCTCGGCGAGCATGCGCACCGACTCGAGGCCGCCCGGCAGTTCGGTGGCGAGCGTGAACATCTTCGCGGTACCGCGCGCGGCGTCCATCAGCTTGCGGACCTCGGCCGGGTCGGGGTGGCGCAGCAGCTGTTCGCTGTGCGCGCCCTTGCGGCACGGCGAGATGAACGGGCCCTCGAAGTGGATCCCGGCCAGGTCGCCCTGTTCGACGAGCTCGGAGAGGACGCCGGCCCGCTGGGCGAGGAAGTCCATCTCGCCGGTGACGGTGGAGGCGACCAGGGTGGTGGTGCCGTGCTCGCGGTGGGTGCGGACACCGGTGAGCACCTCGTCCACGGTGCCGGAGGTGAAGGAGGCGCCGCCGCCGCCGTGGTTGTGCATGTCGACGAAGCCGGGGACGACCCAGTGGCCGGCCAGCTCGACGGTCCGGGCGTTCTCCGGGGCGCTGCCGGAGATCCGGGTGCCGTCGACGATCACCCGGCCGTTCTCGACGGTTCCGGTGGGAAGCACCACCCTGGCCCCTGCGAGAACCGTGCTGTCTGCGCGTGCGGCCATCAGGCGGATACCTCCGTGGAGAGAAGATCCCAGGCGAGCAGCCCTGCGCCCAGGCATCCGGCGGTGTCCCCGAGGGCCGCCGGGACGATGTGGGGCAGCTTCTGGAACGTGACGCGTTCCTCGACGGCCGCACGGAGTGGTACGAACAAGGTTTCCCCTGCCTCTGCGAGACCGCCACCGATGATGAGCATGCGTGGGTCCAGCAGTGTGAGTGCGGTGACCAGCCCGGCGGCGAGCGCGTCGACCGCGTCCTGCCAGACCCGTACGGCCGCGGGATCGCCCGATTCCACGGCCTTCGCGCAGTCCGCGGCGTCGGCGGCGGGGTCACCGGAGGCGGCGGCCCAGGCACGGCTGACGGCGGAGGCGGAGGCCAGGGTCTCCAGGCAGCCGCGCTGTCCGCAGCCGCAGTCCGGCCCGTCCGGCCGGACCACGATGTGTCCGATCTCGCCCGCGTACCCGTGCGCGCCCGCCTCGATGGTGCCCGCGATGCCGATGGCCCCGGCGATCCCGGTGCCCAGCGGTACGAACAGGAAGCGGTCGGCGCCCTTGCCCGCGCCGATCCGGCCCTCGGCGAGGCCGCCGGTCCGGACGTCGTGGCCGAGCGCGACGGGCACCTTGCCGAGCCGCTCGCCGAGCTTGTCCCGCAGAGGTACGTCGTGCCAGCCCAGGTTCGCGGCGTAGACCGCGATCCCGTTCTCCGCGTCGACGATGCCGGGGACGGCGACACCCGCCGCGACGGCGCTCTCGCCGAGGTGCTCCTCGCCGTGGGCGCGCAGGTCCGCGGCGAAGGAGAGGATCGACTCCACGACGGCGTCGGGTCCGCGCTCCCTGCCGGTCGCGCGCCGGGCCTCGTGCAGCAGAGTGCCGTCGGCCCCGACCAGTGCGGCCTTCATTCCGGTGCCGCCCACATCGAGGGCGATGACGTGTTTCACGGGGACAGTTTCGCCCGTCGAACCCCGATAGGTCTAGTCCACTAGTGCTGTTTGTTGCGCACCCATACAAAATGATGTGGACGGCCGGTGCGGACCGTCGGCTCAGGGGGCCAGGATCACGCTGCGCGAGAGATTGCGCGGGTGGTCGGGGTCGTACCCCTTCGACTCCGCGATCTCGACCGCGAGCCGCTGCACCCGGATCAGATCGGCCATCGGGTCGGCCGTGGCATGGGCGACCAGCGTGCCGCCGACCCCCGCGACCTCGCCCGCGAGCCCCTCGGGCAGCGCTCCGAACACCCAGGTGACCCGGTTCGGCCCGGTGATCGAGATCGGGCCGTGCCGGTACTCCATCGCCGGGTACGACTCGGTCCAGGCGCCGGCCGCCTCGCGCATCTTCAGCCCGGCCTCCTGGGCGAGCCCGTACGTCCAGCCGCGCCCCAGGAACGTCCACTGCTCGGCCGCGACGGCCGCCTCCGCAAGCGGCTCGGTCACCGCGAGCTCCGCGTCGACCGCGGCCTCGGCGACCGTCTTCACCCCTGCCGGGAGCGGACCCGCAGCCTCCAGGCCGGCCCGCAGGAAGGCCAGTGCGGTGGTGGCGAACCGGGTCTGGACGACGGACTCCTCGTCGGCCCAGTCCAGTACGGCCACGGTGTCGGCGGCGTCCATGACGGGCGTCTTCGGATCGCCGGTCAGCGCCACCGTCGCGACTTTTCCGCGCAGCTCGCCGAGGAGCGCGAGCACTTCGGTCGTCGTACCGGAGCGGGTGACGGCCACGACCCGGTCGTACGGGCGGCCCGCGGGGAACTCCGACGCGGCGAACGCGTCGGTCTCGCCCTGTCCGGCCGCCTCGCGCAGCGCCGCGTACGCGATCGCCATGAACCAGGAGGTGCCGCACCCGGTGACGGCGACCCGCTCGCCCGGCCGGGGCAGGCCGTCGAACGCGGCCCCCGCCGCTGCGGCACGTCGCCAGGAGCCGGGCTGGGTGGCAATTTCGGATGCGGTACGGGACATGCTGGACGGCTCCTCGGTGCGGGGGAGAACGATGGCGACGGTGTGTGCCGGAATGGGAGCACGCAAAGGTCCAGACCATGAAATGCCGTGCGCCGGGATGTACTTAACCGCCGGTCCGGTCCCGGTGCAACGGCACCCCGGGATCATTCGGACACAGGTCCGGTTACGATGCGGAAGCGATACTTCTCTGGTGTAGACCTCAGTTGCAGGCATGGGTCAAAATCGCAGCTCATCCGGACGGTCGGGTGTTCGCCGAAACGATGAGGATGGACTGGCTGTGCAGCGGCGCTACTTGGGACTGACAGCGGTGGCAGCCGCACTGGGCATGACGGCAACGTTGTCGGGCTGCGGCGCCGGCACCGGCTCGGGGGACGTCACCCTCACGCTCGTCGCGGCCGACTACGG
Source organism: Streptomyces sp. NBC_00316 (assembly GCF_036158715.1). Classification (NCBI taxonomy): domain Bacteria; kingdom Bacillati; phylum Actinomycetota; class Actinomycetes; order Kitasatosporales; family Streptomycetaceae; genus Streptomyces; species Streptomyces sp. NBC_00316. The sequence continues at coordinate 4,116,720 of NZ_CP108023.1, read as the reverse complement.
CACCGGTGCGGCGAACAGTTCCGAGAAATACTGGGACGATCTCGCCCGGAACTTCGAGGCGGCCCACAAGAACATCAAGGTCGACGTCCACGTCTACTCGTGGAAGGACGTCGACCGCAAGGTCGCCGAGATGGTGGAGAGCGGGAAGGCTCCGGACATCGCGCAGATCGGCGCCTACGCGGACTACGCCAAGGCCGGGAAGCTCTACAGCGCGGACGAGATGCTCGCCATCCGCACCCAGGCCAACTTCCTGCCGCGACTGGCCGACGCGGGCCAGTACAACCAGACCCAGTACGGGCTGCCGTTCGTCGCCAGCACCCGGCTGCTCTTCTACAACAAGACGTCCTTCAGCCGGGCGGGCCTGGACGCCCCGAAGACCTGGGACGACATCCGCAACGACGCGGCGGTGCTCAAGCAGCGGGGCGTCACCTACCCGTTCGCGCTGCCGCTCGGTCAGGAGGAGTCCCAGGCCGAGACCATGATGTGGCTGCTCAGCGGGGGCGGCGGCTACACGGACGACATGGGCTCGTACACCATCGACTCGCCCGAGAACATCAAGACGTTCGACTGGCTGAAGACCAACCTGGTCGACAAGGGGCTGGTCGGCCCGGTGGAGCCCGGGAAGCTGGACCGCGCGAAGGCGTTCGACGCGTTCACGCGCGGCGATGTGGGGATGCTGAACGGCCATCCGACGCTCATGCAGGAGGCCGAGAAGCGGGGTGTGAAGGTCGGCATGGTGCCGCTGCCCGGCGTCGACGGTCCGACCGAGGGGTCGATGGGCGTCGCCGACTGGATCATGGGCTTCAAGCAGAACAACCACCGCGAGGCCATCGGCACGTTCTTCGACTACATGTTTGAGGACAAGAACGTGGTGGCCTTCGCCGACGAGTACGACCTGCTGCCGGTCACCGACAGCGCGTCCGAGGTGATGGAGACGGACGCCAAGCACAAGCCGCTGCGCCAGTTCCTGGACGCGCTGCCGAACTCGGAGTTCTACCCCGTCGGCAAGACGTCCTGGGCGAAGGCGAGCGAACTGATCAAGGAGAAGATCGGCCAGGCCGTGGAGCCGGGCGGGAACCCGGCGGGCGTGCTGGGCGAGATAGCGCGCGCGGCCAATGCGGCGGAGGACGCGGAGTAGCGGACTTCGGGGTGGGCATTATGTTGGCTGATATGACCACCCCCGAGGACGGCCCCGACGCGACACAGCCGGCTGCGCCGGCACAGCCGGGGCTCTCCGAACGGGAGCGCGCGGTGCTGGCGCTGGAACGGCGGTCGTGGCCGGGACCGGGCGCGAAGGAGCGCGAGATCCGCGAGGGGCTGGGGATATCGCCGACGCGCTACTACCAGTTGCTGAACGCGCTGCTGGACGACCGGCGGGCGCTGGCGGAGGACCCGGTGACGGTGAACCGGCTGCGGCGCGTACGGGAGGCCCGGCGCGGGCGCCGGTGACACATCCGGCCCGCCCGGCGTCCGAGGGGATCCTTTCGGCCGCTTCGTCGATCGAGAGGGCAGTCGATCGAGCGGGCAGGGGTCCGGAGGTGAAGCCGCCGGTCACAGGACGGGCCGGACAGCGGGCAGTCCCGGCGCAGGCGCCACCCGTAGCCGGACCCCCGCACCCCCGATAGGCTCGCCCCATGGGCAGCAACCCGGCACATCCCCTTCCCACTCCCACCACCCCGGCCGGCCGCGAAGGCCTCGCCGCCCTTCTCGCCCGTCCCGATCGCGCCGTGGTCGCCCTCGATTTCGACGGCACCCTCGCCGACATCGTCCCGGACCCGGAGCAGGCACGCGCCCACCCCGGCACCGTCCCGGCCCTCGCCGCGCTCGCCCCGAAGGTCGCCTCCGTCGCCGTGATCACCGGCCGCCCGGCGGGCGTCGCGGTCCGGCACGGCGGCTTCGCGGGCGTCCCGGGTCTCGAACACCTCGTCGTCCTCGGCCACTACGGCGCCGAACGCTGGGACGCCGTCTCCAGCACCGTCCACGCCCCCGCCCCGCACCCCGGTGTGGCCGCGGTCCGTGCCGAACTCCCGGGCGTGCTCGACCGGTTCGGGTCGTGGCACGGCACGTGGATCGAGGAGAAGGGGCAGGCGCTCGCCGTCCACACCCGCCGCGCCGCCGACCCGCAGGCCGCCTTCGACGCGTTGCGCGGCCCGCTCGGTGACCTCGCCGCCCGGCACGGGCTGATCGTCGAGCCGGGGCGCCTCGTCCTGGAACTGCGCCCGCCCGGCACGGACAAGGGTGTGGCGCTGGCGGAGTACGTACGGGAGACGGGCGCGGAGTCCGTCCTGTACGCCGGGGACGATCTGGGCGACCTCGCCGCCTACGCCGCCGTGGAGAAGCTCCGCACGGAGGGCCCCGACGGCACTCCGGGCCTGCTGGTGTGCAGCGGAAGCGCCGAGGTGCCCGAACTCGCCGAGCGGGCCGACCTGTTGCTGCCGGGGCCGGCGGCAGTGGTCGGTTTCCTCGCGGCCCTCGCCGAGCACCTCTGACACGCACCGCCCGGAACCGGCGCCACGCGTCCCGGACGGGTCACCGCCCCCGCAGCGCCTCCAACTGCTCCATGAACCACTGCTGCGGGGGCAGTGCGGTCGCGGCGGCGGCCAGCCGTTTCGACCGCTCCGCCCGCTCCCCGTCCGGCATCGTCAGCGCCGCGTGCAGGGCCGCGGCCGTCGCCGACACGTCGTACGGGTTCACCACGATCGCGTCCGCGCCCAGCTCCTCGTATGCCCCCGCCTCCCGCGACAGCACCAGCGCGCAGCCCTGGTCGGAGACCACCGGGACCTCCTTCGCGACGAGGTTCATGCCGTCGCGGATCGGGTTGACGAGCGCCACGTCCGCCAGCCGGTACGCCCCCAGCGAGCGCGCGAAGTCGTCGTTCACATGCAGCAGGACCGGGGTCCAATCGGGCGTCCCGTAAGCCGCGTTGATGTCGTCCGCCAGCCGCTGGACCTCGGCCGTGTACTCCCGGTACACCGTCAGGTCCTGCCGCGACGGGTACGCGAACGCCACATGCACCACCCGCTCGCGCCACTGCGGGCGGGTGGTCAGCAGCTCCCGGTACGCCAGCAGCCCGCGCACGATGTTCTTGGACAGCTCCGTACGGTCCACCCGCACGATCGTCTTGCGGCCGGTGCCGCCCACCTGCTCCCGCAGCACCGCCATCCGCTCGTCCACGTCCGCCTCGTGCGCGCGGCGGCGCAGGAAGTCCGCGTCCGCCCCCAGACCGTGCACGCCGATCCTCGTCCGGCCGGTGCCGCCCAGGATCTCCGTGCAGCAGGCGGTGAACGTGTCGGCCCACCGCCGGGTCAGGAAGCCCGCCCGGTCCGCGCCGAGCATGCCGCGCAGCAGCTGCTCCGCGATGTCGTCGGGCAGCAGCCGGAAGTAGTCGACCGGGGCCCACGGGGTGTGCGAGAAGTGACCGATCCGCAGGTCGGGCCGCAGCTCACGGAGCATGCCCGGGACCAGGGCCAGGTGGTAGTCCTGCACCAGCACCGCCGCACCCTCGCCCGCCTCCTCGGCGAGCGCCTGCGCGAAGGCCTGGTTGTACGTTTCGAACGACGCCCACTGCCGGCGGAACTCCGCGTCGAAGACCGGATCCAGCGGCGTCTGGTACAGCATGTGATGCACGAACCAGAGCACCGAGTTCGCGATGCCGTTGTACGCGTCGGCGTGCACGTCGGCGTCGATGTCGAGCATCCGCACACCCGGCTCGGCGATTCCGCGCCGGACCGCCGCCCTGTCCCCGTCGCCGAGCGCCGCGCAGACCCACAGCTTGTCCTCGACCGCGCTGAGCCCGGAGACGAGCCCGCCGCCGCCCCGTCTGGCGCCGATCGAACCGTCCGCGCGCAGCGCGTACGAGACGGGGCCGCGGTTGGACGCGACGAGTACCTGGGCGGCGGACGTGATCGCGTGCTCGGAGACCATGTTGCGGAATCTAGCCCGATCGCGAACCGCCCAAACGTGCGAAGTCAGGCCACGTCAGGCGGCGCGGCGCGAAACGTACTCGCCGATCTCGCACATCGGCGGCCGTTCCTCCGTGTCCACCGGATGCGTGAACGGGACGAAACCGTCCTCGCCCCGCACGAACTGGGTGAGCGAAGGCCGCACCAGATGCCCCCGGGAGAGACGCAGTTGCGCGGTCCGGTAGATCGCGGCCGCCATCCGGCCCAGCGCCTGCCCGTCCTGGTGGCGGTGTTTCCTGACCCCGACGTCGACCTGCGCCAGCGCGTCCAGCCCGACCGTGTGGAGCGCGTCCACCAGCAGGCCCAGTTCCACCCCGTAGCCGACCGGGAACGGCAGCCGCTCCAGCAGCGAGCGCCGCACCGCGTACTCGCCGCCCAGCGGCTGGACGAAGCCGGCCAGCTGCGGCCAGTGCAGATTGAGCAGCGGACGGGCCACCAGTTCCGTGACGCGGCCCCCCTGGCCTGCCGCTTCCCCCAGCGGGCGGTCGTACATCGCCTTCACGAACTGCACCCCGGGATCGGTCAGCAACGGGCCGACGATGCCGGAGACGAAGTCCGCGGAGAAGTCCTTGAGGTCGGCGTCGATGAAGCAGACGATGTCGCCGGTGGTGACCAGGAGTGACCGCCACAGGACCTCGCCCTTGCCGGGGAGCGCGGGTATCCGGGGGAGTATCGCGTCGCGGTGGACCACTCGGGCGCCCGCCGTCCGGGCGACATCCGCGGTGGCGTCCGTCGACCCGGAGTCGATCACCACCAGCTCGTCGACCAGCGGCACCTTCTCCATCAGCTCGCGCCGGATCGTCTCCACGATCGCGCCGACCGTGGCCTCCTCGTTGAGAGCGGGCAGCACGACGCTGACACTCCCACGCTGCGGATCCCTGACGCCAAGACTTGCCTTGGCGGCGAGGAGCCGGTCCAGTGGGCGGTCGGCGACCGACCAGGAGCGCCTGGCCAGCCAGCGTTCGACCTCTTCCAGCACGGTCGATACTCCCTGTATGTGATCCATCTCGCGGTTCGGACGGCTATCTCGACCGTCCGGTGCTTCAGTTACAGTCTTGAACAACGCGGATGGCCGTCGCATGTTGGGGTCGGTCCGCAAACAAATGCCTGGGTCCATGATCCAGTGCCACAGCGCTCATCCAGAGGGACTGAGGGAACGGCCCGTTGAAGTCCCGGCAACCCTCCTGCCGACCGCGAGGTCAGGTGGGGAAGGTGCCAATTCCGTCTCGTGGCGAAACGCGCCGCGAGGAAGATGAGGAGAAAGGGCCTCGCCATCATGGCTACGCAGACTGTTGCAGTAAGCACCGATTTTTCCGCCGACGCTGTCGACCTCGGTCCCGCCGCGGCACTCTCCTGTCGCGAGTGCGGAGAGCGTTTCGATCTCGGCCCCATTTTCGCCTGCGCGTCGTGTTTCGGGCCGCTCGAAGTGGCGTACGACCTGCCGAGCGGCTCCCCGGACGAGCTGAAGAAGCGCATCGAAGCCGGGCCGAACAACATCTGGCGTTACGCGCCGCTGCTGCCGGTCCCCGCCGATGTGGCCGACAAGCCCAACATCAACCCCGGCTTCACCAAGCTGGTCAAGGCCGACAACCTCGCCCGTGAACTGGGCGTCACCGGCGGCCTGTACGTCAAGGACGACTCCGGCAACCCGACGCACTCCTTCAAGGACCGCGTCGTCGCGATCGCCGTCGAGGCCGCCCGCGCCTTCGGTTTCACCACTCTCTCCTGCTCCTCCACCGGCAACCTCGCAGGCGCCGTCGGCGCCGCCGCCGCCCGGGCCGGACTGCGGTCCTGCGTGTTCATCCCGCACGACCTGGAGCAGGGCAAGGTCGTCATGGCCGCGGTGTACGGCGGCGAACTGGTCGGCATCGAGGGCAACTACGACGACGTCAACCGCTTCTGCTCGGAGCTCATCGGCGACCCGCTCGGCGAGGGCTGGGGCTTCGTCAACGTGAACCTGCGGCCGTACTACGGCGAGGGTTCCAAGACCCTCGCGTACGAGATCTGCGAGCAGCTCGGCTGGCGGCTGCCCGACCAGCTCGTCATCCCGATCGCCTCCGGCTCGCAGCTCACGAAGATCGACAAGGGTCTGCAGGAGCTGATCAAGCTCGGTCTCGTCGAGGACAAGCCGTACAAGATCTTCGGCGCCCAGGCCGAAGGCTGCTCCCCGGTCTCCACGGCCTTCAAGGCCGGTCACGACGTCGTGCGCCCGCAGAAGCCGGACACCATCGCCAAGTCCCTGGCGATCGGCAACCCGGCCGACGGCCCGTACGTCCTGGACATCGCCCGCCGGACCGGCGGCGCCGTCGAGGACGTCGACGACGAGCAGGTCGTCGACGCGATCAAGCTGCTGGCGCGCACCGAGGGCATCTTCGCCGAGACGGCGGGCGGGGTGACGGTCGGCGTGACGAAGAAGCTGATCGAGGCCGGTCTGCTGGACCCGACGCTCACCACCGTCGTCCTGAACACCGGTGACGGACTGAAGACGCTGGACGCGGTCGCCCCGACCACCGGCCCGACCGCGACGATCCGGCCCAGCCTGGACGCGTTCCGCGACGCCGGTCTCGCCCGCAGTTGACCCGACCACCCGAGGCACAAGGAAGGCACCCACATGAGCGTCAAGGTCCGTATCCCCACCATCCTGCGCACCTACACGGGCGGTCAGGCCGAGGTCGCGGCCGAGGGCACGACCCTCTCCCAGGTCATCGAGTCGCTGGAGCAGAACCACCCGGGCATCGCCGCGCGCGTCCTGGACGACCAGGGCAAGCTGCGCCGGTTCGTGAACGTGTACGTCAACGACGACGACGTGCGCTTCGAGGGCGGCCTGGAGACGGCCACCCCGGACGGTGCGGGCATCTCGATCATTCCGGCGGTCGCGGGCGGCTGCTGACCCGCCGTCGGCGCGGCGGATCCCGGGTCCGTCCCGCGGCGTCGTCCTCGCCGGCCCGGACGGCCGGCTGCACAGTGTCACCGGAATTGCCCCCTCTGCGAGCTGAGCAGAGGGGGCAATTCTGCATGGTTGAGCGCGGTAGAGTTGGGAAGTCCCCTTCGCTGCCCGTGCCGACCGCATATGAGAATGCGCCCGCTCGCGACAAGATGCAGCCAAAGTGCTCGAACTCCTTGCGCCATTAGTGGCCTTTGCCCGGCCCGAGTTGCCCTGGAATCGCATGAATTCCGCATATTCGGGCGTTCGGTGCCGCTCAGAATTCTCGTCCGATTGACCTGTTGCAGAGGGCAGTTGGGCAGATACATTCAGCCGCGGTCGACGCGTTCCGGCGCACGCACCCTCTCCTGTCGGAGGGTGAGTTCTGACCCGGGTCCGCGAAGTGCGGTCCTGTGCAAGGGCCAGTAATAGGGGAGTTAGGCATGGCTCAGGGCACCGTCAAGTGGTTCAACGCGGAGAAGGGGTACGGCTTCATCGCGGTCGACGGTGGTGCGGATGTTTTCGTCCACTACAGCGCGATCCAGATGGACGGGTACCGCACCCTCGAAGAGGGTCAGCGAGTTGAATTCGAAATCTCGCAGGGCCAGAAGGGGCCGCAGGCGGACATGGTCAAGCTCGCCGTCGGCTGAGCTCGGCGCAGTCGGCCAACGACACCACTCACGCATGAAGGGCCCGTACCCGCCAGGGGACGGGCCCTTCACGCGTGCCCCGCGCACCGCGTCGCCTCGGTGCCCCCGCCCGTCGGGCCGTCCCTCGCCCGATGTACCGGCACCCGGCTTCCGGGTTGTCCACAACCGCCATGGGCGCTTGCACTCGTGAGGGTCGAGTGCTAATCATTGGCGTTAGCACTCTCCAGGTGAGAGTGACAGAATTTGGACCGGGCCGGTGAGGCCCGCAGGCCTGGTGGGGCAAGGAACCGCCGGGTGCGCAGGCCGTCCGTCGCGGGCGCCACTCGGTCCGGAGAAATCCACCCCTGTCCGGGAGGACCACTTCACATGGCCAAGATCATCGCGTTCGACGAGGAGGCACGGCGCGGTCTCGAGCGCGGGATGAACCAGCTCGCCGACGCCGTCAAGGTCACCCTTGGCCCCAAGGGCCGCAACGTCGTCCTCGAGAAGAAGTGGGGCGCGCCCACGATCACCAACGATGGTGTTTCCATCGCCAAGGAGATCGAGCTCGAGGACCCGTACGAGAAGATCGGCGCCGAGCTGGTCAAGGAAGTCGCCAAGAAGACGGACGACGTCGCCGGCGACGGTACGACCACCGCCACCGTTCTCGCCCAGGCGCTCGTCCGCGAGGGCCTGCGCAACGTCGCCGCGGGTGCCAACCCGATGGCCCTCAAGCGGGGCATCGAGAAGGCCGTCGAGGCCGTCTCCGCCGCTCTGCTGGAGCAGGCCAAGGACGTGGAGACCAAGGAGCAGATCGCTTCGACGGCCTCCATCTCCGCCGCCGACACCCAGATCGGCGAGCTCATCGCCGAGGCGATGGACAAGGTCGGCAAGGAAGGCGTCATCACCGTCGAGGAGTCCCAGACCTTCGGTCTGGAGCTGGAGCTCACCGAGGGTATGCGCTTCGACAAGGGCTACATCTCGGCGTACTTCGCCACCGACATGGAGCGCATGGAGTCGTCCCTCGACGACCCGTACATCCTCATCGTCAACTCCAAGGTCAGCAACGTGAAGGACCTCCTTCCGCTGCTGGAGAAGGTCATGCAGTCCGGCAAGCCGCTGCTGATCATCGCCGAGGACGTCGAGGGCGAGGCCCTGTCGACCCTGGTCGTCAACAAGATCCGTGGCACCTTCAAGTCCGTCGCCGTCAAGGCTCCGGGCTTCGGTGACCGCCGCAAGGCCATGCTCGGCGACATCGCCATCCTCACCGGTGGCACGGTCATCTCCGAGGAGGTCGGTCTCAAGCTCGAGAACGCCGGCCTGGACCTGCTCGGCCGCGCCCGCAAGGTCGTCATCACCAAGGACGAGACCACGATCGTCGACGGTGCCGGTGACAGCGACCAGGTTCAGGGTCGCGTCAACCAGATCCGTGCCGAGATCGAGAACTCCGACTCGGACTACGACCGCGAGAAGCTGCAGGAGCGCCTGGCGAAGCTGGCCGGCGGCGTGGCCGTCATCAAGGCCGGTGCCGCCACCGAGGTCGAGCTCAAGGAGCGCAAGCACCGCATCGAGGACGCCGTTCGCAACGCGAAGGCGGCCGTCGAGGAGGGCATCGTCGCCGGTGGTGGCGTCGCGCTGCTGCAGGCTTCGGCCGTCTTCGAGAAGCTGGAGCTCTCGGGTGACGAGGCGACCGGCGCCAACGCCGTCAAGCTGGCGCTGGAGGCCCCGCTCAAGCAGATCGCCGTCAACGGTGGTCTCGAGGGTGGCGTCGTCGTCGAGAAGGTGCGCAACCTGCCGATCGGTCACGGCCTGAACGCCGCGACCGGCGAGTACGTCGACATGATCGCCGAGGGCATTCTCGACCCGGCGAAGGTCACGCGCTCCGCTCTGCAGAACGCCGCGTCGATCGCCGCGCTGTTCCTGACCACCGAGGCCGTCATCGCCGACAAGCCGGAGAAGGCCTCTGCGGCCGCTCCGGGCGGCATGCCGGGCGGTGACATGGACTTCTGATCCTGACGGATCAGTAGTTCGGTCGCACATCGGCCCCCGGGACCTGTACTGGTCCCGGGGGCCGATGCCGTGTTCGCGACGGCTGCGGCGGTGACGGCCGGTCAGCGGTCAGGAGAGCTTGCCGTCGTAGTCCGGGAGCTTGAACGTCCGCTCGGCATGACCGCCCACCAGGTCGCTGTCGTTGTTGCCGATGTTGGCGATGATCGTGTAGCCCCGGGCCTCGATCTCGGCGCGCTTGGCGGTCTTGTACGCGCTGACCTCGTCGAAGAGGTCGGGCAGGTCGCGGACGTAGAGCCCGGTCACCGGGTAGCCCACCGCGGTGAGGTTGTACTGCGTCAGTGAGGCGATGATGCCCGGGCGGGCGGTGACGAAGAAGATGGCGACGCCCTGGGAGTCGGCGTACCGCACCAGATCGCGGACCTGGGCGATCGCCGGGGTGGGGAACGTCCAGAAGTAGTGGAAGTCCGTCTCCAGCGACGAGTTGTCGATGTCGAGGACGATCGCCGGTTTCTGGCCCGCGGGTGTCTGCGCGATGCGCTGCTGGATGTAGGGGCGGGCCACGTCGATGACCGCGGCGACATCGCGCTGCCAGGTGCCGTAGTCGACGCCCAGGATGGCGGCGTTGCCGCCGGGGGCCCACGACGTGGTGGCGGCGGGCGAGGACGCGGGGGTGGCCTGGGCGGCGCCTGCGGGTACGGCGAGGGCGAGAACGGCTGCTGCGGCGGCGACGGCACCGGCCGTACGGACGGACCGGGTACGGCTTCGAGTTCGGCTCATGAGGGTGTCTCCTGGGTCGACTTTGACATGCACGCGCTCAACCCTCGACGGGGTCGGGCCTCATGTCTACTGGTCGGTAGGAAACTTCTCGTGGACGCGCCATGAACCGGCCGCTCGAGGCCCGGACCGAAGGCCGGTCGAGGGGTGCGGTTTCTGGAGCCCCTTGACCTCGCGGGCGCACTCGGCGCATTGACGGTTTGGTGTGCAGAAGTGAGTTGTAGCGCCCGGGAATGAGTCCGGTGGTGGGCCGGCAGAGGTCGGAACGGTTCTGGAGCGGTGGCGGGAGCGGTGGGAGGCGGAACGCTGGTTTCTTGCGGCGGACGGTGAGTCGGGGAAGCGGTTCGGGAACGAAACGATCCGCGTCACTGCGGACGGCCAGGTGTCCATCAAGCTGCCCGCCCCGCTCGCGCACCTGGCCAACACCTCGCACGGCCGCTACACCCTCACCGCCACCGTGGCGTTCGCGCACCGGGGTGTGGAGTGGGCCGACCGCATCGCCGCGAACCGGGCTGTTGCCTACCGCATCCACCTCGACGTGGACCGTGGGCGCTGGTATCTGACCGCGTCCTGGCAACGCCCCCTCGTGCAGACCATCCGGCTGGAGACCGCCCGGGCCCACGGCATGATCGGCGTCGACACCAATGCCGACCACTTCGCCGCCTACCGCCTCGACCCGCACGGCAACCCGGTCGGGGCACCGCGCCGCTTCGCCTACGACCTGTCCGGCACCACCACCCACCGCGACGCACAGATCCGCCACGCCCTCACCCGCCTCATCAACTGGGCCAAGCAGACCGGCGTCACCGCGATCGGCATCGAAGACCTCGACTTCCAAGCCGAGAAGACGAGGGAGAATCACGGCCGCCGCAAAAAGTTCCGGCAGCTGATCTCCGGCATCCCGACCGGCAAACTCAAGGCCCGGCTCGTATCCATGGCCGCCGGACAAGGCCTCGCGATCGTCGCGGTCGACCCCGCCTACACGTATGTGGGGTGGACAGCACTGGCAGAAAGCGCTGACCACCTCGCACCGCGGAATGTCCCGTCACGATGCCGCCGGTATCGCGATCGGACGACGCGCCCTCGGACACCCGATCCGGCGACGGACGACACCGCCCCCACACGACCGGAGTGATCGTGTCGGGCATCGGACTGCCCAGGCCGGACCAGGTGCACGAGGGCGTCAGGGAACCCGCCCACCCACCACGGACCACGCCCCCGGAGACGTGCAGCCGAACGGGACGCGAAAGCGGGAACCCAGCGCATCCAACACCGTTCGGGATGCGCCCAGAACACATAGGTGGGTCCAGGACTCACTTATGCACACTGGCTAGAACGGTCGCTTGTTGTCCGGAACGCTAGAGCGTCCGCACCGTGTGTGGCAAGCCGGTCACGAAAAGTGAACATGGCTGCTGAGGAGGGTGGGTGGGCAGAGAGCCCTCCACCCATTCCATGGAAAGAGGGCTCGGGGCGCGGGTCTTGAGCCCCGGGGCGTTCGAGCCGCGCATCCTCATTTCGCGCCCATGCGATCCGAACCGCCCCCGTGGCGTGGCGGCCGTGGGGAGCCGCGCCACGGGGGCGGTGTTTCGGGTGTCAGCCTGCGCTGCAGGTGACTGTCGGCCAGGTCCAGGTGCCGTTGGTCTGGAGGGTGACGCCCCAGTTGTTGCCGCTGCCGTTGGGTTTGGCGGTCAGCACTTGGGCGCTGGGGTAGCTGGCGCTGATGTTCCAGCTTGCGATGATCTTCTCCGGGGACGGAACGTTCATGGTCACGGTCCAGTTGCTGGAGCCGCTGACCGAGACGTTGAGGTTGTACCGGTCACTCCACTTGTCGCCCGCGGACAGGGTCGCGGTGCAGCCGCCGCCGCCGGTGCCCCCGCCGGTGCCCCCGCCGGAGCCGCCGCCTGAGCCGGAGTCGCTCACCGTGATGTTGGAGTTCCCGCTGCTCTGGTAGCCCTCTGTCGCGAGCACCATGTAGTTGAAGCTGCCGAGGCTCATTCCCTTGCCGGCCCAGGCGTCGAAGTGGTTGCCGGTGGTGATGGTTCCGCCCGTCTTCTTCGACTGCCGGACGCTCCAGTACTGCTTGAAGGTCTTGGTGCCTTCGATGGAGGGGGCATTGGTGCGCGTCGTCTCGTAGATGTCGTACGTACCGCCGTCGCTGGTGACCGTTCCCTTGAACGTTCCCGTGGGCCGGTAGGTGCCCCAGTTGTCGACGACGTAGTACTCGACGAGCGGGTTGGTCGTCCACCCGTAGAGGGCCAGGTACGCGTTGCCGGACGGGTTGAAACTGCCCGAATAGTTCACACTCTTGCGCCCGCCGGTACTCCAGCCCTTGCCGGCGACGAAGTTGCCGACGTTGCTCCACGAGGTGCTGTAATTTCCCCCGGAGCCCAGGTTCATGGAGACCGACCCGCCACCGTCGGACCAGAACGAGTAGTAGTAGCCGTTGTTGGTGCCGGTCTGGTTCGTGGTGATGGTCGTGTCCGCATGGGCGGCGACCGGAAGGATCGCCGCGGCCGCGGCGGCCAGCGCAATGGCCCAGGCGCTTCTGATGAGCAGCGTGAGGCGACCACGTCTGCGTCTCTTCTGATGAACGAGTTTGTTCATGTGCGGGTTTCCTCCTCGTGAAAGCTGGCGAGGGGCGGGCGGCACGATGTGACCTGGCAGGGCCGACGCCGGTCAGGAAGTGACGTCGACCGCGCGCCGGCGTCGCGCAACGCAGCGGGGCATGGCCCGGTCGTCGCGCGCTCGGCGACCGGAGAACGAGGTCACGGTGGCGACCCGGCTCAACAGTTGTTGAGGTCTGTCAACGGCGAACAGTGTTGATCCGGCCCCAACGGCTGTCAACAGTTTCGGCAAGAGTTGCGAAATATTCGTGTGCCAGGAAATTCCCGGAAGAGGCAATGTGCCTGGTCATTGCCATTTCCGGTTGATCAAGTAGGAGGTGATCGTTGGATGGCGCAATCCGAAGGCCATGATTCGGAGTCGACTCATCGAAAGTTTCGAAACTTTCCCGGACGCGTTGCACGGGGCGCGACGGCGCCGTGGCGGAGTCGGCCGGGCCCGTGCGCGGCCTCGTGGTCACGACGACGGGGGCGGTCACCGGCTGCGTCGCTTTCGCGTCCGTCGCAGTGCCGGCTCCGCGCGTCGCAACGGCCGGCCGGACCTCTCCCGCACCGGCGTGGGCGGGCCGCACCATCGCTCGGCCGGTCGTACCACCGGGACCGGCCCGCCGTGGGGCCGATCGTCGCGCGGTGGATTCGGGCTGTCCGGGTTCAGCGGCGGGGGAGCGTGATCTCGTCGAAGAGCTTCTCTCCGAGTTCGTCACGAAGCAGTGTGTCGATGGCGTTGGCGCGGGGAATATACACGAACGGCCGCCAGGGGTAGATGCGGTCGTTGAACCACGGCGTCTGCCAGTCGGACGTGGTTCTGATGAATTCCTTGGCGAATTGGGATTCTCGGGCTTCTGGATAGGATTCCTCGTTCTCCAGGCAGCCGTCCAGGCATACGTCCACATATGACTGGACGATGGGGAAGCGGTCGCTCGGATAACGGCGGTTGACGTTGGCGAAATACCATACGGTACCGGCGGGCGGGCTTTTGCTGCCATCCAGCATGGCGATGTCACGTGACGGGATCCGTGTGAGCCGGTACCCGGATTCACGTCGCGCGAAGGCCCTGAGTTCCTCCGGTGTGACAGAGAAGACGACGCCGTTGCATGTGGCGCCCTTCATGGGGACGGCCCCCAGATACGTAGGGCCCCAACTGGCCGTGTTCATGCGGTCGTACCAGCCACGACTGATCCCCCGGACCACCGCGGGCGCAGCCTTTTCCGCCTCGGGCCAGGTCGAGGTCCGTGATTCTCGCTGAATCAGGGACCCGTACCCGAAGATATGGTTGCGTCCCGTGATCGGCGGCAAGAGTTCAGGATGTCCCGTCGGTTCGGTCTTCGGGGGGCCCGAATCCCTGTAGGTGCCCACGAATGCGCTGCGCGTCCCGAGTGCAATGGCCCCACCCAGCTGAATCGCTTTGCGCCGTTCGATGGTGCACTCAGGGTTCATCTCTGTCTCCAGGCTGCACGGTATGGGAGAGGGGTCCTGTCGGAGCCCACCTTGACCTGCGTACGCCATCATCACGTTCGCCACCGAGGGGATGCGATGCGACACGCGTCGAGTCCGGCCCACGGCCGCCGGCCCCACGACGCAGCAGAGGGCGGCACCCCGGCCGGGGTGCCGCCCTCTGCTGCGTTACGGGATCAGGCGCGTGCCGGTTCCGGTGCCGGGTCGGTGACCGGGGCGGCCGGGGTGCCCGTTGCTGCGACCGTCGAAGCCGCCGGCTCCTGCGACACGTTGAACTCCGCCAGCAGGTCCTTGCTGAAGCCGAAGAAGTACGTGGCGACGAAGCCCGCGAGGTAGCCGACCAGCAGGCCGCCCGCGTAGATCGCGATCGTCGTGCCCAGGCCGTGGTTGCCGTCCAGGAGCGGGAACAGGGCCCAGCCGGACGGGCCGATCGCCGTGGAGCCGACCGCGCTGCCGAGCTGGTTGAAGAAGCCGACGAACGCGCCGCCGAACGCACCGCCCACACACGCGGTGATGAACGGGCGGCCGAGGGGCAGCGAGACACCGTAGATCAGGGGCTCGCCCACGCCCAGCAGGCCTGCCGGGAGCGCCGACTTGATCGTCCTGCGGATCGACTCGTTGCGGGGGAGGCGGAGGTAGACCGCGATCGACGCGCCGACCTGGCCCGCGCCCGCCATGGCGAGGATCGGAAGGAGGACCGTGTAACCCTGCTGCTCGATCAGCGTGGTGTGGATCGGGATCAGCGCCTGGTGCAGGCCCAGCATGACCAGCGGGAGGAAGAACCCGCCGAGGACCAGGCCCGCGCCCGCACCGCCGTTGGACAGCAGCCAGTTGGCGAAGTCGCCGATCGCGGTGGAGACCTCACCGGCCACGTACATCAGACCGAAGATCGTCACCAGGCCGGAGACCAGTACCGTCAGCGTCGGGGTGACCAGGACGTCCAGCGCCTCCGGGACCCAGCGCCGGCACCACTTCTCCACGTACACCGCGAGGACCGCCGCGCCGAGGGCGCCCAGCACACCGCCCTGGCCGGGGGAGAGCTTCTGGCCGAACGCCTCGATGTCCGCGACGCCCGGGAAGACGATGATCGCGGCGACCGCACCGCCGAGGATCGGCGTGCCGCCGAACTCCTTCGCCGTGTTGTAGCCGACGAAGACGGCGATCAGCGCCATGAAGCCGGACGCCATGGCGCCCAGGGCGGGCGTGACCGACGTCAGCCAGCCCAGGTTCTTCAGCAGGCCGTTGAGGCCGGCGATGATGCCGCAGCCGATGAGGGCGGGGATCAGCGGGACGAAGATGTTGGCGATCTTCCGGAGGAACAGCTTGAACGGGGTGGCGTTCTTCGCCTTCCGGGCCGCCCTGATTGCGGCGCCCTGCGCGGCGAGTTCGTCCGCAGCGGCCGAGGCCGAGGCAGGAGTCGCGGGGGTGGCGGCGGGTTCCGGGGTTGCCGCCCGGCCCTCCTCCACCAGCTTCTCGAACTCCGGGGTGACCCGGGCGACGGTGCCCGGGCCGAGGACGATCTGGTACGTCTCGTCCTCGACCACACCCATGACGGCGGGGAGCGCCTTCAGGGCCTCGTCGTCGACGAGCGAGCGGTCGTTCAGGCCCAGCCGGAGCCGGGTCATGCAGTGGACGACGGAGCTTACGTTTGCGGCGCCACCGACGAGCGGAAGGATCGCGGCGGCAGTGGCGCGGTTCTTGTCTTCTGTAGCCATGGTGCGTGGTGCCTTGCTGTGCGGGGGTGTGGAGCGGTTCCCCGGATGGGGATTTTCAGGGGGTGGTGCGCGGTGCGGCCGCGAGGGCGGCACGGAGGTGGCCGTCGGATGCGGACAGAAGGGTGGCGGCGGTGGGGCCGTCGACCCGGCCGAGGATGGTGAGGATCGCGTTCTTCACCTCGCCGTCGGTGGCGGCGAGTGCGGCCTCGATCTCCTCGTCGGAGGCGCCGGTGGCGAGCGCGACGATCCGGCGGGACCGGGCGCGCAGCTTCTCGTTGGACGCGCGGACGTCGACCATGAGGTTTCCGTACGTCTTGCCGAGCCGGATCATCGTGATCGTCGACAGCATGTTGAGGACGAGCTTCTGCGCCGTACCGGCCTTGAGGCGGGTGGAGCCGGTGAGAAGTTCGGGGCCGACGACGATCTCGAGGGGGTGCTCGGACGCGGCGCCGAGCGCCGAGTCCGCGTTGCAGGACAGCCCGATGGTCAGCGCGCCCTTGCGGCGGGCGTGCTCGACGGCTCCGACCGCGTACGGCGTACGGCCGGAGGCGGAGATGCCGACCACGGTGTCGTCGGGGGTGAGATCCAGGGCGTCGAGGTCTGCGGCGGCCAGCTCCTTGCTGTCCTCGGCGCCTTCGACGGCCGTGATGATCGCGGACGGGCCGCCCGCGATCAGGCCGATGACCTCGGACGGGTCGGTGTTGAACGTGGGCGGGCACTCGCTGGCGTCCAGGATGCCGAGCCGGCCCGGGGTGCCCGCGCCCGCGTAGATGAGCCGGCCGCCACGGGCCATGCGCGCGGCCGTGGCGTCGATCGCGGCGGCGATCTCGGGCAGCCGGGCGGCGACGGCGGTGGGGACGGTCCGGTCCTCGCCGTTCATGATCCCGGCGATCTCCAGGGTGTCCAGCCGGTCGATCTCGGCGAGCTCGGGCCGGAACTCCTCGGTGGTGAGGGTGGCGAGCTCGGCGCGCAGCTCCCCGTACTCGGAGTGCCGGCCGGGCGTCGTGGCGTTGGCGTCGGTGGTGGAGGTCATGGAGAGCGGCTCTGCTTTCTCGATCTCGTGTCTCAGGAGGGTTCGGGCGGCGCGGTGTGCGGGCCGTCAGCGGGTGCTGCGTGGCGTGTGGCGATGGGCGAGCGCCTCGTACGAAGCGGCCAGGGCCGGGGCGGCCGTCTCGTACGTCCGCTGGGCCACCCCGATGAACAGGCAGTCCACGACGAGCAGCTGACTCGTGCGGCTCGACATGGCGGCGGGACGCAGTTCGCTCTCGCGGGCGGTGGACGTGGTCAGCACGTGGTCCGCGTACTGCGACACCGGACCGTCGGGGCGGCCGGTGATCGCGATCGTCGTCGCCCCCTGGTCGAAGGCCACCCGCAGCGGTTCGATCACATCGACCGTGGATCCCGAGTGGGTGATCGCGATGGCCAGGTCGCCGGAGCGGAGCTGCACGGCGTTGGTCACGGCCAGGTGCGGGTCCGTGTGGGCGTGCGCGATCAGGCCGATACGGAGCAGCTTCTGCCCCAGGTCCTGGGCGACGAGGGAGGAGGCGCCGACGCCGTAGATGTCGATCCGGCGGGCGGCCGACGCGGCGGCGACGGCCGCACCGAGCTGCACCATGTCGAGTCCGGCGGCCGTGTCGGCGAGGGTCTGCTGCTCGTCGAAGGCGAGCTTGGCGACCACATCGGCGATCGGGTCGTCGACGGCTATGTCCGCCGTGACGGCGGGGGCGCGGCCGGACTGCTGGTGGGCGGCGAGCCCGGCGAGGGCGAGGCGCAGGTCCCGGTAACCGGGGTAGCCGAGGAGGCGGGCCGTGCGGACCACGGTCGCCTCGCTGGTGCCGGTGAGCTCGGCGAGACCGGTGACCGTCAGGGCAGCGCAGCCGGCCGGGTCCCCGGCGACGGCTTCGGCGACCCGCTGCATCGAGCGCGTCATGGACGGCGCGAGGGTCCGCACCTTGGCCGCGAGGGCGGCCGGGGCGGGCGGGGAATCACCGCTGAAACTTTCCTTCAGGTCATTGGTCACATTTGAAAGATATTTTCAACATTGCGGTCCGTCAACCCCCTTTGGTCCCGACCTCTGGCGGTAGTTGGTCACCGCCTGAGTCGGTGCCGAGGATCTGCGCGTGCGAAGGGTCCTCCCGCGCCGGGGGCCGTCACCGCAACGGGTGACAATGGCCCCATGGAGCTGAACCACCTGGAGCAGGCGCTGCATACCGCCCGCGCACTGGTCATGGCCGATCTCACCGCCGGCGGTGTCGCCGAGGCCGAGATCGTCTCGCTCGTCGAGGATGCGGTGGCTCACCGGCGGTGGTGGGTCGAACAGTGGCCGGACGGTGTGGAGTACGTGGTCGGGCTGGTCGCCCAGGACGTTCAGGACGCGCTGCTGGAGCGGTACGGCCGCTGGCCGATCTGCCCGGTCTGTGCCGAGGGCGACCCGCACGCCCTCGACGTCGAGCCGGAACTGGGCCCGGACCCGCGCTGGGTGTGCACCAAGGCGACCGTGATGGTGGCGCGCGTCGGCGCGCTGAACGGAGTGCTGGGCGGGTGACGGTCTACATCGACCCGCCGGACTGGCCGGGTCACGGACGTCTCTGGTCCCACCTGGTCAGTGATGCATCGTTCGAGGAGCTGCACGCCTTCGCCGCGTCGATCGGCTGCCCGCCGAAGGCGTTCGACCGTGACCACTACGACGTACCGGCGACGCGGTACGCCGACGCGGTGCGGGCCGGGGCCCGCGAGATCGGTTCAAAGGAACTGGTGCGCCGGCTCACGGCCGCCGGACTGCGCCGCCCGAAGGGACGCCCGGCGCCGCCGGGGTCTGCGTGAACGTGGGTGCGGGGACGGGCGCCGTGCCGTCGGGCCCGTCGCCGGGCGTCACGCCTTCAGTGCCTGCTCGGCCCGGTGCGCCGCCCGGTCCGCCGTGACCTGCGCGCCCGTCACCAGCCGGGACGGCGAACGGTGCCCGCGGTGCAGCCGCAGCGACCACACCACCGCCGCCAGCGCCAGGACCGTCATCGCCGCGCCCGCCCAGGCCGTCGCCGCGAACCCGAAGTCCGCGTCGATCACCGTGCCACCCAGCCAGGGGCCGCCCGTGTTGCCGAGGTTGAACGCGGCGGTCGTCGTCGCCCCCGCCAGCGTCGGGGCGGCGCCCGCGATGTTGAACATCCGGGCGTTCAGCGCCGGGGCCGTGTAGAAGGCGGACAGGCCCAGCAGGAACGCGAGCCCGACCGCGGCGACCTGGTTCGAGGCGAACAGCGCCAGCGCGATCAGGAAGACCGTCGAGGCCGCGATGCCGCTCATCAGGACCCCGAAGAGGTGCGCATCCGCGACCCGGCCGCCGATCGTCGTACCGATCAGCGCACCGACCCCGAACAGCGCGAGGACCGTCGGCACCCATCCCGAGTCCAGCCCGGCGACGTCCGTCAGCAGCGGCGCCAGATAGCTGAACGCGCAGAAGACGCCGCCCGCCGCCAGCGCCGTGACCACGATCGACAGCCACACCTGACGGTCGCGGTAGATGGACATCTCCAGCTTGAGCTGCGGCTTCTTCTCCGGGAGGGGGATGCGGGGGATCAGTGTCGCGATACCGACGAGTGCCACGGCCGACGCCGCACCGACCGCCCAGAACGCCGACCGCCAGCCGAGGTTCTCACCGAGGAACGCCCCCAGCGGTACACCGAGGACGTTCGCGATGGACAGCCCGCCGATCATCACGGCCATCGCTCTGGCCCGCGCGTTCATCGGCACCATCGCGATGGCGACCGCCGCCCCCACCGCCCAGAACCCGGCGCACGCGAAGGCGCTCACCACCCGGGACGCGAAGAGCACCTCGTACGTCGGCGCCAGCGCACCGGCGACCTGCCCGAGGCCGAAGACCGAGATCAGCGCGATCAGGGTGGTGCGGCGCGGCAGCCGGAGCGTGGCCACGGCGAGCAGGGGCGCACCGATCACCATGCCGATGGCGAAGGCGGATATGAGGAGCCCGGCCCGTGGGATCGACACGTTCATGTCGTCGGCGATCGGCGGCAGCAGCCCGGAGAGCATGAACTCGCTCGTGCCGAGGGCGAAGACCGAGAGGCCCAGAATGTAGACGGCCAGAGGCATGCGGGTGCGGCGGCGAAGGGCGGTATCGGGCATGACAGGTGCCAACACCGGTATCGGTCGTGTCATTCCCGTATCGGCGGATCGTGCCGCTTGTCTCAACGGGTGAGCAGCTCCAGCTCCGTCAGCAGGTTCTGCCGGGCGCGCGGTTCCCACTCCGCGATCCCGTGCGGCGTACGGAACAGTCTCGGCAGCCCGAGCAGCTGGCGCAGCACGGCCGCGCGCCCGTCCCGGAACGCGTCGTCGGGGACGAAACCGTATTCGTCCCGTACCTGGGCCGCGTACGCCGCGTACTCCTTGGGGGCGGCCGCGAGGATCGCCAGATCCGCGTCGCACAGCACCTCGCCGTTGGTGTCACCGTCCGCCGGATCGTGGGTGACGGTGAGCCGGACCAGCCTGACCACCTCCGCAGTGGTGTCGCCGGGGACACCCGCCTCGGGCAGCGCGCGCTCGGCGAGGGCGGCGCTTCGCTCCTCGTTCTCGGACCGGTCGGGCCGGTACACCGCGTCGTGGAACCACGCGGCGAGGCGGACGGCGTCCGGGTCGGCGGCGTGGCCGGCGAGGGTGTCGATGCGGTCGAGGACGGCCGTCAGATGGGCGGTGGTGTGGTAGCGGCGCTGCGGTTCGGCCCAGCGGGCAAGGAGGTTGTCGGCGTAGGGCAGCGGATCGGGGCCGTCGGCGCCGCCCCGGGCGCCGACGAGTGCCTCCTGCCAGCGGCCGCGGAGGACGTCGGCGGCAGTTCCTGCTTCGTGCACGCTGCCCGTCTCATGGGCGGCGCCGGGGGCACTGCTTTCGCGCGAGCTGTCCGTCATGGGACGACCCTAAGGGCTGTCCCGTGGCGACCGGACGGTCTCAGGGGATCCGCCGGGACACCCGTGGGCATCCCGGCGGAGCGCCGGACCGGTCAGTGGCCGGGCGGGGTGTCCAGGGCCAGTGCGGCGAAGGTGGCCAGCCAGTGGTCCGTGCTGAAGTCACCGGAGGAGACCGTGGGCAGGCCGACGGCGAGGTGGGCCTCGGCCGAAGCGGTCAGAGCGGTGCGGGCGGGGCCGTCGCCCAGTGCGTCGCCGATCGTGCGGAGAGCCGCTGCCCGGCTCAGGGTGAGGCCCAGGAGGTGGCCGATCTGCGGGTCCGAGTGGTCGGAGACCACGGGCGGGGTGAGCAGCGGCGAGTCCGTCAGCCCCGGCAGGAACCCGGCCAACCAGGTCCGGAACTCGGCGGCGGGGAGCACCCGGCGCATCGCGTCCGCCTCGGTCAGGGCGGGGGAGAGGAAGTCCTGGCCGGACGGCTCCCAGTGGGCGGGGGCGTCGTGGTCCTCGGCGAACCAGGTGCGCAGCCGGTCGGCCACCGCGTCGAGGACCGGGCGGGGCAGCCCGGCGCGCTCGCCGGCGTCCAGGACCATGCCCAGACCGAAGGCGCTGTTGGGGTGGATGCCGTGCCGGATCGGGTACGTAGCCTTGGGCAGCCAGACGGTGAGGAGTTCGCCGACCGTCTCCACGGCGGGCGCGAGGGCGTCGGCCCAGCGGTCGCCCTCGGGGGTGGCGAGCGCACGGCACTCCGCCGCCAGCGCCACCAGCCACGCCCAGCCGTAGGGGCGTTCGAAGTGCGGGCGCTTGCGGAGATACGCCGCCTCGACGGCGAGGTTCTCCGGGGTGAGGTGGGAGTCCAGCACCTCGTGGACACGGGTGGTGACCGTGGCCGGCAGATCGCCGGTGGTGGAGAAGCGGCGCAGCAGGCGGACGAGCAGCCAGTGCATGTGCACGGTGGAGTGCCAGTCGTACCCCCCGTAGAAGGCGGGGTGCAGGGTGCGGGGCGCGACCAGTTCCTCGGGGCCGGCGTACAGGTGGGCGGGGGCGTTGGGGTACTCGCGTACGACGTTGGCGAGGGCCAGTTCCGCGAAGGGGACGGCGTACGCGGCAGGGAGCGCGGGGGACATCGGGGTCACTCCAGAGGGGTGGGCGAGCGGCTCGGGTCAAGGGGCGGCTCGGATCAGGGGTGATTCGGGTCAGGGGCGGCCCGGGTCAGAAGGCGAAGAGGGCCATGATCGCGACGTTGCAGACCAGCAGCGCCGCTGCGGTGGGGAGCTGGGCCTTGATCGGGCCGTACTGGTCCTTGAGTTCGAGCAGGGCGGCGGGAACCAGGTTGAAGTTGGCGGCCATCGGGGTGACGAGGGTGCCGCAGAAGCCGCAGAGCATGCCGATCGCGAGGATCGCGGGCGCGTTGCCGTTCATCTGCTGGATGAGGACGGGCCAGCCGATCGCGGCGGTCATCACCGGGAACGCGGCGAAGGCATTGCCCATGACGATGGTGAACAGCGCCATGCCGCAGCAGTAGACGGCCACGGCCACGAACTTCTGGCCGTCCGGCAGCACCGCCTCGGTGATCCTGCCGACCTGCTCGCCGACGCCGGCGGACTGGAAGATCGAGCCGAGGACCGCGAGCAGCTGGGGCAGGATCAGCGCCCAGCCCATCGATTCGAGCATGTTGCGACCGGAGTGCAGCGGTACGGAGATCCTCCGCTCGCGCAGCAGCACCATGCCGACGACCAGCGCGGCGATGGCGCCGACGCCGAGGCCGAGGATGGTCTCGTACCCCGGTTCCAGGACCGGTTCGCCACCGATCTTCCAGTTCTTCACGAGCGTCGCGCAGATCATCGCGACAACGGGGATGGTGAGGGCCGGAAGGAACAGCTTGTTGCCGAAACGGGCGGCCGAGGCCGCACGCTTCTCGCGGGGCGGGGTGTGCGATGCGCCCTTGCCGGTGAGTCCGCAGCCGCCCAGGACGATCAGGATCAGGACGGCGACGCCCAGCGGCTCGGCGGGGAGGGACTTGTCGACGACTCCGGTGGAGTAGAAGAACGCGGCGCCCAGCAGACCCCAGAAGCCGGCCGAGCCGAAGCGCTTGGGGTTGGTGCGGTCCATGACCATCTGCGCGGCCATGACGAGGAACACCGCGCCGACCAGCCAGAAGAAGTACTCGGACTTGATCACTTGGCGTCCTCCGTCCGGAGCCCGGCGTGCGTCGTCAGGTCGTTCTCGGCGGCGGCGACGGCGAGTTCGCGCTCCAGCTGCCGGTCCAGGTTGAGCAGGCGGGCCCCGTGGATCAGGAAGGCGCAGATCGCGGAGGGGATCGCCCACAGGGCCAGGTGCAAGGGCTCGAGGTGCTGGTCGTACGTGGAGTTCACGAATCCGGTGATCAGCAGGATCGATCCGATGGCGATGAAGCAGTCCTCACCGAAGAACACACCGATGGTGTCGGCGCCGGACGCGTGCGAGCGGACCTTCTCGCGCAGCTTCTCCGGCAGCGGACGACCCGCCTTCGCCTCGGCGGCGGCCTCGGCCATCGGGGCGATCAGCGGCCGCACACTCTGCGCCGGGCCGCCGATGCTGGTGAGGCCGACGGAGGCGGTGAGCTGCCGTATCAGCAGGTATAGCGCCAGGAAGCGGCCGGTGGTCAGCCTGCTCAGCTTGCCGATGAGGGTACGGGCCTGCTCCTGGAGTCCGTACCGCTCAAGAAGCCCGATGACGGGCAGGGTGATGACGAAGACGGTCACGGAGCGCGCGGAGGCGAAGCTGTTGCCGAACGAGGCGAGCACCTCCTGCGGGGAGAGCTTGCCGAGCAGCCCTGTGACGATGCCTGCGACACCCACCACGAGGAGGGGATTGCGGCGGGTGGCGAATCCGAGGATCACCACGAGCACGCCGAGGAGAACGATCACGCGTCGGCCTTCTTCCGCGCATGGACGTGCAGGCAGGCCTGCTCGGTCCTGATCAGACGGGGGGTAGTGCGCGAGACACTAGGCGATTGTTCAACAAACCCACAAGGGTGTGAGCTACATGGATAGCAAAGCGTGAGGTCAGGCCGTGGCGTGGCCGGGGCGCGGGGTGCCTGGCTCGGTCGGTTCAGGTGAAAAATGGCGCCACATGTTCCTGATCTGCCGCTTCGTCCGGAGAGGAGTCCGGCGCGAGGCGTGAGGGGCGGGGTCCGGGGGATGGTGCGGATTGTGGAACGTCCGATGCGGCGCATGGGCCGGCGCCGGTGAAGCGCGGGGTCACGCGGAGGGCCCCCGGGTCGGGGCTATCGCGTGGTCAGGCGCTCCGCGTACGCCTCCGCCAGCTGGCGCCGTGAGTCCTCCAGGTAGAAGGCCAGCATCCGCTCGGCGCCCGCCGCGTCGCCCTCGGCGAGTCTGTTCGCGATCTCCCTGTTCCGGGTGAGGTAGGGCTCGTGGAACCGGCGCGGGTCGGCCATCACATGGAAGGCCAGCCGCAGTTCGGCGAGGACGCTGCGCATCAGCTCGTCCGTGCGGGGACTGCTCGCGAGACCGGCCAGGGCCTGGTGGAAACGGATGTTGGCGGTCGAGCAGCCGGGCCAGTCGTTCGCCAGTGCCGCCTGCTCGCCCGTCGACACGGCGGCTTCGACGGCCGTCAGGTCGTACGGCGGCTCGCCCAGCGTCCGCAGAGCGGCGCACTCGACGAGCAGCCGGACCCGGTAGATGTCCACGAGGTCGTCGACGGCGAGGATGCGGACGAAGACGCCCTTGTTGAGCCGGTGCTCCAGGAGGCGTTCGTGCGAGAGCAGGCGGAACGCCTCGCGCAAGGTGTTCCGGGAGACGGCGAGAGCGCCGCTGATGCTCTCCTCGGAGAGCCGGCTGCCCGGCGGGAAGTAACCTTCGGTGATCCGGTCCCGGAGGATGGCGGCGACCCGCTCGGCGGTACCGGACCGGGCCAGGGAGGCGCTGTCCGCCGCCAGTTCCGAGAGATCCGGAGAAGTCCGGCCGCCCGCAGTCCCCGCCATGCCCCGTCCCCTGCCTGTTGCCGTGCGCGTCGTCCGGTGCGCACTCTGTGCCCAGTGAACCGTACGGGCGTCTCACTCCCCAAGCCGGGTCTTGTCAGATTGTTGAACAATCGCTAGCGTGCGCCCGTGATGGATCTGACGAACCCGGCGAGCGCGACGAACCAGACGAACCCGATGGATCTCAACGCGGATCTCGGCGAAGGGTTCGGGCGCTGGACCCTCACCGATGACGAAGCGCTGCTCGACTGCGTCACCAGCGCCAATGTGGCCTGCGGGTTCCATGCGGGCGATGCCTCCGTGATGCGGCGGGTCTGCGACACCGCGGCCGCCAGGGGCGTCCGGATCGGCGCCCAGGTCGCCTACCGCGACCTGGCCGGCTTCGGGCGTCGCTCCATGGATGTGCCACCGGCCGAACTCACCGCCGAGATCGCCTACCAGATCGGCGCCCTGCGGGTCTTCGCCGAAGCCGCCGGCTCCACGGTCGCGTACGTCAAACCGCACGGCGCCCTCTACAACCGCGCCGTCTGGGACGACGACCAGGCCGCGGCCGTGGTCGAGGGCGTCCGGCTGGCAGGCGGGGACCTGGCGGTCCTCGGACTCCCCGGTTCGCGCCTGCTCGCCCACGCCGCGGCCGCGGGTCTCGTCGCGGTCGAAGAGGCCTTCGCCGACCGCGCGTACACCCCGCAGGGCACGCTGGTGCCACGGAGCGAGCCCGGCGCGGTGCTGCACGACGAGGACGAAGTCGTACGCCGCAGTGTCGGGATGGCGGTGGACCGGGGCGTCACCGGCGTGGACGGCAGCCAGATACCGGTCGCGGCACGCTCGCTGTGCGTCCACGGCGACACCCCGGGCGCGGCCGCGCTGGCCCGCAGGATCAGAGCCGCGCTCGAAGCAGCGGGCGTGGCCGTGCGGGCATTCGCATGAGCACGGGCACGGGTGCCGCGCGGGCGGTCCCGGCCGAGCGGGGCGCCCTTGCGGGGCGGTCGTGCGACGCGACGGCGTCGCGGGAGGTGAGCGCCCGCCCGCCCGCCGACGCGAGCACCGCGGACGGCATCAGCGTTCTTCCCGCCGGGTCCGGAGCGCTGCTCGTCGAGCTGTCCTGCGGTGAGCACGCCGAGGCCTTTCACGCCGAGCTGCTGCGGCGCCGGGCGCGCGGCGAACTGCCCGCCGTACGCGAGATCGTTCCCGGTGCCCGGACCGTCCTGCTCAACGGCATCGCGGACGGCACTGCGGACGGCAGCGCGCGGCTCGCCCGGGAACTCCTCACCTGGCGGATACCGCCGCTGCGGCGCGACACCGGGGAAGCCGTGGAGATCCCCGTCGTCTACGACGGCCCGGACCTCGCCGACGTCGCGGCGGCCTGGGGCGTCACCGTCGCCGATGTGCCCCGCATCCACGCCGGGACCGAATTCCGCGTGGCCTTCTGCGGGTTCGCCCCCGGCTTCGGCTACCTCACCGGCCTCCCCGACCACCTGCACACACCGCGCCGCGCCACTCCGCGCACCAGGGTTCCGGCCGGTGCGCTGGCCCTCGCCGGGGCGTACACCGGGGTGTACCCGCGCCCGTCGCCCGGCGGCTGGCAGATCATCGGGCGGATGCCCGAACCGGGCGAACTGTGGAACCCGGCCCGCGAACCGGCCGCCCTTCTGAGCCCCGGGGCCCGGGTGCGCTTCGTCGCGGCGGAGGTGCGGCCGTGACCGGTGCCATCGAGGTGGTCCGGGCCGGAGCCCTGACCACCGTCCAGGACGCGGGCCGTGTCGGCTGGGCGCACCTCGGGGTGCCGCGCGCCGGGGCCCTGGACGCCCCCTCCCGCCGGCTCGCGAACAGGCTGGCCGGAAACCCTGCGGACGCGGCACTGCTGGAGACGACCGTGACCGGTTGCGCGGTCCGCCCGGACCGGCCCGTGGTCGCCGTCGTCGGCGGTGCGCCCTGCCGGGTCACGGTCGACGGGCGGCCCGTGGCCTGGGGGGCACCCGTGCACATACCTGCGGGCGCGGTGCTCGACGCAGGCCCCGCGGTGCAGGGGCTGCGCAGCTATCTGGCCTTCGGGGGCGGCCTGCTGCCGGAACCGGTGCTGGGCAGCAGGTCCGCGGACCTGCTCTCCGGGCTCGGCCCGGCTCCGCTGCGCGACGGGGACGTACTGCCGGTGGGCCACGAGGCGCCGAGGCCCGTGGCCGCCGACGTCGTGCCCTGGCCGGCCGCGCCAAGCGAACTCGTTCTTCCCGTACGCCTCGGCCCCCGCCACACCTGGTTCACGGATGAGGCGCTGCGCACGCTCACCACGGCCACGTACCGGGTCTCGCCGCACAGCAACCGGATCGGCCTGCGCACGGAGGGCCCGGCCCTCGCGCGCGCCCGCGAGGGCGAACTGCCCAGTGAGGGGATGGTGCTCGGCGCCATTCAGGTGCCGCCGGACGGCCGCCCGGTGGTGTTCCTCAACGACCATCCGACGACCGGGGGCTACCCGGTCGTCGGTGTCGTGCACGAGACCGCACTCGCGGGGGCGGCACAGGCGGTGCCAGGGACCCGGGTGCGGTTCGTAGGCGCGGGCTGAGCACCGGCCCCGTCGGGCCGGTGCGTGGTCCTACGCGGCCGCTCCGAACCCCCGCAGCCGCAGTGAGTTCCCTACCACGAACACCGACGACAACGCCATCGCCGCCCCCGCGATCATCGGGTTCAGCAGCCCCGCCGCCGCCAGCGGCAGCGCCGCCACGTTGTAGGCGAACGCCCAGAACAGGTTCGTACGGATCGTCCCCAGCGTCCTCCGCGCCAGCCTGATGGCGTCCGCCGCCACCCGCAGGTCCCCGCGGACCAGCGTCAGGTCACCGGCCTCGATCGCCGCGTCCGTGCCCGTGCCCATCGCCAGACCCAGGTCGGCCCGGGCCAGCGCGGCCGCGTCGTTGATCCCGTCGCCGACCATCGCGACCGAACGGCCCTGTGCCTGCAGCCGCTCGACGACCTCGACCTTGCCCTCGGGCATGACCTCCGCGTACACGTCGTCCCGGCCGATCCCGACCTCTGCCGCGACCGACTCCGCCACCGCCCGGTTGTCCCCGGTGAGGAGGATGGGCGTCAGGCCCAGGGCCCGCAGCCGTGCGATCGCCTCCGCGCTGGTGTCCTTCACCGCGTCGGCGACTTCGAGGACCGCGCGGGCCTCGCCGTCCCAGGCGACCGCGATCGCCGTGCGGCCCGCGGCCTCCGACTCGGCCTTGTGGCGGGCCAGTTCGGCGGGCAGGTGGATCTCCCACTCGGCGAGCAGCTGCTCGCGGCCGACCAGGACCGCATGGCCCTCGACGACGCCCTGGACGCCGAGGCCCGCGAGTGCGCTGAAGTCCTCGGCGGTGGGGAGGGGGGTGGTGGTGCGTTCGGCGGCCCCGGTGGCGATGGCGCGGGCGATGGGGTGTTCGGAGGCGTGCTCCAGGGCGCCGGCCAGGCGGAGGGCGGTTGTCGCATCGGTGCCGGGGGTGGTGTGGACGGCCTGGAGCGTCATACGGCCGGTGGTGACGGTGCCGGTCTTGTCCAGGACGATCGTGTCGATCCGGCGCGTGGTTTCCAGCACCTCGGGGCCCTTGATCAGGATGCCGAGCTGGGCGCCGCGTCCCGTACCGACCATGAGGGCCGTGGGTGTGGCGAGGCCCAGGGCGCACGGGCAGGCGATGATCAGTACGGAGACGGCGGCGGTGAACGCGGCCGTGAGACCCGATCCGGTGGCCAGCCAGACGCCGAGTGTGCCGAGGGCCAGAGCGATGACGACCGGGACGAAGACCGCGGAGATCCGGTCCGCGAGGCGCTGGGCCGCCGCCTTGCCGTTCTGCGCGTCCTCGACGAGCTTCGCCATCCGGGCGAGCTGGGTGTCGGCGCCGACCCGGGTGGCTTCGACGACGAGGCGGCCGCCCGCGTTGAGCGTGGCACCGGTGACCGCGTCGCCGACGGCGACCTCCAGGGGTACCGACTCGCCGGTGAGCATCGACGCGTCCACGGCGGAGCTGCCCTCGACGACCGTGCCGTCGGTGGCGATCTTCTCGCCGGGGCGGACCAGGAACCGGTCACCGACCCGCAGGTCGGCCGTCGGCACGGTGAGCTCCAGGCCCCCGCGCAGGACGGTGACCTCCTTCGCGCCGAGCTCCAGGAGCGCGGTCAGTGCCGCGCCCGCCTTCCGCTTGGAGCGGGCCTCGAACCAGCGGCCGGCCAGGATGAACGCAGTGACTCCGGCGGCGGCCTCCAGATAGATGTTCCCGGCGCCGTCACTGCGGCCGATCGTCAGCTCGAACGGGTGCGTCATCCCGGTCATCCCGGCGGTGCCGAAGAACAGCGCCCACACCGACCACAGGAACGCCGCCGAGGTGCCGACCGAGATCAGGGTGTCCATCGTCGCCGCGCCGTGCCGCGCGTTCGTCCACGCGGCACGGTGGAAGGGCCAGCCGGCGTAGGTGACGACCGGGGCGGCGAGGGTGAGGGAGAGCCACTGCCAGTTGTCGAACTGGAGCACAGGGATCATCGACATCGCGATCACCGGCACGGCCAGCACCACGGCGGTGACCAGCCGCTGCCGCAGCCGGGTCAGCTCGTCGGGGCCCGGCGCCTCCTCGGTGGGCGCGGCGTCGCCGCGTACGGGGGGAGGGGGCTGCTGCGCCGTGTAGCCGGTCTTCTCGACCGTGGCGATCAGGTCCTGTACGGAGACGTCCTCGCCCCGGTACCTGACCCTGGCCTTCTCGGTGGCGTAGTTGACGGTGGCCTCGACGCCGTCCATCCGGTTGAGCTTCTTCTCGATGCGGGCCGCGCACGAGGCACAGGTCATGCCGCCGATGGCGAGCTCGACCTCTGTGGCGGTGCCGGTGCCGGTGTGCTTTCCGGGGGCGGCGGTCTGCGCGGACACGGGGTCCTCCTGCTGTTGCCGGGATTTATACCCCCAGGGGGTATCTCCTTCTAGGGTCAGGATATACCCCCTCCCCCTATATTGCGCAAGGGTGGAATCCGTGGGCGAGGTGCGGGGTGCGCGGGTCCGGTCGCCGGGAGGGCGTCTGACCTCGCGTATTTTCACGTCACGGCGAGGCTGCGCCCTCGGCCGTTCGCGCCGTAGGCTGGCATTGGACTAGACCTATAGCTGTCTCCTGGAGGATTGGGGTCCCATGAGCAACCGTGCAGTCCTGGAGGTGATCGCTCTCGACGCGGAGGACGCGGTCGCTGCCCAGTCGGGTGGTGCGGACCGGCTCGAGCTGGTCACCGACATGGCGGCGGACGGCCTGACCCCGTCCTGTGCGACCTTCGCGAAGATCCGGGCTGCGGTGGACATCCCGTTGCGGGTGATGCTCAGGGTGGCAGACGGGTTCGCGGCCGGTGACATCGACGTACTCGTGGGCAGGGCGCGTGAGCTGCGGGCGGAGGGCGCGGACGAATTCGTCCTCGGTTTCCTCGACACGGACGGCCGCCCCGATCTGGTCGCCGTCGAACGGCTCGTCGCGGAGCTGGACGGCTGCCGCTGGACGTTCCACCGGGCCATCGACCGCGCAGCGGACCGGGACGGCCTGCGCAAGGCGCTCGCAGGTCTGCCGGGACTGGACACCTATCTCACCGCGGGTTCCGCGCAGGGGGTGGACGGCGGCATCCCGACACTGCTGACCGAGGCGGCACGCAAGGGGGAGCCGGGGTACGAGCCGCAGATCCTGGTGGGCGGCGGGTTGCGGCTGGAGCATCTGCCGCAGCTGCTGGCCGCCGGCATCGACGCGGTGCACATCGGCGGCGCGGCCCGTCCGGCCGGGTGGTCGGGGCCGGTGGATGTGGCCGCGGTGCGGGAGTGGCGCACGGTCCTCGACGCGTAGGCGGGGAATGCTGTGCGCCCGGCAGGGGCGCCGCGGGTTCGGGGCGTCGGCGACAGCCGTACCCGCGGGCGCGCTCAGCCGTTTGCGCTGCGGATCGGAGCCTGGCTCGCGCCCGCGGCCTCGCGCGCGAGCCGGCGGTCGGGACCGGTGCACGCCGAACGGGCGTGTGGAGGTTCACGACCGGGTTCCGGGTCGGTCCGGCGCCGCCCGGCCGGTTCCCCGTATGGAGGATGGGCTTCCGGCGGGAGCGCGACGGCGGGCTGCTCCTCGCCGCCTGGCCGGGGGCGCTCGGAGTCACGCCCGTCGGCGCGCCCTGGCCGAGTGTTCCTCGCGGATGTGCGCGGTCAGGGTGATCGACGCGGTGGCCCGTTCGTAGGAGAGCTGGGCCACGCGCGCGTAGAGGCAGTCGATGATGAACACGACGGAGTGACGTGCCCCGAAGCCGCCGTGCCGGAAGCTCGTCTCCGCCGAGGTCGAGGCGAGGTGGATCTCCGCGGCACGGGCGACGGGTGAGCGCGGGTCCCCGGTGATGGCGATGGTCGTGGCCCCACGTTCGGCCGCGAGTTGGAGGGGGCTCAGCACTTCGCGGGTGCTGCCCGAGTGGGAGAGCGCGATGACCGTGTCGGCGGGCGTGAGGAGCGATGCCGAGGTCTCCGCCGCGTGCACCTCCGTCCAGCCGCGGGCGGGGCAGCCGATGTTGAAGAGGCGGGACTCCGCCTCGCGGGCCAGAACCCCGGACGTCCCCACGCCGTAGACGTCGATGCGGCGTGCCTTGGCGAGGGACTGCGCGGCTCTTTCGAGTGCGGCGCGGTCCAGCCGGTCCCTGGTGCCGCGCAGCGCCTGGAGGTCGGCGTGTGCAATGACGGCGATGACGTGCTCCAGGTCGTCGCCGGGGCCGATGTCGGGTCCCAGCGGCCGCTCCTGCGGGACCTGCCCCTGCTCCTTGGCGAGTTCGAGGAGCAGACCCTGATACGAGTCGAGCCCGACGGCCTGGCAGAAGCGGGTCACGGTTGCCTGCGAGGTGCCGGTGCGCCGCCCGAGATCCGCAGCGGACATCTGGGCCAGTGCCCCCGGGTCGGCCAGGACCAGTTCGCCGACCTTGCGCAGCGAGACGGTCAGCCGGGGCAGTTCGGAGTGGATCAGATCTGTGATCACGGGGGGCTCGGCTCGATTCGAGGCGTCGGGATTCGGTGCCCTTCGGGTTCGGACGATCTCTTGTCCTGCGATGACTCTATCAACCACCATGAAGCGTGATCTCTGAATCCATCGAACAGCGCCTGGTGATCGGAATCGACGCGGGTGGCTCTCGCACGAGGGCCTACTGTGCCGATGCGAACGGCAACGTGATCGGCACGGGGGCCGACGGTCCGGGCAACCCGCTGGGCGTACGGCGGGCCGATCTCGTACGGCACCTGACCCGGGCGATGGAGTCCGCCGTGCCCGCCGGGCTGCGTGGCTCGGTGGTGGCGGTGGCGGGTGGCTTCGCGGGCGCGGGCCCGGGACGCGGGCGGAACGCCGCGGTGTCCTGCCTGGCCGAGGCCCTCGCGGCCCTGGGCATCGACGACGTGGCGACAGGGGTGTACGGGGACGCGGAAGTCGCCTTCGCCTCGGGGCCGGGCATGCCTGCCGACGGACTGATCCTGATCGCCGGAACCGGCGCGGTCGCCGGGCGGGTGAGGGAACGGCGCTGTGTGCGGACCGTGGACGGGCACGGCTGGCTGCTCGGCGACGAGGGCAGCGGGTTCTGGCTCGGGCGCCAAGCGGTGCGGATCGTCGTGCAGGCGCTGGACGGGCGCGGTCCGTGGGGGCCGCTGGCCAGGCTGGTGGTGCACGAGATCACCCCTGGCCGGCCGGGTTCCACGCCCTCTCCGGCGGAGTGCGATCGCCTGCGGGCCGCTGTTGCCGACTGGGCCTACTCGGGACCGCCCGTGGCCCTGGCCCGGCTGAGTCCTCTCGTGGTGGCGGCCGGGGCCGAGGGCGATCAGGCGGCGCTCTCCCTGCTCGACCGCGCCGCCGACGAACTCGCCGGCAAGGTCGGAGCGTTGGCGCCGCGGGGCGGCGAGGTCCTGGTGACCACCGGAGGACTGATCTGCCCCGAGGGGCCACTGGCGGGGCGGTTGGCCGATCGCGTGGAGTCGATGGGGCTGCGCATCGCGGCCGTTCAGGACGGCGCCATCGGCGCGGTGGCGCTGGCCCGTCTCTTGACGACGTGACCGAATTGGTTCAGTGTTTCGGTTCATTCGGAGAATTTTGAATCAGTCAACCGAGTGAGAATGGTGGTCCCATGCCTCAGCCGCGCATCAGTGCGAGCGTGTTCGCCGACCGGGCGCGCGAGTCCCTGGACGGAGCCATCGACGCCAACAAGGACGCGGTGGCCGCCGCGGCCCGCCTGTTCGCGGACTGCGTCAGCGCGAACGGCGTGATCCACGCCTTCGGCACCGGTCACTCCCAGGCCACCGCGATGGAGATCGCCGGCCGCGCCGGCGGCTTCATCCCCACCCACCGGATCGGCCTCCCCGACCTCGTGCTGCGCGGTGGCGAGGACCGCGCCGTACTCGACGACCCGCTGCTGGAGCGACGGCCGGGGCTTGCCGCACGGCTCTACGAATTGAGCACCCCGCAGCCGCAGGACATGTTCGTGATCATCTCCAACTCGGGTGTCAACAACTCGATCGTCGACTTTGCTCATCTGGTGAAGAGCAAGGGTCATCCACTGGTGGCAATCACTTCCATGGAGCACACCCGTTCGGTCCCTGCTCTGCACCCCAGTGGACAGCGGCTCGCCGACCTCGCCGACACCGTGCTCGACAACCACGCGCCCGCCGGCGACGCACTGCTGCCCATGCCCGGGGGCGGCAACGTGTGTGGTGTGTCCACGATCGTCTCCACTTTCCTCGTTCAGATGGCGGTGGCCGAGAGCGTCGCCCTTCTGCTCGCCGAGGGGCACGAAGCGCCCGTGTACATCTCCGCCAACCTGCCGGGCGGCTTCGAACGGAACGCTGTGCTCGAAGCCGAGTACGAGGGGCGCCTGCACCGCGGCGGCCACTGAAACGTCCCCGCGCACGACAGCGGCCGCCGGACCGGGCGGGAGGCCGGCCACCGATCGGCGGCCGGCCCGCAGAGGTGTCGTGGGGCCCTCGTCGTGGTGCGCGAGACAGCGGTATGCGCCGCCCATCGCGTCAACCCCGCCCGGACGCGGTCCACTGGGTGTGGGCCACGCGCTCAGTGGGGCCGGGGACCGGAAACGGAGCGTCCGCCACCGCGCCGGCCCCTGGCCCCGCTCAGGTCAACTCGTCCGGCAGCGGCGCCGCATGAAGCACCATCAGCCCCGACACCGCACGGGTCAGCGCCACGTACAGCCGCCGCAGCCCGGTCCGTTCGTCGGGTTCGCCGTCGACCACCGCCGCCGGTTCGTCCAGCACCACGTAGTCGTACTCCAGGCCCTTCGCCAGCGACGCCGGTACCAGCGTCAGCCGGGACTCGGCCGTCGTCTCCTCGCCCGGGGACAGATAGGCGTGGCCCGCCGCCGTCAGCGCCTGCGCAAGCAGCGGGATCCGCGCGTCCGCCGCGATCAGGCCGATGGAACCCTCCTGCGCCAGCGACTCCTCGCACGCCGCGACCACCGCCGCGTCCAGCTCCGCCGGGCCGGCCACCTCCCGTACCGCCAGCGAACCCGGTGACTCACGCACCGACTCCACCTCCGCCAGGCCCGGCGAGATCACCGGCAGCAGCCGCGACGCGTACGCGATGACCTCCCGAGGCACACGGAAGCCCGCCGTCAGCTCCTCCACCACGGCGTCCCCCTTGCCCAGGTGGTGCAGCGCCTGCGCCCAGCTCTCCGTCGACCACGGCGTCGTCCCCTGCGCCAGGTCGCCCAGCACGGTCGCCGAACCGGTCGTGCAGCGACGGCCCACCGCCCGGTACTGCATGGGGGAGAGGTCCTGCGCCTCGTCGAGGACGACATGGCCGAGCGAGTGCGTGCGTGCCACCAGATCGCTCGCCTCGTCGATCAGCACCGCGTCCGCCGCCGACCACTTCGCCGACTTCACGCTCCGGGCCGGCTTCGTCCACAGGATCGCCTTCTGCTCGTCCTCGGTGAGCAGCCCGTCCGCGTGCGCGGCCAGGAACTCCGGGTCGGAGAGCAGTCGCAGCACCAGCTTGGCCGGGTCGACGGCGGGCCAGATGGCCTTCACGGCCGCCTTGACCGCCGGAGTGCGGGCCACCGCGTTCTGCACCCGGTCGTCGGGGGCTTCGCCGGCCTCCTCCATCCGGACCAGGACGGCGTGCGCGATGCGCTGCGGGAGCGCGTCGTGGGCCGCGCCGTACCGCATGTCGCGGGCCAGCAGCTCGGTGACGATCTCCTCCAGTTCGTACGCGGGCACCCGCCAGCGGCGCGAACCGCGCACCACCATCACCGGCTCCGTCGGCAGGGTCACATGCGAACGGATCGCCCGCCGCAGCACCTCGGCCATGCGGGCATCGCCCTTGACGACGGCCGCCTCCGCCGCGTCCGTGCCCCGCACCTCGACCTGCGCGGCCACCAGATCGTCGACGGTCGCCTGCTTCACCTCCAGCTCACCGAGGGCCGGCAGCACCTGCTCGATGTAGTGGAGGAACGACCGGTTCGGCCCGATGACCAGCGTGCCGGTGCGGGCGAGCCGCTCGCGGTGCGCGTACAGCAGATACGCCACCCGGTGCAGGCCGACGGCGGTCTTGCCGGTACCCGGCCCTCCCTGCACACAGACCGTTCCGCCGAGCCCGCTGCGGACGATCTCGTCCTGCTCGGGCTGGATCGTCGCCACGATGTCGCGCATCGGACCGACGCGAGGCCGCTCGATCTCCGCCTGGAGCAGCTTGCTGGTCTGCGTGGCCTCGGTCGGGTCGGTGAGGTGCTCGTCCTCGTACGCGGTCAGGTCGCCGCCGGTGTACCCGAAGCGACGGCGCTGTCCGACGTCCTGAGGGTCCTTCTTCGAAGCCCGGTAGAACGGCTGCGAGACGGGTGCGCGCCAGTCGATGACCATCGGGTCGCCGTCGGCGTCATGCACGTGGCGGCGCCCGATGTAGAACTGCTCCCCCTCCGCCCCCTCGGCCTGCTCGGCACCGACCGGGTGGAGATAGTCCAGCCGGCCGAAGAAGAGCGGGGTGTGGGAGAGATCGGCGAGGGACTTGATGCGCTCGTCGATCTGGGCCTGCAGGACGGCGGCGTTGACCCAGTTCGCGGTGACATCGCGGATGTCGAGGGCCTGGGCGTCCTCGCGCATGGCGCGCAGCGCGGCGCGGGACGCGGCGAGATGGGCGCGCTCGCGAGCCAGCGGATCGGTGGTGGTATCGCTTTCGTGTTCGTGCGCGGGCACGGTGTTGCCTCCGGCTTTTCAACGCAGGACGGCGGACCGCAGCTCGCTCCCGTTCACTGTCCGGAGGCGATGCGGTCCGCTCGGGGATCGATCACGGTTACGCACGCAGGTGTGCGTACAGCTGTCGGCCGGTTTCCGTCCGGTCGGCGGCGCTCCCCCGGCTGCCGGCGAAGGGCCGGTACCACGGTGCGGGAGGCGGGCAGACCGGCGATTGTATCGACCGCGCCCGCCGGGGGCGAACGAATTCTGCGGCCGCGTCCACCCCGGTCCACCTGCACACACGCCGGCCACCGGTGATTGCGCCGCCGTGGACCGGTGCCTCCACCCGGCCGGGCGCAGGACCATGGAGTACATGAGCACCCCCAGTCCGAACCCCCGAACGGCCGGCCCCGCGCACGGCGCGACCGCGGTCACCGGTCACCCGCCCACCCATCGCGTCGGCGACGCCGTCCGCGCCGTCAAGGTCTTCGCACGGACCGCGGTCGGTGTGGCCGTCCTCGGCGAGTACGCGGAGGAGACGGAGGCGAACATCCACCACCGCGACCACTGAACCGCGACCCCGGTCCGGGCGTCGCCCTGCGAGGGACCGGCTTAGGGCCTCTCGTTTGGATCATGCTGGGCTCGCGGGGCCGGGCACGCACATCTGCCGCGTTGTCGTCAGTCCCCGACGCTCCGCGTCGGCTCCTTCCTCCGCCCTGCAGCTGCACGCACCCGACCCCGCTCCCTGATCCAGCCTGATCCGAACGAAAGACCCTAGTTCTCCGTCAGCAGCTCGTCCGCGTCGACGATCCGGTACGCGTACCCCTGCTCGGCCAGGAACCGCTGGCGGTGGGCCGCGAAGTCCTGGTCGATCGTGTCGCGGGCGACCACCGAGTAGAACCGGGCCTCGTGCCCGTCCGCCTTCGGCCGCAGCACCCGGCCGAGCCGCTGCGCCTCCTCCTGCCGCGAGCCGAACGTCCCCGACACCTGAATGGCGACGGTCGCCTCCGGCAGGTCGATCGAGAAGTTCGCGACCTTCGACACGACGAGGACACTGAGCTCGCCCTCGCGGAACGCGTCGAAGAGCTTCTCCCGCTGCGCATTGCTCGTCTCGCCCTTGATCACCGGGGCGTCGAGATGCTCGCCCAGCTCGTCGAGCTGGTCGATGTACTGCCCGATGACGAGGGTCTGCTCGCCCCGGTGCTTGCGGACCAGCGCCTCCGTGACCTTCCGCTTCGTCGCGGTCGTCGCGCAGAACCGGTACTTCTCCTCGGCCTCGGCGGTCGCGTACGCCAGCCGCTCCGAGTCCGTCAGATTGACCCGGACCTCGACACAGTCGGCAGGCGCGATGTAGCCCTGTGCCTCGATCTCCTTCCACGGTGCGTCGAACCGCTTGGGGCCGATCAGCGAGAAGACGTCCGACTCGCGGCCGTCCTCCCGGACGAGCGTCGCCGTCAGACCGAGCCGCCGCCGCGCCTGCAGATCGGCGGTGAACTTGAAGACGGGGGCGGGCAGCAGATGCACCTCGTCGTAGATCACCAGCCCCCAGTCGCGGGAGTCGAACAGCTCCAGGTGCGGGTAGATGCCCTTCCGGCGGGTCGTCAGCACCTGGTACGTGGCGATCGTGACCGGCCGGATCTCCTTGCGCGTACCGCTGTACTCACCGATCTCGTCCTCGGTCAGCGACGTCCGCTTCACCAGCTCGTGCTTCCACTGACGGGCCGAGACGGTGTTCGTCACCAGGATCAGCGTGGTCGCCTTGGCCTCCGCCATCGCACCGGCCCCGACCAGCGTCTTGCCCGCACCACAGGGCAGTACGACGACGCCGGAGCCACCGTGCCAGAACCCCTCGACGGCCTGCCTCTGGTACGGCCGCAGCGCCCAGCCGTCCTCGGCGAGCTCGATCGGGTGCGCCTCGCCGTCGACGTACCCGGCAAGGTCCTCCGCCGGCCAGCCCAGCTTCAGCAGCGTCTGCTTGATCTGCCCGCGCTCGGACGGGTGCACCGCCACGGTGTCCGGGTCGATCCGTGCCCCGACCAGCGGCTGGACCTTCTTCGACCGGAGGATCTCCTCCAGCACGGGCCGGTCGGTGGAGGTCAGCACCAGCCCGTGGACCGGATGCTTGGAGAGCGTGAGGCGGCCGTACCGGGCCATCGTCTCGGCGATGTCGACGAGCAGCGCGTGCGGCACCGGATAGCGCGAGTACTGCACGAGCGCGTCGACGACCTGCTCGGCGTCGTGCCCGGCGGCGCGTGCGTTCCACAGGCCGAGCGGGGTCAGCCGGTAGGTGTGGATGTGCTCCGGCGCCCGCTCCAGTTCCGCGAAGGGCGCGATCGCACGACGGCAGGCATCGGCCTGGTCGTGGTCGACCTCCAGGAGCAGCGTCTTGTCACTTTGGACGATGAGGGGTCCGGTCACGCGTCTCGGCCCTTTCTACGGGGTGCGGCCACCTGTGCGGCCAAACGTCCAGTGTGCCGCATGTGGGGTCGGTGGCGCGTAGATGTCGGCGAGCAGCCGCTGCGGCCATGGTCCGTCGGCCGGTCACCCGGGACGTCAGGCGTCTTCGGCGTCGGCCAGTTCGGCGACACCGGTGATGCGGTGCAGCGGGTACGTGCGGACCTCGTCGGCCGTGTGGTCGTACGCCGTCACGAAGCCGCCCTCCACCCGGACCGGGGCGATGACCCGCTGGCTGGCCGCGCCGTCCGCGTTGACGTAGCCGATCCATACGGCCGAGCCCGTCATCGCCGCCGCCTGGACCGTGGCCAGGGTCTCCGCGGAGGTCGTACGGGGCAGGGAGCCGGCCGGGGCGGCGGGGGTGCTGTCCGCGTCCTTGCGGACGACCGTCGCGGCCGTGTCGCCGGCGCGGATCGCCCGTACCGCCGCGCCCAGC
The DNA here is from genome assembly GCF_036158715.1 of Streptomyces sp. NBC_00316. Taxonomy (NCBI): domain Bacteria; kingdom Bacillati; phylum Actinomycetota; class Actinomycetes; order Kitasatosporales; family Streptomycetaceae; genus Streptomyces; species Streptomyces sp. NBC_00316. The sequence continues at coordinate 4,077,700 of NZ_CP108023.1, read as the reverse complement.
AGCGTTCCGTCCGGGACCGGCGGGCCCTCGGGCACGGGGACGGGGGGTGTACGGGGCGGGGTGCGGCGGGTGCCGGCGCGGGTGATCAGGACGTCGCCCTCGGCGGATTCGGCGGCCGGGGCGTAGCCCATCTCGCGCAGTCCTTCGAGCAGGGACGCCGGGTCGATCTGGGCGGCCAGTGCCGTCGGCGCGAGGCGGCGCAGGCGCAGGGTGGCCGAGCGCCGGTCGGCGAGGATCTCGTTGAGCACGGCCTCGTCGTCGCAGCGCACGTACGCGGACGCGGCGCCGATCCGCAGATGGCCGTGGCGGCGGGCGACGTCGTCGATGAGGTAGCTGAGGGGCTGCGGGACGGGCGTCCGGCTGTGGGCGGCGAGGAACGCGTGCAGATCGGCCGCGGACTGTCCGGCGTCCAGCGCGCGGCGCACGGACCCGGGCGTGAACCGGTAGACCGTCGCGCCACCCTTCGACTCGATTTCCGCGAGGACGGACAGCGTGTCGGCGAGGGGGCGTTCCAGCGGGCCGGGGGCGACGGCCGTCAGGTCGGCCTGGAGCAGGACGTGGCCGAGGGGTTCCGGGATGAGCGGGGCGAGCAGCGCGGCGGCCTTCGCGGGCCCGGAGTCGAGCAGGGCGCGGGACTGGGAGGAGAGCGCGCCACGGCCGGTGATGCCGAGGAGTTCGGACTCGTTCAGCGTCCACAGGGCGATCCGGGAGCGCAGGTCGGTGGTGTCCCCGGCGGACGCGGAGGCGCCGCGCAGCGGCCGTTCCCAGCGGAGCCGGGCCAGCAGTGTCTCCGGGTCCGGTGCGGTGCCGGGGTCGAGCGAGGCGAGCAGGGCCAGGACCCGGCGGCGTACCTCGGGGGCGGCGGAGCGGTCGAGTTCGGGGCCGAGCGCGGACAGGGCCCGGCCCTTGGCGTCCTGACCGCCGACCAGACCGGCGGTGCGGGTCGCGGCGAGCCAGGCGGTGGCGAGGTCCACCCAGCGGTCCTGGACGGGGAGTTCGGTCCAGTCGTCGTACGCGGGCGTCGGTGCGTACCGCTCGTCGGCCTCGCCGTCGGAGGCCAGCAGCCCGGCCGCGTAGGCGAGTTCGAGCCAGAACACGGCGATCGGCTCGGACACGTCGAGGACAGCCGCGATCCGCTTCAGCTCGCGGACGCTGAGGCCGCCGGCCCGCAGTATCGGGGGGCCGCCGCCGTTCCAGCTCGTCAGGAGTTCCTCGACGGTGGACACCGCCAGGAACGCCTGGCCTGCCGCCGCACTGTCCACAGCCTGGGGATCACGCGTCGCGAGCGCCACGACGGCGGGCGGCAGCGGCTCCGGTACGCGGTGGGCACGCCCGGCCCGCAGATGCAGGGCCGCCTCGCGCGGCAGCACGACCGTGCGCGTCGACACCGGCAGCAGCAGGCCGCGGTCGCGCAGCCACTTCACGGGCGGGGTCGGGTTCGGGGTCACTTCCCCGTAGGGCGGGCCCCACACCAGCCGGTCCAGTACGGACAGGGCGTCCACGGGGGCGGTGTCGAGCAGCTCGCCCATCCTGGTGCGGTCGGTGAACAGCGCGGACAGGGAGGCCACTGCCGAGACCGGGTCGTGCGTGGCGGGCAGTCCGGCCGCCACCAGGATCTCCTGGAGCCGGCCCGGCGACATGCCCGACGTGGCCTCGGCGACCGTCGGCCCGAGCCCGGTGGGGGAAGGGTGCTGCGGGGACGGGGCGAGGAGCTCGCGCGCGGTGCGCACCAGGCGCAGCCGGTCGTCCTCGCCCCAGACGAGGGCCTGTTCGCGCAGCGTCGCAAGGGCGCCGGGAGCCGCGTCCCGGATCGCCGCACCCGCGTCGTCGCGGTCCGCGCCGTCGTCCTGGCCGTCGCCGGTGAGCAGGGCGAGCAGCGTGTCGTACGGTGCCGGGTCCGGCGCCACGGCCAGCGCCTCCGCGGTCTGCAGGGCGAACCGGTCGAGGTGCTCCAGCGCGCGGACGACGGAGGCCCGGGTACCGGCCCGTGTCGCGAGCTGGGTGATGTCGTTCGGCACGGGGGACAGCAGATCGGGGCGGGCACGGAGCAGCCCGGCCAACGACTCGTCGTCCCGGGCGCGCAGAGCTTCGGCGAGCGTCCGCGGTGGTGTGGTCATCCCCATCCGTCCCACGGTAGTCGCTCCGGACAGGCCCGAGGGCGCTACCGTCGGTGCAGGCCGGTCAGAGGGGAACCATCGCGTGGGGATCGAGAGCGACCAGCTCGTCTACGACTATCTGAGCCGGGTCGGGGACCTGGCCCAGCAGCACCAGCTGTCCTCGGGCGCCCGGATGCGGCTCGTGGCGGCCCTGCGCACCGAGATCGACCGGCAGCGCGGAAGCCAGGCCACGGACTCGCCGGCGGCGGTGCGGCGCATCATCGGGCGGCTCGGCACGCCCGACGAACTGGTCGCCGCGGCGGCCGGGTCGGCGGACGGAACGGTGACGTTGCCGGGGGCGTCCGGGGGCTCGGCGGAGGGCGGTCCGGAGGCGCGGGGGATCCCGCGGCCGCGCAGGGGGACGCTCCGGAAAGAGAGTTCGCGCAAGGGCGCGTCGGAGGAGGAGCCGGGGGACTCCGGGGGCCCGGGTGCGGCGGCGGGCAATGTGCCGGCGCAGCGGGCGCCGTCGCCGCCGCACATGGCGGGGACGGACGAGTTGGGCACCTCCGGGAGCGAGCCCGACTGGTGGCGTATCGAGCCGGGGCCGTTCGGGGAGGGCGTGGAGGTGCCCGGGTTCGTGGGCGGGGTGGAGATCGCCGAGCTGCTGAAGCAGCCGCGGCCGCCTGCGGATGAGACCGAGGCGGATGAGAGTGCGGATGCGGATGAGGAGGACGACGGCTCCGACGAGGGCGGTGACGAGGGCGGTGACGAGGAGGCGGACGAGGCGGAGCGCGGCCGGTGGCGGCCGCGGCTGCGTCGGCGTACGCCGCGTGAGGGCAGGGGGCTCGGCTTCTCCCACCCGTTGCTGCTGCTCGCTGCCGCACTGCTGGTCACGGGGGCGCTGACCGGGTCCTGGGTGGCCCTGGCGGGCGGCTGGCTGCTGGCGTACGGCTCACGCACGCTCTCGCGCACGGAGGCGAAACTGGCCGCGATGTGGCTGCCGGGCATGGTCGCGGCGGGCGGACTGGTCTGGCTGTGGGGGCGGATGGACGGGCGCTGGGGCGAGCCGATCCCGGAGGACGGGATGACGGAGGCGCTGAGCGGCGTGTGGCCTGTGGTGGTGCGCGGGGCGGCGGTGGCGTCGGCGGTGTTCCTGGTGTGGCGGGCGCGGAGGCGGGTGGGGTAGGCGCGGATGAGGTGCCGTGTCCCCGTCCGGGGTGGGTTCCGTCCTCAATTCCATGGGCCCAAGGGCCTGGGGCACCTCGACGGGCTGGGTGCGATGCCCGGCAACGGGGTGGGCCCGCCCCTGCCCGGTGGTGGGGTGGGTGGTGCCCCTCCGGGGCGTCTCCTCGGGACTGGCGCGGAAGCCGGCAACGCGGACGAGCCCGGCAGGTGCGCCGGCCCCTGCGGGGACTCCCCTGCACGGCCCCACCCGCGCATCACCCGCGTCTGCACCCCGGTGGTCGTGACTGGAAGGCCCACCCGCCCGCAGGCGCGCGACGGCCGGTCCGGGGACGTGCAGGGGGGTCCCCCGCAGGACGACGAACAAGGACCCGGGCTCCCCCGACGACGAACCCGAACGTTCGTCGTTTGAGGAGACACCCCGGAGGGGCCCCGGACCACCACCCACCGGACCAAGGCGACGGCAAGCTCCCGACCCGGGGGCGGACACCTCAAGCCCGTCCGGCGATTGAGGACGGAACCCCCACCCCGGAGGGGCCCCGGACACCACCCACCCGACAAGGCGACCGCACCCTCAGGGACCAGACGCACACATCAAGCCCGTCGAGGGGGGACCTGTGCCCTTGAGCCCACGGGGGAGATCGAGGAAGGAGCCGGTCACCCCGGACCGGGGGACCAAGGGGCGCCCGGTACCACCAGGGGGGAACCCGTCACCGGGTCCGGGACGATCACTGCGTCCAGGCCGAACACCTCGCGTACGAGCTCGGCCGTGACGACGTCCCCCGGCCGGCCCTCCGCGACGATCCGGCCCGCCCTCATCGCGACCAGATGGTCCGCGTACCGCGCGGCCTGGTTCAGGTCGTGGAGCACCGTGACGACGGTCCGGCCGCGGGTGCCGTCCGCCGCCGGTGCAGCCAGCTGACGCACCAGGTCGAGGACCTCCACCTGGTGCGCGATGTCGAGGTACGTGGTCGGCTCGTCGAGGAGCAGCAGGTCCGTCTCCTGAGCCAGCGCCATCGCGATCCAGACCCGCTGCCGCTGCCCGCCCGACAGTTCGTCGACGGACCGGTCGCCGAGCGTCGTGATGTCCGTACGGTCCATCGCGTCGGTGACGGCCCGCTCGTCCTCCTCCGACCACTGCTGCCACCAGTGCTGATGCGGCTGGCGGCCGCGTGCGACGAGGTCGGAGACGGTGATCGCCTCGGGCGCGACCGGGGTCTGCGGCAGCAGCCCTATCGACTGGGCGATCTTCCTGGTGGGGATCCGGGACAGCTCCGTGCCGTCGAGGAGCACGGCTCCGCCGCGCGGCTTGAGCAACCGGCCGAGCGCCCGCAGGGTGGTCGACTTGCCGCACGCGTTCGGGCCGACGATGACCGTCACCCGGCCGTCGGGAACGGTGAGGTCCAGCTCGTGCACGACCGTGCGGTCCTCGTAGGCAAGAGTCAGGCCGCGTGCGGTGAGCCGGCCGGCCGTCTCCTCGGTGACGGCGACGGCATCGGACGTACGGGTCGGGCTCATGCCTTGCCTCCCTTGCGGCCACCGTGACCGCGGATGATCAGCCAGATCAGATACGGGGCGCCGACCGCCGCCGTCAGGACGCCCACCGGCAGCTCGGTGGGCGAGAAGAGTTTGCGGGCCAGCAGATCGGCGAAGACGACGATCACCGCGCCGAGCAGCGCCGAGCACAGCAGCGGGATCTGCGAGGTGCGCGTCATACGGCGGGCGATCTGCGGGGCGAGCAGGGCCACGAAGTCGACCGGCCCGGCCGTCCCCGTCGCCACGGACGCCAGGATCACGCCGAGCGCGACGAGGCCCAGGCGTACCCGGCCCAGCCGGACGCCGAGCGCGGTCGCGGTGTCGTCGTCCATGGTCACGGTCCGCTGCGCACGCGCTGCCCACAGGACTGCCGGTGCGAGCACCAGCAGCGTCCAGCCGATCGGGGCCACCTCGCTCCAGCCGCGGCCGTTCAGCGAGCCCGTCATCCAGATCTGCGCCTGCTGGGCGACCAGGTAGTCGCCCTTCGTCAGGAACAGGGTGGTGACGGACCGCAGCGCGATGGCGAAGCCGATGCCGATGAGGACGAACCGGGTGGCGTGCAGTCCGCCGCGCCATGCGAAGACGTACACGAGCGCCGCCGCCGCGATCCCGCCGATGACCGACAGGTACGGCAGCACGGTGTACGAGGTGACGCCGAACGTCATCGCGCCGACCGTGAGCGCGCCCGCGCCCTGGCTGATGCCGATGATGTCGGGGCTGGCCAGCGGATTGCGGGCCACCGTCTGGATCAGCGCACCGGCGATGCCGAACGCCGTGCCGACGAGCAGCCCGACGACCATGCGCGGCAGCCGCAGCGTTCCGACGACCAGTTCGTTCTGCGACGGCTGCCCGAGGATCACCTTCACGACCTCGGACGGCGCGACGAAGCTCTCGCCGACACAGAGGTACGCGACACAGACGGCCGCCAGCAGGACGACGAGGACCGCCGCGGCGACGGCCGCCCGCCTGTGCAGCAGGAACCGCCCGCGCGTCCCGATCCGTACGACGCTGTACCCGGCGGGCCGGACCCGGGTCCGGGTGAGGGTGCCGCTCATGCCGGGACCGCCTTCCGACGTACCAGCGTGACCAGGAACGGCACCCCGATCAGCGCCGTCATCACGCCCGCCGGGACCTCGCTCGGCGGGAAGACGATGCGGCCGATGACATCCGAGACGAGGAGCATCACGGGGCCGATCAGCGCCGCCATCGGCAGCAGCCACCGGTGGTCGCTGCCGACGATCGCGCGGGCGATGTGCGGGACGGCCAGCCCGATGAACGCGATCGGTCCGGCCGCGGCCACCCCGACGCCGGTCAGCACGGTGGCACCGATGCCGCCGACGATCCGTACCGTCGCGACCTTCTGCCCCAGGCCCTTCGCGACGTCCTCGCCCAGTGCCAGCGCATCGAGACCGCGTGCCACGGACAGCACGAGCACCGTGCCCACCAGCAGGAACGGCCAGATCTGCTGTGCCACCTCGGCCTCGCGCCCGCCGATCGAACCGACCTGCCAGAAGCGGAACTCGTCGAGCGCGGACGCCTTCGTCGTCAGCACCGCCATCGTCACCGACACCAGCAGCGCATTGATCGCGGCGCCGCCCAGCGCGAGCTTCACCGGCGTGGCACCGCCGCGCCCGCGCGAGGCGATCGCGTACACCGCGACGGACGCGAGGGCGGCGCCCACGAACGCGAACCAGACGTACCCGGTGAGCGTGTGGACACCGGCGAAGGCGATGGCCAGCACCACGCCGACCGAGGCGCCCTGGCTGATGCCGAGGATGCCGGGGTCGGCGATGGGGTTGCGGGTGATGCCCTGGAGCACCGTGCCCGCGAGGGCGAGCGCCGCACCGACCATCAGCCCGATCAGGGTGCGCGGCACCCGCAGTTGGCGGATCACTTCGGCGGCGTCGGAGTGCCCGCCGTGCAGCAGGGCGTCGAGCACCGCGGACGGCGGGATGGTGCGCGCGCCCACGGCAAGGCTGAGCAGGACGGCCACCAGCAGCGCGAGGACGGCCGTCGCCGTCGCGAGAGCGCGTCTGTGGCGGCGAGGTGCGGCGGCTGGCATCGGACCCAATCGGCGAGCTGGACGGCCTGGCGGTGCAGCCCCCCATGGTCGGGCGCAGCCAGGTAAGGCTTGGCTTAGTCTAGGCGGGGGCCGCCGGGACCCGAAGGGCGAGGGGCGGATCCGCGGGCTCGGCACAATGGGGACCATGGCTTCGCACCCGCTGACGGTCGGCTTCGACCTCGATATGACGCTCATCGATTCCCGGCCCGGCATCAAGGCCGCCTACCAGGCGCTTTCCGCCGAGACGGGGACGCGCATCGACGCCGACCTGGTCGTGAGCAGGCTCGGCCCGCCGGTGGAGGACGAGCTGGCGAACTGGTTCCCGGCGGATGTCGTGGCCGCCACGGCCGACCGTTACCGCGAGATCTATCCCACACACGCCATCATCCCGACCCCGGCGCTGCCCGGCGCCCGGGAGTCCATAGCCGCGATCCGCGAACGGGGCGGCCGGACGGTCGTCGTCACCGCGAAGCACGAGCCGAACGCCCGGCTCCACCTGGCGCACCTCGGGATCGAGGCCGACGAGATCGTCGGCGGCCTGTGGGCGGAGGGGAAGGCGCGGGCGCTGCGCGAGCACGGCGCCCAGGTGTACGTCGGCGACCACACCGGGGACGTACGCGGTGCCCGGCGGGCCGAGGCGCTGTCGGTGGGGGTCACGACGGGCCCGTGCGACGCGGACGAACTGAGGGCGGCGGGCGCGGATGTGATCCTGCGGGACCTGACCGAGTTCCCGGCGTGGCTGGGCGGCTACCGGGCCGGATAGGGGACCCGCGGGCGGTCGCGCCCTCCCGCGCGGCGCTCTACCGGGCGGCGTTCCGCTTCGGGGACGCCGCCCACACCGACCGCACCACACCCGCTGCCGCGATCAGGAACCCCACCCCCATCAGCATGCACACTGCATACGCGAAGGACGGGAACGGGTCGGTCCCGAGGAACAGCGGGGCCACCGTGACGAGTGTGGCCAGTGCCCCGATGAAGAAGAGGATCGCGCCGACCCGGACGAGCCGGTCGCCTGCGCCGGAAGGTGTAGTACTCACTGCGCCAGGGTAGTTCCCGCGCCGGACGATCCCCCCTTCACCCGGAGTGTGCCGTTTCTGGACACAGTCCGGATGACCAGGCTTGACGAGGGGTACTGCACCTGTGGAGGCTTCTGCCAGCAGGGGAGCACGACCATGGTCCGGCCTGACCTGCTGAGGCTTGGTTCCGGCTTACGGGTTGAGATGGGGTGCGTGCTTTGCCGACTGGCAAGGTCAAATGGTTCAACAGCGAGAAGGGCTTCGGTTTCCTTTCCCGCGACGACGGTGGCGACGTGTTCGTGCACTCGTCGGTGCTCCCTGACGGAGTCGACGCACTCAAGCCCGGCCAGCGTGTCGAATTCGGTGTCGTCGCAGGTCAGCGTGGAGATCAGGCGCTCTCGGTGGCGATCCTCGATCCGACGCCGTCCGTCGCGGCCGCGCAGCGCCGCAAACCGGACGAACTGGCATCGATCGTGCAGGATCTGACGACGCTGCTGGAGAACATCACACCGATGCTGGAGCGGGGCCGCTACCCCGACAAGGCGGCCGGCAAGCAGATCGGCGGCCTGCTGCGCGCAGTCGCCGACCAACTCGACGTCTAGTGCTGTGACCGGAAAGGTTCACCGGCTCGCGCCGCCCGGCACGGCACCTCGCCGCGTTGTCGCATCGCCCGAGTACATCCAGTACGCGGGCGATGCTCCGCCTTGCGATGCACCGCACCGGACGCCGCGAGCTTCCCGGCACACCTTTCCGGTCACAGCACCAGGGTCCTTCGTCACGAGGGGCCTTGGCCCTCGACGTCAGACGAACGACAGCGCGTCCGGGCCGAGGGGCGGTACCAGCCCCTCGGCCGCGGCGCGGGTCAGCAGTCCGCGGATCGCCGCGTAGCCGTTCTCGCCGAGGTCAGCGGTGAACTCGTTCACGTACAGCCCGATGTGCTGGTCGGCCACGGCCGGGTCCATCTCCTGGGCGTGCTCCAGCACGTACGGCCGCGACGCCTCCGGGTCGTCCCAGGCCATTCGTACCGACGTACGCACCGACTCGGCCAGTACCTTCAGCTTCTCCGCGCCCAGCGACCGCTTGGCGATGATGGCGCCCAGCGGGATCGGCAGACCGGTCGTCAGCTCCCAGTGCTCGCCCATGTCGGCAAGGCTGTGCAGCCCGTAGGTGCGGTACGTGAACCGCGCCTCGTGGATGACGAGTCCGGCGTCCACCTTCCCGTCCCGCACGGCCGGCATGATCTCGTCGAACGGCATGACGACGATCTCGCCGACGTCGCCCGGGACGACGTCCGCAGCCCAGAGCCGGAACAGCAGGTAGGCGGTCGACCGCTCGCTCGGCACGGCGACGGTCTTCCCCGTCAGATCCGTACCCGGCTCCTTCGTCAGGACGAGCGGCCCGCAGCCGCGTCCCAGCGCCCCGCCGCACGGCAGCAGCGCGTACTCCTCGAGGACCCAGGGCAGCACCGCGTACGACACCTTCAGCACGTCGAGTTCGCCGCGCTCGGCCATGCCGTTGGTGAGGTCGATGTCGGCGAACGTGACGTCGAGGGCGGGCGCGCCGGGTACCCGGCCGTGCGCCCAGGCGTCGAAGACGAACGTGTCGTTCGGGCACGGCGAGTACGCGATGCGCAGGGCGTCGCCGGTCGCGTCAGCGGTGCCGGTGGTGTCGGTCATGGTGGGTGGTCCAGCCTTCCAGTACGGGGGTGAGCTTCCCGAACGCCTCGGTGAGCGCGGCCAGCGCGTCGCCGATGCGCCAGGCGTCCCGGTCGCGTGGGCCGACCGCGTTCGAGACGGCCCGGATCTCCAGCACCGGTACGCCCAGCTGCTCGGCGGCCTCGGCGACCCCGAAGCCCTCCATGGCCTCGGCGGCGGCGTGCGGATGGGCGGTGCGCAGAGCGGCGGCGCGTTCGGCGCTGCCGGTCACCGTGGAGACGGTGAGGACGTCGCCGGCCAGTGCGCCGGTGGCGGTGGCCACGTCCCGTACCCGTGCGGGCGTTGGTACGAACCGGTCCCGCCCGAAACCGAGGGCGGTGACGGGCACGAATCCTTCGGGGGTCTCGGCGCCCAGATCGGCGGCGACGATCCCGCTCGCCACGACGAGGGAGCCGACGGGGGCGGCGGGCGCGAAGCCGCCGCCGATCCCGGCCGATACGACCAGACCGTACGGCTCCGCTCCTGCCCCGGCCCCCGAGGCCAGGGCGAAGGCGGCCGTGGCGGCCGCGGCGGCCGGTCCGGCGCCGCCCGCGACGACATCGACTGGGCCGGCGCGGTGCAGCTCGGCGCCGGGCACGTCGAGCACCTGCGGCCGGTCCGTGAACGCACGCGTGACCGCGTCCCGTTCCACCGGGACCGCGGTCACGACAAGTACACGCACGGGGAGAGGCTCCCAGGTCAGAAGGGGATCAGTCGGTCTTCTTGAGCTCGAAGTGCCAGATGCCCGTGAGCTTCTTGCCGTTGGTCTCGACGATGCTGATCTGTGTCTTGGTCGCGGTCTCGCCGGTCTGGCTGGAGAAGAAGGCGCTGCCCGGGATGGACCGGTAGGTCCTCTTGTACGGCTCCTGCTCGGCCTGCTGCCCGTTGATGAAGAGCGTCCAGCCGTTGTCGGCGATCTCCGGGTCGACGCCGAAGCGGACCTTGTCGTCCATCGCGACCTTGACGGACTTCTCCGCCTTCTTGTTCAGGCAGGCCTGCACCTGGGACGCCTTGATGGCGTCGCCGTCGTTGTAGCAGGTGGCCTCGGTGGACACCGACATGTCGCCGACCGTCACGGTGGCGAGCGGCGTCGGCTTGTCGCAGGCGGACAGGACGAGGAGTCCCGCGGACACGGCACCAAGAGCGACGCCGATTCGACGGCCCTTACCGGAGAAGAACGCAACGGTCATGGCCCGAAGGTTATCGGTCGCTTCCGTTCACGCCACGCGGGGGTGCGGCGAGCCGCGCCGCGCGGCGCTCAGCAGACCCCGTACGGACGCTGCCGCGCCCAGGGCGAGGATCCCCGCGGCGACCGACATCCCCAGTACGCCGTTGAGGGGGAGGGCGATGCCGATGCCGCCGCCGACCACCCAGGACATCTGCAGCAGGGTCTCGGACCGGGCGAACGCGGAGGTCCGTACCTCCTCGGGCACGTCGCGCTGGATCATCGCGTCCAGCGACAGTTTGGACAGGGCCTGGGTGAAGCCCGCCATTGCGCTGAGCGCGGCGACCATCAGGGTGGAGAAGAAGGCGGCGGCCAGGACGGCGACGCAGAGGGCCAGTCCCAGCACCGAGGCGATGATCACCTCGGGGCCGCGGGCGCGGAGCCAGGAGCCCATCGCCGTACCGAGGGCATTGCCGACACCGGCCGCGACGCCGACGATGCCGAGCGAGACGGCGGCGCTCTGCCCGGCCAGGGGGTGCTCGCGCAGCAGGAACGCCAGGAAGAAGATCAGGAAGCCGGAGAGGGCTCGGTGTGCGGCGTTGGCCTGGAGTCCGTGCAGGACGGACGGTCCGACGGTCCGCAGCCCGGGCCGTTTCTCCTTCTCCCCGGACCTCTTGCCGTTGACCTTGCCGGACTTGCCGTTTCTGCCGGTCGTGGACGGTGCCGGGCGGGCGGGCGGCTGATGGCCGTGGTGGTCGACCAGCCGGGCCCGGCGCTCACCCTTCGCCGAGTCGACCTTGGGGGGCAGCGTGAAGGCGAGAACGGTGCCGCCGATGAAGATCAGACACGCGCCGTACAGCGGCCAGCCGGGTCCGATGGTCTGCAGCCCGGCCCCGATCGGTGCCGCCACACCGGTGGCCAGCAGGCCGGCCAGCGTGACCCTGGAGTTGGCCTTCACCAGGGAGAAGCCGGGTGGCAGCAGGCGTGGGACGACCGCGCTGCGCACGACGCCGTACGCCTTCGAGGAGACCAGGACGCCGAGTGCCGCCGGATACAGCTCCAGGCCGCCGGTGGCGACCGCGCCCGACATGGTGAGCGCCAGCAGCGCCCGGGCCAGCATGGCGGCCGCCATCGCGGCGCGGCGGCCGTGCGGCAGGCGGTCCAGGAGCGGGCCGATGACGGGCGCGAGGAGGGTGAAGGGTGCCATCGTGATGGCGAGATAGAGGGCGACGCGTCCGCGGGCCTCGTCCGTCGGCACGGAGAAGAACACCGTCGAGGCGAGCGCGACCGTGATCATCACGTCGCCCGCGCCGTTCACGGCGTGCAGCTCGATCAGTTTGCCGAGCCCGGACTCCCCGGCGCCGTGGGCGTGGGTCGCCCTGCGGATGCCCTTCGCGGTGCCGGTGAACGGCGCGTGCAGGGCATGGCCGATCGTCCGGCCCGTCCTGCGGAGCGGGCCGGACCCGTCGTGCGACCTGGCGGAAGCCACTTCGTCATAGTGCCCCAGTCCCACCGGTAACGAACCGAGAACGGTGCGGGGCGCGGTGAGTGCCGCCCTGTCGGGTCAGTGGAGATCACCGGTACCCGCTCCTGGGCACCACCTCCGTGTCTCTCCCGGTGGCCGTCCGGTCCGTCCCCCGTGTCCGATCTGACACGGACACGGCAGTGGATACAGCGTCGTTTGGGACGGGCAGGTGGGCGGGGAGCGGCGGAGAGGGTAGCGTGCGTAGCGCGCCACCGGCGGTTGTTCTTGGCCGCGCGCCTCTCAGCGATCCCGCAGAATGGATGGCAGAAGGCGCGCCCGAGGCAGGCACAACGGGTGTGGACGTCGACGCGGCCCCCAGGTCCGCTCCGCCCGCAACCGTTGAGCCCGAAATCGATGGATCTGCTGGCGCGCTCGTGAGACGGCGTATGGAGAGAAGCGAGACCTGTGAGTGCTGCTACGACGCGAAGCCGTACTGCCCGTACCCCTGCCCCCGACCGCCTGTGTGCGGAGGCGGTAGACCTCGCACGCTCGGCGGCCGAGGAAGCCGCCGCGCCAGGAGTGGTCGGTGAGCATGTGGCGCTGGTCTCCGAAGGGGACCGGGTCGTCACGCACTACTTCGAGTGCAAGGAGCCCGGCTACCGGGGCTGGCGCTGGGCGGTGACGGTCGCCAGGGCCTCCCGTGCCAAGAACGTCACGCTCGACGAGGCCGTACTGCTGCCCGGTGCGGACGCGCTGCTCGCGCCGGAATGGGTGCCGTGGAGCGAGCGGCTGCGCCCCGGGGACATGGGGCCCGGCGATCTGCTGCCCACCGAGGCGGAGGATCTCCGGCTGGAGCCGGGGTACACCGGCGAGGACGAGCCGCCGCCGAACTCGGTGGTCTCCGAGATGTCGGAGGAGCTGGCCGACCTCGTCGACGCGGAGGACGCGGAGCTGACGACGCGCCCGGAGGCGACGGACCGCGGCTCGATCGCGGCGGTCGCCGAGGAACTCGGGATGCGGCGGGCGCGGGTGCTGTCCCGGTACGGGCTGCACGCGGCGGCCGACCGGTGGGACGAGGCGTTCGGCGCGAAGACGCCGATGGCTCAGGCGGCACCGGCGTCCTGCGACACATGTGCCTTCCTGATGCCGATCGCGGGATCGCTGCGGCAGGCGTTCGGAGTGTGCGCGAACGAGTTCAGCCCGGCGGACGGCCGGGTCGTCTCGCTGTCGTACGGGTGCGGTGGGCACTCGGAGGCCGCGGTGATGCCGAAGCCGCCGAAGCCGGCGCCGCATGCACTGGACACGATGCAGGTGGACGAGTACCTGCTGCGTCCGCCGCGGGACAGCGGGTCCGTTCCGGTGGAGACGGACGGGCCGTCGGAGGATCTCGGCCACTCCTGACGCTCCTGGCCGCCGGGGTCCGGGCGTGTGGCGCCCGGACGCCGTGGTGCGGGCGCCGCCCACGGTGGTGACCGCTCTGTATCGCGCGCCGGACGGGGTCCCGCATGGGCCGAGCCGGGTGCCGGGCGGAGGCCCGGCGCCGCGGGAGCGACCGGGGTGTCGCTGCGCCGGGGGACCTCGAGCCCGTCGAAAGTTCCCCCATCCCTTTCGGGCCGAGCGAGAGCGGGCTCGGCGCACCGGCTTTCCTCTCGCGGTACCTTCGGGCGCACACTGGCGGCACGGGTGCACCCGCACCCTCCGCCGCACAGGGATGACGCGTCACCGGACAGAGCGGAGTCAGAGCGTGGGCATGAATGCGACCGAGGGGGCCGATCCGTTCGGGACGGCACGGCTGCGGCGCGGGGTGCTCGATGCCTGGGGTGCCGGTCCCGCCCGGTTCCGGGAGGACGCCAACGCCGAGGAGGACCTCGCGCTCGGTGGTTACCGCGACCGCCTCGTCGTCGAGCTGGCCCAGAACGCCGCCGACGCCGCCGCCCGCGCCGGTGTACCCGGCCGCCTGCGCCTGACCCTGCACTCCGGCGACGCGGAGCACGCCGTCCTCGCCGCCGCCAACACCGGTGCCCCCCTCGACGCCACCGGCGTCGAATCGCTCAGCACGCTGCGGGCCTCCGCCAAGCGGGAGGGGCACGAGTCCGCCGTCGGCAGGTTCGGTGTCGGGTTCGCCGCCGTGCTCGCGGTCAGTGACGAGCCCGCCGTCGTCGGCCGGCACGGCGGTGTCCGCTGGTCCCTCGCCGAGGCCCGCGACCTTGCCCGGCAGGCCGCCGTCGGCAGCCCCGGCCTCGGTGACGAGCTGCGCCGCCGCGACGGACACGTGCCGCTGCTCCGGCTCCCGCTGCCCGCCGAGGGCACCGCACCGGACGGGTACGACACGGTCGTCGTTCTGCCGCTGCGCGACGGCGTCGCCGAGGACCTCGTCGGCCGGCTGCTCGCCGCCGTCGACGACGCGCTGCTCCTGACGCTGTCCGGCCTCGAAGAGATCGTCATCGACACCCCCGACGGGGTACGGACGCTGCGCCGCTCCCAGCACGGCCCGTACACGCATGTCGACGACTCCGCGTACGGCCGCAACCGCTGGCGTACGGTCGTGCACCACGGGCCGATCGAACCGGCCCTGCTCGCCGACCGCCCGCTGGAGGAACGGCTGCGCCCGCACTGGTCGGTGACCTGGGCGGTGCCCGTGGACGGGGAAGGGGCGCCGGTCTACCCCCGTACCGCCCCCGTCGTCCACGCCCCGACCCCCACCGACGAACCCCTCGGCGTCCCCGCCCTGTTCATCGCGACGCTGCCGCTGGACACCACCCGCCGCCACCCCGCTCCCGGCCCGCTCACCGACTTCCTCGTGCAGCGCGCGGCCGACGCGTACGCCGAACTGCTCGCCGGCTGGCAGCCGGTGAGTGTCGGCACGCTCGACCTGGTGCCCGGCCCGCTCGGCAAGAGCGAGCTGGACGGGGCGCTGCGCGGCGCGATCCTGCAACGGCTGCCGCGCGTCGCGTTCCTGGAACCCGCCGCCCCGCACGACCCCGCGGCCGAACCCGACAGGTGGGACGCCTGGGACGCGGAGACGGAGAGCGCCGGCGAGGCCGCCTCCGGTCTGCGGCCCATCGAGGCGGAGGTGCTGGAGGGGGTCGGCGCCGAGACCGTCCAGGTGCTCGCCGAGGTGCTGCCGTGCCTGCTGCCCGCGGGACTCGAGCGCCGCAGCGAGCTGCGGACGCTCGGGGTGGCGAGGGTGCCGCTGACCGAGGCCATCGACCGGCTCGCCGGTCTGGAGCGCGATCCCGCGTGGTGGCGGCGGCTGTACGACAGCCTGGCCGGCATGGACCCGGACCGGCTCTCCGGGCTGCCGGTGCCACTGGCCGGGACGGCGGAGACGACGCAGGCGGTGGACGGGACGGACGTCACCGCGGCCCCGCGCACCACGATCGGGCCCCGGCAGGTCCTGCTGCCCCTGCCCGACGCGCTCACCGGCTCCGTCCTCGACCGGCTGGCCCGGCTCGGGCTGAAGGTCGCACATCCGGACGCCGCCCACCCGCTCCTGGAGAAGCTGGGCGCCCTGCCCGCCACCCCGCGCGCCGTGCTGACGACCCCGCAGGTGCGGGCGGCCGTCGCCGCCTCGCTGGATGCGGGCGAGGTGTGGGACGAGGACGCGCTGGACGCCGAAGAGCTCGCGGAGACCGTTCTCACGCTCGTGCGGGACGCCGGCCTGGCACCCGGCGACGAGCCCTGGCTCGGTGCCCTGGCCCTCCCCGACGAGGACGGCGAACCCGCACCGGCCGGTGAACTCGTCCTGCCGGGCAGCCCGTTCGCGGGCATCATGCGCGAAGGCGAACTCGCGCTCTGCGACGAGGAACTGGCCGACCGCTGGGGCGAGCAGCCGTTGACCGCCTGCGGCGTGCTGGCCACCTTCGCGCTGGTCCGGGCCACCGATGTCGTCCTCGACCCGGACGAACTGGAGCCGCGTGAAGGGGACTTCGCCGAACCCGACGACGCGGGGCTGCTCGACGCCGTCGACGTGTGGTGCGAGGACGTCCTCGACCAGCTGCCGGACGCCGCTGTGCCGCCGGTCGCCACCGAACTCGTCGCCGTCCGTGACCTCGACCTCGTGGACGACGACGCCTGGCCGCAGGCGCTC
Source organism: Streptomyces sp. NBC_00316 (assembly GCF_036158715.1). NCBI lineage: Bacteria > Bacillati > Actinomycetota > Actinomycetes > Kitasatosporales > Streptomycetaceae > Streptomyces > Streptomyces sp. NBC_00316. The sequence continues at coordinate 4,061,394 of NZ_CP108023.1, read as the reverse complement.
GCCCTGCTCTCCCGGCCGCCGCTGCGCGACGCGCTGACCCAGCCGGTGCGGGTGCTCCTCCCGGACGGCACGACGCAGTCCGTGCGCCCGTACACCGCCTGGTGGCTGCGCGACCACCCGGTGCTCGACGGCCGCCGCCCGGCGGGACTGCGGGCGGCCGGCAGCGACCCGAGGCTGTCCGGACTGTACGACTCCGCGGACGCGACCGGCTTCGACGACGCCCAGGTGCTGCGCGCCCTCGGGGTACGCACCTCGGTCGCCGCACTCCTCGACGAGCCCGGCGGCGCGGCCGAACTCCTCGGGCGGCTCGCGGACGGGGACCGTCCGGTCGGCTCCGTGCAACTCCATGAGCTGTACACGGCTCTTGCCGATCTCGACCCCGAACAGGTCACGCTCCCCGACGAGCTGCGGGCCGTGGTCGACGGCGAGGTGAGGGTCGTCGACGCGGCGGACGCGGTGATCGCGGACGCTCCCGATCTGCTGCCGTTGACGGACAGCCTGCCGCTCCTGCCGGTGGCTCCCGCGCGTGCGGCGGAACTGGCCGAACTGTTCCAGGTGCGGCGGCTCGGTGAGACCGTCGAGGCGCAGGTGACGACCGAGGGCGAGGAGCACCGGGTGCCGGAGCCGGTACGGATCCTGCTCGGCGCCGGAACCCCCGACACGTACATCGAGCACGGCGAGCTCCGCGCGGGCGGCGTCGAACTGGACTGGCGCCGCACCCCGGACGGGGCCGTCCACGCGTCCACGCTGGAGGGTGTCGCGGCGGGCCTGGCCTGGGCAGCGGGCCAGTGGCCGCGCCGCTTCGAGGTCGCCGCACTGCTGGAGGACCCGTCCCGCACGGAGGAACTGGCCCGGGACCGCTGGTTCGACTGACGGGAGGGGCGGGCGGCCGAGGGGGTGAGCGGGCGGCCTACACCGGGAAGCGGCGGCTGACCAGGCGCCAGGTGAACTCCAGGGCGGTCGCCGCGGCCACCGCGATCGCCACCGCCGCCCACGGCATCACGGAACCCACCAGCTTCAGCGCGAAGAACTGCTGCAGCCACGGCACGATCAGCACGATCAGGAAGGCTCCGCCCATCGCCGCGACCAGCACGATCCGCCACCAGGTGTAGGGGCGGGCGATGATCGCGAGGACCCACATCGAGACCAGGAACAGCGTGAGCGTCGCCGCACTGGTCTCCGCGTCCAGCGAACCCGGCCCCGTGTAGTAGTGGCGGGCGATCAGATACGTCACGAACGTGGCGACGCCCGCGATGACGCCGGACGGCACCGAGTACCGCATGACTCTGCGGACGAAGTGCGGCCGGGCCCGCTCCTTGTTGGGCGCGAGGGCCAGGAAGAACGCCGGGACGCCGATCGTCAGCGTCGACAGCAGCGTCAGATGCCGGGGCAGGAACGGGTACTCGACCTGGAAGCAGACCACCAGGATCGCCAGCAGCACCGAATAGACGGTCTTCGTCAGGAACAGAGTGGCGACCCGGGTGATGTTGCCGATGACCCGGCGGCCCTCGGCGACCACCGACGGCAGGGTCGCGAAGCTGTTGTTGAGCAGCACGATCTGTGCCACCGCGCGCGTCGCCTCCGAGCCGGAGCCCATCGATACCCCGATGTCGGCGTCCTTGAGCGCCAGCACGTCGTTGACCCCGTCGCCCGTCATCGCGACCGTGTGGCCGCGGGACTGGAGGGCCGCGACCATCTCCCGCTTCTGCTGCGGGGTGACCCGGCCGAAGACCGTGTGCTCCTCCATGGCGGAGGCCATGTCGTCCGGATCGGCGGGCAGCCGGCGTGCGTCCATGGTGTGCTCGGCGCCGGGCAGGCCCAGCTTGCCCGCGACCGCGCCGACCGAGATGGCGTTGTCCCCGGAGATGACCTTCGTGGCGACCCGCTGGTCGGCGAAGTAGCGGAGCGTGTCCCCGGCGTCCGGCCGCAGCCGCTGCTCCAGGACGACCAGTGCGGTCGGTTCGGCCCCGGCGGCGCTCTGCGGCCCCTCCAGCTCCCCCTGTGCGCGGGCCAGCAGCAGGACCCGCAGCCCCTGCTCGTTGAGCTGCTCGATCTCGCCGAGCGAGGGGTCGTGGTCCGGCAGCAGCACATCGGGTGCGCCCAGCAGCCAGCTCGACGCCTTTCCGCTGCCCTCGTCGAACGCGGCGCCGCTGTACTTGCGCGCCGAGGAGAACGGCAGGGCCTCCGTGCAGCGCCACGCCTCCCCGTTCGGGGAGGGGTAGGCGTCGATGATCGCCTGCAGGCTGGCGTTGGGTCTCGGGTCGGACGCGCCGAGATTGGCCAGCACCTGGCGTACGTACGGGTCGTCCGCGCCGCCCAGCGGCCGCACCTCGGTCACGTCCATGCCGCCCTCGGTGAGCGTGCCGGTCTTGTCCAGGCAGACGACGTCCACCCGGGCGAGGCCCTCGATGGCGGGCAGCTCCTGCACCAGGCACTGCTTGCGGCCGAGCCGTACGACACCGATCGCGAAGGCGACCGAGGTGAGCAGGACCAGGCCCTCCGGGATCATCGGGACGATTCCGCCGACGGTCCGCGCGATGGAGTCCTTGAGGTCGGTGTTCTTGACGACGAGCTGGCTGATGATCAGGCCGATCGCGGTCGGCACCATCATCCAGGTGACGTACTTGAGGATCGTGCTGATGCCGCTGCGCAGCTCGGACTGGACGAGGGTGAAGCGGGACGCCTCCTCGGCGAGCCGTGCGGCGTAGGCCTCGCGGCCGACCTTGGTGGCGGAGAACGCGCCGCCGCCCGCGACGACGAAGCTGCCGGACATCACCGGGTCGCCGGGCAGTTTCAGTACGGGGTCGGCCTCGCCGGTGAGCAGCGACTCGTCGATCTCCAGGCTGTCGGCCTCGGCCACCGCGCCGTCCACGACGACCTTGTCACCGGGACCGAGCTCGACCAGATCGCCGAGGACGATCTCGGAGGTGGATATCTCGGAGGCGACCCCGTCGCGCCGGACCGTGGGTTTCGCCTCGCCGATGACGGCCAGGCCGTCGAGGGTCTTCTTGGCCCGCCACTCCTGGACGATGCCGATGCCGGTGTTGGCGATGATCACGTAGCCGAAGAGGCTGTCCTGGAACGGTGCGACGAACAGCATGATCAGCCAGAGCACGCCGATGATCAGGTTGAACCGGGTGAAGACATTGGCGCGGACGATCTCGCCGATGGACCGGGACGAGCGGACGGGTACGTCGTTGACCTCGCCGCGCGCGATCCGCTCGGAGACCTCGGCCGCGGTCAGCCCGCTGGTGCTCACGGCCGAAGCGGGCAGCCTCATCGGGTGGACCGGGTCGAGCTCGGATCCGGCGTCGATCGGGACCGGTCGGGGTCGGCCGGGTGTCTGACCCCCGGAGGAATTGAGTGCCCGCTGCGTCATGGTTCCGACGGTACGGGCGGAATGCCCGGTTCACCCGCCGGGGATCCGAGGATCGGACCGGAGGAGCAGGGGGGCGCGGCCCGGCGCGGCAGGAAGTCGGGTGGTCGTCCCTGGCGTTCGCTGCTCGTGCGCGTCAGGAACTCGCGCCGGTGAGCTCGAGCCGGCGTCTTGGGGCCGGTGGGGTCAGTGGCCGCCGCCGGTGGCGCCGGCCGTTCCGTCCTTCGCGGCCGCCGCCCGCTTCAGCGCCGCGTCGCGCCCCCGCACGTACCAGATGCCGATCAGCCCGAGCCCGCCACCGGCCAGGCACGTCCACACCCACCAGGTGTGCCCGTGGTCGTCGAACCAGCCGTAGAACGGCAGCTGTACGAGGAAGAGGACGAACCAGAGGATCGTTCCGCCGGTGATGGTGGCGACGACGGGCCCCTCCAGGGGCTCGGGTGCCTCGTGTGTCGGTGTCCACTTCGCCATGGGGTCAGTGTATGCGGCCCGTATCCGGAGGCCTTCGGGCCAGTCGGCCCAAGGGTCTACGCGCGGAGATAGCGATCTTCGGCTTATGTATTCATACTGAATCTGCTTACGGCTGTCTCGATTTATTCGTGCAAAAGTCCAAAGCTGACTATTTTTCTCCCCCCACTACGCACGACTGAGGTCATACATGTCCCCCTCGGCCACCGCTTCGGTCGACTCCAGGCAACCGGCGGCGCCGCAGCCGCACGGCGGCCTGGACCGTTTCTTCAAGATCTCCGAGCGGGGGTCGTCGGTCGCGCGCGAGATCCGCGGCGGCTTCGCCACGTTCTTCGCGATGGCGTACATCATCGTGCTGAACCCGATCATTCTCGGCAGCGCCAAGGACATGTACGGCCACCAGCTCGACAGCGGCCAGCTGGTCACCGCCACGGTGCTGACTGCCGCGTTCTCCACGCTCCTGATGGGTGTCATCGGCAATGTGCCGATCGCGCTGGCCGCCGGTCTCGGCGTCAACACCGTCGTCGCCCTGCAGCTCGCTCCCCGGATGAGCTGGCCGGACGCGATGGGCATGGTCGTCCTCGCGGGCATCGTCGTCATGCTGCTCGTCGCGACCGGGCTGCGCGAACGCGTCATGAACGCCGTACCGAAGTCGCTCCGCAAGGGCATCGCGATCGGTATCGGTCTCTTCATCCTGCTGATCGGCCTGGTCGACTCCGGCTTCGTCTCCCGCATCCCGGACGCCGCGCACACCACGGTGCCGCTTCAGCTCGGCATCGACGGCCACCTGAACGGCTGGCCGGTCCTCGTCTTCATCCTCGGTGCGCTGCTCACCCTCGCGCTGATCGTCCGCAAGGTGCCGGGCGCGATCCTGATCTCGATCGTCGCCATGACGGTCGTCGCGCTGGTCATCGACGCCATTGCCGACCTGCCGGCCGGGGCCTGGGGCCTGACCGTCCCGCAGTGGCCGGGCAACCCGGTCGCCGGCCCCGACTTCGGGCTGATCGGCCAGGTCAGCCTGTTCGGCGGCTTCAGCAAGGTGGGTCTGCTCACCGGCATCCTGTTCGTCTTCACCGTGCTGCTGTCCTGCTTCTTCGACGCGATGGGCACCATCCTCGGTGTCGGCGACGAGGCCAGGCTGATGGACAAGGACGGCAACTTCCCCGGCATCAACAAGGTGCTGTTCGTGGACGGCGTCGCGGTCGCCGCCGGCGGTGTGAGCTCCTCCTCGGCGTCCACCTGCTTCGTGGAGTCCACGGCGGGTGTCGGTGAGGGAGCCCGCACCGGCCTGGCGAGCGTGGTGACCGGTCTGCTGTTCACGGTGGCGCTGTTCCTTACGCCGCTGGCGACCATGGTTCCGTCGCAGGCCGCCACGCCGGCGCTGCTGGCGGTCGGCTTCCTGATCACCGCGGGGTCGGTCCGGGACATCGACTGGAGCGACTACACGCTCGCGATCCCGGCCTTCCTGGCCATGCTGATGATGCCGTTCACGTACTCGATCACCAACGGCATCGGCATCGGCTTCATCGCCTTCTGCGTGCTGCGCCTGGCGGCCGGCCGTGGGCGCGAGGTGCCGGTGGCCATGTACGTGGTGTCGGCGGTCTTCGTCTTCTACTACGCGATGCCGGCCCTCGGCCTGACGTCGTAACCCTTCACTCGTCACCCTCTGCGGGGCGGACGCCCGGGCCGATCAGTTCACCCGGTCCGTCCGCCCCGTAGAACTTCTCCGTCTCTTCCACGGCCGCCTTGAAGCGCTCGTCGAAGTCGTCGCGAATGAGCGTCCGGACGACATAGTCCTGGACGCTCATTCCGCGTCTGGCGGCGTGCTGCCGGAGCCGGTCGAGCAGCTCACCGTCTATCCGCAGGCTGAGCACTGTCGATCCCATGGCAAGCAGGGTTACGGCCTCCGAGGCCGCTTTGCGTCACTTTCCGGATCTCACTCACTCATTTGGGTGATCGATTCGCTACGAGTGCATCATCCGAGTGGTCCTTAGAGTAGGTAATGAGTTACTCTAATGAACATGCCTGACCTGATCCACGACGGCGAGAGTGCCGCCGCCGTGAGCTCCCTCCGCTCCGCCGTGATGCTGCTGGGCCGGCGCCTCAAGCACCAGCGCGTCGACGAGTCGCTGAGCCCCACCGAGATGTCGGTGCTCGGCACGCTCGCCCGTTGCGGTTCCGCCACCCCCGGTGAGCTGGCCCGCAGGGAGCATGTGCAGCCTCCGTCGATGACCCGTATCGTCGCGCTGCTCGAAGCCAAGGGACTGGTCAGACTGGAACCGCACCCCGATGACCGTCGCCAGAAGATGGTCAGCCAGACCGAGCAGGCCGAGGCCATGCTCGAGGAGAGCCGCTCCAAGCGGAACGCCTGGCTGGCCACCCTCGCCGAAGGCCTGGACGAGGACGAGTGGGAGACGCTGCGCAAGGCCGCGCCCGTGCTGGAGAAGCTCGCCCACCTGTAGCGGTACGGCGGTGGGCCGGGCGACCGCCGGTGCACCGCCTGTACGGCCGCATCCCCGTCAGTCCGCACGCAGCCCACGCCCGAGGAGGCGAACCCTTTTGAGTACGGGATCCGGAGCAGACTCCGCCCCCGCACCGACGTCCACCCACGAGAGCAAGACCGGCGGGACCTTCTCGTCGCTGAAGATCCGCAACTACCGCCTGTTCGCCACCGGCGCCGTGATCTCCAACACCGGTACCTGGATGTCCCGCATCACGCAGGACTGGCTCGTTCTGAGCCTCACCGGGTCCGCCACCGCCGTCGGTATCACCACGGCCCTCCAGTTCCTCCCCATGCTGCTCTTCGGCCTGTACGGCGGCGTCATCGCCGACCGCCTCCCGAAGCGCAGGCTCCTCCTCGTCAGCCAGACGGCGCTCGGACTGTGCGGAATCGCCCTCGCCGTCCTCACGCTCTCCGGCGCCGTCCAGGTGTGGCACGTCTATCTGATCGCCTTCCTGCTGGGCATGGTCACCGTGGTGGACAACCCGGCCCGCCAGTCCTTCGTCTCCGAGATGGTCGGCCCCGCCCAGCTGCGCAACGCGGTCAGCCTGAACTCGGCGAACTTCCAGTCCGCCCGGCTGATCGGCCCCGCCGTCGCCGGCGTCCTGATCACCACGGTCGGCAGCGGCTGGGCCTTCCTGTTCAACGGACTGTCCTTCGGCGCCCCGCTCGTCGGCCTGCTCCTGATGCGCACGAACGAACTCCACAAGGCCGTCGTGGTGCCGCGCGCCAAGGGGCAGCTGCGTGAGGGGCTGCGCTATGTCTCCGGCCGCCCCGAGCTGATCTGGCCGATCGTCCTCGTCGGCTTCATCGGCACGTTCGGCTTCAACTTCCCGATCTGGCTCACCGCCTTCGCCGACGAGATCTTCCGCGGCGGAGCCGGGATGTACTCGTTCTTCAACATACTCATGGCGGCCGGCTCGCTGGCCGGCGCTCTGCTCGCCGCCCGCCGCCGCTCCTCGCGGCTGCGGATGCTGGTGGCCGCGGGCACGGCGTTCGGTCTCCTGGAGATCATCGCGTCCATGTCGCCGTCGGTCTGGCTGTTCGCGATCCTGCTGCTCCCGATCGGCATGATCGGCCTGACCACCAACATCAGCGCGAACACGAGCGTCCAGATGGCCGCCGACCCGGCCATGCGCGGCCGGGTGATGAGCCTGTACATGATGGTCTTCGCCGGGGGTACGCCGGTGGGCGCCCCGATCGTGGGCTGGCTCAGCGACACGTACGGCGTACGTACCGCCATGGCGGTCGGTGGCACGTTCTCGATGCTCGCCGCGCTCGGCGTCGGGCTCATGCTGGCCCGCGCCGGCGGTCTGCGCCTCAAGGTCGACCTGCGACCGGGCCACCCGCACGTGCGGTTCGTCCCCCGCGAGCCGCAGCTGGCGACGGCGGCCTGAGGGCCATCCGTACGGAACGTGGCACGGCCCCGACCGGGGGACACCGGTCGGGGCCGTTTCGTGTGGCAGAGGGCGCTTCAGTCACGGGTGGGGCCTGTCGGTACGGAGGGCGGGGCCGGCGCGTCCTACGGCCGTCGCGATCCTGTCGGTGTCCACGACGGTCGTCGTGCCACTCCTCCCCGCTGTCGCACGGGCGCGGGCAGCCGCGCAGGACAACGATACGCACGGTGACCGGAACACTCCGGTCCGGTGCGACACTCGGCTCATGAGCCGCATGAGACTCTTCGTCGCCGTCCTGCCGCCCGCCTCCGCCATCGCGGAGCTCGGCCGGGCCGTCGCCCCGCTGCACAGCCTTCCCGGCGCCGACCGTATGCGCTGGACCGGCACCGACGCATGGCACTTCACGCTCGCCTTCCTCGGCGCCGTCGACGACGCGCTGCTGCCCGATCTGCGCGAGCGGCTGGAGCGCGCCGCCCGGCGCACCGAGCCGCTCCCGCTGCGCATCCACCGCGGCGGCCGGTTCGACGGCCATGTGCTGTGGGCCGGGGCGGCGGGCGACCTCGACACGCTGAGGCTCCTCGCCGAGCGTGCCGACGCCGCCGCCCGCCGCGCCGGCATCCCGATGGACGAGCACCGCCGCTACACCGCGCACCTCACCCTCGCCCGCAGCCGCACCGAGGCGGACCTGCACCCCTACGTGGATGCCTTGGACGCCTTCGAGGGCACACCGTGGGTGGTCGGCGAGGTCGCCCTCGTACGCAGCAATCTGCCGGTCGCCGGAGTGCCGGGGGAGCAGCCGCGGTACGAGGTGGTCGCCTCCTGGTCGCTGGGGCACTGAGGGGTGCGGTTACGCTCGATGGGTGGATCCGAAAACCAGAAACCGCATCATGGCCGTTGTGCTCGTACTGATGTTCGCCGTTGTCGCCGTGGCAGCCGCGGTCGGCAGCTGAGCCCCTGATCCCGGCTCCCGTCAGGCGAGCTCCAGTCCCCGCGCGGTTTCCTTCGCGAACGCCTCGGGGTTGTCCAGCATGATGTTGTGCCCGCACTCCGGGACCGCCACGACCCGCACCCCGCTCCTGACGAGCGCGTCCCCGCCGGGCAGCGGTCCGTCGGCCTCCGGCCGCAGGTAGGTGCGCGGGATCCTCAGCTCCAGCAGCAGCTCACGCATCGTCGGGGTCGTGCCGCGTGCGAGGTTCATCGCGCTGCGGTGCAGCGCCTCGCGGCCGCCGAGGCGCATGGTCGCCCACCAGTGGGGTCCCACCCGGTCGCGTATGTCCTTCCAGCCGCCGGCCAGGAACTCCTCCTCGGTGTAGGCGGCGATCCCGCTGGTGCCCGGCCGCGGCGGGGCCGGGGCGACCGGGTCCAGGTTGGCGTCGACCAGCACGAGCCGCGCCACCAGGTCCGGATGGCGTGCCGCGAGCACGATGGCCACCGCGCCGCCCATGCTGTGCGCGACGACGTCCGTGGCGCCGGCATCGGCGGCCCGGAGCGCGGCGGCGATCGCGTCGGCGTGCTCCTCGAGCGTGTAGCCGAACTCCGTGGGCCGGTCGCTGATGCCGAAGCCGAGCATGTCCATGAGCAGCGAGCGGTGCCCGGCGAGCAGCGGATGGACGGCGCTCGCGGTGAAGTACGGGCCGGACGAGGCCCCGAGGCCGTGCAGGAAGACCTGGGTGCGGGACGAGCCGGGGCCGCCGGGGAGCTCCACCCACCTGATGCGCGCACCGTCGGCCGTCACTTGAGCGTTCTGCATGAATCCTCCTTGCCGTGCACCGGACAAAGCATCGACACGACTATACATCGGTCTCGATGTATAGGGTGAGCGGAAATCGGAGAGGATACGCACATGCTGGAACTGGCCATCCTGGGATTTCTGTACGAGCAGCCGCTGCACGGCTATGAGCTGAAGCGTCGGGTCGCCCACCTCACCGGACACGTCCGCCCCATCGCGGACGGGACGCTCTATCCGGCGATCAAGCGCCTGGAGCGTGCCGGCTGGCTGGAGCGCCGGACCGAGCCGGGCAGCAGGGCCGCGCCCCGCCACATGCTGACGCTGACCGACGACGGGCGCGAGGAGCTGCGGCGCCGCCTGCGCGAGGCCGACGAGGTGGACATCAGCGACGAGAACCGCTGGTTCACCGTGCTCGCCTTCCTGCGCCACCTGGCGTCCCCGGCCGAGCAGGCCGCCGTGCTGCGGCGCAGGCTCGGCTTTCTGCAGGAGCCGAGCAGCTTCTTCTACGACTCCGACGGTGTGCGACCGCTCGGCGCCGAGGCGTTCGACGACCCGTTCCGCCAAGGGGTCCTCATGATCGCCCGGGCGACCAGCAAGGCGGAACTGAGCTGGCTCGGGGCGACGCTCGAGGACCTCGAGGCCCGCTGAGCCGCACTCCGGGACAGAAGCCGAACGGGCCGTCCGCCGTCCTCGCCCCCCGATGCGGGGACGGGACGGCGGACGGCCCGCCGGAAAGGAACTGAGAGCGCGTCAGGCCACCCTCACCAGGCGAACGCCTCCGGAGACGGACCCGGCCCCGGGAAGATCTCGTCCAGCGACGCCAGCACCTCCGCGGAGAGTTCGAGGTCGAGTGCCCGCAGTGCCGAGTCCAGCTGCTCCTGGTTGCGCGGTCCGACGATCGGTCCTGTCACGCCGGGCCGGGTGAGCAGCCAGGCCAGGCCGACCTCGCCGGCCTCCAGGCCGTGCTTGTCGAGCAGGTCCTCGTAGGCCTGGATCTTCTCGCGCTGCGCCGAGTTCTTCAGCGCGTCCGCGCTGCGGCCGGAGGCCGAACGTCCGGCCGTGCCCTCGCGCTCCTTCTTGAGCACACCGCCCAGCAGGCCGCCGTGCAGCGGGGACCACGGGATGACGCCGAGGCCGTACTCCTGCGCGGCCGGGATGACCTCCATCTCGGCGCGGCGCTCGATCAGGTTGTAGATGCACTGCTCGCTCACCAGGCCCAACGAGCCGCGCCGGGCGGCCAGTTCGTTGGCCTGGGCGATCTTGTAGCCGGCGAAGTTCGACGAACCCGCGTAAAGGATCTTGCCCTGCTGGACCAGGACGTCGATCGCCTGCCAGATCTCGTCGAAGGGGGTGTTCCGGTCGACGTGGTGGAACTGGTAGAGGTCGATGTAGTCCGTCTGAAGCCGCTTCAGCGACGCCTCGACGGAGCGCCGGATGTTCACGGCGGACAGCTTGTCGTGGTTGGGCCAGGCTTCGCCGTCGGCGGCCATGTTCCCGTACATCTTGGTGGCCAGGACCACCTTGTCGCGGCGTTCGCCGCCCTTGGCGAACCAGGTGCCGATGATCTCCTCGGTGCGGCCCTTGTTCTCGCCCCAGCCGTAGACATTCGCGGTATCGAAGAAGTTCAGACCCGTGTCCAGCGCCGAGTCCATGATGGCGTGGCTGTCCACCTCATTGGTCTGCGGGCCGAAGTTCATGGTGCCGAGGACGAGGCGGCTGACCTTGAGTCCGGTGCGTCCGAGCTGCGTGTACTTCATGGACACCAAGCCAACGCCTTCGAGTCCGCTCGAAGCAAGGGTGACCGGTGAGCGCCCGCCACCGTGACGCGAACCGGTCCAGCGCCTCCAGGACCGCCCGGCTGGTTGCCCGCCCGGGCGCCGTGCCCCGTCGAGCATGGCCTGCGCCGCGCCCGGCCATGCCTTGGCCGGCTCGTGCGGTGATCAACGGGGCCGAAGGGGCCCACCTCGCGGCGGGGCGTAGCGTGACTGCCATGAGTTCGATCCCGCGCGTCCTGGCCGTACTCGACGAACTGCTCGCCACCGCCGCCCCCGAGCAGCGCGGGGCTCTGTGGCGACTGGCCGATCAGGGGCGGGACCTGGACGCCAATCTCGTACGGCTGCCGCCGGGCGCCGAGGTGGGGGAGCACCAGGAGGACGTCCTGGACGTGCTGCTCGTCGTCGTCGCGGGCACCGGTCGCGTGGTCATGGGTGAGGAGTTCCTGGAACTGGCCCCCACCACGGTCGTCCGGCTGCCCCGCACGTCCCGCCGGGCCCTCGTGGCCGGCCCGGACGGGCTGTCGTACCTGACCGTCCACCGCCGCCGTCCGGGCCTGACCATCAAGCCCTCGGTCGAGGTCCCGGTGACGTACGAAGGCGGCGAGGGTCCCTGCATGCTGGACCGGGTCTGTCCCGATTGCGGCCGCCTCTCGGAGGATTCGGCGCCGGTGTTCTGCAGCAGGTGCGGGGAGCGGTTCCCGGAGCGGTGAGCGCGCCGCGATCCACGCGTGGCCGGCGGGTTGCCCGGGGGCCGCTCCGTTCACCCCGCCGTGGGCTGTGGCGCGAGGGCCCGGCCGGCACGTGCTGACCGGCGCACCCCACCCGGTCCGCGGTCGCCACCGCGGCGCCTGCGCCGGCCGGGTGGGCGGCAGGACCGGGTGCCGGCTGGCCACCGCGTGCCGAGCTCGACGCGTGCGGCGGTGTCGACCGGCCGGGGGCCCACCGGTGCGAGCCACCGCCACGGGCGAGGGCGGCTGCGCGCTCGGCGCGTCACGGCAGGTCACGGCAGGTCGCCTCGCCGATCGCGTGGGCAACTCCGTTGACTGCGGCCGAACGGCCGTGCGACGGTGAGAACGCTTTCCCTCCCGCCTGCCCCGGGCCCGCGCGAACACGGGCCGACTCGAGAACTGGAAGCGGATACTGTGACGTTCGGACACCCTCACTCCCCTCAGGCCACCGACCGCAGTCTCACCCCGGCGCAGTTCGAGGTCTTCGAGAAGGAGTTCGCCTCTCGGCCCGCGAACCGGCTGATGCAGAACGCCGTGACCCAGACGCCCGTGGACGACATCGCCCTGGACCGGCGGATCGTGACCGCCGTCGACCACTCGGTCTCCCACCACCTGGACGACTGGAAGGTCACCAACCAGAAGCAGAGCGGACGCTGCTGGATGTTCGCCGGGCTCAACCTGCTGCGCGTCGGCGCCGCACAGAAGCTCGGCGTGAAGGACTTCGAGTTCTCCCAGAACTACCTGCTCTGGTGGGACAAGTTCGAGCGGGCGAACCACTTCCTCGAGGCCGTCATCGAGACCTCCGACCGAGACGTCGACGACCGGACGGTGGCGCACCTGCTCGGGGACCCCATCAGCGACGGCGGACAGTGGAACATGTTCGTGGCGCTGGTCGCCAAGCACGGCCTGGTGCCGAAGTCGGCGATGCCGGAGACGAACAGCTCGTCGGCGACGGGACCGATGAACCGGGCCCTGAAGAGCCTGCTCCGCAAGGGTGCCCGGGATCTGCGCCGGACGGCCGCCGAGGGGGCCGAGGCGCAGCGCGTGCTCAAGCGAGAGGTGCTGGCCGCCGTCCACCGCGTACTCAGCATCCATCTCGGTACACCGCCGCAGCGGTTCCTGTGGCAGTGGCGGGACAAGGACCAGGAGTTCCACCGCGCCGGCTGGATGACGCCGGCCGAGTTCGCGAAGTCGTACGTGCAGATTTCCCTCGACGACTACGTCTGTATCGTCCACGACCCGAGGGAGTCGAGTCCGGTCGGCCGCACCTTCACCGTCGAGTACTTGGGCAATGTCGTCGAAGCTCCGCCGGTGGTCTACCTGAACGTGGAGATGGACCTGCTGAAGCGCCTCAGCATGGACGCCATCGTCGGCGGCGAGCCGGTCTGGTTCGGCTGCGACGTGGCCCGGATGATGCGTGCGGACCTCGGGATCTGGGACGCCGATCTGTTCGACTACGAGGCCGTCTACGACACGTCGTTCGAGCTGGACAAGGCGGCACGCCTCGTCCACCACGAGACCCAGATGACGCACGCGATGCTGTTGACCGGCGTGGATGTGGTCGACGGCGCCCCGCGTCGCTGGCGGGTCGAGAACAGCTGGGGCGATGAGAAGGCCGACAAGGGCTTCTGGACCATGAACGACTCGTGGTTCGGCGAGCACGTCTTCGAGGTCGCGGTGCGGCGCTCCGCACTGCCGCCGGAACTGGCCGCCGCCCTCGACGAGCCGCCGATCGTCCTGCCGGCCTGGGACCCCATGGGCGCACTCGCCGACTGAGGTCCGCCCGAAGCCGCCGGCGGGGTGGGATGACGGCCCGCCCCGCCGGCGGTACGGGCACGTTCATGCCCATGACCGCCGGCCGGCCCTGCCGTACGCAACGGAGAGTGCGCAGCGCACCCGGTTCCTCCGGCCGGACCGCGGCCCTCACATACGGCCCCAATCGCAAACGGTCGATACCTCGCATGCAGAGCTAAACTGGACAGATGGCGGCAGGTGATCCACCTGAGGAGCTCGCCGGACTTCTGCCCCGCATCCAGCGGCTCGCCCGGCGAAGGCTGTGGAACGGCCTGCGTGCGCCCCGGCTGCGCGGCGCGCACGCAGAGCTCCTCCGGCTGGTGGTCGACGAGCCGGGCATTCGCGTCTCGGCGGCCGCGCACGACCTCTGCCTCGCGGCCAACTCCGTCAGCACCCTGGTCAACCATCTGGTCGCGGAAGGGCTGTTGCGCCGTGAGACCGACCCCGGCGACGGGCGTGCGGCGCTGCTCCACCCGACCCCCGCGGGTGTCGAGCGGCTGCGCGAGTGGCGTGCCCGGCGCGACGCGCTCTTCCGTGAGCACGTCGCGCGGCTCGACGCGGCGGACCGGGCCGCGCTGACCGCCGCGCTCCCGTCACTGCGCCGGCTCGCCGAGTCGCTGCGCGAAGGAGAGGAGCCCCCATGACCCCGGCTCTCAGCTGCACCGGCCTGACCTACTCCTTCGGCACGTCGAAGGCCGTCGACGGCCTCGACCTGCTGGTCCACCCCGGTGAGGTCTTCGGCCTCCTCGGGCCCAACGGTGCGGGCAAGACGACCACCATGCGCGCGATCACCACCCTGCTGCCCGTACCGGCCGGGGTCATCGAGGTGTTCGGCCATGACGCCGCCCGGCAGAAGATGGCCGTACGGCGCCTGCTCGGTTACGTACCGCAGCAGCTGTCCGCCGACGCCGCTCTCACCGGCCGGGAGAACGTCTCCCTCTTCGCCCGGGTCTTCGACGTGCCCCGTCGGCAGCGTGCGGCCCGCGTCGGGCAGGCGCTGGACGCGGTCGGCCTCGGCCCGCAGGCGCACCGGCTCGCCGCCACGTACTCCGGTGGCATGGTGCGACGCCTCGAACTCGCCCAGGCCCTGGTCAGCGCGCCGCGCCTGATGATTCTGGACGAGCCGACCATCGGCCTGGACCCGATCGCGCGCGACAGCGTCTGGGACCGCATCACCGAGATCCGTACCGGCACCGGGATGACCGTGCTGGTCACCACCCACTCCATGGACGAGGCCGACCAGCGCTGCGACCGGCTTGCGCTCATGCACCTCGGCCGACTCCGCGCGCTCGGTACACCGGCCCAGCTGAAGAGCGCACTCGTCGCCCACCGCCGGAAGTCCGGCGAGACCGGCCTGCCGCCGCCGACCCTGGAGGACGTCTTCCGGTACCACTCCGGAAGCGGCCTGGACGACCCCGGCCCCGGATCCGCCGACGAGAAGGGAGCGTTCCGCGATGTCCGCCGTACCCGTCGCACCGCACACCGCCTCGGCTGAACCGGCCTCGCCCGGCCGGCGGTTCGCTCTCCTGCTGGACCCGCCGCCGCCCCGCACCGGCTGGCGCGTCGTCCCGGCGCGCGTCACCGCGATGTGCGTCGTCGAAATGCAGAAGCTGCGCCACGACCGCACCGAGATCTACACCCGCGCCGTGCAGCCCGCGCTCTGGCTGCTGATCTTCGGCGTGACGTTCTCCCGCATCCACGCGATCCCCACCGGCGGCGTCCCGTATCTCGACTTCCTGGCGCCCGGCATCATCGCCCAGTCCGCCATGTTCATCGCGATCTTCTACGGCATCATGATCATCTGGGAGCGGGACTCGGGCGTCCTCACCAAACTCATGGTCACGCCGACGCCGCGGACCGCCCTGGTGACCGGCAAAGCCTTCGCCGCCGGGGTGAAAGCCGTGATCCAGGCGGCGGTCGTCATCGTGATCGCCGCGGTGATCGGGGTCGGCATGACCTGGAACCCGCTGCGCCTGCTCGGCGTGGTCGTGGTGGTCGTCCTCGCGTCGGCATTCTTCTCCTGCCTGTCGATGTCGATCGCCGGGATCGTCCTGACCCGCGACCGCCTGATGGGCATCGGCCAGGCCATCACCATGCCGCTGTTCTTCGCCTCCAACGCGCTCTACCCGGTCGCCGTGATGCCCGGCTGGCTCCAGGCCATCAGCAGGGTGAACCCGCTCAGTTACCAGGTGGACGCCCTGCGCGGACTGCTCATCGGTACGCCGGCCCATCTCGGTCTCGACCTGGCGGTCCTCGCCTTCGCCGCCCTCGTCGGCATCGTCGCCGCGGGTTCCCTGCTTCCCCGCCTGGCCCGCTGACCAGTCGTACGTGGGTTACGTTCTCGGCATGGCCGACACCGATCAACTGGTTCCCGTGCCTGCCGGGCTGGTCGTCGACAGCCTGTGGTTCCTCGACAGCTGCGGCGATGACGAGGTGGACCCCGACTCCGCGGTGAAGATGGCGGAGAGCCTGACCCACGTGCTCACGCAACTGCCGTCCGAGCAGCTCAACCGGTTCCTGCAGGTGCTCGAGGGTCTCGCCGAAGCCGAACCCGACCCGGGGCGGCGGGAGTTCCTGGAGTCGTTCCCCTTCGCCTGCGGCCTGGTGGAGGAACCGGAGCGTTGACGCCCCCGCGCGTGGCCGCTACCGCGTACGCGGCCGGTCGAACCAGATCGTCAGCAGCGTCGGCCCGAGCCCCACCCAGAACACCACCTGCGGGACACCCCGGTCCGTCCACGGGACCGCGACGATCGCCACCGCGCAGAGCGTCCCCAGCACCGCCTGCACCAGCACCAGCCGCGCCCAGAACAGCCGCCGCACCAGCGACCGCACGCTCAGCCGCACCCCTGCCCGCAGCTTCCGGTACCGCCGCCACGCGCCGAAAGCCCAGATCGCGCCGATCAGTGCCAGCGCGTACAGCCGGGTGCCGAGCGGCAGCGGCAGCCCGGGGCCGTCCCCGTCGGACGGGAACAGATCGATCGCCCCACCCGCCAGCACCAGACTCAGCACGGCCAGCCACCGGGTGCCGCGCAGCATCTGGAACACCGCACGGTCCAGCCCCAGGCGCATCCGGTCCGAGGCCGGGTCGGCGGCGAGCGCCGACGCGTACACCTCCGCCTGCTTCTTCGGTCTCACCCCGGGCGCCCGGGCCTGCGTGTCCGCGTGCTCCTGCAGCGCCCACGCGTCGGTGGGGTCGATCCGCAGGGCCTCGCGCACCGCCAGAGCGGTGATGTCGCTTCGGCCGTTGAGCAACGACGCCTTCCACAGCGCGTAGTACGCCGCCGTCTCCTCCGGCCCCAGCCGGACCGCCTCCTGCGCCGCCTCCAGTACCTCGGGCCAGCGCGGCCGCCAGGCACCGAGCGCCTCGGCGAGCGCGACATGCGACTGCCACATGAGCGGGGCGAGCCGCACCGCCTCCTGCGCCGCCGCGAGCGACTCGTCCGGCCGCGTCGTCCGGCGCATCCCGTAGGTCCGCACGATCAGCGCGTCCACGTACTCCGGGTCGATCGCCAGCGCCGCCCCGGTCGCCTCGACGACCTTGTCGTACTCCTTGACCCGCAGATGGCAGCGGGCCAGCTTCGCCCAGGCACGGACGTCCTCGGGGTCCTGGGCCAGCCGCCTCGCCAGCAGTTCCTTCGCCTCGTCGACGCGGTCGAGGGAGAGCAACGCGGACGCCTGCTCGGTGAGGTCCTGCCCCGTGGTGCTCACAGCTTCCGCTTCCTCTTCAGGTAGGCGAGCAACTCGTCGTACATGCCGCCCTCGTTGGCGAACATCGCCACATTGCGCGCCGAGGCGAACCACGGGTCGGTGGACGGCCGTACTTCCTTCGCCGCGGCCAGCAGGTCCTTCATGTTGATCATCCGGACCGTGCCGGTGCGCGTCGAGTCGAGCAGCGCCCGCTCCGAAGCGGACTCGCAGAGATGCGCCAGGTCGGCGCCGGACAGATCCTCGGTGACCTTGACCAGCTTGCCCAGGTCGACGGATTCGATCGGCCGGTCACGCAGGTGGTAGCGGAGGATCGCCTCGCGTGCGGGGGCGTCCGGCGGCAGCACGAGCAGGGTGCGGTCGAGCCGGCCGGGGCGCCGGAGCGCGATGTCGACGTCCCAGGGGACGTTGGTCGCAGCGAGCACGAACACGCCCTCGTTCGCCCCGTCCACGCCGTCGAGTTCGGTGAGCAGCTGGTTGACGGTGTTGCGCATGCCCCCGTGGTGCATGCGGCTCCGCTTGGCACCCAGTGCGTCGACCTCGTCGAGGAACAGCACGCACGGGGCCTGGCGGCGGGCCGTCTCGAAGACCTCGTGCATGTTGCGCTCGGAGTTGCCCATCCACATGTCGAGCACGTCGTTGATCGACACGGACATGAAGCTCGCCCCGAGTTCACCCGCGACGGCACGCGCGATGAACGTCTTGCCGCAGCCGGGCGGCCCGTACATCAGCAGCCCGCCGCGCAGGCTCTTCCCGTACAGCCTGCCCAGTTCGGGGTTGCGCATGGGAGCGAGGAAGGCGGCTTCGAGACGGTCCTTGATCTCCTGCATGCCGCCGACGTCGGCGAGCGTGACGGAACCGGGAGTATCGACCTCCCAGACGGCGGCGTCACCGGGGTCGCCCTGGCCGGCGACGGGGACGGGCGCCTCGGGCGTCTCGGACGTGACGAAGCGGGGCGGTACGGCGTCCTTGACCTGGTCCTCGGCGGCACGCCAGTCGAACCCCGTCGGAGCGGGTGCCGCCGGCCCCTGGGGGGCCTCGGGTGCGGGCATTTCCATCGCCCGGACCATGAGCGCTCGCGCACCGGCGTCGCCCGGCGCATGCTGCAGCGCGACGGCGGCTTCGCTGACGGCGGCGTCGCTCAGTCCCTCACCGAGCAGCAACTCGGCAAGATGCAGCCGAAGCGGTACGTCGGTGGGCGCCGCGGCAACAGCGGTACGCAGACTCTGGATCAGGGGTGACTCGTGGGACATGCCTCCACCCTATTGAGCGGCGGCATACCCCAGGAAGGCGGTCCAGGCGGCGCGGGAGAGGGCGAGAGCGGGGACGGTGAGGTCCTTGGAGTCGCGGACGTGGACGGTGCGGGGGCGGGTGGCGACCTCGACGCAGTCGCCGCCCTGATCGCCGCTGTAGCTGCTCTTGAACCAGTTGAGGTCGGTGCTCATTCTTCCCCTGCCACCTCTTCGATCAGCTTCATGGACGCTTCCGGGCTGAGCGCCTGCGCCCGCAGAATCCCATACTTTCCGAACAGGTCCCCCAGGTCAGGCTGTTCGGTGATGAAGAAGCTGCCGCTCTGTCCTTCGATATAGGCGAGGCGGCTCCGTTCAGCCGTCTCCAGCAGGACGAACGGACCATTGAGTCCCGCGTGAGTGGTCCGGTCCGGCGCCATCACTTGTATCTGTACGTTCCGCAGCTGCGCCACGTCGAGGATGTGGCGCAGCTGCCTTTTGCGTGTCTGGTGGCCCCCGATGGGCCGCGTGAGCGGATGCAGCTCCAAGACGAAGCCGATGTCTGCGACTGGTCTGCGGGTGAGCAACTCCTGCCGTTTCAAACGGGCCGCGACCCGCCCTTCGATCTCTTCATCGTCGAGAGACGGATGGTGGCTGGTGAAGACCGCGCGGGCATGCTCCTCCGTCTGGAGCAGACCGGGCACCGAGTGCGTCTCGTACTGGTGCCGCGCGCAGGCCCCGGTCTCCACCCCGGCGAACTCTTTGAACCACGAGGGCAAATGGCTGGTCCGCAGCTCCGCTCCCGCCGCATTCAGTGCACCTTGTGCTCCCAACGCCTCGTCCGCCCGCGCGATGAAGCTTCCCTTCGGTGGCCGCTGCCCCCGTTCCACCATCGCCACCTGCGACTTGGAGAAGCCGATTCTCAGACCCAGGACCTCCTGCGACAGTCCCGCCTGTTCCCGGTAGAAGCGCAACAACGTCCCGAACATCTGGGCAGTGCCGCCCCCTTGGCCGCCGGAGTGCACAACCCACCTCCCAAGTGCACAAGAGTGCACAGACGCCTTGTGTCCCTGGTCACGGTACGTGCGCGGCCTCACACTTTCCGTATGGAACGGAAAAGTTCACCGGACCCGGCGCCTTCGTGGGTGCCTGCGCGCGGGCATGCTCTTCGCTGTGCGGGCATCCACTTCGATGCCGTACGGATCACCGGCGTGGCCGGAGAGCAAGTCGCCTGCGAAATCATTCGGTTCACCGGGCTCGACGCGGGGCCCATCGTGCGCTCGAGGGTGGGGGAGCAGGGCGTGTACTTCCTGGTGCCGCCGCTGTCCGCGAACGCGCACCACTGGCCGGCAGGGGCGGAAGTGATGAGCCGGGGTGGGCGGACGGCGGCGTTCGTCGGGGTGCCCGCACTGCGGGGACCGACCTGGCCGCTGGACTGGCGCTCCCGGCCGACCGTCTCGACGCCGTTCGTGGATGCGGTGTTGCTGCACGAGCTGACGGTGGACGTTCTGGCAGAGGATGCGGGTGGGCGCCCTGCCGGCTCCTGACCGGATCGGCCTCCCGCCCATCCCCGCAGCCGGCACCGGTCCTGTCGGCATCACGACTCCCGATGGCGAGTTGTGCCGCCGAGTGGTCGCCCGAACCAACTGCTCGGCGACCAGGGTTCGGTGCGTCCCGGCAGGGGGGCGCCGACGGGCCGTCCTTGGATAGGGTGCCGTCTCGATGTCGATGTTCCACGGGGGAGACGTGAATTGATGAGTAGTCAGCACCCGGCCCGGGGGAGTTCTTCCCAGGTCTTCCAGCCGCTCGCGGCGGACGATCCGGCCACCATCGGCGGTTACCGGCTTGCCGCCAAGCTCGGCGCGGGCGGCATGGGCAAGGTGTATCTGTCGTACACGCCCGGTGGGCGACCCGTGGCCATCAAGGTGATCCGCCCCGAATTCGGTGAGGATGCCGAGTTCCGGCGCCGGTTCGCCCAGGAAGTGCAGTCCGCGCAGCGGGTGCAGGGCCTGTTCACCGCACCTGTCATCGACGCCGACACCGACGGTGGGCAGCCCTGGCTGGCCACCGCGTACGTGCCGGGGCCCTCGCTCGCCGATGCGGTCATCGCCCATGGGGCGCTGCCGGTCGACACCGTACTGCTGCTGATCGCGGGCATGGCCGAGGCCCTGCACGTCATCCACGGCGCGGGCATCGTGCACCGCGATCTCAAGCCGTCCAATGTGCTGCTCGCCGCCGACGGGCCCCGCGTCATCGACTTCGGTATTGCCTACGCCGCCGACGCGACCTCGCTCACCGGGAGCGGTGTCACCATCGGCACGCCCTCGTTCATGGCCCCCGAACAGGCTGCCGGGCGCAGGGTGACCGCGGCCACCGACGTCTTCGCGCTCGGTCAGGTCGCGGCGTACGCGGCGACGGGGACGCCGGCTTTCGGTGAGGGGACCTCGCACGGTGTGCTCTACCGGATCGTCCATGAGGAGCCGGACCTCAGCGGGGTGCCGGAGCGGCTGACGGAGCTGGTCACCCGATGCCTCGCCAAGGACCCCGAGGGCAGGCCGTCGATCGCGGAGGTCATCGCGCTGTGCCAGTCCGCGAACGCGGAGACGGTGCTGCGCCGCCCGGAGGACTGGCTGCCCGGCCCGGTCGCCGCCGACATCACCGTACGGGCGGCGGCCCCCGCCCCCGTCCAGACTCCGCCGCCCCCGGCCACCGCCCCGTCCGTGGCGTACTCGCCCACGACGCCGGTGGCCCCGGCTGCCGCACCCGCGGGCTTCGGCCCGCCCGTGGCGTACCAGCCCCCTCAGCAGCAGTACCGGACGCCCGCCCAGGCGCAGCCCCACGCCCACGCGTACGCCCCGACCGAGGCCGCCGGGTTCCCGCAGACGCGCCCCATGTATCCCGGACAGCCCGTCCCGCAGGCTCCCCGGCCGCCGAAGAGCGCGGGCAGGCGTGGAGCGGTCATCGCCCTTGCCGCCGCGCTGGTCTTCGGTGTTGCGGGTGGCGGTACCTACCTCCTGCTCAAGGACAAGGGGGAGCAGACACAGGGCGACGGCCCGGTGCAGGACGGGCAGGGTGGGCAGGGTGGGCAGGGCACGCCGGAGAGTCAGGAGAGCAGCGGCGGCGAGACGGCCGCGTCCACGCCGTCCGCCAAGCCCGCGCCGAAGCCCGTCGTCGGCAAGGGCATCAACCTCACGGCCGGCTATCACCTGACGCTCGGTGACGACAGCCTCCGGCCCGAGAAGGGTGAGGACGGTGGGTACGAACTCTCCTACGACACCGGCGGGTACCTCGACGCGGAGAGCGAGGGCGGCAACCTGGTGCTGCTCGATCCGGCGCAGGAGGGATCGCTCGACACCTGCCTCCAGGAAACCCGGTTCGCCGCGAACATCTACGTGAACACGCTCTCGAAGGGGCGGCAGATCTGCGTCATCACGGGGACGGGTCACATGGGACTCGTGACGGTGCAGGGCTTCTCGGACCAGGACTCGCCCAGTACGTACATGACTCTGGACCTCACCGTCTGGCGCAACGCCGTCACCTCCGGCTCGGGCGACTGAGCCGGAGCCCCGCCCGGCCGGTCATGGGCCGGCCGGTACCGGATGCGGCGTCAACTCTCCGTCGTATTGCGGGAAGGGCCGGCCCGCGGCGGCACCGGTGCGGCCGATGAACGCAGTTGGGGTCACTGCTGCCCGCCTTCCGGCCGGCGGGTCCGAAGGCGTGGCGGATCCTCCGCTTGGGGGACATAACGGGAACAATGGGGGCATTGCCTGGGTTTGCCGCTCCGTGTCGGGATTGCCGGGGCCGACGAAGGAGTGCCTGTGGTGGATGCCTGGGTCAGCCGTGGAGCGGGGACGGGCGAGGCGGTCGGGGCGGTCCTTGCGGAAGTCGAGGACCGTGCGCAGTGGCGCAGCCGGCTTCTGCGGGCCGGACGTGACCTGTTCGCCGCGTACGGCTACGCGCACACGACGGTCGAGCAGCTCTGCGCCGAGGCGAAGGTGCCGGTCCGCGCCTTCTTCCAGCAGTTCACCTCGCCGGAAGCGCTGTTGATCGCGCTGTACGACGAGGTGGCGACCCGTGGACTGCGCGCGTCCGAGGCGGTCCTGCTCTCCGACGGCGTGGACGAGTGCGCGGCCGAGGAGCGGTTCCGCCGCCTCTTCGACGCCTATGTGCAGGCGGTCACGGAAGATCCGCGCGGCGCACGGGTGGCGTTCGTCGAAGTGCTGGGGGTGAGCCGCGCGGTGGACGACCATCTCGCGATGTGGCGCACGATGTGGTCCGAGTTCCTGGCCTGTGAGGCCGAGCGCGCCGTGGAGCGGGGCGAAGTCGGCGACGGCGATCAGCGGGTGGCCGTCATGGTGATGACCCACTCCGTCGACGAGCTGCTCGCCCAGCACGGCCGGCGTCCGCGCCAGATCACGCCGGACCGGCTGACGGAGGAGCTGACCCAGTTCTCCCTGACCATGCTCGGACCGCCGTGAGCCGTCTGCGTGGCCGCGGCGCTCCGCAGCTCCGGGGCACAGGGGCGTGCCCACCGCTGTGGCCGGCGCGTGCGTGCTGCTCGGGCTGATCCTCGTGATGACCCCCGAGGCGGGGCTGATCACCTGCATGGCCCCCCGCCCGCGGTCGCCGGCCTTCTTGTCCCGCGACCCCGCTCCCGCCCCCGCGGCAAGGCAGCCGCCGTACCCGGGCGCGGCGGGCCGGACGGCCTGCGGGGAGCGACGCGAGCCGGCGTTCCGGCGGATTCACGCCGGCCGCGGCGCCGTCAGACCAGGAGTGCGCGACCCCCGGCGTAGGGGCCTCCTACGCCCCACGCCTGGTGCATCGCGTCGGCGAACGTCGCGGCCAGTTTCTGTTCGCCCGTGGGGCCCGGGTGCGTACCGTCGTACGTGTCCGCGTGGATGTCGTACGAGGCGGGGCGCGACGCCAGCAGGATCGGGGACGTCGGCTCGTCGAGATCGGCGACGGCCTTTGCGAGCAGCTCGTTGAAGCGGTCGCACTCGGCGGCGAACGGGGCGTCGGACTCGGCCCGGACGTTCGGTATCACCGGCAGGAGCACGGCCCGGACATGCGGGTTGGCGGTGCGGGCGGCGGTGAGGAACGCGCGGACGTTCTCGGCCGTCTGCCCGCTGTCGGTGTAGAAGCCGAGGTCTATCAGGCCGAGCGATACGAGCAGCACGTCGGCACGCGTCGCAGCGACCGTGTCCGCGATCACGGGGGCCATGTGCAGCCACCCCTCACCCCAGCCCGCCAGATGGCGGCGGGCCTCCGCGGGGAACCCCGGGTCGCCGTACGCGTACGAGACCGGCGTGTTCGTCGCGCTGTCGTACAGCTCGGTGCGCGGGCCGACGATCTCGTACGGGCCGTCGAAGGCCGCCTCGAGGTGCTGCCACATCCGATAGCGCCAGGTGAAGTCGCCGGCGCGCCCGATGGTCATGGAATCGCCGACGAACATGAAACGCATGCGGTCATCATGGCGGATCATCACGGCGGGCTGCGACGTGACGATGGACACTTGGCCCATGCGTTCGTATCTGACTGTCTCCGGCGCCGCCGCGCTGCTCGTCCTCGCTGGGGTGGCCGCGACCCCGGCCACGGCCGACGACGGAGCTGCCGACCGCAGCTTCACGATCGAGGACCCCCGCATCACCGAGTCCAGCGGCCTCGCCGCCAGCCGTGCCCACCCGGGCATCTACTGGACGCACAACGACAGCGAGGACGGCCCGTACGTCTACGCCGTCGACTCCCGGACCGGGAAGACCGTCGCGACGATCACCATGCGCGGCGTCGGCGCACCGCGCGACGTGGAGGCCATCTCGCTCGGGCCCGACGGCGACCTGTACGTCGGCGACATCGGCGACAACCTGAACGGCGGCTGGGACCACGTCTGGATCTACCGGTTCCCCGAACCGAAGGTGCTGAAGGACGCGACGGTCCGCGCGACCCAGTTCGACGTGAAGTACGCCGACGGCGCGCGCAACGCCGAGGCGCTGATGGTCCACCCGAAGACCGGCCGGGTCTACATCGCCTCGAAGAACGAGAACGGCGGCGGGCTGTACGAAGGGCCCGCGCAGCTCACCACCGGCAGGACCAATGTGTTCCGGCGGGTCGGGGAGGTGCCGTGGGTGACGGACGGGGCGTTCTCGCCCGACGGCAGGGAACTGGTGCTGCGGTCCTACTTCAGCGCCCGTGGCTACGCGTTCGAGAACGGGCGGCTCGGCGCCGACCACCGGGTCGACGCGCCGTTGCAGGGACAGGCCGAGTCGGTGACGTACACCGCGGACGGCTCGGCGCTGATGTTCGGCTCGGAGGGCGTACGGAGCGACGTGGTGCGCGTGGACATCGGAGGCGGGAGCGGCGGCGGTGACGCGAAGGCGCCGTCGAAGGACGGCGGCGGCGCGTCGTCGCCCGCGGGTGACGGGGGCGGGGGCGGCAACCCGGTGAAGGGCAGCACGCTGGTCGGGGCGATCGTGCTCGCCGCCGTGGGCGTACTCGTCCTCACGAACCGGCGTCGCAGCCGTGGCTGACCGGCCGCGCCCGGCCGGCGCTCCGGCGGTCCGCAGGCAGGGGCGGGCGGCCATGACGAACCACGGGCCCGAGGTGTTCTCCACCGAGCGGCTCGACGCACTCCCGCTGCGCGCCGTGCACGCCGAGGAGATGGCCATGGTCCTCGCCGATCCGGCCCTGCACAGGTTCACGGGCGGGGCCCCGGAGACCCCGGACGCCCTCCGGGCCCGCTACACCCGCTGGGAGTCCGGCTCTCCCGACCCTGCGGAACGCTGGTGGAACTGGGTGCTCCGGGTACGCGCCGACGGCCGCCTGGCAGGCTGGGTCCAGGCCACGGTGGCGGGCCCGCAGGCCGAGATCGCCTGGGTCGTCGGTACCGAGTGGCAGGGCGTGGGCCACGCGAAGGAAGCGGCGGCGGGGCTGGTGACACACCTGCTGGCCGGGGGCACGGTCCGCACGGTCGTCGCGCACATCCACCCCGACCACGCCGCGTCCGCCGCGGTGGCCGCGGCGGCGGGACTCGCCCCCACCGACAGGTGGGAGGACGGGGAGCGGCGGTGGCAGCGCACGGACATCACTTCCGGTGCCGGGAGGTGACGACGCGCACGGACAGGCCCGTTGTCAGTGGTGGTTGCGAGGATGGCCGGACCGCAGAGGGAGGGGCACCATGGGCGCCTGGGACATCGGTCATTTCGACAATGACACCGCAGCGGACTTCTCGGGGGATCTCGACGACGCCCCGCCGGACAAGCGGGCCGAGCTGGTCAGGGACGCGCTGACGGCCGTCGTCGGGACCACGGCGTACCTGGACTCCGACGAAGCCGTCGTGGCCGTGGCGGCGGCCGCTCTGGTGGCCGCGCAGTGCCCGGGCGGGGAGCCCGTGACGACCGTGTACGGACCGGACGAGCCGCTCCCCGAACTGCCCGTGGAGCTGCGGGGCCTCGCGGTTCAGGCCCTCGACCGGGTGATGGCCGAGCCGTCCGAGCTGGTGGAGCTGTGGAGCGAGAGCGGGCACGGGGCGCCGTGGGCGGAGGGCGTCGGCCGGCTCCGGGCGGTCCTGGCGGAGACGGTGGGGTGAGGGACGCACGAGGGGCCTCGGTACGGATCCGTGCCGAGGCCCCTCGTGGACGTACTGCTCGTTACAGCTTCTCGATCACGTAGTCGATGCAGGCCGTCAGGGCCAGCACGTCCGCCGGGTCGATCGCCGGGAACATCGCGACACGCAGCTGGTTGCGGCCGAGCTTGCGGTACGGCTCGGTGTCGACGATGCCGTTGGCGCGCAGCACCTTGGCGACCGCGGCGGCGTCGATCTCGTCCGCGAAGTCGATCGTGCCGATGACGGCCGAGCGCTTCTCCGGGTCGGTGACGAACGGGGTCGCGTACTTCGACTCCTCGGCCCAGCCGTACAGGTTCCGCGCCGACGCGGCGCTGCGGCCGGTCGAGAACTCCAGGCCGCCCTGGCCGTTGATCCAGGTCAGCTGCTCGTTCAGGAGGAACAGCGTGGCCAGGGCCGGGGTGTTGTACGTCTGGTTCTTCAGCGAGTTGTCGATCGCCGTCGGCAGCGAGAAGAACTCCGGGATGTGCCGGCCGGAGGCGTGGATCCGCGCGGCGCGCTCCAGGGCCGCCGGGGAGAAGGCGGCGATCCACAGGCCGCCGTCGGCGGCGAAGACCTTCTGCGGTCCGAAGTAGTAGACGTCCGTCTCGGCGACGTCGACCGGCAGACCGCCCGCGCCGGAGGTGGCGTCCACCAGGACCAGCGAGCCCTCGTCGGCGCCCGCGACGCGCTTGATCGGCATGGCGACACCGGTCGACGTCTCGTTGTGCGTGAACGCGTAGACGTCCACGCCGGCCTCCGCCTGCGGCTCCGGGTGGCTGCCCGGGTCGGAGGAGATGACGCTCGGGTCGGCGAGCCACGGGGCCAGCTTCGCGGCCTTCGTGAACTTCGAGGAGAACTCACCGAAGTTGAGGTGCTGGGACTTCGTCTCGATCAGGCCGTGCGTCGCGATGTCCCAGAAGGCGGTCGAGCCGCCGTTGCCCAGGATCACCTCGTAGCCCTCGGGGAGGGAGAAGAGGTCGCGCACACCCTGACGCACCGAGCCGACCAGGTTCTTGACCGGGGCCTGGCGGTGGGACGTACCGAGAAGAGACGTTCCGGTGGCGGCCAGCGCGTCGAGCGCCTCCGTCCGCACCTTGGAAGGACCGGCGCCGAAGCGTCCGTCGGAGGGCTTGATGTCAGCGGGAATCTGGATATCGGCCACGAACCGGAGCGTAGTGCCTCGGGGACACGGCCGAGGCCCGTGTCCGTCCGATGAGACGCCCGATCCGGCTCGTGGACCACCTCGGACAGCGGATCAGCCCAGCTCGACCGGCAGGTCGTACAGGTCGTTCTGGGTGACGATCGGCTTGTTCCGCAGCTCGGAGGCCGGGACGGCGAGTTCCAGATCCGGGAACCGCTCGTACAGCGCGGGCAGCGCCACCCCTGCCTCGAGCCGCGACAGAGCCGCACCCGGGCACACATGCGGTCCGTGGCCGAACGCGATGTGGCGGTTGGGGGAGCGGCTGACGTCGAAGTCACCGGCGGTCGGCCCGTACTGCGCCTCGTCGCGGCCCAGCGCACCGAAGGAGACGATCAGCGCCTCGCCCTTCGGCAGCACCTTGTCGCCGACCTCGACGTCCTCCGTGGCGAACCGGATCAGCACGTGCGAGGTCGGGGTGTTCCAGCGCAGGGTCTCCTCGATCACGTTCTCCCACGGCACCTCCCCGCCGAGCACCTGCTTGCGCTGCTCGGGGTGGGACTGGAGGGCCACGACCGCGTTCACGATCAGACTGATCGTCGTCTCGTGACCGGCCGCGACGATCAGCTGGAGGGTGTTGACGATCTCCTCGTCGGTGAGGTGGTCGCCGTCCTCGGACGCCGCGATCAGGGCGCTCGTCAGATCGTCGCCCGGGTTCTCGCGCTTGGCGTCGACGATCCTCGTGAAGAGGGCGCCGAGGTCCGCCATCATCTGCGGGACCTCCTCCGGCGGCGTCTGTGTCGAGAAGAACTTCTCGAAGAGCTCCTTCAGCCGCGGATGGTCGGCGCCGTCCACGCCCATCAGCTCGCTGATCACGTTCATCGGCAGCGGGTACGCGAACTCCGCCTTGAGGTCGACCTGCTCGCCCCGGGGCAGCGCCGACAGCCGGTCCAGGCTCGCCGTCGTCAGCGCCTCGATGCCGGCCCGCAGCCGCTCCACCCGCTTCACGGTCAGCGCCTGTGCGACCAGGGTGCGCAGCCGGCGGTGGTCCGTGCCGTCGACCGTCAGCATGGAGCGGCCCGGGTTGGCGAGGCCGATCAGCGGCCAGTCCATCGGTATCTCGCCGCGCTGCCAGGCGTTCCAGACGTTGATGTCCTTGACCACCCGGCTGTCGGTGAGCAGTTGCCGCGCCTCGGCGTGGTGGGTGACCGCATAGCAGTGCACCCCGCCCGGCAGCTCCACCTCGGCGAGCGGGCCCGCCGCGCGCAGCCGGACGCTCTCGCCGTCGAGATCGGTGACGAAGGGGTCAAGGGCGATGCGGGTCATCTCTGGCCTCCTGGGGGCGGGGGGTGGAGAGCGGTGCGCGGCCGTGCGCGACGGGAGCCGCCGGGTACCGGGGGCCGAGTCACGAGCGGGGCTCCGGGGTCCTGTGCAGCGTGGTCTCCGGGCGGGCGGCGGACGGAGCGGGCACCTTGCCCTGGGCGAGCGCCTGGAGGTGCTCGACGAGCGTGATCAGTACGTACTTGCTCGACGAACGGTCCCGCGCGTCGCACTCCACCAGGGGCACGTCGTCCGAGAGGTCGAGCGCCTCACGTATCTGCTGTTCGGTGTGGAGCGGGCCGCCGAAGTCGTTGCACGCCACGATGAACGGCGTGCCGTGGTGCTCCAGACGGTCGATGGCGTACCAGGAGTCGGCCAGCCGGCGGGTGTCGACGAGCACCACGGCACCGAGCGTCCCCGCGAACAGCCGGTCCCACAGGAACCAGAAGCGTTCCTGACCGGGGGCGCCGAAGAGATACAGCACCGAGCGTTCATCGAGCGTGATCCGGCCGAAGTCGAAGGCGACGGTCGTGGACGTCTTCGACTGCACACCGTCGAGACGGTCGACGGCCTCGCCGGCGCGGGTCATGGTCTCTTCCGTGTTCAGCGGACGGATCTCGCTGACGGAGCGGACCATGGTGGTCTTGCCGACCCCGAAGCCGCCGACGACGACGATCTTCAGTCCGTTGTCGGCCGTCGCCTGCAGGGCGGCACGGTCAGAGATTGCGGAGTCCAACGAGCACCTGTTCCAGGATGTCGGGGTCGGGGAGCCGGTCCGCGACACGGGCGGTACGGGGGTGGCGAGCGCTGATCCGGCTGGTGTCCAGCAGATCGGACAGCATGATCCGGACGATGCCGACCGGCAGGCCGAGGCCCGCCGCGATCTCCACGACCGCGGTGGGCCGCTTGCACATCCGCAGGATCGCGATGTGCTCCGACTGCATGCCGGGGACCGGATCGCATTCGGAGACCACCAACGTCACCAGGTCGAACGCGTCCGAACCGGACCGGCTGCGGCCACCGGTGAGGGTGTACAGCCGGTCCGGGGAGTCGTCCCGGCCGGGGCGGGGGCGGCGGGTCATACGTCGGCGGTCGCGTCGGCGGTGGTGACTTCGGCGGTCCCCGAGGGCGTGCGCGGCGGGGCGACGAGGTGCTCACCGAGCTGCTCGACGAGCTCACTCATGTTGTGCCCGACGAGGCCGACATCGGCGTCGTCGTCGGCGACGACCGCAAGATGGGCGCCCGCGCCCGCCTCGACGATGAACAGCACGCCGCCGTAGAACTCGGCCATCGCGGACCGTACGCCGCCGGTGCCGTCACCGAACTCGACGGACGCGCCGTGCGACAGGCTCTGGATGCCGGCCGAGATCGCGGCCAGCTGGTCGGCCTGGTCGACGGTGAGCTCGGGGGTGCGGCAGAGCTTGAGGCCGTCCCTGGACAGGACGAGGGCGTGCCGGGTCCCGGGGGTTCGCTCCAGGAGCCCCTCCAGCAGCCAGTTGAGCTTCTCGTCGGTGGTCGCGGTCATGGGGTGTTGCCTTCCGGGTGCGGGGAGTGGGGCCGTACAGCCTGGCGGAAGCTGCTGAAGCGTGCCGCCTGTTCCTTGGGGTCGGCGGTACGGGGCCGGGGAGGTGCGGTGGTGCCGTTCGTGCGGGTACGGGACTCGGCGGCGGCGAGGGTACGGCCCCGGGGGCGCTTGGGCAGGCCGCTGTCGCCGACCGCCGGCTCGGATGCCGAGGGCTCGGAGGGCGCCGTGCCGGTGCGGGGCGCGTCGGACGCGGGGCCGGTCTCCGGTGCCGCGGCGGCGGGTTCCGGGGCGGGGGCCGCCGCGAGGACCGGGGCGGGTTCCGGGGCGGTCACCGGGATCCGGGTGATCAGTTCCTGGGGAAGCATCATCAGCGCCCCCGTGCCGCCCCGCGCGGACGGCCGGAACGACACCGTCAGTCCGTGCTTCCGGGCCAGCCGGCCGACGACGGCGAGGCCGAGCCGGGTGCCGGACAGGGCGGTGAGGTCCTGGTCGGTGGCCGACACCGCACGCTCGGCGCGCCGCAGTTGCACCTCGCTCATCACCAGACCGCTGTCCTCGACGGTCAGTACGACACCGGCCGGCACCTCCTCGACGTACACATGGACTTCCGCCGTGGGCGGCGAGAAGTTAGCGGCGTTGTCGAGGAGTTCGGCGAGGGCGTGCATGACCCCTTCAGCGGCGTGGCCGGCGATGGCGACGTCGCTGGCCGAGTGGAGACGTATCCGCTGGTAGCCGTTGATCCGGCCCATCGCGCCGCGCAGGATGGACTCCATCCTGATCGGTTTCGCCCACCGGCGCCCGGAGCGGGCCCCGGTCAGCACGGCGATGGAGTCGGCCAGCCGCCCCGCCTGGGCGGTGCGGTGGTCCAGGTGCAGCAGATCGCCGAGAACGTCCTCGGCGGAGTGCCGGTGCTCCATCTCGCGCAGGTCGGCGAGCATGCTGGTTGCGAGGGCCTGCATCCGGCCCGCGGCGTTGGCGCAGGCGGCGACCGCGGCGGAGCGCAGGGTGTCGCTGCGGGCCGCGCGTGCGGTGAGCCGCTCGATCTCCGCGCCCAGCCGCTCGGTCTCGGCGCCCAGCCTGGCTGATTCGGCGGCCGCCTGTTCGGCGATCCTGGCCGTCTCCGCGGCCGCCTGCTCGGCGACCTTGGCGGTCTCGGCCGAGGCGGCGGCCTTGATCCTGGCCGTCTCCGCGGTGAACCGCTGGGCCTCGGCCGCGGACGACGACACCATGCGCGAGGTCTCGGCGCTGAACCGCTCGGCCTCCGCCGCGTGGCGCGCGCGCAGCAGGCGCAGGGCGGCCCGGGAGTGGACGGCGATGGCCACCGCGACGGACAGCAGTACGGCGGCGGCGCCCGCCCCCCAGGCCAGTGGGGTTCTGACCGAGGAGGGAGCGGCTGTGACCGCCCACAGACACAGGGAACCGGTGAGGGCCGCCGAGACCAGCAGGGCCAGTGCGGCCGGCCGTGATGAGGAGCGCAAGCGGATTCCTTGGGGGGCGGACGGTGCGGTACAGGACGGATCCGGACAGTCGGGTACGGGAAGGGGTGAACGTAATAACTGGATCTGATAATTCCTAATCAAGTCCGGGCCACTATATGAGAATTGACGATCTGTTTGTGAAGCGCTTGTGGCGTTCTCTGTTGCGTATGTGACCGTGAGCCTGACGAATTCCGACGTACCGACGTATTCGGGGGAAACGCGGGGGGCGGTCGGCTCCGGCGGCCGGGCGGCGGCCCGATCGGCGGCATCCTGGGCACATGGCTGACGAGCAGGACCGGACCTCCCTTGCGCGAGCCCTCTCCAGCGCCGTGCGCGGAGAGGTGGAGTTCGACGCCGCCGCGCGGGCACTGATGACGATGGACGCCTCCAACTACCGCCGTGTGCCGCTCGGCGTCGTCGCCCCGCGCGACGCCGACGACGTCGCCGCCGCGCTCGCCGTCTGCCGCGCACACGAGGTCCCCGTCGTGCCGCGCGGCGGCGGTACGTCCATCGCCGGGCAGGCCACCGGCACCGGTGTGGTTCTCGACCTCACCCGCCACCTCCGGTCGGTCGTCGAGCTGGACGCCGCGTCCCGTACGGCCGTCGTCCAGCCGGGCGTGGTCCTGGACGACCTGCGCGCGGCCGCCGCACCGCACGGCCTCACCTTCGGCCCCGACCCGTCCACGCACAGCCGCTGCACGCTCGGCGGGATGATCGGCAACAACTCCTGCGGCTCCCACTCGGTGGCCTGGGGCACCACCGCCGACAACGTCGAGGCGCTGACCGTCGCCCGCTACGGCGGCGACACGATCGGGCTGACCGGACGCGGCGGCTGGAACGGTGCCCCCGCCGGCCTCCGCGAACTCGCCGCGGGCCACCTCGCCCTCCTGCGCACCGGATTCCCCGAACTCCCGCGCCGGATCTCGGGATACGCCCTCGACGCCCTGCTCCCGGAGCGCGGCCCGGACCTCGTCCGTGCCTTCTGCGGCAGCGAGGGCACGCTCGGCGTGGTGACGGAGGCGACCGTCCGGCTGGTCGAAGTGCCCCGGGCCCGCGCACTCGCGGTACTCGGGTACGCCGACGAGTCCGCGGCCGCCGAAGCCGCCCCCGGCCTCCTCCCGTACCACCCCCTGACCGTCGAGGGCATGGCCGCCGACCTCGTGCGTGAACCGGCCGGCCTGCCGCGCGGCGGAGCCTGGCTCTTCGTCGAGACCGGCGGTGCCACCCCCGCCGAGGCGCGTGCACACGCCGAACGCATCCTGCGGGCGGCCGACGCCGTGGACGCGGCCGTCGTCACCGAGCCGGCCGGTCAGCGGGCCCTGTGGCGCATCCGGGAGGACGCGTCCGGCACCGCGACCCGGATGCCCGACGGCAGCGAGGCCTGGCCCGGCTGGGAGGACTGCGCCGTACCGCCCGCCCGCCTCGGCCCGTATCTGCGCGAATTCCGGTCCCTGCTCGCCGGGCACGGGCTGCGCGGCACCCCGTACGGGCACTTCGGCGAAGGCTGCATCCACGTACGCATCGACTTCGACCTGCTGAGCGGCGACGGAGTGGCCCGCTTCCGCCGCTTCTCCGAGGAACTGGCCGAGCTCGTCGTCGCGCACGGCGGCTCACTGAGCGGAGAACACGGCGACGGGCTGGCGCGGGCCGAACTGCTCTCCCGCATGTACGGGGACGAACTCGTCGCGCTCTTCGGACAGTTCAAGGACGCCTGGGACCCGTACGGCGGGATGAACCCCGGCGTGCTCGCCCGCCCCGCCCGCCTCGACGAGAACCTCCGTTTCGACGTCCTGCCGAAACGCCCGGTGGACGTCACCTTCGGCTACCCGGACGACGGCGGCGACTTCTCGGCGGCCGTGCGACGGTGTGTCGGCGTCGGCAAGTGCCGTACGGCCCGGCCGACGGGCGGGGACGTGATGTGCCCGTCGTTCCGGGCGACCGGCCAGGAGGCCCACTCCACCCGCGGCCGGGCCCGGCTGCTGCACGAGATGCTCGCGGGTGAGGTCGTCACGGACGGCTGGCGCAGCGAGGAGGTGCGCGGTGCGCTCGACCTGTGCCTGTCCTGCAAGGGATGCCGGAGCGACTGCCCGGTGGGCGTGGACATGGCCACGTACAAGGCGGAGTTCCTGCACCACCACTACCGGGGGCGGCTGCGCCCCGCAGCCCACTACGCGATGGGCCGGCTGCCGCAGTGGCTGTGGCTCGCCGCGCCGTTCGCGGGGGTGCTGAACGCGCTGGCCCGTGTCCGCCCGCTCGCCGCCCTCGCGAAACGGCTGGCAGGCATCGCGCCGGAGCGGACGATTCCGGTACTGGCGGGGGAGACGTTCAGCCGGTGGGCCGGCAGGCGCCGGGGCGGCAGGGCGGTGACCCTGCCGAGCGACCGGGTGGTGACCGTCTGGCCGGACACCTTCACCGACCATCTGTCGCCGGAGGTCGGCAGGGCGGCGGTCCGGGTCCTGGAGGCGGCGGGCCGCACGCCCGTCCTCCCCGCGCGGGGCGTGTGCTGCGGCCTCACCTATGTGTCGACGGGCCAGCTGGACAAGGCGCGTACGGTCATGCGCCGCACGCTGGACCGGATGGCGCCCTCCCTCGGCGATCCGCTCGTCGTCCTGGAGCCGAGCTGCGCCGCCACCCTCCGTACGGACCTGCCCGAACTCCTCCCCGACGACCCCCGCGCCATCGAACTCGGCGCCTCTGTACGCACCTTGGCGCAGTACCTGGAGGAGTACGCCCCCGACTGGCAGCCCCCGCGCCTGGACCGCCCCGTCGTCGGCCAGACGCACTGCCACCAGCATGCGGTCCTCGGCGACGCGGCGGAACGGCGGCTGCGCGAACGAGCCGGACTGACAGGCGAACTGAGCGGCGGCTGCTGCGGACTTGCGGGGAATTTCGGTTTCGAGCGGGGCCACTGGGGGGTGTCGGTGGCCTGTGCGGAGGAGCAGCTGCTGCCTTCGGTACGGGACGCGGAACCCGGCACGCAGGTCCTTGCGGACGGCTTCTCCTGCCGCACTCAGCTGGCACAGCTGGCGGGTGTGCGGGGGAGGCACCTGGCCGAACTGCTGGCGGAGGGCTGCCGAGGTCCCGCCGACGACACCCCGGGCCCCCGCGGCGGGTGAGCAGCAGGGTCCCGGGTGCAAGAAGGGGTGTGGCGGGGAGCGATCAGCGCTCCTCCACCGCCCGCACCACCGCTGCCACCAACCGCTCGTTCTCCGGAGCCGCCCCGCCCGGGAACGCGTACCGGCGACGCGTATACCCGTACGCCAGTCCACTGGCCGGATCGGCGAACGCCTGCGACCCCGCCGCGCCGCAGTGCCCGAACGCCCCCTCACCCAACGACGGGTACGGGACCGACGGCCGCTCGAAGCCGAGCCCGAAGTGGTCCTTCTCGTCGGTCACCAGGTCGGTGCCGACGGCGTGCAGCCGGGCGAACTCGGCCAGCGTCCGTGCTTCGAGCAGCGGGGGCCGGCCGTCCACATGCGAGATGGCGGCCGCATACATCCCGGCCAGCCCGCGAGCCGAGCCCACGCCGCCCACCGAGGCCTGTCCGAGCGCCCGTACGGACGGGGTGTTGATCCAGGCGACCAGATCGGTCGGGTAGTTGAAGGCGACAGCCATGAGGCTCGTAGGGTCGACCGGAGCGAGCGCCAGCGCGGCCGCCTGCTCCGCAGTGGGCGCCATGGGCCGGACGGCGACGTAGCGGGGTTCGAGCGCCGCAGGCTGCCCCAGGTAGAGGTCCAGCCCGTAGGGGACCCTGATCCGCTCCTCGAAGAGTTCCCGGATCGACCGCCCGGTCGCCCGCCGCACCACCTCGCCGGTGAGGGCCGCGATCACCAGGCCGTGGTACCCGTACGCCGTGCCGGGCTTCCAGAACGGCTTCTGACCCGCCAGCCGGGCCGCGAGCAACCGGTCGTCGGCCAGCTCCTCGTCCGTGAAACCGCCCTCCACCCCGATCGCCCCGGAGGCGTGCGCGAGCAGCTCCCGCAGGGTCAGCTCGCCCTTGCCCTCCGCGGCGAACTCGGGCCAGTAGGAGGCGACCGTCCGGTCCAGGTCGAGGACGCCGTCCTGGACCAGCAGCGCGACGACCAGGTGGGCGGCGCCCTTGGTGGACGAGAACACGGCCGGAAGCGAATCGGCCTCGATCCCGTCCCCGGCCCAGAGATCGACGACCGTCCGGCCGTGCAGCAGCACCGCGAGCTGGGACCCGGGCTCGGTGGTGTCCTCGGCGAGCACGGCGGCATACGTCTCCCGTACGCCTTCGAAGCCGGGTGCGACGGTCCCGTGCACGGTGATGTCGTTCGTCATGGTGATCCCCCCAGATGGCGGCCGGCCTCCGCTCGGCCCTCACCGCACCCCAACTCCGCAGCCGGGCAAGGAAATTCCCTCACCCGGGGGCGTCTTCTCCGATGATCTCGCGGGCCAGCGCGGCGAGTTTCGGCAGTGCCGGATGGCCGGGCGCGTCACGCCGGGCGAGCAGCAGCGGGACGGTCGGGGCGTCGACCAGCGGACGGTAGGCGACCCCGGCGTGCGGATGCATGGCGGCGGTGGAAGCGGCCGACACCCCGGAGCCGCGGCCGGCGGCGATGGCGGTCAGCCAGTCGTCGGTGTTGGCGACGGTGAGCGTGGCGGCGGGGCGGGCGTGCGGCGGCCACAAGTCGACG
This sequence comes from Streptomyces sp. NBC_00316, assembly GCF_036158715.1. Lineage (NCBI taxonomy): Bacteria > Bacillati > Actinomycetota > Actinomycetes > Kitasatosporales > Streptomycetaceae > Streptomyces > Streptomyces sp. NBC_00316. Next base: position 4,024,974 of record NZ_CP108023.1, on the reverse strand, counting down.
GTGGTGGTGCCGGAGACGGTGTTGAGGACGATGGTGCCGTCCGCGAGATCGGCGAGACGGAGTGTGCGGTGCACGGCGAGCGGCCCGTCCGCGGTCACCGCGGCCACCCGGTCCTCGTCGAACAGCACCTCGGTGACCAGCCCCGGCGTGTCGACGGGCCCGCGCAGCAGCGCCGCGTCGACCTCGCCGCGGGTGAGCCCGGCCGTGCGGTCGTCGATCCGCAGCAGTTCGAGGGGCGTCTGCGGGTACCGCTCCTGCCAGCTGCGGAGCAGCGGTGTGGTGTACGGGCCGAGCGCGGACCAGGCGTGACCGAGCCGCAGCGGCCAGTGGCGCAGGCCGCCGGAGTCGACCGCCTCGTCGAAGGCGGCCACCGCGGCGGCGGCCTTGTCCCGGAAGACGACACCCTCGGGGGTGAGGGCGAGGTGGTGGGTGGAGCGGTCCACGAGCCGGACTCCGAGGTGCTGCTCCAGGGCGGCGAGGGTGCGGGAGACGGCGGGCTGGGTGAGCCCGAGCGCGGCTGCGGCGCGGGTGACGTTGCCCGCATCGGCGACGGCGAGGAAGGCGCGGAGATGGCGCAGCTCGACGGGGCGTCCGGAGCCGTGCCCCGCACCCTGCCCGGAGCCGTGCGCCGGGCCCTGTCCTGTGCTCATGCGTGGGGAGCATAACGGGAGCGCACGCGGCATTTCACGCGCCGCGCGGAGGCCTCTACGGTGAAGAGGCGGGCCGCACGCCGACAGTGCAGTATCTTAAATCGGTAAGTGCAACACAGTGAACTCCATTCCGCTCAGCTCATCGAGGACGAAGGCCGCCACGTGAACGACCAGCGCAGTGCCGCAGAGCCGGCCGCAGCAGCCGTCGCCCTACCGGAGGCGGTGTCGGCCCTGGACGCGGCGGGCCCCGTACCTCCGGTACGGCGTCAGGGTGGCCGCAGGGCGGCCCTCGCTCCGGTGGCACTGGTCGTCGCGGGCGGACTGTCCGTGCAGTTCGGCTCGGCGGTAGCGGCGCTGCTGATGCCGAAGGCGGGTGCACTCGGGGTGGTCACGCTCCGGCTGGCGGTCGCCGCGGTCGTCCTGATGGCCGTGTGCCGTCCGAAGCTGCGCGGCCACTCGCGGGCCGACTGGGGCACGGTGGTCGCGTTCGGCGTCGCCATGGGCGCCATGAACATGCTCTTCTACCAGGCGCTCGACCGTATTCCGCTGGGCGCGGCGGTCACGCTGGAGGTGCTCGGCCCGCTGGCGCTCTCGGTGATCGCCTCCCGCCGCCTGGTCAACCTCGTCTGGGCGGGGCTCGCACTGGGCGGGGTGTTCCTGCTGGGCGGCGGCGGCTTCGACCGCCTCGACCCCCTCGGCGCCGCGTTCGCCCTCGGCGCCGGCGCGATGTGGGCGACGTACATCGTCTTCAGCGCCCGCACCGGCCGCCGCTTCCCGCAGGCCGACGGACTGGCTCTGGCGATGGTGGTCGCCGCGGTGCTGTCGCTGCCGCTGGGCCTTGCGGAATCGGGCGCGAAACTCGCCGTGCCGTCGACGGTGGCCATGGGTGCGGCAGTGGCGATGCTGAGCTCCGTGCTCCCGTACACCCTGGAGCTGATGGCGCTGCGCCGGCTTCCCGCGCCCACGTTCGCCGTACTGATGAGCCTGGAACCGGCCATCGCGGCGACCGCAGGATTCCTCATCCTCGACCAGGCTCTGACCGCCACCGACGCGCTGGCGATCGCGCTGGTCATCGGGGCGAGCATGGGAGCGGTCCGCAGCCAGGTGGCCGGCGGGCGGCGCACGAGGGTGAACGACTAGGGGGTGCCCTGCGGCGTCGGGTTGACGGTGTCGAAGTACAGCCGGTCGGTCGCCGCGTCGAGGAAGAAGCGCCCGGCGTAGGCCGACCCGGTGAGGTGTCTGTCGTACGCCGCACTGTGCATCCAGAGGCCCTCGCCGGGCAGGAACTCGAGCACCGCGTCCGGCACGTTCTCCGGGAACGACACGGTGAACTTCCACGCGCCATCGCCGACGACGGGTGTGACGACACCGGGGCCCAGCCGGGCCGTTCCGGCCGGTGACCGCCGCGAAGCGGGAACGCCTCCGGCCTCCACGGCGACCGGTTCGACGCCGTACGCGAGATGCTCACCGGCGGCCCCACCGCGTGCGCGGGTTCTCTTCACTCTCCGGGTCTCCGGCCCGCGCTCCTCACCACGCGCAGGCCGCGTCCAGGTCCCAGATCGAATCCGCCAGCTCCGCCGGAGGCGCCGGCCAGGCGGAACCGTGCCAGTGGGCGATCCGCCACGACAGCCGGCGGGGCCAGAGGGGGGTGGACGGCAGCGCGGAGACCGGGACCCAGACCGGGGCGCCGCCGTAGTTGTCGAGGATCTCCGGGGCGCCGACCTCGCCCTCGGTCTCCATCGTGAAGTAGTGGCCCCGGGTGCCGCCCCGCCAGATCCGGGCGACCTCACGGACGACCGTTCCGTGCAGGCCGGTCTCCTCCCGGAGTTCGCGGACCGCCGCCGCTCCCGGTGTCTCGCCGGCCTCGACGCCGCCGCCCGGGATCTCGTAGTGGGAGCCCTCGTCCTGCTCGAAGCGGATCAGCAGCATCCGCGCGTCACGGATGACGATCGCACCGCCGCGGACCCGGGTCGGGGCGACGGTCGTCGGGTCGTCCAGGGCGGCCGTGTCCTGCGGGGGAGTCCCCTGGGACCAGGCGCGCAGGACGCTCTCCGCCGTGCCGATGGGGCGGATCCGGGCGTGCAGCGCCTCGGGCAGCGGCAGCGCGACCGGCCGGCCGGCGGCGGTCCGGCCGTCCGCGAAGGTCTCCGGGACGGTGTCCGGAAAGGTGTCCGGCGCGGCGCCCGGAAACGCGTAGTAGAGGCCGCTCTGGTCCCGGTACTCCTCCAGGACGAGCTTGTCGTCGTCGAAACGCACGCCCGCGGTGCGAGGTTCGTCAGTCATCGGCGGAGGCTAGCAGCCGGGACCGGGCCGGGCCGGGAGTCGGATGCATCAAATAATGCAAGCATGCTTGCTTGTTTCATGGTCCGCTGACATGCTCCTCGGCACACCGCCGGCCCCGAGGGGAGCGCACCGTGTCCGATGCTGCAGTCGTGCTCGACGATCTGCGCAGCGAGAGCAATGAACTCGACCTGCTCGTCGCGGAGTTGACTGCCGCGCAGTGGGCCGGTCCGACCCCCGCCGAACGCTGGACCGTCGCCCATCAGATCGCCCATCTGACCTGGACCGACGAGGTCGCCCTGCTCGCCGTCACCGACCCGGACGCCTTCGCGGCGGAGGCCGCCAAGGCGCAGGCCGACCCCGGCGCCTTCGTCGACCGGGCGGCCGAGGAGATCGTGGCGGTGGCGCCGCAGGCGCTGCTCCGGCGCTGGCGCGACGGGCGCGACCGGCTCCAGCAGGCCCTGCGCGCCGCCCCGCCCGGCGCCCGTATCCCCTGGTACGGGCCGCCCATGAGCGTCGCGTCCATGGCGACCGCGCGGCTGATGGAGACCTGGGCGCACGGGCAGGACATCGCCGACGCCCTCGGTGTCGTACGCGAACCGGCCGCCCGGCTGCGGCACGTCGCCCGCATCGGGGTGCGCGCCCGTGACTACGCGTTCTTCGTCCGGGGGATCAAGCCGCCCGGCGAGGAATTCCGGGTCGAACTCACCGCGCCGGGCGGCGAGGTGATCGCGTACGGGCCCGAGAACGCCGCGCAGCGCGTCACCGGGCCGCTGCACGACTTCTGCCTCCTCGTCACCCAGCGTGCCCACCGCGACGACCTCGCCGTGCGCGCCGTCGGGACCGACGCCGACCGGTGGCTGGACATCGCGCAGGCCTTCGCCGGCCCGCCCGGACCCGGCCGTGCACCCGCAGGCGGCGCCCGGTGACCGCCGCGCCGCTGCGGATCGGGAACGCCTCCGGGTTCTACGGCGACCGCTTCGACGCCGTACGCGAGATGCTCACCGACGGCCCCCTCGACGTCCTCACCGGTGACTATCTCGCCGAGCTGACCATGCTCATCCTCGGGCGGAGCCGGCTGAAGGACCCGTCGCGCGGCTACGCCACCACGTTCCTCAAGCAGCTCGAAGAGGGACTCGGCCTCGCCCACGAGCGAGGGGTGAAGATCGTCGCCAATGCCGGGGGACTCAACCCGGCCGGACTGGCCGACGCGGTAAGGGAGTTGGCCCGGAAGGTGGGTGTGCCCGTCCGGGTGGCGCACGTCGAGGGCGACAGCCTGCCGGTGCCCGACGGATTCCTCACCGCCAACGCCTATCTCGGCGGCCACGGAATCGCCGCGTGCCTGCGCGCCGGGGCCGACGTCGTCGTCACCGGCCGGGTCACCGACGCCGCGCTCGTCACCGGGCCCGCCGCCGCGCACTTCGGCTGGGGCCCGGACGACCACGACGCCCTCGCCGGGGCCGTCGTCGCCGGGCACGTACTGGAGTGCGGCACCCAGGCCACCGGCGGCAACTACGCGTTCTTCCGCGGCCACGACATCCGCCGCCCCGGCTTTCCGCTCGCCGAGATCCACGCCGACGGCTCGTCCGTGATCACCAAGCACGACGGCACGGGCGGCTTCGTCGACGTCGGGACCGTCACCGCCCAGCTGCTGTACGAGACCGGGGGCGCCAGGTACGCCGGCCCGGACGTCACCGCCCGGCTCGACACCGTACGGCTGACCCAGGACGCCCCGGACCGCGTGCGGATCTCCGGGGTGCGCGGCGAGGCCCCGCCGCCCGCCCTCAAGGCCGGACTCACCCGGCTCGGCGGCTGGCGCAACGAGGTGGTCTTCGTCCTCACCGGCCTCGACGTCGAGGCCAAGGCGCAGCTGGTACAGGACCAGTGCGCGGATGCGTTCGCGCAGGCAGGGCGCAGGCCGGACGAGGTGCGGTGGGAGCTGGCCCGTACCGACAGGGCCGACGCCGGCACCGAGGAGACCGCCAGCGCCCTGCTCCGGCTCGTCGTGCGCGACCAGGACCCGGAGACGGTCGGAAGGGCGGTGTCCGGGGCCGCGATCGAGCTGGCCCTCGGCAGCTACCCGGGCTTCCATGTCACTGCCCCGCCCGGAAAGGGCGCGCCCTACGGGGTGTTCGAGGCGAGATACGTGCCGGCGCCGGAGGTCGCGCACATCGCCGTGGGTCCGGCCGGGCAGCGGGAGAGCGTGCCCGCCCCCGCACGGACCAGGGAACTCGACGCGGTGGAGCCGCCGCCTCTCCCCGAGCCGCTGCCCGCCGGGAGCACCCGGTCCGCACCGCTCGGCCGCGTCGCCGGGGCCCGCAGCGGTGACAAGGGCGGCGACGCCAACATCGGCGTCTGGGTCCGCACGGACGACGCCTGGCGCTGGCTGGCCCACGAGCTCACCGTCGAGCGGTTGCGGGAACTCCTGCCGGAGACTTCCGGGCTGACCGTCGTACGGCACGTCCTGCCGAACCTGCGCGCACTCAACTTCGTCGTCCACGGCCTCCTCGGCGAGGGCGTCGCCGCGCAGGCCCGGTTCGATCCGCAGGCCAAGGCGGTCGGGGAGTGGCTGCGCTCCCGGCACCTGCCCGTCCCCGTCGCCCTGCTCGACACCACCGACGCACCGGAGGCCCACGCATGACCGTCCTGCCCACCGGGCTCGACACCGCGAGCCCCGAATACGCCGCGAACCGCGCCACCATGCTCGACAAGCTCGCCGAGCTCACCACCGAGCACGCCAAGGCCCTTGCGGGCGGCGGCGAGAAGTACGTCGAGCGGCACCGGGCACGCGGCAAGCTCCTCGCCCGGGAGCGGATCGAGCTCCTGGTCGACGCCGACACCCCGTTCCTGGAGCTGTCGCCGCTCGCCGCCTGGGGCAGCGAGTACGCCGTGGGCGCCTCGCTCGTCACGGGCATCGGGGTCGTCGAGGGCGTGGAGTGCCTGATCACCGCCAACGATCCGACGGTACGCGGCGGCGCCTCCAACCCCTGGACCCTGAAGAAGGCCCTGCGCGCCAACGAGATCGCCTTCGCCAACCGGCTGCCCTGCATCAGCCTGGTCGAGTCGGGCGGGGCCGATCTGCCGTCCCAGAAGGAGATCTTCATCCCTGGCGGCGCACTGTTCCGGGACCTCACCCGGCTCTCCGCCGCCGGCATCCCGACCGTCGCGGTGGTGTTCGGGAACTCCACGGCCGGCGGGGCGTACGTCCCCGGGATGTCCGACCACACCGTCATGATCAAGGAACAGTCGAAGGTCTTCCTCGGTGGACCGCCCCTGGTGAAGATGGCGACCGGCGAGGAGAGCGACGACGAGTCCCTCGGCGGCGCCGACATGCACGCCCGCACCTCCGGTCTCGCCGACCACTTCGCCGTCGACGAGCACGACGCGCTGCGCCAGGCGCGGCGGATCGTGGCACGGCTCAACTGGCGCAAGGCGCACCCCGATCCAGGACCCGCCGCGCCACCGAAGTACGACGAGGACGAGCTGCTCGGGATCGTGCCGGGGGACCTGAAGGTGCCCTTCGACCCGCGCGAGGTCATCGCCCGGCTCGTCGACGGCTCGGACTTCGACGCGTTCAAACCGCTGTACGGGACGAGCCTCGTCACCGGCTGGGCCCGGCTGCACGGCTACCCCGTCGGCATTCTCGCCAACGCCCAAGGGGTGCTGTTCAGCGAGGAGTCGCAGAAGGCCGCCCAGTTCATCCAGCTCGCCAACCAGCGCGACATCCCCCTCCTCTTCCTGCACAACACCACCGGCTACATGGTCGGCAAGGAGTACGAGCAGGGCGGCATCATCAAGCACGGCGCGATGATGATCAACGCGGTGTCCAACTCCCGGGTCCCGCACCTGTCCGTACTGATGGGCGCCTCCTACGGGGCCGGGCACTACGGCATGTGCGGGCGCGCCTACGACCCGCGCTTCCTGTTCGCCTGGCCGGGCAGCAAGTCCGCCGTGATGGGGCCGCAGCAGCTCGCGGGTGTGCTGTCCCTCGTCGCCCGGGCCTCCGCCGCCGCGAAGGGACGGCCCTACGACGACGAGGCCGACGCCGGGCTGCGGGCCATGGTCGAGCAGCAGATCGAGTCCGAGTCGCTGCCGATGTTCCTCTCCGGGCGGCTGTACGACGACGGGGTCATCGACCCGCGCGACACCAGGACCGTCCTCGGGATGTGCCTGTCCGCGATCCATACCGCACCGGTCGAGGGCGCCCGTGGCGGCTTCGGCATCTTCCGGATGTGAGGACGAACGTGATCACCTCTCTGCTCGTCGCCAACCGGGGCGAGATCGCCTGCCGGATCTTCCGTACCTGCCGGGAACTGGGCATCGCCACCGTCGCCGTGTACTCCGACGCGGACGCCGGTGCGCTGCACGTGCGGGAGGCGGACACCGCCGTACGCCTGCCGGGGGCCGCGCCCGCCGACACCTATCTGCGCGGTGAACTCGTCGTACGGGCGGCCCTCGCGGCGGGCGCCGACGCCGTGCACCCCGGTTACGGCTTCCTCTCCGAGAACGCCGGGTTCGCCCGGGCCGTGCAGGACGCCGGGCTCGTCTGGGTCGGACCACCGGTCAAGGCCATCGAGGCCATGGCGTCCAAGACCCGGGCCAAGGAACTGATGGCCGCCGCCGGGGTGCCGCTGCTCGCCCCCGTCGACCCGGCGACGGTGACCACCGCGGACCTGCCGCTGCTGCTGAAGGCCGCGGCGGGCGGCGGCGGGCGCGGCATGCGGGTCGTACGGGAACTGTCCGAGCTGAAGGGCGAGTTGCAGGCCGCGGAGGCGGAAGCCGCCCACGCGTTCGGGGACGGTGAGGTGTTCGCCGAGCCGTACATCGAGCGCGGCCGGCACGTCGAGGTCCAGATCATGGCCGACGCGCACGAGACCGTCTGGGCGCTCGGCACCCGCGACTGCTCGCTCCAGCGCCGCCACCAGAAGGTCATCGAGGAGGCCCCCGCACCCGGCCTCGACGACGCGCTGCGCACCCGGCTGCACGAGGCGGCGACCGCCGCCGCGCGCACCGTCGGATACCGGGGCGCGGGGACCGTCGAGTTCCTTGTCACCGCCGACGGGCGCCCGTACTTCCTGGAGATGAACACCCGCCTCCAGGTGGAACACCCGGTCACCGAGGCCGTCTTCGGACTCGACCTCGTCGCCCTGCAACTGTCCGTCGCGGAGGGCGAACCTCTCCCGTCCGGCGCACCCCCGGCCCCGCGCGGGCACGCCGTCGAGGCCCGGCTCTACGCGGAGGACCCGGCCCGCGACTGGCAGCCGCAGACCGGAGCACTGCTCACCCTGGACGTGCCCGACGCACCCGGTCTGCGGCTCGACACCGGATACACCGGCGGCGACACCATCGGCGTGCACTACGACCCGATGCTCGCCAAGGTCATCGCCCACGCCCCCACCCGCACCCAGGCCGTACGGCTCCTCGCCCGCGCCCTGGAACGCACCCGCCTCCACGGCCCGGTCACCAACCGCGATCTGCTCGTACGGTCCCTGCGCCACCCCGACTTCACCGCAGGCCGCCCCGACACCGGCTTCTACGACCGCCACCTGGCAGCCCTCACCCGCACCGCGGGCGACGACACGGACCGGCACCTCGCGGCCCTCGCCGCGACCGCCGCCCAAGCCGCCCGGCACGCGGGTGGGGCCGGTACGTCCCGCTTCGGCGCCTGGCGCAACGTCCCCTCCCAGCACCAGGTCGAGCGCTACCGCAGCGAACCCGACGGCGCCGCACACGAGATCACCTACCGCACCACGCGCACCGGTGCGATCGACGCCCACGGCGCCCGCGTCCTCACCGCCACCCCCGACTGCGTCACCGTCGAGACCGACGACGGCGTCACCCACCACTTCCGCCTCACCACCCACCACGACCGGGTGTACGTGGACGGCGCCACCGGCTCGTACACCTTCAGCGCGCTGCCCCGCTTCACCGACCCCACCGAGCGGACCGAACCCGGCTCCCTGCTCGCCCCCATGCCCGGCACCGTCGTCCGGCTCGCCGACGGCCTCGCACCCGGCGTCGCCGTCCGGGCCGGGCAGCCTCTGATCTGGCTGGAGGCGATGAAGATGGAACACCGCATCCTTGCCCCCGCCGCCGGCACCCTCACCGCGCTCCATGCCGCACCCGGCCTCCAGGTGGAGGTCGGCGCCCTGCTCGCCGTCGTGCAAGACGCACAGGAGGAACCGACCCCATGAGCACCGTCCTCGAAACCGAAGAGCAGCAAGCCCTGCGCGCCGCCGTCGCCGCACTCGGAAAGCGGTACGGACGCGACTACATGACCTCCGTCGTCCGCGACGGCGCCCACCCCCGCGAGCTGTGGGCCGAAGCCGCCAAGCTCGGCTACCTGGGGGTCAACCTCCCCGAGGAGTTCGGCGGCGGAGGCGGCGGAATGATGGAACTCTCCATAGTGCTGGAGGAGTTGGGGGCGGCCGGATCGCCGCTCCTGATGATGATCGTCTCCCCGGCGATCTGCGGCACCGTCATCGCCCGCTTCGGCACCGACACCCAGAAGCAGCAGTGGCTCCCCGGCCTCGCCGACGGCTCCCTCACCATGGCCTTCGGCATCACCGAGCCCGACGCCGGATCCAACTCCCACCGCATCACCACCACCGCCCGCCGCGACGGCGAGGACTGGCTGCTCACCGGGCGCAAGGTGTTCGTCTCCGGTGTCGACATCGCCGATGCCACCCTCATCGTCGGCCGCACCGAGGACGCCAGGACCGGCAGGCTCAAGCCCTGCCTCTTCATCGTCCCGCGCGACGCCCCAGGGTTTCAGCGCTCGCAGATCGACATGGAACTCCAGGCACCGGAGAAGCAGTTCGAGCTGGTCCTGGACGACGTGCGCCTCCCCTCCGACGCTCTCGTCGGAGGGGGTACCTCCCGCTCGAGCGAAGCCGAGAGTGGGGGAGAGGACGCGGGCCTCCTCCAGCTCTTCGCCGGACTCAACCCCGAACGCATCATGACCGCCGCGTTCGCCCTCGGCATGGGGCGGTTCGCGCTCGGCCGCGCCGTCGAGTACGCCCGGACCCGGCAGGTGTGGAAGGAGCCCATCGGCTCCCACCAGGCCATCGCCCACCCGCTCGCCCAGGCCCACATCGAACTCGAACTGGCCCGCCTGATGATGCAGAAGGCCGCCCGGCTCTACGACGAGGGCGACGACATCGGCGCGGGCGAGGCCGCCAACATGGCGAAGTACGCCGCTGCCGAGGCCTGTGTCAAAGCCGTCGACCAGTCCGTGCACACCCTCGGCGGCAACGGCCTCACCCGGGAATACGGGCTCGCGTCCCTGATCACCGCCTCCCGCGTCGCCCGGATCGCACCCGTCAGCCGGGAAATGATCCTGAACTACGTTTCCCACCAGTCCCTGGGTCTCCCCAAGTCGTACTGATTCGGGGGACTCTGTCCCTCCACGCCGCATCGAAGGGACCCACCACGATGAATGTGTTCCGCAGCGCGTACGCCGCCGTCCCGGTGCTCGACCTGCCCATCCACGAAGCGGTCCTCGGGCAGGCGGCCGCCCACGGCGACACGGTCGCCCTGATCGACGGCACGAACGACACCACCCGCCTCACCTACCGGCAGCTGGACACCTTCCATCGCAGGACCGCGGCGGCGCTCGCCGCCGCCGGGGTCCGCAAGGGCGACGTCGTCGCCCTGCACAGCCCCAACACCCTCGCCTATCCGACGGTCTTCTTCGGCGCCACCAGAGCCGGCGCGACCGTCACCACCGTCCACCCGCTCGCCACCGCTGACGAATTCGCCAAGCAGCTCCGTGACTCGTCCGCGCGCTGGATCGTCACCGTGTCCCCGCTCCTCGAGACCGCCCGCCGGGCCGCCGAACTCGTCGGCGGCATCGAGGAGATATTCGTCTGCGACCGGGCCGACGGGCACACCTCCGTACTCGACATGCTCACCTCCACCGCGCCCGAACCGCAGATCGCCATCGACCCGGCCGAGGACATCGCCGCACTCCCGTACTCGTCCGGCACCACCGGCACGCCCAAGGGCGTCATGCTCACCCACCGCTCCATGGCCACCAACCTGGAGCAGCTGCGGCCGTTCATCCCGATGAACCCCGGCGACCGGATCCTCGCCGTACTCCCGTTTTTTCACATCTACGGGCTCACCGCCCTCATGAACGCCCCACTGCGGTCCGGCGCCACCGTCGTCGTGCTGCCGCGCTTCGACCTCGGACAGTTCCTCGCCGCGATCGAGAAGCACCGGATCAACGGCCTGTACGTGGCCCCGCCGATCGTGCTGGCCCTCGCCAAGCATCCGTCCGTCGCCCAGTACGACCTGTCGTCGCTGGAGTACATCGTCAGCGCCGCCGCCCCGCTCGACGCCGCGCTCGCCGAAGCCTGCTCCCGCCGCCTCGGACTGCCGCCCGTACGCCAGGCGTACGGCATGACGGAACTCTCACCCGGCACCCACGTCGTCCCGCTCGCCGCCGAGAACCCGCCGCCCGGCGCCGTCGGCAGACTCCTGCCCGGCACCGAGATGCGGATCGTCTCCCTCGACGACCCGGACCGCGACGCCGGCATCGACACCGACGGCGAGATACTCATCCGCGGCCCGCAGGTGATGAAGGGCTACCTCCGCCGCCCCGAAGCCACCGCCGACATGATCGACACCGACGGCTGGGTGCACACCGGAGACATCGGCCGCGTCGACGCCGACGGCTGGCTCCACGTCGTCGACCGGGTCAAGGAACTCATCAAGTACAAGGGCTACCAGGTCGCCCCCGCCGAACTCGAAGCACTCCTGCTCGGCCACCCGTCGATCGCGGACGCCGCCGTCATCGGCGTGTACGACACCGACGGCAACGAAGTCCCCAAGGCCTACCTCGTCCGGCAGACGACCGTCGCCGCCGACGGCCTCACCGCCGACGACGTCATGGCGTACGTCGCCGAACGCGTCGCCCCGTACAAGAAGATCCGGCAGGTCGAATTCATCGGCGCCGTACCGCGCGCGACCTCCGGCAAGATCCTCCGGCGCGAGCTGCGCGACCGGGAGAAGGCCGGCGCGACGGCCGAGGAGAAGGTGGGAGAGGCATGAGATCGGTCCGCACCGGCCACGAACGCGGCATCGCCACCGTACGGATGGACTCCCCGGCGAACCGCAACGCGCTCTCCGCGCGGCTCGTCACCGAACTCCGCGACACCCTCGCCGCATTCGGAACGGACGACACCGTACGGGCCGTGGTCCTCACCCACACCGGCAACACGTTCTGCGCCGGCGCCGACCTCGCCGCACCCCCGGATCCCCAGGCGTTCGTCGACCTGATGCGGGAGATCGTGACCCTGCCCAAACCGGTCGTGGCCCGCGTCGACGGACACGTCCGCGCGGGCGGCCTCGGCCTCCTCGCGGCCTGCGACATATCGGTCGCCGGACCCGCCTCCACCTTCGCCCTCACCGAATCACGGCTGGGCCTCGCCCCTGCCGTCATCTCCCTGCCGCTGCTGCCCCGTCTGGACCCGGCCGCGGCCTCCCGCTACTACCTCACCGGAGAACGCTTCGACGCGGCAGAAGCCGCCCGCATCTCCCTCGTCACGATCGCCGCGGAAGACGTGGACAAGGCGCTCATACCCGTACTCGACGGGCTGCGCAGGGCCTCACCCCAGGGGCTGGCGGCATCGAAGGAGCTGGTCACAGCTACTGTGCGGGAAAGTTTCGACCAGTACGCCGAAGACCTCATCGCCCGCTCGGCAGCACTCTTCGCCTCCGCCGAGGCACGAGAAGGGATGACGGCCTTCCTCGAACGACGGGACCCCGCATGGGTGTTGTGACGCCCTCGACCGACAGGACCCCCAAGCAGGACCGCAGCCGCGCCACCCGCCGGCGGCTGCTCGAAGCCGCGGTCGCCTGCCTCGCCGAACACGGCTGGGCAGGCTCCACGGTCTCCGTCGTCGCCGAACGCGCAGGCGTCTCCCGCGGCGCCGCCCAGCACCACTTCCCCACCCGCGAGGACCTGTTCACCGCAGCCGTCGAATACGTTGCCGAGGAACGCTCCGCCGCCCTGCGCGCCCTGCCCGTCCAGGGCCGCACGGCCGTCGTCGCCGCCCTCGTCGACCTCTACACGGGCCCGCTGTTCCGCGCCGCACTCCAGCTCTGGGTCGCTGCCTCCAACGAGGCGTCGCTGCACCCCCGCGTCAGCGAACTCGAAGCCCGCGTCGGCCGCGAGACCCACCGCATCGCCGTCGAACTCCTCGCCGCCGACGAGACGAAGCCCGGCGCACGCGAGACCGTCCAGGGCCTCCTCGACATGGCCCGCGGCCTGGGCCTGGCCAACGTACTGACCGACGACACCGCCCGGCGGCAGAGGGTCGTCGCACAGTGGGCGGCCCTGCTGGACGACGCACTGGACTGAGCCCCGGGGCAGCGACTCCCAGGCGTACGTCGGCGTCGGCTCTCCCTGCAGGGGACGGCCCGGCCCACCGCTTCCGCACCGAGTCCCACCCGGCCGGACACGAAGGGCGCGGCGCCCCGGTATGAGACACCGCGCCCGTCCGACACCAGGCGGCTCACCCGGTGATGTCGTCGTACCCCTCGATCTCCCGCGGATTGCGCGCCCCCGGACCGACATACCGCGCCGACGGACGCACCAGCCGCCCCGTCCGCTTCTGCTCCAGGATGTGCGCCGACCAGCCCGCCGTACGCGCGCACGTGAACATCGACGTGAACATGTGCGCCGGGACCTCCGCGAAGTCCAGCATGATCGCCGCCCAGAACTCCACGTTCGTCGCCAGCACCCGGTCCGGGCGCCGCGCGTGCAGCTCCTCGAGCGCCGCCTTCTCCAGCGCCTCCGCCACCTCGAACCGCGGCGCGCCCAACTCCTTCGCCGTGCGCCGCAGCACCCGTGCCCGCGGGTCCTCCGCCCGGTACACCCGGTGCCCGAAGCCCATCAGCCGCTCACCCTTGTCCAGGGCCTTCTTCACGTACGCGGTGGCGTCGCCGGTCCGCTCGATCTCCTCGATCATCCCGAGGACACGCGACGGCGCACCGCCGTGCAGCGGCCCCGACATCGCACCCACCGCACCGGACAGCGCCGCCGCCACATCCGCGCCCGTCGACGCGATGACCCGGGCCGTGAACGTGGAGGCGTTCATGCCGTGCTCGGCGGCCGACGTCCAGTACGCGTCGACGGCCTTCACATGCTTCGGGTCCGGCTCCCCGCGCCAGCGGATCATGAACCGCTCGACGACGGACTGCGCCTTGTCGATCTCGCTCTGCGGCACCATCGGCAGCCCCTGCCCGCGCGCCGACTGGGCGACGTACGACAGCGCCATCACGGCGGCCCGCGCCAGATCGTTGCGCGCGGTCTCCTCGTCGATGTCGAGCAGCGGCTTCAGCCCCCACACCGGCGCCAGCATCGCCAGCGCGGACTGCACATCGACCCGGATGTCACCCGAGTGCACCGGGATCGGGAACGGCTCGGCGGGCGGCAGCCCGGGGTTGAACGCCCCGTCGACCAGCAGACCCCACACGTTCCCGAACGACACATGACCGACGAGATCCTCGATGTCGACCCCGCGGTAGCGGAGCGAGCCGCCCTCCTTGTCGGGTTCGGCGATCTCCGTCTCGAACGCGATGACTCCCTCGAGCCCGGGTACGAAGTCGGACATCATGCGGCTCCCTCGAATTCGGCGGCTGTACGGAGGCCACAGTGGCCTGCCCCAAGATATTGGCGGGTTCCCACGACGCGGGGAAGCGTGACATCCCGCACAGCGCCCGGGATTACCGGTGCGTGGTTGGCACCCCTCCTCACCGGGCAAACTGCGCCGCTGCGGCAGGATGATCCCGTGCCCACCGCAGATTCCCCTTCCGATTCCACCACCGATCCGGCCGCGATGCGCGAGCAGTACCGCTCCGAGGGCTTCACCGAGGACACGCTGGCCGCCGACCCGATGCAGCAGTTCGCCCACTGGTTCCGGCAGATTGCCGCAGGTGGGATGGTCTACGAGCCGAACGCCATGGTGGTCTCCACGGCCACCCCCGACGGCCGCCCGTCCTCCCGCACGGTGCTGCTGAAGAAGTACGACGCCCGGGGTTTCGTCTTCTTCACCAACTACGCCTCCCGCAAGGGGCGCGAACTGGACGCCAACCCGTACGTCTCGCTGCTCTTCCCCTGGCACCCGCTGGCCCGCCAGGTCATCGTCACCGGCACCGCGGCCCGTATCGCCCGCGAGGAGACGGTCGCCTACTTCCGCACCCGTCCGCACGGCTCCCAGCTGGGTGCCTGGGCGAGTGAGCAGTCGTCGCTGATCGGTTCCCGCCAGGAGCTCATCGACCGGTACGAGGAACTGGCGGCCCGCTACCCGGAGGGCGAACGCATCCCCGCGCCCCCCGAGTGGGGCGGCTTCCGCGTCGTACCGGAGACCATCGAGTTCTGGCAGGGCCACGAGAACCGGCTGCACGACCGGCTGCGGTACGTACGCGAGGGCGACGGCTGGCGGGTGGAGCGCCTCAGCCCGTGACCGGGCGGCCCGGACATGCAGAAACCCGCGGGCTCTGGTCCCTCCTTGCGGAGGGGCCGGCCGGACTTACCGGCGAGCCCGCGGGTCGGTGACTGCTTTGGGTTTCGGCAGAGAGCCTGCCGAGGTGCACGATGTGCGACGACGGGCTGTCAGCCCGCAGCCACCTCACGAATCCGATAAGACTGCACTTTTCGGATCACCTCCTTTCGCGTGTGGCCCCAGCCTAGGAACCTTCGGCGAGGGTCTCAACCCTTTTATCGGCGGCTCCTGCCCATCGCTGTACGCATACTGCCCACTTACCGGTGGCACGGTGGCGCGGACGAGGTCTCCGGTGGCGAAGCCATGGTGCTGCCTGCGACGCGGGCGAGTGAGCCGGGGGAGTCCATACCGGTCGGGTGTGGTGCGGGCGTAAGCACCTCGCCCGGTTGTTTTCACGATGTGGACTCGCTGGGGCGCGCGGACTGTCGCATCTCCGGTCCTGTGGTCCGGACGCCCGACGCAGAGGGCATCGAGCGTGTGGGTCTTGGGCAGGCCCATGGCCGTTCGGTTCCACTTTGTTCGGCGGCCCGACGAGGCGTGCACCGGCGTCGAGAGCGTATTGAGGCCTCGGCGAGCAGCCGTCGGGCGGCGTTCATGACTGCGGCGTCACGCAGGGGCGTCTCGATCGGTGAACGGGGCCCCGCAGTAGGCGCAGGTGCGTCCCCATTCGGCGAGCAGGTATTCGCGGATTTCGGTACCCGCCAGGGTGCCGCTGCGGTGAACTCGCACGACAGGCTCGACCCGATTTCCGGAAAGGCGGTGTGTTGTGGGTCACGTTCGAGTTCAATGATCTGACGTGCAGCAATGGCGGACACGTCCTGCAGGGGGTCCGGGATGAGTGCTTCCAGGGGCAGTGGGACCACCGACGCTCTCGGGCCCGATCCGATTCCCGGGTCGGAGCTGCTCGCGGCGTTGCTCGACGGTATGGACGCGGCGCTCTGCGCCTTCGGCGCGGACGGCGCGGTCACCCACTGGAACCGTGAGGCGGAGCGGATTCTCGGCTGGTCGGCCGAGGAGGCCGTGGGGCGCCCCGGGTTCGTGGGGTGGGCGGTGCGCAGTGCGGACGCGGGTGAGGTGCAGGGGCGGTTGATGGCGGCCATGGATGCGCCGGGGCGTCAGGTGCACGAGTTCGCCCTGCTGCGCAAGGACGGCGGGCGGGTGCTCGTACGGATGCAGTCGGCCGGGGTCCGGGGTGCGGACGGCAGGCCGGCCGGGGTGTACTGCGCGTTCAGCGAGGTGCACGCGCAGATCGACCTGGAGCGGTCGATCGCGCTCAGTGAGGCGATGTTCGAGGACACGTCGTGGGGCGTCGTCCTCGTCGATGTGGATCTGCGGCCGACGGTCGTCAACGCGTATGCGGCGCGGGCGCTGGGCGGTGGCCGTACGACGCTGCTGGGGCGTCCGCTCGCGGAGCTGGTCGTGCAGGGGGTGGAGGATCTGGAGGGTGCGCTGCAGCACGTCCTTGCCGAAGGGACGCCGTCCGCGTCCGCGCCCGCCGAGCTCTGGGTGACGCTGCGGACGTCGGACGGTGACCGGCGGCGCTGCTGGCGCAGCGGGTTCCTGCAGTTGGCGTCGCCGCTCGCGGAGGAGCCGGTCCCGCTGGGGGTCGGCTGGCTGTTCCAGGATGTGACGGCCCAGAAGGTGGCGGCGCAGGAGGCGGACCGGGCGCGGTTCCGGTCGAATCAGCTGTACCGGGCGTGCCGGTCGGCGGCCGAGTGCGAGGACCCGATGGAGGCGGCGACGACCTACCTGGATTACGCGCTGGCAGGCTTCGCCGATCATGCGCTGATCGACCTGCTGGTGGGGGAGCGGCTGGTGCGTGCGGCGGCGACCCCGGCCGACGTCCCGGGCCCGTGTCTGCCGGCGACGGGCGGGGGCTTCCCGGTGCGTTACGTCCCGGGGCACCCGGCGCTGCAGGCGGTGGACCGTACGGGTTCGGTGCGGTCCAGTGCGGGTGCGAGTGAGGGGAGTTGGGCGGACGAGCGGCAGTGGCCGAAGGACTCGGTGCACGCCCTGTGCGCGGTGCTGCGCAGCCGGGGCCGCACGCTGGGCGTGGTGACGTTCCTGCGCTCCCCGCACCGTCCGGCGTTCGAGCGCCCGGACGCGGAGTACGCGGAGAGCGTGGCGGCGAGAGTGGCCACGGCGGTGGACCTGTCGCAGACCCTGCCTTCGTCCTCCGCCCTCTGAGGCCCACCGGGTGCCCGAGCGCGTTCGGTGACCGAGGCACGAACGCCCTTCGGACCGCCGCGGTCACCTCCCGTGCTGGTAGAAGATCCGGTCCGCGTACTCGGTCATCACGCGCCTGTTCCACTCGTGTCCACCGTCGACGTTCCCGGACCGCAGCAGCGGCGGCTCGATCCCCCGCTCCACCAGCCGCTCGGCGGCCGTCGCCATCATCGCCTGCATCACCGCGCTCGTGACCACCGTCGACGCGGGGGCGAACGGCGCCTCGATGCCGTCCGCGGTCAGCTCCGCGTCGCCGATGGCGATCTTGCTGTCGAGGACGATGTCGCAGTGGTCCCGCAGGAATCCGCCCGAGCCGTGCCGCGACCGTGTCATGTCCGAGTCCGCGTAGGCCACCGATGTGACGCCGATGACCGTGATCCCGCGATCGCGCGCGCCCTGCGCCATCTCGACGGGCAGCGCGTTGCGCCCGGAGAGCGAGATGATCACGAGCAGGTCGCCGGCGCTCGCCGGGCTGGAGTCGAGCACCGCACCGGCCAGACCGCCCACCCGCTCCAGCGCCGAGCCGAGCGTCGCGGGCATCACGTCGACGCCGAGGGCGCCGGGGACGGCGAGCAGGTTCATCAGGGCCAGCCCGCCGGCCCGGTAGACGACGTCCTGGGCGGCGAGCGACGAGTGGCCGGCGCCGAACGCGAAGAGCCTGCCGCCCGCTGCGACGGTGTCGGCGATCGCGGTCCCGGCCGCCGCGATGTTGCCGGACTCCTCGTCGCGTACGCGCTCCAGCAGGCCGATCGCTGCGTCGAAGAACTGACCGGCCAACGTGCTGTCGCTCATCGAGGAGGCCCTTTCGGCGGGGGTGGGTGACCGTGGGGTGTCCGTGCCGCGGATCACGTTGCGGTCTGGACCACTGACCTGTCAATACCGCCTGTGGCCCGCACATACGGGCCAGGGTTCGGCGGGCACGGCACGGTTGTCGGCGCTATGCGTCAGAATTGGTCCAGGGCCTGCGCACGGCGTTTTCATGTCACAGCATCGAGGGGCACGAATGTCCGGACTGATTGACACAACGGAGATGTATCTCCGCACCATCCTCGAACTCGAAGAGGAAGGCGTCGTCCCCATGCGCGCCCGGATTGCGGAGCGGCTGGACCAGAGCGGTCCGACGGTCAGCCAGACGGTCGCGCGCATGGAGCGTGACGGCCTGGTGCAGGTCGCGGGCGACCGGCATCTGGAGCTGACGGAGGAGGGCCGCCGGCTGGCGACCCGCGTGATGCGCAAGCACCGGCTCGCCGAGTGCCTGCTCGTCGACGTGATCGGCCTGGAGTGGGAGCAGGTGCACGCGGAGGCCTGCCGCTGGGAGCACGTGATGAGCGAGGCCGTGGAGCGCCGCGTGCTGGAGCTGCTGCGGCACCCGACGGAGTCGCCGTACGGGAATCCGATTCCGGGCCTGGAGGAGCTGGGAGAGAAGGCCGAGGCCGACCCGTTCCTCAACGACGGGATGGTCAGTCTGTCGGAGCTCGATCCGGGTTCCGACGGCAAGACCGTGGTGGTGCGCAGGATCGGCGAGCCGATCCAGACGGATGCCCAGCTGATGTATACGTTGCGGCGGGCGGGCGTGCAGCCCGGCTCGGTGGTCAGCGTGACGCAGTCGCCCGGCGGGGTGCTGGTCGGCAGCAGCGGCGAGGCGGCGGAGCTGGACGCCGAAGTCGCCTCGCACGTGTTCGTCGCCAAGCGCTGAACGCACGCACACCACCCGCACGCGCCCGGGGAGGACGCGCGCGCGGCCGCCCCGGACGCTGAACCGTAACGTCCGCTTTCCGTTTTTCCGTCCGGAATTGCAGCGCTCTGACGGTTCGCGTGCCAGGCTGTGGCTGAGGCATACCTGAGAGTGGCGGCCGCCTGGCCACGCGGTCGGGGAGGGAGCAGGGGATGCGCCCGTCGTACTGGCGTGTGAGCCGGAAGGCAGTCGGCCCGAGCCCGAACGCCTCGGCCGGCCACGCAGGCTGCCGGGCGGCCCTGCGTGGACACGCAGCCCGGGCGGCGATGTACGGCCACGCGGGCCGGGCCGCGCCGCTCGGCAGCCCCGCTCCGCCCGCGTACGCCCCGGCGCCCGCAGGCCCGCACGGCCCCGGCGGCCCGTACGCCGGCGCAGGCCGCCCCGCACGCCCCCTGGACATGAGAGGGCCCCGGCGCCGCGCGGCGCCGGGGCCTGTCCTCCCCTGTTCCGACCTGGAGCCCCGAGCTCTCAAGGTCGGTCCCCACGGGCCCTCATCCCCGAGTGGCCCGCCTCCCGCTGAAGATCTCCCCTCCGTGGCCGACGTCAATCCTTGGAGGCCGTCACTCGAACGAGGGGTGTTGCGAGCCGGAGCCCGTTGTTCGAATAAAGGTTCGATAGTCTGGCGTGACGCCACCACGCGGTGAACGAGCGGTGATCGAGGACCCGAAGGGGGTGCCAGGACATATGGTGCGGCGCATCGATGTGACCGGATCCAACGGCGTACGCCTCGCGGCCTGGGAGTTCGCCGACCCGCCCAAAGGGCGCACGGAGGGCGAGCGCGCCCCCGGGGTCTTACTGCTCCATGGACTGATGGGCCGGGCCTCGCACTGGGCGTCCACGACCCGCTGGCTCGCCGAGCGGTACCGGGCCGTCGGCCTCGACCAGCGGGGCCACGGCCGCAGCGAGAAGCCGGCCGAGGGCCCGTACACACGTGACGCGTATGTCGCCGACGCCGAGGCGGCGATCGAACAGCTCGGCCTCGCCCCCGTCACTCTCGTCGGTCACTCGATGGGTGCGCTCACCGCCTGGCAGCTTGCCGCGAAGCGCCCCGACCTCGTCCGGGCCCTGGTCATCTGCGACATGCGGGCCTCCGCGCTCGGCGCGGCCTCGCAGCGGGAGTGGGAGGACTGGTTCAAGTCCTGGCCGGTGCCGTTCGCGACGCTCTCCGACGTACGGAAGTGGTTCGGTGAGGACGACCCCTGGGTGGAGCGGCCGAACCCGTCCCGCGGCGAGTTCTTCGCCGAGGTGATGGCCGAGCGGGCCGACGGCTGGCGGCCGGTCTTCTCCCGCCGCCAGATGCTCCAGTCCCGGGCGACCTGGGTCCACGACGCGCACTGGGAGGAGCTGGCACAGGTCCGGTGCCCGACGCTGGTGCTCCGCGGCCTGGACGGCGAGCTGGGCCGTGCGGAGGCCCAGGAGATGGTCCGCGTACTGCCGCGCGGGCAGTACGCGGAGGTGGCGGACGCCGGTCATCTCGTCCACTACGACCAGCCGGAGGGCTGGCGCGCGGCGGTCGAGCCGTTCCTCGAGCAGTTCGCCGAGGACTCCCAGGCCGACCGCGAACCGGTCTCCTCGTAACGGCAGCCGTCCGGCGCCCGCCGACAGGCGCTCACGGCCCGCCGACGGGTCCCCACGGTCCGCCGCCCGACGCCTGCCGGCGGACCCCACGGCCCGCCCCCACCCGGCTCACCCCTTGCTGACCGCCGCCAGGATCTCCGGGAGCCGGTTCGCCGTGCGGGGAGCCGCCAGCCGCAGCCCGGCCCAGGTGATCAGCGTCCCGTACCCGCCGCCCACCGGAAGCAGCAGCCACAACCAGTCCTCCGCATCGGCGAGATGCAGCCAGATCGTCGCCACGATCATCGGCGCGCACAGCACCGCCGCCGAGACCATGCCACCGAAGATGGAGATCCAGGCGAGCCCTGCCTGCCCCGGTGCCACGTTCTTGAACGCACCGTCCTGGGGTATCGAGTACGGGAAGTTGGCCGACGCCATCGCGCCCGTCGCCAGCATCGCCCCCAGCAGGGCCAGCGAGAGCCCCACGACGCCCGGCAGCACCTGCCAGTCCCCGAGCACCGCCGCCGTCGCCACGCTCACCAGGACCGTGTACGGGAGGGTTATCACCAGCAACGCCAGGGCCCGCGCCCGCAGTTCGAGGTACGCGTCCCGGGTGGAGGAGATCGTCAGAGCCACTATCCAGAAGGCGGAGGTGTCCTGTCCGAACTGGTTGTACATCTGGATGCCGAGCATTCCGGCGGCGAAACACGCGAAGTAGACCGAGCCGGTGCCCTGCACCGCGTTGAGCAACGGCACGATCAGGCCGATGGCGAGCGCCGTCACCCAGGCGGACTTGGTCTTCGGGTCCCGTGCGACGTACCGCAGGGTGCGCCGCATCACCGTCCCCGTACGTCCCTCGGGCAGCAGCGCGGAGAGCCGGGAACCGCCCGCCGCGGACTTCTTGCGGCCCGGATCGGCGGCGGCGAGCGTCGAACCGTCCGGGGCGGTCATCAGCTTCACCAGACTCCGCTGCCACAGCCACACCAGCGCACCCAGTGCGACGACGGAGAGCAACAGTTGCACCACGGCCCGCCCGTACGACCCCTGGGCCGCGGAGTCCACCGCGCCGATCGCCGAGGCGGGCGGCAGCCAGCGCACCACGTCCGCGGCCGGGTCGAGCGCGGCCAGCCCACCGGACCGGCCGAGCCGCTGCGCACCGAAGTTGACGAACTGCATGCCGACCGCGATCACCAGCCCGCTGAGCACCGCCAGATCGCGCCCCCTGCGTGACGTCAGCAGCCGGGTGTTGGCCGTGGCAACGGCCCGCGCCAGTGCCACGCACACCAGCAGTGCCAGCGGCGCGGCCACCACCGCGAACGCCACGGCCGCCGCGCCGTGCGCCACCGCGAACGCCGAGCCGACCACCAGGCAGAGGGTGAACAGCGGCCCGATGCCGATCAGGGACGCCATCAGCAGCGCGCCGACCAGCGGGCGCGGGCGCAGCGGCAGCATCACCAGCCGGCTGGGGTCGAGGGTCTCGTCGCCGCTGGGGAAGAACAGCGGCATGACCGCCCAGCCGAGCGCCAGCAGCGCCGTCAGCAGCACGACGAGCGAGCCCGCGTGCGCGTGGCCGCGCAGCGCGGTCAGACCGATGAGCTGGCCGGCCGCGATCAGCAGCGTGACGACGACGGAGGTGATGTACGCGGCCCGCCGCCCCGACGACTGCCGCAGTCCGTTGCGCAGCAGCGTCAGCTTGAGCCGTACGAAGACGGGGACGAGGCCTTCGCCGCCCCCGCCGTCGGAGGGGCGGGCGGCGGGCGTGACGGGGGCGTCGAGCACGCTCATCGGGCGCCGCCCAGCCAGTCGAGGGAGTCGCCGGTGTCCCGGTTGCTCGCGCCGACGAGTTCGAGGAAGGCGTTCTGAAGGGACGAGGCCCCGCCGCGTACATCGGCGAGAGTGCCCTGGGCCCGGATCGTGCCGCCTGCCATCACGGCCACCCAGTCGCACAGCGACTCGACGAGCTCCATCACATGGCTGGAGAAGACGACGGTCGCCCCCGAGCCGGTGTACCGCTCGAGAACCCCGCGGATGGTCTGCGCGGAGACCGGGTCGACGCCCTCGAACGGTTCGTCCAGGAACAGCACTTCGGGGTTGTGCAGCAGCGCGGCCGCAAGCCCGATCTTCTTGCGCATGCCGGTGGAGTAGTCGATGACCAGCTTGTGCTGGGCGCCCGCCAGGTCCAGTACGTCCAGGAGCTGGGTGGCCCGCTTGTCGACCTCGGCGCCCGGCAGACCGCGCAACCGGCCGGTGTACGCCAGGAGTTCACGCCCTGAGAGGCGGTCGAAGAGCCGCAGCCCCTCCGGCAGGACGCCGATCCTGGCCTTCACGTCGACCGGGTCGCGCCAGACGTCGCGCCCGCCGACCTCGATCGTCCCGTGGTCGGGCCGGAGCAGCCCGGTCACCATCGACAGCGTGGTGGTCTTGCCCGCACCGTTGGGTCCGACCAGTCCGATGAACTTGCCTGCGGGCAGCTCCAGATCGATCCCGGCGACCGCGACCTGTTCGCCGAACCGCTTCCAGAGGCCCTGTACACGGACGGCGGGCGGCGCCGTGGGCGCTTCGCCCGCCTCCCCCGTGCTCCTCGGTGCGGATCCTGCTGCGGGTGCTGTCCCGCCCGGCGGTGTCGGGTCCGACATGGTGCACTGCCTTTCGCTGTCCCCGTTCATGGGGGACAGACTACGAAAGGCGTGCGCGTGCGTCGGCGGCTTCCCGCCCACAGGCGTAGGCGAGCGGACTGATCAGCTCCACCGCATCCGGCAGCCACCGGTTGGCGGGGGTGGGTCGACGGGCCCACTGCACCGCACCGCGCCCGCCGACCCGGGTCGGCGGCCCCGCCACGTAGTGGCCCTCGCCGCGGCCGAACAGGCCGATGGTGGGGGCGCTCCAGCCCAGCTTCCTCACGAGATCGTCCACTTTGGCCGCCGCGCCGGGCAGCACGAAGAAGAGCATCCGGCGGTCGGGGGTGCAGGTGACGGGGCCGAGCGGCAGACTCATCCGCTCCATCCGGGCCAGTGCCAGGAAGCCGGCGGACTCCGGTACGTCGATCGCGTCGAAGGTGCGTCCGGTGGGCAACAGGACCGAGGCCCGCGGGTGCTTGGACCACATCCGGCGGACCGCGGCGGCGCTGCCGGTCGACTGGCTCGCCCAGTCGGGCCGGGCGGGGTGGGCGCCGGGAGCGGCGCAGCGGGCCTCCCCGCACGAGCACTGTTCCGCCCCCGCCACCGCCTCCAGCCAGGTGCCGGGGAGCACGTCCCAGTGCCGCTCTTCCGTGTACCGCACTGCGGCGTCGAGCAGTTGCTCTCCTCGTTGTTCGGGGACCTGTGCGGCTTCCGTGACTTTGATGGGCTCTTCCACGAACACCTCAACTCCCGCAACCACCTGGGGTTACGGGCGTGGCGAACGCGGCTGCGGCGCAACGATCCTGCACGTGGGGCGCATGGATGCATGGGTGGGGGCGCGCATGAGGCGGTGCGTCGCGGGGCGGGTAGCCACATGGGGGGAATCCGGAACAGTTCGCCCAGGGCGATTACGTACCGAACGTCAACAAAGTCATGAGGAACGTGGTGAACATCGTGAAGGCCACCAACACGATGAATGTGTGCATTTCTTGTGTAATCACCGGGCAGTGATCTCCTCATCGATCACTGCGGTCTCAGGGGGAAACATGGCAGCCAGGCCTCTCGTCGCCCGCCAGCCGAACGAACGGCTCCAGGCGCTCATCCAGGAAGCCGGATGTTCCCATGCGGGACTTGCCCGGCGGGTCAACATGGTCGGTGCGGAGCGCGGTCTCGACCTCCGCTACGACAAGACCTCCGTGGCCCGCTGGCTGCGCGGACAGCAACCCCGCGGCCGGGCACCGGGAATCATCGCCGAGGCGCTCGGCCGCAAACTCGCCCGTACGGTCACGATCGACGAGATCGGCATGGCCAACGGCAAGAATCTGGCCTCCGGCATCGGACTGCAGTTCGCGCCGACCGTGACCGGCGCGATCGAGCAGGTCTGCGAGCTGTGGCGCAGCGATGTCGGCCGCCGCGACTTCCTGTCCGGTTCGGCGGTCGCTTCCTCGGCGCTGGTCGAGCCCAGCCGGGACTGGCTGATCACCGCCGCCGATCCGCTGGTGGCGCGGCCCGCCGGGGCCCGGGTCGGGATGTCTGACGTCGAGGCGGTGCGGGCGATGACGGCCGCGCTGGTCGACCTCGACCACCGGTTCGGCAGCGGGCACGTCCGGCCGGTCCTGGTGCACTACCTGAACAGCGTGGTGTCCGGGCTGCTGTCGGGGGCGTACCGCGAATCGGTGGGGCGGCAGCTTTTCGCGGCTGTCGCGCGGCTCACCGAGCTCGCCGGGTACATGGCGGTGGACACGGGGCAGCCGGGGCTCGCCCAGCGGTACTACATCCAGGCGCTGCGCCTGGCGCAGGCGGCGGGCGACCGGGCGTACGGCGGGTATGTGCTGGCCGCGTCGATGAGCCATCTCGCGGCGCAGCTCGGCAACCCGCGGGAGATCGCACAGCTGGCGCGGGCCGCCCAGGAGGGGGCGCGCGGGCGGGTCACCCCGCGCGCGGAGGCGATGTTCCACGCGGCGGAGGCGCGCGGTCACGCGCTGCTCGGCGACGCCCGCACCTGCCAGGAGGCGATGGGCCGGGCGCTCACGGCACTGGAGCACGCCGCGCCGGACACGGGCGACGACCCGACCTGGATCGCCCACTTCGACCACGCCTATCTGGCCGACGAGCTCGCGCACTGCCACCGCGACCTCGGACAGGCGGAGGCGGCCGCCGGCCGGGCGGCGGAGTCCCTGGCCGGCCACCCGGAGTCCCGGGCCCGCCGCCGCGGCATCGGCCTGGTGCTGCTCGCCACGGCGCAGGTGCAGCTGCGCGAGGTGGAGCAGGCGTGTCACACGGGGACGCGGGCGATGGAGCTGCTGGGGACGGTCCGGTCCGGCCGGGGCGCGGAGTATCTGGACGATCTGCAGCAGCGGCTGGTGCCGTACGGGGACGAGCCTGCGGTACGGGAGTTCGGGGCGCGGCTGGAACTCCAGGCGGCCTGACCGGCGGTGACTCATCACTGCGTCACGGCGACGCTGCGTGTTGCTGCCCGGGCGAAGGGAGGTCCGGTGACAACGGGCGCTTGGCACAGGGCGGTAGCCACCCGATAGCGTGAGCCGACGATGCCGTAGGTATACACGTAGGAGTCCCGGTGACGCAGAGCGGACAGGGTGACGAACAGCAGCTCCCTGCTGTACGGCCCGCGCACGAAGGTGTCGTGCTGCCCGCAGGTGGCGGCGAGCCCTGGATACCGGGCGGACAGGCCGGTCAGGCCGTTCCGGCGGGCGGGGAGCCGTGGGGCCGGCCCTGGGGTGCGCAGGCGCCGCACGGCCAGTACGACCAGCAGGGCCAGTACGGCCAGGGTCCGGTGGCGTACGGGCACGAACCGCAGCCCCAGCCGTATGCGCAGCCGCTGCCCCCGGAGGCCGTGCCGGGCGCGGGCATGGGTGCGGACGCGGATGCCACGCAGTACATCGCGCCGGTCCCGGCCGGTCCCGCGCCGGGTGGCCTGCCACCCGAGGGCCCCGCGGAGGCCACCCAGTTCCTGGCGCACGCCCAGCCGCCCGCAGCGGCCTCCGACGCCGACGCGACCCAGTACATCCCGCCGGTGCCCGGCGGGACCCCGTACGGCATCAGGCCCGGAACCCCTGGCGAGCGGCAGCCGCCCGCCGAGTTCGACAACCTGTTCCGCAGCGAGGAACCCGCGGGCGCCACACAGCAGATGCCGCGGTTCGACCCCGGGCCGGCGGCGCCGTACCAGGCCGGCCGGCAGCAGCCCCCTTACCAGCAGCCGCAGATGCAGCAGCAGCACAGCGACCCGCCGCAGGGGCGGGCCGGGCAGCGCAAGAAGCCCTCGCACATTCCGCTGATCGCGGCAGTCGTCGTGGGCTGCGCGATCGTCGGGCTCGGGGCGGGTGCGCTGATGAGCGGCGGCGACGACAAGAAGGACGACAAGCAGGCGGTGGCCGCGTCGAGTTCACCCGCCGCGAAGCCGTCCGGCCAGGCGGCGGCCGACCCGGCGAAGCCGCAGGCCGAGGAGCTCGACAAGCTGCTGGCGGACAGCAACAACAGCCGCTCCGCGGTGATCGGGGCCGTCGAGAAGACCAAGTCCTGCAAGGACCTGGACCAGGCGGTCGCGGACCTGCAGGGCGCCGCCCGGCAGCGTCGCGAACTGGTGACGCGGCTGCAGGGGCTGTCCGTCGACAAGCTGCCGAACCATGCGCAGCTGACCGCGGCGCTCACGAAGGCCTGGCAGGCGTCGGCCTCGGCCGACGACCACTACGCGGCGTGGGCCGGGCAGGCCAAGGACGGCAAGAAGGTGTGCCGGCACGGCAAGGCGCGGGCGACGCCGGAGAAGTCTCAGGCGGACCGGGCGAGCGGCGACGCGAGCATGGCCAAGCAGCAGGCGTCGGGGCTGTGGAATGCGATCGCCTCGAAGTACGGGCTGACCCGCCGGACGGCGACGGAGCTCTGACCCGACGCGGGGCGGGGCGGTGGGGGTGCGCCTGCGGCGGGCCTGTTCCCCGCCCCTTCCCGCCAGACCCTGGTGCATTGACCGGAAAGGTTCACCGGCTGGCGCCGCCCGGTGCGGCACCTCGCCGCGTTGTCGCATCACCCGAGTACATCCCGTACGCGGGCGATGCTCCGCCTTGCGATGCACTGCACCGGACGCCGCGAGCTTCCCGGCAAACCTTTCCGGTCACAGCACCAGGCCGCGTGCCGGGGGCTCTCAAACCCGGCCTTCGCTTCCCCGTCGCCGGAGGGGCTGGTTCTGCGCCGCCGCCGGGTGACTTTCAGCCCTTCGCGCTGGCGTTGGACAAGGTGTTCGTCACATCGACGAACCCCTTCTTCTCCGCCACCAGCCGCCCCTCCCGCACCACCTGGAACGTCACCTTCCGGTTCACGATCCGCGGATACGCCGACGACCCCAGCATGTCGGCGTACCGCCATCGCAGCGGCGGTGTGAGGCCGCCGGTGTCCACCTGGATGCCCTGGTTCAGCGCGACCGTGAGCTTGCCCGCCGTGATCTGCGGCGCGTCGATCGTCTCGACGATCTTCTTCAGCACCGTGTAGGCGATCCATGTCGTCTGGACACCCGTGTCGTCCGGGTCGATCCGGTTGTCGCCGAAGGCGTGCTTGCGGATCGCGCCGCGCATCTCGTCCCAGCGGGGGTCCCCCGCGTCCGGGTACCAGCCGGTGATGTACGCCCCCTCGAACGGGCTCTCCCGCCCACCCGTGCGGTTGATCATCGGCTGGTCGACGCTGCCGAGCACGGAGGAGATCCGTACGTCCCCGTACGAGGCCTCGAGCCGGCGGAAGGAGTCGAAGAACGTCTCCGTGCGGTCCCCCAGCACCGCCGTCACGCACCCGCCGGACGTCCCGGCCCCCTGCAGTGCCTCCCCGGCCGCCTTGTCGTACGAGGTCGCCGCCTCGGCCGCCCGGACGTCCGACGGGGCGGGCCGGTGTGCCTCCTTGAGGCCGGTGTTGAGCAGCCATGCCTGGGTGTCGCCGCCCAGGGTGTCGGGCCGCACCACGGAGACCCGGTCGCAACCGCGCGCCAGCTGCTGGGCGTTGCCCGCGAGCAGTGCCGACTGGCCGCCGTTGACGGGGTACGAGTCGTAACTGCTGAACTCCTCCTCGGAGGCCCCGTAGCCGCCGATGTACGGGATCCCCGCGACCTCCAGCGGCGCCATGAAGGCCTGCCCGTGCCGACTGTACGAGCCGACCACCGCGACCGCCTTCTCCTTGACCGCCCGCCGGGCGCAGTTCGCCGCACCGACCGAGGTGTCCTCCTCGTTGCATCTGGTGACGAGCAGCTCGTGGCCGTCGATCCCGCCGTTGCCGTTCACCCAGCGCGCGTACGCCCGCGCCATGGCGGTCATGCCCGCCATGTTCGCCGTGTCGGGGCCGCTGGAGCCGTCGGGGGCCCAGGTCATGACGGTGATGGGCTCCCTGGAGTCCCCCGAGGCCCCAGGGAGCACACCGCAGCCGGTCATCAGCAAGGCCCCGGCCGCCGCACATGTGAGGAATTTGTAGGGGCGGGGGGAGGTGAGGCGTCGCCATCCGGTCATGGGCATGAACATTTCCGCCCCCGGGGTAACGCTGATGTGTGCTCCGCTCAACGCTCGGTGACGTACAGGTGAATTGCAGGGGGCGGTGCGGACCCGGAAGAGAGGAACGTACGATCGACAACCGTGCAGCAAGGTTCGGAGAACACTTCCCGTCGCGGCCGTCGCTCCTCCACCATGGGCGGCATGCCGCTCAATGACGTTCCTTGGTGGCGCTGGCGCAGCAATGTGCGCTCGGCGCTGCACATGCTCTCCGACCCCGTCTTCCACCACGAGTGCTGGCTCGCCGGCCGTGAAGGGTACGGCGACGTCACCGACGCCGTGTACCGCCTGGTCGAGGACACCTGGCTGGACAACTGGTCCGCCGAGAAGTACGTGGGGACGATATTCCGCGACTCCGGCGAGGCGGCCCTCGTCGATGTCGCCGTGCTGCGGGTGCTGCGCATCATGCACCAGGTCGGCGCGGACGCCCCCGTCTCCGGCTACCTGGAGCACCACGGCTGGCCGGAGGCCGTACGGGCCGCCCGTGAGGCGCATGTGCTGCTCGCCACGAACGACGGGGAGGATCCGGACGTTCCGCCGCGTTCGCTCGATGTGCTTCGCATCATGACCAGAACCGCCTGAACCGCGGGCGGTGTGGCACGCTACGGGCATGACCGCGCCGCAGCCTGCTGACATCACCTCCGAGCAGTACGTCCTCACTCTCTCGTGCCCGGACAAACAGGGCATCGTGCACGCCGTGTCGAGCTATCTCTTCATGACCGGCTGCAACATCGAGGACAGCCAGCAGTTCGGCGACCACGACACGGGTCTGTTCTTCATGCGTGTCCACTTCACGGCGGACACCCCGGTGAACGTGGAGAAGCTGCGGGCCAGCTTCGCCGCCATCGGCGACTCGTTCCGGATGGACTGGCAGATCCACCGGGCGTCGGAGCGGATGCGGGTCGTGCTGATGGTCAGCAAGTTCGGCCACTGCCTCAACGACCTGCTGTTCCGCTCCCGGATCGGGGCGCTGCCGGTCGAGATCGCGGCCGTCGTCTCCAACCACACGGACTTCGCCGAGCTCATCGGCTCGTACGGCGTTCCGTTCCGGCACATCCCGGTGACCAGGGAGACCAAGGCGGACGCGGAGGCGCAGCTGCTGGAGCTGGTCCGCGAGGAGAACGTCGAACTGGTCGTCCTCGCCCGCTACATGCAGGTCCTCTCGGACGATCTGTGCAAGCAGCTGAGCGGCCGCATCATCAACATCCACCACTCCTTCCTGCCGAGCTTCAAGGGCGCCAAGCCGTACCACCAGGCGCACGCCCGGGGTGTGAAGCTGATCGGTGCCACGGCGCACTATGTGACCGCCGACCTCGACGAGGGGCCGATCATCGAGCAGGAGGTCGAGCGGGTGGGACACGGCGTGACGCCGGACCAGCTGGTCGCCCTCGGGCGCGACGTGGAGTGCCAGGCGCTGGCCCGCGCGGTGAAGTGGCACGCGGAACGGCGCATCCTGCTCAACGGCCGCCGTACGGTGATCTTCTCCTGAGGGCGGTACGGCTCACAGGCGGCTGAGGGACGCCGCCGCGAACAGTACGTCGCGAATCGCCTCGCGGTCGCCCTCCTGGCCGGCGGCCGCCTCGACGGGTGACACATGCCCCGCGACGAGCTGGCAGAACTCGACGCCGTCCAGCGCCACCTGCGCGACCGTGTGATCGGGCGAGCCGAGCGCGGCCGGGGAGTCCAGCGCGATGTACCAGTTGCCGCCGCCCGAGCCCTCGATCTCCAGATGGAGCGAGCGGCCCGGCGATCCGGCCGTCACCAGGTGGCGTGCGGGCGCCGCGAGCCCGGCCCGGCGGCGTCCGGCGAGGGCGGCCGGGAGGAGCCGGGCCGCGAGGTCGATCATCCGGTGGAGATGGGCGGCGGACGGGGCCTCGTACGGATAGTCCACGGCGTCCGCGATGTCGCCGCCGTGCACCCAGCACTCGAAGGCCCGGTCCAGCAGGGAGTCCTGCAGCGGAAGGGCGAAGTCCCCGTACGAGACGGAGAGCCCGGCGACCCCGCGTCCTGCGAACGACACCGTGCGGATGAGGGCGTGGCTCTGCTCGCGCCAGGGCTCGCGGACGGCCCGGGTCGGCGGCCGCCGGGCGGCCGACCAGTACGCCTCGGTGCGCGCGGCCGGCGAGATCGGGAGGGCGGCGACGCCCGGAGCCGGGTCGCCCGGGCCCCGTCTGCCGACCCCGGCGGCAGCGCCGCCGCCGAGCGGATCGTCCAGGCCGAGGGCCGTGCTGACCAGGCCGTCGACGGTCATGAGATGGCCGATCACGCCGGCGACCGTCGTCTTCCGGTTGACCGCCCGCTCGCGCTCGAACCACTTCAGCCGCACCGGCGCATGCCATTCCGAGTCACGGATGTCGCGGAGCAGCGCATCGAGCCGGGCGGTCTCCGCGTCGTACGGAGCAGCCCAGTCCGGCACCGGGATGGTGGCGGGGCGACGGCTCAGACAGGCGTCGAGCACCCGGGAGCGCAGCATCGGGTCGAGGTCCAGACTGCCGTCGGTGTGCAGCAGGCCGACCGCGTCGCGCAGCCGCAGCGCTTCGTCGGCGCACGCGGCGCACTCGGTGAGGTGCGCCTCGACGGCTTCGGTCTCGTCCGCGGAACAGGCGGCCAGGGCCCACGCGCCGAGGAGGGACTTGAGGACGCGGTGGGGGAGCACCGGGGACTGCCGGGGCGCCGGCAGCGACGGCTCCGGGGCCGCCGGCCCGGGCTCCTCGGCCTCCGGTTCCGGTGCCGTCCCCTGCGGCGGGTCCACGCCCGGGGCGGGCGGCGGTACGGCGTCGAGGTCGAAGTCGTCCGCGGCGGCCCGCGGTCCCGGTATGCGCCGTACGCCCCGTACCTCGTCGTCGTGCCCGTTGCCGTCGCGTCCGTCCGCGTCGTCGCCCGCGCTCACAGGGCCCGTCCGTATCCGGGCGGCGAGAACCCTTCGAGGGGGCGGGTGTGGGCGGTGGACAGCAGCTGCAGCCCGAGCCGCAGGCGCCGGCGGGCCTCGTCCTCGGTCACCCCGAGGTCGGCCGCGGTCTGCCGGTAGTCCCTGCGCTGGATGTACGCGAGCTCCAGCGCGGCCCGCAGCGGTGCGGGCATGGAGGCGACGATGTAGTCGGCGCGGGCCGCGGCGGTGGCGCGCTGCACCCGCTCCTCCAGTTCCTGCCGGTCCGCGGTGTCGTCCGGCCCGTCGTCGTCGGCGGACTCGTCGTCGTAGTCCCGCGCGAACGGGGACGGCTGCGCACCGCGCAGGCGCTGCACGGACTGGCGGTGGGTGAGCCGGGCCACCCAGGACCGCATCGAACCCTGCTTGGGGTCGTACGCGTCGGGGTTCTCCCACACGTAGCCGAAGACCTCGCGGGTCACCAGGTCGGCGGCCGACTCGTCGTCGAGCATCCGGTGGGCCTGGCTGTGCACGAGCGAGGCGAAGCGGTCGTAGAGCTCGCCGAGGGCCGCCGCCTCGCCGCGTGCCAGCCGTTGCTGCATCCTGCGGTCCCAGCGGGGTGGTGTGTCTTTCGCCATAGGACCCCCAGCCCTGTGCCCTCGTCGCATCGAATGTAGTCGGCCATGCCGACCATGCACGTCTCTTTTCGGCAAGTGCGCCCCTGCTAACGCCCTGGATGGTAGGAAATGCGGCGCTCCAGGGCGTTGAAATCGGACCTCAAGTGATCATTTCTGCCTGAAATCGCCTGTGCCCTCCTCACCAGGTCGGTGTTTCATGGATGCGCGGTGGGGCAGCCGCGAGGAGGAACGAGTACTTCCGGATCGCCGGGATTCCTGGAACGAGAGGCCGGATCACGTGACTCTGAAGGTGGCCGAAACCGAGCAGGGCGTCTGGACCGTGCTGCACATATGCGGCGAACTGGACCTGGTGACGGCTCCGGTCGTCCGCCGGCACGTCCACGATGCGGTCGCCCTCGGGCGCCACGACGTGGTGCTCGACCTCTCCGAGGTGATGTTCTGCGACTCCAGCGGCGTCGGCGTACTGGTCGCCGCCCGCCGGCTGATGCGCTCCTGCGGGGGCCGGCTGCGGCTGATCCTGCCCGCCCGCGGCGCCGAGGAGGGCTCGCACGTCAACCGGGTGCTGGCCGCGCTCGGGGTACGCAGACTGTTCGCGGTGTTCCCCGACCGGTACGCGGCCGTCGACGAGAAAGCCCAGCCGCTCCCGGCCTGAAACGTGTCCGGAACTCGGTGTGAGTACCAGGTTGTCACACCGGCGGCGCGCGTAAGTGACACGTGACGCCGCTCGAAGTCGTACGCTCCCCGCATGGACAGCGCAGAGTACGAGCGCAAGATCGCCTTCCGTTTCGCCGCCTTCGACCAGGACGGCAACGGATACATCGATCGCGCCGATTTCAACGCCGCCGCGGCCCGTCTGCTCGCCGAGTTCGGCACGACGGCCCGCTGCGACAAGGGCCAGGCGCTCTACACCGGGGCCGAGGCATTCTGGCAGGGCATGGCGGGCATCGCCGACGTCGACGGGGACCAGCGAGTGACGCGTGAGGAGTTCGTGGGCGGGGCCGTGAAACGCCTGCGCGACAGCCCGGAGCGGTTCGCGGAGATCGCCCGCCCGTTCCTGCGCGCCGCGATCGCCGTGGCCGACAAGGACGACGACGGCGCGGCGTCGGTGCCGGCCGTGGAGCGGGCGCTGAAGGTGCTCGGTGCGAGCGCCGAGTCGGCGAGCCTGGCGGCCCGGAGCCTGGACACCGACCATGATGGCCGGATCGCCGAGGAGGACGCGGTGGCCGCGTTCGCCGTCTACTTCACGGTGATCGAACCCGACGCGTAAGCGCGCCACCGACCGGGCCGGGTGCGTGACCCTCTCGCCGGGGCCGCACCCGGTCCCACCTTCACCGGTCCGCGACCGCCTCCGCGAGGCGGTTGATGGGGTCGCCGTCGACCCGCTGCCCGGATCGCCCGGAGGGCCAGGTCGAGAACCCGTCGCCGGGCCGGCGGGGCACGACGTGCACATGCAGATGGGGTACGGACTGCTGCGAGCCCGGCCCGCTCGCGCTCAGGATGTTCACGCCCCCGGCGCCGAGCACCGACCGCATCGCCTCCGCGATCCGCTGCACCTGCGTCATCGTCTCCGCGAGCACGTCCGCCGGGGTGCCGAAGAGGTCCGCGTGGTGGGCCCTCGGGATGACGAGCGTGTGTCCCGGAGCGAGGGCGTCCAGCGGGGCGAACGCACAGACCACCGGCCCGCGGAAGACCCACCGTGCCGAGTCCTCCCGTATCAGGGTGCAGAAAACACAGTCCATGCCCCGGACCTTCGCAGCCGGTGAGCGACGGCGGCCACCCGTTTCCGTCAGGCGAACCGTTCCCGCAGCTTGTACTTGAGCACCTTCCGGAGCGTCTCGTTGCGCGGCAGCGCGTCCACCACCTCCAACTGCTCCGGCACCTTGTGCACCGCGAGCCCCTCCGCGCGCAGATATGCCGCGAGCGCCGCCAGCGACAGCGCCCCCGCCCCGGCCGGCTGCTCGACGACCGCACAGACGCGTTCCCCGCGCACCGCGTCCGGCAGACCGATCACCGCCGCGTCCGCCACGTCCGGGTGGCGGTGGAGGAGATCCTCGATCTCCTTGGCGGAGATGTTCTCGCCCTTGCGGATGATGATGTCCTTGAGGCGGCCGGTGAGGACCAGGTGGCCGCTCTCCCGGAGACGGCCGACGTCGCCGGTGACGAGGAAGCCGTCCCCGTCGAAGGCGTCCCGTGTCGCGTCCGCGTCCAGATAGCCCTGGCAGACGGCTTCCCCGCGCAGCCGTACCTCGCCTTCCGTGCCGTACGGCAGTGGTTTGCCGTCCTCGTCGGTGATCCGTATCTCCATGCCCTCGGGCGGCCTGCCCTCCGTCTCGGCGAGGTGCTCCACCGTGTCGTCCGGCGCGCCCATCGTGATCATGGGGACCTCGGTCATGCCGTAGCCGTGGGTGAGCTGGACGCCCATCTCCCGTACGACCGCGTGGTAGACCTCCGGCGGTTTCGGCGCCCCGCCGCCCGCCAGCAGCCGCAGGGTGGGGACCACCTTGACCGCGGGGTCCTTGCGCTGTTCGGTCAGGAACATCGAGTAGAACGCGGTCGAGCCGCCCGCGACCGTCACCCCGTGGCGCCGGTAGCCGTCCAGGGCGCCGGGCATGGCGAAGTGTTCGAAGAGAACCGCCGGGAAGCCGTAGAGCAGCAGCATCACGGTGTAGTCGGGCCCGGCGATATGGGCGAACGGAAACGCCATCGAGCCGACGTCGTCGGCCGACAGATGCAGCGCGTGGGCCAGACATGAGCCGCCCGCGATCAGGCTGCGGTCGGTGTGCAGGACCCCCTTCGGGTCGGAGGTCGTTCCCGAGGTCCAGTAGATCCAGCGCACCGCCGTGCCGTCGGTGGGCGGCGGCGGGAGCACCGCCGGGTCGGCGTCCGGCAGCCGTTCGTACGCCTCGAGGACCAGCAACGGACGGTCCAGCTCCGCTGCCAGCCGGTGTGCCATCGCCGTGTGGTCGAAGCCGCGCCAGGTGCCGGGTACGGCGAAGAAGCCCGCCTTCGACTCGCGCAGCGCGAACCCCGCCTCGCGGTCCCGGTAGAACGGGATGACGGGTGTCTGCACGGCCCCGATCCGGGTGAGGGCGAAGGAGAGCAGCGCCGTCTCCAGGCGGGTCGGCAGCTGCCAGGCGACGACGGAGCCGGGGCGCACCCCCAGCTCGTACAGCCCCGCTGCGACGCGCTCGCAGCGGTCGCGCAGATCGCCGAAGGTGAGGGTGCGGTCGTCCTGGATGAGGACGGGGCGGTCGGGGGTCAGTGCGGCGCGGCGCTCGATGAGCTCCCAGAAGGTGGCCGATGCGCCCAGGGCGTGTGCGGTCTCGTTCACTGCGTTCCCCGTTCCCTCATTGCTGACGGGTAGTCAGATCGTGCGCAGAGCGTAGAGCGCTGCGCCTTGTCGGTCCAGGGGCGCGGGACTAGCCTGGGGCCGGAACCAGATCTGACGGGTCATCAGATATGTAGCGGGCGGGGCTCGGACACGTGCCGTGCACGCCGAAGGGGACACCATGACGGAACTGCCTCGGATCGTCAGCGTCGACGACCATGTGATCGAACCGCCGCACCTCTTCTCGGCCTGGCTGCCCGCCAAGTACCGCGACCGCGGCCCGCAGCCGCTCACCGCGGGCATCGGCGAACTGGCTTACACGGGCGGCAAGTACGTCATCACGATGGATCCGGACGGGCCGCCGACCGACTGGTGGATCTACGAGGACCTGAAGTTCCCGTACAAGCGGAACATCGCCGCCGTCGGCTTCGACCGCGACGACATGACCCTGGAGGGGATCACCCGCGCCGAGATGCGCCGGGGCTGCTGGGATCCGGCCGAACGGCTCAAGGACATGGACCTCAACCATGTCGAGGCGTCGCTCTGCTTCCCCACCTTCCCCCGCTTCTGCGGGCAGACCTTCGCCGAGGCGCACGACAAGGAGGTCGCGCTCGCCTGCGTACGCGCCTACAACGACTGGATGGTCGAGGAGTGGTGCGGCGACAGCGGGGGCCGGCTGATTCCGCTGTGCCTCATTCCTCTGTGGGACGTCGGTCTCGCGGTCGCCGAGATCCGGCGAAACGCCGCACGCGGGGTGAAGGCGGTGACCTTCTCCGAGATCCCCACCCATCTCGGCCTGCCGTCCATCCACACCGGCTACTGGGACCCGTTCTTCGCGGTCTGCGAGGAGACCGGCACGGTCGTCAACATGCACATCGGGTCGAGTTCGCAGATGCCCGCCGCGTCACCGGACGCCCCGCCCGCCGTACAGGCCTCGCTCTCCTTCAACAACGCGATGGCCTCGATGATGGACTTCCTGTTCAGCGGGGTGCTGGTGCGGTTCCCGCAACTGAAACTCGCCTACAGCGAGGGCCAGATGGGGTGGATTCCGTACGCCCTGGAGCGCGCCGACGACGTGTGGGAGGAGCACCGCGCGTGGGGCGGGGTGCGCGATCTGATCCCCGAGCCGCCGTCGGCGTACTACTACCGGCAGATGTTCTGCTGCTTCTTCCGCGACAAGCACGGGGTCGCGTCGCTCGATGTGGTCGGGCGGGACAACGCCACGTTCGAGACCGACTACCCGCACGTCGACTCGACCTTCCCGCACACCAAGGAGGTCGCCCTCGACCACGTCAAGGGACTGGACGACGAGACCGTCTACAAACTGATGCGCGGAAACGCGATCCGGATGCTCGACCTCGACCTGGACAAGGACAGGTAGTGGACCTGTCGTGCACGCCGGAGGAGGAGGAGTTCCGGGCGCGGTTGCGGGAGTGGCTCGCCGCGGTGCTGCCCGGGCTGCCCGACAGGCCCCGCCCGGAGGACTGGCCGGGACGGCGGGCGTACGACACCGCCTGGCAGCGGATGCTGTACGACGCCGGGTACGCGGGCCTGCACTGGCCCGTCGACGCCGGCGGGCGGGGCGCCACCCCCACGCAGCATCTGATCTTCCTGGAGGAGACGGAGAAGGCCGGGGCGCCGTACGTCGGGGCGAACTTCGTCGGGCTGCTGCACGCCGGGCCGACGATCGCCGCCGAGGGCACGGCCGGCCAGCGGGCCCGCTGGCTGCCGCCGGTCCTGCGCGGCGACGAGATCTGGTGCCAGGGGTTCAGCGAACCGGAAGCCGGCTCCGACCTGGCCGCGCTGCGGACCCGGGCGGTCCGCGACGGCGACCACTACGTGGTGAGCGGCCAGAAGATCTGGACCTCGCACGCGGAGGTCGCCGACTGGTGCGAGCTGCTGGTGCGTACGGATCCGGCGGCGCCCAGGCACCGGGGGATCAGCTGGCTCGCGATGCGGATGGGCGCCCCCGGCGTCACCGTCCGCCCGCTGCGCACGCTCGCCGGGTCCACCGAATTCGCCGAGATGTTCCTCGACGAGGTGCGGGTGCCGGTCTCCCACCGGGTCGGCGCGGAGAACGACGGCTGGCGGGTCACCATGGTCACCCTCTCCTTCGAACGCGGAACGGCGTTCGTCGGTGAGGTCGTCGCCTGCCGCCGCACACTGGCCGCCCTGGCCGCCGAGGCCCGGGCGAACGGCCGCTGGGACGACCCGGTGCTGCGCAGGACGCTCGGCAGGCTGAACGCCGAGTTCCGGGCGCTGTGGCGGCTCACCCAGTGGAACGTAGGCGAGGCGCAGCGCAGCGGCGGCGTGCCCGGCACCGGCGGCTCGGTCTTCAAGCTGCGCTACTCGCAGGCCCGCCAGGAGCTGTACGACACGGCGGCCGAGGTGCTCGGCGCCGACGGAGCCGATCTGGACCGGGAGTGGGTCCTGGACCGGTTGACCTCGCTCTCGTACACGATTGCCGCGGGTACCTCGCAGATCCAGCAGAACATCGTCGCCGAGCGGATCCTCGGCCTGCCGAAGGGGCGCTGAGCGGACTGTGGACTTCCAGCTCTCGGACGACCAGCGGGCCCTGCGGGCGGGGGTACGGGACCTGCTCGCCGGCCGTTTCGGCAGGGACCGGATGCGGGCCGCGCTCGACGCCGGCACGGACGTCGACCGGGGCATGTGGGGGGAGCTCGGCGCGGCAGGGTTCTTCGCACTGCGGCTGCCGGAGGCGGCGGGCGGGGTGGGGCTGGGACTGCCCGAGTCGGTCCTGCTGCTCGAGGAGGCGGGGCGGGTGCTGCTGCCCGGACCGCTGGTGGCCACGCAGCTCGCCGCGGGTGCGGTGAAAGGGGCGGCCGAGGGCGGGTCGGTGGTCGCGGTACTGGACGAAGAGCGGCCGGTGGCCCATCTGGGCGCGGCGGACGCGCTGATCTCCCTGGCGGGAGAGGGGGTGCGGGTGCTGGAAGGGGATGCGCTGCGCACGCTCGTGCGGGACGCCCGTCCCGTACGGTCACTCGACCCGCTCACACCGCTGCACCGGGTGACGGCCCCGGCCGCGCTCGGGGACCCGGTGCCCGGAGCCGACGGGGCGCGGCTTCGGCTCGAAGGCGCCCTGCTGTCCGCCGCCGAGCAGCTCGGCAGCGCCATGCACACCACCGATATGGCCGTCCAACACGCCCGTGAGCGCAAGCAGTTCGGTGCACCGATCGGCTCCTTCCAGGCGGTCAAACACCTGTGCGCCCAGATGCTGGTACGCGCCGAACTGGCCCGTGCCGCCGTGTACGCGGCAGCCGTGACCGCGGACCCGGCCGAGATCGCGGGCGCCAAGCTGCTCGCCGACGAGGCGGCCGTCCGCAATGCGCGGGACTGCCTTCAGGTGCACGGCGGAATGGGCTTCACCTGGGAGGCGGACGTGCATCTGCACCTCAAGAGGGCCTGGCTGCGAGCCGGGCAGTGGCTGACGGCGGCCGAGGCGGAGGAGTTGCTCGCGGCCGATCTGGGCCGGTGTTGAGGGGCGGAGTGCCGACGGGCGCCGAGCGCATCCTGGTGACGGGAGAGGCCCCTGAGGTTCACGCTACGGAGTTACGCAGTGCAGTCGGTGAGCGTCGATACCGGCTTGTGTCCTTTGCGTGATTCGTCACACGCCGCAGTTGCCGTCGGCTCGGGTACGCTCCGTTGGATGCGAGTGGTTCTGGAACCAAGTGGTCCGGATGTTGCCGGTGTGGCGACTCCGGTCCGGCCGAGGTGCCCTGCTCGCGCTCAAGGAAGTGGCGCGGTGCCCGCCCGGGGAACGGTTCCCGAGGCCTCGGCGCGCTTCTGTTCGACTCCCCGCGACGCGCGTCGCACAGTATGCACCACGCGTACTCCTTCGCGCTGGAATATGCCCGAAGCGCTTGTTGCGGTGACTGTACGTCAACCATGCTGTCTCGTAAGGGAATCACGTTCCGTGATCCCGAGGAGGCGCGAGGCGATGTGTCCGCCGGTTCGGATGGTGTGAGCGGTGCAGGTGCTTCAGGTTCAGCTGGAGGTCGGGCCGGATCCCGCGGAAGTGGGGCGTGCCCGTAGATGGGCGCGGTCGAGGCTGGCCGGGTCCGGGATAAGGGACGACGAGCCGCTGGCCGAGACGCTCATCCTGCTGATCTCGGAACTGGTCACCAACGCGGTGGTCCACACCGGCTGTCCGGCGGTGCTGCGCATGCTGTTCGGCGCGACCGGCACGGCCGGGGCGGCCGGGACCGTACGGGTCGAGGTGGCCGACACCAGCTGCCGCCCGCCGCAGCAGAGGCACGCGGTGGACGAGGACACCGGTGGCCGGGGCCTGGAGCTGGTCGACGGACTCGCCGACCGCTGGGGCTGGCAGCCGGAGGGCGCCGGGAAGCAGATCTGGTGCGAGGTGGACCGGGGGGTGCCGGTGGTGCAGGTCCAGATGCAGGCCGGGGCGCATGACCAGGCCCGGTACGAGCCGTCGCCCGCAGCCGTCACCCCTCACGCGTGAATACGCCGGGCTCTCAGAGGACGGCCACCGGGGCCACCGGGGTGCCGGTGGCACCGACGAACGGTTCCGGCATCGCGGAGAGCAGGAAGCCGTAGTGCTTCGCCTCCGCACAGGCGGTGGACAGCCCTTCCAGATTCCAGTTCTGGCCCTGCAGCATGCCCATCTCGACCAGATCCAGCGCATGCACGCCCAGCCACAGATCCTCGATCTCCGGCGGGAAGATCTCGAACGTCAGCGTGTCATCGGCGACCGCGGCGACATCGCGCGCATGGAACCACTCGGGTGTCCGGACCGACAGACCCGGTGACGGATAGGCGTACGCCTGCTTGTCGCCCGCCAGATACACCTGGACCTGTCCGGTCCGTACGAGCACGATGTCACCGGCCCGGACCCGGACCCCGCCGAACTCCTCGGCCGCGTCCAGGTCTTCCGGGGTCACGGCGTGATCGCCGGGCAGCCGGTCCACGCCGTGGGCGCGCGCCACGTCCAGCAGCACGCCGCGGGAGACGAGGTGCCGGGGTGCGGCGATGGAGCTGAACTGCGCGCCGGCGTGCGCGGTGACGGTGCCGGCGGGGCGGCCGTTGTAGATCCTCCCGGAGTGCGAGACGTGCGTGAGCGCGTCCCAGTGGGTGGCCGCCTGCAGGCCGAGCGTCACGATGTCGTCGCTGGTGGCGACCGTGCCGGGACCGAAGAGCTCCTGGTTGATCTGGACCATGGCGTGCAGTGGATTCACCCGCCCGGGGATCAGCCCGCTCTGCACCCCGTCCTGCTGGAGGGGGAGCGCGAGAGGGATGCGCTGCCCGGTGCGGACGGTGGCCGCGGCATCCCGTACCACGGAGTCGGTGATCAGGTTGAGCGTGCCGATCTCGTCGTCCGCGCCCCAGCGCCCCCAGTTGTTCACGCGCTTGGCGATCTCGTGGAACTCGGCCGGCAGTGACATCGGGGCCTCCTGAATCCGTGGGTTGCCGGGTCTTGTGCTGACGGAGCCGACTGCCCGTAAAATCTAACGGTCCGTCAGAAACCGCGGGAAGGGGCCGGCATGGGGAACTTCTTGGCAGGCAAGGTGGTGGCCGTGACCGGTGCCGGCCGTGGCATCGGACGAGCGGTCGCGCTCGCCGCGGCGGCGGAGGGGGCCCGGGTCGTCGTCAACGACTACGGCGTCTCCGTCGAGGGCGGCGAACCGGGCAGCGAGGTGGCCGAGTCCGTCGTCAAGGAGATCGAGGCGGCGGGCGGCACGGCTGTCGCGGTCGCCGACGACATCTCCACGATGGCGGGCGGGCAGCGGATCGTGGACACGGCGCTGGCGGAGTTCGGCCGGATCGACGGCGTCGTGTGCGTGGCCGGGATCCTGCGCGAACGGATGCTGTTCAACATGTCCGAGGAGGAATGGGACCCGGTCGTGGCCACCCATCTGAAGGGCACCTTCACCGTCTTCCGGGCGGCCTCGGCGGTGATGCGGAAACAGGACGGCGGCGGCACGCTGATCGGCTTCACCAGCGGCAACCACCAGGGCAGCGTCGCCCAGGCCAACTACAGCGCCGCGAAGGGCGGAATCATCTCGCTCGTCCGCAGCGCGGCGCTCGGCCTGCACAAGTACGGCGTCACGGCGAACGCGGTGGCCCCGGTGGCCCGGACCCGGATGTCGGCGAACGTCCCGATGGAGCTGAAGGAGATCGGCGAACCGGAGGAGGTGGCGGCCCTGGTCGTCTACCTGCTCAGCGACCGGGCCCGCGCCGAGCGGATCACCGGGCAGGTCTACACGATCGCCGGTCCGAAGATCGCGGTCTGGGCCCAGCCGAGGGAGCTGCGCGCGGGGTACGCGGAGGGCTCCTGGACGCCGGAGCGGATCGCCGACTTCCTGCCGGGGACGGTGGGGGTGGATCCGATGCCGATGCTGGCGCGGCTGGAGGAGATGGCGGCTGCGGCGGCGAGAGGGGCACGGCCCAACGCGTGACCGGTGCCCGGCGACCGAGCCCGTCCGGTGACCGAGGACCGGGGGTTCGGGGGCGAAGCCCCGCTTCCGGAAGCGGGCGGGGGTGAGGTCCCGTGCAGCGGCCCCGCCCCGCACGCCCGACGATCCGCACGACCCCGAGGAGGGAACGTGGACTTCGCGTTCGACGTGGCGGACGACGCCTTCCGGCAGGAGGCCCGGTCCTGGCTGGAGGACCGTCGAGGACGGCCCTGTGCCGCCGAGGGCGGCCGCGCCTGGGAGCAGGAACTCGGCCGCGCCGGCTGGATCGGCCTCGGCTGGGACCCCGGGGAAACCGGCCACGGAAACCGGCACGCCACCCTCACCCGGCAGATCGTCTGGGCGGAGGAGTACGCCCGCGCCGGCGTCCCCGCCCGCGTCGGCCACATCGGCGAGAACCTCCTGGCCCCCATCCTCATCGCCCACGGCACGCGCGCCCAGAAGCAGCGCTTCCTCCCCGCCGTCGCCCGCGGCGAAGCGCTCTGGTGCCAGGGGTACAGCGAACCCGGCGCCGGCTCCGATCTCGCCGCGGTGCGGACCACCGCCGTACCGGACGGCGCCGGCCGGTACACCGTCACGGGCCAGAAGATCTGGACCTCGCTCGCCCGCGAAGCCGACTGGTGCTTCGTCCTCGCCCGCACGGAACCGGGCTCGCAGCGCCACCACGGGCTGTCGTTCCTGCTGGTGCCGATGGACCAGCCGGGCCGGGTCGAGGTGCGGCCGATCCGTCAGATGTCGGGGACGAGCGAGTTCAACGAGGTCTTCTTCGACGGCGCGGTCGCCGAGGAGGCCGTCGGCGGTGAGGGCAACGGCTGGACCGTCGCCATGGGACTGCTCGCCCTGGAGCGCGGTGTCTCCACCCTCGTCCAGCAGATCGGCTTCGCCGCCGAACTGGACCGTGTGGTCCGCACCGCCGTGGCCGGTGGTGCGGTCACCGACCCCGTACTGCGCGAACGGCTCGTGCGGCAGTGGGCCGAGCTGAAGACCATGCGCTGGAACGCCCTGCGCACCCTGGGCGGTTCCGGTGACGCGGGCGCCCCGAGCGTGGCGAAGCTCCTCTGGGGCGGCTGGCACAAACGCCTCGGCGAGCTCGCCGTGGAGGTCAGGGGCGCTGCCGCGGCCGTGGGGCCGGACGACTGGACGCCCACCGCACCGTACGAACTCGACGAGGCACAGCGCCTGTTCCTTTTCACCCGGTCCGACACCATCTACGGCGGCTCGGACGAGATCCAGCGGAACATCATCGCCGAGCGGGTGCTCGGCCTACCGAGGGAGCCGAGATGAGAGGCGTCGTCTTCGACGGCACACGGACCGAGGTCGTCGACGACCTGGAGATACGCGACCCGGGCCCCGGAGAGGTGCTGGTCGCGGTGGCCGCCGCGGGCCTGTGCCACAGTGACCTCTCGGTCGTGGACGGAACCATTCCGTTCCCGCTGCCGGTCGTGCTCGGGCACGAGGGCGCAGGCGTGGTGGAGGCGGTCGGCGCGGGCGTCACGCATGTCGCGCCCGGCGACCATGTCTCGCTGTCCACGCTGGCCAGCTGCGGCGCCTGCGCCCAGTGC
Source organism: Streptomyces sp. NBC_00316 (assembly GCF_036158715.1). Classification (NCBI taxonomy): domain Bacteria; kingdom Bacillati; phylum Actinomycetota; class Actinomycetes; order Kitasatosporales; family Streptomycetaceae; genus Streptomyces; species Streptomyces sp. NBC_00316. The sequence goes on along the minus strand of NZ_CP108023.1, from coordinate 3,981,016 downwards.
GACCGGGGCAGGCCGACAATGTGCCGCAAGGCGATCGGCAGGCCCGGGCAGCCGTTCTCCCGGGGCGGCAAGCCGCTGTACCAGTTCGCGTCCAACTCGGCGTTCGCCGAACGGACCCTCGTCAAGGCCGTGCAGGCGGTGAGGATTCCCGCCGACATCCCGCTGACGTCCGCGGCCCTGATCGGCTGCGGTGTGCTGACGGGGGTCGGGGCCGTGCTCAACCGGGCGAAGGTCGACCGCGGCGACACGGTCGTCGTGATCGGCACCGGCGGCATCGGGCTCAATGTGATCCAGGGCGCGCGGATCGCGGGCGCACTGACGATCGTCGCGGTCGACGCCAACCCGGCGAAGGAGGCGGTGGCGCGGCAGTTCGGCGCGACACACTTCCTGCCCTCGGCGGAGGGCGTACGCGAGATCCTGCCGTCCGGCGCCGACCACGCCTTCGAGTGCGTGGGCCGCACGGAACTCATCCGGCAGGCGATCGACCTCCTGGACCGGCACGGCCAGGCGGTCCTGCTGGGTGTCCCGGCGGCGACGGCGGAGGCGTCGTTCCTCGTCTCGTCGATGTATCTGGACAAGTCGATCCTGGGGTGCCGGTACGGCTCCTCGCGTCCGCAGCGCGACATCGCGCTCTACGCGGACCTGTACCGGCAGGGCACGCTGCTGCTGGACGAACTGGTGACGGAGACCTACCCGGTGGAGGATTTCGAGAAGGCGGCGGACGACGCGCACCACGGGAGAGTGGCGCGCGGTGTGCTGGTCTTCTAGACCCCGGGCGCCGCATCCGCACCCTCACCGACTCCGCGCTCCCGCGCGGAACGTCCGCCGGTACACCGTCGGTGACACCCCCAGTGCCGCCTGCATGTGCTGGCGCAGTGACGTCGGTGTCCCGAACCCCGCGTCCCGCGCCACCTGGTCGACCGACAGATCCGTCGACTCCAGCAGTCCGCGGGCGCGTTCCACCCGCTGCTGGGTCAGCCACTGTCCGGGGCTGATCCCGACCTCGTCACGGAACCGGCGTGTGAACGTCCGGACGCTCATCGACTCCTGCTGCGCCATGTCGCGCAGCAGGATCGGCCGGTCGAGCCGGCCGAGCGCCCAGGCCCGCGCACCCGTCGTGGTCGCGGACCGGCGCTCGGGCACGGGGCGTTGGATGTACTGTGCCTGGCCGCCGTCCCGGTGCGGCGGTACGACCATGCGGCGGGCGACGTCGTTGGCGACGGCGGTGCCGTGGTCGCGGCGCACGATGTGCAGACAGAGGTCGATGCCGGCGGCGACGCCGGCCGAGGTGAGGATGTCCCCGTCGTCGATGAACAGCACGTCCGGATCGACCCGGACCCGCGGGAACAGTTGCTGGAAGTGGTCGGCGGACGACCAGTGCGTGGTGGCGGGGCGCCCGTCGAGACGCCCGGCGGCGGCGAGGACGTAACTGCCCGTGCAGATCGACACGAGCCGGGTGTCCGGCCTGATGTACGCGAACGCCACGGCGAGTTCGTCCGTCAGCCTGCCCTCGTCGTGGACCGGGCCGAGCTCGTAGGAGGCGGGGACGACGACCGTGTCGGCGGTGGCCAGTGCCTCGGGGCCCAGCGGGACCATGATGGTGAAGTCCGCGTCGGTGGTGACCGGCCCCGGAGGCCGGACGGAGCAGGTCACGACTTCGTACAGGTTCGGGTCCGGGTCGCCGGGATCGGCGCTCCGTGCCCCGCCGAAGATCCTTTGTGGGATGCCCAGTTCGAAGGGGAGCAGCCCGTCGAGGGCGAGGACGACGACGCGGTGCCGCATGGACGCGGGCCCCTTTCACCTCTCGGCCGTGGACAGGACCTAGTGGTATAGACCTTAAACTGATACATGTCACTGATGTGAAGGAAAAGTCAGCAGAGCACGCACACATTCCCGTTGGCCCTCCGGGTGCGGACCGCGAAGGCGTCCCCTCCCGGTCGCCCGCCCCGAACCGTACGGGTCCCTTGTCGCCCCGGGATGAAGGGTGGGACGGCGTCCGGCCGGGAGGTGAGCTCTGGAACCGCAACTTTCGGCTTTTCTTCATCGCCCGTACCGCCGCGCTCTTCGGCGACGGCATGATCCCCGTGGCGCTCACCGCGGGCCTGCTGGGCGCCGGCCGCCCGCACTCCTCCGTCGGTTTCGCGCTGGCCGCATGGATGGGCCCGCTGGCGCTGTTCGTGCTCTTCGGCGGCGTACTGGCGGACCGGTTCACCCCCCGCCGGATGATGATCATCGCCGACGCGCTGCGGCTGGTCGGGGCGTCCGTGCTGGCCGTCTCCTTCGCGACCGGCAACCCCCCGCTCTGGGCGGTGTACGCCCTGAGCGCGGTGGCCGGCGTCGGCGCCGCGCTCTTCCAGCCGGGCGTCGCATCGACGGTGCCCCGGGTGGCGCTGGACGTCCAGCGCGGCAACGCGGTGCTCCGGGTCTCCGAGGCGCTGATGACCATGGCGGGCCCGGCCTTCGCGGGAATGCTGGTCGGGCTGGCGAGCGCCGGGGCGGTGTACGCGGCGAACGCGTCGACGTTCGCGGTCTCCGGCGTCTGCCTCTTCCTGCTGAGGCTCGCCCCGATGCCGTCGGACGAGACGCACCGCGGCACGTTCGTCGCCGAACTGGTCGATGGCTGGCGGGAGTTCAGGGCGCGCAGCTGGTTGTGGGGTGTGATCGCGATCTGGACGGTGTACGGATTCACCGTGCTCGGCCCGATGCTCCCGCTGACCGCGGTCGAGGTCACCGAGGCGCACGGCTCGGGGACGTACGGCGTGATGATGGCGGTGAACGGCGCGGGCAGTGTGGTCGGCGGCCTGCTCGCCCTGCGGCTGAGACCGCGCCGTCCGCTCGCCGCGGGCGCGATCGCCCTGACCGGGGTCTGCCTGAACCTCGTGGTGCTGGGCCTCGGGATGCCGGTGTTCGCGCTGGGGGCAGGGCAGTTCGTGTCGGGCGCGGTGTTCGCGTTCTGGCTGGTGATGTGGTCGACGACGGTCCAGACGCACGTCCCGCCGGAGGCCCTGAACCGGCTCCACGCGTACGACGTGGCAGGCTCCCTGCTGATGCTGGCGGCGGGCCGGGCGCTGGCGGGACCGGTCGCGGACGCGGTGGGCGCACCGGAGGTGCTGCTCGCCGGAGCGGTGATCAACATGCTGGCGGTGGCGATGCTGCTGGCCGCCCGGCCGATCCGCCGGCTGGAGCGGATCGGGTGACGAGGGCTGCTGCCGGCGGGGCGGCGCTGACGGTCGTGCCCGGACACGGGGTCCGGGCGCGGGCGTGACGGGGACCGCTGCCGGACCCGATGTCTCCGGGGTTCGCGACCGCACCCCGCCCCCATGGCCCGATCCCTGCGAACAGTGTCCGTCGGGCCACTCGTCCGTGCGGCGGCCCGGACCGGATGCTGAGGAACGTGACCCAGACAATCGAGAACGCCGCCCGGGACGACGACCGGCAGGCCATCTCCGCAGCCCCCGGTCGGCCCTCGCGCCGACGCGTTCACCGCGCCTGGATCGTCGCCGTCGTCACCTTCGTGACGATCATCGGCGGCGCCGCTTTCAACTCCCTGCCCGGCCTGCTCATCGAACCGCTGAACACCGAGTTCGGCTGGTCCCGTGGGGAGATCGGGCTGGCCGTCTCGATCGACATGGCGCTGTACGGACTGACCGCGCCGTTCGCCGCCGCGCTGATGGACCGGTTCGGGATCCGCCGGGTGGTCGCCGTGGCCCTGTCCACGGTCGCGGCGGGGGCTCTGGCCAGTGTCTGGATGACGGCCGCCTGGCAGCTGATGATCTACTGGGGCCTGCTCGTGGGCCTGGGTACCGGTTCGATGGCGTTGGCCTTCTCGGCGACGGTCACCAACCGCTGGTTCGTCGCCAGGCGTGGCCTGGTCACCGGCATCCTCACCGCGGCCGGCGCCTCCGGCCAGCTGGTCTTCCTGCCGCTGTGCGCCTGGATCGTCGAGGAACACGGCTGGCGCCCGGCCTCGGTCACCGTCGCCCTGGCCGCACTCGTCGTCGTGCCGTTCGTCTGGCTCCTGATGCGCGACCACCCGGCCGATGTGGGCCTGGCCCCGTACGGCGGCGTATACGTGGAGAAGCCGGTGCCCGCGCGGGGGGCGGCGAGCCGCACCGTGCGCGTCCTGTTCGACGCCGCCCGCACCGGGCCGTTCTGGCTGCTCGCGGGCACGTTCGCGATCTGCGGCGCCTCGACCAACGGCCTGATCCGTACGCACTTCGTGCCGTCGGCCCACGACCACGGGATGCCCATCACCGCGGCCGCGTCGCTGCTGGCCGTCATCGGCGTCTTCGACATCATCGGCACGGTCTTCTCCGGCTGGCTCACCGACCGCTTCGACGCCCGCCGGCTCCTCGCCGTCTACTACGCACTGCGCGGCATCTCCCTGATGTTCCTGCCGATGCTGATGGCGCCGTCCGTGCACCCGCCGATGGTCTTCTTCATCGTCTTCTACGGCCTGGACTGGGTGGCCACGGTCCCGCCGACGCTGGCGCTGTGCCGAGAGCAGTACGGCGAGGACAGTGCGATCGTCTTCGGCTGGGTCCTCGCCTCCCACCAGGTGGGCGCGGCACTGGTGGCGTTCCTGGGCGGCGTGGCGCGCGATGCGTTCGGCTCGTACGACATGGTCTGGTACGCGGCGGGGGCGCTGTGCGCGACGGCGGCACTGATGGCACTGGTGATCCGGCGGCAGGCCCGGACCCCGGAGCCGGTGGCGCCGGCGGGCACCGGCTGAGGCGGCCGCCGGCCCGTCGGGGAAGATGCGGGCGGGAGGGTGCGGGCTGGACATCGACGGCTGTTCCTACGGCGCCGACGCCCCCGAGGACGGCCGGCGGATCAGTGGCACGGCGGACCGCCCGAAGCTCAGCCGGGAGTACGGCGACATCGACGCACCCGACTGGTACACGCTCACCCGCTGAAGCGCCCGAACGCCCCCCGGTGGAACAGCAGCGGGGCGTCCCCGTCCGCCGCCCCCAACGCCTCCACCCGCCCCACCACGATCAGATGGTCGCCGCCCGTGTGGACGGCCTGGATGCGGCAGTCGACCCAGGCGGGGACGGAGTCGAGCAGCGGCGACCCGGTCGCGGGAGCGGCCTCGTACGTCACCCCGGCGAACTTGTCGGCCCCGCTCACCGCGAACTGGCGGCACAGCGCGCCCTGTTCCGCGCCCAGGATGTTGACGCAGAACGCCCCGGCGTGGGCGATGCGCGGCCAGGTCGTCGAGGTGCGGGCGACCATGAAGGCGACCAGTGGCGGGTCGAGGGAGAGCGAAGCGAACGACTGGCAGGCGAACCCCGCCGGGCCGTCCGGGTCGTGAGCGGTCACGACGGTGACACCGGTCGCGAAGTGGCCGAGCACGCGCCGGAATTCGGCCGGATCGCCGGGCAGCCGTTCACCGTCGGCGACGGCCCGCAGATCGGGGCGCGGCAGCGGATCGACCGGCGCCGGGCCGGCGGTCGTGGCGGCGCCGACGGACCTGAGGTACCGGACGGCGGTGGCGGCCATGCCTGCGTGTCCCATCACATCCCCATTGAAACTGACGTTCCGTCAGATAGGAAGGGGTGATGTGGCCCGGATCGTCAGAGTCCCCGGTACTCCGGCGTGCGGCGTTCCACGAAGCTCGCCACGCCCTCACCGGCGTCCTGAGTCGTCATGTTGATCTCCTGGGCCATCGCCTCGGCGGCGAAGGCCGTCGCCCGGTCGGCGTCCAGGGACGCGTTGACCAGTTGCTTGGTGAGAGCGAGGGCGCGGGTCGGGCCGTCCGCCAGGCGCTGGGACCACTCCCGGGCCGCCGCCGTCAGTTCCCCGGCCGGGACCACCCGGTTGACCAGGCCCAGACGTTCCGCCTCCGCCGCGGTAAGCGCATCGCCGAAGAACATCAGCTCCTTGGCGCGCTGCGGTCCGATCAGGCGCGGAAGCAGATACGCACCGCCACCGTCCGGAACGAGGCCGCGGCGTACGAACACCTCGATGAACTTCGCCGAGTCGGCGGCCAGTACCAGGTCGCAGGCGAACGCCAGGTGCGCGCCGATGCCGGCCGCCGTCCCGTTGACGGCCGCGATCACCGGCTTCTCGCAGTCCAGGACCGCGGCGATCAGGCGCTGCGCGCCGAGCCGGATGGTGCGGGCCACGTCGCCGGCGATCCGCTCGCCGGCCGACGAACCGCCGCGCAGGTCGGCGCCCGCACAGAAGCCGCGACCGGTGGCGGTGAGGACGACGGCCCGGACCGAGGGGTCGGCGGAGGCGTCGGCGAGGAGCGCGATGAGGCGTTCGCGCTGGTCCCAGGTGACGGCGTTCATCACCTCGGGGCGGTTCAGCGTGATCCACGAGACACCGTCGTCAGTGGCGTGGAGCACCGATGAATCCACCGGTCCGGCCGGACCGGTGGGCCCGGTGGTGTCTTCGGGGGAGGACGGCATGAGGCGGCTCCTCGGCAGAGGGCGTGGTGGGCGGCGGGACCGGGACGGGACGGCCCGGGTGACCGGTGGGGCGGTGGCAGGCGCGGGGGCCGGTCAGTGGCAGACGGCGAGCGCGTCCAGCGCCACCGCGCCCTGCCCGCGCCCCAGCACCATCAGCGGGTTGATGTCCAGCTCGGCGAGGTCGTCGCCCAGCTCCAGCGCCATCCGCTGCACGCGCAGCACGACCTCGACGAGCGCGTCGACGTCCGCCGGCGGTCCGCCGCGTACACCCTCCAGAAGGGCCTGGCCGCGCAGTTCGCCGAGCATCGCCCGCGCCTGGTCCTCGCCGAACGGCGGCACCCGTACCGCCGCATCGTGCAGCACCTCGACGAGTACGCCGCCGAGGCCGACCGTCACCGTCGGCCCGAACAGCGCGTCGTGCGTGACGCCGAGCATCATTTCGACGCCCCGCTCGATCATCTGGCAGACCAGGACGCCGTCCAGTTCGACGCCTTCGTAGCGGGCGATGTCGGTCAGTTCGCGGTACGCGTCGCGGACCTGACTGGCGGACGTGAGCCCGACCTTGACCAGACCCAGCTCCGTCTTGTGGGCCAGCCGCGCCCCGGACGCCTTCATGACGACCGGGTAGCCGACCAGGCCCGCCGCCCGTACGGCCGCCGCCGCACTGGTGACCAGCTGCTCGCGCGGGACGCGGATGCCGTACGCCCGCAGCAGCTGTTTCGCCGCGTGCTCGCTCAGCTGGTGGCCCGGGCGCATCAGGGCCTGCGCCTTGCGGAACGAGGGCGACGGCGTGCGCGGCGCCTCGTCGAAGGGCGAGCGGTACGAGGCGGCGAGCCGGTGATGGTCCAGATAGGCCTTCACGGCGGAGATGCAGTTGCCGAAGGTGCGGAAGGTGACGACGCGGGACGAGCCGAGCAGCGTCGTGCGGTACGCGTCCTCCGTGCCGACCGGCGACCCCCACACCACGCACACCAGTTTGTCCGTGGTCTCCGCGGCGTCCACCAGGTCCTGCGCGAGCCGGTCGCTCATCGGGGGGAACGGGCCGGTGATCGGACAGATCAGCACGCCGACGTCCGGGTCGGCGAGGAGTGCGTCGATGATCTTCCGGCCGCGCCAGTCGCCGACCGGGTGCCCGCCGTTGTCGACCGGGTTCGCCACGTTCAGATAGCCGGGTATCCATGCGTGCAGCTCGCGCTGCTTCTCCTCGGACAGGGTGGGAAGCTTCAGCCCCGCACCGGTCGCCAGGTCCGAGAAGTGCGCACCCGTGCCGCCGGAGATCGAATACACGACGACCCCGTCGGCCTGCGGCTTCCGTGCGCGGGCCAGCAGGGCGGCGGTGTCCTGGAGTTCGTCGAGCCCGTCCACCCGGATGACGCCGAACTGCCGCATCGCCGCGTCCACCACCCGGTCGGCGCCGGTCAGCTTGCCGGTGTGTGACGCGGCCGTCCTGGCCCCCGTCTCCGTACGGCCCACCTTGACCGCCACGACCGGAACACCGGCCCGGGCCGCGCGGTCGGCGGCGAGCAGAAAGGAACGCCCGTCCTTGAGCCCTTCCACGTAGCAGGCGATGGCCCCGACCTCGGGACGCTGCGAGAAGTACGAGATGAAGTCGGCGGTCTCCAGATCGGCCTCGTTGCCCGTGGGCGCCCAGTGGGACACGCGTACGCCGAGCTCCTGGAGGGTGTAGACGGGGCGGCCCTGGTGGCCGGACTGGGTGATCAGGGCGATCGCCGGTCCGTCGAGGTCGTCCCGGAACGGCTCGAACGCGTTGAGGTTGGTGTTCGGCCCGAGCAGTCGCAGCCCCGACCGCTCCACCGCGGCCGCCAGCCGCGCCTGGGCGGCGGCGCCCTCTTCGCCGGTCTCGGCGAACCCGGAGGCGAAGGCGACTGCGAACTTCACCTTGGCCTGGCCGAGTTCCTCGATCACCGGGAGCGGGTCGCCGACCAGCAGTACCGCCAGATCGACCTGTTCCGGCAGGTCCGCGACGGAAGGCGAACAGGGCCGGCCGAAGACGGACTCCCTTGTGGGATGGACGGGATGCAGCCGCGCGCCGACGCGCTCGGCCCAGGCGATGAGCTTCCGGGTGATGCCGGTGTTGGGCCGGCCCTCGGTGTCGGACGCCCCGATGACGGCCACGGACCCGGGCCGGAAGAACCGGTCCAGGTCGGGCACGGCGGCGTGCAGCGGGCGGCCGCTGACGTCGAGGTCGCCTTCCGCGGCGGCCGCCGTCATGCTGTGGACGGCCGCGTGAGGCTCTTCGCCGCAGGCCACCACCCGGGCGCGGAAGTGTGTGGTGAGGGTGCCGTGAGTCGATCCGAGCATCGTTCCGCCCACTTCTGCTAGAGGTCCGTCGGGGTACCTGTACCCGGCCAGCCCGAAGCTGACGCTATGTCAGATTACTGAACTGACGTTCCGTCAGGAATGGGTGTGCAGATAAAGACCGACGACGGACTGCAGTGGGCAGGGGCGCACGGGAGGCCGCCGTGTGTCCTTGTGGGCGCCCGGACCCGGAAGAGGCGAGAAGGGCCTCCGGTCGCGGAGGCCCTTCGCCGGATGCCGGCGTGACTTGCGCGCCGACTACCAGGCCGGCACGCCCGCCGGCTGCCTCGTCGCGACGTTGATGCGGTTGAACATGTTGGTGATGCCGATCATGAGGGTCAGTGCCGCGAGCCCCCGCTCGTCGAAGTGGCCGGCCGCCGCGTCCCAGATGTCGTCCGGCACCGCGTCGCCCCGGTCGCTCAGCCGGGTCGCCGCCTCGGTGAGCGCCAGCGCCGCGCGCTCCTCGTCGGAGAAGTACGGCGCTTCGCGCCAGGCCGCCACGGTGAACAGCTTCTCGTCCGCAACGCCCGACCTGCGGGCGTTGCGGACCCCGTAGTCGACGCAGAAGCTGCAGCCGTTGATCTGGCTCGCCCGCAGGTGGACGAGTTCCAGTGTCGAGTCCGGGACGCCCTGGTTCCGGGTGGCCTTCAGGAGGTCCTGGATGGCGGGCATGGCCTCGGGGATGATGGCGGCAGGGCTCTTGATGCGTGCGTCCATGATGCTGCTCCTCGGATCTTCGGGGCCTGGGGTGACACCCGTTCGTCTTCGTCCTTCACAGCACTGACGGAACGCGTTGAGCGGATGTGACGGGCGCCGGGGATTTCCTTGCGGGGGCCGGAGCGGGCGCCCTCCCCGGTGTCCCTGAGGACGCGCAGGGGAGCGCCCGATCATCACCGGCCCCCCGGGAGCGGTGTGCGTGCGCCTGCCGAGCCCCGTTCCCGCCGGCCCGGCCTCGGGCCGCGGGCTTCGCAGGCTCGCGAGGCGGCGGGTCGCGGGGCCCGGGGTCAGCGGGCCTGCCTCGCGAGCCTCTTGGCGATCTTCTCCGCGTCCAGGGCCATCTCGCGGAACATGCCGCTGATCGGATTGGTGAACCCGGTGAAGTACAGGCCGGGCGCCTGATGCGGTGTGCGGCCGCCGTGCACCACCGGCCTGCCGCGTGCGTCCAGGACGCCGAGGTGTCCGACCAGCCCCTCCAGTGCCCGCCGGTAGCCGGTCGCCGCGATCACCGCGTCCGGCGTGATCCGGGTCCCGTCCGCCAGCACCACCGTGTCCTTGTCGAACGAGCCGACCGTTGCCACCGGTACCACCCGGCCGTCCCGCACCGCGTCGATCAGCCCCACGTCCTGGACCGGAATGGCGCCGTCCTTGACCCGTGAGTACAGGCCCGTGTCCGGGCGCGGCAGCCCGTGTTCGGCGAGGTCGGGCACGGCTGCCCTGGCCATCAGCCGGCCGGCCCGGTCGACCAGCCGCACCGGCAGTCTGCGGACCAGGATGCCGGTCGCCTGGGCGGGCCAGCCCGCCGTCGAGCGGCGCACGATGTGCGGAACGGTGCGTACCGCGATCCGCACCCGGGAAGCGCCGCCCTCCACCAGGTCCACGGCGATCTCCGCCCCCGTGTTGCCGATGCCGACGACCAGGACGTCCTTGCCCGCGTACGGGGCGGGGTTGCGGTAGTCCGAGGCGTGCACCAGTGCACCGGTGAACGTGTCGCGGCCCGGCCAGTCCGGGACCCGCGGGGTGTGGTTGTGGCCGGTGGCCACGACCACGGCCCGCCCGGTCAGTACCCGTCCACCGGTTGCGGTCAGCTGCCAGCCGGTGCCGTCCGCCGCCGGGTCGATCCGGGACACCTCGACACCGGTCACCACCTCCAGCCCGTGGTGCTCGGCGTACTTCTCCAGATAGCGCACCACGTCGTCGCGGGAGACCCAGCGCCCGAACCGGCGCGGCATCGCGAGCCCCGGCAGCGCGGACCAGCGGCGGGTGGTGTGGAGATGCAGCCGGTCGTAATGACGGCGCCAGGAGGCGCCGACCTTCTCGGACTTCTCCAGTACGACGGCCCGCACGCCCTGCGCGCGCAGGGCGGCCGCGGCGGCGAGACCGCCCGGGCCGCCGCCTATGACGTAGACGGGCCGGTGTTCCGTGGTGGCGGTGAGCGCGGAGCTGGGGTCACCGGCGGTAGAGGTGCTGTCGGACATGGTTCGGAGCGTAATCGCGTGCTTACTTGATGGGTCTCGGTCAAGATCGGAATCGATTGCGAATTGATCACGGGTGTGTGCCTTTGGTCCGCGTTCTGCGCACCTCTTGTGCAGCGGTGTCCGATCAGGTGAACTGACGTACCGTCAGATTCCTTGAGCGGGAGGCGCCCTGATGCAGACGATCTGGCTCGGCGGAGCCGAATGGCTCGCCGTTCTCCGTGTAGGGCTCGGCCTCTGGTGGCTGGAGAGCTGGCGGCACAAGGACAAGAAGGGCTGGTTCGAACGCGGTACGGGCATCGCCTGGGCGGCGGACGTCGCGGGCAAGCACCGGTGGGCGGCGGTACGCACCGGCTTCCAGCGAGTCGTCGCGCCCCGCCCCAAGGTCATGGCCTACGTCGTCGTCTACGCCGAACTCGCCCTGGGGCTCGGCCTGGTCGCCGGCTTCCTGACGCCCGTCGCACTCGTCGGCGGACTGCTCCTCAACCTTCTCTACCTGGTGCTGATGATCCACGACTGGGCCGAGCAGGGGCAGAACGCGATGATGGCGCTGATCTCGATCGTCGCCCTCTTCGCGATGTCCTGGCAGGTCTGGTCCCTCGACGAGGCGATCGGACTCTTCCGATGACCCCGGCCACCCCCCGCTTCGACCTGCCCGAACCGGACGACTTCACCCGCCCCTACTGGGACGCTGCCGCCGAGGGCCACCTGCTGCTGCGCCACTGTCACGCCTGCGACAGGCCCCATCACTACCCGCGCGAGTTCTGCCCGCACTGCTGGAGCGAGGACGTCACCTGGGAGCGGGCGAGCGGCCGAGCGACGCTCTACACCTGGTCCGTCGTCCACCGCAACGACCTGCCGCCGTTCGGCGCCCGCGTCCCGTACACAGCGGCCGTCGTCGACCTCGCGGAGGGGCCGCGCATGATGACGGAGATCGTCGACTGCGAGGAGTCCCGCCTCGCCATCGGCATGGAACTCCAGGTCGCCTTCCGGCAGGAGGAGGGCGGCGAGGCGGTACCGGTCTTCCGGCCGTGAGACGGCCCCGGCTCCACCGCTCACCCGGCACGACTCAGAAGGACCTGCTGCGCCGCCGTGCGCGCCGCAGCTTCCACCGCTCCCAGACGTTGGGGTGGCGGATGACCACACCACCCATGCCGGCCGTGCCGGTGACGCGGATCAGCGGGGTGCCCGGACGCCTTTCGTCCCTGGTCCGGTCCTTGAAGCCGCCCAGGCCGGGATCGACCTCGTCGGTCTCCGCGGCCCAGCCCGCCGGGATGATGATCCTGACCCCGCCCATCTGCCCGTTGACCTCCAGCTCGATCTCGCGCAGCCGGCAGTCGGTCAGGGTGAAGTCGAGCTTGGCGCCGCCCATGCCGCCGTCCACGTCGATGTGCGCGGGGACCTTCCAGCGCCCGGTGCGCACCGCGCCGTGGATGCCGCCCTTGAGGACCAGCGGCTTCCCCACGTCCTGCGGCGCGGGCCCCAGATCGGCGGTGAGGGGCGCCAGCTCGGCGTAGGTCTTGGCGACCAGCGCCTGGCCCAGCCGGGTGTCCAGCTCGTCGAGGTCGATACGGCCCTCGGCCGCGGCCTCCCTCAACTGGTCCACCACGGCTTCACGGTCGGCGTCGGAGGCGCGCAGCCGACTGACGGAGTTCGGGGGCTCGGCGGTCATGCACCTGATGATACGGAAACGCTCAGAGTCCGGGCGCGCCCCAGACGGGGAACCACCGCGCGAGATCCTTCTCCACCCGCAGGTCGTCCCCGAGTGTCGCTCTGATCTGCAACTCCAGCTGGTTGTCGCGCCTTTCGGCGCCGTCCCCGGTCGGCGCGAAGGGGTAGAACGTGCCGCGTTTGTAGAGATACACCAGCGCCAGCGACCGCCCCTCGCCGTCCCGGAACCCGATCAGCGAGCAGAGCAGCTGCGGGCCGAAGCCGCCGTCCTGGAGCAGCGTGTTGACCGCGTGCAGATCGTTGACCAGGGCGGCCACATCGTCGGGTGAGCGGCGGGAGAGCAGCCAGGTGTAGCCGTACGTGTCCTGGCTGAACTCCACCGGGATGCCGCCCCGGTCCGTGTCCGCGTCGAGCAGTTCCTGTACGTCCCGCCGGATGCGGGCAAAGGTGCCGCCCTCCACGCCTGCGAAGCAGACCGAGCCGAGTCCGGTGGGGGTGAAGCCGGCGCCCGCCTGGAGGGTGAGGGCGGCGGACGGTACGGCGAAGAGCTGGTCGAGGTCGGGGCGGACCGGTTTGCTGCGGCCGAGGATGGTGTCGAGAAGACCCACTGCGGACTCCGTGGTTCCTTACGGGCGGGCGAGTTCGGCGGAGATGCGGGCCAGCTGGTCGAGGCGCTGCTCGAGGGTCGGGTGGGAGGAGAGCAGCCGGCTGAGGCTCTCCTTCGAGGAGAACGCAGGGACGAAGTAGAAGGCGTTGTACGGCTCCGCCTTCCGCAGGTCCTCCGTCGGGATCCTGGCCATCTGACCGCTGACCTTGGTGAGCGCCGAGGCGAGCGCGGAGGGGCGGCCGGTGAGGAGGGCGGCGGCGCGGTCGGCGGAGAGCTCGCGGTAGCGCGAGAGCAGCCGGGTGAGCAGGAAGCTCAGGCAGTACACGACGGCGCTGATCAACGGGATCAGCATGATCGCGATGCCTACGGGGTCACTGCCGCGGTTGCGGGAGAAGCCGCCCCAGAGGGCGACGCGGGTGACGATGCCGGCCAGGACGCCGAGGAACGAGGCGATCGTCATGACGGCGACGTCCCGGTGGGCGACGTGCGACATCTCGTGTGCGAGGACGCCTTCCAGCTCCTCGGGTTCGAGTCTGCGCAGGAGCCCGGTGGTGGCGCAGACGAGTGCGGTCTTCTCGCCGCGGCCGGTGGCGAAGGCGTTGGGTACGTCCGTCCGGGCGATGGCCACCCGGGGTTTCGGCATGTCCGCCAGGGCACAGATCCGGTCGATGGTGCCGTGCAGCTCGGGTGCTTCCTCCGGGGTGACCTCGCGGGCACCCATGCTGAATGCGGCGATGCGGTCGCTGAACCAGAACTGGGCGATGAACAGACCGCCGGTGAAGATCAGGATGATCGGCCAGGCGCCCCGCAGCACCGCGAGGAGCACGCCCACCAGGACCACGTACAGCAGTCCGATCAGGAACATGGTGGTGACCATGCGCGTGGTCAGACCGTGGTCGGGGGCGTAGCGGGAACGGGTTCGTGTCATGGAATGCCTCCAGCAACTCACCTGTCTCCCATAGTGCTCCTTTCCGGTGGGAAGCCGATAAGCCGGATGAAGCCGGACGGAACGAGTGAGCCGGATGCGCCGGAGGGCCGGTCACGGCCAGAGCAGCTCGCGCTCCCACGCCCCGCCGTCCCGGCGGTAGCGCAGCCGGATGTGGCGCCTCCTGGCGTCGCCCTGGAAGAACTCGACCTCGTGCGGCTCGACCACGTACCGCGTCCAGCTCGCCACGTCCGCATCCGGTTCCGCCTGCGCCCGCTCCCAGGCGGCGTCGGAGGCCCGGCCCAGCGCCTCGTAGGAGCCGAGCACCTCGCTCTGGTGCCCCACCAGCGCCGAGGCCAGCGCCCCGGTCGAGCGGGCGTGCAGGTCGGCCCGGCTCTCGGCGGGGGTACAGACGGTGACGGGCCCTCGTACGCGCACCTGCCGGCCCTGCGCGGGCCAGTAGAAGCCGAGCGCCGCGTACGGGCGGGTGGCGAGCTGGCGGCCCTTCGCGCTGGTGGCGTGCGTGGCGAAGTGCCAGCCGCGGTCGTCCGCGTCGTGCAGCATCAGCGTCCGTAGGTCCGGGTGTCCCTCGGCGTCGACGGTGGCCAGCGTCATGGTGTGCGGCTCGGCCTGCCCGGCGGCCACCACCTCGGCGAACCAGGCGTGGAACAGGGGGAGCGGGGCGCGGGGCGCGGCGGCGGGATCGAACGAGGGCAGCTCGACGTCCCATACGCGCTGGGCGTGCAGGAGGTCCCGGAAGGTGCGCTGGGCAGAGGTCGGTGCATCCGTCATGCGGCCCCATCATGCACGCCGGACGGCCCACAGGGCGCCGGCCGGCGGTGGGAAGCCGGGCGACGCCCTGTGCGGTGTGTGCTCAGAGCGGGAGCACACGGTCATGCGGTCGATCGTGCGGCCGGAGGGCCGCCAGGCCTCAGTGGGCCGGGGCGTACGCGGACTTCGGGTCCGGGCCGTGCGCGTTGTCGCTGCGGTCGCCCTCGAGGCACGTGAAGACGAGCAGCGTGATCGGGCCCACCAGCGGGATGATCGCGAACAGCAGCCACCAGCCGGAGCGGCCGGTGTCGTGCAGGCGGCGGATGCTGACACCGAGGCTGGGCAGCAGGACGGCAAGGCCGTAGAGCGCGGTGATGATCGGCAGCGTGCCGAGCCCCGCGTCGAGCACCACCGCGACGATGATGGCGATGTAATTGAAGAGCGCGTACATCCAGTACTCCTTGCGGCGCGCACGGCCGCTGAACACCGCGTACTTCTTCAGAACATCGAGATACCAGTGCATGTGTCCCCCCAAGGACGGTGGAGAGGCTCGCCCTCGTTGGACCGAGCCCTGGAACGCCAGAACTTAAGTGGCTTGAAGTGCCCGGGTCAAAAAGTTATCAAGAGAGCGCTCTCAGGCAGTGCCTGTCGGGGTGCGGGCTCCTCAGCCCCGCCCCAGCACCACCGTTCCCGACGAGCAGAACCAGCCACCCGTCCCCGAGGCCACGGCGAGCTCGGGAAGGCTGCCGTCAGCCCTTCTGACCTGCCGCTTCCCTGCCTCGCCCCGGAGCTGGCGGACGGATTCGACCAGGAGGAAGAGCCCGCGCATCCCAGGATGGCAGGCCGAAAGTCCACCCCCGTCGGTGTTCACCGGAAGTTCGCCGGACCGACCGATACGGCCCTTCTCGACGAACGCGCCGCCCTCGCCCTTCGCGCAGAAGCCCAGGTCTTCCAGCGTCACCAGCGTCATGTACGTGAAGGCGTCATAGATTTCGGCCAGGTCGATGTCCGCGGGCCGCACCCCGGCCCGTTCGAACGCCAGGCGGCCCGAGACCGCGGCGGGGGAGACCGTGAAATCCTCCCATTCGGACATCGTGGCGTGCGAGACGTGCTCGCCCGTGCCGAGGATCCACACCGGGGCCTTCGCCGTGTCCGGCACGTACTCCTCGGCGGCCAGCAGCACCGCACAGCCGCCGTCGCTGCGGATGCAGCAGTGCAGTTTGGTGAACGGGTCCGCGATCATCGGGCCCGACAGGACGTCGTCCACGGTGATCGGGTCGCGGAACATCGCGTCCGGGTTGGCCGCCGCGTTCGCGCGCGCCTGCACGGCGACCTCGGCGAGCTGCTCCAGTGTCGTCCCGTACGTGTGCATATGGCGGCGGGCGGCCATCGCGTACTTGGTGATCAGCGAGTGCCCGTACGGCACTTCGAACTGGAGGGGGCCGCGCGAGCCGAACGACAGATTCGACGTGCGCCGCCCGGCTCTGATGTCCGCGCGCGCCGTGGACCCGTACACCAGCAGCACGGCGTCGGCCCGGCCGGCCGCGATGGCGTCGGCGGCGTGGGCGGCCATCACCTCCCAGGTCGCACCGCCGACCGCGGTGGAGTCCACCCAGGTGGGCTTCAGGCCCAGATACTCCGCGACCTCGACCGGGGCGAGCGTGCCGAGTCCGGCGGAGGCGAAACCGTCGACGACCGAGCGGTCCAGGCCCGAATCGGCGAGCGCCCGGCGGGCGGCCTGGGCATGGAGCGCGTACGGAGTGGGGCCGTCGACGCGTCCGCAGTCCGCGAGGGATATGCCGACGACAGCAACCTTGCGCGGGGGAGAGGCGGGTGAGGAAGGCATGCATCTGACGGTATATCAGATGTGGCGACGGGGGCGGGTGGGCGGATGCGCGACTCTGGGTTTCTCGCACCATCACGCCTAGCATGACGGCCCGTCAGATCAGAGGCCTACGGCCCCTGAGGGGAAGGAGCCCGACGATGGACGCCACCTTCACCGCGGAACAGGACGAGATCCGCCGCACCCTGCGCGAACTGCTGGCCAAACGCTGCGGACCCGGCGAGGTCAGGAGCGCCGTACGGACCGCGCACGGGTACGACGCAACCCTGTGGCGGCAACTCGCCCAGGAGCTCGGGCTTCCCGGTCTCACTCTCGCGCAGGAGTACGGAGGGGCCGGCTGCGGCCCGGTCGAGCATGCCATCGCCTGCGAGGAGACCGGCCGCGCCCTGCTGCCGTCCCCCTTGCTGGCCACCGCCGCGCTCGCCGCACCCCTGATCGCGGCAGTCGGCACCGAGGCCCAGCGCGCCGCCCTGCTGCCTCGCATCGCCGCAGGCGAACTGACCGCAGCCCTCGCCGTCCCCGGCGGCTCCCTGTCCGCCGCCCTCGGTCTCACCGGCGACACCACCGGCGGAGCCTGGGCGGGCGGCGGCCGGGCCGGCGGCGTACAGGCGCGGCAGGGCGCGCAGGGGTGGCGGCTGTACGGCGAGGCCGCGCAGGTCCTCGACGGACACAGCGCAGGGCTTCTGCTGGTCGCCGCCCACGCAGGCGGCTTCCCGTGCAGCCGTACGCTCCTCTTCCTTGTCCGTGCGGACGAGGGGACCGGGCTCGTCCGCACCCGGCAGACCTCGCTCGACGAGACCCGGTCGCCTGCCCGCGTCGAACTGCGCGACACAGCCGCGGAACTGCTCGGCGCGGACGACACGGCCGATGTGGCCGGCCCGGCGGGCGCCCTGGCCGCCGTCGGGCGCACGGCCGCCGTCGCACTGGCGGCGGAGGCCGTCGGAGCGGCGTCGGGCGCACTCGACCGGACCGTCGCACACGTCAAGGCGCGCGAGCAGTTCGGCCGTGCCATCGGCTCCTTCCAGGCGGTGAAGCACCGGCTCGCCGATCTGTACGTACGGGTGCAGGCGGCCAGGTCCGCGGCGTACTACGCGGCCTGGGACCCGGCGGCCGGCGGGCTCGCCCTCGCCCAGGCGCTGGAAGCCCTGCGGATCACCACCGCCGAGGCCGTCCAGCTGCACGGCGGGATCGGATTCACCTGGGAACACGAGGCGCATCTGTACTTCAAGCGGGCCGCAGGCGACGAGCTGCTCTTCGGGCCGGTCCACCGGCTGCGGGATCACGCCGCCGAACAGGCCGGGCTCTTCGCGCCGGACGTCCGGGGGCGGCGCCGGGGGCAGGGCACGGAGCCGACGGCGCGCGTCGAGGTGGCGGTCTGATGGCGCCCGGCGTCCGGCTGATCCAGAAGGTGTCCTCGACCCGCACCTTCGCCAGGCTCGCCCCGCACGTCGTGCCCGCCATGGACCGCACGGTCCACCGGCTCACCCGCGGCAAGGTGCTGCTCAGCGCGCAGCTGCTGCCGGGCGTGATCCTGACCGTGCCCGGCGCCAGGAGCGGGCAGCCGAGGACCACCCCACTGGCCTGCATGCCGGAGCGGAGCGAGCGCGGTGACCGGTCGTGGATTCTCGTCGGCAGCAACTTCGGCCGTCCGGGTCATCCCGCCTGGACCGCAAACCTGTTGGCCCACCCGGACGACGCCGTCATCAACTGGAAGGGCCACGACATCGCGGTGCGTGCCCGGCTGCTGGAGGGTGCGGAACGGGAGGAGGTGTGGCTGGCGGCGCTGGCGTTCTGGCCGCCGTACGCGACGTACCAGGCCCGGGTGGAACGGGAGATTAGGCTCTTCCGGCTGGAGTCGCGCCCCGGTTCGTGATCCGCGCCCGTCCCGCGCCGGGATACGCCGACGGCGGACCACAGCATGTGGTCCGCCGTCGGTGAGACAGGAAGTATGCAGCCCGGGACGGCCGTGCGGTGCGCGCGGGCAGGGGGTCCGGGGCCGGCGCTACTTGGCCGGCTTCTTTCCGGTGATGCCCAGATGCACCAACAGCGCGAGGTTGGGCCTGAGTTCGGCCTGCTTGACGCCCCAGGTCTGGAAGCCCTTCTGGTGTGAGGCGACCGCGGCCAGCATCGCGACCAGTGAGCCCGCCATCGCCGCGGGGCTGATGTCCTTGTCCACCTTGCCCTTCGACTGGAGCTCCTTCACCGAGTCGGTAAGGGAGTTGGTGACCGAGTTCAGGATCTTCATGCGGATCTTGTAGAAGCGCTTGTCGCCCTCGGCCGCGCCGAGGTCGACCACGCGCAGGATCGCGTCGTGGCGCCGCCAGAAGTCGAGGAATCCCTCGACGAGTTCTTCCGCGGTCTGCCAGCCGGCCTTGCCGACCCAGGAGCGGCCCGAGACCAGCTCGGTCAATGCGGCTCCCTCCTTGGCCATTTCGTCCGCGATCTCGAGGACGGCGCCCTCGACGTCGGGGAAGTACTGGTAGAAGGTCGCGGGTGAAGTCCCTGCCTTCCGGGCGACGTCGATGACTTTGACGTCCCGGTACGGCGAGGAGCTGAGCATCTCGCTGAGGCAGTCGAGCAGCTTCTGCCGCGTCGCCTGTCCGCGTCGACCGGCTACGCGGCCGTCGACGGTGCGTACTTGTCCTGTCATGCCGTCAGCTTACCGAGGGGTGATCCGAGCGCGATTCGGCCGACTGCAAATGGGGAGTTCCCCAGGAGTGGTGGGGTGGTGTGGGGGAGAGTGCCGGATTTCGGCGGATGCGATCCACAGCTCGAATAATGTTATCAACAGCCTGTGGACAACTTCCGTGGATAACTTTCCGGGCTGCGGTATAGGGGCGAATCATCCGCTATCGAAAATATGTTCTGTAGCGCATTCGGTCGAGGCTGTCGTTGCGCGACACGCCCGGCTCGCGGCTACTTTGGGTGTGACGGGCGTCACTGCTACGGAAGGACCCGGGCCCATGGCCGCATTCGCGCCGTCCACGCCGTGCTGGGTGGATGTGCAGCTCCCGGACCTCGAAGCGGGCAAGCGCTTCTACGGTGAACTCTTCGGGTGGACGTTCCGGCCGGGCAAGGACGCGGACACGGACGGCACGTACGCCGACGCTCCGTACGCCGATGCCCTCAGCGACGGCAGGCTCGTCGCCGCGTTCGCCGCCAAGCGGGACGGCCGGATGCCGACCGCCTGGGGCATCTACTTCGCCACCGACGACATCGCGGCGACCGTCGACCGGATCCGCCGGGCGGGCGGCCAGGTGATCACCGAACCCGTACGGGCGGGCAGCGCCGGAGTGCTCGCGCAGGCCGTCGACCCCGGGGGCGCGGTCTTCGGGCTCTGGCAGGCGGGTGTCCGCGGCGGGTTCGAGAAACAGAACGAGCCGGGATCCTTCTGCTGGACCGAGGTGTACACGCGCCGGAAGGATCGCGTGGACGCCTTCTACGAGGACGTGTTCGGCTTCAGCGGGACCGATCTGGGCGGGACGCGTACCGACGATGCCGGCGCCGGCGAGCCGATTACCGGCGAGCCGGACGAGGAGGAGGTGCGTGCCGTCGAGTCCGCCGAGGACGAGGAGGCGCATGCCGTCGAGTCCGGCGAGGACGCGGACGAGGCGCGTGCCGTCGAGTCCGGTGAGGACGAGCCACGTACCGGCGGTGCCCCCGGCTCCGAACCCGGCACGGCCGAATTCGGCGTCGACTTCCGGATGTGGTCCCCGGCGGGGACCGAGCCCGGCCCCGACACCGCGGTCGCCGGGCGCAGCGTCATCACCGACGCGTTCCCGGCCGAGATGCCCAGCTACTTCCTCAGTTATTTCACCGTGGAGGACTGCGACGCCACGGCCGAGACGGTGGTCCGGCTCGGTGGCCGGGTCTCCGAACCGCCCTTCGACATCCCGTACGGGCGGATGGCGGTGCTGCACGACGACCAGGGTGCCGAGTTCGCCGTACTTCAGCCCCTGGTGTCCGGATAGAGGGCAGAGTGACAGGTGACACCCCGATCCGCCCCCGGGTTCGCAACCGTCGCCTCAGCCAGGAACAATCGGGGTGCGCACCGCCGGGTGGTGCCCAGCGGTGAGACCCTGCACAGGGCGGGTTTTTTTGGCGGGCTTCTGTTCCTGGAGCCCGTACGGGGAGGTGGCAGGCAAGTGGTGGAGCAGCTGACGCAGCACGACCCGAGGCGGATCGGCCCGTTCGAGGTGCTGGGACGGCTCGGGGCCGGTGGCATGGGGCTGGTCTATCTCGCCCGCTCGGCGTCCGGCCGGCGGGTGGCGATCAAGACGGTTCGTACGGAGCTCGCCGAGGATCAGCTGTTCCGTGTCCGCTTCACGCGTGAGGTGGAGGCCGCCCGCGCGGTGAGCGGGTTCTACACGGCCGCCGTGGTCGACGCCGACCCGCGCGCCGCCGTGCCGTGGCTGGCCACCGCGTATGTGCCCGCGCCCTCGCTCGAAGAGATTGTGAATGAGTGCGGTCCGATGCCGACCCAGGCGGTGCGCTGGCTGGCCGCCGGGATCGCCGAGGCCCTGCAGTCCATCCACGGTGCGGGCCTCGTCCACCGCGACCTCAAGCCGTCGAACGTGCTCGTCGTCGAGGACGGCCCGCGCGTGATCGACTTCGGGATCGCGTCCGGTGTCTCCAACACCCGCCTGACCATGACCAATGTGGCGGTCGGTACCCCCGCGTACATGTCTCCCGAGCAGGCGCGGGACTCGCGGAGTGTGACGGGCGCCAGCGATGTGTTCTCGCTCGGCTCGACACTGGTCTTCGCCGCGACCGGTCATGCGCCGTTCCACGGGGCCAACCCGGTCGAGACGGTCTTCATGCTGCTGCGGGAGGGCCCCGATGTGGAGGGCCTGCCCGACGACCTGCGGCCCCTGATCGAGTCCTGCATGCAGATGGAGGCGGGGCGGCGGCCCAGCCCCGCCGATCTGCAGGCGCAGCTCGCCCCGCATCTCTTCGCCTCCGGCAGCGACGACAGCGGTACGGCGTCGGCCTGGCTGCCGGCTCCGGCCACCGCGATGATCGAGCTGCGACGCGGCGGGGGACGCACGGCGGCGCCTGTCGCACCGGTCGCCCCCGCTCCTGCCGCTGCCCCCGCGCCCGCTCCGATGCCGCTGCCGCCCGAGCAGCCTCCGCCGGGCGCGGACTGGGAGTCGGCGTGGCGCAGTGGCGCGGACCTGAGATCGCCGTCCCCCGCTCCTTCGGCCGGGCAGGCGCCGGACGGGGGCGGTCCGGTGCGGCTGGCCGGGGCGAAGGTGCCGATCGGGCCGGGGCCGCGTGCCGGTGACGTACGGGCCATGGCCGGCGCCGAGGCCGGTCCCGCGACCGGCTGGGTGCGCCCGCCCACCGGGCTGAACGGAACGGCCCAGGCGGCCGCCCCGCCCGCACCCGTCCCCGCTCCGTCGCACGCCCCCGACGGGTCTCCGGCCGGACCGGAACGCTGGCGCCCCTGGCGGTTCCGGATGTCGAACGACGTGTGGGGCACGCCGGTCGTCGCCGGGGACCTGCTGTACGTGACGTCGTTCGAGGTGCACGCCCTGGACGTCGGCAACGGCCGGCGCCAGTTCAAGACCCGTGACGTGGCCTGGTCGATGACGCTCGACGGCGGCCGCATCCACGGCTCCGACGGTCCTTCGCTGTACGCCCTGGACGCGCTGACGGGCGCCGAACGGTGGCGGCTGCAGACGGACGCCTGGGTGTACTCGCTCAAGGCCGACCGGGGCACGGTCGTCACCGGTACGCGCGGCGGCGGCGTCCAGGCGTGGGAGGCGTCCACCGGCGAGAAACTGTGGGAGACGGGCGGCGTACAGACCGACTTCGAGACGGCGGAGGCCGGACCCGCGCTCCACGACGGCACCGTGTATCTGTGGCAGGACGCCCGGCTGCGCGCCGTCGACGCCCGCACCGGCATCGAGCGCTGGTCGTACCCGATCGGCGACGCGGCGTCCTGCGGCGGGGTGCCGGTCCGGGTGACCCCGGCGCAGGACGGCTATGTGTACATCGCCGCGGGCACCCGGGTCCTCGCCGTCGACATCGCGGCGGGCCGGGTCCGCTGGCACTTCGAGTCGCCCGCGGTCTTCCTCTCCCCGCCCGCCGTCGCACCGGGACCCGCGGTCACGGGCGGCGGGGTGTATCTGGCCGACTACCTCGGCACGGTGTACGCACTCGACGCGTCGACCGGCAAGGACCGCTGGCGCATTGCGACGGAGGCCCGCCCGTCGATCGAACCGGTGCTGGTGTCGGCGGGCAACGTCCACGTCGGCAGCGGCAACGCGCTCTACACGCTCGACGCGGTCACGGGCACCCCGAAGTGGCGGTTCGCCGCGGGCGGCGGGGTCGTCGGCGCCCCGGTCGTGGCCGACGGGCGGGTCCACTTCGGCTCCGCCGACCACGTCCTGTACACGCTGGACGCGGCGGGCGGCCAGCTGCGGTGGAAGCTGGCGACGGGCGGCGAGATCACCGGTTCACCGGTGGTGCAGGGCGGCGTGGTGTACGCCTGCAGCAAGGACCGCTGCGTCTACGCGCTGGACGCGCTGAAGGGGACGGGGACGGGCAACAGGTCCCGGGCGTAGGGGCGGGCGGCGTCCGGGCCGTCCCGTTTTCCGAGGACGAGGCAAGGCACGGGGGCTGCCACGGTCGCCGGGGAGTGCTCCTCCCGGCCGGTCCGGTGTTCGCGTACGCAGTCGTGCGCGGGAGGCATGTCACGGTCGGGGAGGGCGTCGCCCCTCGGGCCCCTCGTCCTGCACGGGGTAGGTCGCCGTGTCCTGGTCCTCGCGGTAGGGGCCCGGACCTGTGTACGGGTCGACCTCCGGTTCCGGCCACGGGCTCGTCTGCACCGACGGCCCCGGCTCCTGCGTGGGCGGCCACGTATCGGGATCCGCCGATCCCGGCGCCGCATACGGCCGGTTCCGGTCCCCGCGGCGGAGGCGACTGCCGCCTGCCCGCCGCCCCGGCATCACGGCCGCTCCGAGCAGCATCAGCGCCGCGCCTCCCGCCGCGTACGCCACGCCCGTCTGCAGCCCGGTCCCGTCCGACGCCACCGTGAGACTTCCGGTGGCCTGTCCCTGCCGCACCATCCACAGCACGGTGAAGCCGAGGACGACCACCCCTGCGAGCGCCACCAGCAGCCTCGACCGCAGCAGCACACCCACCACGGTCACGGCGGCGCCGAACAGCAGCGGCAGCCAGATCGACCCCCAGAGGCCGGGCCGCACACCGGTGATCCCGTTGCTGTCCGCACTGATGCCGTTGACGAGGTCTGCGACCCGGTAATTCCGGCCGAGGCGGCCGTCGTACCAGTCACGGAAGGGGCTCAGCACGGCGGCCGCCGCTCCTGCGAGAGCGACGATCGAGCCGAGGATGTTGCGGATCATCGCCGGCCTCCTGTGGGCGTGCGGATCGCGTTGCGGACCTGCACCGCTCTCGGCGTCGACGCTACGCCGGGCCGTTCACCCCCGCCACCAGGGACGGACCGGCCTGCCGCTACTGTGTCGCGCGACTGTTGGACGGAAACATGACAACAAGCAAGGGGGGGCTGCATCGATGATGCGGCAGCATCTGAAACTTTCAGCGGTACTCGTCGTGGTGGTGCTGGCACTCACCGGCTTCTCGACGTCGACCCACAGCGGGAGGAGCCGGGGCAGCAAGAGCCACGGCTCGAGCAGTGGCGGCGGCTGCTCCACCTCCAAGAAGAGCAACGGCGGCTACCACCAGAGCACCTACGACGACGATGACTACGACTCCGACTACGACTCGTCGAGCAGCTCGTCCGGCGGCTCCACGTACGAGACCGCGACCCCCGCCGCCGCGGCGGGCAACGCGCCCCGGGCGACCGTGATCCGCTGCGTCCAGCCCCGCAAGGGCAAGCGGCGGGCCGTGACGTCCTCCACCGTCCAGGTCAGCGTGCAGGATTCCGGCACGTACACGTACGAGGTCGACGTCACCTTCCTCGATGCGAGCGGCAACACCGTCGACACCGGCGAGGCGGATGTGGAGCTGTCGGGTGACGGCAGTGCGACCGTCTCCGTGCGGATGCACAATCCGAGCAAGGTGTCCCGCGTGAAGAAGTGCCGGGCCGTGGCCGAGCTCAAGCCCTGACCGCTGCGTACGGGGGGTTCCGGCTCACCGCAGCCGGAACTCCCCGTGGCCGGACCCGCGCCCGTGCTGCCCCCGCCCCTCGAACAGCTCCCTCTGCCGCTCGGCAGGCAGGTTCCCGAGCGCGATCAGGTGCGGTGCATGGGCCAGCGCCTGCGCCCTCGCCGCCTCCTTCGCGGACCACACCGCCCGTACGGTCCCCTGCACCGCCTCCGTGGGGTACGACGCGATCACGCCCGCCGCCCGCACCGCGGCCTCCACCGCGCCGCCGGCCGCCGTCACCTCGCTGACCAGCCCCGTCTCGTACGCGCGACGGGCCGTCACCCGCTCGGCCGTACCCATCAGGGACATCCGGGCGACCTCCCCGAACGGCATCCGCTGCGCCATGTGGATCGCCTCGTACGCGCTGACCATGCCGTAGGACGTGTGCGGGTCGAAGAACGTCGCCTCCTCGGACGCGATGACGAACTCCGTTTCGCCCAGCAGGTAGAACGCCCCGCCGCACGCTATTCCCTCCACGGCCGCGATCACCGGCTTCCACAGGTCGTTCGCCTTCGGCCCGATCGCGATCAGCGGATCGTCGATCGCGTACGGGGACGAGGGCTGAGGCACCTCCACGTCGCGGTCGATCCCCGTGCAGAAGGCCCGGCCGCCCGCACCTGTCAGGACGACGGCCCGCACACCGTCGTCGAAGCGGAACGCGCGCCAGGCGGCAGCGAGTTCGCCGGCCGCCACGAGATCGATCGCGTTCAGCCTCTCCGGCCGGTCGAGGGTGACGACCGCGACCCCGGTCTCCTTGTCGGTCTCCGTGCGCAACGCCATCGGGTCACCGCTCCAGCTGCCAGCGGACCAGGGTCAGCTCCGAGGTCACCGGCGCGAAGACGGCCTTCACCGGCGCCCCGATCCGCAACCTCTCGGGATCGACCGAGTTCAGCGGTGCGTCGGGCCCGCTGACCACATTGCCGACCAGCCGGATGTGCGGGGCGTCGGCCAGTTCGACGACGACCGCGTTGTACGGGGCCTGGGCGGCGTACGCGGGCAGCAGCGGCGGATGCGGCACCACGTACGACCAGATGCGGCCGCGCCCGCTCATCGCCCGCCACTCGCTGTCGAAGGACCGGCAGTGCGGGCAGCAGGGCCGGGGCGGGAAGCGGAGCCTGCCGCAGTCGGGGGAGGCGCACGCCTGGACACGGAGTTCGCCCCGGGCGGCGTACTCCCAGAAGGGCGCGCCGTCCTCGTCGACGACGGGCAGCAGCAGCGAATCCATCTCAGCTCCTCAGCAGTACGGCGGAGGTGGGCACGCCCTCACCGGCGGTGACCAGACAGGTGGCGGCGGACGGCACCTGCGCGGTGGAGGTGCCGCGCAGTTGCTTCACGCCCTCGTTGATGAGGTTGAAACCGTGCACGTACCCCTCGCTGAGCCCGCCGCCGCCCGTGTTGATGGGCAGCCGGCCGCCGCTCTCCAGGGCCCCGCCCTCGGTGAACGCGGCACCCTCGCCGCGACCGCAGAAGCCGTAGCCTTCGAGGGAGAGCGGGATGAGCGGGGTGAACGCGTCGTAGATCTGGGCGACGTCGATGTCGTCGGGCCCGAAGTCGGCCTGCTTCCACAGCTGCCGGGCGGCCGTCCAGGCGGGGCCGGTGAGCGGGTCGTCGTTCCAGTAGTTGACCATCCCGTGGTGCTGGGCGGGCAGGCCCTGGGCGACCGAGTGGATGTAGACGGGCCTGTGCCGGCAGTCGCGGGCCCGTTCCGCGGAGACGATGACGCAGGCCAGCGCCCCGTCCGTCTCCAGGCAGTTGTCGAAGAGGCAGAGTGGCTCGCTGATCCAGCGCGAGGTCATATACATGTCGCGGGTCAGCGGGCGTTCGTACATCACCGCGTCGGGGTTCTGGTTGGCGCGGTTGCGGCAGGCGAGCGCGACGTTGAAGAGATGGTCGCGGGTGGCTCCGTACTCGTGCATGTACCGCCGGGCGAGCATCCCGATCTCGTCGGCGGGCCGCAGCAGGCCGTACGGACGGGTCCACTGTGCGGGGGTCGGCAGCTGGACGGTGGTGTTCTTCCAGGGCCGGGGCCCGGAGCCGCGCTTCCGTGACCGCCACGCGACCCCGACGCTCGCCTGCCCGGTGGCGACGGCGGCGGCGAGATGCGCGACGGTCGCGCACGAACCGCCGCCGCCGTAGCCCACCTTGGAGAAGAAGGTGACGTCGCCGGCCCCGATCGCCTTGGCGACCTCGACCTCGTCGGTCTCCTCCATCGTGTACGAGGCGAACGCGTCGACCTCCGACGCGTCGATGCCCGCGTCGTCGAGCGCCGCGACGATCGCCCGACATGCCAAGGTCTTCTCGGACTCGGGGAGTTGTTTCGCGAAGGCCGTCTGCCCGATACCGGCTATCGCCGTCACGTCTTTGAGCGTCGCCACCCGCCACCTCCGGGGCCGTCATGACTGCTGACAGCGGCAGAGGCTACAGCTAATCTGACGGATAGTCAGCTATCCGGTCGGGGAGGGCATGCGATGCGCGGCGACGAGGAGTGGGGCAGCATCCCGGGGCTGGTGCGGGCGGCGGCCGAACGGTACGGGAGCCGGGAGGCGGTCGTCGAGGGCCGCACCCGCATCTCGTACGCCGAACTGGGCGACCGTGTCGAGCGGGCCGCCGCCGCATGCATGGCCTCGGGTGTGGAGCCGGGGGACCGGGTCGCGGTCTGGGCGCCGAACACCCTGGACTGGATCGTCTCGGCGCTGGGAGCGGTCACGGCGGGCGCGGTCCTGGTCCCGCTCAACACGCGCTTCAAGGGCACGGAGGCGGCGTACATCCTGCGGCGCAGCCGGGCGAAGCTGCTCTTCGTGACGGGCACGTTCCTGGGAACGTCGTACGTGGCGTCGCTGCGCCGGTCCGAGGTGGAACTCCCGCACCTGGAACGGGTGGTGGTGCTGGCGGACGCGGCGCCCGAGTCCTATGTCACCTGGAAGGACTTCCTCGCGGCGGGGGAGCGGATATCGCCCGCGGAGGTGCGGGCGCGAGCGGACGCGATCGCCCCCTCCGCGCCCTCCGACATCATCTACACCTCGGGCACCACGGGCCGCCCCAAGGGCGCCGTGATCACTCACGCCCAGACCCTGCGCTGCTACGCGATCTGGAGCGAGCTGGCCGGCCTGCGCGAGGGCGACCGCTATCTGATCGTGAACCCGTTCTTCCACACCTTCGGCTACAAGGCGGGCATCATCGCGTGCCTGATGCGCGGCGCGACGATGGTCCCGCAGCCGGTGTTCAACGTGGACACGGTCCTCGCGAACATCGCCGCCGAACGGATCTCGGTCCTCCCCGGCCCGCCCACCCTCCACCAGTCCCTGCTGGACCACCCGGCGCGGGCGACGTACGACCTCTCCGCCCTGCGCCTGGTGGTGACGGGCGCGGCGGTCGTCCCCCTCCGGCTGGTGGAGCGCCTGTGCACGGAGCTGCGCATCGGCACGGTCCTCACGGCGTACGGCCTGTCCGAGGCGAGCGGCATCGTCACGATGTGCCGCCGCGGCGACCGGCCCGACGTGATCTCCTCCACCTCGGGCCGCGCGATCCCCGGCACGGAGGTCCGCGTCCTGGCGGACCCCGGCACCCCCGGTGAGGTCCTGGTCCGCGGCTTCCACGTGATGCAGGGCTACTTCGAGGACCCCGGCGCCACGGCCGCCACGATCACCCCTGACGGCTGGCTCCGCACGGGCGACGTCGGCATCCTCGACGAGGCGGGCAACCTGCGCATCACGGACCGGATCAAGGACATGTTCATCGTGGGCGGCTTCAACGCGTACCCCGCCGAGATCGAACAACTCCTGGGCCTGCACCCGGATGTGGCGGACGTGGCGGTGATCGGCATCCCGGACCCGCGGCTCGGCGAGGCCGGCAAGGCGTACGTGGTCCGGCGCGCGGGCGTGACGCTGACGGCCGACGACCTGATCGCCTGGTCCCGGCGGGAGATGGCGAACTACAAGGTGCCGAGAGCGGTGGAGTTCGTGGGCGAACTGCCGCGGAACGCGAGCGGCAAGCTGGTGAAGGGGGAGCTGCGCGAGCGGGAGCGGGGGTAGGGCGGATCGGGGCTCCGGACCGGAGTCCCCGGGATTCTGCGGGGCCGGTGCGGGCCCGCGGGCGGACATGCCGCGGCCGCGACGGCTCCCCCTCCGCGCCGCCGCGGCCGTCCCCCGTGCAGGTGAGGTCCTAGTTGGCCGGCTCGCTCGTCGCGTGCGCGTCCGTGGGCTTGACGGGCTCGCTCGTCGCGTGGGCGTCGAGCGGCTTGAGCGGCTCGCTCGTGGCGTGCGCATCCAGGGTGGTGATCTCCTCGCCGGTGGCGTGCGCGTCCGTCGGCTTGAGGTTCCCGGTGTTGTCGGCCATGAAGGTCAACTCCTGAAAAGAGTGGGTGTAATGGATGGGCAAGCCCGCCCGGCGATTCCCCCGTGGATCGCCGGGCGGGCATTCCAGGGCCGTTCACCCTAGCGGTGAGGCCACTCGCCGACCCGTCTGCCCCCCGACGCGGCGGATCGATAGGTCAGAGACTGCCGTGCGGCGATAAACGATTGATGAACGCCCGTCAGGCGGCCCCGGCCACATGGGCCGGGTGCAGCAGCGCGTGGACCTCTTCGGCTTCGGGGGAGCCGAGTTCCTCAAAAGCCGAGAGAGCGTCGCGCCAGCAGACCCGGGCCCGGTCGGTCTGCCCGATGGCGGCCAGACTCCGTCCGAGCACGGTCAGGACATTGGCGCGGCGCCATTCGCCGCCGATACCCCGAAGCACGGCCAGGGCCTGTTCGGCGTGGGACGCGGCCTGAGCCGGCTGCCGATTGCCCAAGTGCACCTCGGCCAGGCGGAACAGCGTCATGCCGTGCCACAACTGCTGACGGCTGTCCCGGAAGATGTGCAGCGCCTCGTTCAGCGTCGCCTCCGCCCGTGAGGCCAGTCCGGTACCCATGAGGGCGAGACCGAGTGCGTACTTTCCGTTGGCGAGGCGAAGTGCCAGGCCGGTGGTGTCCTGCTCATAGATGGTGACGCCCTGCTGGGCGAGGTCGACGGCGCTCATCGTCCGGTTCGTTGCGAGGTGGACGCGGGACAGATTGCACAGGGCGGCTGCCTCACCGGGCTTGTTGCCGTCGTCCTGGAAGGCCGTCAGTGCTTCGGTGAGGTGGCTCTCCGCGTCGGCGTGACGGTTTTCGTAGAGCGCGATGATGCCGCGCTGGTTGGGGGCCTGCCCCAAAGAGACCGGATCCTGGGCCGACTGCCCCAGAGCCAGAGCCAGTTGCGCCTCGATCTCGGCTTCGGCGAAGCGCCCGGAGACACTGAGGGCATGCGTGAGCATGGTGCGCGCACGACCCTCCGCCCGGGCGTCGCCTGCGGCCCGGGCCGCCTCACTGACGGCCATGGCGGCAGCTGCGAACTGGTGTGAATTCGCACCCGACTCGCCCAGGTCCACCACGGCCATGAGCAGGTCGGAGGCGCGCCTCGACATGCCGATGGCGGCCGATTGCCGGGCGCAGGCGAGCAGGCCGCTGGATTCGGTGAACAGCCAGTCGAGCGCGGTCCCCCGCACCTGAACGGGGAGCCCCGGATACTCGGTGCGCGAGAAGTGGTCGAGCACCCGCTCTCCCGGCCGCTCCAGCGCATACACCCCCGCAGCCGTCGCCAGGTAGAAGTCCAGCAGCCGCGAGAGCGCCAGCTCTCGCTCCACCGGCGGATGTTCGTCCCGTTCCGCGCATGCGCGTGCGTAGAGCCGCACCAGGTCGTGGTACCGGTAACGCCCCGGCGCCGCCGATTCCAGCAGTGACGTGTCGACCAGGGACTCCAGCAGGTCCTCCGCCGCATGCGCCTCCAGGTTCAGCAGCGCCGCCGCGGCCGCCAGGGAGATGTCCGGGCCGTCCGCCAGGCCCAGCAGGCGGAAGGCGCGGGCCTGGGCGGGCTCCAGCTGCCCGTAGCCGAGTTCGAAGGTGGCCTTCACCGCGAGGTCGCCCGCCTGGAGCTCGTCCAGGCGGCGTCGTTCGTCGGCGAGTTTGGTCGCCAGGACCGAGACCGTCCACGTGCGGCGGGCGGCCAGGCGGGAGGCGGCGATACGGATGGCCAGGGGGAGGAAGCCGCACGCGGCCACCACGTCCAGGGCCGCCTCGCGCTCCGACCCGACCCGTTCCTCGCCGACGATCCGGGTGAAGAGCTGGAGCGCCTCCTCGGGGGACATCACGTCCAGGTCCACCAGGTGCGCGCCCGCGAGGTCGACCATGCGGACGCGGCTCGTGACCAGGGCCGCGCAGCCCGCCGTGCCGGGGAGCAGCGGGCGGATCTGCGCCGCGTCGTGGGCGTTGTCCAGGAGGACCAGGATGCGGCGGCCGTCGAGCGTGGAGCGGTACAGCGCGGCCCGTTCGTCCAACGAGTCGGGGATCGCCGAGTCCGCGGTGCCGAGCGCCCGCAGGAACGCTCCCAGCACCGTCTCCGGCTCCGCCGCCCGGGCGCCCGCGCCCTGCAGGTCCACGTACAGCTGGCCGTCCGGGAAGTGCGTGCGGGCCTGGTGGGCGACGTGCACGGCCAGCGTCGTCTTGCCGACACCGCCGATGCCCGCCAGCGCCGACACGGCCATCACCGAACCCTCCGCCGTCGCCAGCCGGTCGCCCAGTTCGCGCACGAAGGAGGCGCGGCCCGTGAAGTCCGCGACCGTCGCCGGGAGCTGGGCCGGGCGGACGGCGGCGGGTGCGGGCGCCGTCTCGTCGCCCGGGTGGGCCAGTTCCTCGTCGGCCTGCAGGATCCGCTGCTGGAGCTGGGAGAGTTCGGGGCGCGGGTCGACGCCCAGTTCGTCGGCGAGCAGACGGCGTGTGTCGGCGTAGACGGCGAGCGCCTCCGCCTGGCGGCCGCTGCGGTACAGGGCGATCATCAGCAGTTCGCGCAGCCGCTCCCGCAGCGGGTGCGCGGCGGTGAGCGCGGTCAGTTCGGAGACGGCCTCCGCGTGGCAGCCGGCCTCCAGGTCCAGATCGAGCCGGGTCTCGATGAGCTGGAGCCGCCATTCGGCCAGCCTGGTGCGCTGGTTCTCGGCGTACGGGCCGGGGACCGAGGCCAGGGTTTCGCCGTCCCACAGCGCCAGCGCCTCGTTGAGCAGGGCACGGGCCCGGTTCCTGTCCCCGCCCGCCCGTGCCTTGTCCGCGTCGGCGGTCAGCTCCTGTGCCGCTGTGAGGTCGAGCGCGTCGGGGCTGGTCCGTATCGCGTATCCGCCGGCGTTGCTGATCAGCGTGTCCGGGTCGAGGATCTTGCGCAGTCGTGAGGCGTACGTCCGTACGGCGGCGAGCGCCTGGGACGGGGGCTCCTCGCCCCAGATGGCGTCGATGAGTTCGGCGGCGGTGGCCGTGCGTCCGTCGCGCAGGAGCAGTGCGACCAGCAGGGCCCGCTGCTGGGGTGATCCGGACGGCAGCGGTTCGTCGCCGCGCCAGGCGCGCACGGGGCCGAGCACGGCGAAACGCAGCGCGGTGCCGGCCGGCTGCTGCGGAGCCCGCTGCCCCGGAACACGCGCGCGTGGCCCGTTGTCACGGTCCATTGATGCCTCCTGTCCTGCTCGCCCCGCCAGTCCTGCCGATTCCGCTGTGGCGCCGGCCCGGTACATCCGCAGGTGTACCCATGTGGGCCGAGTGGATCCGGATTACGCCCTACCGCTGGTATCGCGCTCAACAGTCTGCCTTGTCATGGGCGGACACGTCAGCAATGGGTGACTCTCTGCACAAGCCCTCGACAACGATTCGCGACCGGGGCCCGGTCACGGTAGCTGACGGTTCGTCAGATCAGCGCTACCGTGATGCACATGGAGACCTTCCCGAAGATCATCTCGGTGGACGACCACACGGTGGAGCCCGCACATGTCTGGCGGGACCGGCTCCCGTCGAAGTACCTCGACCGCGGCCCGCGCATCGTCCGGGCCCCGCTGAAGGAAATGACCTTCATGGGCGGCAAGTTCGCACCGGTCATGGGCGCGCGGGGCGATGACGGCCCGGTCGGCGACTGGTGGGTGTACGAGGATCTGCACCGGCCGCTCACCCGGCTCGACACCTCCGTCGGCTACGACAGGGACGAGATCAAGCTGGAGATCATCACGTACGAGCAGATGCGTCCGGGCTCGTACGCGGTGCCGGACCGGCTCGCCGACATGGACATCAACCATGTCCAGTCCGCGCTCTGCTTCCCGACCTTCCCGCGGTTCTGCGGTCAGACGTTCACCGAGGCGAAGGACCGCGAACTCGGATTGCTCGGCGTGCGCGCGTACAACGACTGGATGGTGGAGGAGTGGTGCGGCCCCGAGGCGCAGGGCCGGCTGATCCCGCTCACCCTCGTCCCGCTCTGGGATGCGCAGCTCGCCGCCGACGAGGTCCGGCGGAATGCCGCGCGCGGGGTGCGGGCCGTCGCGTTCTCGGAGATACCCCCGCATCTCGGCCTGCCGTCCATTCATACGGACGAGTGGGATCCGTTCCTGCGGGCCTGCGACGAGACGGGCACCGTGATCGCGATGCACATCGGCTCGTCCTCGAAGATGCCGTCCACCTCGGCCGATGCGCCGCCCGCGGTCGGTTCGACGATCACCTTCGCCAACTGCTGCTTCTCGATGGTCGACTGGCTGATGAGCGGCAAGTTCGAACGTTTCCCGAACCTGCGGATCATGTACGCGGAAGGCCAGATCGGCTGGATCCCGTACATCCTGGAACGCGCCGACGTGGTCTGGGAGGAGAACCGGGCCTGGGGCGGAGTCGCCGACAAGGTGCACCGGCCGCCGTCGGAACTGTTCACCGAGCATGTGTACGGGTGCTTCTTCGACGACGCCTTCGGGCTGAAGAACCTGGATGCGATCGGCGCGGGGAACGTGCTGTACGAAACGGACTATCCACACTCGGACTCGACCTGGCCCAAGTCCCGCGAGGTCGGCGAGGCGCAGATGGGGCACCTGGACGCGGATGTCGTGGACCGGATCGTGCGCCGCAACGCGATCGACCTGCTGGGGCTGACGGACGAGGGGTTGTGGGCGGGGCCGGGGGCGTGAGCGCGTGGGCGCCGCCGACGGGCCGTGCGGCACGGGGCCCACCGCCTCCGGCGGACCCCGTGGGCCGTGGTCAGGCCCTCACGACCGGCTCCTGGAGCTCCGTCACCCACTCGTCCTTGTCCTCGGGGCACTCCAGATTGACCTCACGCGTGTAGCCGAGCGAGCGGTATCCATGGGTGTCCAGCCAGCGGGCGAGCGTCTGCTCGGTGGTCAGCACCCCGTCCATCGAACCGCGGTGGACGATGGTCGCCGCCTCGAACGCGGGCAGTGCCACCACCGTGACCCCGGTGTCGCCCACCGGGCCGGCGGGTGCCGTGACCGTCACTCCGGCGTGCACGACGATCGTGCCGTCGCCGTCCGCTGTGTCCTCGTACCGTGCGATGCCGGGACCGGTGGGCCTGATCCCGGCCGCTTCCAGCAGCGGGAACAGCCTGTCGTACAGGGGGCCGATCACCGGAGTGATGTCCTGCGGCTGATAGCCCGCCGCCGTTCCGGTCAGCTCCGCCACGCGTACGGCCGGAACCGTCTTGATCACAACCTCGTCCGTGGGCATGTGCCCCTCGCTCTCGATCGACCGGAGCCTCGCCTCGACCTGGGCCAGCCGTGCGGCCGCTGCCGCCATGGCCGCCTCCAGCTCCACCTGCCGCAGCCGCAGCATCCCGCGCAACTCCTCGGGGCCGACCTGTTCGTCGAGGACGGCCTGCACCTGCTGGAGGGTGAAGCCGAGATCCTTGAGCGCGATGATGCGGTTGAGGCGGGCGAGCTGGCCGGCGCCGTAGGAGCGGTAGCCGGTGGCAGGGTCGGTACGGTCCGGCGGCAGCAGCCCGATCGCGTCGTAGTGGCGCAGCATGCGGGCCGACACCCGTCCGTACCTGGCGAAGTCTCCGATGGTGAACATGATGTCTCCCAGTGCACGGCCTGACACGGTGTGAAGGTCAAGCGGATGCAGCGGTGGCCGGACGAAGCGGGGAAGCGGGCGGGAAAGGGCAGGAGCCCCGTTCCCCCGCCGAAGCGGAGGAGCGGGGCTCCTTGGGTACTGCAATACCGGCCGCGATCGACCGACCCGGGCAACTAGGCCGGGGTGACGTTCTCAGCCTGCGGGCCCTTCGGCCCCTGAGTGACGTCGAAGTTCACGACCTGGTTCTCCTCGAGGGAGCGGAACCCGGACGCGTTGATCGCGGAGTAGTGAACGAAGACATCCGGGCCGCCGCCGTCCTGGGCGATGAAGCCGAAGCCCTTTTCAGCGTTGAACCACTTGACGGTTCCGGTAGCCATAAGCCCTCCTTGGGCCAAAGGGTTGCCCTGCTCCAGAACCTGCAAAGAAGTCTGAAAACTACAAAAGCCTGCGGGTTACATGCTCCGCAGGCTCTGTACTGCAAGGGAAACCAAACTGCAACTTGGCGTTGAGCCTAGCACGCAGCATGTGTGGAGGGGTAGAGGGAAAGATCACTTCACTCGGATGTTTGATTGCCGTGCCGATGAGCTGACGAACACGGCGGTCCGGGGGTGGTCAGGGAGCCGTCCGAGGACGCTCCCGGAGGTGCTCCGGACTCCCCCGGACGGTGGGATCGGGCGAGCCCCGAGCCCCGGTGGCGCCGCGTTCCCCGCGCGGGTCTAGCCTCGCGATGTGGACAATTCAACCGTCTCTCCCGCAGCAGGCGACGACCGTCGCAGCAGGCCGCGCGTCGGCCACATCCAGTTCCTGAACTGCCTCCCCCTCTACTGGGGCCTGGCACGGACCGGGACCCTGCTCGACCTGGAGCTGTCGAAGGACACCCCGGAGAAGCTCAGCGAGCAGCTGGTACGCGGTGATCTCGACATCGGTCCCATCACCCTGGTCGAGTACCTGCGCAACGCCGATCAGCTCGTGGCCTTCCCCGACATCGCGGTCGGCTGCGACGGGCCCGTCATGTCGTGCGTGATCGTCTCGCAGCGGCCGCTGGAGGAGCTCGACGGGGCCCGGGTGGCGCTCGGCTCCACCTCGCGCACCTCCGTACGCCTAGCTCAGCTGCTGCTCGCCGAGCGGTACGAGGTGTCGCCGGACTACTTCACCTGCCCGCCCGACCTCGGCCTGATGATGCAGGAGGCGGACGCCGCCGTGCTCATCGGCGACGCCGCGCTGCGCGCCTCCCTGCACGACGCACCGCGGCTCGGCCTGCAGGTCCATGACCTCGGGCAGATGTGGAAGGAGTGGACGGGGCTGCCGTTCGTCTTCGCCGTCTGGGCCGCCCGCAAGGACTACCTGGCGGCCCACCCGGCCATGGTGAACGAGGTGCACCGGGCGTTCCTCGCCTCGCGCGACCTCTCCCTGGAGGAGGTCACCAAGGTCGCGGAGACCGCCGCGCGCTGGGAGGTCTTCGACGCGCAGCTGCTGGAGCGGTACTTCACGACGCTGGACTTCCGCTTCGGTGCGGCCCAGCTGGAGGGAGTGAAGGAGTTCGCGCGCCGGACCGGACCGACGACCGGCTTTCCGGCGGATGTGGCCGTCGAGCTGCTCGACCACTGATCCGTCGACCGCCCGGCGTTATTTGTTGCCCGGTATTTATTTCCCGGTTCCGCGGATTCCCTTCCGGCGAATGCCGCGAATGCCGCGGCCGTCCACCCCGTACGCCGTATCCCGAATAGGTGACGGCGTCCGGGGTGAACCCGGGAATCGTTCGAGTGAACGATGTATTCACGCCTTTCGCGGTGTCGAAAACCGCTGTTCGTTCCCATAGGGGCGAAATCGGCGGATGGTTTCTCTGTGATCGCACGACCCTCGCCCCCTAGGCTTCGGTCGGAGGTCCGGCCGGTCCACAGGGGGAGTCCGTATGCAGCCGCTGGAAGCCGGCGAACCGCACACCATCGGTCCCTACCGGCTGCTCGGCAGACTCGGCGCGGGCGGCATGGGCCGGGTCTATCTGGGGCGCAGCGCAGGGGGACGTACCGTCGCGGTCAAGGTCGTCCATCCGCACTTCGCGCTGGACGAGCAGTTCCGGGCCCGGTTCCGCCTCGAGGTGGAGGCGGCGCGGCGGATCGGGGCGCAGTGGACGGCGCCCGTGCTGGACGCCGATCCGGACGCCCCCGTGCCGTGGGTGGCCACCGGCTACGTCGCCGGGCCCCCGCTGTCGGGAGCGGTCACCGAGCACGGACCCCTGCCCGAGCACTCGGTACGGACCCTCGGCGCCGGGCTCGCCGAGGCGCTGGCCGCCGTGCACGGACAGGGGCTGATCCACCGCGATGTGAAGCCGTCCAATGTCCTGCTCGCCCTCGACGGTCCCCGACTGATCGACTTCGGGATCGCCCGCGCCATCGACGCCACCGCCTCGCTCACCTCCACCGGCGTCTCGGTCGGCTCGCCCGGCTACATGGCGCCGGAGCAGATCAGGGGCCTGGGCATCTCGGGCGCGGCCGACGTCTTCTCGCTCGGCGCGGTGCTCGCGTACGCGGCGACGGGCGTCGCCCCCTTCCTCGGCGACTCCTCGGCGGTGCTCCTCTACAAGGTGGTGCACGAGGAACCGGAGCTGGGCGAGATCGACGGCGAGCTGCGGGAGGTGATCGCCGGATGCCTGGCGAAGGACCCGGCGCGGCGACCCACGCCGGCGGAACTCGCCCGGCGGCTCGCGCCTGACGGGGCGGCCGCTCAGGTGGCGGCGGGCTGGCTGCCCGGCACCCTGGTGCGTGAGCTCAGCCGGGCCGCCGTGGCGCTGCTGGACCTGGAGCCGCAGGACGCGCCGGTGCAGTCGGGGCCGGTGCCGTTCAGCAATGCGTTCCTCGATGCCCGGGATGCCGACGGGGCGCGTGGCGGCCCTGGGGCGCAGGCTGCGAGCGGAGCGGGCGGCGGCGCGCTCGGGGTGTTCGGGCCACCGGTCGAACCGGCCGTCCCGCCGTGGACGCATCAGGCGCACCCAGGGGCGGCCGGGGTCCGGGGGGACCACTCGGCCGGGCTGCCCGGCCCCCGTGACGCAGGACTCCACACCTCCGGAACCCGCACCCCCGACCCCCGCTTCTCCGTCACCGTCAGCGCCGACGCCGGCCCCGACCGGACCCGCGGCCGCCGGCTCAGCTGCACCGTCGCCCTCGCCGTGGCCGGCGCGCTCGCCGCCGTGACCGTGGGCAGCGCCTTCCTCTTCGATCTGCTGCCCGGCAGCGGCAGCGACGGCGGGCACGGCGGGGTGGCCCAGCCCCCGCCCGCCACCGTCCGGCCGTCGACCCCGTCGGACGAGGGCACCGGCGGCGCGGAACGGATCACCGCACTGCCCAGGACGTTCGTCGGCACCTGGAAGGGGCCGCTGACCGAGAAGACCACCGGGCAGCCGCACGGCACGCTCACCGCGGTGTTCACCGAGGGGAAGACGGGCACGGACGTCGTCCGTATGAGCACGACGGTCTCCACCCTCGGAGTGACCGTCAGCTGTCACAGCATCGCCCGGCTCTCCTCGGGCACCACCAGGGAACTGACGCTCCGGGAGCGCACCGACCCGGACCGCCCCGGCACCGCCGGGCTGTGCACGACCACCACGACCGACGTCGTCTTCACCCTCGCCGCCGACGGCACCCTGCGCTTCAGGTCCGAAGAGAGGGGCGCGGGTCTTCCGTACGGCACGCTCAGCAGGTCCGGCCGCTGAGCCCGGGAGGGGCTGGCGTAGGCTGGATCGGTCCGTTGATCCGTTGAAAAACCGCCGAAAGGTGACAGCCCGGTGACCGAGAAGGCCGACCTCCAGCCCATCCTCGACCGAGCCGCCGAGGGCGGGCGGATCACTCCGGAGGAGGCCCTCGACCTCTACCGGTCGGCGCCCCTGCACGCGCTGGGCGCGGCGGCCGACGCCGTGCGCCGCCGCCGTTACGCCGGTACGGAGCACATCGCGACGTACATCATCGAGCGCAACATCAATTACACCAACGTGTGCGTCACGGCCTGCAAGTTCTGCGCGTTCTACGCCGCACCGAAGGACACCGCCAAGGGCTGGTCCCGCGACCTCGACGACATCCTGCGCCGCTGCGCGGAGACCGTCGAACTCGGCGGCACGCAGATCATGTTCCAGGGCGGACACCACCCGGACTACGGCGTCGAGTACTACGAGGAGCACTTCTCCGCGATCAAGAAGGCGTTCCCGCAGCTGGTGATCCACTCGCTGGGCGCGTCCGAGGTCGAGCACATGGCCCGGATCTCCAAGGTCTCCGTCGAGGAGGCCATCCAGCGGATCCATGCCGCCGGTCTCGACTCCTTCGCGGGAGCCGGTGCCGAACTGCTGCCGGCCCGGCCGCGCAAGGCGATCGCCCCGCTCAAGGAGTCCGGCGAGCGCTGGCTGGAGATCATGGAGACCGCGCACCACCTGGGTGTCGAGTCCACCTCCACCATGCTGATGGGCACCGGCGAGACCAACGCCGAGCGCATCGAGCACCTGCGCATGATCCGCGACGTACAGGACCGGACCGGTGGCTTCCGCGCGTTCATCCCGTACACGTACCAGCCGGAGAACAACCACCTGAAGGGGCGGACGCAGGCCACGCTCTTCGAGTACCTGCGGATGATCGCCATCGCCCGGCTCTTCCTCGACAACGTCGCGCACATCCAGGGCTCCTGGCTGACCACCGGCAAGGAGGTCGGTCAACTGTCGCTGCACTACGGCGCCGACGACCTCGGCTCGATCATGCTGGAGGAGAACGTCGTCTCCTCGGCCGGTGCCAAGCACCGCTCCAACCGGCTGGAGATCATCGACCTGATCCGCAAGGCGGGCCGCGTCCCCGCGCAGCGCGCCACGACGTACGAGCACCTCGTCGTCCACGACGACCCGGCGAACGACCCGGTCGACGAGCGCGTCGTCTCGCACATCTCGTCCACCGCGATCGAGGGCGGCACCGCGCATCCGGAGCTGAAGCTCCTGAACGCCAACTGAGGCCCCATTGCTGACCGTTCATGCCGCGCCGCTGGTTCTTCCGGTCGGCGCGGCTGCCGTTGCACAGGGCGCGGTGGCCGTGGCGGGCGACCGGATCGTCGCCCTGGGGCCGTACGACGAGGTCATGGCCGCCCACCCGGCGGCCCGCGTCCGCCGGTGGCCCGGCGTCATCGCCCCCGGTCTGCGGCAGTGGCACGCCGTCTGGCTGCTCACCCGCTGCTACCACCCCGACCCGCGCGAGGCGGACGAGCTCGGGGACCGGCCGTTGTGGGGCGAGGAGTTCGAGCGGCTGTCCGCCGGGATGGACGCGACGCGGCGGGCGGGCAGCGTGCGGCGCGGGCTGCAGCAGATGCTGCGGTACGGGACGACGCACCTCGCGGGCCGGTTCAACGACCCGGCCGTCCGCACCGCCGTGGCCCGTTCGGGGCTTACGGAGGTCTCGGCCGTCGGCGCCCCCGGCATCCTCGTCGGCGAACCCGGCCTGGACCCGTTCGCGGAGGGGCACGACCTGCCCGGCTCCGCACACGGCCCGCTCATCGTCGGCGACCGCGCCGACCTCGCGATGTTCGACGTGCCGGACGAGGCGGCGCTGTGCGCGGCGGGGGCCGCGACATGCGTGGCCACGGTGCTGGGCGGACGGCTGGTGTACCGGCGGCGGTGAGTGGGGCGGCATTCCGGCAGGGGTGACCGGGGCGAATCGCAACGTCGTGCCCCTGGCCACACGGGCCCGGGATGCGGGAAGATCCCGCAGCGCCATGCTGCCCCCCCGCCCACGTGCTCCATCCGACAGGAGGATGTTCATGGCCTGCCGCATGTCCCGCGTTCTGCTCGCCGCGGCCACCACCGTGGCTCTCGCCACCCTCGCCGCCCCCGTCACGGCATCGGCCGCCGGCTCCCCGCAGGGGCGGGTCTTCATGGTCAACCCCGTGCAGTCCTCCGGGGACCAGAACCTGACCGACGTCAAGGACTCGGCCACCGCCGTGCCTGCCGACGCCTACGCCCTGGCCGCCCTGCGCAATCTGGACGGCAGCGGCGGACTCTCCGGAAAATGGGCGTACATCAGGTCCGACACCGGATCCTCCGCGAAGGTCGCCGACGCGGGCACGTACACCCGCAAGGACGACCAGTTCGAGCAAGTGATGGCCTACTTCTGGGTCAACGAGGCACAGGAGTACCTGCAGAGCCTCGGCTTCGGCAGCGAGCTGCCCGGCGCCAACGACCGCGCTCAGCCCGTCCGCATCAACCAGTGGGGCGCCGACAATTCCTTCTTCACCGACAAGAAGGCCGAGATCCGCTTCGGCAAGGGCGGGGTCGACGATGCCGAGGACGCGGAGGTGATCGTCCACGAGTACGGGCACGCCGTGCACAACGCCCAAGTTCCCGGCTTCGGTACGTCGGAGGAGGCCGGGTCCATCGGAGAGGCTTGGGGCGACTACCTGG
This sequence comes from Streptomyces sp. NBC_00316, assembly GCF_036158715.1. Lineage (NCBI taxonomy): Bacteria > Bacillati > Actinomycetota > Actinomycetes > Kitasatosporales > Streptomycetaceae > Streptomyces > Streptomyces sp. NBC_00316. The sequence goes on along the minus strand of NZ_CP108023.1, from coordinate 3,939,831 downwards.
CCGTGTCCGTCGGCGCGTACGCGGACTCCGAGTACGGCTGGCCGCGCAGGACCGACCTGGGCTGCGTCGCGGACTGGGATTCCGTCTCGTACACCTCCTCCGTGCCGCACTGCCTGCGCCGCGTCGACGGCGACAAGACCTACGCGGACAAGGTGGGCGAGGTGCACGCGGACGGTGAGATCTGGTCGCGGGCCCTGTTCGACATCCGCGGCGCGCTCGGCGCGCGCGAGGCCGACCGGATCATCGTCAACGCCCAGTTCGGCTTCGCCCCGGACACCAGCTTCGAGGACGCGGCCCTGACGACGATCGCGACCGCGCATCAGATGTACGGCAAGAGCGCGGAGGATGCCGTGCGGAAGGCGTTCCGGGACCGGGGCATCCCGGGGGTGTGAGCCGCGCCGGGCCGGGCGGCGAAGGCATGCCGCCCGGCCCGGCCGGTGGCACCGACGGGGACAACGGAGGCCGGGCCGACGGAGCCGCGTGCGACGCGGCCCATGCTCCCTCTCCACCGCCCCACGGCCCCCACGCCCCGCAGAGCAGCGCGGCGGGCACCACCACGGTGCCCGCCACGCGTATGCGGGTCCGCCGACGGCGGGCACGCCGGGACGCCGCGCGGCCGTGCGGAGTGCGGCCACGTGCCCGGCGTCCGCGTCTCTCAGCCGCCACGGACGGACTCCTGCTTCGGCTCCATCGGGAACGAATCCGCGTAACGGACCAGCTCCAGGAAGCGCGAGTCACCGGCGACGCCGAGCAGTTGGTCCGCGGTGACCGGCGCAGAGACCATCGAGGAGTCGTCGCCGTCGGCCGAGAGGACGACGATGCTGTCCCCGTACACGAAGCGGACGTTCACGCCGGTGATGGTCTTGTCCCCCTTCGAATTCCCGGCCGCGGTGATGGCGCGGGCCACGATGCCGCCCGGCAGCTCCGCCTCCTTGCACTGGGACTTCTTCGTCGGGTTGTTCTTGCAGGGCGCCTCATCCGGGGCGTCCGCGGAGTCGCCGGTGGGGCGTACCGAGAAGACGACGGGGAAGACCCGCCCCGCCGACCCGCCCTGGTAGCGGCTGACGGCCAGGTCGACCGGGCGGACGGTCCCGAACCCGGCGGGCAGCAACGTGTCGAGCAGCGCCGCGGTCTGCTGCTGGAACTGCTCCTGCCGCCTGCGCTCGGCGGCGGGCAGGCTCGCCATCGACGACTCGCCGGGGGTGGGCTCGACGTGTACGGGGGCGCGCGACGGTCCGGTGGGGACCGGCGTCGGCATGGCGGAGCTGTCCGGCGTCCCGGGAGCGGCCCCGACCTGTCCCGTACCGCTGCCCGCCCCCCAGGACGGCAGCGTCGCGCCGAACACCGCGAGCGCCAGCACCCCGGTCACGCCGGCGCCGATGGCTACGCGGGCCCGGGCGCGGCGCCTGCGACCCTGGGCGAGAGCGACCGGCACCAGGTCCGGAAGCGGCGGTGCCCCTTCGGACGCCGCCGCCATGGCCTCCCGGATCAGCAGAGCCTCGTTCTCCTGCGCGGCACGGTCTGAAGACATGTCCACGACGGTTCTCCTCACTGGTGAGTGGTGTAGAGATGCGCGTCGCCGAGCCGCGTACGCAGTCTGGCGAGCGAGCGCGAGCACTGGCTCTTGACGGTGGACTCGCTGCAGCGCAGCAGTTCGGCGACCGTGTGGACGTCCAGGTCCTCCCAGTAGCGCAGGACGACCATCGCCCGGGCGCGGGGCGGCAGTTCGGCGAGCGAGGTCAGCAGCGTGACCGTCAGCTCGGGACCCACCACGGAGGGTGGGCTGTCGACATGGCTGTGGGCGAGGAAGTCGCGGAGCCGGCGGCGGCGCTCGGCTAGATACGTCCGGGTGAGGACGGTGCGCGCATAGGCGACGGGATGGTCGGCCGCGCTCGCCCGGTGCCAGTGCTGGAAGAGCTTGGCCAGCGTCGTCTGGGTCAGATCGCGGGCGCTCTCCGCCTCACCGCACAGCAGATATGCGGTCCGGTACAGACGCCGTTGGTTCGACCGGGCGAATTCCTCGAAGTCGGTGGAGTCCCGATTGCGGTCTGCGGTCATCTGTCCCCCTCTCCGGTTCTCGGTGTTTTCACACCCCTGTACTGAGTGGTGCCGAACCCAAAAGGTTGAAGCCGACTTTCGACCGGCCCGGCGGCGATGCACGACCGGCGCGAGGCGGCGTCGGCCGGGCTGCTTGAATGGGTGGGTGACCCGAGCATCCCTGGACAAGCAGCCGCACGAAGTCGCCTCGATGTTCGACGACGTGGCGGCGAACTACGACCTCACCAACGACGTGCTGTCGCTCGGCCAGGCCCGGCTGTGGCGCAAGGAGGTCGCGAAGGCGGTGGACGCCCGCCCGGCGGAGAAGGTCCTCGACCTGGCCGCGGGCACGGCGACGTCCTCGCTGCCGTTCGCCGCCACCGGTGCGTACGTCGTGCCGTGCGACTTCTCCGTCGGCATGCTCCAAGTGGGCAAGAAGCGGCACTCCTGGCTGCCGTTCACCGCGGGCGACGCGACAAAGCTGCCGTTCCGCGACGAGACGTTCGACGCGGTGACGATCTCCTTCGGGCTGCGCAACGTCCAGGACACGGACACGGCGCTGCGCGAGCTGTACCGGGTGACCAAGCCGGGTGGCCGTGTGGTGATCTGCGAGTTCTCGCAGCCGACCTGGGCACCGTTCCGCACGGTCTACACCGAGTACCTGATGCGGGCGCTGCCCCCGGTCGCGCGCGCGGTGTCGTCCAACCCCGACGCGTACGTCTATCTCGCCGAATCCATCCGCGCGTGGCCCGACCAGGCCGGCCTCGCGCAGCTGCTGCAGAAGGCCGGCTGGTCGAACGTCGCCTGGCGCAATCTCACCGGTGGTGTCGTGGCACTGCACCGGGGCGTACGCGCCTGACGACGGAGCCGGCGCGGCGGGTACGGGCCTCGCACGGGTACGAGTCCCCCGCGGGAACGAGCCCCGCACGGCTACGAACCCCTGCATGGGGACGACATCGGGAGCCCTTCGGAAGGCTGATCAGCAGGCACCCATAGACTGCACGGGACATGTGCCGCGCGGCACGCGATTTCGAGTCCTCGGGAGATCCGACCGTGACCGAGCCCCTCTCCGAACACAGCGCGGATGTGATCGTCGTCGGGGCAGGCCCAGCCGGCTCCACGACCGCGTACTACCTCGCCAAGGCCGGACTCGACGTCCTTCTCCTGGAGAAGACCGCCTTCCCGCGCGAGAAGGTCTGCGGCGACGGCCTCACCCCGCGCGCCACCAAGCAGCTCGTCGCCATGGGCATCGACATCTCCGAAGAAGCCGGCTGGCTGCGCAACAAGGGCCTGCGCATCATCGGCGGCGGCGTCCGGCTCCAGCTCGACTGGCCGGATCTCGCCTCGTACCCGGACTACGGTCTGGTCCGCAAGCGCGACGACTTCGACGAGCAGCTGGCCCGCCAGGCGCAGAAGGCGGGCGCCCGGCTGTACGAGCGCTGCAATGTCGGCGCCCCGATCGTCGACGACCGCACCGGTCGCATCACCGGCGTGAACGCCAAGCTCGGCGAGGAGAAGACCCCGGTCACCTTCCACGCCCCGCTCGTGGTCGCCGCCGACGGCAACTCCACCCGGCTGTCGCTCGCCATGGGCCTGCACCGCCGCGAGGACCGTCCGATGGGTGTGGCGGTCCGTACGTACTTCACCTCGCCCCGCCATGACGACGACTACCTGGAGTCCTGGCTGGAGCTGTGGGACCGGCGCGGCCCCCAGGACCGGCTGCTGCCGGGCTACGGCTGGATCTTCGGCATGGGCGACGGCACGTCCAACGTCGGCCTCGGCATCCTCAACTCGTCGTCCGCGTTCAAGGAACTGGACTGGCGCGAGGTCCTCAAGGCGTGGTGCGCCTCGATGCCCGCCGACTGGGGCTACACCGAGGAGAACATGACGGGGCCCATCCGCGGCGCCGCGCTCCCGATGGCCTTCAACCGCCAGCCGCACTACACCAAGGGGCTGCTGCTCGTCGGCGACGCCGGCGGCATGGTCAACCCGTTCAACGGCGAAGGCATCGCGTACGCCATGGAGTCGGGCCAGATCGCCGCGGACGTCATCGTTCAGGCCCACGCCCGCGCCACCCCCGCCCAGCGCGAACTGGCGTTGCAGAACTATCCGAAGACCCTCAAGGAGACCTACGGCGGCTACTACACGATGGGCCGCGCCTTCGTGAAGCTGATCGGCAACCCGAAGGTCATGAAGATCGCCACGCAGCGTGGTCTGACGCACCCGCTGCTGATGAAGTTCACGCTGAAGATGCTGGCCAACCTCACCGACCCGACGGGCGGCGACGCGATGGACCGCATCATCAACGGCCTGGCGAAGGTCGCCCCGCGGTCCTGACCGTACGGCGGCGTCCGGTCAGTAGTAGCCCTTCTCGCCGTCGATGATCTCCCGCACGGCATCGAGATGACCGGCGTGCCGGGCGGTCTCCTCGATCATGTGGAAGAGCATCCACCGCAGATTCGCGGAGGCGAGCTCGAAGTCGGGATGACGGCCCACGTCCTCCAGGGCGTGGGCCGCGACGATCTCGTCGGTGACGGCGCACTGCTGCTCGTACTCCTCGAGCAGCTGCGCGAGCGGAATGCCGTCGACCCGCATGTCGGCATCCTCGGTGTCCGGGTCGAACCGCGGCCCCACGGCGGGCCGGCCGAGGAACATCACCTCGAACCAGTAGTTCTCGACCCAGCGCAGATGCGAGACGAGCCCCGCGGCCGACAGACGGGGCGAGGCGGGAAGCACGGCCCGGTGCGCATCCCTCTCGGAGAGCCCCGCGCACTTCCAGTGGATGACGGCTCGCTGCATGTCGAACCAGCCGAGCAACTGGGTGCGCTCGTCGGCTTCGTACGGTGGGCGTGTACGCGGGCGTGTCATGGGAGCCGAAGCTATCGCACCGGCCGCGACGGGTGTGGCGAATGCCGGGTGAGGATGCTGCGCCCCCTGTCCGCGCACCCGCTTCCCGTCCGCCGGGCCCCTCCCTACGCCGACGCAGTCATGGCAGATGTATCCACAAGGGGGCTTCGTCATGATTCAGGGGCAGACGCGCAGACGGTTCCTGGCCGGCACCGGCGGGGCGCTCGGCGCCGCAGCACTGTGGCCCGCGGGCAGCGCAGAGGCCGCCGGGGACGCCGGGGCAGGCGCGTGGCCGTGCCGGGCGGTGGGGCGTCGGGTCTGAGCGGCCGCCCATGAGCTCGCCGAGCGGGGCCGCGCCGTGACCGTCCACGCGTACCACGGCGTCCTCGGCGGCAAGGCCCGCTCCATGGACGTGCCCGGCACCGGAGAGGTGCGCTTCGGGCCGGGACTTCCGGACACCTTCGATCCGGGGTGAGCGCGCGGCCTCCGGGGCGGTACGCACGGCTGAGGGCCGCCACTCCCGAGCGGGGAAGTGACGGCCCTCGGCCGGATCACCTGCGCTTGTGAATCCGAGAACGCGGCGGCCCCGGAGTGCGCGACGGACTCAGAGAACGCGGACCGCGCCCGACGGCGGGTCGTAGTCCAGCGAGCGGAGCACCACACCGGTGCTCGGGTTCTGCGCACCGACGAACTGGCCGCCGCCCACGTAGACACCGACGTGGTACGCGGAACCCGCGCCACCCCAGTACAGGATGTCGCCGGGCTGCAGGTTGCTCAGGGAGACCTGGGTGCCGGCGGTCGACTGGGCCTGCGAAACGCGCGGCAGGTCGACGCCCACCGAGCGGAACGCGGCCTGGACCAGGCCGGAGCAGTCCCAGGAGTTGGGGCCGGTGCCGCCGGACACGTACGCGTCGCCGACCTGCGCCTTGACGAACGCGATGACGGACGCGGCGGAGCCGGTGGCGCTCGACGAGGAGGTCGCAGCGGTCGCGCCGGACGTCGCGCTGAGCGTCGTGCGGGCCTGGGAGCGGGAAGCGCGCTCGGCAGCCTCCGCCTTGGCCTTGGCGGCCGCCTCGGCCTTCTTCTTGGCCTCTGCCTTGCGCACGGCCTCCGCCTTGGCCTTCTTGGCGTCCTTGGCGGCGGTGGTCGCTGCGGCGTCCTCGTGGGCCTGCGTCTCCAGGTCCAGGGCGACCTGCTGCGTGGCCTCGGCGGACTCGGCGACGGCGGTGGAGACCCCGGAGGTGAGAGTGGGCATCTCGATGGTCTGGGTCACCGGCTCGGCCTGGGCCGGACCGGTGGCCGCGGCGACCGCGATGGTGCTGAGGACGCCACCGGCAACTCCGGCCCGCAGCGCCGTCTTCGAGGCGCTTCGGCGGGGCTTCCGGTGGCTGGGTATGTGAGCGGTGTGGGACATGAGTACTAGCGCTATCAGGGCCTCAGGGGTCCCTTCAAGAAACGTGTGTTGCGACACAGTTACGTACGGAATCTGTGAATCCGCTTTCTGGGAGCCCTTATTGACGCCGTAACGGGCAAAACGGGCACGCGTCATCATGGCTGTGATCACGGTCTTTCGGTAATTCGCCCGAATTGCCCACCACTTACCATCCGTTCACACCAATGGCCAAGCCCGCTTTTGTTGAAGGCCGGGTGAAGTGATGCAGGTCACAGCATGACTGTTACATGGTGGGCATAAGAGCGGCCGACGCATTCGGGCCGCCGGCGGCGCCGGGCGGGCCGTCGTCCCGCCCGGGTGATCGCGTGCGCCGGCGCGCGTCCACTTCGCTCCCTCGGACCCCCTCGCGCGGGTGAGTCCCGGCCGGGGCGGATCCTCTTACCACTCGCTGCCGTCCATTGCCAATTTGCATGTCGAGGCGTCTGATTGTTAGTGGAAACATCGCTTTGACCAGCGGTAACAACATCAGATGTCACGTCTCGTGATTGCCCGGCCGCTTTGCGTACGAAGATCACCTCTCATCCGACTTCATGATCGTTCGCCGGGTGGTGGAGATCACAAAGTCGGTGTAGTACCCCGTGTCGCAGATCACAGGACGGCAGGCATAAGATGCGGGGCAGTCGGGCTTGTGAACTGCCTCACATGTGCACGATCTTGGTGAGGTGGCGAGCCGGTCGCCCGATGCGGTCCAACGGTCAAGGACGACTGGAAGGAGCGAGGAGCGTGAATGCCTACGCGCCCATCCTCGTGCTCGGCGCCCTCGGGGCAGGGTTTGCGATCTTTTCCGTGGTCATGGCCACGCTGATCGGCCCAAAGCGGTACAACCGGGCAAAGCTCGAAGCGTACGAGTGCGGTATCGAACCCACCCCCACTCCAGCCGGAGGCGGCCGCTTCCCCATCAAGTACTACCTGACGGCGATGCTCTTCATCGTCTTCGACATCGAGATCGTCTTCCTCTATCCCTGGGCGGTCACCTTCGACTCCCTGGGGATCTTCGGGCTCGTGGAGATGCTGCTCTTCGTGCTCACCGTCTTCGTCGCCTACGCATATGTATGGCGCCGCGGCGGTCTGGAATGGGACTGAGGGGCTGAGGGGCACACCATGGGACTGGAAGAGAAGCTGCCCAGCGGCTTCGTGCTGACCACTGTCGAGCAGGCGGCCGGCTGGGTGCGGAAGTCCTCCGTCTTCCCCGCCACGTTCGGCCTCGCCTGCTGCGCCATCGAGATGATGACGACCGGAGCCGGGCGTTACGACCTGGCCCGTTTCGGGATGGAGGTCTTCCGCGGATCGCCGCGGCAGGCGGATCTGATGATCGTCGCAGGGCGGGTCAGCCAGAAGATGGCGCCCGTCCTTCGGCAGGTCTACGACCAGATGCCGAACCCCAAGTGGGTCATCTCCATGGGGGTTTGCGCATCATCGGGTGGAATGTTCAACAATTACGCCATTGTGCAGGGTGTTGATCACATTGTCCCGGTCGATATCTATTTGCCGGGTTGCCCGCCGCGTCCCGAGATGCTGATGGACGCCATTCTCAAGCTCCACCAGAAGATCCAGGGCTCCAAGCTCGGGGTCAACGCGGAGGAGGCCGCCCGCGAGGCGGAGGACGCGGCACTGAAGGCGCTTCCCCTGATCGAGATGAAGGGGCTGCTGCGGTGAGCGACGAGCGGAACAACAACGGCGTACCCGCCCCGCGAGACGAGTCCGGCGAGGTCATCGGCGTACGCAAGGGCATGTTCGGCGCCAACAACGGCGGCGACACCTCCGGCTACGGTGGCCTCGTCCGCACGGTGACGCTGCCGGGCGCCACGCCCCGGCCGTACGGCGGCTGGTTCGACGAGGTGGCCGACGAGCTCGAAGGGGCTCTGGAGGAGCAGGACCTGCTTCCCGGGAACGCCATCGAGAAGACCGTCGTCGACCGCGGTGAGCTCACCTTCCACATCGCCCGTGAGCATCTGGTCCAGGTCGCACGCACGCTGCGCGACGACCCGGCTCTGCGCTTCGAGCTCTGTACGGGGGTGAGCGGTGTCCATTTCCTCGGCGACAAGGGCCGCGAGCTGCACGCCGTCTACCACCTGAGGTCGATCACGCACGGCCGGCTGATCCGGCTGGAGGTCTCGGCCCCGGACAGCGACCCGCACATCCCGTCGCTCGTCACGGTCTATCCGACCAACGACTGGCACGAGCGCGAGGCCTACGACTTCTTCGGGCTCGTCTTCGACGGGCACCCGGCCCTCACCCGGATCATGATGCCGGACGACTGGCAGGGCTTCCCGCAGCGCAAGGACTATCCGCTCGGCGGCATCGCCGTCGAGTACAAGGGCGCCCAGATCCCGGCTCCGGACCAGCGGAGGTCGTACTCCTGATGACTACTCCCCATGCGACACCCAGGGCCACGACCGAGGGGACTGTATATACAGTCACCGGCGGCGACTGGGACGAGGTCGTCGAATCGGCGGTCAAGTCCGACGACGAGCGCATCATCGTCAACATGGGTCCCCAGCACCCGTCCACGCACGGCGTGCTGCGGCTGATCCTGGAGATCGACGGCGAGACCGTCACCGAGGCCCGCTGCGGCATCGGCTACCTCCACACCGGCATCGAGAAGAACCTCGAATTCCGGAACTGGACCCAGGGCACCACGTTCGTGACGCGCATGGACTACCTGACGCCGTTCTTCAACGAGACGGCGTACTGCCTGGGCGTCGAGAAGCTGCTCGGTATCGAGGACCAGATCCCCGACCGGGCGAGCGTCCTGCGCGTCCTGCTGATGGAGCTCAACCGGATCTCCTCGCACCTGGTGTGCATCGCCACCGGCGGCATGGAGCTCGGCGCCACCACGATCATGATCTACGGGTTCCGCGATCGTGAACTGGTTCTCGATCTCTTCGAGCTGATCACCGGCCTGCGGATGAACCACGCGTTCGTCCGGCCCGGCGGCCTCGCCCAGGACCTGCCGCCGGGCGCGGTCGACCAGCTGCGCGAGTTCGTGAAGACCATGAAGAAGAACCTGCCGGAGTACGACAAGCTCGCCACCGGCAACCCCATCTTCAAGGCCCGCATGCAGGACGTCGGCTATCTCGACCTGACCGGCTGCATGGCGCTCGGTGCCACCGGCCCGATCCTGCGTTCCGCCGGACTCCCGCACGACCTGCGCAAGACGGACCCCTACTGCGGGTACGAGAACTACGATTTCGACGTCCCCACCGCCGACAGCTGCGACGCCTACGGCCGCTTCCTCATCCGGCTGGAGGAGATGCGCCAGTCGCTGCGGATCATCGAGCAGTGCATCGACCGGCTCGCCCCGGGCCCGGTCATGGTCGCCGACAAGAAGATCGCCTGGCCCGCGCAGCTTGCGCTCGGGCCCGACGGGCTCGGCAACTCGCTCGACCACATCAAGAAGATCATGGGCACCTCCATGGAGGCCCTGATCCATCACTTCAAGCTGGTGACCGAGGGCTTCCGGGTCCCGGCCGGACAGACGTACACCGCGGTCGAGTCGCCCAAGGGCGAACTCGGCGTGCATGTCGTCTCGGACGGCGGCACCCGCCCCTACCGGGTCCACTTCCGCGACCCGTCCTTCACCAATCTGCAGGCCATGGCGGCGATGTGCGAGGGCGGCCAGGTCGCCGACGTCATCGTCGCCGTCGCGTCCATCGACCCCGTGATGGGAGGCGTCGACCGGTGACCGAAGCACGTCAGGAAGTCAGTCTGGGGATGCCGCAGCTCCCCGCCCCCGCCTACCCGGCCGAGGTACGCGCCCGGCTCGAAGCGGACGCGAAGGAGGTGATGGCCCGCTACCCCGACAGCCGCTCCGCACTGCTGCCGCTGCTGCACCTGGTGCAGTCGGAGGAGGGGTACGTCTCCCGTACGGGCATGGCGCTCTGCGCCGAGCTGCTCGGCCTCACCACCGCCGAGGTCACCGCGGTCGCCACCTTCTACACGATGTACCGGCGCAAGCCGAGCGGTGACTACCAGGTCGGTGTCTGCACCAACACGCTGTGCGCGGTGATGGGCGGCGACGCCATCTTCGACCGGCTGAAGCAGCACCTCGGCGTCGGCAACAACGAGACGACGGAGGACGGCAGGGTCACCCTCGAACACATCGAGTGCAACGCGGCCTGCGACTTCGCCCCCGTCGTGATGGTCAACTGGGAGTTCTTCGACAACCAGACGCCCGAGAGCGCGACGCAGCTCGTCGACGACCTGATCGCCGGGCGCACCGTCGAACCCACCCGCGGTGCCCCGCTCTGCTCGTACAAGGAGACCGCCCGGATCCTGGCCGGCTTCCCCGACCAGCGCCCCGGCGCCGTCGAGGCGACCGGTGGCGCCGGCCCCGCCTCACTCGTCGGCCTCCGGCTGGCGAAGGGCGAGGAGCTGCACCCGAAGGTCGTCGCTCCGCGGGGCGAGTCGGCACGCTCCGAAGCTCCGCAGGACCGTCCGCAGCCGGGCGCCGAGCACCTCAGCTCGAACGACGCACCGCAGCAGACCTCTGCATCCGACCCGGAGCACCCGGCCGGTCCCGCAGCTGAGGAGGGAGAGTGATGACATTGGCAGCCGAAATCAACGACGGGGGCGGCAACGGCGGCGGGGCCGGCCCCGAGAAGCTGCTCTCGCCCGTGCTCTCCGCCTTCTGGGACGAGCCCGAGTCCTGGACGCTGGACACGTACAAGCGGCACGGCGGTTACGAGGGGCTGCGCAAGGCCCTCGCCATGTCGCCGGACGACCTCATCGCGTACGTCAAGGACTCCGGACTGCGCGGCCGCGGCGGCGCCGGCTTCCCCACGGGCATGAAGTGGCAGTTCATCCCGCAGGGAGACGGCAAGCCGCACTACCTGGTGGTCAACGCCGACGAGTCGGAGCCGGGGACCTGCAAGGACATCCCGCTCCTCTTCGCCAACCCGCACAGCCTCATCGAGGGCATCGTGATCGCCTGCTACGCGATCCGCTCCTCGCACGCCTTCATCTATCTGCGCGGTGAAGCCGTCCCCGTGCTGCGGCGTCTGCACGAGGCCGTGCGCGAGGCGCACGAGGCGGGCTATCTCGGGACGAGCATCCTGGGCTCGGGGCTCGACCTGGAGCTCACCGTGCACGCGGGCGCGGGCGCGTACATCTGCGGTGAGGAGACCGCGCTGCTCGACTCGCTCGAAGGGCGACGCGGCCAGCCCCGGCTGCGGCCCCCCTTCCCCGCGGTCGCCGGTCTGTACGCCTGCCCCACTGTGGTGAACAACGTCGAATCCATCGCGTCGGTTCCCGCGATCCTGAGCAACGGCAAGGACTGGTTCAAGTCCATGGGCAGCGAGAAGTCCCCGGGCTTCACGCTGTATTCGCTCAGCGGGCACGTCGCCACCCCCGGCCAGTACGAGGCGCCGCTCGGCATCACGCTGCGCCAGCTGCTCGACATGGGCGGCGGGATGCGGCCCGGCCACCGGCTGAAGTTCTGGACCCCGGGCGGCTCCTCCACCCCGATGTTCACCGACGAGCACCTCGATGTGCCCCTCGACTACGAGGGGGTCGGCGCCGCCGGTTCCATGCTCGGCACCAAGGCGCTCCAGTGCTTCGACGAGACGACCTGTGTCGTGCGGGCCGTCACCCGCTGGACCGAGTTCTACGCCCATGAGTCCTGCGGCAAGTGCACGCCCTGCCGTGAAGGCACCTACTGGCTCGTCCAGTTGCTCCGCGACATCGAGGCCGGCAAGGGACAGCTGGCCGACCTCGACAAGCTGAACGACATCGCCGACAACATCAACGGCAAGTCCTTCTGCGCCCTCGGCGACGGCGCCGCCGCACCGATCTTCTCCTCGCTGAAGTACTTCCGCGAGGAGTACGAGCAGCACATCACCGGCAAGGGCTGCCCGTTCGATCCCGCCAAGTCGACCGCCTGGGCCGACGACAAGAACGCTCACCAGGAGGTGAACGCATGACAGTCACCACAAGTGCGCCCTCCGGGGGCGGCGAGGCGGCGGTCCCGCCCGAGGACCTGGTCACGCTGACCATCGACGGCATCGAGATCAGCGTGCCCAAGGGCACCCTGGTCATCCGCGCCGCCGAACTCCTCGGCATCGAGATCCCGCGCTTCTGCGACCACCCGCTCCTCGACCCGGCCGGCGCCTGCCGGCAGTGCATCGTCGAGGTCGAGGGCCAGCGCAAGCCGATGGCGTCCTGCACCATCACCTGCACCGACGGCATGGTCGTCAAGTCGCAGCTCACCTCGCCGGTCGCCGACAAGGCGCAGCGCGGCGTGATGGAGCTGCTGCTGATCAACCACCCGCTGGACTGCCCGGTCTGCGACAAGGGCGGCGAGTGCCCCCTGCAGAACCAGGCGATGTCGCACGGCGACCCGGACTCCCGGTTCGACGGACAGAAGCGGACGTACGAGAAGCCCGTCCCCATCTCCACCCAGGTGCTGCTGGACCGTGAGCGGTGCGTGCTGTGCGCACGCTGCACCCGGTTCTCCAACCAGGTGGCGGGCGACCCGATGATCGAGCTGATCGAGCGCGGCGCGCTCCAGCAGGTCGGCACGGGCGAGGGCGACCCGTTCGAGTCGTACTTCTCCGGCAACACCATCCAGATCTGCCCGGTCGGTGCGCTGACCTCGGCGGCGTACCGATTCCGCTCCCGGCCCTTCGACCTGGTGTCGTCGCCGTCGGTGTGCGAGCACTGCGCGGGTGGTTGCGCGACCCGCACCGACCACCGGCGCGGCAAGGTCATGCGGCGGCTCGCCGCCAACGACCCCGAGGTCAACGAGGAGTGGGTCTGCGACAAGGGCCGCTTCGGGTTCCGTTACGCGCAGCAGCGGGACCGGCTCACCACCCCGCTGGTGCGGAACGCGGACGGCGTCCTCGAACCGGCGAGCTGGCCCGAGGCGCTGGAGGCCGCGGCCGCCGGACTCGCCGCCGCCCGCGGCCGGACCGGTGTCCTCACCGGCGGCCGGCTGACCGTCGAGGACGCGTACGCGTACAGCAAGTTCGCCCGGACCGCCCTCGACACGAACGACGTCGACTTCCGGGCCCGGGTGCACAGCAGCGAGGAGGCCGACTTCCTGGCCGCCCGCGTCGCCGGACGCGGACGCGATCTGGACGGCAGCGGGATCACGTACACCTCGCTGGAGAAGGCCGCGACCGTGCTGCTGGTCGGCTTCGAGTCCGAGGAGGAGGCGCCCGGCGTCTTCCTGCGGCTGCGCAAGGCCCACCGCAAGCACGGCCAGCGCACCTTCGCCGTCGCCTCGCACGCCACCCGCGGGCTGACGAAGGCCGGCGGCACGCTGCTGGCCGCCGCACCCGGCACCGAGACCGAGTGGCTGGACGCGATCGCGGGCGGCGTCGGACTCGAAGGCGACGGGGCCGCGGCCGCCGAGGCGCTGCGCGGCGGTGACGCCGTCATCGTCGTGGGCGAGCGGCTGGCCGGGGTGCCGGGCGGGCTGACCGCCGCGGTACGGGCGGCGACCGCGACCGGGTCCCGCCTGGTGTGGATCCCGCGCCGGGCCGGCGAGCGCGGCGCGGTGGAGGCGGGCGCGCTCCCGTCGCTGCTGCCCGGCGGCCGTCCGGCCACCGACCCGCGGGCCAGGGACGAGGTGGCGGCCGTCTGGGGCGTCGCCGAGCTGCCGGCCCGGTTCGGCCGCGACACCGGCCAGATCGTCGAGGCCGCGGCCACCGGCGAACTGGGCGCGCTGCTCGTCGCCGGCGTCGAGGCCGTCGACCTGCCCGACCCGGCCCGTGCCCTGGAGGCGCTGGACCAGGTCGGGTTCCTGGTCTCGCTGGAGCTGCGGCCCAGCGAGGTCACCGAGCGGGCCGACGTGGTGTTCCCCGTCGCCGCGGTGGCCGAGAAGGCCGGCACCTTCCTCAACTGGGAGGGCAGGGCCCGGATGTTCGAGGCCGCGCTGAAGCCCGAGCAGATGACGCGGTCCCTCGCGCCGACCGACGCCCGGGTGCTGCACATGCTGGCGGACGCCCTCGACGTCCACCTCGCCCTGCCGGACCTGAAGTCCGTACGCCGTGAGCTGGACCGGCTCGGCGGCTGGACCGGCACGCACGCCACCGACCCGCAGGCGTCGGCGCAGCCGCTGCCCCGGCCCGGTGACGGCGAGGCGCTCCTCGCGGGCCACCGGCTGCTGCTCGACCAGGGGCGGCTCCAGGAGGGTGATGCCGCGCTGGCCGGCACCCGGCACGCCGCGGTCGCCCGGCTCTCCGCCGTCACCGCGGCCGAGACGGGGGTGAAGGACGGCGATCTGCTGGCCGTCACCGGACCGTCCGGCAGCGTCGAACTCCCCCTGCAGGTCACCGACATGCCGGACCGGGTGGTCTGGGTGCCGCTGAACTCCGCCGGGCGGGGCGTACCGGCCGACACCGGCGCCCGCCCCGGCGGCCTGGTCCGGATCGGTCCCGCCGCCCCGGGGACTTCCGCACCGGGAACTCCCGACGTCTCACCGGAGGTGCGAGCGTGACTGGCTTCGCTCACCTGGCCGCGGCGCCCGACCGCGCCGTACTCGCCGCCGAGGATCTGTCGATGTTCGGCACCGACCCCTGGTGGCTCGTCGTCATCAAGGCGGTGTTCTGCTTCGCCTTCCTGATGGTGACCGTGCTCTTCTCCATCGTGTGGGAGCGCAAGGTCGTCGCCTGGATGCAGCTGCGCATCGGCCCGAACCGGCACGGCCCCTGGGGCATGCTCCAGTCGCTCGCCGACGGCATCAAGCTGATGCTGAAGGAAGACGTCATCGTCAAGCGGGCGGACAAGGTCGTCTATGTCCTCGCGCCGATCGTCGCCGCCGTACCGGCGTTCATGGCGATCGCGGTGATCCCGTTCGGCCCGTCCGGCAACGAGGTCTCGATCTTCGGCCACCGTACGGCGATGCAGCTGACCGACCTGCCGATCGCGATGCTCTACGTCCTCGCGGTCGCCTCGGTCGGCATCTACGGCATCGTGCTGGCGGGCTGGTCCTCCGGCTCGACGTACCCGCTCCTCGGCGGGCTGCGCTCCTGCGCGCAGATGATCTCGTACGAGATCGCGATGGGCGCCGCCTTCGCCTCCGTCTTCCTCTACTCGGGGTCGATGTCGACCTCGAAGATCGTGGAGGCGCAGCAGGACCGATGGTTCATCCTCCTGCTGCCGGTCTCGTTCATCATCTACATCGTCACGATGGTCGGCGAGACCAACCGCGCCCCGTTCGACATGCCGGAGTCCGAGGGCGACCTGGTCGGCGGCTTCAACACCGAGTACTCGTCGATCAAGTTCGCGATGTTCATGCTCGCCGAGTACGTCAACATGGTCACCGTCTCCGCGGTCTCCACGACCCTGTTCCTGGGCGGCTGGCGGGCCCCGTGGCCGATCAGCACCTTCTGGGAGGGGGCGAACCACGGCTGGTGGCCGTTGCTCTGGTTCGTCATCAAGGTCCAGCTGCTGCTGTTCTTCTTCATCTGGCTGCGCGGCACCCTGCCCCGCGTCCGCTACGACCAGCTGATGAAGCTCGGCTGGAAGGTCCTGATCCCGGTCTCCGTGGTCTGGCTGATGCTGGTCGCGACCGTGCGTGCGCTGCGCAACGAGGGCTACGACTTCACGAGCGTCGTGCTGTACGTGGTGGGCGCCGTGCTCGCGATCCTGCTGATCTCCTTCGTCGCCGACCTCTTCCGGGACCGCTCGGCCAAGGCGGCCGAGGCGGAAGCGGGACCGGAACCCGCGTTCGACCCGATGGCAGGCGGATTCCCGGTGCCACCGCTGCCCGGACAGACCCTGCCGCCGGTACCGCGCCGCAGGCCACGGCATGAGCGGGAGCTCGTTGTCAGTGGCGGGCCGGATACTCAGAGTGACAGCAGTCGGACGGGTGGAAGCCCCAGCGACGGAAAGGAGGCTGACGGTGTCTGAGTCATCGGAACCCTCGGGGGAGAAGTTCCAGAACCCCGTGGCCGGCTTCGGCGTGACCTTCAAGGCCATGTTCAAGAAGCGGCTGACCGAGCAGTACCCGGAACAGCAGAAGGTGACGGCGCCGCGCTTCCACGGCCGGCATCAGCTCAACCGCCACCCGGACGGCCTGGAGAAGTGCGTCGGCTGCGAGCTGTGCGCCTGGGCGTGTCCGGCGGACGCCATCTACGTGGAGGGCGCGGACAACACCGACGAGGAGCGTTACTCCCCGGGTGAGCGCTACGGCCGCGTCTACCAGATCAACTACGCGCGCTGCATTCTCTGCGGACTGTGCATCGAGGCCTGCCCGACCCGGGCGCTGACGATGACCAACGAGTTCGAGCTCGCCAACACCACCCGCGAGAGCCTCATCTACACCAAGGACGAGCTGCTCGCGGGCCTGGAGGAAGGCATGGTCGACAGTCCGCACGCGATCTACCCGGGGATGGACGAGCAGGACTACTACCGGGGGCTGGTGACCGAGGCCGCGCCCGGTACGGAGCGTCAGGTCGCCGTCTCCAAGGGCGAGTCCAAGGAGCAGTCGGCCGAGAACGAGGAGGCGGACGCATGACCGGCCTGGCCGCGGCGGCCTCCGCCACGTCGACGGGCGAGGCCGTCCAGTTCTGGATCCTCGGCACCGTCGCCGTGCTCGGCGCGCTGTCCACCGTACTGATGAAGAAGGCCGTGCACAGTGCGCTGAGCCTCGCCGGGACCATGATCGTCCTGGCGGTCTTCTATCTCGCCAACGGCGCGTACTTCCTCGGCGTCGTCCAGATCGTCGTCTACACGGGCGCGATCATGATGCTGTTCCTCTTCGTGGTCATGCTCGTCGGTGTCACGGCGGCGGACTCGCTGAAGGAGACCCTCAAGGGCCAGCGCTGGCTGGCCGCCGCCTGCGGGCTCGGCTTCGGCGTCCTGCTGATCGCGGGCATCGGCCACGCCTCCCTGAACAGCTTCAACGGGCTCGGCAGCGCCAACGCCGCGCACGGCGGGAACGTCGAGGGGCTGGCCAGCCTCATCTTCACCAAGTACGTCTTCGCCTTCGAGATCACCGGCGCCCTGCTGATCACGGCGACCGTCGGCGCGATGGTGCTCACCCACCGCGAGCGCACCGAACGGGCCCGGACCCAGCGGGAGATGTCCGAGGCGCGCGTGCGCAGCAATCACCTGCCGCCGCTGCCCGCCCCGGGTGTCTACGCCCGGCACAACGCCGTGGACATCGCCGGCCTGCTCCCGGACGGCACCCCGTCCGAGCTCACCGTCATGCAGACGCTGCGCAAGCGCGGTCAGATCCGCGACGTGTCGAACGAGTCGCTCGCCAACCTCAAGGCGCTGGAGCAGCGCTCCGAGGAACGGCTCGGCCGTGACAAGGAAGGGGAGGAGGTCGCCAAGTGAACCCGGTCAACTACCTCTATCTCGCCGCGCTGTTGTTCACCATCGGCGCGTCCGGCGTGCTGATCAGGCGGAACGCGATCGTGGTGTTCATGTGCGTGGAGCTGATGCTCAACGCCTGCAACCTCGCGTTCGTGACGTTCTCCCGCATGCACGGCAACCTCGACGGCCAGATCATCGCCTTCTTCACGATGGTCGTCGCCGCCGCCGAAGTCGTGGTCGGGCTCGCGATCATCGTGTCGCTGTTCCGTTCCCGCCACTCGGCCTCGGTCGACGACGCCAGCCTGATGAAGCTGTAAGGGGACGCTGAATCGTGGACAACCTCATTGCGCTGCTCGTCGCGGCGCCCCTGCTCGGAGCGGCTGTGCTGCTCTGCGGCGGCCGACGGCTCGACCGCGCCGGGCACTGGCTCGGCACGCTGCTCGCCGCCGCCTCGTTCGTCATCGGGGCGGTGCTCTTCGTCGACATGCTGGGCAAGGGCGCCGAGCACCGGGCGCTGCACCAGCACCTGTTCAGCTGGATCCCGGTCGAGGGCTTCCAGGCCGATGTGGCCTTCCAGCTCGACCAGTTGTCGATGACGTTCGTGCTGCTGATCACCGGTGTGGGCACTCTGATCCACATCTACTCGATCGGCTACATGGAGCACGACGAGCGCCGGCGCCGCTTCTTCGGATATCTGAACCTGTTCCTGGCGGCGATGCTCCTGCTGGTCCTCGCCGACAACTACCTGCTGCTGTACGTCGGGTGGGAGGGCGTCGGTCTGGCGTCGTACCTGCTGATCGGCTTCTGGCAGCACAAGCCCAGCGCGGCCACCGCCGCCAAGAAGGCGTTCCTGGTCAACCGGGTCGGCGACATGGGCCTGTCGATCGCGATCATGCTGATGTTCACCACGTTCGGCACGTTCGCCTTCGGCCCCGTCCTCGCGGCGACCGGGGGGACGAGCGAGGGCAAGCTGACGGCGATCGGCCTGATGCTGCTGCTCGCCGCCTGCGGCAAGTCGGCCCAGGTGCCGCTGCAGTCCTGGCTCGGTGACGCGATGGAGGGCCCGACCCCGGTCTCCGCCCTCATCCACGCCGCCACCATGGTGACCGCCGGCGTCTACCTGATCGTCCGCTCCGGCACGATCTTCAACGCCGCGCCGGACGCCCAGCTGGTCGTCGTGGTCGTCGGTGCGGTCACGCTGCTCTTCGGTGCGATCGTCGGTTGTGCGAAGGACGACATCAAGAAGGCCCTTGCCGGGTCGACGATGTCGCAGATCGGCTACATGATCCTGGCTGCGGGGCTCGGCCCGATCGGCTACGTCTTCGCGATCATGCACCTGGTGACGCACGGCTTCTTCAAGGCAGGGCTCTTCCTCGGCGCCGGTTCGGTCATGCACGGCATGAACGACGAGGTCGACATGCGGAAGTTCGGCGGGCTGCGCATGTACATGCCGGTCACCTTCATCACCTTCGGTCTCGGCTATCTGGCGATCATCGGCTTCCCCGGCCTCTCCGGCTTCTTCTCCAAGGACAAGATCATCGAGGCGGCGTTCGCCAAGGGCGGCACCGAGGGCTGGATCCTCGGCGCGGTCACGCTGCTGGGCGCCGCGATCACCGCGTTCTACATGACACGCGTGATGCTGCTGACGTTCTTCGGCGAGAAGCGCTGGCAGCCCGATGCGGAAGGCCATGAGCCGCATCCGCACGAGTCCCCGAAGTCGATGACCATCCCCATGATCGTCCTGGCGTTCGGCTCGGTCTTCGCCGGGGGCTTCTTCTCCATCGGCGACCGCTTCCTGAACTGGCTGGAGCCGGTCACCGGACACGACCACGGGCACGCCCCGGTCGGCGCCGCGACCGTCACCGCCGCCACCATGGTGGTACTCGTCATCGGCGTCGCCATCGCCTGGGCGATGTACGGGCGCAGGCCGGTACCGGTCGTCGCACCGCGCGGCTCGCTGCTCACCCGGGCCGCCCGCCGCGATCTCCTCCAGGACGACTTCAACCACGTGGTCCTGGTCCGCGGAGGCGAGCACCTCACCCGCTCCCTGGTGTACGTCGACCACACCCTGGTCGACGGCGTCGTCAACGGCACGGCCGCAACGATGGGCGGGCTCTCCGGCCGGCTGCGCAAGCTGCAGAACGGCTACGCCCGCTCCTACGCGGTCTCGATGTTCGGCGGTACGGCGATCGTCATCGCCGCGACCCTGCTGATGAGGGCGGTCTGATCACATGTCCTTTCCCCTCCTGACAGCGACGGCGGCGCTCCCGGCGATCGGTGCCATCGCCACCGCCGCCGTCCCGGCCGCCCGGCGCACCGCCGCCAAATGGCTGGCGCTGCTCTTCTCGCTGGCCACGCTCGTACTGGCGGGCATCGCGCTCGTCCGCTTCGAGCCCGGCGGCGCGCGCTATCAGCTCACCGAATCGCACGCCTGGATCAAGGACTTCGGCGTCAGGTACGAACTCGGGGTGGACGGCATCGGGGTGGCGCTCCTCGCGCTCACGGCCCTGCTGGTCCCGTTCGTCATCCTGGCCGGCTGGCACGACGCCGACCCCCTGGAGACGAAGTCCTCGCGCTGGCGGCCCACCCAGGGCTTCTTCGCTCTGATCCTGATGGTCGAAGCGATGGTGATCCTCTCCTTCGAGGCCACCGACGTCTTCCTCTTCTACATCCTCTTCGAAGCCATGCTCATCCCGATGTACTTCCTCATCGGCGGCTTCGGGGACCGGGCCCACACCGGCAGCGACGAGAACGCCGCGGCACAACGTTCTTACGCGGCCGTCAAGTTCCTCCTCTACAACCTGGTCGGCGGGCTCATCATGCTGGCCGCCGTCATCGGCCTGTACGTCGTCGCGGGCACCTTCTCGCTCTCCGAGATCGCCGAGGCCCGCGCCAACGGCTCGCTCTCCATGGCGACCAGCACCGAACGCTGGCTGTTCCTCGGGTTCTTCTTCGCCTTCGCGGTGAAGGCCCCGCTCTGGCCGCTGCACACCTGGCTGCCCAACGCCATGGGTGAGGCGACCACCCCGGTCGCCGTCCTGATCACCGCGGTCGTCGACAAGGTCGGCACCTTCGCGATGCTCCGCTTCTGCCTCCAGCTGTTCCCGGAGGCCAGCAAGTGGGCGACGCCGGTGATCCTGGTGCTGGCGCTGATCAGCATCGTGTACGGGGCGCTCCTCGCCGTCGGCCAGCGCGACATCAAGCGGCTGATCGCCTATGCGTCGATCTCGCACTTCGGCTTCATCATCCTGGGCATCTTCGCGATGACCAGCCAGGGCCAGTCGGGCGCCACGCTCTACATGGTCAACCACGGAATCTCGACCGCCGCGCTGATGCTGGTGGCCGGCTTCCTGATCACCCGGCGCGGCTCGCGGCTCATCGCCGACTACGGCGGGGTGCAGAAGGTGGCGCCGGTCCTGGCCGGCACCTTCCTGATCGGCGGTCTCGCCACTCTGTCGCTGCCCGGGCTCTCTCCGTTCGTCAGCGAATTCCTGGTCCTGGTCGGGACGTTCAGCTCCTATCCCGCGGCCGGCATCGTCGCCACCACCGGGATCGTGCTTGCCGCGCTCTATGTCCTCGTCCTCTACCAGCGGACGATGACGGGCCCGGTGAAGGCCGAGGTCCAGGGCATGGCCGACCTCAAGGCCCGGGAGCTGGTGGTGGTCGTCCCGCTGATCGCACTGCTGATCTTCCTGGGTGTCTATCCGAAGCCGCTGACGGAGATCGTCAACCCGGCGGTGCAGCACACCCTGTCGGACGTCCAGAAGAAGGACCCCCAGCCCGAGGTGGAGGCCGCCAAGTGAGCGCAACAGCTGTCCACAGCCTGTGGACAATGGCGGGCGGGGTGACGACGGCCGCCCCGGACGAGAAGTTCAAGGCACCCGTCATCGAGTACGCCCAGCTGGCCCCGGTCCTCATTGTGATCGGTGTCGCCGTCGTCGGCGTACTCGTCGAGGCCTTCGTGCCGCGCCGGGCCCGCTACTACACGCAGGTCTTCCTGGCCGTCGTCGCCCTCGCCGCCGCGTTCGCCGCGGTCGTCGGCCTCGCGGCCGGGGGGTACGGCACGACGAAGGCGCACCTCGCCGCGATGGGCGCCGTCGCCGTCGACGGACCCGCGCTGTTCCTGCAGGGCACCATCCTGCTGACGTCGCTGGTCGCCGTCTTCACCTTCGCCGAGCGGCGGCTCGACCCCGTGGCGCACGGCAACCGCGTCGACTCGTTCGCCGCACAGGCCGCGTCGGTCCCCGGCGGCGAGAGCGAGCAGGCCGCGGTCAAGGCCGGGTTCACCACCACCGAGGTCTTCCCGCTGCTGCTCTTCTCGGTGGCCGGCATGCTGGTCTTCCCGGCGGCCAACGATCTGCTGACGCTCTTCGTGGCCCTGGAGGTCTTCTCCCTCCCGCTGTACCTCCTGTGCGCCGTCGCCCGCCGCAAGCGGCTGATGTCGCAGGAGGCGGCCGTGAAGTACTTCCTGCTCGGCGCCTTCTCGTCGGCGTTCCTGCTCTTCGGGATCGCCCTGCTGTACGGGTACGCGGGCTCCGTCTCGTACGCCACGATCGCCCAGGTGGTCGACGGGTCCGTCCCCCAGATCGACCCGGCGCTCGCCGACACCATGGGCAACGACGTGCTGCTGCTGATCGGCGGCGCGATGATCCTGACCGGGCTGCTCTTCAAGGTCGGCGCCGTCCCGTTCCACATGTGGACGCCGGACGTCTACCAGGGCGCCCCGACCCCGGTCACCGGCTTCATGGCCGCGGCCACGAAGGTCGCCGCGTTCGGCGCACTGCTGCGCCTGCTGTACGTGGTGCTTCCGGGTCTCAGCTGGGACTGGCGGCCGGTCATGTGGGCCGTCGCCATCGTCACGATGCTGGGCGGTGCGATCGTCGCCATCACCCAGACCGACATCAAGCGGCTGCTGGCCTACTCGTCCATCGCGCACGCCGGGTTCATTCTCGCCGGTGTCATCGCGACCACGCCCAGTGGCATCTCCTCGGTGCTCTTCTACCTGGGCGCGTACTCCTTCGTGACGGTCGGCGCGTTCGCCGTCGTCACCCTGGTGCGCGACGCGGGCGGCGAGGCGACGCACCTGTCGAAGTGGGCCGGGCTCGGCCGGCGCTCACCGCTGGTCGCCGCGGTCTTCGCGGTGTTTCTGCTGGCCTTCGCCGGTATCCCGCTGACGTCGGGCTTCGCCGGAAAGTTCGCGGTCTTCAAGGCGGCGGCGGAGGGCGGCGCCGGCGGCCTGGTCGTGGTCGGTGTGATCTCGTCCGCGATCGCCGCGTTCTTCTACATCCGGGTCATCGTGCTGATGTTCTTCAGCGAGCCGAAGGCGGACGGCCCGACGGTCGCCGTCCCGTCGCCGCTGACGATGACGACCATCGCGGTCGGCGTCGCGGTCACACTGGTGCTGGGCCTGGCGCCGCAGTACTTCCTGGACCTGGCGAGCCAGGCGGGAGTGTTCGTGCGGTAACACGGAGACACTGCGAGAACGCCGGACGGGCACCGGAAGTCAAGCCCGTCCGGCGTTGTCGTACCCGGCGCCTATGGTGGCAGGGGACGGCGCAGGACAGAACAGGGCAGACCCCCGGGGGACAGAGCGATGGGCGGGACGGGCGTGACCATGGACGTGACCGAGAGCACCGAGAGCGAGGCGCAGCGGACGCTGCACCGGGTGTTCGGGTACGAGACGTTCCGCGGCGAGCAGGAAGCGGTCGTCGACCATGTGGTGACGGGCGGTGACGCCGTCGTCCTGATGCCGACCGGTGGCGGAAAGTCCCTCTGCTACCAGATCCCGGCCCTCGTCAGACCCGGTACGGGCGTGGTGATCTCGCCGCTGATCGCCCTCATGCAGGACCAGGTGGACGCGTTGCGGGCGCTCGGTGTGCGTGCCGGGTTCATCAACTCCACGCTGGACTTCGACGAACGCCGGGTGCGGGAGGCCGAGTTCCTCGCCGGTGAGCTCGACGTGCTCTACCTGGCGCCGGAGCGGCTGCGCCTGGACTCCACGCTCGATCTGCTCGCACGCGGCAGCATCTCCGTCTTCGCCGTCGACGAGGCGCACTGCGTCGCCCAGTGGGGCCACGACTTCCGGCCGGACTATCTGGCCCTGTCCGTGCTCGGCGAGCGTTGGCCCGACGTACCGCGGATCGCCCTGACCGCGACGGCGACGAACGCCACGCACCAGGAGATCACCCAGCGCCTCGGCATGCCCGGTGCGAAGCACTTCGTGGCCAGCTTCGACCGGCCCAACATCCAGTACCGGATCGTGCCGAAGTCCGACCCGAAGAAGCAGCTGCTGACCTTCCTCAAGGAGGAGCACGCCGGGGATGCGGGCATCGTCTACTGCCTCTCGCGCGCCTCGACGGAGAAGACCGCCGAATACCTCTGCCGCAACGGCATCGAGGCCGTCCCCTACCACGCGGGTCTGGATGCCGGGACGCGGGCGCGCCACCAGGCACGGTTCCTGCGCGAGGACGGCCTGGTCGTCGTCGCGACGATCGCCTTCGGCATGGGCATCGACAAGCCGGACGTGAGGTTCGTCGCCCACCTCGACCTGCCGAAGTCCGTCGAGGGCTACTACCAGGAGACCGGCCGCGCGGGCCGCGACGGGCTGCCGTCCACGGCCTGGATGGCGTACGGCCTCCAGGACGTCGTGCAGCAGCGCAAGCTGATCCAGGGCGGCGACGGCGACGAGGCGTTCCGCCGTCGCGCGGCCGCCCACCTCGACGCGATGCTCGCCCTGTGTGAGACCGCCGACTGCCGCCGGGCCCGGCTGCTGACGTACTTCGGCCAGGAGCCGCAGAAGGCGGCCTGCGGCAACTGCGACACCTGCCTGACCCCGCCCGAGACCTGGGACGGCACGGTGGCCGCGCAGAAGCTGCTGTCCGCCGTGGTGCGGCTGAAGCGGGAGCGGGGCCAGAAGTTCGGCGCGGGCCAGGTCATCGACATCCTGCTGGGCCGCAAGACCGCGAAGGTCATCCAGTTCGACCACGACCAGCTGTCGGTGTTCGGCATCGGTGGAGAGCTGTCCGAGGCGGAATGGCGGGGCGTGGTGCGGCAGTTGCTGGCCCAGGGACTGCTGGAGGTCGAGGGCGAGTACGGCACGCTGGTGCTGACCGGGGAGAGCGGCTCGGTGCTCGGCCGGGAGCGGGAGGTACGGCTGCGCAAGGAGGCGCCGAAGCCCGCGTCGCGGTCCTCGAAGGGCGAGCGGAGCCCGAAGGCGTCGGCGGCCGTCGCCGAGCTGGCCCCGGAGGCGGTACCGGTCTTCGAGGCACTGCGCGCCTGGCGCGGCGCACGCGCGAAGGAGCAGGGCGTCCCGGCGTACGTCATCTTCCACGACGCGACGCTGCGCGAGATCGCGTCCGCGCGCCCCGCCTCCCTGGCCGAGCTGGGCACGATCAGCGGCCTCGGCGAGAAGAAGCTGGCGACGTACGGGGAGGGGGTGCTGGAGGTGCTCGCGTCGCTCGGGGAGGCCGGGGCGCCCGCGCCGGGCGACGGGGAGCCGGCCGCGCATCCGGTGGGGGCCACCCGTCAGCCGGCGGCCCCGAGCCCGGTCGCACCCGCGGTCCCGGGTGCGGACCCCGAGTTCGGCTGGGACGAGGAGCCGCCCGAGTACGAGTGAGCCCGGGGCCGGGCGGTGCCGGACAGCCTCGCGGCTGTCCGGGGCGTGCGCGCCGGAAACCGGATCGGGCCCCGATTGCGGCTGACCGCCTCCCGCCGCGGTCAGCCCCTGCCCCCGGTCGGCCCTGCCCCCGGTCAGTCGCCGTCGTCGCTGCTTGCTTGGCTGCCGCCCGCGCTCCCGCCGCTCCCGTTCGCCTTGTCCTGACGGACGTTCCGGTGCACCGCGTGCGCGGTCCACTCCTGGCGTACGAGGTCGCGCATCGACGAACGGGCCCTCCAGCCGCCCTGCGCCACCGCGCTCGACAGACCGATCGCCGAGACCAGCGCGGCCAGTGTGCGGCTGCGAGGGTCCGGGAAGCCTGCCGTCTGGGCGGCCGTGAAGCGTTCCCGGACCGTGGCCGGCAGGTCCGGGGCCGCCGCCGGGTGGCGGTGGTACGGCAGCAGGCCGAGGAAGCGGTGGGTCTCCCTGCGCAGGACCGCGCGGCCGACCAGGTGGCCCAGGCACAGCTCCTCGACGTGCCGGCCGGTCCGCCGTATCCACTGCTTCGCGCTGACGCCGCCCGTGAATCCGCCCTTGTCCGGGGCCGGCAGACTCCCCAGGACCTGTGCGAGGAGCGGGTCCTGGGGAGTCAGCGGGTTGATCACCCGTATCCGGCCGAGCTGCTCGGTGATCCGGCCCTGGAGCTCCAGCTCCGCGAGGACCGCGCCCGCCATCCCGTACTCCAGGAAGCGGTTGCGGCAGTACGGTCTGCCCCGCTGCGGGTCCAGGGCGAGCAGCAGCAGTTCCTCGGGGAGCGTGAGTCCCGGGTGGGCCGGGGTCATGGTGTCGGCACGATTCGGCCCGTCACTTCGCCGAGACCCACCCGGGTGCCGTGCGGCCCCGGTGCCCAGGCCGTCAGGGTCACCTCGTCGCCGTCCTCGAGGAAGGTCCGCTTCCCGTCCGGGAGGTCCAGCGGGTCGCGGCCGTTCCAGGTGAGTTCGAGGAGCGAGCCGCGCTGGCTTGGCTCGGTACCGCTGACGGTGCCGGAGCCGTACAGATCGCCGGTGCGCAGCGACGCACCGTTCACCGTCATCTGTGCCAGCATCTGGGCGGCCGTCCAGTACATCGTGGCGAACGGCGGCTCGGCCACCGGCTGCCCGTTGATCGCGACGGTGATCCGCAGGTCGAGGCCGCCGGGCTCGTCCTCGCCGCCGTCCTCCAGATAGGGGAGGAGCGGGAGGTCCCGGGCGGGCGGTGCGATCCGGGCCGCGTCCAGGGCCTCGAGCGGGGTCACCCACGCCGATACGGATGTGGCGAAGGACTTGCCGAGGAACGGTCCCAGCGGGACGTACTCCCATGCCTGGATGTCGCGCGCCGACCAGTCGTTGAGCAGCGAGAGCCCGAAGACATGGTCGCGGAAGTCGCCGAGTGCGACCGGCCGGCCCTGCTCGGAGGGCACCCCCACCACGAAGCCGACCTCGGCCTCGATGTCCAGCTTGACGGAGGGGCCGAAGACGGGGGCGGCGTCGGTCGGAGCCTTGCGCTGGCCCGAGGGGCGCACCACATCCGTACCGGAGACGACGACGGTGCCGGACCGGCCGTGGTAGCCGATCGGAAGGTGCTTCCAGTTGGGGGTGAGCGCGGCGCCGTCCGGTCGGAAGATCTTCCCGACGTTGGTGGCGTGGTTCTCGCTCGCGTAGAAGTCGACGTAGTCCGCGACGGCGTACGGCAGATGGAGCGTCACCGCGTCTACGGGGTGCAGCAGCGGCTCGATGTCCGCACGGTGGGCCGGGACCGTCACCCAGGCGGTGAGCGCCCGCCGGACGTCACGCCAGGCGGTGCGGCCGGCAGCCAGCAGCGCGGTCAGGTCCGGCTGGGCGAGGAGCTGTGCGTAGGGTGAGCCGAGCGCGTGCGCCGCGGCCCCCGCGTCCAGTACGTGGTTGCCGATGCGGACGCCGACCCGGCGCTCCCCGGGGTGACCGGTCGTGGAGAACACACCGTACGGAAGGTTGTGCGGACCGAAGGGGTCGCCCTCGGCCAGATCGAGCGGACTGCTCTGCTCGGGCATCTGTTGCTGCCTCGCTTTCAAGGTCGCTTGGGGGACACGTTACGTCGGCGGGGCTGTCTCGCGGCAGTGCCCCAACTACGCCCGATGCCCGGAAAGTTCCTTCGTACGCCCATGTGGGAGAGGGTGCGGCGTCGATTCAGCCCGCCGTGCGCGCGATCCGCTTCTCCCAGGTGCGGTGGAAGACGATCTCGCTGCCGTCCGTGCACACCACCTCGTCGAAGGTCAGGAAGTCGGTCTCGTCCGCACTGATTTCGGACCGCGTCTCGATCTTCACGTCCCACTTCACGGCCTCGGCGGTCTCCGGCCGGTGGAGCCGGATCGTCCACTGGGAGCGGGTGCGCGCGGACAGCGGGTCGTCCTCCTGGATCGTGTACGTCTCCTCCGCGTCCTCGGTGACTTCGAGACCGTCCGGGTAGACGCGCGTGCCGCCGTGGCGCGGGTCTGTCTCCAGCCGCCACTCACCCTTGGCGACGTCGCGGACCACCAGGCGCTCGGGTCGCGGCTCGTCGAGCGTCACCGGCTGGACGACGCCGAGCGGCTCCGAGTGCTCCGCCTCCTCGAACATGATCGGCGGATCCTCGGTGCGGCGGCGCACCGGCAGTTCGACGAAGCTGCCGTCCGCGTCCAGGGTGAACCCCGCCGAACCGGCCTGCGGCCAGATCCACGGCCAGTACGAGGAGGAGACGGCGAGTCTGATCCGGTGGCCGGGCGGGAAGGCGTAGCCGATGCCGTTCAGCTCGAACGTGACGTCCTCCGTGGCGCCCGCCGGCCAGTCGTCGGACCGGTCGAGGCCGTGCCGCGCGGACAGGTTGAGGACGCCGCGGGTGACGAGGGTGGAGGAGCCGTCGGGCGCGACGTCGCAGAGCCGGGCGATCGCCTGGCCGCGCGGTACGTCCATCCGGATCCGGAGCTTCACCTTCGGACGCCCCAGGATCTCGATCGGGGCGTTCTCGACGGGGAACTCGAAGGAGACCGACTTGGCGTCCTCGTCACGCTGGTCGGGCGGCAGATCGGCGTCGTTGCCGATCGGGACGAACCGCCCGGCGTCCAGCCCGGTCTGCTGCGGCGAGCGGACGGTCTGCGGCCCGCCCCGGAGGGCGTACGTGAGGGGCGTGACGTTCTCCGAGGGCCAGCCGGTGTCGCCGACCCACCGGCCGGGAAGCGACTCGTACACTGTCGCGGGCCGGTGCGACCCGCTGATCCAGGACCGCAGCAGCGGCTCGGACATGACGCCGGTGTCCTTGTCCTTCAGGTGCTGGTCCCACCAGCGCAGCGTCTCCTGGAGGAACCCGATCGACGGCCCCGGCGGCAGGCCGCCGTCCGGATACTGGTGCGACCACGGCCCGATCAGCCCGCGCACCCTCGCCGGGTCGAGGCGTTCGACGAGCCGCAGGACGGTGTCGCGGTGCGGGTCGTGCCAGCCGCCCACCGCGAGCACATGCGCCTGGATGGCGGAGCAGTCCTCGCGGACACTGCCCCGGGTCCAGTAGTCGTCGCGGGTCTGATGTGCCAGCCAGGTATGGATGTACGGGGCGAGCCCTTCGAGCCGCTTCAGCCACAGGTCCGTCCAGTCGTCGCCGACGTACGCCGGGTCCGGCGGCCGGGCGGTGAAGGCCAGCAGGGCGGCCGCCCTGGCGTGCATGTCGACGGCGAGGACCGAGCCGCCCAGGTAGTGGACGTCGTTGTCGTACCGGTCGTCGGACGAGCAGACCGCGACGACCGCCTTCAGCGGCTCCGGGGCGAGCGCGGCGATCCGGAGCGCGTCGAAGCCGCCCCAGGACATCCCCAGCATGCCGACCCGGCCGGAGCACCATTCCTGCTGGGCCAGCCAGTGGACGACGGCGACCCCGTCGGCCAGCTCCGTGGTGTCGTGCGCGTCGCCCGGCAGGCCCTCGCTGTTGCCGTGCCCGCGCAGATCGACCCGTACGCAGGCGTAGCCGTGGCCCGCGTACCAGGGGTGGCGCTGCCAGTCGCGCGGCGACGTCCAGTCGCTCAGCCGGTACGGCAGGTACTCGAGGAGCGCCGGCACGGGTTCGTCGGTGACCGGCCGCCAGACCCGGGCGTAGAGCTGTGTGCCGCCCGGCAGCGGGATCCAGACGTCCTCGTGGGCCGTGTCGTACGGGAACCGGGTGCGGATGTGCATGGCGTACCTCGGGGGACGGGGTGCGACGGGGCGCAGGGTGCGCCCGAGCCGGGGTGCGGCGGCGGTGCCGGCCCGCACGGGCGGGAAGCCGGCGTCGTGGTTACGCCCGGCCAGGTGACGTCGGCCGCGTGTGTACCGGACCGGGCCGGAGCTCGTCGCGCGGCCGCCCGGCCGTGACGAGGCGGTGCCGGCCCGCGCGGTCCCCCGGCCGGCCGGGGGAGGCCCGGACAGGGCCCGGACGGGGCCCGGGAACGGCCGGGAGGAGGCATGGCCGCCGCCGGGTGGCGGCCGGGTCCGTTCGGCTTCGGCGGCGCTGTGGGACCAAGGGACAACTCCTGATCGGATGAGCTGAACCCGAACATACCGGCGGTGGCGGGAAGGCGCCCATGGTGATCGAAAGGGGACCGGATACGCTGACTTGAGTGATGGCAGCGACACATCGACATTCCGTGTGATCGTCAGCAGACAGGAGATCCCCTCGTGACCGTCGTCGGGCCGTTCGGACTGAGCGTGCGGGACCAGGCTCTTGAGGCCGATGTCCAGACCGGTTTGGCCGCTGTCGAGGCGGGGCTGCTCGATGCCACCAAGAGCGACGTCCCGTTCATCACAGAGGCCGCGCAGCATCTCGTACGGGCGGGGGGCAAGCGTTTCCGGCCCATGCTGGCGATGCTGGCGTCCCAGTTCGGTGACGCCGACGCGCCGGGTGTCGTGCCGTCCGCCGTGGTGGTCGAGCTGACGCATCTCGCCACGCTGTACCACGACGACGTGATGGACGAGGCGAACGTACGCCGGGGGGTCGACAGCGCCAACACCCGGTGGGGCAACTCGGTGGCCGTGCTGACCGGCGACTTCCTCTTCGCCCGTGCCTCGCACATACTGGCCGACCTCGGTCCGGAGGCCGTCCGCATCCAGGCGGAGGCGTTCGAGCGCCTGGTCACCGGCCAGATCCTGGAGACCGCGGGCCCGCGCGACGGCCGCGACCCGGTCGAGCACTACCTCGAGGTGATGCGCGGCAAGACCGGCTCGCTGATCGCCGTGGCCTGCCGGTTCGGCGCGATGATGGCCGGCGCCGACGAGTCTGCCGTCGACATCCTCACCCAGTACGGGGAACGGCTCGGCGTCGCCTTCCAGCTCGCCGACGACGTGCTCGACATCGCCTCCGACACCCACGAGTCCGGCAAGACCCCCGGCACGGACCTGCGTGAGGGCATCCCGACGCTCCCCGTGCTGCATCTGCGGGCGCAGGCGGCCGCCGACGGCAAGCCGGACGACCTGGAGCTGCTGGAGCTGCTCGACGGCGACCTCGGCGACGACGACCGGCTCGCCGAGGCGCTCTGCCGGCTGCGCGCGCACCCCGCGTTGGAGCAGGCCCGGCGCGACACGATCCGGTACGCCGAGGAGGCGCGGGCCACGCTGGCGCCGCTGCCGGCGTGTTACGCGAAGTCCGCACTGGAAGAACTGTGCGACCTCGTGGTGCACCGCGCGGGCTGACCCCTCCGGCGCGCTGTGCACCCCCGTGCCCCCGCCCCGACCCCTACGGGTCGGGGGAGGTACGGGTGGGTGGTGTCATACCGCAGAGGTACGCGGAGTTGCTCCCGCGGGCTGACGCCTCGCCAGGCAGATTTTGGTCAGATGGAGAACAACCACTCCTGACCAAAACGGGTGAGAATGGCGGCACGGAGTGGACGAGTGCATCCGACGGAAGCCGCCGACCACGGAGGTAGGGCACACATGGCACCGAACGACAGCGCAGGGACCACCGGCAACGCCACGGACGAGGCCACCGGCACCACGGTCGGCCGCCGCAAGGCGGCGCGCTACATCGTCCCGGTAGCGGTGGCGGGGGTGGCGGCCGCGACGATCGGGCTGGTCCCGGCGCTCGCGGACACCGGTGACCCCGATCTGCCGGAGATCACCGCACAGCAGCTCATCGAGAAGATCGCAGCGTCGGACACCGAGCAGCTCTCCGGCACGGTGAAGATCAGCACCGACCTCGGCATCCCGTCGCTGGGCGGGATCGCCGGTCTGGCGGTGCCGGGCGGCGGCGACGGACCGCAGGGCGGATCGAGCGCCGACCCGCAGCAGAAGCTGACGGAGCTCGCCTCCGGCACGCACACCCTGCGGGTGGCCGCCGACGGCCCCGACAAGCAGCGCGTCTCGATACTGGACAGCGCCGCCGAGTACAGTGTGATCCGCAACGGGGACCAGGTCTGGGCGTACGACAGCAAGTCCAACGAGGCGTACCACGCGACCGAGGACAAGGCTTCGGGCGGTGCGGAGAAGCACGACGGGGCCAGGACTCCTCAGGGCGTGCCGGCCACCCCGAAGGCCTTCGCCGAAGAGGCACTGAAGATGGCAGGACCCACCACGTCGGTGACGGTCGACGGCACGGCGCAGGTCGCCGGGCGTGACGCGTACAAGCTGGTCATCAAGCCCAGGCAGGGCGGCTCGACGATCGGTGCGATCACGGTCGCGGTCGACGCGAAGAACGGCGTACCGCTGAAGTTCACGCTCTCCCCGAGCAGCGGCGGGAAGGCGGCCGTCGACGCCGGGTTCACCAGCGTCGACTTCGCAGCGCCGGCTGCCTCCTCGTTCACGTTCACGCCGCCGAAGGGCGTCAAGGTGACCGAGGCCGACGAGGCGAAGACGGAGAAGCAGGCGGAGAAGAAGGCGGGGGAGCGGGCTCCGGACTTCACCGTGCCCGGCGGACCGGCCGGGCTGGACGAGCTGGCCGGCGGCAAGGGTGTGAAGGTCATCGGCGAGGGCTGGAGCGCGATAGCGGAGATCGAGGCGCCGGGCGGAAAGGCGGTCCCGACATCACCGAAGTCCGGCGATGTGCCGCCTGCTGCACAGGAGTTCCTGGACTCGTTCGGCGACAAGGTCACCGGGAAGTTCGGCTCGGGCACGGTCTTCAGGACCCGCCTGGTCAACGCCCTGATGACGGACGACGGCAAGGTCTACGTCGGTCTGGTCACCAAGGACGCGCTCGTCAGGGCAGCGGACAACGCCGCCTGACGTAACGGCAGTTCACGCGCGTCCCAGCGCCTTCCGCACCGCGCGACCGCCCCGCCGTACGCTCCGTACGGCGGGGCGGTCCGTTACCCGACCCATGGGGAGTCACGCATGACAGAGCCCGGTGCCGCGACCGCGTCCGAGGCGGAGCCCCGGACCGGAACGGCCGTGATCGAGACCAGCGGACTGACCAAGCGGTACCGCGGTGGGCAGCTCGCCGTCGACGGACTCGACCTCAGCGTCCCCGACGGCAGCGTCTTCGGCTTCCTCGGGCCCAACGGCTCCGGGAAGACCACCACGATCCGGATGCTGATGGGCCTGATCGACCCGACGTCGGGCACCGCCCGGGTGCTCGGCCACCCCATGCCGGGCGCGGGCCGGACCGTGCTCCCGCAGGTCGGAGCGCTGATCGAAGGGCCCGCCCTGTACGGGTTCCTGACCGGCCGGGACAATCTCGTACGGTACGACTCGGCCGACCCGACCGCCGATCCGCGCACCCGCCGCGCCCGGGTCGCGGCCGCCCTGGACCGGGTCGGGCTCGGGGCCGCCGCGGGCAAGAAGGCGAAGGCGTACTCGCTGGGCATGAAGCAGCGCCTCGGCCTGGCCGCCGCCCTCCTCCAGCCGCGTCGCCTCCTCGTCCTGGACGAGCCGACCAACGGCCTCGACCCGCAAGGGATGCGGGAGATCCGCAACCTGGTCCGGGGGTTGGCGGCCGACGGCACCACCGTCTTTCTCTCCTCCCACCTCCTCGACGAGATCGAGCAGGTCTGCACGCACGCCGCCGTGATGGCCAGGGGCCGGCTGGTCACCCAGGGCCCGGTCGCCGACCTTGCGGCCGGTGCCCGCGGCCGACTCGCCGTCACCACCCCCGACCCGGGTGACGCGGCCCGCATCCTCAAGGAACTGGGCGTCACCGGCATCACCGCCGACGGCGACCGGGTCAGCGCCGAGGCCCCTCCGGGCGATGTCGAACTCGCGGACCTCAACGGGGCACTGGTCCGCGGCGGGGTACGCGTACGGTCTTTCGGCGTCGAACGGGCCTCGCTGGAGGACGCCTTCGTCGCACTCACCGGAGAGGGATTCGATGTCGCAGGCTGAAGCAGTCGCACGCACCGGAGCGGGCCGGCCCCGCAACCCGCTGTGGACCTTCGGGATCCTCCGCTCCGAACTGGCCACGACACTGCACCGCCGGCGCACGCTCGCGCTGCTCGGGGTGCTGGCCGCTGTTCCCGTACTGATCGGGATCGCGGTGAAGATCGAGACGAGCGACGGCTCGCCGGCCGGTCCGGGCAGAGGGGACGGCGGCCCGGCGTTTCTCTCCCAGGTGACCAACAACGGCCTCTTCCTGGTCTTCGCGGCCCTCGCCGCGACCCTCCCGGTCTTCCTCCCGATGGCCGTCGGCGTCATCGCCGGCGATGCGATCGCGGGCGAGGCCGGTGCGGGCACCCTGCGCTATCTGCTGGTCGCCCCCGCCGGCCGGACCCGGCTGCTGCTCACCAAGTACGCCTCCACGCTGGTGTTCTGCCTGCTCGCGACGGTGGTCGTGGCGGCGTCGGCGCTCGCCGTCGGGACGCTGCTGTTCCCGGTCGGGGAGGTCACGACGATCTCCGGGACGCAGATCGGCTTCGGCGAGGGGCTGCTGCGGGCCGGCCTGATCGCGGTGACCGTGGCGGTCTCGCTGACCGGATTCGCGGCGCTCGGGCTGTTCGTCTCGACGCTCACCGGCAGCGGGATCGCGGCGATGGCCACGACGGTCGGGGTACTGATCACGGTGCAGATCCTCGACTCGATCCCGCAGCTGAGCGGTATCCACCCGTATCTCTTCCCGCACTACTGGCTGTCCTTCGCGGACCTGCTGCGCGACCCCGTCTACTGGGACCAGATGGTCAAGAACCTGGGGCTGCAGGGGCTGTACGTCGCGGTGTTCGGCTCGGCGGCCTGGGCGCGTTTCACGGCGAAGGACATCACTGCCTGAACGGGCGCGCACGCACGGCCGGTTGGTTCCGTCCGTGCCGTCGGCCGGGCGAGCCGTCCCCCGATCGGCTCGTCGCAGCACGAACGGCACGAACGGTGCGAACAGCGGGCACGACCCGACACGGCACGTTCCGTTTCCGCCTGGGTATTGTTCGACTTTTGGCGACGGACTGTCAACAAGGATGGGACCGAACACCCCTATGCTCACCGAATGATCACATCGCCGAGTTCTCTGCGCCGCAGCGAGCGATCACGACGGGCGACCCTGGATGCCGCCCTCGCGCTGTGCACGGAGAAGGGATACGGCCGCGTCACCATCGAGGCGATCGCGGGCCGGGCGGGCGTCAGCAAGAAGACGATCTACCGCTGGTGGCCGTCAAAGAGTGCGGTGCTGCTGGAGGCGTTCACGGAGGCGCTGGTCGACGCCACCCCGTTCGTCGACACCGGCGACATCGCCGCCGACATCCGCACCCATGTAACGGGTGCGGTGAGACTGCTCTCCACGCCGCCGTTCGGCCCCGCGTACGCCGGGATCCTCTCCGAGATCCACCACGACGACGCACTCGCCGAAACGGTCCGCACCCAGCTGATCGAACCCCGCTTCGGGGAGGCGGTCGCCCGGCTGCGCAAGGCCCAGGAGCAGGGACAGATCCCGCCGGGTGCGAATCTTCCGCTGGCCGTGGAGATGCTCTACGGGCCTGTCTACTACCGCCATGTGCTGCGCAAACCGCCCCAGGACGAGGCGACGATCGCGGCGCTGGTCGCGCATGTACTGCGCTCGCTGGGTGCGCGGGCCGACCTGGGGCCGGCCGCTCCGGAACCGGCTGTCCCGGCGGCTGCTCCGGAGCCGGCCGCTCCGGAGTCCGCTGCCTCGTAGCTCCCGCGGCCGGTACCCGCCGTCAGCCGAAGAAGTGCTTGGCGTGGGCGGTGGCGGCCGGGTCGTTCAGCACGTCGCCGGGCCGGTTGCCGATTCCCAGCAGCATTCCGCCCCACTCCATCCGCATGTACGAGGCGATGGTGCGCAGCGTCCCCGTCGCCGGTTCGGCGACGCTCCGATCGGCGGTCGCGAGCGAGGTGACGCCCCACAGGGTGCGTCCGGCCATCCGTTCCCTGAAGTCGACGCCGGGCACCCGCATCCATCCCGACCAGTGGTCCAGATACCGCTTGGTGGACGTGGACATGGCGTACCAGTACAGCGGTGACGCCAGCACGAGATCGGTCGCGCCGAGCGTCGCCTCCAGCAGGGTGGCGGCGTGCCCGGTGGGCGCGGGATAGCTGCCGTCGCCCTCGTGCCGCAGGTCCTCGAAGTCGGGGAGTGCCGGCCGGCTCAGGTTCAGCCACCGCTGCGCGGTCCCGGTCGGCAGCTGTTCGGCGGCGAGCCGGGCGAGTTCCTCGGTGTTGCCGTCGGGGCGGCTGCTGCCGAGCAGGAACAGGAACGAACGAGCGGTCATGGCGGTGGGCTCCTCGGGACGGCCTGGCGTGCGACAGTTTTATGCTTCTGCATTATATGCATGCGCATGGAATTTTCCCAGGGGATTCATCGATCAGGAGGGCCGTCCCGGCGCCCGGGGCCGCTGCTGCCCGTTCCTTCCGTGGCCGGCCGCTGCTTCCGTGCGGTCAGCGGAACAGCCGCTCCAGCACCGCCGCGACCCCGTCCTCGCCGTTCGACAGCGTCACCTCGTCCGCCGCCGCCTTCAGTTCGGGATGGGCGTCGGCCATCGCGACGCCGTACCCGGACCGGCGGAACATCGGCAGGTCGTTGGGCATGTCGCCGAAGGCGATCGCCGTCGCCGGATCCAGGCCCAGGGCCTCGGCGGCGAGGGCCAGCCCGGTGCCCTTGTCCACGCCGTACGGCTGGAGTTCGACCGTGCCGGGGCCGGACAGGGTGACGGTCGCCAGATCGCCGACGACCGCGCGGGCGGCCTCGGCGAGGGCGTCGTCCGTCAGCTCCGGGTGACGGACGAGGACCTTGATGATCGGCGCGGCCCACAGCTCCTCGCGGCGACCGATCCGCACGGCGGGCAACGCGGGATGCGGCATCAGATAGCCCGGCTCGATCAGCGTCCGGCCGTCGGTCCCGTCCTGGTCCACGGCCGCGAAGACCGGGCCCACCTGTGCCTCGATCTTGCCGAGAGCGGTGTCGGCCAGCTCCCGGTCCAGAGCGGCCGCGCTGATCATGCGACCGGACCCGGCGTCGTACAGCTGAGTGCCCTGCCCGCAGACCGCCGGACCCCGGTAGTCCAGCCCCGCGAGCAGGCTCCGTATGCCGGGCACCGGCCGCCCGGTGACCACTATGTGCCGCGCCCCCGCCGCGGCGGCCCGCGCGAGCGCGGCACGGGAGCGGGGGCTCACGGTGTCGTCGGGGCGCAGCAGAGTGCCGTCCAGATCCGTGGCGACGAGGGCATGTGCGGGAGGGATGGGCATGGGCCAAGCCTAGGGAGATCGCCCTCCGGTCGTACGGCCCTGACCTGCGCGGACGGTCGCGCTTCGGGGCGCGGCGGCGAGCCGCCGCGGACATCGCGGGAGGAACTGTGCAGAGCGGGTGACCGTGATGATCTCCGGGCCGGTCACTGTACGCAGAACTCGTTGCCCTCCGGATCGGCGAGCACCCACCATGTGCCCCCCGGTTCCTCCACCTTGTGGAGCCGCGTCGCGCCCAGGCCCTCCAGCCGCACCACCTCTGTCTCGCGGCGGTCCGGGCCGGCGTGCACGTCCAGGTGGAGCCGGTTCTTCCCGGCCTTCGGTTCCGGTACGCGCTGGAACAGCAGCCGGCGCCCGAGGCCCATGCCGCTCTCCTCCTCGTACGGATCGCCCGGGTGGCGTACCGCCGCGAGGTCGCGCCAGGCCAGGCGGCCGTGCGATTCGACCGTCGCCGCCTCCGGTGCGGCTCCGAGGGCGAGCAGCCGCTCGATCAGCGGGCTGTTGTCCTCGACCAGGTAGCCGAGCGTTCCGGCCCAGAAGTCGGCCTGGCCGTGCGGGTCGGTCGCGTCGATGACTAGCTTCCAGTGCAGGGTCATGGAAATCGTTCCTAGC
This sequence comes from Streptomyces sp. NBC_00316, assembly GCF_036158715.1. Lineage (NCBI taxonomy): Bacteria > Bacillati > Actinomycetota > Actinomycetes > Kitasatosporales > Streptomycetaceae > Streptomyces > Streptomyces sp. NBC_00316. Next base: position 3,902,405 of record NZ_CP108023.1, on the reverse strand, counting down.
CGTTGCACCGGTGGGTCGGCAACCGGCGCGCGGGCCCGCTCCACCGGCGAGCGGCGACGGCCGGGTCGTCCCCGGGCGGGAACGGCCGTTGCGGCGGCCGTTCCCGCGAGGTGGTACCGCTCAGCCGCGCCGACGGCGCAGGATCCGGAAGCGGCCGATGATCGCAGCTGTCGCGGCTGCGAGGAGCCCGGCAGCGGCAGCTGCCAGGTTCGTGGCGGTCAGTCCGGTGCCGAGCACGCCCGTAGGTGCGGCTTCGGCCTTGCCCGCGCTGAGTCCGCCCTCACCCGCGTCGACCGGCCCGAGGGGCTGTGCGCCGTGGCTGCCGCTGCCCTTCCAGGAGCCATGGCCTTCGCTGCCCTTCCAGGAGCCGTGGCCTTCGCCGCCCTTCGACGAGTGGTGGCTGCCTTCGCCGTTCCAGGAGTCGTGGTTGCTGCTGTTGTCGTGCTTGCCTTCGCCGTTCCAGGAGTCGTGGTTGCTGCTGTTGTCGTGCTTGCCTTCGCCGTTCCAGGAGTCGTGGTTGCTGCTGTTGTCGTGCTTGCCTTCGCCGTTCCAGGAGTCGTGGTTGCTGCTGTTGTCGTGCTTGCCTTCGCCGTTCCAGGAGTCGTGGTTGCTGCTGTTGTCGTGCTTGCCTTCGCCGTTCCAGGAGTCGTGGCTGCTGCTGTTGTCGTGCTTGCCACCGCCGTTCCAGGAGTCGTGGCTGCTGCTGTTGTCGTGCTTGCCACCGCCGTTCCAGGAGTCGTGGTTGCCGCTGTTGTCGTGCTTGCCACCGCCGTTCCAGGAGTGGTCGTCGTGCTTCGAGTGGGTGGGGGACGGGGCCGTGGTGGCAGTGGTCGTCGGGGACGGGGATACGGTGTGGTGCGGCGGGCGCGTGTGGTGGGGAGGCCACGTGTCGTGCGACGGTCGGCCCTCGTGCGGCGGGCGCGTGTAGTGCGCGGGCCAGCCCTGGTGCGGCGGCCGGCCCTCGTGGGACGGCCGGCCCTCGTGCGGCGGTCGGTTGTGATGCGGCGGCCAGGAGTCGTGGGGCGGGCGGGTATGGCTCGGGGTGGGATGCGGCTGGCCGGGGCCGTCACCCGGTTCGGCGACGATCCGCGTACGGTCCGACGCGCGCACACCGGTGAGCACGGGCTGCCCGTTCGCGCCGCTGACCGTCAGCTCGGTGGTGACGTTCAACGTGCCGGACGGCGCGTCGGAAGCGGCGGTCAGAGTGAAGTCGGCCCCGGCCTTGCCGCCGGGCTCCAGGTTGCCGCCCGCCCTGAGGTTGGTCGGCAGGTCGCCGGTCAGCGTGCCGTTCGGCTGCTCGGTCAGTTCGACCTCCTCACCCTCGGACACGACGGTGAGCTGCTCGGCACCGAGACCGTGGGGACCGTCCAGCGTCAGGTGCGTACCGATGCCCGCATACTCGGGACCGTCGCCCGGGTTGCTGTACGAGGCGTCCGCCGGGCGTGCGTCGTCACCCGCCACGATCTCCTCGGGCGTGGCGAGGGCGGCCGTCGCCCGCCCGGTGACGGCGAAGTCCCACGTCGTGCCGTCGAAGGTGATGTTGTCGACGTACGTGTCGAGGGAGCCGCCACCCGGGCCGAGCCGGCCGACGTTGGCGATGACTCCGCCGGCCCCGGCGCAGGCCTCCACGAAGTGGGACAGTGGGGCGTCCGCGTTCGCGGGAAGGCCGGCCACGGCCCGTGAGGTGCGCATCACGGAGTCGCCGGTCAGCTTGTACTGCTGCCAGGTGTCCGGCTGCAGACCGTTGCCCTGGGTGTCCTTGTTCCGGCCGGGCTCGAACGACAGCGTGGTGAAGCCCCCGCAGTCCGAGGGGAATTGGAGGTTGGGCCCGAAGTTCGCAAGGCTGTTTTCTTCGGATTCTGTGTCCGTGTAGGCCCAGTACGAGACGCCCTGATCGAGCAGCTGCTGCAGGGGCTTGACCGTCCCCGGCGGGGTGAAGAAGTGGGCCGCCTGGGACTGCTGATCGTTCGTCACGGCCAGATGGAGACTGCCGTTCAGATGGACCGGGTCGGACTTCGGGGCGATTTCCTGGATGCCCGGGGTCCGGTTTCCGTTGTCGCCCTGGTCCTGGAGGCGGAACCAGGGTCCGGCCGGGCCGAGACCGGACGGGTTCACCACCTGCACGGTGTCGACGGCCAGGGCGGTGGGTGTGGCTGCGCAGACGAGCGCGGAAACGGCGGCTGTGGCGGTGGCCGTCCGTAGGAGTGCGCGAGAGTGTCTCGCGAGGTACCGAGTTCGGGTCATGAAACGGTAGGAAAATATAAACAGCCGATAATATTGCGCTTACTCACCGTGACACGCGTACGGTCGCCCGACTGCCGTACTTCCTGTCCGGGTGGTTCACCGCGGCCGTCCCGGACGCCGTCGGCGACGGCGATCGCCGGGCCGACGGCGAGGGTGCCGTCCGGCGCGACGGTCACCGCTCCCGGGCTGTTTAGGAGGCGGTGTCCGCGTCGGCCGCAAGCGGCTGCGAACGGCGCCGCGGCCGGGTCCGGGGCTGCGCCGCCTGCACCGTCGCCGCAAGCTTCGCCGCCTGTGCCTTCGTTCGCCGCGCCGTCCGGAACGCGTCCCACGTCAGCATCGTGAGCGCCAGCCACACCAGTGCGAACCCGGCCCACCGCTCGGGCGGCATCGCCTCGTGGAAGTACACGATGCCCAGGGCGAACTGGAAGACCGGAGCCAGATACTGCAGCAGCCCCAGAGTCGAGAGCGGAACCCGGATCGCCGCCGCCCCGAACAGGACCAGCGGCGCGGCCGTCACGACACCCGTCGCGGCGAGCAGCGCCGCATGGCCGGTGCCCCCGGAGACGAACGTCGCGTCGCCCTGCGCACCGAGCCACAGCAGATACCCGAGCGCGGGCAGGAACAGCACCGCGGTCTCGGCGGTGAGCGACTCCAGGCCGCCCATGTTGACCTTCTTCTTCACCAGGCCGTACGTGGCGAAGGAGAACGCGAGGACCAGCGAGATCCACGGCGGACGCCCGTAACCGATCGCCAGCACGAGCACCGCCAGTACGCCCGTGGCGACCGCCGCCCACTGCACGGGGCGCAGGCGTTCACCGAGGAGCAGGACGCCCATGGCGATGGTGACCAGCGGGTTGATGAAGTAGCCGAGCGATGCCTCGACGACATGGCCGCTGTTCACGGACCAGATGTACAGCCCCCAGTTGACGCTGATCACGGCGGCGGCGCCGGTGATCAGTGCCAGCTTCTTCGGCTGCCGTATCAGCTCGCCGATCCATGCCCAGCGGCGCAGTGCGAGCAGCGCGATGCCGACGAAGGCGAGTGACCAGACCATGCGGTGGGCGAGGATCTCGATCGCGCCGGACGGCTTCAGCAGCGGCCAGAACAGCGGGACGATGCCCCACAGTCCGTAGGCGCCGATACCGGACAGCAAGCCCGCCCGCTGTTCGTTCGTCCCTGCCACGGGCCCTCCCGGCATCCCTCGAGTCAGCCATTCGGCTGCATCGTCAACTGCACGACGGTATCGCCACGAGGGCCCGGTGTCATACCCGTATCGGGATACGGTCATGACACCGGGCCCGGCCGGGTCGGGGCGAGGTGCCCTACGCGGCAGCGACCGCGGCGGCCACCGTCTCGGCCAGCGGCGTCGTCGGGCGGCCGATCAGGCGGGCCAGATCACCGCTCGTACCGGCGAGCAGTCCGCGCGCGATCGCCTCGTCGACGTCGACCAGGATCGCCGCGAAGTCCTCGGGCAGGCCGGCGCCGACGAGGATCTCCTGGTGCACGGCGGCGGGGACGTTCTTGTACGCGATCTCCTTGCCGGTCGCCTTCGACACCTCGGCCGCGTACTCGGCGAACGACCAGGCGACATCGCCGCTCAGCTCGTAGGCCTTGCCGAGGTGGCCCTCGCCGGTCAGCGCGGCGGCCGCGGCGGCTGCGTAGTCGGCGCGCGTGGCGGAGGCGACCCGGCCGTCGCCCGCGTTGGCGACGACGGCGCCGTGCTCCAGGACCGGGGCGAGGTTCGCCGTGTAGTTCTCGGTGTACCAGCCGTTGCGCAGGAAGGTGTACGGCAGGCCGGAGTCGAGGATCAGCTGCTCGGTGACCTTGTGCTCGGCCGCCAGCCGGAAGTCGGCGTCCGGGCCCCCGAGCACGCTGGTGTACGCGAGCTGCGCGACACCCGCAGCCTTGGCCGCGTCGATGACGGCGGTGTGCTGGGGTACGCGCTTGCCGACCTCGCTGCCGGAGATGAGCAGGACGCGGTCCCCGGCCTTGAAGGCGGCGGTGAGGGTCTCGGGCCGGTCGTAGTCGGCGAGGCGCAGCTCGACGCCGCGGCCGGCGAGGCCGGCGGCCTTCTCCTTGTTGCGGACGACGGCGGCGATCTCGCTTGCGGGCACGGTGGCCAGCAGCTGGTCGACGACGAGACGGCCGAGCTCCCCGGTGGCTCCGGTGACAACGATGCTCATGGGTGTTTTCTCCTCTTTTGTGGCACTGATCCTTGTTCGAGCTCTCTGTCCCCCACCCTACGGTGAGCACTAACCATGAGAAAGTACCCACTTTGGAGTAAGGTACTGGTGTGAGCGTAAGCAAGGTGCCGGATGTGAACCGGCGGATGTGCCCTTCACGGCTGGTGCTCGAACACGTCACCAGCCGCTGGGGCGTCCTGGTCCTCGCCGCGCTGCTGGAGCGCTCGTACCGCTTCAGCGAACTGCGCCGGGAGGTCGACGGCGTCAGCGAGAAGATGCTGGCCCAGACCCTGCAGACGCTGGAGCGCGACGGCTTCGTGCACCGGGACGCCCGGCCGGTGATCCCGCCGCGGGTGGACTACACGCTCACCGAGCTGGGCAGGGAGGCGGCCGAGCAGGTGTGGGGGCTGGCGCGCTGGACGGAGCGGCGCCTCGAAGCCGTACACGCGGCCCGCGAGACGTACGACGCCCGGAAGCGGCAGGCGACCGAGGACCGGGCGGACCGACGGCCCTGAGCGCGCACGGCCCGCACCACCCGAGCGGGCTCAGTCGGGCTCGGGGGCCCGGCCCTCCTCCAGCGTCCGCAGCGCCCGCGCGACGTCGAACGGCAGGATCGTCACCGCCACCTGCGGCAGCTGCCCCAGCGCCTTGGCCATCTGCTCGCCCGTGCCCCGGTGCAGCATCTTCCCGAGTGCGTTCGGGTAAAGCCGCCGCGGCACGAGCACCGTCAGCGACGTGTCGCCGTCCGCGGTGGTGCGGGCCGCGAGCTCCCTCATCGCATGACGCAGCCGCCGGTCCGGGCATGCCACCACCTCCAGCGACACGGTGGTGGCGGCCGTCGTCTCCCACTGTGCGGCCAGCCTTCTGCCGTGCGCCTCGTCGATCGAGAAGTGCACCGCCCGGATCTCGTCCGGGCGCAGCTCATGGGCGTACCGCAGTGCCTTCAGCGTCGCCAGGTCCAGCGTCTCGACGAGGACGAAGACGAGATGGCGGCGGACCCGCGGCCGGTCGGCGCCCGGGGCCTGGATGCTTTCCAGCGCGGCGGCCTCGCGCCGGTACTCGCGGTTGATCCGCATGAGCCCCCAGACGCCCAGCGGGAAGATCACCACGACCAGCCAGGCGCCCTCGGTGAACTTGGTGACCGCGAAGATCAGCACCACGGCGGCCGAGATGACCGCGGCCAGCCCATTGACCGCGATCTTCAGCCGCCGATACCGCTCGTGGCGGCGCAGGTGGTACGCGGTGAGGCCGGATCCGGCCATGGTGAATGCGGTGAACACGCCGATCGCGTACAGCGCCACCAGTCGGTCAACGCTGGCGCCGGTCACCAGCAGCAGCGCCAGAGAGACGACGGTGAGCGCGATGATCCCGTTGGAGAACGCCAGCCGGTGTCCGCGCCGGGTCAGCACCCGCGGCAGGAACCGGTCCGCAGCCACGAAGCTGGCGAGGAACGGGAAGCCGGTGAACGGCGTGTTGGCGCCCGTATAGAGGACCAGCGCGGTCGCCAGTTGCACGAAGACCAGCCCGGCCATCCCCAACGGCCCACTGCCGAAGGCGAGATGGGCCTCCTGTGCGATGACGGTCGGCGTGCCGTCGGTGTACGGGACGGCGTGCGTGAAATGCGCGAGGGTGGAGACGCCGAGGACGAGGGTGCCGAGCACACAGCTCATCGCGATGAGGGTGCGGCGGGCGTTACGGCCCTGCGGCTCGCGGAACGCGGAGATGCCGTTGGAGATCGCCTCCAGCCCGGTGAGCGACGAGCCGCCGTTGGCGAAGGACCGCAGCACGATGAACAGCGAGGCGCCGTAGAGCCAGCCGTTGCCCGGCGTGCCCAGCGGCACCACCCCCGGCGCGTGCAGATCGGCGTGAGGCAGCCCGCCCGTCAGCCCGCGCGCCCCGGCGACGACCAGCACCAGACCGACCGCGGCCATGAAGAGATAGGCGGGCAGTGCGAACGTCCGGCCCGCCTCGCGCACGCCCCGCAGATTCCCGTAGGCGAGCAGCACGATCACCGCGGCGGAGACCGGGAGCTGCAGATGGTCCAGGCCGGTCCAGCCGCCCCCGATCAGATGGGCGAGCGAGATGAGGGCGTTGGTGCCGGCCGACACCTGGACGGCGACGGTCACGATGTAGTCGACGAGCAGTGCCACGGCGGCGATCTGGGCGATGTTCGGCCCGAAGTTCTCCCGGGCGACGACGTACGAACCGCCCGCCCGGGTGTAGATCATGACGACATCGCTGTAACAGAGCGTCAGAAGCAGCAGGACGAGCAGGATCGCGCCGGTCACCGGCATGAGCAGGGTGAAGGCCGCCGCGCCGACGACGGGCACGAGGACCCGCAGCATCTCCTCGGAGCCGTACGCGGACGAACTGATGCAGTCGGAGGCGAGTACCCCGAGCGCCGTCCGGTTGCTCAGTTTCTCGTCGCTGATGCGCTCGGTGGTCAGGGGCTTGCCGAGCAGATGCCGTTTGATGCGGTACGCGGGACGGTCCAGGGCCATGGCCACATGAGAACGGGTGCCGGGCCGGGAGCGGCGAAGACTCCCCGGCCCGGCACCCGTACGGTGCGCCCGTCCGTGCTACCCGACGACTGTCCAGTTGTCGTTGCCCGCGAGCAGCGCTGCCAGGTCGCCCTTGCCGTTCTGTTCGATCGCGGTGTCGAGCTGCTCGGCCATCTGCGTGTCGTAGACCGGACGCTCGACGCTGCGCAGCACCCCGATCGGGGTCTGGTGCAGCGTGTCGGGGTCGGCGAGCCGGGACAGCGCGAACGCCGTGGTGGGGCTGGCGGCGTGCGCGTCGTGGATCAGGACCTGCGACTCGTTCTCCGCGGTGACCTCGACGACCTTGAGGTCGCCGGTGGCCGGGTCGCGCACGACCCCCTTGGACTGCCCGGCGCCGAAGGTGATCGGCTGTCCGTGCTCGAGCCGGATGACCGCGTTCTCCGCCTGGTCCTTGTCCTTGAGGACCTCGAAGGCGCCGTCGTTGAAGATGTTGCAGTTCTGGTAGATCTCCACCAGGGCCGTGCCCGGGTGGGCCGCGGCCTCGCGCAGCACGCTCGTGAGGTGCTTGCGGTCGGAGTCCACGGTGCGGGCGACGAACGAGGCCTCCGCGCCGAGAGCCAGTGACACCGGGTTGAAGGGGGCGTCGAGCGAGCCCATCGGCGTCGACTTGGTGATCTTGCCGACCTCGGAGGTGGGGGAGTACTGCCCCTTGGTGAGCCCGTAGATCCGGTTGTTGAAGAGCAGGATCTTGAGGTTCACATTGCGGCGCAGGGCGTGGATGAGGTGGTTGCCGCCGATGGACAGCGCGTCGCCGTCTCCTGTGACGACCCAGACGGACAGGTCGCGCCGCGACGAGGCCAGGCCCGTGGCGATGGCCGGGGCGCGGCCGTGGATCGAGTGCATCCCGTATGTGTTCATGTAGTACGGGAACCGGGAGGAGCAGCCGATGCCGGAGACGAAGACGATGTTCTCCTTCGCCAGACCGAGCTCGGGCATGAAGCCCTGCACGGCCGCGAGGACCGCGTAGTCACCGCAACCGGGGCACCAGCGCACTTCCTGGTCGGACTTGAAGTCCTTCATGGACTGCCTGGCCTCGGCCTTGGGCACCAACTGCAGGGCGGGGAGCCCGGTAGGCAGTGCCTGGTCGGTGTTAGGCATCGATGGCCTCCTGGAGAGCTGTGGCGAGCTGCTCGGCCTTGAACGGCATACCGTTGACCTGGTTGTAACTGTGGGCGTCGACCAGGTACTTCGCCCGGACGAGCGTGGCCAGCTGGCCGAGGTTCATCTCCGGGACGACCACCTTGTCGTAACGCTTCAGCACCTCGCCGAGATTCCGCGGGAACGGGTTGAGGTGGCGCAGATGGGCCTGGGCGATCGGCTGCCCCGCTGCGCGCAGCCGGCGGACGGCGGCGGTGATGGGGCCGTACGTGGAGCCCCAGCCCAGGACCAGGGTCCGGGCGCCGGAGGGGTCGTCGACCTCCAGATCGGGGACCTCGATGCCGTCGATCTTGGCCTGGCGGGTGCGGACCATGAAGTCGTGGTTCGCCGGGTCGTACGAGATGTTGCCGGTGCCGTCCTGCTTCTCGATGCCGCCGATGCGGTGTTCGAGACCGGGGGTGCCGGGAACGGCCCACGGGCGGGCCAGCGTCTGCGGGTCGCGCTTGTACGGCCAGAAGACCTCGGTGCCGTCGGCCAGCTCGTGGTTGGGACCGGTGGCGAACTGCACCTGCAGGTCCGGGAGTTCATCGATCTGCGGGATCCGCCACGGCTCCGAGCCGTTGGCCAGATACCCGTCCGACAGCAGGAACACCGGGGTGCGGTACGTCAGTGCGATCCGGGCCGCGTCGAGCGCGGCCTCGAAGCAGTCGGCCGGGGTCTTCGGAGCCACGACCGGCACCGGGGCCTCACCGTTGCGCCCGTACATCGCCTGCAGCAGATCCGCCTGCTCCGTCTTGGTCGGCAACCCCGTCGACGGGCCGCCGCGCTGGATGTCCACGATCAGCAGCGGCAGCTCCAGGGAGACCGCCAGACCGATGGTCTCCGACTTCAGGGCCACACCCGGCCCGGACGTCGTCGTCACCGCCAGCGAGCCGCCGAAGGCCGCGCCGAGCGCGGCACCGATGCCCGCGATCTCGTCCTCCGCCTGGAAGGTGCGGACGCCGAAGTTCTTGTGCTTGCTCAGCTCGTGCAGGATGTCGGAGGCCGGGGTGATCGGATACGAGCCCAGATACAGCGGCAGATCCGCCTGCCGGCTCGCGGCGATCAACCCGTACGACAGCGCCAGATTCCCGGAGATGTTCCGGTACGTACCGGTGGGGAAGGTGTGCGCCGCGGGCGCCACCTCGTAGCTGACCGCGAAGTCCTCGGTCGTCTCCCCGAAATTCCAGCCCGCCCGGAACGCGGCCACGTTCGCCTCGGCGATCTGCGGCTTCTTGGCGAACTTCGACCGCAGGAACGCCTCGGTGCCGTCGGTCGGCCGGTGGTACATCCAGGAGAGCAGCCCGAGCGCGAACATGTTCTTCGAGCGCTCGGCCTCCTTGCGGGAGAGCCCGAACTCCTTCAGCGCCTCGATCGTCAGCGTCGTCAGCGGCACCGGATGGACGTTGTACGCCTGCAGCGACCCGTCCTCCAGCGGACTGGTCTCGTAGCCCACCTTCGCCATCGGGCGCTTGGTGAACTCATCGGTGTTGACGATGATTTCGGCACCGCGCGGCACATCGCCGATGTTCGCCTTCAGCGCCGCGGGGTTCATCGCGACCAGCACGTTCGGGGCATCGCCCGGCGTGAGGATGTCATGGTCGGCGAAGTGCAACTGGAACGACGAGACGCCCGGCAGGGTACCGGCGGGGGCCCGGATCTCGGCCGGGAAGTTCGGCAGCGTCGACAGGTCGTTCCCGAACGACGCCGTCTCCGAGGTGAACCGGTCACCCGTGAGCTGCATACCGTCTCCGGAGTCACCCGCGAAGCGAATGATCACCCGGTCCAGGCGGCGGATCTCTTTCCCGTCGGCACCCGGTTTGTCGGACTGGGGGGCTCGCTGCTCCCCGAGAACAGCCTCACTGGCCTGATCGGCGTCGTTGGCCTCATCGGCCTGGTCGGCTGGGCTACTGACCTGACTGGTCACTGAACTGGACCTCCCTCGGGGCGGCGGCTCGGGACCGTCCGGCCCACCGGCGGTCCCAAAGCCCACCCTACGTCGGTAAGGGTCGCCTTCCTTGGACCGGTCACATACTGGACGCCACTATGAGACGCCTTTTTATTCCGCATTGCCATATTTCGTGAACCCCCCGGGGCTGTCCGTCGGCATGGCCGGCTGTTCACGGGCACTCCTTCCTGGTTCCGGGCCCGCAGCTCCCGGCCATTTTCTGACAGGGTGTCAGGTCGTCAGGAGTTGAGGTAGGTCAGCACGGCCAGAACCCGTCGGTGGTCCCCCTCGCTGGGCGACAGGCCGAGCTTCAGGAAGATGTTGCTGACGTGCTTCTCCACCGCGCCGTCGCTCACCACCAGCTGCTTCGCGACCGCCGAGTTCGTCCGCCCCTCCGCCATCAGGCCGAGCACCTCGCGCTCGCGCGGCGTCAGCCCGGCCAGCACATCCTGCTTACGGCTCCGGCCCAGCAGCTGCGCCACCACCTCAGGGTCCAACGCCGTCCCGCCCTGCGCCACCCGGACCACGGCGTCCACGAACTCACGGACCTCGGCGACCCGGTCCTTCAGCAGGTACCCCACGCCGCGGCTGCTGCCCGCCAGCAACTCGGTGGCGTACCGCTCCTCGACGTACTGTGAGAGGACGAGCACCCCGATGCCCGGGTACTCCTTGCGCAGCCGCACCGCCGCCCGCACGCCCTCATCCGTGTGCGTCGGCGGCATCCGCACATCGGCGACGACGACATCCGGCAGCTCCCCCTGCGCGGCAAGATCACTCACCGTGCTGATCAGCGCCTCGGCGTCCCCCACCCCGGCGACGACGTCGTGCCCGAGATCGGTCAGCAATCGGGTGAGTCCCTCCCGAAGCAGTACCGAATCCTCGGCGATGACCACCCGCACCCTGTCCTCCACCACGACGCTGTATCCCCCACTGCTGCTCTCCGCCGGCGAGTGGCCGGCGACATCCGTCCCCTGGTGCCTCCAGCATCCCAGCATCGGTCCGCGGATGGGGGCTGTGGCGGACGGTCGTGTGCCGGGTGGGGCAGGGGCACGGTCGAGGCGCCCGGACGGACGTCCGGGCGCCTGGAAACCGTGTGTGACTCCACGCATGCTCTGTGTGGTGTCTGTCTCAGCCGCGCCAGGGGAGCTCGGCCGTGACCCTCGTCGGCCCGCCCACCGGGGAGTCGACGACCAGGACACCGTCCACCGCGTCCAGCCGCTCGGTCAGACCGGCGAGACCACTGCCTGCCGCCGGATCCGCACCGCCTCGGCCGTTGTCGGTGACCTGGAGCATCAGCCGGTCCGCGGCCCGCCACACGTCGACCGTCGCGCGCGTCGCGTGCGCATGCTTGCTGACGTTCTGCAGCAGCTCGGAGACGGTGAAGTAGGCGATGCCCTCGATCGCCTGCGCCGGCCGCGACGCCAGATCCACATCGACCGACACCGGGACGGTGCAGCGGGAGGCGACGGCGGACAGTGCGGCGTCGAGGCCGCGGTCGGTGAGGACGGCGGGGTGGATGCCGCGGGCGAGGTCGCGGAGTTCCTGGAGGGCGACCTTGACCTCGCCGTGGGCCTCGTCGACCATGCGGGCGGCGGCTTCCGGGTCCTCGGCGAGCTTCTCCTTCGCCAGCCCCAGATCCATGGCGAGGGCGACGAGGCGGGCCTGGGCGCCGTCGTGCAGGTCCCGCTCGATGCGGCGCAGGTCGGCGGCAGCGGTGTCGACGACCACCCCGCGGTCCGACTCCAGCTCGACGACGCGCGACGCCAGCCGGGACGGTCCCAGCAGCCCGTACACCATCACCCGGTCCACGGACGCCAGACCGCGGATGATCCACGGGGTGAGCAGGACGACCAGAAGGCCGAACACGCAGGTCCCCGCCAGCTCGAAGGGCGAGTCGAGATAGACGTGGTGCGTGGTGTCGCCGTACAGCTGGATGCCGTCGACGCCCGCGTACACCGGGAAGACCCACTGCCACAGCGGGTACGTGAACGCCGCCCACCCGTACGACCAGAACGTCAGCGAGACGCTGAAGGCGAACACCGCCCACGGGAAGTGCAGCAGCGCGTAGAGCAGATGCCGCCAGGACACCCCGCTCTTCAGGACCGCGCCCACCCAGGACATCAGGCCGCCCGTCCGGCTGCGCACCGGCGCCGGGTCCGCCACCTCCAGCCGCAGCAGGCCGCGTGCCCGGGCCCGCTCCATCGTGCCGAAACCGCGGCACATGGCCAGACCGAAGGCGAGGAGCGGGATGCCGAGGAAGGTGATCAGCAGACCCGCGCTCAGTGAGGTCAGGGTGACCGCGAAGCTGAAGAACACCACGCTGATCGGCAGGCTCAGCAGCAGATAGCCGAACTCGCGCCATGTCCTGGCCTCCAGCGGTGCCCGCAGCACCGCCGGGAGGAAGTGCTTCACCGGGGGATGGTTCTCCGGGCCGGCACCGGACCGCCGATGGTCCCGGGTGTCCGGTCCGTATGCCGTGGCCATGGGTGCCATCCGTTTCTTCTGCTCGGCAGTGGTCGTCTCGGCTGTGGTTCGTCTGGAACAGCCCGTGCAGCGGCTGATACATCAAGGGTGCTGTGGTGCGGGGCGCGGCACCATGAGGCCGGTATCCCTCTTCGGCCGGGGGTTTTCCCCACCCCGGACCGCGGCACGGTCCGGGAGAAAGGCCCTAAGCGCGTTTCGCGGCGCCGGCGCCGTCCCGGTCCCGCCAGGGCAGCTCCGCGGTGACCGTCGTCGGCCCGCCGACCGGCGAATCGAGGACGAAGAGCCCGTCGACCGCCCCCAGCCGCTCTGCCAGCCCCGACATCCCCGTGCCACCGTCCATCCGCGCCCCGCCCCGGCCGTCGTCGCTGACCTGGATCAGCAGCCGTTCCCCCGACCGCCACACCTCGACGGACGCCGAACGCGCCCCGCTGTGCTTGCTGACGTTCTGCAGCAGCTCGGAGACGGTGAAGTAGGCGATGCCCTCGATCGCCTCCGCCGGCCGCCCAGGCAGGTCCACACCCACCTGCACCGGGACGGTGCAGCGGGAGGCGACGGCGGACAGTGCGGCGTCGAGGCCGCGGTCGGTGAGGACTGCGGGGTGGATGCCGCGGGCGAGGTCGCGGAGTTCCTGGAGGGCGACCTTGACCTCGCCGTGGGCCTCGTCGACCATGCGGGCGGCGGCTTCCGGGTCCTCGGCCAGCTTCTCCTTCGCCAGACCGAGCCCCATGGCGAGCGCGACCAGGCGGGCCTGGGCGCCGTCGTGCAGGTCCCGCTCGATACGGCGCAGGTCGGCGGCGGCCGTGTCGACGACCACCCCGCGGTCCGACTCCAGCTCGGCGATCCGGCGCTCCAGCTCGTCCGAGGGCGAGAGCAGCCCGCGCGCCATCGCCCGGTCCGCGTTGGTGAGCAGACGCGCGGTGAACGGCAGCACCGGCCACAGGACGAAGAGGCTCACGAGCGTCACCGTGAACGTGAGCACCCCCCAGGGCAGCCGGATGAACGAGTACAGCACCGCCCGCCAGCCCACCGGGTCCTTGAGGCTCGACCACAGCCAGGGGAAGAACCCCTGGTCGCGGTGGACCGGCGCCATCGAGCTCGGCTCGTCGATCCGAACCCCGAGCAGCGCCCTGGCCCGGCCCCGCTCCGCCCTGCCGAGCAGCCGCGCACCCTGCAGCCCGGCGGCGAGCAGTGGCAGACCGATGACCGTGACGGAAAGCCCCACGCCGACACCGATCATGAACACTGTGTAAACAAACCCGGCAATCGCCATCGGCAGATTGGCCAGGAGATACGAGATCTCCTTCCACGTCCACGGATCGAGGGCGATGCGGGCAGGCGGCAACCGGTCGCTGTCGGGCGCCGGGGGACTCATGGTCATGGGCCCAGCCTGCCGGGCCGGACCCGCGCACGCCATGGGGTTCGTAGGTGGGGTGAGGTAGGGATAACCCCCCGATCCCAGACGCGGCTGCTTACCGTCTCTTTAACAGGGCCTAGACTCCCGTGCGTACAGATCGTCGAACAGGTATGAGGGAGCGGAGGGGCGGACGTGGCCTACGTGGCGGACCTGCCGGAATCGACCGTTCTCGCGTCGGACTACTTCCACAGCTACTCGGTGATCGGGCTGCTCGCACTGATCGGCGTGCTGTTCGTGGCCGTCGCCTTCGGGGCCGGACGACTGCTGCGCCCCGTGGTCCCGACACCTGAAAAGCTCCTCACGTACGAGTGCGGCGTGGACCCCGTGGGTGAAGGATGGGCACATACCCAGGTCCGTTATTACGTCTATGCCTTCCTGTACGTGATCTTCGCCGTCGACTCGATCTTCCTCTTTCCATGGGCGACCGTATTCGCCGCGCCCGGATATGGCGCGACGACGCTGGTGGAAATGTTCATCTTCCTCGGTTTCCTGGCCGTGGGACTGCTCTACGCATGGAAGAAGGGCGTCCTCGAATGGACGTGACGAGCCCGCAGACCCCGGAGCCGCAGCCCCGGCCCGAACCGACCCTGCTGCCGGAGCCGAAGCGGCTCGGCGTGCTGTCCCGGCTCGCGCCGGAGCCGATGAAGGTGGTCCTCAACTGGGGGCGCCGCTACAGCCTCTGGGTCTTCAACTTCGGGCTCGCCTGCTGTGCGATCGAATTCATCGCCGCCTCCATGGCCCGGCACGACTTCATCCGGCTCGGCGTGATCCCGTTCGCGCCCGGCCCCCGCCAGGCCGACCTCATGATTGTCTCCGGCACGGTGACGGACAAGATGGCCCCGGCCGTGAAGCGGCTGTACGAGCAGATGCCCGAGCCCAAGTACGTCATCTCCTTCGGTGCCTGCTCGAACTGCGGCGGCCCGTACTGGGACTCGTACTCGGTGACCAAGGGTGTCGACCAGATCATCCCCGTCGACGTCTACGTACCGGGCTGCCCGCCGCGCCCCGAGGCGCTGCTCCAGGGCATCCTCAAGCTGCAGGAGAAGATCGCGCGCGAGTCGCTGGGCGCGCGGTACGCGACGGACGGCGGCAGCCGTCCCTCCACCGCCGCACTGCGCAGCGGTCTGGTTGCGGCCCCGCCGGCACCGGGGGAGGACCGACAGTGACCAGCACGCCTGACAGCACGCCTGCCGACGTCCCGGCCGGCGCCGCCCCCGGCAGCACCCCGGCGGCTGACGCGTACGACAGCCTGCCGGATGCCGTCACCGCACTCTTCGGCGACGAGGCCACGGCGGAGCACGCGTACGACCTGCTGACCGTCGACGTCCCGGCCACCGCTTGGATCACCGCGCTCGAAACGGCCCGCGACCGGCTGGGCTGCACCTACTTCGACTGGCTGAGCGCCGTCGACGAACCGGGCACCGGATTCCGCGTCTGCGCCCACGTGGCCGCCCCGGCACCCGGCACAGTACGGCGACTCCTGATCCGTACGACCGTCCCGCACGACGCTGCCGTTCTTCCCACGGCCGTCGGCGTCTACGCGGGCGCCGCCTGGCACGAGCGCGAGACGCACGAAATGTTCGGCATCGGTTTCGAGGGCCACCCGCACCTGGTGCCGCTGCTGCTGCCCGAGGGCTTCGAGGGCCACCCGCTGCGCAAGGACTTCGTGCTGGCGGCCCGGGTCGCCAAGGCATGGCCGGGTGCCAAGGAGCCGGGTGAGTCCGAACACGGCGGTCCGAAGCGACGCACGATGCTGCCGCCGGGCGTCCCCGACCCGAACGAATGGGGCCCCCTGAAGGGCCAGCTCCCACCTGCCCCGACCCGCCCGGCCCGCGCTGCGAGGGCCGCGGGCGACCGCCCGGTGCGCCGCGCCCGCAGCGTGACCGAGGGCTCGGCGAGCCAGCAGCCGGAGACGCCGGCACCGGCCGCGGGCACGGAGACCCCACCCACGACCGCGACACCACGCCGCGCCCGCAGCGCATCCCAGGGTTCGGCGAGCCAGCAGCCGTCGGCGGAGCCGGCAGCGGCAACGCCGCGGCCCGAGGCGCGCAAGGCGGGGGAGCCGGGCGCGGCGGCGCCGGAGCGGACCGGGCCGGACCCGGCAGCCCCGGAGGCCACGCGGCCTGCGGCCCCCGGCCCGGAGGCGGCAGAGTCCGCGGCTCCCGGCCCGGCAGCCGACGAGTCCGCGGCCTCAGGCCCGGACGTGTCGAAGCCGGCGGCGGAGACCCCGGAGACCGAGGAGCCCACGCCGACGCAGGCGGCGCCGCAGCGCCGTAGTCCGGACGCGCCCTGGCACCACGCGCGCCCCGCCTTCGACGCGCCCGCGGACACCCCCTCCACCGGCTCCGGCACCCCCTCCGACACCTCCGGCCCCGAACCGGGCACCTCTCCGGCCCCTCGGCGTTCGAGGAGCGGGGGTCCGGAGACGGAGCCCCCGGTCCGGGAAGAGGCGAGCAGGGGCGAGGCACCGCACGCGACCCCGGACACCCCCGACACCGCACCGCCCACGGACACCCCGAGGGACACCCGGGACCGGGAACGCCCCGAAACCCCCGACCAGCCCGACACACCCGATCACCCCGCCGGAGGCGATACCGCGTGAACGACGTACTCGACGTCGCCCTCCGGCTCATCATCGTCTTCGCGGTGTTCATGGTCGTCCCGCTCGTCGTGGGCCAGACCGAGCACAAGGTGATGGCGCACATGCAGGGCCGCCTCGGCCCCATGTACGCGGGCGGCTTCCACGGCTGGGCCCAGCTCGTCGCCGACGGGGTGAAGTTCGCCCAGAAGGAAGACATCGTCCCGGCCGACGCCGACAGGCGCATCTTCCAGCTCGCACCGGCCGTCGCCCTCCTTCCGTACCTCCTCGTGCTCGTCGCCATCCCGATCGGCCCCAGCGAGGGCGCCGTCGGGCAGGTGGTCGACGCCGGCATCTTCTTCGTGCTCGCCGTCATGGGCGTCGGTGTGCTCGGCTCGCTGATGGCGGGCTGGGCATCGGCCAACAAGTTCTCCCTCCTCGGCGGGCTCCGCACCGCCGCCCAGCTCCTCGCGTACGAACTGCCGATGCTGCTCGCCGCCGCCTCCGTCGCGATGGCCGCCGGCACCGTCTCCCTCCCCGGCATCGTCAATGCCTTCGAGTGGTGGTGGCTGCCCTGGCAGATCGTCGGCGCCCTGGTCTTCTTCGTGGGCGGCCTCGCCGAGCTGCAACGCCCGCCGTTCGACATGCCGGTCGCCGACTCGGAGATCATCTTCGGCGCGTACACCGAGTACACCGGTCTGCGCTTCGCCCTGTTCCTGCTCGCCGAGTACGCAGGCATCGTCGTCCTGTGCGGACTGACCACCGTCCTCTTCCTCGGCGGCTGGCACGGTCCGCTCGGCGCCGACGGACTCGGCTGGGTCTGGACGCTCCTCAAGACCGCGGTCCTCGCCTTCGTCGTCATCTGGCTGCGGGTGAGCTACCCCCGCCTCCGCGAGGACCAGCTGCAGAAGCTCGCCTGGACCACGCTCATCCCGCTCGCTCTCGCGCAGATCGCGCTCACCGGCATCGTGAAGGTGGCGATCAGCTGATGTCTCCGATTCCCGGCTCCGGCCTGGCCAAGGGCCTGGCCGTCACCCTGCGGACGATGACGAAGAAGACGGTCACCGCGCAGTACCCGGACGTCCAGCCCGAACTTCCGCCGCGCTCCCGCGGCGTCATCGGGCTGTTCGAGGAGAACTGCACGGTCTGCATGCTGTGCGCCCGTGAGTGCCCCGACTGGTGCATCTACATCGACTCCCACAAGGAGACGGTTCCCGCCGCGGCTCCGGGCGGCCGCGAACGCAGCCGCAACGTCCTTGACCGCTTCGCGATCGACTTCTCGCTCTGCATGTACTGCGGCATCTGCATCGAGGTCTGTCCTTTCGACGCGCTGTTCTGGTCGCCGGAGTTCGAGTACGCGGAGACGGACATCCACGACCTCACCCATGAGCGGGACAAGCTCCGTGAGTGGATGTGGACGGTGCCCGAACCGCCCGCGCTCGACCCGGGGGCGGAGGAGCCGAAGGAGATCGCCGCCGCCCGCAAGACGGCGGAGAAACTCGGAGCGCAGCGCGCCCAGGAGGCCCAGGCGGCCCAGCAGGCCGAAGAGGCCCAGGACGCCCCGCAGGCCCAGACCCAGCAAGCAGCCCAGCCGGCTCAGGAAGAAAAGGGGGAGGAGTGACACCCGCAGTCACCGTGGCCACCGCAGCCACGACGGCCGCCACGGCCCACCCCGGCTTCCTCTCCCCGACCGGTGTCGAGACCGCCTTCGTCCTGGTCGGCATCGCCACCCTCGGCGCGGCCCTCGTCACCGTCACGACCAGGCAGCTGGTGCACGCCGCCCTCTGGCTGGTCGTCGCGCTCGGTGGCCTCGCCGTCGAGTACCTCCTGCTCACCGCGGAGTTCATCGCCTGGGTACAGGTACTGATCTACGTCGGTTCCGTGGTCGTCCTCCTTCTCTTCGGGCTGATGCTCACCAAGGCCCCCATCGGCCGCTCCCCGGACGCCGACTCGGGCAACCGCTGGGTGGCCCTCGGCGTGGCGGCCGCCGCCGCGGCCGCCCTCGTCTGGGTCGTCGTGGACGCCTTCCGCGCCACCTGGATCGACCTGGACGGACCGGCCCAGGGCTCCACCGAGGTCACCGGCACGTTCCTCTTCCGGCACTGGGTCCTGCCCTTCGAAGCGCTCTCCGTCCTGCTGCTCGCCGCCCTCGTCGGCGCGATCGTCCTGTCCCGCAAGCGCAGTAAGGAGCAGAGCTGATGCACCTCGCCTATCCCGCCGTGCTCGCCGCCCTCCTCTTCTGCACCGGGCTGTACGGAGTCCTCGCCCGCCGCAACGCGATCCTGGTCCTGATGTCCGTCGAGCTGATGCTCAACGCCGTCAACCTCAACCTGGTCGCCTTCGACGTCTGGCTCCGCGACGCCCTGCACTCCGGCCAGGCCCTCACCCTCTTCACCATCGCCATCGCGGCGGCGGAGATCGGTATCGGCCTGGCGATCGTCCTCGCCGTCTACCGCAACCGCGGCAGCTCGGCCGTCGACCACCTCCGCGACACCGCCGAGACCGACGCCGCCGAAGACCTCCCCGGCGACGGGCCCGGCACCGGCACCGAAGACCAGGCCACTGCTCCGGCAGGGAAGGCAAAGAAGGCAGAGGCCACCGCGTGACCACCACGACCCTCGCCGTCCTCGTTCCCCTCCTTCCGTTCCTCGGCGCCGCAGCCGGTCTGCTCCTCGGCCGCACCGCCCCCGGCTACGTACGCCCCCTCGCCGTCCTCCCCACGCTCGTCGCAGCCGCCCTCGCGGTCGTCGTCGCCGCACGCCAGGGCGGTGGACCGGCCATCGACGCCGCGACCCGGCTCACCCCCACCGGCTCCGTCCCGATCGACCTCGCCCTGCACCTCGACGGCTTCGCCGTCCTCGTCGCCGTCCTGGTCGGACTCGTCGCGACCTGCGTGCAGATCTACTCGACCGCCTACCTGCGCGACGACCCCCGCTACCCCTCGTACGCGGCCCTCGTCTCCCTCTTCACCGCCGCGATGCTCCTGGTCGTCTACTCCGGCGACCTGATGGTGCTGATGGTCGGCTGGGAAGTCATGGGCATCTGCTCGTACTTCCTCGTCGGCCACTACTGGGAGACGCCCGAAGCACGCGCCGCCTCCCTCAAGGCCTTCCTGGTCACCAAGCTCGGCGACGTCCCCTTCCTGATCGGCCTGTTCGCGCTCGCCGCCGACACCGGGACCTTCCGGATCACCGGCATCCTCGGCGCCGTCGCCAACGGCGGCCTGGACCACCCCACCGTCATCGCCCTGCTGCTCCTCGCGGGTGTCGCCGGCAAGTCCGCACAGTTCCCCCTCCACACCTGGCTGCCCGACGCGATGGCCGGCCCGACCCCCGTCTCCGCGCTGATCCACGCGGCCACGATGGTCGCCGCCGGTATCTACTTCGTGGCCCGGCTCCTGCCCGTCTTCGCCGAGTCCGGCGCCGCCCTCGTCGTACTCGCCGTGATGGCAGCGGTCACGATGATCGGCTCGGGACTGGCCGCGCTCGCCCAGGACGACATCAAGCGCGTCCTCGCCTACTCGACGATCGGCCAGCTCGGCTACATGTCCGGGGCACTGGCCGTCGGCGACCGCGGGGCCGCCGTCTTCCACCTCCTCTCGCACGGTGCGTTCAAGGCCGTCCTCTTCCTCGCGGCCGGCGTCGTCATCCACGCCGCCGGAACCAACTCCCTGTCCGCCATGTCACGCATGGGCGGACTGGCGAAGCGCATCCCGGACGCCTACTGGACGATGACCGTCGCCCTCCTCGCCCTTGCCGCCATCCCGCCGTTCGCCGGCTTCTTCTCCAAGGAAGCCGTCCTCGTCGCCGCCGAACACACCGCACTCGGGGAACGGCACGTCGCCCCGGCCGCCGCCGGCTGGACCGTCCTCGTCGCCGGTCTGCTCGCCGCCGTCCTCACCGCCGCGTACGCCACCCGCCTCTGGCTCCTCGCCTTCCGCGGCCGCGGTGCCGAGGCCCCCGACCACGGCAGGCAGCCCGTCGCGATGACCGCCGTGCTCTGGGTGCTCGCCGTCCCCACCATCGGCTTCGGACTGACCGTCGGCGTGATCACCGACTGGTTCGACGGCCACAGCCTCACCCCGTCCGTGACCACCGCCGTCCTCTCCACGGGCGTCGCCCTCGTCGGCGGCCTGGTCACCTACGGAGCGTGGCGCCACACCACGGCCCTCGCCGGCCGCACCTCCGTCGGCGCCGTTGTCGCCCACCCCGACGCCGAGCCCGCACTCGTCGAGGCCGAGGCCATGACCCACCACACCGCCGGCTACGGCGACACCCCGGGTACCCCCGACCCGGCCGACCCGGGCCGTCTGCTGCTCGGCCCGCTGCACCGCCACGCCGCCACCGGTTTCCACCTGGACGCCCTCTACGCGAAGGTGTTCGTCCGCCCCGTCCGGGCCGCGGCGAGCCTCGTCCGCTTCCTGGACCGCGAGGTCGTCGACACCTACGTACGCGGCTCCGGCACCGGCGCACGCTGGCTCGGCACCGCCGTCCGACGCGCCCAGACCGGCAATGTGCAGACCTACCTCAGCGCACTGCTCGCCGGTTCCCTTGTCCTGGCGATCGCCGCCGTCGTTTTTGCCAACGTCAACGCCGGGTCGTGAGCCGTGATCGATATCAGCGAATCCGTGATGCAGTTCCTTCTCGCGTTCATCGTCGTCGGCCCGCTCGTCGGAGCCGTCGCCGCCCTTCTGCCGGCCCCGCCCGGACTGAAGGGAAAGAGCCCTGACCAGGCCGTGCTCCGCCACGGCGTCACCGTCACCGGTGCGATCCTCGTCGCCGCGATCGTGCTGGCCCTCGGCTTCGACCACGACCACCCGTCGAAGATGCAGGCCACCACCGACATCAGCTGGATCCCGGCGCTCGACGTCCGCATCCACCTCGGCATCGACGGCATCTCGCTCCCCCTTCTCGTGCTGACCGCACTGCTGACCTTCCTCTGCGCGGTCTACAGCTACGTCAAAATGCCCGACGGCCCCTCCCCGAAGGCCTTCGTCGCACTCCTTCTCTTCCTCGAGTCCGGCACCCTCGCCACCTTCGCCGTCCTCGACCTGCTGCTGTTCTTCCTGGCGTTCGAGATGGTCCTCATCCCGATGTACTTCCTCATCGCCCGCTGGGGTGGCGCACAGAGGCAGGCAGCCGCCTGGAAATTCATCCTCTACACACTGCTCGGCTCCGTGATCATGCTGCTCGGTCTGCTCCTCATCGGTCTGAACAGCGGCACCTTCGACATGGTGGCACTGGCCACTGACAACGGCCGCGGGCTCACCTCGTCCGTGCAGGTCATCGCCGTTCTCGCGATCGGCATCGGACTCGCCGTCAAGACCCCGATGTGGCCGCTGCACAGCTGGCTGCCCGACGCCCACACCGCAGCGCCCACCGTCGGCTCGGTGCTTCTCGCGGGCGTCCTGCTCAAGATGGGCACCTACGGATTCGTCCGCATCCTGCTCCCCGTCGCCCCCGACGGAATGCACACCTTCGCGCCGTACCTCGCCGCATTCGCCGTCGCCGGGATCATCTACGGATCCCTCGCCTGCCTGGCGCTGGCCCGCCCCGGCTCCAAGGGCGACCTGAAGCGCCTGATCGCGTACTCCTCCGTCGGCCACATGGGATTCGTCCTGCTCGGCATCGCGACCATGACCCCCACCGGCGTCAACGGCGCGCTCTTCGCCAACATCGCCCACGGCCTCATCACCGGCCTGCTGTTCTTCCTGGTCGGCGCGGTCAAGGACCGGTACGGCACCGCCGACCTCGACACTCTCTCCGGCGCCACCGGAGCCGCTCTCTACGGCCGGGCCCCCCGCCTCGGCGGCCTCCTCGCCTTCGCAGCCGTCGCCTCGCTCGGCCTGCCCGGCCTCGCCGGATTCTGGGGCGAGATGCTCACCCTGTTCGGCGCCTTCGACCCGGCGCAGGGCCTCAGCCGCCCCGCCTTCCTCACCTTCATGTCGATCGGGGCGTTCGGCACCCTGCTCACCGCGGCGTACATGCTCATCGTCGTCCGCCGCGTCTGCATGGGCGACAAGCGCGAGGAACCGCACCCGATCCCGGACATCCAGCCGTACGAATTCGCCGCCTGGACCCCGCTCGCCGCTCTCACCGTCCTCGCAGGCCTCTGGCCCGCCGCCCTCCTCGGCCTCACCGACCCGGCCGTGCAGAAGCTCCTCGCAGGAGGCAAGTCGTGACCACCGCGGCCGACAGCACCACCAGCCTCGTCCAGTCCGTCGACTGGCTCGCCATCGCACCCCCCGTGGTCGTCGCGACGGTCGCCCTGGCCATCCTGGTCGCCGACCTGTTCCTCCCCGAGGAACGCAAGCCGCTGCTCGGCTGGGCGACCATCGCCGGACTCGTCGCCTCCCTCGCCCTGCTCGTCCCGCTGCGCGACGGCAACCACGCCACCTTCTGCCTCACCACGGCGACCGGCGGCAACCAGGCCTGCAGCTACACCGCCGACCACTTCGCCCTGATCATCCAGGTCCTGGTCCTCGGCGGCGCCCTGCTCACCGCGCTTCTGTCCTTCGGCGGCACCCGCCGACTCCCCGCGGGCGAGTTCTGGTTCCTGCTGCTGTCGTCCGCAGCCGGGGCCGCACTCCTGCCCGCCGCCCGCGACCTCGCCACCCTCGTCGTCGCCCTCGAAGTCGCCTCCCTGCCGGCCTTCGCACTCGTCGGCATCAAGCGCGACGACCGGCGCTCCTCCGAAGCGGCCCTCAAGTTCTTCCTGTCCTCCGTCGTCGCCACCGCCGTCATGCTCCTCGGCGTCAGCTTCGTCTACGCGGCCACCGGCACCCTCCACCTCACGGAGCTCGCCACCCGCCTCGACGACGTCCCCGGCCCGCTCGCCACCCTCGCCATGACCGGCGTCGCCCTCACCCTCGTCGGCTTCGCCTTCAAGACCGCCGCGGCGCCCTTCCACTTCTGGGTCCCCGACACCTACGTCGGTGCCCCCCTGCCGGTCGCCGCCTACCTCTCGGTCGTCGGCAAGGCGGTCGGCTTCTCCGGCCTCATCCTCGTCACCGTGATCGGCTTCCCGTCGTACGCCGACGTCTGGGGACCCGCCCTCGCCGTCGTCGCCGCGCTCACCATGACCATCGGCAACGTCGCCGCCCTGCGCCAGACCGCCACCCGCGCACGCAGCGCCGTACGCCTGCTCGCCTGGTCGTCCGTCGCCCAGGCCGGCTACCTCCTCGTACCGATCGCCTCAGCCGCCTACACCGGCGACGAACAGATCGGCTCCACCGTCGCGTACGCCCTGATGTACGGCGTCGTGAACCTCGGCGCCTTCGCGGTGGCCGCCCTCGTCGCCCGGACGAAGCCGGACAACCGTCTCTCCGACTACCGCGGCCTCTATGCCACCCGCCCCCTCGCCGCCCTCGCCATGGGCTTCTTCCTGCTCTGCCTGGCCGGCCTCCCGCCGGGCATCGTCGGCCTCTTCGCCAAGGTCACGGTCTTCTCCTCGGCCGTGGACGCCGGACTCGGCTGGCTCGCCGTCGTCATGGCCGTGAACGTCGTGATCGCGCTGTACTACTACCTGCAGTGGACGGCGACGCTGTTCCGCGGACCGGAAGGGCCCGAGGAGGCGTCGGCCCTGGCCGGCGCGGCGGGTACGGCCGGGACCCTGCGCGTCCCCATGGCAGCGCCGGTGTCCCTCACCGCCGCGATCGCGCTCACCGCCGCCGTCGGCATCGTGCTCTCCGGTGCCCCGCAGCTGGTGCTCAGGTTCGCCGGAGTCACCCTCTTCTGACCGCGCCGCCGGCCCGCCCAAGATCCGTTTGCCCCGGGCATGCCACACAGGGCAAGGTCGTGCCCGCACGTCACGCATACGCACACACGGAAGAGGAGCCAGGGCAGTGCTGAACGGGTTCAAGGACTTCATCCTGCGCGGAAACGTCATCTCCATGGCTGTCGGACTCGCCGTCGGAGCCGCGTTCACCGCAGTCGTCGCCGGATTCAGCACCGCCTTCATCACACCGCTGATCGGCCTCGCCACCGGATCCGTCGGCGACTTCAGCGCCGCACAGTTCTCCGTCGAAGGCGCCATCTTCCCGTACGGAAAGTTCCTCGCCGCCGCCATCGCCTTCCTGATCACCGCCGCGGTGCTCTACTTCTGCGTAGTCGTCCCGATGACCAAGGTCCAGAACCGCTTCACGGCCAACAAGGACCAGAAGGTCGACATCAAGGCCGCCCTGCGCGACTGCCCGCGCTGCTACACGGAGATCCCGGCCATCGCCTCCCGCTGCGCCCACTGCACCAGCGAGATCGAGCCCGACCCCCAGGCCGTCGCGCTCGCCGGCCTCCCCGCCCAGCGCTGACCCGTCCCGGCCCTTCCACCCGTACGGCCCAGTGCCTGCTCCGGCCCGCAAAGCCGGACAGGCCGCCGTACAAGGCATGCCCCCGGCTGCGCGCACAAGGGAACTAGCGCTCCTCGCCTGGCGTTGACCAGTTCAGGAGGCTCCACTGGGGAGTGGAGCATCACCAGCAAAGGGTTCCCCTGCTGCACCACTTGGAGGGCGTACCGTGCACCGCCGGCACAACGGGCTGAGAACCGCCGTACTCCTCGGGGGCCTTTCAGCACTCATCATCGTCATCGGCAGCTTCTTCGGACGCACCGGCCTGATCGTCGCCCTTCTCGTAGCACTCGGCACGAACGCCTACGCGTACTGGAACAGCGACAGGCTGGCGTTGAGAGCCATGCGCGCGCGCCCGGTCAGTGAATTCGAGGCGCCGCACCTCTACCGCATCGTCCGCGAGCTCTCGACCGCGGCCCGACAGCCCATGCCGCGGCTCTACATCTCCCCGACCCCGGCGCCCAACGCCTTCGCCACGGGACGCAACCCCCGCAACGCCGCGGTGTGCTGCACCGAAGGCATCCTGCAGATCCTGGACGAACGCGAACTGCGCGGCGTCCTCGGCCACGAGCTCAGCCATGTCTACAACCGCGACATCCTGATCGCGTCGGTGGCCGGAGCGCTCGCCTCCGTCGTCATGTTCCTGGTGAACTTCGCCTGGCTGATCCCCGTGGGCCGGTCCAACGACGACGAAGGCCCCGGCATCCTCGGCATGCTGCTGATCATGATCCTGGGCCCCCTCGCGGCCACCGTCATCCAGCTTGCCGTCAGCCGCTCCCGCGAATACGAAGCAGACGCCTCGGGCGCCCAGCTGACCGGCGACCCACTGGCCCTCGCCAGCGCCTTGCGCAAACTCGAGGCCGGAACGCAACAGCTCCCCCTGCCGCCCGAACCGAAGATCGAAACCGCGAGCCACATGATGATCGCGAACCCGTTCCGCCGCGGCCAGGGCCTGTCGAGAATGTTCTCCACACACCCGCCCATGGCGGAGCGCATCGCCCGACTCGAGCAGATGGCAGGTCGTCGACCATGAAGACAATCCTGAACGTCATATGGCTGGTGCTGTGCGGCTTCTGGATGTTCCTCGCCTACATAGCCGCAGGCATCCTGCTCTGCATCACCATCATCGGTATCCCGTTCGGCCTCGCGGCCTTCCGCATCGGCCTCTACGCCCTCTGGCCCTTCGGCCACACCGTCGTCGACCGCCCGGACGCCGGTGCACCCTCCTGCGTCGGCAACGTCCTCTGGCTCATCCTTGCCGGCTGGTGGCTCGCCCTCGGCCACATCACCACCGGCATCGCCCTCTGCCTGACCATCATCGGGATCCCTCTCGGCATCGCCAACTTCAAGCTGATCCCGGTTTCCCTGATGCCCCTGGGCAAGCAGATCGTCAGCACGGACCAGCCGTTCGCCGGACGGTGACGCGCCACGGGCCGGGCGCAGAAGAGGCCGGGGGAGCGAAGCCGGGCCCGCGTCGCCGCAGACCGCTCCGCAGGGCCTCCACCGGCTCGTTGTCAGTGCCGTCGTCCACCATGAACCCATGGACGACACGGAGCAGTTGCTGACAGCCGTCGAGAAGTCGGCCCACGCCACCCCGCGCTGGGAGAGGTACCCCCTTCCGGCAGCGCTGTCCGCCGAGGACATCGCCCACGCCGAGGCGGCCCTAGGCTTCCCCCTGCCGCCCCTGCTCACCGCCCTCTACACCCGCATCGCCAACGGCGGCTTCGGCCCGGAATACGGGCTACTGCCCCTCACCGGCGGACTCGCCCCCGACGGGGAACAGTCCGTGATCGCCCAGTACCTCGCCCACCGCCGGCCTGCGAGCGAGGACGGGCAGTGGCCGTGGCCGGAAGGCGTACTGCCGATATGCAGCCTCGGCTGCGGCATGTACAGCTGTGTGGACTGCCGCAACGACCGCACCACCGTCCTCCTCCACGAACCCAACGCCGACGACCCGCACCACGCCTGGTACGTCGACCAGCCCGATCTCGCCAGCTGGCTGCGCACCTGGCTCGACGGAACGGGCTGGTACGGCGAGGACTCCGACGACGAAGCGCTGGAGATGCAACCCTGGCCGGATTACAACGCCCGCATATGAACCACCTGTGACCTGCCGCTCCTTCTGCCCGATCGGCAACCGCCCGGACCCGTGCGACGTCTTGGATTACATAACCAGGCGAAGGGCAGGTTCCACGGCATGAGCATCATCGGTTGGATCATTCTCGGACTGCTGGCCGGAGCGATCGCCAAGATCCTGCTTCCCGGCCGCGACCCGGGTGGGGTGGTCGGCACCACCGTCATCGGCATCATCGGCGCCTTCATCGGTGGCTGGATATCGTCGCGCTTCCTCGACCGGCCCATCTCGAACGACTTCTACGACACCGCGACGTGGATCTCCGCCATCGGCGGCTCGCTGGTCCTGCTCATCGTCTACCGGCTGCTCTTCGGCAACTCCCGGGAACGTCATTGACGTCCGCCCGCACCCGAACCGCCCAACCCGGTCTCGCGCAACGTCACATTGAGCCGGCCACGGCTCAGACCCGTCGCAGGATCGGCCGTCCTCGGGCGGACCCTCGGCACACCATGAAACGCAAAGCGTGACGGCCCGCCGAACACGAACAGATCGCCCGAGGCCAGCTCCACATCCGTGTACGGCCGTCCACGGCCCTCCGTATTGCCGAAGCGGAAGACGCACGTGTCACCGACGCTCAGCGACACGATCGGGGCGGCGGACCGCTCCTCCTTGTCCTGATGCATGCCCATCCTCGCCGCACCGTCATAGAAATTGACCGCTGCGGCGTCCGGCGCATACGACCCGGCCGGGTACGCGTCCCCGTACGCCTCGACCAGTGCCGCCCGCCCCAACTCCGCCAGCCACTCCGGAAAGTCGGCAACCCGGGCACCGTTCACGTCGTCCGCCGTACGCGCATAGCGATACGGCTGCCAGTGCCAGCCGACGCTCACCGACTGCACGGACATCACCCCACCGCCGGGCAGCACCGTGTGCCGCAGCGGTACGGGCCCTTGCGCCCATCCCCGGCACGCCTCGACCAGTTCCCGCTGACGGTCCACCGACAGCCAATCCGGCACATGCACCGCACCCGGTGCGACAACGGCCCGCGGTCTGGGGAAGAGCCCGAACATTCGCCACACCGCCATTCGGTCCAGACAGCCTTTTCAGAGCGCGTACCCGTCGAGCACGCCGCCCCTCAGCGGCCCATCAGGGCGCCTTCCAGCCCCAGGAGCCGCTCCTTGCGCTCCAGACCGCCCGCATAGCCCCGCAACGCCCCGTCCGCACCGATCACCCGGTGGCACGGGCGCACCACCAGCAGCGGATTGCGCCCGATCGCCGTGCCCACAGCCCGCACCCCTGCCCCCGGGGTACCGATCCGCTCGGCGATCTGTCCGTACGACACCGTCTCCCCGTACGGAATGGTGTCCAGCGCGCCCCAGACCCGGCGCTGGAACTCCGTGCCCAGCCCCTCCACGTACGGGATGTCGAACCGGGTCAGCCGGCCCTCGAAGTACGCCCGCAGCTGGGCCGCGATTTCGGCGAAGGACTCCGGCGCGTGGATCCAGCCCTCCCGGACGACCGCGGCACCCTTCTGGCCCGGCAAGGAGAGCGAGGCGAGCGCCACACCGGCCGCCGTCCCGTCGGCGCCGGCGGATGATTCCTCGCCGACCAGCAGCAGATCGCCCAGCGGGCTGTCCACCGTCGCGTACAAGGTCATCGGGGTCCCTCTCTTCTCCGTACCGGCGACGCATGACCGAGCCGAATGAATCGCTCGAATCGCCTGATTTCGTCGTCCTGCACGGACAAGTCTGCGCCTGGCCCGCCCCACACGACCGGCGGTATTCGGACCTCACATCCGAGGTGCGGGGCGGACGGCCGGACAACCTACCGGTAGTTCACGAACTGCACGGCGAAGTCGAAGTCCTGGCCCTTCAGCAGCGCCTGCACGGCCTGCAGATCGTCCCGGCTCTTCGAGCTGACCCGCAGCTCGTCGCCCTGGACCTGCGCCTTGACGCCCTTCGGGCCCTCATCGCGAATGATCTTCGCCACCTTCTTGGCGTTCTCCTGGGAGATGCCTTCCTCGATCGTGGCGAAGATCTTGTACTCCTTGCCGGACAGTTGCGGCTCGCCCGCGTCCAGCGACTTCAGCGAGATGCCCCGCTTGATCAGCTTGGACTGGAAGATGTCGAGGATCGCCTTCACGCGCTCCTCGCCGTTCGCCTCCATGAGGATCTTCTCGCCGGACCAGGAGATCGAGGCACCCGTGCCCTTGAAGTCGTAGCGCTGCGAGATCTCCTTGGCGGCCTGGTTGAGGGCGTTGTCGACCTCCTGCCGCTCGACCTTCGAGACGATGTCGAAACTGGAGTCGGCCATGACGTGTGGCTCCTTGCGTCGTATGCGGTGGGGTACGGAGCAAAGCCTAGCCACCGCCGACCGCCCCGGGCGCGGCTCAATGAGGTGGCGGAGCACCCTTGGTCATCAGGTATTGTTTACGTCGTCGCCAAGGAGCTCCTCAAACGGACTTCCGCGGCGTCGTTCGAGGCGGTGTGCCCGAGTGGCCAAAGGGAGCAGACTGTAAATCTGCCGGCTCAGCCTACCCAGGTTCGAACCCTGGCGCCGCCACACGAACAAAGGGTCTGTGACCAGCGGAAACGTTGGTCACAGACCCTTTCGCTTTGAGTGAGGCCCGATAGCTCGTTATAGGGCTTTGTCTCACCTTGTCGCGTCAGATGTCGCGTCAGATGTCGCGTGGTGACCAGCCTGTGTGGGGCAGGCGTGGGGCAGCGTTCAGTGGGCTACCTTCCGCCCCGCAGCGTTGCTTCGATCCGAGCGTTCGCCGTCGCCGCGGCGCCATCCAGACACTTGGCGTAGACGCGGAACAGTACGGCCACGCTGTGGCCGGCGCGTTGCTGCAGCTCGCAGTCCTCGACGCAAAGCCCGATCACTTCGGCCGGGGCCGGGCAGCCGCGTAGTACATGCACCCGAAGAACGCCACCAGGCGGCGGCCCCTGGCGCTTTGCGTCCGCACGGCATCGACCAGCGCGAGAGCCTGTCGAGGGTCAGGCACGGTCGCGGGGTCCAACTCCTCTTCCACCTGCTGCTCAGGTGCCTTCCACTGGACCTGGGGGAGAGGGTTCTGGGGCAGAAGCCCGGCGTCGACCGCGTAGCCGGCGCGTTGTGGAAGATCGCTCGCTCCCTGCGAATGGTCGAAGCGGATGCCGTGGCGCGCCGCGACCACAGCCACGGCGGCCATGAGTCCGGCCAGTGGCAGGAACGCTGTGAACCGGTGGGGGATCAGGACTTGGTCGACCAGGTTCTTGAAGAGCCACACCGACGCGACTTCACCCGCGGACCCCGCGATGAGGAGGACGACACTCGTGGCGAGCCGGTACCGGTCGGGGCGTGCCCACGGCCAGAAGCGGCGGAACGCGTCGGCCGAAGACACGGTCGCCGCAAGGGGCACTGGACTGTCCTCGGCTGCCGGGGCCACGGGCTTGATGTGAGCCGAGTCGGCGGGTGCCGCGTCCGCCAAGCGGGGTCACCTTCTCGGGGAGGGAGCCGGGTGGGGGCATGCGGCGGAAGGGGGGCGGCGGACGGGACGCGCCGTCGCCCCCCGATGACGATCCTCGGGTGAGGCGGCGATGCTTAGTAGCCGCCGCCGTAGCCGCCGCCGAAGCCGCCGAAGCCGCCACGGCCGCCGAAGCCGCCACGTCCGCCACGGCCGCCGTAGCCGCCACGTCCGCCACGGCCGCCGAAGCCGCCACGTCCGCCACGGCCGCCGAAGCCGCCACGTCCGCCACGGCCACCACCGCGGCCACCACCTCGGCCACCGCGGCCGCTGAAGATCGAGAAAGCGCTCATGACGTACCTCCTGTGTGACTGGATGTGCCGGAAGGACTTCGCAGCCCATTGGTTGCCTGAGATCGGCCCCAACGGCACCGAAGACATTCATGCAGCTGGGGTGGGACCCCTTGGGCAATCCGGCGTGGACTGGGGTGATCGATCAGAACCCTCTATGAACGTACCTAGATCAGCCTAAGAGTGCTCGTTCACGCACAAACAGTGACAGCCCTCGTGTGGGTGTGTGACACCTCGGCGGATGTCTCCCGAGGGCGGTAGAGAAGCGACCCAGTTCGCGGCGCCGCCAGACGGCTGCCGAACCTGCCTCTGAGGCTGTGAGATCAATGCCTGACGTGAACTCAGTAGCCCTTCGCCAAATACAGACTGACGCCACATCATGTTTCGTTGGACGGGATGCGCCGTTGACCGCCGCCCGCTATGGGACCGCGCTCGGGCAGCATCGGAGCGGGGTGCCACGACCCTCGGGCAGCATCGGAGCGGGGTGCCACGACCCTCGGGCACGTGATCGGAATGGTCGGGATTCTCGGCAGCCATTCAGGTGACGTGACCACCTGAAGAACTCTGTCGCCGGAGGACATCGAGACCGCTGGTCTGACTGCAGTCTTTGACGGCAACACCGGTGCACCCTGCCGTACCAGGAAAGTCGATGCCGGACGCTAGCGAGCCGCATACCCGGCCCTTGGGCCGCCGGAAGGAACTCCTGAAGCGGTGTTCCTGGGGCCCCTTCCCCCAGGTGTGCCCCAGGAGCATCTAGCAACGGAGAAGCCGCAGGTGAGAGGGGCTAACGGGAGCCCTCTGCAAATCTGCCCGGGCTCAGCGAATCGACGTCGTGTCTGTCGTGCGCGTGTGCGACGTTGATGGCGGACGGGCCGCCCTGTCTGAACCATGACCGTGCGCTGCTGCGTGTGGCTTACCTGAGCGAGCGCGGGTTGCCGACCGGGGGCGAGGCTTGGCCCATGTCCGGATACCTGCCGATCGTGATCTATCCGCCCGATGAGTCCGGCGGCCGCCGGGTGCGTGTCGACGGGGAGATCCTCGGCATGGCGCACAGCGTGCGGGATGTGACGGAGTTCCTGCGTCGGGCCGGGATGGACGACATCACCGAGGAAGACGTGATTCTGTCCGGGATGATCGACTGGCGTGGAGGCGGGCCGAACCTGTGGCCTGCCCCGTGGTGAGCGAGCCCCGGCCGGCGGCTCCCGGGGAACAGCGGAACAACAGGCCGATGGTGCAGATTTATGGCCGCCAGCCGAGCGAGCTAGTGCTGTGACCGCATAGGTTCGCCGGGTTGGGTGGTGCCCGCTTTTCAACTTCAACGCGGCAGGTCAGGCGCGTGGCCCCCTGGCGCAGAAGTCACTGTTTCGCCAGGACGTTTCGGTAAAGGAGGTCCCGGACGGCGTTGTGTCCATAGGTGAGCGGCTGTCCACGGACAGGTCCACGATCACGGGCATGCTCGTCGTGGTCCGAGCGCCACCAGCCACCAGTGCGGCCCGTCGGCCTGGCACTCGGCAAGAGGCCCGTGGTCACCATGCCGGAACGTGAGGGCCACTGGTGTCGCAGCAGTGGTTGAGACAGCATGCGGCGCATGGACTGGATGCCTCTGCTCTCCACGCTGACAGGTGCCGCTATCGGCATCGCTGCCACCCTGATCGCCGATCGCAACAGGTGGCGGCGCGAGGAAGCACGACACGCTCTGGAAGTGCGGCGCGCTGTGTACTCCGAATACGCCTCCGCGCTCAAAGACGCAGGGGAAGAGATACGGGCTGTCGCCCTGGGCGATCACATGTCCGAGTCAGCGCGTGATGCGGCCGTGCGCGAAGCCTTCCGTGGGACCGGATTGCACACGGCCAGCGAGCAGCTCTGGCTCGTGGGCCCGCCGCTCGTTGTTGCGGCCGGGAACGAGGCGTTTCACAGCCTGCGTCGGATGCGCGACGCCTATGCCCGCGGGGTGGCAGTCGGCTCCGCCGAGGACATGGCCTTCATCCAACAGCGCCGCACGGCCATGGCTGAGATGCGCCGCTGCATGCGTGAGGATCTGGGCATCGGACCCCTCGGGATCGAATGACCACCGGCCGGAGAAGATGTCAGGAATTGCGCTGACCGCGACCAGTCACCTGCGCAGGCCGTCGGCCCGGCACTCGTCACAGACCCGTGATCGCCGCGCCGAAGGCTCAGAAACAGGCTGTCAGGCTGCTGTTTTGAGGAGGCGTCCGCCCCAGCGGATGCCCTTCTCGCTGCGGATGCGGGCGCGTTCCTTGCGTTCGGCGGCCAGGACGTCGCGGTGCCGGGCATTGGCGTTGCGCCAGCACAGATAGGCGTGCAGGGCCCTGGTCTGCACAGTGTGGTCGGAGTAGTCGGAGTTGGCGATGGTGAACTGCCGCAACGGTCCGAAGTGGGCCTCGCACGGGGCCGTGCGGAGCTTGCCGCCCGACATTGCGTCCCGGCCCAATCCCAACCGAAGCGTCACTGGGTGGCGCGTGCCGTAAATCTGCGGGCCAGGCGGCGCTACTGGGGGCGGTTTCGCAGCAGTTACTTGGTGACTCACGTCAGGAGCCAGGGCCCTCGCTTCTCGATCAGCCCGGACTCCCGCCCGAAGCAGCGAAGCGTCAGCTGGGCCGACTCCCTAGCTGATGCCGTTTCGGCTGAGGGCCGCGTCCGGGTGATGTCGTGGTGATCGAATCGTTGCCGCACCGCGTACAACCGCGCACAGCCCTCACTTGTCCCACAGTCAGCCGAGAGGATAGGCCTCTGGCCAGTGCGCTACGCGTTCGGTCCAGGCTGCAGGGGAAGGGGCGAGCTCGAAGGTGGGCAAGACGACGTGGAAAGCGATGGTCGCCGGTGGAGCTGCGCTCGTGTTCACAGGGGTGGTGGCGGCGGTGCCGGCTGGGGCGGCGGAGGGTGGGGTCTCCTTCACCAGGGTCTCGGTGAATGGTGGGAAGCCGATCGTGATCGGGGTCCAGGAGGAGGTTGAGGTGCATGCAGTTCTCCGGATGACGACCAAACTCAGATACGACTACGGGCCGACGGTGTTCCCCTACCGGGGGAAGACGGACAATGCGGAGACCCTGCAGAGCAGCATCATCACCAGCGACTGCAAGGTCGTGGACAGGGTGAATGGAATCTGCGACTTCGACGAATGGCTGTACATCGACCCGCGGAACTCTGACTTCGGGAACGAGGACGCAGGCACCTGGCGAACTGCTGCGCGGGTCTTTCTCCCCGGCGACGCCCAGGACATTGACGACGTGAATCTCCCGGTGCAAGTCAAGCGGGCCACACGCGTCACCGTCGATGCCTCGCCGGAGCCGGTTGCGGTAGGAAAGACGATCACCGTGTCCGGGCGGGTCACACGGGCGAACTGGGACACCCACACGTACCAGGGGTACGCGGGCCGTACCGTCAGCCTGCAGTTCAAGGCGTCGGGCGCCTCCTCGTACAAGACGGTCAAGACTGCGACGTCGAGTGCGACAGGGGCACTCAAGACCACGGTGAAGGCCGCCGGGCCGGGGATGTGGCGGTGGACGTACTACGGCAACTCCACCTCCGGGGCGATGTCGTCGACCGGGGACTATGTCGCCACTCAAGTCCGAGTGTTGCACTCGGAGGTCCGACGAGTGTTGCACTCGGTGTAGAACCCTGAGCGTGCTCCTTGACCAGCCTGTCCAAGTAGCACGCTCAGACACCGTGATGCAGGCCGGACGCGGCTAAGGGCTCGCAGAGAATCAACGTGTTGCTTCCGGTGATGTGGCTCGTTGACGTGGTATGGGCATACCGCAAGAGGTTCGAGATCAACTGGCCGCCAAGTTCGGAGTGTTGTTCCCCCACCTGGACGAGCGGCAGCAGCGTCTGCTGATGGGAGCAGAGGCCCGTGTCCTGGGGCACGGCGGGATCCGGGCCGTCGCGCGGGCCGCCGGGGCCAGCGAGGCGACGGTCCGTAAGGGGGCGGATGAGCTGGAGGCGGGCGAGGCGCCTTTGGGGCGGGTCCGCCAGCCCGGAGGCGGACGGAAGAAGGCCGCCGACCTGGATGCAGGACTGCGGCCCGCGCTGCTCGCCCTGGTCGAGCCGGACACGCGCGGAGACCCGATGTCGCCGCTGCGCTGGACGACCAAGTCGACCCGGAACCTGGCCGGTGAGCTGACCCGCCAGGGACACAAGGTCAGTGCCGACACGGTCGGTGACCTGCTGCGGGAGGAGGGTTTCAGTCTGCAGGCCAACTCCAAGACCGTCGAGGGCAAGCAGCACCCGGACCGGGACACCCAGTTCCGCTACATCAACGAGCAGGCCAAGGACCACATCAGCGCCGGGGACCCGGTGGTCAGCGTGGACAGCAAGAAGAAGGAACTGGTCGGCCAGTACAAGAACGCGGGGCGTGAATGGCAGCCCACGGGTGATCCGGTGCAGGTCAAGACGCATGACTTCCTGGACCGGGAGGGGCCCGGCAAGGCAATCCCGTACGGCATCTACGACATTGCCGCGAACGCCGGCTGGGTCAGTGTCGGCACCGACCACGACACCGCCGCTTTCGCGGTCGCCTCGATCCGCCGCTGGTGGCACGGGGCCGGACAGGGCGACTACCCCCGCGCCCGTCGGCTGCTGATCACCGCCGACGCCGGGGGCTCCAACGGCTACCGCACCCGGGCATGGAAGACCGAACTCGCCGCTCTGGCCGCCGAGACTGGCCTTGAGATCACGGTGAGTCACCTACCGCCGGGCACATCGAAATGGAACCGGATTGAGCACCGGCTGTTCTCCCACATCTCCATGAACTGGCGTGGCAGGCCCCTGACCAGCCATGAAGTCATCGTGCAGTCCATCGCGGCGACCACCACCCGCACCGGACTGAGGGTCCGCGCCGAACTCGACACCGGCGCCTACCCCACCGGCGTGAAAGTCGACAACGCCCAGGTCGACGCGCTGACGATGACCCGCCACCGCTTCCACGGCGACTGGAACTACACCCTCCACGCACACCATGCCCAGCGCGCGCCCACAGCCACCAGCACTCCACACGGCGCGGAACCACGGCGGTGGGACGCCCGGCAGCACACCCGCCTCACCGACCCGGAACTCACCGGTATCACCCGCTCACAACTAGACACCCTGATCAGCGAGTTAGCGGCCCTCCAGGGTGCCCGACGGGAGGAACAGCGCCGCCACCGACGCGGTCGCGAACGACAGCGAGCCCCCGGCGCCGGCCCCCGGCAGACGTTCACCGACCCCGACCGGATCCTGGCCACGATCCTCTACCAGCGCGGCTGCTTCACCCACGCCCTCCTCGGCGAACTCTTCGGGACCAGCTCGCAGACCATCACCCGCACGATCCAGGGCACCCAGCCCCTCCTGGACCAGCACGGCTGCACCGTCCCCCGCTCCACCGCACGATTCACCACCCCCACCGACGTGGCCGCCCACCTCGACGCCTACGGCACCGAGCCCCCGGACAACATCAAACACGCATGTTGATTCTCTGCGAGCCCTAACGAGCTCGTGCACGGTTAGCGGTGAGACGTCGAGCTCTGGATCATGGCTGCGTGGTTGGACGGACGAGCCCCGCCACCGGTCTTCAGTTGCTCCCGCCTGGCTCAGCGAATCGGCGTCGTGTCTGTCGTGCGCGTGTGCGACGTTGATGGCGGACGGGCCGCCCTGTCTGAACCATGACCGTGCGCTGCTGCGTGTGGCTTACCTGAGCGAGCGCGGGTTGCCGACCGGGGGCGAGGCTTGGCCCATGTCCGGATACCTGCCGATCGTGATCTATCCGCCCGATGAGTCCGGCGGCCGCCGGGTGCGTGTCGATGGGGAGATCCTCGGCATGGCGCACAGCGTGCGGGATGTGACGGAGTTCCTGCGTCGGGCCGGGATGGACGACATCACCGAGGAAGACGTGATTCTGTCCGGGATGATCGACTGGCGTGGAGGCGGGCCGAACCTGTGGCCTGCCCCGTGGTGAGCGAGCCATGACCCTCCACGAGTACGGAGTTCGCCTCCCCGCCCACTCGATCTGGCCAAGTCACGCGGCGAGGGGACGTGAGGTGTGGGGCGCGGGCGCCGTCAGCTGCGACAAGGTCCCGGAGCGCGTACGCGAAATCGCCGGAGTCGTCCTCCACTCGGCAAGTTCATGACCGAGCGTGCGTTCATGACCCTGAGTGACTTCCGTGGAGGAGGAGCAAGACTACGTACTATTGCCCGGTGCTGAGAGGTGAGACGTACAGGCAGCTGGGCGAGGCGGCGTGGTCGTGGGTGCTGGACCAGGTGCGCGAGGACGGGGGTCCGTGGCTGCCGGAAACGGTGCCCGACGAGGGCCGGAAGACGGAGCCGGCGAAGGACCGCGACTCGCTGTACTCGGGGATTGCGGGCTTGGCGCCGGTACTGGCGGAGATCGCGCAATACCGTGAGCTGAGCGATCGGGAACGGGCCCTGGCCGAGGGGATCGTGACCAGGCTGTCTGCAGAGGCCGAAGCGCGCATCGAGCCGTCGTTGTACGACGGGCTGGCCGGCGACGCCATGGCGCTGAAACTACTCGCTCCGGGCGAGGAATCCGTCGCCCTGCGGCGCCTGGACGACCTGACGACATCCGATGGCTGGCGGACGACCGTCGAGTTCGAACCGGGCTCCGACGCTCCGCTGAACGACATCATCATGGGCACCGCAGGCGTCGTCATGACGGCGATCTGGGCCGGGGGCGAGTTCGCGGACGCGATCGCGACGGCCGGTGGTGAGGCACTGCTGCGCACGGCGGATCGTACAGAGGCGGGCCTGGACTGGGGCATCGCGCCGAGCACGCCGTGGCGGGCGCCGAACTACTCACACGGCACCGCCGGCGTAGCCGCCGCTCTGGCCGTGGCGGGGGCGTCGCTCGGCCGCAGCGACTTCGTCGAAGCCGCGGTGGAAGGGGCCCGGCACGTCCTGTCGGTGGGCCTGCTCGACAACGGCGGGTTTGTCGTACCGCACACGATCCCGCCGTCGACGCGGGAGGTGGAGGCGCTCACGTACACCTGGTGCCACGGTCCGGCAGGCACATCGCACCTGTTCTCGGCCCTGTCGCACGCGGGCGTCACGGAGGTGGCCGGCATCCCGGTCGACGAGCTGCGCCGGCGTTGTCTGACCTCGCTCCTCACGTCGGGCGTGCCCGAACGCCTGCGTCCCGGGTTCTGGGACAACGACGGCCGCTGCTGCGGCACGGCGGGGGTCGGCGACGTACTTCTGGACGCCGCACAGGGTTGCTCGGATCCGGAGTGGTCGGAGACCCTCCTCCAGGGGGCTCGCAAGATGGGTGACGCCCTCGTGGAGCGGGCGATCCAGGACGAGTCGGGTGCCCGCTGGCGCTTCCTGGAGCACCGTGACGACGAACCTCTGCTGCCGCCGGGCACCGCCTGGATGCAAGGTGCGGCAGGCATCGCCGCCTACCTCCTGCGCCTCGCCCGGGTCGTCGACACCGGTCCGAAAGCGCCTGTCGTGGACCGGCCGGACCAGTGGTGGGGCGTGCCTGCTGACGTGCGCGTGACGGACTCGTGAGCTGAAGCCGAAGACGAGGAAACCGGCGTGGAGCAGGTGCAGCTGCGCAGCGTCTCGCGCCGTACGAGCGGGGTGATCGCCACCAAGGTCGGCCTGGAGTGCATCGACCCCACCGGCGGCCCCGGCGGCGCCCCCCTGGTCAGGCCCAACGGCCGGCCCGAGCACGTGTGTGCCTCCATCGACGCCAGCCTGCGCCGCCTGGGCACCGACCACATAGACACCTCTACCAGCTCCACCGCGTCGACCCCGAGGTGCCCCTTGAGGAGACCTGGGGCGCCCTGGCCGAGGCCGTCACCGCCGGCAAGGCTCGTTACCTGGGCCTGTCCGAGGTCACCGTCGCGCAGATCGAGCGGGCCCAGGTCATCCA
The DNA here is from genome assembly GCF_036158715.1 of Streptomyces sp. NBC_00316. Classification (NCBI taxonomy): domain Bacteria; kingdom Bacillati; phylum Actinomycetota; class Actinomycetes; order Kitasatosporales; family Streptomycetaceae; genus Streptomyces; species Streptomyces sp. NBC_00316. Next base: position 3,863,761 of record NZ_CP108023.1, on the reverse strand, counting down.
CCCGGTCACCACGGTGCAGTCCGAGTTCTCCCTGTGGACCCGCGACGTCCAGGCCGAGGTCCTGCCCCACTGCACCCAGCACGGCATCGGCCTTCTGCCGTACTCCCCTCTGGGACGCGGCTTCCTCCTCGGCCGCTTCGCCTCCTTCGACGACCTGCCGGTGCACGACCAGCGGCGGCGTCTGCCGCGCTTCCAGCAGGACAACCTGCGAGCCAACCTCGACATCGCCACCAAGGTCCGCGAGGTCGCCGACCGGATCGGCGCCACCCCTGCACAGGTCGCCCTCGCCTGGCTCCTCGCCCAGGGCGAGCACGTCGTCCCATCCCCGGCACCAAGACCCCGAAGTACCTCGCCGACAACGCAGGCGCCGCAAACGTCCAGCTGTCCGCGGCCGACCTCGCCGACCTCGACGCCATCCCCGCGCCCGTCGGCGCCCGGTGCTGACGGTCCGGCGGCTTCGTCCTGTCCCGGAGGAATGGCGACGGCAAGTGAGTCTGCCGATTTCTGTGGCGGTGCCCTGGTCGGCATCTCTGGTGGAAGTGGGCGGACCGTCCCGACGATTCCCTGGAGCCGTGCCCGTACCCGCAGATGTTCCGATCCTGACATCGATGGCTGACATCAACAACGGCGTACAGCCGCACACTTGGCACCTGGTTCGCTGCTCGTCAGCGGCGCCCCAACTCGTGGTGGGGCCCTGTGGGGCGCCACATCCAGCGACTCGGGAAGTGCCTGGTCCGCGGGCACGCCGGGTGCGGACCGGAAATCTGCCGGCTTCGCCTACCCGGGTTCGAACCCTGGCGCCGCCCCACGAACAGACGGGCCTGTGACCGGCGGAGACGTTGGTCGCAGGCCCTTTCGCTCTGGGTGAGGGCGACCCGCGGCGATGCGCAAGGGGCGCCGCCCGGTCGCCTCTACGGCCTGGCCCCTTCCCGTGCGGCCAGGCTGCTGTGTCCCTTGTAGTACCCGTCAGCCGTGCATCGCGGTGCGGTAGACGTACAGGGCGATCACGCCGGCGATACAGGCGAGGATCATCCACGAACCGAAACCGGTGTGTCTCCCGCCGCTTTTGGGCCGCGCGGCCTTCCCGGACCGATCGGACCGCCCGGGTGCTGCCCGTCCCGGCGCGGCCGGCGCCACATCGGCCGCCGCCTCGGCGAGCAGACGACGGCAGGTCGCGGCGAGCACGCCTGTACCGGCGGAGAGGGGCACCACGGCCTCCGAACGCGCCGGAGCGGTGGTGCCACCGTCCAGGATGCGCCCCGCGCGTACGAGGACCTCGTCCCGGCCGCCCGCCGGAGCGAGGCTGATCCACCGCCGTACATGCTCACCCCGGATGACCACGCCGCCGGACCGCTCCCGGTACACGGTGTGCTCCCGCCACAGTATCTCCGCCAACTCCCCTGCGGTGTCTCTCAGTTGTGCGCTCACGACCCCTCCCCCTCCCCCTCCCCCTCCGCCCCGCGGCGAATCGAACAAGCCTCGCACTTTAGCGCCAGGCGCAGAGCGGGGGCACATCGGCCCGGCCGCACGGGAAGCGGCCGGGAGGCGGGCGGTTCTGCGCATCGCCGCAGGTCGCAACCAGATGCGTGGCCACATTGCCGGAGCCGCGGCCGGAGACCTCGTCGCCCGCGACAGGACGGTGTCCTGTGGCTCTCCCTCGGCAAGGGCGACAACACCTCCGCGCCCCCGCATCAGCGTCGGTGCCGGCTGGGGCTCGTACCGCCGCCACCGCCTCGGTACCGGCGATGCCGACCGGGACGGACGGCCGAGCCTGTACGCCTCGGGATTCCCCACCAGCAGCGCCGATGGCGTCGCCCACCGGGGCACAGACAGCCGGCGAGCCCCGTTCCGTCCGCCGGTGGGGATCTCCCTGATCTCCGACGCCCTCCGGTCGGACGGCCTCTCTGCCTGAGGCGGGGCCCGCCCCGCCTCACAGTCCACTCGTTCTCCCAGAGAACAAGAGCAACTCGTACAACCACCGCCCCTCATCGGAAGTCTGATCGAGCGGTGCGCACCGATGTGCGTACCGCTCGGCTCATCAGGAGAGACTTCCTTGGCTTTCGTACGCGCCACCCGACGCCGTCTCGGCGCCTCTGTCGCCACCGTTCTTGCCGTGACGGTCGGCACCGGCGTCCTGACCTCGCCCGGGGCCGTGGCCGCTCCCGCCTCGGTGACCAGGGCCACCGAGGCGGCCACCGGCGAGGTGAATCTGCCCCTCGGCGCCGAGATCGTCAGCACCGGCGACACCGGCCGCCTCACGTCCCGGAAGGACGACTCCGGCAACACGGTGCTGGAGTGGTACCGGTACGCCGACGGCGCGGTGCTGCCGATCAACACGGGCACCATGGGCCACGACAGCAACTCCGACATCGTCGTGACCAGCGACGGCGGCAGCATGGTCTTTCTGCGGGACATGAAGGCCGGCGCCACCTGGTCCGCCTCCTTCGACCTCGCGTCCGAGTTCAAGCCCGGGGCGAAGCTCGTCGGCGTGGTCGGCGAGAACCTCTTCGCGAGCGTTCCGACCACCGGGGGCTACTACGAGCTGTGGCAGCTCGCCCAGGTCAACGGGGTCGCCAAGAAGACGAAGCTCACGTCCGGTTCCTACGGCCTGGACTACAAGGTCGTCGCCTCCACAGGCCACGACCTGCTCGTCCTGGGCAGTTCCCGAGTGTTCTCAGGGGCGACCTTCCGGACCCAGTACTGGAAGGCGCTCACGAGCGTCAACAGCGGCGCGGCCATCGACTTGAACGGCACGGAGAGCATCGGCCCGTGGGCCCAGAGCTCGACGGGTGCCTACACCGCCGACTACAAGGCGTGGGTCGATTACACGGCCGGGGTCACCGAGCTCGTCGTGGCCGGGCCGGGCATCCGCAAGGAATTCAAGATGGACAGCTCCATGAGCGGCGCCGTCATCGCCGGCATCGCCGGGAACACGCTGCTCTACGGGGTCCCGGGGACGGCCGCCGACGAGACGCTGAGCCCGCTGTACGCCCGGAGCATCACCACCGCCGATGCCGCGCCGTACAAGCTCCTGGAGGACTTCTCCAGCGTGGCCCACGCACCGGACGGCAGCCTGCTCGTGCGCGGCGCCACGGCCGATGCAGACGGGGTGTTCCGGATCGCCGACGCGGTTGGCGGCACCCCGGGTGTCACGCTCGTGGCGGACACGGGCAAGGTCCTGGCCGTCAAGGTGACCGAGTCGAAGGTTCCCACCGCGGTGAACCTGGAGAAGGCGGGCACCACGCTCCCGATGGAGTGGAGCCTGTCCCGCGCGAACGCCACCGTGGACCTCACGCTCACGCACGCGGCCACCGGCCAGAAGCTCACCAAGCGCCTGTCCCAGCCGGTCTCCGACAGCCGCTTCGCCTTCGTCTGGGACGGTGTCCTGGACGGCATCAGCGCCCCGAACGGCGCCTACACCTGGCAGATCACCGCCACCCCGACCGACGGCGTCGGCGCACCGGCGACCGCCTCGGGGAGCTTCCAGGTCTCGCGCCAGGCCAACCCGCACGACTTCAACGACAACGGCTCGACCGACGTCCTCGCGCGGGACGCCTCGGGTGTGCTGTGGCGGGACGACCTCCTCGACTGGCCGTCGGGTGACCAGGTCACCACCGCCAAGCGGACGAAGATCGGTGCCGGTTGGCAGGTCTACAACCAGATCGAGGCCGCGGGGAACCTCGCCGGCGCCCCGGCGGGCGATCTCGTCGCCCGCGACACCTCGGGCGTCCTGTGGCTGTACCTGGGCAAGGGCGACGGCACCTTCGCGTCCCGCACCAAGGTCGGCCCCGGCTGGCAGGTCTACAACAAGGCCACCGGTGGCAGCGACCTCACGGGCGACGGACGCCCCGACCTCCTCGCCACCGACACCTCCGGCGTCCTGTGGCTCTACAAGGGCACCGGCAGCTGGTCCGCCCCCTTCGCCGCCCGCACCCGGGTCGGTGGCGGATGGCAGATCTACAACCAGATCACCGCCGTCGGCAACATCGCGGGCAGTGCGGCCGGCGACCTCGTCGCCCGCGACACCGCCGGCGTCCTCTGGCTCTACCAGGGCAACGGCACGGGCAACTTCACCGCTCGCGTCAGGATCGGAGCCGGCTGGAACGCCTTCTCCCACCTCGTCGGTGCCGGCGACGTCACCGGCGACGGCCGCCCCGACCTGATCGCCTACGGTCCGAACGGCACATACGTCTACCGCTCGACGGGCTCGGCGACGGCCCCGTTCAGTCGGCAGACGACCACCCTGTACGCGGGCGAGGGCACCAAGTTCAACAACATCGCCTAGTGTCCTGAGTCAGTAATTCGTTTGCAGTACGTGGCGAGTGATTCGAGGATCTGGTCGGCTGTCTTGGTCCAGATGAATGGCTTGGGGTCTTCGTTCCAGGTGGTGATCCAGTTGCGGATGTCCTTCTCCAGGGCCTGGACGGATTTGTGGACGCCGCGGCGTATCTGTTTGGCCGTCAGCTCTGCGAACCATCGCTCTACGAGGTTCAGCCAGGAAGAGCTCGTGGGCGTGAAGTGCATGTGGAATCTGGGATGGGCCAGGAGCCATTTCTTGATGGCGGCGGTCTTGTGGGTCGCGTAGTTGTCGCAGACGAGATGGACCTCGAGGTCGTCGGGGATCTCTTTGTCGAGCTTGGTGAGGAACTTCTTGAACTCCGTCGCGCGGTGGCGGCGGTGGAGGGAGCCGATGACTTTGCCGGATGCGGCGTCGAACGCGGCGAAGAGGGTGGTGGTGCCGGCGCGGACGTAATCGTGGGTGGCCCGCTCCGGCACCCCCGGCATCATCGGCAGGACTGGCTGAGACCGGTCCAGGGCCTGGATCTGCGACTTCTCGTCCACACACAGCACCAACGCCCGTTCAGGCGGGTCGAGATACAGGCCGACGACGTCGTGGACCTTGTCGACGAAGAACGGATCCGTCGACAGCTTGAACGACTCGAAGCGGTGCGGCTGCAGCCCGAAAGCCCGCCACACACGTGAAACCGTCGACTGGGACAGACCCGTCTTCTTCGCCATCGAGCGCGTCGACCAATGCGTGGCGTTCTCCGGCTTCGACTCCAGAGTCCGTGCGATCAGATCCGCGACCTGCTCGTCCAAAACCGTGCGAGGCCGGCCAGGACGCGGCTCGTCCTGCAGACCAGCGAGCCTGTCGACCAGGAAACGCTTCCGCCACTTCGACGCCGTCTCCCGCGTCACACCGATCTCGCCCGCGACTGCCTTCGTCGAGACCGGAAACCCGTCCTCACCCACCGCTTCACACGCCAGGATCAAGCGGGCTCGAAGAGCCATGTCCTGGGCACCCTTGCGCCGCCGCACCCACCGCTCCAACTCCCCGCGTTCCGCAGCAGTTAGATCCAACGGCACAAGCTTCGGTCCCGGACGAGTCATCCCCAAACCATAGACGAATTATTGACTCAGGACACTAGCCGGCCGGGTTTCTTCGTCGGGGCGGTGGCTGACGTTCCCGCCATCCGGGGACGTCGCATTGCGGGCACCGACCGCGGGGATAAGGCCGCGGCCCATCGGGTTCCGAGGCAGCGCTCCGCAACTCCTGGTGCTGCCCATGGGGTTGATGCGGGGCGCCACATCCAGCGACTGAGGAAGTGCCTGGTCCGCGGGCACGCCGGGCGCGGACCGCACATCTACCGGCTCAGCCCGCCCGGGTTCGAACCCTGGCGCCGGCACACGAACGAGAGGGCCCGTGTGCAGCAGAAATGCTGCACACGGGCCCTCCTTCATCGCCTGGCGTCAGTACGTCTCCATGGGGCCGCTGCCCCACTCCTTCTCGCTGGATCTCGCGTGATGACCAGCCTGTGCGGGGAAGGTGCGGGACAGCTTCAGGGGCTGCCCTCCGCCCGCAGTGCTGCTTCGCTCCCGGCATGCGCCGCCGCGGCGGCACCGTCCAGGCACGTGGCACGGACGCGGAAGAGAACGGCCACGCCGAGGCCGGCGCGTTGTGCCGCCACCCGAGGCTCCACACCCGAACCGAGCCAGGTCGCAAGGTTCACGTGTCGGGGTGTCGTCGAGGCTCCGAGTCAGGATGAGCCGAGGATGCAGAACTCGTGGCCCTCGGGGTCGGCCAGACATGTCCACGGGACGTCGCCCTGGCCGAGGTCGAGGTCGGTGGCGCCGAGGGCCCGCAGCCGGGCCACCTCCGCTGCTTTGTCGTCACCGGGGTACGGCAGCAGGTCGAGATGGACGCGGTCGGGCACGGTCTTCACGCCGGGCGTGCGCAGGAACTCGAGATACGGGCCGACCCCCTTGGCGGAGCGCAACACCGCCTGATCGTCGGTCACCTTGTGGAGAGTCCAGTCGATCGCCTCACCCCAGAACCGGGCCATGGCCCGCGGATCGGCGCAGTCGACCACCACCGCGGCGATCGGCCCGGTGTCGCGGTAGATCTTCCGGGGCTCCAGCACGCAGAACTCGTTGCCCTCCGGGTCGGCGAGGACCGTCCACGGCACGTCGCCCTGACCCACGTGGGCGGGCGTCGCACCGAGAGCCTGGAGGCGCGCGACCAACTCCGCCTGATGGGCCGCAGAGGTGGTGGCGAGATCGAGGTGGACACGGTTCTTCGTCGTCGTCTTGGGTTCCGGGACGGTCACGACGTCGATGCAGACGGCGACCGGGTCCGGCCAGACGAAGCCGCCGACGGGTTCGACGTTGGTCACGCCGGGTGCCTCGCTGGAGAGACCCCAGCCGAGCGCTTCCCCCCAGAACCGGCCGACGGCCGAGTCATCAAGAGCTTTTATATTCACCTGAACAGGTCGCAGTGCCATGTCGGCGACCCTATCCGCGTACTGCAGCCGCTGATCGCCGGGAACCCACCGGCGCGCAGCCGACGTGACGCCGGTGCAGGAGACCTGCGAAACTCCGCGGCGACAAGGGATACGACTGCGCCCACCCACGGCGATGGCTCCGCAAGCGTGGCTTCACACCCTGCATCGCCCGTCGCGGCATCGAAAACTCATAGCGTCCGGGCCGGCACCGCTGGGGGCCGAGCGCACCATGTCCCGGCCGGCCGGATGCCGCCGCCTGCACTGTCGCTACGCACGCCGCCTGCGGGCCGTTGGAGTTGGGCGGCGGCGCCCTGACCGCCCGGCCGCAGTCCCATCGCGCGGAGCTGCCGGCGCGTCGCGTGTCCGTCGGGGCCATACGCCACCGGTAGTTGGAGGCCAGCGGGTTCGAGGAATCCGAGCGCCGGTGCGTGCCGAACCTGCGGGTGGCGGTGGATCCGTGAGGGGACGGTGCTCGGGTTCAGCCCGATGAGGGAGGCCTGAGGGCCTGTCATTCGACGCCCCGGCGGGTCTAGGCTCACCGGATGACCTTGGAATGGGAACAGGTAATTGTTCACTCGGCAGATCCGGTTGCCCTGGGGCAGTGGTGGGCCGAGGCTCTCGGTTGGGTTGTGGTCCACTCCTCTGACGAGGAGTTCGAGATCCGCCCGGCGCCGGATCGCCTGCCGGGATTGGACTTCGTCCGGCTTGACGAGAGCAAGAAGGCCAAGAGCCGACTGCATCTCGACTTCAGGCCTGATGACCAGGAAGCCGAGGTGGCTCGTCTGGTAGCTCATGGCGCACAGCGTGTTGATATCGGCCAGGGTGGTCAATCGTGGGTTGTCCTGGCAGACCCCGAAGGCAACGAGTTCTGTGTCCTCGGCCAGCGGGGTCAGTAAGACGCACGCCTGGATGGGGTCGATGTCGAACATATGGTGCGCGATCAGCGGGCCGCAGCGGCGGTGCTTCAACGGGCAGGTCCAGCGAATAGCCGGCACCGGCCCGGGGCCCGGAACGGTCCTGCGGCGACGCCGGCCTGTCGGGCGGCCCTCCGTTGGTCATGCCGTCAGTGTCACCGGTTCGGAGGGGACAACACCGAGCGCAGTTGCCTGCGGGAGCTGACTCCGAGCTTGGTGAACACGTTGCCGAGGTGCCATTCCACGGTGCGTGGACTGATGAACAGCTGGGCGGCGATCTCGGGATTGGTGTGCCCGTCTCTGGCCAGCCCGGCGATCTGGGTTTCCTGGCTGGTGAGTTCGGAGAGCGTGTCGACCGTCCGCTTGCGCACGGTCTCCCCGGTCGCCAGGAGCTCCCTGCGGGCGCGCTCCGCGAAGCCGTCGGCTCCGAACCGGCTGAACGCCTCGTAGGCGGAGCGCAGCTGATCGCGGCTTTCCTGGCGGCGGTTGCGGCGACGCAGCCACTCGCCGTACAGCAGGCGGGCGCGGGCCAGGTGGACGGCGATCCGGCAGCGTCCGAGACGCTCGATCGCCTCCTGGTAGAGCGCATCGGCGTCCCGGTCGTCGCTCAGGAGCGCGCGCGAGCACGCTGCCAGACCCAGGGCCCAGTCGGTACCGCTCGCGCGTGTGCGTTCGGTGAGCTTGTCCAGCGCCCAGGCGCCGGCCTCGGGGTGCCCGCCGCGGGCGGCCGCCTCGATCAGTTCGAACAGGGCCCACCCGAAGAATCCCAGGTCCTCGTACTGGCAGACGTGCGCCGCGGCTGCCAGCGCGGCGTCGTAGTGGCCGAGGCCGTTGTTCAGTACCGCCGTGGCGTACTCGGTCAGGCTGAGCGCGCGTCCCTCCCCTCGGGCGACCACCTCTTCGGCGGTGGTCTCGATGAGTTCCCGGGCCGGGGACTCCTGGGCGCGCCAGGCGGCGACCAGCAGCGAGCTGTACATCATGGGGACGCCGCCCACCGCCTCCGAGATCGCGGTCGCCTCGTCGATCAGAGCCGCCGCGGTGTCGAACTCGCCGGTATGCACGAGGAAGCACGCCTGGTACGTCAGCGCCATCGGGAGGACGGCGAGCGCCCCCGCCTCGCGGGCGATGCCCACGGCGCCGGTCGCCAGTTCCTGCCATGCGTCGTCGTCCCACAGCTCCGGCGCGAGAGGCTCCGGTGTCACCCGACACGCCAGCCACATCCAGCGCCGGTCCTCATCCGTCGTGCCTGATCCCTGCTGCCGCCAGACGACGTGCATCGCGTGCCGGAGAGCGTCGACGCCGGCGGCGTGGCCGTCGATGATCAGGCGGGTCAGGCTGTCCAGGAGGACGTCGACCATCCGCGGCGGGGACGACGGCGACGGTCCGGCGCGGGCCGCCTCTGCCACTTCTCGCAGCCCGGGCCCTTCACTCAGCCGACCGGCGAACATCGCCGCGCCGAACGCTTCCAGCAGGGTGTCACGGGCCAGGGCGGCGTCGAGCGGCGCCAGCCGGTGCGCGGCGTCGAGCAGCAGCCGGGGCGCGTCGCCGCCGCGTACCTGCGAGAACACCAGGCGGGCCCGCAGCCGCTCGAGCCGGGCACGCTGCAGGTCGTCGAGCGGGCCGGCCTCCGCGACCGCCAGCATGCTGTGGGCCTGATCGACCCCGCCGGCATCGATCGTGGCCTGGGCGGCGGCCAGCGCCCGGGTGACGCGGCGCCCGGGATCGGGCGTCAGCTCGGCCGCCCGCCGCAGGAACGCCGCCGCCGCAGCAGCACCTCCCCTGCCCCTGGCCCGGCACGCCGAGCGCTCCAGGTCGAAGGCGACGCTCTCCTGGGGCCGGGCGGCGGCGTGGGCGCGGTGCCAGGCCCTGCGGTCGGGGTCGAGGTGGGGATCGGTGGCCTCCGCCAGCGCCTGGTGCGCCGCCCGGCGCTGTGGTGCGGACGTCCTCTGGTACACGGCCGAGCGCACCAGAGGATGGTGGAACCTCACTATCGTGCCGAACTCGACCAGGCCCGCGGCCTCGGCAGCCGTGGCGGCCGAGGCCGCGGGGATCCCCTGCAGGCCGGCCGCGCGCCACAACAGGCCCACGTCCCCGGTCGGCTCGGCCGCGCCGGTTATCAGGAGCCGCCGGCTCTCCTCCGGCAGCATCTGGAACCGCTGGTGGAGGACGGCCTCGATGCTGCCGGCCACAGGACCTCCGGTGGGGAACCCGAAGCCGCCCGCCAGTTCGGCGGGCGCGAGCGCGCGCGGCAGCTGCAGCAGCGCCATCGGATTACCGTGCGCCTCGGCCACGATCCGCTCCCGTACCAGCGGATCGAACGGCACGCGGACAGCCGATGCCAGCAGGGCACGCGCCTCGGGGTCCCTCAGCCCCTTGACGATCAGTTCCGGCAGACCTGCCAGCTCGCGGCCGTCGGCCGAATCCCGCCGGGCAAAGATCAAAGCCACCGGTTCGGCCACCAAGCGCCTGGCGACGAACGCCAGCACCTGCAAAGACCCTTCATCAAGCCACTGCGCATCGTCGACGAGGCAGGCCACGGGCCGATCCACGGCGGCGCGGGCCAGCAGGCTCAGCACCGCCAGGCCCACCAGGAAGCGCTGCGGCGGCCCGCCCTCCCGCAGTCCGAAGGTGACGGACAACGCATCGCGCTGGGGTGCCGGCAGCTCGCCGAGCCGGCCCAGCAGGGGAGCGCACAGCTGGTGCAGGCTCGCGAACGGGAGCTCCATCTCCGACTCGATGCCCGCGACGGCGACGGTGCGGAACCCGTCCGCACGGCCGGCCGCGTAGTCCAGCAACGCGGTCTTGCCGATACCGGCCGCTCCGCGAAGCACCAGCACCGCGCTGCTGTCCGTCCGCGCCGTGGCCAGGACCCGGTCCACTGCAGCCATCTCCTGGCCCCGGCCGCGTAGAGCCGCCTGTGCATCGATGGCGGGCACGCCCATGGACCCATCTCCCTGATGCGTTGATTTACCCCTTCATATGACTTTATTCCCCTTCGGGTGCTTTTTGGCGTTCGGCGGACTCGGGCCGCCCCCAGGGTCTGGCCACGGGGTCCGGTCACGGGGCCATCCCCGGGAGTTTCCCCGGGGCGACGCGCGCCGCCCCCGTCCACCGTGGAAGAGCCCGCGGCACGGAGCCGCTGACACAGCAAGGAGAATTACGACATGTCTGACACTTCCGCGTCGACGGCGATCCGTCCGTTCGCGTTCCAGTTCCCCGAGGCGGAGCTCGAGGATCTGCGCGCACGCATCAAGGCGACGCGTTTCCCCGAGCGGGAGACCGTCGAGGACCAGTCCCAGGGCACGCAGCTCGCCACCGTTCAGGAACTGGCGCGGTACTGGGCCGAGGAGTACGACTGGCGCAAGGTCGAGTCGAAGCTGAACTCCTACCCGCAGTTCATCACCGAGATCGACGGGCTGGACATCCACTTCATCCACGTCCGCTCGAAGCACGAGAACGCCCTGCCGGTGATCGTCACGCACGGCTGGCCTGGTTCTGTCGTCGAACAGCTGAAGATCATCGAGCCGCTCACCAACCCGATGGCCCACGGCGGCGACGCCTCGGACGCCTTCCACGTGGTGATCCCCTCGATGCCCGGCTACGGCTTCTCCGGCAAGCCCACGGCCAAGGGCTGGAGCCCCGAGCGCACCGCCCGTGCGTGGGGTGAACTGATGAAGCGCCTGGGCTACACCAAGTACGTCGCACAGGGCGGCGACTGGGGCGCGATCGTCACCGACCTGATGGGCGCGCAGGAGCCCGAGGGCCTGGTCGGCATCCACACCAACATGCCCAAGGTGATCCCGGCCGGCATCGACGCCGCCCTCGCCAAGGGCAACCCGCTGCCCGAGGGCCTGTCGCTGTCCGAGGAGGAGAAGGCGGCCGTCGAGCAGCTGGGCTTTGTCTACCAGCACGTCTACTACGCGTACATGATGGGCGACCGCCCGCAGTCGCTGACCGGGCTGGCGGACTCCCCGGTCGGTCTGGCGGCCTTCATGCTCGACCACGACAAGGCCAGCCTGGCCATGATCTCCCGGGCCTTCGACGGTGTGACCGAGGGCCTGTCCCGGGACGACGTCCTGGACAACATCACACTGTTCTGGCTGACCAACACGGCGATCTCCGCGGCCCGTCTCTACGCGGAGAACACCACCTCGTTCTTCGGTATCAACAACGTCAAGCTCCCGGTCGCCGTGAGCGTCTTCCCCGACGAGCTCTACCAGGCGCCCAAGAGCTGGGCGGAGCAGGCGTACCCCAACCTCGTCCACTACAACAGGCTTCCCAAGGGCGGCCACTTCGCGGCCTGGGAGCAGCCGGAGCTCTTCGTGAACGAGGTCCGTACGGGCTTCCGCACCCTGCGGTGACCGACCGCCCCTGACGCCTGCAGGCGTAAGTCCGGCGGGAGTTGACGGCGCATTCCCGGGGCGGCCCGCTCCCCGGAGGTGGACAGCTGGGGGGACCGTCCCGGGTGTCCGGCGACAGCACCAGGCTCCAGGAAACCGCGCAGGTCGCAGGGGTGAATGGAGCCGCTGCGCGTCTTCCGGCTCGGCCTGCCCAGGTCCGATATCCAGCGCCGCCAATCGAACTGAGCCCCCGACCAGCATGTCTGGTCGGGGGCTCAGTCGTTTTCCGGGCCTCCTGCACGTGTTCGGCCAGGGCCGATCCGCTGTCTGAGTTCGTGTCTGCCCCGCGTGCACCGAGCGTTGCGCGCTGCCCTGTCGGACCCGTGGGGATCCGGTGGCGCGCAGCACGGTCCGGTGGGGCAGGGCGGGACGGCCGGTCCGGGCCACTCGCTGTGGCAACGACACGCTAAGGCGATGGTCGCTCGTTCGGCCCAACCAGCTTCGCGCTCCACGCAGTTGGCGGGGGTGGGCGGAGAGGGCCGGTCCGGACCGAAGAGAGGGGCCCGGCGCGCCCGTCCCTCGCCCCGTCGATCCCGCGACGCCCCGTCCCCCGTCGCCCCGCCCATGCCGTCAGTTCCCCGCGACGTCCTTCACCGCCACCGACACCGGCACGTTCCCGGAGATCAGTTCCAGCGTCAGACCTGCCGTCGCGGGGGTGTCCAGCAACTCCAGCAGCGCCGCCGCCACATCGTCGCGCGCCACCGGCCCGCGCCCCGTCGACACGGCCATCAGGACCTGTCCGGTGCCTGCGTCGTTCGTCAGCATCCCGGGGCGCAGGATCGTCCAGTCGAGACCGGGCCTGGAGCGTACGTACGCGTCGGCGGCGCCCTTGGCCCTCAGGTACGCGTCGAAGACCTCGTCACCCGGGTGGTCCGGGTCGGCACCCATGGCCGAAACCACGACATAGCGCCGTACGCCGGCCCGTTCCGCCGCGTCCGCGAACAGCACCGCCGCGGCGCGGTCCACCGTGTCCTTGCGTTCTCTGCCGCTGTTCGGGCCCGCACCGGCTGCGAAGACGGCCGCGTCGGCGCCGCGCAGGACCTCTGCGGCCTGTTCCACGGTGGCCGATTCGAGGTCCAGGACGACCGGTTCGGCGCCGGCCGCCCGGAGGTCGTCGCCCTGTTCCGGATTGCGGATGACGCCTGCGGCCTCATCTCCGCGCGCAGCGAGCAGCCGCTCCAGCCGCAGCGCGATCTGACCATGTCCACCTGCGATGACAATGCGCATGGTCACGACCGTACGCCGGACTGCGCCTCCGTGCTCAAGGCCCGCCGCAGGGACCGGAATCCGGTCGTCCCTGGCGTGGCAGGTCGAGGGCCACGACGGTCTCCGAGTCGCAGTACTCGCGTACGGCACTGGTGCGCGCCACCACTCGCCCGCGGTGCACGACGATTCGGCTGTAGGCGAGCGAGAGCACGCCGGCGAGCTGTTCGCCGCGTACGGCGAGGAGTTCGGCAGGGAAGCCTGCCTCGACCCGGACCTCGGGCAGCCCCATGACCTCCCTGGCGGCGGCGGACACCGTGCCGTAGGCGGCCTCGGCCGGTAGTCCGCTCTGCGACGCGAGAAGGTAGGCGGCTTCCAGCGGGTCGCCGCGGCCCACCGGGTTCGCGACATCGCGCAGTGCTCCGCTGCCGGCTGCGACCCGCACTCCGGCCGCGCGCAGGAGCCGTACCGGAGCGGTGCCGCGGCGTTCCGTCCCGCTGCAGCCGCCCTGGGGGAGGCAGATCACGGTCACTCCGGCGGCGGCGAGCTGATCGGCGGCGCGGATCATGGTCTGCGGCGGCAGATGGGAGAGGCCGGCGCACGGGCCGATGGAGACTCCGTGCCGCAGTCCGGCCGCCATGGCGGCGAGTCGGGTCAGCCGGGCCGGATCGTCACCGTCCGTATGCAGGTCGACCGGGCAGCCGTGTGCGGCGGCGATCTCCAGGACGGCTTCGGCGTACCCGGCGGGGTCGGGGTCGATGTCGGGGCAGCCGCCGACGACGGCGGCCCCCATTTTCACGGCGTCGCGGAGCATGGCGAGGCTGTCGGCGCCTGCGATGCCGGTGAGCAGGCGGGGTACGGCGACGGGGGTGAGGTCGGTGAGGCCGTGCAGGGAGCGGCGTGCCTGGAGGACGGCCTCGAGCGGGGCCAGCCCCGTCGCGTCCCCGATCCGGACGTGGGAACGCAGCGCGGTGGCGCCGTGGCCGAGTTGCAGGAGGGCGGCCTCGGTGGCGCGACGCTGGATGTCGTCGGGATGGTGGGAGGCGGGTCCCGGGCCGGCGCGGTCCGCGGTGAGGGCGGTGTCGCTGTGGGTGTGGGGTTCGGCAGGGGCGGGGAGCAGGAGGTAGCCGCGGAGGTCCACGCGGGCGCCGGGCGAGGTGAGATTGCCCGCGGTGCCGACGGCCTCGATGCGTCCGTCCCCCAGCCGTACGTCCACGATGCGTCCGTCGGTGAGGCGGGCGCCGCACAGCGCGAGCGCGGTGGCTTCGGCGGCGGGGTCGTCCGGCTGCCGCGGCTGGCTGTCGGGCATTGCGCTCCTGGTCGGGGATGCAAGATCACGCAGAGTGAGTCGAGCCTAGGGGTGCGGTCGTGCGGGTCCGGGCAGGAGCGCAATAGTCGTACCGGTGTGGCCCGGCGAGGCCGACGAGGTGGACGGGGCGGGTGTGGGCGGGCTGCGCGGGGGTGGCCGGGGAGCGGATCAAGTCGCTGATCAGGCGGCCTGTGGGGTCTTCGGCCGGTCATGGGCGGGCCGCCGGTCCGGGGATCGGGGCGGGGTGGATCCACGCCGGGGCGGGGGGCTGCGAAACGGATTTGGGCGATCGGCGAGAGACCGTGTAATGTCTTCATCGCTCGCCCCAATAGCTCAGTCGGTAGAGCGTCTCCATGGTAAGGAGAAGGTCTACGGTTCGATTCCGTATTGGGGCTCTGGTGATCGGAGAACCCCGCCTCACGGCGGGGGGATCCGTCATCAAAGCGGTGTAGCTCAGTCGGTAGAGCAAGCGGCTCATAATCGCTGTGTCACCGGTTCAAGTCCGGTCACCGCTACTTACGGTAGCCGATTGTGGGGTCGGTCCTTCGATCGGCTACTCTTTTTTGCGTTCATCCGTCCATCCGTCCGTCCAAGGAGCACTCACGTGGCTGCCACCGACGTCCGCCCGAAGATCACGCTGGCCTGCGTGGAGTGCAAGGAGCGGAACTACATCACCAAGAAGAACCGGCGTAACAACCCGGACCGTCTTGAGATGAAGAAGCACTGCCCGCGCTGCAACTCGCACACTGCGCACCGCGAAACCCGCTGAATCAGGCTCGTACACGAGGCCGTCCCCACTGGGGGCGGCCTCGTGTCGTTGTACAGGGCTGTTCTGTGCAGGGCCGCTCTTCCGGCCCATTCGTCTTTCCATCAGGAGGTAGCGAGCCCATGGCGCTCGACCAGTCCTTCGTGGGGCGGACCTATCCGCCCACCGCGCCGTACGAGGTCGGCCGGGAGAAGATCCGTGAGTTCGCCGAGGCGGTGGGCGACCCCAATCCGGCATACGTGGATCCGGAGGCCGCCCGTGCGCTGGGGCATTCCGATGTGATCGCGCCGCCGACCTTCGTCTTCTCGATCACCTTCAAGGCCGCCGGGCAGGTGGTGCAGGACCCGCAGCTGGGTCTGGACTACAGCCGCGTGGTGCACGGTGACCAGAAGTTCGTGTACGTGCGTCCGGTGCGTGCGGGGGACCGGCTGACGGTCACTTCGACGATCGAGGGCATCAAGTCCCTGGCGGGCAACGACATCCTCGACGTCCGTGGCGAGGTCCACGACGAGGCCGGCGAGCATGTCGTGACCGCGTGGACGAAGCTGGTGGCGCGCGCCGCCGAGGAGGCGTGATGACGGCGAAGGTTGCGTACAAGTCGGTCGAGGTCGGTACGGAGCTGCCGGCACAGTCCTTCCCGGTGACCCGGGCGACGCTCGTGCAGTACGCGGGGGCCTCCGGTGACTTCAACCCGATCCACTGGAACGAGAAGTTCGCGCGTGAGGTCGGGCTGCCGGACGTGATCGCGCACGGCATGTTCACGATGGCCGAGGCGATCCGGGTGGTCACGGACTGGGTCGGGGACCCGGGTGCGGTGGTCGAGTACGGGGTGCGGTTCACCAAGCCGGTCGTCGTGCCGAACGACGACAAGGGGGCGCTGGTCGAGGTCAGCGCCAAGGTCGCCGCCCTGCTGGACGACAACCAGGTGCGGGTGGATGTGACGGCCATGAGTGAGGGCAAGAAGGTGCTGGGCATGTCCCGTGCCGTCGTGCAGCTCGCCTGAGCCGCCACACGAGTCTGTGCGTAAGGGGCATCCACCCATGGTGGGTGCCCCTTACGCGTCGGCCTTCTGCGTCGCTTCCGGAGCGGCGCCGTAGAGCGCTTGACCAAGTTAGTGATTGAGTACTAACTTAGCTGCATGGCCAGGATGAGTGCAGAAGAGCGGCGCGAGAGCGTCATCCTCGCGGCGATCGCCGAGTTCGCCCGCGGCGGGTACGACGGCACCTCCACGGAGGCGATCGCCAAACGGGTCGGTGTCTCGCAGCCGTATCTCTTCCGCCTCTTCCCGAGCAAGCAGGCCATGTTCCTCGCCGCGTCCAACCGCTGCCTGGCGGACACCCGGAAGGTCTTCGCGGAGGCCGGTGACGGGCTGGACGGCGAGGAAGCGCTCCAGGCCATGGCGACGGCGTATCAGCGCCTCATCGTCGACGACCCGGACAAGTTGCTGATGCAGATGCAGATGTACGCGGCGGTCGCCGCGGCCGAGGCGGCCGGGGACCACGAATTCGGCGAGTCGGCGCGGGCCGGCTGGCTGCAGATGTGGGACGAGATCCATCTCGCGCTCGGTGCCGATGTCGGCGGGACCACGACATTCCTCGCTTACGGCATGCTCATCAACACCCTGGCCTCGCTCGGCTTCCCGTCCGACCACCGCGTGTGGGCCGGTTTCTACCCCTCGGCTCGGCCGACCGTCTGAACAGTGCTCCCCGGGTTCGGCCCGGTTTTCTGCCCATCAAAGTTAGTAATCAATAACTAACCCTCAGGGGGAGTAGTGAGCCAGCACACCGCAGGCCGCTCAGGAGCGGTCTGGGCCCTCGTCATCACCAGTGTCGCCAGCTTCATGGCGGCGCTCGACAATCTCGTCGTCACCACCGCCCTGCCCTCCATCCGCGAGAGCCTCGGCGGCGAACTGCCGGAGCTCGAATGGACGGTGAACGCGTACACCCTGACCTTCGCCGTTCTGCTGATGTTCGGGGCGGCCCTCGGTGACCGGTTCGGCCGGAGACGGCTCTTCCTCGCCGGGCTCACCGTCTTCACCGGTGCCTCCGCCGCCGCGGCCCTGTCGTCCGGGATCAACGAACTGATCGCCTTCCGTGCCGTCCAGGGGGTGGGTGCGGCGATCATGATGCCGCTGACGCTCACCCTGCTCACGGCCGCCGTGCCGGCCGCCCGCCGGGGCATGGCGCTCGGCATCTTCAGCGCCGTCACCGGACTGGCCGTCGCCAGTGGGCCCCTGATCGGAGGCAGTCTCACCGAGCACCTCTCCTGGCAGTGGATCTTCTGGCTGAACGTGCCGATCGGCCTGGTTCTGCTGCCGCTGGCCCGGCTGCGTCTGGCGGAGTCGTACGCCCCGAACGCCCGGCTCGACATCGCCGGCACCCTCTTGGTCAGCGGCGGACTCTTCGGCATCGTCTACGGGCTGGTCAACGCCAACGCCGACGGCTGGACCAGCCCCACGGTCCTCACCGGGCTGATCGCCGGTACCGCGTTGATCGGCGGATTCGTCCACCACGGATTCCACGCGAAGAACCCCATGCTGCCCATGCGGCTCTTCCGCAACCGCGGCTTCTTCGGGATCAACATGGCCGGCCTGCTGATGTTCCTCGGGATGTTCGGCTCGATCTTCCTGCTCAGCCAGTACTTCCAGGGCGTGCTGGGTTACTCACCGAGCGAGGCCGGGCTGCGCATGCTGCCCTGGACGGGCATGCCGATGCTGGTCGCCCCGATCGCCGGATATCTCTCCGACCGGTTCGGCGGCCGTCCGGTCGTCGTCACCGGCCTCGCGCTCCAGGCCGTCGGACTGGCCCTCTTCGCCATGATCATCGCTCCCGACGTCCCGTACACCACCCAACTGCCCGCCCTGATGATCGGCGGCATCGGCATGGCGCTCTACTTCGCGCCGGCCGCCAGCCTGGTGATGTCCAGCGTCCGCCCCGCCGAGCAGGGCATCGCCTCCGGCGCCAACAACTCCCTGCGCGAGGTCGGTGGCGCCCTCGGTGTCGCGGTGCTCGGCTCGGTCTTCTCGGCGCAGGGCGGTTACGGCTCCGCGGATTCCTTCACGGACGGGACCGTCCCGGCGGTCTGGATCGGCGCCGGGGTGGTGGCGCTCGCCGCTGTCGCCGCCCTGCTGATCCCGGGCCGCCGCACCACACCGGCGCCCGCGGTGGACCCGGGGGCGGGTGTGGAGCCGGCCGAGGGGCGGGTGGCCCCGGTCGCCGCCTGATCCATGGCCCGGTATGCATGCGGTCCGTGGCCCCGCCCGAGCGGTGGGGCCACGGACCGTACTCTTGTCCCCGTGCAGGAACTCCACGATGCCCCCCTCGCCCCCCTGACCACCTTCCGGCTCGGCGGCCCCGCGGCCCGTCTCCTGACGGCGACGACCGACGCCGAGGTGGTCGCGGCCGTGCGCGAGGCCGACGACAGCGGCACCCCGCTTCTCGTCATCGGCGGCGGCAGCAATCTGGTCATCGGCGACAAGGGCTTCGAGGGCACCGCCCTGCGCATCGCGACCAAGGGCTTCGAGCCGGCCGGCACGGCGCTGGAGCTGGCCGCCGGCGAGGTCTGGACGGACGCCGTGGCCCGGACCGTCGAGGCCGGTCTCGCCGGCATCGAGTGTCTGGCCGGAATCCCCGGCTCCGCGGGCGCGACACCGATCCAGAACGTCGGTGCATACGGCCAGGAGGTGGCGTCGACCATCACGGAGGTCGTCGCCTACGACCGGTACACCCGTGAAACGGTCACCATTCCGAACGCCGAGTGCGCATTCTCGTACCGGCACAGTCGCTTCAAGGCCGAACCCGACCGCTTCGTGGTGCTGCGTGTCCGGTTCGCACTGGAAGACGCGGGTGGACTCTCCGCGCCTCTGAAGTACCCCGAAACGGCCCGCGCCATGGGTGTCGAGCAGGGCGACCGGGTGCCCGCGGCGGCCGCCCGCGAGACCGTGCTCCGGCTCCGCGCCGGCAAGGGCATGGTGCTGGATCCGGAGGACCACGACACCTGGTCGGCGGGCTCCTTCTTCACCAACCCGATCCTCGACGGCGCGCAGTTCGAAGCGTTCCTCGCCCGCGTCCAGGACCGGCTCGGACCCGAGGTGACGCCCCCCGCCTTCCCCGCGGGCGGGGGACACACCAAGACCTCGGCGGCCTGGCTCATCGACAGGGCCGGATTCACCAAGGGGTACGGAACCGGCCCCGCCCGTATCTCCACCAAGCACACGCTCGCCCTCACCAACCGCGGCGAGGCGACCACCGAGGATCTGCTCGCGCTCGCCCGCGAGGTCGTCGCGGGGGTCCACGACGCCTTCGGGGTCACGCTCGTCAATGAACCGGTGACGGTCGGCGTCAGCCTCTGAGGCCCGCCGCACGGGCCGTCCGAGCGCCGGCGCGGGGCGCACGGGGCGTCGGCGTCAGTACGCCACGCCCACGCCCTGCTTCACCGCAGCCGGATCGTCGATCAGCGCCAGCATCGCGTGCGCCACATCGGCCCGCGAGATGGACCGGCCGCTGCGCGGGTTGCTGCCGTGGACCGTCCGGTACGCCCCCGTCAGCGGCCCGTTGGTGAGCTTCGGCGGCCGTACCGACGTCCAGTCTGTGGCGCTGCGGGCCAGCGCGGCCTCCATCAGCGTCAGGTCGGCGTAGACCTCCTTGAGGATCGCGCCGATCGCCTTCAGCATCATCCGGTCCAGCAGCGGGTCGTCCGCGGGCTCCGGCGCGACCGGGGCCGCGCTCACCACGAGCAGCCGCCGCGCCCCCTCGGCCTCCATCGCCCGGATCACCGCGCCGGTGAGCCGCTCGGCGATCCCGTCGGCCCTGCGGCTGCGTGAGCCGAGCCCCGAAAGCACCGCGTCCCGCCCGGTGACCGCCTCGCGCAGCGCCTCCGGATCGTCGATCCGCGCCACCGTGTGAACCGTGAGGTCGGAGAGGGGAACCGGCAGCCGCGCCGGATCGCGGACCACCGCCGTCACGTCGTGGCCCGCGACCACGGCCTGTCGGACGATTTCCTGGCCGATGCCGCCTGTCGCACCGAACACCGTGAGTCTCATTGCGCACCCTCCTGGGGTGGGTAAGTATTCACTCACCCCTAGAGTGAGCGGATACTTACCACGCGTCAAGCCTCACGGAGTGCACATGGAGCAGAAGCCGGCCCGCGTCCGCATCATCGACGCCGCCCACCAGCTGATGCTCACCATCGGCCTGGCCCGGGCGACCACCAAGGAGATCGCCCGGGCCGCGGGCTGTTCGGAGGCGGCGCTCTACAAGCACTTCCCCAGCAAGGAGGAGCTCTTCGTGGCCGTGCTCAAGGAGCGGCTGCCCAAGCTCAACCCGCTGCTGCAGCGGCTGACCGCCGACCCGGGGGCGGGGGAGCGGACCGTCGAGGAGAATCTCACCGAGGTCGCCCGTCAGGCCGCGCTCTTCTACGCCCAGAGCTTCCCGATCGCCGCCTCGCTCTACGCGGAACCGCGGCTCAAGAACCGCCACGACGCGGCCATGCGCGAGCTCGGTACCGGTCCGCACATGCCGATCCGGGGCCTCGCCGGCTACCTCCGCAGCGAACAGGCGGCCGGCCGTGTGCGGTCGAGCGCCGACACCTACGCGGCCGCGTCGCTGCTGCTCGGCGCCTGCGTCCAGCGTGCCTTCGCCTACGACGCGACTGCGGAGGGCCGCCCTCCGCAGTCACTCGACGAGTTCGCCGCGTCCGTCGCGCGCACGGTGCTGCACGGGATCGGCACACAGGCCTGAGCCGACGGGAGAGGCCTCGCCGCCGGCCGGCTTCGCCAGCCAGTCGTCGACCCCCGCCAGCAGCCGCTCCCGCACGTCTGAGGGCGCGGCCGATCCCCGGACGGACTGCCGCGCCAGCTCCGCCAGCTCCTCGTCCGTGAACGCGTGGTGGCGGCGTACGAGCTCGTACTGCGCGGCCAGCCGGGATCCGAAGAGCAGCGGATCGTCCGCGCCGAGTGCCATCGGCACCCCGGCTTCGAACAGAGTGCGCAGGGGTACGTCCGACGGCTTCTCGTAGACGCCCAGCGCCACGTTCGACGCCGGGCACACCTCGCAGGTCACCCCGCGCTCCGCCAGTCTGCGCAGCAGCCGCGGGTCCTCGGCGGCCCGTACACCGTGTCCGATCCTGGCCGCGTCGAGATCGTCCAGACAGTCCCGCACGCTCGACGGGCCGGCCAGCTCCCCGCCGTGCGGGGCCGCCAGCAGGCCGCCCTCCCTGGCGATGGCGAAGGCCCGGTCGAAGTCGCGTGCCATCCCGCGCCGCTCGTCATTGGAGAGCCCGAAGCCGACGACGCCCCGGTCCGCGTACCGCACCGCGAGCCGGGCCAGCGTCCGCGCGTCCAGCGGGTGCTTCATCCGGTTCGCCGCGATCACCACACGGATCCCGAGCCCGGTCTCGCGCGCTGCGGCGTCCACCGCGTCCAGGATGATCTCGATTGCCGGGATGAGTCCGCCGAGCAGCGGGGCGTACGAGGTGGGGTCGACCTGGATCTCCAGCCAGCCGGAGCCGTCCGCGACGTCCTCCTGGGCCGTCTCGCGCACCAGCCGCCGGATGTCCTCGGGCTCCCGCAGACAGGACCTGGCGATGTCGTAGAGCCGCTGGAAGCGGAACCAGCCGCGCTCGTCCGTCGCCCGCAGTCTGGGCGGCTCGCCGCCGGTCAGCGCCTCGGGCAGCCGCACGCCGTACTTGTCGGCGAGTTCGAGCAGCGTCGTGGGCCGCATCGACCCGGTGAAATGCAAATGCAGGTGGGCCTTGGGCAACAGCCGAACATCACGCTCCATCCCAAGATCCTGCCGCACCCGCGTGCCGTCGCGATAGCCGGTTTCCCCATCGGATTGACCATCGAACGCGAGCTCGAACGGCGGTCTGAGGGAGAGCAGGCACGAAAAAAGGTGCCCCCGGCCTCGGCCGGGGGCACCTGTGCGCAGGGGTGCGGAGGTCAGTCCTTCGCCTCGCCCAGCAGCTTCTGGATCCGCGACACGCCCTCGACGAGGTCCTCGTCGCCCAGGGCGTACGACAGCCGCAGGTAGCCCGGCGTGCCGAAGGCCTCGCCCGGGACGACCGCGACCTCGGCCTCGTCCAGGATCAGCGCCGCCAGCTCGACCGAGGTGGCCGGGCGCGTGCCGCGGATCTCCTTGCCGAGCAGCGCCTTCACCGACGGGTACGCGTAGAACGCGCCCTCGGGCTCCGGGCACAGCACGCCGTCGATCTCGTTGAGCATCCGCACGATGGTCTGCCGGCGGCGGTCGAAGGCGGTCCGCATCTCGGCGACCGCGTCCAGGTTCCCGGAGACGGCGGCCAGCGCGGCGACCTGGGCGACGTTCGAGACGTTGGACGTGGCGTGCGACTGCAGGTTGGTCGCGGCCTTGACGACGTCCTTGGGCCCGATGAGCCAGCCCACGCGCCAGCCGGTCATCGCGTACGTCTTGGCGACGCCGTTGACCACGATGCACTTCTCGCGGAGCTCGGGCACGAGCGCGGGCAGCGAGGTGAACGTCGCGCTGCCGTAGACCAGGTGCTCGTAGATCTCGTCGGTGAGCACCCACAGGCCGTGCTCGACGGCCCACTCGCCGATGGCCTTGGCGTCGGCCTCGCTGTAGACCGCACCGGTCGGGTTCGACGGGGAGACGAACAGCACGACCTTCGTACGCTCGGTGCGCGCCGCCTCCAGCTGCTCGACGGAGACGCGGTAGCCGGTGGTCTCGTCGGCCACGACGTCCACCGGGACGCCGCCGGCCAGACGGATCGACTCGGGGTAGGTGGTCCAGTACGGCGCGGGGACGATGACCTCGTCGCCCGGGTCGAGGATCGCGGCGAACGCCTCGTAGATGGCCTGCTTGCCGCCGTTGGTCACCAGGATCTGGGAGGCGTCGACCTGGTAACCGGAGTCGCGCAGCGTCTTCTCCGCAATGGCGGCCTTGAGCTCGGGGAGCCCGCCTGCCGGGGTGTAGCGGTGGTACTTCGGGTTGCGGCAGGCCTCGACGGCGGCGTCGACGATGTAGCCGGGCGTCGGGAAGTCGGGCTCGCCGGCACCGAAGCCGATCACCGGACGGCCGGCGGCCTTGAGGGCCTTGGCCTTGGCGTCCACGGCGAGGGTGGCGGACTCGGAGATTGCACCGATGCGGGCGGAGACCCGGCGCTCGGAGGGAGAAGTTGCAGCGCTCATGGGGCCCATGGTCCCAGACCTCGATCCCCGTCGGCACAGGGGTTTCAGGGACCGGACAGCACTCGGACACGATGCGGACAAGAAGCGGACAGGAGTTGTCCGGAGCTATCTGTTCGACGCCGGGGCGCTGAGCACGTACACTCACCTGTCGTTGGCCTTCACCAGCCGCACCGTTCCTGCACCCGAAGCATCGGGGAAGATGCGGTAGGTTGGTGGAAACCACAAAGGGTCGTAGCTCAATTGGTAGAGCACTGGTCTCCAAAACCAGCGGTTGGGGGTTCAAGTCCCTCCGGCCCTGCTACACACTCCTTCGCCAGGATGTGTGCGCATGTACGTACTTCAATGCACCGCCGTGCGACGGATTCACCGGGCGCGGCGCGGCCATGACCCGGAATCAGGTGAGAAGCGTGACGGACGCCGTGGGCTCCATCGACATGCCTGATGCCGAGGATGAAGTTCCCGAGTCGAAGAAGAAGACTCGGAAGGGCGGCAAGCGCGGAAAGAAGGGCCCCATGGGTCGGCTCGCGCTGTTCTACCGCCAGATCATCGCCGAGTTGCGCAAGGTTGTCTGGCCGACTCGCAACCAGCTGACGACGTACACGTCCGTGGTGATTGTCTTCGTGGTCGTCATGATTGGTCTTGTGACCGTGATTGACTTCGGATTCCAGCGGGTCATCAAGTACGTCTTCGGATGATCCGGCGGAGGGCGCCTCATGGGCGCCCCTTTCGCATGTTCCACCCATTTGTATCCAGGAAGAAGCAGCCACCGTGTCTGACCCGAACCTGAACGACGCCGTCGAGCCGACGGCGGGCGCCTTCGAGTCCGCCGAGGACGAGCTCGAGATCGTCGAGGCGGCGGACGCTGTGGAGTCGGACCAGGCCGAAGCTGCCGACGCCGACGCCGCGGGCGAGCCCGCCGAGCAGGCCGCTGTGAACGTCGAGGACGACGAGGACGAGGCCCCTGCGGCCGACTCCGAGGAGGAGTCCGCCGAGGATGAGTCCGCCGAGGGCGACGACGAGACCGCCGAAGAGGCCGAGCCGGCCGCTCCGGTCGACGCCGTCACCGCTCTGCGCGACGAGCTCCGCGGTCTCCCCGGCGAGTGGTACGTCATCCACACGTACGCCGGCTACGAGAAGCGCGTGAAGGCCAACCTGGAGCAGCGCGCCGTTTCGCTCAACGTCGAGGACTTCATCTACCAGGCCGAAGTGCCCGAGGAAGAGATCGTCCAGATCAAGAACGGCGAGCGGAAGAACGTCCGTCAGAACAAGCTCCCGGGTTACGTCCTGGTGCGCATGGACCTGACGAACGAGTCCTGGGGTGTCGTCCGCAACACGCCGGGTGTCACCGGCTTCGTGGGCAACGCCTATGACCCGTACCCGCTGACTCTGGACGAGATCGTCAAGATGCTCGCCCCGGAGGCCGAGGAGAAGGCCGCCCGCGAGGCCGCCGAGGCCGAGGGCAAGCCGGTTCCGGCCCGCAAGGTCGAGGTCCAGGTGCTGGACTTCGAGGTGGGCGACTCGGTCACCGTCACCGACGGCCCGTTCGCGACGCTGCAGGCGACGATCAACGAGATCAACCCCGACTCGAAGAAGGTCAAGGGCCTCGTCGAGATCTTCGGTCGCGAGACCCCGGTCGAGCTCAGCTTCGACCAGATCCAGAAGAACTGACGGTTTTCACCGACTTCTGGACACATGCCTACCGAGCAGGTCAGAGGGGCTGTAAAGCCCGTCTGACCTGCTCGGTTTTTGGTCGCACAGCTATACCCGTTATCGTTGTGCGGTATGCCTGCATCCGGATGATCCGGATGACGGCGAAAAACTCTCACTAGGACCCGGAGAGAGCAATGCCTCCCAAGAAGAAGAAGGTCACGGGGCTTATCAAGCTCCAGATCAACGCCGGTGCGGCGAACCCGGCTCCGCCGGTCGGCCCCGCGCTCGGCCAGCACGGCGTCAACATCATGGAGTTCTGCAAGGCCTACAACGCCGCGACCGAGTCGCAGCGTGGCATGGTCGTGCCGGTGGAGATCACGGTCTACGAGGACCGCTCCTTCACCTTCGTGACGAAGACCCCGCCGGCTGCCAAGCTCATCCTCAAGGCCGCAGGTGTGGACAAGGGCTCCGGCGAGCCGCACAAGACCAAGGTCGCGAAGCTCACGAGCGCCCAGGTCCGCGAGATCGCCACGGTCAAGCTGCCCGACCTGAACGCCAACGACCTGGACGCCGCGTCGAAGATCATCGCCGGCACCGCCCGTTCCATGGGCATCACGGTCGAGGGCTGATCAGCCCCGTAGTCCTTCAGTGGTAGGGCCAAGCGCTGGCCCGCACCACGCCTCCACACCCGCCACGCGGCGACAGCCGCATGGTGTTACTCCCACAGGAGCAGCAGTGAAGCGCAGCAAGAACCTCCGCGCTGCGGACGCCAAGATCGACCGGGAGCGCAACTACGCCCCCCTCGAGGCCGTCCGTCTCGCCAAGGACACCGCCAGCACCAAGTTCGACGGCACCGTCGAGGTCGCGTTCTGCCTGGGTGTAGACCCGCGCAAGGCCGACCAGATGGTCCGTGGCACCGTGAACCTCCCGCACGGCACCGGCAAGACCGCCCGGGTCCTGGTCTTCGCGACCGGTGACCGTGCTGCGGCCGCGGAAGCCGCGGGCGCCGACATCGTCGGCGCCGACGAGCTCATCGACGAGGTGGCGAAGGGCCGTCTGGACTTCGACGCCGTCGTCGCCACTCCGGACCTCATGGGCAAGGTCGGCCGCCTCGGCCGCGTGCTCGGTCCGCGTGGTCTGATGCCGAACCCGAAGACCGGTACGGTCACCCCCGATGTCGCGAAGGCTGTCAACGACATCAAGGGCGGCAAGATCGAGTTCCGCGTCGACAAGCACTCGAACCTGCACTTCATCATCGGCAAGGTCTCCTTCGATGACACGAAGCTGGTCGAGAACTACGCCGCGGCGCTGGAGGAGATCCTCCGTCTGAAGCCGTCCGCCGCCAAGGGCCGCTACATCAAGAAGGCCACCCTGGCCACCACGATGGGCCCCGGCATCCCGCTGGACGCCAACCGCACCCGTAACCTCCTCGTCGAGGAGGACCCGGCCGCCGTCTGAGCCCCCGTGCTCGTACGAACGCCGCGTCACGTGTGACTTCGACGGCCCCGCACCTCTCCAGGTGCGGGGCCCGTCCTCGTTTCCGGCCCCCGACGACGTGAGGAAGACCGGCCGGGGGGAGCCAGGGCGCCGCCACGACGCCTGCTCCGGCACGGCCGGTGTTGCCCGAGCCGGCCGCGACGAACGCCGCCGGTGACGCCGGCAGAAGCTCCTGGGGCGGCAGCAGGACAGCGCAGCGGGCGCGTCTTAAACCTCCCGCACCGCCCGAACCGGGACGGATTTGCTCGGCGCGGCCCCGGTCGCGTACTCTCCTCCAGAAGCCAAAGACCGCTGGTCGTTGCTGCGCTCTCGCAAGAGGGACAGCGACCGAAGGATCCGTTGAGTGCGGACGACCTGCGCAGGTGACTGTGGAAAGCTCCCGGACTCTGTTCGGTTGAGTTACGCCCTGGCGCCTGCGTCGGGGCGTTTCGTTTTTCCCGGCCCCTTCTGAGCGGTCCTCATCACCCGGAAGGAGGCCGACGCTCTATGGCAAGGCCCGACAAGGCTGCCGCGGTAGCCGAGCTCGCGGACCAGTTCCGCAGCTCGAACGCCGCCGTGCTGACCGAGTACCGGGGTCTCACCGTGGCGCAGCTCAAGACGCTGCGTCGTTCGCTCGGTGAGAACGCCCAGTACGCCGTGGTGAAGAACACGCTGACCAAGATTGCGGCCAACGAGGCCGGGATCGACACGCTGGACGACCTGTTCGCAGGTCCGACGGCGGTTGCCTTCATCACCGGTGACCCGGTGGAGTCGGCGAAGGGTCTTCGTGACTTCGCCAAGGACAACCCCAACCTCATCATCAAGGGCGGTGTCCTTGACGGTAAGGCGCTGTCCGCCGATGAGATCAAGAAGCTCGCGGACCTCGAGTCCCGCGAGGTTCTGCTCAGCAAGCTGGCCGGTGCCTTCAAGGGCAAGCAGTCTCAGGCTGCCTCGCTCTTCCAGGCGCTGCCGTCGAAGTTCGTCCGCACTGCGGAAGCGCTTCGCGTCAAGCTCGCCGAGCAGGGCGGTGCCGAGTAATTCGGCTCGCGCATTGATCGCCACCCGCTAGGGCGACGGTCGCAGCGGGCCCAACGTACGCCCGCCTTCATGTACACCCGGCACCAGCCGAATTAGTGGAAGGATCGCCCATCATGGCGAAGCTCACCCAGGACGACCTGCTCGCGCAGTTCGAAGAGATGACCCTCATCGAGCTCTCCGAGTTCGTGAAGGCCTTCGAGGAGAAGTTCGACGTCACCGCCGCCGCTGCGGTTGCCGTTGCCGCCCCGGGTGCCCCGGGCGCCCCGGCCGAGGCCGCTGAGGAGCAGGACGAGTTCGACGTCATCCTCACGGGTGCTGGCGAGAAGAAGATCCAGGTCATCAAGGTCGTGCGCGAGCTCACCTCCCTGGGCCTCAAGGAGGCCAAGGACCTCGTCGACGGCGCCCCGAAGCCCGTCCTCGAGAAGGTCGCCAAGGAGGCCGCCGAGAAGGCTGCCGAGTCCCTCAAGGGCGCCGGCGCCTCCGTCGAGGTCAAGTGACCCTGCGAGTCCTCTGACTCGTCTGGACACCCGTACCGCAAGGCACGGACGTCACATCGCGAAGGGCGATCACCCATCCGGGTGGTCGCCCTTCGGCGTACCCGAGACGCTCGCCTTGCTCTTCCGTGGCTGACGAGTAGGGTGATCTTCGCCGTACGCCTCTGATGGAGGCGTGCGGCCGGTGCCTAGGGGCGGCGTACGAGGGTCTCGGGGCCTTGTCCTGACAGGGGGGCCTTGACGAACCGCACGCGGCGCGCAATTCTCAGGACGCGTCGTCACATCGATCCGGATCCGAGGCATGGATCGGTGGCGAAGAGGGCAGTAAAGAAGAGCGCATACGCGCGAGGGCGATTAGGTGTTGAGAACAGCTGTTGCGAGCTTCGAGGGTCTCTGAGAACCCGGACTGGACATCAGTGAGCCGTTTGGCTACACTGACCCTTTGCGCTGCCTGTTAGCTGCCTCCTGCCCGTCACCAGGGGCATGCCCACGTTGGAGCACCGATGACTGAAAGTCCCTGACCAGGGATTTCCGGCTCCGTGTCCAACGTGGGACCGGTACGCGCGTAGTGAGTCCGAGCCCTCGGAAGGACCCCCTCTTGGCCGCCTCGCGCAACGCCTCGACCGCGAATACGAACAACGGTGCCAGCACCGCCCCGCTGCGCATCTCTTTTGCAAAGATCAAGGAGCCCCTCGAGGTTCCGAACCTCCTCGCGCTGCAGACCGAGAGCTTTGACTGGCTCCTCGGCAATGCCGCCTGGAAGGCTCGCGTCGAGGCTGCTCTGGACAGTGGACAGGACGTCCCCACCAAGTCCGGCCTGGAGGAAATCTTCGAGGAGATTTCACCGATCGAGGACTTCTCCGGGTCGATGTCGCTTACGTTCCGCGACCACCGCTTCGAGCCCCCGAAGAACTCGATCGACGAGTGCAAGGAGCGCGACTTCACGTTCGCCGCCCCGCTCTTCGTCACGGCCGAGTTCACCAACAACGAGACCGGCGAGATCAAGTCCCAGACGGTCTTCATGGGCGACTTCCCGCTCATGACCAACAAGGGCACCTTCGTCATCAACGGCACCGAGCGTGTCGTCGTGTCGCAGCTCGTGCGCTCGCCGGGTGTCTACTTCGACTCCTCGATCGACAAGACGTCCGACAAGGACATCTTCTCCGCCAAGATCATCCCGTCCCGGGGTGCCTGGCTGGAGATGGAGATCGACAAGCGCGACATGGTCGGTGTCCGCATCGACCGCAAGCGCAAGCAGTCCGTGACCGTCCTCCTGAAGGCTCTCGGCTGGACCACCGAGCAGATCCTCGAGGAGTTCGGCGAGTACGAGTCCATGCGCGCCACCCTGGAGAAGGACCACACCCAGGGCCAGGACGACGCGCTGCTCGACATCTACCGCAAGCTCCGCCCGGGCGAGCCGCCCACCCGCGAGGCCGCTCAGACGCTGCTCGAGAACCTCTACTTCAACCCGAAGCGCTACGACCTCGCGAAGGTCGGCCGCTACAAGGTGAACAAGAAGCTCGGCGCCGAAGAGCCGCTGGACGCCGGCGTGCTCACCACCGACGACGTCATCGCGACCATCAAGTACCTGGTCAAGCTGCACGCCGGGGAGACCGAGACGGTCGGTGAGTCCGGTCGTTCGATCGTCGTCGAGACCGACGACATCGACCACTTCGGCAACCGTCGTCTGCGTAACGTCGGCGAGCTCATCCAGAACCAGGTCCGTACGGGTCTCGCCCGTATGGAGCGCGTCGTGCGCG
Source organism: Streptomyces sp. NBC_00316 (assembly GCF_036158715.1). Lineage (NCBI taxonomy): Bacteria > Bacillati > Actinomycetota > Actinomycetes > Kitasatosporales > Streptomycetaceae > Streptomyces > Streptomyces sp. NBC_00316. The sequence continues at coordinate 3,833,805 of NZ_CP108023.1, read as the reverse complement.
AGCGCATGACCACCCAGGACGTCGAGGCGATCACGCCGCAGACCCTGATCAACATCCGGCCGGTCGTCGCCTCCATCAAGGAGTTCTTCGGCACCAGCCAGCTGTCGCAGTTCATGGACCAGAACAACCCGCTGTCGGGTCTCACCCACAAGCGCCGTCTGTCGGCTCTTGGCCCGGGTGGTCTCTCCCGTGAGCGGGCCGGCTTCGAGGTCCGTGACGTGCACCCGTCCCACTACGGACGCATGTGCCCGATCGAGACCCCTGAAGGCCCGAACATCGGTCTGATCGGTTCGCTCGCCTCGTACGGACGTGTCAACGCGTTCGGCTTCATCGAGACGCCGTACCGCAAGGTCGTCGACGGTCAGGTCACCGACGAGGTCGACTACATCACCGCCGACGAGGAAGACCGCTTCGTGATCGCCCAGGCGAACGCGACGCTCTCCGAGGACATGCGGTTCACCGAGCCCCGCGTCCTGGTCCGCCGTCGTGGCGGAGAGGTCGACTACATCCCGGGCGACGACGTCGACTACATGGACGTCTCGCCGCGCCAGATGGTGTCCGTCGCCACCGCGATGATCCCCTTCCTGGAGCACGACGACGCCAACCGTGCCCTCATGGGCGCGAACATGATGCGTCAGGCGGTGCCGCTGATCAAGTCGGAGGCCCCGCTCGTCGGCACGGGCATGGAGTACCGCTGCGCCACCGACGCCGGTGACGTCCTGAAGGCCGAGAAGGACGGTGTCGTCCAGGAGGTCTCCGCGGACTACATCACCGTCACCAACGACGACGGCACGTACACCACGTACCGCATCGCCAAGTTCTCGCGCTCCAACCAGGGCACCTCGGTCAACCAGAAGGTCGTCGTCTCCGAGGGCGACCGGGTCATCGAGGGCCAGGTCCTCGCCGACGGGCCGGCCACCGAGAACGGTGAGATGGCGCTCGGCAAGAACCTGCTCGTGGCGTTCATGCCGTGGGAGGGTCACAACTACGAGGACGCGATCATCCTGTCGCAGCGCCTCGTGCAGGACGACGTCCTCTCCTCGATCCACATCGAGGAGCACGAGGTCGACGCCCGTGACACCAAGCTCGGCCCGGAGGAGATCACCCGGGACATCCCGAACGTCTCCGAAGAGGTCCTCGCCGACCTCGACGAGCGCGGCATCATCCGTATCGGTGCCGAGGTCGTCGCCGGTGACATCCTCGTCGGCAAGGTCACGCCCAAGGGCGAGACCGAGCTGACCCCCGAGGAGCGCCTGCTCCGCGCGATCTTCGGTGAGAAGGCGCGCGAGGTGCGCGACACCTCGCTGAAGGTGCCGCACGGTGAGATCGGCAAGGTCATCGGCGTCCGCGTCTTCGACCGCGAAGAGGGCGACGAGCTGCCGCCGGGCGTGAACCAGCTGGTCCGCGTCTACGTCGCGCAGAAGCGCAAGATCACCGATGGTGACAAGCTCGCCGGCCGTCACGGCAACAAGGGCGTCATCTCGAAGATCCTCCCGATCGAGGACATGCCGTTCCTGGAGGACGGCACCCCGGTCGACATCATCCTCAACCCGCTGGGTGTCCCGTCCCGAATGAACCCGGGACAGGTCCTGGAGATCCACCTCGGCTGGCTCGCCAGCCGCGGCTGGGACGTCTCCGGCCTCGGTGACGAGTGGGCCAAGCGCCTGCAGGCCATCGGCGCCGACCAGGTCGCCCCCGGCACCAACGTCGCCACGCCCGTCTTCGACGGTGCGCGCGAGGACGAGATCTCCGGTCTCTTCGAGGCCACGATCCCGAACCGCGACGGCAACCGGCTGGTCCAGCCCTCGGGCAAGGCCAACCTGTTCGACGGCCGCTCCGGTGAGCCGTTCCCCGAGCCGGTTTCGGTCGGCTACATGTACATCCTCAAGCTGCACCACCTCGTCGACGACAAGCTGCACGCTCGGTCGACCGGCCCGTACTCCATGATCACCCAGCAGCCGCTGGGTGGTAAGGCCCAGTTCGGTGGACAGCGCTTCGGCGAGATGGAGGTGTGGGCGCTCGAGGCTTATGGCGCCGCGTACGCCCTTCAGGAGCTGCTGACGATCAAGTCCGACGACGTGACCGGCCGCGTGAAGGTCTACGAGGCCATCGTCAAGGGCGAGAACATCCCCGAGCCCGGCATTCCCGAGTCCTTCAAGGTGCTCATCAAGGAAATGCAGTCGCTCTGTCTCAACGTGGAGGTGCTCTCCTCGGACGGCATGTCCATCGAGATGCGCGACACGGACGAGGACGTCTTCCGCGCGGCGGAGGAGCTCGGAATCGACCTGTCCCGGCGCGAGCCGAGCAGCGTCGAAGAGGTCTGACGGGTTGGCCGGCCGGATCCCTGTGATCCGGCCGGCTCTCCCCGGACCCGTTCAGACCATTGCTGAAGTGCCCCGTTTTCTCGCACATGCGAGGGGGCTCGAACCCCCGAAAGAGGGATTGACGACAAGTGCTCGACGTCAACTTCTTCGACGAGCTGCGGATCGGCCTTGCCACCGCGGACGACATCCGGACCTGGTCGCACGGCGAAGTGAAGAAGCCGGAGACCATCAACTACCGCACGCTCAAGCCCGAAAAGGACGGACTCTTCTGCGAGAAGATCTTCGGTCCGACCCGGGACTGGGAGTGCTACTGCGGCAAGTACAAGCGTGTCCGCTTCAAGGGCATCATCTGTGAGCGCTGTGGCGTGGAGGTCACGCGCGCCAAGGTGCGTCGTGAGCGCATGGGTCACATCGAGCTTGCCGCTCCCGTCACCCACATCTGGTACTTCAAGGGCGTCCCGTCGCGCCTCGGCTACCTGCTTGATCTCGCGCCGAAGGACCTCGAAAAGGTCATCTACTTCGCCGCGTACATGATCACGTTCGTGGACGAGGAGCGCCGTACGCGTGACCTGCCGTCGCTGGAGGCTCACGTCTCCGTCGAGCGTCAGCAGACCGAGAACCGTCGCGACTCCGACCTGGAGGCCCGCGCCAAGAAGCTCGAGACCGACCTGGCCGAGCTCGAGGCCGAGGGTGCCAAGGCCGACGTGCGCCGCAAGGTGCGCGAGGGTGCCGAGCGTGAGATGAAGCAGCTGCGTGACCGTGCGCAGCGCGAGATCGACCGTCTCGACGAGGTGTGGAACCGCTTCAAGAACCTCAAGGTCCAGGACCTCGAGGGCGACGAGCTGCTCTACCGCGAGCTGCGTGACCGCTTCGGTACGTACTTCGACGGCTGCATGGGCGCCGCCGCGCTCCAGAAGCGCCTGGAGTCCTTCGACCTGGATGAAGAGGCCGAGCGGCTTCGCGAGATCATCCGTACCGGCAAGGGCCAGAAGAAGACCCGTGCGCTCAAGCGCCTCAAGGTCGTCTCCGCGTTCCTGCAGACCAGCAACAAGCCCAAGGGCATGGTGCTCGACTGCGTGCCGGTCATCCCGCCGGACCTGCGTCCGATGGTGCAGCTGGACGGTGGCCGCTTCGCGACCTCCGACCTGAACGACCTGTACCGCCGTGTGATCAACCGCAACAACCGCCTCAAGCGTCTCCTTGACCTCGGTGCCCCCGAGATCATCGTGAACAACGAGAAGCGGATGCTGCAGGAGGCCGTCGACGCGCTGTTCGACAACGGCCGCCGTGGCCGCCCGGTCACCGGTCCCGGTAACCGCCCGCTGAAGTCCCTGAGCGACATGCTCAAGGGCAAGCAGGGTCGTTTCCGTCAGAACCTTCTCGGTAAGCGTGTGGACTACTCCGCGCGTTCCGTGATCGTCGTCGGTCCGCAGCTGAAGCTGCACCAGTGCGGTCTGCCCAAGGCCATGGCGCTGGAGCTCTTCAAGCCGTTCGTGATGAAGCGTCTGGTCGACCTGAACCACGCGCAGAACATCAAGTCGGCCAAGCGCATGGTCGAGCGCGGCCGCACCGTGGTGTACGACGTCCTCGAAGAGGTCATCGCCGAGCACCCGGTGCTGCTGAACCGTGCACCGACCCTGCACCGCCTCGGCATCCAGGCCTTCGAGCCGCAGCTGGTCGAGGGCAAGGCCATCCAGATCCACCCGCTCGTCTGCACCGCGTTCAACGCGGACTTCGACGGTGACCAGATGGCCGTGCACCTGCCGCTCTCCGCGGAGGCGCAGGCCGAGGCCCGCATCCTGATGCTGTCCTCGAACAACATCCTGAAGCCGGCCGACGGTCGTCCCGTCACCATGCCGACCCAGGACATGGTGCTGGGACTGTTCTTCCTCACCACGGACGAGGAGGAGCGCAAGGTCATCGGTCAGGGCCGCGCGTTCGGTTCCACCGCCGAGGCGATCATGGCGTTCGACGCCCGGGAGCTCTCGCTCCAGACGCAGGTCGACATCCGCTTCCCGGTGGGCACCATCCCGCCGCGCGGCTGGGTGCCGCCGGTCGCTGAAGAGGGCGAGCCCGAGTACCAGCCGGGTGACACCTTCCGGCTGCGTACGAGCCTGGGCCGCGCGCTCTTCAACGAGCTGTTGCCCGAGGACTACCCCTTCGTCGACTACTCGGTGGGCAAGAAGCAGCTCTCCGAGATCGTCAACGACCTGGCCGAGCGCTACCCCAAGGTCATCGTGGCGGCGACGCTCGACAACCTGAAGGCGGCCGGTTTCCACTGGGCGACCCGTTCCGGCGTCACCGTCTCCGTTTCGGACATCGTCGTGCCGGAGGCCAAGAAGGCCATCGTCCAGGGCTACGAGGCGCAGGACGAGAAGGTCCAGAAGCAGTACGAGCGCGGTCTGATCACCAAGGACGAGCGCACGCAGGAGCTCATCGCGATCTGGACCAAGGCGACCAACGAGGTTGCCGAGGCGATGAACGCGAACTTCCCGAAGACGAACCCCATCTTCATGATGGTCGACTCGGGTGCCCGAGGAAACATGATGCAGATGCGTCAGATCGCGGGTATGCGTGGTCTGGTGTCGAACGCGAAGAACGAGACGATCCCGCGTCCGATCAAGGCGTCCTTCCGTGAGGGCCTGACCGTTCTGGAGTACTTCATCTCCACGCACGGTGCCCGTAAGGGTCTGGCGGACACCGCCCTGCGTACCGCCGACTCGGGTTACCTGACCCGTCGTCTGGTGGACGTCTCGCAGGACGTGATCATTCGCGAGGAGGACTGCGGCACCGACCGTGGCCTCAAGCTGAAGATCGCGGTCAAGGGCGAGGACGGCGTGCTCCGCAAGACGGACGACGTCGAGACCTCGGTCTACGCCCGCATGCTCGCCGAGGACGTCGTCGTCGACGGCAAGGTCATCGCGCCTGCCAACGTCGACCTCGGTGACGTCCTGATCGACGCCCTGGTGGGCGCCGGCGTCGAGGAGGTCAAGACCCGTTCGGTCCTGACCTGTGAGTCCGCGGTCGGCACCTGTGCCTTCTGCTACGGACGCTCGCTCGCCACCGGCAAGCTGGTCGACATCGGTGAGGCGGTCGGCATCATCGCCGCCCAGTCCATCGGTGAGCCCGGTACCCAGCTGACGATGCGTACCTTCCACACCGGTGGTGTGGCCGGTGACGACATCACCCAGGGTCTGCCCCGAGTCGTCGAGCTCTTCGAAGCCCGTACGCCCAAGGGTGTCGCCCCGATCTCGGAGGCGGCCGGCCGCATCCGTATCGAGGAGACCGAGAAGACCAAGAAGATCGTCGTCACCCCGGACGACGGCAGCGACGAGACGCCGTTCCCGATCTCGAAGCGTGCCCGTCTGCTCGTGGGCGAGGGCGACCACGTCGAGGTGGGCCAGAAGCTCACCGTGGGTGCCACCAACCCGCACGACGTGCTGCGGATCCTCGGTCAGCGCGCGGTCCAGGTCCACCTGGTCGGCGAGGTCCAGAAGGTCTACAACTCGCAGGGTGTGTCGATCCACGACAAGCACATCGAGATCATCATCCGGCAGATGCTCCGCCGTGTGACGATCATCGAGTCCGGCGACGCGGAGCTGCTGCCGGGCGAGCTTGTCGAGCGGTCGAAGTTCGAGACCGAGAACCGTCGTGTGGTCACCGAGGGCGGTCACCCCGCCTCCGGCCGTCCGCAGCTGATGGGTATCACCAAGGCCTCGCTCGCCACCGAGTCGTGGCTGTCGGCGGCGTCCTTCCAGGAGACGACCAGGGTCCTGACCGACGCGGCGATCAACGCCAAGTCGGACTCCCTGATCGGCCTCAAGGAGAACGTCATCATCGGTAAGCTCATCCCGGCCGGTACGGGTCTGTCCCGCTACCGCAACATCCGGGTCGAGCCGACCGAGGAGGCCAAGGCTGCGATGTACTCGGCCGTCGGCTACGACGACATCGACTACTCGCCGTTCGGCACGGGCTCCGGCCAGGCCGTTCCGCTGGAGGACTACGACTACGGTCCGTACAACCAGTAAGGCGCATGTCCCGTCCGCAGGGCGGTCACCCCGTTTCGTACGGGGTGGCCGCCCTGCGGCGTTCCCCCTGCTGGGCGCGCGAATGGCGGCACTGTCGGCCATTTCACATGCGGCGCGTCGTCGTGGACAGCATTTGTTTTGACCGGAGTCCGTGAGGTAGGTACGCTCAGACCTTGTGCCTGGGGTGTGCCTGGGCTCGTGTGCGTGTCCTCAACCGCATGGCGAGTCCGTCAGTAGCCACCGCAATCTGCGCCCCTTCTGCCCGTAGGGCAGAAGCGTGCAGCATTCGACACACCCGACCGCGTGGGTCGGTGACGTTCCAGGTTAGTTTCACGAACGGCACACAGAAACCGGAGAAGTAGTGCCTACGATCCAGCAGCTGGTCCGGAAGGGCCGGCAGGACAAGGTCGAGAAGAACAAGACGCCCGCGCTCGAGGGTTCGCCCCAGCGCCGCGGCGTCTGCACGCGTGTGTTCACGACCACCCCGAAGAAGCCGAACTCGGCACTCCGTAAGGTCGCGCGTGTGCGCCTGACCTCCGGCATCGAGGTCACGGCCTACATCCCGGGTGAGGGACACAACCTGCAGGAGCACTCCATCGTGCTCGTGCGTGGTGGCCGTGTGAAGGACCTGCCGGGTGTTCGTTACAAGATCATCCGCGGCTCCCTTGACACCCAGGGTGTCAAGAACCGCAAGCAGGCCCGCAGCCGCTACGGCGCCAAGAAGGAGAAGTAAGAATGCCTCGTAAGGGCCCCGCCCCGAAGCGCCCGGTCATCATCGACCCGGTCTACGGTTCTCCTCTTGTCACCTCGCTGATCAACAAGATCCTGCTCAACGGCAAGCGTTCCACCGCCGAGCGGATCGTGTACGGCGCCATGGAAGGCCTCCGCGAGAAGACCGGCAACGACCCGGTCATCACGCTGAAGCGCGCGCTTGAGAACGTCAAGCCCTCGCTCGAGGTCAAGTCCCGCCGTGTCGGTGGCGCCACGTACCAGGTGCCGATCGAGGTCAAGCCCGGTCGCGCCGCCACCCTCGCTCTGCGCTGGGTCGTGGGTTACTCCCGCGCCCGTCGCGAGAAGACGATGACCGAGCGCCTCATGAACGAGCTGCTCGACGCCTCCAACGGTCTTGGCGCTGCCGTCAAGAAGCGCGAGGACACCCACAAGATGGCCGAGTCCAACAAGGCCTTCGCGCACTACCGCTGGTAGTCGCTACCCACATCGAGACCGAGAGAAGATTGAGCCTTATGGCCACCACTTCGCTTGACCTGGCCAAGGTCCGCAACATCGGGATCATGGCCCACATCGACGCGGGCAAGACGACCACCACTGAGCGGATCCTGTTCTACACCGGCGTTTCGTACAAGATCGGTGAAGTCCACGACGGCGCTGCCACGATGGACTGGATGGAGCAGGAGCAGGAGCGCGGCATCACGATCACGTCCGCCGCGACGACCTGTCACTGGCCGCTCAACGATGTTGACCACACCATCAACATCATCGACACCCCGGGTCACGTCGACTTCACCGTCGAGGTGGAGCGTTCGCTCCGCGTCCTCGACGGCGCTGTCACCGTGTTCGACGGTGTTGCCGGCGTCGAGCCGCAGTCCGAGACCGTTTGGCGTCAGGCGGACCGCTACGGCGTGCCGCGTATCTGCTTCGTCAACAAGCTCGACCGTACGGGTGCCGAGTTCCACCGCTGCGTCGACATGATCGTCGACCGCCTCGGTGCGGTCCCGCTCGTCATGCAGCTCCCCATCGGTGCCGAAGCCGACTTCAGGGGCGTCGTCGACCTCGTGTCGATGAAGGCCTTCGTGTGGCCGGAAGAGGCCCTCAAGGGCGAGATGTACGACACCGTCGACATCCCGGACACCCACATCGAGGCGGCTCAGGAGTGGCGCGGCAAGCTGCTCGAGGCCGTCTCCGAGAACGACGACCAGATGATGGAGCTGTACCTCGAGGGCGTCGAGCCCACCGAGGAGCAGCTGCACGAGGCGATCCGCCGGATCACCCTCGCATCGAAGGGCGGCGCGGGCTCCGTCACCGTCACCCCGGTGTTCTGTGGCACGGCGTTCAAGAACAAGGGCGTCCAGCCCCTGCTCGACGCGGTCGTCCGCTACCTGCCTTCCCCCCTGGACGTCGAGGCCATCGAGGGCCACGACGTCAAGGACCCCGAGGTTGTCGTCAAGCGCAAGCCCTCGGACGACGAGCCGTTCTCCGGCCTGGCGTTCAAGATCGCTAGCGACCCGCACCTCGGCAAGCTCACCTTCGTCCGGATCTACTCCGGTCGCCTCGAGGCCGGCACCGCGGTGCTGAACTCGGTCAAGGGCAAGAAGGAGCGCATCGGCAAGATCTACCGTATGCACGCGAACAAGCGTGAGGAGATCGCGTCGGTGGGCGCCGGTGACATCATCGCCGTCATGGGCCTGAAGCAGACCACCACCGGTGAGACGCTGTGCGACGACAAGAACCCGGTGATCCTGGAGTCCATGGACTTCCCGGCGCCGGTCATCCAGGTCGCCATCGAGCCCAAGTCCAAGGGTGACCAGGAGAAGCTGGGTGTCGCCATCCAGCGTCTCTCCGAGGAGGACCCGTCCTTCCAGGTGCACTCCGACGAGGAGACCGGCCAGACCATCATCGGTGGTATGGGCGAGCTTCACCTCGAGGTGCTCGTCGACCGCATGAAGCGCGAGTTCCGCGTCGAGGCGAACGTCGGCAAGCCGCAGGTCGCGTACCGCGAGACGATCCGCAAGGCCGTCGAGCGCATCGACTACACGCACAAGAAGCAGACTGGTGGTACCGGCCAGTTCGCGAAGGTGCAGATCGCCCTTGAGCCCATCGAGGGTGGCGACGCGTCCTACGAGTTCGTCAACAAGGTCACCGGTGGCCGCATCCCCCGTGAGTACATCCCCTCGGTGGACGCGGGTGCTCAGGAAGCCATGCAGTTCGGCATCCTGGCCGGTTACGAGATGGTCGGCGTCCGCGTCACCCTTCTCGACGGTGGTTACCACGAGGTCGACTCGTCCGAGCTCGCCTTCAAGATCGCCGGTTCGCAGGCGTTCAAGGAGGGTGCCCGCAAGGCGTCCCCCGTGCTCCTCGAGCCGATGATGGCCGTCGAGGTCACCACGCCCGAGGACTACATGGGCGATGTCATCGGCGACCTCAACTCCCGCCGTGGCCAGATCCAGGCCATGGAGGAGCGCAGCGGCGCTCGCGTCGTGAAGGGCCTCGTGCCCCTCTCGGAGATGTTCGGCTACGTCGGAGACCTCCGCAGCAAGACCTCGGGTCGCGCAAGCTACTCGATGCAGTTCGACTCCTACGCCGAGGTTCCGCGGAACGTCGCCGAGGAGATCATCGCGAAGGCCAAGGGCGAGTAACTCTCCCGAGCTCACGCTTTAGGCTTGTCACCGGAGCCTGGTGGGGCATTCGCCGCAGAGCGCAAGCAATGCGGTGAATGCCCCCGGCCCCGGCATCCCAGCAAAGATCACCTGGCGCCGATGAAGCAAGGCGTACAGAACCACTCCACAGGAGGACCCAGTGGCGAAGGCGAAGTTCGAGCGGACTAAGCCGCACGTCAACATCGGCACCATCGGTCACATTGACCACGGTAAGACGACCCTCACGGCCGCCATTACCAAGGTGCTGCACGACGCGTACCCGGACCTGAACGAGGCCTCGGCCTTCGACCAGATCGACAAGGCTCCTGAGGAGCGCCAGCGCGGTATCACGATCTCGATCGCGCACGTCGAGTACCAGACGGAGTCGCGTCACTACGCGCACGTCGACTGCCCGGGTCACGCCGACTACATCAAGAACATGATCACGGGTGCGGCGCAGATGGACGGCGCCATCCTCGTGGTCGCCGCCACCGACGGCCCGATGCCGCAGACCAAGGAGCACGTGCTCCTGGCCCGCCAGGTCGGCGTTCCCTACATCGTCGTCGCCCTGAACAAGGCCGACATGGTGGACGACGAGGAGATCCTGGAGCTCGTCGAGCTCGAGGTCCGTGAGCTCCTCTCCGAGTACGAGTTCCCGGGCGACGACCTTCCGGTCGTCAAGGTCTCGGCGCTCAAGGCTCTTGAGGGTGACAAGGAGTGGGGCCAGACCGTCCTCGACCTGATGAAGGCCGTCGACGAGTCGATCCCGCAGCCCGAGCGTGACGTCGAGAAGCCGTTCCTGATGCCGATCGAGGACGTCTTCACGATCACCGGTCGTGGCACCGTCGTCACCGGTCGTATCGAGCGTGGTGTCCTGAAGGTCAACGAGACCGTTGACATCGTGGGCATCAAGCAGGAGAAGACCACCACCACGGTCACCGGCATCGAGATGTTCCGCAAGCTGCTCGACGAGGGCCAGGCCGGTGAGAACGTCGGTCTGCTTCTTCGTGGCATCAAGCGCGAGGACGTCGAGCGCGGCCAGGTCATCATCAAGCCGGGTTCGGTCACGCCGCACACCGAGTTCCAGGCGCAGTCCTACATCCTGTCGAAGGACGAGGGTGGCCGTCACACCCCGTTCTTCAACAACTACCGCCCGCAGTTCTACTTCCGTACCACGGACGTGACGGGCGTTGTGACCCTTCCCGAGGGCACCGAGATGGTCATGCCGGGTGACAACACCCTCATGAACGTCGTGCTGATCCAGCCGGTCGCCATGGAAGAGGGCCTGAAGTTCGCCATCCGTGAGGGTGGCCGGACCGTGGGCGCCGGCCAGGTCACCAAGATCCTCAAGTAGTTACTTGACTGTCTGACCTGGTTGCTCCGCACAGAGCACCAAGAAGGGCCCCGGCCCGCCGCGCAAGCGGTGGACCGGGGCCCTTCGGTCATCTGGTGGCGGCTACATGCGCGGGCGGCGCACCAGATAGGCGTCGATGGGGTCCTCGCGCTCCAGGGTGAACCCGTGGCGCTCGTACAGCCGTCGTGCGGGGCTGCCCTGCAGGACGTCGAGGCGGACGTCCGCACCTTCCGCGTCCGTGCGCTCCAGCAGGGTCCGCAGGACGGCGGTGCCGATCCCGCGGCCCTGGACGGCCGGGGAGAGGTAGAAGTTCTCCAGCCACCAGCCGCTCTCGATCGGGCGCAGGGTGACGCTGCCGGCGAACTCGCCGTCCGCGAGGACGAGCGAGGTGTGCTCCGGAGCGAAGACGTTCCGCAGTCGCTGCCGCACACGATGCTCGTCGTACCGGCCCAGCCGTTCCAGGTCGGGGCGCATGACGACGGCCCGGAGCTCGGCGATCCGTTCGAGGTCGGAAGGGTCCGCGGGGTGCAGGGCCCAGCACGGGCCGGTCAGCGTAGGCATGACGTGATCATCCCAGGGCCGGCCTGCCGGTGCGGTCAGTGCAGGGTCGGTACGTCCCCACCGCCGACGCGCGTCAGCGTGACCCCGGTGAGCCCCCGCAGCCGACGCTCCGCGATCCTCTCGACCAGCGCGCGGTCCGGGGGAGTCGGACCGAGGCCGATCGCGTAGCGGACCGGGTCCGTGCCGTAGGGGCGGGGCCAGGCGTGGGACTCGGGAGCCGCCTCCGACAGGTCGCCGATCAGTGCGCGGATCCGGCCGCGCACCCGGCCCCCGTCCGATTCCGGGCGCACGGCCATGACGGCCCAGGCCGCGTGGCGGCGGTGCAGCGGCGGCGGGGTCAGCAGCCCGGCGGAGTCCGTCCCGAGCAGCTCCCAGGCGCGGAACAGCTCCTGGGTGAGCAGATCGCGCATGCCCGGTGTGATCCGGTCGGTGCAGGGACGTACGGGCTCCGAAGGAGTCATGATCGTGACCGGCAGCTCCGGTCCCTGCGCCTGTGCCGCGCCCACCGGCACGCGCCAGTCCCAGGCAGCCCACGTCGCGAAGAACTGCCGCAGCAGCCGGTCGGGCGACAGGTCGTCCTCCTCACGGACGGTGGTGGCCGCCAGGACGGACCAGGCCAGGCCGGGGAGCCCGCCGAACGGCGCCGAGTCCAGGCCGCGCGCCCCGGCCCATGCCTTGACCTCCCGGGCCAGCCGCGCGAACGCCTCCTGCCGGTCGCCCGCGAGGGCGAGCACCGCCTCCGCGTCGCTCACCGCGCTGAGCGCCACCGCCGCCGCCTCGCCCAGCTCCGCGCGGCGCTCGACCGCGTCCGCCGGGTCCATCGGACCGGTGGGGACCACGACCAGGTCCACGCGCAGACCGCCGATATCGGTCCGCAGACCGGGCACCCGTGCTCCGGCGACCTCCCGGAGGTCCGCCGCCTCCGGCAGCGCCGCCGCCAACAGGCCTTGTACGGAAGGCAGTTCGACCTCGCCCGGCAGTGCCGCCACCAGGTCCAGATCCGCGCCGGACAGGGCACAGCCCATGCGCCGGGAGCCGACGACATGGACGACCCCGCCGGCCAGTGCCTCGCGGACGCGGCGTACGACACCCGTGACGTCCGTGACCGGCCGGGCGCCGGCCGGGGCCGGGCCGGGGTTCCCGTGGCCGGGCGCGGGGGGATCGTCCGCCGCCGCGTCCGGTACCCAGCGCACCTCGCCCGTTCCCAGGGCCACCGTCGCCCGCACCCGCATCGGCTCGTCGCCGCGGCGCGACAGCAGCACCAGCTCCCCGACCCGTACCGGCATCGGATCGAGCCGCCAACCGCATTCGGCGGCCAGCGCATGCGGGTCCGTGGTCCGGCCCAGGCTGAGGTGGGGGGTGAAGCCCCCGTGGTGGCCGCAGCAGGTGGGGAACCGCCGCACCAGCTCCTCCCACAGTCCGGCCCACGGCTCCTCGCCCCCGGCCGCCGGGTCCAGCCACACCGTGGCCCCCTCGCGGTGCCCGAACCACTGCACACCCGCCAGCCGCGCGTCGAAGGGCGCACACGCGGCGGCCGCGGCGGCGAGCAGGGGGGCCGCCTGCTCGAAGGCGTACTCGGGGACGAAGCCGAAGAGCAGATTGACGTGCGGCGGCCAGCGGCGGATCTGCGGGTCGTGGTCCCGCCGGATCGCCTGCAGCGGCGGCCAGAGCTCCTGCGGCGGGATCCACGCCAGTGCGGTACGGGCCGTGGGCGGTACGTCCAGGACCTCGGCGCTCTCCGCGACGGTAGGGGCAAGTTCGGCCAGCACGCCGTAGTGGTCGGAGATGTACAGGCCCTCGGCCGTGGGGACGTCGCCGCGGAGTTCGGCACGCCGCACCCGCAGTCCCTCCGCGCGGAGCAGCACCCGGTCCAGCCGGGACGCCCGCCCGCTCAGCGAGGAGACCGCGGCCAGCGGATTGACGCACGGGTCGAACGTCGCGGTCGCGTCGTCCGGGCCGTGGGCCTCGCTCCACGCGTCGCGCATGCCGAGCGCGGTGCCCGGAGCCCCGGTGCCGTCGTTGAAGTCGCCCATGAGGACGAGACCGCCGTCGAGGGAGGCCAGTCCTTCGGCGATCCGGGCCAGTTCGGCGTCCCGCCGTTGCGCCCCGTTCTCCGAGTGGTCGCTGCTCAGATGGGTCGCGGCGACCGTGACCGGGCCGGCGCCGGTCTCCACGACAAGGGCCACCACGGCCTTGTGCGGGCCGAGGGCGTGGTGTGCGGCCTCCCGTACGGGCAGCCTGCTCAGCAGCAGCACACCGCACTCGTCGACGTCCCGCGCCGCCGGATCCGTCCCCAGGGTGTACGTCCGACGCACCCACGGTTCCTGGAGCAGCAGCGTGAGCAGCGAGGGCTCCACCTCCTGGAGCGCGATGACGTCCGCGTCGGCCTCGCGCAGTGCGGTCATCAGCAGCGGTCTGCGCGCGGCGGTGCCGATGCGGTCGGCGTCGTAGCGGTCCCACAGGGTGTTCCAGGTCAGCAGACGCAGCCGTCCCGTGGGCCCGTCGGCCCGGGCGGTCCGCGCCGGGACCCAGTCGGCGCCGTCCCAGGCGTACGGCGTGCGGGCGGTGAAGAACGGCGCCCGCAGCCGCCGCGCCTCCCGTACCCGCCCGGCGTCCGTGTCGTCGATCCGGTCGACGCCCGTGGCCCGGTTCCACACGACCTCGCCGTCGGCCTCGAAGAACAGCACCCGGTGCCAGGGGATCTCGCCGCCCGGCACGAACGCGGGCAGCGGGACGCGCTCGGGCGGGGCGCCGCGCTGGTTGATCCCGACCACGAAACGGGCGGGGTCGAAGCGCGCGTCCCAGCACACCCGGTGGTAGATCTCCTCGCTGGTACGCACGGCTACGCCTCCTCCTCGATCGTCCCACTGGCCCCGATGTACCAGGTGCGGTGCGCCTGACCCGGGTACGGCGGGCCGAAGCGGTGCAGCTGGGCGGCGAGGACGCGGGCCGGCACCGGGTGCTCGCGTGCCCCGTTGCGCCGGGTCAGCTCGGCCTCGTCGACGAGGACCACGGCGTGGGTGACGAGTGCGTCCCGGCGCAGGGCGACGGAGTGCACCAGGGAACGCTGCTGCTGATTGAGTGATGTCGCGTCCCACACCACGGTCCCGCCGCCGTCCAGCGCGGCGTCCAGCCGGCCGAGTCCGGTGCGCAGGATGTCCGCGTTGGCCTTCTGGTCGGCGCGGGAGCCGCGGGCCTCGCGGAGGTCGTCGAGGGAGATGAGGGTGTCCACCCCGGACAGCTCCCGGGCGAACGTGCTCTTGCCGCTGCCCGACGGGCCGACCATCTGGATCAGCTTCGGGAAGGCGCCCGAACGCCACCGCCAGGTGGCCGCGACCGCTTCCTCGGCCGTGCGGATGCGTCCGAGCGCGTACGCCTCGCGGGCCTCGGCCAGACAGCGGGCCGAGGAGTCGGCGTCCAGCCCGGCGAACGCCTCCCGCAGTCCCGCGAGCGGCCCGGCGTCCTCCGCGTGCAGCGCGGACCACTCCACCTGCTCGTGCGCCTCGGCGTCCCGGGCGGTCGCCCGCGCGACGGCGTGCAGGACGTCCAGGTCGGCGGCGTACGACAGCCGCACCAGACCGGCGCGCCGCTCATCGTCCGGGTACGGCCGGTGCAGGGCCGGATGCAGCCCGACGAGGTCGGCGACACGCCGGGCGAGCGGCATGCCCAGGGCGGGGACGAGCTTCGGCGCGAGCGAGGACCGCCGGCTGCGGTGCAGCAGCGTGGCCAGTACGCCGGAGAGCCGGGCGTCCCCGCACAGCCCGGCGGTCGCCAGCCGGCCGAGAGCCTCCGCGTCGCCGCCGGGCAGACCGAGCGCGGCGGTCAGTTCCCGCGGGTCGGCGGCGGCACCCGAACGCACCGCCCACAGCGGCGCGTTCGGGCCCAGGCCGTTCGCGACGACGGCCGCGTGCATCCAGTGCGTACCGGTCTGCACATGCCCGGGCCTGACCCACTTGGCGACGTGCCGCCCGAAGTCGCCGGCGGCGAATCCTTCGACGGTCCGCACGACGTATCCCTCCTGGCGTCCCCGGTCGACCGCGAGCGCCCGCAGCGCCCGCTCGTCGAACGTGCCCCGCCACAGGACCCGGGGCGCGGGGATGCCGAGTGCCCGCAGACAGCCGACGGTCTCGTCCCAGTCCAGACAGCGTCCGTCCGCGTCCCACACGGAGAAGCCGTAGAAGTAGCTGTCCAGGTCCTCGTACGCGATCGAGTGCCGGGCGTACATGTTCTCGCCGCACACCCGCCGGCCCGCGGGGATCGCGTGCCCGATGCGCCCCTGGAGGGCCTTGACCCAGGTCCGGGACGGGTGGTGTGCCGAATCGAGGGAACGTGCGTGCAGGCCGTCGGCGTACAGGGTGGTGTTCTCGCCGTCGAGCTTCTCGGTGACGACGACCTCGCGGCCGCGGAGCCCGCACAGGTCGGTGACCCTGACGTCGTCGTCGGTCACCCCCGGCGACCAGGGCAGATGTGGTGTCCGCGGATAGTGCGTACGCATGACGGTCGAGGCCCCCGTGTCGCTGACATGGCCAGCGTAGGAGGGCGGGGGAGGGGCGTTCCAGCCGATTTTCCTCCGGCGCGTCGCCACCGCGTCGCCGGGCGTTCTGTGAGGCGCGGTTTGACGCGCAACTCACCCGGGGTAATGTCTTCGGCCCGATTGGCCAGGCTCGCGCCGCGTATGGCACACTGACCAGGTTGCTCGGTTGAGTGTCAATGCTGCGCGCCTCCCGCCGGGAGGACTGGAAGCGAGTCCCACAGTACTCGTCGGCCCCATGCGGGCCGGACGTACGGGAATCTTCCGGGAAGCGTAAGTGGGGCACCGGCCAGGCACCCGGTGGGTGTTTCGCCCCCGACGCTCTTTATTGAGCACAGCGCGGTCCACGGCCCGCACCCCCTTGGTTGGGAAATCCTTCGGGAGTTCTGCGTAGAGGGGATGCGACACGCCCGACCGCGTGGGTCGGAGGAGAAGTTTCCAGAACCCCCGGGTTCCAGAGCGTTACGAGAGACAGGACTACTAGTAGCCATGGCGGGACAGAAGATCCGCATCCGGCTCAAGGCCTACGACCACGAGGTCATCGACTCCTCGGCGAAGAAGATCGTCGAGACGGTGACCCGCACTGGTGCGTCGGTCGCAGGCCCGGTGCCGCTGCCCACTGAGAAGAACGTGTACTGCGTCATCAAGTCGCCGCACAAGTACAAGGACTCGCGCGAGCACTTCGAGATGCGCACGCACAAGCGCCTCATCGACATCCTCGACCCCACGCCGAAGACGGTTGACTCGCTCATGCGTCTCGACCTGCCGGCCGGCGTCGACATCGAGATCAAGCTCTGAGGTGACGCGCGAGATGGCTAAGAACATTAAGGGCGTCCTGGGCGAGAAGCTCGGCATGACCCAGGTCTGGGACGAGAACAACCGGGTCGTCCCGGTGACCGTCGTCAAGGCCGGGCCCTGCGTCGTCACCCAGGTCCGCACCAACGACAGCGACGGCTACGAGTCGGTCCAGATCGCCTTCGGCGAGATCGACCCGCGCAAGGTGAACAAGCCCCTCAAGGGCCACTTCGCCAAGGCCGACGTGACCCCGCGCCGCCACCTGGTGGAGCTCCGCACCCCTGACGCCAGCGAGTACACGCTGGGCCAGGAGGTCACTGCCGCAGTGTTCGAGTCCGGCGTCAAGGTTGACGTCACGGGCAAGAGCAAGGGCAAGGGCTTCGCCGGTGTGATGAAGCGCCACAACTTCAAGGGTGGCAAGGCGTCCCACGGTGCCCACCGTGTGCACCGCATGCCCGGCTCCATCGGTGGCTGTGCCACCCCCGGCCGTGTCTTCAAGGGCATGCGCATGGCGGGTCGCATGGGCAACGAGCGCGTCACCACCCAGAACCTGACCATCCACGCGGTTGACGCGGAGAAGGGTCTGCTCCTCATCAAGGGCGCAGTCCCCGGTCCGAACGGCGGCCTCGTCCTGGTCCGTACCGCGGCCAAGGGGGCTTGAGGTAATGAGCACCATTGACATCCTTTCGCCGGCAGGCGACAAGGCCGGTACCGTCGAGCTCCCCGCGGAGATCTTCGACGCGAAGACCAGCGTTCCGCTGATCCACCAGGTCGTTGTCGCACAGCTGGCCGCTGCCCGTCAGGGCACGCACAAGACCAAGCGTCGCGGCGAAGTCCGTGGTGGTGGCCGCAAGCCGTACCGCCAGAAGGGCACCGGCCGCGCCCGCCAGGGTTCGACCCGCGCACCGCAGTTCGTCGGCGGTGGCGTCGTCCACGGCCCGCAGCCGCGTGACTACTCGCAGCGCACCCCGAAGAAGATGAAGGCCGCCGCCCTGCGCGGTGCCCTCTCCGACCGGGCACGCCACTCCCGTATCCACGTCGTCACCGGCGTGGTCGACGGTGCTGTCTCCACGAAGGCCGCCAAGACGCTGTTCGGCAAGATCTCGGAGCGCAAGAACCTGCTCCTGGTCGTCGAGCGCGCCGACGAGGCCGCGTGGCTGTCCGCCCGCAACCTGCCCCAGGTGCACATCCTGGAGCCGGGCCAGCTCAACACGTACGACGTGATCGTCTCCGACGACGTGGTCTTCACTCAGGCCGCCCTCGAGTCCTTCGTGTCTGGCCCCAAGGCCGATGAGACCGAAGGGAGCGACGCCTGATGAGCGAGGCGACCGTAACCAGCAAGACCTTCACGGACCCGCGCGACGTTCTCGTCAAGCCGGTCGTTTCCGAGAAGAGCTACGCGCTGCTCGACGAGAACAAGTACACGTTCATCGTCGCGCCCGGCTCCAACAAGACCCAGATCAAGCAGGCCGTGGAAGCGGTCTTCTCGGTCAAGGTCACCGGGGTCAACACGATCAACCGGCAGGGTAAGCGCAAGCGCACCAAGACCGGCTTCGGCAAGCGCGCTGACACCAAGCGCGCCATCGTGACCCTCGCCGAGGGCGACCGTATCGACATCTTCGGCGGCCCGACCTCCTGACGGAGGTCGAGTCGTCCGGAATCGGACGAGGACTGAGAAATGGGTATCCGCAAGTACAAGCCGACGACCCCGGGCCGTCGTGGCTCCAGCGTCGCCGACTTTGTCGAGATCACGCGGTCCACGCCGGAGAAGTCGCTGGTCCGCCCCCTGCACAGCAAGGGCGGCCGTAACAACGCCGGTCGTGTGACCGTTCGCCACCAGGGCGGTGGCCACAAGCGCGCCTACCGAGTGATCGACTTCCGTCGTCACGACAAGGACGGCGTGCCGGCCAAGGTCGCGCACATCGAGTACGACCCCAACCGCACCGCGCGCATCGCGCTCCTGCACTACGCGGACGGCGAGAAGCGCTACATCATCGCGCCGCGTGGCCTCACGCAGGGCGACCGGGTCGAGAACGGCCCCGCGGCCGACATCAAGCCCGGCAACAACCTGGCGCTGCGCAACATCCCGGTCGGTACGACCATCCACGCCATCGAGCTGCGGCCCGGCGGCGGCGCGAAGTTCGCCCGTTCCGCGGGTGCCTCCGTGCAGCTGCTGGCGAAGGAGGGCACCATGGCCCACCTTCGTATGCCGTCGGGTGAGATCCGCCTGGTCGACGCCCGCTGCCGCGCCACGATCGGCGAGGTCGGCAACGCCGAGCAGTCGAACATCAACTGGGGCAAGGCCGGCCGTATGCGCTGGAAGGGCGTTCGCCCGACCGTCCGCGGTGTCGCGATGAACCCGGTTGACCACCCGCACGGTGGTGGTGAGGGCAAGACCTCCGGTGGTCGCCACCCGGTCTCCCCGTGGGGTCAGAAGGAGGGTCGTACTCGTTCGCCGAAGAAGGCTTCGAACAAGTACATCGTCCGCCGCCGCAAGACGAACAAGAAGCGCTAGGAGCGGGTTTAGATGCCGCGCAGTCTCAAGAAGGGGCCCTTCGTCGACGGCCACCTCATCAAGAAGGTGGACGTACAGAACGAGGCAGGCACCAAGAACGTCATCAAGACCTGGTCCCGTCGCTCGATGATCGTCCCGGCCATGCTGGGTCACACCATCGCGGTGCACAACGGCAAGATCCACGTCCCGGTGTTCGTCACCGAGTCGATGGTCGGCCACAAGCTCGGCGAGTTCTCGCCGACTCGCACCTTCCGCGGCCACGTCAAGGACGACCGGAAGTCGAAGCGCCGCTAACGCGGGGTGACTGACTATGACTTACACCGAAGGGACAACCATGGAAGCCAGGGCCCAGGCGCGGTACATCCGCGTCACGCCCATGAAGGCCCGCCGCGTGGTGGACCTCATCCGTGGCATGGATGCCACGGAGGCTCAGGCGGTCCTGCGTTTCGCCCCGCAGGCCGCGAGCGTGCCGGTTGGCAAGGTGCTTGACAGCGCCATTGCCAACGCTGCACACAACTACGACCACACCGACGCCTCTTCGCTGGTCATCAGCGAGGCGTACGTGGACGAGGGCCCGACCCTGAAGCGGTTCCGTCCGCGTGCTCAGGGCCGTGCCTACCGGATCCGTAAGCGGACCAGCCACATCACCGTGGTCGTCAGCAGCAAGGAAGGAACCCGGTAATGGGCCAGAAGGTAAACCCGCACGGGTTCCGGCTCGGCATTACCACGGACTTCAAGTCCCGTTGGTACGCCGACAAGCTGTACAAGGACTACGTCAAGGAAGACGTCGCCATTCGTCGCATGATGACGAAGGGCATGGAGCGGGCCGGCATCTCGAAGGTCGAGATCGAGCGCACCCGCGACCGCGTCCGCGTTGACATCCACACCGCCCGCCCGGGCATCGTCATCGGTCGCCGTGGCGCCGAGGCCGACCGCATCCGTGGCGAGCTGGAGAAGCTGACCGGCAAGCAGGTCCAGCTGAACATCCTCGAGGTCAAGAACCCCGAGGTGGACGCTCAGCTGGTGGCCCAGGCTGTCGCCGAGCAGCTCTCCTCCCGCGTCTCCTTCCGTCGTGCCATGCGTAAGAGCATGCAGAGCTCGATGAAGGCCGGCGCCAAGGGCATCAAGATCCAGTGCGGTGGCCGCCTCGGCGGCGCCGAGATGTCCCGCTCGGAGTTCTACCGCGAGGGCCGTGTGCCCCTGCACACGCTCCGCGCGAACGTCGACTACGGCTTCTTCGAGGCCAAGACGACCTTCGGCCGCATCGGTGTGAAGGTCTGGATCTACAAGGGCGACGTCAAGAACATCGCCGAGGTCCGCGCCGAGAACGCTGCTGCCCGCGCTGGCAACCGCCCGGCCCGTGGCGGCGCTGACCGCCCGGCCGGCCGCGGTGGCCGCGGTGGCGAGCGTGGCGGTCGCGGTCGCAAGCCGCAGCAGTCCGCGCCGGCAGCGGAGGCCCCCAAGGCCGACGCTCCCGCCGCCGCTGCTCCGGCTGAGAGCACCGGAACGGAGGCCTGACCGAAATGCTGATCCCCCGTAGGGTCAAGCACCGCAAGCAGCACCACCCGAAGCGCAGCGGTATGTCCAAGGGTGGCACGCAGGTTGCGTTCGGCGAGTACGGCATCCAGGCGCTGACCCCGGCGTACGTGACGAACCGCCAGATCGAGGCAGCTCGTATCGCGATGACCCGCCACATCAAGCGTGGCGGCAAGGTCTGGATCAACATCTACCCGGACCGCCCCCTGACGAAGAAGCCCGCCGAGACCCGCATGGGTTCCGGTAAGGGTTCTCCCGAGTGGTGGATCGCGAACGTCAAGCCCGGTCGGGTGATGTTCGAGCTGTCCTACCCGAACGAGAAGATTGCTCGTGAGGCGCTTACCCGCGCTGCTCACAAGCTTCCGATGAAGTGCCGGATCGTTCGGCGCGAGGCAGGTGAGTCGTGATGTCGGCCGGTACCAAGGCGTCCGAGCTGCGCGAGCTGGGCAACGAGGAGCTCCTCAACAAGCTCCGCGAGGCCAAGGAAGAGCTGTTCAATCTCCGCTTTCAGGCGGCGACCGGTCAGCTCGAGAACCACGGCCGGCTCAAGTCCGTCCGTAAGGACATCGCCCGGATCTACACCCTGATGCGCGAGCGCGAGCTGGGCATCGAGACGGTGGAGAGCGCCTGATGAGCGAGAAGACTGTGAC
This sequence comes from Streptomyces sp. NBC_00316, assembly GCF_036158715.1. Taxonomy (NCBI): domain Bacteria; kingdom Bacillati; phylum Actinomycetota; class Actinomycetes; order Kitasatosporales; family Streptomycetaceae; genus Streptomyces; species Streptomyces sp. NBC_00316. The sequence continues at coordinate 3,812,137 of NZ_CP108023.1, read as the reverse complement.
TGAGACGAACACCGACCGCGGTTTCCGCAAGACCCGTGAGGGTCTGGTCGTCAGCGACAAGATGGACAAGACCGTCGTCGTCGCTGTCGAGGACCGTGTCAAGCACGCGCTGTACGGCAAGGTCATCCGCCGTACGAACAAGCTCAAGGCGCACGACGAGCAGAACGCCGCCGGCGTCGGCGACCGTGTCCTCCTCATGGAGACCCGGCCGCTGTCCGCCACGAAGCGGTGGCGCGTCGTCGAGATCCTCGAGAAGGCCAAGTAATTCCTGAGGGGCATTCCCCTCAGGCAAGTTCCGCCAGGCTCGGCGGGGTTCGGATCCGATCGGGTCCGAACCCCGCCGGGAACCGGCAGACGATCAGGAGATAGACGTGATCCAGCAGGAGTCGCGACTTCGCGTCGCCGACAACACGGGTGCGAAGGAAATCCTCACCATCCGTGTTCTCGGTGGTTCGGGTCGCCGCTACGCGGGCATCGGTGACGTCATCGTCGCCACCGTCAAGGACGCGATCCCCGGTGGCAACGTGAAGAAGGGTGACGTCGTCAAGGCCGTCATCGTTCGCACCGTCAAGGAGCGTCGTCGTCAGGATGGCTCGTACATCCGCTTCGACGAGAACGCCGCCGTCATTCTGAAGAACGACGGCGACCCCCGCGGCACCCGTATCTTCGGCCCGGTGGGCCGTGAGCTGCGCGAGAAGAAGTTCATGAAGATCATCTCGCTCGCGCCGGAGGTGCTGTAAGCATGAAGATCAAGAAGGGCGACCTGGTTCAGGTCATCACCGGCAAGGACAAGGGCAAGCAGGGCAAGGTCATCGTGGCCTACCCCGCTCAGGACCGCGTCCTCGTCGAGGGTGTCAACCGGGTCAAGAAGCACACCAAGGCCGGTCAGACGGCTCGCGGTTCGCAGACCGGCGGCATCGTCACCACTGAGGCCCCGATTCACGTCAGCAACGTTCAGCTGGTTGTGGAGAAGGACGGCAAGAAGGTCGTCACCCGCGTCGGCTACCGCTTTGACGACGAGGGCAACAAGATCCGCGTTGCCAAGCGGACCGGTGAGGACATCTGATGACTGCCACCACTGCGCCGCGTCTCAAGACGCGCTACCGCGAGGAAATCGCCGGCAAGCTGCGTGAGGAGTTCTCCTACGAGAACGTCATGCAGATTCCCGGTCTGGTCAAGATCGTGGTCAACATGGGTGTGGGCGACGCCGCCCGCGACTCCAAGCTGATCGATGGCGCCGTGCGCGACCTCACCACGATCACCGGCCAGAAGCCGGCCGTCACCAAGGCCCGCAAGTCCATCGCGCAGTTCAAGCTGCGTGAGGGTCAGCCGATCGGCTGCCACGTCACCCTCCGTGGTGACCGGATGTGGGAGTTCCTGGACCGTACGCTGTCGCTCGCGCTGCCGCGTATCCGTGACTTCCGTGGCCTGTCGCCGAAGCAGTTCGACGGCCGTGGCAACTACACCTTCGGTCTCACGGAGCAGGTCATGTTCCACGAGATCGACCAGGACAAGATCGACCGGGTCCGGGGCATGGACATCACCGTGGTCACCACGGCGACCAATGACGACGAGGGTCGTGCCCTCCTTCGTCACCTCGGCTTCCCGTTCAAGGAGAACTGACCGTGGCGAAGAAGGCTCTGATCGCTAAGGCCGCCCGTAAGCCGAAGTTCGGCGTTCGCGGGTACACCCGCTGCCAGCGCTGCGGCCGGCCCCACTCCGTCTACCGCAAGTTCGGCCTGTGCCGCGTGTGCCTTCGTGAGATGGCTCACCGTGGCGAGCTGCCGGGCGTGACCAAGAGTTCCTGGTAATTCTCCTTCGCCCTTTGGGCGTTGGGAATTGACGGAAGCTCTCGGTAAGCATCTGGTCGGCAGGAGCCCGGCCTCACATGCCGTAGGCTTGTGGGGTTGGGCGCCTGCCGCCCAAGACCGACTTACTACGCCGTAGGTCCCCGCACCGCACCCGTCCCGCCACTGAGTGGGGAGAGGGATGGCGCATACAGGAAACCCCGGCGAGAGAGGCCGAAGGCCAATTCATGACCATGACTGATCCCATCGCAGACATGCTCACGCGTCTGCGTAACGCGAACTCGGCGTACCACGACTCCGTCGTGATGCCGCACAGCAAGATCAAGTCGCACATCGCGGAGATCCTCCAGCAGGAGGGCTTCATCACCGGCTGGAAGGTCGAGGACGCCGAGGTCGGCAAGAACCTCGTCCTCGAGCTGAAGTTCGGCCCGAACCGCGAGCGCTCGATCGCCGGCATCAAGCGAATCTCGAAGCCGGGTCTGCGTGTATACGCAAAGTCCACCAACCTGCCGAAGGTCCTCGGCGGCCTGGGCGTGGCGATCATCTCCACGTCCCACGGTCTCCTGACCGGCCAGCAGGCTCAGAAGAAGGGCGTAGGTGGGGAAGTCCTCGCCTACGTCTGGTAGTCGGGAACGGAGGAATAGCTCATGTCGCGAATCGGCAAGCTCCCCATCCAGGTTCCCGCCGGTGTGGACGTCACCATCGATGGCCGCACGGTCGCAGTGAAGGGCCCCAAGGGCACCCTCTCGCACACCGTTGCGTCGCCGATCGAGGTCACCAAGGGTGAGGACGGCGTCCTGAACGTCGTCCGCCCGAACGACGAGCGTCAGAACAAGGCCCTTCACGGCCTGTCCCGCACGCTGGTGGCGAACATGATCACCGGTGTGACCCAGGGATACACCAAGGCGCTCGAGATCAGTGGTGTCGGTTACCGCGTCCAGGCGAAGGGCTCCAACCTGGAGTTCGCCCTGGGCTACAGCCACCCGATCCTGATCGAGGCCCCGGAGGGCATCACCTTCAAGGTGGAGTCCCCCACGAAGTTCTCCGTCGAGGGCATCGACAAGCAGAAGGTCGGCGAGACCGCGGCCAAGATCCGCAAGCTGCGGAAGCCTGACCCGTACAAGGCCAAGGGCGTCAAGTACGCCGGCGAGGTCATCCGCCGCAAGGTCGGAAAGGCTGGTAAGTAGCCATGGCATACGGCGTAAAGATCGCCAAGGGCGACGCGTACAAGCGCGCTGCCCTCAAGCGTCGCCACATCCGTGTCCGCAAGCACATCTCCGGTTCGCCGGAGCGTCCGCGCTTGGTCGTGACGCGGTCCAACCGCCACATGGTCGCTCAGGTCATCGACGACGTCGCGGGTCACACGCTCGCGTCGGCATCGACCCTGGACGTGTCCATCCGTGGTGGCGAGGGTGACAAGAGCGCCCAGGCCAAGCAGGTCGGCGCCCTGGTCGCCGAGCGTGCCAAGGCTGCAGGCGTCGAGGCCGTCGTGTTTGACCGCGGTGGCAACCAGTACGCCGGGCGGATTGCCGCTCTGGCTGACGCCGCCCGTGAAGCCGGGCTGAAGTTCTAAGCCCCGGTTCCTACGCACAGCGGACGTAACAGAGAGAGGTAAATCCAATGGCTGGACCCCAGCGCCGCGGAAGCGGTGCCGGTGGCGGCGAGCGGCGGGACCGGAAGGGCCGTGACGGCGGCGCAGCTGCCGCCGAGAAGACCGCGTACGTTGAGCGCGTTGTCGCGATCAACCGCGTCGCCAAGGTTGTGAAGGGTGGTCGTCGCTTCAGCTTCACCGCGCTGGTCGTGGTGGGCGATGGTGACGGCACCGTCGGTGTCGGTTACGGCAAGGCCAAGGAAGTTCCCGCGGCCATTGCCAAGGGCGTGGAAGAAGCCAAGAAGAACTTCTTCAAGGTTCCGCGTATCCAGGGCACCATTCCTCACCCGATCCAGGGCGAGAAGGCTGCGGGCGTCGTCCTGCTGAAGCCTGCTTCCCCCGGTACCGGTGTTATCGCCGGTGGCCCGGTGCGCGCCGTTCTGGAGTGCGCCGGCGTTCACGACATCCTGTCGAAGTCGCTCGGCTCCGACAACGCGATCAACATCGTGCACGCGACCGTGGCGGCCCTCAAGGGCCTGCAGCGTCCCGAGGAGATCGCGGCTCGCCGTGGTCTGCCGCTCGAGGACGTCGCCCCCGCGGCTCTGCTTCGTGCGCGTGCGGGAGCGGGTGCGTAATGGCTCGCCTCAAGATCACGCAGACGAAGTCGTACATCGGCAGCAAGCAGAACCACCGCGACACCCTTCGTTCGCTCGGGCTCAAGCGCCTGAACGACGTGGTTGTCAAGGAGGACCGCCCCGAGTTCCGCGGCATGGCTCACACCGTCCGCCACCTCGTGACGGTTGAGGAGGTCGACTGACATGGCGGAGAACAACCCGCTGAAGGCCCATGACCTCCGGCCTGCCCCGGGCGCCAAGACCGCCAAGACCCGTGTGGGTCGTGGTGAGGCGTCCAAGGGTAAGACCGCTGGTCGTGGCACCAAGGGCACGAAGGCCCGTTACCAGGTTCCGGAGCGCTTCGAGGGTGGCCAGATGCCCCTCCACATGCGTCTCCCGAAGCTCAAGGGCTTCAAGAACCCGTTCCGCACCGAGTACCAGGTCGTGAACCTGGACAAGCTCGCGACGCTCTACCCCGAGGGTGGAGAGGTCACGGTGGCCGACCTGGTCGCCAAGGGCGCGGTGCGCAACAACCACCTCGTCAAGGTCCTCGGACAGGGCGAGATCTCCGTGGCGCTGCAGGTTTCGGTTGACGCCGTCTCCGGCTCCGCCAAGGAGAAGATTGCCGCCGCCGGCGGCACCGTCACCGAGCTCGTCTGAGACAACTCGGACAACTCGATGGCCTGAACATCCGACCGGGGATGCCTCTTGTATGAGGCATCCCCGGTTGGTCGTTCCTAGGGGGGCATGGTCGCCGGTAAGGTGGCCAGCACTGTTGCTGTGGTAACCCCTGGGCACACGCCCGGGAATCTTTGACTGTTACGTATTCGTCGATCCTCAAGACCGTCACCTCTCGCTCTGCGCGGGGGTCGCAGGAGGCACCGTGCTCACCGCGTTCGCCCGGGCGTTCAAGACGCCCGACCTGCGCAAGAAGCTGCTCTTCACGCTCGGCATCATCGTGCTCTACCGGCTCGGGGCACACATCCCTGTCCCGGGAGTGAGCTACGAGAACGTTCAGACCTGTGTCGATCAGGCCAGTAAGGGCAACAACAGCCTCTTCGGCCTGGTGAACATGTTCAGCGGTGGTGCACTGCTGCAGATCACGATCTTCGCGCTCGGCATCATGCCGTACATCACGGCCAGCATCATTCTTCAGCTGCTGACCGTGGTCATTCCCCGACTCGAGGCGCTCAAGAAGGAGGGGCAGTCCGGCCAGACCAAGATCACGCAGTACACGCGTTATCTGACCGTCGCGCTCGCCATCCTCCAGGGCACCGGCCTGGTGGCCACCGCCACCAGTGGCGCGCTGTTCAGCGGCTGCCCGGTCGCCGACCAGATCGTCCCGAACCACTCCATCTTCACGACCATCGTGATGGTGGTCACGATGACCGCGGGTACCGCCGCGGTCATGTGGCTCGGTGAGCTCATCACCGACCGCGGCATCGGCAACGGAATGTCGATCCTGATGTTCATCTCGATCGCCGCCAGCTTCCCCGGCGCCCTGTGGGCCATCAAGCAGAGCGGCAAGCTGGCCGACGGCTGGATCGAGTTCGGTACGGTCATTCTGGTCGGCTTCGTGATGGTGGCCCTCGTGGTCTTCGTCGAGCAGGCCCAGCGCCGTATCCCGGTCCAGTACGCGAAGCGCATGATCGGCCGCAGGTCGTACGGCGGTACGTCCACGTACATCCCGCTGAAGGTCAATCAGGCGGGTGTGATTCCCGTCATCTTCGCTTCTTCGCTGCTCTACATCCCGGCCCTGATCGTCCAGTTCTCCAACTCCACTGCGGGCTGGGCGACATGGATCAAGGACCACTTCGTCAAGGGCGACCACCCGTACTACATCACGGCGTACTTCCTGTTGATCGTCTTCTTCGCCTTCTTCTATGTGGCGATTTCGTTCAACCCCGAGGAAGTCGCCGACAACATGAAGAAGTATGGTGGCTTCATCCCGGGTATCCGGGCTGGTCGACCTACTGCCGAGTATCTGAGCTACGTGCTCAACAGGATCACTTGGCCGGGCTCGCTGTACCTGGGTCTGATCGCTCTGGTGCCGACGATGGCGTTGGCAGGCTTCGGTGGTGCAAACCAGAACTTCCCGTTCGGCGGGACGAGCATCCTCATCATCGTGGGTGTGGGTCTGGAGACCGTGAAGCAGATTGAGAGTCAGCTCCAGCAGCGCAATTACGAAGGGTTCCTCCGCTGATGCGAATCGTCCTCGTCGGGCCGCCCGGTGCCGGCAAGGGAACGCAGGCTGCGTACCTTGCCAAGAACCTGTCGATTCCACAGATCTCCACGGGCGACCTCTTCCGCGCCAACATCAGCCAGGGCACCGACCTTGGCAAGCAGGCCCGCGCCTACATGGACGCAGGCCAGCTGGTGCCGGACGAGGTCACCATCGGGATGGCCAAGGACCGCATGGCCCAGTCGGATGCCGCCAACGGCTTCCTGCTCGACGGCTTCCCCCGCAATGTGGGACAGGCCGAGGCGCTTGACGCGATGCTCAAGGACGAGGGCACCAAGCTGGACGCGGTCCTGGACCTGGAGGTCCCCGAGGACGAGGTGGTCAAGCGCATCGCCGGCCGGCGCATCTGCCGGAACGACGGCGCGCACGTCTTCCACGTCACGTACAACCAGCCGAAGACCGAGGGTGTCTGTGACATCTGCGGCGGCGAGCTGTACCAGCGTGACGACGACACGGAGGACACGGTCCGCACCCGGCTCGAGGTCTACCACACGCAGACCGAGCCGATCATCGACTACTACCGGTCCCAGGGCCTGGTGGTCACGATCTCCGCGCTCGGCAAGGTCACCGATGTGACCGAGCGGGCGATGGAAGCCCTCAAGAAGTCCGGCGAGGACTGAGAAACACCCGTAGTAGCTGTACTGCCGGCCGCGGCGTCCTTGGGCGCCGCGGCCGGCTCTGTTTGCGCCGTATCGTGGAGTACGCCGCAGCACCCGTCACCCTTCGATACCCGTCAGATGCAGAGAGGCGCCGCGCAATGGTGCAGATCAAGACCCCCGAGCAGATCGCGAAGATGCGTGAGGCAGGACTGGTGGTCGCTGCCATTCACGCGGCCACGCGCGAGGCCGCGGTGCCCGGCGCCACCACCCTGGATCTGGACCAGGTGGCGCGCAAGGTGATCGCCGACCACGGAGCGAAGTCGAACTTCCTCGGCTACGGCGGGTTCCCCGCGACCATCTGCACGTCGGTCAACGAGGTCGTCGTCCACGGCATCCCGGACGACAAGACCGTCCTGAAGGACGGCGACATCATCTCCATCGACGCCGGCGCGATCGTCGACGGCTGGCACGGCGACGCCGCGTACACCGCATTCGTCGGCACCGGTCACGCCCCGGAGCTCATCGAGCTGTCCCGGGTGACCGAGGAGTCCATGTGGGCCGGGATCGCCGCGATGAAGGTGAACAACCGCCTCGTCGACATCTCGAAGGCGATCGAGTCCTACATCCGCCGCCAGCCCCGCCCGGCCACCGGCAAGTACGGGATCATCGAGGACTACGGCGGCCACGGCATCGGCACCGAGATGCACATGGACCCGCACCTGCTGAACTACGTCGCGCGCAAGCGCGGCAAGGGCATCAAGCTGGTTCCCGGCGTCTGCCTGGCCATCGAGCCGATGGTCTCGCTCGGTACGGCGCAGACCGAGGTGCTCCAGGACGACTGGACGGTCATCACGACGGACGGCACCTGGTCCTCCCACTGGGAGCACTCGATCGCCCTCACCGAGCAGGGCCCCCTGGTGCTGACGGCCCCCGACTGCGGTCGCGCGAAGCTCGCGCAGTACGGCGTCGAGGTGGCGCCGGACCCGCTGGGCTGAGGCGCGACGCCACCGCCGGGCGGAGCCCGGCGCAGCGGTCCGAAGCCTGTGGAGCGCCCCGGCGCCGAACCGGCGAGGACCGCGTCCAGGAATTGGGTCTAAGGATCTACTTCGCTGGGCAAACTTGACGGATTCGTCTTTTGGGGTCCGCTGACGTAGACTGACTCGTCGGCTCTCGTGCATCCGTGTGTCCACATACGGCGTAGAGAGTCGATCAAGGTAGCCGATTCGAAAGGCGAAGCGTGGCCAAGAAGCAAGGTGCCATCGAAATTGAGGGCACCGTGATCGAGTCCCTCCCGAACGCCATGTTCAAGGTGGAACTCCAGAACGGTCACAAGGTCCTCGCGCACATCTCCGGCAAGATGCGGATGCACTACATCCGAATCCTCCCGGACGACCGGGTCGTGGTGGAGCTCTCTCCGTACGACCTGACGCGTGGCCGGATCGTCTACCGATACAAGTAGATCTTGCCCACGCCCCGCTCCGGCGGGGTGATGGCACTGACCCGGAGAACCTGACATCCCATGAAGGTCAAGCCGAGCGTCAAGAAGATCTGCGACAAGTGCAAGGTGATCCGCCGTCACGGCCGGGTCATGGTCATCTGCGACAACCTGCGCCACAAGCAGCGCCAGGGCTGACGCACGACCCCCTGCATCTCGCAGTACTTCGCGCGACGCACGTAATACGTACATACGCAGAGCCCGTCCAAGCCACGGCTGACGACACCTCCGGCGGGGGCCGGGGACCCGGACGTACCACCGCTCCTTCCGTGGAGCGGTCGGCGGCCGGGAGTGGCACTGCGGAAGACCCCCGAAATAACAACTGGAGCCATTGAATGGCACGCGTTTCAGGTGTTGACATCCCGCGCGAAAAGCGCGTGGAGGTTGCCCTCACCTACGTCTTCGGTATCGGGCGCACCCGGTCCAAGGAGATCCTCGCCACCACCGGCGTGAACCCGAACACCCGCGTTCGTGACCTGGCCGAAGAGGACCTGGTCAAGATCCGCGAGTACGTGGACGCCAACCTCCGCACCGAGGGTGACCTTCGCCGCGAGATCCAGGGCGACATCCGCCGCAAGATCGAGATCGGCTGCTACCAGGGCATCCGCCACCGTCGTGGTCTGCCGGTCCACGGCCAGCGCACCAGCACGAACGCCCGTACCCGCAAGGGCCCGCGTCGCGCGATCGCCGGTAAGAAGAAGCCGGGCAAGAAGTAGTCCTCAGCGGACGCACTGCGGCAGTCCGGATCCCCGGGCCGTTGCAGCATCCAGCGGTCTTCGCTGTAGGACCGATCACCTCCCCTCTCCATCTGGAGTCAAGACATGCCCCCCAAGGGTCGTCAGGGCGCAGCCAAGAAGGTGCGTCGCAAGGAAAAGAAGAACGTCGCTCACGGCCACGCGCACATCAAGAGCACGTTCAACAACACGATCGTCTCGATCACGGACCCCGCGGGCAACGTGATCTCCTGGGCCTCCGCCGGTCACGTCGGCTTCAAGGGCTCGCGCAAGTCCACCCCCTTCGCCGCGCAGATGGCCGCCGAGTCGGCCGCCCGCCGCGCGCAGGAGCACGGTATGCGCAAGGTTGACGTCTTCGTCAAGGGCCCGGGCTCCGGCCGCGAGACCGCGATCCGCTCCCTCCAGGCCACGGGCCTCGAGGTCGGTTCCATCCAGGACGTCACCCCCACTCCGCACAACGGATGCCGGCCGCCCAAGCGCCGTCGCGTCTGACGCACTGAAGCAACGGAGACAACTGGAAAATGGCGCGATACACCGGGGCCGACTGCAAGCGTTGCCGTCGGGAGAAGCAGAAGCTGTTCCTCAAGGGCAGCAAGTGCGAGAGCGCGAAGTGCCCGATCGAGATCCGTCCTTACCCCCCGGGTGAGCACGGACGCGGGCGCACCAAGGACAGCGAGTACCTTCTTCAGCTTCGTGAGAAGCAGAAGTGCTCGCGGATCTACGGTGTTCTTGAAAAGCAGTTCGTGAACTACTACAAGGAAGCGAACCAGAAGACCGGCAAGACCGGTGAGAACCTTCTGCGCATCCTTGAGACCCGCCTCGACAACGTGGTCTACCGGGCCGGCTTCGCCAAGTCCCGCGACCACGCCCGTCAGCTGGTGCGTCACGGACACATCACCGTGAACGGCACGAAGACCGACATTCCGTCGGCCCGCGTCGCCGTGAACGATGTCGTCGAGGTCCGCCAGAAGTCCAAGGCCCTGACCCCCTTCCAGGTGGCCCAGGCCGAGGCCGGCGAGCGCACCGTTCCGGCATGGCTCGAAGCCGTGCCGTCGACGATGCGGATCCTCGTGCACTCCCTGCCCGAGCGCCAGGTGATCGACACCCAGGTGCAGGAGCAGCTGATCGTCGAGCTCTACTCCAAGTAGAAGAGCTCGTGGGTCCGGGCGGTACGGCTCTTTCGGGTCGTGCCGCCCGTACCCTTGTCAGTATCTGGGGGCGTCAAATAGTGGGCGCCCACGACTGAAGGATCGCAGCATGCTTATCGCTCAGCGTCCGTCGCTGACCGAAGAGGTCGTTGACGAGTTCCGCTCCCGGTTCGTGATCGAGCCGCTGGAGCCGGGCTTCGGCTACACCCTCGGTAACTCTCTCCGTCGTACGCTCCTCTCCTCGATCCCCGGCGCTGCTGTCACCAGCATCCGGATCGACGGTGTCCTGCACGAGTTCACCACCGTGCCGGGCGTCAAGGAGGACGTCACCGACCTCATTCTCAACATCAAGCAGCTGGTCGTCTCCTCGGAGCACGACGAGCCGGTCGTGATGTACCTGCGCAAGCAGGGTCCCGGCCTGGTCACCGCTGCTGACATCGCCCCGCCGGCCGGTGTCGAGGTCCACAACCCGGACCTGGTCCTGGCCACGCTGAACAGCAAGGGCAAGCTGGAGATGGAGCTGACCGTCGAGCGCGGTCGCGGCTACGTCTCCGCCGTCCAGAACAAGCAGGCGGGCCAGGAGATCGGCCGTATCCCGGTCGACTCCATCTACTCGCCGGTGCTCAAGGTCACGTACAAGGTCGAGGCGACCCGTGTCGAGCAGCGCACCGACTTCGACAAGCTGATCGTCGACGTCGAGACCAAGCAGGCCATGCGTCCGCGTGACGCCATGGCGTCGGCCGGCAAGACCCTGGTCGAGCTGTTCGGTCTGGCACGCGAGCTCAACATCGATGCCGAGGGCATCGACATGGGCCCGTCCCCGACGGACGCCGCGCTCGCTGCCGATCTGGCGCTGCCGATCGAGGAGCTCGAGCTCACGGTCCGTTCGTACAACTGCCTCAAGCGTGAGGGCATCCACTCCGTGGGTGAGCTCGTGGCTCGTTCCGAGGCCGACCTGCTCGACATCCGCAACTTCGGTGCGAAGTCGATCGACGAGGTCAAGGCGAAGCTGGCCGGCATGGGCCTGGCGCTCAAGGACAGCCCGCCCGGATTCGACCCGACCGCCGCCGCCGACGCCTTCGGCGCCGACGACGACGCGGACGCGGGCTTCGTCGAGACCGAGCAGTACTAGTACGCCTCCGGTCGTGGCGCCCGGGATTTCCGGGCGCCACGACCGGAGTGAGGGCCCAGCCCTCGATCGCCGGACGGGCTCGATGAGCCCGGCCGGCCCATGATCTTCCGTGAGGCGGCCGCTTCACGGGAACTGACACCGGTACCTGATACGGCCGGTGCAGCACACAAGGAGATACACCATGCCGCGTCCCGCAAAGGGTGCCCGTCTGGGCGGCAGCGCCGCGCACGAGCGTCTGCTTCTCGCGAACCTCGCGAAGTCGCTGTTCGAGCACGGCCGCATCACGACGACCGAGGCCAAGGCCCGCCGCCTGCGTCCGGTCGCCGAGCGTCTGATCACCAAGGCGAAGAAGGGCGACATCCACAACCGTCGCCTGGTTCTGCAGTCGATCACGGACAAGGGCATCGTGCACACGCTCTTCACCGAGATCGCCCCGCGCTACGAGAACCGCCCCGGTGGTTACACGCGCATCACCAAGATCGGCAACCGTCGTGGCGACAACGCCCCGATGGCCGTCATCGAGCTGGTCGAGGCGCTGACCGTGGCGCAGCAGGCCACCGGTGAGGCCGAGGCCGCGACGAAGCGTGCGGTCAAGGAAGACTCCCTCAAGAAGGACGCGGCTCCGGCCGAGTCCGCCGAGGACGCCGCTCCGGCGGAGGAGTCCAAGGACGCCTGAGCGTTCTGAGACCACTGGACGGGCCCGCACCACCCTTCGGGGCGGTGCGGGCCCGTTCCGCATGTTCCGGCTTGAGAGGATCTTTCGGTGAGTGACGAAGTGGAGCCCGGCTCGGTACGGGTGCGGCTGGACCTGGCGTACGACGGCAAGGACTTCTCCGGCTGGGCGAAGCAGACGGCCCGGCGCACGGTGCAGGGGGAGATCGAGGACGCGCTGCGGACCGTGACGCGGTCGGCGCGGACGTACGACCTGACGGTCGCAGGGCGTACGGACGCAGGGGTGCACGCCCGTGGCCAGGTCGCGCACGTCGATCTGCCCATCGAGGTGTGGTCCGAGCACGGTGACCTGCTGCTGCGGCGGATGGCCGGGCGGATGGCGCCCGATGTACGGATCTGGCGGGTGGCCGAGGCCCCGGCGGGGTTCAACGCACGCTTCTCCGCGCTGTGGCGGCGTTATGCGTACCGCATCTCCGATCGGCCCGGTGGTGCCGATCCGCTGACGCGTGGCCATGTGCTGTGGCATGACCGGCCGTTGGACGTGGAAGCGATGAACGCCGCGTCGGCCCGGATGCTCGGGGAGCACGACTTCGCGGCGTACTGCAAGAAGCGCGAGGGTGCGACGACCATCCGTACGCTGCAGAAGCTGAGTTGGGTACGGGACGTGGAGTCCGGTGTCATCACGGGGACCGTGCAGGCCGACGCCTTCTGCCACAACATGGTGCGCGCGCTGGTGGGCGCGATGCTGTTCGTGGGCGACGGGCGGCGGCCCGATCCGTGGCCGGCCCAGGTGCTGGCGGCCGGGGTGCGGGACCCGGGGGTGCATGTGGTGCGGCCGCACGGGCTGACGCTGGAGGAAGTCTCCTATCCGGCCGACGAGTTGCTCGCCGCACGGAACAGGGAGGCGCGCAATGTCCGGACGCTGCCGGGGGGCGGGTGCTGCTGAATCCCCGGCGGTGCCGCACTGCTGAGGCAGTGTGCGGCCTGAGGGGTGGTCAGCAGGTCAGTGGGGGAGTGTCTTGGCCGTGCGGGTCCGCCGCTGATGCCAGGCCCTCGTCAGCTGGCCGGCCAGGAGCAGTGCGCCCGACGTCGCCGCCGCCGCACGGATCGGACCGATGCCGGGGCTCGACCAGCCGTAGACCGCGGCCGCTGTGACCACCGGCAGAGCCGCGATGCGCAGCAGCCACCAGCGGGCCGGGTGGGGGTCGTGGCTGCCGGGGTCCGACGGGTGGGCGCCGTCCTGCGTCGTCATCGTGTCGCGTATGCCCGCGAGCAGGCCCCGGCGGGTGAGGACCCGGGCGCCGGGGAGCGTGTCCAGGATCTCCGGGCGGGTGCCGAAGTCCGCGGGGAGCGGGGGGAGGGCGAGGGCCGCCAGCAGGTCGGACTGGTGCTGGGGCGGGTTTCCCGTGGCACGGAGGATGTGGGTCAGGGGGCGTGGGTCCGGCAGGTCGTAGAGCCGGCACAGGGCGGCTGCCGTGGCGGCGGCCGCGGTGTGGTCGGGGGACGGCGACGTGGCGTTCCACTCGTGCGTGGCGAGCGGGCGGCCCTTGTGGAACAGGGTGAAGCCGCAGCGTTCGGGCGCGCGGCGCAGGACCAGCGTCGGCCACTTCTCGCCGGTGGTGAAATTGTCGGCCGCGGTGGTCAGCCGGTCCTCCGTGGACAGGACCGAGCGCTTGGCCGGCCCGGGGTCGGGAACGGCCTCGATGTACGTGTGTGTCGCCGATGCCGGGGCCGTACGCAGGGATACGCCGCACATCAGGGCCGCCTGGGCCACCTCCGCCGGTCGGGCCGCCGCTATCGCGAGGGCGCAGGGGGCGTCTTCCGTCCGGATGGGGGCCGGGACGACGGCCTGCGGGTGCGAGGGGCGGGAGAAGAACGGGGTTCTGGTCGCCACATGGATCCGGACGCCCGAGCGGATGTCGAGGAACTCCTGGCGCGGGTCGTCGCCGAAGTGCGCCCAGGGGTATGTGGTGGCGGTGGCGCCGATCGCGCGGAACGTGTCGAGGGCGTCGTGCCAGCGCTCCGCGCGCAGCAGCATCAGGGCCAGCTGGTTGCGGAAGCCCGCAGCCTCGCGGCTGCCCGGGGCGTACTCGGCGGAGAGCGCCAGGGCGCGGGTGACGGCCGCCGCCACACGGGGGGCGAACGGGTCGGGGGCGGCGGACGTCGGGCCTTCGGTGAGGACCTCGTACTCCAGCGCCGCCGACAGGGGCAGTGCGTGCAGCTTCGAGCCGGGCGGGGCCGTGGCGGCCGCGCCCTCGGCGAAGGCGAACATCTCCTCGTGCGAGCCGTACCACTTCGCGCAGAGGTACTGCAGGGCCGCCGTGTGACAGCCGTAGTGGTGCGGATCGCGGGCGGTGGCCTCGGCCCAGTAGTCGTCGAACACGGCGCGCGGGGCCTGGCTGCCCAGTGCGTGGGTGAGGGCGATGCGCCAGGGGACGGGGTCGGCCGGGTTGAGTCCGGCCGCAGCGCCGATCACCGGAACTGCGTCCTCCAGGAGCGCGAAGAAGGCCTGGAACTGGTCGCGCGAGACGCTCCGGGCGCGCTCCGGGGTACGGATCTCCCAGGCCTGGCCGATGCAGAGGTCCGCCTTGACCAGAGCCGCGTCCGGATCCTCGGGCGACTCGGCCAGCCACGCGTCCAGCCAGCCCGGATTGTGCAGCGCGCCGTCGGCGAGGCGCGCCACGTACCCGTCCCTCAGCTCCCACTGCGCGTGCGCGCGGGTCGCGGCGAGGAGACCGCGGGCGGGGCCGTGGTCGCCCGCGGTGGCGGCTGCCAGGGCCGTACGCAGCGCGGCGTCCGGCGAGTCGACGACCACCGCCTCGTCCGGCACCAGATCCGCACCGATCGTCGCACTGTGGCGCAGCACCCGGGGGAGCGTGAACAGGAAGGGAAGGCGCACGACGTCCTCGGGAGGGATCAGCCGGTCGGCGCCGTGGCCGCCGCGGAGGCCTGGACCTCGCCGCGGTGGCGTATCTGACGGAACGTGAAGTTCGTCAGGTCGTCGCCGACGGCGTAGACGTTCTTGTCGGCCGTGGTGACGTTCTTGCCGCTGGTGAACCCGCCGACGGTGAAGTAGGCGTAGCGGCCGTACGAGTTGGCGGTACGCCGGCAGACCGAGCCGCCGCGGCAGAACGTCGGCACGCCCGAGCCGCTCAGCGAGGCCAGGCCGCCGGACGCCTGCTGGGCCGCCTTCTTCGCCTGCGCCTCCGTCTCGAAGACCGCGACACCGACGGTCACGGCGACCCCGGCCCTGCTGTACGTGGCACGGATGACCTGGTCGCAGCCGTTGTTCGCGAGGATGGAGCCGAGTGCGCCCTGTGTGGTCGACGCGCAGTTCGTGGTGCGGTGCGTGGCGCCCTTCGCGTAGACGCGGTCGCCCATCGTCAGCTTCCGGCCGGGGTAGAAGGAGTCGACGGTGAGCGGTGCCCTGTCCTTCTTCACGTCGGAGATGTAGTCCTTCGGGTCCGGCGGGGGCGGAGGCGCCACCGTGGAGAAGGACGGCTCGGGCTCGGCCGAGTCGGTCGGCAGATCGGCGGGCCCGGGCAGCTGGCTCGCGTTCTTGCCCGTCCCGGTGGAGCCGCTGTTGTTGGTCGAGATGACGGCCGTCGCCACGATGGCTGCGACCGCGGCGGTGGCGAGCGCGCCGCCGCCGATCAGCAGCCACTTCTTTCGGCGGCTCCGCGCTGCAGATGCCTCGGCCAGCGCTGCCCAGTCCGGAGTCTGATTGCCCCCGGGCCCCCAGGAGGGCCCCCCTTGCCCAAAACTCATGCGGCGAATCCTAGACGGAACGTAAACCGGTTGGGCCAGGGCTTCGCGGGCCGTGACAATGCTGTGCATGGGACATCTTGAAGCGGGGCATCTGGAGTACTACCTACCGGACGGGCGGGTGCTGCTCGGCGATGCTTCGTTCCGGGTCGCGGACGGGGCCGTCGTCGCGCTCGTGGGGGCGAACGGCGCCGGGAAGACGACGCTGCTGCGCCTCCTGTCCGGGGACCTCCAGCCGCACGGGGGCACCGTGTCGGTGAGCGGCGGGCTCGGCGTGATGCCGCAGTTCGTGGGTTCGGTCCGGGACGACCGTACGGTCAGGGACCTGCTGGTCTCCGTCGCGCAGCCGCGCATCCGCGAGGCCGCGCAGGCGGTCGACAGGGCCGAGGAGCGGATCCTCACCGTCGACGACGAGGCCGCCCAGATGACGTACGCGCAGGCACTCAGCGACTGGGCGGAGGCCCGCGGCTACGAGGCCGAGACCGTCTGGGACATGTGCACCATGGCCGCGCTCGGCGTTCCGTACGAGAAGGCGCAGTGGCGCGAGGTGCGCACGCTCAGCGGGGGTGAGCAGAAGCGGCTCGTGCTGGAGGCGCTGCTGCGCGGCCCGGACGAGGTGCTGCTGCTCGACGAGCCGGACAACTATCTCGACGTCCCCGGCAAGCGGTGGCTGGAGTCGAAGCTCAAGGAGACGCGGAAGACGGTGCTCTTCGTCTCCCACGACCGGGAGCTGCTGTCCCGGGCCGCCGAGAAGATCGTCAGCGTGGAGCCCAGCCCGGCGGGCAGCGACGTGTGGGTGCACGGCGCCGGCTTCGATACGTACCACCAGGCCCGCAAGGAACGGTTCGCGCGGTTCGAGGAGCTGCTGCGGCGCTGGGAGGAGGAGCACGCCCGGCTGAAGGCGCTGGTCCTGCGGCTGCGCCAGCAGGCGGCGAACAGCCCCGACATGGCGTCGCGCTACCGGGCGATGCAGACCCGCTTCAAGAAGTTCGAGGACGCGGGGCCGCCGCCGGAGCCGCCGCGCGAGCAGGACATCAAGATGCGGCTGCGCGGTGGCCGCACCGGCGTGCGGGCGGTGACCTGCAAGGGGCTCGAACTGACCGGGCTGATGAAACCGTTCGACCTGGAGATCTTCTACGGGGAACGGGTCGCCGTCCTCGGCTCGAACGGGTCGGGCAAGTCACACTTCCTGCGGCTGCTCGCCGGGGAGCCGGTGGCGCACACGGGCGAGTGGAAGCTGGGCGCGCGGGTCGTGGCCGGGCACTTCGCGCAGACGCACGCCCATCCGGAGCTGATGGGGCACACGCTCGTCGAGATCCTGTGGACCGAGCACGCGAAGGACCGCGGCGGGGCCATGTCCGTACTGCGCCGGTACGAGCTGGAGCGGCAGGGGGACCAGCCCTTCGAGAAGCTGTCCGGAGGGCAGCAGGCGCGGTTCCAGATCCTGCTGCTGGAGCTGGCGGGGACCACGGCGCTGCTGCTGGACGAGCCGACGGACAACCTCGACCTGGAGTCGGCGGAGGCGCTGCAGGACGGGCTCGAGGTGTACGACGGGACCGTGATGGCCGTCACGCACGACCGGTGGTTCGCGAAGTCGTTCGACCGCTATCTGGTCTTCGGGTCGGACGGCGTGGTGCGGGAGACGGCGGAGCCGGTGTGGGACGAGCGGCGGGTGGAGCGGGCGCGGTAGGGGCGTGCGGGTGAGTGCGGGGGCTCCGCCCCCGTGCCCCCGCTCCTCGGACACCCGACGGGGCGGGTTCTGCGCGTGGCCCGCGGCGCGTTTTGACCCGTCCCGGGCGGGGCGGGTACTGTCGGGGGTTGTTATACGTATCGGCTTCGTCGTTCTCACGCGAAGAGCCCTTACGTAGGTTCTCTGGAGCAGTTACCAGTGGCTCGCATACGGGCAGCGTTCCCGGCATTGTGGGCCCCAGCTGCATGATCGCTTCAGGGGTGCCATGTGTCTGGACCTCATCCACTGAAGAAGCGAAGGCTACGAAGTGCGTACGTACAGCCCCAAGCCCGGCGATGTGACTCGCCAGTGGCACATCATCGACGCCGAGGACATCGTCCTGGGTCGTCTGGCCACCACGGCTGCGAACCTCCTCCGAGGCAAGCACAAGGCGATTTACGCCCCCCACATGGACATGGGCGACTTCGTCATCATCATCAACGCCGAGAAGGTTCACCTCTCCGGCAACAAGAAGACCCAGAAGATGGCGTACCGCCACTCCGGGTTCCCGGGTGGTCTGCGCTCCGTGCGCTACGACGAGCTGCTCTCCAAGAACCCGGAGAAGGCCGTCGAGAAGGCCATCAAGGGCATGATCCCCAAGAACACCCTGGGCCGTCAGATGCTCTCGAAGCTCAAGGTCTACGCGGGCGACCAGCACCCGCACGCTGCTCAGCAGCCTGTCCCGTTCGAGATCACCCAGGTCGCGCAGTAGTTCCGGCCTCCCCCTAAGACATAAAGAAAGATCTGAGGAGAATCGTGGCCGAGACCACTGTTGAGAACCCCATCGAGGGCACCGAGGGCGAAGAGGTCTTCGCCGAGGTGACCACCTTCGAGTCCGAGGTTCCCGTCGAGGGCGAGTACACCAGCGAGTCGCTGGCGTCCCGCTTCGGCGACCCGCAGCCTGCCGCCGGCCTTGGCCGTCGGAAGAACGCCATCGCCCGCGTCCGGATCGTTCCGGGCACCGGCAAGTGGAAGATCAACGGTCGCACCCTTGAGGACTACTTCCCCAACAAGGTGCACCAGCAGGAAGTCAACGAGCCCTTCAAGGTGCTCGAGCTCGACAACCGCTACGACGTCATCGCCCGCATCTCGGGTGGCGGCGTCTCGGGTCAGGCCGGTGCCCTGCGCCTCGGCGTCGCCCGTGCGCTGAACGAGGCGGACGTGGACAACAACCGCGCCCCGCTGAAGAAGGCCGGCTTCCTCTCCCGCGACGACCGTGCGGTCGAGCGCAAGAAGGCCGGTCTCAAGAAGGCCCGTAAGGCCCCGCAGTACAGCAAGCGCTAAACCGCCTGCTCACCTGCTTTACGCGAACGCCCCGGGGGCACTCCTTGTGCCCCCGGGGCGTTCGTTTATCGACGCCTGCGGGCGTATAACGGCATGAGACGTTCATAGGCCCGCCGGTCGGCATCGCTGCTCGCGTTGCCCGGCGTCTCGCCTTGCGCCCCGCCCTGTGTCGTTTTGACTTGTCATGGGCTCGGTTTGCTTTTGCGGTTCGGTTTCGGAGCATCTTCGGAGGACATCAGTGGGACGACTCTTCGGCACGGACGGTGTGCGCGGTGTCGCCAATGCGGACCTGACGGCCGAGCTCGCGCTCGGTCTGTCGGTCGCAGCGGCGCATGTGCTCGCGGAGGCGGGCACCTTTGTCGAGGGGCGGCGTCCGACGGCCGTGGTCGGTCGTGACCCGCGTGCATCCGGGGAGTTCCTGGAGGCGGCCGTGGTGGCCGGTCTGGCGAGCGCGGGCGTGGACGTCCTGCGCGTCGGTGTGCTGCCCACCCCTGCGGTGGCGTACCTCACCGGCGCGCTGGGCGCCGACCTCGGCGTGATGCTCTCCGCCAGCCACAACGCCATGCCGGACAACGGCATCAAGTTCTTCGCCCGCGGCGGTCACAAGCTCGCCGACGAGCTGGAGGGCCGGATCGAGACGGTCTACGAGCAGCACCGCACCGGTGAGCCGTGGGAGCGCCCGACCGGCGCCGGCGTGGGACGCGTCACCGAGTACACCGAGGGCTTCGACCGGTACGTCGCCCACCTCATCGCCGTCCTCCCGAACCGGCTCGACGGGCTGAAGGTCGTCCTCGACGAGGCGCACGGTGCGGCCTCCCGGGTCTCGCCCGAGGCCTTCGCACGGGCCGGCGCCGAGGTGATCACGATCGGTGCCGACCCGGACGGTCTGAACATCAACGCCGGCTGCGGCTCCACCCACCTGGACCTGCTGAAGGCCGCCGTCGTCGAGCACGGCGCCGACCTCGGCATCGCGCACGACGGCGACGCCGACCGCTGCCTCGCCGTGGACGCCACGGGCGCGGAGGTCGACGGTGACCAGATCCTGGCCGTGCTCGCCCTCGCCATGCGCGAGGCCGGGCAGCTGCGCAAGGACACCGTGGTCGGCACGGTCATGTCCAACCTCGGCTTCAAGATCGCCATGGAGCGGGAGGGTATCCACCTCGTCCAGACCGCCGTCGGCGACCGTTACGTGCTGGAGTCGATGAAGGCGGAGGGCTTCGCGCTGGGCGGCGAGCAGTCCGGCCATGTCATCGTCCTCGACCACGCCACGACCGGCGACGGCACGCTGACCGGCCTGATGCTGGCGGCCCGGGTCGTCGCCACCGGCCGTACGCTCGCGGAGCTCGCCGAGGTCATGGAGCGGCTCCCGCAGATACTGATCAACGTTCCGGACGTCGACAAGTCCCGGGTCTCCACCTCGGTGGAGCTGGCGGCCGCGGTCGACGAGGCGGAGCGTGAACTGGGCGACACCGGGCGTGTACTGCTGCGTCAGTCGGGCACCGAGCCGCTGGTACGGGTCATGGTCGAGGCGGCCGACATCGACCAGGCACGGGCGGTGGCCGGGCGGCTCGCCGATGTGGTGAAGTCCGCGCTCGGGTAGCGCGTGATCCTGTCGTTCCGTTACGCCGGAGGGGCCCGATGCACGCATCGGGCCCCTCCGGCGTACTGCTTCCCGGGGCGGCGGCGTACCGCTGATCAGCCCTGGGAGGCGCCGGGGGGCGCGGCGGCGATCCGGCGGCGGCGGGCGGCCCACAGCGCCTTCTGGACCAGCAGCGTCAGCGTCCCCGCGAGCACGATCCCGCCGAGGTTCGCCATCAGCTGGCTCACCGAGCCCGACGTCTGCCCGTAGTCCCGGTAACTGAGCGCCACCGCCGCATTGGCCGCGGCCGGCACGGTCGTCACCGAGATCGCGACGCCGATCAGTGCCCCGGACTTCGCCGAGGTGAGGGAGAGAGTCCCGGCGATGCCCGCCAGGAACGCCACCACGAACGACATCCAGTCCGGCTGCCAGATGAACGCCGTGTTGGGCCGGGGCGCCTCGATCATCGCGTACGTGAACAGGCCGAAGGCGTTCATCATCCAGGCGAAGCCGGCCGTAACCGCCATGGCGACGGCGAAGCCGACGACGAGCGTCCACAGCGACCGCCACGCCAGACGGGGGGCGCGCTGCACCAGCGCCGTGGAAATACCGGCCAGGGGCCCGAACTCGGGGCCCACCGCCATCGCTCCCACGATCAGGATCGCGTTGTCGAGCATCACGCCGCAGGCGGCGAGCATCGTCGCGACCGACAGGAACGCCGCATAGGTGACGCTGAACGTCGACTCCTCGTGGGTCGCGTCCGTCAGCTCCTCCCACAGCACCGCGTCGACGCCCTCGCCCGGCGCCTCCTCCTCGGCGCGGTCGGCATGCGCGGAGAGCATCAGGTCCGTGTTCTCGACGGTGATCGAGCCGGACCTGTCGATGCCGAGCCTGCGCAGTGCGGAGATCAGCTCGTCGCCCGCCTCGCGCGCCACGTCGAACAGCACCACGTCGCCCGCCGGGTTGCGGGCGGCCGCGGGCAGCACCACCAGGTGCGTGGTGCCGACGGTGTGCTCGACGAGGTGCAGCACCTCGTCCGTACGGTCGGCGGGGACGATCAGGCGCAGGTGCAGCACGCGGGTACTCCCGGGGCGCTCGGGGACTCAGAGTTTGCGCAGCGACAGACGCTGGACCTTGTGGTCCGCGCCCTTGCGCAGCACCAGGGTGGCACGGCCCCGGGTGGGCGCCACATTCTCCAGCAGATTGGGCTTGTTGATGGTCCGCCACATGGTGCGGGCGTACTCCATGGCCTCCTCCTCGGAGACCTGGGTGTACTTGCGGAAGTACGAGGACGGGTCCTGGAACGCGGTCTCACGCAGCTTGCGGAAACGGCTGAGATACCAGGTCTCGATGTCCTCGGGCCGCGCGTCCACGTACACACTGAAGTCGAAGTAGTCGGCGAGCCCGACCCTGGTGCGGCCGTCCTTGCCGGGCAGCGCGGGCTGCAGCACGTTGAGGCCCTCGACGATCAGGATGTCGGGGCGGCGCACGGTGAGCCGCTCGCCCGGCACGATGTCGTAGATCAGGTGCGAGTAGACGGGCGCCGTCACCTCGTCCTTGCCGGCTTTGATGTCCGCGACGAAACGGGTCAGGGCACGCCGGTCGTACGACTCCGGGAACCCCTTGCGCGACATCAGCCCGCGCGCCTGGAGCTCCTTCATCGGCAGCAGGAATCCGTCCGTGGTCACCAGCTCCACCCGGGGGTGCTCGGGCCAGCGGGCCAGCAGCGCCTGGAGGATACGGGCGCTGGTCGACTTGCCGACGGCGACACTGCCCGCGACCCCTATGACGAACGGGGTGCCGCGCTGAGCGCCGTGGCCGTTGCCCGCGTCCCCGAGGAAGGTGTTGAGGGCGCCGCGCAGGCCGGAGGTGGCCTGGACGTAGAGATTGAGGAGCCGCGAGAGCGGCAGGTACACGTCCCGCACCTCGTCGAGGTCGATGACGTCCCCGAGTCCGCGCAGCTGCTCCACCTCGGCGGCGGTCAGCGGCAGCGGGGTCTTGTCGCGCAGGGCACTCCATTCGGCGCGGGACAGGTCGACGTACGGCGTCGCAGCGGGCTCGGCGCGTCGATGGGTGCTCCGTGGCGGCGAAGTGATCACGGGTTCATTGTCGCGGGAGTTTCAGCGGAGTGGGGGGTGGGGTCGGTCACGTGGAGGCGGTTCCGGGCGGGGCCCGTATGTCCGGGCGGGCCCGGAACCGCACCTCTGATCACGAACTGCAGGGCGGACCGCAGGGTGTGGTCCCAGGGGAGGCCCTGAAGGCGCCGGCTCGGCCGGATGCGGGT
This sequence comes from Streptomyces sp. NBC_00316, assembly GCF_036158715.1. Taxonomy (NCBI): domain Bacteria; kingdom Bacillati; phylum Actinomycetota; class Actinomycetes; order Kitasatosporales; family Streptomycetaceae; genus Streptomyces; species Streptomyces sp. NBC_00316. Next base: position 3,789,461 of record NZ_CP108023.1, on the reverse strand, counting down.
GAGAGCGTCCCGGTGTCCGGTGATGGTGTGCGGGGGCGTCCGATCCGTGCCGGCCGGGAGTTTGCCGTCACGTCACCGGCCGGCGCCCGCGCCGCCCGGGAGAACGGCGCCGACCGGGTCGAGCTCTGCACCGCCCCCGAACTGGGCGGCCTGACCCCGTCGGCAGCCCTGGTGGAGGCGGTCGCCGGGGAGGGGCTGCCGGTGCAGGTGCTGGTCAGGTGCCGGCCCGGCGACTTCGTCCATGACGCGGAGGAGATCGCGCTGATGGCCGCCGGGGTGAGGTCCGTCATTGCTTCCGGTGCCTCCGGCGTGGTGATCGGCGCGCTGACCGCCGACGGCGCCCTGGACACCGTGGCGGTCGCCCGGCTCGCCGAGGCGGCCCGGGCCTCGGGGCACCCGGTGGACATCACCCTGCACCGCGCCGTCGACCGGTCCGCCGACCCGGTGGCCACCGCCGCACTGCTGCCCTCGCTCGGCCTCACCAGGGATCTCGACGTGGCCACAGAGAGTCCGGCCCGGATGGCCGACATTGCGGCCGCTCTCCGAGCGGGGCTCGAGGGGCGGGGCTGGCGGGTGCGGCAGATCGAGACGGATCCGTTGTCCGCTCGGCTGGTAGTCACTGACGCGGGCACCGGTGAGCAGTGCGAGGTGGACATCCTCAAAGAGGCGCTCTGGTATCCGGCCGTGCAGACCGATTGCGGTCCCGTGCTCGCCGTCGAGGATGTCGTCGGGACGAAGGTGCGCGCCCTGGCCGACCGCGGACTTCCCCGGGACCTGATCGACGTTCACGCCGCCTCCGATCGCTGGCCCGAGGCGGAACTGGAGGCGTTCGGGCGCCGTCATGCGCGAGAGGAGTTCTCCCTCGTGGACCTCCGGGCGCGACTGGCCGGGGCGTACTGGATCGACGCCGCCGAGTTCGAGGCCTACGGCCTGACCGACCCTCAGATCGCAGCGCTCCGGCGGTGGGCGCAGGAGTGGGAAGCGGATCTCGGGCTGCGGCTGGCAGAGGATTACGGCGACTGCGCCGACGAATGATCCCGGGCGCCCCGCTCCCCTTCTGCGACGATGCCGAGTGAAGTGAGGGGAGGGCGGCCACGAAAGGATCGGGAGCGTTATGTGTGGAATCGTCGGGTACGTCGGTGGGCAGTCCGCGCTTGATGTCGTCGTCGCAGGGCTGAAGCGCCTCGAATACCGGGGTTACGACTCCGCGGGCGTCGCCGTCCTCGCGGACGGCGGGCTGGCCTCCGTGAAGAAGGCCGGGAAGCTCGTCAATCTGGAGAAGGCGCTGGGTGAGCAGCCGCTCCCGGCCGGTACCACCGCGATCGGGCACACCCGCTGGGCCACCCACGGCGGTCCCACCGACGCCAATGCCCACCCCCATCTCGACAACGCGGGGCGCGTCGCCGTCGTGCACAACGGGATCATCGAGAATTTCGCCGCGCTGCGTGCCGAACTCGCCGAGCGCGGGCACGACCTGGCGTCCGAGACCGACACCGAGGTCGTCGCCCATCTGCTTGCCGAGGCGTACTCGTCGAGCGGTGATCCGGCGGAGGCGATGCGGCAGGTGTGCCGGCAGCTCGAAGGGGCGTTCACTCTCGTCGCCGTGCACGCCGATGAACCGGACGTGGTGGTGGGGGCCCGGCGGAACTCACCGCTGGTGGTCGGGGTCGGGGACGGTGAGGCGTTCCTGGCCTCCGATGTGGCCGCGTTCATCGCGCACACCCGGTCCGCGATCGAGCTGGGGCAGGATCAGGTCGTCGAGCTGCGCCGGGAGTCCGTCACGGTCACGGACTTCGGCGGGCAGCCCGCCGAAGTCCGCGAGTACCACGTGGACTGGGACGCGTCCGCCGCCGAGAAGGGCGGCTACGACTACTTCATGCTCAAGGAGATCGCCGAGCAGCCGAAGGCCGTGGCCGACACCCTCCTCGGGCGGATCGACGGCGCCGGCACGCTCCACCTCGACGAGGTGCGCATCCCGCCGCATGTGCTCCGGGAGGTCGACAAGGTCGTCATCGTCGCCTGCGGGACCGCGTTCCACGCCGGGATGATCGCCAAGTACGCCATCGAACACTGGACCCGGCTGCCCTGCGAGACGGAGCTCGCCAGCGAGTTCCGCTACCGCGACCCGATCCTCGACCAGCGCACCCTGGTCATCGCGATCTCCCAGTCCGGGGAGACGATGGACACGCTGATGGCGCTGCGGCACGCCCGCGAGCAGGGCGCGAAGGTCCTCGCCATCTGCAACACCAACGGGTCGACCATTCCGCGCGAGTCCGACGCCGTGCTGTACACGCACGCCGGGCCGGAGGTCGCCGTCGCCTCGACCAAGGCGTTCCTGACACAGCTCGTCGCCTGCTATCTCGTCGCCCTGTATCTCGGCCAGACCCGCGGGACGAAGTGGGGCGACGAGATCCGGACCGTCGTGCGGCAGCTCTCCGAGGTCCCCGGGCAGGTCGAGCGGGTCCTGGCGACCATGGAGCCGGTGCGCGCGCTGGCCCGTTCGCTGGCGCACCACGACACGGTCCTCTTCCTGGGGCGCCATGTGGGCTATCCGGTGGCCCTCGAAGGCGCGTTGAAGCTCAAGGAGCTCGCGTACATGCACGCCGAGGGCTTCGCGGCCGGTGAGCTCAAGCACGGGCCGATCGCGCTCATCGAGGACGATCTGCCGGTCGTCGTGGTCGTGCCGTCGCCGCGTGGCCGGTCGGTGCTCCACGAGAAGATCGTGTCGAACATCCAGGAGATCCGGGCCCGCGGTGCCCGCACCGTCGTCATCGCGGAGGAGGGCGACGAGGCAGTCGTTCCGTACGCCGATCATCTGATCTGGATTCCGGTAACGCCTACGCTTCTCCAGCCGCTGGTGGCGACCGTGCCGCTGCAGGTTTTCGCCTGCGAACTGGCCACCGCCCGCGGCAACGAGGTGGACCAGCCGCGCAATCTGGCGAAGTCCGTCACCGTCGAGTGAGACCGGCCGCCCCCCATGTGCCGGCCGGTCTAAGTCAATGAACCAGCGAATGAGTGAGTGAGCGCGTGATCATCGGGGTCGGGATCGATGTGGCGGAGATCGAACGGTTCGAGGCCGCGCTGGAGCGCACGCCACATCTGGCTCAGCGGCTCTTCCTGGACAGCGAACTGCTGCTGCCCAGCGGCGAGCGGCGCGGAGTCGCCTCGTTGGCCGCCAGGTTCGCCGCCAAGGAGGCCGTCGCGAAGGCGCTCGGCGCGCCCGCCGGGCTGCTCTGGACGGATGCCGAGGTGTTCGTCGAGGACAGCGGGCAGCCCCGGCTGCGGGTCGTCGGCACGGTCGCCGCGCGCGCGGCCCAGCTGGGCGTGCGGCACTGGCACGTCTCGCTGAGCCACGACGCGGGGGTGGCGTCGGCCGTGGTGATCGCGGAGGGTTGACCGTATGCGAACTGCGTACAGCGTGGAGACCGTGCGGGCCGCGGAGCGCGCCCTGATGGCACGGCTGCCCGAGGGCGCCCTCATGCAGCGGGCCGCCGCGGGCCTTGCCGCGGCCTGCGCCGATCTGCTGCGGCGGAGCGGCCGGGTGTACGGGTCCCGGGTCGTCCTGCTCGTCGGCAGCGGTGACAACGGCGGCGACGCGCTGTACGCGGGGGCCCGGCTGGCCCGGCGCGGTGCGGGCGTCCGCGCGCTGCTGACCGCGCCGGACCGCGCCCACGAGGGCGGACTCGCGGCGCTCCGCGCGGCCGGCGGGCGGGTGGCGGACGCCGCGGACGCGGACGCGTTCCCGGCCGGCCGCGTCGATCTCGTCGTCGACGGCATCACCGGCATCGGCGGCCGCGGCGGGCTTCGCGAGGGCGCGGCCGCGCTGGTGCGGGCCGTCGAGGCGACCGGGGCGCCGATCGTCGCCGTCGATCTGCCCAGCGGTGTCGAGGCGGACACCGGGGAGGTGCTCGGCGACTGCGTGCGGGCCGATGCGACGGTCACCTTCGGCACGTACAAACCGGGGCTGCTCGTCGACCCGGCCGCCGACCGGGCGGGCGCGCTGCACCTCGTCGACATCGGGCTCGGTGAGGAACTGCCCGACGTTCCCGATCTGGAGGCGCTGCAGTACGCGGATGTCGCCGCGCTCCTGCCGCTTCCCGGCAGTGAGAGCGACAAGTACCGGCGCGGGGTCGTCGGCATCGTTGCCGGGTCCGCCCGGTATCCGGGGGCGGCGGTGCTCGCCGTCGGCGGGGCGCTGCGGGGCGGTGCGGGGGCGGTGCGGTATGTCGGTCCCGGCGCCGACGCCGTGATCGCCCGGCACCCCGAGACCCTCGTCCACGCGGGGCCGCCGTCGAAGGCGGGACGGGTGCAGGCGTGGGTCGTCGGCCCCGGGCTCGGTGACGGCACGGCGGCCGTCTCGGCGGTCGCCGATGTGCTGGCCGCCGACGTCCCGGTGCTGGTGGACGCGGACGGGCTGCGGCTGCTCGACGCACCCGTCGTACGGTCGCGCACCGCGCCGACGCTGCTGACCCCGCACGCCGGGGAGGCCGCCGCGCTGCTCGGCGTCCCGCGCGAGGCGGTCGAGGCGGGGCGGCTCGCCGCCGTCCGCGAGCTCGCCGCCCGCTTCCGTGCCACCGTGCTGCTCAAGGGCTCGACGACCCTCGTCGCCACCGACACCGAGCGCACGCCCGTCCGGGTCAACCCGACCGGTACCTCCTGGCTGGCCACGGCGGGCAGCGGCGACGTCCTCTCGGGGCTGACCGGCTCCCTGCTGGCCGCGGGCCTCGCCCCGCGCGACGCCGCCTCCGTGGGCGCGTATCTGCACGGTCTGGCGGCCCGGCTCGCCTCGGACGGCGGTCCGGTCGCCGCACAGGACGTCGCGGACGCGGTCCCCGCGGCGTGGCGGGACGTACGGGCCTGAGCCATTCTGGGCAGCAGCGCACGAGGAACGGCAAGGAACCGCAGACAAGAGCCGGTGAGGAGTGGTCGGCGGTGGGCAACAGCTCCCTACGCGTACGCCGGGTGTACGACCCGCAGGAGGACGGTGACGGGACCCGCGTCCTCGTCGACCGGCTCTGGCCCCGTGGCGTCGCCAAGGAACGGGCCGCGATCGACCGGTGGCTCAAGGACCTCACCCCGACGAACGAACTGCGCTCCTGGTACCACGAGGACCGCACCGGCACCCGCTACGACGAGTTCGTCGACCGCTACCGTGCCGAACTCGCCGGCCCCTCCTGCGCGGCGGCGGTCGAGGAGCTGGTGGAGCTGGTCCGCGGTGGACCGGTCACCCTGGTCACGGCGGTGAAGGACGTCCCGAGGAGCCATGTCCCGGTCCTCGTCGAGCACGTGGAACATGAGCTGCGCCGTCGATGATGCCTGCGGTGCCGTGCCGGGGACCGCTGACGCGCCTCGCCGGACCTGCCGGCTGAAGGTCCTGTCGTGCGCCTCTGAGAGACTGGGCGCGATGAACGAGACAGCGTCCTTGAGAGCCCGGGCCGAGATCGACCTCGCCGCACTGCGCGCCAACGTGCGTGCCCTGCGTGCCCGGGCGGCCGGCGCGCACCTCATGGCCGTCGTCAAGTCCGACGCCTACGGGCACGGGGCGGTGCCCTGCGCCAGGGCCGCGATCGAGGCCGGGGCGACCTGGCTCGGCACCGCGACGCCGCACGAGGCGCTGGCCCTGCGCGCCGCCGGGCTCGGCGGCCGGATGATGTGCTGGCTGTGGACGCCGGGCGGCCCCTGGCGCGAGGCGATCGAGGCCGACATCGACGTGTCGGTGAGCGGCATGTGGGCGCTGCGCGAGGTCGTCGCCGCGGCCGGGGAGGCCGGCCGGCCGGCCCGGGTCCAGCTCAAGGCCGACACGGGCCTCGGCCGCAGCGGCTGCCAGCCCGCCGACTGGCCCGAGCTGGTCGCCGCCGCCCGCACCGCCGAGGAGGCGGGCACCGTCCGGATCACCGGCCTCTGGTCCCACTTCGCCTGCGCGGACGAGCCGGGCCATCCGTCGATCGGCGCCCAGCTGGCCGTGTACCGGGACATGGTGGCGTACGCGGAGAAGGCGGGGATCGAACCCGAGGTGCGGCACATCGCCAACTCCCCGGCGACGCTGACGATCCCCGAGTCGCACTTCGATCTCGTACGGACCGGAATCGCCATGTACGGCATCTCGCCCAGCCCCGAGCTCGGCACCCCGGCCGACTTCGGGCTGCGCCCGGTGATGACGCTCGCGGCGTCGCTCGCCCTGGTCAAGCAGGTGCCGGCCGGTCACGGCGTCAGTTACGGGCACCACTACACGACATCGGCCGAAACGACGCTCGGCCTGGTCCCGCTCGGCTATGCGGACGGCATCCCGCGCCACGCCTCCGGGCGCGGCCCGGTCCTGGTCGGCGGTGCGTGGCGGCGGATCGCGGGCCGGGTGGCGATGGACCAGTTCGTCGTCGACCTCGACGGGGACGCCGTCGAGGCGGGCAGCGAGGCGGTGCTGTTCGGCCCGGGGGACCGGGGAGAGCCGAGCGCCGAGGACTGGGCGGAGGCCGCCGGCACGATCGCGTACGAGATCGTCACGCGCATCGGCGGACGCGTACCGCGCGTCTATCTCAACGAGACACCGGCCGATCCGGTCTGATCAGGCATGTTCAGTATGTCCTGCACGTCCCGTCCTGACCCGATCTGACGGACAACGACCGACGAGGAGCGCGCACCGGTGAGCGAGAGCAGCGCGGGGGATGCGATGGCGACAGTGACCGCTGTGGCGGTCGGCTGGCGCCGGGCAGGCATCGCCGGAGCCGCCATAGGCGTGATCGCGGCCGGTGCGGCGGCCGGTGTGGCGGTCGAGCGGATGACCGTCGGCCGGGGCATGCGCAGGAGGGCCAGGCTGGCGCTGGACGCCTCAGGACCGTACGGCTCGCTGCGCGGCATGCCCGGCCGGGCCACTGCAGATGACGGCACCGAGCTGTACTACGAGGTCGACCACGTCGAGCCGGACGGCGGTACGGGTGCGGGCAACGGACCGGGCGCGGGCGCCGCGGCCGGCGGCACCGGATCGCGCCGGCGGCGGCTCTTCGGCCGTAAGGCCCCCGGGCCCGTCACCGTCGTCTTCAGCCATGGTTACTGCCTCAGCCAGGACTCCTGGCACTTCCAGCGGGCGGCGCTGCGCGGGCTGGTGCGTACGGTGCACTGGGACCAGCGCAGCCACGGCCGCTCCGAGCGCGGCCGGGACCAGGCCCAGGGCGTGACGGTCGGCATCGACCAGCTCGGCCGGGACCTGAAGGCGGTCATCGACGCGGCCGCCCCCGAGGGCCGGCTGGTGCTGGTCGGGCACTCGATGGGCGGCATGACGATCATGGCGCTGGCCGATCAGTACCCCCAGCTGGTGCGGGACCGGGTTGCCGCGGTCGCGTTCGTCGGAACGTCGAGCGGGAAGCTCGGCGAGGTCAGCTTCGGGCTGCCGGTCGCGGGCGTGAACGCCGTGCGGCGGGTGCTGCCCGGGGTGCTGAAGGCGCTCGGCTCGCAGGCGGAGCTGGTGGAGCGGGGGCGGCGGGCGACCGCCGATCTCTTCGCCGGGCTGATCAAGCGGTACTCGTTCGGCTCGCGGGACGTGGACCCGGCGGTCGAGCGGTTCGCCGAGCGGCTGATCGAGTCCACCCCGATCGACGTGGTCGCGGAGTTCTACCCGGCCTTCACCGAACACGACAAGAGCGCGGCGCTGCCCGCGTTCCTCGACGTTCCGGTACTGATCCTGGCGGGCGACAAGGACCTGGTGACGCCCAGCTCGCACAGCGAGACCATCGCCGACCACCTGCCGGAGGCGGAGCTGGTCATCGTTCCGGACGCCGGGCATCTGGTGATGCTGGAGCACCCGGAGACGGTGACCGACCGGCTGGCGGACCTGTTGGTACGGATCGGGGCCGTACCGGCACCGACTAACGTTGGCGGGCATGGAAGCAGCGCACAACAGCCTGGCGGCTGAGCCCGGACGGGCCCCGGTCGCGCACACCGCGCCCGGGGACGCCCCGGTCACCGCCCGCCTCGACGTCACCTCCCCCGAACAGATGCAGGACCTGGGCCGCCGGATCGCCGGTCTGCTGCGCCCCGGCGACCTCGTGATGCTCAGCGGGGAGCTCGGCGCGGGCAAGACGACGCTGACCCGGGGGCTCGGCGAGGGCCTCGGGGTGCGCGGCGCCGTCACCTCCCCCACCTTCGTGATCGCCCGCGTCCACCCGTCGCTGGGCACCGGACCGGCGCTCGTCCACGTCGATGCGTACCGGCTGGGCGGCGGGCTCGACGAGATGGAGGACCTGGACCTCGACGTCTCGCTGCCGGAGTCCGTGGTGGTCGTGGAATGGGGTGACGGCAAGGTCGAGGACCTGTCGGACGACCGGCTGCAGGTGGTGATCCACCGCGCGGTCGGAGACACGGACGACGAGCGGCGCTCGGTGACGCTGGTCGGGATCGGCGCGCGCTGGTCCGGGCTGCGGACGGAGCTGGAAGCGGGGCGCCGGGACCGCTGAGCGGAGTTTTCCGACAGGGTGTCGGCATGGTGTTGCGCGGGGTGGGCCGGGCGTGGTCACATGGATGTCGAGAGCTGGTTAGGTCTGCCTAACCACGCCTTCCACCGGAGCACCAGGAGGCATCCATGCCGACGCCCGAGCGTGAAGCGCAGCCGCAGCCGCCAGTGACGTCCGCGGTGTCGATGAAGGATCTGCTGGCGGCCTGCGCCGCAGCCACCGCGGTCTCCACGCCGCCGTCCGGGGAACGCCAGGAGACCGGGGAGCATCGGGCGTCCGGCGAGCGGCCGGAGCCCGAGCAGCGCGACGCCGCGTAGCGGGCTTCCGCCCGGGCGTTACGGGACGACGACCACCTTGACGTCGACGGTCGCGAAGGTCCACATCGCGTTGCCGTCCGCCCGCCTCATCCGTACCCCGCCGGTCCTGAGCGACGGGTCGGGGCTCTTCATGGAGTCGTCCTTCGCCGCGCTGAACCCGACGGGGACGTTCCCGTCGGCGACGGCGAAGCGCACCACGTGCTCGATGGGCACGCCGTCCGAGCCCTTGATGGTGCCCGAGCGTGAACTCACCCGGTAGACCCCTGGCTTCGGGTTCACGGAGCTCGGCATGACGGCGAACGTCCGGACGGTCTTCCCGCCCGGGCCGACCAGCCACACGCGGCGGTCTCCCAACGCGTACACGACCCGCGTCCCGCTGCCGGAGCCGGCGGGGACCGCGAGCGGATGGTCCTTGTCCTTCGGCCTGGCGGCGTGGCCGGTGGCGGGGGCGCTGCTGGACGCCTTCGGCTTGGGGGCGGCAAGCGTGGCGGGGACGTTCGCCGACGCCTGGTAGGCCAGGAAACCGACCACGGCGAGTGCTGCCGCGGTGAGCCCGGACACGATTCCCGCGCTGCCCCTTGCCACCGTGCGCGCCCCTTTCGCCGTCGTGTGCCGCGTCGCCGCCGTGTGCCGCGCGAGCGCTTCGCGTGCCGTATGCGGCACGTCGTACACATGTTTTACGTCGTACCTGCGTATACCCGGTGACGGTAGCAGCAGGGCCCGGTGGGAACGGGACGCCGTACGGGGGCGCCATGATGCCGCCGGCGGAGCCGTAGGCTGTTTGCGTGCTCTTGCTCGCCATGGATACCGCCACCCCCGCCGTCACCGTCGCCCTGCACGACGGGACCTCCGTCGTCGCCGAGTCGAGTCAGGTCGACGCCCGAAGGCACGGGGAACTGCTGCTGCCCGCTGTCGACCGGGTCCTCGCCCAGGCCGGGGTGGGACTCGACGCGGTGACCGCCGTGGTCGTCGGCGCCGGCCCGGGACCGTACACGGGACTGCGGGTCGGTCTGGTGACCGCCGCGACGTTCGGCTCGGCGCTCTCCGTGCCGGTGCACGGGGTGTGCACGCTGGACGGCCTCGCGTACGCCGCCGGGCAGGCCGGCCTGGAGGGGCCGTTCGCCGTCGCGACGGACGCCCGCCGCAAGGAGGTCTACTGGGCGCGGTACGACGACGCCCGTACCCGCGTCGGTGACCCCGCCGTCGACCGTCCCGCCGACATCGCCGAGCGGCTCGCCGGTCTTCCGGTGGCCGGGGCGGGCGCGGCGCTCTACCCCGAGGCGTTCCCGGACGCCCGTACCCCCGAGCACGTGTCCGCCGGCGCGCTCGCCGCCCTGGCCGCCGAGCGTCTCGCCGCGGGTGCGGAACTGCTGCCGCCGCAGCCGCTGTATCTGCGCCGGCCCGATGCCCAGGTCCCGAAGAACTACAAGGTGGTCACCCCGAAGTGACGACCGCGACTGCCGTACTGCGTGAAATGCGCTGGTGGGACATCGAACCGGTGCTGGAGCTCGAACACGAGCTGTTCCCCGAGGACGCCTGGTCGGCCGGCATGTTCTGGTCCGAGCTGGCGCACGCCCGCGGCCCGCAGGCCACCCACCGCTACGTCGTCGCCGAGTCCCCGGCCACCGGACGGATCGTCGGATACGCGGGACTCGCCGCGGCCGGCGACCTGGCCGACGTCCAGACGATCGGCGTCAGCCGCGACCACTGGGGCGGTGGCCTCGGCTCCGAACTTCTCACCGATCTGCTGAAGCACGCCACGGCCTTCGAATGCGCCGAGGTGCTGCTCGAGGTGCGGGTCGACAACACCCGCGCGCAGAAGCTGTACGAACGCTTCGGCTTCGAACCCATCGGCTTCCGCCGCGGCTACTACCAGCCGGGCAACATCGACGCGCTCGTCATGCGCCTGACCGTGCAGGACCATGCGCACGAGCCCGCACAGGACCATGGACCGGACCACGTACAAGAGCCCGCACACGAGCTCGTACGAGAGACAGAGACTGACTGATGGCTGACGAACCGCTCGTACTGGGCATCGAGACCTCCTGCGACGAGACCGGCGTCGGCATCGTCCGCGGTACGACGCTGCTCGCGGACGCCGTCGCCTCCAGCGTCGACACCCATGCCCGCTTCGGCGGCGTCGTCCCGGAGATCGCCTCCCGCGCCCACCTGGAATCGATGGTTCCCACCATCGAACGCGCCCTGAAGGAAGCCGGCATCAGCGCCCGTGACCTCGACGGCATCGCGGTCACGGCCGGTCCCGGGCTCGCGGGCGCGCTGCTCGTCGGCGTCTCGGCGGCGAAGGCGTACGCGTACGCGCTGAACAAGCCGCTGTACGGGGTGAACCACCTCGCCTCGCACATCTGCGTCGACCAGCTGGAGCACGGCCCGCTGCCCGAGCCGACGATGGCGCTGCTGGTCAGCGGCGGCCACTCGTCGTTGCTGCTCGCGCCGGACATCACCCATGACGTACGGCCGTTGGGCGCGACCATCGACGACGCGGCGGGCGAGGCCTTCGACAAGATCGCCCGGGTGCTGGACCTCGGCTTCCCCGGCGGCCCGGTCATCGACCGATTGGCGAAGGAGGGCGACCCGAAGGCCATCGCGTTCCCGCGCGGACTGAGCGGCTCCCGCGACCCCGCGTACGACTTCTCCTTCTCCGGCCTGAAGACGTCCGTCGCCCGCTGGATCGAGGCGAAGCGGGCCGCGGGCGAGGAGGTGCCGGTGCGGGACGTGGCGGCGTCCTTCCAGGAGGCCGTGGTGGATGTGCTCACCCGCAAGGCCGTCCGGGCCTGCAAGGACGAGGGTGTCGACCACCTGATGATCGGCGGCGGCGTCGCGGCCAACTCGCGGCTGCGGGCGCTGGCCCAGGAGCGGTGCGAGCGGGCCGGGATCCGGCTGCGGGTGCCGCGGCCGGGACTGTGCACGGACAACGGGGCGATGGTCGCGGCGCTGGGTGCCGAGATGGTGGCGCGCAATCGGCCGGCCTCGGACCTGGAGCTGTCGGCGGACTCGTCGCTGCCGGTGACGGACACGCATGTGCCGGGCAGCGCGCACCACCACGGCCACGACCATGTGCACGAGATCAGCAAGGACAACCTCTACTCATGACGGTCGCCCTCATGTGGGAGGCCCGGGCGGTGAAGGGCCGGGGCGCCGAGCTGCTGGAGTGGGCCCGGGCACGGGCGGGCGAGCTGGCGTGCGAGCCGCTGCGGTACGAACTGCTGCGGGCGCCGCAGGACCGGGTGCTGGTCATCACCTGGTGGGAGGCGGCGTACGACGACGAGCTGCCCGAGCTGCCCGAGCCGGAGCCGGGGCTGATCACCCGGGCGGTGCACCGCTGGCGGTTCGAGGTCGCGGACCGGGGACACCGGCCGGGTCCGAGAGGGCTCGAGGGATTCTGAGATTTTCCGAAGGAAAAACGAACAAGGGTTCCGGACGCAATAATTCGGACTTACGTTCGTCCACGTGACCGGAGACAAGAGACGCCGTCCCCGCCTGCTCAAGGTGGCCGCGACGGTGATGGGCTGCGCGCTGGTGCTCGCCGCGGCCGGGGCGGGCTGGGCGTACTGGCATCTGAACCAGAACATCCGCAGCGTGGACATCGACGCCGCGCTGGGCGACGACCGACCGGCCAGGGCGCCCGTCAGCGAACCGGCCGCCTCCCCGGTCCCGACCCCGTCGGTGTCCGCGTCGCCCTCCGTACCCCCGCCGCCGACGGGGGTGCTGAACATCCTGGTGCTCGGGTCGGACTCGCGCAGCGGCAGCCGGAACGCCGCGCTCGGCGGCGGAGACAGCACCGGGGCCCGTTCCGACACGGCGATGGTCGTCCACCTGAACGCCGACCGCACGCAGGCCACCGTCGTCAGCATCCCGCGCGACACCCTGGTGACCCGCCCCTCGTGCCCGACGTCTTCGGGCGGTGCCACGTCGACGGCGTACTCCGCGATGTTCAACAGCGCGTACGCGGTCGGCGGCGCCGTCTGCGCGGTCAAGACGGTCGAGCAGCTCACCGGTGTCCGGATGGACCACTACATCGAGATCGACTTCGCCGGTTTCGCCGCTCTCGTCGACGCGCTGGGCGGGGTGACCGTCACCACGGCGGTGGACATCGACGACGACCTGAGCCACCTCCGTCTCGAGGCGGGCACTCACCGGCTCGACGGCACCGAGGCCCTGGCCTTCGCCCGTACCCGCCACGGCGTGGGCGACGGCAGTGACCTGGGCCGGATCGGGCTCCAGCAGCAGCTGATCGGGGCGCTGCTGAAGGAGGCCGGGGAGACGGGTCTGCTGACCGACCCGGCGGGCCTCTACCGGATGGCGGACGCGGTCACCGGCAGCCTGACCACGGACACCGGCCTCGACTCGCTCGGCGAGCTGAAGAGCCTGGCACAGAGCCTGGGGGCCATCTCCCCGGCCGGGCTGACCACAGTCACCATGCCCGTCGTCACGGCCCCGTCCGACCCCAACCGGGTGGTGGCCCGGGAGCCTGCCGCGAGCGAGCTCTGGGCGTCCCTGCGATAGAAGCCGAAAAATTCTTCGGGTGGTGTGTCGATTGCGGCGTCTCCCGTTCGACGCAAGGGTGAGAGGCAGGGAAAGCCCCCGCCCTCCCGCACCGAGGAGTCACCATGCCGCGCTTTCTGTCGATGATCCGCATCGATGAGGAGAACCTGCCCCCGCAGACCCCCGACCCCGAGTTCGAGGTGCGCATGGGGGCGCTGTTCGAGGAGATCACCAAGGCCGGCGTCATGCTGGACACCGCCGGGCTCGCCCCCACCTCGCAGGGCACCAGGGTCAGCTGGGAGGACGGCAAGCTGAGCTACACCGACGGTCCCTTCACCGAGACGAAGGAAGTCGTCGGCGGTTACGCCCTCATGCAGTGCAAGGACAAGGCCGAGGCCCTGGAGTGGACCAAGCGGTTCCTGGAGATCCACCCGAAGCACTGGACCGTCACCGCCGAGGTCCGCGAGATCGCCGAGGCCTGACCCGGGCGCCCGCCCTCGACCCCGGCCCGGCCGCGCTTGCTCCGCCTCTGATCGGCTGCTCTGATGGGTGGCCGTGACGGAAGCAAGCGCGACCGCGGCGGTCGAGGCCGTGTTCAGGATCGAGTCCGCGCGGATCATCGCCGGTGTCGCCCGCATCGTGCGGGACGTGGGCATCGCCGAGGAGCTCGCGCAGGACGCTCTGGTCGCCGCGCTGGAACAGTGGCCGGAGTCGGGCGTCCCGCAGCGGCCGGGCGCCTGGCTCACGGCCACCGCCAAGCACCGTGCGATCGACCTGGTCCGCCGCAAGGAGACGTACGCCCGCAAGCTGGCCGAGGTCGGACGGACCCTGGAGGACGTTCAGCCGCCCGGGCCGGAGGACATCGCCGGCGCCGACGACATCGACGACGACCTGCTGCGGCTGATCTTCACGGCCTGCCACCCCGTGCTGTCGACCGAGGCCCGGATCGCGCTCACCCTGCGGCTGCTCGGCGGCCTCACCACCGACGAGATCGCCCGGGCGTTCCTGGCGTCCGAGTCCACCGTCGCCCAGCGCATCGTCCGTGCGAAACGGACCCTGGGCCGGGCCGGCGTCCCCTTCGAAGTGCCGTACGGCGCCGAGCGCGCGGCCCGGCTCGGCTCCGTGCTCGACGTCATCTACCTGATCTTCAACGAGGGTTACGCGACCACAGCGGGCGACGACTGGCTGCGCCCCGGACTCTGCGAGGACGCGCTGCGGCTGGCCCGGGTGCTGGCCGGACTGATGCCGCAGGAACCCGAAGTGCACGGCCTGGCCGCCCTGTTGGAGCTCCAGGCCTCCCGCACCGCGGCCAGGACGGGCCCGGGCGGGGAGCCCGTGCTGCTGGCCGACCAGAACCGGTCCCGCTGGGACCGGCTGCTGATCCGGCGCGGGTACGCGGCCCTGGAGCGGGCGAACGCGGTGGGCGACGTCCCCGGCCCGTACGCCCTGCAGGCGGCCATCGCCGCGTGCCACGCGCACGCGGTGACGTACGAGGAGACGGACTGGGAGGTCATCGCCACGCTCTACGGGCTGCTCGCCAAGGCGGCCCCGTCGCCGGTGGTGGAGCTGAACCGTGCGGTCGCGGTCTCCATGGCCGAGGGGCCGGAGGCGGGGCTCGCGCTGGTCGACGCCCTGGCCGGGGACCCGGCGCTGGCGGCGTACCACCTGCTGCCGAGCGTGCGCGGCGACCTGCTGGCGCGGCTGGGGCGGGCGGACGAGGCGCGGGAGGAGTTCGTCCGGGCGGCGGGACTGACCCGTAACGCACGCGAACGGGCCCTGCTGCTGGCGCGGGCGGGGGAGGGCGGCGAGGGCGGCCCGGCGGAGAAGAGCGGCGCGCCGCGATGAGTTCCGGGCGGCGGTCCGGTCTACCTTGCACAGCCGACCCCCACGCGTACGCGTCGCCGAGGAGCAGAACATGCAGAAGATCAAGACCTTCCTGTGGTTCGACAACCAGGCCGAGGAGGCCGCGAACCACTACGTATCCGTCTTCGGAGGGGACTCGAAGGTGCTGGGCGTCTCGCACTACACCGAGGCGTCACCGGGCGAGCCGGGCACGGTCATGACCGTCGAATTCCGGCTGGCCGGCCAGGAGTACGTCGCCCTCAACGGCGGCCCGCAGTTCCCCTTCACCGAGGCGATCTCGCTCTCCGTCGACTGCGAGTCGCAGGCGGAGGTCGACGAGCTGTGGGCCAAGCTCACCGACGGCGGCGAGGAGGGCCAGTGCGGCTGGCTCAAGGACCGGTACGGGCTGTCCTGGCAGATCGTCCCGCGCGGGCTGTCCGAGGCCCTCTCCGACCCGGACCCGGCCAAGGCGGACCGGGCCATGAAGGCCATGCTCGGCATGAAGAAGCTGGACATCGAAGCGCTGCGGAGCGCCTGACGGCAGGTCCGTCCCACCCGGCCGGTCGCCCTTAAGCCACTGGGGTGGCCCCGGTCATCCGCATGGAGGCGGTCCGGCCGCGCGAGCGCATCGGCCGGTCCGGGCGGTTCGTTGACCGTGTGAGCGGGCGCACCCGGCGCCCGTCGACGAGAGGAGCCACGATGTCCGAGCCGTACGACTACAGCATCGAGGCGGAGGAGATGGCCGAGAGCCCCTATGCCGACGACGACGAGGGAACCGAGTCCGACGGGTACGACGAGTACCTGAACAGCCCGGACCGCTGAACCGGACCGGGACGGGCGGGGCTCCCCGTCGGCGACGGCCCCGTCCGTTCCGCGGCCGGCAGGGCAGGGCCCACGTCCCGCGCAGTTCTCCGCCGGAGGCGGCGCGCAGCGCCGGACCCGCCCCTATCCTGGCCGCGTAGCAGGAACCGCACAGGGGGAGGGTCCGATGGAGTGGTACTGGTGGTTGCTCATCATCTTCTGGACGGGCGGCTTCGGTTGGGCGGTCGACAACGTCCGTACGGCGCTGCGCAACCGCCACACACGCAAGCTGGAACTGCTGGAGGCGAGCAAGCAGGAGCGGCTGGCCGTCGAGGCGGCGCACCGGCCGCCGGAGCCGGTCTGCGGCTGCACGCACCACCTCGCCAAGCATGACAAGCAGGGCAAGTGCCATGAGCGGGTCGAGGTGCCGACGGCCTGGGACGAGGGCAAGAAGCCGGTCCGCTTCGAAGCCGGACAGTGCAACTGCCAGCAGTACGTGGGTCCGCAGCCGCTCTCCCAGGTGTACGCCGAGGACCTGACCGACCTCGCGTAGGACCTCGGGCCTCAGGGCCTTCGGATGTCCGGCCGTACGGGGTGGCCGATCAGCATGGTCGGCGCCCCTGCGACCCGGGTCAGGAACACGGTGGCCGCGTTCGGGCCCTGCAGCTTCATCTTGCGGCGCACCTCCTCCGGTTCGACGGCCGAGCCCCGCTTCTTGACGGTCAGCACACCGACTTCCCGCTCCCGCAGCAGTGCCTTGAGCCGCTTCATGTGGAACGGCATCCGGTCGGTGATCTCGTACGCGGAGGTGTACGGGGAGTCGTACGGCTCGTCACTCGTGACGTACGCAATCGTCTCGTCGATCAGCCGGCCGCCCGACCGCGCCACGATGTCCGCGACCAGATGCGCACGGATGACGGCGCCGTCCGGCTCGTGGAGATAGCGGCCGACCGGGCCGACGGGCGGGGCGGGCAGGGGGCCCAGGGCCGAGAGGGTCGCGCCGGCCGGGAGCAGCGTGGCGCGGTACGAGCCCGCCGCGAACCCCTCGCCGAACCAGAGCACCGCCTCCTTCACATCGCCGCCGTCCGAGATCCACTCCGCCTCCGCCTGCGCCGGGATCGCCTCGTGCGGGACGCCGGGGGCGATCTTCAGTGCGGCGCGGGGGGCCTGCAGTGCGGCGCCGGTCGCCCAGGAGAGCGGCGGGGAGTACGCCTCCGGATCGAAGATCCTGCCGCGTCCGCCGCGCCGGGCCGGGTCGACGAACACGGCGTCGTACGGCGACGTGTCGATCTCGGTGACATCGGCGCACCGCACCTCGATCAGGGCGTCGAGCCCGAGCGCGGCGGCGTTGGCGCGGGTCACCTCGGCGGTCAGCGGGTCGCGGTCCACGGCGAGGACGGAGATGCCCGCGCGGGCGAGTGCGAGGGCGTCACCGCCGATCCCGCAGCAGAGATCGGCGACGCTGCGGACACCGTTCGCGGCGAATCGGCCGGCACGGTACGTGGCGACCGTCGTACGGGTCGCCTGCTCGACACCGTTCGGCGTGAAGAACATCCGGTACGCGTCGTCGGCACCGAACTTCGCCACCGCCCGCTGCCGCAGCCGTGCCTGTCCCAGCGCCGCCGACACCAGTGCGGCCGGGTGGCTGCGGCGCAGCCGGGTTGCGGTGGCGAGCTCCTGGGCGGGGTCGTACGTCCGCAGCTCGGCCAGGAGCGCCGCACCTTCGGGAGTGCGCAGGGCCATGAAGGAGGCGAGCGGGTCTGTGGGGGTGGAGGCGTTCACCGGCCCATTGTCGGCCAGCCGGGGGACCGCGCGGGTCCGGCGGCGCTGTCGGGCCGGGTGAGCGGTCGGCTACTGGCAGTATGCGACGCCAGGCATCTTGTACCACAAAAGGGAGAATCCTCATGAAGAGGGGCGGGCCGGTCCCGGTGCGGCGCCGCGTGGGCAGCGCGCGCCGGGGCACGGTCCGCTCGGCCCTGGCCGCGCTCCTCGTCACCGCCGTCGCCGCCGGCTGCTCCCCGGGATCCGGCGGCCGCGCCGAGCACCGGGCCGCCGGCCCCGCAGTCGGCCTTCCGGGCGCTCCCGCCGGGGCCGCCGGCCCGGCCCGCGACCCGTCCGGGTACGCCGCGAAGCTGCAGCGGGCGCAGGCCGCCCGCGCCGCGGCCGCCAGGAGATGGGGGCTGGACCAGACCCCGTTGGCCCCTCCCGCCCCGCCCGCCGTGAAACCGCACCTCACCACCCGTAAGGGGTTCGAGGTCAAGGGCGGCGACGACTCGCTGCCTGCGGTCTTCACCACCGTCCCGACCGAGGAGCGGATCGTCTTCCTGACGATCGACGACGGCGACTACAAGGACCCCGAGCTGCTGCGGATGATGTCGGAGCTGCAGATCCCCTACAGCGCCTTCCTCAGCGACTACCTGGTGCGCAACGACTACGGGTACTTCAAGGAAGCGCAGGATCGGGGGGTCACACTCAACAACCACACGGTCGACCACTCCTATCTGCCCGGCCTCTCGCACAGCGACCAGAAGCGCCAGATCTGCGGCCAGCAGGACATCCTCGAGAAGGAGTACGGCCAGCGGCCCACCCTCTTCCGTCCGCCGTACGGCAACTACAACGGCGACACGCTGCGCATCGCACGGTCCTGCGGCATCACGGCCGTACCGCTGTGGGCCGAAGAGGCGTTTCCCGACCGCATGGAGTGGCGGGAGCCGGACCACGATCTGCACCCCGGCGACATCATCCTCACGCACTTCCACGGTGCCAAGGACTGGGGCGGCACCATGGCCGACATGATCCGCGCGGTCATGAAGACCATCACGGACAAGGGGTACGCCGTGGCCCGGCTGGAGGACTACGTATGAGCAGGGTCCGCCGGCCGCTGGCCGGAGTGCTGGCGGCCGTCGCGCTCCTGACCGCCGCCACGGGGTGCGCGCAGTCGGTCGACCCGATCGAACGGCTGGGCCGGAAGGCCGCGCAGAAGGTGAACCACCCGCACCCGGCCCCGTCGCCCACGGCGGGTGCGCAAGGTGATCACGGGGAGCTGGGGCCGATGGTCGTCGTCGCCTGCGACCGGTGGGGCGGGCCGCAGGATTCGGGGCACTTGCGGCCGTCGCCGCCGCTGAGGAAGCGGCACTGGTGGCGGGCCGGGCCGGGCCCGCACGACGCGGTGGACGCGGCGGCCGGATGCGACCGGCGCTAGGGCCTCTCGTTCGGATCATGCCGGGCTCGCGCCCGTCGCCCCGTCCGTGGCCGTTGCGCCACGCGCGGGGTCAATTGGCACTCCGCTTGACCGAGTGCTAATCGCGGTCATAGTCTCAGGTCTGGCACTCCCCACTGGAGAGTGCCAGCAGTACTGCGCGACTGGCAGGTCCGGCACCCGCGACGACGGATCCACCTGGTCGCCACCCCAAGACAGTTAACCCCGCAGTTAACCCCGAGATCTCCGAAGGGGGAGGCCGGATCGTGACGACCACCAGCTCCAAGGTTGCCATCAAGCCGCTTGAGGACCGCATTGTGGTCCAGCCGCTCGACGCCGAGCAGACCACGGCCTCTGGCCTGGTCATCCCGGACACCGCCAAGGAGAAGCCCCAGGAGGGCGTCGTCCTGGCCGTGGGCCCGGGTCGCTTCGAGAACGGCGAGCGTCTGCCGCTCGACGTCAACACCGGTGACATCGTGCTCTACAGCAAGTACGGCGGCACCGAGGTGAAGTACAACGGCGAGGAGTACCTCGTCCTCTCGGCTCGCGACGTGCTCGCGATCATCGAGAAGTAATTCACCCACGTTTGCTTCTGATCTGCGCCCCTGGCCCCCTGCGAATAACCAGCCGGGCGGTCAGGGGCGCATTTCATTCGAGAGGACAGCTCAGCTCCCATGGCGAAGATTCTGAAGTTCGACGAGGACGCCCGTCGCGCCCTTGAGCGCGGCGTCAACAAGCTTGCCGACACGGTCAAGGTGACGATCGGCCCCAAGGGCCGCAACGTCGTCATCGACAAGAAGTTCGGCGCTCCCACCATCACCAACGACGGTGTCACCATCGCGCGCGAGGTCGAGCTCGACGACCCGTACGAGAACCTCGGTGCCCAGCTCGTGAAGGAGGTGGCGACCAAGACCAACGACGTTGCGGGTGACGGCACCACCACCGCCACCGTGCTCGCCCAGGCGCTCGTCCGCGAGGGTCTGCGCAACGTTGCCGCGGGTGCTTCCCCGGCCGCCCTGAAGAAGGGCATCGACGCCGCGGTCAAGGCCGTGTCCGAGGAGCTCCTCGCGACCGCCCGGCCGATCGACGACAAGTCCGACATCGCCGCCGTGGCCGCGCTCTCCGCGCAGGACTCGCAGGTCGGCGAGCTCATCGCGGACGCGATGGACAAGGTCGGCAAGGACGGTGTCATCACCGTCGAGGAGTCCAACACCTTCGGTCTGGACCTCGAGTTCACCGAGGGCATGGCCTTCGACAAGGGCTACCTGTCCCCGTACATGGTGACCGACCAGGAGCGTATGGAGGCCGTCCTCGACGACCCGTACATCCTGATCCACCAGGGCAAGATCGGCTCGATCCAGGAGCTGCTCCCGCTGCTGGAGAAGGTCATCCAGGCCGGTGGCTCCAAGCCGCTGCTGATCATCGCCGAGGACGTCGAGGGCGAGGCCCTGTCGACCCTCGTCGTCAACAAGATCCGTGGCACCTTCAACGCCGTCGCCGTCAAGGCCCCGGGCTTCGGTGACCGCCGCAAGGCCATGCTCGGCGACATCGCCACCCTCACCGGTGCGACCGTCATCGCCGAGGAGGTCGGCCTCAAGCTCGACCAGGCCGGTCTGGACGTGCTGGGTACCGCGCGCCGCGTGACCGTCTCCAAGGACGACACGACCATCGTGGACGGCGGCGGCGAGCCCGGCGACGTCAAGGGCCGGGTCAACCAGATCAAGGCCGAGATCGACGCCACGGACTCCGACTGGGACCGCGAGAAGCTCCAGGAGCGCCTTGCGAAGCTGGCCGGCGGCGTGTGCGTGATCCGCGTCGGTGCTGCCACCGAGGTGGAGCTCAAGGAGAAGAAGCACCGTCTGGAGGACGCCATCTCCGCGACCCGCGCCGCGGTCGAGGAGGGCATCGTCTCCGGTGGTGGCTCCGCTCTGGTCCACGCCGTCAAGGTTCTCGAGGGCAACCTCGACAAGACCGGCGACGAGGCCACCGGCGTCGCGGTCGTGCGTCGCGCCGCGGTCGAGCCGCTGCGCTGGATCGCCGAGAACGCGGGCCTCGAGGGCTACGTCATCACCTCGAAGGTCGCCGAGCTCGACAAGGGCCAGGGCTTCAACGCCGCGACCGGCGAGTACGGCGACCTGGTGAAGGCCGGCGTCATCGACCCGGTCAAGGTCACCCGCTCCGCGCTGGAGAACGCCGCGTCCATCGCGTCGCTGCTGCTCACGACCGAGACCCTGGTCGTCGAGAAGCCGGCCGAGGAAGAGGCCGAGGCCGGTCACGGCGGCCACGGCCACTCGCACTGACGCGTAGCCGTACCGGCTCACAGCCGGTGGTGGAAGGCCCCCTGTTCCCGCTGCTCAGCGGCGGGTGCGGGGGGCCTTCGGCGTCCCCGGCGACGCGCGGTGCCCGCCGGTGCTCTGCGGTCAGTCGAGCGCGTCGAGCCGGCGCATGAGGCCCATGAGGTCCTCGTGCCACCAGCCCTCCTTGATCCTGCCGTCCTTGAACCGGAAGATCGTGGTGCCGGTCATCGTGCACTGTCTGCCCGTGGGCGCGATGCCCATGAAGTCGCCCTTGTGGGTGCCGGTCCAGGTCCACAGCGTCACGACGTCGTCGCCCTCGCAGATCTGCCGGTCCAGGTCGAAGGTGAAGTCGAAGGCCGCCCGCCAGCGGGCGACATCGTCCCGGAGGCTGTCGGACCCGATCACGGTGTCCTCCTCCTTGGCGACGTCGTGGTCGATGTAGTCGGCGGCGAACACCTCGTCGATGGCGTCCAGATTGCCTCCGACGGCGATCTCGTGGAAGAACCGACGGGACAGTGTCTGGTTCAACTGTTCCTCGCGGACCACGTCGAGGCCGGTGAAGGTGGGCATCCCGTCGCAGAGCGCCACCATTTCGTGGAAGATCCGGTCGGTCTCCGGCAGCGTGGAGTTCGCCATCGCGTCCTCGTACGACGGGAATTCGACGATCTCCACGTAGTGGGACCCGTCGGAGCGGTCCTTGCCGGTCAGGCTGTGCGTGGCGGTCCGGGTGCCCTTGGTCTGTTCGACCCACTCGCCCATGAGGCGGTCCATGTCATCGAACCGCTCCGTCTTGCAGTCGATCACCTGTACAAATCTCATGGTGTCTCCCGGTGTCGCGAGCCGATGGGATGATTCCATTTTAGTGAGATGCGGGGTTTGTGACGGTTCGGGCCGACGGGTCGGGCCGCGCGATCCAAGCTCTGGCGCGTACGTGCTCCGCGGGGCGGGCCGGCCGTGAACCGCCCCTCCCGTCCGTCGTCCGACGCAGCCCGTCATCGGGCGACCCCGCGGCATGCGGAGCCGGCAGGCCGCGCAACGGTGCGAGTCTCGGACGGATATGAGGATCCGTCACATCCGGTGCGGCACTGCGCGCCCCGGTCCCGGCGGCATCGCCGAGGGCCCGGAGCTGCGCGGCGGCATCCGGCTCTGTGCGGGCTCGCCCGCCCTACTGCGGCCCGTACTTGCGGCCCGTCTTGGAGGTGACCCCTCCGAGCAGTCCGCGCGGCGCCACCTTCACCAGACCCATCAGCGTCTTGTACCGCGCGTCCGGGATCGAGACCGACTTGCCGCGCGCCAGATCCGCCAGCGCCGCCGCCACCAGCTTGTCCGCGTCGAGCCACATCCAGCCGGGGATGTTGCCGGTCCCCATGCCGGCCCGCTCATGGAACTCGGTCCGCACGAAGCCGGGGCAGAGCGCCATCAGCCGCACCCCCGACCCGGCCAGGTCCTTCGCCGCGCCCTGCGTGAACTGCACGACCCACGCCTTGGACGCGCCGTACGTCCCGCGCGGTACGAACGCCGCCACCGAGGCCACATTGACGACCCCGCCCCGTCCGCGCTCCTTCATCCCGGCCGCGGCCGCCGAGGTCAGCCGCAGCACCGCCTCGCAGTGCACCTTCAGCATCTTCAGCTCATCGGCCGTCGACACCTCCAGATAGCGGCCCTTGTTGCCGAACCCGGCGTTGTTGATCAGCAGATCGACGGATTGCCGACGGTCCGTCAGCCGCGCCTCGACCGACGCGATCCCGTCGTCCTCGGACAGGTCGGCGGTCAGCACCTCGGCCTCGATGCCATGCAGGTCGTGCAGTTCGGTGGCCTGCTCCCGGAGCCGCTCGGTGTTGCGCGCCACCAGCACCAGGTTGTGCCCGTCGGCCGCGAGCCGCCGCGCGAAGGCGGCCCCGATTCCCGCGGTGGCGCCCGTAATCAGTGCAGTCGTCATACGCGGCACGTTAATGCCACACCCGCCGCGCCGATCACTCACCCGCAGCTTCGGACTCCACGTACTTCAGGGCCGAACGCAGTACCTCGGGATGGAGCGCGTCCCGGGCCGGCAGCAGCCGCGGCAGCAGCTCCCGGCGGGTCGTCGAGGCCAGGAACTCCAGGTGCACGGTGACGTCGTGGTCCGGCCGGTGCACGATCTCGACCGGGCCTCCGGCGCGTATCTCGCCCGGCTCGATCACCCGCAGGTAGGCACCCGGGGCGGCCGCCGCCATGAACCGCTTGACCCAGCGGCTCTCGCCGAGGTGACCGGCGAACGTACGGCATGGAATGCGGCTCGACGTCACCTCCAGCACCAGATCGGGGCCCACTCGCCAGCGCTCGCCGATCCTCGCGCCGCTCACGTCCAGCCCGGCGGTCGTCAGATTCTCGCCGAACGCGCCATTGGCCAACGGGCGGCCGAGCGCGTTCTCCCAGGAGTCGAGGTCCTCGCGGGCGAACGCGTACACGGCCTGGTCGCTGCCGCCGTGATGGCGCAGGTCGCAGACCGCGTCCTCGGCCAGTCCGCTGCCACCGGTGCCCTTGGGGCCGGGGTCGGTGACGCGCACCGGGCCGTCGACCGGATGCTTGTCGATCCCTGTGACACCGCCGGCGGCGGCGGTGTGGTCGACGGCCGCGGGCCGTCCCGTGTTCACGGTCAGCAACTTCATCGACTTCGTCGGGTCCATAGGGCAACGCTAACGTCCACCTCAAAGTCACACTCGGGGAACTCGCATCAACCCCAAGAGCGCCTTATGGTTGAAGAGTGATCGAAGCCCGTCATCTCCGTGTCCTGCGCGCCGTGGCCGCCACCGGCTCGTTCTCCGCCGCCGCGCGCGAGCTGGGCTGCACCCAGCCGGCGGTGAGCCAGCAGATGAAGGCCCTGGAGTCCTCCGCGGGCACTCCACTGCTGATCCGGACGGGTCGAGAGATGCGGCTCACCCAGGCGGGTGAGGCTCTCGTGCGTCACGCCTCCGGCATCCTCGCCGGGCTGACCGCAGCCGAGGAGGAGGTCGCCGCGATCGCCGGACTGCGGGCCGGACGCGTCCGGCTCGTCTCGTTCCCCAGCGGCAGCTCCACGCTGGTCCCCGGCGCTCTGGCCGCCCTTCGCGCGGCCCACCCCGGGACCAGGGTCTCCCTGGTCGAGGCCGAGCCGCCGCGCTCGGTCGAGATGCTCCGCGAAGGCGACTGCGACATCGCGCTGGCGTTCCGTTACGGCACGTCGGGCGCCGAGTGGGACGACCTGGTCGCCCGCCCGCTGCTCACCGACCGGCTGATCGGGCTGGTCCCCGACGGGCACCGGCTGTCCGGTGCGGAGGCGGTGGGGGTCGGTGAACTGGCCGAGGAGTCCTGGATCGCGGGATGCCCGCGCTGCCGCCGTCAGCTGGTGGAGGTCTGCGAGGAGTCCGGCTTCACCCCCCGGATCGACTTCGCCACCGACGACTATCCGGCGGTGATCGGCCTGGTCGGTGCCGGTCTGGGCGTGGCCGTGCTGCCGGAGCTGGCGATCCGGTCGGTACGTCCCAAAGGGGCCCGCACCGTGACGGTGGAGCCTGCGATCGAGCGGGAGATCGTCGCGCTGACACTGCCCGATCTGGCCCAGGTCCCCGCCGTGGCGGCCACGTTGGACCAGCTGTCCCTGGCAGCCGCCCGTTAGGGCCTCTCGTCCGGTTCGGGCCCGGGGAAGCTGCTGAAACGTTTCTTCGGTTGGTGTGCGGCGCGGAGCGATTAGCCGTGCCCTGTCTGGGCGGCCAGCCCCGTAGGTGCCCCTGCTGTAGCGATGAACCGGTTGCGGGCCCGCCCCATGAGCTCCTCGCGTTCGTCCTCGGTCAGTCCGCCCCACACTCCGTAGGGCTCGCGTACCGCCAGTGCGTGAGCCGCACACTCGGCACGTACCGGGCATCGCATGCAGACCTCTTTCGCCGAGTTCTCACGGGCGCTCCGGGCCGCCCCGCGCTCACCCTCCGGGTGGAAGAACAGCGAGCTGTCGACTCCACGGCAGGCCGCCAGCAGCTGCCAGTCCCACAGATCGGCGTTGGGTCCGGGAAGGCGGGAGAAATCTGCCATTGCTTGTCCCCTCAGAACCATGCTGGGTCGGAAACGTCGTTGTCGTGCGTCGTTGACCGTGCCCTTGTGACCGTACATCTACGGTGTAAGTAGATGTAAATATGACTGATTGCGAATCTAGCCACAGACACCAGCAAAAGGGAAGAAAACCCGCTAAATGGGGCATACCTTCAGGTGAAGTGTCGATTGATGGGTCAACAACACGCGCCGCTCTCCTCCGTGTGCGACCCCTCACGTAGAGTGCCGAACCTGGTCCTCGGACCCGTAACTCTTTCGAGTGACCATCGTTGAGAGGGCGGAAGCGGTTGACGGAAAAAGCGATCGGGCAGATGTCCGAGAGTGTCAACCGCACAGGTGACGACTTGTATCAGCCTGGAGGCTCAAGGTGACGCGCATCAGCTGCGGAGGGCGGTCATGACATCCGTCCTCGTCTGCGACGACTCCCCGCTTGCCCGAGAGGCGCTCCGTCGCGCGGTTGCGACCGTGCCCGGCGTCGAGCGTGTGACGACGGCGGCCAACGGCGAGGAAGTTCTCCGCCGCTGGGGTGCCGACCGTTCGGATCTGATTCTGATGGACGTACGCATGCCCGGTCTGGGGGGTGTGGAGACGGTCCGTCGGCTGCTCTCCGCGGACCCCGGGGCCCGGATCATCATGCTGACCGTCGCCGAGGACCTGGACGGTGTCGCGCTAGCGGTCGCCGCCGGTGCCCGCGGCTATCTGCACAAGGACGCCTCCCGCGCGGAGCTGCGGGCGACCGTCACCCAGGCGCTGGCCGACCCGACGTGGCGGCTCGCCCCGCGCCGGCTGCGGTCGGCCGAGATGGGTGCGGCGCCGACGCTCACGGCGCGTGAGATCCAGGTGCTCGAAGGGATGAGCCACGGCCGTTCCAACGCGGAGATCGGGCGCGAGCTCTTCCTCTCCGAGGACACGGTGAAGACGCACGCCCGGCGACTGTTCAAGAAGCTCGGCGCCTCGGACCGGGCGCACGCCGTGGCGCTCGGCTTCCGCTGGGGCCTGGTGCGCTGATGGCCGGCCTGCCGATGACCGGCCATGGCCGGTAGTCGGCCGCATCCCCGTCCGCACTCCGGCGGGCGGGGCGACGGGGGTGCCGGTCCGCCGATCGGGCGCTCGGCCCCCGCGCTATGTGACGCTTCCCGGCCGATGCCGCATCCTTGAGATGTGGAGTTCCTCGGGAACGATTCGGTCGAGCGGAAGGGGAGGGCGCAGGACATGACTTCCGGCGCACCCGCTCATAACGCTTCGGTGCACAACTACGGACGCGGTGCCACGGATGAAGCGGCGCCGAGGCACCATGGTCCGATGCGCGACGACGAGACAACGGTGATCGGTGCTCTGGTGCATCGCGCCGTCGACGGCGACGCGCAGGCCACCCATGATCTGCTGGCCCATGTTCACCCCCTCGCGCTGCGCTACTGCAGGTCCCGGCTGAACCGGCTGCCCGGTGATGCTCGCCACTTCGTGGAGGACCTGGCGCAGGAGGTCTGTGTCGCGGTGCTGATGGCGTTGCCGCGCTACAAGGACACCGGCAGACCCTTCGAAGCCTTTGTCTTCGCCATCGCCGGCCACAAGGTCGCCGATCTCCAGCGCGCCGCCATGCGGCACCCGGGATCGACCGCCGTGCCCTCCGACGAGATGCCGGAGCGGCCGGACGATTCGCTCGGGCCCGAGGAGCGCGCGCTGCTCAGCAGTGATGCGGCCTGGGCCAAGCAACTGCTTGCCAACCTCCCGGAGAACCAGCGCGAACTGCTGGTTCTGCGGGTGGCCGTCGGTCTGACCGCGGAGGAGACCGGACAGATGCTCGGCATGTCGCCGGGCGCCGTCCGGGTCGCCCAGCACCGCGCGCTGAGCAGACTGCGGGCCCTCGCCGAGCAGTAGTGCGGCACCGGCTTCACCCCGGAACGGAGTTCCGTAGGAAGCTACAGAACCTCTGGGTGATCTTGCTCGTGGAATGAGACACCCCCGGAGGCCGTTAGCATGGACATCCGCACCGATCAAGGCCATTTGGGGAAGGTGTCATGACTGCAAACGTCGACGGAGTGCCCGAGAAATTCGCGACGCTCGGGCTGACATACGACGACGTGCTGCTGCTGCCCGGCGCGTCCGACATGGCGCCCGATCAGATCGACACTTCCTCGTACATCTCGAAGAACGTGCGGGTGAACATCCCGCTGCTGTCCGCCGCGATGGACAAGGTCACCGAGGCCCGCATGGCGATCGCCATGGCCCGTCAGGGCGGCGCCGGTGTCCTGCACCGCAATCTCTCCATCGCCGACCAGGCCAACCAGGTCGACCTGGTGAAGCGTTCCGAGTCCGGCATGGTCACCGACCCGATCACGGTCCACCCGGACGCGACCCTGCGCGACGCCGACGAGCTGTGCGCCAAGTTCCGCATCAGCGGCGTGCCGGTCACCGACGGGTCGGGCAAGCTGCTCGGCATCGTCACCAACCGTGACATGGCCTTCGAGTCGGACCGTTCGCGCCAGGTGCGCGAGGTCATGACGCCGATGCCGCTCGTCACGGGCAAGGTCGGCATCTCCGGCGTGGACGCCATGGAGCTGCTGCGCCGGCACAAGATCGAGAAGCTTCCGCTGGTCGACGACTCCGGGGTCCTCAAGGGCCTCATCACCGTCAAGGACTTCGTCAAGGCCGAGAAGTACCCGAACGCGGCGAAGGACAGCGAGGGCCGGCTGCTGGTCGGCGCCGCCGTCGGCGTCGCGGGCGACGCCTTCGAGCGGGCCCAGGCACTCGTCGAGGCGGGCGTCGACTTCATCGTCGTCGACACCGCCCACGGCCACTCCCGTCTCGTGTCCGACATGGTCGCCAAGATCAAGTCGAACGCGTCCGGCGTCGACGTCATCGGCGGCAACATCGCCACCCGTGACGGCGCCCAGGCGCTGATCGACGCCGGTGTCGACGGCATCAAGGTCGGCGTCGGCCCCGGCTCCATCTGCACCACCCGCGTCGTCGCCGGCATCGGCGTCCCGCAGGTCACCGCGATCTACGAGGCCTCGCTCGCCGCCAAGGCGGCCGGTGTCCCGGTCATCGGCGACGGCGGCCTGCAGTACTCCGGAGACATCGCCAAGGCCCTGGTGGCCGGCGCGGACACCGTGATGCTCGGCTCGCTGCTGGCGGGCTGCGAGGAGTCCCCGGGCGAGCTGCTCTTCATCAACGGCAAGCAGTTCAAGTCGTACCGCGGCATGGGCTCGCTCGCCGCGATGCAGACCCGTGGCGACCGCAAGTCGTTCTCCAAGGACCGATACTTCCAGGAGGGCGTCGCCTCCGACGAGAAGCTGGTCCCCGAGGGCATCGAGGGCCAGGTGCCGTACCGCGGCCCGCTCTCCGCGGTCGTCCACCAGCTCACCGGCGGTCTGCGTCAGTCGATGTTCTACGTCGGCGGCCGCACCGTTCCGGAGCTCCAGGCCAACGGCCGGTTCGTCCGGATCACCTCGGCGGGTCTCAAGGAGAGCCACCCGCACGACATCCAGATGACGGTCGAAGCGCCGAACTACAGCAGGAAGTAACGCATCAGCACAGGTGAGGGGCGGTCCGGGCACACCGGGACCGCCCCTCACCCGTGTGTCGGGGATACTGGGAAACGCAGACGTAGAGGGAAAGGCCACACATCGTGACTGAGATCGAGATCGGGCGCGGCAAGCGCGGCCGCCGGGCGTACGCATTCGACGACATCGCCGTCGTTCCGAGCCGTCGCACCCGCGACCCGAAGGAGGTCTCGATCGCCTGGCAGATCGACGCCTACCGGTTCGAGCTGCCGTTCCTGGCCGCCCCCATGGACTCCGTGGTCTCCCCGCAGACCGCGATCCGGATCGGCGAGCTGGGCGGCCTCGGGGTCCTGAATCTCGAGGGCCTGTGGACCCGGCACGCCGACCCGCAGCCGCTGCTCGACGAGATCGCCGAGATGCCGGTGGAGTCGGCGACCCGCCGCCTGCAGGAGATCTACTCCGCGCCGATCCAGGAGGAGCTGATCGGGCAGCGCATCAAGGAGGTGCGTGACTCGGGTGTCGTCACCGCCGCCGCGCTCTCGCCGCAGCGCACCGCCCAGTTCTCCAAGGCCGTCGTCGACGCGGGTGTGGACATCTTCGTCATCCGCGGTACGACGGTCTCCGCCGAGCACGTCTCCGGCGCGGCCGAGCCGCTCAACCTGAAGCAGTTCATCTACGAGCTGGACGTCCCGGTGATCGTCGGCGGCTGCGCCACGTACACCGCGGCCCTGCACCTGATGCGCACCGGCGCGGCCGGTGTCCTCGTCGGCTTCGGCGGCGGCGCCGCGCACACCACGCGCAACGTCTTCGGCATCCAGGTCCCGATGGCGACGGCTGTCGCCGATGTGGCCGGGGCCCGCCGTGACTACATGGACGAGTCCGGCGGCCGGTACGTGCACGTGATCGCGGACGGCGGCGTCGGCTGGTCCGGCGACCTGCCGAAGGCCATCGCCTGTGGCGCCGACGCCGTGATGATGGGCTCCCCGCTGGCCCGCGCGACGGACGCGCCCGGCCGCGGCCGGCACTGGGGCATGGAGGCCGTCCACGAGGACGTGCCGCGCGGCAAGCTGGTCGACCTGGGCTCCGTCGGGACGACGGAGGAGGTCCTGACCGGGCCCTCGCACACCCCCGACGGCTCGATGAACATCTTCGGCGCGCTGCGCCGGGCGATGGCGACGACGGGGTACAGCGACCTCAAGGAGTTCCAGCGCGTCGAGGTGACGGTGGCGGACTCGCAGCACCGCCGCTGATATTTCTCGGACGTACGGAAGGGCCCGGACCGCCACTGCGGTCCGGGCCCTTCCGTATGAGCCCGGTCAGCCGGCGGCCTTCTTGGCACCGGAGAACGCGGCGAACGCGGCGATCGCGATGAAGACGAAGGAGAGCGGGCCGGCCTGGTCCTTCCACGCCTCGTTCAGGAGGCCGAAGTGGTCGAAGAACAGCTCGGAGACCGTGACCGGGAGCTCCTTCGCGGCGATCATGGCCTCGCCGAGCAGCTGGCCGAAGTAGACGGAGACCAGGGCGAGCACGGCGCTGAGGACCGGCAGTACGGGGTTGCGGCCACCGACCTTGCCCGCCGCGAGGCCGACGACGAAGCCGACGCCCACGGCCGCGTAACCGATCTCGTGCTTGGTGGCGCCGATGATCGCGCCGTAGATGCCCGCGGCGACGACGGCCGCGACGACGGCGGCGAGCAGGCCGAGTCCGACGTTGTTGCGCGCGGGCGCCGGGGCCGGTGCGAACGGAACGCCGCCGAACTGGCCGGGCTGGCCCGGCTGCTGACCGGCGAACGGATTGCCGGTCGCAACGCCGGACTGACCCGGCTGCCCCGGCTGCTGGTCTGCGAACGGGTTGCCGCCGGGCTGGGCGTCGTACGGCTGCTGCGGCTGGTTCGGCGGCGGCACGGGCTGGCTCATGATGGGATCCCCCTGGGACGGATGCGCACGACTGTGCGAGAAGTGACGCCGCAGGCTAACAGCCGCCTCCGACATCTCCCACCGAAATCCTTGGGGGACCGCACTCACAGCCGATGCGCGGCTCCCGCCGGGGTGGCGCCCCGGGTGTCCAGGAGGAGCTGGGCCTTCACCGCGAGACCCTGGAGGTCGTACGTGCGGTGGTGCTGGAGCAGGACCGTCAGGTCCGCGCTCGCCGCCGCCTCGTACAGCGAGTCCGCGCGCGGCACGGGAAGTTCACGCACGCGCCAGTCCAGGACGTGCGGGTCGTGGTAACCGATCTGTGCGCCCATGTCCAGCAGCCGGGTGGCGATCTCCCGTGCGGGGGAGGCCTCCTGGTCGGCGAGGTCCGGCTTGTAGGTGACGCCGAGGAGGAGGACCCGGGCGCCGCGGAGGGACTTGCCGTGTTCGTTCAGGAGGGTGGCGCAGCGCTGGATCACGTAACTCGGCATCCGGTCGTTGATCTCCTGGGCGAGCGAGACCATGCGCAGGGGGTGGCCGGGGGTGCGGCTGCTGTAAGGGAGGAAGCCCGGGTCGACCGGGGCGCCGTGACCGCCGACGCCGGGGCCCGGACGGAACGGCTGGAAGCCGAACGGCTTGGTCTCGGCACACCGGATGACGTCCCAGAGGTCGACGCCGAGGTCGTGGCAGAGCACCGCCATCTCGTTGACCAGGGCGATGTTGACGTGCCGGAAGTTGGTCTCCAGGACCTTCGTCATCTCGGCCTCGCGCGGCCCGCGGGCCCGTACGACCTTGTCCGTGAGGCGCCCGTAGAAGGCGGCGGCCGATTCGGTGCACGCAGGGGTGAGGCCGCCGATGACCTTGGGGGTGTTGGTGTACACGTGGGTGCGGTTGCCGGGGTCGAGGCGGCTGGGGGAGCAGGCGAGGTGGAAGTCGCGCCCGGCAACCAGCCCGGATCCCTCTTCGAGGAGGGGGCGCACGAAGTTCTCGGTGGTGCCGGGCGGCACGGCCGATTCCAGCAGGACGGTGGTGTGCGGACGCAGCCGGGCGGCGAGGGCGCGGGTGGCGTCGCCGACGGCGGTGAGGTCGAGGTTGCGGTCGGCGCCGAGGGGGGTGGGCGCGCAGATGACGGCGGTACGGACACGGCCCAGCTCGGCCGGGTTGGTGGTGGGCCGGAAACCCCCTGAGAGCATCCGGCGGATCTCCGATGCGGCGAGGGATCCTTCGACGGGGGTGCGGCCGGCGGAGAGTTCGGCGTACGGGCGGGGATCGGTGTCGTAGCCGACGGTCTGGACACCGGCGGCGACGGCGGCTTGGACGAGGGGCAGGCCGAGGTGACCGAGTCCGATGACGGCGAGGTCTGCGGGCATGTGGGTGGCCGTCCTTCCCTAAGACCATGAGAGCAGAAAGCGCAACCGCTGAGGACAGCGCAATGTCACACTAGGCGTAAATATGACCTATATGTCGCATTGTGCGGCTCCGGTCGCCGGGGTGTTGTCCACAGGCGGTGGCTGAAGTCACGGACCGCAGACAGAATCGAGTGGTGGGCACGGGCGCCCGGCCGCTCGGTCGGACCGCAGCCCCGTGCCCGACCACCCCGATCCACCGGGAGGCAGCAGTGAGGACAGCGACACTGGGACCCGCGGAGCGCGCCGAGGCGCTCGCCGCGCTGGCCGAGCGCGAACTGGACGTGCTGGTCGTGGGAGCGGGCGTGGTCGGCGCCGGGACGGCACTGGACGCGGTCACGCGAGGGCTGTCGACCGGACTGGTCGAGGCGCGTGACTGGGCGTCGGGCACGTCGAGCAGATCGAGCAAACTGATCCACGGTGGTCTGCGCTATCTGGAGATGCTCGACTTCGCGCTCGTGCGGGAGGCGCTGAAGGAGCGTGGACTGCTCCTGGGGCGGCTGGCCCCGCATCTGGTGAAGCCCGTGCCGTTCCTCTATCCGCTGCAGCACAAGGGCTGGGAGCGGTTCTACGCCGGTTCGGGCGTCGCCCTGTACGACGCGATGTCGGTGTCGTCCGGGCACGGCCGAGGGCTGCCCGTGCACCGGCATCTCTCCCGCCGCCGCGCCCTGCAGGTCGCGCCCGCGCTGAAGAAGGACGCCCTGGTCGGGGCGTTGCAGTACTACGACGCCCAGATGGACGACGCCCGCTATGTGGCGACGCTGGTGCGCACGGCCGCCGGATACGGCGCGCACGTGGCGAACCGGGCGCGGGTGATCGGCTTCCTGCGCGAGGGCGAGCGGGTCGTCGGCGCACGCGTGCAGGACGTCGAGGCGGGTGAGGAGTACGAGGTCAGGGCCAAACAGGTGGTCAACGCCACCGGCGTGTGGACGGACGACACCCAGGCGCTGATCGGGGAGCGCGGACAGTTCCATGTCCGGGCCTCGAAGGGCATCCATCTGGTCGTCCCCAAGGACCGCATCCATTCCTCGACCGGTCTGATCCTGCGGACCGAGAAGTCGGTGCTGTTCGTGATCCCGTGGGGCCGCCACTGGATCGTCGGCACGACGGACACCGACTGGGACCTGGACAAGGCGCATCCGGCGGCTTCCAGCGCCGATATCGACTATCTGCTCGAACACGTCAACTCGGTCCTGGCCACCCCGCTCACCAGGGACGACGTCGAGGGCGTCTACGCCGGGCTGCGGCCCCTGCTGGCCGGCGAGTCGGACGCGACCAGCAAGCTCTCGCGCGAGCACACGGTGGCGCACCCGCTGCCGGGGCTCGTGGTCGTCGCGGGCGGCAAGTACACGACGTACCGGGTGATGGCGAAGGATGCCGTCGACGAGGCGGTGCACGGCCTCGACCAGCGGGTCGCGGACTGTGTCACGGAGGACGTCCCGCTGCTGGGCGCCGAGGGCTACCGGGCCCTGTGGAACGCGCGGGCGAGGATCGCGGCCCGCTCCGGGCTCCATGTCGCCCGAGTGGAGCATCTGCTGAACCGGTTCGGATCCATGACCGAGGAGATCCTCGAACTGATCGTCGCCGATCCCTCACTGGGCGAGCCGCTGCCGTGGGCGGATGACTATCTGAAGGCCGAGATCGTCTACGCCGCCTCGCACGAGGGGGCCCGCCATCTCGACGACGTACTGACACGGCGGACCCGGATCTCCATCGAGACCTTCGACCGGGGCACACGCAGTGCGCGGATCTGTGCGGAGCTGATGGCACCGGTCCTGGGGTGGGACACGGGGCAGATCGAGCGGGAGGTGGAGCACTACGAGAAGCGCGTGCAGGCGGAGCGGGAGTCGCAGCGCCAGCCGGACGACCAGGCGGCGGACGCGGCGCGGCTCGGGGCACCGGACATCGTGCCGATCTGAGCAGGTCCGGGCGCGTCTACGCCCGTCGGCAGAACTCTGCGTCGAGGAGGGCCGGTTCGAGGGACGGATCGGACAGGCCGTCCGTGTTGATGCGGAACGTCAGGATGTGCCGGCCGTCGCGTGTGGCGGCGGTACGGACATAACTGCCCGCTATACGGCCGTTGTGACCCCAGACGGTGATACCGCAGGAGAGTTTCTGCGGATAGATGCCCATGCCATAGATCCCGTCGGCCGCACCGGTGTTCAGCAGCAGGGTGTTCACCTGCGCGGGCGGGAGCAGTCGTCCGCCGAGCAGGGCCGCGTAGAAGCGGTTCAGATCGGCGAGCGTGGAGATGAGCTCGCCCGCGGCGCCCGCGGTGCGCGGGTCGAGGACGGTCACGTCGCGGAGGCTGCCGTCGGCCGGGGCGTGGGAGTAGCCGCGGCCGTGCGGTGCGGGCAGCGCGGTGAGGGCACCGGGGAGCGAGGTGCCGGTGAGACGGAGGGGGTTGATGATGCGGCGGCGGATCTCGGTGGCGTAGCTGTGCCCGGTGACGCGTTGGACGACGAGGCCCAGCAGGACGTAATCGGTGTTGGAGTAGGCGTAGACGCCGGGGGCGTTCGTGGGGCGGTGGGCGAGGGCGGTACGGACGGCGGCGGTGGCGGAGACGGGGTGGGCGTCCGGGTCGTCGGTGTAGTCGTAGAGACCGCTGGTGTGGGTGAGCAGGGCGCGCAGGGTGATGCGGGAGCCGTCATTGCCGTGCCCCCGCACCAGCCCGGCGAGATGGCGGTCCACGGTGTCCGACAGTTGCAGCCTGTGCTCCCCGGCGAGTTGGAGGACGACCGCCGCGATGAACGTCTTGGTGATGCTCCCGGCCCGGAACCGGTCCGGGCGCCGGATGCCGGGACCCGTCGAACGGTAGATGTCGTACGGCGCGGTGGAGGTGCTCCGGGCTAGGAGCGCCGCGGCCGGGGCGCCGCCTTCGGCGACAAGCCGGGGAAGGTAGGAGGCTGCGGGCGTGAGGTGTGGTTCGCTGGGAAGGCTCGCTGATCCGAGGCCGAGCAGCGTAATCACCAATGGGGTGACGAGCAGCGCCCTGAGTATCGGCATGGCACGGAGTCCCTTCCTCCGGCCCCATCATGACGGACCACGGACCCGGCACCATGACCGGTCCCGGGGTGAGGGACAATGAACGCTCTGCCAGGGCGGGTTGATCGCAGAGGGGACGCATGTCGGAGGCGGAGCAGGCACGGGAGCCCCAACGGGACACGGATGGACGTCTCCTTGCGGGTAGGTACCGGCTCGGGAAGGTGCTCGGCCGGGGCGGTATGGGCACGGTCTGGCGCGCCGTCGACGAGACGCTGGGCCGCACGGTCGCGGTCAAGGAACTGCGGTTCCCGTCGGCCATCGACGACGACGAGAAGCGCCGGCTGATCACGCGCACGCTGCGCGAGGCGAAGGCCATCGCCCGGATCCGCAACAACGGCGCGGTGACGGTCTACGACGTGGTCGACGAGGACGACCGGCCGTGGATCGTCATGGAGCTCATCGAGGGCAAGTCCCTTGCCGAGGTGGTGCGCGAGGACGGCGTGCTGACGCCCAGGCGCGCGGCCGAGGTCGGTCTCGCCATCCTCGACGTGCTGCGCCTGGCGCACCGCGAGGGCATTCTGCACCGCGATGTGAAGCCGTCCAACGTACTGATCTCCGAGGACGGCCGGGTCGTCCTGACCGACTTCGGTATCGCGCAGGTCGAGGGGGACCCGTCCGTCACCTCGACGGGGATGCTCGTCGGCGCCCCCTCGTACATCTCGCCGGAGCGCGCCCGCGGCCACAAGCCGGGACCGCCCGCCGACCTGTGGTCGCTCGGCGGACTGCTGTACGCGAGCGTCGAGGGCTCCCCGCCGTACGACAAGGGGTCGGCCATCGCCACCCTGACCGCCGTCATGACCGAGCCGCTCGACCCGCCGAAGAACGCGGGCCCGCTGGAGGAGGTCATCTACGGCCTCCTCGCGAGGGACCCCGAGCAGCGGCTCGACGACGCAGGTGCCCGGGCCCTGCTCAACGGGGTGATCCACGCCGCGGACAAGCCCGCCCCGGTCGTGCCCCCGCCGGCCGACTCCACCCAGGTGATGGCCCTGCCCCGCGTCATCGGCGCCCCCCGCACGAAGGGGACGTCGAAGTCCGGGGAGACGGGGGAGGGGGCGCGCGACCGCCTGCGCGGTGCGCTGCGCTCCGTCCGGAACGCGAAGACCGCGCCCGGCGCCGGTGCGGGTGTGGCTGTCGACGCCTCCGCGCCCGCCGTTGCGCAGAGCGCTTCCCCGGCTCAGGCCCGGCCCACGGCTTCGCCGGCCTCCGGCGTCGGGGGCGTACCGCCCCAGCGTCCGGGCGGCTCGTCGAGCGCACCGGCCCGCGCCTCCCTCACGGACGTGGTCCCGCGCCGCACTCTCGTGATCATCGCGGCCGCCGTCGTCCTCGCCCTTCTCGGCACGGTCCTTGCGCTCACCATGAGTGGGGGCGACAAGGACGACGAAGGCGGCGGCAAGGGCGGCACCTCTGCCGCGGCCGGGGCCTCCGCAGGCGGCGGCTCCGGTGACACCGGCACAGGCGACGCCAGCGGCAAGGACCAGGCCCAGGGGGAGAACGGGAGCGACGATCAGGGCCAGGACGAGGGCAAGGGCAAGGGCGACGACTCGGGCAAGGGGTCGGACGGCTCCGGTTCCGGTGGTTCGGACGCCGGCGCACTGCCCGACGGGTACAAGACGGTCACCAACAAGCGGTTCCACTTCACGATGGCCATGCCCGCGGACTTCACGCCCTACAAGATCGCGGGCAGCAACTCGGGCCAGATCTACAACGTCGCCGGTGGCTTCCCGCGCGTCCAGGTCGACTACAACAGCTCTCCCGGCAGCGACGCGGCCGCCGCGTGGAACGCGTTGAAGGGAGCGGTCGCGGCCAGCAGCAACGGCTACCGGCACCTCGGCATAAAGAAGATCGAGTTCAATGGCTACCCGACCGTCGCCGACTGGCAGTTCGAGCGCGACGAGCACGGCCAGCGGAGCCGGATCCTGAACCGCGGTTTCAAGGTCGACGCCACGCACGGCTACTCGATCATGATCAGCTGCAAGGCGAGCGAGTGGAACAGCAAGGAGTGCAGGACCCTGCGCGCGACGGCCTTCGCGACGTTCGCGCCCAAGGACTGAGCGACGGCTGCTTGCGTCGACCCTGCCGCACGCCCGGCACTTGCCACGTATGGTGAGAGCTTGAGAACCGTACGCAGCCAAAACCGTAGGTCAATTGCACGGTAAGTGACCATAATTGACGGGTTGGTGCGGGACTCATGGCCGGGGGACAGCGCGCTCTGGGGAGGCGTCGTGGACGACTACGCGGGTCGGGTGCTCGCCGACCGCTACCGCCTGCCGCTGCCGCCGTCCGACGAGTACGAACTGGTCGAGACCCGGGCGTTCGACACGTACAGCGGCCAGGAAGTCCTGGTGCGCCAGGTACCGTTGCCCGAGGTCGTCGACGCCGAGATGCTGGACGGCGACGGGCTGCCGTCGGCCGCCCGCCGCACCACCGGGCGAACGGTGCGGCGGTCCACGGACCCCGCCGTCCGGCGCGCGATCGAGGCCGCGCAGGCTGCCGCGCAGGTGCCCGACCACCCGAGGCTCGACCAGGTCTTCGACGTGTTCGCCGAGGCCGGATCGCTCTGGATCGTGAGTGAGCTCGTCGCAGCGCGCCCGCTGGCCGCGTTGCTCGCCGAACGGCCGCTGAACCCGTACCGGGCCGCCGAGATCGGCTCCGATGTGCTGACGGCCCTGCGGGTGCTGCACGCGCACGGCTGGACCCACCGGAACATCACCGTCCGCACGGTGCTGATCTGCGACGACGGGCGCGTCGTACTGACCGGCCTGGCGTCCGGGGCGGCGGAGGAGGCACTGTGCGGGTACGTACCGATGCCGCAGCCCGACGACGAGGACGCGTACGGGCCGCCCGCGGTCGAGTCGGGGCCGACGACCGGTCCTCACGTGCCGCCCGCGGCGTCGCTGCCGCCCGTTGGGCCGCACGAGTCCGCGGGTCTGTTCGGGTCCGCTGAGCCCGGCGTGTCCGCCGGTCCGGTCGCACCGGTCGGATTGCCGGCCGCGCGCGGCCCCGCCGGTGAACTGGAAGCCGTACGGCCGCAGCCGGACTCCGACCTTCCCCACGCGGGCAGCGCGGCGCAGCTGCGGGCCGCGCGCGCCGGAGCCATCGCCGCCTACCGGGCGGGCACGCGTGCCGCCGCACGCGTCAACGAGGAGCAGCGGCAGGCCGGGACCGGAGAGGCGGCGGGAGCGGAGGAGACCCGAATCCTTCCCGCCCAGCGTCCCGGACCGCCCGGGTCCGGCAGGCCGCAGCTGACGGGCGGGTGGGGCGCGACCGCCGACGATCCGTACGACGACGAGGGCGACGACGAGGGCGACGACGAGGACGGCGGCCGGGGAGACGCTCCGTACGGTGGCGAGTACGGCGGCCCGTACGGCGGCGGAAGCGATGACAGCGACGACGACGGCACCGGCGGCCGCCGCGGGCAGGGGGCGCCCGGCCGGCGGATGCATCTGACCGGTACGTGGGGCGACGGCGCCGGCTTCGGCCGCCCCGTGTCCGCCGGAGGCTCCAACGAGGACGCCCTGCGTGCCGACGCACGACGCCACCGCACGGCAGCATCGGAGCAGCTGCCGCAGCAGGCGGTCTCCGGCCGCTGGGACGACATCGTCGCCGGGGGCCGGGCCGTCCCCGCCTACCGCGGACCCGCCACCCCTCTCGCCGCCGAACGCGCCAGGCAGGCACGGATCGCGGTCGTGGGTGCCGTCACCGAGCGCTGGGCGCCCGAGCAGGCCGGACCGGTCCACGAGAACTGGCAGCTGGCGCCGCCCATCGGCCCCGCCACCGACCTCTGGGCGCTCGGCGCCCTGCTCTACCGCGCCGTCCAGGGCCACGCACCGTATCCCGAGGAGCATGCGGCCGAGCTCGTCCAGATGGTCTGCGGCGAACCTCCCGCCTTCGCCGAGGAGTGCGGTCCGCTGCGTCCCGTCGTCGAGTCGCTGCTGCGCCAGGACCCCACCGAGCGGCCGGACTTCGAGGAGCTGCGCGGCTGGCTGCGCTCCCTCGTGCGGTCGGCCCCCGAACCCGAGGCCGGTTTCGACGTCGTACCGCTGCCGTCCGTCGACGACACCCGGCTGCCCGTCGTGCGCCGCCGGGGAGAGCTGGTCCGCAGGCGTCGCAGCCGCCTGGGAAGCGCACCGGCGCACGGCCGTCACCGCCAGACGAGGGAGCGGCCCGACCGGTTCGAGAGCGCACGGGCCGAAAAGGCGCCCCGGCTTCCGCGGGAGCCCAAGGGGCCCAAGGTGTTGCGCACCCCTCCCCGTCCGCGGCCGGGCAGCGAGGGACGTACACCGAGGCGGCTCGGTCGGCTGCTGCTCGCGCTGATCCTGCTGGGGATGATCGCGGCGATCGCGTACGCCGTGCTGTTCATGCCCAAGGCCGGCAACGGATCCGACTCGAAGGGAAAGGCACCGGCCGCCACGGGCAGCCGCACGCCCGGTGCGACCGACCCGGACGCACCCACGGGCGCGTCGTCGAAGCCCTCGCAGTCGCCCGGCGCACAGAAGCCGCAGACCAGCCGCTCCGCCGTGGCGCTCGCCCCCGGCTACACCCTGCGCAAGGACGACGAGGGCTTCGAGGTCGGCGTGCTCAAGGGCTGGCAGCGCAGCCCGGCCGGCGCCGACCGGGAGATCCGGTACGGCAGCGACGGTTTCAGCCTGCTGATCGTGCCGGGGCGTGACACGGTGAAGGCCAACGGCGGCGATCCGCTGGCCTATCAGCGCGACAAGGAACGCGAGTTGCAGCCCTTCCGGGACTCCAGCTGGTCCTCGGCGACGGGGCTGCGCCGTATCGACGTCGGCCGACAGGCCATGGCGGAGGGCCAGTTCACCTGGCAGGACGACACCGGGCGCGAGGTGTACGTCCGCAACCTCGCGATGATCGTCGACGGGCGGTACCACGTGCTCCAGGTGCTCGGCCCGGACAGCGAGCGCGACACGGTGACGGCCATCTACGAACAGGCCATCGCCTCGTACCGGGTGACTTCCTGAGCCACCGGCAGAAAGCGCGGTCAGCGGCCTGTCGCCGAGCGGGGCGGCCGAGCGACAAGCATCACAGTGAGGTCTCGTGAGCGATGCGAGGTTCCGTGGCCGTACATCCCCTCCGTAACCTGGCAGCCGAAGGAAGCGGGGCGGGGACACGTGGATCGATCGCAGGGAACGGACGCGGGGCTGGTACTGGCCGGAAGATACCGGCTCGGTGAAGTCCTCGGGCGCGGCGGCATGGGCAAGGTCTGGCGGGCTCATGATGAAGTGCTGCACCGCACGGTCGCCGTCAAGGAGTTGACCGCCGGGCTGTACGTGGCGGAGGCCGACCGGGTCGTGCTGCATGCCCGGACCCAGAAGGAGGCCCGCGCGGCGGCCCGGATCACCCACCCCGGCGTGGTCACCGTCCATGACGTGGTCGAGTACGACAACCGTCCCTGGATCGTCATGCAGTACGTCGACGGGCCGTCACTCGCCGACGCCGCCAAGGAGCGCGGCGAGATCGCGCCGCGCGAGGCGGCCAGGATCGGCCTCCATGTCCTCGGCGCGTTGCGCGCCGCGCACAGCGCCGGTGTGCTGCACCGGGACGTGAAGCCCGGCAACGTGCTCCTTGCCCGCGACGGCCGGGTGCTGCTCACCGACTTCGGTATCGCCGCGATAGAGGGTGACTCGACCATCACCAGGACCGGTGAACTGGTCGGCTCCATCGACTATCTGGCGCCCGAACGGGTCCGCGGCGGCGACCCGGGGCCCGCGTCCGACCTCTGGTCCCTCGGAGCCACGCTCTATGCGGCGGTCGAGGGGCGCTCGCCGTTCCGCCGTTCGTCCCCGATCTCCACCATGCAGGCCGTCGTCACCGAGGAACCACCGCCGCCCGCCCGGGCCGGGGCGCTCGCACCGGTGATCACCGCACTGCTCCGCAAGGACCCGGCGGACCGGCCGTCGGCGGCCGAGACGGAGCGGATGCTGATGGAGGCGATGGAGGGGCGCGAGCCCCGGGCCGCGCAGGCGTACGTCCCGACCCAGCGCGTCCCCGAGGAGGTCCTGCGCTCGATGGGCCCGGCCGGTACGGGCGCGGGCACCGGCACGGAACCATTCGCCCCCGAGCAGCAGTTCACCATGGCTGCGCAGTACACCGCCG
Organism: Streptomyces sp. NBC_00316; assembly: GCF_036158715.1. Classification (NCBI taxonomy): domain Bacteria; kingdom Bacillati; phylum Actinomycetota; class Actinomycetes; order Kitasatosporales; family Streptomycetaceae; genus Streptomyces; species Streptomyces sp. NBC_00316. The sequence continues at coordinate 3,748,015 of NZ_CP108023.1, read as the reverse complement.
CCGCGGTGACCCGCCGCAGCCGCGGCCGCTGGCGCACCACGATCCTGGTCGTCGCCGTCGCCGCACTGATCGGCGGCGGCGCCGGGCTGGCCGCGATGAAGTACGGCGCGAACTCCGGGACGGAGACCACCGGGCACGGCTCGGCCCACGGCACCGCGCGTTCGCCGCGTCCTTCGTCCGAGGCGTCGAAGCCCACCCCGTCCACGACGGCCGTACCCGACGGCTGGCACCGGGTGGACGACCCCGAGGGATTCAGCCTGGTGGTACCCGACGGCTGGAAGCGACGGGCGGACGGCCAGAACGTCGACTACACCCCGGACGACGGCGACCACTACATCCGCATCAGCGTCGACCCGGAGCCCGACTTCGAGAACTCGTACATGCACATGCTGAACCTGGAGACGAGCCTCGAGGAGCGGCTGCCCGGGTACGAGCGCAAGACCCTCCACACCAACTACTACCGCGATCGGCCCGGCTCCCTCTGGGAGTTCACCTGGACCGAGTCCAAGGACCACCCGGGTCCTCGCCACGCGATCGACCAGATGTACTACGAGGAGGAGGGCGGCCCGGAATACGCGCTGTACATGACGGGGCCGGCCGCCGACTGGGACACCACCCGGGACCGCTTCGACACGATGCTGCGCGGCTGGCGCTCGGCCGGCGGCGCGGGCTGAACCATCCGGATTCCACCGGCCACGAACCACGACAGCTCCCTGATCAGGGGCTTTGTTGCCAGTGATCACTGGCTCGTTTGTGGGGAGTGTGAAAACCTATTACCGACGGGTACCCAAAGCGTGCGGCTGGACATACCCTCGCCCACATGACGGACTCTGCAGGTTCCCCAGGTTCGAACCCCGTGGCCGCGGCCCCGGCGGGCGCGCGCACCGCCGCCGATGTGGTGACCCCCGAGGTGATCGCGCAGCTGACGCGTGGTGTCGTCGGCTCCGGCCGTACCGCGAACCACACGCCGTTCACCGGGGAGAAGCTGGCCGACCTGCCGGAGTCCACGCCCGAGGACGTCGCCACCGCCTTCGAGCGGGCCCGCGCCGCCCAGCCCGCCTGGGCCGCCACCCCCGTCCGGACCAGGGCAGCCGTCCTTCTCCGCTTCCACGACCTGGTACTCCAGCGGCAGTCCGAGGTCCTCGACCTCATTCAGCTGGAGACCGGCAAGGCCCGGCTGCACGCCCACGAGGAGGTCCAGGCGGTCGCCGTCGCCGCCCGCCACTACGGGCGCAGGGCCGGCGCGTATCTGAAGCCGAAGCGGCACACCGGCGTCGTGCCGACGCTGACCAAGGTCACCGAGCTGCGCCAGCCGCGCGGTGTCGTCGGCCAGATCGCGCCGTGGAACTACCCGTTCGAGCTGTCCGTCGGCGATGCGCTGCCCGCGTTCGTCGCCGGGAACGCCCTCGTGATGAAGCCCGACACGGAGACCGCACTGACCGCGCTCTGGGCCCGTGACCTGCTGATCGAGGCGGGCCTGCCCGCCGAGGTGTTCCAGGTCGTCCTCGGTGACGGACCGGTCGTGGGACCCGAGGTCGTCAAGCACGCCGACTACGTCTCGTTCACCGGCTCCACCCGTACCGGCCGCGAGGTCGCCCAGGGCGCCGCCGCCCGCCTCGTCGGGGTCTCGCTGGAGCTCGGCGGCAAGAACGCCATGCTGGTCCTCGAGGACGCCGACGTGGAGAAGGCCGCCGCGGGCGCCGTCCGCGCCTGCTTCTCCTCCGCCGGGCAGCTCTGCATCTCCATCGAGCGGCTGTACGTCCACGAGTCGGTCGCCGACGACTTCGTGGAGCGGTTCGCCGCCCGTACGAAGGCCATGCGGCTGGGCAACTCCCTCGCGTACGGCGCAGACATGGGTTCGCTCGTCGGCGAGCGCCAGCTGGAGACCGTCACCCAGCACGTCGCGGAGGCCGTCGAGAAGGGGGCCACGCTCGTCGCGGGAGGTGTCGCCCGCCCCGACATCGGCCCGCTGTTCTACGAGCCGACCATCCTGGAAGGCGTCGAGGCGCCGATGGCCGTCTGCGCCCAGGAGACCTTCGGCCCGGTCGTCTCCCTCTACCGCTTCTCCGACGAGGACGAGGTCATCGCCCTCGCCAACGCCACCCCGTACGGCCTGAACTCCAGTGTCTGGACCAAGGACTCCAAGCGCGGCCACCGGGTCGCCGCCCGGCTGCGCACCGGCACGGTCAACATCAACGAGGGGTACGCCCCCGCGTACGGCAGTGTGCAGTCCCCGATGGGCGGCATGAAGGACTCCGGTCTCGGCCGCAGGCACGGCTCCGAGGGCATCCTCAAGTACACCGAGGCCCAGACCGTCGCCCAGCAGAGGCTGATCCCGCTCGCCCCGTCCTTCGGGATGGACGACGAGAAGTACGCGGCGTTCATGAGCCGCAGTCTGAAGGCGATGAAGGCGTTCCGCCTGCGCTGATCCCCGTCACACCGCGGCACCTTCTGCCCTTTTCGTACCGAGGAGAGCCATGTCCCAGGACAGCCCTGCCCAGAATCAGGCCGGACCGGCCGGCGAGACCGATGACGACGCGGCGTACGACTACGACGTCCTCGTCGTCGGCTCGGGCTTCGGCGGTGCGGTGTCGGCCCTGCGGCTGACCGAGAAGGGGTACCGGGTCGGGGTCCTGGAGGCGGGCCGCCGCTTCACCCCCGACACGCTCCCCAAGAACTCCTGGGACATCAAGAACTACCTGTGGGCCCCCGCACTCGGGCTCTTCGGCATCCAGCGTGTGCATCTGCTCGGCAATGTGATGGTGCTCGCCGGGGCGGGTGTCGGCGGCGGCTCGCTCAACTACGCCAACACGCTGTACGTACCCCCGGCACCGTTCTTCGAGGACCGGCAGTGGGCCGCCATCACCGACTGGCAGGACGAGCTGGCGCCGTACTACGACCAGGCGAAGCGGATGCTCGGGGTCCGGCTCAACCCGACGATGACCCCGTCCGACGTCCATCTGAAGGCGACCGCGCAGGCCATGGGGGTCGGCGACTCCTTCCACCTCGCCCCGGTCGGTGTCTTCTTCGGCGACGGCAAGGACGCCGACGGTACGGCCGGGGCGAAGCCCGGCGCCACGGTCGCCGACCCGTACTTCGGCGGCGCGGGCCCCGACCGCAGGGCCTGCACCGAGTGCGGCGAATGCATGACGGGCTGCCGCCACGGCGCGAAGAACACCCTCAACGAGAACTACCTCCACCTCGCCGAGAAGGCCGGAGCGGTCATCCACCCGATGACCTCCGTCGTCGCGATCACGGACGACCCCGAGGGCGGGTATCACGTCGCGACCGTCCCGACGGACCGCCGCAGGAAGGGCAGGCCGACGCTGCTGCGCGCCCGCAGGGTGGTCGTCGCGGCGGGCACCTACGGCACCCAGACGCTGCTCCACACGATGAAGGACCAGGGGCTGCTGCCCCGGCTGTCGGCGCGGCTCGGCGAGCTGACCCGTACCAACTCCGAGGCGCTCGTCGGCTCGCAGACCAGCGACCGCCGCTACCGCAAGAAGCACGGCACCCCGAAGGCCGACTTCACCCAGGGCGTCGCCATCACCTCGTCGATCCACCCCGACGAGAACACCCACATCGAGCCCGTCCGCTACGGCAAGGGCTCCAACGCCATGGGCGCGATGTCGATCCTCCAGGTGCCGTACGGCAGCCGTCGCGTGCTGGGCTGGCTCGGCAACATGGCCAGGCATCCCCTCCTCGCCGTCCGGTCGCTCTCCAACCGCCGCTGGTCGGAGCGGACCATCATCGGCCTCGTCATGCAGTCGCTGGACAACTCCCTGACCACGTACCGCAAGCCCGGTGGTATCGGGAAGGGCCTGCTCACCGCCCGCCAGGGGCACGGCGCGCCCAACCCGACGCAGATCGAGGAGGCGACGCGCAGCGCTTCACTGCTCGCCGAGGAGATCAACGGCTTCGCCGGGTCGAACGTCGGTGAACTCATGGGCACCCCGCTCACCGCGCACTTCCTCGGCGGCTGCCCGATCGGTGCGAGCGCCGAGGAAGGGGTCATCGACCCGTACCACCGGCTGTACGGACACCCGGGCATCTCGGTCGTCGACGGTTCGGCGGTCTCCGCGAACCTCGGCGTCAACCCGTCGCTGACCATCACCGCGCAGGCGGAGCGGGCCATGTCGTTCTGGCCCAACAAGGGCGAGGCGGACCCGCGTCCCGCGCAGGGCGAGGCGTACGAGCGGCTGGCCGCGGTCGAGCCGAAGGCGCCGGCGGTGCCGAAGGAGGCCTTCGGTGCGCTGAAGCTGCCGTTCCTGGGAGTGCCCGTGGTCCCGCCGAAGAAGAAGTAGTCCGCGTACGCAGAGAGGGGCTGCACCCCCCTCCGAGTGCAGCCCCTCACGCCTACTGGTGACGACGCGCGTTGCACAGCGGTGTCACGGGTGGGACTGGTTGTTCCGCATGCATGACCTGTGGTCCCGGGCAATGGTTGTCCGGATGCTCACAGAATCTTTATGTGATGCCGATCACGCACTCTTCGCGTCGTGGCATGACCAAGGGCCCCGTGGACCGTGAACCGGTCCCCGGGGCCCTTGTCGATCAGCACCGACGTCAGGGCAGCGCCGAGGCCGAGAGGCGGCGCCGGGGGGTGGCGCCGCGGGAGTGGTGCGCCGGGTCGGCGCCCCGGCACCCAGGGGGCGCATGGGTGGTGCGGGCCCAACAAGTCGGGAGGGTGCGATTCGAGGGGGACCTTCTCTTTGCCCCGTGCGGGACGGGCTGCGCACGGCGCAACCGTTCGACCGGATACGGTCGGCTCCGGGCGTCCCCGGAGCCGACCGCTTGGGGTGACCGGGCTGCTGTCCCCTGCCGACCGGTCACGCACGCTGGGGCGCGGTCCCACGGCGTACCTGCAGTACGCCACACGCTCCAGCGGAGCCACGCGTGGATTCTTCGAAAGCCGCCCCTGGCTGGCACGGACACCGGGACCAACGAAGTCGGCGCGGGCCCGGTCACGCGCCGTACGGGTGAGAGTCGGCCCGAACGCAGATACGCCCGTACAGCCCCGCGCCCCGTACGGGCCGGTGGACGCCTGAGGCCCGCACAGGCGTGAAAGGGGATCTCACACGCGCCCGCGGCACAGCTCCAGCAGCGTCATCGCGAGCGAGGTGCCGGGCTTGCCGAGTGCATCGCGGTACTGGCCGAGGATCTCCATCTCGCGGGAGAGGTTCACCCGGCGGCCGCCGGACGTGATCCGGGCCTCCTGGATGACCGCCGAGACGGCCATCCGTTCCTGGACGAGCCCGATGATCCGGTCGTCCAGTGAGTCGATGCGCTCGCGGGCGCCGGCGATCAGCGCGGCGGCCTCGTCGGTGCGCGCACCGGTCTCCTCGGCGAGCGACTTCTCCGTGTTCGCGGTGGCGGTGGTGCTGTTCATTCCGTGGCTCCTGGTGTCCTGGTGGGGTGCGGCCCCCCGGAGCGATCGGACCCGGAACGCCAGAACGCCCCGGGCCTGTCGGCCCGGGGCGCCTGGAACGTTGCTTGTCAGTGGATCAAGCAGCACGACCATGGCAGCCGGCGGGCCGGATGCCATAGGTAAAGACGTAGGTCGTGTGCTGACGCATGCGGCCAGTATGGACCCGCTCCCGCCGGTCGGCCAACGCGACGCCCGGATGGTGAGACACCGCCGCGAGGACGGCCGAGTGCCCCGGTCCCGGCGGAAGCGAAAGGGTCTTCCTCGCAACCCCGGTAGAATCGGCAGAACCGACCCCCTCTCACCGCCGGAAGGCCGCCCCGTGCCAGCAGCACCCCCCGCCGCCCCCGACACCGCAGCCGACGTGGTCCTCGTCGTCGACTTCGGCGCGCAGTACGCCCAGCTCATCGCCCGACGCGTCCGTGAGGCCCGGGTCTACAGCGAGATCGTCCCGTCCACGATGCCGGTGGACGAGATGCTGGCGAAGAACCCCCGGGCGATCATCCTGTCCGGTGGCCCCTCCTCGGTGTACGCCGAGGGCGCGCCCAGCCTCGACCGCTCGCTGTTCGAGGCCGGGGTCCCGGTCTTCGGCATGTGCTACGGCTTCCAGCTGATGGCCACCACGCTCGGCGGCACCGTCGACGACAACGGTGCCCGCGAGTACGGCCGCACCCCGCTGACCGTCTCCAAGAGCGGCTCCACGCTCTTCGAGGGCACGCCCACCGAGCAGTCGGTGTGGATGTCGCACGGCGACGCGTGCTCCGCCGCCCCCGAGGGCTTCACCGTCACCGCGTCCACGGACGTCGTGCCGGTCGCCGCCTTCGAGAACGACGAGAAGAAGCTGTACGGCGTCCAGTACCACCCCGAGGTGCTGCACTCCACGCACGGCCAGCAGGTCCTTGAGCACTTCCTCTACCGCGGCGCCGGCATCGAGCCGACCTGGACCACGACCAATGTGGTCGAGGAGCAGATCGCGCTGATCCGCGAGCAGGTCGGCACCAAGCGCGCCATCTGCGGCCTCTCCGGCGGCGTGGACTCAGCGGTCGCCGCGGCCCTCGTGCAGAAGGCCATCGGTTCCCAGCTGACCTGCGTGTACGTGGACCACGGTCTGATGCGCAAGGGCGAGACCGAGCAGGTCGAGAAGGACTTCGTGGCCGCCACCGGCGTCCAGCTGAAGGTCGTCGACGCCGAGGAACGGTTCCTGAACGCGCTGGCCGGGGTCTCCGACCCCGAGCAGAAGCGGAAGATCATCGGCCGCGAGTTCATCCGCGTCTTCGAGCAGGCCCAGGCCGAGCTCGTCGCCGAGGCGGGTGCGGCCGGCGAGGACGTCGCGTTCCTCGTGCAGGGCACGCTCTACCCGGACGTCGTGGAGTCCGGTGGCGGCACCGGCACCGCCAACATCAAGTCCCATCACAACGTGGGCGGCCTCCCTGACGACATCGAGTTCCAGCTCGTCGAGCCGCTGCGCCAGCTGTTCAAGGACGAGGTCCGGATGGTCGGCCAGGAGCTCGGCCTGCCGGAGGAGATCGTCCAGCGCCAGCCGTTCCCCGGCCCCGGTCTCGGTATCCGGATCGTCGGCGAGGTCACCAAGGACCGGCTCGACCTGCTGCGCGAGGCCGACGCCATCGCCCGCGAGGAGCTGACCGCGGCCGGACTCGACCGCGACATCTGGCAGTGCCCGGTGGTGCTGCTCGCCGATGTCCGCTCGGTCGGCGTCCAGGGCGACGGCCGGACCTACGGCCACCCGATCGTCCTGCGCCCGGTCTCCTCCGAGGACGCCATGACGGCCGACTGGTCGCGCCTGCCGTACGAGGTCCTGGCGAAGATCTCCACCCGTATCACCAACGAGGTCGCCGACGTCAACCGCGTCGTCCTCGACGTGACGAGCAAGCCGCCGGGCACCATCGAGTGGGAGTAACCCCTGCCCGCAGGGTCAACGAGATGCCGTCGCTCATTCGATTGAGCGGCGGCATCGTCGTATCGCGCCGCCGCCCGTGAAAAGTCGGTGGCACCACCCTCCGCGCCCGTGCCAGGCTGCGCCCTCATGTCTGCCGATGAGATCCGCGCCCTGATGTCCGCCGCCCACAACGACCGCCTGACCTGGAACACTCCACTCTCCGAGGAGCATGCCGCCCAGCTCGTCGCGGCCTGCGCCCCCGCGCCCGGGGCGCGGATCGTGGACCTCGGCAGCGGCTGGGGCGAGCTGCTGATGCGGCTGGTCGAGTCGGCGCCCGGGAGTACCGGGGACGGCGTCGAGACCGATCTCGAGGCCGTGGCACGGGGGCGGGCGCTCGCCGGGGACCGAGGGCTCGCAAAGCGCGTGCGGTTCCATGAGACACCCGCCGCCGAGTGGGCGGACGGCGGTTACGACCTGGCCGTGTCCATCGGGGCCTCGCACGCCTGGCCCGGGTCCACCCCCGAGGCTCTGAAGGCGCTGCGGGCGGCCGTGCGGCCGGGCGGGCGGGTGCTGTTCGGGGAAGGGTTCTGGGAGCGCGAGCCGTCCGAGCGGGCGCTGGCCGGGCTGGGGGCCGAACCGGGGGACTTCGGTTCGTTGCTCGAGCTGATCCGGCAGGCCGAGGCCGTCGGACTGCGGCCGCTCCAGGTCACCGTCGCCGACCAGCGTGAATGGGACCTCTTCGAGGCGAACGCCAACATCGGCCGGGGCGAGCGCTGGGCGCTGGCCAACCCGGGGCATCCGCTGCACGACGGTGTCGTCGCCGCGGTCGACGACCGGCGCACCGGCTACTACGGGGGCTACCGCGGAACGCTCGGCCTCGCCTACCTCGTGCTCAGCGCCTGAGCAGGAGCCCGACCCGTACCGGCACCGGTGCCCGAATCGGTACGTGATCGCTCTGGCGACCTGCGGTGACCGGCGGTAGCTTCCGACCGAATGCCCTGGGAGCCCCGAGGAGTCGCCATGCCCGAGCCCACGCCGATACCCGTCGAACAGCTGCAGTTCGCTATGCCGCCCGTCCACCAGTCGCTCGACGAGGAACGTGCCTACCGCAAGGAGCGGCTGGCCGGAGCGCTGCGGCTGTTCGGTGCGTACGGGTACGAGGACGGCGTCTCCGGTCACATCACCGTGCGGGACCCGGAGTTCACCACCTGCTTCTGGGTCAATCCGTTCGGCGTCCCCTTCGACGGGCTCCGGCCGGACGAGTTGATCCTGGTCAACGGCGAAGGACAGGTCGTCGAGGGGCGCCACCACGTCAACCAGGCGGCGTTCACGGTCCACGCCCAGGTGCACCGGGCCCGCCCGGACGTCGTCGCCGTCGTGCACACCCACTCCCTGCACGGGCGGGCGCTCTCCGCGCTCGGTGAGTTCATCGAGCCGATCACCCAGGAGTCCTGCGCCTTCTACGAGGACCATGCGGTCTACCAGGCGTACACCGGGGTCGTCGTCGACGAGGAGGAAGGGCGGCGGATCGCGGCCGCGCTCGGCGCCCGCAAGGCGATCATCCTGCGCAATCACGGGCTGCTGACCGTCGGCGACTCGGTGGACGCGGCCGCCTGGTGGTTCCTCACGATGGAGCGTTCCTGCCAGGTGCAGCTGACCGCGCGGGCGGCCGGGAAGCCGGTCCTGATCGAGCACCGGGACGCGGTGGCCACCCGCGAGCAGCTCGGCAGCGACCTGGTGGCCTGGATCAACTACCAGCCGCTGTGGAAGCGGATCGCTCGAACGTTCTGACGATCCGCGCGTCCCGGCGGCCCCGATGCGCGCCAACCCCGTCCCGTACGGCACAATTCGCAGCAATCAGTGGTCAGTTGGAACGGTCGGGGCAGGAAAGGGTGGCGTTCTCCGTGGCGTTGGACGAGGCACGACAAGGCGCGCACGGCGGTGGCTGTACGTGCGGCGACTGCCCGCACGGAGCGCGCGAGGGGCATCGGCGCGCGGTGGCCGCCTTCCTGGCCAAGCGGGACGAACTCGCCGCAGGTCAGGGGCTGCCGACCGGTGTCGCCCAGTCCGCGTCCGCGACCCGCCAGTGGGTCTCCGACGAGCTGACCGAGTCCGCCCGTGGGGTCGCCGAACGCAGCCGGGAGGCGGGCGACGCCTGGCTCCACCAGGTCTGGGTGCGCACCCTGGTCGCCGTCTGGGGAGGCGTCGCCGTGCTCGCCCTCGCGCAGGCCGCCACGGCCATCGGCGCGGGCTGGTCGACCGCCCGCACCGCCGGTCTGCTCGCCGCGCTCGTCACGGCGGGGCTGCTGACCGGCGCCGCCCGTGTCCACCGGGCACGCGGCGGGGTCCTCGCCCCGCTGATCGGCGAGGACAACCGGCTCTCCACCTCCCGGGCGGTCGCCGTGGCCTGGGTGCTGCTCGCCGTCTTCTCCGTACTCGTCCTCGCGCTCCAGATGGCGGGCGCCTCCGGGCACGCGGAGCGCGACGCGCTCATCGACGGGCTGGAGTTGGCGCGCGGCGCGGGGATGCTGACCGCGCTGGCGCTGGTGTGCGCGATTGCCGTGGTCGTGCGCCGGGTCGTGGCCGTACGCGCCGTCGCCGGGCGGCTGCAGAAGCTGCGCGCCGACCGGCCGCGCGCCGGCGATCTGCTCACCGACGACTCCGGCCGGGGCAGCTTCACCGATGTGCAGTACGTGCTGGTGAGCGCCGCCGCCGTGCTCTTCGCCGCGGTGCGGCTGGCCCGTCGTCCCGAGCAACTGCCCGATCTGCCCTGGGGGCTGGCCCTGCTGGTGGCCGTCTCCGCGGCGACGTACTTCGCCGGCAAGTTCACGGAGGGCGGGCGTCCGGTCGTGCTGTCCGTCGTACGGGCCCGGGAGGCCGGGGACCTGGACGCGCCGATCCGTACCGGCGACGACATCGAGATCCGTGGCGCCGGTTTCGTACCGCCCGGCGCGGGAGCCCCGGACCGGCTGGCCCGCATGGTCGTACGGATCGGCCGGGTCCATGTCCATGTCCCGCTGGTCCCGGTCGCCGGCGGCTTCGCCAATCCGACGGACACCGTGCTCACCGTGCCGGTGCCGGTGGAGGTCGAGCCCGGACTCGTCGACGTACAGGTCGTGACCGCCGCCGGGGTGGAGACGAACCGGGTCGAGATCGACGTCACGGACTGAGCCGTCGGGGGGCGTCGTTCGTGGTGGTGCGCCCCTGTCCCGGGGCGGGGGGTTCCGTCCTCAATCGCCGGACGGGCTTGGGGTGTCCGCCCCCCGGGTCGGGAGTTTGCCGTCGCCTTGGTCCGGTGGGTGGTGGTCCGGGGCCCCTCCGGGGTGTCTCCTCAAACGACGAACGTTCGGGTTCGTCGTCGGGGGAGCCCGGGTCCTTGTTCGTCGTCCTGCGGGGACCCCCCTGCACGTCCCCGGACCGGCCGTCGCGCGCCTGCGGGCGGGTGGGCCTTCCAGTCACGACCACCGGGGTGCAGACGCGGGTGATGCGCGGGTGGGGCCGTGCAGGGGAGTCCCCGCAGGGGCCGGCGCACCTGCCGGGCTTCCGCGTTGCTGGCTTCCGCGCCAGTCCCGAGGAGACGCCCCGGAGGGGCACCACCCACCCCACCACGGGGCAGAGGCGACGGCGCCCGTCCGTTGCCGGGCAACCACATCAAGCCCGTCCGGCGATTGAGGACGGAACCCCGAACCCCGGACCGGAGAGGGGCACCGCCCGTCCCGCCGCCCGGCAGAGGCGACGGCGCCCGGCCGTTGCCGGGCAACACAATCAAGCCCGTCCGGCGACTGAGGACGGAACCCGCGCCCCGGTTCGGGGCAACCGCGTCAAGCCAACCGCAGGTCGGGTGAGCAGCGGGTTCACCACGTACGTATGGTCTGGTGACGGTCGACGGAGAGCGGGGTAATTATGAGTGGGTATGGCACGAATGCGCGTGGTCTGGGTGAGCCGACGAGCCTGCGGGAGCTGGCGCGCGCGCATGCGCTGCTGCCGCTGCGGATCTTTCTCGGCGTCACCTTCATCTATGCCGCGCTCGACAAACTGACGGACAGTTCCTTCTTCCGCGCGAGCGGTTCCGGTTCCGTCGGGGAGATGATGGACGCCGTACGCGACTCGTCGGCGATACCGGCACTGGTCGACCTCTCGCTGAAGAACCCCGGCGCATTCGGGTACGCCATCGCGTTCGGCGAACTCGCCGTCGGTATCGGCACCCTGATCGGGCTGTGGGCGCGGCTCGCCGCACTCGGCGGGGCGCTGATCTCGCTCAGTCTCTGGCTGACCGTGAGCTGGCAGGCCTCTCCGTACTACCTCGGCAACGACCTGATCTACCTCATGGCCTGGCTGCCGCTGGTGCTCGGCGGAGCCGCGTCGTTCTCGCTGGACGCACTCCTCGCGGCGCGGCGCCGGCGCATCCGGTAGCTCACCCACGTCGTGAGGGCGGCCACCCCCAGGCCGCCGAAGAACACCGGGAAGAAGAACGTCCAGGGGGCGTCCCACCTGCCCGCGGCGTCGGCCGCGTAACCGGCCGCCAGGGCGAGCATCGCGATGCCCGCCACCGCGCGGCCCGGCCGGATCTCATGACGCAGCACGGGTGACCTCCACCTGTCCGATGCCGACTTCCAGGTCCAGCTCGACCGTGCCGGCCGGTGTGACGCCCGCGGGCGGAGCGATCGTCCGGTGCTCGTTCTGCGACGGAGCGATATCCACGTCGCCCGGCGGCTCGGCGGGCAGCCGGATGTCCCCGAGCCCGGCCTCCGCCCGCACCCGGACCGTCACCGTCTGCGGCACGACGACGACCGCCCGGCCCGCGCCGACCCGCACCTGCGTCCGGACCGTGTCGCCCTTCGGGACCGGCACCCGGGTGAGGTCGAGCGTGCCGACCCCGAGCCCGGAGCTCAGCTCGTACCGCGGCTGGACCGCCGCGACCGAGGCAGGGCGCCACTGCTCGCGTACCCACTGGTTGCTGATGTCCTTCGGCAGGGTGGACACGCCGGCCAGCAGCGCCGCCGTGATGATCGCCAGCAGGACCGTGCCGAACCCGGTCCGGCCGAGGAACGTGCTGACCAGCATCCCGGCGCCGAACACGGCGAGCGCCGCGGCCAGACCGAACTGCAGGCTCGTCCCGAGCGGATGGGTGTCCCAGCTCAGACCCGTGCCCAGACCGCCCGCGACCAGCGCGAGCAGGAAGACCGGACCGCCGATCGAGCGCGGCCCCCGGTTCGCCCGGGCCCGCTCGGGCGCGCGGTACGGCGTGTCCGCCGTCGCCCTGCGGGGCCGTGCCGTCCGGTCGTCGGGCACCGCTTCCGCCGGACCCCACAGATAGCCGGTGGCCACCGGCCCCGAGGTGCCGTCCTTGATGATCGGATCCCGCCACCAGGACGGGCCGGCCGGTGACGGCGGCGCCTTCACCTCCGGCGGCGCGTCCGCCGCCGCCTGCGCGGCCGCCGGATGCAGCGGGTCCTCGGGGGCCGCGGCCCTGCGGTGCTGCGTCCAGACGCAGAAGCCGATGACCGCGAGCGTCAGCATCGCGGAGAACGCCAGCATGCCGCCGTTGCCCAGCATGGAGAGGAAGAGCCCGCAGCCGATCAGGGCGAGCAGCGCCGCGATCAGCGACGCCCCCTCGACCCGGCCCGACAGCAGCTTGCGCGCCTCGTTCTCCTCCTCGCCCTCCAGCGGGATCAGCAGCCATGCGAATCCGTAGAAGATCAGGCCGAGGCCACCGGTCACCGACAGGACACCGAGCACGATCCGGAAGATCACCGGGTCCACGTCGCAGTACCGGCCGAGTCCGCCGCACACCCCGGCCACCACTTTCTGCCGCGAGCTGCGCTGCAGCTGCGGTCCCGGCGCGGAGGGCGGCGCGGCGCCGGGCGGGGCGTCCTGGGGAACGGTCATGGCTCCATGGTGACGGGCCGGGACCACCCGCGGCACCGGCACGGACCCTGGCCGATCCCTGATATTGGCCGCGGCGGACCCTGAGGGGGCTGTCGGGGGGAGGCCGTCGAGGGCCCGTGCCACCGGCCGTCTCAGGGTCGAGTGGGGGGCCGACCCTGATGTCACGCGCCGCCCCGGCGTGTGACGATCGAAGCATGTCAGCCGCCACGCCCCGAGCCGCAAGCTCTGTCAGCGCCGACCCGGAGGAGCCACCGCTGCGCAAGCTGTACCGCAGTGCCGACGGCCGGCTGCTCGGCGGCGTCGCGCGCGGACTCGCCGGGCATCTCGGACTGCCCGTCGCCTGGGTGCGGTTCGTCTTCCTCGGCCTGTTCTTCGCGGACGGTCTCGGCGCGCTGCTGTACGCCGTGTTCTGGATCGTCGTCCCGCTCGGCGTCGGCGGCGTCGAGGAGTCGCGCTCCGTCTTCGAGACCGACGCCGACGGCCGGCGCAGGCTCCGCAAGCCCGACAAGGGGCAGGTCTTCGCCCTGGTGGCCCTGCTGATCGGCGCCATCGTCTTCGTCGGCAACGTCGACATGGGCAGCAAGGCCGACCGCTACATCTGGCCGGCGCTGCTCATCGGCGCCGGCTCCGTCCTGGTGTGGCGGCAGGCCGACAACGCACGGAGGGCCCGCTGGATGGAGGTCGGCAGCCGCCGCCGGGTGCTGCATCTGGCCCGCGGGCTGGCCGGGGTCGCGCTGGTCGGCCTGGGCCTCGCCGGCTTCATGGTGGTGCGCGGCTCCGCGGCCCAGCTCGGCAATGTGCTCACCGCGGCGATCGCCGTCCTCACCGGCATCGCGCTGCTGGCCGGCCCCTACCTCGTACGCATGACCCAGGACCTCTCCGAGGAACGCCTGATGCGCATCAGGGCCCAGGAGCGCGCCGAGGTCGCCGCCCATGTCCACGACTCCGTGCTGCACACCCTCACTCTGATCCAGCGCAACGCCGAGGATCCGGGCGAGGTCCGCAGGCTGGCCCGCGCCCAGGAGCGCGAACTGCGCAACTGGCTGTACAACCCCGAGGGCACCGGCAAGGACGAGGGCGACGAACCGGAGACCCTCGCCGAAGCGGTCAAGCGCGCCGCCGCCGAGGTCGAGGACAAGCACGGCGTCCCGCTGGAGGTCGTCGTCGTAGGCGACTGCCCGCTCGACGAGAAGCTCGTGGCCCAGATGCAGGCCGCGCGCGAGGCGATGGTCAACGCCGCGAAGTACGGTGGCGAGGGGGGCGCCGTACAGGTCTACGCGGAGGTCGAGGGCCGCACGGTCTTCGTCTCGGTACGGGACCGGGGGCCGGGGTTCGACCCGGATTCCGTACCGGCGGACAGAATGGGCGTAAGAGAATCAATCATCGGCCGGATGCAGCGCAACGGCGGTACGGCGCGGCTGCGTTCGGTGCCCGGCGGGGGCACGGAAGTCGAGCTGGAGATGGAGAGGGCGAGCGATGACGGAGACCACTGAGGCAGCCGGGGGCCCGGAGCGTCGGGTACGGGTCGTGCTCGTCGACGACCACCGGATGTTCCGCACCGGGGTACAGGCCGAGATCGGGCGCACCGAGGAGACCGGTGTCGAGGTGGTCGGCGAGGCCGCCGACGTCGACCAGGCGGTCACTGTCATCACGGCGACCCGCCCCGAGGTCGTCCTCCTCGACGTCCATCTGCCGGGCGGCGGCGGCGTCGAGGTGCTGCGCCGCTGCGCCCCGCTGATGGGCGCGGTGGAGAACCCGGTGCGGTTCCTGGCGCTGTCCGTCTCCGACGCCGCCGAGGACGTCATCGGTGTCATCCGGGGCGGCGCCCGCGGCTATGTCACCAAGACGATCACCGGTACCGACCTGGTCGACTCGGTCTTCCGGGTCCAGGACGGCGACGCGGTGTTCTCGCCGCGGCTGGCCGGCTTCGTCCTCGACGCGTTCGCCTCGACGGACGCGCCGCCGGTCGACGAGGACCTGGACCGGCTGACGCAGCGCGAGCGCGAGGTGCTGCGGCTGATCGCCCGCGGCTACGCGTACAAGGAGATCGCCAAGCAGCTGTTCATCTCGGTGAAGACCGTCGAGTCGCATGTCTCGGCGGTGCTGCGGAAGCTCCAGCTGTCGAACCGGCACGAGCTGACACGGTGGGCGACGGCGCGACGGCTGGTCTGAGTCAGCTGCTCTCCTGTCCGGCATCGAGCGAGATGTTCAGCTTCTCGCCGATCCGGCGGTAGCCGATGCCCGCGTAGATCCGCTCCACAGCGGCATCGGCCGGCTCCAGCCACACCACCCGGCAGCCCCTCGCGAACGCGGTCGCGGTCAGATGGGCGGAGAGCGCGGCGCCGATGCCGCGGCGGCGGAAGGTGCCGGCGACGGCGAGACCGGCCAGTTCGGTGAGGCCGTCGACCGGGACCGAGCAGCCGCCCGCGCCGGCCGGTACGCCGCCCAGCAGGGCGAGCGCCGCCACTCCGCCGCCCGCCACCGCGTTGCGCAGCCATGCGGCTTCGCCGCCCTCGGGCTCCCCGGTACCGCCGTAGCCGTGGTGCTGCACGCGGGCGGCGACGTCGAACTCGGTGTCGGTGGCAGGTTCGGCGATGACGAGGGCGTCCACCGGCTTCGGCTCCGCGAGATCCCCGGCGGCGCAGGCCAGGACCGGCGCCAGGTTCTCCACGGTGAAACCGGCGGCGGCCAGAGCGGGTTCGACCGCGGGTGCGCCGCCGCGCAGGTACTCCAGACGCGGCATCCGGCCCCGCTCCCGAAAGGCGGCGATGAGCGCCTGCACATCGGCCGCGGTCGGTTCGGCGTCACGGTCCGGGATCGCGTAATTCGCGTATTTCAGGGACCAGTTCGGGTTGTAGCGGATGGTGAACGGGCCGATCCGGAGATGGTCGGGGGAGCGGAGGGCGAGCGTACGGATGTGGCTCTGGACGTCGGCGTCCATGGGCATGTGCGGTTCTCCTCGATCCGGCCCGGTCCGGTGGAATTCCGGACCGCGGAGCCGGAGCCTATGCCACCCGGGTCGCTCCGGCGAAAGGCATTTGGTCGATCGGCGCGATACGGATCGGTGCTCCGGGGCGCGGTGCGTGGATCATCTGGCCGTTGCCGATGTACAGGCCGACATGGCTGACACCGGAGTAGAAGAACACCAGGTCGCCGGGGGCGAGTTCGGAGCGGGAGATGCGCTGTCCGGCGTTGATCTGGGTGTACGTGGTGCGGGGGAGCGAGACGCCGGCCGAGCGCCAGGCGGCCTGGGTCAGTCCTGAGCAGTCGTACGAGGACGGGCCGGTCGCGCCCCAGACGTACGGCTTGCCCAGTGCTCCGTAGGCGAACGTGATGGCCTCCGCGGCACGGGCGTTGGGGGCGGCCTGGGTGCCGGCGCGCGGGGCGCTGCGATCGGCATGGGCATCGGCGGAGTGTGCGGTGCCCAACTGGTCGTAGGCGGCGCGTTCCGCGGGCGACAGCGTGTCCAGGAGTTTCTGGGCGTCGGCCAGCTTGCTCCTGACGGTCGCCCGGTGCTTCTTCAGTTCGGCCCGGCGGGCGCCCAGCGCCGCCAGCTCCTCGCTCGCCTCGGCACGCAGCTGGGCGATCTCGGTGACCTGCCGTCGCACCCTGGAGACCTCGCCGGCCTGCCGGTCGGCAACCCGGTCCGCGTACGAGGCCCGTTCCAGGTACTGGTCGGGGTCGGAGGAGAGCGCCAGCTGGACGGCGGGGTCGATGCCTCCGGTGCGGTACTGCGCGGCGGCGAGCGAACCGAGTGCGTTGCGGGAGGCGTTGAGGCGTTCGGTCCTGCGGGCGGCCTCGTCGCGCAGCGCGCCCAGCGACTCGGTGACGGTGGCCGCCTTCTCCTTCGCGCCGTTGTACTGCTCGGTGGCGACCTCCGCGTCGTGGTACAGCCGGTCCACCTTGGCCTTGATCTGGGCGGGGGTGAGCTGTGGCTCGGCATGTGCGGAGCCCGGGAGGGCGGCGGCGGTTGCAGCCCCGGCAAGGGCGAGGGTGGCTGCGGTGCGGGCAGCGGAGCCGGTGCGCGGGAGCTGCTTGGGTTTTCGATGAGCGGCCACGGGGGGCGGGGTTCCTTGCTCTCGACTGCCCGTCGGGGCCTACCGGCGGGCCCGCGGAGGTCCGGCGGCGGGGTGCCAACAGGGGGAGCGGCCCGCCACCGGACTCTTCGGCGGGGTGACCGGCCTGCCGTCCGGGTGCGGAGCGGCGGTGAGCCGGTCACCTGGATAGGGACGCTAAACCCGGGACAGGGAGGAGAGACGTAATGACTGCTATTGCCTGAATTTGGCGAGGCGATGTCCTCGAGTGACCGGGAAAACCGCACCGGGTTCAGACAGCCGGTGCAGGCCCGACTGAAATGCCGAGGAGACCCCACCTCGCCGAAGAGTGGTGATATGGCCCCGGCTAGGCTGCGGCCCCATGGACGTACTCATCAATGTCTTCGTCGCGCTGCACATCATCGGTATCGCCTCCCTGCTGGGCGGCTTCCTGACCCAGATGAAGGCGATGGGTGCCGGCACGGCGCGCTTCGTCCCGGCGATGCTGCACGGTGCGCTGACCATGCTGGTCACCGGTGTCGTGCTGGTCGGGCTCAACCAGGCGGACGACCACCCGGTCAACAACATCAAGATCGGCGTGAAGCTCGCGGTCCTGGTCGTGATCCTCGCGCTGGTCTACGTCAAGCGGGACGAGGAGAAGGTCGAGAAGGGCGTCTTCGCGGCGGTCGGCGGGCTGACGGTCGCCAACATCTTCATTGCGACGCTCTGGACCTGAGCCGGTCCTCCCGGCCGACGGACGAGCCCCTGCGGATCCTTCCGAAGGGGCTCGTCGCATGAAGCGCATGGATCCGCGCTGCGGGGAGCGTGCTAGGCGGGCCGCACGCTGCCGTAGATCGGCATGTAGTAGATCGACTCCTCGCGGACGTTCGCCCCCGGCTTCGGGGCGTGGACCATCATGCCGTCCCCCTCGTAGATGCCGACGTGGCTGATGTCGTCGTAGAAGAAGACGAGGTCGCCCGGCTGCAGATCCGCCGTCGCGATCCGGGTGCCGATCTCGACCTGGTCCCAGGTGGTGCGCGGTATGTCGACGCCCGCGGCCTTCCAGGCGGCCTGGGTCAGTCCCGAGCAGTCGTACGAGGAGGGGCCGGTGGCACCCCAGACGTACGGCTTGCCCATCTGGGAGCGGGCGAAGGCGAGGGCCTTCTCCCCCTTCGTCGTCGTCGTGGTGGTGCTGCTGCCCGAACCGGTCCCGGTGCTCGTCCCCGTGCCGCTGCCGGATGCGGCCTGCTGCGCCGCCTCGTCCGCCTTGCGCTTCGCCTCGGCCTGCTGACGGGCGAGTTCCTCCGCCTTGCGCTTGGCCTCCGCCTCCTTCTTGCGCTCCAGCGCCGCGAGCCGCGCCTTCTCCTCGGCCGTCAGCTTCGACAGCATCGCGCGCGCCTCGCCCAGCTTCTTCTGGACGTTCTCCTTGCTGGTCCGCAAGGTGTCCTGCGACTCGGTGAGCGCCTCCAGGCTCGTCACCGCCTCCGCCCGCTTCTTCGACGCCGCGGCCTGCTGCGTACGGAAGTCCGTGACGGCCTTCTGCTGCCGGCCCGCCATCCGGTCCATCAGCTGGTTCTGGTCGAAGTACGACTGCGGGTCGTCGGCCAGGAAGAAGGTGGCGGTCGGCGCGATGGAGCCGGTGCGGTACTGCGCAGCCGCGTAGTTGCCGAGTTCCCTGCGGGCTTCGTTCAGCTTGTCGGCACGCCTGGCCACATCGTCCAGCAGGGCGTCGACCTTGCCCCGCTGTGCGGTGGAGGCCTCCTTCGCCTGGTTGTACTTCTGGGTCGCGGTGCCCGCCTGCCGGTAGAGGTCGTCGACCTTCTTCTGCACATCCTCGATGCTGGGCTTCGGCGAGGCCGGGGCGGCCGTGGCGCTCTGTGTGGACAGCAGGGTCACACCTGCCAGAGCGGCCGTCGTGAGTCCGACAGCGGGGGTGGTGCTGCGCACCCGGGTGCGCGGTTTGCGGTGCGACGCCAAGGCAGGCATCTCCTTCCGTGGACCGCCTACCGGGTTAGCTGTCGGGTTCGGGCGGAACGGAAGGCTGCCCTACGGTCCGAGTGGGGACATGGACCGATTCACCCCGGTTGTGCGTATGGGTCCCCGGTTCCGAACTCCCGTGAAGGCAGCCCGGATTCGGCGCGGGTGCCCGTTTCGGCGTGGATCGCCTCAAGGGAGGACGGGCCGCCCGTCGGAGCACGCTAGCCAACCCATGGTGCTGCTGTGAAGGTTGATGTTCGATATGCCCGATACATTTTCGTGACCTTGGCGACGGGGCGGCGGTACGGGCCCGGCAGCCCGTCCTTCCCTTACGGGACGTGGCCGGACGATCTCCGTACGTGCTCGCACGTCCGCCCGTGTACGCACCGTGCTTCACCATGCGGCCCGCACGGTGTCGGTGCGGCGGCCTAGACTCGTCAAGCGATGAGCAGCCTCTTTGACGACAGCTTCCTGGCCGGCCTCCAGCACTCGGAGGAAGAGCCCCCGCCGCCCCCCGAGGACTCCGCACCCGAAGCGGTGCCGGAGGACCTCTTCGCGGGCGTATTCGACGCGCCCCCGCCACCCCGGGACGCGTACTACCGGGACGGCGCCCACCGCCCCGTCATCGACGCTGCCGCCCTTCTCGACGGGCTGAACACCGAGCAGCGCGCCGCCGTCGTGCATGCGGGGTCACCGCTGCTCATCGTCGCCGGAGCCGGCTCCGGCAAGACCCGGGTGCTCACCCACCGCATCGCCCATCTGCTGGCCGAGCGCGGGGTGCACCCCGGCCAGATCCTGGCGATCACCTTCACCAACAAGGCCGCGGGCGAGATGAAGGAGCGCGTCGAGCAGCTCGTCGGACCGCGGGCGAACGCGATGTGGGTCATGACGTTCCACAGCGCGTGCGTACGGATCCTGCGCCGCGAGTCGAAGAAGCTCGGCTTCACCTCGTCCTTCTCGATCTACGACGCCGCCGACTCCAAGCGGCTGATGGCCCTGGTCTGCCGCGATCTGGACCTCGACCCGAAGCGCTTCCCGCCGAAGGCGTTCACGGCGAAGGTCTCGAACCTGAAGAACGAGCTGATCGACGAGGAGACCTTCGCCGGTCAGGCCGCGGACGGCTTCGAGAAGACGCTCGCCCAGGCCTACGCGATGTACCAGTCCCGGCTGCGCGAGGCCAACGCACTGGACTTCGACGACATCATCATGACGACGGTCCACCTGCTCCAGGCGTTCCCCGATGTCGCCGAGCACTACCGCCGCCGCTTCCGGCACGTCCTCGTCGACGAGTACCAGGACACCAACCACGCGCAGTACACGCTCGTACGCGAACTGGTGGGCCCGGCCGGACCGGCCGACGCCCCGGCCGAGCTGTGTGTCGTGGGTGACGCGGACCAGTCGATCTACGCCTTCCGCGGCGCGACCATCCGCAACATCCTCCAGTTCGAGGAGGACTACCCGAACGCGACGACGATCCTGCTGGAGCAGAACTACCGCTCCACGCAGACGATCCTCTCCGCGGCCAACGCGGTCATCGAACGCAACGAGAGCCGCCGTCCCAAGAACCTCTGGACGAATGCGGGCGAGGGCGCCAGGATCACCGGCTACGTCGCCGACACCGAGCACGACGAGGCGCAGTTCGTCGCCGACGAGATCGACCGGCTGACCGACGCGGGCGACGCCAAGGCCGGAGACGTCGCCATCTTCTACCGGACGAACGCGCAGTCCCGCGTCTTCGAGGAGATCTTCATCCGCGTCGGCCTGCCCTACAAGGTCGTCGGCGGCGTGCGCTTCTACGAGCGCAAGGAGGTCCGGGACGTCCTGGCCTACCTCCGAGTCCTCGCCAACCCCGAGGACACCGTCCCGCTGCGCCGCATTCTGAACGTGCCGAAGCGCGGCATCGGCGACCGCGCCGAGGCGATGATCGACGCACTGTCGCTGCGCGAGAAGATCACGTTCCCGCAGGCGCTGCGCCGCGTCGACGAGGCGTACGGTATGGCGGCCCGGTCGGCGAACGCCGTCAAGCGGTTCAACACGCTGATGGAGGAACTCCGCACGATCGTGGAGTCCGGCGCGGGCCCCGCAGTGGTGCTGGAGGCCGTCCTGGAGCGGACCGGCTATCTCGCGGAGCTCCAGGCATCCACCGACCCGCAGGACGAGACCCGCATCGAGAACCTTCAGGAACTCGCCGCCGTCGCCCTCGAATTCGAGCAGGAGCGGGGCGAGGAGGAGGGCGCGGGCACGCTGGCCGAATTCCTGGAGAAGGTCGCACTCGTCGCCGACTCCGACCAGATCCCCGACGAGGACACGGACGGCTCCGGCGTCATCACGCTGATGACACTGCACACCGCGAAGGGCCTCGAATTCCCGGTGGTGTTCCTGACCGGCATGGAGGACGGCGTCTTCCCGCACATGCGGGCGCTCGGGCAGGTCAAGGAGCTGGAGGAGGAGCGGCGTCTCGCGTACGTCGGAATCACCCGGGCCCGTGAGCGCCTGTACCTGACCCGGGCGGCGATGCGCAGTGCGTGGGGGCAGCCCTCGTACAACCCGCCGTCGCGGTTCCTCGAGGAGATCCCGGACCGGCATCTGCAGTGGAAGCGGACCGGACCGATGGCGGCCCCGGCCGGACCGACCTCGGGGATCACGTCGTCGCTGTCCTCGTCGCGCTCGCGCTCGGGCCCCTCGGGCTTCGCGACCCGGCGCACCTCGGACAAGCCGACGATCACGCTGGCGGTCGGGGACCGGGTCACGCACGACCAGTTCGGGCTGGGCACGGTGACGGCGGTCGAGGGGGTCGGCGACCAGGCGAAGGCGACGGTCGACTTCGGGGACGAGCGGCCGAAGAAGCTGCTGCTGCGGTACGCGCCGGTGGAGAAGCTCTAGGGTCTTTTGTTTGGATCAGGCTGGATCAGGGAGCGGGGGCTGGTGCGTGCAGCTGCAAGGCGGAGCGTCGGTGACTGACGACAACGCGGCAGATGTGCATGCCGGCCCCCGCGAGCCCAGCATGATCCAAACGAGAGGCCCCTAGGGCGGAAGCCGCCCCGGCGGCAGGAGATGCGGCGTCGCCGCCGCTTGCGCCGCTCCAGGTCGCTCAGGTCGGGTCGAGGCCGTGACTGCGGAGCCAGGGCAGCGGGTCTATGGCCGCCCCGCCGCCGGGCCGCACCTCGAAGTGCATGTGCGGGCCGGTGGAGTTGCCGGAGTTGCCGGAGTACGCGATGACGTCGCCGGCCTTGACCGGGCCCGAGCGGATCTTGGTGCTGCTGAGGTGGCAGTACCAGGTCTCGGTGCCGTCGGCCATGGTGACGATGGCCATGTTCCCGTAGGCGTTGTTCCACTGGGTGCGGATCGTGCCGTCCGTCGCGGCCATCACCGGGGTGCCGTACGAGACGGGGAAGTCGATGCCCGTGTGCACGGACATCCAGTTGACGCCCGCCTGGCCGAAGTAGGCGCTGAGGCCGTGCTGCGTGATCGGCAGGACGAACTTGGGGCGCAGCGCCTCCTTGCGCGCGGCCTCTTCCTCGCGCTTCTTCTTCTCGGCCGCCTGCCGCTCCTTCAGGTCGATGCGCTCCTGGGTGCGGCTGGCGCGGTCGGCGAAGTTCTCCGCGTCGGCGCTGAGGTTGGCGAGCTGGGTGTCCAGCTTGTTGTTGGCGGCGACCGGCTTGACGGTGCCGGGGTCGGCGGCCGCCATCGACAGTGTGTCGTCCGCCTTGTCCTTCCCGCTGCCGAGCCCACTGACGGAGGCGGCGGCGATACCGGCCACGCTCATCACGCAGGCGGAGGGGACGGCGACGGTGAGGAGCGCGGAACGCTTCGCGGGGGTGCGCCGCCGACTGCGGCTGCCGCCAAGGGTGCTGGGGCGGGTTGCAGGGCGCGGGATGTCGGCGGCGGTGCGGTCGGCCGCCTGGTGCATGTCCGGGGCGTCGTCGTCGCTGTCGGTGTCCCCGCCGGTGTCGGCGTCCCTGTCAGCGGTGTCGAGACCGGTGTCGGTGACGCTGAACTCGGCGGTGCGGTACGGCTCGTACGGATCGTAGGAACCCTGGTCCCCATACGACTCGTACGGCTCGTGCGCCTCGTACACCTCATGGGTGGTCTGTTCGGGTACGTACGATTCCTGCATGCCGTGCATGGTTTGCGCAGTTTGCTGTTCGTGGTCGGGCGTGGCGCCGGTGTTCCAGGCCGTGGCGTCGTACGCCCCGGTGTCGTAGGCGGCCGTCGCGGTCGTCGCCCACTGGCCGTTCTGCTGCCAGTTGCCCATGTCCCACTGGCCCGACGCGTCCGGGGCTCCGGCCTGCGCGGGGATGCCCGCGGCATCCGGCATCCAGGTCGCTGTGGTGTCGTACTGCGGCTGCTGGGTCCCGTACGCGGCATACGCGTCGTACGCGGCGGTCTGCTGCACGCCCGCGTCCCACTGGGTGGAGTCGTACGGGCCGTTGTATCCGGTCTGTCCGGCGTCGTAGCCGCTGTGGTAGCCGGCGGTGTCGTACGTGCCGTCGTAACTGCCCGGGAGGGAGCCGAAGAGCGGGTCGTTGTCGAAGCTGCCCGTGGAGTGGCTGTCGTAACCGACATACCCGGCGTAGGGGTGCTGGTCGTTCACCAACTTCTCTCTCGCCTCGGCAGCAGGACCTGGGGCCCGGGCGCCCGGTGGGGGTCCCAGGGGAAAGCAGTGGCCGCGACTGTACCCGCCGGTATGCGACGGCGACAATCTTCGTCAGGCTCCGGCCGTTCAGGAAACGGGCAATCGGCCGCCTTTCGGCGGACTGTGCACACAGCCTTGGCTCTATGTTCGAAGCGCGTTCTATTTACGGGCCCGCTCGGGCGGGGCGGGCGGTGACGGACGCGCCTCATCGCGGCGTGGCGACCTTGTGTGTGAGGGTTCCGGTACTTCCGGGTCACCGGGGGCGGATGCCTCCCAGGTGAGCGGCCGGGCCCCGCTCAGGTGAGGGGCGGGCCCCGCTCGGGTGAGGGGCGGGCCCCGCTCAGGCCACCGAGGCGGTACCGGAAGCGACTCCGGAGGCTGCTCCCGGGGACTCGAGCGCCTCACGGATCCCGGCGGCGACCGCCGGGTGGACCGGCAGCGCAAGGTGGCCGATCCCGCTGACGCGTACGTTCTGCGCATCGAGGTCCGGATGGTCGATGCAGGCCGCCTCGGCAGGGATGATCACCTGGTCCAGCTCGCTCCAGAAGCTCACGAACCGGGTCCGGCAGCCGGGTGCGGGCCGGCGCAGCTCCTCGATCGGGGCCGAGCCGCTGCGCATCTGGCGCACGATCGGATGCGCGCTGGCCATCGGGGCGACGGCCGTGCCGCCGTGCGGGGTGCCGAGGGTGACCAGGGTGCGGACCCGCCGGTCACCGCCGAGTCGCTGCACGTAGTAACGGGCGATCAGGCCGCCGAGGCTGTGCCCGACGATATCGACCTCATGGTGTCCGGTCCGGGCGCAGATCTCCTCGATGTGGCGGCCGAGCAGCTCGGCGGCCGTACGGATGTCGCACGTCAGCGGCGAGTAGTTGAGGGACTCCAGATGCTGCCAGCCGTGCCGGGCGAGGGAGCGGCGGAGCAGGACGAACACGGAGCGGTTGTCGATGAAGCCGTGGAGCAGCACGACCGGCGGCCGGTCGGGGGTCTCGACGGGGAGGACCGGCGTGCCGGCGGGTTCGGGGGACGGTTCGGACGGGTGCGAGGGGTCCCGTCGCTCGCTGGTGATGCCTGCGGGGTAGAGGAGCACATGCCCGGCGAGGACGATCAGCTCCAGCGCGGTGGCTCTGAGCAGTGCCGATGAAAGCCAGGTGCGGCGCAGGCATGGCCGCAGCAGCAGCGGTGTAAGGAAAGGCAGGACCTTCATGACCTTCATGGCCGACCTCCTGCTTGGCGCACGAGGAGGCGGCTCCGGTCCCCGTATGCCCTCAGGGGCGCCGTGACAGAGGTGCGGGTTCGGGCTGGTCGGGCCCTGGGCCGACGAGCTGTACCGCCGTCCCGTGCGGCTGGCGGCACGGTGGTACAGCCACCTCGTAGCGGCTCCCCTGGCGTCCGTCCCGCGTGGCGGGTGGTGTCCCGCGATACGGCAGGGCGCCTGGCGAACATGTCCCAGGTGTGATTTCCCCCTCCCGGTCCACCGCGAAACGGCGCGTTGCGGGATGCTGTCGATAACGTTCGTTCACATCCCCGGCCCTTCAGGCACGGGAGACGCATGTGGAGGCAGTGATGGGTGTGACCGGTCCGATCCGTGTGGTGGTGGCCAAGCCGGGCCTCGACGGCCATGACCGCGGCGCCAAGGTGATCGCGAGGGCGCTGCGCGACGCCGGTATGGAGGTCATCTACACCGGGCTCCACCAGACGCCCGAGCAGATCGTGGACACCGCGATCCAGGAGGACGCCGACGCGATCGGCCTCTCGATCCTCTCCGGCGCCCACAACACGCTCTTCGCCAAGGTGATCGAGCTGCTCAAGGAGCGCGACGCGGAGGACATCAAGGTGTTCGGCGGCGGCATCATCCCGGAGGCGGACATCGCACCGCTGAAGGAGCAGGGCGTCGCAGCGATCTTCACCCCGGGTGCGACGACGGCATCGATCGTCGACTGGGTCAACGCGAACGTCCGCCAGCCCGCGGAAGCCTGATTCCGGGGGACGCCTGATCGAGCGGGAGCCCGATCCCGGCGGAACCGACGCCGGCGGGCGGACGTCCCCCTGCGCGCGCCGTGCCGCGCCATGCAGGGGTGACGACGTCCGTGTCGCCGGCCGTCTGCGTTGTCCGCTGCCGGTCTCCCCGGACGCCTGCGTTCTCCGCGGCCGGTGTTCCCGGTCGCCCGCGTCCTCGACAGCCGGTGTCCTCGGTCTCCGGACCGGTGGGCGACCGAACCCGTCCGGGGACCGAGGACACGCGCCGTCGCCCTGTCAGCCCGCCTCCGGCAGCAGCTCCGCGTCCATCGTCGCGCGCAGCCGCAGCGTGGAGACCAGGCGGCGGAACGCCTCCGACCAGTAGCCGGCCGCTCCCGGTGACGCCCCTTCCGGCTCGTCCGGGGTGGTCGTCAGGACCTCCAGGCGGTTCGCCTCCGCCGGGTTCAGGCAGCGCTCGGCCAGTCCCATGACGCCGCTGAAACTCCACGGGTAACTGCCCGCGTCGCGGGCGATGTCGAGCGCGTCGACAACCGATCTGCCGAGCGGCTCCGCCCAGGGGACCGGGCAGACGCCCAAGAGCTGGAACGCCTCCGACAGGCCGTGCGCGGCGATGAAGCCGGCCACCCACGCGGCCCGTTCCGCCCCGGGCAGCGTGGCGAGGAGCTTCGACCGCTCGGCGAGCGACGCCGTACCAGGGCTGTTCGACGGGGGGAGCGAGGGGGCGCCCAGCAGCGCGCGCGCCCATTCCCGGTCGCGCTGCCGTACCGCTGCCCGGCACCAGGCCGCGTGCAGTTCCTCGGCCCATCCGTCGGCGACGGGCAGAGCGACGATCTCCTGCGGCGTGCGTCCGCCGAACCGTCCCGGCCAGGTGAACAGTGGGGCCGCCTCGACCAACTGGCCGAGCCACCAAGACCGTTCGCCCCGGCCGGACGGTGGCACCGCCACCACCCCGTCGCGCTGCATCGCGGCATCGCATTCGTGCGGCGCCTCCACGGCGACGGAGTCGGCGCCGGCCGTCAGGTCAGGGCCCACGCATGACGACGCGCGGGCCGCCATCCGGCCGGCCAGCGCCGACTCCGGCAGCGCGGACAGCAACTCGGCGGCCGTCGCGCGCACATTGCGGCTGCGGTCGGTGAGGGCCTGCTCCAGGAAGGGCTCGTCCGCGGCGGACAGTCCGGCGCGCAACGAGTCCAGGAACATCAGCCGGTCCTCGGCACGCTCCGTGGACCACGTACTGGTCAGCAGCGCGAGCGCGTCGGCCGGATCATGCGCCCGTACGGCCCCGAGCAGGGCGACGCGCTCGGCGAACAGGCCTTCCTCCCACAGCCGGCGCACCGCCTCGGGGGCGGTCACCTCGGGCAGTGGCGAGCCGCCGGACGAGCCGCGCAGGGCGAACTTCCACTCGGGGTTCAGCCCGGCCAGCCACAGTCCGCGCGGCCCGGCGAACGCCAGGGCCTGCGGCCGCAGGTCGGTACGTGCCCGGGCCGCGTCCAGCAGCCCCGGCAGCAGTGCGGCCGGTGCCCGGTAACCGCGCAGATTGGCGGTGGCCAGCCACTGCGGGATCAGCTCCGTGAGATCGGGCGCCGCCCCGCGCCGGCCACCCGCGCCGGTGGGCGCCGACCGGTCGGCGAGCAGCTGGGCGAGCCTGTGCCGTGCAGCGGGCGGCAACGGAGGCCGGGGGTCGGCCGACGCTGTCCCGGGCCGGGCGGCCGCGGCCGCGGGCAGCAGCCCGGCTCTGCGCCGCACCGTGTGCAGTGCCGCCACGTCCAGCAGCGCGACCGGCCCCGTCCCGGGCCCCGTCCCTGACGGCCGCCGATCGGTGCCGAGCAGTGCCGATGTGACGAGCTCTTCCCAGGGTGCGGTGGCACCGGCCGTCGTAGGTGTGCGGAACATCGGTCCTCCTCCAGGGGTCAGATGAGTGGCACGGTCTCGGCCGCGCCGCCGTCGGAACTGTCGGGCGCCCAGGCCGCGAGAGGGTCGAAGCCGCGGTGGCCGCACTCGCCGAAGACCGTGACCGGCGCGCCGCCGGAGAGCGCCACGAGCTTCCAGAGCCCCGGCCGGGACAGCGCGGCCGGAGCGACGGGCAGGGCCGTTCTGTCCGACGCGTCCGCCAGTTGCCAGCCGTCGCCCGAAGGCACCGGTATCACCGCACGCAGGGTGACCGGCCAGGACTCCAGCCATGGATCGTCCCGCAGGGCGTGTCCGTACGCGGCGACCGCGGCCGTTGCCGTGGAGCCCGGCGGGGGAGTGCCGGCCGGTGACGGCGCGCCGAACTGCCCGCCCAGCTCCGCCCGGAGCTGCCCGGCCCCCCGGTACGGCGTGAGCTCGGCGTCGATCGTGACGCCCACCGGCAGAGCCTGACCGGGCGAGCGCCCGGCCGCCCCGAAGGACAGCAGCAGTGCCGTCCGGCCCGAGTCCCTTCCGTACAGCCAGATCCGGCGTGTGACGAGCTTGCCGTCCGCGGTGTCGTACTGGGCGAGGACCAGCCAGTGGTCGCGGACCGTGGGGCCGTCGGCAGGGGCCGTCAGCCCCACCCGTGTACGGACCGTCGCCGCCAGCGGGGCCGGCAGCCGGTCGATGCGCAGCCACGCGGTGTCCAGCAGATGCAGCAGCGCGCACTCCTCCAGCAGCCGCCCCGGCCAGCCGGGGCCCGACGCCGGGATCGCCCCCAACTCCCGGACCCGGCCCGCCAGCCCCGGCGCCTGGGCGTCGACCATGCGGGCCGCCGTCTCCTCCCACAGCCCGTACCCCGACTGATCGGCCGACGCCAGACCGCCGCGCAGCAGATCCGTCAGACGCTGCTCGAGCTCCTGCGCGCCGCCGGTGATCCGCTCGGCCCGGCGCTCGGCGCGCCGCCGGGCGGCCTCCGGGGCGGCCGGGCCGGCACCCGAATCGCCCGCACTCGAGCCGCCGCCTTCCGCCACCGTCTTCTGCGCCGCCCGTCTGCGGCGGCCGTCGAGCCACTCCCCGGCCCAGTCGGGCACCTCCGCCGGCCCGAGCGCCGCCTCGTCCGACGCCCAGAGCAGCAGCAGGCCAAGCGCGTGCTTGCACGGGAACTTCCGACTGGGGCAACTGCACTTGTACGCGGGGCCCGTCGTGTCGACCACCGTCCGATACGGCGTGCTTCCGCTTCCCTTGCACAACCCCCATACCGCGCCCGGTCCGTCACAGCCCGCGCCGGACCACGGCCCGGCCGAACCGAGCCTGCCGCCCGCCTTGCGTGACGATGCGTCAGGAGCCAGGGCCAGGACCTGCTCCACCGTCCAGCGCGCCGCCGGAGCAGCGGTGCGCAAGGGTTCTCCCCCGTGAGATAGCAGCATGCGGACGACGGTAGGACGCGGCACTGACAATCGGCCCCGACCTGCGGAGACGGTCGATTGTCAGTGGCGTGGTGCACGGTGGGAACCACATCAGGTCGACTGATCTGGAGGGGGATCCATGACCGTGTCCGAAACCACCGCCGACGTCGGCGCAGAGGTTCTGCGCCCGCATGCGGAGGACGCCTTCGCCGACGAGCTGAAGGCACTCGCGGCCGCCGACGACCGTCCGCGGCCCGAGCGTTGGAAACTGTCGCCGTGGGCCGTGGCCACCTATCTGCTCGGCGGCGTGCTTCCGGACGGAGCGGTGATCACACCGAAGTACGTGGGCCCGCGCCGTCTCGTCGAGGTCGCCGTGACGACGCTCGCCACCGACCGCGCCCTGCTGCTCCTCGGCGTCCCCGGCACCGCCAAGACCTGGGTCTCCGAGCATCTCGCGGCCGCCGTCAGCGGCGACTCGACGCTGCTCGTCCAGGGCACGGCGGGCACACCCGAGGAAGCCGTGCGCTACGGGTGGAACTACGCGCAGTTGCTGGCGCAGGGACCCAGCCGTGACGCGCTGGTGCCCAGTCCGCTGATGCGCGCGATGTCCCGGGGCATGACCGCGCGGATCGAGGAACTCACCCGTATTCCCGCCGATGTGCAGGACTCGCTCATCACGATCCTGTCGGAGAAGACGCTTCCTCTCCCCGAGCTGGGCCAGGAGGTCCAGGCCGTTCGTGGCTTCAACGTCATCGCGACGGCCAATGACCGCGACCGCGGGGTCAACGATCTGTCCAGCGCCCTGCGCCGCCGGTTCAACACGGTCGTGCTGCCGCTGCCCGCCACGCCGGACGCTGAGGTCGACATCGTGTCCCGGCGTGTGGACCAGATCGGGCGTTCGCTCGACCTTCCGTCCGCTCCCGACGGCATGACCGAGATCCGCCGGGTGGTCACGGTCTTCCGTGAACTGCGCGACGGCGTCACGACCGACGGCCGCACCAAGCTCAAGTCCCCGTCGGGCACGCTGTCGACGGCCGAGGCCATCTCCGTCGTCACCAACGGCCTTGCGCTCGCCGCCCACTTCGGCGACGGGGTGCTGCGCCCCGGCGATGTCGCGGCCGGCATCCTCGGTGCGGTCGTCCGTGATCCGGCGGCCGACCGCGTGATCTGGCAGGAGTATCTGGAGACCGTGGTCCGTGAGCGGGACGGCTGGAAGGACTTCTACCGCGCCTGCCGCGAGGTCTCGGCATGAGCGGCGCCCCGCCCGCCACCGGGCCGCTGCTCCTCGGCGTCCGGCACCACGGCCCCGGATCCGCCCGCGCGGTCCGCGCCGCGCTGGACGCCGCGTACCCGCGGGCCGTTCTCATCGAGGGCCCTTCCGAGGGGGACGCACTGCTGCCGCTCGCCGCCGACGAGCAGATGCGGCCACCGGTCGCGCTGCTCGCCCACGCGGTGGACGACCCGGGCCGGGCGGCGTTCTGGCCGTTCGCCGTCTTCTCGCCGGAATGGGTCGCGATCCGCTGGGCCCTGCGCCATGACGTGCCGGTCCGCTTCATCGACCTGCCCGCGGCCCACTCCCTGGCCATGACGGACTCCCCGCCCGCGGATGCGGACCCCGGCGACCGGGGCCGGGGACAGGCGGGCGACGACGCGTCCGCTCCGGTGGCCGCGTTCGCGGTCGACCCGATCGCGGTCCTCGCCGAGGCCGCCGGGTACGACGACCCCGAGCGCTGGTGGGAGGACGTCGTCGAGCACCGCGCACCGGACGGGCAGCTCGCCGACCCCCGCGCCCCGTTCGCCGCGCTCGGCGAGGCGATGACAGCCCTGCGCGAGGTGTACGGGGACGGCGGGCACCCCCACGACACCGTCCGTGAGGCCTACATGCGCATCCAGCTGCGCGCCGCCCGCAAGGAGTTCGGGGACGACATCGCCGTCGTCTGCGGGGCCTGGCATGTGCCCGCGCTCGGAGCGAGGACGACCGTCACCGCCGACAGGGCCCTCCTCAAGGGAATGCCCAAGGTCAAGACCGAGATGACCTGGGTGCCCTGGACGCATCGGCGGCTCGCCCGGCACAGCGGTTACGGGGCGGGGATCGACTCGCCCGGCTGGTACGGGCATCTCTTCGCCGCCCCCGACCGTCCGCTCGAGCGGTGGATGA
The DNA here is from genome assembly GCF_036158715.1 of Streptomyces sp. NBC_00316. Taxonomy (NCBI): domain Bacteria; kingdom Bacillati; phylum Actinomycetota; class Actinomycetes; order Kitasatosporales; family Streptomycetaceae; genus Streptomyces; species Streptomyces sp. NBC_00316. The sequence goes on along the minus strand of NZ_CP108023.1, from coordinate 3,716,726 downwards.
CCAAGGTCGCCGGACTGCTGCGCGACGAGGACAGGTTCGTGTCGTCCGCCCATGTCATCGAGGCCGTCCGGCTCGCGGGGACCCTCGCCGCCCTGCGCGGACGCCCGCTCGCAGGGCTGAGCGAGACGACCGACGCGATCCGGGCCGTCATGTGCGAGGGCTCCGATGTGCCGCTCGCGCTCGTACGGGACCGGCTCGTCGTCGGCGAGACGCTCGGAGAGGTGCCGGACAGCGCCCCCGCCGTGCCGCTGCAGCGCGATCTCACCCGGCTCCAGCGCACGCTGCGGCTCAAGCCGGAAGCGCTGGAGCGCGAGCTGGAGCTCGACCTCCGCAAGGACACCGACGCGGCCCGCAGCAGCCTGCTGCACCGGCTCCGGCTCCTCGCCGTCGGCTGGGGCGAACCGGCCGCCGGCCGGGGGAGCACCGGCACATTCCGGGAGAGCTGGCGGCTGCGCTGGGAGCCCGAGCAGCACGTGCAGGTCGCGGAGGCCGGGGTCTGGGGCACCACGGTCCTCACCGCGGCGACCGCCAAGGCCGAAGCGGAGGCCGTATCGGCGACAGCGCTCGCCGAGGTCACCTCGCTCGCCGAGCGCTGCCTCCTCGCCGGACTGCCCGACGCACTGCCCGTGGTGATGCGGGTCCTCGCCGACCGGGCCGCGCTGGACGCCGACGTCGGCCACCTCGCCGATGCACTGCCCGCCCTGGCCCGCACCCTGAGGTACGGGGACGTGAGGTCGACGGACACCGCGGCGCTGGGTGAGGTCGCGGCCGGGCTCGCCGAGCGGATCTGCGTCGGACTGCCACCCGCGTGCACCGGGCTCGATGCCGGCGGCGCCGACGGACTGCGCCGCCGGGTGGACGGGGTCCACGCAGCGATCGGGCTGCTCACCGGCACCGTACCGGCGGACGGGATCCGTGAACGCTGGACGGCCGTGCTGCACAAACTGGCCGCCCGGGACACCGTCGCGGGTGTCATCCGGGGCAGGGCGGCCCGACTGCTGCTCGACGAGGGGCGGATCGAGGAGGACGACGCGGCGCGGCTGATGGGCCTCGCTCTGTCACCCGGCACACCCCCCGCCGACGCGGCGGCGTGGATCGAGGGGTTCGTCGGCGGGGGCGGCATGCTCCTCGTCCACGACGAGCGGCTGCTCGGCCTGGTCGACGCCTGGCTGGCCGGCGTCCCCGCCGACACGTTCACCGACGTGTTGCCGCTGTTGCGCCGCACCTTCTCGTCCTACGAACCGGGCGTACGGCGCACGCTGGGCGAGCTCGTACGCCGCGGCCCGGGTGCAGGGGGCCCGGCCGGAACAGCCGGGGGAACGGCTGCCCCCGGCTTCGGCCCCGGCCTCGATAACGAACGGGCGGACGCGGTGGCGCCGGTGCTGCGGCTGCTGCTGGGGCTGGAGACCGAGGGCGCGGACACAGCCGGCCACGCCATGGAAGAGCTGGGGGCAACAGGATGACGACGGCCACGCACACGGACACGGCGGGAGCCGCGGCCGGCTGCGGCGCGGCGGACGACGAGCGGCTGCGGCGCTGGCGCCTCGTGCTGGGCGGGGACAGCGCCGAGAGCACCGGGTGCACCCTCGCCGGCCGGGACGCCGCGATGGACGGCGCGCTGAACGCGCTGTACGGCGGCGGGGGCAGGTCCGGCGGCCGGGGCGGGAGCGACCGCTCGGCCGGACTCGGCGGCTCCGCCCCGTCCGTCGCCCGCTGGCTCGGCGACATCCGTACGTACTTCCCCAGCTCCGTCGTCCAGGTCATGCAGCGTGACGCGATCGACCGGCTCGGTCTCTCCGCGCTGCTGCTGGAGCCGGAGATGCTGGAGGCCGTCGAGGCGGACGTCCATCTCGTCGGAACGCTGCTCTCGCTCAACAAGGCCATGCCCGAGACGACGAAGGAGACGGCACGAGCCGTCGTGCGCAAGGTCGTCGACGACCTGGAGAAACGGCTCGCCACCCGCACGAGGACCACGCTGACCGGTGCGCTCGACCGCTCGGCGAAGGTCAACAGGCCTCGCCACCGTGACATCGACTGGGACCGCACCATCCGGGCCAACCTCAAGAACTACCTGCCGCTGCCGGGCGGGGACGGAGCCGGCACGGTCGTCCCCGAACGGCTCATCGGCTACGGGCGGGCCGCGCAGGCGGTGAAGAAGGACGTCATCCTCTGCATCGATCAGTCGGGATCGATGGCCGCCTCCGTCGTCTACGCGTCCGTCTTCGGCGCGGTCCTCGCCTCCATGCGGACCCTGCGGACCAGACTCGTCGTCTTCGACACGGCCGTCGTCGACCTCACGGACCAGCTCGACGACCCCGTCGACGTGCTCTTCGGCACTCGGCTCGGCGGGGGCACCGACATCAATCGGGCACTTGCGTACTGCCAGTCCAGGATCACCCGCCCGGCCGAAACCGTGGTCGTCCTCATCAGCGACCTGTACGAGGGCGGCATCCGCAACGAGATGCTGAAGCGGGTCGCCGCGATGAAGGCCTCCGGGGTGCAGTTCGTGACGCTGCTCGCCCTGTCCGACGAGGGCGCGCCCGCCTATGACCGTGATCACGCGGCGGCGCTCGGCGCACTGGGCGCACCGGCGTTCGCGTGCACCCCGGACCTCTTCCCGGAGGTGATGGCGGCGGCGTTCGAGAAGCGGCCTCTGCCGGTACCGGACAAGGAGGCTCTTCGGTGAGGGGCGCGGCCCGCGCACAGGGGCGGCGCAGCGCCGCGACGCGCCCGGGAGCACGGTCTGTGACCGTAATCACCGCCCAGGTGTGAGCTGCGATTTATGGTCCTGCGGAGCTCGGGGATAACCTGCGAGATGGACATGCCGCGTACCCGGTGACCGTGTGCGCCTTCCTTGTGACCGAGCAGTCACGTTGCCCCTCGCGGCACGCCCACGCTGAAAACGAACCGCGAGACCACTGAAAAGGGACGGACGCGCGTGGACCTGTTCGAGTACCAGGCGAGGGACCTCTTCGCCAAGCACGGTGTACCGGTGCTGGCCGGTGAAGTCATTGACACGCCTGAGGCAGCCCGCGAGGCGACCGAGCGGCTGGGCGGCAAGTCCGTCGTCAAGGCGCAGGTGAAGGTCGGCGGCCGCGGCAAGGCCGGCGGCGTCAAGCTGGCCGCCACCCCCGACGAGGCGGTCGCCCGTGCGACCGACATCCTCGGCATGGACATCAAGGGCCACACGGTCCACAAGGTGATGATTGCCGAGACCGCGCCGGAGATTCTTGAGGAGTACTACGTCTCGTACCTCCTCGACCGCACCAACCGCACCTTCCTGGCCATGGCCTCGGTGCAGGGCGGCATGGACATCGAGGAGGTCGCGGAGAAGACCCCCGAGGCCCTCGCGAAGGTCCCGGTCGACTCCAACGCCGGAGTCACGATCGAGAAGGCCCGCGAGATCGTCGCCCAGGCGAAGTTCCCGGCCGAGGTGGCCGAGAAGGTCGCCGAGGTCATGGTGACGCTGTGGGACACCTTCGTCGCCGAGGACGCGCTCCTCGTCGAGGTCAACCCGCTCGCCAAGGTCGCCTCCGGCGACATCCTGGCGCTGGACGGCAAGGTGTCTCTCGACGAGAACGCCGACTTCCGTCAGCCCGGCCACGAGGCCCTCGAGGACAAGGCTGCGGCCAACCCGCTCGAGGCTGCCGCCAAGGCCAAGAACCTCAACTACGTCAAGCTCGACGGCGAGGTCGGCATCATCGGTAACGGTGCCGGTCTGGTCATGTCGACCCTGGACGTCGTCGCGTACGCCGGTGAGAACCACGGCAACGTGAAGCCCGCCAACTTCCTCGACATCGGTGGCGGTGCCTCCGCCGAGGTCATGGCGAACGGCCTCGAGATCATCCTCGGCGACCCGGACGTCAAGTCCGTCTTCGTCAACGTCTTCGGTGGCATCACCGCGTGTGACGAGGTCGCCAACGGCATCGTCCAGGCGCTGGCGCTCCTGAAGTCGAAGGGCGAAGAGGTCACCAAGCCGCTGGTCGTGCGCCTCGACGGCAACAACGCGGAGCTGGGTCGCAAGATCCTTTCCGACGCCAACCACCCGCTCGTGCAGCGCGTGGACACCATGGACGGCGCGGCCGACAAGGCCGCCGAGCTCGCCGCGGCTGCGAAGTAAGGGACGAGGGACTCCAACACCATGGCAATCTTCCTCACCAAGGACAGCAAGGTCATCGTCCAGGGGATGACCGGTGCCACCGGCATGAAGCACACCAAGCTCATGCTCGCCGACGGCACCAACATCGTCGGCGGCGTGAACCCGCGCAAGGCCGGCACGTCCGTCGACTTCGACGGCACCGAGGTACCGGTCTTCGGCTCCGTCGCCGAGGCGATGGAGAAGACCGGCGCGAACGTGTCCGTCCTCTTCGTGCCGCCGGCCTTCGCCAAGGCCGCCGTCGTCGAGGCGATCGACGCCGAGATCCCCCTCGCCGTCGTGATCACCGAGGGCATCGCCGTCCACGACTCGGCCGCCTTCTGGGCGTACGCCGGCTCGAAGGGCAACAAGACCCGGATCATCGGCCCGAACTGCCCCGGCCTGATCACCCCCGGTCAGTCCAACGCCGGCATCATCCCGGGCGACATCACCAAGCCCGGCCGCATCGGTCTCGTGTCGAAGTCCGGCACGCTGACCTACCAGATGATGTACGAGCTCCGTGACATCGGCTTCTCGTCCGCCGTCGGCATCGGTGGCGACCCGGTCATCGGTACCACGCACATCGACGCCCTCGAGGCGTTCGAGGCCGACCCCGACACCGACCTGATCGTCATGATCGGCGAGATCGGCGGCGACGCCGAGGAGCGTGCGGCGGACTTCATCGCGAAGAACGTCACCAAGCCGGTCGTCGGTTACGTCGCGGGCTTCACCGCCCCCGAGGGCAAGACCATGGGCCACGCGGGCGCCATCGTCTCCGGCTCCTCCGGCACCGCCCAGGCGAAGAAGGAGGCCCTCGAGGCCGCCGGCGTCAAGGTCGGCAAGACGCCGACCGAGACCGCCAAGCTGGCGCGCGAGATCCTCGGCGCCTGACAGCTGTTTCGCGGCTGAACCGCTGTATCGCGTCACCGCGACAGACGGCGCGGGCCCGCACCCCGGGAGAATGGGGTGCGGGCCCGCGCCGTTTCCGTACCGGGCCGGTCACCGTACTTGCGGGACGAGCCGCGCGGGGCCGCGGATGAGCTCGTCCCGGAGCTTCCTCTCCACCTTGCGCTCCTTCGGCGTCAGCTTCTGCGGGCCGCCGCGGGGCGGCACACCCCCGACCCGCTCGGCGGGTGCCGGAGGTGTCTCGTAGTGCTCCGGAGCGGTCACCGTGGTGATCACCGTGAGGCCGATGAGCAGGGCCGTGAGCGCGATCGCCGCTCGTGTCCAGTGCCCCGCCTTGTTCTCGCTCACGGTCCGGATCGCGCGGGGGGTGATCATCGCGGCCACGGGCTGGGCGAGCGCCAGCGTGCCCAGCTGCTCGTGCAGCAGTGCGGACTGTTCGTCGGGCGATTCGGGGATCGCCAGTTCGGGCACCCGCTCGGCGATCGCGGCCCGAGCGGTCATCAGCCTGCCTGCCGTCGCCGGGGTGCTGGCCTCCGTCTCCGCCGCGGTCTCCGGCAGGTCCAGGCCGACACCGTCGTACAGCACCAGGGTGCGCCGGTACGCCGGTGGCAGGTCGAGCAGCGCGTCGAGCAGGGCGCGCGAGCCGGGGGCGTCGGACGGCTGCGGGTCGGGCCGGCGGTGGCTGCGGCGCAGCCGGTGCCAGGGCGACATCGCGTACTCGTACGCGACGGCCCGCACCCAGCCGACCGGGTCCCGGTCCACTGCGACCTCGGGCCAGCGCTGCCAGGCCTGCTCGAAGGCCCGCTCGACGGCCTCCTTGGAGAGGTGCCGGCGGCCGGTCAGCAGATACGTCTGCCGGAAGAGGGCAGTGGCGGAGCGCGCATAGAGCGCGTCGAACGCTTCGGCGGGCGTGGGGCCGGGGAGCGGGGGGACGGGGGATTCGGAGGGGACGGAGGGCAGCGGAGTGGTGGTGTCCGCATCGGTGTCTCTCTGCGTCATGCAGGCCCCCCGGCGGAGCTGCGCTGGGCCGAAAAGTGCATAAACGTATATTGGGCGACACAGCGGCTATTCGCCCGTTACACGGAATAAGTGCGTGTCGTTGGGAGCATTGCCGTGTGACCCAAATGACCGAACGCACCCCGTCGTTGTCGACGGAACAGGGCCGGTCCGCCGTGCTGGTCTCCGCCTTTCTGCGGGGCGCGCTTGCCGCGGGGCTCGGGCTCGCCTCGCTCTCCGTGCTCGTCATGGCGGTGTGGATCAGCTCCCCGGCCCCCGACAGCGGCCCTGGCGGCGCCTTCAACGCCGCGGCCGGGATCTGGCTGCTCTCCCACGGTGCCGATCTCGTCAGAACCGACACCCTGAGCGGCGCCCCCGCTCCTGTCGGGATCATTCCCCTTCTCCTCACCGCGGTGCTGGCGTGGCTGGTGTACCGGGCGGCCCACGATGTGATGGAGCCCGACGAGGGGCGCGCCGCGCCCTCCGCAGGCAGTGCCTTCTGCCTGGTGACGGGCGGATATCTGCTGGTCGCGGCGGTTGTCGCGCTCTACGCGAAGGGCGGCCCGATGGCCGCGCGGCCGTTCTCGCTCCTGTTCCCGCTGGTTCCGGTGGTGGCGGGGGCGGTGGCGGCCGGGGTGTGGACGGGGGCCGGCTGCCCGGTCGGGCCGCCTTCCTGGGCTCCGAAGCGGCTGCGCGAGTCGCCGGCACGGCCGCGGTTCGCGGAGCGGGCGGAGGCGGTGCTCCGGTCGGCTGCGGCCGGGACTGCCGTGTTGCTGGGCGGTGGTGCGCTGCTGGTCGCTACGGCGCTGGTGTGGCATGCCGAGCGCGTTCAGGAGTCGTTCCTGGGGCTTTCCGGCGACTGGGCGGGCCGGTGCGCCGTGCTGCTGCTCGCGCTGGTCCTCGTGCCGAACGCGGCGATGTGGGGTGCGGCGTACGGGCTCGGGCCGGGCTTCGCGCTCGGTACGGCGTCCACGGCCACCCCGCTCGCCCTCACCGGGCGCCCGGCGGTGCCGGACTTCCCTCTGCTGGCCGCGGTGCCGGCGCACGGCCCCGGGACGGTCCCGAACTGGGCGGCTGCGGCGGTGCCGGTCGCGGCCGGGGTGGCGATCGCCTGGTTCACCGCACGGTGGGCCGTGCCCGCCTGTGACGTATTGGACGAGGGGACGTGGAGCCGGCGCGGGACCGCGCTGACGGCTGCCCTGGCGGCGGTGGGATGCGGCGTCGGTACGGCGGTGCTGACCGCGGCGGCGGGTGGTCCGCTGGGGACCGGGGCGCTGGCGGAGTTCGGGCCGGTGTGGTGGCTCACGGGGGCGGCGGCGACGGCGTGGACCGCGCTGCTCGGGGTGCCCGGGGCGCTGCTGCTGAGGGGGTGGCGGCTGCGGGAGCGCGGCAGCGCCGAGGGGGTTGCAGCCGCCTGGGCGGCGATCCCCGCCCAGGCGGACGCGGAGGTTCCGGAGCAGCCGACGCGTGGCCGGCGGTGGTGGCGCAGGCGTCGGCGCGACGACGAGCCCGCAGGAGCGGAGCCCGGCCCCACCACCGGAACCGGAAGAGGATCCGGGACCGGAACCGGATCCGCGGCCGTACCGGCCTCCCTGCCCTCTCTGCCGCCCGCAGGGCCCGTGCCCGGCCGGGCGCCCCGGCACGAGAAGGATGCGGGCCGTGAGCCGTACGACTTCCTGCCGACCGATCCGTGGCACGCGCGAGCGGCCGGGGACTCCGTCTGGGAACCGCTCCTCAAGGCCCCCGAAACGACGTCGGACCGGCCTCCGGAGGCCGGTCCGACGTCGTGAAGCGGGGCGTGCTAGTTCCTGACGCCGAAGAACGGCTCCAGCGGCTTCGGCAGCAGGTCGTTGCAGGCCAGCTGTCCGGACTTGGTGAGGGCGTCGTTCACGCAGGTGTAGTAGTCGCGGTAGACCAGTTGCACGGTGAACGTCATGGCGACGATCGAGAGCGCGAGCAGCGCCGTGACGAGGCCGCTGACCGCGGCCGTCGTCTGCGGCCTGCCCGGGCCCTGTGTGTACGGGGCGGCGGGCCGGGCTCCGGGAGCCGGGACCCCGGCCGGTGCGGAACCGGAAGCGGGGCCGGCGGCGGAAGCGGAAGGGGAGGCGGCGGCCCCGGCGCTGCCGTCCGTCGCGGTCGCGCTCCTCGGCTTGGCGCGCAGCGAGCTGATCGACCAGTACACGGCGAGTGCGCCGAGCAGCAGGGCGATCTCCGGAAAGTCGAAGATCGCGAAGAAGAAGGCCCACATGCCGGAGAGCAGCGCGTAGCGAGCGCGGCGCTGGGCGGGGTCGGTCGGGTCCCAGCGCAGCCCGCCGGGGTTGCCCTCGGGGCCGCCCTGGCCCCCGGGGCCGTTCGGACCGCCCTGGCCGCCCGGCCGGCCGCCGAAGCCGCCGCTCTGGCGGCCCGGCTGGTGGCTGCTCCACTGGCTGCCCCAGACGGGCCGGTCGTCGGAGGGTCCGCCCTCGGGAGACCCGTCACCGTTTCCGTCCGAGCCGTCGTTCCCGTTGCCGTTCCCGCTGCCGCCGGACGGGTGGCGCGGGCGCCACGGCTGGTCCGGGCGGTGCTCCGGCGGTGCGGCGAACGGGTTGTCGTCCTGGCCGGAGGAACCCGAAGGATTCGAGGAGGAGGAGCCTGTCGGCGACCGGCGTTCCCTCAGCAGCAATGAGGCGCGCTCAGGCAGCGGATGGCGGAGGGCGGTGTGGCGGCGTCGGTCCGGCATGTGGTGAACGTCTTCCCCGTCTCGTCATTTCCGCCCTGACGGACGGTTCGCTGTCCCAGACGCTACCTCCCGGCCAGGAGGCGCCGAAAGCTGGGAGTGCGGCGCAGGAGGCCGATCTCCTCCGCTCGGCCCGCTCACCTCTTCGATCTTGCGGTCGTCTTCCTTGGATCTGTCCGTGGAACCGGACCCTCACCCCCATCTCGTGGGGGTCGGCCGATGTGCCGGTATCGTTGCTGACGGTCGGCCCCTTCGTAGGGTTCCCCGTATCGAGGGGCGCGATTCTTTCGTACGACCACACAAAGAGCGATCTACCGACAGCGTCGTTCGGCTTCACCTCGTGAGAAAGGGCCCAGCCGTGGCCTCCCCGCCGTCCCCGCCCTCCGCCGCCGCTCCGGCCCGTCTGGTCGTGCTGGTCTCCGGTTCCGGTACGAACCTCCAAGCCCTGCTGGACGCGATCGGCGACGACCCCGCGGGCTTCGGCGCCCAGGTCGTCGCGGTCGGCGCCGACCGCGACGACATCGTCGGTCTGGAGCGGGCGGAGCGTGCCGGACTGCCGACCTTCGTCTGCAAGGTCAAGGACTACGCCAGCCGCGAGGAGTGGGACGCGGCCCTCGCCGCCGCCACCGCCGCGCACCGCCCGGACCTCGTGGTGTCCGCGGGCTTCATGAAGATCGTGGGCAAGCGGTTCCTCGCCGAGTTCGGCGGCCGGTTCGTCAACACCCACCCCGCCCTGCTCCCCAGCTTTCCCGGTGCCCACGGGGTGCGTGACGCCCTCGCCTACGGCGCGAAGGTCACCGGGTGCACCGTCCACTTCGTCGACGACGGCGTCGACACCGGTCCGATCATCGCGCAGGGCGTGGTCGAGGTGACCGAAGAGGACACGCCGGAGGGCGAAGCCGCTCTCCATGAACGCATCAAGGAAGTCGAGCGCAAGCTGCTCGTCGAGGTCGTGGGGCGGCTCGCCCGTAACGGCTATCGCATTGAGGGACGAAAGGTTCATCTCGGTCATGTCGGTGAATAAGCCCATCCGCCGCGCCCTGGTCAGTGTCTACGACAAGACGGGGCTCGAAGACCTCGCCCGCGGTCTGCACGAGGCGGGTGTCGAACTCGTCTCGACCGGCTCGACCGCAGGGAAGATCGCCGCTGCCGGTGTGCCGGTCACCAAGGTCGAGGAGCTCACCGGCTTCCCCGAGTGCCTCGACGGCCGCGTGAAGACGCTGCACCCCCGCGTCCACGCCGGCATCCTCGCCGACCTGCGCCTGGACGCCCACCGTGAGCAGCTCGCCGAGCTGGGCGTCGAGCCCTTCGACCTCGTGGTCGTCAACCTGTACCCGTTCAAGGAGACCGTCGCCTCGGGTGCCTCCGACGACGAGTGCGTGGAGCAGATCGACATCGGCGGCCCGTCGATGGTCCGCGCCGCGGCCAAGAACCACCCGTCCGTGGCCGTCGTCACCAGCCCCGGGCGGTACGCCGACGTCCTCGCCGCGGTGAAGGCCGGCGGCTTCGACCTGACCGCCCGCAAGCGGCTCGCCGCCGAGGCGTTCCAGCACACCGCCGCGTACGACGTGGCCGTCGCCTCCTGGTTCGCGGACGACTACGCCGCCGCCGACGACTCGGGCTTCCCCGACTTCTTCGGTGCGACGTACGAGCGGAGCAACGTCCTGCGGTACGGCGAGAACCCGCACCAGCCCGCCGCGCTGTACACCTCCGGCTCCGGTGGTCTGGCCGAGGCGGAGCAGCTGCACGGCAAGGAGATGTCGTACAACAACTACACGGACACGGACGCCGCGCGCCGTGCCGCGTACGACCACGCCGAGCCGTGCGTCGCGATCATCAAGCACGCCAACCCGTGCGGCATCGCGATCGCCGACGACGTAGCCGAGGCGCACCGCAACGCCCACGCCTGCGACCCGCTGTCGGCGTTCGGCGGGGTCATCGCCGTCAACCGTCCGGTGACGGTCGCCATGGCCGAGCAGGTCGCGGAGATCTTCACCGAGGTCATCGTCGCCCCGGCGTACGAGGACGGTGCGGTCGAGATCCTGGCCCGCAAGAAGAACATCCGCGTGCTGCGCTGCCCCGACGCCCCGACCTCCACGGTCGAGGTCAAGCCGATCGACGGCGGCGCGCTGCTCCAGGTCACCGACCGGCTCCAGGCCGACGGCGACGACCCGGCCAACTGGACCCTCGCCACCGGTGAGGCACTCTCCGAGGACGAGCTCGCCGAGCTCGCCTTCGCCTGGAAGGCCTGCCGCGCGGTCAAGTCCAACGCGATCCTGCTCGCCAAGGGCGGCGCCTCGGTCGGCGTCGGCATGGGCCAGGTCAACCGCGTCGACTCCGCGAAGCTCGCCGTCGAGCGGGCGGGCGAGGAGCGCGCACGCGGTGCATACGCCGCCTCGGACGCGTTCTTCCCGTTCCCCGACGGCCTGGAGATCCTCACCGCGGCCGGCATCAAGGCCGTGGCCCAGCCCGGCGGTTCGGTCCGTGACGAGCTGGTCGTCGAGGCCGCGAAGCAGGCGGGCGTGACGATGTACTTCACGGGTACGCGGCACTTCTTCCACTGAGCGGCATGCAAAGAGGGCGCCCCCGGAGCTGGTCTCCGGGGGCGCCCTCTGCGCTGTTCGAGAGGCCGGCCGTTGCCGGCCCGTCCTGAGCGGATCAGTACTGCGGCTGCTGCTGGCGGTTGAACCAGGCGCTGCCGTCGGCCCTCGCGACGAAGACGATGATCAGGATCGAGAGCACCGTGTGGACGAGACCGACCACGATGAACGGGTAGATGCCGAGCAGCGCGGTGATCGAGCCGAACACGATCGCGGTGACACGGATGCCGTTGCCACCCTTGCCGAACTTCGCGGCGAGGAACACGGCCAGGACGCCCCACAGCAGGACGAGAACCGACAGGCCCCACAGAGCGCCGCCCGAGTAGTCCGCGAGCTGCTGGAACTGCACGTCGTCCTTGAGCGTCGCGTCGTTCTTGGCGGCGTTCACGGCCACGGCGGAGAGCACGAAGAGAATCGCACCGATCAGCTGGAAACCGGCGATCACGTAGAGCATGATGCGGGCCGCCTTCACGCCGCCCGGCATCTCCAGCGGCCCGCCGAAGCCGGGACCGAACTGCTGGACGGGCGGGGCCTGCGGGTAGCCGTAGCCCTGCTGCGGCACGCCCTGCGGGGCCTGCTGCGGGTAGCCGTAGCCCGGCTGCCCGCCCGGCTGCCCGCCCTGCTGCTGGCCATAGGGGTTGTTGGGGTCGCCGAAGCTCATGGCGAAATTCCTCCGTCGTCAAAGTGCGGGGACGATGCGGTCCGAGCGGAGGAGAAATGCGCAATCAGAACGGCCTGTCCCCCCGGCACTGCCCGCGATACTGCGCGGCTCATCGTCGTCTTGACATCGGGTTTTTGTCCAGCCGATTGCCGTATGTGTTGTGCAAGCGCAACCTGATGGCCATCGTGGACACCCAGAATTGGTATGCGGGCGGGGTCATCCGCGAGGATGGGCACTATGACTGCCCAGATTCTCGATGGCAAGGCCACCGCAGCCGCGATCAAGTCCGATCTCACCGTCCGCGTGGCGGCCCTCAAGGCCCGGGGCATCACCCCTGGTCTCGGCACCCTGCTCGTCGGGGACGACCCGGGCAGCCGGTGGTACGTGAACGGAAAGCACCGTGACTGCGCGCAGGTCGGCATCGGCTCCATCCAGCGCGAACTCCCCGACACCGCCACCCAGGAGGAGATCGAGGACGTCGTACGGGAGCTCAACGACAACCCCGAATGCACGGGCTACATCGTGCAGCTGCCCCTCCCCAAGGGCATCGACACCAACCGTGTCCTGGAACTGATGGACCCGGCCAAGGACGCCGACGGTCTGCACCCGATGAACCTCGGCCGGCTCGTCCTCAACGAGACGGGCCCGCTGCCGTGCACCCCGCAGGGCGTCGTCCAGCTGCTCCGCCACCACGACGTCGAGATCAACGGCGCGCATGTCGTGGTCGTCGGCCGCGGTGTCACAATCGGCCGCTCGATCCCGCTGCTGCTGACCCGCAAGTCCGAGAACGCCACCGTCACCCAGTGCCACACCGGCACGCGTGACCTGTCCGCCCAGCTCAAGCAGGCCGACATCATCGTCGCCGCGGCGGGCTCGCCGCACATCATCAGGCCCGAGGACGTGAAGCCGGGCGCGGCCGTGCTCGACGTCGGTGTCAGCCGGGACGAGGACGGCAAGATCGTCGGCGATGTGCACCCCGGTGTGGCCGAGGTCGCCGCATGGATCTCCCCGAACCCGGGCGGTGTCGGCCCGATGACCCGTGCGCAGCTGCTCGTCAACGTGGTCGAGGCGGCCGAGCGGGACGCGGCTGCCGCGGCTTCCGTCGCCGACTGAGCCGACCGACCCGATCCGAAGGGAACCCCATGGGTGCTGGTACGAGTCCGGCAGACCCGGCCGCCGCGGCGGACCGGACGCTTCCGGTGCCGCCGGGTGCGGGCGCACGCGGCGCGGGCAGGGGTGCGCGTGCGCAGGGTGTGCCGGATGAGGGCGTTGCCGCAGCGGTGGAGGGCCACGCCGCCGAGGGCCCGGACGCGGAACGCGCGGACGCCGAGGCCCCGGACGCCGGGATCACGGCCCGCGGCCCGGACGACGGTGACCCCGCCCCTGGCGGCGGTCCGCAGGCCACCCCCCGCTCGTCGCGGCGGTTCCCCTCGTTCACCCGGGACACCGCGCGGCCCGAGGGCGGAGGCAGGGCGGCGTCCGGGGACGCGCCCGCCCCGGCCCGTCAGTGGCCGCTGCTGGCCGTGCTCTGCACGGCCGGGATCGGCCTGCTGATCGTGGCGGTCAACCCCTTCGCCGAGGCCTTCAGGATCGGCACGATACTGATCGGTGTGGCCCTCATCGGTGGCGCCGTGCTGCGCTGCGCGGTGGCGTCGGTGGGCATGCTGGCGGTCCGGTCCCGGTTCACCGACCTGGTGACGTACGGGCTGCTGGGCGTTCTGATCGTGCTGCTCGCGCTCGTGGCGCAGCCCAAGCCGTGGCTGGACGTCCCGTTCCTGGAGCACGCGGTCCGCTTCACGATCCGCTGACATCCGTACGGCTCCGGGTGCGCCGAGCGCATGCCGGGCGCGCCGGGATGCATCACGGGCGGTGTCCGTCCCCTCCCCCGAGAAGGGACGGACACCTGCGGTCGGGGCCCACGGGAGCGAAGAGGCCCCGGAATGTGGCGAGTTGGGCCGCCTTGCCCCGACAGGATCCAGCCTCGTCGACGGGGGGGCGACGGTTCAAGGCACCCCGGTGGCCTGTGGCACGGAGGTGACCATTCCGCCACGGTGTGATCGCCGCGCAACGGTGACGGAACGCCACGGCACATGCCGGGCGGGGGGGCGTGCGACGGGGCGCGCCGCATTCGTGAATGCCCCCGTGCGCTCTCATCCCGGGAACTGAACGTCTTCCTTCGCGCATCGTCCTGGGTAGTCCGAAACGGTGGACCGCCGTATCGGCACAGGGGGAACGACAGGGCGGGGCGCAACAGGCACGCTCGGGGGACTGAGGGGGAAGTGATGCCTCGTTGGAAGGCGCTACCGGATGAACTCGACCCGCAGGTCAGGGAGTTTGCCGGTCAGCTGCGCAGACTCATCGACCGCAGCGGGCTGGGCGTCGCCGCGGTGGCCGACCGCACGGGCTACAGCAGGACGTCGTGGGAGCGCTATCTGAACGGGCGGCTGCTCGCGCCGAGAGGGGCGATCGTCGCACTCGCCGAGGCCACGGGCACCGACCAGGTGCATCTGACCACCATGTGGGAGCTGGCGGAGCGGTCCTGGAGCCGTGCCGAGATGCGTCACGACATGACGATGGAGGGCATCCGGATAGCCCAGGCGCGGGCGGCGCTCGGCGAGTTCGGACCGGCCCCGGCGGACAGTGGCGGAAGCCGCCCGCCCGCCGCCACGGTGACGGACACGGGCCCGGACGGGGGTGCGGTCGGCGGGGGCCGCGCACCGTCCGTACCGACTCAGCGGGGGAACGTGCCGCGCGTGCCGCGGCAGCCGCAGGTACGCCCTGGTGCGGCAGACGCGGCCGGCGGTGCGGACGGGCGTGCGCACGGGTACGCAGGCGGATACGGACCCGATGCCGGCGTGCAGCGACCGCAGGCGCAACTCGGCGACGGGCAGCGGAAGCCGGCCGACCGCCGCAGGCGGACCGTGATCCTCGCCGGCGTGGTGGGCGCCCTGCTGGTGACGGCCGCCGCGGTACTCCTCACCGGCCTGGGCGGCGACGGCGACGACAAGAAGTCCAGCGCCATCTCGTCCCCCTCCGCGTCACCGACGACCGGCGCGCCCGGACTGCCGGACGGCGTCAAGTGCAGCGATGCCGACTGCACGGGACGGGACCCGGAGAAGATGGGTTGCGGTGGCCGGTTCGCCCGAACGGTCGCCGGCGTCACGGTCGGCGGAAGCCTTGTCGAGGTGCGCTACAGCGAGACGTGCGGCGCGGCATGGGGCCGTATCACCAACGCCACGCGGGGCGACACGGTGCGGATATCCGCAGGTGGCGTCGCGGGGAAGGACGGCACGGTGGAGCCGGACGCGGACACGGACGCGTACACCCCCATGGTCGCCGTGAAGAAGGCCGCGGACGCCAGGGCCTGCGCCGTGCTCGCCGCCGGCACGAAGGGATGCACCACCGCTTCGGCCGAATGAACGAGGGAGCGCGGGTCGTGGTGAGCGCTGCGTGACCGGTTGTGTGCGGTGCCACAGGGGGGCGGGCGGCCGGGAGGTTCCGGGTCGGATAGCCTGACGCTGGATATCTCTTCACATCAAGATTCAGGGATGTCCAGCACCAGGGGCAGGGACCCCCACCGCCAGCTGTCTAACGGAGATCGCCATGACCCGCACTCCCGTGAATGTCACCGTGACCGGCGCAGCCGGCCAGATCGGCTACGCGCTGCTCTTCCGCATCGCCTCCGGCCACCTGCTCGGCCCGGACGTGCCGGTCAACCTGCGTCTCCTGGAGATCCCGCAGGGTCTGAAGGCCGCCGAGGGCACCGCGATGGAGCTCGACGACTGCGCCTTCCCGCTGCTGCGCAACATCGAGATCACGGACGACGCCAACGTCGGCTTCGCCGGTGCGAACGTCGCCCTGCTCGTCGGTGCCCGCCCCCGCACGAAGGGCATGGAGCGCGGCGACCTGCTCTCCGCCAACGGCGGCATCTTCAAGCCGCAGGGCAAGGCCATCAACGACAACGCCGCGGACGACATCAAGGTCCTCGTCGTCGGCAACCCGGCCAACACCAACGCCCTCATCGCGCAGGCCGCCGCCCCGGACGTACCGGCCGAGCGCTTCACCGCGATGACCCGCCTGGACCACAACCGCGCGATCTCGCAGCTGGCCGCCAAGACCGGTGCCGCCGTCTCCGACATCAAGAAGCTGACGATCTGGGGCAACCACTCGGCGACCCAGTACCCGGACATCTTCCACGCGGAGATCGCGGGCAAGAACGCCGCCGAGCTCGTCAACGACGAGGCGTGGCTGGCCGACACCTTCATCCCGACCGTCGCCAAGCGCGGCGCCGCGATCATCGAGGCCCGTGGCGCGTCCTCGGCGGCCTCGGCCGCCAACGCCGCCATCGACCACGTGTACACCTGGGTGAACGGCACCGCCGAGGGCGACTGGACCTCGATGGGTATTCCGTCGGACGGCTCCTACGGCGTGCCCGAGGGCCTCATCTCGTCCTTCCCGGTCACCACGAAGGACGGCAAGTACGAGATCGTCCAGGGCCTGGACATCAACGAGTTCTCCCGTGCGCGCATCGACGCGTCGGTGCAGGAGCTCGCCGAGGAGCGCGACGCGGTGCGCGAGCTCGGCCTGATCTGATCCGTACGCCTCACGCGTACACCACCGCCCCCGCCAGCGTCTGCTGCCGGGGGCGGTGGCGTACGCGGTGCCGGCTGCCCCGCGTACAGCCGGTCGGCGATCTCCCGTACGGCTGCCATGGCCTGGCGCTGCAGACCGGGGCCGAACGTGATCCCGGCGGCCCCGGTTCGCCGAGGCCGCGCGGGGTGCGTGCGGTTGCCGGTGTCGCCTCGTCCTCGTACCCGAGCGGGGCGGCGGGCGCCGGGAGACCCGTGTCGGCGAAGACCCGGGCGCTTGCCGCGGCCCACCGGCCGGGGAGGTCCGGAGGGTCGCCGGGCATGCGGCCGTGGTCCAGGTCGCGGAAGGCGGACACGGTCATCGCGGGATTCGTCGGGGGAGCGGGGCGAAGGACGGCAGCGCTGTGCCGCTCGGTCCGATCAGTGCTTGATGCCGCCGGGGGTGTAGTGACCGGGGGCCATACGGGTGGTCACACCGAACCGGTTCCAGGCGTTGATCACCGTGATGGCGGCGATCAGCTGGGCCAGCTCGGCCTCCTCGAAGTGCTTTGCGGCCTTCTCGTACACCTCGTCCGGCACGAAACCGTCAGTCAGGACCGTCACGGCCTCCGTCAGCTCGATCGCCGCGATCTCCTTCTCCGTGTAGAAGTGCTGTGACTCCTCCCACGCACTGAGCTGGATGATCCGCTCGACGGACTCGCCCGCCGCGAGTGCGTCCTTGCTGTGCATGTCGAGGCAGAACGCGCAGTGGTTCAGCTGCGAGGTGCGGATCTTCACCAGCTCGAGGAGGAGCGGATCGAGGCCCTTACGGGCCGCCGCGTCCAGCCGGACCATGGCCTTGTAGACATCGGGGGCGAGCTGGGCCCAGTGCAGGCGCGGGCTGCGTTCGGGGGCGCGGTCGGAGGCCGGGTGGCTGTGTTCGTTCGTCGTCATGCCTACGACGCTACGGGGCCGATGGCACACGGGTATGGTCCATTTCCATGACAGATCCCTGGTCCACTTTCGGGGCCGACCTGCATATCGACCCGGCCGGTGCGGCGGGGCTGCGGGCCGGGCTGATGGACGCGCTGCGAGAGGCCGTACGGAGCGGGCGGCTGACGCCGGGGACCCGGCTTCCGTCGTCCCGTACGCTCGCCGCCGATTTGGGGATCGCCCGGAACACCGTGGCCGACGCCTACGCCGAACTGGTCGCCGAGGGGTGGCTCACCGCCCGGCAGGGTTCCGGCACCAGGGTCGCGCAGCGCGCCGAGCCACGCCGGTCGGCCACGACGGCGCCGCGGTCCGGGCCGGTGCGGCGCGGGCCCGCCTACAACCTGAGGGCCGGTTCGCCCGACCTCTCGACGTTTCCGCGCGCCGACTGGCTCAAGGCGTCCCGGCGCGCCCTGACCGCCGCACCCAACGATGCCTTCGGATACGGCGATCCGCGCGGGCGCATCGAGCTGCGCACCGTGCTGGCCGGCTATCTGGCCCGGGCGCGCGGTGTCCATGCGGACCCGGAGACGATCGTGATCTGCTCCGGATTCGTCCACGGTCTGATGCTGATGGGGAAGGTGCTGCGGCAGCGGCGGGTGCGGGAGGTGGCCGTCGAGTCGTACGGACTGGACGTGCACGGGAACCTGCTCGGGGAGGCCGGACTGCGCACCCCCTGTCTGCCGCTCGACCGGCTCGGATCCCGGACCGGGGAGCTGGCGGGGATGCGCGGGGTGGGTGCGGTGCTGCTGACGCCCGCGCACCAGTTCCCGACGGGGGTGCCGCTCCATCCGGACCGGCGGGCCGCGGCGGTCGACTGGGCGCGCGGTGCGGGCGGGCTGATCCTGGAGGACGACTACGACGGGGAGTTCCGTTACGACCGGCAGCCGGTCGGCGCCCTGCAGGGCCTCGACCCGGAGCGGGTCGTGTACATGGGGACGTCCAGCAAGTCCCTGGCACCGGGGCTGCGGCTGGCCTGGATGGTGCTGCCGCACGGGCTGGTGGGCGAGGTGGCCGAGGCCAAGGGGGAGGTCGACTGGGCATCGGGCGCACTGGACCAGCTGACGCTCGCGGAGTTCATCGAGTCCGGTGCTTACGACCGCCATGTGCGCTCGATGCGGCTGCGCTACCGGCGCCGCCGTGACCAGCTGGTCGCGGCGCTCGCGGAACGGGCCCCCGCCCTGCACGTCAGCGGGATCGCCGCCGGACTGCACGCCGTACTCGAACTCCCCGAAGGCACCGAACGATCGGTGATCCAGGCCGCCGCCTGGCAGGGGCTGGCCCTGGAGGGCCTGTCCCGCTTCCGGCACGCGGACGCCGAGCCGGGCGGCGACGCCCTGGTCATCGGCTACGGCACCCCGACGGACAGCGCGTGGACCGGCGCCCTGGAAGCGCTCTGCCGCGTACTTCCGTAAGGACCGGCACCGGTGCAGATCGTCCGAAGAGCGCACGGGGATCTGCGCGGACGCTCTGCACGCCACCCGGTGCACACCGCTCCGAGCCGCCCTCTAATCTGACGATCGGCTTTATGACGCGAACCGGACGACGGGGGAGAAGAAACATGGCCAAGCGCAGGGTGAGGTCGAGCACGGTGGTGCTCGGCTCCATGGGAGTTCTCGCGGCGACGATCACTTCCTGTGGCTCGGAACCGGACAAGCGGTGCGTGGACCCGGTCACGCACTCCAAGCTGCCGAGCTACGAGTGCAAGAGCAGCAGCGGCAAGGGCGACTACTACTACGGCGGCAGCTCCAAGGGCAGCAAGGTCCAGGGCGGCAGCTTCGACAAGTCCGCCGTCGACCGCGGCGGCTTCGGCTGCTCCGGTACGGCCGGCGGCTGACCGGTCATGGAACGTCGCACCACCGAACCGCGCCCCGGCTGGCAGGAGATCGTCGAGGAGCAGGGGATCGTCTATCCGCTGACCCGCTACCCGGACGGCTCGCTGCGCCCCTACTGGGACGAGAGCGCCTACTACGTCTTCTCGCTGCCCGAGGTCGAGGCGCTGGAGGACGTCGTCGAGGAACTGCACGCGATGTGCCTGGCCGCCGCCGCGCACATCGTCGAGCAGGACCGCTTCGCCGACCTCGGCATCACCGACCGGCGACTGGTCGCCCTGATCTCCGAGTCCTGGCACCGCCGCGCCGAACTGCCGTCCCTGTACGGCCGGTTCGACCTGCGCTACGACGGAAGCGGTCCGGCGAAGATGCTGGAGTACAACGCCGACACCCCCACCTCACTCGTGGAGGCCGCCAGCGCCCAGTGGTTCTGGATGGAGGACCGCTTCCCGGACGCCGACCAGTGGAACTCCCTTCATGAACGCCTCGTCGCCGCATGGAAGCGGCAGGCCGCACTGCTGCCACCGGGACCGCTGCACTTCGCCCACTCCGAGGGGGACGAACTCGGCGAGGACCTGATGACGGTCGCGTATCTGCGCGAGACCGCCGAGCAGGCCGGGATCGATACGGAGGCGCTCTCCATCGAGCAGATCGGCTGGGACCGCCTGGCCGGACGGTTCGTCGACGCCCGGCTCCGCTTCATCCGCAGCTGCTTCAAGCTCTACCCCTGGGAGTGGCTGGCGACCGACCGCTTCGGCCCCCATGTCCTGGACACCCTCGACAACGGCGGCGGTACGGGCACCACCTGCTGGATCGAGCCCGCCTGGAAGATGCTCCTCTCCAACAAGGCGCTGCTGGCCATCCTCTGGGAGCTCTATCCGGGGCACCCGAATCTGCTGCCCTCCTATCTCGACGGCCCCCGCGAACTGGCCGGGGACGGGGACGGGGGCAGCGGACCGTGCGCCGGCTATGTCGCCAAGCCACTGCTCGGCCGTGAGGGCGCCGGTGTCACGATCCATGAGCCGGGCAGCCCCGCGGTGCTGCGCGACGAACCGTGCTGCTACCAGGAACTGGCCCCGCTGCCGGATTTCGACGGCAACCGTGTGGTGCTCGGCGCATGGGTCGTCGAGGACGAGGCGGCAGGGCTCGGCATCCGGGAATCGGCGGGGCTCGTCACGGACGAGTACGCACGCTTCCTGCCCCACGTCATCCTTTAGCGGGCTGTCCCTGAGCCCTCCCGGACCGGTGGGGCCGGGGAGCGGCTGCGGGGCCCCGCAGCCCGTCCCGGCCCGGCTCCGTCACCCACGCAGTACTTCGCGGAGCTGTTCGAGGCCCCAGTCCAGATCCTCCTTGCTGATCACCAGGGGCGGGGCGATCCGGATCGTGGAGCCGTGGGTGTCCTTGACCAGTACCCGGCGGTCCATCAGCTTCTCGGAGATCTCCCGGCCCGTGCCGTGGCTCGGAGCGATGTCGATGCCCGCCCACAGCCCGCGGCCCCGCACCGCGTCCACCGCGCCGCCGCCCACCAGCAGCCCCAGCTCCTGGTGGAGGTGGTCGCCCAACTCCTTCGCCCGCTGCTGGTATTCGCCGGTGCGGAGCATCGCGATGACCTCCAGCGCGACCGCGCAGGCGAGCGGGTTGCCGCCGAATGTCGAGCCGTGCTCACCGGGCCGGTAGACCCCGAGCACGGCGGCCGACGAGACGACGGCCGACACCGGCACCACACCGCCGCCCAGCGCCTTGCCGAGCACATACATGTCCGGTACGACGCCCTCGTGCTCGCAGGCGAACGTCCTGCCCGTCCGGCCCAGCCCCGACTGGATCTCGTCCGCGATGAACAGCACATTCCGCTCGCGGGTCATCTCACGCACCTGGGGGAGATAGCCGGGCGGCGGCACCAGCACCCCGGCCTCGCCCTGGATCGGCTCCAGCAGCACCGCCACGGTGTTCTCCGTCATGGCCGCACGCATCGCGGTCAGGTCCCCGTACGGCACGATCTCGAACCCCGGGGTGTACGGGCCGAAGTCCGCCCGTGCCTCCTGGTCCGTGGAGAAGCTGATGACGGTCGTCGTCCGTCCGTGGAAGTTGTTCGACGCAACAATGATCTTTGCCATGCCGTCCGGGACGCCCTTGACCCGGTAGCCCCACTTGCGGGCGGTCTTCACCGCGGTTTCCACGGCCTCCGCCCCGGTGTTCATGGGCAGCACCATCTCCATGCCGCACAACTCGGCGAGCTGCGTACAGAAGTCCGCGAACCGGTCGTGGTGGAAGGCGCGCGAGGTCAGCGTCACCCGGTCCAGCTGAGCCTTGGCCGCGTCGATCAGTCGCCGGTTGCCGTGGCCGAAGTTGAGCGCCGAGTAGCCGGCGAGCATGTCGAGGTAGCGCCGGCCCTCGATGTCGGTCATCCAGGCGCCTTCCGCCGAGGCGACGACGACCGGAAGCGGATGGTAGTTGTGTGCGCTGTGCGCCTCGGCGGAGGCGATGGCAGTTTCCCTGGTCGACACGGGATCTCCGTTCGTCGTGCGGCGTGGGCTGGGGTGGTGCCCACTTTGTATCGTCGGTCGGATCTCCGGGGAGGAAACCTTCAATTCACGGCGCGCCCGTGAGTTTGCGCAGTCAGAGGTCCAGGAGCTGCTGACGTGGGCCGGTCTCGCGGCCGCCCCAGCCGCCACCGCCACCGCCACCCCGGCGGGCCACCAGGGGCCGCAGGGCCAGAGCGAGCGCCGCCCCCGCCACCACCCCGGGCACGGCCCACCACACACCGTCGAAGCGGCCGGCGGAGCCGGCGGCCCTGGCGGTGTCCGCGGAAGCCGACGGGGGAGCGGACGAGGAAGTCTCCGGTTCCGATGCGAGGCCGGCCAACGGGTCCGTCGGGGCGGACACCTTTGTGTTCCCCCAGGCCTGCGGGAACACGCTCGCGTACGCGTGCTCGTAGCTTCTCTTCCCCATCAGCCCGAGCTCCGTGAACAGTTTGACCAGCCTCGCCGGATTCTGCGCGCGGTGCCAGTACCCACGGTAGGTATAGGGGACTTCGGAGGCCGTGTGTATCCATACGGTGTCCGGATCATCGCCCGGGAAGACGCGGTCGGTCCGCATCGGCTCCATGTCCAGGACCATCCAGGTCACATTGATCTGCCGGGTCCCCATCGCCGCGTCCACGCTCTGCGGCCGCTGCTTGGCGCCCTTTCCGGCCGGGCCCAGCAAGGCCTCCAGCTCGGCATACCTCGGATCCGAGACGGAGAGTGCGGTCACCTCCCCGCTCTCGGGCGAAGAGACGAGGACGGTCGTCGATCCGCCGGCCACCGCACTCGGCGCGAGGCAGAGACCCAGCCCCCACACCACGGCCAGCACGGCCGACCGCCGCAGGAACCGTGCCCCCGGCCACCGCCCGGACCGGCCCTTGCGCCGTTGATCGGAACGCACCCGCGGCCCTCGCATGAACAGGCTCCCCGGCTTTCGCATGACGTCCCCTTTTGCCCTGTCGCACTGTGCGGTACGGCCCGTCCGTACCGCGTCACCTCTGATACACCGCTCGGGCCCCGCTGGTTCCGCTCCGGCGCCCACCGATCCCGGACCCACCGATCCCGGACCACCGATCCCGGACCCACCGATCCCGGGCCTATCGATCGCCGGCCCGTCCGAGCGCGGACCGGGCGACCGCGCGGGCCCGCTCCCGCGCATCCACGCCCTCCAGCCGCAGTGTCAGCCGATCGTCCTGCACCCACAACAGCGTGGGCCCAGCCGTCCGTTGGGACCGCGTCCACCGGATGCCGTCCCCGTCGACCATGCCGAAGCGCAGCACATGCGGCCGGGCGAACCACAGCCCGTCCACCCGGCCGCCGTGGCCGTCGTCGATCCCCAGCCACTCCGGCTGCTCCCGCACCTGCTTGGTGAAGTACGGATCCAGGGCCGACAGGAACTCGTCGACCCGTACCGTCCTTCCGTCCTCCCGCCAGCACAGGGTGACCATCGACCGGCCCTCCGGCAGCCCTGTCACGGCCACGGCCTCCGGTGCGCCGAGCGCCGTCGGCACGACCGGCCGGAAACCCGACCGCCGCGCCGCCTCCGACAGCGTCACAGGGGTGCCGCAGCCCGGCACCGGCGCACCTGGCCGCTCGGGGGCCGGCGCGGACGGGTCGTACCGCACCTCGACGCCGCCGAAGTCGAACCAGTCCGCGACCGTCGCCCGCACCGGTGGCGTCAGGACCAGCACGACCAGGACCCCCGAGAGGGCCGCGACCAGCAGGCGGACCCGCCTCCGCACCCACGCGCCGGCCCGCTCCAGCCGCCCCGGAGGCACGGGCACCGGCACCGGGACCGCCTCCGCGACGATCTGCGCCAGCACCCGCTCGGCCATCGTCGGTCCGTCGCTCCGCCGTTCCCGCTCCGGCACATCCATCCCGCGCCCCAGCGCCAGCAACTCCGCCCGCAGGCGCGCCCGGTCATCGCCACGCCCCCGGTCCACGTCACTCATGCCCCTCACCCCCTTCCGCCCCTCTCCCGTCCGCGGTCGTCCCGAGCTTCTTCTCCAGCTTCCTCAGTGCGCGGTTCAGCCGGGACTTCACCGTCCCCCGCGGCCAGCCCAGCGCCTGTGCCGTCTCCGCCTCGTCCATCTCCAGCAGGTAGCGGTACGTGACGACCCGACGGTGCTCCTCGCTCAGCTCGTCGAGCGCGGCCGTCAGCAGCGTCCGCCGCTCGCTTGTGAGCGCCGCCACCGCCGGATCCGCCGACTCGGGTATCGCCGGATCGGCACCCTGGAACAGCGCCTCGCGCCCGGCCACCGCCCGCGCCCGGCCCGCCGACCGGACTGTGTTCCTCGTCTCATTCACCACGATCCGCAGCAGCCATGGCCGGAACGCCGCCCCCTCCCGGAAACGGCCCAGCGACTGATACGCCTTGAAGAACGCGGACTGCACCACATCCTCCGCGTCGGCCCCCGCACCGAAAGCGACCGCGGCCCGCAGGGCGACGCCCGTGTGGGCGCGCACCAGCTGCGCGTATGCCTCCGCCTCCCCGGCGCGCACACGTGCGATCACCGCCGCCTCGTCCTCGGCCGGCGCTCTCGCCGCCGCCTCGGCCCGAGTCCCGGCCTGCTGCCCGGTCCGTCCCTCGACCTGCCCCTCGGCACGCCCGAGAGCGCGGTCCGCACCCTCGTCGTCGACGGCGCGGCCCCCCTCCCGGCCCCCGTGCAGGGCCCCCTCCTGCGTCCTCACACCTTTCATACACCGGCTGCCGGAGATCGGTTCCGTACCTGAGACAATGAGTTTCATGGCCTCTGAACGCCCCCGCGTGCTCTCCGGAATCCAGCCCACCGCAGGCTCGTTCCACCTCGGCAACTACCTCGGTGCGGTCCGCCAGTGGGTGGCGCTGCAGGAGTCCCACGACGCCTTTTACATGGTCGTGGACCTGCATGCGATCACCGTCCCGCAGGACCCCGCCGAGCTGCGTGCGAACACCCGTCTCGCTGCCGCACAGCTGCTCGCCGCCGGACTCGACCCGGAGCGCTGCACGCTGTTCGTCCAGAGCCACGTCCCCGAGCACGCCCAGCTCGGCTGGGTGATGAACTGCCTCACCGGCTTCGGCGAGGCGTCCCGGATGACGCAGTTCAAGGACAAGTCCGCGAAGCAGGGCGCCGACCGGGCCACCGTCGGCCTCTTCACCTACCCGGTCCTCCAGGTCGCGGACATCCTGCTGTACCAGGCCAACCAGGTCCCGGTCGGCGAGGACCAGCGCCAGCACATCGAGCTGACCCGCGACCTCGCCACGCGTTTCAACGGCCGGTTCGGCGAGACCTTCACCATCCCGGACCCGTACATCCTCAAGGAGACGGCGAAGATCTTCGACCTTCAGGACCCGTCGTCGAAGATGAGCAAGTCGACGGCCAACCCGAAGGGGCTGATCAACCTCCTCGACGAGCCGAAGACCACGGCCAAGAAGGTCAAGAGCGCGGTCACCGACACGGACACGGTCATCCGGTACGACGCCGAGAACAAGCCGGGCATCAGCAACCTCCTGACCGTCTACTCGACCCTCACCGGAACCCGTATCGCGGATCTGGAGCAGAAGTACGAGGGCAAGGGCTACGGTGCGTTGAAGACCGACCTCGCAGGGGTCATGGTCGAGTTCGTCACACCGTTCCGGACCCGCACCCAGGAATATCTCGACGACCCGGAGACGCTGGACTCGATCCTGGCCAAGGGGGCGGAGAAGGCCCGGGCGGTGGCCGCCGAGACCCTCGCGCTGACCTACGACCGGATGGGCTTTCTGCCTGCGAAGCACTGAGTCCAAGGACCCTGGCGGGATGGCGGCCGCAGGCGTCACACTGGCGACGGGAAACAGATCCCGGTGACGGCGTGAAGCCGTCCACCGACCTTCGAAGATTGAGGAGAACGACGTGGGGACCGTAACGCTCGGCGTTTCGATCGCGGTCCCGGAGCCCTACGGCAGCCTGCTCCAGGAGCGGCGCGCGAGCTTCGGGGACCCTGCCGCATACGGCATTCCCACTCACGTCACCCTTCTCCCGCCGACCGAGGCCGAGGCGGCCGACCTGCCCGCGGTCGAACGGCATCTCGCCGGGATCGCGACGGGCGGCCGGCCCTTTCCGATGAGGCTGTCCGGCACGGGGACCTTCCGGCCCCTGTCGCCGGTCGTCTACGTCCAGGTCGTCGAGGGCGCGGCGGCCTGCGCCTGGCTGCAGAAGCGGGTGCGGGACGCGTCCGGCCCGCTGGTGCGCGAGCTGCAGTTCCCCTACCACCCGCATGTGACCGTGGCGCACGACATCGCCGAGGAGGCGATGGACCGGGCGTACCAGGAGCTCTCCGACTACGAGGCGTCCTGGACGTGCGCTTCCTTCGCGCTGTACGAGCAGGGTGCGGACGCGGTCTGGCGCAAGATCAACGAGTTTGCGTTCGGGGCCGGGGACGGCACGCCGGCCGTGCCCGCGCAGGGCGGCAGCTCCGTGGACGAGCCGTCCCTGCACCCCTGAGGCCGTCGGGCACCGTAGCGGGTCTGCCGGGCCGTGTGCCGCAGCGGAACCGATCGGAGGGGGCCCCGTGACAGAGCCCCTCGGGCCCGTGAGCGCGACGCGGCCGCTCGGCGGTGACGAGTGGGCCGTGACCGGGCCGCTCAGACCGCAAGCCGCCGGAAGAGCGGCCGCGGCACATGCCGCAGCGCCGACATGACCACCCGCAGTGCCCCCGGCACCCACACTGTCTCCGAGCGCCGCCGCAGCCCCGTCACGATCGCGTCCGCGACCGCCTCAGGAGTCGTCGCGAGCGGTGCCCCGGCCGTCGTCGCCATGGCCTTCGACCGCACGAAGCCGGGGCGCACGACCATCACATGCACCCCGGTCCCGTGCAGCGCGTCCCCGAGCCCCTGGGCGAACGCGTCGAGGCCCGCCTTGCTCGACCCGTAGATGAAGTCCGCGCGGCGGGCGCGCTCGCCCGCCACGGAGGACAGCACCACCAGCGATCCATGTCCCTGCGCCTGGAGTGCGCCGGCGCACACCAGACCGGCGGAGACCGCCCCCGTGTAGTTGGTCTGGGCGACCCGAACCGCGGAGAGCGGCTCCTCCTCGTCGCGCGCCTGGTCCCCGAGGATGCCGAACGCGAGCAGCACCATGTCGATGTCGCCCTCGGTGAAGATCTTGCCGAGGGCCGTCTCGTGCGACTCGGAGTCGAGGGCGTCGAAGTCGACTGTTCGGACGTACGCGCCCAGTTCGCGCAGTTCCGCCGCGGCCGCCTCCCGCTCCGGCGAGGGGCGGCCGGCCAGCCAGACCGTGCGGGTGCGGCCGGCGATCAGGCGGCGTGCGGTGGCCAGCCCGATCTGCGACGTGCCGCCGAGAACGAGCAGGGACTGCGGGGCACCGAAGGCGTCCTTCACGAAAACACTCCTAGCGGGGGCGGCGGACAGTGAGGGGCAGGGGCTGGGACAGGAGACGGGTCACGGGCTGAGGCAGGAGACCGGCCCGAGGCAGGACTGGGCGGCGTGACAGGGGATCAGCCGGGGGAGGGGGACAGGGGGCACGGGGCCGGGATCAGAGTGCGAGCCGCCGCGACAGATCCGAACGGAACGCTCCGTCCGGATCCAGTTTGGTGCGCAGCGCCCGGAACGCGGGCAGCCGCGGGTACATCGCGGCCAGCGTCTCGGGGCGCAGCCGGGAGTCCTCCGCCAGGCAGACGCGCCCGCCCGCCGCTGCTACTTCGTCGTCCAGTCCGTCGAGGAAGCGGGCCAGGCCCGGCAGCGAGGCCGGCAGATCGAGGGCGAGTTCCCAGCCCGGCATCGGGAAGGACAGCCAGCCGGGATCACCGTCCCCGAACCGCTTGAGCACGGCGAGGAACGACGGGCATCGCCGCTGCGCGATCCGCCGGACGATCCGGTGGATCGCCTGCTCCTGTCCGTGCCCGACCACGAACCGGTACTGCAGGAAGCCGCCGCGGCCGTAGCACCGGTTCCAGTGCGGTACGCCGTCCAGCGGGTGGAAGAACGTGGACAGCCTCTGGAGTTCGCCGGTGCGGAACCTGGGGGCTCTGCGGTACCAGAACTCGTTGAACAGGGCGACGGAGGTGCGGCCGAGCAGGCCGTCCGGTACGAACGGCGGAGCCGCGGGCAGTCGGCCCGGGCGGAACGTGAGCGGTG
The DNA here is from genome assembly GCF_036158715.1 of Streptomyces sp. NBC_00316. Classification (NCBI taxonomy): domain Bacteria; kingdom Bacillati; phylum Actinomycetota; class Actinomycetes; order Kitasatosporales; family Streptomycetaceae; genus Streptomyces; species Streptomyces sp. NBC_00316. Next base: position 3,688,685 of record NZ_CP108023.1, on the reverse strand, counting down.
TGCGCCGGGCGCGCGCCGGTAGCACGTGCAGGGGCGCGTGCTCCCCCCGCGTGAGTACGGAGCGCCCCGTCGCCCGGCCGCGGGCGAGCAGGTCGATCCAGGCGGCCGAGTAGCGGTAGCGATGGTCGGAGGCGGTGAGCCGGGCCATCAAGTCGTCCAGATCGGCGGTCCGTTCGGTGTCGACCCACATCAGTGACGTCTGGACGGGGTGGAACTGGAGCGTGGCCGAGAGGATCACCCCGGTCAGCCCCATGCCTCCCGTGGTCGCGTCGAACAGCGCGGTGCCGGGCCGGACCGTGTGGACCGTGCCATCCGCGGTCAGCAGCTCCATGTGCCGTACATGCCGGGAGAAGGAGCCGGAGACATGCTGATTCGCGCCGTGGATGTCGGCGCCGATCGCGCCGCCCACGGTGACGTAACGGGTCGCGGGGGTCACCGGCACGAACCAGCCGAGCGGCAGCAGCAATTCCATCAGCCGGTGCAGGCTCACACCCGCGTCGCACACCACCAGTCCGGAGGCGGCGTCGACGGTACGGATCCGGTTCAGTGCGGTCATGTCGAGGACGGAACCGCCCGCGTTCTGCGCCGCGTCGCCGTGGGCCCGGCCGAGCCCCCGCGCGATGGAACCACGGGGCCCGCAGCCACGTACCGCGGCCGCCGCCTCCTCGTAGGTGCGAGGGCGGAACCGCAGGGCGGTCGTCGGGGCGGTACGGCCCCAGCCGGCCAGGGACACGGTGTCGACAGACATGGTGGTGACCGTATCGCCCGAGAAAACCCCTTTGAGGGATTTGTTACAACACTCACCGAAATGGGTGATTGAAAGAGTGTCAGCGGTTTATGGCACGGAACTTCCTTGCTTGACCAGAAGAGTTCGGTGGGGACCCGCATATCGGTTTCTCGCGCCCCGGAGGGTACGCGTACGTCATGGACTGGCTGAAGAATCTCCCCCTCATCGGACCTCTGGTCTCCTGGCTCATGACGACGCACGCCTGGCGCTCGTACGAACGGCTCGACCGGGTCCACTGGACCAGGCTCGCCGCCGCGATCACCTTCATCAGCTTCCTCGCGCTCTTCCCGCTGATCGCGGTCGGTGCGGCGATCGGCGCCGCGACGCTCACCACCGAGCAGCTGGACAAGATCGAGAAAAAGGTCGCCGAGCAGGTGCCGGGGATCTCCGACCAGCTCGGCATCGACAATCTGGTGGCCCACGCGGGTACGGTCGGGCTGATCGCCGGTGTGGTGCTGCTGTTCACCGGTGTCGGCTGGATCGGCGCGATGCGGGACTGTCTGCGCGCGGTCTGGGAGAGGGACGACGTGGACGAGGGCAATCCGGTCCTCCGCAAACTCAAGGACGCCGGACTGCTGCTCGGCCTCGGTGGCGCGGCGCTGGTCACCCTCGCCGCCTCCACGGCCGGCTCCACCGCGGTCGGCTGGACCGCCCGCCTGGTGGGCCTTTCCGACCACGGGGCCGGCGGGGTGCTGCTGCAGACCGCAGCCCTGGTGGTGGCGGCTCTGGCCGACTTCCTGCTGCTGCTCTACCTGCTGACGCTGCTGCCCGGCGTCAAGCCCCCGCGCCGCCGGCTGGTGACGGCCGCGGTGATCGGTGCAGTCGGCTTCGAACTCCTCAAGCTGCTGCTCGGCAGCTATATGAAGGGCGTCGCGTCGAAGAGCATGTACGGCGCCTTCGGCGTGCCGATCGCCCTGCTGCTGTGGATCAACTTCACCGCGAAACTGCTGCTGTTCTGTGCCGCCTGGACGGCGACGCCGAGCAGGAAGGAGTCCAAGCAGGGCGCCGCCGAGGTCAGCGGCGAGGAAGGCGGCGCACCAGGTCCGGCAGCGGCCAGCGCCGGTTGACCAGGAACACACCGGCGGCCAGCAGGGCCAGGACGCCGCCGGTGATCCCCAGTGCGACACCGATCCCGCTGGAGCCGCCGGCCGCCGAGGCGTGGGTGGCGGCCGGCCCCTTCTTGCCGTCGTCGGCCGCGGTCGTCCCGCCGGCCGATTCCGAACCCTTCCCCACGCCGGTCTCCGCCGATTTCGGGGGGACCAGCTCGCCGACCGGGGTCACCTTGCCGGCCGCGTCGAAGCCCCAGTCGAGCAGACTCGCGGCCTCCTTGTAGACGGCGTGGGCCTCGTCGGACGACGGGTTCATGACGGTGACGAGCAGCACCTTGCCGTTGCGCTCGGCGACGCCCGTGAAGGTGTTGCCCGCGTGCGTGGTATAGCCGTTCTTGACGCCCGCGATGCCCTTGTACGGCACGACGCCGGCGTCACCGGTGAGCAGACGGTTGGTGTTCTGGATCTGGAAGCTCTCGCGCTTCTTGCCCTCCTTCTCCTCTCCGGGGAAGTCGGCCGCGGCCGTCGAGCAGTACTCGCGGAAGTCCGCCTTCTGCAGCCCGCTGCGGGCGAACAGCGTGAGGTCGTACGCGCTGGAGACCTGCTCGGGAGCGTCGTAACCGTCGGGCGACACGACCTGCGTGTCGAGGGCCTGCAGCTCCTCCGCGTGCTCCTGCATGGCGGCGACGGTCTTGGGTACGCCGCCGTACATCGAGGACAGCACATGCACCGCGTCGTTGCCGGAGCGCAGGAAGACGCCCAGCCACAGGTCGTGGACCGTGTACGTCTGGTGCTCCTTGACGCCGACCAGACTGCTGCCCTCGCCGATGCCGGCGAGATCCTCGTTCGAGACCTTGTGCGTCATGGTCTTCGGCTGCAGCTCGGGCGATTCCATGATCGTGTCCGCGAACAGCATCTTCAGCGTCGACGCCGGGGGCAGCCGCCAGTGCGGGTTGTGCGAAGCGAGCACCTCGCCGCTCTCCGCGTCCGCGACGATCCAGGACCGGCCGGCGAGGTCCTTGGGCAGCACCGGAGCGCCGGGCCCCAGTTCCACCTGGGTGCCGATGCGGGCGAGCCGCTCGCCGCCCACCTTCGACATCGGGGCCGTCGGCTTGGGGTTGTCGGACGTGTCCTGGTCGACCGCAGACGCAGGGACTACGACAAAAGTGGACAACAGGGCGGCAGAGGTGACCGTCAGCGCGATCTTTTTCAGAGCAGGCACGGTCGGAAACGTACAGGCAGATGATGTGGAGGGGGATGCGGACCGCCGGACCCGCCATGCGGACTGCCGGGACAGCCCACCCCGAGCGGACCGGCCCGACTCCGGTGGCGATACTGGATCCATGAAGCTCAGCCGCCCCGTCTCCTGGTTCCTGCTCGCCTTCGGGGTGTGGAGCTGGTGCATTTGGGTCACTTTCGCCAAGAATCTATGGAAAGACGGCAGTGGACTTGCCTTCGACGACGCGGGTGACCCGACTGCTTACTTCTGGGTACATCTGCTGCTCGCCATCACGTCCTTTCTTCTGGGGACGGCGGTCGGTGTGATCGGGTTCCGCGGTCTCAGGGCACTGCGCCACGCACGTGCATAACCGGTCACGCGCCGACCGGACATAGGCGTACGAAGTGCACGCCCATGAAGCGCAGGCGCACGAAACGCATACATGAGAGGCCGGAGGGGGAGCGCACGTGGCAGTCGTCTTCGTTCTGGTGGCGGTTGCGGTCCTCGCGCTGCTGGCCGGTGTGCACCGCTATGTGTGGCGCCGCTTGGTCGGCGACACGACCGCGCCGGGCAGCGCACTGCGCAAGGCGGGCACCGTGGCGGCCTGGCTGCTGCCCCTGCTGAGCGTCGGCGCCCTGGTCTCCGGGCGCGCGGGTGCCCCGTTCTGGCTGCAGCGGACGCTGGCCTGGCCGGGCTTCCTGTGGCTGGCGGCGCTGCTGTATCTGACGCTGGCTCTGCTGGTGGGCGAGGCGGTACGGCCCATCCTGCGACGGGTGCCGGCGCGACGGGCGGCCGGCGGCGCAGCGGCTGCAGCGGACGACGGGACGTCCGCCGCGGGCAGCGCAACGGCCGCCGGGATCCGTTCCGCCGAAACCGGCCCGGCTCCGGCCGACGCACCCGCGAGCGGAACCCCCGTCACGCTGGTCGCCGACGCTCCCGCCTCCTCTCCGGCCGTCGGCCCCTCCCGCCGCCTCTTCGTGGCGCGTGCCGTCGGTGGTGCGGCGGCCGTCGCAGGGTTCGGCACCGTCGGCTACGGCACCTACGGCGTGCTGCGCGGCCCGCGCGTCAAGCGGGTGACCGTACCGCTCGCCAAACTGCCACGTTCCGCCCACGGCTTCCGGATCGCCGTCGTGAGCGACATCCATCTCGGCCCGATCCTGGGCCGCGCCCACACCCAGCGGATCGTCGACACGATCAACCGGACCCAGCCCGATCTGATCGCCGTGGTCGGCGATCTCGTCGACGGATCCGTCCACGACCTCGGCCCGGCCGCCGAACCGCTGGCCCGGCTGACCTCCCGTCACGGCGCGTTCTTCGTCACCGGCAACCACGAATACTTCTCCGGTGCGGCCCAATGGGTCTCCCACGTAAGGGAATTGGGGCTGCACCCGCTGGAGAACGCCCGGGTCGAGATCGACGGCTTCGATCTGGCCGGGGTCAACGACATCGCCGGGGAGAGCGAGGGGCAGGGCCCCGATTTCGACCGCGCCCTCGGCGACCGCGACCGGACCCGTGCCTCCGTCCTCCTCGCCCACCAGCCCGTCGTCATCGACGACGCGGTCGCGCACGGCGTGGACCTGCAGCTCTCCGGTCACACCCACGGCGGTCAGCTCTGGCCGGGCAACTACATCGCCGAACTGGCCAACCCCACGGTCGCGGGGCTCGAACGCTACGGCGACACCCAGCTGTACGTCTCGCGCGGCGCGGGTGCCTGGGGTCCGCCCGTACGGGTCGGCGCCCCCTCCGACATCACCGTCGTGCAGCTCGCCTCGCGGCAGGCGTGACGACTGCCGGATCGTCACGAACGGAGCCGTACGGCCCCCGGCGGCACGACCATGCGACCGTGCGGCCGCACACCCGGGCAACCACATGGCTTCTCCACAGTTTTCGGCCGTTCGGCGCATCCGAGGTTTCAACTGTCAAACGAAAGGTCAAAGGGCAGGGATTTGCTCTTCCAGATGTGAAAATCGTGTGATTGGGTGAGCCGGAGCATGGAGTGATGTGCGTTTCTGAGCACATCTGCCCAGGTGGGGCTGGTAAGGGAGAGCACGGCAATGCGGTCGATCCGGCTACGGATTCTCGCGATCTTCGCGGTTTTGGTCATCGCAGGCGTCGTCGCCTGGCAGTTGCTTCCCTCGGACGAGGTGAAGAATGATCCGATCATGGTCGGCACGACGGACGAGGTGACCTCACTCGACCCGGCCGGCGCGTACGACGCCGGTTCCTGGGCGATGTACAGCAACGTGTACCAGTCCTTGATGACGTTCAAGTCCGGGGCGATCGTCCCCGAGCCGGACGCCGCCGAGAGCTGCGGGTTCATCGGTCAGAAGCTTCAGACGTACCAGTGCAAACTGCGCGACGACCTGACCTTCTCCAACGGCCGGAAGATCACCGCCGCCGATGTCGAGTACTCCATCGAGCGCATGATCAGGATCAAGACGGACGTCGGCCCCTCGGTGCTGTTCCCCAGCCTGAAGAACGTGGTGTCCAAGGGCCGCACGATCACCTTCAACCTCTCCTCGCGTGACGCGACCTTCCCGCAGAAGCTCGCCACCGGAGCCGGTTCGATCGTCGACCGCGACCAGTACCCGGCGGACAAGCTCCGTACCGGCAACACGGTCGACGGCTCGGGGCCGTACGTCCTGAAGTCGTACGAGCCCGGCATCAAGGCCGAACTCGTCCCGAACACGCGGTACAAGGGCGCGGTGAAGAAGACCGGCGTCCCGGTCACCATCCGCTACTACAAGCAGTCGGACGACCTTCTGGCGGCCTGGAGCTCCGGGCAGGTCCAAGTGACGCACCGGCAGCTGCCGCCCGCCACGCTCGCCGAACTGAACCCCGGCGACCCGGACATGCACGTCACCGAGGCGGACAGCGCCGAGATCCGCAACCTGGTCTTCAACGTGCGCGACGGTTCGCCGCTCGCCAACAAGAAGGTGCGGCAGGCCATCGCGTCGATCATCGACCGCGGACCGCTGGTCACCGACGTCTACAAGGGCACCGTCGAGCCGCTGTACTCGCTCATCCCGCAGGGATACATCGGGCACAGCACGCCGTTCTTCGACGACTACCCGACGCCCGACCAGGCGCGCGCCAAGAAGCTGATGCAGGAGGCCGGGGTGCAGACCCCGCTGCACATCAACTTCGCCTACCGCGCCGACGACGCGTACACGAAGGAGACCGCCGAGCTGCGCCGCCAGCTGGAGGCGGGCGGGCTGTTCAAGGTCTCGGTCAAGGCCGTGGAGTGGCAGGAGTTCCAGAAGGGGTACGCGGCCGGCAAGTACGACGCGTACACCGTGGGATGGCTGCCTGACTACCCGGACCCCGACACCTTCAGCCAGCCGCTCGTCGGTCGCGACACCAGCCTTCACAACGGCTACACCAGCAAGAAGATGGACCAGCTGATCTCCGCCACGCTGCAGTACAGCGACCGCAGCCGCACCGCGGGGGACTTCAAGGACCTCCAGGCGCTGGTCGGCGAGGACGTGCCGCTCGTACCGCTGTGGCAGAAGAAGGACTACGTCGTCAGCACGACGGATGTCTCCGGCTCGCAGTACCTGTCGGACGGCACGGGCATCTGGCGGCTGTGGGAGCTCAGCTGGATCTAGGGCCTCTCGTTGCCGGATCCGGTACGAGCCGGGGCCGAGCACCGAAGGACCAGGACCGGGGCCGGTCGGGGACTGTCGCACGAGGTGCGAGGTCTCCGGCCGGCCCCGGTCCGTTCACTGCTTCGCGGCACGCTTCCCGGGGGTGCGCTTCTTCGCGGCAGGCCGCTCTTCGGCCGCCCCGTCTTCGGCCGGCTGCCCGGCCGTCCCGGGGAGAAACTCCGTCAGTACGTCGTAGACCTGACGGACCAGCGGGCGAAGAACCCGGAACCGGGACAGTGCGATCGCGCGCGCGCCGATCGGGGCGGTGCGTTCGACGAGCCGGCGGCTGCGTTCGGCACCTTCCGTCCGGTCGTACACCCAGAACAGCACCAGACCCATCTGTATCAGCCACATCAGCTGAGGCAGTTCCTCCGCCAGGTCGGGGTCGACCTTGGTGCTGGAACCCGTCAGGCAGCGTTCGTGAATGGAGATCGCCGCCTCCCGGGCAGCGACCGAGTCCTGCGAGAACGGGGAGAGGGGGCTTTCCGGGTCGGCGGCGTTCTTGAAGAACTGGGCGGCGAAGCGGTGGTACGGCTCGGCCACGTCGAGCCAGCTGAGCAGTACCCCGCGCATGCGCACGGCCAGGTCCTTGTCGCCCGCCAGGACCGACCGGACCGCCGCTTCGTGCTCGGCGGCGAGCCGGTCGTAGAAGCCCTGGACGAGATGTTCCTTGCCGGCGAAGTAGTAGTAGGCGTTTCCGACGGAAACCCCGGCCTCCTGCGCGATGGCTCGCATCGTCGTCTTGTCGTAACCGCGTTCCTCGAAGAGCCGGAGCGCGGTTTCGAGAATGAGTGTGCGGGTCTGCTCGCTCTTGGGAGCCTTGACTTCCTTCACGTCCTTCGCTTCCTTCACCACGCCCCCGAGGGTATCCGCCCTGACTAGCCTCCGATGTCCGGGCCCGGAGCCGGGATCCGGCAGGCCCCGTCCTCCGGTCCGCAGGGCGCGGCCGTCGCCGACCGGTACTTGGCGGCGGCGAGCACCGACGCCCGGGCGAACGGGCGGCCGGCCGGGGTGGCCAGCCAGTGGGCCTTGGGCCGGTGTCCTGCCAGCGCCCAGAGGCAGACGATCCAGGCGGAGGTCCCGCGGTAGATCTGCCCCCGGTCGCCGATCACGGTGATCTCGGAGAGCGTCCCGGCGTGGTCGAGCCCGGGGAAGCGGCGCCGCGCCTCCGCGGAGGCCGCCGGGACGAGGTCGAGCGGGACGAGCTGACGCTGTTTCATCAGCCAGTGCCGCACATGGACGCAGAGCGAGCACTGCGCGTCGTAGAGCACGGTGAGCCGTTCGACGGGCGTCCGACGCCCGTCGAACGGGGCCGTGACCTGACCGGTCACCGGCCGGTGGCGGGTGCGGCCCACGGGCCCTGGCCGGTGGGACCGGTCCAGCCCTGCGGCGGTACGGGCGGGGTCTGCTCACGCTCCATCAGACCGCGGCGACGGATCTTGTTGAGCACGTAGACGTTGCCGAGGTGCATCACTCCGAGGACGAGCAGGACGACGCCGACCTTCACCGAGAGCGCCTCGAAGAGCTCGCGGGCGTCGGCGACCGCGTCGGAGTTCTTCAGGTAGAGGGTGACGAAGCCCAGGTTGACCAGGTAGAAGCCGACGACCAGCAGGTGGTTGACGGCGTCGGCGAGCTTTTCGTTTCCGTGCAGGACGTCGGCGAGGAAGACCCTTCCGTTACGGCTCAGCGTGCGGGCGACCCAGATGGTGAGCGCCACGCTGATCAGCAGGTAGATGACGTACGCGACAACAGTGAGGTCCATGCCCCACCCTCCCTTGAACGCGTTCAAAAGCTGTTGTCATGAACTGTAGACCTGTAGTTGAACATGTTCAAGCGGGTACTCCCGGGTGGTCGTTCTCCGTGGCCCCGGACTTCGCGGCCGGCGTCGTCGGTGCTGTGAAGTGCCGTACGCCCGGCACCGTGGCCGTCGCCAGACAGGCCGTGCCCACCGCCACCGCGGCGACGGCGAGCGGGAGTTCGGCTCCCCAGGCCGAGGCGGCGAGCGGGGCCAGGGCGTAGCCGAGGGGCATCGCGGCCAGCGAGAGCAGCCAGTCGTACGACGTCACCCGGGCCAGTGCATGCGCGGGCACCGCGGCCTGGACCGAGGTGTCCCAGACCGGGCCGAGGAAGCCGAGGCCCGCCTGTGCGACGCCGTACGCGGCGATGGTCAGCGGGGCGGGCGCGCCCGCCGCGAGAAGGCCGAGCGGAAGTGCGTAGGTGGCGAGCCCCAGGTTGGCGACCAGGACGGGTCGGCGCGGACGGGCGCGGCCGGCCAGCAGCGAGCCGAGCAGCAGGCCGATCGCACCGGTCTGGAGCAGGGCGATCCAGACGCCCTTGCCGCCCATCTCCCGCACGGCGAGGGCCGGCCCCAGGGTCATCAGCACGGCTGCCGCGCCGTTCCAGGCGGCGTGGGCGATCAGGCTCGTCCAGTACCAGTCGCGGCTGCGGACCTCGCTCCAGCCCTCTTTGAGGTCGCTGAGCACCGATCGGCGCGGGATCGGCACGTGCCTGACCTTGATGGCGGACAGCAGTGCGGCGCTCACCGCGAAGCTCGCGCCGTCCAGCACGAAGGCCCAGCCCGGCCCCGCGGTGAGGATCAGGGTTCCCCCGAGTGCGGGTCCGGCCACCCGGGTCGCGCTGCTCACCACCGCCATCAGGGAGTTGGCGCGCAGCAGTCCGGGGGCCTCCACGGTTCCGGTGATCAGTGGCGACACGGTCGGCATGGCGAACGCGCTCGCCGCGCCGCCGATCGCCTCGGCGACCGCGATCTGCCACAACTGCGTGGACCCGCCGAGCAGTTGCGCGCCGACGAAGAGCTGGGTGGCGCACCGTACGAGATCGGTGGTGAGCGCGACCTTACGGGCGTTGAAGCGGTCACCGACGACGCCGCCGAGCGGCAGCAGGACCAGTTTGGGCACCATCGCGCAGGCCAGGACCAGGGCGAGGGCGGCGGTCGAACCGGTGGCCAGGTAGACGGCGATCGAGAGTGCGGTGGGAATGGCGGCGTCGCCGAGGAGGGAGAGGGTGCGTCCGACGAAGAGCAGGCGGAAGGCGCGCGTGCGCAAGGGATGCGGCATGCGCCGGAATCTATTTCGATACCGAACTATTCGTCAACGAAATATCTGACATCGAAACATGTTGGAGCTCCGGGCGTACCCTTTCCTCATGGAGCGACGCGACTGGACCGACGGACATGTGGAGCGGTGGAAGCCCGTGCTTCCCGGCCTCGATCCCGATGTCGAGGGCGCGGTGACCCGCATGACGAAGCTCTCCGTCCATCTGCGGCGGGTGCGCGAACAGTCCCTGGTCGACTTCGACCTGGACCGCCAGGAGTTCGACACGCTCCACAAGCTCGCCGGACGCGGCGGCAGGGCGGCCCCCTCCGAACTCGCCGCCGATCTCGACCTCGCCCCCGCCTCCGTCACCGGCCGGCTGGACGCGCTCGAACGGCGGGGCTTCGTCCGTCGCATGCCGTCCACCACGGACCGGCGGCGGGTCAACGTGGAACTCACCGAAGCGGGCCGCTCGACCTGGCTCGGCGCGATGGATTTCCTCGGGCACGAGGAGTACCGGCTCCTCGGCGTCCTCGACACGGGCGAACGGGCCCTGCTCAACGACATGTTGCGGCGCATCATGGTCGTCGCGGAGGATCAGGGCGACACCGGCCGGGACTGAGCCCCACCGGGCGGCGGCGCCACCCGCCCGTGCGGAGAAGGGCGTTGCCGTGCCCGGCACCCGCCCCTCTCCGCCCCCGTCCGCAGCTCGCGTGCCGCGGGCGACCGTCGGATGCGGTGCGGCGGGACGTGGGATGTGACGCGCCGGGGCGTCAGATGCTCATCGAACGCGCCGTGTTGATCTGGGCCATCACCATCTGGAAGGTCTCCGGGCCCGTCGCCGGGATCATCGTCGAGTGGTGCCGGCCGCCACTGGTGACCGAGACCTGGATGAAGCCGGTGGTCTTCTTCTCCTTCATCAGGAGGAAGAGCAGCCCGATCAGGCAGAGCAGGGCGAAGACGATCGCGAGCACGATCGCGACCGTCGGGATCTTCTCCTCGGTGCGCGACATGTCGGTGGCCGTCCAGACGGCACCCTTGAGGGGCATCGTGCCGGACGGTGTCACGATCGAGTCGTTCATGACGGTGATGTCGCCGAACGACAGCATCGGCGCCCCGCCGCCGGCCCCCGGCCCCTGCTGCGGCGGGAAGCCGTATCCGGGCATGGTCGGCTGTACGGCCGGCTGGTTCGGGTAGCCGTATCCGGGGCCCTGCTGGGCCGCGGCGTCGGGCAGTTGCTGCGGGTAGCCGTAGGCCGGGTTGCCCGCACCCGGCGTGCCCGCGCCCGGGTAGCCGTACCCCTGGGCGTCCGGGACGGTGGGCGGATTGCCCGGCTGCTGGGGAGGCCCCCACTTCTGCGAGTCGTCCGCGTACGGATTCGGATCGCTCAACGTTCCCCGCTCTCGATCAAACGTGTGCGCCCCGCGCCTTGCTGCGCCAGGGGGCGCCGAACCGGTGTCCGGTTCCGCACGACCGTACCGTCAAGGCCCGCGGAACGCAGCAAGAGGCCCCGCTTCCCGCAGTGTTACCGCGGAAAACGGGGCCTCCTGTGCAACTGGCCTGCCGGAAGGGTCAGAAGCGACGCGTGATCAGCGCGCGCTTCACTTCCTGGATCGCCTTGGTGACCTCGATGCCACGCGGGCAGGCGTCCGTGCAGTTGAAGGTGGTGCGGCAACGCCACACGCCGTCACGGTCGTTGAGGATCTCCAGGCGCTGCTCGCCGCCCTCGTCGCGCGAGTCGAAGATGAAGCGGTGCGCGTTGACGATCGCCGCCGGGCCGAAGTACTGGCCGTCGTTCCAGAACACCGGGCACGACGACGTGCACGCGGCGCACAGGATGCACTTGGTGGTGTCGTCGAACCGCTCGCGGTCCTCGGCGGACTGCAGACGCTCGCGCGTCGGCTCGTTGCCCTTGGTGATGAGGAACGGCATGACGTCGCGGTACGCCTGGAAGAACGGCTCCATGTCGACCACGAGGTCCTTGAGGACCGTGAGGCCCTTGATGGCCTCGACCGTGATCGGCTTCTCCGGGGAGATGTCCTTGATCAGCGTCTTGCAGGCGAGCCTGTTCTTGCCGTTGATCCGCATCGCGTCGGAGCCGCAGATGCCGTGCGCACAGGAGCGACGGAACGTCAGGGTGCCGTCGATGTCCCACTTGATCTTGTGAAGGGCGTCGAGGACACGCTCCTTCGGGTCGATCTCGACCTGGAAGTCCTGCCACTGGGCCTCTTCGGAGACCTCGGGGTTGAAGCGGCGGATCCGGAAGGTGACCGTGATGTACGGGGAGGCGGCGGACTCCGCCTCCACCTTGTCCATAGTCGGGGTAGCCATCAGTACTTACGCTCCATCGGCTGGTAGCGGGTCTGGACGACCGGCTTGTAGTCGAGCCGGATCGACTCGGTGCCGTCGGCCGCGACCTCGCGGTACGCCATGGTGTGGCGCATGAAGTTGACGTCGTCGCGGTTCGGGTAGTCCTCGCGGTAGTGACCGCCGCGGGACTCCTTGCGGGCCAGTGCCGAGGTCGCCATGACCTCGGCCAGGTCGAGCAGGTTGCCCAGCTCGATGGCCTCCAGGAGGTCCGTGTTGAACCGCTTGCCCTTGTCCTGGATGGACACGTTCAGGTAGCGCCTGCGCAGCTCGGCGATCTTGTCGACGGCCGTCTTGATGGTCTGCTCGGTGCGGAACACCATCACATTGGCGTCCATGCACTCCTGCAGCTCCAGACGGAGCGTCGCGACGCGCTCGGTGCCCGTCGAGTTGCGCAGCCGCTCGACCTGGTCGATGACCTGCTGCGCCGGGTTCTCGGGAAGCGCGACGTAGTCGTTCTTCGCGGAGTACTCGGCGGCGGCGATGCCCGACCGGCGTCCGAAGACATTGATGTCGAGCAGCGAGTTGGTGCCCAGGCGGTTGGCGCCGTGCACGGAGACGCACGCGACCTCGCCGGCGGCGTACAGGCCCGGGACGACGGTGGTGTTGTCGGCCAGCACCTCGCCCTGGACGTTGGTCGGGATGCCGCCCATGGCGTAGTGCGCGGTCGGCTGGATCGGGATCGGGTCCGTGTAGGGCTCGATACCGAGGTACGTGCGCGCGAACTCGGTGATGTCCGGGAGCTTCGCGTCCAGCTGCTCCGGCGGCAGGTGCGTGAGGTCGAGGTAGACGTGGTCGCCCTCGGGGCCGCAGCCGCGGCCCTCACGGATCTCCGTATAGATGGAGCGGGACACGACGTCACGGGACGCGAGGTCCTTCATGACGGGCGCGTACTTCTCCATGAAGCGCTCGCCGTCCTTGTTGCGGAGGATGCCGCCCTCACCACGGGCGCCCTCCGTCAGCAGGATGCCCATGCGCCAGATGCCCGTCGGGTGGAACTGGAAGAACTCCATGTCCTCCAGCGGCAGACCGCGGCGGTACGCGGCGGCCTGGCCGTCACCGGTCAGGGTGTGGGCGTTCGACGTCACCTTGAAGAACTTGCCGGTGCCGCCGGAGGCGAAGATGATCGACTTCGCCTGGAAGACGTGGATCTCGCCGGTCGCCAGCTCGTACGCGACGACGCCCGCCGACTTCTTGACTCCGTCGACCTCCTGCAGCAGCAGGTCCAGGACGTAGAACTCGTTGAAGAACTCCACACCCTCCTTGACGCAGTTCTGGTACAGCGTCTGGAGGATCATGTGGCCGGTGCGGTCCGAGGCGTAGCAGGACCGGCGGACCGGGGCCTCGCCGTGGTTACGGCTGTGGCCGCCGAAACGGCGCTGGTCGATCTTGCCCTCTGGCGTGCGGTTGAACGGCAGGCCCATCTTCTCCAGGTCGAGAACGGAGTCGATGGCCTCCTTCGCCAGGATCTCGGCGGCGTCCTGGTCGACCAGGTAGTCGCCGCCCTTGATCGTGTCGAAGGTGTGCCACTCCCAGTTGTCCTCCTCCACGTTGGCGAGCGCGGCGGCCATGCCGCCCTGCGCGGCGCCCGTGTGGGAGCGGGTCGGGTACAGCTTCGTGAGCACGGCGGTACGGCTGCGCTTCGTCGACTCGATGGCCGCACGCATACCGGCGCCGCCGGCGCCGACGATGACGGTGTCGTACTTGTGGATCTGCATGATTTCCTCTGGTCCCTCTGGCCCGGCGCCTAGCGGATGTTCGGGTCGAAGGTGAAGATCACCAGCGTGCCCAGCAGGACGGTGAACACCGTGGCGGTGTACAGCAGCATCTTCAGCCAGAAGCGGGTGTTGTCCCGTTCGGCGTAGTCGTTGATGACCGTACGGAGGCCGTTGGCGCCGTGGAGCATGGCCAGCCACAGCATCGCCAGGTCCCAGACCTGCCAGAACGGCGAGGCCCAGCGGCCCGCCACGAAGGCGAAGCCGATCTTGGAGACGCCGCCGTCCAGCACGAGCTGGATCAGCAGGTGGCCCAGGACCAGGACGACGAGAACGATGCCCGACAGGCGCATGAAGAGCCAGGCGTACATCTCGAAGTTGGTGCGCGAGGCCTTCGGGCTCTTGCCCGTCCGCTTGCGCGGGGCCTCGATGACCGGGGCCGGGTGGTCGACGTCGTAGAGGCTGACGCCTTCGACGGAGCCGATCGCGGCGGAGGACTCGGTGGACATTGGCCTCAGCTCCCGAAGACTTCGCGTACGGCGTGGCCGAGGACGGGGTACAGGGCCCCGACCATCAGCACGACCCAGATACCCACGACGGACCAGAGCATCTGCTTCTGGTAGCGCGGGCCCTTGGCCCAGAAGTCCACGGCGACGATGCGGAGACCGTTCAGCGCGTGGAAGAGAATGGCGGCCACCAGGCCGTATTCGAGGAGCGCGACGATCGGCGTCTTGTACGTGGCCACGACGTCGTCGTAGGCCTCGGGGGAGACGCGGACGAGAGCGGTGTCCAGGACGTGTACGAACAGGAAGAAGAAAATGAGGACACCGGTGACTCGATGAGCCACCCAGGACCACATGCCTTCCCGGCCGCGGTACAGCGTTCCAGCCGGCACGGAAGAACCCTCCGGGAGCGGGGATTGGGGTCGGCCGGCTTGACTGTCGGTCTGACCCGGCCGGGTACGGTCCACCGGCCCCGGCCATCGTAGCGACGGTTTGTCGGTTCGTTCGCGCCGGGGCCTCTGGTGTGATCAAAGTGGCAATCAAACAGGCACGGACGGGCTAGAACGATGCTTTCCGGGCCCGTCCTTACGTGGGTCCGGCCCGGTCCGACCCGGTCTGACCCGGTCCGTTCCGGTCGCTTCCGGCGCAGGAATCCCAGAAGAGCTCCTACGCCCGGTCGCCGTCCGTCACCAGATCGATGATGCGGCCCCGGGCGAGTCTGCGCATCTCGTCCGCCGTGACGACCCGCTCCTCGTCCGGCTCGTGGCCCAGCCTGGCCCGGATGCCGGCCAGCACCTGGTCCGGGTGCTCGGAGCGCGCGAAGGCGTCCAGGCAGATCACGAAGACATGGCCGAAGCGGCATTCGTACGCGGCATGCGCGGCACTGAGCGCGAGATGCGCGGACGGGGGCGCGGCGTGGTGCAGTCCGGGGGAGTGCTCGGCGGCGAGGGCCTCGGCGAGATCTGCCGGGGCCAGGTCGTAGCCTGCCTCGTCGGCGGCGGCCAGGAGGGCGTCCAGATCGGGGTACGGGCGGTGGGCGGCCAGTCGCTTCGCCCAGCGGAGGCTGCCGCAGCAGGCGAGCAGGGCGGCCTCGGCGGCGGTGACCGGCAGGGAGTTGAACCGGTCGAGGCCACGGGAACGGGCACCGACGTGGGTCGTACCGCGGCTCTGCACGGGCACGGCGGCCCGTCCGGCGGAGGGCGCCTGTGGCGATCGCCTGGGCGGTTCGGGGAGGCCGGCGTGGGACTCGCTGGGCCTGGACAGCGTGGGCTCCTCGCATCAGCGGCGTCTGTGACCCTGGGGTGGGTGGGACGGATGAGACCAGGGAGATACAGAGTGAAGGGAGAGACGAATGTGCCCCCACGCTATCGACGCAGGGCAACGAGCGTCCGACGGAGGCGCGAACATCACCCGGAAGGGAGGGTTTCGGAACGGCTGATGGACGATCTTTCGAGGAGAATGCCCGGCAATCTCCCTACTTCTGCCCTGTTGCCCGCTCATATCGGAGGTTTCTGACCGATGTCGCCCTCACGCGGTGCCCTCGCAGCCGGTGCGGCCCTCGCCGTCGCGGCCGCGGTGACGATCACCGTCGTCGTCTGGCCGGAAGAATCCGACAGCGGACGACCGGGGAGGACGGCCGCGGCCAGCGCCCCCTCGCCCGCGTCGGTCGCCCCGTCGCCGACCCGCAGCTATCCGCTCTCCTCCGCGCCACGCACCATCCCCGCCGTGCGCGAGCACATTCCCGCCCGGGGCCCCGGCTGGCAGCCGGGCCGGACCAGCACCGTCGTGATCGGCCGCAGCAGCGGGGGCCTCGCGGACGAGGCGCAGCTGCTGGCCGATGAGCTGAAGATCCGTTACCGCGGCGCCGTCCCCGCCCGCGCGGGCGACGTCGAGCTGGCTCTCGGCGCCTCCGGCGCCCCCGAGTCGTACACCCTGAAGACCCAGGGCGGCCGGGTCACCATCACCGGCCCCGACCAGGCGGGCGTCTTCTACGGAACACGCACCCTGAAACAGTCGCTGCGCGCCGACGGCAGCATGCCCGAGGGAGAAGTGCGCGACAGCCCCGGACGGCCTCAGCGCGGACTCAACCTGGACATCGCGCGCAAGTACTACAGCGTCGGCTGGATCGAGGACCGGCTGCGCGAGATGGCCGACCTCAAGCTCAACCAGCTGGGCCTGCACTTCTCCGACGACCAGGCATTCCGGATCCAGTCCGACACCCACCCCGAGGTGGTGTCGCCCGAACACCTCACCAAGGCCGAGGTCCGCCAGATCCTCGCCCTCGCGGGCCGGCTGCACATCGATGTGGTCCCCGAGATCGACTCCCCGGGCCATCTCGGCGCCGTCCTGCGTCCCCACCCGGACCTTCAGCTCCGCAACACGGCGGGCGTGGTCTCGACCGGGTCGATCGACATCTCCAACCCGGGTGCCGCGAAACTCGTCGACCAGCTGATCGGCGAGTTCATGGAGCTCTTCGGAGGCAGGTACTGGCATCTCGGCGGCGACGAGTACCGCGCGCTGACGGTGCAGAACCCGGCCGCCTCGTACCCGCAGCTCCAGCGCGCCGCCCAGCTGAAGTACGGCTCGGCGGCCGGCATCAAGGACCTCGCCACGGGGTGGCTCAACGACCGGGCGGCGGTGGTGCGCCCGCACGGGCTGCAGCCGAAGGCGTGGAACGACGGCTTCTTCCGTGACGGAATCGTCCGGGCGGACAAGAACATCGAGGTCGAGTACTGGACGGGCAAGGAGTACGGCGCCCGGCCGCCGGAGGAGTATCTGGGCGAGGGCCGCCGACTGGTGAACCTCAACGACGAGTTCCTCTATTACGTACTCGGCCAGCCCAACGCCTTCGTGTACCCGACGGGACAGCGGATCTACGAACAGTGGACCCCGCTCGTCCTGCGCGGCACGAAACCTGTGCCGGCCCGCTACTCGGGCCAGATCCTGGGCGGCCGGTTCGCGGTCTGGGGCGACCTCCCGCAGGCCCAGACCCAGGACCAGGTGGCGGCAGGGATCCGGATGCCGCTGACGGCCACGGCCCAGAAGCTGTGGGACCCGGCGAAGCCGGCGCTGAGCTGGAGTCAGTTCCGTTCGCTGGCCACGAAGCTCGACACGGCGGGCTGAGCGGGCGGGGACCCCGGCCGGGCACGTCCGGGGTCCCGCCTGCCGCGCGGCGGCCTTCGGCGGACGGCGGGACTCCGGTCACAGCACTAGGCTCCGCATCCCGTGTGCCCAGAAGGACACACGCCGAGCCCGGGGGGTCCCGCATGTCATCCACACCATCCGCACCACTCATGAGGTCCTTGCCGCAGGACCGGCTGCGCTCGCCGGTCGGACTCTCGTACGCCGTGGTCTTCCTGATCGCGCTGTGCGCCTTGACCGACCTCGGCGTTCTGCTGCTGGCCGTCCACGGTCTGGGTGTCTCCGGCCACGCGGCCGGGCACGACGTCGACGGACACTTCGACACGTACTACTCCGCGCTGACGTGGTTTCAGGTGATGACCGCTCTGCCCGCCGGGATCACCTTCGTGGTCTGGCTCCGGCGGGTCCGGGCGAACGCGGAGGTCTTCCGGCCGCACGGGCACCACCACAGCCGTCCGTGGATCTTCTGGGGCTGGTTCATCCCCCCTGTGAACTTCTGGTACCCGCGGCGCATCGTCCTCGACGTCTGGCGGGCGTCGACTCCGGCCGGACCGGGCGGGGAGGCACCCCGGCCCGGGCTGTGGGCCATCAACGTCTGGTGGGCGTCCTGGCTGGTGGGCAATGTGCTGAGCGCTGCCGCGGCGGACCCGTCCTCGGACCTCATGGGGACGCCCGGATTCACGGAGGCCATGGTCTTCATGATCGCCTACGGCGTCTTCGACATGGTGGCCGCGTGGTTCGTCGTCTCCGTGGTCCGCGGGGTGACGCAGATGCAGGACGTCATGGCGCACACAGGACCGGCCGCCGCCGGTCTCGCCTGACACCGTGAGGCGCTTTCCGGACTGCCGCAGTGACGATTTTGAGCCATTCGGCGCTGATAGCGGTATGCGGCCGCGGGAAGCGCCGCGTCCCCGTGCGAGCCCGTACGGGGACAGGCCTACGGGGAGTTGCCGATGAGCCTGCTGGAACTGATCGCCGCCGCGGACGAGCGGGCGCTGGTCGCGAGCGGGACCGCCTGCCTCGACCGATGCCTGCCCCAGCCTGCGGAGGGCGCCGACCCGGACCCGCTGCGTCCGCTCTGGGCGGGCTGCG
The DNA here is from genome assembly GCF_036158715.1 of Streptomyces sp. NBC_00316. NCBI lineage: Bacteria > Bacillati > Actinomycetota > Actinomycetes > Kitasatosporales > Streptomycetaceae > Streptomyces > Streptomyces sp. NBC_00316. Next base: position 3,670,112 of record NZ_CP108023.1, on the reverse strand, counting down.
CGAAGAGCGAAGAGTGGGCGGACCGGCTGACCGAGGCACGTACGGCGCTCGACGTCCTGCCGCCCGGGGCGGACGGGACCGTACCCGCGATACGGAAGCTGCTCGGCGAAGCACCCGCGGACCGGACGGATCCGGGGCTGCGGGCGTGGGCGGAGGCCTGCTCGTTCCTGGCCCTGAGGGTCCACCTCGGGCACGACGCGAGGCCCGCTGCCGAGGACGAGCTGCTGCGGCGCTGCCGCGAGGACGAGGCGCCGGACGCCGGGCCGCTGGTGACCGGGGAGGTGCGCCGTCAGATCCGGATCCTGGACATGCTGGCGGAGACCGCGGGGGCGTCCGGTGCAGGGGCCGGATTGCGCCAGGTGCTGGACGCCTCGACCGAGGGGCAGCGGGTGCTCCGCGCCGCGGCGTCGCGGCGCGCGCGTGGCCGCGGGCCCGCGTAGTCGGATCCCTCCGGGCGATCGGTGAACCCTGGGCGAGCAACGCCCGGGGGAGCCCGGGAAGTGAGGAGTCGGGGGAGAAAACGAGGACGACCGGGGCCGCCACCCCCCACAGGAGAGGCCCCGGTCGTCTTCCGCGGGGCCGCAGGACGACCCCGTACTCATCTCAGCGCCGCGCATGCGTTTTCTGTCACACCGCACCAGGTCTGTGAAAGGTTGCGGGTTGTACAAGTCATGGACGTGACCCCCGCGAAGGACGTAGCGTGCTGAGTCGCGCAGGGTGGCGCGGCAGTGGTGACCAGCTGCGATTCAGGACAGCAGGGCAGGTTGAGGGAGTGCTGGGGGACGACGCGGAGCTGACCGCCGCGGTGCTCGCGGCTCAGGACGGGGACGAAGACGCCTTCCGTACTGTGTACCGCGCTGTGCAGCCGCGGCTGCTGGGCTACATACGGACGCTGGTGGGGGAGCCGGACGCCGAGGACGTGGCATCCGAGTCATGGCTGCAGATAGCGCGCGACCTCGACCGGTTCAGCGGCGACGCCGACCGGTTCCGCGGGTGGGCGGCGCGCATCGCGCGCAACCGGGCGCTGGACCATCTGCGGATGCGCGGCAGGCGTCCCGCGATCGGCGGCGACGAGACGGAACTGTCCGAGAAGCCGGCCGAGTCCGATACCGCAGACGAGGCGATGGAGGCACTGGCCACCGGACGTACGATGTCTCTCATCGCCCAACTGCCGCAGGACCAGGCCGAGGCCGTCGTGCTGCGTGTGGTGGTCGGTCTGGACGCCAAGAGCGCGGCGCAGACACTCGGCAAGCGGCCGGGCGCGGTTCGTACCGCCGCGCACCGTGGACTGAAGCGGCTCGCGGAGCTGCTTCACGCGGACAGCGGCGGCAGTGGTGAGGGCGGTGACAGCAGCGAGGGCGGTAAGAGCGGGCCGGTCGGAACCCACCCGCACGGGGGCGCGGCAGGTCTGGCGGCGGAGCTCGGCGCCGTACCCGCACAGCGCGCTTTCCGCACCGGTCTGGCGGCGTCCGCCGGTGTGACGCATTCGCGTCCTTGGACGCAGAGGAACATGTGATGGCCGAGGAACAGCACGAGTGGCTTGACGAGGACGCGGCGGAGAGATTGCTCCGCGGCGAACCGGTCGACCCCGTCGACGGCCAGGCACGCACCGAAGCCGAACGTCTCGCGGCCGCGCTGGGTGCCGTCGCCCGCAGCGCCCGCCCGGCCACCGGCGAACTGCCGGGCGAGGCCGCCGCGCTGGCCGCCTTCCGGGGAGTGCCGCGCGCCGGCCGGGCAGGGGAACGGGCCGCGCTGCCGACACCGGGGCGTCCGACGGGCCACGTCGCGCAGAGCAGCGGGCCCGAGCAGCGGGAAAACCCGGGCCCGTCCGATCGGGCAGAACACCTGCAACTGCCGGAGCCGCAGGGGCAGTCGGGGCCGTCGGGGCATCCGGAGTTGTCGCAGGCGCTCGGACCGATACGCATCGGCCCCGCCCCCTCCACCACGGCCTCGTCGTCCGCGGCCTCCGGCGGCCGCACGCGTACGCCGCGCTGGAGCAGGCCCGTCCGCTTCGGTCTGGTGGCTTCCCTCGCGGGCTGTGCGCTCGGCGGGGTGGCGGTCGCCGCCGGCACGGGCATGCTCCTCGGCCCGTTCGGCGGGCACGCCAACCCGCTGCCCGGCTCATCCGTTTCGGCGCCCGCCTCCCCCGAGGAGCGGCTCGACTCCGACGGGACATCCGCCGCGCCGTCCGGGTCCCCGGTCCCGCATCCCTCCCGGGACTCGGCCGGCCCGTCCGCCGCCACCGGTGACGGAACCCGCAAGGCCGACAGCGCGCGCGGCAAGGGCGGGCTCGGCCGGGACGGCCGGAACAGCAGTGACGCCGACAGCGACCGGGACACCGCCGGGGAAGGCCGCGGTGTCCCGTACGGGACCGGCAGCACAGCCGGCAGCGAGCAGGACGGCACGTACGGCATCTGGGGCAAACGGACCGTCAGGGCCTGCCGCGACTACCGCGCCGGCCGCCTCGACGCCGACCGTAGGCGCCGCCTCGAAGTGCTGGCCAAGGGCGCCGGCGGCCTCGACCGGTTCTGCAGGCGTGTCCTGCAGACGGTGGACGGCCCGAGCGGCGATGCGCAGCAAGGCAGTGGCGACGAGCCGCAGAGCGAGGACGGCGGATCCGGCGGGGGCACGGGCGACGAGCCCTCGCCCACGGTCCCGTCGCTCTGGTCCAAGCCCGCCGTTTACGCGCCGTCGGCCCACGGGTTCCGGTCCGCCCCCGGGACCACTGCGGTCACCCGCTGAGCCTCGCCGGCCGGTCCGCTGCCACGGGGTGTGACATTTTCCGGGCCGTCGGCGCAGTACAGAGTGAGCCGACTGGTCATCGGCAGCGCACAGAGCCGGGGTTCCCCCCGTACCTTCGGCTCAGCGCACCCGGCGCGGGCGGGACACGTTCCCCCGGTCCCGCCCGCGCCCCTCATCCGGATGTGCGGCCCCACGGTCTCACCAGTAGATGACGACCTTGTCGCCGGTGCGGACCTGGTCGAAGAGCGCGGCGATCTTCCCCTCGTCCCGGACGTTCACACAGCCGTGCGAGGCACCGCTGTAGCCGCGGGCCGCGAAGTCCGACGAGTAGTGCACCGCCTGACCGCCGCTGAAGAACATCGCGTACGGCATGGCCGTGTGGTAGATCGTCGACACATGGTGCCGCGACTTCCAGTAGACGGAGAAGGTGCCCTCCCGGGTCGGCGTGTACTGCGAGCCGAACCGTACGTCCATCGTCGATACGACCTGCCCGTTGATCACCCACGACAGGGACCGGCTGTTCTTGCTGATGCAGAGCACCCGGCCGGTCAGGCAGCGCTTGTCGAGCCGGGCGGCGGGCCGGGTGGCCGGCGGGTTCAGCTCGGCGGCCGTCGGCTTCCGTGTCATGGCGAGCAGCTTCTGCCAGGTGAGGGTGTCCGTCCTGCCCGTACGGTCCAGTCCGCGCTTGCCCTGGAAGGACTGCACGGCGGCCACGGTGGCGGTGCCGTAGTAACCGGTGGGGGTGCGGTTGAAGTGGCCGATCTGGCGCAGCCGGGCCTGCAGCTCCCGCACCTGCTTGCCCTGGGAGCCGGTCGCCATCAGCGTCTTGCCCTGCGGATCAGGCTTCGGGCTCGCGGCCGGTGACGACGAGGACGGGGACGGGTCCGGAGACGGCGAGGCGGTGGCTCCGGGTTTGGCGTCGTCGGTCGCCGGGGCGGAGGCCTTCGGCGGTGACGACGAGACCGCCGGGGACCCGTCGGCGGGCTGCGCCTTGCAGCCCGCGGTGGTGACGGCCAGCGCGAGGACGGCGACGGCGGACAACGCCGCGGCGCCCGGCCGTCCTGCGGTCCGGCCGATCGTTCCTGCACCGTGCCCGGTTCTGTGTATCATCTCGGCCCCCTGCTTCCTTCGTTGTCTCTTGGGACGAATTCCCGCTCTGCTCGGTTGCGAAAGCCCGCGCATGATGGTGAGTGCGTCGGGGAAGGCCGTAGGACGCACCTTGTGAGCAAGGTCCCAGCCCGTGCCTCTCCACCGGTTGCACGCCCGCCGCTACAGTCCGTCGCGAGGGTCGTTGGGTACCAGTAAGTAGCTCCAGCGGGAGGCACAGCAGATGACGCGCGAGTCGGAGTCGGGACTGCCCATCGAGCCGGTCTACGGGCCGGACGCACTCCACGGGTGGAACGCCGAGGACAAACTGGGGGAGCCGGGCGCCTACCCGTTCACGCGCGGTGTCTACCCGACGATGTACACGGGCCGGCCGTGGACGATGCGCCAGTACGCCGGGTTCGGTACGGCCTCCGAGTCGAACGCCCGCTACAAGCAGCTGATCGCCAACGGCACGATGGGCCTGTCCGTCGCCTTCGACCTGCCCACCCAGATGGGCCACGACTCCGACGCGCCGATCGCGTCCGGCGAGGTCGGCAAGGTCGGCGTGGCGATCGACTCGGTCGAGGACATGCGGATCCTGTTCGGCGGCATCCCGCTCGACAAGGTCTCCACCTCCATGACGATCAACGCACCCGCCGCGCTGCTGCTCCTCATGTACCAGCTGGTCGGTGAGGAGCAGGGCGTCCCGGCCGACCGGCTGACCGGCACCATCCAGAACGACGTGCTGAAGGAGTACATCGCCCGTGGCACGTACATCTTCCCGCCCAAGCCCTCGCTGCGGCTGATCGCCGACATCTTCAAGTACTGCAGGGCCGAGATCCCGAAGTGGAACACCATCTCGATCTCCGGCTACCACATGGCCGAGGCCGGTGCCTCGCCCGCGCAGGAGATCGCGTTCACCCTCGCGGACGGCATCGAGTACGTCCGTACCGCCGTCGCGGCCGGCATGGACGTCGACGACTTCGCCCCCCGCCTCTCCTTCTTCTTCGTCGCCCGCACGACGATCCTCGAAGAGGTCGCCAAGTTCCGTGCCGCCCGCCGGATCTGGGCCCGGGTGATGAGGGAGGAGTTCGGCGCGAAGGACCCGAAGTCGCTGATGCTGCGCTTCCACACCCAGACCGCGGGCGTCCAGCTCACCGCCCAGCAGCCCGAGGTCAACCTGGTCCGGGTCGCCGTGCAGGGCCTGGGCGCGGTCCTGGGCGGCACGCAGTCGCTGCACACCAACTCGTTCGACGAGGCCATCGCCCTGCCGACCGACAAGTCCGCCCGTCTGGCCCTGCGTACCCAGCAGGTCCTGGCGTACGAGACGGACGTCACGGCCACCGTCGATCCGTTCGCGGGTTCGTACGTCGTCGAGAAGATGACCGACGACGTCGAGGCGGCGGCCCTGGAGTTGATGTTCAAGGTCGAGGACATGGGCGGCGCGGTCAACGCGATCGAGCGAGGCTTCCAGAAGGGCGAGATCGAGCGCAGCGCCTATCGCATCGCCCAGGAGACGGACAGCGGGGAGCGCGTCGTCGTCGGCGTCAACCGCTTCCAGCTCGACGAGGAGGAGCCGTACGAGCCGCTGCGGGTCGACCCGGCGATCGAGGCCCAGCAGGCGGCCCGGCTGGCGAAGCTGCGGGCCGAACGCGACCAGAGCGCGGTCGACGAGGCGCTGGGCCGGCTGAAGAAGGCGGCCGAGGGGACGGACAACGTCCTGTACCCGATGAAGGACGCGCTGGCTGCGCGGGCGACGGTCGGCGAGGTGTGCAATGCGCTCCGGGAGGTGTGGGGGACGTATGTGCCGGCGGACGCGTTCTGACGTGCGGGAAGGGACATGATGCCCGGTCCGTGTCCTACCGCACCTCGCGCCGCATCGCCCTCCGTACCGCCGTCGCCACCGCGGCACTCGCCGCAACGGCTCGCGGCGACACCCCCGGCCCCGAGCTGCGGCTGATCACCTGCGGCGGTGAGCTGAAGCACGGGCACCGGCCCGGCAACATCATCGTGTACGCCGACCTCGTGGCGTGAGCCCCGGCCGCGTCCCACCGGCTGAACCCTTCGGGGCGGAGTGTCGTACCCCCGTGCGACACTCGCTTTCATGCTGGGTGTCATCGATCTTCCGACCTATCTCGCCGGCCTTGTGCTGATTGTTCTCCTGCCGGGGCCGAATTCGCTGTACGTGCTCTCTGTCGCCGCCCGCCGCGGGGTGCGGACCGGGTATGTGGCGGCGGCCGGTGTGTGGACCGGTGACACGGTGCTGATGACCCTGGCCGCGCTCGGCGCCGCCTCCCTGCTGCAGACCACGCCGGTGCTCTTCGCGATCGTCAAGTACGCGGGCGCGGGCTACCTCACCTGGCTCGCGATCGGCATGCTGCGGGCTGCGGTCTCGTTGTGGCGCGAGCGCCACCGGCAGATGGCCGAACTGACCGAGGAGACCGCCGAGCCCGCGGCCACGGTGGAGCGGCCGTACCGGAGGGCGCTCGTGGTGAGCCTCTTCAATCCGAAGGCGATCCTGTTCCTGATCTCGTTCTTCGTGCAGTTCGTCGACCCCGGGTACGCCTATCCGGCGCTGTCCTTCCTGCTGTTGGGCACGCTGCTGCAGATCGCCAGCTTCCTCTACCTGTCGACGCTCATATTCGGCGGCACCCGGCTGTCCGCGGCCTTCCGCCGGCGCAAGCGGCTGTCGGCGGGTGCGACCTCGGCGGCGGGTGTGCTGTTCCTCGGCTTCGCGGCGAAACTCTCGCTCAGCAGCGTGTGAGCGTGGCGAGGCCGAGCGGCGCCAGGCAGGCGGCCAGGCCCGCGGTGTCCTCGCCCGCCCAGCCGATGTAGCCGTCGGGGCGGATCAGGAACACGCCCGTTCCGTACGCCTCGTAGGCATCCGTGCGGTGCACGCGGACGAGGTCGCTGTCGGACACCGGCAGTTCGGCGTCCGTGCCGACGGCCAGCAGAGTGAAGTGCGGGCCGCGGAAGATGTCGAAGAGGCGCCGGCCCCCGGCCGCCGGTCCGTCCGGGGCGCGGTCGCCGGAGTGCAGCACGCCGGCCCGGCCCACCGACAGCGGACCCTCGCGGTAGCCGAGCCCCAGCTGCTGAGTGGCCGCGCCGCGCTCCTGCTCGCCCCGGTGGATGCGGGTGGAGAGCCCGAGCATCTCGGCGGCGACCGGCCGGCGCTCCGCCTCGTAACTGTCGAGCAGCGCGGCCGGTGCGCCGTGCCGCAGCACCTGGCCGAGCTTCCAGCCGAGGTTGTAGGCGTCCTGGACGCTGGTGTTGAGCCCCTGCCCGCCCGCGGGGGAGTGCACGTGCGCGGCGTCGCCCGCCAGGAAGACGCGGCCCTCGCGGAACCGGTCTGCCAGCGCGGCACGGGGCCGGAAGTCGGAGGACCAGCGCACCTCGGTGATGTCGTCCGCGGCGAGATGGGTACGGGCGGCGACCAGGGCGCGGATGCCCTCCGCGGAGGTGTCCGGCTCGCCCTCCTCGAACTGCGCGACCAGCTGGAAGTCCGCCGTGCCGGGCAGCGGGCACAGGGTGAGGAATCCCCCCTCGCCCATCACGACATGCCAGTTGAGCCGGTCGAGAGCGTCCTCGGCGACGCGGACATCGGCGACCAGCATCGGCGCCGGGTCCACGGTCTCACCGGTCATCGGGACGGCGAGCGCGCGCCGGACCGTACTGCGGCCGCCGTCCGCCGCGACCAGGTAGGAGGCGCGCACCGGGCCGGTGGTCAGGTGCGCCGTGACGCCTTCCGCGTCCTGGTCGAGTCCGGTCAGCGGGGTCGAGAAGGCGACGTCGCCGCCCAGCTCGCGCAGCCGGGCCAGCAGGATCTCCTGGGTCCGCCACTGCGGCAGCATCCACGGCTCCCCGTACGGCTCCGCCTCCGTCGGCGCCGCGCGGCGGAACATGTCGTGCTCGCCCTGGCGCCTCCCCTCCTGCCAGACCATGCCGACCGGTGCCGGGCCGCCGTGCCTGCGCACCGCGCCGCCGACTCCGAGATCGTCGAAGACCTCGCGGGTGCGCGGCTGGATGCCCTTGCCGCGCGAGCCGGGGAAGAGCGCGGGTGCCTGTTCGACCAGCAGCGCGCGCACCCCTCGGCGGGCCAGGTCGCAGGCGAGTGCGAGGCCGCAGGAGCCCGCGCCGACGATCAGGACCTCAGTTTCCTTAACGCTGTTAAGTTCCATGGTTCGCAGTGTCCGCTTAACGCTGTTAAATTGTCAAGGTGGGAACGACGAAGATCGACCGGGCGCGGGTGGCCGACGCCGCCCTACGGCTGCTGAACGAGACGGGTCTCGACGGGCTCTCCCTGCGGGCGATCGCCAAGGAGCTGGACGTCAAGGCGCCCGCGCTCTACTGGCACTTCAAGGACAAGCAGGCACTGCTCGACGAGATGGCCACCGTGATGTACCGCCGGATGCTCGACGAGGATCTGCCGGGTCCGTCCCCGGACCGCTGGCAGGACCAGCTGGTCGCGTACCACAGCGCGCTGCGCACGGCGCTGCTGCGCTACCGGGACGGGGCGAAGGTGTACGGCGGTGCGAAATTCACCGGCACCGACCATGCCGACGGACTGGAGTCCCATCTGCGGACCATGGTCGACGCCGGGTTCGAGCTGTGGCAGGCGGTCCGGGCGGGTACCACCGCCTACGCGTACACCATGGGCTTCGTCACCGAGGAGCAGGGCGTCCAGCCGATGCCGGACGAGCGGCGCGACGGCTTCGACATCGGCGAGCGTGCCGGCCGGATGGCCGAGTACCCCCTGGCCGCCGCAGCCGGTGCCGAGATCTTCGCCCACTACGACGAACGCTTCGAGGACGGGCTGCGGCTGATCGTCGCCGGTATCGAGGCGCGGTACGGGGTGCGCTGAGCCGCCCGCGGCAGGGGGCCGTTCACCGCGGCGGCGCGAACTCCTCCCACCCTTCGTGAACGCCCGGGGCGGGCCGTCCGGTCACTCCGCCCGCAGATACGCGGACGTCGACACCCTGCCCAGCATCCGCAGCCGGGACGAGCCGTCCGCCAGATGCTTGTCCAGGGCTTCCTGGACGCCGGGCCAGGAGGCGTCACCGTAGTCGTCGAGTACCACGATGCCGCCCGGGGCGACGATCCGCTCGACCCAGTCGAGGTCGGCCGCCACCCCCTCCTGGGAGTGGTCGCCGTCCACGATGATCACGCCGTACGCACGGTCGGAGACCGCCTTCCGCACTTCGGGGTCGGAGGAGAGGCCCTGCCGGATCCGCGCCTCCCGCGCCGAACCGCCGGCGCAGAGAGCCAGATTGGCCCGCACCACGTCCTCGCGCACCGGAGTTCCCGTCGGGTCGGCGGGCTGTGCGGTGCCCGGCTGGAGCTGGATGCCGGCCAGCGGGTCGACGATCGTCAGGTCCGGCTCGATGCCCGCCCGGTGCACCATCCGCGTCAACGCGGAGGCGAACAGCCCGTACAGGGTGCCGATTTCGAGAATGCTGCCGTTCGGCGGCGAGAGGAGCGGCACGGTGGCCAGCTTTCCGCACACATTGGACGTGGAGCCGGCCAGCCTGCCCACCCCGAGCGCCTCCAGGGCCACGACCGTGCGGTAGGCGACGACGGCGCTGCGCCGGGCATGCGCCTCGCTCCCGCTCAAGTCGGCTATCTGACGAACCAGTTCGTCCATCTCGCCGGCCGGCGGAATGCGGTGGGCACCCCGGCCCGTGCCGTCGAGCAGCAGCCCGAGCGCGTACTGGCTGCGCCGCATGTCCTCGGTACCCCGGCGCAGCACGTCGAGCTCGTGGTGCAGCACGTCGAACTCGCGGCGCAGCTGCTCGGCGCTGCGTTCCACGCGTAGGCGGATACGCCGGTCGACCAGGGAGGCGGCAGGGCGCAGAACGCGTTTCGTCAGGCGGTTTCGCAGAAGGGAGGGCATGGATGGGAACGTACGCTTGCGCGCTGCCCGGGGCACACCACGTCGCGATGGTGGGCAGATGAAGTCTCGGTGTCCTCCCGGATACGGGAAGGGCTGCGTCTCGGGGGAAGCGGCGAAGGCGCGGGTGTGCGGTGCAGGCGCCGGCCGGCTCCCGGGTGCGTGGGGCACCCCGGACGCCGCCGCGGCCCGGCCACGGGGACGCTCTTTTCCGGGACCGGCCGGGACGTGTGGGTTCACCGGAACCGGCCGGACCGGGGCCGCTCGCTTCAAGGGCGGAAGAACGTGGATCAGTTCGCCGCCGCTCGCTTCAGGGTGCGTGCCTTACGGGCGATCCTGCGCACCGTCGCATTGCGCGGAATGAAGGCGAGTTGTGCGGGAACGGCGCCGGGCAGCCCCAGTACGGTCAGCCGGCGCCGTTTGAAATAGCGCCAGATGGTGCCGCGGTGCCGGCTGAGGTAGCGCTCGGCATGGGGGCGCAGGGCCGCCTGCATCTGTGGCTGCATGGCGTAGCCGACAGCGCTGACCAGGTCGGTCGGTTCGCCCCGGACCTGTTCTGCGGAGGGGAGCGACCAGCCGGTGACCGCGGACGCGTCCTCCAGGTCGGGCAGCAGCGCATCGACGATGGTCAGCGGGATGCGGTTGCTGTTCTGGTACGGGGTGAGCTGCTCCAGCAGGGTGTCGGTGCCGACGCGGGCGACCGGCAGGCCGTAGAACGTGGCGGCGGTGAACAACGCGGTGGAGAAGCAGCCGACGACCAGAGCCGGCCGCATGTTTTGGAAGAGCGTCTCGGCCAGGACGGGGCTGTCGAGAACGGTGAGTTCGGCACCGAGCCGCTGCGCCTCCTGCTCCAGCAGCTGCGTCCAGTGGGCCGGCGCGCTGGGATGCGGCTTGAAGACGACCCGGGTGTGGCCGAGTGCGACGGCGCCGCGCAGCATCCGCGCGTGCAGTTCCTCCTCCTGCTGGGGCGTGAGGATGGCGAGCGCGGAAAGGTACTGGCCGAGCAGCAGGGCCGGTGCGGGGCCGGCGGGGCCGCTGGCGTCCGTCGATCCGGCGAGCTCGTCCAGCACCTTCAGGAAGACATCGGTCGGCACGATCTCGGACTCGACGCCGAACTCGGTGAGCAGGAGCGGCCGCAGGCCCGGCACCAGGTCCAGGTGGAGCAGCCTGCGGATACGGGTGCCGATCATCGGATCGACCTTGTTGCGGGTCGGACCGTAGCTCATCAGACCGTCGGCGTAGATGTGCACCGGGCTCTCGCCGAAGATCAGGGCGAGGGCCTGCGACGGGTTGGCCTGGATGGACTCGCAGGCGATCTCGACCGGTTCGTCCCCCAGGCCCCATGCTGCACGGACGGCCCGCTCCCACAGCGAGGCGTCCTGCTCCCGGGGGGACCAACCCGCGGGATGGAACGGCTGGATGAACTCGTTCCAGGAGTGCACGGTGTCGAATTCGGACTCGAGTTCCTCGAATCCGGGCCTGTGATGGAGCGGTGTGCCCAGCTCGGGAGAGGGCGAGGTGTCACTCACGACAAGGATGCGCCGGTGCTCGGACCGCGGACCGAACCGGCCCGCGCGCAACGCCGCGACGACCGTGGCGGCGGCGTACTGCGTGCACGCGGAGAAGATCTGAGTGGTGGACCGGCCGGTCGGCGCGGTGTACGTGCCGACCATCAGGCCGCGACCTCCCGGGACACGGAGCGACGCCGGACACGGCGCAACTGGGCCGCACGCTGATCGCCCAGCGAATTCAGCGTATCGGCGAGAATTTCCTGGGGCATACGCCGAAGGGCCGCCCCGCTCATGGAGCGCAATTTCCGTGCCACTGCTGGTTCGAACCTTTCGATGGATTCCAGGTGATGCGCCATGACAGCGCAATAGGTGCGCACTGCCTTCGGAAGCAGACGCTCTGCCTCCGGGTCCTTTGCCGTTTCCTCGAGCACCTGATCGAAGGCCCGGATGAAGTCGAGCTGCCGTACATCGCCGATCTGGGTGAGCGAGGACGCCACGCCACGCCGGTAGAAGACGCCCAGCAGGCCGATCGCCGCGAAGGAATCGGCCTCGCGGTGCAGGCGCCAGATCCAGGGCCGGTCCTCGGCGGTGCGCAGCCCGTCCCGGAAGCGGAGCAGTCCCGAGTCCGCGAGCCTGCGGTGATAGGCGCCGGCCCATGCGTACGCATAGTCCACCGACGTCGACTTGTCGGACGGCAGAATCACGTCGCGCGGCCGCATGACGGTGCCGCGCAGACCGTGCGGGACCCGGTGGACGGTACGTACCCGGTCCGTGAACTGCACATGGTCCGTGCGCACGAAGTCGCAGCCCAGATCCGTGATGGCGGCGAGAAGCCGGTCGTAGTAGCCGGGAGCCACCCAGTCGTCGCCGTCGAGGAACGTGAGGTACTCGCCGCTCGCCGCGTCGATTCCGGTGTTGCGTGCGGTGGCCAGGCCTCCGTTCTTCTCGTGTCTGACCAGGACGGCACCGGGGAGCTCGCGCTCGGCGCGCATGAGGATCTCCGGGGTCCCGTCGGTCGAACAGTCGTCGACGAGGATGAATTCGAAGTCCTCACGGGCGTTGGCCCGCAGGCTTCTCAGGGTGTCGGGAGCGTATGTCTGCACGTTGTAGAACGGCACGATGACGGAGAGCTTAACCACCCGCCTCACGCTAGGGGCATGTCCGCGATTTGCCCTGGCCCCAGAAGGGACGGCAGGTGAACGACGAATGTCGGAATGATGAACCAGCCCGATTCCGCGGCGATTGCAGGGTATTTGTGAAGCTGATTCGCCAACAGTCGGCGGGCTGTTAACCATCTGTTGCCGCCCCGTTGGGCCGCGAATCGGAATGCCTTCCTAACTTCTTGGACGTGCCCCCACGTACCAGTAAGACGACGGCCCTCCGGGTAGCCGTGCTCGCCGACTCGGACACCCGGTGGAAATGGGGCGCGCTCACCGCGCGCCGCCTGACCACCGGAGCCCCGGACGCGTCCCGGACAGCGGACCGGCCGGTCGAGATCAGCGGACTGCTGCTGCGCGGCCGTGCCACCCCGACCCCGCGCCAGCTCGCCGAGGTCGGCGACGTCGGGATCGAGACCTGCCGGGTGCGCGAGGTGACCGCCGTCGAGTTCCTGCACACCGTGCGGGACGAGGGGTACGACGTCGTGGTCCTGGCCCTGGTGGGCGGCGCCGTCCAGGCGATGCTGCACGGCCTCGCCGCCCTGCGGCTGCCCGCCAGGCCCGTCGTCGTCACCGGCTATGTCGGCGTCGTCTACGAGAAGCTCGCCGACGGGCTGCTGCTGCGGCACGGCGCGGACCTCGTCCTCGCAAACTCCCGGCACGACGCGGAGCGTTTCCGCGCGGTGTACGAGGGGGTGGGCGCCGACGCCTCGGCCGTCACGGAGGCCGCCCTGCCGTTCCTCGGCGGCGCACCGCACCGGAGGCAGGAGGGCCGCGACACGGTCGTGTTCGCCGCTCAGCCCTCCGTACCGGCATCCCGCGCCGACCGCACGTACCTGCTGCGCAGGCTCGTCGAGCACGCCAGGCTGCACCCCGACCGCGAGGTGCTGCTGAAGCTGCGCTCCAAGCCCGGTGAGCACACCACACACATCGAGGAACTCCCGTACCAGCGGCTCGCGGAGAAGCTGCCCGGCGGGCTGCCGCCCAACTTCAGCCTCGTGTACGGGCACATGGGCGAGGTGCTCGACCGCACCGACCTGCTGGTCACGGTCTCCTCGACCGCCGCGCTCGAATCCCTGCACCGGCGCATCCCGACCGCGATCCTCACCGACCTCGGCGTCCGCGAGACCCTCGGCAACCACCACTTCATCGGCTCGGGCCTGCTCACCTCCTGGGACCGGCTCGACGGCGGCTCCCACCCGGAGCCCGACGAGAAGTGGCTGGCCGGCCAGGGCGTCGCCGCGGACGGCACGTACGACACGGCCTATGACACCGCCCGCGCCCGCGTCGACGCGCTGCTGGCCGAACCCCGCCTTCCCGGCCTCACGCCGTACTACACACCCGCCACCGCCTCCGGCTACCTCCCCGGCATCCTCGCCCGCCACCACCTGGCCCCCGACGGCCGTCCGCTGCCGGGCGCCGCGACGCCGCGCGAGACCGGCGGGGTGCGCGGCGCGGTCCGCGACGCCGTACGGGAAGCGGCACGGGGGGCGTACCGGCAGGGAGTCCAGCGGGTCGCCCCCGTGATCCGGCGGATGGGCGAACTGTGAACACCACTTCAGGAGCAGAGATGACGCCGACCCCGGCCCCGACCCCGACCGTGCTCGCCGTGATCCCCGCCCGCGGCGGATCCAAGGGCGTCCCGGGCAAGAACATCGCCCAGGTCGGCGGCGTACCGCTGGTGGCCCGCGCGGTGAACGCCTGCCTCGCATCGCGTGAGGTCACGGACGTCGTCGTCACCACCGACGACGCGGCCGTCGCGGCCGCCGCACGGGCCGCCGGGGACGCTCTCGGAGCCTCCGGCCGGGTGCACTGCGTGCAGCGTCCGGCGGCCATCGCCGGTGACAGTTCGAGCAGCGAGGACGCGGTGCTGCACGCCCTCGACGCGTACGAGGCGATGCACGGCCGCACCGTCGACGTGGTCCTCCTCGTCCAGTGCACCAGCCCGTTCCTCACCCGCGAGGACGTCGACGGCGTAGCCGCGGCGGTCGCCCGTGACGGTGCCGACACGGCCGTCACGGTGGCCCCGTTCCACGGCTTCATCTGGCGCGACGGCAGCGCGGTCGAGGAACACGCCTACGGCGTCAACCACGACAAGGGCGTCCGGCAGATGCGGCAGGACCGCCCCGAGGACCTGCTGGAGACGGGCGCGGCGTACGCCATGGACGTCGCCGGCTTCCGCACCCACCGCCACCGCTTCTTCGGCGACACCGCGCTGGTCCGCACCGACCCCGCCCGGGTCCTGGAGATCGACGACCCGCACGACCTGGCCCGCGCCCGCGCCCTCGCGCCGCTGCTCGACCCGTCGGCGCTGCCGACCCGCGACGACATCGATGCGGTCGTCCTCGACTTCGACGGCACGCAGACCGACGACCGGGTCCTCATCGACGCCGACGGACGCGAGATCGTCGCGGTCCACCGCGGCGACGGCCTCGGCATCGCGGCCCTGCGCAAGTCCGGCCTCGACCTCCTGATCCTGTCCACCGAGCAGAACCCGGTCGTCGCCGCCCGCGCCAACAAGCTCAGGATCCCGGTCCTGCACGGCATCGACCGCAAGGACCTCGCCCTCAAGCAGTGGTGCGACGAGCACGGCATCGCCCCCGAGCGCGTGCTCTACGTCGGCAACGACGTCAACGACCTGCCCTGCTTCGCGCTCGCCGGCTGGCCCGTCGCCGTCGCGAGCGCCCACGACTCGGTACGCGCCGCGGCGCGCGCCGTCACGACCACCCCCGGCGGCTTCGGCGCCATCCGCGAGATCGCGGCCTGGCTGCTCGGCCCCACCCTCACGCACCACAAGTCCACCCCCACCGACTCCCCCGAGTCCACGCCCGACACCCCTGTCTCCACCACCAAGTAAGGAAACACCCTCATGAGCACCTCCCGTCTGCGCACCCTCGGCACCCGCACCGCCGGCCCCGGTCAGCCCGTCTACATCACCGGCGAGATCGGCATCAACCACAACGGCGACCTGGCCAACGCCCTCGCGCTGATCGACGTGGCCGCCGACGCCGGCTGCGACGCCGTCAAGTTCCAGAAGCGCACCCCGGAGATCTGCACCCCGCGCGACCAGTGGGACATCGAGCGCGACACCCCCTGGGGCCGGATGACGTACATCGACTACCGCCACCGCGTCGAGTTCGGCGAGGACGAGTACCGGGCCATCTCCGAGCACTGCGCCGAGCGCGGCATCGACTGGTTCGCCTCCCCGTGGGACACCGAGGCCGTCGCCTTCTTGGAGAAGTTCGACGTCCCCGCCCACAAGGTCGCCTCCGCCTCCCTCACGGACGACGAGCTGCTCCGCTCGCTGCGTGCCACCGGCCGCACGATCATCCTCTCCACCGGCATGTCGACCCCGAAGCAGATCCGCCACGCGGTCGAGGTCCTCGGCAGTGACAACATCCTGCTCTGCCACGCCACCTCGACGTACCCGGCGAAGGCCGAGGAGCTGAACCTGCAGGTCATCAACACCCTCCAGCAGGAGTACCCGAACGTCCCGATCGGCTACAGCGGCCACGAGACCGGCCTCCAGACGACCCTCGCCGCCGTCGCCCTCGGCGCCGTGTTCGTCGAGCGGCACATCACCCTCGACCGCGCCATGTGGGGCTCCGACCAGGCCGCCTCCGTCGAGCCGCAGGGCCTCACCCGCCTCGTCCGCGACATCCGCACCATCGAGGCCTCCCTGGGCGACGGCGTCAAGAAGGTGTACGAGTCCGAGCTCGGCCCGATGAAGAAGCTCCGCCGTGTCGCGGGCGTCGTCGCCGAGAACACCGAGGCGGCCCAGGCCGCCGAGCCGGTCGCGGTCTGACGGGCCGACCGGTGAACCTCGCCTTCGTCGAGAGCCCGGTCCAGCTCCTGAACGTCCTGGAGTGGGCCTACGCAGAGGGAGGCGACGACCTGGTCCGCTCGGGCATGACGGTCGTCGTCCTCCCCCCGGTCGACCCGATGTCGCGCGGTCAGCTGCGCCGGATGGCGGAGCTGGCCCGCGACGAGGGCGTCACCGTCCGCTGGCAGGAGGCGCGCGGCGGAGCGGGCGCACCCCTGAAGACCCTGCGGTCACTGGCGGGACTGCTGCGCCGGGCGGACCGGATCGTGATCGGCGACCCGTTCTCCCGCTATGTGCAGCTGCTCCTGACCATGGTCCGCGCCCGCCGCCTCACGGTGGTCGACGACGGCACGGCGACGATGGAGTTCGTCGTCCAACTGGCTCGCGGCGAACGCCTGGTGCGCTGGCACCGGCGCGGCAGCTCGGGGCCGCGCGAACTGGTCCTGGCCCCGGTGACGGCCACCGCCCGCCGCCGCTTCACCCCGTCCGGGACCCGCACGGTCGAGGTGTTCACAGCGATGCCGGTCGAGGCTCCGGCCGGCATCACGGTCACCCCCAACACCTTCGCCTGGACCCGGGCCCGCTTCGGCCCGCCGCGCCTCACCAAGGGCGCGGACCTGGTGGGCACGTCCCTGGTCGAGACGGGCGTCATCGACCAGGAGCAGTACCTGGAGGCGGTCTCGGGCCTCGCCCGTACCCACGGCGCGACCCGCTACTTCGCGCACCGCCGGGAGTCCGCCGACAAACTCCACGCCCTGGAAGCGGCCACCGGCCTGGAGATCGTCCGCCCCGACCTCCCCCTG
Source organism: Streptomyces sp. NBC_00316 (assembly GCF_036158715.1). NCBI lineage: Bacteria > Bacillati > Actinomycetota > Actinomycetes > Kitasatosporales > Streptomycetaceae > Streptomyces > Streptomyces sp. NBC_00316. The sequence continues at coordinate 3,653,103 of NZ_CP108023.1, read as the reverse complement.
GAACTCATCGCCCGCCGCGGCCCGATCGGCCGCACGGTCCTGAGCTTCCCGTCCACGGTGGTCCACACCCTGCCGCTGGCCCTGGTCGGTACGGAGGTCAAGGTCGCGGTCTGCGACATCGCCCCGGAATGGCTCCGGGACACGGCCTCACCGCGCGCCCAGGGTTTCCTGAGCGGCGTCACGGAGACGGCCCGCGACGTACAGCGGCTGGCCCCGTGGCGGGTCACCGCGGTGACCGAGGCCTGAGCCCGCCGCCGCGAAGGGCTGAGGCCGCCCGGGCGGACCGCCCGAGCGGCCTCGACCGGGACGACGCCCCTGCCGGCGAGGCACACTCCGTCGGGCATCCGGGAGATCTCATGCATCGGCCGAACAGCCAGGATCGGTCGAGCGGCCGGCCCCGGCCGTGAGTCGCAGCAGATCCGACACCACGCCGGGCACCAGGAACCACCAAGGGATGTTCTCCGCCGGCATCCCGAACAGGAGCGCGGCGACGGCTGCGAAGAGCTGAAGTACGGCCGTCAGACGTCAACAGGATTCCGGTGACGACCAGAGCGGCCGTTGTACCGTGGACGGCCAGCGCGATCGCGTAGGCCAGCACACTGGCGACGTCGCGCCGGGGCCGCAGCGCCGCGCCGGCCGTCACCTCGGCCAGCAGTTTCTCCCCCGTGCTGCCGGGCCAGTCTGCGTTGCAGCCGCTCCAGCCTCCGGCAGCCTCCTCGGGCGCTCCCGGATCCACGTTCCAGTCGCACGCGGCGCACCACGGCACGAACCTGCGGTCCGCCCGGATCTCCGCCCCGCACTCCGGGCGCGGCTGAACACTCTGTTCCAAGGTGTCGAGCATCGTCGAGGCCCCCCTCGTCCGACGGCCCGAAGGGACCGCCGCTGTCCACGACGCAGCCGAACCGAGTACGCCGGCGACGCAGCGTGGACCCGGTGCACACTCGAACCCGACAGTGGGACAGTGGAGGCATCGGAGGAAATCGGGTGAGTTTACCCACCTCCTTCTCATGCCACACGCCCTGACGCCGCATTTTGTTCCTCTATGCGGCTGAACTTTTGTTGATCTGTGGCCAGTTGAGGGGGGAAGGGGCCTACCCTTCACCAGGTGAACCAGTTGATGTCCCGCGAGTCCGATGCCGAGCTGCCCGTGCACACCACCCTGCCCGAACCTCTGCCCGGCACGCTGCCCGAACCCCTGCGGGCCGAGCTGATCGCCTTCCGGCGCGATCTGCACATGCACCCCGAGCTCGGCAACCAGGAGTTCCGTACCACCGCGGCCCTCAAGGCCCGGCTGGAGAAGGCCGGGCTCCGGCCGCAGGTGCTCTCCACCGGGACCGGGCTCATGTGCGACGTGGGTACGCGGGACAGCGGCACACCCCCCATGCTCGCTCTGCGCGCGGACATCGACGCCCTGCCCATTCCGGACACCAAGAACGGGGTCCCGTACCGGTCCACCGTCCCCGACCGGGCGCACGCCTGTGGGCACGACATCCACACCACCACCGTCCTCGGAGCCGGGCTCGTGCTCGCGGAGCTCGACCGGCAGGGGCTGCTGCCGCGGCCCGTGCGGCTGATCTTCCAGCCGGCCGAGGAGGTGTTGCCCGGCGGTGCGGCCGATGCGATCGAGTCGGGAGTGCTGGAGGGGGTCGGGCGGATCATCGGCGTGCACTGCGACCCGAAGGTCGATGTGGGAAGGATCGGGCTGCGGGCCGGGGCGATCACTTCGGCGTGCGACCGGCTGGAGGTCTCCCTCGACGGGCCCGGCGGGCACACCGCCCGGCCGCATCTGACCACCGACCTGATCACGGCCGCGGCGAAGGTGGTCACCGAGGTGCCCGCGCTGCTCGCCCGCCGGGTCGACGCCCGCTCGGGACTCGCGGTCACGTGGGGGCGGCTGCAGGCCGGGCACGCCTGCAATGTGATCCCGCAGCACGCCGAGCTGTCCGGCACGGTCCGCTGCCTGGATCTGGAGGCGTGGCGGGAGGCGCCGGATCTGGTCCATGCCGCGATCGACGAGGTGGCCGGAATGCACCGGGCCAAGACGGTGATCACCTACGTCCGCGGGGTCCCGCCGGTCGTGAACGACCCGGCGGTGACGGATCTGCTGGCCGCTGCGATGTCCGGGCGCCGCGGATCGTATGCGATCGAGGACACCGAGCAGAGCCTCGGCGGCGAGGACTTCTCCTGGTATCTGGAGCATGTCCCGGGGGCCATGGCACGGCTCGGAGTGCGTACTCCTGGCGACACCCGGCGCCTCGATCTGCACCGTGGGGACTTCGATGCGGACGAGGAGGCGATCACTGTTGGCGTGGAGCTGTTCACCGCCGCGGCTTTGCTCGACGGCAACCGTTCGTAACCGGACAGCTCACCCCCGGTTCGCGACGATCCGATAACGGCTTCCGTACAGGGCTTTATCTGACATCTACGCGCGTTACGATCGCGGCGAAACCAGCGCCGGAAGAGGCGCTTCGGTCAGGTTTGAAGGAGCCTTCCCTTGCGCCGGGTATCCAAGATCACCGCTGCGTGTGCCATCACTGCGGCTCTCGCGCTCACCGCCACCGCGTGTGGCGAGTCGTCCGACGAGAGCACCAGCTCCGACAAGGGCCAGATGAAGATCGGCATGGCCTTCGACGTGGGCGGCCGTGGTGACAACTCGTTCAACGACTCCGCCGCACGCGGTCTGGACAAGGCCAAGGCCGAGTTCAAGGCCGAGACGAAGGAGCTCACCGCCAAGAACGGTGAGACCCCGGCCGACCGCGAGCAGCGTCTGGAGTCGCTCGCCGAGGGTGGCTACAACCCGGTCATCGCGATCGGCTTCGCGTACAAGGACGCGGTCGACAAGATCGCCCCCAAGTACCCGAAGGTCAACTTCGGCCTCGTCGACTCCGTTTCCGACGCGAAGAACGTCGCCTCCATCGTCTTCACCGAGGAGCAGGGCTCGTACCTCGCCGGTGTCGCGGCCGCGCTGAAGTCGAAGGACGGCCAGGTCGGCTTCATCGGCGGTGTGGACCTTCCGCTGATCAAGAAGTTCGCCGCCGGCTACCAGCAGGGTGTCCTGGACACGAACCCGAAGGCCAAGGTGCAGATCCAGTACCTGTCCACCGGTTCGGACCTGTCCGGCTTCGGCAGCCCCGACAAGGGCAAGGCCGCCGCCAAGGGCATGCTCGACAAGGGTGCGGACGTCATCTTCGCCGCCGCCGGTGGTTCCGGTGCCGGTGCGATCGAGGCCGTCGCGGGCCAGAAGGGCGCCTGGGCCATCGGTGTCGACTCCGACCAGGCCCTGGACCCGGCGCTGTCGAAGTACAAGGACTCGATCCTGACCTCGGTCGTCAAGAACGTCGACGCCGGTGTCTACGACCTGGTCAAGTCCGTCAAGGACGGCAAGCCGCTGACCGGTGTCCAGACCTACTCCCTCGCCAAGGGCGGCGTTTCGCTGACCACCACGGGTGACCACCTCGCGGACATCCAGGCGAAGCTCGACGAGGCGAAGAAGAAGATCGTCGACGGCACGATCACGGTCAAGACCACGCTCTGATCGTTCTGTTGATCGGGGCCCGGCGGGAGCTGCTTCGGTTGCTCGCCCGGGCCCCGATTTCGCGTACACGCCCGGGCCCCGTTCCGTAGCCGTAAGCACACGTTCCGCCACCTGCTGCCGGGTGGCCAACGATTCGGTGGCGCTACGCGCGTAGCGTCCTCCGGGCGCGGTACCTTTTTTCGCTCCCCACCGCCTCCGCCCTCCGCTCCTGTCAAGGAGAGTGCGTCATCAACGCGTCCAGCAGTCCTCATGCCGTGGAGCTCCGCGGCATCACCAAGCGATTCCCCGGGGTCGTGGCCAACCACGACATCGACATCACCGTGCGCCGCGGCACCGTCCACGCTCTCGTCGGCGAGAACGGTGCCGGCAAGTCCACTCTGATGAAGATCCTGTACGGCATGCAGAAGCCGGACGAGGGCACCATCGCGGTGGACGGCGAGCAGGTCTCGTTCCACAACCCCGGCGACGCCATCGCCCGCGGCATCGGCATGGTGCACCAGCACTTCATGCTCGCCGACTACCTCACCGTCCTCGAGAACGTCGTCCTCGGCTCCGAGAAGCTGTACGGGATCGGCGACCGGGCCCGCACCAGGATCAAGGAGATCTCCGACGCGTACGGCCTCGGCGTCCGGCCGGACGCCATGGTCGAGGACCTCGGGGTCGCCGACCGCCAGCGTGTGGAGATCCTCAAGGTCCTCTACCGCGGCGCCCGCACCCTGATCCTCGACGAGCCGACCGCCGTTCTCGTACCGCAGGAGGTCGACGCACTCTTCGACAACCTGCGCGAGCTCAAGGCCGAGGGCCTGACGGTCATCTTCATCTCGCACAAGCTCGGCGAGGTTCTCTCCGTCGCCGACGAGATCACGGTGATCCGCCGCGGTACGACGGTGGGCACCGCCGACCCGGCGAACACGACGACCAAGCAGCTCGCCGAGTTGATGGTCGGCAGCGAGCTGCCGTCGCCGGAGACCCGCGAGTCGACCGTCACCGACACGCCGATGCTCACCGTCGACGACCTGCGGCTGACCGCCACCGACCCGGACGGGGTGGTGCGCGCCGTGCTCGACGGCATCACCTTCACCATCCACAAGGGCGAGGTCCTCGGCATCGCGGGCGTCGAGGGCAACGGGCAGTCCGAGCTGGTCGACGCCATCATGGGCATGCGCTCGCCGGACCACGGGGTGCTCACCCTGGACGGCGCCGACATCTCCCGTACGCCGACCCGCAAGCGCCGTGAGGACGGCATGGCCGTCATCCCCGAGGACCGCCACCGGCACGGACTGCTGCTCGAGGCTCCGCTCTGGGAGAACCGGATCCTCGGCCACGTCACCGAGAAGCCCAACAGCAAGGGCGCGTTCCTCGACATCAAGGCGGCGCGTGCCGACACCGAGCGGATCGTGCGCGAGTACGACGTCCGCACCCCCGGCATCGAGGTCACCGCGGCCTCGCTCTCCGGCGGCAACCAGCAGAAGCTGATCGTCGGCCGCGAGATGAGCCACTCACCGAAGCTGCTGATCGCCGCGCACCCCACCCGGGGCGTGGACGTCGGCGCGCAGGCGCAGATCTGGGACCAGATCCGCGAGGCGCGCCACGAGGGTCTGGCGGTGCTGCTGATCTCCGCCGACCTGGACGAGCTGATCGGGCTCTCCGACACCCTGCGTGTCATGTACCGCGGCCGGCTGGTCGCGGACGCCGATCCGGCGACCATCACTCCGGAGGAGCTCGGCTCGGCGATGACGGGAGCGGCCCGGGGCCACCTCGAACACACCGAATCCGGCACGGACGCGGAGTCCGGTCCGGACACCGCCGACACCGACCCCCGGGACGGGGGAGAGGACCGATGAAGAAGTTCGACAAGGAGCGGCTGCTCCTGGGGATCGCGGCCCCGGTACTCGCGATCGTGGTCGCGTTCCTGGTGACCGGCCTCGTGCTGGTCCTCACCGGCAAGGAACCGTTCAGCGCGTTCGGCATCATGCTCGACTACGGGGTGAAGTCGGACAGCCAGGTCTACATCCTGAACAAGGCGACGACGTACTACCTCGCGGGTCTCGCGGTGGCCGTCGGCTTCCGGATGAACCTCTTCAACATCGGCGTCGACGGCCAGTACCGCCTCGCCGCCTTCTTCGCCGCCGCCCTCGGCGGCGCGCTGACGCTGCCGGGCGCGCTCCAGATCCCGCTGATCATCCTCACCGCGATGATCGTCGGCGCGATGTGGGCCGGGATCGCCGGTGTCCTCAAGGTCACCCGAGGCGTCAGCGAGGTCGTCTCGACGATCATGCTGAACTCCATCGCGACCGCGATCATCGGCTATCTGCTCCAGCAGGGCCGCCTCGGTCACCTCGACGAGGCCGGCACGAAGATCTCCACCACCCCGCTCCCGGAGTCCTCGCACTTCTTCGAGTTCCCGACCACCCCGACGCCCGTCTGGGGCTTCATCGTGATCGCGGTCGTCGCGGGCATCGCCTACTGGTTCACGCTCTCGCGCACCCGGTTCGGCTTCGATCTGCGGACGGTCGGCCAGTCCGGCTCCGCGGCCGAGGCCAGCGGTGTCGACGTCAAGAAGATGGTCGTCACCTCGATGCTGATCTCCGGCGCGGTGGCCGGTCTGATCGGCATGCCGACGCTGCTCAACGACAGCTACGAGTACAGCGGCGACTTCCCCATCGGTATCGGCTTCACCGGTATCGCCATCGCGCTCCTGGGCCGCAACCACCCCGTCGGTATCGCGCTCGGCGCGCTGCTCTGGGGCTTCCTGGAGCGCGGCACCGGAAAGCTCGAGTTCGAGGGGTACGACAAGGAGATCGTCGGCGTCATCCAGGGCGTCATCGTCCTGTGCGTCGTCATCGCGTACGAAGTCGTCCGCCGCTACGGACTCAAGCGTCAGCAGAGCAAGGTCGGCGCGGAACTCGCCGCACAGGCCGCCCGTAACTCCGACCAGCAGGAGGTGTCGGCGTGACCGCCACGGCGACTTCCACCCCGCCGCCCGCGGCCCCCAGGGTCTCCGGTGGCAAGGGCGGCCGCACCCGCCTGTCCTTCCCCGTCGTCCTGCTGATCGTCGCGGGCGCGCTGCTCGCGCTGTCCGCGGTACGCGCCATCACCGGCGCCGAGGACGTCACCTCGGCCGGCCAGATCAGCGCGGCGCTCGCGATGGCCGTGCCGATCGGGCTCGCCGGTCTCGGCGGCCTGTGGGCCGAGCGGGCCGGTGTGGTCAACATCGGCCTCGAAGGCATGATGATCCTCGGCACCTTCTTCGGTGCCTGGGCCGGCTGGCAGACCAGCCCCTGGCTCGGCGTGCTGGCCGGGATCATCGGCGGCATGATCGGCGGGCTGCTGCACGCCGTTGCGACCGTCACCTTCGGCGTCGACCACATCATCTCCGGTATCGCCATCAACATCCTGGCGGTCGGGTTCACCACCTACTTCGCCAAGCTCTGGTTCAACACGGGCGAGGCGGCGGCCAAGGGCGGCAGCCCCAAGCAGTCGCCACCGGCCGACGAGATCACCTCGGTGACGATCCCCGGCCTGTCGGACTGGCTGCACTCGATCGAGAAGCACCACTGGTTCTTCGTCTCCGACCTGGCCGGGATCATCGGTGGTCTGGTCACCAATGTGTCGCTGCTGACGATCGTGGCCGTGCTCCTGTTCGTCGGGACGTTCTTCGTCCTGTGGAAGACCTCGTTCGGGCTGCGGCTGCGTTCCTGCGGCGAGAACCCGATCGCCGCGGAATCGCTCGGCGTGAACGTCTACCGCTACAAGTACATGGCGGTGATCGTCTCCGGCGGCATGGCCGGGCTCGGCGGCGCCTTCCTCTCCCTGGTCACCTCGCACATCTACAACGAGGGCCAGACCGGCGGCCGCGGATACATCGGTCTCGCCGCGATGATCTTCGGCAACTGGCGGCCGGGCGGGCTCGCCATGGGCGCCGGCCTGTTCGGCTTCGCCGACGCGCTGCAACTGCGCAACGGCGGCGAGTCCGTCCACGCGCTGCTGCTCCTGCTGTTCGTCGTGCTGGCCGTGCTGGCCGCCTGGAAGCTCTACCGCAAGAGCTTCGTCCAGGGCGGGGCCAGCGCCGTCATCGCCGCTGCCGTTCTGGTCTGGTACCTCGCCACGGACACGGTGCCCACCGAGTTCGTGAGTGCGACTCCGTACATCGTCACGCTGCTCGTCCTCTCGCTCTCCGCACAGCGGCTGCGGATGCCGAAGGCGGACGGCATGCGGTACCGGAAGGGCCAGGGCAAATGACCGCGGCCGCCGACGTCGACTGGGACGCCCTGCGCGCCGCCGCCCGGGGCGCCATGTCCCGGGCGTACGCCCCCTACTCGGGCTACCCGGTCGGCGTCGCGGCGCGCGTCGACGACGGCCGTACGGTGGTCGGGTGCAATGTCGAGAACGCCTCGTACGGGCTCAGCCTGTGTGCCGAGTGCGGCCTCGTCTCGCAGCTGAACGCCACCGGCGGCGGCCGGCTGACCCACTTCACCTGCGTGGACGGGACGGGCGAGATCCTGGTCCCGTGCGGCAGATGCCGGCAGCTGCTCTACGAGTTCGGCGGGCCGGAGCTCGTCCTGGAGACCCCGGACGGTCTCCGTACGCTCGACGAGATGCTGCCGCAGGCGTTCGGCCCGGATCATCTGAAGTAGAACTGCTGTGGCCCTCCCGCCCGTTGGGAGGGCCACGCCCGTATCCACCCTCTATGCGCGTAGAGTCATTCGGGACTCCTGCGTACGTACCGGCCGGAAGGACTCCCAGGACATGGACGCCATCTCCGTCATCCGCACCAAGCGCGACCGGGGCGAGCTGACTCCCGAGCAGATCGACTGGGTCATCGACGCCTACACCCGCGGCGAGGTCGCCGACGAGCAGATGTCCGCACTGGCCATGGCGATCCTCCTGAACGGCATGAACCGTACGGAGATCGCCCGCTGGACCGCCGCCATGATCGCCTCCGGCGAGCGGATGAACTTCGACTCGCTGTCCCGCCCCACCACCGACAAGCACTCCACCGGCGGCGTCGGCGACAAGATCACCCTGCCGCTCGCCCCGCTGGTCGCGGCCTGCGGCGCCGCCGTGCCGCAGCTCAGCGGCCGCGGTCTCGGCCACACCGGCGGCACCCTCGACAAGCTGGAGTCCATCCCCGGCTGGCGCGCCCACCTCACAGGCGCGGAGATGCTGAACGTGCTGGAGACCACCGGCGCCGTGATCTGCGCCGCCGGTGACGGTCTGGCCCCCGCCGACAAGAAGCTGTACGCGCTCCGCGATGTCACCGGCACCGTCGAGGCCATCCCGCTGATCGCCAGCTCGATCATGTCCAAGAAGATCGCCGAGGGCACCGGCGCGCTCGTCCTGGACGTGAAGGTCGGCTCCGGCGCCTTCATGAAGACCATCGAGGACGCCCGCGAACTGGCCTCCACCATGGTCGCGCTGGGCACCGACAGCGGCGTACGGACGGTCGCGCTCCTCACCGACATGTCCACCCCGCTCGGTCTGACCGCGGGCAACGCCCTGGAGGTCCGCGAATCGGTCGAGGTCCTCGCCGGCGGCGGCCCCAAGGACGTCATCGACCTCACCCTCGCGCTGGCCCGCGAGATGCTGGACGCGGCCGGACTCAAGGACGCCGACCCGGAGAAGGCCCTCGCGGACGGCTCCGCGATGGACGTCTGGCGGCGGATGATCTCCGCCCAGGGCGGCGACCCGGACGCCACGCTCCCGGTCGCCCGCGAGCAGCATGTGGTGGCGGCCCACACCTCCGGCGTACTGACCCGTCTCGACGCGTACGACATCGGCGTCGCCGCCTGGCGCCTCGGCGCAGGCCGGGCCCGCAAGGAGGACCCGGTGCAGGCGGGCGCGGGCATCGAAATGCACGCCAAGCCGGGCGACACGGTGACCAAGGGCCAGCGGCTGCTGACACTGCACACGGACACCCCGGAGAAGTTCGAGTACGCGCTGAAGGCCCTGCCCGGGTCGTTCGACATCGCGCCGGCCGGCACGGAGTTCACCGCCACCCCTGTGGTGCGGGAACGTATCGCCTGACCTGCGGCTTACCCGTACGGGTGAACGGGACCGGTGGACTGCTGCCGGTCCCGTTCGGCATGCTGGACCCGGTGACGCACCGATAGAGGAGACCGCCATGGGCGCACTCACCGTCGACCCTGTGCCGGGCAGCGGCCACGGCTGGGACGACCTCGTCCGGATCTGGGAGGAGACGGACGCGCCCGAGGGCTGCAAGGTGGAGATCATCGAGGGGATCGTCACCGTGTCGCCACCGCCCGTCCAAGGACCACAATCTCACTGCGGCGCTGCTGCAGCGCAGGCTCTACTCCGTGATTCCGGAGGACTGGGAGATCTTCCAGACCCTCGCCGTCTCGGTGCCGGGACGGCCCGGGCTGTACATCGCCGATCTCGTTGTCCTGCCGGGTGCCGTGGCGACCGGGCCGGGCAACCGTGTACCGGCGGAAGAGGCCCGGCTCGTCGTCGAGATCACCTCTCGGGACAACGCCAACCACGACCGCATCGGCAAGGCGCACGGATACGCGAGGGCGGGTGTCGAGCTGTTCCTGCTTCTCGACCCGTGGCACTCCGGCCGCCCCACAGCCACCCTGTACGGGGAACCCGCCGAGGACACCTATCGGGTCCTGGACGCGGTCGAGTACGGGGAGAAGCTGACGCTTCCCGAGCCGTTCGCACTGGATCTCGACACGTGGGTCTTCCCCGCCGGCTGAGAAGCGTCACGAAGAGCGGCACCGCTCAGCGATGAGTTCCGGCTGCCCGGCCGGTCTTTCTGACGTGGAAGCCATGACCCCGATCGTTCTGGTCGTCACCGGCCGTGTCACGCGTGCCTCCGTGCCGGGACTCTGCGCCGAGCTCGAGGCGCTGCTGTACGACGCCGAGGGCACGATGCGCGACCCGGCCGCCGGGGTGGACTGTGACGTGGGCGGGGTCGTACAGGCAGATCTCGCCCTGGTCGAGGCAGTGGCCCGGCTCGGGCTCGTCGCGCGCCGGGCCGGCGGCAGACGGCTGAGGCTGCGCAGGGTGCCGCCCGAACTGCGGGCGCTGCTGGACCTGGTGGGGCTGACCGATGTCGTGAACCTGGGGGAACTGGGCTGAGGTACCGGGTCCCGTCCCCCGGGTCAGTCGGTCCGCACGCAGACGACCAGCAGCGGGGCTGCCGGAACCGAGGCGTGCGGTGTCGGCGCCGCTGCCGTGGCCGCTTCGGAGCCGCAGGCACCGTCGGACGCGTGCTCCGGCCCGGATTCCGGCCCGACGCCGGAGGCAGGGGGACGGGACGGGCCGGGGCCCTCGGTGGCAACGGGCTCACCCAGCCACTGCGTGACCCCCCAGCCGCCGAGCGCCAGCACCACCCAGCCCGCCACCAGCGCGTGCCGCAGCCGCGGTCGCCCGCTCACGCCGCATCCGCCTCCAGGCGATCCGGCAGTCCGAAGAGCGGGAACCAGCGGGGCGTGTCCAGGAAGCAGTGCAGCCCGGTGATCGCACCGTCCGAGATGTCGATGACCTGCACCGCCCACGGCACGAATCCCGGACCGTCCGGATTCGGCTTGTAGTGGGCGAACGCCGGGGTGCCGTTCGCCGCGGTCGCCACCAGGCGGGAGCCCTCGCAGCTCGCGCCGATGGAGACCATGAAGCCGGCGATGTCGTCGTGCCCCTGCAGCCAGAGGTCGAACGGCGGCATGGTCATCACGGCGTCCTCGTGGAGCAGCGCGGTCAGCGCCGCCATGTCGTACCCCTCGAACGCCGCCACATAGCGGTCGAGGAGCTTGCGCTGCTCGTCGTCGAGCGGATCGGCGGTGTCGGCGGTCAGCCCCTGGTGCTCCGCGAGTGTCGCGCGGGCCCGCTGCAGGGCGCTGTTGACCGAGGCGACCGAGGTGTCGAGCAGCTCGGCCACCTCGCTCGCCCTCCAGGCCAGCACCTCGCGCAGGATCAGCACCGCCCGCTGCTTGGGCGGCAGGTGCTGCAGCGCCGCGACGAACGCCAGGCGCACCGACTCGCGCGCCACCGCGGCCTCCGCCGGGTCGGCCACCGACGGCAGGATCCGCCCGTCCGGCATCGGCTCCAGCCAGGTGTTCTCCGGCAGCGGGTTGAGTGCGGCCCCGGCAAGCGGCGTCGGGCCCGTCAGATCGACCGGGCGGGCCCGCTTGTTCCCCGCGGTCAGCATGTCCAGGCAGACGTTGGTGGCGATGCGGTACAGCCAGGAGCGCAGCGAGGAACGGCCCTCGAACTTCTCGAAGTTGCGCCAGGCGCGCACCAGCGTGTCCTGTACGGCGTCCTCCGCTTCGAAGGCCGAGCCGAGCATCCGGTAGCAGTACCCGGTCAGCTCGACCCGGTGTCCCTCCAGACGGCTGTCGATGTCCGTCGTGGCCGCAAGATCACCCATCGCTCCACCCCTGTTGCGCAGTGTCACCGTTTGCTTCGGCACTTCGGAAGCTACAGCAGGCCACTGACAGCGGGGGCGAGAAGTGCCGAAGGCGCTTGTGTTCCCGTCACGTTCCGGGCTTGCGCCCGTACACGTACACGTCGTCGCCGTTCTTCAGCAGGTTCCAGTACGTCTTCGCGTCCGCGTCGCGCATGTTGACGCAGCCGTGCGACCCCGGCGGGTTCCACATCTTCAGGGAGACCGAGTGGAACGCCTGCCCGCCGTCGAAGAACTGGGAGTACGGCATCCACACGTGGTACAGCGACGACCAGTGCTTGATGTGCCGCAGATAGATCTTCTTCGACCCGGTGCGCGTCTCGTACCCGTTCCGCCCGCTGCGGATCGGCACCGGACCGTACTTCAGCTTGGCGCCGTCCTGGATCCAGCTGAGCTGCCGGGTCAGATCCACACACGCGATGCGCCCCTTGTTGGTGGGGCACTTCCCGGCCTTGTTGGGGTTCTTGCCCGCCGCCTTCTGGGCGGTCAGCGTCTGCATCGTCCGCCAGGTGACCGGCCCCGCGTACCCGATGTCCGGGGTGATCCCGTAGGTGCGCTGGAACGACTGGATCGCCTTGCAGTCGGCCGCCGACTGCCTGCCGTCGACCGTCCGGTGCAGGTAGTTCTCCACCTGCTTCTGGTACGGCCCGGTGGATGTGGTGCAGGACGCGGCCTGCGCGGAGGCGCCCGATCCGAGCACGAGCGCCGGCGCCGCCATCAGTCCGGCGACGGACAGCGCGACCGCGCGCCGCATCCGGACTCCCCGTATGTTCCCTACGACTCCCATATACGCCAACTCCCCTTCGCGCGCTGTGCGGTGGTTCCGCCTGCTAGACGCGCGTCGGGGAGTGGATGGTTGTGCGCCCTATGTCTCAGTTCTGTACGGACGCCACCGGTACGAGCCGGCGCCGCTCGGCCCGGGCGGCCCGCGACCCCCACAGCGTGATCGAGACGACGCCGAGGACCGCGAACAGACCCAGCGACACCGTGCCCGCCCAGCCGCCGGCGTGGAAGGCGATCGCGCCGAGCGTGCCGCCCGCGCTGGAGCCCAGGTAGTACGCGGACTGGTAGAGCGCCGAGGCCTGCGCCCGGCCCTGGGTCGCGGTCCGGCTCACGGACGACGAGGCGACCGCGTGTCCGGCGAAGAAGCCCGCGGTGATCAGGACCAGGCCGAGCAGCACGGCCGCCAGCTGGTCGGAGAGGGAGAGCAGCAGACCGGCGGCCGTCGTCGAGACGGCCAGGTAGAGCGCGCCCCGGCGGCCGAGCCGGGCGACGAGCCTGCCGGCCGCGGCCGACGAGACCGTACCGACGAGGTAGACCAGGAAGATCGAGCCGACGACGCCCTGCGGAAGGTGGAACGGGGCCTCCACCAGCCGGTAGCCGATCACCGTGTAGACCGCGCCGAACACCGTCATGAACAGGGCGCCGATCGCGTACAGCCTGCGCAGCAGCGGATCGGCCAGGTGCCCGCCGACCGTCTTCGCCAGAGCCTTCGGGTTCAGCGTGCCGGGCGTGAAGTGACGCGCCCTCGGGATCATGAAGTGGAAGACGACCGCACAGACGACGGCCAGCAGTCCCACCGTGCCGAGCGCCGCCCGCCACCCCCACAGCTGGGAGACCCAGCCGGTGAGGATGCGGCCGCTCATGCCGCCGATGCTGTTGCCCGCGACGAACAGTCCGATCGCGGCGACCAGTGCCTTCGGCCGGACTTCCTCGGCCAGGTACGCCATCGCGGAGGCGGGCAGCCCGGCCAGGGCCGCGCCCTGGACGGCGCGCAGGGCGATCAGCCACCCGAGCGACGGGGCGAACGGTACGAGCAGTCCGACCAGTACGGCGACCGTCAGCGACGCGGTCATCAGCTGCCGCCGACCGAACCGCTCGGAGAGTGCACTCATCGGCAGTACACACAGCGCCAGCGCACCCGTGGCCGCGGAGACCGTCCAGCTGGCCTGCCCGGCCGTGGCGCCGAATCCGGCGGAGACGGCGGGCAGCAGCGCCTGCGTGGAGTAGAGGAGCGCGAACGTCGCGACGCCGGCGGCGAAGAGCGCGAAGCTCATCCGGCGATAGCCGGGGCCGCCGGGCTCGAGCCGGTCCGGATCGGCGGCGGCAGCGGGGGCGACGGGCGATGACGGTGCTGAGGCGTCCAGCGTGAGGGTGGACGCCTTGGTACTGGCGGGAGACATACCTCGAAAGTAGATCGCCCGGCATTCATGCGTCCAATGCACGAACTTGCGATAATCAATCCCATGGTGCATGAACGCAGCTCACGGATCCGACTGTCACCGAGTAGTTACGAAGAAGACATTCGCGCGGTCCTCGCGCCGCGGCTGGCGTACTTCGAGGCGGTTGCCCGCCACGAACACGTGACCCGTGCCGCGCACGAGCTCGGCGTCCCGCAGTCCACGTTGTCGCGGGCGATGGTCCGGCTGGAACAGGACCTGGGCGTCGCCCTGTTCGCCCGCAAGGGCCGTACCGTCTCGCTCACCACCGCGGGCCGCACCTTCCTGGGTTCGGCCGAGCGAGCCCTCGCCGAGGTGGAGCGGGCCGCGGACTCGGTACGGGCCGACGCCGACCCGACGGCGGGCAAGGTGGCCTTCGGCTTTCTGCACACGATGGGCTCCGAGACCGTTCCCGCGCTGATCCGGGCCTTCCGCGCCGACCATCCCCGCGTCCGCTTCCAGCTGGTGCAGAACTACGGCGAGGCGATGATCGAACGGCTCAGGGCCGGCGACCTCGACCTCTGTCTCACCTCACCCGTCCCGGACGCCCCCGACCTGGTCGCCCGCCGCCTCCACGAGCAGCGGCTGCGCCTGGTCGTCCCCGAGGACCACCGCCTCGCTTCCCGCAAGCGGATCCGCCTGGCGGAGGCGGCCGACGAGGCATTCGTGACCCTGGAGCCCGGGTACGGCCTGCGGCGCATCACCGACGACCTGTGCGCCCAGGCGGGGTTCACTCCCCGCATCGCGTTCGAGGGCGAGGAGGCCGAGACGCTGCGCGGTCTGGTGGCCGCAGGCCTCGGCGTGGCCCTGCTGCCGCCGCCCGCGGTGGCCCGCCCGGGCGTCGTGGAACTGACGGTCACGGCCCCGCGCGCGGCCCGCGAGATCGGTGTGGCCTGGCTGGACGGCCACCCGGACACCCCGCCGGTGGCGGCGTTCAAGCAGTTCCTGCTGTCGCGTCGGGGGCATCTGCTGCCGGACTGACGGCGCGGAGGGTGGCGGGGAAGGCGAGAGCGATGCGGTGACGCACGCACGGGACCACGCGGCCACGGACGCGCAACCCCGTCGCCAACTCCCGCCCGACGAACGGCTGCACCCCCCGTGCTCGCGGGCCCCCTGGCAGAACTCATCGACGAGATCGGACCCCGTCGCAGGGCACACGCGCAGCACCGTGGGGCACGACCACATGGGGGACGGCGGAGCGCGACACCCCGACCGGCGGGATCGCGCCGGTCGGGGCGTGTGCGTCAGCGGCCGAGGCCGTCCAGGTAGTCCAGAACCGCACGGGCGCCGTCTGCCGGCGCGGTCAGCCCCACGTAGTCGTCGGGGCGGATCAGCACCAGTGAGTCCTCGGTCGTCCCGTAGGCCGACCGGGCGTGTCCCCGGTCGTCGAGCAGCCCCTCGGGACCGGCGTCCACGGAATACGCCCGTACGACATCGCCGTGCTTCTCGACTGTTTCCCGCAGGGCCGCGGCTGTGCCCGGGCCGAAGCCGAGGAGCGTGAAGTGCGGTCCGGCGAACACCTCGAACAGGCGGGTCGGGGCGCCGGTCGCGGCGTCACGGCAGGGGGCGTCCGGGGCGCGGTCGCCCGCCCGCAGCCGGCCGTCGCGCGCGTCCCGCTCGCGGGAGAGCGAGCTCCACCGGTATCCGAGGCCCAGCGTGGTCGTCTCCGGCGTGGCCACGACATCCAGGCCGCCGCCCGGCTCCTTGATCGCCTCCAGGACGGCACGCTGGCGGTCGGACGTGATGTCCAGCGTCCAGGCGGCCACGGGCAGCCGCTCCTCCTCGTAGCTGTCGAGCAGGCCGGGCCCCGCCCGGCCGGTGACGACCAGTGCGAGCTTCCAACCCAGGTTGAAGGCGTCCTGGATGCCGGTGTTCATGCCCAGCCCGCCGGCGACGGAGTGGACATGCGCGGCGTCTCCGGCGAGGAAGACCCGGCCCACCCGGTAGCGGTCGGCCATGCGCTCGTTGACCCGGTAGGTCGACATCAGGGTCGCATCGGTCAGCCGGAGGCCGGGAATTCTGGCGTGCCGGTCGAGGAGCCGCTGGAAGCTCTCCCGCGACGGTTCGACGACGCGGCCCTCGTCGTCCCGTTCGGGCCCGGCCTGGAACCACCACCCCGACCGGGTGCCGGGAATCGGACAGAGCATCACCGCGCCGTCCTCGTCGAACCATTGGTGCCAGATGCCGCGGTCCAGCCCGTCCAGCTCGACATCCCCGCAGACCATCACCTGTTCCTCTGCCGTCCGGCCGGCGAAGGGGACGCCCAGCAGTTTGCGGACCGCGCTGTGGCCCCCGTCGCAGCCGACCAGGTAGCGCGCCTCGATGCGACGGCCGTCGGCGATCGTGGCGACGACCCCGGTGTCCTCCTGTGTGAGCCGTGTCAGCTCGGTGCCCAGTTCGACGCTCACGCCGTACCCGGTGAGGCGGTCCCTCAGGATTTCCTCCAGCCGCCACTGGGGGATGAGCCGCCCCTGGTCATAGGGGGCGTCAGGGGTCGGACCGGAGCCCTGGTGCGGATGCGTGTCGGCGATCGGCTGCCCGCCCCGGTACTTGCGCATGACCAGGGGACCCGAGCCGGAGGCCATGACCTCGTCGACGACGCCCAGGTCCTCCAGGACCTCGAGGCTGCGCGGGTTGGGCCCCTTGGCCCGTGAGCTGCGAGGGAACTCCGGGGTCTTCTCGATGATCCGTACCGCGACTCCGCGCCGGGCGAGGTCGCAGGCCAGGGTCAGTCCGGTCGGTCCGGCTCCCACGATCAGCACGCTGGTCATATGTACTCCTCGTCCACGCCTGGCTCCACACGTTCGGCCTCCATGGAAAGGCAACCAGGCCAAAAAGGCAACTCGGTAACGAATGAGATTTGGTTGTGCTGTCTGTCGCGGTGGGCGGTCGAGCGGGCGGCCGGGGCTGCGCGCCTTCGGTGCCCAGAGGTGTGCCTCAACGAGGCCAGGGCTGCGCTCCGTCGTCCGGGGCGCCCCCCAGTTCCACGCCGTCGCGGCGATCGTCTACGAGCGGGCCCGCGAGCGCGGGCTCGGCCATGTCATCCCGCGTGAGTGGCTGCTGCAGGACATCCGCGACCGAGTGCGGGCAGGTGGCGGGGCGCCGTGGGCCACACCGCCTCGAGCCTGTCGCGGCGGACACGGGCACCGGCAGCCGGAGCGTACCCGCGCTCAGCGCCGAGGACCCGCGAATCACCCGTCAGGACCCCAGCGACCGTCCGAACCCCGCCGCCAGCGGCATCCGCAGTCCCAGCGGCGGGGGAGCCGCCAGTGCGTCGGCGACCGGGCGTGCGTACGTCCGCCCGAACAGCGACCCCCGTACGAAGTCCACGGCCAGCGCCGTCACTTCGGCGCGGTGCTGGCGCAGGGCATGTCCGTCCGAGTGGACCTCGAAGCGGCAGGTGTCGCGGTTGGCCTTCTTGGCACGCTGGGCCAGCCGGAACGACAATTCCGGGTCGGAGCGTGCGTCGTTCGTGCCGTGGACCAGCAACACCCGTCGGCCCAGGAGGTGTTTCACCGGTTCCGGTTCCAGCGACGGATCCTCCGGCAGCCAGGGGGCCATCGCCAGTACCGAGTTGACCGCCGGATGGCCGCCCGCCCGCAGCGCCGCGCGGCCGCCCGTGCCGTGGCCGGCCAGGCAGACGGGTATGTCGCCGTAGCGGCGCACGACCTCGTCCACCGCCCACCGGGCGTCCGCCGCGTGCTGCGCGTCCGTGGCGTTCCAGCCCCGGCAGCGGTAGTGCACGACATGCGCGGCCAGCCCGTCGTCCTGGCCGGCGCGGGCCAGGGTCCGGGCGAGCGGCAGCTGGAGCGCGTACGACAGAGGGGAAGGGCGGCGGTGCGAGTCGGCCTCGCCGTCCGGGAGCAGCAGGACCACGCCGCTGACCGCAGGTTGTGCTCCGGCCGTCTTCACGGCCCGTCCCAGCCTCGCAGCAGGCAGGGGGAGTGCGCGCTGTGCCATGACAGAACAGTGTCAGAAGGACAGGTGTACTCCACCCGTATTCGCGGTCACTGTTACGCATCGGCCGGCCATGTTCTACGCGCGTAGGCGTTAGAGTGCCCAGATGATGAGCCCGACCCCGTATGTGCCCGGCCCCGACCAGATCCGACGCGCCCCCAAGGTGCTTCTCCACGATCACCTCGACGGTGGTCTGCGTCCCGGCACGATCATCGACCTGGCCCGTGACGCGGGCTATGAAGCCCTGCCCGAGACTGAAGCGGACAAGCTCGGCATCTGGTTCCGGGAGGCGGCCGATTCCGGATCGCTGGAGCGCTACCTGGAGACGTTCGCCCACACCTGCGCCGTCATGCAGACCCGTGAGGCCCTGGTCCGGGTGGCCGCGGAGTGCGCCGAGGACCTGGCCGCGGACGGTGTCGTGTATGCCGAGGTGCGGTACGCCCCCGAGCAGCACCTGGAGGCCGGACTGACCCTCGAAGAGGTCGTCGAGGCGGTCAACGAAGGCTTCCGCGAGGGCGAGCGCCGGGCCCGCCTGGACGGCAACCGGATCCGGGTTGGCGCCCTCCTGACCGCGATGCGGCACGCCGCCCGCGCCCTGGAGATCGCCGAACTCGCCAACCGGTACCGGGACCTGGGCGTCGTCGGCTTCGACATCGCGGGCGCTGAAGCAGGTTTCCCGCCCACCCGTCACCTCGACGCCTTCGAGTACCTCAAGCGCGAGAACAACCACTTCACCATCCATGCGGGCGAGGCCTTCGGGCTGCCGTCGATCTGGCAGGCGCTCCAGTGGTGCGGTGCCGACCGGCTCGGCCACGGTGTGCGCATCATCGACGACATCGAGGTCGCCGAGGACGGCGGGGTGAAGCTCGGCCGCCTCGCCTCGTACGTACGGGACAAGCGCATCCCGCTGGAGATGTGCCCGACCTCCAACCTCCAGACCGGTGCCGCCGACTCGTACGCCGAGCACCCCATCGGGCTGCTGCGCAGGCTCCATTTCCGCCTCACCGTGAATACGGACAACCGGCTGATGAGCGGTACGAGCATGAGCCAGGAATTCGAGCACCTGACCGAGGCTTTCGGATACACGCTCGACGACATTCAGTGGTTCACAGTCAATGCGATGAAATCGGCGTTCATTCCTTTCGATGAACGTCTGGCGATGATCAATGACGTGATCAAGCCCGGCTATGCCGAGCTGAAGTCCGAGTGGCTCTTCGAGCAGACGCCCGTGACCAGCATCTCTTCCGCTTCCGCGGGCTGAATTCCGCTTCTACGACAAACGGCCGGGACGATCAGATCCCGGCCGTTTGCCGCGTCCGGCATGTTTGCGGGACGGGCCGTGCGCTGACTAGTTTGCAGAGCCGCTCACGTCCCCTTCCCCAAGGATGAATTTCACATGAAGCAGTCTGCTGCCAGGACTCTCGGCGTCGCCGCTCTCGGTGCCGCTTTCGCCGCTGCTGCCGCGGGTACCGCCTCCGCCACCGCGCTGCCCGTCGGCGCCGCGCCCGCCCTGCCGATCGTCGGTTCCGCGCTGGGTACCGCCACCCAGACCGTCCCGGTCCAGGACATGGCCGCAAAGCTCCTCGGCAGCGGTCAGACGGAGGTCGTCAACGACGCCATCGCCCCGGTCACGGGCCTGCTCGGCGGACTGCCCGCCGGTGGTGTGACCACCAGCGGCATGTCGACCAACGGTCTGCCGCTCGGCGGCTGACCCCCGTACGTACGCCGGTGGGGCGGGCGCCCGGATCGGGTGCCCGCCCCACCGGCGTACGTAGGTCACCGCCTCACCAGGCTGTGGTCGCCGACGACTTCTCGGCCGGCAGCAGCAGCCACAGCGCCAGATAGAGCAGAAACTGCGGGCCCGGCAGCAGGCACGAGACCAGGAAGATCACGCGCATGGTTCCCGCGGACGTGCCGAAGCGCCGTGCCAGCGCTGCGCACACTCCGCCGATCATGCGTCCGTCACGGGGGCGGGCAAGTGCGGCCATGGGATGCTCCTTCGCGAACCGTTGCCGGAGAGCAGCTCCGTCGTGCTCCCCGTGCATCCATGGTGGCTCCGCGAACAGGGGCAAAGCGTCGCTCTACGGTGCGATACCGACCCTGGAAATCGTCGGGGTCGACCCCTGAGGCGTCTCGTCCCTGGGGCGGGGAACGCGCCCCACCCTCTCCTGCCCACGGCGGCGCAGCCGTCTGCGGCCCATCGGCACCACCAGCAGATGGGCGAGCCCCACACCGACGGTGTTCAGCAGCATCGAGTCGACGTCGACGACCTGCCCCGGCACGCCGGTCTGCGCCAGCTCGATCGCCAGGGATATCAGCGCCCCGGCGGCGACGGTACGGGCCAGCGAGGCCCACGGGGACACCAGGAGCCGTCCCCCGGCGATCGGCAGCAGCACCCCCAGCGGCGCCAGCAGCAGCAGTCCCGATCCGATCCGGTGCGCCGCCTCGGCCGGGCCGAGGGCCAGGTCCGCCCTTATGCCGGCAAACGGCCGGAGATTCGCGGCCGTCATCCACGGCACATCCAGCGGACGCAGAGTCAGCCACCCGACAAGCAGCAGATGCGCGAGGAGGAGGAACACCCCGACCGCGCGGAAGCGGATGACGGCTTGGCCGTCCGAACCTTGACGCACGCCTTCCAAGACGCCGGTACCGGCGGGATCGGTTCCGCCCTGCCCCCGGACGGTCCGAAGCCCACCCGGCGGTGCGGGGCCCCGGCCCTCAGGACACCTGGTCCGCGCCGAGCGTCGGCACGGACTCCGGCCGGTCCTTCGTCTCCGAGGTGCACAGATAGCCACGCGGCGGATAGTTCCCGGGCCCGCCCAGCACCACCGTGCCGTCCGAGGTGAGCGACTCGCTCTCCGCGAACGTGCAGACGATCTGCGCCAGAGCCTGTGACGGCAGGTCCTCGGGCTGCTCGCTGAGCCGCAGCGCGCCCGCCGGGTCACTGCCGCGAGCCCCGTTGATCTGCAGGGTCGCCGGTACGTCGGTGGAGAAGCCGGCCTGCCGCTCGTCGGCGGCCGGTTCCTGCTGCAGCTCGTCGAGGAGCGCCTGCGCGATCCGGATCCGGTTCGACTTCACGCCCTCGACCTGCACCGTGCGGTCCACCGTGACCAGCTGCGAGGCGCAGACCAGGTAGATCTGCACGGGGATGCCCCGAATCGCCTCCGTGCCGACGTCCTCCGCGGACATCGCGCACGGCACCCGGGACGGTGCGGGGCCGGCGTCGACCGGCACCGACGTGGTCCTGATCCCGCACCCGGCGGCCAGCACCGCGCAGACGACGGCGCCGGCCAGCGTCGCGGTGGTGCGGCGCGCCCCGTGCGTACGGCGGTTGCCGCGCCTCACGTCGCGTCCCCCTTCTCGTCCCGGGCCTGCGCACGGTGATCCCGTTCGGTGCGGGTGCGGGCGAGCTGTTCCGCGTCGCGCGGCAGACGCAGTACGAACACCGCGCCGTCACCGTCCGGTGAGTTCGAGGCCGTGATGTCACCGCCGTGGATGTGCGCGTTCTCCATGGCGATCGACAGACCGAGCCCGCTGCCCTCGGAACGGGGCCGGGAGGCGCTGGCCTTGTAGAAGCGGTCGAAGACGTGCGGCAGGACGTCCTCCGGGATACCGGGGCCGTGGTCGCGCACCTCGATGACGAGTTCGTCGCCGTCGGTCCGTACCGCGACCCGTACCGGCGAACCGCCGTGCTTCAGCGCGTTGCCGATCAGGTTCGCCAGGATGACATCGAGCCGGCGTGGATCGAGGCGGACCATCATGCCGCGCTCGGCGTCCAGATCCACCGCGTCCAGCCAGGCGCGGGCATCGATGCAGGCGGTGACCTGGTCGGCGACGTCGACCGTGTCGAGGACGAGCCGGGCCGTACCCGCGTCGAAGCGGGTGACCTCCATCAGGTTCTCCACCAGGTCGTTCAGCCGCCGGGTCTCGCTGACCACCAGATGCACGGCCGGCGCGATCATCGGGTCGAGGCTGTCGGCCTCGTCCTCCAGCACCTCGGCGACCGCGGTGATCGCGGTGAGCGGGGTGCGCAGTTCGTGCGACATGTCGGCGACGAACCGGCGGCTGGACTCCTCCCGCGCGCTCATGTCCGCGACCTTCTTCTCCAGCGAACTCGCGGCTCTGTTGAACGTACGGGAAAGATCGGCCAGTTCATCGGTGCCGGACACCACGAGCCGGGTGTCGAGCTTGCCCTCGCCGAGCTTGCGCGCCGCGTCACCGAGCCGCTGCACCGGCCGCAGCACCGTCGTCGCGGCGGCCTGCGCCAGCAGCGCGGAGCCGACGAGGGCGAGTCCGGTGGCGATGCCCAGCGACCAGGCAAGGGAGTTGAGGTCCTGCCGCTCCTGGTCGAGCGACTTCAGCATGTAGCCGGTCGGACCACCACCGATGATCTTCGTTCCGGCCACCAGGTACGGCGTACCGCGGATCGAGGTGCGCTGCCAGAACAGGTGGTACGGGTAGGTGCTGCCCGACTCCTCCGGCTGCCGCTTGTTGACCTGCTGCTGCAGTGAGAGCGGAACGTTGTCGAGCGTGAACGTGTCCAGGTTGGAGTTGCCGACGATCGGCTTGCCGCCGTCGCGCTTGTCGACGAGCAGCACGCTGTAACCGGGACTGCTGCTCGCCATCTGCACGGCGGTGTTCTGCAGATCGTCCTTGGTGGGGCGCAACGGCAGCGACGCCGCCCGGTTCTGCATCTCCTGCCGGAAGTCCCCGAGCGCCGCGTCCTGTGTACGTGTCAGCACGGCCTCGCGATTGAGCCAGTACGCGATCCCCGAGGCGGACACCGCGGCGGTCAGCGCCACCAGCGCGAACACCACGACGAGCCGCAGCCGCAGACTGGTCCAGCGAAGACCGGTGAGCAGTCCGCGCCTGGCAGCATCGCTCACTGAGGCGAGTCCAGCCGGTAGCCCACGCCCCGCACCGTACGGATCAGGGTCGGCGAGGACGGTACGTCCTCCACCTTGGCGCGCAGCCGCTGCACGCACGCGTCGACGAGCCGGGAGTCACCGAGGTAGTCGTGCTCCCAGACCAGCCGAAGCAACTGCTGCCGGGACAGGGCCTGTCCCGGTCGGCGGCTCAGCTCCAGCAGGAGCCGCAGCTCGGTCGGCGTGAGCTGGAGATCCTCGCCGTTCTTGGTCACCGTCATCGCGGAACGGTCGATGACCACGTTGCCGAACGTCGCCGAGTCGGTGGACTCGCGCTCACCGCGGCGCAGCACCGCGCGGATCCGGGCGTCGAGCACCCTGCCCTGCACGGGTTTGACCACGTAGTCGTCGGCGCCGGACTCCAGTCCGACCACGACGTCGATGTCGTCGCTGCGCGCGGTCAGCAGAATGATCGGCAACTGGTCGGTGCGCCGGATGCGCCGACACACCTCGAAGCCGTCGATGCCGGGCAGCATCACATCCAGCACGACCAGGTCCGGCCGCTGCTCGCGCAGCAGCTTCAGGCCGTCCTCTCCCGTCGCCGCGGTGGCCACACGGTGGCCCTGGCGTGACAGCGAGAGTTCGAGGGCCGTGCGGATGGCGTCGTCGTCCTCGATCAGCAACAGGAAAGGCACGGGGGTCATTCTGGCCCATGGTGGAGCCTCAGTTCGACACTTGAAGCGCTCTCATGCATTCGGCACGCCGAGGAAATGGCCTGTGACAGGTCTGTGACAGTCGGCGGACAGCGCCATGAAACTGCCCGGGCAAGCTCAGTGACACAAGGAACGGACGGATTTCACCGACGGGGGGCGCGAGATGAACGCACTGCACAGCACCACCTCAAGCGCAGTTGTCACGCGTCTCCACGACGTCGGCAGGGGCACCGAGAAGTCCGGCTCCGGAGGGGGTGCCACCCTGCTCGAGCGGAACCGGGAGTTCGGGGCAGGGCGGGGATGCGTTCGTGCCACCGGGCGTCCGTACCCGTCGGCTGCGGAGCAAGGGCGCAATCCCTGCATGACGGTGGTCGACGCACCCGTGGGGGCCGGCGGGGGAGCCGGGTACGGGGAGGGCTCGGGAGAGCGGAAGCCCCGGACGGAGGTCTCGGACGCCGAAGCGGCGTTCACCGCCTATGTCGAGGAGCGCCGCGCCTCCCTGTACGCGACCGCCTACCACCTGACCGGTGACCGGTTCGAGGCCGAGGATCTGCTGCAGAGCGCCCTCTTCTCGACGTACCGGGCATGGGACCGGATCAGCGACAAGGCGGCGGTCGGCGGGTATCTGCGCCGCACCATGACCAATCTGCACATCAGCGCGTGGCGCCGGCGCAAGCTGAACGAATACCCGACCGAGGAGCTGCCGGAGACGGCGGGCGACACGGACGCGATGCGCGGCACGGAGCTGCGCGCCGTGCTCTGGCAGGCGCTGGCGCGGCTGCCGGAACTCCAGCGCACGATGCTGGTCCTTCGGTACTACGAGGGCCGCACGGACCCGGAGATCGCGTCGATCCTCGACATCAGTGTCGGCACGGTGAAGTCGAGCATCTGGCGGTCGCTGCGGCGGCTGCGCGAGGACGAAGTGCTCAGCTTCGGCCGTGACGAGGAGGAGTCCTTCGGCGAGCTGGTGGCCTGAGGCGACAGGGGGAGGACGGGGGCCACTGCTTCGGGGGAGGCGGTGGGTCCACGGGGGTACGGGGGCGCAGTGGGGTCGGATGGGCCGGGGGGTCCCGTCCGGCCCCGCAGTGCGTGTGGGCGGCGGGTGCGAGGATGCCGTTCTTGCGGGGCAGCTCCGGCCCCCGGTTGTCACCTGCCGGCGGGCGCGAGGGCTTTGCACGGCACGGGCTCGAGGTGCTGCGGTCAGTCGCGGGAGCCCGGGATCACCAGGCCTGATTCGTAGGCCGTCACCACCGCCTGGGTCCGGTCGCGCAGGGCCAATTTGGCCAGGATGCGGCTGACGTGCGTTTCCACCGTCTCCTCGGTGATCAGCAGGCGCGTCGCGACCTCCGGATTGGACAGGCCCTCCGCCACCAGGCGCAGGACCTCCGTCTCCCGGGGGGTGAGTGCGGCGAGGGCGGCCGGGGGCGCGGGGTCCGGCCTGCGGTGCCGGCCGGCGAATTCGCGGATCAGACGGCGGGTGACCGTCGGTGCCAGCAGGGCCTGGCCGGCCGCGATGACGCGTACCGCGTCGAAGAGCCGCTGGGCGGTGACGTCCTTGAGCAGGAAGCCGCTGCGCTGCTCGGAGGCGTGCTGGCCCTCAGGCTGCGGGACGCGTGAACCCGCGGCGTCCTCCCGGCTACGCCACCTCGCGCGCCACCGGCGCCCGGCGGCAGCGGCCGGCTGCGGCTGCCGCCAGGCGGCCCAGTGCCTCCTGCTTCCCGCAGGGATACGCACCGAGCGCTGTCTGCCGCGCCACTATCCGGCGTTCCGCCCGCATCAGCCGCCAGCCCCGTCGCAGCAGGAACGGCACGGACTTCCGGCCTTCGCGCAGATCCCGCAGCAGCCTGCGGCGGAACGTCGTCGAGGGGCGGCCGCGCAGGCACAGCGCGTCCGCCAGGACACCCAGCTCCTGGCAGCGCTCCACTATGTCCGCCGCGAAGATGCCCTCGGCCACGAACAGCGGAGTGCGCTCGATGTGGAATGCCTCGCGGTCGACACGGGAACTGGTGGCGATGTCGTACACCGGGACGTGCGTACGCCCCGTGCGGCACAGCTCAGTGATTGCGGCGACCGCCGCATCCGCGTCCCAGGACTGTGCGGAGTCCCAGTCGATGTCCGAACTGCCCGGGACGAGCGGCAGCGTGGGGTCGTCGCCCTCCTTGTAGAAGTCGTCCAGGCGCAGCACCGGAAGGTCGGTGCGGGCGGCGAGGGACGACTTGCCGGAGCCGGAGGGGCCCGCGAGCAGCACGACGCGGGTCGGAATCGGTTGGGAACTCACGGGACACCAGTGTGGGGCATTGAGCCGCGCAGGGGATCCCCCGGTGCCTGTGTTGGTATCCAGCATCACACCTCAACTACGCCACGCACCCGGATGATTACTCGATCGGTCTCGATCGGGTGGAACTCCATGGCACGTCATGCACTTTCCAGGTCCCGGCACCGCGTGCTGCTGCGCGCAGGTCTGACCGTCACCGCGGTGGGCGCCGCGTTCGGCGCGGGGGGTGCGGCCGCCCAGGTGGCGCCGCTGCCCATCGCGCCGCCCTCGGGCGCCACCGGCAGCCTCGGCACGGTGAGTGAGGCGGTCGGCGGCGCGGTCACCGGGGCGCTCGGGAGCGCGGTCTCGCCGGTCACGAAGCTGCAGCTCGACCCGCCGGCCAACGGGGTGGGCACGCAGGTGGCCGACTTCGAGCCGCTCTCCACAAGCATCGTCACCGATCCGCTGACCAGCGGTGATGCTCTGCAGGACCTGCCGCTGGTGGGTCGGGCGACCGGGCTGCTGCACGGCTGATTCCGGCGCGCGGAGCTGCGGCCCGCCCCTCCGCGGTGATGCGGAGGGGCGGGCCGCAGCTGTGTCGGTCAGTAGGAGGAACCCGAGGCGCCGAGCGCACCTGTCGGGTGCCAGACCGTCTTCGTCTCCAGGAAGGCCGTCAGGCGGTCCGTGCCCGGGTCGGCGGACCAGTCGTCTCCGTCCACAGCCTGTGGACGAGAAGTGCTCTCCCCTTCCTTCCCGGGGTGGTGGCGGGTGACGGACGGGCGACGGACCCGCTTCAGGTTGTCCGCCGCCGCGATCTCCAGCTCCTTCGCCAGCTCGGCGCCGGCGCCCGTGAGGTCGATCCCGTTGACGTCCTGGTGGGCCGCGAGCGGGGCCGCGAGCTCCGCCGTCCGTCCGGACAGGATGTTCACCACACCGCCCGGCAGGTCGGAGGTGGCCAGCACCTCGCCCAGGGACAGGGCGGGGAGCGGGGCGTGGGCGGACGCGATGACGACCGCCGTGTTGCCGGTCGCAATCACCGGGGCGACGACCGATACCAGGCCCAGGAACGACGACTCCTGCGGCGCGAGGACCGTGACCACACCGGTCGGTTCGGGCGTGGACAGGTTGAAGAACGGCCCCGCGACCGGGTTCGCCCCGCCCACGATCTGGCCGATCTTGTCGGTCCAGCCCGCGTACCAGACCCAGCGGTCGATCGCCGCCTCCACGACGGCCGCCGCCCTGGACTTCGACAGCCCTTCCGCGTCCGCCACTTCGCGTACGAACTGGCCCTTGCGGCCCTCCAGCATCTCCGCGATGCGGTAGAGGATCTGGCCGCGGTTGTACGCCGTCGCGCCCGACCAGCCGCCGAACGCCTTGCGGGCGGCCACGACCGCGTCACGCGCATCCTTGCGGGACGACTGCGGGGCGTTCGCCAGCCACGTGCCCTTGGAGTCCGTCACCTCGTACACCCGGCCGCTCTCGGAGCGGGGGAACTTGCCCCCGACGTACAGCTTGTAGGTCTTGAAGACAGTGAGTCGGTCAGTGCGCTCACTCATCAGCGCTCACCCTCCGGGTTCGACGGGGCGAGGTACGCCTCCAGGCCGTGACGGCCGCCTTCGCGGCCGAAGCCCGACTCCTTGTAGCCGCCGAACGGCGAGGTCGGGTCGAATTTGTTGAATGTGTTGGCCCAGACGACGCCCGCCCGGAGCTTGTTCGCCACCGCGAGGATGCGCGAGCCCTTCTCCGTCCAGATGCCGGCCGACAGGCCGTACTGGCTGTTGTTGGCCTTGGCGACCGCCTCGTCCGGCGTGCGGAACGACAGGACGGACAGCACCGGGCCGAAGATCTCGTCACGGGCGACGGTGTGCGCCTGGGTGACGTTCAAGAACAGCGTCGGGGCGAACCAGTAGCCGGCCGACGGGAGTTCGCACGGGGCGGACCAGCGCTCGGCGCCCTCCGCCTCGCCCGTCTCGACCAGGGCCGTGATCCGGGAGAGCTGCTCCGCCGAGTTGATCGCGCCGATGTCCGTGTTCTTGTCCAGCGGGTCGCCGAGGCGCAGCGTGGACAGCCGGCGCTTCAGGGACTCCAGGAGTTCGTCCTGGACGGACTCCTGGACCAGCAGCCGCGAACCCGCGCAGCAGACCTGGCCCTGGTTGAAGAAGATGCCGTTGACGATGCCCTCGACGGCCTGGTCGATCGGGGCGTCGTCGAAGACGATGTTCGCGCCCTTGCCGCCCAGCTCCAGGGTGACCTTCTTGTCCGTGCCCGCGACCTGGCGGGCGATGGCCTTGCCGACCGCGGTCGAGCCGGTGAAGGCGACCTTGTCGACGCCCGGGTGCTCGACGAGGGCCGCGCCCGCGTCCCCGTACCCGGTGAGGATGTTCACGACACCCTTGGGCAGGCCCGCCTGACGGCAGATGTCCGCGAAGAACAGGGCGGAGAGCGGGGTCGTCTCGGCCGGCTTGAGCACCACCGTGTTGCCGGTGGCGAGCGCCGGGGCGATCTTCCAGGCCAGCATCAGCAGCGGGAAGTTCCACGGGATGACCTGACCCGCGACGCCGAGCGGGCGGGGGTTCGGGCCGTAGCCGGCGTGGTCGAGCTTGTCGGCCCAGCCCGCGTAGTAGAAGAAGTGCGCCGCGACCAGCGGGAGGTCCGCGTCGCGGGTCTCCTTGATCGGCTTGCCGTTGTCGAGGGTTTCGAGAACGGCGAGCTCGCGGCTGCGCTCCTGGATGATCCGGGCGATCCGGAAGAGGTACTTGGCGCGCTCGGAGCCGGGCAGCGCCGACCACTTCTCGAACGCCTTGCGGGCCGCCTGCACGGCCCGGTCGACGTCCGCGGCGCCGGCCTGCGCGACCTCGGAGAGGACCTCCTCGGACGACGGCGAGACCGTCTTGAAGACCTTGCCGTCGGCCGCGTCGGTGAACTCGCCGTCGATGAACAGCCCGTACGAGGGCGCGATGTCGACGACCGACCGTGACTCGGGGGCGGGTGCGTACTCGAATGCAGATGCCATGGGGATCAGTCCACCGTCACGTAATCGGGGCCGGAGTAACGGCCGGTGCTGAGCTTCTGGCGCTGCATCAGCAGGTCGTTGAGCAGGCTGGAGGCGCCGAAGCGGAACCAGTGGTTGTCCAGCCAGTCCTCGCCGACGGTCTCGTTGACCAGGACGAGGAACTTGATCGCGTCCTTCGAGGTGCGGATGCCGCCGGCGGGCTTCACGCCGATCTGCACCCCGGTCTGCTGCCGGAAGTCGCGCACCGCCTCCAGCATCAGCAGGGTGTTCGCGGGCGTGGCGTTCGTCCCGACCTTGCCGGTCGACGTCTTGATGAAGTCCGCGCCCGCCAGCATCCCGAGCCAGGAGGCGCGGCGGATGTTGTCGTACGTGGAGAGTTCGCCGGTCTCGAAGATGACCTTGAGGCGGGCGTCGGTGCCGTCGGCACGGGCGCACTCGGCCTTCACGGCGAGGATCTCCTCGTACACCTTGAGGTAACGGCCGGAGAGGAACGCACCCCGGTCGATCACCATGTCGATCTCGTCGGCCCCGGCCGCCACCGCGTCGCGGACGTCCGCGAGCTTGACGTCGAGCGCGGCGCGTCCGGCCGGGAAGGCCGTCGCGACGGACGCCACCTTCACGCCGGAACCGGCCAGCGCCGCGGCGGCCGTCGCCGCCATGTCGGGGTAGACGCAGACCGCGGCGGTGCGCGGGGTCGTGCGGTCGGTCGGGTCGGGGTTGACGGCCTTGGCGGCGAGAGCCCGGACCTTGCCCGGGGTGTCCGCGCCTTCCAGCGTCGTCAGGTCGATCATCGAGATGGCGAGGTCGATGGCGTACGCCTTGGCCGTCGTCTTGATCGAACGGGTGCCGAGGGACGCGGCGCGCGCTTCGAGGCCGACGGCGTCGACGCCGGGCAGCCCGTGCAGGAAGCGGCGCAGCGCACTGTCGGACGCGGTCGCGTCGGAGAAGGGGATACCTCCCACGCGTTCGGCCGTGGTGGAGGGTGCAGTGGTGGGCATGGTCACCAGGGGAGCATATCTACGCGCGTAGCGGCCTGTACAGGGGGGCCCGGCTTCCGGGTTTGTACGGGCACCGGTCCTGCGGGCGGGCGCCCGCTCCGTCACTCCTTCTGAGCATCATGCAGAATTGGGCCCATGACGAGCCCCACACCCCCCGCCGAGCCCACGTACGCCGACCGGGCCTTCCGGTCGCTCGCCGGGCTGGTGGGCGGTGTGCTGCTGATCCTGCTCCTCGGCTGGATGGGCATCGACGCGGCGTTCCGGGGCCACGGACGGGTGCCGTGGCTGGCGCTGTCCGGGCTGCTGACGGTCGTGCCGCTGATCATCGCGTTCACGCTGCGGCCGGCCGTGTTCGCGAACGAGCAGCGCATCCGGATCCGCAACCCGTTCCGGACGATCACGATGCCGTGGACGTCGGTCGCGGGCGTGCGGGCCAGGTTCTCCACCGAACTGTTCACCCAGGACGGCAAGAAGTACCAGCTGTGGGCGGTGCCGGTGTCGCTGCGGCAGCGGAAGAAGGCGGCGCGGCAGCAGTCGCGCAAGTCGCAGGACGATCCGTACCGGCGGACGTCGGTGCATGCGGACGTCCAGGACACGAAGGCGCGGATGGCGGCGACGGATCAGGCCGTGGCGGATCTGCAGGAGCTCGCCGAGCGGGCGGCGGGCGGCGGCGCCGACGGCGCCGGGGCGGCCGAGGTGCGGTGGGCGTACGAGCTCATGGCGCCTGCGGTCGTGGGCGCGGTGGCGTTGGTCGTGCTGCTGGCGGTCGGCTAGGAGAACGGGAGGCACGGCCTTCGGCCGCGCCTCGTCCCTCATCCCCATGCCCTCCAGGGGCCTGCCTGATCCGGCCGGGCGTTGCCCTCACGTGCCGGGCATGTGCGGTGGTCCGACGCTGTGGCTCTGCGGCGGACCGACACCCGTATCGACTCGGTGGTGCAGTGGTACGGACGGCCGCCTCGACCTCGGCGGCGCGGTCCGCACCAGCACCATGCGCGAGCCGGGCCGGGCCGGGCGGCATGCAGGGCCCGAACCCGGCCGAAGGGGCGGAGCCGCTCAGATTCCGGCGGCCGCCGACAGATCCCGCTTGATCCCGGTGAGCAGCTCGGCTCCCCTCGCGCGGGCGGCGGGGAGCTCGCCCGCCGAACCGACCGGCACCACGACCTCCAGGTAGCACTTGAGCTTCGGCTCGGTGCCGCTCGGGCGGACGATCACCCGGGCACCCTGCAGGTGGTAGCGGAGACCGTCGGTGGGCGGCAGCTGCTCCGTCCCCTCCGACAGATCCTCGGCCGAGGTGACGGCGAGGCCCGCCAGGGCGGCCGGCGGGGTCTCGCGCAGCCGCCGCATCGCGTCCGCGATGACCGAGAGGTCCTCCACCCGGACCGACAGCTGGTCGGTGGCGTGCAGCCCGTGCTCGACCGCGATGTCGTCGAGGAGATCGAGGAGCGTGCGCCCCTGCTCCTTGAGCACGGAGGCCAGCTCGGCGACGAGCAGTGCGGCCGTGATGCCGTCCTTGTCGCGTACGCCGTCGGGATCGACGCAGTAGCCGAGCGCCTCCTCGTACCCGTACCGCAGGCCGTCGACGCGGGCGATCCACTTGAAGCCGGTCAGCGTCTCCTCGTACCCGTTGCCGGCCTTCTCGGCGATCCGGCCGAGCAGCGACGAGGAGACGATCGATTCGGCGAAGACGCCGGTGGCACCGCGGGCGACCAGATGCGCGGCGAGCAGCGCGCCGACCTCGTCGCCGCGCAGCATCCGCCAGCCGCCGTCCACCGTGGTGTCCGGCACGGCCACGGCGCAGCGGTCGGCGTCCGGGTCGTTGGCGATGACGAGGTCCGGGTTCGCACGCCGGGCGGTGGCGAAGGCGAGATCCATCGCGCCGGGCTCTTCCGGGTTGGGGAAGGCGACGGTGGGGAACGCCGGATCGGGCTCGGCCTGCTCGGCGACGAGCACCGGAGCGGGGAAGCCGGCGCGGGCGAAGGCGGCGGTCAGGACGGACGTGCCGACGCCGTGCATCGCGGTGTACACCGCCTGGGCGGTACGCGGGGACCCGGCGGCGAGCACCGCGTCCGTACGGGCCAGATAGGCGTCCAGGACCTCGTCGCCCAGGATCTCCCAGCCGCGCTCCGGCCGGTCGACGCCGGCCAGCGGGCCGACCGCGGCGATCGCGTCGGCGATCTCGCCGTCGGCCGGGGGCACGATCTGCGAGCCGTCACCGAGGTAGACCTTGTAGCCGTTGTCGCGCGGCGGGTTGTGGCTGGCGGTCACCTCGACACCGGCGACGGCACCCAGGTGCCTTATGGCGTACGCCAGGACGGGGGTGGGCAGCGGGCGGGGCAGGACCGCCGCCCGCAGGCCGGCGCCCGTCATCACGGCCGCGGTGTCACGGGCGAAGTCGGCGGACTTGTAGCGGGCGTCGTACCCGATGACGACCAGGCCGCCGGCCTGTCCCTGCGCCTTCAGATACGCGGCGAGCCCGGCGGCGGCACGGATGACGACGGAGCGGTTCATCCGCATCGGACCGGCCCCCAGCTCGCCGCGGAGTCCGGCGGTGCCGAACTGCAGCGTGCCGGCGAACCGTGCGGCGAGCGCGTCGAGGTCCTCGGTGTCGATGAGCTTGGCGAGCTCGTCGCGGGTCTCGGGGTCGGGGTCCTCGGCGAGCCAGGTCCTGGCCCGGGCGATGAGGTCCTGCTGCTGCACGGTGTCCGCCTTTCGGGGTGAGTGGTGTGTGTGGTGGGGCGGGGTGGGTGACGTGGCGCGGGATGGGCCGCTGCGCGGGGCCTGTTCCCCTGCCCGTCCCTTCCCGAAACCGGCTCCGCCCCGGCCCCCGGCCCCGGAACGGGCCGCCGAAGGCGCCCCGCCCCCGCCGGATCAGATGCGGTCCAGCACCCGCGCCAGCAACGACCCCATCCGCGCCGCGGAGTCCCGCCCTGCCTGCAGTACCTCTTCATGGTTCAGCGGCTCCCCGCTCAACCCGGCGGCCAGATTGGTGACGAGCGAAATGCCCAGCACCTCCGCCCCCGCCTCGCGCGCGGCGATCGCTTCGAGCACGGTCGACATGCCCACCAGGTCGCCGCCCATCACACGCACCATGTTGATCTCCGCCGGAGTCTCGTAGTGCGGGCCGGGGAACTGCACGTACACGCCCTCTTCGAGCGTCTCGTCGATCTCCTTGCACAGCGCGCGCAGCCGCGGCGAGTACAGGTCGGTGAGGTCGACGAAGTTGGCGCCGACGATCGGCGAGGCCGCGGTCAGGTTGATGTGGTCGCTGATCAGGACCGGCTGCCCGGGGCGCATGCCCTCGCGCAGACCGCCGCAGCCGTTCGTCAGGACGACCGTCTTGCAGCCGGCGGCGACGGCGGTACGGACGCCGTGCGCGACGGCGGCGACGCCACGGCCCTCGTAGAAGTGCGTGCGGCCGAGGAAGACCAGGGCGCGCTTCTCGCCGATCCGGTACGAGCGGATCGTGCCGCCGTGGCCCTGGACGGCCGGCGGCGGGAAGCCGGGGAGTTCGGTGACCGGGAATTCGG
This sequence comes from Streptomyces sp. NBC_00316, assembly GCF_036158715.1. Classification (NCBI taxonomy): domain Bacteria; kingdom Bacillati; phylum Actinomycetota; class Actinomycetes; order Kitasatosporales; family Streptomycetaceae; genus Streptomyces; species Streptomyces sp. NBC_00316. Next base: position 3,619,600 of record NZ_CP108023.1, on the reverse strand, counting down.
CCTCCGGCGCGCCGAGCGCGTCGCCCGCAGGTGCCCACCCGGAACCCATCACGAGGGCGACGTCGTGGGTCTCGGCACCGGTCAGCTCGCGCAGGCGGGCAGCGGCGTCGGCAGCGGCGGCGTGCGGGTCGCCCTGGATGTTGTCCGGAATAACAGATGCGTTCACGCGGATGAGCGTAACCGGTGATTCCCTACGCGCGTAGATGCCCCTGCGCAGAGTCTCCGCACAGCCCTTCGTACTTTCACACAGGGGCCGACGGGAGCCCGCGCCTCAGCAGGGGCGTTTGCGCAGCTCCATCACATAGTCGTGCGGCGCGCCCGCCGACTCGGCGGCGTCCGCCAGCTCGCCCAGATAGCGGGCGGAGGGCAGCCCGCCCTCGTACGCGTTCAGCACGTACATCCAGGCCGGCTCCTCGCCGTCCAGGGTGTGCACACGCACCCGCATCCGCCGGTAGATGTCGAGCCCGACACCCTCCCAGCGGTCCATGGAGTCCTCGTCCATCGGCGCCAGGTCGTACAGAGCCACGAAGACCTGCGAACGCGGCGCCTCCACCACGGTGGCCAGCGCGCCTTCCCAGCCCATCTGCTCCCCGCCGAAGGTCAGCCGCCAGCCGTTGAGCCAGCCGGTGCCGCGCAGCGGGGAATGCGGTGCGCGGCGGGTCATCAGCCGCGCGTCGAGGTTGCCGGCGTACGCGGCGTAGAGCGACATGGTTCCGAGGGTACGGGAGGTGGCCCCGGGAGCGGAGAATCCTGTGACGAAGACCCCGCCGAACGCCGAGGCAGGGGGGCCTGCCGGGAGCCTGCCGGCGTCCTCGCCGCGGCGCGCCCGGGGGCTCGTCTCACGTATGGAGGGCCCCGGGGCGAAGCATCTTGGCGCGTGCGGGACAATGGAGTACGTACTGCATTCCCCCGGGGTGATCCCCCGGACCCCCGGCCGGGGCGGCAGACGGCCGCGGGATGACATACGCGAGGCGGACTTTTCGTGACCCGGATCGTGATCATCGGCGGCGGACCCGGCGGGTACGAGGCGGCACTGGTGGGCGCCCAGCTCGGCGCGGAGGTGACCGTCGTCGACTGCGACGGCCTCGGCGGCGCGTCGGTGCTCACCGACTGCGTGCCCTCGAAGACCCTGATCGCGACGGCAGAGGTGATGACCACCTTCGACTCTTCGTACGAGGAGTTGGGCATCATCGTCGCCGACGACACGCCGCACATCGAGCAGGCGGCGCGGGTGGTCGGCGTCGACCTCGGCAAGGTCAACCGACGGGTGAAGCGCCTCGCGCTCGCCCAGTCCCACGACATCACCGCCTCCGTCACCCGTGCGGGTGCACGGGTCGTGCGCGGCCGGGGCAGGCTCGTGGGCCTCCAGGCCGCCGACGGCTCCCGCAAGGTCGTCGTCACCGCCGCCGACGGTACGGAGGAGGCGCTCACCGCCGACGCCGTGCTGATCGCGACCGGCGGCCACCCCCGGGAGATCCCGGACGCGCTCCCGGACGGTGAGCGCATTCTCAACTGGACCCAGGTCTACGACCTCGACGAGCTCCCCGAGGAGCTCATCGTGGTCGGCTCCGGTGTCACCGGTGCCGAGTTCGCCGGTGCCTACCAGGCGCTCGGCTCGCGCGTCACCCTCGTCTCGTCCCGCGACCGGGTGCTGCCCGGCGAGGACCCGGACGCGGCCGCCGTGCTGGAGGACGTCTTCCGGCGCCGCGGCATGAACGTCATGGCCCGCTCGCGCGCCCAGGCGGCGAAGCGCGTCGGCGACCGGGTCGAGGTGACGCTCGCCGACGGCCGCGTGATCACCGGTTCGCACTGCCTGATGGCTGTCGGCGCGATCCCGAACAGCGCGGGCATGGGCCTGGAGGAGGCCGGGGTCCGGCTCAAGGACTCCGGCCACATCTGGACCGACAAGGTCTCCCGCACCAGCGCCCCCGGCGTGTACGCGGCCGGTGACGTCACCGGCATCTTCGCGCTCGCCTCGGTCGCCGCGATGCAGGGCCGGATCGCGATGTACCACTTCCTCGGTGACGCGGTCGCCCCGCTGAACCTGAAGACGGTCTCCTCGAACGTCTTCACCGACCCGGAGATCGCCACCGTCGGCTACACCCAGGCGGACGTCGACTCCGGCGTGATAGACGCTCGTGTGGTGAAGCTGCCGCTGCTGCGCAACCCGCGCGCCAAGATGCAGGGCATCCGGGACGGCTTCGTCAAGATCCTGTGCCGGCCCGGCACCGGCATCGTGGTCGGCGGCTGTGTCGTCGCGCCGCGGGCCAGCGAGCTGATCCACCCGATCTCGATCGCGGTCGACAACAATCTGACGGTGGAACAGATCGCAAACGCTTTCACTGTGTACCCGAGCCTGTCGGGATCGATCGCAGAAGTGGCACGTCAGTTGCACACCCGGAAGCGCGCCGGCGAGGCGTAGGAACCCGGCATTCCCCGGCAACTCCCGGCAACTCAGGCGGGCGGAGCGTCGGTGGCCGGTCAGTAGGGAACAACAACGGGGCCGCCTATACCACTTGGCGGCCCCTTGTATGTACAACTTCTGTTATTCGGCGCAAACTGCTGAAAACCTCCGGGTGGTCACGTTACTGTCAGTTTCGTGTTCGCTGCAGAACGTCGTCAGTTGATCCTCGAAATGGTGCGCGCCAACGGGGCGGTATCGCTCCGTGAGCTCGCCCGCGTCGTCCAGACCTCCGAAGTGACCGTACGGCGGGACGTGCGGGCACTGGAGGCAGAAGGACTCCTCGACCGCCGTCACGGCGGTGCGGTACTGCCGGGCGGTTTTACGCGGGAGTCCGGCTTTCCGCAGAAATCCCATCTCGCCACCGCGGAGAAGACCGCCATCGCCGACCTGGCCGCGGGCCTCGTCGAAGAGGGCGAGGCCATCGTCGTCGGTGCCGGTACGACCACGCAGGAGCTGGCCCGCCGGCTCGCGCGGATCCCCGGCCTGACCGTCGTCACCAACTCGCTGCTGGTCGCCCAGGCGTTGGCCCATGCCAACCGGGTGGAAGTGGTGATGACGGGTGGCACCCTGCGAGGCTCCAACTACGCCCTGGTGGGCAGTGGCGCGGAACAGTCGCTGCAGGGCCTGCGGGTGTCGCGTGCCTTCCTGTCCGGAAGCGGGCTCACCGCGGAGCGCGGGCTGTCCACGTCCAACATGCTCTCGGCGAGCGTCGACCGGGCACTGGTGCAGGCCGCCGCGGAGGTGGTGGTCCTCGCCGACCACACCAAGCTCGGCTCCGACACCATGTTCCAGACGGTGCCCACGGATCTGATCACCCGTCTGGTGACGGACGAACCCCCGGCCCACGACGACCGGTCCGCCACCGAGCTGCAAGCGCTGGCCGACCAGGGCGTGCAGATCGCGGTGGCCGGTGCGGGGGCGGGGCCGGTCGGGACCGACTCCCTGCCGTCGGGACGTCAGGCACGCCGTGACATGCCGTTGCCCGGTCAGCGGCGTACGCATGGGGGCCCCGGACCGCAACTGCGCAGCGCGGCGGCGTCCATGGCGGACCCGTCCCCGGGCGACCGGGCCCGGGTGGCGGACCTGCGCCGCCGCTGAGGGGTGGTCCCGTGATCCCTGGCGGGCGCAGGCGGGATGCCGAGTCTCTCGAGGGGTCCCCCACGCCGTGAGGTCATGGGGGAGTGTGAGGAGCGCGGGGGCCCGGGCGCGGCGCCCCCGGTTTCGGCGCCCTCAGTATCCGACCGCCCGCGGCCCCTTCAGCCCCTGCAACGTCAACATCAGCAGCCGGCCCGCCAGCGCCGGATCCTCCGGCGCCTGCTCCGCGGCCAACGCAATGGCCTTCGTCAGCTGCATCAGGTCACCGATCGACACATCGGTCCGTACCGTGCCACTCGCCTGCGCCCTGGCCAGCAGCCGCGCCCCCGCCTCGCGCAGCGGCACATTGCAGTCGGACAGTGCCGAAGTCTCGTCCTGCGACGTCGACATGAGCGCCTGTGCAAGCCCCCGGTACTCACCCGCATGAGTGATGATCGCGCCCAGCCACTCCACCAGGCCGCCGCACGGATTGTCCGCCTCCGCCAGCTCGTGGGAGCGCGTGAGCAGTTCGGCCAGGGCTTCCTGGAAGACCGCGCTCATCAGCGCGTGCCGGTTGGGGAAGTGCCGGTACAGCGTGCCGATCCCCACCCCTGCCCGGCGTGCGATGTCCTCCAGCGACGCGTCCGTGCCGTGTTCCGCGAACGCCGTACGGGCTTCGCCGAGCAGCCGGTCGTAGTTGCGGCGCGCGTCGGCGCGCATGGGCCGGCCCGGCGTCTGTGCCGTGCTCATCACCATCGCGCAGTCCTCCCTCTTTCCACCCCTGGGTCCAGGATGCCATCGCGCAACCGCAGGACGTCTCCCCCCGGGGCGCCGCCGAACGGCCGAGGCCCCTGCGGAGTCGGTCGTACGACTCCGCAGGGGCCTCGGCAGAACGCTTTGCGCGCGATCAGTCCTTGATCTCGCAGATGACGGCGCCCGACGAGATCGAGCTGCCGACCTCGGCGGCGAGCCCCTTCACCGTGCCGGCGCGGTGGGCGTTGAGCGGCTGCTCCATCTTCATGGCCTCCAGGACGACGATGAGGTCGCCCTCCTTGACCTCCTGGCCCTCCTCGACGGCGATCTTGACGATCGTGCCCTGCATCGGGGACGCGAGGGTGTCGCCGGAGATCGCGGAGCTGCTCTTCTTCGCCGCACGACGCTTCGGCTTGGCGCCGGCCGCGAGCCCCGTACGGGCCAGGCTCATGCCGAGCGACGACGGCAGGGAGACCTCGAGGCGCTTGCCGCCGACCTCGACGACGACCGTCTCACGGCCGGTCTCCTCCTCGGCCTCCACGTCGGCGGGGGCGGCGAAGGGCTTGATCTCGTTGACGAACTCGGTCTCGATCCAGCGGGTGTGGACCTGGAACGGGTTGCTGGTGAACGCGGGGTCGACGACGACCGCACGGTGGAACGGGATCGCGGTGGCCATGCCCTCGACGTTGAACTCGGCCAGCGCGCGCGCCGCCCGCTGCAGCGCCTGCTCACGCGTGGCACCCGTCACGACCAGCTTCGCCAGCAGCGAGTCCCACGCCGGGCCGATCACCGAACCGGACTCGACACCCGCGTCCAGCCGCACCCCCGGACCGGTCGGCGGTGCGAACACCGTCACCGTGCCCGGAGCCGGCAGGAACCCGCGCCCCGGGTCCTCGCCGTTGATCCGGAACTCGAACGAGTGACCCCGCACCGGCGGGTCGTCGTAACCGAGCTTCTCGCCGTCCGCGATCCGGAACATCTCCCGGACCAGGTCGATGCCGCTGACCTCCTCGGTCACCGGGTGCTCCACCTGCAGACGGGTGTTCACCTCGAGGAACGAGATCGTGCCGTCCACACCGACCAGGAACTCCACGGTCCCCGCGCCGACGTACCCGGCCTCCTTCAGGATCGCCTTCGACGCCGAATACAGCTCGTCGTTCTGCGCCTGGGACAGGAACGGCGCGGGAGCCTCCTCGACCAGCTTCTGATGACGTCGCTGCAGCGAGCAGTCACGCGTCGACACGACGACGACATTGCCGTGGCTGTCGGCCAGGCACTGCGTCTCCACGTGCCGCGGCTTGTCGAGGTAGCGCTCCACGAAGCACTCGCCGCGTCCGAACGCCGCGACCGCCTCACGCACCGCCGAGTCGTACAGCTCCGGGATCTCCTCCAGCGTCCGCGCGACCTTCAGCCCGCGCCCGCCACCACCGAACGCCGCCTTGATCGCGATCGGCAGCCCGTGCTCCTTCGCGAACTCCACGACCTCCGCGGAACCCGACACCGGATCCGGCGTGCCCGCGACCAGCGGCGCGCCGGCGCGCTGGGCGATGTGCCGGGCGGCGACCTTGTCGCCCAGGTCCCGGATCGCCTGCGGCGGCGGGCCGATCCACGTCAGCCCCGCATCCAGCACCGCCTGCGCGAACTCGGCGTTCTCCGACAGGAACCCGTAACCCGGGTGGATCGCGTCCGCACCCGAGTCCTTGGCCGCCTGCAGCACCTTGGACATGTCCAGGTAGCTGGCGGCCGGGGTGTCACCGCCCAGAGCGAATGCCTCGTCGGCCGCACGCACATGCAGAGCGTCCCGGTCCGGGTCCGCGTAGACGGCCACGCTCCCGATCCCGGCATCCCGGCACGCCCGAGCAACACGGACAGCAATTTCGCCACGGTTGGCGATGAGCACCTTGCGCACGATGGCTCCCTCCTTGAAACAAGCTGAGTTTAGGGACTACCGACACGGCCTTACGACCCGTCCCCATTGGTGAGCTTGCCCACACGGAGCGTGATTCGAGGCTTGCTCGAGGCGCGAAATCCCTTGTGACACCACGGTACGCCGGGATCGATGACCGCACAGTAGCCACGAGGTGTGGTCCAGGTCTCTGTTCGATCGAGGGTCGGCTTCCGGCGTTTCTTTGTGGAGAACCTACTAATGGGCGGGTATTTCTTTGCGCGACGCACGAGGGGCGTGACAAGTGGAGCGCATCCGGGCCGCGAGACACCGGAGCGGGGCGATCAGTACTGCCGGAACTCTTGTCCGAATGATTACCGGTTAGTAGGGTCCGCGCTATCGCACTTACTACAGGTAACAGGGGGTGAGCGCCGTGGTGCGCAGACCGGTGGCGTTCGTGGCCGCGATCGTGCTGCTGGGAGAGGCCGTGGGCATGGTGCTGCTCAACGGGATCCTGGCGACGGTCGTCGACAACCAGCAGATGTCGCTCGCCGGGCTGGACCCGGCTGCCATGTCCACGGGGGCATGGGTGATGGGCGGTGTCGCCGGCCTCTACCTGCTGCTGTGCGGCCTGGTCCTGCTGCTGACCGGCATCCGCGACCGGATTCCCGGGCGCGTCGGACGGATCGCGCTCATCAGCTGCGCCGTGCTGCACGGGGTGCTGGGCGCGCTGACGGTGGGCCTGGTCGGCTGGGCCGCGTTCGCCTTCATGATGGTCGTGCTCGCCATGATCGTGCTCACGCTGGTTGCGTACGGTAACGGAGGCGTGAGCGGAACCGGAGGCGAAACCGCCGGCCCGGACGAGAACGGCGGCGCCGGAGAGAGCGCTCCGGCACCCGCGTAGCCCGTTCGGGGGTTTCAGGCCCACAGATCGGTGACCGAGAAACCCAGTTGGCCCAGCAGCCGGCGCAGCAGCGGCAGCGAGAGGCCGATGACGTTGCCGTGGTCGCCCTCGATGGAGTCGACGAACGGGGCCGAGCGGCCGTCCAGCGTGAAGGCGCCCGCGACATGGAGCGGTTCACCCGAAGCGACGTACGCGGAGATCTCGGCGTCCGTCGGCTCGCCGAACCGGACGAGGGTGGACGCGGTAGCGGAGGCCGTGCGCCCGGTCGCGGTGTCGAACACACTGTGGCCCGTCTGCAGGACGCCGGTCCGGCCGCGCATGGCCTCCCAGCGGGCCGTGGCCTCCTCGCTGTCGGCCGGCTTGCCGAGCGCCTTGCCGTCGAGCTCGAGAACCGAGTCGCAGCCGATGACGAGGGCGCCCGCCGCCTCGGGCCGGGCGGCCACGGTGGCGGCCTTGGCCTCGGCGAGCACAAGTGCCAGCTCGGCGGGTGTCGGGGCGGACAGTGCGTCCTCGTCCACCCCGCTGACGATCACCTCCGGCGCGAACCCGGCCTGACGCAGCAGGGCGAGGCGGGCGGGGGAGGCGGAGGCGAGCACGAGTCGGCGCTGATCAGTCATGCCGGTCATCGTAGAAGCACCCGGCGCGCCACCGGACCACGCGCCCGCAGGCCGGTCCGGCACCGGGCACGGCCTCAGCGCGTGCCCAGTACGAACATCGCGATCACCATGGCGCACGCGAGCACGAGGCCCACGCGCCGCATCATGTCCTGGGCGTCGCGCAGCTCTTTGGGGGGCTTGTCCTCGGGGTCCGACCACAGCATGGTCCCGATCCTGCTGCGGCCGCTGCCGGGCCGCCTGAGTACGGGTACTCAGCCGCCCCGGTGCGCACGGACCAGATCGTTCCGTGGCGACATGGCGACATGGCGACAGGCCCGGAACCCCACCAGGGTTTCCGGGCCTGCCGAAGACACCGTGCCGACGGACGGGCTACACGGGCCAGTACGTGCGTGCCCAGGCGCGTGGGCCGGGGCGGGGCCGGTCGTGGCGGGCGATGCGGCCGGGGTCGGACCATTGCTCGGGCAGGTCCTGCGTGTCGGACGATGCCGCGGCCGTGGCTGCGGCGCGCGCCTGGACCACTGCGAGTGCGGCGGCCAGTTCCTCCGGGGTCGGGTTGCCCCGTATGACCTTGATCATGGTCAGGACCCTTTCTAGAGGGGGATGTTGCCGTGCTTCTTCGGGGGCAGGGATTCGCGCTTCGTGCGCAGCTGGCGCAGCCCCTTGACCACGTGGGCCCGGGTGTCGGACGGCATGATCACCGCGTCGACGTAGCCGCGCTCGGCCGCCACGTACGGGTTGAGCAGGGTGTCCTCGTAGTCGGCGATCAGCTCGGCGCGGGTCGTCTCCGCCTCGTCGGGGTCCGTGACGGCCGCGATGGTGCGGCGGTGCAGGATGTTCACCGCGCCCTGGGCGCCCATCACCGCGATCTGGGCGGTCGGCCAGGCGAGGTTGATGTCCGCGCCCAGGTGCTTGGAGCCCATGACGTCGTACGCGCCGCCGAACGCCTTGCGGGTGATCACGGTGATCAGCGGGACGGTCGCCTCGGCGTAGGCGTAGATCAGCTTGGCGCCGCGGCGGATGATGCCGCCGTACTCCTGGTCGACGCCGGGCAGGAAGCCGGGGACGTCGACGAAGGTCAGCACGGGCACGTTGAAGGCGTCGCAGGTGCGGACGAAGCGCGCGGCCTTCTCGCTCGCGTTGATGTCCAGACAGCCCGCGAACTGCATCGGCTGGTTGGCGACGATCCCGACGGGGTAGCCCTCGACGCGCCCGAAGCCGGTGATGATGTTCGGTGCGAACAGGGCCTGCGTCTCCAGGAACTCGCCGTCGTCCAGCACGTGCTCGATGGCGGTGTGCATGTCGTAGGGCTGGTTCGCCGAGTCGGGGATGAGGGTGTCGAGCTCGCGGTCCTCGTCGGTCGTCGCGAGATCCGCCGTTTCCGGGAAGGCGGGTGCCTCGGAGAGGTTGTTCGACGGGAGGTACGACAGCAGCGACTTGACGTACTCGATGGCGTCCTTCTCGTCACCCGCCATGTGATGCGCCACACCGGAGGTGGTGTTGTGCGTGCGGGCTCCGCCCAGCTCCTCGAAGCCGACGTCCTCGCCGGTGACCGTCTTGATGACGTCGGGGCCGGTGATGAACATGTGCGAGGTTTTGTCGACCATGACCGTGAAGTCGGTGATCGCGGGGGAGTAGACCGCGCCGCCCGCGCACGGTCCGACGATCAGCGAGATCTGCGGGACGACACCCGAGGCGTGCACATTGCGGCGGAAGATCTCGGCGAACAGGCCGAGCGCCGCGACACCTTCCTGGATGCGGGCGCCGCCGCCGTCGTTGATGCCGATGACGGGGCAGCCGGTCTTCAGCGCGAAGTCCATCACCTTGACGATTTTCTCACCGTAGACCTCGCCGAGCGAACCGCCGAAGATGGTGAAATCCTGCGAGTACACGCAGACGGGGCGTCCGTCGACCGTGCCGTAACCGGTGACGACACCGTCTCCGTACGGGCGGTTCTTCTCGATGCCGAAGTTGGTGGAGCGGTGCCGGGCGAACTCGTCCAGCTCCACGAAGGAGCCCTCGTCGAGCAGGAGATCGACCCGCTCGCGGGCGGTCAACTTGCCCTTGGCGTGCTGCTTTTCGACCGCGCGTGCGGATCCGGCGTGTGTCGCCTCGTCGATACGGCGCTGCAGGTCCGCGATCTTGCCCGCGGTGGTGTGGATGTCGATCTCTTCCGGCTCGGACATCGGGTGGCGGCTCCCTGCCTGGTCACGGGGACGACTTACTGGTGGGTTCTACGGCTGCGCGCGAGGCCGTGTGCGCGGCGACTGCCGGTCCGGCAGCTGCCGGTCAGACTCTGAACAGCTACTGATCCGTAGCGTATCGGCGCGGATACGGTTCGGCAGTGCGTCGTTTGCCACACCTAGGGTGGCTTGCATGACACCTCCGGATGCGTCACCGAACCGCTGGTCGGACCTGGACCGGCCGCCTCTGAACGTCCCCGCGCTGCGCCGTGGGCTGCTGCGGCCGGGCGCGCTGTGGACCTCGCTCGACGTCGTGGACTCCACCGGGTCCACCAACACCGACCTCGCGGCGCGGGCGGCCGAGCTCGCCGAGGGCACCGTCCTGGTCGCCGAGGAGCAGACCGCGGGCCGTGGCCGCCTCGACCGTTCCTGGACGGCGCCGGCCCGCTCGGGGCTGTTCTTCTCCGTCTACCTCGTCCCCGGCGACGACGTGCCGGTCCACCGGTGGGGCTGGCTGCCACTGCTCGCCGGTGTCGCGACCGCCACCGGTCTGGCAAAGGCGGCAGGCGTCGACACGGCACTGAAATGGCCCAACGACCTGCTGGTCGATGTGGCGGGCGAGGAACGCAAGGCGGGCGGCATCCTGGCCGAACGGGCCGGGAACGGCGTCGTCGTCGGCATCGGTCTCAATGTCACCCTGCGCGCGGCCGAACTGCCCGCCCCGACGGCCGCCTCGCTGTCGCTGGCCGGGGCGGTCTCCACCGACCGGGAGACGCTCCTGCGCGGCGTGCTGCGCTCACTGGACCACTGGTACGTCGAGTGGCGTGCAGCAGGCGGTGACGCGGCGCGCAGCGGCCTGCAGGCGGCGTACGCGGCAGGCTGCGCGACGCTGGGCAGGACGGTACGGGCCCAGCTGCCCGGCGACCGGTCGGTCGTCGGCGAGGCGGTGGCGGTCGACGGCGACGGCCGCCTGATCCTGTCCACCGCCGACGGCGTCCAGGAGCCGCTGTCGGCGGCCGACATCATCCACCTGCGCGGTACGGACGACACCCTGACCTGAGCACCCCGGCCCGGGCCGCCGCTTGCCGTCCCCGGGCCGCTCCCGGCCCCTGCCCGGTGGAAAGGCACCCAGGGGCCACACTTCACGCGCCCGGCCCGCGACCGACTGTTCCCGGGCCGCTCCCGGCCTCCTGCCCGGTGGCGACCGCTCACGGGGCCCCGCCCCGCGTATCCGGCCCGCCTCCGGCCCCCTGCCCGATGGCGACCACTCACGGGTCCCGCCCGGCGTACCGGGCTCGCCACCAGCCGTTCTCCGGGTGCTCCCGGACCTCCACCCCCGTGGAAACCACCCACCGAGGAGCACCCCCGACGGGCCCCTGTCCCCGGCCGACCCCGTACCCGGGTGCCCTGAGGACGTGAGGTAGCGCACATCTGCCGTATCGTTGAGGCGATCCACCGACAGATCGGCAGGGCAGTGCGCAGGGAACGGGCAGGAGGCGGCTGGTGACCGTCGACGACACGACCTCCGGTGCGGGCGCGGAGCCCCGGCCGGAGCCCTCGGTCCACGCGACACCGCATCACGAAGTCGACCACACGGCCGAACCGACCGACGATCCCCTCGCGATCCGGCTGGAACAGCTGATTCTGGGCGCCGACCGTCGCTATACCCCGTTCCAGGCCGCCCGTACCGCCGGAGTCTCGATGGACCTGGCGTCCCGGTTCTGGCGGGCCATGGGATTCGCCGACATCGGGCAGGCCAAGGCGCTCACCGAGGCGGACGTACTGGCGCTGCGCCGGCTCGCCGGCCTCGTCGAGGCCGGGCTGCTCAGCGAGCCGATGGCGGTGCAGGTCGCCCGGTCCACCGGGCAGACGACCGCCCGGCTGGCGGAGTGGCAGATCGATTCCTTCCTGGAGGGTCTGACCGAACCCCCCGAGCCCGGCATGACCCGCACCGAGGTGACGTACCCGCTGGTCGAGCTGCTCCTGCCCGAGCTGGAGGAGTTCCTCATCTACGTCTGGCGGCGCCAGCTCGCCGCCGCGACCGGCCGCGTGGTGCAGGCCGCGGACGACGACGAGATGGTCGACCGCAGGCTCGCCGTCGGTTTCGCGGACCTGGTCGGATTCACCCGGCTGACCCGCCGGCTGGAGGAGGAGGAGCTCGGCGAGCTCGTCGAGGCGTTCGAGACGACCTCCGCCGACCTGGTCGCCGCGCACGGCGGCCGGCTCATCAAGACCCTCGGCGACGAGGTTCTCTTCGCCGCCGACGACGCGGGTACTGCGGCCGAGATCGCGCTGCGCCTGATAGAGGCGATGACCCAGGACGAGACGATGCCGGCGTTGCGCGTCGGCATCGCGTTCGGCACCGTCACGACCCGGATGGGCGATGTCTTCGGCACGACGGTGAATCTCGCCAGCCGGCTCACGTCGATAGCGCCGAAGGACGCCGTGCTGGTGGACGGCGCGTTTGCCGAGGAGCTGACGCGTACCGGGGACGCCCCGGCCTCCGAGGCCCAGGCGGCGGAGGAGGCCGCGGCGGCCGAGAAGGAGCGCGAGGAGGGTGTGGAGCCGCTGGTCGTGCCGAAGTACCGGTACGGGCTGCAGCCGATGTGGCAGCGGCCGGTGCGCGGGCTCGGCGTGGTGGAACCGTGGCTGCTGGCGCGACGAGGCACCTCCTGACCCCTGTCCCGGTCCGGGGCGCGGCCTAGGATCCTCCGGTAACGCTCGTTAACCGGAGGGGTGCAGCCATGACCGTCACGTCGGAGCAGCGGTTCGGGGAGTTCGTCGTCGTACGGGTCCACGAGGGCCAGGAACACGTCGCCGAGCTGGTCCTGGACCGGCCCAAGGCGATGAACGCGGTGTCGACCGAGATGGCCCGCTCGCTCGGTGCGGCCTGCGCCGCGCTCGCCGCCGACCCCGGTGTCCGGGTCACCGTCCTGACCTCCAGCCATGAGCGCGCCTTCTGCGTGGGCGCGGACCTCAAGGAGCGGAACTCGTTCACGGACGCCGAGCTGATGCGTCAGCGGCCGACCGCCCGTGCCGCCTACACCGGTGTGCTCGACCTGCCGATGCCGACGGTCGCCGCCGTGCACGGGTTCGCACTCGGGGGCGGTTTCGAGCTGGCGCTGTCCTGCGATCTGATCGTCGCCGACCGTACGGCCGTGGTGGGGCTGCCCGAGGTCTCGGTCGGAGTCATCCCGGGCGGCGGCGGTACGCAGTTGCTGCCGCGCCGGATCGGTGCGGCGCGCGCCGCCGAGCTGGTCTTCACCGCCCGACGGGTGGAAGCGGCCGAGGCCCGGGAGCTGGGTCTGGTCGACGAGCTGGTGGAGGCGGGGCAGGACCGGACGCAGGCGCTGGCGCTGGCCGGCCGGATCGCCGCCAACTCGCCGGTGGGTCTGCGTGCCGCGAAGCGTGCGCTGCGGCTCGGGCACGGGCTCGATCTGCGGGCCGGTCTGGAAGTGGAGGACGCGGCCTGGCGGTCGGTGGCCTTCTCCGGGGACCGGGCGGAGGGCGTCGCCGCGTTCAACGAGAAGCGCAGGCCGAACTGGCCCGGCGAGTGACGGTGCGTGCCCCTTCGACGCAGCGCGGAGGGTCCGGTTCCTCAAATTGATCAAAACTCCACAAATCTACATACGATGTAACGATGGGTGGTGAAGATGCGCGGCTGCGGGCCGTGGTTTCGCTTGCACAGGCAATGGCGGCGGCCCACACCCCGCCGGAGACCTGGCGGGCGGCCGCGCTGGGGGCGTGCGAGGCGCTGGGCGGCAGCTTCGCCGCTCTCTCGGTGTGGGAGCGCGGGCCGGGCCGGCTGAGGGTGCTGGTGAACGCGGGCGAACGGGCGGAGGGGGAGGACGAGTTCCCCGACGACGAGACGTATCCGGTGCACCAGTTCCCGGAGATCACGGAGTTCCTGCACGAGCGCTGGGCGGGCGGCGGTGAGCCGGACGCCTGGGTGGAGACCGCTGACGGGCCGGCCGGGGCGGCGGATGCCGAGGATGCCGCCGTGCCCGGCATGGCGGTGGCGGGTGCGCACGGTTACGGAGGTGTGTACCGCCATCAGCGCGTGGCGGCCCTGCGGCGGCGCGGGCGCGGCTGCTGCGTGGTTGCGCCGATCGTGCTGCACGGCCGGGCCTGGGGCGAGCTGTATGTGGCGCGCCCGGTGGGGGTTCCGGTGTTCGGGCGGGAGGACGCGGACTTCGCGACGGTGCTGGCGGCCGTCGTCGCGGCCGGGATCTCCCAGACGGAGCGCCTCGAAGAGGTCCGCAAGCTCGCTTTCACCGACCCGCTGACCGGACTCGCCAACCGCCGGGCCGTCGACGCGCGGCTCGACGAGGCGGTGGAGCGGCACCGCGCCGACGGCTCGGTGGTCAGTCTGGTCGTCTGCGATCTGAACGGCCTGAAGGGGGTCAACGACACCCTGGGCCACGCGGTCGGCGACCGGCTGCTGGAACGTTTCGGCTCGGTGCTCTCCCGATGCGGTGCGATGCTGTCCGACGCACTGGCCGCCCGGCTCGGCGGTGACGAGTTCTGTCTGCTGGCGCTGGGCCCCGGCGCGGACGAGGTGATCGAGGTGGCCACCGAACTCTGCGACCGTGCAGCCGAGTTGGAGCACGGTGACGGGGTCGCCTGCGGGATCGCGTCGACCGGTGACCCGATCGGTCCGGTGACTTCCGCCCGACGGCTGTTCCGCCTGGCGGACGCGGCCCAGTACCGGGCGAAGGCGGCCCGCTCGGCGAAGCCGGTGGTGGCGGGGCGCGACGGCGAGGTCATCCGGCTTGCCGACTCTCCGCCGAAGTCCGCCCACGACCGCCGCAGGCTGCGCGGCAGCCGGCCGTAGGCGAGGGCGGCGCTGCGGAGGATCCGCGTACGGATCGGTAAGGGGTCAACTGCACGACCACTAGTGACATGAAGGGATTCAGTCCGTACGCTTCTGAATATGGATATGCACACAGTCGTGGTGGGGACGTCCGGTACCACCGCAGAGGACGTCATCGCCGTGGCGCGCGTGGGCGCCCGCGTCGAGCTCTCCGCAGCCGCCGTGAGCGCGCTGGCAGCCGCCCGCGAGATCGTGGACGCGCTCGCCGCCAAACCCGAACCGGTCTACGGCGTCTCCACCGGCTTCGGCGCGCTCGCGTCCCGTCACATCAGCCCCGAGCTGCGGGCCCAGCTCCAGCGCAACATCGTCCGCTCGCACGCAGCCGGCATGGGCCCGCGCGTCGAGCGTGAGGTCGTCCGGGCGCTGATGTTCCTGCGCTTGAAGACGGTCTGCTCCGGGCGCACCGGCGTACGCCCCGAGGTCGCGCAGACCATGGCCGACGTGCTGAACGCAGGCATCACCCCCGTCGTGCACGAGTACGGTTCGCTCGGCTGCTCCGGCGACCTGGCACCGCTCTCGCACTGCGCCCTGACGCTGATGGGCGAGGGCGACGCGGAGGGCCCCGACGGCGTGGTCCGCCCGGCCGGCGAACTGCTCGCCGCCCACGGCATCACCCCCGTCGAGCTCCGCGAGAAGGAGGGCCTCGCCCTCCTCAACGGCACCGACGGCATGCTCGGCATGCTCGTGATGGCCCTCGCCGACCTGCGTAGCCTCTACACCTCCGCCGACATCACGGCCGCGCTCAGCCTGGAGGCGCTGCTCGGCACGGACAAGGTCCTCGCCCCGGAGCTGCACGCCATCCGGCCGCACCCCGGCCAGGGCGCCAGCGCCGACAACATGCTGCGGGTGCTCGCCGGGTCCGGCCTCACCGGCCACCACCAGGACGACGCGCCGCGCGTCCAGGACGCCTACTCCGTACGCTGCGCGCCCCAGGTCAACGGCGCCGGGCGGGACACCCTCGCGTACGCCGGGATCGTCGCCGACCGCGAGCTGGCCTCCGCCGTCGACAACCCCGTCGTCCTGCCGGACGGCCGGGTGGAGTCCAACGGCAACTTCCACGGCGCCCCGGTGGCGTACGTACTCGACTTCCTGGCCATCGCCGCCGCCGACCTCGGCTCGATCACCGAGCGCCGCACGGACCGGCTGCTGGACAAGAACCGTTCGCACGGCCTGCCGCCGTTCCTCGCCGACGACGCCGGTGTCGACTCGGGCCTCATGATCGCCCAGTACACGCAGGCCGCCCTGGTCAGTGAGATGAAGCGGCTCGCGGTCCCG
The DNA here is from genome assembly GCF_036158715.1 of Streptomyces sp. NBC_00316. Classification (NCBI taxonomy): domain Bacteria; kingdom Bacillati; phylum Actinomycetota; class Actinomycetes; order Kitasatosporales; family Streptomycetaceae; genus Streptomyces; species Streptomyces sp. NBC_00316. Next base: position 3,603,575 of record NZ_CP108023.1, on the reverse strand, counting down.
GCATCGGCGGACTCGATCCCGTCCTCCGCCATGCAGGAGGACCACGTCTCCATGGGCTGGTCGGCAGCGCGCAAGCTCCGTACCGCCGTCGAGAACCTCGGCCGGATCGTCGCCGTCGAGCTGTACGCCGCGACCCGCGCCATCGAACTGCGCGCCGCACAGGGCCTCAGCCCGGCGCCCGCGTCCCTGGCCGCTGTCGAGGCGCTGCGGGCGGCCGGGGTCGAGGGCCCGGGGCCGGACCGCTTCCTCTCGCCCGACCTGGCCGCGGCGGACGCGTTCGTGCGGGGCGGAAAGCTGGTTGCGGCCGTGGAGCCGGTGACCGGGACGCTGGCCTAGGTTCTCTCGTCCGGATCAGGCCGGCCCTACGACCCGGAGGTCGCCTGACGGACCCGGAGGCCGGGCCCGTCAGGCGATCGGGGACCGCGTCGGCGCACGGCGCGTGGAGAAGGCGACGAAGCCCGCACCGGCCACCAGGAACGCGGTGCCACCGATCAGATACGCAGTGGTGCCGATCCCGGCGCCGGTCTCGGCGAGCACCGGTCCGGTCGCCGCGTCCTCGGCGGACGCGCCGGCCGGTCCGCTCGGTGCGCCACCGGATCGTTCGTCCGTCGCGTTCGCCGACGGGACGAACCACAGGGCGCACAGCAGCGTGCCCGCCGCGGTGGCGGTCAGGAGCGGGCGGCGGGCGATGGCCACGGAATCGATCCCCCTTGGGACGGCGATGAGTTAGCCGGTTGCGCCGATGCTAATGAAAGCCGCGGGTCGCAGAAAAGCCAGGGCTGCCGGTAGCTCTACGCTCGCGCCTATGAGCACTTCTGAGACATCACGGTTTGTTCGTCTTCGCGTCGAGATGGTGCTGGAGATCACCGACGCGGACGCCCTCAGCGGCACCGCACTGGAGAGCATCGCGGCCGAGTACGGCGAGCCGGACGGCGAGTCCGCCGACGAACGCATGCAGGCGGAGTCCGCGGTACGGGAAGACGGCGCGGAGGCCCTCGCCTCCCTCGTGGACCCGTTCGACCTCGTCGGCGAGGTACCGGGGGTCGAACTGGCCCAGGCCTCCTGGAGCAGCGAGATCATCGACTACGACCCCGAGGAACCGGACGACTGGGACTTCGACGACGAGGAAGGTGACGACATCGTGCACCATGGGGCGGGGAACCAGGACAGCGGCGCGGAGCTGCGAGCCTGAAGGGGCCTTTGAACGCATCGGCCCGGCCCGCTTCCACGGGCCGGGCCGATGGCGTATCCGGCCCCGGGAACCACAACTGTCACGGCTGCGTCCGTGAGTGGTGTTCCCCACATATCTGGCAGATGTGGAACGCAGGACGCTGGCCAGGTGTTCTTGATGCATTGACGGGGACTCGCCGGACGGCGGTTCCGCTCGGGGTATTAGCGGATTCGGCAACGATGGAGAAGCGTGTGATGACGGACAGCAAGCGGCGCAAGGGCCTGATGGCCGCGTCCGCACTGCTCGGCGGCGTGCTGGTGCTCACCGGCTGCAGCGACAGCGGCGACGCGAACGCCAGTGCCGACAGCTCGAAGAAGTCGCAGGCGGCGGAGGTCGACAAGGCGGCAGCCGAGGAGGCCTCCCAGGCGCAGATCACCATCTCGCCGAAGAACGGCGCGACCAACGCCAGCATCAACAACGACGCCAAGGTCACTGTCGCCAAGGGCAAGCTGACGCAGGTCGCCATGATCACGTCGGCCGGCGCGGCCGTCGAGGGCACCCTGTCCTCCGACGGCATGAGCTGGCAGCCGGCCGCCCAGCTGCAGCGCTCGACCACGTACAAGATCAGCGCGACGGCCCAGGACGCCAAGGGCCGTGAGGCGCACGAGAACTCGTCGTTCACCACCGTGTCGCCCGCCAACAGCTTCATAGGGAACTTCACGCCCGAGGACGGCTCCACGGTCGGCGTCGGCATGCCGGTCTCGATCAACTTCAACAAGCCGATCACGGACAAGAAGGCCGTCCAGGCCGGTATCACCGTGACGTCCAGCAGCGGCCAGCAGGTCGTCGGCCACTGGTTCAACGCGCAGCGTCTCGACCTGCGCCCCGAGAGCTACTGGACGGGCGGCTCCACCGTCACGCTGAAGCTGGCGCTCGACGGCGTCGAGGGCGCGGACGGCGTCTACGGCGTGCAGCAGAAGACGGTCACCTTCAAGGTCGGCCGCAACCAGGTCTCGACGGTCGACGCGGCGGCGCACACCATGACCGTCACCCAGGACGGCAAGACGATCAAGACGATCCCGATCTCCGCCGGTTCGCCCGACAACCCGACGTACAACGGTCAGATGGTGATCTCCGAGAAGTTCAAGGAGACCCGGATGAACGGTGCGACGGTCGGCTTCACCGACGACGACGGCAAGGGTGAGTACGACATCAAGGACGTGCCGCACGCCATGCGGCTGTCCACGTCGGGCACCTTCATCCACGGCAACTACTGGGGCGCGCCGTCGGTCTTCGGCAGCGTCAACACCAGCCACGGCTGCGTCGGCCTCGCCGATGTGAAGGGTGCGGGCGACGCCAACCAGCCCGCCGCCTGGTTCTACAACAACTCCATCGTCGGCGACGTGGTCATCGTCAAGAACTCCCCGGACAAGACCATCACGCCCGACAACGGTCTCAACGGCTGGAACATGAGCTGGGCCGAGTGGACGGCGGGCGTCACGGCCTGACCCCGGCCGCACCCCGCACCGAGGAACTTCCTCACCCCGAAGTCCCGTTCCGCACAGGGCGGTGGCACCCCGGATCCGATCGGATCCCGGCGCCACCGCCCTGTGGCGTCCGCAGCCGTTCTCATCGGGATCTCATCGAGGCCTTAACTCGCCATCACGACCGGTCCATAGCCTCGCGCCATGTTCTTCACCTACCTCCGGCGCGAGCTGCGCCGCCGCAGAAAGGCGGCGCTCGTCGTCGCCTCGGGGCTCGCCCTCGGCATTGCGCTGGTCATCATCGTCAGTTCGGTCTCCTCCGGCATGAGCAAGGCCCAGGACAAGGTCCTGGAATCGCTGTACGGCCTCGGCACGGACATGACGGTGACCAAGGCCGCCGCCGCACCGGGCTCCGGCAGCCAGCGGCCCCGGTTCGAGTTCGACGCCAAGGACAACGACGACGACGCGAACCAGAGCTCGGACCGGGTCATGGTCCAGGGCTTCCAGACCCTGGCCGCCAGCACCGTCGACAAGGTCGGCAAGCAGAGCGGCGTCTCGGACGCCGTCGGCGGGCTGAGCCTGACCGTCCTGAAGGTGGACGGCCAGTTCAAGCGCGGAGAGTTCAAGCAGAACGGGAACGGCGGCTTCGGCGGCGGCCGCGGGGGCGGCACCCCGCCGCAGGGTGAAGTCAGGGGCGGCGGCGCCTCGTTCGACGTCAACTCGTACACCGTGTACGGCACCGACGTCACCAAGCAGGACCTCGGCCCGCTGACCTCGTCGAAGATCACCACGGGGCGTGCGTTCAAGACCACCGAGACCGACGCGAAGGTCGCGGTCGTCGACGCCGCGTACGCCAAGGAGAAGAAGCTCTCGGTCGGCAAGACCGTGACCATCTCCGGGACCAAGTACAAGATCGTCGGAGTCTCCACGGCGGACAGCGGTGACGCGGCCGCCAACCTCTACATCCCGCTGAAGCAGGCGCAGACCCTCGCCGACTCCAAGGACAAGGTCACCACGGTCTACGTCAAGGCCGCCGACTCGCAGCAGATCGACAGCGTCAAGTCCGCCATCCAGAAGAACATCACGGGCACGACCGTCACCACCTCCGCAGATCTCGCCGACACCGTCTCCGGCTCCCTGTCCACCGCCTCCGACCTGGCCTCCACCGTCGGCAAGTGGCTGTCGATCGCCGTCCTCATCGCCGCCTTCCTGGTCGCGGGACTGCTCACCTCCTCCGCGGTCAGCCGCCGGGTGCGGGAGTTCGGCACGCTGAAGGCGCTCGGCTGGAAGAGCGGCCGCGTCACCCGGCAGGTCGTCGGCGAGGCCCTCGTCAACGGTCTGATCGGTGGTGTCCTCGGCATCGCCGTCGGTCTCGCCGGTGCATACGCCGTGACCGCCGTCAGCCCCACCCTCACCGCGCAGCTCGGCGGCTCGGGCGGCGGCGGTGGCGGCGGAATGGGAGGCGGCATGGGCGGCCCGCTCCGGCAGTCGGCGTCCAAGTCCCTCGACATCGCACTCACCGCACCCGTCTCCCTCTCCACCATCCTGATCGCCGTCGCGCTGGCCGTGGCGGGCGGGCTGATCGCCGGCGCGTTCGGCGGCTGGCGGGCTTCGCGACTGCGCCCCGCGGATGCGCTGCGCCGCGTCGAATAGCCCGCCCGCGAGCCCCCTCCCCTTCAGCCCAGCAGGAGTTGACCCATGTACACGCTCAGCGGCGTCACGAAGCGCTATACCCGCGGCAAGTCCACCGTCGACGCGCTCGCCGGTGTCGATCTGACCATCGAGGACGGTGGCCGCCTGGTCATCCAGGGCCCCACCGGCGGCGGCAAGTCCACGCTGCTGCAGATGCTCGGCGGCCTGGACCGCCCGACGGCCGGCAGCGTCGAACTCGACGGTGTGGACCTCGCGAAGCTCAGCGAGGCCAAGCTCACCAAGGTGCGCGCCCAGAACATCGGCTTCGTCTTCCAGAGCTTCAACCTCATCCCCACACTGACCGCGCAGGAGAACGTCGAGACGGCGCTCGTCCCGCTCGGCGGCAAGACGTCGGAGCGGCGCAGGCGGGCCGCGGAGGCGCTGGACTCCGTCGGACTCGGTGAGCGGCTCGGACACCTTCCCGGCGAGATGTCCGGTGGCCAGCAACAGCGCGTGGCGATCGCCCGGGCCCTGGTCAAGCAGCCGAAGGTGCTGCTCGCCGACGAGCCGACCGGCAACCTCGACGAGTCCATGCGCGACGAGGTCATGGACGTGCTGGAGACCATGTGGAAGGAGCACGGACTCACCTTCATCATGGTCACCCACGACAGCGCGATCGCCCGCAGGGCGCCGCGGCTGGCGACCATCCGCAAGGGCCGCGTCACGGTCACCGAGAACGCGGCGGCCTGACGTACGGACGCGGGAGCCTCCCCGGCACGGGGTGGTGGCAACGACCGGACTGTGCCCGGCCGTTGCCACCACCCCGCCCGGCGTCCGTTCATCGCACTAATCTCCCCTCCATGACCGCTGCCATCACCGCCATGATCACCGCCGTCGCCGGTGTGCTGGGGACGCTGTTCGCGCCGATGCTCGCCCAGCGGCTGACCGCACGACAGCGCGCCGAGGAGGCCCGACTCGCGGGGGAGCAGCGGAAGTTCGAGGAGCGACGCGCCCACTACACCGCCATGAACCGGGCCTCGCGGCAGTTCCACACGCTCCTCAAGGATGCCCTGCACCGCATCAGGGACGGCGTCTACACGGAGCAGGAACGTGCACAGCTCGAAGAGGCCCGCCTTGACCACCGCGACCGCTACGCCGAGGCGCAGATGATCGTGCCCGAGCGGATCCTGCAGGCCTCCCGCGACCTCAACCGGGTCCTCGCGAGCACCGACGCGGCGGTCAAACGCCTGGATCGCGGCCTCGTGCTCGACGGCGAGACCGTGGCACGGACCCTGGAGAGCCTCAGTGCGGCGAGCCCGTTCCTCGACACGATGCGGGAGCTGATGCGGGAGGACCTGGGCGTCTCCGACTGAGTCCCGCGCGCAGGGGGCCGGCCCCTACCCCGGAGGTAATCGACGGTCCGTACGCCCGCGGGCAGCATGGTGCGCACGGGCCGGCCGAACCACGGCAGACCCCGGATCCGGAGGGCGGCACCATGACCGCGTACGCCATAGGACATCTGCACCCCGCCGCACACCCCGGCGAGGAGGTCCTCGCCTACATCGAGCGCATCCAGCCGACCATGGACCCCTTCGGCGGCCGCTTCCTCGTCCACGGCACGCAGGTCGAGGTGGTCGAGGGCGAGTGGCCCGGGGCGCTCGTCATCATCGGCTTCCCCGACCTGAAGGCCGCCCGCGACTGGTACGAGTCACCCGCCTACCAGGAACTTCTGCCGCTGCGCACGCGGAACATGGCGGGCGACGTGGTGCTCGTCGAGGGCGTCGGGCCGGGGTACGACGCGTCGGCGACCGCTGCCGCGATGCGGGCGGCGGCCCCGCCGGCCGGCGACTGACGACGGAAGGCCGGGGCGCCGTCCGGTGACCGCTCCAGGCCGTGAAGGGGTCCGTCATGGTGATTTTGTCGAAGCCGGGCCGGTCACCGGGGAAGGGGTCGCGGCGTCCCCGATGAGCACCGTCTCGGGGAGAACGTGCCGCGACCGCCGTCTCGTGTCCGCGAACCGGTGGTTCAGTCGCAGCTGCACGCGGCCGACACCGAGGCCGGTTCGGCGGCCCGGGTGGTGCAGCAGCCGTCGCCGGTGGTGCTGGGGTCGGCGCTCTTGCCGAGGGTGTCGGCGTCGGCCTTGACGACGTAGACCTCCCACGGTTCCCGGCCCGGGCCGTGCACCCAGACCTTGTCCTGGAGGGCATAGCAGCAGGAGGTGTCGTTCTCCTCGAAGGTGGCCAGTCCTGCGTTCCAGGTGCGCTCCGCCGGGTCCGCACCTGCTGACAGGGTCAACCCGGCCGTCCTGGCAGCGATGTCGGAGGTAGGCAGTCCGTGCCCGTCAGCAGCCCCTCGTTGTCTCCGCAGCTGCGGGGGAGAGGCTTCAGCCATCTGCCCCGGCGACACCGATCGGGCAGGACACGCCCGTCCCGCCGATCCCGCAGTAGCCCGCCGGGTTCTTGTCGAGGTACTGCTGGTGGTACGCCTCCGCGGGCCAGAACGTGCGGCCCTGCGCCGGGAGGATCGCCGTGGTGATCCCGCCGTACCCGGAGCCCGTGAGGACCTTCTGGTACGCCTCGCGCGACGCGGTCACCACCGCCTCCTGCTCGGGGGAGTGGGTGTAGAGCGCCGAGCGGTACTGCGTACCGACGTCATTGCCCTGGCGGAAACCCTGCGTCGGGTCGTGGGACTCCCAGAAGACCTTCAGCAGTTCGGCGTACGTGACGGCCTTCGGGTCGAAGACCACGCGGACCGCTTCCGCGTGGCCGGTCAGGCCCGAGCAGACCTCTTCGTACACCGGGTTCTCGGTGTATCCGCCCTGGTAGCCGACGAGCGTCGTCCAGACGCCGTCCGTCTGCCAGAACTTTCGCTCGGCGCCCCAGAAACAGCCCATCGCGAAGTCCGCGACCTCCAGCCCGTCGGGGTAGGGCCCGAGCAGCGGGTTGCCGAGAACCGTGTGGCGCGAGGGGACGGAGAATTCGGGGGCCGGGCGACCGCGCAGGGCCTCCTCGGGAGTGGGGAGCTGCGGAGTGCGGTGCTGCAGGAACATACGGGGGCTCCTCCGGGGATCGGTGTGCAGCCATCACAAGCAGCCATCACAACGCGTCGAGGACGCCGGGGATTCCGGCGTCCTCGAGGTGCGCGGGACCCGGCCCCCGCGCACGGCAACCGTCCGGAGCGGGCGCCGGGCGGCTACCGCGGCAGCGTTGCCGGGCTGCCGCCGTTCGCCTCGTACCCGGCGACCGCGAGTGCGCGGTACACCGCGTACTCGGCGGCCGGGTCCGGGTTCTGCGTCCACGGCAGTGCGCCCACGTGCCCGTCGATGTGGACGAGTTGGTTCATCGCCTCCGACCAGCGCTCCATCCGCACCAGGAACAGCACCAGCAGGTGCCGGACATGGGCGAGCATCGGGTCGTCGGGGCGCGCCGCGTGCACCGCGAAGAGCGCGCCCTCGACCGCCTTCGTCACCACCAGGCCCTGGTAGAAGCCCTGGACGAGATTGACCTCGGGCAGATGCTCGTACACCGCGAACAGCGGCAGCGCGGCCAGCAGCGAACCCTGCGGTGCGCGGGCGGCAGCCGACGTGGCGAAGCGGTCGGCCTCCTCGCGGGAACCGTGCCACTTCTCGCACCAGAAGTGCAGCGCCGCGATGTGCGCCCCCATGTGTGCCGGGGCACGGTCGATGATCTTCAGCCAGAGCTGGTCGAACTCCTTGTGGGAGTAGCCGAGTCCGCGGGCGACGGCCAGTTCGACGATGTACGGGACCGGGTCGCCGGGCGCCTGCAGAGCAGCCTCACCGCAGACCGTACGGGCCTCCTCGAGGATGATCCGGAAGTCGTCCGTCCCCGCGGTGGACGACCGCCACGCCTGCTGGACCAGGAACTCGGCGTGGACGGCCGCACCGCCTGCGTCCTTCGGCGCTTCGGCCCGCCACGACCGCAGCCACGCCCCGCCGACCCCGGGGGCCTGCATCAGCTCGAGGGAGGCGGCACCGGCGAACGCCTGCACCCGCTGCCACCGCACCTCGCCCTCCTTCGGCGTACCGGCGAGCAACTGCGAGGCCGCACGCCAGTCCTGGGTGCGCTGCACGACATCGAGGACGTCGAGGAGGTCCTGGTCGGGCCCCGGCATCCGGATGTCCAGTTCCTCCTGGCGCACGAAGCCGTAGGTGTCCGGGTCGGCGGCGTCCGGGGAACCGGGTGCGACCTGGTGGATGCCGGACCGGCGGCGCAGCACGAAGGGGCCGATGACCGCGGCGACCATGCACAGCGCGATCAGGAACCAGAGAATCTCCATACGCCCATTGTCACCGGACCGCGCAGTGGCCGTGGATCGCCCCTGTGACGAACTACGCTCTGGCTCCATGAGCGACCAGCACAGCTTCGAGACTCTCGCGATCCACGCGGGCAACACGGCCGACCCCCTCACCGGCGCCGTGGTTCCGCCCATCTATCAGGTGTCCACGTACAAGCAGGACGGCGTCGGCGGGCTCCGCGGCGGCTACGAGTACAGCCGCAGTGCCAACCCGACGCGTACCGCGCTGGAGGAGAACCTGGCGGCCATCGAGGGCGGCCGCCGCGGTCTCGCCTTCGCGTCAGGGCTCGCGGCGGAGGACTGCCTGCTGCGTACGCTGCTGTACCCCGGTGCCCATGTCGTCATCCCGAACGACGCCTACGGCGGCACCTTCCGGCTGTTCGCCAAGGTGGTCAAGCGCTGGGGCGTCGACTTCTCCGTCGCGGACACCTCCGACCCGGCGGCGGTCCGGGCCGCGGTCAACGACCGTACGAAGGTCATCTGGGTCGAGACCCCGTCCAACCCGCTGCTCGGCATCACGGACATCGCGGCCGTCGCGGACGTCGCCCGCACCGCGGGTGCCCGGCTGGTCGTCGACAACACCTTCGCCAGCCCCTACCTCCAGCAGCCGATCGCGCTCGGCGCGGACGTCGTCGTGCACTCCCTGACCAAGTACATGGGCGGTCACTCGGACGTCGTCGGCGGTGCGCTGATCGCCGCGGACGCGGAGCTCGGCGAGGAACTGGCCTACCACCAGAACGCGATGGGCGCTGTCGCCGGACCGTTCGACTCCTGGTTGGTGCTGCGCGGCATCAAGACGCTGCCGGTGCGGATGGACCGGCACAGCGAGAACGCCGCCAAGGTCGCCGAGCTGCTGCTCCGGCACCCCAAGGTGACCCAGGTCCTCTACCCCGGGCTGCCGGAGCACCCGGGGCACGAGGTCGCCGCGAAGCAGATGAGGGCGTTCGGCGGCATGGTGTCGTTCCGTGTCGAGGGCGGCGAGGAGGCGGCGGTCGAGGTCTGCAACCGGGCGAAGCTGTTCACGCTCGGCGAGTCCCTCGGCGGCGTCGAGTCCCTTCTGGAGCACCCGGGCCGCATGACGCACGCCTCGGTGGCGGGCTCGGCGCTGGAGGTGCCGGCCGACCTGGTCCGGCTGTCGGTCGGCATCGAGTCGGCGGACGATCTGCTGGCGGACCTGACGCAGGCGCTCGGCTAGGGCCGGCCTCTCGTCTGGATCATGCTGGGCACCAGCCCCCGCTCCCTGATCCAGCCTGACCCGAACGAAAGACCCGAGAGCCCGTCCGTCCCGGGCGGTGGTGATCCCCGAAGCGCCGGGCGGGCCCCGAGCCGGTCTGCCCGGCGCTTCGCCGGGCGGGCCCGTGCGGTCAGGCGCTGACCTCCGCACGACGCCCCACTTCAGGGCCGATACGGGCCTACCAGCCTTCCAGGGGCGGCGTCGTATCGGTCGGCGGTACCTGCCACGGCTGGGCGACCACCGCCCACACCACGAACGCGGCCACCGCCACGAACAGCACCGTCAGCGCCAGCGTCCGCGCCGCCCGCCGGCGGCGCAGCAGGCGACTGCCGCGCACCGCCGCCTGCTCCGCGAGACCGGCGGGCAGCTGCGGATGCGGCCCGTCCAGCATCCGCCGGACCTGATCCTCCCTGCGGACGGGACGCGTCATGGCGCCGTCCGCAGCAGCCGCAGGGTCCGGCGGCGCGCAGTGGGCCTGCGGCTGCCGGTCATGGTGGCCACCGACCGGTTGCAGAGCGCCCGGACCCGGTCGACCGGCAGCCCCAGCAGCGCGGCGGTCTGCTCCTCGGCGACACCCTCGTACAGCCGCAGCACCAGGACCAGCCGCTCCTGCGGGGTCAGCGGGTCCAGCAGACCGCCGCGCGGCCGATGGTGGCGCCATGTCTGCCGGGCGAACCGGGCGGCCAGCTCCTGCCGGGTGCGGTCGTACGGATCCTCGCCGTGCAACCGGTCCCAGCCCGCGTACGTACGGGCCAGCGCGGCGGTCAGCAGACGCAGCGCCCGGTCGTTGCCCCCGGGCGGCTGCGAGGGTTCGGCGGTGAGCAGCGTGGCAGTGTGCAGCAGTCGGCCCGCCGCGCCCGCCACGAAGGCCTCGAACTCCTGGGCGCGGCGCCTCTGAAGGCCTGCTTGCCGCTCTCGCACACCCACATCGGAGCGCTGCCGACGGCCCCTGGTCAAGGGGCCGGACCGGGCGAATGCGCCCCGGGCGCCGCGGCTCTCAGCCGTCCGTCGGCTGCTGATGCGTCTGGCGTGCGGCCAGCGCCTCGTTGAACCGCGTCAGCAGGTCACAGAACGTGTCCCGCTCCTCGGCCGTCCACTCCTGCGTCACCTGCGACATCAGCTCGCGCCGCGACGCCCGCACCTCGTTGAGCCGGGCATGCCCGCGCGGCGACAGCTGGAGCACGACCGCCCGGCCGTCCTCCGGGTGCGACGTGCGCTTGACCAGACCGGTGTCGACGAGCGGTGCGACCTGACGGGTCACGGTAGAGGAGTCGATCCCCATGCCCGCGGCCAGCGCCTTGACGCCCATCGGGCCTTCCCGGTCCAGCCGGTTGAGCAGCAGATACGCGGCCCGGTCCATGGAATTGCGGACCTGGCCGACACCACCGAGCCGGGTCTGCTCGGCACGACGGGCGAACACCGCCACCTGGTGCTGCAGCACATCGAGGAGGTGGTCGGGGCCCGAGGATTCGGGGGCGGCGCCCCCGGAAGGAGACGCAGCAGTCGTCATGTCCTGAGGGGGCATGGCCAGGGGCTCTCTTCGTGCAGTGTCGGATGGGTGGGGGACAGAGTACGCGGCCCCGGGGCAACGCGTACCAGTGCCGCACAAACCTGTGGACAACGGTGCGGGACGACAACGGGGCGCCGACCCGCACCGCGTCCAGCTGCGAGACTTGCAGTCATGAACTTCCGTACGTCACACCTCTTTCCCCCCGTGATCCTCGACGACGTCCGGGGCGCGCAGAAGATGCTCGACGGTGTGGCCCGGGTGACCGCGATGGAAGGCAGCCGCCATCTGTCCGAGCTGGTCGGCGCACCGGTCCACTTCAAGTGCGAGAACCTGCAGCGGACCGGCTCGTTCAAGCTGCGCGGCGCGTACGTACGGATCGCCGGCCTGTCCCCGGTCGAACGCGCGGCCGGGGTCGTCGCGGCCAGCGCCGGGAACCATGCGCAGGGTGTGGCACTCGCATCTGCACTGCTCGGCGTACGCGCAACGGTCTTCATGCCGGTCGGGGCACCGCTGCCGAAGGTCGCGGCGACCCGCGAATACGGTGCGCAGGTCCGGCTGCACGGCCATGTCGTCGACGAGACGCTCGCCGCCGCGGAGGAGTACGCGCAGAAGACCGGCGCGGTGTTCATCCACCCCTTCGACCACCCGGACATCATCGCGGGTCAGGGCACCGTGGGCCTGGAGATCCTCGAGCAGTGCCCCGAGGTCCGCACGATCGTCGTCGGGATCGGCGGCGGCGGCCTTGCCGCGGGCATCGCCGTGGCGGTCAAGGCGATCCGGCCCGACGTACGGATCGTCGGCGTCCAGGCGGCGGGCGCCGCCTGCTACCCGCCCTCCCTGGCGGCCGGCCGGCCCGTCGCGATCGACGGGCTGCAGACCATGGCGGACGGCATCAAGGTGGGGCGCCCCGGCGACGTGCCGTTCGGGCTCGTCCAGGAGCTGGTCGACGAGGTCCGTACGGTCACCGAGGCCGAGCTGTCCAGCGCCCTGCTGCTCTGCCTGGAGCGGGCGAAGCTCGTGGTGGAACCGGCCGGGGCGAGTCCGGTGGCGGCGCTGCTCAGCGACCCGGGATCGTTCCGAGGGCCGGTGGTCGCCCTGCTGTCGGGCGGCAATGTGGACCCGCTGCTGATGCAGCGCATCCTGACCCACGGCATGGCGTCGGCGGGCCGTTACCTGAGCCTGCGGGTACGGCTCACGGACCGCCCCGGGGCACTGGCCACGCTGCTCGCCGCACTGTCGGTCGCCGACGCCAACGTCCTGGACATCGGCCATGTGCGGACCGATCCGCGGCTCGGGCTCACCGAGGTCGAGGTGGAGCTGCATCTGGAGACCAAGGGGCCGGTCCACTGCGACGAGGTCACCGTGGCGCTGCGGCAGGCGGGGTACGAGGTGACGGCCTGACACACGGGCCCCTCGGTGTGTGCGTTCACCGGGCGGTGAGAGGCGCAGAATCCTAGGATCTGTGAGGGAAGTCACCCGAACGCTCTGGGGGAATCCGTATGCCAGGCGCCATCCATGCCGAAGGCCTGGTCAAGACCTTCGGCGACGTACGAGCACTCGGCGGTGTAGATCTCGATGTGCCGGAAGGCACGGTCCTGGGCCTCCTCGGCCCCAACGGCGCCGGCAAGACGACCGCCGTACGTGTCCTGACGACGCTGCTCCGGCCGGACAGCGGCAGGGCGGTCGTGGCGGGCATCGACGTACTGAAGCGACCCGACGACGTCCGCCGCTCGATCGGGCTCTCCGGCCAGTTCGCCGCGGTCGACGAGTACCTGACCGGCCGCGAGAACCTGCAGATGGTCGGCCAGCTCTACCAGATGAGCCGGCGCGACGCGAAGGCCCGGGCGGGACAGCTGCTGGAGCGGTTCAACCTCGCCGACGCGGCCGACCGGCCGGCGAAGACGTACTCCGGAGGGATGCGCCGCCGTCTCGACCTGGCGGCGGCGCTCGTCGTCTCCCCGCCGGTGATGTTCATGGACGAGCCGACGACCGGCCTCGACCCGCGCAACCGGCAGCAGCTGTGGGAGGTCATCGAGGAACTCGTCGCGGGCGGCACGACACTCCTGCTGACCACCCAGTACCTGGAGGAGGCCGACCGCCTGGCGCACGACATCTGCGTCATCGACCACGGCCTCGTCATCGCCCGCGGCACCTCCGACCAGCTCAAGGCCCAGACCGGCGGCGAGCGCGTCGAGGTCGTCGTCCACCAGGCCGACCAGATCGATCCGGCCCGGGCCGTCCTCGCCCACCTGGGCAAGGGCGAGGTCACCCTCACCCAGCACACCCGCAAACTGACCGTCCCGGTCTCCGGCGGCGCCAAACTGCTCGCCGAGATCATCCGCGATCTCGACACCCGAGGGGTCGAGATCGACGACATCGGCCTGCGCCGCCCCACCCTCGACGACGTGTTCCTCTCGCTCACCGGCCATGTGGCCGAGCTGACGGAGACCGACGACAGCGGAACCGTCCCCCGCGGACGCGGGGCGCAGACCGGCCGGGACGCCGGACAGGAGGCCGCGAAGTGACTGCTACGACGGACACCCTGCACCTCGCGGCCCCCCGCCCGGGAGGTTCCCTGGGCCGCTCGGTCCGCGACTCCCTCGTCGTCGCCCGGCGCAACCTGATCCGGATGACCCGGATCCCCGAGATGGTCATCTTCGGGCTGATCCAGCCGATCATGTTCGTGGTGCTGTTCAGCTACGTCTTCGGCGGCTCGATGATGATCGGCGGTTCCACCAGTCCCGCCGACTACCGCAACTTCCTGATGGCGGGCATCTTCGCGCAGACCGTGACCTTCGCCACCGCCGGCGCCGGTGCCGGCATCGCGGACGACATGCACAAGGGCCTCATCGACCGGTTCCGCTCGCTGCCCATGGCGCGCGGCGCGGTGCTCACCGGCCGGACGCTCGCCGATCTCGTCCAGACGACGCTCACCCTGGTCGTCCTCGCGGTCGTCGCCCTGCTGGTCGGCTGGCGCACCGAGGAGAACGCCGGCAAGGTGCTCGGCGGCTTCGCGCTGCTGCTCCTGCTGGGTTACGCCTTCTCCTGGATCGGGGCGCTGATCGGTCTCTCGGTCCGCACCCCCGAGGCGGCCACCTCGGGCGGCCTCATCTGGCTCTTCCCGGTCACCTTCATCTCGAACGCCTTCGTGCCCACCGAGAACATGGCGGGCTGGCTGCAGCCGATCGCCGAGTGGAACCCGTTCAGCGCGACCGTGCAGGCCTGCCGCGAGCTCTTCGGGAACCCGGGCGTCTCCCCCTCCGACGCGTGGCCGATGCAGCACCCCGTCTGGGCCTCGCTGATCTGGTCCGTGCTGATCATCGCGGTCTTCCGGACGCTGGCGGTCCGCAAGTACCGCTCGGCGGCCGTCTGAGGGCAGCGAAGAGCCCCGGCCGTCCCGCGGCCGGGGCTCCTTCGTGTGCTGCAGGTGTGGCGGGTCAGCCCGTGTAGGGCTTCGCGTCGAGGATCTTCACCGAGGCCCTCTTGCCGTTCGGCAGCTCGTACTCCGCGTCCTCGCCCGTCTTCTTGCCGTTCACGCCGGAGCCGAGCGGGGACTGCGGCGAGTAGGTCTCGATGTCCGCGCTCGCATACTCGCGGGAGGCGAGCAGGAACGTCAGGGTGTCGTCGGGGTCGCCGTCGAACGCGATGGTGACGAGCATGCCGGGCCCGACCACACCGTCGTCGGCGGGGGCCTCGCCGACCTTCGCGTGCTCCAGGAGCTGGGTGAGCTGACGCACGCGCAGCTCCATCTTGCCCTGCTCCTCCTTGGCCGCGTGGTACCCGCCGTTCTCCCGGAGGTCACCCTCCTCACGGGCCGCCGCGATCTTGACGGCGATCTCCGTGCGCGCGGGACCAGACAGGTACTCCAGCTCGGCCTTGAGCTGGTTGTACGCCTCCTGCGTGAGCCAGGTGACGTTTTCGCTGGTCTGGGTCACAGGTGCTCCTAGTCGGTACTGGAAATTCAAACGTCGGTACTGGGAATACAAAGCATCGCCCTACCCAGAAGCATGTGCCTCCACGGGTGGGCGAAACCACGAGCCTAACAATTCCCCGGTAAAAGGGGGAGAAGGAAAACCGCTATGACCGTGTCAATGCAGGTCAGGGCCAATAAGTGCAGGTCGGCGGCGGTGCGGGGCGGTCAGCGCGACCCGCCGTCGTCGGTACAGCCCAGCAGTTCGACGCTGGTCGCCCGAGACGTCGTACGCAACGAGACGATCCGGTCGATCCGGTCGCTGCGGTCGTCGAAGCGGATGTCCTTGCGGGCCACGTCGTCACCGTCCACGCGCTGCGAGCGGAGCGTGCAGTAACCCTTCGCATCCCGGTCCTTGCGGACCTCCAGATGGATGTCGACGCGGTCGTCCGAGACGATCTTGAACTTGATCACCTCGGCGCTGATGGCCTGGCCCGCCACGTAGTCGTAACCGATCCAGCCGACCACGCCGAGCAGGACGACGCCCAGCGCCGAGCCGATGATCCGGAGCCTGCGGTCCGCGCGCTCGTCCGCGGAGCGCCCGTAGCGGCCCTCCGGAAGTGCTTCACGCACCGCAGTCATGATCGTTCCTTCCACACCGGGGACCGAGGAATTTTCCACCCCCAGGTTCGGTCACTATAGAAGCCTGCCACCCGGTGCCCGTCCGCCACCCCGCACGGACGTCCTCACGGGGAGGGCACCACTCAACGGCGACCAATCACTGAGGATCGAGTCTTGACTGAGCAGCTTCGACTGATGGCCGTGCACGCCCACCCCGACGACGAGTCGAGCAAGGGCGCGGCCACCATGGCCAAGTATGTGTCCGAGGGGGTGGACGTGCTGGTCGTGACCTGCACGGGCGGAGAGCGCGGCTCCATCCTCAACCCGAAACTCCAGGGCGACGCGTACATCGAGGAGCACATCCACGAGGTACGCAAGAAGGAGATGGACGAGGCCCGGGAGATCCTGGGTGTCAAGCAGGAGTGGCTCGGCTTCGTCGACTCCGGGCTCCCCGAGGGCGACCCGCTGCCGCCGCTGCCCGAGGGCTGCTTCGCACTGGAGGACGACGAGGCGGCCGCGGGCCGGCTCGTCCGCAGCATCCGCGCCTTCCGTCCGCACGTCATCACCACGTACGACGAGAACGGCGGATACCCGCACCCCGACCACATCATGACCCACACGATCTCGATGATCGCGTTCGACGGCGCCACGGACACCGAGAAGTTCCCCGAGGCGGAATTCGGCCCGGCCTGGCAGCCGCAGAAGCTCTACTACAACCAGGGCTTCAACCGCCCGCGCACCGTGGCGCTGCACGAGGCGCTGCTAGCCCGTGGCCTGGAATCGCCCTACGGCGACTGGCTGGCACGCTGGAAGGAGTTCGAGCGCGTCGAGCGCACGCTGACCACGCACATCCCGTGCGCGGAGTTCTTCGAGATCCGGGACAAGGCGCTCATCGCGCACGCCACCCAGATCGACCCGGACGGCGGCTGGTTCCGCGTTCCGATGGACGTCCAGCGCGAGGTCTGGCCGACCGAGGAGTACGAACTGGCGAAGTCTCTCGTCGATACGTCCCTCCCCGAGAGCGACCTCTTCGCGGGCATCCGCGACAATGCCTGATATGTACGCGACCCAGGCACTGACCCACGTCGTTCCTCTCGCCGAGGAATTCGACCAGAACAAGGTGACACCCGGCGTCCTCGGCTTCCTCGTCTTCGCGGCGCTCGCGGTGGGCGTGTGGCTGCTGATGAAGTCCATGAACCGCCACATGGGCAGGGTGAACTTCGAAGAGGCACCGGATCCCGACGCGGCGTCGGCCGGGGCCGACGTGTCCGGGGCGGGGGCCGGGGCCGCGAAGTAGCGGCCTCCGGCGCAGCCTGTCGCACCTCGCGGGACGGCCCGAACGGCCCGGCCCGCGAGGTGCCACTACGACCTTGCTTCCACCGCCACGCCCATGATTTCCCGGGTGCGGCGCGTGGGGGTCAGGCCGAGCCGCCACGCCTGCCAGCCGTCCTCCAGGTCGATCCCCCGGTTCAGCACCACCGCGAACGCCTCCGCACAGTCCTCCAGCTTGCCGTCACGGGTCGGATGACCGGCCCCGAGCAGATCGGCGATCTCCTGCTGGGCCACCACCGTGCCCACCTCCGTACCGCCCGCCGACGCATACGGCAGCAGCGTGCAGCGCAGGAAACGGGCCCAGTCGGCGCCCCGGAAGTCGCCGTACGAACCGAACAGCCCCACCGCCTCGTCGCACAGCGCCAGCGCCTGCGGCGCACGGTTGTTGCCCGCGTCGATCAGAGCCAGCTCCAGACACGTCCACGCCTCGCCGTGCGGGACACCGATACGCCGGAAATCGGCCCGCGCATCGACCAGAAGCTGCCGGGCGAAACCGGAATTGCGCAGGTTGCCGGTCTGCGCGGCCCGCTGGTCACGCGTGACCCGGCCCGAGTGATGCCGGGCACACGCCAGCCCGTACACGTCCCGCATCCGCGAGAACATCGTGCGCGCCCGCTCCAGCTCCCGCACCGCCCGATCGGTGTCGCCGGCCTCCTCCAGCGCCTGACCCAGGTAGTACAGCGTCCACGCCTCGCCACGTGCGTCCTCGTTGTCGCGGTGCCGGGACAACGCTCCCCGCAACCCGTCGACCGCCGCACCCGCATCGCCGTCGAGCAGCCGCGCACGGGCCAGCTGGGTCATCGCCCACGCCTCGCCGCGCTCGTCACGGGTACGGCCGTACAGATCCAGGGCCGTACGCAGCGCCTCCTCGGCCCGGTCCACCTCGCCCATCCGCAGCAGCACCTGACCCAGCTGGAACTGCGCCCACGCCTCGCCGTGCAGCGACTCACCCTCCCGGTGCAGGGCCAGCGCCGTGTCCAGAAGGGCCAGCGCCTCGGCGAGACGCGCACGGTCGCGCTCGACGGCGGCCAGCGCATGCAGCGACCACGCCCGGTCCTCGGCCTGCTCGTCCGAGGCCTGCAGCTCGATCGCCTCACGCAGCCGCGCCGACGCCTCGGTCAGATTGCCCTGGTGATGCAACGTGATGCCCAGCGAACAGAGCGCCAGCGCCGTACCCGCCTCGTTCTGCGCCTCGCGGTACAACCCGACGACCGAGGACAGCGTGGTGCGGGCCTTGTCCAGCTCACCGAGCTGCCGGGCCGCGATGCCGGTACGCCACTGGACCGACCGCTCCAGCAGCCCCTTGTCGACGGCCTGCGTCAACTCGCTTATCTCGCCCAGCCGGTAGAGGTCGCCGCGCAGCAGACAGTAGTCGCACAGCGCACCCAGCAGATCCAGGACCGCACCCTGGTCGACACCCTCCGCATGCCGCAGCGCAGACGTGATGAAACTCGACTCGTCGTCCAGCCAGTGCAGCGCCGCGTCCAGCGAAGCGAAACCGTGCGAGCCGAACTGCCCGGCCCGGGTGGACATCTTGCCGTCCACCATCCGGATCACCGCACCCGCCAGCTCCGCATAGTTGTGGATCAGCCGCTCCTGCGCCGCCGTACGCTCCGTCGCCCCCTCCTCGTCCAGCAACCGGGCCAGAGCGAAGCCCCTCACAAGATCGTGCAGCCGGTAGCGCGAGCCCCGCACATGATCCAGGAGCCCCGCCCGGCACAGCGCCGTCAGCAGCCCCTGCGCCTCCTGCTCGTCCGCGGACAGCAACGCCGCGGCCGCCGCCGCACCCAGGCTGGCGCGCCCGGCCAGCGCGAGCCGCCGCAGCAGCCGCCGCGCCTGCTCGGACTGGTCGGTGTAGCGCAGCCACAGAGCCCGCTCGACCGGGGCGACCGGACCGTACGCACCGAGATCGGTGGCCAGCTCACTGCGGGTCCGCACCCCGAGCGAGGAGCCCGCCGTCCGCAACGCCAACGGCAGACCACCGCACAGCTCGGTGACGATGTCGGTCGACTGCGCGTCGTACGGCCCCTGCTCCGGCTCCGCAGCCGCCGCGCGCAGCAGCTCCTCGGCGCCCGCCGCGTCCAGCGGCCCCACCGGCAGCTGATGCACCCAGGCGGCAAGGTCGGCAGGCAGCTCCAGGGGCGCACGCGCGGTGACGAGCACCAGGCTGTCGGAGCGCTCCGGGACCAGCATGCGGACCTGCTCCGGGTCGCCCGCGTCGTCGAGGACGACCGTCACCGGCGTACCCGTCAGATGCTGGTGGTACAGCTCGCCCAGCCGCCGCACCTGCTGATCGGCGGAGGAACCACCCCGGACTCCCGTCTCCGCCCGAGCAGGGGAGGCCCCGTCCCGGAACAGCAGCTGCTCGCGGGGCGCACCCAGCCGGTTCAGCAGATGCAGCAGCGCGTCACGCGTCGGCAGCGGATTCTCGCCGGAGACGTCCGAGCGCAGATCCACCACGCACGCGCCCCGGAACTGATCCTTCAACTCGTGCGCCGCCCGCACGGCGAGCGTGGTGCGGCCCGAGCCGGGCACCCCGTGCAGCACGACGACGGTCGGCTTCGTCTCCGTCGACGCCCGGGCCGCATGCACCCACCGGGCGATCTGCGCCAGCTCGGCCCGACGCCCCGCGAACGGCCCGTCGGCGGCAGGCAGATGACCGAAGGACTGACCGAGCAACGACCGGGTGCGCGCCGCCGCACTGCGGTCCCCGCCGCGCAGCTGCGGCACGACGGCGGTCGTCCTCTTCTTCGGCTTGCGGGACGACGCGGTCAGCATCCGCTGCTGGTCCAGGAACGGGCGGATGCCCCGCACCTCCAGCGCCGCCAGCCACTGCAGCCGCAACTGCTCGGGACCACCGGGCTGCCCCAGCGCGCCCGCCTGCCGGTGGGCGGCGGGCCAGTGCGAGGCGGTCACCTTGGCGACCGTGGCCGCGGCGCCCGCGACGGCGACGGTGGCGCCCGCACCGATCGCGAGGCCGGCCGCCGTGCCGAGCGCGACATCCGCACCGAACGCGGCGACCGCGGCAACGCCTGTGACCAGCAGCGGAGTTCCCATCGTCGCCCTGCTGAACCGCTGCGACAGCGGCTTCTGCCCGACCTCCATCGCGTCGAGCGCCTGGACGTACGCGGCGTACTCCTCGCCTGCACCGGCCGCCAGCGAGTCGAGCGCGGCCCGGCCCCGCGACATCAGCGTCCCGAGATCGGCCCGGCCGCCCGATCGGCGTACCTCTTCCTCCACGGCGCGTACCAACAGCCGTTCGGCTTCGGCCCGGTGGCTGTCCCGCATGTCCGTCCCCCTCCGAGAGCATCGGTTCGGGACAAGTGTCCTGCGTGGGACGGCTGAGCGCGAGAGAGCGCGGTTGTCCACCGGGCCGGGCCCGGGTGAGAGTCGTGGCCCCGGCCCGTGGCGTGCGGCGGCGGCTTCGCCCGGTGCGCGAGGATGGGGGCATGGCCAATCGACTTGCGCAGTCCACCTCGCCCTACCTCCTCCAGCACGCGGACAACCCGGTCGACTGGTGGCCCTGGTCGCCCGGGGCCTTCGAGGAGGCACGCAGCCGGAACGTGCCGGTGGTGTTGAGCGTCGGCTATGCGAGCTGCCATTGGTGCCATGTCATGGCGCACGAGTCGTTCGAGGACGAGGCGACCGCGGCCTACATGAACGAGCACTTCGTCAACGTGAAGGTCGACCGCGAGGAGCGGCCCGACGTCGACGCCGTCTACATGGAGGCGGTGCAGGCGGCGACCGGGCAGGGCGGCTGGCCGATGACCGTCTTCCTGACCGCCGACGCCGAGCCCTTCTACTTCGGTACGTACTTCCCGCCCGAGCCCCGGCACGGCATGCCCTCCTTCCGGCAGGTCCTCGAAGGCGTCGTGTCCGCCTGGAACGAACGTCCCGGCGAGGTCACCGAGGTTGCCGGGCGCATCGTCCACGACCTGGCAGGGCGCTCGCTGGCGCACGGTGGGGAAGGGTTGCCCGGCGAGTCGGAACTGGCGCAGGCGCTGCTCGGGGTGAGCCGCGATTACGACGAGAAGCACGGCGGTTTCGGCGGTGCCCCCAAGTTCCCGCCGTCCATGACGATCGAGTTCCTGCTGCGCCACCATGCCCGCACCGGCGCCGAGGGTGCTCTCCAGATGGCTGTCGACACCTGTGGGGCGATGGCCAGGGGCGGGATGTACGACCAGCTCGCCGGCGGGTTCGCGCGGTATTCGGTGGACCGGGAATGGGTCGTACCGCACTTCGAAAAAATGCTCTACGACAACGCACTGCTCTGCCGGGTCTACGCCCATCTGTGGCGGGCCACGGGGTCGGAACTGGCCCGGCGGGTCGCCCTGGAGACCGCCGATTTCATGGTGCGGGAGCTGCGGACGGCGGAGGGCGGATTCGCCTCTGCGCTCGACGCGGACAGCGAGGACGCGGACGGCAAGCACGTCGAGGGCGCGTATTACGTGTGGACGCCCGCGCAGTTGCGCGAGGTGCTGGGCGAGGAGGACGCCGCGTTCGCCGCCGCGTACTTCGGGGTGACGGAGGAGGGGACCTTCGAGGAGGGCTCTTCGGTGCTCCAACTGCCGGGCGGGGCGGCCACGGTGGACGGGGCGAGGGCTGCCGATGTGCGGGCCCGGCTGCTCGCCGCGCGTGAGGAGCGGGCGCGGCCGGGGCGGGACGACAAGGTGGTTGCCGCGTGGAACGGGCTGGCGATCGCCGCGCTCGCCGAGACCGGGGCGTATTTCGAGCGGCCCGATCTGATCGAGCGGGCCACCGAGGCGGCGGACCTGCTGGTCCGGGTTCACATGGGGGACGTGGCCCGGCTGGCCCGTACGTCCCGGGACGGCCGGGCGGGAGCCAATGCCGGGGTGCTGGAGGACTACGGCGATGTCGCGGAGGGTTTCCTCGCGCTGGCGGCCGTCACCGGTGAGGGCGCCTGGCTGGAGTTCGCGGGCTTTCTGCTCGATATCGTGCTGGCGCACTTCACGGGTGAGGGCGGGCAGCTGTACGACACGGCGGACGATGCGGAACAGCTGATCCGCCGTCCGCAGGACCCGACCGACAGTGCGACTCCGGCGGGCTGGACGGCGGCGGCCGGGGCGCTCCTCTCGTACGCGGCGCACACCGGCTCGGAGGCTCATCGTGCTGCCGCGGAGGGGGCGTTGGGTGTGGTGAAGGCGCTCGGGCCGCGGGCGCCGCGGTTCATCGGGTGGGGGCTGGCGGTCGCCGAGGCGCTGCTCGACGGTCCGCGCGAGGTGGCGGTCGCCGGGCCGGTGGGCGGCGAACTGCACCGTACGGCGCTGCTGGGGCGGGCGCCGGGGGCGGTGGTCGCGGCGGGTGTGACGGGCGGCGGGGAGTTTCCGTTGCTGGTGGATCGTCCGCTGGTGGGCGGGGCGCCGACGGCGTACGTCTGCCGGCATTTCGTCTGCGATGCGCCGACGACGGATGCGGGGGAGCTGGCGCGGAAGCTCGGAGGGGAGCGGACGGAGCCGGCCGGGGGCTGATACGTGGCGAGGGCGGAACCCGGGCGGCCACGGTCCGAGGGCCGGGGCCGCCGTTCGGGGCGGGTCCGGTCAGCTGTGGTTGTAGGCCACGAGCGAGATGCCGACGTAGTGCACGACGAACGCCGCCAGGGTGAACGAGTGGAAGACCTCGTGGAAGCCGAACCACCGTGGTGACGGGTTGGGGCGCTTGATGCCGTAGATGACGCCGCCGGCGCTGTAGAGGAGTCCGCCGACGACGACCAGGACGAGGACCGCGATCCCGCCTGCGTGCATGAAGTCGGGCAGGAAGAAGACCGCGGCCCATCCCATGGCGAGGTAGCAGGGGGTGTAGAGCCAGCGCGGGGCGCCGACCCAGAACACCCGGAAGGCGATTCCGGCCACTGCTGCCGCCCATACCGCCCAGAGCAGCGGGCGTCCCGTCGATTCGGGGAGGAGGAGCAGCGTCAGCGGGGTGTAGGTGCCCGCGATGATCAGGAAGATGTTGGCGTGGTCGAGTCTGCGCAGTACGGCTTCGCCGCGCGGTCCCCACGTGCCGCGGTGGTAGATCGCGCTCACGCCGAACAGCAGGCATGCGGTCACGGTGTAGACGGCGCAGGCGATGCGGCCGACGGTGCTGTCGGTGAGGGCGATGAGTGTGATGCCGGCGATCAGCACCGCGGGGAACATTCCGGCGTGCAGCCAGCCGCGCATCCGCGGTTTCACGGGGAGTGACGCCGTCTCGCCGGGTGTGACCTCGGCCGTCATCGTTCCGTCCGGGGCCTTTCCGTGCGCCGTTCCGGCTGTGTCGGGTTCGGCTGGTTCGTGCGCGGAGGCGTCGGCAGCAGTCATGTCGGCATGCTACCTACGCAACCGTAGGTAACGGACATGAGTGGCGATGCTCACGTGTGCGGCCCCCTGGACATATGGGCGAATCGGTCGGATGATCAAATGAGTAAGGTCGGCACCGGATGAGCGCCAAGGGAATCCAAAGGGGTAGAAGCATCCGGGTCGTAGCCCCCACGGGGCACTTGCCCAGAAGACACCCTCACCAAGGAGCGATCGTGGCGCGCGACATCGCGGCTCCCCTCACTGTTCCCATCCAGCACCAGGAGCTCGTCTCCTGGGTGAACGAGATCGCAGCTCTCACCGAGCCGGACCGGGTGGTCTGGTGCGACGGTTCCGAGGCCGAGTACGAGCGCCTGTGCGGGGAACTCGTGGCCAACGGCACGTTCATCAAGCTCGACGAGACGAAGCGGCCGAACTCTTACTACGCCGCCTCGGACCCGACCGATGTCGCCCGTGTCGAGGACCGCACGTTCATCTGCTCCGAGAAGGAGGAGGACGCGGGCCCGACGAACCACTGGAAGGCCCCCGCCGAGATGCGGGAGATCTTCACCGGTGAGAACGGTGTCTTCCGCGGTTCCATGCGCGGTCGCACCATGTACGTCGTGCCGTTCTGCATGGGCCCCGTCGGCTCGCCGCTCTCCGCGATCGGCGTCGAGATCACCGACTCCGCCTACGTCGCCGTGTCGATGCGCACCATGACGCGCATGGGTAAGGCCGTTCTCGACGAGCTCGGCACCGACGGCTTCTTCGTCAAGGCCGTCCACACGCTGGGCGCGCCCCTGGCCGAGGGCCAGGAGGACGTTCCGTGGCCGTGCAACTCCACCAAGTACATTTCGCACTTCCCCGAGGACCGCGAGATCTGGTCGTACGGTTCCGGCTACGGCGGCAACGCGCTGCTGGGCAAGAAGTGCTACGCGCTCCGCATCGCGTCGGTGATGGCCCGCGACGAGGGCTGGCTCGCCGAGCACATGCTGATCCTCAAGCTCACGCCGCCGCAGGGTGAGTCGAAGTACGTCGCCGCCGCATTCCCGAGCGCCTGCGGGAAGACCAACCTCGCCATGCTGGAGCCCACGATCTCCGGCTGGACCGTCGAGACCATCGGCGACGACATCGCCTGGATGCGGTTCGGTGAGGACGGCCGTCTCTACGCGATCAACCCGGAGGCCGGCTTCTTCGGCGTCGCGCCCGGTACCGGCGAGCACACCAACGCCAACGCCATGAAGACGATGTGGGGCAACTCCGTCTTCACGAACGTCGCGCTGACCGACGACGGCGACGTGTGGTGGGAGGGCATGACGGAGACGGCCCCCGCCCACCTCACGGACTGGAAGGGCAACGACTGGACGCCCGCGTCCGACACGCCCGCCGCCCACCCCAACGCCCGCTTCACGGTGCCGGCCGGGCAGTGCCCGATCATCGCGCCCGAGTGGGAGGACCCGAAGGGTGTGCCGATCTCGGCAATCCTCTTCGGTGGCCGCCGCGCCTCGGCCGTTCCGCTGGTCACCGAGTCCTTCGACTGGCAGCACGGTGTCTTCCTCGGTGCCAACGTGGCCTCCGAGAAGACCGCCGCCGCCGAGGGCAAGGTCGGCGAGCTGCGCCGCGACCCGTTCGCCATGCTGCCGTTCTGCGGCTACAACATGGGCGACTACATGAACCACTGGATCAAGGTCGGCGCCGACAAGCCCGACCAGTCCAAGCTGCCGAAGATCTACTACGTGAACTGGTTCCGCAAGAACGAGGCGGGCAAGTTCGTGTGGCCGGGCTTCGGTGAGAACAGCCGTGTCCTGAAGTGGATCGTCGAGCGTCTGGAGGGCAAGGGCGAGGGCGTCGAGACGCCGATCGGCATCCTGCCCGCCAAGGGCGCCCTGGACACCAACGGCCTGGACCTGTCCGAGTCCGAGCTGGACTTCCTGCTCACGGTCGACAAGGAGGTCTGGCGCGAGGAGGCGGCGCTGGTCCCCGAGCACCTCAACACCTTCGGTGACCACACGCCGAAGGAGCTGTGGGACGAGTACCGCGCGCTGGTCCAGCGCCTGGGCTGACACCCACCGGGGCGCACTCCTGGAGTGCGCCCCCGCACACTCCGCGGCCGGGCCTCCCGACATCCATCCTGACCTGTGGGGTCAACGGCCCGCTGCGGTACGGCCTCCGGAATCCCCTTACGGTTCCGGGGGCCGCCCCTTCCCGCCCCTCTCATGAGGGACGTCCACGCATCGTCAGGTGCTTGCCCACAACACCTCTGCGCGGCATCGGTGTTCCTTCACGTGCCGCCGCGGTCCGACCGTCCCCGGTCCTCCAGATAGCGCGTGTGCGTCTGCTGCCTGCGCGCCTCGGCCTCGCGCAGTCCTGCGGCCAGCGACTCGGCCTCCCGGTGCAGCAGCGACAGTTGCTGTTCGAGGGGACGCTCGGGCGGCTCGGTGCCCGGCGTCAGCCGTGTCCACCAGCGTGTGCGCAGATAGGTGTCGACGGATTCCGGGATGTCCTGGTGGACGGCGCGCGCCAGGGCGTGGATGCCTTCTGGGTCGGTGGCGAGGGCCTCGGAGACCCAGCCGGGCGCGAGCAGGTCTTCCAGCAGTTCCGTCAGCTCGACCAGCCGGCCGGACGCGGCGGGCGGCAGGTCCACCCCGCCCAGATACTCCCGCAGGGTCGCGAAGTCGGTACGCAGCGAAGCCAGCCGGGACGACGGGTCGGGGAACTCGGGGGCGGGCGGCCGCTCGGGCGGAGCGATCAGCGCACCCGCGGCGTACAGTCCGGCGATCACCACCGGCCAGTACGCGCCCGCGAGTCCGGTGAAGGTGAGGGCGAGCCCGACGATCCCGCAGGCGCTCCCGGTCAGGTTCTTGCGGGACTCGACATACGCCATGACCCGGCCCGGCGCTCTACTGGTAGCCACGGATCTCCTCGAATGCCCCGTCCAGGGAGCCCGGCCCCAGGTCCTTCGTCGCGTCGAAGAGCCGGCCGCCGGTCAGGGTGGCGATCGCGTCCAGTTGCGCACGGTCCGAGTCGCCGAAGACGACCGGGAAGACGGGCGTGGCGCGGCGCGCCGCGGGGAGCGAGCGGTAGAAGGCGGTGAAGTCGTCGGCCGAGCGGCCCGTCGTGTTCTCACCGTCGGTCATCAGGACGATCGACGTGAACGCCGACTCGGTGCCGGGCCCCAGCCGGTCGTAGGCCGACTCCAGGCTCGAGAAGATCGCGGTCTCGCCGCTCGCGGTCAGGGCTGCGGTGTCCGCCTTGATGGCCGCGAGCCCGGCCTGCGGATCGGCGGGATCGACCGTATGCGTGCGTGCCCGCTTCACCGACGACCCGAACGGCAACAGGGTGATCTCCTCCCGTTCCCGGAAGTCCCCGGTCAGCCCGGTCAGTGCCGCCTTCAGCTTCCGCAGCCGTTCGCCCCGCATCGACCCGGACGTGTCCAGGACGTACACGGTGCGCGAGGGCCGCCGGAGCTTGTTCTCGTAACTGTGGAGCAGGCCGTCCGCGACGGATTGCGTGCCGGGGAAGGGAAGTTCCCGGCGGGGTTCGGTGGCGAGCGGCGCCGCCGGCAGCACGGAGGCGACGACCGGACGGCGCAGTGTCTCCCGGGTCAGCTGCTGCTGCACGGCGGGGGAGCGGAAGTACGAGGTCAGGGCGCGCACCGAATCCTTCGCTTCGGGCGAGGCGGAGGCGAGCAGGCTGAGTGGGTAGTCGGCCGTCACCACGCCGTCGCGCGGGCGGATCACGGTCAGTCCGGTGTGGCTGTCCCGGTTGAGGGAGAGCAGCACGGACTCGTAGTTGATCAGCGCGTCGACCGTGCCGCGCCGGGCGTACGCGGTGGCCAGCCAGCCGGACGACCCGGAGGTCAGCCGCTGCCCTTCGAAGAACTCCTTCAGTTTCCCGCCGGCCATGCGGACGTCGGCGTCGGTCAGCGCGGACTGGGCGCCGGACAGTGCCGAGGCGACCGAGACCAGTGCGGCGAAGCCGGAGTTGGAGCGGTCGGGGTCGGTCATCCCGTACGTCAGCCGCCCTTCGGCGACCGCCCGGTGCACCTGCGACCAGGTGACGTCCGACGGGTTCCAGCCCAGCCGCTTCACCACCGACGGCTTGACGCCGAGGGCGACCGGTGAAGCCATCAGCGGGGTTTCGGAGGTGATCCGCTTCGCCGCGTCGGGGTGGAGCCGCAGATAGTCGTCGGACGACAGCCACACCGCGTCGTACGCCCCGTCCGCCTCTCCGGACCCCAGCTGCCGGACGGCATCGAGCGTCCCGGTCCAGGTGGGCCGCACAGTGATCCCGGTCGCCCTCCGAGCCTGCTCCAACAAGGGCTTCATGTCGGAGAGTTCACTGGATGCGAGCACGCGCAGCGTCCCGGCCCGAGGGGCGCCGTCGTCCTTCTTTCCGGACGCCGCGGGACCGTCCGCCGCCGAACACGCCGCGACCGGCACGAGGACCGCGGCGGCCAGCAGCGACGCCAGCGTGCGCGAGAGTCTGCGCCGCAGCCTTCTCGGCCGGCCCGTCATCCGAGACCGCCGCCATCGAGCACCCCGGCGGACCGGCTGCGCGCCAAGTGGGCGCTCGCCTGCTGGAGTTCGGCGGTCAGCGACTCGACGGTCGCCGCCATCGACTCGGTCGCCTGCACCTTGTACGTGTCGATCGCGTCCAGCGTCCGGTAGATCTGCTGGAACGCCGTCCGCAGCGTCTCGGCACCCACCGCCGGATCGGCGGCGATCCGCTGGATCTCCCCGCTCTGCGTGGCGAGCATCTCCGCATTGCCGCGGATGAGATCCTCGGTCGTGGAGCGCAGCACCTGCACCTGCTCCGTGACCTTGCGCTGGCTCTCCAGTGCCGACGCCAGCATCACGGCGATCCGCAGCGCGGACACGGTCGTGGTCGCGGCCCGGTCGACGCCCCTGATCAGCTCCTCGTTGTTGCGGCGTACGACGTCCATGGCCAGATACCCCTGCGCGCAGACCGCGAGCTGGGTCAGCAGATCCTGGTGCTTCTGCCGTACGGGGAACAGCACATCGGCCCGCAGAGCGTCCGCCTGAGCGGGGTCGGCGGCCTCCGTCGCCCGGATGCGCTGCCCGACGGCGCCGTCCAGGGCCTCGGTGAGGACCACGTACTCCTGGAGTTTGCCCATCGTCTCCCAGAGCCGGGTGCGCTCGGTGTGCAGGGCGGCGTTGTCGCGGCGCAGTTCGTCCTGGCCGCCGCGGAGCGAGCCCACGATCCTGTTGAGGGTGGACTGTGCGGAGGCGTACTTCGCGACATGGTCGCGGAGCCTGTTGCCGCCGGGGAGTTTCGCGAGCAGCCGGCGGGCGCCGCGGCCGGGGGTGTCGCGCGGGTCGAGGTCCTCGACGGTGCGGCGCAGTTCGACGAGCGAGGCACCGACCCGCGACTGCGCGTCGGCGTCTCCGGAGCGCCCGGCGGAGAGCTCGCGGACCGTGCGGTCCAGCATCCGGTTGGACTGCTGGGCGGCGCTGCGGATGTCGCCCTGCCCGAGGGCGGCGATCTCCCCGATCCTGGTGGTGAACTCGGGTGAGCGGGCATCGAGCCCGGCAAGGCCGCCGACGTACTCGGTGGCGCGCCGCGTCATTTCCGTGCGGACGGCGTCGTCGACCGGGACGAGCCCGGCGGCCTGCTCGGTGCGGACGGGGGCGACGGGTTCGGGCGGGGTGAGGACGAGCGGCTGCGGCTCGGCTTCGGTCATGGGTGAGGTCTCCCGGGAGGCGTATGTCGTCAGCCGCGGGTCCGCTGGGCCATCGTGCGCAGCACCGTTGCGGTGGGCACGGGCGCCTGGCGGATCCCGGACAGCTGTTGGTCGATGTAGTCGGTGTGGCCGGCGGTCGCGGCGGTGAACTCGGCCGCCGCACCCTGGGGCCGGAAGCCGTGGCGCACGGCCAGCTTGCGCAGTCCGGGGTCGGTGGAGAGCAGCTCGCCGAGCTGCCGTCCCGAGTCGGTCAGCGGTACGAGGGTGTGGTCGCTGGAGACGGTGGTGTCCGGGTAGAGGACGACGAGATCCCCGAGTTCCTGCTGCTGGTTCTGCAGGAGCAGCGAGGCGACCTGCGACTCGTAGACCAGGACCAGCGGGTTGCCGACTCCGCTGATGAAGTCGCGGAACGGCGCGTCACTGCTGGTCTGTTGTGCCCCCTGCACCCGGATCAGCTTCTTCAGCAGCGGTGCGGTGCGGTCGATCGCGGCCTCGTCGGCGGCGACCCGGCCGCCGTCGGCGACGTACGAGGCGGCGGCAAGGTAGAGCGCGCCGGAGTTGGACGCGACGGGGTCGGTGCTCGCGATGAACACCGTCCCGGTCAACTCGGCCTGTTTCTGTGCCCCTTTGAGTTGCTGCCAGGTCCGGTCCGCCTGCGCGGCCTTCAGGTACGGGGACATGAGCAGCTTCCCGCTGGACTTGTTGCTCAGCGCCGCCAGTCCGTTGTCCGCCAGCACCTGCGCGGCGCTGCGGTGGGCGACGACGACGAGCGGCGAGTAGAAGGGCCGGATCGGTCCACCCTTGACGGTGGACCTGCGCTGCAGTTCGTCGGCGGGCGCCTTCGAGCCGGGGAAGGCGAAGTCGTAGCCTTTCAAGGGCAGTTGGTCCATGGCCCAGGATCCGGACGTCTCCGTCTTCACGGTGAATCCCCTGGCGGCAAGGGCCTTCACCACTTCGGGATCGGCGAAGAACTCCGCCTTCTCCGACCCGATCACTCCACGCACGGTCTTCGTTGCCGTGCTCGTGTCCCTGCTGTCGCGGCCTGCTGCGACGGCTGCTGCCACTCCGCCGATCAGCAGCACCGCCAGGACGATTCCCACGATGCGTCTCACGAGGGCAGCGTGCTCGCGGAAACCCACATTCCGGGCGGAGTTGGGTGGACGGAAGGTGAAGTGCGCATCCCAGTACGCAACGGGAACGGCCGGTTCTCTCCGGTACGGCGATCGCGTGGCGGTCCGCGGTGCGCCACCGCACGTCGCGGGGCACCCCGGGCGTCGTGAATGCGCTGCTCGCCGTGATGCCGTTCGGGGTGGCGCTCGCCGTCGTCGGCACGTCCGGGGAGCTGCGGTACGGAGAACCAGGAGGGCATGGAGGCGGCCCCCGTCGCAGGCTCCGGCGACGGGTGCGGCTGCCGGCGCCGCGCTTGCGGCGACGTCTCCTGCCACGAGCCGGACCGGCCCGGGGCCGGCGCGGCCCCGTGAGCGCCGCAGGTGGTTGGCACCCGGTCCACGCGCCTTCGCGGCCCGCGGACCGGGGCCGTCAGAGGGCGCCGACCAGCCGTGCGGGGCCGGTGGGCGCGGTGGGGGTGGTGGCGG
This sequence comes from Streptomyces sp. NBC_00316, assembly GCF_036158715.1. NCBI lineage: Bacteria > Bacillati > Actinomycetota > Actinomycetes > Kitasatosporales > Streptomycetaceae > Streptomyces > Streptomyces sp. NBC_00316. The sequence goes on along the minus strand of NZ_CP108023.1, from coordinate 3,572,775 downwards.
CGGTGACCGCTGCCGTGTGCACGTCCATCTGCTCGGCCGCGAGGATCGCGGCCGCCGTGTCGGCGCGGGACGCGGCCACCACCAGTGCGCGGCCCGCGAGGGCATGGGCGCGGCGGTGGAGCGCGAGTGCGGGTGCGTCGGTCCGGCCGGCGTGCCGGGCGGGCGGCGTGCCGCGCAGTCTGGCGACCTGGCCGGCGATGCGGTCGCCCGCCTCGCCGAGACCGAGCTCGTCGGTGACCGCGAGGAGCGCGGCCAGGTGTCCGGCGAGCTGGATGTCCAGTTCCTCCTCGCGGGAGCGGTGCGGGAAGTCGTCGGCGTGGTCGGCCGGTGTGTGGACCGATTTGGCGCGGATCGGTTCGTACATGGATGGCCTCCTGGTGTTGCTTGGGACCATCCTAGCTTGGATTCAGTCTAAAGTTGTCTGCGATCCGATAGTGCGCGTCGCCGCCCCGGTCAGGGCTGGCTGTACCCGTCCAGGAAGTTCCCGATCCGGCCGACCGCGTCCGTCAGGTCCTTGGTCGACGGCAGTGTCACGATCCGGAAGTGATCGGGTTCCGGCCAGTTGAACCCCGTACCCTGCACGACCATGATCTTCTCGGCCCGCAGCAGGTCGAGGACCATCTGCCGGTCGTCCTTGATCTTGTAGACCTTGGGGTCGAGTCGGGGGAAGAGGTACAGCGCCCCCTTCGGCTTCACGCACGTGATCCCCGGGATCTGCGTCAGCAGGTCGTACGCGACGTCCCGCTGCTCCAGGATGCGGCCGCCCGGCAGCACCAGGTCGTCGATCGACTGCCGCCCGCCGAGCGCCGTGGCCACCGCGTACTGCGACGGCATATTGGCGCAGAGCCGCATATTGGCGAGGATCGTCAGCCCCTCGATGTACGAGGCGGCGTGGGCCTTCGGGCCGCAGACCGCGAGCCAGCCCGACCGGTAGCCGGCCACCCGGTAGTTCTTGGAGAGCCCGTTGAACGTCAGCACCATCAGATCGGGCGCAACGGCCGCGGTCGGGGTGTGCGTGGCTCCGTCGTACAGGATCCGGTCGTAGATCTCGTCGGAGCAGACGACCAGGTTGTGGCGGCGGGCGATCTCCGTCAGCTCGCGCAGCATCGCGTCGTCGTAGACCGCACCCGTCGGATTGTTCGGGTTGATGATCACGATCGCCTTGGTGCGGTCGGTGATCTTGCGCTCGATGTCGGCGAGATCCGGCATCCAGTCGGCCTGCTCGTCGCACCGGTAGTGCACGGCAGTACCTCCGGCCAGCGACACGGAGGCGGTCCACAGCGGGTAGTCCGGCGCGGGCACGAGCACCTCGTCGCCGTCGTCGAGCAGCGCCTGCATCGACATCTGGATCAGCTCGGAGACGCCGTTGCCCAGGTAGATGTCCTCGACATCGAGGTCGATGCCCTTGGTCTGGTAGTGCTGCATCACCCCGCGGCGGGCGGAGAGCAGCCCCTTCGCATCGCCGTAACCGTGCGCCCCGGAGAGGTTGCGCAGTATGTCCTCGAGAATCTCGGGCGGGCACTCGAACCCGAACGCGGCAGGGTTGCCGGTGTTCAGCTTGAGGATGCGGTGCCCGGCTGTTTCCAGCCGCATCGCCTCCTCGAGCACGGGGCCCCGGATTTCGTAACAGACGTTGGCGAGCTTCGTGGACTGGATCACCTGCATGTCTGCGAGCTTACGGCGGTGTTTCACCGGCTGCGCGGGGTTCGCCCGCAGGTTGACCCACCCGGGTCGCGCCGCGTGCCTGCCCCGTCTTCCATCGCCATGCCCGTCCCGCCTCTGGACAGTGGGAACGCCGGTCAGGGGTGGGGAGGGGCTTGGAATAGGGGTGTGGCGGGCCGGACCGGTGAGATGCGCCACGTGAGGGGGTGGCGGCCGTGGCCGGGGCCCCGGCCGGTTGGCCGATCACAAGAGAGGGAGCCGGCCGGGCGGCGGTCCCGATGAGACGCGGCCTCGGCCCGCCGGCGGCCGGTGCGTTCAGTCCGGCAGGCGGGTGCCCTCCGGGAGCCGGATGCCGAAGTCGGCCGTGAGGACCCGCAGCACCTCGTCGCCGTCCGCCAGCTCACGCTCCTTGCGCGTGCCGTCGGCCGCCGTTTCCACGAGCCTGCGGCCCATCAGCGCGAGATGCGCGTCCGGGGTGGTGCGCTGGACGTACGGCCGGTGCTGGAACGGGGAGCGCGGGTTGGTCGCGATGTGCCAGTTGATGACCTCGTAGTCCGGTGCCTCGAACGGCTCCAGCGTGAACGCGTACTGGTCCTCCCACTCCCCGCCCGCGCTCTTGGCCTGCAGCTTCCACAGCTCCAGCGGGCCGGCGTGCGGCGCGTGCACGAGCCGGTGACGGCGCGGGGCGTCGTACAGTTCCACGTCCGTCACCAGTGGGATCGGCTCCAGCAGCGACGTGTTCGCACCGAATCCGACATCGGCGAGGTACGGGGTCGGATCGCCCGGCACCTCGGCCCGCATGAGCATGTGGGTGCGCGGCCGTACGTCCCCGGGCGCGGCCCCCAGCAGCACGCGCGCGCAGAGCAGCGTGATCCGGAAGCCGAGCGCGGTCAGCGCGGCGGCGAGGAGGGTGTTCTGCTCGTAGCAGTACCCGCCGCGCTCACTGCGTACGAGCTTCGCCTCCAGATCCGCGATGGCGAGCGAGGGAGCACTGCCGAGCACGGGGTCCAGGTTCTCGAACGGGATGCCCAGCGCGTGGGCGCGGTGCACCGAGCGCAGCACCTCCACGGTGGGGCGGCGCTCACCGGTCCAGCCGATGCGGGCGGCGTACGCGTCGAGGTCGAGAGCGCGGGCGCTGTCGGTGGTCATGGTCCGACCGTACGCAATCGGGGCGGCGGGCTGCCATGCATGCGGCGCGCCGCATGCGCACAATCCGCGTGCGACGGCGGATCGCCTTCCGGCAGACTGCACCGGTGACCGACCTCCATGCCTCGTCGGCCCAGGCGCGCGCACTGAGCCATGTCGCCTCGCTGTCCTCGGGACCGCCGCTCGATCCCGCCCTGCCGCTCACCCTGAACTTCCACCCCGATCGCATGGCGGGTGACCGCCCGATCCTGGTCGCGCTGGCCGAGGACGGCGTCTACCGCTCGCAGTTCGTCACCGGTACCAGCAACGGCGGTCTGACGGCGCACCCCGGGGGTGACCGGTGGCGCTGGGAGAGCCGGATCTTCGGCGGTGCGTACGACGGCATGCCCGGTGAACAGCGGCCGGTGTACGGGGCGTTGAACTTTCGCGGCAAGGGTGTCGGCGCCGCCCCACGGTTCGGTTCCGCGCACTTCCGGCTGTCCGCGGAAGCAGTGCCGCGCGCCACCTTCTGTTACCCGGACAGCGCCGCCGAACCGTCGGACTTCGGCGTCGCAGCCCGTATGCGGCTCATCGAGCTGGCCGAGGCCGACACCCAGGACGCGCTCAACGACTACATCGAGGCGCAGGTGCACGGTCTTGTCGTGCTGGACCGCGACATGGAGGCCCTGGTCCTCGATCCGAGCTACCGGGGCACCGCCGTCGAGGCCGAGGCCGGCCGGCTGCCGTGCCGCACGGAGTGGCACACCGGATTCCGGCTGACGGTGGACGAGCTGCGCCGCCATCCGGACTACCGGGGGCAGGAGTTCGTCGCTCTCGGCGCGGAGATCGCGCAGCGTGGCATGCTCGATCCGCGGATCATCGGGGACGCCGCCCGCACGGGCCGCTACGAGACGCAGGCGCTGAAGATGGTCTGGCACTGCCTGGCCCGCTTCGGCGCCCCGGCCGGGACTCCGGCACCGGATTCCGTCCCGACGTACCGCTGACCGGACGGCCCGTCAGCAGACCGTGCCCGGCCCGGCGGCGGTGGCCCGCAGCAGGTCGCGCACCAGGTCGAAGTCGATGGTCTCCGGCTTGCGGAAGCGCAGGCAGCCCTTGCCCATGTCCTGTCCGGCCAGCCGCTCCTCGAACGCGTCGCGGACGTCGGAGCGCAGCAGGTAGAAGGAGACGTAGTTCTTCTGGCTGGCGAAGGCGATCTCGCCGACGCCGTCCCGCTCGTAGGCGGGCATCCCGTACGCCATCTTCTCGACGTAGCCCTTCAGTTCCTGACGGCACATCTGCCGCAGCCTGGTCAGGGCCTCGCGGCGCTCCTGCGGGATCTCGGCCAGATATCCGTCGACATCTTCAGCCCTGCTCTGCGCCATGCGACGACCCTAGGCCGAAAACAGGCTCTTGCCCGGCAGAGACGCGCCCTTGACAATGCGCATGACAAAACCGAAGGAACCCTTCGGTCGCAGAGGTCACAGAGGGGACCCCCACATGAAAAAGCCTCTCGTCGGCGCACTCCTTGCTGTTCTGCTCCTCGGAGCGGGAACGGCCCCCGCGGTCGCGGCCACCAGCCACGACGCGGCCGCGCCCACCACCGGGGCCGCGGCGCCGCAGGCGGTCAAGGCCAAGGCCGTCAACTTCGCCGGGACTGTCGCGCTCAGCAACTGTTCCGGCTCCGTCGTCCGTACGCCCAGCTCGCTGCCGTCCGACCCGGCCCTCGTGCTCTCCAACGGGCACTGTATGGAGACCGGTTTCCCGGGGCCGGGCGAGGTCGTCATCAACCGCTCGTCCACCCGCAGCTTCACCCTGCTGAACTCCGCGGGCAGCGGCGTCGGCACCCTGCGCGCCAGCAAGATCGCGTACGGGACGATGACCGACACCGACATCTCGCTGTACCAACTCACGCGTACCTACGCCCAGATCGAGAGCATCTACGGCATCAAGGCGCTGGAGCTCAACGCCGCGCACCCGGTCCAGGGCACCGCGATCACGGTCGTCTCCGGATACTGGAAGCGCACGTACAGCTGCAGCGTCGACGGCTTCGTCTATCGTCTCAAGGAGGGCGAGTGGACCTGGAAGGACTCGGTCCGTTACACCTCCGCGTGCCAGACCATCGGCGGTACGTCCGGCTCGCCGGTGATCGACAACGCGACCGGCAAGGTCGTCGCCGTCAACAACACCGGTAACGAGGACGGGCAGCGGTGCACGGACAACAACCCGTGCGAGGTCGATGAGAACGGCACTGTGACGGTCCGCCAGGGCATCAACTACGCCCAGGAGACGTACGGCATCGTGCCGTGCATCGGCACCGCGAGCAAGATCGACCTCAACCGTGCCGGGTGCACCCTGCCCAAGCCGTAACCTCCGGCGCGGGCACCGTACGTCGCCCGGGCGGTTCGCGCCCCGCCCGGGCTGCACCGGCTCCGCCCCGGGCCGCTCCCTTGTGGTTACTGGCGGCGCGCGCTGACCCAGGACGACGCCCCGACCGAGGAGGAGCTGGCCTGGGCGAAAGACGCCGGTCCGGCGTGAGCCGCGCGCCGACGGCGGTACGTCGATGGGGGGCTATGCCGTCGACCGGACCGCCCGCCCCGCCAGCACGGACGTCCGTTTGCCGTCCTCGATGACGAAGCGGCCGTCGATCAGGACGTGCGGGATGCCCACCGGCAACGTACGCGGGTTCTCGAACGTCGAGCCCGCCGCGACCGTCTGCGGGTCGAAGAGGACGAGGTCGGCGCGGTAGCCCTCGCGGACGTACCCCCGGTCCGCCAGGCGCAGCCGCGCCGCCGGGCGCGAGGTGAGGTGGGCGATGCACTCCTCCAGCGAGAGGATGCCCAGCTCCCGTACGTACCGGCCGAGATACTGCGGGAACGTGCCGTATGCGCGCGGGTGCGGCTTGTCGCCCTGGAGGATGCCGTCGCTGCCGCCCGTGTGGACGCGGTGACGCATGATCTGCCGGACGTTCTCCTCGTGGCCCACGTGCTGGAGGATCGTCGTGCCGAGCCGGTCGTCGAGGAGCAGGCGGCGGGCGGTGACCCACGGCTCCTCGCCCCGCAGCCGCGCGGACTCGGCGAGCGTACGGCCGACATGTCCGGCCAGCTCCGGCACGCTCACGCCGGAGATCTCGATCGTGTCCCACTCGATCGGCACGCCGTGGCAGCCGTCCGAACCGAGCACCTCCAGGTGGTGCCGGATCCGTTCGGCCGTCGCCTCGTCCGCGAGGCGCGTGAGGATCGACTCCGGGCCACCCTCGCTCGCCCAGCTCGGCAGCATCGCGACGAGCGTCGTGGAGCCGGGGGTGTACGGGTACGTGTCGAGGGAGATGTCGGCGCCCGCCGCGAGGGCGTCGTCCAGGAGGCCGATCAGCTCGGGGGCCCTGCCCTTGTTCACGCCGAAGTTCATGGTGGCGTGGGCGAGATGGAGGGGGCAGCCGGCGTCCCGGGTGAGCTGGATCATCTCCTCGTACGCGGCGAGGGCGCCCGCGCCGTACGAGCGGTGGTGCGGGCAGTAGTAGCCGCCGTGCTCGGCCACGACCCGGCACAGTTCGGTGAGTTCGGCGTCCTTGGCGTACATGCCGGGGGTGTAGGTGAGGCCGGACGACATGCCGACCGCGCCCTCCGCCATGCCCTGGGCGACGAGCTCCTTCATCCGGGTCAGCTCGGCTTCGGTGGCGGGGCGGTCGTCCCAGCCGACCGCGTACATGCGGACCGTGCCCTGCGGGATGAGATACGCGGCGTTGACCGCGATGCCCTGGCCGCCGAAGTTGCGGTCGAGGCGGTCCAGGTACTCGCCGACGGTGCGCCAGTCGAGGTCGAGGTCCGAACCGTCGCCGTTCCAGCCGGTGATCGCCTTCCGTACCTCGGCGAGGGTGCGGTCGTCGACCGGTGCGTACGACAGGCCGTCCTGGCCGAGGACTTCGAGCGTGACGCCCTGGGCGGCCTTCGCGCTGTGATCCGGGTCCCGGAGGAGGGCGAGGTCGCTGTGGGCGTGCATGTCGATGAAGCCGGGGGCGAGGGCGAGGCCGGTGGCGTCGAGGGTGCGGGTGGCGGTGGGGCGGGGGCCGGGCGCGCCGCTGGGGTGGATCTCGGCGATCCGGCCGTCGTCGATCGAGACATCGGCACGGTAGGAGGGGGTGCCGGTGCCGTCGATGACGGTGGCGTTGCGGATGACCAGGTCCATGGTGGGTTGCCTTTCAGGCGGTGCGCATTCCCCGCCCCGCCCTTCCCGGATCGGGGCACTGCCCCCGAACCCCCGCTGCTCGATCGCCGCAGGAGTTCGTATGCCCGGCTGTACGGGCCGAATCCAGCTCGCCGGCGAGGGAGGTGCGGGGTCCGGGGCGGAGCCCCGGTCACGGGAAGGGGCGGGGTGGGGCAATCGGCCCCGCAGGGATCAGAAGAAGGTGCGGATGTAGTCCGTGACCGTGCCGTCCGCCTCGACCAGCGGAATCAACTGCCACTTGTCGAAGCTCGTGCACGGATGCGAAAGCCCCATCCCCACCCAGTCGCCGACCTCCAGCTCCGCGCCCGTCTCGGTCCGCAGCCACGTGTGCTGGTCGGACAGCCCCGTGACCGCGACTCCCGTCGCCTGCCGCACCGAGCCGTCCCGCCCCGACCGGATCACCTGCGCCTCGGGCAGGTCGAGGTCGTACGCCGCATCCCGCTTCCCCGCGTTGAGGAACGCCTGCTCGGCGGAGGGACGCGACACGACCTGCGCCCACAGCCGGAAGGCCGGCTGCAGCGCCCCCTCCTCGGGCGTCCGGTTGAACGGAGTGATCCGCCGGTAGTGACCGTCGTCGTGCGAGACGTACGCGCCGGAACGCAGCAACTTCACCACGGGGGAAGAGAGTTCGGGAATCTCCGCGAAGACCTCGGCCACCGCGTCGAACCAGGCGCTGCCACCGGCGCTGACCAGGATCTCGTCCGCGCCGGCGAACCGGCCCGCCTTGTCGAGGTCTGCCGCCAGTGCGACGAGCCGGCGCAGCCAGTCCCGTACCCGCTCCGGCGACGCGTTCGGCACCTCGCCCTCGTAGCCGGCGACACCCACCAGCCGCAGGGTCTCCGTCGCCGCGACGGCGTCGGCGACGGCCGTGCAGTCGGCGTCGGTACGGGCACCGGTGCGCGCGCCCTCGCCCGCGCCCAGCTCCACCACGACATCCACCGCGCGCGTGGCGGACGCGGCACGCAGGGCCTCGTCCATCAGCTCGACACCGCGCACCGAGTCCACGTAGCAGACAAAGCGGAACTCCGGGTCGGCCTCCAGCTCGCGGGCCAGCCAGCGCAGTGCCACCGCGTCGACGACCTCGTTGGCGAGGAAGATCCGCTGGATGCCGTACGCCCGGTAGACCCGTGCCTGGTGCGGCACGGCCGCGGTGATGCCCCACGCGCCGTGCTTCAGCTGGTCCGCGAAGAGCTGCGGGGACATCGAGGTCTTGCCGTGCGGGGCGAACGCGAGGCCGTGGCGTTCCGCGTACGTCTCCAGGAGGGCGAGGTTGTGCTCGACGGACTCGGCGGAGAGGGCGAGGACCGGGGTGGTGAACCCGCCCGTGAAGAGGTTGCGGCGTTCGGCGGCGAGGGCGCCGACGGTCAGGCCCTCCGCGTCGGGCGGGAGCGACTTGAAACGGTGGTCGACCGGTTCGTCGGCGAGTCCGGCGAGTGCGGTGGGTTCAGCCGGGGTGCCCGGGTGGTCGGCGGCCAAGGGAGCCTCCTCAAGAAGTATGCGTTGCAACATATGCAACAGTCATTGCGCATATCGCTCAACGCTGTCTAACATCCGAGCCGACGCCGGGTCAATGATGAGCCGGCGCTGAACGCCAGATCAGCGAGGAGCCCAGTGTGCCCGGACCCGGAGCAGGGGCGGCCCACGCCGTCACGACCAGCGATGTCGTCTGCCTCGGCGAGTCCATGGTGACGTTCCTGCCCTCGCAGCCCGGCCGCCTCGCCGACGTCCCGTCCTTCGGCCGTGCGATCGGCGGCGCGGAGTCCAACGTCGCCTGCGCGCTGGCGGCGGCGGGCCACCGGGCGAAGTGGGTCGGCCGGGTCGGGGCGGACGGCTTCGGCGACCATCTGGTCGAGGCGATCTCCGCGTACGGAGTGGACACCTCGGCCGTCCGGCGGGACACGGCCCGCCCCACGGGCATCTACTTCCGTACGGCGGCCGACCGGGCGACGGACACGCACGAGGTCGCGTACTACCGGGCCGGGTCGGCGGCGTCCGCGATGTCCCCGGCGAACGTCCCGGCCGGTGACGTGCTCCGCGGCCGCATCCTGCACCTGTCCGGGATCACGGCGGCCCTCTCCGAGGACTGCCTGTCCCTGCTCCATTTCCTGACCGCGCCCCGCCCGGGACGCCCGCTGATCTCGTTCGACGTGAACTACCGTCCAGGACTGTGGCGCGGAGGCGAGGCCGGCCCGCAGGTCCTGCTCGACCTGGCACGCCGCGCCGATCTGGTCTTCGTCGGTGAGGACGAGGCGGAGGAGGCGTGGGGGCTGTGCGGGGCGGACGCGATCCGTGCGGCGTTGCCGGAGCCGTCCCTGCTGGTGGTCAAGCGGGGCAGCGAGGGCGCGACGGTCTTCTCGCGGCCCGGCCCCGAACCCCGGTCCTCGACCGCCGGACGGGCCGAAACCGCCGGGAGCGATGCCCCGGTCCGGGAAGGGACGGACAGGGGACAGGCCCCGGACGCCGCCGTGGCCACCCGCGACACCGTCACCACCGTGCCCGCGCTCCGCGTGGACGTCGTCGCGGCCGTCGGCGCCGGTGACGCCTTCGCCGCCGGCTTCCTCTCCGCCACCCTCCGCGACCTCCCCGTCCGCGAGCGCACCCGGCACGGCCACCTCATGGCCGCCGGCGTCCTCACCGTCCCCGGCGACCTCACCGCCCCTCCCTCCCGCGCACACGCCGACCGTCTTGTCGCTCTCGACGACGACGCCTGGGGGAGACTTCGTCTCGGCCCCGGCTGGACGGCAGCCGGCCAGGCCCCGGTCACCCGGACCCCGGTCACGCAGGAGGTACACCCGACATGAGCCAGACCGTCGACCGCGCGCTGAGCATCCTCCCGCTCCTGGCCCAGGGCCCCGCCGACCTCGGCCAGGTCGCGGACCGCCTCGGTGTGCACAAGTCCACCGCGCTGCGTCTGCTCCGTACGCTCCACGAGCACGGGCTCGTCTACCGCCAGGAGGACCAGCGCTACCGCCTCGGCGCCCGCCTGTTCGCCCTCGCGCAGGAGGCCGTCGAGAATCTCGACGTACGCGAGATCGCGCACCCCCACCTCGTCGAGCTGAACGAGCAGTGCGGGCACACCGTCCATCTCGCGGTGTACGAGGAGCACGAGGTCCTCTACATCGACAAGGTCGAGAGCCGCTACCCGGTCAGGATGTACTCCCGGGTCGGCAAGCCCGTCGCGATCACGGTCGCCGCCGTCGCCAAGCTGCTGCTCGCCGATCTGGCCGAGCCCGAGCGGCGCGCGCTCGCCGAGAAGCTCGACTACCCCATGTACACGTCCCGTTCGGTCCCGAACGCCGGTGCCTTCCTCAAGGAGCTCGCCGCCGTCCGCGAACAGGGCTGGGCCACCGATCTCGGCGGCCACGAGGAGTCCATCAACTGCATCGGCGCCCCCATCCGCGGCGCGGACGGCCGGGTCGTCGCCGCCATGTCGGTGTCTGCACCCAACGTCGTCGTCACGGCCGAGGAACTCCTCACCCTGCTCCCGCTGGTGCGCCGCACGGCCGACGCCATCAGCCGGGAGTACTCCGGCACGCCCACCCCCCAACCCAAGAAGGCCTGAACTGTCATGACCGAGAAGACCGCGCTCACCCCCAGCACCCACACCGCCCCGCCCGCCAAGTTCTCGCACGGCGTGAAGAAGGGGAACATCCTCCAGGTCGCCGGCCAGGTCGGCTTCCTGCCCGCCGTCGAGGGCCAGGCGCCGACCCCGGCCGGCCCGACGCTGCGTGAGCAGACCCTGCAGACGTTCGCCAACGTCAAGGCGATCCTGGAGGAGGGCGGCGCGAGCTGGGACGACGTGATGATGATGCGCGTCTACCTCACGGACGTGGACCACTTCGCGGAGATGAACGAGATCTACAACGCGTACTTCGGCGAGCAGAACCTCAAGGAGGCCCCTGCCGCCCGTACGACGGTCTACGTCGGCCTCCCCAAGGGCCTGCTGATCGAGATCGACGCGCTCGCCGTCCTGAGCTGAACGAGACGGCCGATCCACAGCTGATCCGCTTGCCGCACCGCACCACCACGCCGTACGGCACGGCGCCCCGCACGACCGGGGCGCCGTGCCGCGCCCCACCCTGCCCGAAGGATCCCCCCCACCACGGAGTCGTCCCATGCTGCTCGCCGCCACGCCACCTCCGGTCGAGACACCACCCCACACCGGTGGACTCCTCCTGCTGATCGACGGCACCGCCGGTCTGCTGACCGTCGCCGCCCTCGGTATCGCGCTCCTCCTCTTCCTGATCATCAAGATCAGGCTGCAGCCGTTCGTCGCGCTGCTCGCCGTCTCCATAGCCGTCGGCCTGGGCGCCGGCCTCTCCGTCACCGAGCTCTTCGGCACGGTGCAGAAATCCGCCGCCGTCTCCGTCATCGAGTCCGGCATGGGCGGCATCCTCGGCCATGTCGCGATCATCATCGGCCTCGGAACGATGCTCGGCGCGATCCTGGAAGTCTCCGGCGGCGCCGAGGTGTTGAGCGCCCGTCTGCTGAACCTCTTCGGCGAGAAGCGTGCCCCGCTCGCCATGGGCCTGACCGGTCTCATCTTCGGTATCCCGGTCTTCTTCGACGTCGGCATCTTCGTCCTCGCACCGATCGTGTACGCCGCCGCGAAGCGGTCCGGAAAATCGATCCTGCTGTACGCGATGCCGCTGCTGGCCGGCCTCTCCATGACCCACGCGTTCCTGCCCCCGCACCCGGGACCGGTCGCCGCCGCGGGTCTCTTCCACGTCTCCCTCGGCTGGGTCATCCTGATGGGCGCCGTCGTCGGCATCCCGTCCGTGCTCGCGGCCTGGGGCTACGCCGCGTGGATCGGAAAGCGGATCTTCGTCGAGGTCCCGCAGGACATGGTCGACGCCGCCGAGGAGGCGAAGGCCGCGGTCGTCGCCGAGCAGCGCGCCGCCGGAGTCTCCGCGCGCGAGGAGCCGGTCGGGCTCGCCACCGTGCTGACGATCACCGGTACCCCGCTGGTGCTGATCCTCGCCGCGACGTTCTCCTCCATCGCCCTGGACCCGTCCACGCTCCGCTCGGTCGTCGAGTTCTTCGGCAACCCGTTCGTCGCCCTGACGATCGCGCTGGTCCTCGCGTACTACCTGCTGGGCATCCGGCGCGGCTGGTCCCGCAAGTCCCTGGAATCGGTGTCCACTTCCTCGCTGAAGCCGGTCGGCAACATCCTGCTGGTGGTCGGCGCGGGCGGCATCTTCGGCGCCGTCCTGAAGGCCAGCGGCATCGCGGGCGCCCTCGCCGACACGTTCAACGACGTCGGGTTGCCGGTCATCCTGCTGGCCTGGCTGATCTCCGTCGTCCTGCGCGTCGCCCAGGGTTCGGCGACGGTCGCGATCGTCACCACGGCGGGCATCGTCGTACCGCTGGTCGAGGGCCAGGACATGTCCCAGGCGCACCTGGCACTGATCATCATGGCGATCTCGGCGGGCTCGATCTTCGCCTCGCACGTCAACGACGGCGGCTTCTGGATGGTGTCGAAGTACTTCGGCATCACCGAGCGCGACACCCTGAAGTCCTGGACGGTCCTGGAAACGGTCCTGTCGGTGGCGGGCTTCGTGGTGGCGGCGCTGCTGAGTCTGGTGATCTAGGGTCTTTCGTTCGGATCAGGCTGGATCAGGGAGCGGCCCGCCGCGGAGCGGCTGATGACACCGTGGTGCGTGCAGCTGCAATGCGGAGGAAGGAGCCGACGCGGAGCGCATGGGGTCTCCCCTGCTCGAGCGAAGCCGAGAGCTCGGGGAAGACTGACGACAACGCGGCGGATGTGCGTGCCCCCCGCGAGCCCAGCATGATCCAAACGAGACGCCCTGGCCCCACGCACGTACGGCGCGAGGCCGAGGGCTGTCCCGTCAGGGCTACGGGGCAGCCCTCACAGACGTCGGGAGCCGCGTCGGGCGGCGGCTCGCAAGGGACTAGTGCTGTGACTGACCGGAAAGGTTCACCGGCTCGCGCCGCCCGGCGCGGCACCTCGCCGCGTTGTCGCATCACCTGAGTACATCCCGTACGCGGGCGATGCTCCGCCTTGCGATGCACCGCACCGGACGCCGCGAGCCTCCCGGCAAACCCTTCCGGTCACAGCACTAGACGTCCATGACCGCGACATCGTAGTGCGGGATCCACTTGTCACGGGTGACGATCGTCATTCCTTCGGTCTGGGCCTGCGCGACCAGTATCCGGTCGAACGGATCCCGGTGATGGGCCGGCAGCCTGCCCGCCCGCACTCCATGCCCGGCGGTGATCGGCAGCTGCGTGAACTGGCTGTCCCGGACCCGTTCCGCCAGATCCTCCGGTCCGTCCAGTTTGCCGAGTGACTGCTTGATGGTGATCTCCCAGGCAGAGACCGCGCTGACGTACACGGACGGTTCTGTATCGAGCAGGTCCTTGACTTCCCCGGAGAGCTCGGAGGAGTCGTCGAGCCACCAGAGGATCACATGCGTGTCGAGAAGTAGCCGCATCACTGCATCCCGAAGGCACGGGCGATCTCGTCGGGCAGCTCGTCGAAGTCGGCGGCGAGGTGGATCCGACCCTTCAAGGAGCCGCGCCCCGTCCGCCTGACCTTGGGACGCAGCGGAACCACCTTGGCCACCGGTTCGCCGGCCTTGCTGATCACGACTTCCTCGCCGGTGGCGACCTGTTCGAGGATGCGTGAGAAGTGGGTCTTGGCCTCGTGCACGTTGTACTGGCGGGCTGCTTCCACGGCTGCCTCACACTCGGGATCCAGGGGTGGACTAAGCGATGGACTAAGTATAGGGCACCATAGCTCGCACGCAGCAGCGCCGCCGGGGGAGCGGCGGCGCTGCTGGTCAGGATGTATGGGGTGTGGGACGGAGGGTGCACGGGCGCCGCACCGGGCACCCGTACACCCCCGCGCCGGCTACGGCAGGCCGTGGACGTGCGGGCCCACCGCGTTCGACCACGCGTTGCCCGACTTGGCGTCCCAGTTCGTCGACCAGGTCATCGCGCCGCGCAGCGACGGGTACGTCGTGGACGGTTTGAACGATCCGCAGTTCGTGCCACGGGCGAGGCAGTCCAGGGCGTTGTTCACGATCGTCGGCGAGACATAGCCGCTGCCCGCGCCGCTGGTCGATGCGGGTACACCGAGCCCGACCTGGGCCGGTGCGAGACCGCCCTGCAGCTGGATGCAGGCGAGCGCGGTGAGGAAGTCCACCGAGCCCTGCGAGTAGACCTTGCCGTCGCAGCCGAGCATCGAACCGCTGTTGTAGTACTGCATGTTGACGACGGTCAGGATGTCCTTGATGTTGAGCGCCGTCTTGAAGTACTCGTTCGACGTCGACTGCATGTCGATGGTCTGCGGCGCCATCGTGATGACGAGCTTGGAGCCCGCCTTCGACGAGAGGGACCTGAGCGCCTGGGTCATGTACGTGGAGTTGAGGCCGTTCTCCAGGTCGATGTCGACGCCGTCGAAGCCGTACGTCTGCATCATCGAGTAGACGGAGTTGGCGAAGTTCGTGGCGGAGGTCGAGTCGTTGATCGAGACGGTGCCGTTCTGGCCGCCGATCGAGATGATCACGGACTTGCCGGCCGCCTGCTTCGCCCTGATGTCGGCCTTGAACTGGTCGACGGTGTAGCCGCCGAGCCCGGCCGAGTCGAGGTTGAAGGTGACACCGCCCGGCGTCCCCGTCGCGTCGGCGAAGGAGACCGCGATGATGTCGTAGTTGGCCGGCACATCGCTGATCTTCTGGACCGTGGCGCCGTTGTTGAAGTTCTGCCAGTAGCCGGTCACCGCGTGCTTGGGCACGGTCCCGCCGCCCCCGCCGCCCGTGGCCGACGTGGTACCGGTCACCGCCGAGGACTTGGCGGACTCACCGGCCGCGTTGGTCGCGGACACCTGGAAGGAGTACGAGGTCGAGGCGGCCAGTCCCGTCGCGGTGGCCGAGGCCCCGCTCACCGACTGCACCTTGGTGCCGTTCTGGTAGAGGTTGTAGCCCGTCGCGCCCGACACCGCGTTCCAGGACAGGGCCACGGAGGACGAGGTCACGGACCCCACCGCGAGTCCGGCCGGAGTGGCGGGGATCGTGGGTGCGGGGTCGGTGCCGCCTCCGCCGTCGGGGCCGGTCACGGAGATGTCGTCGGCGAAGTAGGGGGCCTGCCCGTACCAGCCGTGGAGATAGACGGTCACCGAGGTGGTGTTCGGTCCGGTCGTGAAGCTGGTGGAGAGCTTGGTCCAGCTGCTTGCGTCGGGCGTCCAGGTCGACACGTCCGTCGTTCCGGTGCCGGTCGCGCCGATGTACGTGTATCCACCCTGCACCCAGCCGCTGAGCGCGTACGTGGAGTTCGGCTTCACGGCCACGGCCTGCGTGCACTGAGCGTTGTCCTGGCCGGCCGGGGTCGCCTTCAGGGCCGCGGCTCCCCCGTGCACGGGGGAGGAGACAGTGGTGCCGCTGCCGTTGGAACAGGTCCAGTTGGTGAGTCCGGACTCGAAGCCCGCGTTCTTGGCGACGTTGACGTCGGCGGCCTCGGCGGTGCTGACGAGGCCGGTGACGGTGAGCGCTCCGGCGGCGACGACGGCCATGGCGGAGCCGAGGATCGTGCGGACGGGACGTCTGCGGTGCCGGGTGCCGGGTGTGCGTTCCACTTGCTTGCCTCCGTGGGGGAGTTGGGGATGCAGGGGGATGCATCGGGGATGCAGGCGGGTGTCGGAGGTGCGACACGGGAGTGAACGTGCGGGGCGTGGGGGTGAGTTGAGGAACGGTGGCCACCGTTGGCCGATAAGTTGGTCCAGACCATTCAAGTTGTCAAGACCTCTGGCGACGAGAGCTTCCGGCGAAGGGGTCCGGAGGGGGTTCCGGCCGCGCTCGGGTGATCTTCGTGGGCCTGGATGCCACCCCTCCGGGGTGTGGCGGGCGCGCGGCATGGCGGGGCGGCCGAAGTGATCGCTCGGTGACGGATTTCGTCCGGGCGGAATGGGGTAGCAACACCCCAAGATCCATTCTGACGTGGGTGAACGAATTCCCGCCGAAGGAAATCGGAACGCGTATCGGTAACTCTGCGCAGTGGTACAGAAGTTAACCACTCTCGTTTTCGTCCGATTTCGTACCCGGCGGCCACAAGCCAGTTGCGTGGGTGTTGCACGGCTGTTCCTGTACTGGTCCACGAAAGGTGTTCTCTGGCTGGTGGGACGTGGATAAAGTGCAAGGGCAGAAGCACGGAGCAGGAGCGATTGCGGCCACCGTCAGCGCGACGGCGGCCGGAGCCGAACGGGGACCAGCGTGCCGACCGCTATAGCAGTGACCAGTGCTGATCTTGTGCTGCCAGCGACCGATCAGCAGACACCGACGGCGGCCTTGCTGCAGGCTCCGGAAGACCAGACGATGGATCTGGCGATCAGCGACATGCATGTGATGCTGGAGCAGCACGGCTATGTCGTCGCCGTCTACTCGGCCGGCCTGCCCGTGGCCCACGAGCGCAGACTGCACTCCGTCAGATCGGTCCTGGAGAGCGACCGCATCGCTCTGCTCAAGGTGGATCTCCCTCCGCTGGGCCTTGCCGTACTGGTGAGACAGCTGCGCCAGTTGTCGATCTGCGACTTCAGCCCGGGAGTGGTCGCCTCGGCCGCCCGGCTGCTGCCGCACTACATCCACGCGGGCGCCCTGCTGAACTCCGTCACCAAGCTGGACCGGGTCCCGGTCAGCCTCAAGACGCATGCCAAATCATGGGTGCCGGGCTCGCAGTTCGCCGTGGTCGCGGGACCGAACCCGCAGCTCACCAAGGTCGGTCCGGCCGCGGAGCCCCCGACGGGACCGGAGTTCGGAACACATCTGCTGATCGCCAAAGGGCAGTTGCAGTCGGAATGGGTGCAGAGAACCCTGGCCCCCTCCTGGAAGGTCCAGGCCATTCAGGAGGCCACTCTGCCCTCCGACTCCTCCCGATGGTGGGGAACCGGAAAACTGGTGGAATTTGCCGCCTATCTTCCGGACATCTCCGTTCTGTACCAACTGGTTGCCTCCGTAAGACGCGAGAACTGCCACTGGTGCGGAATGGAACTCATCGGTGATCGGTGCGGGTTCTGTTCCTCGCCTCTTCCTCCGCCCGAGAACCGAATGCAGTCAGGAAGTGTCCTGAACCACGGAGCGACTGCGCCACCCCGGTCGTGACCGGCCTCCGCGCCACGTCACCACGAGCAGGTGCGGACGCCATGACGCAGGTACAGACACCCGAGACAGACGCACTCTTCGACACGTCCGCCCACTCAGCCACCGCGCATCCTTCTGTCCGCTGCCCCACGCATCCGATACGAACGAGGTTGTCCGGCCCATGAACTCCCGCCAGCGCCGCGGCGTGATACTCCTGCTCCTGTCGGTCCTGTGCGCCTTCGGCGCCTTCGCCGGCGTGCTCTCGGTGATCAGCGACGTCAACTCGAAGGTCGGTCCCGAGGTGTCGGCCTACCGGTTGAAGAGCGACATCGCCCCCTACACGGGGCTGACCGCCGGGCAGTTCGAGAAGATCAAGATGCCGAAGCGCTGGCTGTCGACCAATGCCGTGACCGACCTCTCCGAGATCAACGGGAAGATCGCCGTCACCCAGCTGCGCAAGGGCTCGCTGCTCCAGTCGGACATGATCCAGAAGAGTCCCGAACTGCAGCCAGGTGAGCAGGAGATTGCCATCATGATCGACGCTGCCACCGGTGTCGCCGGCAAGATCACCCCGGGCTCGACGGTCAACATCTACGCCACGTTCGCCGGCGAGCAGGACGGCGCCCCGTCCCAGTCGAAGGTCATCGTCTCCAACGCCAAGGTGCTGGACGTCGGCAAGCTGACCGCGCTGGAGCCGGGCCGCGACGCCAAGTCGAACCTGGGGACCGAGGCCGTCCCGATCACCTTCGCGCTCAACACGCTCGACACCCAGCGCATCGCCTACGCCGAGTCCTTCGCGGAGCACGTACGCCTCGCACTCCTGGCCTCCGGCAGCGACAGCACCATCCGTCCGGGCGACCGCACCTACACGCTCGACAAGGACAAGTGAGGGTCGAATGACCACCAGGATCCTCCCGGCCGTCGGTGACACCGACGCGGCCAGATCCGTCACCACCCTGCTCAGCCAGCTTCCCGACGCGGAGCCGGCCGCACCGGTCGGCGACTCGACGCAGCTCATCGACACGCTCGCCCGGCTCGCCGGCGAGTCGCTCGACGAGCTGCCCGAGGTCGTGCTGGTCCATGAGCGGATCGGTCCGGTGCCGGCTCTGGAGCTGATCCGGGAGGTCTCCCTGCGCTTCCCCGCCATCGGGGTCGTGCTGATCACCGCCGACGCCAGTCCCGGCCTGTTCTCCGCCGCGATGGAATCGGGCGCGCGCGGCCTGGTCACCCTGCCGGTGAGTTACGAGGAACTCGCCAACCGGGTCCAGTCCGCCGCCCAGTGGTCGGTCGGGGTACGCCGCCACCTGAGTGCCGGAGGCGATGTCTTCACCGGCCCAGGCGGCACCGTCATCACCGTCAGCGGCGCCAAGGGCGGTGTGGGGTCCACCGTGACGGCGGTCCAGCTCGCCCTGGCCTCCCAGGCGTCGGGACATTCCGTCGCGCTGGTCGACATGGACCTCCAGTCCGGCGACATAGCCTCGTACCTCGACGTGCAGTTCCGTCGGTCCATCGTCGACCTGGCGGCGATCACCGACATCTCGCCCCGCGTCCTGTCCGACGCCGTGTTCAGCCACAGCACCGGCCTCGCCCTGCTGCTGGCGCCCGGCGAGGGCGAGCGCGGCGAGGAGGTCAGCGACCGGTCGGCCCGCCAGATCGTCAGCGCCCTGCGCTCGCGGTACGAGGTGGTGGTCATCGACTGCGGCAGCCAGCTGCAGGGCGCCGCCGCGGCGGCCATCGAGATGGCCGATACGGCGCTGCTGGTCACCACCCCGGACGTGATCGCGGTGCGCGGCGCGAAGCGCACCGTACGCATGTGGGAGCGGCTCCAGATCCGCAAGGCGGAGGAGACGCTCACCCTCGTCAACCGGTACATCCGCAACACCGAGATCCAGCCCCCGCTGATCGAGAAGATCACCGGGACCCGGATGGCGAACACGGCCGTTCCCGCGAACTTCAAGGAACTCCAGGGCGCCGTCGACGCCGGCCGGATGCATGAACTCGACGCCAGGAGCGTGGTGAAGCAGGCGCTCTGGGGCCTGGCCGGGGAGCTGGGGATCGTCGAGGTTCCGGGCGGCGGGGAGAAGGGCGGCGGGAAGAACGCAGGCAAGTTCAAGAACGACCGAGGCTCGATCGGACGCCCGCGCCGATGGCGCGGCAGCGACTCCGGGGGCCGTGGGACGACCGAGGGGACGCGTTGACCAATGGCAGCCACCGAGACGAGAGGCCTGAGGATACGGAGGAGGCGTGACGGTGATTCCTGCCGTGAGCGGGATCGCGGCCAGACCGCGATCGAGTTCGTGGGCGTCACGCCGCTGATCATCCTGTTACTGATCGCACTCTGGCAGTGCGCGCTGATCGGCTACACGTTCAGCCTGGCGGGCAATGCCGCGGACGAGGCGGCGCGGGCGGGCACCGGCGCGGAGTACCTTCCGACGCTGGCCTGCCAGCGTGCGGCCAAAGAGGACCTGCCGGATGCCTGGGAGGGCTCGGCGAGCACGGAGTGCGACGCAGGGCTCGCGCTCTACAGGGCCAAGGTCACTCTGCAGGTGCCGGTGCTCGTGCCCGGCGTACTCAACTGGCCGTTTTCCGTCGAGGGCAACGCCGCGTCGCCGACGGAGGGCTGAGCGATGTCGAAGCGCACAGGCACGGACCGCCGCGACCGCGGCCAGGTCGCCATCGAGTACATGGGTTTCATCCCGCTGCTGCTTCTGGTGGGTCTTCTGGCGATCCAGCTGGGTGTGGCCGCGTACACGGCCAACCAGGCCGGCACGGGTGCCCGCGCGGCCGCTCGCACGGCCAGCCACCAGGTGCCGCCCCTGCCGCCCGAACTGGCGGGCCGGGAGGCGATGAGCGACTGGCTCTCGGACGAACTTGACGACGCACAGTTCACCCCGAGCTACGGCATCGATGAGGTGACCTACACCGCCCGCGTCAAGATCCCGTCCGTCGTCCCTGGACTCACCTGGGGATACGCCGAGCGAAGCGCCACATTCCCCCGGGAATGACCGAGTTCCGCATCGCGCGGTCGGAGCACCATCTGCACGTCGGATCAAGGGAGTTACGGAATGAGCCTGCGGGCCCGCATCACCGCCCCCGAGAAGAACAGCGGGGGGCGGGAGGACAGTCACATGGTGGCCTCCTACCGCGCCAAGCTGCTCGAGGAGATCGACCTCGCGGAGATGTCCTCGCTGGCCGCCGCCGACCGGCGGGCCCGCCTGGAGCGCGTCCTCAGCCACATCATCAGCCGTGAGGGCCCGGTCCTCTCGACCGTCGAGCGCACCCAGCTGATCCGGCGGGTTGTCGACGAGGCCCTCGGTCTCGGCATCCTGGAACCGCTCCTCGAGGACGCGTCCATCACCGAAATCATGGTGAACGGACCGGACCAGATCTTCGTGGAGCGCAGCGGCAGGGTCGAGCAGCTCCCGATGCGGTTCGGTTCGCACGAGCAGCTGATGCAGACCATCGAGCGCATCGTGTCGACGGTCAACCGCCGTGTGGACGAGTCGAATCCGATGGTCGACGCCCGACTGCCCAGTGGTGAGCGTGTCAACGTGATCATCCCGCCGCTGTCGCTGTCGGGCGCGACCCTCACCATCCGGCGGTTCCCACGCGCCTTCACGCTTCAGGAGATGATCAGCATCGGCTCGCTCGACGACCAGATGCTGATCCTGCTCTCCGGGCTCGTCCAGGCCAAGCTCAACATCATCGTCTCCGGTGCCACGGGCACGGGGAAGACGACGCTGCTCAACGCGCTGTCCGGACTGATTCCGAACCATGAGCGCATCGTCACCATCGAGGACTCCGCAGAGCTCCAGCTCCAGCAGAACCATGTGATCCGCCTGGAGTCCCGCCCGGCGAACGTCGAGGGGAAGGGCCAGATCACCATCCGTGACCTGGTCCGCAACTCCCTGCGTATGCGCCCGGACCGGATCGTCGTCGGTGAGGTCCGTGGCGGCGAGTCGCTCGACATGCTCCAGGCGATGTCCACCGGTCACGACGGCTCGCTCGCCACCGTCCACGCCAACAGCGCCGAGGACGCGCTCATGCGTCTGCAGACCCTGGCCTCGATGTCCGAGATCAAGATCCCGTTCGAGGCGCTGCACGACCAGATCAACAGCGCCGTGGACGTCATCGTCCAGCTCACCCGGCACGCCGACGGTTCCCGCAAGGTCACCGAGATCGCCGTGCTGGACTCGCACGGCCGCGACGCGTACCGCATCGTGACCGTCGCCCGGTTCAACGCCCAGCCGATGGCCGCCGACGGGCGGATCCACGGCAAGTTCCAGTACCTCCCGCTCCCGCGCAAGATCGCGGACAAGCTCTACATGGCCAGCCAGCCCATCCCGCAGGCCTTCGGAGTCGCCGCATCCGTCGAACAGCTCGCCACCCGAGAGGCCAAGTAGGTACCGCGCGATGAACAATCTCCCTCTGCTCACGATCGGCGTCACCCTCGTCTTCGGGGTGACGGGCGTCATGGGCCTGCACGCCTACACCGGCGGGAAGGCCGACCGGGACGCCCTCGTCGAACGGCTTTCGCACACCGGCCAGATACCGGCAGCCGGGCGACAGCGCCGCTTCCAGGGCGTCGACCGCAGGCTGCGCAGGACGGGTCTGGGCCGCAAGCTGGAGCTGAAGCTCGCCGCCACGGGTCTGGAAATCACCCCGGGCGAGTTCTTCGTCTACGCGATCGTCGCCATGGCCGGACTCTGGATGGCGGCCTCGTCGGTCCTCGCCAATTTCTTCGGCCCGGTCGCGGCGCTCATCGGCCTGTGGGGCACCAACGCCTTCCTGAACTGGCAGCGGACCAAGCGCACCGAACGCTTCATCAACCAGCTGCCCGAGCTCTCCCGGATCCTCGCCAATGCCACCCAGGCCGGCCTCGCGCTGCGTACCGCCATCGGTATGGCGGCGGACGAGATGGAGGACCCGGCCGGGGAGGAACTGGCCCGCGTCGCCCGTCGCCTCGCCGTCGGTGAATCGCTCGACGACGCGATGTCCGAACTGACCGACCGGCTGCCGTCCCGTGAGCTCGTCGTCCTGGTGACGACCCTGGTCCTGTCCAACCGGGCTGGCGGTACGGTCGTCAGCTCGCTGCGCAACCTCACGGAGACGCTGGAGGAGCGCAAGGAGACCCGGCGTGAGGTCAAGACACAGCTGTCACAGGTGACCGTCACCGCCTACGCCGTCCCGGTGTTCGGCTTCGGCGCCATGCTCCTGATGAACGCGGTGATGCCCGGTGCACTCGACCGGATGACCGGCGCCCTCATCGGTCAGGTAGCCGTGATCGTCTCCCTCGTCCTGTACGCGATCGGATTCATCGTGATCCGCCGCATGTCCCGTATCGACGTCTGAGGGGAGGAGCGGACATGGACCTGTTGCTCGCGCTCGTGGTCGGTCTCGCGGTGTTCGGAGCGATTGCCGGCATCCGTATGTACCGCGCCGACGCCAAGCTTCCCGGTGACCTCGCCATCGCCCTGGAGGTCGGCGCCACCCGCACCAACGCCATGGGTTCCGGCATCGACCGGCTCGGCATGCGCTGGGCCCCGATGGTGCTGAGGATGATGGGCCCCAAGGCGGTCAACAAGAAGCGCCGCCAGATCGACATGGCGGGCAACCCCGGCGGTCTGACGATCGACCGCTACGCCGCCCGCCGCTTCGTCTACGGCGCCCTCGGCCTGCTCGGGGCGTTCACGATGATCCTGCGCGGCCAGCTCTTCCTCTCCCTGCTCTTGATCGCCTTCGGTCTGTTCTGGGTCGAGGTCGGCATCTGGTCGGCGGTCCGGGTCCGCAAGGACCACATCGAGCGGACGCTCCCCGACTTCCTCGACGTCCTGGCCGTCGTCGTCTCGGCGGGCCTGGGCTTCCGCCAGGCACTGGGGCGCGTCGCCGACAAGTACGAGGGCCCGTGGGCCGACGAACTCCGTATCACCCTGCGCCAGATGGACATGGGCGTCAGCCGGCGCCAGGCCTTCGAGGAACTGCGCAAGCGCAACGACTCTGAGCAGGTCGCGATGTTCGTGACCACACTCCAGCAGGGCGAGGAGCTGGGTGCCCCGATCGTCGACACGCTGATCCAGATCGCCAACGACATGCGGCGCACGGACGCGCAGAACGCCCGCCGGAAAGCGGCCAGGGCCGTCCCGAAGGCCACCTTCGCGGTCACGACCTTTCTGCTCCCGGGAACCCTTGTCCTGCTGACCGTCGGCTTCGTCTACGGAGCCAACGTCGACTTCAGCTTCTTGACGGGCGGATGACCCCGGATGACCAAGATGACGACCACGACGAGCAGAAGGAGGTGACAGGCTCATGTCGTTCCCACTCGGCAGTTCCCAGATCGGACTGACCGCAGAAGTAGGCCAGGCGATGGCCGGCCCCGGGGCGCGCCCGGCGTTCGCGATCCAGCTCAACGCGCTTCAGGCCATGTGCCGTCAGGTCTTCGGCTTCCGGCTCGCGATGATCGCCATGGCCACCCCGTTCGCCATCGGCCGCACGGCGCCGGGCCTGGCCACCTGGCTGATCGGCTCGGCCGTCCTCGTCACCTTCATGGGCTCGTACGTCCTCTTCCGGGACTGGGAACGCTTCGGTCCCGTCCTGCTGCGCCACCCCTGGCTGCTCGGCATAGACGCGGTGTTCGGTGCCCTGCTGCTGGTTACGGCCACACCCGAGTCCACGCTCGCGTACGTCACCGTGTGTACTCCGCTGCTGGCGGGTCTGGTCTACGGCTGGCGCGGTGCGGCCGTCTTCGCCGCGCTCCAGACACTGATCGTCTTCGGCGTGTACGCCACCGATTCGAAGCTGGACGCAAGGGACGCCACCGCGCTCCTCCTCCCCGGTTTCTGCGTGATCGCGGGCGCCGTCGGAGTCACCCTTCGCAATCTCCTTCTCCGGTTCGGCACGGCCAGCCAGGCCCTCACCGAGACCAGGGCCCGGCTGGCCGTCAACGAGGCCGTGGAGGGCGAGCGCACCCGGCTCGCCCGGGAGATGCACGACTCGGTGGCCAAGACCCTGCACGGTCTGGCTCTGGCCGCCGACGGACTGGCCAGTTCGTCCGACCGGATGGACCCGCTCACCGTCAAGCACCAGGCCGAACTGGTCGCCCGCTCCGCCCGCCGGGCAGCGGCGGAATCACGGGAACTGCTCTCCGACCTGCGCCGCGATTCCGGACTCGACGGCGGTGTGGACGTTGTGTCCGAACTCCGCGCCAGGGCAGACGACTTCACTCGCCGCCATGGCCTCACAGCCACCTTCCGGATGCTCAACGAGGCCCCAGTCCCGCTCGTGCCCCAGGTGGTCGCCCGCCAGCTGCTCACCGTCGCCTCCGAAGCGATGGAGAACGCCCATCGCCACGCCCACCCGACCTATCTCATCGTGCTGGCCGGCGTGAAGGGCGATGTCCTGCGCGTCAGCGTGTACGACGACGGGCGCGGCCTGCCCGCGGGCACCACGCTCGACGATCTCAAGCGTGCGGGCCACTTCGGCCTCGTCGGGATGGTCGAACGCGCCGCTTCCATCGGCGCCCGTATCCGCATCGGCAAGGGCAAGGCGGCCAAGGGAACCGAAGTACGGCTGGAACTCCCGACAGCCGCACTCGTCACCGGTCCGTCCGCACAACAACTGAACTGACCCGCTCACCCACACTCCCCAAAGATCCTGAGAGGAGGTCGCAGATGCCGGACGACTTCTCCCGTGCGTCGGGCCAGAACTGGGCCGCACAGCACCACGCCTCCCAGCACACGTCCTCGCACGCCACCCCGCTCAACTCGGAACTCAGCTCCTCCGGGTTCCCCGTTCCCCCGCAACCCGCGGCATCCGAGGTCCTGCCACCCTTCCCGGAGGCCCCTCCCGTGGCGGTTCCCGCCCCGCTGAGGGTCGTCGTCGCCGATGACAACCCGGTCGTCCGGGCCGGCCTGGGGGTGCTGCTCTCCGGCCGTGAGGACATCGAAGTCGTGGCGGAGGCCGCGGACGGCCGCCAGGCCTACGACATGGCCGTACAGCACCGCCCGGACGTCGTCCTGCTCGACGTCCGCATGCCCGGCGTCGACGGCATCTCCGCATTGCCGCACCTGGTGCAGGTTGCACCCGTGATGATGCTGACGTACAGCCGCGAGAGCGAGATCGTGCACGAGGCGCTGCGCCTGGGCGCGGGTGGCTATCTGGTGCACGGGGAGTTCACCGCCGACCAACTCGTGCAGGCCGTACGGGACACCAAGAGCGGTCGGGCCCACTTCACCGCGACCGCGGCGAACGCCCTCCTCGCCCATATGCGTCAGGGCCCCGGCCCGCAGGGCGAACCACTCCCGGAAGGGCTGGGAACCGCGCTGACCAAGGGCGTTGCGTATCAGGGGCCCGGCTACGACGGACAGGTACCGCCATACGGTGCGCCTGCACATCCGGCGGTCCCTGAAATGCCGCGACCTGCGACGCGACCGGCCCAGCCCGTGCAGGGTCTTTCGCAAATGCAACCAGTTGTGGCACAGTCTTCAACAGCTGGGGGGTCGGTTACGCCTCCCAACAGGCAGCAGTACGGGCTGAGTTCAAGGGAGGTGGAAGTCATGGAGCTGATCGCGTCCGGTATGAGTAATCAGCAGATTGCCGCCACCTGCTTCATCAGCGAGAAGACGGTCAAGAACCACATCAACCGCATCTTCACCAAGTTGCACAGCGCAAGCCGCAGTGAGGCGATCGCCCGCTGGCTCGGCACGGCGCCCCCTTCGGGGGCCGGCGCGATGGGGGGCAGGTAGTCATGGCGGAGCGCGGGAATGAGCACTTCGTCATGGGTGTGGGCCCGCGGGCCCAGCATGGGGCCTGGAGGGCCCAACTCTCCCTTTGGGCCCGGGAATGGGCCCTGGGGCCCTCCGGTGAGCAGGGTGTGCCGCCGTATGTTTCTCATGTCGCCAACGGCACCGGCCAGGAGGAAGCCGGTAACGAAGGCGGCACCACAGAGACTTACGCGTCGGCCGTCCCACGGTCGGCCGATATCGGAGGGGTTCACCATGAACAACACCATGCTCAAGACCGCAGTCGCCACCCAGATCGCCGTCCGCGGCTGGCGGAACACGGTCATCTCCCGGATGACCGACCGCGAGCGCTCGAAGGGTCAGACGGCCTTCGAGTACCTGGGCATCATCCTGGTGGTCGTGGCCATCATCGGTGGCATCGCGGCCTCGGGTATCGGCGGGGACATCAAGGACAAGATCAGCGAGCAGATCGACAAGATCAAGGCTGGCTGATGACCGCGAAACCTCGCGGCGATGCAGGGCAGGCCTTCCCCATCTATGTAGTGATGGTGGCGGGCCTGCTCTTCCTCGCGTTCGCCTTCTTTGCTGTCGGCAAGGCATCGGCCACGCGCAACGAAGCCCAGGGCGCAGCAGACGCTGCCGCGCTCGCTGCGGCTCAGGACGCGCGTGACACCCTGGGCCCCCCGTTCGTAGCCGCGCTCATGACGCCGGGCGGGCTCAACGAGTTCCTGCAGGGCTACATGTTCAACCCGGTGTCTCCCTGCGCGCAGGCTCAGCGGTTGGCATCCAGTAACCGCTCCGACATCGCATCGTGCACCCCGGAGTACGGCTACCTGCGGGACAGGATGCATGTCAGCATCCGGACCCGTTACCCGGTCGGCGACACGGTGATCCCCGGCACGGAAACCAAGTACGGCACCGCGGATGCGACTGCAGTCATCGAGTTCCGATGCGGCTACAGGTTCAAGGGTGATCCAGGTGACCCGGTGAACTTCAGGTGCGATGGCCGGGATGGCTTTTCGATCGACCCGACTGACTTCGATCAGGGTGCATGGGCGGCTCTGAGCAAGGCCATCTTCGCCGTCCACTTGGTCGACGACTGACAGCGAACGACGAGTAAAGGAATCAGAACCCATGAGGATTCGGCGCACTGCGAGGACCCGAAGGGTGGTGGCGGCGGTCTCCATGACGGCGGCACTGGCCCTCGCCGTCACTGCTTGCGGCAGCGATGACGGCGGACAGGCGAAGGACACTTCTTCGCCGTCCTCCGCACCTTCCAAGCCCTCCGAAGAGGACAAGGGGGCGCAGCAGGATACTGCCGCCGGGGACAAGGTGGACCCGAACGCTAAGCTCGCCGTTCTTAAGGGAGCGGAGTCAATTGAGTACACCGTCACCTCTGTCGTTCGCGATTCAGGGGGCTTCGTGACGGTCACTGGGCAGATGAAGAACACCGGTACCGACACGTTTAGCCGTGTGAGTAGGTGGCGGGGCAACGAGAAGGAGATCCTGCTCGGATCCGGAGACGCGGTCAGTGGCGGCACACTCGTGGATCAGCAAGGGAAGAAGCGTTACTACGTGCTTCGGGACACTGATGGTCGTTGCCTCTGTACAACAGGGATCTCGAAGATCGAGGCGGGCGAGTCCGTGCCCGTCTTCATGCAGTTCCCGGCTCCACCCGAGGGCACGGACCAGGTCGACCTGTCGATTCCGACCTTCGACTCCGTCGCCATCAAGATCTCTGGGTGAGTGCCGACATGACAGAAACTCACCGGAGCCACGTTCTGGGTCGTCTTACTGTGACCGCCTTCACCGCTGTCGTTGTGCTCGCCGGTGCGAACCTGGCCACGGCTGGTCTCGCGCGAGCGGACGAGACCCCGAGCACTCCGCCGGGCACAGAAGAATCGGCGGCGCCTCCCGTCAAGGTGGACGCCAACGATCCGGACCTCAAGATGCCTGAAGGCGGTACGCTCGCGCCCGAGAAGGTCCTCAACATCAAGTCCGTGGTCGAGGACATGGGTGGTGAGGAGCGGCGCGAGGATACGAACTCCACGGTCAAGTTCGCCCTCCAGGCCGAGGTTCTCTTCGGCAAGGACAGCGCAAAACTGAGCAGCGCGGCCAGTGCCCGCATTTCCGCCATTGCTGATGAGATCAAGAAGCAGAAGGCGACCAAGGTGCGCGTTTTCGGCTTCACTGACGACCTTGGCTCCGCTGCGCACGGTGACGTGCTGTCCAAGCAGCGTGCCGAATCCGTGAACGCCGTTCTTTCCAAGGAGCTCGGTTCGTCCGTCACCTTCGAGATTCGCGGCTACGGCGAGCAATACCCGATTGCTGACAACAGCACGGAGGAAGGCCGGAAGAAGAACCGGCGCGTGGAGGTCTCCTTCCCGCGCGGCAACACTTCCTGACACCGCCCGCACGGGCCCCGTATGCAGGGTCTCAAAACTCGCTGCATAATCTCAGCGAGAACTGCACGGCGGCGGCACTTATGCCGCCGCCGTGAGACTCGCAGGTCGGAGCGTCACCCATTCGGGGGGCGATGACAGTGATCCATCCCGCCCGCGTTCGCTGGCACCGTGGCTGCACAGGAAGTTGCTGTGTGGCTGGGGGTGTGTGGTGGGGGAATTCGCTGCGTCTGTGAGTGTCCGCCCCTGTGGGATCCCAAGTTCGGCTGCACAATCTCACCGCCCGCTTCATATCGACTGCACTCTCCGTGTTCCTCGACGAACTCGCCCACCGCGCACGGCACATCGAACTGACTGGCGAGCCTCGCCGCAACACCTCCCACCGTGTCTGGGGCTACGCCTCCTTGCCCGTCTCACTCTCCGCGCGCGCATCATGGGTGAGCTATTCTGCGCCCATGCGCGGACAGTTCACCGGTTGGCCGGAGCAGGCCATGGACGTGTTGTGGCAGCTCCAGGGCGAACCGACCCACGCGACCCGCGAGCGCTACCGCGCGGACCGCGAACGCCTGGTCCGGCAGCCGATGATCGCCCTGCTCAACGAGGTCGCGGACACCGACCCCCGGTACGAGGACTTCTCCGTCTGGCACTACCGCACCGACTCCTGGTGGTGGCAGCACCAGGGCGCGGTGATCCGGCTCGGCCGCAAGGTCGAGATCGGTCTCCGGTTCTCCCTGGACGGCCTGCGGATCCAGGGCGCCTGGTGGTACCCCGATCCCGGCCAGGTGGACATGTTCCGCAAAGCCGTGGCCTCCGAGGGGAGCGGCCGCGAACTGTCCGCCATCGTCGAGGACGTGCGGAAGAAGGGCTACGACATCTCCGGGGACGTGATGAAACGCCCCCCGCGCGGCTATCCGACAGACCACTCCCGTACGAGCCTGCTGCGCCACCGTTCTCTGATCGCCGCCCGTCTCCTCGGCTGCGAGGAGTGGCTGCATACTCCCGAGGCGGTCGACCGAGTGCTCTCGGCCGCCGCTGACCTGGACGCGCTGCTGATGTGGCTGGTCCGTCACGTGAAGCGGGCCGCCTGACTGACGGACTCAGGGATGAGCCTGGCGAGCACCGCCACGCTGCGAGAACCCGCTGCTAGATTCGTCCGCCATGCGATCACGTGAGTACGACCTCGACTTCCGCGACAGGGCCGGGCGAATACGCGCCTGGGGTATCGGTCTGTTGGCTGTGGCGACGCTCCAGTGGACATGGTGTGCCCTGTTGCTGCTCACGCCATACAAGGTCGATGAGGAGGCCGACGACCGGTACCCCGCGGAGTGCGAGTCACGGTTGTTGACCGAACGTGGTACGGCCAACGACGGTCTGCAAAGGGGGGATTGGTGTCAGAACGAACGAGACTGGCCTGAAGTCCTGGCTGTGCTCGGGCTGTCCGTACCGGTGTCGGTCGTTGGTGTGGCGCTCTTCACGAGCGGCAGTGTGAGTATCCGGATGAGCGCCCACGCCGAGGCGATGCGCGAACTGGACAAGTACGCCGACGCACGAAACGCGTAGCCTCCACGGCATGGCCGGCCGCTGGTTCGGGCGCATCGGAGCTGTGGGCCTGGCATGTCGGAAGCGGCCAGTAGCCTCAGCGCCACGCGCTCCAGGACCAGATGCGCGTTGCCGTGCTGCAGGTTGGCCAGCATCCTGCCTACCGCAGAGCTGGCCCCTTCACCTGCATCCGACAGTGACCGAACGACCGTGCTTGCTCGCTTCATCGGGCCCATCAACGGGGCGAGAGGATCTGTTCGGCCCAGATGGTCTTGCCGTGAGCGCCGTAGCGGGTGCCCCAGTGGTGGGCGAGTTGGGAGACGATGAACAGCCCGCGCCCTCCTTCGTCCGCGACGTGTGCATGCCGCAGATGGGGTGCGGAGTTGCCGGCATCCGTCAGTTCGCAGGTGAGTGTGCGCTCCATGACGAGGCGCAGTTGCATGGGCGGGGCTCCGTAGTGCACTGCGTTGGTGGCCAGTTCACTGGCGATCATCTCCGTGGTGAAGATGGTTTCCTCGTCCAGTTGCCAGTCGGTGAGCCGGCTCCGGGCAAGGGCTCGCGCCTCGCCGGCCGCCGACGCGTCGGGGGTGAGTTTCCAGGTGGCCACGTGGCCGGGGTCGATACCGGAGGTACGGGCCAGAAGAAGCGCGGCGTCGCCCCGTACGGGATCGTCCCCCAGCGCGTAGACGACGTCGTCGCACAGGGACTGCAGGGAGCGGTCGGACCGGCTCAGGACACTACGGAGCGAGCCGGGATCCGTCTCCGCCTCCGGGAGCAGGGTTGCGGTGTAGAAGGCGAGGATGCTGCCCTCGGCGATGTGGAGGCTCACGCACGCCCTGGGTACCTGCTCGGTGCTGCCCAGCAGGGGGCTTGCGGGGACGTCGCAGATGCGGGTCGTGCCGTCCGCGTCGACGGCGATCGGTGCGGGGTGTCCCGCACGGGCGAGGGTGCAGGTGCGGGTGATGGGGTCGTAGACCCCGTAGACGCAGCTTGCCGTCAGTGCCTCGCTGTGCAGCGGATCGGCGGCTGGCAGCGACGCACGTTCCCCGGCAAGGCGGCAGGTGGTGTCGTGCAGTCTGGCGAGGAGTTCGTCGGGCTCCAGGTCGAGTGCGGCGAGCGCGTGGATGGCGGTGCGCAGTTGCCCCATGGTGGTGGCGGCGGAGATTCCCTGTCCGGCCGCGTGGCCGGTGACCAGTGCTGTGCGAGCACCCGGCAGGGCGATGGTGTCGAACCAGCTCGCACCCCGGTCCGCGGGGAGGCGGAGCCACGCTGTGTCGACGGTGGGCTGCGAAACAGGGCATTGGGGCAGGAGCCGGCGCTGGGTCGTGGCGGCGATCGTCCGCTCGCGGGTGAAGCGCCGGGCGTTGTCGATGCACAGCGCGGTGTGGGCGGCCAGTTCGAGAGCGAGGCCGATGTCGTCCTCGCCGTAGGGCTCCGTCTCACCGCGGCGGTACAGGCTCATCAGCCCCAGCACCGTGCCACGGAGCGTCAGTGGCGCCGTGATCAGCGAATGCGCTCCCGTCGCGCGGATGGCCTCGGCCCGTGCCGGGTCCGCCGCCAGCCACGTACTTTCGGCGGCCAGGTCCAGGAGCCGGGGACGCAGGTCGGACAGGGCTCGCCTGAACGGGGTCCCGTACGGAGCGGTGCGCACGTCGCCGAGCGGTTGCACGGGCTCTGCGACACAGCTGCGGAAGGCGGCGCGCCGAAGGGGCACGTCCCGGCTGAGCGGACCGATCGGGGGGTCCTCACCCCGTACCACTTCATCCACCACTTCGACCGCGGCGATGTCGGCGTACGCGGGCACCAGGGCGTCCGCCGCTTCCTGGCACGTGGTGACCACATCGAGGGTCTGGCCGACGCTTTCCCGTACACCGGCGAGGACGGCGGATCGGGCGCGCGCCCGCTCCCGGTCGGTGACATCGACCGTGGAGAGCGCGAGCCCGAGGACCGCGCCTTGGGGGTCCTGGAGCCGGAAAGTGGATACGGAGAACACTCGTACCCGGCCCTGATCGACGGGAAGGTGAGCGTGTACCAAGTAGCCGAGCGACGGCCGGCCCTGCTCCAGGACGCGGCGGAGCATGCTTTCCACGTCCGCAGGGCCCGAGAGCGGGTACGCCTCCGTGACGGGCCGGCCCAGCACGCTGTCGGGCGATACTTCGTACAGGGCGAGTGCGGCCGTGTTGACGCGGACGACCCGGAGGTCCGGGTCGAGGATGTGCAAGCCGTTGGGCGACTGGGTGAACAGGGTCTCGATGAGGCTGGCACCGATGCTGTTCGTGCGGGAGCCCTCAGCGGGCTCCGCCGGCTGTCGTCCGATTTCCCAGGCCACGGCGCCGTCCCTCAGTACCGGCTGCACCCACAGCTCACGCGCTGCGGTGCGGCCCTCCCGGGACCGAAGTCTCAGCTCTCTCCCGCCGTGATCGCCCTCGCCGACCGTGAGGAACCCGGTCGCCGGAAGACCCAGCACGTCGGATGCGGGGAGGCCGAGCAAGCGATCGGCCTCGCGACTCCACTCCGTGATCACCCCCGAACCGTCGATGATCATGAGCGTGTCGCCCCGCACGACCCAAGCACCTCCGTCGGCCGTCGGAGCACTCACCCGTCCTCACAGCGGGTGACCGCCCCAAGTCTTCGGTGATCCCGCAGTCGGAGTGGTGACCCCCGTCCTGAGGAGCACGCGGCGCCGGATCGACGCCCGTTCTCAGTGTGCCGCGATGCGCTCGACGTGGCGACACCGAGCCGTGCGGGGCCACGCCGAGCGCTCGGCTGCGACCGGTGCACGTCATCGGTGTTGTGCGCCGCGTTCACCGCCGCGCATTTCCTGGACGGAGAGCTCGCCGCCGGCCCAGCGCTGTGTCCTCCGGTGCCGCCCAGGGCCTTCCGGATGTGATCCGGTCCTTTCCAGGCCGCCTCGACCGTCGGCACTGACGCATCCCACCGGCCCGTGCGGCCCCGGGTCGACACCCCGGGGAGGGCGGGGGAGCATGAAAAGGCGGGCACCTTCCGGCCTCCGGTCCTGCCGCCAGTATGACGCGACGGCCGGAACGCAGGACGGCGTGCACCGCCCGCTGCGCGGGCCGCCGCGCTGTGCCCGCGGCGATGAGTGGCGACGGCTTTGCGGCCGCCTCTTCGCGCCTCTCCGATGGGAGCACCTTCATGCATCTTCACACTCGACGTGCCGTGGTTTCCTTCTTCGTGTCCTCGCTCGCACTGTCCGGCGCGATCGCCTTCGCGCCGAGCGCCGGCGCGGCACCCACTGCCAGTTGCACGGTCACACCCGCGGCGAACGGGATGTCCGTCACCATCACCGGCGAAGGCTTCACGGCTCCGCGGAACCTCAACGACGGCGAGTCCACAGAGCGCCTGAACGTCGACGCCAACGGAAACTTCCGGCTGACACGCTTCCAGAAGAACGTCGACTACACCGTTCTTGCTGTCAACGAGGACCAGAACTTCGTCTTCGTGAACTGCAAGGTTGCCCAGCCCCCGCCGAGTGGGGTGCCGGGAATACCTCCTCCGGGCTCTCTGCTGCCGGGCTTCGTGCCGCCGGGCGTGCCTCCGGGCCTGCCGGCCCTGCCTCCGGGCTTTGTGCTGCCGGGCATCACCCAGCAGTGACCTCCGGGCAAAGAGAGATGAGGCATGCGGACTGGGCCGGCCCGCGCCTCCTGGAGAGGATCCGGGAGGCGCGGGCCGACGCACCGGGCGGGAAGCGCGGCGGCGGTACCGCCAGAGGCGACCCGGCTGCGGCGTCGGGGTTCGGAGCTACAGCAGGTGGTCGGCCTTGCCGGCCTTGATGTCGCGGATCATCTGCTGAAGCGCCTCGCGGCTGTCGGTGAGGTAACGATCCTCCTGGCCGAGGACTGCGATGAAGCTGTTGCCGCTCGTGTCCGTGCCGAACCTGAAGCAGTTGTTTCCTTCTCCGCAGAAGGGCTCTTCCCAATCGATCTCGGACATGCCGAACTTCCTTAGAGTTGACGTGAGATGGCGTGGATGAAGTCTCGCGATTCCGTATTGGTCAGAGAGGTGCCATCCATCCACTCCAGGTGGGCGCGGTACTTGGTGAGCTGTGCGTCGGCGTGCATGAATTCGGGGCCGTGCGCTGAGTCGAGCTGCACGGTGTCGAGCTGGGGGACGGCACCGTGCGCGTAGAGGAGCGCATGCCCGGCGCCTGGGAATGCCCCGCGGTCGACTGGAATCACCCGGAGGTCGATGTGCTCGTGTTCGGACACGTCGCACAGGTGGCGCAACTGCTCCCGAGCGACCTTCCGACCGCCGAACTGCATGTGCAGGGCGGCTTCGTGGATGTAGCCCACGTACTCGATCGGAGATTCTCGGTCGAGTACCTGTTGTCTCTCCATCCGGTGGGCTACCCGCAACTCGATCTCCAGACGCGACAGTGCGGGCAGTACGGCGCCGAACACTGCCCGGGCGTAACCGTCGGTGTGGAGCAGGCCGGGGAGGTGAACGGTCTGCGCCGTGCGGATGCGAGTTGCGTGCCATTCCAGTTCGGCGATGTCCAGGAGGCCTGGCGGGAGGGTGCCCCGGTACTGCTCCCACCATCCGCGCTCGCGCTGCTCGGCCATCTCTGCGAGCGCGTCGACGTAGCGGTCGTCGGCACGAGCGTAGTTGCAGGCCAGTGTGCGCACGCGTGCCGGAGTGACAGGGCGCACGCCGACCTCCATGTTGGAGATCTTCGTCCGGTCGACGCCCAGCAGAGCGGCTGCGTACGCGGTGGTCGCCTCGGCGGCGAGACGCATTTTCCGTAGCTCGGCGCCGAGCCGCTTCTGACGCTCTGTCGGAGTCGAACTGCTCGGCATGGGCCCCTTCTTCCGCCGATGGTGGGCACAGTCTGCCGGTGGACGGGATGTCCAGTCCAGCGAGTTGGAGGCAATTGCCTCCAACTCTGCGACACATGTATCCCTGCTGCGCTACATTCGGTTACGCACTGCTCACGTTGCGGTCGGCAAGAAGTGCATCGCGCGGTCCTGCCCGCAACCTCCTGCCCTGGGAGCGGCGGGGCCGCGCCAGGGAGACGGGCCACTGCCGAACCCGCAGCGCCAGAGCCACTTGTGCGCACCGACGCGAATGAGGAAGACCGTCAACTCGCCACCCGTACAAGGGGAGTCAGTCATGCCGAAATCTCCGCGTGCCGCGCTCTGTCCGGCAGCCGTCGAGGAGCGCGCGCCCGACCCGTATGCGTATCCGCGCCCCAGGCGCCGCGTCGATCGTGGCCTCGCGCTCAGCCTCACGTTGCCCGGCGACCCGC
Source organism: Streptomyces sp. NBC_00316 (assembly GCF_036158715.1). Lineage (NCBI taxonomy): Bacteria > Bacillati > Actinomycetota > Actinomycetes > Kitasatosporales > Streptomycetaceae > Streptomyces > Streptomyces sp. NBC_00316. The sequence goes on along the minus strand of NZ_CP108023.1, from coordinate 3,537,728 downwards.
GCAGCGCGGCCATCGGGCGCAACGCCGTCACGGCCTCGCTGCACGCCTACGGGCTCACCCCGTACGCCTGGCCGGCGGCGTTGGCCGTGGGCGAACTCATCGGCGTCACAAGCGCGATGACTCCTGGTCAAGAGCTGTACGTTTCCGCCCGGCACCGCGACAACGCGCTCCGGCTGGTCGTCTGGGACCGGCATCCACGCCACTCCGAACCGGTTGCCGTCACCGTCTGCGAGGAGCGGCGCCGGAGTGCTCTCTGGCTGCTCGCGGCTGTCGTGCACGACTGGGGCGGGGAGTGGGGCGTCTGCGACGCGCTGCAGCCGCACGAGGGCACCAAGTCCTGGGTTCAGCTGCCCAGGTGACGAGGGCCTTCGCCGGGCTGTCGGCCTGATGGGCGCCGCGCAGGATCGCCGGCTGCCCGGTCGTCCTCGCGTCGGCGCCATCGTCACCTTTGTCATGCCAAGCCCAACGTACAACCGTGATCCGCATGTGATCGGCGCCCCGTAATCTCCACCTGGCCACGGGATTCACGGGATGCGCGATCTAGGCGGGGGCACATGACATACCGGCGCGCGGCGATAGCGGCAGTGGTGGGAGGGCTGCTACTCACGGTGCTTCTGTGGTGGGCGGGGGCGAGCGCGCAGGCACTGCACCTGCCGGGCACCACCGACGTGATCGGCGGCCGGGCCGCTGCCGAGCTCGAACACTGGCTCACCCCCTGGTCGTACGATCCTCCGGCCTCGGTTCAGTTCGGCGCCGGGTCGTCCGGCGGGATCGGGGACACGGCCGGGACCGACGGCAGCCGCTACCTCGCGCTGTACGCAACCGCTCTGCAGATTCGGTTCGGCACGGTCTTCGTCTTCTTCGTCCTCGGCGCGCTGCTCCTGGTTCGCAGACTGCCGCCGGTGCACGGCCGGATGCGGGCCACGTTGCTTGCGGTGTGGGCCTGGGGCCTGGTGGCCGGGACCCTGGCGGTGACCGTCTCCGCGCCGTGGCTGATCGCTGCGCAGGGGCACGGCAGTTACCGCTTCCTGCCCCAGCTGGCGAGTGTGATCTCCTCCGGGCGGCAGACCGTGGCGGTGAGCGCGCTGGCCGCGGCTGCGGGGACGGTGCTCGCGGCGCGGATCATCGCGGGGGGTGCCGGTCCGCTGCCGCAGGCGGTCGTTCCGGCGCGCGCCGCCCGGCTGGCCGCTACCGCCGGGACCGCCGTGGTCGCACTGTCCCTGGTGGTCCTCTCGTACCAGCCGGTCGCCGCCGCCATCCAGACGGTCTCCCTGCACGGCGAGCTGTTCGCCGAGCCCGGCGAACTCCTGCGCCAGTGGCTGCTGCTCGGCGCCTGGGCGAGCCCGGCGGGTGCGACGCTCGGCGACTGGCTCCTGTACCGCGCCGCGGACGTGCTTTTGCTGGCCGTGGTGTGGTGGGCACTGCGGCGGCTGTCCGGACTGTTCACCCGCGCCACTGTCCCGGCGATGGCGGTCGGCGCAGTCTGCGCGACCGTCCTCGGGCTACTGGCGAGCCAGCTGCTGCGGGTGGCGGTGGACGGTGCGGGTTCGGGCCTGCACTGGGGGCTGGTGTACCTGTCCGGGAGTGTGGGGGGCGGCGTCCCGGCCGCCCTGATCTGGGGCCCGGTGGCGGGAGTCGCGGCTGCCGTGACGCTGCGGGTGGCCGTGGACCGCCCGGAAGCCGCCGACGCTGCGGCCTCCGACGTCCAGAACCCCGGCAGCGCCGAGTGATACAGGGCTACGCGCGCCCCTGAGCTGCGGCGACACCGTGGGACCCAGGGGGCCGGCGAGGCTGTGCCCCCGAGCTCCGCGCCGCGGTGGCAACGCCTTCGGCCCAAGCAAGTGATCACCGAGCGCGAAGACCGGACCTCGCCGGAACGGCGGCCGTCCTGGATGTCCGTCGGCCGGGGTCGTGGGTCTCCTTCTTACGCCCGTCCGTCCGGGCCGGCTGCCCCGTCGGGCGCGGGCGCGCGAACAAAGGAGGCGATGTCCGGAAGGCTGGGGCTGTAGCCGTCCAAGGTGTCGACGACCAGGGTGGGGACGTCGAGGGAGATCGGTACGAAGGAATCGAGCGCATGTTCTCCCGCAGCGATCGCGTCGAGGAGTGCCTGATCACCGTGCGCGGCCCTGTGGGCGGTGTGCTGGGCGCGATGGACGATGCGATCGTGGGCGACGGCGGCGGGCGCCGAGCAGCGGACGACGCGGATCTGCGCCAGGTCGGCGAGCGGTTCCAGGCGGGGCCGCCACACCCGGTCCTGGAAGGCGGCCTCGGCCACGAGGGTCACCCTGGCCTGGAGAAGTACCTTGAGCACGTCGAAGAACGCTTCCAGCGTGGGGAGGTTGAGCGGATCGTTGCCCCCGCTTCGGTGGCCGGGGGTGGACATGACCAGGCCCTGCTTGATCTCGTCGCGGATGATCGCGGGGCAGCCGAGTTCCTGAGCGAGGGTGTGGGCGAGGGTCGTCTTCCCCGTCCCGGGGCCACCGCTCACGACGACCAGCGTCGGTGATGTCATGACACGTTCTCGCATTTCAGCATGGATGAGGCACCTGTTCATGGCGTTCGTCGACGGCGAGTGGTGAGAGGCCCGCGCGGGGTGTTCCTGCCGAGCCGGAACACGAGGAATCCGGGCCCGCGGGACAGTTTGGTGTACGGGACGGGATTGTGCTGGGTCATCGCGTGGTCGGGTCGGATGCAGGGTGGCGTTGCGTTACGGACCGGGCTGCCCGCCGCTCCCAAGCCCCCATCCGGCGACGCGGCACGAGACCCGACCAGAGCGCGCGGAGATTGTCGTCCCACCGGTCGGCCTCGGCACATGAGCGCGGGCAGAACCCTCAATCAGGCCGTAAATGCATCTCGGACGGAAATGTGTCGTCCCCGAATCCGCAACCGCACGGGAGGAACCTGACACTGCCACTCCTACGATAAGTGGTCTCTTGTTGCCCGTCAGGCCTCATGCAACGCTTTTTCTTGCACGGACCCACCACAAAGGGGAATCCCATGCAAGGAAAGAAGCGCATTCTCGCCCTGGTCGGCGTCCCTCTGGGTGCGTCACTCGCACTGGGGCCAGGAATCTCCGCCGCGGCGGCCGCTGCAACTCCCAGCAAGGGCGCAGCGTCGGAGGCCGCTTCACTGCCCTCGCTCGTTCCGGCGGCCTCTTGTACGGTTCAAGGACAAGAAGGTCCGTTCGACACCACGTTTATAGGCGTCAACGGCTTTGCGCCTAACACCACCGTCAGCATCGTCAGCGGGAAACGCGTGATCGCCACGGCCACTACGAGTGCCGGCGGGTCCGGCAGCGCGGTGGCGGTAGTCAAAAGCGATGAGGCCGTCACAGCCATAGATGCCGCAAACCAGGTAGGGTGCCTGAATTTGGTCAGGCCGCCCACCACTCCCACCACTCCCACCACTCCCACCGGACCGGGTCCGCAGACTCCGAACCCCGCCGCAGACAGGGAACAGGCGCTCGCAGCAGGCGAGAACGACGGCGACGCGTCGTGCAGGCAGAAGGCCGACCTGTTCAAGAGGAACGCCGACAAGACCGCGACATTCCGGGCGGACTACACCACCGCATTCAACAACGCGGTGGCAGCCTTCCCCGGCTGCTCGGCGGTGCTGGCGCAGCTTCGATCGGGTGTTCCGGCCACAGGGACGGGACAGAATCCGGGACAGGGCCAAGGACGGGGTCAGGGCCGAGGCCAAGGTCAGGGCCAAGGTCAAGGACAAGGCCAAGGTCAAGGCGAGGGGCGTGGACCTCGCTGACCTCAATCTCATACAAAGGGCCCGTCAGTTCGCTGCCGGACCCTTTGTGGTGTGTCCGATGGAATTACCGGGGTCCGGCGGCGAGATGTCCCGGTCGTCGCGCCGCGCCGGGGAGGCAGGCCCGCTCACTGTTCGTCGGGACCGTCGTCGCGCAGTTTCCGCCAGAGGCGTGTGCGGTGCAGTACGTAGAGGGCGATGAACAGCACGATCGCCTGCAACCCCACGGCGAGCAGCCAGAACACGACCTTGCTTTCCAACTCGTCGGTCATGTAAGTGAAGTTCATGCCGAAGAACCCGGTCAGGAATGACAGCGGCAGGAAGATCGTCGACACGATGGCCAGCCGGTTGATCACGCCGTTCTGCTCGCCGGCCACGAGGGACGAGTAACTGCCGAAGGCTCGCCGGGAGGCGTCCTGGAGGGACGCGATGTCCGCGAGCACCGACCTCGCGGCGCGTTGGTACGAGCGGGCGAGCCTCTGCCGCTCCTCCGGAAAAGTGCCGCTCATCATCCTCCGCGTGATGGTCTCGTCCGTCGCCTCCAGGTAGGGCAGGAGCGAGTGGTGCAGGAGGGCGGCGCGCCGTCGCAGACGTGTCAGGCGGAGGACCTGCCGGGGGTGCCGTCGCTGGAACATCTCGTCCTCGAGGTCCTCCACCTCCAGCAGAGCCTGCACGGCGGATCGGCGAAAGGTCCCCAGCGCCTCTTCCAGCAGCAGGAACAGCGTGGCCACGGTGTCGGAGGGCCTTTCGTGCGGCAACCGGGCGATAAGGCTCCCGATCGGTCCGATCGGCCCTCGGTGAGCTGCGACCAGGTACCGCTCGGTCACGAAGGCATGGACATGCGTGATCTCGCCGGCTTCGACGACGGGTACGACGAACCCGGCGCTGTCGCCGAGGAACTCGGCTCGCGCGGATTCGCCCTCCCTGCCGAGCCATGCCAAGTCCTCCGCCTCCAGGCCGAGCTGATGGGCGACCGGCTGTTCGTCGGGCGATGCCTCCACGGGCAGTTCGATGTCCACGAGCAGGAAACGGGACGCCGCGAGGCGCTCGCGTGCCTCCGACACGTGCGTGCGAGCGACGGTCCCCTCCGGCATCGACACCACCGATACGATCATCGTTCCTCATCGTGGATCACCGGCTGCAGCACCTTTCAGCCTGCGCACACTCCGAAGTCCACGCACACGGAGGGACCCGTTCGCACCGCCGGGCGTCCCGAACGGGTGAGGGGTGCGGCGCCGGGGCCTATGCGCCGCCGGAGTCGTTCGTACCGCCATGGAGTCCGCCCGCTCCGGGTGGGCTAACCCGTGGGGTTGCCGTGGCGGTGAAGGGTCTCCCAGGTCAGGGGGGCGCCGACGTCGGGGGGCGCTCCCGCCGACCGGCCCTGGAGATCGGCGGCGATGTCCCGGATCGCGGGGAGCGCGGCGGACAGCGCCTCCCCGGGGCAGTCGGTGGTGTAGGCGTCGCGGTGGCCCGAGATGGCAAAGAAATCGGCCGAAGTGCCCTTGGGGTAACGGCTCTTGTCGTTGGTGGAGGTGAGCCGCACCCTGCCGCGGGGGTCGACACCACGCAGGCCGAGTTTCCAGGCGGCGAGGGCCGCGATCGCGTGTTCCATGGCAGCCGGTACCGGCGCCCCTCGTCCGAAGGTGCCGATTGCCGCGATCCCTGCCGTGCCGCGGTTGAACCCGACGGTGTGGGCGCCGACGACGGGGCGGTCGACACCACCGGCGCGGCCCTCGTAGATGGTGCCGCATTTGTCGACGAGGAAGTTGTAGCCGATGTCTCCCCAGTCCCGGTCACGGGTCTGGCCCGTATAGAGATTGCGCAGGGTGCGCGGGACGTCGGCGCACTCGTAGTCGTTGGGGGTGTCGGTGTGGTGGATGAAGATCGCGGTCACCCCTCCCGCGTAATGGGCACGCGGGTCGCGCTTGGTCTCGTCGGCCTGCCACTGCGCGCGCGACACGATGACGGGCCGATGCGCTGCATGGAGGAATGTCAGCGGCACCGCCCCGAGGACGGGGAGCAGCCACGTGGAATCGGCGGCCGGGTCCGCCACTGTTTCGGCTCGCCGCACCGAAGCAGGCTTCTTCGTCGTCCCGACGATGGTTCCGGCCATTGTCGCCCCGGCAGGTGCCGCCAGGAGGGCCACGGCCAAGGGGACCGTGACCCACAGCGCCATTCGGTACAAACGCACAGGGAGACCTTCTTCGTCGTTCGCCGTGGGGACGGCGGGAGTGCGTACCCCCAACAGCTTTGCGGGAGGAGGTCCGTCGCGCGCGCCGGGTTACCGCATGCAGGCGAGCACGCCGACGCTGCTGCCGCTTCCGGCGAGGCAGCACGGGGACGGTCTGCAGACCGTGCGCCGCACCCGGCCCGAGGCACTGGCACCCGGCCGGGCGTACGGCCCGCGCCTGCGCGTCCGTCCGCACGTAACGTGGACGAGTGACTGCACAGGGTCGCCGAAGAGGTTCCGGCACGGAGGAGTGGACGTGAAGCTCGGCCTGCACTACTGGAACTACGCGCAACCCGCCGATCCCGCGCTGATCGCGCCCACACTCGCCGAATCGGTGCGCATCGCCGACCAGGGCGGGGTCGCGTCGTTCACCGTGATGGACCACTACTTCCAGATGGAAACCCCTCAGAGCGCTGCCGACGAGCCGATGCTGGAGGGATACACGACCCTCGGATACGTGGCGGCGCTGACCCAGCGGATGACGCTCGGCCTCATGGTCACGGGCGTGATGTACCGCCATCCGGGCCTGCTGGCGAAGATCGTCACCAGCCTCGACGTGCTCTCCGGCGGCCGGGCCGTGCTCGGTATCGGTGCCTCCTGGTACGAGCGGGAACAGCACGGGCTCGGTGTGCCCGTCGTCCCGGTCGCGGAGCGGTTCGAGAGGCTGGAGGAGACGCTGCAGATCTGCCGGCAGATGTGGAGCGAGGAGAACGGCCCGTACGAGGGGCGGCACTACCGGCTGGCCGAGACGCTGTGCGTGCCGGAGCCGATCGGGGAACGGCCGCCGATCATGATCGGCGGCGGGGGCGAGAAGAAGACGCTGCGGCTGGTCGCCAAGTACGCGGATGCGTGCAACCTCTTCGCCACCGATGTGGACGAGGTGGCCCACAAGCTCGACGTGCTGCGCGCGCACTGCGCGGATGCCGGGCGTGACTACGACACCATCGAGAAGACCCTGATGTTCAGCAGGCCGGTCCTGGACGAGACCGACGCCTTCCTCGCCGATGTCGAGGCGTACGCCGAGCTCGGCATCACCGCCGTCCAGGTGCTGCCGGACCGGCACCCGGTCAGCTTCACCGAACAGCTCGTCGCGCGCATCGTGCCCCGGCTCGACGCGATCGGTTAGACGGCCCGGGCCGTCATCGGCCGGCTGCCGGTTCGTCCGTACCGGGAGTCCGCTCCTGTCCCGCGGCGCCGACGGCGGTGTCGATCAGCAGCATGGCGAGGGAGCGGGCCGACTCCCCGGGACGGTTGCTGTTGAGCGCGGTTCCACGGGCGACAGCACCGTCGAAGAGCAGGGCCAGCTGCTCGCCGAGGGCTTCGGGGTCCCGCGCCCCGGCCCGGCGTGCGAGGGTCGCGAGACGGCGTGAGAACTCCGTCTTGTAGGCGGCCGCAAGCCGGTGGACGGGGTGCGCCGGATCGGGCACCTCGACGGCGGCGTTGAGGAACGGGCAGCCCCGGATCGGAGCGGCGTGGTCCTGCGGACCGGGGGCGAAAACGGCAAGCAGCTGCCCCCGCGGATCGGGACCCGCCTCGATCGCCGGCAGCAGGCCGTCCTCGAGCTGCTGCAGATAGGCGTGGACGAGAACGTCCTTGCTCTCGAAATGTGTGTACAGGGTGCGCTTGGACACACCGGCGACCGATGTCAGCTGCTCCATTCCGGTTGCGTTGATGCCCTGGGCCGTGAACAGCTCGGTTGCCGCGGTCAGGATCCGTTCGCGGGCGCCCCGGCCGCGCCGTCGGCCCGTGGAAGTGGGTTCGGTCATGCCTCAAGGATACCGATCGTTTTACTTTGCGCCCGGACTGGTCTAGCGTGGCCGACATAAGTAAACCGATCGGTTTCCTTCGGGTGGAGTGACACCGTCCACGACGGACCTCCCGCCGGGGAACACCTCCGACCGGCCCGGCGCCGACGGCGCGCCGGCAACGGTCCGGCCATGGATCCGCCCCGCTGGGCGGTCACCGACCGCCGATCCCGCTTCGGAGCGCAGGAACAGACCTGCGGAAGCACTCGATTTCCAAGGAGAACTCCATGCGTTACACGACCTTCGGCCGCCGCACCGGACTGCGCGTCTCCCAGTACGCGCTCGGCACCGGCAATTTCGGTACCGGCTGGGGCGCCGGGGCCGAGCCCGACGAGGCGCGCCGCATGTTCGACCGCTTCGCCGAGGCCGGCGGCAACTTCCTCGATACGGCGGACAACTACCAGTTCGGCGAGTCGGAGAAGCTGCTGGGGCAGTTCCTCGGTCCGGACCGGGAGGACTTCGTCGTGGCCACGAAGTTCACCAACGCCGCGTTCCCGCAGCCGGGTGTGTCATGGTCCGGCAACAGCCGGAAGAACATGCGCCACTCGGTGGAGACGAGCCTGCAGCGTCTCGGCACCGACTACATCGACCTGCTCTGGGTGCACTTCCCCGACGACCTGACGCCGATCGACGAGATCCTGCGCGGCCTCGACGACCTCGTCAGCCAGGGCAAGATCCTGCACGCGGCGCTGTCCAACTTCCCCGCCTGGCGCGTCTCCCGCGCCGCCACGCTGGCGGACCTGAAGAACTGGGCGCCCGTCGCCGGAATCCAGGTCGAGTACAGCCTGGTCGAGCGGACCGCCGACCGTGAGCTGCTGCCGATGGCCGAGAGCCTCGGACTCGGCGCCGCCCTGTGGTCCCCGCTCGGCGGAGGGCTGCTGACCGGCAAGTACCGAGGCAGCGCGGAAGGACGGCTCAGCGACCTGAAGACCCTGGTGCACACCGAGAGCAGCGAACAGAAGACCGCGGTCGTGGACACCGTCCTCGCCGTCGCCGAGGAGACCGGCGCGACCCCGGCCCAGGTCTCGGTCGCCTGGATCAACGAGCGGGCCGCACGCGCGGCGACCCCGTACGTCCCGATCATCGGTCCGCGCAAGCTGAGCCAGCTCGACGACTATCTGGGCGCCCTCGACGTCGTCCTCACGCCCGAGCAGTACACCCGCCTCTCCGGGGCGAGCGCCGTTTCGCTGGGCGTACCGCACGAGGCGAGCGCGGGTATCCGGGACCTCGTCCAGGGCGGGGACGCCTCACTCTTCGCCACGCCCGCGGTGCCGGTGGCCTGAGCCGTCCGGGCTTTCACCGGCGTCGGCCGGGGCGACGCCGGGGCCGGACCGTCCGGTCATGCCCGGGACTGTGCCCGGTACCCGGCGCGCCGCCCTGCCGGACCACGAAGCCAAGGGCTGTCCCGTCATCCCCGGCGGGCGCACGACGACATCCGTGGCACCTCGCTGCGTCGTCGGAACGCCCGAATACGCCCCGTACGAGGACGCTCCGCCGCCTTGCGACGCACCACATCCGACGCCGCGCGCTGATCCACCGGGGATGACGGGACAGCCCTCAGCGGCTCGGCGGGATGCGGTAGACGGAGACGTGAGAACGGGACTCGGCGGTGAATTCGGTACCGGTCCAGTCCGCGTGCCTGGTCTCCAGCTCGAATCCGGCCAGCTGTGCCATCAGGTCGAGTTCGGCCGGCCAGATGTAGCGGTGCGGGCTGCGGAACAGCTGGGCCCGGTGGGTCTCGTCGAACGAGAAATGGTGCGACACGACGTGCTGGCGCAGCACGTCGTAGGTGTCGAGACCGATGTAGCCGGGCTCGGACTGCCAGACGGTGGCCGTCTGGCCCGGTGGGAGCTTTCGCAGCTCGGGCACCCAGAGCTCGATCACGAACCGGCCACCGGGCGTGAGGTGGCGGGCGGCGTTGCGGAAGCACTCGACCTGCTCGGCCTGGGTGAGCAGATTGGAGATGGTGTTGTAGACGAGGTAGACGAGTGCGTACTCCCCAGGGGCCACGGAGGTCGCCATGTCGCCGACGACCACGGGGATCGTCGCTTCGTCCGCCTTGGTTCGCAGTCGACCGATCATCGGAAGCGACAACTCGATGCCCGTGACGGGGACTCCTCGCCCGGCGAGCGGGACGGCCACCCGGCCGGTCCCGACGGCGAACTCGAGCGCCGCCCCGTCACCTGCGAGTGCAGCGAGGCGGTCCACGGTCGGCCCCAGGACCTCGGGCGCGAACATGCCCGTGCCGGGCGTGTCATAGCGTCGGGCGGCATCGCCGTCCCAGATCTCCTCCTGTTGCATGCCGTCAACGCTCACCGCCCGCCTCCGCGATGTCGAATGATTTTGTGCTCGTGGCTCGCTCAGGCACAGCACGACGGCGGACACGGGGGACACGGCCGGCTCGATGCACCTCGGTGTTCGAATGCGGTAGTCCTCAACCCATGCATCAGCCGTCACACGTCTGTCACAGCGAGACTTCTCACGTTGCTATCGGCGACCCGATGTTGATAGATCTGGATCAGATGGGATCACTTGGTCTGGCAGGGGGATGCACATGAAGTTCGACATGGGGGCGCAGGTTCTGTCGACGCTGACGTCGAAGTCGCGTGGTTCGAGTGATGACTTGGGCACGTTGATCCGTCAGCTGGTGCAGGCGGCGGCGCCGTTGGAGGGGAAGTTCCACGGTGCGGGGCGGGTCGCGTTCGACTCGTTCAAGAACCGGTCGGACGAGATCACGGCGGCGTTGAACGGTTCGCTGGCGTCGCTGCTGGGCGGCCAGTCGGGTATGGACTCGGCGTTCGGTTCCGGTGACCAGGAGCAGGGCGACAACGCGCGGCAGCAGATGGGCGCCGCCAACTTCGACGCGGCCCGCTTCGGCGGACGCTGACCGCCCAGCGGTTTCATGGGTTCCACGGATTTCACGGATTTCACGGGGAGTGTTTGTTGATGGCTGGTGGCAGTGATCGTCGTGCGTACGACACGGGTGCGTCGGCGGATGTGCAGGGCAACATCCAGGTCGTGATCGGGCGTCTGGAAGAAGTGATCGCGGCGCGTGACGCGCAGGTGAAGGCCGCGATGGCGGACTTCACGGCGGACGGTGTCGCGGACGAGTACCACGGCAAGGAATTGCGGTGGAACCGGGCCTCGCAGGAGGTCAGGAACATCATCCAGCTGCTGAAGACGACGCTGGAGAAGAACGACGGCACCGCGCAGCACACGATCACGCGCGCGAAGGCCGCAGTCGACAACATCGGCTGAGGTTTCACCGGAACGGATGGCCCGGGGTGTTGGGCTTCGGAGCCGTGGTGGGTGCGGAATCGTTTTGTTCGGCTGTTCGTGGTGGCTAGTGGGGCACGGGGGTGTGCTGGTGACCGGGTGGGATCTGAAGCCGCAGGGTATTCAGGGTGTGCTGAAGACGACGGGTGAGACGGCGGGGAAGATCGAGACGTATGCGAAGGCGTACGGGGAGCATCTGACGTCGGCGGCGACGAGTGCGGGCACGATCACTGCGGAGGGCGGTGGTGAGGGCGGTGAGAAGGCCGGTGGTGGTCTCGTCGCTCTCGCGCTGTCGCAGTACGCCGAACACGCGACGTCGGACCTGAAGTTCATCGCGGCGCGGGCGGGGAAGTCGCTGACCGGTGCGGTGGATGCGACGACCGCGTACCTGAACGGTGACCTGGAGATGGCTGCGGAGTCGCAGCGCAAGGCTCTTGGTGTCCCGGATCTGGATCTGACGAAGCCCGGGGTGCAGACCAAGTGATCAAGCCGGAAGCGATACCGCAGTTCACCGGTGATCTGGGCCAGTTGGAGAAGGATTACGGCAGTCTGAAGACGGATGCCGGGCACATCCGGGGCACCGGATCGGATGTGCATACCCAGTTCCAGGGGTTGTCGGCGTATTACCAGGCGCCGGAGGCGGAGCGGCTCTTCGCGTCGACGAAGCCGGTCCAGGACCGGTCCGACGGTTTCGCCGACGACCTGGAGAAGGTCTCCACCGCTCTGTCGGACTATGCGACCGAAGTGCGTCCGCTGGTCACGAAGCTCGCGCAGCTCAAGGCGGATGCGACGACGTTCGTGAACAAGGTCAAGGACGACGACGACTGGGAGTACGACGAGGACAGGATCGAGGAGCACAATCAGCTCCGCGACGATGTCACCACCACGGTTGCCGCGTTCTGGGCTGCTGAGCGCACCTGCCACAACAAGATCACCGCGTTGTTCGGCGGGACGCAGATGGTCGCGGGCGACGGGTCGGAGCGTAAGGACCAGTACGGGTTCAACGCCGAGGACCTCAAGAACGCGAAACTTCCCTGGGGTGACCCCATGGAGGAGAAGCACCATGTCTGGGAAGTGGGGCACTGGGTCAAGTCGTTCGTCTGGGACGGGCTGATCGTCGACGGGATCTGGGGCACGATCAAGGGTCTGGGCACCCTGGTCGGGTTCGGTGGCTGGGATGCGATGGGCCAGGCCTGGAAGGGTCTCGCGCAGCTCGCGACCGGTCTGGTGATCACGTCGATTCCCGGTGCGGGAGCGTTGTTCTGGACGCTGCCGGACGACAAGCTGCCGTCCTGGCTGCGGGACTCGCGCACCGCGATGAAGGAGACCGGCAAGGCGCTGGTCGCGTGGGACGAGTGGGGCAAGAACCCGGGACGGGCCGCGGGAGCGGTCACGTTCAACGTCCTGACCACGGTCTTCACCGGCGGCGCCGGTGCCGGCGTGTCCGGCGCCGGGAAGGCCGGCGCGGTCGCGAAGGTCCTGTCCGTGGCCGGGAAGGCGGGCAAGGTCATCGACCCGATGACCTACATAGCCAAGGGCGCGGGCGCCGGCCTGTCCAAGATCGGCGACATCACCAAGGGCCTCAAGGGCATCGGCAACGTCGAGATCCCCACGCTGCCCGATGATGCGATCGTGCTGCCGGAGGGTGCGCTCAAGCTGCCCGACGGTGCCGTACATCTCCCCGAGGGGGCGGCGATCCCCGACGGGGCGGTCGAGCTCCCGGACGGCAACTTCAAGCTGCCCGACGACGTCCCGGTCCTGCCCGAGGGCGCCACGAAGCTGCCCACCGAACCCGGTGCACCGGCCCAGTACTTCGACGGCGAGGGCAACCTCCTCGACGAGAAGGGCGACATCGTCCAAAAGGCCGAGGACGCCCGCCCGGAACCCTCCCCGGACATCGACCCGGACGCGGCGGGAGCGGACACCCCGCACACCGGCTCCCCCTCACCGGACAGGCAACCGGCGCTGGTCGGCGCGGGGGCCCACACCGCCGACAACGCGGCCCACGCCGGCGCCAACGCCGGCGACCACGTCATCCGACTCGGCGACAGCTTCGGCAACGACCTCGGCGACATCGGCCGCACCGGCGACAACCTCCCCGGCACCAACATCGGTGACAACCTCCCCGGCAGCAACGCGGGCAACCACCTCCCCGGAGGCGGCGTCGGCGACCACATGCCCACCGGCCACGCCGGCGACAACCTCCCCGGCGGTGGCCCCACCCACGCCCCCGGTGGTGTCGGCGACAACCTCCCGAGCAACAGCCTCGACAACGCGTCCGGCACGCGCGTCGGCGACGGCGTCCCCGGGCCCCGTACCGAGCCCCCTGCCGTGGACGGTCCCACCGGCCACCCCGGCGGCCACGACCTGCCCGGCGGCCACGCCGGCGATGCGCTCCCGGGACACCCCGAGACTCCGGGCCCCAACGGCCTGGACGACCTGGGGCATGCGGGAGACGACGCGGTCGGGGACGGAACGGATGCGGCGGCCCGGCCGGACAGCGACGCACCGGGCGGGTCCGCGCAAGACGAGCGCCCCGATTTCATGGGTGACGGGGACAACCCGTACGGTCCTCGTGGTTCGCTCACGGATGAGCAGATCATGGAGATTCAGCGGTACCGCGCCAACCACGAGCCCGGGTACTTCGAGGACTTCTACAAGTCCAACGGCAACCGCAAGAACCTGAATCTCGTCGACGAGAGCGGGCGTACGCCTCCCCAGCTGACCAGGGCATCCCCGAACGAGCCGTGGGTCGCGGTCAAGGACGCTCCTGAGCCGCTCAAGCCCAACTACGTGGGCGACTGGGACAAGAAGGGCGCGGCCGATGTGTCGAGCCCCGCACGGCTCAAGACGTTGGACGAGGCAGCACTCAAACGTCACCTCGCCATCCGCCACGACCAGCTCATGGAAGCCTGGAAGCAGGACACCGCGACGGCCCACGAACTCCTGGACACGGTGGAGTCGAAGGCGCATCACGGGGAAAGCGTCGGCGCGTACAAGGAGTCCCACAGCGTCATGCGTGACGCAGCCGAGGACTTCGGTGAGACCGCCGCCGAGCATCACTTCATCGCGGAGCAGCACCCGGGAGCCGTCCGGGAACCTCTCGACGGGCCGGCGAACGGCAACGACCAGTTCGACCAGGTCTGGCGGCGCAAGGACGGCGGTTATGTCGTCATCGAGGCGAAGAGCAGCGTCACTACGGAACTCGGCGCCCGTAACCTTCCCAGCGGCCGACGTGTCTCGCAGGGAACCAGGGAATACTTCCTGGACATCATCGCGGAGATGAGGAAGCGAGGAGAAACCAATATCGATGAGCTCCTCCTCGCGGACAAATTGGACGCCGCACTTGATGCAGGAAAGCTGGACTACGTCGTTGTCAAGGGCGAAAAGAATGCCGGCACGTATGCTGGCTATCAGATGAGGCAGTTCGATATCGCTGAACGGAGCACACCGTGACGATTGTTGTTCCCCGGCATGGTGAGGCAGGACCCAACTCCGCACGCTGGGCCGAGGCTCTCGGCGAGAGCCTGGCCGGCTCCGTCGCCCGCCTCGAATCGTCGCCGACCATGATCGACTCCACGTTCCGTACCGCACTTCTCCACGTGGAGGCGCGTTGCACGGTCGATCCGGAGGCCGCGGAGCTGGAGACCTGGGAGGCGGTGGTCTCTGCCATGCAGGTCGGGTCGGCGCTGTTCGCGGTGACAGGGGCGACCGAAGGGACCGTCGAGTGCCGCATCAACCGTGAGACGCGGGCTCTCCCGGCCGTCGGACCGCGTTCGTTCGCCGACGCGGGGAACTGGCTCACGGCGTTCTGGCTGGCGATCGTGTGCCGTGACCAGAAGAGGATGACGCAGCTGTGTCAGATTCCGCTGGAACGGCTGCGGTCGCCCGAGGGGGAGTACGACGAGTACATCTACCACTGGGTGGATGCTCTGCAGACTTACTGGCTGCAGCGGCCCGGCCTGGTGGAGAAGCTGACGGCCGCGATCGAAGGGTCCTATCCCGAAGCAGTCTCGGCCACTCCCCGGGATCTGCTCCAAGGGGTGCTGTATCCGCCGATCAACCTGTTCCACCGCTTCGTGCGGAAGGACGAGGAGGGCTTCAGCCAGGCTCTGGTGGAGGCGCTCGAACTGCACAAGGCGTACTGGACCGCCGACGAGGACCGGGCCAAGGATCCTGATGGCCGTATCGCTCTGGGACCTCTTGCCCTGGCCTGCCTCGCCCACGACGGCGAGATCCCGCTGGCAGTGGAGTCCGCCTATCTGCCCAAGCATCTCCTGCAGCGCAGCTGGCTCGGCGAATTCCCTACCTGACCCCTGCGGGAGAGCACGTGGTCACGTACGTCCCCGCCATGGCCTGAGATGCGTCACACCGTGAACGCAACGGGGAGCACGAAAAGATGATGTCATCTGATACCCGTAGGGGCTGGGCGCCGCGCGCATTCCCTGCCGACCGAGCCGCCGCCGAACGACTGCGTGAATGGCTGCAGGAATCGGACGGCAAAGGGCTCGACGCCGTGGGGCTCGACTTCAGCGCCGCAGACCTGTCGGGCGGAGACTTCTCCGAATCGTGGTTCACCGAGGCCGGGTTGGTCGGTACGGGCCTGACCGGAGCGGATTTCTACCGTGCAGATCTCGAGGGAGCCGATCTCTCCGGAGCTGACCTGACCGACGCCTCGCTGGTACGGGCGAACTTCGACAATGCGACGCTCCGGGGCGCAACGCTTGACGGGGCCGATCTCGTCAAGGCTTCGCTCTACGGCGTCGATGCCTCGGGGGCGAGTTTCCGCGGTACGCGACTGATGGGTGCATCCCTGTTGGACGTGAACCTCTGTGGGGCCGATCTGACGAATGCGGTGGCGGACGAGAACTCCTTCAAGGTCAAGATCGACGAGAACACCGTCCTGGACGGCTTCTCAGGAACGGTCTTCGGCCCGGTCGACGTTCTTACCGAAGAAGGCACCGAGGAACTGGGCGGTGCCGACCTCGAGCAGTGGATTCGCGAGAGGAACGGGAGCGTGAAGGTGGTTCCTTCCCGACCCGCACGCTGACCACGTGCCTCACCCCAGCCCTCAGACCCAGCCCCGCATCGCCACGAACCCGTACAGCAGCCCCAGCGAGAACACCGTCAGACCGGCAGCGAACACCGCGGGCATCAGCACCGGACCCCAGGCCCGTGGTCCGGCCACCGTGGCGTGCTTGTCCGGGGCCGCAGGGTCGTACGTGACCCGGACCGGTGCCCCGACCTCGAGGCCGAACGGGCCCGGCGCATGGTCGACGAACTCGACCTCGCGGCCGTCGAGGGTGCGGAACGCGAACACGTACTCCGTCGCGTAGCCGCGCTCCCGGTCCGCCCCCCGGTCGACGACCCGGCGCTCCGCACACCGGCCCTCGACCTGCACCCCGTGCCGGACCAGGCGCAGCACCCTGCTCAGCCGCAGCGCCGAGCGCACGGCGAAGGCGCCGAGGAACAGGCCGAACAGCAACAGGAAGGTGGCCGTGCCGCCGGGCAGAACATTCATGAACGCCAGTCCTCCGCGCGCTACTTCACGGTGATCGAGCCGACGAACGCGTCGAGATCCTTCGCGCTCAGCGAGCCCTTCACCGCATTGATCCGGATGGCGAACGGTACGTCCTTCGAGTCGACCCCCGCCACCACGACCCCCGTCATCCGGGTGCCGCTCGCCGGGGTCTGCTCCTTGCCGGACGAGGTGAACTCGTAGTCGATCCGCCGGGCGTCCCGCGCGCTCTCCTCGCCCGCCAGCCGCACATCGGTCGTGGCCTTGCGGGTCGCGCCGAGGCCGATGCCCGCGCCTGCCGCGGCGGCCGCCTCGCCCGCGTCGTCGACACCCGTGGCGAAGTCGAGCTGGACCGAGACCATGCCGGTGCGCAGCCCGTTTTCCACCTTGAGCGCGACGGCCGCGTTGCTCTTGCTGCGCTCGGCCGCGGACTGCTCCTTGTATCCCTTGTCCTTCGGGTAGCCGACGGACAGGCTCTTCGTGTCGAGCGTGCCCCAGCCGTCCGGGACGGCGCCGGTGTCCGTGGCGCCGCAGCCGGTGAGCAGGGTGAGAGCGAGGGCGGCGGCAACAGCCGCGCCGAGCGTACGGGGCTGGGTCCGGGGCTTGTTCACTGCGGTTCATTGCCTTTCGTCGTGCCGCGCGGAGGCTGCGGGGGTGCCGCGGGGTGCTGCCGGCCGGTGCGGGGCGCCGTGACGCCCCGCACCGGGCACTCAGTTCGCGCAGTAGCTGTACGGGAGGAAGCTGCGCTTGTCGCCCTGCGGAGCGCCGAGGAACTGCGCGTCCGTGAGTGTCTCCTTCTTGTGCTCGTCCGAGATCGAGAACCCGAGACTCATGCCGAGCGAGACCTCGAAGCCGAACTCCTGGGCGTCCGACTCGCCGTGGTACTGCATGGTGCTCGACAGTCCGTCCTGGAACATCATCTGGTCGAAGGGGTCGGTCCCGTCGGGCTTCTGCTGCAGTGACTTGTCGCCGAACATGTACTCGAACGGTGCCGTGTTGTTGCCGCTGCCGTCGAGCCACTTCTCGGCGATGGCCCGCCTGTCCTCGGTGGCCTTGTCGGTGTCCTTGCCGAAGACGATCGAGTTCGTCTGGACCTCGATACCGGTCTCGCCGGACGAGTCGGTCACGCTGCCCTTGCCGCCGCGCTTGTCGCCGTCCTTCTTGCCGTTGTCGCCCTTGGCCTCGCCCTTGTCGGACGTCGAGCCCGTCTCGACCGTCTTCGTCATGTCGATCCGGATGATCTTGCCGGTCTTCTGGTCACGGGTGACGGTGATCGCCCCGGTGCGGGTGTCCTTCGCGCCGGCCGTGCCGGTGAGCGGGCCCGCCGTACCGCTGACCTTGCCCTCCAGCTCGAGCTTGGCGGTGTACGTGTACGACTCGTTGCCGTTCACGTCGTCCTTGGTGACGGTCACATCGGGGGAGAACTTGGCCTTGCCGCCCAGCTTGGCACCGAGCTGCGCCTCGTCGGCCGCGCTGATGGAGAGACCGCCGTCGGCGTACACGTTGAGGCCGATGGTCGAGTAGGAGATCTTCTTGTCGCCGATCTTCTTCTCGACGTCCTCCTTCTTCTCGGCCCACTTCATGCCCGAGTACCAGCCGCCGCCGTAGCCGCCGCTGTACTTCGTCGAGGTCTCCCACATCTTCATTTCCTCGATGTCGTCCCGCATCTTCTTGGCGTCCTCCTCGCTCTTGAAGACCCAGGTGTCACCGTTGGTGATCTTGACGCCGCCGCCGACGTCGACATCCGCCTTGCCCAGCTTCCCGAGCTTCACACCGGGAGTGCTGGCGGTGGCGCCCACGGAGGCCGCGTCCGTGAACGTCATGTAGACCAGCTTGTCGTTCTCGTCGACCTTGCCGTCCCCGTTCACATCCGTCTTGGCCTGGCTGACCTTCTGCTGGAAGCCGTACTCGTTGCCCCACTCGAACCAGCCGATCTTCACCTTGTCGCCGACGGTGTCGGAGACGCTGGAGATCTGGCAGAGCTTCGGCTCGTAGTCGGCATCGGTCTTCGGCTTCGCCGTCGGATCCCCGCCGCCCGTCGAACACCCCGCGCTGCCGCCGCCCATCGAGCTGATGGCGCACCGGATCCGGTCGCCGATCTGCCCGCCGACACCGGCCATCGCCATCGCGCCGATCAGCGTGACGACGACGACGATCACCCCCAGGTACTCCATGGCGGTGGCGCCGCTGTCGCGCCAGGTGTACGGGTTCGGCGCGGCGGGCTTCGGCTCGTCCTCCTCCATCAGCCGGTCGACGGCCAGCCCGACGGCCGAGCCGGTGACCATGACCGCGATCGGCATCAACACGCCCTCGACGCCCACGACATGGCGGGAGACGAAGAGGCCGAACGCAAGCCCGACGACGGGGACACCCAGGGCGGCGGACAGATACAGCGGACGGGACTCACGCTGCTCGTCGGGCAGGACGCGTGCGGCGGCCAGGACGGTGAGGAGCGTGGTGATGACACTGGGCACGTGCAGCAGGGCCAGCCGCCAGACGAAGTCCTGGAGACGCTCGTCGGTGGCGAGCGTCTCGACGAGCCCACGGGTCACCAGGATCCCGGCGAAGATGTACACGAGGGCGCCGACCGCCCAACTGCGCGTCAGAGGGAAGAACGTACCCCCGCCGCGCCCACGCGGTATGTGGCCCCCGCTTCCACTTCCCCAGCCGCCTCTGCTCACGGTTCTTCCCCTCCGCCACTGACTCGCTCTGCCTGCGCCCCGCTGCACGAACCCTGGGGTGTGGCGTGAGCGTACGACCGGGCGCGCCGGGTGACCTGGGCCCTTGGCCCCAAAGTCGGGCCCAACTACGGGGGAATGGGGGCCCGGGGGGCCCGGGCGCCGATCGGGCGGTGGTGCCGGGCCGACTTCCCTACAGCACGGACGAATCGACGCCGATGCCGCTGCCGGTCGCGTCGCCGCTCCCGTACCGCTTCAGCCAGCGCTGTTCGTCCGCCTCGTTGCCGACCTTGATGCCGAACGGCCAGGTCGGGTCGAGGAACAACGTACGGCCGTCCTCGAAGTCGAGGGCCAGACAGGTGCAGTCGGTGCCGGCGGACGTCCGGTAGGCGCGCAGCCGTGTGCACCGCAGTTCGTCACGGCCGTCGCCGAAGAGCTGTTCGCCGCACGAGGCGACGATCACCTCGTCCTCGGCCTCCGCCAGCAGCTCGACATCGGCCCAGTCGACGCCCGGCACGAGCGAGACGCCCAGCCGCGCGTACTGGCCCTGCGACGCGAACCGCAGCAGCCCCTGCCCGCCGTCCAGCCGCAGCCATACGACCACCGGCTGCGGCCGGAACTCGGGCAGGTCGTCGTCCCTGTCGATCCAGCCCGGGACCAGGACATCGCGGACGCGGTGGTCACGCAGCACCTCTTCGGCCGTCCGCCACCCGCTCATGCCCCGCCCACCCCTTCGTCTTCGGTTCCGGCACCGGCTTCTGCGACTACTTCTTCGGCACCCTCTTGGTGATCTCGATGCCGGTGTCCAGGCCTTCACCGCTCTTGAGCGCGGTCCAGAAGTCGCCGTTCTCCCGCAGCACGATCGTCACGCCCTTGCCACGATAGATCAGCCCCTCGGGCTCACCCTTCTTCAACGTGCCCTTGCCGATCAGCTCGAACGTGCCGTCCTTGACGGCCTTCGCGATGTCCTCCCGGAACCGCGGCCCGTCCTCCTTCAGCTTCTTGTACTTGGTGCCCAGCGCGTCCTCGATCAGCTTCTTGTGACGCAGGAAGTGGTCCTTGAACTTCTTGGGATCGCCCTCGCCCACTTCGGGCTTCCTGGCCGCCTCGACATCCTCGGGCGACATCTCGCAGTCGTTGTTGTGGACCAGCGCGTTCGATGTGCCGATGCCCACGTAATACGTGTGGATGCCCTCGACCGTCAGGTCGTACGTGGTCTGCCGCCGGGTGTACCGGGAGACGCCGGTGACCGTCAGCGTGGCGCCGGACTCCGTGCGCAACTCATCGCCGCGGCCGATGTCACCCGCGTCCGCCCAGCGGCGGTCGCCGCTCAGCCAGAAGGGATGCGTGTCCGTCGCCGTCAGCCGGGCCGGTACGCCGCCCTCCGTCACCGCAAGGCGGGTGAAGTGCTTGTCGTCGTACGTGATGAGGGTCCGCTCCACGCGACGGGCACCGGTCGCGCCGCTCACCGGGTCGGTGGCGATCACCCGGTCGCCGGCGGAGACCTTCTCGATCGGGATGCGGCGGCCGTCGGCGAGCAGGACCGGAGTGCCGGCGAGGAAGCTGTGGAGCACCGGGCAGGTCGTCGGCTTCTTCTCGTCGGGCTTGTCCTCCTTTTTCGGAGGGTCCTTCTTCGCGCCGTCGAGCTTCTTTCCGGCGTCCTCGAGCCTCTTCTCGGCTTCCTTGACCTTCTTGCGGTTCTTGACGAGGCCCTTGAGCGCGTCGTAGAGGTCGCCGCCGTGCTTCTTCAAGCTCTTGATGAGCTTGTACGCCTTCTTCCACTTCCACGGGGCCCCGTACTTCGCGCCGAGCTTCCCCACCGCACCGCCGATCAGGCTCAGCAGCACATTGATGAGGGTCTCGGTGCAGGCGCCCATGTCGCCCTTGGTGATGCAGTCCAGGGCGTCGGTGATCCCGAGTTCGTCGGCGAGGATCTTCGCGAGTTCCTTCGCGGCTTCCTTCGCCTTGTCGGTGTTGGACTTCTCCTCCGTCCGGGCGTCCTGGAGCTCCTTCAGCGCCTTGTCGTAATCGATCTGCTCGGGCGTCTTCGGCGTACCGTCCTCGTTGCGGTCCGAGGCCGGGTCTCCGGAGCCGGGTCTGCCCGAATCGTCCTGCCCAGCCGCTGAGTTGCTGTCGCCGCCACAGTTCCCGCCGCCCCCGATGCGGCAGACCTGCACCCCGATCTTCTCGGTGAGCTCCGCACCGATACCGGTCGCGACGAGCGCGCCGACGATCGCCCCGACCACGAGAACGAGGCCGAGATACTCCAGCGCGCCCTGCCCCCGATCACGTCGACGGCGACGCAGACCCACCAGCCGGACATCCGTACGCGGCACGGAACCCCGTGACCACCGCCGGACCCGGCGACGCAACTCCCCCAGCTGAGACATGGTCTCGACACTAAAAGTCCCGACATGCCGGTGTCTTGGGCCTGCGGACCCAATGGCGGACCCGGGGCGCGGCCTCGGGACGCGATGCCCGACGAGCCGTTCCCGAATGCCAATTCCCGGAAGGGGCGCCCGAGTTGGGTCCGTGGGCCCACGCACCTGCAGCGTCGGTGTTGTTAGCGTGCCGGGCATGGTCAGGAACGGGGTACCGATGAAGGCGCGCAGGACGGTCATGGTGGCGACGGCAGCAGCACTCTGCTTCGCGGCGGTCGCCTGCGGCCCGTCCGGCGACGACGCGTCCGGCGGCAAGGACAAGGGCAACCCGGCCACCCATCCGTCCCGCACCGGCACTCCGTCCGGGTCCCCGTCCGCGCTGCCGTCCCCCTCCCCGCTGCCCGCAGGCACGGGCAGGGTCCTCACCGCGGCCGAGCTGGCCGCGGCCGCGCTGACGACGGGCGAGGTGGCCGACTACGAGGTCACCCCGATGCAGGGCGGCGAGGAGACCGGCAGCGAGAAGTCCGAGGACCTGGCCTGCCGACCACTGGCCGCCGTGATCAACGGCGCACCCGAGCCGGCTGCCACCGCGACGGTCTTCCGGACCGTCATGGACAAGTCGGAAGAGGGCCGGGACGACCAGACCGTCGTGACCGAAATTCTCGGCTCGCACCCGAAGGGCGCCGCCCAGCAGGTACTGCGCGACGTCCGGGACGCGGTGCAGGCGTGCGTCGGCGGCTTCAGGACGGCGAGCGCCGACGGCCCGTCCACGTACAGCAAGGTCGAGCAGCTGGACGCGGTGAAGGTGGGCGACGAGAGCATCGCCTACCAGGTGACGGGGAACATCGAGGGCGACAAGGTGCCGCTGGTCTTCCAGCTGGTCCGGAGAGGCTCGACGGTCGTCACGTTCTACGTGGCCGGCTTCCTGGACGAGGCGACTCCGGAGCTCCCGCCGGAACTGCTCATCGCCCAGACGGCCAAACTTCCGTGACCGCCCCGGCCGCGCACGCTCACTCCTGCTGAACGACCCGCACCTGTGCGCCGGGCCGCAGCCCCCACTTCTCCATCGCCCCGGCCTCCGCCTCGATCACGTGCCGGGACCGGAACCGCACCATCCCGAGCCGGCCCGGCTTCATCGTGTGGACGGCCACGACGTTGAACTTCCGGTCCAGGTACGCCACATCGATCGCGAACCGCATCCGGAACGTGTGCACGCTCCCGCACGGCGTGATCATCAACGCCCCGTCGACCCCGTCCTGCCCGAGAAGCCCTTTGGACCGCGCCCGGTACGAGGCGGCGATCCGCACGGGCACATCGAGCTCCGGTCCCCCGTCCCGATCGGTGACCGTCAACGTCCCCTTGCCATTGCGCCATTGACCCATGGCCACGACGGTAGCGGCCGGTGACGGTCTCTGGGCCCGGAACGTCACGCAGTGGGTCCCCGGGCCCATGACCCGTGCGCGCCGCCCGCCTAGGGTCGGTTCCGTGTACGCCATGCTGATAGCGATCGCCGCGCTCTGGGGCGCCGCGGCCGGACTGCTGGTCCCGCGCGCCGCCTACCGGTTCTCGGTCGAGCCGGAGGACGCATGGCGGGACACCTGCCCCGCGGGCCATCCCTTCAGCGGGGTGGCCCGCGGCTGGCTCGGCTCCACCCGGTGCTCCGCGTGTGCCGGGGGCGCAGGGGTGCGTCCGGCTCCGCAGACGAAGGCGGCGACCGGTCCGGTGCCGGCCGCCGAACCTGCCGGGCCGGGGGAGAGCGGCCGGGGCGAGAGTGCCGGCACGGCGGGCGGTCCCGTGGAGACGGGTGCGCGTTACGCCCCCGCCGTCCTCGCCCCCGTCGTCACCACCCTCGGCTGCGCCGCCCTCGCCGCGGCCACCGGGCTCCGCCCCGAGCTCGTCGTCTGGCTGCTGCTCGCCCCCGTGGCCGTGCTCCTCGCGACCATCGACCGCCGCGTCCACCGGCTGCCCGACCAGTTGACGCTGCCGCTCGCCGGCGCCGCCGCCGCGCTTCTCGGTGGCGCGGCGCTGCTTCCGGAGCACGGCGGATCGTGGCCGTCCGCACTGCTCGGCGGACTCGCCCTCGGCGGCTTCTACTTCCTGCTCTTCCTGGTCAACCCGAACGGGATGGGCTTCGGCGACGTCAAGCTCGCCCTGTCGCTGGGTGTGGCGCTCGGCTGGTACGGGTGGGCGGTGGTCTTCGCCGGAGGCTTTGCGGGTTTCGTGCTGGGGGCGGTGTACGGGTTCGGACTGATGGTCCTGCGTCGGGCGGGACGCAAGACGGGCATCCCGTTCGGCCCGTTCATGATCGCGGGCGCGTTGCTCGGGATCCTGTTCGGCGCCGTCAGCGCCTGACGTCCGTCACACCCCGGCCCCACCGGCGGCCTCGGTGCCGATCACGGCCGGCGCGCCGACGCCGAGTACCCGGCAGAGGGAGCGCAGCGACCGGACAGGGACGCCGCCCGGCTGCGACCATGGGCCGACACATGGTGGGCGGAGACCGCCCGCGTACGCAGGCCCCCAGGCCGCCGTAGTACGCGACGGCATCACGCTCCTTCACCGGTGCACGCCCAAAGGATGCGACCCTGGGCGGTGAACGCATGGGGAGGGAGAGGGCCATGAGGGTCGATGACGGCGAAGATGCCTTCCGCAGCGCACGGCAGGGGAACGCCGAATGGCTCAGAGGGGCACGGATCGTCGGCGTCCTCGGCCTCTTCTACCGGCCGGAGGGGCGGATGGGGGAGCCGGAGGCCGTCGAGTTCCTGCTGGCCGACGGTCAGTCGGTGCTCTTGACCTGCGCCTCCGACGGGACCCTGCACATCGGCCCCGGCACCTGGCCGCGTCTGCCCGACTGGTGCGTACCCGCGGGTCAATGGGAGTTCGCCGCCCTGCCCCACCTGCCGGAACCGCCCGCCGGTGGGTGGACGGTCAGCCGTACGGAGGAGCGCCGGGACGAGCGCGGCGAGGTGCACGAGGCCGTCATCCGGTGCGAGGGCGGGAGATTCGTGGTCGTCGGCGGGGACACCGTCGCGATCCGCTACACCCGCGGCCACCGCGGCGCGGAAGCGGCCACCTGACCCCTTTGGCCGATCCGGCGTCAAGGCGACGCCTTCGGCCGTCCGTCTTCTCCCTGCTCCCTCCGTGGCCTCTCCCGCCCCCGGAATCCGTGCTCGGAACGCAGTCCGGTGAATCCGGAGAGTAATTATGGAGTGGCGTGGCACGCAGCATCACTTACGAAGGGTTATGGTGGAAACCCCCCCTCGGGCCGGTCCGTATCCCCCCCCACGGACCGGCCCGTTTTTTGTGGGCCGGGTGTGCGGGCCCCGAGTGGGACCCGTGAAGACCGGACGAATCAGCCCCGGCCGGCCCAGATGTTGGTGCCTGCGGTGTCCACGGCGAAGGTGTCGATCTCCTTCAGCTCCTCCGCGGTCAGTGCCGGTCCGGCGAGCGCCGCGACGTTCTCCTCCAGCTGCTGCACGCTCGACGCGCCGATCAGTGCCGACGTCATACGGCTGTCCCGCAGCACCCAGTTCAGTGCCAGCTGGGCGAGTGACTGGCCGCGCCGCCGGGCGATGTCGTTCAGCCCGTTAAGCCGGCGGACCACCTCGTCGGAGAGCAGGTCCGGGTCGAGGGACTTGCCCTGGGTGGCGCGTGAACCCTCCGGGATGCCCTTGAGGTACTTGTTGGTCAGCAGCCCCTGGGCGAGCGGGACGAAGGAGATGCAGCCCATGCCGACCGTCTCCAGTGTGTCGAGCAGCCCGTCGTCCTCCGTCCAGCGGTTGATCATCGAGTAGGACGGCTGGTGGATCAGGGCGGGCACACCCATGTCCCTGAGCAGCCGCGCGGCCTCGCGGGTCTGCTCCGCGTTGTATGAGGAGACACCCGCGTACAGCGCCTTGCCCTGCTGCACGGCGGAGGCCAGCGCCCCCATCGTCTCCTCGAGCGGGGTGTCCGGGTCGAAGCGGTGCGAGTAGAAGATGTCGACGTAATCCAGCTGCATCCGCTTCAGCGAGGCGTCGAGCGACGACAGCAGATACTTGCGGGAACCCCACTCGCCGTACGGGCCGGGGTGCATCTCATAGCCGGCCTTGGTCGAAATGATCAGTTCGTCCCGGTACGGGGCGAAGTCCTGGTGGAAGAGCTTCCCGAAGTTGAGCTCGGCGGAGCCGGGCGGCGGCCCGTAGTTGTTCGCCAGGTCGAAGTGGGTCACACCCAGGTCGAAGGCGCGGCGCAGAATCGCCCGCTGGGAGTCCAGCGTGCGGTCGTCACCGAAGTTGTGCCAGAGGCCGAGCGAGACGGCCGGAAGCTTGAGACCGCTACGGCCGGTGCGGCGGTACTCCATGGAGTCGTAGCGCGAACCGGCGGCCCGGTAGGAGGAAGAAGAATCAGTCACGTTTCCTTCCTTATCACGTACTTGTGACAGACCAGGTTGGGCCGGTGCGGCGACTGCGCAGTAATGTGGCGGCGTCGGGGACTGCCACGGCACGGCGGAGCGATGGACTCTGCGGACTTGTGCGGTGATCCCCAGGGGGACGACCCCGGACCCCGGGCAATGGGGCGGGCGGGCCCGCACAGAACCGAGAGGTGAACTCAGTGAACTTGCGCGACCTGGTGTACGGGCTCTACGCGCGCCGGGTGGAGGCCCGCCTCGATCACACCCAGGTGCCCAAGCACATCGGTGTCATCCTCGACGGCAACCGGCGCTGGGCGAAGGCGTCCGGCGGCACCACCGCGCAGGGGCACCAGGCAGGTGCGGACAAGATCCAGGAGCTGCTCGGCTGGTGCAGTGAGACCGACGTCGAGGTCGTCACCCTCTGGCTGCTCTCCACGGACAACTTCGACCGGCCGGTGTCCGAGCTGACCCCGCTCCTCGGCATCATCGAGAACACCGTGCGCGACCTGGCGGCGGACGGCCGGTGGCGCGTCCACCACGTCGGCACGCTGGACCTGCTGCCCGCGCACACCCAGACCGTCCTCAAGGAGGCCGAACAGGCCACGGTCGGCGTCGACGGAATACTGGTCAATGTCGCCGTGGGCTACGGCGGCCGCCAGGAGATCGCGGACGCGGTGCGGTCGCTGCTGCTCGACCACTCGTCGAAGGGGACGTCCTTCGAGGACCTCGCGGAGATCGTCTCCACGGACCTGATCTCCGAGCACCTGTACACGCGGGGGCAGCCGGATCCGGACCTGGTGATCCGCACCAGCGGGGAGCAGCGGCTGTCCGGGTTCATGCTCTGGCAGAGTGCGCACTCCGAGTACTACTTCTGCGAGGTCTTCTGGCCGGCCTTCCGCAAGGTCGACTTCCTGCGCGCGCTGCGTGACTACGCCGCACGAGGCCGCCGCTTCGGCGGCTGACACCGCGGGTCCCCTCCCTCGCGGGGCGACGCGCATGCCCGGCCCCCGCCCCCGGGACGCCGCAACCCGGGCCGGAGGCGCGTGCCCGTGCGGCCCGGGCACCACTTCCGCCCGCGGCGGCGCCACGGCAGGCGTGCCGCGGACTCACGTGCCCGAGGGCACAATCCCAGCTCAGCCCGCACGGGGCTGCATGGCTTCGCGTGTTCGAGGGAATACCCCTCTCAGGTCGACGTCCGGTCAAAAACCAGGCGGACGTCGTGTCCAAGTGAGTGGCATCGAGTCCGCTCGCCCGGGAGGCCCGTTGCACACGAAGGACCGTACATACAGTGCGGCCGACGAGGGCCGGCGCTCGGCCCGCGCAAGGTGGCCGCAGCCCGGTCCGTCCTCTCCCTTTGGGATGCTCCGCGACGCCGTCGCACCCCAACCTCGTCCGAGGGGGTACGTCCTTCCGTGGTGACCAGTACAAAGCGCCGCATGCCCGACAGGCGCACCTATGTTCTCGACACCAGCGTCCTGCTGGCCGATCCGAACGCCATGGCCCGGTTCGACGAGCACGAAGTCGTGCTTCCGATCGTCGTGGTCACGGAGCTGGAGGCCAAACGGCACCATCCGGAGCTCGGCTACTTCGCCCGGCAGGCCCTGCGCCTGCTGGACGACTTCCGGGTCCGGTACGGCCGGCTGGATGCCCCGATCCCGCTCGGGGACCTCGGCGGAACGCTGCGCGTCGAACTCAACCATTCCGACCCCGGCGTACTGCCCGCCGGCTACCGGTTGGGGGACAACGACTCACGGATTCTCGCGGTCGCGCGCAATCTCCAGGCCGAGGGGTACGACGTCACGGTCGTCTCCAAGGACCTGCCGCTGCGCATCAAGGCATCCTCGGTCGGGCTCCTCGCGGAGGAGTACCGCGCCGAGCTCGCCATCACCGACTCCGGCTGGACGGGGATGGCCGAACTCCCGCTCACCGCAGAGCAGGTGGATCTGCTCTTCGGTGAGGAGACGCTGTACGTCCCCGAGGTCGCCGAACTCCCCGTGCACACCGGACTGGTCCTCCAGTCCGAGCGCGGCAAGGCGCTCGGCCGGGTCACCGCCGAAGGCAACGTCCGCCTCGTCCGCGGCGACCGGGAGGCGTTCGGGATCCATGGCCGCAGCGCCGAGCAGCGCATCGCTCTCGATCTGCTGCTCGACCAGGAGGTCGGCATCGTGTCGCTGGGCGGCCGGGCCGGTACCGGAAAGTCGGCGCTGGCGCTCTGCGCCGGTCTCGAAGCCGTGCTGGAGCGCAGGCAGCACCAGAAGGTGATGGTCTTCCGGCCGCTGTACGCGGTCGGCGGGCAGGAGCTCGGCTATCTCCCCGGCACCGAGGCCGAGAAGATGAGCCCCTGGGCGCAGGCCGTCTTCGACACGCTGTCGGCCGTCGCCGGGCGCGAGGTGATCGAGGAGGTCCTGGGGCGCGGCATGCTGGAGGTCCTGCCGCTCACCCATATCCGGGGCCGTTCCCTCCACGACGCCTTCGTGATCGTCGACGAGGCGCAGTCGCTCGAACGGAACGTCCTGTTGACCGTGTTGTCCCGCATCGGGGCCAATTCCCGGGTGGTGCTCACGCATGACGTGGCCCAGCGGGACAACCTCAGGGTCGGCAGGTACGACGGTGTGGTCGCCGTGGTCGAGAAGCTGAAGGGTCATCCGCTCTTCGCCCACGTCACGCTCACCCGTTCCGAGCGTTCGCAGATCGCCGCACTGGTGACCGAAATGCTGGAGGAAGGCCAGATCTGACACGGGTTGCGACCATTGATGCCGTCCGGCGAGCCAAAGATCTTAGCCGGGCGGCATCATGCTGCGGCGCTATTTCCGTGAAACACCTGGGCCAAACGGGGTGTGACCTTTCACACGTAACCGGGAATTGCTTCACGACGGCCCGTTCCGGCAGAGTCTTGCTTCCGTCAGGCCCCGCATACGGCACACCCGCACCTCCAGAGGTGCCACGCACCACACAACTCAACAAACGCCGTCCGTATGCCGCCCGCGAGTACCACGCGGCACTCCTCCAGGGGAGTCGCCCACCGGGCCCGTGCCTCCCGTGACCCATGCAGTAGGGAGGCCAGTGTCAGGGGCACGATTGCGTCCGCGAGGTCACCTAAGCGGGCGATGCTGGAAGGACACCGTGTGAGCCGGATCTCGGTCCGGGGGTTCGCCGTGGCGTCAGCCACCGCGGTCACCACCGTCGGCGCCGTCGTAGGCGTTGCTTCGGGCAGCACTCCCGCTGTCGACGACAACAACTTCGAGGCGACCGCAGCCGACACGACGCTTCTCGCCGACATCCCCGCCGGCCAGCAGGCCCAGGTGCAGACCGCCTCGCTGACGCAGCAGGCGGACGCCCAGGCGTCCGCAGCCGATGCCGCGGCGAAGAAGTCCGCCGAGGAAGCGGCCCGCATCCAGGCAGCCAAGGACGCCAAGTCGAAGAAGCAGGCGGCCGAGGACAAGCTGGAGAAGGAGCGTCAGGCCAAGGAGGCCGAGCGCGCCAGCCGTGACGAGGTCCGCAGCGCCTCCGCGTTCGCCACGCAGAGCTCGTACACCGTGGCCGAAGTCCAGGCGATGGCACGTCAGATGATGCCCGCAGACCAGTTCCAGTGCTTCAGCAACATCGTGGACCACGAGTCCAGCTGGAACTACCGTGCGAGCAACCCGTCTTCCGGTGCCTACGGCCTGGTCCAGGCGCTGCCCGGTTCGAAGATGGCATCCGCCGGAGCCGACTGGCAGACCAACCCGGCCACCCAGATCAAGTGGGGCCTCAGCTACATGAACGGCCGCTACGACAGCCCGTGCGGTGCGTGGTCCTTCTGGCAGGCGAACCACTGGTACTAGAAAACGGCACCCTCCGGGGTCCTGTTCTCAACCTTGCGAAGCCCCCCGCCGTCCTACGGTGGGGGGCTTCGCGCGTGTACCGTCGTCCGGACGACTCCGGGGGGAGCGGTGGGGAGAGAACTCGGGGGAAGAGGGACCTATATGTCGAAACTGCCAGGGTGGCTCGGCCGACTGGGCGCCGAACTGACCGAGCTGGGCGAGCGCCTGGAGGAACGCCGCGCCGCGGCCGAGGCCGAAGAGGAGGCCGAGGGGGACCAGGACGCCCGGGCCGGATTGCCGGTACCGGTGCCGGTCGCAGTGGCCACCCCCGACGACCCCTCCACCGCCCCTGGCCGGGTGCCCGCGCCGCCTTCGTACGCCCCGTTCGTCGCCGCGCGGCCCGATCCGGTCGTGGCGATCCCCTGGGGGATGCGGGTCGCGGCCGAGGCCGGCTGGCGGCTCCTCGTCCTCGCCGGCACGCTCTGGGTGCTGATGAGGATCATCAGCGCCGTACAGCTGGTGGTGCTGGCGTTCGTCGCCGCGCTGCTCGTCACCGCGATGCTGCAGCCCACCGTCACCCGGCTCAGGCGGCACGGACTGCCGCGCGGCCTGGCCACCGCCGTCACGGCGATCCTCGGCTTCGTCATCATGGGCCTCGTGGGCTGGTTCGTGGTCTGGCAGGTCATGGACAACCTCGACACCCTCTCCGACAAGGTGCGGGACGGTATCGACGAGCTGAAGCGATGGCTGCTGGACAGCCCCTTCCACGTCACCGAGCAGCAGATCAACGACGTCGCGAAGAACCTCAGCGACACGATCGGCACCAACACCGAAGAGATCACCTCCGCCGGACTCCAGGGCGTCACCGTGATGGTCGAGGTCCTCACCGGGATACTGCTGGCGATGTTCTCGACGCTCTTCCTGCTGTACGACGGGAAGCGCATCTGGCAGTGGGTGCTCAAGCTGGTGCCCGCCCAGGCCCGGCCGGGTGTCGCGGGCGCCGGGCCGCGCGCCTGGCGGACACTGACCGCCTATGTGCGGGGCACGGTACTGGTCGCCCTGATCGATGCGATCTTCATCGGGCTCGGGATCTGGTTCCTCGACGTGCCGATGGCGGTACCGCTCGCCGTCTTCATCTTCCTCTTCGCCTTCATCCCGCTGGTCGGTGCGGTGGTCTCCGGAGCGCTCGCGGTCGTCGTCGCGCTGGTCACCGAAGGCGTGTTCACGGCGCTGATGGTGCTGGTCGTGGTGCTGGCCGTGCAGCAGATCGAGGGCCATGTGCTGCAGCCCTTCATCCTCGGCCGTGCGGTACGGGTCCACCCGCTCGCCGTCGTCCTGTCGGTCGCCGCGGGCGGCATGGTGGCGGGCATCGGCGGTGCGGTCGTCGCGGTGCCCCTGGTCGCGGTCACCAACACGGTGGTCGGCTATCTGCGGGCGTACGGGCAGGAGGCCGCCCTGCGCTACGCACCGCAGCCGCGCGGCGCCACGGCGATCGGCGTCGCCCCGACCCCGGCTCCGGCGCCGCCCCCTGCCCCGCCCCTGCCCCCGGCGCCGGGGGCACCGTCCGAGAAGGGCGAGGAGGACGGGGAGGACGGGGAACAGCCGCCGGCGCAATAGACCGGAGCGATGGAAAAGAAGGGCCCCGTGGACGGTCGGTCGTCCTCGGGGCCCTTCTCGTACAGGGGTGGTGCTGTTACTGCTCGGCGAGCACGGCCTCGGCATCGAGGGTCACGCCGACCGCCTGGATCACCGAGGCGATCCTGACGGCTTCCTGAATGGTCTCACGGTCCACGCCGGCCTTGCGCAGCACCTGCTCGTGGGAGTCCAGGCACTGGCCGCATCCGTTGATCGCGGAGACGGCGAGCGACCACAGCTCGAAGTCGACCTTCTCCACGCCCGGCCTGCCGATGACGTTCATCCGCAGGCCCGCACGGAGCGTCCCGTACTCCGGGTCCGACAGCAGATGCCGGGTCCGGTAGAAGACGTTGTTCATCGCCATGATGGCGGCGGCCGACTTCGCCGCGGTGTACGCCTCGGCAGAGAGGTTGGCCTTGGCCTCCGGCTCCAGCTCGCGCAGCACCTTCGGCGAGCGCGAGGCGATCGCGCAGGCGAGGACGGTGCCCCAGAGCTGCTGCTGCGGAAGCTCGCTGTTCCCGATGACCGAACCGAGGTTCAGCTTCAGGTCCTTGGCGAAGTCCGGGACGGCGGCCTTCAGTTCGTCGAGTGCCATGTCGGTGTCAGCTCACTCGCCCGAGAGGAGCGCGACCGGGTCCAGCGTGTTCTCGCCCTTGGTCCAGTTGCACGGGCACAGCTCGTCGGTCTGCAGGGCGTCGAGGACCCGCAGGACCTCCTTGGGGTTACGGCCCACGGAACCGGCGGTCACCATCGTGAACTGGATCTCGTTGTTCGGGTCGACGATGAAGACGGCGCGCTGCGCGAAGCCGTCCTCGCCCTCGATGCCGAGGTCACGCATGAGCTCGTGCTTCGAGTCGGCCATCATCGGGAAGGGCAGGTCGGTCAGGTCCGGGTGGTCCTTGCGCCAGGCGTGGTGCACGAACTCGGAGTCGCCGGAGAAGCCGAGGATCTGGGCGTCACGGTCGGCGAACTCGTCGTTCAGCTTGCCGAAAGCGGCGATCTCGGTGGGGCACACGAAGGTGAAGTCCTTCGGCCATGCGAAGACGACCTTCCACTGACCCTCGTAGGTCTTGTGGTTGATCTGCTCGAACTCCTTGCCGCTCTCCAGCGAAACGCAAGCAGTCAGGTCGAACGGGGGGAACTTGTCACCGACAGTGAGCACGCGCTCTCCTTGCAGCGTAGGAATTCCCTTTTGCGGGATTTCCTGAGGGTTGGACGACGTCCACCTTGACACAGGGTGCATTGATCAAAGAAATAGCTACACTCGGTCGTGATGATCGGAGGTGCCTATCAGTGGCGCAGAGCAACCCGGGCAACCGGCCCAAACAGCCCAGCCTGTCGCAGCTGCGTGCCTTCGCGGCCGTGGCCGAACATCTGCACTTCAGGGATGCGGCGGCAGCAATCGGGATGAGCCAGCCCGCGCTCTCCGGGGCCGTGTCCGCGCTGGAGGAGACACTCGGTGTCCAGCTCATCGAGCGTACGACGCGCAAGGTGCTGCTCTCGCCGGCCGGGGAGCGGCTGGCGGTGCGGGCCCGGGTGGTGCTGGAGGCCGTCGGTGAGCTGATGGAGGAGGCCGAGGCGGTCCGGGCTCCGTTCACCGGTGTCCTCAGGCTCGGAGTGATCCCCACCGTTGCCCCGTATCTGCTGCCGACCGTGCTGCGGCTGGCCCATGAGCGCTACCCGGATCTCGACCTCCAGGTGCACGAGGAGCAGACCTCGTCGCTGCTGGAGGGGCTGGCCGCCGGCCGGCTGGACCTGCTATTGCTCGCCGTGCCGCTCGGGATGCCGCAGGTGACCGAACTTCCGCTCTTCGACGAGGACTTCGTGCTCGTCATGGAACGCAGCCACTGGCTGGGCGGGCGCGTCGACATTCCGCGCGAGGCGCTGCGCGAGCTGCCGTTGCTGCTGCTCGACGAGGGGCACTGCCTGCGCGACCAGGCACTGGACATCTGCCGGGAGGCGGGGCGTACGGAGGGGGCGCCGGTCACCACGACAGCGGCCGGGCTCTCCACACTGGTGCAGCTGGTGGCCGGCGGGCTCGGGGTGACACTGCTGCCGCGCACCGCCGTCACCGTGGAGACCGCCCGCAACGACGCGCTGACCACCGGGTACTTCGCGGAGCCCGCACCGTCGCGGCGGGTGGCGCTGGGGATGCGGACCGGGGCGGCGCGGCACGGCGAGTTCGAGGAGTTCGCGGCCGCGCTGCGTGAGGCGATGCGGATGCTGCCGGTACGGGTGACCACGGGCACGTCACACGCGTGAAGAGGGGTGCGGTCCCTCCTGAGGAGGGACCGCACCCCTGGTGTCACCGCTGCGCCGTCGTCATTCGGTTCGCAGGCCGTCCGGCCGCATCAGCCGCCACAGCGGTGGCAGCGAGATCAGGGTGACGAGCAGGATCAGCGCCGCGCCCGCCCCCACCATCGGCAGGAACAGCCACCAGTCGGTGACCCTCTTGGCGACCATCCTGATCATCACCGCGCCGAGCCCGAGCCCGCCCGCGACCGCCACGACCAGGCCGATGACCACCGGCACGGCGGTCTGCCAGAGCACCGACCAGCCGAGGGTGGTGCGCCGGGTGCCGAAGGCGACCAGAACCGACAGCAGGCGCCGGCGCTCCCGCAACTGCTCGAGCTGGGAGACCAGCATCGAGGCGGCGATCAGGAGCAGGGTCGCGGTCGCGCCGACCTGGAGGCCGGTCTGCACGCTCGCGTACTGCCGGTCGCGCGTCACCGAATGCAGGGAGGCGACGCTCATGCCGGGGTCGATCCTGGCCGCCGTGTTCCGCACGTACTCGGAGACGTCCGCGACGCTCTCGTCGACCTTGATCTGCGCGTTGACCGTCGCGCCGGGCAGCGTACTCGGGTCGACCGCGCCGACGGTGGCCATGATGCCCCAGTGGTCCTCGCCCGTCGGATCGCGGCGGGAGACGACGGTCCGGGCGTCGGCGGGCAGGGTCCAGCGCTTCGACTGCCCGTCGTACGAGGTGATCTCGACCTCCTTGCCCTTGCGGGCCGTCTGGTCCACCCAGGCGGCTTGGTCCTTGTCGTTTTCGGGGTGGACGACGAAGGCGTCGCCCTCCTTGCAGGAGCCGATCCGGGCGAGCTCGCGCAGGGTCGCGCAGTCGCCGATGGACAGTGAGGTGGTGGGCCGGATGTCGCCCTCGTACTTTCCGGGCCGGGTGACATACACCTCCACCGTACCGATGACGGCCTTCACGCCCTTGGTGGCCCGGAACTCCTTGATGGTGCGCGTGGCCGCGTCACCGGTCACTTTCTCGGAGGATGCCGTGAACTGGGCCCGCGCGGGATCCTGCCCCGTCACCCGGTTGAAGTCGTCGTTCACCGCAGCGAACAGCATCTGCAGCGCCACCGCGCCCGCCACCGCGACCGTGATGCCGCTGACCGCGCGGGACGCCGCCCCGCTGCTCAGCTGGAGCCTGCGGGTCGCGAGCTGCCAGGGCACCGGGCCGCCGCGCAGCCGGTTCACGCACGCCTCGACCAGCCAGGGCAGCAGCAGCGCGAGCCCGACCAGGACCAGCACGGCGCCGCCCGCGATCGGATACGGATTGACGGGGGCGTACTCGTCGACCGTTCCGGTCTGCGCGAGAACCGCCACTCCAGCGACCGGCATCAGCAGCCGCCACCAGAGCCGGCGCCTGCGGCTGCGGCTGTGGCGTACGACGCCGAGCGGTTCGATCACCACCGAGCGCAGGGCGGTCAGGGTGACGAGCACGGCCGCCACCGGTACTGCCACCGCGATCAGCGCCGCCAGCCAGGGAACCGGGACCAGATCGGCGGGGAAGGCGCTGACGTCCCACACCTCGACGGCGCCCATGAACTGACGTGCCACCAGGAAGAACACCAGCCCCGTGAGCAGGCCGAGCACCGTGCCGAAGAGCGCTTCACCGGCCGCGATCCGGCGGGTCGTCCGGATGTCCGCGCCGACCAGGCGCAGCGCTGCGAGCCTGCGGTCGCGGCGGTCCCCGCCGAAGCGCACGGCCGTCGCGATGAAGATCGCGACCGGCACCAGCAGGACGACGCAGATCATGATGATCAGCACGACGAGGATGGGGGACAGCGGCTCGGACGGGTCCTGGGCGCCGTAACCGGACAGCCGGTGGCCGCCCGCGGCGGGGGTCAGGGTGGCGCTGCCCGCGTAGTAGCGCAGCTCGCCCGGGGAGATCAGGCCCGGGTCGGCGATCGTGCCGGTGATCCGGTACGGCAGCCGCTCCTTGAGGAGACCGCCCTCCGGGGAGCCCAGCAGCTCCTTCAGGGCGGGCGAGGCGACCATTTCGCCCGGGCCGGGGAAGTGCGCCGCACCGGGCGGGGTGACCGGGTGTGCCCCCTCCGGGCGCATCAGGGAGCCCTCGACGGAGCGGCCGCGGTACTCGGACAGCACACTGATCTGAAGCACTGTCGTGTCCGACTTCGGGACGGTGTGGTCGCGCGAGACGCGGGCCTCGGCGCGGGCCTGGTCGCGGGCGGAACGCTGTTCGAGCAGATGCGGTATGGAGGAGGCGAACAGCAGCAGCGCCACACCGAGGCCCACACCGACCGCGGTGAGCACGGTGCGGGTCCAGCCCTCACGCCCGCCGGAGGAGGCGAACCGGATGCCGAGGCCGAGATCGTGCAGCAGGCCCGTGGCCCGGGAGGGCTCGGTGGGCCGGAGTTCCTCGGTCGGCGGGACCGTCTTCCGGTCGAGCAGCCTCATGAGGCGTGCTCCAGATCGCGTGCCCGGCCGTCCCGGACCGTGACGTCACGGTCGGAGTAGGCGGCGACGCGGGCTTCGTGGGTCACCAGGACCACGGCGACATTGGCGGACCGGGCGGCCTCGGTGAGCAGGTTCATCACCCGCTCGCCGTTGAGGGAGTCCAGGGCGCCGGTCGGCTCGTCCGCGAAGATCACCTTCGGGGAGGAGGCCAGCGCGCGGGCGATGGCGACGCGCTGGCCCTGGCCTCCGGAGACCTCGCCGGGACGCTTGGCGCCGAGGTCGTCCACCTCCAGGCGCTCCATCCAGCCGAGGGCGGTGCGCTCGGCGTCCTTGCGCCTGGCACCACCGAGGCGGAGCGGCAGGGCGACGTTCTCCACGCAGGTCAGTTCCGGGACGAGCTGTCCGAACTGGAAGACGAAACCGAACTCGCTGCGGCGCAGGGCGCTGCGTTCGGCGTCGGACATCGCGGAGAGCTCGCGGCCCGCGTAGGTGATCGTGCCGCTGTCGGGAGTGACGATGCCGGCGAGGCAGTGCAGCAGGGTCGACTTGCCGGAGCCGGACGGGCCCAGCACGGCGACGACCTCGCCGGGGTGGATGGAGAACGAGGCGCCGTCCAGTGCGGGTGTCGAGCCGTAGGACTTGTGCAGGTCGTGGGCGACGAGAAGGGAGCCGGCGGGGGTCATGCGACCACCTCGCCGGCGAGGCGGTCGAGCCGGGCGGCGGTCAGTTCCAGCCAGCGGAGGTCGGCCTCCAGGTGGAAGAGGGCGTGGTCGCAGATCAGCTGATCCGCGAGATCGCCGCCCCGCTTGCGGTCGGTGAGGATGCGCATGAGGCGCAGGTGCTCGGCGCGCTGCGTGTCCAGGAGGGTTTCGGCGCTGCGGCCGGTGAGCAGGGCCAGGACGACCTTGGTGTACAGCGTCGACTGGAGGTACGGCTCCGGCTTCTCGGGCTGTGCGAGCCAGGTGGCGACGTCGGTGACACCGGCTTCGGTGATGGCGTACCGCTTGCGATCGGGGCCGCCGCCGCTCTCTATGCCGTCGACCTCGACGAGGCCGCTCTTGAGGAGGCGGGACATGGTCGAGTAGACCTGGCCGTAGTGGAGGGGGCGGTCGTGGCCGAACTTCTCGTCGAAAGTGCGCTTGAGGTCGTAGCCGTGGCGGGGGCCGGACTCGAGGAGTCCGAGGAGGGTGTGGCCGATAGACATGTGCGGCACTGTACACGGTGTGTATACCTCGCGTGTATACGTGGGTGGAGCGGTCCTCTCCGAGACGGGGCGGGGCATCGTCCGGCACGGTTCGGCGCCGCCCCGGGCGGGCCTTGCGCCTGGGCCGTCGCCGTCCGACGGCATCGCGTCCACGTGCGGGAACGGGCCCCGGGAGCGTTCTCCCGGGGCCCGTTCCGTCGTCACCGTCGTTCAGCGGCGCGGTGTCAGCACCTGCTTGAGCACGTCGTGCACGTACGTGTTCGGGTGCTTGCCCGTGAAGCTGTCGGAGAGCGGACCGCTCGCCGTCACGGGCACGTCCACGCTGGTGTGCCCCGACGTGGTCCAGTCGATGATGAACTTGCGGTCGCTGCCGCGGATCGAGAACGGGCCGTCCTCGGCGGAGATGGCGTCCCCGGACTCGTCGGCTGCGTCGACCTCCTCGACCGAGAGACCGCCGGTCTCGTGGTCACCGGTGACGACCAGCAGCGTGTCGGGGTGCGTCGCGATGTACGCGCGGGCCACCGCGACGGCCTTCTCCAGCTGCTGCATCGACTGAAGGACGCGCGTGCCGTTGTTGGAGTGCGCGAACTCGTCGGTGCCCTCCTCCTCGACCATGAGGAAGAAGCCCTTCTTGTTCTTGTCCAGGCTGGCCAGGGCCTTGCTGGTCATCGTGCCGAGGTCCACGACCGGGCTGTAGACGTCGCCCTGCCCCTCGGGACGCTGCTGGAACATCTCCTCGTTGCTGAACAGGCCGAGGATCTTGCCGTTCTTGGCCTTGCTCAGTCCGCTCGCACTGTTGACGTACGAGTAGCCGGCCTTCTCGGCCTTCTTGATCAGGTTGCCCTTGGTGCCGCGGCTGCCCTCGCTCGTGTCCTCCGCCGGCTTGTCCGTGAACGCGCCCGGCGTACCGGCCGGCAGCCACCAGTCCTCGCCACCGCCCAGGATGACGTCGGGCTTGCTGACGTCCAGGTACTGACGGGCGATCTCGTCCTGCTGCCCGCGGTCCGCGGTGTTGGCGAAGAACGCGGCCGGGGACGCGTCGGTGACCTGCGCGGTGGTCACCAGGCCGGTGGCCTTGCCGGCCGCCTTGGCCTGCTGGCCGAGGGTCGCCAGCGGGTTGCCGTCGACGTCGACGCTGATCGCGCCGTTGTAGGTCTTCTCGCCCGTGGCCCACGTGGTCGCCGCCGCGGCGGAGTCCGTCACGACGGCCTTCGGGTCGTGCGGGGTGGTGGTGAGCTGGCCGGACGCCGTGAGGCGGTCCATCGCCAGCTGGCCGTCCAGGCCCGAAAGGTTGAGCCTCGCTGCCTCGCGCATCGAGGCACCCATGCCGTCACCGTTGATGAAGATGACGTTCTTCGCCGTCGGGGCCTTCGCCTTCGCCGCCGACTGCGGGGCAGTGGCCGACGCACCGAGCGTCGGATTGAGCACCATCGTGGCGACGGCGGCCACAACGGCCGCAGCGACGGGTGCTCCCCATCGCGCACTACGCACGCGTCTGTTCACAACAGCTCCTCGTGAATTGCAAAGTCTTCACGAGCGAACGTAGGCGTGGGTGCGGTACCCCTCGTGAACGAGAGGCATCTGAAGGAGGAACAACCCGCAGCCGGGGCTCCGTCGGCCTGGCTCCCCTCGTCGACCTGCCCGTGAGCGGCCCGACGGGACGTAGGGGCCCGGCCGGTGGGCGTCCGCCGGCGGCGACGGCTGCGTGTCCGTGAGCGCCGGACGGGCCGGATGTGCCGGCCCGTCCGGCGCCGAGCGGCGGGCGCCCGCCCCCGTCTACTCCGGCGGGGACTTCGGGGGGCGGCCCCGGCGGGGGATGGGGGACGTCGACTTCGGCAGGCGGCCCGCCTCCGCCAGCGCCCTGCGCAGCAGGAACTCGATCTGCGCGTTCGCACTGCGCAGCTCGTCCGAGGCCCAGCGGGCGAGCGCGTCGTGCACCGCTGGGTCCAGCCGCAGCAGCATCTGCTTGCGCTTCGGGGTTTCTTCCGTCACTGGTAGAGCGTGCCCGTGTTGAGGACCGGTTGCGCCGCACGGTCACCGCACAGCACCACCATCAGGTTGCTGACCATCGCCGCCTTGCGTTCGGAGTCGAGCTCGACGATGTCCTGCTCGGCGATCCGGGTCAGCGCCATCTCGACCATGCCGACCGCGCCCTCGACGATCTGCTGACGGGCCGCGACCACCGCGCCCGCCTGCTGGCGCTGGAGCATCGCGGAGGCGATCTCGGGGGCGTACGCGAGGTGGCTGAAGCGGGATTCGATGATCCGTACGCCGGCGGCCCGCACCCGGGCGGTGAGCTCGGCGGCCAGCTTCTCGGTGATCTCGTCCGCGTTGCCGCGCAGCGACAGGCCGCCCTCGTCGTGGGCGTCGTACGGGTACTCGATCGCGATGTGGCGGACGGCCGCCTCGGTCTGCGTGGCGACGAACTTCTGGAAGTCGTCGACCTCGAAGAGCGCCTGCGCGGTGTCCTCGACCTTCCAGACGACGATCGCGGCGAGCTCGATCGGGTTGCCGTAGGCGTCGTTGACCTTGAGGACCGCGGTCTCGTGGTTGCGGACCCGGGTGGAGATCTTGCGGCTGCTGGTCAGCGGGTTGATCCAGCGCAGTCCGTCGGCGCGGATCGTGCCCACGTACCGGCCGAAGAGCTGGATGACGCGGGCCTCGCCGGGCGCCACCATCTTGACGCCGCTCATGCAGAAGAAGGAGGCGATGGCGAGGAGTACACCGACCACGACGAGTGCGATTCCCGGCCCGTTGTGCCCGTTGGCGCCCAGGGCTCCGCCGGTGATCGCCAGGCCGACGCCGAGGAGCACGCCGAGGACCGTCAGGAGCAGGCCGAGGCCGCCGGGAATGGAGTGGGCCGTGGTCTCGCGGACCTGCGGTTCGGGCATCTCCGGTGCGTCGTCGGTCTGCCCCGTTATCAGCTGATCAGTCATGATTCCCCCTGTTTGCGCGTCCAGCACGGTGCTAGCAATGTGATTACACATTAAGCGAATTCGCAACCTTGCGCACCTCTCGGGAGTCGGTTCCCTAAAGAGCGGGTGCTGATTGTCACGTCCGGAAAAGACCGGATCGCTTGCCTTTTGTCCCCGACGACAGTGTTAGCTGGCGAGGCTGAGGCGATCCGGCCGAGCAGAGAAACGGGAGCGATACAGCGATGGGTCGAGCGGATGCGCGACGAGCCCAGCAGCGCGGTGCGCGGCGGGCCGGGAAGAGCGGCGGCATACGCAGACTCTTCACCTGGAAGAAACTGCTGGGTACGTTCTTCGGGTTCTGCCTGCTCGGCATGGGTGCGTTCGTCGTGCTGTACGCGATCGTGGACGTGCCCGAGGGCAATGCCCAGGCCAAGCTCCAGAGCAACGTCTACAAGTACTCCGACGGCTCGCTGCTGGCCCGGACCGGCAAGGTCAACCGGGAGATCGTGGGCCTCTCCGAGGTGCCCAAGGACGTGCAGCGGACCTTTGTCGCCGCCGAGAACAAGTCCTTCTACACGGACAAGGGCGTCGACCTCAGGGGCACTGCGCGCGGCCTGATCAACACGCTGTCCGGCAAGGGCAAGCAGGGTGGTTCGACCATCACCCAGCAGTACGTCAAGAACTACTACCTCGACCAGGACCAGACGGTCACCCGCAAGCTC
This sequence comes from Streptomyces sp. NBC_00316, assembly GCF_036158715.1. Lineage (NCBI taxonomy): Bacteria > Bacillati > Actinomycetota > Actinomycetes > Kitasatosporales > Streptomycetaceae > Streptomyces > Streptomyces sp. NBC_00316. Next base: position 3,496,705 of record NZ_CP108023.1, on the reverse strand, counting down.
AAGGAGCTGGTGATCTCTCTCAAGGTCGACCGGCAGAAGAGCAAGAACGACATCCTCGCGGGGTACATCAACACCAGCTACTACGGCCGCGGCGCCTATGGCATACAGGCGGCGGCCCAGGCCTACTACGGCAAGGACGCCCGGGACCTGGACGTCGCCCAGGGTGCCTACCTCGCTGCTCTGCTCCAGGCGCCGAGCCAGTACGACTGGGCCGTCGCCACGCCCACCGGCAAGCGGCTGGTCAAGGAGCGCTGGAACTACGTACTGAACAACATGGCCGAGGAGCACTGGCTGGACGCCGGTACGCGCCAGGGCCTGGCGTTCCCGGTGCCGCACGACCCCAAGCCCGCGGACGGCCTCAGCGGCCAGAAGGGCTACATAGTCAACGCGGCGCGGGCCGCGGTGCAGAGGCAGGAACACCTCAGCGACGAGCAGTTCGACGCCGGCGGCTGGACCATCACCGTCAGCATCGACAAGAAGAAGCAGAAGCAGCTGGAGCGCGCGGTCAAGGACCAGCTGACCGGCAAGCTCGACACGAAGGACCGGGCCGTCGACAAGGACGTGCAGGCCGGTGCGGTCTCGGTGAATCCGAAGACCGGAGCGGTCGTCGCCCTCTACGGCGGCACCGGCCTGACCGAGCACTGGACGTCGAACGCCACCCGGCGCGACTACCAGCCCGCGTCCACCTTCAAGCCGATCATCCTCGCCGCGGCCCTCGACGAGGAGGCGCAGACGCAGGACGGCCGGCCGATCAACGCCAACACCCGTTACGACGGCAGCAACCGCCGCCCGGTCGTGGGCAGCGACATCGCCTTCGCACCGCCGAACGAGGACGAGGTGGACTACGGCCAGGTCACCGTCCAGACGGCGATGAACAAGTCCATCAACTCCGTCTTCGCGCAGATGGGCGTGGACGTGCGGATGGACAAGGTGATGCAGACCGCGGGCAAGCTGGGCATGGACGTGGAGGGCCTTCCGGTCGTGCCCGCGCAGACGCTCGGCTCGATGGGCGCGAGCCCCATGGAGATGGCGGGGATCTACGCGACCCTCGACAACCACGGCAGGAAGGTCACCCCGCAGATCGTGAAGTCCGCCTCCCGGCAGGGTGCGGCCCCGATCGAGCTGCCCGACCCGATCGGCGAGCAGGTGATCAGCCGGCAGGCCGCCGACGAGGTGACCTCGGTGCTGACCGGAGTGGTCGACGACGGTACGGCCCGTGCCTCGGTGCGCGACGCCCCGGCGCGGGACGGCCAGCAGGTGGCCGGCAAGACGGGTACGTCGGACAACAACAAATCGGCCTGGTTCTCCGGCTACACGCCGAACCTGGTGACCTCGGTCGGTCTCTTCGGCGAGGCCGCCGAGACCCACAAGACGGCCGACGGCAAGGTGATCAAGGGTTCGCAGGTCAGCCTGAAGGGCGCGGCGGGGGGCGGCCGGGTCAACGGTGGCGGATTCCCGGCCCGGATCTGGGCGGACTACACGTTCCAGGTGATGGGCGAGCCCGCCGAGTTCGATCTCGACACCGACCTGGGTGCGGCGATCACCCCGCCGCCGACCTCGGCGTCGCCGGACCCGAGCGAGCAGCCCTCCGACGAGCCCAGTGCCTCGGACGAGCCGACCGACGAGCCGTCGACATCCGAGCCGCCGACGGAGAGCGAGCCCCCGTCGTCGCCGCCGGTGACGCCGCCCGCGGACGGGGAGACGAGCGAGCCGCCGATCGAGCCGGACCCGTCGACCTCCATCGATCCCCCGCTCCCCGGAGACGGCCGGGACGGCACCAGAGTGAACACCGGCAACTGACGCAGCGGCCGGAGGGTGCCACGGAATGTTCCGTGGCACCCTCCGCTCTCCGTCTTTTCGCGGTCAGCCGCCGTTGACCTCCTTCGCGATCCGGTCGCCGAGGTCCTTGTCGACATTGCGCCAGTACTGCACCGCCCGCTCCAGGACCGGGCGGCTCACGCCGTCCAGGAGATGGCCGGAAATGTTCGACACGAGCCGGTCGCGCTCCGCGTCGTCGAGCACCTGGCGCACCATCGTGCCCGCCTGGCCCCAGTCGTCGTCCTCGCGGTGCAGCTTGTACGCCTCGTGCACCATCTCGCCCGCCGAGGCCCAGCCCGCCGGGTCGCCGAAGCGCTCGGTGTCCGCGGCGGGTCCGCCGTACGAGTTCGGTGCGTAGACCGCTCCGGTACGCGAAGGCTCGTAGCGCATCGGGCCGTCCTTCGCGTACGAGTTCCGGGAGAAGCGCGGACGGTTCGGCGGCAGCTGTGCGTAGTTCGGGCCGATCCGGTAACGGTGGGTGTCCGGGTACGAGAAGAGCCGACCGAGCAGCATCTTGTCGGGCGACGGGCCGACGCCGGGCACCAGGTTCGACGGCTCGAAGGCCGCCTGCTCGATGTGGACGAAGAAGTCCTCAGGGTTCTCGTTCAGCGTCATCCGGCCGACCTCGATCAGCGGGTAGTCGCCGTGCGGCCACACCTTGGTCAGGTCGAACGGGTTGAACCGGTAGTCCGGTGCGTCGTCGAACGGCATGATCTGGACGTACAGCGTCCAGCTCGGGTGGTCGCCGCGCTTGATCGACTCGAAGAGGTCGCGGCGGTGGACGTCACCGTCCGTACCGGCCATGTCGTCGGCATCGGCCTGGGTGTAGAAATCGATGCCCTGGTCGGTCTTGAAGTGGTACTTGACCCAGAACCGCTCGCCGCCCGTGTTCACCCACATATAGGTGTGCGAGCTGTAGCCGTTCATGTTGCGGTACGTCTTCGGGATGCCCCGGTCGCCCATCAGCCACGTCACCATGTGCGCGGACTCGGGGGAGAGGGTCCAGAAGTCCCACTGCATGTCGTGGTCGCGGATCCCGCTCTCCGGGCGGCGCTTCTGCGAGCGGATGAAGTCCTGGAACTTCATCGGGTCCCGCACGAAGAAGATCGGCGTGTTGTTGCCGACCATGTCGTAGTTGCCGTGCTCCGTGTAGAACTTCAGCGCGAAGCCGCGGGGGTCGCGCCAGGTGTCGGGGGAGCCCTGCTCACCGGCGACCGTGGAGAAGCGGGCCAGCATGGCGGTCTGCTTGCCCGGTTGGAAGAGGTCCGCCTTGGTGAACTGGCTGACGTCGTTGGTCACGACGAAGGTGCCGTAGGCGCCGGCGCCCTTGGCGTGGACCACTCGTTCGGGGACCCGTTCACGGTTGAACTGGGCCATCTTCTCGATGAGGTAGTGGTCCTGGAGCAGGATCGGGCCGTCGGAGCCGATGGTGAGCGAATGTTCGTCGCTCTCCACCGGGATCCCGGCATTGTTCGTGGTGTAAGGCGCGTTCTTGGTTTCCTCGGTCACGAGCGTCCTCCCGTCGGTGCGGGGTGTCGGTCGGGCATGCCCAGGCAGCGCCCGGTCACGACCGAGTCAACTCCGACGACGAGAGGTCGGCAACATGTAGATCTTGTCCATGCTTGGGCTGATTCGCCCGAGCTGTCATGCCCCACTCACTGGCTGCGGGTGGGCATCTCGAACCAGACGACTTTGCCGGTCGACAACCGGGTCGCACCCCACCGTCTGGCCAGCCGGTTCACCAGGAACAGGCCGCGACCGCCCTCGTCCATGTCGCGGGCCCGGCGCTGCCGGGGCAGTTGAGGCGCGTCGTCGCCGACCTCGCAGCGCAGGATGTCGGTGCGCAGCAAGCGAAGCGTCACCGGCCGCTCCGCATACCGCACCGCATTGGTCACCACCTCGCTGACCAGCAGTTCCACCGAGTCCGAGAGCTCGTCGAGGCCCCACCGGCTGAGCGCCCTGCGGGCCAGCCGGCGGGCGCGTCCGGGGGCGGAGTCCTCCGGATCCAGGAACCAGTACGCGACGTCGCTGGGTGCGATGCCTTCGAAGCGGGCGGCGAGCAGGGCGATGTCGTCGTCCCGGTCGCCCGGGCCGAGCATGTCGAGGACGTCGTCGCAGAGCGCCTCCAGCGGCGGCGAATGGTCCGGCCCGGTGAGCTGGGCGGTGGCGGCGAGCCGCTCCCGCAGCTGCTCGATCCCGGTCCAGACGTCCCGCAGCCGGGACTCCACCAGGCCGTCGGTGTACAGCAGCAGCGTGGCGCCCGAGGGCGCGTCCAGCTCGACGGCCTCGAAGTCCACGCCGCCGACGCCGATCGGGGCGCCGGGCGGCACCCGCAGCACCTCGGCACGGCCGCCCAGGTGGAGCAGCACCGGCGGCGGGTGTCCCGCGTTGGCGATGGTGATCCGGTGCGAGACCGGGTCGTACACCGCGTACAGGCAGGTGGCCATCCGGTCGCTGCCGAGCCGCTGCGCCTGCTCGTCCAGATGGTGCAGCACCTCCTGCGGCGGCAGGTCGAGTCCGGCGAGGGTCTGGGCGGTGGTGCGCAGCTGGCCCATGATCGCCGCGGACGTCATGGAGTGGCCCATGACGTCACCGACGACGAGGGCGACCCTGCTGCCGGGCAGCGGGATCGCGTCGTACCAGTCGCCGCCGACCCGGGCCGTCTCGGCGGCCGGGAGATAGCGGGAGGCGAGGCGGACGCCGGTGGGCTGCGGCAGCGAGTCGGGCAGCATGGTGCGCTGCAGCTCGTCGGCGATGTACGCCTCGCGCCCGTACAGCACGGCCTTGTCGATGCCGAGTGCGGTGTGCGTAGCCAGCTGGGCGGCGACCAGCAGGTCGTTGGCCTCGAACGGCGGCCGTTCGGTGCCGCGCAGGAAGACGGCGGCGCCGATCACCCGTCGCCGGCCGCGCAGCGGAGCGAGGATCACCCGGTGGCCGGAGGGGACGGTGCGTCCGGCACCCAGCAGTTCGGGCAGGGCGACGCGGGCCGCGGCGGAGTCCCCGAAGACGGGCCGTACTCCACGCAGCACCTCGGCGAGCGCGCCGCCCGCCCGTACCTCGCAGAGCTCTGCCGCGGGCGTCAGATCGGCGTGCGGGTCGATGGTGGGCGGGCGCAGCCGATCGGTCTCCAGGGCTGCGGCCTCGGTCTCCTCTTCGTTTAAACGCAGCCGGTCGGACCGGCGCAGCCGCAGGATGAACGGGGCGACCGGACGCTCGTCGCCGACCGGGAGCGGGTCGCGGAGGTAGACGAGTATGGCGTCGGAGAACGTCGGCACGCTGGCCCGGCACAGGCCGAGAACGATCTCGTCCAGATCTATGCCTCGGGCGATCCGGCGGGTCGCGGCGCCCACGAAGCGCAGCCGGTCGCCCTCGCGGCGGGCCACGGTCTGCGGGTCCGGTCCCGTCGCGGCGGTGGGGCCGGCCGCCGTGGCGGCGCTCGATGACGTGGCGGGGCCGGGAATCGGTGTCGGATTCGAGCCGGGACCCGGCGCCGACGGCTTCGGGCCGGGCGTCGCGGCCTGGCCGGGGATCGCCGCGGCGTCCTGCTGCCGCGGCCGGGCGCGTTCCTGCGGCCGGGCGGCGAGAGGCTGCCGGCCTTCGTGGGAGGTGGGATGCTCCGTCACGCGTGGGGTTCCGTCCGTCCGGGCCGGTTGTATGAGGCAATCACCTTGTGGAGCGCCACTGTGCCCCGGGAAGAGCGGTGATGACAACGGCTGTCACCGCATGCCCAGCTTCGCGGGGCCGAAACCGTATGCCCGCGCGGTGGGCGGGTGACAACGTTTCCGGCGTCGGGGCGGCGGAGAGCGTGCACCTTTCCACCCCCTCGTAGTGGCTCCTGCGGTTCTTGCTGCTCATGCAACTGAAGCGGCTCATGAAGATCATGCAACTCGTGCGATGACTTGCGGTCAGGTCCTGTGCCGCGCCCGCCGGTTGAAGCGGAGCAGCCCTCCGGAGGACGATCCTACGTTTGCCCCCCTGGGGTGCATCAAGGGTCTCACGACGGCATATGCGAGGGCGTACGGTCCCAGTCATCCGGCAGCGCGGGTACCCGCCACCGCGGATCGGGCCGCCAGTTCTCCCATCCGTCCCGGAACGGCGCACCCCAGGCGTCGATCACTCCGACGGCCGCGCGGCCCGCCTCCCGTACCCGCTGCGCGGTCTCACGGTCCATCAGGCCGACCCGCTGCGCCTGGGCGAATTCGTCCTCGTCCAGCCAGCGCCAACTGCGGTCCGGGTGCACGGCGATGTCGAGGAAGTGGTCCTCCGAGTCGACGCCGCCCGCCCAGCGGGTGCGTGGTTCCTCGAGGTTCACGTACCAGTTGCGAAAGCTCCAGCCGCGGTCCCAGAACAGCCAGACCGACCAGGGTTCACCGGGCCGGGCGAGCTTCAGCACGCCCGTGCCGAACCACGTCGAGCGGGCGGTGGTGCGCGGTGCGGTGTACCGGGTGGCGAGCGGTTCGGCGTGCACGCTGGTGCCGTCGGCGAGGACCGGTCTGACGCATTCGGTGCCGGGCGCCATCCACACGGCGAGCAGTTCGGCGGTGTCCTGCACGACGGTGACCGGCCGGCAGATGTGGACCGGCTTCCGGGTGGCGCCGTGCGCCCGGGGGCCGTTGCCCCGGTAGCGCCACAGGATCTGGTCGCCCGGCGCCCAGGACGCGATGTCCGAGGGCTCGGTCTCTGCGCGCGCGGTGTCTCCGGTACCTGGCATGAAGAGATCTTACGGATGCGCCGGGCGGGTCGCTGCGATCCACGTCACGGGCGGGTCATACGCAACACGTCGAGCGCCTCGTCGAGCTGTTCCACCGTGAGGTCGCCGCGCTCGACATACCCCGAGGCCAGCACCACGTCGCGGATCGTCCGCCGCTCGGCGAGCGACTTCTTGGCGACCTTCGCCGCCTCCTCGTAGCCGATGTACTTGTTCAGCGGGGTGACGACGGACGGCGAGGACTCCGCGTACTCCCGGGCCCGTTCCACGTCGGCGGTGATTCCGTCGACCGTACGGTCCGCGAGCAGCCGGGAGACGTTGGCCAGCAGCCGGACCGACTCCAGCAGGTTCTTCGCGATGACCGGCAGCATGACGTTCAGTTCGAAATTGCCCGCCGCGCCCGCGACGGCGACCGTCGCGTCGTTCCCCATCACCTGGGCGGCGACCATCAGGACGGCCTCGGGAATGACCGGGTTCACCTTTCCCGGCATGATCGACGAGCCCGGCTGGAGGTCGGGAAGGCTGATCTCGGCCAGTCCGGTGCGCGGTCCGGACGCCATCCAGCGCAGGTCGTTGGAGATCTTGGTGAGGGAGACGGCGATCGTGCGGAGCTGGCCCGACGTCTCGACGAGTCCGTCGCGCGCGCCCTGCGCCTCGAAGTGGTCGCGGGCCTCGGTGAGCGGCAGTCCGGTGGCGCGCGCGACCTCGGCGATCACCGCGGCGGAGAAGCCGGGCGGGGTGTTGATGCCAGTGCCGACGGCCGTGCCGCCCAGCGGGAGCTCGGCGAGGCGCGGCAGGGACGCGTTCAGCCGCTCGACGCCGTACCGGATCTGCGCCGCGTATCCGCCGAACTCCTGACCCAGGGTCACCGGTGTCGCATCCATCAGATGCGTCCGGCCCGACTTCACGACCTCCGCGAACTCGACGGCCTTGCGCTCCAGCGCGGTCGCCAGATGGTCCAGTGCGGGGATCAGCTCGCCGGTGACGGCCGCGGTCGCGGCGATGTGGATGGAGGACGGGAAGACGTCGTTGGACGACTGCGAGGCGTTGACGTGGTCGTTGGGGTGGACCTCGCGTCCGAGGCGCCGGGTGGCGAGGGTGGCCACGACCTCGTTCATGTTCATGTTGGACGACGTACCGGAGCCGGTCTGGAAGACATCGATCGGGAAGTGCGCGTCCCAGCGCCCATCGGCGACCTCGGCGGCCGCGTCCTGGATCGCCGCGGCGATGCCGGGGTCGAGGACCTTCAGTTCGGCGTTGACCTTGGCCGCCGCGGCCTTGATCCGGGCCAGGGCCTCGATGTGGGCCCGCTCCAGGCGCTGGCCGGAGATCGGGAAGTTTTCCACGGCGCGCTGGGTCTGTGCCCGCCAGTGGGCGTGTGCGGGGACCTTCACCTCGCCCATCGAGTCGTGCTCGATGCGGAATTCCGTGCCGCCGGCGGGGTTCTGTGCGTCGTCCATGGGTTTCAACCTCCTGAAAAAGTTGAGCACTTGTCTGGTTCTGTGTATTCCCAAGTCTCCTGCCGGCCAGTAAATACCCGGGAGTACCCACAACCCGGGGAGGCGCAATGAGGCGCACCGGACACGGACTCCGCTGTGCGGTCGCGGCCGCCGGACCGGCAGGCGCGGCCGCCAGGTCCGGTTTCACCCCTACCGCATCCACCCCCTCCCGCCCGAGCCGGAGGCCGTCCGCGCCGCCGAGGCCGTTCCTGCCTGACCCGGATCTACGACTCGGGTCTGCGTGAGGCGAGCTGCGCCGACCCGGCGAGCACAGGACAGCCGGTGCTCCGGCCCTTCGCATGGGACGACCCGGCAGGCACGGGTGTGTCACCCGGCGTACGGGGCCACGATCGTCAGGGTTTCGGCGATGGCGTCGAGGACCATGGCGCGATGGGTGGGTGTACGAGGTGCTCCTGCGCCGGGACCGTGAAAGCCGCGGTCGGCCAGGATGTAGAGCATGCGCAGCGTGCGCATGGTGTTGGAGGCCCAGGCAGGTACCGGCCCCGGCTCTCCTGTGCGGAAGGCCGCAGCGATGGGATCCAGCCACTGCACCGACTGGGCGGTGGTGAGGCCGGGGTGGCTGAGGATCTGGGCCAGGGCGAAGGCCAGACGGTCGTCCTCCTGCGCGTCGAAGAGATGGTCCGTGGCTGCCAGCAGCCGGCACACCGCCAGTTCGGCCAGCGGGTACGGGTCTTGTTGGGGATGGCGGGAGAGGGCGGCCAGCAGGTCGGCCCCGTGTGCGGGAGCGTGCAACCAGCCGAGCTCCGGGTCATGCCCCCGCAGGTCGGTTTCGGCAGGGAACCAGTCGGCGAAGGCTCTCCACCACTCCTGCTTCCACTCGCCCCGGTCGGCGATGAGGGCGAGGACGAGCGGCGCAAAGGTGCGGGCCTGAATGGCGGGGGAAGCGAAATGTGCCGCCATGCGGTCTCCCACGTACCGCAGCTCCGACGGCTCGAGCGCCGGTATCCAACGCCTGGCCGTGAGGTACGCCAGATCGTCGCGCACGACAGGATCGGGGGAGCGGAGGTCCGCAATGAGCTCGTCGAGGGCCGAGGCGCGGGGCGGCCCCTGGAGCCTGCGAATGTCGTTCTCTCGGCTCTGTGAGGTGTCCATGGCGGGAGGCTATCCGTGGCTCATGGCGCGATGGGTTGCGGGGGCGACGCTTCCGGGGACGGGTGCGGCGCATGCCCTCCCGTCCCGCGCCCGGAGGCCCTGACGGCGGTCAGGGCCGCGCGGATGCTCGGGCCCCAGCCCCGGGAAACGCGTCCAACAGCCCGCGCCTGCGCCGCCTCGCCGTCGTCTCCACCCTTCGCTGCTTGGCACGTGGCTCGGGCAGGAGCACGTCGGGCCGTGGTCCCGGGGGTCCTGCTCGGATCGCGCGACGCCGCGCCGCAGGCCGTACGCGGAACGGCCCGGCCTCCCTCATGGGTGCCGGGCCGTTCTGCTGTCTCCGGGGCGATCAGGGGCTGTCCCGGACGGCTACGCCTTCCTGGTGGGAATGTGCGTGAACGTCGGCTGGGACAGCTGCTGCGGAGCGAAGAAGTCGTTGCCCTTGTCGTCGACGACGATGAACGCGGGGAAGTCCTCGACCTCGATCCGCCAGACCGCCTCCATGCCGAGCTCCTCGTACTCGACGACCTCGACCTTCTTGATGCAGTCCTGGGCGAGGCGCGCCGCCGGGCCGCCGATCGAGCCGAGGTAGAAGCCGCCGTGCGCGTCGCACGCGTCGGTGACCTGCTGGGACCGGTTGCCCTTGGCGAGCATCACCTTGGAGCCGCCCGCCGCCTGGAACTGCGCGACATAGCTGTCCATGCGGCCTGCCGTCGTCGGCCCGAAGGAGCCGGAGGCGTACCCCTCGGGCGTCTTCGCCGGGCCCGCGTAGTAGACCGGGTGGTCCTTCAGGTACTGCGGCATCTCCTCGCCCGCGTCCAGCCGCTCCTTGATCTTGGCGTGCGCGATGTCGCGCGCCACGACCAGCGGGCCGGTCAGCGAGAGCCGGGTCTTGACCGGGTACTTGGACAGTTCGGCGAGGACCTCGTCCATCGGCCGGTTCAGGTCGATCTCGACGACGTCGCCCGCCTCGTCGAGGTGCTCGTCGGTGGTGTCCGGCAGGAAGCGCGCGGGGTCCTTCTCCAGCTGCTCCAGGAAGACTCCCTCGGCGGTGATCTTCGCGACGGCCTGGCGGTCGGCCGAGCAGGACACGGCGATCGCGACGGGCAGCGAGGCACCGTGGCGCGGCAGACGCACCACCCGCACGTCGTGGCAGAAGTACTTGCCGCCGAACTGCGCACCGATGCCGATCTTCTGCGTCAGCTCGAAGACCTTCTCCTCCAGCTCCTTGTCCCGGAAGCCGTGACCGGTCGGGGAGCCCTCGGCGGGCAGCTCGTCCAGGTAGTGCGCGGAGGCGTACTTGGCGGTCTTCAGCGCGAACTCGGCCGACGTACCGCCGACGACGATCGCCAGGTGGTACGGCGGGCAGGCCGCGGTCCCCAGCGAACGGATCTTCTCCTCCAGGAACTTCATCATGGAGGCCTCGTTGAGAACGGCCTTCGTCTCCTGGAAGAGGAACGACTTGTTGGCCGAGCCGCCGCCCTTGGCCATGAAGAGGAACTTGTACGCGCCACCGTCGGTGGCGTACAGCTCGATCTGGGCCGGGAGGTTCGAGCCGGTGTTCTTCTCGTCCCACATGGTCAGCGGGGCCATCTGCGAGTAGCGCAGGTTGAGCTTGGTGTACGCGTCGAAGATGCCGCGCGACAGGGCCTCCTCGTCACCGCCCTCGGTCAGCACGTTCTGCCCGCGCTTGCCCATGACGATGGCGGTGCCGGTGTCCTGGCACATGGGGAGGACACCCGCGGCGGCGATGTTCGCGTTCTTCAGCAGGTCGAGCGCGACGAACTTGTCGTTGGACGACGCCTCGGGGTCGTCGATGATCCGCCGCAGCTGCGCCAGGTGGGCGGGGCGCAGATAGTGCGAGATGTCGTGCATCGCCTCGGCGGCCAGGGTGCGCAGTGCCTCCGGGTCGACCTTGAGGAACGTACGGCCGTCGGCCTCGAAGGTCGAGACGCCCTCGGCGGTCACCAGCCGGTACGGCGTGGTGTCCTCTCCCAGAGGGAGCAGATCGGAGTACGCAAACTCTGGCATTACGGCCATTCCTCACTCGGCGACAGCGGCTGTCCACCCTTGGGCAGCGCACCCACCAGGGTAGAACGCCGTGAGTGCACCGAACCTGTGAGGTAAGGCTCAGTTCGGGACCCGCCGGCGTCGGTCACCTGGGGCCTGTCGCGATCTATCGCGTTTGGGTACCCTGGGCCGGTGGACCTCGAAAAGCACCCTCAGCAGCCCGCCGCCCCGGCGCAGCCCGCGCCCGCCGGTATCCGCGCCTCCGACGCAGACCGGGACCGGTTCGCGGACATCCTGCGGGACGCCATGGCCGAGGGCCGGCTGACGGCCGAGGAGCACGCCGAGCGGGTCGACGCCGTCTACCGTGCCAGGACCGTGGGTGAACTCGAGCCGCTGGTAGGGGATCTGCCGGCCCCCGGCGGCTCCACCCGCCCGTCGTCCGGCACGCCGTACGCGTACGGCCCCGAGGCCCCCGCGGGTCCGGCCGAGAGCCTGGTCGCGGTCTTCAGCAGTTCCACCCGCAAGGGGCGCTGGCGGGTGGGTGGGCGTACGAACGCGTTCGCGCTCTTCGGCAGCGTGGAGATCGATCTGACCGAGGCCCTTTTCGGCCAGCGGCTCACCGTCATCAACGCGACCTCCCTCTTCGGAAGCATCGAGATCAAGGTTCCGGAGAACATCTCGCTGAGAGGGAGCGGAACGGGCGTCTTCGGCAATTTCGAAGTCGTCAACCTGGATTCCGCGGACCCGGAGGCTCCGGTGGTCGTCGTCAACGGCTATTCCGTGTTCGGAAACGTCGAGGCAAAGCCGAAGCGCGGGAAACTCATTACGGATCTCCGCGACCAGCTGCGCAAACACCTCGGTCACTGATTCCGCACCGCGTCGCTGCGCAACGGTCCGCACCGCCCTGGATCCGGCCAAAATTCCTCTCGACCGCAATTCCGTCACCCGGAACCCCGTGCCACTCAGTGCTTAGGCGCGCGCACAACGGGTAGGGAGTGCTGCATCGTCTCTCGCTCGCGAAGCCGTCGTCAGGAGTAGACCGTGCTGCAACTGCCGCATCAGCCTCTGCAGGTCGCCGCCGTTCCCACCCAGCGCACCCCTGCTCGGGAGGACCAGGCCGGCCCCTGGCACTCGGAGGCGGTGTGCCGCCGGGACGAAGCCGGGCTGTTCTTCGCCCCGTCGAAGGAGCCGACTGCTGCCCGCCTGTCGCGCGAGGAGTCCGCGAAGCGGGTCTGCGCGCGCTGTCCCGTGATGATCGAATGCCGCGAACACGCCTTGATGCAGCCCGAGCCGTACGGGGTGTGGGGCGGCCTGACCGCTGCCGAACGCCGTGTGGTGCTCGCCCGCCGCAGGCGGCGCGAGATGGAGCTCAAGGCGGCCGCCTCGGCGGACCGCATCGCCGCGGCCGGCTGACCGCCGGCGCGCACGGTTCCGCACCGACGCGGAGAGGCGCCCCCACCGCACATGGGGGGCGCCTCTCCGCGTTCGGCGGCTTTCGCGCGGCCTGCACACGGCCTGCGCGTGGCCTGTCGGGGTGTGGCGCCGCTTCACGCGGTGCCACACCTGCGCCGACGTCTGCGCTACTGCGCTCGGTCGAAGTCGATCGCGCTGTAGGCGCGCAGCTTCGACAGCCGGTGGGTCGAGTCGATCTTGCGGATCGTGCCGGACTTGGACCGCATCACGATCGACTCGGTGGTCGCCGTCTCGCTGCGGTACCGCACGCCGCGCATCAGCTCGCCGTCCGTGATGCCGGTCGCGACGAAGAACACGTTGTCGCCGCTGACCAGGTCGTTCGTGGACAGCACCCGGTCCAGGTCGTGCCCGGCGTCCAGCGCGCGCTGCCGCTCCGCCTCGTCCTTCGGCCAGAGCTTGCCCTGGATGACACCGCCGAGGCACTTTATGGCGCAGGCCGAGATGATGCCCTCGGGCGTGCCGCCGATGCCCATCAGCAGGTCGACGCCCGTGCCCTCGCGGGCGGCCATGATCGAGCCGGCGACATCGCCGTCGGTGATGAACTTGATCCGGGCGCCGGTCTCCCGGATCTCCTTGACGATGCCCTCGTGGCGCGGGCGGTCCAGGATGACGACGGTGACGTCCTCGGGAGCGGAGTTCTTCGCCTTTGCGACCCGGCGGATGTTCACCGACACCGGGGCGTTGATGTCCACGAAGTCGGCGGCCTCGGGACCGGTGACCAGCTTGTCCATGTAGAAGACCGCGGACGGGTCGAACATGGTGCCGCGGTCGGCGGCGGCCAGCACGGCGATCGCGTTGGGCATGCCCTTGGCGTTCAGGGTCGTGCCGTCGATCGGGTCCACGGCGATGTCGACCTCGGCGCCGGTGCCGTCGCCGACCCGCTCGCCGTTGAACAGCATGGGGGCTTCGTCCTTCTCACCCTCGCCGATGACGACGACGCCGTTCATCGAGACGGTGGAGACGAGGGTCCGCATGGCCTTGACGGCGGCGCCGTCGGCGCCGATCTTGTCGCCGCGGCCCACCCAGCGCCCGGCGGCCATGGCAGCGGCCTCGGTGACCCGGACCAGCTCAAGGGCCAGGTTGCGGTCGGGGGCCTCCGGGGAGACCTCGAGCTGAGACGGCAGATGATGTTCGGACATCGGAGCGCACCTTTCTGTACGACGACGACCGGAAGAGGGTGATGTGACTCTATCGCCAGGGCGACAATATGAGCAGCCCGGGTCACGTTTGAGCGGCCCACTGGCCGGTTGTCGAGGGTGCCTGCCCCTCGGACGGGTCCGCCGGGCCTAATGCGAACATGGACCCGTGGCAAGCAAGCGAGGCAAGCAGACAGTGCGGGACATGTTCCTGTCGATGGCGGTGATCTCCGCCGTCGCCGGAGGTGTCTACATTTTCGTACCGCACGACGACAAGGCCAACCCGGTCAAGGCGGTCGACTACCGGGTGGAGCTCCTGACGGCGCGGCGCGCGGCGCCGTATCCGGTGGCCGCTCCGGCCGGTCTGTCCAAGGACTGGAAGCCCACCTCGGTCAGTTACGAGCGCGAGTCGGGCAACGGCTGGCACCTGGGCTTCCTCGACCCGGACGGCAAGTACGTCGCGGTGGAGCAGTCCACGTCCCCGGCGAAGAAGTACGTGCCCGAGGTCAGCCAGGACGCGAAGAACACCGGGCGCACGCAGCAGGTCGCGGGCGAGACGTGGCAGCACTGGGAGGGCGCGAAGTACGACGCCCTGGTGCGCCACGACGGCGGTGCGACCACGGTCGTCACGGGTTCGGCGTCGCCGCAGCGGCTGGCGGAGATGGCCGCCGCACTCAGGACCTCCTGAGCGGGGCGCACGGCATACGTGCGCACGGCATACGGAGAAGGGCCCTGGAGCACCGCGTGCTCCAGGGCCCTTCTCCGTATGACCGGAAGGATCAGACGGTCGTGATGACCTCGTCGTAGGCGAGACGCGGCGAACGCGGGAACCAGGCGTCCTCGCCCGGCTTGCCGATGTTGACGACCATCAGCACGCTGTGGTCGCCGTCGAGGAACTCCTTCTCGATGCCCGCGGCGTCGAAGCCGGTCATCGGGCCGGCGGCCAGGCCGGCGGCGCGGACGCCGATGATGAAGTACGCGGCCTGCAGGGCGGCGTTCAGCGTGGCGGACGACTCGCGGACCGGGCGCTCGGAGAAGAACGCGTCCTTGGCCTGCGGGAAGTGCGGGAACAGGGCCGGGAGCTCCTCGTGGAACTCGTTGTCGGCGGCCAGGATCGCGACCAGCGGGGCGGTGGAGGTCTTCGGCTGGTTGCCCTCGGCCATGTGGCTCACGAGGCGCGCGCGGGCGTCGTCGGAGCGGACCAGCACGACACGCAGCGGCGACTGGTTGAAGGCGGTCGGACCGTACTTGACCAGGTCGTAGATCGCCTGGATCTGCTCCTCGGTGACCGGCTCGTCGGTGAACGTGTTGGCGGTGCGGGCCTCACGGAAGAGGAGGTCCTGGGCGGCGGCGTCAAGAGCGAGGGACATCTTGCGGATTACCTTCCGAATGAAATGCGGATCAAGCGATGCGGCGACCGTAACCGAGAGGTAGGTTAACTTTCAACTAAAACCGGACCCGAGTGATCCACTCCACAGACGCGTGCGGATGCCGTGACAGGCCGCGCCGGCCATGGGCGGGCGCGTCGACGGCCACGTGTGCAGGATTCATTCCGGACCGGGCCGGTCCGCGGGGCCCCAGGAGCCCCGGACCCGAGGTCGGCCGGTGTGCCCCGGCTCGTCCTCCGAGGTCAGCCGGCGTCGCCCGGCTCGTCCTTCCCGGGCTGTGCAAGGGCCTCGTTCAGGCGGGCCCGGGCACCCTCCAGCCAGTGTCGGCAGATCTTGGCCAGCTCCTCGCCCCGCTCCCACAGCGCGAGCGACTCCTCCAGCGTCGTGCCGCCCGCCTCCAGGCGCCGTACAACCTCGATCAGCTCGTCGCGCGCCTGCTCGTATCCGAGCGTGTCCGTGGCGGCAGCTGCCGTTGTCGCGTCGTCCGTCATGTGATCCACCTTATGTGTGGGCTACGACAGCCAGGTCCGGACAGGTTCCGAGCCGCAGCGAGGAGGCCGGGGAGGAGCAGGGAGGGCACCGGAAGGAGGCGCAGGGGTCACTCGGCCACCCGTACGGTGAACTCGCCCTCCGACACCCGCGCCCGCAGCTCGTCGCCCGGCGCCCCGGCCTCGGCGGGGGAGCGCACCACATGTCCGTCCGGCCGCTGCAGCACCGCGTACCCCCGTTCCAGCGTCGCCGCGGGCGAGAGCGCAACCACCCGCGCCCGGGTGTGGGCGAGCTCCGAATCCGCCCGGTCCAGCAGATGCCCCAGCACCCTGCGGCTGCGCCCGGTCAGTGCGTCGACCTCCGCCGCGCGCTCGTCCACCATCCGCTCCGGTTGCTGCATGGAGGGCCGGCCCAGCGTGTGCGCCAGCCCCCGCTCCTCCCGGTCGAGCAGACCCCGTACGGTCCGCAGAGCACGGTCCCGCAGCTGCTGCACGCGGTCCAGCTCCTCGCCCACGTCCGGCACGACCTTCTTCGCCGCGTCCGTGGGCGTGGATGCCCGCAGATCCGCGACCAGGTCGAGCAGCGGGGAGTCCGGCTCGTGCCCGATCGCCGACACCACCGGCGTACGGCACTCGGCCACCGTACGGATCAGCTGCTCGTCCGAGAACGGCAACAGGTCCTCCACGCTGCCGCCGCCGCGCGCCACGATGATCACGTCGACATCCGGCAGGTCGTCCAGCTCCTTCACCGCCTGGACCACCTGGTTCACCGCGTGCACGCCCTGCACCGCCGTGTTCCGCACCTCGAACCGGACGGCGGGCCAGCGCCGCCGCGCGTTCTCCAGAACGTCCCGCTCGGCCGCCGACGCACGCCCGCAGACCAGGCCGATCAACTGCGGCAGGAACGGCAGCGGCTTCTTCCGGTCCAGGGCGAAGAGCCCCTCGGCCGCCAGGGACTTCTTCAGCTGCTCCAGCCGGACCAGCAGCTCCCCGATGCCGACCGGCCGTATCTCCGTGGCTCGCAGGGACAACTGGCCCCGGGGCGCGTACCACTCGGGCTTGGCGAGGACGACGACGCGGGCGCCCTCCGTCACCACATCAGCGATCCGGTCGAAGACCTGCCGGAAGCAGGTCACGCTCACCGAGATGTCGTGCGACGGGTCGCGCAGCGTCAGGAACACCACGCCGGCACCCGGACGCCGCGACAGCTGGGTGATCTGCCCCTCGACCCAGACGGCCCCGAGCCGGTCGATCCATCCGCCGATGAGCCGTGACACCTCACCGACGGGCAACGGAGCTTCCGCGGACGTATTGAGAGCCATGCGAGCGAGCGTATCGGCCCCCACCGACAACGAGGAGGCTCCGCACCGCCGGGTGTCCGCCGCCGCTCACCGGCGTTGTGCAGGCGGGTGCGGCCCCCACTGGAGCGCCAGCACCACCAGCCCCACCCCGAGCCAGCAGACCCCCACCACCTGCGCACTGGTCGTCGCCGCGAGGATCACCGCGACCAGCACTCCCGCACCCACCACGGGCACCAGCACATGCCGCCACCAGCTGGGCGGCCCGTTCATCCGGCGCACGGCGAACCAGCCGATCACCGACGCGTGCAACAGCACGAACGCCGTCAGCGCGCCGACGTCGACCACGGACACCAGATGGTCGAGGCCGTCGTCGCGGCGGGCCGCCCACACCGCCGCCACCAGCGTCACGGCCGCGGCGATCAGGATCGCCGTCCGCGGCACCCCGGACCGCGGGTCGACCCGGGCCAGCAGCGAGGGCAGCCGCTGCTCCCTGGCCATCGCGAAGAGCAGCCTCCCCGCGGCCGCCTGCCCGGCCAGCGCCGCGAACGCCGCCCCGATCGCCTTGCTGAGCGCCACCAGGTCGTGCAGCCACGTGCCGACCGCGGAGTCGACCGTGTCGTAGAACGCCGACCCCTGCCTGGCCGGTTCGGCGGCCAGCTCCGCCGACGTCATCGGCTCCAGCAGCGCCGCCAGATAGCCCTGCGCTACGAACAGCACCCCCGCGAGGACCAGACAGAACAGCACGGCCCGCGCAACCTTCTCCGAGCCGCCGGTGACCTCCTCCGCGAACGAGGCGATGGCGTCGAACCCCAGATACGAGAGCACGGCCACCGACACCGCGCCGAGCACCGCTTCGAGCGAGAAGCCGGAGTCACCGGTGAACGGCGTCCACCAGCCGCGCTGCGCCCCGTCCCGCACGAGAACGACCGCGGCCGACACCAGGAACACCGCCAGCACCACGATCTCCATGGCGAGCACCGCGAAACCGACCCGGGCGGCGGCCCGTACCCCCCAGAGGTTGAGCAGGGTCGTCACGACCACCGCGAGCGCCGTCCACACCCATCGCGAGATCTCCGGGACCAGCGCGTTCAGCGCGATCCCGGAGAAGAGATAGGCGACCGCCGGAATCAGCAGGTAGTCGAGCATCGCCATCCATCCGGCGACGAACCCGGGCCCCTCCCCGAGCCCCTTGCGCGCATACGCGAAGACCGAACCCGCCTGCGGGGCGACGCGCACCATCTGGGCGTAACTGAACGCGGTGAAGGCCATGACGACGGTCGCCGCGACATACACCAGCGCGACCGCGCCGTCCGATTTCGCGTCGAGCGTGCCGAAGACACCGACGGGCGCCATGGGAGCGATGAACAGCAGCCCGTAGACGACGAGGTCCCGGAACCCGAGTGTGCGCCGCAGTGTCGCCCGGCCCGTCGTGCCGCCGTCGGCCATCGCCCCTCCGTCGCTCGCATGAACACGGTCGCGTACGTGGCGTACGGGGCGTACACGTGCCGGACGTCGCGTACGGATCAGTCTGTCGACCCGGTCGAAGCCTCGCCTGTTCGGTACGGCCTTACGATGGGACGCATGACTGCTTCGTCCAGCCCGTCACCCGCCGCCGCCCCGAGCGAGGGCGCCACGCGCCGTGTCCTGCTCGCCGCGCCCCGTGGTTACTGCGCGGGCGTGGACCGTGCCGTGATCGCCGTCGAGAAGGCCCTGGAACAGTACGGGGCCCCGATCTACGTCCGTCACGAGATCGTGCACAACAAGTACGTCGTGCAGACCCTGGAGAAGAAGGGCGCGATCTTCGTCGACGTCACCGCGGAGGTCCCCGAGGGCTCCATCGTGATGTTCTCCGCGCACGGCGTCGCGCCGACCGTCCACGCCGAGGCCGCCGAGCGCAAGCTCGCCACGATCGACGCGACCTGCCCGCTGGTGACCAAGGTCCACAAGGAAGCCGTCCGGTTCGCCAAGGAGGACTACGACATCCTCCTGATCGGCCACGAGGGCCACGAGGAAGTCATCGGCACGAGCGGCGAGGCGCCCGACCACATCACGCTGGTCGACGGCCCCGACGACGTCGCCCATGTCTCCGTGCGCGACGAGTCGAAGGTCGTCTGGCTGTCGCAGACCACGCTCTCGGTCGACGAGACGATGGAGACGGTGGACGCGCTGAAGGAGAAGTTCCCGCAGCTGGTCTCGCCGCCCAGCGACGACATCTGCTACGCCACGCAGAACCGCCAGATCGCGGTGAAGAAGCTGGCCGAGGACGCCGAGCTGGTCATCGTCGTCGGCTCCAAGAACTCCTCGAACTCCATCCGCATGGTCGAGGTCGCCCTGGACGCGGGCGCCCCCGCGGCGCACCTGGTGGACTTCGCGAGCGAGATCGACGAGGCCTGGCTGGAGGGTGTCACCACGGTCGGTCTCACCTCCGGTGCCTCGGTGCCCGACGTGCTCGTGGACGGCGTGCTGGAGTGGCTGGCCGAGCGTGGTTACGGCGACGTGGAGACGGTGAAGACGGCCGACGAGTCGATCACCTTCTCGCTGCCCAAGGAGCTCCGCCGCGACCTGCGCGCGGAGGCGGCGGCACTCGCCGCGGAGTAACGCGTTTCCGTACGCCCCGGAGCGAGTTCTGCTCGCTCCGGGGTGACCGGTGCACGCTCCTGGAAGAGGAGCGGGGCGCGGCGCCAGCCCGTACCGTGGATCGCATGCAGATCTTCGGCGTGGACATCGGCGGATCCGGGATCAAGGGTGCTCCCGTGGACCTGGACCGCGGAGACCTGGCGCAGGAGCGCCACAAAGTACTGACACCACAGCCCGCCACGCCCAAGGACGTGGCCGACTCCGTGGCCGAGGTGGTCGGTCATTTCGACTGGTCGGGCCCGATCGGCATCACCTTCCCGGGTGTCGTCACCGGTGGCGTCACACGCACCGCGGCCAATGTCGACAAGGGCTGGATCGACCAGGACGCCCGGAGGCTGCTCGGCGAACGGCTGGGCCTTCCGGTGACCGTCCTCAACGACGCCGACGCGGCGGGAATCGCCGAGATGAGGTTCGGCGCGGGGCGCGACCGCAAGGGGACCGTGATCGTACTGACGCTCGGTACGGGGATCGGCAGCGCGGTCTTCATCGACGGGCAGCTCGTACCCAACACCGAGCTCGGCCATCTGGAGCTCGGCGGCCACGAAGCGGAGAAGCACACCTCCACGAAGGCCAAGGAGGACGAGGACCTGAGCTGGCACCACTGGGCGCACCGGGTGCAGAAGTATCTGGCCCATCTGGAGATGCTGTTCTCGCCCGAGCTGTTCATCATCGGCGGCGGAGTGAGCCGCAAGGCCGACAAGTTCCTGCCGCTGATCGAGCACGTACGGGCCGAGATGGTGCCCGCGGAGCTGCAGAACAACGCGGGCATCGTGGGTGCGGCCATGGCGGCGGCAGGCCGGTAACGGTCCCGCTCCCGCCCTCGCGCGTCACGCCTGGGGACGCTGGGGAGGCCGGGCGGGGGGCTCGGTCCGTGCGGCGCGCGCCGCCTGAGCAGCCAGCAGCCGCCGCCGACGGCGCTGCCGCATCAGCCGGACCTTGCGCACGCTGGCGATGACCCCCGCGATGAGCGTGCCGCCGTACAGCCAGCCGGCATGGACGGCGAGTGCGGTGACGACCGCCATCGTCTGACCGCCGAAGCCCCCCGTGCCGCCCGCGATCGGAATCACACCGACGGTGAACGCGATCGGCACGCTGATCGGCGCCGTCACCAGGTCCGCGGGCCGCACCCAGAGTGCGGTCAGGGCGCTGACCGGCAGGAACAGCACCCCGTACAGGACCGACGAGCCATCGAACAGCAGCCAGTCGAGGCAGGCCAGCGCGAACATGACGGCGGCGGCGAACAGTCCCGCACCGATGCCGGTCAGCCGTGGATTGGGCAGCCTGCGCAGGGCGAGCACGGCGGGCGGCACCGGTCGTGTGCGCCCGCCGGGCATGCGCACCACCCGGTAGACGGTGGATGCGTCGTCGAGGGTGCCCTGCGGGGACAGCGGGGCCTGCTGCGACGACTGCCGGTGCTGAGGGGGACGGGTTCTGGGCTGCTCCACCGGGACAACGTAGGTCGCGGGACGGGAGTGGAGAGGCGTTGGACACGCCCTTTGAATGACCTTGGCGGTGAGTTCGATGCCACATGGCCGAACAGGAGGCGGGCCGGCCCGCGACCGCACGCGTGACTGCCCGCTTGCCCCCGCCCGTAAACTGGAGAGTCGGATCACCCGTCCTTACTCCAGGAAGTCGCCAACGTGTCGCTCACGATCGGAATCGTCGGTCTGCCGAATGTCGGCAAGTCGACCCTGTTCAACGCCCTGACCAAGAACGACGTGCTGGCGGCCAACTACCCGTTCGCCACGATCGAGCCGAACGTCGGCGTCGTCGGCGTCCCTGACGCCCGCCTGAACACGCTGGCCGAGATCTTCGGCTCGCAGCGCCTGCTCCCGGCGACCGTCGACTTCGTCGACATCGCCGGCATCGTCCGCGGCGCGAGCGAAGGCGAGGGGCTGGGCAACAAGTTCCTCGCGAACATCCGCGAGTCGGACGCGATCTGCCAGGTCATCCGGGCCTTCAAGGACGAGAACGTCGTCCACGTCGACGGCAAGGTCTCGCCCAAGGACGACATCGAGACGATCCACACCGAGCTGATCCTCGCCGACCTCCAGTCCGTCGAGAAGGCGATCCCGCGCCTCACGAAGGAATCCCGCCTCCAGAAGGACAAGGTCGCGGTCCTCGCGGCGGTCGAGGAGGCCCAGAAGATCCTGGAGGCGGGCGACACCCTCTTCCACGCGGGCATCACCGCCGGCACGGAGAAGGGCAGGCTCCTGCACGAGCTGCACCTCCTCACCACCAAGCCCTTCCTCTACGTCTTCAACGTCGACGAGGACGAGCTGGTCGACGAGGACTTCAAGAACACGCAGCGCGCCCTGGTCGCCCCCGCCGAGGCGATCTTCCTCAACGCCAAGATCGAGTCCGAACTGATCGAGCTCGACGACGACGAGGCCCTCGAACTCCTCCAGTCCATGGGGCAGGACGAGCCCGGCCTGGCCACCCTCGGCCGCGTCGGCTTCGACACCCTGGGCCTCCAGACCTACCTCACGGCAGGCCCGAAGGAAGCCCGCGCCTGGACGATCAAGAAGGGCGCCACGGCCCCCGAGGCGGCCGGTGTCATCCACACCGACTTCCAGAAGGGCTTCATCAAGGCGGAGATCGTCTCCTTCGAGGACCTGGTCGAGACGGGCTCGGTCGCCGAGGCCCGTGCGAAGGGCAAGGCCCGCATGGAGGGCAAGGACTACGTGATGCAGGACGGCGACGTGGTGGAGTTCCGCTTCAACGTGTGAGCGCGTCGTCAGAGGTGGCCTGACCTGCAGCGATGCAGGTCGGGCCGCACGGCTGTCCGTAACAGTCCGCAGAACCTCGGTACCGCACTCGGGGGCCCAGAGCGCGTCCGTGGTCCTCTTCGACAAGCGCCAGCGCCAAGTCGATGCCGGCCGTCATACCCGCCGAGGTGTATGTGGCGCCGTCACGGACGGGGTTCGCGTCGGGATCGACGTGACTCGAGCCCGTGCGCGGCCTTCCAGTGCGTGGTCGCACGTTTACCGTTCAGGAGCCCGGCGGCTGCGAGGACGAACGCCCCGTTGATGGACACCATCCTGCCCACACCGAGTGCCAGAGTGGATACGGCCTCGATGACGCCACGTGCGCGACGGGATCACGGGGGTAGAAGTCCGTGCCGGACACCATGAGCGTGTGGGCGGCGGCCGAGGTTGCGGCGTCGTCGACCCCGATCCTGATTTCGAGGGAAAAGGTGACGTCCGCTCCGGTCGGCGAAAGCAGCACCATGCGGTAGTCGGCGCCGAACCTGTTCGCCTCCGCGAACAGCAAGCGATCCCGCCATGTCCGAGTTGCCGCGCTTCCGCCGCATAGAGCAGACGGCACTGCCGCTCGTTGAGATGCGGAGTCACCGCCTCGAACTTCGCACGCATCGGGCCGATCAACTCATCGAAACGGCCCCTATCACATCGACGAACCCAAGTACCGTAAGTAACCCATAAATTCGCGACGCCTCCGTGGTGGGCGGCCGAACACGGGCACCTGTTGCCGCCCGCGACAGCGGTCCGGAACGGATACCCCGTTGGGGTCTGGGCCCAAAACCAGCGGACGGCCGGTCGCCTGGCGGCCGAGATCAACGAGTGCGGGGAGGCGGGGCTGCCGGTCGGCTCCATCGCAGGCGTGCTGTCCGAACAGCGCCGCGACGCCCTCGATGACATCGACCCCTCGTGGTGGCCGCCGTGGGACGTCGGCTGGCAGCGCTGCTACCGGCTCTGCCACGACCTGTTCGAAGCCGGCGCCCCGCTGCTCAGCCGGCCCGGCGAGATGACGGTCCAGGGCGAGGACCTGGGCAAGTGGGTCCGGGCGCAGCGCCTGAACTGGGACACCCTGCTTCCCGCGCAGGCCTGGATGCTGGAGAACATGCTCGACCTCAGCCCCGCAGCACCCGAGGAAAAGCCGCAGGCGTCCCGTACACAGGCCGACAAGTGGGCGGCATTCGGGCCGCCCGGCAGGTCCACGTCCGTGAGGGAAGCCTCCAGGTGCCCAGGAAGCACGTCGAGGAAGTGGACGGCGTGCCATGCAAGTTGGGCATGTCGTGGACAAAACCCGCCGCAGAGCCGACAAGCTGTCGCCGGAGCGGCACTCCGAACTCGTCGCACTCGGCATGCGCTGGTAGCCGGCAGTGCGGCAATGGGCCGGGCCAGGGCGCGGTTTCCCTCGGGTATGACTGGAGGACGTCCACTGGCGTCAGACGGGGTTGGAGGAAGTGTCCTCGGCGAAGACGGACAAGGCGACCTGGTACGTCTCGAAGGCGCGGGCCGCTCCTGCGTAGACGGCGAGGTGGATGAAGAGGTCAACGATCTCGTCTTGACTGACGCCGCTGTTGAGCGCGATGCGCAACTGCCCGCGCAGCGGTTCGAACGCGCCCAGTGTCGCGGCGATGGCGACGGAGACCAGGGATCGGTCGTGCGTCGACAGAGCGGTACGGGTCCATGAGTCCCCGAACGCATGCACCGTCGCGACCTTGCGGAAGTCGGCTCCGGAGGCCGGTTCGCCGGGGCTCATCGGGAGTTCTAGGCGCTGACCCAAGAGTTCACTTGCGGTGTTTAGCGCCTGCTCGTAGACGTTGTCCGTGCCCATCTCTACTCCTTGTTGGTTGGTCGTACGGGGTTGTGAGCCGGCGGTCCGGACCACCACGCACCGTTCAGAGCTCAGTTGCGGGTCAGGGTGGTTCCCCACTCGTTGCGGGTTGCTGCTTCGCCGGGGTGGCGGGACAACTGTTCGTCGCACCAAGCTGTTTTCCACGCTCGCACCGTGTGCAATCGATCTGCTCGGTCGGGGGAACCGTCCGGGCTACAGGGCGTGGATCGAATGTCCCGTCCGGACTGCGACGGCGGGGCTCCCCCGTGGTCTTCGAGCGGGCCCCTGGGTGGTGGGCAGATCGGGGAGCAATGCGGGACGGCCCCTTCGTTCTCCGGCAGCCCGTCCCGCTGGGGTGTGACTACCGGGTGCGGGTGATCGACTTGTGCTCGACGTAGCCGGTCAGACCGACCTTGCCGTACTCGCGGCCGAGGCCGCTGGCCTTGTAGCCGCCGAAGGGGCCGTCGAAGCTGATCGGTGATCCGTTCAGCGTGACTGTGCCGGTGCGCAGCCGTCGGGCGGTGGCCAGGGCGCGGTCGGGATCCGAGGTCCAGATACCGCCGGACAGGCCGTACTCGGAGTCGTTGGCGATGCGGACGGCATCGTCATCGGAGTCGTAGGCGATGACGACCAGAACCGGGCCGAAGATCTCCTCCTGCGCGATGCGCATGCTGTTGTCGACGTCGGCGAACACGGTGGGGGTGACGTAGTTGCCCTTCCCCAGGCCTTCGGGGACGTGCGGGCCGCCGGTCACCAGACGCGCGCCGTCTTCGATACCGATGTTGATGTAGTCGATGACGCGCTGCTGCTGGTCACGGCGGATCATCGGGCCGATGAAGGTGTCGGGGGCGGAGGGGTCGCCGACCTTCAGTGACTCGACCATCTCCTTCACCGCGGCCACGACCTCCTCGTAACGGCTGCGGGGGGCCAGGATGCGGGTCTGCAGGATGCACGCCTCGCCGTTGTTGCCCAGGGAGCCGAACCGCAGACCTTGCATTGCGGCCGTGAGGTCCGCATCGTCCAGGATGAGTGCGGCGGACTTGCCGCCCAACTCCAGGCCCACCCGCTTAAGCTGCTCGCCGGCGATGGAGGCGATGCGGCGGCCGGCCCGCGTCGAACCGGTGAAGGAGATCTTGTCCACCCCGGCATGCGAGACGAGGTACTCGCTGGTCTGACGGTCCGCCGGAAGGACGCTGAGCACGCCCTCGGGCAGGCCGGCCTCATGCCAGAGGTCCGCCAGCAGGGCCATGCTCAGCGAGTTCTCCGGGGAGACCTTCAGCACGACGGTGTTACCGGCCAACAGGGCCGGGATCAGCTTGGCGGTGGCGGCGGAAAACGGCGAGTTCCACGGTATGACCGCGGCGACCACACCGATTGCCTCGCGGCGCACGATGGTGTCGAAGGTCACCGACGGGTCGGACGGCGCGACGACCTCTTCCCAGCCGAACTCTTCGGCCGCTTTGAGGTAGGCGTTGACCTGGCGGGTCAGAAAGGGCTGGCCGACCTTGGTGAACCAGCCGGCGGAACCGTTCTCCGCGGAGATCGCCGCGGCAATCTCGTCGGCGCGGGCGGTACGCAGCGCGTCGTAACGACGCACGACTTCCTGACGTTCTGTCGGCGTGGTGTGTGGCCACGGACCGTGGTCGAAGGCAGCGCGGGCCGCGGTGACGGCCTTGTCCACGTCGGCCGGCGCGGCCTGCGCCACGCGGCCGAGCACTGACTGGTCGTGCGGGGAGAGGATGTCGAGCGTCAGCTCCGGAGCGCTGGGAGAAACCCAGGAACCACCGATGTACAGATTGTCGCGCACAGTCATGTCTGTCATTCCTTCAAGTGCATTGGCGGATAAGGAAGAAGGAGGGAGATGTGGGGCACGCATCGCCGGTGCGCACCCCGATCGGTGCTGCGCCGGCGGACGAGCTGCGGGTGCGGCCGGGGACTACGTTGCCGTCGGTCGTGGTCGCACGCTCTGGGGCGTGCGCCCAGCAGCGCGCAGAAGTTCGTTGTGGTGATGTCGCCGGCAGTCGGGCAGGGGCGGACGCGGCCCGGGCGGCCGGCCCGTGGAGCGCTCCCGGTCAGCCCTTTTCGGGTGGGCGGACCATCTGGGCGACCGCGGAGTCGGCGAAATCGCCGAGTCCGTCGCGGTCGGTGGACACACTGAGCTCACGCCACTGCGCGTCCTCCACAGCACGTGCCCGGGCGATCTGCGGCGCGAGCCAGGCCGCGTCGGAGCCCAGAAGAAGCCGCGTCGGCGGGGCTGGCTCCTCGGTGAGGCGCAGGATCACGGCGGCCATCTTGGCCGGGTCACCACGCTGCACGTCGGGGTTGTTGTTGTAGGTTCGGGCGAAGGCGCCGACCGTTTCCTCGTACTCGTCGTGGATGTCCGGCACCGGCATCGGGGCGGCCGCCCAGGGGGTGCAGATGCCGCCCGGCTCCACCAGCGTGACGCGGATCCCGATGGGGCCGACCTCACGCGCGAGGATCTCGGTGAACCCGCCCAGCGCCCACTTCGACGACTGGTAGGCACCCAGACCTGGCTGGTTGCGCCGGCCTCCGATGGTGGAGAGGTTGATGATGCTGCCCGAACGACGCGGGCGCATCACCGGAAGCACGGCACGCACCGTGTTGACCGCGCCGAAAAAATTGACGTTCACATCGCGGTGGAACTCGTCCTCGGACGTGTCCTCGATCGAGCCGATACTTCGGACGCCGGCGCTGTTCACGAGCACGTCGACGGCTCCGAACTCGGCGACCGCGTGGGCGACCGCGTCACGCGCGGAGGCCGGGTCGGTCACGTCCAGGGCGCGTACGCGCAGCCGGTCACGGTGCTCGTGGGGGACGGGCACCGTGACGGGTGCCAGGTCGGTCGCCACGACGTTGTGGCCGGCGGCGAGCGCCGCCGCGACGACACGGCCGCCCAAGCCCCTGGCGGCACCGGCTATCAGAAAGGTCTTGGTCATTGTTTCTCGTCCCTACTGGGAATCGGTGGCCTACCCGGCGGAGCGGGGCAGTCGGTTGACGCGGGAGGTCCGGGCTACGGGCGGCCCGGGGAACCGGTGCTTCGATCACCCCGCCGCCGCGCCCGCACGGTGCCGTCAGGTGGTGGGGTAGTCCGTGGAACGGCTGACCGCGGCCCACTTTTTGGCCTCGGCCAGACGGCCTTCCTCCGAGCTGATTGCGATCCCCAGGGCATCGCTGCCGAGCAGCAGCCGGCGCGGGGGCTCCTCGGCATTCACGGCGCCGATGATCGCGCGGGCCATGCGGTCCGGGTCGCCGGGCTCGTTGCCGGCGTAGTCCGCGAACCGGGCCAGCCACAGGCCCACGGTCTCCTCGTAGTCGGGGGTTATGGGACCGGAAGGCTCCGCCGCACCCGCGGCCCAGCCGGTGCGGATGCCGCCCGGCTCGACGATGGTGACGTTGACACCGAACGGTGCCACCTCGTTCGCCAATGCCTCGGAGAACCCCTCGACGGCGAACTTCGCGGTCTGGTAGGCGCTCAGGCCCGGCGTACCACCCACACGTCCGCCGATTGAGGAGATCTGCACGATGTGCCCGGACCGCTGGCGGCGCATGACAGGAAGGACCGCCCGGGTCATGTTGACCACGCCGTACAGGTTGGCATCGACCTGCGCGCGGAACTTGTCCTCGGGGAAGTCCTCGATCGAGCCGCTGGTGGCGTAGCCGGCGTTGTTGACGACGACGTCAACCGATCCGAACCGCTCCACCGCCGCGGCCACCACGTCCCGGGACTGGGACGGAGAGGTGACGTCCAGCGCCACCGCCACCAGCTGGTCCGGGTGCTCGGCCTCCAGGGAAGCCAGCGCCTCTGGTTTGCGGGAAGTCACCACAATGTTGTCGCCGGCCTCCAGGGCCGCGAGCACCAGAGCCTTACCCAGGCCCTGCGAGCCCCCCGTGATCAGCCAAGTCCGTGCCATGACGCGTGCCTCGTTTCGTCACTTGTTCACCACCCCGAACGGGACAGCAACTCCACCGTAGACGAAATTGCCTTAATTGCAACAAGGGTGATGCAGTAATTAGTAGTATTGCATCTCACAATGGGATGCTCGGCATCTAAGTGGAGCTCCTGAGTAGAATGGCGGAATCATGAGAGCCGACGCCGCGCGTAATCTGACTGCCGTCCTCCATGCCGGAGCTCAACTCCTGGCCGAGGACCCTGGCACCTCCATGGCGGCCATCGCCAGCGCCGCGGGGGTGGACCGGACCACCGTCCACCGTCGCTTCGCAAACCGTGAAGTCCTGCTCAGCGCCGTTTTCCAGGCCAAGCTCGACTCCGCCGAACGCGTTCTGGACGAAGCCCGTCTGGTGGAGGCCCCCCTGCCGGTCGCCCTCCACCGCTACCTGGAGGGGATCATCCCCGTCAGCCGCGAATGGCCGGTCGACACGCGCCTCATGATGCAGAAAGACCCCGCCGCCCGTGTCCGCCGACAGGAGCAGAGTGCGCGCCTCGACGCCTTCATTCGCCGCGCGTTGGACGAGGGATACCTGCGCGCCGACGTTGACGCGGCCTGGGCGCGGACGATTCTGGACGAACTCGTCGACACTGTCGCCCACCGGTTCCCCGACCTGGAACCTCCGCAGGCCGCCGATCTTGTCGCCGCCACCTTCCTGAACGGCCTCGGCACGACCTGACACCTCACCCACCGCGGAACAGGGCGAGCGCCGAACACGCGACACCGCTACCCGGCCGACCTGATGCGATCCTGGCCTGCGATCACGCCGGGTCCTCTGCGTCGGTCTTGCCCTCGCCGCGGTAGTCCTTGGGGCCTCAAGGAGCTGACCGACTCCGAAGGTGCCGTCCACCGCGCCAAGACGGTGATCGTCGCCACCGGCTCCGGCTACCGCAAGCTCGGACTGCCGGGTGAGGAGGATCTGTCGGGGCGCGGGGTGTCTTGGTGCGCGACGTGCGACGGCTTCTTCTTCCGTGACCGGGACATCGTCGTGGTCGGCGGCGGGGACACCGCCATGGAAGAAGCGACCTTCCTGACCCGCTTCGCCCGCTCGGTGACGATCGTGCACCGCCGCAGCCGCCTGCGAGCCTCGCAGGTGATGCAGAGCCGCGCATTCGCCGACGACAAGATCTCCTTCGCCTTCGACCGTGAGATCGCCGAACTCCACGAGAGCAGCGGCATGCTCGCCGGAGTGACGCTGCGCGATGTCTTCACCGAGGAGACCGCCGCCTGGACGTGACCGGGCTGTTCATCGCGATCGGGCACGACCCCCGCACTGAGCTCTTCGCCGACCAGCTCGACCTCGACTCAGAGGGTTACATCACCGTCCAAGCCCCCACCACCCGCACCGGCATCCCCGGGGTGATCGCCGCCGGTGACGTCGTCGACCACTCCTACCGCCAAGCCATCACCGCGGCCGGCACCGGCTGCGCCGCCGCCATGGACGCCGAGCGCTACCTCGCCGGCATCGGCGACGCGTCTACGGCCAGCGAGCCGGCCCAGGCAATGGCCTGACCCGAGGACTCACGGAACCACCGGTATGGCTCCTTCGCGTACCGCTGGCGCGGCCGTCCGGACCTGAGGCTGGAACGGTGAGAACCGATGATGGTGGGCCCGGACTGCCTGCGGAGGGCAGGCGGTCCGCAGGCAGTCCGCAGGACGCTCGTAGACCCCGGTCGAAAGCCAACGCAAGGCAACGCCAGAGTGCCTGGTCAGAGCCGTGATCGTCGCTCCGCCGCAGGTCAGATTCGACCTGGATACGTTCCGCTTCAACGTGTAGCGGTGAAATGCCACCACATCGCTGATCTGGCACATGTGCAGTTCGGAAAGGGGCCGACTATCCACGGTCGAGCCCCTGGTTTCCGACGTGCCGGCGCGAGGTTCCGGCCGGGCGCGTGCCGGAACTGAGATGCAGGCTGTCTGAGAGGTTGGGGTCCGGCGTACACACGTCGTGCTGTTCCGCGAGCGTTTCCACCGACTGCCCTCGCTTGTCGCGATCAAGCAAACGGGCGCAGTGCTTGAGCGCGCAAGTAACCACTCGGCATCGGCATGTGGGGGGCTTCCCGATCTCGGAAGCGATGGGCGACGGCTCACGTCGTTCGCCAAGGGTTCTTCTCGGAATGCCAATTTATGATTTGTTGTTCAACAATAAATGGTGCTACGAGGAGGTCATGCCATGGCGGAACTGGGTCTGGCCGACACGGTCGGCATCCTGCGACGACCCGGCATACGGACGCGGCGCAGCAGCTCCGGGCTGGGCTGGGAACGGCTGTATCTGTCCGCTCAGGAGGAGCAGCCGTATCGCGCCGCGTTCGATCCGGCCCGCACGCATCTGCTGATCCTGCACCGCAGTGGCCCCGTCACCGTGCGACGCGGGAATGGAGCGGGTGCGCGGTCACGCACGATCGGGGCCGGCGGGCTCTTTCTGCAGCCGGCCGACCGAACTCTCGCCGTCGAGCTCGGCGGCAAGCTGGACACGATCCACGCCTACCTCACGGACGAGGCGCTGCGTGACGCGAACGACGGGCGGCCCGTGGAGCTCTCGGAGGAGTTCGGCACAACGGATCCGCTCGCCGAGCAGCTCATGATCGCCCTGGAGGGCGCGGTGCGCTCGTGGGAGCCGTCGGCCCGCACCTACACCGACCACCTGACCGACATGCTGGCCGCTCAGCTCGTGCACGGGCACCACGTCGGCACGGCCCCGCCCCCGCCCGCGCCGTGCGGGTTGTCCGCCCGGCAACTCACCGCCGTACGCGAGCTCATGGAGCAGCGGCGCGGCGAACCACTGCCGATCGCGGACCTCGCCGCCGCGGCCTCACTGAGCTGCAGCCAGTTCACCCGGCAGTTCCGGGCAAGCACGGGCCAGTCACCGCACCAGTACCTGCTGCGGCTGCGCCTTGAACAGGCATGCCGGCTGCTGCGCACCGGTACTGCCCCGATCCCGGAGGTGGCCATCGCCTCCGGGTTCTCCCACCAGGAACACCTCACTCGGGTGATGCGCGCCCGGCTCGGCACGACCCCGGCCGCCTTCCGCCGAGCCGGCTGAGCGTCGGCGCGGGGGCAAGAGCGGGCCAGGGGGGGACCGACCGTCCTCGGAGGAGCTCACAAAAATGGGCGCCCGGCTCGCGACGCCCGGCATGCACGCTCGCGGCGTTGCCGAAATGTCCTGGTAGCTCCGCTACGAGGATCTTCCGGCGCCTTGTGATCGCACGCACAAGGCACCGTTCACCTTTCGATCGAAGGCCACTCGACGGGCTCTCAGCGCTCCAGTACCAGAGCCAGCGCCTGGCCCACCCCGATGCACAGCGCCGCCAGGCCCTTACCCGTACCCGCCGCGGCCAGCTGGTGGGCGACCGCGCCGGTGATGCGGGCGCCCGACGCGCCCAGCGGGTGCCCGATGGCGATGGCGCCGCCCCGCGGATTGACGATGCCCGGGTCGAGTGCCGGCAGGGCGGCCAGGCAGGCCAGGGCCTGGGCCGCGTAGGCCTCGTTCAGCTCGATCGTGTGCAGACTGTCGGGAGCAACCGCTGCCTTGGCAAGGACCTTGCGGATCGCGTCGACCGGGCCGAGTCCGAAGTACTGCGGCTCGATGCCCGTCACTGCCACCGCCCGTACCCGTGCCAGCGGCTCGCGGCCGATCGCCGCGAGTCCTTCCTCGTCGGCGAGCAACAGCGCGGACGCCCCGTCGTTGAGGGGCGAGGCGTTGCCCGCTGTGATCGTGCCGTCCGGGAGAAAGGCCGGCTTGAGCGCGGCCAGCGCCTCCAGGGAAGTGTTGTCGCGGATGCCCTCGTCCCGGGACAGGTCTACGCCCTCGACCGGGACGACCTCCCCCTCGTAGGCACCGTCGCCCCAGGCACGGGCGGCGTTGCGATGGCTGGCCAGCGCGAATGTGTCCTGTACCGCGCGGGTGATGCCGTATTTGGCTCCGACCAGTTCCGCACTCTCCCCGAGCGGAATCGTCCATTCCCTGGGCATCCGGGGGTTCACCAGCCGCCAGCCGAGTGTCGTCGAGTGAAGCTGCTGGTCCTTCGCCGGGAAAGCCCGCTCCGGCTTCTGCAGCACCCAGGGCGCGCGGCTCATCGACTCGACACCGCCCGCCACCGCGATGGACGCGTCGCCGAGCGCCACGGCGCGGGCCGCCTGGATGACGGCCTCCATACCGGATCCGCAGAGCCGGTTGACGGTGGCTCCGGGCACGCTGACCGGGAGTCCGGCGAGCAGGACGGCCATGCGGGCCACGTCGCGGTTCTCCTCCCCCGCGCCGTTGGCGTTGCCCAGCAGCACGTCGTCGATGCGCGCCGGGTCCAGGTCGGGACTGCGGTCGACGAGGGCACGCAGCACACCGGCGGCGAGGTCGTCGGGGCGTACGCCCGACAGTGCGCCGCCGTAACGGCCGAAGGGGGTACGGACGGCGTCTACGATGTACACGTCACGCGGTCGCTCGATCATCGGGGCTCCTCAGCGGGCTGGCGGTGGACGGTCAGGGGCGTCCGGGCAGTGACCTGATCGACCGTCACACCGGGTGCGGTTTCCACGAGTTCGAGGCCGTGCGGGGTGATGTCGAGCACGCACAGGTCCGTGATGATCCGGTCCACGCAGCCGCGGCCCGTGAGCGGCAACGTGCACTCTTCGACGATCTTGGAGCTGCCGTCCTTCGTCATGTGGTCCATGAGCACGACGACCCGGCGGGCGCCGTGAACCAGGTCCATCGCCCCACCCATCCCCTTGATCATCCTTCCGGGAACCGCCCAGTTGGCCAGGTCGCCGCGGACGGAGACCTGAAAGGCGCCCAGGATGGCGGTGTCGATGTGGCCGCCGCGGATCATGCCGAAGGAGAGCGAGGAGTCGAAGAAGGAGGCTCCCGGCAAGACGGTCACGGTCTCCTTGCCCGCGTTGATGAGGTCGGCGTCGACCTCGTCGGGCGACGGGTACGGTCCGACGCCGAGCAGCCCGTTCTCCGAGTGCAGGACAACGTCGACGCCCGGTGGCAGAAAGTCGGCCACGCGGGTGGGCAGCCCGATGCCGAGATTGACGTAGTCGCCGTCCCGCAGCTCGCTCGCGGCGCGTGCCGCCATCTCGTTCCTGCTCCAGCTCATCGCTCGCGCACCGTCCTCTTCTCTATTCCCTTGTCGGCCGCCTGCTCCGGGGTCAGGACCACGACGCGCTGCACGAACACCCCCGGCACATGGACCTCGTCGGGGTCGAGCTGTCCCGGCTCGACTATCTCCTCCACTTCGGCCACGGTGACGCGCCCGGCCATCGCGGCCACCGGATTGAAGTTCCGCGCCGCACGATGGAAGACGAGGTTGCCGTGCCGGTCCCCGCGCGCGGCCTTGACCAGCGCGTAGTCCGTGGTAATGGCATGCTCCAGGATGTGGTCCACGCCGTCGAAGGTCCGCACCTCCTTGGCTGGGGAGGCGACGGCGACCGATCCGTCCGCGGCGTAGCGCCAGGGCAGGCCGCCCTCCGCGACCTGCGTACCGACGCCGGCCGTGGTGTAGAAGGCCGGGATCCCGCTGCCGCCCGCCCTCAGCCGCTCGGCGAGGGTGCCCTGCGGTGTCAGCTCGACCTCCAGCTCACCCGCCAGGTACTGGCGCGCGAACTCCTTGTTCTCGCCGATGTACGAGCCCGTGACCCGGGCGATACGGCCCGCGGCCAGCAGGATGCCGAGGCCGCGGCCGTCGACGCCGCAGTTGTTCGACACGACCGTGAGGCCGCTCGCCCCGGTCGCGTGCAGGGCGCCGATGAGGACCTCCGGAACACCGCTCAGTCCGAAGCCTCCGACGGCGAACGACCGTCCGTCCGTCACGTCCGCCAGGGCCTCCTCGGCCGTGGCCACGAGCTTGTCCATACCGCTCTCCCTATCGTGCCAGCACCCGGCGGAGTGCGCCGAGCAGTTCGTCCCGCGCCGACTGTCCGGACTCGGGGGCGGTGGCGCGCCGCCAGGCGACATGACCGTCCGGGCGCACCAGCAGCACGCCGTCCTCGCCGATCTCCGAGACGCGGCTCCATTCGCCGTACGCGTCACGGGAGTTCTCGTCGCCGACGCGCACCACCCGCAGTGGCACACCGAGGGCCTCCTGGCACGCGCGTGCGGCCGTGTCCCAGGCGCCGCCCGACAGGCCGGTCAGTACGGTGAGGGCACCTTTACCGACGACGTCCAGTGTGGACACGCGCTCGCCCTGCGCGTCGACGAGCCATGCGTGCGGCAGCTTGGCGCCGGGCCGCGTCGTCGGCTGGTGCACCAACTCGCGGTCCTGCTCCCAGACTTCGACATCGCCGTCGTCGGGGAGTACCGCCGAGGAGACGTAGCGCTGGCCCATCTCGACGCCGTGCGCGTTGAACTCGTAGTTCTTGAGCTGGACCGCCTCTTCGAGGCGCCGCCTCTTCTTGGCGCCCTCGGGTGTGTGGGCCCGGAGCTGCGCGAGCCCCTCGGCGATGGCCGCCTCGGCGCTGCCGCCGCCGACGCCGAGCGCCTCGAAGATCGGACCGAACTGGTCGCGGCTGAGGTTGGCCCGTTCGACGATCTGCCGTCCGACGGGGGCGCGTTCGGCGGTGTAGCTGTTGAGCAGCTCGGGTCCGGCCTCGCCACGGATCACCATGGCGAGCTTCCAGGCGAGGTTGTAGGAGTCCTGGACGGAGGTGTTGGAGCCGAGCCCGTTCGACGGCGGGTGGCGGTGCACGGCGTCACCCGCGCAGAAGACCCTTCCACACGAGTACTCCGCGGCATAGGCGTGGTTGACGGTCCACAGTGAGGTGGAGGTGATCTCCACGGGCAGGTCGGGATCGCCGATGAGGTCGCGCACGATCTGCCGCGCCGTCTCCTCGTCCACCTCCGGCGGCGGCTGCTCTATGTCGTAGCCCCAGACCAGCAGCCATTCGTTCCACGGGCGGACCATGCGGACCAGGCCCATGCCGATGCCGCCGGTATCCGCGCCGGGCTGCAGCACCCAGTACAGGACGCTCGGCCGGTGGGCGCAGTACTGGGTGAGGTCGGCCTTGAAGACGATGTTCATGCTGCCGGCCTTGGCCATGCGGCCGTCGAAGGGGAGGCCGAGCTGCTCGGCGACCGCGCTGCGCCCGCCGTCCGCGCCGATCAAGTAGCGGGCCCGCACGGTGAACTCGTCGCCGCGGATCCGGTCGCGCAGCAGGGCGGTGACACCGTCGTCGTCCTGGGTGAAGCTGAGGAACTCGGTGTCGAAGCGGACCTTGGCACCGCGGGCCGCCGCGTTGTTCACCAGGATCGGTTCCAGGTAGGTCTGCGGCAGGTCGATCATCTCGCAGGGGCTCTTCGAGCCGTACTCGGTGGCCGTCGCGGGCCCCGTGCCCCAGCTGCGGATACGCCCGATCTCGTCCCCGGTGAGCGCGGTGCACAGCACCGTGTCCCCCATGAGGTGGGACGGGCTGCCGAACGTCAGCGCCTCGGACTCGACGCCGAGGTCGCGCAGGACCTCCATGGTCCGCTGGTTGGTGATGTGTGCACGCGGGGTGTTGGCCAGCCAGCCGTACTTCGTCACCAGCAGGGTGCGGACGCCGTAGGTGGCCAGTGCCAGGGCGGCCGAGCCGCCGGCGGGGCCGCTGCCTACGACGAGAACGTCGGTGTCGTACGTGTCGTGCGCGTCGGTGGTTGCCATGGGTGGGCGCTCCTCGGTCATCCGGCCTGGGGGGCGAGACGGAAGGTGTAGTCGAGACGGCACCACTCCCCGTCGACCGGGCGGCCGTCGGGGGCGGGGCCGGCCTGCGGCGCGAAGTCGACGATCAACTCGTCCTTGACGCCGAAGACCGTGTCGCTGTCCAGGTAGGCACCGCCTGACACGAACAGCTGGGTGACGAGCTTGCGGTGGCCGGGCGCGTCGAACATGAAGTGGAGGTGGGACGCGCGGTAGGGATGGCGCCCGACCGCGGCGAGCATCTGCCCGACCGGTCCGTCCTCGGGGATCGGGTAGTCCGAAGGCAGGATGGACCAGAAGCTGATCCGTCCCTCGGCGTCGGTGCGTAGCCTGGCCCGGAGCACCGGCCCGTCCAGATCGGGGAGTTGGACGTCGTAGAAGCCGTCCTCGTTGGACTGCCACACGTCCACGACCGCGTCCTTGACCGGCGAGCCGTCGGTGTCCGTGACCCGCACGTCCACCCAGAGCGGGGTGCCGGGCAGCCCTCCGGAGATGTCGCTGCTGTGCGCGGCCTCGGGCGGGCCCTCCACATAGAAGGGGCCGAGCACCGCGGACGGAGTGGTGTCGGGGGTGCGGGAGTTGGTGAGCAGGTCCACCACGCTGGAGACGCCGAGGGTGTCCGACAGCAGTACGAACTCCTGACGGGTCAGGCTGCAGATCTGCCCGGTGCGGGTGAGGAAGTCGATGGCGTACTGCCATTCGGCGTCGGTGACGTCGTTGGTGGCGACGAAGGTGTGCAGGTGCCGGACGAGGTCGCTCAGCAGGGTGCGGACACGGGGGTCGGGTGCCTGCGCGAAGCTCGCCACGACCTGTTCTGTGAGCCGGGCCAGTTTGGCCTCCGTGGTGGGGGGACCCTCGGGGCGGCGTCCCTGCCAGGCACCGGTCAGCATTTCCGCGATGCCCTCGGTGGTCAGCTCACGTGGGTTGGGGTACGGCGTCGAGGTGGCCAGCTCGGCCGCGCGGGCGAGGCCCGTCTCGGGCATGCCGAGGTCGCGCAGCGAGGTGGGACCGCCCAGGGAGACGATCAGGTCGTACACGCCACTGGGGGCGTCGGGCACGCCTAGGGCGTCGGCGATGCGGCGCATCACATCGGGCACCGTGGGCGCGTTGTAGGCCATGGCGTGCGGGAGGACGACGGTGTGCGTCTCGGCGTGCGGCAGGTCGAAGCTGCCGCCGAGGGTGTGGCACAGCTTGTGGTGCAGGCCCATACCGACCGTGGCGAGGCAGGTTCCGGCAAGCCAGGCCGCCTGGAGCAGGTCCGCACGTGCCTCCCGGTCGGCCGGGTCGGCTGCCAGGCGGGGCAGCGCCCGTCCGATGCGGGCGATCGCGTCGAGGGCCTGCTGGTCGGTGACCGGGTTGGCTTCCGCGGAGTACAGGGCCTCGACGGCGTGCGCGAGCGCGTTGACGCCGCTCGTGACCGTCACGGACAGCGGCAGGGTGAGGGTGAAGTCGACGTCGTAGACGACGGTTTCGGGAAGGATCGCGGGGGACGACTGCGTCACCTTGCGCCCGTCGCGGGTCTCGCCGAGTACCGGGGTCACCTCGGAGCCCGCGTACGTGGTCGGCAGGATGATCTGCGGGAGGTCTGTGCGCAGGGCCAGTGCCTTCGACAGGCCAGTCGTCGAGCCGCCCCCGACCGCCACGATGCCGTCGGCGTTGGCTTCCGTGAGCACCTCGAGGGCTCGCTCGGTCACCTCCACCGGTGTGTGCATGGCCGCGCCCTCGAACTCGTCCACCACGAGGCCGCCGAGCGCCTCACGGACCCGCGACGAGGCCGCCGCCAGGGACTGGCTGGACAGCAGCAGCACCCGGGAGCAGCCGAGCCGCTCGACCTCCGCACGGAGGCGCTCGGCTACGCCGGTACCGAACACCACCCGCGAGGGATGTGATGTGTAGACGAACGTCCCCATTGAGTTCTGCCTCCGTCTGTCATCCGGATACGTCGGTTGCTTGGCCACCGAGTATGCGAAGGGTGTCCGCGAGAACTCCTGCACGATCCGCGCATCTGTCTGCACGAAACACGCATGCGCGCCGCGGAAGCGGTCCGGCCGCGCCACATACGTGGGGCAGCGCGCCGGAGCTTGCACAGCGGTGTCGCCCGCGGTCGCTGTCCGGCTCGTTCCGCGACAGTGCGCCTCGCCGGTTTCGGTCCGCCTCAGGCCAGGATCAGCCCGCAGACATTCCGCTTCGACGTGTGAGCGGATGGATGACACCACGTTGGGTGTCCAGCAAACATGCAGCTCATAAGGGGCCGACTCCGTAGCGGGTCGACCCCTGGCTTTTCCGGCGCTGGGATGGCCCCCGGCCGCTGCACGGCCCTGATCCGTATGCGCATTCCTGGGCGCCGCGGATCCTCAGAACCGGGGTGGCTGCGCACGCGTGGGCGGGCGACTGGAACGAGTGGCGGAAACCGCTCGGGGAGCTGCGGCGCCGGGTGCGCACTGCTCGCTCGTCCGGACACCCCTTCCGTGGTGCCGTTGCTCGTGCTGGCCGAACCGCTCGGCGTGTCAATGGAGTTCCGGCTGTCGATGTCCGTGGGTGCGCGCGCGCCTGGCAGGTGGCTGGGGATGCCGGTGGGCGGCGTACGCCGACGGGGTGTCGGTGTGCGCCGCCCTTGGGTGGGACGGGGTGCGGGGGGTGGCCCGCGTGTTCATGGTGGTTACTTCGGGTCGCGGTTGAACGAGGCTGCCGACCAGCGGTAGCCGAGTGCTGCGAGTACCAGGCACCAGGCGAGGGCGAGCCATCCGTTGTGGCCGATCTCGGTGCCGAGGAGGAGGCCGCGCAGGGTTTCGATGGCGGGGGTGAAGGGCTGGTATTCGGCGATCGGCTGGAACCAGCCGGGCATTGTGTCGATCGGGGTGAAGGTGCTGGAGATGAGTGGCAGGAGGATCAGGGGCATGGCGTTGTTGCTGGCTGCCTCGGCGTTGGGGCTGGCCATGCCCATGCCGACCGCGATCCAGGTGAGTGCCAGGGCGAAGAGTGTGAGCAGTGCGAATGCGGCGAGCCATTCCAGGGCGGTGGCGCCGGTGGAGCGGAAGCCGATGGCGACGGCGACGGCGCCGACGAGGATCACGCTGGCGATCGATTGCAGGACGCTGCCGATGACGTGTCCGATGAGGACGGAGCCGCGGTGGATGGCCATGGTGCGGAAGCGGGCGATGATGCCTTCGGACATGTCGGTGGAGACGGACACGGCGGCTCCGATGACGGTGCTGCCGATGGTCATCAGCACGATGCCCGGGACGATGTAGGCGATGTACGCGGAGCGGTCGGCGCCGCCGATGCCGGCGCTCATGGTGTTGCCGAAGATGTAGACGAAGAGCAGCAGCAGCATGACCGGGGTGAGCAGCAGGTTCAGGGTCAGGGACGGGTAGCGCCGGGCGTGCAGGAGGTTGCGGCGCAGCATTGTGGAGGAGTCGCGCACGGCGAGGGAGAGGGAGCTCATCGGACTGTCTCCTTGGGCTGGTTGGGCTGGTTGGGCTGGTTGGGCTGGTTGGGCACGGTGGTGTTGGCGGTGAGGGCGAAGAACACGTCGTCGAGGTCGGGGGTGTGCACGGTCAGTTCGTCCGCCTCGATGCCGGCCGAGTCCAGCCGGTCGAGGATCGAGCGCAGTTCGCGCTGGCTGCCGTCGCTGGGGATCTGCAACGACAGTGCTTCGTCGTCCCGGGAGGCCTCGCCCAACTCGGAGGCGGCCGACTGGTACGCCGCCGGGTCGGTGAAGCGGAGCCGGATGTGTCCGCCGGGGATGAGCCGCTTGAGTTCCTCGGCGCTGCCCTCGGCGGCGATCTTGCCGTCATGAAGTACTGCGATGTGGTCGGCGAGTTCGTCGGCCTCGTCGAGGTACTGGGTGGTGAGGAAGACGGTGACACCGCCCGTGACGAGTTCGCGGATGATGCCCCACATGTTGTGGCGGGCGCGTGGGTCGAGTCCGGTGGTGGGCTCGTCGAGGAAGATGATCCGGGGGTTGCCGACCAGGGTCATGGCGATGTCGAGGCGGCGCTTCATTCCGCCGGAGTAGGTGGAGGCGGGCTTCTTCGCCGCGTCGACGAGGTCGAAGCGCTCCAGGAGTTCGGCGGCGACCTGCCGGCCCTCGCGTTTGGACAGGTGGTGCAGGTCCGCCATGAGGAGCATGTTCTCCTCGCCGGTGATCAGCCCGTCGACGGCGGAGAACTGGCCGGTGACACCGATCGCGGTCCGCACGGCCTGCGGGTCGGCGCTCAGGTCGTGGCCCGCGACCTGGGCCTGGCCGCCGTCGGCGGAGATGAGCGTGGACAGGATCTTCACGGCGGTGGTCTTGCCGGCGCCGTTCGGGCCGAGCAGCGCGAACACGGTCCCGGCCGGGACGGCCAGGTCGATGCCGTCGAGCACGGTCTTGTCGCCGTACGACTTACGCAGCCCGTTCGCCGCGATGGCCAAGCTGGTCATGAGGGGTGCTCCTTCTGGAAGCTGCGGGTCAGAGACTGCGGGCGGTGATGTCGCCGTAGGCGGTGGTCGCGTGGATGCTCAGGCCGGCGGCGTCGCCGTCGGTGTTCTTGAGCGCGTTGTGGACCCGGCCGTAGGTGGTGCCGGCGTCCAGGGAGGCGGAGACGCCGCGGGCGGCGCCGACCGAGATCTCGCCGGACTCGGTGCGCAGAGTGACCGTGCCGCGCACGGCCTCGGCGATCCGGAGGTCACCCTTTTGGGTGCTGATCCGAGCGGGGCCGCCCAGGCGGCCGACCGAGACGTCGCCGGCGAGGAGGGTGAGGTGGGCGCTCGCGACCTCGTCGATCTTGACCGAGCCCTGCGCGCTCTCGAAAGCGACGTCGCCGAGCCGTCCGACGCCTCGGAACTCGGCGCCGGCCGCCTTCGCCTCGATGCGGGAGCCGGCGGGCAGCTGGACGGTCACCTCGACGGATCCGGAGCTGCCGAGGATCCGGTTCTTCGCCGGTGAGGCCTCGATCCGCAGGACGCCGTCGCCGTATTCGACCGTGATCTGCTCCGCCGCCTTCACATCGCGGCCCTTCGAGGCATCCGCGGGCAGGACCTCGACCGTGGTGTCGGCCCGGTCGGCGGCGATGATCTGGATGCGCCCTGCGGGGATGTCGAGGACGGCGGAGATCGGTGCGGGGCTGTCGAACTTCTGCATCATGCTCTCCACTCTTCTGCGGCGTGCGCTCCGTCGGCCCGCCGTTTCTGATGATGGAAAAGCTACGTTGCATTCAGAGATCTGGCAACGAATCTGTTGCGCACTATTACGGTAATTGCAGGTGAAAGGCGTGAAATTGTTGCAATGGTTTGCCGTCTAATGCAACAGCCCTCATCTCGGTCATTGCAATGAATGGAGGTGAACGCTATGCCTCAGATGCCACGGACCGCGATGGAGACCGCCACGCCGGGAGGCGGGCTCACCCGGCAGGGCAGCGTTTCCGCAGGCGGAGGTTCCGCGTCAGGTGTTCCGCTTTGACGCCTGACGGTCCATGAAGGAAGTGCCCGGCGGGTCGGGCAGAGGCGTCCGGCCGTGTCGAGTCCTCGCCCCGCGAGGCACTGCGGCGTCGGCGCCGGCCCCGTTGGCGCGACGGCGGTCGGCGTGTCGGACCTTGACGGCCTCTCGGTTCTCTCGGAACCGTGTTTCTGCAGGTGGGAGTGGCGTGATCGGCATCCGGTCACCTGTCCGAGGTGCTCCGGCCGGAGACCGCGTACGCGTCGGGCCGGTCACCCTTGCCGCCGGTCGGCCTCGGTATGCCCGCCTTCCTGATGGAGCGGTACGACCCCGCCGACGAGGCGTCCTGTCGCCGCCTCCGCCCGGTTGCGGGCTCGTGATGACCGCCTGCGGCCGCCGACCGGGTGGTCGACGGCCGCAGGCAAAGTCCCTGTGGCGAGGCCGCGTTGCTCAGGGGTGCATGCGCGCACCCTTGAGCACCTTGTCCACCGCGTTGCGCGGCCCGTACACGGCGATCCCCACCAGATCGAGCTGGTCCTTGCCCACGGCTCGTACCGCCGCCCGGTTGTCCCGGTCATTGCCTGTGGCGAACAGATCCGATGTGAACACGGCACAGGGGAGCGAGCGGGACAGCGCACGACTGTGTGCGGCGGTCAGTGTCTCCTTCGTTCCCTCGAAGACCAGTACGGGCTGGCGGAACATCGGCAGGTACGGCGTGCCGTCGGCGTCCGTGTACGGCTCCCCGATCACCTCGGGTGACACCGTGCCGAGCCCGCTGACCAGGAAGGCGGTCACGTTCAGCCGCTGCCAATGCTCAAGGTCGTCGCGCAGCAGAACTGCGATCTTGGTGTCGAAGCGGACAGGCATGTCCTCGTCCCCCGCACCGGTCCCGGGTCCGACCTCGGTCCCGGCGCCGGCGCCGGCCTCGGATTCGTTCGTGATTCTCATGCCGTGAGACTGCCGGGTGCACGGCCTCCCGGTCTTGTACGTTCTTTGCGTGATGCCGAGGCAGGAGATCTCAGCCTGGCGCCCACCGGTCGCGGGTGTCGTGGAGGTGTTCCACGCCCGCTTCACCGAGCACGCGTACCCCATGCACGTCCACGACGCCTGGACTTTGCTGATCGTCGACGACGGCGCGGTCCGCTACGACCTGGACCGCCACGAGCACGGCACTCCGAAGGACACCGTGAGCCTGCTTCCGCCGCAGGTCCCGCACAACGGCTCACCTGCCACCCCCGACGGTTTCCGCAAGCGCGTGCTCTACCTCGACATGACGCAGCTGGACGAGCGTTTCATCGGGCCGGCGGTGGACGGCCCGGACCTCACCGACCCTCTCCTGCGCAGACGCGTCGGGCAGCTGCACACGGTCCTCGCGAACCGGGGCGAGGAGCTGGAGGCGGAGAGCCGGCTGGCCCTGATCGGCGAGCGGCTGCGCATGCACTTGCGCCCCAGCGTGACCATCGGTAGCGCAGCGCCCGGCCGCAGCGTCGCCCGGAGCCTGCGTGACCTCCTCGACGAACGACTGATCGCCGGCGTCACCTTGGACGAGGCCGCGCGCTCGCTCCACGCCCACCCCGCTCATCTCGTACGTGCTTTCAGCGGCGCCTTCGGTATCGCCCCGCACCAGTACGTGGTGTCCCGCCGCGTCGACCTGGCCCGCCGTCTCCTGCTCGACGGACAGCCGCCGCGCGAGGTGGCGGCCGCCGCAGGCTTTCACGACCAGTCCCACCTCACCCGGCACTTCAAGCGGATCATGGGCACCACTCCTGGCCTGTACGCCAGGGCCGTCGATTGAGCAGGGGCCGTTCCGCGTCGACGTCCGGCGCCGGCCAT
Source organism: Streptomyces sp. NBC_00316 (assembly GCF_036158715.1). Lineage (NCBI taxonomy): Bacteria > Bacillati > Actinomycetota > Actinomycetes > Kitasatosporales > Streptomycetaceae > Streptomyces > Streptomyces sp. NBC_00316. The sequence goes on along the minus strand of NZ_CP108023.1, from coordinate 3,453,669 downwards.
GGCATCCGGGTACGCGCTCCGGTGATGACACAGGTCGAGCGGGGTCGCCCCTTCCGGAGCCGCCTTGCTGCCGTTCCCGCCGTTGGGCCCGGGCCGGACCTCATCGGCGGGGCCGGGCCTCATCGGCCCGGGCGGGCCGGCTCACGCCGTCTGCGCGGTGGACGCCGACGCGGGCCGCCTGAAGGCCGAGCGGATGTTCCAGGACGCCACGCCGAGGCACAGCAGCCCGGTCCCCCCGGGCAGTAGCCAGCCGCTGGCGCTGTCCTCCACGGCAGCGGTCGAGGACGGCCCGTCCACCCGCGTGGCCACGGCCGATGTCGGTGGCTTGTCGAACGTGGTGTCGACCTCGACCTGCGCGATCCTGAACGTGTGGTCGTCGGCCTCGAACGGACCGCGGCACGTCCAGTTGCTCTCGCCCCGTCGCGATTCCGCGACCTCACAGTGTTCGGCCCGGAACTGCCCGGCGGTACCGGTCAGTTGGGTGTCCGCGCGCAACATGCTCGCGCCGATCAGGTAGATGCCCCCGCCCAGTCCCAGGACCGTGGTCCACAGTCGTCTCGGACCCATGCGCGCCATGCGCGTCCCCCGTCATGTCAATCGTGTGTGCGCCGATGTCCCCTGGGGGCCGGTCGCACGCAGCGTAGTTGATCACATCCACGGGGGGAGAGCCCTTTTCTGAGCTCTCCCGGTCGCAGGCGAGAGCTCCGGCAGTCCGTCGTCGCGCCGTGCATCCTCACCGGCGCGACGACGCGCGTACATCTCGTCCGACCGGTCAGGAAGGTGCGCCGGCCAGGACTTCCACCTTTCCGGTGTCGAGCGAGTAATACGCGCCGACCACAGCAAGGGCGCCCTTTCGCACGAGTGGGGCCAGGTCCTGGTTGGAGCGCAGATCTGCGGCCGTCAGCTCGACCTGGGCGCGGGCCATGGTCTCGACCGGGTCGGTGCCGCCTTCCTTGAACGCCCGGTCGTACGCCGGCTGCAGAGCCGTGGTGATCGCCTGCAGGTTTCCCGTCAGTGGTTTGCCGTCACGGATGGACTTGTACGCCGCCGCAACCGCGCCGCAACGCTGATGCCCGAGGACCACGATGAGCGGAGTGCCACTCGTCAGGGGCCCGTACTCCACGGACCCCGTGACCACCGGGCCGACCGCCTCCCCGCCGGTGCGCATCACGTAGAGGTCACCCAGCCCGGTGTCGAAGAGCAGTTCCGGTGGCACCCGGGAATCGATGCACGAGAGGACCGATCCGAAGGGTTCCTGCTCCTGGGCCACGAGCTGGCGCCGGGTCGGATCCCGGTCGGGATGGTGCAGGTCTCCGCTCACCCAGCGCTTGTTGCCGTCCATCAGTCTCGCGAACGCTGCGGCGGGCGTGGTCGGCCGCGCCTCGGGTGAAGTGTTGGTCACCAATGGGGTGGCGCTCGTCGACGAGCACCCCGCGAGCGCGACCGTGGCGACCGCGAGTCCGCCGGCGAGCAGGGCTCTGCGATCCGAATGCGCCGTTCTGTCCATCGGTCGTTCCCTTCGGTGCGCTGAGATCGGTCCGTACGTCTTGACCAGGGCGATTGTTCAGCTCGGCACGGTGGCCCGACGGCAGGCGCAAGCGGATGCGTGCCGGTTTGCCACTGACGGCCCACGGGACCGGCGCGCTCGGGTGGCTGGTCGAGTGCCGGAGGGGGTCAGAAGGCGATCATGAGCACCGACGCCGTGACACCGACGACGACGATGATGGTGCGGAGCGCGACGGGAGGCAGTCTGCGGCCCACCTTGGCGCCGAGCAGTCCGCCGAGTGTGGAGCCCAGGGCAATGACCGCCGCAGCGGTCCAGTCGACCTTGGCGACGGCGATGAAGACCACGGCGGCCGCACCGTTCACGATGGTGGCGAGGACGTTCTTCGCCGCGTTCAGGCGCTGCAGATCGTCGCGCAGGAAACTGCCGAACAGCCCCATGAGCAGCACGCCTTGGGCGGCGCCGAAGTAGCCGCCGTACACGCCTGTCAACAGAACCCCGCACCACAGCGGCACGCCACCGTCCTTGCCGTCGTGGCCCTCGCGCTTCTTCAGCCATGTGTTGAGGAGGGGCTGAAGCAGGACGAGTGCACAGGAGGCCAGGATGAGTACCGGCACCACCGCGTCGAACGCCCCGGCGGGAAGCCGGAGCAGCAGCAGTGCGCCGGTCAGTCCGCCGATGAGTGATCCGATACCGAACTTGACCAACCGTCGCCGCTGACCGCGCAGTTCACGCCGGTAGCCGTACGCGGCGCTGAACACGCCGGGTACGAGCCCGATGTTGTTGGACACATTGGCGAGCACCGGCGGATAACCGAAGGCGACCAGCGTGGGAAAGGTGATGAGGGTGCCCGAACCCACCACGGCATTCATCGTTCCTGCGGCGATGCCCGCAGCCCCGATGGCCGCGACTTCGATGACGTCCACCGGGTCACCTTCCGGAGATCGGTTCATCGGCGACGGGGTCGCCGGGCGTGTGCCGGTCGAGCGGCGGACCACAGATCGGCCCCGACCCGCTGACACGTACCGCATCGGTAGCCGCTGAAGGGGTCGCAGAGACAAGGGGCGCGTCGAGGCGGTCCAACTCGGGTTCCTTCCCTCGCGAGGGTTCAGTGGCATTGCGTCTTGCTGCCTGGTGAACCCGCCGGAGAATACATCAGGCTGAACCGGTGACGTCCAGGACGCTCACATGCGACCTGAGACAATCGGGACCATGTCTGGCGAATATGGGTGAGAATTCTGTACCGTCTCGTGATCTGAAGGCGCTTCCGGCTCCTGGGATCGTCGTGCTGTGTTCCGCGTCGGAATCAGCGGGGATCTCTCGTTCCCGGTGTTCGAGCGAGAAATGCAGGAGCGCTTTGCGGAGCTCCGCAGTGCTCAGGTACCCCGCTCCGGCCCGGTGGGAGCGACTGCTCTCGCAAGGAAATCGTTCGCGGCGAGACAAGCGTGCCACGGGCTGGATTCCAGTTCTCCAGTCATCCTCGGCGTGCGTGCCGGCATCGGTACGTTCGTGTTCCTTTCGGCGGAGAAATTTTCCGATACCAAGAAGTATTCGTTCGAACCGGTACCCCAGATATTTGAAGTGCCGAGGAAAACGTCGGCAATTCTGAGAACGTCGATTGCGGACCGGCCCGGCGGGTCCGGCCGGACGCACCGGCCGCCGTACGGGGCATGGCCCGGCGTCAGGCCGCCAGGCCCGTTTTGAGGCCCGCGCCGCACAGCGGGACGACCACGCTGCGGTCCACCCAGTCGCCGACCGCCGCCCAGCAGGCGACGCCGGTCGTCTCGACGTAGAGGCCGCGGGCCGCCAGGTCCAGCTGCGCCTCACGAATCTGGGACTCCGTCACCGTGAGGAAAGTGCCGCCGGACTCCCGTACCGCAGCCAGGATCTGGCGTGCCCGCGGCGGTCGGGGGATGGCGATGCCTTCGGCGAGGGTGGGGGTGGCGGCTTCGTCGGTACCGGGATCGCCGAGCAGGCCGTCCGCCCCGGCGCGGAACGCGGCGGCCAGCGGCGACACGGCCTCGGCCTGTACGGCGATCAGCGCCGGCCGTTCGTCGATCAGGCCCTGGGCATGGAGTTCCGCGGTCGCCAGCGCCGCACCGAGGAGCAGTGTGCCGTTGCCGACCGGTACGGCGATGGCGTCGGGGAGGCGGCCGTCGAGGTCTTCCCACATCTCGTAGACGTAGGTCTTCGTGCCGTGCAGAAAGTACGGGTTGAAGACGTGCGAGGCGTAGAAGGTGCCGGGCGCGTCGGCGGCGGTCCGGGCGGCGAGCGCGGTGGCCTCGCGGCCGCCGGGGACGATCTCCAGGCGGGCGCCGTGGGCCCGGATCTGCTCGGTCTTCTTCGGGGAGGTGCCTTCGGGGACGTACACCGTGCAGGGCAGCCCGGCCCGCGCGCAGTACGCGGCGACGGCCGTACCCGCGTTGCCGCTGCTGTCCGCGACGACGCGTCCGGGCGAGAGTCGGCGGGCCAGTTCGGCGAGCATCACGGCCCCGCGGTCCTTGAAGGACAGCGTCGGCATCAGGAAGTCGAGCTTGGCGGAGACCGTGCCGGTGAGCGGTACGAGCGGTGTGCGGCCTTCACCGAGGCTGGTGGCGGGCGACGAGAGGGGCAGCACCTCTTCATAACGCCACAGTGAATTGACGCGGGTGGTCAGGGAGTTGAGCGACAGTCGTCCGACGGGTTCGTAGTCGAGGTCCCACGGGCCGCGGCAGACCGGGCAGCACCAGGTCAGGGTGTTGGTGTCGGCGCGGGTGCCGTCCTGGGGGCAGAGGTAGGTGACCATGCCCGCGAGCATGTCAGACGTGCGGCGGGCGAACGCGAAGGCCTGGCACGCTCATGGGCCTCTTCTGGGGGCTGGACACGCATGTCGCGGGCACGGTGGCCGGCTCCTCGTACGGCCTCGCCAAGGGGGCCGGGATCGTCGCAGTCCGCATCCTCGACGACAGCGGATCCGGCGCGACCGCGCAGGTCGCCGCGGGCAGCGACGGGGTGACTGCGCACGCTGCGGGTCGGCGGCAATGCTGCGGCGGACACCGGGAGGGGCAACTCCTTGACCCAGCCGTTCTGATGGCGTGCCCGTAAGCCGTCCTTGAGGTGGTGAACCGAACGTCCGCGTGGGGGCGGCCGCATCGGCGGCCGCCCCCGCATCATGCTGTTCGTACGTCGCTAGTGCCGGCCGAGGCCCTGGTCGACCGCGGTCATCAGCTCGCCGTCGTCCGTGTCGCCGTCCAGTGACCAGAACATCGCGCCACCGAGACCGTGCTGACGGATGTACGCCGTCTTCGTGCGCAGCACCTGCGGGTCGTCGTAGGTCCACAGAGTCGTGCCGTCGAACAGCCACGCGTGGCCGTTCGTGACGTCCCGGTGGATCGTGTACGCACCGGATTCGGCCAGCTTCTTGAGGGCCTTGTAGTCCTCGTAACCCGCGGCCCAGGTGGCGGGGGCGGGAGCCGTGGCCGGCTGGCCGAGCCCGTCGCCGCCGCCCGTCACGCCGGTCCAGCCCTGACCGTAGAACGGCATGCCCATCACCAGCTTGCGGGCAGGGGCGCCGCGCTCGATCCATTCCCGGACGGTCTGGTCGACGCTGAAGTCGCCCTTCGCGTACAGCGCGGACTGCTGCGCGGTGGTCGCCTCGCCGGAGACGTGGAAGTCGTAACCCTGAAGGTTCACGAAGTCGAAGTCCCGCATGATGCGGCGGACGTCGAAGCCCGCGTCGATCTTGGCCGGGGCGGTGGGGACGAACGCCGAGAGCTCGTAGTGCCTGGGCTTGGCGCCGTGCCCATGTCCCTTCGCGGTCTTGGCGGTGCTCTTCGCATAGGCGTCGAGCTGGGTACGGAACTCGTGCACCAGCGCCGTGAAGTTCCGCTTGTCCTCGGGGCGGTAGACCGTGTCCGTGTCACCCGCGGAGCCGGGCCACTCCCAGTCGATGTCCACGCCGTCGAAGAGCCCGGCCGCCGCGCCCTCGCCGCCACGCGCCCCGTCCACCGGCAGGTTGCCCTTGATGTACAGGTCGATGCACGAGGAGACGAACGCCTTGCGGGAGGCGGCGGTGCGGGCCGCGTCCGAGAAGTGGGTGGACCAGCTCCAGCCGCCCAGGGAGATCAGCACCTTCAGGCCGGGGTGCTTGGCCTTCAGCTCACGCAACTGGTTGAAGTTGCCCGCGAGAGGCTGGGTGTCGGTGTCCGCGACGCCGTCCACCGATCCTGCGGCGTCCAGCGGACGGACATAGTCCGCCCAGGCGTCGGCCTCGCCGGGCACATTGCCGGTGAAGCACTTGCCGTCGGCGCTGACATTGCCAAAGGCGTAGTTGATGTGGGTGAGCTTGGCCGCGGCACCGCTCGTGTCCAGGTCCTTGACCTGGAAGTCCCGCCCGTAGACGCCCCATTGGGTGAAGTAACCGACACGCTTGTAGGCGGCGGAGGACGCGGGGGAGTGCGAGCCGGAGTGGGAGGTGGACGCGGTGGCGGCGGGAGCCATTCCGGCCGCCAGTGAGAGGGCGCAGGCGGCAATGGCCAGTCTGGACAGGGTTCTTCGACGCATGAGGCCCGTTCCTGTGGAGTGCGCTGAGAGGTGCGAGAGCCGTGCTGTGTGGTGAGGAAACTATTGGTCTGGACCAAAAGGGGTCAAGAGGGCTGCGGTGATCGAAGGCAATCGCGAGGCTCCGAGGCACCGGGCGGGGGCGAGGGTTATCGGGATTTCTGCGCTGGTCCGGGCAGGGATATGCGCAGGGCAGGGCCGGATCATCACTTCGGGTGAAACTCTGGCCTGTGCTTGCGGTTCACAACCGACGGTTGCCAGGCTGTTGCAGACGGTCAACCTGTTGGGAGTGCCCTGTGACATTCGGTGAGCAGCCGGCCTATCTGCGCGTTGCGAGCGATCTCAGAGAGAAGATCGTCAATGGTTCGCTGCCGCCGCATACGCGGCTGCCGTCGCAGGCCCGTATCCGCGAGGAGTACGGGGTCTCGGACACCGTCGCGCTGGAGGCGCGCAAGGTGCTGATGGCGGAGGGGCTGGTCGAGGGGCGCTCCGGTTCGGGTACGTACGTGCGCGAGCGCCCGGTGCCGCGCCGGATCGCACGCTCCGGCTACCGGCCGGACGCCGGAGCGAGCCCGTTCCGTCAGGAACAGACGGCGGAAGGCGTGCGAGGGACGTGGGAGTCCCGCAGTGAACAGGAAGGGGCGAGTCCGGAGATCGCCGAACGCCTCGGTGTCGAACCGGGTGACCGGGTGATGCGTACGAGATACGTCTTCCGGGAGGCGGGGGAGCCGATGATGCTCTCCACCTCCTGGGAGCCCCTCGCCATCACGGGACGCACACCCGTGATGCTCCCGGAGGAAGGCCCGTTGGGCGGCTGCGGGGTGGTCGAGCGGATGGCCGCGATCGATCTCGTCGTGGACAACGTGGTCGAGCAGGTCGGCGCGCGCCCGGGGCTGGCGGAGGAACTCCTGGCGCTCGGCGGCGTGCCGGGCCATGTGGTGATGGTGATCGGACGCACGTACTACGCATCGGGGCGGCCGGTCGAGACGGCGGACGTGGTGGTGCCCGCCGACCGCTACCGGATCGCCTACCACCTTCCTGTCAGATGATCCGGCGCCGGCTTCGGCCATTTCGGCTCGACGCCGACCTCGCTGATCCACGCCTCCTTCACCTTCATCTTCTTCGCCCTCGAAGGCTCGATCATGGCGCAGGCCATGCACCAGGCCGTCGGGCTGCCGGTCGAGGACGGCTATCTGCTCACCACGCTGATCGTCATCCCGATCGTCTTCCGGGGCATGAAGGCGCTCGCCAAGGTGCAGGCGTGGACCCGGCCGGTCTGGATCACCGACATGGTCCCGCCGTTCGTCGTGCTCGCCTTCGAAGCCCCTGACGCCTGGGGCGCGTTCGGCTCCTTCGGTGTTACGGAGGGTGCGGGATCCGGCTTCTCCTGGATCGGCTTCGGGCTCGGTACGGGCGTGGCCCTTTCGTTCATCGCCCAGATCCGTGAGCAGGCCGACCACCTGCGTTCCATGCCCCCGAAGACCGAGGCCGACAAGCGGCGTTGGAACCTCGCGGTGCCGGCCGCAGGTCCCGGATGGGTCGTCATCGGAGCGGCAAAGCAACTGGGCGGTGCGCTGCTTGCGTTCGTGGCGCTTGAGGCGGTCGGCAGGACGCATGCCCTGGAACCCGTCGCACCGCAGATCGATGCCCTGAAACCGTGGCGGGGCTCGTTCGCCCTGCCGGCCGCCGCAGTGTTCGTGATCGTGTCGCAGATCCAAATCAATGTGACCAACGCCTGCAGCAGCTCGCCGTCCTGGTCGAACTTCTTCTCGCGGATCACTCACAGGCACCCGGGCCGGGTCTGGTACATCTTCCTCGACCTCCCCATCGCGCGGCCGTCGCCGCCGACCGGGTCATCAACAAGCGGATCGGGCCGAGCCCGCGGTACATCGAGTTCAAGCGCGCCCACCTGTACGCGGTGAACCCGGCGGGATTCGGCGCGATGGCGATCGCCTCGACCGTCTCGATCCTCGCCTTCTTCCGGCTGTTCGGTGCCTACGCGGAGGGCTTCTCGATCTTCATCGCGGCCGGACTCTCGCTGACGCTCTGCCCGTTGATCGCCTGGGCGACGAAGGCGAGGTACTGCCTTGCCCGCGCCAACCGGGTGAACGGCCTGGGCGTCGTGATCGAGGACATCACCGCCACCTATACCTGCGCGGTCTGCGACACCGCCTACGAACTGCTGGACATAGCCGACTGCCCCGTCCGGTCGGGGCCGATCTGCTCGCCGGCCGCGGAGTGCGGGGACGTCTGCCGCAAGGAACCGGCTGACGGACCGGTTCCCATGCCGATGCCGAGCGTACGGCCGCCTGCCGGGCAGGAGGCCTGATCAGAGTTTTTCGTTCGGATCATGCCGGGCCCGCGGCACATCGGGGGTACGGGCGAGGGGGCGTATCGCGAGCGATGCGCCCCCTTTGCGCTGGCCGGATCGGTATCTCTTTGTGTAATTACGTATTCGTTCCGTGAAGGTCAGGCGTACGCTCGGGCATATGCGTACTGCGGTTTCCTGGGGATCTTTAGAGTCGTGCACGCCGTTCAGGGGAGGGGTGCCATGCTCGGGAGGGACACGATGAGCGACAGTGGGGCCGTGCTCCCTTGGCTGGTGATAAGGCAGGACGACAACGGCAATCGTTACCGCGTCGGCAGGTATGCCACACAGGACGAGGCGCAGAAGATTGCCGACAAGCTCGACAGCCGAGGCCACAAGCAGCTCTATTGGGTGGAGCGCATGGGGCAGAGCGCGCGCCCCTGACCGCAATCTCCGGGGGTTACGCTCCGGCCTATGAACGATCGCGTGGTGGTGGCCGGAGCCGTCTATGACCAGGGGCGCCTGCTGGCCGCGCGGCGCAGCGCTCCGCCCGAGCTGGCCGGCCGCTGGGAGCTGCCCGGCGGAAAGCTGGAGCCGGGCGAGACCGGCGAGCAAGCGCTCGTACGTGAACTCCGCGAGGAGCTGGGCGTGGAGGTGGAACCCCTGGAGCGCATCCCGGGCGAGTGGCCGCTGACGCCCGGCTATGTGCTCCAGGTGTGGACCGCGCGGCTGGTCTCCGGTGTGCCCGCCCCGCTCGAGGACCACGACGAACTGCGATGGCTCGGACCGGGCGAGAGCGGCACGGTCGACTGGCTGGACCAGGACCGTGCTGCCGTGGCCGAGGCCATGCGCCGCCTGCCGTCCGGGGCCGCCCCGGACGAAACCGCCCGCGGTGGGGCCGCCCCGGACGGAGTCTTCCGCGACGGGACCGCACCGACCGGGGGGCCGTCGGGCGGCGCACACCGCTGACTGTGCGCCCCGTACGGTGTGCGCGACACCGCGCTGTGCACCCGTACGCCCCACGTGTCGATCGCGGCGATACTCTGCCCCAAATATCGGGTATGTGCTGATTAGCCCCCATAAACAGGACATTCCCTGCTGCTGGTCTTGGGAAGTGATCGGCGTGATCGATACCGAAGGCGACTGCGCCGAGTGGACTTTTCCGGCTCTGCCCGGCGCCGTGCGCTCCGCTCGGCATGCGGTCCATGAGGCGCTGCGCGGCTGGGGGCTCGACACGGCCGTCGGTGACATGACCGTTCTGCTGGTCAGTGAGCTGGTGACCAATTCCATGCGGTACACCTCGGGCCCCATCGGCGTACGACTGGTGCGCCCCCATCCCGATGGCGAGACCCCGGACGCCCGCCCCGGACTCCTTGTGGAAGTCTCCGATCCGCTTCCGGATCCGCCCACCGAACGCGCCGCGGGACCCGACGACGAAGGGGGCCGGGGACTGCAGCTGGTGGCTTGTTCTGCTCGCCGCTGGGGGACGCGGCGTGGAAAGAGTGGCAAGACGGTGTGGTTCGAGCTGGCGCTCCCCGGTTAGGAGTGGGGGTGGGACGCACAGCGATCACCAAGGGTCGGACAGTCTGGCCGAAAGGGACTGAGACCTTGCTGTGATCGTGAACGCCGTGTCGGTAAGCGCCGTAGTGCTGAATACTGCGGGCAGGACCGGTCCGGTGGGTGAGCTGGAGGGGACGGTCGCGTGAGCGAAATACCTGGGACAGCGGGCACTGTCGTGTGGCAGAGCAGCCCGCCTGGCTCGATCTATGACTACATCAGGGTCGCCTCCTTCTCGATCGGCCCCGACGGTCTGATCGAGCAGTGGAGCCGCCGGGCCGCCGGTCTCTTCGGCATTGCCGCAGACGAAGCGGTGGGCAAGGATCCGGTCGAGGCATTCATGCCCGCTGAGCTGCGCTCGGACGGCCATCGCCGGGTCGGCGAGATACTCGACGGCAAGGAGTGGACGGGCCTCGTCCCCTTCCGGATGCCGGGCGCGGAGGCCGTCCACGGGGTCGCCGAGCTGTATGTGATGCCCAGTGAGACGGGGAGCGGGGAACGGGCCGCGGTCTGTATCGTCGTGGACGTCCGCGCCTTGCGGCGCATCGAGACGGACCTGGCGGCATCGCAGGCCATTTTCGGCCAATCTCCCTTCGGTTTCGTGTTGTTCGGTACGGACTTCACGGTCGTGCGCGCCAACCAGCGCTTCGCCACCGTCTTCGGCGGCCTGGCAGACGACCACCGCGGCCGCACGGTCGACGACTACCTCGCCCGCCCCGAGGCCGAGCGGCTCACCGCAACCCTCAAGCGGGTACTGGAGACCGGAGAGTCCGTCACCGATCTCCAGCTGGTCGGCACGACCCCCCGCCATGCGGAGAGCCGCCACTGGTCGATGAACCTCTACCGCGTACACAGCGGAGCGGGCCGCCCCATCGGCATCGCCGGACTGGCCACCGACGTCACCCGCCGTCATATCGCCGCCCGCGAGGCCGCCAGCGCCCGCCGCAACCTCGCTCTGCTCAACGAGGCCAGCGCCCGTATCGGCAACTCCCTGGACCTGGAGACCACGGCCCGCGAACTTCTCGACGTCGCCGTACCCGGCTTCTGCGACCTCGCCTCCGTCGACCTCTACCAGGGGCTCCTCACCGGCGACGAGGCACCGCCCGGCAGCTGGGGCTCGCCTCGTCAGGAGCCCGTCGGCGGCTCGGCCGAACTGCGCCGCGTCGCCTTCGCCAGCGCTGTGTCGGACGCCCTGCCATCGACCGTTCCCGACACCGCCGCGACCGGCGGCGACACCGGCCCGCCCGCACTCGGAGCCGTGCACCGCTACCCCTTCAACTCCCCCTGCGCCATCGCCCTGCGCACCGGTCATGTCGAGGACGTCCCCGGAGACGAACGTGGCTTCGTCCAGTCGACCCTCGCCGTGCCGATGGTCGCCCACGACACCGTCGTCGGCCTCGTCCGGTTCTCCCGCACGAAGGGCAGCGAGCCCTTCGGCGAACGCGACCGGGCCCTTGCGACCGAACTCGCCGCCCGTGCCGCGGTCTGTATCGACAACGCCCGGCTCTACCGGCGCGAACACGAGCGTGCGCTGATCCTCCAGCGCAGCCTGCTGCCACCAGGCGACCCCGAGGCCGCGGGCCTCGACATCGCCTGCCGCTATCTGCCCGGCAACGCGGCCACCGAGGTGGGCGGTGACTGGTTCGACGTGATCGAACTCCCAGGGCACCGCACCGCCCTGGTCGTCGGTGACGTCATGGGCCGCGGACTGCGGGCCGCCGTCGCCATGGGCGAACTGCGGACCGCGGTAAGGACTCTGGCCCTGCTCGATCTGGAACCCGCAGAAGTGCTCTCGGCGCTCGACGAAGTCGCCCGCGGCCTGGGCGCGCCCGGTGGCAGCACCGCCTCCGACGGCTTCGGCGGCGGCGCCCAGTGGCCTTCCCGGGCCTCCCACAAATCCCGCGACGCAGACCTCTCCGAGATCTACCTGGCGACGTGTGTCTACGCCGTCTACGACTCGGTCACCCGGCGGTGCACCTTTGCCAACGCCGGCCACCTCCCCCCAGTCGTGGTCGAGCCGGGCGAACCGGCCCTGCTGCTCGACGTCCCGCCCGGAATGCCGCTCGGCGTCGGCGGCGAACCCTTCGAGGAAGTCGAGGTCGAGCTGAAGGAGGGCGCCCTCCTCGCCCTCTACACCGACGGTCTCGTCGAGTCCCGTGACCACCCGCTCGACGAAGGGCTGCAGGCTCTGCGCAACGCCCTCGTCGAACCCGCCCTCCCGCTCGAGGACGTCTGCGACCACGTCCTGACCACCCTCGACACCCGGCACGGTGAGGACGACATCGCCCTGCTGATGGCCCGCATCCAGGGACTCCCGGCCGACGCGGTGGGCGACTGGCGGCTGCCACGCGAACCCCGCTCCGTCGGCCGTGCCCGGGAGCTGGCCCGCGGCCGGCTGATCGCCTGGGACCTGGGCGATCTGGTGGACACCACCGAACTGCTCGTCAGCGAGCTGGTCACCAACGCCCTGCGGTACGGCGAGGGTGAGATCAGACTCAGGCTGCTGCGCGACCGCACACTCGTGTGCGAGGTATGGGACGCGGGTCTCGTCCAGCCACGGCGACGCCGGGCGCGCGACACCGACGAAGGCGGGCGGGGTCTGCAATTGGTCGGTCTGCTGAGTGCGGCCTGGGGTTCGCGGCGGACACCGCGCGGCAAGACCGTCTGGTTCGAACTGCCGCTGCCCGACGGTCAGCCGGCTGCCGAGCGCACGGTCGAGGAGCTGCTGAGCATGTTCTGAGAACCGGACGTGCTGAGGGGGCGGTGAGCGCTCCGGGCGCAGTGGTCACGGATGCGGTGGTCATGAGGCCGTTTTGAGGGCGGCGAGCCTGGCCTCGATCTCCGCGCTGTCGCCCAGACCGTCCAGTTGCTCGAACTGGGCGTCCAGGGACGACGCGGCGAGCTCCTGCTGGCCCATCGCCTTCGCCTCCTCCCGTCGCACCTTGTCCTCGAAGCGGCTGAGCTCACTGGTCGGATCGAGAACATTGATGTTCTTGACGGCGTCCATCATCTGGTTCTGCGCCTGCGCGGACTTGGCGCGTGCGACCAGCTCGTCCCGTTTGGCCTTCAGCTCCGTCAGCTTCGACTTCATCTGGTCCAGGCCGGACTTGAGCTTGTCCACCACCTCCGTCTGCGAGGCGATCGTGGGCTCTGCGGTCTTCGCCTCCTTCTCCGACTGGAGCTGCCGCCCCAGTGCGACCTTGGCCAGGTTGTCGAACTTGTCGGCCTCCGGCGCCGACCCGGCGGCCCGCAACTCGTCCGCCTTGCGACTGGCGGCGAGTGCCTTGTCGCCCCACTCCTTGGCCGCGTCGGCATCCTCCTGATGGTCCTGCTCCATCAGCCGCAGATTGCCGATGGTCGCCGCCACTGCCTGCTCGGCCTCCGCGATGTTCGCCGTGTAGTCGCGGATCAGCTGGTCCAGCATCTTCTGCGGATCCTCCGCCTGATCCAGCAGCGCGTTGATATTGGCCTTCGCCAGCTGAGTGACGCGGCCGAGGATGGTCTGCTTGGTCATGGCACCTCTCCTTGGTGTGGACTTCGGGAACGCCGGTACGGGCCCGATGAACGCTCCCGATGCATGCGCTGCCGAAGGCTCAGAAGCGGCCGCCGCCGCCCCGCCGGCCACGAGTGCCCCCGCCGCCGAAGCTGCCGGGGCCGTCGCCTCCGCCGAACCCGCCGCCGAAACTTCCTCCATACCCCCCGCCCCTGCCTCCGCCCAGGAGCCCGCCGAGGATGATTCCGCCGAGGACGGCGCCGCCGACCCCGCCGCCCCCTCCTTGTACACCGCCCGGACCGTTCCGGTTCCCGTATGCCTGCACATCCTGTTCGGCCAGGCTCTGCGCCTGCCCGGCCAGCGAGTCGGCCTGATGGACCTCGGCCAGCGCACCCTGCGGATCGTCCGCACCGGCCAGCTGTCCGGCCCGCTCCAGACGCCGCTGGGCCTCCGCGAGCCGGGTCCGCGCCTGGCTGCCGACCGCCCCCCGGTTCGTCGAGATGTAGTCGGCGGCGGCAGCGATGGCCGAGCGTGTGGTGAGCACCGCCTGTTCGAGCAGGGACCGGGCCCGGCGATCGCCCTGCTCCCGCTCACGGGCCCCGGCCAACGCCTCGTCCAGCGCGGTATCGGCCTCCTGCACCCTGCGCAGCGCATCGATCGGGTCGTGGGGGCCGGCCTGCTGCTCCCTCTTCACCTCGCCCAGCACCGACCGGGCGCGGGCGATCCGGCCCCGCAGATCCGCGGTGGACACTCCCTCGGTGGTGCCTTCGAGCAGCCCGTCCGCATCGGCCAGATCGGTCTCCGTCTCGGTGAGCGCAGCCGGTAGTTCGGCAGCCGCCTGCGAGAGTTCGCGGGCACGCCGGTCCACGGCGTCGACAAGGGTGGTCGCCTGGTCGACCGCGCCCTCGGCGGCCCGTACGTACACCGCGGCCGACGCGTTGTTGCCCCCGTCCACCGCCTGCCGCGCCCGGTTCAGGCTGGACGTCGCGAAGACGAGACGGTCCTTCGCCTGCTCGACGTCGCCGGCGACGGAGGAGGAGGCCGATTCCGCGTAGCGGCTGCGCAAGGAGGCCAGGGACGTCTCGGCGGCCGACACCCGGCCGGCGAGGGCACGGAAAGCGGCCTCGGCCGTGGAAAGGGCCTGTGGAGCGTTGCGTTCCAGGGCGCGCAACCGGTCGAAGTCCTCGGAGACGGCGTCGAGGCGGGCGTTGGCCTCCGTGCAGCGGGCGATGATCTCGTCCAGCATCCGACGACGTGTCGCATCGTCCTCGAGGAAGGCGTCGTCCAGCTGCTGACGCAACCGGAATGCGGCCATCAATTCGCCTCTCGCGAAAGTGACGGCCTCGGTGAACGGGGCGGCGGCCTCTTCCCCGAACTGTGCGGTGGCAAAACCGAGTTCTTCCTCGCTGGTGCGGACCGCGTCGTCGGTGCCCACCAGCGTCTGCTTGGCCCGGGCATCGAGCTCGGGCAGCGGAGCCGGCGGCTCAACCGACGGTGCGGCCCCCTGCCCCCAACCCGTCGCCCCGGGAGTGGTGCGGGTCGTGGAGCGCCTCTTCCGTCGGGCGTACGCATAGGCGGCGACGGCTCCCGCCCCGCCGACGAGGACCACGGGGAGCAGCAGGTCCCCGGTGCTCGTCCCACCGGAACCGCCTGTTCCGGGATCGGCCGCACCGGGAGTGATCGTGGGCGTCGGTACCGGTTTCCCGGCCACCACGGCGGCGTAGCCGTCGGCCGCGCCGATCGCGGCGCCCGCCCAGTCGTTCTGCCTGAGGGCAGGTTCGATCGCCGTGGTCGCCACGTCCTGCAGCTGGGTGTCGGTGAGACGGGAGCCCGGGTCGACGGTGTACGCGTACCGCCGGTCGTGGGTGGCGACGGCGAGCAGCACGTCGTCGAGGCCGAGTCCGTTCCTGTCTGCCGTGTCGTCGGCCCAGCTCTGTGCCGAACGGCCGGAGAAGTCATGTACATAGACGACGAAGAGCTGGATGCGCCGGTCTGTGTAGAGACGGTCGAGCGCGGCGGCCACCTGGCCCCGGCGGTCGCCGAGCGCCCCCACCTTGTCGGTGATCTGCCCGTCCCGGGACAGCGTGACGGGGTCGTCGGCGTGGGCGATCACCGCAGCGGGAAGGGCCAGCCAGCACACTGCCATCAGGACGGCCACGAGGGCGCGGCCCGGTATGAGAATCCGGGTACGGCTCACGAGCTGCATCACATGTGTGAGGCTATGTCCACCCTCAGTCACCCGCGACCTGGCAATCCACCGACGGAACTCCATGGGTGCACGCCCTGCCCCGGGTGCCGCCGCGGTGGACCGACGACCCCGTCGTGCAGGCGCATCCGCCACCACGCCTCCCGCCGCCACGGACAGCCGGACGCGCGCGGATCGGGCAGGGTCCGGCGCAGCAGCTCCGCGTCGATCCGGGCGAGCAGGCGCCCCAGCTCGGTCTGCGGCCGTGGCGGCAGCGCGGCCAGGATGTCGCCCAGCACGTCCCGGGCATGGGTCACGTCGTCGAGCGAGCAGCCGCGGCAGGGGCAGTCGGCGAGACCGGGATACAGAGTGCGGCCGGGAAGCCGGAGGAAGGAGCAGCAGCGGCCCAGGGCCACGGCAGTGACCCCCGGGAAGATCTCGTACAGACCGCTCTCATGCTCCACGTGACCGATCGCGGCACTGGTGGAGAGGGAGAGCCGGTGGATTCTGCCCGGCTCGCACAGCCATCCGGGCGTTCTCTGCTGAGCGGCGCGCACCGCGCCGGGCCGCCTACGCGGCATCGGCCTTTCAGCAGGAGGCAGTCATGCCGGTCATACTGCCACGGCACGCCGACAATCAGGGGGTAGCGGGAGTGCGTACGCGTATGGCGGGAATGACGAGGGCTGTGCGGAACGGGGCGGCCCGGTTCCGCAGGATCGGGATGTGGCGGACCTGGCCGCGGCGGGTCGCGCTGGGCGTCGTCCTGGTGATCGTGGTCCCGCTGCTCACGGCCGGTGCTGCCCTGCGGCTCAACTACTCGGGTGATCCGGGCGCCGGCACCCGTACTCGCGGCCGCGATGCCATCTGGCTCGGACACGCCTGGGTCGACGGGCGCAGGAGCGACAAGGACCTCGCCGTGTTCGCCGACCGGATCCGGGGGACAGGGATCAAGGACCTGTACGTCCACGCGGGACCGCTGGAACACGACGGCGCACTGCCCGCGAGCCGCTACCCGAAGGCGCGGTGGCTGCTGGATGCCGTGCACCGCACCCTGCCCGGCATCCGGGTGCAGGCCTGGCTCGGGGACGTACTCGCGACCGAAGGGCCCGACGGGCTGCGCCTGGAGCGGACCGCCACCCGCACCGAGGTGGTCGGCTCCGCGCGGCAGATCCTCGACGCCGGTTTCGACGGTGTCCACTTCGATCTCGAGCCTCTGCACTCCGGCGACCGTCACTACCTCTCGCTCCTCGACGACCTGCACGCCCTCACGAAGTCCCGCAGGGCTCCGCTCTCCGTCGCCGCCCACCAGATCGACCCGTTGCCTGCCGCACACAGGGTCGTGGGTGCGCTCAGCGGCAGTCCCAAGTGGTGGTCCCAGACGTTCTTCGGGCAGGTGGCGCAGCGCGTCGACCAGATAGCCGTCATGTCGTACGACAGCTGGATGCCGCTCGAGGGTATGTACGGCGGTTACGTCGCCGAACAGACCGCGCTCGCTTTGGAGGTGACACCCCCGGAGACCGATCTGCTGATGGGGCTGCCGTTCTTCCACGAGGACGACCTCGGACACCATGAGTCGGCGGAAACGGTCGCGTCCGCGGTCCGCGGCACCAGACTGGGTCTGGGGCGCACGGACCGTGGCCGGGAACGGTTCGGAGTCGCGCTCTATGTCGACTTCGCGGCGCGGGAAGGCGACTGGACGGCATACCGCGAGGGCTGGAACTGACGCGGTGCGCGGTGCCCGGCGTCAGATGGAGAACTGCTCCCTGGCGAGCAGCGGACGTACCTTCGACCGGAACCCGCCCGTCCGGAAGGGCTGCTGGAGCAGTCCGGGGCGGATCACCTGGGCCAGCGCCGCGGCGATCATGCCCTGGTCGAGGGCGAGCATGTAGTCGCTGACCCGTCCGGTACGGACATTGACGGAGCGGCTCCGGCACGAACAGCGGCACCATGAGCGCCTCGAACATCGAACCGCCCCAGCTGGGTACGAGCCTGCGGCCGCGGTGCGTGTAGTGGCCCTGCCAGACGCGGATGCCGTCCACGACGACGTACGAGCCCTGCGGATGCTGTTCCTGCTCGTTCTCGGGAACCATTGTGCGCAGCAGGTGCCAGTAGGGGTCGGCGGGCAGTGAACCGTCCGCGATGCCCAGATAACTGGCCATGCGGGGCTCGGTGTTGAGTGCGTCGTAGTGATGTCCGGTGGGCTCCTCGGTGTCGGGCCAGAAGCCGCCCCGCAGCTGGCCCGGGCCGGTGACCGGGTCGGCCGGGTCGTACGGCGTGTAGTAGTACGACCAGTCGGCGGTCGCCAGGATCCGGGCGATGCGCGGACGCAGCGCGGGCGAGGCGTCGGCGGCGATGCGCAGGCCGGTGATCAGCCAGGCGTTGTCGACGGAGGAGAGGAACGGCCGGACCGGGTCCCCGGTACCAGGCCACTCGGTCAGCACCGAACCGTCGTGTGCGTCGTACCAGTTGAGCCAGAAGCCGTGGTGGCGCTCCAGTTCTCCACGGTCCGGACGGTGCGCTCCAGCCTGCGGTGCATCGTGGCATCCCTGATCACGCCGAGCCTGGCGGCGGCGACGGTCGTCGCGCCGTGCGTCGAGCAAGAGCGCCATAAAAATAGACAGGCAACCTTGCAAGATGGCCTGTGCATCTTCTAGGATCGAGGCATGCGGGAATCATCGTCCGAAGCCACACCCACCGAGCCGAGCGCCGAGCAGGTCGCGACGCAGCTGACGGCCGTCGTCAATCGGCTGCTGCGCCGGCTGCGCACCACCTCGGCGGACAGCCTGCTCACCCCGACCCAGCGCTCGGTGCTGGCCCGTCTCGACGGCGAGGGCCCGGCCACCACGGCCGCGCTGGCCCGCGCCGAGTACGTACGGCCCCAGTCCATGCGGCTGACCCTCGGGGTGCTGGAGGGCCAGGGGCTCGTCGAGCGGGCGCCGGATCCCGCCGACGGCCGAAAGTCGGTCATGTCGATCACGGACGTCGGCCGGACCACGCTCGGCGCGGTCAGGGCCGCCAAACACAACTGGCTCGCCGAAGCGATCGCCGCCGAACTCGACGGGGCCGAGCGCCGTACCGTCGCCGAGGCCACGGCCCTCCTCGACCGCCTGGTCGGGAAGTGACCGCCACGGAACCGACACCGACACCGGCGGCGGAGGTGGTGAAAGTGAACGTGGACGTGAAGGTGACGAGCGACCGGCCCGCACCGGAAGCGACCGCGGTCGCCGCCCCCACCGGCCTCGGCCTCCCCCCGGTCACCGCGACCACCGCGGCCACCGCACCTGGTCCCGGTTTCAGTGGGCGCCTCACCGCGCCGCTGCTCCTCGGTTCCCTGCTCAACCCGCTCAACACCACCATGATCTCCACGGCGCTGGTGGCGATCGGGCACCAATTCGGCATCGGCGCCGCCCACACCGCCTGGCTCATCTCGGTCCTCTACCTGGCCAGCGCCGTCGCCCAGCCCGTGCTCGGCAAGCTCGCCGACGCCCTCGGCCCCCGCCGCGTCTTCGTCGCCGGTCTGCTCGTCGTGATCGCGTCCGGACTCGTCGGTATGTTCGCGCCGAATTTCGGCTGGCTGATCGCGTCCCGGCTGCTGCTCGGTATCGGTACGTCGGCCGCCTATCCGGCCGCCATGTCGGTCCTGCGCGACGAGTCCCGGCGGGTCGGCCGCGTCACCCCGCGCCCCGTTCTGGCCCGGCTCTCCTTCGCCGCGCTCGGCAGTGCCGCCGTCGGGCCCACGCTCGGCGGGCTGCTCGTCATGGTCGTCGGCTGGCGCGGAATCTTCGCCGTCAACGTGCCCGTCGCCCTCGTCGCGCTCGGCGCCGCACTGTTCTGGATCCCGGCGGATCCGGCGCGCACGCGCGACGCCGACGCAGGGGTGCCCCGGCTCGACCTGGACCCTCTCGGCATCGGCCTCTTCTCCACCGCCCTGACCGTGCTGGTCTTTTTCCTGCTCGATCTCTCCCATCCGCTGTGGTGGCTGCTCGCACCCTTCGCCGTGCTGACCGCCGTGCTGGTGTGGTGGCAACTGCGTCGCCCGCAGCCCTTCATCGACCTGCGGATGATCGCGGGCAACGCCGCACTCGCCCGCACCTATCTGCGGCACGGACTGAGCTATCTGCTGATCTACTGCGTGATGTACGGATTCACGCAGTGGCTGGAAGAGGCGCGTGGCTACTCGTCCGGATACACCGGACTGCTGATGCTGCCGATGTCGGTCGCCGCCCTGGTCTGTTCGCTGCTCGGCGCGCGCACGAAGGGCATCCGCGGCCCGCTCACACTGGCCTGCGTGCTGCTCACCGTCGGGGCCGCGGTGCTGATGTTCCTCTCCGGTTCCACGCCGGTCGCCGTGCTGCTGCTCGCCGGAGCCTGCTTCGGCATCCCGCAGGGGCTGATCGGTACCAGCAACCAGGCCGCCGTCCAGGCGTACGCGCCGCCCGAGAGCATCGGTTCCGCCGCGGGACTCCAGCGCACCGCCCAGTACATCGGGGCCATAACCGCGTCCAGCCTGATCGCGCTCGCCTACGGCCAGTCGGCAAGTGTCGGCGGGCTCCATCTCATGGCAGCGGTCTCTGCCGTGCTCGGCCTGCTGCTGATCATCCTGACCGTCACCGACCGCGCCCTGCGCACCCGTACCTGACCACTACAGGCAAGCACCGTCCATCCCCCAAGAGGAGCGCCACCATGACCGCCACCACCCTCGACCCGAACACCGCCCTGGTCGTCGTCGATCTTCAGAAGGGCATCGTCGACCTCCCCACCGCCCACTCCTCGGCCGATGTCGTCGCGAAGTCCGCGACCCTCGCCGACGCGTTCCGCGCCAAGGGCCTCCCGGTCGTTCTGGTCCGTGTCACCGGCGGCGCCCCCGGCCGCACCGAGGGTGCCCAGCGCTCCGGGCAGCCGGCCGCCGACTGGGCGGACATCGTCGCCGAGCTCGGCCCGCGCGACGGCGACATCGTGGTCACCAAGCAGCAGTGGGGCGCCTTCTACGGCACCGACCTCGACCTCCAGCTGCGCCGTCGCGGCGTCACCCAGGTCGTGGTGACGGGCATCGCCACCAGCATCGGCGTGGAGTCCACCGCGCGGTCCGCACACGAGCACGGCTACCACGTCACCGTCGTCACGGACGCGGTCACCGACATGGACGGCGGCGCCCACACCAACAGCATCGAGAAGATCTTCCCGCGGCTCGGCGAGACGGACACCACCGAGGCGATCGTCAAGCTGCTCGGCTGAGCCCCGTCGGGAACGTCCCGTTCGGGCCGGGCCCCATCGACCCGATGGGGCCCGGCCCGAACCCGGTCACGGAGCGTCCCGGCGCCGGCCGATCTTGTTGCCCAGCCACACCAGCGGGTCGTACTTGCGGTCCACCGCCCGCTCCTTCAGCGGGATCAGCGCATTGTCCGTGATCTTGATGTGCTCGGGGCACACCTCCGTGCAGCACTTCGTGATGTTGCAGTAGCCCAGCCCGTGCTCCTCCTGGGCCGTCGCCTTCCGGTCGAGTCCCGACTCGGCGGCGGCGTCCAGGGGGTGCATGTCCAGCTCGGCGACCCGCATCAGGAAGCGTGGCCCGGCGAACGCCTTCTTGTTCTCCTCGTGGTCGCGGACCACATGGCAGGTGTCCTGGCACAGGAAGCACTCGATGCACTTGCGGAACTCCTGCGAGCGGTCCACATCGACCTGCTGCATCCGGTAGTCGCCCGCCTTCACCCCCTCCGGCGGTACGAAGGCGGGCACTTCCCGTGCCTTGGTGTAGTTGAACGTCACGTCCGTCACCAGATCGCGGACCACCGGGAACGCCCGCAGCGGAGTGACGGTGATCGTCTCGTCCCGGCCGAACACCGACATGCGGGTCATGCACATCAGCCGTGGGCGCCCGTTGATCTCCGCGCTGCACGAACCGCACTTGCCGGCCTTGCAGTTCCAGCGCACCGCCAGATCGCCCGCCTGGGTGGCCTGGATCCGGTGGATGATGTCGAGGACGACCTCGCCGTCGTTCACCTCGACCGTGAAGTCCTCGAGACCGCCGCCTTCGGTGTCGCCGCGCCACACCCTGAACCGTGCGTCGTAGCTGCTCATTCGTACAGCTCCTCTTCGGCGAGGTACTTGACCAGCTCCTCCTTCTCGAAGAGGGCGAGCAGATCCGGGCGGATGGGTTCGGTCGTCCTGCGTACGAGTTCGATGCGGTCGTCCTGCGCCGTGGCGCCGCCGTCGGTCAGCCGGCACAGCAGATTGGCCGGCCGCCAGGAGCGCTCCATCGTGGGGCAGTCCTCGCGGGTGTGCCCGCCGCGGCTCTCCGTGCGCTCCAGCGCCGCGCGGGCGATGCACTCACTGACCAGCAGCATGTTCCGCAGGTCCAGCGAGAGGTGCCAGCCCGGGTTGAACTGCCGGTGCCCCTCGACCCCGGCGCGGCGCGCCCGTCCCCGCAGTGCGGCCAGCTTCTCCAGGGCCTGCTCCATCTCGGGTGCCCGCCGGATGATGCCGACCAGGTCGTTCATCGTCTGCTGGAGTTCCTGGTGGAGCGTGTACGGGTTCTCGGCCGCCGCCCCGTCCTCCAGGCCCTCCGCGCTGAACGGACGCAGTGCCTCCGCAGCTGCCTCGTCGATCTGCTCGTCATCCACCTCGGGGACGGCGGACATCCCGGTCGCGTACTCGGCGGCGTGCAGTCCGGCCCGCCGGCCGAAGACCAAGAGGTCGGAGAGGGAGTTCCCGCCGAGCCGGTTGGAGCCGTGCATGCCGCCCGCGACCTCGCCCGCGGCGAACAGTCCGGGCACGCCGACGGCCGCCGCGCTGTCCGAGTCGACGGCGATGCCGCCCATCACGTAGTGGCAGGTCGGGCCGACCTCCATCGCCTCCGCGGTGATGTCGACATCCGCCAGCTCCTTGAACTGGTGATACATCGAGGGCAGCCGCCGCCGGATCCGCTCTGCGGGCATCCGGGTCGAGACATCCAGGAACACCCCGCCGTGCGGCGAGCCGCGGCCCGCCTTCACCTCGGAGTTGATCGCGCGGGCGACCTCGTCGCGCGGCAGCAGCTCGGGCGGGCGGCGGTTGTGGTCCGGGTCCTCGTACCAGCGGTCGCCTTCCTCCTCCGACTGCGCGTACTTCTCCTTGAACACATCGGGGATGTAGTCGAACATGAACCGCTTGCCGTCGGAGTTGCGCAGCACCCCGCCGTCGCCGCGCACCGACTCGGTGACGAGAATCCCCTTCACCGACGGGGGCCAGACCATGCCGGTCGGGTGGAACTGCACGAACTCCATGTTCAGCAGGGGCGCTCCCGCCAGCAGCGCGAGGGCGTGGCCGTCGCCGGTGTACTCCCAGGAGTTCGACGTCACCTTGAAGGACTTGCCGATGCCGCCGGTGGCCAGGACGACCGCGGGGGCTTCGAGGACGAAGAAGCGGCCGGACTCCCGCTCGTAGCAGAAGGTCCCGCTGACCCGCTCGCCGTCCTTCAGCACGCGGGTGACGGTGCACTCCTGGAAGACCTTCAGCCGGGCCTCGTAGTCGCCGTGCTCGCGGTAGTCCTCCTGCTGCAGCTGGACGATCTTCTGCTGGAGGGTGCGGATCAGTTCGAGGCCGGTACGGTCCCCGACGTGTGCGAGCCGCGGGTACTCATGGCCGCCGAAGTTGCGCTGCGAGATCTTTCCGTCCGGCGTCCGGTCGAAGAGCGCACCCCAGGTCTCCAGCTCCCAGACCCGGTCCGGCGCCTCCTTGGCGTGCAGCTCCGCCATCCGCCACTGGTTGAGGAACTTCCCGCCGCGCATGGTGTCGCGGAAGTGCACCTGCCAGTTGTCCCCGGAGTTCACATTGCCCATCGAGGCGGCGATGCCGCCCTCTGCCATGACGGTGTGCGCCTTGCCGAAAAGCGATTTGCAGATCACTGCGGTACGGGCTCCGCGCTCCCGTGCCTCGATGGCGGCGCGCAGCCCGGCGCCTCCGGCACCGACCACGACGACGTCCCACTGCTGCCGTTCGAGCTCTGTCATTCAGAAAAACCTCGGATCGTCGAAGGCGCCGGAGGCGACGAGATACACGTAGAAGTCGGCGAGCGCCACGCTGATCAGGGAGGCCCAGGCGAGCAGCATGTGCCGGGCGTTGAGCCGGCCCACCCAGCCCCACAGCCGGTAGCGCACGGGGTGCTTGGAGAAGTGCCGCAGCCGGCCGCCGATGATGTGCCGGCAGGAGTGGCAGGACAGGGTGTACGCCCAGATCAGCGTGATGTTGACCAGGAAGATCACGGAGCCGAGGCCCATGTGGCCCCAGGCGTAGTGCTCGTCGCGGAAGGAGAGCACGGTGTCGTACGTGAGGATCCCGGCGACCGGCACCGCGGCGTAGAAGAAGTACCGGTGCATGTTCTGCATGATCAGCGGGAAGCGGGTCTCGCCGGTGTACGTGGTGTGCGGCTCGGCGACCGCGCAGGCCGGGGGCGAGGCCCAGAAGCCCCGGTAGTAGGCCTTGCGGTAGTAGTAGCAGGTCAGCCGGAAGCCGAGCGGGAAGATCAGGATCAGCAGGGCGGGGGAGAGGCCCCACCAGCTGCCGAAGAGATCCCAGTTGGGGCCGTGCCGCATGGGGGCGCAGTTCTCCGCCAGGCAGGGCGAGTAGAACGGCGACACATAGGGGGCGGCGTAGTAGTCCGCGTTCGAGAAGGCCCGCCAGGTCGAGTAGACGATGAAGGCCAGAAGGCCGCCCGCGGTCGCGGCGGGCGCCAGCCACCAGCGGTCGGTGCGCAGATGGCGGGCGGCGATGGCGGCCCGTGAGGCGTCGTGCACACCGGACGGCCGGCCGCGGGCGCCGGGCCGGGCCGTCCTCTTCAGTTGTGGTGGTTCCGTACCTGGTTCCGTTCCGGTGGCCAAGGAACTCTCCTAGGGGGCGTGCCTGCCGCGGACGCCCAGACCCTCGTCGTCCGAGTCCGTCCACAGGGTGGCGTCGTACGGCGCCTCGGTGATCGTGATGATGTCGGTGACCGCGGCGCCGCCGTCGGGGCGGTCGGCGCCACCGGCGGCTCCGAGCGGCTGCGGCCCGGCTTCGGCCGTGCGCAGCTGCGCAAGGCTCCGCTCCAGCCGTCCGACGGTGCGGACGAGGTCGTCGAGGCGATGTTGAACAGCCGTCAATTCGTCCTGCAGTGACATGACTTGCTCTCACCTCCGCGGTTGCGGGTGGCAGTGCTCATGCGCATGCGAGTGTCGCGCGTCACATCCCCTTTGGGAAGAGAGCGGGCCGTTCCGGCTCGATCGGATGCTCCGCCGCGCGGGTGAGGTTCCGGGCCGGTGCGCCGTGTCGGCGCCGCCTCTCGTGCGCGGGCACCTTCAGTGGATGAGCGGAACCAGTGTGATCAACTGCAAATGCCACCAAAACGCATAATCCAGTCCATTCGCATGCGAGTGGACCGGGCCGGCCTCGGAGGTATCAGCCATGTCCTACGTCGGCGTCCCGCGCGGGACGGTTCGAAAGCGCCGCTCGCTCGCGCTCTTCGCGACAGGTGTGCTCGCGGTGCCCGTGCTGGCCGGGTGCAGCAGTTCGGACAAGGCGGAGACCACTGCCACCGTCGTACCGCAGGATGTGGCCCCCGCCCTCCGGAGCCAGGTCGCCGAAGGGGGCACGATCCACTGGGCGATCGATGCGATGCCCACCACCTTCAACGCCTTCCAGGCGGATGCCGACGCCTCGACCACCCGCATCACCGGGGCCCTGCTGCCGACGCTCTTCCCGCTCGACACCAAGGGCGTCCCCCGGCTGAATCCGGACTATCTGGAATCGGCGAAGATCATCGAGCGGGAGCCCAAGCAGGTCGTGCTCTACCGGCTCAACCAGAAGGCGGTCTGGAGCGACGGCCGGGAGATCGGCGCCCCCGACTTCGTCGCCCAGTGGCGCGCGCTGAGCGGCAAGGACACGGCGTTCTGGACCGCCCGCAATGCGGGCTACGACCGGATCGAGCGGATCGAGCGCGGCAAGGACGACCTGGAGGTCCGGGTCACCTTCGCCAAGCCGTACGCGGACTGGCGCTCCCTCTTCTCACCGCTGTACCCGAAGCAGGTGACCAGTTCCCCGGACGCCTTCAACGACGGAGCGCGCACCACCCTCGCGGCGACATCGGGGCCGTTTCGCCTCAGCGGTGTGGACAAGAAGGCGGGCACCGTCACGCTGGTCCGCAGCCTGCGCTGGTGGGGAAGCCCGACCAAGCTCGACTCGCTGGTCTTCCGGAGGGTCAAGCCGCAGGACCGGGTCGAGGCGCTGGCCGACGGCAAGGTCGACGTCGCCGACATCGACGCCGAGGCGGCGCACCGGATCGTGGCTGCGGCACGCGACAACGGCGGGAACGGGCAGCCGCTCACCCACGGCCCCGGCTCGGAGATCAGCCCGGCCGCCGCACTGCGCTCCTGGGCCGTGGCGCACGGCTCCGACGCGAAGGCGGCGGCCGCCGCCCGGGCCGCCCGGGCGAAGACCCGGGCCGCGGCCGAGGTGTACGCCGCCGAACAGGACGGGCTGCGCGCCTATGCCGTACGCAAGTCCCTGGAGCCCGCCTATACGCAGCTCGCGCTGAACGGCGAGTCCGGGCCGCTGGCCGACGACCGGGTGCGTCGCGCGGTGGCCCGTGCCCTCGACCGCCAGGAACTCGCCGACGCAGTACTGACGCCGCTCGGGCTGCCCGCAACCCCGCTCGGCAGCCACCTGGCGCTGGCCGGGCAGCCGGGGTACCAGGACAGCAGCGGCGCAGTCGGCGACCAGGACCCCAAGGAGGCGCAGGCGCTGCTGGCCGACGCCGGCTGGACGCGGGAAGGCGCGACGCAGAAGTCCGCCGGGACGAAGGCGGGCAGCGAGGGCGAGAAGGCGAAGGGCAAGGCGGAGCGGCAGAAAGAGGCGGCCGAGGCCGAGAAGGCCGCGGAGGACAGGGCGGCCGAGAGGGCCGAGAGGGCCGAGAAGGCCGAGAGGGCCGAGAAAGCTGCGGCGGACAAGGCCGCGAGGGCCGGCAGGAGCGCCGGCAGGACGGCCGGTGCGGGCGAGAAGCGCAAGCAGACCGCCGATGACAGCCTGTACGTCGTGGGCGACCGCAACAAGCCCGGTGGCGACGACAAGCCGGGCGACGACGGCAAGCCCGGCCGTGACAGCAGGCCGCGCGACGACGAGGATTCCGGTCACATCCTCGCCCCCGCCACGGCCGCCGCCGTCCAGAGCGTCTCCCTGCTGCGCCAGGCCGACGCCTTCACCAGTCCCTATGTCGGCGCCCCCGCCGGCACCGACACCTCCGAAGGCGCCCGTGCGACGGTCACCGTCCGGGAGCGCAGGACGGGCGGCGCAGCCGGTGCCTACGCCCCCGCGGGAACCGCGGCCCCGGCGGCTCCGGCCGGGGTCGCCGACTCGGCCCGTGGCACCCTCGGCAAGGACGGCAAGCCGCTGAGCTTGCGTTTCGTCCTGCCGTCCGGTCCCGGATCGGAGTCGCTGCGGACCGTCGGGGACAAGATTTCGGCCATGCTCGATGCGATCGGTATCCGCACGGAGATCATCAAGGTCGCGGACGCCGGCTACTTCAAGGATCACATCGCCGCCGGCGAGTACGACCTGGCGCTGTACTCCTGGCCGGCCACCGCCTACCCGGCCACCGACGACCGGCCGATCTTCGCCAAGCCGGTGCCCGCCACCGACGGATCCCTGCTGGTCGAGCAGAACTACACCCGCGTCGGCACGGACCACATCGACCAGCTCTTCGACCAGGCGGTCGCCGAGCTCGACGAGGATGCTGCCCAGGACCTGATCAGGCAGGCGGACGCCCGGATCTGGGCCGCCGCGGGATCGATTCCGCTCTATCAGCGTCCGCAGCTGGTGGCCGCCGACCGGAAGCTCGTGAACGTCGGCGCCTTCGGCTTCGGAGTGCCCCACTACCAGGACATCGGCTTCAAGAAGCCGCAAGCGGCCGGTTCCCCCGCGAATCGTAAGAAGTAGCAGGTCACAACCTCAGAGGAAGCTCAGAAATGGCTCGACCCCCTTGCCCGCCGGGGCCCCGGCGGGCAAGGTCATGAGCACCTGTTGACCCGGGTAGCCGCTCTCCCCCCACCCACATGCGCCTCACTGCTGAGTGCTGACCTCGGAGCCCCAACTCCGCGCACCACTCGGAGCCGCAGCTCCGGAGCCCCCACCTCCGGAGTTGCGCACATTCCCGCGTAGAGCGCCCCGCGTGGGAGACCGCGTCCATGACCACCGGTGAAGATCCCCGGAACAGATGTGTACGGGGGCGCGAACACCGGGTGGGACGCGGACGCGACCGCTCCGAGCAGGACAGCTGCCTTCAGTCGGCCGTGGTGACCTGCGGCACTTTGGGCAGCGGAGACCTCCACCGCGAAGGGCCGCTCTCCCAGGACGCATCGGGCCCGGCCCTCGTGGCCGGGCGCCCGCTCCTGCGGCCGGTATCGCTTGCCCGGGAAGCCGTCACGGTGCCAGCCCCGTACCATGGGGGTTAGCCGTGGCGTGTCCGCCCGGCGGGCGTACGAGGACTTGAGACCGACTAAGACGCCTGATCCCACGATCCGAGAGAAGCGCAAGCCACCCATGCCCACGCGCCACGACATCCGTAACGTAGCCATCGTCGCCCACGTCGACCACGGCAAGACCACGCTGGTCGACGCCATGCTCAAGCAGGCCGGCGCCTTCGCCGCGCACGCTGCCGAGCAGCTCGACGACCGCATGATGGACTCGAACGACCTGGAGCGTGAGAAGGGCATCACGATCCTCGCCAAGAACACGGCGGTGAAGTATCACCCCAAGGACGGCGGGGACCCGATCACGATCAACATCATCGACACCCCCGGCCACGCCGACTTCGGCGGCGAGGTCGAGCGCGGTCTGTCGATGGTGGACGCGGTCGTGCTGCTCGTCGACGCGTCCGAGGGCCCGCTCCCGCAGACCCGCTTCGTGCTGCGCAAGGCGCTCGCCGCGAAGATGCCGGTCATTCTCTGCATCAACAAGACGGACCGCCCCGACTCCCGGATCGCCGAGGTCGTCGACGAGACGTACGACCTGTTCCTGGACCTGGACGCGGACGAGGACCAGATCGAGTTCCCGATCGTCTACGCCTGCGCCCGTGACGGCGTCGCCTCGCTGACCAAGCCGGAGGACGGCACCGTCCCGGCCGACAGCGAGAACCTGGAGCCGTTCTTCAACACGATCCTGTCGCACGTCCCGGCCCCGGAGTACGACGACGAGGCGCCGCTGCAGGCCCACGTCACCAACCTGGACGCCGACAACTTCCTCGGTCGTATCGCGCTCTGCCGCGTCGAGCAGGGCGAGCTGCGCAAGGGCCAGACCGTCACCTGGATCAAGCGTGACGGCACGATGT
The DNA here is from genome assembly GCF_036158715.1 of Streptomyces sp. NBC_00316. Lineage (NCBI taxonomy): Bacteria > Bacillati > Actinomycetota > Actinomycetes > Kitasatosporales > Streptomycetaceae > Streptomyces > Streptomyces sp. NBC_00316. The sequence continues at coordinate 3,424,753 of NZ_CP108023.1, read as the reverse complement.
CCAACGTCCGCATCACCGAGCTCATGATGACCGAGGCGCTCACCCGCAAGCCGGCCGAGAAGGCGGGCCCGGGCGACATCTGCGCGATCGCCGGTATCCCGGACATCATGATCGGCGAGACGCTGGCCGACCCCGAGAACCCGATCGCGCTGCCGCTGATCACGGTCGACGAGCCGGCCATCTCGATGACCATCGGTACGAACACCTCGCCGCTCGTCGGCAAGGGGGGCAAGGGCCACAAGGTTACTGCCCGCCAGGTGAAGGACCGCCTCGACCGTGAGCTGATCGGTAACGTCTCGCTCCGCGTCCTGGACACCGAGCGCCCCGACGCCTGGGAGGTCCAGGGCCGCGGTGAGCTCGCGCTGGCCATCCTCGTCGAGCAGATGCGCCGTGAGGGCTTCGAGCTCACGGTCGGCAAGCCGGAGGTCGTCACCAAGCAGGTCGACGGCAAGACGCACGAGCCGATCGAGCGCATGACGATCGACTCCCCCGAGGAGCACCTCGGTGCGATCACGCAGCTGATGGCGACCCGCAAGGGCCGCATGGAGACGATGACGAACCACGGTTCGGGCTGGGTCCGCATGGAGTGGATCGTCCCGTCCCGCGGCCTGATCGGCTTCCGCACGGAGTTCCTGACGCAGACCCGCGGTACGGGCATTGCGCACTCCATCTTCGAGGGCCACGAGCCGTGGTTCGGCGAGCTGCGCACCCGTCACAACGGTTCGCTGGTCGCGGACCGCTCGGGTTCGGTGACCCCGTTCGCGATGGTCAACCTGCAGGAGCGCGGTGTCATCTTCACCGAGGCCGGCACCGAGGTCTACGAGGGCATGATCGTCGGCGAGAACTCCCGCGCCGACGACATGGACGTGAACATCACCAAGGAGAAGAAGCTCACCAACATGCGTGCCGCCTCCGCGGACACCACGGAGAACGTGGTGCCCGCCCGGAAGCTGTCGCTCGAGCAGTCCCTGGAGTTCTGCCGCGAGGACGAGTGCATCGAGGTGACCCCGGAGACCGTGCGTATCCGTAAGGTCGTCCTGGACCAGAAGGAGCGCGGCCGCGCCGCGTCGCGCGCCAAGCGCTGACCTCCGGTCGGACCGTCCGGCTGCGGTCGGTCCGACCCGGGACACAAACCCGGCCCCCACGGTGTGGGGGCCGGGTTTTTTTGCGTCCAGTGGTGCAGGACGGCGCATGGGGGTGCGCATACGCAAAGACTATGTGGATGACGTGATTCCGGTTACCCTTCGTGGTGACATGTGCACCCAAACCTCAGAACTTGCTCAACTCGCTGGTAAGGCACCCCTGTTGAAGCCAATATTGGCCCCGTCGCACTTGACCGGTGCGGCGACCGAATGTGTCGCGGACGTAGTTTGTTCGCAGAAGCAAGGGGGAAGTTGTGCGGAAAATCATTGCAGTGGCAGTGACCGGCGCGGCGATGTCGGCCCTGCTGGTGGCGCCCGCCGTGGCGGCATCCTCGGGCAATGACCCGATGTGCAGCCCCGGGCGTACGAAGCTCACCTGGACCGGCAAGGCGAAGCCGTGGGTGGTCACGCACCGGAAGGTTCTGGAGAACTACACGGGCGGTACGGCGACGAAGACGTTCAGCGCGGAGAAGGTGCGCGAAATCACTGCTTCGGTGACGGCGACGGCGGGTTCGAAGGTGAGCGGGAAGATCGTTCTCGCGAGCCTGGAGGGGTCCATCGGCCTCGAGCTCAAGGCGGAGGGCAAGAGGACCAAGAAGACCGCGGAGTCGATCAGTTACAAAGTGAGCAAGAACGGCACTTATGTATTCTTCGCCGGCACCAGGAAGGCCGGCGGCTACTACACGCAGTGGCGGTGCGACCGCGGCACGAAGTGGATCAAGACCGGCCGCTACGGCAAGGCCCAGAGCTGGACGACGGCGGTCGAGGGCGGTCTACGCTGTGGCACCAAGCCGCCGAAGGGCTCCCTGGCCGAGGTGGTGAGGAAGACGTACTGCTGAGTCGAAGCGACGGCCTGCTGCTGATCCGTTCGGCGGGTCAGGACGTCGTGTGGTCGGCAGGTGCCCCGGGCGCCCGGATTCTTCCGGGGGGCCGGGGCACCGGTCCGTTCCGGCGGCGGAGTCGCGGGAGCGGGTCCATCGGGCCGGGCGCAACCCGTTTTCCCGGCGAGATGTCCGAGTATCGGGCGTCGCTCTCCGGAACACGTGTTAACAGTCCGTTTCGGGTGCGTCTGTCTGGGATGACTTTGTCCGGATTTCGGGCGCTCGGGGGGTATCGATGTTGTCAAACCGAGACACTTTAAGTGTGGTTTACAGCCTGGTCGTACTTAATAGTTGGCTCCATTGAGCTCGGGTCAATGGGTCACGCGCTGTGGGGAGTGCCGACTCACGAGCACACGAGGTACTGCTCATCCGTCGTCAGGGGTGTCGACGGATGGTCCGGTGCCAATACTGTTTACGTGGACTCACGAGGAGGAACCCATGCGCGGTGCCCTGAGCGCCAGTGGGGGTGCGTCGTCCTGGACGGCGCGTCAGGCCGGTTTCGTTCATAGCGGCTCACCCGGTCCCGTCGCCGGCAACGGCTGACGATTTCTCAGCCCGTCCTACCGCTCAACTCGCGTTCCCGGGAGTGAAACCCACTCCTGTCGACGCTCCCTTTCTGCCGTACCGCCCTGGGGTGATCTCCGTCAGGCGTCGGCCCTGCCACCGTACCCATGCTGGGTACCGGTAGGCAGCCGGGGACCGTCACGCAGCAGGTCCGACGCGGTGAGTGCAACTGACTCAACCGTCGCAACCTGCCGGGGCGCCGGTACCCGACATCTGTGAATGGACACATCATGACCAGTCCAATCGAGGCCGAGGACGCCACGGCCTCTGTCGCCTTGGACGAACAGACCACAGCAGCGGACGCGAAGGCGCCCGTCGGCCGCTCTCCGGGGCAACTGATGTGGATGCGCTTCAAGCGCGACCGCACCGGCGTGATCTCCGCCTGGGTGGTGCTGTTCTTCTTCGTCATCGCGGCGCTGGCGCCGGTGATCTCTGCCCTGTACGGCAAGGATCCCTACACGCTCTACCCGACGAAGCCGGAGTACGCGAACATACTCGACGACTTCGCCATGCCCGCCGGCAGCTTCGGTGGCATCTCCAGCGACTTCTGGTTCGGTGTCGAACCCAACCTGGGCCGCGATGTGTTCACCATGCTGCTGTACGGCATGCGTACCTCGCTGTACCTGGCGCTCGTCCTGACGATCCTCAGCGTGGGTACGGGCGTGATCATCGGTATGGTGGGCGGCTACTTCGGTGGCAGGGTCGACTACTGGCTGGGCCGGACGACCGACTTCTTCCTCGCCTTCCCGAGCCAGCTGTTCTTCATCGCCTTCATGCCCGTCGTGACCGCGCTGTTCGTCTCTCCGGCGGACGAGACCCCCACCTACCTGCGCGTCGTCGCGATCCTGCTGGTGATGTGGTTCCTCGGCTGGATGGGCATGGCCCGTCTGGTCCGAAGCTCCGTACTCTCCCTGCGGGAGCGGGAGTTCGTGGAGGCGGCCAAGGTCTCGGGCGCCTCACGGTGGCGGATCGTTCGCAAGGAGATTCTCCCGAACATCGTCACGCCGATCCTTGTCCAGGGCACCTACACGCTGCCCAGCTCCATCCTGAGCATCGCGTTCCTCTCGTACGTCGGTGTCGGCTTCGTCGAACCCACCCCCGACTGGGGGCGGATGTTCGCGATCGGCTCCGGGATCTACGAGCAGGACCCGGCGTTCATGATCTTCCCGGGCGTCGCCATGGTGGTTTTCGTTCTTTGCTTCAACCTCCTTGGTGACTCGGTCCGGGACGCATTCGACCCCAAGACCGGACGGTGACGTCCGTGGGTGGGGGTAACTGCCGCCCCCGCACCGGGCAACCGGACGGTCAGGCAGCTTTTCTGGATAACAACCGACAGGTAGGTGTAACGAGCATCATGAAGCCCATTCACTCGCGCTCCGCACGCGCCATGATCGTCGCAGTCGCGGCGGGCTCGCTGGCGCTCACCGGCTGCTCCAAGGACAGCGGTAAGAACGCCAAGGACGAGTCGAAGTCCAAGCAGGACGCTGCGGCTCAGTCGCAGCCCGTCGTCTACGGCACCGCGGCTCAGTCCAACGGTCCGGCGGCAGAGGTCCCGGGCGCCAAGCCCGGCGGCACCATCAACGTCTACACGCAGTCCGACCTGTCCCACATGGACCCGGGTCAGATCTACGTCAGTGACGCGGGCCAGTTCGCCAACCTGCTTCACCGCAAGCTGACGAACTACCAGGAGGACGACAAGGGCAACCTGACCGTCGTCGGTGACATCGCCACCGACGCCGGCAAGTCCTCCGACGGCGGCAAGACCTGGACGTACACGCTCAAGGACGGCATCAAGGACGAGGACGGCAACGTCATCACCTCGGCCGACGTCCGCCACACCATCGAGCGCCAGTACTCGAAGGTCATCTTCGACGGTCCCAGCTTCGTCCAGACCTGGCTCTCCGGCTCCGACTACCGCAAGGCGCTGCCGGACGGCCCGTACAAGGGCAAGCACCTTCCGGACTCCGTCCTCTCGACCCCGGACGCGAAGACGGTCGTCTTCCACTTCGACAAGGCCCGCCCGGACCTCCCGCAGGCGCTGGCCATGGCCGGTTACGGCATCGTCCCGCAGAAGGACGACACGAAGGAGAAGTACGACAAGGCCCCGAAGTCTCTCGGCCCGTACAAGATCGCCGAGTACAAGTCCGGCAAGTCCCTGACGCTGGTCAAGAACACCAACTGGGACCCGAAGACGGACGCCGTGCGTCACCAGTACGTCGACGGTTACAACTTCACCACGACGATCGACGGCCCGAGCCAGACCAAGCGTCTGATCGCCGACCAGGGCGACGCCAAGAACGCGATCCAGTTCACGGACTCGGTCGACCCGGCCCAGATGCAGTCCGTGATCACCAACGCGGCGGTCAACAAGCGCACGATCAAGGGCTACCAGCCCTACGTGTGGCAGCTGACCTTCAACCTGGACCGCATCAAGGACAAGAAGATCCGCGACGCGATCACCTACGCCCTCCCGAACCAGCGCATGATCCAGGCTGACGGTGGCAAGTACGGTGGCGAGCTGGCCGGCGGTCTGTTCGCGCCGACCCTGCCGGGCTTCGACCCGACGTACGACCCGTTCGGCAAGCTGAAGAAGCCCAACGGTGACCCGGAGAAGGCCAAGCAGCTGCTGAAGGAGGCGGGCTTCAAGCAGGGCACGAAGCTCACCTACGCCTACTCCAACACGCCGCGTGGCCAGAAGCAGATGGTCATCATCAAGGACGCGCTGAACGCCATCGGCTTCGACGTCCAGGCCAAGGAGATCGAGCGCGCCAGCTTCTACGAGCAGGTCGGCAAGGTCAAGAACCCGTACGACATGTACATGACGGGCTGGGGTCAGGACTGGTCCTCCCCGTCGACGGTCGTCACCCCGGTCTACGACGGCACGCTGGTCTCCGACGGCGCGTCGAACTACTCCCACATCAATGACCCGAAGGTCAACAGCCTCATCCAGGAGGCCCTGGTCCTGCAGCCCGAGGCCGCGGCCAAGAAGTGGGAAGAGGCTCACCACCGCATCGTCGAGGAGATCAACCCGGCTGCTCCGGTCTACTACTCGAAGCAGATCCAGCTCTTCGGCTCCAACATCGGTGGCGCCCGGTACAGCACGAACTCGAGCTACATCGACATCAACCGTCTGTACCTGATCCAGCCGTAACACCGAATCACGGCTGATCCGTGGGGGTGTGCGCCAGGCGGAGCGCACCCCCACGGACCCTCCCCCCTTACTACCCCGCCGCTTCCGAAGAGAGCAGCCTCCCGCGATGCTTCAGTTCCTCATCCGCAGGTTGACCGGCGCCGTCGTCATCATGTTCCTGATCGGCGCGTTCACGTTCTTCCTGTTCTACACAATCCCTCAGGACTTCGCCGAGCTCTCCTGCGGCAAGAACTGCTCGCCGGAGAACATCGCGGTCATCCGCGAGAATCTCGGCCTCGACAAGCCGATCACCACCCAGTTCTGGGACTTCATGGTCGGCATCGTCACCGGCCGGGACTTCCCTGTCGGCCACTGCCCCGCACCGTGCCTCGGAGTCTCCTTCAGCACCGGTGACTTCGTCTGGGCGTCCATCATGGACCGCTTCCCGCTGACGCTGTCGCTGACCATCGGCGGTCTCATCATCTTCCTGGTGCTGGGACTCGCGTCGGGACTCATCGCTGCGTGGAAGCGCGGCACCGCGGTCGACAAGGCCGTCAGTGGCGCCTCGATGGTGCTCAGCTCGTTCCAGATCTACTTCCTTGGGCCGATCGTTCTTGGCATCTTCGTCTACCAGACAGGGTGGATGGAAAGCCCCAAGTACGTTCCGTTCACGGACGATCCGATCGGCTGGGCCTACGGGCTGTTGATTCCCTGGGCCGTCATGGCGACGATCTTCACCGCCCAGTACACGCGTATGGCTCGCTCCACCATGATCGAGCAGCTTCAGGAAGAGCATGTCCGCACCGCGCGGGCCAAGGGCATGCCACAGCGGTACGTGTTCTTCCGCTACGCCTGGCGCGGCTCTCTCGCTCCCATCGTCACCATCCTCGGCATGGACCTCAGCGCGCTCCTTGCCGGTGCCGTGGTCACCGAGTTCACCTTCCAGCTGGCCGGTGTCGGCCGCCTGGCAGTGGACTCGTCGCTGACCAAGGACCTGCCGCTGACGATGGGCGTGATGCTGTTCGGGGCCTTCTTCATCCTGATCCTGAACATCATCGTGGACCTCACCTACGCCTACATCGACCCGCGCGTGCGCCTCGCCTAGGAGAACGACCGTGACCACACTGACCAAGACCGAAGACACGCCGGCCCCGACCGGGCCGGAGGGCTTCCTCTCGGTACGCGACCTGCGGGTGCGGTTCTCCACCGAGGACGGCATCGTCAACGCGGTCGACGGACTCTCCTTCGATGTCGAGCGCGGTAAGACGCTGGGTATCGTGGGCGAATCGGGCTCCGGGAAGTCCGTGACCAACCTGGCCATCCTCGGGCTGCACAACCCGCAGAGCTCGCAGGTCCAGGGAGAGATCATCCTGGACGGCCAGGAGCTGACCGGCGCCACGGAGAAGGAAATGGAGGGCATCCGCGGCAACAAGGCCGCGATGATCTTCCAGGACCCGCTGACCGCCCTCTCGCCGTACTACACGGTGGGACGTCAGCTCTCCGAGCCGTTCCGCAAGCACACCGGCGCTTCCAAGAGGGAGGCGAAGGCCCGGGCGATCGAGATGCTGACGAAGGTCGGCATCCCGCAGCCCGCGATGCGCTTCGACGACTACCCCCACCAGTTCTCGGGCGGTATGCGCCAGCGCGCGATGATCGCCATGGCGCTGATGTGCGACCCCGACCTGCTGATCGCCGACGAGCCGACCACCGCGCTCGACGTGACCGTGCAGGCCCAGATCCTGGACCTTCTCAAGGACCTCCAGCAGGAGTTCGGGTCGGCGATCATCTTCATCACCCACGACCTCGGCGTCATCGCCAACATGGCGGACGACCTGCTGGTGATGTACGCCGGGCGGGCAGTGGAGCGCGGCAGCGTCCGCGACGTCCTGCGTGCGCCCGAGCACCCCTACACCTGGGGTCTGCTGAGCTCGATGCCGCGTCTGAGCAGCGACATCAACGAGGCGCTGGAACCGATCCCCGGATCTCCGCCCAGCCTCCTCAACCCGCCTTCCGGCTGTGCCTTCCACCCGCGGTGCGCCTTCACCGACAAGGTGGACGGCGGGCGGTGCAGCGGTGAGAGGCCGCTGCTGGCCGACGGCCGGGCCGCGGCCTGCCACCTCACAGGGGAGCAGAGGAACACCATCTTCATCGATCACATCAAGCCCCGGCTGGGCTAGGGAGACGCAGAGACATGAGTGAAAACGTCACTCTGCCTGAACAGCAGGGTTCAGAGGATGAAGTTCGTGAGCGCCGCGAGCTGATGTCCGTCCAGGGCATGGCCATGCACTTCCCGATCTACGGAGGCTTCCCCTTCCGGCGTCAGGTCGGTGCGGTCAAGGCGGTCGACGGGATCGACCTGACGGTGTACGAGGGCGAGAGCCTCGGCCTCGTGGGCGAGTCCGGATGCGGCAAGTCCACCACGGGCCGGATGATGACCCGGCTGCTGGAGCCCACCGGCGGAAAGCTCCTCTACCAGGGCCAGGACATCACCCACGCCAGCCGGAAGCAGCTGGCCCCCATTCGGTCCGAGATCCAGATGATCTTCCAGGACCCGTACTCGTCGCTCAACCCGCGCCAGACCGTCGGCAGCATCATCAAGAGCCCGATGGAGGTCAACGGCATCAAGCCTGCCGGGGGCATGGAGAAGCGGGTGCGGGAGCTGCTCGAGCTCGTGGGCCTGAACCCCGAGCACTACAACCGCTTCCCGCACGAGTTCTCCGGCGGCCAGCGCCAGCGCATCGGCGTTGCCCGTGCTCTCGCGCTCCAGCCGAAGCTGATCATCGCCGACGAGCCGGTCTCGGCTCTCGACGTCTCGATCCAGGCCCAGGTGGTGAACCTGCTGCAGAAGGTGCAGCGGGAGTTGGGCATCGCCTTCGTGTTCATCGCACACGACCTGGCGATCGTCCGGCACTTCTCCGAGCGCGTGGCCGTGATGTACCTCGGCAAGGTGGTGGAGGTCGCGGACCGCGACTCGCTCTACAACCGACCCCGGCACCCGTACACGCACGCCCTTCTGTCGGCCGTTCCGGAGGCGGACGTCGACAGCGCGTCCAAGGAGCGCATCCGGCTCGAGGGCGATGTGCCGTCCCCGATCTCGCCCCCGTCCGGCTGCCGGTTCCGCACCCGTTGCTGGAAGGCGCAGGACAAGTGCGCGACGGAGGAGCCGCCGCTCGTGCAGATCTCCGGCAACCGCGCGGGGCACCTGACCGCGTGCCACTTTCCGGAGGACCCGACGACCGAGGGCCGCGACAAGGCCATCGTCATGGACCCGGCGCTCTCCGCTCTCGAGGATCAGGCCACCAAGGGCTGACACCACTCGGATCGGCTGTCAGGCCCGGGTGCCCGGACGCGCAGGCGTCCCGGCACCCGGGCCTGACAGCTATGACGCGCTGAACAGCGGCGGGCCGGCGTCAGGGCCGGTTGCGCCGGTGACGTCCCCGGAGCGGTGCAGCGAGGGCACCACGGCCCGGGCCGCATCGCCACGCTCTCGTGGTGATGCTGCCGGCAGCGGCGAGGACGTCACGGCTTCCGGCCGTCGCGCACGACCAGGGCGAGGTGTTCGGTCCGGTCGTCCCCCTGCCCATGGGGCCTCGCGGCTGCTCGCCGGCACCGACGCGTGCGTACAGGTGCCCGATAACTTGTCAGGTGCATGGCATATCTGGATCGATGTGGGCCGGATGCCCGCCCGGCGGGTGAGGGATGCGGCGACGCCGCCGATCGCGGAACGGACGGGTGCGGCCGCACTCGGATGGGTGGTGTCCATATGCGCAAAATTCCCAATGAGGTGATATTTGACTCCAAGTGAGACAGCGCTCGACGAGGAGGCATTTCCATGCGCGGAGCCACACAGGCCAAGTGGGCCGCAGGTGCCGTGGCCGTCGCCCTGGCGGCGACAGCCTGCGGCGGCGGGGGGGAAGGCGGCGGTGGCGGTGGCGGCGGCGCCAATGGGATCGTCAGTTCCTCCTGGGGGGACCCGCAGAACCCGCTGGAGCCCGCCAACACCAATGAGGTGCAGGGCGGCAAGGTTCTCGACATGGTCTTCCGGGGACTGAAGAAGTACGACCCGAAGACCGGCGCGGCCACGAACATGCTCGCCGAGAAGATCGATACCACCGACTCGCAGACCTTCACCATCAAGGTGAAGGACGGCTGGACCTTCAGCAACGGCGAGAAGATCACGGCGAAGTCCTTCGTGGACGCCTGGAACTACGGCGCCCTGCTGAAGAACAACCAGAAGAACGCCTACTTCTTCGGCTACATCGACGGCTACGACCAGGTCCACCCCACCAGCGGCAGCTCCCGTGCGGGCACGCTCTCCGGTCTCAAGATCGTCGACCCCATGACCTTCACCGTCAAGCTGTCGCAGAAGTTCTCGCTCTGGCCGGATACCCTCGGCTACCCGGCCTTCGCCCCGTTGCCGCAGGCCTTCTTCACCGACCACGCCGGCTGGCTCGCCAAGCCCATCGGCAACGGTCCGTACACCATCGAGAAGTACACCAAGGGCTCCTCGATGAGCCTGCGCAAATGGGACAAGTACCCCGGTGACGACAAGGCGCAGAACGGCGGCATCGACCTCAAGGTCTACACCGACAACAACACCGCCTACACCGACCTGATCGCGGGCAACCTCGACCTCGTCGACGACGTACCGGCCTCGCAGCTGAAGAACGTCAAGGCGGACCTCGGCGACCGGTACATCAACACCCCGGCCGGCATCATCCAGACCCTCGCCTTCCCCTTCTACGACAAGAAGTGGGACACCCCCGGCGGCATCAAGGTCCGCCAGGGCCTGTCGATGGCGATCAACCGCGACCAGATCACCGACCAGATCTTCCAGAAGACCCGCACCCCCGCCTCCGACTGGACGTCACCGGTCCTCGGCGCGGACGGCGGCTTCAAGGAGGGGCTGTGCGGCGCCCCGTGCGAGTACAACGCGGCGGACGCCAAGAAGCTGATCCAGGAAGGCGGTGGCATCCCCGGCGGCCAGCTGAAGATCTCGTACAACGCGGACAGCGGCTCGCACAAGGAGTGGGTCGACGCCGTCTGCAACAGCATCAACAAGGTGTTGGGGAACAACAAGGCCTGCGTCGGCTCCCCGATCGGCACCTTCGCCGACTTCCGCAGCCAGGTCTCGCAGCAGAAGCTCACCGGCGCCTGGCGCGCGGGCTGGCAGATGGACTACCCGCTGATCCAGAACTTCCTGCAGCCCCTCTACTACACCGACGCCTCGTCCAACGACGGCAAGTGGAGCAACAAGAGGTTCGACGCCCTGATCGACAAGGCCAACGCCGAGTCCGACAAGGCCAAGGCGGTCTCCACCTTCCAGGACGCGGAGAAGGTCCTCGCCGAGCAGATGCCCGTCATCCCGCTCTGGTACCAGAACGGCAGCGCCGGCTACTCGGACCAGATCACCAACGTCGCGCTGAACCAGTTCAGCGTCCCGGTCTACGAGCAGATCAAGGTCAAGTAGTCACGCGGGGCCGGGTGGTGGGTGCGCTGTGCCGCACCGGCCACCCGGCTTCCGCATCCCTGCGCCACCGAGCCCCGCGACCCCCGGAGTTTTCATGGGACGTTATGTGATCAGGCGGCTGCTGCAGATGATCCCGGTCTTCTTCGGCACCACACTGCTGATCTTCCTCATGGTGAACGTGATGGGCGACCCCATCGCGGGCCTCTGCGGCGACCGGCAGTGCGATCCGGCGACCGCCGCCCAGCTCCGCTCGGAGTTCGGCCTCGATAAGCCGGTCTGGCAGCAGTACGCCACCTACATGGGCAATGTCTTCACCGGCGACTTCGGCACCGCGTTCAACGGCCAGAAGGTCACCGAGCTGATGGGGACCGCCTTCCCCATCACCATCCGGCTCACCATCATCGCGATCGTCTTCGAGATCGTCATCGGCATCACCCTCGGCGTCATCACCGGCCTGCGCCGCGGCCGGCCCGTCGACACCACCGTGCTGATCCTGACCCTGGTCGTCATCTCCATCCCGACCTTCGTCACCGGTCTGCTGCTCCAGCTCCTCCTCGGCGTCAAGTGGGGCATCATCAAGCCCTCCGTCTCCCCGGAGGCGCCGTTCAACGAACTCCTCGTCCCCGGACTCGTCCTCGCCTCGGTCTCCCTGGCGTACGTCACCCGGCTCACCCGGACCTCGATCGCCGAGAACGCCCGCGCCGACTACGTCCGTACCGCCACCGCCAAGGGCCTCCCCAGGCGGCGGGTCGTCATCCGGCACCTGCTGCGCAACTCGCTGATCCCCGTGGTCACCTTCATCGGCACGGACGTGGGTGCCCTGATGGGTGGGGCCATCGTCACCGAGCGCATCTTCAACATCCACGGCGTCGGCTACCAGCTCTACCAGGGCATCCTGCGCCAGAACTCCCAGACCGTCGTCGGGTTCGTCACCGTCCTGGTCCTCGTCTTCCTGGCGGCCAACCTGATCGTCGACCTCCTGTACGCCGTACTCGACCCGAGGATCCGCTATGCCTGAGCAGACGCCGGACGAAGCGATCTCCCCGGGCGGAGCAGGAGCAGCCATGGATCTCGCCCTGGCGGAAGGGGCGACCCTGGAGAAGACACCGGGCGGCCCCGAGGGCACCGGACCGGCGGAGAAGCCCCGCAGTCTCTGGTCCGACGCCTGGCGCGACCTGCGCCGCAACCCGGTCTTCATCGTCTCCGCCCTGATCATCCTCTTCCTGGTGATCATCTCGATCTGGCCGTCGCTGATCACGGACCAGGACCCGCTCGACTGCGACCTGAGCAAGGCCCAGCAGGGCTCCCAGCCCGGCCACCCGTTCGGCTTCGACGGACAGGGCTGCGACGTCTACACCCGTACCGTCTACGGGGCCAGGACCTCGGTCACCGTGGGCGTCTGCTCCACCGTCGGAGTCTCGATCCTCGGCGGCATCCTGGGCGGGCTGGCCGGCTTCTTCGGCGGCTGGTGGGACTCGGTCCTCTCCCGGCTCACCGACATCTTCTTCGGCATCCCGGTCGTCCTCGGCGGCCTGGTCTTCCTCTCCGTGGTGACCAGCTCCACCATCTGGCCGGTGATCGGATTCATCGTGCTGCTGGGCTGGCCGCAGATCGCCCGCATCGCCCGTGGCTCGGTCATCACCGCCAAGCAGAACGACTACGTCCAGGCGGCCCGGGCGCTGGGCGCCTCCAACTCCCGGATGATGCTGCGCCACATCGCCCCCAACGCGGTGGCCCCCGTGATCGTCGTCGCGACCATCGCCCTCGGTACGTACATCTCCCTGGAGGCGACCCTGTCGTTCCTCGGCGTCGGACTGAAACCGCCGGCCGTCTCCTGGGGCATCGACATCTCGGCCGCCTCCCAGTACATCCGCAACGCCCCGCACATGCTGCTCTGGCCCGCCGGAGCGCTGGCGATCACCGTGCTCGCGTTCATCATGCTCGGCGACGCGGTGCGCGACGCCCTCGACCCCAAGCTGCGCTGAGGAGCCCGTTGCCATGTTGCTCGAAGTGCGCGATCTGCACGTGGAGTTCCACACCCGGGACGGGGTGGTCAAAGCCGTCAACGGGGTCAACTACTCGGTGTCCGAGGGTGAGACGCTCGCCGTCCTCGGAGAGTCCGGTTCCGGCAAGTCGGTCACCGCGCAGGCGATCATGGGCATTCTCGACATGCCGCCGGGGAAGATCAGCGGCGGCGAGATCGCCTTCAAGGGCCGCGATCTGCTGAAGCTCAAGGCCGAGGAGCGCCGGAAGATCCGCGGCCAGGAGATGGCCATGATCTTCCAGGACGCGCTGTCGTCCCTCAACCCCGTGCTCAGCGTGGGGGAACAGCTCGGCGAGATGTTCGTCGTGCACCGTGGGATGTCCCGCAAGGACGCCAAACTGAGGGCCATCGAGCTGATGGACCGGGTCCGCATCCCGGCCGCGAAGGAACGCGTCGGGGACTACCCGCACCAGTTCTCCGGCGGTATGCGCCAGCGCATCATGATCGCCATGGCGATGGCGCTGGAACCCTCCCTGATCATCGCGGACGAACCCACCACCGCCCTCGACGTGACCGTCCAGGCCCAGGTGATGGACCTCCTCGCCGAGCTCCAGCGCGAGCTCAACATGGGACTCATCCTGATCACCCACGACCTGGGCGTGGTCGCGGACGTCGCCGACTACATCGCCGTGATGTACGCGGGCCGGATCGTCGAGGCGGCCCCTGTCCACGAGATCTACAAGGCCCCTGCCCACCCGTACACCAAGGGCCTCCTCCAGTCGATCCCACGGCTGGACCAGAAGGGCCAGGAGCTGTACGCGATCAAGGGCCTGCCGCCGAACCTGCTGCACATCCCGCCCGGCTGTGCCTTCCACCCCCGGTGCCCGATGGCCCAGGACATCTGCCGTGGCGAGGTACCGCCGCTGTTCGAGGTCGCCCAGCACCGTGAGAGCGCCTGCTACTTCTGGAAGGAGACGCTCGATGAACGCTGAACCGGGGAGCACACGCGCGGGCGGCGAACCCATCCTGGAGGTCCGCGACCTCGTCAAGCACTACCCGCTGACCCAGGGCATCCTGTTCAAGAAGCAGGTCGGTGCGGTCAAGGCGGTCGACGGTGTCTCCTTCCAGCTGGCCGCGGGCGAGACCCTCGGCATCGTGGGGGAGTCCGGCTGCGGAAAGTCGACCGTCGCCAAGATGCTCGTCCATCTGGAACAGCCGACGTCCGGCTCGATCTCGTACAAGGGCGAGGACATCACCAAGCTGTCCGGCCGTGCGCTGAAGGCCGTACGGCGCAACATCCAGATGGTGTTCCAGGACCCGTACACCTCGCTCAACCCGCGAATGACGGTCGGCGACATCATCGGGGAGCCCTACGAGATCCATCCCGAGGTGGCCCCGAAGGGGAACCGGCGCCGCAAGGTGCAGGACCTCCTGGATGTCGTGGGTCTCAACCCGGAGTACATCAACCGCTACCCGCACCAGTTCTCCGGCGGCCAGCGCCAGCGCATCGGCATCGCCCGCGGTCTGGCCCTCAACCCGGAGATCATCGTCGCCGACGAACCGGTCTCGGCCCTCGATGTCTCCGTGCAGGCCCAGGTCATCAACCTGCTCGACCGGCTGCAGGCGGAGTTCAGCCTGAGTTACGTCTTCATCGCGCACGACCTGTCGATCGTCCGGCACATCTCCGACCGGGTCGGTGTGATGTATCTGGGCCGGATCGCCGAGATCGGTACGGACGAGCAGATCTACGACCACCCCACGCACCCGTACACCCAGGCGCTGCTCTCGGCGGTGCCGGTGCCGGACCCGATGGCGCGCGAGCACCGGGAGCGGATCATCCTGCACGGTGACGTGCCGTCGCCGGCCAACCCGCCGTCCGGCTGCCGCTTCCGTACCCGCTGCTGGAAGGCCCAGGAGCGGTGCGCACTGGAGGTGCCGCTACTTGCGGTGCCCGCGGTCTTCCGGCTGACGGACACCCCGGCCGCGCACGACTCGGCGTGCCACTTCGCGGAGGAGAAGCAGGTGGTGCCGCCGGTGGAGCCGGGCGAAGAGGTGCGGGAGGAACCGGTGGAGCCGGGCGAAGAGGTGCGGGAGGAACCGGTGGAGCCGGGCGAAGAGGCGGCGGAGCCGGGCGGGGGACCGGACGAGGAGCCGGGTGAAGAGCCGGGCGGGCCGGGGACGGACCCCCGGATTCGTTAACGCACGGGCAACTTGACCGTCGCACGTCCGATATACGAACGAGTCAGCATGAACAGCGTACGGCCGTGCGGGTGCCGTGAACCGGCCGGGAGGACTTCCACGTTCCCCCGGCCGGTTGCCCGTCCAGGCCCCTACGCGTCCAGCTCGAGCGATCGCTTGAGGAAGTCCACCTGCAACAGCAGGAGATTCTCCGCGACCTGCTCCTGGGGCGTCATGTGCGTCACCCCGCTGAGCGGCAGCACCTCATGCGGCCGTCCGGCCGCGAGCAGCGCCGACGACAGCCGCAGCGAGTGCGCGACCACCACGTTGTCGTCCGCCAGCCCGTGGACGATCATCATCGGCCGGATCTGATCGGCGGCTTCGGAGAGTCCGTCGTCGGTGAGCAGCGAGTTGTGGGCGTACACCTCGGGCTGCGTCGACGGATCACCGAGATAGCGCTCGGTGTAGTGGGTGTCGTACAGCCGCTGGTCGGTCACCGGAGCGCCCACGACGGCCGCGTGGAAGACATCGGGCCGCCGCAGCACGGCCATGCCCGCGAGGTAACCGCCGTACGACCAGCCGCGGATCGCCACCTTGCCGAGATCCAGCGGGAACCGGCCGGCCAGTCCGTGCAGTGCCTCCACCTGGTCCTCCAGCGTCAGGACCAGATTGTTCTTGACGGCCTTCTCCCAGGCGGGGGAGCGCCCGGGGGCGCCCCGGCCGTCCGCTACGACGACCGCGAAGCCCTGATCGGCGAACCACTGCGAGGTGAGGTGCGCATTGTGTGCGGCGACGACCCGTCGGCCGTGCGGTCCGCCGTACGGATCCATCAGCACCGGAAGAGGACCGTCCGACTCCTGGTAACCGGTGGGGAGCAGCACGGCGCACGGAATCCGATGTGCGCCCCCCTCGGTGAGCTGCACCCGGGGCGACAGAACGGGCTCCTCCGCATGGGTCGCGACCGTGGCGATGCGCTTGCCGTCCCGCATCACCTGCACCGATGCCCCCGGCCGGTCCAGCGCGGTGGAGACCAGCACGGTCACTCCGCCCGCCCGGACCGCCGAGTGCACCCCCGCCCCCTCGGAGACCCGCTCCACGCCCAGCTCGTTGACCCGGTACACATGGCTCTCGCCGATCTCCGGCTCCGCCGCGTCCTCGCCCGCCGACGCCGACACCAGGACGTCCGACTCGCCGATGTCCAGCACCGCCAGGATCTGCAACTGCGCCCCGGTCAGCGGCCGGTCGCCCACCGCGAGCACCCGCGCGCCGCCCTCGTCCGCGATCCGCACGAGCCGCCCGTCCGGCGCCCACGCGGGCACCCCGGCGAAGAGATCCAGCCACACCGGGTCCTCGTCGACGTGCACCGTCCGCGTCGTACCGCTCTCCGTGTCCACCGCGAGGAAGAGCTGACTGCGCTGGTCGCGGGCCTGGACCAGGATCAGCGGGGCGCCGGCCGACGACCAGTGCACCTGCGCCAGATACGGATAGCGGGCCCGGTCCCAGACCACTTCGGTACGGGTGCCGTCCAGCCCCACCACCAGCAGCCGCACCTCGGCGTTGGGCGTCCCTGCCGCCGGGTACGCGACCTCGGCGGGCTTGCGGTCGGGGTGCGCCGGATCGGCGATCCACCACCGCTTCACGGGGCTGTCGTCGACCCGGGCGACCAGCAGCCGGTCCGACTCCGGCGACCACCAGAAGCCGCGCGGGCGCTTCATCTCCTCGGCTGCGATGAACTCCGCGAGACCGTACGAGATGTGCGCGTTCTCCGGCTCCGCCAGCGCCCGGTCCCCGTCACCCTCCGCCCCCACGACGCGCAGTGCGCCCTTCGACACGTACGCGACATGGCGCCCGTCCGGCGACGGCCGCGGGTCCAGCACCGGCCCCGGCACCGGCAGCGCGCGCGCCGTACCGGCCCGCAACTCCGCGACGTACACCTTCCCGGACAGCGCGAACGCCGCCAACTCGGCCGCTGCGTCGACCGCGTAGCCGACGATCCCCGAGGAGCCCTCGCGGCTCCGCTCGCGCCGTGCCCGCTCCTGCGCCGACAGCTTCTCCGCCGAACCGCCCAGCAGCGCCACGGGATCGGCGACGACGCGCTCCTTGGGTGAGCCGTCGGCCGTCAGTTCCAGTACCCAGAGCCGGTTGGACCGGTCCGTGCCGGAGGCAGACCGCAGGAAGATCACCCGCTCCCCGTCCGGCGAGACGGTGAACGCACGGGGAGCGCCGAGGGTGAACCGCTGAGTCCTGGCGTGCTGTCGGGGAAACGAAAGCTTCTGCAAGGTCATAACCCCGAACCCTAGGGCCTGATCCGGCCGAGGTCCGAGGACCGGGACAGAGACCGGACATGGCGCCCGACCACCCGGTCGTGCGCCCCTCGTGCTGCTGTGCCCCGATCAATGCGGTGGCACGGATAGTTATGATCCGTAGCGCTCGGTGGGTAAGAACCTGCTGGCTCCATGTGTGCTGCCTGTCCCCGACCGTACCGATGGAGGTGAACCGCCGTGGCACTCTCGATTTCGGCGGTGGTGCTGCTGGCGATCGTCGTCTTCCTGCTGATCCGGAAATCCGGACTGAAGGGCGGACATGCGGTGGTCTGCATGCTGCTCGGTTTCTATCTCGCCAGTTCGTCCATCGCCCCCACCATCTCGGAGCTGACCACGAACGTGGCCGGCATGATCGGAGGCATCAAGTTCTGATCCGGAGCCTTCCGCGGTCGGCCCGTGGGGCAGTCGGCTCGTAGGGTGGGTGCCATGACGGACCTTCCCGCCCGTCGTCTGCTCCTGGTGCACGCGCACCCCGACGACGAGTCGATCAACAACGGCGCCACGATGGCCCTGTACGCCGCCCAGGGCGCCCAGGTCACCCTGGTGACCTGCACGCTCGGCGAGGAGGGCGAGGTCATCCCGCCCGAGCTCGCGCACCTCACGGCCGACCGGGACGACGCCCTGGGCGCCCACCGCATCGGTGAACTCGCCGCCGCGATGAAGGAGCTCGGGGTTGCCGACCACCGGTTCCTCGGCGGACCCGGCCGGTTCCGCGACTCCGGCATGATGGGCGCCGAGCAGAACCACCGGCCCGGCGCCTTCTGGAACACGGCCGTGGACGACGCCGCCGGGTACCTCGTCGAGGTGATCCGCTCGGTACGCCCTCAGGTCCTCGTCACGTACGACCCCGACGGCGGCTACGGGCACCCCGACCACATCCAGGCGCACCGCGTGGCGATGCGCGCCGCGGACCTCGCGGCCGACCCCGCGTACCGGAACGGGCCCGGCACCCCGCACACCGCCGCCCCGCACGCCATCGAGAAGATCTACTGGAACCGGGTGCCCCGCTCCGTCGCCGAGCAGGCCTTCGCCCGGCTGCGCGCCACCGCCCCCGACGCCTTCCCGGGGATCGCCACGATCGACGACGTACCGGGTGTGGTGAACGACACGCAGATCACCACGGAGATCGACGGCGCGGCCCATGCGGCGGCCAAGACGGCGGCCATGCGGGCGCACGGCACACAGATCGCCGTGGAGGGTCCGTTCTTCGCCCTTTCGAACGATCTGGGACAACCCGTCTTCACCACCGAGTACTACGAGTTGGTACGCGGAACCCCGGGAGCCCCCGAGGGCGCACGGGAACACGACCTCTTCGCAGGCGTACCGGAAGCACGGCCGGGAGCACGGACATGAGCAACGGCAAGCAGCGCCCGCCCCGCACCGGCGTCCCGGCCCGTGAGCCGGTGCCCACCGGTCTCGCCGCACCCCTCAACCCCGGCCGCATCGGCGCCTACCTGGGCCTCGCGGTCCTCGGCGTGCTCGTCGGGATCGCCGGGGCGTTCGTCCAAGCCGCGTGGTTCCCCGGTGGTTTGCTGCTCGCGCTGGTCGCCGCCGCCGGACTCTTCTACGGCGGCCGGCTGCTCACCGGCACCCAGATCGGCACCCTCGCACCCGCCGCGGGATGGCTGATCTCCATCATTCTTCTGCTCGGTGGACGCCCTGAGGGTGACTACGTCTTCGGTGACGAAGTGGGCCTCACGCTTTTCATGCTGGGCGGGATGGCTGTCGCTGTGATCTGTGCCACCATGTCGCGGTCGCCCCGACAAGGTGACGACAGCGGCCGACCTGGCAAGTAATGTGCCACGTCCGATCCCGTAATGCCCCCCGCCCGCCCCGCGGGTGCACCGCCCTTTCCCCCGGTCGCGGAGTGTCTGTCGGCGGCGGCCAGTATGGTGGTTCGCGCGCCGAGCCGTCCCCTGGCCTGCGGCATGGGGGAAGTACGGGCGGCGGAGCCAATCGGGAGAACCTGCTTTGAGTCGTGAAACTGACAGTTCGTCCTCCGGGCCCCAGGGGCGCGGGGGAGCCGCGTACCCATCGGGTACGCCGCCGTACGGATCACGCCAGTATCCGTCGCTGCATCCTTCGCAGGACGCCCCGGAGGAGTCCCCGGAGTCTGCGGAGCCGTCCCAGCCCGAAGAGCCGAGAACCGAGACGACGCTGACGACGCGTATCCGGATCAATATCCCCGGCTCGCGTCCCATCCCGCCGGTTGTCATGCGTACGCCAGTGAGCGACGCCGAGGCGGACGCCTCGCGCGAGCGCACCGGCAGCACGCCGCGTCCGGGCGTACCCGCACCCCAGGGCGCGCAGGGCGGACCGGCCGATGATGCGCGGGACGGTGCGGCGGCTGCGGAACCGGCTGCCGAGAAGCCGGCCAGAGAGAAGAGCGGCAGCGACTGGTTCGCACCGCGCAAGGCCCCGACGGGCATGCCGGCGGCCGGTGGCGTGGGCGCGGGGCCGGCCGAAGGCGCCGGCGTACCCGCCGGACCTTCCGGATCCTCTGCGCCCGCCGGACCCGGCGGCCCCGGTGGATCCACCCCGCCGCGCGGCGACCTGCCGTACTTCTCGGACGGCCCGCAGCGCGCAGGCGACCAGGGCGCACCCCGCCCCGGCGCACGCGACGAGGTCCCGGGCGAGCCGCGCGCCACCCCGAACCTCGGTGTGCGTCCGCCGGGCCCGTCCGGGGCCACCACGGGCCCGGTCACCGGTACCTCGTCGCTCACCCCGGACCTCGGTGTTCCGGGCGGTCCCGGCCCGCGCGGTCCCGGCGGCCCGGCAGGTCCCGGCGCCCCCGGCGGCGTACCCCCGCGGATGTCCGACGACACGGCCGTCCTGACGCCGCAGTTCGCGGCGCCCGCCCCCGGCCCCGGCGGGCATGTCTCCGGGGACACGCTCACCAGCGGTATCCCCGTCGTCCCGCCGGAGCACCGCTCGCCGTCCGCCCCGTCGCCGTTCGCACGCCCGGGTTCCGGCGGACCCGGGGCACCGGGCCCCGGCCCGACGCCCCGTTTCCAGGACGACCCGAGGGGCACCGGACCCGGCGGACCGGGACGGCCGGGCGGCCCTGCCGCCCCGTCGCCCGCCCCCGCCGCGGCCCGCCCCGCCCCGGCCCCCGCGAAGAAGGGCCGCTCCAAGCTGGTTCTGCTCTGCGTGGGAGTCATCGGCCTGGCCGGTGTCGCGTACGGTGCGGGCCTGCTGATGAACCACTCCGAGGTCCCCAAGGGCACCACCGTCCTCGGCGTCGACATCGGCGGCGGCACGAAGGAGGAAGCGGTCGCCAAGCTGGACGCGGCGCTCGGCCAGCGCGCCAAGACGCCTCTCCAGCTGTCCGTGGACGGCAGGAAGACGCAGCTCGCCCCGGACAAGGCAGGGCTCTCCCTGGACAGCCAGGAGACCGTGCGCGGCGCCGCGGGCAGCGACTACAACCCGGTGTCGGTGATCGGCTCCCTCTTCGGTGGCGAGCGCCAGGCCGACCCGGTCATCCCGGTCGACGAGGAGAAGCTCGGCGTCGCGCTGAGCGACCTGGCGGGCACCTCCGGCTCGGCCAACGACGGCACGATCAAGTTCGAGCCGGGCAAGGCCGTCAAGGTCCCCGGCAAGGTGGGCAAGGCGCTCGACGTCAACCGCTCGATGATCTCCGTGCGGGATGCGTACCGCGCCCAGGTGCAGACGGGCAAGCCGGCCACGGTCGAACTGCCGGTCGCCACCCGCGAGCCCACCATCGACCAGGCCGAACTGGACCGGGCCATGAACGAGTTCGCGAAGCCCGCGATGTCCGGCCTGATCACCATCAAGGCCGGGCCCAAGGAGATCCAGTTCGGACCCGCGAAGTCGCTGCCGCAGATCCTGTCGATGAAGGCGATCAACGGCCGGCTGGTCGAGGTCTACAACAAGAAGGCGATCGACACTCTTTGTGACGGCGTCTTCGACGGCATCATGATCACCAAGGCTGACGGCAAGCAGCACCAGCTCAGTGCGGACGACGTGGCGCATGCCATGCAGAGCGCACTGCTCGGCAAGACCCCCGTCGAGCGGACCGCCACGATCGCCCTCGACGGCAACGGGTAGCAGCACCCCGTACCGTCACAGCACGCACGGCGCCGCCCCCGCCCGGACCTCCGGGCGGGGGCGGCGCCGTCAGCATTTCGCGCCGCCCCGCGGCCCTCGTCCGGTGCGCCGGGAACGCGCCGCACGGGCGGTGTCATGCGTCCGGCATGACATCTGTCATCCCCGATTCACGACCCGTGACCCTGCCGGGCGCCCACCCGCCTCCGTCAGGCTGGGCGCATGACGACGACAGCCACCGAAGCCACCACCGCGCAAGCCGCCGTGGTCAGCTTCGACCAGGTCAGCAAGGCGTACGGGGACGTACGCGCCGTCGACGGGCTCTCCCTCGACCTGCACCCCGGCGAGACCGTGGCGCTCCTCGGCCCCAACGGCGCCGGCAAGTCCTCCACCCTCGATCTACTCCTCGGTCTGCGCACCGCGGACTCCGGCACGGTCCGGCTCTTCGGTACGTCCCCGCAGGAGGCGATCGCCGGGGGCCGGGTCGGCGCGATGCTGCAGAGCGGCGGCCTGATGGAGGACGTCACGGTCGAGGAGATCGTCCGGCTCGTCTGCGATCTGCACCCCCGCCCGTACCCGGTCTCCGACGTCCTGGCCCGCGCGGGCATCGCGTCGATCGCGGACCGGATGGTCAACAAGCTCTCCGGCGGCCAGGAGCAGCGCGTACGGTTCGCGCTCGCCACCGCCGGGGCCAACGACCTGATCGTCCTCGACGAGCCGACCACCGGCATGGATGTCACCGCCCGCCAGGCCTTCTGGGCCACCATGCGCGAGCAGGCCGAGCAGGGCCGTACCGTTCTGTTCGCCACCCACTACCTCGAAGAGGCCGACGCGATCGCGGACCGCGTCCTCGTCCTCCACAAGGGCCGGCTCCTCGCCGACGGCACCGCGGCCGAGATCAAGGCGAAGGCCGGGGCCCGCCGGATCTCCTTCGAGCTGGAGGGCCCCGTCGACGAAGCGGCCCTGCGCGGCCTGCCGTTCCTGTCCACGCTCGACATCGGCGGCAACAGGGTCCGTATCCAGTCGCACAACGCCGACGCGACCGTCCACGCGGTCTACGCGCTCGGCCTCTACCCGCGCGAACTCGAAGTCGCAGGACTCGGCCTGGAGCAGGCCTTCGTCGCCATCACCGAGGCCGAGGAGGCCAGGACCGCATGATGAATTTCTTCTCGTGGACACTCATCAGGCTCGAAGTGACCCGCACGCTGCGGAACAAGAAGTTCATGTTCTTCTCGGTCATCTACCCGTCGGTGATCTACCTGCTGATCTCCGGCACGCAGAACACCACCGACAAGGTCCCGCACACCGACCTGACCCTGCAGGCCTTCTTCATGGTCTCGATGGCCTCGTTCGGCGCGCTGACCGCCGTGCTGATGGGCAACAGCGAGCGCATCGCCAAGGAGCGCGAGAAGGGCTGGGTCCGCCAGCTTCGCCTGACCGCACTGCCCAGCCGCGGCTACGTCCTGGCGAAGATCGCCAGCGCCGCGATGGTCACCCTGCCGTGCATCGTGGTCGTCTTCCTGGTCGCCGCTGCCGTCAAGCACGTGCGGATGGACGCCTGGCAGTGGTTCGCGCTGGTCGGGGTCATCTGGGCCGGTTCGCTGGTCTTCGCCGCGCTCGGGGTCGCCATCGGCTACATCGCCAGCGGCGACGCGGTACGTCCGATCACCATGATCATCTACTTTGCGCTGTCGATCCTCGGCGGCCTGTGGATGCCCAGCGCGACCTTCCCGCAGTGGCTCCAGAACATCTCCGAGTGGCTGCCCACCCACGCGTACGCTTCGCTCGGCCAGGCCGTCGAGATGGGCGGCTCGCCGCACGCCAAGGATGTCGGCATCCTCTTCGTCTACTTCCTGCTCTTCGCGGGCGGCGCGGCCTGGCTCTACCGGAAGGACACCCTCAAGGCGTGAACGATGACGCGACGTTCGTAGGGATCGGGCGCCCGCCGACCAACCGCCGTCAGGTGGGCGTCAAGCTGCTCTGGATCGGCATCTGGCTCGCGTTCATGAGCGCCCCGGTCAAGGACCTCCTCGACGGCAACCACACGCCGTGGGCCACCGCGCTGGGCGCCCTCGGCCTGGTGGTCTTCGTCGGGACGTACCTGGTCCTCGTCTTCCGCCACACGTCGAAGGCACTGGACCGTCGCCGGGTCGGGACGACGATCGCCTTCCTCGGAGCCCTGGCCGTCGCCCTCTCCCTGACGCTGGGCACCCCGTGGCTGGTCCTCTTCGTGTACGTCTCCGTCACCGTCGGGGCCACCCTGCCCCTGAGGACCGCCGGCTGGCTGATCCCCGCCGTCACCGCCGTACTCGTCGGCATCGGCCTGACCGGCGACCACCCGCGCGAGATCATCACCGCCCTGGTCGTCCCCGCACTTCTCGGCGGGTTCGCGATGACCGGCGTCCGGCAGATGATCCGTACGACGATCGAACTCCGTGAGGCCCGTGCCACCGTTGCCCAGCTCGCCGCCAATGAGGAGCGGCTGCGGCTCGCCCGGGATCTGCACGACCTGCTCGGCCACTCGCTCTCCCTGATCACGCTCAAGAGCGAGCTGGCCGGACGGATGCTGCCCGACCACCCCGAGCAGGCGGCGCTCCAGGTCGCCGACATCGAACAGGTCAGCCGCCAGGCCCTGGTGGATGTGCGCAGCGCGGTCACCGGCTACCGGCGGCCGACGCTCCCGGGCGAACTGGCCGGGGCCCGTACCGCACTTGCCGCCGCGGGCATCACCGCCGACGTCCCGGCGGATCCCCCCGCCGACGTCCCCGAGAAGCCGGAGGAAGTCCTCGCCTGGGCGCTGCGGGAAGCCGTCACCAACGTCGTACGCCACAGCGGTGCCCGGCGCTGCACGGTCGCTCTCGCCCCGCGCCAGACGCTCGGCGGCCGCGTCCTCGAACTCACCGTGGCGGACGACGGCGGTGGCACCTCGGGCACGAAGCCCGGCAACGGCCTCACCGGCATCACGGAGCGCCTCGCCACGGTCCACGGCACGATGATCACCCGGCCCACCGACGCCCGTTCAGGCAAAGGCTTCACCCTCATCCTCAGTGTGCCGCTCGAATCCGGCCTAGGATCATGGGAATGAGCATGATCAGACTCCTCCT
Organism: Streptomyces sp. NBC_00316; assembly: GCF_036158715.1. Taxonomy (NCBI): domain Bacteria; kingdom Bacillati; phylum Actinomycetota; class Actinomycetes; order Kitasatosporales; family Streptomycetaceae; genus Streptomyces; species Streptomyces sp. NBC_00316. The sequence continues at coordinate 3,399,911 of NZ_CP108023.1, read as the reverse complement.
CGCCGAGGACCAGTCCATGGTGCGCGAGGCCCTCGCGGCACTGCTCGGCCTGGAACCCGACATCGAGGTGGTGGCCCAGGTCGCCCGCGGCGACGAGGTCCTCGCCGCGGCCCGCGAGCACGCCGTCGATGTCGCCCTCCTCGACATCGAGATGCCGGGCCTGACCGGCATCGAAGCGGCGGGTCTGCTGCGGAGCGAACTCCCGGCCGTGAAGGTCGTCGTCGTCACGACCTTCGGCCGCCCCGGCTATCTGCGCCGCGCGATGGAGTCGGGCGCGGACGCCTTCTTGGTCAAGGACGCCCCTGCGTCCCAACTCGCCGACGCCGTACGGAAGGTGCTGGCCGGAGAACGCGTCATCGACCCGACGCTGGCGGCGGCCGCGCTCGCCGACGGGGCGAGCCCCCTGACCGAGCGTGAACGCGATGTCCTGCGCGCGGCGGCCGACGGCTCGACCAACGTGGAGATCGCCACCGCACTCCACCTTTCACAGGGCACGGTACGCAACTACCTGTCCACGGCGATCCAGAAGCTGGCGGCACGGAACAGGGCGGAAGCGGTGCGGATCGCACGAGAGAAGGGCTGGCTGTAGCCATGGCAGAACCCGTACGCAAGCGCGTCTCGGCGTATGCGCTCGCCACCTCGGACGACGCGCTGCTCCTGACGCGCCTCGCCGGTTCCTCACCGGTCTTCGCGCCCGGGCTGTGGCATCTGCCGGGCGGCGGCATCGACCCCGGGGAGCAGCCGCACGAGGCACTCGCCCGCGAACTGCGCGAGGAGACAGGCCTGGAGCTGCGCGGCGCCCGCCTGGTGGACGCGCGAAGCTACACGGCCCACCGGCTCGGCGTGAGCTGGCACCTGGTGGGGCTCTTTTACGCCATCGAGTTCACCCCCGGTCCGCTCACCGTCACCAAGCCCGACGACACCACCGCCGCGGTCACCTGGATGCCGCTGGCCGGGCTGACGGATTCCGTGCTGTCCCCGGCGGCGGTCGACGGCCTGGCGATGATCCGTGAGCGACAGGGATGCGTGGCGGACGCTCACTGACACGTGGCCGCGCCACCGGCCCCTTCGCGCGCTTGGTCCCGCGCGTACGGCAGTGATGCCCCGCGGGCAAGTGGCGCCGTTCTGGCGGAAGTTGCGCACCGCGACGGCGAGCAGGAGGCTGCCGGGGCTGAAGAGCCGGTACGCGTTGCGGGCCTGTCGCCCCGGGCGACGGGGTCCGCCGCGAAAATTCCGGACCACTCCCTGTACACGGCCCCACTGATGCCTGACGTAAGAGCGAGAACAGCGCCCGCGGCAAGGGAGCGCGGTCGCGAGGGGGTTCACTCCGTGTTGCGGTCGGGGCATGCGCGTGGACGGCCTGCATCGGCGACGGATCACGTCCCCGCCGGCGGCCTGCGCGCAGCGTACGTTCCCGCTCCTGCCGCCAGCAGGATCACGCAGCCCGTGAAGATCAGCCCGGCCGGGCGCAGCCCGAGCCAGGTGGCCATGGCACCGACCCCGACCACCGGCACCGAGATCCCGGCGTAGGCGACGACGAAGAACGCCGAAATGGTGCCGCCACGATGCTGTGCCGGGGCCGCACGGCTGACCAGGGTGAGTGCCGCGCGAAAGGCCAGTCCCTGGCCGCCGCCGCCGCACAGGGCGCCCAGGACGAGCAGGAGCATGGATTCGGCGATGAGTGAGGACGCCACCAGCAGCAGGCCCACGATGAGGACGCCGCACCCCACGGGGAGCGCGAGGCGCGCGCCGATCCGTTGCGTCAGGGACTGCCCGAGGGTCGACGCGAGAAACACGGAGAACACCACGGCGCCGGAGACGGCCAGGTTGTGCACGCCCAGCGTCTGCGCGGCAAAGCTCGGCGCGACCGCCGTGAACAGCCCGAGAAGGGCGAAGCCGGCGAACGCCGCCAGCGAGGCGGGCGTGAACACACCCCGCACCTCGGGAGGCACCGTGATGCCCTGCGGCGTCAGAGGTGGCCATCTCTTCGGCTCCGCCACGGTCTCCGGCAGGAACCAGGTGATCCCGGTGGCCACAGCCACCAGCCCCAGGTGGACCCAGAACGGCAGCATCAGCGGCCAGGGCGTGTACTGCGCCAGGAGGCCGGAGAGCAGTGGCCCACAGCCCAGACCACCCATGTTCGCCGCCGTGGCGGCGAATCCGGCACGCGCCTTCTGCCCGGGACCGGCCAGCTCGATCACGGCTGCTGTAGCCGCGCCGCTCAGCAGGCCGGCCGCGCAGCCGGACAGCACGCGTCCCACGAAGAGCAGAGGCAGACCGCTCTGCAGGAGGAAGCATCCCGCGCTTGCGGCCGACAGGGCCATGGCGCACAGGAGCACGGGTCTGCGGCCGACCTTGTCGGAGTAGTTTCCCGCCACCAGAAGCACGGTGATGACCGCGACGGCGTACACGGCGAAGACCACGGTGACCAACAGCTCGGAGAACCCGATCTGTTCCTGGTAGAGCCCGTACAACGGTGTGGGCAGAGTGGTCCCTGCCATCCCGATGGCGAACACCGCTGCCGCAGCCTGATAGCCCGGCCGCCGACGACCGCCTGCGTTCACTGCGCCCTCGCGAACGATCACCCACGTCACCCTACGAACGGGCCGGGGGAGGCAGCTCCGTCACCGGCCTGGCCAGGACAGATTTCGGCAGCACATCGATGATCGCCTCGTCGATGCCCTTCCGGGCGCCCGGTTCCGACCGTCGGCAGGGCCGGCAGGAGACCGGCAGCGGCGGTGGGATACCGGGCGGCCACACCCGTCACCACTTCTTCAAGGAGCTGGAACGGACGGAGACCGTCCGATGAGTCAGGCGCGCTTCATCGAGTCCAGATGGGCGAACACCACCACGTTGTCCTTGTAGTCCTTCACCTTCCTGTCGTAGTCGCCGCCGCACGTGATCACCCGCAGCTCCGCGTCCGAAGTGTTGGCGTACACCTTCTGGTTGGGGAATTTCGCCTTGCTGAACTTCTCGACGCTGTCGACCTTGAACGTGGCGACGCTGTCGTCCGCCCGGGTGATGACGACCGTGGATCCGGGCTTGAGGAACTGGAGCTGGAGGAAGACCGCAGGTCCGGTCTTCGTGTCGACGTGGCCGGCGACGATCGACGAGCCGCGCTCACCGGGCGTGGCACCGTTCTTGTACCAGCCGACCAGGTTCTTGTCGTTCGGCGGCGGGGCGTTGAGCTGACCGCTGGCGGAGAGGGTCAGCGGGGTGAAGGGGGCGTCGACCGCGATCGACGGGATCTGGATGCGCTTCGGCGCGGAACGCGGCATGGCCAGCCCCGTCGGGCTGGGAGAGGCGTCAGCCGACGGGGCGGGAGGGGGAGCAGGGGGAGCAGGTGCGGGCATTGCGGGCGCGACCACCGACGGGGCGGCCAGCGGCTTGCTGTCGTCCGACGTACCGAAGGAGTTGAAGATCAGAATCATGCCCAGCCCGGCCGCCGCTGCGGGCCAGAGCAGGGCGCGGCCGATGGCGAAGGAGCCGGGCTGGGATGGGTTGGGGTCGGACGACTGCGGGGCGACCATGGGCGGAAGCCTTTCTTCCATGTGGCGTCAAGTCAGGTGTGGGGTCGGCCGTTCGGCACGTCGGGCGGAGAAACGCAGCCGCCGCGGCCGCCGCCCCGAAGGACAGCGACCGCGACAGATGCGCAACCGGTTCAGGTGGCTCAGGTTGTTCAGGCCACCGCACCGCCCACGACCTGACGGCGGCGCAGCTTGTACGCACCGACACCGAGGCCGCCGACGAGCAGCGCCGAACCGGCGGCCAGGCCGCTGCCGGTCATGGCCGTACCGCCACCGCCGGTGTGGACGCCACCGCGCGGCCTGTCTTCGCTGTTGCCGCCGCGGTCGCCGCCGTAGCCATCGCCGTCGTCGCCGTAGCCCTCGCCGTCGTCGTAACCACCGTCGTCGCCGTAGCCCTCGTCACCGGCCACGACCTTCGCCATGGCACCGCCACCCGTGTGCACGCCGCCGATGGGCTGGCTGCCGTGGCTGCCCTTCTTGTCACCGCAGTGCTTCTCGAGGTAGCCGCTGCCCTTCTTGTCACGGCACTCCTTCTCAGTCGGGCCGCTGCCCTCCTTGTCACCGCCGTGCTTCGCGAGGTAGCCGCTGTCCTCCTCGTCGCCGCCGTCGTAACCACCGTCATCGTCGTAGCCGTCGTCATCGGCCACGACCTTGGCCAGGGCACCGCCACCCGTGCGCATGCCGCCGTTGGGCTGGCTGCCGTGGCCGCCCTTGCCGCCGTGCTTCTCGAGGTAGCCGCTCTCCTTCTTGTCGCCGCCGTGCTTCTCGAGGTGGCCGCTCTCCTTCTTGTCACCGCCGTGCTTCTCGAGGTAGCCGCTGCTCTCCTCGTTGCCGCCGTAGTCGGAATCGTCTTCGTAGTCGCCGCCGCGGCCGGACTTGCCGCCGTGGTCTTCGCCGTAGGAGGAGGAGGAGCCGCTGCTTCCGTCGGCCACGGCGAGGGCGTAGGCGGAAGGGGAGGTGATGGCGAGGACCGCACTGATAGCGGCCGTAGCGAACAGGGTGCGGGCAGAGCGCATCTGAACACATTCCTTTCGACGCAACTGCGATGAGTGACTGGCTGCCGACTCAAGGTGACGCAGTCTCGACGTGATCCACCGTCGATCGGAATGCCCCGTCGCGCGACCGGGGCGCTCCGCAAGGGAGCTAAGTCGTGGTCTTTTCGGGTGGTAATATGCCCATAATCACCCGTTGGACTGCATTCCCTGCAGTAATGAGGTTTGGGTGTGCCGCACCACCCGTTTGCTGACGGCGCCTCATGGTGACGGGCCGTTCGGCGAGGTCGGGAAACTCGTTGCCGCATGCGCGAACTGGCTTGGCGGTGCGGCTGGTTGAGTGCGTCGGCCGTGCGTGGTCATGTCACCCGACGGGACATGAGGAGCCGGGACCGGCATCGGTTGAGGGCGCCGGACGTCGGCGGGCAGTCGGGCACCCGGCAGTACCGGTCGTGAATCCGGCCCTTAATCGGTTGCCCGGCCGGGCGGTGTCCTGCTGTACTCCCGGAATCAGCTGATCGGCCATTGGCCATCGACCCGGGAGACGGTCATGCGCGGAACTTTCATGTTCATTCAGACGGAATTTGCCACCGATCTCGAGGACATGAAGCTTCGTGCACCTGCTGAACCTGGGAATTCTGGCGCATGTCGACGCCGGTAAAACAAGCCTGACCGAGCGGCTGCTCCACACCGCCGGTGTCATCGACGAGATCGGCAGCGTCGACGACGGAAACACCCGGACCGATTCTCTGGCGCTCGAACGACAGCGCGGCATCACCATCAAATCGGCCGTCGTCTCGTTCGCCATCGACGACATCACGGTCAATCTGATCGACACGCCCGGGCACCCGGACTTCATCGCCGAGGTGGAACGGGTACTGAGTGTGCTCGACGGTGCGGTACTGGTCATCTCTGCCGTGGAGGGTGTGCAGGCGCAGACCCGTGTGCTGATGCGGACCCTGCAACGGCTGCGCATTCCCACGATCGTTTTTGTGAACAAGACCGACCGTGGCGGTGCCCGGTACGCGTCCGTCCTGCGGGCCGTGTCCGAGAAGCTCACCCCCGCCGTGGTCGCGATGGGTTCGGTCGACGGAATCGGTACGCGCGGCGCCCGTTGTGCGCCGTTCGGGGAATCCGACCCCGTCTTCGTCTCCCGGCTGACCGAGCTGCTCGCCGAGCGCGACGATGCTCTCCTCGCCGCATACGTCGACGGCGCGCCGCTTCCGTACAGCAGGCTCCGTGAGGCGCTGGCCGCACAGACCGGGCAGGCGCTCATCCACCCGGTCTTCTTCGGCTCGGCCATCACCGGGGCGGGCGTCGACGCGCTGATCAGCGGGATCAGGGAACTGCTGCCTGCCTCCCGGGGCGACGCCGACGGGCCGGTCTCGGGCACCGTGTTCAAGGTCGAGCGCGGTCCGGCCGGCGAGAAGGTCGCCTACGTCCGGATGTTCTCGGGGGCCGTGCGGACCCGTGACCGGCTGCCGTTCGGCCGGGGCGGCGGACGCGGCGAAAGCGGCGAGCGGGGTGAGCCGGGCAGGCGCGACGAGGCCAAGGTCACCGCCATCAGCGTCTTCGACCAGGGCTCCACGGTCCGCGCCGCGTCGGTCCGTGCGGGGCAGATCGGGAAGCTCTGGGGGCTCGGCGACGTCCGGATCGGCGATGCTGTCGGCGTGGCCGACGCCGGTGCGATCGATCACCTCTTCGCCCCGCCCACGCTCGAATCAGTCGTCGTTCCCTGCCCTCCGGCCGACCGCGGCGAACTGCATTTCGCGCTTGCGCAACTTGCCGAACAGGACCCGCTGATCAATCTGCGCCAGGACGACATCCGGAAGGAAGTGTCCGTATCCCTCTACGGTGAGGTGCAGAAGGAAGTAATTCAGGCGACGCTGGCCGATGAATTCGGTATCGACGTCACTTTCCGCAGGACGACGACCATCTGTCTGGAACGGGTGGTCGGCACCGGATCCGCTTTCGAGGTCGGGGACAAGGATCCCAATCCTTTCCTGGCGACCATCGGCCTGCGCGTCGATCCCGGTCCGATCGGCAGCGGAGTGCAGTACCGGCTGGAGGTGGAACTCGGATCCATGCCGTTCTCACTGATGAGGGCGGTCGAGGAGACGGTCGGGGAGACGCTGCGGCAGGGAATTCACGGCTGGCAGGTCACCGACTGCATCGTCACGATGACGCATTCCGGCTACTGGCCCCGGCAGAGTCATTCCCATGCGGTGTTCGACAAATCGATGTCGAGTACCGCCGGGGACTTCCGCAATCTGACACCTCTGGTCCTGATGACCGCACTGAAACAGGCCGGCACCACGGTGCACGAGCCGATGCACCGGTTCCGGCTGGAGCTTCCGGCGGACACGCTCGGCCCTGCCCTGCCCGTGCTCGCACGGCTGCGGGCCGTGCCGCGGACACCGGCCGTGCAGGGGGCTTCGTGCGTGCTGGAGGGGGAGATTCCGGCAGCTCGGGTCCATGAGCTGCAGCAGCAACTCCCGGCGCTCACCCGTGGGGAGGGCGTTCTGGAGACCGCCTTCGACTCGTACCGGGCGGTCGTCGGCACGGTCCCGGACCGCCCGCGTACGGACCACAACCCGCTCAACCGCAAGGAGTACCTGCTGCACACGGTCCGCAGGATCGCCGGGCAGGGGGAGTCCCGGTAGCCGGTGCCCGGACGGGAGGGGCCGGTCCCGCCCGTGCCGGAGCGGGCGGGCACTGAACTCGTGTGACGGGGCGAGCGGACCGGTCAGGGGATCGGGAGTCCGGCCCGTTCCGTCACGACGGCCAGGTCCTCCTCGATCGCGGCAGCCGCGTCCGTGAGCGATGGCAGCAGTGCGCGCCGCACGTCGTCCGGTGTGCCCCGGCTGGCGTGTGTGGAGACGTTGACCGCGGCGACCACCTGGCCCGCGCGGTCGTGCACCGGCACTGCGATCGACCGCAGCCCCTCCTCCAGCTCCTGGTCCACCAGGGCATGGCCGTCCCGGCGCGCCTGTGCCACGGCCTCGGCAAGTTCGGCGGCGCCGACTCTGGTGAACGGCGTCAGCCGCCGGACCGGGGCGCGGGCCAGCCGCGCGGCCGCCTCCTGCTCGGGCAGACCGGCCAGCAGCACCCGGCCCATGGACGTGGCGTACGCAGGGAAGCGGGTACCTACCGTGATGCTGACGCTCATGATGCGCACGGTGTGCACCCGAGCGACGTACATGATGTCGTCGCCGGCCAGCACGGCGACGGAAGCCGAGTCGTGCACCTGCTCCACCAGCCGGGCCAGGTGGGGCTGTGCGATCTCGGCGAACGCCAGCCGGGAGAGCCGGGCGTAGCCCAGTTCCAGCACCGTGGGCAGCAGGGTGAAGCGGCGCCCGTCGCCGGCAGAGGCCGCGTACCCCAGCTGCTGGAGGGAGAGCAGCGCCCGGCGGGCGGTGGCCCGGGGCAGGCCGGTGGCCTCCGCGGCGCCGGACAGGGTGAGCCCACCGGGTGCGGAGCCCAGGGCGGTGAGCACGGCCAGCCCGCGGGCCAGCGACTGCAGGAACTCCGGGCCCAGCTCCTCCTTGGGGGCTCGGGAGCGGTCCGGGCCGGCGGGCGCGGGCCGCGCGGTGGCCGGTACGGGGGACTCCAGTGCCGCCTCCATCCGCGCCGCGCACCCCCGCAACCGGGGCAGGGCGTGCTCGGCCAGCGACCGGGCACTGTGCCTGCTGGTGTGACTGACCACGCTGAGCGCGCACACCGTGCTGCCGTCGGATGCGTGCACAGGCACGGCGACGGCGACCAGACCGGGCTCGATCAGCTGGTCGTCGACGGCCCAGCCGGCCTTCCGGGCGTCGGCCTCCCGCTGCCGGAAGGCAGCCTCCACCTCGTCGGAGGCCGGGGGTTCCGGACGCGGAGGGACGGCAGGGAAACCGAGGTCACGGGGGTCGTCATGCAGCCGGGTGCGCCATGCCGCACGCTGCTCGGGGCTCCAGTCGGCGGCGAAGAGGACGCCCGGGGCGCAGCGCTCGGCGGGCAGCAGGTCTCCGATCTGGAAGGCCAGTGCCATGGTGCGGCGTCGGGTGGACTGGCTGATGAACCGCACTCCGGCGCCGTCCGGCACCGCGAGGGAGACGGACTCGTCCAGCTCGTCGGCCAACGCGACGGCCAACGGTTCCAGGGTGTCGGGGAGGCCGCAGCAGGCGAGGTAGGCATTGCCCAGCTCCATCAGGCGCGGGGCGAGCACCACGTCGCGGCCGTCCTCGATGCGCAGATAGCCCAGGCGGGTCAGCGTGGTGACGATGCGGTCGACGGTGGAGCGGGCCAGGCCCGTGGTGCGGGCCAGGTCGCCCGGGCGCATCCGCGGCCCGGGGTGGGCGGCCAGGGCACGCAGCACGGCCAGACCGCGCTCCAGCGGCCCGACCGGCTCGCCGCCGGGCGCTGCGGCGTCCGCCCCGGATGCGGTCGCGGCATGCGGCATGCGTCCTCCTCGTCGAAGCTCTGGGATGTCCGGAAACCGTACCGTCGGACGCGCGGTGGCGGCGCGGGGCGGCCGGGCCGCACCACGCGCTCATCCGGGCGACGAGCGAGGGGATCTCCCCCGGGCGCAGGCCGGTGCAGCCTCTCGGTTCGCGTTCGGGGGGCGCCCCCGCTCGGCCGGTTCCTTCATCGGGCGGTGCGCGGTGGCCGGGGGGGAATCGGAGTGCCGGGGGACCTCGGCGAGACGTGAGGAGACCGGCGCCCGGCCCCTGCGCACCGGCGCGGCCGGGTGCCGTCAGGAGCCGGACCGGTCCCGTCCGGACGGAGTGCACCCGCCCCTCGGGCGTACCGCCGCTGCGGGGCGAGACCTATTCGATCGTCAGGCCGGCGTAGTTTCCGGCCAGTTCGGCGGCAGCATGCGCAGAGGCCGCGATGCGGTCGAGCTGGGAGGTCTGGAGCCGGGTTTCGAACGCGCTCTGCTCCGGGTCGGTGTGCAGCGTCGTGGTCATGAAGTACGAGAAGTGCTCCGCGCGCCACACCCGGCGCAGACAGGTGTCCGAGTACGCATCGAGCAGCTCGGTGGAGCCGCTGTCCTTCAGCTGGGCGAAGGCCCGGGCGAGCACGACGACGTCGGAGACGGCAAGGTTGAGTCCCTTCGCACCGGTGGGCGGCACGATGTGCGCGGCGTCGCCGGCCAGGAGGACCCGGCCCCAGCGCATGGGCTCGGTGACGAAGCTGCGCATCGGCAGCACGGCCTTCGAGGTGATGGGGCCGCGTTCGAGCCGCCAGTCGCCGTCGGTCGCGAAACGGGCGGCGAGCTCGTCCCATATCCGTTCGTCGGACCAGTCGGCCGGGTCGGTGCCGTTGGGGACCTGCAGATAGAGCCGGCCGACCGTGGCGGAGCGCATGCTGTGCAGGGCGAAGCCGCGCGGCGAGTGGGCGTAGATCAACTCGTCGCAGGACGGCGGGACGTCGGCCAGGATGCCGAGCCAGGAGTAGGGGTAGACCCGCTCGAAGGTGCGCATGACGCCGTCCGGGACCGCCGAGCGGGTCACCCCGTGGAACCCGTCGCAGCCCACGACGTAGTCGCAGTTGAGGGTCTTGTCACGGCCCTGGTGGGTGTAGTGGATGACGGGCCGGTCCGTGTCGGCCCCGACGACCGCATTCACATGGGCGTCGAACAACAGCGGTGCGCCGTCCGTCATCTGGAGGGCGATCAGATCCTTCACGACCTCGGTCTGGGCGTACACCCACACGCGGCGGCCGCCGGTGAGCGACGGGAAGTCGATGCGGTGCGCCTGGCGATCCCAGCGCAGCTCGATGCCGTCGTGCACCATCCCCTCACGGTCCAGCCGCTCGCCCGCACCGGACTCCCGCAACACGTCGACCGTGCTCTGCTCGAGGATTCCGGCGCGCTGGCGCTGCTCGACGTACGTGCGGTCGCGGCTCTCCAGAACGACGCAGTCGACGCCGGCGTTGTGCAGGAGCCGGGCGAGCAGCAGCCCCGCAGGGCCGCCGCCGATGATGCCGACGGTGGTGTGGTCCATGGTGACTACTTCTCCTCTTCGAGGATGCGGTTCGCGACGGCGAAGGCGGCGTTGGCTGCGGGCACGCCGCAGTAGACGGCCGACTGGAGCAGGACTTCCTGGATCTCCTCGGCGGTGAGACCGTTGCGCAGTGCGGCCCGCACGTGCATGGCCAGTTCCTCGTGGTGGCCGTGGGCCACCAGCGCGGTGAGGGTGATGCAACTGCGGGTCCTGCGGCTCAGTCCGGGACGGGTCCAGATCTCCCCCCACGCGTAGCGGGTGATGAAGTCCTGGAAGCCGGCGGTGAAGTCGGTGGTGCGGGTGATCGCCCGGTCGACGTGCTCGTCGCCGAGTACGGCGCGGCGCACGGCCATGCCGGCGCCGTACCGGGAGGCGTCGTCGGCGGGCGGTGCGGACTCGGCCGCGAAGTGCCCCAGCAGAGCGGCCAGGACGGGCACCGGACGCTCGACACCGGCGAGGTGCGCGGCGTGCGCCACCTCGGTGAGCGCGGCGCCGGGGATGCCGTCGGCCAGCTCCCGGGCGTGCGCGACGGGTGTCGCGGGGTCCTCGCGGCCCGCGACGACCAGGGTCGGTGCGGTGATACGGGACAGCTCGGAACGGATGTCGTAGCCGGCGAGCGCGTCGCAGAGCCCGGCGTAGGCCGCGGGGTCGGTGGCGGACAGGTCGTCGACCATCGCCCGGGCGGCCGGGTCGGCCGCGAAGGACGGGGTGAACCAGCGGGTGGCGGCGGTCTCCGCGACCGGGGCGGTGCCCTTGGCGCGCACCAGCGCCGCGCGGTCCGACCAGCCCTGCGGGTCGCCGAAGTGCGCCGACGAGCAGAGGATCGCGAGCGAGGCGACGCGCTCGGGGTGGTGCACGGCGAGCCAGGTGCCGACGGCGCCGCCGAGCGAGATGCCGGCGTAGGCGAACTCGTCGATTCCGAGCGCGTCGGCGAGGCCGAGGACCAGGCGCCCGAGGCCGGCGACGGAGCCGCCGTCGGGCAGCAGCCCGGCCGGGGACCCGCCGTGGCCGGGCAGGTCCCAGCGCACCACGCGGTGGGCCCGGGCCAGCGACGGGGTCTGCGGGTCCCACACGGCCAGCGAGGTGCCGAGCGAGGGGCCCAGGATCAGCGGCGGGGCGGAGTCCCGGCCGTCCACGCGGTGGTGCAGCAGATGCTGCGCGGGGGCTGAAGTACTCATGCGGTCCTACCTTCTTGCTCGGGATGAGCGGGCCCTTCGCAGGGTCGGCTCACCCGGGGGTCTCCTCGTGCTGGTGGCGCGGGGCCGCCGGCGGGGCTGCGCGACGTTGCTTCGATCCGGCGCCGCGTCAGTGCGGGCGCCGGACGGCGCCGGTGCGCATCGAGCCTCGCGCAGCGGTCACGCTGCGTCAGTTCGGGTCCTGGGCGACGGTGGTGCGGAGCAGGGCGCGGTCCACGAGTGCACCCGCGGAACCCGTGTAGTGCGTCGGGTCGGTCAGCTCGCGCAGCCGGCCCGGGGGGAGGACACCGGCGATGGCGGGCTCCTCCCCGAGGACCTCGGCAAGTTCCCTGCCCTGTTCGACGGCGCGGCGGGAGGCCCGGGAGAGCGCCTGCCTGGCCTCGCCGCGGCCGATCAGCGCCGCGAGCACTGCGGCGAGCCGCTCGCTGATGATCAGGCCGCCGGTGGCGTCGAGGTTGTCCCGCATCCGCTGCGGGTGGACGCGCAGGCCCTCGGCCAGTTCGGCGGCGTCTCGGGCGGCGCCGCCGACGAGGCGCAGGGCCTGGCGCAGGGGCTGCCACTCGGCGTGCCAGGCGCCGGCCGGGCGCTCGTCCTCGGCGGCGAGCGCACCGTAGAGCACGGAGGCGAGGGCGGGGACCTGGCGGGCCGCGGCGGCGATCAGTGTGGCGCGGACCGGGTTGGCCTTGTGCGGCATGGCGGAGGAGCCGCCGCCGGTGCCCTCGCCGAGCTCGCCGGTCTCGGTGCGGGTCAGCAGCAGGACGTCGGCGGCGAGCTTGCCGAGTGCCCCTGCCGTGAAGGCGAGGGCGCCGCCGAGGTCGGCGACCGGGGTGCGCAGGGTGTGCCAGGGCAGGGCGGGTTCGGCCAGACCGGTCTCGGCCGCGTAGCCGGCCAGAAGCTGCAGACCGAGGTCCGTGCCCGGATCCGGGCCGTCGGGTACGCCGTCGGCCTCCGCGAAGGCGTGGAAGGCCGCCAGGGTGCCGGCCGCTCCGCCGAGTTGCACGGGCAGCGCGGCTCGGGCCGCCGCGAGGCGTTCGCGGGCGTCGAGCACCAGCGAGCGCCAGCCGGCGGCCTTGAGACCGAAGGTGGTGGGCACGGCGTGCTGGGTGAGCGTGCGTCCGGCGACCGGAGTGTCCCGGTGCTCGGCGGCCAGCCGCGCCAGGGCGCCGGCTGTGCGCGCGAGGTCGGCGAGGACGGGTTCCAGGGCCCGGGCGGCGACCAGCATGGCGGCCGTGTCCAGGATGTCCTGACTGGTGGCGCCGCGGTGCACATGGGCGGCGGCCTGCGGGTCGTGCGCGGCGGCGACCGCGGTGAGGTCGGCGACGAGTGCGATGACCGGGTTGCCGCCGGAGCGGGCGCGCAGCGCAAGGTCCTGGACGTCGTAGCGGGCGGTCTCGGCGGCCGCCGCCGTGACGGCCCGCGCCGCCGCGGCGGGCACGAGGCCGAGTGCGGCCTGGGCGCGGGTCAGCGCGGCTTCGGCGTCCAGCATCGCGCGGACGTACGCGGCGTCGCCGGTGGCGGCTTCGACCGGTGACCCGGCCTGCCCGGGGGAGAGCAGGCCGAAGTCCCCGGCTTGGTCAGTCGAAGGCAAGGAAGACCGTCTCCTCGTGCTCACCGTCACCCTGCAGACGGATGTCGAAGCGGTGCACGCGTTCCCCGTCCGGTACGGCGAGGAGTGTGGCGCGGCGCTCGGGCTCGAGAACGGCCAGCAGCGGGTCGGCCGCGGTGCCGGCCGCACCCGACAGGTAGATCCGGGTGTGCAGATGGTGCAGCAGGCCGCGGGCGAAGACGATCACCGAGAGGTAGGGGACACCGCCGGGCTGCAGAGTGTGCAGCTCGTAGTGGCCGTCCGCGTCGGTCCCGACGCGGCCGAATCCGGTGAAGCCGACGTCGCTCCGGCCGATGATCGCTCCGGTGACCGGGTCGCGGCGCAGCGAGCCGGGGGCACCGCGGCGGGAGCCGTCGGGGGCGGGCTGCCAGATCTCGATGACGGCGTCGGGGACGGGTGCCCCGGCGCCGTCGTAGACGTACCCGTGGACGGTGAGGGCCTCGGGGTGCCGGGCGGGGGCGATCTCGCCGCCCCTGGCGAAGGGCAGCGCATAGCCGTAGAACGGGCCCACGGTCTGCGACGGGGTGGTGGACATCAGCGGCCCTCCTCGATCCAGGTGGCGGCCGGACCGTCGAGGACGATGTCCCAGCGGTAGCCGAGCGACCATTCGGGGGTGGACAGGTCGTGGTCGTACGTCGCTACGAGCCGCTCGCGGGCGGAGTCGTCGGTGACGGACTGGAGGATGGGGTCGTACGCGAAGAGCGGGTCCCCCGGAAAGTACATCTGGGTGATCAGCCGCTGGGTGAAGGCGTTGCCGAAGAGCGAGAAGTGGATGTGGGCCGGACGCCAGGCGTTGACGTGGTTGCGCCAGGGGTAGGCACCGGGCTTGACGGTGACGAACTCGTACCGGCCCTGGTCGTCGGTCAGGCAGCGGCCGACGCCGGTGAAGTTCGGGTCGAGCGGGGCGGGGTGGTCGTCGCGCTGGTGGGCGTAGCGGCCCGAGGCGTTGGCCTGCCAGACCTCGACCAGCTGGCCGCGCACCGGGCGGCCGTCGCGGTCCAGGACCCGGCCGGTGACCCTCATCCGTTCGCCGAGCGGCTCGCCGTGGTGCTGCCGGGTGAGGTCGTGGTCGAGGGCGGTGACATCGGTGACGCCGAAGACCGGGCCGGACAGTTCCACCGCCTCGGGGTCGTGCAGGGCGACGAGCGGCTTGCCGGGGTGGCGCAGAACGCTGCTGCGGTACGGGGCGTAACCGCGGTCGGGGTGGCTGCGTTCGGGCGCGCCCCCGGCGACGGCCTTGGCGTAGGCCTCGCGCTGCTCGGCGATCTCGGCAGAGATCCGACCTTGGGTCAGGGGGGTGGTCATACGGGGTTTCCTACCTTTCCAGGACCAGGGCGAGGCCCTGTCCGACGCCGATGCAGAGGGCGGCGACGCCGGTTCCGGAGCCCGCGGCGGCGAGCTGGTGGGCGACGGCTCCGGCGATACGGGCACCGGAGGCACCGAGCGGGTGGCCGATGGCGATGGCTCCGCCGCGCGGGTTGACGACGGTGGGGTCGAGGTCGGGCCATTCGGCCAGGCAGCCCAGGGACTGGGCCGCGAAGGCCTCGTTGAGTTCGAACGTGGTCAGGTCGCCGAAGCCGCGGCCGGATCTGGTGAGGGCCTTGCCGACGGCTTCGACGGGGCCGAGGCCGAAGTACTGCGGCTCGACGGCGGTGACGGCCGAGGCGCGGACACGGGCCAGCGGCTCACGGCCGGTGGCCTTCAGGCCCTCCTCGTCCACGAGCAGCAGTGCGGCGGCGCCGTCGTTGAGCGGCGAGGCGTTGCCTGCGGTGACCGTGCCGTCCGGGCGGAAGACGGTCTTCAGCCCGGCCAGCGACTCGGGCGAGGTGTTGTCCCGGATGGTCTCGTCGCGGGTGAGGGCGACGCCTTCGACGGGCACGACCTCACCGTCGTACAGGCCGTTCTTCCAGGCGAGGGCGGCCTTCTCGTGGCTCGCCACGGCGAACGCGTCCTGCTGCTCGCGAGTGATGCCGTACCGGTCGGCGATCAGTTCGGCGCCCTCGCCGAGCGGGACGGTCCACTGCGGCTCCAGGCGCTTGTTGACCATGCGCCAGCCGATCGTGGTGGAGAACAGCTCCTGGTTGCCGGCCGGAAAGGCGCGCTCGGGCTTGGGCAGTACCCAGGGGGCGCGGCTCATCGATTCCACGCCGCCCGCGACGGCGACGGATGCGTCGCCGACCGCGATGGCGCGGGCGGCCTGGACGACGGCTTCGAGGCCGGAGGCGCACAGCCGGTTGACGGTGCTGCCGGGGACGGTGACGGGCAGTCCGGCGAGCAGCACGGCCATCCGGGCGACGTTGCGGTTCTCCTCCCCGGCGCCGTTGGCATTGCCGAAGAAGACGTCGTCGATCCTGGCCGGGTCGAGGTCCGGCGTACGGACCAGCAGGGACCGCAGTACTCCGGCGGCGAGGTCGTCGGGGCGCACCCCGGACAGGGCGCCCCCGTACTTGCCGACCGGGGTGCGGACGGCGTCGACGACGTAGACGTCGCTCAGCTGACGGGTCATCGGGCGCTCCCTTCGAGGGCCGCGGCGATCCGGACCGGGGCGGCCGTCCTGTTCCGGATCTCCTCGGCGGCGACGCCCGGGGCGCACTCCACCAGGACGAGCCCGTCGTCGGTGACGTCCAGGACGCCGAGGTCGGTGATGATGCGGTCCACGCAGGCCCTGCCGGTGAGCGGCAGGGTGCACTCGTCGACGATCTTCGGGCTGCCGTCCTTGGCGGTGTGGGTCATCGTCACGATGACCCGGCGGGCGCCGTGCACCAGGTCCATGGCACCGCCGATGCCGGTGACCATCTTGCCGGGCACGGCCCAGTTGGCGAGGTCGCCGCGGGCGGACACCTGCATGGCGCCGAGCACGGCGGTGTCGATGTGACCGCCGCGGATCATCCCGAAGGAGAGCGCCGAATCGAAGAAGGAGGCGCCGGGCAGGACGGTGACGGTCTCCTTGCCGGCGTTGATCAGATCCGGGTCGACCTCGTCGTCGCAGGGGAACGGGCCGGTGCCGAGGATGCCGTTCTCCGACTCCAGCACGACCTGGACGCCCTCGGGGAGGTGGTTCGGGATCAGCGTGGGCAGCCCGATGCCGAGGTTCACGTACTCGCCGTCGGCAAGCTCGCGGGCCGCGCGGGCGGCCATGTCGTCTCGCGTCCAGGCCATCAGGCCGACACCTCCCTGGTGGTGCGCTTCTCGATCTTCTTGTCAGCGGCCTGTTCGGGAGTGAGCGCCACGACCCGCTGGACGAAGATGCCCGGCAGATGCACCTGGTCCGGGTCGATCTCGCCCGGCTCGACCAGCTCCTCGACCTCGGCGACGGTGATCCGGCCCGCCATGGCGGCCAGCGGGTTGAAGTTGCGGGACGACTTGTTGAAGACCAGGTTGCCGTGCCGGTCACCCCTGGCGGCCCGGACCAGTGCGAAGTCGGTGGTGATACCCCGCTCCAGCACGTACTCGACGCCGTCGAACTCGCGGGTCTCCTTGCGCGGCGATGCCACCGCGACCCCGCCCTCGCCGTCGTAGCGCCACGGCAGTCCGCCGTCGGCGACCTGCGTGCCGACGCCGGCCGGGGTGAAGAAGGCGGGGATGCCGCAGCCTCCGGCGCGCAGCCGCTCGGCGAGCGTGCCCTGGGGGATCAGTTCCACCTCCAGCTCGCCGGCGAGGTACTGCCGGGCGAACTCCTTGTTCGCGCCGATGTAGCTGCCCGTGACGCGGGCGATCCGGCCTGCCGAGAGCAGGACGGCGAGACCGGAGTCCATGGCGCCGCAGTTGTTCGAGACCACGCCCAGTCCGGCGACTCCGGTGTCGTACACGGCCTGGACGAGTGTGTTCGGTACGCCGCTGAGGCCGAAGCCACCGACTGCCAACGACGCTCCGTCGTGGACATCTGCCACGGCCTGTGCGGCCGAGGCGATCACCTTGTCCATCCGCCCGCCTCACGCATGTTGTTCGCCAGATGAACTTAAGTTCATATTTCTCTGCGGATTCTGTTCCCCCGTGAGTGATCCGTCAAGGGTGTCGGCCGGACCGGCGGAAGCGCCCCCGGTGCCGGCCGGGGTTGCGCGGGTGCGTCCAGTGGACTGCGATCTGGCGTGCCCATGTCAAAGCCTGCCTCTTGGGGCCGCCGGCCGCCGGGCCTCGCTGCAGCCCCTAGTTCAGCAACGCCCGCGCCGCCCGCGCACGCCCGCGGATCATCTCCGCCGCCGTCGGCTCCACGGCCCCCACCAGATCCGCGTACTCCTCCATCTCCGCGGCCCCACGCAGGAACTCCCCGCTCTGTACGAGCAGCTGTGCCCGCTCGTACCGCAGCCTCGCCGGGTGCGAAGGCAGCAGCAGCGACAGTTCCACCGCCCACAGCGCCACCCGCGTGCACTCCGGGCGCACCGCCGCCCACGCCCTGATGTTGTTCAGGATCCGCAGCACGATCTCCAGCGGGCGGGCCGGCACCAGCATCGACGGTTCCAGCGCCGCCCCGGTCGCCCCCGTCACCAGCAGTTCCGCGTCCTGGCCGGTCATCGGACGGCCGCCGGCGAACGGGTCGGCCAGTACCCGCTCCGCCGGATCGCCGAACCCGACGACGAAATGACCCGGCAGCGCCACCCCGTACACGGGGGCGCCCGCCCGCCGGGCCACCTCGATCCACACCACCGACAGCAGGATCGGCAGCCCTCGCCGGCGCCGCAGCACGTCGTGCAGCAACGACGACTCCAGCCGCTGGTAATCGGCCGAGGAGCCCGCGAATCCGCACCGCTCACCCAGCAGTTCGGCCAGCGCCGAGGCCCAGGCGCGCCCGCCCCGGATCCCGTACGGAAGCAGGCCCGCCAGCCGGTCCAGTTCGATCTGCGCCGTGTCGATCCCGTCCGTGTCCAGCGCCGGGTCGGCCTCCGCGGCCAGCAGCAGGCAGAGCAGCGCCAGGTCGGGCCGCTCGGCGCGCGCCTCCTCGGCGAACTGCCGTCGCAGCTCGTCCCTCCCCGGGCCCGGCGGGTTCGGGGGATTCGTTGGGTCCATGGGGGACACGTACGTACCTTCCCCGGCTACGCCGACCTGAAGTGGTGATACAGGTGATGCGTCGCGAAACCCATCCGGTCGTAGAGCGCCCGCGCCCGCTCGTTGTCCGCCTCCACCTGCAGCCACGCAGCCGACGCCCCCTCGTCCAGCGCCTGCCGGGCCAGTGCGGTCATCACGGCGGTGGCGAGCCCCTGCCGCCGGTACGCGGCATCGACCTCGACGGCCATGAAGCCCACCCAGCGCCCGTCCACCACGCACCGCCCGATCGCCGCCGGCGGGTCGCCCTCCGTGTCGCCCGGCACGGTGGCGAACCACACCGACGGCCCGCTGCCCAGCACCTTCAGCACATGCGGGCCCGGGGTGTCGAAGCGCTGGTAGCGGGAGAGCCACGTCTCGTCGATCTCCCGGCTCAGCCGCACCCGCGCCACGTCCGCGTCCTGGTCACCGATCGGGGCCAGCGCCGCGATGCGCACCTCGGCCGTCACCTCGCGCCGCCATCCGCGGCGCTCCAGCTCCGCGCACAGCTCCTCCTGCGTGCCCTCGGCGCCGGTCGCGGTCTGGACGTACGCGGGCAGTCCGCGGTCCTCGTACCACCGCTCGACCCGCGCGAGTGCCTCGTCGAGCGGCGTCCCGGGGTCGCCGAGCGGCAGGACGGAGTTGGCGCGCCGGGTGAAGCCCTTCGCGGAGCGCAGCAGCCAGTCGCCGAGGGGCTCGCTCTCCACCGGCTGCCAGGCCCGGGCGCAGACGGGGGCGAGCTCGGCGAAGGTGGCCGCCGGGCCCCGTCGGCGGGCCGGTGCGGACGGTACGACCTTCCCCGCCACCAGCGACGATTGCGGGATGTGGACGGAATCGCCGCTCTTCGGTGTGATCGACAGCACGCCGTCGTCCCATGATGTGAGAACACCTACCGTGTCCGTGAACTGCGACCCGGCCGCACCACTCTCGGAGCGGCGTCGGACTGATACCCGTTTGCCCACGTCAGCGGGTGTAATTCGGACCTCGAGTCGTCCGCCGATGGTGAATTCCACAGCTCTGTCCGCCCCTCCTGTTCGGTTCGTGCCCAGGAACGGAGATACTAGGTGCGGGCATCGACGACGCCGCGCTCCCGCGCGAGAGCCAACGCCCTACCGAGGAGGAACGACAGCGTGACCTACGTCATCGCGCAGCCTTGTGTCGACGTAAAGGACAAGGCCTGCATCGAAGAGTGCCCCGTCGACTGCATCTACGAGGGCCAGCGGTCCTTGTACATCCACCCGGACGAATGCGTCGACTGCGGAGCCTGTGAGCCGGTATGCCCGGTCGAGGCGATCTTCTACGAGGACGACACCCCGGAGGAGTGGAAGGACTACTACAAGGCGAACGTCGAGTTCTTCGACGACCTCGGGTCGCCCGGTGGTGCCTCCAAGCTGGGCCTGATCGAGCGCGACCACGCGTTCATCGCAGCGCTGCCGCCGCAGAACCAGTAAGCGGCGGCCGGCACGTGCGCCGCCCCGGCCCCGTACGGCTCGTCACCGTGCGGGGCCGGGGTGTTTTCCGGGCCGGGCTGCCGACAGCCCCCGAACCACCCGTATCACCCTCGTAACCCTCGTACGAGAAAGCAGAGATCCGTGTCCGCAGCAGTCTCCTCCCGCCTCCCGGTCTTTCCCTGGGACAAGCTCACGCCCTACAAGTCGACCGCTGCGGCCCACCCGGACGGCATCGTCGACCTGTCCGTCGGCACCCCCGTCGACCCGGTGCCCGGACTGATCCAGCAGGCGCTCGTCGCCGCCGCGGACAGCCCGGGCTATCCGACGGTGTGGGGGACCGCCGAACTCCGCGACGCCCTCACCGGCTGGGTGGAGCGGCGCCTCGGCGCGGTCTCCGTGGCGCACGAGAACGTGCTGCCGGTCGTCGGCTCCAAGGAGCTGGTGGCCTGGCTGCCGACCCAGCTCGGCCTCGGCGCGGGCGACAGGGTCGCCTACCCGCGGCTCGCCTACCCCACGTACGAGGTGGGCGCCCGGCTCTGCGGCGCCGAGCCCGTCGCCTACGACGACCCGACCGAGCTCGACCCGGCCGGACTCAAGCTGCTCTGGCTCAACTCGCCGTCCAACCCGACCGGCCGTGTGCTGGCCAAGGACGAGCTGACCCGGATCGTCGCCTGGGCGCGCGAGCACGACGTGCTGGTCTTCAGCGACGAGTGCTACCTGGAGCTGGGCTGGGAGGCCGAACCGGTCTCCGTGCTCCACCCCGACGTCTGCGGCGGTACGTACGAGGGCATCGTCGCCGTCCACTCGCTCTCCAAGCGCTCCAACCTCGCCGGATACCGCGCGGCCTTCATCGCCGGTGACGCGGACGTCCTCAGCGAGCTGCTGCTGATCCGCAAGCACGGCGGGATGATGACGCCCGCCCCGGTCCAGGCGGCGACGATCGCGGCACTCGGCGACGACGCCCATGTGGCCGAGCAGCGGACCCGGTACGCGGACCGGCGCGCGGCGCTGCGGACGGCGCTGGAGGCGCACGGCTTCCGGATCGAGCACAGCGAGGCGAGCCTCTACCTGTGGGCGACGCGCGACGAGCCGTGCTGGGAGACCGTTGCCTATCTCGCGGAGCTCGGCATCCTGGTGGCGCCGGGCGACTTCTACGGGCCGGCGGGCGACCGCTTCGTACGCGTGGCCTTCACGGCGACGGACGAGCGCGTCGAGGCCGCGGTCAAGCGGCTGTCCTGACCCGGGCCGCATGACGGTCTGCGACCGCACGGTCCCAGGCCGCACGGCCGGAGCCCGCGTGATCGGGCGGACGTGCGGGAGGGCCCCGGGAGTACGCACTCCCGGGGCCCTCCCGCACGTGTCGTCCGGATCAGCCGATCGGCAGGCCCTGCAGCGGCAGTCCCTTGGCCGGCAGGCCGCCCTTGGGTGCGGCACCCGTGGCCCCGCCGACCAGCTCACCGGCGCCGCCCGCGGCCTTCTCCGCGGTGGGGGCGGCCTGGCTGCCCGCCTTGCCGACGGTCCTGGCCGCCGCCGGGAGGGTCGTCCCGACGAGCTTGGCGGCACCCGCGGCCTGGGTGTCCTGCTGGGGCGCGCCGTCGACGGCCTTGCCGAGACCGGCGCCGTCGACCGTGGTCAGACCGCCGAGCTCGGGGGCCTGCGGGAGCTCCGCGGCACCTGCGGCGCCGGCCGCACCGACCACGGGGGCTGCGCCCGCCGCGATCAGCAGCGCGGCACGGGCGATCCGACGGGTCAGGGGGAGGGACATGATGCTCCTTCGACGGGTGTGGAATCTGTCTGTCCGTGGATCGGACGCTGTGACAACCGTCGTGGGGGCGGGGGAGGTTGCGGTGTGCCGAGGTAAAGAGTCGGTAATGCGTCACATAATCGGCAATGGAGGAACCCGGGCAAACATTGCATTCCCGAGGTGCCCGATGAACCGTCACTTCCCTTTGCTGTCAAGGGATTTGGCGCATGGGGGAGAAGGCTCCCGGAGAGCGTGACAAGGGGCGGTTCCGGAAAGGCCGGATAGCTCGTGCGAGGGACCTTCCGTACTAGCGGACGAGTCCTATGCGGACCTCTGTGGCGCCCGATTCCGCACGCTCCGTCCGCCAGCCCGATCCGGCCTCCCAGACCCTGCCCGCGTAGGCGACCTCGTTTATGTCCAGGGCCTCGGCCTGCGCCACCGCCCAGTGCGTGAGTTCCCAGCCGCGCTGCGCCGTGGCGCCGTCCCCGGAACCACGGGCGGACTTCACCGGCACCGAGACCGTGCCCGCCGTCGACGCCCCGCCCGAGGTCCCACCGGTCGCTGCGCCGGTGGTGGGCAGCACGCCCTTGCCGAAGGTCCGCACCAGCTCCGTCCGCACCTTCGCCGCGTCGGCCGGAACGGCCGCCGTCCGCGTCGGCGTGCAGTCCAGCGCGGCCGGCGTCCGGCCGGTCAGCACGGCGGCCAGCAGCGCGGCGTCCGGCTCGTGCTTCGCGTACGCCTGCGGGAAGCCACTGCGCTGCACGCGCTGCGCGGCGACCGTCAGCGGCAGCCGCGAGTAACCGGGGACCTTGGCCAGATGCTGATAGAACTTCCCGGCCGCGTAGACCGGGTCCAGGATCTGCTTCTCGGTGCCCCAGCCCTGTGAGGGACGCTGCTGGAACAGTCCGAGCGAATCCCGGTCGCCGTGCTCGATATTGCGCAGCCCGGACTCCTGCAGCGCCGTCGCCAGCGCGATCGTGACCGCGCGCTCCGGCATCCCGCGCGAGGTGCCGACCGCGGAGATCGTCGCGGCGTTCGCGGCCTGCTCCGGGCTCATCCGGTACGTACGCCCCCGGCCCGCCGAACCGTCGGCGGACTGCACCGTGCACTGCTCGGTGCCTCTGTTGCCGGTGACGTACTGCACGGTCAGATAGCCGGCCACGGCGAGAAGCACGGCAAGAGCTGCCGCGATACGCAAGAGGCGGCTGCGGCCGGTGTGTCGGCGGGAGGATGAGGGGGTCCGGGGCACGGGGTCACCGTACTGGAGGGCCCCGCGGCGGCCGAGGGCGAAGTCCCCCATGGCCTCGCCCCCCCCGCAGCCCCTGAGGGCGTCCCGTCATCCCCGGTGGATCGGCACGCGGCGCCGGATGTGGTGCATCACAAGGCGGAGGAGCGTCCTCGTACGGGGCGTATTCGGGCGTTCCGGCAGCGCAGCGAGGTGCCGCAGCTGTCGTCGTGCGGCCGCCAGGGATCACGGGACAGCCCTTAAGGTCGACGGCATGTCTGACAGCACGCTTGACCTCACCCTGGACGGCCCGTCCCTCACCGCCCGGCTCGTCGACTTCCCGTCGGTCAGCGGAGACGAGAAGGAGCTGGCCGACGCGATCGAGACGGCGCTGCGCGCCCTCCCGCATCTCACCGTCGACCGGCACGGCAACAACGTCGTCGCCAGGACCGGGCTGGGCCGCACCGAACGCGTCGTGCTCGCCGGACACATCGACACCGTCCCGATCGCCGACAACGTTCCGTCCCGGCTCGACGGGAACGGCGTGCTCTGGGGATGCGGCACCTCCGACATGAAGTCCGGAGTCGCCGTGCAGCTGCGGATCGCTGCGACCGTGCCCGAGCCCAACCGCGACCTCACCTTCGTCTTCTACGACAACGAAGAGGTGGCCGCGCACCTCAACGGGCTCGGCCATGTCGCCGACGCCCACCCGGACTGGCTGGAGGGCGACTTCGCCGTCCTCCTCGAACCGTCCGACGGCCAGGTGGAGGGCGGCTGCCAGGGCACCCTGCGGGTCCTTCTCCGTACGGAGGGGGAGCGCGCGCACTCCGCACGCAGCTGGATGGGGTCCAACGCCATCCACGCGGCCGCACCGATCCTCGGCCGCCTCGCCGCGTACGAACCGCGCCGGCCGGTGATCGACGGGCTGGAGTACCGCGAGGGTCTCAACGCCGTACGGATCGAAGGGGGCGTCGCCGGCAACGTCATCCCGGACGCCTGCACCGTCGTCGTCAACTACCGGTACGCACCCGACCGCACGGCCGAGGAGGCCGTGGCCCATGTCCACGAGGTCTTCGCGGACTGCGGCGTCGTCGAATTCACCGTCGACGACCACTCCGGAGCGGCGATGCCCGGCCTCTCCCACCCGGCGGCCGAGGCGTTCATGACGGCGGTCGGCGGCACCGCCCGGCCGAAGTTCGGCTGGACGGACGTCTCGCGCTTCGGCGCGCTCGGCGTCCCCGCGGTGAACTACGGTCCCGGCGACCCGCTCCTCGCGCACAAGCGCAACGAACACGTGGCGGTCGACCACATCACCCACTGCGAGGAACGGCTCCGCTCCTGGCTCACCGGCTGACCCACGGTGTTCGTCCAGGGGGTCGGCGCGCTCGCCGGGTGCGACCGGCTTCTTCGGCCCGGCGCACACCCGGGCCACCGGTGGCGTGGGGCGTCCGGCCCGGGCTTTCGCGGTGGACATGTTGATGTCCCTCGCGTGTAACCCGCGTAGATCTACGCTTGAGCGGAACGACCGGTACGCGAAGGGAGCAGCCGATGAGCAACCCCGACTCCGAGGGCCTGCGGGCACTGGAGGAACAGCGGCTCGGGCCGGTGCTGCGCCGCAAGGATCAGATCCAGCCGGGGACCACGGATCAGCGCCTGCTGGACACCGAAGGCGACTCGGAGTGGGTGCATACCGACCCCTGGCGGGTCATGCGCATCCAGTCGGAGTTCGTGGAGGGCTTCGGTGCGCTGGCCGAGCTGCCGAGTGCGATCAGTGTCTTCGGTTCGGCCCGCACGCCGGTGGGCACGCCGGCGTACGAGGCGGGGGTGCAGATCGGGCGGGCCCTGGTCGAGGCCGGCTTCGCGGTGATCACCGGGGGTGGCCCGGGGGCGATGGAGGCGGCGAACAAGGGGGCCTGGGAGGCGGCGGGTGTCTCGGTCGGGCTCGGGATCGAGCTGCCCTTCGAGTCCGGCCTGAACGAGTACGTGAACCTCGGGCTGAACTTCCGCTACTTTTTCGTCAGAAAAATGATGTTTGTCAAATACGCGCAGGGGTTCGTCGTCCTGCCCGGCGGGCTCGGCACGCTCGACGAACTCTTCGAGGCGCTCACCCTCGTCCAGACGGGCAAGGTGACCCGCTTCCCGATCGTCCTGTTCGGTACGGACTACTGGGGCGGGATGGTGGACTGGCTGCGGGACACGGTGGTGGCGCAGGGCAAGGCGTCCGAGAGCGATCTGATGCTGTTCCACGTCACGGACAGCGTGGAAGAGGCGGTCAACCTGGTCTCCAAGGAGGTCGGCCCGCACGGTCCTGCAGCTTGAGTCCGCCGGCGGGGGACGGCCCCGCTCCTCAGCCGCCGGAGGGCTTGAACGAGCCCGTCCGGCGGCTGAGTGCGACGAGAGTACGAGAGCTTGCCCCGGTTTCCGGAAAGGGCGGGCAGGCGACGACGCCCCGGCTACACCAGTCCCCGCCGCGCCACCGCGGGTGCCCGGTGTCCCGCGATCGACGCCACCATGTCCAGCACCTGCCGGGTCTCCGCCACCTCGTGCACCCGGTACACCCGCGCCCCCAGCCACGCCGACACCGCCGTCGTCGCCAGCGTTCCGATCAGCCGTTCCTTCACGGGACGGTCGAGCGACTCCCCGACGAAGTCCTTGTTGGACAGCGATACGAGGACGGGCCAGCCGGTCTCCGCCATCTCATCGAGCCGGCGAGTCGCCTCCAGCGAGTGCCGGGTGTTCTTCCCGAAGTCATGACCGGGGTCGATCATGATGCCGTCCGGCCTCACCCCGAGCTCCACCGCACGCTCGGCCAGCCCCACCGTCACCCGCAGGATGTCCGCCATCACGTCGTCGTACACGACACGGTGCGGCCGCGTCCGCGGCTCGGCGCCGCCCGCATGCGTGCACACCAGCCCCGCCCCGTACCGCGCGGCGACCTCCGCGAGCTTCGGGTCGACCCCGCCCCACGCGTCGTTCAGCAGATCCGCACCGGCCTCGCAGACCGCCTCGCCCACCTCGTGCCGCCAGGTGTCGACGCTGATGACGACATCGGGGTGGCGGCGCCGTACCTCGGCAACGAACCCGACCGTGCGGCGGGCCTCCTCCTCCGCCGTCACCTCCTCGCCGGGACCGGCCTTCACCCCGCCGATGTCGATGATCGCGGCCCCGTCCGCGACGGCCTGCTCGACCCGGGCGAGCGCGGGCTCGTCGCGGAAGGTCGCGCCCTGGTCGTAGAAGGAGTCCGGGGTACGGTTCACGATCGCCATGATCACCGGCTCGTGCGCCCCGAATTCGCGCCGCCCCAGCCTGAGCGCACCGCTTCGCATTCCGTGTATCTCCTCTGGTAGACCGCCCTGCAGACCGCTCCGTGGGTCGTCTGCGACCCTAACTGTCGGTAGCGCATGGCACGATCGGAGCCGGACAGGTTTTCGCACCCGGGGAGATGCGCGTGTTCTGGTTCTTGCTGCTGGCGATGGTGGTGGTCGTGGCCGCGGTCACCCTCGCGGTGGTCGGTGGAGGGGGGAGCCACATCCTGCAGGACGTGGCGCCCGAGCAGCTGACCGACCCGCTGCCGGCGAACCGCCCGGTCGGCCGCGCGGACATCGAGGCCATGCGGCTGCCGGTGGTGCCGCGCGGCTACCGGATGACGGATGTGGACGACGCCCTCGGCCGCCTGGGCGCCGAGCTCGCCGAACGGGACGCGCGGATCGCCGAGCTGGAGTCGGCCCTCGCCGGTGCCCAGGCGACCGCGGCGGGCGGCAAGGGGCTCTTCAAGGGCCCGCAGGACCGGCCGCCGCAGCCCGGCCGGGTCCCCTGGGAACCGCCGCATCCGGCGCGGCCGACCGGGTCCGGGTCCGGACCGTCGGGGTCTGCGTTCCGGCCCTCCGGGTCCGAGTCGGGACCGTCGGGACCTTCGCGCGGGCCCGAGTCCGGGCACCGGCCCGACGAGGAGGGGCAGCGATGAGCGGCGCCGGCGTCGCAGCAGCGGCCGACGGCGGGCTGCGCTGTTCCTGGGCACTGTCCACCGACGACTACCTCCAGTACCACGACACCGAATGGGGCCGCCCCGTCCACGGCGACGACGCCCTGTTCGAGCGGCTCTGCCTGGAGGCGTTCCAGTCCGGGCTGTCCTGGCTGACGATCCTGCGCCGCCGCGAAGGGTTCCGCAGCGCCTTCGCCGGGTTCAAGATCTCCGCGGTCGCGGAGTTCACCGACGCCGACAAGGAGCGGCTCCTCGCCGACGCCGGGATCATCCGCAACCGCGCGAAGATCGAGGCCACCCTCGCCAACGCCAAGGTGCTGGCCGGCTGGCGGGACGGTGAGCTGGACGCACTGATCTGGTCGTACGCCCCCGACCCGGCCACCCGCCCCGCCCCGCGCACCCCCGGCGACGTTCCGGCGGTCACCCCGGAGTCCACCGCCCTTGCCAAGGACCTCAAGAAGCGCGGCGTGCGTTTCGTCGGCCCCACGACCGCCTACGCCCTGATGCAGGCGTGCGGCCTGGTCGACGACCACATGGCCGACTGCGTGGCCCGGGGCACCACGGCGTAGCGGGCGGGCTACTTTCCCAGGTACTTCGGCGTCGCCTTGTCCAGGAACGCCTGCACCGCGATCGTGTGGTCCTCCGACGCGCCCGCCCTGGTCTGGAGTTCGTCCTCCTTCTCCAGCGTCTCGGACAGCGTGTGGGCGGCGCCGTACGCCAGGGACGCCTTCAGCGCGGCGTACGCCACCGTCGGGCCGTCCGCCAGCCTGCGGGCCACGGCCAGCGCCTCGGCGGCGAGGTCTGCGGCAGGCACCAGCTTGTTCACGATGCCCAGCTCGTAGGCGTCCTGCGCGGAGATCGAACGCGGGAAGAGCAGCAGGTCGGCGGCGCGGCTCCGGCCGATCAGCCGAGGCAGCGTCCACGAGACGCCCGAGTCGGCGGTGAGCGCGACCCCGGCGAACGAGGTGTTGAAGGACGCGCTGTCGGCGACCACCCGGTAGTCGCAGGCGAGCGCGAACCCGAAGCCCGCACCGGCCGCGACGCCGTTGACCCCGGCGACGACCGGCTTCTCCATCTCGGTGATCGCCCGTACGACCGGGTTGTAGTGCTCCTGCACGGTGCTCAGCGCATTGCCCGTGCCGGCCTCGCGGGTGGCGGAGAGCGTGGCGACGTGTTCCTTGAGGTCCTGGCCCACGCAGAAGGCGCGCCCGGTCGCGGTGAGCAGTACGGCCCGTACGGCGGTGTCGGCCGCAGCCGACTGCAACGCGTCACGGAGCGCCACCTTGGCCGCCGTGTTCATGGCGTTCATCGCGTCGGGCCGGTTGATCGTGATCGTCGCGAGCCCGTCGGTCACCTCGTAGAGCACCGTTTCGGCCACGTTGTCCGCCATTTGCTGTCCCCTTTGCGCCTCGGGCAATGCCTGTCGAGGCAAGCATGGCCGACATCACGGAGCGCGCACATGTGACCTGCGTCTAACAATTGCGCTCCGATGCGGGGGTGATGGCGGCGGAGTATCGCAGCCGGATCGCCGAATTGAGTGGTTTTGCGGGAGCGCGTTGCGCAAGCGATGCAGACCGATGTTGGTCATCGGGGTCGGTGATGCGGGATAATGGCCAGGAAGCAATGTGTTCGATGCCGGTGACACAGCGCCTGTCATGGGGCCGCCGGTAGATATGAGCTGGTTTCAGGAAGGGGAACGAGCATGGCGGCCATGAAGCCGCGGACGGGCGACGGCCCGCTCGAGGTGACAAAGGAGGGGCGGGGCATCGTCATGCGCGTTCCGCTCGAAGGCGGCGGTCGGCTTGTTGTGGAGCTGACTCCGGACGAGGCCGATGCGCTCGGCGATGCCCTCAAGAAGGTCGTCGGCTGACGCAGAGGCGCCCACACTTCACCACTGCCCCGCCACGGATCCCGTGCCGGGGCAGTGGTGCGTCCGGAGCCCGTCGAGCACACGCGCCCCCGGCCACGGACCGGCGGACACCCCCGTGAGCGCGCGGGACGGTTATCCCCGCCGCACCGCGCACAACAGCCCGTCGCCGACCGGCAGCAACGTGGCCATGAGCTCCTGGCTCTCCCGCACCGCCCGCAGCAGCTCCCGCAGCCTCAGCACCTCTGCGGGCTGCGCCGCGGAGTCCACCGTGCGGCCGTCCGCGAAGACGCCCTCGAAGCAGACCAGACCGCCAGGTCGCAGCAGGCGCAACGATTCAGCGAGGCAGTCCAGGCTCTCCAGCCGGTCGCCGTCGCAGAACACCAGGTCGTATCCGCCGTCCGCGAGCCGCGGAAGTACGTCGAGGGCGCGGCCCGGGATGAACCGGGCCCGGTTGGCGGCGAACCCCGCGGCCCGGAACGCCTCCCGGGCGAACTGCTGACGCTCCGGCTCCGGATCGACGGTGGTCAGGACGCCGTCGGGCCGCATCCCGTGCAGCAGATAGATGCCGGACACGCCGGTCCCGGTGCCGATCTCGGCCACCGCTTTGGCGTCCGTCGTGGCAGCGAGCAGGCGCAGCGCGGCGCCGGTGCCTGGCGACACCGAGCGGAGTCCTGCGTCCCGGGCCCGGTCTCTGGCCCAGCGCAGTGCTTCGTCCTCGGCGACAAAGGCGTCGGCGAACGCCCAGCTCGTCTGCCGGTTGGCGGTAATGACCCTCTCCTGTCCCCGTAGTTGGCGCAACGGTGACTGTATCCGCTGGACCCGGGAACCCGCAGATGGGACCGGGCGTTATGAGGAGGCAGGGGAAAGCGCGTGGACAGGGCCCGCGGAACGGGCACCGTGCGTCACGGCAGGTGGTTCCGGGGAGATCCCGGCCCCAGCAGGAAAAAGGCTTATCCGGAGCTAACGGGCGAGGTGGCTATGGTAGGGGCTCCACTGGACACCACCGGAGCCGACAGGGGAGGTGCGGCTGCGCCTGTGGATCGGGGAGGAGTGCTGCGGCGCTTTCTCAGGTCGGCGGGTGAGCCGAAATCCGTGACCAACATTGCTGACCGTTCTTCCACCGACTCCGCACCTACCGCGGCCTTCGCCTCGGACGCGGACTCCCAGGCCTGGACGCTGCCCACATGGGAAGAGATCGTCAGCACGCACAGCGGTCGTGTCTACCGCCTTGCCTACCGACTGACGGGTAACCAGCACGACGCCGAGGACCTCACGCAAGAGGTCTTCGTCCGGGTGTTCCGTTCGCTGTCGACCTATACGCCCGGCACCTTCGAGGGCTGGCTGCATCGCATCACGACCAATCTGTTCCTGGACACGGTCCGCCGCAAGCAGCGGATCCGCTTCGACTCCCTCGGCGACGACGCCGCCGAGCGGCTGCCGAGCCGTGAGCCGTCCCCGCAGCAGGTTTTCAACGACACCCACTTCGACGCGGACGTGCAGCAGGCGCTGGACACCCTTGCGCCCGAGTTCCGTGCCGCGGTCGTGCTCTGTGACATCGAGGGACTCTCGTACGAGGAGATCGCCGCGACACTCGGTGTGAAGCTGGGCACGGTGCGCAGCCGTATCCACCGCGGGCGCTCGCATCTGCGCAAGGCGCTGCAGCACCGTTCGCCCGAGGCCCGCGCCGAGCAGCGCTCGCTGGCGGGCGCGATGATGGCGGGGGAGGGCGGATCGGCGTGAGCGGCACAGGACCGACCCCTGCGGAACAGCACCTCGGGGACCGGCTCGCCGCGCTTGTCGACGGTGAGCTCACACACGACGTCCGCGACCGGGTGCTCGCGCATCTCGCGACATGCGCCAGGTGCAAGTCCGAGGCCGCCGCCCAGCGGCGGCTGAAGAGCGTCTTCGCCCAGTCCGCCCCGCCTTCGCCGTCCGAGGGGTTCCTCGCCCGGCTGCAAGGCCTTCCCGGAGGGCCGGGGGGTGACGACGACGGCCAAGGAAGACCATTCGGCGGCGCCGGACGGTTCGCCGACGGAATCTTCCCCGTGATCCCGCCTTCCGGTAGCCGCAGCGATTCGCCTTCGGGGAAATCGCCGCTCGAGCGCTTCGGTTATCTTCCGACGCCGCACGGCGCTGCGGCCGTGCTTCCGGGTTCCGCATCGGGTTCGGCGTTCCGGATCCATGAGGTGGGCCGGGACGCGGACCGTTCGCCGTGGCGCGGACGGAGGTTCGTCTTCGCGGCGGCCAGCGCCGTCTCGCTGGCGGCCATCGCGCTGGGTGGCGCACTGCCGACGGATTCCGGCTCCGACACCGCGATCCGTGCCGAGGGCGCCGGGAACAACGCGACTCCGCTCGATGCCGCCTCCCGCGCCGAGAGCGCCGGCGCGACCAGCCGCCGTAGCGGTGGCCCGCACGGCAATCCGGCCGCGCCCGACAGCCGCCTGACCGTCGCCACGCCGCTCCGGCAGCCGAACGGCCTGGTGCCGGCGGTGTTCGGTGCGGGTCCCACGATGCCCAATCCCTTCGTGGCCTCGGTGCTGACCGATGGGTCCGCGCCTCCGCTGATACGTCCGACAGCCACCAGCCCCCTGTTCACGCGGGCGCTGGGCAGCGGCCTGCCCCCCGTGGCCGCCGCGTCCCCCGCGCCCTCGCCGACCTCCTCCTGGACACCCACAACGACCTCGGCCATGCCGAGCTCCGCCGATCACGCGCTGCCGCTCTCCGCCCGGCGCTGACCGGGTCTGCGCAGTCGTTCGCAAACCTGGTTGAATCCCGGGAGGAATTCCGGAGGGGCGCCCCTCCGGGGGCGTGCAGAGGCCGGTTGCGGCAGTTGCGGGGAGAACATGGACGACGGGAAGCCCACCGGGCCGAAGGCGAAGTGGTGGAGCCGCCCCACGCCGGGGCGCACCACGACCACCTCGGCTCCGGAGGATGCAGCAGCCACGGCGGATGCAGCGGTCGAGGACGCGCGGGCCGCGGACACCTCAGTCCCACCCGTGCCGGGGCCGCCTGCACAGGCGGCCCCGCCCGCATCGCCGGCTCCCGTCGTGCCCGCACAGCCTGTGGCGCCCGAACCCGTAGCTCCGGAGGCGGCGGCGCACGCACCCGCGGTTCCCGTCGCCCCGGCCTCCGCGCCCGCCCCGGCGGTCCAGGCGCCCGCCCCCGGAATGAAGCCGCTCCACGAGCCCGACGAGTACAGCACCCCGCCCTACGGCGGCCCCGGGCCCTGGGCGCCCGCACCGCCCGTGCAGCGCCCGGTCCCGACACCCGCCCACGGCACCCCCGTCCCCCCGCCCTACGCGGGCACCAACGGCGCCGCCATGCCCCCTGTGCCCGCGCCCGGGCCCGCCCCGGTGCCCGGCCCCGCTCCGGCCTTCACGCCCCCGCCGCAGCCGCCCCAGGCCACGCAGTGGCTGCAGTACGACCCCTGGGGCGCCCCCCGGCAGCCGTTGACCCACCCCGGTACGCCGACCGGACCCGACGGCGGACGCAGGAAGAGCAGGCGTGGCTCCCTGCTCGTCGGCGCTCTGCTGCTGGCCCTGGTGGCGGGCGGCATAGGCGGCGCCATCGGGGCCTACATCGAGCGCAACGGCGGTCTGACCACGGTCGAACTTCCGCAGGCCGCGAAGAACGGTGGCGGCCGCGCCCCCGACAGCGTCGCGGGCATCGCCGCCAGCGCCCTGCCCAGCGTGGTCACCCTCCACGTCAGCGGCACCACCGAATCGGGCACCGGCACCGGCTTCGTCCTCGACAACGAGGGCCACATCCTCACCAACAACCACGTCGTCGCCCCGGCCGGCGCCTCCGGCGACATCACGGTGACGTTCAGCGGCGGCGAGACCGCGCGTGCCGAGGTCGTCGGCAAGGACAGCGGCTACGACCTCGCCGTGGTCAAGGTCAGCGGCGTCTCCGGGCTCAAGCCGCTGCCGCTCGGCAACTCCGACAATGTGCAGGTCGGCGACCCGGTTGTGGCCATCGGCGCCCCCTTCGACCTGTCGAACACCGTCACCTCCGGCATCATCAGCGCCAAGGACCGGCCGATCACCGCGGGCGGCGAGAAGGGCGACGGCAGCGACGTCAGCTATGTCGATGCTCTGCAGACCGACGCCCCCATCAACCCGGGCAACTCCGGCGGCCCGCTCGTCGACACCGACGCTCATGTCATCGGCATCAACAGCGCCATCCGTGCCGCCGACAGCGGCACGACCGAGGGCGGCCAGGCAGGTTCCATCGGCCTCGGCTTCGCCATCCCGATCAACCAGGGCAAGCGGGTCGCCGAAGAGCTGATCAACACCGGAAAGGCCACACATCCGGTGATCGGCGTCACCTTGGACATGAAGTACACCGGGGACGGCGCCAAGGTCGGCGCGAAGGGCGCCGAGGGCAAGCCCTCGGTGACACCGGGAGGTCCGGGGGCGAAGGCCGGCATCAAGCCGGGCGACATCATCACCGAGGTGGACGGCCAACGGGTGCACAGCGGCGAGGAGCTGATCGTGAAGATCCGCGCACACCGTCCGGGCGACCGTCTGGACCTCGGCTTGACCCGCGGTGGTAAAGACCTGTCCATGACTTTGACCCTCGGGTCCGCAACAGGGACGTGACAGCACCGGGACGCTACCGCCCGGACAGTTTCGCCGGGTACCGTGGTCCGGGGCCGGACCTCATCCGACCTGGTCCATGGTCTCGGAGAACACGAGGAGCAGCTAGGTGTTCAATGACATAGGCGCACTCGAGCTGGTGACGCTCGTGATCCTCGGCGTGCTCGTCTTCGGCCCGGACAAGCTGCCCAAGGTCATCCAGGACGCCTCACGCTTCATCCGCAAGATCCGCGAGTTCTCCGAGAGCGCCAAGGAAGACATCCGCACGGAGCTCGGCCCGGAGTTCAAGGACTTCGAGTTCGAGGACCTCAACCCGAAGACGTTCGTCCGCAAGCAGCTCATGGACGGCAACGACGACCTCGGGCTGAAGGAGATCCGCGAGAGCTTCGACCTCCGTAAGGAAATGGCCGAAGTCACCGACGCGGTGAACGGGCGCGAGACCACGTCCGCGGACGCCGCGGCCGGCGTGTCGGGCAGTGCGGCGATCACCGCGGCGAACGGCTCCCCGGGCGCTTCCGACCGTCTCAAGAAGCGCGAAGAGCCGTCGAAGGACGACCGTCCGCCCTTCGACGCAGACGCCACCTGACACCGGTCAATCCCGACTCGTCCGGACGGTATGGCTATTCTCCAACTGTCCGGTTGCGAGGCTGCCCGAGGGGGGCGGGCCACTCCGGACCCTAGGGATCGAGGAGGCGGCCGGGCAGATGGAGACGACGAGTCGGGCAGGCGCGGAGGATGCGCCCAGCGCAGTCACCGAGGAGGAGGTGCCGGCGGCCCGGCGAACGATCGACGGCTATCTGCAGGCGCCGTTCCCCTGGTACGGACTGGATGCGGCCTTCACCGGGCCGCGCTGGCTGATGCAGGTCGGCACGGCGGCGGACGGCACGGTGCAGCACGGATCGACCGGGCACGGCGACGAGCCTCTGGTACGGGGCGACTCGGCCGGCGACAAGCACCGGTTCGCGGTCGTGGTGACCGTGGCGAGCAGCCCCGTGCGGCACAGCGGCGACGGCACGGGGGTGCTGGAGGCGACCACGGTTTCGTCGGCCGCCTGGCTGGCGGGCTCCGGCCTGCTGGCCTACACATGGCCCCCGCAGCTGGACCACACGCTGCGCGACGACTGGCTGGACCAGCAGACGGAGACGGCGTTCGAACTCGCCGACGATCTGGGCGGGCCCGCGTGGTCGGTGCTGTCCCTGCCGGTGGACGGGGTTCCGGTGCCGTTCCACTACCGCGAGTCGGAGTACGGGTGGGTGCTGGCGGGGTCGGCGCACGGCGGGGTGCACATCGGGGCGTACGGGCGGGGGATGAGCGCTTACGGCCTGGGGTTCTCGGTGGTCGGAGACCTTGGCGCGTACGCGTAGAGCGCTTCACCGGGGCGGCCGGCTGCCGCTCCGTCCTCAATCTCCCCGATGGCCCCAAGGGCGTGGGGGAGATTGAGGACGGGCGTGTTTCCCGCCGCGGAGACCGAGGACTCGGTGTCCGTCAGAACTTGTTGCGGGGGGTGATGCCCAAGGACATGCCCGACAGACCCCGCTGGCGGCCGCCGAGCCGGTCCGCGATCGTGCGGAGCGCCTTGCCGGCCGGGGAGTCCGGGTCCGAGAGGACCACGGGCTTGCCCTCGTCGCCGCCCTCGCGCAGGCGTACGTCGATCGGGATGGAGCCGAGCACCGGCACCTCCGCGCCCACCGTCTTCGTCAGGCCCTCGGCCACCTTCTGGCCGCCACCCGTGCCGAACACGTCGACCATCTCGTCGCAGTGAGGGCACGGCATGCCCGACATGTTCTCGACGACGCCGACGATCTTCTGGTGGGTCTGTACGGCGATCGAGCCGGCCCGCTCGGCCACCTCGGCCGCGGCCTGCTGCGGGGTCGTGACGACCAGGATCTCCGCGTTCGGCACGAGCTGTGCCACGGAGATCGCGATGTCACCGGTGCCCGGCGGCAGGTCGAGAAGCAGGACGTCCAGGTCGCCCCAGTACACATCGGCGAGGAACTGCTGCAGCGCCCGGTGCAGCATCGGACCACGCCACACCACCGGGGCGTTGCCCGGGGTGAACATGCCGATGGAGATGACCTTCACGCCGTGCGCCGACGGCGGCATGATCATGTTCTCGACCTGGGTCGGCTTGCCGTCCGCGCCGAGCATCCGCGGAACGCTGTGGCCGTAGATGTCCGCGTCCACGACACCGACCTTCAGGCCGTCGGCGGCCATCGCCGCCGCCAGGTTCACCGTCACGGACGACTTGCCGACGCCGCCCTTGCCGGACGCCACCGCGTACACCCGCGTCAGCGAGCCGGGCTTGGCGAACGGCACCTCGCGCTCCGCCGTGCCGCCGCGCAGCGACGTCGCGAGCTCCTTGCGCTGTTCGTCGCTCATCACGTCGAGCGTGACGTCGACACGGGTCACGCCCTCGACCTTCGACACCGCGTCGGTCAC
This sequence comes from Streptomyces sp. NBC_00316, assembly GCF_036158715.1. NCBI lineage: Bacteria > Bacillati > Actinomycetota > Actinomycetes > Kitasatosporales > Streptomycetaceae > Streptomyces > Streptomyces sp. NBC_00316. The sequence goes on along the minus strand of NZ_CP108023.1, from coordinate 3,364,275 downwards.
GTTCTTGGTGATGGTCTCGCGCATCGGGCAGCCGGAGACCGTGAGATACACCGTCACAGCGACCGCACCGTCAGCGGCGATCTCCACCGACTTGACCATGCCGAGTTCGGTGATCGGTCGGTGGATCTCCGGGTCGTTCACTGTCGCCAGTGCTTCGCGCACCGCGTCTTCGGTAGCCATACGACGATGTTACGGCGCCCGCGCCCGCCTCCGGGATGGGCCGTCAGCGGTCTTCGTCACTCTCGGCCGGGAATAGGGAGAGCCGCTCGTCCATGTCCTTCACCATGTCCTGGAGTTCCGAGCGGATCCAGTCCCGCGTGGCGACCTCGCCGAGCCCCATCCGCAGGGACGCGATCTCCCGGGTGAGGTACTCCGTGTCCGCGATGGAGCGCTCGTTCTGCTTGCGGTCCTGCTCGTGGGTGACCCGGTCGCGGTCGTCCTGACGGTTCTGCGCGAGCAGGATCAGCGGGGCCGCGTACGACGCCTGGAGCGACAGCATCAGCGTCAGGAAGATGAACGGGTACTCGTCGAAGCGCAGGGGCGTCGGGGCGAAGATGTTCCACAGCACCCAGACGATGATGATCAGCGTCATCCAGACGATGAACCGCCCGGTGCCCAGGAAGCGGGCGATCCGTTCGGAGAACCGGCCGAACGCCTCGGGGTCGTACTCCGGCAGCAGCTGCCGACGCGGTTCCTTCGGCTGGTCGAGCCGGCCCCTGGTGCGGGTCATCGCCGACGACCCCGTCAGCGAGGGTCCCGGCCCGGACCCGGACGCCCGGAACCCGGCACCCGATGCCCGCGACCCGGTACCCGGCACACGGGACCCGGCCCCGGAGGTACGGGAGCGGTCCTCACCCGCCATGGGCGACCCACTCCTCGCCGTGGATATCGGTCTCCCGCCAGTCCTCCGGCAGCAGATGGTCGAGCACGTCGTCGACGGTCACCGCACCGAGCAGCGCCCCGCCCTCGTCCACGACCGGCACCGAGACCAGGTTGTACGCGGCCAGATAGCTGGTCACCACCGACAGCGGGGTGTCGGGGGTCAGCGGTACGAGGTCGCTGTCGAGGATCGAGCTGACCAGGGTGAACGGCGGGTCGCGCAGCAGCCGCTGGAAGTGGACCGCGCCCAGGTACTTGCCGGTCGGCGTCTCGTCCGGCGGCCGGCACACGTACACCTGCGCGGCGAGCGCCGGGGACAGGTCCGAGCGGCGTACCCGTGCCAGTGCGTCCGCGACCGTGGCGTCCGGCCGCAGCACGATCGGCTCGGTGGTCATCAGACCGCCCGCGGTCCGCTCCTCGTACGACATCAGCCGCCGTACATCCGCCGCGTCGTCCGGCCGCATCAGCATCAGCAGCCGTTCCTTGTCCTCCTCCGGCAGCTCGGAGAGCAGGTCGGCCGCGTCGTCCGGGTCCATCGCCTCCAGGACGTCCGCGGCGCGCTCCTCCTTGAGCTTGCCGATGATCTCCACCTGGTCGTCCTCGGGCAGCTCCTCCAGGACGTCGGCGAGCCGGTCGTCGTCGAGTGCGGCGGCGACCTCGGCCCGGCGCTTCGGCGACAGATGGTGCAGGGCGTTGGCCACATCGGTGGGGCGGAGCCTCTCGAACGTGGCGACCAGCGACTCGGCGCCCTGCCCGTGCTCCTCCAGCGAGAAGCCGCTGACCGCCGACCAGTCCACCGTCAGGGTCTCGCCCTTGCGGCGCAGGGCGCCGCCCCTGCCCTTGCGTACGAAGTACTTGTCGATCTCCCAGTCGCGGCGGGCCGGCAGCTGCTGGATCGCGACATCGAGGACGGTGACCTCCTCGCCGGTCTCCACCAGCTGGACCCGCCGGTCCAGGAACTCACCGAGGATCAGGCGCTCGGTGGGGCGCTGTTCGAAGCGCCGCATGTTCACCACTCCGGTGGTGATCACCTGGCCCGAGTCGATCCCGGTCACCCGGGTCATCGGCAGGAAGATCCGGCGCCGGCTGATCACCTCGACGACGAATCCGAGCAGCCGGGGCGGCCGGCCGCCGACGCGCAGCATCGCGACCAGGTCGCGGACGCGGCCCACCTGGTCACCGTTGGGGTCGAAGACGGGCACACCGGAGAGGTGCGAGACGAAGACCCGGGGGGTGCCTGATGCCATGTGGTGCGCCTCCTTCCGCCCCGTCGAGAGGGAGCCGTCCGTATTTTCTGCTTATTAACCGTTATGTCGTGATCAGGCTAGCCCGTGCCGCTGCGGGTCGGCCCGGTGGAGCCGCCCGTACGGCTCTGCGTCGGACGGCGTACCCGGCACCGGTACGCTGCCGTCAGCCACCCCCGACACGCAGATGAGAGGCAGTGCGCCCGTGACCTCTTTTGTCCCACCCGTCGCTCCCCGCCGCCGGACCGCTGTTGCCGTCCTGCTCTGTGCGGGTCTGACCGCAGCCCTGACGGCGTGCGGCAGCGAGGATCCGGACAAGGGGACCAACGGCGTCGGCAGACTCGAGGCGACGGAGATCGAGAAGCAGGCGCAGAAGGCGGCGGACTCCGCGGACGCGGTGCGGCTGGCCGGCACGCTGGTCAGCAAGGGCGGCACGTACAAGATCGACATGCGGCTCAAGGAGGACGGCGGCACGGGCTCCGTCACGTCGAAGAGCAGCACGTTCGAGCTGTTGCGGATCGGCGACGAGGTCTATCTGAAGGCCGACTCCGGCTTCTGGAGCCACGACGAGAAGGGCGGCGAGGACAGCAAGGGTGACGCGGCCGGGGACAAGCTCGAGGACAAGTATGTGAAGGTTCCCCAGGACGACCCCACGTACAAGCAGCTGCGCGGCTTCACGGACATGAAGACCCTGCTCGACGGCATGCTCACGTTGCACGGCAAGGTCAACAAGGGCGAGCACGGCAAGGTGGGTTCCGTCCGTACCGTCCAGATCCTCGGCGGCAAGGGCGAGGGCGGTGCGCTCGACGTCTCGCTGAAGGGCACGCCGTATCCGCTGCGGTTCGCCCGCGGCGGTGGCGCAGGCATCGTCACGCTCGCCGACTGGGGCACGGACTTCGATCTGAAGGCCCCGGACAAGAGCGACACCGTCGACTACGGACGGCAGCTCCCCAGGTCCTCCTCGTAGCGCCGCCCGGCCGCGTCAGCTCTTGCGGCGGCGCTTCAGTAGCAGGCGCGGGAGCGCGTCGGGCACGGGGTGGCGCGTGGTCGCCGGGGTCGGCAGCGGCGCCGCCGCGTGCGAGACGTCCGGCAGCTCCGTACGGGAGTCGCCGGGCGTCAGCCGCAGCACCCGGCACTCGCGCGCCCACCGCTCGGTCATCTGCTCGGCGTCCGGCGCGTTCAGGCGCTTGCCCTTCAGTTCGGCGACCGCCGCCTCCCACTCCTCGGAGTGCGGCGCGAGTTCCGTCACGGCAGCCGTCCAGGCGATCAGCCGGCCGCCCTTGTCCTTGCTCCGCACGGTCACCTCGGCGGCGGACCCGTCGGTGAGACCGGCCGGGAGCGGCTGCTCGCCGGGGCCGTCCCCGACAAGATGAGCCGCGCCCTCGTGCCATACGTGCCACAGAGCCCGCGCGGGCCCGGTGCCCCGTACCCAGATGAGGCCGGACTTCTTGGTGGCCTCCTCGACGAGGGCCGGTCCGAGCAGGGAGTCAGCGGCAGCAGCAGTCATGCCCCGCACTCTATTCGAGCCGTACAAGGGCCGGGATCAGAGCCAGCCGTTGCGCTTGAGCGAGCGGTGGATGGAGAAGCAGACCACCCCGATGACACCCATCACCATCGGATAGCCGTAGGTCCACCGCAGTTCCGGCATGTGGTCGAAGTTCATGCCGTAGACGCCGCAGATCATGGTCGGTACGGCGATGATGGCCGCCCAGGACGTGATCTTGCGCATGTCCTCGTTCTGCGCGACGGTCGCCTGCGCCAGGTTGGCCTGCAGGATCGAGTTCAGCAGTTCGTCGAAGCCGATGACCTCTTCGTGCACCCGCGCCAGGTGGTCGGCGACGTCCCGGAAGTACTTCTGGATGTCCGGGTCGACCAGCCGCATCGGCCGCTCGCTGAGCAGCTGCATCGGCCGCAGCAGCGGTGAGACGGCCCGCTTGAACTCCAGCACCTCACGCTTCAGCTGGTAGATCCGGCCGGCGTCCGAACCGCGCGGGCTGCCCTTCGCGGGGGTGGAGAAGACCTCGATCTCCACCTCGTCGATGTCGTCCTGGACGGCGCTCGCCACCGCGATGTAGCCGTCGACGACATGGTCGGCGATGGAGTGCAGGACGGCCGACGGCCCTTTGGCGAGCAGTTCGGGGTCGTCCTGCAGCCGGTGCCGCAGCGCACGCAGCGAGCCGTGCCCGCCGTGCCGGACGGTGATGACGAAGTCGCGTCCGGTGAAGCACATCACCTCGCCGGTCTCGACGACCTCGCTGGTGGCGGTGAGCTCGGCGTGCTCGACGTAGTGGATGGTCTTGAAGACGGTGAAGAGCGTGTCGTCGTACCGCTCCAGCTTCGGCCGCTGGTGGGCGTGGACGGCGTCCTCGACGGCGAGCGGATGGAGGCCGAACTCACGGGCGATCCCGGCGAATTCCGCCTCGGTCGGCTCGTGGAGGCCGATCCAGGCGAAGCCGCCCTCCTCGCGCACCCGGAGCATCGCCTCGTGCGGCGTGAGGCAGTTGCCGCCCTCCTGGCGCCGTCCGTCGCGGTAGACCGCGCAGTCGACGACCGCGCTGGAGGCGGACGGGTCACGGGTGGTGTCGTAATTGCTGTGCAGGGCGTTGGTCTTGCGCAGGGAGGGACGCACGGCAGCGCGCAGGTCACGGATCATCGACATGGCTGGCTCCTTCACGGAGGGGCCGTCGTCGGGCACGTGGAACAGCCCGGAATGGGGACGTGTGCTCACATCCGCAAAGCGGGCGGCACCGCAGCAGCGCGATGACGGCGTTCGCTACAGACAGGCAAAAAAGGAGTGCTCTTCCGTCGTGCGCAATGCCCTGAGCCTTGACCGAGAAGGCTTCAGATCACCGAGGAAAAGTGTCGGGCGGAAGAGCGATCGGTACTGCACGATCGACTTCGATCCATTGCAGCCCCACCTCCTCCAGCCGGTCCCCCGTGGGGGATGACGTGTCGTCGGGACTGAGAGCGACGCTTCTGCGTGCTGTCCCGACCAGCGCCCAAGACTATCAGCCGACACCGGGCCAATCCCTTACTTTGCCCGTTCCATACGCGCTCTATGCTCGCCACATGGGAGAAATTCTTGCTCTGGTCGAGGCCCGTCTGCGGACGGCTCTCGGCGAACCGGACGCGCGCGCCGCGGTGACGTTCCTCGGTACGGACCGGATCGAGGTGCTCCGTTTCGTCGACGGCGACGTGGTGCGCTACGCCACGCTCGGCATGTCCGCGCAGCCGATGGCCGACCCGACCGCCACCCTCGCGGATCCGGTGAAGGGGCCGCGTGCCGAGCTGGTCCTCTCCGTGCGGGCCGGGCTCGCCGACACCGACAAGGTGCTCCGCGCACTGGCCGTGCTGGCGGCCTCTCCGCAGGTCGAAGGGGTGATCGTCGCGCCCGGCGCCTCACTGGACCTCGGCGGACCACTGTGGCCCGGGGCCCCGTTCAGCTCGGTGCTCGTCGCCGAGTCGGGTGGTCTGGTGGAGGACCTGGAGCTGGACGAGCCGATGGAGCCGGTGCGGTTTCTCCCGCTGCTGCCGATGACGCACAACGAGGCGGCGTGGAAGCGGGTGCGCGGAGCACAGGAACTCCAGGAGCGGTGGCTGTCGCACGGGACGGATCTGCGTGATCCGCATCGGCCGTCCGTGACCCTGGACTGAGACACACCTCACACGGGACTGCAGGGAGCCCCGCCGCGCGGCCAGGAGGGAGAGCCGCGGGCGGGGCGGAACAGGGCTGACGCGGTGGTCAGTTGGCGAAGACCGTGACGCTGTCCTCGGTGGCGTGCTTCGGCTGCAGCTCCGCCGCCTCGTGGGTCAGGGCCGTACGCCGGAGCCAGACGACGAGCGCACCGACCACGGCCGCGATCGCGGCGACCAAGAACGGGACGTGGATGTTGCTCCACTCCTCGATCTTCGGGGCGAGATACGGGGCGGCCGCCGCGGCGAACCAGCGGACGAAGTTGTAGCCCGCACTCGCCACCGGGCGCGGTGCGTCGGAGACGCCGAGCGCCAGCTCCGTGTAGACGGTGTTGTTCATGCCGATGAAGGCGCCGGAGAGGATCGTGCAGACGATGGCCGTCGTGTGGTCGCCGTAGCCGAGGGCCAGCAGATCGACGGCGAGCAGGACCAGCGAGCCGCCGAGCACCTTGAGCGAGCCGAAGCGCTTCTGCAGCATCGGTGCGACGAGCACCGAGAAGACGGCGAGCAGCAGGCCCCAGGCGAAGAAGACCGCGCCCGACCTGTACGGCGTCATGTTCAGCACGAACGGTGTGAAGGCCAGGATCGTGAAGAACGCGTAGTTGTAGAAGAACGCCGAGGTCGCGACCGAGGCGAGGCCGCCGTGGCCGAGCGCCTTGACCGGGTCGAGCAGTGAGGTCCTACGGGCCGGCTTCGGCTGTTCCTTCAGGAACGCCGTGATGCAGATGAAGCCGATCGCCATCAGGGCCGAGGTGCCGAAGAACGGGTAGCGCCAGCTGGCGTCACCGAGCAGCGCGCCGAGCAGCGGCCCGCAGGCCATGCCGAGGCCGAGCGCCGATTCGTAGAGCAGAATCGCCGCCGAGCTGCCGCCGGCCGCCGCGCCGACGATCACGGCGAGGGCCGTCGAGACGAAGAGCGCGTTGCCGAGCCCCCAGCCCGCCCGGAAGCCGACGAGTTCCGCGACGGACGACGAGGTGCCGGAGAGCCCGGCGAACACGACGACGAGCGCGAGGCCGGTCAGGAGTGTCTTGCGACCGCCGATGCGGCTGGAGACGAAGCCGGTGACGAGCATCGCGAAGGCGGTGATGAGGAAGTACGAGGTGAAGAGCAGGGACACCTGGCTGGGCGTGGCGTCGAGACCCTTGGCGATGGACGGCAGGATCGGGTCGACCAGCCCGATCCCCATGAAGGCGACGACCGAGGCGCCGGCCGTGGCCCAGACGGCCTTGGGCTGGCGCAGGATGCTGCCCGTTCCCTGATCGATCGGATCCTGTGCCGACATGGGGGTTCTCGCTCTCCAGTAGATCGATGCGTCCTACACAGAATAAGTTAGAGAACCTAATTGATGCAACATGCATCTAATTTCCCTGACGGGAGGCACGCTGCGGACGGGTGATCGTCCTTGACGTGGCGACGACCAGGGAGGACCGTTGGTCGCTATGAGGGGCGAACCCAGTTGCCCGAAGTGCGGTGGCCGGGTCAGGGCGCCCGGTCTTTTCGCCGACACCTGGCAGTGCGCCGTGCACGGCGCCGTGTATCCGTTGCAGCCGGTGATCCCACCGAGCGTCGAGTCGCTCGGCGTGGTGGTGCACCGAGCCCAGGTGCCGGTGTGGATGCCGTGGCCGCTGCCGGTCGGCTGGCTGTTCACCGGCGTGGCGTATGCGGGCGACGACCGCAGTGGCGGCCGCGCCACCGCCGTCGCCTGCTCGGGACCGGGTCCACTCGGCGGGATGGGCGAGATGCTGCTCGTCGCCGAGGAGCTCGGCGTCGGGCTCGGTGCGCGGTACGCCGGGATCGACGGTCCCGACCCCGGTCCGTACCTCCACGTCGACGGCCCGCCCGACGCCAAGGTGCTCGCCGGCGGACGGCCCACCCCGCTCTGGCAGGTCAAGGGAGCCCCCGACGACCGGGCGGTCTTCGCGGGCGAGGCGCGCGGCCTGTGGCTGTGGGCGGTCGTCTGGCCCGAGCACTCTGCGCTGCTGATGTACGACGAGCTGATACTGGCCGATCTGCGCGAGGCCGGGGGCGAGCTCGACCTGGTGCCGGTCGGGGCGCTCACCCCTCGGCTGCTCGACCCGCCCTGAGGGCGGGGACGCGGCCGACCGGGCAGTGTTCGAATCCCGGTTATCCTTGGGCGTCCCCCCTGTCCTGCTGCGAGCCCTGGAGTACGCGTCGTGCGCATCGACCTGCACACCCACTCCACCGCCTCGGACGGCATGGACACCCCCGCCGAACTGGTGCGGAACGCCGCAGCGGCGGGCCTCGACGTCGTCGCCCTCACCGACCACGACACCGTCCGCGGCCACGCCGAGGCGATTGCGGCCCTCCCCGAGGGCCTCACCCTCGCCACCGGCGCCGAACTCTCCTGCCAGATCGACGGTGTGAGCCTGCACATGCTCGCGTACCTCTTCGACCCCGACGAGCCCGAGCTGGCGCGCGAACGCGAGCTGGTCCGGGACGACCGGGTGCCGCGTGCGCAGACGATGGTGGGCAAGCTCCAGGCGCTCGGCGTTCCCGTCGAGTGGGAGCAGGTCGCCCGGATCGCCGGCGACGGATCGGTCGGCAGACCGCACATCGCCACCGCGCTCGTCGAGCTCGGTGTCGTCGAGACCGTCTCCGACGCCTTCACGCCCGAGTGGCTGGCCAACGGCGGACGTGCGTACGCCGAGAAGCACGAACTCGACCCCTTCGACGCGATCCGGCTGGTCAAGGCCGCCGGTGGCGTCACCGTCTTCGCCCACCCGCTCGCCGTCAAGCGCGGTGAGGTGGTGCCCGAGGCGTCGATCGCCCGGCTCGCCGCGGCGGGCCTCGACGGCATCGAGGTCGACCACATGGACCACGACGAGCCGACCCGGGCCCGGCTGCGCGGGCTGGCCGGCGAACTGGGGCTGCTGGCCACCGGTTCCAGCGACTACCACGGCAGCCGGAAGACCGTACGGCTCGGTGAGTACACCACCGACCCGGAGATCTACGGCGAGATCACCCGGCGCGCCACGGGAGCCTTCCCGGTGCCGGGCGCCGGCGGACCCCGCCCTGTGTAACGCCGTTCCTGCGCGCATCGCACAGACCGTCGCGTCGCGCGCACTCCGATCTCTTCGCGTGCCCGGCCGGACCCGGCTGTCGGCAGCGCGTGTCCTGTTCTGATTCGCTCTCTTCTCGCAAGGCCTCACTGTGTTCGACGTTGCTGTCTTCGGATCCCTTTTTCTCACGCTTTTTGTGATTATGGATCCGCCCGGAATCACTCCGATCTTCCTCGCCCTCACCGCCGGCCGACCCGCCAAGGTCCAGCGGAGGATGGCGTTCCAGGCGGTCGCCGTCGCCTTCGGTGTGATCGCCGTCTTCGGCGTGCTCGGCCAGCAGATCCTCGACTATCTGCATGTCTCGGTCCCCGCCCTGATGATCGCGGGCGGGCTGCTCCTGCTGCTGATCGCCCTCGATCTGCTCACCGGCAAGACCGACGAGCCGACACAGACGAAGGACGTCAACGTGGCGCTCGTGCCCCTGGGCATGCCGCTGCTCGCCGGACCCGGCGCGATCGTCTCGGTCATTCTGGCGGTGCAGCACGCCGACAGCTTCGCCATGCAGCTCTCCGTCTGGACGGCGATCCTCGCCATGCACGTCGTCCTCTGGCTGGCCATGCGCTACTCGCTGCTGATCATCCGCGTGATCAAGGACGGCGGTGTGGTGCTGGTGACGCGGCTCGCGGGAATGATGCTCTCCGCCATCGCCGTACAGCAGATCATCAACGGCATCACGCAGATCGTGCAGAACTCCTGACGGCGTCCCCGGACGCCACAGCGCCCCCGTACGGACCGTCCGTACGGGGGCGCTTCGTCTTTGTGCGTCGTCAGGCGTTACGAAGCCGAGCTGTCGGCCGGGCGGATGTAGATGCGCTGGCCTGTTGCGGCGGCCTGCTGCACGATCCGGTTGACGGAGGCGGCGTCCACGACGGTGCTGTCCACGGCGGTACCGTCGACATCGTCGAGTCGCATGATCTCGAAGCGCATAGGGCTTCCCTTCGTCTGATCCTCCTGCTGGAGAACTACTGGGAGGACGGATGATCCGTCCGCAAGGATGTGGAGTGCCGGTCATCGGTGTCCCGCGCTCCACAGGGTTCAACGGCTTGCTTCCTGCAAACATTCCCTACGCTAAGGAAATTTTTTGGATGTCTAAGTACCAGCAGGTGACAGGCCGGGCACGGACGATGAGGCCGGCATGAACGAGGCAGCGGCCGCAGAGATCGGCGAGCGCCTGAACCGCACCAACGAGCTGCTCCAGCGCGTGCTCGCCGAGGTGTCGAAGACCCCCTCGACCCACGCCATCTTCGTGGACGCGGGCTATGTGTACGCGGCAGCCGGGCTGCTCGTCACCGGCACCGAGGACCGGCGCTCCTTCGACCTCGACGCGGAAGGGCTGATCGAGGCATTCATCGACAAGGCCCGCACGATCTTCGCGGACAGCAGACTCCTGCGCGTGTACTGGTACGACGGGGCCAGGCGCCGGATCCACACCGTCGAGCAGCAGTCCATCGCCGAACTGCCCGACGTCAAGGTCAGACTCGGCAACCTCAACGCCAACAACCAGCAGAAGGGGGTCGACTCACTCATCCGCACCGACCTCGAATCGCTCGCCCGGCACCGCGCGATCAGCGACGCGGCGCTCGTCGGCGGCGACGAGGACCTGGTGTCGGCGGTCGAGGCGGCGCAGGGCTACGGGGCCCGGGTGCACCTGTGGGGCATCGAGGCCGGAGAAGGGCGCAACCAGGCCGAGCCGCTGCTCTGGGAGGTCGACAGCCAGCGCACCTTCGACCTCGACTTCTGCCGCCCCTACGTCACCAGACGCCCCGTCACCACCTACGAGGACGACACCCCGGCCCCCTCGCGCGACGACGTCCGCTTCGTCGGTGCGCAGATCGCCGCGACCTGGCTCTCCGCGCGCGGCCGGGACGCCCTCGCCGACCTGCTGCCCGGCCACCCGTACCTGCCGGGTTCCGTCGACCAGGACCTGCTGGTCGAGGCGGAACGACTGCTCCAGCACTCGCTGCGCGGTCACGCCCACCTCCGGCGGGCGCTGCGCGACGGATTCTGGCAGCACCTGCAGGCGCAGTACTGAGCTACACCCCGTCCCAGAAGGAGACGAGCGCGGCAGCGGTCTGTTCCGGGCGGTCGGTGTTGGGGGAGTGCTCGGCGCCCGCGATCCGGGTGCGGCGCGCGCCGAGGCGCTCGGCCATCGTGTCGAGCAGCTCCACCGGCCAGGTGTCGTCGCGCTCGCCGGACAGCACATGGACGGGCAGCGGTACGGCGGCGAGTTCGGCCACCCGGTCCGGCTCGGTCACCAGCTGCCGGCCGGTGGCGATCAGCTGGGCGGCCCGGTGCCGCAGCCAGCGCCGGCGCAGACCCTCGCCGTCCGCCGCGGCCGCGTCCTCCGGCGGGTCGAGGGCGCGCATCGCCGCCCATACCTCGGCCATGCTCAGTGTCGCGAGCGCGTCGCCGAGCATCTTCACCTTGAGCTGCTGGGCCTCGACGACCTGGGCGGGGCCGGAGGACATCAGCGTCAGCGACCGGAACGGCGAGGCGTCGAGCAGCACGGCTGCGCGGGCGATCTGCCCGCCGAGCGAATGCCCGAGCAGATGCACGGGGCCGTCGAGCTCCGCGGCCTGCGCGAGCACGTCGAGTGCCAACTCTCCCTGTCCGTAGGTATCCTGACGGTCTGTTCCCTCTGTCTCGTACTGCCCTCGCCCATCGACGGCGACGACGCGGTATCCGGCGTGGGAGAGCGGTTCGAGGAGCGCGATGAAGTCCTCCTTGCTGCCCATGTAACCGGGCAGCAGGAGAGCGGTGCCGCGCGGTTCGGTGGGCGGCAGGACGTCCAGCACGGCGAAGTCCCCGCGCACGGTACGGAGCGGGTGGGTGCGGGTGCCGGAGGGCGGGATGAAGGTGTGCGGCCGACTCATGGAACGAGGCTAAGTCCTCACACGCCGGACGGGCCGAATCAGGTGCCCACAAACGCCGGACGGGCCTGAGGTCGCCCTCAAGCCCGTCCGGCACATCAAGCCCCTCCGGCAAGGAAGGAGCGGTGTCCGGGGCAGAGCCCCGGAACGGCGATCAGCCCTCGGTCTGCGTGGCCGCACGCGACGCGCGCCGACGCCGCGGCTTCGCCTCGCCCTCCGCGACCGGAGCCTCGACCACCGTCTCCGCCTTCGGCTTCGCAGCGGCCCGTGTCCGCCGACGCGGCTTCTCCTGCACCGGCTCGGCGATCGGCGCGATCTGGAAGTCGACCTCGTCCGCCGCCGGCTTGGCGACGATCCGGGCGCGGCGACGCGGCTTGGTCACCGTCTTCGTCTCCTGCACCGGCTCGGCGACGGGGGCGATCTGGAAGTCGACCTCGTCCGCCGGCTTGGCGGCGACCCGGGGACGGCGGCGGCGCGGCTTGGCCTCGGCCACCGGCTCCTCGACCGTCACCTCGGCCCTGGCCGGGGCCTCCGCCACGGCCACCGCGGCCTCGGCGACAGCGATCTCAGGGGCACCGACACGGGTACGGCGACGGCGGCGCGGGGTACGCGGCTCCACCGGCGCGTCAGCGGCCGGCGGGGCCTGCACGGCCTCTGCGGCGGGCGCCGGCAGCGCGGTGGCGGCGCCGTCCGCGACCGTGGACCCGCCCCGGGTACGACGGCGCTGACGCGGCGTACGCGGCGCCCGCTCCTCACGTACCGCAGGCGTCGACGACGGGCCGGACGACTTGCGGCCGCGGCCGCCCGTCTCGCCCAGGTCCTCGATCTCCTCGGCCCGCAGCCCCGCGCGGGTCCGCTCCGTGCGCGGCAGCACACCCTTGGTGCCGGCCGGGATGTCGAGCTCCTCGAACAGGTGCGGCGACGTGGAGTAGGTCTCGACCGGGTCGGGGAACTTCAGGTCGAGCGCCTTGTTGATCAGCTGCCAGCGCGGGATGTCGTCCCAGTCGACCAGCGTGATCGCGATGCCCTTGGCGCCTGCACGACCGGTTCGGCCGATGCGGTGGAGGTAGGTCTTCTCGTCCTCCGGCGACTGGTAGTTGATGACGTGCGTGACGCCCTCGACGTCGATACCGCGGGCCGCGACGTCGGTGCAGACGAGCACGTCCACCTTGCCGTTGCGGAACGCGCGCAGCGCCTGCTCACGGGCGCCCTGGCCGAGGTCGCCATGGACCGCGCCGGAGGCGAAACCGCGCTTCTCCAGCTGCTCGGCGATGTCGGCGGCCGTCCGCTTCGTACGGCAGAAGATCATCGCGAGTCCGCGGCCATTGGCCTGCAGGATGCGCGAGACCATCTCGGGCTTGTCCATCGAGTGGGCCCGGAAGACATGCTGCGAGATGTTCGCGACGGTCGCGCCCTCGTCGTCGGGCGACGTGGCGCGGATGTGCGTCGGCTGCGACATGTAGCGCCGCGCGAGGCCGATGACCGCACCCGGCATGGTCGCCGAGAACAGCATCGTCTGGCGGGTCGGCGGAAGCATGGTGATGATCTTCTCGACGTCGGGCAGGAAGCCCAGGTCGAGCATCTCGTCGGCTTCGTCGAGAACCAGGGCGCGCACGTGCGACAGGTCGAGCTTGCGCTGCCCGGCCAGGTCGAGCAGACGGCCCGGGGTGCCGACGATCACGTCGACGCCCTTCTTGAGGGCCTCGACCTGCGGTTCGTACGCACGGCCGCCGTAGATCGCGAGAACGCGGACGTTGCGCACCTTGCCGGCGGTCAGCAGGTCGTTGGTCACCTGCTGACAGAGCTCACGGGTGGGGACGACGACCAGCGCCTGCGGCGCCTCGGTCAGCTGCTCGGGCTTCGCCCGGCCCGCCTCGACGTCCGCGGGGACGGTGACGCGCTCCAGCAGCGGAAGACCGAAACCGAGCGTCTTGCCGGTACCGGTCTTGGCCTGTCCGATCACGTCGGAGCCGGAGAGTGCGACGGGGAGCGTCATCTCCTGGATGGGAAAGGGGGACACAATGCCGACGGCCTCAAGGGCCTCGGCCGTCTCGGGAAGGATCCCGAGGTCTCGGAACGTAGTCAGGGTGCTGCCTCTTCTGTGAGACGCGGTCCGAGGCGAACGCTGGGGGTCGTACCGTGCCGGGGTTGGTCATCCGGCCGTGGATGGGCCGGGTGGCGCGGGACCACTGCCGTCGCTCGAGCGCTCGTGCCGCTGAGGGGGCCCCTCATCTGCGGTCGTACGTGTCGTACGACCCACGTGGAGGGCTGTCGGGTCGGAGCCGATCGGGCCACCGACCGGGCATCCTCATTCAATTTCGCGCCACCGGTACATCCAAAATACTCAGTAGCCGCAATACCACTGTACCCCGGATTCGCGCATGTGTGTTGGGCGAATTCATTGGAACGGTGTGATGTCACCGGCTGACCAGGCCCGTCCATCCCTCGACGGGCGGGCTATTCTGCGGTTCATGGAGACGCCTGACAACGCCACTGAAGCACCCGCACCCACCGGAATCGCCGCCCAGGACTGGGCCACCGCATCCGCGGAGCCGCAGTACCGCGCTGCGGTCGTGGACCTGCTGGGTGCGCTCGCGTACGGAGAGCTTGCGGCCTTCGAGCGGCTCGCCGAGGACGCCAAACTCGCGCCGACGCTGGCCGACAAGGCGGAGCTGGCAAAGATGGCGTCCGCCGAATTCCATCACTTCGAGCAGCTCACGGACCGGCTGACCGCGATCGACACGGAGCCGACCGCGGCGATGGAACCTTTCGCCAAGGCGCTCGACGACTTCCACCGCCAGACCGCTCCGTCGGACTGGCTGGAGGGCCTGGTCAAGGCGTACGTCGGCGACTCGATCGCCAGTGACTTCTACCGTGAGGTCGCCGCCCGCCTCGACTCGGACACCCGATCGCTCGTTCTCGCCGTGCTCGACGACACCGGCCACGGAAACTTCGCCGTGGAGAAGGTGCGTGCCGCGATCGAGGCCGACCCGCGCGTCGGCGGCCGGCTCGCGCTGTGGGCCCGCCGGCTGATGGGAGAGGCGCTCTCGCAGGCCCAGCGGGTCGTTGCCGACCGCGACGCGCTGTCGACGATGCTCGTCGGCGGGGTGGCCGACGGGTTCGACCTGGCCGAGGTCGGCCGGATGTTCTCGCGGATCACCGAGGCGCACACCAAGCGGATGGCCGCGCTCGGACTTGCTGCCTGAGCCCCCTGGGACCGCGGCCGACCTCGTACGGGAGTGCAGAAGGGACCTCGTACGAGGGTCAGGCCGCCGCTGATCGGCCCAGACGGCGGCTACGCGGGCGCAGCAACAGGGACAGCGTCACCGCCGCGATCAATACCGCGCCGATCAGCGTGGCCGGCACATGGCCCGGGCCCAGCACCGAGTGCGTCAGATACGCGCCGAACAGGGCTCCCAGAGCGCCGGTGGCAAAGACCGTACGGCGGGCCGGGAGCCGGCCGGACAGGGATCGGAGCGCCACCCAGGAGAGGGCGAGTCCGAGCACGACGGAGCCGAGGGATTCCCAGATCACAGACATTCACCTCGCGGGGGGTTGCGGACGGGGATCTGCCCTGTTCGGGAAGGTGCGGGGAGGGCAAATCGGTCGTAGACGGTCCTACCCGTGGGCCGTGGAATGCAACCCTTTCGGCACAGGTTTCGCACAGCTGTCGCAGAGCCGGGAGGCCGTGACCGGCGGATCACGGCCGGGGCCGCGACGCCGACCCGCCGGAGATCCCCGGCCACCGCACGACGAAGCGGCCCGGCGGGGGTCGATCCCCACCGGGCCGCTTCTCACTGCTGTGCGTCGAGCGTGCTCCTACAGCGCGCCGAACCCCACCCGCCGCGTGCTCGGCTCGCCGATCTCCACGTAGGCGACCCGGTCGGCCGGCACCAGGACCTTGCGGCCCTTGTCGTCCGTGAGGCTGAGCAGCTGCGCCTTGCCGGTGAGAGCCTCGGCTACCGCGTTCTCGACCTCCTCGGCGGAAAGTCCGCTCTCCAGAACGATCTCCCGGGGTGCGTGCTGCACGCCGATCTTGACCTCCACGGCTATGTCCCTCCGACGGTCAGTCCTCTGCGCGTGAGCCGCGCCGTACGCACCACACATTAGCCCGGTGAGCGGAGCTGTCAGGGGTCGGCGGGCAACGCCCGCAGCGAACAACGGTCCCGGGGCCCGCCCGGCACGGTCAGTGCTGGTCGATGCCGTGCAGCGGGAACCCGGCGATGCCGCGCCAGGCCAGCGACGTGAGCAGCTGCACCGCCGTGTCGCGCGGGATCGCCGACTGGCTGGACAGCCAGTAGCGGGCGACCACCTGGGAGACACCGCCCAGGCCCACCGCGAGCAGCATCGACTCCTCCTTGGACAGTCCCGTGTCACCCGCGATGACGTCGGAGATCGCCTCCGCGCACTGCAGCGAGACCCGGTCGACCCGTTCGCGTACCGCGGGCTCGTTCGTCAGGTCCGACTCGAAGACCAGCCGGAAGGCGCCGCCCTCGTCCTCGACGTAGGCGAAATAGGCGTCCATCGTCGCGGCGACACGCAGCTTGTTGTCCGTCGTCGACGCCAGTGCCGTGCGGACCGACTGCAGCAGCGACTCGCAGTGCTGGTCGAGCAGGGCCAGATAGAGCTCCAGCTTGCCCGGGAAGTGCTGGTAGAGCACCGGCTTGCTGACGCCGGCCCGTTCCGCGATGTCGTCCATCGCTGCGGAGTGGTACCCCTGTGCGACGAAGACCTCCTGCGCGGCGCCCAGCAGCTGGTTGCGTCGGGCGCGGCGGGGCAGGCGAGTGCCCCGCGGGCGCGCTGCCTCTGTCTGCTCGATGGCTGTCACGCCGCCTCCCAAAATTGTGATCGAACACAGCCGTTGCCTGCACACTGCGCCGTTCGGCCATCGTACTTTTGAGTAACCCGGGTGCGCGCGGTGCGGACGCAGAATTTCACGTACCGGACCGCTGCGGTAGCCACAGATCTGTCGACCCGCACGGTAAAAGCAGGGCGTATCAGCGGTAATCGTCCTCATCCTGTGCGACGACACGGTGCTGTTCGGCGGCATCCGCCGCATTCGCGGTGGCCTGATCGATATTGGTCAGCGGTTCGTCGCTCTTCTGCTGGAGATCGGCATGCTGCTCTGCGGCGTCCGCCTCGGGCGCCTCCTGGTCCGGTTCGTCCGGCTGAATGTCCTCGAAGGTCTCCGGGTCACTGGGGTCGACCGTCATGGTGACTCCCTTCCTTGATTCGAGCCTAGGAGCTAGCCCCTCACGGCGCTATGCGATCTGTGACGGCGAACACACGAACCACGGTGTGATCGTCTCGTAACATTGCCGCATGTCTTCGACCGAGCTGCCGGGAGTCCACGTCTCTGCCGCCGTGGTCCCCCCGGGGCGCGCCGTCCGGGTCGCCGAGGGGGAGGAACTGCACTCGGTCGCGCTGCCCGGACTGACGCTGAACATCCGCTCCAGGCCGCCGCAGCAGGCCGGCCCGGAGCCCGCGCTGTATGTGCACGGGCTCGGCGGCTCCTCGCAGAACTGGTCGGCGCTGATGGAGCTGCTCCAGGACGTGGTGGACGGCGAGGCCGTCGATCTGCCGGGGTTCGGGGACTCCCCGCCGCCGGACGACGGCAACTACTCGGTCACCGGCCACGCCCGCGCGGTGATCCGGCTCCTCGACGCGGGGGAGCGCGGCCCTGTCCATCTCTTCGGCAATTCGCTCGGCGGCGCGGTGGCCACCCGGGTCGCGGCCGTCCGTCCCGATCTGGTGCGCACACTCACTCTGATCTCGCCCGCACTGCCGGAGATCCGGGTGCAGTGGCCCGCCGTGCCGACCGCACTGCTCGCCCTTCCGGGTGCCGCAACCCTGTTCTCCCGGATGACGAAGGACTGGACCGCGGAAGAACGCACCCGCGGAGTCATGGCACTCTGTTACGGCGATCCGGCACGTGTCTCCGAGGCCGGCTTCCGCGATGCGGTGGCCGAAATGGAGCGACGGCTGGAACTGCCGTACTTCTGGGACGCGATGACGCGCTCGGCGCGTGGCATCGTCGATGCGTACACGCTGGGCGGGCAGCACGGGCTGTGGCGCCAGGCCGAGCGCGTACTCGCTCCGACCCAGCTCGTGTACGGCGGACGGGACCAGCTCGTCTCGTACCGGATGGCACGCAGGGCGTCCGCGGCTTTCCGCGATTCGCGGCTGCTGACACTGCCCGATGCCGGGCACGTGGCGATGATGGAGTACCCGGAGGCGGTCGCCCAGGCGTTCCGGGAACTGCTCGACGAACGCGGCAGGAGCTGATTCGGGGCGTGGGACGACACAGTCGAAAGGGCCCTCAGCCCAAGGGACCCGAGGGCGATGCCGCCGCTGCGAACGCAGGCGCCGGCCGCGAGGGGGTCCGGCCGCAGCCCGGCAGCGGCCGGCGCCGGAGGGCGGCCGACGCGCCGCCCGGCACGGACGGGCACACGCCGTACCAGGGGGTCCCCCAGGTGCGCGGTGGCCACCCCGAGCAGCGTGAACCGGGTGGCGGCTGGGGAACCGGGACGCAGCAGCGGTACGGCGACTGGCAGATCCCGGGGCGGCCCGGTGGCGGTGGCCCGGGCCGAGGTCCGGGGGCACCCCGGCCGACGTCCCAGCAGCCGTCGACGGCCGCGCCGTCGATGTCCGGGCAGTCGATGTTCGAGCGTTCGCCCCTGTCCTCCCGGCGGTCGCCGGCGCCGCAGTACCCGCGGACGGCTCAGCAGCAGGCGGTCGATGAGCGGCCGCTGATACCCGGGCCGCGACGGGAGTTCGTCGACGCCTTCGACGTACCGCCGGCATCGCTCACGCCGCCCGCACCGCGATCCCCGTCGGACGATCCGTACAGCTCGGTCGGCGAGTGGGACGAGCGGCCCCCCGGTGAAGACCTCGACCGGACCGAGGACGCCAAGGACAGCAGGAGCACCAAGGGCCGTACGTTCACCGGCATCGCGGCCGCGGCGGTGACCACCGTGCTCGCGGTCGTCGTCGCCGGACAGGTCG
This sequence comes from Streptomyces sp. NBC_00316, assembly GCF_036158715.1. Lineage (NCBI taxonomy): Bacteria > Bacillati > Actinomycetota > Actinomycetes > Kitasatosporales > Streptomycetaceae > Streptomyces > Streptomyces sp. NBC_00316. Next base: position 3,345,504 of record NZ_CP108023.1, on the reverse strand, counting down.
CCCATGACGGCAGCGCGCGGGTCGGCATCGCCACGGCGCCGTCCGGCGTGGACCGCAACGGCGGCGTCGACACCCCTTCGCGCTCGGACAACCGGCCGACGCCGAAACCGGCCGCGGTCAAGCCGCTCTCGTACGCGCAGAAGATGGCCGAGGCCTATCCGCTCGACCCGGAAATGAAGGGTTCCGGGCGTTTCGAGGTGGTCCCGGGCTCGGCGAAAGCTCCGGGCAAGGGGCACAAGTACCGCTATCGGATCGATGTCGAAAAGGGCCTGGGTCTCGATGCCGGGCTCTTTGCCGAAGCGGTTCAGAAAACTCTCAACGACGACCGCAGCTGGGCGCACGACGGCGCCATGACATTTGAGCGGATCTCCTCGGGCGACCCCGATTTCGTCATCACTCTGGCCAGTCCGGGAACCACCGGCGACTGGTGCAGGAAGTCGGGACTCGACACGACCGAGGACAACGTCTCGTGCGACTCCGCGGCGACCGAGCGCGTGATGATCAACGCCTATCGCTGGGCGCAGGGGTCGTCGACGTTCGGCCCGGAGAAGCTCTTCTCCTACCGCCAGATGCTGATCAACCACGAGGTCGGCCACCGACTGGGACACAACCATGTGAGTTGCCGCACGCCGGGAGCGCTGGCTCCGGTGATGCAGCAGCAGACCAAGTCGCTGGACATCGGCGGCATCAAGTGCCGCCCCAACGCCTGGGTGTACCCGGCCAGTTGATCGGGGCGCAGGTGCCCGCCGGTGCTCGCCGGCCGCCCCTCGGCCGACCGCCTTCCGGTGTCCGCGCCCGGGGCGAGGAGGCGGACGTCCGGGATGGCGTCCATGATGTGAGACGGCGTCTCATTCCCGCGTTGACATCGCCGAGCCGGTCCCGCATATTTCTCGGCATGTCACGCAGCCCTGTCACCTCCGAGCGCGCCGCCTTTGTGCTGGCGCTCATCGGCGTGACCGGGCTCAGCGTCGCCGACATTCACTGTTGCTGACGCCTGCCCGAGCGCGCGTCGACCCCCTTCTCCGAGCCCTGGTCTCGGTCCGAACGGCCCTTTCCGACTGCCGCGCCCGGTGCGCACACGTCCGCAGGCGCGGCAGTTCCGGTTTTCCGGTCGTCCTTTTCTGATGACGGCCGGTTGGTTCGTCCCCACTCTCGCCGCAGCCTGCGCGGACCCCCTTTCCGTTTTTCTCCGCAGGCAGTACTCCGAGAGGTCATCTTCCGATGCGTCAACCGTCCGTCATATCGCGCCGCGTGGCAGCGGCCGTCGTGGTTCTCGTCGTGGGTTCGGGCGCCGCGGCCTGCGGCCCCCAGGACAGCAAGGGCAGCGACGCCGGCTCCGGCGCAGCGGGCAAGCCCGCCAAGGGCGGCACGCTCACCGTCCTCAACCGCAGCCCGCAGGAGGACTTCGACCCGGCGCGGCTGTACACCTCGGGCGGCGGCAACGTCCCGTCCCTGGTCTTCCGTACGCTGACCACCCGCAACCGGGAGGACGGTGCGGCCGGCGCGAAGGTCGTCCCCGACCTGGCGACCGACCTGGGCACGCCCAGCAAGAACGCCACCGTGTGGACGTACACGCTCAAGGACGGCCTGAAGTACGAGGACGGCACCGCGATCACGAGCGCCGACATCAAGTACGGCATCGAGCGCTCGTTCGCCGCCGAACTCTCCGGCGGTGCGCCCTACCTGCGTGACTGGCTGATCGGCGGGGCCGACTACGAGGGTCCGTACAAGGACAAGAAGGGTCTCGCCTCGATCGAGACGCCCGACGCGAAGACGATCGTCTTCCACCTCAACAAGCCGGAGGGCGAGTTCCCCTACCTGGCGACGCAGACCCAGACGACCCCCGTCCCGAAGGCCAAGGACACCGGCACGAAGTACGAGAACCACCCGATCTCCTCGGGTCCGTACAAGGTCGTCAAGAACGAGGGCGACGGCGAGCGCCTCGTCCTGGAGCGCAACACCTACTGGTCGGCCGCGACCGACGAGGAGCGCAAGGCGTACCCGGACCGTATCGACGTTCGCTCCGGCCTCGACTCCGCCGTCATCAACCAGCGGCTCTCCGCCTCCCGGGGTGCCGACGCCGCCGCTGTCACCACCGACACCAACCTGGGCCCGGCCGAGCTCGCCAAGGTCACCGGAGACAAGAAGCTCGCTGCCCGAGTCGGCACCGGCCACTTCGGCTACACCAACTACATCGCCTTCAACCCGAAGGTGAAGCCGTTCGACAACCCGAAGGTGCGCCAGGCGATCTCGTACGCCGTCGACCGCACCTCGGTCGTCAACGCGGCCGGTGGCTCCTCGCTCGCCGAGTCCGCCACCACCTTCCTGCCGGAGCAGGCGTCCTTCGGCTACAGCGCGTACGACGCCTTCCCCGCCGGCAAGACGGGCAACGCGGCCAAGGCCAAGGAGTTGCTGAAGGAGGCCGGTTACGCCAAGGGCCTGACCGTCACCCTCACGCACTCCAACGACAAGAACTTCGCCACCAGCCCGGAGATCGCCACCGCGATCCAGGAGGCGCTGAAGAAGGCCGGGATCACGGTCAAGCTCCAGGGCCTGGAGTCCAACGCGTACTCGGACACGATCTACAACGTGAAGAGCGAGCCCGGCTTCTTCCTCACCGGGTGGGGCGCCGACTGGCCGTCCGGCGGTCCGTTCCTCGCACCGATCTTCGACGGACGCCAGATCGTCAAGAACGGCTACAACTTCAACGCCTCCCAGCTCGACGACGCCTCCGTCAACAAGGAGGTCGACGAGATCAACAAGCTGACCGACCTGAGCGCGGCCGCCGAGCGCTGGGGCGCACTCGACAAGAAGATCGGTGAGCAGGCGGTGACCGTGCCGCTGTTCCACCCCGTCTACCAGCGCCTCTACGGCGAGGCCGTCAAGAACGTCGTCATCAGCGACTGGACCGGCGTTCTCGACATCTCGCAGGTCGCGGTCAAGTAGCCATGACCGAAGCTCTGCTGGTCAAGGAGGCGGGGGCCGTGCAGGCCCCCGCCTCCGGGGCCTCCTCGTTCTGGCGGCGGCTGCGCGCCCGGCGGTCCGCCGCCGTGGCGGCCGTCGTCGTCGCACTGCTGGTCCTGGTCGCGCTCGCCGCCCCGCTGCTCGTGGGTATCGAGGGCCAGGACCCCACCACGTACCACGCGAACCTCGTCGACTCCGCGACCGGCGGCGTGCCGCTGGGCTCGTTCGGCGGGATCAGCGCCGACCACTGGCTCGGCGTCGAACCGCTCACCGGCCGCGACCTCTTCGCCCGCGTGGTGTACGGCGCCAGGGTGTCCCTCGGCGTCGCGCTCGCCGCGACCCTGCTCCAGGTGATCATCGGGCTGGCCGTCGGTCTCGCCGCCGGGCTGGGCAACCGCTTCGTCGACCAGGTCCTCAGCCGCGTCACCGACGTCGTCGTCGCCCTGCCCGTCATGGTGATCGCGCTCGGCGCGCTCGCCGTGGTCCCCGCGGACTTCCCGCGTCCGGTGCTGATCGCCACGATCGTCGGACTCGTCGGCTGGTCCGGCATCTCCAAGATCGTGCGCGCCCGGACCCTCGCGCTGAAGTCGCTCGACCACGTGGCGGCCGCCCGGCTCAGCGGCTGGCGCGGGGTACGCATCGCCCGGCGCGAACTGCTGCCCGCGCTCGCCGCGCCCGTCATCACGTACGCCGTGCTGCTCTTCCCCGGCAACATCGTCGTCGAAGCGGCGCTGTCCTTCCTCGGCGTCGGCATCAAGCCGCCCACGCCGTCCTGGGGACAGATGCTCAGCGACGCCGACACCTGGTACCAGGCGGCGCCCACATATCTGTTGATCCCCGCCCTGCTGATCTTCATCACCGTGCTGGCGCTGACCGTCCTCGGCGAGGGCGTACGCAACGCACTCGACCCGCGCGTCGCCTCCCGGCTGCGGGTCGGCACCGGACGCAAGAAGGAGGCCGGAGCATGAGCCGGTTCCTGCTGCGGCGCGTCGGCGGGGCACTCTTCGTGCTCCTCGCCCTCAGCGTCGTCGTCTACGCCGCCTTCTACGTCGCCCCCGGCAACGTCGCACAGATCGCCTGCGGTCCGCGCTGCTCGCCCGCCCAGGTGGCACAGGTCAGCGACCAGCTGCGGCTCGGCGACCCGCTGTACCTGCAGTACGCGCACTTCCTCCAGGGGATCTTCGCCGGCCACGACTACTCGACCGGCACCGGAATCCTGCACTGCGAGGCACCCTGCCTCGGACGCTCGTACCAGAACGACGAGCAGGTCACCCAGATGATCCTCACCAAGCTCCCGGCCACCGCATCGCTCGCCATCGGCGCCTTCGTGCTGTGGATCGTGCTCGGCGTCGGCACCGGGCTGCTCTCGGTGTGGCGGCGCGGCCGCGCGACCGAGCGGCTCCTCACCGGACTGACCCTGGCCGGCACGGCGACACCCGTCTTCGTCATCGGGCTGCTGCTGATCATCGTCTTCTGCTCGGCGCTGCAACTGCTGCCGTTCCCCGACTACGTACCGCTCACCGAGAACCCGGAACAGTGGGCCTGGAACCTGCTGCTGCCCTGGGTCTCGCTGGCCCTGGTCTCCGCCGCTCCGTACGCCCGGATGACCCGGGCGTCGATGCTGGAGACCCTCGCCGAGGACCATGTACGCACCTTCCGCGCGTACGGCGTGAGCGAACGGCGGCTCGTCGGGCGGCACGCGCTGCGCGGCGCTCTCGGCCCCGTGATCGCGCTCGGCGCACTGGACATCGGCTCGATGTTCGGCGGCGCCGTGCTCACCGAATCACTCTTCAACATCCCCGGCGTCGGTCGCGAACTCGTCGAAGCCGTGAAGAACGTCGACCTTCCGGTCGTCGTCGGCCTGGTGCTCGTCACCGGCTTCTTCGTCGTCCTTGCCAATGCCGTCGCGGACATTCTCCAGGCGATGGCCGACCGTCGGGTGGTGCTGGCATGAGCCTGGTCGAGGTATCCGATCTGACGATCGCCTTCGACGGAGCGGACGGCACACGAGCCGTGGACGGCCTCTCCTTCACCCTGGAGGCGGGCGCCGCGCTCGGCGTCGTCGGCGAGTCCGGCTCCGGCAAGAGCGCGTCGGCGTACGCCCTGCTCGGGCTGCACCGGGGGACCGGGGCCGCGGTCGGCGGCTCGATCCGGGTCGCCGGCGTGGACGTACAGGCGGCGGACGACGCGGAACTGCGGGCGCTGCGCGGCGCAAAGGCCGCGATGGTCTTCCAGGACCCGCTGTCGTCGCTGGACCCCTACTACGCGGTCGGCGACCAGATCGCCGAGGTGTACCGGGTCCATACACGCGCCTCGGGGCGGGCGGCGCGGGCGCGGGCCGTCGACGTGCTCGACCGGGTCGGCATCCCCGACGCGGTGCGGCGGTCACGGTCCCGGCCGCACGAGTTCTCCGGCGGGATGCGACAGCGCGCGCTGATCGCGATGGCGCTGGCCTGCGAGCCGCAGCTGCTGATCGCAGACGAGCCGACGACCGCGCTGGACGTCACCGTCCAGGCCCAGATCCTCGATCTGCTGCACACCCTGCGCAAGGAGACCGGCATGGGCCTGCTGCTGGTCACCCACGACGTGGGGGTCGCGGCGGAGAGCGTCGACGACGTGCTGGTCATGCAGTCGGGCCGGGAGGTGGAGCGCGGGCCGGTCGCCGAGGTGCTCGGCGCCCCCCGGCAGCCGTACACGCGCGAACTGCTGGCGGCGGTACCGCGGGTGGACGCGGAGCGTCCGGTGCGGGCGGGGGCACGCGTACCCGTGCCGGCGGCTCGCGTCGCCGACGTGGCCGAGCCGGCACCCGAAGCAGCCGTGTCTCACGTCGCTCCGGTGGGTGAGCCGCTGCTCGAAGCCGTCGATCTGCGCCGCGCCTTCGGGCGGGGCCGTGACCGGGTCACCGCCGTGGACGGGGTCTCGCTCACCGTCCACCCCGGCGAGACGCTCGGCATCGTCGGCGAGAGCGGCAGCGGCAAGACGACGCTCGGACGGATGCTCGTACGCCTCCTCGACCCGACCGCGGGCCGGCTGCACTACCGGGGTACGGAGATCGGATCGCTGTCGGACAAGGCGCTGCGCCCGCACCGGCGTGAGCTCCAGATGGTCTTCCAGGACCCCGTCGCCTCGCTCAACCCGCGCCGCTCGGTCGGTGAATCCGTCGCCGATCCGCTGCGGGCAGCCGGCGCGCTCGACGACACCCGGATCCGGGCCCGCGTCCAGGAGCTGCTGGAACGGGTCGGGCTCGACCCCGACCGGTACGACCGCTACCCGCACGAGTTCAGCGGCGGACAGCGCCAGCGCGTGGGCATCGCCCGTGCGCTCGCCGCCGACCCCAAGCTGATCGTGTGCGACGAACCGGTCTCCGCGCTCGATGTCACCACCCAGGCACAGGTCACCGCACTCCTTGCCGAGCTGCAGCGCGAACTCGGCCTCGGGCTGGTCTTCATCGCCCACGACCTCGCGGTCGTACGGCAGGTCAGCGACCGGGTCGCGGTGATGCGGCAGGGCCGGATCGTCGAGCAGGGGCGTGTCGACGAGGTGTACGGGGCGCCCCAGGATCCGTACACCAAGCAGCTCCTGGCCGCCGTGCCCGCGCTCGATCCGGCGCTCGCCGCCGTGCGCCGCGCGGCTCGCAAGGAGCTGGCCGCAGCCTGACCCAGCGTGACCGATCTCGCTCATAGCGCGACAGAACGCTACCGGGGCGGGAAAGTTACGACGGTTCACCCCTTTCGGTGGCGCGATGGACAACCGTCCATCGCGCCACCCGAATATCCGCTTACGGTCGTCCCGCTGTGAGTCGCCGATCCAACGGCGGCCGCCCACAAAGGAGATCGGGGGTGCACTCGTGCGGATCGGACTCCTCACCGACGGTGGTTATCCGTATGCGACCGGTGAGTCCAGACTCTGGTGCGACCGTCTGGTGCGCGGGCTGGCGCAGCACGAGTTCGATCTCTATGCGCTCAGCCGCTCCGCCGAGCAGGAGGCCCAGGGCTGGGTGCAGCTCCCGCACCAGGTCAGCCGGGTGCGGACGGCGCCGCTGTGGATGGCCGACGAGGACATCCTGGGCGGCCGAACCCCCAAGGGTCTGCTCGCCCGGATGCTGACCGGCGGGGGCGGCCGGCCCTACGGACGGCGTGAACGGCGCCACTTCAGAGCGTCCTTCACGGCGCTCGCGACGTCGATCTGCACGGCGGAGGCGGCAGGCGACGAAGAGGACGGCGTACGCCGTACGAGCGCCCCCGGCGCCGCCGATGCGCAGTTCACCGAGGGGCTCTACGGACTCGCCGAACTGGCCCGCGAACACGGCGGACTCACCGCCGCCCTCCGCTCCGAGACCGCCGTCCGGGTGCTGGAGGCCGCGTGCCGCGCCCCGGGCACGAGCCGCACGGTCCAGACCGCGACCGTCCCCGACCTCCTCGCCTTCGCCGCTGAGCTGGACCGTGTCCTGAGGCCCCTCTCGCTCGACTGGTACGACGAGGAGAGTCTCGGCGCGGTCGACGTCTGCCACGCCACGTCCGGCGGCGCCGCAGCGCTGCCGGGGCTGTTGGCCAAACGCTTCTTCGGAGTGCCGCTGCTGGTCACCGAACACGGTGTGCAGCTGCGGGCGCACTACCTCGCCGCGACCGGCACGCCGCTGAGTGCGCCGGTACGCGCCCTGCTCGCCAGCTTCCACCGGCGGCTCGCCACCGAGGTGTACCGGCAGGCCGCGCTCATCACCCCCGGCAACACGCACGCCCGCCGCTGGCAGGAGCGGTGCGGCGCCGACCCGGCCAAGCTGCGCACCGTCTACCCCGGCATGGAGGCCGCCCGCTTCGCCGCGCTCGGCGAGAGCGACGACGACGGCGGACCCGACACGCTGGTCTGGGTCGGCAGGGTCGAACCCGCCAAGGACCTGATCGCGCTGCTGCACGCCTTCGCCGAGGTGCGGAAGGCCGAACCGGACGCGCGGCTGCGCATCGTCGGCGCACCGGCGCCGGGCCCGGAGGGTACGACGTACCTCGCCCACTGCCGGGCGTTCGCCGCCCAGCTCTTCCCCGACGAGGCCGCCGACGCACATGCCGTCGGGGACAACCCCGTCTCCTTCGAGGACATCGGCGACGCCGATCTCCCGGACCTGGCCGAGGCGTACGCGGCGGGCGGGATCGTGGTCCTCTCCAGCGTGGTCGAGGGTTTCCCGATCAGCCTGGTCGAGGCGATGTTCTGCGGACGGGCCACGGTGTCGACGGACGTCGGAGCGGTCGTCGAAGTCATCGGCGGTACGGGGCTGGTGGTGCCCCCGCGCAACCCCCGGGCGCTCGCCGACGCGTGCATCGCGCTGCTGCGCGACCCGGAGCGCCGTGCACGACTGGGCGCGGCGGCGCGCGCCCGCGCGCTCGAACTCTTCACCGTCGAACAGAACCTTGCGGCATTTCGCGGCATTTACCTGGACCTGATCTCGCGGGCCCCGGTGCGGCCGACGGACGGGCTCCGGACGAACGATGCCCCGCGGCCGTTCGCGACGCCGCCGGAGGCCCACGTGCTGGGCAGCTGGACGGCCCCCGTCCCGTCCGCGGCCGGTCAGCGCACCCCGAGCTGGGCCGCCGAGGGCGTGTGCGCCGGCGCGCGAGGTACGGGGGACGGCGATGTGTGAGCAGGAGACGAACGCGAGGGCGGGTCGGCCGGGTGCGTCCGGCGGCCGGCCCGGCGGAGCAGGCGAAGAACACGGAGGAACCCCCATGGGCGGCCGCCCGACCGAGGCACCCGGCACACCGATGTCCGGCAGAAGCCGGGACTCCCGCTCGGAGGCCCTGATCTCCGCGGCACAGGTCGCGGAGATCTCCGCACCGATGTGGGACCTGCCCGCATCGCTGTCGGAGGTGCCGGGCCTTTCCGGGACGGCGCCAGCCCCGGTGATGCCGGGCCTCTCCGGGGCTGGGGCGGTGTCGGTCATGGGACGGCCGACAGAGCGGGGCGGGCGCCCGAACCCGGATCGGGGCGGTGACCGGGACGCTGCTCCGGGCGCGGATCGGGACGAGGAACAGGACGCGGTCTCGGGCCGGTATCGGGGGGAGGGCCGGGACGCCCCCCTGGGTCCGGATCGGGGCCGTGCTCCTGACGCCGACCTGGACCGGGACCGGGGTCAGGACCCGGTTGCCGCTCCGGGTCCTACCGGGGGCCGGGACGTGGACGCCGCCCTGGACCCGGACACGTCCCACCCGTCGGACACGACCGGTGATCCGGGATGTGACCGCCCCGCGACCGCGGAGCCGGGCCGGCCTGCACGTCCGCACCCGGCTCCGCTCTCACGCAGGGACACCCGCCGTTCGCCGAAGGGGCGCGCCGCCCCGGGGCCCGGGCGCCCTCCGACTGCCGAGCCGGCGGCGGCCGAGGCCGCGCCCGCGTCGAAGACGGCCGAGGTCACGCATGTGCCCGAGGACGCGTGCACGCCCGCACCCGAGAACACGCGCCCTCTCAAGCCCACGGCCGAGGTCACGCCCGCGCCCGAGCCCACGCGCCCCTCCGAGAGCACGGACACGGCCACGGCCCCACGAACGTCTCGGCCCACCCCCGCAGACACCCGTCGCGCCCCCGAGATCGCGCACCCCTCCGCCGTCCCCGCGCGCAAGCCCAGTACGTCCCGGCGCGGGCCCGTCGACCCCGTGAAGACGCTCATGCACCGCCACCGCGAGCTCTGCGAACGCGCCGTCGACCCGCTGGAGATCGCCGCCGGGCTGGAGGCCCACGGGGTCACCGACCGCACCGCCGCCCGCTACCGCCACCGCGATGTCTTCTCGCTCGCCGAGGAGCTCTACGCACGGGTGCCCGCCGTCGCGGGCGAGCCCGGTCGTGCGCCCGCGCCCGCACCGATGCGTGACGTCGAGACGCGTGCCGCCTGGACGCTCCTCGCGCTGTTGCCCGGCGCCGCCTGCGTCGCGACCGCCGTCGCGCTGCGGCTCTCCGACGGGGTGCTCGGCGGCGGGATGCGGCTCACCGTGACCCTCGGCGGGGCGCTTGTCGCGCTCGTCGGCCTCAGTCTGTGCCTGCGCAACGGCCCACTGCGCGCCGTCGAGGGGCACTCCTCGGCCGCTGCCCCGGTCTACGGCTACTGGCTCCTCGGATACGTCCTCTACGGCGACGCCCTGCTCCACCAGGTGCTCAGCGGCGGCCCCGAAGGGCCCTGGACGATCACGCCCGCACCCCTGCTGGGACTGGCGCTCGCCGTCGCCCCGGCAGCCTGGTGCGCGCACCTCTTTTCCGTACACGCACAGCGCAAACTCGCCGGAAGCCGCGCGCTGGAGGAGTTCGCGGCAGGTGTGCGCCCCCTGCTTTTCGGGACCGTCGCGCTCTTCCTCTGCGTTCTCACCGGACTGCTCCGCCTCGCCGACCTCGGGTACGGCGGCGGCGGCTCCCTCGTCGCAGCCGCCGCTCTCGGTGTGCTGCTCCTGCTGGCCCGGCTGCTGACCGTCCACGGCTTTCCCGAGCCCGCCACCACCGGACTCGCCGCCGCCTGCGCCGTCGAAGCGGCGGCGCCCGCCCTGATCCTGACCGGCCGGCTGCCCGGCCTCCACTTCGTGGCACGCCCCGTCGACGCCGTCATTGCGGCGGGCGGCACCGGAGCCGTTCCTGCCCTCGCCTGCGGCGCGGCCGCGCTCGGGCTGCTGGTCCACGCCACCGTCGCTCTCTCCAGGGCCTCCGCCCACACCATCGCGTAACCCCGCACGACCCCGCGGAGCCGACGCCGCGGGTGCCTGTTCCGTACTGATCGCAACCTCCCCAAGGAGACACCGGACATGACCGCCCAAACCCTCGCACCGGTAGGCCGCCGTCGGCTCGAAGGGGGCGCACGATGAGGGTTCTGCTGCTCGGAGCCAATGGTTTTCTCGGCCGGTTCGTGGCCGACCGGCTGCTCGCCGACCCCGCGGTGCACCTGACCGCGCTCGGCCGCGGCGACGATGCCGACGTGCGGTTCGACCTGGCCGGCGGCAGCCCCGGAGCGCTCACCCGCTTCCTGGACGCCGTCCACCCCGGGGTCGTCGTCAACTGCGCGGGTGCCACCCGCGGCGGTGCCCGCGATCTGACCCGCCACAACACCGTCGCCGTCGCCACCGTCTGCGAGGCCATGCGACGCAGCGTCTGCAGCGCCCGCCTCGTCCAGCTCGGCTGTTCCTCGGAGTACGGGCCCTCGCAGCCCGGTTCGTCGACCGCGGAGGACGCCGTCCCGCGCCCCGGCGGCCCGTACGGTGTCTCCAAGCTCGCCGCCACCGAACTCGTCCTCGGCTCCGGCCTCGACGCCGTCGTGCTGCGGGTCTTCTCGCCGGTCGGCCCCGGCACCCCGGCCGGCTCCCCGCTGGGCCGGCTCGCCGAGGCGATGCGCCGCGCCATGCAGTCCGGCGACGGCGAACTGAAGCTCAGCGGCCTCGGGGTGCAGCGCGACTTCGTCGACGTACGGGACGTCGCCCGCGCCGTGCACGCCGCCTCGCTCTCCGCCGCGCAGGGCGTCGTCAACATCGGCACCGGCCGGGCCGTGCGGCTGCGCGACGCGGCCGCCGTGCTTGCCAAGGTCGCGGGCTATCCGGGTGCGCTCCACGAGCTCGACACACCGCCCGCCCGGCTCCCCATCGGCGCCCCCCGTACCTCCGCCGAGTCCGTCATCGAACATCTCTCGGCGACCCCGTCGCCGTACCCCGACGGCTGCGGTGCCTGGCAGCAGGCGGACGTCCGTACCGCCCGCGACCGGCTCGGCTGGCGCCCGCGGATCAATCTTGAGGAGTCCCTCGCCGACATCTGGATGGAGGCGGCATGCCGCATCTGACCCGTACCGGAACCGCCCGCCGGACCAGCGGCGCCGACCAGCTCGGCTTCGGAGTTCCGGGGTACGCGCATCCGCTGCTCGCGCCGACCGAATGGGCCGAACTGACCCGTCCCGGCACCCCGCTGCACTGGGCGGTCCTCAACATCGACGCCGGCCCCGGCGCCCGCCCCGACCCGCACTGCCTGGAGGCTGCGGGCCGGCTCCGCAACGCCCGGGACCGGGCCGTGCGCAGCGGGGCCGCGCAGGACACCGTCCGGGCGGGCGCCGGACGGCTGCTGGGCCATCTCGATCTGGCCTTCGGCAACCGCCCGTTCGGTGAACTGGTCGCCGACGCGCAGTCCTTCCTCGACTGGTACCGCGTCGACGGCTTCTATCTCGACCGCTGCCCGGCCGAGCGCGCCGACCTCCCGGCGGTCCGCCGCCTCACCAGCACGCTCGCCGCGCTCCTGGACGGCGGCGTGGACCACGGCGGCGAGGAGGCCGGAAGCGGGCTGCTGGTGCTCGGGCACGGCACCCATCCGTACCCCGGCTACGCCGAGACGGCCGACCAGCTGGTCACCTTCTCCGGGGCATGGACCGACTACCGCTGGTCGCAGGTGGCGGAGTGGACCGCCGACTACCCGCCGGGGCGCTTCGCGCACTTCGTGCACGGCGTTCCGCGCACCCACCTCGACGAGGCCATGCGGATCGCCCGCTGGCAGGGGGCCGGGACGATCTTCTTCACCGATCGCACGGTCCGTTCCCACCACGGCGGGCAAACCGACCCATTCGCGGCACTGCCCGGGTACTGGGACGAAATCGTCTCGCGGATCGGACCTGGTATCTCGGAATGACGGGGGGCGTGGCAGTGTTACCGCAAGAAGAACCGTACGCAGATGAAGTACGTATAAACCGACCACCTGCATTGTTGAGGTTCCTGTGTCGCTGCCACCCCTGGTCGAGCCCGCCGCCGAGCTCACCGTCGACGAGGTCCGCAGGTACTCCCGCCACCTGATCATCCCGGATGTCGGGATGGACGGGCAGAAGCGGCTGAAGAACGCGAAGGTGCTCTGTGTGGGCGCCGGCGGTCTCGGTTCACCGGCCCTGATGTACCTGGCCGCGGCCGGTGTCGGCACGCTCGGCATCGTGGAGTTCGACGAGGTCGACGAGTCGAACCTGCAGCGCCAGATCATCCACAGCCAGGCCGACATCGGCCGCTCCAAGGCCCAGTCCGCCAAGGACTCGGTCCTGGGCATCAACCCGTACGTGAACGTGGTCCTTCACGAAGAGCGGCTCGAAGCCGACAACGTGATGGAGATCTTCGCCCAGTACGACCTGATCGTGGACGGCACGGACAACTTCGCCACCCGCTATCTCGTCAACGACGCCGCGGTGCTGCTGAACAAGCCGTACGTGTGGGGCTCGATCTACCGCTTCGACGGACAGGCGTCCGTCTTCTGGTCCGAGCACGGTCCCTGCTACCGCTGCCTCTACCCCGAGCCGCCGCCGCCCGGCATGGTTCCGTCCTGCGCCGAGGGCGGCGTGCTGGGCGTGCTCTGCGCGTCCATCGGCTCCATCCAGGTCAACGAGGCCATCAAGCTGATCGCCGGCATCGGCGACCCGCTGGTCGGCCGGTTGATGATCTACGACGCCCTGGAGATGCAGTACCGGCAGGTCAAGGTCCGCAAGGACCCGAACTGCGCGGTCTGCGGCGAGAACCCGACCGTCACCGAGCTCATCGACTACGAGGCCTTCTGCGGCGTCGTGTCGGAAGAGGCCCAGGAGGCGGCGCTCGGCTCCACGATCACTCCGAAGCAGCTCAAGGAGTGGATCGACGCCGAGGAGAAGATCGAGATCATCGACGTCCGCGAGCCGAACGAGTTCGAGATCGTCTCGATCCCCGGCGCGAAGCTGATCCCGAAGAACGAGTTCCTGATGGGCAACGCCCTGCAGGACCTCCCGCAGGACAAGCGCATCGTGCTGCACTGCAAGACGGGTGTCCGCAGCGCCGAGGTCCTCGCGGTCCTCAAGTCGGCGGGCTTCGCCGACGCGGTGCACGTCGGCGGTGGCGTGATCGGCTGGGTCAACCAGATCGAGCCCGAGAAGCCGGTGTACTGAGCCTCCGGCACCGGAGCCGAATGCTTCGAAGGGGCTGGTCCGCACACCGCGGACCGGCCCCTTCGCCGTGTGCACGACCTGCTCTACGAGCAGGTCGTGCCGTTCGCCGGGACCTTCCCGTCCAGGAAGTACGCGTCCACGGCCGACGTCACGCACGTGCTCTCGCCGTACGCGCCGTGGCCCTCGCCCTTGTTGGTGAGCATGATGCCGACGCCCTTGCCCAACTCGTCCGCCATCTTCTGCGCGCCCTCGTACGGCGTCGCCGGGTCACCGGTCGTCCCGACGACCAGGATCGGACCGGCGCCCGGAGCACTCGCCTCCGGGGTGTCGTGCTCCCCCTTCACCGGCCAGCCGGAGCACCAGCCGGCCGTGTCCCACGCCAGGAACGGACCGAAGACCGGGGACAGCTTCCGGAACTCGGGCAGTAGTGCCTTCGCATCGGCAGCCGTCGGCCGCAGCCTGCTGTCGGCGCACGAGATGGCGCGCTGCGAGTGGTTCTGGGTGTCGTAGTGCCCGTTCTCGTCACGGCCGTTGTACGAGTCCGCCAGCTGCAGGAGCAGATTGCCGGTGCCCTGCTTCTCGGCCTCGTCCAGCGCCTGCGTCAGGACGGGCCAGTTGCTCTTGGAGTAGAGCGGCGTCACGATGCCGGTGAGGGCCAGCGTCTCGTTGAGTTTCCGGCCCGAGCCGGTCGGCAGCGGCTTGCCGTCGATCCGCTCCAGCAGCTGTGTGATGCGCCGGGTGCCCGCCTTCGGGTCCTGGCCGCGGTCCCTGAAGTAGTTCTCCAGCGCCCGCTGGAAGCCGGTCGTCTGGTTGCGGGCGTGCCCGATCGTGTCGGCGGTCGGGTCGACGACCGCGTCGAGAACCGTGCGTCCCACGTGTTCCGGGAAGAGGTGCGCGTACGTACCGCCGAGCTCCGTCCCGTACGACATGCCGAAGTACGTGAGCTTCTTGTCGTCGAGCACCTCGCGGATCAGATCCATGTCCCGCGCGGCATTGGCCGTACCGACGTACGGGAGGACCTTGCCCGAGCGGCGTTCGCAGCCGGCGCCGAAGTCCGCGCCGTCCTTCATGAACGCCGCCTCCTCCGTCGCCGTGTCCGGAGTCATGTCGATCTTCCGGGCGGCGTCCTCCTGCTCCCGGTCCGTGCGACAGTTCACCCCGGAGCTGGCCGCGACCCCGCGCGGGTCGAAACTCACCAGGTCGTAGCGGGTGTTGAGCTTCCCGTACGAGCCGGCGGCGCGCGGCAGAATGGAGACGCCCGAACCACCGGGGCCGCCGAAGTTGAACAGCATCGAGCCGAGCCGGCGGCCCTTGTCCCGGGCCTCCTTGCGGATCAGCGCGATCCTGATCGTGTCACCGGCCGGCTTCGCGTAGTCCAGCGGGACCTCGACCGTCGCGCACCTCCAGCCGGAACCCGGTGCGCTCCCGCCCCGGACGGCCTTGCAGCGGCCCCAGTCCGGCTGCTGGGAGGTGAGGGCCGCCGGCAGGGCGGGCAGCGCCTCGGGCTTCCCGTCCGTCCCGTCGGACGGAGCGCCGGATGCCGCCTTCGAGGCTGTGGCGGACGAGGGCGCCGCGCTGCTGCCCGTCTTCCCGTCCGCCACCGGATCCGCGCCCCCGCAGCCCGCCAGTGCCCCCGTCAGCAGCAGTGCGGCGGCAGCCAGCGCCCCGGCGCGTGCGTGGTGAACCACGTGGACGTCCCTCCCCGATGGGCCCGTGTGTACGGCGTGCGAGCCATGTTAAGGGCCGCCGTCGACAGCCCCTCAGTGGCAGACGGTGCCGGCCGCCGGAACCTTTCCGTCCAGCAGGTAGCCGCCCACTGCCTTCTGCACACAGGCATTGCCGCTGTTGTACGCGCCGTGCCCCTGGCCCTCGTACGTCATCTGCACCCCCACGCCCTGGCCCAGCTCGTCGGCCATCGCCTTCGCGCCCTTGTACGGGGTCGCCGGGTCACCCGTGTTGCCGATGACCAGGACAGGGGCCGCGCCGGGGGCGCTGACGTCCGGGGTGTCCCAGGCGCCGGGCACCGGCCAGTCGTTGCACGCCACCAGGCCCCAGCCCAGGTAGCTGCCGAAGATCGCCGAGGCCTTCTGGAACTCGGGGAGCCTCGCCTTCGCCTCGTCGACGTTGAACCGCTGCTTGGAGTCGGTGCAGTTGATGGCCGTGTTGGCGGGCGACAAGTTGTTGTAATGACCGTCGTCGGAGCGGCCGTTCAGCGAGTCGGCGAGGGCCAGGAGCAGCGCGCCGTTCCCGCCGTCCGCCTCGTCGAGCCCCTGCTCCAGCAGGGTCCAGGTCTCCCTGGAGTAGAGGGCGGCCGCGATACCCGTGACGGCCTGGGTCTGCGTCAGCTTCCGGGTGCCGAGCCCCTGGATCGGCCGCTTCTCCAGCCGCTGGAGAAGGTCGGCGATCCACAGTTCGACCTCCTTGCCGGTGGCACCGGGGAGTCGACAGGCGCCGGAGCGGTCCGCGCAGTCCTTGGTGAAGTTGTCCAGGGCCAGCTGGAAGCCCTTCGCCTGGCCGAGGGAGGACTGCTCGTAGTTCTCGGTCGGGTCGACGACCGCGTCGAGTACCGCCCTGCCGACGTTCTTCGGGAACAGGTGGGCGTAGACGCCGCCCAGTTCGGTGCCGTACGAGATGCCGAAGTAGTTCAGCTTCTTGTCGCCGAGCACCCGGTACATCAGGTCCATGTCGCGGGCGGCGTTGGTGGTGCCGACGTAGGGGAGCTCGTTGCCGGAGTTCTTCTCGCAGGCCGCCACGTACTTCTGCTGCCCCTTGGCGAAGGTCTTCACCTCGGCGGCGTCGTCCGGGGTGAGGTCGCTCTGGAAGTAGGCGTCGAGCTGCTTGTCGTCCAGGCACTCCACGCCCTCGCTGCGGCCTACCCCGCGCGGATCGAAGCTCACCAGGTCATAGCGGGAACGGAGCTTGTCGTACGTGGTGCCGAAGGCCGGCAGCGTGGTGATGCCGGAGGCGCCGGGGCCGCCGAAGTTGAAGATGAGCGAGCCGATCCGCCGGTTCTGGTTGATCGCCCTGGCACGGATGAGCGCCAGCTCGATGGTGTCGCCGTCCGGCTTCGCGTAGTCGAGCGGCACGCGCATGGAGGAGCACTCCCAAGCGGCGCCGCCGGGCAGCGGAGAAGGAGCGGTGCCGCCGCCCTCGGCCTCGGACGGGGCGGGGCAGGGCTTCCACTCCAGCTTCTGGGACGCCAGGTCGCGGGGCGCGGTCGTTTCGGCGGCGTTCGCCGCATGGGGCGAGCTCGCTATGCGGCCCGTACCGGCCGCTGGGTCGCTGCCGGCGTCCGAACACGCGGCGAGGGGCAGCAGAACGGTGGCGGTGGCGGCGAGGGCCGCGGCGCGCAGGGCGGGGGAGGTGCTCATCGCCCCATCGTGCGGCGGGGTACCGGCGGGCGCGCGGGGCACGGTCCATGCGGGTGGTTGAGGGTGGGGAGGCCGGGCCGTAGGCCGTATCGGTGAACCAGGTCCTACAGGTCGCCCTTGCGGGTGAGGTGGTTGAAGCAGATCCAGCCGGGAAGGACCGGCAGCCACAGCGTCATGAGCCGGAACAGCAGCACGGCGGGCGCCGCAACCTCCTTGGGCAGACCAACTGCGATCAGACCCAGCGTCAGCGCACCCTCGACCGCGCCCATCCCGCCCGGGGTCGGCGCCGCCGAGCCCAGCGCGTTGCCGGCGAGGAAGACCACCGCGATGCTCGCGTAGCTGAGCTGCGGTACGTCGGGACCGCTGAACGCCCGGATCGACGCATCCAGGCACATCACGAACAGGCCGGTCAGCAGCAGCATCCCGCCGATGCCGGTGAGCAGTTTCTGCGGCCGCTGCACGACGTCGAGCATGCGCGGTACGACTCCGGCGAACAGCGACCGTACCCGTGTCACCACGAACTTCCGCAGGAACGGAATCGCGGTCACCACGAGCACCAGCACCGCGACCGTCAGCAGCCCCGCGATCACCGTCCTGGACGGGGTGAGCGAGGACGGCGTCTTCTCGGTGCCGGTCAGATAGCCGAACGCACCCAGCAGCAGTACGTGGCAGCCGAGCCCGAACAGCTGCGAGGCACCGACACTCGCGACGGCCAGCCCCGGGCGCACCCCGGAACGCTGCAGGAACCGGGTGTTCAGCGCCACCCCGCCGACCGCGGGCGGCGCCACGATCTTCACGAACGAGCCGGCCACCTGTGCCAGCACGGTCCTGCCGAACGGAACCCGCTCCGGCACGAACCCCAGCAGGCTCATCGCGGCCGCGATGTAACTGAGCGCCGAGAACCCGAGCGCCGCCGCCACCCAGCCCCACTCCGCCTGCTCGACGACCGCACCGAAGTCGGCCTCCGTGACCTGCGAGATCAGGAAGTACGCGGCGATCGCACCGGCGATGAAGCTGAGCAGGGTACGCGGCTTGATCCGCTCCAGCCGGACCGGTTCGACAGGTGCCTGCGGCCGGATCAGCAGCACCTGGCGGCGGATCTGGGTGAGCAGGTCCTCCTCGCGAGCCTCGTCCAGCGCATCGTCCATGGCCCGCTTCTCGGCGCGCTTCTCCGCCTGCTTCTCATTGCGCAGAGCCTTGCGGTCGGCGGGGACCGAGGGGGTCCCTTCCCGCTCCAGCGCCTCGGACTCCTGAACCTTGGCGCGCTTGGCCGCGTCCGACGCCTCGAGGACCGCCTCCCGTTCGCGCTGCGACCGCTCCCGGGCGAGCCTGCGCAGCGCCGCCCGGGTCGACCGGCTCAGCGCGATCGGCTGGAGCAGCGGCAGACAGTCGGCGACCGCATCGGGCCCGAGGACCTCGAGCGCGGCGGCGACGGCCCGCTCGGCTCCCACCCGCAGGCCGGTGGTGGTGAGCAGCTGGGCGATGTCCATCCGCAGCACCAGATCACCGGCCGCGATCTCGCCGCCCCGCAGATCGGTGACGAACACCGTGCCGGAACGATCCACCTGGATCGCGTCGCCGGTGAGCCTGCGGTGCGCGATCCGCCGCGACTGCAGTGCCCTCACCTGCCACCAGGCGCCGCGCACCAGGTCGTCGGTGATCTCCGCGTCCTCCAGCGCGTCCAGGGAACGTCCGCTGATGTGCTCGTACACCAGCATCACGGCGTCGGGACCGAGCTCGGAGGTGGCGATCAGCTTGGGGGCGTTGGCCCCGGCGGCGATCGCCGCGTACGCGAGAAGCGCCTCCTGCTCCAGCGCCTGGCGCAGCGACTGGATGGACCGGCGCTGGGTGAAGGCGCGCAGGGTGAGCCTGCGCCACACCCGGTAGAAGAAGCCCTGTGCCTGCTGTTCACGGTCGACGACCGTCACATCCAGCGGTGGACCGTCCTCCAGTGAGACCAGATAGCGGCGGCCCCGGTCGCTCGGGTCGCCGGAGTCGGGGGTGTCGTCGGCGCGCATCGCGGTGACCGGGCGGAAGCCGACGTGGCGCAGACCGGCCATCAGATGCTGACCGGTCGGCCGGACGTTCGGCGAGCCGACCGCGTACAGCGTGCCGTACGCCACGCTCCAGCCGATCAGCACGGTCAGGATGATCGAGAACGGTGTCGTGTAGCCGCCGACCAGCATGGCGAAGGCGTCGAGCAGCAGCACCACCCACAGCACGACCCGCCAGCGCGGCCGTCTCGCCATTCCGACCGCCGTCATATAGGCGATGACGGGCGCGAGATAGCCGTGCACGGGATCGGTGAGCGCGTCACCGGGCTGTGGCTGGGTGAGAGCGTCCTGAATGGTGCCGGGGGCGGACTTGGCGACCCAGAGGTCGGTGGCGAGCGTCACGCCGTGCGCGAGTACGGCGGCGAGTACCCCGTCCGCGATCCTCAGCCCGTCACGTTTGATCAGCCGCTCGATGGCGAAGGCGACGGGCACGAGGAGCACGGCGATGCTGGAGACCAGACCGGCGAGCTTGATCAGGACGTCGGGTGCCTGGTTCGTGCCCTTGTTGATGTCGTGTTCGAGGCCGGTGGTCGTGCCGTGGGCGAACGCGGCGATGGAGATCAGGACGGCGATCGCCAGCACGCCGACGAGGAGCCGCATGAGGTCGGAAGGGCGGTGCACGCGCGCGGGGAGCAGCGGCTCGTCCCCGGAGACACGGTCGGCCTGTTCGGCCTCGGCGACGGTGGAGAGGGTGGAGCCGACCAGATGGTGCTCCCGCTCGGGCGCCGCCTCCGGGGACCGCTGCCGGTCGGGCTTCCGCTCCTGGCCGGGTGCCTCGGCCCGGTCCTTCTCCTCCGGTGCCCCGGTCCGGTCCTGCCCCTTCTCCGGGCGCGGCTCGGCATCAGAGGCGTCCGCCGCCTTCGGTGGCTGCACGCCCTGCTCCTTCGTCGCCTCTGATTGGTCTTCGTGTTCTCGTATCACCGGTCACCGCCCGCATGATGGTGGCACGGCCCGGAGACAGAGGGGGGCATCAGGGTGCATCGCGCGGTTGCGCGATGCGCAACATACGCCCCTTTGCCCGTGCGTGCACACTCAGTGAACGTAGGTGTACGGTCCGCTCGGTCGCCGTCCGGTCCGGGCTGTCGGTGGCGTACGGCACCATGGGCCGGATGAGCGAACAGCGGACGAGCGGCGGCGGGGCGACGGACGACCGGGCGCCCGACGAGCTTCCCGAGTACGCCGAGCGCGTGCTCGACGTCGCCGACCTGATCCCGCCCGGCCGCGTCATGACGTACGGCGATGTCGCGGAGTGGCTGGGTGAGGGCGGCCCGCGCCAGGTCGGCCGGGTCATGGCGCTGTACGGCGGTGCGGCGCCCTGGTGGCGTGTGGTCCGCGCCGACGGGGCACTCCTCCCCGGTCACGAACTGCAGGCGCTGGACCACTACCGCGAGGAGAGCACCCCGCTGCGTGAGGCGTCCCGCAGCGCGGCCGGCCACGTGCCACGCCTCGACATGAAGCGCGCGCGGTGGGACGGCGTGACCGGGGCGGGGGACAGGACTGGGGAAGCTCACACCTGACAGCTTCCGCCATTCGGCTCCGCCACGGGAGGCGCCGGGTCCGTGCGACGTGTGGGAGCGGCTGCGCGACGTACCTCCTGATCTGCCTCCTGACCTGCTGATTGCCGGGTCACCCGGCACTCGGGACCACCCTTCGCGTGACCGTCCGGGCGATGTGGAACGTGACGATCGACGCAGCGGACTCGCCACATTGCACGCCCCCGCTGGCGTAGCGTCGACAGTTCGCGGCGCGCACCCCCGCCCCCTCACCACCAGCACACCCACCAGGACCGGCGATCCACGTGAGCTCCTCCTCCTTCACCCGGCACAGTCCGCACCGTCACGCACGGCAGAGGACCACGGGTGCGTACCGACTGGTGCGTACCCGGCCGGGTTCCGTGGAGCCCCCTCTCCTTGACGCGGCGCAGCGGGCGGTGGTTGACCACCCCGGCGGCCCGCTGCTGGTCCTCGCCGGGCCCGGCACCGGCAAGACGACCACGCTCGTCGAGGCGGTCGCCGCCCGGGTCGCCCGGGGCGGCGACCCGGCCCGCATCCTCGTGCTCACCTTCAGCCGCAAGGCCGCGGTGGAGCTGCGCGACCGGATGGCCGCCCGGCTCGGCGCTGCCCGCGGTCCGCAGGCCACCACCTTCCACTCGTTCTGCTACGCACTGGTCCGCGCCCATCAGGACGCCGACCTCTTCGCCGAACCGCTGCGGCTGCTCTCCGGGCCCGAGCAGGACGTCACCGTCCGCGATCTGCTGGCCGGCCAGCTCGAACTGGCGCAGGAGGGCCTCGCGCACATCCGCTGGCCCGACGAGCTGCGGGCCTGCCTGACCACGCGTGGCTTCGCCGACGAGGTGCGTGCGGTGCTCGCCCGCAGCCGCGAGCTGGGTCTCGGTCCGGACGCACTCGGCGACTTCGCGCGCCGCACCGGCCGCCCGGACTGGGGTGCGGCCGCCGAGTTCCTCGCCGAGTACCTGGACGTGCTGGACGCGCAGGGGGTGCTGGACTACGCGGAGCTGGTCCACCGGGCGGTGCTCCTCACCGAGCGCCCCGAGGTGTCGGCGCAGCTGACCGGGCAGTACGACGCGGTGTTCGTCGACGAGTACCAGGACACCGACCCGGCGCAGGTGCGGCTGCTCCATGCGCTGGCCGGCAACCGGGGGACGGCTCCGGGGACCGGCGGCGGCCGGGATCTGATCGCGTTCGGCGACCCGGACCAGTCGATCTACGCCTTCCGGGGCGCCGATGTGAACGGCATCCTCGACTTCCCGGAGATGTTCCGGCGGGCGGACGGCGCCCCGGCCCCGGTCGGCGTCCTCACCACCTCGCGGCGCTCCGGCGCACAACTGCTGGCCGCCACCCGGCTGCTCACCCGCCGCATGCCGCTGACCCGTCTGCCGTCGGCGAAGGTGCGCGCCCACCGGGAGCTCGCCGCGGCCCGCGAGGGCGGCCACGCGGAGGCGTACACCTACCCGACCGCGTCCACCGAACTCGACAACATCGCCGACCTGCTGCGCCGCGCCCATCTGGAGGACGGCGTGCCGTGGAACGAAATGGCCGTGCTGGTACGCGCCGGCGGCCGCACGATCCCCGCGGTGCGCCGCGCGCTCACCTCGGCGGGGGTGCCCCTGGAGGTCGACGGGGACGACCTGCCGCTGCGCCACGAACCGGCGGTGGCTCCGCTGCTCACGGCGCTGCGCACGGTCGCCACGGCAGCGCTGTACCGCGCACCCGCCTCGGTGGCGGCCTCGGCGGCAGCGTCCGACGCGACCACGGCTCCGGACTCCGTGACCGCCCCGGGCGCGGAAGCGGGCGTGACCCAGCCCCTGCCCGCGCACCCCGCCCCCGACGACCCCCCTGCCCCCTGGCTCGACACCGAGACCGCTCTCGCCCTCCTCGGCTCCCCCCTCGGCTCGATGGACGCCGCTGATCTGCGACGGCTCGGCCGGGCGCTGCGCGACGAGGAGCGGGCCGCCGGGAACCGCGTACCGCCGCCCTCCGGTGATCTGCTCGCCCGTGCGCTCGCCGAGCCCGAGCGCCTCGTCGCGCACGACCCCGCGTACGCCCGCGGTGCCCAGCGTCTCGGCGCACTCCTGCGCAAGGCCAGGGAGCTCCTCGAAGGCGGCGGCACCGCCGAAGAGGCCCTGTGGGAGCTGTGGGCCGGCACGCCGTGGCCGGGGCGGCTCGAACGGGCCGCGCTGCGCGGCGGTGCGGGCGGCCGCAACGCCGACCGCGATCTCGACGCCGTCTGCGCGCTCTTCGACACCGCGGCCCGCGCCGAGGAACGTACCGGCGGCCGCGGCGCGCTCAACTTCCTCGAAGAGGTCGACGCCCAGGACATCGCGGCCGACACCCTGTCCAAGCGCGTCGTGCGCCCCGACGCCGTACGCCTGATGACCGCGCACCGGTCGAAGGGGCTGGAGTGGCGGCTGGTCGTCGTCGCAGGGGTGCAGGAAGGCCTCTGGCCCGACCTGCGCCGGCGGGGTTCGCTCCTTGAGGCGGACCGGATCGGCCGCGACGGACTCGCCGAACCGCTCACCCCGGGCGCACTCCTCGCCGAAGAGCGCCGCCTCTTCTACGTCGCGGCGACCCGCGCCCGCGAACGCCTGATCGTCACTGCGGTGAAGGCCCCCGCCGACGACGGCGACCAGCCGTCGCGCTTCCTCACCGAGCTCGGCGTCACCCCGCGCGACGTCACCGGCCGGCCCCGCCGCCCCCTCGCCGTCGCCGCGCTCGTCGCCGAGCTGCGCGCCACCACCGTCGACCCCGATGCCTCCGACGCCCTGCGCGACGAGGCGGCCCACCGGCTGGCCCGGCTGGCCGCGCTCACGGACGACGAGGGTCAGCCACTCGTACCGTCGGCCCACCCGTACCGCTGGTGGGGCCTGTACGAGCCGACCCGCTCGGCCGTCCCGCTCCGCGACCGGGACCACCCCGTGGCGCTCTCGGGCAGCGCACTCGACCAGCTCGCCAACACCTGCGCCCTGCAGTGGTTCCTCGGCCGCGAGGTGAAGGCGGACGCCCCCGCGACGGCCGCGCAGGGCTTCGGCAACGTCGTGCACGTACTCGCCGACGAGGTCGCCTCCGGCCGCACCCCCGCCGATCTGGCGGTCCTGATGGAGCGCCTCGACTCCGTCTGGGACGGCCTGGTCTTCGACGCCCCGTGGAAGTCCCGGCAGGAGAAGGAGCAGGCGCGGGCCGCGCTCGAACGCTTTCTGCGCTGGCACGTCATGGACCGCACCGGCCGTACCGCCGCCGCGAGCGAGCACGACTTCGACGTGACGCTCGAAGCGGGGGAGTACGAGGTACGGATCCGCGGCTCCATGGACCGCGTCGAGCAGGACGCCGACGGCCGGGCGTACGTCGTCGACTTCAAGACCGGCAAGCAGTCGCCGACGAAGGACGAGGTCGCGCGTCACCCCCAGCTCGCCGTGTACCAGCTGGCCGTCCGGGAAGGGGCCGTCGACGAGATCTTCGACGGCCACCGTCCGGACCCCGGTGGCGCCGAACTCGTACAGCTGAGGCAGCCCGCCCCCAAGAAGGAGGGCGGCGACGCGCTTCCCAAGGTGCAGGCCCAGGAGCCGCCCGCCACCGAGTGGGTCTCCGACCTGCTGGCCACCGCCGCCGGCCGCGTCCTGGACGAACGTTTCACCCCGACGACCGGTCAGCACTGCACCCACTGCACGTTCCGCGCCTCGTGCAGCGCGCAGCCGGAGGGCCGCCACATCCTGGAGTGACGCGGGTACCGGTCGCGGACGGCCGGCCCTCGCAGCCAGACGGTCACCTGGTACCGATGCCGCCGCCGGTCGTCCTGCGCGTTTTGTCAGTGCACCCGGTTAGCCTCTGTGGAGTGTCCTCACGCATCACCGATCCCGAGCAGCTCAAGGAGCTCCTCGGGATCCCCTTCACCCCGGAGCAGACGGCCTGCATCACCGCGCCGCCCGCCCCGCAGGTGATCGTGGCCGGAGCCGGGTCCGGGAAGACCACGGTGATGGCGGCGCGCGTGGTGTGGCTCGTCGGGACCGGGCAGGTCGCCCCCGAGCAGGTCCTCGGGCTCACCTTCACGAACAAGGCGGCCGGCGAGCTCGCGGAGCGCGTCCGCAAGGCCCTCGTCGCCGCCGGGGTCACCGATCCGGACGCCATCGACCCGGACGATCCGCCCGGCGAGCCCGGCATTTCCACGTACCACGCCTTCGCCGGACGGCTCCTCACCGAGCACGGTCTGCGGATAGGGCTCGAACCCACCACCCGCCTCCTCGCCGACGCCACCCGCTACCAGCTCGCCGCCCGCGTGCTGCGCGAGGCACCCGGCCCGTACCCGGCGCTGACCAGGTCGTTCTCCACCCTGGTCAGCGATCTGCTGGCACTCGACGCCGAGCTGGCCGAGCATCTCGTCCGTCCCGAACAGCTTGCCGAGCACGACACCGAGCTCCTCCGGACGCTCGCATCGGCCCGGCTCACCAACGCCGAGCTGCGCAAGATCCCCGAGACCGCCGAGGCCCGCCGCCAGCTGCTGGCACTGACCCGGCGCTACCGGGACGCCAAGCGCAGCCGTGACCTCCTCGACTTCGGCGACCAGATCGCGCTCTCCGCCGAGCTGGCCCTCACCCGTCCCGAGGTCGGTGCGATCCTGCGCGACGCATACCGGGTCGTCCTGCTCGACGAGTACCAGGACACCTCCGTCGCCCAGCGGCTGCTGCTCTCCGCCCTCTTCGGCCGTGGCCCCGACGGCACGGCGTCCGGGCACGCCGTCACCGCCGTCGGCGACCCCTGCCAGGCGATCTACGGCTGGCGGGGCGCCTCCGTCGCCAACCTCGACGACTTCCCGCACCACTTCCCGCACGCCGACGGCACCCCCGCCACCCGCTACGCACTCAGCGAGAACCGCCGCAGCGGCGGCCGCCTGCTGCACCTGGCCAACGGGCTCGCCGAGCCGCTGCGCGCCATGCACGAGGGCGTCGAGGCACTGCGTCCCGCCCCGGGCGCCGAGCGCGACGGCATCGTCCGCTGTGCCCTCCTGCGCACCCACACCGAAGAGATCGAGTGGCTCGCCGACTCGATCGCCCATCTCGTTCGGACCGGCAAGGCGCCCGGCGAGATCGCCGTCCTGTGCCGCACCGCCGGGGACTTCCCGCAGATCCAGGCGGCGCTCGTCGCCCGCGACATCCCGGTCGAGGTCGTCGGCCTCTCCGGGCTGCTGCACCTGCCCGAGGTCGCCGACCTCGTCGCGGTCTGCGAAGTCCTCCAGGACCCCGGTGCCAACGCCTCCCTGGTCCGGCTGCTCACCGGCCCCCGCTGGCGGATCGGCCCCCGCGACCTGGCCCTCCTCGGCCGCCGTGCCCGCCTCCTCGTCCACCGCGCGACCCACGCCGACGACGACTTCGACCCCGACCGCCGGCTCGCCGAAGCCGTCGAGGGCATCGACCCGGCGGAAGTGATCTCGCTCGCCGACGCCCTCGACACGTTCCTCGAATCCGGCGGTACGGAGGACGACGGGCTGCCGTTCTCCACCGAGGCCCGCATCCGCTTCGCCCGCCTCGCCGCCGAACTGCGCGACCTGCGCCGGTCGCTGGCCGACCCCCTCATGGACGTCCTGCACCGCGTCCTCGCCACCACCGGCCTCGAAGTCGAACTCTCCGCGTCGCCGCATGCCCTGGCAGCCCGCCGCCGCGAGACACTCGCCAACTTCCTGGACGTGGCGGCCCGCTTCGCCGCCGTCGACGGCGAGGCGACGCTGCTGGCCTTCCTCGGCTTCCTGCGCACCGCCGTCCAGTACGAGAAGGGCCTGGACAACGCGCTGCCCGGCGGCGAGAACACCGTCAAGGTCCTCACCGCCCACAAGTCCAAGGGCCTGGAGTGGGACGTCGTCGCCGTGCCCGGCCTGGTCACCGGCCAGTTCCCCAGCGGCCAGTCCCGCGACGCGTGGACGTCCCAGTCCAAGGTCCTCCCGCACGCCCTGCGCGGCGACGCTGCCACGCTGCCCGTCGTCCACTCCTGGGATGCCAAGGGGCTGGGGGGCTTCAAGGCGGAGATGAAGGAGCACCAGCACACCGAGGAGCTGCGCCTCGGATACGTCACCTTCACCCGGCCCCGCTCCCTGCTGCTGGGCTCCGGCCACTGGTGGGGCCCGTCCCAGAAGAAGCCGCGCGGCCCGTCCGGCTTCCTGCAGGCGCTGTACGAGCACTGCGCGGCCGGACACGGCGAGATCGAGGCCTGGGCGGACGAGCCGGCGGACGGCGAGGAGAACCCGGCGCTGGCCGAGGCGGCCGCCGACCACGTCTGGCCGCTGCCCCTCGACGACACGGCGCTCCTCCGCCGCCGGGCGGCCGCGGACACGGTGCTGGCCCATCTGGAGAAGCTGGCGACGGCGGGGAGCGGCGCTGTGCCGGGGGCGTATCCCGTCGCAGCGGACGACGACGCGGTCCCGTTCCCCGACGAGCCGTACCCGTTCCCGGACGATCCCTTCCCGGACGCCCCGCATGCCGAAGGCGAGCCGTACCCGGACGAGGCCGCGGACTGGGACTCCTGGACGAACGAACCCCCCACGGCCCCGGCCGCACAGCTCCCGGTTCCCCACGTCCCCGCCCAGCACGCCCCCGACGCCCTCGTCCCGCACGTCCCCGCGGCACGCACCCCCGCACGGCTCACCCCGGAGGAGTCCCGCACCCTCGCCTCCTGGGACAGGGATCTCGACGCGCTCGCCGGTGAGCTGCGCCGCGCCCGCGCCACCGTGCGCGAGGTCGTCGTGCCCGCCTCGCTCTCCGCCACCC
The DNA here is from genome assembly GCF_036158715.1 of Streptomyces sp. NBC_00316. NCBI lineage: Bacteria > Bacillati > Actinomycetota > Actinomycetes > Kitasatosporales > Streptomycetaceae > Streptomyces > Streptomyces sp. NBC_00316. Next base: position 3,317,955 of record NZ_CP108023.1, on the reverse strand, counting down.
AGCTGCTGCGTCTCGCCGACGACCCCGACGGCTTCGCCCAGGAACTGGCCCGCCCCATGCCGCGCCCGCCCGCGCCCGCGGCCCGCCGCGGCACCCGGTTCCACGCCTGGGTGGAGTCGCGATTCGAGGAGCTGCCGCTGCCCATGCTCGGCCCCGACGAGCTGCCCGGCGGCGACGAGAGCGACGCCGACATCGCGGACGAGCGCGACCTCGCCGCACTCAAGGAGGCCTTCGAGCGCACCCCGTACGCCCACCGCACCCCCTACCGCGTCGAGACACCGTTCCGGATCACCCTCGCGGGCCGGGTGATCCGCGGCCGGATCGACGCCGTGTACCGCAACGAGAGCCCCGACGGGGACACGTACGAGATCGTCGACTGGAAGACCACCCGCAACGTGCCCAGCAGCCGCGAAGGCGCCCGGGGCGCCCCCGCAGCCGACCCGCTCCAGCTGGCCGTCTACCGCCTCGCCTGGGCCGAGCTCCACGACGTACCGCTCGACTCCGTCACCACCACATTCCTGTTCGTCCGCAGCGGAGAGGCCGTCCACCCTGCCGGTCTGCCGGGCCGGGCCGAGCTGGAACGGCTCCTCCTGGACGAGCCACCTCCGCCGGGCCGATAGGCTCAAGACCATGAGCGACACCCCGGACAGCGCCGTCCGTACGTACACCGAGCAGCACCGCACGGCCTTCCTCGACGATCTTGCCGAGTGGCTGCGCATCCCCTCCGTGTCCGCCCAGCCGGAGCACGACGGAGACGTACGGCGCAGCGCCGAGTGGCTGTCCGCCAAGCTCAAGGAGACCGGGTTCCCGGTCACGGAGATCTGGGAGACCGCGGGTGCGCCCGCGGTGTTCGCCGAGTGGCCGTCCGACGACCCCGACGCACCGACCGTCCTGGTCTACGGGCACCACGACGTGCAGCCCGCCGCCCGGGAGGACGGCTGGGACACCGACCCGTTCGAACCGGTGATCCGGGACGGGCGGATGTACGGGCGTGGCGCGGCCGACGACAAGGGCCAGGTGTTCTTCCACACCCTCGGCGTCCGGGCCCACCTCGCCACCACCGGCCGCACCACCCCTGCCGTGCACCTCAAGCTCCTCGTCGAGGGCGAGGAGGAGTCCGGCTCCCCGCACTTCCGCACCCTGGTCGAGCAGCAGGCCGCACGCCTCGCCGCCGATGCTGTGATCGTCTCCGACACGGGCATGTGGGACGAGACGACCCCGACGGTCTGCACGGGTATGCGCGGCCTCGCCGAGTGCGAGATCGAGCTGCACGGCCCCGAGCAGGACATCCACTCCGGATCGTTCGGCGGCGCCGTCCCCAACCCGGCCACCGTGGTGGCCCGCCTCGTCGCCGGGCTGCACGACGCGGACGGACGGGTCGCGATCCCCGGCTTCTACGACGGCGTGACGGAACTCACCGACACCGAGCGCGCCCTCTTCGCCGAGCTGCCGTTCGACGAGGCCACCTGGCTGCGCGCCGCCAAGTCGCAGGCGACCACGGGCGAGGCCGGCTACTCCACACTCGAGCGCATCTGGGCCCGCCCCACCGCCGAGGTCAACGGCATCGGCGGCGGTTACCAGGGCGCAGGCAGCAAGACCATCATCCCGTCCTCCGCCCTCGTGAAGCTCAGCTTCCGGCTGGTCGCGGGCCAGGACCCCGACCGGGTCCAGCAGGCCGTCCGGGCCTGGGCCGAGGCACAGTTCCCGGCCGGTGTCCGCCATCGGATCACCTTCTCCCCGGCCACCCGCCCCTGTCTGACCCCGCTGGACCACCCCGCACTGCAGGCCGTGGCCCGCGCCATGGGGCGGGCCTTCGGCCAGAAGATCCTCTTCACCCGCGAAGGCGGCTCGGGACCCGCCGCCGACCTCCAGGACGTGCTCGGCGCACCTGTCCTCTTCCTGGGCATCTCCGTACCGTCCGACGGCTGGCACGCCCCCAACGAGAAGGTCGAGCTCGACCTTCTGCTCAAGGGCGTGGAGACGGCCGCCCACCTCTGGGGTGAACTGTCCGCCGCACTCCGCTGAATCCTCTGAACGCCCGATCCATCCCGGGGGAGTAGGAAGCACCTGTGAGTACCTTCGACAACGCCACCACCGACCGGCCCATCGGTCTCACCGCGCCCAGCGGCATCGACCGCGCCGCACACCACCGCCTCGACGAGGCCTGGCTCTCCGCCGCCTGGAGCCACCCGACCACCCGGGTCTTCGTGGTCTCGGGCGGGCAGGTGCTGATCGACGACACGGCCGACGGCGGTACGGAGATCGTCATGACCCCGGCCTTCGAGGCCCCGGTCACCGAGACCCACCGCTACTTCCTCGGCACCGACGAGGACGGCGTCAGCTACTTCGCGCTCCAGAAGGACTCCCTGCCCGGCCGCATGGACCAGCCGGCCCGCCCGGCCGGCCTGCGCGAGGCCGGACTGCTGCTCGGCCCGCGCGACGCGGGGCTGATGGTGCACGCGGTGGCGCTGGAGAACTGGCAGCGGCTGCACCGCTTCTGCTCCCGCTGCGGCGAGCGCACGGTCATCGCGGCGGCCGGCCACATCCGTCGCTGCCCGGCCTGCGGCGCCGAGCACTACCCGCGCACCGACCCGGCGGTGATCATGCTGGTCACGGACGAACAGGACCGTGCCCTGCTGGGCCGTCAGGTGCACTGGCCGGAGGGTCGCTTCTCGACGCTCGCGGGCTTCGTCGAGCCCGGGGAGTCGATCGAGCAGTCGGTGGCCCGCGAGGTGTACGAGGAAGCGGGCATCACGGTCGGCGAGGTCGAGTACGTCGCAAGCCAGCCCTGGCCGTTCCCGTCCAGTCTGATGCTCGGCTTCATGGCGCGGGCCACGTCGTCGGAGATCGATGTGGACGGCGAGGAGATCGAGGAGGCCCGCTGGTTCTCCCGCGAGGACCTGACGGCGGCGTTCGAGTCGGGCGAGGTCCTGCCGCCCTTCGGCATCTCGATCGCGGCCCGTCTGATCGAACTCTGGTACGGCAAGCCGCTCCCGAGGCCGGGCAGCGTCGGCTGACCGCTGGCTGCTGGCCGTTGACGGTCTGCGGGCTGACGGTGACGTGGGCCCGCTCGCGCCTCCCGGGAAACGGCTCCGGTCCACTGATCCGGCCACGGGCCGTGATGTCGACGGTCCGGCAGGAGGACGTCCTGCCGGCCGCGGTCGGCAAGCCGCGCTTCATCGCGGGCGCGGACATCGAACCGGGCGCCGTGGTGATCGATGCCGGCGCGACGAGGGCAACGTCGGCGATGTCGGCTTCGACACAGCCGCCGAGCGGGCCCGCCCGATCACCCTGGTCCGCGGCGGTGCCGGGCCGATGACCATCGCGGTCCTCCTCGAGCGGACGGTCACCGCTGCGGCCCGACAGCTCGGCGCCGCAGCGGCCTGATCCGAGGCCGGGGCTTCCGGGAACACGAACGCCCGCCTCCTTCCGGACCGGCCGGAAGGAGGCGGGCGTTCGTGCTCTTCGCGGGCGCGAGGTCAGACGCCGACCTTCAGCTTGACCTGGGCCAGCGAGGGGTTCGTCAGCGTCGAACCGTCGGCGAAGAGGACGGTGGGAACGGTCTGGTTGCCCCCGTTGGCCTTCTCGACAAAGGCCGCGGACTCCGGGTCCTGCTCGATGTTGATCTCGGTGTACGTGATGCCCTCGCGGTCCATCTGGCCCTTGAGCCGACGGCAGTAGCCGCACCACGTGGTGCTGTACATCGTCACAGTGCCCGGCATGTCTTCGCTCTCCTCTGTTTTGTTCGTCTCGTCACGTCGCGTCGTCACATCTCGCGGAAAAGCTGGAAAGGTGAGTCCTCGCTGGGAGTGGAACGTACGTGACCCGGTTGCCATTCCCGCGGTGACCCCGCATTAGTACGACGGATACTGCTCCCCTGTGGACAATTTCCGCGTCCGCCCCTCCCGACCTGGCAGCATGGCGGGGTGACATCAGCAACGCATTCCTCTTTCTTCCCCCAGGTCCCCGAGTCGGCGGACGCCGTGCTCGACGGGCTGGACCCCGAGCAGCGCGAGGTCGCCCTGGCCCTGCACGGCCCGGTGTGCGTGCTGGCCGGAGCCGGCACGGGAAAGACGCGCGCGATCACGCACCGCATCGCGTACGGGGTGCGCGCGGGGATACTTCAGCCGACGAGTGTGCTGGCCGTCACGTTCACCAACCGGGCCGCGGGCGAGATGCGGGGAAGGCTGCGCCAGCTCGGCGCGGCCGGGGTGCAGGCGCGGACGTTCCACTCCGCCGCCCTCCGCCAGCTCCAGTACTTCTGGCCGAAAGCGGTCGGTGGTGATCTGCCGCGGCTGGTGGAGCGCAAGGTCCAACTGGTCGCCGAGGCCGCGGCCCGCTGCCGCATCCGGCTCGACCGCAACGAGCTGCGGGACGTCACCAGCGAGATCGAGTGGGCCAAGGTCACCCAGACCGTGCCCGCCGACTACCCGGCCGTGGTCGCCAAGACCCAGCGGGACGCCCCACGCGACCCGGCCGAGATCTCCCAGGTCTACGCGATGTACGAGCAGCTGAAGCGCGACCGCTCGGTGATCGACTTCGAGGATGTGCTGCTGCTCACTGTCGCGATCCTCCAGGACCGCCACGACATCGCCGACCATGTCCGCCGCCAGTACCAGCACTTCGTGGTCGACGAGTACCAGGACGTCAGCCCGCTCCAGCAGCGCCTCCTCGACCTCTGGCTCGGCGACCGGGACAGTCTGTGCGTCGTCGGGGACGCCAGCCAGACGATCTACTCGTTCACCGGGGCCACCCCCGACCACCTGCTGAACTTCCGCGCCCGCTACCCGAACGCGACCGTGGTCAAGCTGGTCCGGGACTACCGCTCCACGCCCCAGGTCGTCCATCTCGCCAACGGCCTGCTCGGCCAGGCCCGCGGCCGGGCCGCCGAGCACCGGCTCGAACTGGTCTCGCAGCGCGAGCAGGGCCCCGAGCCGGGCTACACGGAGTACGCGGACGAGCCCGCCGAGGCCGAGGGCACCGCCCGCCGGATCCGTGAACTGATCGCCGCGGGTGTGCCGGCCGGTGAGATCGCCGTGCTCTACCGGGTCAACTCGCAGTCGGAGGTCTATGAGCAGGCTCTCGCCGACGCGGGCGTGCCGTACCAGCTGAGGGGCGCGGAGCGCTTCTTCGAGCGTGCCGAGGTGCGGGAGGCGGGCGTCGCCCTGCGCGGTGCGGCCCGCGCCGGGGGCAACGACTCCTTGCTCGACGACGCGGAGGGGCTGCCCTCGCAGGTGCGGGCGGTGCTCTCCACCAAGGGGTGGACCACGGAGCCGCCTGCGGGGTCCGGGGCGGTGCGCGACCGCTGGGAGTCCCTGGCCGCCCTGGTCCGGCTGGCCGAGGACTTCGAACAGGCCAGGCCGGGGGCGACGCTCTCCGACCTGGTGGCGGAGCTGGACGAGCGGGCTGCTGCCCAGCACGCCCCGACGGTCCAGGGAGTCACGCTGGCCTCGCTCCACTCCGCGAAGGGTCTGGAATGGGACGCCGTGTTCCTGGTCGGGCTGACCGAGGGCATGATGCCGATCACCTACGCCAGGACCGACGAGCAGATCGAGGAGGAGCGTCGGCTGCTCTACGTCGGCGTCACCCGGGCGCGCCTGCATCTGTCGCTGTCCTGGTCCCTGTCCCGGTCTCCCGGCAGCCGCGGCGGACGGCGCCCGAGCCGCTTCCTGAACGGGCTGCGGCCCGGGTCGGCTGCGCTCGGCGGGCGCGGTGCGGCCGGTGGTGGGGGTGGCGGCGGGGGCGGTGTCGAACGGCCCGCGGTGGTCAGGCGCGGGCGCCGTGGCCCCGCCCTGTGCCGGGTCTGCGGCAAGACCCTCACCGACGCGGGCGAGATGAAGCTGATGCGCTGTGAGGACTGCCCCTCGGACATGGACGAGGCGCTGTACGAGCGGCTGCGCGACTGGCGTGCGGTCCGAGCCAAGGAAATCGGCCAGCCCGCCTACTGCGTGTTCACCGACAAGACGCTGATGGCGATCGCGGAGGCGGTCCCGCGCAGCGACGGCGAACTGGCGGGAATCGCCGGGGTCGGTGTCCGGAAGCTGGACCGGTTCGGCGCCGCCGTACTGGCCATCTGCGCAGGTGAGGACCCGGACGAGGAGAGCGGGGAGGACGACGGGGAGGTGTGAGCAAAACTCGTCGAAAAAATAGTTTGCGCCCGCCCCAGTCATCACCATAGGTTCTTAACCACGGGAACAGCGACTTCTCTGAAGCCCTGACCCCGTGCTGTACTTATCCGAATACGCAGGACCGGCCCGGCCGGTCCACCGAGACGCCGAGAGGAGGCGATTGTCGTGATCAGCATCATCAAGACCAACAAAATGACCGATCTCTCGGTCGCCTCCGCCTGCTCGCTCGGCCTCGCCTGCTCTTCGGAATCTTCGCTGCTTGGCACCGGTCTGTCCGGCATTCCCGCCGTCAGCCCGCTGTCCCTGGCGAGCCTTCCCGTGCGGGAGCGCAATGAGCGACCGACCCAGGCACCGACGGCAGCAGTAGCGAAGGGACAGGCCAAGGCGGCCTATGCCTTTGCGGCGGTCGGTGCCGGAGCCGGAGCCGAGCAGCAGACGACGCACCACCACACGATGTGGGCCTTCCGTGGGCCTGAACCCTGGAGTGATCCAGCCTGATGCACCATCAGGCCGGCGCCTTCAGGGCCGCGGAACCCCACTCGGGATCCGCGGCCCTTTTGTTTGTCCCAACGGACGACACAGCGAGAAGGCGCCTCGGGACAAGCAGTACCCGGTACCAGCAGCCACCCGGCCGACCGGCCGGAACGACCAGACGAGGACACCACCACCGTGCAACTCGAAGCGCACGCCCCGTCCGTACCGCCTTCCGAAACGATCCCCCCGCCCGGCCTCACGGAGGACTCCACCTTGATCCCCCTCACTGCGCTCACCGCGCTCGACGACGCCATCGAGAACCTCGGCGTACCCGTCCCCTGCCGTTCCTACGACCCGGAGGTCTTCTTCGCCGAGTCGCCGGCCGATGTCGAGTACGCCAAGTCCCTCTGCCGCACCTGCCCGCTCGTCGAGGCCTGCCTCGCCGGCGCCAAGGAGCGCCGCGAGCCGTGGGGTGTCTGGGGTGGCGAGCTCTTCATCCAGGGCGTCGTCGTCGCTCGCAAGCGGCCGCGTGGCCGTCCGCGCAAGAACCCGGTCGCGGCGTGACCGCCGGCCTGGGGGTCACGGCCCCCAAACCCATGAAGCGCATCGGAACCATCGACCGTCCCCGAACCCACGACCCCCGGAATCAGGCACCAATGTCCGTCCCCACACATGAGCCCATCGGCTCCGCAACACCGAACGCCACGACCATCGGCGCGAACGACTCGCGTCAGAACAGGACCCGCGAAATGCAACTCATCCCAGAAGCCCTGGCTCGTGCGCATATGCACGACCGCCTGAGGGAAGCCGACGCCGAGCGCCGGGCCGTGCGCCTGGTCTCGGCCCGGCGGATGCAGCGCCGGGCGGAGCGCGCTTCGATGCGCGCCCGCCGCGCGCTGGCCATGGCGGTCATGCACTAGTCAGGCCCCACCAGCGCAGCACCCGTTGTCGGGCAGCCGCTCTGCCAGACAGCAGTCAGTACCCCTTCCGCGGGGCCGGTCCGAACGGGCCGGCCCCGCGGTCGTGCTGTGTGGTGCCGCGCCGCGCGGTGGGGACGGAGTTATCGTCACGTGGTGGACGAGGAGACTCATCACCCCGCACAACCGGGCGCCGGTGCCGTGGTGTGTTCCCGGTGCGGCGCCGCCGCCGACAGCGACTACGCGCCGCCGACCTGGGTCTGCTCCGTGGAGAACGGCAGACGCCAGTACTTCTGTGACGACTGTGCCCGCCTCCACATCAGGGCGATCGAGGGCCGCCTCGACTCGGTCTGGTGGTGACGGGCCCGGCCGGGCCCGGTCCCCGCACTCGGATCCCCGCCTGGGGCCTCTCGTTTGGATCATGCTGGGCTCGCGGGGTCGGGCACGCGCATCCGCCGCGTTGTCGTCAGTCATCCCCGAGCTCTCGGCTTCGCTCGAGCAGGGGAGACCCCATGCGCTCCGCGTGGGCTCCTTCCTCCGCCTTGCAGCTGCACGCACCACGGTGTCATCAGCCGCTCCGCGGCGGGCCGCTCCCTGATCCGGTCTGATCCGAACGAAAGAGCCTATGCCTCGGTCGCCGCGTCTCCCACCAGCTGCCCCTGCCCGGGAAGCTTCTCGGCCGTCGCCTCCTCGGCCGTCGCCTCCTCGACCGGCATGAACCCCGGCACCCAGGACTCCAGTTCGTCCCGCAGCCTCACTTTCGCACCCAGCTGGCACAGCACCCCGATCGTGCTCAGCGTCACCCGGTGTATGAGCAGATAGGCGGGTGGCAGATTCAGCTGCTTGCCCAGCTGATGGGCAGGGGAGCGGGGATCCGCTATCCGGGCCGCCTGATTGCGCATCCAGCTCCGGGTGAAGGTGAACTCCTCCACCTGCGCCGGTTCGATGATCGGCAGCAGATAGTCGAGTACCGCCTCCGGGTCGAGAGCGATCGACTCCTTGACGAATCCCTCCTCGCGCAGCAGTGCGTACACCGCTTCCGCGTCACCTTCCAGTGTCAGCCGCAACGAGTCCCCGATGGGCTGCGGCAGACCGCCCGGCAGCCGGTCCACCGTGCCGAAGTCCAGCACCCCGAGCCGCCACTGCCCGGCCTCGCCGTCCTCCTTGTCCGCGGGGAGCAGCCGGAAGTTGCCCGGATGCGGGTCCGCGTGCAGCAGGCCCGTGCGCGCCGGGCCGGAGAACAGGAAACGTGCCAGCAGCTGGCCCGCCCGGTCCCGCTGCTCCTGTGTGCCCCCGGTGATCACCTCGGAGAGCGGAACCCCCTCGATCCACTCCGTCACCAGCACCTGATCGGACTGGTGCACCACATCGGGAATCACCACATCGCGATCGCCCGCGAACTCCTCGGCGTGCTCCCGCTGCGACCGTGCCTCCAGCTCGTAGTCCAGCTCCTCCGACACCCGGTCACGCAGCTCCGTGATGAGCGGTTTGATGTCCATCCCGGGGATCAGCGGGCCGAGCAGCCGGGCGAAACGACTGAGCTGGGTCAGATCCGAGAGCAGGGCCTCCCCAGCGCCCGGGTACTGCACCTTCACCGCGACGTCGCGTCCGTCGTGCCAGACCGCCCGGTGCACCTGCCCGATCGAGGCGGCGGCCGAGGGCTTGTCCTCGAATTCGAGGAACAGCTCCCGCCAGTCCTCACCGAGCCGCTCCTCCAGCACCGTGTGGACCGTGCGGGTCGGCATGGGAGGTGCGGCTTCCTGCAGCTTGGTGAGCGCCGCCCGATAGGGACCGGCGACCTCCTCGGGCAGCGCCGACTCGAAGACGGACAGGGCCTGGCCGAGCTTCATGGCGCCGCCCTTCAGCTCCCCCAGCGTTTTGAACAGCTGGTCCGCCGTCCGCTGTTGGAGCTCACGGGCGACTATCTCCGCGGACCTGCCGCCGATCCGCTTGCCGAGGCCCCACGTGGCACGGCCGGCGAAGCCGAGTGGCAGCGCAGCCAGCTTGGCGGTGCGGGTGACCGCTTTCCGGGGAAGATCAGACATGCGCCCCTCCAAATCCCAGACTGCTGTGCCGCGTGCGGCGGTTACCCGGCCATTGTGTCGTGCGCCGCGTCGAGCACCGAGGTGCGCTCCCCCTCAGTGTGCCCACCCGCACCGCAGGAACAGCGCAGGTGAGCCCCGATCTGCTCCGACCGCCAGTCCAGCAGCGGCAGAGCAGCCTCCCACCGGGCCCCGGTGGTGGCGGGCAGTTCGCCGTCCAGAAACGCCAGTGCATGGGCTGCCGCCAAACCCGCCACCGCCGTGGCGAGCCCCAGATCGCACGCCTGGACCGCGTTGCGCCGACCGGACCGCCACTGTGCGAGCATCCGCGGCCACTGCGGATCGCGGTCCGCACGGGTCAGCGCCAGGCATCCCGCGCAGGCCGTGCCCCCGGGGAGAACCAAGGGGCCGACCACGCCCGTGGCTTCGATCACCCCGGCATAGAGGTGAGGGATGCCGGAGGCGATCCAGGTTTCGGCGGTGCGCGGGTCGGGGGCGTACACCGCGAGACCGTCCCGGGGGGCGACGACGACCAGGGACAGCCCGGGCCCGCCGTTCGCCGAATCGCCGAGTGCCGGGACGCCACTTCCTCGGGTGCCGGCCGCCGCGGTCTCCGTCGCCCGCGGCGCAGGGCCGACGGCCGATCGGCGCACCAACTGCCGGGCTGCGGTGTCCCTGCGCTCTCCGACCGCTGTCGCCGGGAGTCCGCCGGGTGTGACGTCCGAGGGCTCGGCGAGCCCGCCGTCCAGAACCTCGACCCGGCCCACTCCGGACCCGGACAGCACCGCGGCGATTGCGGCACCGACCCGGCCCGCGCCTCGCACCTGGACCCGCATCGAGCGGCGGGCCGCCAGCCGGCGCAGTCCGCCGCCCGGTTCGGGATGGACGACCGAGAGCGACGCGAGGTCGGGGCGCTGCCGCTCCAGGACGTCGGTCCGGTTCCGCAGGGCATCGGCTTCCGGGCCGCCCGCCCGCACATCGTCGATCAGCCCTGCGTCCGCCAAGCGCCGTACCAGTGTGTCCACCTGAGGGGCCGACAGATTCAGCGCCCGTGCCTCTTCGCGCAGCAGCGGCAGTCCGCGCGTTCCGTCGAGAAGTTCCAGGAAACTGCCCGTGGCGATATCCACCGGGCCGAGCTTCACAGCGTGAGCGCGTGTCACTCCGAATTGCACGGTGTTCCTGCCGCGCCAGGCGCGGCGCAGCGCGGGCTTCAGCATCGGATGCATGGTTTCCCCCGGTCGGTGTCCTTCGTGCGGAGCTCCGCTTGATCCGTTGCCAGAATGCAGTCCGGCCTCGAAACGTGCAGAAAGTTGTCCACAGGCGGGGGCATTAGTCGTTCAAATGGTGCATGCCGTGGAGTGGATCAAGCATCAACAGCCCAGGGGGCGGGACTTCCCCTGCCGGCACCGGGTAACGTCGTGCCGTGCCCGCCGACCTGTCACCCGGCTTCGCCGGGGAGACCCCCGCGCGCAGCGCCGGAGATCATCAGCGCAGCGCGGCCAGCCATCCGCCCCGCGTCCCGGTGACGAGCGCGGTCGAGGTCCGCAGGAGCGCCCGGCGCAGCAGAACGGTCTCCGCGTACCGGGAGGGCGACCGAACCATCGTGCTGATCCCCGCCCGGATGTCGGAGGCGGAGGAGCGGCGCTGGGTGAGCGTGATGCTCGACAAACTGGCCGCTCAGGAGAGCAAGCGGATCCTCGGGGACAGTGAACTGGCGGAGCGGGCCGAGCGGTTGTCCGCCCAGTATTTCAACGGCCGGGCCAGACCGGCGTCCGTTCGCTGGGTGACCAATCAGAACACCCGATGGGGTTCGTGCACTCCGGCGGAGGGCAGCATCCGCCTGTCGCACCGGCTGCAGGGCATGCCCGAGTACGTCGTCGACTACGTGCTCGTCCATGAACTGGCGCATCTGCTGGTCCCTGGTCACGGTCCGCGCTTCTGGCGGCTGCTGGAGGCGTACCCGCGGACCGAGCGGGCCCGTGGCTACCTCGAAGGGGTGGTGGCGGCCGACCGGCTGCCGCATCTGCCGGCCGCCCGCAGTGAGTGACGCGCGGTGGTTCTGTACCGGGTGTGTACCGACTTGGCCCAATGTCGGATTTTGCGGCTAGCCTGGCGCGACGCATTCATATTCGGGATGGGGGACGGTCGTTACGCATGGCCAGGGAATTCCAACGCGGCCACAAGGCCAAGATCAGTGATCTCACGCCGGGGACGGACCTGTACGTAGGTGTGCAGATCGCCGGCCCGGGGCTGACCTTTGACATCAGCTGCTTCGGTCTCGATGCCAATGAGCAGCTCTCCGACGACCGGTATTTCATCTTCTTCAACCAGCCGAAATCGCCCGAGGAGTCCATTCAGCTCCTCGGCGCCCAGGCCGGTGACACCGAGTCGTTCCGCGTCACGCTGGACCGCATTCCGGCGAACATCCACAAACTCTCCTTCACGGCGACCGTCGACGGCGCGGGGCAGATGTCCCAGGTCGGCCCGGGGTACATCCGGATCGTCGCGGGCGGCGAGGAAGTCGTCAGGTACGCCTTCACCGGCTCAGAGTTCACCACCGAGCGCGCGGTGATGCTGGGCGACTTCTACCTGAAGGACGTCTGGCGGTTCGCTGCCGTCGGCCAGGGCTTCGACGGCGGCCTCGACGCGCTGCTGAAGAACTTCGGCGGTGAGGTCGCCGAGGAGGCGCCCGCCGCGCCGCAGCCGCAGGCAGCCGCCCCGTCGTTCGCCCCGCCCGCGCAGCCAGCCGCCCCGGCACCGTCCTTCGGAGCTCCGGCCGCCCCCCAAGTTCCGCAGCCTGCACCGTCCTTCGGGGCTCCGGCCGGCCAGGCTCCGGCACCGCAGCAGCAGATGCATGCGGCGCCGACGATCGCGGCTCCGATGATGCCGCAGGGCGGCACCGTTCCACCGCCCGCGCCCGCACCGGCTCCGTACGGGCAGCCGCCCCAGCAGCCGCAGTTCGGACAGGTCCCCGGCCAGCCGGTGCCCGCCGCCCCCTACGGCCAGCAGGCTCCCGCCCCGTACGGTCAGCAGGCTCCCGCCCCGTTCGGGCAGCAGCCCCCCGGCATGCCCCAGGGCGTACCGCAGGGCGCGCCGCAGTCCGGTGCCGGTCTGCAGGCCGCGCTCCAGCCGTACAAGGAGACGGCCACCGGCCAGCGTTGGACCCCGCAGAACCAGCAGCTGATGCGAGTCGACCTCACCATGGGCGGCACGCCCGTGCTCGCCCGCCAGGGCTCCATGGTGATGTACCAGGGCAAGGTCGACTTCGGCTACAAGGGTGCCGGTTTCGCCGGCCGCGTGGTCGGAAACGCCACCGGACAGGAAATGCAGCTGATGCGGTGCACCGGCCGGGGCCAGGTCTTCCTCGCCGAGGACGCCGCCCACCTGCACCCCATCGAGCTCCAGGGCGACGGCATCTGCGTCTCGGCGGAGAGCGTCCTCGCCTTCGACGAGTCGCTGCAGTACGAGGTCCGCCGGATCGAGGGGCACGGCATCCCCGGTGGCGCCCTGTTCACCATGCAGTTCCAGGGCACCGGCACGGTCGTCGTCAAGACGCACGGCGTTCCCGTCGTGCTGCCGGTCACGCCGACCACATTCGCCGACTGCAACGCCATCGTGGCCTGGTCGTCGGCGTCCCAGGTGATCATCTCCAGCCAGGTCCGGCTGCGTCGCAACGCGTATCCCGGGCACAGCGGAGAGACCGTGAACCTGCAGTTCCGGGGAGCGCCCGGCAACTTCATCGTCGTCCAGCCCTACGAGGTCTGAGGGAGCCCGTCATGAACCAGCAACTCGCGGGCTTCGCCCCGACCCCCGTCACGGCCCGTATGGAGAACCACGGCCACTCGATGCTCAAGGTCGCCATGGCCACCGGCCAGGACCTTTACGCACGTACCGGCTCGATGGTGTCGTACGAGGGCTTCATCCAGTACGAACCCAATCCGCCCGCGGTCCGCCAGATCGCCTCCCAGTGGATCACCGGCGAGGGCGCGCCCCTGATGAAGTGCGCCGGTGACGGACTGCTGTACCTCGCGGACTACGGCGCCGATGTGGTCGTCATCAATCTCAACAACGACTCCCTCTCGGTCAACGGCACCAACGTCCTGGCCTTCGACGGCCACCTCACCTGGGGTGTGGAGCGGGTCAAGGGGCTGGCCAAGTTCGCCGGCCAGGGCCTGTGGAACGTCTGCATCTCCGGTACCGGCTGGGTTGCCATCACCTCACGCGGCACGCCGATCGTCGTCGACTGCGGACGCGGCGAGGACGAGACCTACGTCGACCCGGACGCCCTTGTGGCGTGGTCCCCGAACCTCAAGGTGAAGGGCAAGCGCAGCTTCAAGGCCTCCTCGCTCATCGGGCGCGGAAGCGGCGAGGCGTACCAGATGGCGTTCTCCGGCCAGGGCATCGTCGTCGTCCAGCCGAGTGAGGACAGTACGGACCGCCTGCGGGTCCGGAACTGAGGGGGAGGGAGTACACACCATGCAGAGTCCGCTTTTCAACCACACGGAACAGCAGTCCCAGGACCGGTACACCCTGCAGAACCCGCAGCTCCTGCGGGTGTCGCTGACCGGCCGTGACGACGTCCTCGCCCGCAAGGGCGCGATGGTCGCCTACCAGGGGCTGATGGAGTTCGACGGCGAGTACCAGTCGCAGGGGCAGCGCCGCGCCCGCGCGAGGACCGGTGAGGGCCTCGACCTGATGCGCTGCTCGGGGCAGGGGACCGTCTACCTCGCCAATCTGGCGCAGTACGTCCACGTCGTGGACGTGGACCACGACGGCATGACGGTGGACAGCGCCTATGTCCTGGCGCTCGACTCGTCGCTGCACGCCGAGGTCATCGCCGTGGACAGCCAGTACGGCATCTCGGGCACCGGCAAGTACCAGCTCAACATCTCCGGCACCGGCAAGGTCGCCCTGATGACCTCGGGCCAGCCGCTGATGATGCAGGTGACGCCCGACAAGTACGTCAACGTCGACGCCGATGCGATCGTCGCCTGGTCCAGCTCGCTGCGGGTGCAGATGCAGGCCCAGACGCACTCCTCCGGGGTCTGGCGGCGGCGCGGCAACACCGGCGAGGGCTGGGAGCTCAGCTTCCTCGGACAGGGCTTCGCCCTGGTCCAGCCGAGCGAGGTGCTGCCGCCGCAGAACGCCCAGATCGGTCAGGGTGTACGCGCCCAGTACGGCATGGGCGCGCAGGGAGCGCACGGCCAGAACCAGAACAACGCCTGGAACTGAGCCGCACCGCACGGACAAGCCCCACGGAAACGGGTGAGGGGCGCCCTCCTGGGAGGGCGCCCCTCACCCGTCGAGGTCACTCGCCGCTACCAGCCGCCGTCCAGCGCCGCGCGCGTACGTGCCATCAGCCGTACGACCGAGGCATCGGCCACCTCGGCCACTTCGTCGTACGTGAACCAGCGCAGGTCCAGCGACTCGTCGCTGATCTGCGCCGTGGCGCCGTGCGGTGCAAGCGCCGCGTACTGCACATCCAGATGCCAGTGGCAGGGCGCCGGGATCGGATGCCGGTCCAGTGCCACCGGACCGCCCGACAGCAGTGTCAGACCGCTGATGCCTGACTCCTCGGTGGCCTCGCGCAGCGCGGCAGCCGCCAGCGTGGCGTCGTCCGGCTCGCAGTGACCGCCCAGCTGCAGCCACATCTGCAGCTTCCGGTGCAGCGTCAGCAGAACCCGGCCGCGTTCCGGATCGACGACCAGCGCGCTGGCCGTCAGATGTCCCGCCTCGCAGGCCTTCCACATGCCGTCCGGGTGCCGCGCCAGATGGTCGAGATAGACCCGGCGCAGCTGCTCCTGGTCCGTGTCCGGGTCCGCGGGGTCCTCGTACCGCTTCAGTACGAGGAGTGCGTCGTCGTACAGGTTCACTGGTCGGTGTCGCCCTTGCCGTCGGTGTCGCCCTTGCCGGTTCCGTCGCCCTTGTCGCCGGCGTCGCTCTGCTCGTCCGTGGGCGTCTGGGAGGGCGTCTGGGAGGGCGTCTGGGACCCCTTCGCCGCCTCGCCGAGCATCTTGTCCAGCTCGGAGAAGTCCAGCTGCTCGTGGTGCACGAACCCGTCCGGGTCGTCCAGGTCGCCGGCCGTCGGCAGCATGTCCGGGTGCGCCCAGAGCGCGTCGCGCCCGTCGAGGCCACGCGCGTCCGTGAGCGACGCCCACAGCCGCGAGGCGTCCCGCAGCCGCCGCGGCCGCAGCTGGAGGCCGATCAGCGTGGCAAAGGTCTGCTCGGCCGGACCGCCCGAGGCGCGCCGCCTGCGCATCGTCTCGCGCAGTGCGTCCGCCGAGGTCAGCCGGGACTTCGCGGCCTCGTGGACCACTGCGTCGACCCAGCCCTCGACCAGCGCGAGAGCCGTCTCCAGCCTGGCCAGAGCGGCCTTCTGCTCCGGGGTGTCCTCCGGCTGGAACATGCCCTGCTGAAGGGCGTCCTGCAGCTGCTCGGGCTGCGACGGGTCGAACTGGCCGACCACGTCCTCCAGCTTGCTGGTGTCGACCTTGATGCCGCGCGCATACCCCTCGACCGCGCCGAACAGGTGTGAGCGCAGCCACGGCACATGGGCGAAGAGCCGCTGGTGGGCGGCCTCACGCAGGGCCAGGTACAGCCGCACCTCGTCCTGCGGCACGCTCAGGTCCTTGCCGAACCTCTCGACGTTCAGCGGAAGGAGAGCGGCCTTGCCGGCCGGGCCCAGCGGCAGCCCGATATCGGTCGAGCCGACGACCTCGCCCGCCAGCACGCCCACGGCCTGCCCGATCTGCTGGCCGAACATGGCACCGCCCATCGACCGCATCATGCCGATCAGCGGGCCCGCCATCGCCTGCATCTCCTCGGGCAGCACGTCGCCCATGGCCAGGCCGACACGCTCGGCCACCGGATCGACCAGCTTCTGCCAGGCGGGGAGGGACGCCTCGACCCACTCGGCACGGCTCCATGCCACGGTCGAGACGGAACCGGAGGGCAGGGACGTCACGCCGTCCAGCCAGAGATCGGCCAGCCGCAGGGCTTCGTCGACCGAGGCCCGCTCCGAAGAACCCACGCTCGCGTCCTTCGTGCCGTCCGGGGTGCCCTGGGCGACCGTCTGGCGGGCGATCTGCTTGGCCATGTCCCAGTTCACGGGACCGCCCTCGTAGCTCAGCATCTGGCCGAGCTGCTGGAAGGCGGCTCCCAGGTCGTTCGGGTTCATCGATCCGAACATCGCCGCGAACGGATTGTCCCCGCCCGCGCCCGGCCCGAAGCCGAACGGGTTCGCCGGCCCGCCCGAACCCTGCCCACCTCCGGTGGGGTCCTTCTTCTTGCCCTCGTCGCCGTTCTCCGGCTCCTCCGGCGGAAGGCCGAATCCGAATGGGGTGTCACTCACGGGTTTCCTCGGCTCGTAGGGCCGCCGGCTCGAACCGACGGCGACTGCCCGACATCACCATCCAGCGTAGACACCTGGCCCGCTCGGGGCCTCAGTGCTCCGCCGGCTCCCGGCCTGCGGCAGGATGGACGCCACCTGGTACGTACGCGTCATTCGGGTACGTACTGAAGACAACCGCTGGAGACGCCCGGTGAGTTCCCCAGATCCTCAGGTTCGCGCAGCGCGAAACCTGGCCGACCCTTCGCCCGAGAGCAAGCCCTCGAAGAGCAGCTCCAAGAACCGCGGTCCCGTCGTCGCGGTCACCGGCGCCGCGACCGGCGTCGGTGAGCTGCTCACCGCGCGCCTCGCGGCTTCCGAGGAGGTCAAGCAGGTCATCGCCATCGACGAGCGGCGAGGCGAGGTCTCCGAGGCGACCTGGCACATCCTCGACGTACGTGACCCCGCCATCGCCGAGAAGCTGCGCGGCGCAGACGTGGTCGTCCATCTGGCACTCGATCTCGACCTGGAGACGGACCCCGCCGCCCGCACGGCGTACAACGTCCGCGGCACCCAGACCGTGCTGACCGCCGCCGCGGCCGTCGGGGTCCACCGCGTCGTGCTCTGCACCTCCGCGATGGTCTACGGGGCGCTTCCCGACAACGACATTCCCCTCTCCGAGGACGCCGAGCTGCGTGCCACCGCGGAGGCCACCGGCGTCGGCGACCTCCTGGAGATCGAGCGGCTGGGGCGCCGCGCACCCCGCGCCCACCCCGGCCTCAATGTCACCGTGGTCCGCCCCACCGTCCTGGTCGGCGGCACGGACACGGCGCTCACCCGCTACTTCGAGTCCCCGCGCCTCCTGGTGGTCGCCGGATCGCGCCCCACCTGGCAGTTCTGCCATGTCGAGGACCTGGTGACGGCCCTGGAGTACGCCGCCCTGGAGAAGATCGACGGAGAGTTCGCGGTGGGCTGCGACGGCTGGCTGGAGCAGGAGGAGGTCGAGGAGCTCAGCGGCGTGCGCCGGATGGAACTGCCCTCCGCGGTCGCCCTGGGCGCCGCCGCCAGGCTGCACCGGATCGGCCTCACCCCGTCCCCGGCCGGAGACCTCGCCTACACGATGCACCCCTGGGTGGTCAGCGTGAGCCGGCTGCACGATGCGGGCTGGCGCCCCGGGTGGACCAACGAGGAAGTGCTCGCCGCGCTCCTCGAAGAGGTCGAGGGCCGCCACACCGTCGCCGGACGCAGGCTCGGCCGCAAGGACGCCACCGCCGCCGGCGCCGCCGGTGCGACCGTCGCGCTGCTCGGCACCGCTGCTCTGGTCCGCCGCGCCCGCAAGGCCCGCCGTCGCATCTGAGACAGGTCCGGGCGGTGCCACCGGCTGCAGAAGGCTCCAAGGCGGTCGGCAGCCCGCCGGTGAAAGGCGCTATTCCGCGATGTCGGCGCGGTACGGCACCATGGACGCCATGGCATCCACCCACGACCACCCCGGCGAGCAGGCGGCGCAGGACCCGATCCGGCTGCTGGAGATCCGGGACACACCGCTGTCCGTCGACGAGATCTTCCGCGTCGTCGGGGACGACGCCGCGGGCGGCACGGCGCTTTTCGTCGGCACGGTCCGCAATCACGACGGCGGCCAGGACGTCGGTGCGCTGGGCTACTCCTGCCATCCGTCGGCGCAGGACGAGTTGCGCCGGGTGGCCGAGAAGGTCGTCGCCGACTTCCCGGTCCGGGCGCTGGCCGCAGTCCACCGAGTGGGTGAACTGGAGGTGGGCGACACGGCTGTGGTCGTCGCCGTCTCCTGCCCGCACCGCGCGGAGGCCTTCGAGGCGTGCCGCAGGCTCATCGACGACCTCAAGCACGAGGTCCCGATCTGGAAGCACCAGCGGTTTTCCGACGGCACGGAGGAGTGGGTCGGCGCCTGCTGAGCGCAAACCCGTCCGGCCGTGATCCGCCCCGATTTGCGTAACCGCACCCCTGCCATGAGCGTTGTTTCTGCAGATGGTTAATCTGCTGATCGGTCAGTTGCGGTCGCTCATGGGGTAGGGAGGTCGTCATGGCAGCACTCGCCTGGCTGTTGATTCCGCTTTTTGCTGCTATCGGCGCTGCGATATGGGCAACCTGGGCCGCCCGTAATCGCACAGCCGGTGATGTCACCGAACTTGCCGGATACGCCCGGTTCCGCGAAGCGATGGAGCGATCGGATTCCGGTTCCGACGCCGCCTGACGCAGCACCGAAACATCCGCAGTCGCCGATCCGGATCCCGGCGGCCCCGCCACCCGGCACAGCACGACGCCCGGCCCTCCGCCCCGTACGGACCGGCCCCGGCGGTGCACTGACAGACCCTTCCCGTACTGTCGTTCCATGCCACGCCGCACCGCGACGATGCTCGCCTCCACGCTGATCCTCATCGCGCTCCTCTGCGCAGGCGTGATGATCACCGTGCCGTATTCGGAGATGTCTCCCGGGCCGACCGTGAACACCCTCGGCAAGGTCGACGGCGAACCGGTTCTGCAGATCTCCGGGCACCCGACGTACAAGACGTCCGGCAACCTCAACATGACGACGGTCCGAGTCACCGGCGCCGACTACACCATGAACCTCGTCGAGGCCGTCTACGGCTGGCTGGCCCACGACAGCGTGGTCGTGCCGCACGACACGCTGTACCCGAACGGCAAGACCGAGGAGCAGTCGACGCAGGAGAACGCCGAGGAGTTCAGCCAGTCCCAGGAGAGCGCCAAGGTCGCCGCCCTGGACGAGCTGGGCATCCCGGTCACCTCGCGCGTCGTGGTCTCCACGGTGATCAAGGACAGCCCCGCGCAGGGGAAGCTGCATGCCGGTGACGTGATCAAGGCGGTCGACAGTACGGCGGTCAAGCAGCCCGAGGACGTCGCGAAGCTCGTCACCCAGCGCAAGCCCGGGCAGAACGTCACCTTCACGGTGATCCCCGCGAAGACGGCGGCCGCGGCCGAGAAGGCCGGCAAGGAGCCCGAGGGCAGCCGGAAGATCACCATCACGACGAAGAAGGCGCCCGAGCAGAACCGGGCGATCGTCGGGATCCAGGCCGGGACGGACCACACGTTCCCGTTCCGGATCGACATCAAGCTCGCCGATGTGGGCGGCCCGAGCGCGGGCCTGATGTTCTCCCTGGGCATCGTCGACAAGCTGACACCCGGGCAGCTGACCGGCGGCAAGTTCGTCGCGGGCACCGGCACCATCGACGACCAGGGCAAGGTCGGCCCGATCGGCGGTATCAACATGAAATTGGTCGGCGCGCGCAACGCGGGCGCCAGGTACTTCCTGACGCCGACCGACAACTGCAAGGCCGCCGCGTCCGACACCCCCAGCGGGCTCACCCTGGTGAAGGTGAAGACGATCGACGACGCGAAGCAGTCGCTGGAGAAGATCCGCACGGGCGACACGGCCGGCCTGCCGAGCTGCTCGGCAGGCTGACCGCGCCGCCCCGGCGGGCGGAACGGGCGGTGCGGTTCGATCCGGTCAGGACTCGAATGTGGCGGCCAGCGCCTCGGCGAGCCCCGGCACCAGGCCGGCGCCGGTCAGCACCTCGGTCGGGGAGTCCTTCTCCCGGAGTCGTACGGCCGACTCCCGGGCACCGTCCCGCAGGACGGCCACGGTCATCCGCACCTCCTGCCGGTCGGGGTGCTTGGCGACCCACTTGGTCAGCTGTGCGTCACTGAGCCCCTCCGGTACGGAGGACTCGGCGGACGGCGGCAGCATCAGGCGCTCCACCGTCATGGCGCAGCCGGCCACCGCGTCGGGCCAGGCGATCGTGGCGAGGAACTCGTCCAGCGCCTTTCCGCGGGGAAGCTCCTCCTGCTCGATGGGGGTGAGTGCGGGGGCCTTCGAATCGGGGCTGTCGAGACCGAGCTGGGCGGCGAGGCCGGGCTCCTGGACGCGCAGCTTGGCGGTGTCGACGAGCGCGAAGAGTCGGGCCGGCTGGTCCCAGCCGAGGCCGGCGGCGTACTCGTCGATTTCGAGCACGGCGACGGTGAGGGGGCTCGCGGCCATCGGAGGGCCTGAAGGGGAAACGTTGGGCATGCTCAATATCCTGCCTCCTTCCGCCCCGGGATCGGGAACTAGGTAAAGCCTCAGTAAGTTGCATAGGTGGGCTCTACGATCGCTGGGCCCGCTTCACACGACCGCGAACTTCGAGGTGCGCACGTTGGCTTTCCAGATGCCGGACCGCGGCGGAGGCCCGACCGGGCCACGGATCAGAGTCGGCCGCCCGTCCCGGCGCGCCCGTACCCTGCTCATGACACTGGGCGTCCTGGCGGTTCTCGCCATGGCGTTCGTCATGTTCGCCGGGTTCTGGACGGACTGGCTCTGGTACCGGTCGGTTGCGTATTCGTCCGTCTTCACCACCACCCTGTGGACCAAGATCGGGCTGTTCCTCGTCTTCGGACTGCTGATGGCGATCGCCGTCGGTGTGAACATCTGGCTCGCGCACCGGCTCCGGCCGCCGCTGAGCGCGATGTCGCTGGAGCAGCAGAGCCTGGACCGCTACCGCATGAGCCTCGCCCCGTACAAGAAGTGGGTGCTGCTCGCGATCACCGCGCTCGTCGGACTGATCGCCGGAGCGTCCGCCTCGGGCCAGTGGCGTACCTGGCTGATGTACGTGAACGGCGTGCCGTTCGGGCAGAAGGACCCCCAGTTCCACCTGGATGTGTCCTTCTACGCCTTCAACCTGCCGTGGTACCGATTCCTGCTCGGCTTCGGCTTCGCGGCCACGGTGCTCGCGCTGATCGCCGCCGCGCTGACCCACTACCTGTACGGCGGACTCCGCATCACCAGTCCCGGCGCGCGGGCGACCGGCGCGGCCACCGGCCATCTGTCGGTGCTGCTCGGCGTCTTCGTCTCGCTGAAGGCCGTGGCGTACTGGCTCGACCGGTACGGCCTCGCGGTGAAGTCCAGCGACTTCAAGGCGACGGACAACTGGACGGGCCTGAGGTACGTCGACGCCAACGCGTACCTGCCGGCCAAGACGATCCTGTTCTGCATCGCCGCGATCTGCGCCGTGCTGTTCTTCGCGACGCTGTGGCGCCGCACCTGGCAGCTCCCGATGATCGGCTTCGGCCTGATGGTGCTCTCGGCGATCCTGATCGGCGGGCTGTACCCGGCGATCGTGCAGAAGTTCCAGGTCCAGCCGAACGAGCAGGCCAAGGAGGCCCCGTTCATCCGCAAGAACATCGACGCGACGCGTGACGCGTACGACATCGATGACGCGCAGGTGGACGACTACACGGGCAAGAGCACCACGACGGACGACGCGAAGCTGCGTGCCTCCGCGGACGAAGCGGCGAGCTACCGGGTGATGGACCCCAACGTCGTGTCCCCGGCCTTCCAGCAGCTCCAGCAGAAGAGGAACTACTACCAGTTCCCCAAGACGCTGGACGTCGACCGCTACAAGGACGCCGCCGGCAAGGACCAGGACACGATCATCGGTCTGCGCGAGCTCAACCTGGACGGCATCCCCAAGCGCAACTGGATCAACGACCACTTCACGTACACGCACGGCTACGGCGCCATCGCCGCCCGGGGTACCACGACGGGCAAGAACCCGAAGGGCTCCCCGGACTTCACCGAATCAGGTCTGCCGACCACCGGCGAACTCGGCTCGTACCAGCAGCAGATCTACTACGGCGAGAAGACGGAGCAGTACTCCATCGTCGGCGGGCCCCAGAAGGAGCTCGACTACGAGGAGGACGGCGAGCGGACCACCAGCTACCAGGGCAACAGCGGGGTCAGCCTCTCCAACGCCTTCAACCGTGCCGCGTACGCGGTGTCGTTCAGCGAGCCGCAGATCCTCTACTCGGGGGCCATCGGCGAGGGCTCGCGGATTCTCTACAACCGCACGCCCAAGGAGCGCGTCGAGGCGGTCGCCCCGTGGCTGACCATCGACGGCGACGCCTATCCGGCCGTGGTGAACCACCGCATCCAGTGGGTGGTCGACGCCTACACCACCACCAACGGGTACCCGTACGCCTCGCGTACGACGCTCGGTGACACCACGGCCGACTCGCTGACCACCAACCAGCGTGCGGTCGTCGCCCAGCAGAACCAGGTCAACTACATCCGCAACTCGGTGAAGGCCACCGTCGACGCGTACGACGGCAAGGTCAAGCTGTACGAGTGGGACACCGAGGACCCGGTCCTCAAGACCTGGCGCAAGGCGTTCCCGGGGACGGTGGAGCCGCGGGCCGACATCCCGCAGGATCTGATGGACCACCTGCGGTACCCGCAGGACCTGTTCAAGGTGCAGCGCGAGCTGCTCACCCGCTACCACGTCACCAACCCCGCGCAGTTCTACAGCGGCAGTGACGCGTGGCAGGTCCCGGACGACCCGACCAACAAGGAGTCCGGTGCTGTCCCGCCGTACTACCTGAGCATAAAGATGCCGGACCAGACGGCCCAGAAATTCTCGCTGACCACCACGTTCACCCCGAAGGGGCGGCCCGACCTCGGGGCGTTCATGGCGGTGGACGCGGATGCGGCCAGCAAGGACTACGGCACGATAAGGCTGTTGAGAGTCACCACTACGGTGAAGGGCCCGGGCCAGGTGCAGAGCGAGCTCAACGGCAACGACGATGTCGCCGAGTTCGTGAGAAACCTCAAGGGCACCGACTCCGACATCGAGTACGGCAACCTGCTGACCGTGCCGCTGGACGGGGGCTTCCTCTACATCGAGCCGGTGTACACGCGTGGTGGCACGCAGAACTACCCGCTGCTGCGCAAGGTCGCCGCCTCGTACGGATCGAAGACCGTCTTCGAGAACAGCCTCGGCGAGGCGCTCAACTCGGTCTTCGGGGTGGAGGACTCCGGCACCACGGAGCCGCCGGCGGAGACCACCCGGCCGCCGGGCGACACCACGAAGCCACCGGCCACCGGTGACGCGGCGCTGAAGCAGGCGATCGCGGATGCGCAGAAGGCCTATGCGGAAGGCGAGGCGGCCCTGAAGAAGCAGGACTGGACCGCCTACGGCAAGGCCCAGGCGGATCTGCAGGACGCCCTGCAGCGTGCGGCGGCGGCCCAGCCCAAGACGGAGAAGGGCAGCTGAGTGATGGGTCGCACCAGCCGGCAGGGACGGTTGCAGCTGGTAGGACCCGGTAGGGACCGGTAAAGCACCACCCCCGCGTCGTGGTACGGTTTGAACACAACGACGCGGGGTGGAGCAGCTCGGTAGCTCGCTGGGCTCATAACCCAGAGGTCGCAGGTTCAAATCCTGTCCCCGCTACTGAAAGACCAAGGCCCGGATCCTTTCGAGGATCCGGGCCTTCGTCGTGTCCCGGAGACTTTCTTACGCGGAGGGCCTGAAGTGCGGTTCGCAGGGCACGAGTTGAGCCCGGACGTGTTTGACTTATCTCTCTGTGGGCATGTCGACAAAACGCTGAAGTGACCTCACTGGCCGCGATATACCAGGTGTACGCGGGTTACAGGTGGTGCGACGATGGTATTTATGGGGGACAGGGCAACTCTGTTGGAGACAGGGCGGTTTGTGCAGCGGCGCGTCCATCGGATGGGGAACATGGCAGATGCGGCTTTTGCCGCAGATGTCGAAAGCGATGCCGCGGCGGCCCAGGCCGTAGAGAACGAGGGGATCACGGGGGGCGCTGAGCCCTCCGCGAGCGCCGGCGCCGGGATCGATGCCACGACGGACGCCGGGACCGCAGCGGGTACCGAGAGCACCGAGAGCGCCGAGAGCGAGGCGCGGTACCGTCGAGCCGCCGATGCCGGTGACACCGCGTCGATGAGCGTCCTCGGTGCGCTGCTGCTGCGCCGGGGCGATCTGAGTGGCGCCGAGCCCTACCTGCGCGCAGCCACCGCCGACGGCGACCGGGCCGCGGCCAACAACCTGGGCGTCCTCCTCCACCAGCGCGGCTACGCCGACGAGGCGGCCGGCTGGTGGCGCATCGCGGCCGTCGCCGGTTCCGCCGCCGCGGCGCACGCGCTGGGGCGCCACTACCGCGAGCGCGGCGACGAGCCCGGCGCCGAGTACTGGCTGCGCCAGTCCGCCGAACAGGGCCATGCGCTGGGCGCGTACGCCCTCGCCGACCTCCTGGAACACCGCGGCGACGTCGGTGCCGAGCGCTGGCTGCGCGCTGCCGCCGAGCAGGGGCACCGGGAGGCCGCGTACCGCCTGGCGCGCACCCTGGAGCGCAAGGCCACCGACGACCCGCACGACGCTTTCGGCCGCCCCGGCGCGGACGCCGGAACGGGAGCGGCCCTGCCCGCGGCCGGGGGCGCCTCCGACGGCGCAGGAGCCAGGACCGGGGCACCCGTCGCGCGCCGCGCGAGCGGGCGCAAGGACGACGGGCCCGTGGCGGGCCCCGACGCCGGGCGCGTCGGAGAGGCCGAGCAGTGGTACCGGCAGGCCGCCGCGCGCGGCCACCGCCGCGCCGCCCTGCACCTCGGCGCCATCCTCGAACAGCGCGGCGAGCTCAAGGAGGCCGGCCGCTGGTACCTCACCTCCGCCAAGGCCGGCGAGGCCCGGGCCGCCTGCGCGCTCGGCTTCCTGCTGCGCGACGCGGGCGACGAGGAGAGTGCGGCCGTGTGGTGGCTGCGCGCCGCCCAGGAGGGCGACGGGAACGCCGCCAACGCCCTGGGCGCCCTGCACGCCGCGCGCGGCGAGCCGCAGACCGCTGAGCGCTGGTACCGCGCCGCCATGGACGCGGGCGACGTCAACGGTGCGTACAACCTGGGGCTGCTCTGCGCCGCCCAGGACCGTACGCCGCAGGCCGAGCAGTGGTACCGCCGAGCCGCGTACGCCGGTCACCGCGAGGCCGCCAACGCACTGGCCGTCCTGCTGCTCCAGGCGGGCGACGCGACCGGCGCGGAGCCCTGGTTCTCCAAGGCCGCCGAGGCGGGCAGCGTCGACGCCGCCTTCAATCTCGGCATCCTGCACGCCGGGCGCGACGAGGACCGGGCGGCCCTGAGCTGGTACGAGCGTGCCGCGGCCGCCGGGCACACCGAGGCCGCCCTCCAGGTCGGCATGGCCCTGCTGCATCACGGCGAGGAGCAGGAGGCCGAACGCCATCTGCGCTGCGCCGCGGGCGGTGGCAGCGCCGAGGCGGCCTTCCGGCTGGCCGGGGTGCTGGACGCGCGTCAGCCGCCGCCGGGGCCGCCGGCGCTCGGCGAGCCGACGCCGGAGAAGACCGAGTGCGAGGCCTGGTACGAGAGGGCCGCCGAGCAGGGGCACCGCCGCGCCCAGGTGCGCGTCGGGATGCTCGCGGCGGCCCGCGGCGATCTGGGGAACGCCGCGCGCTGGTACCGCGAGGCGGCCGAGTCGGGCAGCCGCAACGGTGCCTTCAACCTCGGTCTGCTCCTCGCCCGCGAGGGCAGCGAGCGCGAGGCCGCGCTGTGGTGGAGCCGCGCGGCCAACGACGGCCATGGCCGGGCCGCACTGCGCCTCGCCCTGCTCGCCGCCCGCCGCGGTGAGCTCACCGAGGGGCAGCGCTGGTGTGCGCGGGCGGTCGAGCTGGGCCCAGCGGAGGTGGCGGAGCGGGCCGCCCGGCTCCGCGAGGCACTGCACCAGGAACTGACGGCGTAGCGGTGCGGGTGGGGCGCGACACGGGGCCGACCGGCCTGCGGTGCCGCGTCCCACGGCCCCGGGAAACGGATTTGCGCTGGTCCGGGGCGTCACGTAATGTTGTGTTCACCGACGCGGGGTGGAGCAGCTCGGTAGCTCGCTGGGCTCATAACCCAGAGGTCGCAGGTTCAAATCCTGTCCCCGCTACTGAAGACAGAAGGCCGGATCCTTTCGAGGATCCGGCCTTCTGTGCATGCCGGCGTCCGTGCCTGCCGCAGGGGCGCCGGTCAGAGCCTGTGGCCCACCGCCTCCCCGTACATCGCCCGGTCGACGGCTTTCTCCTCCGGTATCGGCGGCCTGCCTTCCGAGACGCCCGCGTCGGTGTAGGCCTGCTGCAGCCGGTCCGTCGTACCCTTCCGGATCTCCCAGTCCATCCGCAGCGACGGCGTCGACAGCAGCGTCGCCTCGTCGATCTTCATCAGCTTCGCCAGTTCCGTCACGAACGCGGGATCGGACTTGTAGTCCCCGGCGAAGTAGGTGTTCACCGTCCGGATATAGGCGCGGAGAAAGGCGACGCCCGCGTCCGGGTCCTCGGTCAGCAGTTTCGGCCCGAAGAGCAGTTCGCCGGCCGGCTGCCCGCCCAGGAACGCGTACCGCTTGTCGCCGTCCACCTTGCGCCAGACCGGGTCGAGCAGCCAGGCGGAGTCCACGCCCCCGTTGCGCAGGGCGGTCAGCACGTCCGCGGAGCCGAGCTGCTGGAAGCTGATTCGGTCGAGACCGCCGCCGTGCTTCTTCAGCGAGCTGTCCATCGGATACGCGATGACCGAGCCCTTGCCGATCATCGTGCCCATTCTCCGGCCCGCCATGGTGACGTGATCGGCGCTCTCACCGTCCTTGAGACGCACCCAGAGGCCGCTCTTGGAAGTGGGTCGGGGGAGAAGTTCCCCGCCACCCACTTGATGTCGAAGCCGCCGTTGATGCCGTTCATCACGGCCGTCTCGGGCGCCGCCCCCTGCGCGTCGACATCGCCCTTGGCGAGCAGCGGCAGGGCGTCCGGGGTGGGAAGCACCTTCAGTTCGACGTCCAGGCCCTCCTTGGCGAACTCGCCCTTCGCCGCGGCGACCTGGAGCGGAGCGACGTACTCCGCGCTCAGGGTGCCGGTGACGACGGTGATCTTCCGCTTCTTCGCCAGTGGCCGAGGGGCGGGCGCGCCCTTGTCGCAGCGCGCCGGTTCGCGGTCGGCCGCCAGATCGGCGGGGTCGGTCCAGCTGCCCGCGACGGGCTCGACGGTGCGTGGCGCGGCGTCGGCGCCACCGCTGCCGGGATCGTTCGTGGCGCAGCCCGCCGCGGCGAGCAGCCACGAGCGCGACGGTGCAGGTGAGAGGGGTACGAGTACGCACGGTGCCTCCGTACGAAGAGCTCGGTGGAGCAGGCGGGGTGCCGTTCACGACTGGCTGCGGCCGCGGTCGCGCGGGGCCCACGGGGTGAGCAGCCGTCCGGCGATCCGCACCGCTTCGGAGAAGACGACGCCGAGCACCGCCACGCAGACGGTGCCGACGAACATCACGTCGTTCCGGAACAGAGCCCGGGAGTCGAAGATCAGATGGCCGAGCCCGTCGGCCGCCGCGATCTGCTCGGACGCGACGATGACCAGGACGGCCACGCCCGCCGCGATCCGTGCGCCGACCAGCACCGCGGGCAGCGAGGCGGGCAGCAGCACATGCCGGGTGAGCGCCTGGGCCCGGAGCGTGGGGGCGGGGGTGCGGGTGAAGATGCGGTCGGGTGCGGATCTCCCACGGGTCTCTCCTCGCGCGGTCGAGGTGTGGATCCGCCGCGGGGCGGACACGATCGCCGCCGACGACATGACGACCCGTCAGATTCGGGAAGAGGGTGCGCGCGGAGCGGATCGGTGCGGATGCCTCCGGCGTGCGGGTCCGCCCCGGTTCCGGTCGGGTGCGACGCCGAAGGGCCCGGCGCGAGTGTCACTCGCGCCGGGCCCTTCGTTCCGCCTCAGGCGGTCGCGGCGCAGTTCGGGCAGATGCCGCGGTACGTCACCTCGACGCCGGAGACGGTGAAGCCGAACCGCTCCTCCGCCGGCAGGTCCGCCAGTGGATCGCCCGCCGGGTGCACGTCACGGATCGCGCCGCACCGGGCGCAGACCAGGTGGTGGTGCGGGCGGTGTGCGTTCGGGTCGTAGCGCTTCGCCCGGCGGTCGGTGGAGACCTCGATGACCTCGCCGAGCGTCACCATCTCGCCGAGGGTGTTGTAGACGGTGGCGCGGGATATCTCCGGCAGCTTGGCGACGGCGCGGGCGTGCACCTCGTCGGCCGTCAGGTGCACATGTTCTCCGTCGAGGACCTCGGCCACGACGCGCCGCTGCGCAGTCATGCGCCAGCCACGTCCGCGCAGTCGTTCCAGCAGGTCACTCATAAGGGCAAGCCTAACAGTGGGGGAGCCTGGCTCCGAACAGGTGTGACTTTGGATGGCACCTTGACTTGGACTTGGTCCATTGTAGGATCGAGTTCGGCATACGCCAAGGGACAGGCTGTGCAGGCGTCAGGACATGACGATGTGCAGGAACGACGCAGGAGGCGCACGTGACACAGGGACCGCTCACCACGGAGGCCGGCGCACCGGTCGCCGACAACCAGAACAGCCAGACCGCGGGCGCCGGCGGTCCGGTCCTGGTGCAGGACCAGTCGCTGCTGGAGAAGCTCGCGCACTTCAACCGTGAGCGCATTCCGGAGCGCATCGTGCACGCCCGCGGCGCCGGTGCGTACGGCACCTTCACGCTGACCCACGACGTCTCGCAGTGGACGCGTGCGAAATTCCTCTCGGAGGTCGGCAAGCAGACGGAGACGTTCCTGCGCTTCTCCACTGTCGCCGGCAATCTCGGCTCCGCCGACGCGGTGCGCGACCCCCGCGGCTTCGCGCTGAAGTTCTACACCGAGGAGGGCAACTACGACCTCGTCGGCAACAACACCCCGGTTTTCTTCATCAAGGACGCCATCAAGTTCCCGGACTTCATCCACACCCAGAAGCGCGACCCGTACACCGGCTCGCAGGAGGCGGACAACGTCTGGGACTTCTGGGGTCTGTCGCCCGAGTCGACCCACCAGGTGACCTGGCTCTTCGGTGACCGCGGCATCCCCGCCACACTGCGTCACATGAACGGGTACGGCTCGCACACGTACCAGTGGAACAACGAGGCCGGCGAGGTCTTCTGGGTCAAGTACCACTTCAAGACGGACCAGGGAATCAAGAACCTGACCCAGGCGGAGGCCAACAAGCTCGCCGGCGAGGACCCGGACAGCCACCAGCGCGACCTGCGCGAGGCGATCGAGCGCGGCGACTTCCCGTCCTGGACGGTGCAGGTCCAGATCATGCCCGCGGCAGACGCGGCCGGCTACCGCTTCAACCCGTTCGACCTCACCAAGGTGTGGCCGCACGCGGACTACCCGCCGATCGAGATCGGGAAGCTGGAGCTCAACCGCAACCCGGAGAACATCTTCGCCGAGGTCGAACAGTCGATCTTCAGCCCCGCGCACTTCGTGCCGGGCATCGGCCCGTCCCCGGACAAGATGCTCCAGGGGCGCCTCTTCGCGTACGGCGACGCGCACCGTTACCGCGTGGGTATCAACGCCGACCACCTGCCGGTGAACCGCCCGCACGCCACCGAGGCACGGACCAACAGCCGTGACGGCTACCTGTACGACGGCCGGCACAAGGGTGCGAAGAACTACGAGCCCAACAGCTTCGGCGGTCCGGTCCAGACCGACCGGCCGCTGTGGGAGGCCACCACGGTCAGCGGTGGGACCGGTACGCACGAGGCCCCACGCCACGCCGAGGACGACGACTTCGTGCAGGCCGGGAACCTCTACCGGCTCTACTCCGAGGACGAGAAGGTCCGGCTGATCGACAACCTCGCCGGGTTCATCGCCAAGGTCTCGCGCGACGACATCGCCGAGCGCGCCATCGACAACTTCCGCCGGGCGGACGGCGACTTCGGCAAGCGGCTGGAGACAGCGGTCCAGGCCCTGCGCGGTTAGTGGGCACGGACGCGTCCGACGACGTCGGTGGGCCGGCTCCCTCGCACCGAGGGGCCGGCCCACCGGCGTATGTGCGTGGGGAGGTCAGCCGACCAGTTCCACCGGGTGACGCCTGGTGGGCGCCCAGCAGCGGATGATGTCGCGGACCGAGACGATGCCGACGGGCCCGTGGTCGTCCAGCACGATCAGATGCCGGAAGCCGCCGTGCGTCATGGCCTCCGCGGCCTCCTCCAGGGTCCAGGTGGGTGCGGCGAAGACCACATCGTTGGTGGTGTGGGTGGACGCGGTCTCGGAGTCGGGGTTCTGGCCGGCGCCGACCGCGTTGAGGATGTCGCGCTCGGTGAGGATGCCGAGTCCGCTGGTGTCGCTGTCGAGGACGACGGCCGCTCCGATGCGGCGGGCCGACATCAGCTGGGCCGCCTGGCGCAGCGTGTGGGTGGGGCCGATGGTGAGAACCATCGTGCTCATGGCGTCACGGACGAGCATGAAAGGAGCCACCTCCTTCGTGAAGCGACTGCGTGAGCCGATTCACAAGTTCACAAGTGGGGGGACCTTCAGCGTTGCATCCTTACGGGACGGCAACAAGGGGTGCGCGGAGATCATTCGGGGGGCGCGCGGACGTAAACCGCGCCCCCTCGCTCGCCTCGCACACCCCTCGGGGGTCCGTACGTCTCGTATCGGCCGTTCCGGATCAGCATCAGCAGAGGCAGATCAGTGGCGCCGGTATAGAACCGCCCCTCCGGTGGGGTGCGTCATCGCCCGCAACATGCCGGAGAGCTGCGTGGTTGTGGGCGTCACTGGTCGTTGTCGGTCATGGTGGGCCGCCCTCGGACGGCCCACAGACGGCCCGGGAGAAGGCCAAGCAAGGATGGAACGACAGTAGGCACAGGACGCTGGCGTTCTACGCATTACGAGTTGTCCGATCTTGGTACGGGGGTATCCATGGACGCCTGCGCAGCGGGCTCCGTACCTGCTCAGAAGGAGGCCGGACCCCAGCGGACAACGACGGACAGCGATGGATCGTGTAGCGACTGAGACCGCAACCGAGACCACACCGAGCAAAGCCGTCGACCAGGCCGCGCGCGTAGCGCCGCTGGTCATAAGGAGACGACGAAATTGGCGCCCGCGAGTGCGCACTCACGGCTTGGGCGGGGTGCTGTTCATATGCGCCGCGAGAGCGGTACGGAGCCCCCTGGCGGGCTGCCGGGACGAGGTCGGAACCAGGCAACTGGATCCTCCACCTAAGGGTGGCAGTGGCCCCCGGAGCCCTCCAGGGGGCTTCGACGTGTCACGCGATGGCCCACTTCTGGTACCAGCAGCGTTTTACCCGTCCTGGCCGTCCCTCCCCTTCCTTCCCTTATGACCATGCCTACCGTTATGACCGTCTTCCCCGTCTCGCCCGGGCTTGCCGTCCTTGCCTGGCGGGCCGGGGGGGCCTTGCGGACCAGGGGGGCCGGACGGACCGGAGGCACTGGGCTCGACGGGGTGTACCTGGAGATCGATGTGCTGTGTCTGCAGATCGTCGATCTGCATTTGGTGGGCGACGAGTGCAGCCGACTGCGCGATGAGCACGACGATCAGCACGGCGCCGAGCGCAAGGGGGTGCCACGGTCTGCGCGGCGCTTCGTTTACACTGCTCACATCATTCCTCACAGTGCGTGACGACGAAAGTGTAAATGACGAGGATCTGGAGGAGGCGGACCTCCTCGTCGAGTGTCTGCCCCGTGGCGACCTCACAGGCCCCGAGTTTGTCCATCACTGCGCGGAGCCGCTGAAGCACGTCATTGCGGCGAAGCGCGACCTCGCGGGTTCGCTGGCACAAGACAACGGCCACCCGAGTCGACCGCATGGCAGCGCGTCGGCTTATGGCCAGCCACAGGATCGACTACCTCACAAGCACCCACTGCTGCAGTTCGCCGCCCGTCGCCATCTGTAACTGCGAGTGTCCCCGTCCGGTCATGGAAGGGTTGAACATCTTCTAGTGCATGACGGCGGAGCTGCCCGGGAGGGCTCTGTCGTCAGCCTCCCCACGGCGACTCTGGGTCTCAGTCGGTGATGGCTCGGCTGCAGCTTCTTGACCGTCCTTCCCGTCCTTGCCCGGCGGGCCGTCTTGGCCATCCCGCCCATCCCGCCCATCCTGCCCATCCTGCCCATCCTTCCCGTCGTTGCCTGGCGGGCCGGGGGGACCTTGCGGACCAGGGGGGCCGGACGGACCGGAGGCGCTGGGCTCGACGGAGTGCCCCTGGAGGTCGATGCGCTGCGTCTGCAGATCGTCGATCTGCTCTTGTTGGGCGACGATCGCAGCCGACTCCGCGATGAGCACGACGATCAGCGCTGCCCCGAGCACAAGGGGGCGCCACGGTTTACGCAGCATTTCAGTGACCCTGTCCATATGACTCCTCACTGTGCGTGACGGAGAAAGTCTAGACGGCGAGGCGCTGGAGGAGGCGCACCTCCTCGTCGAGTGTCTGCCCCGCGGCGACCTCGAAGGCTTACACGCACTGGTCAAAGCTGGGACAGCATGAATCAGGGTGAGACGGCGAACGCCCGGATCGAAGGCGCGACGTGCTGCGGGCAGGTGTGCCGGGCGGCGTGGGTGGGGCGCTGGGGCTGCAGGCACCGGGACCTCGCCGTTGACGACGTCGACTTCGCCGCGGGCGTGGTTCACGTGGTCCGACAGGTCAAGCTCTTTGCCGGGCGGCAGGTGTTCGCGTTGCCCAGGGGCGGCAAGACGCGCACCGTCCCGTTGCCGGAGAGCGTCGCGCGGTCGCTTGAGCAGCACATCGCGCAGCAGCCTCCGACGGGTGTGTCTCTGCCATGGCGGTCGGTCGACGGCCCTCCGGTCACCGCATCCGTGCTCTTCCGCACATCGAGGGACGCGCGGTGAACCGCGTGGTCTTCAACAAGGTTGCCTGGCGTCCCGCTCTCGACACGGCCAGCGTGCCGCGCGGGCGCGAGAACGGCATGCACGCGCTGAGGCACTTCTACGCGTCCGTGCTGCTGGACGCGGGGGAGAGCATCAAGGCCCTGTCGGAGTACCTGGGACACCACGATCCCGGCTTCACCCTGCGGACGTACACGCACTTGATGCCGAGCAGCGAGAAGCGCACGCGGGAGGCCGTCAGCCGCGTGTTCGGGGACGGCCCGAAGAGCGATGACGGCCCCACGACGGCCCAGGGAGCGTGAGGGAAGGGAAAGTGCGCAGGTCAGGCGGCAACCTGTTTCAGTAGCGCTGGTTCAGATACCCCAGCAGCTCGTGGTGGAGCAGCCCGTTCGAGGCCGCTGCGTTCCCGCCGCCCGGACCGGGCACCCCGTCCAGGCTGGTGAACCGGCCACCCGCCTCCTGGACGATGATCGCGTTCGCCGCCATGTCCCAGAGCGAGAGCTCGGGTTCCGCGCAGATGTCCACCGAACCCTCGGCGACCATCATGTACGGCCAGAAGTCCCCGTACCCACGCGTACGCCAGCAGGCCCGGGTCAGGTCCAGGAAGCCGTCGAGCCGGCCCTGCTCCTCCCAGCCGGTCATCGACGCATACGCGAACGAGGCGTCCGCGATCCGCTCCACCTTCGATACGTGCATCCGCGTCGCGGAGGTCAGACTGCGGCCGGTGTACGCCCCCGCACCCTTCGCCGCCCACCACCGGCGGCCCAGCGCGGGCGCCGACACGACGCCGACCACCGGCTGGAAGCCGTTCTCGCCCGCCTCCATCAGCGAGATCAGGGTCGCCCAGACCGGCACACCGCGCACGTAGTTCTTGGTGCCGTCGATCGGGTCGATGACCCAGCGGCGCGGGCCGGTGCCCTCGATCCCGTACTCCTCGCCGAGGATCGCGTCGCGCGGTCGCGCCCGATGGAGGTGACCGCGGATCAGCTCCTCGGCGGCCTTGTCGGCCTCGCTCACCGGCGTCATGTCCGGCTTGGTCTCGACCTTGAGGTCCAGAGCCTTGAACCGGTCCATCGTCGCCGCGTCGGCGGCGTCCGCCAGCACATGGGCGAGGCGCAGATCATCGTGGTAGTCGGGCATGTCGTCACAGTATCGACCGCAGGTGAACAGGGCTACACGACCCCGGAGGCTGCATGAGCCCTTGACAGTGCGGGGCGGCGAGTCAACTCTGAACCGCAGACCCCTGGCGTGGGAGGCGACGATGCCTACGGCGCGAGAAGCACTGATGGACGCCGCCCTCTCGGCGCTCACCACCCGGCCCTGGCCGTCCGTGCGGATGGTCGATGTCGCGTTCGCCGCCGGAGTCTCCCGGCAGACCCTCTACAACGAGTTCGGCGGCAAGGACGGGCTGGCCCGGGCCCTCGTCCGGCGCGCCGCCGACGGCTACCTCGCCGGTGTCGAGCGGGCGTTGGAACCGCCTGGCGGTACGGGGGACAGACTGGCCGCCACCGCGGCCTGGACGGTGCGGGCCGCCCGCACGAACGCCCTGGTCAGGGCGTTGCTCACGGGCTGTTGGGGCGAGTGGTTACCCCGCCCCGCAGCTCTTGCGGTGCCGTCCTCCTCGCCCGTACCGGCGCAGCGCCGGGCCGACGCCGGGCCACCGACCCCCGCGGAGCTCCTCGGTCTGGTGTGCGACCGCGCGGTGGCCGCCCTGAGCGAGGGGCGCCCGCCGCTCGACCCGGCTCTGCCGGCCGTGACCTGTGAGATCGTGCTGCGTCTCGCGCTGTCGTATGCGGTCGCCGCGTCCGCCGTCCCCACGGACGCGGCGCCGCTGGTGCGCGAGGTGGTGGAGCGGTGGCCCGCGGTGTGACGGCGGGCCACGTCGGCGCCGCTTCGCCGGCCGGCCCTGGTGCAGTCGACGGATCCCTGCAGGTCACTGGGATGAGCCCGACAGCTGCAGCCCGATCACGCCCACGATCACGAGGGAGATCGAGATCAGCTTGAGCGTGGACACCACATCGTCCAGGAAGACCATGCCGTAGATCGCGGTGCCCGCCGCGCCGATGCCCGTCCACACGGCATAGGCGGGCCCCACGTCGAGCTTCTTCAGGGAGAGCGTGAGGAGACCGAAGCTGCCGAGCGCGAAGACGCAGAAGGCGATCGTCGGCCAGAGCCGGGTGAAGCCGTGCGACAGCTTCAGACAGACGGCGAAGCCGGTCTCCAGAAGTCCTGCGACCACGACCAGCAGCCACGCCATCGTCGGTGCCCTCCCACGTCGGTGACTGCTCTGTTCCGCTGAGCGATTATGCACTTACCGGTAGCAGCAGATCGCAAACGCGCCTGGGTCAGTCGCCTTCGCGTCGCTCGCGCGTGGCCAGCAGCCGGTGCAGCGAGTCCAGCCGGGCCGGATCGGCATGTCCGGCGGTCACCCAGGCGCCCAGTGCGCATTCCGGTTGGACGGCGTCGTGGGTGCAGCCGCGCGGGCAGTCCTCGGTGCCGGGCTCCAGGTCGGGGAAGGCGTGGATGACCCGGGACGGGTCGATGTGGTTCAGCCCGAAGGAACGCACACCGGGGGTGTCGACCACCCAGCCGCGCCCGCCCGGCAGCGGAAGTGCCAGGGCCGAGGTGGTGGTGTGCCGGCCACGGCCGGTGACCGCGTTGACCACACCCGTCGTACGCCGCCGGTCCTTCGGCACCAGGGCGTTGACCAGCGTGGTCTTCCCGACCCCCGAGTGCCCGACGAACGCGGTGATCCGGTCGTTCAGCTGCTCGCGCACCCGGTCCGGGGCATCGCCGTTCTCCAGTTCCTCGCGGCTGGTGACGATGTACGGGACGCCCAGCGGGATGTACGCCTCCAGCAGCTTCTCCGGGGACGCCAGGTCCGACTTGGTGAGGACCAGGAGCGGGGAGAGCCCGCCGTCGTACGCCGCCACCAGACAGCGGTCGATCATCCGCGGCCGGGGTTCCGGATCGGCGAGCGCGGTGACGATCGCCAGCTGGTCGGCGTTGGCGACGACCACCCGTTCGTACGGATCGTCGTCGTCCGCCGTCCTCCGCAGCACCGAGCGGCGCTCACCGATGCGGACGATACGGGCCAGGGTGTCCTTCTCGCCGGACAGATCGCCGACGAGTGAGACGGTGTCGCCCACCACCGCGGCCTTCCGGCCCAGTTCGCGGGCCTTCATCGCCATGACCGTACGGTCGTCGACAAGGCAGGTGAGGCGGCCGCGGTCGACCGTGAGGACCATGCCGTCCTCGGCGTCCTCGTGCTTCGGACGGGTATGCGTACGAGGCCGGTTGCCTTTCGGGTTGGGGCGGATCCGGATGTCGTCCTCGTCGGGGTTCTTGCCGTAGCGACGCATGACTCAGACCCCGAGCATTCGGGTCCACATCTGCGGGAAATCCGGCAGGGTCTTGGCGGTTGTCGCCACGTTCTCGATCTCCACTCCGGGGACTGCAAGGCCGATGATCGACCCCGCGGTGGCCATCCGGTGGTCGTCGTACGTATGGAAGGTACCGCCGTGCAGCGGGCGCGGCTCGATGCGGAGCCCGTCGGCGGTCTCGGTGACCCGGCCGCCGAGCTCGTTGATCTCCTTGGTGAGCGCGGCGAGCCGGTCCGTCTCGTGCAGCCGCAGATGTGCAACACCGCTCAGCGTGGAGGGGGAGTCGGCGAGGGCCGCGACCGCCGCGATGCCCGGGGTGAGTTCGCCGACCTCGCCGAGGTCCACGTCGATGCCGTGGATGCGGCCCGAACCGGTGAACGTGAGACCGTGCTCGGTCAGCTCGCAGCTGCCGCCCATCGTGGTGAAGATCTCGCGCAGCGCGTCACCGGGCTGGGTGGTGCGCAGGGGCCAGTCGGGAATGGTGACCCGGCCGCCGGTGACCAGTGCCGCGGCCAGGAACGGCTGGGCGTTGGAGAGGTCCGGCTCGACCGTCAGATCGCGGCCGAGCAGCGCCGACGGGGAGACCCGCCAGACATTCGGCTCGCCGCCCGTCTCCGGCTCGTCGACCTGGGCGCCGACCGTCCGCAGCATGTCGACCGTCATCCGGATGTGCGGCATCGACGGCAGCCGGGAACCGGTGTGCCGTACCTCGACGCCCTGGTTGAAACGCGGCGCCGACAGCAGCAGCGACGAGACGAACTGGGAGGACGAGGAGGCGTCGATCTCCACCGGGCCGCCGTCCAGCGCACCGCCGCCGTGCACGGTCATGGGCAGTGAGCCCCGACCGTCGTCGTCGATCCTGGCGCCGAGCACCCGCAGTGCGTCGATCACACCGTTCAGCGGCCGCTCGTACGAACGCGGGTCGCCGTCGAAGCGGATCGGTCCGTCCGCGAGCGCGGCGACGGGCGGGAGGAAGCGCATGACCGTTCCGGCATTGCCGACGTCGATCGTGACGGGCCCGTGCAGCCCGGCCGGGATGACCCGCCAGGCCTCGCCGGAGCCGTCGGGGCCGACACCCTCCTCGATGCCGACGCCCATCGAGCGCAGCGCCTGCGCCATCAGCAGGGTGTCGCGGGAGCGCAGCGGGCGGCGCAGCCAGCCCGGCTCGGCGGCGAGAGCGGCGAGGACCAGCGCCCGGTTGGTGACCGATTTCGACCCGGGCACGGTGACGGTGGCGTCGACGGATCCGCTCGCATGGGGAGCGGGCCAGAGGGCGGGGTGCACGGAGCTTTCGGTCATGGCCCTCACTTTAGTGGCTCACAGCAAACCCAGATCTTGATCAAATAGGTGGAAACCGGGGCGTAATACAAGACGAGTACCCGTCGCGGCGAACCATGGTCCGGGTGTTGACGCAGCTCACAGGCCGAGCAGCCAGCGGCCGCCGCCGATCAGTGAACAGAGCGACACCGCATGGAAGAGGAAGAGCCACAGCGCCGCCGGGACATCCGTGAGCCGGGACAACTGATCGGCGTCCGAGTCCGGTGCGCCGCCGTGGCGCCGCTTCGACTGGAGCTCGAAGGCCGGGCGCACGCCGCCGAGGAGCAGGAACCACACCACGGTGTATGCGAACAGCGACTGCACGTCGGGCGAGGCGAGCCAGGACACCAGCAGGAAGGCCGAGCCGGTGAGGATCACCGACAGCGCCCCGTACACATTGCGGATCATCACCAGCATCACCGCGAGCAGCGCGGTCGCCACCCACAGCAACAGGGTGATCCGCCCGTTGGTCAGCAGCCAGGCACCGCCGAGCCCGAGCAGCGGCGGCGCGGTGTAGCCGGCGGCCGCGGTGAGGATCATCCCGATACCGGTGGGCCTGCCGCGGCTGACGGTCAGCCCGCTGGTGTCCGAGTGCAGCCGTATGCCCTGCAGCCGGCGCCCGGTGACCAGGGCTATCAGCCCGTGGCCGCCCTCGTGCGCGATGGTGATCGCGTTGCGGGAGAGCCGCCACAGGACGTTCGGCACGACGGCGATGAGCGCGGCCGTGGCGGTCACTACCACCAGCCACTGGGCAGGTGCGGGCTGGGTGCCGAATACGCGATCCCACAGATCGCCGAGATCGGTGCTGTCCATGTGCGGGCGGCTCCTTGCGGTCGTGCCGGTGGGTCGTGGCAGTCTGGCACTTATGTGCGGACGGTATGCAGCGAGTCGGCGGCCCGAGGATCTGACCGGACTCTTCGGCGTCGAGAAGTGGGAACCGGCGGAGACGCTGGAGCCCGACTACAACGTGGCGCCGACCAAAGAGGTCTACGCCGTACTGGAACGTCCTGTGAAAGACGCGGATGACCGCCGTCCGGTTCGGCAGCTGCGCGCACTGAAATGGGGGCTCGTGCCGTCCTGGGCCAAGTCGCCGGAGGGCGGCGCCCGGATGATCAACGCCCGGTCGGAGACGCTCCACGAGAAGCCGTCGTTCCGCCGCCCGTTCGTCTCGCGGCGCTGCATCCTGCCCGCAGACGGCTACTACGAGTGGGTCACCGGCACCGACGAGCGGCAGCTGGAGGAGCAGGGGAAGAAGAAGCGGCCCCGCAAGCAGCCGTACTTCGTGACCCCCGCCGACGGGTCGGTCTTCGCCATGGCCGGCCTGTACGAGTTCTGGCGCGACCGCACCCTGCCCGACGACCACCCGCAGGCCTGGTGGGTCACCTGCTCGGTGATCACCACCGAGGCCGAGACGACCCCGCTCGCCGTCGCCCCCGCCGAGGGACCGGCCGCACTCGCCGACATCCACCCCCGGATGCCCCTGATGCTCACCCCGGACCGCTGGGACGCCTGGCTGGACCCGTCGCACACCGACGTCGAGGGCCTCCGGGCGCTGCTCGCCCCGCCGCCCGGCGGACTGATGCGGGCCTACCCGGTGGCCACGGCCGTCAGCAACGTCCGCAACAACGGGCCCGAACTGCTGGAGGAGCTGGCCGCGCCGGAGGTCGGCACACTCTTCTGACCGGGCAGGATGAGACGCGTGAGCCCTACAGAGACAGGTCGTACGACGACCGAGACGGTCGACACCGAAGCGGGCCCGGCCCGGATCACCTGGCTGCCCGCGAAGAAGCCCCGCCTGGTGCTCGCCGTCGGCCACGGGGCCGGCGGCGGCATCGAGGCCCGCGACCTCCAGGCCCTGGCCGCCGTGCTGCCCGCCCACGGAGTGAGCGTCGCCCTGGTGGAGCAGCCGTGGCGGGTCGCCGGGAAGAAGCTCGCACCCGCCCCGAAAACCCTGGACAGCGGCTGGCGCGGCCTGTGGCCCGCACTCGCCGCCCCGGGACTCCCGGTCGTCTCCGGAGGGCGCAGCGCCGGGGCCCGGGTCGCCTGCCGGACGGCGACCGAGCTCGGCGCCCACGCGGTTCTCGCGCTCAGCTTCCCTCTGCACCCGCCGGGCAGACCGGAGAAGTCCCGGGCGGACGAGCTGCTCGGCTCGGGCGTGCCCACGCTCGTCGTCCAGGGCGGCCACGACCCGTTCGGACGGCCCGGCGAATTCCCGCCGGGGGAGTACGAGATCACCGAGGTGCCGTACGCGGACCACGGGTTCGCGGTACCGAAGAAGGCCGGGCCGACCCAGGAACAGTCGATGGAGATCGTCACTGCCGCCGTCACCGCATGGCTGGACCGGCTTCCGTAGTCGCCCGTACCGCAGGTTCCGCACCCCCTTCCGGGTGAGCGTCACCCCCTTACGGGTGACCGGATCCCACGCCTGGTCGACCGGGCACACCCTCCGGGAATGTTGAGTGGGGGGTCACTGTTGTCCGGGACGTCGGTACATCAACGTCGTACGTGGAGAGGGAGTCCGTCGCATGGGTTCGACCATCTGCCCGCGCCGCTCGAACGCCGCTGACCTGGAGTGGACGGTGCTGCATGCGGCGAAGACCACTGCCGAGCGGGCACTGAGCGGATCGGATCGACAGCCCGCGTCGAAGCAAGGTCGACTATTCTCCGATTCGAGCGGTTCCGGTTTCGGATCCGCCACAGCGTTGGAGGAGGTGGGTCCGGTCACCGGTACCGACACAGGGACCGACGACGGCCGCGCGGAGGAGACGACCGCCGAGCGCAATGCGCGCTTCGAGCGGGACGCTCTCGGTTTCCTCGACCAGATGTACTCGGCGGCGCTGCGCATGACGCGCAACCCCGCAGACGCCGAGGACCTGGTCCAGGAGACGTATGCGAAGGCGTACGGCTCCTTCCACCAGTTCCGCGAGGGTACGAACCTCAAGGCGTGGATGTACCGCATCCTCACGAACACCTTCATCAATTCGTACCGCAAGAAGCAGCGCGAACCTCAGCGCAGCGCCGCGGAGGAGATCGAGGACTGGCAGCTGGCGCGCGCCGAGTCGCACATGTCGACAGGTCTGCGCTCCGCCGAGTCGCAGGCGCTCGACCACCTGCCGGACTCGGACGTGAAGTCCGCGCTGCAGGCGATTCCCGAAGAGTTCCGCATTGCCGTTTATCTTGCGGATGTAGAGGGCTTTGCCTACAAGGAGATCGCGGACATCATGGGGACTCCCATCGGTACGGTGATGTCCCGACTGCACCGGGGCCGCCGCCAGCTGCGCGGCATGCTGGAGGACTACGCCCGCGAGCGCGGGCTCGTCCCGGCCGGCGCCGGGGAGTCGGACGATCGGAAAGGCTCGGGCTCATGAGCTGCGGAGAGCCGCACGAGACGGACTGCTCTGAGGTCCTCGATCATCTCTACGAGTTTCTCGATCATGAGATGCCCGACAGCGACTGCACGAAGTTCGAGGTGCACTTCGAGGAGTGCTCCCCGTGCCTGGAGAAGTACGGCCTGGAGCAGGCCGTGAAGAAGCTGGTGAAGCGCTGCTGCGGGCACGACGACGTGCCGAGCGATCTGCGCTCCAAGGTCATGGGACGGATCGATCTGATCCGCTCGGGGCAGGCGGTGCCGGAGCAGGACGTGGTGGCCGAGAGCCAGCTGCCGTCCGCCGCCGGCGAGTGATGGGCGGCCGTCGCTGACAGGCGGCGGCCGGCGGGCGAGTGCCGCTCAGGGGCGGTATCGTCCAGGACGATTTCTGTACGCGTGAGGGCGCGCCGTGATTGATGCGGCGCGCCCTCACGCGTACCACCGGTACCGCAGACGCATCACCCGAACGTGCTAATCCGGCTCATCGGCTCTCGACAGCTCGCCCAACTCGCTAGCCTGGCGCCTCCATTGACCATCGTTGGGGGGCGGGGATGGGGCGGCTGAGAGCCACACCCTCAGCGGCGCGCGCACACATTCTGGTCACCGCGGTCTGCGCCACGCTCTGCGCGGTGCCCGTGCTCCGGCCCGGCGCGGAGGTGCCGTGGGGCACCGCCGGTCTTCTCGCGGCGCTCTATCTGGCCTGCGAACTCCCCGGCCGCTGCCGGTTCCTCGGCGGCTCCGTGCCGATCAGCACCGGGTCGTTCTTCCCGCTGCTGCTCGCCGCCGCGTTCCTGCTGCCGCCCGCCGCCGCCGCGCTGGTCGTGATCCCCGGCTCGCTCGTCGGACGGGTGGAGACCGCGCCGGCGACGGCCCGCCGCGTGTGGCGGGCGGCGCAGCTCGCTCTCACCGTCTGGGCGGCGTCCTTCGTCCACGGTCTGCTCGGCGGCGCCGCCACGCTCGGCGGTCCGGGTCTCGAACGTCTGCCCGACTTCCCGTACGCACTGGTGCCGGCCTGCGCCGCCGCGCTGGCCTTCAGCCTTGTCCTCACCGCGCTCGACGGATCGATCCTGGTGACGGCCGAACGGCTGCCGCTGCGACGTGCCTGGAGCGGGCTCCTGCCGCGCTCGCTCGGACCGCACCTGGTGCACGGTCTCGCGGGGCTCATGATGGCCGTGCTGTGGCGCAGCTCTTACGGGCCGCTGTCCGCGCTCTTCGTCCTGCTGCCCATGTACATCTCCTGCTGGGTCTTCGCCCAGTACCACCGCGAGCACGCCGCCCACCGCGCGACCATCAGGGCGCTGGTGCAGGCCGTCGACATCAAGGACACCTACACCCGCGGGCACAGCGAGCGCGTCGGGCGGGCATCCGTGCTGATCGCCAGGGAACTCGGCATGGCGGAGGAGCGGCTCGAAGTGCTCCGGTTCGCGGGGATCCTGCACGACGTCGGCAAGCTCTGCGTCCCGACCAGGGTGCTGCGCAAGGACGGGCCGCTCACCCCGGAGGAACGGCGCGTGATCGAGCTGCACCCGGAGTACGGGCACGAGATCGTCCGGGGCATCGGCTTTCTGGGCGAGGCGCGTGCGGCGATCCTGCACCATCACGAGCGGCTCGACGGCAGCGGATATCCGTACGGGCTCAGTGGACGGGAGATTCCCGAGTTCGCGCGGGTCGTCGCGGTGGCCGATGCGTTCGACGCGATGACGTCGACGCGGTCGTACCGGAGGGGGAGGCCGGTGCAGGCGGCGGTGGAGGAGCTGAAGCGGTGTGCGGGCACGCAGTTCGATCCGCAGATGGTGCGGGCGCTGGCGCGGGGGCTGGACCGGCACGGGTGGTCGGCGGCGTCGACCGCGGACGAGGCGGGGGCGGTGCGGGTGCCGGTGCCGCGGGTGGGCGGGGACACCGGGGCCGTCCGGGGGCCGGTTCCTCCTCGATCGCCGGAGGGGCTGGTTGAGATGACGGGTGCGTCGTCGTCGGAGGGACGTGATGTGACGGCCGGTGGGGCGCCGCCTGCGTGCGGGGCCGATGGGGCGACCGGCGGGGTGCCGTCCGCGGACGGGATCGAACGAACGCCGGGGGTGGCGTCGGGCCGCCCCCGGCCGCGGTGAGCCCCGGCCGGGGGCGGACGCGGCCGCCTCCTGCCGTTCTCGCCGTCCGCGCCGCCGCCG
Source organism: Streptomyces sp. NBC_00316 (assembly GCF_036158715.1). NCBI lineage: Bacteria > Bacillati > Actinomycetota > Actinomycetes > Kitasatosporales > Streptomycetaceae > Streptomyces > Streptomyces sp. NBC_00316. Next base: position 3,274,357 of record NZ_CP108023.1, on the reverse strand, counting down.
TTCTGCTCGCCGTTGCCGGGCTTGCCCACACCCTCTGGCACGGTGTCCACCAGCCCGGGCACGCCCTTGCCTTCGGGGTGCTCATCACCGTCGGTGAGCTGGCCCGCTGGGGTGCGCTGCCCGGGGAGCGGGAGCCCGCCCCGCTCGGCGCCGCCGGGGCGCTCGCCTACGCACTGCTCGGACGCAGCGGCGGCGGGCCCGCCGGCCACGGGGTGTTCCAGGTCATCGCCGTGCTCGTCGCCGCGCAGCTCGTCGCCGCCGTGCCCCATGTGGCGCGCGGCAACGGGCCCACCGCCGATCAGGCGGCCCGGCGGATCGTGCTCGTCTCCTTCGCCGCCGTGTGCTTCCAGCCGCTGTACACCTCCGGCCGGTCCGCCATCTGGTTCGGCGAGGGCCCGTACTTCGCGGTCTTCCTGCTCGTACTGCTCGGGCTCACCGCCCTGTGCGACGCCGTGCTCGGCGCCCTGCTGCTGCGGTCGCGTACCCCTTTCCCTTACGGGCCACTGCTCCGCGACGAGCTGCGGGCCCTGCTGGGCATCGGGTCGGCGGTCTGCGCGACCGGGGCGGTGATGGCCCTGGGCGTCGCCGTCGCCGGACTGTGGGCGCTGCCCGTGCTCTGCGTACCGCTGCTGCTGACCCAGGTGTCGTTCCGCCGGTTCGTCGCTGTGCGGACCACCTACCGGCAGACCATCACCTCGCTCGCCCGGTCGACCGAGATCGCCGGCTACACCCCGCACGGGCACGCCCGCAGGGTGGCGATGCTCTGCACCGCCGTCGGCCGGGAGCTCGGGCTGTCCGGGTCCGAGCTGACCGTGCTGGAGTACGCGGCCCTCATGCACGACATCGGGCAGCTCTCCCTCGTCGATCCGGTGCCCGACGGGGCGACCGCCCTGCTGCCCGCCGCCGAGCAGCGGCGGATAGCACTGCTCGGCGGGGCCGTCGTCCGGCAGACCGGGGTGGACACCGAGATCGCCGTCGTGGTGGAGCGGCAGGCCGACCCGTACCGGGAGCAGCCTTTGCCCGCCCGGATCGTCCGGGCCGTCAACGCATACGACGACCTGTGCGGGGAAGGTCTCAGCGGGCCGCTCGACGCCCTGGAACAGCTCAGGCTCGGGACCGGCCACGACTATCAGCCGGAGGTCGTGGAATCGCTCGCGCGCGTCCTGGCCCGGGGCGGTCTGACCCCCGTCCTGCCTGGGTAACCCATGGGTAATGAGCGGGTGTCCGGCCAGGCATGGTTGGATGCGAAGAAGACCGGAAAACGAGGGTGTCCGAGTCGGGACAGGCGGGAATCGTGAGGATCTTCGGGAAGGTACGGCATCGGCCCTCCGCCTCTTGGCGGCAGGCCACGGACCGCGCGTTCACGCTGATCGGCGACGGCCGGTACGAGGACGCGGGCGCACTGCTGACACGCGCGGCGGACCTGGAACCCTGGCTCTCCGAGTCGTGGTTCAACCTGGCACTGCTGCACAAGTTCCGGCATGACTGGGAACAGGCGAGGGCGGCCGGCCTGCGGGCCGTGGCGCTGCTCGACAAGGAGTCCGGCGCTCCCGACTGGTGGAACGTCGGGATCGCCGCCACCGCACTGCAGGACTGGCCGCTGGCCCGCCGCGCCTGGCAGGCGTACGGCCTGAAGGTGCCCGGTGGCGGCCAGCACACCTCGGCGGCGAACAGCGAGCCGTCCGGCATGGAGCTCGGCAGCGCGGCCGTACGGCTGTCGCCCGAGGGCGAGGCGGAGGTCGTCTGGGGCCGCCGGCTCGATCCGGCCCGGATGGAAGTGCTGTCGATTCCGCTGCCGTCCTCCGGGCGGCGCTGGGGCGAGGTCGTCCTGCACGACGGCGTGCCGCACGGTGAGCGGGTCACGGCCGCCGGCCCCTCGTACCCCGTGTTCGACGAGATCGAGCTCTGGGCGCCGTCTCCCGTACCCACCTGGGTGGTGCTCCTCGAGGCCGCCACCGAGGCCGACCGGGACGCCCTGGAGCAGCTGGCGTCCGATGCCGGATTCGCCGCCGAGGACTGGTCGTCGTCCGTGCGGCTGCTCTGCCGGGCCTGCTCGGAGAGCCGGATGGAGAGCGACGAGGGCGACGGCGAGCACCTCGACCCGCACGACCACAGTGAGCCCGGCCACCCGGGACCGCTCGGCCACCGGACCGCCGGTGAGCTGTGGGTACCCGAGCGCGAGTGCGGGATAGCCGCCCCCGCGGGACTGGTGCGCGGACTGCTGGACGGCTGGGTGGCGGACAGCCCGGACAGCCGCGAGTGGCGCGATCTCGAAGAAGTCTGCTGAGCCAGAAGTCCGCTGAGCCGTGCGTCCGTGGCCCGGCCGCTAGGCTGTACGGGCATCGATTCGGGTTTTGAGGAAGGCGTACGGCGGACATGGCGCAGCAGGAGACGGACGAGCAGATCAGCGTCGACGACGAAGGATTCGTCGTGGACACCGAGGACTGCGAGGCGCGTGAGGCGGCGTACCGCGAGCGTGGGACCTCCCGGCCGATCACGGTCGTGGGCAACCCGGTGCTCCACAAGGAGTGCAAGGACGTCACCGAGTTCGGCGACGAGCTGGGCCGGCTGATCGACGACATGTTCGCCAGCCAGAAGACGGCGGAGGGCGTGGGCCTGGCCGCCAACCAGATCGGTGTGGACCTGAAGGTCTTCGTCTACGACTGCCCGGACGACGACGGTGTGCGGCACGTGGGCGTCGTCTGCAACCCGGTGCTGGACGAGCTGCCGCCCGAGGAGCGCGTCCTCGACGACTCCAACGAGGGCTGCCTCTCCGTTCCGACGGCGTACGCGCCGCTGGCCCGCCCGGACTACGCGGTGGTGCGCGGACAGGACGCCAAGGGCAACCCGATCAAGGTCCGCGGCACCGGTTACTTCGCGCGCTGCCTCCAGCACGAGACGGACCACCTGTACGGCTACCTGTACATCGACCGGCTCTCGAAGCGGGACCGCAAGGACGCGCTGCGGCAGATGGCGGAGAACACCCCGCGCTACGAGATCGTGCCGAACGACTAGAACCTTCGACGGGCCCGGTCTCCCCACGCGGGGAGACCGGGCCCGTCCGCGTTCCTCCGCGGCTTCGTCGATCTCCAACTGCCCTTCGTCCAGGCCTGGTCGAGGCGTGCCGACCGGTCCGGCAGGCTCTGCCGCCGCGCCCTCGTCGTGGTGAGGGCCCCGCGCGCCGGTCGTCAGGTGATCCGGCGGGCGGGGCCCCGTTCGGTGCGGCGTCGGGCGGATCGCGCCGTCAGCCGGGTCGCCTCGGACGCGTGGCGCCCTCAGCCGGGTCGTGTCAGGCGGCGCGCGCCGTCAGGCGGGTCGCGCCCGTCGTCTGGACCGCGGCGCCGTCCGGCGCCCGCTCCGTCAGATGCAGCTGCGAGATGGCGTTGCGCAGCGTCAGCGCACCCGCCCCGGGGTCCAGCTGCCAGCGCTGCGTACGCGCCGTCGCCGAGCAGGTCCCGAGCGACAGCTCCGCCCCCACCTCCAGCGGTGCGCCCAGATACTTCTTGCCGCGCACCACGTCCAGGCACTGACCGGTCTCCGTGGACCGCACCGTGTAATACCCGTCGGCGGTCGCCGTCAGCGCCCAGGAAGCCGCACTGCCCTTGGCCAGCGACACGCCCGCGTCCGCTGCGGGGGCCAGTGCCTTCGCGCCCGCGGTCAGCCGGTACGAACCGTCGGCGAGCGGCGTGCGGTCGGTGTTCCCCCAGCCGGGCGCGTGACCGATCTTCCGGGCGAGCGCCTCGAAACCGGCGTACGTCGGGCTCGGCTTCGGGCCGCCCCAGGTCGCCTGGGCCACGAAACGCAGCGGCATGAAGACCTTCGTCTCCACCTCGTTCTCCGTCTCGGCCGCCGCGCTGTCCGGCCACAGGCTGATCTTCGCGCCGGTGAGGTTCGCCGCCTCCTGGGGCAGCGTCTGGCCCTCGAAACGCAACGGCGTCCAGTCGCTCTCGTACAGCTTCTGCGTCTGCATCGTGAAGCCGCCGCGCACCAGGTAGAGCGAGTAGGCGGAGTTCATGACCGGCCGGCCCTCGGCGAGCAGCGAGGACGGCTGCTGGATGGAACCGCCGCTCAGCCAGTGCTCGACGGTGATGTCACGGTCCAGCGGGACGACGGCGTTCTTGCCGGCGAGCCCGTCGTTCCAGATCCGCAGCGACCTGCCGTCCGCCTTCACATGCGCATTGACCTGGTTGATGAAGTCGGTGAAGAGATCGTCGGGGGTCGCCGACGCACCGAACTTCGCGGTCGCCGCGGCCTGCAGTTGCGGGTAGCTCGGGTAGGAGGAGCCGAGCATGTACTCGTCGGCGCCCATGTGCCAGTAGCGGCTGCCCCAGACCTTCAGCGCCTCGTCGACCATCGAGGTGTAGTACGCCAGAGCCTCGGGCCGGGAGATGTCGAGCCGGGGCGGGGAGGCGACGCCGTCCCTGTCCTTGAGCTGGAGCTCCGGGTGGTTCTCCAGGTAGGTGTCCATGTGGCCGGGCGAGTTGATCTCCGGCACGAGCTCGATGTGGTACTTCCTGGCCATCGCCACCAGCGTGCGGATCTGCGGCTTGGTGTAGTAGCCCCAGAACGCCGACGCCGGGTCGGTGTCGCTCTTGACCTTGGCCTCGATCCACAGCTGGTTGAGCTTCTGCGACGCCATGTCCTTCATCAGCCGCTCGAACCACTGTGTCGATATGTTGATGTAGCAGGCGCAGACCCCGACTCCGCGCTCGCGGTACTCGGGTACATCGGTCGCCGAACCCCGTGCGGCGCGGCCGTCGTCGTTCAGCAGCTGGAGAACGGTCCGGGTGCCGTAGAACACGCCGGTGGAGGTCGCGGCGGTGACGGTGATGCGGGCGCCGACCGTGAGCCGGTAGCCCTCCGCGCCCAACGCGCCCTTCTGGGACGGGTCCTGGCGCAGCACGATGTCCCCGGAGCGGGCCGCGCGGCCCCGCGACACCGACGCCTTGCCGTTCAGTTCGTCGGCGAACCGGACCGCGTCGGCGGCCGTACGACTGTCCCGCACCCCGTCCAGCACGATTCCGGCCCGATCGGTGAGCGCGAACTCGCCCTGAGCGCCTTGCCATTCACGGAGCGTGGGCAGCACCTCGGGCGGGGCCGCGGCGGCCGAGCCGCCCTCGGCCGCCGCGCTCTGCCAGGGCAGCAGCGCGGCGGCGAGCGCCGTCACCACGGCTCCGATGGTCCTTCGTCTTGCCATCCGCATGTCCATGCGCCCGACCCTTGCGGGAAGCGGGGCCGTGGTCCATGGACTGATGCAGAAAACGGTTGGACGAATGATCGGAGGTCAGGTCCGATGTGGATCAGGCGGCTTCGGAGACGGACATCGGGCCACGGAACGTGCGGCGGTAGGAATTCGGCGTGGTCCCGAGGGACTTGACGAACTGATGGCGCAACGCGGCGGCGTTTCCGAAACCGGTACGGCCGGCGATCCCATCCATCGTTTCATCGGAGGTCTCCAGCAAGTGCTGTGCCAGCAGAACTCGTTGTCGTAGCAGCCAGCGGTACGGGGTGGTGCCTGTCTCCTGCTGGAAGCGGCGCGCGAAGGTGCGCGGGGACATGTGCGCCTGGGCGGCGAGCTGCTCGACGGTCATCTCCTGGTCCAGGTGGCGCTCCATCCAGGCGAGCGTCCCGCCGACCGTGTCGCAGGCGGTGCGCGGCAGCGGACGTTTGATGTACTGCGCCTGGCCGCCGTCCCGATGCGGCGGCACGACCATGCGGCGGGCGATGGCGTTGGCGACATCGGGGCCGTGCGCCTGACGGACCAGATGCAGACAGGCGTCGATCCCGGCGGCGGTGCCCGCCGAGGTGATGACCGACCCATCGTCCACGTACAGCACATCGGGCTCGACGACGGCCCGCGGGAAGCGGCGGGCCAGCTCGGCGGCGTGGCGCCAGTGGGTGGTGCAGCGGCGGCCGTCCAGCAGTCCGGCCGCGCCGAGGACGTACGCACCGGAGCAGACGCTCAGCACACGCGCTCCCCGGTCCACCGCGCGGCGCAGGGCGGCCAGGACCTCCTCGGGGTACTCCCGGTCCATGAAATGGCTGCCGGCCGGTACGGCGACGAGGTCGGCCTCCTCCAGCCGGTCGAGTCCGTGCGGTGTGCTGATGGTGAACCCGGCATGGGTCTGCAGCACCGGGCCTTCCGCGGAGACCACCGCGAAATCGTGGACCGGCAGACCCTCGTCGCTGCGGTCGAGGCCGAACACCTCGCACAGGACGCCGAGTTCGAAGGGGTGGACCTCGTCGAGCAGGAGAGCGGCGACATTCTTCAGCATGACGTCAGTGTGGCAGCAATTCGATGCTGTGTGGCAGTCCTGCCACTGCCGAAATTCGGCTGCACGGACGACAGTAGAGGCATGAACACATTCATGAACTTCCTGGCCGTAGCGGCACTTTTCGCTCTCGTCCTGCTGCCCGCGCTCATCGGGCTCGCACGGGAGCGCCGGACCGACCGTGAGCTGCGCGCCGCAGAGCACGAACGGCGTGCGGAGCCCCGGGAAACGGCAGGCGCCGCGCAGCCGGTCACGGCCGCGCGGCGCCTGTACCCCAGGGTCGGGGCCGGCGTCTAGAAGTCGTCGTCGAAGGCGACCGAGCCCTCCACCGCCACCTGGTAGGCGGACGGGCGGCGCTCGAAGAAGTTCGTCAGCTCCTGGACGCCCTGCAACTCCATGAACGAGAACGGGTTCTCGGAGCCGTAGACCGCCGGAAAGCCGAGCCGGGCGAGCCGCTGGTCGGCCACGCACTGCAGGTACTCGCGCATCGACTCGGTGTTCATGCCCGGCAGACCGTCGCCGCACAGGTCGCGGCCGAACTGCAGCTCCGCGTCGACGGCCTCCTTCAGCATGTCGGTGACCTGCTGCCGGAGCTCGTCGTCGAAGAGGTCGGGCTCCTCCTTGCGGACGGTGTCCACGACCTCGAACGCGAAGTTCATGTGCATCGTTTCGTCGCGGAAGACCCAGTTGGTTCCCGTGGCGAGACCGTGCAGCAGGCCGCGCGAGCGGAACCAGTAGACGTACGCGAACGCGCCGTAGAAGAACAGCCCCTCGATGCACGCCGCGAAGCAGATCAGGTTCAGCAGGAAGCGGCGGCGGTCGGCCTTCGTCTCCAGCCGCTCGATCTTCTCGACCGAGTCCATCCACTTGAAGCAGAACTGCGCCTTCTCGCGGATGGACGGGATCTCCTCGACCGCGTCGAACGCTGCCGCGCGATCGTCCGGGTCGGGCAGATACGTGTCGAGCAGCGTCAGATAGAACTGGACGTGCACGGCCTCCTCGAAGAGCTGCCGCGACAGATACAGCCGCGCCTCGGGGGAGTTGATGTGCTTGTACAGCGTCAGCACGAGGTTGTTCGACACGATCGAGTCGCCGGTCGCGAAGAAGGCGACGAGCCGGCCGATCATGTGCTGCTCGCCGGGGGACAGCTTGGCGAGGTCGGCCACGTCGGAGTGGAGGTCGACCTCCTCGACCGTCCAGGTGTTCTTGATCGCGTCGCGGTAGCGCTCGTAGAAGTCCGGGTAGCGCATGGGCCGCAGGGTCAGTTCGAAGCCCGGGTCGAGCAGGTTCTTCTCGGTGTTGCTCATTACTGGCAGGCCTCGCAGGACTCGGGGTTTTCGAGGGAGCAGGCGATCGCGTCCGCGTCGGGAGCCGCCGCCTGCTGCACGGGCAGGGGGACGGCGGCCGCGGCCTGGCCGGATGCCGCGCGGGCGATCCGGGTCGCCGGGCGTGAGCGCAGGTAGTACGTCGTCTTCAGCCCCTGCTTCCAGGCGTACGCGTACATTGAGGAGAGCTTGCCGATCGTCGGCGTCTCCAGGAACAGGTTCAGCGACTGGCTCTGGTCGAGGAACGGCGTACGCGCCGCCGCCATGTCGATCAGTCCGCGCTGCGGGATCTCCCACGCCGTGCGGTACAGCGCCCGTACGTCCTCGGGGATCCAGGCGAACCCCTGCACCGAGCCGCTTGCCTCGCGCAGCGCCTCACGGGTCCGCGCGTCCCATACGCCGAGCTTCTTCAGCTCGTCCACCAGATAGGCGTTGACCTGGAGGAACTCGCCGCTCAGGGTCTCGCGCTTGAAGAGGTTGGAGACCTGCGGCTCGATGCACTCGTACACCCCGGCGATCGAGGCGATCGTGGCGGTCGGAGCGATGGCCAGCAGCAGCGAGTTGCGCATGCCGGTCTTCGCGATCCGGGCGCGCAGTGCGTCCCAGCGCTCCGGCCAGGTCAGCTCGGTGGCGTAGTGGTCGGGGTGCAGCACACCGCGGGCGGCCCGCGTCTCGGACCAGGCGGGCAGCGGACCGGACCGCTCGGCGAGGTCGCAGGACGCCTCGTAAGCGGCCAGCATGATCCGCTCGGAGATCTTCGTGGAGAGCGCGCGGGCCTCGGGGGAGTCGAACGGCAGCCGCAGCTGGAAGAAGACGTCCTGGAGCCCCATCGCACCCAGGCCCACCGGACGCCAGCGGGCGTTGGAGCGGCCGGCCTGCTCGGTCGGGTAGAAGTTGATGTCGACGACCCGGTCGAGGAACGTCACGGCGGTACGGACGGTGGCGTCGAGCCGCTCCCAGTCGATCTCCCCGCCGGCCACGAAAGCCCCGAGGTTGACCGAACCGAGGTTGCAGACGGCCGTCTCGCCGTCGTCGGTGACCTCGAGGATCTCGGTGCACAGATTCGACGAGTGGACGACGCGGCCCGGCTCGGCGGTCTGGTTGGCCGTCCGGTTGGAGGCGTCCTTGAACGTCATCCAGCCCTGCCCGGTCTGCGCGAGCGTCCGCATCATCCGGCCGTACAGCTCACGCGCGGGCATCGACTTGCGGGCCAGGCCCTTGGCCTCGGCGGCCCGGTACGCGGCGTCGAACGCGTCGCCCCACAGGTCGACCAGTTCCGGCACGTCGGCGGGGGAGAACAGAGACCAGTCGCCGTCCGCGTCGACCCGGCGCATGAACTCGTCCGGGATCCAGTGCGCCAGGTTGAGGTTGTGCGTACGCCGCTGGTCCTCACCCGTGTTGTCGCGCAGTTCCAGGAACTCCTCGATGTCCGCGTGCCACGTCTCCAGGTAGACGGCGGCGGCGCCCTTGCGGCGGCCGCCCTGGTTCACGGCGGCGACCGAGGCGTCGAGCGTCTTCAGGAACGGCACGATGCCGTTGGAGTGCCCGTTGGTGCCGCGGATCAGCGAACCGCGGGCACGGATCCGGGAGTACGAGAGACCGATGCCGCCCGCGTGCTTGGAGAGCCGGGCCACCTGGCGGTAGCGGTCGTAGATCGAGTCGAGCTCGTCCAGCGGCGAGTCCAGCAGATAGCACGAGGACATCTGCGGGTGCCGGGTACCGGAGTTGAAGAGAGTGGGGGAGGAGGGGAGGTAGTCGAGGCGGCTCATCAGGCCGTACAGCGAGGCGACCTCGTCCAGCGCACGCTCGGAGTCGTCCTCGGCGAGGCCGGCCGCGACCCGCAGCATGAAGTGCTGCGGCGTCTCGATGACCTGGCGGGTGTGGGGGTGGCGCAGCAGGTAGCGGCTGTGCAGCGTGCGCAGCCCGAAGTAGCCGAACCGGTCGTCGGCGCCGTCGGCGAGCGACTGCCCGACCAGCGCATCGAGCCGGGCCGCGTGGAGCGCGACGAACGCGGCCGTGCGGTCCGCGATCAGACCCTCGCGGTGACCGACGGCGACCGAGGCGGAGAACGACACCGCGCCCTGACCGGCCGCCTCGTCCGCGATGGTGCGGGTCAGGAGGCGGGCGGCGAGCCGGGAGTACGCGGGGTCCTCGGCGATCAGGCCCGCGGCGGCCTCGGTGGCCAGCGAGCGCAACTCCGCCTCGTCCGAACGGGCGTTGCGGCCGCGCAGCGCGGCGGCGGCGACGCGACCGGGGTCGGTGTCGGGCAGATCGACGGTGAGGTCGGTCAGGGTCCGCAGCAGTGCGGTCCCGGGTCCGTCGTTCGTGGTTCCCGCGGACTCGGCGACTGAAGCCGGATCGGCTGGCGCGATGGTCACGTGGTGCTCTCCCTCGCTCGGCTCGGGGCCGGCGGGGGCGGGGCAGCCGGACAGAGGGGTGGCCCGGAGAAGGAGGGCAGCGCTCTGTGCGGCGTCCACCGGCCCAACCGCGAGGCCCGGACGTCTGGGCGTCCGGATCGGTCGAGCCGGACGCGCTGTCGGCAGGTCCTCGGACTTTCAGGGTGCGCAAAAGTGCACCGAACACACCGTTGCGGGACAGTTCCGGATTCGCACCGGATTTCCCTGCGGCGACAGCGAGCACGAGCATACATGTGGGGGCCGCCCGATGAGGCGGCCCCCACATGTTGTGTCGTGCGGGCTCAGAGGCTCAGGCTGTACGTGAGCAGCGGAAGGCCCGGAACAGCCTCCCAGTCGCGCTCAGGAGTCCTGACGAAGCCGAGACGGCGGTAGATCCGGTGCGCCCCGTGCATGTCCGGAGTCGTCGACAGGACGAGCCGCGCGATGCCCTCCGTGCCGCGTGCCCGGTCGATACAGGCCCGTACGAGCGCCTCGCCGGTGCCGAGGCCGCGCGCCTCCCGAGCGACGGCGAGCATCCGGAATTCGGCCTCGTCGGGGCCGGCGATATCGGCCCACGGGTTGCCGGGCGATACGTAGGTGACGCCGCCCAGCAACTGCCCGTCGGCGCCGGCCGCGACAAGCACTTCGGCTTCGGCGGCGCGGCGGGGGACGTCCCGGAGCAGTTCGAGATACGGGTCGTCGGCGCCGAAGTGGAGCAGGCCGTCGTCGAGGTACGCGTGTGCGGTGATCTCACCGAGGGGGCGGTGTTCGGTGGGGGTGACGGCCCTGATGGAGATGTCCATGGGCGGCAGTGTGCCGCACGGGGTGCGCGGGCGGGCAACGGGTTTCCGACGGAGCCCGGGCCGCGTCGTCCTCGATGTGCCGATCGGACCGGTTCCCCGGCAGCATGCGGCCCGCCCGGCGGGAGCCGGACGGGCCGCATGCCGGCAGCTCCGTGCCCCTAGTTGGCGGACGGGCTCGCGTCGGGGGAGGTGGCCGGCTCGGGCCTGGCCGACGGGAGCTCGACCTTCACGCCCGGGTCGCCCGCGTCCGCCGTGTAGTCCGACGGCGACGTCTCGTCGATTCCGGCCGGTGCCTTCACCGCGTTCAGGACGAACGTCAGCACCACCGTCACCACGACGTTCAGCACGAACGCGGTCAGACCGATGTAGCCGATCTCGCCGATCCCCGGGATCTCCTTCGATGACCCGCCGAAGTGCGCCTGGGTCGGGCTCGCCACTCCGTACGCGGCGAGCGTCCCGTACGCCATGCCGACCGCCCAGCCCGCGAGCAGCGCCCAGCGGTGGAACCACCGGGTGAACAGACCGCCGACCAGCGCCGGGAAGGTCTGCAGGATCCAGATACCGCCGAGCAGCTGGAAGTTGATCGCGACCGTCTTGTCCATCGTGAGGACGAAGACGAGCGCGCCGACCTTCACCAGCAGCGACACCAGCTTGGAGACCTTCGTCTCCTGCGCCGCGGTCGCGTCGGGCCTGATGAAGTCCTTGTAGATGTTCCGGGTGAAGAGGTTCGCCGCGGCGATCGACATGATCGCGGCGGGTACCAGCGCGCCGATACCGATCGCGGCGAACGCGACGCCCGCGAACCAGTCCGGGAACATGTTCTCGAACAGCTGCGGGATGGCCAGCTGTCCGTTCTGCACCTTCACCCCGGCGGCGATCGCCATGAAGCCGAGCAGCGCCAGCAGGCCCAGCATCAGCGAGTACAGCGGGAGGATCGTGGTGTTGCGGCGGATCACGTCACGGCTGCGGCTGGAGAGCGTCGCCGTGATGGAGTGCGGGTACATGAAGAGCGCGAGCGCCGAACCCAGGGCCAGGGTGGCGTAGCCCCATTGGCCCGGATCGGCCGGCGCGAGGGCGCCGCGCGGCTTGCCTGTTGCGGGGTTGGTCTGCGAGAACGCCTCGCCGGCCTTGGCGAAGATGTCGTCGAAGCCGCCCAGCTTGATCGGGATGTAGATGATCGCCACCGCGATGACCAGGTAGATCAGCCCGTCCTTGACGAACGCGATCAGCGCGGGGGCCCGCAGCCCGGAGGAGTAGGTGTACGCGGCGAGCACCGCGAACGCGATCAGCAGCGGCAGGTCCTTGACGAACCAGTGGGTGTTCTCGCCGCCGCCGACGCCCATTACGTCCAGCACCGCCTGGATGCCGACGAGCTGGAGCGCGATGTACGGCATCGTGGCGAGGATGCCGGTGACGGCGACGGCCAGCGACAGCCCCTTCGAGCCGAAGCGGCCGCGGACGAAGTCCGAGGTGGTGACGTACCCGTGCTTGTGCGACACCGACCAGAGCCGCGGCAGGAAGGTGAAGATCAGCGGGTACACGAGGATGGTGTACGGGACCGCGAAGAACCCGGCCGCGCCGGCCGCGTAGATCGCGGCGGGGACGGCGACGAAGGTGTACGCGGTGTACAGGTCGCCGCCGAGCAGGAACCAGGTGACCCAGGTGCCGAACGACCGTCCGCCCAGACCCCATTCGTCGAGGCTGGCCTCGTTCTCGGCCTTGCGCCAGCGCGCGGCCATGAAGCCGATGACCGTGACGGCCAGGAAGAAGAAGATGAAGACGCCGAGCGCGACGCCGTTCACGCCGTCCTTCATGCGGAAGCACCCCCCTTGCGGGAGCGCTGGTCACGCTGCCACAGCTTGTACGCGACCATCGTGAGCGCGGTGGAGATCAGCACCCAGAGCATCTGGTACCAGTAGAAGAACGGAATGCCGATGAAGGCCGGGTCCACCTTCGCGTACGAACCCACCCAGAGCATCGCCACGAACGGCGCGATGAGGCAGAGGGCGATGACCACCCTCATGGGTGTGACCGTTGGTGGTTTCGTGTCTGTTTCTTCTGGCATATGGCGACTCCGTCCCCTCGCTGACCACCTGTTGTAATGCGCAGGAAATCTAGGGGAGAGATCCGGCCAGCGTCACCCCCCGTCCGCATTTCGGTCCGGCAACGGTCTGCCGGGACCGGCGAGGGGATGCTGTCCGGTGGTCCGACTCCTGACGGTCCGTCCCTGTGCGGACGTGCTTCCCGTCGGCAACGGCCGTTCGGCGGCGGATCGTTCGGCCGATGTCCGGTCAGGAGCCGGGCCCCGGGGTCAGTCGGTCGGCCGCTTCAGGCGCGCCACGAACTTGTAACGGTCGCCGCGGTACACCGACCGCACCCACTCGACCGGTTCACCGTGTCCGTCCAGGGAATGACGGGAGAGCATCAGCATCGGCAGGCCCACGTCCGTACCGAGCAGCCCGGCCTCGCGCGGGGTGGCGAGGGAGGTCTCGATGGTCTCCTCGGCCTCGGCCAGCCGTACGTCGTACACCTCGGCCAGTGCGGTGTAGAGCGAGGTGTACTTCACGAGTGAACGGCGCAGCGCCGGGAAGCGCTTGGCCGAGAGATGGGTGGTCTCGATGGCCATGGGTTCGCCGCTGGCCAGACGCAGTCGCTCGATCCGCAGCACCCGGCCGCCGGTGGTGATGTCGAGCAGCCCGGCCAGGGTGTCGTCGGCCGTGACGTAGCCGATGTCGAGCAGTTGGGAGGTCGGCTCCAGACCCTGGGCGCGCATGTCCTCGGTGTACGAGGTCAGTTGCAGGGCCTGTGAGACCTTCGGCTTGGCGACGAACGTGCCCTTGCCCTGGATGCGTTCGAGCCGGCCTTCGACGACCAGCTCCTGGAGGGCCTGCCGTACGGTCGTGCGCGAGGTGTCGAACTCGGCGGCCAGGGTTCGCTCCGGCGGTACCGGGGTACCGGGCGGCATGGTGTCCGTCATGTCGAGAAGATGGCGCTTGAGGCGGTAGTACTTGGGCACCCGCGCCGTACGCGTGGCCGCGCCCGTGCCGCTCCCGTTGTCCGAACTGCCCCCGCCGGCACCCATGGCCCGCCTTCCCGACTGCTGTGCTGCTGCCGTCACCGGCTCCTCCGTCTGTAGCGGCTCACATGGTGGCACGGTCCGGTCACGGCTCGTCGCCCTCCCTCAGGTGTCGGTCCTATAACGGACGCGAGTGCACTTCTTATACACCCTTGACACCCCTAAAGGTCTAGGCCAAGCTCCCGAGTACTGGTCTAAACCATTAAAGACCAGGTCCCAGCCCCACGGGCAGTACCCGTCGTATGCGGTTGTGCGACGGACGGCGATCTCGGGTGGTGGGGGGAATTCTCTTGCATCCCTGAGGAGGGTGTCGTGAAGCGCAAGCTCATCGCGGCGATCGGCGTTGCGGGCATGTTGGTTTCGATCGCGGCGTGCGGTTCGGACGACGGCAAGGACGACAGTGCCAAGAAGACCGGCCCCGACAGCTACAAGGGCCAGACGCTGACCGTCTGGGCCATGGACGGTTCCACGCCTCCCGGCTGGACCAAGGGCCTGACCGCCGCCTTCGAGAAGAAGACCGGCGCCAAGCTGAAGTTCCAGACCCAGAAGTGGGACGGCATTCAGCAGAAGATCACGACGGCTCTCTCCGAGTCGACCCCGCCGGACGTCATCGAGGTCGGCAACACCCAGACCCCGGCGTACGCGGCCACCGGCGGCCTCGCCGACCTGAGCGGCCTCAAGCAGGAGATCGGCGGCGACTGGGTCGAGGCCCTCAACAAGTCCTCGGTCTTCGACGGCAAGCAGTACGCCGCGCCGTGGTACTTCGCCAACCGCGTCGTCATCTACAACAAGAAGGTCTGGGCCGACGCCGGCATCACGGACACCCCGAAGACGCGCGACGAGTTCTTCAAGGACCTCGACGCCATCAAGAAGAAGGGCAAGGCCGAGCCGATCTACCTGCCCGGCCAGAACTGGTACTTCTTCGACGGTCTGACCATCGGTCAGGGCGCGGACCTGGTGAAGAAGGAAGGCGACAAGTACGTCTCCAACCTCTCCGACCCCAAGGTCACCGCGGCCATGGAGCTCTACAAGAAGTACCAGGCCTACTCCAAGGCCCCCAAGGACAAGGACGAGGCCACCCCGCAGCAGGCCGAGGTCTTCGCCAAGGGCAACGTCGGTGCCTTCATCGGCATGGGCTGGGAGGCCGGCACGGCCATCGCGGCCAACAAGAAGATCGAGAGCGACATCGGCTACTTCACCATCCCGGGTGAGACCGCCGACAAGCCCGAGGGCGTCTTCCTCGGTGGCTCCAACTTCGCGGTCGCCGCGGGCAGCAAGAAGCAGGACCTCGCCAAGGAGTTCCTGAAGCTCGCCCTGTCGGACGAGTTCGAGGGCCAGCTGGCCAAGGAGAACGGCGTCATCCCGAACAAGGAGTCGCTCAACTCCAACCTGACCGGCAACGGCGCCGCCGAGGCCGCGGCCCCGGCCGCCGCCGGTGGCGGCACCACCCCGCTCATCCCCGAGTGGGCCGCTGTCGAGAACGCGCCGAACCCGATCAAGAGCTACATGACCGCGGTTCTGAACGGCAAGTCCCCGGCCGACGCCGCCAAGACGGTCGAGGCCGAGATCAACAAGCGTCTCTCGCAGACGAGCTGACCCGCAGGCGCCGGGGGGCGGACACCGACCGTCCCCCGGCGCTCCCGCGTGACTCGACCGTACGGCCCAAGAAGAGATGGCGAGCATGTCAGTGCAGACCGAAGAAGTGGACTCGGTCCCGGCGGCCGGTGTCCGCAAGGACGACGCGCCTCCCGGCGGCCCGGCCGCATCGCGCAAGAAGCGGGTCGGTGGCTCGGCCCCGTACCTGCTCCTCCTGCCCGCACTGCTCGCCACAGCGGTGCTCCTCGGGTATCCGCTGGTCAAGAACGGCATGCTGTCGTTCCAGAACCTCAACCCGCGCCAGCTGATCCTCCACCTGACCGAGTGGAACGGCTTCGACAACTACCAGGAAGTCCTCAGCGGTTCGGACTTCTGGAAGGTCGTCGAGCGGTCGATCGTCTTCACCGCCGCCAACGTCGTCCTGATCATGCTGATCGGCCTGCTGGTCGGCCTGCTGCTCGCGCGGCTGGGCAAGAAGATGCGCCTGCTGCTCATGCTGGGCCTCGTGCTCGCCTGGGCCATGCCGATGATCGCAGCGACCACGGTCTACCAGTGGCTGTTCGCCCAGCGGTTCGGTGTAGTCAACTACGTGCTCGACAGCCTCGGCTGGCACTCGATGGCCGACTACAACTGGCTGAGCAGCCAGTTCTCCACCTTCTCGCTGGTCACCCTGGTGATCGTCTGGCAGTCCATCCCGTTCGTGGCGATCAACCTGTACGCCGCGTCGACGACGATCCCCAAGGAGCTGTACGAAGCCGCCTCGCTCGACGGTGCCGGAACCTGGAAGAGCTTCACCTCGGTGACGTTCCCGTTCCTCAAGCCGTTCCTGGTGGCCACGACCTTCCTCGAGGTCATCTGGGTCTTCAAGTCCTTCGCCCAGCTCTTCGCGATCAACGAAGGCGGTCCCGACCGGCTCACCGAGACGCTGCCCGTCTACGCGTTCGTCGAAGGCGTCGGCAATCAGCACTTCGGCATGGGCGCCGCCATCTCGTTCCTGACGATCATCGTCCTGCTGGTCCTGACCGGCTACTACCTGCGCACCGTACTCAAGCAAGAGGAGGACGAGCTGTGAGGCGCTCACTGTTCGGCCGGATCTGGCCCAACGCGACTGCGGTCGTCCTCTTCATAGGCTTCGCCTTCCCCGTCTACTGGATGTTCAGCACGGCCTTCAAGCCGACCGGCGACATCGTCACCGAGACCCCGGTGTGGTTCCCGACGGACATCACGTTCGAGCACTTCAAGAAGGCCGTCGCGGCGGACCACTTCTGGACCCTCGTCGGCAACTCGTTCACAGTGACGATCGTCTCCGTCGCTGCCTCGCTGGTGATCGCGCTGCTGGCGTCCTTCGCGATGGCGCGCATGCGCTTCAAGGGCCGCCGCGGCATCCTGCTGACCTTCATGATCGCGCAGATGGCGCCGTGGGAAGTCATGGTCATCGCGATCTACATGCTGGTCCGCGACGCGGACATGCTGAACAGCCTGGTCCCGCTGACGATCTTCTACATGATGATGGTCCTGCCCTTCACCGTCCTGACGCTGCGCGGCTATGTTGCCGCGGTGCCCAAGGAGCTGGAGGAGTCCGCCATGGTCGACGGCTGCACCCGCCCGCAGGCCTTCATGAAGGTGATCCTGCCGCTGCTCGGACCCGGTCTGATGGCGACCTCGCTCTTCGGCTTCGTCACTGCCTGGAACGAATTCCCGCTCGTCCTGATCATCAACAAGGACATCGAGTCGCAGACCCTGCCGCTCTGGCTCTCGCAGTTCCAGACGGCGTTCGGCGACGACTGGGGAGCGACGATGGCCGCGTCCTCGCTCTTCGCCGTGCCGATCCTGATCCTCTTCATCTACCTGCAGCGCAAGGCCGTGAGCGGTCTTACCGATGGCGCCGTGAAGGGATAACGCCGCCCCATGACCACCTTCACCTCCACCACGGACACCGTCACGCGCGACGCCCTCGCCGTCCTGCAGCCCGGGTTCACCGGCACCACCGCCCCCGACTGGCTGCTCCGCCGCGTCGGCGAAGGCCTCTCCTCCGTCGGCCTGTTCGGCCGCAACATCACGTCGCCGCAGCAGCTTGCGGCGCTCACCGCCCAGCTCCGGGCCGAGCGGGACGACGTGCTCGTCGCGATCGACGAGGAAGGCGGTGACGTCACCCGGCTCGAAGTGCGTCACGGCTCGTCCTTCCCCGGCAACCACGCGCTCGGCGCCGTCGACGACCTGGAGCTGACCCGTGCGGTCGCCCGGGAGCTCGGCCGCAGGCTCGCCGAGTGCGGAGTCAACCTCAACTGGGCGCCGTCCGCCGACGTCAACTCGAACCCGGGCAATCCGGTCATCGGCGTACGGTCCTTCGGAGCCGACCCGCACCTCGTCGCCCGGCACACCGCCGCGTACGTCGAGGGCCTCCAGGCCGCCGGCGTCGCCGCCTGCACCAAGCACTTCCCGGGGCACGGCGACACCGCCGTCGACTCGCACCATGCGCTGCCCCGCATCGATGTGGACCTCGACACCTTGCACGCCCGTGAGCTGGTGCCTTTCCGGGCCGCGATCGCGGCGGGTTCCAAATCGGTGATGAGCGCGCATATCCTGCTGCCCGCGCTCGACCCGGACCGCCCGGCCACCTTGAGTCCGCAGATCCTCACCGGTCTGCTGCGCGAGGAGCTGGGCTACGACGGCCTGATCGTCACCGACGGCATGGAGATGCAGGCCATCTCCTCGACCTACGGAATCGAGCGCGGTTCCGTCCTCGCGATCGCGGCGGGCGCCGACGCGATCTGCGTCGGCGGCGGCCTGGAGGACGAGGCCACTGTGCTGCGGCTGCGCGACGCGCTGGTCACGGCGGTACGGACCGGCGAACTGCCCGAGGAGCGGCTGGCCGACGCGGCGGCACGGGTACGTGCCCTCGCGTCCTGGACGCAGCGGGCCCGGGGGGCTGACCCGGAGCCGGGCGCGGCAACGCAGGAGGGGACCGCGCCCGGCACCGGTATCGCTGCCGACATCGGCCTGGCCGCCGCCCGTCGCGCGGTGCGGCTGACCGGCACCGGCGAGCTGCTCACGGAACCGGCGTACGTGGCCGCGTTCACCCCGGTCGCGAACATCGCGGTCGGTGACGAGACCCCGTGGGGCGTCGCGGCCGAACTGGCCCGCATCCTGCCCGGCACCGCGACGGACACCTACAGCGGCGAGACCGGGGAACCCGCGGCCGCGGTGATGCGGGCGGCGGGGGAGCGGCGCATCGTCGCGGTCGTACGCGACGCACACCGCCACGCGTGGATGTCACAGGCCCTGGACGCCCTCCTCGCGGAACGTCCCGACACGGTGGTGGTCGAGATGGGGGTCCCTCAGGCGGAGCCGAGGGGAGCGCTGTACGTGGTGACCCACGGCGCGGCCCGAGTCTGCGGCCGGGCAGCGGCAGAGGCCATCACCGGGTCCCCCGGCCCGTCCACTGTCTGACCCCGTTCCGTCCGGCGTTCGAGGACGGCGCGTCCCGTCGCCGCAGTGGCGAACGGGAGGGCCGGGGCACCGACACGGTGCCCCGGCCCTCCCGTGTCCGGTGCCCTGGTGCTGTGACCGGAAAGGTTCACCGGCACGCGCCGCCCGGCACGGCACCTCGCCGCGTTGCCGCATCACCCGAGTACATCCCGTACGCGGGCGATGCTCCGCCTTGCGATGCACCGCACCGGACGCCGCGAGCCTCCCGGCAAACCCTTCCGGTCACAGCACTAGATTCCCTGCCAGCGCGGCTTCGCCGCATACGTGGCCCGGAAGTAGTCCGCCAGCTTCAGCTTCGACGCCGCCGCCTCGTCCACCACCACCGTCGCCCGCGGATGCAGCTGCAGCGCCGACGCCGGTACGAACGCCGCCACCGGCCCCTCCACGGTCTGCGCCACTGCTTCGGCCTTGCCCTCACCGGTCGCCAGCAGGATCGGGTGGCGCGACTCCAGGATCGTGCCGATGCCCTGCGTGATCACGTGGTGCGGCACCTGGGTGATGTCGTCGTCGAAGAAGCGCGCGTTGTCGATCCGGGTCTGCTGGGTCAGCGTCTTGATCCGGGTGCGGGACGCGAGCGAGGAGCACGGCTCGTTGAAGCCGATGTGCCCGTCGGTGCCGATGCCGAGCAGCTGCAGGTCCACCCCGCCGGCCGCGGCAAGTGCCTTGTCGTACGCCTCGCAGGCCGCCTGGACGTCCTCGGCGGTGCCGTCGGGGCCCATGAAGGACGCCTCGGACAGGCCGAGCGGTTCGACGACCTCGCGCAGCACCACCGAGCGGTACGACTCGGGGTGGCCGGCCGGCAGGCCGACGTACTCGTCGAGCTGGCAGATGCGGGCGCGCGACGCGTCCACCTCGCCGGAGCGGACCTTGGCGGCCAGGGCCTGGTAGATGGGCAGCGGGGTCGAGCCGGTGGCAACGCCGAGAAGTGCGTCGGGCTTGCGGCCGAGCAGGGCGCCGATGGCCCCCGCGATGAGCTCGCCGCCTGCCTTGGCGTCCGGGACGATGACAACTTCCACGCGGGGCCTGCCGATCTGAGAAGATGATGACATGTGGTATAGACCAATCAAGAACTAATTTAGCAGAGCCGGACTGCCGGACGGCGACTTTCGGGTGCCGTTCGCGCGCTGTCCGGCCGCGGCCCGCCGGCGGTCCTCGCCCTCCCCGTGGTCGACTTGGCCGGACGGTGCTCTGGACGCACCGGGGCACCCCTGGGAGGACAGCGACATGTCCGTCGCACATCCGGCCGGAG
Source organism: Streptomyces sp. NBC_00316 (assembly GCF_036158715.1). Classification (NCBI taxonomy): domain Bacteria; kingdom Bacillati; phylum Actinomycetota; class Actinomycetes; order Kitasatosporales; family Streptomycetaceae; genus Streptomyces; species Streptomyces sp. NBC_00316. The sequence goes on along the minus strand of NZ_CP108023.1, from coordinate 3,254,151 downwards.
AGGGCGAGCAGCCGGGCCGCATCATGTCCGCCGAGATGGCCGAGCAGCCCGAGGTGCTGCGCCGCATCCTCGACCGCGGAGCCCCTGGAATCCGCGCGGTGGCCGCCGGGATCGCGGCCAGGAACCCCCGTTTCGTCCTGCTCACCGCGCGCGGCACGTCGGACAACGCCGCGCTCTACGCCAAGTACCTGCTGGAGATCCGGCTCGGCCTGCCCTGCGGCCTGGCGTCGATGTCCACCACCACGGCGTACGGCGCCGAGCCGGACCTGCGCGACGTCCTCGTCATCACCGTCAGCCAGTCCGGCGGCTCACCCGACCTGGTGGCCTCCACCCGGGCGGCCCGTGAGGCCGGCGCGATCACCCTGGCCGTCACCAACAACCCGGACTCGCCGCTCGCCGCCGTCTCCGAGTACCACATCGACATCCTGGCGGGCCCCGAGAAGGCCCTCCCGGCCACCAAGACGTACACCGCGTCCCTGCTCTCCCTGTACCTCTTCGTCGAGGGCCTGCGGGGCGGTGACGGCGCCGCCGCTGCGGTCCTGCCCGGGCCGGCCGACGCGATCCTGGCCCGCAAGGACGAGGTCAGAGGGCTGGCTTCGCGCTACCGGTTCGCCGAGCGCATGGTCATCACCTCGCGCGGCTACGGCTACCCCACGGCGAAGGAAGCCGCCCTGAAGCTGATGGAGACGAGCTACATCCCCGCTCTCTCCTACTCGGGTGCCGATCTGCTGCACGGCCCGCTCGCCATGGTCGACAACATCTCCCCGGTGATCGCCGTGGTCACCGACGGCCGGGGCGGCGAGGCCCTCCAGCCGGTCCTGGACCGGTTGCGGGGCCGTGGCGCGGACCTTGTCGTGGTCGGCCCGAAGGCCCAGGTGGAGGCGGCGTCCGCGGGCTTCGTGCTGCCGACGGCCGGGGTTGCCGAGGAGGTCCAGCCGATCCTGGAGATCCTGCCGCTGCAGATGCTGGCGTACGAGGTGACGATCGCCCGCGGCCAGGACCCGGACGCGCCCCGCGCGCTGGCCAAGGTCACCGAGACCCGCTGAACGGGCCCCTGGAAACACCCGCGGGCCGCGGCGCCAGGACGGGACCCTCAGCCCGACCGGCACCGCAGCCCGGAGTTGCTCGGCCGGCGGTGTGCGGTGCCCCCGGCCGGGGAGAGGCACCGGCGCAGTCAGGGCAGAGAGCGCGGGTACCTCGGTCCGCCCTCCTGTGCGGGGAGAGCGGAAGCTCTGTCTTGAGCATTGTGGACTAGACCATTAAGCCCTGTCCATCCATCGGAGCCGGGCAATTTCCTGCCCCCTCCCTTCCGCACGTACGGGCGGGTCGTTCGGTTCGGAACCACTGCGGATCCACAGGTACGCTCGCACACGTGCCCTCCATGAACGACCTCGTCCGCCAGCACACAGCCCTGAGCGACACCGACCTCGAGTGGCTGCATCTGCTGGTCTCGGAGTGGCAGCTGCTCTCCGACCTGTCCTTCGCCGACCTGGTCCTGTGGGTCCCCACCCGCGACGGGACCCGCTACGTGTCGGTCGCCCAGATGCGGCCCAACACCGGCCCCACCTCCTACCAGGACGACATGGTCGGCCACCTGGTGCCGCGCGGCCGCCGCCCGCTGCTGGACGCGGCGCTCGACGAGGGCCGGATCGTGCGCGAGGGCGACCCGGAGTGGCGCGAGGAGGTGCCCGTACGGGTCGAGTCCATCCCCGTACGCCGCGAGGGCCGGGTCCTCGGCGTCATCGCCCGGAACACCAACCTCCTGACCGTCCGTACCCCGTCCCGACTGGAGCTCACCTACCTGCAGTCGGCCTCCGACCTGGCCCAGATGATCGCCGCCGGGGCCTTCCCGTTCCCCGGCCAGCAGGTCGACATGGACGCGTCGCCGCGCGTCGGCGACGGGCTGATCAGGCTCGATGCCGACGGCGTCGTCCAGTACGCCAGCCCCAACGCCCTCTCCGCGTACCACCGGCTGGGCCTCGCATCCGACCTGGTCGGTCACCACCTCGGCGGGACGACCGCCGAACTCGCCCCGTCCCGCGGGCCGGTGGACGAGGCGATGGTCAAACTGGCCAGCGGTTACGCGCCCCGTGAGTTCGAGGTCGAGTGCGCGGGCGGTGTGATCCAGCTCCGGGCGATCCCGCTCAAGCCCAAGGGGGTCCGCATCGGCTCCCTCGTGCTGCTCCGTGACGTCACCGAACTGCGTCGCCGCGAACGTGAGTTGATCACGAAGGACGCCACCATCCGGGAGATCCACCACCGGGTGAAGAACAACCTCCAGACCGTGGCCGCCCTGTTGCGGCTGCAGGCCCGCCGGATGGACTCCGAGCAGGGCCGCGAGGCCCTCAATGAGGCGGTGCGGCGCGTCGGTTCGATCGCCATCGTCCATGAGACGCTGTCCCAGAATCTGGACGAGCGGGTCGAGTTCGACGAGATCGCCGACCGGGTGATCGCGATGGTCGCCGAGATCTCCCCGGGCAGGGTCACCTGCCGGCGGACGGGCCGCTTCGGGATCCTCGACGCGGAAGTCGCCACACCGCTGGCCATGGTGCTCACCGAAGTGCTGCAGAACGCATTGGAGCACGCGTTCACCGTCGCCCAGACCGGCACGGTCGAGGTGTCCGCCGTACGCGGCGGCTCGCCGTCCGAGGCGCGACTGCTGATCACGGTCCAGGACGACGGGTGCGGACTGCCCGAGGGGTTCGACCCGCAGCGCGCCGGCAATCTGGGTCTGCAGATCGTGAGGACGCTGGTGGAGGGCGAGTTGAGCGGGTCGTTCGGCATGGTCCCGGCCCCCGAGCGCGGCACCCAGGTGATCCTCGACATTCCGGTCAGCGCGGAGAAGTGACCGGGGGCTGTTCCGCGCGGGAACAGCAGTGAGCCCGGACCGCTGTTGACGGTCCGGGCTCACTGGTCAAGCGTGCGCTTCGGGGTACTGCGCGCTGCGACTCGGGGGGCGGGGTGGTGCGTACGCTCTGTACGCGCCGCCTGGCAGAGGCTCGTAGCGGTGGCGTCGGATCAGGCGCTGGCGTTACGCGCCCGGTTGCGAGCGGCGCGGCGCTTCATCGCGCGGCGCTCGTCCTCGCTGAGGCCACCCCAGACGCCGGAGTCCTGGCCGGACTCGAGCGCCCACTGCAGGCACTGCTCCATGACGGGGCAGCGACGGCAGACGGCCTTGGCTTCCTCGATCTGCAGCAGCGCAGGACCGGTGTTGCCGATGGGGAAGAACAGCTCGGGGTCTTCCTCACGACAAACGGCGTTGTGACGCCAGTCCATGGCTGCTACCTCTCCTTGGTATTGCATACGATTGCTTGTGAATGTGAACGCTTTCACGAATCCCCCCGCAGGTGACGGGCCGACGCCCAGATGAACTGGTTGTGGTCCTGTGCAGTGAGGAGGGGTTCTGGCTCTCAGTGGAGGCCGTTGTTGCGGGCCGTCCCGATCGCCATGTAGAGATTCGCAAACCTCGGCGGCGGATACAACCCCTTCTGGAAACTTTTTTTTGATTCCTCGGTGTCGGCTAGGTCACAGCCGTACTTCCATGGGGTGGAGGCCAGTCCAAACGTTCGAGTTAAAGGACTTTCGGCGCTTCCGCTCACACAATCACACGCAGTGCACGGCGTACGCCTGTGAACGCCACACTGGTACGCAGGCCCAGGTGGTCGCCGTCCATCTGGAACGGCAGTGGAACCTTTGAATGCAAGGTGAAGTCCGTGAGGTCGTGAAGTGAAACGGCGTGCTTACCCTGCGGGCCCTTGTCGGGGCTGGAAGTGAGCAGCTGGGTGCCGTACCGGGCGACCGCGGGGGTGGAGAGGCGCTTCAGTCCGAGGACGTCCAGGGCGGTGTCGAACGAGGCCTTCGGGGACGCGTATATGGGGCGATTCCCCAGGTAGGTCCAGGGTGCCGTGTTGGAGATTATGGACAGCGCGAGGTCGGTGACCGGGTCCTCGCCCGGGACCTGCAGCGTGATCGCCCCGTGTCGCCGGTGCGGTTCCTCCAGGAACTGCCGGACCACCTGGCGTACGTACAGGGCATGGGTGGACCGCTTGCCGCGTTCGCGCTTCTGTTCGACCCGGCCGACCACGCCCGCGTCGAATCCGAGACCGGCACAGAACGTGAACCAGCGTGCGGGAACCGACTCGTCCTCGGTGCCGGGCGTGCCGGCCGCGAGTCCCAGGCCGACCGTGCGTTCGGTCCGGTTGGCGAGCGCGTCCAGGATGGCGCCGGTCGCCTCCACCGCGTCATTGGGCAGCCCCAGCGCGCGGGCGAAGACATTGGTGGAACCGCCGGGCACCACGGCGAGGCGCGGCAGGCTGTCGATATCGGGACCGTTGTGGAGCAGCCCGTTGACGACCTCGTTGACCGTGCCGTCGCCGCCGAGGGCGACGACCAGATCGATGTCGTCGGAGTCGGCGGCACGCCGCCCCAGGTCACGGGCGTGCCCGCGGTACTCCGTGGTCACGGCCTCCAGCTTCATCTCGCTGGCGAGCGCGTGGATGAGCACGTCACGGGTCCGCGCACTGGTGGTGGTAGCAGCTGGATTGACCACAAGGAGTGCGCGCATGACCGCCAGACTACCTACCGCGCGGTATCGGTCTGAAGCCCTGGCCCATCACCTTCACGCTCGGTGACGACCCGCGCGCGATGGGCTGCGCGGCGGCGCTCCGATCCGGACCCCGGCTTCGCTTTCGCAGCGCGGGGATGCCAACCTGCAAGGGTGAGTACTCAGCAGAACACGCCGTCCCCGTCGCCCGCGATCGAGCCGACGAAGCCGGCCAGGATCGCCCTCGTGGCAGGACTCAACGCCCTCGAAGGGGCGGCGCTCGCTCTCGGCGGGATGTACATGCTGGTCATGGGCCTGCTCGGCCGGCCGGACAGCCCGCAGCAGGCGGAGATGGGCGGGCTCACGCTGATCGTGCTCGGCCTGATCCCGCTGTTCGCCGCCCGCGGGCTGCTGCGGCGGCGCAGCTGGAGCCGGGGCCCGGCGCTGATCACGCAGATCATCGCGCTGCCGGTGGCCTGGACGCTGCTGCGCTCGCACGGCGTGCTCATCCCGGCGGGCATGGTCCTGGCCGCGGTGGCGCTGACCGCGCTGGTGCAGCTGGTCAGGCCGGCGACCAGGGAGGCGCTGGGCATCCAGGGTCCGCGCGCGACGCCAGGGGTGTGACGCGCGACGCCGTTCCGTGCGTGACACCGGACGTGCGACGACCCGGCCGGTGACGGCGGACGCGCAACGCGCGGCAACCCGACGTGCCCGCGCGCGAAGCCGGATGCCCTGCGCCCGCTACTCCTCGACGAGCAGCCGTTCGCGCAGCTGGGCCAGTGTGCGGGCCAGCAGGCGCGAGACATGCATCTGGGAGATGCCGACCTCCTGTGCGATCTGCGACTGCGTCATGTTGCCGAAGAACCGGAGCAGCAGGATGCGTTTCTCCCGCGGCGGCAGATCCTCCAGCAGCGGCTTCAGCGACTCCCGGTACTCGACGCCCTCCAGCGCCTCGTCCTCGGAGCCCAGGGTGTCCGCCACCGCCGGGGACTCGTCGTCGGTGTCCGGCACGTCCAGCGAGAGCGTGCTGTAGGCATTGGCCGATTCCAGGCCCTCCAGGACCTCTTCCTCGGAGATGCCGAGCCGCTCCGCCAGCTCATGGACCGTGGGCGACCGGCCGTGCTGCTGAGAGAGCTCCGCGGTGGCCGTCGTGAGCGAGAGGCGCAGCTCCTGCAGCCTGCGCGGCACCCGCACCGCCCAGCCCTTGTCCCGGAAGTGGCGCTTGATCTCGCCCACGACCGTCGGTGTCGCGTACGTGGAGAACTCGACGCCACGGTCCGGGTCGAACCGGTCCACCGACTTGATCAGGCCGATCGTGGCGACCTGCGTCAGATCGTCCAAGGGCTCGCCGCGATTGCGGAACCGGCGGGCCAGATGCTCCACGAGCGGCAGATGCATCCGCACCAGCCGGTTGCGCAGCTCGGCCTTCTCCGGCGAGCCGTCCGGGAGTTTCCGCAGCTCGATGAAGAGCGCCCGGGCCCCGCTGCGGTCATGTGGATCGTGGTGTCCGTGCTCGCTCATCTGGCCTGCCCGCTCCGCCTGCTCCACCGCGACCGTACGGACCACCGGCTCGTCCGCCCCGTCCTCCGGATGGGGCAGCGCCTGCTGATCCGGGATGCCTGCCGGTCGCACCACCCCTGGTCGGATCGTCTCGTCCCGCACAGGACCGTCCCCGTTCCCGTTGCTCACGCCGGCCCGGGTCCCGCGCCGCGCTGTTTGTACAGGCTGATGCTGACCGTACGGTCATCGGCGACCGTGGAGTCGACCTTGCCGGCCAGTGCGGAGAGCACCGTCCAGGCGAAGGTGTCGCGCTCCGGGGCCCTGCCGTCCGTCGTCGGGGCCGCCACCGTCACTTCGAGAGAGTCGTCGACGAGTCGGAAGACGCAGCTGAGGACGGAGCCCGGCACGGCCTGCTGCAGCAGGATCGCGCAGGCCTCGTCGACCGCGATACGGAGATCCTCGATCTCGTCGAGAGTGAAGTCCAAGCGCGCTGCGAGACCGGCCGTGGCCGTACGCAGCACGGACAGGTAGGCACCCGCAGCGGGCAGCCGGACTTCCACGAAGTCCTGATTCCCGGGCTCGCCTGCGATCTGGGACACCCTCACCTCCAAGGTGGCACAAACTCTTTCGAGGGTCCGGGAAGGGTGCCCCGGAGCCATGCGGTACGTCTTCGGTACTTGGTCCGGCGACGCTATCGCGATCCATGATGCCGTGTCGCCCGTACCCCGTCCCGCGACTGTCACTCATGGTAGGCCCATGAGTACACACAGTGGCTAGAGGTCTGCGGCGGTCAATTGCGAACAACCGGCGCCGGTTTGACGTACCCAGACGTCAGACGATCGAACCGTCCTCGAAGCACCAGCGCCAGTTCTCGCCGGCCTCGAAGCTCCGCATGACCGGATGGCCGGTTTCCTTGAAGTGTTCCGTGGCGTGCTGCAGGGGTGACGAATCGCAGCAGCCGACGTGCCCGCAGGTCAGGCAGAGACGCAGTTGTACGGGGTGGGTGCCCGCAGCAAGACATTCGGGACACGTGGCGCTGAGCGGGACGGGCTCGGCGCGCGGCAGTTCGAGAACGTGCAGGCACTCACTCATGATTGTCAGGTTACGACGGATGTGAGGACGGTGAGATGGACGCATTGCCCCTGGTGGCACTGGTCGCGGCCAGTGCGGCGATCGCGGGGGCCGCCCGCCGCACCCCGGTGCCCGCCCCCCTGATGCTGGTCGCCGTGGGGCTGCTCGCCTCCTACCTGCCCGGCATTCCGACGTACACGCTGGACGCGCACATCGTGCTGCCCCTGCTGCTGCCGCCGCTGCTCTACACGGCCGCGGTCGACAGCTCGTACCTCGACCTGCGGGCCAACGTCCGGCCGATCGCCCTGCTCTCCGTCGGCTACGTCCTCTTCGCGACCTTCGCCGTCGGCTGGCTGGCGTACTGGCTGGTGCCCGACCTGCCGTTGACCGCCGCGCTGGTGCTGGGCGCCGTCATCGCGCCGCCGGACGCCGTCACGGCGGCTGCCATCGCCCGCCGGGTCGGGCTGCCCTCCCGGGTCACGACCATCCTGCAGGGCGAGTCCCTGGTCAACGACGCGACCGCGATCACCGCCTACAAGGTGGTGCTGGCCGCCGCCGTCGGTGAGGGCGTCAGCTGGGGCGCCGGGATCACGGAGTTCCTGGTCGCGGCGGTCGGAGGTGTCGGGGTCGGCCTGGTGCTGATGGTGCCGCTGCACTGGCTCCGCACACACCTCAAGGAGCCGCTGCTGCAGAACACCCTGTCGCTGCTGATCCCCTTCGTGGCGTACGCGGCGGCGGAACGGGTGCACGCCTCCGGAGTGCTCGCCGTGGTCGTCGTCGCGCTCTACCTGGGGCACCGCGCCTGGCAGGTCGACTTCGCGACCCGGCTCCAGGAGGCGGCCGTGTGGAAGATGGTCGCGTTCATCCTGGAGTCGGCGGTCTTCGCGCTGATCGGACTGCAGCTGCCCTTCGTGCTGAAGGGCCTCGGTGCGTACGCCGTCGCGCAGGCGCTCTGGTATGCGGTGGCCGTGTTCCTCGCCGTCGTCGTGGTCCGCTTCATCTGGGTGTACCCGAGCACCTACCTGCCGGTTCTGCTGTCGAAGAGGATCAGGGAGCGCGAGCCCGGGATCGCCTGGACCTCGCCGCTGATCGTCGGCTGGGCCGGGATGCGCGGCGTCGTCTCGCTCGCCATCGCCTTCTCCATCCCGCTGGTGACGACGGCCGGCGAGGACTTCCCGGCCCGGAACCTGGTGCTCTTCCTGACCTTCACCACCGTCATCGGCACCCTGGTCATCCAGGGGCTCACCCTGCCCCTCCTGGTGCGCATCCTGAAGCTCCCGGGCCGCGACCCGAAGGTCGAGACCCTGGCCGAGGCGCAGGCCCAGAGCGAGGCGTCAGCGGCCGCCGATGCGCGCCTGGAGGAGCTGCTCGCCGACCCGCGCAACCGTCTGCCCGAACCGCTCGCCGACCGGCTGCGCACGGTTCTGGAGCGGCGTCGGAACTCCGTGTGGGAGCGGCTCGGCGCGGCCAACCCGCTGACCGGCGAGTCGGCCGACGACACCTACCGGCGCCTCGCCCGCGAAATGATCGACGCCGAGCGCACGGTCTTCGTACGGCTGCGGGACGAGCGGCGGATCGACGACGAGATGCTCCGGAACCTGCTGCGGCGGCTGGACCTGGAGGAGGCGGCGGCCTACCGCGAGGAGTCGGAGGCCCCCCAGGGCTGACCCGTGACGACAGCGACGAGCCTGGTCCCCGGGGCGAACGCGCCCTCCCGGGCCAGGACGGTCAGCCCGTACAGCAGCTTGGCGACGTAGAGCCGCTCGACGGGCAGTCCGTGGCGCTCCTCGAAGTCGTCGGCGAAGGCGTGCAGCTCCCCGGTCGTACGGGCGTAGCCGCCGAAGGCGAAGCGTTCGTCCAGGGACCACACTCCGGCGGGCCCGCCGAACGCCTCCCGCTGCAGCTCCCGTACCGCGTCCCCCAGGAAGCCCCCGCGCAGCACGGGTATGCCGAGCGCCCGCTGCCCCGGTGCGAGGCCCGCGGCGAGACCGGCGAGGGTGCCACCGGTGCCGCAGGCCACCGCGACCACGTCGGCCGCACCGTGCAGCTCCCGCCCGAGCGCTGTACAGCCCTGTGCGGCCAGGGCGTTGCTGCCACCCTCCGGGACGACGCTGCACTCCCCGTAGCCGCTCAGCAGCCGCTCCAGGACCGCCGGATCGGTCTTCGCGCGGTACGTCGCGCGGTCCACGAAGTGCAGGCGCATGCCGTCCTTCGCGCACTGCGCCAGCGACGGGTTGAGCGGCCGGCCGGCCAGCTCGTCGCCGCGTACGACGCCGACGGTGGGGAAGCCGAGCAGCCGGCCGGCGGCGGCGGTGGCGCGCAGATGGTTGGAGTAGGCGCCGCCGAAGGTCAGCACGGTGCGCCCGGCGGCCGCCGCCAGATTGGGCGCGAGTTTGCGCCATTTGTTGCCCGGCAGATCCGGGTGGATCAGATCGTCGCGCTTGAGCAGCAGCCGTACGCCGTGCCGGGCGAAGCGCTCGTCCTCGGTCGGCTGCAGGGGTGACGGGAGCACCGGCTGCAGCCGGGAGAGTCCGAGAGGGTCGCGGGGCATGCGCCCATTGTCGCCCGTGCTGCCGCCGCCTCCACGGCCGCTGCCCGGTTGTCCGCCGCCCTGTGTGCGTGTGCGGGCGTGCGGCTACTTCAGGCGGTCGTGGATCCGGGCCCGCATGGAGTCCATCGTGAAGCCGCGCGGATCGATCTTGCCGGGCTGCCACTCCTTGTGGCCGATGACGGAGCGGGACGTCCAGCCGTGGTGGCGGCAGACCGCGGCGGCCGCCCTCTCGATGGCTTCGAGCTGGGCCTCGGGCCAGGGGTCCTTGCCGTCGCCGAGGTTCTCGCACTCGAAACCGTAGAAGTGCCTGTTCCCGTCGGTGTTGGCCTCGTTGTCGGACGGCAGGCGCTTCTCGGCGACGACGGCGCGCAGGACGTCGTCGTCGCCGAGTCCGGCGTGGTTGGTGCGGCCGTAGCCGACCAGGTGGACCCGGCCGTCCTTGGCGATCACACCGTGACACAGCGGGCCGGGGAGCTCCGGGTAGCCGTCGCGGCAGATCCGGACGGTGGCGGCGGTGCCGCTGGTGACCGTGTGGTGGATCATCACGCCGTTCACGGGGCCCCAGGGGCCCTTGTGGTTGCGGTTGTGCGTACGCCAGTCGCCCACCTGGACGACGGTGAGCCCTTCGTTCCTCAGGGCTGCCAGGAAGGTGCTCGCGGACATGGGGGTGGACATGGCCGACTCCTTGGGGGCGTGGGGGGAGAGTCCGTACTCCGCTTGTACCGGAGCGTCGGCCTCCGGGCCATCCCCGCCCGCGCTGTTCGGGAGTTGTGCGAGCCGATCCGGTCAATTCCGCTCTTCCCCCGTGAGGTTCAGCTCCGGGCGAGCCACAGGTCGGGGCCGAACACCTCGTAGTGGATGTCGGCTGCCGCGACGCCCTTGGTCAGCAGCTGGGTGCGCACGGCCCGCATGAAGGGCAGCGGACCGCAGAGGTACGCATGCGTACCGGACGGGACCGTCAGTCCGCTCAGGTCGACCAGGCCGGTGCGGTCGGCACGGTGGCCGGGCTCCGGGTTCTCGTACCAGAAGTGCGCGACGGCGTCGGGGAGTTTGCCGGTGAGCAGGGCGTGGTCGGTGCGCAGCGCGTGGTCCGCGGGGGAGCGGTCGCCGTGCACGACGGTGATCGGGGCGCTGTGGCCGGTGGCCGCCAGGTGCTCCAGCATCGACAGCATCGGGGTGCAGCCGATGCCCGCGGAGGCGAGCAGCAGCGGGGCGTCGGTGGCGTCGAGTACCAGATCGCCGTACGGGGCGGAGACCCGCAGCCGGTCGCCGGCCCGGGTGCGGGCGTGCAGCTGCGCCGAGACCTCGCCGTCGGGGGCGCCACCGCCGCGCACCCGCTTGACGGTGATCGAGCGCAGCGGCGAGCCGGGGGCGCAGGAGAGGCTGTACTGACGTATCTGGCGGGCCCCGTCGGGGAGTTCGACCTGCACGGAGACGTACTGGCCGGGCCGGAAGGCGGGGGCGGGCGCGCCGTCGGCCGGGCGGAGCTGGAAGGTGGCCACGTCCGCGGTCTCCTCGATCCGGGCGCTCACCTCCCACTCGCGCCACACGTCACCGGCGACGACGCCCTGCTGTGCGTACAGCCGGTCCTCGATGGAGATCAGGGCGTTGGCCATCAGCCAGTAGACCTCGTCCCAGGCGGCCGCGACCTCCGGGGTGACCGCGTCGCCGAGCACCTCGGCGATGGCGGCGAAGAGGTGGGTGTGCACGACGTCGTACTGGGCGGCGGTCACACCGAGCGAGGCGTGCTTGTGGGCGATCCGGCTCAGCATCACGTCGGGGCGGGTGTCCGGGTGCTCGACCAGTTGGGTCGCGAAGGCGGCGATCGACCCGGCGAGGGCCTGGCGCTGGGCGCCGGACGCCTGGTTGCCACGGTTGAACAGGTCGCGCAGCAGCTCGGGATGGGCCGCGAACAGCTTTCGGTAGAAGAGGTCGGCGATGTCCCCGATGGCTGCGCCGACGGCGGGGAGGGTGGCACGGACGGTGGCGGTCGACGGCTCGGAGAGCATCGGGCGGACTCCTCGAATTGAATTGGTATCTGAGATGCGTATTTTTTGGTGGTGCGCGGCCCCGGTGCGGGAGTGGTCCCGTTCCGGGAGGGGATCAGTCGGTGGCAGGGCGCCCGCCGCTGATGCCGATCAGCAGCGGACCGGTGGGAGAGGTGACGAGGTCGGCGACGGTGATCGGGTCGAGCGAGGCGTAGAAGGCCTCCTGTGCCCGGTGCAGCGCACCGCGCAGCCGGCAGGCCGAGCGCAGCGGGCAGGGGGTGCTGCCTTCGCACTCGACGACGTCGCCCGGCCCTTCGAGCTCGCGGACGAGTCCGCCGATCGAGGCGGACCGGCCGGTTCCGGTGAGCGTGAGCCCGCCGCCGCGGCCGCGGCGCGCCTCGACCAGGCCGAGGTGCTGGAGCCGGGCGACCACCTTCGCCGCGTGGGTGTACGGCACCTGCATGGTCGCCGCCACCTCCCGGGTGGTCGGCGGATCCTCGTCCGTCACGACGGCCAGGCGCATCAGTACGCGCAGCGCCACGTCGGTGAATCTCGTCAGCCGCATGACGCTCACCGTAGATAACTTGCATCGAGTATGCAAATTATCTGGCCGCCTGGACGTCGCCCGGCGTCGTGCCCAGTGAAAAGCCCGATTAGTCACACTCTTTCGTGTAATGGCGTGCCGTGTCCCCGCGCTGAAAGGCTTCTTGTCGCAGGTCAGCCGATGATCGGGAGGGCGTCAGATGTCCGTTGGTGAAGAGGTTCAGAACACGCAGACACCGCCGCAGCAGAGTCTGGGCACGGCGGCTGCGCGGAACCTCGCGACGACCACCAAGTCCGCTCCGCAGATGCAGGAGATCACCTCGCGGTGGCTGCTGCGCATGCTTCCATGGGTGCAGGTGCAGGGCGGCACCTACCGGGTGAACCGCCGGCTGAGCTACTCGGTCGGAGACGGCCGGGTGACCTTCGTGCAGACCGGCGACCGGGTCACGGTGATCCCCGCGGAGCTCGGCGAACTGCCCGCCCTGCGGGACTTCGGCGACGAGGAAGTGCTCGGCGAGCTCGCCAGGCGGTGCGAGCAGCGCGAGATCGCCGCGGGGCAGGTGATCGCCGCATCGGGGGAGTCGGCGGACCGGGTCTTCCTGCTGGCCCACGGCAAGGTCGAGAAGGTCGGCACCGGCCCCTACGGCGACGAGACGGTGCTCGGGGTGCACGCCGACGGGGCCTATTTCGGTGATCACTCCCTGATCGAGGGAGACGCCGTCTGGGAGTACACGGCCCGTGCCGTCACCGCGTGCACGGTGCTGACGCTGAGGCGGGCGGATGTGCTCAACCTCGCCGAGCGGGCGGACTCGCTGCGCGCGCATCTCGCCGGACTGCTCAGCATTCCGCACCAGCGCACCAACAAGTACGGCGAGGCGGAGATCGACCTCTCGGCCGGCCATGTCGGCGAGGCCGTCGTCCCGCACACCTTCGTCGACTACGAATCGGCGCCGCGCGAGTACGAGTTGAGCGTCGCCCAGACCGTGCTCAAGGTCCACAGCCGGGTCGCCGACCTCTACAACCAGCCGATGAACCAGACCGAGCAGCAGCTGCGGCTCACGGTGGAGGCGCTCCGCGAGCGCCAGGAGCACGAACTGATCAACAATCGCGAGTTCGGTCTGCTCAACAACTGCGACTACGAGCAGCGCCTCCAGCCGCACGACGGCGTGCCCGGCCCCGACGACATGGACGAACTGCTGTCGCGCCGCCGCGGATCGAAGCTGTTCCTCGCCCACCCGCGGGCCATCGCCGCCTTCGGCCGCGAGTGCAGCAAGCGCGGCCTGGTGCCGCAGAGCGTGGAGATCGGCGGTCATCATGTGCCGGCCTGGCGCGGCGTGCCGATCTTCCCGTCGAACAAGATCCCGGTCACCGAAGCCCGCACCACGTCGATCATCTGCATGCGAACCGGCGAGGCCGAGCAGGGCGTCGTCGGACTCCAGCAGACCGGCATCCCCGACGAGATCGAGCCCAGCCTGTCGGTCCGCTTCATGGGCATCGACGAGCAGGCGATCATCTCCTACCTGGTGACGGCCTACTACTCGGCGGCCGTGCTGGTACCGGACGCCCTGGGGGTCCTGGAGAACGTCGAGGTCAGCCGCTGGCGCTGACCCCCCGGGAGAGGTGGGCGCCGCCACGGCAGCGGCGCCCACCGCCCTCCGACGCCTCGGACCGGGCGCCCGCACCGGCCATGCCTCCGGCCCGGGACGTCCGGTCCCCGGTGCCCGGGCGGCGCCCCCGTGGAGGCGTCCACTCGCCGAACCACCCGCACCCCCGGCCCGGGGGTGCTCCGGACCGGGGGACCCGGCCGGTCACTGCCGGGCCCGGGCGACCTGAGGGAGCGATTGTGACCATGACGACCAGTACGGACACCGCGGCCACCGAAGGCCACGAGGCCGTCGCGCTCCTGGAGCGCACCCGGAACCTTGTCGATCCCCAACTGCGCGCCGCCGTCGAGTCGCTGCCCGGATCCATCCGGCGCGTCGCGATGTACCACTTCGGCTGGGAGCGGGCGGACGGAACCGCGACCGCCGGGCAGGCCGGCAAGGCGATCAGGCCCGCGCTCGTCCTCGCCGCGACCCGGGCGGTCGGCGGCGACCCGGAGCAGGCGGTGCGTGCGGCCGTGGCCGTGGAACTGGTCCACAACTTCAGCCTCCTGCACGACGACGTCATCGACGAGGACCGGACCCGCAGGCACCGGCCCACCGCCTGGACCGTGTTCGGCGTCCCGGCCGCCGTCATCGCGGGTGACGCCATACTCGCCCTGGCCCACCGGCTGCTCGCCGAGGACACCCGACAGGCGTCGGCCCGCGCCTCCGCCCGGCTTGCGCACTGCGTCATCGAGCTCTGCGCGGGTCAGCAGGCCGACTGCTCCTTCGAGGAACGCGGCCCGGACGAGGTCTCGCTCGACGAGTGCCTTGCCATGGCCACCGCCAAGACCGGCGCGCTCCTCGGCTGCGCCTGCGCGCTCGGCGCACTGTACGCGGGCGTGGACGAGCGGTCGGTCGGCGCGATGGACGGCTTCGGCCGGGAGGCGGGTCTGGCCTTCCAGCTGATCGACGATCTGATCGGCATCTGGGGGGACCCGGTGCAGACCGGGAAGCCGGTCGGGGCGGATCTGACCGCCCACAAGAAGTCCCTTCCGGTGGTCGCCGCGCTCACCTCCCGCACCCCGGCAGCCACCGAACTCGATGCGCTCTACCGGGGTTCCCTGCGCACAGCCGGCGAGGTGAGCCGCGCCGCCGACGCCGTCGACCGGGCCGGCGGCCGCGACTGGGCGCAGGTCTGCGCGGCCGACCGGATGGCCCGCGCGGTCCACCATCTGTCCCAGGCGGTACCCGATCTCTCCGCGGCGGGCGATCTGCTGGCCCTGGCGGAGTTCGTCACCCGCCGGACGCACTGAGAGAAGGGAGGAGGACAGCAGAAGTGACCGGCTCCCGCGCAACCCGTACGCCGTCAACTCTAGGATCCTGTACGTCGGTTGAGGTGGTACGAGCGAGAGCGGGAGCCGGGCATGGGCGTACGGATACGGCAGGCGGATGCGGCAGACCGGGAACAGGTCGTGCGGCTGCTGGACGAGGCGTTCCACGACGACCCGGTCAGCAGCTGGGTCTTCCCGGACTCGACGCACCGCCGTGCCGTGCACGGAAGGTTCCTCGGCGTCTTCGTGGACGTCACGCTCACCGAAGGCCGTATCGATCTGCTGGAGGACGGCACGGCCGTGGCCCTGTGGCTGCCCGTGCCCGCCGGCGCACCCGTCGAGGAGGACACCACCCCCGCGCTGATGCGGGCGACCGCGGACCCCGACAACGAGCGGGCCGAGCTGGTCGGAAGGCTCACGGGCGCGATCCACCCGCACCACCGGGCGCATGAGTACCTGCTCATGATCGGGGTCTCCCCGGAGCGCCAGGGGGAGGGGATCGGAGCGGCCCTGATCGCCGATGTGCTGGAGCGCTGCGACCGCGACGGCGTGCCCGCCTACCTGGAGGCGAGCAGCGCCCGCAGCCGGCGGCTGTACGAACGGCTCGGCTTCGCCTTCATGGGCACCACCGTCGATCTCCCCGACGGCCCGCCGATGTGGCCCATGTGGCGAGAGCCGCAGGCGGCCTGAGCCCACCACGCCCGCGGCAGCGAAGTGGAGGGCGGCAGGGGGACGGCTGCGGGAAGGGGCTACAGTCCGTGCCCATGACAGACGAGTCATGGGCAGGGTGGTACCGGGACCGGCAGGGTTCCGAGTCCGTCATCCTCACCACCGACGGACAGCAGCTCCGCATCCGGATCAGGGGCATCGACTTCGAGGGCGAAAGCTTCGACGATCTCGCCCCGGTGGCAGGCATGCCGCCGGAAAGCGGAATGGTCGCCCTGGCGGACGGTGCGCTCACCGACTGCGTACTGGAGTGGGACCTGCCGCTCCCGGTCGTCGTGGACGGCGCGGTCCACCAGGCCACGCTCGGCTGCCTGCTGTCGCTGCGCCGCCCCGAGGCCGATCTCCACCTGGAGCTGCACTTCGGCGGCGCGGTCTACGGCTCGCGCCGGGCCGAGACCGACTTCGCCACCGCGCTCGCCACGATCCAGCGCACCCTCCCGCCCGGAGTCCGGTTGCAGACCTGCATCGCCTGCGCGTTCTCGGACTACTTCCCGGCGACGCCCGGCCGCGGGCTGTCCGGCGGCCTCGCCTGCTTCCGGGGTGCGAAGGATGCCTACCGCGGGGCGTCGGGCGAGGACGACGTGCTGGATCTGTGGGACCGGCGGACCGGGTTCGTCCAGGAGATCTGGAGCTGCCGCGAGTTCGAGGCCCGCCCCGCGGAGGGTGCGGGCACCGGACACCGCGGCGCCTTCCCGCTCGAACTGGCCTGAACGCACCGGCAGTCTTGAGGACGCGACGCTCCTGACGGCCACGACGGCAGGGTGCGTGGCCCCCGTCCGGCGGTTTCCGTGCCCCGCGCCGTCGCCGACGGGGGCGATGGCCCCGGGGCGAGCGGCCGCGCGCCGCCCGGGTCCTCGCCGACGCGTTGTGCATCCGGGTGCACGCCGTGCTCCGCCGTTGTCAACAGCTCCGTGACGAGGGGCCGATCGAACCGCGTCGGCCCCTCGGCGTCCACCGGCCGGTGGGCCGCCCGCCCTCAGCGCAGACCCTCCCACCCCCAGCGCGGTGTCGGACCGGGGTCGCCGAGGTCCGTGCCGGCCGGGGCCGCCGAGACATCGAGCGCGATCCTGGTGCCCCAGTCGAAGTACTCCATGACACGGCGGCGCAGCAGCTCGTCGTCCGGCAGCTCCTTGCCGACCGAGGCCCCCATCAACTCCATCCAGCGCAGCCGCTGCGGCTCGGTGATCGACAGGCCGAGGTGGGAGCGCAACAGGGCCTGATGGCCGCCGAGTCTCCTGCTGTACTCGGCGGGCCCGTCGAAGATCTCGGCCAGCCAGACGGCGACATGCTCGATGTGGGTCGGCGTGAAGTCCGCGAAGACGGGGGCGAGCAGCGGATCCGCCAGCGCCTCGTCGTAGAAGGTGTTGCTCAGCCGGCGGAGCACGTCGACACCGCCGATGGCCTGGTACAGCGTTTCCGGACGCTTGCTCATGGTGCGCGCACCTCCATGGGAGGACCCGGTTCACCCCGGGCCGCTGGACCCAGCTTCCGCCGAAGAAGCGGCCGGGCCGGGGCCGTTCGCTGCCGGCGCATCAAGCGGGGGCGGGGGTTCACCCGCGACGCGTCGTCCTTCGTGACCCGTACCCGGCGCCACGATTCCGCCCCGCGCGAGGAGTCCTTCCCCGTGTGGTCCCGGGCCCGGTCGTCGGGCGGCCGGGGACATGTCTCCGATCCCGTCCGGCCCCATCCGGCGTGGCGTGCCCGAGAGATCGTACGTAAAGCTACATATTGCGCGCTATGAGAACTTATATGCACCGGCATGGCACAGGGATCAGGGTGGCGGTGACGCTGACGGCCGCGGCGGCCATCGTGGGCGGCTTCGCGCCCCGCGCAGTAGCGCTGCCCGACGGTCTCGGCACCGACATCATCGCCCGTGGCGACTCCCTGGCCAGGGAGGCCGTCGCGGAGGCCACGAGGGAGATCGTCGCCCTCGGCCGGTTCGACATGAACCAGTTCGAGGGCGTCTCGCGGATCCACCACGACGGTGTCACCGGCGGCGGACCGCGCATCCCGCCGCAGACCGGCACCGCCCACCCGACGGCGGGTGGCGACCGGACCATCGCCTCCGGACGGCGACTGCCGTGCCCCCGGGGCCTTTCGTTCGGGCCGAGCAGGGCTCGCGGGGTCTAGTTTGGGCCCCATGGCCGAAGCACTGCTGCTGCACATCACCGAAGGCCCTCTGTGGGAGGCGGCCCGCGGGACCGGGACGTACGACATGTCCACCCGCGGCCGCACCCTGCAGGAAGAGGGCTTCATCCACTGCTCGCTGCCGCACCAGCTCCCGGGCGTGGCCGAGATGCTGTACGGCTCCGGGACCACGGCCGGTGCCGAGGGCCCGGCGGACCTGGTGGTCCTCGTCATCGACCCAGCACGGCTCTCGGCACCCGTGCGGTACGAGGCCCTCGTACCCGGGGGCGAGGAATTCCCGCACATCTACGGCCCCGTCCCGGTGGACGCGGTCGTGGAGGTGCGTCCCTGGCTGCGCAAGGAAGGCGACCCCGCATGAACGCCACACCCCCCACCGGCACCGGCGGCACCACCGCGGTCACGGACGCCCCGATCATCGCGGTCACCGGCGCGACCGGCGCGGTCGGCGGCCGTGTCGCCCAGCGGCTCGCGCGCGCCGGTGTCCCCGTACGGCTCCTGGCCCGCGACCCGTCCCGGCTGCCGGACCTGCCGGGTACGGTCGCCGCGCCGCCCGCCGCGTACGGCGACGCGGAAGCCATGCGCCTGGCCCTGGCCGGGGCGCACACGCTGCTCCTCGTCTCGGCGCACGAGGGCCCCGACCGGGTGCGCGAGCACACCACCGCCGTGGACGCGGCGGTCGCCGCCCATGTCGAGCGCATCGTGTACGTGTCGTTCCTGGGCGCCGCGCCGGACGCCACGTTCATGTACGCCCGCGACCACTGGCACACCGAGGCGCACATCCGTGTCTCCGGTGTGCGTCACACCTTCCTGCGGGACAGCCTCTACCTCGCCGGTATCCCCGCGATGGCCGGGACCGACGGGGTGCTGCGCGGCCCGGCCGGCGACGGCCGGGTGGCGGCGGTGGCGCACGAGGACATCGCGGACGCGGCGACGACCGTCCTGCTGGCGGACACCGAGGGCGACACCCGCCACGACAGCGTGACGTACGACCTCACGGGACCTCAGGCGTTCACCCTTGCCGAGGCGGCCGAGGAACTGAGCCGCGCCACCGGACGCACCGTCACCTACCATCCGGAGACCCGGGAGGAGGCCTACGCCTCACGGGCGCAGTACGGCGCCGAGGAGTGGGAGGTCGCCGGCTGGGTCACGTCGTACGAGGCGATCGCCGCCGGTGAGATGGCCACGGTCTCGGACGCGGTGACGCGCCTCACCGGCCGTCCGGCAAAGACCCTCGCCACTTACCTGAGCGAGAATCCGGACAGCTACCGGCACCTGCTGAAGGCCGACTGACCTTCGGGCGGCGCGGCCGGCGGACGAACAGGCCGGCCGCCCGCCCCCCGAACCGAAGGGATGCGGCGACGGCCGTGCGCACCGAAACACCCTGGGGTCCCTGGGCCCCGGCCCCGCTCGCCGAGGTCGCCGACCGCTTCGCCCCGCTGCGCACCCCGTGGTGGATCGCGGGCGGGTACGCGGTCGAACTGGCCGTCGGCCACGCCTTCCGGAACCACTCCGACATCGACGTCACACTGCTCCGCCGCGACCAGCTCACCGCCCAGCAGGTGCTCGCCGGCTGGGAGTGGTGGGCCGCCGACCCGCCCGGAACCCTGCGCCCCTGGCTCCCCGGCGAGATCCTGCCGCCCACGGTCCACGACATCTGGTGCCGGCCGGGCCGCGACGAGCCCTGGCGCATCCAGGTCATGCTCGACGAGGCGGACGGCGCGGACTGGGCCTTCCGCCGCGACACCCGCATCCGCCTCCCGCTCGACCGGCTGGGCCGGGTCTCGGCGGACGGCATCCCGTATCTGGCCCTGCAGGTGCAGCTGTTGTACAAGGCGAAGTCCCGTCGCCCCAAGGACGAGGAGGACTTCACGACGGCGCTGCCGGTCCTGACCGCCGACCAGCGTGCCTGGCTGACCGAGACCATCACCCTGGCGTACGGCGCCGGCCACGCCTGGGCGGCGCGGCTGCGAAGACACCGGTGACGGCGTCCCACGCCTCGGCCGCCCCCGGGCCGCTCGCCTCGCCGACGGGTGCGCGTTTCCCCGGACCGGTCACGACCTCCGCCGGCGTGTGTTCCCGCAGGACTCCTGGCTGGACCATGGCAGCGCGGCCGGATATGGAGGCCCGCCCGTCGTCCCGCTCCCGGCTGTGGCCGGAACGAGCCGATGTCACCTCACCTGACCCCCGAGTTCATGTGCAGGGTGACGCGGTATCCGGCGGGGGCTGAGCGGCCGGCCGGGGGACGGTCCGCCGTCCGCCCCGGCCGCCGGCGTCCCGGTAAAGACCTGCGGAGACGACCGCACTGGGGCTTCCCCGACGTCCGTGCAAGGAAGGGCCCGGCCGGCGAGACCGGTCGGACCCTTCCTTCTGCCGCTCCGGCCTGCCGTGCAGGCCGCACCGCTCGCGAGCGGTGATCAAGCCTTCTTGGTCTCCCAGAAGATCTTGTCGATCTCGGCGATGTAGTCCAGCGCCTTCTGGCCCGTCGCCGGGTCCGTGGAGGCCTTCGCGGCCGACAGCGCCTTCAGGGCGTCGTTGACCAGCTGGTGCAGCTCCGGGTACTTCTCGAAGTGCGGGGGCTTGAAGTAGTCGCTCCACAGCACCGAGATGTGGTGCTTCGCCAGCTCGGCGCGCTGCTCCTTGATGACCACCGCGCGGGCCCGGAAGTGCGGGTCCTCGTTGGCCTGGAACTTCTCCTGGACGGCCTTGACGGACTCCGCCTCGATGCGGGCCTGGGCCGGGTCGTACACGCCGCAGGGCAGGTCGCAGTGGGCGCTGACCTTCACCTTGGGGGCAAACAGGCGGGAAAGCATTGAGCTGTCCTTCCTCGTGATCGTCTTCTCAGGTGGGACATTACTCCGTGGGAGACGTGTTTTTGTGGGGGCCCCAGGGGCTTAGGCCAAAAGTCCGGGGCGAGGATGGGACCAGTGGCCGAATGTACGGAACGGTATGCGGGACGGTGTACTGAACGGACCGGGGAGGTGCCGGAGATGCCGGAGGGGCCGGAGCTGACGCAGGAGCCCACGCGCGGGCTGGTGGCGCGAGTGCCTTTTCAGGTGGTGGAGGTGACGGGGCCTTCGATGGTGCCCACGCTCTACCACGGGGACTGGCTGCTCGTGCAGTACGGGGCGCGGGTGCGTCCCGGTGATGTGGTGATCCTGCGTCATCCCTTCCAGCAGGACCTGCTGGTCGTCAAGCGCGCTGCCGAGCGCCGTGCGGGCGGCTGGTGGGTGCTGGGCGACAACGCGTTCGCGGGCGGGGACAGTACGGACTACGGGACGGTGCCCGAGGACCTGGTGCTGGCCAGGGTACGGGCCCGCTACCGGCCGCTGAGGAAGGATCAGCGATCGGTGCTCGGTGTGGCGGCCTGGGCGGCGACCGCGCTGCGGACGGTGTCGGCCGTGCGCTCCGCCTCCAGGCGTTTGCGTGCCCGGTAGGCAGCCACGTTGGCGCGGGTCGCGCAGCGGTCGGAGCAGTAGCGGCGGGACCGGTTGGTCGAGGTGTCGAGATAGGCGTTGCGGCACGGCGGTGCCTCGCACAGGCCGAGCCGGTCCACGCCGTAGGACGTGAGGTGGAAGGCGAGGCCCATCGCCGCGATGGCGGCGTATCCGGCAGTCACGTTCGACGGGTGGTCCGCCAGGTGCATGTGCCAGTCCGGCTTGCCGTCCTCGTCACGGGTGTCGTGGCCGGAGATCTGCGGGCTGACCGGGAATTCCAGCAGCAGCGAGTTCAGCAGGTCGACGGCGAGCGTCTCGTCGCCGCCGTCGGCCGCTTCGAAGACGGCACGCAGCCGCGCCCGTACGGACCGGAAACGGGTCACATCCGCGTCGGTGGCGCGCCTGGCGGCCTGCGCATTGGTGCCGAACAGTTCGCGGACCGACTCGACGGAGGTGAGGACGTCCTTGTTGCGGGCCGGCTCCTCGGTGTTGACCAGGCGCACCGCATAGTCCGAGTAATAGGCCAGTTCCACTTGTAGTCCTTACCGTGTCGGTCTAGGGTCGTCGTGCGGCGATCGACGTAATGGGCGGTTGCGGTATCAGGGTATTACATCGGAGGGATTCTTGTGACGGATACAGCATCGGGCACCGACTGGCAGGCCTGGCAGCAGAGCTGGGACCGGCAGCAGGAGTGGTACCTGCCCGACCGCGAGGAGCGGTTCCGCGTGATGATCGACATGGTGGAGGCCGTGGTGGGGCCCGAACCACGGGTGCTCGACCTCGCGTGCGGTACGGGAAGTATTACGGACCGGCTCCTCAAGCGGTTCCCGAAAGCCACCAGCACCGGTGTCGACCTCGACCCCGCGCTGCTCGCCATCGCCCGCGGTTCCTTCGCCGGCGACGAGCGCGTCACCTTCGTCGCGGCCGACCTCAAGGACCCGCAGTGGGTGGAGCGGCTGCCGTACGACACGTACGACGCCGTCCTCACCGCCACCGCCCTGCACTGGCTGCACACCGAGCCGCTCACCACGCTCTACGGGCAGCTCGGTGGTCTCGTCAGGGACGGCGGGGTGTTCATGAACGCCGACCGCATGATCGACACCACCACCCCCCGTATCAACGCGGCCGAGCGCGCTCACCGCCATGCCGCCATGGACCGCGCCAAGGAGGCGGGCGTCCCGGACTGGGCGGACTGGTGGGCGCTCGCCGCGAAGGACCCGGTCCTCGCCGGACCGACCGCCGAGCGGTTCGAGATCTACGGCGAGCACGCGGACGGCGACATGCCCTCCGCCCAGTGGCACGCGGACACCCTGCGCGCCGCCGGCTTCGGCGAGGCCCGGGCCGTCTGGGCCTCGCCCTCGGACACCCTGGTGCTCGCCGTGAAGTAGCGGCGGCATGCGCTCGACGGGGCGGTACGGACTCCGGTCCGTACCGCCCCGTTTTTTCTTCGCAACCGCTGCAACCCGCCGGGCATCCCGGCGCACTGGAAGGGTGAGACGGTCCGCACCCGCGGACCCGGGAAGGGGGCGCCGACGATGCGGACCGAGGACGATGCCGTGCTGCACGCCTTCGTCGAGGGCAGACGTACGGCACTGTTCCGCAGCGCCTATCTGCTCTGCGGCGACCGCCACGAGGCCGAGGACCTGGTCCAGTCGACCCTCGTCAAGGTCGTCCTCGGCGGACGGCATCACGGGCGGCTCGACAACATCGAGGCCTATGCGCGCAAGACCCTGGTCAACACCTTCATCGCCGCCCGCCGCCGGTTCTGGCGGCGCGAGCAGGCGTACGGCGAACTGCCCGACCGAGTGGGCCATGAGCCCGACACGGACACCGGCCTTGCG
Organism: Streptomyces sp. NBC_00316; assembly: GCF_036158715.1. Taxonomy (NCBI): domain Bacteria; kingdom Bacillati; phylum Actinomycetota; class Actinomycetes; order Kitasatosporales; family Streptomycetaceae; genus Streptomyces; species Streptomyces sp. NBC_00316. Next base: position 3,230,889 of record NZ_CP108023.1, on the reverse strand, counting down.
GTGCGGGCGGCCCTCGCCCGGCTCACGGCCAAGCAGCGGGCCGTTCTGGTGCTGCGCTACTGGGACGACCTGAGCGTCGAGGCCACGGCCGAACTGCTCGGGATGCGGGAGAACACGGTCAAGAGCCACACGGCTCGGGGGTTGGCGGCGCTGCGCGCCGAGATGGCGGAGGAATTGGTATGAACGACGTCAGGGAGCTGCTGGGGCGGGCCGCCGAGCACGCGGGGCAGCCGGTCATCAGCACCGAGGTGGTGTACGCCAGAGCCGCCAGGGTGCGCCGGCGGCGCAGGGCCACGGTCGCGGCGGCCGCGTTCGCCGTGGTCACGGCCGGCGCGGTCGCGGTCCCGGGCCTGGCCTCGCAGGAGAAGCCGGAACAGGCCTCGGTCGCGGCCGCGCCCGGGCTGGCCGGCGACAGCGGCGACAGCGGTCGGGTCAAGAAGCTCGTCAAGCTGCTGCCCGAGGGGGTGGGCTTGGTCGAGCAGGTCTCGCTGGCCGTCGTCATCAAGCACGCGACCCCGGAGCAGGCCAAGGGGGAGAAGCCCGTCGGGCCGCTGGACGGGGAGTACTCCGTCCGCAGGGACGGGGGAGTCGGCTATCTGACCCTCCACACCATGGACCGCAAGTACATCGCCGCGAAGATGGACGGCACGGACCTCAAGGCCGACCTCTGCCACCCGACCAACGGCGAGAAGGCGCCGGCCGACTGTGTGCGCGAGGTGCTGCCGGACGGCCGGATCCTGACCATCTGGAGCACCTCGCGCACCGACCCCGATGGCGGCACACCCATGTGGGCACCCGAGCTCACGGCCCGGCTCACCCTGGGCGACGGCGCAATGATGGCCGTCCGGGACAGCGCCGGTCTGGTCAGCGGCCGGCGGCAGGGCCCGCCGCTGACAACCACACCGCTCACCCGTGCGCAGCTGCGCACACTGATGCTGAGCCCGGAGCTGCAGCTGCACAAGTAGCCGGCGCCGGACACGGGCGAGGGCGGTACGGACCGGAGTCCGTACCGCCCTCGTGTCATGCCCGTGGCGCTACAGCACCTTCGACAGGAACGACTTCGTCCGGTCGTGCTGCGGGTTGGTCAGTACGTCGCGCGGGTGGCCCGACTCGACCACCACACCGTCGTCCATGAAGACCAGCGCGTCGCCGACCTCACGGGCGAAGCCCATCTCGTGGGTCACGACGATCATCGTCATACCGTCCTCCGCGAGACCGCGCATGACGTCCAGGACGTCGCCGACCAGCTCCGGGTCGAGCGCCGACGTCGGCTCGTCGAAGAGCATCAGCTTCGGCTCCATGGCCAGGGCACGGGCGATGGCCACCCGCTGCTGCTGGCCGCCGGAGAGCTGCGACGGGTAGTTCTTCGCCTTGTCGCCCAGGCCGACCCGGTCCAGGAGCTGCTCCGCGCGGGCCCGGGCGACGGCCTTCGCCTCGCCCTTGACCTGGACGGGTGCCTCCATGACGTTCTCGATGGCCGTCATGTGCGGGAAGAGGTTGAAGCGCTGGAAGACCATGCCGATGTCCCGGCGCTTCAGAGCGACCTCGCTGTCCTTGAGCTCGTAGAGCTTGTCGCCCTTCTGGCGGTAGCCCACCAGCTGCCCGTCGACGTAGAGCCGCCCGGCGTTGATCTGCTCCAGGTGGTTGATGCACCGCAGGAACGTCGACTTGCCGGAGCCGGACGGGCCGACCAGGCAGAAGACCTCCTGGGGGGCGACCTCCAGGTCGATGCCCTTGAGGACCTCGACGCTGCCGTAGGACTTGTGGACGTCCTCGGCCTTCACCATCGCGTGGGTGCTCATGCGATGCCTCCCTCGGAGCGGGCGGAGCGGCGGCCGAGCGTGGCGCGCAGTCGCTGGAGCGGGGTGGGCGGCAGAGCGCGGGTCGAGCCGCGTGCGTAATACCGCTCCAGGTAGTACTGGCCGATGCTGAAGATCGAGGTCAGCACCAAGTACCAGGCAGCGGCGAGGAAGTACATCTCCACCGGGGACCCCGATGTCTGCCCGATGTCCTGCGCCACCTTGAACAGATCGAGGAATTGCACCGCCGAGACGAGCGAGGTCGTCTTCAGCATGTTGATGACCTCGTTGCCCGTGGGCGGCACGATCACCCGCATCGCCTGCGGGACCACGATCCGGCGCAGGGTCTTGGAGTGGCTCATGCCGAGCGCGTGGGCGGCCTCGGTCTGGCCGTCGTCGACCGCAAGCAGACCGGCGCGGCAGATCTCGGCCATGTACGCGGCCTCGTTGAGCCCGAGCCCCAGCAGCGCCGTCAGCAGCGGCGTCATGAAGCTGGCCCAGTAGTCCTTGTAGAGCGGTCCGAGGTTGATGTACTCGAAGACCAGGCCCAGGTTGAACCAGACGAAGAGCTGGACCAGGACCGGCGTGCCGCGGAAGAACCAGATGTAGAACCAGGCGATGGAGCTGGTCACCGGGTTCTTGGACATCCGCATCACGGCGAGCAGCAGACCGCCCGCGATACCGATGGCCATGGAGAGCAGGGTCAGCTCGAGGGTCTTCCACACGCCGGTGACGATCCGGTCGTTGAAGAAGTAGTCGGGGATGGTGCCCCAGTTGATCTTGCCCTGCGAGAAGGCGTACACGATCCCCACGAGGAGGGCGATCGCGACGGCTGCGGACACATAGCGCCCCGGGTGCCGGACCGGGACGGCCGTGATGGCCTCCGGTCCGGCAGCGGGCGGCGGAGTGTCGGCGGGGCCGTCCGTCTTGCTGACGTCAACAGTCACCGATGGTGCCTTTCAGTTCCCCCGTTGAGGAGCGGTATGGAACGCGGGTCAGGAGCCACCGTTGATCTTCGCGTCGTGGTTGGCGCCGGCCTCGACGCCCCACTTGGCGATGATCTTGTCGTACTCACCGTTCTTGATGATCGCCTGCAGAGCGGCCTGGATGGCGTCCCGCAGCTTGTCGTTGCCCTTGGCGAGCGCGATCCCGTACGGGCCCGCCTCGACCTGGTCGCCCACGATCTCGAAGTACTTGCCGTCGCCGGAGTGCTTCACCGAGTACGCGGCGATCGGGAAGTCCGCGGACACCGCGTCGACGCCCTTGGAGCGCATCCGCGTCTCGGCCTCGGGGTTGGTCGGGAAGTCCTCGATCTTCACGGTCTTCTTGCCGGCCGCGGTGCACTTCTTGGCCTGGGCCTTGGCGAGGTCCTGCGAGAAGGTGGCGGTCTGCACGCCGATCGACTTGCCGCAGAGGTCGTCCCACGTCTTGATGCCGTTGTCGGCGCCCTTGTTGGTGTAGATCGAGACACCGGCGGTGAAGTAGTCGACGAAGTCGACGCCCGCGCCGACCTTCTTCTTGGTGTCGCCGTCGATGCCGTTCTGACGGTCCTTGGTGTCCGTCATGGCCGACATGGCGATGTCGTACCGCTTTGCCGCGAGACCGGCGATGAGGTCGGCGAACTTGCCGTTCTGGAACTCGAACGTCACCCCGAGCTGCTTGCCGAGGGCCTCGGCGATGTCCGGGTCGATGCCCACCGTCTTGCCCGAGGCGTCCGTGGACTCGACCGGCGCGTACGCGATGTCGGAACCGACCATGATCTTGCCCTTGGCCTTGATGTCGGCCGGCAGCAGGTTGGCGAGCGGTGCGGCGGACTTGGAGGAGTCCGTGCTCTTCTTCGTATCGTCGCTCTTCGTCTGGTCGCCACAGGCGGTCAGCAGCATGGTGCCGGCGACCGCGATGGCGCAGACCGCTGCAATCCTGGACGTTGCGGCCGTGCGACGGGTGGTGCGTGCGGTCATGATCGGGTTCCTCCGGCAGGTAAGGGTGGAGTTGCCAGGCGGTTGGCACACATCGTCGGATGTCGCCGCCTCGTGCGATTAGGGGCATCTTGCCATTCGGACTAGCCCATTCAGGGTGCCAGTCATGTCAAAATCGGGTAACGGGCGATCCCCGAACCTCAAGAGGCCGGTACATGAAGGCCGGACCTTCCAAGGGGTTTCCTTCTTCCAGCCGGAGAATCTACGGCGTGTCTCACATGCTGGCGCATATTTCGTGTGTTGGTGGACTTGTCCAGATTTTCGAATATGAGGCACGTCACCGCGCCGGTATGGACTCGTCCGTGAAGCGGTCCGTCCGGTAAGAAAGACGTTTACACCCCTCATCCGGGGCCCAGGGCGCGTGTGCGGCGCGCCCGCGCGTACGTACCTCCCCCTGCCGGGGCGGGCCAACCGCCCGGCGCAGGGCACGTACGTGGTGCCCGCCCACCCCTCCTCAATCAGGAGTGGCCACCCTCAAACATTGAAGACTTAAGGGGTCAACACCATGGCAGCGGAGATCGTCAATCCTCGCAGCGACAGCAATACCGACAACAGCAGCGAGGGCGCCGTCGAGGAGCCGTTCGATCCGGCCTTCGCGCTCCACCGCGGCGGGAAGATGGCCGTGCAGTCCACCGTCCCGATCCGTGACAAGGACGACCTGTCCCTCGCCTACACGCCCGGCGTCGCCAAGGTGTGCAGCGCCATCGCCGAGAATCCCGAGCTGGTCCACGACTACACCTGGAAGTCGCAGGTCGTCGCCGTCGTGACGGACGGCACCGCGGTGCTCGGCCTGGGCGACATCGGCCCGGAGGCGTCCCTTCCCGTGATGGAGGGCAAGGCGATCCTGTTCAAGCAGTTCGGCGGCGTCGACGCCGTGCCGATCGCGCTTGCGACCACCGACGCGGACGAGATCGTCGAGACGGTCGTCCGTCTCGCGCCGTCCTTCGGAGGCGTCAACCTGGAGGACATCTCGGCCCCGCGCTGCTTCGAGATCGAGCGCAAGCTCAAGGAGCGGCTGGACATCCCGGTCTTCCACGACGACCAGCACGGCACCGCCGTCGTCACGCTGGCCGCTCTGCGGAACGCCGCGAAGCTGTCCGGGCGGACCCTCGGCGACCTGCGCGGTGTCATCTCCGGCGCCGGCGCGGCCGGGGTGGCCATCGCAAAGTTCCTGCTGGAGGCGGGCCTCGGGGACGTCGCCGTCGCCGACCGCAGGGGCATCGTCAGCCGGGACCGCGAGGACCTGACGGACGTCAAGCGCGAGCTGGCGGAACTCACCAACCGGGCCGGTATCTCCGGGTCCCTGGAGACCGCGCTGGTCGGCGCCGACGTCTTCATCGGCGTCTCCGGCGGCACGGTGCCGGAGGCGGCGGTCGCGTCGATGGCGCCCGGTGCGTTCGTCTTCGCCATGGCGAACCCGGACCCGGAGGTCCACCCCGACATCGCGCACAAGTACGCGGCGGTCGTGGCGACGGGGCGGTCCGACTACCCGAACCAGATCAACAACGTGCTCGCCTTCCCCGGGATCTTCGCGGGGGCGCTGCAGGTCCGTGCGTCCCGGATCACGGAGGGCATGAAGATCGCTGCGGCGAACGCGCTGGCGGATGTCGTGGGGGACGAGCTGGCTGCCGACTACGTGATCCCGTCGCCGTTCGACGAGCGGGTCGCTCCGGCGGTGACCGCTGCGGTGGCCGCGGCGGCCCGTGCGGAGGGCGTGGCGCGCCGCTGAGGCGGGCTGGGCGGAGTGGGGGCGCAGGGCCTGTGACGGGCCCTGTCCCCATCCCACCCTCTTCCGGGGCCCCGGGGCTGCGCCCCGGACCCCGCGCCTCGAATTTCCCCACGGCCTCAAGAGAATGGGCGACCCTCTCGGGGGTCCGGAAGGCTGCCCCGATCGCCGCGGGGCCCGGTTGCGCACGCGTGCTACGTCACACGCTCGGCCGGTTCCGTCGCACCGGCGCCGCGCCTAATGTCGGCGCCATGTTCGCCGCCTACGCATCCCGCATCGACCGCGACCACCCCCTCAACGGCCTTGAGCTGGGCGAACGCCCGGCCCCCGAGGCGCGGCCCGGCTGGACCACGGTCCAGGTCCGGGCCGCCTCGCTGAACCACCACGACCTGTGGTCCCTCCGTGGCGTCGGTCTCGCCGAGGACAAGCTGCCGATGATCCTCGGCTGCGACGCCGCCGGTGTCGACGAGGACGGCAACGAGGTCGTCCTGCACTCCGTCATCGGCCAGACCGGACATGGCGTCGGTCCGAACGAGCCACGCTCCATCCTCACCGAGCGCTACCAGGGCACCTTCGCCGAGCAGGTCACCGTCCCCAGCTGGAACGTGCTGCGCAAGCCGAAGGAGCTCACCTTCGAGCAGGCCGCCTGTCTGCCGACCGCCTGGCTCACGGCGTACCGGATGCTCTTCACCAACGCCGGGGTACGGCCCGGCGACTCGGTCCTCGTGCAGGGGGCGGGTGGCGGTGTCGCGACCGCCGCGATCGTCCTCGGCCGGGCGGCCGGGCTGCGGATCTACGCAACCAGCCGGGACGAGACCAAGCGCAAGCGGGCCGTCGAGCTCGGTGCGATCGAGGCGTACGAGCCGGGCGCGCGGCTGCCGCAGCGTGTCGACGCCGTCATCGAGACCGTCGGCGCCGCGACCTGGTCGCACTCGGTGAAGTCGCTGCGCCCCGGCGGCACCCTGGTCATCTCCGGCGCGACCAGCGGTGACCGGCCCTCGCACGCCGAGCTGACCCGGATCTTCTTCCTGGAGCTGAAGGTCGTCGGTTCGACGATGGGGTCCAAGGACGAGCTGGAGGACCTGCTGGCGTTCTGCGCGACGACCGGGGTGCGGCCCGTCATCGACGAGGTGCTGCCGCTGGACCGGGCCCGCGAAGGGTTCGAACGGCTTGCCTCGGGCGACCAGTTCGGAAAGATCGTACTCACCGCTTCCTGACGCACCGTGGCGGTGCATCAGCCCGGTCCATGAGATCTGCGCCCGTGCCGACGGGCAGATCCGTCACATGGCAGTCGTCACTTCATCCGTACCGGCGGCGGGGGCCTTCGCCCCCGCCGCCGTCGTGCGTCCGGCCGGGGATCCGCCGTGTCAACTGTGGTTGACATGAGCTCCATGTCAACGTAAGTTGACATCATGACGGAAGCAACGGATCTTGCCGCGCGTGCCGGCGACCGCGACCCGCGCGTCGGGCTGCGGGCCGTCGTCGCGCTGCGGCGGCTGCTGGAGCAGCTCGAAGCCGTACAGGTCAGAAGTGCCCGCGTCCAGGGCTGGTCCTGGCAGGAGATCGCCGCCGAACTGGGCGTCAGCCGACAGGCCGTGCACAAGAAGTACGGGAGGAATTGATGTTCGAACGATTCAGCGCCGGTGCCCGTGCCGTGGTGGCCGGCGCCGTGGACCGGGCCCGGAAGACGGGCTCCCGCGCCGTCACCGAGCAGCACATGCTGCTCGCCCTGCTGGATCAGCAGGGCGGCGACCGGGCCTCCTTCGCCGTCACCGCGCTCGGTCTCACCGACCGCCGCGCCTCGGTGGAGGCGGCGCTCGCCGCCGCGGACCGCCGCGGCGGCCTGACCAAGGCCGATACGGACGCACTCGCCGGAATCGGCATCGACGTGACGGAGATCGTCGCCCGGATCGAGGATGCCCACGGCGAGGGCGCACTGGCGGAGGACCGGAAGGACCGCCGGGGCCGGTCAGGGCGGGCGCCCTTCAACCGTGGGGCGAAGACCGTCCTGGAGAGGTCCCTGCGGGTTGCGCTCGGGCGCGGCGACCGGTTCATCGGCGAGGAACACATCCTGGTGGCGCTCACCGTCATCCCCGGTGTGGTCGCCGACGTACTGGCGGAGCACGGGGCGACGCACGAGACGGTGACCCGTGCGCTGTACGGGGGCGCGGAGGGGCAGGCCAAGGCGGGCTGACGGGATCCCCCGGCGGGTGGCGGGCGGGGGAGCCTGCCCGGTGCAGCAGGCCCCCCGGCCGGCTCAGTGTGCGCCGTCGGTGCCCTTGTCGCCCTTGGCGTCGCCCTCGTCGGCATGGGTGTCCTTGCGCAGCAGTGCGCCGATGTGGGCCGCCGCCGTCGACAGATGGCGGCGGGCCTCCGTCAGCTGGGCCTGTGTGACGCCCTGGTCCCGGGCCGTGTCGCGGATGTCGTCGCGGAAGCGGTCGAGCAGGCGGTCCAGGTCGCGGGCCGGGTCGCCCGTGCCGACCGTGTCCTTGCCCCACTCGGGGTCCGCGTCCGCCGCGTCCGGCTTGATGTACGGGGGCCAGTTGCCCGTCGATGCGAGCCCGCCCAGGCGGCCGGTGATCTCGGCCAGCCCCTCACGTACGCCGGTGGGCCAGTCGCCCCGGGCGAAGTGTTCCTGGACCTGCCGGGCCGCGTTCTGCATCTGCTCGCGCGCCCTGTCCTGCGCCTCCTTGGCCTGGCGGCGGGCCTGCTGGGCCTCCTCGCGGGCACGCCGCGACTCGTCCTTCGCCCGGCGGGCCTGTTCCTTCCACTCCTGCTTGGCCTTGCGCAGCTCCTCCTTGGCGGTGCGCCATGCCTCGTTGTCGCCGAAGTCGCCGAACGGGGACCCCCGGTCGGCTTTCGCCCCGGCCCCGGCACCGGCGGTGTGCCGCGTCTCGCCGGCCGCCGCCCGCATCTCGCTGCGCAGCTTGCCCGCGGCGCCGCGCACGTCGTCGCGCATCTCGGCGGCCAGTTCGGAGACCGATTCGCGGATCTCCAGTTCCAGATCGGCGAGTTCGCCGGTGCGGCCGGCCAGTTCGGCGCGGCCGGCGTCGGTGATCGAGTAGACCTTGCGACCGCCCTCGGTGGTGTGCGTGACCAGGCCTTCGGCCTCCAGCTTGGCCAGGCGCGGATAGACGGTGCCCGCCGAGGGCGCGTACAGCCCCTGGAAGCGTTCCTCCAGGAGCCGGATCACCTCGTAGCCATGACGAGGGGCCTCGTCCAGCAGCTTGAGCAGATAGAGGCGCAGGCGCCCATGGGCGAATACGGGAGGCATGTCAGAGCACCTTTCCGGTCGGCTCGGCGTCGTATCCGTCGTCCTCGGCCGGTGGACGGCGGAGCAGGGCGATCGCGCCCGAGACGGTGGTGGCCTTCAGTGTCCCCGTGCCGGCACCGAGGGTGCCGGTGATCTTCTTCGCCCCCCACTGGCCGGTGACCCGAAGGTCCTCGAAGCCGTTGGAGACGGGGCCGCTCGCCGTGCTCGCCTCGACCGTCGCGTCCGCCGGGTGCGGCAGCCGGATGGCCACCTCGCCGGAGACCGTGGTCAGCCGGATGTCCGTGGGCTTACCGGTCGGGTCCAGGTCCAGCACCATGTTGCCGCTGACCGAATCGGCCCGTACGGAGGTCCCGGCGCCCTCGACGACCGTCAGATCGCCGGAGACCGACTTGAAGCGGAGGCTGCCGGTGACGGCCTGGGCCTCCACGTTGCCGGAGACCGTGTCCGCGCGGACCGTACCGGCGAGGCCGACCAGTGCGGTGTCCCCGCTGACGCCGCGCACATCCGTGCGCCCCCGGATGCCGGATACGAACGCTCCGGCGCCGAGCACGCCGACCTCCACCGCCGATCCGGCCGGCACGGCGAGCGAGACGACCGCGCTGCGGTGCCAGCCCTTGCGGTCGAAGAGCTTCAGGAAGCCGTGCCAGGGCAGGTCGTCGTAGCCGATCGAGAGGCTGCCGTCCTGCTGGGTCACGATCAGTGGCGGCCCCTCGATCCCGGAGATCTCCAGCCGGGTGGTCGGCTCGTCGGTACCCACGACATTGACCGTGCCGTTGGCGATGCGCACATTGAGCGACGACACCGGTGCGTCGAAGGTCAGTTTCCGAGGCTCGGCGATGGCCCACGTCGACACAGGCATGGATCTGACCTCCCGGGGAACACAGCGTGACGCAACATATCGCGTCTCTTGCAGAACACGATATATCGCGGATGTGGGAAGTCAAGGGAGAGGGGGGTGCCAGGGATGGATCAAATGGCGCTCGATATGGGCAAATTGCCCTACGGTGTGGGGCATGAACGCGACATCATCCGTGGGGGCGCTGCTGCTGTGCCGGGCCGAGCCCGACTCCGTACGGCCGGTGGCCCATCTGCTGCGCGAGCGGATGCTGCTCGCCCCCGCCGGTGACGGGTGGAGTGTCCTCGTGCCGGAGGGCACGCCCTGGCGGGAGAACGGCGACGGGGGTGACCAGGAGGCGGGGGAGCAGGCGGTCGACAGCGTGCTGGGCGGCTGGGCCGCGGCACTTGCGGTCGGAGCCCCCTGGCCGGTCGTCGCGCTGTGGTGGGACGGCGACCGGGCCGGCTGCACCCTCGCGTCCGGCTTCCGCCGGCCCGTCGGTTACGTCTGGCTGGCGGACGGCACCCCCGCCGGGGAGGACGAGGCGATGCGGACGTTCGCCGCGCGGCTCGGTCTCGATCCCGTCCATGACGTCCAGGAGCTGGAGGTGCTGACCCGCCCCGACCCGGGAGCGGACGCCCGCACCCGGCTGCGCGGACTGCTCGCCGTCCTCACCCGCCTCGGGCTGGAGCTCCCGCCGGGTCTCGAACCCGGCGACCCCGCCGGCCGGCTGCATGCTACGGCCGGCAGCCGGGCCGGGACGGAACGGATCGCGTGGGCGGGCTGGCGCGACGCCGTGAGGCTGGAACTCGACGCCGTCGAGAGCAGCGGCCTCGGTCCGTGGGTACGCGGCCCCAGGGCCCGCGCGCTCGCCGTCGCCCAGCTGGCCGCGGGCCTCCCGCTCGCCGCCTGGGGGATGGGTCGCCGCAGCGGAGGGTGGGCCTTCGCGGGGGCGCTGCTGATCGTGCACGGTGCGGCCGGGCTCGCGTACGACCGGATCCGGGGCGACGCCGGAAAGCGGGGCAGGCCTTGAGGCCTGCGCCTACTCGTCGTCCTCGTCCTCGTCGTCGAGCCGGGCCAGCCAGGTGGCGAGGCGCTCGACAGGCACCTCGAAGTCGGGGTTGAGATCGACGAACGTACGCAGCTGCTCGGCGAGCCACTCGAAGGTGACCTCCTCCTCGCCGCGTCGCTTCTCCAGCTCCTCGATGCCACGGTCGGTGAAGTACATGGCGGCCAGTTTAATGCCTGGTGGGTGCCCCGAGAGGGCCCGGAAGGCGGACGGGCGGGGCCGTCCGCGGGGCGCCGGGAGGCGGCCGGGAACCGCGGCACCCGGTACCGGCGGCATGGGCCATGTGTCTCGCATCGGCCGCGTACTGCCGTTAATCTTCCGTGAGTTGGGGGAACGGGGGGTGTCATGAGCGACAGTGAGGCCCGTATTGCGCGGATAGAGATGCCGGACGGTACGCCCGTCTGGGCGCGCATCTCCGGGGCCGGGGAACTCGGGCGGAAGCCTCCCGGGAGCGGTCTGTCCTACACGGACACCGGCTTCCCGGACTTCGCCGGCCAGGTACAGGCCCGGGTGGAGAGCCTGCACGGGGTGGTGACCAGTGTCGCCCGGTCGCTCGCCGAGCCGTTGCGGGCCGTGCGGCCGGACGAGGTCAGCGTCGAATTCGGCATCGAGCTCACGGCCAAGGCGGGCAAGGTGGTGGGGCTCCTCGCGGACGGGGAGGCCAAGGGCGCGATCAAGGTCACGCTGACCTGGCACGGTGGCGGACCGCCGGTCGCACCGCAGGTGCCCGCGCAGGCGGCCACGCCACCGATCCCGCCCGTACCACCGGTCCCGGCCACACCCCCGGCTACGCCGTCCGCACCGTCTTCACCCGCAGCACCTGCGTCCCCGGCACCGGCGAACCCGTCGCCGCACGCCGTGCAACCGGAGCCCGCACCCCCGTCGCGGTCCGCCGGGGCTCCCACCGGCGCACCGGCGCCTCCCGGCCCGGCCGGGGCCGCCGACGGCAGCGGGTCATGACGCACGGGACCGGCGGGGGCGCGGAGGGGGGTCCGGGTCAGGCGGAGGCTGCGCTCATGGACCTCGTGCGGGACGCCACCGTACGCATCCATCGGCCGGGGGCCGGGTATGCCACTGACGAGCCCGGCGGGGGCTTCCTGGGAAGCGGCTTCTTCATCGCCCCCGGCTGGGTCCTCACGTGCGCGCACGTGGCCATGCGGGGGGAGGGGCGCGAGGTGACCGTGTTGTTCAGGGCCGATCCGTACAGCACCGAACTGACCGAGGTCCCCGGCGTGGTGCTCGCCGCGCTGCCCGGCAGCCGGCCGCCCGGAGCGACCGGCTGGCCCGCGCCCGACCTGGCGCTCGTCCAGCTCCGGCGGCCCGTCGAACACACCTGTGTGTACGTCACCGAGCGCTCGGAGGCCATGCTCCGCGGGCGCAAGGTCCGCTGTGTGGGCTGGGCGACCTCGCCGGGCGGCGGGCTGACGACGCTCAGCGGTGACTGCGAGGTGAAGGGCACGTACGGCGGCTGGGCCGACGCCGACCAGCAGATCCGGCTCGACGGGGACTGGCTGGAGCCGGGGATGTCCGGAGGCCCCGTCGTGGACGTGGCCCGCGGCGAGGTCGTCGGGGTGATCAAGTCCCGGCTCGACGACCACCAGGGCGGCACCGCCGTCGGCATCGAGCGGCTGCGCTCCCTGACGGTCCCCGCCGGCCCCGTGGAGGCCGAGTCTGACGACACGTACCAGGCCGTCTTCCATGCCCACGACCGCTACCACGCCGACCGGCACAACAGCCCCGTCTCCACCGAGCGGACCTGGGCCGACGTGCAGAGCGAACTGCCGGGCCCGCCCGGCCGGGTGCTCAGCCCCAAGCGGCGGATCGACCTGCTGGGCAGGCTCGCCGAGTTCCCGCCCCCGGTCAGCACCCGCAATCTGCTGGCACTCCTCGACGGCCTGCCGAACGTCCATGCGCGCGACCTCCGTCCGGCGCCGCGCGGCTGGCGCGACGGGCTCGGCGCGCTGTACGACGCCCGCGCCCGCGACCGCGACGCCGCGCTCGAGCTGATCCTGCGCTACTGCATGGGCGTCCTCGCCGCCGACCGCCCCTTCGACGTGCCCTCCACCCGGGCCGCCACGAAGTCCCTCTGGGAATGGGTGAAACGGATCGCCGAGGAGGACCTCTCCCGGGACTTCCGGCAGGAACTCGTGCTGTACTGGCGCGCCGTCCGCCGGCGCCGGGAGCAGGAGCACCAGCGGGCCACCGCCCCGACGGGCGGGCCGGCCCCGTACGGCGAACGCGCCTTCGTCCTGCTGGAGTTGGAGCCGCGCGGCTGGGAACGGGACCGCTACGACTGGCGGATCGGCGTCGTCCGCCCCACCGGGGAGGTGCTGCCCGTCGCCGAGGACAGCCAGGGCACGGCGCTCGGCGCCCTGCCGGACCGGCTCGCCGCCCCGCTCGCCGAGGCGTTCCGGCGGTGCGACGAACCGGACAGCCCGGCCGTGCTCCAGGTCGCCGTCGTACCCGCGCTGCTCGGCCTCGATGTCGACGGCTGGCACGTCACACCGGACGGGCTGCCGCTCGGGGTCGTACGCCCGGTGGTCGTCCGCCGCTCGGACCAGGGACCGCCGACCGACGACCTGGACCGGCTGCGCAGGACCCGCTGGAACAGCACCAGGAGCTCCGTGATGCAGGCCGAAGTCGTCGACTGCGAGGACGGCATGGGAGTAGGCGTACCGGAGGTGACAGTGCTGCACGCCCTGGCGTACGAGACCGTGCCGGTGCTCTGCCGGTACGGCGACCGGCCGGACCCCGAGACCACGGCCGGGCTGCTGCGGGTGCTCGACGGCGGCTTCGGCGTGGCCCTGTGGCGGCGGACCGGGGAGACCGATGCAGTCTGCACGGAGTTCCACCGGCGCGCCGCCGACACCGTCGCGGAGGTCCGCACCTCCGAGCGCCTGCCGCAGCGGATCCATGAGCTGCGGCGGGGGGTGCGCGCGGGGCGTACGGAGACGTACTGGTCGGACGGCGTCGCCCTGTACTACGACGATCCGCACCATCCGCTGCCCGGTTCCGGTCAGCTCCTGGAGGCGCCGTGAACGGCCGCCGCACCGGTGCGCCCCTTACGGAGGTGTGTCCGGATCGCTACCGTGAGGCACGTTCGACGGCTGCCCCCTGCGACAGGCCCTGGCGGACGAGTGACGACGAGGAACACGCATGAGTGAACCCAGTGAGTGGCTCATCTACCGAGGGGCCGGTGAACCGCACGAGGGCATCGGACAGCTGCCGCCCCCGCCGCCCTGGCGGGACTTCGCGGGCCGCGGCGCCCCGGACCCCGACGACGAGGACGACGACGGCGGCGCGCTCACCGACGGCTCCGCCACCCGTCGCCTCGGCGGCCACCGGCATCTCGCCGAGCTCCACCGGCCCGGCGCCGAAGAGCTCGAAATGATCAACGCCGCGCTCTATCTGCGCCGCCCGCTGCTGGTCACCGGGAGTCCCGGCGCCGGCAAGAGCACGCTGGCGCACTCCGTCGCCCATGAACTCAGGCTCGGCCGGGTCCTGCGCTGGCCCATCGTCAGCCGCTCCACCCTCCTCGACGGCCTCTACCACTACGACGCGATCGCCAGGCTGCAGGACGTGCAGATCGCCGCGCACCGCGCTGCCGCCGGGACGGCCGGGGCCGACGCGGCGGACAACGTCGGCAGCTACATCCGGCTCGGCCCGCTCGGCACCGCGCTGCTGCCCTCGGAGCGGCCCCGTGTGCTGCTCATCGACGAGCTCGACAAGAGCGACATCGACCTGCCGAACGACCTGCTCAATGTCCTGGAGGAGGGCGAGTTCGGCATTCCCGAGCTGGAGCGGATCGCCGACCGGCTGCCCGACGGCGAGGCCGAGGTGCTGACCGACGACGGCACGAAGGTGACGGTCAAGGGCGGGCGCGTGCAGTGCGCGGCCTTTCCGTTCGTCGTGCTCACCAGCAACGGCGAGCGCGACTTCCCGGCGCCGCTGATGCGCCGGTGCATCCACCTGGAGCTGGGCCGCCCCGACCACCAGCGGCTCGCCACCTTCGTACGGGCCCATCTCGGTGACGAGGCGGCGCGCTCCGGGGACGACCTCATCGCCCATTTCCTGGAGCGGTCGCGCAGTGAACTTCTCGCCACCGACCAGTTGTTGAACGCGATCTACCTGACCGACGCCGCCGCCCCCGCCGGCCGGGACCGGCTCGCCGACCTGCTCATCCAGCGACTCGACCGGCCGAGGTGATGAGCTGATGCCGGACGCCGCGGCACGGCCCGGCCCGGACGGGCAGGGGCGCACACCGGACGGGCGGGGATCCGCGCCGGAGCCGTACGCCGGCGGGCTGCTGCCCGTGTTCGTCGCCCGGCTGCGTGCGGCCGGGCTCGACCCCGACGCCGAACAGCTCTGTGACGCCCTCTGGCTCGCCCGGTGGACCCGCCGCCCCGGCGCGCCGGACGGGGAGGAAGGGCAGGACGGCGCCACCGGGACGTCCGCGCGCGACCGGCCGTCCCGCGAAGGGCCGGTCGAGCCGGCGACCCGGCCCGAGACCGGCCGCGGGGCCGGCACGGACACCGCACCGGACGACGGTCGCCCGGAATCGGAACAGAAGGACCCCAAGGACGCCGACCGACGCGTCGCCCTGCATCCCGTACCGCTGCCGAAGCCCGCGGCGCAGGACGACGGCCGCGCCGGCGAGGAGGACGGCCCGCGCGGCCGCCGACGCCGAAGCGCCGCCTCCCTCACGCTGGGCGTCCCCGCCGCCCCCGCGCTCCCTGCTCCCCTCGAACTCCAGCGTGCCTTACGCCCGTTACAGCGCTATCGCCCGGCCGTGCCGCCCTCGCGGCGCACCCTCGACGAGACGGCCACCGCCGAACTGAGCGCACGTGCGGGCGGGTTGATCATCCCGGTGTTCCGTGGAGTCTCCCGGGCCGATGCGCTCCTGCAGTTCGTCATGGACGCCTCGTCGTCGATGCGCGTCTGGGACCGGATGTTCGTCGAACTCCAGCAGATCTTCGGACAGCTGGGAGCCTTCCGTGATGTCCAGGTGCGCTATCTGCACCGCGGACCCGACGGCTCCTGCGCGGTCAGCCGCAGCCCCGACCCGGCCGCCGCGCCGCTGAACTCCGCGGACCGGCTCAGCGATCCCACCGGCCGCCGCGTCACCGTACTCGTCAGCGACTGCGCGGGACCGCTCTGGCACAGCGGACGCGCCCACCGGCTGCTCCACCAACTGGCCCGGCAGGCCCCGACCGCCGTGCTCCAGCCGCTGCCGCAGCGCATGTGGAACCGCACCCGGCTGCCGGTCACCTACGGTGAGCTCTCGCGCGGCGAGGGGCTCTCCGGCGCCGCGGCCCTCAAGATCACCGAGGAGCCCGGAGGCGTGCCCACCACCCGCCCCGGCGCCCTCGCCGTCCCCGTGCTCCCGCCGGTCGCCGGTGCGCTCGCGGCCTGGGCCAGGCTGCTCTCCGGCACCGGCGCCGGCCGGATCTCCGGCGCGGTCGGCTGGGTACGGGCCGACCAGCCCGCGGCGCCCGCACCCCGCCCGGGTGACCGGCCGTCCTCGCTGCAGCTGGTCAGCCGCTTCCGCTCGGCGGCCTCCCCGGTCGCCGGACAGCTGGCGGTCTATCTCGCCGCGGCCCCGCTGTATCTGCCGGTGATGCAGCTGGTGCAGCGGACGATGCTGCCCGACTCGGGGCCGTCCGAGCTTGCCGAGGTGCTGCTCAGCGGACTGCTGTCACGCAGCAGGGCCGACGTCACGGGCAGCGGGCAGTGGTACGAGTTCGCGCCCGGCGTCCAGGAGGCGCTGCTCGGCCCGCTGGGACGGGACGAGGCGCTGCTCGTGCTCAAGCACTGCTCGGAGTACGTGGAGCAGCGGTTCGGCAAGGGCGGGCCGAACTTCCCCGCACTGGCCTTCGCGCAGCTCGGGGAGGGCCGGGGCGCCTCCTCGTACGCCATGGAGATCGGGCCGCGCACGTACGGCAGCGGCTTCGGCGGGCACGGCGAGGACGGGGAGGGCGAAGAGGGTGACGAGAACGGGGGGAGCGGTGGCAGCGGGTCGCGCGTCCCTCACCCCTTCGCCGAGGTCGCGGCCCGCGTACTGGAGCGATTCATGCCTCTGCCCGAGCAGTTCGCGCTCTACGGCGATCACGTGGGCAGCGATGCCACCGACCGCACGACGCACGCGGCGGTGCAGAGCGCCCGCGCGCTCCTGCGCCAGTTCGACTCGGACAGCATGGTGCAGTACCTGATCGACGCCGTGCAGCTGCTGCGGGGTGCCGCCGAACGCGAGCCCTACGCGGGCGCCGACCCCGAGCTGTGGGCCGAGTACGCCCGCTGTGTGCTGCGGCTCTGGGAGGTCCAGGGCGGCAGCGAGCTGCTGCGCGAGGCCGAGCGTGCCGCGGAGCTCGCCGCCGAGCAGCCCGGGGCGGTGCGTGAACGGGCCGTACTGGCCAAGGTGCTGCACGCCGCTGCCGACGACCGGTGGCGGCGCGGCGACCGGCGCGGGGCGTTGAGCCTTCTGCGCCGGGCCGACGCCGAGTACACGGTCGCCTGCGCGGCGCCCGGACTCGACCCCGCCGAAGCGCTGCGGCTCACCCTGGAGCGGGTGCGGGCGATGGAGGCGCAGTGGCGGCTCAGCGGTGACAGCTCCCTGCTGCAGGGGGCGGTCGGCATGCTGGAGGCGTTCGCCGATGTCTGGCCCGACCAGGAGAACCGCCCGATGAGCCTGCCGTTGGCACACGGCCGCACACTGCTGCACCTGGCCCGGGCGACCGCCGATCCCGAGCAGTCCCGGCTGTACGCGGGGCAGGGGGCCCGCTCGCTGCGCAAGGTGCTCGCCGGGGACGAGGGCGCGCAGACCACGGGCACGCAGACACGGATCCTGCTGGACCTGGTGGATGCCCTGCTGGCCTCGGGCACCGAGCCCGACGAGGCATCGACCCTGGTCGAGCAGGCGCTGGCAACCGTACGCGACCAGCGCACGCGCGCCCTGCTGCAGATCAGGGCGGGCAGGGTCTGCGTGGCCCGGTACGAGCACACCGGTGACACGGACGAACTCGGTCGCGCGGCGGAGTGGTTCGGCCAGGCCGCCCGCGGTGTGCCGCGGGACTCCCGGGCCCACGCGGATCTGCTCGCCGAATGGGGCGAGATCATGCTGCGCCGTGCCGAACTGCGCGACGGGCGGCCGTACATCGGCACAGCGGTGCGCATCCTGCGCGACTGCCGCACGGAGACCCCGTCGGACAGCAACGACCAGGCGGGCCGGCTGCTCATGCTCGGCCGGGCCCTCATGCTGCGGCACCGGGTCACCGAGGACCGGGTCGATCTGCGGGAGGCCGAGTATCTCTTCGGGCTCGCGGCCCGCGAGGCACGCGATCCCCTGACCGCCGCCCGCTGCCTGCTGGAACTCGGCCGGTCGCACGTCGACGCGTACCACGTGCTGCACCGGCCGACCCGTCTGGACGAGGCGGCCGAGGCGTTCCGGGACGCCGCCGAATCGGCCCGGACGGCCGCGGCCGAACAGGAGAATCCGCAACAGTTGCTGGCAGCAGTGGAGTTGAGTGCTCAGGCCAACCACTGTCGGGGTATGACCTATGAAGAAGCAGGCCGGCCCCGAGCGGCACGCGAGGCCTACCGAGCGGCCGCCCAGGAGTGGCGCACGATGCCGGACGGCGGCGGCGCGGCGGGTGAGTCGACCGCGGCCCGCCTTGCCGAGCTTGAGCGGTGAGCGCACAACGGCGTGCGCTCGCAGCCGGAACACCAGGTGCCTTGCGCCCATGGACGGGCGCAGGGCAGTGAGCCGAGTACGACGGTAACCGGGAGCGGTGATGAG
Source organism: Streptomyces sp. NBC_00316 (assembly GCF_036158715.1). NCBI lineage: Bacteria > Bacillati > Actinomycetota > Actinomycetes > Kitasatosporales > Streptomycetaceae > Streptomyces > Streptomyces sp. NBC_00316. The sequence goes on along the minus strand of NZ_CP108023.1, from coordinate 3,212,415 downwards.
CGTGTCCGCACGCAACGACGAGGCAAGTCCGATGACGCAGGGGTCGCAGGGCGGCAGCACCGGGGTCCTCCCCGATCTGCTGGACATCGATCTCGAGACGCTGCGCACCGTGGACCATCCGGTCCTCAAGGCGGTGATCGAGGACCTGCGCGGTCGTTCCGAAGGGCCGGGGGAGATGCTGTGGGGTTTCCAGAGCGCCCTTTGAGCGGTCGGGCCGGGCACCCCGGCAGGGCAACGGGCCCGTGCCGGGCGGGCGAACCGGCCGGTTTCGGCCGTCCACCCCAGCGAACAGGGCAACTACGCGGCAGCGGCGTTTGCGGTCCCGCAGAGCCAGAGAGACTCCCCTTGACGGCGGGGCCGTCCGGCAGGGCGTGCCGTGGGTCGCACAGCGAGGGGGCCGGCGTGTCTCGACGGACGAGCACGCGCGCGCCGTCCGGCACCTGGCCCGAACGCCACGACGCGGTGCCCTTCCGGCAGTTCATCGTCAAGATGCACGGCCGCTGCAACCTCGCCTGCCGTTACTGCTACCTGTACGCGGGTCCGGACCGCACCTGGCGGGACCGCCCGGCCGCGGCGCCCGCCGATGTCCTGGAACGCACCGCGTCCCGTATCGCCGAGCACGCCGCGGCCCACGGGCTGACCGAGGTGGCCCTCGTACTGCACGGCGGCGAACCCCTGCTGGCCGGCGCCGAGCGGCTCGCGGCCTTCACCGACCGGGTGCGTGACGGGCTTCCCGAAGGCTGCGTCCTGCACACCACCGTGCAGACCAATGCCACGCTGCTCACCGACGCCGGCATCGTGACCCTGGCCCGCGCGGGCATTCGGGTCGGCATCAGCCTCGACGGCGGTCTGCCCGCCCACAACGCCCAACGCGTCGACCACGCGGGCCGCCCGTCCTGGCCCGCCGCCCTGCGGGGCGCGCGGCTCCTCGCCGACCACCACTCCGGGGCCTACGCAGGCATCCTCACCGTGGTCGACCTGCAGAGCGATCCCCTCGAGATGTACGCCTCGCTCCTCGAACTTCGCCCGCCCACACTGGATCTGTTGCTGCCGCACGGGAACTGGTCCGCCCCGCCCCCCGGTCTGACCGGCGTCCGGCCGCAGGACGCCACGGCAGCGAGAGCGCACCGTACCGGCGGCCGGCCCACCCCGTACGGCGACTGGCTGTGCGCCGTCTTCGACCGCTGGTGGCCGGCCGGACGACGTGAGACCCGCATACGGCTCTTCGAGGAATGTCTCGCGCTCCTGCTCGGGCTGCCTGCCGCGGCCGAGGCCCTCGGCCTCGACCCGGTCAACGCCGTGGTCGTGGAGACCGACGGTTCGATCGAACAGGTCGACTCCCTCAAATCGGCCTACGACACGGCAGCCGCCACCGGACTCGACGTCTTCCGGCACAGCTTCGACCTGGCCCTGCGCCACCCGGGGGTCGCCGCACGTCAGGCGGGCGCCGGTGCGCTCGCCGCCACGTGCCGTTCCTGCCCCCTGCTCACGGTCTGCGGCGGCGGTCACTACGCCCACCGGTACCGCGCCGGACACGGCTTCATCAACCCCTCCGTCTACTGCGCCGACCTCGACCGGCTGATCCGCCACGTCGCGGCCGGGCTGTCCGACGCGGTCGCGGGAGCCCCCACATGACCTCCGCCGTCCCCGACCAGGTCCTGCGCGAGCTGGGCCGGACCGAGGGAGGGCCCGAGGCGCTCGACCTGCTCACCCGGGACCAGCACACCCGCAGGATCGCCTCGCTGCGGGCGCTGCTCGACGCCGCCGGCCAGGCCCCCGTGGAGGTCTGCCCCGCCGACCGGCTCGACCGGGTCCACGACCACTGGACGCTGCTGGCGGCGGCGGAGCGAGCCGACCGGGACGCCGCGCGATCGGTGATCTTCTATCCGCTGGCGGGCCCATGGGTCCGCAGCTGCCTGTACGGTCTGCTCTCCGGACGGGGCGGACCGGTGCTGCGAGCCGATCTCTCGCACCTCGGAGCCATGGCCGCGGCTGCGGCCATCCGGTCCGCACTGCCCTTCACCGCTCGGCTCACCGCCGTCGCCACCACGCTGCCGCTCCCGACGCTCGGCTCGTTGCGCACGCTGCCGGGCGAGGCCGATCTCCACTTCGACGGGGAGGAGCTGACGGTACGCCAGAGGGACGCGTCGGACCTCGTCGTCCGGTTCGGCGGCCGCGCGGCCGGGCCCGCCGACCCGCGCTGGCTGCCCCTGCTCGCACTTCCGCCGCTGGTGGCGGGCGGTGTCCCCGTACCGCTCGACGACCTCGACCCCTACCGCACGTCCGGCAGCGGGCAGCGCCGCCACGGCCTCGGTGACGCAGCCCCACGGGATACCGGGGAACAGGGCGCCTGGGCGGCGTCCTGGTCGCGTGTGACGCCACTGCTGCGCATCGGAGGGCCTCATCGGCTCGCCGAGGCGGCCACCCTGTTGCGATGTCTGGTCCCCCTCGCACCGCCGCCCGGATCCGGCGGTGCCGGTGACGGGGCCGCCCACTGCAGCGGGACCCGCCGCGAGGCGTTCGGCGCCGTCCTGAGCAGCAGGCCGGCCTCCCCGGCCCTCCTGGCCTCGACGCTCGTGCACGAACTTCAGCACACCAAACTTGCCGCGCTCGCCGCTCTGGTTCCGCTGCACCGCGAGGACGCGACGCCGCGTCACTTCGCGCCCTGGCGACCCGACCCCCGGCCCTTCGACGGGCTGTTCCAGGGCGCGTACGCCCATCTCGCGCTCGCCGCGTTCTGGCAGCGGTGTGCGCTCGGCGCGCAGAGTGCCGGGCTGCGTGACCTCGCCTGGACCGAACACACACGCAGCCGGGAGCAGACCGGTGCGGTTCTGCCGGTTCTCGCCGGGTCCGGCGCGCTCACCCCGGAGGGAAGGGTCGTCATCAATGAACTGATCTCGCTCTACCACCGTCTGGCGGATTGTCCGCCACCGACAGGCCACCTGGCCCGCGCGCGCGCCTATGTGAGCACGGCCCGCGTGATATGGCAGCAGAGGAACGACTCCGGTCGTGTGTGACGGCGGCCCCCACGTGGCAGTGATTCACCGTCACCGACATTTCCTGATGACACGTTAGTAGGGCTTGTAATGATGCAGGGAGACGGCTGAATGCCCCTAGCAGGTAAGCAAGTTGAAGCATCGGGGACGCAATCCGTCACGATCAGTTTCGCCGGATTCAACCGAGCCTGGGCGGCCTGGATCGGGGACCGTCTCGAACGGCGCGGAGTGCATGTCGTCTATCAGCGCTGGGATCCGCAGGACGATGCCACGCTGGAGGAATCGCTCCAGGACCTGATGCTCGCTCCGGGGCGCATCCTCGTCGTCCTCAGCGAGTGGTACTTCCAGCTCGGCCCCCGGAGCCATGACGAGTGGAACAGGGCGCTGCGGCATGTCGTCGCGGTCGACCGCGAGCGCTTCGCGGCCGTCTCGCTCACCACATCGGCGCTGCCTGCCGCCACCTCCGTCTTCGGAGCCGCCGATCTCACCAACGTCGGTGCCGCCGAGGCCGAACGCCGCATGCTGGTCAGCCTGTCCCTGCCGACGGACCCGCTGCCCGACCAGGCAGACACCAGGCCCGGCCCGCGTTTCCCGGCGGACACCCCCGAGGTCTGGGGCGGGGTTCCCCGCCGCAACACACGCTTCACCGGACGCGAGCGCCTGTTGGGCGACACCTATCACGCGTTCCAGGGAGCCGGGCGGGGCGCCGGTGTCGTCACCTTCCACGGAATGTCCGGTGTGGGGAAGACGCAACTGGCCGCCGAGTACGTCTACCGCTTCGGCTCCGAGTACGACGTGGTCTGGTGGGTACCGGCCGACCGCCGGGCCCTGTACCGCCAGAAGCTCGCCGAACTCGCTCCCGAACTCGGTCTGCCCACAGGTGCCGAGTACGGCGAGCGGCTCCGGGCGGTACGCGACTCCCTGCGGCGCGGCGATCCGCACTCCCACTGGCTGCTCGTCCTCGACGGCGCCGACGAACCCGAGCACATCTGGGATCTGGTGCCGACCGGCCCCGGCCATGTGCTGATCACCTCGCGCAATCCCGAGTGGGGCGAGCACAACAGCAATCTCGTCGAGGTCCCGGTCTACAGCAGGGACGAGTCGGTCTCCTTCATCCGCCGCCGTGCGCCCCGGCTGACCCCCTCCGACGCGGACCAACTCGCGGAGGCCCTGGAGGATCTGCCCCTCCTGCTCGACCAGACGGCAGGCTGGCTCAACGACTCCGACATGTCCGTCGAGGAGTACATCGAACTCCTCGCCGGAGGTATCGACCAGGACGTGGTCAAGGTGTCCGCGGACTTCCCTCTGGCCTTCCAGACCGCCTGGTCGATACTGCTGAACAAACTCAGGGAGACCGTTCCCGAGTCCGTCGACCTGCTGCGCCTGTGCAGCTTCTTCGCGCCGGGTTCGATTCCGGTGCGGCTGCTGAAGGACATGCCCTCCGGCGACCTGCCCGAGCAACTGGCCGGGCTGATGAACGACCCGCTGCTCTGGAACCGTGCCATCAGCCAGCTCCGCCAGTACTCCGTGGTGCGGCTGGAGTCCCACGAGTCGTCCGTCGACGAGGTGTCCATCGCCGGGGAATCGGTGTACCTGCACCGCATGGTGCACCAGATCATCGGCAAGGACATGCCCGAGCGGGACCGGGAGGAGTTTGCCGGCGTCGTACGCCGCGCGCTCACCGCCGCGGACCCCGGCCGGCCCATCGACTCCCGGCAGTGGCCCGCCTACGCCGAGATCACACCGCACCTCAAATGGGCCGATGTCCTGAACAGCACCGATCCTGCGGTCCACACCCTGGTGCTCAACTGCCTGCGCTACATGTACTTCTCCGGGGAGTACCGGGCGGGCATCAAGCTTGCCGGGCGGGCCATGACCGCCTGGAAGGAACTGCTCGGCGAGACCCACCCGCGGATCTGGGACCTCACCTACAACTACGCCAACCTGCTGAGGTCCGTGGGCAACTACGCGGAGACCGCAGCCATGGAGCAGGCCGCGGTCGACCACCTGCGCAGGGAGCGGGGCGAGAAGGACCTGGAGTTCCTGCGGGCCTCCAACGGCCTTGCCGCGGATCTCCGGGGGCTCGGCAAGTACGAGGACGCGCTGGAGCTGTCCCAGCGGCTGGTCAACTCCTACCGCGAAATCCTCGGCGACGACTCCCGCACCATCACGGCCCAGAACAACCTGGCCATTTCGCTCCGTCTGCTCGGCCGCTACGAGGAATCGCGGGAGCTCAACCGGCGCACTCTGGACAAGCACCGGGACCGCCTGGGCCACCGCCACGGCTGGACGCTGAGCTCCGAGATCAACTACTCGACCGATCTGCGGCTCCTGGGCCGGTACGCCGAGGCCGAGTCCCTCCAGGCGCGAAGCACCCGCATGCACCACATCGTGCTGGGCCAGGACAACCCGCAGACACTCCTGTCCGAACACAATCTGGCCCTGTGTCTCTACCGCGGTGGCGATCGGACCGCAGCGGAGTCCCTCTTCACCCGCGTACTCGAGCGCAGCGAGCGGGTGCTCGGCGAGGACGACCCCCTCACCATGATGTTCGCGGCCGGACAGAGCTGCTTCGCCCGCGAGCACGCGGACATCGACCAGGCGCGGGCGATAAGCGAGCGTGTGGTCGACGGGTACGTACGGATGCTCGGCGAGAACCACCCGTACGTAGCGGGGGTCCGTTCCAACCATGCCCTGATCCTGCGCAACGTCGGAGAGCGGGAGCAGGCGCACGTCCTGGGCGAGAACGCCCTCCTGGACATGACGCGCGCCGTCGGTGAGAACCACCCGTGGACCTTCGGCGTCGCCATCAACGCCTCGGCGCTGCGCAATCTGGTGGGTGAGCCGGAGTCCGCGGCTGCCCTGACGGAATCGGTCATCGCGCGCGCAGCCGAGGCACTCGGCCGCACGCATCCGCTCAGCCTGTCCGCCCGGATCGCGTATGCGGCGGATCTGCGCGGAACCCGGGACCGTCGGCGAGCCGACAAGGTGGAGAGCGAAGCGCTGGACGACTTGGTCGCGACGTTGGGGGCGCAGCACGTGCACACGGTCTCGGCGCGTTCGCGCAACCGGCCCTTCTGGGATTTCGAGCCGCAGCTGATCTGACGTCCCGCCGGAGACCGCCGCACCCCGCACACGCCGGAGGGCCCGGCCCCGCGATCACTCGCGGGGCCGGGCCCTCCGGTTCGTACAGTCGCTGATCAGGCCTCGAAGACCTCGGCGACCAGCTGAGCCTGCTCCGCCTGGTGCCGCTTGGCCGAGCCGACCGCCGGGGACGAGCCGTGCGGCCGCGAGATGCGGCGCAGGCGCTCACCGTGCGGGACGTCGGCGCCGACGGCCAGGTCCAGGTGGTCGATCAGGTTCAGGGCGATGAACGGCCAGGCACCCTGGTTGGCCGGCTCCTCCTGGGCCCACAGGTACTTCTCGGCGTTCGGGTACTTGGCGATCTCGGCCTGGAGCTCGGCACCCGGCAGCGGGTACAGGCGCTCCAGACGGATGATCGCGGTGTCCGTGACGCCGCGCTTCTCGCGCTCGGCCTCCAGGTCGTAGTAGACCTTGCCGGCGCAGAAGACGACCTTGCGGACCGCGTTCGGGTCGGCGGACTCGTCGCCGATCACCGGGCGGAAGCCGCCGGTGGTGAACTCCTCCACCTTCGAGGCCGCCGCCTTGAGGCGGAGCATCGACTTCGGGGTGAAGACGACCAGCGGCTTGTGGTGCGGGTTGTGCACCTGCCACCGCAGGAGGTGGAAGTAGTTCGACGGGAGCGTCGGCATGGCGACCGTCATGTTGTCCTGCGCGCACATCTGGAGGAAGCGCTCCGGGCGGGCGGACGAGTGGTCCGGGCCCTGGCCCTCGTAGCCGTGCGGCAGGAGCAGCGTGACGCCGGAGGTCTGGCCCCACTTCTGCTCGGCCGAGGAGATGAACTCGTCGACGACGGTCTGCGCGCCGTTGACGAAGTCACCGAACTGGGCCTCCCAGATGACCAGCGACTCCGGGCGGGCCAGCGAGTAGCCGTACTCGAAGCCCATCGCCGCGTACTCGCTGAGCAGCGAGTCGTAGACGTTGTAACGGGCCTGCTCGTCGGAGAGGTAGAGCAGCGGGGTGTAGTCCTCGCCGGTCACCTGGTCGACGAGGACCGCGTGACGCTGGCCGAAGGTGCCGCGGCGGGTGTCCTGGCCGGCGAGCCGGACCGGGGTGCCCTCCATCAGCAGCGAACCGATGGCCAGGGTCTCGCCCATGCCCCAGTCGATCGTGCCGTTCTCCACCGATGCGGCGCGGCGCTGCATCTGCGGCATCAGGCGCGGGTGGACCGTGATCCGCTCGGGGATGTTGACCTGGGACTCGGCGATCCGCTTCACGACCTCCGCGGAGACCGCGGTCGTGACGGCCACCGGGAACTCGGGCTGCGCTTCCGGGACATGCGTCTGAGCCGGGTGCGACGTGGCCTCGCGGACCTCCGCGAAGACCTTCTCCAGCTGGCCCTGGAAGTCCTGGAGCGCCTGCTCGGCCTCTTCCAGCGTGATGTCGCCGCGACCGATGAGGGACTCGGTGTAGAGCTTGCGCACCGAGCGCTTCTTGTCGATCAGGGTGTACATCTGCGGGTTGGTGAACTCCGGGTTGTCGCCCTCGTTGTGACCGCGGCGGCGGTAGCAGATGAGGTCGATCACGACGTCCTTGTTGAACGCCTGGCGGAACTCGAACGCGAGACGGGCCACCCGGACGACGGCCTCGGGGTCGTCGCCGTTGACGTGGATGATCGGCGCCTCGATCATGCGCGCCACGTCCGTGGCGTACATCGAGGAGCGCGAGGACTCCGGGGCGGCGGTGAAGCCGACCTGGTTGTTGATCACCACGTGCACGGTGCCGCCGGTGCGGTAGCCGCGCAGCTGCGACATGTTGAGCGTCTCGGCGACGACGCCCTGGCCCGCGAAGGCCGCGTCGCCGTGGAGCGCGACGGGCAGGACCGTGAAGTCCGTGCCGCCCTTGTTGATGATGTCCTGCTTGGCGCGGGCGATGCCCTCCAGGACCGGGTCGACCGCCTCCAGGTGCGAGGGGTTGGCGGCCAGCGAGACCTTGATCTGCTCGCCGTCCAGACCGGTGAAGGTGCCCTCGGCGCCCAGGTGGTACTTCACGTCGCCGGAGCCGTGCATCGACCGCGGGTCGAGGTTGCCCTCGAACTCCCGGAAGATCTGCGCGTACGACTTGCCGACGATGTTCGCCAGGACGTTCAGCCGGCCGCGGTGGGCCATGCCGATGACGACCTCGTCGAGGCGGGCCTCGGCGGCGGAGTCGATGACCGCGTCGAGCAGCGGGATGACGGACTCGCCGCCCTCCAGCGAGAACCGCTTCTGGCCGACGTACTTGGTCTGCAGGAACGTCTCGAACGCCTCGGCGGCGTTGAGGCGGCGCAGGATCCGCAGCTGCTCCTCGCGCTCCGGCTTCGGGCGCGGACGCTCCACCCGGTCCTGGAGCCACTTGCGCTGCTTCGGGTCCTGGATGTGCATGAACTCGATGCCGGTGGTGCGGCAGTACGACTCACGCAGCACACCGAGGATGTCGCGGAGCTTCATCATCGTCTTGCCGGCGAAACCGCCGACCGCGAAGTCCCGCTCCAGGTCCCACAGGGTGAGGCCGTGCTCGGTGATGTCCAGGTCGGGGTGCTTGCGCTGGCGGTACTCCAGCGGGTCGGTGTCGGCCATGACATGGCCGCGGACCCGGTAGGAGTGGATCAGCTCGAAGACCCGGGCGGCCTTGGTGACGTCGTCGTCGTGCGAGGCGTCGATGTCCTTGAGCCAGCGGACCGGCTCGTAGGGGATGCGCAGCGCCTTGAAGATCTCGTCGTAGAACTCGTTCTCGCCGAGCAGGAGCTGGGCCAGGATCCGCAGGAACTCGCCGGAGGCGGCGCCCTGGATGACCCGGTGGTCGTACGTCGAGGTCAGCGTCATGACCTTCGAGATGCCCAGCTTGTTCAGGGTGTCCTGGGAGGTGCCCTGGAACTCCGCCGGGTAGTCCATCGCGCCGACACCCATGATGAGGCCCTGGCCGGGCATCAGGCGGGGCACCGAGTGGACGGTGCCGATGCCGCCGGGGTTGGTCAGCGAGGCGGTGACTCCGGTGAAGTCGTCCATGCCGAGCTTGCCGATGCGGGCGCGGCGGACGATGTCCTCGTACGCCTGCCAGAACTCGAAGAAGTTGAGCGTCTCGGCCTTCTTGATGGCCGCGACGACCAGCTGGCGGTCCCCGTTCGGCTTCACCAGGTCGATGGCCAGGCCGAGGTTGACGTGCTCCGGCTTGACCAGCGTCGGCTTGCCGTCCTTCTCCGCGAAGGAGTAGTTCATCGACGGCATGGCCTTGAGGGCCTGCACCATCGCGTACCCGATGAGGTGCGTGAAGGAGATCTTCCCGCCACGGGCGCGCTTGAGGTGGTTGTTGATGACGATGCGGTTGTCGAACAGCAGCTTCACCGGAACGGCGCGGACGGACGTGGCCGTCGGCAGCTCCAGCGAGGCGTTCATGTTCTTCGCAACGGCGGCGGACGGGCCGCGCAGCGTCACGTACTCGGGGCCTGCGGCCGCCGTGGTGGCCGGGGCCGCCTTGGCGGGGGCCTTCGCGGCCGGAGCAGCCGGCGCGGCGGGTGCCGCGGGTGCGGCAGGCGCCGCCTTCGCCGGAGCGGCGGGTGCGGCAGGTGCAGCAGGTGCGGCGACCGGGGCCGGGGCCGCGGGCTGTGCCGCTGCGGCGTGGTTGACCTGGACCGGTGCGGTGGCGGCCGGGGCCGCGGTCACCGCAGCCCCCGCGGCTGCGGCGCCGGGAACGGGCTTGTCCGCCGTGCCGGACGTACCCGGCTTGTAGTCGGCGAAGAAGTCCCACCAGGCGCGATCGACCGAATTGGGATCCTGGAGGTACTGCTGGTAGATCTCGTCGACGAGCCACTCATTGGGGCCGAAAGCGGCAGCCGGGTTCGAGCCCGGGCTGGCTTGGTCGGTCGAGATGCTCGAGTTACTGGGGGACTGAGACGACACGGCGGCAACCGCCCTCTTCCGCTTCACAAGGTGATGGACAGCGGAAATCAAGGCTACGCCTCCTTGACCGTTCCATGCAGACCGGGCCGGTCTTCGTCGTGCAAGTCACATCAAAGAGCGGGTTTCGGCGCACGAAATGGCGGGAAACAAGCTTGGTTCCGCTTCACTCCGGGTACGCGAGACCGTGGTTACGGCCCCATGGACCGTATCCCCGCGTGGGACGAGACGTAGAACGTGCCCTTCCGCTTCGAACCCTATGTCAACTGCGCGGCTGAGGGATCCCCGGAAGAGTGACTTGGATGCGGCAACCGCGAGCTGATTCGGCCACTCCGATGCGACCGCCGTGCAGATCCACCGCCCAGCGGGCGATGGCCAGCCCCAGCCCCGTGCCGCCGTCGCTGCCCGGACCGTGCGGGGACGGCACGACGCCACGGTTGAAACGCTCGAAGACCCGGCGCCGTTCGGACTCCGGGATGCCGGGGCCCTCGTCCAGGACCTCCAGATCCAGCGACTCCGGCAGCGCCCCGCGCCGCGCCCGCACCGTGACCCGGCCGTGCGGCGGACTGTGCTTGACGGCGTTGTCGATCAGATTGGCCACCACCTGGTGCAGCCGCTCCGCGTCCGCGTGCGCGGTCAGCTCGGGCGGGGACACATCCAGGTGCAGATGTACGTCCGTACGGGTGTGGTTCCCGGAACCGGAGGACAGCCGGCGGTACGAGGCGGCGAGGTTCGCTTCCTTCAGCACGCCCGAGAGATACGGCCACACCTCGAAGCGGCGGGCCTTCAGGGTGACCACCCCGTTGTCCAGACGGGACAGGTCCAGCAGCGTCTCCACCAGCCTGCCGAGGCGCTCCGTCTGTTTCAGTGCCGTGCGCATGGTCTCGGGATCTGCGGCGGAGACCCCGTCCACGACGTTCTCCAGGACGGCTCTCAGCGCCGCGATGGGAGTGCGCAGCTCGTGCGAGACATTGGCCACCAGCTCCTTGCGGTGCAGGTCCACGGCTTCCAGATCGTCCGCCATGAGGTTGATCGTCTGCGCCAGGTCGCCGAGCTCGTCACGCCGGCCGGCGCCCCGCACCCGCCGGGTGTAGTCGCCCTGCGAGATCGACCGGGCCACCCTCGTCATCTCGTCCAGCGGCGCGGTCAGCCCGTGCGCCACGAACTGGGTGATCAGCAGCGTCGCGATCACCGAGAACACCGTGATGAACCGCAGCTCGGTCCTGGTGCGCACCGCCACCATCAGCAGCCCGGTCGTGATGAACACCGAGACCACGACGAGCGTGCCCAGCTTGGCCTTGATCGAGAAAGGGCGCAGTCCGGAACCGGTCCGGCTCATGGCGCCGGGGTCTCCAGGGCGTAACCGACACCGTGCACGGTACGGATCCGCTCCGCGCCGATCTTCCGGCGCAGCGCCTTGATGTGGCTGTCGACGGTACGGGTGCCGGAGGCGTCCGCCCAGTCCCAGACCTCGGCGAGCAGCTGCTCGCGGGAGAGCACGGCGCGCGGCGTGTTGGCCAGGCAGACCAGGAGGTCGAACTCGGTGGGCGTCAGGTGGACGTCCTCGGCGCGCACCCGGACCCGGCGCTGCGCGTGGTCGATCTCCAGCTCGCCGAGGCGCAGGATGCCGCTGCGCGGTGTCACCGCGGCCAGTGCCGCACGCTCGACCCGGCGCAGCAGGACGTGCACCCGGGCCGCGAGTTCACGCATGGAGAACGGCTTGGTCATGTAGTCGTCGGCGCCGACACCGAGGCCGACCAGCATGTCGGTCTCGTCGTCCCGGGCGGTCAGCATCAGCACCGGCACGGGCCGTGTGGCCTGCACCCGGCGGCAGACCTCCAGGCCGTCGAAGCCCGGAAGCATGATGTCGAGCACCATCAGATCCGGCTGCCAGGCCTCGGCCGCGTCGACGGCCGCCGGGCCGTCGAGCGCCGTCTGCACCAGGAAGCCCTCGGCCCGCAGGCGGGCGGAAATGGCGTCGACAATCGTCGCGTCGTCCTCGACCACCAGGACCCGGCGCTGCGCGCCCGGGGTGGCCGCGACACCGTTGTGGGTGGTGTGTGTCTGTTCCATCGCCCCGCCCCTGCCCGTTCTCGCGGAGGTCATTCCCCCGGACGCACGGTCTTCGCTTGTGAATTTCGTGGGTGATCCCGTTTGCCGCTCAGCAGCGTAAAGGCAGTGGGCTGCTCCCGGCTACGCAGGGTGTAACGGCAGGGGAACGGGTTGGACGCGAGCAGGCGGCGGAGTGTCTGCCTTGTGGCGCTTGGCCCCCGGGCGTCCGGGGGCCCCGCATACCCGGTGGGGGGACCTCAGCCGGCCCGAAGTGCGAGATGAACCACGTCGGGCACACCTCGGGCGACATGCACCTCTTCTGTTCTTACGCCATCAAATCCGGCATTTCTCAAGGCCTGTTCAAAGGCGGCGGACGGCTGTGCGGACCACACGGCCAGAACCCCGCCCGGATTGAGCCGTTCCCGGCAGTCCGCGAGGCCCGCGGCGGAGTACAGGCTTCCGTTCTCCTCGGTGACCGTCCAGTCCGGCCCGTTGTCGATGTCCAGACACAAGGCGTCGTAACGGTCCGTAGTCGTGTGGAGATATGCGACGAGATCCGTCGCCAGGATCGCCGTGCGTGGATCGGCGAGCGCCGCACCGGAGATCCGGGCCAGCGGCCCGTCCAGGTGCCACTCGATGATCGCCTGTTCCCTCTCGGCGACCGCGATCCGCCCCCAGCGCGGCTCGGCTGCGGCATGCGCCAGCGAGAAGCCGACCCCGAGCCCCCCGATGAGCACCGAGGGGCGCGTCGGCCCGGCGGGCAGCGCCGCGAGCGCGGCGTCGATCAGCAGTCGCTCGGAGCGCCCGTCCGCGGTGTCCATCAGGAAGCAGCCATTGGCGATGATCTCGAAGTCGTCCCCCCGCTCCCGCAGGACGACCTCCCCGTACGGTCCTTCGCGGCGGTCGAGCGTGACGGGGCTGTGAGCGGTGCGGCGGTAGGCGGTGGGCATGTCCTCGGTCTCCGGTAGGTGGGTTCCCGCCATCCTTGCCGGACGGGGCGGCCGGGGCCAGGAGAACGGCGGCTCCGGGCGGGGCGTGAGGAGTCGAAGGGCATGGTCGCGCGGTTCCGGCCGTGCGCCGCGCTCCCTGTCGGTGCGCCCCCGTGGCTCGATGCCGCTCCCGGCCGCCGCCGCCGGAGCCTCGGGCCGGAGTGCCCGGTGGGGTCAGGGCCGGGGGGCCTTCTCGCCGTGCACCGCGACGTACTCGGCTGCCAGCCACGGCGCCAGATCGTCGATGAGCAGGCTGAGGACCGCCGGGTCCGTCGAGGGGGCGCGGGCGGTGGCCGCGGCGATGCGCATCTGGTCGAGCCGCTCCGGGTAGTAGCGGCCGAAGATCTCCGCCGACTCAACGAGGTCGCTGGTCCAGCCGCCCCAGCGCGGCATGACCAGCGTGAAGCCCGACCGGACGACACGTCGGGCGGCGCCGCGGCTGAGGTTCCTGCGTTCCGCGTCGGTGGTGGCCCCGGCGGCCCGGCTGCGCCAGCGGGGGAGCGACAGGTGCAGATCGCCGTTGGTCTCACGGGCGAGCAGGGGCGTGGGGCGGTAGTGGGGCAGTTGCGTGGCGAGGTCGTCGCCCAGGAGAGGGGTGCAGAGGCAGGCGACGAAGAAGCCCATGTCGTTGCGTTCGAGCCGGCTGAGGAGGGTGCCGGCAGCGAAGAGGAGGATGCCGGCGCCGTCGATCGGGTCGCACGAGGCGTCGAGTGCGGCCTCGACGGAGCGGGCGGCGGCCCGGTCGGCCTCGGTCGGTTCGTCGCGCAGGGCCAGCAGCAGATCCAGGTCCGAGACGCCGGGAATGGCGGTGCCCCGCGGAATGCTGCCGTAGAGGTAGGCACTGTGCAGCCGCGCGGGGCCGAACGCATCGGTGATCCGGGAGCGGGCCGCCTCGACCACGGGGGCGAACACCACCGGCACGCGGCTCAGCGAGCCCTCGCGTCTGATCGTCCCGTCCTCGGCGAGGCCTCTGTCGCGCAGCTCTGTGTCACCCATACGGGCACTCTCCCCCGGAGTGCGGCCGGGCGCGAGCGGTTTTCGCAGCTGACGGGCGCGGCGGAAGAAGATCGCTCAGAGCGAACGCAGCTCCGGGAACATAAAGCAACTCAGGAGCATTGAGCCTGCATAGCTCAACTTGAATGCCGAAGGGGAGATCATGGCTACTGAGTCCAACGCGGTCACTCCGCTGACCTTGCCCGTGCTGCCGCTCGACGACGAGGTCGTGCTGCCTGGAATGGTGGTTCCTCTCGACCTGTCCGACGCCGATGTGCGGGCAGCCGTCGAGGCCGCTCAGGCAGCCGTCCGGCCGGGTGGAGGCAAGCCCGAGGTGCTGCTCGTTCCTCGGATCGACGGGACGTACACCGGGACCGGTGTGCTCGGCACCGTCGAGCAGGTCGGCCGGCTCTCGGACGGCGACCCGGGTGCACTGATCCGTGGCCGTGCCCGGGTGCGGATCGGGGCCGGGACCACCGGACCCGGGGCCGCCCTCTGGGTGGAGGGGACCCGTGTGGACGTGTCCGTCCCCGAGCCGCTTCCCGGTGCCGCCGCCGACCTGGTCAAGGAGTACAAGGCCCTCGCCACCAGCTGGCTGAAGAAGCGCGGCGCCTGGCAGGTCGTGGACCGGGTCCAGCAGATCGACGACATCTCCGCGCTCGCCGACAACTCCGGATACTCCCCCTTCCTCACCACCCCCCAGAAGGTGCAGCTCCTGGAGACCGCGGACGCGGTCGCCCGGCTGAAGCTCGCCATCCAGTGGCTCGGCGAACACCTGGCCGAGCAGGACGTCGCCGAGTCCATCGCCAAGGACGTCCAGGAGGGTGTCGACAAGCAGCAGCGCGAGTTCCTGCTGCGGCGGCAGCTCGAAGCCGTGCGCAAGGAGCTCTCCGAGCTCAACGGCGACCCCGAGGACGAGTCCGACGACTACCGGGCACGGGTCGAGGCCGCCGACCTTCCCGAGCACGTCCGCGAGGCCGCGCTCAAGGAGGTCGACAAGCTGGAGCGTTCCTCCGACCAGAGCCCGGAGGGCTCCTGGATCCGGACCTGGCTGGACACCGTCCTCGAACTGCCGTGGAACGAACGCACCGAGGACGCGTACGACATCCGCGCCGCCAAGGAGATCCTCGACGCCGAGCACGCGGGCCTGGAGGACGTGAAGGAACGGATCACCGAATACCTCGCCGTACGCAAACGCCGTGCCGACCGCGGCCTCGGGGTCGTCGGCGGACGCCGTGGCGGTGCGGTGCTGGCCCTCGTCGGTCCCCCCGGCGTCGGCAAGACGTCCCTCGGCGAGAGCGTTGCGCACGCCATGGGGCGCACATTCGTCCGCGTCGCGCTCGGCGGTGTGCGGGACGAGGCGGAGATCCGCGGCCACCGGCGTACGTACGTCGGTGCGCTCCCCGGACGCATCGTCCGCGCCATCAAGGAGGCCGGTTCCATGAACCCGGTCGTCCTGCTCGACGAGATCGACAAGGTCGGCTCCGACTTCCGCGGCGACCCGGCCGCGGCGCTGCTCGAAGTCCTCGACCCGGCGCAGAACCACACCTTCCGCGACCACTACCTGGAGGTCGAGCTCGACCTCAGCGACGTCGTCTTCCTGGCCACCGCCAATGTCCTGGAGGCCATCCCGGAGGCCCTGCTCGACCGCATGGAGCTGGTCAGGCTCGACGGCTACACCGAGGACGAGAAGGTCGTCATCGCCCGCGACCACCTGCTCCCGCGCCAGCTGGAACGGGCCGGTCTGGAGAAGGGCGAGGTCACCCTCGACGAGTCGGCGCTGCGCAAGCTGGCCGGCGAGTACACCCGCGAGGCGGGCGTACGCAACCTCGAGCGGGCCGTCGCCCGGCTGCTCCGCAAGGTCGCGGCCCAGCACGAACTGGGCGACCGGGAACTCCCGTTCACCATCACCGACGAGGACCTGCGGGGTCTCGTCGGACGGCCGCACCACGTTCCCGAGTCCGCCCAGGACCCGGCCGAGCGCCGCACCGCGGTGCCGGGCGTGGCGACCGGACTCGCGGTGACCGGTGCCGGTGGCGATGTGCTCTTCGTGGAGGCGTCGCTGGCCGATCCGGAGACCGGTGCCTCCGGACTGACCCTCACCGGTCAGCTCGGCGACGTCATGAAGGAGTCCGCGCAGATCGCGCTGAGTTTCCTGCGGTCGCACGGCGCCGAGCTGGAACTGCCCGTCGCCGACCTCAAGGACCGCGGAGTGCACATCCACTTCCCGGCGGGCGCGGTCCCCAAGGACGGCCCCAGCGCCGGCATCACGATGACGACGGCGCTGGCCTCGCTGCTCTCCGGGCGGCTGGTCCGTACGGATGTGGCGATGACCGGTGAGGTGTCGCTGACCGGGCGGGTGCTGCCGATCGGCGGGCTGAAGCAGAAGCTGCTGGCCGCCCACCGGGCGGGGATCACGACCGTGGTGATCCCGAAGCGGAACGAGGCGGATCTGGACGACGTCCCGGCCGAGGTCCTGGACCGGCTGGAGGTCCACCCGGTGACGGATGTGCGTCAGGTGCTGGAGATCGCCCTCGCCCCGGCTTCGTCCAGGGCGGCGGAGGAGAGGATCCCGGCCGCGGCGTGAGCGCCATGGCGTGACGGGCGTGGCATGACGTGCGCGGCCGGTCGGACGGCCCGCACCCCCGAGAGGGCGGTGCGGGCCGTTCCGCATGTACCGGGGTGCGAACGGTGGTGGGCAGTCGTTCGCAGCGGCGGAAACCGGCAGGCGGGTGGTGCGGATCGACGGCACCACCGGCTGGACGGACCCGGTGACCCGCGAACGCCCCGCGGGTCACTGCGGGTGGCGGCAGCTGAGCGGCAGGGCCCCGGCGTACCGCTGCCGGGGCCCTGTCGTGCGTGGTGACCGGTCGCACTCAGGGGCGGTAGACGGCCCCCGGTACCGGCTCGGTGGGGGCCATCAGCTGCGGGACCGTCACAAAGGTGTAGCCGCGCTTCTTCAGCTCGTCGATGATCCCCGGCACCGCGGGCACGGTCCCCTTGTAGATGTCGTGGAGCAAGATGATGCCGTCCTTGCTCGCCTGGTCGAGTATCCGCTTCTTGATCAGTGCGGAGTCGGTCGTCGAGTAGTCCTTGGCGGTGGCGCTCCACAGGATCTGCGAGAGCCCCAGCTCCTTGCTGATGCCGGAGACCGTGTCGTCGGTCCGGCCCTGCGGCGGGCGCATGAGCCGCGGCTTCCTGCCGGTGATCTCCGCGATCGCGTCCTGTGTCTTCTCCAGCTCGGCGCGTATCTCGGCGGGCTTCTTGTCCGTCAGGATCTCGTGCGACCAGGTGTGGTTCGCCACCTCGTGGCCCTCCGCCTGGAGGCGGCGCACGGTGTCGGGGTGCTTGAGCACGTGGTTCTTGCCCAGCAGGAAGAAGGTGGCGTGCACCTTCTTCTCCTTGAGGATGTCGAGGAGATGCGGGGTGTCGTCGCCCGGACCCGCGTCGAAGGTCAGCGCTATGCACTTCGCCTTACGGCAGTCCACGGGGCCGAACGAGCCCTTGGCATCGGATGCCGCGGACGCCCGTTGCGAGGCCGGGGCGACGGTCTGCGTCGAGCAGCCGCTGAGCGTCAGAGTGAGCGCCGTCACAAGAGTGGCGGCCAACCCCGTACCGATCGACTTCGTCTTCCTGCGCAAGGCGGGTCACTCCCTCATGGCTGAACGGCGCACGCGATGTGCGACGAGCAGGAACTATACACACGGCGTATACGTCGAGTGCATAGCGGGCTCGGGGTGCTGCTTGCGGCGTGAAGTGCCTGGTCGGTGCCGGGGTCCGTCGGGGATGCCGGTGCGGTGGACACGGCAGAGCCCCGGTGACGGGGTGCGTCACCGGGGCTCTGCGGGGGCGGGGGCTCAGCCGTTGGCGAGAGCCTGTACGCGGTCGAGGGCGCCGTTGAAGTGGTTGTGGTCACCGACGGTCGGACCGGACGACGTGTACTGCCAGATCGTGTAGTAGGTCCAGCCGGCCGGGAGCGTGCCGACGGTGGTGTTGTAGCGGGCCACCCAGAGCGGGTTGGTGGCGGCGAAGCCCGCGTTGTCGCCGGTGCAGGTCTGCCACCAGCTGGTCGCGGTGTAGATCACCGCGTCGCGGCCGGTGCGCGACTTGTACGTGTTCACGAAGTCGCGGATCCAGGAGACCATGCTCGCCGCAGTCTTGCCGTAGCACTGGTCGCCGTACGGGTTCCACTCGATGTCGAGGACGCCGGGCAGCGTCTTGCCGTCCTTCGACCAGCCGCCGCCGTGGTCCACGAAGTAGTTGGCCTGGGTGGCGCCGCTCGTGGTGTCCGGGGTGGCGAAGTGGTACGCGCCCCGGATCATGCCGATGTTGTACGAGCCGTTGTACTGCTGGGCGAAGTAGGGGTTGGTGTAGTACGTGCCTTCGGTGGCCTTGGCATAGGCCCACTTCACGCCGCTGTTCCAGAGGGTCGCCCAGTTGACGTTGCCCTGGTAGCTGGCGACGTCCACGCCTTCGGTCTGCACGGCCCTCGTGTCGCGCGGCACTCCGCCCTGACCGTCATGGGCGACGACGCCCATGCCCATCCTGGCTGTCCCGCGTGCGGGGAGGGTGACGCCGGCGGGGGAGTCGGCGGCGGTGGCCGCGCCGGGCAGGGTGAGCAGAAGCGAGAGAGCTGCGAGGAGAGTGCCCATCGCCGCGAAGCGCGAGCGTCGGGTCGTTCCGGATCCGGATCTGTGCACGGGCATTGCGTGCCTCCGAGGCCTCGGTGGGGGGAACTGTCGACCGTGGGGTGCGACTCGGCGCGCCCCCATGACATGTCATGGTGTGGACATGTCATTCATGACGCTACGCACGTAGACCCGCACGGCGGAAGAGGGCCTGGGCGCTGCCGTTGGTCTACGCCTGCGAAATACTGACCGAGCTGCGGCGATGGCCGGCGGTGAAAGAAACTTTCAGTGGCGGGAAAGCTCATGAGGGGTGTTGACGTGCACGGGAGCGAGAGCGGTAGTGACCCCGGCGCGACCGGGACGAGTGGTGTGGACCAGGAATTCCTGGCACTGGAGCGGGAATTGGCCGTTTTCCTGCGCCGCGCACGGTCCAACTCCGGCGAAATGGCGCGCGAGGTCCACCCCGACCTGGAGGCCGCGGCGTACGGACTCCTCGTGCGGCTGGAGTCGGCGGGGCAGCAGCGGGCCACCGATCTCGCGGGGTACTTCGGGGTAGGCAAGGCGACCATGAGCCGTCAGCTGCGCGCCCTGGAGGACCTCGGACTGGTGGCGCGCGAGCCCGACCCGGCCGACGGGCGGGCCTTTCTCGTGCATCTCACCGAGGAGGGACTCGCCCGCTACCGGAGCGTCCGCGACGCCCGGCGCGAGCGGTACGTACGCAAACTGGCCGACTGGGACCGGGCCGAGGTGGCGGAACTGGCCAGGCTGCTGCACCACTTGAATGCCCGGGCCGAGGACTGACGCCGGCAGGGCGTGCACCTGGACCGGCACCCTCGGGCGCTCCCGGACCCCGCCCCCGCGGGAAAGCCACCCGCTCCGGGGAGCGCCCCCGCGTCCCCGGCCGGCCCCCACCCGGGCGGCCTACAGCACCGCGTAGAGCGCGGTCGCGTCGTCGTGCGTCTTGCTGCGCCCCAGATACGTACGCTCCGTGTCCGCGTCCTCCAGCGCCCTGACCCGGTCGATCAGCCCCTGCGCGCCCTCCTTGTGGAGCACCCCGAGGCAGGCCGTCCAGTCCCCTTCGCGGAACATCTCGGTCCAGCGGCTCGCGCCGTCCGTCAGTGCGGCCACCGCCCGTACCTCTGCGCGTGGCGTCCGGCCGGTCACCGCGCGGGCCGCCACCTCCGGATCGGCGGCGGCAGTGAAGAAGCCGCCCTCCTTGTTCCGCGCCTGTGCGTCGGCGATCGCCTCGGTGGCCAGAGAACCCGGAGGCAGCCGGTCGAGCCGGTCGTCGAGCAGTGCGCGCACCGATCCGTCGGGCGATTCGAGCAGCAGCACCGAGTCGGAGAGGACCAGGTGTTCGATCTCGCGTTCGTTCCAACGCGCCATCACGACGGTCGCCTGTGGCGTCCGTACGTGAGAAAGGTCACACGAGGAGCGGTGTGCGTCCGCGGTGCGCCGGATGGACTCGGCCAGGATCTCCGTGAGGGTCAGATCCCGCCGCGAACCGGACAGTTCGGCCAGTGACCCACCCAGTCGCGCGGTGAACCACGGGACGGAGTGCACACAACCGGTCCCGCCCTGCGGCGGAGTGACGCCGTCGAGCAGGATCAGCACCCCGCCCTGGCCGGACGCCGGAAGTACGGTGGCCGCCCAGTCCTCGTTGGGGCGTTCGGGCCGGCCGGGAGCGGTGGCGGAGTCGATACGCATGCGGCAAGTCTGCACGACGTCTTCACCGGCCCTGCACGGCCCGGTGTTGGGCCGTACCGGCAGGTCAGCGGTCCGCGTCGAGCGGAACGATCGGCTCCGTGCGGGTGCGGGCGGGCATCCTGCCAAAGCCTGCGCGGAAGTTCCAGCCCGCGGCCCGGGTGTGCGAATTCGCGCACGGGGGGAGACTTGTTCGCCAACTCGGGAGTGATGTTCACTCGTTCGGGTGGCGGAGCGGTTGATGCGCGCCCCCCTCTCAAAAGCACTGGAATGGTCGGAAGCCGTACCAGGGGGGCGGGGTGCCGTTCCATGTGACCGAGCGTCACCTCTGCTTCATGGGTGGACGAGTCAAGATTGCGAGCACCGGTGCAGAAGAAGCGGCCTCGGAGCAAGGGCAGCAAGCGAAGCGGTTCCGGGGCGACACCTCTGCCTCCGGCCGAAGGTGAGCCCACTCGGCGCGCCGTACGCGTACGCAGCCGGCTGGTCGCCGGCGTCGCGGTCGTCGGCATCACCGTCATCGCCGCGGGCGCACCCGCGGCCCTCGGCGCATCCTCCGAACTGACCGAGTCCCAGCGGCTGGTCACGCTCGCCGAGCTGAACCAGCAGGCGGTGGCCCTCGCGCACGCCCTCGCGGACGAGCGCGACGAGGTGACCGCCTACATCGCCGGCGGCCGCGACGAGAAGTCCGGCAAGGTGAGCGAGGGGCCCAGCAGCCGCAGCGCCCGCGTCGACCAGCAGATCGACGAGATCCGCGCCACGGCCTCCGCCGGGCTGCGCCGCGACCTCTCCACGATCCCCTCGCTGCGCCGCACCGCGCTGACCGGCAAGGGCTCGGCGCTCGCGGCCCACCAGGCGTACTCCGAGGTCATCGCCAAGCTCCAGGACCTCGCCGACGAGCTCGCCGAGAAGACCCCGCCGCGCGCCGCCGACGCCACCCGCGCGCCGCTCGCCCTCGGCCGGGCCACCGAGCAGGCCTCCGCCACCCGTGGGCTGCTGATCGCCGCGCTCTCGGTGCCCCGCAAGGAGGACCCCGGCCCGCAGATCGACCCCTTCACCGGGCTGCCCGTGCAGCCCCAGGACGAGGGTCCGACCGAGGACGACCGCAACCGTGACGAGCTGAGCGCCGCCGCCCAGCAGGCCCGGGTCGGCGAGCTCGCCTCGCTCGCCGACTTCGACCAGGCAGCGGGCTCCGCCGCCCGCGAGAAGCTCTCCTCGACGGTCACCGGTCCCGAGGTCACCAGCGCGGAGAAGTACCTCGGTGCGCTCACCGACCGCCCCGAACTGTCGGACGCCGACCAGCGGGCCAGCCGGAAGAAGGTCGCCGCGGCGCTCTCCGCCCGGGTCGACCGCATGCGCAGCGTCGAGTCCGCCCTCGGCACCGCCCGCCTCCAGCGTCTGGAGCAGCTGCGCGACGACGACGTCACCGCGCTCGAACTGCACATCGCGCTCCTCGGCGGCTGTCTGCTGATCGCGGTCGGCGTCTCCACCGCCGTGGCCCGCACGCTCACCCAGCCGCTCGCCGTCCTGCGGATCGGCGCCGCCCGCCTCGCCGCCGAGCCCGGCACCGCCGAGCCGGTCCGCTACACCGGCCGCAACGACGAGTTCGCCCAGGTCGTACGGAACCTCAACGCCCTGCACGGCAAGGTGCACGGGCTGTTGCAGGATTTCAACGGCCGGTTCGCGAACCTGGACCACGAGCGCAGCGAGCTGATCGCCGGACGCGAGGCCCTCACCCTTCAGCGCGCCGAACTCCAGCGCCGCACGGCCGACCTGACCGCCGAGCTGGAGCGGCTGAGGAACACGGTCCACCACACCTTCGTCAACCTCTCGCTGCGGACCCTCGGCCTCGTCGAGCGCCAGCTCGGCGTCATCGAGAGCCTGGAGGAGCGCGAGCAGGACCCGGAGCGGCTCTCCACCCTCTTCAAACTCGACCACATGGCCACGGTCATGCGCCGCCACAGCGAGAACATGCTGGTCCTCGCCGGCGCCGAGCACGGCCACGGGCACGCCGGCCCGATCCCGCTGGTCGACGTCCTGCGCGCGGCCGTCAGCGAGATCGAGCGGTACGAGCGGGTCACCATCCAGTCGCTGCCGCCGCATGCCCAGATCGCCGGCTTCGCCGCCGACGACCTGAGCCACCTGATCGCCGAACTCCTGGAGAACGCGACCTCCTTCTCGCCGCCCGACTCGCACGTCCAGCTCTCGGGCTGGCTGCTGGAGACCGGTGAGGTGATGCTCTCCGTGCAGGACGAGGGCATCGGGATGTCGTCGGTCCGGATGGGCGAGCTCAACGCCCGGCTGGCCGACCCTTCCTCGTTCGAGTCGGGTGAGCAGAGCGCGGACGGCGCGGGCCTCGGGCTTCGGGTGACGTCGATGCTGGCGGCGCGTCACGGGGTGCGGGTCCAGTTGCGCGAGCAGAAGGGCAGCGGTGTGACGGCGGTCGTCGTCGTACCGCAGGCGCTGCTGCCGAAGGCGCCGGCGACCGCCACTCCGCCGCCCGTACCGGTGCCGGGGGCGGCGCCCGCGCTGAACCTGCCGGGTTCGGTCGCGGAGGCCAACTCCAACTCGCTGCCGGGCCGGACGCCCGCGCTGCCCGGCGACCCGCTGATCGCCGCGGCCGAGCAGACGCTCCGTGACACGCCGCCGGCCGAGGCGGCCGCACCGGGGATGCCCGCGGCGGAGACCTCCGCCACCGAGGTGCCCGCACCCGAGCCGTTCGCGGCAGAGGTGCCTGCAGAGCCGATCGCATCCGAGCCGTTCGCACCGGCGCCCGTGGCCGCCGAGCCGCCGTTCGCCGAGCCGTTCGCCGCGGAACCGGTCGCATCCGAGGTACCCGCCCCCGAGCTGTTCGACGCCGAGACCGACGTCGAGAAGACCATGCAGTTCCGGCTCCCCGACTTCCGGGAGGTCCCGCAGGCCCCTGCGGCCCCGGCGGAGTCCGACCCGTACGCCATCGGCCCCGACCGCCACGAGCGCACCGCGGACGAGATCTCCGAGCCCTTTGCCGCTCCCGCCCCTGCCGCACCCGTGGCCGAGCCGACGCTTCCCGGCCCCCGCAGCCCGGAGCCGGACCAGACGCAGCCCGAGCGCCTCACCGACAAGGGGCTGCCCAAGCGCACCCCCAAGATCGCGAAGCCCGCCACCGCCCCGGCCGCCGCGCGCAAGGGCGGCCTGGACAAGGACGCCCTGCGCCGCCGCCTCGGCGGCTTCCACCGGGGGGCCATGGACGGGCGCCGCGATGTCGAGGCGGAGATCGCCGAAGGCGCCGGCCCCGCCCTCGGAGTCGACCCGCACGAGCGCACCGCGCAGACCCCGCACACCGAACTGGCAGACCGCTCCGGCGGTCGAACCGATGACACGGGGGACACAGTCGAGGAGGCACGCAGTTGACTGCGCCCAGCACATTCGGGCTGAGTACCGAGGCCCGGAACCTTCACTGGTTGCTGAGCAATCTCGTCGAGGAGGTGCCAGGGGTCCACTCGGTCACGGTCGTCTCGTCCGACGGACTGATGCTGCTCTCCTCCGATCCCGGCCACCACGCAGCCAGGGCGGCGGGCAGACAGGACGGCCCCCGGGGCTCCAGCGCCGACCTCGCCACCATCGTCTCCGGTATCGGCTCCCTCACCATCGGTGCCGCGAAGCTGATGGACAGCGGTGGCGTCAAGCAGACCATGGTCGCCATGGAGGAGGGCAGCGTCTTCGTCATGTCGATCAGTGACGGCTCCCTGCTCGGCGTGCACGCCACCCCTGACTGCGACATGAGCGTCGTCGCGTACCACATGGCGCTCTTCGTCGGCCGTGCCGGACACGTACTCACCCCCGAACTCCGCAGTGAGCTGCGCAAATCGATGGAGAGCGCCCAGTGACCCCCGCCGTTGAACCCGCCCGTAGGCTGCCCGTCCGCGGGGCCGACCGTCGGCCCGCCCGGGTCCGCCCGTACTCGCTCACCGGCGGCCGCACCCGCTTCGGTCACGTCCTCCTCGTCGAGACGTTCGTGGCAGCGCTGGAAGCGCCCGAGGAGCGCCGCGAGCTCACCAACGGCAGTCTCACGACGCGCGTGATGCCGGAGCTCCGGGCCATTGTCGAAATCTGCCGCCGCATGCGTACGGTCGCGGAGATCTCGGCCCTGTTGAAGATGCCGCTCGGCGTGGTCCGAGTGCTGCTCAGCGACTTGGCCGACCAGGGAAAGATCCGCGTGTACGGAACCGGTCACGGAACCGGTCAGCCCGACCGCGCACTGCTCGAAAGGGTGCTGAATGGACTCCGTCGTCTCTGATTCGCTGCTGTCCGCCCCGCGTCAGCCGGGACCGGAGGACCGGGCCGAGGAGTCGTTGCAGGCCTGGCAGCTGGATCACACCAGAGCCCCCATCGCCACGAAGATCGTGGTCGCGGGCGGGTTCGGCGTCGGCAAGACGACCCTCGTCGGTTCGGTCTCGGAGATCACCCCGCTGCAGACCGAGGCGCTGATGACCCAGGCCAGCGAGGAGACCGACGATCTCGCCGCGACGCCCGACAAGGTCACCACGACCGTCGCGATGGACTTCGGCCGGCTCACGCTCGACGACGACCTCGTGCTGTACCTGTTCGGCACGCCCGGACAGCAGCGCTTCTGGTTCATGTGGGACGACCTGGTGCGCGGCGCGATAGGCGCGATAGTGCTCGCCGACACCCGGCGGCTCGCCGACTGCTTCCCCGCGCTCGACTACTTCGAGAGCTGCGGACTGCCGTACATCGTGGCCGTCAACCACTTCGAGGGGACGCCCGGTTTCGAGGCGGAGGACGTCAGGGAGGCCCTGACCGTGCCCCCGCACGTACCCGTTGTGATCATGGACGCGCGTAACAGGATCACCGTCGTCGAGTCGCTGCTGGCCCTGGTGGGCCACGCTCTTGACGTCGCACCCGCATAGACAGACCACGCGCTCGAACACGCAGATGTAACGGAGAACCGCGATGCGGAAAATACTCATAGTCGGCGCCGGCCAGTCCGGTCTCCAGCTCGCCCTCGGACTGCAGTCCAGTGGGTACGAAGTCACCCTGATGTCCAACCGCACCGCCGACGAGATCCGGTCCGGCCGGGTCATGTCGACGCAGTGCATGTTCGACACCGCGCTGCAGCACGAGCGTGACCTCCAGCTCAACTTCTGGGAGTCCCAGGCCCCGCGCATCGAGGGTCTCGGCGTCTCGGTCGCGGCCCCCGACTCCTCGCGCCCCATCGACTGGGTCGGCAAGCTGGACGGATTCGCCCAGTCCGTCGACCAGCGCGTCAAGATGGCCGGCTGGATGGAGACGTTCGCCCAGCGCGGTGGCCAGCTCGTCATCCACGGTGCGGCCGTCTCGGACCTCGACTACTTCTCCCGCACCTACGACCTGGTGATGGTCTCCGCGGGCAAGGGCGAGCTGGTCTCCATGTTCGGCCGGGACGCGTCCCGTTCGCCGTTCGACGCCCCGCAGCGCGCACTGGCCGTCGCGTACGTCCACGGCATGGGCCCGCGTCCCGAGCACCCCGAGTTCGACGCGGTCCGCTGCAACCTGGTCCCGGGCGTCGGTGAGCTCTTCGTGATGCCGACCCTGACCACGTCCGGCCGTGCCGACATCCTGTTCTGGGAGGGCATTCCGGGTGGACCGCTGGACGTCTTCCAGGGCATCAAGGACCCCTCCGAGCACCTCGCGAAGACGCTGGAGCTCATGGAGCAGTTCACCCCGTGGGAGTACGCCCGTGCCACCAAGGTCGAACTGACGGACGCCAACGGCACCCTGGCGGGCCGATACGCCCCGACCGTCCGCAAGCCGATCGGCCGGCTGCCCGGCGGCGGCCTGGTGCTCGGTGTCGCGGACGTGGTCGTCGCCAACGACCCGATCACCGGCCAGGGCTCCAACTCGGCCTCCAAGTGCGCGAACGCGTATCTGCAGTCGATCATCGAGCACGGCGACCGGCCGTTCGACGCGGACTGGATGCAGTCCACGTTCGACCGCTACTGGGACACCGCGCAGCACGTCGTGAAGTGGACGAACGCGATGCTCGGCGTCCCGCCGGAGCACGTGCTGAACCTGATCGGCGCCGCCGGCCAGCTCCAGCCGGTCGCCGACCGCTTCGCCAACGGCTTCAACAACCCGGCGGACTTCGACAACTTCTTCTTCGACCCGGAGAAGACGAACGCGTACCTCGCCGAGGTGGCCGTGGCCGCATCGGCCGCCTGACCTGCGAAGCAGCGGTTTGCGTCGGTCAACGCCGGTGGTGGTGGGCCGTCCTCGGACGGCCCACAGACCGCCGCCGCGGCGCCTGCCCCGTCTGTGCCATGACATGCGGCGACGGTTGCCCACCCGCACGGAAATGCACCAATGGTGAAGGCCCCGGCCGGCGAAGGCGGTTTCTAGGGGTCGTTGCAACACGTGGTCGGTTTGATCAGGCTGCGAGCAGTTTATGCAGGCGCTCGGCTGGGGTCTCCCAGCCGAGCGTTTTGCGTGGGCGGCCGTTGAGTTGGGCGGCGACCGCCGTGAGGTGTTCGGGGCCGTGGACGGCCAGATCGGTGCCCTTGGGGAAGTACTGCCGCAGCAGGCCGTTGGTGTTCTCGTTCGAGCCGCGCTGCCAAGGGCTGGCCGGGTCGCAGAAGTAGACCGGGATGTCGGTGGCGAGGGTGAAGCTCTTGTGGGCGGCCATCTCGGAGCCCTGGTCCCAGGTCAGGGACCGTTTGAGGTGGGATGGCATCGTCTGCACGGTCTGGGCCAGCGCGTCGCGGACCTGCTCGGCATTTCGGCCGTTGGGCAGGTGGAGGAGCATGACGTAGCGGGTGGCGCGTTCGACCAGAGTGCCGATGGCTGAGCCCCCATCCTTGCCGATGATCAGGTCGCCCTCCCAGTGGCCGGGAACAGCGCGGTCGTCCGCCTCTGCCGGGCGTTCGCTGATCATGACCATGGGATCGGCGAAGCGGGACTGGCGGCAGTTGGCCTGCCGGTGGGGCTTGCGGCGGGCCCGTCCGGTCCGCAGGGCGCCGGCGAGTTCGCGTCGCAGTTCCCCGCGGCCCTGCACGTAGAGGGCCTGGTAGATCGTCTCGTGGACCACGTGCATCTCCGGCCGGTCGGGAAACTGCCTGCGCAGAGCGTGGCAGATCTGCTCCGGGCTCCACAGTTCGTCCAGGCATGACTGGATGGCGTCCCGCAGCTCGGGGCTCCGGACGATCTTTCCTGGCTTCGGCCGTGGCCGGCGCTCGTCCGCGCGGGCCTGGGCCGCGAACGGGCGGTACTGGCCGTTGATGGAGTGGCGGTTGCGGCGGATCTCCCGACTGATCGTAGACGGGCTGCGGTCCAGCTCGGCGGCGATCGCCCGGATCGTGGCCTTCTCCCGTAGCCGGTCAGCAATGTGGATCCGGTCGGCCTGGCCCAGGTACCGGGATGACGAGGAGGGCGGCACCGCCGAACGAATCGGTGGTGCCGCCTTGTCCTTGCCGGACGCGTTGCGTCCGTTCCGCCAGCGCTGGCCGGTCCGCCGGTTGATCCCAAGAGTCCTGCACGCCTGCGGATTGCTCATGCCCTGCTGCATGAGCTGGAAGTATGCCGCCCGCTCCTCAGCGAGCTTCCTCGGTCCCTGCGGCTTCCGGTCCTTGCGGATCTTGTAGTCCATCGCATCCCCTGAGCTGGGGTGTTGCGACAACCACTAGAACCCAAGGAACCGGTCGGGGCCTTCACCCGATGGAGAATGCGCACCATCCCCGCAGTGTCCCTATCGGGCCGTGCCGAAGTCCTGAGTCCAGTAGCTGCTGGGCTGCGCGAGGCCGATGCCGATCTCCTTGAACGAGCAGTCGAGGATGTTGCGCTTGTGGCCCGGGCTGGACATCCAGGCCGCCATGACCTTCTCGGGCGTGGAGTAGCCGTAGGCGACGTTCTCGCCGTAGGAGCTCCAGCTGTAACCGGCACGCGTGATCCGGTCGCCGGGCGACGACCCGTCGGAACCCGTGTGGGACATGTTCCGGTGGGATGCCATGTCCTTGCTGTGGTCCTGAGCGGCCTTGGTCAGCTTCGCGTTCGTCGTCAGCGGAGAGCATCCGGCCTTGCTGCGTTCGCTGTTGACGAGCGTCAGTACACGGGCCGTGTCCCCGGATGCCGGTGCGGTCGTAGCAGGTGCGCTGGGAGACGCGGTGGTCTGCGGTGCGCCGGGAGCCGCAGTGGGGCTCTTCGAC
The DNA here is from genome assembly GCF_036158715.1 of Streptomyces sp. NBC_00316. Taxonomy (NCBI): domain Bacteria; kingdom Bacillati; phylum Actinomycetota; class Actinomycetes; order Kitasatosporales; family Streptomycetaceae; genus Streptomyces; species Streptomyces sp. NBC_00316. The sequence continues at coordinate 3,183,863 of NZ_CP108023.1, read as the reverse complement.
GCCCCCGCAGTCGGCCCATGACCCCAGGACGAGCCCGTCCACCGCTGGTGGGAGCTCACGTTCGCCCAGTGGCCGGAGGGGCGACCGCCCGCATCACCCTGAGTGCCCAGACAGGCCATGGCGGCGGAGGGCACACCCACGGCTCCTACGGCGATGACAGCGATGGCTATCGGCCGGTAGTACGACTTCCTGCGGTGCTTCCTCATGCGTGACCTCGCTCGGTGATCGCGGAGCGCCCCCAGGGGGTCCGGCTCTGCCCAGTTCCTGCACCTGGGCCGCGGAGACGCCTTGCGGCCGACATTGTTAGAACTGCTGTCGGGGTGCGGCAACAAGCGGCAGTACTACCTCGGCCCGTAGCCATGGACGGCTCTTGAAACGGGCGCGCAGGCGTGCTGATCCGGCTCCCGGGGTGGTGAAGAAGTCCGTTGGTCCGTCAGAAGCCGTTGTTCACCGCCCGAACGCGCGAAAGTGTTGAGCGGGTCGAATATCACTCGAACCGGCTCGGAGTATTTCTGCATCAAGACGGATAAAACGCACTATGCCGCCAAGCCTCGATCTACTATGCGACGACCTGAGAGCCAAAAGTCCGTGTGGCTGATGTCACGCGGCGACGGGTGCGCCGGCCTCGCTGCACGCCTGGCTCGGGCCGGCACGGCCGGGCCGGCGGCCGACGACCCGCGCGGTACGAGGTGTCCGGTCTCGGTCCGCATTCGACTTGCAGAGGGCCCGGGCGACGGCTGAGCGGGACGTCGCACACGCGAACGGCAGGCACGGCGCCGATCCGCCGAGGGCGGCAGATGTGCCGTCCTCGCGGCACCGATGACCTGAGCCGGCCTTCTACGCCCTTCAGGTTCGTCCGCTCCCACGGGAGCCCACACAGCTGCCGTGGTTCACCCTGCACCGCCGCCTCGGAGGGGTGCAGGCAGGAACGAGTCCCGACCGGCACCGGTACCAGGGTCTCCGGATGAGGTTTCGCGGAGCACTGCTCACCCTGTACGTCGTGCCGGTCGTCGTCGGCCTGTTCCTGATGGCCCGGGGCGCGTGGGTGCCGGACGGCGCGGAGTGCCCGGGGGTGACGGTGGACGACGAAAGCGGCTGCGCCGTCGCCGTCGCCGTCGCCGTCGCTGCCGCCCGGCCCTGGCGGCGCGCCCCGGACGAGGACTGAGTCCCCGGGCTCAGACCTTGTCCGGCAACGGCCTCATCCGCCGCAGCGGCGCACACACCACGAACAGGCACGCGCTCCACAGCCCCGGCACACAGATCCACAGCGCCCCGCGGAAACGGCTCGGCCGACGTGCGTACGGAGTCCGGCTGCGCTGTGATCCGGTTACGCGCCGGCCGGCGCGGACGACGCGCTGTACCCCGTGTCCGAGCCGCCCGACGGGCCCTGGGCCAGCTGCGGCAGCCGGTACGTACGCAGCGGCCTGTTCTGCGGATCCGGCCGTACGGCGCCGAGCAGAGGGTTCGACGCCACCGGCGAGACCTTCACCTGTGTCCCCGGCCGGGGCGCCTGCACCACCAGGCCGTTGCCGATGTACAGGGCCACATGTGTGGCCTTCGGGAAGTAGATCACCAGGTCACCCGGGCGCAGCGCATTCAGCCCCACCTTCGGCAGCTGGCGCCACTGCTCCTGCGACGTCCGCGGAATGGCCCGGCCCGCCGCCGCCCATGCCTGCGAGGTGAGCCCGGAGCAGTCGAACGAGCCGGGCCCCTCCGCGCCCCACACATACGGTTTGCCGAGCTGCCGGACCGCGTAGTTCACCGCTTCGCCTCCTTCCTCGGACGGTGTGCGGGACGAGGACAGGGCCCCCGAGGCGAGCAGGGCGTCCTGGGCCTTCGCCGTGGCCTGCTGCTCCAGCCGGGACAGCTGGGCGATCCTCTGGGCGGAGAGCGTCGCCAGCAGTGCCTCGACCTTCCGCAGTCGCGCTTTCACCGTGTCGCGCTGCTTCTTCTGCCGCGCCGCCAGCACCCGTTGTCTGTCGCGCACTTTCCGGGAGGCGGTGGCCAGTTCGTCGGCGCGCTTCTCCGCCCCCGTGAGCCGCTTGACGGCGGCCGCCCGGCCGGCGGCCACCCGCTGGATCACATGCCCCTGTTCCAGGGCGTGTTCGGGATCGCGGGCCAGCAGCAGCTGCACGTACGAGGAGAAGTCGGACCGCCCCTGGTACTGCTCACGGGCCAGCTGTCCTGCGTCGTCGCGGCTGCGGGTCAGTGCGCGCCTGGCGGTGGAGAGGGCGGAACCGAGCTTCTTCGCCTGTGCGGTCCGTTTCTTGAGATCCGCTGCCGTGCCGTTGTAGGTCTCGGTGGCCTCCTCAGCCTGCTGGTACAGCTTCCGCAGTTCGGTCAGCAGCTGGGAAATGGTCTTGGTGGAGTCCGGGCCGCCGCCGGTGGCCACGCCCGAGGGGCCGGGCTCCGGCTTCGCCGGGACGGCCACGGCGGGCGAGGCCGCGACGAGGGCGACGAGTGCCGCCGAGCAGACAGTGCGCAGGACCGTGCCTGACACGGGATCACCTCCGGCGAAGGGGCGATCGCGTGGGACTACCCCATGAGTGAGCGCAAGGCATCCATACCGTCACCGGGTGCCGGACGATGCAAGAACCCCGCGGCGTGGCGGCCGCGGGGTTCCCCCGGAAGGCGGGTGCAGGGTGTCCTCTTTCGGATTCGGGCCGGGTTCCCGGGGTTTCACGCCACCGGGAACGCGTAGAAGATCCGGTCGCGTTGGACCACCGCGGTCTTCCCGAACGTCAGTACCCGGTACGGAGCGGTGACCGTGGCTCCCTTCGGATCCTGCGCCCCGATGTCCTGGAACTTCCACAGCCGCCGTCCGTCGGCCGCCGCGAACGCGGTGACCTGCGTCCTGCCCGCCGCCAGCAGCGTCTTGCCGGAGGGGCTGAGGGTGACGGACGGCGCGAAGTCCCCGGGCGCCGCCTCGGTGGACCGCTGCCAGCGGAGCTTTCCGGTGGCCCGGTCGACCGCGCCGACCTCCTGGTTGACGTTCGTGGTGTGCAGGAGCGCTCCGGCCGGCACCGGCGTGCCGAACACGGAGCCGGCGGTGCCGTTCAGGGTCCACCCAGGCTTGCCGCCGGGCATCTCGAACGACTGGAGATCGTCGCCCGCCGCCGCGTACAACAGCCCCTGGTCGTCCCCCGCGGCCGCCCCGTCCGGCCTGACTCTGCCGAACGACCCGGTCCACAGCAGCTTTCCGGTCTCCTGGTCGAAGCAGCGGAAGACCGCCCTGCCCCTGGCGGCCCTGACGTCGCCGGGAGTGAGCGTCGCACTCTTCTGCCGTACGACGATGTCGTCCGGCCGGACGGCGATCAAGCGATAGGCGGGGGCGGCCGATTCGCGTCCGGTCGGGACGGGGGTCCGCCACAGCTCCCTGCGCTGCACGACGTCGTACGCGAACAGGAACGACACGGTGACCTGGGTGTCCCGCCCGGGCTTCTTGCCCTTCTTCGGCTTCCGGGCCTTGACGGTGACCTGATGGGAGCCGGTGAACCAGATCACGGCGCCGGACTGGCCGACGATGTCCGAGACCTTCAGATACGGCGCGTCCTCGAACTGGTCCTCGTACGCCACCCGGTGCGCGACCTGGCCGTCCTTGGGCGACAGCCAGAGGAACTCGGACGGCCCGGCGACGAAGCAGAGATCGTCCCCCACCGGCAGGGCCGCCTGACCCCTGGCTCCGTCCGGGCACTCCCAGGCCCGGCGTCCGGTACGCAGATCGATACCGACGGCCTGGGTGTCGCTGGTCAGGACGAGCAGCCGGTCGAGCCAGAGCGCGGCGGTCAGCGGCGCCGGCTGGGCATCCGGGTGCGTGTACACCCAGAGCGGGCGCGGCGGCAGCCCGGCCACGGTGGGGCGGCTGGGGGTCGGCGCGGGCTTGGCATCGTCGGCGGGCCCGGAATCGTGGGACCCGAGGACGAACACGGCCCCGCCCCCGACGGCGAGCCCCGCAGCCCCGGCGGCGCCGCCGAGGAGCAGGGCGCGACGGTCGAAGGCGAGCCGGGAGGGGGCTTCGGGGGCCGGAGCCTGCGCCGGAGGGAGGGCAGGGAGCGCGGCGGGCGTGGTGGGTGCCGGTGCCGGAGTGGCCGACACCGGTGGGGCGGCCTGGTCCCCGGGGGCGGGAAGGGGACGCGGCACGAGCGGTGCGACGGGCGGCAGTCCGGTGGGCAGTTCGGCCGGCGGACCGCTGCGTTCGCGCGGGATGGACAGCTGGGTGGTCGGCCGGTCGGGCTCCGGCGCACGAGGGCTGCCGACGCTGCCGATACGGGTGGTCCGGGGGTCGTCGTCCCCGCCGCCGGGGCTGTCGGGGTGGGAGTCGGCGGGACCGTGGCCGAGCGCGCCGAGCAGGGGGTGGGTGGGGGAGTCGGCAGAGGGGCCGGTGGGCGTGCCGTCCGGATCCTCGGTGGGCGTGTCGGACAGGTCGTCGTCGGACGTGTCGACCGCTCCGCCGGGCGGGTCGGCAGCAGCCTCCGTCCTGGCGGCCAGCCCCCTCACCCGGTCGGCCTGTTCGCTGACCGCCCGCGACACCGGCTCCGGCAGCCAGCCGCCCTTGGCGAGGCCCGCCGCACCCTCCAGCGCCAGTTCCGCCGCCACCGTTCCCGCGGTCGGCCGGTCCGCCGGGTCCTTGGCCAGGCACCGTGCGATCAGGCCGCGCAACTCCTCCGGAACCCCGTCCAGTTCCGGTTCCGTACGGGCGATCCGTTCGGCCGCCTCCTCCGCCGGGCCGTCGGCGAGCGGGGTCGTCCCGGTCGCCGCGTACGCCAGCAGGAGGCCCAGCACGAAGAGGTCGGAGGCCGGTCCGGCCGCCTGGCCCCCGACCTGTTCCGGGGTGAGATAGCCGAGCCGTACGGACAGCTGCCCGCCCGTTCGGGCCTCGGCCTCGGCCGCCGCGCCCAGCGGGCCGAAGGCGGTGAGCCGGGGCCCGTCCTCGGCCAGCAGCACTGTCCTGGGGGCGAGCCCCTCCAGTACGGCCCCGGTGGCGTGCACCCGGGAGAGGGTTTCGGCAATGCCCGCGCCCAGTATCCGCACGGCCCGCTCGGGGAGCGGGCCCGCGAAGTCGATGGCCTCGGCGAGTGTCAGCGCCGGTACGTACGCCACGGCCGTCCACAGCCGGTCGTCGGCGTCCTCGTCGGCGCGGGGGGCGATCCGGGGCTGGACCCAGCCGCCGGCCAGCCGGTCCGCCGTGCGTGCCTCCGCCTGGAAGCGGCGGCGGAAGGCGGGCAACGCGGCCAGTTCGGGCCGGGCCGCGGTGATCACGACGGTGTCGTCGAGGACCGTGTCGCGCGCCAGGTACTGCACGGCGCTCGCGGTCTCGCGGAACCGTGCCGCCACGGTGTACGGACCGAAGCGGCGTGGATCGTTCTGACGCAGCGCCTCCATGGCGCACCCCCTTGTGACCGTTCTCGTGACCATGGATCCGTCGATCTTAGACCGGCGGACCCGCTCAGCCCGGACCCGCGCGCGGGTCAGCTCGGTTTCGACCAGGGCCACTTGGGAGTGTGGCGCTCGCGGCCCTCCGGGGCGTACTCGTACACCCAGCCGCGCTGTACGCCCAGCCGCTTGGAGTATCCGGCCGGGACGCGCCGGTACGTGTACACGGTGGCCGGACCGCCGTCGGCGTCCGGCACCGGGATCTCGTACCACTTGGGCGGATGGCCGGTCGCGCCGACGAGGACGGGCAGGACCCGCCCGTCCAGCGGGCCGCCCCTGAAGGTGGTGTTCTCGCTTCTCACGGCCCCAGTCTGACGCAGGGGGTGTGCGGTGGCTCAGTCCGGCGGCAGCAGGTGCGCCGCTTCGGTGACCACCGGGACGAGCCGGTCCGCCAGTCGCCCGGCCGGGCCCTCGGCGGTCTCCAGCGGCAGCAGGTCGGCCACCGCGGCCGCGGTCTCCGGGTCCGTGGTGGCGGTGGCCGCGAGCATGGCTATCAGCTGGTCGACCAGCCAGGTGCGGAGCTCGTCCGCGGGGGGCTGCTTCTCCTCGTCCAGCCAGATCAGGGAGGCCGCCTCGACGGCCGCGATCCAGGTCCGCACCATCATCCGCAGCCGTGGTCCCGGTGCGTGGGTGTCTCCCCGGCCGAGGTGGAGCAGGATCTGTTCGGCCGCCGCCCGCCGCACCTCGTCGACGATCGCCGTCGTCCTGGAGGTCTCGGCGACGCTCCCGCCGCGCAGCAGCGCGCTGAACCCGGCGTCGTGCTCGTCGACGAACGCGAGGTAGCGGCCGAGCACCCGGGTCACCCGCTCCGTGGGCGGCCCCGCGGGGGGCTCGGCGAAGCACAGCTTCAGCTCGTCGGCGGCGGACCGGAGCGCCGCCTCGTACAACTGCTGCCGTCCACCGGGGAAGTAGCGGTAGACGAGCGGGCGGGAGACTCCGGCGACCGCCGCGACCTCGTCGAGCGAGACCTCGTCGGGGGCCCGGTGCGCGAAGAGGGAGAGGGCGGCGCCGAGGAGCTGGGTACGGCGCTCCTCGACGCTGAGCCGTCGGTACGCACGGGTCGGCGGGGCTGCGGCGGCAGAGGTCATACCGCGAAGCGTAAGCGGTCCCCCCGGTGGGGGGAGCCGGCTCAGGCCAGCAGGCCCGAGCTCTTCCACAGCCTGCGCCCGACCCCGTTCAGCACACCGATGTCGTCGAGGAAGTCCGTCAGCCGCTTCGCGCCGGACTGCATGACCTCCGTCCGGTGACCGCTGGCCTTCACCTGGGCGACGGCCTCGCGACGGTCCAGGCCGACGTTCTCGTACACCTGCGGGTTGATGAAGCAGACGGAGAAGACGCGCGCCGCCTCTCCGCAGCTCAGCCGGGTGAACTCGCGTTCCCAGCGCGGTGCGGTGACCATCTGGCGGCGCAGTTCCTCGCGGGCGTACCGCACGTGCCGCGCCTCCTCGACCACATGGATCCGGGTCACGCCGCGCACCAGCGTCTGGACGCGCTCGTCCGGGAACGTCAGCCGCTGCATCCAGTCGAGGATCTCCTCCCCGAGCAGGGTGGCGGCGAAGGAACCGGGCGTGGTGGACACGGTCTTCAGGACGCGTGCGAGGTTGTGGTAGAGGCGCGGTACGGGGTAGTTGGGCGCGCGGCCCCACTGGATCATGCGGCCGAACATCATCGAGTGCCGGCATTCGTCGGCTATCTCGGTGAGTGCGTAGCGGACGTGGTTGCTGGTCACCGGCTTGTCGTAGATGTGCCGGACCAGCAGCTGCATCAGAATGATCTCGAACCAGATACCGAGCGAGGCCAGCGACGCAGCCTCGTGCCGGGCCAGGTCCATCCGCTGCTCCTCGGACATCTTCCGCCACAGCGGGGTGTCGTAGAGCGAGACGAGCTCGGGCGGCCAGAACCACTTGCCGTCCTCGATGGCCATGTCCCAGTCGAGCTCGGTGTCCGGGTCGAAGGAGTGCTTGGCCGAGGACTCCAGGAGGCGTTCGGCGATCTGCTCGCGGTCCCGGAGCGGGCCGAGTGCGTCGCGGAGCATCTGCACGTCGCGTTCGGTCACTGTCGTCATGGCTGAAGGCACCTCACACATGGGTCACCGGCGGTCACTTCTTATGAGACTGCTTGTCAGCAAGACCGTCAATCCCTTGCACGTGACTTGTTGACCCGGCGTCTACCAACGTGTGAACCTGCCAACTGACGCAAGCGCCACGGAACTTATCGAAGCATGCGAGGCGAAGGAGCCGTCCGTGTCGACACACGACCTCTACACCACCGCCCCCGGGGAAATGCTGTGGCAGGTGCCCGCCTCCGGCGCCGCCCGCTTCAGCTGGGACTACGACGACGGCCGCGAGCGCCTGCTGGCCCTCTACCAGAAGGGCAAGGACAAGCAGTGGGACGGCAACAAGCGCATCGACTGGAGCCTGGAGGTCGACCCCGCCGACCCGCTCGGCACCCCGGACGAGGCCCTCACGCTCTACGGCACGCCGCACTGGGCGAAGATGACCGAGAAGGACCGGGGCGAGCTGCGCAAGCACTACACCTCGTGGCAGTTCAGTCAGTTCCTCCACGGTGAGCAGGGCGCCATGGTCTGCGCCGCCCGGATCGTGGAGTCCGTCCCCGACCTGGACGCGAAGTTCTACTCCGCGACCCAGACCATGGACGAGGCGCGGCACGCGGAGATCTACGGCCGGTTCCTGCACGAGAAGATCGGGATGCTCTACCCGATCAACGACAACCTGCAGGGGCTGCTCGGCGACACCCTCCGCGACTCGCGCTGGGACATGCCGTACCTCGGCATGCAGGTCCTCATCGAAGGACTCGCCCTGGCCGCCTTCGGCATGATCCGCGACACCACGACCAAACCGCTGCCCAAGCAGATCCTCGCGTACGTCATGCAGGACGAGGCCCGCCATGTCGCCTTCGGGCGGATGGCCCTGCGCGACTACTACAAGCAGCTGAGCGACGCCGAACTGCGTGAACGCGAGGAGTTCGTCATCGAGGGCTGCTACCTGATGCGGGACCGGCTCAGCGGTGTCGAGGTGCTGCAGAATTTCGGCATCGGAAAGCAGGAGGCCAAGGAACTCTCCGAGCACTCGGAGTATCTGCAGCTCTTCCGCAAGCTGCTGTTCAGCCGGATCGTGCCGTGTGTCAAGGACATCGGCCTGTGGGGCGAACGGCTCCAGAAGGCCTACGTCGACATGGGCGTCTTCGAGCTCGGCGACTCCAACCTGGACCTGCTGATGGCCCAGGACGAGGAGATCGCCGAACAACTGGACCGGGAGCGGTTCGCGGCGGAGGAGCAGGCCCGGGTCGCGGAGGTCGAGGACGCGATTTCCGAGGGCGAGGTCCCCGGGGGCGCGGCAGAATCACCCGCATGAGGCCTCCGTCCACGGCCGCGCCCGCAGACGCGGCGGCCGCCCGCCGCAGTCTCGAAGGACTCGCGCTCGGCGATGCGTTCGGGGAGCGGTGGTTCCCGCTCTTCCGCGCACCCCGGCAGGCCTACAACGAGGTCCGTGCCCGCCGCACCCCCGCCGAGCCGGTCTGGCACTGGACCGACGACACCGCCATGGCACGCGCCCTGCAGCGCGTACTCGACGAGCACGGCGAGGTGGACCAGGACCGGCTCGCCGCCTGCTTCGCCCTGGCGTACGAGATCGACCCGGCCCGCGGGTACGGGCACGGCATGCACATCCTGCTTCCCGAGCTGTTGACCGCCCCGGCCGACTGGCGCATCCTCGCGCCCGAACTGTTCGAGGGCGGCAGCCTCGGCAACGGCGCCGCCATGCGCGTCGCACCCCTCGGCGCCCGATTCCATACGGACCTCGGCCACGCGGCCCGGCAGGCGCAGTTGTCGGCCGAGGTCACCCACGCCCACCCGCAGGGGATCGCGGGCGCGGTGGCCGTGGCCGTTGCCGCGGCCCTGCAGGTGCGGGGCGAGTTCACGCTGACGGCGGTCGCGGACCGTACCCCCGAGGGGCCGGTGCGGGACGGGATCCGGCGCGCCGCCTCCGTGCCGTTCGGCACCGAGCCGTGGAGGGCCGCCGATCTGCTCGGCAACGGGCAGCGCATCCGGGCGGACGACACCGTCCCGTTCGCGCTCTGGACCGCGGCCCGGCATCCGAACGACCTGGAAGCGGCGCTCTGGGCCACGGCCGAGGGCTTCGGCGATGTCGACACCACCTGCGCCATCACCGGTGGGGTCGTCGCCGCGGCGACCGGGGTCGACGGGGTTCCCGCCCAGTGGTTGCGCAGCCGCGAGCCGTTGAGCTGAGGCGGCCGCCCGTGTCGAAATCGCGTTCGTATGCGTGACGTAACGTGAGTGCCATGAGCATGCCGCCCCAGCCGCCGCAGGGCCCGTACGGGCCGCAGCCGCCCCAGCAGAACAACCCGTACGCGCAGCCGAACAGCCCGTACGGTCAGCAGCCCCCGCACCAGTCGCCCGGCCAGCAGCCCTCGTACGGATACCCGCAGCAGCAACTGCCGCCGCAGGGCGCGCCGCAGGGGCCGTGGGGGCAGCCCGGCATGCCCGCCTGGCCCGGTGCGCAGCCGCCGAAGAAGAAGCGGACCGGCCTGATCATCGGGATCGCGGCCGCCGCGCTGGTGGCGGTCGGCGCCCTCGCCTACACCGTCTCCCAGGTGGCCGGAGCCGGAAAGTCGGTCGCGGGCGGCTTCCCCGACGCCACGTATCAGCTCACCGTGCCCAAGAAGCTGCTGGACGAGGAGTACACCCTCGCCGCGGACACCTCGTCGACCGACGGGAAGGCGGTCGAGGAGGTCCGCGACCTCAGCGTCCGCGATGTGAAGGCCGTCGTCACGCAGTACACCTCCGCCAAGGGCGGCGTCCTGGTCATCTCCGGTATGTGGGGCCGGATCAAGATGCCCGAGCTCACCCGGGACAAGATCCTCGAAGGGGCCGCGGGGGAGAAGGGCATGACCGTCGTCGTCCCCGCCAGGGAGTTCACCCCCGACGGGTACGACATCACGGTGTCCTGTCAGGTCGTGACGTCGAAGGACGCCGGACGGACGAGCACCATCCCCATGTGTGCCTGGGGCGACGACAACACGGCGGCCTTCGTCGGTCTGGTCACGGCCGAGATCGCGGCCCAGGACCCGAAGGACGTCGACCTGGAGCAGGCGGCGGCCGACACGGCCCAGGTCAGGGCCGAGTCGCGCAAGCCGATCGGCTGATCTGCCGGCTGCAGTGCCCCGGGCCACCGCGCGGCACACAGGGACCCGCGGAGCCTCGCGTCCATACCGTCAGCCCCGCAGCGCCGCCTCCATGACGGACCGGGCGATCGGGGCGGCGCTGCCGCCCCCGCTGATGTCCGCCCGCCTCGCGGCGGCGTCCTCGACGACCACCGCGACCGCGACCGCCGGCCGCCCGGAGCGCGGGTCCCGGGCCCAGGAGATGAACCAGGCGTACGGCGTACCCGTGTTGTCGATGCCGTGCTGGGCGGTGCCGGTCTTGCCGCCGACCGTCACCCCGTCGATCGCCCCGTTCGATCCGGTGCCCCGCTCCACCACGTCGACCATCATCTGCTGCAGTTGCGCGGCCGTCTGCGGGGTCATCGCCCGGTGGTACGGGCGCGCGGTGTTCTGATGGACGGTCGTGCCGTCCTTGGTGGTCGTACGGTCGACCAGATACGGGTACATGAGGTCGCCCCCGTTCGCCACGGCCGACGCCACCATCGCCATCTGCAGCGGAGTCGCCGTCGTGTCGAACTGGCCGATCGACGACAGGGCCAGCTGGTCGTCGCTCATATCGGTGTCGAAGTTGCTCTTGGCCACCCCGGACGGGATCTTCAGCCCGGTGTCGTTGAAGCCGAACTTCCGCACCGCGTCCACCATCCCGTCGAGGCCCACCTCCACCCCGAGATGGGCCATCACCGTGTTGCAGGACACCCGGATCGCCTCCGAGAGCGACGCCTCCTCGCAGCCGCGCGCCTCGTTGGGGAGCTCGGTGTCGGTCCCCGGCAGCACGTACGGGGACGGCGTGTCGGTGTAGGCGCCGGGGTCCGTGACCACCTCCGCGTCGAGTGCGGCCGCCGCCGTCACGATCTTGAAGGTGGAGCCGGGGGGATACGTCTGCCGGATCGCCCGGTTCAGCATCGGCTGGCTCTTCGACGCGTTGAGCTGCCGCCAGGCGTCGGTGACCGACGAGCCGGTGCCGGAGAGCCGCCCGGGGTCGAACGACGGGGTGGAGACCAGCGCCAGGATCTTGCCGGTCGACGGTTCGAGGGCGGCGACCGCGCCCCGCCGCCCGCCCAGACCGTCGTACGCGGCGCGCTGCATCGAGTCCTTGATGGTGGTGCGGACGTCGCCGCCGGGCTGCTGGCTGCGGGTGATCTCGTTCCACAGGGGCAGCGGGGCGAGCATCGGGTCGGTGCCGGACAGGATGTCGTCCTCGGCGTTCTCGATCAGCGTCGTGCCGTACGTCTGCGAGGCGTAGCCGGTCACCGGCGCGTACAGCCGGCCGTCGGTGTAGGTGCGCTCGTACCTGAGCTGCTCGCCGGTGTTCCTGGAGCCGGTGACGGACCGCCCGCCGATCAGGATGTTGCCGCGCGGCTGGCCGTAACGGGCGATCGTCTGGCGGCGGTTGGCGGGGTTGTCGTTCAGCTCGTCGGCCTGGAACACCTGGATGCGGGCGGCGTTCAGCAGCAGCGCCATGAGCAGCAGCAGGCAGAAGGCGGCGGCCCGCCGGATGTAGCGGATCACGCGTCCTCCCGGCGGTGCGGGGTGTGGCGCGTCACGGCGCGTCCTTCCGGTCGTCCGGGCGCGTGCGCGGTCACTGCCGGTTCTCCGCGACCGGTGCGACGACCCCGGTCTCCACCTGGTCGGGGTGGGGTCTGCGGGCGAGGTCGCTGACCCGGATGAGCAGCGCCACGATGATCCAGTTGGTGACGACGGACGAACCGCCCTGGGCGAGGAACGGCATCGCCATGCCCGTCAGCGGGATCAGTCCCATCACGCCGCCCGCGATCACGAACACCTGGAGGGCCAGGATCGAGGCGAGCCCGATCGACAGCAGCCGCCCGAAGGGGTCGCGCAGGGCGAGGCCGGCCCGGTAGCCGCGGGCGACCAGCAGCGTGTAGAGCAGGAAGATCGCGGTCAGCCCGGACAGCCCGAGTTCCTCGCCCGCCGTGGCCAGGATGAAGTCGGACTTGGCGGCGAAGCCGATGAGGACGGAGTGGCCGAGCCCGAGCCCGGTACCGAGCATCCCGCCCGCGGCGAACGCGAACAGTGACTGGGCGAGCTGGCCGGCTCCCTGGCCCGCAGCGATGGTGGCGAAAGGGTCGAGCCAGTCCTTCACCCGGCTGTGCACATGGGGTTCGAAGGAGCCGACGACGAATGCGCCGACGGCGGCGAGCAGCAGGCCCACCGCGATCCAGCCGGTCCGGCCGGTCGCCACGTACAGCATGATCACGAAGAGGCCGAAGAAGAGCAGCGAGGTGCCCAGGTCGCGTTCGAGGACCAGCACGCAGACGCTCAGCAGCCAGATCGCCACGATCGGGCCGAGCACCCGGCCGGTGGGGAGCTGGAGCTTCCAGACCTTGCGGCCGGTGTAGGCGAGGGCGTTGCGGTTGGCGGAGAGGTACGCCGCGAAGAAGACGGCGAGCAGGATCTTGGCGAACTCGCCGGGCTGGAAGGAGAATCCGCCGATCCGGATCCAGATCTTGGCACCGTTCACCGCCGGGAAGAAGATCGGCACGATCATCAGGACGAGGGCGGCGGCGACGGAGAGGTACGCGTACCGCTGGAGCACCCGATGGTCGCGGAGGAAGACGACGACCACGATGAAGAACGCGACGCCGAGCGTCGACCAGATCAGCTGGGTGGGCGCCGCCTGGTCCTTCGGCGTCTCCAGATCGAGCCGGTAGATCAGCACCAGGCCGAGCCCGTTGAGCAGGACCGCGATGGGCAGCAGCAGCGGATCGGCGTACGGGGCACGGAAGCGGACGGCGAGATGGGCGAGGAGGGCGAGCAGGCCGAGGCCCGCACCGTAGCCGGCGACATCGGGCGGGACCGCGTCGTCGCGTGCGAGGCCGACGTCGGCGTAGCCGTAGACGGAGATGAGGACGGCCCCGACGAGGAGCGAGAGCTCGACCCCGCGCCGCTTGGGCAGGCGTAGCTCGGGCGGAGGCGCGTCCGGCCTCGGTGCGGTCATGCCACGCAACGTAGCAAGTGGTGGGCGTTATTTCCCTTATGTGGATCCCCGCTTATGTCGGTCCGGTCCGGCCGTCGCCGCCTGCGGGTTCGTCCGTGTCGAGCGGTACGTACTCCGGGAGCGTCAGCCGCGCCACCGCCCCGCCGTCCGGTGCATTGGAGAGGACCAGTTCGGCGCCGATGACCGCCGACTGTCCGACGGCGATGGTCAGTCCGAGCCCGTGACCCTTGCCGCCGCCCTCGGTGCGGAACCGCTGCGGACCACCGGTCAGCAGATAGTCGGGGAAGCCGGGCCCGTGGTCGCGTACGGTCACCACCGGCCCGTCGACCGTCAGGACCACCGGCGGGCGGCCGTGCCGGTGCGCGTTGGCGATCAGATTGCCCAGGACCCGCTCCAGCCGCCGCTTGTCCGTCTCGACCTGCACGGTCCTCGCCCCGGCACACGCCCCCACGACGCGGATCACGGTCTCGGTCCCCGACGCGCTCACCGTCCGCTCGGCGAGCGGCACCAGCGCGTGCACCGCGAGGTCGACCTCCTCGGTGCGGGCGTCGAGCCGGGAGATCTCCAGCAGATCCTCCGTCAGTGCCCGCATGGTGCGCACCCGGTCCTGCACCAGCTCGGCCGGGCGGCCGGGCGGCAGCAGCTCGGCGGCGGCCGAGAGACCGGTCAGCGGGGTGCGCAGCTCGTGCGCCACATCGGCGGTGAAGCGCTGCTCGGCCAGCAGCTTGCACTGGAGCGTGGACGCCATCGTGTCCAGCGCACCGGCGACGATCGCCACTTCGTCCTGCGGGCGCGAAGGGTCCGACGCGCGCGGGTCGTCGACGCGGGCGTCGAGATCGCCCGCACCGATCCGGCGGGCCACCCGGGCCGTCTGGTGCAGCCGCCGGGTGACCCGGGTGACGGCGAATGCGCCGACCAGCAGCGTGGCGGCGATCGCCAGCGCCGAGGAGCCGATGATGGCCCGGTCGAGGCCGTTGATGGTGTGGGCGCTCATGCTGTAGTCGATCTCGGTGGCCAGTGCGTGCCCGTCGGCCGGGCCCGCGGCCCACATGGCCGGCCGGCCGTGGGAGTCGGCGACGACGGTGCCCCGGCGCCCGTGCACCGCCAGGTCGCGCAGGGAGGCGGGCAGACCGGGCGGGTCGATACCGGAATCCGCTGGGAGTGCCTCGCCCTCCTCGTACGCCCTGGTCACGCCGTCCAGCCGGGAGAGCGCCTTGGCGCGGGCCTCGCTGACGGTCCGCCGGGTCACCGCCGTGTGCACCAGCACGCCGAGCAGCGCGGCGAGGGCGCAGCACATCACGGTGATGAACACCGCGGCCTTCCAGGTGAGCGTCCCGGTCCAGGCGGGCGCGCGCAGGCTGTGTCGTCTCATCGCCGCCCCTCGGAGACGCCGGGCGACGGCGACGTCGTGGCCGGCCGAGGGCTGGGCTCCGCGCTCGGCCGTGCGCTGGGCGCCGTCTCCGCGGTCTTGCGCAGGATCTCGTCCTGCGTCGGCAGCATCGCGTGCTGCCGGCCGTCCCAGGACCAGACCGTCCGGTACTCGTACCCGGCGATCGCCGACGGCACCCGCATGATCACGTCCCGCCCGGCCAGCTCCACGCTGATCACGGCGTCCGAGACGGCCATGATCCGGGTCAGTGCGTCCGAGTTCGCCATGTAGACCCGTACGGAGAGCCGCCCGTCGTTCCGCCGCACGCCGAGCACCATGTCGTCCCGGCCGTTGCCCGTCAGATCGCGGTAGTAGGGCTGTAGGACCGGGCAGGCCGTGGGTGCGGTGCGGCACGCGGTGATCCTGCGGACCGTGTCGGCGGGGAGTTCGTCCGAACCGCTGGACCGGCTTGTCGTGGCCATCAGGTCGGCCTGCACCACGGCGACCGGGTCCAGCGTGTGCACATCGTCGTGCGGGACCGTGATTCCGGGGATGCGCGCCGTCGCGCCCTCGCCGTAGTCGTACGGAGCGGCGGAGGCGGGTGGCAGCTGGGGCCAGAGCCGGGCGGGCCCGATGACGGTCGGGGCCGGTCCGGCGCTCCGCAGCTGTCCGCCGTCGGTGCCGCAGCCGGCCAGCGACGCGGCGCCGACGGCGGCCACGAGGACCGCCGAAGCGCGGTGCGTCACCCGGCGGTGCGGGCGCATCGTTCCCTCCCTTCCCGGCCGTCCGGTCCATGAGTCCGCAGACCCGTGATCCATCGACCTTATTCGGAAGGAAGTCCTTTATGTCGTTTCGGTTCCGTTGGAGGGGTGATTGTTCAGTTCTGGTAGGGGTTCTGCCCGTCCTGCGCGTACCCCGGCTGCTGCGCCTGCCCGAACGGGTTGCCGTCCTGCGAGGCGAGGTGCTGCGTCAGCAGCTGATCGGCCTGCTCCTTCGGAATCTTCTGCTCCCCGCCGCAGAACGTGCACTGCGTTGCGTACTTCGTCGAGAACGGGAACAGCGGCACGAAGAACAGCGTGAACTTCGTGACCCGCTTGCGCAGCGTGTGCGCCGCCGGGTTGCCGCACCATCCGCAGACCAGCGTCAGAACGGCCAGTTGGTAGAGGTAACCTCGCGTGCCGAAGATGATCATGTTGTGGGTCCCTTCCCCGTGTGCACCGGAAGTGCCTGCCGGCAGAGCGCCAGCAGCTTTTCGTCGTCATAGGTGTCGTGGCTGCCGTACCCGCCGTCCATCGCGTTGTGACGGCGAACGGAGGCGAGTTCGGCACGCAGCACATGTGCCGCATCAGACCCTGCACCAGCCACACCCATCCGCGCCAGGCATTCCGCCACCCGGACCCTGACATGACGGTTGTTCTCCCAGGCCGCCAGCATGACCGGCACGGACTCCCCGGCCCGCCCGGACACGTCCCACAGCGCGATCGCCGCGTCCACCCGCAGCCACGGTTCGTCGTGCGACAGCAGCGCCCGCAGCAGCGGTGCCGCCCCCAGTGCGTGGGCTCCCAGCGTGCCCAGCGCGCTCACCGCCGACCGGCGCTCGTGCACCTGCTGCGCCTGCAGCCCCTCGACCAGTACCGGCAGCACGGCCTCCGCATCCCCGTCGACCGCCCACAGCGCCCGCGCCGCCTCCGTCGCCGCCGCGGTCCCGGGGCGGCGTATCAGCGCACGCAGCTCCGGTACGGCGCACCGCGCGGCGGGCCCGAACGAACCGAGCGCCTGCAGCGCCGACGTCCGAAGCCACTCCCCGCGGTACTCCGGCGCCCCCCGCAGCACCCGCAGCACCTGCGGCGCGGCCTCGCCCGCCCGCAGTGCGGTCAGCCCGCCGAGCAGCGGATTCGCCCGGTCGTACGCCCCCTCGTCGAGCGGGATCTCGCCGAGCCGGCGGCGCAGCACCCCGGCCAGTGGGGCCGCCGCCGCCCCCAGATGCCCGATGGCGAACCCCACGTCGTGCGGCACCTCGGACCGCTCCAGGGCGGCGGTCAGCGCGGGCACGGCCCGGGCGTCACCCAGCCGGGCCAGCGCCTTCACCGCGCTGCCCAGCCCCGGCGGCCCGCTCTCCCACTCCGTCACCCAGGCCCCGGGGTCCGCCGCCACTCGCGCCGCCAGCGCGTCCGCGGCAGGTGCGGCGAGGCCGAAGAGCTCCTCCAGTACATGCGAGGCGGCCTTGGCCAGTTGTGGCTCCGGGACGGCGAGCTGTTCGCCCACGAGCCGGACCAGCTCCTCGTACGGGCCCCGCCAGGCCCGTATCAGCCCGGCGCTCATCCGCACGGCGTCGATCCGCTGGCGGAGATCGGGGCTGCGCAGCTGGTCGGTCAGCAGCGCGGTCCGGTCGGCGACGCGGTCGTCGAGCCCGATGTGCAAGGTCCGCAGCAGATCGGCCGTCCAGGGGGCGGTGCGCCCCGCGGACTCCGCGGCGGCCAGCGCACGCAACTGGCCCACCAGGGTCACCGGCGCACCCCGCTCGTCGGCGGACTCGGCGGCCGGAGCGGATGCGTCGAGCGGCTCCGGGGCGGCCACCGGGTCCGCCGCGCCGGCCGGTGCCGTACGCAGCTCGCGCAGCAGCCCGGTCACCACCGGTACGACCTCACCCGGCAGTGCCTCCGGCGCGCACCGGGCCAGTTGGGCGAGCGCGGCCAGCCGGAGCCCCGGGGCGTACGGCTCCGCGGCGAGCCGGCTCAGCCAGTCCGCGGCCTGCCCGGCCAGCGTCCGGTGCCGCAGCGCGACCCGGCCGACGGCCTCCACCAGCGCGAGCCGCACCTCCTCGTCCGGTTCCACCGGCAGCCTCTCCCGCAGCAGTGCGAGGACCCGCACCGGGTGGCCGTGCAGTGTGGCGAGTGCCGGGGGCACGGCCAGCCGTACCCCCGGGTCCTCGTCGGCGATCAGTTCGAGGAACACATCGGCGCCCGCGGTGACGGCGACGGCCGCCATCGCGTAGTTCGCCGCGCCCTCGATCTCCTCCTCGTCGATCTCGTCCTCGTCGTCCAGATCGATGCCGCCGATGCTGGTGAGCAGCTCGACGAGGCTGCCCCGGTCCTGGATCCCCGGGTGCGCGACCAGTTCGAAGAGAAACGGAATGCAGGCCAGCGTGCAGTCGTACACATCCCCCTGGTGGTGAACGGCCCCGTACATGCCGTCCAGTGCACCCTCGCGCTCCAGCGGATCGGCGGACGCCAGGCCCCGCAGCAGCCCGGGCACATCATCCGCAGGCCCGTAGGCATGCTCCATCGAGGCCCAGCCGACCTCGTCGATCCCTGCGAACACGCCCTCGCCTCCCCACGCGACCTCACGCAGCAGTGTCTGCGCAGAGTGTGCACCACGGCTCGGACAATCCACCCGCCACATGCAGGCCTTTTGCTGCGCGGGCGGCAACGGCGGGCGGCGCGGCCGGGGACCCGGTCCCGGAGGCTCCGATCAGGGTGCGTCAGGCAGCGGCCGGCCCCGGTCCGGATCGATCAGAGGGGCGAGCAGATCCCCGTGCCGCTCCAGCCGCCCGGCCATGTCGGCGGCCAGAAAGACCAGCTCGGCAGGGGTCCGGCAGTCCTCGATCTCCGCCCAGGTGACGGGCGCGGAGACGGCCGGTTCGGTTCTGGCGCGCAGGGTGTACGGGGCGGCGGTCGTCTTCGCCGCCGCGTTCTGGCTGAAATCGACGAACACCTTCCCCGGCCGCAGCGCCCTGGTCATCCGGTGCACGACCAGGCCCGGAAGCTCCTGTTCCGCCTCCACCGCCAGCCGTTTCGCGTACGCCGACACCCGATCGGCGGGGGTCGGCTCCAGCGGTACGAGGACGTGCAGCCCCTTCGACCCGGAGGTCTTCCCGTACCCGGGCAACCCGTCCGCCGCCAGCCGCTCGCGCAGCCACAGCGCCACCTGACAGCACTCCACGACGGTCGCCGGGGAGCCGGGGTCGAGGTCGAACACCATCCGGTCGGCGATCCCCGGAGCATCGGCCTGCCACTGCGGCGTATGGAACTCCACCACCAGGTTCGCCGCCCACATCAGCGAGGCCAGATCCTGTACGACCACCTGTCCGGCCCGCTGCGCCACGTGTCGCGGCACCTCGGCGATCCGTACCCAGGACGGCGTACCGGGCGGCGGGTTCTTGGTGAAGAACAGTTGCCCGTCCGGCCCGTCCGGATAGCGCAGGAAGGACACCGGCCGGTTGTGCAGATGCGCGAGCAGGGCCCCGGCCGCCGTGGCCGCGTAGTAATGGAGAACCTCGCCCTTGGTGGTGCCCGTGGCCGGATACAGCACCTTGTCGAGGTTGCTGAGCGCCAGGCGCCGCCCCTCCACCTCAGTGATCGGCGTCATACGATAAGAATCACATGAATTCAGGATCTATAGGTACCAATCGGTACCTATCGGTGTCTGCGGCGACAGGGGTGAACGGTGAGGTCCATCTGGAACGGCGCGATCTCCTTCGGGTTGGTCAGCATCCCGATCAAGCTGGTCAACGCCACGGAGAGCCACTCGATCTCCTTCCGTCAGATCCACCTCGCCGACGGCGGCCGGATCCGCTACCGGAAGGTCTGTGAGCTCGACGAGGAGGAGGTGACGGCCGCAGACATCGGCAAGGCGTACGAGGGCGCCGACGGCACCATGATCCCGATCACCGACGAGGACCTGGCCTCGCTCCCGCTGCCCACGGCCAAGACGATCGAGATCGTCGCGTTCGTCCCCGCCTCCGAGATCGACCCGCTCCAGATGGATGCGGCCTACTACCTCTCCGCCAATGGAGTACCGGCCGCCAAGCCGTACACCCTGCTGCGCGAGGCCCTGAAGCGGAGCAAGAAGGTCGCGATCGCCAAGTACGCCCTGCGCGGCCGTGAACGGCTCGGCATGCTGCGCGTCGTCGACGACGTGATCGCGATGCACGGCCTGCTCTGGCCCGACGAGATCCGCACCACCGACGGTGTGGCCCCGGAGACCGAGGTCACCGTCCGTGACGCCGAACTCGACCTGGCCGACGCCCTGATGGCCACCCTCGGCAAGGTCGACATGAACACGCTCCACGACGACTACCGCGAGGCGGTCGAGGCCCTCATCGCCGCGAAGGCCTCCGGCGAGGCGCTGGAACCCGCGGCGGCCGACGAGCGCGGCGGCGGCAAGGTGATCGACCTGATCGCGGCGCTGGAGAACAGCGTCCGGGCGGCGAAGAAGGCCCGTGGCGAGGAGGAGGGGACGGAGGAGGCGCAGGAGGGCACCGAAGCCCCGGTCGCCAAGGTCACCTCGCTCGCCGGACGAAAGAAGAGCGGCGGAACCGGAGCGAAGAAGAAGGCGGCCCCGGCCGGCGCCGCCCGGAAGACCGCCGCGAAGAAGACCACACCGGGCAGAACGCCCGCCAAGAAGACCGCCGCCCGGTCGACCACGAAGTCGGCGGCCAAGAAGACGGCGTCGAACACGGCGGCCAAGACGGCGAAGTCGTCGTCGGCCACGAAACCGGCGGCCAAGAAGACCTCCGCCAAGAAGCGCGCCTCGGCCTGACGGGACGGGGGACCCGCAGCCCGCAGTCCGTGGCGCGTCGCCGGTGCCGACGGCGTGATCAGGACCTGTGTCCCGGTCACCGCAGGGGTGCTGCGGGTCATGGACCGGTGTACGCGGACGGCTGCCCCGGAGCCGGAGCTCCGGGGCAGCCGTCGGATCGGGCCGTGCGCCGGTGTCAGCGGTACGAGTTCACGTATCCGGCCGCCGGAGTACCGACACCCGTCACGTCGTCGTACCCCTTGACCGCCTTGAGCGAGGCGTCCTTGCCGAGGCTGCGCACCGACGTCAGCAGGCCGTCCGCCGCGTCGAAGCCGTTGGCGAAGTCGACCCGGGCCACCGCGAGATCACGGCCCGCGCCCAGCGGGTGGTCGGTGACGTCGTGGTACGTCGCCGAGCCGTACCGGGCGTAGATGGCCGGGTTGGCGAAGCCGAGCGGCCGGCCGTGCTGGGCCTGCTGCGCGAGGGCCTGGACACCCGCGATGACCGGGGCCGCCAGCGACGTACCGCCGATGCGGT
Source organism: Streptomyces sp. NBC_00316 (assembly GCF_036158715.1). Taxonomy (NCBI): domain Bacteria; kingdom Bacillati; phylum Actinomycetota; class Actinomycetes; order Kitasatosporales; family Streptomycetaceae; genus Streptomyces; species Streptomyces sp. NBC_00316. Next base: position 3,162,843 of record NZ_CP108023.1, on the reverse strand, counting down.
ACTCGTCGTAGCCGAGCGAACCGTCGGGCAGCGTCTGGGTCTGGCCGACCAGGAAGCCGGTGTTCGGGTCGGCGACCGCCGCGATGTCCGGGGCGGTACGCATCCGGTGCTTGCCGTTCGCCTGTGCGAGCGCGTCAGGGACGACACCGCGCTGGTAGAACGGCTGCTTCACGGTCGAGCTGGTGCCGCCGCCCGCGCCCGAGGTGTACCCGCCGGGGAAGCCGGTCCAGCTCCTGCCGTCCTCGGCGAGGTTGGCCTTCAGCGTGCCCCAGCCGGTCTCCCACTGGTACGCGTCGTGCTGGCCGACAGCCAGCGAGGTGCCGCCGACCGACGTCACCCAGGCGGAGTTGGACGGGACGTCGACCTGCTTCGTGCCGGTGGACGCGACGTTGTCGCCCGCGTCGCCGGAGGAGAAGTAGAAGCCGATGCCCTCGACCGCGCCCATCTTGAACACCTGGTCGTACGCGGCCGCGACGTCAGGGGTCTCGTTGGCCTCGATGTCGCCCCAGGAGTTGGAGACGATGTCGGCAAGCCGGTGGTCGACGATCTTGTTGAGCGAGTCCAGCAGGTCGGCGTCGTAGCAGGACGCGCCGCCCACGTAGACGATGTCGGCTGCGGGCGCGACCGCGTGCACGGCCTCGACGTCGAGGGTCTCCTCGCCGTACCAGCCGGAAGCCCCGCACTCCTCGGTCTTCGTGTAGTCGTCCGGCAGCACCTGGCGGAGCTGCCCGCTACGGTACGAGGCGTCGCCGTTGCGCTTGGCGTACTCGGCGGCGTCCTTCGCGATGGTCGGCGAGGCGTACGCGTCGGTGATCGCGACGGTCACGCCCTTGCCGGTCCAGCTGCCCGCACCGTACGCGGCACGCAGCTGCTGGCCGGTGTAGCCCTTGATCGCGTACGGCACCTTGGACCCGTAGGCGCTGGGCAGCGTCGAGGCGGTCTTCGAGCCGAAGTACGAGGAGAACGGACCGGCGTTGCGGAACACCGCGTCCGGCGGCGGCAGCGTCTCGTCGTGGCTCGACCTGTGGGGCGCGTTGTCCAGACCGGAGACCGCCAGGACGGCGTCGCTCAGCCCGGCCGGCACCGAGGCGTTCGAGGACGGGGCGCGGTAGGTCCGGCTGCCCTTGCGGTAGTTGCGCAGCTGCGTGCTGAACGTCTTCTCGGCCGCGGCGACATCGCCGGTGGCGGAGACGTAGTGCTGGTTGGCACCGGTGACGGTCAGCCCGTTCGACTCCAGCCACTGGCTGACCTGGTCGATCTGCTGCTGGGTCGCCCCGAACCGGGCCTGCGCTTCCTCGGCACTCAGATACTTGCCGTACGAGGAGGACTGCGGGTCCGACACGGCGGCGGCGTAGGCGGCCAGCCCCTTCGCGTCCCGCCCGGCCAGGTGGACCCGGACACTCACCTTGCCGTTGTCGGCCGTGGCACCCTGGTCGGCCTCGGCGCTGGCCCAGGCAGGCTTGGAACCCTGCAGCGCGTCGCGACCGCCGGGCGCCGAATCCGCACTGGCGGACGGTATGCCGAGGGCGAGCGCACCGGCGAGCAGCGGCAGTGTCGCTGCCATGCTCAGCCCGGCGCGACGTCTGGCGCGGCTGATTGTCATGTAACCCCCTGCGATGAGGTTCTTCGCGTGTGGAGCATGTGCCGGATGATGTGCACATGTAATCCGCCACTTTGGCGAGGAACCCTTTATGTAAGGGGCATGCATTCACCAAGAAACTGTCAAGAGGAGCTGCCGAAGGGGCAGTTCGGACAGAGAAGGGCCGAAACGTACCCCGATGGCTCCCTCCGGGATCACCGGGAGGCGAGCGCGGGAAGGAGCACGGGAGCAACGCTCACCGGCTCGGACGCCGAAGGCGGACCGAGCCCGTAGGGACTCTCGACGACATACGTACAACTCGTGTACGTGTAGCCGGGCTGGATGCGCGACCCCGACGCGTAGCTCTCGACGCCCGTGCCCGTACCCGTGCCGTGCTTGTACAGGAAGTGGTACTCGCCCGCCGGAAGCCGCAACCGCACCTTCGGATAACTCCTGCCCCCGGCCTTGCAGGCGAGCGCGGACCCGGACGCCTCCGAGGCGAACCGCCGGCAACTGCCGCACGCCTTCAGCGAGACGCGGCCGGTGACCGGTCCCGTGTAGAGGATCTCGACACCGCTCGGGGCGTCGTTGCTGATGACGAGTTCCATCCGCGAACCGCCCGGACGTCCTGCCGGCGGCAGCCGCTCACCCGCCGCCGGCCGGTCGTCGGCGATCTCCGCGGCGATGGCGATGTCCCGGGCCCGCGCCCTGCGGCCGTCCTTGCCGTACGTGGCGGCGAACTCCGTCAGCGTCCTGCGCGCCTCGGCGAACTGCCGGGACCGGAACTGGTCCACCCCGCACGCGTACATTCCGTTCTCGATCCCGCGGTCGGCCTCCCGGGCCCGCGCGGACACCGACGTCTCCGGCATCGCCGCCACGGTCGTCCGGAGCCCGCGCAGTGTCTCGGTGGCCGCGCACGGACTCCCCTTGCCCACCGCCGCGACCAACTCGGAGATCTTCCTGGAGACCGCGGGGCCCACCTTTCCGGCCTGCGCCGAACGGGGGAACGTACGCAGCAGCTCGGCCAGCTCGCCGCCCGACGGCTCCACGGCCGGTCCGCCCAGCCTCGACACCCCGCACGCGTACAGCGATGCGGCCAGCGGCCCGTCGGGCCAGTCGGCGAGGTCGCCCAGCAGCTTCGGGTCGACCGACTCGGGCACGGTCCGCAGATACGTCAGCGGTGCAACGGCCTCGCAATGCCTGCCCTGCCGGTACGGGGCGGCGACCGCCTCGTAGTACGCGTGCAGTCGCGCCGGTACGAGCCTGCCCGCCCGCGACCCCGGATGGTCCTCACCGAGGTCCCGGTAGACCGCAAGGGCGGAACGGTAGTCGGCCCGCGCGGCGTCGAAGGTCCGGCCGGAAGCGGCCCGCACGGTCCGGTCGCCCTCACCCAGCCGGTCGAGCAGCATCCGCTCGAGCGCCTCGTCCTGTGCGGAGCCGTAGAACACCACGCCGCCCGCCGGCACCGCCAGCAGCACCAGCCCGGCCCCGGCTGCCACCACCGGCCGCCACGATCCGCCGACAGCGGTGCGCCGCGCGATCCGTACCCCGTCCGCGGCGGCCGCCGCCAGCACGACCGCGTACACGACGACCGGACCCGCGGTCAGGCCATCGGGATCGGCGGGCAACGCCACGAGCAGCAGCGCCCCCGTCGCCGCCCAGCAGAGAAGGGCTCTCAACCACCGTCGCATGAGGGCGTAGCCGAGCCCGAGTCCGGTGAGATTGAGCAGCCCGGCCGCCACGCCGCGCAGCGCTGCCCCCGGAGGCGGTGGTCCGACGGTGGGCGGGCGGGAGGGCGGCGGTGGTACCGGAGGGGAGGCATCCGGTCCGAAAGGTCGCTCGTCCCAACTCATCCCGGCCCCCCAACCGTTGGGCGCGGCACCGCTCACCCCGCCCGGAACCACCACCATCCTCGCCACCCGGAACGGTGTCAATCGAGCCTGATATGTCGCGGTTCCGGCATCCGTCAGTAGACTCGGAGGCGCTGCGACTGGCGCGCATCCCGGCAGGGGTGCTCCGTGGAACCGACCACGAGGAAGCGGCACACTCCGAGCCTGTCCGGAGGCGTCACCACCGGAGAGCCGTCCGCCTGGGCATCCGGGTCCATGCCGCAGCAATGCGCCCAGACCCGGGAGGATCCCGTGACGACACCCGAGAACCGCCGCCCCGCGCTCGCCGCCACCGACCCGCAGCTCGCCGCCCTCGTCACCGCGGAGGAGCAGCTCCAGGCCGACACCCTGCGCCTGATCCCCAGTGAGAACTACGTCTCCGCAGCCGTGCTGGAGGCATCCGGCACGGTGCTTCAGAACAAGTACTCCGAGGGCTACCCCGGCAAGCGGTACTACGAGGGCCAGCAGGTCATCGACCAGGTGGAGGCGGTGGCCGTCGAACGGGCCACGTCCCTCTTCCACATGGACCACGCCAATGTGCAGCCGTACTCCGGCTCGCCCGCCAACCTCGCCGTGTACCTGGCGTTCCTCGAGCCGGGCGACACCGTGCTCGGCATGTCGCTGCCGATGGGCGGTCACCTCACGCACGGCTGGGGCGTCTCCGCGACCGGCACCTGGTTCCGCGGGGTGCAGTACGGCGTCCGGCGTGACACCGGCCGGATCGACCTGGACGAGGTCCGTGACCTGGCCCGCGCCGAGCGCCCCAAGGTGATCTTCTGCGGCGGCACCGCCGTGCCCCGGACGATCGACTTCGCCACCTTCGCCGAGATCGCCCACGAGGTCGGCGCGGTCCTGGTCGCCGACATCGCCCACATCGCCGGCCTGATCGCGGGCGGCGCGCACCCCTCACCCGCCCCGTACGCCGACGTGGTCTCCACCACCACGCACAAGACCCTGCGCGGCCCGCGCGGCGCGATGCTGCTGAGCCGGGCGGAACACGCCCGCGCCATCGACCGCGCCGTCTTCCCCGGCCTTCAGGGCGGCCCGCACAACCAGACGACGGCGGCGATCGCCGTGGCTCTCAAGGAAGCCGCGACCGCCGACTTCAGCGCCTACGCCCACCAGGTGGTCGCCAACGCCCGCGCCCTCGGCGAGGAGCTGGCGTCCCGCGGCTTCGACCTGGTCTCCGGCGGCACGGACAACCACCTCCTGCTGATCGACCTCACCGGCAAGGACGTGCCCGGCAAGATCGCGGCGAAGGCCCTGGACCGGGCCGGGATCGTCGTCAACTACAACACCGTTCCGTACGACCCCCGCAAGCCCTTCGACCCGTCCGGCATCCGCATCGGCACCCCGGCCCTCACCTCGCGCGGGATCCCCGTCCAGGAGATGGGCACGGTCGCGGAGTGGATCGACCGGGTGGTCGAGGCGGCGCGCACGGGCGACGAAGCCGCTGTCGAGAAGGTGCGCGCCGAGGTGAAGAACCTGATGGACGTCTACCCGGCACCGGGGCTGCCGGTCGGCTGACCGGTCCCGGGCGCCTCGGCGGGCAGCCGGGCGATGAGCAGTGCCACGTCATCGGGATCACCGGGGCGGCGCAGTGCCCGCAGGAGCAGGTCGCAGGTCTCCTCCAGGTCGCGGTGGGCACCGGCGAGCAGGGACAGCAGGAGATCGAGCCGGTCGTCGATGGCCTGGTCGCGGGTTTCGACCAGGCCATCGGTGTACAGGACCAGCTGATCACCGGGATCCAGGTCGATGCACGTGGTGTGGAAGGGGACTCCGCCCACTCCGAGGGGGGCGCCGGTGGGCAGGTCGAGCAGTTCGGGGGCGTGACCCGGCCGCATGACGACCGGTGGCAGATGGCCGGCCAGCGAGATGCGGCACTGCGAGCTGTGGGGGTCGAAGACGGCGTAGACACAGGTGGCGATGGTGTGTTCCACGTCGGCGGTGGCCCGGTCGAGATAGTGCAGGACATCGGCCGGATCGAGGTCGAGCTGCGTCAGGGTGCGGGTGGCGGTGCGCAACTGGCCCATGGTGGCGGCGGCGTCGATGCCGCTGCCCATGACATCGCCGATGACCAGGGCTGTCTTGTCGTCGGTCAGCGCGATGACATCGAACCAGTCGCCGCCGATCTCGCTGGTGGCGCCGGCGGGCTGGTAGCGCTGGGCGATCTCCAGGCCCATCCGGTCGGCAGGCCGTTGCGGCAGCATGCTGCGCTGGAGGGTCAGGGCGGCGTGCCGCTGGCTCTGGAACAGGCGTGCATTGTCGATGGACACCGCCGCGCGGGCAGCCAGCTCCCCGGCCAGGACGGTGTCGTCTTCGTCGAAGGGCGCCGGGTTGCGGGCACGCATCAGGCCGACGGCGCCGATCACCTCGCCGCGGGCGATCAGCGGAACCGCCAGATACGAGTGCACCCCGGCCGTGTCCAGGAGTGCCGCGGCCTGGTGGTCCCGGGCGACGCGGCGCAGATCGTGGCCGGTCACCTTCGCCCTGAGCACGGGACGGCGGGTGAGTACGGTCTGGGTGATCATCCGGTCGGCGTCGTACTGGGCCATGTCGCCGGGGGGATCGACGGCCCGCGTCGCCTCGGTCGGGTAGGCCGACGCCACCGCCAGCGCCCTGAACCGCGCCGGGCCGAAGGTGTCCGCGCTGGTGCGGTGGCCGAGCACGACGCACTCGAGGAGATCCACGGTGGCCAGGTCGGCGACCTCCGGTACGCACACCTCGGCCAGTTCGCGGGCGGTCTGTTCCAGGTCGAGGGTGGTGCCCATCCGGACGGAGGCGTCGGCGATCAGGGCCAGCCTGCGCCGGGCCCGGGCGGCGTCGGCGGCCGCCCGGTGCTGCTCGGTGACGTCCACCACGGAGGTGGCGAGCCCCAGCACCCGCCCGCCAGGATCCTCCAGCCGGTAGAACGACACCGACCAGGCGTGGTCGATGCCGGGGTCGCCCAGACTGCGGCCGGCCACGAACCGGTCCAGCAGCGGCACACCCGTGGACAGGACCTCGCGCATGTCCGACTCGATGGAAGCCTCGTTCAGGAAGGGCAGCGCCGTGCTGGCGGGGCGCCCCGCCAGCACGGCCGGCGGCAGGCCGTCGATGCGCGCAAGCACCGGGTTGACCAGCACGAACCGCAGGTCGGTGTCCATGACGCCCAGGCCGAACGGGGACTGCGAGACCAGCCGCATGGAGAGCGACAGGTTCTGCTCCACACGGTTCAGCGTGCCCTGGTCGGTGGCGATGCCCAGCGCGTAGAGGCTCCCTTGTTCGTCCTGCAGCCGCGTGTTGCGGAATTCCACCAGCCGGGTGACGCCGTCCTTGTGCCGGATCGGGAAACTCCCCGCCCAGGGCTCCCCGCTCTCCAGCACCCTGGCGAACAGCTCGATCACCGTCTCCAGATCCTGCTCGTCCACCAGCAGCCGGGCCGCGTACTTCCCCAGCGCCTCCTCGGCCGAGTAGCCGAACAGTTCGTCGGCCTGCGGGCTCCAGAACACGATCCGTCCGCGGTCGTCCAGCACCACCGCGGCAAGGCTCAACACATCCAGCAGACCACCGGGCGCCGACACACCCGCCCGGCGGAGCCCGGCCCGGAACGCGTCGGCCGTACTCATCCCCGGCACTCCTTCCGCTCACCTGCACGGCAGCCTCGTGCCGGCCCGGCCCGGCCGCGCCCTGCGTATCCCGCCTCGCTGCGGCCTCCTCCATCGTCCCTCCGAACCGGATACGCAGCACTCCATCGACGGGACGCAGTCGTGGAGGCGATCAGGCGTGGTCGGGCGGGGGAGGGCGTACAACCTGCGAGGGACGGGACCCGGATGCTCTGCCGGGGTGCGTGATGAACACCCCGCCGCACAGCCTCTCGGCTGATCGGGGGGTTCTGCACGGCACCCGATTCTCCGGCGCCCTTCCAGGATCCGCACCTGCGCACCCGGCCCCGGAGGCCGTGGATGTGTCACGCGCTGTCGCAGGTCGAAGGCGCTGCCGGCGGTTTCTGAGGCGTTTCGTCGGTGTCACAGGACGACAGCGCACCGGGAGCGGAGCCACCGGCGCGGCGCTCGCATCCCAAAATCGAACACGCGTACCATTCGTGTGTGCCCATGTACGACTTTCCCGAGGATCTGCGCGACGCCCAGCTCGCGCTGCACCGGACCCGCGCCGCGTACGAGCGGTACGCCGCCGGCCTGCCGTGGTCGGCCGAGCCGATGCCGGGCTGGGAAGGTGAGAAGCAGCCGTACACCAGCTTCCGCTCCGGCAAGGCCGACAGTCCCGGGTACACGGCGGAGCAGGCCGCGGAGGTGGCCCGGTACCGGGCGGAGCTGCTCCGGCTGAGCACCCAGGTGGCCACCCACTCGTACTGGGCAACGCTCGACAGCGGTGTGGTGGACGCCCGGATGGCTCTCAAGCACGCCCATGAGACCGCGGGCGAGGCGGTGTAGCCGTGTCCGATTCCGGGTCGATATCCCGCCTGGACAAGCTCCGGGCCCTTGAGGAGTGGCTGGACTGGCAGCTGCGCCAGACCCGGAACCGGGTCCGCGAGCTCGAGGTCCAGGAGCGGCAGGAGCAGCAGCGCCGCGAGCGGGCGAGGGCCGAGCTGTCGTGGAAACTCCAGCCCCAGCGGTCCGGCGGTCCTGCGTTGCTGCATCGCGGTGGCTGTGCGGCGTACACCGCGCAGATGGGGTTCATCAACCGCGAAGAGGCGCTCATTGCGATGAACGAGCCGGACATCGAGCCGTGCCTGGTCTGCAATCCGCAGACGGGCCTGGGGTAATGGGGTAGAGCATGCGGGCCGCTCCGGGTGCCTGCATCCGGTGCCAGTGGTGGATCTTCCGCCACGCCCGCATCAAGTCCGAACAGGCTCACGTCCATCGTCGCGACCATCCCACCCTCACGATCCACATGGGGGCTCCGGGACTCCCCATTTCCCTGCGCCCACGGCCTCCGTGCTGCGAGGGGAGGAGTAAGGGGCGACACGAGCGGCCGGGGCCCGGTGCTGCTGAACTGCCGCGCCGACAAGGGGGTGCACGGGGAGTCACGCGCGGCGGCCTGGGAGGGGAGGGGGCGGTGTGGTTCGGGCTCGTTGAGCCGAAGGGGTGACCCCGCTCGCACCTGCGCGTGACGTCGTGGTGACGCGGATAACTCGTGCGATAACGGGCATTTGGACGTGTTGCGGTGGGTCACCACCGCGACGGAACGCCTGCACGCCGACGCCCGGTTTTGCGCTTCGTCACCCACCCCGGAGAGGTCTCCGCCCCCATGCCCAGAACGATCGATCAGGTGACCAAGGCACTGCGCGGGGCCTGGCGGCACGGCACGCTGTGGCCATGGTGCCTGGCGGCCGTCGCGACGGTCTGCGGCTACGCCGTGGCCACCGTCTTCCACCCCGGATACTTCAGCAGGGACAGCAAGTACCAGCTGCTGCAGGCGCTCGGGGACCAGCCGGTGAGCGACTGGCATCCGCCGGTGCTGGCGCTGGTGTGGCGGATCCTCATCCGGACCACGGGAGCCGTCTCGGCGATGGCCGCCCTTCAGACCGCCGTGCTGTGGGGGTCGCTGTGGGTGCTCGCCCGCCTGGTCTGGAAGAAGACCGGCAGCCGCGGCCTCTCCCTCGCGATGCTGGCCGTCGGCCTCGCGCCCCACATCATGAACTTCACGGGGGTGGTGTGGAAGGACGTGCACCTGGCGTACGCACTCCTCGCGGCCTGCGCGGTCGCACTCACCGCACGTGAGCTGCCGGAGGGCCGGACCAGGACCCGCTGGGCCCTGCTGGTGCTCGGCGTGCTGTTCATCGTGTACGCCGGCATGGTCCGTAAGAACGGATTGCCCGCCGTGTTCCCGGTCTTCGCCCTGCTGGTCCTCGCAGTGTGGCCCGCCCCGGGCCGCCGCCGCTGGCTGGCCGCCATCGGTGTTTTCGTCGCGGTCACCGTCGCCGGCAGCGCCGGCGTGTCCGCGGCCACTCATCCGCTGGCCACCCGCGTGTACGCGGTGATCCCGGTGGACGACCTCGTCCATGTGCTCACCCCGGCCCAGGTGCGCACCGCGGCCGAACAGGCCGGCGGGAGCGCGGACTTCCGCGACCGTATGGTCACCGCCGCCATCGACTGCCGGAAGCGGAACATCCCGTCCGACGCGTACCTGCAGTGCTTTCCCTACGACCGGCCGTTCGACGTGACGGAGCTGAGCCGGCACGCCGATGTGCTGGTCCGGATGTGGACGCAGCAGATGCCGAAGCACTGGAGGGGCTACGCCGAGTACCGGGTCCGGGTCTTCACCAAGCTGCTCTTCCAGGACAACCAGTTCTTCCAGAACGGCACCTATCCCGAGCCCGGCGGCCGCCTGCACGAGATCGCGGCGGAGAATCCCGTCAACGAGACGCTGAGGTCCGCCCTGCAGAACTATGTGACCGGTTCCGTCCGCTACCTGCCGATGCTCTTCCAAGGCTGGTTCTGGCTGGCCGTCTCCCTGGTGCTCGTGCTGCGCCGCCGCTGGCCCGGCCCCTACAGCAGAGAACTCCGGCTCATCGGGGCCAGCTCGCTCGTGTACCTCCTCGCCTACCTGCCCACGGCGCCCGAGTCCAACTTCCGCTACGTGTACTGGCCCGTGCTCTCCGGGACCGTCGCGCTCCTGCTCATCGCGAGCGCGTACGTGGCGCGGCGCCGCGCGGCGGCCAAGGGCGGTGCCGAGGAGCCGGATGCCCTGCCCGCTGCCGTACCGTCGCCCGCCCGGGCGGCTCTCAGCCGTGCGTGAGATGTGCCCGCTCGCCACTCACTCGTGATCCGTGACGCACAACGACAAAGGGTCGGACCCAGTGAGACTGGGTCCGACCCTTTGTGCTTGGCACTTTGCCTGGTCAGCGGCTTGATCACGCTGTCCGGACTGCGGTGCCCCCGGCAGGATTCGAACCTGCGCACCCGGCTCCGGAGGGCGTAGCTCTATGAGGCTCGGCTACCCATCTGAGCTGTGAGAACGCTTGACCGGGCTTGGACCGGTGGCTCACTCACTCGCTACTCACTCGTGGTAGCCGATCGAAGCTCCTCGTGCTGCGACGGTCCACAGGCGTACGGGCACAGCCGCCCGTGGCTCATTTCATGGACTCCTCGTCGCGGACACACTGAACGAGCTCCTCCCGCCGGAAGGGGTAAAGCCGTTGTGGTCGGCGACCTCATCATCGGCGGGCGCCTCGTCAAGGAGCTGGTATAGCTCGCGTCCAGTTCCGTGCGGTGGGATTGTCGAGCCTCCCCCCGTCCGGTCGGCATCCAGCTCCGGGAACGGGAACCGGCAGGATAAGTCGCCCTTGTGGCACCTTGCACGGTTTTAGACACCTTCGTCCTCGACGCGCATTATGCGGCGGAGCTATAGGACTGGACTGTGAGGTCGAAACTTTGACCGTATTCGGTACAGCCCTGGCGGATCCCGCTAGGCTCCGACATGTGCTCGCCGGGACGGCAAGCCGAGCAAGTCGAGTGTAGAAACGGGCAGTGATCGAGTGGGGTCAAGTGCGGTCGGCGTGGGGGAGCAGGAGCTTCCGATGCCGTTGACATTGGGGGAGCTGGAGTCGTATCTGGCGAAGGCGGCTGATCTGCTGCGGGGCAGCATCGATCAAGCGGACTTCAAGGCGTACATCTTCCCGTTGATGTTCTTCAAGCGGATCAGCGATGTGTACGACGAGGAGTACGCCCGCGCGCTGGACGAGTCCGGTGGCGACCACACATATGCGGCGTTCGAGGAGAATCACCGGTTCACCATCCCCGAGGGATGTCACTGGGCAGACGTGCGCGAACGCACCGAGAACGTTGGTGAGGCGCTCAAGACCGCCTTCCGCGGGATCGAACAGGCCAACCAGGGCACGCTGTACGGCATCTTCGGCGGCGCGACCTGGACCAACAAGGACAAGCTCCCAGACAGCAAGCTGATTGACCTGATCGAGCACTTCTCGACCAAGACCCTTTCAATCTCCCAAGCCGCCCCCGACGTGCTGGGACAGGCGTACGAGTACCTGATCAAGCGGTTCGCCGACCAGTCCAACAAGAAGGCCGGCGAGTACTACACCCCGCGCCAGGTGGTCGCGCTATTGGTCAACATCCTCGACCCCCAGGAGGGCGAGACGGTCTACGACCCAGCGTGTGGCACCGGCGGCATGCTGATCGAGGTCATCCAGCACATCAAGGCCCGCGGCGGTGACCCGAAGACCGTGCTCGGCAAGCTATACGGCCAGGAGAAGGTGCTCACCACCTCCGCGATCGCCCGGATGAACCTGCTGCTGCACGGCATGGAGGACTTCCACGTCGAGCGCGGCGACACGATGCGCGACCCGGCCTACTTCGACCACGGCCGGCTGGCCAGGTTCGACTGCGTGATCGCCAACCCGCCGTTTTCGTTGAAGAACTGGGGCCACGAGCAGTGGGCCTCCGATCCGTGGGGTCGAAATGAGTTGGGCGGGGTGCCGCCGAAGGGATACGCCGACTGGGCCTGGGTCCAGCACATGCTCACCTCCGCTGCACCCATCGGAGGAAGGGCCGCGGTCGTCCTCCCTCAGGGCGCCCTGTTCCGCCAGGGTGCCGAGGGCCGCATCCGCGAGCACATCCTCAAAGCCGGCTTCGTGGAGGCCGTCATCGGCCTGGCGCCCAACCTGTTCTACGGCGCCGGCCTTGCCGCCTGCGTGCTGATCCTGCGCTGTCAGCGCCCCGCCGAGCAGCAGGACAAGGTGCTCTTCGTCAATGGAGAGTTGCTCTTCAAGCGCGGCCGCAACCAGAACACCCTCGAGCCCGACCACGCCGAGACTCTTCTGAAGGCTCATCAGGAGTACGCCGACCAGCCCGGTCTGGCCGCGGTCGCGACCCTGGAGGATATCAAGGCCAACGGCTGGAACCTGAACATCCCGCTGTACGTTGAGCCGGCCGAGGTCGGCGAGCAGATCACGCTGGAGCAGGCCTTGGCCGGACTGGAGACCGCGCGCGCGAAGACCCGCGAGACCCGCGCAGCGCTGGAGGCCGAGCTGGCGAAGTGGGGGCTGGGCGCATGACCACGAGGAGTCCGAAGCGGATCACCCAGCGGGAACTGGAGTCCTACCTGTGGGGTGCCGCAGTGCTGCTGAGGGGGCTGATCGACGCCGGGGACTACAAGCAGTACATCTTCCCGCTGGTCTTCCTCAAGCGCCTCTCCGACGTCTATGACGAGGAGCACGCCGCCGCCCTGGGGGTGTACGGCGACGAGGAGATGGCCGACCTCCCGGAGAATCACCGCTTCGCCATCCCCGACGGCGCCCACTGGGTCGACCTGCGCAAGGTCACCAGCAATGTCGGCACAGCGCTCAAGGGCGCGATGCGGGCCATCGAGTCCGCCAACCCTGACACCCTGACCGGCGTTTTCGGCGACGGCGAGTGGACCAACAAGGACCTGCTCCCCGACGACACCCTGTCCGATCTGATCGAGCACTTCTCCACCAAGACGCTGTCGGTGGCGAACCTGCCCGAGGATGAGCTCGGGCAGGGCTATGAGTACCTGATCAAGAAGTTCGCCGACGACTCCGGCCACACCGCCCAGGAGTTCTACACCAACCGCACCCTGGTGCACCTGATGGCCATGATGCTGGAACCTCAGCCGGGGGAGTCGGTCTACGACCCCACCTGCGGTACCGGCGGCATGCTCATCTCCACCGTCGCCGAGCTCAAGCGCCGGGGCAAGGAATGGCGCAACCTGCGCCTCTACGGTCAGGAGCTCAACTACGGCACCTCGGCGATCGCGAAGATGAACCTCTTCCTCCACGGCATAGCCGACGGCCACATCGGCCACGGCGACACCCTCGCCAAGCCGGCACTCCTCGACGCCCACGGCCAGCTGCGGACCTTCGACATCGTCCTGGCCAACCCGCCGTACTCCATCAAGACCTGGAATCGGGCCGCGTTCATGAAGGACCCCTACGGCCGCAACATGTGGGGCGTACCGCCACAGAACCGGGCTGACTACGCTTTCCTGCAGCACATCGCGAAGAGCCTCGACCCGAGGACCGGCCGTGCTGCAATTCTCCTGCCGCACGGTGTGCTGTTCCGTCGGGACGAGGTCGTCGTGCGGGAGGGCTTGGTCGAATCCGACATGGTCGAGTGCGTGCTCGGGCTTGGTGAAGGGCTGTTCTACAACTCGCCGATGCCAGCAGCCGTTGTCATCCTGCGTACGCAGAAGCCACGCGAGAGGCGAGGCAGAATTCTGCTGATCGATGCGAGCAAGGAGGTTGCGCGCGAGCGGGCGCAGTCATTCCTCCGCGCAGCGAACCAGACGAGGATCCTCGATGCCTACCAGGCTTTCGAGGCCGTCGACGGCCTCGCAGCCGTGGCGACCATTGATGAGGTCCGCGAGCGTGGGTACTCGCTGGCCATCTCCTCGTACGTCACCTCAGCGACGGGCAGCAGCGCTAGCGCTGATGGTGAGTCGCTCGATGTCGCACTGAAGAAGTGGCGTGCGGCCGCAGCGGAGTCTGACCGGGCGGTCGAGGAAGTCCTGGCAATGCTCGGCGAGGAGGTGTCTCGGTGAACCTCAACCTGGACAAGTCCGCTTGGAAGCGCGTCGCTCTCGGCGACGTCGCCAAGCACGTCACCGATCGCGTCGATGCCGAGACGTCTGGACTCGAACGCTTCCTCGCGGGTGAGCACATCCCTAGCAACGACCTCGCAATCACCCGGTGGGGCGTCATCGGGCGCGACCCGATCGGGCCGATGTTTTACAAGCGGTTCAAGCCTGGCCACGTCCTTTACGTCTCACGGCGCTCCTACCTGCGTAAGACAGCCGTCCCGGAGTTTGAGGGCATCACTGGAGAAAAGACATTTGTGCTGGAGAGCCGTGATGAGTCGGTCCTGCTCCAGCGGTTCTTGCCGTTCGTCCTCAGCGCTGAGGTGTTCCACTCGTACGCGGTTGCCAACTCCCGCGGTTCGGTCAACCCGTACATCAACTGGACAGAGCTGGCGAACTACGAATTCGACCTCCCACCTCTCGACGAACAGCAGCGCCTCGCCGACCTTCTCTGGGCCATCGAGGGGCACCGGCGTTCAGTCGTGAGCGCGATGGCGGCAGTCCTCAGTGCTAGGTACGCATGGCTAGGCAATTCGATCGGCAGCCTCGTGGACAGAGAGACTGTGCCGTTCGAGCGTGTATGGGCTCGGTCCCCCGAGAGCGGGTGGTCCGCTGCACCTGTCGACGAGGTGACAGGCCACTATGTGCTGTCACTGGCAGCCATCGGCCCGTTCGGCTATCGCGCCGGCCAATTGAAGAACGTTCCGGACAGTTCCGAGGTGAGGGCGGCCAGACTCAATCAGGGAGACCTGTTGATCTCGCGAGCGAACACAGTCAAGGCCGTCGGCCGCCCCTGCATTTTCACGGAGGATCGGTCAGACGTCTCGTTCCCGGACACGATGATGCGTCTGCATCTCGTTGACGACGTTCAGCCCGCATTTGCAGAGGCAGTTCTCGCGAGCCCACATGGGCGCAAGCACATGAGGAGAAGCGCCGCTGGGAGTGCGACAAGCATGGTCAAGATCAACCGTCAGTCGCTGTCTCGCTTGGCGTTTCCGAAGGCAACCGCTAAGGAACAGAACGAGTTCCTTGACAGGCTTACGCGATTCGATGAAGCGGCGAAGTTGGCGCAGTCCGATCTCCTCGCACTGGATACCTCACGAGGCACCGTGTCTGCCGAGATCTTCGGAGGTGCCGGGTGACCTTCAACGAGGCGAACACGGTGCGCGATTTCATCCGAGATCGCGTGACCTCAGCCGACGTGCGGTTCGTGCCGGGGCGCCATCTGCCGCGGCGTACGGACGAGGTGCTGCTGGACCAGCAGGTGCGGGAGGCGTTGATCCGCCTCAATCCGGCGATCGAGGCGGAGCCGCAGCTGGCCGATCAGATGATCTACCAGCTTCGGGCGATCCTGATCTCGGCTCGAAACACGCCGAACCCGGTAGTGGCTAATGAGGAGTTCGCGGCGTGGCTGACGGGGCAGAAGTCGATGCCGTTCGGCCCCAATGGTGAGCATGTGACGGTGCGACTGATCGACTTCGGCCACCCCGGTGAGCACAGTGCGAACGACTGGATCGTGTCGACCGAGGTGACCTACAGGGTCGGGCGGTTAGAGCGGCGTTTCGATCTGGTGATCTGGTGCAACGGGTTCCCGTTGGTCGTGGGGGAGGCGAAGTCGCCGGTGCGGCCGGCGTACACCTGGATCGATGCGGCGGCGCAGGTGAAGGAGGACTACGAGGTCAACGTCCCAGCGTTCTTCGTGCCGAACGTGCTCAACTTCGCCACTGAGGGCAAGGACTTCCGCTACGGGTCGGTCGGGATGCCGGTGGAGCTGTGGGGGCCGTGGCGGGCGGATGAGTCCGGTGAGGACCACATGCCGGTGAAGGTAGGCCTCGCGGCGGTCAAGGAGGCGGTCGAGGGCGTTCTGGATCCGGATGTGATCTTGGACTTCCTGCGGTTCTTCACGCTGTTCGCGACCGACAAGAAGCACCGCAAGATCAAGGTGATCGCGCGGTTCCAGCAGTTCCAGGCGACCAACCTGATCGTGGAGCGGGTGCTGCACGGGCGGATCAAGCAGGGGCTGATCTGGCACTTCCAGGGGTCGGGGAAGTCGCTGCTGATGGTGTTCTCCGCGCAGAAGCTGCGCGCGATGGCGGGGCTGACCTCGCCGACGGTGATCATCGTCGTCGACCGGATCGACCTGGACACCCAGATCACCGCGACGTTCAATGCCTCCGACGTACCGAACCTGGTCTCAACGGAGTCCCGCAAGGAGCTTCAAGAGCTCCTAGCTGCGGGGGCGCGGAAGATTATCATCACCACGATCCACAAGTTCGGCGAAGCACCCGGTGTGCTGGACGCGCGCAACAACATCATCGTGATGGTCGACGAGGCCCACCGCTCCCAGGAGGGTGACTACGGCCGCAAGATGCGCGAGGCGCTGCCCAACGCGTTCCTGTTCGGGCTGACCGGGACACCGATCAACAAGCGCGACCGCAACACGTTCATGTGGTTCGGCTCCGAGGCCGACGAGCACGGGTATCTCTCGCGTTACTCCTTCTCCGACTCCATCCGCGACGGCGCCACCCTGCCGCTGCACTTCGAGCCACGCCTCTCGGAGATCCACCTGGACGAGGAGGAGATCAAAGCAGCCTTCGATGAGCTCGCCGACCGCCACGGGCTCACCGAGGAAGAACGCAGCACCCTGTCAAAGAAAGCCGCCTCCCTGGAGGCGCTGATCAAGGCCCCCGGCCGGATCCGCAAGATCGCCGCCGACATCGCCGAGCACTTCACCACAAAGGTCGAGCCGCAGGGCTTCAAGGCGCAGGTCGTGGTCTACGACAAGGCCACCTGCGTGGCGTACAAGGGAGAACTTGACCGCCTGTTGGGTCCGGACGTGTCCACGATCGTGATGTCCACCAGTCGCGGTGACAAGCCGGCGTGGAAGCAGTGGACGCCGGACCGGGAGGAGCTGGAGCGGATCACCACCCGCTTCAACGACCCGGCCGACCCATTGAAGATCATCATTGTGACCGCGAAGCTGCTCACCGGCTTCGACGCCCCGATCCTCTACGCCCAGTACATCGACAAGCCCCTGCGCGAGCACACCCTGCTCCAGGCAATCTGCCGCACGAATCGGGTCTACCCGCCAGCGAAGACCCACGGCCTGATAGTGGACTACCTCGGCATCTTCGACGACGTCGCCAAAGCCTTCGAATTCGACGACAAGTCCGTACAGCAGGTCATCTCCAATATCTCTGTACTCCGCGAGCAGCTCGGCCCCGCGATCGAAGCCGCTCTGGCGTTTTTCCCGGGCGTCGACCGCACCGTCGGCGGCTATGAGGGTCTGATCCAGGCCCAGACCGCGATCGACTCCGACGAGTCCCGCGACGCCTTCGGAGCTGCGTACAGCGTCGTCGCCCAGCTATGGGAGACCCTCTCCCCGGACCCAATCCTGTCCGAGTACGAGTCGGACTACCGCTGGCTGACTGACGTCTACCAGTCTGTGCAGCTCACCGACGTTACGGGCCGACTGGTTTGGCACACGCTAGGCGCCAAGACCCTCGAGCTCATAAACAATCACGTCACCGTCGAGGTCCCCCGCACCGACCTGGAGACCATCGTCCTCGACGCTCAGGTCATCGAGGACCTGATGACCGGCAAGCGCAAGGATATCGACCCCGTCGAGGTCGAGAAGTGGATCACCGCTCGCATCGCCAAGCACGTCGGCAACCCGGCCTTCATCGAGCTCGGCCATCGGTTGAATGCTCTGCGGGAGAAGTACGCCCACTCCCAGCAGGCATCACTGGAGTTCCTCAAGGAACTCTTCGCGCTGGCGCGAGACACAGTCGCAGCGGAGAAGGCCGCCGCCGAGGTGCCACGCGAGGAGCGCGGAAAGGCCGCCCTGACTGACCTCTTCGAGTCACTCAAGAGCGAGGAGACCCCGATAATCGCCGAGAAGGTCGTCGACGAGGTTGACTCCGTCGTCCGCACGGTCCGCTTTGACGGATGGCAGGACACCAACGAAGGCGATCGTCTCGTCCAGCAGGCGCTCCGCAAGGCGCTCTACATCAAGTTCAAGATCCGCGACCAGGATGTCTTCGGGAAGGCACTGGGATACATCCGGGAGTACTACTAGCTGCTCCTTGTCCTGGTCAGGAGAGAAGGGCTCCCTCCCCAGGGCCTCCCAAGAGGACACCTAGAAGTGAAGGGTCGGGTCTCTGAGCTGTGACCGTGTAGTCCATCAACGCTGCGACCTGCGGCTTAGCTGTCAGTGGTTGTCGGCGTTGGTCGTCGTTGAGCACCCCCGTGCGGCCCAGAGACGGCCGGGGCTCCGTGCTCTCCCGGGAACCGACCTCTTCGTCCCGAAGCAACGTGTCTAGGGGTTTGCCACCTGTGCTGGTGTGCCTGTCAACTGTGCTGATAGTCCGTTGGCGGTCCACGGTTGTTCGCTGCCGTGCGCCGGCGTTGTCACGCAGTTAGACACTCACCGAGTGCGGCGTCACTTCATGAGCCGGTCGCTGCCTGTGCCGGGCTGCGTATGGACCGACGTTGACTGTGGCTGTCCGCCATATCTAGTGCCCTTCTGGTGCAGCCACTGACCTAATGATTCACAGTCCTGCAGAGAGTGCTTCGCCTCGGCTCGGATGTCGATTCTATGTGGCGTTGTGAACCTGGGTATCGGACACTGTGGACCAAACCTGCTGGTGTTCGCATCTAGAGATTTGGACAAAGATTTAGCAAAGCGCATATCCACCGCCCCGGTGCGAGTACGCTCCGTCGCTACGCTGATCTGCGGTCACGGAGCGTACTCGCACCGGGGCGGTGGATCGCAAGTCTTAGCTGAGTGTGACCGGATTTTCGGGGCAGTCAGGGCCGCCAAATTCCTGCTTCAGGCGGCGTTGTGCTCGCTCGACCTGCCATGTTTACCTCGGTAGCCGTCGTGACACACTGGAGTGGTGAGCATGTCAGACAACCCGGACGCGAGAGTGTATACGCTCAGTGTGCAATGGCCCCCTGAGCAGCCTAAGCCGCAGGTGGCCAATCAGTTCGCCATTTCCCTGGGGGTGCCCACGGGTGATGGCCCCGACGCTGTGTATCTCATGATCGGCCACGTTGATCCGCCGTTCGTGGTTGGGCCGCCTGATGACGTAGCGGGTCAGGTGGCCAGCCTTGGGGCTGTAACGGTTGACGTTCTGGGCCGCTACGTCTTTACTCGTAGTAGACTTGATGAGTTGATCCGACTTCTGCAAAACGCTGCAGACGCTTACGATCAGGCGGCAGGGGGCGAGCCAGATGCAGGTGCAACTAGGTAGCTACCAGGGCCAAGCGTCGCAAGTGATGGTGATCACCGCGACCTCGCAAACAAGCGCAGAAGTGTTCCCATGGATGACCAGCGGTGACGCACCGGCGCGAAGCTACAAAGATGCCGTGAACGCGCCCCTGAGTCGAGCCACAGTACTCGCCCTCCGTGATCGCCTGCGGGCTGGGAGTGTCCCTCGCCGTAAGGTGCGTAAGCGGGCTTGATCGAACTTTCGTGGCGGGTGGCTACGAAAGCGGACAAAGCCCTACTCCAAAGTTTCACTTGCGTGGAGCCAGCGCGAAAGCTCCCCAACGGCCGTTCGGCGCCGCATCACCGCAGGTGGGAGCAGGAGGTGCAGACTTGGTTCCGCTCCGGAGACGCGCTTGCTGACGCCAACCATGATGCCGCATACGGTGGTCGCCTTCTGCTCGGGTTCGCAGCGGGCGACCTTGCGGTGTGTGTCTCTCACGCGCGTCTCAGGAATCCTGGTGTCGAAACTCCGCTCCGCTGTCAGCTGGGCTTCGACGGGCCTATCAGAGCATTGAAGGCCGTCGGCGTGGCGTGTCCCTACCGGGGGGCAGGTGGACAGGTCGCGGATCAAGCCTTGGATGACGTCTTTGCAGACATGTTGGCTGAGGAAGGGGACCAGCCGACTCTCGTCATTGGTCGGATTGATAGTCGGAACAAGCCCAGTGAACGGTTCGTAGCCAGAAACCAGTTTGAACTAATTGACGATCTTCCCAGCGAAGGTCAGCTGAGGAACTGGTTCACGATCATTGAGACAGATGACGTTGGCTGATGGCTTTCGCACCGCGGCGAGTACTCCTATCGCAGAGGTCGGTGGAGTCTCATGGGGCTCGCCTTCTTGCCCTGGTTCTCGCCACGGATCTTCGCGGAGTGGGTTCTCGCAGCTCCGGGGTCCAGCGACTGGCGGGGCGTCCTCTGAGCGACTGGGGCGATGGGTGGCCCGGATGGGAATCGCTCGACTACGTTGCGCTGGAAGCCCATGTGCTTCTGACGGGCGAATCCGATGACTGTGGCGACGCGTTCTACGACGCTGTGGATGCCCAGAAGAGTAGTGAGGCGAGGCCCCGAGACCCTGCCGACGAGCGTTGGGATGTCCGCGACGAAGAGGAAGAAAGCCGCAAGCTGTGGGGGCTGAGTAGCATGTTCCCGCTCAGCGTCGACGCATGAGATCTCGGCCGCTGACCTGCACGAGGTGCTGACGGCGCGACTCTTCAATATCCTTGGTCAGTACGGCACTTGGAGGGGTTGAAGCTGTGGCCGCATCCCTATCAGGTCGGTCCGTGGGCGTCGCGCACCACGGCCAATCCTGGCCGGTGCTGGGTCCACCTGCCGCGTGAGTCCGGCGGGATTCGCCGGTAACCGGCAGTGTTGGTTCAGCCGCTGATGTCATCGCCAAATGGCTCGCCTGACACGCCTTGTGTCGCCTCGACTTCCTCGCCCTCGTCGCCACCCACGGAGTCGAGCAACCGCTGCCGTGCCTGCTCCAGGCGACCGGCGTAGTCGGGCATGAAGATCTCAACGAACGACTTCTCCAGGGTGCCGGAGATCGCGTAGATGCCTAATGGGATTCATCGGGCCGTGAGAGAGACTACGGTCCGTAGCCGCCAGCAGGTGAGCACTCTCCATGCCGGAGCCATTCGAGCTCTGTGGTCAGACCGTGCCCCTGCTGGTCGGCCGGGAGGCCTGACTGCTGATGGGATGGCGTGCCCGCCGGGCGGTTGGGCGTGAGCACTGGATCCATTAGGGCGCGAGCCGTGCCTTCCGTCGGCTGCAGGCAAGTACCGGACGAGGGCAAGGAGTTGAGTGTTGTTGCTGTTCATAGGCGATGACTGGGCCGAGGACCACCACGATGTCGAGCTGCAGGACGAGACAGGCCGGAAACTGGCCTCAGCCCAGCTGCCCGAGGGTGTGGAGGGCATCGCCAAGCTGCACACGCTTATAGCCCGGCACGGCGGCGAGGACCTGGAGTCCGAGAAGGTAGCGGTCGGGATCGAGACCGACCGCGGCCCTTGGGTGCAGGCGCTGATCGCAGCCGGCTACCGCGTCTACGCGATCAACCCGCGCCAGGCCGCGCGGTTCAAGGAACGGTACGGCACCTCCGGGGCCAAGAGCGACAAGGGCGACGCACACGCGCTCGCCGATATGGTCCGCATCGACGGCCCCCAGCTGCGACCCGTCGCAGGCGACAGCGACCAAGCCCAGGCCGTCCGCGTGGTCGCCCGCGCCCACCAGACCCTGATCTGGGAACGCACCCGCACCTTCCAGCGGCTGCGCAACACACTGCGCGAGTACTTCCCGGGCGCGCTGACTGCCTACGCGTCCCTGGAGCTGACCAGCACCGATGCCCTGGAACTGCTGGTCAAGGCGCCCACCCCGGAGCAGGCGGCGAAGCTCACGAAGCCGCAGATCACCGCGGTCCTGGCCCGGCACCGACGCCACCACCGCGACCAGAAGGCCGGCGCGATCCAGGCCGCACTCCGCGAGCCCCAGCTCGGCGTCGCCACCCCGGTCGCGGCCGCCTACGGCGCCGCCGCGACCGCGCACGCCAGGCTCCTGATCGCCCTGAACGAGCAGATAGCCATGATGGAAGAGCAGGTGAGCGCGCATTTTCGTGAGCACCCGGACGCTGAGATCTACCTGTCGATGCCCGGCATCGGCGCGATCACCGGCGCCCGGGTGCTGGCCGAGTTCGGGGACGACCCCACCCGCTATGCCTCCGCGAAGGCCCGCAAGAACTACGCCGGCACCAGCCCGATCACCCGTGCCTCCGGCCGAACACACGCCGTTCAGGCCCGCTACGCACGCAACAACCGCCTCGCTGACGCCCTGCACCGGCAGGCGTTCTCGGCGCTGAACACCTCGCCCGGAGCCCGGCGCTACTACGACAAACAGCGCGCCCGCGACGCGGGCTACAACCCCGCCCTGCGTCAGCTCGGCAACCGCCTCGTCGGCATCCTCCACGGATGCCTCAAGACACGCACCCCCTACGACGAGTCCACCGGGTGGTCACACCACGCGACCCTCTCGGCCACCACTTGACACCAAAACGGCATGGGATGTCTGACCAGACGGCACGGTCCGGGACGATTGCATCGAGCTCGTCGGACTTCATCATCACCTCATAGAGCCAGTC
This sequence comes from Streptomyces sp. NBC_00316, assembly GCF_036158715.1. Classification (NCBI taxonomy): domain Bacteria; kingdom Bacillati; phylum Actinomycetota; class Actinomycetes; order Kitasatosporales; family Streptomycetaceae; genus Streptomyces; species Streptomyces sp. NBC_00316. The sequence continues at coordinate 3,140,416 of NZ_CP108023.1, read as the reverse complement.
CGACAGCACGAACGCTTGGTCGTGCGTGAGCTTGATGACCACCGGTTCCTCATCCACGCGGTCAAGGTACGCGACGGTCGAGCGGGGCTACGCGGTGCCGACGCTTTGGGCTTCGGAGCACCAGCTTGGAAGACCCCGTATGCGGATCGCGGCTGACCAGGCAACTCGCTGAACTGCGCGCAGGCGGGCGCTGAACCGCTGTTCCCCGCTACTCCCCGATGGGCGCCGCCTGGTCGGGCACGCAGCGGACATGCGGTCACTCGTAGATTCGGGCGGCACTTAGCCTCGATCCACCGAGTGGCTCGCTTGCTGTGGATGAGCAATCAAGAAGAGGTGCCTGCTGACCTGCGATGATGGGAGTTCTGACGCTTCCAGCACGCACAATCAGCAAGGCACCTCGTAGATGCAAGTTTCCCATACTCCGGCAGCGGTCTCCGCTGCGTTCGATGACCCGAACCTGATCGCGTATGCCGGGCTGCTGCCGGTGCTGCGGCTGGCCGAGCGGTGCGGGCTGTCGCGGTTGGTGGCCGAGAAGGTGAAGCTGACCGGCGCGAAGAACGGGGCTGGGGCTGCGGCGGATGCCAAGGTCACCAGCATTGTGGGCGGCATGGCCGCGGGTGCGGACAGCATCGACGACCTTCACGTCCTGCGGCACGGCGCGATGCCGGCCGTGTTCGCAGGTGCCCGTGCCCCGTCCACGCTGGGCACCTTCCTTCGCTCGTTCACCCACGGTCATGCCCTCCAACTCCACGCTGTCCACCGCCGGTTCCTGGCCGCACTGGCCGCGCACACCCCCTTGTTGCCGGGCTCGGACGAGATGGCGTTCATCGATGTCGACTCCACCCACAAACGCGTCTACGGGCGGGCGAAACAGGGCGCCGAGTACGGCCGGTTCAAGGGCATCCGCACCCTGCACCCGCTGCTCGCCACGGTCTGCACCCCGCAATCGAGGCCGGTGATCGCCGGCGTGCGGATGCGACGCGGCAAAGCAGCAGACTCCCGCGGCGCCCCGAAATTCGTGAGCGAGGCCCTGGCCACCGCCCGCGAGGCCGGCTGCACCGGGACCCGAATCCTGCGGGCCGACTCGCAGTTCTACAACGCCGGTGTGATCGCCGCCTGCCACCGGGCCGGAGCCCACTTCTCGCTCACCACCAGCATGAACCCCTCCATCAAACGAGCCGTCCACAGCATCCCCGACGAGGAATGGCAGCACATCAGTTACCCGACCGCGGTGCCCGACCCCGCCACCGGTGAACTCATCTCGGACGCCGAAGTCGCCGAGATACCCCAATACACCGCCTTCGCGAGCCGCAAAAAGAGCGAGCAGATCACCGCCCGGCTGATCGTGCGCCGGGTCCGTGACCTCGCCAAACCCGCCGTCGTGGGTGAACAGGGCGAGTTGTTCCCCGTCTGGCGCTACCACCCCTTCTTCACCGACCAGCCCGCCGCAACCCTGCAGGCCGAGCGGGAACACCGCCACCACGCCGTGATCGAGCAGGTCATCGCGGACACCAAAGCCGGCGCCCTGGCCCACCTGCCTTCCGGGCACTTCCACGCCAACGCCGCCTGGCTCACCCTGTGGGCGATGACCTACAACCTGCTGCGGGCCACTGGCTCCCTGACCTCCGCCTTCCACGCCAAAGCCACCACCGCCACGATCCGCACCCACCTGGTCCACGTTCCGGCCCGGATCGCCCGCTCCGCCCGCCGCATCACCCTGCACCTGCCACACAACTGGCCCTGGCAGCACGCCTGGACACACCTCTTCCACACCGTTCACGGCCCACCCGGCTGACGCGAACAGCCCCTACCCGACCCGCCCGCCGCCAGGGCCCAACCGGAACCGAACCCGTGGAAAAGCTGGGCAGACCAGCGACTACAACCTGCCCATACCCGAGCGCCGACCTGAAACCGGCTCGAAACCGGTCACAAGATCACTCCCCAAACCACGTCGGTGGATCAAGGCTTAGCGCCCTGGCAAAGAACGTCCAGCCGCCCTCGGGAGGCAGGTCCTGCTTAAGGTGGGTATACGAGCCCTGAGCGTCCGCGATCCAAGCCCCCAGGGCCTCCAGGAAGCGGTCCAGGGTCTGGTTCTCCCACTCCGCGCCGTGCTGCGCATGGTCCTCGCGAAGGCGCGCGAGAAAGGCAACCAGGGCCTCCCGGTTCGGTATGTGATCCTCGGCACTCAGAAGGGGGTCCATGTCGGGCACCGTATAGCTAGGCAGCCAACGCCCGTACGCTGACCTGCGACTTAGTCGTTGTCGGTTGTGAGCGCGTCGTTGTGCCCGCAGCTAGACACCCAGCTGCGGGCACAACCGTAGAGGGAAGTCGCCTCCGGCGCCTGCGACCTACCAGGGTCGGCTTCGCCGACGGGCTGTAACACCCGGGGTGTTGCAGCCCGTCTGTGACCGGACACCCCGGACAGCTCTCATATTGACTGTCCGGGCGGTTGTCGCAGGTCAGCGCCCCAACCGGACAGTCGGACAGCTGGGACACCTTTTAGCGCGGTCGCACAGGCCCGGACAATCCGTCCGGGCCTTTCGCCGTTCAGCCCTACACCCTGATTACGGTGGTCACCGCTGGGATCTCTTACGCGTTCACCACCGCCTCGGTACCGTGAAGGCGCCCCTACTCAGCAGCGGGAGGCAACACCCCATGCGTGGTCTTGGAGATCACCTCAGCATCGGCGAACGAATCGCGTTCTACCGGAAGCGCCGCGGATACACGCAAGAGGTGCTGGCCGGGCTGGTCGGCCGTAGCACTGACTGGCTGGCGAAAGCCGAGTCCGGACGACGCAAGCCGCCACGCATCGACATGCTCGCGGAACTCGCACGTATCCTGCGGGTTCCCCTCGGGGACCTTGTGGGGCAGTCCATGCTTGTGGAGGACGAGAAGCAGCAGGACGATGTGCCGGCCGTCCGCGACGCGCTCATGAGTCCGCGGCGGCTCTCCCGACTTCTCTTCGGGCCGGAAGCAGGCGCTCAGCTTCCGACCCCTGCTCCGGCCGCTGTGCGTGTCGAGAACGCGTGGAACGACTACCAGGGCGGTCGGCTCGGCAGCGTGATCGCTGCACTTCCTGCGCTCCTCCAAACCGCTCAGGAGCTGGAGGATCGCGCAGCGCGCCGCGAGGAGGATCGCCACGACTGCTGGGCGGTGTCGGCCCGCACGCACCACCTTGCCGCCACGACGCTCGCGAAGATCGGGGAGTCCGATATCTCATGGCTCGCGGCGGAGCGCGCGATGCAGGCGGCAGATGCGTCCGATGACCCGCTCGTGCTGGCGTCGGCCGCCCGCTCAGGAACGCACGCCCTGCTCGCCAACGGCCGCTATGAGGCGGCGATGCAGCTGGGCGACGTAACGGCGACCTGGCTGTCCCCGCGAGTGGCGGACGGTGACCCTGCCGCGCTGAGCCTGCTCGGCATGATTCACCTGCGGGCGGCTGTCGCCGCAGCTCGGCACCAGGACCGTCCGACGGCTACCCGACTCTTGGACCGTGCCGAAGAGCTTGCGGAAGACCTCGGCTCGGATGAGAACTACTGGCAGACCGGCTTCGGCCCGACGAACGTGTTGCTGCACCGGCTGTCCATTGAACTGGATCTCGACAACGTCGCGTACGTGGTGGAGAACGGCCGGATCAACGTGGACCACATGCCCCAAGAGCGCAGCGTCTCGCATCGGATCGACTTCGCCCGCGCGCTCTCGCTCGCGGGACACGGAGACGACGCCTTCGCGGAACTGCGCACGGCCGAACGGACGTCGCCGCAGCTCGTGCGCAACAATCCCAGAGTGCGCGAGACGCTGCGGGACCTGACCAAGCAGTCCCCCATGACTGCGGGCTCTCGCTCGTCCGAGGTGTTCGTGATGGCCCAACGATGCAGGGCGGTGCAGTGAGAGCGGCGAAGCGCGGAGTTCTCGGAGTCGTGGGATCGGCGGCCGGCGGAGTTGAAGCCCTCCGCACCGGGCTGGTCGAGCCTGCGATCGAACGCGGCTGGACGGTGGCCGTGACGCTGACACCGACCGCGGGCAACTGGCTCCGGATGAGCGGCGAGGTGGAGCGGCTGGAGAAGCTGACCAGTCTCCCGGTGCGGGACGAGTCGCGGCTACCTGCAGACGCACGGCCGCACCCGCCCGTTGACTGCTACGTGGTCGCCCCTGCGAGCGCGAACATGGTCGCCAAGCTTGCGACGGGTATTGCGGACAATCAGGCGCTGACCCAGGTGGCCGAAGCCATTGGGACCATCGGACTTCCTGTCGTGGTCTTCCCTCGAGTTAATGCGGCCCACGCCCGTCACCCTGCCTGGCAGCGCCACCTTGAGGCGTTGCGCGAAGCGCAAGTTCACCTTGTCTACGGGCCGGATGTGTGGCCGCTGTACGAACCGCGAGAGGCTCCCTCCGGACGCGAACTCCCGTGGACCGCAGTACTGGATGCTGTTGATCGAGCAATGAAGTGACGTACGGTCAACACCACTGACCTGCAAAGACGATGGACCCGGACAATGTGTCCGGGTCCATCGTTATTTCCGCGCCCAAGCTGTCTCGCATGTCAGAGACGTTCGAACAGCAAAGCAGCGGAGCGGGACTTACCCCGGCTCAGTGCGCCCTGATCAGAGCGAGTCTCAACAAGGCGCGTATGGAGGCGACTCGGCTGGTCCAGCGGGCCGATGTCGTCACTGAGCGGGTGCTGACCCGCCGGAGTTCACGATCTGCTCAAGGCGCTCAAGTCGCTTCCCAAGCTGACGGATCGTCTCGTGCATCGCGCTGATCTCCGTCGCGAGCGCCACGAACGCCGATCCTCCTCGCTGCCCATCATCGACGGGCTGCGAAGGGTCAACCACGAAGGTGCCGCGCCCCTGCTGGGAGAACACGAGACCTTCCTCACTGAGCTCGCGGTAAGCGTTCTGCACCTTGACCAACGTCACCCCATACTCCTTGGCCAGTTCGCGGGCGGCTCGCAGCTGATCGCCGGGGCCGAGGTCGCCGTTGACGATCTCGTGGCGGATGTCCGCCGCGATGTCCTTGGCCGTAGGGCGCGGTGTGCCAGGGCTCTTCTCCATGGGGTCGAGCCTAACCGGCCTAGGTCAATTTCATTCTTGGCGCTCCCCTTGACGACTCGGATCGACCTAGGTAACTTCCTCCCTGTGAGCAATTGACCTAGGTCAATCTGGATCACGCGTCAAGGCTCGCCTGCACCGGTGAAGCCGAGAGAACCGCACTGCCTGCGCCCGGAGGGCCCCGTGAGACGGGTTCGAAGGAAGCGTTCGTTCCTTGACAACTGAATCGGGATTCGTCGCCTCTCCTGGCCCAAGTAGGCGGCGCGCGCGGCGAGAGCCGTGCGCTGAACAGCGCAGCTTCAACCACTTCGCAGCGCACGGCGCCTGCGGCCGGTTGCCTCCCTTGCCCGTCTCGTACGGGCGAGGCTGAGGGGAGCCGGAACTACGACTTCACCCCGGAGCGGTCGCCTCTCACCACAAGGCCACGACCGCCCGGTTCCCCGTCCCTTCGATTACAGGAGTGCTCAATGCGTTCATTCATCGGCGGCCACGAGGTCGTCTCAGACACCGACTTTGTGGAACTGGCTCTGGGGACCCCGGTTGAGCTGTGGCTCGGGGTCGAGGGCGAGAGCGAGATGGAACGTGCGGCCCGCATGGATGCGGCCCGCGACATCCTCGCGGACAACCCCGACTTCCCCGACCGAGTGAGCCGGGTCGCCGCGGAGGCGATCGAGGCGTTCGCGCCGGAGCTGTTCAACGTCGTCTCGCTATCGCGGCCCGTCGGCCGCCGTCGGCCGTCCCGGAAGGCGGCAGCAGCATGACGACCACCACACAGTCCGCGGATCGGCCGGCCGTACCGCCGCTGACCCGCCCGGAAATGGGTCTGGCCGGGTTAGGCGCTCTCGCTGCGGCTGGGGTCGGTGCTCTGGGCTTGATCTCCTCGTTCGACGCGGTGTCCGCTGCTGCGTTGCGGTGGGGGTTCGGTGAGCCGTGGATGGTGCCGGTCGGCATGGACGTGTCCATCCCGGTGTTCTCCGTGGCGAATCTGCTGCTGATCCGGATGGACATGGCGCTTGCCTGGGTGCGGTTCGTTCCCTGGGTCCTCACCCTGGTGACCTGCGGTCTGAACGTCTCGGCAGGCCACGGCACATGGGCGAAGGTCGCTCACGGGACGATGCCGCTGCTGTGGGTGGTGTTCTCCGAGATCGGTGCCCACATCTACGCGGTACGGATCGGTGCGGTGACCGGCCGCCGCATGGACAAGATCCGCGCCTCACGCTGGCTGCTGGCCTTCCCTTCCACGTTCGCCTTGTGGCGGCGGATGACGCTGTGGGAGATCACCTCCTACGCCGATGCGCTGGCCCGCGAGCGGGAGCGTCAGCTGACCCGCGCCGAGCTGCGCGAGCGGCACGGTCGCCTGTGGCGGTCGAAGACGCCCCGCCCGGAACGGGTGCTGATGAAGCTCGGGGAGCTCAATCCTCCGAGCGAGGCAGAGCCGCCTACCGAGAAGCCGGAGCCGGAGCCGAATGGCGGCCCCGAGGCCAAGCCGAAGCCGTCCGCGAAGCGGCCCACACGCCGTACCCCGAGTAAGACGAAGGGGAAGCGGACCCCGGACGAGATCCTGTCCGAGGCCCGGGCGACCACGGCAGGTTGGAAGGACTCGGAGCTGACCGCGGACCGGATCCGGACCGCGGTGCACGTCTCGCAGGCCACCGCCCGCGTTCTGCGGGACACGCTCAAGAGTGAGCGGGCCGCCGGTCAGCCACTGCACGCCGTCGACACCCACACCGGGCAGGACAACGACGGTGACGATGCCGGGGCGGTGGCGGCATGAGCACCCTCTTAACCACCCTCGCCGCGGCCGGTCCGCTCGTGGCCGGGTGGTCCGTCCACACGGTGTGGATGCGTCGCTGTCTGCACACCGCCCGCCGTGACCCGCTCACCGGGCTCCGCACCCGCGATGGGTTCACCCGCCGCGCCACCACCCTGCTCAAGGACCCGCGGGCGGTCGTGGTCCTCGCGGACGTCGACCGCTTCAAGCAGATCAACGACCGCTACGGCCACGCAGCCGGGGATGCGCTGTTGAAGGCGACCGCGGAACGGTTGGCCCACTACGTCGGCCAGCACGGGGTTGCCGGACGGCTCGGGGGTGACGAGTTCGCCGCGGTCGTCATCGACAACCACGGCACCGCCGCCGACCTTCTCGCGGTCCTGCACGGAGTGCTCGCCCGCCCTGCGGACGGTCTCGACCCTGCCCCTGCGGTGCAGACCACGGTGTCGCTCGGCTGGGTCCGCGCCGCCGACCACCCGGGCGAGGACCTGTCCAGTCTGCTCCGTCGGGCCGATGAAGCGATGTACGCGGCAAAGCAGGGCCGGGCCGGGGTCCGCCGGGCCGGGCTCGGCAGGCTGTTCGCCACCTGGTCCGGCCGCCGTGCCGGCCGCCGCGGCTCCGGGGCCGAAACGGCCCCAGGGGTGGCGGCCTGATGGCCCCGGCGTTCGGCAAGTGCTACGACCCGACCGGCGCCCTGCACGGGATACCGACCTTCCCGTGGAAGTACGCACCCGACGGGTACGCCACTCGCCGCCAGCTCCGCGCCCGCGGTCTGCGGCCCGGTGGTCAACCGGTCGCCGCACAGGTCATGCGCCGCTCCCGCCGCCGCAAAGCGGGGGTGTCAGTCGCCTACCTCTACCGCATCGACCTGGCCAAGTCCGTACGCCCGATGACACCGGGACGTGCGACGGCACTCGCCAAAGCGATGACCGCCCGCCGTACCTGCCCCAAGTGCCGCACGGACGCCGGGTACTGCATCCCGACCTCGCTCGGCATGTGCCCCGCCTGTGCCTACGCCTCCTGAACAGCGCGTTGCTTGGCGTCCGCTCGCTCAGCCCGGTTGCGCGAGCGGAGGCGTTTGACCCACACCAGCAGTGACCAGCCTGCGAACCACACCAGGCCTGCCGCTTGGCCCCATCCCAGCGAGGTGCTCCAGGATGCGGCGGTCAGCGCGTACGAGGCAAAGACCACCGGCCCCGCCACGCAGTGCGATAGGGCAAACCTCTCCAGCCATATGCCGCCGCTGCTCTCCGCCATGATCTCCCGCCCGACGTTAGTGATCCCCAAAAGCGGGGCCCGGACGCCTGCCGGCAAGCGCCGTCCGGACCCCTTTCCAACCCCAGTTGTCCGGGAAGGACAGTCAGTGAATCACGACGACGAGAACGAACTCTTCAACCGACTCGAAGCCGACATGGCCACCAACGCCGGACCCGACTCCGGGGCGGATGTGGTTGACCTCGACAAGGCACGGTCGGCCCGTTCCGAGTCGGCCGACCTCACCGCCGACCGGTCGGCCGACCCACACACCGCACGGTCGGGCAGCGGGTCGGACGACCCGACCGAGCCCGTGATGGTCGACGGTCCGGCGGAAGTCGGGCCCGGGTTCATGGGCCGAATCATGGGCGCCAAACGCAGGGCGATCGTCCCGCAGTGGCTGCGCTCCGGAACCGAGTTCACGACCGCCACCCGCTGGGCCGCAGGCCACTACGGGCACCTGGCCGGGTACCACGCGCTGCGTTCCCCGTACTACGCGGCCCGTCTCGCGTTCCAGTCGCCGCGGGGTGCGGCGAAGTTCGTGGGCGGGACGCTGCGGTGGGTTGCCGACCGTGAGGGGGAGCCGGTCCGACTCGCTTCCGTCCGGCGCGAGGACGCGGCCGAGTATCTGAAGCTGTCCCGGCAGCGGGACGGCCGGGTGCGACTGCGGACCCTGATCACGGTGCTAGCCATGTTCGTCGGGCTTGGTGCCGCGCTCGCCATCTACGTCCTCGCCCCGGGTTGGGTGCAGGCCCTGTCGGTCGGGGCGGTGCTGCTCGCGCTGGGGTCGGCCGGCACGCAGGCCGACGCCCCGGTCATCACCCGGGCCGTGGAGATGACCAAGGCACCCAAGCTCACGTCCGACATCGTGCTGCGGGCCCTCGGTGCGCTGGGCATCACGGCGATCAATCAGGTGCAGAGCAAGGGACGGGACGGGTTCACGTTCACTGCTCCGATCACCCGCGACGGCCCCGGATGGCGTGCGGAGGGCGACCTCCCGTACGGCGTCACCGTCACCGACGTCATCGAACGGCGCGACAAGCTCGCCTCCGGGCTGCGCCGCCCGCTCGGCTGCGTGTGGCCCGAAGCGGTGCCGGACGAGCACACCGGGCGCCTGGTCCTCTGGGTCGGCGATCAGGACATGTCGACCGCCGCCAAGCCCGCATGGCCCCTGATCAAGGGTGGCTCCGTCGACCTGTTCAAGCCGGTCTCGTTCGGCACTGACCAGCGCGGACGCTGGGTCGACATCACCCTGATGTACATCGCCGGTGTCATCGGAGCCATCCCGCGCATGGGCAAGACGTTCCTGCTCCGCCTGCTCCTGCTCATCGCTGCCCTCGACACCCGGGCCGAAGTCCACACCTACGACCTCAAGGGCACCGGCGACCTCGACCCGGTGGGCGAGCGCGTCTCGCACCGCCACCGGGCCGGAGACGACGACGAGGACATCAAATACGCACTCGCTGACCTGCGAGAACTGCGCACCGAACTCCGCAGGCGCGCGAAGATGATCCGGTCCCTGCCTCGGGATATCTGCCCCGAGTCCAAGGTGACATCCGAGCTGGCCAACAAGCCCAAGCTCGGACTGCACCCGATCGTGATCGGGGTCGACGAGTGCCAGGTCTGGTTCGAGCACCCCAAGCACGGCGGGGAGTTCGAGGAAATCTGCACCGACCTGGTCAAGCGCGGCCCCGCCACCGGCATCGTGCTGCTCCTGGCCACGCAGCGTCCGGACGCCAAGGCCTTGCCGACCGGAATCAGCGCGAACGCGTCGGCCCGGTGGTGCCTGAAGGTCATGGGCCAGCTGGAGAACGACATGGTCCTCGGCACGTCCAGCTACAAGCGGGGAATCCGGGCCACGATGTTCTCTTGGAAGGACAAGGGCATCCACTACTTCGTCGGTGAAGGCGCCGACGCAAGGATCGTCTCGTCCGTCTACGTCGACGCGCCCACCGCCGAGGTGATCGGGCTGCGGGCCCGCCGCCTGCGCGAAGCCGCCGGAACCCTCACCGGCCACGCAGCCGGGGAGACGTTCGAGACCAGCGAAAACGCTGGATTCGACCTGCTCGCCGACATCCTCGCGGTGGTGCCGGCCGAGGAGCCGAAGCTGTGGTCCGAGGTTGTCGTCGCACGCCTGGCCGAGCTGCGGCCGGATGTGTATGGCGGGTGGGAGCCCGAGCAGCTGGCCGTTGCGCTGAAGCCGCATGGCATCAACACCGGTCAGGTCTGGGGCAAGACCGAGGCCGGGAAGGGCGCCAACCGGCGCGGTATCGAGCGCTCCCGCATCCTCGCCGCGATTGCGGAGCGTAACGGAAATCAAGACGCGGGCTGACTCGGTTCGCCGCTAGACCTAGCGTCACACCCCGCTAGGTCTAGCGGCGCCGCTAGCGGCCAAAACCCGCATTGATCAGGGAGCTAGCCACGAGCGCCCCACCTGCGAAAACCCCTGAAACAGGCCCAGGAGGCCCCTGATGACCCCTGTCCTGGTCACTAGCGCACTCTTCCTTCTCGTCACCTTCGGTTACGGCGGCTTTTGTGCGGCCTCGCCGTTTGGAGACTGCCGCAAGTGCCGCGGGATGGGCCACGCGGTCAAGACCGACCGCAAGGGCCGCACGAAGCGCGGCAAGGACTGCCGTCGCTGCAAGGCCACCGGCAAGCGCATACGCGTCGGACGCCACCTCTACAACGTCGCCGCCCGCCTCCACCGCGACGGCACCCGCTGACCATTCCAGCGTGCGACCGGCGACCACCCGTCATGAGACGGGCCCCGCTCCGAGCAGGAGCTAGGCGGGCGTGGTCGCCGGTCAATGCCCCCAAGCTTGCCAGCACCCGGGGCGTGCAGAGCGTATTCACCCTTTCCCTCCCACCGGAAGCGAATTACGTCATGGCCGTCACCGTCTCCCTGGTCCTGCTCTTTGGGCTGGTCCTGTTCTTCCTGCTCCGCTCCAACACCCTCGGCTACGGCTCCGCGTTCATCGCCGTCATGTTCGGGTTCTTCCTCGCCTCCACCGGCGCCTCCGGACCCATCAACGAACTCACCACCGCCGTCATCAAAGCCATCCCGAACCTGTGAAGGGACCCGCCATGAACGAACAGATCGTCGCCCGCCACTGGGTCGCCCTTGCGGCCCCCAAGGCGGCACCCGCCTTCGCTACATCCACGGTGCTGATTCTGGGCCGGATCTGGAACGCCAACGGCGCCGAACACAGCACCGGCAACGCCGCGTTGATGGTCGTCCTCGCCGCCGGAGCCGCGACGGCCGGCGCATTCGCCGCTGCTGGGCGCGGTGGCGGTGACGGAGTGCTCGCCGCAACCGCGTTCGCCACCTCCGGCGGCCTCGCCCTCGCAGGCGTCGCCGGATACGCCGATGGGCTGTCCCTGCCGCTCCTGCTCTGGGTGCTGGCCACCGCGGTGGCGTACGGGATCGCGGCCCGCTACTGGCGCACCGACCGCCGCGACACCGTGGCGCACGAACGGCAGAACGTTGTGCGGCGCGAGGATCACGCGCACATCGAGCGGATGGAGATGCTGCGCAGCCGCACGCAGATCGAGGTGGCCCGCGAATCCGTCGCCTACGCCGACGCGCTCGCCGCCGCACTCACCGCCCGCGCCACTCTCCCCGGCTTCGACCCGCAGGCACTCACACGGGCAGGACTGCCCGAATTGCCCAACCCGAACCAGTAGCTACGCCCGAGGCGGTCGCCTCTCACCACAAGACCGCGACCGCCTCGGCTCTCCGTCCCTTCGACAGAAACAGGAGAACTACCAGCATGACGCATGACCGCAACCACGCGCTGCTGTCCGCGGCGCTGGACGCCGCACGCCGCGGCTGGCACGTCTTCCCGCTCATCCCCGGAGACAAGCCTCCCGCGATCCGGAATTGGGAAGAGCGCGCCACGACCGACCCCGGGCGGATCGAACGATGCTGGGAGCGCGCCGCGTACAACGTAGGCGTAGCGACCGGCCCGTCCGGTCTGGTCGTCGTCGACCTCGACCGGCCCAAGCACCCGCAGGACACCCCGCCCGCGGATTGGGCCGAACACGGGGTTACCGACGGCGCCGACGTGCTCGCTGTGCTCTGCGAGCGCCACAGCCAGCCCTTCCCCACCGACACCTACACGGTCCGCACCTGGAGCGGCGGCACGCACCTGTACTTCGCCGCCCCGGACGGTGAACCTCTGCGCAACACCGCCGGTGACAGCGCGCGCGGGCTGGGCTGGAAGGTCGACACCCGGGCCGTGGGAGGACTCGTAGTCGGCGCGGGCAGCACCTTTGCCGGACGGCCCTACGAAGTCGTGCACGCCGCTCCGGCAGCGCCGCTGCCGGGCTGGCTCGCCCAGCTGCTGCGCCCCGCGCTGCTGCCTCCGCAGCGGCCGGTCACGATCGCGCTCGCCGCACACGATCGGCGCTCCGCGTTCCTGCGGGCCGCGGTCGACGGCGAGTTGGCCCGCGTGACCGACTCCGGCCCGCACCAGCACAACGCCTCGCTCTACATCGCCTCCGTTGCCTTGGGGCAGCTGGTCGCCGGGGGAGGGCTGGACGAACACGACGTGACCGGTTGGCTCGTCTCCGCCGCGCTCAGCGTCGGCCAGGGCGAGCGCGAGGCACGCCGCACCATCGCCTCCGGCCTGCGCGCCGGAGCCAACCGGCCCCGGCAGGTGGCGGCATGAACGCGTCCCCGATTCCCCCGCTGCACCTGTACTCCGTCCCCAGCGGTCCGCAGCCCGCCCCCACGGCACCTCCGGTGCGTGAGCGGCCCCGCACCGCGTGGACCGCGGACCAACTCATGGCCACAGAGTTCCCCGAGCCGAAATGGGCCGTGCCCGGCATCGTCGCCGAAGGCGTCAGCCTGCTCGCCGGACCGCCCAAGGTCGGCAAGTCCTGGCTGTCCCTCGGGCTCGGTCTGTCCGTCGCGGCCGGAGGCCACGCGTTCGACTCCGTGCCCGTCGAAGGCGGCCCCGTCCTCTACCTCGCCCTGGAGGACACCCCGCGTCGGCTGAAAACCCGGATGGGCAAGCTGCTCGGTGGGCAGAAAGCGCCGGCCGGTCTGACCCTGGTGACCGAATGCCCGCCCTTCCCACAAGGCGGCAGCGAAGCCATCGCCCAATGGCTGGAGCGCAACCCGGACGCCCGGATGGTCGTCATCGACGTGTTCGCCAAGATGCGCGGACAAGCCCCGCAAGGCGTGTCCGCCTACGACGCGGACTACGTCTCCGTCGGCTACGCCAAGCGGCTCGCGGACCACTACGGCATCGCCGTCGTCCTGGTCCACCACGTCCGCAAGATGGCCTCCGAGGACTTCCTGACTGAGGTTTCCGGAACCAACGGCATCGCCGGAGCAGCTGACGCCACGCTCGTCCTCAAGCGGGCCCGCGGACAGGCTGACGGCATCCTCCACGTCACCGGCCGCGACGTGAACGAAGCCGAATACGCCCTCCAGTTTCAGGAAGCCTCCGGCGCCTGGCACCTGCTCGACGGGCCCGCGTCCGACCACACCATCGGCGACACCCGAGCCGCCATCCTCCGGCACGTGAGGGCCAACCCCGGCGCCAAACCCAAGGACATTGCCGACGCACTCCCGCACGTGGATACGGACACCGTCCGGCGCACCTGCTCCCGCATGGCCACCGACGGACAGCTCACCAAAGACGGCAGCGGCAGGTACTACCCGGACACCGACACTCGGACACAGACCACCCAACAGGTGTCCCAGCTGTCCGACTGTCCGGTCACCCCACCTGACCAGCACAAACAACCCGGACAGTCAGAAACGGAGCTGTCCGGGCTGTCCGATCGGTCTGCCCGCGCCGGGCAGCAGGGGGGGACCTGACCGTGGCCCGAGACGAGATGCTGACCATCTCCCAGGTCATCACGGAGATCGGTGTTCCCCGCGCGACTTTCTATCGATGGCGGCAGCTCCGGAAAGGGCCCAAGGCTATCAAGCTGCCGAACGGAGCCGTCCGTATCCGGCGTTCGGAATTGGATCGGTGGATCACCGGTCTTGAGGAGACCGCGTGAACAATCGCAAGAGTGGTACTCCGGGCGGGCGCGAGAGTGCTCGCCCCGCAGGGCCCGAAGCCGCAGACCTTTCCACTGACGTAAGGGTGTGGAAGGTCAACAAGGTGAAGAGCAAGAAAGCCCCCTATCAGCTGCGCTGGATCGTCGCCGGAAAGGTGAAGGCCGCGAGCTTCACCACGGACGCGCTCGCGCAGAGCCGCCGCTCGGAACTCTGGCAGGCCATGCGAAGGGGCGAGGCCTTCGATACGGATACGGGTCTCCCAGAATCCGAACTTCGCGCCGCCGTCGAGAAGGGGAACACCAGGCCGGACCCGAAGTGGTGGGACTTCTGCCCCGAGTACCTGGCCGCTCGCTGGCGCAGTACCGCCGCGAAGACCCGCGAGGGTATCGCGGACAGCCTCGCAACGACCGCGCTCGCCATGATGGGCGACGGAGCCAACGCGCCGACGCTGGAGGAAGTCCGCTACGCGGTGCGGTGGCGTGTCGTACCTACCCACAAGGACGAAGAGCCGCCGCCGGACCTGCTGGCCGCCTGTACGTGGCTCTCGCTGCACTCGCTGCCGCTCTCATCCCTGATGGACCCGAAAGTTCTGCGGGACGTTCAGTACCGGCTTTCCTTCAAGTTGGATGACCGGCCAGCCGCGGGGGAGACGTACAAACGCCGCCGACGGGGACTGAACACGGCTATGGAGTACGCGATCGAAGCGGGGTACCTGGAAAGCAACCCGCTCGCCAACATACGGCGGAGCGGCTCGCGTGCCGGGGACGCGGTGGACCCGCGCGTATTGGTCAATCAGGATCAAGGCGCGCAGCTTCTGACTGCCGTCTCGTACGTGGGGAGCGTTCACCGCAATCGCGGCCGTAGATTGGTCGGATTTTTCGCCGTCCAGCTCTACGCCGCGCTTCGGCCGGCCGAAGCGGTAGGGCTCCGGAAGAAGGACTGCTACCTCCCCGAAAAGGGGTGGGGCACCCTGACTCTTCGCGAGACACGCCCGGTGGTCGGAACGAAGTGGACGGACTCCGGTCTCCGGCACGACCGGCGCGGCCTTAAATCACGTGAGGCGAACACCGACCGCCCAGTGCCGATCCCGCCCGTGCTGGTTGCCATGCTCCGTGCCCACATCGAGGAGTTCGGGACGGCCAAGGACGGTCGGCTCTTCGCCAACGAGCGCGGGGGAGTCCTCGGCTCCACCAGCTACTGGCGGGTATGGCAGGAAGCCCGCCCCTACGCGCTGCCGCCGGACAAGACCGATTCGCCGCTGGCCCACCGGCCGTACGACCTGCGGCACACATGCATTACCAACTGGCTGAACGCCGGCGTCCCCGTGGCGGAGGTGTCCCGCCGCGCCGGGAACTCGCCGGAGGTGGTGCACCGCCGGTACGCGGGCTGTATCGACGGACACGAGGAGCTGAACAACCGGAAGATCGAGAAGTCCATGGGATGGGGGGAGGAGACCAGCGAGTGAGCTGCGATCAACCCTGAAAACTCACTCGCTACTCACTCGCGATCAGTGACACACAACGACAGAGGGTCGGACCCAGTGAGACTGGGTCCGACCCTCTGTGCTTGGCACTTTGCCTGGTCAGCGGCTTGATCACGCTGTCCGGACTGAAGTGCCCCCGGCAGGATTCGAACCTGCGCACCCGGCTCCGGAGGCCGATGCTCTATCCCCTGAGCTACGGGGGCGTATCGCTGTGCTGCTCGGCGACAGGTGAAACACTACCAGCTTCCGAAGGGTGTCCGTGAACAGGTATTTCCACGCGGTCACCATCCGCGTCCTCCCGTTCGCCGCGCCCCGGCTCCGCCACGCTTCGCGGCGTCGGCCCGCCTGCGCGAGAGCGTCGCCGTGCCTGCAGCGGAGCCCCTCGACCGGCACCCGTCCGGGGCCGGAAATGGGCAAAACCCGGACGCAGCCCCTACGCCCCGCCTACCCTCGGAGTGTGTCAGGGGCGTGTGGCCGCGTGCTTGTTGTCGACGACAACAAGGTCATCCGGCAGTTGATCAGGGTCAATCTCGAGCTGGAGGGCTTCGAGGTCGTGACCGCGGCCGATGGTGTCGAGTGTCTGGATCTGGTGCATCGGGTCTGCCCCGATGTGATCACTCTCGATGTCGTCATGCCCCGGCTCGACGGCCTGCAGACCGCCACCCGGCTCCGGACCGACCCGCGGACCAGACATCTGCCCGTTGCGATCATCAGCGCCTGTACGCAGTACGAGGTGGACAACGGTGTCGCAGCGGGGGTCGACGCGTTCCTGGCGAAGCCTTTCGAGCCGAGCGAACTGGTACGGCTCGTACGGCGGCTGGCGAACCAGGAGGAGCCGACGCCGCTCGACGGCAGACACGGTGCGGGAAGGGCCGAGAGCGCCGCGGGCTGACCGCATGGCGAAACCGGGTCGCGGAACGCCCCCCTTTCTCCCCTAGGCTTGTCCCGTGACCCCCGCCGATCTCTCCAGGACCGTGCTGCACGCTGTGCGCCGCGCGGTCGACGAGGACGCCTTGCGCGCGCCCGTGCCGGCGCGCGTGCGGGTGGAGCGGACGCGGCCCGGCGGCAGCGGGGACTACGCCTGCGCCGTCGCTCTCCAGCTGGCCGGGGCCGCCGCGCGGCCGGCCCGGGAAGTGGCCGCGATCCTGCGGGACCGGGTCGCCGGTATGCCAGGGATCGGGCGGGTCGAGGTCACCGGTCCGGGGTTCCTGAATTTCACGCTCGACGCGACGGCCGACGCCCGCGTGCGGGAAGCGCTCATCCATGACGTACGGGAGCGCGGTGCCCGTTACGGGCACGGAGACGCACTCGCCGGGGACCGCCTGCACTTCCGCCACGCCCGCGACGTCCGGGCCGCGGTCACCGCCCACGCGCTGGCAGCGATCGCTCGCTCCCAGGGCGCCTCGGCGCGCACCGGCTGCGACGGGACGCCCGACCCGGAGTGGGCACGGCTCGGTGTGAGCGTCGACGCCGCAGGGGAGCCGGACGGGACCCTCACCGTCGTCCGGCCGGTACCGGCCGGTGCCGGAGCGGCGGAGCTGCTGGGGCGGCTCGGACCGGATGCCGCCCGGTGGGGGCTGCTGCGACCGGCCGGGCACGACCGGGCCCCGCTCGGCGACGAGTTGCTCGTGCAGACGGTCGCCAACCCGCTGTTCCTGGTCCGCTACGCCCACTCCCGGACCCGCGCCCTCACCCGTGGCGCCGCGCTTCTGGGTTTCGAGGGCTCGTACGACGAGGACGTCGACGCACCCGCACTGATGCGCGCGCTGGCCGACTACCCCGACGCCCTCGCCGCCGCTGCGCGCCACCGTGCGCCCGACCGGCTCGCCCGGCAGCTCGAGGACCTCGCGCACGCCTCCTTCGACTTCCAGGACTGCGCATCCCCGCTGCCCGTCGGCGACGAGAAACCCCTGGCCGCCCACCGCTCCCGGCTGGCCGTCGCCGAAGCCGCCGGGACGGTGCTGGCCGGCGGCCTGTCCCTGCTCGGTATCCGCGCACCCGAACACCTCTGAGAGATCCGAGAGAGCAGAGCAACACCATGAGCCGATCCGCACACCCCGCCGGTCCCCGTCACGCCGACGTCCTGACCGAGGGGCACTACGCAGCTCCGCCCGCCGACCTCAATGCCCTCGACGAGAAGGTCTGGGCCCGCACCGTCTCCCGTGACGACGACGGCGCCGTCACCGTCGGCGGGATCGAAGTGACCCGGCTGGCCGAGGAATTCGGCACGCCCGCCTACTTCCTCGACGAGAGCGACTTCCGCGCCCGCTGCCGCGCCTGGGCCGACGCGTTCGGACCGGACGCCGATGTCTTCTACGCCGGCAAGGCGTTCCTGTCGCGCGCCGTCGTGCGCTGGCTCAAGGAGGAGGGGCTCAACCTCGACGTCTGCTCCGGCGGCGAGCTGACCACCGCGCTGGACGCCGGAATGCCCGCCGAGCGCATCGCCTTCCACGGCAACAACAAGACCGTCGCCGAGATCGAGCGGGCCGTCCGGGCCGGTGTCGGGCGGATCGTCCTCGACTCGTTCCAGGAGATCGTCCGTGTCTCGCACATCGCGCAGCAGCTCGGCAGGCGCCAGCGTGTACAGATCCGGGTGACGGTCGGCGTCGAGGCGCACACCCACGAGTTCATCGCCACCGCCCACGAGGACCAGAAGTTCGGTATCGCGCTGGCCGGGGGACAGGCCGCCGAGGCGGTGCGCCGGGCGCTCACCCTCGACGGCCTCGAACTGGTCGGCATCCACTCGCACATCGGCTCGCAGATCTTCGACATGGCCGGTTTCGAGGTATCCGCCCGGCGCGTGGTGCAACTCCTCACCGAGGTGCGCGACGAGCACGGTGTCGAGCTGCCGGAGATCGACCTCGGCGGCGGCCTGGGCATCGCGTACACCTCCGACGACGACCCGCGCGAGCCGCACGAGATCGCCAAGGCGCTGGGCGACATCGTCAGCCGTGAGTGCGAGGCGGCTGGCCTCGCGACCCCGCGGATCTCGGTCGAGCCCGGGCGCGCCATCGTCGGCCCCACCGCGTTCACGCTGTACGAGGTCGGCACCGTCAAGCACCTCGAGGGGCTGCGTACGTACGTCAGTGTCGACGGCGGCATGTCGGACAACATCCGCACCGCGCTGTACGACGCCGAGTACTCCGTCGCGCTGGTCTCCCGTCGCTCCGACGCCGAACCGATGCTCGTACGTGTGGTCGGCAAGCACTGCGAGAGCGGGGACATCGTGGTCAAGGACGCGTTCCTGCCGTCCGACCTCGCGCCCGGCGATCTGATCGCGGTACCCGCCACCGGCGCCTACTGCCGCTCGATGGCGAGCAATTACAACCACGCGCTGCGCCCGCCCGTCGTCGCCGTGCGCGACGGCGAGGCGCGGGTCATCGTCCGGCGTGAGACGGAGGAAGATCTCCTGCGTCTTGATGTCGGTTGATGAAATAGACGTCTCAGGATCCGGACGCGTAGCAGAAACTCCCGTCCGGTGAGTGAGACTGGTCCACACATGAGCATGGATGAGAAACGAGGTCGGATGATGCGTACGCGTCCGCTGAAGGTGGCGCTGCTGGGCTGTGGTGTGGTCGGCTCAGAGGTGGCGCGCATCATGACGACGCACGCCGACGACCTCGCCGCGCGCATCGGCGCGCCGGTGGAGCTCGCCGGCGTCGCCGTCCGCCGGCTCTCCAAGGTGCGCGAGGGCATCGACCCCGCGCTGATCACCACCGATGCGACCGCCCTGGTCAAACGGGGCGACATCGACGTCGTCATCGAGGTCATCGGCGGCATCGAGCCGGCCCGCACGCTCATCACCACCGCCTTCGAGCACGGCGCGAGCGTCGTCTCCGCCAACAAGGCGCTGCTCGCCGAGGACGGCGCCGCCCTGCACGCCGCCGCCGAGCAGTACGGCCGGGACCTCTATTACGAGGCCGCCGTCGCCGGTGCCATCCCGCTCGTACGGCCGCTGCGCGAGTCCCTCGCCGGCGACAAGGTCAACCGGGTGCTGGGCATCGTCAACGGCACGACCAACTTCATCCTCGACAAGATGGACACCAGCGGCGCCGGTTACTCCGAGGCGCTCGACGAGGCCACGGCCCTCGGGTACGCCGAGGCCGACCCGACCGCCGACGTCGAGGGCTTCGACGCCGCCGCCAAGGCCGCGATCCTCGCCGGCATCGCCTTCCACACCCGGGTGAAGATCGGCGAGGTGCACCGCGAGGGCATCACCGAGGTCACTGCCGCCGACATCGCCTCGGCCCGCCGCATGGGCTGCACCGTCAAGCTCCTCGCCATCTGCGAGCGCGCCGCCGACGGCCAGTCCGTCACCGCACGCGTGCACCCGGCGATGATCCCGCTCAGCCACCCGCTGGCCTCCGTCCGCGAGGCGTACAACGCGGTCTTCGTCGAGGCGGAGGCCGCCGGGCAGTTGATGTTCTACGGCCCCGGCGCGGGTGGTTCGCCGACCGCCTCCGCGGTCCTCGGCGACCTGGTCGCGGTCTGCCGCAACAAGCTCGGTGAGGCCACCGGCCCCGGCGAGTCCGCGTACACGCGGCTGCCGGTCAGCCCGATGGGCGAGGTCGTCACGCGGTACCACATCAGTCTCGACGTGGCCGACAAGCCTGGCGTACTCGCCCAGGTGGCAACGGTCTTCGCCGAACAGGGCGTATCCATCGATACGGTCCGCCAGCAAGGCCGCCAGGACGGAGGCGGCGAGGCTTCTCTCGTCGTCGTCACCCACCGCGCGCCCGACGCCGCCCTCTCGGCGACCGTCGAGGCGCTGCGCAAGCTCGACACCGTGCGCGGTGTCGCCAGCATCATGCGTGTTGAAGGGGAGTAAGGACCCATGACCAGCAAGGGCACCCATCAGTGGCGCGGCATCATCGAGGAGTACCGGGACCGTCTTCCGGTCACGAGCACGACGCCGGTCGTCACGCTTCGTGAGGGCGGTACGCCGCTCGTCCCCGCTCAGGTCCTCTCCGAGCGCACGGGCTGCGAGGTGCACCTCAAGGTGGAGGGCGCCAACCCCACCGGGTCCTTCAAGGACCGCGGCATGACGATGGCGATCACCCGGGCCAAGGAGGAGGGTGCGCAGGCCGTCATCTGCGCCTCCACCGGCAACACCTCCGCCTCTGCCGCCGCGTACGCGGTGCGGGCCGGCATGGTCTGCGCCGTCCTCGTGCCGCAGGGCAAGATCGCACTCGGCAAGATGGGCCAGGCGCTCGTCCACGGTGCCAGGATCCTGCAGGTCGACGGCAACTTCGACGACTGCCTGACGCTCGCCCGCTCGCTCTCGGACAACTACCCGGTGGCGCTGGTCAATTCGGTCAATCCGGTCCGTATCGAAGGCCAGAAGACCGCGGCGTTCGAGATCGTCGACGCGCTCGGCGACGCCCCCGACATCCATGTCCTCCCGGTCGGCAACGCGGGCAACATCACCGCGTACTGGAAGGGCTACACGGAGTACGCGGCGGACGCCATGTCCACGCACACGCCGCGCATGTGGGGCTTCCAGGCCTCCGGTTCCGCGCCCATCGTCCGCGGTGAGATCGTCAAGGACCCGTCGACCATCGCCACCGCGATCCGGATCGGCAACCCGGCCTCCTGGCAGTACGCGCTGGCCGCGCGTGACGAGTCGGGCGGCTTCATCGACGAGGTCACGGACCGTCAGATCCTCGCCGCCTACCGTCTGTTGGCCTCCCGGGAGGGTGTCTTCGTCGAGCCCGCCTCGGCCGCGTCGGTGGCCGGTCTGCTCAAGGCCGCCGAAGAGGGCAAGGTCGACCGCGGCCAGAAGATCGTCTGCACGGTCACCGGCAACGGCCTCAAGGACCCCGACTGGGCCGTCGCGGGCGCCCCGCAGCCGGTCACCGTACCGGTCGACGCGGTCGCCGCCGCGGAGAAGCTGGGCCTCGCGTAAAAAACCGACATCGGCAGCTCAACCGCCCTTTTCCGGGGCGGAGAGCGCATGGGAGGCGTGCGACACGCATCGTGCGCCTCCCGTGCGCCCTATGTCGACACAGAACCTTCCTTCGATAAGCTGTAGTCAACCCGCCCCGCCGCACATGCCGCGGTGGTGTGGCCGTGGCCATCGGGTTCTCCACCGGCTCACGACATATCCACCGCCACACCCCCTGCGCCACTCCAGCACGGGCACCACCTTCTCCGCAGAAATCCCCGCAGCAACAGCCCCCACTGCCTCACAAGGAGAGTCGTCGAAGCGATGGCCGGTCCCGCCTTCCGAGCCGCCGCCGTCCGGGTGCGCGTCCCCGCTACCAGCGCCAACCTGGGCCCGGGCTTCGACGCCCTCGGCCTGTCGCTGGGGCTCTACGACGACGTCGTCGTCCGCGTCGCCGACTCCGGGCTGCACATCGACATCGCCGGCGAGGGCGCCGACACGCTGCCCCGCGACGAGAGTCACCTCCTCGTACGCTCCCTGCGCTCGGCCTTCGACCTGCTCGGCGGACAGCCGCGCGGTCTCGAGATCGTCTGCGCCAACCGCATCCCGCACGGGCGCGGCCTCGGCTCCTCCTCCGCCGCCATCTGCGCCGGCATCGTCGCGGCCCGCGCCGTCACGACCGGCGGCGACGCCCGGCTCGACGATGCCGCGCTGCTGGAGCTCGCCACCGAGATCGAGGGCCACCCCGACAACGTCGCGGCGTGCCTGCTCGGCGGCTTCACGCTGGCCTGGATGGACGGCGCGTCCGCACGCGCGATCAGGATGGATCCCTCCGATTCCATCGTTCCGGTGGTTTTCGTCCCGGGCAAACCGGTGCTGACCGAGACCGCCCGCGGACTGCTGCCGCGCACCGTCCCGCATGTCGACGCCGCATTCAACGCCGGACGCGCCGGGCTCCTCGTCGAGGCCATGACCCGGCGCCCGGAGCTGCTGCTCGCCGCCACCGAGGACCGGCTGCACCAGGAATACCGGGCCCCCGCGATGCCCGAGAGCGTGGAACTCGTGAACCGACTGCGCGCCGACGGCGTCCCTGCAGTCATCTCCGGTGCCGGGCCGACGGTGCTCGCGCTGGCCGAGGACGGTGCGGCCGACAAGGTCGCACGGCTGGCGGGCGAGGGCTGGGCGGCCAATCGGCTCACTCTCGACGCCCCGGGCGCGAGCGTCCTGCCGCTCGCCCCGTAGCGAGAAGTGATTGCCGGTGAGTGAGAGGGGGAATGTTTGTTGGAGCCGGTAGTGTTAACCTCAAGTCTGCAACCGACGTCTAATTGGCGCGTTGCTTCGTGTCCCTTTCAGGGGCCACCATTTCTTCCGAGAGCCTCCCCAACTGCCTGAGCAGCCTGCCTGAGCAGTTTCGAGCACGCTCCGGAACCGGCACGACACCCCTCGCTCGTCCAGGAGTGGGCCGAGCAGGGGGATGCTCGCGTCGGACCCTTGCACATTCATTTCTCCGCCGTACCCGGCGGACCACCGCCCCGGCACGGTCCGCAAGATCAAAAGACCGCAGTCGGACAGCACAACCGGTCGCCGAGCCAGAAGGCCGACGTCCGCTCCAGGGAAGGACCCTTCGTGAGCGACACCACCGATCTGATGGGCGTGACTGCCGACAAGAGTGTCGACAGCGCTGCGCCCGCCGAAGGTGCTGCCACTGGCACCACCGCACGGCGCCGCCGCTCCGGCACCGGCCTCGATGGCATGGTCCTGGCCGAGCTGCAGCAGGTCGCGTCCGGCCTCGGCATCAAGGGCACTGCGCGGATGCGCAAGGGCCAGCTGATCGAGGTCATCAAGGAGGCGCAGGCCGGCAGCGGCGCGCCCAAGGCCGCCGCAGCGCCCGCCGCCGCGGACGCCGAGACCAAGCCGAAGCGCCGCACCACCTCCAAGGCGCGCACCGGGGACGAGTCCGCCGCCGCGCCCGCCGAGAAGGCCACGGCCCAGCAGCAGATCGACATCCCCGGCCAGCCGGCCAGCGACGACCAGCCCACGGGTGAGCGCCGCCGGCGCCGTGCGACCGCACAGGCGGGCAGCCCGGACGTCAAGCCGGAGACCAGGGCCGAGGCCAAGGTGGAGACGCAGGCCGAGCCGAAGGGCGACGACCGCGCCGAAGCGAAGGCCGAAGCCGCCGTGGACACCGCCGAGGGCCGTCGGGGCGACCGCGGCCAGCGCGGCGACCGCGGTGAGCGCGGCGACCGCCGTGACCGTCAGCGCGACCGCCGCGGCAAGGGCGACGAGCAGGGCGGCGGCCAGAGCCAGCAGGGCGGCCAGCGCCAGCAGCGCCAGGGCCAGGGTCAGAGCCAGCAGGGTGGCGGCGGCCCGCAGGACGACGGTTACGACGACGAGGCAGGCGGCCGTCGCGGTCGCCGCGGCCGCTACCGCGACCGCCGTGGCCGCCGTGGCCGCGACGACTTCGCGAGCGACGCACCGCCGGTCTCCGACGACGACGTCCTGATCCCCGTCGCGGGCATCCTGGACATCCTCGACAACTACGCGTTCATCCGGACCTCCGGCTACCTGCCGGGCCCGAACGACGTGTACGTCTCGCTCGCCCAGGTCCGCAAGAACGGCCTGCGCAAGGGTGACCACGTCACCGGTGCGGTCCGTCAGCCCAAGGACGGCGAGCGCCGCGAGAAGTTCAACGCGCTGGTGCGCCTCGACTCGGTCAACGGCATGGCGCCCGAAAGCGGCCGCGGCCGCCCGGAGTTCCAGAAGCTGACCCCGCTCTACCCGCAGGACCGGCTCCGCCTGGAGACCGACTCCAACGTCCTGACGACGCGGATCATCGACCTGGTCGCGCCGATCGGCAAGGGCCAGCGAGGCCTGATCGTGGCCCCGCCGAAGACCGGCAAGACCATGATCCTGCAGGCGATCGCCAACGCGATCACCGTCAACAGCCCCGAGTGCCATCTGATGGTCGTTCTGGTCGACGAGCGTCCGGAAGAGGTCACCGACATGCAGCGGTCGGTGAAGGGCGAGGTCATCTCCTCGACCTTCGACCGTCCCGCCGAGGACCACACCACCGTCGCCGAGCTGGCCATCGAGCGCGCCAAGCGTCTCGTCGAGCTGGGTCACGACGTGGTCGTCCTGCTGGACTCGATCACCCGCCTCGGCCGCGCGTACAACCTCGCGGCCCCGGCATCGGGCCGCATCCTGTCCGGCGGTGTCGACTCGACCGCGCTGTACCCGCCGAAGCGCTTTTTCGGTGCCGCGCGCAACATCGAGGACGGCGGTTCGCTGACCATCCTGGCCACCGCGCTCGTCGAGACCGGCTCGCGCATGGACGAGGTGATCTTCGAGGAGTTCAAGGGCACCGGCAACATGGAGCTCAAGCTCGACCGGAAGCTCTCGGACAAGCGCATCTTCCCGGCGGTGGACGTCGACGCGTCCAGCACCCGTAAGGAAGAAATCCTGCTCGGCAGCGACGAGTTGGCCATCGTCTGGAAGCTGCGCCGGGTGCTGCACGCGCTCGACCAGCAGCAGGCGATCGAGCTGCTCCTGGACCGGATGAAGAAGACCCAGTCCAACGCGGAGTTCCTGCTCCAGATCCAGAAGACGACGCCCGCCCCGGGCAACGGCAACGACTGACGTCGTACCGCTCGGACAGTCGTCACAGGGCCGGCCCCGTCACCTCGGTGACGGGGCCGGCCCTTTTCCGGTCCGTCTCCGCCCGGCCCGAGACCTTTGCCACACGGCGACCGCGGTGCCGTCCGCCCCAGCGATGCCTGTATCGGGCAAGAAACCGCAGGTGAGCGGGGGGTCACCAGTGGTTCCCGGTCGCCATGTGCGGCGTTCGCCTTCATCTCGTCACGACATGTCGCTGTGCAACCCTTCTTCGAGTCACCACGTCGTACAAAGTGGCGACAAAGCGATGAAACCAGTGCCCGCACCACTGCAGGGGGTAGCCGGGAGCAGGCGAGGAGCGAGGAGACGGATGACCGGGCGGAGTGAGAACAGCAGCGGCCGAATACGGGGCACCGGCAAGCGCCGGAAGCAGCCGTCCCGCCGTCGCAGGGCGACGGTCGTGGCCGCCTGGACCCTGGCGGGTGCGGTCGTCGTGGGCGGTGCGGGGCTGGGTTACGCGTATGTCAAGCTCAGCGGCAATCTCAAGGCCGTCGACATCAACGCGGCGCTCGGCAAGAACCGCCCCGCCGACGTCGACAACGGCTCCCAGGACATCCTCGTCCTCGGCTCCGACTCGCGCTCCGGCGCGAACTCGGAGTACGGCGCGGACGAAGGCACCGCCCGCTCGGACACCGCGATGGTCGTCCACCTCAACAAGGGCCACCGCACGGCGAGTGTCGTCTCCATCCCGCGCGACACCCTCGTGACCCGCCCGGACTGCACGAGCGACACCAGTGGTGAGACCGTCGCGGGCGAGCGGCGCGCGATGTTCAACACCGCGTACGAGGTCGGCGGACCGGCCTGCGCGGTCAAGACCGTCGAGTCGATGTCCGGTATCCGCATGGACCACTACGTCGAGGTCGACTTCACCGGCTTCAAGCAGCTCATCGACGAGCTGGGCGGTGTCGAGATCACCACCACCGAGGCGATCGACGACTCCCACAGCCATCTGCATCTGCAGCCCGGCACCCACACGCTCGACGGCGAGCAGTCGCTCGGCCTGGTCCGTACCCGCAAGAGCGTCGGCGACGGCAGCGACCTCGGCCGCATCCAGCTCCAGCAGGCCTTCATCAAGGCGCTGATGGAACAGGCCAGGAGCGTCGGGGTGTTCTCGAACCCGAAGACGCTGTTCGATCTCGCGGACACGGCGACGAAGGCCCTCACCACCGACTCCGACCTGGGCTCGGTCAAGAAGCTGACGGGCTTCGCCAACGGCCTCAAGGGCCTGGGATCGAGGAACGTCAGCATGGTCACGCTGCCCGTGCAGTACGACCCGGCCGACCCGAACCGCGTCGTGCCGCTGGAGGAGTCCGCGAAGCAGGTGTGGACCGCGCTCGAGCAGGACAAGCCGATCCCCGCCTCCGCCACCGCGAAGTCGGCGGGCGACAAGGGCGACGCCGGCAAGGTCGTGCGCTGAGGGCTGTCCCGTCATCCCCGGCGGGCGCACGACGACAGCTGCGGCACCTCGCTGCGTTGTCGGAAATCCCGCATACGCCCGCATGAGGACGCGCCTGCACCTTGCGATGCGCCGCATCCGACGCCGCGCGGCGATCCACCAGGGCCGATCCACCAGGGATGATGGAAGAGCCCTCACGGCCTCACCGCATGGTGGGCCGGCCGGGACGGAACGTTTCCGGACGTCCGGGAATAGTTGCGGCACGACCCCGGTTTTGGGAGATACGGCCAGTCCTGGCAGACTGGTACGTCGGCCCCGGTTCACGGATGCGCAAATCCGCGCGTACGACCCGGCGCCCTCCCGAACCTAGGAGACACCCTTGAAGCGCGACATCCACCCCGAGTACGTCGAGACGCAGGTCAGCTGCACCTGTGGCGCGTCGTTCACCACCCGGTCCACCATCGACGGCGGCACCATCCGCGCCGACGTGTGCTCCGAGTGCCACCCGTTCTACACGGGCAAGCAGAAGATCCTCGACACCGGTGGCCGCGTGGCCCGCTTCGAGGCCCGCTTCGGCAAGGCTGCAGGCTCCGCCAGCAAGTAGCGAGCCCTTGCGCCGGTTCTTGGCGTCCTCTTCCCGGGGGCGCCAGGACCGGCGTTTTTTTCCGGCCGGGAGTGCGGGGCCTTCCCCGTACCCCGGCCCGGACAGCCCCACGTCGTCCAGCAGGCACGTCGAGTCACTTCCCCGAGCTCTCACGGAGCAGGGGACACCCCACCCCAGGAGCCACCGATGTTCGAGGCGGTCGAGGAACTGATCGGTGAACAAGCCGATCTTGAGAAGAAGCTCGCGGATCCCGCGGTCCACGCCGACCAGGCCAACGCGCGCAAGCTCAACAAGCGCTACGCCGAGCTGACCCCGATCGTCGGTACGTACCGCTCCTGGAAGCAGACCGGGGACGACATCGGGACCGCACGCGAGCTCGCGGCGGACGACCCCGACTTCGCCGCAGAGGTCAAGGAGCTGGAGAAGCAGCGCGAGGAGCTCACCGAGAAGCTCCGCCTCCTGCTGGTCCCGCGCGACCCCAGCGACGACAAGGACGTGCTTCTGGAGATCAAGGCAGGTGCGGGCGGCGACGAGTCCGCCCTGTTCGCCGGTGACCTGCTGCGGATGTATCTGCGGTATGCCGAGCGCGTCGGCTGGAAGACCGAGATCATCGACTCCACCGAGTCCGAGCTCGGCGGTTACAAGGACGTCCAGGTCGCCGTGAAGACCAAGGGCGGCAACGGCGCCACCGAACCCGGCCAGGGCGTGTGGGCCCGGATGAAGTACGAGGGCGGCGTGCACCGCGTGCAGCGGGTGCCGTCCACCGAGTCCCAGGGCCGTATCCACACCTCCGCCGCCGGTGTCCTCGTCACGCCCGAGGCGGAGGAGGTCGACGTCGAGATCCACGCCAATGATCTCCGTATCGACGTCTACCGCTCCTCGGGCCCCGGCGGCCAGTCCGTCAACACCACGGACTCCGCCGTCCGCATCACGCACCTGCCGACCGGTGTCGTCGCCTCCTGCCAGAACGAGAAGAGCCAGCTCCAGAACAAGGAGCAGGCCATGCGTATCCTGCGGTCGCGACTGCTGGCCGCGGCCCAGGAGGCGGCCGAGCAGGAAGCCTCGGACGTCCGCCGTAGCCAGGTGCGCACCGTCGACCGTTCCGAGAAGATCCGTAC
Organism: Streptomyces sp. NBC_00316; assembly: GCF_036158715.1. Classification (NCBI taxonomy): domain Bacteria; kingdom Bacillati; phylum Actinomycetota; class Actinomycetes; order Kitasatosporales; family Streptomycetaceae; genus Streptomyces; species Streptomyces sp. NBC_00316. The sequence goes on along the minus strand of NZ_CP108023.1, from coordinate 3,112,164 downwards.
GTACAACTTCCCGGAAAACCGCATCTCGGACCACCGCGTCGGCTTCAAGGCGTACAACTTGGACCAGGTGCTCGACGGGGACCTGGACTCGGTCATCCAGGCCTGTGTCGACGCCGACTCCGCCGCCAAGCTCGCTGCCGCATGAGCCCCACCCCGCCCCGCCCGTGAACCCGTACGGAGAACCGCGATGAACCTGCTGCTCGCCGAGGTGGCCCAGGCCACCCAGCGGCTGGCCGACGCCGGTGTGCCCTCACCGCGATTCGACGCCGAGGAACTCGCCGCGTTCGTGCACGGCGTCAAGCGGGGCGAGCTGCACCGGGTGCCCGACGCGGACTTCGACGCCCGGTACTGGGAGGCCGTCGCCCGCCGAGAGGCCCGCGAACCGCTCCAGCACATCACCGGCCGCGCCTTCTTCCGCTATCTGGAGCTCCAGGTCGGTCCCGGCGTCTTCGTCCCCCGCCCGGAGACCGAGTCGGTCGTCGGCTGGGCGATAGACGCCGTCCGTGCGATGGACGTGGTCGAGCCGCTGATCGTCGACCTCTGCGCGGGATCGGGTGCCATCGCCCTCGCCATGGCCCAGGAGGTGCCGCGCTCGCGCGTGCACGCCGTGGAGCTGTCCGAGGAGGCCCTCACCTGGACGCGGAAGAACGCCGAGGGGTCCAGGGTCACCGTGCACCGGGGAGACGCTCTGACGGCCCTTCCCGAGCTCGACGGCCAGGTCGACCTGGTCATCTCCAACCCGCCGTACATCCCGCTCACCGAGTGGGAGTACGTGGCACCCGAGGCCCGTGACCACGACCCGCAGATGGCGCTCTTCTCCGGCGAGGACGGCCTCGACACCATCCGCGGGATCGAGCGCACCGCGCACCGCCTGCTGCGCCCCGGCGGTCTCGTCGTCGTCGAGCACGCCGACACCCAGGGCGGTCAGGTGCCGTGGATCTTCACCGAGGAGCGGGGCTGGGCCGACGCGGCCGACCACCCCGACCTGAACGGGCGCCCCCGGTTCGCCACGGCCCGCAAGGCCATGCCGTGACCGGCGCCCCGCACCACCCGTACCCGCCCTACACGTACATGCTTGAGGAGGCCGGCTGATGGCACGGCGATACGACTGCAACGACGCGACCGACCGTACGACGGGTCTGCGTGAAGCCGCGTCCGCCGTCCGCCGCGGCGAACTGGTCGTGCTGCCCACCGACACCGTGTACGGGATCGGTGCAGACGCCTTCGGTACCGAGGCCGTCGCCGACCTGCTCGACGCCAAGGGCCGCGGCCGCAACATGCCGACCCCCGTCCTGATCGGCTCCCCGAACACCCTGCACGGCCTCGTCACGGACTTCTCCGAGCAGGCCTGGGAGCTCGTCGACGCCTTCTGGCCGGGGGCCCTCACGCTCGTCGCCAAGCACCAGCCCTCGCTGCAGTGGGACCTCGGCGACACCCGCGGCACCGTCGCCATCCGGATGCCGCTGCACCCGGTCGCCATCGAGCTGCTCACCGAGGTCGGCCCGATGGCCGTCTCCAGTGCCAACCTCACCGGACACCCGTCCCCCGAGGACTGCGACGCCGCCCAGGAGATGCTCGGCGACTCCGTCTCCGTGTACCTCGACGGCGGCCCGACGCCCGGCATCGTGCCGTCGTCCATCGTCGACGTCACCGGCAAGGTGCCCGTACTGCTGCGCGCCGGTGCGCTCTCCGTCGAGGAACTCCGCAAGGTGGTACCCGACCTCGAGGTGGCCAATTGACCGCCCCTGAGGGGCGTGGCATAGCGGGGCAGGCCGACACTTTCCGCATCCTCCACGTCAGCACCGGCAACGTCTGCCGCTCGCCGATCACCGAGCGGCTGACCCGCCATGCCCTCGTGGACCGCCTCGGCGACCCGCTCAGTGGCGGCCTGATCGTGGAGAGTGCCGGCACCTGGGGGCACGAAGGCGCCCCGATGGAGGCCAACGCCGAGATCGTCCTCGCGGACTTCGGCGCCGACGCCTCCGGCTTCGTCGGCCGCGAACTGCTCGACGAGCACGTGATCCGCGCCGACCTGGTCCTCACCGCGACCCGCGACCATCGCGCCCAGGTGATCTCGATGGGTCACTCGGCCGGCCTCAGGACCTTCACACTCAAGGAATTCACCCGGCTGGTCCGCGCCATAGACCCCGCGACGCTGCCCGACCCGCGCGACGAGGGGGTCGTCGAGCGTGCCCGCGCGCTGGTCCGCGCCGCGGCCGCGCTGCGCGGCTGGCTGCTGGCACCCACGGCCGAGGCCGACGAGGTGTACGACCCGTACGGCGCCCCGATCACGTTCTTCCGCTCCATCGGCGACGAGATCAACCAGGCCCTCGACCCGGTGGTCACCGCACTGACGGGTGTACCGGCGCCGCACTGACGCATCGGGGCAGCGGGCGGCCGCGCGGGTACCGGCCTACATTGGATGCGACGCCACGCACTCCCCTCCCCAGGCCCGGAGCCGTCCGATGTCGGTCACCACCCCCGCCGCACCCTCCTCCGCCCCCGTCACCGCCCTGCCGCAGGACTTCGGCGCCCTGGTCCGGCAGGACCCGGAGATCGCCGATGTGCTGCTGGGGGAGCTGCACCGGCAGTCGAGCACACTGCAGCTGATCGCCGCCGAGAACTTCACCTCGCCCGCGGTCCTCGCAGCCCTCGGTTCGCCGCTCGCCAACAAGTACGCCGAGGGCTATCCCGGCGCCCGCCACCACGGCGGCTGCGAGCTGGCCGACGCCGCCGAACTCATCGCCGTCCAGCGGGCCACCGCCCTCTTCGGCGCCGAGCATGCCAACGTCCAGTCGCACTCCGGCTCGTCGGCCGTCCTCGCGGCGTACGCGGCGCTGTTGCGGCCCGGCGACACGGTCCTCGCGATGGGGCTCCCGTACGGCGGACATCTCACCCACGGCTCGCCCGCCAACTTCTCCGGACGCTGGTTCGAGTTCGTCGGCTACGGGGTCGACTCCGACAGCGGCCTGATCGACTACGAGCAGGTGCGCACCCTGGCCCGGGCCCACCGTCCCAAGGCGATCGTCAGCGGTTCGATCTCGTACCCCCGCCACCCCGACTACGAGGCGTTCCGCGAGATCGCCGACGAGGTCGGCGCGTATCTGATCGCCGACGCCGCGCATCCGATGGGGCTGATCGCCGGGGGAGCGGCGCCCAGTCCCGTCCCCTACGCCGACGTGGTGTGCGCCACCACGCACAAGGTGCTGCGCGGGCCGCGCGGCGGAATGATCCTGTGCGGCGCGGAGCTGGCCGAGCGGATCGACCGGGCGGTCTTTCCGTTCACCCAGGGCGGCGCGCAGATGCACACGGTCGCGGCCAAGGCGGTGGCATTCGGAGAGGCGGCCACACCGGCCTTCGCGTCGTACGCCCATCGGGTGGTGACGCACGCGCGGGTGCTGGCGGCCGGTCTGGAGGCCGAGGGCTTCGACGTGACCACCGGCGGCACGGACACCCATCTCATCGTCGCGGACCCGGCGCCGCTCGGCGTCGACGGCCGTACCGCCCGCGAGCGGCTCGCGGCGGCCGGCGTGGTGCTGGACACCTGCGCCCTGCCGTACGGCGACGCCCGGGGCATCAGGCTCGGCACCGCCGCCGTCACCACCCAGGGCATGGACGAGGCCGACATGGCGCGGATCGCGGTGCTCTTCGGCGCGGCCGTACGTGAGGAAGGCGACGTCCGCGCCGAGATCAAGGAACTGGCAGGGAAATATCCGCCCTATCCGGGGTAGACGCGGCCTGTGCAACCCTCACCGGTACCTGTGTGTCCTCAACCATGAGGCCGACGTGGTTAAGGTGTGGGCTGAGATGGCCGGCGAAATCTGTGGGGCAGCCCGTGCGTGATTACTTGCTGACACTGTGTGTCACAGCCGCGGTGACCTATCTGCTGACCGGTCCGGTGCGGAAGTTCGCCATCGCGGTCGGAGCGATGCCCGCGATCCGGGCGCGTGACGTCCACCGCGAACCGACACCGAGGCTCGGTGGCATCGCGATGTTCGGCGGGCTGTGCGCGGGACTGATCGTCGCCGACCACCTGTACAACCTCGATGGCGTCTTCCAGCTCTCCAACGAACCCCGGGCGCTGCTCTCCGGCGCCGCCCTGATCTGGCTGATCGGCGTCCTCGACGACAAGTTCGAGATCGACGCGCTGATCAAGCTCGGCGGGCAGATGATCGCCGCGGCGGTCATGGTCATCCAGGGTCTGACGATCCTGTGGCTGCCCATTCCCGGCATCGGTACGGTCGCCCTCACCCAGTGGCAGGGCACGCTGCTCACCGTCGCGCTCGTCGTCATCACGATCAACGCGGTCAACTTCGTCGACGGTCTGGACGGCCTGGCAGCCGGCATGGTGTGCATCGCCGCCGCCGCGTCCTTCCTCTACACGTACCGGCTCTGGTACGGGCACATGATCGAGGCGGCCGCCCCCGCGACGCTGTTCACCGCGATCCTGATGGGCATGTGTCTCGGCTTCCTGCCGCACAACATGCACCCCGCCCGTATCTTCATGGGCGACTCCGGATCGATGCTGATCGGTCTGGTGCTGGCAGCCGGTGCGATTTCCGTCACGGGGCAGGTCGACCCCGACGCGATGAAGCTCTTCGCGGGCAGTGAGCGCGAGGCCACCCACGCGATGCTGCCGGTGTTCATCCCGCTGCTGCTGCCGCTGACCATCATCGCGATCCCGGCCGCCGACCTGGTGCTGGCGATCGTGCGGCGTACGTGGAACGGCCAGTCGCCGTTCGCTGCGGACCGCGGCCATCTGCACCACCGGCTGCTGGAGATCGGCCATTCGCACAGCCGGGCCGTGCTGATCATGTACTTCTGGTCGGCCCTGATCGCCTTCGGGACGGTCGGCTACTCCGTGCACTCGGCGTCGCTGTGGATCGTGCTGGTGATCGTCGGGCTCAGTGCGGTGGGTCTGATCCTGCTGTTGATGCCCCGCTTCACCCCGCGCGCGCCGCGCTGGGCGGAACGCTTCGTTCCGCCCAGGTACCGCCGCCGGAACCGTCGCGGAGGGGAGCCCGCGGCGGCCCTCTCGGCGGCGCACGAGGCCCAACAGGAGTCCCGGGAAGCCCCGATGGACCAGGACGTCGACGATCCCCACGGCCGGGCTCCGGTCGTCGTCGGAGTCTCGGGCGTCAACGGAGCGACCGCGATCGGCCCCCATTCGCGTTTCCCGAACAGGCACAAGGCTGATTCGACCCGCTGACAATTCGGGCACCAACGGCCATACCAGACAGCGTGCCGCGTTGCCTTGCTCACACGCGCGGGTTCACACTCATGTGTGACGGCGACCACACTTTCTTGGTAAAGACCTCATCAAATAGTTTGTGATACCGTTCACTAAGCCCGGTGACGGAGCCGAAGGACCCAAGTGAGACGGTCCATCGGCCCGAGGAATCGCCCCGGACCGGGCCTACGCTCGTCCATGACGACACACTGCCCACCCCCTGCAAGCGGAGCTGCCGCCATGCCGTCCAACGACGTCCGGACTCTCCTTCACGCCGCCGTACCCACCGCTGTCGCCGGCGCTGTTGCCGCCGCCATCAGCGGTGGCGTCGCCGGCGGCAAGGGTGCCCTGGGCGCGGTCGTTGCGACGATCGTGGTGATCCTCTTCATGGGGATCGGCCTCGTGGTCCTGCAACGGACCGCGAAGTCCCTGCCCCACTTGTTCCAGGCGATGGGGCTGATGCTGTATACGGCTCAGCTCCTGCTGCTGTTCATCTTTGTCGCCGCATTCAAGAACACGACGCTGTTCAACCCGAAGGCCTTCGCGATCACTCTGGTCGCGACGACACTCGTGTGGATCGGCGCACAGGCGCGTGCGCACATGAAGGCCAAGATCCTTTACGTCGAACCCGAGTCCGAGCAGGGTGACAAGCCCAAGAACACGGGCTCGAAGACGTGAAAGGTAGGGGCGGAATAAGTGCACGTTCGGGACCCTGCTATCGTCCGGTTCCAACTGCGGCACTGCGGGCGCGGGCATGTGAGCTGACGCCTGCTCGATCGCGAGGCTCAATGCCTGACTGCCGCTCACACATCCGTAACACCAGTCCAGTGCCGAACCGCGGCTGCGCGCCGCGCCGACACAACGAGGATGCCGTACCTATGCGCCACGCTGAAGGAGCCCGCGGTGAGTGCTGACCCGACACAGGTGCTCGCCTTCGAGACCGATTGCCACATCTTCGACGGTTGTGGTTTCCCGGCACCCGGCTTGCACTCGTTCCTGTTCGAGCCCCTGTGGGGTGAAGCGGGCAGCAACTTGTACTTCAACAAGCCGATGCTGCTGGCTCTGCTCGGCTCGATCATCATCGTCGGTTTCTTCTGGGCCGCCTTCCGTAAGCCGAAGGTCGTCCCGGGCAAGCTGCAGATGGTCGCCGAGGCCGGCTACGACTTCATCCGCCGCGGCATCGTCTACGAGACGATCGGCAAGCGCGAGGGCGAGAAGTACGTCCCGCTCGTGGTCTCGCTGTTCTTCTTCGTCTGGATGATGAACCTCTGGTCGATCATCCCGGTCGCCCAGTTCCCCGTGACGGCGATCATTGCCTACCCGGCCGTGCTGGCGGTGATCGTCTACGTCCTGTGGGTGAGCCTGACCTTCAAGCGCCACGGTTTCGTCGGTGCCTTCAAGAACTTCACCGGGTACGACAAGTCGCTCGGCCCGGTGCTGCCGCTGGCCATGACCATCGAGTTCTTCTCGAACCTGCTGGTCCGGCCGTTCACCCACGCGGTGCGACTCTTCGCGAACATGTTTGCAGGCCACACCCTGCTGCTGCTGTTCACGATCGCCAGCTGGTACCTGCTCAACGGCATCGGTATTGCCTATGCCGGCGTGTCCTTCGTGATGACCATCGTGATGACCGCCTTCGAGCTCTTCATCCAGGCGCTTCAGGCGTACGTCTTCGTACTGCTGACCTGCACCTACATCCAGGGCGCGCTCGCCAAGCACCACTGAGCATCTCGCGCTCCGACCCTTATTCGTCCGGTGGCCAACCCCCACCGGTCCGTGAAAGAGAAGGAAGAACTGGCATGTCCCAGACCCTTGCTGCCGTCAGCGGCTCCCTCGGCTCCATCGGTTACGGCCTCGCCGCCATCGGCCCCGGCGTCGGCGTCGGCATCATCTTCGGTAACGGCACCCAGGCTCTCGCCCGTCAGCCCGAGGCTGCGGGTCTCATCCGCGCCAACCAGATCCTCGGCTTCGCCTTCTGTGAGGCGCTCGCCCTCATCGGTCTGGTCATGCCGTTCGTCTACGGCAAGTGATCTTCGGATCCACGACCAGCCACTCAGACGAAAGGCACTGATGTGAGCCAGCTGCTTACGGTCGCGGCCGAGGAGATGGAGAATCCCCTCGTCCCGCCGATTCCCGAGCTCGTCATCGGCCTCATCGCCTTCCTCATCGTCTTCGGCTTCCTCGCCAAGAAGCTCCTCCCGAACATCAACAAGGTTCTGGACGAGCGCCGCGAGGCCATCGAAGGCGGTATCGAAAAGGCCGATGCGGCCCAGACCGAGGCCCAGAGCGTTCTTGAGCAGTACAAGGCTCAGCTCGCCGAGGCCCGCCACGAGGCCGCGCGCCTGCGCCAGGAGGCTCAGGAGCAGGGCGCCGTGATCCTGCAGGAGATGCGGGCGGAAGGCCAGCGGCAGCGCGAGGAGATCATCGCTGCCGGTCACGCCCAGATCGAGGCCGACCGCAAGGCCGCGGCTTCCGCGCTGCGTCAGGACGTGGGCAAGCTCGCCACCGACCTGGCCGGCAAGCTCGTCGGCGAGTCCCTCGAGGACCACGCCCGGCAGAGCGGCACCATCGACCGTTTCCTCGACGAGCTCGAGGCGAAGGCCGAGGCCGTCCGATGAACGGCGCGAGCCGCGAGGCGCTGGCTGCCGCACGTGAGCGTCTCGACGCGCTGACCGACAGCACGTCGGTCGACGTGGAGAAGCTCGCCGAGGAGCTGGCCGCCGTCACGGCGCTGCTCCAGCGCGAGGTCTCACTGCGCCGGGTCCTGACCGACCCGTCGCAGGCCGGAGAGGCCAAGGCGGAGCTGGCCGGACGGCTGCTGCGCGGTCAGGTGGGCGGCGAGACCGTCGACCTGGTCTCCGGCATGGTCCGCTCCCGCTGGTCGCAGTCGCGCGACCTGGTCGACGCGGTCGAGGAACTGGCGAACATCGCAGACCTCACCGCTGCCCAGCGCAGCGGAGACCTCGACGACGTCGAGGACGAGCTGTTCCGGTTCGGCCGGATCGTCGCGTCCGACAACGAGCTGCGCGCCGCGCTGACCAGCCGGTCCGCGTCCACCGCCGCCAAGGGCCAGCTGCTGCGCAGCCTGCTCGGCGGCAAGGCGCGGCCCGCCACCGAGCGCGTGGTCGTGCGGCTTGTGACCCAGCCCCGGGGACGTAGCCTGGAAGCGGGACTCGAGTCCCTCTCCAAGCTTGCCGCGGAGCGCCGGGACCGCATGGTCGCCGTGGTCACGTCGGCAGTGCCGCTGAGCGATCAGCAGAAGCAGCGCCTCGGTGCCGCACTGGCGAAGATCTACGGTCGGCCGATGCACCTGAATCTCGATGTGGACCCGACGGTCCTCGGCGGGATCGCGGTGCGCGTCGGTGACGAGCAGATCAACGGCACCATCGCGGAGCGCCTCGACGAGGCGACCCGTCGCATGGCCGGCTGACAAGCGCAGCAACAGAACAAGCAAGACCAGCGGCCCGGTTGGGCCGTGCAGAAATTGCAGAAGATTCCTGGGGGTCGGCCCCCAGACCCCCTTAAGAAACTTCGGGCCCAACAAGGAGAGCAGGGAACCCAGATGGCGGAGCTCACGATCCGGCCGGAGGAGATCCGGGACGCGCTGGAGAACTTTGTCCAGTCGTACAAGCCGGACGCGGCCTCGCGCGAGGAGGTCGGTACGGTCAGCGTTGCCGGCGACGGCATCGCGAAGGTCGAGGGTCTTCCCTCGGCCATGGCGAACGAGCTGCTGAAGTTCGAGGACGGAACCCTCGGTCTCGCCCTCAACCTCGAGGAGCGCGAGATCGGTGCGATCGTGCTCGGCGAGTTCAGCGGAATCGAGGAGGGCCAGCCGGTGCAGCGCACCGGTGAGGTGCTCTCCGTCGGCGTCGGCGAGGGCTACCTCGGCCGCGTCGTCGACCCGCTCGGCAACCCGATCGACGGTCTCGGCGAGATCGCGACCGACAGCCGCCGCGCCCTCGAGCTGCAGGCCCCTGGCGTCATGGTCCGTAAGTCGGTGCACGAGCCGATGCAGACCGGCTACAAGGCCGTCGACGCCATGGTGCCGATCGGCCGCGGCCAGCGTCAGCTGATCATTGGTGACCGTCAGACGGGTAAGACCGCTCTGGCCGTCGACACGATCATCAACCAGCGCGACAACTGGCGCTCGGGCGACGTGAACAAGCAGGTGCGCTGCATCTACGTCGCCATCGGTCAGAAGGGTTCCACCATCGCCTCCGTGCGCGGTGCCCTCGAAGAGGCCGGCGCGCTCGAGTACACGACCATCGTCGCCGCCCCGGCGTCCGACCCGGCCGGCTTCAAGTACCTGGCGCCGTACACCGGTTCGGCCATCGGTCAGCACTGGATGTACCAGGGCAAGCACGTCCTGATCATCTTCGACGACCTCTCGAAGCAGGCCGACGCCTACCGCGCCGTGTCGCTTCTGCTGCGCCGTCCGCCGGGCCGTGAGGCCTACCCGGGCGACGTCTTCTACCTCCACTCGCGTCTGCTGGAGCGCTGCGCGAAGCTCTCCGACGACATGGGTGCCGGTTCGATGACGGGCCTCCCGATCGTCGAGACCAAGGCGAACGACGTGTCGGCGTTCATCCCGACCAACGTCATCTCCATCACCGACGGTCAGTGCTTCCTGGAGTCCGACCTGTTCAACGCCGGCCAGCGTCCGGCTCTGAACGTCGGTATCTCGGTCTCCCGTGTCGGTGGCTCCGCCCAGCACAAGGCCATGAAGCAGGTTTCGGGCCGACTCCGCGTCGACCTCGCCCAGTACCGCGAGCTGGAGGCGTTCGCCGCCTTCGGTTCCGACCTGGACGCCGCGTCGAAGGCCTCGCTGGAGCGCGGTAAGCGCATGGTCGAGCTGCTGAAGCAGGGCCAGTACCAGCCGATGCCCGTCGAGGAGCAGGTCGTCTCCGTCTGGGCCGGTACCACCGGCAAGATGGACGACGTCCCGGTCGAGGACATCCGCCGCTTCGAGAGCGAGCTGCTGGAGTACCTGCGCCGTGAGCGCAAGGAGCTCCTGACCAGCATCGTCGAGGGCGGCAAGATGTCCGACGACACGCTGCAGTCGATTGCCGACGCCATTGCGGCCTTCAAGCAGCAGTTCGAGACCTCGGACGGCAAGCTCCTGGGCGAGGGCTGATCGATGGGCGCTCAGCTTCGCGTTTACAAGCGCCGCATTCGCTCCGTCACCGCCACGAAGAAGATCACCAAGGCGATGGAGATGATCGCCGCTTCGCGCATCGTCAAGGCGCAGCGCCAGGTGGCGGCGTCGATGCCGTACGCGACCGAGCTCACCCGTGCGGTGACCGCGGTGGCGACCGGCTCCACCACCAAGCACCCGCTGACCACCGAGGCCGACGCTCCGGCGCGGGCCGCGATCCTGCTCATCACGAGCGACCGCGGTCTGGCCGGCGGTTACTCCGCCAACGCCATCAAGGCGGCGGAGCGACTGACCGAGCGTCTGCGCGGTGAGGGCAAGGAGGTCGTCACGTATGTGATCGGCCGCAAGGGTGTCGCCTACTACGGCTTCCGTGAGCGCAAGATCGCGGACTCGTGGACCGGCTTCACCGACAGCCCGACGTACGCGGATGCGAAGCGGGCTGCGGCCCCGCTGATCGAAGCGGTCACCCAGGAGACCGCCGAGGGCGGCGTGGACGAGCTGCACATCGTCTTCACGGAGTTCGTGTCGATGATGACGCAGAACCCGGTGGACGACCGGATGCTGCCGCTCAGCCTCGACACGACGAAGGACGGAGAGGGCAAGGGCGAGATCCTGCCGCTCTTCGACTTCGAGCCGTCGGCGGAGGACGTCCTCGACGCCCTGCTTCCGCGGTACGTCGAGAGCCGGATCTACAACGCACTGCTGCAGGCCGCTGCTTCCGAGCACGCTGCCCGCCGCCGTGCGATGAAGTCGGCCACCGACAACGCCGGAGATCTCATCAAGAGCCTCTCCCGGCTTGCCAACGCGGCCCGCCAGGCCGAAATCACCCAGGAAATCAGCGAGATCGTCGGTGGTGCCAGTGCGCTGGCCGACGCGACCGCGGGGAGTGACAAGTAATGACGACCACAGTTGAGACGGCCGTTGCCACGGGCCGCGTCGCCCGGGTCATCGGCCCGGTCGTCGACGTGGAGTTCCCCGTCGACGCGATGCCGGAGATCTACAACGCGCTGACCGTCCAGGTGGCCGACCCGGCCGAGGACGGCAAGCTCAAGAAGCTGACGCTCGAGGTCGCCCAGCACCTCGGCGACGGCCTGGTCCGCGCGATCTCGATGCAGCCCACCGACGGCCTGGTCCGCCAGGCCCCGGTGACCGACACGGGCGCCGGTATCACGGTGCCGGTCGGCGAGATCACCAAGGGCAAGGTGTTCAACACCCTCGGTGAGATCCTGAACAAGCCCGAGGCCGAGGCCGAGGTCACCGAGCGCTGGCCGATCCACCGCAAGGCGCCCAGCTTCGACCAGCTCGAGTCCAAGACCGAGATGTTCGAGACCGGCGTCAAGGTCATCGACCTTCTCACCCCGTACGTCAAGGGTGGAAAGATCGGCCTGTTCGGTGGTGCCGGTGTCGGCAAGACCGTTCTGATCCAGGAAATGATCTACCGCGTCGCCAACAATCACGACGGTGTGTCGGTGTTCGCGGGCGTCGGTGAGCGTACCCGTGAGGGCAACGACCTCATCGAGGAGATGCAGGACTCGGGCGTCATCGACAAGACCGCCCTTGTCTTCGGTCAGATGGACGAGCCCCCGGGCACCCGTCTGCGGGTCGCGCTTGCCGGTCTGACCATGGCGGAGTACTTCCGCGATGTGCAGAAGCAGGACGTGCTCTTCTTCATCGACAACATCTTCCGGTACACCCAGGCCGGCTCCGAGGTCTCCACGCTGCTCGGCCGCATGCCGTCCGCAGTGGGTTACCAGCCGAACCTGGCCGACGAGATGGGTCTGCTGCAGGAGCGCATCACGTCGACCCGCGGTCACTCGATCACCTCGATGCAGGCGATCTACGTCCCCGCGGACGACCTGACCGACCCGGCACCGGCGACCACCTTCGCCCACCTGGACGCGACGACCGTACTGTCGCGTCCGATCTCGGAGAAGGGCATCTACCCGGCGGTCGACCCGCTGGACTCGACGTCCCGCATCCTGGACCCGCGCTACATCGCGGCGGACCACTACGAGGTCGCCATGCGCGTCAAGGGGATCCTCCAGAAGTACAAGGACCTCCAGGACATCATCGCGATCCTCGGTATCGACGAGTTGGGCGAGGAGGACAAGCTCGTTGTCCACCGTGCCCGTCGTGTCGAGCGCTTCCTGTCGCAGAACACCCACGTCGCAAAGCAGTTCACCGGCGTGGACGGTTCGGACGTTCCGCTCGACGAGTCGATCGCCGCGTTCAACTCCATCTGCGACGGTGAGTACGACCACTTCCCGGAGCAGGCGTTCTTCATGTGCGGTGGCATCGAGGACCTCAAGGCCAACGCCAAGGAGCTCGGCGTCTCCTGAGCCCATGGCTCACCGAGGGGGGCGGGTGCGTCCCGTCCCCCTCACCACGCCCCGTAGAATTGACCCAACACCCGGCATGAACGGCCGGGTGGTGACCCGAGGAGCCACCCTTGGCTGCTGAGCTGCACGTCGAGCTGGTCGCCGCGGACCGCAGTGTCTGGTCCGGCGAGGCCACCCTGGTCGTCGCGCGCACCACGTCCGGCGACATCGGCGTCATGCCCGGTCACCAGCCGCTTCTGGGTGTGCTGGAATCGGGCCCGGTGACGATCCGTACGAGCGACGGCGGGACCGTGGTCGCCGCTGTGCACGGCGGTTTCATCTCGTTCGCGGACGACAAGCTCTCGCTGCTCGCGGAGATCGCGGAGCTGGCGGACGAGATCGATGTCCAGCGCGCCGAGCGTGCGCTGGAGCGCGCGAAGTCGGACACGGACGCCGCTTCCGAGCGGCGCGCCGAAGTGCGACTCCGTGCGGTGGCGGTGCATTAAGCACCCCGCCGAGTGTCTTTACCCTCAGCCGCGGCCCGAGCTGGAACTCTCCAGACCGTGCCGCGGCTGAGGCGATGCAGGTGCAGTTGCAGGTGCGGTCCGGGCGGTATCCGTTACTCGACGATGCGAGGAGGTCGGTGGAGATGGTCCTCGCTTTGTGGGTGTGCGGCCTGGTCGTCGTACTGGTCGCGGTGGGTCTCTTCGTCTTCGGCCTGCGCCGACGGCTGATCCAGCGTTCCGGCGGCACGTTCGACTGCAGCGTGCGGTGGAACGTGTCGGACGAGCCCGATCTCTCCGGCAAGGGCTGGGTGTACGGCGTCGCCCGCTACAGCGGCGACCGTATCGACTGGTTCCGGGTCTTCTCGTACGCTCCCCGGCCCCGCCGGGTTCTCGAGCGTTCCGCCATCGAGGTGGTCGCCCGCCGGCTGCCCGAGGGCGAGGAGGAACTGGCGCTGCTCTCCGACGCCATCGTGCTCGGCTGTCTCCACCGGGGGACGCGCCTGGAGCTGGCGATGAGCGAGGACGCGCTGACCGGCTTTCTCGCCTGGCTCGAGGCGGCTCCGCCCGGCCAGAGAGTGAACGTGGCCTGAGGCCCGTTCCGTACGGGCCCGATCAGCGGCACCCGTAGGACATGACGAAAACCGGGGAGACAGGGGGCGGACCTGTCTCCCCGGCTGCTGTGCGGGGTCACGCGCTGATCGGGACGGGGACCGCGGTGACTACCTCAGACCGCTGTCGATCGCGCTGACGAGTTCACCGTTGCTGGTGTCCCCGCTGAACTCCCAGAAGAACGCGCCCTTGAGGCCCTGGTTCTTCACGTAGGTCATCTTTCCGGCGATGGTGGCCGGGGTGTCGTAGCTCCACCAGTTGCTGCCGCACTTGGCGTACGCGGTGCCGGCGATGGTCCCGGTGGACGGGCAGCTGGTCTTGAGGATCTTGTAGTCCTCGATGCCCTGTTCGTACTTGCCGGGGGCGGGGCCGGTCGCCGTGCCGCCCGGGGCGTCCTGGGTGACGCCGGTCCAGCCGCGCCCGTAGAAGCCGATGCCGATGTTCAGCTTGCTGCCCGCGATGCCCTTGCCCTTGAGCTTGGTGATCGCGGCGTCGGTGTTGAAGCCTTCTTGCGGGATGCCGCTGTACGAGGTGAGCGGGGAGTGCGGGGCGGTCGGGCCGTCCGCGTCGAAGGCGCCGAAGAAGTCGTACGACATCACGTTGTACCAGTCGACGTACTGCGCCGCGCCTGCGTAGTCGGCCGCGTCGATCTTGCCGCCCGACGAGCCGTCGGCGGTGATGGCCGCGGTGACCAGGTTGGAGCTGCCGAACCTCGTCCGCAGCGCGGAGACCACGTTCTTGAAGGCCGCGGCGCCGCTGCTGTCACATGACAGACCACAGGCGTTGGGGTACTCCCAGTCGATGTCGATGCCGTCGAAGACATCGGCCCAGCGCGGGTCCTCGACCAGGTTGTAGCAGGAGTTGGCGAAGGCGGTCGGGTTCTGCGCCGCCTGGCCGAAGCCGCCGGACCAGGTCCAGCCGCCGAAGGACCAGATGACCTTGAGGCCCGGGTGCTTGGCCTTGAGCTCGCGCAGCTGGTTGATGCTGCCGGCCACTGGCTGGTCCCAGGTGTCGGCGACGCCGCTCACGCTGGAGGCCGCGTCATAGGTCTTCTGGTAGTCGGCGTAGGCGTCTCCGATCGCGCACTGGCCGTTGGTGACGTTGCCGAAGGCGTAGTTGATGTGTGTGATCTTGGCGGCGCTGCCGCTGGTCTCCAGGTTCTTGACGTGGTAATTGCGGTCGTAGACGCCCCAGTTGGTGAAGTATCCGAGCTTGACCTTGCTGCCGGGGTCGGGGTTTGTGCCGCCGCCCGTGGTGTGTACGGACACCGAGCCGCTGGCCGGTCCCGTCTGGTCGGCGGTGTCACGCGCCTGGACCGTGTACGAGTAGTCGCTGCCGGCGGTCAGCCCGCTGTCGGTGTAGGTCAGGCCGGTGACCGTGGCGACCTTGGTGCCGTTGCGCAGCACGTCGTAGTTCTTGACGCCGTTGTCGTCGGTGGCCGCCGTCCAGGTGAGCTTCACGCCGGTGTCGGTGATGTTGCTCGCGGTCGGAGTGCCGGGCGCGGAGGGCGCGTTGTCGCCGGGAACGCTGCCGCCGTCACAGGAGGCGCCGTTCAGCTTGCAGCCGGTGGGGGCGCCGGGGCCGGCGCCGTTGAAGCCGAAGCTGACGCTGGCGCCGGGGGCGACCGTACCGTTCCAGCCGACGTTCCTGGCGGTCCAGTGGGTGCCGGAGCTGGTGACGGTGGCGTCCCAGGCGGACGTGACCGATGTGCCGGACGGGAAGTCCCACTCGATGGTCCAGGAACTGAGGGAGGTGGTACCGGTGTTCTTCACCGTCCACTGGCCCTCGAAGCCGGTGCCCCAGTCGGACTTCTTGACGTACGTGGCGGTGGCCGACGTGGCGGCCTGGGCCGGTGAGGCCAGTCCGACCATTGCGGCGAGGGGGAGCAGCAGCGCGGTGAGGCCTGCCATCGCTCGGGTGCGGGTGGTGGTGGCCACGCCGAATCTGAATCTGGATCGGCGTTGGGGGGTTTCGGTGGTCAACGGTGCTCCTCGGGTGAGGTCCGGACAAACGGGGGGTGGTCCGTGGACTGCAAACCCTGCGCCGCCCTGAGCCCGCTTTGTCATGGCGAGCTCACCGCAGTGTGTTCGGTGAGGTTAGGAAGGTCTGGACCAATCGTCAAGAGGTCTGGACCAAAGATCGGAAGTAAACCTCGAATGCCCAACTCCTGTGCGAACACTGCCGCTTGGGCCCGGTCGCGCAGCCCGGACCTTCCCTGTGACCGTCTGACGTGCTTGGTCCGCACAGTGAAGGGGTACTCACCCGGATCGCACGCGGTGGAAGAGGGAACGCGGGCCGGCCCTTCGGCCGCACCTGCCGTGTCGCCGACACCCTTTCCGGCGCGGGTGTCTGAGCAGCCATCAGCACCGGAACCGGGCTGAGTTCGTGGGCGGGCCGCACCGTCCCCGTGTCCCTGTCGGGCGGTTCGGCCCGTGCCCGCCGGATCGCCGAGGTACGACACGGGCCGTCCACGGGCGGCGGGACGCGGCGCGGCGGGTGGCCGCCGTGGCGATCGCGCCGGTGGTGCTCCAGGCGGCGGCCCGGTGTGGGGCGGCGGCGGAGAGCCCGCTTCGCCGGCGGCTCGGCGACGGAGGATGACGCGGGTGATCGGCGCAGACGTGATCACCGGCGGGAGCCGCACGCTCGTTCCGGAACGGGGACCTCGCCGGACGGGCCGAGCGCCGTCAGCCGCGGCCGGACCGGCGGCGCCCCCGGCCGCCGGGCCGGCGCGACCTCACCGCTCGCCGCCCGGCACCCACAGCACGTCGCCGACCTCCTTGTTCGCCGTCCTCGCGAGGATGAACAGCAGATCGGAGAGGCGGTTGAGATACGTAGCCGTCAGCGCGTTCATCGCGTCGCCGTGCACCTCCAGCGCCGCCCAGGTGGACCGCTCGGCCCGCCGGACCACCGTGCATGCCTGGTGCAGCAGCGCGGCCCCCGGCGTACCGCCCGGCAGGATGAAGCTCCGCAGCTTCTCCAGCTGCTCCAGGAAGTGGTCGCAGTCCGCCTCCAGCCGGTCGACGTAGTGCTGTTCGACCCGCAGCGGCGGGTACTTCGGGTTCTCGACGACCGGGGTCGACAGATCCGCGCCCACGTCGAACAGGTCGTTCTGTACGCGCACGAGGACCTTCACGACCTCCTCCGGCAGCTGCCCGAGCGCGATCGCCGTACCGATGACGGCATTGGCCTCGTTGGTGTCGGCGTACGCCGAGATCCGCAGATCGGTCTTGGCGGTGCGGCTCATGTCGCCGAGGGCGGTGGTGCCCTGGTCGCCGGTACGGGTGTAGATACGCGTCAGATTGACCATGCGGCCGAGCCTATCGGGGGTGGTTCGGGCTCCCGCGGTCCGGAACGCGCGTGTGCCGGGACTCACGCAGTCCCGAGCGGCCGGGCGCTCAACTGCGCGTGGAGCGCCGTCGTATGACGCGTCCCGGTGTGATGTCCGTCATGTGAGACGTGACGCGTATCTCTTCGCGGCCACAGCGTGCCTCACGGGTACTAATGTCCGCCGGAGAGCATGTGAACAACTGTTAAGGGATCGTCCGGGGAGCCGTCGCGGGCGACGGCCGTCGAGGACCGACACAAAAGGGGTGCGAACGTGGCCAGGAAGCTCGCCGTCATCGGCGCCGGACTCATGGGGTCCGGTATCGCGCAGGTCTCTGCCCAGGCGGGCTGGGACGTCGTGCTGCGTGATGTGACCGACGAGGCCCTGACCCGTGGGCGCGACGGCATCAAGGCCTCGTACGACAAGTTCGTCTCCAAGGGGAAGCTGCAGGCGGCCGACGCCGAGGCCGCGCTGGCCCGGATCACCACGACCACCGACCTCGACGCGGTCGCCGACGCGGATGTCGTCGTCGAGGCCGTTTTCGAGAAGCTCGAGGTCAAGCACGAGATCTTCCGTGCCCTCGACAAGATCGTGCGGGACGACACCGTCCTCGCTTCGAACACCTCCGCCATCCCGATCACCAAGATCGCGGCCGTCACGGAGCGCCCGGAGCGCGTCGTCGGTGTGCACTTCTTCTCGCCGGTCCCGATGATGCAGCTCTGCGAGCTGGTGCGCGGCTACAAGACGAGCGACGAAACCCTCGCCACCGCACGGGAGTTCGCCGAGTCGGTCGGCAAGACCTGCATCGTCGTCAACCGGGACGTCGCCGGGTTCGTCACCACCCGGCTGATCTCGGCGCTCGTCGTCGAGGCCGCCAAGCTGTACGAGTCGGGCGTGGCCTCGGCCGAGGACATCGACATCGCCTGCAAGCTCGGTTTCGGCCATGCCATGGGTCCCCTCGCGACGGCGGACCTCACGGGCGTGGACATCCTGCTGCACGCCACGTCCAACATCTACACCGAGTCGCAGGACGAGAAGTTTGCCGCACCCGAGCTGATGCGCCGGATGGTCGATGCAGGTGACATCGGGCGCAAGAGCGGGCAGGGCTTCTATACCTACTGATCGTCTCCGGTCCCCGGGCGCCTGATCTGCCGTCGATCACGCCCGGGGCTGCCGGGGGTCACGCCCCGGTAGCGGTGGGCGTGCAGCGGGCCGTTGTCACTCCACGGAGTGAATTAGATATCGGTTCGCTCACAGACGGAAACCTCGCTGTCGTTGTCGCAGTCAGTTGTGGCAGAGACAGAAACAGACAGACGACCGTGCCATGGAGCATTCCAGGGGAGCAGCTATGCACATCAGGGGCGACCATGCCGAGCTGGTCGTCGGGGGCCGCCTCGACGTCCGCAGCGCGGCGGACGCCCGTACGGTCCTGCACTCGGCCCTGGACGACGGGGTCGGCGACCTCATCCTCGACCTGACCGAGCTGGACTCCTGGGATGCCACCGGACTCGGTGTCATCATGGGTGCGCACCGGCGGGCCGGCCGGGCCGGACGACGGCTGGTGCTCCGCGGTGTACCGCCGCAGATGCAGCGCCTGCTGGTGGCGACGCGACTGCACCGCATCCTGGCCATCGAGGGCGGAATCGCCGCAGACTCCCTGCCACGGGTGTAGGGCCTTTCCTCCGGCTCGAGCCGTGTGCACGAACACACACAATCCCCACCGGATCGTGATGTCTCGGTCGGCGCGGGACCCCGATGGTGCGTAGATACTGTGCGAAGGTTTAGGGTTCGGCCGTCCGCCGATTGACACAACCCAAGGGGCGGACACCGGGCCAGAGGCGACAGCAGGGCGTGCGAGGCCGGAGGGGCAACCGTGCGCGACGCGTCTGGGGGGCTTTGGCGATGGACCCGACACACCGGGGGCCGGAGGTTTTCGGTCAGGACATGGACGGCTACGGCGAGGACAGCGGCCGGCGGCGGCAGTCCCGCGAGCCGTTGATTGCCGACTTCGGCCAGCAGTCCCTGCAGCAGGCCCGCATCGTGCAGCTCTTCCCCGGAGACTTCCTCCTCACCGTCAATCCGGTCGACGGCAGCGAGGTCGAGCTGTGCCCGCCGGGGGAGCAGCCCGCCGCTCCGGCCCGGCGCGCCGCCGCCGAGCGCACCGACCGCGAGCGCGCCGCCGCACCGCCCGTACCGCCGGGTCCGCCCGCCCCCCAGCTGCCGCTCCTGGAACGCACCCAGGAGCGTGAGCGGCTGGTGCGTCTGCTGGCACGTGGCCGCTCGGTGCGGCTCACCGGACCGGCCGGCTCCGGGCGTACCTCGCTGCTGAACGCCGTCGCCACCGACTGCGCGGACCTCGCACCGGACGGAGTCATACGGCTCTCCGGCCACAAGCGCACCGCCACGGACCTGCTGTACGGGCTCTTCGAGGCGGTCTTCGACGCACCGCTGCTGCGCCCGGACCGCGCCGAACTCCTGGAGAAGGTCAAGGGCATAGGCGCCGTCGTCGTCCTCGACGACCTGGAGTTCGGCGGGGCACCGCTGGAGGAGCTGCTGGACGCGACCCCCGAGTGCGCGTTCCTCTTCGCCGCGACTCCCGACGTCGCCGCTCCCGGTGCCGACTCGCACCTCGAAGAGGTCTTCCTCGCCGGGCTGGACCGCAGTGCCTCGGTCGAGCTGCTGGAACACGTCGTCGAGCGGTCGCTCACCGAGGAGGAGGCGAACTGGGCGGGCGACCTCTGGTTCGAGTCCGAGGGGCTGCCGCTGCGGTTCGTGCAGGCGGGCGCCCTGCTGCGCCAGCGCGACATGCTGCGCACCGACCCCGCCGCGTACGACGAGTTCGGCTACTTCGACGGCCGGCCCGTCGACGACTCCTTCGGGCAGGACACCGACGACGCGGGCCACGACGCACCGCTGCCCAGCCTCGGTGAGGGTGCGGCACCCGCCGCGCTGCTCGCCTCCCGGCTCAGCGGGCCCGCCCGCGACACCCTGCACTTCGCGGTCGCGCTCGGCGGCGAAGTGCCGCACCAGGCGCATCTGCCGGCCCTCGTGGGGGACACCCACGCGGATGCCGCGCTCGGCGAGCTGGCCGGCTGCGGACTGCTCTCCCCGGCCGGTTCCCGTTACCGGCTGGCTGCCGGTGTCGTCGCCCAGCTGGAGGCCGCCGGGTACGGGGAGGACGCCGCCGACCGTGCCCGTACGGCGGCCCAGCACTACGCCTGGTGGGCCGGGCATCCTTCGGTCGTCGCCGCCCGCGTCGTCGCCGAGGCGGACGCGATCGTCGCGGCCATGGCCCGGCTGGTCCCCGGCGACGGGGCCGGACAGGCTAGCGCCGCCGTTCTGCTGGCCCGCAGCGCCGCCCCCGCCTTCGCCGCAGGGTTGCACTGGAGCGGCTGGGAGAAGGCCCTGCGGCTCGGCCAGGAGGCCAGCAGGATCAGCGGCGAGGTCGCCGAAGAGGCTTACTTCCACCATGAGTTGGGTGTGCTCGCGCTCTGCACCGGCAATCTCGACCGGGCCAGGGCCGAGCTCGAGGCCTCGATCGGCATGCGCGGGGCGCTCGCCGACAAGTCCGGTGCGGTGGCCGGACGCCGGGCACTCGCCCTGGTCGCGGACCGCTCCGGCGGACCGGTCCTCGGCGGGCTCGTTGCGGCGGGCGAGAACATGGCGGCCTCGCGGCACGAGGACTCGGTGTCGCCCGTCGGTCTGCCGGTGGCCGGGCCCACGGCCGCGCGGCGTACGTCCGAGGACGCGACCGCGCTGATATCCCGGATCGCCCCGGCGGCCGGCTCCGGTGCTTCCGGTGGCCGCAAGGCGGCGTTGCTCGGCGGTGCCCGGCGCAACCTTGTCGCGGCGGGGGCGGGCGTCCTGCTCGCCGGGGTGCTCGGCACGGTGGTCACGCTCGGCATGACGTCCAGCAGCGATGCGCGGGACGGCGGCACCGTCACGACCGAGCAGCCGGCCGACGAGGACGACACCGAGAACGGGTTCCCGGCCGACGAGCCGACGGACGCCACGGCGCCGGGCAAGGCCTCGCCGAGCGGGAAGTCGTCGGCGCCGGGCCCGTCCGGCAGCCGGACCGTCCCGGGCGCAGGTGAGACCCAGTCCACGGGACAGGCCGGGCCGGGCGACAGCCCCTCGTCGACCGGCAGGCCGCCGACCGGCCGGCCCAGCACGTCGGGCACGCCCACGACCGGGACGTCGCCCACGCCCAGCAAGCCCCCGACCATCTCGTCCCCGCCTGGCCCGTCGGAGCCGGATCCGACCGACACCTCGGACCCGACGGACACGCCGACGACCTCGCCGGCCACGTCCGACTCGGCGAGCGGCCCGTCGACGACGGCGAGCGCGTCCGGTACGACGGTGGAGCCGACGGTGGCCTGAGCGGGAACGACGCACGGGCCGTCCGGCGCGCGACCGGGTGCGGACCGCCGGGCTTGCGTGATCCCGGGTGCCGACATCCGGTGTGCGCGTCTCCGTCCGCGCTGCAGGCACGCGCGACCGGTATGTGCGCGACCGGTACGTGCGCCATCCAGGCACGACGCGTCACACGATCACGCCGGCGCAACCGGGCATCCGCGGTCGCATACCCGCGAGCCCGTCGCGCGGTCGCTCGTGCGTGAGGCCCCGGACCGCACATCGGCGGTCCGGGGCCTCACGCAGGCGGGGTGACGCGGGTCAGAACAGGCGCAGCTTGTCGTCCTCGATGCCGCGCATGGCGTCGTAGTCGAGCACCACGCAGCCGATTCCGCGGTCCGTCGCCAGCACCCGGGCCTGGGGCTTGATCTCCTGCGCCGCGAAGATGCCCTTCACCGGGGCGAGATGGGGATCGCGGTTGAGCAGCTCCAGGTAGCGGGTCAGCTGCTCCACACCGTCGATGTCGCCGCGGCGCTTGAGTTCGACGGCCACCGTCTTCCCGTCGGTGTCCCGGCAGAGGATGTCGACCGGGCCGATGGCGGTGGGGTATTCGCGGCGGATCAGTGTGTAGCCCTCACCGAGGATCTCGATCCGGTCGGCGAGCAGCTCCTGCAGGTGCGCTTCCACGCCGTCCTTGATGAGGCCCGGATCGACGCCCAGCTCGTGCGACGAGTCGTGGAGGATCTCCTCCATCGTGATGATCAGCTTCTCGCCCGCCTTGTTCACCACGGTCCAGACGCCCTCGTTGTCGTCGGCGCCCTCCTTCAGCGTGCAGGGCGGTGACATCCAGTTGAGGGGTTTGTACGCCCTGTCGTCGGCATGGATCGAGACGCTCCCGTCCGCCTTGACCAGGATGAGACGGGGAGCGGAGGGCAGGTGGGCCGTGAGCCGGCCCGCGTAGTCCACGGAGCAGCGGGCGATGACGAGACGCATGGTCGGCAACGCTACTCGACGAGGGGTGCTCCACGCGATTCTCCCTCCGGCAACCCACCATCACCGCCCGCCCCACCCCTGCGCGCCCCGTGGGCTTGCCCCTCTTTGCGCACCTTCGTTATTGGCCGGTTGTGTTCCCAATCTCCTGGTGCGGCCCGGACTGCACCCTTACCGTGGAAGCAGGAGGTCGCCGTGTGTGTACGCTGCGTCGCCGTCCTCCTTCCCTGCCCGTAAGGTCCCGGCCGTTCGCCGGGGTCGCGAGAGGAGTACCCATGTCGCTCGACGTCTCACCGGCGCTGTTGGAACAGGCCGAGCGAGGCGAGGTCGACGAAGCCGACTTCGTCGACTGCGTCCGGACCTCCCTGCCCTACGCATGGGAGATGATCAGCTCTCTGGTGGCCCAGCTGAAGGTCGACGGCGGAGAGTTCGCCGACAACCAGACGCCGCCGCCGGACGAGCAGGCACGTGGTCAGCTGCTGCGCGCGCTCGCGAGTGATGCGATACGCGGCGCTCTGCAGCGGCACTTCGGGGTGCGCCTGGCATTCCAGAACTGCCACCGCGTCGCGGTGTTCCCGCTGGACGCCTCGGTCGACGAGCGGTTGGCCCGTTTCACCTCGGTGAGAGGCCAGTTGCTCAACCAGTCGCCCGAACTACGGGACTGCTGAACGCTTTTGCTGTCGCTCCGGGCCGCGGGAGGTGTACTGGCCCGGGGCGGCAGCTCCCCGTACTCCTACGGGTGTTCATGTCAGTAGTGGCAGTACTTCGGTGCCCAGCCGCGCTACGTTCTCCTCCGTGGCAGCGAGATCTCCCGACCCCTCCGCCAGGAGCGCGAACCTGGTGATGCCCGTCCGCTCGGCGGTGGCGGCGAGCCGGTCGGCCGCGAGCCGGGGCGGGCCCACCGGATGAAGACCGCACAGCAGCTCTGTGTACGCGACCGGATCGCGCATCACCCGGTGCCGGCCGTCGACCGTCACATGGGCGTCGAGCCCCTGCCGCAGCCAGCCCGGCATCGCCTTCACCAGCGTCTCCACGGCCTCCTCGCGGCGGTCCCCGATCTGGGCGACGCCCGCGGAGACATGGCCCGCGTCCCGGACGCTCTCCGGGGAACGGCCCGCGGCCAGCGCGGTGGAGCGCCACAGGGCGACCATCTCGGCCTTCTCCTCGTCCCCGCAATGCATCCCGAGGAGCATCGGCAGGCCCTTCTCGGCGGAGAGCTTCACGCTCTTCGGCGAGGTGCACGCGACGATCACCTCGGGGCCGCCCGATCCCTGCGGGATGTCCCCGTCGGGATCGTCGAGCAGGTCGTCGGGCCGGGGGACCACCGCGACCTCACGGAAGCCGAATCGCTCCCCACGGCCCGCCACACGCGGTTTGCGGAGCCAGTCGAGCAGCAGCTCCAGCGACTCGGGGAAGCCCTTCTCGTAGGCCTCCAGGCCCCCTCCGAACACCTCCAGGTCCACCCAGGGGCCGCCCCGCCCCACGCCGAGGGAGAACCTGCCCCCGCTGGTGAGGTGGAGCAGCGCGGCCTGCTCGCCGAGCGCGACCGGGTGCTGGCTCGGCAGCACGCTCACCGCCGTGCCGACCCGGATTCTGCGGGTGCGGCCGAGCAGCAGCGCGGCCAGGGTGACCGCGGACGGGCAGACCCCGTACGGCACGAAATGATGCTCTGCCAGCCAGACCGAATCGAGTCCGGACTCCTCCGCGACCTCTGCCGACCGGACGGCGCGATGCAGCGCTTCCCCCGGCCCCTGGCCCGGAAACTGGGCTGCCAGTACGAACGTTCCTACACGCATCGCCAATTGCCTCCTTGTGGCCGACGCGGCTCTCCCCTACTGGCAACAACGTCTGACACGTGCCAAAGGCACGGTCCACGGCGAAGTTGTTGCGATTTTCCGGTAACCCGTCCTTCCCGGGCTCCGTCCTGTCCCCCCACTGGACGCCTGCCCCCACCGAATGGCCCTACGCTGGACGGGAACTTCCGAGTCTGCCCAGTGAGGTGTCACGTGTCCCCGCGCCGCAACCGCCCCCGAGGCGGCGAGAGTCCCACCGACAGCGCAAGCGTGTCGGGGGACCGGTACGGCGGGGGAGGGCGTGCCGAGGAGTGGCAGGGCGAGCAGTGGTCGGTCCGCCCGGTGAGCGGGGCGAGTGCTGCGGGCAAGCGGTACCGCTGCCCCGGCTGCGACCAGGAGATCCCGTCCGGGGTCCCGCACCTCGTCGCCTGGTCCGAGTACGGCGGGATCGACGACCGCAGACACTGGCACAAGGCCTGCTGGAACGCGAAGGACCGCCGCACCACACGGGTGCAGCGGTCCAGGAACGCGCCGCGCTACTGAGCGGGCCGGGCCGGCGGGCGACCGGTCAGACGTCGCGCCTGTCCAGCGCCGTATAGGCGCCGGCCATGGCCACGGCCGTGACGCCGAGCATGATCCACAGCGGCTCCCAGCCGGACGGCCCCGACGGGGCGACCGAGGCGTCGTAGAACGCGCCGAGCTGGCTGGGGATCGAGTACTCGAAGAGCGCCTGCTGCACGTCGGCGAGCGACTGCGAGAACATGAACATCGCCAGCACGAGCGGCAGCAGCACCACGGCGATCATGATGGTGATCGCACCGGCGGAGTGCCGGATGAGGGCGCCGACGGCGAGCGACAGAAGCCCCAGCGTCGCGATGTAGAGCCCGACACCGACCGTGGCGCGCAGCCACTCGCCGCCGCTGGGTTCGACACCGTCCAGGACGGCCGTCTGCAGCACGCCGACGAGCGCGGTCATCACCGTCGTGATCACAAAGGTGAGCAGGAAGAAGACGATCGCCTTCGCGGTCAGTACCCGGGCGCGGCTCGGGCAGGCCGTCAGCGTCGTACGGATCATGCCGGTGCCGTACTCGGAGGCGATGGTCATCACACCGAGCGTGATCACACAGATCGAACCGAGAAGCACCCCGAAGAAGCCGAAGCTGAGCACCGGGGTCTCGTTGAGCGCCATGCCGGACGCGTTGACGGCGATGGCCGACAGCAGTCCGATGGCGAGCAGCAGCGCGCTCATGACGCCGAGCGTCCACATCGTGGAGCGCACGGAACGGATCTTGGTCCACTCGGAGGCGAGCGCGTCGCCGAGGGTGGCCCGGCGCTGCGGGATCGGCGAGGCGTAGTGGGCGGTGACCGCCCCCTGCCGGATCGGCTGCGCGGCCGGGGGCTGCTGCGGGTACGGCTGCGCCTGCTGCTGGTACGGCGCCTGCGGGGTCGGCGGCGTTGTCATCGGGCGTCCTCGCTGGTGTCGCGCTGGGTCGGGTCTGCGGGGCCGGCGGCTGCGGCCGGGGCCACGGGGGCTGTCGCGTACGGGTTCTCTCCGGGCGGCGGCGGGGCGTACCAGCCCTGCTGCGGCACCTCCTGGACGGGTGGCTGCACGTAACCGCCGACCGGCACGGGCTGCTGCAGCCCGGCCTTCTGGTCCACCGTCGAGCGGTAGTCCACGGCGCCCTGCGTCATCCGCATGTACGCCTCCTCCAGCGATGCCTGGTGCGGCGAGAGTTCCCACAGCCGGACGTCCGACTCGTGCGCCAGGTCGCTGATCCGCGGCAGCGGCAGTCCGGTGACCCGCAGGGCACCGTCCGGTTCGGGCATGACCCGGCCGCCCGCCTCGGTGAGCGAGGCGGTCAGCTTCTCCCGGTGCTCCGGCTGCGTGTCCGGGACCCGCACCCGGGCGAAATCGGCCGAGTTGGCGGAGATGAAGTCCGTGACGCTCATATCGGCGAGCAGCTGCCCGCGTCCGATCACGATCAGATGATCGGCGGTGAGCGCCATCTCGCTCATCAGGTGGCTGGAGACGAAGACCGTGCGCCCCTCGGCCGCCAGCATCTTCATCAGGTTGCGTACCCAGAGGATGCCCTCGGGGTCGAGACCGTTGACCGGCTCGTCGAAGAGCAGCACCTGCGGGTCGCCGAGCAGCGCCGCCGCGATCCCGAGCCGCTGCCCCATGCCGAGCGAGAAGCCCTTGGACCGCTTCCTCGCGACGTCCTGGAGGCCGACGACGCCGAGCACCTCGTCGACCCGGGCGGCCGGAATGCCGGCGAGCTGGGCCAGCGAGAGCAGGTGGTTGCGCGCGCTGCGGCCGCCGTGCACCGCCTTGGCGTCCAGCAGCGCGCCCACCTGGCGCGGGGCGTTCGGCAGGCTGCGGAAGGGGTGCCCGCCGATGGTGACATGACCCGACGTCGGCCGGTCCAGGCCGAGCATCATGCGCATGGTGGTGGACTTGCCCGACCCGTTGGGACCGAGGAATCCGGTGACGGCACCGGGCCGCACCTGGAAGGAAAGGTTGTACACGGCCGTCTTCGCGCCGTAGCGCTTGGTCAGGCCGACTGCCTCGATCATGCTCCAGCCCCATCGACTTATCTGTCGTCGGGGCACAGGCCGTCCGGCCGCACGCCCCCCGTAAGAGTTAGGAGGATATCCAGGCCTTGACGGTTCCGGCCAAGCCGTTGCGGGGGCGCGTCTTCCCCGTGACGGACCGGGCCGGGTCTCCTTCTCCTGCTTTCGTCCGCTTCCGGCGGATCACGCGTCCCGCTTCTTCAGTACGAGATAGCCGCCGATCAGCGCGGCCACCACCCACGCCGCCATGATGCCCAGCCCGCCCCACGGGCCGTACGGGGTCGGATCGCTGTTCATGGCCTCCGGAACCACCTGCATGATCTTGGAGCCGGCCTGGTCGGGGAAGTAACGGGCCACGTCCTTGGCGCCCGGGACCGCCGAAAGAATCTGCGAGACCAGGAAGAAGAACGGCATCAGGATGCCGAGCGACAGCATTGAGCTGCGCAGCATCGTGGCCACACCCATGGAGAAGACGGCGATCAGGCCCATGTAGAGGCCGCCGCCGACGACCGCGCGCAGCACGTGCTCCGCGCCGATGTCCGTACGGTGGTCGCCGAGGAGGGCCTGGCCGAGGAAGAACGTCACGAAGCTGGTGGCGAGGCCGACCACCAGGGCGAGGACCCCGGCGACCAGGATCTTGCCGAAGAGGAACGAGCCGCGCTGCGGTACGGCGGCCAGCGAGGTGCGGATCATGCCGGAGCTGTACTCCGTGCCGACCACCAGGACACCGAAGACGACCATCGCCAGCTGACCGAGGATCATGCCGGAGAAGCTGAGCAGGGTCGGGTCGAAGGTGGCCCGCTCCGGCGCGGGGAGATCGTCGAACTGGGAGTTCATCAGTGCACACAGGGCCGCACTCATCGCCACGGTGACGGCGAACGCGGAGATCAGGGTCCAGGTGGTCGAGGAGACCGTACGGATCTTGGTCCACTCGGAGTTCAGGACCGCGGGTACCGATGCCATCGTCGTCACGCACCCTTTCCGGGGCCGGGGGTGCCGGGCTGCTGGTTCCACTGCTCGCCCCACTGCGAGCCCCCGGGCGGCGGCCCCCCGGCGTGATCCGTATGGGCGTGGTACTCCACGGAGTCCGCCGTCATCTGCATGAATGCCTCCTCCAGCGAGGCCCGCTGGGAACTCAGCTCATGCAGCACGATCTGGTGCTGCGCGGCCAGTTCGCCGAGCCGCTCACTGGTGACGCCGTCGATCTCCAGCACACCGCTTCCCGACTCGACGGCGATGATGCCCTCCTCGTGCAGCACATCGCGCAGCCGTTCCTGCTGCGGTGAGCGCATCCGTACATAACTGCGCGAGTTCTGGTGAATGAAGTCCGCCATCGACGTGTCGGCGAGCAGCCGGCCCTGGCCGATGACGATCAAGTGTTCCGCGGTGAGCGCCATTTCGCTCATCAGATGCGAGGAGACGAAGATCGTCCGGCCTTCCGCGGCGAGCGTCTTCATCAGATTGCGGATCCAGTGAATTCCCTCGGGGTCCAGACCATTGACGGGTTCGTCGAACATCAGAATCTCGGGATCGCCGAGCAGCGCGGCCGCGATTCCGAGCCGCTGGCCCATACCGAGGGAGAAGGACTTGGACTTCTTCCTCGCCACCGCGCTCAGTCCGACGGTGTCGAGGACTTCGGCGACGCGGCTCGCCGGGATGCGATTGCTCTGCGCGAGACAGAGCAGATTGTTGTAGGCGCTGCGGCCGCCGTGCATCGACTTGGCTTCGAGCAGCGCACCGATGTGCTTCAGGGGTTCGGACAGTTCGCGGTAGTGCTTGCCATCGATCCGCACCGATCCGCTCGTCGGATTGTCGAGATCGAGCATCATCCGCATCGTGGTGGACTTGCCCGCCCCGTTCGGGCCCAGAAAGCCCGTCACCATTCCTGGTCTGATCCGGCACGAGAGCCGGTCGACCGCAACCTTGCTGCCGAAACGCTTGGTGAGGCCATCAAGCTCGATCATGCGCACACGCTAGAACGCCTGCGCGCCCGGCGCCACCACAAAGGCGGAACCGGGCGCGCAAGGGGTAAAGCCGAGTTGCTGCGGGATCAACGGGTCTGCTGAGCCGGAACCCCACGGGTGACGGGCTCGTCGTCCACCGGCGAACCCGCGGCGGCCACCGCGGCACCGGTCAGCGTCGCCAGCATCTCGCGGACGTTGGTCAGCTGCGCGTTGATCGAGTCGCGGCGGTTGGTGAGCGCCGCCAGCTCGCGCTCCGATTCGCTGCGGATCCGGTCGGCCTTCGCGTTCGCGTCGGCGACGATGTCCTCGGCCTGACGCTGCGCGGTCTCCACGGTCTGACGCGCCCGGCGCTCGGCGTCCGTACGGAGCTTCTCGGCCTCCAGGCGGAGCTGCTCGGCGCGGTGCTCGATCTCGGCGAGGCGCTTCTCGGCCTTGGCCTGACGGGACGCGAGGTCGCGCTCCGACTGGTCGCGGCGCTTGGCCAGGTTGGTCTCGAAGTCCGCGGCGGCCTGGGCGGCCTTGGCGCGGGTCTCCTCGAAGAGGGCGTCCGCCTCCTCGCGCTTCTGCGCGGCGTCCTTCTGGGCCTCGGTACGCAGCCCGGTGGCCTCACCCTTGGCCTTCTCGACGATGCGTACGCCCTCGTCCTCGGCCTTCGCCTTGCGCTCGGAGGCGAACGACTCGGCGTCGTTGCGTACCTGCTGGGCGGCCGACTCGGCGAGCTCGCGGTGCTGCTCGGCGGCGCGACGGGCCTCCTCGCGCAGGTCCTTCGCCTCTTCCTCGGCGAGGCGGAGAATCTTCTCGACGCGCGCACCGAGACCCGCGTACGACGGCTCGGCGTCGTTCACCTGGGCCTGGGCGTTCTGCGTTTCGAGGTGGAGCTCCTCGATGCGCTTTTCCAAAGACGTGATGCGGGTCAGAGCACTATCACGGTCGGCGACGAGCTTGGTAATGCGGTCATCCACCTGACCGCGGTCGTAACCACGCCGCACGAGCTCGAAGCCGAAGGGGGAGGAAGGGTCACTCATGGGGTTCCTGTCGAAGTAAGACCGGTGAGGTGATAGGGGGAATCCTAGGGGCCTGAGCGGCGTGTCATCGAGTGGATGCCCGTTTGATCTGGAGAATGACACCCCTTTTGAGTGGCTAACCCCCGGAACCCTTGCCACCCGGAGGGCTGAACGTCCTTGTCGAAGGCATGGGACACGGGCGGCCGACTACCCCTCGGACGACTTGCCACTCGATCGAGTGCCGGCCGAGGCCCCGGCCTTGACGCCGCCGGTGGCACCGCCGCCCGCGCCCTTCCCGCCGCCCGGCGCCTCGAAGGACTCCAACGCCTCCAGCACGTCCTGGACACGGGAGATCTCCGTGTTGATGTCCTCGCGCCGGCGCACCAGCACGTCGAGCTCGCGACGGCCCTCGTCCACCGTCCGCTGCGCCTCCTCTTCGGCGTCGGCCCGCAGCTTCTCGGCCTCGCGGACCATGGTGGCCTTCTTCTGCTCGGCCTCCTTCAGCAGCGACTCGGCCCGCTTCACCGCGGCGATCCGGACCTTGCTCGCCTCGGAATTGGCCTCCGACAGCAGCTCCTTGGCCTTTGCCGCGGCCTCCTCGCGCTGCTCCGTCGCCGCCTTCATCAGCTTGTCGACCCGCTCGCCCGCCGTCTTCATCTGCTCGGCGGTCTCGCGGCGGGCCCGGTCGTGCAGCTCCTCGATCTCGCTCTCCAGGCGGGCACGGAGCTCCTCGGCCCGCTCCCGGATGGCCGTCGCGTCGCGGCGCGCGCCCACCAGCAGCTCGTCCGCGTCCGCGCGGGACCGCTCCACCAGGGAGTTGCCCTCGACGGTCGCCTCCGAGGTGATCCGCACGGCCTCCTTGCGGGCCGCGCCCACCATCGTGTCGGCCTGCTTCTCGGCCTCGGTGGCGGCGCGCAACGCCTCCTCCTGGGCCTTGTTGACCAGCTGATCGGCCTGCTCGGCCGCGTCGGCGCGGCGCTTCGACGCCGCCTCGCGGGCCTCGTCGAGCAGCCGGTCCGCCTCCTCGCGAGCCTCGGCGCGCATCTGCTCGGCCGCCGCCTCCGCGTCGGTGCGCACCCGCTCCGACTCCTCGCGGGTACGGGCCGCGTGCTCCTGCGCCGAGCCGACGGTCGCCGCCGCCTCCGCGCGCAGCCGCTCCGCCTCGTCGGTCGCATCGCCGACGAGCCGGTCGGCCCGCGCCGTGGCGTCCGCGGTGACCTCGGCCGCCTGCTGCGCCGCCTCGGTACGGATCCGCTCGTCCTCGGCCGTCGCCTCGCCCACCAGCCGGTCGGCCTGGGCGGCGGCTTCCGAACGCATCCGGTTGGCGTCCTCGCGGGCCTCCGCCCGGCTGCGCGCGGCGTCCTGCTCGGCCGAGGCCAGCGCGTCCGACGCCTCGGTGCGCATCCGCTGGCTGTACTCCGCGGTGTCCGCGCGCAGCCGCTCCGACTCCGTGATCGCGTCGCTGACGGTCCGCTCGGCCATCGCCTTCGCGGCCTCGGACTCCTCGTGCGCCTCGCGGCGCATCCGGCCCGCGTCCTCGCCCGCCCGCTCCCGCTCCGCATACGCGTCGGCGCGGACCCGGTCCGCCTCTTCCTGCGCCTCGGCCTTCGTCCGCTCCGCGACATGCTCGGCGGTGGAGCGCAGCCCGGCGATCTCCGCCTCGGCCTGCTCCTGGAGCCCGGAGACCGAGTCCCGTACCTGCTGGGCCGTCTGCTCGGCCGCGGAAACCATCTCGGTCGCCCGGGCATCCGCCTCGGAGACCAGCCGCTGGGCCTCGGCCTGCGCCTCCTCGACCCGCTTGCGGGCGGAGGCGAGAAGCTCCTCGCTCTGCTCGCGGGCCCGCTCACGCTCCTGAGTCGCCTCCGTGCGCGCCGCGTCGAGGGTCTCCTCGGCCTCGCGGCGACGCCGGTTCGCCTCCTCCTGGGCGGCGGCCAGTGCCTCGGCGGCCTCCGTGCCGACACGCTCGGCGGCGGCCGCGGCCTCCGACCTCACCCGGTCGGCACTCTCCTGCGCCTCGGTCCTGAGCCGCTCGGCCTCGGTGGCCGCCTCGGTGCGCAGCCGTACGGCGACGGCCTCGCCCTCCGCACGCGACTGCGACGCGTCCGCCGCGGCCTCGTCGCGCAGCCGCTCGGCCTCGGTCTCCGCCTGCTCCTGCAGGGCGCGCAGCCGCTCGGCGGCCTCCGCGCGCAGCCGCTCGGACTCGTCGTTCGTCTCCCGCCGGATCCGCTCCGCCTCGGCGCGCGCATCCGTGAGCGCCTGCTCGGCGGATGTGACCCGGGTCTCGGCCTCGGTGTGCAGCCGGGTCAGATCGTCGGCCGCCTCGGCATGCCTGGCCTCGACCGCACGCTCGGTCTCCGCACGGAGCTCCGCCGCCGCCTGCTCGGCCGCGGCCGTGGTGGAGGCCGCCTGCTCCTCGGACTCCGTGCGCAGCTGCTCGGCCTCGGCCCGGGCACGCTCCAGGGCTTCCTCGGCCTGCCTGCGCAGGCCCGCGGCACGCTCGATCGCCTCGGCACGGACGCGTTCGCTCTCGGTGCCCGCGGTGGTCCGCAGCTCCTCCGCGTCCGCCTTCGCCTTGGCCAGCAGCCCCTCGGCGGTCTTGGCGCCCTCCTCGATCTGCTGGACGGCCTCGCGGCGGGCCTCACCCCGGATCCGCTCACCTTCGGCGACCGCCTCGGAGCGCAGCTGCTCGGCCTCGCCGCGCAGCCTGCGCGCCTCCTCCTGCAGCTCGACCGTCTTGGCCCGGTACTCCTTGGTGTCGTCCTTGGCCGCGCCCTTGAGCTGGTCGGCCTGCTCGGCCGCCTCGCCGCGCAGCCGGTCCGCCTCGGCCTCCGCCTCACGGCGGATCCGGTCGGCCTCCTCGCTCGCCGCCCGGGTGGTGGACCTCGCGTCCTCGGACGCCTTGGTCAGTACCTCCTCGGCGGACCTGGCCGCCTTGGCGAGCTGGGCCGCGGTGTCCTCGGCGGCCGCCGTACGGGCGTTCTCCGTTGCCTCGGACGTGATCCGGTCCACCTCGGCGCGGGCGTCGGCGAGCGCCTGCTCGGCCTCCGCCTTCAGCGCCTCGGCGTCCTTCGTGGCCTCGCCGACCAGCCGGGCGATCTCCGACTTGGCCGTACGGGTGCGCTGCTCGTTCTGCGACTCGGCGCCGGCCAGCCGCTTGACCGCGGCCTCCTTCGCCTCGGTGAGGACCTTCTCGGCCTCCAGGCGGGCCTCGCGCAGCTGCGTCTCGGCCTCCTGCATGCGCTGCTCGGCGGCCCGGTTCAGCTCGGCGGTCTGCTGCCGGGTCTGCTCGGTCTCCGCGGTCGTCGACGAGCGCAGCTGCTCGGCGTGGCTGGTGGCCTCCTGGGCCTGGCTGGATGCGGCGTTGAGCAGCCGCTCGGCGTCCTTGCGGGCGCGCAGCAGAAGCGCCTCGGCCTCGGCGCGGGCGGACTCCGCCTCGGAGCCGAGCCGCTGCCGGGTCTCGTCCGCGAGCCGGGCGGTCTCGGCACGGGCGGCCGCCAGGGACTGCTCGGCCTCGGCCCGCGACTCGTCGAGCAGGCGGCGGGCCTGGGACTCGGTCCGGGCCCGCAGCTGCTCGGCCCAGGCGACGTTCTCGTTGACGTGCGACTCGACGGTCTGGCGGCGCTCCGCCAGCTCCTGGTCGAGCTGCTGGCGCCGCTGCACGGCCTCGTTGTGCAGCTCGGCCTGCAGCCGGGCCTGGTGCTCGGCGTGCTCCTGCAGGATCCGCTGCGTCTGCGCCCGGGCGTCACGGAGCTCGCGCTCGGCGTCGGTGCGCAGCTGGTCGGCCTGGATCTGGGCATTGCGGAGCAGCTGCTCGGCCTGATAGCCGATGTCCGCGCTGTCGTACGCGGGACGGGTCGCGAGATTGCGCCGAGCCTCGTGCAGCTTGGCGCGCAAGACCTCGACCTGGTAACCGAGGTCCTCGGCGTGCTGGACGGCCTTCTCCCGGTCGGTCTTCAGCCGATCCATCTCGGCTTCGAACCGCGAGAGGTGGTCGTCGTCAGCTCGGTGGCTCTCCTGGCGTTCGTAGCCCCGCACTGCGCGGTCCCATCCGTCCCCTGGTCGCAACTCTCCAAACGAGTACCGTTCGCCGGCGAACGGTCCCCCGGGGAATGGTGACAGATCAACGGCTGGGGACGCGGCGCGGCCCCGACCCGGCCCCGGCCCGGAACCGCCCACTCTACCGGCCCAGGTATCCGGAGGTCAGTGCTCCGCCCGGGACGTGACCAGTTCGGTCAGCACACCGTGGCAGTCCTTGGGGTGCAGGAAGGTGATCCTGGACCCCATCGACCCGGTCCTGGGCTCGTCGTAGAGCACCCTGACGCCCTTGGACCGGATGTCCGCGGCGTCCGCGTCGACGTCCGCGGTGCCGAACGCGATGTGGTGGACCCCCTCGCCGTTCTTGGCCAGCCATTTACCGACGGCCGAGTCCTCACGGGTGGGTTCGAGCA
Source organism: Streptomyces sp. NBC_00316 (assembly GCF_036158715.1). NCBI lineage: Bacteria > Bacillati > Actinomycetota > Actinomycetes > Kitasatosporales > Streptomycetaceae > Streptomyces > Streptomyces sp. NBC_00316. Next base: position 3,077,898 of record NZ_CP108023.1, on the reverse strand, counting down.
GCTGGAGGTACGAGGCACCGCCGTCCGAGGTCTCGTTGATCTTGAGCATGGCCTCCCGGACGCCCTGCTCCTCGTTCACCTCGGAGTGGAACACTTCGAAGCCGTAGGTCGAGCGGTAGAACTCGACCGTGCGGTCGAGGTCGAAACAGGCAATCCCGATGTGGTCGATTCGCGTCAGCATGGACACCAGTGGAGCGCTACCCCGATGGTTACGCAACGTGCGCGCGATCACACTCGCTGCCGGATGACGGGCGGGGTACCGCTCAGTACATTCAAGTAAACCCTCGTTCACATCTAATCCAAGGGGCCGTGCCTCATGTCTGGAACGACCGGTACCACCTCAGTGATCGTCGCGGGCGCCCGTACGCCCATGGGGCGTCTTCTCGGCTCCCTGAAGAGCTTCTCCGCTGCCGAGCTGGGCGGCTTCGCCATCAAGGCCGCGCTGGACCGGGCCGGCATCGGCGGCGACCAGGTCGAGTACGTGATCATGGGGCAGGTGCTCCAGGCCGGGGCGGGGCAGATCCCGGCACGCCAGGCCGCCGTCAAGGCCGGCATCCCGATGAACGTTCCCGCGCTCACCGTCAACAAGGTGTGCCTGTCCGGGCTCGACGCGATCGCGCTGGCCGACCAGCTGATCCGCGCCGGTGAGTTCGACGTCGTCGTCGCCGGCGGCCAGGAGTCCATGACCAACGCCCCGCACCTGCTCCCGAAGTCCCGCGAGGGCTACAAGTACGGTGCGATCGAGATGCTCGACTCGATGGCGTACGACGGTCTCACCGACGCCTACGAGAACATCCCGATGGGCGAGTCCACCGAGAAGCACAACACCCGCCTCGGCCTGAGCCGCGCGGACCAGGACGAGATCGGCGCCCTGTCCCACCAGCGCGCCGCCGCCGCCCAGAAGAACGGTCTCTTCGACGCCGAGATCACCCCGGTGGAGATCCCGCAGCGCAAGGGCGAGCCGGTCCTCTTCGTCAAGGACGAGGGCATCCGCCCCGAGACGACCGCGGAGTCCCTCGGCAGGCTGCGCCCGGCCTTCACCAGGGACGGCACGATCACCGCGGGCACCTCCTCGCAGATCTCCGACGGCGCCGCGGCGGTCGTCGTGATGAGCAAGGCCAAGGCCGAGGAGCTGGGCCTGGAGTGGCTCGCCGAGATCGGCGCGCACGGCAATGTCGCGGGTCCGGACAACTCGCTGCAGTCGCAGCCGTCCAACGCGATCAAGCACGCGCTGAAGAAGGGCGGCCTCGCCGTCGAGGACCTCGACCTCATCGAGATCAACGAGGCGTTCGCGGCTGTCGCGGTCCAGTCCATGAAGGACCTCGGCGTCTCCCCGGAAAAGGTGAACGTCAACGGCGGCGCGATCGCGCTCGGCCACCCGATCGGGATGTCCGGCGCCCGTGTGGTGCTGCACCTGGCGCTGGAGCTGAAGCGGCGCGGCGGCGGCACGGGTGCGGCGGCACTCTGCGGTGGTGGCGGCCAGGGCGACGCGCTGATCATCCGCGTTCCGGGCAAGAAGTAGTCGTACGTACGCAACTGCAGAGCGAAACCGAACGGAGCGGTAATGGTGGACGTCCCCACCCTGGTCGAGCAGGCCCGTGAGGGCCGGCCGCGGGCCGTGGCCCGGCTCATCTCGCTGGTGGAGGGGGCGTCGCCGCAACTGCGCGAGGTGATGGCGGCCCTCGCGCCGCTGGCCGGGAACGCGTACGTCGTCGGCCTGACCGGCTCGCCCGGTGTCGGCAAGTCGACCTCGACGTCGGCGCTCGTCTCTGCGTACCGGCGGGCCGGCAAGCGCGTCGGCGTGCTGGCCGTCGACCCGTCGTCGCCGTTCTCCGGGGGCGCGCTCCTCGGGGACCGGGTCCGGATGTCGGAGCACGCCTCCGACCCCGGGGTCTACATCCGGTCCATGGCCACCCGCGGGCATCTGGGCGGCCTGGCCTGGTCGGCTCCGCAGGCCATCCGGGTGCTCGACGCGGCGGGCTGCGACGTGATCCTGGTGGAGACCGTCGGCGTCGGCCAGTCGGAGGTGGAGATCGCCTCCCAGGCCGACACCTCCGTCGTCCTGCTGGCCCCGGGCATGGGTGACGGCATCCAGGCGGCGAAGGCCGGAATCCTGGAGATCGGCGATGTGTACGTCGTCAACAAGGCCGACCGGGACGGTGCGGACGCCACCGCGCGTGAGCTCAATCACATGCTGGGCCTGGGGGAGTCCCGAGGGCCCGGCGACTGGCGGCCGCCGATCGTGAAGACGGTCGCCGCCCGGGGCGAGGGCATCGACGAGGTCGTCGAGGCTCTGGAGAAGCACCGGGCATGGATGGAGGAGCACGGCGTCCTGACCGAGCGCCGCACGGCGCGTGCGGCGGGCGAGGTCGAGACGATCGCCGTCACGAGACTCCGCGAACGCATCGGCGACCTGCACGGCGACCGCCGCCTGGACGCCCTTGCCGAACGCATCGTGGCGGGCCGTCTGGATCCGTACGCCGCGGCGGACGAACTCGTGGCGGGGATCACCGGCGGAGCGTGATCCCAGGGGCGGGGCGGGAGCGGCGTGCGGGCCGCGTCCCGCACACCATGGGCGCTGCTCCCGGCCGGCCACCGGTGAGGACCGGGCCCGGGCCGATCGCGAAGGGCGACCCGGTGTCCGTGACCGTCGCCGGCGGCCGGTGCTGTCGGTGCACGCGCTGATCAGTCGTCGTCGTGGGAGTCGTGGTGCCGGTCGTCCCCGTGCCGGTCGTCGGTGTGTGAGCTGTCGTCGTTCCGGTCGTCCGCTTGCCGGTCGTCGGCGTGCGGGCTGTTGCTGTTCCGGTCGTCCGCTTGCCGGTCGTCGTCGCGGGAGTCGTGGCGCCGGTCGTCCGCGTTCCTGTCGTCTCGGCTCCTGTCGTCCCCCTGTGGAGCGGTCCCGTTACGGCTGTCGTCCCCCTTCCGGCCGTCGCCCGGGCCGTCCGCGGTGACCCGGGCGGTCCTCGCGTCCACGTTCAGTTCGTGGTGCATGCCGTTCGCGTCCCTGACGTCGACCTCCCAGCGCACCGCACGACCGTTGCGGTCGGTGTCGTCGAGCTCGATCGAGGTGACCGTGCCCGGCGTCGAGCGCAGCGCGGCGTCCACAGCCGCGGAGAGCGTGACGGGGGCCGACGGGGGCGTACGCCGGCCGCGGTCGTCGGAGGTGTGCCTGCCGAGCACCTTCGCGGTGTCCGCGTCGACCGTCACGTCGTGCCGGACGCGGTCGGAGCCGTACACATCGAGGTGCCAGACGCGCCCGCCGTTCCTGTCGTCCAGACCGGCCTCGGTGACGGTGCCGGGTACGGCCTTCACCGCCGCGGCAACGGCGTCCTTGACGCCGACCTCCGCCACGCTGCTGCTGCGGACCTCGCCGTGACTGCTCCCACGACTGTTCCCGTGGCTGATCTCGTGGCTGCTCCGGCCGTTGCCGTCCGCGAAGGCGACGGCCGTGACGGTCCCGCCGCCGACGAGTACGGCCGCGGTGACGGCGGCGATGGCGATCCTGCGCTTCATGAGGGTTTCCTCCCCGATGAGTTGGCCTGTCGTGCGATGTCAGCCACTCTGCCGAGGTGATGCTGAATGCAGCCTGAAGCGACCTGAAGACGTCTTCAGGTTCCTTTTGCCACTCTGTGCGTATGCGCCTGTTGATCGTGGAGGACGAGAAGCGGCTGGCGATGTCCCTGGCCGGGGGACTCACCGCCGAGGGCTTCGCCGTGGACGTCGTGCACGACGGCCTCGAAGGGCTGCACCGGGCCGGCGAGGGCGTGTACGACCTCGTCGTCCTCGACATCATGCTGCCGGGGATGAACGGCTACCGGGTCTGCGCCGCACTGCGCGCCGCCGGCCATGAGGTGCCGATCCTGATGCTGACGGCGAAGGACGGGGAGTACGACGAGGCGGAGGGGCTGGACACCGGCGCCGACGACTATCTGACCAAGCCGTTCTCGTACGTGGTGCTGGTCGCCCGGATCCGGGCACTGCTGCGGCGCCGGGGCGGGTCCGCCTCGCCGGTGCTCACCGTCGGCGCACTGCGGATGGACACCGCCGCCCGCCGTGTCCACCTCGGCGAGGACGAAGTCGCCCTCACGGCCAAGGAGTTCGCCGTGCTGGAACAACTGGCCCTGCGGGCGGGACAGGTGGTCAGCAAGGCGGACATCCTGGAGCACGTCTGGGACTTCGCGTACGACGGGGACCCGAACATCGTCGAGGTGTACGTGAGTGCGCTGCGGCGCAAGCTCTCCCCGGCCGCCATCCGCACGGTGCGCGGCGCGGGCTACCGGCTGGAGGCGCAGTGAGATCGGTACGGGCCAGGGCCGCGCTCGGCGCAACGGTGGTGGTCGCGGTCGCGCTGATCGGCGCCGGGCTCGCCGTACTCCTCGTCCTGCGTGCCAACCTCACCGACCAGGCGGGCCTGCAGGCGGAGGTGGCGGCCCGCGAGGTCGCCGGCCGGCTGGCCCTCGATGTGCCGTACGGCCAACTGGACCTGCCCGACGTGGCGGAGCATCCGGTCCAGGTGACAGACGAGGACGGGCGGCTGGTGGCCGTGTCCAAGGGCCTGAAGGCGATCACCGGCACGCGTACGGACCGGGTCACCCCTCATGCGTCCGTCGCGCCGACGAGCACGGCCACCGACGACGGTGGCGACGACGACGGCGGCGGCGACCGCCACGGCGGCGAGAACCGCGGCGACGACGACCACGCGAACGGGAACACCCCCGCCCGCGGCGAAGTCTCCACCGACGACCCGGACTTCACCAACGGCACCGCCACCGTCGGTGGCGACACGGCCGACTACCGCTTCGCCGCCGTGTCCGCGACCACCGGCGCCGGTGTGACGCTGACCGTCCATGCGGGCGCCCCGCTCGCCACCGAACAGAAAGCGGTGGGCAGTGTGCGCGGCGCGATGCTGGCCGGGCTGCCCGTCATGCTGCTGATCGTCGCCGCTGTGACCTTGCTGGTGACGAGGCGCGCGCTGCGTCCGGTGGAGGGCATCCGGGCGGAGCTGGCCGCGATCACGGCATCCCAGGACCTCTCCCGGCGGGTGCCGGAGCCCGGTTCGCGCGACGAGATCGCCCGGCTGGCCCGTACCACCAATGAGACCCTGACCGCGCTGGAGGCCTCGGTCGGGCGTCAGCGGCGCTTCGTCGCGGACGCCTCGCACGAGCTGCGCAGCCCGATCGCCTCGCTGCGCACCCAGTTGGAGGTGGGCGCGGCCCATCCCGATCTGCTGGACGTGCCGGGCGCGGTCACGGACACCGTACGGCTCCAGGCGCTGGCCGCGGACCTGCTGCTGCTGGCTCGGCTGGACGCGGGGGAGCGGCCCGGGAGCACCCGGCTCGACGTGGGCGCGTTGGTCCACGAGGAGGTCTCGCAGCGCACCGGCGACCGGATACCGGTGGCGGTGCATGTGATGCCCGCGGCGCCTCTCGAAGTCATGGGTTCACGCGGTCAGTTGGCGCGAGTCGTCGGCAATCTGCTGGACAACGCGGAGCGTCACGCGGAGAGTTCCGTCACCGTCTCCTTGCGTACGGAACCCGACTGGGTGGTTGTCGCGGTCAGCGACGACGGGCCGGGAGTCCCGGAGCCCGAACGTGAGCGGATCTTCGAGCGGTTCGTACGCCTGGACGACGCCCGCAGCCGCGACGAGGGCGGCGCGGGCCTGGGGCTGGCCATCGCCAGAGACGTGGCCCACAGGCACCGGGGCACCCTGACCCTGACCCGGGCACGCGAAGGCGGTGCCAGCTTCGAGCTGCGCCTGCCGATGGGCCTCGCGGCACGTGCGTGAGGCCGCAAGCACGCCGGGCGGGATCGAGCCGCCAGGCGATCGAGTACGGAGCGGGGCGGCTGTGCGCCTGCGCACCCGCAGACCGTAACCGCGCCGGGCGCTACCCCTTGCCCCGCCGCCCCCGCAGATGATCCGCGACCGGCGCCAGCGCCGCGTACAGATCGTCCAGCGTCTCCGGCGTCAGCAGGTCCATGAAGTGCTTGCGCACGGAAGCGACGTGGTGCGGCGCCACCTTCTGCATCGTCTCCGCGCCGGCCTCCGTGAGCACCGCGAACAGCCCGCGCCGGTCGGACTCGCAGTTCTCCCGGCGGACCAGCCCCGCCGACTCCATCCGCGTGATCTGGTGCGAGAGCCTGCTCTTGGACTGCAGTGTCGCCGCGGCCAGGTCGCTCATCCGCATGCGGTGGTCGTCCGACTCCGAGAGGTTCACCAGAATCTCGTAGTCGTTGTTGGTCAGCCCGAACGGCTGGAGATCCTTTTCCAGCTGGTGCATCAGCAGCCTGCTGACGTCCAGGTGCGTGCGCCAGGCGCGCTGCTCCGCGTCGCTCAGCCAACGGGTGGCGGTCTCGGTCTCCATATATGGATTCTACCTAAGAAGTTGAAATCTGGACGAAGTATGGGAGGTGTGACGTCCGGCACCGGCCCGCGGACCGGCCCCGCAACCGGGTCGGGAATCCGCTCCGGAGCTGGGCGCAGACGTTCGACGTCACACTCCGCAGACTACCGTTCACAAACCGAAGCGGCGCTGGAGGTCCCCCAGCTGCCCCGGCAGGCGGGGCGCGGAGCCGGGTTGACCTGCGCCGGGTGCATGCTGGCCGCCGCCCGGAACCCCCGCCTGGTGCGGAGTCGCCCCCGTCGCCAGCTCGGGCATCAGGACCTCCGTCGACTGGAGCAGGACCGTACCGGCGCCGACGAACTCGAACTGGTGCTCCTCGCCCGAGGTCCCGCCGATCCCTGTCAGCGACCTGAGGCCGCCCATCACCCCGGTCATGTAGCCGTGGTCGTAGTGGTGGCACGGCGAGGGGCAGTCCGCCCAGCCCACCAGCGCCTGCGGATCGACCCGCAGCGGCGGCTCCATGAAGACCACCGGACCGTTGGAGGCGGCCACGAACTTCCCCGTACCGATCAGCGTCAGAAATCCCGGCACGATCGACTGCTTGAGTGCCAGCGTCGGCTGGTACGCCAGGAGGTTGCCGGACCGGATCGTCAGGTTCCCGTCCTCCAGGTCGTACGAGTTGACGTCGAAGGCGCGGTCGGCGAGCAGCATCTTGCCGCTGCCCTCGGCCACCACCCAGTCGCTCGCGTGCAGCGGCGAGTGGAAGCTCGTACGGATCAGCCGCTCGAAGCGGCCGTGGCCGATGCCGTTGAAGTCGATCCGCCCGTAGTAGGCGATCATCTTGCCCTTCTGCAGGAACCACTGGCTCCCCTTGAGCTCCACGCAGAAGGTGTACGCATTGACGTTGTCGTCCGACGGCAGCGTCATCGGGTCAAAGATCACGGGCGTGCTCACAGCTTCTCCTCCGACGCCTGGACGTACACCGCGCCACTGCCGCTGAGCTCCAGCTGGAACGCCTCGCCGGAGCCGCGCCCCACCATGTCGCGCCAGCCGAGCGCGGTGGAGAGCTTGTTGCGTACGTCGCCGTGGTGCGCGACATACGCCTGCGGGTCCACATGCACCTCGCGGCCGGGAGTGATCGGCAGCTCGATGACCCCGCCGTGCGCCATCACCGCGACCGCGCCATGGCCCTTCAGCGTCGTGGTGAACAGGCCCTGCCCGGTCACCTGGCCGCGCACCATGCCCATGACCCCGCCCTGCGCACCCATGAACATCGTGCCCTGCTGCAGCGTTCCGTCGAAGGCCAGCAGCCGGTCCGCCTCCACATAGAGGGTGTCGCCGGCCAGGTTGATGACCTGGATGTGGTGGCCTCCGTGGCCGAACATCACCGTGCCGTTGCCCTCGACCGTCATCAGCGGGGTCGCCTCGTTGGCGACCCGCCGGCCGATCATCGACATCAGGCCGCCCTGGCCGCCCTGGATGTTCGGGGTGAACGACACCTCGCCGCGGTACGCGAGCATCGCGCCGCGCTGGCTGTACATCTTCTGGCCGGGGACGACCGTCGCCTCGACCATCTTCGAGTTGATCTCACGGAACGGCATCAGACATCGCCCCCGATGGTGTTCCGCTCGCTCGGCTGGACGTAGACCAGCCCGTCGCCCTCGAACCGGATCTGGAACGACTCGCCCGAGCCCTCACCGATCAGGGTCCGGAAATTCACCCCCGACTGGAAGTGCTGCTGGAGGCTGCCCTGGTGGGCTATGTATGCGCCGGGGTCGACGCACAGCGGGTACTGGGGCGTCACCCGCAGCACCACGGCCGAGCCGTCCGACATGATCGCCGCCTGGCCGGTGCCCTCGACGGTGGTGGTGAACAGGCCGTTGCCGGTCGCCCCGCCGCGCAGTCCGGTGAAGGCGGTGCCGGTGCGCAGTCCGGCGTCGGTGCAGAGGAGATTGCTCGCCTCCACGTAGAGCTTCTCGCCGCGCAGCGAGACGAGGTTGATCTCACTCGCGCGGTCGGCGAAGTAGCAGGTGCCCTGACCTGTCACTTCCATCACCGTCATCTGTTCGCCGGTCAGCCGGCGGGTCACCATGCCGCGGATGCCCTCACCGCCGCCGGACATCTTCTTGAACGCCATCCGGCCGTCGTACGCGACCATCGAGCCGTTCTTCGCCTTGACGGCATCGCCGGTGAGGTCGACGGCGAGCGTCTTGCTGCCTTGGAGTCGGAACATTGCCACGCAGAGACGTTAGCGGCCCGGGCCGGGCTCCGGACAGGGTCTGTGGTCCTGTCCGGACCCTGAGCCGACCCTGATATACGCCGATACGTGCCCCGGGGCGGGTACCGGCCCCCGCCCCCGGGACCGGTGGGGCGCGATGCCACAATGGGGGTCGCTTGTGCCTGTATTCACAAGCTGTCACGACCCTCCCACCGAAGGTGCCCTCGTGGACATCAAGACCGCCACCGCCCTGCACCGGCTGCGCCTCATCTCGATTCCCGAGGCGCTCTCCTTCCCGGCCCTGATCATCTTTGGCTCGATCCTCAGCCGTGTCTCGGACATCGACTTCCTGATGATGCCGCTCGGCATGCTGCACGGCGTCCTCTTCACGATCTACATCCTTCTGCTGCTGGACGTGTGGTCCAAGACCAAGTGGCCGCTGAAGCGGGTCGCGTTCTTCTTCCTGATGGCGCTGCTCCCGTTCGGCGGGCTGTACGGCGACAAGGTGCTGAAGCGCCACGAGGCCGACGGCGTCATCGCCGCCCGGGCCCGCCGGGAAGGCGTGGTCGGCGCATGATCGTCGCCTTCTCCGTCAGTCCGCTGGGGGGCGGTGAGGACGTCGGCGAGTATGTCGCCGACGCCGTCCGGGTCGTCCGGGAGTCGGGACTGCCCAACCGCACGGACGCCATGTTCACCTCCGTCGAGGGGGAGTGGGACGAGGTCATGGACGTCGTCAAGCGGGCCGTCGCCGCCGTCGAGGCCCGCGCGGGGCGCGTCTCCCTCGTCCTGAAGGCCGACATCCGGCCCGGTGTCACCGACGGGCTGACCTCCAAGGTCGAGACGATCGAGCGTTACCTCGCCGGCTGACACCCCGTACTGCAGCAGCACCCGACGAACCCCGGCGCCGCCAGGCCGGGGGTTCGCGGAGTTCGGGCGGCAGCGCGCCCGGACGATGATCGGACCGAAGTTCGAGACGGGGCTGACCACCATATGACCAGTGGGTAAGGTCGGTGCCGTGCCGAAGCCGCTCAGTCTCCCGTTCGACCCCATCGCCCGCGCCGACGAACTCTGGCAGCAGCGCTGGGGTCCGGTCCCCTCGATGGGGGCGATCACCTCGATCATGCGTGCGCAGCAGATCCTGCTTGCCGAGGTCGACGCGGTCGTCAAACCGTACGGGCTGACGTTCGCGAGGTACGAGGCGCTGGTGCTGCTGACCTTCTCGAAGGCGGGCGAGCTGCCGATGTCCAAGATCGGCGAGCGGCTGATGGTCCACCCCACCTCCGTGACGAACACGGTGGACCGCCTGGTCAGGTCCGGTCTGGTCGGCAAGCGTCCCAACCCGAACGACGGCCGCGGCACGCTTGCCTCCATCACGGACAAGGGCCGCGAGGTGGTCGAGGCGGCCACCCGGGACCTGATGGACATGGAGTTCGGCCTCGGGGCGTACGACGCCGAGGAGTGCGCGGAGATCTTCGCCATGCTGCGCCCCCTGCGGATCGCGGCCAGGGACTTCGAGGAGCGCTGAGATCCCGGGCGCGACACCCGGCCCGCTGCAAGATCGCCCCGGGCGCCCGGTTACGCTCGATGCCATGAAACGCAGTGTGCTGACCCGGTACCGGGTGATGGCCTATGTCACCGCCGTCATGTTGCTGGTGCTCTGCACCTGCATGGTGTTCAAGTACGGATTCGACACGGGTGAGGGCCTGACGCTCGTCGTCTCCCAGATCCACGGCGTGCTGTACATCATCTACCTGATCTTCGCCTTCGACCTGGGCTCCAAGGCGAAGTGGCCGATGGGCAAGCTCCTGTGGGTGCTGATCTCCGGCACCATCCCGACCGCCGCGTTCTTCGTCGAGCGCAAGGTCGTCCGGGATGTCGAGCCGCTGATCGCGGACGCCTCCGCGGTGACCGTCAAAGCCTGACCCGAACCGCCCCGCGCAAAGCGCCGGGCGGTTTGCCGTCGACATTTACTAGGACGTCCTAGTAAATTGGTTTCCATGGACGCTGACGCGATCGAGGAAGGCCGCCGACGCTGGCAGGCCCGTTACGACAAGGCCCGCAAGCGTGACGCGGACTTCACCACGCTCTCCGGGGACCCGGTCGAGCCCGTGTACGGGCCCCGCCCCGGGGACGCGTACGAGGGGTTCGAGCGGATCGGCTGGCCGGGTGAGTACCCCTTCACCCGGGGCCTCTACCCGACCGGCTACCGCGGCCGCACCTGGACCATCCGCCAGTTCGCCGGCTTCGGCAACGCCGAGCAGACCAACGAGCGGTACAAGATGATCCTCGCCGCGGGCGGCGGCGGGCTGAGTGTGGCCTTCGACATGCCGACGCTGATGGGCCGCGACTCCGACGACCCGCGCTCGCTCGGCGAGGTCGGTCACTGCGGTGTCGCCATCGACTCCGCCGCCGACATGGAGGTCCTCTTCAAGGACATCCCGCTCGGCGACGTCACGACGTCCATGACGATCAGCGGCCCCGCCGTCCCGGTCTTCTGCATGTACCTGGTCGCCGCCGAACGCCAGGGCGTCGACCCGGGCGTGCTCAACGGCACGCTCCAGACCGACATCTTCAAGGAGTACATCGCGCAGAAGGAGTGGCTCTTCCAGCCCGAGCCCCATCTGCGCCTCATCGGCGACCTGATGGAGCACTGCGCCGCCGCCATCCCCGCGTACAAGCCGCTGTCCGTCTCCGGCTACCACATCCGCGAGGCCGGGGCGACGGCCGCGCAGGAGCTCGCTTACACCCTCGCCGACGGCTTCGGCTATGTGGAGCTCGGCCTCTCCCGCGGGCTCGACGTCGACACCTTCGCCCCCGGTCTCTCCTTCTTCTTCGACGCGCACCTCGACTTCTTCGAGGAGATCGCCAAGTTCCGCGCCGCCCGCCGGATCTGGGCCCGCTGGATGAAGGAGGTGTACGGGGCCAGGACCGACAAGGCGCAGTGGCTCCGTTTCCACACCCAGACCGCCGGGGTCTCCCTCACCGCCCAGCAGCCGTACAACAACGTCGTACGGACCGCGGTCGAGGCCCTGTCCGCCGTCCTCGGCGGCACCAACTCGCTGCACACCAACGCCCTCGACGAGACCCTCGCGCTCCCCTCCGAGCAGGCCGCCGAGATCGCGCTGCGCACCCAGCAGGTGCTGATGGAGGAGACCGGTGTCGCCAACGTGGCGGACCCGCTGGGCGGCTCCTGGTACGTCGAGCAGCTCACCGACCGGATCGAGGCCGACGCCGAGAAGATCTTCGACCAGATCAAGGAGCGCGGCACCCGGGCGCACCCGGACGGACAGCACCCCATCGGGCCGATGACCTCCGGCATCCTGCGCGGGATCGAGGACGGCTGGTTCACCGGCGAGATCGCCGAGTCGGCCTTCCAGTACCAGCAGTCGCTGGAGAAGGGCGACAAGCGGGTCGTGGGCGTCAATGTCCACCACGGCTCGGTCACCGGCGACCTGGAGATCCTGCGGGTCAGCCACGAGGTCGAGCGCGAGCAGGTCCGTGAGCTCGGCGGCCGCAAGGCGGCCCGCGACGACGCCCGCGTCCGCGCCTCGCTGGACGCGATGCTGGCCGCCGCCCGCGACGGCTCGAACATGATCGGGCCGATGCTCGACGCGGTACGGGCCGAGGCGACGCTCGGTGAGATCTGCGGGGTCCTGCGGGACGAGTGGGGCACGTACACGGAGCCGCCGGGCTTCTGACGGTCCGGCCGGGCTACGCGTCGACCGCGGCGCCCAGCCCCGCGAGCAGCAGAACGGTGAAGCGCCGGGCCCAGTCCTCGTCGACGGGCTCGGCGCTCACCAGTGTCCGGTGCACCACCGCGCCGGCGATCACATCGAAGATCAGGTCGGCGGTCCTGGCGGCCGCAGCCTCGTCCGGATCCACGGGCAACTCACCGCGCTGCTGGGCCCGTTGCCGCCCCAGCAGTACGAGCCGCTTCTGCCGGTCCACGATCGAGTCGCGGATCCGGGCCCGCAGCGCCTCATCGCGGGTCGACTCTGCGACCACGGCCATCAGCGCGGTCCTGGTCTCCGGGCGCGCCAGCAGCGCGGCGAACTGCAGCACCACGCCCTGCACATCGGCCGACAGGCTGCCCAGATCCGGCAGCTCCAGCTCGTCGAAGAGGACGGCCACGGCGTCCACGACCAGTTCGTTCTTGCCGGCCCAGCGGCGATAGAGGGTCGTCTTGGCGACCCCGGCCCGGACGGCCACGTCCCCCATCGTCAGTTTCGACCAGCCGAGGTCGACGAGAGAGGCCCGGCAGGCCTCCAGGATCGCCTCATCGGCCGCTGCGTTGCGTGGTCGTCCCGTTCGAGCGGGTTTGGGGTGGCCGTGGCTCAGCATCCCGTGACCATACCCGCCAGTAGCCAGAACCGGCCGATCCGGTGCGCCGTGAGACAGATCACCGGACACTCTTGTGCGCGAGGGGTGCGGGACAGTTACGCTACGGGTCGTAGCGTAAGGACGGCGGCAGCGTCGTCGCTGCGCCACCAGCGAACGACAGCCACATGCGCCGGGTGGGGACCCGGCAGGGGAAACGGGCCTTTCGGGGCCCTCGGACCGTGGATGTCCGCGCGTCCCGCACACCGGCGGCGACCACGGACGGATGCGGTTCCCGGATCGCTTTCCACAACGGTGTGCCGAGGGGGGAGGATGTACGTATGCAGCCTAGGAACATGTCCATGAGCGGCGTCGTCGACCTCGCCGCGTTGAAGGCGGCCGGTGAGGCCAAGGCGAAGGCGGAGCAGGCCCGCGCCGAGAGCGCCCGGCAGGGTGGCGGCGGTGCGGTGCCCCCGTCCTCCCTGGTGATCGATGTCGATGAGGCGGGCTTCGAGCGCGATGTCCTCCAGCGCTCCGCCGAGGTTCCCGTCGTCATCGACTTCTGGGCCGAGTGGTGCGAGCCGTGCAAGCAGCTGGGGCCGCTCCTGGAGCGTCTGGCCCGGGACTACAACGGCCGTTTCGTGCTGGCCAAGGTCGATGTCGACGCCAACCAGATGCTGATGCAGCAGTTCGGTATCCAGGGCATCCCGGCGGTCTTCGCCGTCGTCGCCGGGCAGGCCCTCCCGCTCTTCCAGGGCGCGGCTCCCGAGGCCCAGATCCGGCAGACCCTGGACCAGCTGATCCAGGTCGGCGAGGAGCGCTTCGGGCTCACCGGGATCACGGTCGACGCGGACGCCGCCGGTCCGGAGGAGGCCCCGCAGGGGCCGGCCGAGGCCCCTGCGGGGCCGTACGACGCACTGCTCGAAGCGGCCGTCCGGGCGCTGGACGCCAATGACTTCGGCGGCGCCGTGCAGGCGTACAAGAACGTCCTCTCCGACGACCCGGCCAACACCGAGGCGAAGTTGGGTCTCGCCCAGGCCGAACTGCTCTCCCGCGTGCGGGACATGGACCCGCAGAAGGTCCGCGAGGACGCCGCCGAGAAGCCGGCCGATGTCGCGGCGCAGATCGCCGCCGCGGACCTGGATCTGGTCGGCGGTCATGTCGAGGACGCCTTCGGGCGGCTCGTCGAGACCGTTCGCCGCAATTTCGGCGAGGACCGGGACATGGCGCGGTTGCGTCTGCTCGAACTGTTCGAGGTGATCGGCTCGGACGACCCGCGGGTCGTCGCCGCCCGCACGGCCCTGGCCCGGGTCTTGTTCTGATGTGACAACGCGGTCGTGGTGCCCCGGTGGGCGCCACGGCCGTTTTCGCGTCCGGGCGACAAATGATGCCCGTGCTTTACCAAATCTTGATAAAAGCTCGAACTGTTACTCGCAGTAAATCGAGCGTGGGGATCTGTCCGCTTAAGGACTCTGATTATCCCTTTTCTCCTTGTGGCGCGAGCCACCCTGTGTGGCCGGATGGTGCCACCGGGTTGTGCATCGGTTATCGGGCCGTTACTAGTCAGTAACGAACCCCCTTGTGTCGCGGGCGCGAATGGACCACGATCGGCCACGCTCGGTCCAATGACGCCAGCCCGACGGCCAGTCGGCGCGGTGGCCGAATTGGGTCCCCACCGAGTGGGTCGGCGGCAGTGACGCCGATCGCGGACAGGGGGGTTCCTGCTGACCGGCAGGGCCTGTCCGAACAGGTTGCGCGAACGCGTGGCCGGTGGTTGTCGCTCGGGGGTGATCGCCAGTGATTCGGACGCGGCTCATGCCTCCGGTCCCGGCGCTCTCCTTTCCGAGGACGTAGCACTTCTCCCATCCCAGGACGGGCCCAGGGCCCGGACCGGAGATGTACGTCCGAGAAGGAGGAAAATTATGAGTTCCCAGGTTCGTGGCGGCACCAGATGGAAGCGCTTCGCTCTGGTCATGGTGCCGAGCGTCGTCGCGACCGCCGCGGTGGGTGTCGGTCTCGCGCAGGGCGCCCTCGCGGCGTCGTTCAGCGTGTCCGGCCAGAGCTTCAAGGTGCACGCGGACAAGCTCGTCGGCCATGACTTCGTCCAGTACGGCAGCGTTGCCACCGGCACCAGCCCCGATGCCCCGGGCGGGGCGCACGCCGTGGCCGTGTCCGGCTTCAGCGACGCCACGATCACCAACATGTGCCAGTCGGTGGTCACTCCCAACCTTCCGTTCGGCCTCGGCACTGTCACGCTGCAGCTGAACGCGGGTACGGACCCGAAGAAGCCGGTCAAGGCGACCAATCTGTACCTGGACGTCGCCGAGCTCGACGCCGATGCGTACTTCGAGAACATCGACATCGGTGTAGCGGCCGGTTCCGTCGGCAAGCCCGGCATCCAGTCCGGCACCGAGAAGGCCGTCAACCCGAACGGCTTCGCGCAGCGCGCCCAGACGGCCGTGCTGACCGACGTGAAGCAGAAGGCGTGGGCGACCACCGCGGGCACCTTCAAGCTCAGCAACCTGAGCCTGCGGCTGCACAGCGGCACCAAGGAGTGCTACTAGCACTCGCCCGGGTGGCCGGAGCACCCTCTGAGGGTCTCCGGCCACCCACCCCTACTCTTCTCACAGCAGTACCGGTTCCAGGGAGCTGTTTTCCATGAGCCCCGAGTCCACAGGGCAGAACGAGCACTACCTCCGCGTCTTCTGGCGGGGATTCCGCACCTGGCGGGGTAACCGGCCATTCTGGGCGGGCCTGTTCACGATGGTGGGTGGTCTACCCATCGCGTACTTCCCGTACGCCAACATGCACCTCGGCAACGTCACGCTTGCGATGTCCACGACGGCCGGCGCGGGATCGCTGATCATCGGGATCCTGCTGATCACGCTGGGCCTCACCATGTGGTTCCACCACATCGTGAGAGTGTTCGCCGGAGTCGCCGCGATCCTGCTGGCGCTGATTTCCATACCGGTCGCCAACATCGGCGGATTCGTGATCGGCTTCGTGCTCTCCCTGCTCGGTGGAGCGCTCTCCATCGCCTGGGCCCCGGGCGAGCCGAAGGCGGCCGCGGCAGATGCCGGCGTCCAGGGCGAGGCGTTCAAGGACGCCGGTGCCGGTATGCAGGAGCCCCAGCCCGAGTTCCAGGGTGTGGCATCCGTCCCCCAGCAGCCGGAGCAGTACGACACGACAGCCGAGGTCGACGGCGGGAGGCATCGTGCGGAATGACGAGACGCAGCTGAACTCGGCCGGTGAGTACCTCCCGACGAGAAGCGGACCGCGTCACGCGGCCCCCAGGAAGTCGCTGCTGACGAAGCTGCACATACCCGCGGGCAAGGCGTTCGCTCTCGCCGCGATGCCGACGGCCGTCTTCGTCGGCATGGGGCTCACCCCCAAGCTCGCGCTCGCCGACGACGCGACGGACATCCCCTTCGCGCCCGGCCCCTGTGTGACCCGCTCCGACGAGCCGAGCGAGTCGCCGGATCCGTCGGCGTCGGCCTCGGCGACGAAGACCCCGTCCCCGTCGGACACCGCCACGACCGGTGCCGGCGGCAGCGACGCGGGCCAGGGCAGCACGGCGACCCCGAAGCCTTCCGCGACCCCGTCGTCGGGCAGCGCGCCCGCTGCGGCGCCGAGCGCCTCCCCGTCGCCCGCGGCGACGGAGAACCCGCTGGACCCGCTGGGCGTCGGCGACGTGCTCAAGGGCCTTCTGGGCGGACCGGCGCAGGAGACGGCCAGTCCGTCCCCGAGCGCCACCACCGCGGCCCCGAAGTCGTCGGAGACCAAGGCCGGTGCGGCCGAGAACCCCGTCGACACGGTCACGGGCACCGTGAAGGACACGGCGGACAAGACCGCGGACGCCATACGCGACGCGGCCGGCAAGGCGGGCACGAAGGTCGAGGAGCTCGACGAGAGCGTCAAGGGTCTCGACCCGCTGAAGGACGAGGACATCCCGGACGGCGCCAAGGAGCGCTTCCCGTGTCCCACCGCCGACCCCCAGGCCCTGGCGGCGGCCGAGCTGGAGCAGGGCATCCCCCTGCTGCCGAGCAAGCCGTGGACCCTGGAGAGTTCGCTGCTGACCCTGAAGGGACTCGACTACAAGGGCATCGTCGAGGTGCGGACGAGTGACGGCGCCATCAAGAAGGTGCTCAAGTTCACCGCCACGTCCCTCGACATCAAGGATCTGCACCAGATGACGGAGGGGCCCAACGGCACCACCGGTCATGTGCAGGCGGAGAAGGGCTCCACGTCCACCATCCGCAACGGCACGGTGACGATGTACACGGAGGAGCTGAAGGGCAACCTCTTCGGCCTCATCCCGATCACGTTCAGCCCCCAGACCCCGCCGCCGGTGAACGTCCCGTTCGCGTTCTTCACCAACGTGAAGGTCACCCAGGCCGGCCAGTTCGGCGGCTCGCTGAAGGTGCCCGGGCTGCACAACTACTTCACCGGCGGAAACTAGCCGCAACGACCCGTCCGGGAGCCGCACAAGGACTGTGGCCCGCACCCCTTGCCGAAGGGGATGCGGGCCACAGTCGTGTGCCGGCCGGGGCGGCCGCGTCAGGCGCGGTCGGTGCCGCCCACGTGGTGCACCCGGACCATGTTGGTGGTGCCGGGGACGCCGGGGGGCGAACCGGCCGTGATGACCATCGTGTCGCCGGCGTTGTAGCGGCTCAGCTTCAGCAGCTCCGCGTCGACCAGGTCCACCATGGCGTCGGTGTTGTCCACGTGCGGCACGACGTGGGCCTCGACGCCCCAGCTCAGCGCGAGCTGGTTACGGGTGGACTCGTCGGTGGTGAAGGCCAGGATCGGCTGTGCGGCACGGTAGCGGGAGAGCCGGCGCGCGGTGTCGCCCGACTTGGTGAAGGCGACCAGCGCCTTGCCGTTCAGGAAGTCCGCGATCTCGCAGGCCGCGCGGGCCACCGAACCGCCCTGGGTGCGGGGCTTCTTGCCCGGAACCAGCGGCTGCAGGCCCTTGGAGAGCAGCTCCTCCTCGGCGGCGACGACGATCTTCGACATCGTCTTGACCGTCTCGATCGGGTACGCGCCCACGCTGGACTCGGCGGACAGCATGACCGCGTCCGCGCCGTCCAGGATCGCGTTGGCGACGTCGGACGCCTCGGCGCGGGTCGGCCGCGAGTTGGTGATCATCGACTCCATCATCTGGGTCGCCACGATCACCGGCTTGGCGTTCCGCCGGCAGAGCTCCACCAGGCGCTTCTGCACCATCGGGACCCTCTCCAGCGGGTATTCGACGGCCAGGTCGCCACGGGCGACCATCACACCGTCGAACGCCATGACGACGCCCTCCATGTGCTCGACGGCCTGCGGCTTCTCCACCTTGGCGATGACGGGGACCCGGCGGCCCTCCTCGTCCATCACCTTGTGGACGTCCTTGACGTCGTCGGCGTCCCGCACGAAGGAGAGCGCGACCATGTCGCAGCCCATCCGCAGGGCGAACCGGAGGTCCTCCACGTCCTTCCCGGACAGGGCCGGGACGTTCACCGCCGCGCCGGGCAGATTGATGCCCTTGTGGTCGGAGATGACACCGCCCTCGATGACGATGCTCCTGACCCGGGGGCCCTCGACCGAGACGACCTTCAGCTCGACGTTGCCGTCGTTGATCAGGATCGGGTCGCCCTTGGCGACGTCGCCGGGCAGGCCCTTGTAGGTCGTGCCGCAGATCGACTTGTCACCGGGGACGTCCTCGGTGGTGATGGTGAACTCGTCCCCGCGGACGAGCTCGACGGGGCCCTCGGCGAACTTCGCCAGGCGGATCTTCGGGCCCTGGAGGTCGGCGAGCACGCCCACCGCCCGCCCGGTCTCGGCGGCCGCCTTGCGGACGCGGTCGTAACGGCCCTGGTGTTCCTCGTGGGAGCCGTGGCTGAAGTTGAAACGGGCCACGCTCATGCCGGCCTCGATCAGAGCGACGAGCTGCTCATGGGAGTCGACGGCGGGACCGAGGGTACAGACGATTTTGGAACGGCGCATGAGGCGGATCCTATCGGTTTGTTTCGCTGCGGAATATTCCGTCTGGTGGAAGATACAAAGGGGCGCGGGGGTGCTCAGTTGTCGACCTGTCCGAGCTGCCCGGCGGAGCCGGCTGGACCGGCCTGTTCCGCCTGTCCGATCAGCGCGAAGGTCTGCTCGGCGATCTCCAGCTCCTCGTCCGTCGGCACCACGGCGACCGCGACCCGCGCGTAGTCGGGCGAGATCAGCCGCGGTCGTCCGGACCGTGCGGCGTTGAGACCGGCGTCCACCGCCAGGCCGAACTCCTCGAGACCGGCGATCGCAGCCTCCCGTACGGGCGCCGAGTTCTCCCCGACCCCCGCCGTGAAAGCCACCGCATCCACCCGCCCGAGGACCGCCGAATAGGCGCCGATGTACTTCTTCAGCCGGTGCACATATATGTCGAACGCCCGCGCCGCCCGTTCGTCGCCCTCGTCGATCCGGCGCCGGATCTCCCGCATGTCGTTGTCCCCGCAGAGGCCGACCAGACCGCTCCTCTTGTTGAGCAGGTCGTCGATCTCCTCGGCAGACATCCCCGCCACCCGCTTCAGATGGAAGGTGACCGCCGGGTCGATGTCCCCGGACCGGGTCCCCATCACCAGCCCCTCCAGCGGGGTCAGCCCCATCGACGTCTCCACGCACCGGCCGCCCGCCACCGCCGAGGCCGAGGCGCCGTTGCCCAGGTGCAGCACGATGACATTGACCTCCTCGGGGGTACGTCCGAGAAGCTCGGCGGTCTTGCGGGAGACGTACGCGTGCGAGGTGCCGTGGAAGCCGTAACGGCGGATCCGGTACGCGTCGGCGGTCTCCACGTCGATCGCGTACCGCGCCGCGTACTCCGGCATCGTCGTGTGGAACGCGGTGTCGAAGACGGCGACCTGCGGCAGGTCGGGGCGCAGGGCCTGTGCGGTACGGATGCCGGTGATGTTCGCCGGGTTGTGCAGCGGAGCCAACGGGACGAGCTGTTCGATCTCCGTCAGTACCTCGTCGGTGATGACGGTGGGCTCGGTGAACCGCAGACCGCCGTGCACCACACGGTGGCCGATCGCCGCCAGCTGCGGTGAGTCCAGGCCGAGCCCGTCGGCGGCCAGCTCCTCGGCCGCCGCCTTCAGCGCCGCCGCATGGTCCGCGATCCTGCCGGTGCGCTCGCGCGGCTCGGCGCCGCCGCCGGTCAGCAGGGTGTGCACCAGACGGGAGGTGTCCTCGCCGATCCGCTCGACCAGGCCGACCGCGAGCCGGGAGCGGTCGTTCATGTCGAGGAGCTGGTACTTCACCGAGGAGGAGCCGGAGTTGAGGACGAGTACGCGACGGGCCTGCACGGCGGCGGAACCTTTCTTCGTAGGGGTGTTCGTGGGTGTCGTGGCCATGGGACTCAGTCCCGGCCCTGCGCCTGGATCGCCGTGATGGCCACGGTATTGACGATGTCCTGGACGAGCGCACCGCGCGACAGGTCGTTGACCGGCTTGCGCAGCCCCTGGAGCACCGGTCCGACGGCCACGGCGCCCGCCGAGCGCTGCACGGCCTTGTACGTGTTGTTGCCGGTGTTCAGGTCCGGGAAGATCAGCACGGTCGCCTGCCCCGCCACCTCCGAACCCGGCAGCTTGGTCGCGGCCACGCTCGGCTCGACCGCCGCGTCGTACTGGATCGGACCCTCGATCCTGAGGTCGGGCCTGCTCTCGCGCACCCGGTCCGTCGCCTGGCGCACCTTGTCGACGTCGGCCCCCGTGCCGGAGGTGCCCGTCGAGTAGGAGAGCATCGCGATCCTCGGCTCCACACCGAAGCGGGCGGCCGTCGCGGCGGACTGCACGGCGATGTCCGCGAGCTGCTCCGCGTCCGGGTCCGGGTTGACCGCGCAGTCGCCGTACACCAGAACCTTGTCGGCGAGGCACATGAAGAAGACCGACGAGACGATCGACGCGTCCGCCCTGGTCTTGATGATCTCGAACGCCGGGCGGATCGTCGCCGCCGTGGAGTGCACGGCCCCGGAGACCATGCCGTCGGCCAGGCCCTCCTGCACCATCAGCGTGCCGAAGTAGTTCACGTCCGCGACGACGTCGTACGCCAGCTCCACCGTCACCCCGCGGTGCGCGCGCAGCTGTGCGTACCGCTCCGCGAACACCTGGCGCAGCTCGGAGGTCTGCGGATCGATCAGCTGGGTGCCGGCGAGATCGATGCCGAGGTCGGCGGCCTTCTTGCGGATGACGTCCGGGTCGCCGAGGAGGGTGAGCTCACAGACATCGCGGCGCATCAGCACATCGGCGGCGCGCAGCACCCGCTCCTCGGTGCCCTCGGGCAGCACCACCCGGCGCCGGTCCGAGCGGGCCTGCTCCAGCAGCTCGTGCTCGAACATCATCGGTGTGACGCGGCCGCTTCGGGCCACCGAGATCCTGTCCAGCAGGGCGGCGGTGTCCACGTGGCGCTCGAAGAGACCGAGCGCGGTCTCCGCCTTGCGGGGCGTCGCCGCGTTCAACTTGCCCTCCAGCGCGAAGAGCTCGCCGGCCGTGGGGAAGGAGCCGCCGGCCACCGAGACGACCGGGGTGCCCGGCGCGAGCCGTGCGGCCAGCTTGAGTATCTCCTCGCCGGGGCGCTCGTTCAGCGTCAGCAGCACACCGGCGATGGGCGGCGTGCCGGCGCTGTGCGCGGCCAGCGAGCCGACCACCAGATCCGCCCGGTCCCCCGGCGTGACCACGAGGGCGCCCGGCGTCAGCGCCTTCAGCAGATTCGGCAGCATCGCTCCACCGAAGACGAAGTCCAGCGCGTCCCTCGCCAGCCCCGCGTCGTCACCGAGCAGCACCGTGCCGCCGAGGCTCGCGGTGATCTGGGCGACGGTCGGTGCGGAGAGCGCCGGATCGTCCGGCAGCACCGAACAGGGCACGGGCAGGCGCGCCGCCAGCCGCCCGGCGATCGCCTCGCGGTCCTCGGCCGCCACCCGGTTCACCACCATCGACAGGACGTCGCAGCCCAGCCCCGCGTACGCCCGGTAGGCGTTGTGCGTCTCGGCCCGTACGGACTCGGCGTCCTGGCCCTTGCCGCCGACCACCACGATCACCGAGGCGCCGAACTCATTGGCCAGCCGGGCGTTGAGCGCCAGCTCGTCGGGGAGCTGGGTGGCGGCGTAGTCGGTGCCGAGCACCAGCACCACCTCGTACTTCCGGGCCACCTGGTGGAAGCGGTCGACGAGCCGCGAGACCAGTTCGTCGGTGCCCTTCTCCGCCTGCAGTGCGGACGCCTCCGCATAGTCGAGGCCGTAGACCGACGCCGGGTCCTGGGTGAGCCGGTAGCGGGCCCGCAGCAGCTCGAAGAGCCGGTCGGGGCTGTCATGGACCAGCGGACGGAACACCCCGACCCGGTCCACCTGACGTGTCAGGAGCTCCATGACCCCCAGATCGACGACCTGGCGCCCGTCTCCTCGGTCGATCCCCGTCACGTACACGCTGCGCGTCACGCGTGCTCTCCTGTCGTCCTGGCCGGATGGGGTATCGCCCTTTTTCGACGATACCCGCGGGGTTGGACCCGCCGCCCGCCGGGCGAAAGCCCTTGTCCCAGGGTGCTGAACCGTCCTGCTGCGGCCAGGTGCCGCGCCCCCGGAGCAGCGGAAAGCGCCAGGCCCAGACCTGACGTGGGACAATCACAGTGGCTCACGCTCCGGGGGATCCGGCAGGCACCCCCCGGCATGCACGGGACCTAGCGAGCAGGAGATACAGCACGATGCGCATCGGAGTTCTGACCGCCGGCGGCGACTGCCCTGGGCTGAACGCAGTGATCCGGTCGGTCGTGCACCGCGCCGTGGTGGGTCACGGCGACGAAGTCATCGGGTTCGAGGACGGCTTCAAGGGACTCCTCGACGGTCACTTCCGTCCCCTCGACCTCAACGCGGTCAGCGGCATCCTCGCGCGCGGCGGCACCATCCTCGGCTCGGCCCGGCTGGAGCGCGACCGGCTCCGCGAGGCCGCCGAGAACTGTGACGCGCTGAGCCGCCGTTACGGCATCGACGTACTGATCCCGATCGGCGGCGAGGGCACCCTCACCGCGGCCCGGATGCTGTCGGACGCCGGGATGCCCGTCGTCGGCGTGCCGAAGACCATCGACAACGACATCTCGTCGACCGACCGCACCTTCGGCTTCGACACGGCGGTGGGCGTCGCCACCGAGGCCATAGACCGACTCAAGACGACGGCCGAATCGCACCAGCGGGTCATGGTCGTCGAGGTGATGGGCCGGCACGCGGGCTGGATCGCGCTGGAGTCCGGCATGGCGGGCGGTGCGCACGGCATCTGTCTGCCGGAGCGGCCGTTCCAGGTCGACCACCTGGTCAAGATGATCGAGGAACGCTTCGCACGCGGCAAGAAGTTCGCGGTCATCTGCGTCGCGGAAGGTGCGCACCCGGCAGAGGGCTCGATGCCGTACGCCAAGGGCGAGATCGACCAGTACGGACACGAGCGCTTCCAGGGCATCGGCAACCGGCTCGCGGTCGAGCTGGAGACCCGCCTCGGCAAGGAAGCCAGGCCGGTCATTCTCGGCCACGTCCAGCGCGGCGGCACGCCGACCGCGTACGACAGGGTGCTCGCGACCCGCTTCGGCTGGCACGCGGTCGAGGCGGCGCACCGGGGTGACTTCGGCCGGATGACGGCGCTGCGCGGCAACGACATCGCGATGGTGCCGCTGGCGGATGCGATCACGCAGCTGAAGACGGTGCCGAAGGACCGGATGTACGAGGCGGAGTCGGTGTTCTGACCGGCGGCTGCGAGCTTCTTCGAGGGCCGGCCGCGGGTGCGTCCGGTCCTCGCGCACGCCGCGGCCGCCGCGTGCCGACGGCCGGCGCCCTGCGCGGCCCGGTCAGCCCTTGACTGCGCCGCCCAGGGCGAACCCGCCGCCCAGGCGGCGCGAGATCAGGATGTAGAGCAGCAGCACCGGCGTCGAGTACAGGATCGAGAACGCCGCCAGTTGCCCGTAGACCACCGACCCGTAGTTGCCGAAGAACGTGAAGATCGAGACGGATGCCGGCAGCTGATCGGGGGAGAGCAGCAGCATGAAGGGGACGAAGAAGTTCCCCCACAGCATGATGAACGTGTAGATCGTCACCACACCCAGCCCCGGCCCCATCAGTGGCAGCACCACCCGGACCAGGGTCTGCGTCATCGACGCCCCGTCCGTCCAGGCGGCCTCCTCCAGCACCTTGGGCACACCGTCCATGAAGTTCTTCATCAGCCAGATGGCGAACGGCAGTTGGGCGGTGGCGAGGAAGAGCGCCGTCCCGTACGTCGTGTCGATGAGATCGACCTGCACGAAGAGCCCGTACACCGGCACCATGATCGCGGTGATCGGCAGACACGTCGTGAAAAGGATGGTCAGCAGATACGGGCGGGTCAGGCGCGAGCGGTGGCGGGACAGCGGATACGCGGCCAGCGCAGCGCACACCACGGTCAGCAGTGTCGCGCTGCCGCACAGCAGCAGACTGTTGAGCATCGGGGTGAAGGTGATCTCGTCGGTGAGGACCGCGTCGAAGTTGTCCAGCGTCGGTGACGCCGGCGGTCGTACCCGGAGATCGGCGCTGCCGTCCACCGAGGCGAACAGGAGCCACATCAGCGGCAGTGCGAACGCCACAGCGACCAGCAGCAGCGCGCCGTCGGACGCCAGCCGCGCCCGGGTGTGCCGGGACACGGTCATGCCTCTCGCACCATGGGTGCGCCGGGGCGTCGGCACGGCTTCCGCACCGCTCACGCCCCGCACCTCGCTCGCACCGCTCACGTCCGTCACACCTCCACCTTCATCAGCCGCAGATAGACGACCGAGAACAGCGACCCGACCAGAAGCAGCAGCAGCGCCACAGCAGTCCCGTAGCCGATCAGACTGTTCACGAACGCCTGGTCGTACATGAACACCGGAAGGGTCTGGCTGCGGTTGCCCGGTCCGCCGCGGGTCATGGCCCAGATCAGTCCGAACACGGAGAGCGTGGACAGGGTGTTGAGCATCAGATTGGTGCCGATGGAACGGCGGATCATCGGCAGGGTGATGTGCCACAGCCGGCGCGGCCCGCTCGCCCCGTCGACCTCGGCGGCCTCCGTGATGTCCTGCGGGATCTCGGCCAGCGCGGCCGAGTAGATCAGCATCGAGAAGGCCGTCCCGCGCCACATGTTGGCGAACGACACCGCCAGGATCGGCAAGGTGAACAGCCAGTTCTGGTCCGGTAGATGGAGCTGTTCCAGGATCGCGTTCAGGGTGCCCTCGCGCCGGAAGAACGCGTACAGCAGGAATGCCGCGACGATCTCCGGCAGCACCCACGCCGTGACGACGAGCGCCCCGGTGACCGTACGGACCGGGCGGGACGCGGCCCGCATCAGACCCGCGAGCGCCAGCCCCAGGGTGTTCTGCCCGACGATCGACGACAGGAAGGTGAACACGAGCGTCAGCCAGACGGCATTACGGAAATTGTCGTCGGCGAACGCGCGCCGGAAGTTGGCGAGGCCGACGAAGTCGGAGCCGGACGATCCGGTCAACTGGGTGTTGGTGAAGGCGATCCATACGCAGTAGCTGATGGGGCCGGCCAGGAAGAGCAGCAGCAGGGCGGTGGCGGGCGCGATCGGCAGCCACCGCCCCGCCCGCCGCCACGGCGATGATCCGGTCTCCGACGCGCCGCCGCTCACTTCGTGACGACCGCGCCGTCGACGATCGTCTTCAGCTGCTCGTCGTACTCCTTCGCCGCCGACTCCGGCGACCCGTCGCCCGTCGTCACCTTCTCCATCGCCTCACCGACGGCCGTCGACACCTGCGGATAGACGGGCAGCGCGGGACGGTAGTGGGTGTACTGGACGAGGCCGGTGAAGAAGTCGATGCCCGGCATCGACTTCAGATACGCAGGATCCTTCGCCACGTCCTCGCGCACCGCGATCTGCGCACCCACCACGTCCCACTTCGCCGCGTTCTGCGGGGTCTGCATCGTCTCGATGAACTCCCAGGCCAGATCTGCGTTCTTGGCCTTCTGCGGGATCGCCCAGGTCCAGCCGCCCGACATGGACACCTTCCCGGGTGCCTGGCCGTTCTGCGTCGGCATCGGGGTCTGGGCGAGTTCCGTCTTCCACCCGGGCCATTCCCTGGGCCCTGCGTTGACCCAGTTCTGGCCCATCCAGGAGCCGTCCAGCGAGATCGCCAGCTTGCCCTCGGGGAACCATTCGGTGGCCACATGTGTACCGACGTTGGGGTCGAGGGCGTCCGACGGATCCGGTCCGAGCTTCTCCCCGTACACGGTCTCCACGAAGCCGAGCGCATCGCGGAAGCCCTTCCCCCCGGCCACCCACTTCTTGGCTGCCGGGTCGTAGAGCGGGTCCTCGCCGGTCCCGTACAACAGCATCTCGAAGCCCTGCATCACCGCGGCCTCGCCCGGACCCTTGCCCGTGTACACATTCAGCGGGATGACGCCGGGGACCTTCTTCTTGATCGTGCGGGCCGCGTCCAGGACCTCTGCCCAGTTCTTCGGCTGCCAGTCGGCGGGCAGCCCCGCCTTGGCGAAGAGCTTCTTGTTGAACCAGAGCCCGCGGGTGTCGGTGCCGTCCGGGACCCCGTACGTCTTGCCGTCCTCGGCCTTCGCCGCGGCCTTCGCCGTCTCCACGAACCGGTCCCACGTGTCCCACGTGGCGAGGTAGGTGTCCAGCGGCCGCAGATAGCCGGCCTTGATGTCGGAATTGATCCGGAACGTGTCCTCGTAGACCAGGTCCGGCGCCGTCTTCGGTGACCGCATCATCTGCTGCACCTTGGTGGCGTAGTCGTTGTCCGGCGCCTGAATCGGTATCAGCTTGACCTTCTTGCCGGGGTGTTCCTTCTCGAACTGCTTCTTCACCGATTCGAGATAGGCGTCCTTGAAGCGGATCTTGTTGTCCGTGGACCGGTTGTACGCGACCTTCACGGTGTCCGGGTCACTGCCGGAACCGGACGAGCAGGCAGTCAGAGAGCCGGCAGCCAGAACGGTGACTGCAGCGGCGAGGACCAGCGGGGCGGTGGGGCGCACGGGCACGACCTCCTCATAGCCACGGGGGGCTGAGACGTGACCGTAGGACCGGCCTGTCGGCAAGGTCAATGCCCGTGCAGGAAGCGCTTGTTGTGCATGAGGGGGGTGCGTGGGACATGCGGTCGGAGAACGTCAGCGAGTTTCGGCCACCCATCGGTAGTGCAGCTCCGGCCGCCCGATCTGCCCGTACTGCGGACTGCGGACGGCGCGGCCCACCGTCACCAGATGCTCCAGATAGCGGCGTGCGGTGATCCGGGAGATGCCCAGCTCCACCCCCGCCGCGGCCGCGGTCACCCCGTCCGTGGAGGCCCGCAGCGTACGGGTCACCGCCTCCAGCGTCGGGCTGCTCAGCCCCTTGGGCAGCCGGGCCGGCTGCGGAGCCCGGAGCGCGCCGAGAGCCCGGTCCACCTCCTCCTGGCCGCTCGCCTCACCGGCCGCCGCACGGAACTCGGCGTACCGCACGAGGCGGTCGCGCAAGGTGGCGAAGGTGAACGGCTTCAGGACGTACTGGACGACCCCGAGCGACACCCCTTCCCGGACCACCGCCAGATCGCGTGCCGACGTCACGGCGATGACATCCGCCGCGTGCCCCGCCGCGCGCAGCGCACGCAGCAGCTGCAGACCGTGCCCGTCGGGCAGATACAGATCCAGGAGCAGCAGATCGACGGGGGTACGGTCCAGCGCCCGCACGGCCTCCGCACGCGAATGCGCGACCGCGGCCACGGTGAAGCCGGGGACACGGCTGACATACAGCCTGTGGGCGTCGGCGGCCACGGGGTCGTCCTCGACGACCAGCACCTGGATCACGGGGTCGGCTCCTTCGGGGGGTGCGGCGTCGGTACGGGCGTCAGCGGCAGCCGCACGGTGAACTCCGCGCCGCTGTCCGGCCCCTCACCCAGGGTGACCGTCCCGCCGTTGCGGTGCACGGCCTGCCGGACCAGGGCCAGCCCGAGCCCGCGGCCGGCACCGTGCGTCGACCAGCCGCGGTGGAACACCTCGGCGGCGTCGCCCGGGTCGACCCCGGCCCCGGTGTCGGCGACCCGCAGCAGCAGCTCACCGTCGTCGGCGACCGCGGTGACGGTGACCCGGGCGCGGACCGGGCGGCCGGCCGCAGGACCGCGCTGACCGGGAACGGCACCGGCGGCGGACGGGCCCGTCGCCGCCTCCGACGCCGCGTCCACCGCGTTGTCGATCAGATTGCCGAGGATCGTCACCAGATCGCGCTGCGGCAGCGTCGCCGGCAGCGCCCCGTCGTCGATCACGCTGTCGTCCGCGAGCACCAGTTCCACCCCCCGCTCGTTCGCCTGCGCGGCCTTGCCCAGCAGCAGCGCCGCCAGTACCGGTTCGGCGACGGCGCCGACCACCCGGTCGGTGAGGACCTGGGCCAGCTCCAGCTCCGCCGTGGCGAAGCCGACCGCGTCCTGCGCCCGGCCGAGCTCGATCAGCGAGACGACCGTGTGCAGCCGGTTCGCCGCCTCGTGCGCCTGCGAGCGCAGCGCCTGGGTGAAACCCCGCTCCGAGTCCAACTCGCCGGACAGCGCCTGGAGTTCCGTGTGGTCGCGCAGGGTCACGACCGTACCGCGCTGCTCGCCGCCCACCACCGGACGGGTATTCACCACGATCACCCGATCCGCCGTCAGATGCAGTTCGTCGACCCGCTCCTCGGAGGCGAGCAGCGCCCCGGTCAGCGGGGGAGGGAGCTCCAGATCGGCGACCCGGCGCCCGACCGCACCCGGCGGCAGCCCGAGCAGGTCCCGGCCCGCGTCGTTGATCAGCGCGATCCTGCGCCGCCCGTCGAGCATCAGCAGCCCCTCGCGCACCGCGTGCAGCGTGGCCTGGTGGTAGTCGTGCATCCGGCTCAGCTCGGCGGCGTTCATCCCGTGTGTGTGGCGCCGCAGCCGGGCGTTGATCACATACGTACCGACGCCGCCCAGGGCGAGCGCCCCGCCCGCCGCGAGCCCCAGCGCGCCGAGCTGCGCCCGTACCTGCGAGGAGACCCGCTCGACCGTGATGCCCGCGCTGACCAGACCGGTGATCCTGCCGCCGTCCCGGATCGGGGTGACGACCCGGATCGAGGCTCCGAGCGTGCCGGTGTACGTCTCCGAGAACGTTTCCCCGCGCAGCGCCCGCGCCGTGTGCCCGAGGAACGTCTCACCGATCCGGTCGACGTCGGGGTGCGTCCAGCGGATCCGGTCCGGGCTCATGATCGTGACGAAGGCGATCCCGGTGTCCTTGCGGACCTGCTCCGCGTACGGCTGCAGCACGGCGGACGGGTCCGGGGTGCGGATCGCCTCCCGCACCGAAGGGGAATCGGCCACCGCCAGCGCCGCCGCCCTGACCTGCCGCGTCGCGGTCTCCTCCGCCTGCGCGCTGCCGGACACGTACGCGAAGAACGCACATCCCGCCACCACGGCCGCGACCAGCACCACCTGCATCGCGAAGAGCTGACCGGCCAGGCTGCGCGGACGGGTACGGGGGCGGGGAAGGCGCATGGCCACAGTCTGCCTGGCCGAAAACGTATGAACGAAATGCACGTAAGGGTGACGGCCGTCACAAGGGGCGGGATATTCGCCGAGGCCCCGGGGACAGGGGCGGGGGACGGACAAGGACGAGCCGAGGAGACACCCGTGGGAGTGCCAGCCGCCAGGCGGGACCGTACGCACTATCTGTATCTCGCCGTGATCGGCGCTGTGGCACTCGGCATCCTGGTGGGCTTCGCGGCCCCCGGATTCGCCGTCGAGCTGAAGCCGATCGGTACCGGCTTCGTGAACCTCATCAAGATGATGATCTCGCCGATCATCTTCTGCACGATCGTGCTGGGCGTCGGCTCGGTCCGTAAGGCCGCCAAGGTCGGCGCGGTCGGCGGGCTCGCACTCGGCTACTTCCTGGTGATGTCGACCGTGGCCCTCGCCATCGGTCTGCTCGTCGGCAACATCCTGGAGCCCGGACAGGGCCTCCACCTCACCGAAGCGGTGCGCGCCGCCGGTGAGAAGCAGGCGGCCGGCGCGAGCGAGTCCACCGTGGACTTCCTGCTGGGCATCATCCCGACGACGATGATCTCCGCCTTCACCGAGGGCGAAGTGCTCCAGACCCTGCTCGTCGCCCTGCTCGCGGGTTTCGCGCTCCAGGCCATGGGCTCCGCCGGTGAACCGGTCCTGCGCGGCATCGGCCACATCCAGCGACTCGTCTTCCGCGTCCTCGCCATGATCATGTGGGCCGCCCCGGTCGGCGCGTTCGGCGCGATGGCGGCCGTGGTCGGCGAGACCGGCGTCGACGCGCTGAAGTCCCTCGCGATCATCATGGTCGGCTTCTACATCACCTGCGCGATCTTCGTCTTCGTGGTGCTCGGCACGATCCTGCGGCTGGTCGCCGGGGTGAATCTGCTGCTCCTGCTGAAGTACCTGGGCCGCGAGTTCCTGCTGATCCTCTCCACCTCGTCGTCGGAGTCCGCGCTGCCGCGGCTCATCGCGAAGATGGAGCACCTGGGCGTCAGCAAGTCCGTCGCGGGCATCACGGTGCCGACCGGCTACTCGTTCAACCTCGACGGCACCGCCATCTATCTGACGATGTCCTCGCTCTTCATCGCCAACGCGATGGGCGACCCGCTGAGCGCGGGGGAGCAGGTCTCCCTGCTGCTCTTCATGATCGTCGCCTCGAAGGGCGCGGCGGGCGTCACCGGTGCGGGCCTCGCCACGCTGGCGGGCGGCCTGCAGTCCCACCGCCCCGGGCTGGTCGACGGCGTCGGCCTGATCGTCGGCATCGACCGCTTCATGAGCGAGGCCCGCGCCCTGACGAACTTCGCGGGCAACGCGGTCGCCACGGTGCTGGTCGGCACGTGGACCAAGGAGATCGACAGGGAGCGGGTGGACCAGGTGCTGTCCGGATCCATTCCGTTCGACGAGCGGATGATCACGGACGAAGGTCCCTCCGAGCCGTACGTCCCGGAGTCCCGGGGCGGCGACGACGAGAAGCCCTCGCTGGCGAAGGCGTAACGAGGCGGGTGTGCGGCCGGTACGGGACTCCCGTACCGGCCGCACACGCATGTCGGCCTGCGGGTCAGCCGAACGGGATGTGGACGACCGACTGGTTGCCGACGCCGACGGTGCTGGAGCCGTTGCCGATGGCGTTCCAGATCTCCACCCTGACCTTGCCGTTCACCAGATTGCCCTGGCTCCCTGTCGAGGCCATGAGCCCCTTGCCCTGCGTGTAGTGCTCGTAGCCGGTGACCGGGTCGGTGGGGAAGTAGTTGTACGTCTCCGTGCGGTCCCAGGTTCCGTCGCCCGTACGGTCATAGCTCACTCTCACCTGCTGTCCGTTGGCGACGGTCGTGCCGGCGTCGACGAACAGGTCGAACTGTGTGGCCCCGCCGTTGTACGTCCGGGTGATGCCCGAGGCGGTGAAGGTCTGCGGGCTGTGCGGGGTGCCGTCGTAGTTGGCGCCGCCCGCCGAGGCGAGGGTCACGGCCGAGCCGGACGCCTCCGCCGCACCGAGACCGCCGCCGGAGCGGAGCGTGAGGTCGGAGGAGCCGGACGGCGGATCGGTCGGGTCCGGGGGATCGGTCGGATCGGTGCTGCCCCCGCCGCCCTTGGTCCAGACACCGACGTAGTCGACGAGCATGGGGCGGCCCGGGACGGTCTCCGCGGTGGGTGTGCTGCCGGCCAGTGCGTTGGGGAACGCGCCACCGATCGCGAGGTTGAGCAGGACGAAGTAGCCCGCGTGCTCGGTCATGTTGGCCCAGGTGCCGGCGTCCAGCTGGCTCTGGGAGACGGAGTGGAACTGCTGGCCGTCCACGTACCAGCGCAGCGCATTGGGGGTGACGGCGCGGTCCCACTCGAAGGTGTACGTGTGGAACGCCGACTGGCAACTGGAGCCGGGGCAGGCCCGGTTGCTCGCGATGCCGCTGGTCTCGTTGCACGGGCCGCCCGGGTTCACGCCGCAGTGCAGCACGCCCCAGACGGAGTTGATCCCGTTGACGTTCTCCATGATGTCGAACTCGCCGATGCCCGGCCAGTTCCAGTAGTTGCCGCGGTACGGGGAGCCGAGCGCCCAGAACGCGGGCCAGTAGCCGAGCGCCGCGTTCCCGGTGACGTTCGGCATCTGGATCCGGCTCTCGATGCGCAGCGTGCCGCCCGCCGGGGCCTTGAAGTCGGAGCGCGTGGTCTCGATCCGGCCGGAGGTCCAGTTGCCCGCACCGTCGCGGAGCGGGGTGATCCGGAGGTTTCCGTTGCCGTCGAGGCTGAGGTTGTCGGGGCTGGCGGTGTAGTTCTGGATCTCACCCGTGCCCCAGTTCGCGGGGCCGCCCGGGTAGGCGTGGCCGGTGTCGATCTGCCAGTTCGCGGCCGAGGGGAGGGAGCGGTCGGCGCCGTTGAAGTCGTCGCTCCACTTCAGGTCCCAGCCGGGTGCCGGAGGGACCGCGCCGCGAGCGGACCCGGAGCCGAGGACGGTCGCCAGCCCGGCCAGGACCAGGGCCATCACGGTCAGCGCGGCGAGTGCGGTGGTGCGTCTGTGGGGAGTGGAGGTGGGGGAGTGGGCGGGCAGGTGGATGCGGCTCGCGTTCAAGGGACACCTCTCCGGTGGGGGCGGGGGAACGGGAACGAGGTACCGGTCGTGAGAGCGCTCTCAGGCTTTTGTAGGTGCACGCGGGGAGGCCGTCAATGGCGCTGCGCTCTTAACTTCTTGAATGTAGAAGGCAGTTGAAGGAATGTGCAGGGAGGAGGGCCCCGCGCTTGCCCTGACGTCCGCGTCAACCTTTACCGTCGAAGCATGCGAATCGGGGAGCTGGCCGAGCGGGCCGGAACGACGACGCGGACTCTGCGTTACTACGAGTCACGCGGACTGCTGCCTGCGCGGCGGGCCGTGAACGGGTACCGCACCTACGACGAGGACGATCTGCGCCTGCTGCAGCAGATCCGGACCCTGCAGGACTTCGGGTTCGAGCTGGAGGAGACCCGGCCGTTCGTCGACTGCCTGCGCGCCGGCCATCCGGCCGGCGACTCCTGCCCCGCCTCGCTCGCCGTCTACCGGCGCAAGCTCGGCGAGCTCGACTCGCTCATCGAACAGCTCCAGTCGGTCCGCGCCCAGGTGGGCGCGCAGCTCGCGAGGGCCGAGCTGGAGGCCGCGGCCGAGCTTCCTGGCGGCCCGGAACCACGTTGTGAACTGGGAGGATGACAGATGATTCATGCAGAGGGTGTGGCCGAGGTCACCGACGCCACCTTCGACGGGGCGGTGCTGGCGGCCGAGCTGCCCGTCCTGGTCGAGTTCACCGCCGACTGGTGCGGACCGTGCCGCCAGCTCGCCCCCGTGCTCAGTGCGATCGCGGCCGAGGAGGCCGGGCGCATCAAGGTCGTCCAGATCGACGTGGACGCCAACCCGGGCATCACGAGCCGCTACGCGGTGCTGTCGATGCCGACCCTGATGGTGTTCCGGTCCGGCGAACCGGTGAAGTCGATGGTGGGCGCCCGGCCCAAGCGCAGGCTCCTGCAGGAGCTGGAGGGCGTGTTCGAGACGGTGTGAGCCGCGAGGGGCTCAGTCGCTGCCGCCGCCACAGCTGCTGCCGCCGCCGCAGCTGTGATGGTGGCCTCCGCCGTCGTACGAGGCGCCGTGCGAGCCGTACGAGTCGTACCAGTTGCCGGAGTCGTGGCCGCTGTCGTACGGGTCCCGGTCGTCGTCCAGCGCCTTGCCGAACTTGATCAGCATCCGTCCCACCGACGGCAGACGCCCGCCCGTCTCCACGCCCCGCCGCTGACGCCGGCGCTCGCCCGGCAGCCCGCCCCGCCCGTCGAACACCACCGCTCCGAGCGCGGCCGACGCCCATGGCTCGCGGCTGCGTATCGCTGCCAGGCGGCGGCGGCCCGCCGGGGTCAGCCGGCCCCGCGCCGAACACAGCATCCGCACGGCCAGGCAGCAGGCGGCCACCGCGACGAACGGCGCGGTGTGCCGCAGCCCCAGCGGGAGGGCGAAGGCGGCGAGGACCACGGTGGCGCACAGGACGACGACCAGGCCCCGCGCGGCAAACAGGCGGGCCAGGGCGCGTGGCGGGGACAGCAGCAGACCGTACGAGACGAGCCGGTCGCCGACCTCGCGCACGGCCCCGGCCCGCGCCGTTCGTACCCGCAGGAGCGTCGGCGTCGTGGAGCCCGAGCTCCGCCACTTCCCGACCACGGCGTGCTCCACCGGATGCGCGGGCTCCGTCCAGGGCTCCGGCAACCGCAGCCGGCCGCCCGACCCGATCGCGACGTTGTTGTCACTGCCCCACAGGGTGTGGAGCGCGGTCTCCACCACCCGCTCCGGTCCGCCGGCCAGGAACGCCGCATCGTACGGGCCCAGCTCGGGCGGGCGCTTCCCGCGCCGCCACGGCAGCAGCCGCCGACCGGACAGGGTCAGGCAGGCGGTGATGGCGACCAGCGCGGTCGCGGCGTCGATGAGCGTGAGTGTGGTCCCCATGACAGCCCCCGATCCGGACGTGCTCCGGATGAAAATGCGTATGTGAGGGGTGTCTCCGCCTGAAGCCTGCCCAACCCGAACAGGCCGGATTTCAGAGGTTGTTCTGAGCTTTGTGTCCGACGTCGCCGGGGCATCCGGTCACTGCTCGCGGACCGCCGCCGCATCGGCGCGACCGGCGCACCGGCGACATTGGCATCGGTGTTCGGGCCGGGCGGCGTCGGGCCGAGGTCCGACGTGCCCGCGTGCGCCGGCTCTCCGCACCGGCGTCCGGCCACGGCGCGACGGCCCGGCATGCGTCATGCTCCGGGACCGGACGTACCTCCCGCCCGCGCCACTTCCTTCGGGCGCTCCTCCGGCACGGAACGGCCTTGCCTCGTGGGGAGTCCCCGTCGAACCCGGCCCGATTCAGCCGGATGCGTCGCCCGGGTGACAAGCGGCATGTCGGATATTCCCGTCGTGGCCGACTGCCGGAGGATGATCGACATGCCTCTCTCAGCTCTGTCTCTCGCGCGGCGCCGTACTGCCCGGCTCGCGCCGGTCCTGAGCGCCGCACTGGTGCTCACCCTGACATCCACTCAGCTGTCCCAGGCCGCGGAGAAAGAAGCGAACGGACCCACTCGTGCCGAGGCCCGCGTCTCGGCGTACCTGCGAGACGTGCGCGACCGCCCGGGGGCGTTGGCCGCCTTCTTCAGGGCACTGCCCAAGGGCGCAGACCTCCACAACCACCTTTCGGGCGCGGCGACCACCGAGCTGTTGCTGAAAATCGCTGTCGAGGCCGGCTACTGCATCGACAGGACCACCCTCACAGCGAGCGCGCCGCCCTGCACGGGCAACACCCGCCCGGCGGCCGACACCGTCACCGACCCCGCTTTCCGGCGTCAGGTCATCCGCGCCTGGTCCATGCAGGACTTCAAGCCCGGTCAGGGCGAGAGCAGCCACGACCACTTCTTCGCCACCTTCGGAAAGTTCGGTGCGGTCAGCGGACTCCAGCCCGGGCGACTGCTGGCCCAGGTCTCCACCTCGGTCGCGAAGCAGCACCAGTTCTACCTCGAGACCATGCTGACCCCCGCCTACAACGCGGCTGCCGCCCTTGCCGCCAAGGTCGGGTACGACAGTGACCTGTCCCGGCTGCGCGACAAGCTGCTGGCCGACGGCGGCATGGACGCCGTCGTCCGGCAGGCGATGAGCCAGACGGACTCGCTGCTCGACGAGTTCCGGTCCGCCGCGCACTGCGACACCCACCACCCCGACGCCGGGTGCTCGCTGCCGGTGCGGTTCATCTCCCAGGTGTCGCGTGGCGGTACGCGCGAGGTGGTCTTCACCCAGATGCTGCTCGGCGTGGAACTGGCCCGGCGCGATCCCCGCTTCGTATCGCTGAACCTCGTGCAGCCCGAGGACGGTTCGGTGGCGCTCGCCGACTACCGTCTGCAGATGCGCATGCTGAAGTACCTGCGCGGTGTGTATCCCGATGTTCCGCTCACCCTGCACGCGGGCGAGCTCGTCCCCGGCCTGGTCAAGCCCGAGGATCTGCGCTTCCACGTCCGTGACGCCGTGCTCACCGCCGGCACCGACCGCATCGGCCACGGCGTCGACATCCGCCACGAGGACGACTACCGGGAACTGCTGCGTCTGATGGCCCGGCGGCATGTGCTGGTGGAAGTCCCGCTCACCAGCAACGCGCAGGTCCTGGGCGTCACGGGCTGGCGTCACCCCTTCCCCTTGTACCGCAGGTACGGTGTCCCGGTCGCCCTCGCCACCGACGACGCCGGGGTCGAGCGGACCGACATCAGCCGCGAGTACCAGCGGGCCGCGCTCACCTACGGGCTGGACTACCGGGTGCTGAAGGGCCTGGCCCGCACCTCCCTGGAATACGGCTTCCTGCAGGGCCGCAGCCTGTGGCGCCACCGCGGCGGCTACCAGGCCGTCCCGGAGTGCGCCCGGAACCGCCTCGGCGATCCCACCCCCGGCCCGCGCTGCGCCCGGTTCCTCGCGTCCAGTGCCAAGGGCGCGTTGGAGTGGAAGCAGGAGGGCGCTTTCCGTACCTTCGAGCGCAAATTCGGCGCCAAGGCGAGGACCGGGTCCCGCACCGTCAACGCGCTCGTCGCAGCCGGACGATGACCCGGCGCCCACCGTCACCGACACGGTGACCGGACTCCATGCACACCCGGTGGCCCGGCTGATCTCTCAGCCGGGCCACCGCCCTGTCCACCCGGCGCAGCCACCGGCCGGGCCGCGGACCGTGGTCATGCCGGAGCGCACCGGCTTTCCCGTGGGGCGATCATGAAGCGAGCCGGAACCCTCACGGGACACGTCCGCCCGGGACGGCGGCGAGGCCGAACATCCGGCTGAGCTTCGGCTTCTTCTTCGTCGCCGGCTGCGGGGGCTCCGGGCGTTCCGGGGCCCCGCGCCCTCACACCGGCTGCAGCCAGACCGTCGCCAGCGGTGGCAGGGTCAGCAGAATGCTGGCCGGCCTGCCGTGCGCACCCACCGACTCCGGCTTCAGCGGCCCGGTGCTGCGCACGTCGCTGCCCCCGTACTGCGCCGCATCCGTGTTGAGGACCTCCGCCCACGCCACGGGAGCGCCGAGCACGTCCGGGACCCCGAGCCGGTAGTCGTGCCGCACCACGGGAGAGAAGTTGCAGACGGCGAGGAGCGGCGCGCCGTGCGCGTCGTAGCGCAGGAAGGCGAAGGCGTTGTCCTCGGCCGCGTCGCCGACCACCCAGGAGAAGCCCTCCGGCACCGTGTCCCGCTGCCAGAGCGCGGGCGTGTTGCCATACACCCTGTTCAGATCGCTGACCAGGGTCCGGACGCCCCGGTGGTCGCTCTCTGCCGCGTACGACGGGTCGAGCAGCCACCAGTCCGGGCCGTGCCCCTCGGACCACTCCGCACCCTGGGCGAACTCCTGCCCCATGAAGAGGAGTTGCTTGCCGGGGTGGGCCCACATGAATCCCAGGTACGCCCGGTGGTTGGCGCGCTGCTGCCACCAGTCACCGGGCATCTTGCTGACCAGCGACCGTTTGCCGTGCACCACCTCGTCGTGCGAGATCGGCAGCACGTAGTTCTCGCTGTACGCGTACACCATCGAGAAGGTCATCTCGTTGTGGTGGTACTTGCGGTGCACCGGCTCCTTCGACACGTACTCCAAGGAGTCGTGCATCCAGCCCATGTTCCACTTCAGGCCGAAGCCGAGACCGCCGAAGCCGCCGGGGCCGACATGGTGGGTGGCCCGGGTGACGCCGTCCCAGGCGGTGGATTCCTCGGCGATGGTGACGACGCCCGGATTGCGCCGGTAGACGGTGGCGTTCATCTCCTGGAGGAAGGCGACGGCATCCAGATTCTCCCGGCCGCCGTGCTCGTTCGGAGCCCATTCCCCGTCCTCGCGCGAATAGTCGAGGTAGAGCATGGAGGCGACGGCATCGACCCGCAGCCCGTCGATGTGGAACTCCTCGCACCAGTACGTTGCGTTGGCGACCAGGAAGTTGCGTACCTCGGTGCGGCCGAAGTCGAATTCGAGGGTGCCCCAGTCGGGATGCGCGGCCCGCGTCGGGTCGGAGTGCTCGTACAGCGGGCGGCCGTCGAACTCGGCGAGCGCCCAGTCGTCACGCGGGAAGTGCGCGGGCACCCAGTCGACGATGACGCCGATGCCGGACCGGTGCAGCGCGTCGATCAGATGCCGGAAGTCGTCCGGGCTGCCCATGCGCGACGTCGGGGCGTAGAAACCGGTGACCTGATAGCCCCAGGAGCCGCCGAAGGGATGCTCGGAGACCGGCATCAGCTCCACATGCGTGAACCCCAGATCCCGTACGTATGAAGGGAGTTGATCGGCCAGCTGGCGGTAGGTGAGCCCCGGCCGCCAGGACGGCAGATGCACCTCGTACACGGACAGGGGTGCCTCGTGCACGGGTACGTCCCCGCGGTGGGCCATCCACTCCTGGTCCCGCCACTCATGGTGCGAGGCCGTCACGACCGAGGCATTGGCGGGAGGGACCTCGGTGTGGCGGGCCATCGGGTCGGCGCGCACCGTGTGCGAACCGTCCGGGCGGCAGATGTCGAACTTGTAGAGCGCACCCTCCCCGATCGCCGGGAGGAACAGTTCCCAGACTCCGCTGGAACCGAGCGAACGCATCGGGAAGCCGGTGCCGTCCCAGTAGTTGAATTCACCGATGACACGCACACCGCGGGCATTGGGCGCCCAGACGGTGAACCGGGTACCGGCGACCCCCTGGTGCTCCATGGGCTGCGCGCCGAGGGCGGTCCACAGCTCCTCGTGCCGCCCCTCGCCGATCAGATGCAGATCGAGATCGCCGAGCGCGGGCAGGAAGCGGTACGGGTCGTGGACCTCGATCTCGTTGTCGTCGTAGGCGACCAGGAGCTGGTACTCGGGGACGGACGGCACCGGCAGCAGGCCGGAGAAGAGACCGTCGCCGTCGTCGTGGAGTTCCGCCCGCAGCCCCTTGGCGAGCACGGTCACGGAACGGGCGAACGGACGCAGCACCCGGACCACCACACCGCCGCGGACCATGTGCGCACCGAGCAGATCGTGCGGGGCGTGGTGCTCACCGGCGAGCAGCCGCCCCCGGTCGCCGTCGTCGAGGGCACGCACCGGCCGCACCCCGCGGCCGCCGCCGCGGCGCGGCCGCGGGGGCGAGGCGGCGGCCCGCTTCTCGGCCGCCTTCTTCCGCTTGGCCGGGGTGGCTGCGGAGGCCGCGGGGCCCGCCGGGGCCGGCGCGTCCGGCGTGGCGGTCGTGCCCGGCGCGGCTTGCGTGGCCGATGTGAGGGGTGTGGCCGCAGGCATGGACGGGGTCGCGGTGGGATCGGGCACGTTGCGGGACGGCTTGCGGGCGGTCACAGGGGACAGCCTCCTCGGGGGGTGTGGGTGAGGCAGGAATCAGGTGGACCCGGGCAGGGAGAAGCCCGCCGGGCCGGGAGCAGCGCGCTTGCGCGGACATCAGTCGACGGCGGCGGCCAGCCGGTGGATCGCGGCCATCGGGACCGGCAGCCAGTCGGGCCGGTGCCGGGCCTCGTAGAGCACCTCGTACACCGCCTTGTCGGTCTCATGGGCCCGCAACAACTCCGGTTCGCTGCGCGGGTCGACGCCCGCCGCCTCCGCGTACCCGTCGCAGTAGGCCGACCGGCAGCGGGCCGCCCACTCGGCGTTCCAGGGCCGGTGCGAGCGGGCCGCGTAGTCGAAGGAGCGGAGCATGCCCGCGATATCGCGCACAGGCGGTTGCGGGCGGCGGCGCTCCAGGAGCGGGCGCGTCGGTTCGCCCTCGAAGTCGATCAGCGACCAGAAGCCGTCGGCCGCACGCAGCGTCTGGCCGAGATGGAGGTCGCCGTGGACCCGCTGAGCCGCCCAGCTGTGACCCTTGTGGCCGAGTGCGGCAATGGCGTCGAACGCGGTGCGCAGCCCGGGGACGTACGGCACGAGCGACGGGACCGCCTGGGCGGCCGCCTCCAGCCGCTGGAGCATGCCGGCGGCGAGGTGCTCGGTCTGGGACCGGCGCAGCACGGGCGTCGGCAGTGCGGTGGCGAGCGCCGTGTGCACCTCGGCGGTGGCCCGGCCGAGGGCGCGGGCCTCGCGGGTGAAGTCATGGCCGGCGCCCAGCGCGCGCAGCGCCAGCTGCCAGCCGTCCTCCGCGCCGCGCAGGAACGGCTGGAGGACGCCGAGGGTGAGCTGTTCCGGCGCCGCGGCCTCGAACCAGGCGACGGGTTCCGGTAC
Source organism: Streptomyces sp. NBC_00316 (assembly GCF_036158715.1). Lineage (NCBI taxonomy): Bacteria > Bacillati > Actinomycetota > Actinomycetes > Kitasatosporales > Streptomycetaceae > Streptomyces > Streptomyces sp. NBC_00316. Next base: position 3,037,852 of record NZ_CP108023.1, on the reverse strand, counting down.
CCGCCCGCAGCCCTCCCGGGAGAGCGCGAGCGGCAGTTCCAGATCGGGGTTGGTGCCGGGGAAGACCCGACGGAAGATCTTGAGGATGTAGGCGTTGCCGTAGACGAGGGAGGAGTTGGACTGCTCGGTGTCGAGCACCCGTGGGGTGAGCCCGGACGGGATGGGGGCGGCGCCCCGGTCGAAGCGGAGCGTGCCGAGCGTGCCGGGGGTACGGAGCCGTTCCAGCAGGAGTTCGGCCAGGCGCGGGTCGTGCAGCCCCTCGTAGACCGCGCGGCCGGCGAGCGGCCCGCCTTTCACATGGCCGATGAGGGCAGGGGCGAGCCGGGGCGGCAGTGTGGTCCGCACCCCGAGCAGCATTTGGTAGCAGTCCTCGGGCGACTGGGCGGGCATGGTCGGCTGGTGGACCCGGACCAGCAGATGGAGCAGACCCGGCCCGGTCCCGATACCCGCGGAATCGGCGTCCACCGGCAGTATTTCGGTGGCCGAGACCAGGGAGAAGGCCGTGACCGGCCGTCCCTTGCCCGCGAACCACCGCTGCCGGGGCAGCCATTCATGCAGCAGGGGGGCGAGTGACGGGAGCAGGGCTGTGCTGTTTGCGAGGGCGACCCGAGTGGATGCAGCCTCCGACATGGCATCGCGTCCTTTCCCCGGGCACACCACAGGATGCGATGAGTGTCCCGGATTGCGGCAATAGCTGTCCGGCTGTGCGGGACGTGTCGGGTCAGGATGATCCGTACGGACTCGACGTGTGGGCTCCTGAGAGCCGCTGGGTCCCCGGAAGGGCTCCGGAGAATTCCGGCAGTGCTGACCCGAAGAGCCCCGAAGGGCCCCGAAGAGCTCGATGTGGGGGAGAGTGCCCCGTGCGGGGCGGCGGAAACCGCCCCGCGAGCAGTCGTGCGCAATGACACGCCATCAACTCGGCGGCACATCCTTGCGCAAGCGGAACCAGTAGAAGCCGTGTCCGGCGAGAGTCAGCAGATAGGGCCACTGGCCGATGGCGGGGAAGCGCACCCCACCGATCAGCTCCACCGGATGACGCCCGCTGAACGACCGCAGATCGAGTTCCGTCGGCTGCGCGAACCGCGAGAAGTTGTGCACGCACAGCACGAGATCGTCCTTGTGCTCACGGGTGAAGGCGAGCACGGCGGGGTTCGACGACGGCAGTTCGTTGTACGAGCCGAGTCCGAACGCCGGATTCTGCTTGCGGATCTCGATCATCCGCCGCGTCCAGTGCAGCAACGAGGACGGCGAAGCCATCGCCGCCTCCACATTGGTCACCTGGTAGCCGTAGACCGGATCCATGATGGTGGGGAGGTAGAGCCGCCCCGGATCGCTGGAGGAGAATCCGGCATTCCGGTCGGGCGTCCACTGCATGGGGGTCCGTACGGCATCCCGGTCGCCCAGCCAGATGTTGTCCCCCATCCCGATCTCGTCCCCGTAGTAGAGGATCGGGGATCCGGGCAGCGACAGGAGCAGCGCCGTGAACAGCTCGATCTGATTGCGGTCGTTGTCGAGCAGCGACGCAAGCCTCCGCCGGATGCCGATGTTGGCCCGCATCCGTGGATCCTTGGCGTACTCCGCGTACATGTAGTCGCGTTCTTCGTCCGTGACCATTTCGAGCGTGAGCTCGTCGTGGTTGCGCAGGAAGATGCCCCACTGACAACCCGACGGGATCGCCGGGGTCTTCGCCAGGACTTCGGAGACCGGGTAGCGGCTCTCGCGCCGCACGGCCATGAAGATCCGTGGCATCACCGGGAAGTGGAACGCCATGTGGCACTCGTCGCCGCCGGCCGGGAAGTCGCCGAAGTAGTCGACGACGTCTTCCGGCCACTGATTCGCCTCGGCCAGCAGCACGGTGTCCGGGTAGTGCGCATCGATCTCCTTGCGCACCCGCCTGAGGAACTCGTGGGTCTCCGGGAGGTTCTCGCAGTTGGTGTTCTCCCGCTGGTAGAGGTACGGCACGGCGTCGAGACGGAAGCCGTCGATGCCGAGATCCAGCCAGAAGCGGAGTGCGGAGATGATCTCCTCCTGCACCGCCGGGTTCTCGTAGTTGAGATCGGGCTGGTGGGAGAAGAAACGATGCCAGTAGTACTGCTTGCGCACCGGGTCGAAGGTCCAGTTGGACGTCTCGGTGTCGACGAAGATGATCCGGGCGTCCGGGAACTGCTTGTCGTCGTCGGCCCAGACGTAGTAGTCGCCGTACGGGCCGTCCGGGTCGCTGCGGGACTGCTGGAACCAGTCGTGCTGATCGCTCGTGTGGTTCATGACGAAGTCGATGATCACGCGCATCCCGCGCTGGTGCGCGGCATCGACGAACTCCACGAAGTCGGCGAGATCGCCGAACTCCGGGAGCACCGCGGTGTAGTCGGAGACGTCGTAGCCGCCGTCGCGCAGCGGCGACTTGAAGAACGGCGGCAGCCAGAGGCAGTCGATGCCCAGCCACTGGAGGTAGTCCAGCTTGGCGGTGAGCCCCTTGAGGTCACCGATGCCGTCGCCGTTGGAGTCCTGGAAGGACCGGACGAGGACCTCGTAGAAGACGGCGCGCTTGAACCACTCGGGATCGCGGTCCTTCGCGGGGGTGTCCTCGAACAGGTCGTGGACAGGCTCGTTCACAATCATGGTGTGGGTGACCCTCCGGTCGGCGGGGACGGTCGCAGGACGACGATGTGCGCGGGCGTGACGCCCGGCTCTAGGCGCACATAGAAGGTCCTGCCCCAGTGATAGGTGTCGCCGGTGAGCTCGTCGCGCACCGGCACGGTCTCGTGCCAGTCGAGCCCGAGTTGCGGCATGTCCAACGAGACCGTGGCCTCCTGGGTGTGGTGAGGGTCGAGGTTGACGACCATCAGAACGATGTTCGAACCCGAGCGCTTGCTGTAGACGATCAGCGCATCGTTGTCGGCGGCGTGGAAATGCACGTCGCGCAGCTGCTGCAGGGCGGGGTGACGGCGTCTGATCCGGTTGAGCGAGGTGATGAGCGGAGCCAGGGACCGGCCCTCCCGCTCCGCCGACTCCCAGTCCCTGGGCCGGATTTCGTACTTCTCCGAGTTCAGGTACTCCTCGCTGCCGGCCCGTACCGGGGTGTTCTCGCACAGTTCGTACCCGGCGTACACGCCCCAGGTCGGCGAGAGTGTCGCGGCGAGCACGGCCCTGGCCTCGAAGGCCGGGCGTCCGCCGTCCTGGAGATAGCCCGGCAGGATGTCCGGGGTGTTCACGAAGAAGTTGGGCCGCATGTAGGAGGCCGCTTCACCGGACAGCTCGGTGACGTACTCCGTGAGTTCATGCCGGGTGTTGCGCCAGGTGAAGTACGTGTAGGACTGCTGGAAGCCGACCGTGGCGAGGGTGTGCATCATCGCGGGGCGGGTGAACGCCTCGGCCAGGAAGATCACATCGGGATCGGTGCGATTGATGTCGGCGATCACCTTCTCCCAGAAGATGACCGGCTTGGTGTGCGGATTGTCGACGCGGAAGATCCGTACGCCGTGGTCCATCCAGAACCGGAGGATGCGGACGGTCTCCGCGACCAGACCCCGCAGGTCCTTGTCGAAGGCGATCGGATAGATGTCCTGGTACTTCTTGGGCGGGTTCTCGGCATAGGCGATGGTGCCGTCCGCGCGGTGGTGGAACCACTCGGGGTGCTGCTCGACCCAGGGGTGGTCGGGAGAGCACTGGAGCGCGAAGTCCAGCGCGATCTCCATGCGCAGGGTGCGGGCGGTCTCGACGAAGTGATCGAAGTCGTCGAGCGTGCCGAGGTCGGGGTGGACGGCGTCGTGCCCCCCTTCGGCCGAACCGATCGCCCACGGCACCCCCACGTCGTGGGCGCCCGGGGACAATGAGTTGTTGGGGCCCTTGCGGTGAGTGGTTCCGATGGGGTGGACGGGCGGGAGATAGACGACGTCGAACCCCATGGCGGCGACGGCGGGAAGCCGCTCGGCAGCGGTACGGAACGTGCCGCTGATCGTCCTTCCCGGCTGTTGCTCCTCCGTCCTGGCCGATACCTTTCCCGCCCTGCCCTTCTTCGCCGCCTTGGTCGTCCTCGCCGGCTCGGCCGGTTCGGTCCTGGCGCCCTCGGACCGGGGGAACAGCTCGTACCAGGAACCGAACAGGGCCCGTCGGCGCTCGACGACCAGGGGGAGCGGGCGGGCGGCGGTGACCAGCTCGCGCAGCGGGTGGCGGTCGAGCGCGGCGACGGCCTCGGGAGCAAGCGCCGCGGCGAGCCGGGCGGCGGCCGGACGCGACACGTCGCGCAGCGCATCGGCCGCGGCCAGCACCGCTTCGCGGCCGTCCCGCTTCGGTACGCCCTTGGCGCCCCGCTCGTACAGCTCGGCCCCCTCGGTCAGGACGAGCGCGGTGTCGATCCCAGCGGGGATCTTGATCTGGGCGTACTGGCGCCAGGTGGTCACCGGGTCGCTCCATGCCTCGACCGTGTACGTCCAGCGGCCCTCGGAGTCCGGGGTGACGTCGGCGCCCCAGCGGTCGGTCCCGGGGGCGAGCTCGTACATCGGCGTCCAGGGTCCGGGCCGTCCGCTCGGATCCCGCAGAACCGCGTTGGCTGCGACGGCGTCATGGCCTTCCCGGAACACGGTGGCCGTGACCTGGAAGGTCTCACCGACCACGGCCTTCGCGGGCCTTCTGCCGCAGTCGACGAGGGGCCGGACGTCGAGGACGGGAATGCGACCGATCATGGAATCACCTGGGGACTGGAGCTCGGGCTGCACGGGGCGCGGCGGAGGCGTGAGGGGCTGAGCGAGCACGCCGCGACTGTGAGGGTCCGTCCTTTCTAGCTGCTCCGTTGACGGCTGATGGGGTGTGAGCATGGCCGCTCCTGTCCGCGTTCACTCGAATGGCACTCGAATGGCTGGGGCGCGCGTGTGGCGTACGGGTGAGTACGGTGCACACCGGACGCGTACGGACTGCATACGATCCGCTGCCGGATCGCGGATGATTCGCATTCGGGCGGTATTCGGGCTGTGTACCGCGTAAGCCTTCCCACCGTTCTCGGGGGGCCAATCCGGTGGTTTGTTAACTACTCGGGCGTAGATGTGACGGTCTGAATGCGCCGCGCCGGTGGCCGGTCGGCCGTCCGGCCTCCGTACGCGCCACACGGCAGCCTTCCCTGTGGGGTGACGTGTCACAAGGCCGTACGAGGGGGCGGAATCGGCCATAACCCCCGTGACGGTTGTGCCGGTATCTGCACCGAGGGAGCCGTGGGACGGAAGGGACGCAAGCGGGCACGGAGCCCCGGTCAGGGGCGGACGGGGCGGGTGTTCCACCGGGTGCCGTCCGCTGTGAGCCGGTCGCGCGCCGTGGCTGCACAGTGCCGCACACCGTTACCGTCGAGGGTGACGGAGAGGCGCACACCGTGGTGCGTCCCCTCGGATTCGTACGTCCCCTGTAAAGGTGGAATACGTGAAGGCCATTCGTCGATTCACCGTGCGTCCCGTCCTCCCCGATCCCCTTCAACCGCTCAGTGACCTCGCCCGAAACCTGCGCTGGTCCTGGCACACCGAGACACGTGAGCTCTTCCAGGCGGTCGATCCGCAGGGCAGCCGGGCGGCGGACGCCGACCCGGTACGCCTGCTCGGCGCCGTCTCCGCCGGGCGTCTCGCCGAGCTGGCCCGGGACCAGCAGTTCCTGCACCGGCTCAGCGAGGTGTCCGGCGCCCTCCAGGAGTATCTGGACGGGCCGCGGTGGTACCAGGAGCGGCTGGCGCAGGGCACGGAACTGCCCGCTGCCGTGGCCTACTTCTCGCCGGAGTTCGGCGTGACGGCAGCCCTTCCCCAGTACTCCGGCGGACTGGGCATCCTTGCCGGGGACCATCTGAAGGCGGCCAGCGACCTCGGTGTACCCCTGGTCGGCGTCGGACTGCTCTACCGGCACGGCTACTTCCGCCAGAGCCTGTCGCGCGAGGGCTGGCAGCAGGAGCACTACCCCGTCCTCGACCCGAACGAACTCCCGCTCGCGCTGCTGCGCGAGGCCGACGGAACACCGAGCCACGTGGTGCTGGACCTGCCCGGCGGCCGCTCGCTGCACGCCCGCATCTGGCAGGCCCAGGTCGGCCGCATCCCCCTGCTCCTGCTCGACTCCGACGTCGAGGAGAACGCGCCGGGCGAGCGCGATGTCACCGACCGGCTGTACGGCGGCGGCAGCGAGCACCGTCTGCTGCAGGAGATGCTGCTCGGAATCGGTGGCGTACGGGCCGTGCGGACCTACTGCCGGCTCACCGGGCACGCGGACCCCGAGGTGTTCCACACCAACGAGGGTCACGCGGGCTTCCTCGGGCTGGAGCGCATCCGCGAACTCGCCGACACGGGGCTGGATTTCGACTCCTCGGTGGAGGCGGTGCGGGCCGGCACGGTCTTCACCACCCACACCCCGGTGCCGGCCGGCATCGACCGCTTCGACCGGGAACTCATCGCCCGCCACTTCGGCGACGACGGCGAACTCCCGGGTGTGGCCGTCGAACGGATCCTGCAGCTGGGCATGGAGACCTATCCCGGCGGTGAGCCCACCCTCTTCAACATGGCCGTCATGGGTCTGCGGCTCGCCCAGCGGGCCAACGGTGTCTCCACCCTGCACGGGGCGGTCAGCCGGAAGATGTTCGCGGGACTGTGGCCGGGATTCGACGCTGAGGAGGTGCCGATCACGTCGGTGACCAACGGGGTGCACGCGCCCACCTGGGTCGCGCCCGAGATCTTCGAGCTCCGGGCCCGGTACGGAGGCACGCCGGGCCGATGGGACGCGGCCGACCGGATCCCGGACCGGGAGATCTGGGACCTGCGGCGGTCCCTGCGCGAACAGCTGGTGGGCGAGGTCCGCTCGAGGCTCACCGCATCGTGGCGCAACCGCGGCGCGGAGCCGGCCGAACTCGGCTGGATCGACGGCGTGCTGGACCCGGACGTGCTCACCATCGGCTTCGCCCGCCGGGTGCCTTCGTACAAGCGGCTGACCCTGATGCTGCGCGACCGCGACCGGCTGAGGGAGCTGCTGCTCCACCCGGCACGGCCGATCCAGATCGTCGTCGCAGGCAAGGCGCACCCTGCCGACGACAGCGGAAAGCGGCTGGTCCAGGAGCTGGTGCGGTTCTCCGACGACCCCAGGGTCCGCCATCGCATCGTCTTCCTGCCCGACTACGGGATCTCCATGGCGCAGAAGCTCTACCCGGGCTGCGACGTCTGGCTCAACAACCCGCTGCGGCCGCTGGAGGCGTGCGGCACGAGCGGGATGAAGGCCGCGCTCAACGGCTGTCTCAATCTGTCCGTGCTCGACGGCTGGTGGGACGAGTGGTTCGAGCCGGACTTCGGCTGGGCGATCCCGACCGCCGACGGGTCCGCCATGGGCGAGGACCGGCGCGACGAGCTGGAGGCGAACGCCCTGTACGAGCTGATCGAGGAGCGGGTCGCGCCGCGCTTCTACGACCGGGGTGCCGAAGGGCTGCCCGAGCGCTGGGTTGAGATGGTCCGCCGCACGGTGGGCACCCTCGGTCCCAAGGTCCTCGCGGGACGCATGGTGCGTGAGTACGTGGAGCGGCTGTACGCACCCGCCGCGCTCGCCCACCGCTCCCTGGACGTTGCGACGGCGCGGGAGCTCGCGGACTGGAAGGCCCGGATCCGTGCCGCGTGGCCGCGGGTCGCCGTCGACCACGTGGAGGCCGTGGCGCCGAGCAGCGCGGGCGGCCCGGCCGAGCTGGGGTCCACCCTGGGCCTGCGGGTCCGGATCGCCCTCGGAGCGCTGGAGCCGGACGATGTGGAGGTGCAGGCGGTGGCCGGGCGGGTCGACTCCGCCGATGCACTCTCGGACACCCAGGTCTTCCCGCTGAAGCCGACCGGCGGCCAGGACCTGGAGGGCCGCTGGCTGTACGAGGGTCCGCTCGCCCTCGACCGTACGGGGCCGTACGGCTACACCGTGCGGGTCCTTCCCGCCCACCCGCTGCTGGCGACCAGTGCCGAACTCGGCCTGGTGGCACTGCCGACGGAATCGACCGGAGACGGTGCAGGCGTGCTGATGCGCTGACGACGCCTGTCCCCGGGGCCCGGCACCTGCGAGGTGCCGGGCCCCTTCGCTTTCTGAACACAATGTCTTGACGTGTTCATGAGATGCATTTAGGTTCCTCACTCATTGCAGAGTTCACAACTCGACCTGTCGTTCACGTCCATGAACTGGACCGGCTCCGGGGAGAGTTGCCGGACCACCTCCGCACCGGAAGGCACCCCACATGCGTACCGGATCCATCGGGCGCGGCCTCGGCCGCGGCCTCGCCACGGCACTGGCCGCCCTGCTCACCGCGGCCCTCGTCCCCCCGGCATCGGCCGGCAGAGCCGCGCCCGCCGCGAATCCCCGGGCGATGCAGGCCGCCGCGGCCGAGGCCCCCGCCGCCTTCACCCACCCCGGCGTCCTCGTCAGCCGCCCCCAACTCGACTTCGTACGCACCAAGGTGCAGGCCGGCGCCCAGCCCTGGAAGAGCGCGTACGACCAGATGATGGCCAGCAAGTACGCCTCGCTCACCCGCACCGCCAAGCCGCGCGCCGTCGTGGAATGCGGCTCGTACTCCAACCCCAACTACGGCTGCACCGACGAACGCGAGGACGCGATAGCCGCGTACACCCTCGCGCTGGCCTGGTACATCACCCAGGACAGCCGCTACGCCCAGAAGTCGATCGCCATCATGGACGCCTGGTCGGCCGTGATCCAGGACCACACCAACAGCAACGCCCCGCTTCAGACCGGCTGGGCCGGCTCCTCCTGGCCCCGGGCCGCCGAGATCATCAAGTACACGTACAGCAGCTGGCCGAACTCCGGCCGCTTCGCCACCATGCTGCGCAACGTCTACCTCCCCAAGGTCGTCAACGGCTCCAACAGCAACGGGAACTGGGAACTGAGCATGACCGAGGCCGCGATCGGGATCGCGGTCTTCCTCGAGGACCGCACCGCCTACGACAAGGCCGTCACCAAGTTCCGCGGACGCGTCCCCGCATACGTCTACATCACCGCCGACGGCGCCCTGCCGAAGGCCGCACCGGGAAGTGGCCTCGACACCCGCGACGAGATCATCAACTACTGGCAGGGCCAGTCGACCTTCATGGACGGCCTCTCCCAGGAGACCTGCCGCGATCTCACCCACACCGGCTACGGCATCTCCGCCATCTCCCACATCGCCGAGACCAGCCGGATCCAGGGGCAGGACCTCTACCCGGAGATCGCCGAACGCCTGCGCCACGCACTGGGTCTGCACGCGAAGTACCAGCTGGGCGCGGCAGTCCCGGCCGACCTGTGCGGTGGCACGCTCAAGGACAGCCTCGGTCCGGTCACCGAAGTCGGCTTCAACGCCCTGCACAACCGGATGGGCATCGCCATGACCAACACCCAGACCCTCACCGAACAGCAGAGGCCCGCCGGGACCAACAACCTGTTCGTCGCCTGGGAGACCCTGACCCACGCGAACAACCCCAACTGACCCGCATCCAGCGGCAAGCCGCATCGCGGAACGGCGGAACCGCCCGAGAGGAAGGAGAGTCCCTCCCGGGCGGTTCCGGTCATCGACTGCCGCGAACGTGCTGCCTGGCTCAGAAGGTCAGCTTGAAGCTGTTGATGGTGCCGGTGTCCTGCGAGGCGACGTCCTGGACCTTCAGCTTCCAGGTGCCGTTGGCGACCTCGGACGACGCGTTGACCGTGTAGGTCGTCTGGACGTTGTCCGCCGAGTCGGACGACGAGGAGTTCTTCAGCCGGTAGGCCGTTCCGTCCGGAGCGACGAGGTCGATGACGAGGTCACCGCGCCAGGTGTGGGTGATGTCCACCCCGACCTGAAGGGTGCTGGGCGCGTTGCCGGTGATCCCGGTGACGCTGACCGAGCTGGTGACGGCCGCGCCGTTGTCCGGAATGGCGACGTGGGTGGTGTTCTGGAAGACCGTGCCGCCGGTGCCGCCGCCGGGGCGCGAGCCGACGTTGACGCCGGCCCAGGCATCGGCCACCGACTTGTACTCGGCGCTGCTCGTGCCGTACAGCTCACCGGCCACGGCGAGGGTCCCGGTACGGGCCGCCGCGTAGTTCGTCGTGGAACCGAACTTGGTGGTGAGCGCCTTGTACCAGATCAGCGCGGCCTTGTCGCGGCCGATGCCGGTGACCGGCAGACCGTCGGAGGTCGGCGAGTTGTACGAGACGCCGTTGACGGTCTTGGCACCGCTGCCCTCGGAGAGCAGGTAGAAGAAGTGGTTCGCGGGACCCGAGGAGTAGTGGACGTCCACGTTGCCGATACCGGAGTACCAGGAGTCCTTCGACCCGCCGTCCTTGCTCGGCTTGTCCATGTAGCGCAGCGGGGTGCCGTCGCCGTTGATGTCGATCTTCTCGCCGACCAGGTAGTCGCCCACGTCGGTGGCGTTGTTGGAGTAGAACTCGACCGCGGCGGCCATGATGTCGCTGGTCGCCTCGTTGAGACCGCCGGACTCGCCGCTGTACACCAGGCCGGCGGTGGCGGAGGTGACACCGTGCGTCATCTCGTGCGCGGCCACGTCCAGGGAGGTCAGCGGTGCGGCGTTGCCGCTGCCGTCGCCGTAGGTCATGCAGAAGCAGCTGTCGTCCCAGAAGGCGTTGACGTAGCTGTTGCCGTAGTGGACGCGGGAGTACGCGCCGATGCCGTCGCCGCGGATACCGGTGCGGCCCTGCACGTTCTTGTAGTAGTCCCAGGTCTCGGCCGCGCCGTAGTGCGCGTCCGCCGCCGCAGTCTCGACGTTCGTCGGGTTTCCGTTGCCCCAGACGTCGTCGGAGCCGGAGAAGAGCGTCCCGGTGCCGGACGTGCCGTGGTTCAGGTTGTACGTCTTGTGGTTGCCGCGTGTCGTGTCGGTCAGCGTGTACGACGGGGCGGTGCCGAGCGTGACCTGGCCGCTGTACTGGGTGTTGCCCGTGCCGGTCTCGATGGCCTGCCACTCGTAGAGCTTCGCGCCGGTGGACGCGTCGGTGACGACGTGCAGTTCGTTGGGGGTGCCGTCGTCCTGGAGTCCGCCGACGACGGTCTCGTACGCCAGCTGCGGCTTGCCCTGGGCCATCCAGACCACCTTGCGGGGTGCCCGGTCGGCCACGGCCTTCTCGGAGCCGGCGTCCTTGGCGGCGCCGAGCGCCTGCGCCTCGGCCTTGGCCGGGGCGACGTCGGCGGCGGTGCCGACGGTCTTCAGCTGGGCCGAGGTGACCTTGGAGGCCTTGGTGACGCTCTCGGTCGCACCGGCCTTGGACTCCTGGACGATCAGGTCGCCGCCGAGGACGGGAAGTCCGCTGAAGGTGCGCTCGTAACGGGTGTGCGTGGTGCCGTCGTTGTCCTGGATGACATCCCGGACGACGAGCTTCTCCTGGGAGCCGAGACCGAGCTCCTTTGCCGTGGCCGCCTTGCTCGCGTTGGCCTCGCGTATCAGCTCGGCGCGCTCGGACGGGGAGAGCTGCTTGGCCAGCGCACCGTGATTGACCTTGGTGGCGGCCGGGGCGGCGGTGGCCGTGTCGGGCGAGGCGGTTGCCGTGCCGGTCTGGACACCTACGGCGAGGAGGGCTGCTGCGGCAATCAGGGCGCCTGTCGCGGTGGTGCGACGGCTGGGTGTGGATCTCACGCGGACTCCTTCTGCGAGGGGGGTACCGGGCGGCTGGGTGAGCCGGCCCGGGCAGAGCAAGCAGTGAGCAGAACGGGGGAAGAGTGTCAGCAGATGGACGCTCCTGTCAGGACCGCGTCAACAACTTGGCCGGAATTCGTCCGTTGGTAGAGAGTTCATGTTCGTTAAGCGGACGTTTCGCCGAGTATCACCGCAGCGTCGTCCGGGGGGCTGCGCACGCTGCATTCGGCGCGCTGACGGACTTCGAGTCCGCACCCGTCGTGTTCGAACAGCGAGTTGAGCACGGAGCGAAGGACGAGGGACGGAACGGCCGCGGGCCATGGCTGGTTCCGGGCCCTCCACTCCTCGATGCGCAGGCCCGCCGGAGAGCCGCCCTGTTCACGAGGAGGCCGAAGAAGAACGGTCGCCGTGCCAGGAACGCCAGAGCGCGGCGTAGGCGCCGCCGGCGGCCACCAGGTCGTCGTGAGTGCCGAGTTCGGTGATCCGGCCGTCCTCCATGACGGCCACCCGGTCCGCGTCATGAGCGGTCTGCAGGCGGTGCGCGATCGCGATCACGGTTCTGCCCTCGAGGACGGCGGCCAGCGCTCGCTCCGTGTGCCGTGCGGTCCGCGGGTCCAGGAGAGCGGTGGCCTCGTCGAGTATCAGCGTGTGGGGGTCGGCCAGTACGACACGTGCCAGCGCGAGTTGCTGGGCCTGCGCGCCGTCCGGGCGGTGTCCGCCATGGCCCAGATCGGTGTCCAGGCCGTCCGGGAGCTCGCCCGCCCACTCGGCGCCGACGGCGGCGAGTGCCGCACGCAGTTCGGCATCGGTGGCCGACGGGGCCGCCATCCGCAGGTTGTCCCGGACCGTGCCGAGGAACACATGGTGCTCCTGGGTGACGAGCACGACCTGCCGGCGCAACTGGTCGGGTGCCAGGCCGGCCACCGGTACCCGGCCCACCGTCACCGAGCCGGTGCGCGGAACGTCCACGCCGGCCAGCAGCCTGCCCAACGTGGTCTTGCCGGCGCCGGACGGGCCGACGATCGCCAGGTGTTCGCCGGGCCGGACCGTCAGATCGACTCCGTGCAGGACGTCGCCGCCGACGCCGTGCGCGCCTTCGTAGGCGTAGCGCACACCCGTCACTTCGATCCGGTCGTCCGCCGGGGTCCGGGAGCCGGACGGCGGTATGTGCGGTACCACCCCGATCCCCTCGACCCTGGCGAAGGACGCACTGCTGCTCTGCAGCTGTTCGACCCGCTGCAGGATGGTGTCCAGCGGCTGGGAGAGCTGCCGCAGATACAGGGCCGAGGCGACCACCGCACCCAGACTCATGACGCCGTGGTCGTGCAGCACACCACCGATCAGCAGGACACCGGCCACGGGAACGACATAGGAGATGTCCACGGCGGGGAAGAGCACACTGCGCAGGAAGAGCGTGCGGGTCCGGGTGCGCCGGCACTCCTCGATCGCCCGCTGACATGCATCGATACGGCTCTGCTGCAGCCCGAGCGCCTCGACGGTGCGGGCGCCGGCGGCGGTGGCGGCCAGCTGTTCCGCCAATGCCGAGTTGGCCGCACCCTCGGCCAGGTAGGCGCAGAGTGCCCGGCGCAGATACCAGCGGACGGCGAACCAGATGCCGAGCAGCCCGAGCACGCCGCAGGCGCCCAGCAAGGGGTTGAGCACGAAGACCGCTCCGAGGACGAACAGCGCCTGGACGCCGGCGATCAGCACATCGGGCCCGACGTCGCGGAGCGTGGTGCCGACCGCCGCGACGTCCGCGGTGCCGCGGGTCGTCAGGTCACCCGTACCGGCGCGCTCGACCACCGACGCGGGCAAGGCCAGTGCGCGGTCGGTGAACTGCTCGCGGACGCGCGCCAAAGTGCGTTCGCCGAAGCGGTGTCCGACCAGGCCGGCGTAGCGGGCCAGCAGGAGCTGCGCCAGGGCGAAGACCAGGATGGTGAGTGCCAGCCGGTCCACGGTGCCGACTGCGCCGCCCGACCTGACCTCGTCGATGACGCGGCCGAGCAGCCACGGGGCGACGAGTCCGGCGCCGGCGGCCAGCGCGTTGAGCGCGAGCAGAGCGGCGAAGGCCCGGCCGTCCTGCCGGATCAGCCCGAGTGCCGCGCGACGGATCCGGAACGGTTCGGCGACCGGCAGTGCCCCGGACGGCGGCCGGGCAGGGGAAGAAGGGGCGGTCATGGGGTGGCCTTCCGGGGTGCCGGGGCGGCTTCGGCTCCGTCGCCCACGTGGGCGACGTCGTCATCGTCCGCACCGCGGGACACCAGCAGACGGTAACCGGGGTGCCCGCCCAGCAGGTCGCGATGGGTGCCGACGGCCGCGACGGAACCGTCGACCAGGTAGTAGACGGTGTCGGCCTGGTCCAGGACGAGAGGGGAGGTGCTGGTGACGACTGTGGTGCGGCCGGACCGTGCGGTGCGCAGCCGGGTCGCCATGGCCGCCTCGGTGTGCGCGTCGACGGCCGAGGTCGGCTCGACCGCCAGGAGAATCTCGGGATCGGCCAGCAGGGCCCGGACGAGGCGGACACGCTGCCGCTGACCGCCGGAGAGATTGCGGCCCTGCGCGTCGACGGCGGAGCCGAGCCCGTCCGGCAGCCCGCGGACGACGTCCTGGGCCATGGCCGCATCGACGGCGCGGCGGAGCGACTCCTCGTCCCGGTCCCGGCTGCCGGCGAGGACGTCGCGCAGCGTGCCCGCGAACAGGTCTGCCTCGTTGTCGGCGACGAGGATCCGTGCGCGGACCTGGGCCAGGTCGATCTCGTCGAGGCGGGCCGTGCCCCAGGTCGCCGCCGATGCGACGAAGCGGCCGAGCCGGTCGATCACCGTCGCGGACTCCGACGGCCGGGCGCTGACCAGAGCGGTCAGGGTGGCGGGGAACACCTCGACGCCGGATGCCGGATCGCGGAGGACGGAGGGCGAATCGGGTCCGTCCAGAGGCGCCGAGGTCGCCGTCCGGCCCACCGGGTCGGGCTCCAGGGACAGGAAGCGGATGACTCTGCGCGCGGCGACCAGGCCGCGGCCGATGTCGTAGCCGCCCTCGATGAAGAAGGAGACGGGGGCGACGAGAACGGCCGTGTACCCGTACACCGCGACCAGTTCGCCGACGGTGATGTCGCCCTGCGCGGCCATCCGGGCCGCCAGCCACGTCACGGTGCCCAGGAACAGGGTGGGCAGACCGACGCCGAGAGCCTGGATCCAGCTGGTCACCGCCCCCACCCGGTACCCCTCCGCCTGCAGCTCCTGGGAGCCCCGCCGGTAGCGATCGGCGTACACGTCCTTGCCGCCGATGCCGTTGAGGACCCGCAGACCGCCGGCGATGTCGGCGAAACGGGCGGCGAGGCCGGACTGCCGGTCGCGGTACGCCGTCTCGGCTCCCTGAAGCCGCGCCAGCAGCGGGCCGACCAGCACCGCGAGCAGGGGCACGCCCAGCAGTACGACCGCGGCGAGCAGCGGCGCCACGTTCAACAGCAGTGCCGCCACGACGACATAGGCGAGGACGGCACCGACGCCCGGACCGGTGACGGTGAGCGTATTGGCGATCATCGCGACGTCACCGAACCCGATGGTGACGACCTCTCCGGCCGTGGCCCGGCGCGGCAGCGCCGCACCCAGTCGGGTCGCCTGGGCGACCACGGCCCGCACCGTGCGGAAGGCGGCGTCGAGCCGCACCCTGGTCATCGTGCGGTGCCGCATGATGGCCAGCCAGGCGTTGAGCAATCCGACAGCCACCAGCGCCGCGACCCAGCCGGCCAGTGCGGAGCGGTCCCCGGACTGCAGCCCGTCGTCGATGGCGCGCGACAGCAGGTACGGCGGCAGGGTCAGGCAGACCATCCAGGAGCTGCCCAGCAGCGCCCCGGCGGCAACGCGCCGCCCCTGCCGGGTGACCAGCCACCACAGATACCGCCCGGGCCCGCGACGGTCCGGGCTCTCCCGGTCCGCGGACCGGCCGACAGGGTGATCCGCGCGCCGGTCTGTCATGTACTGCACCCTAACGGCTGTCCCGTCATCCCTGGCGGGCGCACAGCGACAGCTGCGGCACCTCGCCGCGTTGCCGGAACGCCTGAATACGCCCGGTACGAGGACGCTCCGCCGCCTTGCGATGCACCACATCCGACGCCGCGCACCGATCCACCAGGGATGACGGGACAGCCGTTGGTGACCCCCGGCGCGGGAGGTCGACGGGGGGCCGTCGCCGACGGTCCGGCAGTCGTCTCAGGCCAGGCTCTCCCGCCAGGCGCGATGGAGTCCGGCGAACCGGCCCGTGCCACCGATGAGGTCGGACGGGGAGCCGTCCTCCACGATCCGGCCGTGCTCCATCACCAGGACCCGGTCCGCGATCTCCACGGTCGACAGCCGGTGCGCGATCACGACCGCGGTACGGCCGTGCAGCACCGTGTCCATGGCCCGCTGCACCGCCCGTTCGCCCGGGATGTCCAGGGAGCTCGTCGCCTCGTCGAGAATCAGCACCGCCGGGTCGGCGAGCAGGGCGCGGGCGAAGGCGACCAACTGGCGCTGGCCGGCCGAGATGCGCCCGCCCCTCTTGCGCACGTCCGTGTCGTACCCGTCCGGCAGGCCGCTGATGAAGTCGTGCGCGCCGATCGCCTTCGCGGCCTGCTCGATCTCTGCGCGGGTGGCGTCCGGGCGGCCGATGGCGATGTTCTCGGCGACCGTCCCCGAGAACAGGAACGCCTCCTGGGTCACCATCACCACGCCGCGCCGCAGTTCGGGCGTGGCCAGATCCCGCAGATCGGTTCCGTCCAGCAGCACCCGGCCGTCGGTCGGGTCGTAGAACCGGGCCAGCAGCTTGGCGAGCGTCGACTTCCCGGCGCCCGTCGATCCGACCACGGCCACCGTCTGCCCGGCCCGGATCGTCAGATCGAAGCGGGGCAGCACCTCGCCGCCCGTCCGGTAGGCGAAGCGGACCCCGTCGAAGACCACGTCCCGGCCGGGGTGCTCACCCGCGCGGGCCGGCAGCTCCCGCGGGTTCGACGTCTCCGGGACGGTGGGGGTCTGGGCCAGCAGCCCCGCGATCTTCTGCAGCGAAGCCCCGGCCGACTGGTACGAGTTGAGGAACATGCCGAGCCGGTCGATCGGGTCGTACAGCCGTCGCAGGTAGAGCACGGACGCGGCCAGCACGCCGAGAGCGAGCGTGCCGGAGGCGACCCGGTACGCACCCCACAGCACGATCCCGGCGACCGCCGTGTTGGCGACCAGCCGGGAGCCGACGACGTAGCGCGCCATCTCCAGCAGCGCGTCACCGTTCGTCCGGCAGTGCCGCTGGTTGAGCCTCTCGAACCCCGCGTCGTTGACGGGCTCGCGGCGGAAGGCCTGGACGGGACGGATGCCGTTCATCGTCTCGGCGAACTTCACGATGACCGCGGCGATCGCCGTCGACCGCTGGGCGAAGATCTCGCCGGCCCGCCGCTGGTAGCGCCGCACCAGCAGATACAGCGGCACGAACGAGAGCACGGCGACCGCACCGAGACCGAAGTCCAGCCACAGGAGCATCAGCGAGATGGACACGAAGGAGAGCACCACGCCGATCAGTTCCTGCAGCCCCTCGCTGAGCAGCTCCCGCAGCGACTCCACATCCGTGGTGGAGCGCGAGATCAGCCGGCCCGAGGTGTAGCGCTCGTGGAAGTCCACACTCAGCGCCTGCGCATGGCGGAAGATCCGCCCGCGGAGATCGAGCAGCACCTCCTGGTTGATCTTGGCGGAGGCCTGGATGAACGCCCACTGCATGCTTCCCGCGCCTGCCGAGCACAGGGCGTATCCGATGCCCACGGCGATCAGCGGTCCGTAGTCCTCGTCCCGGAACGCGGGCACACCGCTGTCGATCGCGTACGCCACGAGCAGCGGACCTGCCTGGACCGCGACCTGCTGGATCAGCAGGAACAGCGCGGCCACCACGACCCGGCCCCTGAGCGGGCCGAGCAGGGACACCAGCAGGGCGCGCGTCGCGCCCCGCGGCGTGGGCAGGTCGTCCCGGTCGAAGGGATCCCCGGCCCCGTCGGTGGGGACGGGGGAGGCGGGATCCGGGGCGGTCCCGGTCCGCCGGCGCGGCCCGCCGCGCTGTTCCGTTCCCTGCGGGGCGCGGGCCAGGGTCTTTGTGCCCGTGACCGAATTGGACGGTGACGGGCCGGTTCTCGGGCTGTTCCCGTCGTCGCCGTCCGTTCCCGTGGGACACCCTGTCGTCGCGTTGGTCATCGGGCACTGCCCTCCTCGGCAGGGACATCCATGGCACGTGCGCCGTCGCCGGACGCGTATGCGGCAAGCGTGTCCTCGGCGGCCTCGTAGTCGGTGGGTTCAGGGGGCAGCGCGCTCTCGGCGCCGGACATCAGCCAGGCGTACTCGGCGTTGCTCCGCAGCAGTTCCTGGTGCGTGCCGACCGCGCTGATCCTGCCCTCCGACAGCAGCGCGACCCGGTCCGCGAGCATCACCGTGGACGGCCGGTGCGCGACCACGACGGCCGTGGTCGACTCCAGCACACGCCGCAGGGCGGCCTCCACCAGCGTCTCCGTGTGCACATCCAGTGCCGAGAGCGGGTCGTCGAGCACCAGGAAGCGCGGCTGCCCGACGACGGCGCGGGCCAGCGCGAGGCGCTGCCGCTGACCGCCGGAGAGGCTGAGTCCCTGTTCGCCGACCTGCGTGTCGACTCCCTGCGGCAGGTCGTGCACGAAGTCGGCCTGCGCGATCGACAGCGCCCGCCGCAGGTCGTCCTCCCCGGCGCCCTCGGCGCCCATGAGGACGTTCTCCCCGACAGTCGCGGAGAAGAGCGTCGGCTCCTCGAACGCCACGGACACCAGCTTGCGCAGCTGCTCGCGCGGCATGGCGGTGATGTCGACACCGTCCAGCGTGATCCGCCCGGCGGTGGCGTCGTGCAGCCGCGGCACGAGCGCGGTGAGCGTCGTCTTCCCGGATCCCGTGGCCCCGACCAGGGCCATTGTCTCCCCGGGCCGGATCCGCAGATCGATCCGGGTGAGTACGGGTACGGATCCGGCCTCCGCGTCGGGGTAGCGGAACTCGACTCCTTCGAAGACCATTCCGTCGGTCCCGGACGGTGCTCCGGACGACTCGGCGGACGCGTCGCCGGCCGTGTCGTGTTCCTCCGCCACGTCCATCACTTCGAAGAACCGCTCGGTCGCGGTCGCCGACTCCTGGCTCATCGCCAGCAGGAAGCCGATCGACTCGACCGGCCACCGCAGCGCCAGCGCGGTCGACAGGAACGCGACCAGCGTGCCCGCCGACAGCCCCCCGTCCGCGACCTGGATGGTGCCGAGCACGAGTGCCGCCCCGATGGCCAGCTCGGGGATCGTGGTGATGAAGGCCCAGATGCCCGCCAGCAACCGCGCCTTGTCGAGTTCCGTGCCGCGCAGCCGCTGCGACAGGCCGTGGAAGGCGAGCGCCTGGCTGCGGTGCCGGCCGAAACCCTTGATGATGCGGATGCCGAGCACGCTCTCCTCGACGACCGTGGTCAGGTCGCCGACCTGGTCCTGGGCCTTGCGCGCCACCAGCGCGTACTTCGTCTCGAAGACCGAGCAGAGGATCACCAGCGGTACGACCGGCGCCAGCAGCACCAGGCCCAGCGTCCATTGCTGGACCAGCAGAATGACGAAACCGGCCAGAATCGTGGTGGCGTTGACCAGCAGGAACGTCAGCGGAAAGGCCAGGAACATGCGCAGCAGCATCAGATCCGTGGTTCCGCGCGACAGCAGCTGACCCGACGCCCAGCGGTCGTGGAAGGCCACCGGCAGCCGTTGCAGATGCCGGTAGAGGTCGGCCCGCATCGATGCCTCGACACCCGCCAGCGGGCGCGCCACCATCCATCGCCGCAGTCCGAACAGGAGCGCCTCGGCGATGCCCAGCAGGAGCAGGTAGAGCGCGCCGAGCCAGACTCCGCCCGGATCGTGGTGTGCGACCGGGCCGTCCACGATCCACTTCAGTACGAGGGGGATCACCAGGCCGAGGCAGGAGGCGACGATCGCCACGGCAGCCGCGCCGAACAGACGGATCCGGACAGGCTTCACATAAGGCCACAACCGCAGCAGGGAGTGCGCGGCGGACCGGTCCTTGGGCTCTACATGGTTCTCGGGCATCAGGGGCGAGCCTACGGTTCACCACTGACATCGCTCATCTGGTTTTTTCTCGCCGTGTCGACATGTGCCCCCACGCGGCAGGGCCCCGGGCCCCCGCATCGCACCAGGGATCAACCGATCGGCCGATGCCGATGGGAGCGCAATGGCCGATGCCCTGCGGGCCCGCCCGGCGGGATTCTCGTGCCCATGGCCACCATGGATGTGAACGGGCGTGGCCGACCACGACCGGGTGACGCACCGGCTCGGGCCCGGTTCCGGGAGAGCGAGCGGCAGGCCGAGCTCACGGTGCGCCGGAGCTGTACAGCACCTCCCACCCGGCCCCCGCCGTCTTCACTCCCTGACCCGCAACAGCACCACCGACCTTGCCGGCACCGTCAGCAGCTGGTTGCCCCCGTGCACCGTCGCCGGCGCGGTGGACTGGTCCTCCTGCGAGGTGTCCAGCACCAGTTCGTACGCCTGCGCCCACGGCGGCCCCGGAAGCCGGAAGCTGCTCGGGCGGTCTGCGGCGTGCAGGATGGCCAGGAAGCTGTCGTCGGTGACCTGCTCACCGCGCGCGTCGCGGCCCGGGATGTCGCGCCCGGAGAGATACAGGCCGACCGCCGCGGCCGGTGCGTACCAGTCCGCCTCCGTCATCTCCTTGCCCTGCCGGGTGAACCACGCCAGGTCGCGCAGCCCGTCCGCGGCCTGCGGCCGGCCGGAGAAGAACGCCCTGCGGCGCAGCACCGGATGGGCATGGCGCAGCGCGAGCACCCGGGCGGTGAGCTCGGTCAGCCCCCGCCACTCGGGCCGGTCGAGCAGGGACCAGTCCAGCCAGCTGACCTCGTTGTCCTGGCAGTACGCGTTGTTGTTGCCGTCCTGCGTACGCCCCATCTCGTCGCCCGCGACCAGCATCGGCACCCCGGTCGACAGCAGCAGCGTCGTAAGCAGATTGCGCAGCTGGCGGCGGCGCAGCGCATTGACTCCGGGGTCGTCGGTCTCGCCCTCGGCGCCGCAGTTCCAGGCCCGGTTGTCCGACGTGCCGTCCCGGTTGCCCTCGCCGTTGGCCTCGTTGTGCTTCTGCTCGTACGTGACCAGGTCGCGCAGGGTGAAGCCGTCGTGCGCGGTGATGAAGTTGACCGAGGCGTACGGGCGGCGGCCGCCCCACGCGTACAGGTCGCTGGACCCGGTCAGCCGGTAGCCGAGATCCCGGACGTCGGGCAGGGCGCCGCGCCAGAAGTCCCGTACGGCGTCCCGGTAGCGGTCGTTCCACTCGGTCCACAGCGGGGGGAAGGCACCGACCTGGTAGCCGCCGTTGCCGACGTCCCACGGCTCGGCGATCAGTTTCACCCGGCGCAGCACCGGGTCCTGGGCGATCACCGCGAGGAACGGGGACAGCATGTCGACGTCGTGCATCGAGCGGGCCAGCGCCGCCGCCAGGTCGAAGCGGAAGCCGTCGACGCCCATCTCCGTGACCCAGTACCGCAGCGAGTCCGTGATCAGCCGGAGCACGTGCGGCTGCACCACGTGCAGGGTGTTGCCGCAGCCGGTGTAGTCGGCGTACCGGCGGGCGTCGGACTGCAGCCGGTAGTAGCCCCGGTTGTCGATGCCGCGCAACGACAGCATCGGACCCAGCTCGCTCGCCTCCGCCGTGTGGTTGTAGACCACGTCGAGGATCACCTCGATCCCGGCGTCGTGCAGCGCCCGCACCATCCGCTTGAACTCGCCGACCTGCTGGCCTCCCGTACCGCTGGCCGAGTAGTCCGCGTGCGGGGCGAAGTAGCCGATCGAGTTGTAGCCCCAGTAGTTGTGCAGCCCGCGCCGGAGCAGATGGTCCTCGTGGGCGAACTGGTGCACGGGCAGCAGTTCCACCGCCGTCACCCCGAGCTGCTGCAGGTGGCCGATGGCCGCCGGGTGGGCGAGGCCGGCGTACGTGCCCCGCAGCTCCTCCGGGATGCCCGGATGCAGCTTGGTGAAACCGCGCACATGCAGCTCGTAGATGACGGAGTCCGCCCACGGGGTCTTCGGCCGCCGGTCCTCCGCCCAGTCGTCGTCATCGTGGACGACGACACCCTTGGGCACGTACGGAGCGGAGTCCCGTTCGTCGCGCACGGTGTCGGCGACCTGCTGCTGCGGCCAGTCCCTCACATGGCCGTACACCTCGGCCGGCAGGGTGAATGTGCCGTCCACGGCCCGCGCGTACGGATCGAGGAGCAGCTTCGCCGCGTTCCACCGCGCACCCGTCCAGGGGTCCCAGCGGCCGTGCACCCGGTAGCCGTACCGCTGACCCGGCCGTACGCCCGGCACGAAACCGTGCCAGACCTCATGGGTCAGCTCGGTCAGCGGGAGGCGCGTCTCGTTCTCCTCCTCGTCGAAGAGACAGAGCTCGACGGCCTCGGCCCCGCCCGCCCAGAGCGCGAAGTTGGTGCCCGCCACCCCGTCGGGCCCCACCCGGAAGCGGGCCCCGAGCGGCATGGGCGCGCCGGGCCACACGGCCGGCGGCCGCCGACCGCCGGAGCGGGCCCGCTCCGGCTCCGAGCCGGTCCCCGCCTCGCCCGATGTCTGCTCCACCGCCTTCCTGAACGGCCCTGGCACTGTCTCCTGCTCGGCTGCGCTCGACACTCCCAGCCTCCCGCGGCTCGTCCGGACCCGGCACCGAAGAGGAGCGCACGGCGTCCCGGCCGCGGCTCCTCGAGTGTGGTCCTCCCTCTGTTCTGCCCAGGGCGGGGCCCGCACTCACGTTTCCCAGGGCCCGCCCCGATCGTTGGGTGGACGTGAACCACAACGCGAAGAAGGCAGGGGCGACCCTGGCCACTGTGCTGACATGGGCAGGACTGCTCGCCGTACTGACCGTACTGACCGGCTGCACCGGCGCGGAATCATTCGTCAACGGGAAGCCGCGGTCGGTGCGGGGCGGGATCACGATCGTCCCGCGGGACGGCGCCAGGGACATCGGGGCGGACGCCCGCGTAGGGGTGAAGGTTTCCTCGGGGCGCCTGGAGAGCGTCAAGGTGACGCGGATCGAGGACGCACGCCGGCGGGACGTACGGGGAAAGATCTCGCAGGACGGGCTCTCCTGGGCCCCGCACGGCGCCTCGAGCCGGCTCAGCCTTTCCGCCAAGTACACCGTCGACGTGGTGGCCCTGGACGGTGCCGGGCACCGCTCGGCCCGGCACACCACCTTCACCACCGCGATCCCCGAACAACGCTTCACCAGCTCCTTCACGCCGGACAAGCCGTCGCTCGTCGGCACCGGCATGATCGTTTCCTTCCGCTTCGACCGCGAGATCAGGAACCGGGCGGCGGTGGAGCGGGCCATCCGGATCACGTCCGTGCCGGCGGTAGCGGTGGTGGGCCACTGGTTCGGCGGCGGACGGCTGGACTTCCGCCCGGCCGCCTACTGGAAGCCGGGTACCAAGGTCACTGTCGCGGCGGCGCTGCGCGATGTGCCGGGCGCGCCCCGTGTGTACGGGACCCAGCAGAAGACGGTCACGTTCACGGTGGGCCGCTCGCAGGTGTCCCGGGTCGACGTGGCCGAGCACACCATGGAGGTACGCCGCAACGGCCGGCTCGTGGACACGGTCCCGATCACGGCGGGCGCCCCGGGCACGACCACGTACAACGGGAAGATGGTGGTCACCGAGATGCACGAGGTGACCCGGATGGACGGCCGGACCGTCGGCTTCGGCGGCGAGTACGACATCAAGGACGTCCCGCACGCCCTCCGTCTCACCGCATCCGGCACCTTCCTCCACGGGAACTACTGGGCGGCCCAGGGCATCTTCGGCTCGGCCAACGTCAGCCACGGCTGTGTCGGGCTGCAGGATGTGAAGGGCGGCGGCGGGGACACCCCGGCCGGCCGGTTCTACGACCAGTCGCGCATCGGGGACGTGGTCGAGGTCGTCAACTCCGAGGACAAGAAGGTCGCCCCGGACAATGGTCTCGGTGGCTGGAATCTGAACTGGGGCCAGTGGAAGGCGGGCTCCGCGCTCCACTGACCCGGAACGGTCCCTTCTCCGCACCGGACCCGCACCCGGCCCCCGCGCCGAACCTGCATCCGAAACCCCGCGCAGCGCTCCGCACCGCGTGTCACCTGGTGATGTTCCGAATCAAGTTGGGACGGAACAGTGACATCCGAGGGGGAGAACTCCGCACGGTCGGTGTGGTTGTCTTTCGATGAGCGCGCATGTGAGGCGCGCGGGGGTGGGAGCCTGCGGGCTCCCCGGGCCTTGGCGGGGCCAGGCCGTGTGAGGGGAGACGACCACTTTGAACGGGCAGCCGATATCGGGGACATCGGCCGGGACGAACAGCAGACGGCGTGGTCGGGGGACCACGGGGCCGGCGGCCCTGGTACTGGGCGCGTTGCTGTTGCTGGTGACGGCGTGCGGCGGGGGAGACACCGAGACGGAGAACAAGGGCAAGCCCGGTGGCGGGAGCAGGAGCGCGGACACGACCGCCTCGCAGGCGGTGGTGACCATCGCGCCGAAGGACGGCGCGGACTCCGTCGCCACCAGCGGTGCGCTCAAGATCTCCGCCGAGCAGGGCAAGCTGACGACGGTCAAGGTCGCCGACCCCAAGGGCGTCGAGATCGAGGGCAAGCTCGCGGCGGACGGCACGAGCTGGGAGCCCGAGCAGCATCTGGCCGCGGCGACGAAGTACAGCGTGCACGCGGTCGCCAAGGACTCCAAGGGCCGTGAGTCGGCGAAGGACACCACGTTCACCACGCTGGTCCCGAAGAACACCTTCATCGGGCAGTACACGCCGGAGGACGGCTCCACGGTCGGTGTCGGTATGCCGGTCTCGATCCACTTCACCCGTGGCATCACCGCCCCGGAAGCCGTCGAGAGCGCCATCGAGGTGACGGCGGAGCCGTCCGTCCCCGTCGAGGGGCACTGGTTCGGCAACGACCGTCTGGACTTCCGTCCGGAGAAGTACTGGGCCGCGGGCACCAAGGTCACCGTGAAGCTCAACCTCGACGGGGTCGAGGGCCGCCCGGGGGTCTACGGCAAGCAGGCCAAGACGATCTCCTTCACCATCGGCCGCAGCCAGGTCAGCACGGTCGACGCGGGTACGCACCGGATGAAGGTCGTCCGCGACGGCAAGGAGATCAGGAACATCCCGATCTCCGCGGGTGCGCCGGCGACCACCACGTACAACGGGCAGATGGTCATCAGCGAGAAGCTCCGGGTGACCCGGATGAACGGTGACACCGTCGGCTTCGGCGGCGAGTACGACATCAAGGACGTGCCGCACGCGATGCGCCTGTCCACGTCGGGCACGTTCATCCACGGCAACTACTGGGGCGGATCCGGCGTGTTCGGCTCGGTCAACACCAGCCACGGCTGCGTCGGTCTGCAGGACGTGCGCGGCGGCGGGAGCAGGACGGCCCCGGCGGCCTGGTTCTTCGAGAACTCGATCATCGGCGATGTCGTGGTCGTGAAGCACTCCCAGGACAAGACGATCCAGCCGGACAACGGCCTCAACGGCTGGAACATGTCCTGGGCCGAGTGGACCAAGTAGTCCGCGACACGCGGTCCGACAGCGGGCCCGGTGCTGTGACCAACGGCACCGGGCCCGCTGCTGTTAGCGCCGGTTAACCTGCCTCCCATGACCGTAACCCTCGAAGCAAGCGACGGCGTCGGCACGATCCGGCTGGACCGTCCGCCCATGAACGCCCTGGACGTCGCCACCCAGGACCGGCTGCGTGAACTCGCCGAGGAGGCGACCCGGCGCGACGATGTGCGCGCCGTCGTCCTCTACGGCGGTGAGAAGGTGTTCGCGGCGGGCGCGGACATCAAGGAGATGCAGGCCATGGACCACACGGCGATGGTCGTACGGTCCAAGGCGCTGCAGGACTCCTTCACCGCGGTGGCCCGGATCCCCAAGCCCGTTGTCGCCGCAGTCACCGGCTATGCGCTCGGCGGCGGCTGCGAGCTGGCACTCTGCGCCGACTACCGGATCGCCGCCGACAACGCCAAGCTGGGCCAGCCCGAGATTCTGCTCGGCCTGATCCCCGGCGCGGGCGGCACCCAGCGGCTGGCCCGGCTGGTCGGGCCGTCCAAGGCCAAGGACCTGATCTTCACCGGCCGTCATGTGAAGGCCGAGGAGGCCCTGGCGATCGGCCTGGTGGACCGCGTGGTGCCGGCGGCCGAGGTGTACGAGCAGGCGCACGCCTGGGCCGCCCGGCTGGCCAAGGGTCCCGCCCTGGCGCTGCGCGCCGCGAAGGAGTCCGTCGACGCGGGGCTGGAGACCGACCTCGACACCGGGCTCACGATCGAGCGGAACTGGTTCGCGGGCCTGTTCGCGACGGAGGACCGCGAGCGCGGAATGCGCAGCTTTGTGGAAGAGGGGCCGGGCAAGGCCAAGTTCCTCTGACCCAAGGCCAGTTGGGCACAGGCGGCCGCTGATTCATCCGTGCGGGCGGATTAGCTGAGCCTTAAGGCAACCTTAAGGCTCAGCACTCCGGTGATCGGCGCAATCCCGTTCGGGCGGCCTATATGCGCAGGTCGCAGGCAGTGTCGAGAGGTGCATTCTGCCAGCGGCATATGCCTATCGACCGCCGGAGAATGCCCGCTTCGGGGGTGGGGATTCCCGCGGAACGGCCCCGGAGTGCCCGTCGTGCGGCCATGATGGTGTGCATGGCGGGCCTGGAGGGTGTGGAGCAGCCGCGACAGCGCAGCGGTGCGACTGCAGCGCGCTGGATGCCGACTGTCGAGGACGAACAGGCGTTCAAGGCGCTCGAGTTGTTCGGGAATCCGACGGAGGGTGAGGTCCGGCTGCCCTCCCGGCCGGAGTCCGCGGCGACCGCCCGGCGGCTCACTTCGTGCGTGGTGCTGCGCCAGTGGGCGCTTTCCCCGCAGACCGGCGAACATGCCGTCCTGCTCGTCTCGGAACTCGTCGGCAATGCGGTGCGGCACACCGGTGCCCGGATTTTCGGATTGCGCATGCTGCGCCGTCGCGGCTGGATCCGGATCGAGGTGCGTGACCCCTCGCGCGGGCTGCCGTGTCTCATGCCGGTCCAGGAGATGGACATCAGCGGCCGCGGTCTCTTCCTCGTCGACAAGCTCTCCGACCGGTGGGGGGTGGATCTGCTGCCGCGCGGCAAGACCACCTGGTTCGAGATGCGGATCTCCGACCGCTGAGCCGGCGCCCCGCGGCCCTCCCCGGGTGATGCACGGAAGCCCCCGGTCTGCCGTGGTACGGCGCTTCGGGGGCTTCCGTGTGGGGGCCGTGAAATGGGGGGTGTATTCACGGCCGCGTAAGACGACCTGGCCCGGGTCAATGGGGGTCGTGGGACCGACTATGGCAGATGGGTGACCGTGAAGCCAAAGGTATCAACCGGCTGAAATTGCGCATATATGGACACTTCGCTAGTGAATCGTAGGTGTGATGAGTCACTCGCCTGGCAAAGTGTGAATGAATATGCGGCTAGAAGAGTGAATCGTTGATCATTTCCGTCATGGTGAGCGGGTTGGCGGATGCCCGGGAATCGCCGCGATGGTGATTGATTGGTATATGTCCGGCATTGCGCCCCTACTGTTCTGCTCATGAACGCCTCCGAGATGCCGGTGCACCGCCGCAGCGCACTGCGCGCGGGCGCAGGGGCAGCCGTGGCCGGCGCCCTCGTCGGCGGATGTACGGACGGGCGCGGCACCGCGGACACCGCAGGGAAGACCCCGGCCGGAACGCCCACGGACGCCCCTGCGCACGCCGCCGGCAGGAGTTCCGCGAGCGCCCCGTCCCCGCACCCCGCGCCCGCCCCGCATCGCTACCCCGGGCAGCCGGTCCAGATCGACCACGGCCCGCGCGACCGTCCCCGCGTCGCCCTCACCTTCCACGGCCAGGGTGACCCCGCCGTCGCCCGGAGCGTGCTCACCGAGGTGGAGCGCGCCCACGCCCGGATCACCGTCCTCGCCGTCGGCAGCTGGCTCGACGAGCACCCCGAGATGGCCCGCCGGATCCTCGACGGGGGCCACGACCTCGGCAACCACACCCAGCGGCACATCGATATCTCGGCGATGGGCGAGGCGGCGGCGTACGCGGAGATCACCGGCTGCGCGCAGCGGCTGCGCCGGCTCACCGGCTCCATCGGCACCTGGTTCCGCCCCTCGCGCACCCGGTCGGCCACCCCGCTCGTCCAGCGCCTCGCGCGCCGCGCGGGCTACCCGCACGTCCTCTCGTACGACGTGGACTCCCTCGACTTCACGTCTCCCGGTGCCGCGGCCGTGACCCGCAAGGTCGCCGGGGAGATCCGCAACGGGTCGGTGGTGAGCCTGCACTTCGGCTATGCGGACACGGTCGCCGCGCTGCCTCTCCTCCTCACCGAAATCGACCGCCGCCAACTGCGCGCGGTGACGACCACGGAGCTGCTGACCTGATGCCTCCCTCCACCAAGCGCACCGCAGCACTGCTCGGGGGCGTCCTCATCGCCGCACTCGCGGGCTGCGGCATCCCCGCCGGGAAGGGGAAGGGCGAAGCTGCCGCACCGCCCGTCGGGCCGAAGGCCGCCGCCCGGGCGAACGCCACCCCGCAGCACGTCGCCCCGCCCGTGCCGCCCGGACTCGCCGGGATGCCGCCGGTGCTCGACTCCACGGACGTGTACGCGGCCGACCGGCCCGGAAAGCTCTCACCGGACGTCAGGAACTTCCCGGCGCGGGTGTACGTGCCCAACACCAAGTCCGACACCGTGTCGGTGATCGACCCCAGGACCTACAAGGTCATCGAAACCATCCCGGTCGGCCACCAGCCGCAGCACGTCGTCCCGTCCTGGGACCTGAAGACGCTCTGGGTCAACAACGACCTCGGCGACACCCTCACGGCCATCGATCCGGCGACCGGCAAGGCAGGCAGGACGGTCGCGGTCTCCGACCCGTACAACCTCTACTTCACGCCGAACGGCACGTACGCCGTCGTGATGGCCTCGATGGACCGGCAGCTGGTCTTCCGTGACGCGCACACGATGAAGACGGTCAAGACGGTTCCGGTCCACTGCGCGGGCGTCAATCACGCCGACTTCTCCATGGACGGCCGGTACTTCATCGTCTCCTGCGAGTTCTCCGGCGAACTCCTCAAGGTCGACACCGCGAGGATGAAGGTCGTCGCTCAGCAGAAGCTGCCGTTCAAGGGCGCGATGCCTCAGGACGTGAAGTTGTCGCCTGACGGCGGGACGTTCTACATCGCGGACATGATCGCGAACGGCATGTGGGTCCTGAACGGGCAGAAGTTCACCACCCCGAAGCTGTTGCCGACCGGCAAGGGGGCCCACGGACTGTACGTCAGCCGGGACTCCAAGGAGATGTACGTCACCAACCGCGGTGAAGGCTCCGTCTCCGTCTTCGACTTCGCCAGGAACAAGCTGACGAAGAAGTGGCGCCTGCCGCACGGCGGCAGCCCCGACATGGGCGGCGTCTCGGCGGACGGCAAGGTCCTCTGGCTGTCCGGGCGCTACGACGCCGAGGTGTACGCGATCGACACGGCCACCGGCAAGCAGCTCGCCCGGATCCCGGTGGGCAGCGGACCGCACGGACTCGCCGTCTACCCGCAGCCGGGCCGCTACTCGCTCGGCCACACCGGAGTCTTCCGCTGACCCGTCGCGGGCCCGCCGCTCATCCCGCGATCAGCAGGGCCTCCGAGCCCACCGGCCGGTAGCCCGCCGCCTGGAACGTCCGCACGCTGCGGGCGTTCCCCGGCGACTGCTGCGCCCACACCACCTCGTCCGGCACCAACTGCCGGGCCGCCCGCGCCAGGCGCTCCCCGAGCCGCCGGCCACGTGCCTCCTCCGCCACCTCGACCGCCGCCTCCCAGCGCCCGGCGACCCCACGGCCGAGAATCAGCACCCCGCCGTCGGCGGCCCAGACCCGTACCTCGTCGCGGTACTTCATCGCCCGGGCGACCCGCGGATGTTCCGGGTCCGCGATCTCCCGCAGTCCGATCTCCGGGTCGCCCGGCAGCGCACCCGCGACCGTCAGCAGGTCGATGGTGTTCATGTGCCGGCCGGTGCGGGCCAGCAGTGTCCCCAGGAAGTGCGGGTTCATCGTCGCGGCCAGCGGATCGCCGGGGGTGGCGGCCAGCGCCGCCCGTACCCACGCCGGATCCTCGTCGGTGAACACCACCGAGTGGGCGGTGAGGGCCAGCACCCCGGCGTCCCGCGCGTTCGGCTGGGCCACCACCGTCGTGCCCCCGTCGGGCGGCGGGAACCGTCCGTGCGCCGCAGCGGTCAGGATCTGCGCCAGTGCGTCGGTCATGAAGCGGTCCACTCCCCGGTCCCGGGCTCCGTCCGCCGTCCGCGGACACCCCACCATGATCGGCGATGGCCGCCGCGATCGGCACCGGTCGCGCCCGTTAATCTGGCCCCGTCAGTTAGGCATCATGAAGGGGCGGAACAGTGGCGGACATCGAGTCGGCGCGCAAGGCATTCGAGCGGTTCGACGTGAACGGCGACGGGCTGATCTCGGCCGCGGAGTACACGAGCGTGATGGCGCAGCTGGGTGACCCCTACGTCACCGAGCCGGTGGCCCAGGCCGTCATCAACTCCCACGACGGGAACGGCGACGGTCTGCTCACCTTCGACGAGTTCTGGGCCGCCCAGAACAAGGGCTGATCGCCGGAAGGCCCCCCGGCCGTGGCCGGCCGGGGGCCGATCCCGGATCAGGCGGATCCGGTCCCCGGCCGACCGGTCAGGCGGCGAAGTTCCGGGACAGAGAAGCCTGTTCGTCGATCTCCATCAGGTCGGGGCGGGTGTACCGCTCCGCCCGGGCGTGGTAGTCGAAGTCCCCGCGGACGAGCCCCCGGTAGTCCTGGACGCAGCGCTCGAGCGCCGCGCGTGCAGGTCCTTCGATCCGTGCGGCCTCTATTTCCTCGACCAGTTCCTTTTCCGCTCGCTGGACCCGGTCTGCGATCCACGCCAGCCATACCCCGGCCTCGTCGACGGCTTGCTGGAGTGACCCGCCGCGGTCCCGTTGAATGAGCCGGACGGTATTGTGCTCATAACCGAGCATGGCTTCCTTCTCGAACGAGCAGATGTCGTTGCAGAGCCCCGAGTGATCGGCCACCGCATTGCGCAGTGCGATATATGCGGGAAGGGAGCGGGCGGATTCCGGGAGATCTATTCCGGCGGTGATTTCGTGCAGGTCGAGGAATGGCTGCATGGCCACCGAGTCACGACGGTGCTTCACGAAGTCGACGGTGCTCGGCACGTGGCCCGCGGCCCGGTCGACGGCCTCCGCGTAGTACGTCCACAGCCAGGCGACCGTGTCCCTGCGGAACTGCCGGACCCAGCGCGGCGACCGTCCCTCGCAGGTCCGCAGCATCAGACCGTCGAGCGCGTGCTCCATGGGGCCGCTCGGTGCGCCGGCCCCGTCGAGTACGTCCACCAGTCGGGTGATGGCCTCCTCGCACATGCGCGGATTGCGGCCGGCCGGGCCGTCGTCGAACTCGTCGTCGACCAGGAACGCCCAGAAGAGCCACTGGCAGAAGAGGTCGAGATGCTCCTGCGAGGCGCCCGGGAATATCAGGGATATCCAGAGTTCGGGACGCGTCCGGATCATTTTCTTGCGGGCCACCGGGGACAGGACGAGATCGCTTTTAGCCGCCCATTCCCAGGCGGCTTCCTTGGTTGTCTGAATGCCTGGATTGCAGCCCGTGCTCTCGAACGGCATATGGAATTCTGGAAGCGCAATTTTGCTCATGTTACCCCTCGTCTGAACGGTACGAACAGGGAATGGGAATGAGTCGCTCTTACGAATCAGTGCGGGTGCGCGGGCCATCGATTCACGGGGAGCTCATCGCTGTCCTCTTTCCTCCGCCGGGGCCGGGGCATCGGAGCCGGGCCGCTGACCCAGGCGGCAAACCGCATACGTACAGCGATCGCGCCACCACTCGTCGCGTCCAGTGAACCCCCAGAGCGCAGTGGATGGAAGCAGTTTCTGACCGAAACTGCTTGATCGTCGCGAACGCCTGCTCGCTTATGAGCAGTTGGTGAACCTGTGGGTTGAGTGACTTCGCTGGTCGGCGGGCCGGAACTGGCCTGTCCGTCCGGGGGGTGCACTTCTTTGACCGCCCGCCCGCTCCCGCGTCGGCAACCTTTGCCGCCCTCCCTCTTGACTACGGACAAATAGGGAGGAAACTAGCAAATACACCAGGCACCGTTGAGAGCCGCACCACCGGTGGAGACGTTCACCGGGTGAGTGACCCCCAGCTCGGCAACTGGCCAGGCCCCCGGCAAGGCACGTATCGATATCGGAACCGTCGGCGACGACTGAAGATTCCGGATCGGCACGAAGGACCGGGGGCTGCTGTATGTGCGGGCACGGGAGCCCCGACCGGCGCCGTACGACACGAAGGCGCTGACCGGGGCTACGGCGTCAGCACTCGATGATGTTCACCGCGAGCCCGCCGCGCGCGGTCTCCTTGTACTTCACGCTCATGTCCGCGCCCGTCTCCTTCATGGTCTTGATGACCTTGTCGAGGGAGACCTTGTGGCTGCCGTCGCCGCGCAGTGCCATCTTCGCCGCGGTGACGGCCTTCACCGCCGCCATGCCGTTGCGCTCGATGCACGGGATCTGGACGAGGCCGCCGACCGGGTCGCAGGTCAGGCCGAGGTTGTGCTCCATGCCGATCTCGGCGGCGTTCTCGACCTGCTCGGCGGAGCCGCCGAGCACCTCGGCGAGGGCGCCGGCGGCCATCGAGCAGGCGGAGCCGACCTCGCCCTGGCAGCCGACCTCGGCGCCGGAGATCGAGGCGTTCTCCTTGAACAGCATGCCGATGGCGCCCGCGGCGAGGAGGAAGCGGACGACACCGTCCTCCTTCTCGGCCTCGGTGGCGCCGCCTGCTGCGAAGTTCATGTAGTAGTGCAGCACGGCCGGGATGATGCCCGCGGCGCCGTTGGTCGGGGCGGTGACGACGCGGCCGCCCGCGGCGTTCTCCTCGTTGACGGCCATGGCATAGAGGGTGATCCACTCCATCGCATGGGCCTGCGGGTCGCCCTCGGCGCGCAGCTGGCGCGCGGTGTTCGCGGCGCGGCGGCGGACCTTGAGGCCGCCGGGCAGGATGCCCTCGCGGGACATGCCGCGCGACACGCACGCCTGCATGACGCGCCAGATGTCGAGCAGACCGGAGCGGATCTCGTCCTCGGTGCGCCAGGCGCGTTCGTTCTCCAGCATCAGCGAGGAGATCGACAGGCCGGTCTCGCGGGAGATCCGCAGCAGTTCGTCGCCGGTGCGGAAGGGGTGCTTGAGCACGGTGTCGTCGAGGACGATCCGGTCCTCGCCGACCGCGTCCTCGTCGACGACGAAGCCGCCGCCGACGGAGTAGTACGTCTTCTCCAGGAGCAGGGCGCCCTCGTGGTCGTACGCGAAGATCGTCATGCCGTTGGCGTGGTACGGCAGCGCCTTGCGGCGGTGCAGGACCAGCTGCTCGTCGGCGTCGAAGTCGATCTCGTGCACGCCGAGGAGGTTGATCCGTCCGGAGGTGCGGATCTCGGCGACCCGGTCGTCGGCGGACTCGACGTCGACGGTCCGGGGGGACTCGCCCTCCAGGCCGAGCAGGACGGCCTTGGGGGTGCCGTGGCCGTGTCCGGTGGCACCGAGCGAGCCGTACAGCTCGGCGCGTATCGAGGCGGTGTGGGCGAGCAGGCCCTCGTTCTTCAGCCGGCGCGCAAACATACGGGCCGCGCGCATCGGGCCGACCGTATGGGAGCTGGACGGGCCGATGCCGATCGAGAACAGGTCGAAGACCGAGATGGCCACGGGTGACTCCTAAGGGTTGGTAGACGTCGTTGTCTGCCGGGTGGTGCGGTACGGACCGGTCGGCCCGAAGAGCAGCGGGACAAGGGATGGGGCACCGCGCTCACTGTCCAGTGTGCGTGGTGCCCCGCCCCAAACGTACGAAAAGTGACCCGGACTACTTCAGGCCGGGGTACAGCGGGAACTTCTCGGCCAGCGCGATGACGCGGGCCTTGAGGTCGTCGGCGTCGTACGACGGCTTCAGTGCCGACGCGATGATCTCGGCGACCTCGGTGAAGTCCTCGGCCTGGAAGCCGCGGGTGGCCAGGGCCGGCGTGCCGATCCGCAGCCCCGAGGTGACCATCGGCGGCCGCGGGTCGTTCGGGATGGCGTTCCGGTTGACCGTGATGCCGAGCTCGTGGAGCCGGTCCTCGGCCTGCTGGCCGTCCAGCTCGGAGTTGCGCAGGTCGACGAGGACCAGGTGGACGTCCGTGCCGCCGGAGAGGACGGAGACGCCGACCTCGGTGACGTCCGGCTGCACCAGACGCTCGGCGAGGATGCGGGCGCCGTCCAGGGTGCGCTGCTGGCGCTCCTTGAACTCCTCGGTCGCCGCGACCTTGAACGAGACCGCCTTGGCCGCGATCACGTGCTCCAGCGGACCACCCTGCTGACCGGGGAAGACAGCGGAGTTGATCTTCTTGGCGAGCTCCTGCGTCGAGAGGATCACGCCACCGCGCGGACCGCCGAGGGTCTTGTGCGTGGTGGTGGTGACGACGTGGGCGTGCGGCACCGGGTTGGGGTGCAGTCCCGCGGCCACCAGGCCGGCGAAGTGCGCCATGTCGACCATCAGGTACGCGCCGACCTCGTCCGCGATGCGGCGGAAGGCGGCGAAGTCCAGCTGGCGGGGGTACGCCGACCAGCCGGCGACGATCAGCTTCGGCTTGGACTCCTTGGCGAGACGCTCGACCTCGGCCATGTCCACGACACCGGTCTCATCCACGTGGTACGGGACCACGTTGTAGAGCTTGCCGGAGAAGTTGATCTTCATGCCGTGGGTCAGGTGACCGCCGTGGGCCAGGTTCAGACCCATGATCGTGTCGCCCGGCTTCAGCAGAGCGAACATCGCGGCGGCGTTGGCCTGCGCACCCGAGTGCGGCTGGACGTTCGCGGCCTCGGCGCCGAACAGTGCCTTGATCCGGTCGATGGCGATCTGCTCGACCACGTCGACGTGCTCGCAGCCGCCGTAGTAGCGGCGGCCCGGGTAGCCCTCGGCGTACTTGTTGGTGAGGACGGAGCCCTGGGCCTCCATGACCGCGACCGGAGCGAAGTTCTCCGAGGCGATCATCTCGAGGGTGGACTGCTGACGGTGGAGCTCGGCGTCGACGGCGGCGGCGACGTCCGGGTCCAGCTCGTGGAGGGAGGAGTTGAGAAGCGACATCTGGTGGTCCCTTGGGGTCTTTAGTTGCCGGAGAACTCGGTGTACTCGTCAGCGGAGAGCAGGTCCTTCGGCTCCTCCGTGATGCGTACCTTGAACAGCCAGCCGCCCTCGAAGGGAGCGGAGTTCACCAGCGCCGGGTCGTCCACCACGTCCTGGTTGGAGGCGACGACCTCGCCGGTCACCGGCGAGTACAGGTCGCTCACGGACTTGGTCGACTCCAGCTCGCCGCAGGTCTCGCCCTCGGTGACCGTGTCACCGACCTCGGGGAGCTGGGCGTAGACGACGTCGCCGAGCGCGTTGGCGGCGAACTCGGTGATACCGATCGTGGCGACACCGTCCTCGACGGCCGACAGCCACTCGTGCTCCTTGCTGTAACGCAGCTGCTGGGGGTTGCTCATGGTCTGAATTCTCCTGTACGTGGGGGAGTGCTGGTGAACAGTGGTCTTAGGGGGTGAGACGCGATTACGTCACTTCTGCCGCTTGTAGAACGGCAGCGACACGACCTCGTACGGCTCGTGGCTGCCGCGGATGTCCACTCCGACGCCCGCGGCGCCGGGCGCGGCGTGCGCGGCGTCCACGTACGCGATGGCGATCGGCTTGCCGAGGGTGGGGGACGGGGCACCGGAGGTGACCTCGCCGATGACCTGGCCCTCGGCGACGACGGAGAAGCCGGCGCGCGGCACCCGGCGGCCCTTGGCGATCAGACCGACCAGCTTGCGCGGCGGGGCGGTCTCGGCGCGCTCGGCCGCGGCCTCCAGCGCCTTGCGGCCGACGAAGTCGCCCTCCTTCTCGAACTTCACGACCCGGCCCAGACCGGCGTCGAACGGCGTCAGCTCGGTGGTCAGCTCGTGCCCGTACAGCGGCATGCCGGCCTCCAGCCGCAGCGTGTCGCGGCAGGACAGACCGCACGGGACCAGGCCGTGGGAGGCGCCTGCCGCGGTGAGGGCCTGCCAGAGCTGCTCGGCGTGCTCGGGAGCGACGAACAGTTCGAAGCCGTCCTCGCCGGTGTAGCCGGTACGGGCGATCAGCGCGGGCACACCGGCGACGGTGCCGGGCAGGCCCGCGTAGTACTTCAGACCGTCCAGGTCGGCGTCGGTGACCGAGGCCAGGATGGCGGGGGACTCGGGGCCCTGGACGGCGAGCAGCGCGTACGCGTCGCGGTCGTCGCGCACCTCGGTGTCGAACCCGTCGGCGCGGGCGGTCAGCGCGTCCAGCACGATCTGGGCGTTGCCGGCGTTGGCGACGACCATGTACTCGGTCCCGCCCAGGCGGTAGACGATCAGGTCGTCCAGGATGCCGCCGTCCTCGGCGCAGATCATCGTGTACCGGGCGCGGCCGACGGCGACGGTGGCGATGTTGCCGACCAGTGCGTAGTTCAGGAACTCGGCGGCCTGCGGGCCGGTGACCGTGATCTCACCCATGTGCGACAGGTCGAAGAGGCCGGCCTTCGTGCGCACCGCGTTGTGCTCTTCGCGCTCACTGGCGTACCGCAGCGGCATGTCCCAGCCCGCGAAGTCGGTCATGGTCGCGCCCAGCGAGCGGTGCAGGGCGTCGAGGGCGGTGAGACGGGGGGCGTTGCTCATGAGGTGTGGCTCCCAGGGCATGACGGCGAGGACGATCCCTCCCCATCTGTCATCGGAACCTGAGAGGTTCGCCGAGAGACCCCTGAGGGGTAACGGCTTGCACCTTGGGTGGAGACGCGCACGGCGGCTCGCTTTTCAGATCTGCCTCATCCACGCGGTACGGGGCCTGAGAGATTCAAGGGAGGATCTTGCTCCTTCGGCGCCCGGCACGAACAGTCACCGGAACTCTCCCGCGCGGATTCAAGCGGCCTTTATGCAGTTGGCCGGGTCATCATCGCACGCATTGCGGAAGAGTGGAGCGTCGGTACCCCATGGGGGAAACGACGGGTGGCACGGTTGTCTCGCATTGCCTTTTCTTTACACTTCGTGAGCAGTGTGCTTGACCGACAGGGGGAGGCCGATGACATTGCAGCGGTACGCGACGACCGCGGGGGTCGCGCACGGCGCGATGCCTGCGCAGGCGGGCACACCCGTCCGGGAACGGCTCGGCACGCACGCACCCGTCGTGCGCGATCTGCGCGAGCGCGGCGGGCGCAGCCCGCGCGGCCTGCACTTCGCCGCGGGCGATGTGGTGGTGGTCTCCGGGCTGCCCGGCAGCGGCAAGTCGACACTCATCCGGCGGACGGTGGCCGTACGGGCCATCGACTCCCAGGACACGCGGGACCGGTGGGCAGGGCGGATGCCCCGCTTACTCCCGTACGCCCTCTACCGCCCGCTCGTCCGCGTCGCCCACTACTGGGGACTGTGGCGCGCGCTGCGCTCCGGTGACTCGGTGGTGGTCCACGACTGCGGGACCCAGGCGTGGGTACGGAGGTGGCTCGCCCGTCATGCACGGCGCCGCGGCCGTGTTCTGCACCTTGTGCTGCTCGACGTCACCGCACAGGTGGCGAGGGAGGGCCAGCGCGAGCGCGGCCGCGGAGTCTCCGGTTACGCCTTCGCCCGGCACCGCAGGGCCGTCGGCCGTCTGCTGCGGGACACCGAGGCCGGCACCCTGCCGCGCGGCTGCTGCTCGGCGGTGCTGCTGGACCGGGAGGCTGCCGGGTTGCTGACCCGGATCACGTTCGCGCGGATGTAGGGGCTTCCGGCGCGCGGGGGCGCACCGGAGTTACTGTTCTGCCGCAAGGTATGGGGTGAGAAGGGGAAGCAGTGGACATTCCGGCACAGGTCCAGGTCCATCCGCAAGGCGGATGGCCGGCCAACGAGCTCGAAGAGGTGCTCGGGGCCTCGCTCGGCATCCCGGAGGCGGGCGGCCGGCTCGTCGAGGTGCTCGGCCGCAGCCACCTCTGGGTGCCGCTCCCCAACGGTGGCGGCCCCGACGCCCCGTCGCTCGACCTGCCGACGGTGGAGATCGAGGGCGCCGCGTACGTCCCCGTCTTCAGCTCCGAACAGCAGTTCCTGAGCTGCGTGGGTGCCCATATGCCCTTCACCGTGGCGCCCGCCCGTGAATTCGCCCGCGGACTGCCCCCGCAGCTCGGTATCGCGGTGAACCCGGGCGGCGCCGTCGGCATGCCACTGCCGCCGCCCGCCGTCGCCGAGCTCTGCCGCACCGGACGCACCTCGCTGGACGGACCGGCCAGCGGCGGCCGGGTGCGGCTGTACGAGCCGGACTGGCAGGAGGAGCCCGTCGACTTCCTCGCCGCCGCGGCCGGCGAATTCCAGGAGACCGGCGTCGTGCGCACCGCCCGCCGGGCGCTGGCCAGCATCGAGGGCGGCGCCCCCGTCCTCTTCATAGGAGTCGAGTTCTCGACCTGGGACGGCGCCGGCCGCAACGCCCCGATGGACGCCCTGGGCCGCGCCCTCGGCCGTGTCGAGACGCCCTGGCCGGTCAACCTGGTCCTGCTCGACGTGGCGCAGGACCCGGTCGCCGACTGGATGCGGGACAGGATCCGGCCGTTCTACGAGCGTGCGGACCACTAAAGCCTTCTGCAACACGCTCAGGGTCCCCCGACGGCCGTCGCACCCCGGCGGCCGGGGTGCGACACCGGCAATCCGTGGCGTCAAGTCGGTGTCAAGGACGCGGCCTAAGCTGGTTTGATGGCCAGGGCCCAGGCCACCGAGGTGCACCCGCGTGCCCCGGGAGCAACGGGCCGACACAGTGGATCGAAGAGGGGCGGGACCCAGGGTGAGTGCGTCAGGCACCGCGGCGGCCGGACAGGTCGAGCACATGCTGCGCCAGGTGACGCCCGGGCGCTACGACGCGTACGAGGCGCTGCTGCGGGCCCTCGCCCAGGGCCGGGTCTGGATGCTGCTCTGGCACGGCCGGGCCGGATCGCCCGACGCCCAGTACGGGAACATGGAGGTCGACGGGCTCGGCTACGCCCCCTGTGTGACCTCCGCCCAGGAACTCTCGGCCAGTGGCTGGAACCGGGCCCATGAAGTGGTCGGCGGCGTCGACATCGCCCGCGCCCTCTTCCCCGACCGCTGGGGCATCTGGCTCAACCCGCACGCCCCCGGGGGCGGTGTCGGCATCCCCTGGCTGGACCTGCGGCGGATCGCCACCGGACTCGACCGGATGCCCGCCGGACCGCTCCGGCTCACCGAACCGGCCATCGAGATCCCGCAGTTCTACGCACTGCTCTCGCAGAACGCCCATCACACCCCCGCGGTCCGTTCCCTGCGCCGCGCCTGGGTGCAGCCCGCGCTGGGTGTCCCCTATCTCGCCATCGGTCTCGATCTCTACGACACGAGTCAGTCCTCCGTCGACGCGGTGCGCGCGATGATGCAGCAGTCGATCGGCGCGGTCCCGGACGGGCTTCCCGTCTCGACCGTCGCGATGTCCGACGAGTACGACCCGGTCGCGATGTGGCTGCGCGCCAACGCCCGCCCGTTCTACGACCGCGAGGCCCACGCCGCGCCCGCCCCTGCCGTCGGCTACGGCTACCCCCCGGCCCACGGCTGACCCGTCGGGCCGGCCGTCAATTGAGGCCGGGATGAACCCCGTTGGGGCACCTGTCCGATCTGGGCGAAGAGTGCCGACTTGGTCCGCTGGGGCGATCACGACGTCCGGATAACGGATCCGGCAGGTCACATCACGGTTGCGCATCCATTCCCCGCCAGGGCTGGCGGGTGATCCGCGGCGCGTTGAAGACTCCCCGGAACAAGAGGCGTTCGGTCCCCTGCGCGACCTGCGGCTTCTGGTTGGACCGGTAGATCTGCTCCACCCGCACCACCTGCTTCTTCCGTACCACCCGCACCAATCGTGCGACTTGCACCTGTGATGTGAACAAGCCGCTACAGCGGCGGGCACGGGCCGGCCACAGTCGGTCGAGCCGAGAGGGGTCCCCACAACGATGACGGCACCACTGCACGACAGCGCGGCCGAGACTGCGACCGTCGATGTCACGGCCGATGTTTCGGCCAAGGACATCGAAGGCCGTTCGCCAGGACGTATCGCCTGGACACGGCTGAAGCGCGACAAAGTGGCGCTCGCCGGTGGTGTGGTCGTCATCCTGCTGATCCTGATCGCGGTGTTCGCACCGCTGATCGTGAGTCTCCTCGGCCATCCGCCGAACGACTTCCACGAGGATCTGCTCGACCCGGACCTCGGCATCCCCAAGGGCTCCTTCGGCGGGATCAACTCGGACTACCTGCTGGGTGTCGAACCCACCAACGGCCGCGATGTGTTCAGCCGCATCGTCTACGGAGCGCGTATCTCGCTCCTGGTGGCCTTCCTCGCCGCGGTGGTCTCCGTGGTCATCGGCAGCATCCTCGGTTCGGTGGCCGGGTTCTTCGGCGGCTGGGTCGACGCACTCATCAGCCGGCTGATGGACCTGCTGCTCGCCTTCCCGCAGCTGCTGTTCACCATCGCCCTCGTCACCGTGGTGCCCGACTCCCTCTGGGGACTCACCGGCACGGGCGTGAGGATGGGCGTGCTGATCGTGGTGATCGGCTTCTTCGGCTGGCCCTACATCGGCCGTATCGTCCGGGGGCAGACGATGTCCCTGCGCGAGCGGGAGTACGTCGAGGCGGCACGCAGCCTGGGCGCCGGGCGGGGCTACATCCTCTTCAAGGAGCTGCTGCCCAACCTGGTCGCGCCGATCCTCGTCTACTCGACGCTGATCATTCCGACCAACATCCTCAGCGAGGCCGCGCTCAGCTTCCTGGGTGCGGGTGTGAAGCCGCCGACCGCCTCGTGGGGCAAGATGCTCTCCGACGCGATCAACACCTACCAGGCGGACCCGACATACATGGTGGTCCCCGGACTCGCGATCTTCATCACCGTTCTGGCATTCAACCTCTTCGGCGACGGGCTGCGTGACGCCCTCGACCCGAAGGGCAGCTGAGTCGACCCCCAAAAGGTCTCCGGCGCGAGCCGGTTGGCACTCGATTGACCGTCGGGCGCGGACTGCGTACCACGGGCCACACCACATCACGGAGGTTGCAAGACAGTGAATCGCTCACGGAAGGCAGTTGCGCTCACGGCCCTCGCGGCCGCGGTTGCGCTGACCGCCACCGCTTGTGGCGGAGGGGACAGCGACAACAAGTCCTCCTCGTCGCAGGGTGCCGGTTACGACGCAGCCACCAAGGGCAAGGTCATCAACGCGTCCGACAAGAAGGGCGGCACGCTGAAGCTGATGTCCCCTCAGGACGTCGACTTCCTTGACCCGGCCCGTGCCTACTACGGCTTCGTCTGGAACATGCAGCGGATGTACATCCGCCAGCTGCTCGCGTACGACTCGAAGCCCGGTGAGGCCGGCACCAAGCTGGTCCCCGACCTCGCGGAGTCCCTGCCGACGCTGAGCAACGGCGGCAAGACGTACACCTTCAAGCTGAAGGCCGGCGTCAAGTTCGAGGACGGCACGCCGATCACCTCGAAGGACATCAAGTACGGCGTCGAGCGCGTCTTCGCGCAGGACGTCCTCTCCGGCGGCCCGACCTACCTGATCGACATCCTCGACCAGGGCCAGAAGTACCCCGGCCCCTACAAGGACAAGGACCCGAACAAGCTGGGTCTGAAGTCGGTCCAGACGCCGGACGACCAGACGATCGTCTTCAACCTGGCGAAGCCGAACTCGGACTTCTCGTACCTGATGGCGATGGCCGACTCCTCGCCGGTGCCGGCGGCCAAGGACGACGGCGCGAAGTACACGAACCACCCGGTCGCCACCGGCCCGTACAAGGTCCAGTCCTTCAAGCCGGGCAAGGAGACGATCTTCGTCCGGAACACCAACTGGGACCCGAAGACCGACCCGATCCGCAAGGGTCTGCCGGACAAGGTCACCTTCACCGTGACCTCGAACCCGGACGACATGGACGCCCGTCTGCTTTCGGGCGACGTCGACTACGCGGTCGACGGCACCGGTGTGCAGCAGGCCGCCAAGATCAAGATCCTGCAGAACGCCAAGTACAAGGCCAACGCCGACGACCCGTTCAGCGGCTACATCCGGTACTTCGCGTTCCCGCAGACGGTCGCGCCGTTCGACAACATCGAGTGCCGCAAGGCGGTCATCTACGCAGCCGACCCGAAGTCGCTGCAGACCGCCCGTGGTGGCCCGACCAGCGGTGACCTCGGCGCCAACATGCTGCCCCCGGGCATCCCGGGTTCGGACAAGTCCTACGACCCGTTCGGCCTGACCCAGGGCAAGCCGCAGGTCGACAAGGCCAAGGAGGCCCTGAAGGCCTGTGGCAAGCCGAACGGCTTCAAGACCACCATCGCGGTCCGCAACAACCGCAAGCCCGAGGTGGCCACCGCCGAGTCGCTGCAGGCTTCGCTGAAGGCCGTCGGTATCGAGGCCTCCATCGACCAGTACGACGGCAAGAACTCTGCTTCCGTGATCGGTGCTCCCGACAACGTGAAGAAGAAGGGCTACGGCATCATCGTGATGGGCTGGGGCGCCGACTACAACTCGGGTGCAGGCTTCCTGCAGCCGCTGGTTGACGGCTCCTTCATCCTGAAGAACGGCAACAACAACTACACGATGCTGAACGACAAGACGGTCAACGGTCTCTTCGACCAGGCCGCCTCCGCGACGTCGCCGGAAGCCGCCGCGCCGTTCTACACCCAGATCAACAAGGCGATCATGGAGAAGGCCCTCTATCTCCCGATCAACTTCGACAAGGCGCTCGTCTACCGCAACCCGCGGCTGACCAACGTCTTCTACAACGAGTCCATGGGCCGTCTCGACCTCGCGGTCATGGGCGTCGTCAAGTAGCAGTTGGACATGCGGGTCCTTCACCTCGCATGCGCTAGTTCGAAGGGCAGGTGAAGGCCGCAGGCGGGCGGCTGTCGTCCCCACAAGGGACGGCAGCCACCCGCCGACCAGGCCGACTGCAGTGCTCGTCTACCTCTTCCGACGACTCGTCAATGTCGTCGTCATGCTGGTGATCGTCTCCATGGTCACCTTCGGCATCTTCTTCATGGTGCCGAAGATCACCGGAAGCGATCCCGCACTCCTCTATGCCGGCCGTGAGACCAACAAGACGGCCATCGAGGGCATCCGTACGAAGATGGGCCTCGACAAGCCCATCACCACGCAGTACGGCCTCTTCCTCAAGGGCATCGTGGCCGGCCGGGACTACGACCAGGGCTCCCAGATCACCCACTGCCCGGCCCCCTGCTTCGGCTACTCGTTCAAGAACGAGCAGCCGGTGTGGCCGGACCTGAAGCAGCGCATCCCGGTCACCCTGTCGCTGGCCGCGGGAGCTTCGGTGCTCTGGCTGATCGGCGGTGTCGCCACCGGAGTGATCTCCGCACTGCGCAGACGCACTGTGCTCGACCGGGCCACGATGATCACCGCGCTGGCAGGTGTCTCTCTGCCGATCTACTTCACCGGACTGGTGTGTTCGGCCGTCTTCATCTACAGCCTGGAGTGGATGGAGACGATCAACTACGCGCCGCTCACGGATGATCCGGGGGCCTGGCTGAACAGCATGATCCTCCCTTGGGTCACGCTGGCCTTCCTCTTCGCGGCCACCTACGCCCGGCTCACCCGCGCCACCATGCTGGAGATCCTGGGCGAGGACTACATCCGTACGGCCCGCGCCAAGGGCCTCAAGGAGCAGGTGGTCATCCGCAAGCACGCGCTGCGATCCACCCTGACTCCGATCATCACGGTCTTCGGTCTGGACCTGGGCGCCCTGCTCGGCGGCGCGGTGCTGACCGAGTCGACCTTCAGTCTGCCCGGTATGGGAAAGGCCGCGGTCGACGCGATCAACTCCGGTGACCTGCCGGTCATCATGGGCGTCACCATCATCGCGGCGTTCTTCGTAGTCATGGCCAACTTGATTGTCGACCTGCTGTACGCGGTCGTCGACCCGCGTGTGAGGCTGACGTGACCGACAACATCCCCACCCAGGACGAGCAGTCGGCCGGTCCGGCCGGTGTTCCCGAGCAGGGCGGCGCACGGCCCGAGGCCTTCCTCTCCGTGCGCGACCTGAAGGTGCACTTCCCGACCGACGACGGCATCGTCAAGTCCGTCGACGGGCTCTCCTTCCAGCTGGAGAAGGGCAAGACCCTCGGCATCGTCGGCGAGTCCGGCTCCGGCAAGTCGGTCACCTCGCTGGCCATCATGGGTCTGCACCGCTCCGGGCAGGCACGCAGCCGCCCCGACATCAGCGGTGAGATCTGGCTGGACGGCGAGGAGCTGATCGGCGCCGGCGACGACCACGTGCGCAGGCTGCGCGGCCGGCAGATGTCCATGATCTTCCAGGACCCGCTGTCGGCGATGCACCCGTACTACACGGTGGGCGCGCAGATCGTCGAGGCGTACCGCAACCACCACGACGTGACCAAGAAGGCGGCGCGTGCGCGCGCGGTCGAGATGCTCGACCGGGTCGGCATCCCCGAGCCCGCCAAGCGTGTCGACTCCTACCCGCACGAGTTCTCCGGCGGTATGCGTCAGCGCGCGATGATCGCGATGTCGCTGGTCAACAACCCCGAACTGCTCATCGCCGACGAGCCGACGACTGCGCTGGACGTGACCGTCCAGGCGCAGATCCTCGACCTGATCCGCGATCTGCAGAAGGAGTTCGGCTCCGCGGTCATCATGATCACCCACGACCTGGGCGTCGTCGCCGAGATGGCCGACGACATCCTGGTCATGTACGGCGGCCGCTGCGTCGAGCACGGCACCGCCGAGCAGGTCTTCTACGAGCCCAGGCACCCGTACACCTGGGGTCTGCTCACGTCGATGCCGCGCATCGACAAGGAGGAGACCGACCGGCTCGTCCCGGTCAAGGGTTCCCCGCCCAGCCTCATCAACATCCCGTCCGGCTGCGCCTTC
Source organism: Streptomyces sp. NBC_00316 (assembly GCF_036158715.1). Taxonomy (NCBI): domain Bacteria; kingdom Bacillati; phylum Actinomycetota; class Actinomycetes; order Kitasatosporales; family Streptomycetaceae; genus Streptomyces; species Streptomyces sp. NBC_00316. The sequence goes on along the minus strand of NZ_CP108023.1, from coordinate 2,993,235 downwards.
AACCCGCGCTGCCCGTACGCGGATGTGCCCAAGGGCGGCATCACCCGGACCACGCGCCCGGAGCTGCAGCAGGTCGAGGGCAACCACTTCGCGGCCTGCCACATGTCGCCGGAGGACCGGACCCGGATCTGGACCGAAGAGATTGCGCCGAAGCTGTGAGCGAGAAGACCGAGAAGACCGAGAAGAGCGCCGCCGCGGCAGCGATTCCAGCGCAGGCGACGAGCTCGCCCGAGCCGCTGCTCAAGGTCGACAACCTGGTCAAGCACTTCCCCATCAAGAAGGGGCTGCTGCAGCGCCAGGTCGCTGCGGTGAAGGCCGTCGACGGCATCTCCTTCGACGTGCGACCGGGGGAGACCCTGGGTGTCGTGGGTGAGTCCGGCTGCGGCAAGTCGACGATGGGCCGGCTGATCACCCGGCTGCTCGAACCGACCGGTGGCACGATCGAGTTCGAGGGCAAGGACATCACGCACCTGGGCGTCTCGGCCATGCGGCCGATGCGCCGCGACGTGCAGATGATCTTCCAGGACCCGTACTCCTCGCTGAACCCGCGGCACACGGTCGGCACGATCGTCAGTGCGCCCTTCAAGCTCCAGGGCGTCACGCCCGAGGGCGGGGTCAAGAAGGCGGTCCAGGATCTGCTCTCGCTGGTGGGCCTCAACCCCGAGCACTACAACCGCTATCCGCACGAGTTCTCCGGCGGGCAGCGCCAGCGCATCGGCATCGCCCGCGCACTCGCGCTCAAGCCGAAGCTGGTGGTGGCGGACGAGCCGGTCTCGGCGCTGGACGTGTCGATCCAGGCGCAGGTCGTCAACCTGCTCGATGACCTCCAGGACGAGCTCGGGCTCACCTACGTGATCATCGCGCACGACCTCTCGGTCATCCGCCATGTCTCGGACCGCATCGCCGTCATGTACCTGGGCAAGATCGTCGAGCTCACGGACCGCAAGTCGCTGTACGAGGCGCCCATGCACCCGTACACGAAGGCCCTGATGTCCGCGGTGCCGGTGCCGGACCCGCGGCGGCGCGGCGTGGCGAGCGGGCGGATCCTGCTCAAGGGCGATGTGCCGTCGCCGATCTCGCCGCCGAGCGGCTGCCGCTTCCACACGAGGTGCTGGAAGGCGACGGACGTCTGCAAGACGCAGGAACCCCCGCTGATCGCGTTGAAGACCGGTCACCAGGTGGCCTGCCACCACCCGGAGAACGCGCCGGACCAGGTGCCGGGCGAGACGGTGTCGGCCGCGGCGCGGGAGGCGGTCAAGGTGGTTTCCGTGACGAAGGCGGTGGCGGCCGAGGCCGTGGAGCCTTCGGAGGACACCGCGTCGGCCGAGGTCACGGAGCCTGCTGAGGCCACCGAGCCTTCGGAGGCCGGCGAGGTGGCCGAGGTCACGGAGTCCGCCGAGGCTCCGGTGTCCGGCGGAACGGCCGACGGCGACGACACCGCGGCACCGTCCCCGGACGATGCCGCGACGCCCTCCGGGACCTCGGAGGACAGCCCCAAGGAGTAGTGCCGGCACAATAGCCCGGTGCTCAACGAACTGTTCACGCCCTCCGTCCAGCATGCGCTCGACATCGTCGGAATTTTTGTCTTCGCGATCTCCGGCGCACTGCTCGCCGTACGCAAGAACTTCGATGTCTTCGGCATCGCGGTACTCGCCGAGGTGACAGCGCTGGGCGGAGGGCTGTTCCGTGACGTGATCATCGGGGCGGTGCCTCCTGCCGCCTTCACCGATCTCGGTTACTTCCTCACCCCGCTGATCGCCGCCGGCCTGGTCTTCTTCATGCACCCGCATGTCGAGCGGATCCAGGTCGCGGTCAATGTCTTCGACGCGGCCGGCCTCGGGCTGTTCTGCGTGACCGGCACCGTCAAGGCATACGACTACGGTCTCGGCCTCACCGCATCGGCAGCCCTGGGACTGGCCACCGGCGTCGGCGGCGGTGTGCTGCGTGACGTGCTCGCCAATGAGACGCCGTCGCTGCTGCGCTGGGACCGCGACCTGTACGCCGTGCCCGCGATGGTCGGCGCGGCGATGGTCGTGCTGTGTATCCGCTTCGGCGCGCTCAACGCCTTCACCAGTGGCACCGCGGTGATCACCGCCTTCGTCCTGCGGCTGCTGGCGATGCGCTACCACTGGCGGGCGCCCCGCGCCTATAACCGTTCCTCGGCTGCGGCCGAGGAGGGCTCCGCCACCGCCTGACCGTCACTGCGACATCTCGGCGAGGTGAAAAAGCTACCGCTCAGTAATACAATCGGTGTACGGTGCATCGCATGGCACAGGCAGCTCAGGCACTCATCGGCGACAGCGAGTTCGATCGGGACACCGCCGTCACCCTTCGCGAAGAAGGCGTCTACGACGCCGAACTCTCTGCGGGCTGGACGATCATCCACGCCGTCAATGGCGGGTATCTCCTGGCGATGCTCGGCCGCGCGCTCGGCGACGCCCTGCCACATGCGGACCCGTTCTCGGTCTCCGCGCACTACCTCACTGCATCCGTTCCCGGCCCCGCCGTGATCCGGACCCAGGTCGTCCGCACCGGCCGGACCCTCTCCACCGGCCAGGCCTCGCTCTTCCAGTTCGCCGAGGACGGCACCGAGGTCGAGCGCATCAGGGTCCTCGGCACCTACGGCGACCTGGACGCCCTCTCCGACGACATCCGTACGTCGGCGACGCCGCCGGTCATGGCGCCCATCGAGCAGTGCTTCGGCCCGGCCGACGGCCCGGCACCCATCCCCGGCAGCTCCGCGATCACCGAGCGGCTCAGCGTCAAGCTCGACCCGTCGACCGTCGGCTGGGCCATCGGCGCCCCGTCCGGCAAGGGTGAGATGCGCGGCTGGTTCGGCCTCGCGGACGGCCGCGACGCCGACCCGTACTCTCTGCTGCTCGCCGTCGACGCACTGCCGCCGACCTCGTTCGAGCTGGGGCTCAAGGGCTGGACGCCGACCATCGAGCTCACCACCCACATCCGCTGCCGTCCGGCCCCGGGCCCGCTGCGTGTCTCCATCACCACACGCAATCTCGCGGGCGGCTTCCTGGAGGAGGACGCGGACGTCTGGGACAGCGCCGACCGGCTGGTCGCCCAGTCCCGCCAGCTGGCCCGCGCCCCGCGCAGCTGAGCAGGGCCTTCCCGGATGTGCGCAGTGCCCGACGCGGAGACGTCGGGCACTGCGCACATCCGGCAGCGGTGTGACGCCGCTGCCCCGTTCCGTGCGGATGCCGCCGGCCGTGCGCGGCCGGCCGTCATCGAGCCGGCGGCGGCCCGTCCGCTCCGGCGGCCGGTCGTGCTTCACCGGCGCCCTGGGGGGCGTCCAGCCAGTGGAGTCTGCCGAGGGTGACGAGCCGCAGTCGTCGGCGCGCGACCTCGGCGACCCGGGCCTCACCAGCGGGGCCTGCGTCCAGCATCGTCGAGGCGGTGATCACCATGTGGTCGACGTAGAGGCCGCCCAGCATCAGCAGATCCTCTTCGCTCCAGCCCCGTGACTCCGGCTCCGCGGCGAGCGCCCCTGCCACCTCCTCGGCGAATCGGCGCAGTTGGGCCGCTATGGCCTCGCGGACCGGGCCGACGCCGCCGTGCTGTTCGCGGGCGATGAAGCGGAAGTGGGCCGGCTGCTCCCGTACGTGACGGATGATCAGATCGATGCTGCGGTCCCGCCGGATCTCACTGTCGCCCGTCTCGGCGAGGATGTCGCCGATCATCCCGTGCAGGCTGCCGAGCGCCTCCTCGACGAGTGCCACACCGAGCGCGGCGGTGTCGTCGAAGTGCCGGTAGAAGGCGGTGGGTGCGACGCCCACCGCCCGCGTCACCTCGCGCAGTCCCAGGCTGCTCAGGCTCTGGTGCTCCAGCAGTCGGAGCGCGGCGTCCAGGAGCGCCTGACGCGTTTTCAGCTTCTGGGTCTGGCGGATGCCGACGGTGTGACTCATGCCATTCAGTAAACAACTGTTCTCTGGAGTGGGGAAGGGGAGGGCGGGTCTAGACTGACTAGTCAGTGAACACTCGTACTCTCAAGTGCCGGCACAGGCACCGGGAGTCCGAGTGCCCCGAGACGCGCAGAAAGGCCGAACATGATCGTCCTCGTTGCCGCCCTGCTCCTGCTGGGGGTCGTCCTCGGAGCGGTGGCCCAGCTTCCGTTCCCGCTGACCCTCGCCCTCGCCCTCGCGATCGGCTGCTGGCTGCTGATCTTCGCCGTTCGCGAGCGGGTGGGCACGCGCCGCCGGTCGTACTGATCACCGATCCGAGCCGACGACAGAGACGAAGGAGTCCCGCACCATGACACTCACCGCATTCGCCCGCCGTACGGGCGCCGGCACGGCGGCCGACGCCGCCGAGGGGGACGTCCGTCAGCCGGGCGGCCGCAGGACCCGCGCCCGGGACGCCGACGGTCTGGCCGTCGCCTCCTTCGTGCTCGGGCTGACCGGCCTGCTTGTGATGAACATCCTGCTCGGCCCGGTCGCCATCGTGATGGCGATCATCGCCCTCGCCCGGTCCACCGCCCGCCGCGGCCGCGCCCTGCTCGGACTCGCCCTCGGCATCGCCGATCTCGTCGTCCTGGCCTTCCTGGTCACCGGAAACGGCACCGTCTCCTGGAGCCTCGGCGGCTGAGGAACGGCGCTCTCGCACCCCGTCCCCGGCCGGATCGGGCTCCGGACCGGGACGCGGACCGGGTGCGTGACGCGGCAGCCGTTCGCCGTGCGCGGGTACCGGGCCGCGATGCGCCCGGCATACGCCCCGCCGGGGGCTCGTAGAATCGAGCCCACCATGGCTTACCTCGACCACGCCTCGACCACGCCGATGCTTCCGGAGGCGATCGCGGCGATGACCGCCCAGCTCGCCGCCACCGGCAACGCGTCCTCACTCCACGCCGCCGGGCGCCGGGCCCGCCGTACCGTCGAGGAGTCGAGAGAGACCCTCGCCGACGCCCTCGGCGCACGCCCCAGCGAGGTGGTCTTCACCTCCGGCGGCACCGAGGCGGACAACCTCGCCGTGAAGGGCCTCTACTGGGCCCGCCGCGACGCCGACCCCCGGCGCACCCGGGTGCTCGCCGGCCCCGTCGAGCACCACGCCGTGCTGGACGCCGTCGACTGGCTCGCCGAACACGAGGGCGCGACCGTCGAGTACCTCCCCGTCGACGCCTACGGCCGCGTCCACCCGGACGCGCTGCGCGAGGCGATCGCACGCAACCCCGACGATGTCGCGATGGTCACCGTGATGTGGGCCAACAACGAGATCGGCACCGTCATGCCGGTACGCGAACTGGCGGCCGTGGCCGGCGAGTTCGGCGTACCGATGCACTCGGACGCGGTGCAGGCCTTCGGGCAGGTGGAGGTCGACTTCGCCGCGTCGGGACTGGCTGCCATGACGGTCAGCGCGCACAAGATCGGCGGCCCGTTCGGCATCGGCGCCCTGCTGCTCGGCCGCGAACACACTCCCGTGCCCGTGCTGCACGGCGGCGGCCAGGAGCGCCATGTGCGCTCCGGCACGCTCGATGTGCCCGCCATCGCCGCATTCGCGGTGGCCGGCCGGCTCGCCGCCGACGGGCGCGAGGACTTCGCCCGCGAGATCGGCGGGCTCCGCGACGACCTGGTCGCGGCCGTGCTGGCGGCCGTCCCCGACGCCATCCTCGGCGGCGACCCGGCCCCGGGCGGGCGGCTCCCGGCGAACGCCCACTTCACCTTCCCCGGCTGCGAGGGCGACTCCCTCCTCCTGCTGCTGGACGCCCAGGGCATCGAGTGCTCCACCGGTTCCGCCTGCACGGCGGGCATCGCCCAGCCGAGCCACGTACTGCTGGCCACGGGCGTCGACCCGGACCTGGCCCGCGGCACGCTGCGGTTCTCGCTCGGACACACCTCGACCAAGCAGGACGTCGAGGACGTCGCCCGGGCGATCGGCCCGGCGGTGGAGCGGGCGCGGACGGCCGGGCTCAGCTGAGGGCCGTTCCGGCAGGATCCCGGACGGCCCTCAGACGTCGGCCTTCCGGCCGGTCGCCGTCGCCGCCCGCACCAGCTTCAGATACCGGTCCCAGTCCCAGTGCGGACCCGGATCGGTGTGGTCCGTGCCCGGCACCTCCACATGCCCGATGATGTGCGCCCGGTCCACCGGTATGTCGTACCGCCCGCATATCGCCGCCGTCAGCCGCGCCGACGCCTCGTACATCGCCGCCGTGAAGTCCTGCGGCCGGTCCACGAACCCTTCGTGCTCGATGCCGACGCTGCGCTCGTTGTACGCCCTGTTCCCCGCATGGAACGCCACGTCCAGCTCGCGGATCATCTGCGCCACATGGCCGTCCTTGCGCACCACATAGTGCGCCGCCGCGCCGTGGCCGGGGTTCTGGAAGACCTTGACCGCGCCGCGGAAGCTGCCCTGGGTGACATGGATGACGACCCGGTCTATGGCGTAGTCGGCGGGGCGGTCCGCGCGCCGCCAGTTCGCCGGGGACGCCGCTATCCACTCCGCCCGTGCGTAATCCAGCTCACCCGGCTTCCGCGGCTTCTCCACCCCCGGCAGCCGCCACCAGGCGTGCTCCAGCTTCTCCCGCGCCAGCGCCGCCGTGCCGACCGCCGTGACGGCAGCGCCGATCAGCAGCCCGCGCCGGCTGATGCCGTGCTCGGGCTTCTTCCCCGCGGAGCGCCCGGCGCCCGCCGTCCCCTTGGTCCCCATGTGATCGACAACGCATATCCGTGAGCGTTCGGTTCCCGGCGCCCCGTACCCTGGTGGAGCTATGACTCAGACTTCCCAGCGCCCCCTCCGTGTGCTCGCCGCCATGTCGGGCGGAGTCGACTCCGCCGTCGCCGCGGCCCGCGCCGTCGAGGCGGGCCACGACGTGACCGGTGTGCACCTCGCCCTCTCCGCGAACCCGCAGTCGTTCCGTACCGGAGCGCGCGGCTGTTGCACCATCGAGGACTCCCGCGACGCCCGCCGCGCCGCGGATGTCATCGGCATCCCGTTCTACGTCTGGGACCTGGCCGAACGCTTCCGCGAGGACGTCGTGGAGGACTTCATCGCGGAGTACGAGGCGGGCCGCACCCCCAATCCGTGTCTGCGCTGCAACGAGAAGATCAAGTTCGCGGCCCTGCTCGACAAGGCCCTCGCACTCGGCTTCGACGCCGTCTGCACCGGCCACTACGCGACTGTCGTGCTGAACGACGACGGCAGCCGTGAGCTGCACCGCGCATCGGACATGGCGAAGGACCAGTCGTACGTCCTCGGCGTCCTGGACGAGAAGCAGCTCGCCCACGCGATGTTCCCGCTCGGCGACACCCTCACCACCAAGGACGAGATCCGCGCCGAGGCGCAGGCCCGCGGGCTGGCCGTCGCCAAGAAGCCCGACAGCCATGACATCTGCTTCATCGCCGACGGCGACACCCAGGGCTTCCTCGCGAGCCGGCTGGGCGGCAAGGCGGAGGGCGACATCCTCGACGAGTCCGGTACGAAGCTCGGCAGCCACGACGGCGCGTTCGGCTTCACCATCGGGCAGCGCAAGGGCCTGCGTATCGGCCACCCCGCCGCCGACGGCAAGCCGCGCTACGTCCTCGACATCTCGCCGGTGAACAACACGGTGACGGTGGGCCCGGCCGAGGCCCTCGACGTCACCGCGCTGACGGCCATCAAGCCCCGCTGGTGCGGCACGGCCCCGGTGGGCCCCGGCACGTACACCGCCCAGCTCCGCGCCCACGGCGGCGAGACCGAGGTGACCGCCGAGCTCGTGGACGGCGCGCTGAACGTCACGTTCACCGAGGCGGTACGGGGTGTGGCCCCCGGCCAGGCGGTCGTGCTGTACGACGGGACGCGGGTGGTCGGCTCGGCGACGATCGCGACGACGGTGCGGCGCACCGCCGCCGGGGCCGTGGTCGGCCGGAATCAGGGCCAGGGTTAGGACCTGCGGCGCGGGGCGCCGTCGGACCGGCGGCTCACGACGCCTGGCCGACGGACACATCCTTGGCGAAGAAGTCCGCCAGCACCGGTGCGATCACCTGCGGCGCCAGATCGTGCGTCTGACCCGTCAGGGTGCGGTGCCGGGCGCGCGGGATCGCGTCCGCGAGGATGCGGGTCAGGGTGCGCATCGGGGTGGGGCTGAAGCCGCCCGTGATCACCATCGTGCGGGCGTCGACGGACCGGAGACGCTCGACGGGGACCGTACCGTCGCCCAGTACCGCGTCGTCGTACGCGAGGGTGTGCGCCAGCGATTCGAGGCCGCGCCACAGCGGGGCGTGCCGCATGCGGGCGACCAGATCGGCCGGGATCCCCGCCAGTGACAGGAACAGCTCGACGGCGCCCGCGCGGTCACCGGCGGACAGCAGCCGGTGCAGCCGGTTCGCGTAGCGCGCCTTGGCGCGCCGGGCCGGGGCGTCCGGGGTGAACGGAGGCTCGTACACCGCGAGCAGGTCGATGGGCAGACCGGCCGCCTGCGCCTCCAGGGCCAGCGCGCCGCCGGACGACATCCCGAACACCGAGACCCGGCCGCCGGTCCGCTCGATCAGTGCGGCAAGATCCTCGACCTCACGTGCGACCGTGTACCGCGCGGTGTCGCCGCTGGAGCCGCGGCCGCGCCGGTCGTAGGTGACGACGCTGAACCGCGACGCCAGGAGCTCCGCCAGCGGCGCCTCGGTCGCCGCCGTACTCAGCGCGCCGCCCACCAGGATCACCGGCGGTCCGTCCCCCTGGCGCCGGTAGGCGATCGCAGTGCCGTCGCAGGAGAGAGTCTTGTCCATGTGAGGGTGGACTGCGGCCCATCGCCGAACTCATCGCTTCGGCCGAGAAATTTTTGAGATTCTTCAACGGTGCAGGTCAGGACCGGTGATTGACGGTCAGTCGGAGACGGTCTCGGTGTCGTAGAAGCAGAAGTGGTTCTTGATCGCGGCCACTTCGGGCTTCGGGTCCGGATAGGCCCAGACGAGGTCGGCCGCGTCCGGCAGCGACCAGTAGGAGGCATCTCCCTTGAACGGGCAGTGGGTGTGGGTGTCCGACGCCGTCAGCAGTTCGGTACGGACGTCCTCGGGCGGCAGGTAGTAGCGGACCGGACAGCCCGTCTCGCGCAGAACGAGCGGGCGGCGGCTCTCGGCGAGCAGCTGTCCGTCGCGCACCACGCGCACATGCTCGGTGCCCGGCTCGACGGTGATGACGTGTCCTGTGGTCGAAGTCATATGTGCTTCAGCCGTCCCGCACGCCGATTTCTTCCCCCGCTTCGGGGAGTGCCGGTGCCGGTGCTTACGGTGGGTGCATGAACATCTGTGTCTTTCTCTCCGCCGCCGACCTCGACGACCGCTACACCCGCCCCGCCCGTGAGTTCGCCGAGCTGCTCGGCCGCGGCGGGCACACCCTGGTCTGGGGCGGTTCGGAGAGTGGGCTGATGAAGGTCGTCGCCGACGGGGTGCAGGAGTCGGGCGGCCGGCTCGTCGGGGTGTCGGTGGACTTCATGGCCGCCCAGGCCCGGACCGACGCCGACGAGATGGTGATCGCGCGCGATCTCGCCGAGCGCAAGGCGCTGCTCCTGGAGAAGGCCGACGCCGTCGTGATCATGGTGGGCGGTATGGGGACGCTCGACGAGGCCACCGAGATTCTGGAGCTGAAGAAGCACGGCAAGCACGACAAGCCGGTCGTCCTGCTGAACACGGCGGGTTTCTACGACGGGCTGCGTCTGCAGTTCCAGCGCATGGAGGACGAGGGCTTCCTGCCCCTTCCCCTCACCGAGCTGGTGTTCTTCGCGAAGGACGGGGTCGGCGCGCTGGCCTACCTGGAGGAGCGGTCCGGCATCCAGTAGGCACACGGCCGGATGCGACGATGGGCGCATGTCCATTCATCTCATCACCGGTGCAGGCTCCGGCATCGGAGAAGCTGTCGCCCGCCGTCTGCGGGAGCGCGGCGACGAAGTAGTCCTGCTCGCCCGTGACGCGGGCCGCGCCAAGGAGCTGACCGAGCTCCACCCCGGTGCCCGCACGCTCGTCGGCGACCTCGGCAACCCGGACCGGCTCGCCTGGGCGTTCGCGCAGCAGTCGCTGCCGGACCGGATCGACTCGCTGCTGCACATCGCGGGTGTCGTGGAGCTCGGCCCGGTCGGTGGTCTCTCGCCCAAGGCCTGGCATTTCCAGCTCAACACGAACCTGGTCGCCCCCGCCGAGATCACCCGGCTCTTCCTGCCGCAGCTGCGCGTGGCCCAGGGCCATGTCGTCTTCGTGAACTCGGGCGCAGGGCTCAGCGCGCACGTCGAGTGGAGCGCGTACGCCGCGAGCAAGCACGGCCTGAAGGCGCTGGCCGACTCGCTGCGCGAGGAGGAGCACGGGAACGGTGTCCGGGTGACCTCCGTCTACCCGGGCCGTACCGCCAGCCCGATGCAGGCCAAGGTCCACCGGCAGGAGGGCAAGGAGTACGACGCCTCCCGGTTCATCGACCCCGAGTCCGTCGCGACCACGATCGTGATGGCGCTCGACCTGCCGCGCGACGCCGAGGTCAACGACCTGACGGTCCGGCCGGGGCGCTGAGCCACCGGACGCGGGGGCGCACCCGGGGCCGTCCTGTCGAGGACGTGCGGGGGCCGCCCGGGCGGGCGACGCGCCCGGCGTCCCGGACCGTAGGCTTCCTGCGTGAGCGAGAAAAGCAAGTTCAGCGGGTGCCGTGCCACCGGGATCGGGTCCATGCCCGGTGGAGACGCGCGGGAGGCGGCGAAGACCGTCACCGGGACCTTCGGGGACGGCGAGGGCCTGCCGTATCTGCCGGAGCTGCCCGCACGCGGGCCCGGCGCCGACATGATCGGGCGGACCCTCGGACTGCTCGTCGACCTGTACGGCCATGTCGAGCCCAGCGGCTGGCGGGTCGGCGACCGGCCGGGCCGCGACACCCGCCGGGCCCACTCCTGGCTCGGCGAGGACCTCGACGCCCTGGAGGAGTTCACCCAGGGGTACGAGGGACCGCTCAAGGTCCAGGCGGTGGGTCCCTGGACGCTGGCGGCCGCGCTGGAGCGGCGGGGCGGTGAGGCCGCGCTCGGCGACCCCGGCGCCTGCCGCGATCTGGCGGGTTCGCTGGCGGAGGGGCTGCGGGCCCATCTGGCGGACGTACGGCGCAGGGTGCCCGGCGCGAGGGTGATCCTCCAGCTGGACGAGCCGTCGCTGACCGGCGTGCTCCGCGGGCAGATCCGGACGGCGAGCGGCTACCGCACCTACCGCGCCGTGGACCGGCAGGTGGTGGAGGGCGCCCTCCGCGATGTCCTGGCGGTCAACGGGGACGGTGCCACGGTGGTCCACACCTGCGCGCCCGACGTCCCGTTCGCGCTGCTCCGGCGCGCCGGGGCCGACGGCATCTCGTTCGACTTCTCCCTCCTCACCGAGCGTGAGGAGGAGGCGATCGGGGAAGCGGTCGAGGGCGGCACCCAGCTCCTGCTCGGGGTGGTGCCCGGCACCGACCCGGCCTCGGGTGCATTGTCGGACCCGGGCGGTAGCGTCATGGGTGTCAGGACGCTGTGGCGCAGGCTGGGGCTGAATCCGGGGACTCTTGCCGAGTCCTTGGTCATCACCCCGTCGTGCGGGCTCGCGGGTGCGTCGCCCGCGTATGCGCGCGCCGCGCTCGCCCACTGCGCCCGGGCCGCGAGATCGCTCGCAGACAACCCTGAGTGACGGGTATCGGGTAACGGGAGGACGAGACGATGGCCGGCGGACAGCATTCGGAGGTGCCCGCGGAGGCACAGGTGCAGCATGCGCTCCTCGCGGAGCAGATCGAGGAGCACCGCTTCCGGTACTACGTGAACGACCAGCCGGTCGTCAGCGACGCCGAGTTCGACCGGCTGATGCGCACACTGCAGGAGTTGGAGGACCGGTATCCGCCGCTGCGCACGCCGGAGTCGCCGACCCAGAAGGTCGCGGGGCCGTACCGCACGGAGTTCACCTCGGTCGAGCACCGCGAGCGGATGCTCTCCCTGGACAATGCCTTCGACGGCGAGGGGCTGGCGGTCTGGGCCGAGCGCGTCGCCAGGGACATCGGCACCTCCGGCCACCACTTCCTGTGCGAGCTCAAGGTGGACGGCCTCGCGGTCAACCTCACCTACGAGCAGGGGCTGCTGACCCGGGCCGCGACCCGCGGTGACGGCCGCACCGGCGAGGACATCACCCCCAACGTCCGCACGATCGCCGAGATCCCGCACCGGCTGAAGGGCGACCGGATCCCCGCGCTGGTCGAGATCCGCGGCGAGGTCTTCTTCCCGATGGAGGCCTTCGAGGAGCTCAACGCCCGGCTGGTGGAGGCCGACGACAAGCCGTTCGCCAACCCGCGCAACGCCGCCGCCGGTTCACTGCGCCAGAAGGACCCGAAGGTCACCGCGGGCCGCCCGCTGCACATGGTGGTGCACGGCATCGGCGCCCGTGAGGGCTTCGAGATCGACCGCCTCTCGCACGCTTACGAGCTGCTGCACGAATGGGGCCTGCCCACCGCGAAGTACAACAAGGTCGTCGACTCCCTCGACGACGTACGGGAGTTCATCGCGTACTTCGGCGAGAACCGGCACTCCGTGGAGCACGAGATCGACGGCGTCGTCGTCAAACTCGACGAGATCGCGCTCCAGGGCCGGCTCGGCTCCACCTCCCGCGCCCCGCGCTGGGCGATCGCCTGGAAGTACCCGCCGGAGGAGGTGAACACCAAGCTGGTGAACATCCGGGTCGGTGTCGGACGCACCGGCCGGGTCACTCCGTACGCCCAGGTCGAACCCGTCGAGGTGGCGGGCTCCGAGGTCGAGTTCGCCACCCTGCACAACCAGAACGTGGTGAAGGCGAAGGGCGTCCTCATCGGGGACACGGTGGTCATCCGCAAGGCGGGCGACGTGATCCCGGAGATCCTCGGCCCGGTCGTCGATCTGCGGGACGGCACCGAGCGGGCGTTCGTGATGCCGACCCACTGCCCCGAGTGCGGCACGGAGCTGCGGCCCATGAAGGAGGCCGACATCGACGTCCGGTGCCCCAACGCGCGTTTCTGTCCGGCGCAGTTGCGCGAGCGCGTCGCCTATCTCGCGGGGCGCAAATGCCTGGACATCGACCACTTCGGCTATGTCGCCGCGGCCGCCCTGACCAAGCCGCTGGAGCCCGCCGAGCCGCCGCTGCGCGACGAGAGCGACCTCTTCGGGCTGACCATCGAACAGCTGCTGCCGATCCGGGCCTATGTCCTGGACATGGACAGCGGTCTGCCCAAGCACGATCCGAGGACCGGTGAGGAGAAGACCGCCATGGTCTTCGCCAACCAGCAGGGCGAGCCGAAGAAGAACGCCGTGGCGATGCTGGAAGCCATCGAGGCCGCCAAACAGGCCCCGCTGGCCCGCATCCTCACCGGGCTGTCGATCCGTCATGTGGGCCCGGTCGCGGCCGAGGAGCTGGCCCGTCAGTTCCGTTCGATGGAACGCATCGAGGCGGCCACCGAGGAGGAGCTGGCCGCCGCCGACGGTGTCGGACCGATCATCGCCGCATCCGTCACCCGGTGGTTCGCGGAGGACTGGCACCGGGAGATCCTGCGCAAATGGCGGGAGGCCGGGGTCCGGATGGCGGACGAGGGGGCGGACGAGGACGAGGGGCCGCGCGCGCTCGAAGGCCTCACCGTCGTCGTGACGGGCACCCTGGCCGACCACACCAGGGATGGCGCGAAAGAGGCTCTGCAGAGCCGGGGAGCGAAGGTCACGGGGTCCGTCTCGAAGAAGACCTCCTTCGTGGTGGTCGGCGAAAACCCGGGCTCGAAGTACGACAAAGCGATGCAGCTGAAGGTTCCGGTTCTCGACGGTGCCGGCTTCGCCGTCCTGCTCGAACAGGGGCCTGATGCGGCACGCGAGGCGGCCGTGCCGGTCGCCGGGGCGGCCGAGGAGTAACGGGCCGCGGCCGGCCGGGACGGGGGAAGGCAGCTGCCTGGAGCCCCCGTTCGGCTGTGCGGCGGCCACCGGATGCGGGGCGGGGGCCGGTTCGCATTCGGGCAAGAGCTGTAGAGCGCTGCCCGTAGGGGGGTTCGGCGGCCTACTGTTGAGACGTGCGCCTGCCGTGTACGGCTGCGCGACGGTGATCCCGGCTGCGCGACGGCCGTGGGGTCGTGGTGGCATGGGAGCGGGACGAACAGGTGACATCGGCACCGCCGGCTGTGAGAGGGACGGAATGAAACCGACCGAGAGCGCCGCGCCGGTGTCGCGGCTGCAAGGTTTCCTCGGCCCCACGCCCAAAGTGGGCGCCGCCGTTGTACTGGTCGCCACCACTCAGCTCGCGACGGGCTTCTACCGGACCCTGAGCGGCAGTCACGCACTCTTCCCGGGCGGCGCGGTCGGCTGGTCGCTCGCCGTCCTCACCGGAATCATCGTCGGTCATCTCGTCGCGCTCGGGCGCGACCGCTGGTGGGGCGGGACCGGATCCGGCGCCGCGCTCACCCTCGCCGTCCTGCTGCTCTACGGCTGGGTGGCCGCAGGCCTGGTCAGCCTGGTCGTCGTGGTGCTCGTCGGTGTGGCCCGCAGACACCGCTGGTGGCAGGGGCTGCTGCATGGCGCGGTGGACATCCTGGGGGTGGGCGCGGCGGCCCTGGTCCTCGCCGCGTTCGGTGAGGCGCAGACGGTGGAGTCGCCCTGGCGGCCCCTGGAATGGGGCATCGAGGCCGTCCCGGAGGTCGTGCTCGCCGCCTCCACGTATCTCGTCGTCACCCGGATCCTCCTGTGGTATGCCCAGGCCCCCCAGGGCAGCGGGCTGTCGACCATCGCCCGCACGGCCGTTCTGCGCCAGGGGCTCGTCGCGGTCGCGCTGCTCGGGATCGCCCCTCTGATATGTACGGTCGCGACGACCACCCCCGTACTGCTGCCGCTGTTCGCCGTCCCGCTGATCGCCCTGGACTCCACCCTCTGGATCGCTCGGGCCAGAGCCGAGGAGCAGCTGCGGGACCCGCTGACCGGACTGCCGAACCGGCAGTGGCTGCTGGAGCGCACCTGGACGGCGCTGGAGGACGCCGAGCACATCGGCGCCAGATCCGCACTCGTCCTGATAGACCTCGACCGGTTCCGGGCGGTCAACGACACCCTCGGTCATCTGGCGGGGGACCGGCTGCTGCTGCAGATAGCGGAGCGGCTCCGGCTGGCCCTGCCGCGCGGGGCGGAGGCGGCGCGGCTCGGCGGCGACGAGTTCGCCGTACTGCTCCCGACCGCGGACTCCACCACCAGTGCCCAGCGCGTCGCCCGCCATCTGGTCGCCGAGCTCTCCTCGCCGCTGGACCTCGACGGCCTCACGCTGGTGCTGGAGGCCAGCGCCGGGGTCGCCGTCTACCCCGACCACGCGCTGGACGCGGAAGGGCTGCTCAGACGGGCGGATGTGGCGATGTACCAGGCCAAGCGGGACCGTACCGGCGTCGAGGTGTACGAGTCGAAGCGGGACAGCAACACCCCGGACCGGCTCGGGCTCCTCGGGGATCTGCGGCGCGCGCTGGACGCCGGCGAGGTGGAGCTCCACTACCAGCCGAAGGTCCGCTTCGACGGCCAGGTGGCCGGGCTCGAGGCGCTGGTGCGTTGGGTGCATCCGGAGCGTGGCCGGGTCCCTCCGGACGAGTTCATCGCCATCGCCGAATCGTCGGGCCTGATGCCGCACCTCACCGAGTACGTGCTGGAGACGGCACTGGCCCAGGTCGCCAGGTGGCGGGCACAGGGGCTGTTCGTCCCGGTCGCGGTCAACGTCTCCCCGCGTGACGTCCACACCCCCGGCTTCGCCGGCGGCGTCGCGGCCCAGCTCGCCCGGCACGGTGTCCCGGCCGGCTCCCTCCAGCTGGAGATAACGGAGCACGTCCTGCTGGAGGACCCGCAGCGCGCCGCCGACACGCTGGCCGGTCTGACCGGGCACGGCGTGAAGATGTCCCTCGACGACTTCGGTACGGGGTACTCCTCGCTCGTCCATCTGCGCCGCCTGCCGGTCAGCGAACTGAAGATCGACCGGTCGTTCGTGGCCCGGCTGGCCGTCGACAACGAGGACGCGGAGATCGTCCGCTGCACCATCGACCTGGCCCACTCGCTCGGTCTGCTGGTCGTCGCCGAGGGTGTCGAGGACGACGAGACGTGGGAGCGGCTGCGGGACCTGCGCTGCGATGCGGTGCAGGGATGGCTGGTCGCGGCCGCGATGCCGCCGCAGGAGACCACGGCGTGGCTGCGGGCCCGCGGCGAGCACGGCTGGCGGCGGCCGTCGGAGCTGGCGGCTGCCGCGGCGGCTGCCGCCGCGGCGGCGGGAGTGAAGACAGGCGTGGCCGAACTGGAGCAGCGGAAGCCGGGCCGGGCGGTGCGGTCGCGTCCGGCGACGACCTGAGCGGGCGCGGCGGCCGGATCCCGGCGGCGCAATCGAACGGACCGGCCCCGATCGGACCCCGATCGCGCCCCGGCGGAGGCCGGACGGAGGCGACTGCGCCGTGGGTGGCGGACCCGTCCGTGGCGGACCCCATAGGATTGGGGCCAAAACCACAACACTCACCCCTGAGGATCGCTGCATGCCTGGCATCACGCGCGAGGAGGTCGCCCACCTCGCACGGCTGGCGCGTCTGGAGCTGAAGGGCGAAGAGCTCGATCACTTCGCCGGTCAGCTCGACGACATCATCGGCGCGGTCGCCCGCGTCTCCGAGGTCGCCGACCAAGACGTACCGCCGACCTCCCACCCGCTGCCGCTGACCAATGTCATGCGCGCGGACGAGGTCCGTCCGTCGCTCACCCCCGAGCAGGCGCTCTCCGGCGCCCCGGCCCAGGAGCAGCAGCGTTTCAAGGTGCCGCAGATCCTGGGGGAGGACTAACAGCCATGACGGACAACAGCTCCATCATCAAGCTCACCGCCGCCGAGATCGCCGCGAAGATCGCTTCCGGCGAGCTGACGGCCGTCGAGGTCACCGAGGCGCACCTGGCCCGGATCGACGCGGTCGACGAGAAGGTCCACGCCTTCCTGCACATCGACCGTGAGGGCGCGCTCGCGCAGGCCCGCGCCGTCGACGCGAAGAAGGCCGCGGGCGAGAAGCTCGGCCCGCTGGCCGGCGTCCCGCTCGCGCTGAAGGACATCTTCACCACGCAGGACATGCCCACCACCGTCGGCTCGAAGATCCTCGAGGGCTGGGTTCCGCCGTACGACGCGACCCTGACCAAGAGGCTGAAGGCCGCCGACGTCGTCATCCTCGGCAAGACCAACATGGACGAGTTCGCCATGGGGTCCTCCACCGAGAACAGCGCCTTCGGCCCGACCGGCAACCCGTGGGACCTCACCCGCATCCCGGGCGGCTCCGGCGGCGGCTCCTCGGCGGCCCTCGCGTCGTACGAGGCCCCGCTCGCCATCGGCACGGACACCGGCGGTTCCATCCGCCAGCCCGCCGCCGTCACCGGCACCGTCGGCGTCAAGCCCACCTACGGTGCGGTCTCCCGCTACGGCATGGTCGCCTTCTCGTCCTCCCTCGACCAGGGCGGCCCCTGCGCCCGTACGGTCCTGGACGCGGCGCTGCTCCACGAGGCGATCGCCGGACACGACCCGCTGGACTCGACGTCCATCGACGCACCGGTCCCGCCGGTCGTCGAGGCGGCCCGCAACGGCAGCGTCGACGGCATGCGCGTCGGCGTCGTCAAGCAGTTCTCCGGCGAGGGCTACCAGGCCGGTGTCGTCCAGCGCTTCAACGAGTCGGTCGAGCTGCTGAAGTCGCTCGGTGCCACGATCGTCGAGCTGGACTGCCCGTCCTTCGACCTGGGCCTGTCGGCGTACTACCTGATCGCGCCGTCCGAGTGCTCCTCCAACCTGGCCCGCTTCGACGCCATGCGGTACGGCCTGCGGGTCGGCGACGACGGCACGAAGTCCGCCGAGGAGGTCACCGCCCTCACCCGTGAGGCCGGCTTCGGCGACGAGGTCAAGCGCCGCATCATCCTCGGTACGTACGCACTCAGCTCCGGCTACTACGACGCGTACTACGGCTCGGCGCAGAAGGTCCGCACCCTCATCACCCGGGACTTCGAGAAGGCCTTCGAGCAGGTCGACGTGATCGTCTCCCCGACGACGCCGACCACCGCTTTCCCGATCGGCGAGCGCGCCGACGACCCGATGGCGATGTACCTGGCCGACCTCTGCACCATCCCGACCAACCTGGCCGGCAACTCCGCGATGTCGCTGCCCTGCGGTCTGGCACCGGAGGACGGTCTCCCGGTCGGTCTGCAGATCATCGCCCCGGCCATGAAGGACGACCGGCTGTACAAGGTCGGAGCCGCCGTCGAGGCCGCCTTCGTGGAAAAGTGGGGGCACCCGCTGCTGGAGGAGGCTCCGTCGCTATGAGCGCACTGACCAAGGCCAAGGGCTTCAAGAAGTCCAAGACCGGTACGTACCTGTCCATCGGCACCACCGCCTTCGGCGCGATCGGCGTGTACAAGCGGGCCAAGACGGCACGCCAGGAACACGACACGCTCCGGCTGGTCGATGCCGTCGTCTCCGCTGCCGCCATCGCCACCGGCATCGCTCTGCTCTACCGCGAGCTGAAGCGCCTGGGCGACGACGACGTACTGCTGGGTTGAGAGGGAAAGTTTCACCGTGACTGTCACTGACCTGGTGCCGTACGAGGACGCCCTCGCGACGTACGACCCCGTCATGGGCCTTGAGGTCCATGTCGAGCTCGGCACCAAGACCAAGATGTTCTGCGGCTGCTCGACCGAGCTGGGTGCGGAGCCGAACGCGCAGACGTGCCCGACCTGCCTCGGCATGCCCGGCTCGCTCCCGGTCGTCAACGCGATCGGCGTGGAGTCCGCCATCAAGATCGGTCTCGCACTGAACTGCGAGATCGCCGAGTGGTGCCGCTTCGCCCGGAAGAACTACTTCTATCCGGACATGCCGAAGAACTTCCAGACCTCGCAGTACGACGAGCCGATCGCCTACAACGGCTATCTGGACGTCCAGCTGGAGGACGGGGAGATCTTCCGGGTGCAGATCGAGCGCGCCCACATGGAGGAGGACACCGGCAAGTCGCTGCACGTCGGCGGCGCGACCGGCCGTATCCACGGCGCGTCCCACTCCCTGCTCGACTACAACCGCGCGGGCATCCCGCTCATCGAGATCGTCACCAAGCCGATCGAGGGAGCGGGCGCGCGTGCCCCCGAGGTCGCCAAGGCGTACGTCGCCGAGCTGCGCGAGCTCATCAAGGCGCTGGGCGTCTCCGAGGCGCGCATGGAGCAGGGCCAGATGCGCTGCGACGTGAACCTCTCGCTGCGTCCGAACGGCACCGAGACGTTCGGTACGCGCTCCGAGACGAAGAACGTGAACTCGCTGCGTTCCGTCGAGCGTGCCGCCCGCTACGAGATCCAGCGCCACGCCGCGGTGCTGAACTCCGGCGCCAAGGTCGTGCAGGAGACCCGGCACTTCCACGAGGAGGACGGCTCCACCACGGCCGGCCGCATCAAGGACAACGCCGAGGACTACCGCTACTTCCCGGAGCCGGACCTGGTGCCCGTCGCCCCGGCCCTGGAGTGGGTCGAGGAGCTGCGCAAGGGGCTTCCCGAACTGCCGCGCGTGCGCCGCAACCGGCTGCGCGAGGAGTGGGGTGTTTCCGAGTTCGACATGCAGTCGATCCTCAACGCGGGCGCGGTCGACCTGATCGTCGCCACGACCGCGGCGGGTGCCCCGTCCGACCAGGCCCGCAAGTGGTGGATGGGCGAGCTGGCCCGGCAGTCCAACGAGACCGGTGTCGCCCTGGAGGAGCTGGCGATCACCCCGGCGCAGGTCGCCCGGGTGACCGAGCTCGTCGCCTCGGGCGACCTCAACGACAAGCTGGCGCGCCAGGTCATCGAGGGCGTCCTCGCGGGCGAGGGCGACCCGGACACCGTCGTCGAGAAGCGCGGCCTGAAGGTCGTCTCGGACGAGGGCGCGCTGGGCGCGGCCGTGGACGAGGCGATCGCTGCCAACGCGGCCGTCGCCGACAAGATCCGCGGTGGCAAGATCGCGGCGGCGGGCGCGCTCGTCGGCGCGGTCATGAAGGCCACGCGCGGCCAGGCGGACGCCGCCCGGGTGCGCGAGCTGATCCTGGAGAAGCTCGGCGTCGAGGGCTGATCCCCTCGCGGCTTCGGCCGCAGGCGCGTGTGAAGGGGCGGTGCACCCGGTCGACGGGTGCACCGCCCCTTCGCGTTGCGTGCCGCCACCACAGGCGGATTGGACTTCCGCGCCGACCTGTTGGACGTTCACCGCCGGGCCGTGCAGCGGTCTTCCTGCAGCCACCTGCCCCGCATAGCTTCCCGACTGCAGGACAGGACTCGGGAGGCTCAACTTGACCACGGACATCTCACGCCGGCGCCTCTTCGCGCTCGGCGGCGGAGCGCTCGGCGCCGCGGCGGCCGGGTCGCTGCTGCCGCCGTCTCTGCAGGCCGCGATAGCCGCGCAGCCGACGCGCCCGGCAGGGTCCGGCGGGCTCCAGGACATCAGGCACGTGGTGATCCTGATGCAGGAGAACCGTTCATTCGATCACTACTTCGGCACCCTGCGCGGTGTGCGCGGCTTCGGCGACCGCAACGCGATCGAGCTGCCCTCCGGGAAGCCGGTCTTCGAGCAGCCGGGAGCGTCGGGCGCCACCGTGCTGCCGTTCCCGGTCCGGGACGCCGCCGCGGCGCAGCAGAAGGACCTTCAGTACATCGGCGCCCTCGACCATTCCTGGAGCGGCGGCGGCAAGGCGTGGGCCGGCGGGTGGATGAACGGCTGGGTGACGGCGAAGACGGCCGCCACCATGGCGTACTACGACCGCCGCGACATCCCGCTGCACTACGAACTGGCCGACACCTTCACGATCTGCGACGCCTACCACTCGTCCATCCACAGCTCCACCAGCCCCAACCGCAACCACCTGTGGAGCGGAAAGACGGGCTTCGAGGCGAACGGCAAGCGGGCGGTCGGCAACGACGCGTACAGCGAGGGCACCCATCCGGGGTACGGCTGGAGCACGTATGCGGAACGGCTGGAGGAGGCAGGGCGCAGCTGGAAGACGTACACCGAGTGGGAGAACTTCACCGACAACCAGATCGAGTTCTTCGCCACCTTCAAGGCGGTCGCGCGCAAGGCGCTGGCGAAGACCGGCGAGCACACGTACATGGAGTCCTTCTACGCGGCCGTCCGCGACACGGACGACGCGGCGGAGCGCGCGCGTCTGCTCGGTCTGCTGGAGGACGGGGTCGCCACACTCACCACGGCGGAGCGCAGCCTCTTCGAGCGGGCGCTGCGCCGGGTCGAGACCGGCACGCTGGCCGAGGCCTTCGCCCAGGACGTCGCAGCGGGCACGCTGCCCGAGGTCTCCTACCTGGTGCCGTCGGCGGTCGACTCGGAGCACCCGAGCGTCTCCTCCCCGATCCACAGCGCCACGATCGTCTACAAGGTCCTGGACGCGCTCGGTAAACACCCCGACGTGTGGCAGCACACCGTCGTCCTCGTCAACTACGACGAGAACGACGGCTTCTTCGACCACGTCCCGCCGCCGGTCGCGCCGCCCGAGGTGACCGACGAGCAGTGGGAGTCCAAGCCCACCGGCCTCGGCGTGCGCGTGCCGCTGCTCGTCGTGTCGCCGTGGAGCGTGGGCGGCTACGTCTGCTCCGAGGTCTTCGACCACACCTCCGTGATCCGCTTCCTGGAGCGCTGGACGGGCGTGCAGGAACCGAACATCAGCGACTGGCGGCGCACCGTCACCGGCGATCTGACATCGGCCTTCGATTTCACCCGCGGACGGCGCCGGCCCGAGACGGAGCAGCCGGGCGTCATTCCGCCGTTCACCGGACGCTGGTCGCCGAAGCCGCCGGCCGTGCAGCAGATGCCCGTGCAGGAGCCCGGCGTCCGGCCCGCCCGGCCGCTGCCCTACCAGCCGGACGCCCGGGCGAGGGTCCTGAACGGGGCGGTGCAGGTCGCCGTCAGCAACACGGGGCGTTCCTCGGCGCACTTCGCCCTCTACCCGTACGCGGGCGAGTTCCCCGTACCGCAGCACCGGGATGTGAGGGGCGCGGCGCACTGGACCGTGCCCCTCACCGGTGAGTCCTACCGGTTCACCGTGACCGGGCCGAACGGTTTCCGGCGCGAGTTCGCGGGCGTCGCCGGGAGCGGACCCGAGGTCGCGACGTGGGTCGACGGTCACGAGCGCGATCTGCATCTGACTCTGCGCAACACAGGGCGGCGGACGCTCACCTTCACCGTCCGGCCGCTGGGTTACGTCGACGAGGCGGACCTGCGGGGCCGGACCCGGACGATCAAGGTGAAGCCGGGGCGGAGCCGTACGGTCGTCCACGCGGCGGCCGACGCGCACGGCTGGTACGACCTGGCCGTCACGGTCGACGGCGACGACGCGTTCCGCCGCCGGCTGATGGGGCATATCGAGAACGGCCGGGCGAGCGTCTCCGGCTGACCGGCGGCGCACTCCGCCGCCGGGCCGCGAACCGTGCGGGCGGGTCCGACAGCCGGACCCGCCCGGCATGGGGGCGCTCGCCGAGCGTGTGAGGTAAGCCGGATATCGGGCATGTAATGGAATAATCAGACACTGTGAGCATCGCCACGAAACGGGCAAATGATCACTGGTGGCTGCCAGAGTGACGGTTCTCAGGTCAAGCGTTCTTCGCGGGCTGTTCATCAGATCTCCTGAAGAAGACGAACCACCAGGGAGCAGATCCGTTGGCTGCCATCGCCCGCTGGTGCGTCACGCACCGTCTCCTCGCCGTCCTCATCTGGCTGTTCACCCTCGGCGGCGCGGCCACCGCGGCGGGCTTGGCGGGTTCCGCGTACTCCAACGACTACGAGGTGCCCGGTACGGAGTCGGGCAGGGCCACCCAGCTGCTCAAGGGCGGTTTCACGGATCTCGGCGGTGATACCGACACCATCGTCTGGCACACCACCGGTTCCACCGTCCGGGCCACCGACGTCGTACAGACGATGACCCGGACCCTGCACGCGATCGAGGAACTGCCGGGTGTCGGAGACGTGACCGGGCCCTACGGGGCCTCCGGTGCCGGGCAGATCAGCGCGGACGGACACACCGCCTACGCCACGGTCACCTTCGACCACCAGGCCGACGACATCCCGGCCCGGCAGGCCCGGGCCGTCGCGGACACCGCGAAGGCGGCCGCCGGTGACGGACTCCAGGTGGAACTGGGCGGCTCCGTCGCCGCCCTCACCGAAGCGCCGTCCGCACACCTCAGCGAGGCCATCGGGGTGGTCGTCGCCGCGGTCGTCCTCTTCCTGGCCTTCGGGTCGCTCGCCGCCAGCGTGCTGCCCATCGCCACCGCCCTCGTCTCGGTCGGTACGGCCTACGCGGGCATCGTCCTGCTCGGGCACCTGATGACCGTCGCCGACTTCGCCCCCATGCTGGGCATGTTGATCGGCCTCGGCGTCGGCATCGACTACGCGCTGTTCATCGTCACCCGGCACCGCCGAGGACTGCGGCGCGGTCTGACGGTCGGCGAGGCGGCACGGAACGCCGTCGTGACGACCGGGCGTGCCGTCGTCTTCGCCGGGGCCACCGTCTGCATCGCCCTGCTCGGCATGCTGATCCTGCGGCTCGGCTTCCTCAACGGCGTCGCGATCGCCGCCTCCCTCACCGTCGTGCTGACCGTCGCCGCCTCGCTGACCCTGCTGCCTGCTCTGCTGTCGTTCATCGGGATGCGGGCGCTGAGCCGGCGTGAACGCAGACAGCTGGCCGAGCACGGACCGCAGCCCGAGCTCCCCACCGGCTTCGCGGCGCGCTGGTCGGCCTTCGTCGAACGCCACCCCAAGCTGCTCGGCGCCGCCGCCGCCGTGGTGATGCTGGTCCTCGCACTGCCCACGCTCTCGCTGCATCTGGGCACTTCCGACCAGGGCAACGATCCCTCGTCGTCCACCACCCGGCAGGCGTACGACCTGCTGGCCGACGGCTTCGGGCCCGGCATCAACGGTCCGCTCACGATCGCCGCGCAGCTCGACGGCGCCGACGACCGGCTGGCGATGGACGCACTGCCCGCCACACTGCGGGCCACGGAAGGCGTGGCATCGGCCGGCCCCGTCGTGTACAGCAACAGCGGCGACACGGCGTTCGTCACCGTCGTCCCGACGTCGTCGCCGCAGTCCCGGCAGACCAGCGCCCTCGTCGACCGGCTGCGCACGGACGTCCTGCCCCAGGCCGAGGCGAACACCTCGCTCCAGGCCCATGTGGGTGGCGTGACCGCCGGCTACGACGACTTCGCGCAGGTCATCGTCGGCAAACTCCCGCTCTTCGTCGGGGTCGTCATAGGGCTCGGCTGCCTGCTTCTGCTGCTGGCCTTCCGGTCGATCGGCATTCCGCTGAAGGCCGCCGCGATGAATGTGGCCGCCGTCGCCTCCTCGTTCGGAGTCGTTGTCGCGATCTTCCAGTGGGGGTGGGGGAGCGAGCTGCTCGGACTCGGCAGTGCCGGACCCATCGAGCCCTTCCTTCCGGTGATCATGGTGTCCGTGCTCTTCGGGCTCTCCATGGACTACCAGGTGTTCCTGGTCGGCCGGATGTACGAGGAGTGGCTGGAGACCGGCGACAACCGGCGGGCGGTCCGGGTCGGCCTCGCCGAGACGAGCCGAGTGATCAACTCCGCCGCGGTGATCATGATTTCGGTCTTCCTCGCCTTCGTGCTCAGCGGGGACCGGGTCATCGCGATGTTCGGCATCGCGCTCGCGGCTGCAGTCGCGCTCGACGCCTTCGTCCTGCGCACCCTGCTGGTCCCCGCCCTGATGCACATGCTGGGCGATGCGAACTGGTGGCTGCCGCGCCGGCTGGACCGGCGGCTGCCGCGCATCAGCATCGAAGCGCCCGAGTGCCGGGCGCCGCATGCAAGGATTTCCGGGGCGCATGCGGGCAAGGACGACGAACCGGTCGTGCTGCGCGTCCAGTGAGATCGTGTGCGATCTCCTCGGCCTCACCGGACCACGTCGAAGGAGCATGATGTTCGCGGTACCCCTGGGTGACGACGGTGCGGAGCTGCGCCCGCTGGAGATCTGGCAGGCGGAGGAGTTCCTCGCCCACATGGACCGGGCACGCGACCTCGTCGACCCATGGATCCCCTTCGCCGGCTTCGCCACCGACCTCGAATCGGCGCGCGCCCTGCTGCAGCGGTACGCCGAGAAGCAGGCGGCGGACACCGGCCGGCTGTACGGCATATGGCTGGACGGCACCCTGGTCGGCGGCGTCCTCTTCCGGATCTTCGACACCGGGTCCGGGAACTGCGAGATCGGCTGCTGGCTGGAGCCCGCGGGGGAGGGACGCGGCCTGGTGACCCGGGCGGCGCGCAAGCTGATCGACTGGGCGATCGAGGAGCGCGGCATGCACCGGGTGGAGTGGCACGCGTCCGCGGCCAACACGCGCAGTGTCGCCGTGGCCAAGCGCCTGGGCATGACGCGCGACGGGGTGCTGCGTCAGAACTATCTGTACCGCGGTGTGCGGCACGACTCGGAGATCTGGTCCGTGCTGGCCCCCGAATGGCGCGCCCAGCGGGGCTGAGGCGGGCTCGGGGGCGGGCGTTAAGAGGGTTCTCATCCGGGCGGCCTAGCCTGCGGCCATGAACCCCACGACTTCCCAGACCCCCCAAGCTCCCACCGCCGAAGGCGACCACGGGGAGCAGCCGGCGGACGGCCTCGACGAGGCGGCGATCGAAGCCGGGGGCGAGCGCGCGGTGCGCGAGGGCAGTGGCCCCGGCGCCGATGCGGACTCCGGCCTCGACGACGGCCTCGACGACGATCCGGACCACGACCTGGAGGACGGCGACTCCCACCGGACGCCGTCCGGACTCGGCGCCGCCTCGGCGGCCGTCGTCGCCGCCGGCCTCGGCGTCGTCGGACTGACCGGCGCCTGGACCGGCCGGGTCGTCGCCGAACGCGAGACCCTGCTCGGCCAGATGAAGACCGCCTCCGGCGGCTCGGTGGCCCAGCAGATCTCCGAGATCTACGGCGACGCCTGGCACTCCACCGCCCTCGTCAACGGCCTCTTCGCCCTGCTGGCCCTGCTCGTCGGCGTCTTCGCGCTGGTCCGCCCGGCCTTCGGCGCCCCGGGGGACCCGCAGCCCGGCTGGGTCCGCGCCTTCGCGAGCGCCGGTATCGCACTGGGTGTCCTCGGCGTGCTGATCTCGGTCGGCATGTACTTCGACCTCATCGTCGCCCTGCCGGCCGCGAGCGCCGCCGCCGGCTAGTGCTGTGACCGGTACGCACCGGCCGGCGATGCCCTAAGGCATTCGCGTGGGGGGCCTCGGTCCGTATGCGGTACCCACCGCATGCGCCTAAGGCCCCCCACCGCGCGGAGATGCGGAACTCGCCCGATGTGGCGGCACCCCCTGGGGGACGACAGTGGAGGCACGGCAGAAACGAGCGGGACGGATTCCCGGACCGCACACCGACTGCCCGTCCGCCAGGCCCTCAACGGGCCGTCGTCATCAGGGAGAAGCACATGTTCGCGTACGAGCTCCACAAGGCCCACGAAGCCGAACTCCTCCGCAGGGCCGAGCAGGCGCGTGTCGTCCGGCAGGCCCGCCGGGCCCGCCGCGTCGAGCGCCGCTCCGGACGCAACGAGGACGAAGGAGTGGTGAGTACGATCCGGGACCGGTTCGTCCACGCCGCCTGAGCGCAGGCGATGACAGCCGGTTCCCCTCCAGCCGCCACGGCGTCGGACCCATGTGCGATGCTCGGCGGCGTGGAGACCAGGTCCGTCAGTCCCGTGTTCGTCGGTCGCGCCGCCGAACTCACCTCGCTCACCGATGCGCTCGCCCGCGCCACCGCAGGACCACCCGGCCGTACCGGGGCCTTTGGCGGGGAGCCGCAGGCGCTGCTCATCGGTGGCGAGGCGGGCGTCGGCAAGACGCGGCTGGTCGAGGAATTCCTGACGGCGGCCGTCCGGCGTGACGCCGTCGTCGCGGTCGGCGGTTGCGTCGAGATCGGTGCCGACGGGCTGCCGTACGCCCCGTTCTCCACGGCCCTGCGCGCCCTGCGCCACACCCTGCCCGACGAGATGGCCGCGGCATGCGCCGGGCAGGAGGGCGAACTGGCCCGGCTGCTGCCCGAACTCGGCGAAGCCGACCGTGACGCCACCGACGAGCACGGCACCGCCCGGCTCTTCGAACTCACCGCACGACTGCTCGAACGCATCTCCGCGGACCGTCCCGTCGTCCTCGTCCTGGAGGACCTGCACTGGGCCGACGCCTCCACCCGGCACCTCCTCGCCTATCTCTTCCGCACCCTGCGCAGCGGCCGGCTCGTCGTGGTCGGCACCTACCGGGCCGACGACATCCACCGCCGCCACCCCCTGCGCCCCCTCCTTGCCGAACTGGACCGGCTCCGCACCGTCCGCCGGATCGAACTCGCCCGCTTCAACCGCGCCGAGGTCGGCCGCCAGCTCACCGGCATCCTCGCGGCCACCCCCGAACCCGCCCTCGTCGACGAGATATTCGAACGGTCCGACGGCAACGCCTTCTTCGTCGAAGAGCTCGCCTGCAGCCTGGAGTCCTGCGACAGCGCAGGCCTCTCCGACTCGCTGCGCGACCTCCTCCTCGTCCGCGTCGAAACACTCTCCGAGGACGCACAGAGGATCGCCCGGATCATTGCCGAGGGCGGCTCCACCGTCGAGTACGGACTGCTGGCCGCGGTCTCCGGGCTTGCCGAGGACGACCTGATCGAGGCGCTGCGCGGAGCCGTCGGCGCCAACCTGCTGCTCGCCACCCCGGAGGGCAATGGCTACCGCTTCCGCCACTCGCTGGTCCGCGAGGCCGTCAGCGACGACCTGCTGCCCGGTGAACGCTCCCGCCTCAACCGCCGCTACGCCGAGGCGCTGGAAGCCGAACCCACCCTCGTCCGCGCCGGCGAACGCGCCACCCGCCTCGCCAGCTACTGGTACGGCGCGCACGATGCGGCCAAGGCCCTTCCCGCCGTGCTCAAGGCCTCCGTCGAGGCGCGCCGCCGCTACGCCTTCTCCGAGCAACTGCGGCTGCTGGAACGGGCCATGGAGCTGTGGGACGACGTCCCCGACGACATACGCCGCACCCTGCGCCCCATCGACTACGCCGAGGTCTACCCGGCCTGCGGCTGCGACCCGGACGCCACCCCGCTGCGCTACCTCGATCTGATGGCCGAAGCCACCGTCGCCGCCCGCTTCGGTGGCGACCGCGAACGGGCCCTGGCCATCTCCAAGAAGGCCGTACGGCTCCTGGACGGCGAAGCGGATCCCCTGCGCACCGCGTGGTTCTGGGTCCAGCGCTCCCACCTGGTGCAGGGCCTCACCCGCGGCGACGGATGGCAGGAACTGGCCACCGCCCAGGACCTGGTCCGCGGTCTGCCGCCGTCCGCCGTGCACGCCGACGTCCTGATGAGCGTGGCCGGCTGGGGCGCCCTGCACCGTCCCGGCGCAGAGACGCTCGCCGCCGCCGACCGGGCCGTGGAGTACGCCCAGCTCGTCGGCGACGAGTACATCGAGCTGCACGCCCGGCTCACCCGTGGCTGGCTCACTGCCGATGCGGGCGCCGTCGACGAGGGCATCGCCGAGATGTACGCCGTCCGCGACCGCGCCGACGAACTGCACCTGGTCGGCATCATGGACCGCGCCAGCATCAACCTCCCCTCCACGCTCGAAGCGATGGGCCGCTCCGTGGAGGCCGTGGCCGCAGCGGACCACGGAATCGAGGTCTGTCACCGTCACGGCCTCTCCGACTCGGAGGCCTGGGTCCGCTCCAACCAGGCGACGTCGTACTTCTCCCTCGGTCGCTGGGACGAGAGCCGGGCCACCATCGAGGTGGCGGCCCGCGTCGCCCAGTCCCGCAAGGCGGAGGGTCTCGTCGCCCTGCGCCACGCCGAACTGGCGCTCGTCCGCGGCGACATCGCCGAGGCCGAGGGGCAACTGGCCTTGAGCAGACGCCACTTCGGCTCCCGCGACCCGCAGCCGCAGCACTTCATCGCCCTTGCCCGCCAGGCCATGACCCTTGCTGTGCAGCAGGGCCGGCTCCCCGAGGCACGGGCGACCTTCGAAGCCCTGGCGGAAGAGGGCTTCCCGACCGGCACCCAGCGGTACGCACTGCCGCTGCTCCATGTCGCCGCCGCGGCCGAGGCGGACGCCCGGGGCCTGCCCGCCACGGACCCCAGCCGGCCCGCGGTCCTCGCCCTGATACGCAAGCACATGAAGCACCTGCCGATGGTGGTTCCGGTCTGGGCCGCGTACGGCCTGCTGATCAGCGCCGAGCTGGCCCGCGCCGAGGGCACCGACACGCCCGACCACTGGGCCCGCGCGGCCGCCGCGTTCGCTCCTCTGCACCGCCCCTATGAACTGGCCCAGGTCCACCACCGCTGGGCCGAGGCCCTCCTCATCGCCTCCGGCGACCGTGCCGAGGCCACCGGCCTCCTGCGCTCTGCTCACAGCACTGCCGAGCGGCTCGGTGCGCGTCCGCTGGCGGAGACCATCGAGCTGATGGCCGGCCGCGCCCGGATCACGCTCACCCCGCCCGCCGACGAGATCCCCACCGCGGTCACCGTCGCGGCCGAGGGCACCGCCATGGACGGGGCCGCGGAGCGGGAGCGCGCCGACGACCAGCGCCGGGAAGCAGCGGCCGCGGCGGTGGAGTCGTTCGGGCTGACACGGCGCGAGCAGGATGTGCACCGGCTTGTCGCCGCCGGGCACACCAACCGGAGGATCGCCGAGGAGCTCTACATCTCACCCAAGACCGCGAGCGTGCACGTCTCCAACATCCTGGCCAAGCTCGGCGTCTCCAGCCGCGGCGAGGCCGCAGCTCTCGCCCACCGCCTCCGCCTGTACCGCTCCGCATAGTGCTGTGACCGGAAAGGTTCACCGGCTCGCGCCGCCCGGCACGGCACCTCGCCGCGTTGTCGCATCACCCGAGTACATCCAGTACGCGGGCGATGCTCCGCCTTGCGATGCACCGCACCGGACGCCGCGAGCTTCCCGGCAAACCTTTCCGGTCACAGCACCAGCGGGGTGCGGCTGAGGGTGACGGGGCGGTCACGGTCGGTGGCCGACCGGTCCTCACCCGCCGGCCGGGCCCGAGGGCCCGTCGGCGTCCTCGTCCCCGTCTTCGGCGTCAGGCTCCGGTTCCTCCGGAAGGCGGACCGTCACCTTGCCCGAGGCCAGGTCTATCGGGCCACGGCCGGGATCGCCCACGCCCAGGTCCACCCGAGTCAGCTCCAGCCGTTTCTGCTCCTCCGCGGCGTGCTTGCGGCCCGGGGCGAAGAGTTCCTCGAAGAAGTTGAACACCGGCTCGCACCCTTTCACCTGCTGTCGCCGCTATCGCACCTCCAGCACCAGGATTCTGTCGTCTCCCGGTTCCGGTGTGCCACGGGTGTCCGTGTTGCTCGTAACCAGCCACAGTCTGTTGCCGCCCGCCGCGAGCACTGTGCGCAGACGGCCGTACTGTCCTTTGAGGAACGACTGCGGGGCCGCCAGAGGTTCCTTGTCCGGGATCTCGGACAGCGGGACCCGCCAGAGCCGCTCACCCCGCAGGCCCGCCATCCAGATCGAGCCCGCGGCGAAGGCGATCCCGCTCGGGGACGCCTCCGATGTCCTCCACTGTGCCACGGGGGCGACAAAACCCTGCTTGCCGGCCTTCCCCTCGTACTTCGGCCAGCCGTAATTCCCACCGGGCACGATCTGATTCAGCTCGTCCCAGGTGTCCTGCCCGAATTCGGACGCCCACAGCTGATCACGGCTGTCCCAGGCCAGCCCCTGCACATTCCGGTGCCCGTACGAATACATCACGGAGCCGGGCTCCGGGTTGCCCGGCGCGGGCCTGCCGTCCGGAGTCATCCGAAGGATCTTGCCCGCCAGGGACTTCTTGTCCTGCGCGAGCCCGGTGGACCCCGTCTCGCCCGTCCCCGCATACAGCATGCCGTCCGGGCCGAAGGCGATCCGGCCGCCGTTGTGGATGCCGCCCTTCGGGATGCCCCGCAGGATCGTGTGCGGCGTCCCGAGCTGCCGGCCGGTGCCGCCGTGCTCGTCGTACCGCATGCGGGCGATGCGGTTGTCGGTGTCCGTCGTGAAGTACGCGTACACCAGATGGTCCGAGGCGAATGCCGGCGAGATCGCGATGCCCAGCAATCCGCCCTCCCCGGCGGGCGACACCCCGGGCACCGTGCCCAGCAGTGTCTTGCTTCCGGTCCTTCCGTCGATCCGTGTGATCGTTCTCTCGTCGCGTGAGGACACCAGCAGATCGCCGCCGGGCAGCTCCGCCAGACCCCAGGGCGAGGCGAGCCCCTCGGTCAGGGTCGACACCACCCTCACCGAGCCCTTCGCGGGCGGCAGCGAGGACGGGGGCGGCAGAGCGGAGGACGCGGCGGGGGAGGAGGGCCGCGCGTGTGTCGTGCTTGCGGCGTCACCTCCCGTGCGCCCTGAACCGTCGCTCGACGAGCACCCCGACACCAGCAGTGAGCCCACCGCGGCTGCGGTCACCATCGCGCGGCGTGCAACGGACGCCCCGCGCGGGCGTTCCCCCCGGGTTCTCACGGATCCGCATACAGAAACGCGCACAGCACCGATCCCTTCGACGGCTGCATGACTACTGTTCTTACACCGCAGCCCCGCCCCGGGTTCCGCATGCCGGCGGAATTTCCGGGCTCAGTCCCACGACCCGCGCGCCCGCGGCAGCCGAGCGATCTCCGCCAGGTCCTGCGCGGTCAGCTCCAGCCCGGCCGCCCCCGCGTTCTCCACCGCCCACTGCTCCCGCTTCGTGCCCGGCACCGGCACCACATGCGGGCCCTGGCGCAGTACCCACGCCAGCGCCACCTGCGCCGGAGTCGCCCCGTGCCGCTCGGCGATCCGCCGCAGCCCCACCACCACCGGCTGGTTCGCCGCCATCATCTCGGCCGTGAACCGCGGGTGCCTGGCCCGCAGGTCGTCCGGCTCGAAACCCTGGCCCGGAGTCAGCGTGCCCGTCAGATAGCCGTTCCCCAGCGGCATCGCGGCCAGCAGCCCCACGCCGCGCGCCTCGCACCACGGCAGCAGCGTGTCGAGGGCCTCCGGAGACCACACCGAGAGCTCCGCCTGGACCGCGCTCACCGGAAAGACCTGCTGCACCCGCTCCAGCTGGCGGATCGTTCCGTCATGCATCCGTGCCCCCGGCCGGCGCGTCGCCCGTGCCCCGACCGCGCACAGTCCCAGCGCCCGTACCTTTCCCGCGGTGACCAGCTCCGCCATCGCGCCCCAGGTCTCCTCCACCGGCACCTCGGGATCGGCACGGTGCAGCTGGTACAGGTCGATCACATCGGTCTGCAGCCGTCGCAGCGATGCGTCGCAGGCCCGGCGCACATAGCCGGGACGGCCGTTGGCCACGATGTGCTGATCGCCCACCAGGAGCCCGCACTTGGTGGAGACGAAGGCGTCGGCCCGGCGCCCCTTCAGAGCCCTCCCGATCAGGAGTTCGTTGGTGAAAGGGCCGTACATGTCGGCCGTGTCGAGCAGCTGGACGCCCGCATCGAGCGCCGCGTGCACCGTTCGCAACGCACGGTCACCACGCTGCTGCGACGTGCTGTACGCCCAGCTCATCGGCATGCAGCCGAGCCCGACCGCACCCACGGCGAGCGCCGCCGCACCGAGACTCCTGCGCTCCAACTCCCCGAACCCTCCCTCGGCCCCGCCGTCACGGGACCACACCGCATCCCAAAGTAGCCTCTGCCGTCCTCCGGGCTTCGCATAGCCTCCTGACCATGACTTCTACGACGACGCCCGATGTATGGCTGCCGATTCCGGCCGATGAGATCGAAGGACTTCCCGAGGGTCTCAACTACCGCCTCTGGAACGGTGCGCAGGACTTCCCCGCCGACCCCGCGGACTGCGCCTTCTATGTCGTTCCCTACATGAAGGGTCCGGAGATCGCGGTCCGCCCGCTCGCTGAAATGGGGTCGGTCCGGGTCGTGCAGACGCTCTCCGCGGGCATCGACCACGTCCAGCCGGCGCTGGGCCTGCTGCCCGCCGGGGTGCGGCTGTGCAATGCCAAGGGGGTTCACGAGGCCTCGACGGCGGAGCTCGCCCTCGCGCTGGTCCTCGCCTCGCTGCGTGGCCTTCCCGGGTTCGTCCACGGCCAGGACAAGGAGGAGTGGCGGGCCGGTTTCTACCCGGCGCTCGCCGACAAGTCCGTGCTGATCGTGGGGTACGGATCCATCGGCGCCGCCATCGAGGACCGGCTCGCGCCCTTCGAGTGTGCGCGGGTGGCGCGCGTCGCGCGCTCCGCGCGGACAACCACACGCGGCCCCGTACACACACTCGACGACCTGCCCGCACTGCTGCGCGAAGCCGACATCGTCATTCTGTCCACTCCGCTGAACCCCTCCACGCAAGGGCTGGTGAGCGCCGACTTCCTCGCTTCGATGCCGGACGGCGCGCTGCTCGTGAACGTCGCCCGGGGCGGCGTCGTGGACACCAAGGCCCTGCTGTCCGAACTCGAGTCCGGTCGGCTGCGGGCCGCCCTCGATGTCACCGACCCGGAACCGCTGCCCGCCGGCCACCCCCTCTGGCATGCTCCGAACGTCCTGATCACGCCACATGTGGGCGGCAGCACCTCGGCGTTCCTGCCGCGGGCCAGGCGGCTGCTGGCCGGCCAGCTCACCCGGTTCGCCGCGGGGGAGCCGGTACACAACGTGGTGCTCACCACCGACTGACCACGCTGCGAATCCGTTTCGCTGCGCACAGTGCCGACAGCGGCTTGATCGGTCACGGAGAGTAGAGGAACTATGTCCCTCTGTGACGGGTCTGGTGTATCGTCCCGAATGGGGCTGTGCCGTGGAAGAGACGGTGCGGGGGCGGCAGCGGAACGCGAGGGGGCGACGGGCGATGTACGGCCGATGGACGAACGATCCGACGCGGCAGGGCGGTCGACGGAGACCGCCGGGGCGCCCATCTCGCCGTGCCCGCACCCATCCGACGACCTCGGGAACACCTCGGTGAGCGCCCCGGAAAGCGCTCTCGGGGCGTTCCGTTCCCGGCAGCCTGCCATCGGCGGAGTGTCCGGGCTGGTCTCGCAGATCTTCCTCGGCCTGGTCTGCGGAGGTTACGCCGTGGGGGCGGCCTTCGGCTGGGGCTCGCCCGAACTGGCTCTGGTCATGGGTGACTTCGGCCTCAGTGCCGCCGCCCTGATCGCCGCCGTCTCCTGCTTCGTCTACGCACACACGGCGTGCAACCGGTTTCGGCCCGCCTGGCTGCTGTTCTCGTTCTCCTCGCTGATGGCGGCCGGGGGGAACGCCGTCTGGGGCTACTACGAGGTCGTGCTCGGCGTCCCGGTCCCCAGCCCGTCCCTCGCCGACGTCTTCTTCCTCTGCTTCGCGCCGCCCGCCATCGTCGGTCTGCTCGTGCTCGCCAAACGTCCTGTCACCAAGGCCGGTTGGGTCTGTCTGATGCTGGACTCCTGGCTGATCGGCGGATCGCTCCTCACGCTCTCCTGGAGCCTCGCCCTCGCCCACACCGCGCATCTCGCGGATGCCCAGGGGGCGAGCGTGGCCCACGCGGCGCTCTCGCTGGCCTATCCGCTGCTCGACATCGTGCTGGTCTCCATGGTGCTCGCCCTGCACTTCCGGCGGGCCAACGTCAACCGCTCCGCTGTGAACACCGCCGTCGCCGCGCTCGCCCTGACCGTGCTCTCCGACGCGCTGTTCACCTCGCCGCTGCTGCGCCAGACCTATCACTCCGGCCAGCTGCTGGACGCCGGGTGGTTCGCCGGTTCGCTGCTGCTCGCGTACGCCCCCTGGGGCGCGAACCGGACGCGCGACAACGCTGTCCAGCCGCACCCCTCCCCGCGCGCCACCAGCCGGCCGATCGCCGGATCACTGGCCGCGCTGACGCCGTATCTCGCCGCCGCCGTCTGCACCCTCGGCATCCTCTACAACGTCATCGAGGGCCGCCGGGTGGACCACGTCGTGGTCCTCACCGGTTGCCTGGTGGTGCTCGCCCTGGTCGTCCGGCAGGGCATCATGCTCGTCGACAACATCGCGCTCACGCAGGAACTGGCGCAGAAGGAGAACCACTTCCGCTCGCTGGTCCAGGGCTCCAGCGACGTCATCATGATCGCCGCCCCCACCGGCATACTCCGGTACGTCAGCCCCGCAGCCTCCGGGGTCTACGGGCGTGAGGCCGACGATCTCGTCGGCTCCGAGCTCGCCTCGATCATTCACCCCGAGGACCTGGGGCGCGTGGTCCACGAGGTGCGGCGGTTTCTGGCCGCACCGCCCAGCGAGGAGCCCACCACACGGATCGAGTGCCGGTTCAGGTCGGGCACCGGTGACTGGCTCAACGTCGAGTCCACCGTCAACCGTCACCAGGGCGGGCTGATCCTCAACAGCCGGGACGTTACCGAACGGGTGCGGCTGCAGGCCCAGTTGCAGCACAACGCCGAGCACGACCCGCTCACCGAGCTGCCCAACCGCGCCCTGTTCACCCAGCGGGTCCGCCAGGCCCTCGGCGGCCGCCGCGCCGGCGACCCGGGCACCGCGGTGCTCTTCATCGACCTCGACGGGTTCAAGTCGGTCAACGACCGTCTCGGCCACCAGGCGGGCGACGAGCTGCTCGTCCAGGCCGCCCGCCGCCTCCAGGAGTCCGTACGGGCGGGGGACACCGCCGCCCGCCTCGGCGGCGACGAATTCGCGGCGCTCATCATCGGCGACGGCACGCGCGACCAGGGCGCCCGGGAGTACCAGGTCCACGAGATCGCCGACCGGCTGCGCCTCACGCTCTCGCAGCCGTACCGGATCGGCGGCGGCGAGGTCCGCGTCGCCGCGTCCATCGGTGTCGCCTTCGCCGAGCCCGCCATCACCCCCACCGACCTCATGCGCAACGCCGACCTCGCCATGTACCGCGCCAAGGCGGCCGGCAAGGACCGCGTCGAGCTGTACGCCCCGCAGATGCAGGCCGACGTCGTACGGCGCTCCGAACTCGCGGCCCGGCTGCGCACCGCCCTGCGGGAGGGCGAGTTCGCGCTGCTCCACCAGCCCGTGGTCCATCTCGCCACCGGCACCGTCGCCGCCGTCGCCGCGCAGGCCCGCTGGCGCTCCGCCCAGGGCATCCTGTTCACCCCGGCCGAGTTCCTCCGCGTCGCCGAGGACAGCGACCGCACCGCCGAGCTCGGCCGCTGGCTCCTCGAAGAGGCCGTCGAGCAGGCCGCCGACCGGGCCAGGGCCGGGCACCAGGTCTCCGTGGCCGTCCGGCTCTCCGCCCGGCGGCTGCTGGACAAGGCGATGCCGTTCGGCTCCGTCGAGGCGCTCCTCACCCGGCACGGCCTGCCTTCGGGAGCGCTGATGATCGAGGTCTCCGACAACGACCCCCGGGTCTCCTTCGAGGAGCTCGAACAGCGCCTCGTCGCGCTGCGCCGGCTGGGCGTACGGATCGCGCTCGACGGATTCGGCAGCGGCTACGCCGCCATCAACGCGCTGCGCCGGCTGCCCATCGACGTACTGAAGCTGGACCGCGGGCTCGTCGAGGGCGTCGTCGAGTCGGCCCGGCTGCACAAGATCACCAGTGGGCTGCTGAGGATCGCCTGCGACCTCGGGCTGCAGTCCGTGGCGGACGGGGTCGACGTACCGGAGCAGGTCCTCGCGCTGCGCGCCATGGGCTGCACGCATGGTCAGGGGATGGCCTTCTCCGGGCCGTTGGACGAGTACCGGCTGCGCCGGACCCTGGTGCGCGGGGAGTTCCCGGTGCCCGGCGGTCCCGTCGACCGGCCGGTCCTGACGGGTGGTTCGGCCTCGCTTCTCGCCAGCTCACATTCTGAGACGCGCATCCCACCCACTTGACATGCCGTGCGCGTCGGAGAGAGGGTCAATGCCATGCGCACCCGAATTCTCGTACTTGGAAAGCGCGTCGGCTGAAAGCGGAGTCCCTCACGGACACTCTGCAGACCGCACCGACGCGCTCCCCTCGCTTGCCTCACGGCACGAGGGGTTTTTTGTTGTACTGACACACCTCAAAACCCCGCAAAAACCCTCAGCTTTCGAGAAGAGATGCCGATGACCGAGCAGGCCACCGGGGCCCACCATCCCCAGCCGCGGGCCCGTACGGGCGGATCGTCCCCCGCCGCCATTGAGCACGTCACGGGTGCGCAGTCCCTCATCCGCTCCCTCGAGGAGGTGGGGGCCGAGACGGTATTCGGCATTCCCGGCGGCGCCATCCTTCCGGCGTACGACCCGATGATGGACTCCACCCGGGTCCGTCATGTGCTGGTCCGTCACGAGCAGGGCGCCGGACACGCCGCCACCGGCTATGCGCAGGCCACCGGCAAGGTCGGCGTCTGCATGGCGACCTCCGGCCCGGGCGCCACCAATCTGGTCACCCCGATCGCCGACGCGCACATGGACTCCGTGCCGCTGGTCGCGATCACCGGCCAGGTGGCCTCCGCGGCAATCGGCACGGACGCCTTCCAGGAGGCGGACATCGTCGGCATCACGATGCCGGTCACCAAGCACAACTTCCTGGTCACCCGGGCCGAGGACATCCCGCACACGATCGCCGAGGCCTTCCACATCGCCTCCACCGGCCGTCCGGGCCCCGTCCTCGTCGACATCGCCAAGGACGCCCTGCAGGCGAAGACCACGTTCAGCTGGCCGCCGACCCAGGACCTGCCCGGCTACCGTCCGGTCACCAAGCCGCACGCCAAGCAGATCCGCGAAGCCGCCAAGCTCATCACCCAGGCCAAGCGCCCGGTGCTGTACGTCGGCGGCGGCGTCATGAAGGCCGGGGCCACCGCGGAGCTGAAGGTCCTCGCCGAGCTCACCGGAGCGCCCGTCACCACCACCCTGATGGCGCTCGGTTCGTTCCCCGACAGCCACCCGCTGCACGTGGGAATGCCGGGCATGCACGGTTCGGTCACCGCCGTCACCGCGCTGCAGAAGGCCGACCTGATCGTCGCCCTCGGAGCCCGTTTCGACGACCGCGTCACCGGCAAGCTGGACAGCTTCGCCCCGTACGCCAAGATCGTCCACGCCGACATCGACCCGGCGGAGATCGGCAAGAACCGCGCCGCCGACGTGCCGATCGTCGGTGACGCCCGCGAGGTCATCGCCGACCTCGTCCAGGCCGTCCAGGCCGAGCACACCGAGGGACACACCGGCGACTACTCCGCCTGGTGGAAGGACCTCAACCGCTGGCGCGACACCTACCCGGTCGGCTACGACCTCCCCGAGGACGGCAGCCTCTCCCCGCAGCAGGTCATCCAGCGCATCGGCGAGCTCGCTCCCGAAGGCACGATCTTCGCGGCGGGCGTCGGCCAGCACCAGATGTGGGCCTCGCACTTCATCCAGTACGAGCAGCCCGCCACCTGGCTGAACTCCGGCGGCGCCGGAACGATGGGCTACGCGGTCCCGGCCGCGATGGGCGCCAAGGCCGGCATGCCGGACCGTACGGTCTGGGCGATCGACGGCGACGGCTGCTTCCAGATGACCAATCAGGAACTCACCACCTGCGCCCTCAACAACATCCCGATCAAGGTCGCGATCATCAACAACGGCGCGCTCGGGATGGTCCGCCAGTGGCAGACCCTCTTCTACAACCAGCGGTACTCCAACACCGTGCTGCACTCCGGAGCCGACAGCGAGGGCGCCCCGGCGAAGGGCACCCGGGTGCCGGACTTCGTCAAGCTGTCCGAGGCCATGGGCTGCCACGCGATCCGCTGCGAGGACCCGGCCGATCTGGACAAGGTCATCGCCGAGGCCAACGCGATCAACGACCGCCCGGTCGTCATCGACTTCATCGTCCACGAGGACGCCATGGTGTGGCCGATGGTCGCCGCCGGCACCTCCAACGACGAGGTCATGGCCGCGCGCGGTGTCCGCCCCGACTTCGGCGACAACGAAGACGACTGAGAGAGACCGACTCCATGTCCACCAAGCACACGCTCTCCGTCCTGGTCGAGAACAAGCCCGGTGTCCTCGCCCGGATCACGGCCCTGTTCTCCCGGCGCGGCTTCAACATCGACTCGCTCGCCGTCGGTACCACCGAGCACCCCGACATCTCGCGCATCACCATTGTCGTGAATGTCGAGGACCTGCCGCTGGAGCAGGTGACCAAGCAGCTCAACAAGCTGGTCAACGTGCTCAAGATCGTCGAACTCGAGCCGTCCGCTGCGATCCAGCGTGAGCTCGTCCTGGTGAAGGTCCGCGCCGACAACGAGACCCGCTCCCAGATCGTCGAGATCGTCCAGCTGTTCCGCGCCAAGACCGTCGACGTCTCCCCCGAGGCCGTCACGATCGAGGCGACCGGCGGCGCCGACAAGCTGGAGGCCATGCTCAAGATGCTGGAGCAGTACGGCATCAAGGAGCTCGTCCAGTCCGGCACCATCGCCATAGGGCGCGGCGCGCGCTCGATCACCGACCGTTCGCTGCGCGCCCTCGACCGTACGGCTTAAGGCATTACCCCCTCGCCGCTCGTATGGCGAGACCGGAAAACGTAACCGGCGCACCCCGCCGTACGGTGGGACGCAACACCTGCACACCAAGGAGAAGACCCAGTGGCCGAGCTGTTCTACGACGACGATGCCGACCTGTCCATCATCCAGGGCCGCAAGGTCGCGGTCATCGGATACGGCAGCCAGGGCCACGCCCACGCGCTGTCGCTGCGTGACTCGGGTGTCGACGTCCGTGTCGGTCTGCACGAGGGTTCCAAGTCCAAGGCCAAGGCCGAGGAGCAGGGCCTGCGCGTGGTGACTCCGGCGGAGGCCGCCGCCGAGGCCGACGTCATCATGATCCTCGTCCCGGACCCGATCCAGGCCCAGGTCTACGAGGAGTCCATCAAGGACAATCTCAAGGACGGCGACGCGCTGTTCTTCGGCCACGGCCTGAACATCCGGTTCGACTTCATCAAGCCGCCGGCCAACGTCGACGTCTGCATGGTCGCCCCGAAGGGCCCGGGCCACCTGGTCCGCCGTCAGTACGAGGAGGGCCGCGGCGTTCCGTGCATCGTGGCCGTCGAGCAGGACGCCTCGGGCAACGGCCTGGCGCTGGCCCTGTCGTACGCCAAGGGCATCGGCGGCACCCGCGCCGGCGTCATCAAGACGACCTTCACCGAGGAGACCGAGACCGACCTCTTCGGCGAGCAGGCCGTCCTCTGCGGCGGCACCGCCGCTCTGGTCAAGGCCGGTTTCGAGACCCTGACCGAGGCCGGCTACCAGCCGGAGATCGCCTACTTCGAGTGTCTCCACGAGCTGAAGCTCATCGTCGACCTGATGTACGAGGGCGGCCTGGAGAAGATGCGCTGGTCGATCTCGGAGACCGCCGAGTGGGGCGACTACATCACCGGCCCGCGGATCATCACGGACGCCACCAAGGCCGAGATGAAGAAGGTCCTCGCGGAGATCCAGGACGGCACCTTCGCCAAGAACTGGATGGCCGAGTACCACAACGGTCTGCCCAAGTACAACGAGTACAAGAAGGCCGACAGCGACCACCTGCTGGAGACCACCGGCCGTGAGCTGCGGAAGCTCATGAGCTGGGTCAACGACGAGGACGCGTAGGTCCTTCGCGGCGGGGCGGGTCTTCGGACCCGCCCCGCCGCGCTTTTCCCGCATCACCGCTGGAAGAGGCGGCGCCGTACGTGTGTACAAGTCGTCCAGCCCCGTGTGGGTGATCCTTCCATCGGGGTGCAGAATGCGCCGTCGCGCATGACTACACTGCTCCACACATACACGCGTCAGGCCCACAGTGTCGTGCGTCTTCCACGCGGCAAGCCCCTCCACCGCCTGCGGCCGTCGGGACGGCCGTCCGCACTGGACTTGTGAGGACTCACGTGAGCTCGAAACCTGTCGTACTCATCGCTGAAGAGCTGTCGCCCGCCACGGTTGACGCCCTGGGTCCGGATTTCGACATCCGGCACTGCAACGGCGCGGACCGCGCCGAGCTCCTTCCCGCGATCGCCGATGTCGACGCCATCCTGGTGCGCTCCGCCACCAAGGTGGACGCCGAAGCCATCGCCGCCGCGACGAAGCTGAAGGTCGTCGCTCGTGCGGGCGTCGGTCTGGACAACGTCGACGTGTCCGCGGCCACGAAGGCCGGCGTGATGGTCGTCAACGCCCCGACCTCCAACATCGTCACCGCCGCCGAGCTCGCCTGCGGCCTGCTCGTCGCCACCGCGCGCAACATCCCGCAGGCCAACACCGCCCTGAAGAACGGTGAGTGGAAGCGCTCCAAGTACACCGGTGTCGAGCTGAGCGAGAAGACCCTCGGTGTCGTCGGCCTCGGCCGCATCGGTGTCCTGGTCGCGCAGCGCATGTCGGCCTTCGGCATGAAGATCGTCGCGTACGACCCCTATGTGCAGCCGGCCCGCGCCGCGCAGATGGGTGTCAAGCTCCTTGCGCTGGACGAGCTGCTGGAGGTCTCCGACTTCATCACCGTGCACCTGCCGAAGACCCCCGAGACGCTCGGCCTGATCGGCGACGAGGCGCTGCACAAGGTGAAGCCCACCGTGCGGATCGTCAACGCCGCGCGCGGCGGCATCGTCGACGAGGAGGCGCTCGCCTCCGCCCTCAAGGAGGGCCGCGTCGCCGGCGCCGGTCTCGACGTGTACACGAAGGAGCCCTGCACGGACTCCCCGCTGTTCCAGTTCGACCAGGTCGTCTGCACCCCGCACCTCGGCGCCTCCACCGACGAGGCCCAGGAGAAGGCCGGCATCGCGGTCGCCAAGTCCGTGCGCCTGGCGCTCGCCGGTGAGCTCGTGCCGGACGCGGTCAACGTCCAGGGCGGCGTCATCGCCGAGGACGTACGTCCCGGCCTGCCGCTCGCCGAGAAGCTCGGCCGGATCTTCACCGCGCTCGCGGGTGAGGTCGCGGCCCGCCTCGATGTCGAGGTGTACGGCGAGATCACCCAGCACGACGTCAAGGTGCTCGAACTCTCCGCGCTCAAGGGTGTCTTCGAGGACGTCGTCGACGAGACGGTGTCGTACGTCAACGCCCCGCTCTTCGCGCAGGAGCGCGGTGTCGAGGTCCGCCTCACCACCAGCTCCGAGTCGCCGGACCACCGCAATGTGGTGACCGTCCGCGGCACGCTGGCGAACGGCGAGGAGGTCGCGGTCTCCGGCACGCTGGCCGGCCCCAAGCACCTCCAGAAGATCGTCGCGATCGGCGAGCACGATGTGGACCTGGCGCTCGCCGACCACATGGTCGTCCTGCGGTACGAGGACCGTCCCGGCGTCGTCGGCACGGTCGGCAAGATTCTCGGCGAGGCCGGTCTCAACATCGCGGGCATGCAGGTCTCGCGCGCGGTCGCGGGTGGCGAGGCGCTGGTCGTCCTGACCGTCGACGACAGCGTTCCGGCCTCGGTCCTGGCCGAGATCGCCGAGGAGATCGGCGCGGCCTCGGCCCGCTCGGTGAACCTGAACGACTGATCGCAGCCCTCGATCAGGCCGTACCCGGCATGTAGACGTACGTCTTACACGAACGTCTACATGCCGGGTACGCTGCTGTCATGGGACACCGTGAAGATCTGCTCGAAGGCGCCAAGCGCTGCCTGCTGGACAAGGGGTACGCCCGGACGACGGCACGCGACATCGTGGCGGCCTCCGGTACCAACCTCGCCTCCATCGGCTACCACTACGGCTCCAAGGAGGCCCTGCTCAATCTGGCCTTCCTGCGGCTGACCGAGGAGTGGGGCGACCGGGTCACCGTGCCGGCCGGCGAACCCGGGGACGACGGTGCGCCCGCCGCGCCGCTCGACCAGTTCCGTGCCGCCTGGGACAAGGTCATCAGCAGCTACCCGGAGAGCCGGGCGATCTGGAAGCTCCAGATGGAGGTCGTGTCCCGGATCGACACCGACCCCGAGCTCCAGAAGGCCCTGGCCGGGCCGCAGCAGGAGGGTCGCGCGGGCCTCGCCGAGAACATGCTGGGCATCGATCCGGAAGCCGATCCCGAGACGGCGCGCGTCGTCGGACTGTTCTGCCAGGCCCTGCTCGCGGGTGTGATGGTGCAGTGGATGGTCGACGAGGAGAGCGCACCCTCGGCGCAGGATCTGACGGACGGTCTGCGGGCGATCCTCGAAGGCCGCAGGTCCTGAGGGGGAGCGGTCCTCCGGCGTGGCATCCGGTCAGGTACCGGGCGGCGGCAGTGCCCGGCACAGTGCCTCCAGCGCCGCGCCGTACGCGTGGTCCGGTGGCGTCGCATAGCCCACGACCAGTCCGTCCTCGGCGGGCATCGTGGCCGCCGGATGACGGAAGTCGGCCAGCGGGTCCAGGCCGAGGCCCTGCCAGGCGGCGGCCTTGACGGTGGAGCGTTCGGTGCCCGGCGGCAGCCGCAGGACGGCGTGCAGTCCGGCGGCGATGCCGGTGGGCGCGATGTGCGGGGCGTGCGCGGCCAGGGCGGCGACCAGTTGGTCGCGCCGGCGCCGGTAGCGCTGCCGCATCCGGCGGATGTGCCGGTCGTAGTGGCCGGACTCGATGAAGTCGGCGAGCGCGAGCTGGTCCAGGACGCTCGCCCGGCCCTCGCGTTCCCCCTTGGCGGCCAGCGCGGCGCCGACGAGGTGCTCGGGCAGCACCATCCAGCCCAGACGGATGGCGGGGGAGAGGCTCTTGCTGACGGAGCCGAGATGGACGACCCGGTCGGGGTCGAGTCCCTGGACGGCGCCCACCGGCTCCCGGTCGTAGCGGAACTCCCCGTCGTAGTCGTCCTCCAGGACCAGCCCGCCGCGGGTGCGGGCCCAGTCGACCACGGCCGTTCGCCGCTGCGGGTGCAGCGGACCGCCCGTCGGGAACTGATGGGCCGGGGTGAGCAGCACGCTCCGTACGCCCGGCAGTCCCGACAACTCCCCGGTGAGGGCCCCGTGTTCGTCGAGTGTCAGCGGAACCGTGCGGACTCCGGCCGCGGTCAGGATCTGGCGGTGGAAGCCGAGCCCGTACGACTCCACGGCCAGCGGGCCGCGCACCACCCCCGCACCGAACAGAAGCCGCAGCGCATGGCCGAAACCCGAGCAGATCACAATCCGTTCGGGGGTGCAGCGCACCCCGCGGACCCGCGCCAGATAGCCGGCGAGCGCGCGGCGCAGCTCGATGCGGCCCTGCGGATCGCCGGGGCCGAAGGCGTCGTTCGGTGCGGCGTTCACCGCACGGCGGGCGGACGCGAGCCATGCGGTACGGGGGAAGGACGCGGCGTCCGGCCGGCCCTGGCGCAGGTTGTGCACGGGCGGGTCCGGACGGGCCGGGGCCTTCGCCGGGACACGGGCCGGGGCGGCGGGGGCGGCGCGGTGCGCGACCCGGGTCCCGGAACCCTGACGGGCGGTCAGCCAGCCCTCGGCGACCAGTTCGGCGTAGGCGTCGGCGACGGTGTTGCGGGCCAGGCCGAGGTCGGCCGCGAGCGAGCGGTAGGGCGGCAGCCGGGTGCCCGGGGGCAGCCTGCCCGCCCGGACGGCATCGCGCAGCGCGCGGATGAGAACGGCTCGGCGACTGCCGGGGCCGGTCAGCTCCAGCAGCAGGTCACTGCCGATCCGTTCCGCCGAATTGACCCAGGATTCCGACACGGAAATGCACCCTACGGGAGGTCGGTCGGCTCCGTAGCGTAGTGGTCATGACGAACGACGAAACAGTCACCCGAATCCCCCGCATCGACTTCGCCAAGGCGGCCCCGAAGGCGTTCAAGGCCCTCATCGGCTTCGACGCAGCCGCCCGCCAGGGCCTGGACCCCGCCCTCGTCGAACTGGTCCAGATCCGGTCCTCCCAGCTCAACGGGTGCGCGTACTGCCTGCACATGCACACCACGGACGCCCGCAAGGCGGGTGAGAGCGAGGAGCGGCTGCACATGGTCGCCGTCTGGCGGGAGGCCGCCCGCTTCTTCACGGAGAAGGAGCAGGCGGCACTCGCGCTCACCGAGGCCGTCACCCTGGTCTCCCGCGGCGGCGTCCCGGACGACGTCTACGCCCGCGCGGCGGCCCACTTCGACGAGTCCGAGCTGGCCGGGCTGCTGGCCCTGATCTTCACGATCAACACCTGGAACCGCATCGCGCTGAGCACCGCGAAGGTGCCGGGCACGGACGAGAGGGTGGCCCACTGAGGGGAACGGCGGCGCTCCGCGGC
The DNA here is from genome assembly GCF_036158715.1 of Streptomyces sp. NBC_00316. Lineage (NCBI taxonomy): Bacteria > Bacillati > Actinomycetota > Actinomycetes > Kitasatosporales > Streptomycetaceae > Streptomyces > Streptomyces sp. NBC_00316. The sequence continues at coordinate 2,948,310 of NZ_CP108023.1, read as the reverse complement.
CCCGTTCCACCGACAGCCCTTAGAGCCGCGCCGCCTTCAGTGCCATGTGCAGCAGCAGCCGGTCCTCGCCGTCGTTCAGATCCAGACCGGTGAGCTGCTCGACCCGGGACAGCCGGTAGTACAGCGTCTGGCGGTGGATGCCGAGTTCGCCCGCCGTGCGGCTCGCCTGGCCCGCACAGTCGAGGAACACCTCGGCGGTGCGGGCCAGATCCGCGTGCGACGGGGTGAGCAGGGGGCGCACCACCGGGTCCGGGGCGGTGTCCGTGGTCGGGGGGAGGGCGGTCAGCAGGCGGTACGGGCCGATGTCCGTCCAGTCGGCGACCGGGCCGAAGCGGATCTCCGCCGCCGCCGCGCGGGCCGCAGCCGACGCCTCGTGCCACGCCGCGGCCAGCTCCGGCAGGCCCCGGCGCGGGACCGCGACCCCGGCGGTCGCCGTCCGGCCGGCGGTGGTGCGCAGCCGGTCGGCCGCTGCCGTCGCCGGGTCGAGCACCTCGGGCGAGCGCAGCCGGACCAGGGCGGCCAGCGACAGGGTGCCCGACCCCGCCGGTGACGGGACCGTGGACAGCGCCGCCGCGGACGGCACCGTCCGCACCGACGGGGTCTCGTCCGGCCACGGCGTGACGCAGACCACCGTGTGCAGTCCGTCCGCATCCGGGCCCAGCGCCTCGCGCAGCGCGGCGACCGCCATGTCGCGCTGCCAGCCCCGCCCCGCCGTGAGCACCGCACCGAACTCCCGGGACAGATCCGCGCCGGCCCGTGCCTCGTCGGAGAGCAGCGCCCCGATCCGGGCCGCCACGTCCATCGCGGCGGTCAGCTGTTCGTCGGTCGGGCCGGGGTCCGCGTCGAGCAGCCATACGTAACCGAGCACGACGCCCCGATGGCGTACCGGCAGGCAGATCCTGCCGCGGAACACTCCGGCCTCCGGGGCTGCCGGGATGCGGACCGGGCCGGTGGCCCGGGCGATGCCGAAGCCCTCGAACCAGGCACGGACGGCCGGAGTGGAGCGCCGGGTCAGGATCGACCGGGTGCGGACCGGGTCCATCGCCGTGTCGTCGTCGCTGTCGTGCGCGCCGAAGGCGACCAGGCCGAAATCCCGGTTCTCCAGCGTTGCGGGGACGCCGAGCAGCGCGGAGATCTCGTCGACCAGCTCCTGATAATCGCCCTTCACCCGGCCATTCTCGCACCACTTCAGACATATGTCTGAGATCCAGGGCATGGATGCGTGACAGCTGTCGATGGTCCAGGATCGGAGGGATCCTTAGATTTCACGGTGGTTCTCCGTGCCGTACCGGTCTGAGTCGTTTTCTGCCGGTCCGGCCCTCGTTCATACTTTTCCGTTGGAGGTGCCCCGTGCTGGCTCCCGTGATCCTCGCTGCGTCACGCAGTGACAAGATGCGCCGTTTCATCTCGGCCGCCCCGGGGACCAAGCAGGTCGTCGACCGGTTCATCGCCGGCGAGACGGTCGAGCAGGTCGTCCCGATCATCAAGGACGCCGCCGGGAAGGGCCTCGAGGTCACCCTCGACGTCGTCGGCGAGGACATCACGACGCCCGGGCAGGCCACCGCCGCGCGCGACGCGTACCTGGAGCTCATCGACCGCCTGAAGGAACTCGGCCTGGGCACCAGGGCCGAGATGTCCGTCAAGCTGTCGATGTTCGGCCAGGCACTGGAGGGCGGCCACGAGATGGCGCTCGCCAACGTCCGCCCGGTCGTCGAGGCCGCCGCCGCGATCGGCACCACGGTCACCCTGGACGCCGAGGACCACACCACCCTCGACTCGATGTTCGCCATCCACGAGGAGCTGCGGAAGGACTTCCCGCAGACCGGCTGTGTCATCCAGGCCTACCTGTTCCGCACCGAGGAGGACGCCCGCCGCCTCGCCGCCGCCGGCAGCCGCGTCCGCATCGTGAAGGGCGCCTACAAGGAGCCCGCCTCCGTCGCGTACCAGGACAAGGCCGAGATCGACAAGGCGTACGTCCGGATCCTGAAGACCCTCATGGAGGGCGACGGGTACCCGATGATCGGATCGCACGACCCGCGGCTCATCGCCATCGCGCAGGAGCTCGCCCGCAAGGCCGGGCGCAAACTGGACGAGTACGAGTTCCAGATGCTGTACGGGATCCGCAGCGACGAGCACGTCCGGCTCGCGGCCGAGGGGCACCGGATGCGTGTCTACACCGCGTACGGGACCGACTGGTACGGGTACTTCATGCGCCGTCTCGCGGAGAAGCCGGCCAACCTGCTCTTCTTCGCCCGCTCCATCCTCACCAAGGGCTGAGCCCCCTCTCTTCTCTAGCTAAGGAGCAACGGAACTCATGGACGCTGTGACCCAGGTCCCCGCGCCGGTCAACGAGCCGGTCCACTCCTACGCCCCGGGTTCCCCGGAGCGCGCCCGTCTGGAGGTGAAGCTCAAGGAGCTCGCCGAGAACCCGATCGACCTGCCGATGACCATCGGCGGCGAGAAGAGGATGGGCGGCGGCGAGCGTTTCGACGTCGTGCAGCCCCACAACCACAAGGCCGTCATCGGCACGTTCGCCGGCGCCACCGAGCAGGACGCGCAGGACGCGATCGACGCCGCCCTCGCCGCCGCCCCGGCGTGGCGCGCGATGTCCTTCGACGACCGCGCCGCGATCATCCTGCGCGCGGCCGAACTGCTGTCCGGCCCCTGGCGCGAGACGCTGGCCGCGTCCACCATGCTCGGCCAGTCGAAGACCGCCCAGCAGGCCGAGATCGACACCCCCTGCGAGCTCGTCGACTTCTGGCGCTTCAACGTGCACTACGCGCGCCAGATCCTGGCCGAGCAGCCCCCGGCCAACTCCCCGGGCGTGTGGAACCGCATGGACCACCGCCCGCTGGAGGGCTTCGTCTACGCGATCACGCCGTTCAACTTCACGGCCATCGCGGGCAACCTGCCCACCGCCCCCGCCCTCATGGGCAACGTCGTGGTGTGGAAGCCGTCCCCGACGCAGACCCACTCCGCCGTGCTGCTGATGCAGCTCCTGGAGGAGGCCGGTCTGCCCAAGGGCGTCATCAACCTGGTGACCGGCGACGGCATCGCCGTCTCCGAGGTCGCCCTGAACCACCGCGACCTGGCCGGTATCCACTTCACCGGCTCGACCCCGACCTTCCAGCACCTGTGGAAGACGGTCGGCAACAACATCGCCAACTACCGCACCTACCCGCGTCTGGTCGGCGAGACCGGCGGCAAGGACTTCGTCGTCGCGCACCCCAGCGCCGACCGCGCCGTCCTGAAGACCGCGCTGACCCGTGGCTCCTTCGAGTTCCAGGGCCAGAAGTGCTCGGCCTCCTCCCGGGCGTACGTCCCGGCCTCCATCTGGAACTCCGGTTTCAAGGAGGAGTTCGCGGCCGAGGTCGACTCCATCACCATGGGCGACGTCACCGACCTGTCGAACTTCATCGGCGCCGTCATCGACGAGCGTGCGTTCGCGAAGAACAAGGCCGCGATCGACCGGGCCAAGGCCGATGACTCCTGCACCGTCGTCGCAGGTGGCACGTACGACGACTCGGTCGGCTACTTCGTCCGCCCGACGGTCGTCGAGTGCGCCGACCCGGCCAACGAGGTCTTCACGACCGAGTACTTCGGCCCGATCCTCGCCGTCCACGTGTACGAGGACGACAAGTACGACGAGATGCTGGAGCAGATGGAGTCGGTCTCCGACTACGCGCTGACCGGCTCGGTCATCTCGGGCGACCGCGCCGCGGCCGCGTACACGATGGAGAAGCTCCGTTACGCGGCGGGCAACTTCTACATCAACGACAAGTCGACCGGCGCCGTCGTCGGCCAGCAGCCCTTCGGCGGCGGCCGTGCCTCGGGCACGAACGACAAGGCGGGCGCCCCGCAGAACCTGCAGCGCTGGACGCTGACCCGCGCCATCAAGGAGACGCTGGTCCCGCCGACCGAGTACACCTACCCCCACCAGGGCTGACCCCCTCGGGGTGCGCCACGCTCGCACCCCGCCACAAGTCCCGCCCCCGTCCGGCTCCCCCCAGCCGGACGGGGGCGGATTCCATTTCCGGCCGGTGCCCGGATCCCTCGCGCCGTTCAGGCCCAGCCGTGCACGATGAGCGAGAGCCCCGCCGCGAACCCGCCGCCGAGCAGCACCAGATACCGCCCGTACTGCCGCCGGTGACGCCGCATCAGCAGCCCGATCCCGGCGAAGCCCAGCCCCACCGTCAGCGTCCGTGCACCGCGCGCCGTCGCCGACGCGGCGATCCACCGTTGCGCCGGGGAGCGCCTGCCGCCGCGCCCGCCAGCGACACCCAGGACGGCAGCGTCGCCGCGAGTCCGGCCGCCGCCACCAGCCACAGCGGGGCGAGAGCCAGGAAGCCTGCCAGCACCAGCAGATCGGCTGCCCGGTCGCCGAGTTCGTTGAGCACCGCACCGCGCCGGGTGGTCCGGCCGGTGTCGCGGGCCAGCGCCCCGTCGAGGTTGGCGAAGGCGAGCCGCGCCGCCAGCAGCACGGCGACCGGCAGGGCGGCGAGGCCGGTGGGCAGCCAGGTCAGTGCGGCGGCGGCACCCGCCGCCGCGACCACTCCGGCCGCGGTGAGGGTGTCGGGCGACACCTCGTGGCGGACGAGCGCGGCGCGGGCACCGGAGAGCCGGTCCGCGTACCAGGGCTTGAGAGCGTAGAGGCCGTTCATGAGCCCAACTCTCCATCGGTGCACGGCTCTTCGACACGTGGCGGCTACTCAGATGCGTACTGAGTACCTCGCCGCGCGGGGGGCTGAGAGGCTGGGGGACATGACTGAGCCGTCGTGGCACGCCGTGCACACCTACGAGCTGACACCGACCGCCCGCGACGGGATCCGCGCCTTCCTCGACACCGCTTTCGAGGGCGGCTTCAGCGACGACGACTGGGACCACACCCTGGGGGGCATCCACGTCTGCGCACGGGACGGCAGCGGGGTCCTTGCGCACGGCAGCGTCGTCCAGCGCCGGGTGATCCACGCCCACCGCTCGTACCGCGTCGGATACGTGGAAGGCGTGGCCGTCCGCGCCGACCGGCGGCGCGAGGGGCTCGGCGGCCGAGTGATGGCGGCGCTGGAACGGGTCGTCGACGGGGCGTACGCCTTCGGGGCGCTGTCCGCCTCCGACACCGGGGCCCGTCTGTACGCGGCGCGCGGCTGGCAGCCGTGGCGGGGGCGGATCGCCGTGCAGGGGCCGGCCGGGGTGGAGCCGCTGCCGGACGAGGAGGGCAGTACGTACGTCCGTGGCGCGGCCGGGCGCCCGCTGCCCTCCGCGTCCCAGGGGCTGATCTTCGACTGGCGCGACGGCGACGTGCTCTGACGCCCGTGGCAGCCGCGCACGCCGCCCGCCGTGGACGGCGGGCGGCCGCCGGTCGTGGGCGGGCGAGGGCTCCGTGTGTGCCCGGCGGTCTCCCGGTGGCAGGTCCCGCCGCTTCTGGTGAGCATGGACGCATGTCCGTCGACCAGGGAGACCCCATGACCATTGCGGTGCTCGGTGCGACCGGCGGCCAGGGCGGCGCGGTGGTCACCGCGCTCCTGGAGGCGGGGCGCGCCGTGCGCGCCGTGGTGCGTGATCCCGGCAGCGGGCGGGCCAAGGCCCTGGCGGCGGCCGGAGCAGAGGTCGTTCCGGGAGATCTGTTCTATGCGGCTTCGCTCGCCGAGGCGTTCCGGGGCTCGACGGCCGCGTTCGCCGTCACCACACCGTTCCAGGACGGTCTGGACGCGGAGGTGGCCCAGGGGGCGGCGATCGTACGGGCGGCGGCGGACGCCGCACTGCCCCATCTGGTGCTGGCGTCCGTCGCCAGTGCGGACCGCGGCACCGGCATTCCGCACTTCGAGACCAAGGCCAGGACCGAGGAACTGCTCGCCGCCTCCGGGCTTCCGGCGACGGTGGTGGCACCGACCTACTTCTACGACAACGCGCTGGGCGTGCCGGACGAGGTCGCGGCCGGGCTCCTCACCATGGCGCTCCCCGGTGACACCCCCCTCCAGCAGGTGGCGCGGCAGGATCTGGGCCGTGTCGTGGCCGAGATCGTGGCCGATCCGGACCGCTGGACGGGGCAGCGGATCGAGGTGGCGGGCGACGATCCCACACCGGTCCGGATGGCCGCGGAGATCGGGCGGGCGGCCGGCGGCACGGTCGCGTTCCGGCAGACACCGCTGGAGGACCTGCGCACGACCAGCCCCGACATGTTCGCCATGTTCAGCTACCTGGCGCACACCGGCTACCAGGTGGACCTCGCGGCGCTGCGGGCACAGTTCCCGGGCGTGCCCTGGACCTCGTACGGCGCGTGGGCGGCCACCCAGGAGTGGCCGACGCCCCGCGGGTGACCCGTACCCCTGGACGGAGCATCCGGCACCGTCGGGACCACCGCTCCCGGACCGGGGCGGCCGACCCGCTCCGTGGCCGTGTCACCACCCCTGAGCAGGCACAATCGCCGGCCGCGCGGGTCCTGATCCGGGAACTGCGGGCGGGCGGCCGCAAACCCCCGTCTCAGATAGTAGGAAGTCCGAGTAATTGTGGAGACAGACCGGCCGGGCTGCCCTAACTTTGTAGAAGCCGAACGTCTCGCTAGATCCAGCGACTGGCGGTCGTGAGCGCGTGCCCGTTGCAGGCAACCCCTGCGGCATCCGCCACCGCCCCTTCCGGCGCCTCGAAATCCCGATCTCGAAATCACCCTCACGTTTTTTCGATCTCGAAATCCTCGCGATCTCAAGGAGTCGATCCACCATGGCCGAGACGACTGTCCGCCGCGTCCGTCACACCCACCGCCCGACCGAGTCGGAGCGCCAGAACGCCGCCGCCGCCCTGCAGCGAGCCCTCGACCGCAGGGACAACGGCGGCTCCACCGGTCACTGAGACCGCCCGGTCACGGAGACCGGTCCGGTTCGGCTCAGCCCCGGCTGATCTCGAAGTGGTCGATGCGCTCGCCCGACTCGGCGAGCGCAGTGACCTTCATCCGGGCGTGCCGCCCGGGCTCGACCTCCACCGCGAGGAACGAGAAGCCGGTGTAGCGCACCCGCGACCACTCCACGGTCTCGGTGGCCCTGCCGCCGCCCTTGGCCACGTGATACGTGTTCACGCTGTCCTGGTCCCTGACGTGCCCCTCGTACGTGTCCGGCGCCGGGAAGTCGTACAGCGCCTTGCCTGCGCCGCCAGCCGTGACGTACACGATGCCGTCCCGTGTCGGGTCGGTGCGCTCGCCGATCGGCACCTTCCGCGCGACCGCGTTCCTCAGGATCGCGTCGGTGCGCTCGTACACGTGGTTATGGCCGTTGATGACCAGGTCCACCTGGTGCTTCTCGAACAGCGGCACCCAGGCGTCGCGCACCCCTCCGTCCGAGGCGTGTGCGTTGGTCGTCGAGAAGGCGCAGTGGTGGAAGAACACGACGATGAAGTCGATGTCGTGGCGCGCCCGCAGCTCGCCGAGGCGGCGGTCCAGCCAGCGGGTCTGCTTGCCGTCGCTGATTCCGAAGTTGGCGGGGATCTCGTACGAGACGTCGTTGGCGTCGAGCGCGACCACGCCGACGTTGCCGTGCACGAACGAGTAGGCACCGGGCTGGCCCACCGGGTCCGGGCCGTTGTCCGGCAGGGACCAGCGGGCGTTCTGGCCGCCGTAGCCGTCCGGCGAGTACCAGGCCTCCATGTCGTGGTTGCCGGTGGTCACCATCCACGGCACGGTCTTCGAGACGGTCTCCGTCTGCGCCAGGAACTGGTCCCAGGTGCGGGCGTCGTACGTGTCGCTCGTCTGGCCGGAGCCGGACGGGTCCGCGTAGCAGATGTCGCCCGCGTGCAGGTGGAAGGCCGGGTTCTGGCCGAGGATCAGCTGGTCGTTGCCGAGGGCGTGATAGCTGACGCCCTGGTCGCCGAAGGCCGTGAAGGTGAAGGTCTCGGCGCGCGACGGCGCGGTGGTGAAGGTGCCGAGCGTGCCGAGGTTGCGGGTGTCGGCCGGGTCGAAGCCGTCGTGGCCGACGCCGTAGTAGTACGTCGTGCCGGGCTGCAGCCGGTCCAGCCCCGCGTGCACGTAGAACTGCTCGGCGGCCGCGATCTTGCCGTCGTTGAGGAGCGGGGTGGTCAGGTGCCGCACCTCGGCGTCGATCTTGCGGCTCAGTGCCCACGGCTTGAGCCCGATCCGGATGTACGGGCGCCCGACCGCGAAGGGGACCTGCCAGGAGACGCGCATCTGCGTCCTGGGGTCGGCGCCGTACGCGAGGTGCCGGCCGAACGGGGCGACCAGCGAACCGTCCACCTGGGTGGAGGAGTTGCGCGAGGTGAGCACGGTGGGCGCGGCGTAGGCGGGCGAGGCGGCGAGCCCGGTGGAGAGGCCGGTGCCGACGACGGCGGCAGTCGCGACACCGGTGCGCAGCGCGCCGCGCCGGGTGAGCCGGGTGCGCAGGTAGTCGTGCTGCTCGGCCATGCTCATGCGGTCGGCGAGCTTCTCGGGAATTCCGAAGCGAGGGATGTCCATGGCCAGAACATCCACCCGTCGGCCGACGGCTTCCCGTCGAATGGGTGAACGGTACACGTACAGCTCCCCATGTGTCCGTATGGCGGACGCAGAATGTCATGTGGTGGGACGAGCAGTAAGGTGCCGACATGTCTCGCAGCATCAATCTCGCAGTGATCCCCGGTGACGGTATCGGCCGGGAGGTCGTGGCTCAGGGCCTCAAGGTCCTCAACGCTGTTCTCCCGCAGGATGTGAAGCTGGAGACGAAGGAGTTCGACTTCGGCGCCAAGCGCTACCACGCGACCGGTGAGACCCTCACCGACGCGGACGCGCAGGCGCTCAAGCAGCACGACGCGATTCTGCTCGGCGCGATCGGTGATCCCTCGGTCCCGTCCGGTGTTCTGGAGCGTGGCTTCCTGCTGAAGCTCCGCTTCCTCTTCGACCACCATGTGAACCTGCGGCCGTCGAAGCTCCTCCCGGGTGTCGCGACCCCGCTCAAGGGCCAGCCGGAGATCGACTTCGTCGTGGTCCGCGAGGGCACCGAGGGTCCGTACACCGGCAACGGCGGCTCGATCCGCACGGGCACCCCACACGAGATCGCCACCGAGGTCTCGGTCAACACCGCCTTCGGCGTCGAGCGTGTGGTCCGTGATGCCTTCGCCCGCGCCCAGGCCCGCCCGCGCAAGAAGCTGACGCTGGTTCACAAGAACAACGTGCTGACCTACGCCGGGCACCTGTGGACCAACATCTTCAACAAGGTCGCGGCGGACTTCCCGGACGTCACCACCGACTACCTGCACGTGGACGCGGCGACGATCTTCCTCGTCACGCAGCCCGAGCGGTTCGACGTGATCGTCACCGACAACCTCTTCGGTGACATCATCACCGACCTCGCCGCGGCCGTCTCCGGCGGCATCGGCGTCGCGGCCTCGGGCAACATCAACCCGAGCGGCGAGTTCCCGTCGATGTTCGAGCCGGTCCACGGCTCCGCCCCCGACATCGCGGGCCAGGGCAAGGCCGACCCCACGGCCACGATCCTCTCCGTCGCCCTCCTGCTGCGCCACCTCGGCTACGAGGCCCAGGCCGCGCGCATCGAGGATGCCGTCTCCGCCGACCTCGCGGAGCGCGGCGGACTTCCCCCGCGTACCACCGACGAGATCGGCGACGCGCTCGCGGTACGCGTAGCGAGCTGACCCGACGACTCCCTCTCGAAGCCGCCGGGTCGTAACCGCCCGGCGGCTTCTTCTGTGTGGTCCCGGGTGCCACCATCGATCCCTGGACCGCAATCACGTCATTTCGTGCACGGCCCCACCCGAGCCATAATCGAACGGGGCCGTGACTTGGGATGAAGCTCGGACGTCCTAGCACCTGTCCGACAGGTGCCGGCGTGAGCGCGGTCCTACACACACAACCGGTGAAGGACACGCACTCATGACGACGCCCACGATCGAGCTCAAGCCTTCTTCCACCCCGCTGTCCGACGCGGAGCGCGAGGCGATCCTGGTCAATCCCGGATTCGGCCGCTACTTCACCGATCACATGGTGATCATCAAGTGGACCGAAGGCCGCGGCTGGCACGACGGTCAGCTCGTGCCCTACGGCCCGCTGTCGATCGACCCCGCCACGAACGTCCTGCACTACGCGCAGGAGATCTTCGAGGGCCTCAAGGCCTACCGCCAGCCCGACGGATCGGTGGCCAGCTTCCGTCCCGAGGCCAACGCCAAGCGCTTCCAGCGCTCCGCGCACCGGCTCGCCATGCCCGAGCTTCCGGTGGAGACGTTCATCGAGGCGTGCGACCTGCTGGTCCAGCAGGACAAGGCGTGGGTTCCGGCGCACGGCGGCGAGGAGTCGCTCTACCTGCGCCCGTTCATGATCGCGTCCGAGGTCGGCCTCGGGGTGAAGCCCGCCAACGAGTACCTCTTCATCGTCATCGCCTCGCCCGCCGGTGCATACTTCCCCGGTGGAGTGAAGCCGGTCTCCATCTGGCTCTCCGAGAACCGCGTCCGAGCCGTCCCCGGCGGCATGGGCGACGCCAAGACCGGTGGCAACTACGCCGCGTCCCTCCTGGCCCAGGCCGAGGCCGCCGCGAAGGGCTGCGACCAGGTCGCCTACCTCGACGCCGTGGAGCACAAGTGGGTCGAGGAGCTCGGCGGCATGAACCTGTACTTCGTCTACGGGGACAAGATCGTCACTCCGGCCCTGACCGGCTCGCTGCTCGCCGGTGTCACCCGCGACTCGCTGCTTCAGGTCGCCCGTGACCTCGGCTACGAGGCCGAGGAGGGACGCGTCTCCATCGACCAGTGGCGCGACGACACCGAGAACGGCACCCTCACCGAGGTCTTCGCCTGCGGCACCGCCGCCGTCATCACCCCCGTCGGCGTCGTCAAGTCCGAGGGCGGCGAGTGGACCCAGAGCGGCGGCGCACCCGGCGAGGTCACGATGAAGCTGCGCGAGAGGCTGCTGGACGTCCAGCGCGGCGTCGCCCAGGACACGCACGGCTGGATGCACCCGCTCGGCTAGGGTCTTTCGTTCGGATCGGGCTGGATCAGGGAGCGGCCCGCCGCGGAGGGCAGATGTGCGTGCCGGACCCCGCGAGCCCAGCATGATCCAAACGAGAGGCCCTGGTCCGCCCCCTTGGTCCGCCCTCTTCCGTACGCACGAAGCCGCGCCCGGCACCTGCCGGGCGCGGCTTCGTGCGTACGGGTCCCGTTCCCCGCGCCGCCGACCTTCGGCCGGCGCCGTCGGCCGTCGTTTGGAGTGTCGCTCCAAAAGAGTGAAGCAATCCTTCCGTTCTCCGATTCCCCATGGTTAGAGTGACGCTCTAACCGAAAGGTGTGGAGACGTGCGACTGACCCCGACGGAACGCGACCGGCTGCTGCTCTTCGGCGCCGCCGAACTGGCCCGGGCCCGCCGTGCCCGCGGGCTGAGGCTCAATGTCCCCGAGGCGACGGCCCTCATTGCGGACACCGTCTGCGAGGCGGCCCGTGACGGGCGCCGGCTCGCCGAGGCCATCGAGGCCGCCCGGTCCGTGCTGGGCCCGGACGATGTGCTGCCCGGGGTCGCAGACGTCGTCACCGAGGTCCATGTGGAAGCCGTCTTCGACGACGGTTCCCGGCTCGCCGTGGTGTCCCGCCCGATCGGCGGCGCCGGGCTCGGCGACGAGGCCCCCGGAGCCGTCGTCCCCGGCCCCGCCACGCCCGAGCCGGAGCCCGCGGTGCGGCTGGACGTCCGTAACACCGCGACCGTCCCCGTCAGCGTCACGTCGCACTTCCACTTCTTCGAGGCCAACCCGCGGCTCGACTTCGACCGGGGCGCCGCGTACGGGATGCGGCTCCGTGTCCCCGCCGGGTCGTCCGTCCGCTTCGGGCCCGGCGAGAGCGTCGCCGTCGGCCTCGTGCCGATCGGCGGCGACCGGGTGGCCATCGGCTTCGCCGGTCTCGTCGACGGCCCGCTCGATGCGCCCGGCGCGAAGGAAGAGGCCCTGCGCCGCGCCGCGGCCTGTGGATATCTGGGAGCCGGTCAGCGATGAGCATCGATCCGTACGAGTACGCCTCCGTGCACGGCCCGCGCGCCGGGGACCGGGTCAGGCTCGGTGACTCCGGGCTGACCGTCCGCGTCGAGTCCGACTCGCAGCAGCACGGCGAGGAGTTCCTCGCCGGGTTCGGCAAGACCGCCCGCGACGGGCTGCACCTCAAGGCCGCCGCGGTCCGCGCGACCTGCGACGTCGTCATCAGCAACGTGCTGGTCATCGACGCCGTGCAGGGCATCCGCAAGGTGTCGATCGGAATCCGGGAAGGCCGTATCGCGTCGATCGGGCGGGCCGGCAATCCGGACACCCTCGACGGTGTCGACGTGGTCGTCGGCACCGGCACGACCATCGTCTCCGGCGAGGGGCTCATCGCCACCGCGGGCGCCGTCGACACCCATGTCCATCTGCTGTCGCCGCGCATCATGGAGGCCTCGCTGGCCTCCGGGGTCACCACGATCATCGGCCAGGAGTTCGGCCCGGTCTGGGGCGTCGGCGTCAACTCGCCGTGGGCGCTGCGCCACGCCTTCAACGCGTTCGACGCCTGGCCGGTCAACATCGGCTTCCTGGGCCGCGGTTCGTCCTCCCACGAGGCGCCGCTCGTCGAGGCCCTGGCCGAGGGCGGGGCCTGCGGGTTCAAGGTCCACGAGGACATGGGCGCCCACACCCGCGCTCTGGACACCGCGCTGCGGGTCGCCGAGGAGCACGACGTGCAGGTCGCCCTGCACAGCGACGGGCTGAACGAGTGCCTGTCGGTCGAGGACACCCTGCGCGTCCTCGAAGGCCGCACGATCCACGCCTTCCACATCGAGGGCTGCGGCGGCGGGCACGTACCGAACGTCCTGAAGATGGCGGGCGTGCCGAACGTCATCGGCTCGTCCACCAATCCGACGCTGCCGTTCGGCCGGGACGCGGTCGCCGAGCACTACGGGATGATCGTCTCCGTCCACGACCTCAAGACGGATCTGCCGGGCGACGCCGCGATGGCCCGCGACCGGATCCGCGCCGGGACGATGGGCGCGGAGGACGTCCTGCACGACCTCGGTGCCATCGGCATCACCTCGTCCGACGCTCAGGGCATGGGCCGGGCCGGCGAGACGGTACGCCGCACGTTCGCGATGGCCGCGAAGATGAAGGCCGAACTCGGCCCGATGGAGGGCGACGGACCCGCCGACGACAACGGGCGCGTCCTGCGCTACATCGCCAAGCTGACCATCAACCCCGCCATCGCCCACGGGCTTTCCCACGAGGTCGGTTCCATCGAGAGCGGGAAGCTCGCCGACATCGTGCTGTGGCGCCCCGAGTTCTTCGGGGCGAAGCCGCAGCTCGTGCTGAAGTCCGGCTTCCCGGCGTACGGAGTCACCGGCGATCCCAACGCCGCCACCGACACCTGCGAACCCCTCGTCCTCGGACCGCAGTTCGGTGCGTACGGAGCGACCGCGGCCGACCTCTCGGTCGCGTTCGTGTCGCAGGCGGCGGCCCAGCTCGAGGCGGACCTGATGCCGACCCGCCGGCGCCGGGTCGGGGTCCGCGGCACCCGCGGCATCGGTCCCGCCGACCTGGTGCACAACTCCCGTACGGGACACGTCGCCGTGGACGCACGCAGCGGTCTGGTCACCCTGGACGGGGCGCCTGTCCGCTCCGGACCCGCCGACTCCGTCTCCCTCAACCGCCTCTACTTCCTGTAAGGACCCCGCCGTGACCTTCCGCATGCCGCCCGAGTGGGCCCCGCACGAGCGCACCTGGATGGCCTGGCCGGGCCCCAACCCCACCTTCGCCACCGGCGCCGAACTCGACGGGGCCCGCCGCGCCTGGGCCGCCGTCGCCCGCACCGTCCGCCGCTTCGAACCCGTCACGATGATCGTCGGACCGGGCCAGGAGGAGAGTGCCCGTGCGCTGCTCGGTCCGGACATCGAGCTCGCCGTCCGCCCGCTCGACGACGCCTGGATGCGCGACATAGGCCCCACCTTCGTCACCGACGGGCGGCAACTGGCCGCGGTCGACTGGACGTTCAACGGCTGGGGCGCGCAGGGCTGGGCCCGCTGGGAACACGACGCGCACATCGCCCGCTCGGTCGCGGAGCTCGCCGCCGTCCCCGTGCACAGTTCACCGCTCGTCAACGAGGGCGGCGCGATCCATGTCGACGGCGAAGGCACCGTCCTGCTGACCGAGACCGTCCAGCTCGGCAAGGAGCGCAACCCCGAGTGGACCCGAGCCGAGGTCGAGGCCGAGATCCACGCCCGCCTCGGCACACGGAAGGCCATCTGGCTGCCTCGCGGACTGGCCGGTGACTACGGCACGTACGGCACCCTGGGCCATGTCGACATCGTGGCCGCCTTCGCCCGCCCCGGCACCGTCGTCGCCCACGTCCAGCCGGACCCGGCCCACCCCGACCACGAGATCACCCGCGAGACGGTCCGCATCCTGCGCGGGGAGACCGATGCCCGGGGCCGCGCCCTGGAGGTCGTGGAGATCCCGGCGCCGACGGTGCTGCGCGAGGACGGGGAGTGGGTCGACTACTCGTACATCAACCATTACCTCTGCAACGGCGGTGTCGTCCTCTGCGCCTTCGGCGACCCGCGCGACGAGCTCGCCGCCGGGATCTTCCGCCGCCTCTTCCCGGAACGGACCGTGACCCTGGTCGACGCCCGTACGATCTTTGCCGGTGGTGGAGGCATCCACTGCATCACACAGCAGCAGCCGAAGGTCTGACCGATCCCATGCCCACACCCGCCCCGCGCCGCCGCAACACCGCCCCGCCCCGCGAGGAGGTGCTGGCCGCCGCCATGGCCACCATTGCCGAGCGCGGTCTCGAAGGGCTCACCATGGCCGGTCTCGGCCGTGAGGTCTCCATGAGCAGCGGGCATCTCCTCTACTACTTCCGGACCAAGGACGAGCTGCTGCTGCAGGCCCTGGAGTGGAGCGAGGGCCGGCTCGGTGCCCAGCGGCGTGAGCTGCTGGCCCGGCCCGGCCCGGTCCGCGAGCGGCTCGACGCGTACGTCGATCTGTACATCCCCGACGGCCACCGCGACCCGCACTGGACGCTCTGGCTGGAGGTCTGGAACCGCTCGCAGAGCGCCGATGCCGACGCACGCGCCCGGCAGGCCGCGATCGAGCGGGCCTGGCACCGGGACCTGGTGGCGCTGCTGGCGGAGGGGAGCTCGCGCGGGGAGTTCCGCGACGTCGACGCCGAGCGGTACGCGACCCGGCTGCGCGCCCTGCTCGACGGATTCAGCATCCATGTCGCGATCGGCCTGCCGGGCACCGGCCGGGACGGGATCCTCGCCCATGTACGGGAGTTCCTGAACGAGTCGCTCGCCGCGTTCCCCCGTGCGTGAACGCAACGTACGTAAGTACGCATGATCGTTGCCCCATGCACCCTTGTTGCGTTCCCGGTCGTTCGGGCACCGTGACGGACCATGGGACGAGAGCAATGGAAGAAAATCTGGGTCGGCTCCGCCGGCAACATGGTCGAGTGGTTCGACTGGTTCGTGTACGCGACCTTCGCGGTCTACTTCGCGGACTCGTTCTTCCCCGAAGGCAACGAGACCGCCAATCTCATGAACACGATGGGCATCTTCGCCGTCGGCTTCTTCATGCGGCCGGTCGGCGGCTGGCTGCTCGGGCGGATCGGTGACCGCAGGGGACGCAAGGCCGCGCTGACCCTCACCGTCACCCTCATGTCGGCCTCCGCGATCCTCATCGCCGTCGCGCCGACCTACGCCGTGGCGGGATACGGGGGCGTCGCCGTCCTGCTGGTGGCCCGGTTGCTCCAGGGCCTCTCGGTCGGCGGCGAGTACGCCGCCAGCGCCACGTACCTCACCGAGGCGTCCGCACCCCATCGGCGCGGCTTCGCCTCCAGCTTCCAGTACGTGTCCATGACCGCCGGTCAGCTCGTCGGCCTCGGTCTGCAGATCGTTCTGCAGCGCACCATGTCCGACGCGGCGCTGCACAGCTGGGGCTGGCGCCTCCCGTTCATCGTCGGCGCGCTCGGCGCGGCCGTCGTGTTCTATCTGCGCCGCTCCATGCTGGAGACCGAGGTGTACGCCGAGTCCGGGGCCGCCGTCCAGGAGGACCGCGGCACGCTGAAGGCGCTGTGGAAGCACCGGCGCGAGGCGTTCCTGGTGATGGCGCTGACCATGGGCGGGACCGTCGCGTACTACACGTACACGACGTACCTCACCAAGTTCCTCTCCAAGAGCGCCGGCATGGAGAAGTCCACCGCCTCGCTCGTCAGCTTCTGCGCCCTGTTCGTCTTCATGTGCATCCAGCCGCTGGCGGGCATGCTGTCCGACCGGATCGGCCGCCGTCCGCTGCTGATCACCTTCGCCGTCGGCTCGACCTTCCTGACCGTGCCGATCATGACGATGCTCAAGCATGCCGGGACCTTCTGGCCCGCGTTCGGGCTGGCACTGCTCGCCCTGGTCGTCGTCACGGGCTACACCTCGATCAACGCCTGTGTGAAGGCCGAGCTCTTCCCGACCGGCATCCGCGCCCTCGGTGTCGCTCTCCCGTACGCCCTGGCCAACGCCCTCTTCGGCGGCACGGCCGAATACGTGGCGCTCTGGTTCAAGGACGCGGGCATCGAATCGGGCTTCTACTGGTACGTGGCGGGCTGCGCCGCGGTCTCCCTGGTCGTCTATCTGACGATGCGCGAGACCCGCGACATCGATCTGGGCCGGGTCGGCGCGGCCGAGGGGAAGGGCGGGCAGCCGCAGTCGCGCTCGTCCCACGCGACGAGCGTCACGCCCGCATCCTGAGACGGACGGCGGCACGGAGGCAGTGCTGTGCGAGACTGCCTCCGTGTCCTTGTTCGTCATGATTATTGGCAGCAGGCGCGCCGGTCCGCAGTGACCGTCCCGTACCACCACGTGCGGAGCGGCCATCGTGCCCCAGACCCGCGCGCAGACCTCTCGCACCCGCGAGGGGTTTTTTCGTTTTCCGGCCCTCACCTCGGCCGGGGCGATGCGCGCGGGATGATGGGGGCAAGTGGAGCCCGATCGTCCGGATCCACTCATCCGACAGGAGTCAGATCAGCATGACCACCCAGGCCAAGGCCAAGGCCACCGACGACAGCTTCCATGTCTTCGACACCACACTGCGCGACGGTGCACAGCGTGAAGGCATCAACCTGACGGTCGCGGACAAGCTGACCATTGCCCGGCACCTGGACGACTTCGGCGTGGGCTTCATCGAGGGCGGCTGGCCCGGAGCCAACCCCCGCGACACGGAGTTCTTCGCCCGCGCCCAGCAGGAGATCGACTTCAAGAACGCCGAACTGGTCGCCTTCGGTGCGACCCGCCGGGCGGGCGCCAAGGCATCCGAGGACCCGCAGGTCAAGGCGTTGCTGGCATCGGGCGCCCCGGTGATCACCCTGGTCGCCAAGTCGCACGACCGGCATGTGGAGCTCGCCCTGCGCACCACGCTCGACGAGAACCTCGAGATGGTCCGCGACACCGTCTCCTACCTGCGCGAGCAGGGCCGCCGGGTCTTCGTCGACTGCGAGCACTTCTTCGACGGCTACCGCGCCAACCCGGAGTACGCCAAGGACGTCGTCCGCGCCGCCTCCGAGGCCGGCGCCGATGTCGTCATCCTCTGCGACACCAACGGCGGGATGCTCCCCGCCCAGGTCCAGGCCGTCGTCTCCACCGTCCTCGCGGACACCGGGGCCCGGCTCGGCATCCACGCCCAGGACGACACCGGCTGTGCGGTCGCCAACACCCTGGCCGCCGTCGACGCGGGTGCCACCCACGTCCAGTGCACCGCCAACGGCTACGGCGAGCGGGTGGGCAACGCCAACCTCTTCCCCGTCGTCGCCGCCCTGGAACTGAAGTACGGCAAGGCCGTCCTTCCCGAGGGCGCACTCGCGGACATGACCCGCATCTCGCACGCCATCGCCGAGGTCGTCAACCTCACGCCCTCCACGCACCAGCCCTATGTGGGTGTCTCCGCCTTCGCCCACAAGGCCGGTCTGCACGCCTCGGCCATCAAGGTCGACCCCGACCTCTACCAGCACATCGACCCGGCGCTGGTCGGCAACACCATGCGGATGCTCGTCTCCGACATGGCGGGCCGCGCGTCCATCGAGCTCAAGGGCAAGGAGCTCGGCATCGACCTCAAGGGCGACCGCGAGCTCGTCGGGCGCGTCGTCGAGCGGGTCAAGGAGCGGGAGCTCAACGGCTACACGTACGAAGCGGCCGACGCCTCCTTCGAACTGCTGCTGCGCGCCGAGGCCGAGGGCCGGGCACGCCGCTACTTCCGTACGGAGTCCTGGCGCGCGATCGTCGAGGACCGCCCCGACGGCACCCACGCCAACGAGGCGACCGTGAAGGTCTGGGCCAAGGGTGAGCGTCTCGTCGCCACGGCCGAGGGCAACGGCCCGGTCAACGCACTCGACCGGGCGCTGCGCGTCGCGCTGGAGCGGATCTACCCGCAGCTCGCCAAGCTGGAGCTGGTCGACTACAAGGTCCGCATCCTGGAGGGCCGCACCGGTACCGAGTCCACCACCCGGGTGCTCATCACCACGGGCGACGGCACCGGCGACTGGGCGACCGTCGGTGTCGCCGAGAACGTCATCGCCGCGTCCTGGCAGGCGCTGGAGGACGCGTACACCTACGGCCTGCTGCGGGCCGGGGTCGAGCCGATGGAGTAGCCGAGCGGTCCGGGGCGGGCCCACGGAGCAGTCTCCGCGGGCCCGCCCCGGACCGGACCGGCCCCGCTACTGGAGGTGCCACTTCTGGTTGGCGGCCCCGGTGCAGGTCCAGATCTGGGCCCGGGCCCCGTTCGCCGTCGACTGGTCGGTGATGTCCAGGCACTTGTCCGCAGCCGTGTTGACGACGTCACCCGTCGATGCGTTGTACGTCCAGCGCTGCGCCGACGTTCCGTTGCAAGTGTACAGCTGAACCTTTGCTCCATTGGCCGTCGACCCCGACCGTATGAGTTGCACGGAGTGGTCGACGGTGCAGTACTCGATGTTTTGACGATGCTCTCGCGGCTGTGAGGCCGAAAGATTCCCGGAGGCTACCCGTGGGTGGCCGGTTGGGTTTCACGCGACCGCTTTCGCCTGGGGGCGGAACTTGACGCCTCACGGCGCCTGTGCGTGCTGTTGATGACCGAGCCACCCGTCCGGCGGGCTCGGGCCAGGACAAGCTCCTGGCGGGCGCGTGCCTCAATCTCAACCGACGCATTGTGGTCGGCGTCGTCTTCATACCCGCAGTGCACACACGCGAACGTTCTGCCGCACCCTTTGCGGGAGGCCGGGTCGACCTGTCCGCAGGCCGCACAGGTCTGCGAGGTGTGGAATGCTGGTACAACGACTAGCTCGGATCCGTACAAGGGGCACTTGTACTCAAGTTGACGACGGCGCTCGCCGGGACAATTGTCGAGGATTGACCGGTTGAGCCCCGACTTTGCCCCGACGCCCCGGTTCGGCTGTCCGGCGGTGCTGTTCGCTTTGGCCGTCATGTTGGTCACGCGCAGGTCCTCGATCCCGACGAAGCCGTGGTTTTTGGCGAGGTCGGTGGTGAGCTGGTGCGTGAACTCCGTCCGGCGGCTGGCCTCACGGGACTTGAGCTTTGCGATCTGTGTGATCGTTGCCCGCAGGCGGTTGCTGTACTTTCCTCTGTTGTGCTTCTTCGCGTAAGTGACCTGTCGGGCCTTGCGCTGTTCCAGGTGCTTGAGTCGAGAATGCTCGGGCACGGAGAGGCTGGGTGGCTTGATGCGCGGTTGGCATTCGGTGGATACATAGGCGGATGCGATCACGCCGAAGTCGACACCGCAGCCAGGCTGGGTGTTCGGCGGGGTGGGCTTCTTGCCGATGGCGACGCCGAAGGCGATGTGCCAGCCGGCGCCGTCGCGGGAGACGGTTGCGTTACGGACAGTGCCGCCGAGGGGCCGGGAGAGTCTGAAGCGCACCCAGCCAAGCTTTGGCAGCCGCACTTCAGCCCAGTGCCGGTTGAGTTTGTTTACCTGCACTGCCTGTCCGGGCAACGACACCGATGGTCGGACCCCGCGCCGCTTGAATGCAGGGAATCCAGCCGGATGTTCGGGGTTGAAGAAGTTGTCGAAGGCGGTGTCCAGACGTCGCAGAATCTGCTGTCCCGACTGCGCGGGAAGTTCCGCAAGCCACCGGAGCTCCTTGTCTGCACGTGCCTCGGTGAGGGACTTGCATTGCTCGATGGCCCGTACTGATCGGCCCCGCTGTTCGTACACGTAGATACGCTGCGCGAGGGCCGTGTTCCACAAGGCTCGTGCTGTATGAGCCCACCCAGTCAGCACCTGCTCCTGAGTTCGAGTTGGGTACAGACGATACCTGCGCCCCATGTCCGCTTTCACGCTCCGGACGATAGCCATCTTTGCTTATAACTTCGCCACAATTGAGGTGAGCTCGCTCCCCTAAGACATGGATCGAATCTGTGTTCGCGCTCCGCTTGATGTCGAGGCGAGGATGGTTGGTTGATCGAGTCGAGAGTGAACTGCTGTTGTGGACTCGCGTCAAGGGGGCGTGCGTTCATGACTTGAACGCACAACGCGTCCTGCCTGCTGGGGAGATGGGTACGGACCAATGTCGACGTGAAGTATTGACGGCAGTGTTCCAGCGGGGTTAACTCACGCCGCAACGCCGGTACCGGTTCCGGAACCGGTTGCGGTACCGGTTTCGGCTCCCTGTCCTGCCTTGTCCTGGAGGCCCCGATGCGCGTCACCATCGCCGATGTCGCCCGCGAGGCCGGCGTCAGCAAGACGACCGTGTCCCGGGTCATCAACACCAAGGGCGAGGTGGACGGTTCAACAGCGGCCCGTGTTCGTGAAGTGATTGCACAGCTTGGATACGTGCCCAGCTCGGGCGCCGTCGGACTGGCCCGCGGCAGCAGCCGTACCGTCGGCATGCTGGTGCCCTCGCTCGCCTGGCCGTGGATGGGCGAAGTGCTCCAGGGCGTCGTCGACACCGTCGAGGCCGCGGACTACGGGCTGCTGCTCTTCACCTGCAACCGGGGTGCGGAGTCGGTGGAGCGCTTCACCAGCCAGGTGTCGGCGCGCGCCTTCGACGGACTCGTCGTGGTCGAACCTGAGAACACCCTCGACCACCTCACCGCACTGCACCGCAGCGGCCTGCCGATCGTGCTCATCGACGATCGCGGCCACCACCCCGAATTCCCCTCCGTCGTGACCACCAACCACGAAGGAGGCGCGTCCGCCGCCCGCCACCTGCTGGCCGCCGGACGCACCAGCCCCCTGGTCCTCACCGGGCCCCAGCACTTCGGCTGCGTACGCGACCGGCTGGACGGATTCCGTTCGGTTCTGCCCACCGATCTCGTCGTCCACGGAGACTTCACCGAACTCTGCGGCCGGCAGGCCGTGGAGCAACTGCTCTCCGAGGGCGTGCGGTTCGACTCGGTCTTCGCACACAACGACATCAGCGCGGCGGGCGTGCTGCGGGCGTTGCGCGCGGCAGGCCGGTCGGTGCCCGACGACATCGCCGTGGTCGGCTTCGACGACATCCCGATGGCCGAGCACACCGCACCACCGTTGACCACCGTGCGCCAGCCCACCCGGCAGATGGGTGAGACGGCGGCGCGGCTGCTGCTCTCCCATCTCGGCGGCACGGCCACCCCGGACGCACCGGTCGTGCTGCCCACCGAACTGGTCGTGCGCCTCTCGGCGCCGTAGCGGTCCGGCCGGGCTTCCCTCCCGGCCGCCCGCTCCCCGTACCGCCTCCGCGCCCTCGTGCGCGCCGTCGGCACCGCCCCGCTCCGCCCGAACCTGCACCGCCCCGTACCGCTCTGCTCGAACCCGGCGCGCCGAGCGCTGCCCACCGCCCGTTCCCACCCTCCGTCCCGGATCTTCCGGACCCGCAGTCCCTTCTGGAGTCGCCATGTCCGTACGCCGTCGCCACACGCTGAGAGCGCTCTCGGTCGCCACCGCCGTGGTCGCGCTCGCCGCCGGTTGTTCCTCCGCCAACTCGGGTGCCAACAAAGGGGGTGGCGCCGCCACGGGTGTGCTGACCCTGGGCAAGCCGGACGGGCCGCAGACGAACAACAGCAACCCGTTCCTGAACACCTCGGCGGGCGCCACCCTCGGCTACCGCTACATGATCTACGAGCCGCTGGCGATGACGAACCAGATCAAGCCCGCGGACAAGGCGGAGCCGTGGCTGGCGACGGACTGGAAGTGGGAGGACAACTTCACCAAGGTCACCTTCAGCCTCGACGCCAAGGCGAAGTGGGCCGACGGCAAGCCGCTGACCGCCGACGACGTCGCGTACACGTTCAACCTGCTGAAGACGCACTCGGCGCTCAACTGGAACGGCATCCCGTTCGACGGCGTCGCCATCGAGGGCGAGAAGGTCGTCCTGACCTTCAAGGAGTCCCAGTACGTCAACCAGAACAAGATCATCCAGACCTTCATCGTGCCCAAGCACATCTGGGAGAAGGTGGACAACCCGGAGACCTGGCCGAACCGGAACCCGGTCGGCTCCGGCCCGTACAAGCTCAAGACGTTCACTCCGCAGACCACCACGCTGACCGCGACGCCCACGTACTGGAAGGGCGCGACGAAGGTCAAGGAGCTGCGGTACAGCGCGTACAACGACAACAGCGCGGCGACCACGGCGCTGGCGAGCGGCAAGCTCGAGTGGTCGTTCGTCTTCATGCCGAACTACAAGCAGCTGTTCATCAACAAGGACGCCAAGAACCACAAGCTGTGGTTCCCCTCGGGCCTCGGCATCCACGGGCTGTGGTTCAACACCGCCCGCAAGCCGTTCGACAACCCGGCGCTGCGCAAGGCCATGGCGATGGTCGTCGACCGCAAGGCGATCTACACCCAGGCCGAGGCGACGCTCTACCCGGAGATCACCAACCCGACCGGCATCCCGCTGCCCGCCGGTGACTCGTTCCTGGCGCCCGAGTACAAGAGCGCCACGACCGCGCCCGATGTGGCAGGAGCCAAGAAGGTCCTCACCGATGCCGGCTTCAAGCTCGCCGGCGGCGTGCTGAAGGACCCGAGCGGCAAGCCGGTGAAGCTCACGCTCACGGACCCGGCCGGCTGGAACGACTACATCACCGGGCTCTCCATCATCAAGGACAACATCAAGCAGCTCGGCATCGAGGCGCAGGTCAAGACGCAGACCGCCGAGGCCTGGGGCGCGGACGTCGCCAACGGCAACTTCGACGCCACGCTGCACTGGACCAACAGCGGTGCGACCCCGTACGACATGTACCAGAACATCATGGACGGCGCGATCCTCCAGCCCATCGGCAAGGCCTCCCAGACGGGCAACTTCGGCCGCTTCAAGAGCCCCGAGGCGACCCAGGCGCTCAAGGACTTCGCCAACGCCACCGATGAGGGCACCCGCACCGCGGCCATGAACAAGCTCCAGAAGATCATGGTCGAGCAGGCGCCGATGATCCCGACGTCCGCCGCCCCCATCGGAGCCGAGTACTCCACGAAGAACTGGGTGGGCTGGCCCACCGAGGCCGACCCGTACGCCCCGCCGCAGCACACCCAGCCCTCAGTGCTGCAGATCGTGCTGAAGCTCAAGCCCTCCAAGTAGTACGGGGAAACGGACCGGCCATGACCACCACCACCGATCAGACCGACGACATCGTGCTCGAAGCACGCGGAGTCACCAAGCACTTCCCCGTCCGCCGCACCGGCCGCGATCTCGTCGCACGTCATCGCCGCACCGTCCACGCCGTCGACGACGTCTCGCTGCAACTGAGGCGCGGCACCGTCACGGCCCTGGTAGGGGAGTCGGGCTCCGGAAAATCCACCGTCGCCCGGCTGCTCTCCCAGCTGTATCCGCTCACCGAGGGCGAGATCCGGCTGGACGGCAAGGCGGTGAAGGCGGGCCGTGGCCGGTCCTTCCGCTCGTACGTACGACAGGTCCAGCTGATCTTCCAGGACCCGTTCGCCTCGCTCAACCCGGTGCACACCGTGCGCTACCACCTCACCCGGTCGCTGAAGATCCACGGCCGGGAGGCGACCGGGACCGAACTCGCCGCACTGCTGGAGCGGGTGCAGCTCACCCCTGCCGCGCAGTACCTCGACAAGTTCCCGCACGAGCTCTCCGGCGGCCAGCGCCAGCGCGTCGCCATCGCGCGTGCGCTCGGCGCCGACCCGAAGGTCCTCCTGGCCGACGAGCCCGTCTCGATGCTCGACGTATCCATCCGGCTCGGCGTCCTCAACCTGCTGCGGGACCTCAAGGAACGCCTCCATCTGGCGATCCTCTACATCACCCACGACATCGCCTCCGCCCGCTACTTCGCGGACAGCACGCTGGTGATGTATGCGGGCCGCATCGTCGAGGGCGGCGACAGCGAGACCGTGACCCAGCGTCCCGCGCACCCGTACACCCAGCTGCTGATCGCCTCCGCGCCCGACCCGGACCGGGTGGTCGCAGAGGAGGAACAGGAGGAGGCCGGCAGCGGCGAACCGCCCTCACTGATCGCCCCGCCGGCCGGCTGCCGCTTCCACCCGCGCTGCCCGAAGGCGATGGAGCGCTGCCGCACCGAACTGCCGCCGCGCTTCGACCTGGCGGACGGCCAGTGGGCGGCCTGCTGGCTGTACGCCGACGACGCCACCGCCACCGACGACCGCGAGAAGGAGGCTGCGAAGTGAAGTATCTGCTGCAACGGCTCGCCTTCTACCTGGTCACCGCGTGGGCCGCGATCACCATCAACTTCCTGATCCCGCGCCTGATGCCGGGCGACCCGGTCCAGGCCCTCCTCTCCCGTTTCCAGGGCCAGCTCGACACCAGTGCCATCGACTCGCTCACGGCGCTCTTCGGCCTCGACAAGCACATGTCGCTCTGGGATCAGTACACCGACTACTGGTCGCATCTGCTCGACGGCGACCTCGGGCTGTCCTTCACGTTCTTCCCGACACCGGTCAGCGAGGTGATCAGTCAGTCGCTGCCGTGGACGCTGGCGCTCGTCGGTGTCACCACGCTGATCAGCTTCGCGCTCGGCACCGGCATCGGTGTCTTCACCGGCTGGCGTCGCGGCTCCTGGATGGACAGCCTGCTGCCCGTCACCACCTTCATCTCCGCCATCCCGTACTTCTGGCTGGGACTCATCGCCATCGCGCTGTTCGCCGTGAAGTGGCCGTTCTTCCCGGCCGCGGGCGGTTACGACAACTCGCTGGTGCCCGCCTTCGACTGGCCGTTCATCTCCAGCGCGCTCTACCACGCCGCGCTGCCGGGCCTGACGATCGTGCTCAGCGCCGTGGCCGGCTGGATCCTGGGTATGCGGAACATGATGGTGACGGTGTCCAGCGAGGACTACGTCATGGTCGCCCAGGCCAAGGGGCTCTCGGAGCGCCGGGTGATGTTCGGGTACGCCGCGCGCAACGCCGTCCTGCCCAACATCTCCGGCTTCGCACTCTCCCTGGGCTTCATCGTCGGCGGCACGCTGCTGGTGGAGATGGTCTTCTCCTACCCGGGCATCGGCTACCAGCTCTTCCAGGGTGTGGCTGCCAAGGACTACCCCCTGATGCAGGGCGTCTTCCTGATCATCACACTCTCCGTCCTCGCGGCGAACCTCCTCGCCGACGTGATCTACATGGTCCTCGACCCCCGTACCCGAAGGGAGGCCTAGGAACATGGCCGTCACCGCTGCCGAGGTCGCCGTACTCGACGCGACCGAGACCCCGGCGCCCAGCAAGCGCAGACTCCGCTTCCTGCGCGGCCGTAAGACCGTCATCGGCCTCGGGATCCTGCTGTTCTTCGTCGTGATCGCCGTCATCGGGCCGTGGATCGCCCCCTACGACCCCGACACCATGAGCAACGAACTGCTCCAACCGCCGTCCGGGGCGCACTGGTTCGGTACCACGCAGACCGGTCAGGACGTGCTCTCGCAGATCCTCGTCGGCACCCGCGGCGTCCTGGTCGTCGGCTTCGTCGCCGGGATCTTTGCCACGATCCTGTCCGTGCTGATCGGGGTCAGTGCGGGCTTCCTCGGCGGCACCGCCGACGAGCTGCTCTCGGTGCTCTCCAACGTCTTCCTGGTCATCCCGGGACTGCCGCTGATCATCATCATCGCCAGTCTCGTCTCCGACACGGGCGACCTCCTGATCGCCGGCGTCATCGCGCTCACCTCGTGGGCCTGGGGCGCGCGCGTCCTGCGCGCCCAGACGCTGTCGCTGCGCCGCCGGGACTACGTCGAAGCGGCGCGGGCCACCGGTGAGTCCACCTGGCGGATCATCCTCTTCGAGGTCCTGCCGAACCTGACGGCCGTCATCGCCTCCGGCTTCGTCGGCACGGTCATCTTCGCGATCCTCTCCGAGATCACCCTCGCCTTCATCGGCGTCGCCGACATCTCCAACTGGAACTGGGGGACCGTCCTGTTCTGGGCGCAGTCCAACCAGGCGCTGGCGCAGGGCGCGTGGTGGTGGTTCGTGCCGGCCGGGCTCTGCATCGCCCTGCTGGGCATGTCGCTCGCTCTGATCAACTTCGGCATCGACGAGTTCGTCAACCCCCGCCTGCGTACGGAGACCGGCGCGACCAGGAAGGTCCGGATGCGGGTCGGCTTCACCCCCGTGGCACGCACCGGCACCACGGAGAAGGAGACCCGCTCATGAGCGAGCCCGTCCTCACCATCAGCGGCCTGAACGTGGACTACGGGACCGGGGACGCCGCCGTGCACGCGCTGCGCGACATCGACCTCACCCTGCACCGCGGCGAAGTCCTCGGCCTGGCGGGCGAGTCGGGCTCCGGCAAGTCCACCCTGGCGTACGCCGTCACCCGCCTGCTCTCCCCGCCCGGAGTGATCACCGGCGGCGAGGTCCACTACCACCAGCGGGACGGCGAAACGCTCGACCTGCTGACCCTGACCGCCCCGGAGCTCCGCGCCTTCCGCTGGCAGGAGCTGTCGATCGTCTTCCAGGGAGCGATGAACTCGCTCAACCCGGTGCACACGGTCCACAGCCAGCTCACCGACGTACTCAAGGCGCACCGCCCGGAGATGAAGCGGGCCGAACGCACCGCTCGTGCGAAGGAGCTGCTGTCGCTGGTCGGCATCTCCGCGGACCGCCTCTCCGCCTACCCGCACCAGCTCTCCGGCGGCATGCGCCAGCGTGTGATGATCGCGATGGCCCTTGCGCTGGAGCCCGAGATCGTCATCATGGACGAGCCCACGACGGCCCTGGACGTCGTCATGCAGCGCCAGATCCTGCGCCAGCTGGTCAGGCTCCGCGAGGAGCTGGGCTTCTCGGTCGTCTTCATCACGCACGACATCTCGCTGCTCATCGAGTTCTCGGACCGGATCGCCATCATGTACGGCGGCCGGATCGTCGAGGAGGCCGGTGCCTCCGACATCTACCAGGACCCCCGCCACCCCTACAGCGACGGCCTGCTGCATTCCTTCCCGGCTCTGCACGGCCCCCGCCGCGAACTCACCGGCATCCCCGGCTCGCCCCCTCATCTGTCCGCGATGCCGGCCGGCTGCGCCTTCCACCCGCGCTGCGGCAAGGCCTTCGAACCGTGCGCCACCCAGGTGCCGGTCCTCGGCCGGCCGGAAGGGGACGGCTCCCGCACGGTGGCCTGCTGGCTGCATCAGCCGGCCCCGGCCCCGGCCACCGCCGCCCCCCGTTCGTAGCGACCCCACAGCACACCACAGGAGAACCATGAACCTCGTCATCCCCCAGGGATACGCTCGCGAGATCGCCGCCGAGCCCGTTACCGGACTGCCCGCCGACTTCCGCTGGGGCGTCGCCACCGCCGCCTACCAGATCGAGGGAGCGGCCGCAGAGGACGGCAGAACCCCGTCGATCTGGGACACGTACTGCAGGGTGCCGGGCATGGTCGTCCGCGGCGAGAACGGCGATGTGGCCTGTGACCACTACCACCGGATGCCCGAGGACGTGCAGCTGATCGCGGACCTGGGCGTCGACACGTACCGCTTCTCGCTCGCCTGGCCGCGCATCCAGCCCGGCGGCCGGGGCCCGGCCAACGCCAAGGGCGTCGACTTCTACAAGCGGCTGATCGAGGAGCTGGAGTCCAAGGGCGTCACCCCCTGGATCACCCTCTACCACTGGGACCTCCCGCAGGAGCTGGAGGACGCGGGCGGCTGGCCGGCCCGCGACACCGCCTACCGTTTCGCCGAGTACGCCGCCCTCGCCTACGACGCGCTCGGCGACCGGGTCAAGCACTGGACCACGCTCAACGAGCCCTGGTGCTCGGCCATGCTCGGCTACGCGTACGGCAACCAGGCGCCCGGCCGTACGAACTTCGGCGAGGCGATCCACGCCGTCCACCACCTGCTGCTCGGCCACGGGCTCGCCTCCCGGTACATCCGCGAGACCGCCGCCGCCCGCGGCAACGACCTCGAGCTGGGCATCACGCTCAACCTCGGTACCGCCAGCCCCGAGACCGACAGCCACGAGGACGCCGAGGCCTGCCGCCGCGCCGACGGGCTCGGCCGCCGCCTCTACCTGGATCCGATGGTCAAGGGTGCCTACCCCGAGGACGTCATCGCCGACCTCGCCCTGCAGAACGTCGAACTCCCGGTCCAGGACGGCGACCTGGAGATCATCTCGACCCCGCTCGACGTCCTCGGCGTCAACTTCTACCGCGGCACGCTCTTCTCCGGAGTCACGGAAGAGGGGTCCCCGGTGGACGCCGACGGCCTGCCGGTCACCCGCGGCATCGAGCGCGACCTGCCGCGTACCGCCATGGACTGGGAGATCACTCCCACC
Organism: Streptomyces sp. NBC_00316; assembly: GCF_036158715.1. Lineage (NCBI taxonomy): Bacteria > Bacillati > Actinomycetota > Actinomycetes > Kitasatosporales > Streptomycetaceae > Streptomyces > Streptomyces sp. NBC_00316. The sequence continues at coordinate 2,919,661 of NZ_CP108023.1, read as the reverse complement.
GCCCTCACCGACCTGCTGGTGGGGCTGGAGAAGGACTACGGCATCCCGACCGTCATCACCGAGAACGGCGCCGCGTTCGACGACACCGTCTCCGAGGACGGCGAGATCCATGACGCCGACCGCACCACCTACCTCGCCGACCACATCGCCGCCGTCGCTGCGGCCCGCGCCGAAGGGGCCGATGTCCGCGGCTACTTCGCCTGGTCGCTGATGGACAACTTCGAGTGGTCCTACGGCTACGACAAGAGGTTCGGCATCGTCCGCGTCGACTACGACACGCAGGAGCGGACGCTCAAGGACAGCGCCAAGTGGTACCGGGACACCATCCGCCTCACCCGGGACGCATAAGACCGACCGCTGCGACAGAAGAATCCGTGCCTGAAGGAGCCGCAATGCCACCACGTATGCGCCAGCACAACCGGCACCGGGCCAGACCGACGACGGCGGCCCTCGCCGCCGTCACGGTCCTGGCCGGCCTGCTCGCCGGAGCCGTCCCGAGCGCCACCGCGGCCACCGCGGACGACCCGGCACCCGTCCTCGTCGACCGCTTCGAGGGCGAGGTCCCGTTCGCCAACCAGCCCGCCGACGGCATCTTCACCTGGGGCGGCGACTCCGACGACCCGCCCACCCTGGCCCTGAAGGACCGCGCCGACGCCCCCGAGGGCGCCAAGGTCCTCGAAGGTACGTACAACATCAGCGGTTACGGCGGGCTCAGCCACGACTTCGCCGCCGACCGGCCTGCCCACGACTGGTCGGCCCACAAGGGCATCCGCTTCTGGTGGTACGGCCAGAACAACGCCCCGCTGCCGCCCGGTTCGGGCAAGAGGATCAACTTCGAGATCAAGGACGGCGGCGCCAACGGCGAGGCGTCCGAGTTGTGGACCACGTCGTTCACCGACGACTGGGAGGGCTGGCACCAGGTCGAGATCCCGTTCACCGACTTCACGTACCGCACCGACTACCAGCCCGTCGGCGGCATCGACCAGGTCCTCGGCCTCGATGCGATGTGGGGCTATGCCGTCACGCTGCCGACCGGGGCCCCCGGATCGTTCGCCATGGACGGTGTGGAGCTGTACGGGAAGGCCGACGCGGCCCTGAAGGCGAGCGTCGTCACGGACGCGGCGGTCCGTACGGTGAAGGAGGGCGGCACGGCGGACATCGATGTCTCCGTCGCCACCACCGGCTCCGTACCGATCGAGGAACCCGTCACCGTCGCGTACGAGACCAAGGGCGGCAGCGCCGAGGCCGGCACGGACTACACCCCGGTCAGCGGCACGTACACCTTCCCGGCGGGCACCGCCTCCGGCACCACCCACCGGATCTCGGTCGCGACGAAGAAGGACGGCGCCGCCGAGTCCGCGGAGACGATCCCGCTCGAACTCACCGTGACCGGCGCCAAGCCGCCGAAGGAGAACCCGCAGGTCGTCATCGACGCCCACGGCCTCCCGTACCTCGACCCGAAGCTCCCGGTGAAGAAGCGCGTCGCCGACCTCCTGTCCCGGATGTCGCCCGCCGAGAAGGCCGGCCAGATGACCCAGGCCGAACGCAACGCGCTCAAGTCGCAGGGGGACATCGCCACGTACGACCTCGGCTCGCTGCTCTCCGGCGGGGGCTCCGTCCCGACGCCGAACACGCCCGAGGCCTGGGCGAAGATGGTCGACTCCTACCAGCTCCGCGCGCAGGCGACCCGCTTCCAGATCCCGCTGATCTACGGCGTGGACGCGGTGCACGGGCACAACAACGTCATCGGCTCGACGATCATGCCGCACAACATCGGCATCGGCGCCGGCCGCGACCCGAAGCTCGCCGAGAAGACCGGCGCGGTCACCGCGAGCGAGGTCCGCGCCACCGGCATTCCGTGGGACTTCGCGCCCTGCCTCTGCGTGACCCGCGACGAGCGCTGGGGACGTTCCTACGAGTCGTACGGTGAGGACCCGGCGCTCGTCGAGTCCATGGAGACCGTCATCCAGGGCATGCAGGGCAGCGCGTCCGGCAAGGACCTGCACCGCAACGACAAGGTCCTGGCCACCGCCAAGCACTACGTCGGCGACGGCGGCACGGAATTCGGCTCGTCCACCACCGGTTCGTACACCATCGACCAGGGCGTCACGAAGGTCACCCGGCAGGAGCTCGAAGCGGTCCACCTCGCTCCGTTCGACGAGGCGGTCAAGCGCGGGGTCGGCACGGTCATGCCCTCGTACTCCTCGCTGGACATCCTCGGCGACGACGAGGGCCCGGTGAAGATGCACGCCAACGCCGAGATGATCAACGGTGTGCTCAAGGACCGGATGGGCTTCAAGGGCTTCGTCATCAGCGACTGGCAGGCCATCGACCAGATCCCCGGCGACTATGCGAGCGACGTCCGTACGTCCATCAATGCCGGACTCGACATGATCATGGTCCCGACGGCGTACCAGGACTTCACGAGGACGCTGCAGGACGAGGTGACCGCGGGCCGGATCAGCCAGGCCCGGATCGACGACGCGGTCACCCGCATCCTGACCCAGAAGTTCCAGCTCGGCCTCTTCGAGAAGCCGTACGCGGACACCACGAACATCGGTCAGGTCGGCTCGGCCGCCCACCGGGCGGTGGCCCGGGAGGCGGCGGCCGAGTCCCAGGTGCTGCTGAAGAACGACGGCGCGGTGCTGCCGCTCAAGGCGTCCCAGAAGGTGTACGTCGCCGGATCCAACGCCGATGACATCGGCAACCAGGCCGGCGGCTGGACCGTCAGCTGGCAGGGCGCGTCCGGAAAGACCACCACGGGTACGACGATCCTGGACGGCATCAAGAAGGACGCCGCCTCGGCCACGTACTCCAAGGACGCCTCCGCCTCCACGGACGGCTACGACGTCGGTGTCGTGGTCGTCGGTGAAACCCCGTACGCCGAAGGCATCGGCGACGTCGGCAACGGCAACGACCTGGAGCTCACCGCCGCCGACAAGGCCGCGATCGACAAGGTCTGCGCCGCGATGAAGTGTGCGGTCCTGGTCGTCTCCGGCCGCCCGCAGCTCATCGGCGACCGGCTCGGCGACATCGACGCGCTCGTCGCGTCGTGGCTGCCCGGCACCGAGGGCGACGGGGTGGCGGACGTGCTGTACGGGAAGCGCGCCTTCACCGGACAACTGCCGGTCACCTGGCCGAAGTCCGAATCGCAGCTGCCGATCAACGTCGGCGACGCGGCGTACGACCCGCAGTTCCCGTACGGCTGGGGACTGACCACGCTGAAGAAGGCCCCGACCGGTGGCGAGCTGACTCTCGCCGCGCTCACGGTCGCCGCGCAGATCGCGGAGAAGGCCGGACTGGGCAGGACCGCGGCGGGGAAGGCGATCGTCGACCAGGGCAGGCTGCTGGTGCAGCAGAAGACCGGCGGAAAGTTGACCGCGGCGGTGTCCAAGCCGTTCGCCGACGCGGACCACCTGCTGCTCACCGGTGATCTGACCGGTGCGCTGGCCAAGCTGAAGGCGGCGTACCGGGCCGCCTGAGGCGCACAGAAGTCGGTGGCGGGCCTTCGGGGTCACAGAGACCCTGAAGGCCCGCCCGTGTCCGTGGACCCGCGCCGGTGTGCGGGGCGGTCAGGACTGGCGCTGCGACGCTGGGCCCTGGAGGACCCGCAGCGCTACTTCCTCGTGTACGGCACCCCGGTGCCCGGATACCAGGCGCCGCAGGACGTCACCGCGATCGCGTCGGAGATCATGTCGACGCTGCTCGACGCCTGCATCGCCGCCGGAGGAGGCCCCGACAGGCGAGGAAGCCGCCCTCGACGCGTATCTGGAGGGCCACCGAGGCTGGACCGCCGGCCACCAGGCCGCTCGACCCGCCACCCTGCGCCGCGCCCTGGCCTTCTGGAGCCGACTCCACGGCCTGCTCTCCCTGGAACTGGCGGGCCACTTCGCCGGAATGGACCTGGACCCGGAGTTGCTCTTCGAGGCCGAGGCACGCACCCTGTTCCCCCGCTGAACGGTCCTGGGCGTGCAACGGACGCCGGATCGGCGCGGCGGGGCGGAGCAGGAGTCGCCCATCTGGGTTAGCTTCGATATATGCGGAACAGGTTGTTCTCCGCCCTGCTGGCCGGCCTGCTGCTGATTCTGTCGGCAGCCGTGCTGGCCATGGCCCCCGCTGCGCCGAGCGCCACCACGATCAGCGACGTGGCCCGGGCACTGCGCCAGGGCCCGGTGTACGTCGATCCGGCGGCGGCGGACCAGTTGTCCGCGCGTCAGGCCGACGCCCTGACCAAGAAGATCAAGGACGCGGACAAGCCCGTCTTCGTGGCCGTCCTGCCCCAGAGCTCCGCGTTCCCCGAGGCCACGGTCCTGCGCACGCTGCGCAACGACACCGGGATCACCGGCGTGTACGGGATCCGGCTCGGCGACACCTTCAAACTGGGCGCCGACCGGTCGGTCATGCCCGCCGCGGCCCGCCAGAATCTCTCCGCGGCGCTGCAGGCCCCCGGCACGAATGCCGACGCCCCGACCCAGCTCACCGCCTTCGTCGACCAGGCCGTCGCCCAGGCGCGCGGCCACGCCCCCGCCTCCTGGAGCGGCGGTTCGACCGACACGGGCTCCGGCGTGACCGCACTGATCGCGGTCGGCGCGATCGCCGTGATCGGCGGCGGGGCCGCGTACACGATCGTCCGCCGCAACCGCCGCCGCAAGGCGGAGGAGGAACGGGCGGCGCTCGACAAACTGCGGGTCGTCGTGGACGAGGACATCACCGCATACGGCGAGACCCTCGACCGCCTCGACTTCCACCCGGCAGAAGCGGGCGCCGACGACGCGATGCGTGCGGACTACGAGAGGGCACTCGACTCGTACGAGGACGCGAAGTCCCGCATGGACAAGGCCCAGCACCCGTCCGACGTGCGCGGGGTGACCCAGGCCCTGGAGAACGGCCGCTTCTCCCTGGCCGTGCTGGAGGCCCGCCGCACCGGCAGCCCGCTCCCGGACCGCCGCCCCCCGTGCTTCTTCGACCCGCGCCACGGCCCTTCGGTGGCCGACGCGATGTGGACCCCTTCCGGCGGTGCACCCCGTGAGGTCCCGGTCTGCGGCGCGGACGAGATCCGGCTGCGCGACGGCGAGGACCCGCTGAGCCGCACGGTCGACACCGGCGACGGCCGCCGCCCGTACTGGGAGGCAGGTCCGGCATACGGCCCCTGGGCGGGCGGCTACTTCGGCGGCGGCATCCTCCCCGGCCTGCTGATCGGCACCCTGCTCGGCTCGACGCTGGCGTCCCCGGCCTACGCGGCGGACTACGGCGGCGGCGAATTCGACGGTGGGGACTACTCGGGCGGCGACTACTCCGGCTCCGACTTCGACGCGTCCGACTTCGGGGGCGGGGGAGACGGCGGGGGCTTCGGCGGTGGCGGCGACTTCGGTGGCGGCGGCTTCTGAGAGCCGGCGACCTCGGGAGGACCGGCGCCGCGCACCGATCGACCGGAGGGCGCCCGCGCAGCCGCTTCGCCGCGGTGGCGGACGCCCTCGGTTCTCCCGGACTGAGCGGGCCGCCCGGGCCCGGGCGGCGCATCAGTGAGGGAAGCTGCTGTTACAGGTCCTGCTCGATCTGCATCTCGCGGACCCTGTCGTCACGCTGCGTCTGCTCGTTCTTGATGACGTAGGTGGCCGCAGGTCCGTTACCACTGACCTGCTTGATCTCGCCCTGACACTTCTTGTTCTGGTCGTCGCGGTACTCCACGCGCTGGCCTTCGAGGTGCGGCATTGTCTGGTTCTCCTTCTCGATGCAATCCGGCAGGGGGCGCTCCGCCCGTTCGGCGAGAGCTGCCCCGTGCGGCGCCCGCTTCTGAACGCGGTGCGCCATGTCAGATCACACCGAGTTGCCACGACCAGCGACTCCAGGGAGCCCATTGGAGTCAAAGACCGCGTCACGGGGGCGTGATGCCGCTGTCGGCTTGCGATCAGAACGTGGTGCCGAGAAAGGATGTCCAGGAGGAGGGAGCGACGGTGAGGGCGGGGCCGTCGGCGATCTCGGCGTCGCGGATGTGCACGCGGTGGGGTGGGTGGCGACTTCTGCGCAAGCGCCGCCCTGACCGTTGCTGCAGCTGGACTTGAGCCGGTCGGGGGTGGCGAGGCGGGAGTCCGGATGCGCTGCGCGGGTCATGTCTCTCCCCGCAGGTCGTCCAACAGGCGCACGTTCTTCTCGGCGGAAGCGCCTGCGAACCACCGATCCACGGCAGTGACTTGTCCGCATGGACGAGCCAACTCAACTGCCTTGCCTCCGCCGGGCGTTCCATCGACGTGAGCGCAGGTCCGTGCCGCTCGTACGGAACTTCGCCGGAGCGGGCAGAGGGCCTGCTCCGTACCGAGGTGCACGACAGCGGGGGCGAACACACCCGGCCCTCCGCACCCGGGACGGAGCCGGATGCGGAGGGCGGGGGCTGCTGCTGGTGGTGGAGCGCGCCGACACGTGGGGTGCGGGGGCGCGGAACCCCGGCACGGCGGTGCGATGCGATTTCGCCGTGGGGGTTGCGCCTGGTGCTGAGACCGGAACGGTTTGCCGGGAAGCTCGCGGCGAGGTGCCGTGCCGGGCGGCGCGAGCCGGTGAACCTTTCCGGTCACAGCCCTAGTAGGACTCCGTTAGGTTGCTCTGGCTCTTGGGTTCTGGCTGGTGGTGGTGGCTGTTCTGGGCAGGGGGCGGTGGCAGGTGGTGCAGATGCCGGTCCAGCAGTTCAGCAGGTCCTGGATGGCGTCGAGGATCTGGTAGAGGGTGAGTCCGCTGTATCGGCTTTTGGGGACAGTCGCTGTTCGGTGAGGAACGCGTGGGCGGCGGTGACCAGGGTGACGTGGTGATGCCACCCTGCCCAGGAACGTCCCTCGAAGTGGTCCAGGCCGAGGCCGTGCTTGAGTTCCCGGTAGTCGTGCTCGATGCGCCAGCGGATCTTCGCCAGGCGGACCAGTTCGGCCGTCGGGGTGTCCTGGGGCAGGTTGGACAACCAGTAGTCGGTGGGTGCTTCGGCGTCCTCGGGCCATTCGACCAGCAGCGTGACCTCGGGCAGGACACCGTCCCAGCTGCCGTGCCGCTCGGTGGCGGCGCTCTGAGCCAGGCGGCGGGCCTTGACTCCGGCGGGCCGCACCCGCAGCGCCAGGAAGTGCGAGCGCATCGGTCCGCGGGAGCCTTCCCGCCAGGTCACCTCGGTGAAGGCCTGCCGCCCATGGCCGGTCGCCAGCACGGCCACCGGGGACGGCTTGTCCCGGTAGCGGGGTTGAGGCTTGCGGCCGTTGCCCGGCCAGGGCCGCGTGACCGGTTTGGCCTCGTGCGGGTGGACGGTCACATCCGAACGGACCGCCACGACATATCCGATGCCCCGGCCGTCCAGGCCGTCGCGGAAGTCGGCGTTCTGCCCGTATCCGGCGTCGGCCACCACCACCGGCGGCACCAGACCCCACCCGGCCAGCTCGTCGAAGGTGTCCAGGGCCAGGCGCCACTTCTCCCGGTGCCCGACCTCCTGCGGTATCCCGGTCTTCTGCCGCCGTCCAGCGTCGTGCGCCCACTGCTCGGGCACGAACAACCGCCACTGCAGCGGACAGGACGCAGTGTCGGAGACCGCGTGCACGCTCACCGCGACCTGGCAGTTGGCCTGCTTGCCCAGCGCCCCGCAGTACTGGTGCGCGACCGCCACCGACATCCGGCCGTCCTTGGGGAACGACACATCATCGACCGCCCAGGCATCCGGGCCGATCAGCGGCACCATCCGCTCCGCAATCCGCCGCCGCACCGGCACCGGATCCCAGGTGGACTGGTTCACGAACTGCTGCAGGTTCTGCTCGTTGCCGTCCGGCAACCGCTCCGCCATCGGCTGGATCGACTTACGCCGCCCGTCCAGCATCAGCCCCCGCAGATAACAGTCACCCTTCGCCCGCTGATCCTTCCGCGGCACCGACGCGAACACGTCAGCCACGAATAACGCCAACTTCGCCCGAGCACGGTTCACTTCGTATGCGTCCACACCCCCAACATGCCCCCAAACAGGACCGCGAGACAGACCTAACGGAGCCCTACTAGTTGAAGCCGAAGTTCCTGGGCAGCGGCTCCTGTCGGAACAGGTGCGCGGGGACGGCGTCGGCCAGGGCCTTGTAGCCGGCCGGGTTCAGGTGCAGGTGGTCGCCGTCGTCGAACGCGGGGAGGATCTGCAGCGGCTTCTGCGGGTCACGCGCCGCGCGGTCGAAGTCGACCACGGCGTCGAACCGGCCGCTGGTGCGAATCCACTCGTTGACCGTCTGCCGGGCCTTCTCGCGGTAACCGTCCGGATCGTCGTAAGCGGTGTTGCCCCCGAAGGGCGTCAGCGTTGCCCCGTACACCCGGATGCCCTGGGTGTGCGCGCGGACGATGATCTGGTCATAGGCCGCGATCAGATCGTCCGCGGTCTGCTTCTGGGCGGCTTCCGAGGCCTCGGCCGTGCCGATGTCATTGACGCCCTCGAAGACGAGCAGCCAGTCGACACCGCTCTGCGCCAGCACGTCGCGGTCCACCCGGGACAGGGCGTTGGGGCCGAGACCGTCGTTCAGTACGCGATTGCCGCCGGCCGCCTGGTTGAGGATCGCGGTCCCGGCCGTGTCCGGGCGCGACTGCAACCTGGTGAGCAGCTGGTCCGGCCAGCGGTTGTTGGTGTCGGTGGTGGAGCCCCGGCCGTCGGTCAGGGAGTCGCCGAGCATGACGGCCGCGGAGGTGGAGGCGGGGGACCACACCTCGACGCCGCTCAGGAAGTACCAGTGGGCGGCCGATGCCGCACCGGTCAGGTCCGCATCCTCGACATGGTTGCCGGTCTGCATATAGGACGTCGTCCGGGAACCGGGGTGCGAGGTGATGCTGTTGGATGCCTGGCCGTCCGCGAGATAGATCGTCACGGAAAGGTTGGACCCGGGCTCTAGGCCGAAGTCCAGCGGATCGGAGACGATTTGCGAGCCCACCGGAATGACCGCGGACGGCCGGCCGTGGAAAGTCACCTTCCGGGAGGTCTTCGGCTGGATGGCACTTGCGCCGGCCCGCCCGTCGACGGGAAGTGCGACCGAGACCGCGGTAATGGGCAGTGCCGCGCCGCCGAAAGCGTTGGAGAAGCGCAGTCGCATCTGTTCGCCGCCGACCGACATATGGACGGTCTGCCGTAGCGTGCTGTCGGCGAGGACCCGATTGTCCTGCGTGAAAGGTGCGGGCGGCATATTGCTGGGCTCGGTCAACTGCGGCATCGAGGTCCAGGTATTGACCCAGTGCTTTTTCGCCTGCTGAGCTTTTGCGTCGATGACGAGCCCGGATGCGCTGCGGGCGCCCTCCGTGTCCACGGCTCCCACGGCTGAGGCCGTCGCCACGGTGGCGGCGAGCGCCACTGTCACGGCCAGGCCGGCGATCGAAAACTTTCGAGCCATGGACTCTGTCCCCTCCGTCAAAATGATCCATGCACGCTGTGGCGGTGACGGTAGGCGGGTCGGTTACTGGGTGTCAAGGAGTCGTGTACGAACCGACTCGGTCGATCGGAGGAGCGAAACTTTCGAGCGTCGGAAAAATTGGGGCGATACGACGCAAGGCGTCTGCCGCCCAACTGCCGGCCTGTCAGTTGGTTGTTGCGGGGGCATCTCGGGTGTGTGGACCACGAAGGGCCGGGGCGGTCCATGTGCCGAGCGGATCGGCGGCGCCGACCGGTCCGCAGCGGTTTTCCGGGAGGCAATGCGGTGCATTCCTGCGACGTCGCGGACCAGGTAATCACTCGGGCCGCGAACGAATTCTGATGATCAGACGCATCGCGTCCTGCACCTCAGGGCGGCGCACATCCACGCCGTCCCGGAATCGGCAGCACGCCGACCTTCGACCGTTACGAATTCGCCGGCTTGCGCACCAGAAGACAGGCATGCGGAGATCGCGTGTTCTCCGATTGGCGAATCAGTCGGACATGTACCACCAGCCCGGCACAGGTTGCCAATTCGGCGATACGGTCGGGCGGCAGCAGATAAACGTCGAGAGACATTTCGTGGCCGCCGTATCCGGAATTCTTGCGCCGCCGTTCGTCCCCTGTGTGGAAGCCGAGCAGGAGATGTCCTCCGGGGGCCAGCACGCGGTGGAACTCGGCGAACACCGCGGGCAGCGCGTCCGGCGGTGTGTGGATGATGGAGTACCAGGCGACGACGCCGCCGAGTTCGCCGTCCGCCGGCTCCAGGGCGGTCATCGTCCCGATGTCGAACCGCAGGCCCGGGTGGTCCCGCCGGGCGACCTCGATCATCCCCGGCGACAGGTCGACACCGAAGGCGGTCAGCCCGAGCGAGCACAGGTGCGCCGTCACATGGCCGGGTCCGCATCCCACGACGGGGCCGCCACCGGCGGACCGTACGAGTTCGGCGAAGGCGCCCAGCATCGCGCGACCCAGCAGGTCGCTCTCGAACGCGGGACGCACGATCTCTGCGTAGTCGACGGCGACGGTGTCGTACGACGTCCGGGTTTCGCGCAGATGGGACGGCTCGGTCACGCCGCAGACCCTACTGCTGCCCTACGCGAACCTGCTGTCCCACCGCCGAGGAACGGAACGCCGAGCCCCGCTTGCCACCCGGCGGGGGAGGGGAAGGGCGGGCGGACAGAAGAGGGGCCCCCGGCCGGCGGTGACGCCGGCCAGGGGCCCCTCGACGCGAACAGGCCGTGTCAGCCGTCGGACTCCGGCGACGGGATGTAGGCACCCGGCACGTCCTCCGGCGCGAAGACCTTGTCCTCGCCGGGGTACGGCTTCGTCCACTCGTGCGTCTGGTACCACGTGAGGTGGTTCATCTGCGCGGGGTTGGCGAAGTCGGGCACGGCGTTGGGGCCGGTCAGCCGCTGGTGCGACTTCCAGGTGTCCCACTTCGCCGCGACCGCCTGCTTGGCCGCCGGCACCTTCGCCGACGGCACCGGCGCCGCACCGGGGTCCTCGGGCGCCGGGGTGTCCAGGCCGCAGGCAGGCGGAGTCGCCAGACCCGCGGTCAGAGAGGTCCGGTTGGGCAGCGCCTTGAACGGCCGGAAGTCGGCCTTCTTGGTGAACGCCCCACGCATCGGGGTCGCCGCACTGTCCTTCTGGTTCATCGGGTGGATCCCGAGGATCTGCTCGATGGTCCGGATCATCGTGATCTGCGAGTAGTAGTGGCTGTCGACGGTGCCGTGCTGGGCCCAGGGGCTGATGATCTGGATCGGGGCACGGTGGCCGTCGACGTGGTCGAGGCCGGCCTGGGAGTCGTCCTCGACGACGAAGATCGCCGAGTCCTTCCAGTACGGGCTGTGCGAGATCGTGTCGACCATCTTGCCGACCGCGAGGTCGTTGTCCGCGACCTGAGCGGTCGCGTTCGCCGGACCGCCGGTGTGGTCGCTGGAGAGCCAGAACATGTTCAGGTTCGCCGGCCCGTTCTTCTCGAAGTCACGCTTCCAGATCTCGGCCCGGTAGATGTCCGGGACGCTGGTGTCGAACTTCGGGAAGCCGTGCACCGACACGTCGTTGAGCGACGGGATCGGCGAGGACGAGTCCAGACGGTAGGCGGTGTCCTGCCCGGTCGCCTCCATGTTCTTGGTGTCGCAGTAAAGGTTCTGCCAGCTCGAGCCGGACGGCTTGGCCAGGAACTGCTGGAACTCGCCGAAGTCCCGCACGGACTTCCCCGCCGCCTGCGCACCGGTCCAGATGAAGCCGGTCCGCTGGTGGCCGAGAGCGTCGTCCTCGGTGTCGTAGCTGCGCAGGTACTCACCGGCCGAGGACTCGGTGTACTCCGGATTGTCGGCCTGCATCAGCCAGTTGTGCCCCTCGGCAGAGTTCGTGCCGATGTCGTACGTGTTGTCGTACAGCCCGAACTGCTGGGTCAGAGCGTGCTGGTTCGGCGTCACGTTCTCGCCGAACTGCGCCAGCGACGGGTCTCCGTTGCCCTGCGGGATGTCACCGAAGACCTGGTCGTAGGTCCGGTTCTCCTTGACGATCAGGAAGACGTGCTTGATCGTCGAGGGGTCGCCGAGCCGGGCCGGGACCGGCACCGGCTTCGCCTTGCCCTTCCCCTTGGCCAGCGAGACCGCACCGCCGGTCCAGCCGTTCTGCTTGAAGACCTTGGCGGTCTCGGACTTGATGGCGCGGTCGTTCGGCAGCGTGAACTGCTGCAGGCTCGACGTCGTGTCGTGGGTGGCGTGTCCGGCGCTGTTGGTGGGGCGGCGGGCGTCGATGCCACGGGTGTTGGAGACGACCACCTTGTTGCCGACGGTGGCGATCTCCGCGGGGAAGTAGTCCGTCGGGATCAGACCGACGTAGCTGACCGGCTCCTGCGGGGTCGTGTACCGGTAGACGGCGACCGCGTTGGCGCGGCCGAGCGTCACCAGCAGGTGGCCGTCGTCGGTGAGCGTCACCGCGTCGGGCTCGTAGCCCACGGACGCTTCAGGCCACGGCTGGGTGGCGATGGTCTGCACGACCTTGTCGCGGTGGGTGTCGATGACCGACACCTCGTTGGTGGCGGTGTTGGTGACGAACAGCGCCCCGTTCTTGGCGTACAGGGCGGTCGGGTGCAGACCGACGTTGATGCTCGCGACGGCGGCGGCCGGGTTCGCCAGGTCGATGACGCTGACCGTGCCGGTGGTGGTGGCAGCGGTCTTCGGGTCGGCCGGCACCTGGGTGTTGTATGAGTTGATCGTGGTGTCGCCGGCCTTCGCCGGACGCCCGCCCTCGTTGCTGACGTACAGCTTGGAGCCGACCACGGTCACGTCACGCGGGGCGTTGCCCACGGACCAGCTCTGCTGGATGGCCCCGGTCGCCGCGCTGATGGCGACCACCCGGTTCTGGCCGTTGACCGCGGAGTACACGGTGGAACCGTCGGCCGAGAACACCGCCTCGCCGACCAGTGCGTGCTTGGGCCCGTCCGCCGGGATGCTGACGGACGTCGGGTCGGCGACGCTGCCGTCCGCGTTCACGGTGAACCTGGTGTAGCCGTCGGTCTGGCCCAGCCACAGCTGGGAACCGTCGGGCGAGTACGTGGGGCCCTCCTGGCCCACGCTGTTGCTGCTGATGCGCGGCGTCGACGACGCGGAGTTGCTGACGAGCTGCTGCACCTTCCAGCTCTTCAGGTCCACGATGGACAGCGCAGCCCCACCGTCGGTGACCGAGGCCGCGAGGTGGGTGCCGTCCGGGCTGACCGAGGACGACATGATCTTGCCGTTGTTGATGACGAGGCGGTCACCGTACGGCGCGATGTACTGGTCGCTGGAGATGACCTGGCCCTGATCGGTGATCTGGCCGACCTGCTCAGTGCCGAACTGGTGTGTCTGGGCAAAGGCGGTGCCGGTGACAGCCAGGGCGACAGCGCTGACGCATGCCGTTACCAGCGTGGTCCGGCGGCCTATGTTTCTACCGAGAAGGACGAAATGCTCCTTCTCGACACGCCTGCGGCGGCGTGTTACCTGCATGGGGTCATCCCTTCGAAGTGATGGCGAGCAGTTCGACGTTGCCGTCGAACTGCCAGAGTGGGTTCGGTGCATCCCCGGTCGGGGTCCGCACCAGGAAGTAGCCGTTCACTTCCTTCGGTCCGTCGCCATCGGCCACGAACCGCCCGTCTGAGGTGGCGTCGAGCTGGTAGATGGCCGTTCCTGCGGCCTCGACGCCGGGGAGATGCCAGGTGACGACGCAACGCCAGTCGTTGCCCGGCCCACGGGCGGCGACCTGGCCGGCGCCCTTGTTGCACGCCGCCGTGACCCGCAGCTGCGCCTCGGTGACATCGGGGCGGTTGAGCTGCTCGGTCTGGATGCGGTAGAGGTGGGCGAAGGCCGTGGCGACCGACCGCTGGACCTTGTCCTGCTCGATTCCGGAACCCATGGACGGCGTCGTCACGGCGACGACCGCGACCGTGAGGGCGCCCAGTCCGGCCAGCGGCAGGAGCCCGGTGGCGATCGCCCGGCGCCCGGTGCCGTCGTAGGCCAGATCGGTGAAGTCGCGCCGCAGGAAAAGGAGGTAGGCCAGCGCCGTCGCGATCACGGCCCACACCAGGCTCACCGCGATGCCGATCAGGAGCGGGCCGACCTGTGCCGGGCTGGTGAACAGACCGTTCCAGGCGATGAAGGCGTAGCCGGGCAGGGCGAGGCGCACGGCCACGGGCAGCGGCAGCATCTGGGCGAGCTGCATCACGAGCGCGACGAGCGCGGGCAGCAGCAGCCCCATCGGGGACCGCCCCAGGGCCACTGACCCGAGCAGTCCGATCGCGGCGAGGGCCACCGTCGGGGCGAGCGCGCACACCCAGGCGAGGAGGACCGCACCGGCGGTCTCCGAAGACGTCAGCACGTGGCCGTCGAGTCCGACCAGCGGTTGGTTGCCGACCGCCAAGATCCCGCCGACCGCGCTGGAACACGCCATCCCCGCCACGAGCAGCAGGATGACGGTGAGGCTGGCCAGTGCCTTCGCCACGAAGATCCGCCGAGGCGACCGGACCGCCACCAGCAGGTGGCGCCAGGTGCCGAGCCGGTCCTCGGAGGCGAATACGTCGCCGGCGACGAGCGAAGTCAGCAGCGGGAGCGCCCAGGTGCCCGCGAAACCGAGCACCACCAGCGAGCCGGCCCACCCCGTGGCGTGCATCCAGCGACCGAAGAGGGTATCGGAGGGGAGCGAACTCTGCTGGCTCACCGCGGCGACGAAGAGCGCCGGTGCGATCCAGCAGGCGATAACCAGCAGACGGACACGCCACTGCGAGACCAGTTTGAGCAGTTCGAAGCGGTAGCCGCGCGTCACCGAGACGGGGTGGACCCTGGCAACGTTGTCGTGGGTGAGGGTCGCGGTCATCGGTCGGCCTCCTGCTGCTCGGTGAGGGCGAGGAACGCGGCTTCGAGCGGCGACACCACGGGGGCGAGTTCGCGCACCGCGATACCTCCCTGCACGAGCCGCACCACCAGTTCGTCGAGGGCGGGCACCAGCGCACGCACGACGAGCACCTCGGCGCCGTGCCATGTCCCGGCGTCGTCGACGACGCCGATCCCGGCCGTGTCGGCAGCCAGCACGCGGGCCGCCTGCGGGTCGGAGGTGAGCAGCCGGTAGTCGAGTTCACGGTTCTCGGCGGCCAGTTTGCCGAGCGGACCGGAGAAGACGATCCGTCCCGTGGCGAGGATGGTGACCTCGGAGCACAGTGCCTCGAGGTCGTCCATGCGATGGCTCGAGAGCACGACGGCGGTCCCGTCCGCCGCGAGCCGGGTGAGGACACCGTGGACGTGCTTCTTCCCGGCCGGGTCGAGACCGTTGGAAGGTTCGTCGAGCACGAGCAGCCGGGGCTTGGTGAGCAGGGCGGCGGCGAGCCCGAGCCGCTGACGCATGCCGAGGGAGAAGCCACGGGCCCGTTCGTCGGCGACATCGGTGAGCCCGACCTGGTCGAGCACGTCGTCGATCCCCGTCGTCCGCGCGTCACGGCCGCGGAGAGCGGCCAGCGCGGCGAGGTTCTGCCTGGCGGTGAGCGAGGGGTAGAGACCGGGCCCGTCCACGAAGCCGGCGACGCCGTCGGGAGCGGCGAGCGACCGACAGACCGGCCTGCCCAGGATCTCGAGGCGACCGCGGTCGGCGACGGCCAGGCCCAGCAGGAGGCCGAGCAAGGTCGTCTTGCCGGCGCCGTTCGGTCCGACCAGGCCGTGGATCTGCCCCTGTGCCAGGTCCAGGTCGATGCCGTCGAGTGCGACGACATCGCCGAAACATTTGGTGATCCCGCGAGCCCGGATCGCGATGCGTGTGTCCATGAGCCCCTTCTTTCGAACCCTTCAGGGACCTTAGGGACGGCACACGACGCAGGCGGGGGCGGCTGATTGAACGTTCATGGAACAGGAGGCGACGGGCATCCAATGCGCCGATGCCCCGCGGCCGTTGACAGGCCGGCCGACACCTTCCGACGGCCGGATCGCGGAGCATGCCGGGCTGCCGGACACCTGCGATCGCGAACATCGCCGCAGGCCGGATCGTGATCGCGAGAAGGCGTCGGCCCGCCTGGGGGCATGGAATGGCCGGTATCGAGGCGGAGTTGGGCAATGCGTGGACGCAACGAGTCCGTACGGCGCACCGTGCCCGCAATGCGGTGCGTCACAGCACGAAGCGTGTCCGGGGCGCACGGTGCGGGTGCCGGAGCGGCGTCGAGGGCGGCGGGTTCTGCGTCACCCCGACCTCTTCGACAGGCCCGTCGGTCTCAGATCAGCGGCGCTCGTCGCGCATGTGAGGAGCCATCGGGCACACGTGCGCGCGCAGGCGCGAGGATGACGTCGCGACTGTCCGGAAGTCGCCGAGCGGCGGTGTCCCTGTCGCGGCCGCTTCTTCGTCGTGGAGATGAGAGCCGCCTGCGAACCTCATGCGGAACGAAGACCGGAGAGCGTGCTTCCGTACGGCCCGCTCATGAACAGCGACGCCCGGACATCTTCCAGCCCCTTCCCGAGGCGGCATGCCGCGTGCCTCCGGGTGGGTCCGCGGCTCGGCCAGACACCCGATCCGGCCGGCCGACCGGACGCGAACGCCGAGCGCCCGCCTTCCTCCCCGGCGGGGGAATGGAAGACGGGCGCGCTCGGGTCGGGATTCTCCGTGGATCAGGCCTGCGGGGCGGTCTTGATCGCGGAGATGTCGAAGTTGAGCTTGACCTTGTCGCTGACCATCACGCCGCCGGTCTCCAGCGCCGCGTTCCAGGTCAGGCCCCAGTCGGAGCGGAGGATGTTCGTGCTGCCCTCGAAGCCGATGCGCTCGTTGCCGTAGGGGTCGGTGGCGGTGCCGTTGAACTCCAGGTCGATGGCGAGCGGACGCGTCACGTCCTTGATGGTCAGGTCGCCGGTGACGCGGTACGTGTCGCCGCCGAGCTGCTCGGCATGGGTGGAGCGGAACGTCATCTTCGGGAACTTCTCGGCGTCGAAGAACTCGGCGCTGCGCAGGTGGTTGTCGCGGTCGGCGATTCCGGTGTCGATGCTCTCGATCGTGACGTCGATGGAGGCGGTCGAGTTCTTGGGGTCCGAGCCGTCCAGGTTCAGGGTGCCCTCGTGTGCGCCGAAGGAGCCGCGGACGTTGGTGACCATGGCGTGACGCACGGTGAAGCCGATGCTGCTGTGCGACGGGTCGATCGTGTACTCCCCGGTCAGGGCAGCGAGGGCGGGGTCCACCGTGGTGGTGGCGGTGGTGGTTGCATCGGCGGACTTGCGGTTGAACAGAGCCATGGCTCCTCCTCGGGGGACGTGATCGAGCGGGGTCGAAGGTGTTGTTCAACCTTCAACGACATTCACCGTAGCCCCATCTTGTTCAAAGTTCAACATCTGGCGCGGATCTTTTTCGTGGCCCGTCCGGCAGGTCGTGGCGCCCGTCGCGCCGGTGCGCGATGCCCTCTGGCGGACGCGCGTAGAACTCGGGCACTATCTCCCTGCCCTTGTTGTCATGAGCAGGAGGAGTCCCCCATGGTGTCCCGAATGACACTGCGCCCCGTCCTGACCGCCCTCGCCCTCGTCCTGGGTGCGCTGTTCGTCCCCGGTGTCGGCGCCTTCGGTACCGGCGCCACGCAGGCGCACGCCGTCACCAAGCTCACGCACGCGCAGGCGACGTCCCGGTTCAGCTCGTCCGGCATCACCTGGTCGTCGTCCGGCGGCTGCTCGAACCGGAACGTCGCCACCTGCACGTCGTTCGACCAGCTCAACCTCGCCACCGCTCAGGGTGCCCAGACCCTGAAGAGCGCCACCGGCTGCGCGCTCAACATCACCGGCGGCACCGAGACCGGGCACGCCAGCGGTACGTACTCGCACTGGAACGGCTACAAGCTCGACTACGGCAAGTCCACCTGTCTCACCAACTACATCCACAGCGCCTTCGGTTACATAGGGCTCCGCGGTGACGGCGCACCCCAGTACAAGTCCGGCTCCGGGAACATCTACGCGGACGAGGGCAACCACTGGGACGTCCTCTACTACAACTGCGGCGGCTGCTGACGGCCCCGTGGGCAGGGGTGCCCCTGCCCGGCAGAGTCCGGGCGGGGGCACCTTGCGGATCATTCGCCGCGGCTCAGGAGCCCACGCTCACCGTGAACCGTCGCGGGTTGCTGTCGTTCGCCGCCCCGGAGACGTCCGGCTGGCCGTCGGGGCGCACGTCGTCGTACGGGAACGCGTACCCGATCGGGGTGTTCGCGTGCACCACGCGCGACCAGTGGTTCGTGACCGCGCCCTGGTAGTAGTCCGCCACCGATGTGCCGTTCGGCTGGTCGGGGTGGGTGAGCATGAGGGACCGGTTGAAGCCCGCCGCCAGCCGTGCCAGCAGCGCCTTCTTGTCGTCGGAGTCGCCAGGGTTGTTGGTGAACGGCCCGTGGTTGCAGGTGAAGATGTCCTTCGACACCGGCTTGGTGAAGGTGTGACCGCCGTCGAAGGTCAGGATGTCGCCGCTGACCCGGCCGGTCCGGATGCCGCGCCCGCCCTGGAGATCGATCCGCAGGTCCGTGCTCCGGTACTTCTCCCAGACCTGATCGATCTGCGCGGTGAACAGGTCCCGGAACGGCATCTGGTCCGGGCGGTCGAAGTACGGCGCCATCAGGTTCTGCGGCGAGATCACCCGCAGCACGCTGCCGTCCCCGCCGCGGATCACCAGCTTGTCCCAGGGCTGTCCGTCCGCCGCCGCCTGCGCGGTCAGCCCGTCGGCGATGCGCTGCACGGCGCCGCCTGGCAGGGGCGCGACCGTGTGCGTCGTGTCGCCCTCCAGCGTCAGACCGATCGGCAGCGCGGTGACCAGGTCGACGTAGCTGATGTTCGCGTACAGCTGCTGCGGGTTGAAGGTGAACTCGCAGAACGACCAGGTCCGCCCGTAGTTCGGGTCGGCGGACGTCGCGAACGCCGGCTCGACCAGTGCCGGGCCCGGGTTGAGGAAGAAGTCGAGCTTGCTGTCGCGTACGAAGTAGACGCGGGCGCCGTACATCTGAGGCAGCGTCAGGACGACCGGCCCGGCGCCGGCGGACTTCAGCGGGATGGCGCAGTCGACCGGCAGTGGAGTCTGCGGTGCGGCGGGGGAGTCGGGGCGGTAGACGCTGCCGTCCGCCCGCAGCAGCATCCAGCGGTCGGTGCCCTGCTCGTGGCCGGTGACGTAGGCGTGCACCGTGCCGGGCAACGAGCGGTTCTCCAGGGCCAGTTCGCAGGTGGCGGCCGCCGCCGAGGCGTGCGGGCTGAGGGCGCTTCCCCAGGTGGGGTAGGTGAGCGCGGTCGCCGTGGCGGCGGCGCCCGTCAGGAACAGTCTGCGCGAGATCACGAGGGACTCCTGAGGTGTGGGGGCCGCGGACGGGAACGATCGTGCGGGGGGATGGGGCAAGGGGGGGTCCGCGGTGTGCACCACTCTCGTGACGCCCGTGGTTGGCGTCAAGACTTGTGACTGAGAGCGCTCTCAGAAAATCGAATCCTTCGGAACTCGACGCTTGACTTCGGTAGTTGCCGGGGGAAACATCGAAAGGCCCGTGACGCATCCGTCAGGACCTGAACGCCGCGCCCGCCACGTTGCGAAGCTTCCGGGATCGCGGCGATCTCCCGGTCGTCCGGGTGGATCTGCGGCGTCCGTGCGCGGCGGGGCGACGGCCCCGCGTACCCGGAGGGGCTGGGGCCGAGACGCGTGAGGGGGCCCGGCCGGGCGGCGGCCCACTTGGACTTACGTAGCGCGGTTGTTGGACTGGCGCGCCCCTCGGAGCCGTACCTCGTTGACGGTGTCCCGACACGGGGACTACTCAGGGCACATGTCGCGAAGATTCACTTCGGCGGGCGCTGTCGCCGCCGCCTCAGCCGCCGTCCTGGCGCTCGTGGGGACCGCACTCCCCGCCGCAGCCGCCGCCCCCTCACCCGCCGCAGCCGGCGCAGCCGTCCCCGCGGACGCCGCCGTCATCGGATCCGCGCAGCTCTCGGTCGCCGTTGCCGACGACTTCCCGCGCGTCCTGTCGTACACCGACCGGGCCAGTGGAAGCCGGCTGTCCGGCAGTACGCAGCCGGTCACCGCGGTCACCCTCAACGGCGCCGCACACGCAGTGCAGTTGAAGGGCGCCCCCAGGGTCACCGCCTCGACCGCGCGGTACACGCTCGCCTTCCCCGACCTGCCCGGCGTCGAGATCGACGCCTCGCTCTCGGTCTCGGGACGGGCCACCACCTTCAAGGTGACGGCCGTCCGCGACACCGAAGCCTTCCGGGTCGGCACCATCGACATCCCCGGCCACGACCTGGTGTCCGTCGGCTCGGCGGACACCGGCGCCGCCACCGCATTCACCCGCCTCGACCCGGACTCGACGAAGACCGCCGACGTCTTCGCCAAGGTCACCACGGACACCGTCGCCGACAAGGCGCCGGTCGGCGCCTCGTACGCCATCGTCAACACCGGCACACTCGCCGCGGCCCTCGAGTCCAACTCCTCGTACGACAAGCCGGCCGGCGCCACCGGTGGCGACGACGCCCGGTTCTGGCACCAGGCCCGCAAGGCCGACGACGGAAGTGTCCGGGTCGGTGTCTGGTCCGGGCAGTGGACCTACCGCGGCGACGGCGCACCCAAGCCGGAGAGCGGAGCGAACCTGCCCTGGGCCAAGGTCGTCGTCACCCCCGACGCCAACGGTGACCAGACCGTCGACTGGCAGGACGGCGCCGTCGCGTTCCGCACCATCGGCGTCACCGCGCCCGGCAGCGACGACACCGCGGACCGGGTCATCACGCACATCCCGTTCAACTTCGCCAGCCAGGCCACCCACCCCTTCCTGCGCACCCTCGACGACGTCAAGCGGATCTCGCTGGCCACCGACGGCCTCGGCCAGCTGGCGCTGCTCAAGGGGTACGCCGCCGAGGGCCACGACTCCGCCCACCCCGATTACGGCGGCAACTACAACGAGCGTGCCGGCGGGCTGAAGGACCTCAACGAGCTCCTCAAGGACGGCAAGAAGTGGGGCGCCACCTTCGGCGTCCACGTCAACGCCACCGAGGCGTACCCGGAGGCCCACGCCTTCGACGAGCAGCTCGTCGACAGGACGAAGCCCGGCTGGAACTGGCTCGGCCAGAGCTACTACATCGACCAGCGCCGCGACATCAACAGCGGCGACCTCGCCAAGCGCTTCCAGCAGCTGCGCGACGAGACCGACTCCAACCTCAGCCTGCTCTACATCGACGTCTACTACACGCACGGCTGGATCGCCGACAAGACCCTGCAGTCCGTACAGAAGCAGGGCTGGAACGTCGCCAGCGAATGGGCCGACAAGTTCGAGCGCGGCTCGCTCTGGTCGCACTGGGCCAACGACCTCGACTACGGCGGGGCCACCAACAAGGGCCTCAACTCGCAGATCATCCGGTTCATCCGCAACAGCGAGAAGGACGTCTGGAACAACGACCCGGTCCTCGGCCAGAGCGCCATCGACGAGTTCGAGGGCTGGACCGGCGAGACCGACTGGAACGCCTTCTACGACAACGTCTGGCAGCGCGACCTGCCGGCCAAGTTCCTCCAGCAGGAGAAGATCACCCGCTGGGACGGCAACGACATCACCTTCACCGGCGGTGTCCGGGGCACGGTCGAGGACGGCAGGCGGACCTTCTACGACCACGGCCGCAAGGTGCTCAGCGGCACCGACTACCTGCTGCCGTGGGACGGCGGAAAGAAGCTCTACCACTACAGCAAGTCCGGCGGCACGAGCAGCTGGCCGGTGCCGTCCACGGGCGCGTACACCGTCTACAAGCTCACCGACAACGGCCGGGTCAAGACCGCCACGGTACGGCCCGTCGACGGGAAGATCACGCTGACGGCCACCGCCGGTCAGCCGTACGTCCTCTACCCGGACCACGCACCCGCCGCCGCCGACCCGAAGTGGGGCGAGGGCACCCCGGTCGACGACCCCGGCTTCAACGACGACGGGCTCGACGCCTGGTCGAAGACCGGCACCGTCGCGCGTGACACCGACGGTCAGGGCCGCAACAGCGCGAAGCTCTCCGGCGAGGGCACGGCCGCCGTCGCGCAGCGCATCACCGGTCTCAGGCCCGGCGCGCGCTACACCGCCTCCGCGCTGATCGAGGTCCAGCCCGGAGGGACCCGGCACACGACGCTCTCGATCGGCGGCAGGTCCGTGGCCGTGGACCGCTCCACGGCCAGGGACTACGTCGCCGCTTCGGACTGGCACGGCACGTACTTCCAGCGGGCCAAGGTGAACTTCACCGCCCCCGCCGACGGCCGGACCACGTTCCGCATCGAAGCGGCCGGCGACAGCACCGCGACGGTGCGCGCCGACGACGTACGGATCGTCGCCAACGCCCCGGCGACCAGGAAGAACACGGTCGTGTACGAGGACTTCGAGGACGTCGACCAGGGCTGGGGCCCCTTCCTCAAGGGCGACGCGGGAGGCTCCACCGACCCCCGCACGGTCATCTCCCAGCTGCACGCCCCGTACACGCAGGCCGGCTGGAACGGGAAGCTCGTCGACGACGTGATCGGCGGCAAGGAGTCCCTCAAGGCCCATGAGGAGAACAGCGGGCTCGTCTACCGGACCGCCCCCTGGACCGTGCCGATGGCCGACGGCCACCGCTACAAGGTGGAGTACGACTACCAGTCCAGCCACGCCGGTGCCTACGAATGGGTCGACGGCTACGACCGGATCACGGCCGCCGGTGACCCCGACGCGGTCGAGACCCGGACCACGGCGATCGGGCAGCAGCGCACCACCGGGCACTTCACCGAGACCGTCACGGCGGGCTGCGGTGACACCTGGACCGGGCTGCGCAAGCGCGACGACGCGCCCGACGGTGCCGACTTCGTGCTCGACGGGTTCACCGTGACCGACCTCGGTCCGGCCCCCGCCGGTGAGCAGGCCGCCTGCGGCACGCTCAGCGTCGACCCGGCGGCGGAGACCCTGGAGCCGGGCACGGCCAACCTCGTCGAGGCGAGCTTCACCAACTACGAGGCGACGGCCGCCACCGGCGTGTCGGTCGGCCTCACCGTGCCCGACGGCTGGACGGCGGAGCCCTCCGGTGCCGTCACCTTCGACTCGGTGGCGCCGGGTGCCGAGGTCACGGCCCGCTGGCAGGTCACCCCGCCGGTGGACGCCACGTACATGACGTACAGCGTGAGTTCGCAGGCCACGTACTCGGTCGGCGGGGCGCAGCGGACCCTCGGCGCGCAGACGTCCGTGCGCACCCTGCCGCCGCCGCCCACCACGGACAGCTGGGCCAGCGACCTCGACTGGACGGTGGCCGAGAACGGCTGGGGACCGGTCGAGCGCGACCTCTCCAACGGTGAGACGGGCACGGGTGACGGGACTGCTCTGACGATCGGCTCCACCGTCTACGCCAAGGGCCTGGGCAGCCACGCCCCGGCGAGGATCCGCTACTACCTCGGAGGCAGGTGCACCTCGTTCACCGCCGAGGTGGGTGTGGACGATGTACAGAAGACCGCGGGCAGCGTGCAGTTCCGCGTCACCGCCGACGGTACGGAGAAGGTGAAGTCACCGGTGCTGAAGGCGGCCGACACCGCCTGGTCGCTCACGGCGGACGTCACCGGTGCGAAATACGTCGAGCTGCTCGTCGCGGACGGCGGCGACGGCAACGGCAACGACCACGCGGACTGGGGGAACGCGCGGTTCCACTGCGGCGGCTGATCGAGCCGGCGTCGATCTGTGAGCGGGGAGGGGGCGGGGCCGGTCGTGGGCCCGCCCCCTCTCGGTAGCATGCCTCCCGTGCCTGCCGCGCCCGCCGACGGCGGTGTGCGGGCACCGGCCGCCGTGTGGAGTGCGCCACAGTGAGTCTTTGTCGAGCCTTCACAATCAGGAGCGGTTGGAAGCTGGTGGGTCGCCTGCATGGCGCATGGGTTCTGTCCAGCTCCACCAGGAAACGGGGCGGGAGACTGTACAGAGTCGACGGCAGGATTTTCTTGGTCGGCTTCGTAGGGTCGATACATGACCGTTGTGGACGAAACCCCGGGCGAGCCGAGTGACACCCGTGGCCGGGTGGCCGAACTGCTGGCACTGCGTGAGCAGGCGCGGCGCGGACCGAGTGACCGGGCGACCGAGGCGCAGCACGCCAAGGGCAAGCTGACGGCGCGTGAGCGCATCGAGCTGCTCGTGGACCCGGGTTCGTTCAAGGAGGTCGAGCAGCTGCGCCGGCACCGGGCGACCGGGTTCGGCCTGGAGGAGAAGAAGCCGTATACCGACGGTGTCATCACCGGTTGGGGCACGGTCGACGGCCGGACGGTCTTCGTCTACGCGCACGACTTCCGGATCTTCGGTGGCGCGCTGGGTGAGGCCCACGCCACGAAGATCCACAAGATCATGGACATGGCGATCTCGGCGGGTGCTCCGCTGGTGTCGCTGAACGACGGCGCGGGCGCCCGTATCCAGGAGGGCGTCAGTGCGCTCGCCGGGTACGGCGGCATCTTCCAGCGCAACACCCGGGCCTCCGGTGTCATCCCGCAGATCAGCGTGATGCTCGGCCCGTGCGCGGGCGGCGCGGCCTACAGCCCCGCCCTCACCGACTTCGTGTTCATGGTCCGCGAGACCTCGCAGATGTTCATCACCGGACCGGACGTCGTCAAGGCGGTCACCGGCGAGGAGATCACGCAGAACGGCCTCGGCGGCGCCGACGTGCACGCCGAGACCTCGGGCGTCGCGCACTTCGCGTACGACGACGAGGAGACCTGCATCGCCGAGGTCCGCTACCTGATCGGGATGCTCCCGTCGAACAACCGGGAGAACCCGCCCACCGTGGCGAGCGACGACCCGGCCGACCGGCGCGGTGACGTCCTGCTCGACCTGGTGCCCGCCGACGGCAACCGCCCGTACGACATGCACAAGGTCATCGAGGAGCTCGTCGACGACGGCGACTACCTGGAGGTCCACGAGCGCTGGGCCCGCAACATCATCTGCGCCCTGGCCCGGCTCGACGGCCAGGTCGTCGGCATCGTCGCCAACCAGCCGCAGTCGCTGGCGGGCGTGCTGGACATCGAGGCGTCGGAGAAAGCGGCCCGTTTCGTCCAGATGTGTGATGCATTCAACATTCCTATCATCACCCTTTTGGACGTACCCGGCTTCCTGCCCGGCGTCGATCAGGAGCACGGTGGAATCATCCGGCACGGGGCGAAGCTGCTCTACGCGTACTGCAACGCCACGGTGCCGAGGATCTCGCTGATCCTGCGCAAGGCGTACGGCGGTGCGTACATCGTGATGGACAGCCAGTCCATCGGTGCCGACCTGACCTACGCCTGGCCCACCAACGAGATCGCCGTCATGGGCGCCGAAGGTGCCGCCAACGTCATCTTCCGTCGGCAGATCGCCGACGCCGAGGACCCGGAGGCCATGCGGATCCGCATGGTCAAGGAGTACAAGGCCGAACTGATGCACCCGTACTACGCCGCAGAGCGCGGCCTGGTCGACGACGTCATCGACCCCGCCGAGACGCGCGAGGTGCTGATCGCCTCGCTCGCGATGCTCCGGTCCAAGCACGCCGACCTGCCGTCGCGCAAGCACGGCAACCCCCCGCAGTAGCCGAGGCGGCCGCACCACCGCGCACACCGCGCACCCCGGGCACAGCCCGCCCTGCACACTGCCGAGAAGACGGAGAACCCCTACATGAGCACTACTCCTGCCGAGTCCGTGCTGCGCGTCGAGAAGGGTCTTGCCGACCCCGAGGAGCTGGCCGCGATAACCGCGGTCCTGCTCGCCCGCGCAGCCGCAGCGCCCGCTGCCGCCGCCCCGGCCCACCGCAGCCGCACCCACGCCGGCTGGCGCCGCCTGGAGCGCACCCCGGGCTTCCGTGCCCCGCACTCCTGGCAGGGCTGACCACACTCGTCCTCTGCCGCCGGACGGGCCCGGAGCCGGTCTCACGGCCCCGTCCGGCGGCAGAGCACAGCACATGGCCACAGGCGCCCGCACAACCGAATGGCCCCGCACTCCCGAAGGAGTGCGGGGCCATTCGCATGTCCGGCGGGGCGGGCCCTACCGCAGGCGGGCCATCAGCGCGTGCTCCACGAGCGTGATGAGCGCGCTCTTGGCGTCCGCGCGGTGGCGTGCGTCCGTCGTCAGGATCGGGGTGTCGGGGCCGATCTGCAGGGCCTCGCGCACCTCGTCGGGGGTGTAGGGCTGGTGTCCGTCGAAGCCGTTGAGGGCGATGACGAAGGGCAGTCCGCTGTTCTCGAAGTAGTCGACGGCGGGGAAGCAGTCGGCGAGGCGGCGGGTGTCCACCAGGACGACGGCGCCGATGGCGCCGCGGACCAGGTCGTCCCACATGAACCAGAACCGGTCCTGGCCCGGTGTACCGAAGAGGTACAGGATCAGGTCCTGGTCCAGGGTGATACGGCCGAAGTCCATGGCCACCGTCGTGGTGGTCTTGTCCCCGGTGTGCGTCAGGTCGTCGATGCCCGCGGACGCGGACGTCATCACGGCTTCGGTGCGCAGCGGGTTGATCTCCGAAACGGCACCGACGAACGTGGTCTTACCCACGCCGAAGCCCCCTGCCACCACGATCTTCGCGGAGGTAGTGGAGCGGGCTGCTCCGCCGCTAGAGCTTGCGAAGTCCACTGAGCACCCTTTCGAGCAGTGTCACATCTGGCTGGCCGCCGGCGGACTCGTCGCCGCCGGGCTGATGGATAGCGACGAGTCCGGCCTCGGCCAGGTCGGCAACGAGGATCCGGGCAACGCCGAGGGGGATCGAGAGAAGCGCCGAGATCTCGGCGACCGACTTGATCTCGAAGCACAGCCGGCAGATCCGCTGGTGCTCGGGCAACTGCCCTTGCAGCCGGGACGGATCGGCCGTGGTACTGACCAGCGCCTCAATGGCGAGCTGGTAGCGCGGTCGGGTCCGGCCGCCGGTCATGGCGTACGGACGGACCAGCGGGTTGTGCGCCGCGGGAGCGGCAGGCTCGGAGGCCCGCCGAGGCTGCACCGGCTGAATGCGGGGCTGCTGGGGCGAGTCGATCCGGTGCGGGCGCTGAGGATGCTGCGGCTGCTGCCAACCGCCGTCCTGCGGCTGATGCCACCCGCCGTCCTGTGCCTGCTGCCACCCGCCGTCCTGCGCCTGCCGGCGCGGGTACGGCTGCTGGGGCTCGTAAGGCTGCTGCGAGCCCTGTCTGCTGGGTGTGGAGGGGAAGTTGAAGCGATTGTCCCCGTGCTCACCCGGTGTTTGCTGACCACCGTCGTATTGGTGTCCGCCTGGGGGTGTTGCCACGATTCCTCCTCCGACTGCCGGTCCCGATCCCAGTGGGGCCGCGCCACCGCACCTTATGGTGCGGTGGCGCGAAACGCACTGTGTGTCTACTAGTTAAGAAGACTTCCCTGAAGTTCGGCGCGGAGGTCCGGGGTCAGGACGGTGCCCGCGCGGTCGACCAGAAGGGCCATTTCGTACCCAACCAGACCGATGTCGGCGTCCGGGTGGGCAAGAACAGCCAGCGAAGATCCGTCGGAGATGGACATGATGAAGAGGAATCCCCGCTCCATCTCCACAACTGTCTGGTTCACCGCGCCGCCCTCGAAGATCCGGGAGGCGCCCGCGGTCAGCGAGGTCAGGCCGGAGGCGACGGCCGCCAGCTGGTCGGCGCGGTCGCGCGGGAATCCTTCGGACATGGCCAGCAGGAGTCCGTCGGCGGAGACCACCACCGTGTGCGACACCCCGGGGGTGTTGTCCACGAAGTTGGTGATCAACCAGTTGAGATTCTGCGCCGCCTGGCTCATCGGGCTCACACTAACGCTCCTGGTTGTAGGTAGTACTTGTGTCCGAACCAGCGTCACGACCCCGCTGAATGCCCCGACGCAGGTTGCTCAACCTGCCCCGGACGTCCTCAGGGGCGCGGGAGACCTGAGGGCCGCCCTGCTGGGTCTGCTCCGCCGTGCCCTCGACCAGATTGGCCTTGGGCACTCGCCGGGGAAGCCCGGACGGAGTGACCCCGCCCGCCTTCGGCTCCCTGAGCTTCTCGGCCCGCTCCCAGCGCTCGTCGTTCGTCGAGCGCCAGTCGTCGGAGCCGCTCCCGTCCTGCAGCGCGGGCGACGGCCCCTGCGGCTGCTGCTCTGCTGCGACGGACTGGTCGTTTCCGCGGCCGGTGGGCTGCCAGTGCTGCTGACCGCCCCGGCGCGGCAGACCGGCATCGGTCATCTCACGGCCGGCGTTCGGGGTGTGACCCGGACGTTCGAAGCCTACGCGCTCCTGCGGCTCCGCGGGGGCGCTCGCGACAGATTCCGGTTCGGCCTGGGACATGGGCTCGTAGGCACCCTGGTACGCGCCCTGATCTGCCCACTCCTCCTGGTGGGGCTGGGCGGCGAACGGGTCCTCGTAACCCTGCTGGGCAGTGTCCGCGGTGGCATATGCCGCCTCCGGATAGCCGCCCTGCGCGGGGTAGTCGGTGGACTCCGCGTAGCCGTTGCCGCTGCTGTACGGGTCGTAGCCGCCGTCGTACGAGCCCTGCGCGTACTGGTTCTGCTGCTGACCGTTCGGATCCTGCTGCGGGTCCTGTGCGTACGCGTCGTCCGCGTAGGAGCCGTCCTGGAAGGCGCTGTCCTGGTGCGAGGCGTCCTGGAACGCCTCGTCCTGGAACTGAGGGCGTTCGCCCCCTGTCTGGGCCTCCAGCGCGGCCCGGCGCTCCTCACGCATCAGTGAGCGGCCCACCGGGTCCAGCTGCGCGGGATCGACCTGCTCCTCGTAACGCGAGTCGTCGAAGCCGAGCTCGGCCGCCGTGCGCATCTGGGGCATGTGCGGCTCGAAGGCCTGCTGCCGCGGAATGATCGAGGAGACCGTGAAGTCGTCCTGGACGGGAGCCGGTTCGAGCTCGCCACCGCCACCGTGGGTGATCGCGTCCGGCAGCATGACCAGCGAGGTGGTTCCGGCCTGCTCGCCCGAGGGGCGCAGCTGGACCCGGATGCCGTGCCGGTCGGCGAGCCGGCCGACCACGAAGAGACCCATCCGCTGGGACACCGCGGCGTCCACCGTCGGCGGGTTGGCCAGCTTGTGGTTGATGTCCGCGAAGTCCTCGGCGGTGAGGCCGATGCCCTTGTCGTGGATCTCGATCATCACGCGGCTGTCCGGCAGCCGGGTCGCGGTGACGCGGACCTTGGTCTGCGGCGAGGAGAACGTGGTGGCGTTCTCCAGCAGCTCGGCCAGCAGGTGCACGAGGTCGGTGACGGCCTGACCGTGGATCTCGGTCTCCGGGACGCCGGAGAGCTCGATGCGCTCGTACGACTCCACCTCGGAGGAGGCGGCGCGCAGGACGTCCACCAGCGGAACCGGCTGGTTCCAGCGGCGGCCCGGCTCCTCGCCGGCGAGAACGAGGAGGTTCTCGCCGTTGCGGCGCATACGGGTGGCCAGGTGGTCCAGCCGGAAGAGGCTCTCCAGCTGGTCCGGGTCGGCCTCGTTGTTCTCCAGGTCGGTGATGAGGGTCAGCTGGCCCTCGATCAGCGACTGGTTGCGGCGCGACAGGTTGGTGAAGATCGCGTTGACGTTGCCCCGCAGCATGGCCTGCTCGGCCGCCAGCCGCACCGCCTCGCGGTGCACCTGGTCGAACGCGCGGGCGACCTCGCCGATCTCGTCCTGGGTGGTGATCGGGATCGGCTGGACCCGGGTGTCGACCCGGCCCGGCTCGGTCCGCGACAGCTGGTCGACGAGCATCGGCAGCCGCTGCTCGGCGATCGAGAAGGCGGCGGTACGCAGCTGGCGCATCGAGCGGCTCATCTGCCGGGCCACGAGGCCGGCCAGGACGAAGGCGACCAGCAGCGCGACCAGCACGATGGCGGCGTTGACGATGGCGGCGGTCTTGGCGTCGGACGAGATGTTCGCGGCCTCGGTCACCGCCTTGTCGACGAGCTCCTCCTCGACCGTGGTGTAGCCGTCGAACTTGGCGGTCGCGGCGGCCATCCAGGTCTCGGGGGTGATCCCCATGGCCTTCAGGTCGTCGGGCGACTGCCCCTGGCCGATCTGCTGGGCCATCCCGTCGAAGACCGAGCCGTCGATGCTGGGCGGTGCGACGAAGGGCACGCCTGCCGCGTCGGCCTGCGCCTTGGCGGCCTTCAGCTTCGCGGCGCCCTCGGTGGCCTTGCCGGCCATGACCTCCTTGAGGCGGGTCGCGTCCGCCTGCGTACCGCCGGAGATGTACTCGCCGAGGGCGATCTGCTCCAGGTAGTTGTACGAGCCGAAGGCCTTTACCTGGGCGTTGAACTTGGCGTTCTGCTGGCTCGGACGCACCAGCAGGTGCATACCGATGGAGCGCTGAAGCGATTCTGCGGCCTTGGCCAGCTCGATCGCGTAGACCGTACGGCCGTAGCTCGTGATGTTTCCGGTGCCGAGGCCCAGCTCGTTGCAGAACTCCATCAGGGAGTGCTGGACCTTGACGTAGCCCTCTTCCGTCTTCACCGGGTCCATGGCCTCGGCGTAGGCGGCCTTGCGCAGGTCGGAGAGCTTGGGCTCCTCGAGCCGGAAGAGCTGGATGCGGCGCTCCAGGCCCTCCTTCTTAGGCCTGCCCTCCAGGGACTGGTCGAACTTGGTCTTGGCTGCGTCCGTGGTGGCTCGGACCTGCGAGACGATGGCGGCGTCGCGCTTGTTGGACAGCAGGGACTGGGCGGACAGGTCACGCTCGTTGAGCAGTGCCTGGCCGTACTCCGAGGCCGCGCGCACGATCAGCGCGGTCTTCTCGGCGTCCTGGGCCTCTCTCCAGGTGTCGACCGACCCCTTCACCTGGAAGCCGCCCATGACCAGGCCGACCAGTACGGGAATCAGAAGGATTGCGTTCAGCCGGGTGGGTACCCGCCAGTTGCGCGGGGACAGCCGACTTGTGCTGCCACCGGCCGGTGCCTCTTCGGACACTTCGGCGGGCGCCGCCGCGGTGCGCGGCGGCGGGGTGAAGTTGCCCCGCTCCTGCTGCGCCGCGGAGCCCTCGTTGCTACGCCTCACTCGACCAACAACCTCTCGGCGTCGGCACCTACGCTGTGCCGTTTTTCGTTCAGGGCCGTACTACTCGGGAGTTTCGTCGAATTGCAGCACGGGGACCGGCCGCGTTCCAAACAGTCGGAATCAGCCATTCCGAGTGGTCCAGGCCCTAGATAAAACGGGCATAAAGAGCGAGCCCCGCCAAAAGGCGGGGCTCATGTGAGCGCAGCGGCACCAATTGAATGCAACGGGTATTGATGCCGGAGCAATTCTCATTCGAAACGTTATGAACACGGGGGTGGATCGTGTCAAACGACACAGTCCACCCCCGTGCGCGTACAGCAACTTCCGTACGGCCCTACCGACTTGCGGTGAGCCTCCGGCTACTTCAGGCGGGCCATCAGCGCATGCTCCACGAGCGTGATCAGGCCGCTCTTCGCATCGCCGCGGTGGCGTGCGTCCGTCGTGATGATCGGGGTGTCGGGGCCGATCTGCAGGGCCTCACGCACCTCGTCGGGGGTGTAGGGCTGGTGTCCGTCGAAGCCGTTGAGGGCGATGACGAAGGGCAGTCCGCTGTTCTCGAAGTAGTCGACGGCGGGGAAGCAGTCGGCGAGGCGGCGGGTGTCCACCAGGACGACGGCGCCGATGGCGCCGCGGACCAGGTCGTCCCACATGAACCAGAACCGGTCCTGGCCCGGTGTACCGAAGAGGTACAGGATCAGGTCCTGGTCCAGGGTGATACGGCCGAAGTCCATGGCCACCGTCGTGGTGGTCTTGCCGCCGGTGTGCGTCAGGTCGTCGATGCCCGCGGACGCGGACGTCATCACGGCTTCCGTACGCAGCGGGTTGATCTCCGAAACGGCACCGACGAACGTGGTTTTACCCACGCCGAAACCGCCCGCCACCACGATCTTCGCGGAGGTGGTGGCCCGGGCCGCTCCGCCGCTAGAGCTTGCGAAGTCCACTGAGCACCCTTTCGAGCAGTGTCACATCCGGCGCGCCGCCGGCCTCTCCGTTGCCCGGCTGGTGGATGGCCACCATGCCGGCTTCCGCCAGGTCCGCAACAAGGATCCGGGCCACACCGAGCGGCATCGACAGCAGCGCCGACACCTCGGCGACCGACTTGACCTCACGGCACAGGTGGCAGATCCGCTGGTGCTCCGGGAGCAGGGTCCCCAGGTGTGCCGGGTCGGCCGTGGTCGAGACCAGCGCCTCTATGGCGAGCTGGTAACGCGGCCGGGTCCGGCCGCCGGTCATGGCATACGGACGGACCAGCGGCTGGTCGCCTTCACCTTCGTACGACGCGTTGTGCAGCGCGCCGTACGGATCGGGCGAGGCGGGTGGCGGGGTCATGAATCCTCCGGGCGTGACAGCTGAGCGTCGGCTTGCCGTCTTAAGGGGCCGGTGGGGGGCTGAAGCGGCCGGACGGTCGAGGGTGGAAGTGCGGGACCTGGGGGGATCGCGTCGTTCACCGGTTCATGGCCGCCTAGTGGAGCAGGCTGCCCTGGAGCTCGGCGCGCAGGTCGGGGGTCAGGACGGTTCCCGCGCGGTCGACCAGAAGGGCCATCTCGTACCCGACCAGACCGATGTCGGCGTCCGGGTGGGCGAGCACGGCCAGCGACGAGCCGTCCGAGACGGACATCAGGAAGAGGAACCCGCGCTCCATCTCCACGACGGTCTGACTGACGGCGCCGCCCTCGAAGATCCGGGAGGCGCCCGCGGTCAGCGAGGTAAGCCCGGAAGCGACAGCCGCCAGCTGGTCGGCGCGGTCGCGCGGGAATCCTTCGGACATGGCCAGCAGGAGTCCGTCGGCGGAGACCACCACCGTGTGCGACACCCCGGGGGTGTTGTCCACGAAGTTGGTGATCAGCCAGTTCAGATTCTGTGCGGCCTGACTCATCGGGCTCAACTAACGCTCCTGCTGGTGAGTGGGGCCGAGTGGGTAACTGCCGGTCGATGGGCCGTTGTTGTTGGCCTGCCGCCCCTGCTGGATACCCCGGCGGAGATTGGTCAGACGCCCGCGCACGTCATCGGGCGCACGCGAGACCTGGGGACCTGACTGATGGCTCTGCTGCTGGGCGGTGCCCGGCACCAGATTGGCACGCGGTACCCGGCGAGGCAGACCGGAAGTGGTGATTCCGCCTGCTGCGGGCTTCTTGGCCCGCTCCGCCTGCCGTACGAGTTCGTCGTTCGGCGAGGCACGCCAGGACGTGGTGGTGGCGCCCGCGTCACCCGCACCGCGACGCGGCATCGGGGGAGCGGGACGGCTCTGTGCGGCGGGCCGCTGTGGGGCGGCGGCCGGTGCCTGCGGCTGCTGACCGCCCTGCTGCGGGCCGTGGAACCAGTTCGTCTCCAGGGTGTCGTACAGCGGTGTACGACCGTCCCCGGGGCCGGCCGCCGGAGGCAGCGCCTCGGGCTGCGGCTGCGGCGGCAGCACCGGACGGTACTGCGCCTCGTTCGCCGGAGCGGGGGCGGGACGCGGGGGACGGAAGTCCTCGTTGTCCCGGCCGCGCTGACGCGGTGCCGGCAGCCCCTGGTCCTGCGAGGGCTGCGGGCGGCCGAAGTCCGGGCGGGCGAACTGCGCGGTGCCCGCCGGGTCCTGGTACTGCGGGACCTGGTTGTGCGGCGCCGGTGCCGAGAAGTCGGGGCGGGCGAACTCGGCGGTGGAGCCGGGGCCCTGCCGGTCGTCCAGCGGCGGGCGCTGGCCCATCGAGGGGTTCATCGGCCGCTGGAACTGGCCGCTGGACTCGGGCTCCTCGTGACCGCGCGGGGCGTCGAGCGGAGCACGCCGCCCCGCCGACGGGTCTTCGGTGCCCCAGCTGGTGGTCTGCGGACGCTGCGGCTGCGGATTGCCACCGGGCAGCTCGGCACGGGGACCGCCGACGGGCGGCAGCTGACGGCCGGGGCCGCCGGACTGCTGGAAGCCGCCCTGGTTGTCGGGGCCGTTGTGCCGGGCCTGCTGCGGCTGCGGCGCCTGCCGTCCGGCCGGACCGTTCTGCTGGCCGGGCTGCTCGTACTGCCCCGGCCGGCTCTGACCGAACAGGTTGGCCTGGCCGGGCTCCGCACGGCCGGGATCGCCCTGGCCGCCCCGAGCGCCGAGCCGGGCACCGCCGCCGAAGGCACCGGCGGCCCCGCCGCCCTGACGTGGCGGCTCCTGCCGCGAGAAGTCCTGCGGGCCGTTGCCGGACATCCCGGTGTTCTGGAAGCCGGCGTTCTGCTGGCCCTGCTGAGGCTGCTGGTTCGGCTGGCCCTGCTGGCGGGGGCCGCCGTCGCGCGCCGGCAGGGCGGCCCGCGGACCGGAGCCCGTGCCGACCTGCCCGCGCGGCGCACCGGCCGTCGCGCCGAGACCCCGTGCGGCCGGAGCCCCCGGAGTGCCGCCGAGCCCGGGACGGTTGCCGCCCCGGTCGCCCGACTGCTGACCCGGGGCCTGCTTCGACGGCGGCTGCTTGCCGCCGTGCGCGACGTCGACGGGGAGCATGACCAGCGCGGTCGTACCACCGGAGTCGGAGGGCCGCAGCTGGATCCGGATGCCGTGACGCAGGGACAGCCGGCCGACCACGAACAGACCCATGCGACGGGAGACCGAGACGTCCACGGTGGGCGGCGACGCGAGCCGCTCGTTGATGGCCGCGAGGTCCTCGGGGGAGAGACCGATACCGGTGTCGTGGATCTCCACGAGCACCCGGCCGTCGGGCAGCGCGTGACCGGTGACCCGGACCTTCGTCTGCGGCGAGGAGAACGACGTGGCGTTCTCCAGCAGCTCGGCGAGCAGGTGCACGAGGTCGTTGACCACGCGGCCGGCGACCTCGGTGGCGGGTACCGCGGCCAGTTCGATGCGCTCGTACTGCTCCACCTCGGAGGCGGCGGCACGGAGCACGTCGACGAGCGGGACGGGGCGGGTCCACCGGCGGCCCGGCTCCTCGCCCGCGAGGACGAGGAGGTTTTCGCCGTTACGGCGCATACGGGTCGCGAGGTGGTCGAGCTTGAAGAGGGAGGACAGCTGGTCCGGGTCGGCCTCGCGCGACTCCAGCTCGGAGATGAGCGAGAGCTGACGCTGGATGAGACCCTGCGAACGCCGCGAGAGGTTGGTGAACATCGCGTTGACGTTGCCCCGCAGCAGGGCCTGCTCGGCGGCGAGACGGACTGCCTCACGGTGCACGTCGTCGAAGGCCGCGGCCACCTTGCCGATCTCGTCCCGGGAGTGCACGCCGACCGACTCGACCGAGGTGTCGACGTCCTGCGGGTCCGCCTCGGAGAGCTGCTTGACGAGCTCGGGCAGACGGTCCTGGGCGACCCGGGTCGCGGTGTCCTGCAGCCGCCGCAGCGAGCGGATCATGGACCGGGCGACGACGAAGGCGCCGACCAGCGAGACACCGAGCACCAGCAGGATGAGCGCACCGCTGATGATGGCCTCGCGCTCCGAC
This sequence comes from Streptomyces sp. NBC_00316, assembly GCF_036158715.1. Lineage (NCBI taxonomy): Bacteria > Bacillati > Actinomycetota > Actinomycetes > Kitasatosporales > Streptomycetaceae > Streptomyces > Streptomyces sp. NBC_00316. The sequence goes on along the minus strand of NZ_CP108023.1, from coordinate 2,884,454 downwards.
TGGTCGCGGAGCTCGCGGGCCTTGCCCTCCATGTCGCCGAGGAGGGTCTCCTCGATGGTCTTCATCGCCTGGATCTTGGTGGAGCTCTGGTCGTACCAGTCCAGGTACGAGCGGCGCGACGTGCCCTTCATGCCGGTGGGGCTGTCGAGCACCTTCTGTGCGTAGGTGTCGGCCGCCTTGATCTCCGGGTTGCCGTTCTCCAGCGTCGCCGTCAGTTCCTCGGCGTTCTGGCCCGTGGCCGTGTACGTCGCGTTGAACGACTTCAGCGCCAGCGTTTCCTTCTTGAGGGCGGCGCGGCCGAACTGCTGGTCGTTCTGGTCGAAGTGCGGTGCCTTGTCGTTGCCGCTGGGCAGTGCGGCGGCGATGATCGCTCGCTGCACCGACGCGTACTCCTTGGCGGAGGAGAACGCCGCCAGGGCGCGGGTGCGCTTGATCATCTCGGGGTTGCTGGTCGCCTGCGCCATGTCCTGAGAGAGGCTCAGCAGCAGGGTGATCAGCTGGCTGTACGCGTCGACGGTCTGGAGGCTCGGGGTGTCCGCCTCGTACGCGCTCTTGCGGATGTCGCGGATCTGGCCCAGCTGGCTGGAGATCTGCGCGACGCTCGCGTGGATGCCCTCGAGTGCCTCGTCGCCGTCGGTGTTGCCGATCGCGCTCGTCGCGTCGAAGAACGCGGCCTTCGCCCGGTCGGTCTTCTTGCGCGGCTCGGTCACCTTGAAGTCGGTGGCCTTGACCCCGTTCGACAGCGGACCCGCCGACCGGTCGCGCTCCTCCTGGAGCGCCTGGGCGAGCGAGGTCGCCTGCTTGGTCATCTGGGTGAGCAGCTGCATGTGGTCCAGCTGCTGCATGTCGTTCATGGAGTCGTTGATGCGCAGACCACCCAGGGTGGTCGCGGCGACCACCGGAAGGGCGAGCAGCGAGACCAGGCGCGTACTGATGCGCCAGTTGCGAAGAGCTATCCGCGAACCCGTGTTGATCGGGCCGCGGGCCTTGAGCGCGGCCACCTGATCGGTGCCGCTGCTCGCCGCGGCAGCCGAGCGCGGGGCACGGTCGCTGCTGTCGCCGGCCGCGGCCGGTCCGGGGTTCTGGGCGTGCTGGGGCGAGGAACCGCGGTCGGTCCCGCCGCGCGGCTCCTGTTCCGCCGCAGCGCTGCCATCCCTCTTGAAACGTCCCTGCACTAGCGTCGCAACCTCTGGACCAGGCGTCCTCCCGCGTAGACGGGCAGGACGGTGTCGGCGTCGTGGGGCGTTGTTTCCCGCCCCATGGTGGTCGTGAGTGACCGGCGCTCTCCCCCTTCCCGCCGCCACTCGGCGCTGCGTTGCGCCCCTGCGCGCCGGCCTGAAACCCGCGGCGGTGCGTGGAATTCCAGCACAGTGCCGGATCTCCAACAAGGCCCAGGCACCACGCTGTGACCGGAGTGACACGTAGTGACGGCTGGGTAACCAGATGTGGAGAGTGTTCACGGCCAAAACGGATCATTACCGCCCAATCGGATGCGACCGAGAGGTGTCCCAGTCGACATGATCAGGAGCGGAATGGCTGATTCAGTGGCGCATTGTCCGTTTTCTCGATCACGATCGAGCGTCCGGAATGGGGCAATTGTCGGCGACTTCGTGAGCAAACTCACATGATGATCGCCGTCTCATCCGGGGATCGGGAGGGAATTGGATGTTTAGCCTGGCGCTTTACAGGGATGGCAAATCCGACAACCGGCGCCCCTCCGGGTGGCGCCCGTAGCGACAGGGTCCGAACGGCAGATGAAGACGACGATGATGTTCCGCAACATTGCCAACCCCCGGCGCACCACGCTGGCGCACCTCGAGGACGCCGAAGCGCTGCAGACGCCGGAGCAGCCGGAGCACGCCATCGACCTGCCGACGCAGACCGCCAACCCGCGGCGCACCATCCTGATGGCAGCCCCGGCCGCCGCCACCGAGTAATACGCGCGGTTGTCCCCCTCACCCGCGTTAGCCTGGGGCGTCAGTCTTCAGCCAGCCAGCAAGTGAGGGGCGACAGCATCCCGTGCGCATCGCCAGGTTCTCCATCGACGGCAATGTCGCGTTCGGCGCGGTCGAGGGCGACGGCACCGTCGACTCCGGCGACCTCGTCCTCGACATCATCAAGGGCATCCCGTACGCCGACTTCGAACTCTCCGGTACCAAGGTCCCGCTGAGCAAGGTCCGGCTGCTGCCGCCCGTACTCCCCAACAAGGTCGTGGCCATCGGCCGCAACTACGCGGAGCACGCCGCCGAACTCGGCAACGAGGTCCCGGAGGTACCGGTCGCCTTCTTCAAGCCCACCACGTCGGTGATCGGCTCCGGGGACGCCATCGAGTACCCCTCCTTCTCGGACGACGTGCATTACGAGGGCGAACTGGCCGTGGTCATCGGCCGGATGTGCCGCGAAGTGCCGCGTGAGCGCGTCAAGGACGTCATCTTCGGCTACACCTGCGCCAATGACGTCACCGCCCGCGATGCCCAGAAGCGTGAGAAGCAGTGGGCCCGGGCCAAAGGCTTCGACACGTCCTGCCCGCTCGGCCCCTGGGTGGAGACCGACCTCGACCCCAGCGACCTCGGCGTCCAGACCACGGTCAACGGCGAGCAGCGCCAACTGGGCCGTACGAGCGAAATGATCCGCTCCATCGAGGACCTGGTCGTCCACATCACGGAGGCCATGACGCTGCTTCCGGGCGATGTGATCCTCACGGGCACCCCGGCAGGGGTCGGCCCCCTGCAGGTCGGCGACGAGGTCGCCGTCACCATCGAAGGCATCGGCACTCTCACCAACAAGGTGATCAAGCGTGGCTAACACGAACTCCCCCCGCGTACGTTTCTGTCCCTCCCCGACCGGCAACCCCCACGTGGGTCTGGTCCGCACCGCCCTCTTCAACTGGGCCTTCGCCCGGCACCACGGCGGCACCCTGGTCTTCCGCATCGAGGACACCGACGCGGCCCGCGACTCCGAGGAGTCGTACGAGCAGCTGCTCGACTCGATGCGCTGGCTCGGCTTCGACTGGGACGAGGGCCCGGAGGTCGGCGGCCCGCACGCGCCGTACCGGCAGTCGCAGCGCATGGACATCTACAAGGACGTCGCCGAGAAGCTCCTGGCCGGCGGGTACGCGTACCACTGCTACTGCACCACCGAGGAGCTCGACACCCGGCGCGACGCCGCCCGCGCCGCCGGCAGGCCGTCCGGCTACGACGGCCACTGCCGCGACCTGACCGCCGAGCAGATCGCCGGGTACGAGGCCGAGGGCCGGACGTCCATCGTCCGCTTCCGGATGCCCGACGAGGCGCTCACCTTCACCGACCTGGTCCGCGGCGAGCTGACCTTCCAGCCGGAGAACGTGCCGGACTACGGCATCGTCCGGGCCAACGGCGCCCCGCTCTACACGCTGGTCAACCCGGTCGACGACGCGCTGATGGAGATCACCCACGTCCTGCGCGGCGAGGATCTTCTCTCCTCCACCCCGCGTCAGATCGCCCTGTACAAGGCGCTGATCGAGCTCGGCATCGCCAAGGACACCCCGGTCTTCGGGCACCTTCCGTACGTCATGGGCGAGGGCAACAAGAAGCTCTCCAAGCGCGACCCGCAGGCCTCGCTCAACCTGTACCGCGAGCGCGGCTTCCTCCCGGAGGGGCTGCTCAACTACCTCTCGCTGCTCGGCTGGTCGATCGCCGAGGACCGCGACATCTTCTCCATCGACGAGATGGTGGCCGCGTTCGACATCAAGGACGTCAACGCCAACCCGGCGCGCTTCGACCTGAAGAAGTGCGAGCACATCAACGCCGAGCACATCCGCATGCTCGACGTGAAGACGTTCACCGAGGCGTGCGGCCCCTGGCTGAAGGCCCCGTTCGCCCCCTGGGCCCCGGAGTCCTTCGACGCGGAGCAGTTCGCGGCGATCGCCCCGCACGCCCAGACCCGCGTCACCGTCCTCTCCGACATCACGGCCAACGTCGACTTCCTCTTCCTCGACGAGCCGGCCGAGGACGAGGCGTCCTGGGCCAAGGCGATGAAGGAGGGCTCCGACGCCCTGCTCGTGACCGCCCGGGCCAAGCTGATCGCCGCCGAGTGGAACGCCGAGGCCCTCAAGAACGCGGTTCTCGCCGCCGGCGAGGAGCATGGCCTGAAGCTCGGCAAGGCACAGGCCCCGGTCCGCGTCGCCGTCACCGGCCGCACGATCGGCCTGCCGCTCTTCGAGTCCCTGGAGATCCTGGGCCGCGAGAAGACGATCGCCCGCATCGACGCGGCGCTGGCGAAGCTGGCCGCGTAAGCGTCTCCTGTACGCCCGGAGGGGGCGGCCACCGGATCGTCCCGGTGGCCGCCCCCTTCCGGTATGCCGCGGACGATCGCGCCGAGGTCCTGCGCGCAGGGCTCGACGGCCCCGGTACCGCTGTCCCGGCCGGTCGTGGCGAGGAGTCCCAGCAGGTCCGGCACGGCACCGCGACGCGGCCGTGCGGGGAACAGGGCTGTCCCGGGAAGAGCCGCCGGTGCGCCGGTCCCGTGGCCGCGCGCCGCCCGGCGAGCGGTAGCGTGGCCCCATGCCGATCAGAGCCGTGATCTGGGACATCGACGACACGATCTTCGATTACACGGGTGCCGACCGCGTCGGTATGCACAGACATCTGGCGAGCGAGGGCCTGCCCGGCGGATACGCATCCGTCGAGCAGGCCCTCGACGGATGGCGGGCCCTCACGGACGTGCACTGGGCCCGTTTCGCCGCGGGGGAGACCGACTTCCAGGGGCAGCGCCGGGACCGGGTCCGTGCGTTCCTCGGACGGCCGCTGACGGACGCCGAGGCCGACGACTGGTTCGCGGGGCATCTCGCCCACTACGAGGCCGCCTGGTCGCTCTTCCCGGACGCCGCGCCGGTCCTGGAGCTGCTGGCCGGCAGGTACCGGCAGGCCGTCCTGTCGAACTCCAGCATCGTCAACCAGGACCGCAAGCTGCGCGTCCTCGGCGTGCGCGACCGCTTCGAGGCCGTCGTGTGTGCGGTGGAGCTCGGCGTCTCGAAGCCGGAGGCCGGGGCGTTCCACGCCGCCTGCGACGCGCTCGGCCTGGCGCCGAAGGACGTCGTGTACGTGGGGGACCATCCGGACATCGACGCGGGAGGGGCCGTGGCGGCCGGGCTGAACGGGGTCTGGCTGGACCGGGGCGGGCGGGGCGGGCGGCCCGATCTGGTGCGCATCACGGGTCTCGATCAGCTGCCCGGGCTGCTGGCAGGCAATACCCGTTTTGGAGCGTCGGACACCTTCGGGTAATGTTCTTCCTGCGCCGCCCGAGCGGGCCGAAAGATCCGGCCGGGAAGCGCAAGCCGAACAAAATCCCCTCTGGGGGTTGAGTTTTGGTGGGCTATGGTGTAATTGGCAACACTACGGTTTCTGGTACCGTCATTCTAGGTTCGAGTCCTGGTAGCCCAGCGCAGAGCTTCATCTGTAACAACACGCCCCCGTTGTGTAGCGGCCTAGCACGCTGCCCTCTCACGGCAGTAGCGCCGGTTCGAATCCGGTCGGGGGTACAGATCCTTCCCGCGAAATCATCTGGGTCGCACCCATGATTTCGATGCAGGATCGCTAGGGCCCCCGTTGTGTAGCGGCCTAGCACGCTGCCCTCTCACGGCAGTAGCGCCGGTTCGAATCCGGTCGGGGGTACTTGTAACACCATGGGCTATGGTGTAATTGGCAACACTACGGTTTCTGGTACCGTCATTCTAGGTTCGAGTCCTGGTAGCCCAGCGCAAGATGCAGTAAAACACGCCCCCGTTGTGTAGCGGCCTAGCACGCTGCCCTCTCACGGCAGTAGCGCCGGTTCGAATCCGGTCGGGGGTACAACAGAGCAGCAAGGCAAGGGTCCTTCACTTCGGTGAGGGGCCCTTTGCCGTATGTCCGGGGCCCGTTGGTGCGGGCCCCGTCGCGTTCAGAGGCCGTACCGCCGCGCCGACTCCTCCTCCTGAGCCAGCCTGCGCAGCGCCAGCAGCAGCGGTTCGTGGAGCACGACCGAGGTGACCGCCATCTCCACCTGCTCGACGCCCGCCGGATACGACTCCATCATGTCCAGGTCCCGGGCTGCGACTTGCTCCATGAGGCGGGCCTGCTCCGCCAAGTAGTCGATGTCACAGGGGTAGCCGAGCCGGATGAGGGTGGCCATCGAGGCGACCAGCGCGCGGTACACGGGGTCCAGCGAGCCGAGGTCCTGGACGAACGCCCAGCCGAGCCGGTCGAGAAGCCGGTCCGCCTCCTGGCGTGCGACGGCCGTCTCCGGGGCCTCCTCGTCCGGCTCGGGGCCGTGCGGCAGCGCCCACAGGGCCGCGCCGAGGCGGATCGTGCGGCCGAGGGACTCGTCGTCGACATGGGAGAGGACCTCGCGGGCCGTCGTCACCGGGAGGCGGCCGACCTGGATCAGCGCCCGGACCAGACGCAGCCGGCGCAGATGGGTCTCGCCGTACTCGGCCTGGGTCGCGCTGATGCGTTCACCGGGCGGCAGCAGCCCCTCGCGCAGGTAGTACTTGATCGTCGCGGTCGTGACGCCGCTCTGCTCGCTCAGTTCCGAGAGTCGCATCTTCCGTGCCTTCCCTTGCGCACCCCATTGGGCAGTGCCACTATCCAATCATTGGATAGTGGCGCTCTCCAATGATCGCCCACGAGGCAGGGGGAATGACATGTTCGCGAAGCCGATACCGGGACGGACGACCGCGGCCGCCGAGGGAGATGTGGTCGTCCTGCTCATCGGGATGCGCATCAACCACTTCTGGGGCGTGCACCACTGGCTGCCCGTGCTGGCCGCAATGCCGCGCATGCTGCGGGAGTTGAGGCGTGACAGGAGCCGTGGACTGCTCGGCTGCACGCTGCTGACGGGATCGCCGCGGACGTACTACGTCGTCCAGTACTGGGAGTCGAAGGAGAAGCTGTACGCGTACGCGAGCGCTCCCGACATGTTCCACCGCAAGGCCTGGGCGATGATGAACCGCAAGGAGAAGAAGTCCCGGCAGCACGTGGGGCTGTGGCACGAGACGTACATCGCACCCGAGGGATCGTACGAGTCGATCTACGCCGACATGCCGCCGTACGGACTGGCTGCGGCGACCGGGGTGCTGCCCGTCGAAGGGCGGGGCCGCCGGGCGGCGGACCGTCTCGCGCACCGCTCGTCCACGGGGCGGGAGGGCTGAACAGGGCCGCCACGACGCTGGGGCGGCCTCTTTCGGGTCAGGAGGGAACGGATCAGGGAGCGGGAAGGTCAGCCGGAGCGGCGCAGGGCCTCGCTCAGCCGCGCGGCCGAGTCGATGACCGCCTGGGCGTGCATCCGGCCCGGGTGGCGGGTCAGCCGCTCGATCGGTCCGGAGACCGAGACGGCGGCCACCACCCGGTTCGACGGCCCGCGCACCGGCGCCGAGACCGAGGCGACGCCCGGCTCCCGCTCGCCGATCGACTGGGCCCAGCCGCGCCGCCGTACGCCGGAGAGCGCCGTCGCCGTGAAGCGGGCCCCCTGGAGGCCGCGGTGCAGGCGCTCCGGCTCCTCCCAGGCCATCAGGATCTGGGCCGACGAGCCGGCCTTCATGGTGAGCGTGGAGCCGACCGGCACGGTGTCCCGCAGTCCGGACAGACGCTCCGCCGCCGCCACGCAGATCCGCATGTCGCCCTGCCGGCGGTAGAGCTGTGCGCTCTCGCCGGTGATGTCGCGCAGATGCGTGAGCACCGGGCCGGCCGTCGCCAGCAGCCGGTCCTCGCCGGCCGCGGCCGCGAGCTCCGACAGCCGCGGGCCGAGGATGAAACGGCCCTGCATGTCCCTCGCCACCATCCGGTGGTGTTCCAGTGCCACGGCCAGTCGATGGGCCGTGGGTCGTGCGAGCCCTGTCGCCGCGACCAGTCCGGCGAGGGTGGCCGGACCGGACTCCAGGGCGCTCAATACCAGAGCTGCCTTGTCGAGAACGCCGACGCCGCTAGAGTTGTCCATACGACGATACTCGCGTCTCACTCTGTGAAACGCAAGTTCAATTTTCCCCGGAAGTTGCGAACCTGTAGGTGCGGCCGTACAAGGGCCGGCAGCCACCGCCCCGTACGGGGGTCGGGACGGGGGCCACGGAATCTCTAGTTGGGCCGGCGACGACGCCGGCCGGAGGGAAAGCGATGGGTAGGACACTCGCGGAGAAGGTCTGGGACGACCACGTCGTCCGGCGCGCCGAGGGCGAGCCCGATCTTCTCTTCATCGATCTGCACCTGCTGCACGAGGTGACCAGCCCCCAGGCCTTCGACGGCCTCCGTCAGGCCGGACGCAAGGTGCGGCGCCTCGACCTCACCATCGCCACCGAGGATCACAACACCCCGACCCTCGACATCGACAAGCCGATCGCCGACCCGGTCTCCCGCGCCCAGTTGGAGACGCTGCGCAAGAACTGCGCGGAGTTCGGTGTACGGCTGCACCCGCTGGGCGATGTCGAGCAGGGCGTCGTGCACGTGGTCGGCCCGCAGCTGGGGCTCACCCAGCCCGGCACCACGGTCGTCTGCGGCGACTCCCACACGTCCACGCACGGCGCGTTCGGCGCCCTGGCGTTCGGAATCGGCACCAGCCAGGTCGAGCACGTGCTGGCCACCCAGACGCTGCCGCTGGCCCGTCCGAGGACCATGGCGATCACCATCGACGGCGAACTGCCCGACGGTGTCACGGCCAAGGACCTGATCCTGGCGATCATCGCCCGGATCGGCACCGGTGGCGGCCAGGGGTACATCCTCGAATACCGCGGCTCCGCCATCGAGAAGCTCTCGATGGAAGCGCGGATGACCATCTGCAACATGTCGATCGAGGCGGGCGCCCGGGCCGGCATGATCGCCCCGGACGAGACCACGTTCGACTACCTGAAGGGCCGCGACCACGCCCCGCAGGGCGAGGAGTGGGACGCCGCCGTCGCGTACTGGAAGACGCTGCGCACGGACGACGACGCGGTCTTCGACGCCGAGGTCGTCATCGACGCCGCGGAACTGGCCCCGTTCGTCACCTGGGGCACCAACCCCGGCCAGGGCGCGCCCCTGTCGGCGAACGTCCCCGACCCGGCTTCGTACGAGGACGCCTCGGAGCGCAACGCCGCCGAAAAGGCCCTGGAATACATGGGGTTGACCGCCGGGCAGGCGCTGCGCGAGATCAGTGTCGACACCGTCTTCGTAGGCTCCTGCACCAACGGCCGCATCGAGGACCTGCGTAACGTCGCCTCCGTCCTGGAGGGCCGCAAAGTCGCCGACGGCGTACGGATGCTGGTCGTCCCGGGCTCGGTCCGGGTCGCCCTGCAGGCCGTCGAGGAGGGCCTGGACAAGGTCTTCACCGCGGCCGGCGCCGAATGGCGGCACGCAGGTTGCTCGATGTGCCTCGGTATGAACCCCGACCAGCTGGCCCCCGGCGAGCGCTCCGCCTCCACCTCGAACCGCAACTTCGAGGGCCGGCAGGGCAAGGGCGGCCGTACCCACCTGGTCTCCCCGCAGGTCGCCGCCGCCACCGCCGTGCTGGGCCACCTGGCCTCGCCGGCCGACCTGTCCGACGTCCGTACGCCCGCCGGAGTCTGAGAATCATGGAAGCTTTCACCGCACACACCGGCCGGGCCGTCCCGCTGCGCCGCAGCAACGTCGACACCGACCAGATCATCCCCGCCCACTGGCTGAAGAAGGTCACCCGCGACGGCTTCGAGGACGGACTCTTCGAGGCCTGGCGCAAGGACGAGGACTTCGTCCTCAACCGCCCCGAGCGGGACGGCGCCACGGTCCTGGTGGCCGGTCCCGACTTCGGTACCGGGTCGTCGCGTGAACACGCCGTCTGGGCCCTGCAGAACTACGGCTTCAAGGCCGTCATCTCCTCCCGGTTCGCCGACATCTTCCGTGGCAACTCGCTGAAGAACGGCCTGCTGACCGTCGTCCTCGACCAGAAGGTCGTAGACGCGCTCTGGGAGCTGACCGAGGCCGACCCCACGGCCGAGATCACCGTCGACCTGGAGGCCCGCCAAGTCCGGGCCGAGGGCGTCACGGCCGACTTCGAGCTCGACGAGAACGCCCGCTGGCGACTGCTGAACGGGCTGGACGACATCAGCCTCACCCTTCAGAACGAAGCGGACATCGCGACTTATGAGGCGGCAAGGCCGACCTTCAAGCCGCGTACAATTAACGCCTGAGCAGCGCGTTTCCAGTACTGCGCCCTCTGCCTTCTGGTAGAGGGCGCAGTCGCTTGTTGAGACCCCGTCGGGCGACAACTCGCCCCAGATGGCACAATCGGTGCATGGAACGCGACAGCCAACTCAAGCTTTACGGCCAAGTCGCCGACCGATTGAAGGAAGCGCACGCACGAGTGCGCGCACTGCAAGTCCCGGAGGGCGTACGGATGGCGCTGTCCCGGAAGCTGCTGGTCGTCACGGCCGCGGCGAAGCACGATCTACCGGATGCGGCAAGGCGTCTGGACCGTTTGATGAAGGACCTCGATGAGGGCCGATTCCCCGAAGGTGACTGACTCCGTGAACTGCGCAGCGGTCGACTTCGTTGCGGCACTAGGGTGATTAGCCCGTTTCGTGTTTGATTTGCGGTATATATCTGCCTAACGTGCGAAAAGGCTTGAACACATTCGTTCTGGCAATGTCTCCGAAGGGGAAGACGTGAACAAGGCGCAGCTCGTAGAAGCGATTGCCGACAAGGTCGGCGGCCGCCAGCAGGCCGCAGACGCCGTCGACGTGGTACTCGACGCGATCGTCCGTGCGGTCGTCGCGGGAGACCGTGTCTCGGTCACCGGCTTCGGCTCGTTCGAGAAGGTCGACCGCCCGGCCCGCTACGCCCGCAACCCGCAGACGGGTGAGCGCGTGCGGGTCAAGAAGACCTCGGTGCCCCGCTTCCGCGCGGGACAGGGCTTCAAGGACCTGGTCAGCGGCTCGAAGAAGCTCCCCAAGGGCGGCGAAGTGGCCGTGAAGAAGGCGCCCAAGGGCAGCCTCTCGGGCGGTGCTTCCACGCGCGCGACCACCAAGGCCGCTGCCAAGAAGGCCACTGCCAAGAAGGCCACGGCGAAGAAGGCCGCCGCCAAGAAGACCGTGACCGCGGCGAAGACCACGGCCGCGAAGAAGACCACGGCGAAGAAGACCACCGCGGCGGCCAAGAAGACCACGGCAGCAGCGAAGAAGACCACGGCGGCCGCGGCGAAGAAGACGGCCACCGCCAAGAAGACCGCGCCGGCCAAGAAGGCCACGGCGAAGAAGGCGCCCGCGAAGAAGACCACGGCGCGCAAGACCACGGCCAAGAAGGCCGTCGCGCGGAAGAAGTGAGACCGGGCAGCGCAGGGCTGCTCACATGCGCCGGGCCGGGCTCCCCCTGGGGAGCCCGGCCCGCGGGCTGTCCGGGGTCCGGCCGGCGGCCCGGAGCGCCTTCAGAACGTCTGCAGCGTCACCAGAGTGATCCGCAGGTCCGCGCCCTCGCCCGTGACCTCGATCCGCACCCGCTGCCCGGGGCGCAGCAGCCGCAGGCCGCCCGCGTCGAACGCCGGGGCGTCGAAGTCCACCGGGGTGCCGTCGTCGAGCAGCACGCTGCCGGTGCGGGTCTCTGGGTCGTACGTGTACGAGGTCGCCTGCATGAACGGCAGCCTATCGGTCCCCCGCGGGCACCCCCGCGGCCCAGCGGCCCGCGGTGTGCGGGCCCACGCCGAGGCGGACGGCGGCCCGCAGATCGTCACCGGTGTCCACGTCCTGGCGCACCGATTCGATACCGGCCGACGTGATTTCCACCGCGCCCGAGGAAAGATGCCGGGCTCTCGACGGACCACCGAAAGCCGGACGCAATTCCACCCCCGGTGAAGCCGACAGAAATGTCGTACCGATTCCCGCGGTATCCGCGACAAATGCGCGAGGGAATTCGGCGGCATTTTCGAGCACCCGGGCCAATTCCTCGGGGCGCAGTGCGGGCAGGTCCGCGTTGAGCGCCGCGACCGCCGAGGCGGGCCACCGGTCGCGTACCGCCCGCTCGCCGTGGGCCAGCGCGGCGTTGAGCCCCGCGGCCGGTTCGTCGGGCACGGTGCGCGCCCCGAGCGCCGCGAGCGCGGCCGCGGCCACCGGGTCGTCCGTGACGACCACCACATCCCGCACGCCCCCGCAGGACAGCGCGGCGGCCACGGTGTCCTGGGCGAAGGCCAGCGCGAGCCGGGGACGCAGCAGGTCGCCGGCGGCCCGCCGCAGTCTGCTCTTGCCGTGTGCCAGCGGCTTCAACGGGACGACCAGGGACCACAGGCCGGTCGGGTCGGTGTTCGTGGCGATCTCCCCCTCGGTGCGCATCGCCGTTCATTCTCGCCTGCCGGTGCGACAACCCGGAGGGTCGGCTCCGGTGGCGGGGCGTACGGTGTTCTCGACAGAGCAAGGGCCTGGGGCCACAATTGGCCGCCCACAGCCAGGCAGCACGTCAGGTCCGTAGAGGAAGGTGTCCGAGTGTCCGGCCGCAGAATCGGCTTCTGGTACCGCCTGGCGGCGGTCATCGCCAAACCGCCACTGGTGGTTCTGTTCAAGCGTGACTGGCGGGGAATGGAACACATTCCGGCCGACGGCGGATTCATCACTGCGGTCAATCACAACTCGTACCTGGATCCGCTTTCCTACGGACACTTCCAGTACAACACCGGCCGGGTGCCGCGGCTTCTCGCCAAGGCGGGTCTCTTCAAGACGCCCTTCGTCGGAATGATGCTGCGCGGCACCGGACAGATCCCCGTGTACCGCGAGACGACCAACGCCCTGGACGCCTTCCGGGCCGCCGTCGACGCCATCGAGCGCGGTGAATGCGTCGCCTTCTACCCGGAGGGCACCCTCACCCGCGACCCCGACATGTGGCCGATGGCCGGCAAGACCGGTGCCGCCCGCGTCGCGTTGATGACGAAGGCCCCGGTCATCCCCGTCGCCCAGTGGGGCGCCAACCTGGCGATGCCGCCCTACGCCAAGGAGAACAAGCTCCGGCTCTTCCCCCGCAAGACGCTCCAGGTGCAGGCCGGACCGCCCGTCGACCTCTCCCGGTTCTACGACAAGGAACCGACGCCCGACGTCCTGCGCGAGGCGACCGAGGTCATCATGGCCGCGGTGACCGCCCAGCTCGAAGCCGTACGCGGTGAGAAGGCCCCCGCCGAGCTCTACGACCACCGCAAGGCGCGTGCCGAACAGCGGCGCAAGGCCGAAGGAGAGGCTCCCAAGTGACGCACCCCGTAAAGGCAGCCGTCTTCGGAACCGGCTCATGGGGTACGGCCTTCGGCATGGTCCTCGCCGACGCAGGGTGCGAGGTCACCCTCTGGGGCCGTCGCGCCGAGCTCGTCGAGGCGATCAACACGACCCGTACCAACCCCGACTACCTGCCGGGAATTGAACTCCCCGAGTCCGTCAGGGCCACCACCGACGCCGCCGAGGCGCTGCGCGGGGCCGACTTCGCCATGCTCGTCGTGCCGTCGCAGACGTTGCGCGCCAACCTCGCCGACTGGGCCCCGCACCTGGGCCCGGACACCGTCCTCGTCTCGCTGATGAAGGGTGTCGAACTCGGCACCGCCAAGCGGATGAGCGAGGTCATCGAGGACGTCACCAAGGTCCCCGCGAACCGCATCGCCGTCATCACCGGCCCCAATCTGGCCAAGGAGATCGCCGAACGCCGCCCCGCCGCGGCCGTCGTCGCCTGCCAGGACGAGTCGGTGGCCCGCCGCCTCCAGGCCGCCTGCCACACCCCGTACTTCCGCCCGTACACCCTCACCGACGTGGTCGGCTCCGAACTCGGAGGCGCGGTCAAGAACGTCATCGGTCTCGCCGTCGGCATCGCCGACGGGATGGGCCTCGGTGACAACGCCAAGGGCTCGCTCATCACCCGCGGCCTCGCCGAGACCACCCGGCTCGGCCTCGCCATGGGCGCGGACCCGCTGACGTTCTCCGGACTCGCGGGCCTCGGCGATCTGGTGGCGACCTGCTCCTCGCCGCTGTCGCGCAACCACACCTTCGGCACCAACCTCGGCCGCGGCATGACGCTGGAAGAGACCATCGCCGTCACCAAGCAGACCGCCGAGGGCGTCAAGTCCTGTGAATCGGTGCTCGATCTGGCGCGCCGGCACGGCGTCGACATGCCCCTCACGGAGACGGTCGTCTCCATCGTCCACGAGGGCAAGCCGCCGATGGTCGCTCTGGGCGAGCTGATGTCGCGCAGCGCGAAGGCCGAGCGGCACTGACCGGCCGGCCGGGCACGCGGGTCGCCCCCGGGGACGCTGACGAGACCCGTACCAGCAGGTACGCTCATCGCGATATGAGCAGCGAGAACCTCCCCCAGAGCCCGGAGCAGCAGCTCCGCAAGCCGCGTGTGGCCGTCGTGTTCGGCGGCCGCAGCTCCGAACACGGCATTTCGGTCGTCACGGCAGGTGCCGTCCTGAACGCCATCGACCGGACCAAGTACGACGTCCTGCCGATCGGTATCACGACGGACGGCCGCTGGGCGCTCACGGCCGACGAACCCGAGCGGATGGCCATCACCGACCGCGCGATGCCGGACGTGGCCCAGTTGGCCGAGTCCACCGAGGGCGGCGTGGTGCTCTCCGTCGACCCCGGCAGCCGCGAGGTGGTCTACAGCGAGCCCGGCTCGGTACCCAAGGCGCTGGGTGAGGTCGATGTCGTCTTCCCCGTGCTGCACGGCCCCTACGGCGAGGACGGCACCCTCCAGGGGCTCCTGGAGCTGTCCGGGGTGCCGTACGTGGGCGCGGGCGTGCTCGCCTCGGCCGTCGGCCAGGACAAGGAGTACATGAAGCGGGTGTTCACCTCGTTCGGGCTGCCCGTCGGCCCGTACGTCGTCGTCCGCCCCCGCGAATGGGACACCGACCGCTCCGCCGCCCGCAAGCGCATCGTGGACTTCGCCGGTGAACACGGCTGGCCGCTCTTCATCAAGCCCGCCCGGGCCGGATCGTCCATCGGCATCACCAAGGTCGACGACATCGCCGGTCTCGACGAGGCGATCGAGGAAGCCCGCCGCCACGACCCCAAGTTCCTGGTCGAGTCGCTGCTGCGGGGACGCGAGATCGAGTGCGGCGTGCTGGAGTTCGAGGAGGGACCGCGCGCCAGCGTGCCCGCCGAGATCCCGCCGGTCACCGCCCACGACTTCTACGACTTCGAGGCCAAGTACATCGACTCGGCGTCCGGGATCGTGCCCGCCCCGCTCACCGACGAGCAGACGGCCGAGGTCCAGCGGCTCGCTATCGACGCCTTCGAGGCGGCGTCCTGCGAGGGCCTGGTGCGCGCCGACTTCTTCCTCACAGAGGACGGCAGCTTCGTGATCAACGAGATCAACACGCTGCCGGGCTTCACCCCGATCTCCATGTACCCGCGGATGTGGCAGGAGAGCGGTGTGAGCTACCAGGAGCTGGTGGACCGGCTGATCCAGGCGGCGTTGCGCCGCCCCACCGGCCTGCGCTGAGCCGGGCTACAGACTGCTGGGGACCGTCTTCCTGACGGCCGCGGCGAACGCCGCGAGCGGGCTGGCGTCATGGGCGTACGCCGTCGAGAACGACACCTCGACATACGCCTTGCGATAGGTGGTGGTGAAGCGCGGACCGGCGTCCTCCGGCTGCTCCAGCAGCCAGTTGACGCCGTTCGCGTCGGTCCCCTTCGCCATCGGATCGTCCATCTTTGCGGGTCGGTCGACACCGCAGCGCAGTACGATCGCCCCGTCCCCCCAGCCGGCGGTCAGCTCCGACTTCGGCCCGGGGTCGTTGCGCTCCTGTCCGGCGACGGTCTTCGGCAGCTCTTTGTGCAGTGCACGGCAGTAGGCTGCGGCTTCCGGCGCCGGGGTGGGAACCACGATCGACGCACTGGTGTCCGTGGCGGAACAGCCCGCCGCGGCCAGCAGCAGAACGGCAGCGGACGGACCGAGGAAGACGGGGCGGCGAAGCCGGCGGCGGAAGGACGTCACCGGCCCAGCGTAGACGGGGGCTACAGATGGACGACCGGGCAGGTCAGGGTTCTGGTGATGCCTTCCACCTGCTGGACCTTGGCGACGACCATGCGTCCGAGTTCATCGACTGTGTCGGCCTGTGCGCGCACGATCACGTCGTAGGGGCCGGTGACGTCCTCTGCCTGGATCACTCCCGGGATTTTCGTGATGGTCTCGGCGACTGTCGACGCCTTGCCCACCTCGGTCTGAATAAGGATGTACGCCTGTACCACGGAACCTCCAGGGCGGCCACGAGGATCATGTGGGGGAAAGAGACGCCACGGTATCGCGTTGCCGCGGGCCGCGGGGAGACCTGCGGGCCCTGTGACGTCCACCGCGTGGCGTACGGATGCCGGAAGTTGACATTTGTCTTGACAGTACCGACAGCAGTGACGGCCCGCGACCGCAAGTCCAGCGGTGCAGACGGGGGACAGGCATGCCAGTGACAACGGGTGCAGACTGCTTCCGACGGCGGCCGGGCCATGGTCCGGGCCTCCGGCCGCCGATCCAGGCCGGACTTCTGTCCGGCGCGATAGATGAGAGGTGAGACTCGGTGAAGGGAACCGTGGGTGAGTTGGGGGAGTTCGGGCTCATCAGGGAGCTCACGTCCCGGCTCACCACCACTCCGGCGGTACGGCTGGGGCCCGGCGACGACGCCGCGGTCGTGTCCGCTCCCGACCGCAGGGTCGTGGCCAGTACGGACGTCCTGCTGGAGGGACGGCACTTCCGCCGCGACTGGTCGACCGCGTACGACGTCGGCCGCAAGGCCGCCGCACAGAATCTCGCCGACATCGCCGCCATGGGCGCCGTGCCCACCGCGCTGCTGCTCGGCCTGGTCGTCCCCGCCGAACTCCCGGTCACCTGGGCGGGCGAGCTGATGGACGGCCTCCGTGACGAGTGCCAGGTCGCGGGGGCGGCCGTGGTCGGCGGCGATGTCGTCCGCGGCGACACCATCACCGTCGCGATCACCGCACTCGGCGATCTGCGCAACCACGAGCCGGTCACCCGGTCCGGCGCCCGCCCCGGCGATGTCGTCGCCGTGACCGGCTGGCTCGGCTGGTCCGCGGCCGGGTACGCCGTGCTCTCCCGCGGCTTCCGTTCGCCGCGCGCCTTCGTCGAGGCCCACCGGCGTCCCGAACCGCCGTACCACGCGGGCCCCGCGGCCGCCGGACTCGGCGCCACCGCCATGACCGACGTCAGCGACGGACTCGTCGCCGACCTCGGGCACATCGCCGAGGCCAGCAAGGTCCGGATCGATCTGCGCTCCGGCCTCATCGACATCCCCTCGCAGATGTCCGACATCGGCCAGGCGGTCGGCGTGGACCCGCTGCAGTGGGTGCTCACCGGGGGAGAGGACCACGCGATCGTGGCGACCTTCCCGCCGGACGTGAAGCTGCCCGCCCGCTGGAAGGTGATCGGCGAGGTCCTCAACCCGTCGGCGCTGCCGCAGGTCACGGTCGACGGTGCGCCCTGGACGAGCAAGGGCGGCTGGGACCACTTCGGCGGGATCGAGGACGCGCAGGAGAACCGGTGACCGGGTGACACGGGGGCCGGGCCTGTGTCCTCACCGCCGTCGGACCCGTTCCGGCGGCGGTGAGGACATTCAGGCCGATCCGACGACCCGGCTGCCGGGCGCGCAGCAGCTGCGGGAGCACAGCAAAAAGCCGGTCCACCGAGGTGGACCGGCTTTTTGGGCAACCGGAAGGCTGCGCAACGACGGGGACGTCAGCGCGCGACCTTGCCGGCCTTGATGCACGAGGTGCAGACGTTGAGCCGCTTCGGCGTCCGACCGACCACGGCACGCACGCGCTGGATGTTGGGATTCCAGCGACGGGACGTACGGCGGTGCGAGTGCGAAATGTTGTTGCCGAAGCCCGGCCCCTTGCCGCAGACGTCGCAGTTGGCAGCCACGGGTCACTCCAAAGACTTCAGATGCACTTACAGTGAATTCCGGCGCGCCGGAATCATTTGACTGAAGTGGCGTACCGGAGGAAAGGCCCGACTCTCATCGGGCAACCGAAGCAGCATACAACGGCCGCGTCGGTAGAACGAAACTACCATGGGTTTCGCCGCCCTCGCCCCCGCCCCTGTCCCCGCCGGACCTGCGGGGCAGGATTATTCTGCGGTTCAGCCGGCCGCCCACGGTCGCTCTCCAGGAGGAACACCACGTGCCGCAGACCGCCGACGACATCGACGCCGGCGCGGTGCGTACCTGGTGCTCGCTCGCCCTGGATGCGCTGGGCCGGGAGCGCGCGGCGATCGACGCGATCAATGTGTACCCCGTCGCCGACGGGGACACCGGCACCAACCTCTACCTGACGGTGGAGTCCGCGGCCGCAGCCGTCGAGGCGGTCTTCGCCGCGCACGAGACCGGTGCGTCCGTGCCCGCCCTCGGTGACGCCGCTCGGGCCATGGCGCACGGGGCGCTGATCGGCGCCCGCGGGAATTCCGGCACGATCCTGGCCCAGCTGCTGCGCGGCATGGCGGAGGTGCTCGCCGACGGTCATGACGCGGACCATCTGCGGCTCGCGCTGGCCCGGGCGGCGTCCGCGGCCCGGCAGGCCGTCGCCCACCCCGTCGAGGGCACCGTGCTGACCGTGGCCACCGCAGCCGCCGAGGCCGCCGGGTGCACGGCGGGCGACCCGCGTCCGCAGGCGGTGGCGAAGGCGGCGTACGAAGGGGCGTGCACGGCGCTGGACGCGACCCCCGGGCAGCTTGCCGTCCTCGGGCGGGCGGGCGTCGTCGACGCAGGGGGGCGGGGCCTGGTGACCGTCCTGGGCGCGCTCGTCGAAGCGGTCTGCGGGGAGGCGCCCGCGCACGGGATCCGGGTGATCTCGGGCATCGCCCCGGCCGACGTCGACTGCACGGTGGCCGTCGAGCACGACGGACCCGCCTTCGAGGTGATCTATCTGCTGGAGGCCGGGGACGACGCGGTCGACCGGTTGCGGACCCGGCTGGACGGGCTCGGCGACTCGCTCGTCGTGGTCGGCGGCGACGGGCTGTGGAACGTCCACGTCCACGTCGACGACGCGGGTGCGGCAGTGGAGGCCGGCGTCGAGGCCGGCCGGCCGTACCGGATCCGGATCACGCACTTCGGCGCCGACCGGGTCCACCCGCACCGCAGCGAGCCGGCGCAGCGCGGTGTCGTCGTGGTGGTCCCCGGCGACGGGCTCTCCGGCCTGTGCACGGAGGCCGGTGCGACCACGGTGCTCGCCCGGCCCGGGGAACCGCCCGCCAGCGGCGAACTGGTCGACGCGATCCGCCGCGCGCACGCCCGCGAGGTGGTCCTCCTGCCCAACGACGCCGATTTGCGCCACACCGCGGCCGCCGCCGCCGAACAGGCCCGCGCCGAAGGGATCCGGGTCGCCCTCATCCCGACCCGGGCCGCCGTCCAGGGCATCGCCGCGCTCGCCGTCCACGAACCCGACCGCAGCTTCGACGAGGACGTGGTGGCGATGACCGCCGCGGCCGGCGCCACCCGCTACGGCGAACTGACCGTCGCCGAGCGGCAGTCCTGGACCATGGCGGGCATCTGCCAGGCCGGCGACATCCTGGGTCTGATCGACGGCGATGTGGCGGTCATCGGCGAGGACGTGCCCCGTACGGCCCGGGCGGTGATCGACCGGATGCTGGCGGCGGGCGGCGAACTCGTCACGCTGGTACTGGGCGAGGACGTGACGGACGCCTTGGCCGACGCGCTGGAGGAACATGTGCGGGAGGGTTACCTCGCGGTGGACACGGTGGTGTACCGGGGCGGCGGCCAGGGAGCGGCGCTGCTGATCGGGGTGGAGTAGGGCGGATACGGGCGCCGCCGCCCGTGAATCGTTCTCCCCGGTCGCCGGACGGGCGGCGACATCCAGCCCGTCGAAGGGGGTCCCCCATGCCTCCATGGGGGGCCGAAGACGAGAACGGCTGCCGGGCGGGCCCGTTCCCTACGCCCCCGGGTCCTCGGCCACGTACCCGAGTACCGATTCCGCCTCCGCCCGCCGCGCCCGCGCCGTCTCGTCCTCGTCCGCGCCCCCGTACGCCGCGAGCACCCCCCGCGCCCTTGCCCGTGCCTCCTCGCGTCGGCCCAGGTCCGCCTCCAGCCAGGCGGCCATCAGCTCCGCCGCCGTCCGCCGGCCGAGGAAGTCCGGCCCGGCCTCGGTGAAGCCGGCGACGGCCCGGACGACGTGGGCGAGCGCCTCCTCGTAGGCCGTACGCGCACGGCCGTCGTCGTCCTCGTCCGGTCCGCCCTCGCAGGCGTCGGCGATCAGTTCGCCGGTCTGGCGGTGGGTGTCCGCGAGCTCCGCCCGCAGCCCGGGCACCTGTTCCGGCTCCGCGGCCTGCAGCGCCGCCTCGCACTCACGCTCCGCCACGGCCATGAAGGCCCGCGCCGCCGCCGGTCCCGGCTGCCCCTTCCGGACCGCGATCCAGGCCCGCACCCGCAGCGTCTGTACCAGTGCATGGACGTCGCCCAGCTCGCGCCACAGCTCTCCGGCCCTCGCATACGCCTTCTCTGCCTGGGAGTTGAGCTCGGCCCGGTACAGCGCCTGCCCGGCGAGGTTGGCGAGCATCGCGTGGTCGCGCTGCTCGGGCCAGGACCGAGCGATGTCCGCCGCACCCAGCCAGTGCCCGGCCGCCTCCCGCGGTTCGCCGAGCGCGGTCAGCGCGTCGCCGAGCCACCACAGCGTCTGGACGACCATGCCGTCGCCGTGGTCGTCGGCCGTGATGACGGGCAGCACGGCCTCCAGCACGGCTGCCGCCTCCGCCGCCCGCCCCAGCTGAAGCAGCCAACCGCCCAGCAGATGCCGGGCGTACACCCCGAGGCCGCCGCTCTCGCCCGCCTCGTCCGCCCAGTGCGCGGCATCGAGCGCGTGCTCGGTCGCCTCGGTGAACTCCCCGGTACCGCCGAGGACTTCGGCGAGCTGCAGATGCAGCCGCGCACGGCCCGGTGCGGGTACGAACGCCGCGCCGTGCTCCAGAGCCGCGCGGGCGGTGCGCTCGGCCGTCGCATGGTCGTGGAGTCCGACCGCGATCCGGGAGGCCTTGGTCTCGTACGCGACGGCGTACCAGGGCAGTCCGGCGGCGTGGGTGCCGGCGGCTGCTCGCGCGTACAGCTCGCCCGCCAGCGCTCCGTCGCCCCGGTAGGCCGCGATGTCGCCGAGGAGACCCACCGCTTCCGCGGTCCGGGTGGCCACCCCGGCCTGCGCGCCCAGCGGTTCGGTGAAGGCGAGCACGTCCCGGACCCCCTCTTCGAGCGCGTCGACGGCGGCCTCGGCCGACGGCTCGTCCGGCGCGGCGAGCACCAGCTGATCGAGGATCCGGGCACGGCAGACCAGCACGCCGCCGGCCTGGCGGGCGGTGGCCCGGCCCTCCGCGTGCAGGGCGAGGGCCCGGTCCACGAGGTCCGCGACCTCCGTGAGGGCGTCGGCCGCGTGCCCGGCTTCCAGCGAGCGGGCGTACGCGGCACGAGCGGCCGCGCCCGTGGCCTCGCCCGGATCGCCCGCCGCCCCGTACAGCTCCGCGGCGGTCAGGAACAGCTCCCGCGCCGCCGCGGGCGGAAGCGTGCCGTCCATTGCACGGTGGTCGTCGATGCAGGCGTGGTCGTGGTCGGAGAGCTCCTGCGCACCGTCGGCCGCGCGCGCGACGGCCTGCCAGGCGGGCCCCGCGTCCGGGTGCTGGGCGTCGGAGAGACGGCGGGCCTCGGCGAGCAGCCCGGGAAGGCCGGCCGAGGCGTCCACGGCGGGCCCCGAAACGACGATGGCGACCGGCTCCGCGACCGTCGTGACCGGCCGCGCGGCCCGTACCCCGAGCGGCAGCCGGTCCAGCAGCGGCTGCTGGTTCATACGCTCCCGCACCAGGCCGCTGACCTGCGTATTGCCGTTGCGCTCGTCGAAACGGGCGGCGAGCGCGAGCGCCTCCTCGCGGGCGTGTCCGGCCAGCTCCCGCGCGGTCCGGTCGGTACCGGCGGGCCCCGGCACCGGCTGGTCCCCGTGGCCCAGCGCGGTCAGCCGGTCCATCAGCAGGGCGGTCACGGCCAGGAAGTCCATCAGGGAGTCGGGGTTCCCGGTGGCGGTGAAGTAGGCGGGCCGCTCGGCGAGGATCTCCAGGGCCCGCGCCTCATTGCCGGTGAGCGCGCAGAACTCGATGTGCAGCGCGGCGGAATCCCGCATGGACTCCATCGGGCGGACCATCCGGTACCCGCGCAGATGGTGGGCGCGCGCCTGCTCGGCCCGGCCGGTGCGCAGCAGCGGGAGCAGCGAGGCCGCCAGCACGGCATGCGGCTCATGGGCGCAGGTGTGCTCCCCTTCGAGGACCGGCCGCCAGGTGTCGAGCGCCTCCTCGTCCAGCCCCCGGTGCACCTGCCAGGCGCCCTGGCCGTGCAGTTCGCAGGCGTGGCAGTTGGCCATCCGGTCCCGGTCGGCCGCCTGCCACGCGGCGTACGCCCGCTCGGCCCGCTCAAGATCGCCGAGATGGCGGGCGATCTGCAGCTCGCCCTGGCGCACGGCCCGTTCGGAATGCCCGGCCAGCCGGTAGCGGCGTGCCATCTCGCCCTGCCAGTTCTCGATGGAGGCGAGCGGGATGTGCGGCTGATCGATCATGGAACTGGACACCCACTTGAACATCCAGAAGAGATGGTGGGTCATGACCCGGTCGAAACTTCCCGGCTGCTCGTCCCACATGCGCAGCAGGCGCGCGAAGGGGACGAACATCTTGTCCTTCTCCGAGCTGTAGTTGTACGCCTGCAGCTGGTTGGTGAGCGCCTCGACGAGGAGCGGCACGTCCCCCGTCCGTTCGGCCTCGGAGAGCAGCTGTTCCGCACGGGCGTTGCGGGCCGGGCCCTCCGGCTCCTGGTAGTTGTCCCGCAGCGCCTGCCGGATCGTCGAGATGCCGGAGCTCATCGGTCGTCCTCCTGCGGACGGGCGGGGTTCTGCGGCTGTGCGGGGGCCGGGGGCGCGGCCCACTCCAGCAGCCCGATGAACGCCCGGTTCAGCAGCGCCGAATCGGCCGGCCGCAACGGCCGCTGCGCCATCAGCAGCGCCTGCCCGTACAGCGCCTCCGTGGCGGTCGCCGCCAGTTCCGGGGTGTCCAGGGAACCGATCCGGCGGACCAGCGGATTGAGATGGTTCAGTACGAGCCGGGCGCGCGGCGCACTTCCGCGCAGCGAGCCGAGGATGCCCGCCCACAGGTCGTCCGCCTGCTCCTGCGTGTCGGCGCGGGCCTGCTCGTGGCGGGCCGACCGGTCGTCGAGGTGCAGCGCGGGCACGGTCAGCGGATGGAAGGCGCGCAGCGCCACGTCGCAGCCCAGCGGGTCGAGTCGGGCGCGGGCCGCGGCCAGGAACGAGCCGAGCGCCAGCTCCTGGGCCGGATCGACCGTGTCCAGATGCGCGGTGACGGTATCGGCGTCCAGCTCCGCGACCGCCGTTCCCGGCCGCACCGACGGCAGCCGTTCGACCAGCTCGGTGTCGTACGTGTAGCCGCCGTTGACCACTCCGATGCCCTGCGCGGACGCGATCGGCGCGACCTGCCGGTACTCCTCCACGGTCCGGGTGAAGTGCACCACGGGATGGCGCCGGGCGAACTCCTCCAGCGACAGCCGGCCGTCCGTCGTCTCGAACGGCAGCCACGGCAGCATCGTCCGCAGCATGGCGTTGTCGTGCCGGGCCAGGGACTTCACCCCCAGGTGGTGCACGGACAGGAAATCCGCCAGCCGCTCGGGATCTCCTGCGGCCAGTCCGGTCAGCCAGTCCCTGATCCGCTCGCCGAGCGCCTCCCGTACGGCGGCAAGGGTCTCGTCCGCGTACAGCGCCTCCCGTGACGCGGTGGGCCGCAGACTGTCCGTGTCGATGACGCACCGCACGAAGAACGCCCAGTCGGGCAGCAGTTCGTCGGCGCGGTCGGTCAGCAGCATCCCCTTGAGATGCACCCGGTGGCCCGCACGCTGCGCCGGGCTGACGGCCGACGGCAGGACGTACGCGACACCGCGGATCCCGGCCAGCGGCAGATCCAGATCGATCGCGTCGAGCGGCGAGAAGCCGAACTGTTCGTGGCAGTGGCGGGCCAGCGCCACCCGCCGCCCCGCAGGGCTCGGGTACGGGCGGTCCCACGGCGCCGGCAGAGCGGTGACCTTGGCGTCGCCGACCCGTACGTCGTACGGCAGCAGCGAGCCGAAGTCGCGGGCGAGCGCGAGGACCCGCTCCTCGGTGAGCCAGTCCGCGCTGCCGGGGCGGGCGACCAGATGCACGGTGGTGCCGGGCTCGGGGCGTGCGCTGTCCGGGAGGGTACGGACGGTGTACGAGCCGTCGTCGCGGGCGCACCACTCGACGGGAGGCGCGGCGGGCGTACGGGCCGACCGGCTGACGACCCGGATCTCGGCCGCGACGACGAAGCAGGCGAGCAGCCCGATCCCGAACTGACCGAGGAACTCGGCACGCGCCGAGGCCAGTCCCTGGACACCGTCACGCTTGGAGCTGCGGCCGATCGTCGCGAGCAGGCTGTGCACATCGGTCTCGGTCAGACCGATCCCGCTGTCCTCGATCCGCAGCCGCCCACCGGAGGCGTACAGCCGTACCAGCGTGGGCGCGTCCGGCTGCTCGGCGCGCCGGGCCGTGAGGGCGTCCACGGCGTTCTGCAGCAGCTCGCGCAGGTAGACGCGGGGAGAGGAGTAGAGGTGATGGGAGAGGAGGTCGACCAGTCCGCGCAGGTCCACCTGGAAGGTGTGCGGCGACCGGGCGGAAGGGGACTCACGGGACGGGCCGGAGGTGGATCCGGAGGACGGATCGGGGGCTGCGGAGTTCGCTGAGGTCTCAGATGTCATCGTCGCAGCGCCGGTGGGGGGACGGGCGACGGCGCGGGTCGGGCGATCCCGCGGAGGGCGATCGCGAGCGAGGAGCGGGGTCCGATCCTAGGGGCGGGGACACGTATCCGACCAGGGGATTCCGGTGGTGCGGGCGACTTCTGTCAGTGGTGTGGTGTGCAATGGATCGCGTGTCTGCGTTCGATGAACCCCTCAGGAAGCTGCTCGGCGGTGCCACCGCGAAGGTGATGGCCGAACACCTCGACCTGCACACGGTCGGTGATCTGCTGCACCACTACCCGCGGCGGTACGAGGAGCGCGGCCAGCTCACCACGCTCGGCGACCTCCCGCTGGACGAGCACGTGACGGTCGTGGCGCAGGTCGCGGACGCCCGGATCATGGTGTTCAACAACGGCAGGGGCAAGCGCCTGGAGGTGACCCTCACCGACGGCAGCGGCCGGCTCCAACTGGTCTTCTTCGGCCACGGGGTGCACAAGCCGCACAAGGAGCTGCTGCCCGGCCGCCGGGCGATGTTCGCCGGCAAGGTCTCGGTCTTCAACCGGAAGATGCAGCTGGCCCACCCCACCTATCAGCTGCTCGACGCCACGGACGCCGACGAGACCACGGAGGCGGTGGACGCATTCGCCGGCCGGCTGCTGCCCATCTACCCGGCCTGCAAGCAGCTCGACTCCTGGCGGATCGCCAAGGCCGTCGACACGGTGCTGCCCAGCGCCCGGGACGCCGTCGACCCGTTGCCGCCGTCGCTGCGCGAGGGGCGCGGTTTCACCTCTCTGCCCGAGGCACTCCTGAAGATCCACCGCCCGCAGACCAAGGCGGACATCGCCGACGCCAGGGACCGGCTGAAGTGGGACGAGGCGTTCGTCCTCCAGGTGGCGCTCGCCCGTCGCCGTTTCGCGGACACCCAGCTCCCGGCGGTGGCGCGGGTCCCCGCCCACGGAGGGCTGCTCGACGCGTTCGACGCCAAGCTGCCGTTCACCCTCACCGAGGGCCAGGAGAAGGTCTCCAAGGAGATCTTCGACGACCTGGCGACCGAGCACCCGATGCACCGGCTCCTGCAGGGCGAGGTCGGGTCCGGGAAGACGCTGGTCGCACTGCGCGCCATGCTCGCCGTCGTCGACGCGGGCGGACAGGCCGCGATGCTCGCCCCCACCGAGGTGCTCGCCCAGCAGCACCACCGGTCCATCACGGAAATGATGGGCGAGCTGGCCGAGGGAGGGATGCTGGGCGGCTCCGACCTCGGGACGAAGGTGGTGCTGCTCACCGGGTCGATGGGCATGGCGGCCCGCCGCCAGGCGCTGCTGGACCTGGTCACCGGTGAGGCCGGGATCGTGATCGGCACGCATGCGCTGATCGAGGACAAGGTGCAGTTCCACGACCTGGGGCTGGTCGTCGTGGACGAGCAGCACCGCTTCGGTGTGGAGCAGCGTGACGCCCTGCGTTCCAAGGGCAAGCAGCCGCCGCACCTGCTGGTCATGACCGCCACGCCCATTCCCCGGACGGTCGCCATGACCGTCTTCGGCGACCTGGAGACGTCCGTCCTGGACCAGCTGCCGGCCGGCCGCTCGCCGATCGCCAGTCATGTCGTCCCCGCCAAGGACAAGCCGCACTTCCTGACCCGGGCCTGGGAGCGGGTCCGCGAGGAGGTGGAGAGCGGGCATCAGGCGTACGTCGTCTGCCCGCGGATCGGCGACGACGCCGACGACGAGACCGAGAAGAAGAACAAGAAGAAGGCCACCGAGGAGGACGGCGAGAAGCGTCCGCCGCTAGCGGTTCTGGAGATCGCCGATCAGCTCACCAAGGGTCCCCTCGCAGGCCTGCGCATCGCCGTACTGCACGGCAGGATGAACCCCGACGACAAGGACGACGTGATGCGCCGCTTCGCGGCGGGCCAGGTCGACGTCCTCGTCGCGACGACCGTCATCGAGGTCGGGGTGAACGTCCCCAACGCCACCGGGATGGTGATCATGGACGCCGACCGGTTCGGTGTCTCCCAGCTGCACCAGTTGCGCGGCCGCGTCGGCCGTGGCTCCGCGGCCGGCCTGTGTCTGCTGGTCAGTGAGGCGCCCGAGGCGAGCCCCGCCCGCGCCCGCCTTTCCGCCGTCGCCGCCACCCTGGACGGCTTCGAACTGTCCCGGATCGACCTCGAACAGCGCCGCGAGGGCGACGTCCTCGGCCAGGCCCAGTCCGGTGTCCGCTCCTCCCTTCGGGTGCTCACCGTCATCGACGACGAGGAGGTCATCGCCGCTGCCCGCGAGGAGGCCGTCGCCGTCGTCACCGCCGATCCGGAACTGACGCACCTGCCGGAGCTGCGCACCGCCCTGGACGCCCTGCTCGACAAGGAGCGCGAGGAGTACCTCGACAAGGGCTGAGTGCCGCGGACGACACGCGCCGGGCACAGGGGAGACCCGCGGGCGGCCGGGAGCGGGAGACGGCGGTCCCCCGGGCACGGGAGAGACCCGCGGGCCGCCGGGGCCCCCGGGCCCGAACGGCCCCGACGCCATATCGTGGGACGCACGGCGCCCGCCCCGTCCGGCGGACCACCCCCGACCCGAGGACCAGACACCCATGACCCGCGTGATCGCCGGCTCGGCCGGCGGACGCCGCCTGGCCGTCCCGCCCGGCACCGGCACCCGCCCCACCTCCGACCGTGCACGCGAGGGCCTCTTCTCCACCTGGGAGGCGCTGCTCGGCACCCTGGAGGGCATCCGCATCGCGGATCTGTACGCGGGCTCCGGCGCCGTCGGCCTCGAAGCGCTCTCCCGCGGCGCGGTCCATGCCCTGCTCGTCGAGGCGGACACCCGGGCCGTCCGCACGGTCCGTGACAACGTCCGCGCGCTCGGCCTCCCCGGCGCCGAGGTCCGTAGCGGCAAAGCCGAACAGATCGTGACAGGACCGGCGCCGACGGACCCGTACGACGTCGTCTTCCTGGACCCGCCGTACGCCGTCACCGACGACGATCTTGGCGAGATACTGCTCACACTCCGCGCCCAGGGCTGGCTCACGGACGATGCCCTCGTCACCGTGGAACGGAGCACCAGAGGCGGAGAATTCAACTGGCCCGAGGGATTCGAGCCATTGCGGGCCCGTCGCTACGGCGAGGGAACGCTTTGGTACGGTCGCGCCGCCTCTACGTGCGAAGACGCACGATGACCGCACCGGAGAGCGAGGGACTCAAGTTGCGCCGCGCCGTCTGTCCGGGGTCGTTCGACCCCATCACCAATGGCCACCTCGACATCATTGGCCGCGCCTCGAAGCTGTACGACGTCGTACATGTCGCGGTGATGATCAATCAGTCCAAGAAGGGCCTGTTCACGGTCGACGAGCGGATCGAGCTGATCCGCCAGGTCACCGCGGACTTCGGCAACGTCCAGGTCGAGTCGTTCCACGGCCTGCTCGTCGACTTCTGCAAGCAGCGCGACATCCCGGCCATCGTGAAGGGCTTGCGGGCCGTCAGCGACTTCGACTACGAGCTGCAGATGGCCCAGATGAACAACGGCCTCTCCGGCGTCGAAACGCTCTTCGTGCCGACCAACCCCACCTACAGCTTCCTGTCGTCCTCCCTGGTCAAGGAGGTCGCGACCTGGGGTGGCGACGTCTCCCACCTGCTGCCGCCGCTGGTCCACCGGGCCCTCGTGGACCGGCTCGCCCAGCAGTGAACCACTGACTGCCCGTCACCAGGTGTCGGACGGGCGCCGACTGGCCGTACAGTCGTCCCGTCCGTCTCCAATCAGCAGTAGAGAGTGGCGAGCACACGGTGGACGTGCAGAAGAAGCTCGACGA
Source organism: Streptomyces sp. NBC_00316 (assembly GCF_036158715.1). Classification (NCBI taxonomy): domain Bacteria; kingdom Bacillati; phylum Actinomycetota; class Actinomycetes; order Kitasatosporales; family Streptomycetaceae; genus Streptomyces; species Streptomyces sp. NBC_00316. The sequence goes on along the minus strand of NZ_CP108023.1, from coordinate 2,855,939 downwards.
GATCGTCGAAGTGGTCGGGAATGCCCGCTCCATGCCCATGTCGGCGTCGTGCGTGGTCAACCGCGCCGAGCTGCTCGCGATGCTCGAAGAGGTACGCGAGGCCCTCCCCGGTTCGCTCGCCCACGCCCAGGAGCTCCTCGGCGGCCGGGAGCAGCTGGTGGAGCAGGCCCGCCAGGAGGCCGAGCGGATCATCGAGACCGCTCACGCCCAGCGCGGCTCGCTGATCTCGGACACCGAGATCGCCCGGCAGTCGCAGACCGAGGCCGACCGCATCCTGGACGAGGCGCGCCGGGAGGCCGACGAGGTACGCGCCGAGGCCGACGAGTACGTCGACAGCAAGCTCGCCAACTTCGAGGTCGTCCTCACCAAGACCATCGGCTCGGTCGACCGGGGCCGCGAGAAGCTCCTCGGCCGCGGCCAGCCCTTCGACGAGCAGGGGTACGAGGACCCGGACTTCGCCGAGGCCCCCGAGCGCAGCACCGATCCGGCCACGCTGCAGCGCCGCGCGGACGAGTACGTCGACACCAAGCTCGGCGCCTTCGAGGCCGTGCTTGCCAAGACTCTGGAGGCGGTCGGCCGCGGCCGGCAGAAGCTGCACGGCCGGGTCGCCACCGACGAACTCGGCGCGCACATGGCCGCCCAGGACGCCGCGGGCAGCCAGGGACACACCAGCGACGAGGACCACTGGGCCGGTCTCGCCGAGCTCGCCACCCCCGAGCCGCAGCCGTTGCCCCAGCAGGTCCAGCCGCACTTCCCGGCACAGGCCCAGCCGAGCTACGCGGAGACGTACGCGTACCAGGAACAGCCCCAGCAGGACATGTATGGCTACCAGCAGCAGCCCGACCCCTACGCCGCCTATCAGCAGCAGGGCTACGACCAGGGCCAGGTGCAGCTGCAGGCGCAGGGGTACGACGGCTGGCAGCACCAGCCGCTCCCGGAGCAGCAGATGCACCAGCAGCAGGGACTCCACCCGCAGGGCGAGAGCGACCTCGACGAGACCAGCCTGTTCGACACCAGCATGATCGACCTCGACCAGCTCCGCCGGTACGAGCAGGGTCGCTGACCGGTTGCGGTCGGTTGCGGCCGATTCGGGGCCGGAAGTCGGACCCGATTGGGAGCAGGCTTACGCGTCCAGTATCCTGGCTTTTCGGTCGCGCGTATGACTGCGATCCAGGCTGCCCGCTTCGACTCCGAACCGGTCGGCCCCTCCCCACGGTGCGCGATGCGCCATGCACACGATTTCGAAAGCAGGAAAAGCCCTGAACGGCCACCTCGACCACCGCAACCCTCTCGTGTTCGATACGCACGAGCTGGGTCGGCGTCCCGGTGCCCTCCTGCGGCTGACCCGCTCGGTGGACGCCCCCCAGGACCTCGGTATCGACGGGGTCATCGGTGTGCCGGAAGGCGCACCCGTGGAACTGGACCTCCGCCTCGAATCGGTCATGGAAGGGGTGCTTGTCACAGGCACCGCCCGTGCGTCGGCCGAAGGGGAGTGCGTAAGGTGTCTGGAGCCGCTGCGCCAAGAGGTCGCGGCGGATTTCCAGGAGATGTTCTCGTACCCTGACGCCGATGACCGGGGCCGCGCCAAAGCGGAACCGGCCGACGACGCCGAGGACGACGAGGACAGGCTCTTCATCGAGGACGGCCTGTTCGACCTCGAGCCAGTGCTGCGTGATGCGGTGGTGCTCGCACTGCCGATGCAGCCGGTGTGCCGGGAGACCTGTGCCGGTCTGTGTTCCGAATGCGGAATCAGGCTGGACGAGAATCCCGGTCACCACCACGATGCCTTCGACATTCGTTGGGCGGCATTGCAAGGACTCGCCGAGACCGTTTCGGACGGCGAGAAGGACAACATGGGCGGCGCCGAAGCGGGCGTCGACGAGAAGCAGGAGAAGTAGCCGTGGCTGTTCCGAAGCGGAAGATGTCGCGCAGCAACACGCGCCACCGCCGGTCGCAGTGGAAGGCTGCGGTCCCCACCCTGGTTTCGTGCGAGCGTTGCCAGGAGCCGAAGCTGCAGCACATCGCGTGCCCGAGCTGCGGCACGTACAACAAGCGCCAGGTCCTCGAGGTCTGAGCGGCTGGTGAGAGGCCCGATGTCTGAGTTGTCCCACGCCAAGAAGCAGGCAGACAACGTCAACACAGCCTCGTCCCACACGCTTCTGGAAGGGCGGCTCGGGTATCACCTCGAGTCCGCCCTTCTGGTGCGTGCGCTGACCCACCGTTCGTACGCATACGAGAACGGCGGTCTGCCCACCAACGAGCGGCTCGAATTCCTCGGGGATTCGGTGCTCGGCCTGGTGGTCACGGACACGCTGTACCGCACCCACCCCGACCTGCCCGAAGGCCAGCTGGCCAAGTTGCGGGCCGCGGTGGTCAACTCGCGTGCACTGGCGGAAGTGGGCCGCGGCCTCGAACTCGGCTCCTTCATCCGGCTCGGCCGGGGTGAAGAGGGCACGGGTGGCAGGGACAAGGCGTCCATCCTCGCCGACACCCTTGAAGCGGTGATCGGCGCGGTCTATCTCGACCAGGGCCTCAGCGCGGCCTCGGAGCTGGTCCACCGGCTCTTCGACCCGCTGATCGACAGGTCCTCCAACCTCGGAGCCGGCCTGGACTGGAAGACCAGTCTCCAGGAGCTCACCGCGAGCGAGAGCCTCGGGGTCCCCGAGTACCTCGTCACGGAGACCGGTCCGGACCACGAGAAGACCTTTACTGCTGCTGCTCGCGTCGGTGGTGTCTCGTACGGCACCGGCACCGGCCGTAGCAAGAAGGAAGCGGAGCAGCAGGCGGCCGAGTCCGCCTGGCGCGAGATCAGCGCCGCCGCCGAGGAACGGGAGGCTGCGGCCAAGGCCGCCGCCGACGGAGGGGCCGCCGATACCCCTGCCGACCCGTCCACCGACGTCGCTCCGGCCTGACACATCGACCCCTCGGTGCCCTTGGGCACCGGGGGGTCTGCCGTGTCCGGACGTCCGGCTGTCCGGGTTTCAAGGACAGGTACGTACCCTTGTTCCGAAGGATCTGAAGGAGCTGCCCCGTGCCCGAGCTGCCCGAGGTCGAAGTCGTACGGCGCGGTCTCGACCGCTGGATCACCGGCCGTACGGTCGCCGGCGTCGAGGTCCTGCACCCGCGTGCGGTCCGCCGCCATGTCGCGGGTTCCACGGATTTCGCGGCCCGGCTCAGCGGCAGCCGCCTCGGCAGGGCCATGCGCCGCGGCAAGTACCTCTGGGTGCCGCTGGACGAGGTGTCCTCCTCGCTCCTCGGTCACCTCGGCATGAGCGGCCAGCTGCTCGTACAGCCGCAGGACGCCCCCGACGAGAAGCACCTGCGGATACGGATCCGCTTCGACGACACGCTCGGCACCGAGCTGCGCTTCGTCGACCAGCGGACCTTCGGCGGGCTGTCGCTCCACGAGAACACCGCCGACGGGCTGCCCGACCCCATCGCGCACATCGCCCGCGACCCGCTGGACCCGGCGTTCGACGATGCGGCGTTCCACACCGCGCTGCGCCTGCGCCGTACGACGGTCAAGCGTGCCCTGCTCGACCAGTCGCTGATCAGCGGCGTCGGCAACATCTACGCGGACGAGGCGCTCTGGCGTACGAAGCTGCACTACGACCGGCCCACCGCGACACTGACCCGGCCCACATCGGCCGAGCTGCTCGGACACGTCCGGGACGTGATGAACGCGGCGCTGGACCAGGGCGGCACCAGCTTCGACAGCCTCTACGTCAATGTGAACGGGGAGTCGGGCTACTTCGACCGGTCGCTCCACGCCTACGGACGCGAGGGCGAGCCCTGCCACCGCTGCGGCACGCCGATGCGCCGCCGTCCGTGGATGAACCGTTCCAGCTACTTCTGCCCCCGCTGCCAGCGGCCGCCGCGCGTCACGGGCTAGGGCCGGAGGCCCTGCCCCGGGCGGGCCTCGTCATAGCGGCTGCGGGCGTCCAGCACCTCGGGCATCCGGCCTTCGACCAGCTGGATCAGCCCGAGCAGCCGGCCGGCGACCTCGTGCCCCAGCGGGGTCAACGAGTAGTCGACGCGTGGCGGGTTGGTGGGCTGTGCCTCCCGGCGGACGAGGCCGTCCCGCTCCAGCGCGTGAAGCGTCTGGGAGAGCATCTTCTCGCTCACGCCGTCGACCCTGCGGCGCAGTTCGTTGAAGCGGGCGCCGGAATCGTGGAGCGCGGTCAGCGTCAGGCTGCCCCAGCGTCCGGTGACATGTTCCAGCGTGCCGCGCGAGGGGCACTGCCGGGAGAACACGTCGAAGGGCAGGCTGCCGGCGCCCTCCCGCCGGGTGATCTCGTCCATAAAACAAGCTTACGCCCGCACAGCGCTCACTTTCCGAGTGCGCTGTGCGGGCGTAAGTGACGAAGTCGGAAGCCGAAGAAGTGAAACACGCCGGGTCTCCGACCTGCGGTCACATCATCGAACGACGCCGTTACCTGCTGCTGAGCTGTCGGCAGTTGTCAGCGTTGGTCACCGTTGAGCGCCCTTCCACGGCCCCGAGACGGCCCCGGGAGGGCGCTCCGTGGTGCGATGACATCCGCTTCAGGAGTTCGATCGCGGCCGTCGGCGACCTGGGCAACCTCAAGATCTCGGAGGGGGCTGAGGACTTCGATTGCCAGCTGGGTCCGCGGCCGACCGCCGCCGTTGATGTCAGCAAGTGATGTCAGTGGCTTGTGCCCCGCGAGTTGCGAGCCGCCGCAACCGCCGGCGTCGCTGTCCGCCCGCACGCTGTTGTGCACGGGCGACCGCGACGGATCGGGGATCACTGATGTCGTCGTACAGGGCAAGCAACAGCGGATCCTCATCCTCGGAGATGAGACTCTGCAGAACCTGGATGTCCGTATGGGGGTGGATCATCAGACGCTTCGACTCGAGCCACAATGCAAGGTCATGCATATCCTCGTCCACGACCACAGAGTGGGGGCGGAAGTGTGACACTGCGATAGCTGGAGCACCGCGTTAGGAGTGTGGTGGGGCGAGTTGGGGCCTGACCTGCGGGATGCCGACTTCGGCGTCTGCTGGCTGTGGCCTCCGCCAGCAGACGCAGTTCCCCGTGAGTCCCCGCCCGATCCGGCGCGGCTGTGGCACGGACACTTTCTGATCCGTAGCTCCAGCCAGATCGGTCAGCGACGGCCATTCCGCCGCTACGAGGCCCCGGCGCCGACTACGTGGGGGACCCGAAAGGGTTCCCGTCGGGAAGCGGTGGGCCGCTCAACTGCGCTCCCGGAAGCAGGACAGGCGCCCAATCCGGGCCGCGGTGGTCCAGCCACCACCTGCCGATGGTGTCGAACTTCTCCTCGAACCCGCGATCCCAGCAGAGGAAGCCGGTGATTGGTGCCCGCAGGCGAGTACGACGGCCACCCGCTTCGTAGATCACAACGATTTGGGCCCCCTGGAAGCGTTCGATACGAATGGCCTGGACGTCCGACCACTGGATGGTCCGGCGGCGGAGGTTGTGCACGATGGCCGTCGACTCCGTGAGAGTGACGCCGAAGTACTGCCCGGTGATCAACAGCACGAACAGCATGGTGCCCCACATGCCAAACGACTCGGCTATCTCGGCCCCGGCGGGCTTCCAGGTCATCCAATCCCAGACCTTCGTGGCCCAGACGACGACAAGGAGGGGCAGAACAGGCAGTACGTGTTGGAGACGCGTATACCGGTAGCGGATGCGCTCCGGCGGCATAACCTCGACCTGCGATTGCTCCACCAATCCCCACCTCTCACACAATGCAGCCACCGTCGGCGCGTGATCGCCAGGGCAGCATGGCGGACCGGGGGCGCGCTGTCCACCGCCTACGGCTGCTGGCCGGAGCGGGCTAGCAGGCTCATCGACACTCTCGTCTTTCGCGGCCGTTCTGCCCTACAGCGAGCGTTCACGCCCCACCTCATCCCACCACTTTCCCCGGCTCCCATCCCGTCCACCTTCGGGCCACACATCGTGGAGCGGGCGTGGTTCAGGGCGTCAAGGTGGAGCGCGCCACTGTACGAACGACCTTGACGCCCTGGGCCGCGACTGCTCGGCTCTGCCTGGGTCGAAGGTGGTCGGGATGGGAGCCCACGACGCTCGCCACGCTCGGGCCGGCACTCGCGAACGGCGCCCTGTCCATCCCGGTGTCTGAGCGCCCCCGCCGGAGGCATGTCCTTGAGCCTTGCGTTTCCCTTCGTCCAGGCCTTCTCGCTCTAGATGATCGATTCCAAGGGGTTCAGTGGTCGTAGCCGGTCAGTGCGCGCATGACCGGCTGGCCGGTGTGGTCGTTGTGCCGGATGGCGGCGGTGAGGGCGAGAATGCGCTGCAGGACGCGGACGGCCACGCCTCCGGGCGTGCGGCCGCGGTGCTGTTCGAGGTCGAGCCGGCCCTTGAAGGTCTCGTTGATGGACTCGATGACCTGCCCAGCGGCTTGAACAGCTGTGATCCGGCCCGCTCGGCCTCGCCCTTACGGGCCGGCCGGAGCAGCCGGATGCCCAGCTCCATGAGTTGTTGCTCAAACTCGCGGCCGAAGTAGTTCTTGTCGCCGATCAGTGTCTGGTCGCGACGCTCGTCGATGAGCCGCGGCTCGACGGCGAGCAGATCCAGCAGCGCCTCGCGTTCGTCGGCCTTGGCCCCGGTCAGCGCGAAGGCCACAGGCAGGCCCCGCAGGGTGCACACCAGGTGCAGCCGCAGCCCCCAGAAGAAGCGGGAGTGGCTGGCGCAGTACCCGTACTGAGCCCATCCGGCCAGGTCGGAGTGTTTGACGGTTTCGCGGGAGCGTCCGCATTCGACCGGCGTCGAGTCCACGACCCACACGTCGTCGGTCCACAACGTGGTGTCGACCGCCAGCGCGCGGGTGACCCGCCGGATGAGCTCAGCGGCTTTGCGCAGCCGCTCGTTGTAGCCGGGCTGCTGTGGCAGGTAGGGGAACAGGTGCCGCAGATGGGAGCGGGCGTGCCGCAACCACCGAGCCTCGGAGGTGAACCCCAGCATGGCCTGCATCATCGCCAAGGTCACCAGTTCGGCATCGCTGAGCTGCGGCGATATACCCACCGCTGGCCGCCACTGGCTGCACTGCGGCGAGTCCTTCAGCACGTCGTCGGTCTTCACGTAGAGTGCGGTCGCGAGGGTGTCCAGGTCGTTCGTCACAAGATGACTTTGGACGCCCTCATATCGTCTGCGTGGCCGAACCGGGGGACCCGATCACGTTCCGGAGCTGGAGGCAACACTCGGATTGATCGTGTCGAAGTAGACCCAGTCCGCACCCGGGTCGAAGTAGAACACCCCGGAATACGTCTCGCTTGTCACCTGACGGTCGAAGGACTCGCTCCGGAACCACCTGGCCCTCTTGGGCATGAACTGCACGAGTGTTTCCGGCAGTTGGTTTGGCTTCGCGGGCTGAAAACCTCGCTGCGATGCCCCCACAATGGAGGCGACGGCACCGGCTCGCAGCTGGGCGAAGCCCACCACACGAACATCAGTGGGACCCGGAACCCTCGAATCGGGGGTACCCAGCACGACGCCAAGCCAATGTGCGTCGGAGAGCGGGCCGAGCGTGGCGAACCGACGTTCGAGCGGTTCAGAGTCCGTATGGACTTCGTTGCCGTCTGTGCTTTTCGCAGTCGACGTACACGCCACGAGTACCGTCGCCAAGCCCAGCGCGAGCGCGCCCCGACGTCCCGGACTCGCCAAGCCGACCATAAAACGACCTCCCCCGCACCCAAGGCCCTGATCGTAGCGGTCCACTCAAAGCCGCTACCCCTTGGAATCGATCATCTAACTTGATCTTTAACCTGTGCGGCGTGGACGTGGGGTCGTTGGCTTCTTCGTTCGTCGTTTTGCTGGGTCCGTTTTGCCGACTGTGTGCACGTCGTGGCGTGGGGTCGGCCGGGTGTTTTTGCGACCGGGCGGCCGTCCGGGGCCGGGGCGGGAGAATTTTGGTGCTCCGGCTGGACAGGCGGCCTTCGGGCGGAGGTGCCGGAAATCGCGGCGGACGCGGGCGGGGGTGAGTCTGTCGGGCGGGGTTGGTTTCTCCCACGGCCGTCGGAGGTCGGCTGCCAGTGGGCGGGCCAGACGTAGTTGGGTGAAGACTGCGAGGATCAGCCAGGTCCAGCGGTCGGCCGCTTCAGGGGTGCGGATCTTCGGGCAGGTCCAGCCCAGGGTCTGCTTGAACAGCCGGAAGGTGTGTTCGATGTCGAAGCGCCGCAGAAACGCCTGCCACAAACGATCGGCGTCGGCTGGGGTGGCGTCGGTGCCCGACCACCACAGCCAGACCGGCTTGGGTGTCGCGCCGCTGGGCAGGTGCTCGACCTGCAGGCGGATCACGGTGCCCTCGATCACCGGCAGGGTGCCGAGCTGGGCGGTCCAGGCGGAGCGGTGGGTCAGCCTTGGATGGAGGCGGTTCCAGGCCCGGGCGGTGGCGGTGCCGTAGAGACGGGTCTGGGTCACCGTCTGCGCGTCGGGTGGGTTCCAGGTGGCCGGGTCACCGAAGACGAACTCGCCGCCGTGGCGGGGCGGACGGCCCCGGACACCGGGCTCTCGGGACGGTGCTGTCCGGTGCAGGACGCGGTCCGAGCGCATCCGTCCCAGCACCTGCACCGGCAGGTCCTTCAGCAGGAAGGCCAGACGCGGCACGTCGTAGCCGGCGTCCACCACGATCAGGATGTCCGGGTCGCCGTCCTTCCACTGCCCGGCTGTGATGAGCCGTTCGACCAGTTCACGCATCTGCCCGGCGGTGACGGTGGCGGCATCGTCGCCCGGCTCCAGACGCAGTGCGTCCAGCGGTGCGGTCCAGGAAGTGCGTCCCGTCTCCAGCGCGCAGATCACTGAATAGGGCCAGCCGGGAACGGGAATGTGCTGGTCCTTGCCCCGGCCGTAGGTGTGGCACAGGATCCGCTGCGGTGAGGTGTGGGCGCTGGGCCGCAGCCAGCAGGTGAGGTCGGCGGCCAGGACCAGCTGGCCGTCCGCCGCCCGGGGCAGCGGCACCGTGGCCAGGGCTCGTCTCAGCCGGGCGACATCGACCCGGCCCGCGGCCAGGGCGTCGTAGAGCCCGCCGTGCCCGCGCCGGTGTTCGCCGACCAGCGACAATTCGACCAGCGACCGGACCGGACCGTCTGCACACAGCACCGCGTCCGCGAGTTCGAACAATGCGTCCGCACGTCTGGTCAGACAGGAGTAGAACTCACCCCGGAAGTGTGACAGTTCCGCAAACGGATCCTGCCGGACGACGTGATGCAGCAGACTCATCCCCACGGCCTTCGTGCTGGGCGTTGTGTGTTCCTTGGTCGGATCACATGCTCAGCCGAAGGCCGCCTGCATGTACGGCAGTTACCACTCCGAGTGATCAAGTACGAGGAGTCGTTCGACCCTCGAGGTTAAATATCAAGCTAAGGGCTGTTCCGTAATCCCTGGTGGATCAGCGCGCGGCGTCAGATGCGGTGCATCGCAAGGCGGAGGGACGTCCGCATACTGGGCGTATACGGGCGTTCCGACAACGCGGCGAGGTGCCGTAGCTGTCGGCGTGCGCCCGCCAGGGGTTACGGGACAGCCCTCGCCGCAGTGCCATCCCCGCACTATTCGTGATCCAGAACCACAATTCACGCGTCGCCGACATCGGCTGGCTCAAGCAAAACGCACCCCCCCATCAGCCCCACTCACCTGACCGACGAGGCACCGGATCCCAGGCAACCGAATCCGCCGAAACTGTGGTCTGGAGGGCGAGGGAGGGTGCTTGATGCAGGCCAAACAAGAGGCCGAGTTCCACGAATTCGTCAGAGCGCGGTGGTCCCATCTCGTACGGTCCGCGTATCTGCTCACGGGCGATGTGCACCACGCCGAAGACCTGGCTCAGACGGCGCTGGCCAAGGCGTACCGCTCATGGCGGCGCGTCTCGCGCAGCGACAGTCCGGAGGCGTACGTCCGGCGGATACTGGTCAACTGCAACAGCGACCGGTTCCGCAAGCGGCGGGTGGCGGAGGCTCTGACCGAGGCGCCGCCGGAGGTGGCCGGGCGCGACGAGGCCGTCTCGTGGGCCGACGAGCGCAGCGCCCTGCTCGCGGCGCTGGCCGGACTGCCACCGAAGCAGCGGGCGGTGATCGTCATGCGCTACTGGGAGGACCTGTCCGAGGGCGAGGTCGCCGAGGTGCTCGGCTGCTCGCCCGGCACGGTCAAGAGCCAGGCGTCCAAAGGACTGGCGAAGTTGCGTACGTATCCGGGGCTCGCGCAGGTCATGGGCGGACCTGTCCGCAGCTGCGCGTCGTCCGGGCAGGGAGGCGGAAGGTGAACGAGGAGCAGAAACAGCAGGGGACGGGATCCAGCGGGGACTTCGAGGAGCAGCTGCGCGAACTGCTCGCCGAGGACGCGAACACAGTCCGTCCCTCGCCGGTGCCGTATCCGGCGATCCGCCGCCAGGGCACCGTCGAGCGGCGGCGCTGGGTGGCGGCGGCCGGGGCGGTGGTGACGCTGGCGGCGATGCCCGTGGGGGCGTACGCGCTGGCCGGCGGGGATACAGGCGGGGACACACCGTCGGCCAGCGCCATGCAGCGGACGTCGGCGACGCCGACACCGACGCCGTCCGCGTCGCCGTCGGGGCCCGCGCGGCCGGCCACGGAGGGCCAGCTCCTCGACGGGATCACCTTCGGGCAGGCCGCAGATGGGCTGGAGAAGTGCCTCGCCTTTGACCAGTCGCACACACACGGGCAGGCTGACAAGTTCCACACGGGCCTGGGTACAGCGGAGGCCTACCGGATCATCCTGGCGATGAACAGCACAGGCGACTCCAACGCGCCCGGCAATGGCATGTATGTCGTCGCGGTGAAGGAGCAGCCGAAGCAGACCCGGCTGATCTGCAACCTCAAGGACGGCGAGGCCCAGGGTCTCAACACCAGCGTAGGCTCCGACGATCTGCCGGGCGCCGGCTCCGTGATGGCCGACATCAACGGCGGCAAGCTCTACCAGCAGTCGGTCCTCGACCGCGGCAACTGGAAGCTCCCGTTCCGATGGGGTGTCATCGGCACCGTCGAGCCGTCAGTGGCCCGGGTGACCGTCTCCTACGGCGGTGTCACCAGCCAGGCCGCCCTGGACCACGGCTGGTTCGTCGCCTCTGGCGTCCTGAACCAGCAGGTCACCGTAGCCCCGCGCATCAAGGGTTATGACGCCGACAGCAAGTTGGTCTACAACTCCGACGAAGACAAGTACTACGAGAAGCGGCTGCCGTAGCGCCACCCGGCCGGGGGCGCTGCACAGGGGGCGGCGCCCCCCGATCTCGGTCAGCGGTGCGGCACGAGGGCCTTTCTGGTCGCCGGTGCAGATGTGGCAATCCACACCGAGCCAGAAGGCCCTCACCCATTTATGAGATAGAGCAACCTGTAACAGGCCCATTGGAACTCGACGTCAGGGATTCGCCCCATCTGGCTGATAGGTCCAGGTGTGACCAGTGCCGCGATACTCGGAGACTGGGATGGGCTCGGCATCGGGACGCATGCGGTTTCATGGGCTACGAGTCGGGCGACTGCATACTCGAAGATCGTGATGCCGCGATTCCCGTCGATGTCCTGGTGCTCCACGCTGATGCTGAGCGGTCGCGTCCCGGTCGTGCTGAACTCGCCATCCGATCGGCTCGTTTCCCACCTTCGCCGTGAGGCTGATCTCTTCCCATGTGAGCGGGTTCTCGCGGTAGAGCCGGTTCGGCTGCTCCGGGCTGCCGGGGTAGTGATCAACGGAGATCCGGATCAGATAGCGCGCGATGGGGTCCGGGCTGGCGTTGTAGAGCTGTCGACGCTGCGTTGCTCGATAGGTCGTGCCGTCGTAGCACAGCTCGGCGTCGTCGTGTTGGACGAGCACACTCGCTGGTTGGCTGTCCGCTCCGGAACTGTCGGGAGCCTGCTGGTGCGGAATTGCCTCGCCGCGGGCCCGGAGCGGTATCGGGCGCTCGTGGACCCTGCTGCGGGCTGCGGGCTGCGGGCTGCGGGCTGCGGCCTTCGCCAAGGTGAGGTGTTCGGCCCGGCTGTCGAGGATGTCGACTTCCTCGGCGGACTCGTGCAGTGGTGCGGCAAGTGAAGCTGCTCCGTAACCGCCCTGTGTTCGCTCCGCCCAAGGGGGGAAAGGAGCGGGACGTTCCTCTGCCCGAGTCCATTGACTTCGCGTTGGCCGGCCACCTGACACGGTTCCCCGCGGCCGAGGTGACGTTGCCCTGGAAGAGGGTGGACGGTCCACCGGTCACGGCGTCGCTCATCTTCCGGAGTCCTGAGGGCCTCTCCCTGAACCGCAACCGGTTCAACGATCGCCAGTGGCGTCCTGCTCTACGCGCTGCTGGTGTCGGCACCGGGCGGGATAAGGAATGCACGCGCTGCGGCACTTCTACGCGTCCGTACTCCTGGACGCGGGCGAGAGCATCAAGGCGCTCAGTGAATACCTCGGCCATCAAGACCCCGGCTTCACGCTGCGTACCTACACGCATCTGATGCCTTCGAGCGAGACCCGTACGCGGGCGGCCGTAGACACAGTTTGGGCCGCCTCGGTTGCCGATAACGGCCCCGAGACGGCCCAAGAAAGCTGATAGGTCGCAGACCTGCGAAAATCTCAGAAGCCGAAGTCCTGCGTCCACCAGGGGCCGCCGGAGCCGAAGTGCACACCGACACCGAGCGTCTTGTAATCGCAGTTGAGAATGTTTGCGCGGTGGCCCGCGCTGTTCATCCAGGAGTCCATCACGGCCTGCGCGTCGGCCTGGCCGCGGGCGATGTTCTCGCCGCCGAGCCCCTGCACGCCGGCCTTCGCGGCACGGTCCCAGGGGGTCTGGCCGTCCGGGTCGGTGTGGTCGAAGAAGCCACGGGCCGCCATGTCGTCACTGAAGTTCTGGGCCAGCGAGGTGAGCGGGGCGCTGGCCGTCACCGGGCTGCAGCCGACCTTCGCGCGCTCCTGGTTAACCAGGGCGAGCACGGCCGCCTGGGCGGAGGTGCCCGCGGCCGTGGGAGTGGTGGCCGCGCGGGTCGGAGAGGCGGCAGACTTCGTCGGTGCCACCGGGGCGCTGGTCGACGCAGAGGCCGTCGGCGCGGCGCTGGTCTTGTCCGCCGCCGAGGGAGCGGCGGACCTCTCCGTCTTCTCCGCGGCGGTCTCCGCCTTCTTCGAAGGGGAGCTGGACGGCGTGGCCGAGGTGCTCGGCGAAGAGGACGCCCCGGGCCCCTGGGTGCGGCCCGCAGCGCGTCCGGACGCGGCCGACGACAGGCCGTGGTCGGCCGGAGAGGTCGTGGAACCGCCCTGCGTCAGCAGGTCCGGGGCTCCGTCGGCACGGACCCGGTCGGCGGTCGGACCGCCGCCTACCTGGTAGCCGGCGCCGCCGGGCAGCAGTCCGGAGCTCATGGCCACGGCGCCGACGGCCAGTGCTGCGGAGGCGCCGATCAGTCCCGTACGCACGGGCAGGCCGGACCGCTTCTTGCGGCGAGCCCCGTGGCGCCGGCCCGCGGCCCTGTGCCCGCCCGTGGCCGCAACTGCTTCGGGACCTGCGGCGGAACGTCGATGGCGGCCCATCTGCTGCCCCTTCTGGCTATCTGGACGCCACTGCCGGCGTCGCCGTGCCTCATCCGATCGGGTGAGGCTATTGCGACGGGACTGTACGGCATGGCCTATGGGAGTGAAGTGCTCCATGAGCAATTGGCCGGTTAGCGTTCGGGCATGAACGAAGATGTGCGACTCACCGCATGGGTACGCGGCCGAGTACAGCAAGTAGGGTTCCGCTGGTTCACCAGGGCAAACGCTTTGGAGATCGGTGGCCTCACCGGATTCGCCCTCAACCTCGACGACGGCCGAGTACAGGTGGTCGCCGAAGGGCAACGTGACAATTGCCACCGTCTGCTGGAGTGGCTGCGCTCCGACGACACACCCGGGCGCGTTGACGGAGTCACTGAGATCTGGGACACCCCGCGCGGTGGTTACGAGGGATTTGCGATCCGCTGATCCTGATCCGAATGCGGGCCGAATTCGAGGTCATGTTCGGACGGTGTTCGAGGGGCGTCGTGGGGTGACGGCGCGGGCCGCTCATCTGCGTACACATGAAATGACCTGCGGAAGAACAGCATGGTTGCCAAGATTCGGCCGGCGTGCCAGGCTGCGGCAGTAAGGATGATCTCCACGCCCCTCAGGGCCCCGCAGGAGAGCCGCGCCGCATGATCGTGAAGCCGCGCGCCCCCGGGACGCCCGCCTGTACGGGGTGTGATCGTGTTGACCGTCAAACTTTTTGGTGAGACGCTGAAATCCCCGCGCACCTTAGCTGTTTGGCAGAGCTGGTTGGCAGCAGAACCGCAGTGATGACAGAGCACTGCCGAGCACCGCGGGTGCGATTCCCTCACGACCCACACCGCATCGGTCGGTCACTCAGTGTGGAGGACCATCCATCATGGCAAAGGCGCTTCTCGGTTACGTCGGCGGTTCCGACCCGCGACTCCTCGCCGAGATGCGACGGCTCCAGCAACGCGTCCAGGATCTTGAGTCCGAGCTCGTACGGATTCAGGACGAGAACGACGCGCTCAACGCCGCCGCCCAGCACCAAGAGTCGCTGCTCGACAGCATCGACATTGACGTACCCCAGGCGGAGCCGGCGCTGACCTGACCGATGGCCCACAGGGGCCGGTCGGGCTGCTCACGTCAGCCGTCTGAGTTCATCACCGGATCGCCACCGGATCACTGAAGATCATCGCTCTGATCTGTCGCGCTATTGATCCGCCGCGTTCTTGATCCGTCACGCAGTACCGCAGCAAGATTTGCAAGGGGCGCTTCGGCGTCCCTTCTTTCTTTTTCTCCTGGACCTGCGCCGGACCCGCCCCCGGACGTACACCCCTTCCCTTACCGTCTGATGTGCCCTGCACCTTCATCAGCGAAACCGAGAGCGAAAGGTAGAGTCCGGCGGCGTGCATCTCAAGGCCCTGACCCTGCGTGGTTTCAAATCGTTCGCCTCCGCGACCACCCTGCGGTTCGAACCGGGGATCACCTGCGTCGTCGGTCCCAACGGTTCCGGCAAGTCCAATGTGGTGGATGCGCTCTCCTGGGTCATGGGTGAGCAGGGAGCCAAATCCCTGCGGGGCGGCAAGATGGAAGACGTGATCTTCGCCGGCACCACCGGGCGGCCGCCGCTCGGACGCGCCGAGGTGTCACTGACCATCGACAACGCGGATGGCGCGCTGCCCATCGAGTACGCCGAAGTGACGATCACTCGCATCATGTTCCGCAACGGCGGAAGCGAGTACCAGATCAACGGCGACACCTGCCGGCTCCTCGACATCCAGGAGTTGCTCTCGGACTCCGGTATCGGCCGGGAGATGCACGTCATCGTCGGCCAGGGCCAGCTGGACTCCGTACTCCATGCCGATCCGATGGGGCGCCGTGCCTTCATCGACGAAGCCGCGGGCGTGCTCAAGCACCGCAAGCGGAAGGAGAAGGCGCTCCGGAAGCTGGACGCGATGGGGGCCAATCTGGCTCGCGTCCAGGACCTGACGGACGAACTCCGACGGCAGCTGAAACCGCTGGGCCGGCAGGCGGCGGTCGCCCGGCGCGCCGCCGTGATCCAGGCCGATCTGCGCGATGCCCGCCTGCGGCTGCTCGCCGACGACCTGGTGCGGCTGCACGACGCGCTGCGCAGCGAGATCGCCGACGAAGCGGCGCTGAAGCAACGCCGGGAAGCGGCGGAGGCCGAGCTGAAGGCCGCTCTGGCCCGCGAGGCGGAGCTGGAGGACGAGGTACGGCGGCTGGCGCCGCGGCTGCAGCGGGCCCAGCAGACCTGGTACGAGCTGTCGCAGCTGGCCGAGCGGGTGCGCGGCACGATCTCTCTCGCCGACGCCCGGGTGAAGAGCGCCACCGCTGCCCCCGATGACGAGCGGCGCGGTCGCGACCCGGAGGACATGGAGCGCGAGGCGGCCCGGATCCGTGAGCAGGAGGCGGAGCTGGAGGCCGCGCTGGAGGCGGCGGAACACGCGCTTGAGGACACCGCCGCGCACCGGGCCGAGCTGGAAAGGGAGCTGGCGGCCGAGGAGCGGCGGCTCAAGGACGCGGCCCGGGCCATCGCGGACCGGCGCGAGGGGCTGGCACGGCTTACCGGGCAGGTCAACGCGGCCCGCAGCCGGGCCGGTTCGGCACAGGCGGAGATCGACCGGCTCGCTGCCTCGCGCGACGAGGCGCAGGAGCGGGCGATCGCCGCCCAGGAGGAGTACGAGCAGCTCAAGGCCGAGGTGGACGGCCTGGACGCGGGCGACACGGAGCTCGGCGAGCGCCACGACGAGGCCAAGCGGGAACTGGCGGAGGCGGAGGCGGCCCTGTCGGCCGCCCGGGAGGCCGCCACAGGTGCGGAACGCAAGCGGGCGGCGGTCGCGGCCCGCCACGACGCGTTGGCGCTGGGCCTGCGCCGCAAGGACGGCACGGGGATGCTGCTCGCCGCGCAGGACAGCCTGGCGGGCCTGCTCGGACCGGCTGCGGAACTCCTGACGGTGGCCCCGGGCCACGAGGTGGCGGTGGCGGCGGCACTGGGTGCGGCGGCCGACGCGGTGGCAGTGACGGACCCGGCCACGGCAGCACACGCGATCCGCCTGCTGCGCAAGCAGGACGCGGGGCGGGCGGCGCTGCTGCTGGGAGGGCCGGGGCACGCGGGTGCGGTCGACGCGGGAGGCGTTCCGGGGCAGGGGACCGGACCGGGTGCAGCGGCGGACGCGGACGCGGGTGCACAGCGCCTGCCTGGACAGGGGGCCGGGCCCGGTGCCGGGCAGGACGCGGAGACGGGTGCCGGGTTCGTACCCGGGCCGGGCGGCGAGCAGGGGGCGGTCCCGGCCGACGCCGCGCGGCTGCCCGGGCAGGGCGTGGGTCACGCCCCCGTGGCGGACACCCCGGCAGACCGGATCGCCGAACATCCCGAGGCGTCCGGTCCGCTGCTCCGTGCGGTGGCCCGGACCGCCGCGCCCGCTGTCGCCGATCTTGTCCAGGGGCCGGCCGAGCTGATGGGCGCGGTGCGCCGGCTGGTGCGGGACATGGTGGTCGTCCCCACTCTGGAGGACGCCGAGGATCTCGTTGCCGCGCATCCCCGGCTGACCGCGGTGACCGCCGAAGGAGACGTCCTCGGGACCCACTTCGCGCACGGCGGCTCCGCCGGGGCGCCCAGCCTTCTCGAAGTGCAGGCTTCCGTCGACGAGGCCGCTGCCGAGCTGGCGGAACTGGCCGTCCGGTGCACCGAATTGGCCGAGGCCCAGCGGCTCGCGGGGGACCGGCGCAGCGCCTGTGCCGCACTTGTCGAGGAACTCGCGGAGCGGCGCAGGGCCGCCGAGCGGGAGAAGTCCGGGGTGGCCCAGCAGCTCGGGCGGCTCGCCGGGCAGGCGCGCGGCGCGGCCGGTGAGGCCGAGCGGTCGGCCGCCTCCGCCGCCCGCGCCCAGGACGCCCTGGAGCGGGCGACCGAGGAGGCCGAGGAACTGGCCGAGCGGCTTCTCGTGGCCGAGGAGATGCCGGTCGAGGAGGAGCCCGACACCTCCGTGCGCGACCGGCTCGCCGCCGACGGCGCCAACGCCCGTCAGACCGAGATGGAGGCCCGCCTCCAGGTCCGTACCCACGAGGAGCGCGTGAAGGGACTCGCCGGACGCGCGGACTCCCTCGACCGCGGCGCGCGCGCCGAACGCGAGGCCCGTGCCCGTGCCGAGCAGCGCCGCGCCCGGCTGCGCCACGAGGCCGCGGTCGCCTCCGCCGTGGCATCCGGCGCCCGTCAGCTCCTCGCCCACGTCGAGGTGTCGGTCGTACGTGCCGAGCAGGAGCGGGTCGCGGCCGAGGCGGCGAAGGCGGAGCGGGAGCGGGAGCTGACCGCCGAGCGCGGCCGCGGTCGCGAGCTGAAGGGCGAGCTGGACAAGCTGACCGACTCCGTCCACCGTGGCGAGGTGCTGGGCGCCGAGAAACGGCTGCGGATAGAGCAGCTGGAGGCCAAGGCCCTCGAGGAGCTGGGCGTGGAACCGGCCGGACTGGCCGCCGAGTACGGCCCCGACCAGCTGGTGCCGCCGTCACCGGCCGCGGAGGGCGAGGAGCTGCCGGAGGACCCGGAGCACCCGCGCAACCAGCCGAAGCCGTTCGTCCGGGCCGAGCAGGAGAAGCGGCTGCGGTCCGCCGAACGGGCGTATCAGCAACTCGGGAAGGTGAATCCGCTCGCCCTGGAGGAGTTCTCGGCTCTGGAGGAGCGGCACAAGTTCCTCTCCGAGCAGCTCGAGGACCTGAAGAAGACCCGGGCCGATCTGCTGCAGGTGATCAAGGAGGTCGACGAGCGGGTCGAGCAGGTGTTCACGGAGGCGTACCGGGACACGGCCCGTGAGTTCGAGGGCGTCTTCTCGCGGCTCTTCCCCGGGGGCGAGGGCCGGCTCGTCCTGACCGATCCGGACAACATGCTGGCGACCGGTGTCGATGTCGAGGCCCGCCCGCCGGGCAAGAAGGTGAAGAGGCTCTCGCTGCTCTCGGGCGGCGAGCGGTCGCTGACCGCCGTGGCGTTGCTGGTCTCGATCTTCAAGGCCCGGCCGAGTCCGTTCTACGTGATGGACGAGGTCGAGGCGGCGCTCGACGACACCAATCTGCAGCGGCTGATCCGGATCATGGAGGAACTCCAGGAGAGCTCGCAGCTCATCGTGATCACGCATCAGAAGCGGACGATGGAAGTTGCCGACGCGCTGTACGGCGTCTCGATGCAGGGGGACGGGGTCTCCAAGGTCATCAGCCAGCGGTTGCGCTGAAGTTTTACCTGTTCTTCAAGTCTTCAACACGCGTTTTGGGCGGTATTGGGTAGAAGTCTGCGCAAAACCCGATTCGCGACTTCGAAACTTGAACGCATATCCTCTGGGTCGTCGTTTTCAACTTCAAGTGGTGGCGGCTTAAAAGTTGTGCGCCACTTGGAGGAGTCCCCCCCACGCCTGACGACTCGCCCCACGCCTGACGACGCGGCCAGGCACCAGGAGTTCATGTGACCAGCACATCGCAACCACCGGGATCCGGCGCCCGAGCGGCCCATCCGGAACACCTCGGCCATGTCATCTTCATCACGGCGGCCGCTGCGATGGGCGGCTTCCTCTTCGGCTACGACAGCGCCGTGATCAACGGAGCCGTCGAGGCGATCCGGCACCGTTACGACATCGGCTCCGGAACGCTGGCCCAGGTCATCGCCGTCGCCCTGATCGGCTGCGCCATCGGCGCCGCGACGGCGGGCCGTATCGCCGACCGGATCGGCCGCATCACGTGCATGCGGATCGCCTCGGTGCTGTTCACCCTCAGCGCCATCGGCTCCGCGCTCCCGTTCGCCCTCTGGGACCTGGCCTTCTGGCGGATCATCGGCGGCTTCGCCATCGGCATGGCCTCGGTCATCGGCCCGGCCTACATCGCCGAGGTCTCGCCGGCCGCCTACCGCGGCAGGCTCGGCTCGTTCCAGCAGGCTGCGATCGTCATCGGCATCGCCATCTCGCAGCTGGTGAACTTCGGCATCCTGCAGATGGCCGACGGCGACCAGCGCGGCACGATCGGCGGCCTGGAAGCCTGGCAGTGGATGCTCGGTGTGATGGTCGTTCCCGCACTCCTGTACGGGCTGCTGTCGTTCGCGATCCCCGAGTCGCCGCGGTTCCTGATCTCGGTCGGCAAGAAGGAGCGGGCCCGGGAGATCCTCCGCGAGGTCGAGGGCGGCGCCGTCGACCTCGACGCCCGCGTCCTGGAGATCGAGACCGCCATGCACCGCGAGCACAAGTCCACCTTCAAGGACCTGCTCGGCGGCCGCTTCGGCTTCCTGCCGATCGTCTGGGTCGGTATCGGCCTCTCGGTCTTCCAGCAGCTCGTCGGCATCAACGTGGCCTTCTACTACTCGGCGACGCTGTGGCAGTCCGTCGGCATCGACCCGACCGACTCTTTCTTCTGGTCGTTCACCACGTCGATCGTCAACATCATCGGTACGGTGATCGCGATGGTCCTGGTCGACCGGATCGGCCGCAAGCCGCTCGCGCTGGCCGGCTCCGCCGGTATGGCGATCGCACTGGCCTTCGAGGCCTGGGCCTTCTCCGCCGATCTGGTCAACGGCAAACTCCCGACCGCCCAGGGCGTCGTCGCCCTCGTCGCGGCCCATGTCTTCGTGCTCTTCTTCGCCCTGTCGTGGGGTGTCGTGGTCTGGGTCTTCCTCGGCGAGATGTTCCCGAACAGGATCCGCGCCGCCGCGCTCGGCGTCGCCGCCTCCGCGCAGTGGATCGCCAACTGGGCGATCACCGCGAGCTTCCCGAGCCTGGCCGACTGGAACCTGTCGGGCACCTACATCATCTACACATGCTTCGCCGTGCTCTCGATCCCCTTCGTGCTCAAGTTCGTGAAGGAGACCAAGGGCAAGGCGTTGGAGGAGATGGGCTGATCCCCGCTGCCCCTCTCCTCGACCACGCGTCCTCGGCCCGCGCCCGCGAGCCGGGGACGCGTGCATGTCCGTACGTCACAGCGGCGCGAACGAGTCATGCCACTGCGGTGCGGGCACGTCACTTCGCGAGCGCCTCGCAGAACAGCCGCAGGCTGCGCCACCCCTCCTCGACCGGCATCCCGCCGCACAGCGGATGCAGCACCAGGCTGTCGGCGTCCAGCGCGGCCAGCTGCTGCGGGGTGACGATCCGGTAGACCCCCTCGTCCCGCAGCTCGGCCACCGTGGTGGCCGCCGAGCGCACGGCCGACCGGATGTCCTTCGACTGCCAGGAGGAGTACGTCCGCGCCTCGTGCAGGAAGTACGCGCCGTACCGGTCCCACGTCCCGTCCGGATCCTCCGACACATGGAGCAGCGGCGTCTCGGCCGCCGGCATCATGCAGAAGCCCTCCGTGCCGTGGACCGCGCGCTGCTCGTGGTAGTACGCCTCCAGCTCGGGCAGATGCGCGCTCGGGAAGAACGGCAGCCCCAGCCGGGCTGCCCGCCGCGCCGCCGCCCGCGAGCTGCCGCCCACCAGGAGCAGCGGATGCGGCTGGGTGTACGGGCGCGGAGTGACCCGGACCGTACGGCCCCGGTACGGGAACGGCTCGCCGGTCCACGCCTGCAGCACGGTCTCCAGCAGCTCGTCCTGGAGCCGGCCGCGCGTGCCCCACTCGACGCCCGCCCGTTCGTACTCCTCGGGCCGGTATCCGATGCCCGCGACCGTCACCAGCCGCCCCCCGCTCAGCAGATCGAGGACCGCGATGTCCTCCGCCAGCCGCAGCGGGTCGTGCAGCGGGCCGATGATCGCCGAGACCGTGACCGCGATCCGGCTCGTGGCGCCGAAGACCGATCCGGCGAAGACGAAGGGGGAGGGCAGCCAGGAGTTGGCGGCGCCGTGGTGCTCCTCGGTCTGCACGGTGTCGACGCCGTGTCCGTCGGCGTACGCGGCCATCTCCAGCGCCGTGCGATAACGGGCCGAGAGGGACTCGGGTGTGGCATCGGGATCGACGAGATTGAACCGGACCACTGTGAAGGCCATGACGGGCGTCCCCTTCGCCGGGCGGGCAGGGCGAGCCGGACAGTAGCTGACGTGGCGTCAGAAGTGTAGAGGCGTGCCGGTGCGTACCGCCGGGCGCGGCAGCAGTGCGTACAGCGTCCCGGACACGGCGATGGTGACCGCCCAGCCCAGACCGTGGCGCCCGATCCAGGTGGTGGCGAGCGGCCCGCTGAACCATTCCACGCCGGTCAGCAGCAGTCCCACCGTGAGCCCCGCGGTCCACGCGGTCACGGCGGGCACCGAGTAGCCGCCGGTGTACCAGTAGGCGCCGGTGGGGGTGGTGTCCAGCAGCGCCACCGCGTCGTACGTGCGCCCCCGCAGCAGATCCGCGCCGAAGACGCCGATCCATGCCGAGAACGTCACCGCGAGCAGCGTCAGAAAGGAGACGAACGCATCGATGAAACCGCTCGCCGTCATCATCAGCATTCCGCCCAGCAACAGGCTGATTGCGGCATTCACCCCCACCGCCCAGGCGCGCGGGATCATGAATCCCAGCGTCTGCGCGGTGAATCCGGCCGAATACATCGACATCGCATTGATCAGCACCATTCCGACCACGGCAATCAGCAGATACGGCACCGAGATCCAGTCGGGCAGCAGCGTGCCGATGAAGGAGACCGGATCGCCGCTGGTGGCCAGGTCCGGAGTGGCGACCGCCATCACCGCGCCCATCAGGACCAGCGGCAGCGAGACGAGCACCGCACCGCCCACGGTCGCCCCGACCACCGACCGGCCGGAGGCGGTGCGCGGCAGATAGCGGGTGAAGTCCGGACCGGACGGTGCCCAGCTGATGCCACCGGCGGCCAACGTGCCGACGCCGGCGACCATCAGCGCCGTCGGCCCGGCCGGCCGGTCGAGGACGGCCCGCCAGTCGGTGCCCGCCCACAGGTGGATCAGCACGAGGACGCTGAAGGCGCCGAAGAGATACGCCGACCAGGTGCAGCACGTCCGCAGGGCGCCCATGCCGAGCCCGGACACCAGATAGCTGCTCGCCACGAAGGTCAGCAGCGCCGCCATGATCAGCATGCTGGTGCTCCGGACGGAGAACAGCAGATGGAGCACGGCCAGCAGGGCGTAGGCACCGGTGACCGCGTTCACCGTCTCCCAGCCCCAGCGGGCGATCCAGATCAGCGCTCCGGGCAGCAGGTTGCCGCGCTGCCCGAAGACGGCCCGGGAGAGCGCCATGCCCGGCGCGCCGCCGTGCTGTCCCGCGACCGAGATCAGGCCGACCAGTCCGTAACTGACGACGGGCGCCGTGGCCGCCACGACCAGCACCTGCCAGAAATTCAGCCGGCTGAGGACGATGAGTCCCGCGCCCACCGTGAGGAGCAGCACCGTCATGTTGGCGGCGGCCCACGTGGGGAAGAGGGTGCGGACCCGGCCGGTGCGCTCGCTGTCGGGGACGGGTTCCAGGCCACGGGTCTCCACGAGCGGGATCGTACCTTCACTTCGCACATTTACCGCCAAAAGGGCCATTACGTCCTACTCGATCTCCGGCGGCTCCTCCGGCACCGCTCCCCGGACGCTGCCGTGACCGATACTGGGTGCGTTATGGAATTCGTCATCCTTGCTGTAGTCATCGCCGCCCTGGTCGTGGCCGGTCTGGTCAGCGGGCTCGTGGTCAGCGGCCGCAAGAAGAAGCAGCTGCCCCCGGCACCGTCGAGCACGCCGACCCTCACTCCTCCCGCCGAGCCCCATGTCGGCGAGGAGGCCGAGACACCGCGCGAGGAACCGCGCCGCACCATCGAGGAGGCCGGTCCGCCCGAGGCCGAGGCTCCCGTCGCGGAAGCCCCGGCAGTCGCCGAGCCGGAGGCGCCCGCCGCCCCCGCGCTCGAGATCCCCGAGCCCACCGCGGGCCGTCTCGTACGGCTGCGAGCCCGGCTCGCCCGCTCGCAGAGCACCCTCGGCAAGGGGCTCCTGACGCTCCTGTCCCGGGACAACCTCGACGAGGACACCTGGGAGGAGATCGAGGACACCCTCCTGACCGCCGACGTCGGCGTCGCGCCCACCCAGGAGCTGGTGGAGCGGCTGCGCGAGCGGGTCCGCGTCCTCGGCACCCGCACCCCCGAGGGGCTGCGCGGCCTGCTGCGCGAGGAGCTCCTCGCGCTGCTCGGCACCGACTTCGACCGCGCGGTCAAGACGGAGAGCGGCGTCGACACCCCCGGTGTCGTGATGGTCGTCGGCGTCAACGGCACCGGCAAGACCACCACCACGGGCAAGCTGGCCCGGGTCCTCGTCGCCGACGGACGCAGCGTCGTGCTCGGCGCGGCCGACACCTTCCGCGCCGCCGCCGCCGACCAGCTCCAGACCTGGGGCGAGCGCGTCGGCGCCCGCACCGTCCGCGGACCCGAGGGCGGCGACCCGGCCTCGATCGCGTTCGACGCGGTGAAGGAAGGCATCGCCGAGGGCGCCGACGTCGTCCTGATCGACACCGCGGGCCGGCTGCACACCAAGACCGGGCTCATGGACGAGCTCGGCAAGGTCAAGCGCGTCGTCGAGAAGCACGGCCCGCTCGACGAGATCCTGCTCGTCCTCGACGCCACGACCGGGCAGAACGGTCTGGTTCAGGCCCGGGTCTTCGCCGAGGTCGTCGACATCACCGGCATCGTTCTCACCAAGCTGGACGGCACCGCCAAGGGCGGCATCGTCATCGCGGTCCAGCGCGAACTGGGCGTACCGGTGAAGCTGGTGGGCCTGGGCGAGGGGCCGGACGATCTGGCTCCGTTCGAGCCGGAGGCGTTCGTCGACGCACTGATCGGCGACTGACGCGCATCGGCTCAGGCCGACAGCCGTTTCGCCCGCGGTCGCCGGGTGGGCTCGGATTCCGAGCCCACCCGGCGACCGCGTTCATGTTCCCTGCAAGTGCCGTACCCGCTCTCTGCGGGCGTCCGCCCTTACGAGCGGTGGCAGATGTACGCCAGCGTGCCCAGCAGCAGCCGCGCCTGCGGCGGCGCGGCCGCCGTGTCCAGCGCCGGCGGTCGCAGCCAGCGGACCGGGCCGAGACCGCCCTCGTCGGACGGCGGCGCGGTGATGTGACAGCCGGGACCCAGCGCCCGCAGATCCAGACCCGCGTCGTCCCAGCCCAGCCGGTACAGAAGCTGCGGAAGTCCGGCGGCGGCGCCCGGCGCGACGAAGAACTGCGCCCGCCCGGACGGCGTCACGGCCACCGGGCCCAGCGGCAGACCCATCCGCTCCAGTCGCACCAGTGCCCGGCGCCCCGCCTGTTCGGCGACATCGAGAACGTCGAACGTGCGCCCCACCGGCAGCAGCATCGAGGCGCCCGGCACCCGGGCCCAGGCACGCGCCGCGGCGTCCAGCGTGGCGCCCGCCGGCACCTCGTCGGCGAAGTCCAGCGGATGGGCGCCGGGAGAGGCGCACGCGGTGTCGCCGCAGGAGCAGTTGCCTGCCGCGGCCCGCGCCCCCGGTGCGACGGCCCAGCCCCACAGCCCTGTGTACTCGGCCACCGCGGTGCACCCGGCCGTACGGCCCCGTCGCCGTGAGCCGGTTCGCATCTCTCGGATGCCGCCGATCGTGAAGCCCATGCCCCCTCCAACGGGTCCGGCTCGCCGGTGGTTACGACGCGGAGCCCAGTCGTTACACTCCGTCGCCCCGTCGATCCGGCAGCGCACGGGTGAATCCCAGGTGGTGCGGCACGGTCCGCGCGCCCCTGGGCGCATCACTGATTCTGCTGCCGATCGCCGTCTGTCAAGTGAATCGCGCTACGCGGCGGACGCGTTCATTCGAAGGGGTGGCGAATGGTGGCGTTTCTGTAATCACCCTCGCCGAGGGGGTGATCGTAGGATTACCGTCGGTACACGAACCATGGAAGTATGTGCGCCTGCGGGTATGCCGGAGGCAAGTCGATTTCCTGTTCGAAGGTGCGCAACCGCCGTACGGACGGCTTCGGCCCACGGCATTCTGATAGTGGTTCGCGCGACACGTATGCAGCGGGATGGGGGCGTTCCAGTGAGTGGCAGCGGCGCAGGCGATACGAATGCCGGTAAGCGCCCCAACGGGCAATTGGGATCATGGTTCGTGCGCAGCGGCTGGTCGAAGGGCGAGCTGGCACGGCAGGTGAACCGCAGGGCACGCCAGATGGGCGCCCACCACATCAGCACGGACACCTCACGGGTTCGGCGCTGGCTCGACGGCGAGCAGCCGCGCGAGCCGATTCCGCGCATCCTCTCCGAGCTCTTCTCCGAGCGCTTCGGCACCGTCGTCGCCGTCGAGGACCTCGGGCTGCGCACCGCCCATCAGTCACCGTCGGTGGCCGGCGTCGACCTGCCCTGGGCAGGCCCGCAGA
The DNA here is from genome assembly GCF_036158715.1 of Streptomyces sp. NBC_00316. Lineage (NCBI taxonomy): Bacteria > Bacillati > Actinomycetota > Actinomycetes > Kitasatosporales > Streptomycetaceae > Streptomyces > Streptomyces sp. NBC_00316. The sequence goes on along the minus strand of NZ_CP108023.1, from coordinate 2,830,192 downwards.
CGGTCGCGCTGCTCAGCGAGTTCTCCCGCAGCGACCTGATGCTCGCGCGGCGCGGCTTCCTCGGCACCTCACTCGCCCTCGCCGCGGGCCCGGCCCTCATCGAGCCCATGCAGCGCTGGCTGGTGCCGGTCCCCGCCGGGGCACCGGCCGATCCGGCGCCGTCCACGACGGACCGCCGCCCGTCCCGGCTCTCCGGCCCCGAGCTCGACCTGCTGGAGTCCACCACGGTGATGTTCCGCCAGTGGGACGCCCAGTGCGGCGGTGGCCTGCGCCGCAAGGCCGTCGTGGGCCAGCTCCACGAGGTCACCGACCTGCTGCAGGAACCGCAGCCCGCCGCCACCGCCACCCGGCTCTTCCGGTGTGCGGCCGAACTCGCCGAGCTGGCGGGCTGGATGAGTTACGACGTCGGCCTCCAGCCCACCGCCCAGAAGTACTTCGTCCTCGCGCTGCACGCCGCCAAGGAGGCCGGCGACAAACCGCTCGGCAGCTATGTCCTGTCCAGCATGAGCCGCCAGATGATCCACCTCGGACGGCCCGACGACGCCCTCGAACTGATCCATCTCGCCCAGTACGGCAGCCGGGACTGCGCCACTCCGCGCACCCAGGCGATGCTGTATGCGATGGAGGCCCGTGCCTACGCCAACATGGGCCAGCCCAGCAAGTGCAAGCGAGCCGTCCGGATGGCCGAGGACACCTTCCTCGACGCCGGGATCGACGGCGAGCCCGAGCCCGACTGGATCCGCTTCTTCTCCGAGGCCGAGCTCAACGGCGAGAACTCCCACTCGTACCGCGACCTCGCCTATGTCGCCGGCCGCAGCCCCACGTACGCCTCGCTCGCCGAGCCCCTCATGGAGAAGGCCGTCGAGCTGTTCGGCGAGGACGACGAGCACCAGCGGTCGTACGCACTGAACCTGATCGGCCTCGCCACCGTGCATCTCCTCCAGCGCGAACCCGAGCAGTCCACGCGGCTGGCCGAAAGGGCGCTGAAGGTCGCCAAGAAGGTCCGCTCCGAGCGCGTCAACACCCGGCTGCGCAAGACCGTCGACACCGCTGCCAGGGACTTCGGCGACATCCCCGAGGTCGCCAGTCTCACCGATCTGCTCACCGAGCAGTTGCCGGAGACCGCCGAGGCGGTCTGACCGGGCACCAGCACACTCCGGCCACGCCGGCCACCCCGCACAGACCGACTTCGGCTCCCCCTTGCCAGGTCAGCGGGTGACCGGCGTGGCCGGTTCGCGTTCCCGTTCCCGTACTCCACAGTCGTAACCGCACCGTATGCGGCCCCGGCCGCAGGGCAGGCCCGGCCCCGGATACGCCACTCGGGATTCATGGGGACGTAACACGCCACACCTCTTCGTCACTGCGGCGAAACATCGTGCGGCATCGGCGGAAACCGCGCTGGGCGAACCTCATGGCGCATAACCGGCCCGCACCTTTTCCACAGTGGTCCCGCACGTGGTCCCGCACTTTCACCCCGCACGCGGCCGCACCGACGACGAGGAGACGCCGATGCCCCCAGGCATCACGACGCTTGCCGCAGACGCCCCGACGCTGTCTGCCGCCAACACCGGGTTCATGCTCATCTGCTCGGCCCTGGTGATGATCATGACCCCGGGTCTGGCCTTCTTCTACGGAGGCATGGTCCGCGTCAAGAGCACCCTCAACATGCTGATGATGAGCTTCATCAGCCTCGGGATCGTCACGATCCTGTGGGTGCTCTACGGATTCAGCCTCGCCTTCGGCACCGACATCGGCTCGTTCATCGGCTGGAGCTCGGACTTCGCCGGCCTGAGCGGGATCGGGATCACGCAGCTCTGGGACGGCTACACCATCCCGATCTACGTCTTCGCCGTCTTCCAGCTGATGTTCGCCATCATCACACCCGCCCTGATCAGCGGAGCCCTCGCCGACCGCGTCAAGTTCACCTCCTGGGCGCTGTTCGTCGCCCTGTGGGTGACCGTCGTGTACTTCCCGGTCGCGCACTGGGTCTGGGGCGCCGGCGGCTGGCTCTTCGAGCTCGGCGTCATCGACTTCGCGGGCGGTACGGCGGTCCACATCAACGCCGGTGCGGCAGCCCTCGGCGTGATCCTCGTCATCGGGAAGCGGGTCGGCTTCAAGAAGGACCCGATGCGGCCGCACAGCCTTCCGCTCGTCATGCTCGGCGCCGGCCTCCTGTGGTTCGGCTGGTTCGGCTTCAACGCCGGATCGTGGCTCGGCAACGACGACGGCGTCGGCGCGGTCATGTTCGTCAACACGCAGGTCGCCACCGCCGCCGCGATGCTCGCCTGGCTCGGTTACGAGAAGCTCCGCCACGGCTCCTTCACCACCCTCGGCGCCGCCTCCGGCGCGGTCGCCGGCCTCGTCGCCATCACCCCGTCCGGCGGCGCGATCAGCCCGCTCGGCGCCATCGCGGTCGGTGCCATCGCCGGTGTGCTCTGCGCCATGGCGGTCGGCCTCAAGTACAGGTTCGGCTACGACGACTCCCTCGACGTCGTCGGTGTCCACCTCGTCGGCGGTGTCGCCGGTTCGCTCCTCATCGGCTTCTTCGCCACCGGCGGCGTCCAGTCCGACGCCAAGGGCCTCTTCTACGGCGGCGGTCTCGACCAGCTCGGCAAGCAGGCCGTCGGTGTCTTCGCGGTCCTCGCCTACTCTCTGGTCGTCTCCGCGGTCCTCGCCTTCCTCCTCGACAGGACGATCGGCATGCGGGTCGACGAAGACGACGAGATCTCCGGCATCGACCAGGTCGAGCACGCCGAGACCGCGTACGACTTCAGCGGCGCCGGCGGCGGTGCGACCCCGCGCACCAGTGGCTCCACCCCGGTATCGGACTCGACGGCAGCAGCGCAGACCAAGAAGGTGGACGCATGAAGCTCATCACCGCAGTCGTGAAGCCGCACCGGCTCGACGAGATCAAGGAGGCCCTCCAGGCCTTCGGCATCCAGGGCCTCACGGTCACGGAAGCCAGCGGCTACGGGCGCCAGCGCGGTCACACCGAGGTCTACCGCGGCGCCGAGTACACCGTCGACCTGGTCCCCAAGATCCGCATCGAGGTCCTCGTCGAGGACGAGGACGCCGAACAGCTCATCGATGTGGTGGTGAAGGCCGCCCGAACCGGCAAGATCGGAGACGGCAAGGTCTGGAGCGTGCCCGTCGAGACGGCCGTACGGGTCCGCACCGGCGAACGCGGCCCGGACGCTCTCTGACCGGACGTCCCGTAAACCGAAAGGCAGCTGGGTGACGAGCATCGAAGTGATTACCGAATCCGAAGACTCGGGACCCAGCGGCTATGCGGCGGCCCGGCTGCGCCTCCTCCAGGAGAAGGCGCAGTCCGGGCCGCCGCGCCGTGCGGCCCTAGCAGCGCTCACCGACACATGGCTGACCGGTCTGTTCACCGCCGCGGCCGAGGCGGCCGGAGTCCGTGGCGCGGCCCTCGTCGCCGTCGGCGGCTACGGCCGCGGTGAGCTCTCCCCGCGCAGCGACCTCGACCTTCTGCTCCTGCACGACGGCAGCGCCGACGCCGGCGCCATCGCCTCCCTCGCCGACCGCATCTGGTACCCCGTCTGGGACCTCGGCCTCGCCCTCGACCACTCCGTGCGCACACCCGGCGAAGCCAGGAAGACCGCGGGCGAGGACCTCAAGGTGCAGCTCGGACTGCTCGACGCCCGGCCCGTGGCCGGCGACCGCGGACTGGTCGCCGCGATGCGCACCACGATCCTCGCCGACTGGCGCAACCTCGCCCCCAAACGCCTCCCGGCCCTCGACGAACTCTGCCGTGAACGGGCCGAACGCCAGGGCGAGCTCCAGTTCCTCCTCGAACCCGACCTCAAGGAGGCCCGCGGCGGGCTGCGCGACGCCACCGCCCTGCGCGCCGTCGCCGCCTCCTGGATCGCCGACGCGCCCCGCGAAGGCCTCGCCGAAGCCCGCCGCATCCTCCTTGACGCCCGTGATGCCCTGCACCTGACCACCGGCCGCGCCACCGACCGTCTCGCGCTCCAGGAGCAGGACCAGGTCTCCGCCGCCCTCGGCCTGCTCGACGCCGACGCGCTGCTGCGCCAGGTGTACGAGGCCGCGCGCACCGTCTCGTACGCCACCGACGTGACCTGGCGCGAGGTCAACCGCGTGCTGCGGGCGCGCTCGGCACGGCCCCGGCTGCGCGCCATGCTCGGCGGCAAGGCCGCCGCCCCCGACCGCACCCCGCTCGCCGACGGCGTCGTCGAGGCCGACGGCGAGGTCGTCCTCGCGCGCACCGCCCGCCCCGAACGCGACCCCGTGCTCATGCTGCGCGCCGCTGCCGCGGCCGCCCAGTCCGAACTGCCGATCTCCCGTCATGTCGTACGCCACCTCGCTGCCGCCGCGCGCCCGCTGCCGGTGCCCTGGCCCGCCGAGGCCCGTGAGGAACTCGTCACCCTGCTCGGCGCGGGCGAGGCCACGATCCCCGTCTGGGAGGCCCTCGAGGCGGAAGGACTGATCACCCGGCTGCTGCCCGACTGGGAACGCGTCCACTGCCGGCCCCAGCGCAACCCCGTCCACACCTGGACCGTAGACCGCCACCTCGTGGAAGCGGCCGTCCGGGCCTCCTCCCTCACCCGCCGCGTCGGCCGCCCCGACCTCCTCCTCGTCGCCGCCCTGCTGCACGACATCGGCAAGGGCTGGCCCGGCGACCACTCCGTCGCCGGGGAGGTCATCGCCCGCGACGTCGCCGCCCGGATCGGCTTCGACCAGCACGACGTGGGCGTCATCGCCACCCTGGTACGCCACCATCTGCTGCTCATCGAGACCGCCACCCGCCGCGACCTCGACGACCCGGCGACCGTCCGGTCCGTCGCCACCGCTGTGGGGACCGCGTCCACGCTGGAGCTGCTGCACGCCCTCACCGAGGCCGACGCGCTGGCGACCGGGCCCGCCGCCTGGTCCACCTGGCGCGCCTCCCTCGTCACCGACCTGGTCACACGCGTCGCAGCCGTGCTCGCCGGCGAGGCCCCGGACGAACCCGAACCGGCCGCACCCAGCGCCGAGCAGGAACGCCTCGCCGTCGAGGCCCTGCGCACCGGTGAACCCGTCCTCACCCTGCACGCCCAGACCGAGGCACCGGACGAGGACGGCGAGCCGGAACCCGTGGGCGTCGAACTGCAGATCGCCGTGCCCGACCGCCCCGGCGTCCTGCCCGCCGCCGCCGGGGTCCTGGCCCTGCACCGCCTCACCGTCCGCGCCGCCGACCTGCGGGCCGTCGAGCTCCCCACCGAAATCGGCGAGTGTGCCGACGTACTGCTGCTCAGCTGGCGGGTGGCGGCCGAATACGGTTCCCTGCCGCAGGCCGGCCGGCTCCGAGCAGACCTCGTACGCGCCCTGGACGGCTCCCTCGACATCCAGGCCCGCCTCGCCGAACGCGAAGCCGCCTATCCGCGGCGCCGCGGGGTGAAGGCCCCGCCACCGCGGGTGACGGTCGCACCGGCCGGCTCACGGCTGGCGACGGTCATCGAGGTGCGGGCCCAGGACGCCCCGGGGCTGCTGCACCGGATCGGCCGGGCGCTGGAACAGAGCGCGGTACGGGTGCGCAGTGCGCACGTGTCGACGCTGGGGGCGAACGCGGTGGACACCGTTTATGTCACACGGCAGGACGGCTCGGTGCTGCCGGACGCGGACGCCGCGGCCGTGGCGAAGGCGCTGGAGGAGGCGCTGCGGTGACGCCGTCACGCCGGGCCGCGCGGCCCGGTGGACCGGTGGGCGGGAGATGCTCCCGGCCACCGCGGAGTTACTCCCCGTGCCGACCGGATCCGGCCGGCACGGGAGGTCGCTTGCGCGAGCCAGATACTCTAGGGAGCGACCCACCACGACCCCGACCCTGAGGACCGACGAGCGCCGTGTTCGATACTCTCTCCGACCGCCTTAGCGCGACTTTCAAGAACCTCAGGGGCAAGGGCCGCTTGTCCGAGGCGGATATCGACGCCACGGCACGCGAGATCCGTATCGCCCTCCTCGAGGCCGATGTCGCGCTCCCTGTGGTCCGCGCCTTCATCGCCAACGTCAAGGAGCGGTCGCGCGGCGTCGAGGTCTCCCAGGCGCTGAACCCCGCCCAGCAGGTCGTCAAGATCGTCAACGAGGAGCTCGTCGGCATCCTCGGCGGCGAGACGCGTCGGCTGCGGTTCGCCAAGAACCCGCCCACCGTGATCATGCTCGCGGGTCTGCAGGGTGCCGGTAAGACCACCCTCGCCGGAAAGCTCGGCCTCTGGCTCAAGGGCCAGGGCCACTCCCCGCTGCTCGTCGCCTGTGACCTCCAGCGCCCCAACGCCGTCAACCAGCTGAGTGTCGTCGCCGACCGCGCCGCTGTCGCGGTGTACGCGCCGGAGCCGGGCAACGGCGTCGGCGACCCGGTCCAGGTCGCCAAGGACTCCATCGAGCACGCCCGCTCCAAGCAGTACGACGTGGTGATCGTCGACACCGCGGGCCGCCTCGGTATCGACGCGGAGCTGATGCAGCAGGCCGCGGACATCCGCGACGCCGTCAGCCCCGACGAGATCCTCTTCGTCGTCGACGCGATGATCGGCCAGGACGCGGTCAACACCGCCGAGGCATTCCGCGACGGCGTCGGCTTCGACGGCGTGGTGCTCTCCAAGCTCGACGGTGACGCCCGCGGTGGTGCAGCCCTGTCGATCGCCCATGTCACGGGCAAGCAGGTCATGTTCGCGTCGAACGGTGAGAAGCTCGAGGACTTCGACGCCTTCCACCCCGACCGCATGGCGTCCCGCATCCTCGACATGGGTGACCTGCTCACCCTGATCGAGCAGGCGGAGAAGACCTTCAGCCAGGAAGAGGCCGCCAAAATGGCCTCCAAGCTGGCGTCCAGCAAGGGCAAGGACTTCACGCTCGACGACTTCCTGGCGCAGATGGAGCAGGTCAGGAAGATGGGCTCCATCTCCAAGCTGCTCGGGATGCTGCCCGGCATGGGTCAGATCAAGGACCAGATCAACAGCATCGACGAGCGGGACGTGGACCGTACCGCCGCGATCATCAAGTCCATGACGCCGCACGAGCGCCAGGAGCCGACGATCATCAACGGCTCGCGCCGGGCCCGTATCGCCAAGGGTTCCGGTGTCGAGGTGTCCGCTGTGAAGAACCTCGTGGAGCGGTTCTTCGAGGCGCGCAAGATGATGTCGAAGATGGCGCAGGGCGGCGGCATGCCGGGCATGCCGGGGATGCCCGGCATGGGCGGCGGCGCCGGACGGCAGAAGAAGCAGGTCAAGCAGGCCAAGGGCAAGCGCAAGAGCGGTAACCCGATGAAGCGCAAGGCCGAGGAGCAGGCCGCGGCGGCCCGCCGCGAGCAGGCGGCGGCGCAGGGCGGCGCGTTCGGTCTCCCGGCCGAGCAGGACGACCAGAACTTCGAGCTGCCGGACGCGTTCAAGAAGTTCATGGGCTGACGTTCCCGGCCCGCATGCAGAAGGGGCGCCCGCCGACAACGGCGGGCGCCCCTTCTGCATGCGGGCCGGGCCGCTCTGCATCTGCCCGGACCGCCCGACGGCCCGCGTGGGGACGTACGTGCCGGTGGCAGGCGTGCCCCGGTCGCCTGGACGTACGGACAAGGGTTCACGCGTCCGCGCGCCGCTGTCCCCCCATGGGCCCACCGAACAGGCCCTGGGAGAGCTCTGGTGTGTTTTCTCGCTTAATGTCGCCTCAAGGTCGTCGGCAGAGGAGCGCGCGTGACCAGTCCCGTACCGCCACGCGATCGGACCGATCAGCCATGGCGCTCCGAAGGTGCCCCACCGCCCCCGCCGCCGCGCCGGAAGATGGCCGGCGGCTGGGGCGGACTGCTGCTGACCGCGCTGGCCGTCTATCTGATCACCAACCTGGTGCTGTCGTTCTTCAACGGCAGGGACGAGCCGACCATCGCGTACACGGAGTTCAGCAAGCAGGTCACGGCGGGCAATGTCTCCAAGATCTACTCCAAGGGCGACGCCATCCAGGGGCAGCTGAAGAAGGAGGCGAAGATCCCCGGTGGTGACGATAAGTACACCAAGTTCGTCACCCAGCGGCCCGCCTTCGCCGACGACAACCTCTGGGCCGAGCTGGTCAAGGAAGATGTCACCGTCACCGCGCAGCCGGTCGTGCAGCAGCGCAGCTTCCTCGCCAACCTGCTGATCTCCCTCGCCCCGATGCTGCTGCTCGTCCTGCTCTGGGTCTTCATCGCCCGCCGGATGTCCGGGGGGCTCGGCGGCGGCGCGCTGGGCCGCAAGGCCCCGCCCAAACCGGTCGAGCTGGAGGGCGGCAAGCGCACCACCTTCGAGGACGTGGCCGGGATCGACGAGGTCGAGGGCGAACTCAACGACGTCGTCGACTTCCTGAAGAACCCGCAGGAGTACCGGAAGATGGGCGCCCGGATGCCCGGGGGAGTGCTGCTGGCTGGCCCGCCCGGCACCGGCAAGACGCTCCTCGCGCGGGCCGTCGCGGGCGAGGCCGGGGTGCCGTTCTTCTCCGCCTCCGCGTCCGAGTTCATCGAGATGATCGTCGGCGTCGGCGCGAGCCGGGTGCGCGAACTGTTCGCCGAGGCCCGTAAGGTCGCCCCCGCGATCGTCTTCATCGACGAGATCGACACCATCGGCCGGGCCCGTGGCGGCGGCTCCGGGGTGGGCGGCCACGACGAGCGGGAACAGACGCTGAATCAGATCCTCACCGAGATGGACGGCTTCTCCGGATCGGAGGGCGTCGTCGTCCTCGCCGCGACCAACCGGGCCGACGTCCTCGACCCGGCGCTCACCCGGCCCGGCCGCTTCGACCGGATCGTCCAGGTCAGCCCGCCGGACCGGGGCGGGCGGGAGGCGATCCTGAAGATCCACACCCGGCAGATCCCGCTCTCCGAGGACGTCAGCCTCGGCCAGGTGGCCCGGACCACCCCCGGCATGACCGGTGCGGACCTCGCCAACCTCGCGAACGAGGCCGCACTGCTCGCCGTCAAGCGCAAGAAGTCCGAGGTCGATCAGGCCGAACTCTCGGACGCCCTGGAGAAGGTCCAGCTCGGCGCCGAACGACCGCTGGTCATGCCGGAGGAGGAGCGGCGCAGGACGGCGTACCACGAGAGCGGCCACGCCCTCCTCGGCATGCTCCAGCCCGGTGCCGACCCGGTCCGCAAGGTCACCATCGTGCCGCGCGGCCGGGCCCTCGGCGTCACCCTCTCGACGCCGGAAGCCGACAAGTACGCGTACACCGAGGAGTATCTGCGCGGCCGCATCATCGGCGCCCTCGGTGGCATGGCCGCGGAACATCTGGTCTACGGCGTGGTCACCACGGGATCGGAGAGCGACCTGGAACAGGTCACCGCTCTGGCGCGCGGAATGGTCGGGCGCTGGGGGATGAGCGAAAGAGTCGGCAGGCTGACGGCGATCCCGGGCGACGCCCAGCAGGCGTACGGACTCTCGGCGGCGCCCGCCACGCTGGACGCGGTCGACCACGAGATGCGGCGCATCGTCGACGAGTGCTACATCGAGGCGCAGCGGCTGCTGCGCGAGCACCGGGACCAGCTCGACGCCCTGGCAGCGGCGCTGCTGCAGAACGAGACGCTGGACGAGGAGGCGGCCTACCGGGCGGCGGGCGTCGCGCGCCTGACCAAACACTGAGAGCCGCCCGGCCGGGCGGCTCCCGGGAGCACCCCTGCACGGAGCGCTCCGCCGGCGAGGAGCCCCTTCTAAGGAGTGGTGCAGACGAGATAGCGGAAGACATTCGGCATCCAGACCGTGCCGTCCCTGCGCCGGTGCGGATGCAGCGCCTCCGCCAGCTCCTTCTCGACCTGGGCCCGGTCCGTGGCCTGTACCGCCGCGTCGAACAGCCGCGTCGACAGCAGCCCGCGCACCGCACTGTCCATGTCCGCGTACCCGAACGGGCACGCCACCCGCCCCGAGCCGTTCGGATTCAGCCCGCTCCGGAACGCGACCTCCTCCAGATCGTCCCGGCGCGCCGGGCGCCAGCCGCCCGCGGGAGGCACACTCGCACCGTCCGCGAGCCGGGTCGCCAGCCGTAGCACCGCCGAGGTGGCACAGCGCTCGGGCGGCCCCCAACCGGTCAGCACCACCGTGCCGCCCCGGCCGACCAGTGGCACGGCGGACTCCAGTGTCCGTTTCAGTCCCTCGGAGTCGCCCGCCGAACAGCCGATCGGGGTGAACACGGTGAGCAGGCCGTACGGAGGATCCTCGGGCCGGACGGCCACGGACGGATCACCGTCGAGGAGCACCGGCAGACCGTCCCGGTCCCGGTCGGCGCCGGCCTCGGGCAGCAGCCGCTCACGGGCCAGCGCCAGACGCTCATGGTCGGTGTCGACGCCGGTGACCTGCGCCCCGCGGGCCGCCGCGATCAGCAGCGCGAGCCCGGAGCCGCAGCCGAGGGAGAGCATCCGCGTACCGGCTCCGATTTCGAGCCGCTCGTACACCGCTTCGTACAGCGGTGCGAGCATGCGTTCCTGGATCTCGGCCCAGTCACGGGCACGGGTTCCGGGTTCCACCGGGGCGGATGCATCCGCCTGCCTGTAGTGCCGGACGAGCGTTGGTGTCATGGAATGCGCCCCAATCCGCCGAGAGTTCGGTCGTGTCCGCCGAGAGGCCGGTCGTACCCCGAGTGGGAGGGCCCCCGGATGCGTGCGCGCCCGCACTGCCTCCGTAAGTCAGAGAACTCCGCATCCGCTGTCGCGTCCAGGGGTCGGAGGGCAATGGTTGCGCGCTACGGTCGTGCGCCCCCCGGCACACGCCAAGCGCCCACCGGAACATGCCGCCCGGGCCGGTCCCGTCACCCCGTTCGGGGCGAGATGTCGCCGTACGATGCGCGCCATGGCTAAGGCACCCGTTCTCACACCCCAGGCCGAGGACTTTCCCCGCTGGTACCAGGATCTGATCAACAAGGCCGAACTCGCGGACAACGGTCCGGTGCGCGGCACCATGGTCATCCGACCGTACGGATACGGCTTGTGGGAGCGGATGCAGCAGGAGATGGATGCCCGCATCAAGCAAGCGGGCGCCCAGAACGCCTACTTCCCGCTCTTCATCCCCCAGTCTTACCTGACACGCGAGGCGGAGCACGTCGAGGGCTTCGCACCCGAACTCGCCGTCGTGACCCACGGGGGCGGCAAGGACCTCGAAGAGCCCGTGGTGGTGCGGCCGACGTCCGAAACGATCATCAACGAGTACTTCTCGAAATGGGTCCAGAGCTACCGGGATCTGCCCCTGCTCATCAACCAGTGGGCCAACGTCGTGCGCTGGGAGATGCGCCCGCGGGTCTTCCTCCGGACGACGGAGTTCCTCTGGCAGGAGGGCCACACCGCCCATGCCTCGTACGAGGACGCCCGGGACTACGCCGCCCACATCCACCGGAACGTCTACGCCGATTTCATGACCGACGTCCTCGCCATCGACGTGGTGCTCGGCCGCAAGACCCCGAGCGAGCGGTTCGCGGGCGCCGTCAACACGCTCACCCTCGAATCGATGATGGGCGACGGCAAGGCCCTGCAGATGGGCACGAGTCATGAGCTCGGCACCAACTTCGCCAAGGCCTTCCACACCACGTACCTGTCCCAGGAGGGCCGGCAGGAGCTCGTCTGGCAGACCTCCTGGGGCACCTCGACCCGGATGGTCGGCGGCCTGATCATGTCGCACGGCGACGACCGGGGGCTTCGCGTCCCGCCGCGGCTGGCCCCTGTGCAGGCGGTCGTCCTCGCGATCAAGGAGGACGACGCGGTCCTTGCCGAGGTCCGCTCCATCGGCGACCGGCTGCGCGCCGCCGGGATCAGGGTCCAGGTCGACGACCGCACGGACACCCCGTTCGGGCGGCGCGCGGTCGACTGGGAGCTGAAGGGCGTACCGGTCCGGATCGAGATCGGCCCGCGCGATCTGGAGAACGGCACGGCGATGCTGGCCCGCCGCATCCCCGGCGGGAAGGAGCCGGTCCCGATCGAGGCGCTGGCAACCCTGCTGCCCGCCGTCCTGGAGGAGGACCAGACCACCCTGCTGCGCGAGTCCCGGGACCGCCGCACCTCACGCACCAGCGAGGTGTCCACGGTCGAGGAGGCCGCGGAAGCGGCGGCCGCGGGCGGCTGGGCCCGCATCCCCTGGGACGTTCTCGGCCCGGCGGGGGAGGCGCGGCTCGGGGAGCAGGGAGCCTCGGTGAGGTGTCTGGTCGCCGAGGACGGGTCGGTGCCGCAGTCCGACGACACCCCGGGTACTGTCGCCGTCGTGGCCCGCGCCTACTGACGTCCGACGGCGTCCCCGGAACCGTCCGGACCCCGGCGCGCGGGCGTTGCCTACGCGCCGGGGCGTACGCGTCGCTACGTACCGGCTTCGTGCGAGCTGTGTGACTTCTCCGCAGATCAGCGCACCTGCCCTCGTCAGGACAGATGAACGGCAACTGACTGGTACGTGCAAAATATTTGGGATGGCCCGGAATCGGAACACCGGAGCACTCAGGCTCGTTGTCACGACGTGAGCACGACACCACCTGTACTTGCCGCAGAGCTGGCGCAGGCGTGGGCCGACATTCAGCGGTACCACCCCGAGCTGCCCGATCTTGCCGCGCCCGAGTCCCTGATCGGAGAATCCTCGTCCGCCTGTGGCGCCGAGCTCTCCTTCGAGCGACTGCTCCATGAGGCAGTCCATGGCATCGCCGCCGCACGAGGTGTCCGTGACACCTCCCGCGCCGGCCGCTACCACAACAGACGGTTCCTCGCGATCGCCGAGGAGCTCGGCCTCGACCATTCCGAGGAGCCGCATCCCAGCAGCGGCTTCTCGCTGGTCACGCTCAACCCCGAGGCCAAGCGCCGGTACCGCCCGACCATGGAGCGGCTGCAGCGCGCCCTCAAGGCGCACACGGTCGCCACCGCCGCCGACACCAAGCGTTCCTTCCGCGGGCCGGCCGCCCGGCACGGTTCCTCCGGAGGCGGCGTGCGGGTGAAGGCCGTCTGCGACTGCGGACGCAACGTCCGGGTCGTTCCGTCGGTCCTCGCCCAGGCGCCCATCGTCTGCGGCGGCTGCGGAAAGCCGTTCCGCATCCCGGAAGCGGCGGTCGCGGTGGGGTGACCCGATGTGGTGTGGCACAATGGCTAGCTGTACTCGACAGCCGCACAGGAACCCTCTCGCCTCCGGCTGACGCGTCCATCGGGCACCCGAGTACCGCAACCCCACGTGGCATCTTCGTTGTGCCCAACCACGTCATAGACCAGGAGACACCACTTCCGTGGCAGTCAAGATCAAGCTGAAGCGTCTGGGCAAGATCCGTTCGCCTCACTACCGCATCGTCGTCGCCGACTCCCGTACCCGCCGTGACGGCCGGGCCATCGAGGAGATCGGCCTGTACCACCCGGTGCAGAACCCCTCGCGCATCGAGGTCAACTCGGAGCGTGCGCAGTACTGGCTGTCCGTCGGCGCCCAGCCGACCGAGCCGGTTCTCGCGATCCTGAAGCTCACCGGTGACTGGCAGGCCCACAAGGGTCTCCCGGCCCCCGCGCCGCTGCTGCAGCCGGAGCCCAAGGCTGACAAGCGCGCCCTGTTCGAGGCCCTGGCCAAGGACGCCGGCGAGGAGTCCAAGGGCGAGGCCATCACGCCGAAGGCGAAGAAGTCCGACAAGAAGGCGGACGAGGCTGCTGACGCTGCCGCGTCCGCCGAGTCGACCGAGGCCTGAGCATGCTCGAGGAGGCTCTCGAGCACCTCGTGAAGGGCATCGTCGACAACCCCGACGATGTGCAGGTCGCCTCGCGCAACCTGCGCCGTGGTCGTGTGCTCGAGGTCCGGGTCCATCCCGATGACCTCGGCAAGGTGATCGGCCGCAACGGCCGCACCGCACGCGCGCTGCGAACCGTCGTGGGCGCCATCGGCGGCCGTGGCATCCGCGTCGACCTCGTCGATGTGGACCAGGTTCGCTGACAGAGTTGAACACCGGCACGGGCCGGGGAGGGCCATGCGCCCGCCCCGGCCCGTCGCCGTATGACAGGAGAGACACAAGGTGCAGCTGGTAGTTGCGCGGATCGGCCGCGCCCACGGCATCAAGGGTGAGGTCACCGTCGAGGTGCGTACGGACGAGCCGGAGCTCAGGCTCGGCCCCGGGGCCCGTCTGACCACCGACCCGGCAGCGAACGGACCGCTGACGATCGAGACCGGACGGGTGCACAGCGGCAGGCTGCTGCTGCGTTTCGAGGGCGTACGGGACCGCACGGCGGCCGAGGCCCTCCGGAACACCCTGCTGATCGCCGACGTCGATCCGGCGGAACTCCCCGAGGACCCCGAGGAGTTCTACGACCACCAGCTCATCGACCTCGATGTGGTTCTCGCCGACGGCACCGAGATCGGCCGGATCACCGAGATCTCGCACCTGCCGTCCCAGGACCTCTTCATCGTGGAGCGCCCGGACGGCAGCGAGGTGATGATCCCGTTCGTCGAGGAGATCGTCACCGAGATCGATCTGGAGGAGCAGCGTGCGGTCATCACCCCGCCGCCCGGCCTGATCGACGACAGCCAGGCCGTGATCGTCTCCTCGCGTGACGACGAGGCGTCCGAGCCCGGGGGCGAAGCCTGATGCGGCTCGACGTCCTCACGATCTTCCCCGAGTACCTGGAACCGCTGAACGTCTCGCTCGTCGGCAAGGCCCGCGCCCGCGGCCGCCTCGACGTGCAGGTGCACGACCTGCGGGACTGGACGTACGACCGGCACAACACGGTCGACGACACCCCGTACGGCGGCGGTCCGGGCATGGTCATGAAGACCGGGCCGTGGGGCGACGCCCTGGACGAGACCCTCGCCGCTGGGTACGAGACCGGGGCGCACTCCCCGGTGCTCGTGGTGCCGACCCCCAGCGGCCGTCCCTTCACCCAGGAACTCGCCGTGGAACTCTCCGAGCGGCCGTGGCTGATCTTCACCCCGGCCCGCTACGAGGGCATCGACCGCCGCGTGATGGACGAGTACGCCACCCGCATGCCGGTGGTCGAGGTCTCCATCGGGGACTACGTGCTGGCCGGCGGGGAAGCCGCCGTGCTGGTCATCACGGAGGCGGTGGCCCGGCTGCTGCCCGGTGTGCTCGGCAACGCCGAATCGCACCGCGACGACTCCTTCGCCCCCGGCGCCATGGCCAACCTCCTGGAGGGCCCGGTCTTCACCAAGCCGCCCGAGTGGCGCGGCAGGGGCATCCCGGACGTCCTGCTCAGCGGTCACCACGGGAAGATCGCGCGCTGGCGGCGGGACGAGGCGCTGCGTCGTACCGCGGCCAACCGGCCCGATCTCATCGAGCGCTGCGAGGCGAGCGCCTTCGACAAGAAGGACCGTGAGATGCTCTCGATCCTCGGCTGGTCGCCGGAGCCCGGCGGCCGATTTTGGCGCAGGCCCCAAGCCGTGGAAGAATAAGCCGCTGCTGTACGTCCGGCGTGCGCCCCTGCCACAGGGGGAACGACGCCCGCCCGACGCGATCAGCACCCCCTTTCCTCACGAACTTCCGCCGATGACCTGTGGCATCGGCGAAGAAAGCAGACAACATGGCTTCCCTGCTCGATGGCGTCAACGCCGCCTCCCTGCGTACGGACGTCCCGGCGTTCCGCCCCGGTGACACCGTCAACGTCCACGTGCGAGTGATCGAGGGCAACCGCTCCCGTATCCAGCAGTTCAAGGGCGTAGTCATCCGCCGCCAGGGCTCTGGCGTCAGCGAGACCTTCACGGTCCGCAAGGTCTCCTTCAGCGTCGGCGTCGAGCGCACCTTCCCGGTGCACAGCCCGATCTTCGAGAAGATCGAGCTCGTCACCCGCGGTGACGTCCGCCGCGCGAAGCTGTACTACCTCCGTGAGCTGCGCGGCAAGGCCGCGAAGATCAAGGAGAAGCGCGACAGGTGAGCTAGCTCCCAGGTCCACAGCACGGCCGGATAGGCTCTGGCCCCGATGGACACGGAAGCAAAGCACACGGAGCGCGACCGCTCCTCCGCACCCGAAGCAGGGTCGGAGGAGGGGTCGCGCTCTTCGCGTATCCCGGACCGGTTCGCTGCGATGTCATGGCGGCGGGCAGCCGCGCTCGGCGGCGTCTGCGCGGTCTTCCTGCTGCTGTTCAGCAACTATGTGGTGCAGCCCTTCCTGATTCCCAGCGGCTCGATGGAGTCCACGCTGCGGATCGGCGACCGGGTGCTCGTGAACAAATTGGCGTACCGTTTCGGCTCCGTACCGCACCGCGGCGACGTGGTGGTCTTCGACGGCACCGGATCCTTCGTACAGGAGACGCCCGAGGAGAACCCCGTCGTCGCCCTGGTGCACGGCGTGGCGGCGTCCCTGGGGCTGGCAGAGCCCGCCGGGACCGACTTCGTGAAGCGGGTGGTGGGCGTGGGGGGCGACCGGGTGGTCTGCTGCGACAAGCGGGGCAGGGTCGAGGTGAACGGCCGGCCGGTGGACGAGGAGTACCTGCACGTGGGCGACGAGCCGTCCGCAGCGCCGTTCGACATCGTCGTCCCCGACGGAAAGCTGTGGATGATGGGCGACCACCGGAGCAACTCCCGCGACTCCCGCGACCATCTGGGCGAGCCGGGCGGCGGCATGGTGCCGGTCGACCGGGTGATCGGCCGGGTGGACTGGATCGGCTGGCCGCTGGGAAGACTGGGTTCGCTGCCGCGGACCGCTGCCTTCGACGGCATACGGGAGCCGGGCGGGACCCATGGGTAGCCGCGGGCGGGGAAGCGCCGCCTCGGACCCCGGCACCCCGCTGCCGACCGGCACCCGGCCGACGGCCTCGCGCTCGCTGCCGACCCGGGCGGAGCGGCGCAAGCTGGCCCGCAAGGTCAAGCGGCGGCGGCGCAGGTCGGCCGTCAAGGAGATACCGCTCCTCATCACCGTGGCCTTGCTCATCGCACTCGTCCTGAAGACCTTCCTGGTGCAGGCCTTCGTGATCCCGTCCGGATCGATGGAGCAGACGATCCGGATAGGTGACCGGGTGCTCGTCGACAAGCTGACACCGTGGTTCGGCGCCAGGCCGCAGCGCGGCGATGTCGTCGTCTTCAAGGATCCCGGCGGCTGGCTGCGGCAGGAGAACGTCGCCAAGAAGGATCCGCCCGTCGTCGTCAAACAGATGAAGGAAGGACTGACCTTCATCGGGCTGCTGCCGTCCGACGACGAGCAGGATCTGATCAAACGCGTGGTCGCCGTCGGCGGTGACACCGTGAAGTGCTGCAGCACGGACGGCAAGGTCACGGTCAACGGGGTTCCGCTCGATGAACCGTATCTGCATCCGGGCAATCCGCCCTCCACACTCAAATTCGAGGTAAAGGTTCCGGCCGGCCGAATCTTCGTGATGGGCGACCATCGCTCCAATTCTGCCGATTCACGCTTCCACCTGGACGGCCCCGGTCAGGGCACGGTTTCCGAGGACGAGGTCGTCGGACGAGCGGTCGTCATCGCCTGGCCCTTCGGCCACTGGCGGAAGCTGGAGGAGCCGCAGACGTACGCATCCGTGCCGGACGCGCGCGCCGGGACGGCGGCGGCGTACGAACCGTCGAATAGTGTGTCCTCCCAGGATCTCAATGGAATGGTCCGGCTCCCGACCCCTGCGGAACTCCCGCTCGTTATGGGAGTGGTGGGCCTGCGCCGGATCGGGCGCAGGCGGTGGCACGGAGTGAGGAGTGGATGTGGGGGATTTGGCGGTCGGCGCACGATCCGGACACGACGAACCCGAGGACCGGCCTGAGATTCCGGGGAGCGGCGAGACCCCCGAGGCGGCGGACCGGACGGAGGGTGACGGCGACACCCCGGACGGCGGCAGCGCGACTCCGAGGGCGCCACGTTCCTTCTGGAAGGAACTGCCCCTGCTCATCGGCATCGCGCTGATCCTGGCGCTGCTGATCAAGACGTTTCTGGTGCAGGCGTTCTCGATCCCCTCGGACTCGATGCAGGACACCCTCCAGCGCGGCGACCGGGTCCTGGTCGACAAACTGACCCCGTGGTTCGGCTCGGAGCCGCAGCGCGGCGAGGTCGTGGTCTTCCACGACCCGGGCGGCTGGCTGGAGAACGCCCAGACGCCGGAACCGAACGTGGTGCAGAAGTTCCTCAGCTTCATCGGACTGATGCCGTCCGCCGAGGAGAAGGACCTGATCAAGCGGGTCATCGCGATCGGCGGCGACACGGTGGAATGCAGGGAGAACGGACCCGTCACGGTCAACGGCAAGGCGCTGCAGGAGCAGTCGTTCATCTACCCGGGCAACACCCCCTGCAACGACCAGCCGTTCGGCCCGATCAAGGTGCCCGAGGGCCGTATCTGGGTGATGGGCGACCACCGTCAGAACTCCCTCGACTCCCGCTACCACCAGGAGCTGCCCGGCCAGGGCACGGTCTCCACCGATGAGGTCGTCGGGCGGGCCTTCGTGGTGGCGTGGCCGATCAACCGGTGGGCGACCCTGCCGGTCCCCGCCACATTCGACCAGCCGGGGATCAACGCGGCGATGGGAATGGCGCCGGGAGCACTCGGTGTAGCCGGGGCGCTGCCGCTCGTGATGTGGCGACGCAGGAGGCTGACCGGCGGGCGTACCGCCGGGTAGGGTGCCGACTCGGATCAGCGATTGTCGATCTCCGATGGGGGACGCTGGGATGAGTGGAACAGGACGTACGGGAGACGGCCACGGCCGGCTCGGCAGCAGGCTGTCGGGGCTGGCCGTGGCCGTCGGCTGTGTGCTCTTCCTCGCCGGGTTCGCCTGGGCGGCGGTGGCGTACAAGCCGTACACCGTGCCGACCGAGTCGATGACACCGACGGTGCACGCCGGGGACCGGGTGCTCGCGGAGCGGGTCGACGGCGGCGAGGTGCGCCGTGGTGACGTGGTGGTTTTCAAGGACCCGGCGTGGGGTGACATGCCGATGGTCAAGCGGGTCGTCGGGATCGGCGGCGACACGATCGCCTGCTGCGAGAAGAACGGCCGGCTCACCGTCAACGGCAAACCCATTGAGGAACCGTATCTGCAGACCAAGGGCCTCGCCTCGGTGAATAACTTCACGGCGGATGTGCCCCAGGGGCAGCTCTTCCTCCTCGGGGACGCGCGCAGCGGCTCGCTGGACTCCCGGGTCCATCTCGACGACCCGGGGCAGGGCTCGGTGCCGCGCAGCGCCGTGGAGGCCCGGGTGGATGCCATCGCCTGGCCGATGGACGGCATGATCGGGCGGCCGCAGGCGTTCGCGGTGCTCCCCGGCGGAGTCTCGACCCCCGGTCCGCTGAAGCTTCAGCTCGTGGCCGTGGTGGCGGGTGTGGTGCTGATCTTCGGCGGCTCCGTCTACGGCCCGATCGCCGCGCGGTCCGCACGCAGGAGGCACGGGCAGGAGCGAAGGACGCCTGTCGGTGCCCACTGAGAAGCGGAAGGTCGCCCGGGTGGTCCTTCTCGACCCCGACGACCGCATTCTGCTGATCCATGGATACGAACCGGAGGACCCCGGGAGCACCTGGTGGTTCACCCCCGGCGGTGGCCTGGAGGGCGACGAGAGCCGGGAGCAGGCGGCGCTGCGCGAGCTGGCCGAGGAGACCGGGATCACCGATGTCGAGCTGGGGCCGGTGCTGTGGCAGCGGATCTGCTCCTTCCCGTTCGACGGGCGGCGCTGGGACCAGGACGAGTGGTACTTCCTGGCACGTACGACGCAGACCGTCACGGACCAGAGCGGGCTGACCCGACTGGAACAGCGCAGTGTCGCGGGTCTGAGGTGGTGGACCTCCGCCGAACTGTCAGCGGCCCGTGAGACGGTGTACCCGACCAGACTCGCCGAGCTGCTGGGCACGCTGCTCGAAGAGGGTCCGCCGCGTACGCCACTGGTTCTGGCCCCCGAAATCGTCTAAGCGTCCAGGGGCGCCGGTGCCTGGCGCACAATAGGTGGACGCACGGCTGAAGGGGAACATGCCAATGAGCGCCGAGGACCTCGAGAAGTACGAGACCGAGATGGAGCTGAAGCTCTACCGGGAGTACCGCGATGTCGTCGGTCTGTTCAAATATGTGATCGAGACCGAACGGCGCTTCTACCTCACCAACGACTACGAGATGCAGGTGCACTCGGTCCAGGGCGAGGTGTTTTTCGAGGTGTCCATGGCGGACGCCTGGGTCTGGGACATGTACCGGCCTGCCCGGTTCGTCAAGCAGGTACGTGTGCTGACGTTCAAGGACGTCAACATCGAGGAGCTCAACAAGACGGATCTCGAGCTCCCGGGCGGCTGAGCAGTCCGGTCCGAGGTACCTGGGGCGGTCGGCTCTGCCGGCCGCCCCTTCGGGTCGTCCCGATCCGGGTGGCCGGCCTGCGGTCGTCCGGGGCAGGTCACGCTTTTGAGTGGCGGAGTTGTCCACACCCGCCGAGTTGTCCACCAAGATCCACCAGCCGGGGCCGGACGTATCAGAGTCGGTGCCGGAGGTGGTGCCGATATGAACGCACGGGGGGCACTCGGGCGGTACGGCGAGGATCTGGCGGTGCGGCTGCTGACCGACGCCGGCATGGCCGTACTGGAACGGAACTGGCGCTGTCGCGCCGGTGAGATCGACATCCTCGCCATGGACGGTGACGCCCTGGTCGTCTGCGAGGTCAAGACCCGCAGGGCCGGGATGTTCGAACACCCCATGGCGGCCGTCACCCGGGCCAAGGCGGACCGGCTGCGACGGCTCGCCGAGATCTGGCTCGACCGGAACGGCGGTGCGCCGCCGGGCGGGGTGCGGATCGACCTGGTCGGTGTGGTGCTGCCGCGGCGCGGGGCGCCGCTGGCCGAGCACGCGCGGGGGGTGGCCTGATGGGGTTCGCGCGGGCGTGCTCGGTGGCGCTGGTCGGCGTCGAAGGCGTGGTGGTGGAGGTCCAGGCGGATCTGGAGCCGGGGGTGGCGGCGTTCACCCTGGTCGGGCTGCCGGACAAGAGCCTGGTGGAGAGCCGGGACCGGGTCAGGGCCGCGGTGGTCAACTCCGGCGCCGAGTGGCCGCAGAAGAAACTCACGGTCGGGCTCTCCCCCGCCTCCGTGCCCAAGGGCGGGTCGGGCTTCGATCTCGCCGTCGCCTGCGCGGTGCTGGGCGCGGCGGAGCGGATCGACCCCGCGGCCATCGCCGACGTGGTGATGATCGGCGAACTCGGGCTCGACGGCCGGGTGCGGCCGGTGCGCGGGGTGCTGCCGGCCGTACTGGCCGCGGCGGAGGCGGGATACGGCAAGGTCGTCGTCCCCGAACAGACCGCGGGCGAGGCGGCGCTGGTGCCCGGGGTGTCGGTCCTGGGGGTACGGAGCCTTCGGCAGCTGATCGCCGTGCTCAGCGACGAGCCGGTGCCGGACGAGCCGCAGAGCCACGAGGAAGGGCGCCCCGACACCATGCTCGCCGGGCTGATGGTGCCGGGCACGGGCATCGGCACAGGACTGGCGATGGGATCCGCGCAGGGCGAAGGGAACCGTCCGGACCTGGCGGACGTGGCAGGCCAGGAGCTGCCGCGCAAAGCCCTGGAGGTCGCTGCGGCGGGAGCCCACCACCTGCTGCTCTCCGGGCCACCCGGCGCGGGCAAGACCATGCTGGCCGAGCGGCTGTCCGCGATCCTGCCCACGCTGACCAGGCAGGAATCCCTCGAAGTGACCGCGGTGCATTCGGTGGCGGGCATTCTGCCGCCGGGCGAGCCGCTCGTCTCCCGGGCGCCGTACTGCGCACCGCACCACTCGGCGACGATGCAGTCGCTGATCGGCGGGGGCAACGGAATGCCGCGGCCCGGTGCGGTCTCGCTGGCCCATCGGGGCGTGCTGTTCCTTGACGAGGCCCCCGAGTTCTCCGTGCGGGCCCTGGACGCGCTGCGCCAGCCGCTGGAGTCGGGACACGTGGTGGTGGCGCGCAGCGCCGGGGTGGTGCGGCTGCCCGCACGGTTCCTGATGGTGCTCGCCGCCAACCCGTGTCCGTGCGGCCGCCACACGCTCAACGGCGCGGGCTGCGAGTGCCCGCCCTCGTCGGTCCGCCGCTACCAGGCGAGACTCTCCGGGCCTCTGCTGGACCGGGTGGATCTGCGCGTGCGCGTCGCTCCGGTGACGCGTGCGGACCTGATGGGGCGGGGAGGCAGGGGAGAGTCGACCGACGACGTCGCCGCCCGGGTGCGGGCGGCCAGGAGGCGGGCCGCGGACCGGCTCGCGGGCACGCCCTGGACCACCAACAGCGAAGTACCCGGCCATGAGCTGCGCACCCGGCTGCTCACGGCGCCGGGTGCGCTCCTGGAGGCCGAACGGGACATGGAGCGGGGACTGCTCACCGCGCGGGGACTCGACCGGGTCCTGCGGGTGGCCTGGACCCTCGCCGATCTCCGCGGATCAGACCGCCCGGAGGCGGCCGACATGGCGGTGGCCCTGGAGCTCCGGACGGGAATCCCGCGCGGTGCCGCGGTGCCGGAGTGGGCCTCATGACGCCGCGTGCCGCGGACGTGGACACGGGCGTGGCGACGCCGAGGGCCTTCGGCGAGGAACCGGGCACCGGAACGCCTGGGGGCCTCGCAGAGGGACCGGGCAGCACGGCGCCGGCCGGCCTTGACGAGGGGCGGGGCGCCACGACACCGGGCGGCCGGGAGCAGAACCCTGAACGGGAGCGGGAGCGGCGGCCGGTGGGCGACCGGGAGCGGCTGGCGCGGGCCGCCCTGACCCGCGTACTCGAACCGGGTGATGAGCGCGGCGGTCGCTGGCTGCGCGAGATCGGCGCCGTCGAACTGATGCGGAGGATCGGGGACCGGGACGGGACCGCGGAAACACTGGGCGGTATGACGGCGAGGCGGCTGGCCGGCTACCGGCTCCGGGCCGAGACGGCCGACCCCGAGCGGGATCTGGCGGCGGTCGCCGCGGTGGGTGGCCGCTTCATCTGCCCCGGTGACCGGGAGTGGCCCAGTCAGCTCGACGACCTGGGCGACTCACGGCCGACCGGCCTCTGGGTGCGCGGGCGGCCCGATCTGCGGCTCTGGGCGCTGCGCTCGGTCGCCGTGGTCGGCGCCCGGGCCTGCACGCCGTACGGGGCGCACATGGCGGCGAGCCTCGGGGCGGGGCTGGCGGAGCTGGGGTGGGTGGTGGTGTCGGGCGCTGCGTTCGGGGTGGACGGGGCGGCCCATCGCGGTGCCCTCTCGGCGGGCGGGGCGACGATGGCGGTCCTGGCCTGCGGGGTGGATGTCGTCTATCCCCGAGGACACGCCGAGCTGATCGGACGCGTGGCGGAAGAGGGCCTCCTCATCGGCGAGCTGCCGCCCTCCGCCCACCCGACACGCAGCAGATTCATCCTCCGGAACCGGGTGATTGCAGCGCTGACCCGGGGGACGGTGGTGGTCGAGGCCGAATACCGCAGCGGCTCGCTGGTCACCGCACGCAGCGCGCAGCGGCTCGGCAGGTTCACCATGGGGGTGCCGGGCCCCGCCACCAGCGCCCTGTCGGCAGGGGTCCATGAGCTTCTGCGGGGTGAAGGAGTCCTGGTCACCGACGCTGCGGAAGTCGCCGAACTGGTGGGGGACATCGGCGACCTCGCCCCGGCCCGGCGAGGTCCCGTGCTCCCCAGGGATCTGCTCGGCGCCGGTTCTGCCCGGGTCCTCGACGCCCTGCCGTTCCACGGCTCCGTCAACGGGCGGGACATCGCACGCACTGCGGGAACAAGCGCCGACGAAGCACTCGCCAGATTGTACGAACTGCACTCACTGGGGTTCGTCGAACGCGAGGGCGACCGCTGGCAGTTGACAGGGTGCCCGACACGCAATGGTGACGCGCGGCGAGGCGGTACTTGACCTGGAGCATTCGGGTGAAAAGGTGATGCCGTTGACCTCGGCGGATCCTTCGGTGACGCCTCCGGGACCCGTGCGCGTGGTGACGGTCCCGGCGTGCGGACATGTCCATTCGTCCGGAAGCGTCCGGTGTCGATCCTCTATCCTTCGCGCACCGCAACACTTCAGTCACGCTACGCTCGCAAGGATTCCGGCCCAGGCACAAGTCCCCAGCACTCCACAGCAGAACGGCTCAAGGCACCACATGCCCCAGCACACCTCCGGGTCTGACCGCGCGGCAGTACCACCGGCTGCGCGTGGCACTGTGCGCCCCCCTGCCCCCTCTTCGCTCGACGAGTTGTGGCGTTCGTACAAGTCCACGGGTGACGGGCGGCTGCGGGAGCAGCTGATCCTGCACTACTCGCCGCTGGTGAAGTACGTAGCGGGCCGGGTGAGCGTGGGGCTGCCGTCCAACGTCGAGCAGGCGGACTTCGTCTCCTCGGGAGTCTTCGGGCTGATCGACGCCATCGAGAAGTTCGACATCGAACGGGCCATCAAGTTCGAGACCTACGCGATCACTCGCATCCGTGGCGCGATGATCGACGAACTCCGGGCGCTCGACTGGATTCCGCGCTCCGTGCGACAGAAGGCACGGGCCGTCGAACGCGCCTACGCCACACTGGAGGCGCAGCTGCGGCGCACCCCCTCCGAGCCGGAGGTCGCTGCCGAGATGGGCATTGCGCTGGAGGAACTGCACGCGGTTTTCAGCCAGTTGTCCCTGGCGAACGTGGTCGCCCTGGAGGAGCTGCTGCATGTCGGCGGCGAGGGCGGCGACCGGCTGAGCCTCATGGACACACTGGAGGACACCGCCGCCGACGATCCGGTGGAGGTTGCCGAGGACCGTGAGCTCAGACGGCTGCTGGCCCGGGCGATCAACACCCTTCCGGACCGCGAGAAGACGGTCGTGACCCTCTACTACTACGAGGGGCTCACCCTCGCCGAGATCGGCAACGTCCTCGGCGTGACCGAGAGCCGGGTCAGCCAGATCCACACCAAATCGGTGCTGCAGCTGCGCGCGAAACTGGCGGATGCCGGACGCTGAGCCGGTACCCGATCGGACGATCGGCGCCGCCCGCCCCCTCTCCGACACGCGCCGCCGTAGAGTGGACGCGTGCCCAGGATTCGAGCGGCCTCTGTGGCCGAGCACCGGACGATGCAGCGTGGCGCCCTCCTGGACGCCGCCCGCTCCCTGTTGTCCGAGGGCGGTACGGAGGCGTTGACCTTCCCCGCTCTCGCCGAGCGCACGGGCCTCGCCAGGTCCTCCGTCTACGAGTACTTCCGCTCCCGCGCGGCCGTCGTCGAGGAGCTGTGCGCCGTCGACTTCCCCGTCTGGGCCGCCGAGGTCGAGCACGCCATGGAGCGGGCCGGCACCCCGGAGGGAAAGATCGAGGCGTACGTGCGCCGCCAGCTGGACCTGGTCGGGGACCGGCGGCACCGGGCGGTGGTGGCCATCTCCGCCAGCGAGCTCGACGCGGGCGCACGCGAGAAGATCCGGGCCGCCCACGGCGGGCTGATCGCCATGATCGTCGAGGCGCTCGGCGACCTCGGCCACGAGCAGCCCAGGCTTGCGGCGATGCTGCTGCAGGGCTCGGTGGATGCCGCGGTGCGCCGTATCGAACTCGGCGTGGCGGAGGAGCCGGGCGTGATCGCGGACACCGTCGTCGCCATGGTCCTGCGGGGCGTACGGGGCTGACGCCCGGCTCCGGATCCCGCCGCGACGAGCAGCACGGCCGGGGCGGCGTACCCGATGGCGCCCGGTGCGTCCGGCCGCGGTTCCGGTACGCCGAACACCGGCAGCAGGCGGGACGGACCCCGTCGGAGCAGTGACGGCGGCAGCAGGGACAGCGGGTCCAGATAGGCGTCCGCGCGCCGCAGTCCCCAGTGCAGACACCCGGATGCGCAGTGGAACGGCCCGGCCTCCAGAACCGCGACCACCTGCCCCGCGACCACCTCGTCGCCCTGCGCGACCAGCGCGCGCACCGGCTCGTAGGTGGTGCGCAGCGGCGGATCGCCCGTACCCGCCACATCGACCGTGACCACCCCGCGTCCCGCGACGCGCCCCGCGAACAGGACTCGCCCGGGGGCGGCCGCGCGCACCCGGGCACCGGGCCGGGCGGCGAGATCGACGCCGCGGTGCCCCCGCCCGTAGGCGCTGGCCGGCGGTTCCCACCCCCGCACGACCACCGGGCGGCCCTCGACCGGCCACGCACGCCCGCCGTCCGGCACGGCGTCGGCGGCCGCGACGCGCGCGCCGCACAGCACCGCGAGCGCGGCCAGGAAAATCGCTGTGACCGCGGTCGGTGCCCGAAGGCGACGCGGCGGCGCGCTGCGCCGGACAGTAGCCGGTTCAGGTGTGTATCGCATGGACGGAACCGTCCCGCACCGGCCGGATCCGCGGGGATCATGGACCGGATCTGTGGACTACTCGCCGGTTGTGGACATCGCCGTCACCCGGCACCCGACGGGTCCCGTACACTTCTTGTGGCGATCCGGGTCACCGGGTCGACTTCGCACGCCCCGCCACCTCCCTCTCTGCGGACGGTGGCCGCGCTCCTCGGTCCCTCGTGGCACGGCGCGTCGGGGCGTCAGGCGCGACAGCAATCCTGCGGTCGCGACAACCGAGCACCTCAAGGAGTACGGCCATGGCCGTCGTCACGATGCGGGAGCTGCTGGAAAGCGGCGTCCACTTCGGTCACCAGACCCGTCGCTGGAACCCGAAGATGAAGCGCTTCATCTTCACCGAGCGCAACGGCATCTACATCATCGACCTGCTCCAGTCGCTGTCGTACATCGACCGCGCCTACGAGTTCGTCAAGGAGACCGTCGCGCACGGCGGCTCCATCATGTTCGTGGGTACGAAGAAGCAGGCCCAGGAGGCCATCGCCGAGCAGGCGACGCGCGTCGGCATGCCGTACGTCAACCAGCGTTGGCTCGGTGGCATGCTCACCAACTTCTCCACCGTCTACAAGCGCCTTCAGCGTCTGAAGGAGCTCGAGCAGATCGACTTCGAGGACGTGGCCGCCTCCGGCCTCACCAAGAAGGAGCTCCTGGTTCTCTCCCGCGAGAAGGCCAAGCTGGAGAAGACCCTCGGTGGTATCCGCGAGATGCAGAAGGTGCCCAGCGCCGTCTGGATCGTCGACACCAAGAAGGAGCACATCGCCGTCGGTGAGGCGCGCAAGCTCCACATCCCGGTCGTCGCGATCCTCGACACCAACTGTGACCCCGACGAGGTCGACTACAAGATCCCGGGCAACGACGACGCGATCCGCTCCGTCACCCTGCTCACCCGCGTGATCGCCGACGCCGTCGCCGAGGGCCTCATCGCCCGTTCCGGCGCCGCGACCGGCGACTCGAAGCCGGGCGAGAAGGCCGCCGGCGAGCCGCTCGCCGAGTGGGAGCGCGACCTGCTCGAGGGCGACAAGAAGGCGGACGCCGAGGGTGCTGCCGAGGTGCAGACCTCTGCCGAGACCGAGAAGGTCGCGGACGCCGCTGCCGAGGCTCCGGCCGCGGACGCCGCTGCCGAGGCTCCGGCCGCGGACGCCGAGCAGGCCTGACCACTCCGTCACGGCTGAATGACGGCGGGGGCCGGTGCCACAAGCACCGCCCCCGCCGTTCACCCGTAGATCTTTCAGACTTCGAGAGAGAAACACAGACTCATGGCGAACTACACCGCCGCTGACGTCAAGAAGCTCCGTGAGCTCACCGGCGCCGGCATGATGGACTGCAAGAAGGCGCTCGACGAGGCCGACGGCAACGTCGACAAGGCCGTCGAGGCTCTCCGTATCAAGGGTCAGAAGGGCGTCGCCAAGCGCGAGGGCCGTTCTGCCGAGAACGGTGCCGTCGTCTCCCTCATCTCCGAGGACAAGACCTCCGGCGTCCTGCTCGAGCTCAAGTGCGAGACCGACTTCGTCGCCAAGGGCGAGAAGTTCCTGGCCGTCGCCGATGCGCTCGCCGCGCACGTGGCCGCGACCTCGCCGGCCGACCTGGCTGCGCTGCTCTCCTCCGAGATCGAGGCCGGCAAGACGGTCCAGGCGTACGTCGACGAGGCGAACGCCAACCTGGGCGAGAAGATCGTCCTGGACCGCTTCGCACAGTTCACCGGCGGTTACGTGGCTGCGTACATGCACCGCACCATGCCCGACCTCCCGCCGCAGGTCGGCGTGCTCGTCGAGCTGGACAAGGAGAACGCCGAGGTCGCCAAGGACGTCGCGCAGCACATCGCCGCCTTCGCCCCGAAGTACCTCAACCGCGACGAGGTCCCGGCCGAGACGGTCGAGAACGAGCGTCGGGTCGCCGAGGCCACCTCCCGCGAGGAGGGCAAGCCCGAGGCCGCCCTTCCGAAGATCGTCGAGGGTCGCGTCAACGGCTTCTTCAAGGACGTCGTCGTCCTCGAGCAGGCCTTCGCCAAGGACAACAAGAAGTCCGTCCAGAAGGTCCTGGACGAGGCCGGTGTCACCCTGAAGCGCTTCTCGCGCATCAAGGTCGGCATCTGAGTCCGTCCGCGAAAAACGGTGGACCCCGATAGGGTCTAGTGCAGTCGTCGGCCGCACACCCGCCGTACGACCGCAGAACTGACGAGGAGGCCATTGCCGCTGAGGGACACCAGACCCACCGGCAATGGCCTTCTTCGTATGTGTACGAGGAGAAATTCCATGAACAAGGGCGCGGACGCCGCGAAAACCGACCACAAGCGCGACGACGGCAAGGTGGCCGGGCGCTTCATGCTGAAGCTGTCCGGTGAGGCGTTCGCCGGCGGCGGCGGCCTCGGGGTGGACCCCGACGTCGTGCACGCCATCGCCCGGGAAATCGCGGCGGTCGTCCGCGGCGGTGCGGAAATCGCCGTCGTCATCGGCGGCGGCAACTTCTTCCGCGGTGCCGAGCTCCAGCAGCGCGGCATGGACCGGGCCCGCTCCGACTACATGGGCATGCTCGGCACGGTCATGAACTGCCTCGCCCTCCAGGACTTCCTGGAGAAGGAGGGCATCGACTCCCGGGTCCAGACCGCCATCACGATGGGCCAGGTCGCGGAGCCGTACATCCCGCTGCGCGCCGTGCGCCACCTGGAGAAGGGCCGCGTCGTCATCTTCGGCGCCGGTATGGGCATGCCGTACTTCTCCACCGACACCACTGCCGCCCAGCGCGCCCTGGAGATCGACGCCGAGGGTCTGCTGATGGGCAAGAACGGTGTGGACGGGGTCTACGACTCCGACCCCAAGACCAACCCCGACGCGGTGAAGTTCGACGCGCTGGAGTACGGCGAGGTGCTCGCCCGCGATCTCAAGGTTGCCGACGCCACCGCCATCACGCTCTGCCGTGACAACCAGCTGCCGATCCTCGTCTTCGAGCTCACCGCGACCGGCAATATCGCCCGCGCCGTCAAGGGTGAGAAGATCGGCACGCTCGTGAGCGACCAGGGCACCCGGGCCTGAGAACCGGGAGGACGGTTCCGGGAGATCCCGGGAGCGGCCCCGAAGGATGGACAACGGCCTGCCGGTCGGACACCGTGCAGGTGAGGACGCGACGCAGGACCCGCCGGGCCAGAGCACGCCGGGCCCACTCTAGACACGCAGGAGCACGTGGTGATCGAAGAAACCCTCCTCGAGGCCGAGGAGAAGATGGAGAAGGCCGTCGTGGTCGCGAAAGAGGACTTCGCCGCGATCCGCACCGGCCGCGCGCACCCGGCGATGTTCAACAAGATCGTCGCCGACTACTACGGCGCGCTGACCCCGATCAACCAGCTGGCCTCGTTCTCGGTTCCCGAGCCGCGGATGGCCGTTGTGACGCCGTTCGACAAGAGCGCTCTGCGCAACATCGAGCAGGCGATCCGCGACTCCGATCTCGGCGTCAACCCGAGCAACGACGGCAATATCATCCGGGTGAACTTCCCCGACCTCACCGAGGAGCGTCGCCGCGACTACATCAAGGTCGCGAAGACGAAGGCCGAGGACTCCAAGATCTCGATCCGGGCCGTCCGCCGCAAGGCCAAGGAGACCCTGGACAAGCTGGTCAAGGACAAGGAGTCCGGCGAGGACGAGGTGCGTCGCGCCGAGAAGGAGCTCGACGACATCACCGCGAAGTACGTCGCGCAGGTCGACGAGCTGCTCAAGCACAAGGAAGCCGAGCTGCTCGAAGTCTGATGAACGACTCTTCCTGGGGCGCCCCGCAGGGAGCCCGCAACTGGGTCACGCCCGAGCGGGAGGCCGTTCCGGCGGGTCCTGCATACGATGTGCATGACGCCCAGCAGACTCGGCCCATGCCCATCGTGCCGGACGTTCCCGACGCAGGTAGAGACGCTGACGATCGTGACGACCGGGACGGGGGAGCCGCCCACCTGGGCGGCCGCCCCCTTTTCCGTGACGAGAAGCCGCAGGAGCACATGTCCACCCCGCCGCCCCCGCAGAAGAAACGTGCGGGCCGTGATCTGCGAGCCGCCATAGGGGTCGGTGTGGGGCTCGGCGCCGTCATCGTCGCCTCGCTCTTCATCGTCAAGGCCGTGTTCGTCGGCGTGATAGCGGTCGCGGTCGTCGTCGGCCTCTGGGAACTCACCTCCCGCCTCGAGGAACGCAAGGGCATCAAAGCCCCGCTCGTACCGCTTGCGGTCGGCGGCGCTGCGATGGTCGTGGCCGGCTATGTCCGTGGCGCCGAGGGCGCCTGGGTCGCGACTGCGCTGACCGCCCTGGCCGTGCTCGTCTGGCGGATGACCGAACCGCCGGAGGGGTACCTCAAGGACGTCACGGCCGGCGTCTTCGCCGTGTTCTACGTACCCTTCCTGGCCACCTTCGTGTCGATGCTGCTGAACGCGGACGACGGGCCGCAGCGGGTCCTCACCTTCCTGTTGCTGACCGTGGTCAGCGACACGGGGGCGTACGCCGTCGGCTGGCGGTTCGGCAAGCACAAGCTCGCGCCGCGGATCAGCCCCGGCAAGACCCGCGAGGGCCTGGTCGGGGCCGTCGCCTTCGCGATGGTCGCCGGCGCACTGTGCATGCAGTTCCTGATCGACGACGGCACCTGGTGGCAGGGGCTGCTGCTCGGCCTCGCCGTCGCCGTCAGCGCCACCCTCGGTGACCTGGGCGAGTCCATGATCAAGCGGGATCTCGGGATCAAGGACATGGGCACGCTACTGCCGGGCCACGGCGGGATCATGGACCGGCTGGACTCGCTGCTGCCGACCGCTCCGGTGGTGTGGCTGCTGCTGGTGCTCTTCGTCGGATCGGGCTGAGCGGCCGGTTCGCCACCCGTCTCGATCTGTGTTCTTACGAGTGAGGGTCCGTTGCCCACAGGGCGGCGGGCCCTCACTCGTACCGGAAGGGTGCCGGTGCAGTGCACTGCCGATCCGTCGTGCACCGGTCACTGCTCATGTGCGCGGCCGGGCCGTCCGGGGGCCCTCACAGGGCCCCCGACGACGACCGGTGAGGACCGGGGCCCGGCCCGTCTACCCTTCACCCCCGGTGAGCCGGCAGGGGCCTCTGCTACCACGGCGTGTCTGGCGACGCTGGATGAACCATGCCCAAGCCCGGAGAGTTCAGCCGGGAACGGGGCACACCTGGCGCTTGACCTCTGTGTTTCCCGTGGCCCGGCCTTCACTCCATGTCGCTCGGGCCGTCATCGCTCTCACTGTCGCGCTGGCAGAGGCTGTTCACGGCATTTCGGGTGCAGCTCTCACTGCTCGGCATCAGGCGTGTGTACACCCGGCGAGTGAAGCCGGGATCTGTGTGGCCGAGGCAGCCACTCAGGTCCTTGATGTGCTCCCCGGCGTCCGGGCTGGTGTGCCGCCTGATCCGAACGAAGGCCCCAGCGGACGGGCGGGCGGGTCAGTTTGCGGGCGTCTCGCCGTACGCGCCGAAGCCCGCCACCACCAGGCCGTCCCGGAAGGTCAGCACCTCACTCACCCTGCCGCCGATCTGGTTGAGGTAGTCGATCACGAGTGCGTCGACGCTCGCCCGTACGTCCATCACCTCGAACTTCAGGTCGGGGATCCGCTTGAGCCCCGCAGCCCAGTACGCACGCAGGGCGGCTTTGCCGTGCACGGTGCCGGCCGGGTCGCCCGTCAGCCGGGCGATCATGGGCGAACTGAAGGTCACGTCGTCGTGGTAGTGCGCGAGAATGCGGTCCAGGTCGTGGGAGTTCCAGTCGTCCTGCCACTGCGCGGCGAAGCGACGGGCGAAGTCGAGATTCATACGGATCATGATGCGGCAGAGCGATGATGGACGCGTGTACTTTGAACCCATTACCTGGGAGCGGCCGGCCCGCACCTCTCCGCGTGGTGAGACGCTTCCTCGCTGGTCCTGGCCGGGCCGAACTGCGACAAGATCACGGTAGTTGGCGAGAGGTTGTGCCGTACTCATGTGGGTGGCCGCCCTGCCATTGCACCCATCGGGGATCGTCCAGCATGTCACCGGCGTCCGGCAGGCCGGCGCGGCGCAGGAATTCGACCACGTCGTCGTCGTTGCGAGCGAGGCCCGCGGTCCGGGCGCGGATCGTCACTCGCCGGCCGCCCGTTCCGGCTGCTCGGTGCACGACGATCGGTGCGCCGCTCAGGTCCTCAGGTGCTGGTGCCTCGCGACTCACAGCACTCGCAGCTCTCTGTCGGGTCGGCAGTACGGGCAAGCCGTGGTGCCGTCGTCCGGCAGTGCACGTGGCGCTCGGTCTCTGGTCATCGTCCATGGTCTCCTTCCGCCCATGCCGCAGTGGCCTGTGTGGACGGCGTCGGCGTGCGCCCCGCCACCCGTGCGCGGGGCAGGGAGCTTCCACGCGGGTGCCGACGGGGGCCGGGTGCGTGCAGCGCGGGCGGCTGCGGCTTCATGTTCCTCCAGCTCGGCGAGGGTGCGACCGGTTCGCCCAGTGGGTACGCCTGCCACTCGCGCACGATGCGCAGACGATCCGGACGAGAGAGGTTTTCGGACACATATTCGATTCTAGGTGGTGGCGAGCCGCTGCGCGCACATCCTGTCCATCGTGCAATCGGTCACTGTCCCGACCGTGTGGCTGGGCCGTCTCCGGGCCGCCAAAGGGCCGCCGACGTCGACTCATGGCGACCGATGGCGACCCGGCCCGTCCGCCCCCCCCACCCCTCCTGAACGGGTGAAGGCCTCTACTACCACGGCGTGTCTGCAACACTGGAGGAACCATGCCTAAGCCCGGAGAACTCACTTTCGTCGCGCCCCGCGGAGCCAAGAAGCCGCCGCGGCACCTCGCCGACCTCACGCCCGCCGAGCGCAAGGAAGCCGTCGCCGCGATCGGCGAGAAGCCGTTCCGCGCGCAGCAGCTGTCGCAGCACTACTTCGCGCGGTACGCGCACGACCCGGCTGAGTGGACCAACATCCCGGCCGGTTCGCGGGACAAGCTCGCCGAGGCGATGTTCCCCGATCTGATGTCCGTGGTCCGGCACATCAGCTGCGACGACGACACCACCCGTAAGACGCTGTGGAAGCTGCATGACGGGACGCTGGTCGAGTCCGTCCTCATGCGCTATCCGGAGCGGGTGACCATGTGCATCTCGTCGCAGGCGGGGTGCGGGATGAACTGTCCGTTCTGTGCGACGGGGCAGGCCGGTCTGGACCGCAATCTGTCCACCGCCGAGATCGTCCACCAGATCGTGGACGGCATGCGCGCGCTGCGTGACGGAGAGGTGCCGGGCGGGCCCGCGCGGCTCTCCAACATCGTCTTCATGGGCATGGGTGAGCCCCTCGCCAATTACAAGCGGGTGGTCGGCGCGATCCGCCGGCTGACCGATCCCGAGCCGGACGGCCTGGGTCTCTCGCAGCGCGGGATCACCGTCTCCACCGTGGGCCTGGTGCCGGCCATGCTGCGCTTCGCCGACGAGGGCTTCAAGTGCCGTCTCGCGGTCTCGCTGCACGCGCCGGACGACGAGCTCCGCGACACCCTCGTGCCGGTGAACACGCGCTGGAAGGTGCGCGAGGTGCTGGATGCGGCGTGGGAGTACGCGGAGAAGTCCGGCCGCCGGATCTCCATCGAGTACGCGCTGATCCGCGACATCAACGACCAGGCCTGGCGAGGCGACCTGCTCGGCCGGCTCCTCAAGAGCAGGCGCGTGCATGTCAACCTGATCCCGCTGAACCCCACGCCCGGCTCGAAGTGGACCGCTTCGCGGCCCGAGGACGAGAAGGCGTTCGTCGAGGCGATCGCCGCCCACGGGGTGCCCGTGACCGTGCGGGACACCCGCGGCCAGGAGATCGACGGGGCTTGCGGGCAGCTGGCGGCATCGGAGCGCTGAGGCCGGGTCGGCCCGTGTAATCTGGGCCGATATCAATTTCATATTCCGACAGGGGAGCGCCACAGCGCTGAGAGTGCGGTACCGGCAGGCCGGCCGCAGACCCTCTGAACCTCGCCCGGGTCATTCCGGGTAGGAAGTTCGGTCATCAACTCATGCTGTTGCGCCCTGCCCGCCTTCCGGCGGGCAGGGCCGCGTCTCTTCCTGGTCAAACCCAGGAGGAATACACGATGAGCACCAATCGCACCAGGCCCACGACCAGGCAGCTCGCGGCGGCCGCCGTCGCCGCCGCGCTCGGCGTCACGGCACTCGCCGGCTGCGGCGGTTCCGACGACTCGGCCTCCGGGGCCGGCGGCACGAAGGGCTCCGGATCCAAGACCGTGACCATGGTCAGCCATGACTCCTTCAGTGCCTCCAAGGACGTACTGAAGGCGTTCACCGAGGAAACCGGCTACACCGTCAAGGTCCTCAAGAGCGGGGACGCCGGAGCCGCCCTCAACCAGGAGATCCTGACCAAGGGTTCCCCGCGCGGCGATGTGTTCTTCGGCGTCGACAACACGCTGCTCTCCCGCGCGCTCGACAACGGCCTGTTCACTCCGTACGAGGCGAAGGGCAGCGACCGGGTCGCGGCCGGCACGCAGCTGGACGCCGCCAAGCACCGGGTGACCCCGATCGATACCGGCGACATCTGCATCAACTACGACAAGGCGTACTTCGCCGACAAGAAGCTTGCGCCGCCGCAGTCCTTCGACGACCTGGCGAAGCCCGCGTACAAGAACCTCCTCGTCACCGAGAACGCCGCGACCTCGTCGCCCGGACTCGGATTCCTCCTCGGCACCGTCGCCACCTATGGCGAGAACGGCTACCAGGACTACTGGAAGAAGCTGAAGAGCAACGGCGTCAAGGTCGTCGACGGCTGGGAGCAGGCGTACAACGAGGAGTTCTCCGGCTCCGCGGGCGGCAGGAAGGCCAAGGCCGACCGGCCGCTCGTCGTGTCGTACGCCTCCAGCCCGCCGGCCGAGGTCCTGTACGCGGAGCCGCAGCCGTCCGAGGCTCCGACCGCGGTCGCGACCGGGACCTGCTTCCGGCAGATCGAGTTCGCGGGGCTGCTGAACGGCGCGAAGAACGAGGCGGGCGGCAAGGCCCTGCTGGACTTCCTGATCAGCAAGAAGTTCCAGGAGGACATGCCGCTCAACATGTTCGTGAACCCGGTCACCGAGGATGCGAAGCTGCCCGAGGTCTTCACGAAGTTCGGCGCGACGGTCGACGCGCCGACGACCGTGGCCCCCGACACCATCGCCAAGAACCGTGAGCAGTGGGTCCAGTCGTGGTCCTCGCTCGTAGTGAAGTAGCGAAGACGCCGGTACCCGCGACGGCGCCGGTTACCGCTCCGGGCGCGCGCGGGAAGGGTGCGCGTCCCCGGAGCGGCGCGAGTGCCGCGCGCGCCGGGGCTCGGCGGGGGAGCGCGGTGCGGCTCGGTCTGATGGCCGTGCCCGTCGTGTTCTTCGCGCTGTTCTTCGCCTACCCCGTCGTCGCGATCGTCGGCCGCGGCCTGAAGAGCGACGGTGTCTGGCAGTTCGGCCGGATCGGCCAGGTGCTGACCCGGCCGGACATCCTCGACGTCCTCTGGTTCACCAGCTGGCAGGCGTTCGCCTCGACCGCGCTGACCCTGCTGATCGCGCTGCCCGGCGCCTATGTGTTCGCCCGTTTCGACTTCCCCGGCAAACAGTTGCTGAGGGCGGTCGTCACCGTGCCGTTCGTCCTGCCGACCGTCGTCGTGGGTACCGCGTTCCTGGCGCTGCTGGGCCGTGGCGGCTTCCTCGACGAACTCGCGGGCGTACGGCTCGACACCACCGTGTGGGCGATTCTGCTCGCGCATGTCTTCTTCAACTACGCGGTGGTCGTACGGACCGTCGGCGGGCTGTGGTCGCAGCTCGACCCGCGGCAGGAGGAGGCCGCGCGGGTGCTGGGCGCCGGTCGGTTCGCGGCGTGGCGGCGGGTGACGCTGCCGGCCCTCGCGCCCGCCGTGGCCGCCGCAGCGCTGATGGTCTTCCTCTTCACGTTCACCTCCTTCGGGGTCGTGCAGATCCTGGGCGGTCCGGGGTACTCCACGCTGGAGGTGGAGATCTACCGGCAGACCGCCCAGTTGCTCGACCTCCCGACGGCCGCCGTGCTGACGCTGGTGCAGTTCGCCGCGGTCGGCGCGATCCTGGCCGTACATGCGTGGACGGTGCGGCGCAGGGAGACGGCGCTGAGGCTGGTCGACCCCGTGCAGACCGCCCGCAGGCCGCGCGGCGCCGGGCAGTGGGCGCTGCTCGGCGGGGTTCTGCTCACCGTGCTGGTGCTGATCCTGCTGCCCCTCGGTGTGCTGGTGGAGCGTTCGCTGGACGCACCAGGCGGCCACGGGTTCGACTACTACCGGGCCCTGCAGTCCGTGGATGCGAGCGGCGGCACCTTCCTGGTGGCGCCGCTCGAAGCGATCGGGAACTCACTGCAGTACGCCGTGGTCGCGACCGTGATCGCGCTGGTCGTCGGCGGGCTCGCGGCGGCGGCGCTGACCAGGCGGGCCGGGCGGCTCGTACGGGGCTTCGACGCGCTGCTGATGCTGCCGCTCGGGGTGTCCGCGGTCACCGTCGGCTTCGGCTTCCTGATCACGCTGGACAGGCCGCCGCTGGATCTGCGGACCTCCTGGATCCTGGTGCCGCTGGCCCAGGCGCTGGTCGGTGTGCCGTTCGTCGTACGCACGATGCTGCCGGTGCTGCGGGCGGTGGACGGCCGGCTGCGCGAGGCGGCGGCGGTGCTCGGGGCGTCACCGCTGCGGGCCTGGCGCGAGGTCGATCTGCCGTTGGTGCGGCGGGCGCTGCTGGTTGCCGCGGGCTTCGCGTTCGCCGTGTCGCTCGGCGAGTTCGGGGCGACGGTGTTCATCGCACGGCCCGACAACCCGACGCTGCCGGTCGCCGTGGCCCGGCTGCTGGGGCGGTCCGGGGAACTCAACTACGGCCAGGCGATGGCCCTCAGCACGATTCTGATGCTGGTGTGCGCGGCATCGCTGCTGCTGCTCGAACGTATCCGCCCGGACCGGTCCGGGGAGTTCTGACGATGCCCGGGGTGTTCTGGACATGCTGACACTTGAAGCCGCCACGGTCCTCTTCGGGGAGCGGGCGGCGCTCGACGCGGTGGATCTGCAGGTGGCCGACCACGAGATCGTCTGTGTGCTGGGGCCGAGCGGCAGCGGCAAGTCGACGCTGCTGCGGGTGGTCGCCGGACTGCACCCGCCGGACGGCGGCCGGGTGCTGCTCGACGGCGTCGACCAGTCCGGGGTTCCCGTGCACCGGCGCGGCCTGGGGCTGATGTTCCAGGACCATCAGCTGTTCCCGCACCGGGACGTCGGCGCCAACGTCGCCTTCGGACTGCGCATGCACGGCGTGAACCGCGGCGACCAGGACGGCAGGGTCACCGAACTCCTCGACCTGGTGGGCCTGCCCGGCGCCGAACGGCGGGCGGTCGCCGCGCTGTCCGGCGGCGAGCAGCAGCGCGTCGCCCTCGCGCGGGCGCTCGCCCCGCGACCGAAGCTGCTGATGCTCGACGAACCGCTCGGCCAGCTCGACCGCAGCCTGCGCGAACGTCTGGTGGTCGAACTGCGCACGCTTTTCACCCGGTTGGGTACGACGGTGCTCGCCGTCACCCACGACCAGGGCGAGGCGTTCGCCCTCGCCGACCGGGTCGTCGTGATGCGTGACGGGCGCATCGCCCAGGTGGGTACCCCGCTGGAGGTCTGGCAGCGCCCCGCATCCGCGTTCGTCGCGCGGTTCCTCGGTTTCGACAATGTGGTGGACGCGACGGTCACGGGCGCTGCCGCGGCCACGGCGTGGGGCAGGGTCCCGGTGCCGGACGGGTCGCCGCAGGGCCCGTGCGCTCTGCTGGTGCGTCCGGCGGGCGTACGGATCGGCGCCCCGGCGGACGGCCTGCGCTGCACGGTCGGCGCCCGCACCTTCCGGGGCAACCATGTCGCCGTGACCCTGCACCCCGGGGCGGGCCCGGTCCTGGAGGCGGAGTGCCCGCTGCGGGACACGCCTCAGCAGGGCGCGGCGGTGGGCGTGACGTTCGACGCCTCGGAGACGGTGGTCCTGCCCGCCGCCGGCTGAACACGCGCGGTCGCCCGGCGCCGCGGGCGACGCCGCGGAGAGGCCGGACCGCCACAGTGGTCCGGTATGAGCTGTTTTGCCGGTTTTGGGGAACATCTCATCCGGAAGATCCGTACCGACTCCGCAAAGGACAGCGACCATGACTGGAACGGCACGCGAGGGCATCGACATCACCCGCGTCCTCGACGCCCCGCGGGAACGCGTCTTCGGGGCCTGGACGACCCCCGAGCACTTCGCCGCCTGGTACGGCGGCGACGCCGAGGTACCGCTCGACCGGGTGGCGATGGACGTACGGCCCGGCGGCGAGTGGAGCCTGGTCATCGTGGTGCCGGGCACCGAGATGCCGTTCCACGGTGTCTACCGCGAGGTGGTCGCGCCGGAACGGCTGGTCTTCACGCTGAAGGACGCCGGCGCGCCCGCCGACATCGAGGGCGAGATCGTCACCGTCACCTTTGCCGACCACGGCCGCAAGGCCACCGAGATGGTCTTCCAGCAGCGCGGAGGCAACCTCACGGCCGAGCAGTATGCGGCGGCGGAGGACGGCTGGGAGGCGTTCTTCGACGCGCTGGAGAACCGGCTCGCGGCGGTCTGACGCCGTCGGCATGATGTGGGAGCGGGGCCTTACGGGGCGGACAGCCGGGCGAGTGCCTCGGGGGCTTCGTCCACCGTGTCGACGAGTGCGATCCGGGAACCCATCGGCCGGCCTTCGGCGAGTGCCCTGAGCAGCGGCCAGGTGGGCAGTTCGTCCGTCCAGTGGGCGATGCCGACCAGCACCATCGGCGTCGGCGCGCCGCGTGAGCCGTAGTAGTTCGGCGTCGCGTTGTCGAAGATCTCCTGTACGGTTCCGGCGGCGCCCGGCAGGAAGATCACGCCCGCCCCGGACCGGGCGAGCAGCCCGTCCTCGCGGAGCGCGTTGGTGAAGTACTTGGCGATGTGGTCCGCGAACGGGTTCGGCGGTTCATGACCGTAGAACCAGGTGGGGATCGAGACCGACCCGCCGCCGTCCGGCCACCGCTCCCGCACGGCGAAGGCGGTCCGCGCCCAGTCGGTGACCGATGGGGTGAACGACGGTACGGCCGCCAGGAGTTCGCAGGCCTTGTCCAGCATCGGATCGGGATGCGGAGCCGCGTACGCGCCGAGGTTCGCCGCCTCCATCGCGCCCGGGCCACCACCGGTGGCCACCGTCAGTCCACTGCGCGTCAGCGTTCTGCCCAGCCGGGCCGCGGCCGCGTACGCGGGGTTGCCGCGGGCCGTTGTGTGACCGCCCATCACCCCGACCACCCGGGCCCCGGTGAGAAGTTCGTCCAGTGCGTCGGAGACCGCGTCGTCGTGGAGCGCCCGCAGCATCGAGGCGAAGGTGTCGCCGTTCGCCCGGGTCCGCTGGAACCAGTGGTAGGCGCGGGCGTCGGGCGTCGCCTCGTAGCCCCCGGCCGCGAGCCCCTCGTAGAGCGCATCGGGGGAGTAGAGCAGCCCGCGGTACGGGTCGAAGGGCAGCCCCGGCACGGGCGGGAAGACGAACGCCCCCTCGGCCCGCACCTTCGCCACCGCGTCGGGCGTCAACCGGCAACCGAGGAAGACGGCGCCGGACGTGTCGGCGGCGAGCAGCGCGGCGCTGCGGTCCGTCAGGTCGACGGACTGGACACGATGTCCGGTGAGCGGTCCCGAGGCGACCGCGGCGTCGAATTCGGCGAGCGACTCGATCTCGATGCCGGGTGCGGGAATGCTGTCGTCCGGGTTGTCCATCCCGTCATGCTACGTACCCGGCCGGCCTGCACGGTGGAGTCCGTGCGGGCGCATTCCCCGTCTGGTCAGCGCCCTCAGCCCGTCAGCGGAAGCGCGGCGAGCTCCGCGATCAGCCAGGTCAGTGGGGCGAAGACGACCAGCAGCGCCACCGCGCGCAGGGCCGTGGCCGCACGCAGTGTCGTGGCAGGCGCGCCGAGCCGCCGCAGCGCCTGCGCCGTCTGCGCCCGGGCCTGCTTCGCCTCCAGCGCCGAGGCCAGCAGGGTGGCCGCCGTGCAGCCCAGGACCAGCACCGCGCCCAGAGCGGTGAGCGGACCGAAGGGGCGCGGTCCCGTCCCGTACAGCGCGTACGCGGCGATCACCGCGGAGAGCACCGCGCAGACCACGCCGAGCGGACGGCCGATCCTGCTCGCCTCCGTCATCAGCATCCTGCCGGCCAGCAGGCGTACGACTCCGGGGCGCACCGACTGCAGTGCCCGCCCGCACAGATGGGTCAGACCGGGGCCGGCCATGGCCAGGCCGATCGCCGTCAGCGTCCAGCCGGCCAGCACGGCGGCCGGGGTGGAGTCGAACCTGCCGGGCAGCGGGAACGGGTTGCCCGGGGTGGTGCGGCTCGTGTACGCCTCGACCGCGAGACCCACTGCGGTCAGCGCGACGCCCCAGGGCAGCCCCGTCGGGGGCGCGGCGGGAGCGGGAATCGCCGGTTCGACGCAGTCGCCGACGTCGGGGTTGCCGGTGTTGTCGGTGACATCCGCCTCCGCCGTGTCCTCGGCCTCGCCCACGGCGGTGGCTTCGCCCGCGCCGGCGGCTTCGCCCGCGCCGGCGGCTTCGCCCGCGAAGGCGGCCCGGCCGGCGCCCGTGGCCGCCTTGGTGCGGCTCGCCGACCGCGCAAGGAACGCCACCGCGCACGTCGTCGCCGCGGTGACCGGCACCAGCGCCAGCAGGACGAGCGCGGCGGCCACCGGCAACGGTGCTCCCGCGCCGACCAGGTGGGTAGCCGCACCGTCGAACGGCAGCCCGGTCAGGTCGCCGCGCAGATGCAGGAAGACGAGCAGCGCCACCATCGACCCGAGGGTGCAGGACACGGCGGTGGAGAGGGCGGCCACCATGCTGAGCCGGACCGGGCCGAGACCGACGGCGGACAGCGCCGAACGCGGACGCGTGGCGGGATCCGTACGGGCCACCGCGACCGCGAACTGCACGGTGGCGGCCAGCGGTACGAAGCACCACAGCAGCCGCAGTACCGCGGTGGTCGAGTACGCGGGATGCGTCGACGCGTACATCAGGGTGCACAGCAGAAGGAAGCCGACCCCGGCGGAGGCGGCCGCGACCAGCAGCCGCCGCATCAGGACCAGCGGGTGGCCGCGGGTCAGACGGAGAGCGAGCACGCCGCGCGGCCTTCCGTATCGGACACGGAGGGCAGGGCGACGGTGGTGACGCGACGGCCGTCCAACAGCGAGACCGCACGGTCGGCGAGCGAGGCGACCTCCGCGTCATGGGTGGCGAGCACGATCGTGATGCCGTGCGAGCGAGCCGCGCTCGTCAGGGTCCGCAGCACATGGGTGCGGTCGGTGCGGTGCAGTGTCGCGGTCGGCTCGTCGGCGAAGATCACCGTGGGTGATCCGGCCAGCGCACGGGCCACGGCGACCCGCTGGCGCTGCCCCTGGGGCAGGGTGTGAGGCCGCTTCTTGGCGCACATGCCGATGTCGAGCCGCTCCAGCCACTCCATGGCGGCCTTCCTCGCGACCCGGTGGGGGGTTCCGCGGAGCAGCAGGGGCAGCGCCGTGTTCTCCCAGGTGTTCAGCTCGGGTACGAGCTGGGGTTCCGACGCGATCCAGCCGAACCGGTCCCGGCGCAGCCGCTCGCGCAGCCGGGGGCCCATGGTGTGGACCGGGACACTGTTGAACCAGACCTCGCCCTGCTGGGGCACCAGTTGACCGGAGAGGCAGTGCAGAAGAGTTGTCTTGCCACTGGCCCGCGGTCCGGTCACTGCGAGGATCTCGCCGTCGCGGACCTCCAGGGAGATCCCGCCGAGCGCGGGCGAGCCGCTGTGGGTGTGGTGCAGGGAACGCGCCCAGATCACATCGTTGTCCGGCGGAGCCACCATGGCGTACACCTCGGTTCAGATCAGAATTCCCGTCCCCTGTACGGGGGAACGAAGAGGGGGCCGATCGGTCACTCGGCACCGTAAGGATGTGAACCACGGCGGGACGGCAGCACGCGGCCCGGGTGCGCTCCATCCCACTCGAATGGGCGCATCCGGGCCGCGTGAACCGTATGAAATGACTGCTGGAAGCAGTCCGGGCGGTGATCCGGCCGTGGTCAATCGGTCGGTCGATCCGTGGTCGACCGGCCGATCGGCCCACAGGCCGGATCACGGCCGGGTCAGAGCTTCGTCCAGGCCTCCGTCAGAACGGACCGCAGGATGGACTCGATCTCGTCGAACGTCGACTGGTCGGAGATCAGCGGCGGGGCGAGCTGGACGACCGGGTCACCGCGGTCGTCGGCCCGGCAGTACAGACCGTTCTCGTACAGCGCCTTGGAGAGGAAGCCGTACAGGACGCGCTCGGTCTCCTCGTCGGTGAAGGTCTCCTTGGTGGCCTTGTCCTTCACCAGCTCGATGCCGTAGAAGAAGCCGTTGCCGCGGACGTCGCCGACGATCGGCAGGTCGTGCAGCTTCTGCAGCGTGCTGAAGAACGCGTTCTCGTTGTCGAGGACGTGCTGGTTGAGGCCCTCGCGCTCGAAGATGTCGAGGTTGGCGAGGCCGACTGCCGCGGAGACCGGGTGGCCGCCGAAGGTGTAGCCGTGCAGGAAGGTGTTGCCACCCTCGTAGAACGGCTCGGCGATGCGGTCCGAGACGATGCAGGCGCCGATCGGGGAGTAGCCCGAGGTCATGCCCTTGGCGCAGGTGATCATGTCCGGCACGTAGCCGAACTTGTCGCAGGCGAACATCGTGCCGAGGCGGCCGAAGGCGCAGATGACCTCGTCGGAGACGAGCAGCACGTCGTACTTGTCGCAGATCTCGCGCACGCGTTGGAAGTACCCGGGCGGCGGCGGGAAGCAGCCGCCGGCGTTCTGCACCGGCTCGAGGAAGACCGCGGCGACCGTGTCCGGTCCCTCGAAGAGGATCTCCTGCTCGATCTGGTCGGCGGCCCAGCGGCCGAAGGCCTCCGGGTCGTCGCCGTGGATCGGGGCGCGGTAGATGTTGGTGTTCGGCACCTTGTGCGCGCCGGGGACCAGCGGCTCGAACGGGGCCTTCAGGGCCGGCAGACCGGTGATCGACAGGGCGCCCTGCGGGGTGCCGTGGTAGGC
Source organism: Streptomyces sp. NBC_00316 (assembly GCF_036158715.1). Taxonomy (NCBI): domain Bacteria; kingdom Bacillati; phylum Actinomycetota; class Actinomycetes; order Kitasatosporales; family Streptomycetaceae; genus Streptomyces; species Streptomyces sp. NBC_00316. The sequence goes on along the minus strand of NZ_CP108023.1, from coordinate 2,787,030 downwards.
GACTGCGCGGGAGATGACCTTGTACTTGGTCGGCTTGCCCTTGAGCTTGAAGTACTGCTTGGCGAGCTTCCAGGCGGTTTCGACGGCTTCGCCGCCACCGGTGGTGAAGAAGACCTTGTTGAGGTCGCCCGGCGCGTAGTCCGCGAGGCGCTCGGCGAGCTCGACGGCCTTCGGGTGGGCGTAGGACCAGACCGGGAAGAAGCCCAGTTCCTGACCCTGCTTGTAGGCCGCTTCGGCGAGCTCATGACGGCCGTGACCGGCGTTGACCACGAACAGCCCGGACAGGCCGTCGAGGTAGCGCTTGCCCTGGTCGTCGTAGATGTAGGTGCCCTCGCCACGCACGATGGTGGGAACGGGCGCGTTCTCGTAGTCCGACATGCGGGTGAAGTGCATCCACAGGTGGTCGTACGCGGTTCGGCTGAGGTCCTTGCTCACGGCTATCGGGTTCCCCACATATAGGTCTGCTTCTTGAGCTTCAGATAGACGAAGCTCTCGGTGGAGCGCACTCCGGGGATGGCCCGGATGCGTTTGTTGATCGTTTCCAGCAGGTGGTCGTCGTCCTCGCAGACGATCTCCACCATCAGGTCGAAGGAGCCCGCGGTCATCACCACGTACTCGCACTCGGCCATGGCCGACAGCGCCTCCGCGACGGGATCGAGATCGCCTTCGACATTGATGCCGACCATCGCCTGGCGCCGGAACCCCACGGTGAGCGGGTCGGTGACGGCGACGATCTGCATCACGCCCTGGTCGAGCAGCTTCTGAACGCGCTGCCGTACGGCCGCTTCGGAGAGGCCGACAGCCTTGCCGATCGCGGCGTACGGACGACGCCCGTCCTCCTGGAGCTGCTCGATGATTGCGAGGGAGACGGCATCGACCGCTGATGATCCGTTCCCGGTCCTGGAGTCTGCGCTGCGACTGGCCACGGGGCCACTCTGCACCGGGAGTCGTCTGTCTGGCAACCCTGAATCAATGAAATTCGTTGTTTCCAGGACTGGATATCACTGAATCCGAAGTTCACGGCGGTTGGGTATGTCGAAAGCGTTACCCCTGCGACTAGGCTGGACATCTCACCCATTGGATGTGTCGACAGGAGGGGTGGTTGTGACCACCGAGGTGCGCCGTCTGCGCAACTACATCAACGGAGAGTTCCGGGACGCCGCGGACGGGCGGACCATCGACGTGGTCAACCCGGTGACGGAAGAGGTCTACGCGACCTCGCCGCTCTCCGGGCAGGCCGATGTCGATGCCGCCATGGCCGCCGCCGCCGCCGCTTTCCCCGCCTGGCGCGACAGCACGCCGGCCGAGCGCCAGAAGGCCCTGCTGAAGATCGCGGATGCGTTCGAGGCGCGTGCCGAGGACCTGATCGCCGCGGAGTCCGAGAACACCGGCAAGCCGCTCGAGCTGACCCGCACCGAAGAGATCCCGCCGATGGTGGACCAGATCCGCTTCTTCGCGGGTGCGGCCCGGATGCTCGAGGGCCGCTCCGCCGGTGAGTACATGGAGGGGATGACCTCCATCATCCGCCGCGAGCCGGTCGGCGTCTGCGCGCAGGTCGCGCCGTGGAACTATCCGATGATGATGGCGGTCTGGAAGTTCGCCCCGGCGCTCGCCGCGGGCAACACCGTCGTCATCAAGCCCTCCGACACCACTCCGGCGTCGACCGTGCTGATCGCCGAGATCATCGGCGAGATCCTCCCCAAGGGCGTCTTCAACGTCATCTGCGGCGACCGCGAGACCGGCCGTGCGATGGTCGAGCACCCGACCCCGGCGATGGCCTCCATCACCGGTTCGGTACGCGCCGGCATGCAGGTCGCCGAGTCCGCCTCCAAGGACGTCAAGCGCGTCCACCTGGAGCTCGGCGGCAAGGCCCCGGTCGTCGTCTTCGAGGACAGCGACATCGCCAAGGCCGTCGAGGGCATCTCCGTAGCGGGCTTCTTCAACGCCGGCCAGGACTGCACGGCCGCGACCCGCGTGCTCGTCCACGAGTCGATCCACGACGAGTTCGTCACCGCGCTCGCCAAGGCCGCCGCCGACACGAAGACCGGCCTGCCGGACGACGAGGACGTGCTGTACGGCCCGCTCAACAACGCCAACCAGCTGAAGCAGGTCAGCGGCTTCATCGAGCGGCTCCCCGCCCACGCCAAGGTCGAGGCGGGCGGCCACCGGGTCGGCGACAAGGGCTACTTCTACGCCCCGACCGTCGTCTCCGGCCTGCGCCAGGACGACGAGATCATCCAGAACGAGGTCTTCGGCCCGGTCATCACCGTCCAGTCCTTCACGGACGAGACACAGGCCGTCGCGTACGCCAACGGCGTCGAGTTCGCCCTCGCCTCCTCGGTGTGGACGAAGGACCACGCCCGCGCGATGCGGATGTCCAAGAGCCTGGACTTCGGCTGCGTGTGGATCAACACGCACATCCCGCTCGTCGCCGAGATGCCGCACGGCGGATTCAAGAAGTCCGGCTACGGCAAGGACCTCTCCGCGTACGGCTTCGAGGACTACACGCGCATCAAGCACGTCATGACGTCGCTCGGCGACTGATCCGACATGCGTGTGGTGACGGCCCCGGGCTCCGGCCCGGGGCCGTTTCCGTGCCGGAGCCCGCTTCTGACGCGGTATCGACAGGGTGTGCGGGCGCGGTGCGCGCCGCTGGACGAATGGTCCATTGTCCGCCGCACCCGCCGACCGGCATCCTGCGCAGGTGCGAGCGATCCCGAGGAACCCCATGTCCCGCCGGTCCCTGCTGCGCGCCTTCGGTGCCGGTACGGCCGGTGCCGCGCTGGCCGGCTGCGGAGTGCCCGCTGCGTACGTGCAGCCCGGTGACCGCGCCGGGCGCGACTTCTCCGCCACCGACCACACGCTGCACTTCGCCAACTGGCCGCTGTACATCGACACCGACGACGAGGATGAGTCACGGCGGCCCACCCTCGACGCGTTCACCGAACGCACCGGGATCTCCGTCACGTACACCGAGGAGATCAACGACAACGACGAGTTCTTCGGGAAGGTCAGCCCGGCGCTGATGAACCATCAGCAGACCGGCCGGGATCTGATCGTCATCAGCGACTGGATGGCCGCCCGGTTCGTGCGGCTGGGCTGGGTGCAGGAGATGGACCGGGCCGCGCAGCCCAACGTCGCCAAGTACCTGGACCCGCAGCTGCGTTCGCCCGCCTTCGACGAGGGCCGGACACACAGCGTCCCCTGGCAGTCCGGGATCACCGGCATCGCGTACAACCGCAGGAAGCTCGGCCGCGAGGTCAAGCACACGAGCGATCTCTGGGCGGCCGACCTGCGAGGGAAGGTGACTCTGCTGTCCGGGCTCGACGAGGCCTTCGCCCTGCTCATGCAGGGCAACGGCGTCGACATCACCCGCTGGACGCGGGACGACTTCCACACGACGTGCGACCAGGTGGAGAAGCTGGTGAGGAAGAAGCACATCCGCCGCTTCACCGGCAACGACTACATCAAGGACCTGTCGACCGGCGATGTGCTCGCCTGCCAGGCCTACTCGGGCGATGTCATCCAGCTCCAGGCGGACAACCCGGAGATCGAGTTCGTGGTGCCCGAGGAGGGGGCCGAGCTCTGGGCGGAATCGCTCATGATCCCCAACCTCGCCCGCCACAAGCGCAATGCCGAGAAACTGATCGACCACTACTACGAGCCCGAGGTCGCCGCGGAGCTCGCTGCCTGGGTCAACTACGTCTGCCCCGTCCCGGCCGCGCGTGAGGTGCTGGCGTCCGCCAAGGACGAGGAGACCGCCGCCCTCGCCGAGGATCCGCTGATCTTCCCCGACGACGCGATGCGCCGGCGGCTGGCGATCGCCCGCGACATCACGTCCGAGGAGCGCACCGAGTTCGCCAAGAAATGGAACGCCGTGGTCGGCCTCTGAGGCGCGTGGAAGGGTGGTGCGACCAGCCGCATGTCCCTCGCAGGCGCCGCTGTTTCACGAGCGACCGCCGTGGGCCTCGCCCTCAGCTTCTTCCCGCTCCCGTTGTGCTTCGCCCTCTTGAGCCTCCGGCAGCGGGCGGAGCGGTGGTGCCGGCACGACGGCGACCCGCTGGTCGACCCGCACCCCGAAATTTTCGTGACACCTTTCGCGAAAGCGTCACAGCGATTCGGGTGCATCCTCCCGGACGGGATCGTCGGATGCCGGACGACCTGGACCACTGGTCGGGGCAGCGCTACGCAGTGCCGCGTCGACCCGGCGGTTGCTGGTCATGGTTGCCGTGACGGTGGTCATGGTGAGGAGGAGGCCGGCGGCGGTGTAGAGCGGGGTGCGTATGTCGTATGTGGTGGCCAGCCAGCCGCCGAGGAAGGCGCCGAACGGGGCGGCGCACATGGCGAGCATGCGGGAGGTGGAGGCGACCCGGCCCATCAGATGGGCCGGGACGATCGCCTGCCGGAGGGAGGGTCCGAGCACCATCGTGGCGCCCATGCCGGCCCCGCAGACCGCGAGCGCGAGCCCGGCCACGTACGGATTCGGGGCGGCGGCAAGCCCCAGGATGGCAAGCCCTTCGACTGCGGCCGTGCAGGTCAGCGCGGTGCCGGTGCCGAGTCGTCGACCGAGGAAGGAGGCGATGCCCGCGCCGAGCAGGCCGCCGGTGGCCTCCGCCGTGAGGAGCAGGCCGAAGCCGAAGGTGTCGATGCCGAGACGATCGTGCGCGAAGAGGGCGAGTACGGTCTCCACGGCGAGGAAGGCGATGTTCCCGACCGCCGGACGCAGCGCGAGCCCGAGCAGCAACTGATCCCGGAATACGTACGAGGCGCCGGCCCGCGCCTGCCGCAGCAGCGACTCACGGGCCTGCGGTACGGGCCGGGGTGCGGTGGGCAGCGACCGTACGAGCAGGGCGGAGAGCGCGAACGACACCGCGTCGGCGAGCAGCGGAACCGCCCGTCCGAGCGCGAGCAGTGCACTGCCGGCGGGCGGCCCCGCGAAGCCGGACGCGGCGGTCTGGGTGCCGCGCAGGCGGGAGTTGGCGCGTTCCAGGAGCGCGGGGTCGCGGCCGAGCAGATCCGGCAGATAGGCCGTGGCGGCAGTGTCGAAGAAGAGTCCGCCGAGGCCGAGCAGGAAGGCGACGGCCGCGAGCAGTGGAATGCTCAGCACGTCGAGCGCGGCCGCTGCCGCCGGTATCGCGAGCAGCACCGCCCGCGCCGCGTCCGTGACCCACATCGTGCGCCGGCGGTCCCAGCGGTCCACCAGCGCACCGCCGAGCACCCCGAAGAGCAGCCACGGCAGCGTCCCGGCGGCCGTGACGACGGCGAGTGCCATCGGATCCCGCGTCAACGTCAACGCGAGCAGCGGCAGCGCGGCATGGGTCACCCCGTCACCGAGCGAGGACACTGTCTGCGCGGTCCACAGCCGTCCGAACCCGGTCGGCAACTTCCGAACGTCTGAGGTCACTTGGCGTCCCCTTCGGCCTGCTCGCGCGGTGCCGGGTGGAACAGTGCGAAGACGAGTGACGCGTCCGGCAGCGACGGATCGGACAGCTCCCGGTACTCGTCCGCCAGTGCCTGCAGCCGCGCCCCCAGCTCCGCGAACTGCTCCCCGGTGAGCCGCAGATGCGCCATCCGTACGTGCCGCTCGCTCTCCGCCGGTGCCGCCTCCAGGTCAGCCACCGCATGCCGCATCAGCACATCCGGCCCTCCCGCGCCCGGATCCGGCAGCACGATCGCCTGCGCGGCCATTGCGTAGTACCGCTCGGTGACCCCCCGGACCTTCCGCGTCCGTACCACCTTCACCAGGCCGGCCCGCTCGAGCAGCCGCACGTGATAGCTGGAACTCCCCTTCGCCAGGCCCACCCGCTCGGCGATCTGCGTGATCGTCGCGGGCTCGAAGCGGAGCACGGCCATGATCCGGTGACGCGTGAGATTGGAGACAGCGCGTAGCTGCTCGTCAGTGGTGACGTGGAACGTCTCGGGAGGATCGTCGGTAGGCATGCCCCCAATGGTCAACGATTATTGACCATTGAGCAAGAGGATTTCCGTACGGTCTGAACTCGTTCTCCGCCAGTCCCGAGGCTTCACGCCCGGTGGTGAGCTCCACGCATGGGGACTGTTCAGCCGCAACCTCTGGCTCGACGACATGATGGGTGACCTCTACACCGTCCTGGACCTGCTCGCACCCCACGTCGAAGAACCTGGCTACAGCGGGTACTTCCGGGAGGAGTTCGACACCGAGCCAACCGTCTTCACGTTCCGAGACGGCACCTTCGGACCACTGAAACTCTGAATCCAATTCAGTCCCTGAACGCCGAAAGGGTTAAAGAACAAGCTCAGCCCAAGTCCTTCTGGCTCGACCTGCGTGCCGTGCTACGTGTCGACGACTGGGCGCTGCACCACGAGCTGATGGCTGCACGGCAGGCCGCAGACCTTCCCGAGACCGTCAGTGCGCTGCGGGTCTCTGATTCCGTGCCTCCAGCAGCCGAAGCTACTTGGCATCAGCGCAGGTCACGCTCGTTGCCTGAGCAACTAGCGGTCCTGGTCGCAGGCGGAGCAATGAGCGCGTAAACACCGGCGTACGCTGCCGGCATGAGCGAGCGAAGAGCCCTGTTGAGGCGCATACGCGTGTGGGTTGCCGTCTTTGTCGTCTGTCTGGTGCTGAGCGGGCTGACCGCCTTCCCGCTCGTCCATGAACTCCACTGGGCCGAGGACCTGCTGAAGTCCTCGGCCTCGCCCGTGCCCGAGCACTTCCCGGCCCTGATGGAGTGGATCACCCGGGTCCGGACCGGTCTCGACGAGGCTGACGCGTCGTACCCCTTCGTGCTGTACGGCACCGACTGGCTGGCCTTCGCGCATCTCGTGATCGCGGTCGCCTTCTACGGTCCGTACCGCGACCCGGTCCGCAACATCTGGGTCGTCGAGTTCGGCATGATCGCCTGCGCGGGCATCATTCCGCTCGCGCTGATCTGCGGGCCGATCCGGGACATTCCCTTCTGGTGGACGGTCATCGACATGTCGTTCGGTGTCATCGGAGTGATCCCGCTGCTAGTCCTCCGCCGGATGATCAAGCGCCTGGAGACCCTGTCGCGGACACCCGGTCCGGCGACGGACCCGGTGCCGGCCGCAGCCGGCTGACCCGGCGGATCGATCAGGGAGTGCGGCGGGCAGGAGAGGCGGCGAGCAGGCCGCGCAGGGCGTCGACCCGGTTGGTGGTGATCGAGTCGACGCCCTGCTCGATCAGGCGGCGCATGGTGTGCTTGGTGTCGGCAGTCCAGGCGGAGACCAGCAGCCCGTCCCGGTGGACCTGGTCCGTCAGCTCCCGGCTCACCAGACCGAACCGGTAGTTCAGCCAGCGCGGCTTCACCGCGTCCAGCAGCCCGGCACGGGGCGGGGCGAGCGTCGTCCACGTCAGGGCGATCTCGGCGGCCGGATCCGCGGCGCGCACCCGCAGCATTGCCTCGGGGCCCGCGCAGTAGTACGTACGCTCCCCGGCCCCGCACTCGCGGACCACACCGACCGTCCTGCGCACCGAATCGTCCGTGGAGCCGGGCAGATCGACCATCAGGCGGTGCGTTCCGGCGGTGAGCAGCGCATCGCGCAGGGTGGGCACACCGCCCGCGGTCGCCTCGACGAGCTCCTGGTGCGTGAGCCGGTCCAGCCTTCGGTCGTCACCCCACAAACGCTCCAGAGTGGCGTCGTGCAGCAGGACCGGCACTCCGTCGCGGGTGACCCGCACGTCCACCTCGACCGCGTCCGCCCCGCGTTCGATGGCGGAGCGGATCGACGGAAGGGTGTTCTCGCGGACACGGTACGGATCGCCGCGGTGAGCCACGGCGGTGACAGAGGTGGCCATGGGGCCATTGTCACCGCCCCCGTCACCGGGCGGTGCGCTCCAGCCAGTTCGTCGTGTACGTGTCGATCTCGGCGGCCAGCGTCCGCTTGCCGGCCGGGTCGAGGTACGACGCCTCCACCGCGTTCTTCGCGAGTGCGGCGAGCCCGTGCTCGTCCATGCCGAGGAGACGGGCCGCCACCCCGTACTCGTTGTTGAGGTCCGTCCCGAACATCGGCGGGTCGTCGCTGTTGATGGTGACCAGCACGCCGGCGTCCACCATCTCCTTGATCGGGTGGAGGTCGAGGTCGGTCACCGCGCGGGTCGCGATGTTCGAGGTCGGGCAGACCTCCAGCGGAATCCGGTGCTCGGCGAGGTGGTCGAGGAGACGCTGGTCCCGGGTGGCGCTGGTGCCGTGGCCGATGCGTTCGGCGCGCAGGTCGTTCAGGGCGTCCCAGATGGTCTGTGGGCCCGTCGTCTCCCCGGCGTGCGGGACGGAGTGCAGTCCTTCGGCGATGGCCCGGTCGAAGTAGGGCTTGAACTGCGGGCGGGGCACGCCGATCTCCGGGCCGCCGAGCCCGAACGCGACGAGTCCCTCGGGCCGCAGGCCGACCGCGAGCCGGGTGGTCTCCTCCGCGGCTTCCAGCCCGGCCTCACCGGGGATGTCGAACGTCCAGCGCAGTACGACCCCGAGCTCGGCCTCGGCGGCCTTGCGGGCGTCCTCGATGGCCTCCATGAAGCCCTGCTCCGGGATGCCGCGCCGGGTCGAGCTGAACGGGGTGACGGTCAGCTCCGCGTACCGGATGTTCTGGCGGGCCATGTCACGGGCGACCTCGAAGGTCAGCAGCCGGACGTCCTCCGGGGTGCGGATCAGGTCCACGACGGAGAGATACACGTCGATGAAGTGGGCGAAGTCGGTGAAGGTGAAGTAGTCGGCCAGCGCCTCGGGGTCGGTGGGGACCTTGGAGTCCGGGTGATGGGCGGCCAGTTCGGCGACGATGCGGGGCGAGGCGGATCCGACATGGTGGACATGCAGTTCGGCCTTGGGCAGCCCCGCGATGAAGGGGTGCAGATCGGTCATCGGATCCTCCGGGACATGCGGTTCGAGCGGCCCGGGCGCGTGGCGGCCGGGTGCGGGACGGGGATCATCGTAGGCCGGTCCCGGGGCTGCAGGAGCGGGCCGTAGCATGACGGGACCACGATGGGGGAGGACCATGTCAGAGAACACAGAGCAGCCGGGGGACGGGGCCGCGCCACGCGATCCATGGGCTCCGCCGGACAGCAGGGTGCCGCTGGAGAAGCCGGCCGGTGACCCGCGCCCGCCTGCCGTGCACGACCAGCAGACCGTCACGTCGATGCCCGCCGCGGCGGGCCCCACGCCCGGGTTCGGCAGCGCACCGGGCACCGGAGAGGGCCAGGCCCCCGGGGACGTGCCCCCGCCGCCGGTCGCCCCGAACGGCCCGGGCCAGGCAGGTCCGCCGCCGGCGGGGCAGTACGGCTACCCGGCCGCACCGTCGGCACCGTACGGCGGCTACCCGGGGTACCCCGGCTACGGCGGTCAGCCCGCATGGGGCGCAGCGCCCTCGAACGGCATGGGCACGGCGGCGATGGTGCTCGGGATCCTGGCCGTCTGCCTGTTCTGCGTGTACGGCATCCCCAGTCTCATCCTGGGCGCGCTCGCGCTGATCTTCGGCATCATCGGCCGCAAGCGGGTCGGACGTGGCGAGGCGGACAACGCCGGCCAGGCGCTGGCCGGGGTCATCCTGGGGTCCATCGGCATAGCCATCGGTGTCGTCATCATCGGAGGACTCATCTGGCTCTTCGCCACGCACATGGACGACTTCAAGGACGACACCTACTACGACGACCCCTACGGGACGTCCCTGGTCGTCGACGACGCGCGATGACATCCCTGGTCCCGGTCGCCGCCCGGTAGCGGCCAGGACGCTCGCGGACTGCGGGGCGGTGGGTCAGACCCCGCCGCCCCGCAGTCCGTTTCCTGTGGTGCGCAGCTCTTCGCGGGCCTCCATCAGCGCGAACCCCAGCAGGTTCAGCCCCCGCCAGCTCGCCGGGTCCTCCGCCCGCGGATCGTCCGCGGCCAGCCCGATGCCCCAGATCCGGTCCACGGGACTGGCCTCGACGAGCACCCGGTCCCCGGTGTTCACCAGGAACTCCCGCAGGCCGGCGTTCTGGCCGAACTTGTGGATGTTGCCCGCCACCACCAGGGCGAACCGTTCCCGCTCCCACACCGCGCCGTCGAAGGCGCGGACCAGCCGGCCCTCCTTCTTCGCCGCCGCGGGGCTGCTCGCGGACACGGCGCGGCGCTCCGCCTCCTCGTCGCCGAAGAGCCGCGCCTTGCCGGCCATCATCCAGTGCTCGGCCGACGCGTACGTCACGCCGTCGACGGTGAACGGCGACGGCCACCACTGGCTGAGACAGCTCGCGCCGATCCGCCCGTCCGGGAGCGGGCGATGCCCCCAGAACCGCAGGTACTTCACCCGCTCACCGCGGCGGGTCCGTGCCACGAGATCGTTCATGTGTTCCATGGCATGCGAGTGTGGCATCCGCCACTGACATTCCGTCCGGGGATTTCCGGGGCGACGCGACACATGGTCGACAGATTCCGTTGCGTAACCAAAAGGCAACAACGGAATCACTTGTTGGGATGGACCTCCTCTGTCAGGATCGGCACTCAATTCGTGCAGAAGCTACGCCGCCCCGGCTGACGGGGACAGCGGCGGAGGAGAGCGTCATGGGCAACGGTTTCCAGGTGCAGGACCGCTTTGCGGACGGCGCCCAGTACATCGACGGAGAACTGCGGTCCGGCACATCGGGACGCAGCCACGCGGTCGTGAACCCGGCGACGGGCGAGACCGTCTACCGGTACGAACTGGCGGGCACCGCCGATGTCGACGCGGCCGTCGCCGCCGCCCGCGCGGCCTTCCCCGGCTGGTCGGGCGCCACACCGGCAGGGCGGTCCGAGGCGATGCACCGTTTCGCCGCCGTACTCGCCGAACAGGCCGACGACTTCGCGTACGCCGAGTCGCTCCAGTGCGGCAAGCCGGTCAAGCTCTCCACCGAGTTCGACGTGCCGGGCACCGTCGACAACACCTCGTTCTTCGCGGGCGCCGCCCGCCACCTGGAGGGCAGGTCCGCCGGTGAGTACGACGGCGACCACACCTCGTACGTGCGCCGCGAGGCGATCGGCGTCGTCGGCTCCATCGCCCCCTGGAACTACCCGCTCCAGATGGCCGCCTGGAAGATCCTCCCGGCGATCGCGGCAGGCAACACGATCGTGCTGAAGCCCGCCGAGATCACCCCGCTGACCTCGCTGATGTTCGCGCAGGCCGCCACCGGGGCCGGCATCCCGGACGGCGTGATCAACATCGTCACCGGCGCGGGCAAGGACGCCGGCGAGCACCTCGTCGGCCACCCGGACGTCGTGATGACCTCCTTCACCGGCTCCACCGCCGTGGGCAAGCGGGTCGCCGAGATCGCCACCGCCACCGTCAAGCGGCTCCACCTCGAACTCGGCGGCAAGGCCCCCTTCCTGGTCTTCGACGACGCCGACCTCGAAGCCGCCGTCAACGGTGCGGTCGCCGGAGCGCTCATCAACACCGGTCAGGACTGCACCGCCGCCACCCGCGCCTATGTCCAGCGCCCGCTCCACGACGCCTTCGTCCGCGGTGTCGCCGAACTGATGGAGACCGTCCGGCTCGGCGACCCCTTCGACCCGTCGACCGACCTCGGCCCGCTGATCAGCCACGCCCAGCGGGACAGGGTCGCCGGATTCGTCGAGCGCGCCCGTGCGTACGCCACGGTCGTCACCGGCGGCGAGGCCCCGGGCGGTGACCTCGAGGACGGCGCCTACTACCGCCCGACGCTGATTGCGGGCGCCGCCCAGGACAGCGAGATCGTCCAGTCGGAGATCTTCGGCCCGGTCCTGGTGGTGCTGCCCTTCGACACCGACGACGAGGGCATCGCGCTCGCCAACGACACCCCCTACGGACTCGCGGCCTCCGCCTGGACCCGCGACCTCTACCGCGCCGGACGCGCCACCCGTGAGATCAAGGCGGGCTGCGTCTGGGTCAACGACCACATTCCGATCATCAGCGAGATGCCGCACGGCGGATACAAGGCCAGCGGCTTCGGCAAGGACATGTCGGCGTACTCCTTCGAGGAGTACACACAGGTCAAGCATGTGATGTACGACAACACCGCGGTAGCCCGCAAGGACTGGCACCGCACGATCTTCGGGGACCGATAGCCCGGCCGACCTCGGCCATTCCCACCCGAAAGGGCAACGCGCATGGAGCAGTACGAGCCCGAGCACCTCTCCGCGGCGCAGCTGGCCGCGATGCGGCGCAGTCTGACCAGCGGCAGGGGCGCCCTCACCCGGCGTTCACTCATCCGCGCCTCCGGTATGGGCGCGCTCGCGCTCGGCGGACTGGGGACGCTGAGCGCCTGCGGCATCCCGCCGGCGAAGCGGGAAGGGGACGCCGCAGCGGCTTCGGACGACCACTCGGCCAAGGAGAAGCAGATCAACTTCTCCAACTGGACCGAATACATGGACGTCAGTGAGGACGAGAAGCACCGGCCCACGCTGGAGGCGTTCACGAAACGCACCGGGATCGAGGTCAAGTACACCGAGGACATCAACGACAACGTCGAATTCTTCGGCAAGATAAAGCCGCAGCTGGCCGCGGGCCAGGACACCGGCCGGGACCTCATCATCGTCACCGACTGGCTGGCCGCGCGCATCATCCGGCTCGGCTGGGCGCAGAAGCTCGACCCGACGAACCTGCCGCACGCCTTCGCCAACCTCTCGGCCCAGTTCCGCACCCCCGACTGGGACCCGGGCCGCTCCCACTCGTACCCCTGGACGGGCATTCCGACCGTCATCGCCTACAACTCCAAGGCGACCGGCGGGCGCAAGGTCGACTCCATCACGCAACTGCTCGACGACCCCTCCCTCAAGGGCAGGGTCGGGTTCCTCTCCGAGATGCGTGACTCCGTCGGCATGACCCTGCTCGACATGGGCAAGGACCCCGGCTCGTTCACGGACGCCGACTTCGACGCCGCGATCGGCCGGATCCAGAAGGGCGTCGACAAGAAGCAGATCCGCCGCTTCACCGGTAACGACTACACCGCGGACCTCGACAAGGGCGACCTCGCCGCCTGCATCGCATGGGCCGGCGACATCATCCAGCTGCAGTCGGGGAACCCGGACATCAAGTTCGCGATCCCGGCCGCCGGTTACATCACGTCCAGCGACAACATGCTGGTCCCCGCCAACGCGCGGCACAAGACCAACGCCGAGAAGCTCATCGACTACTACTACGAGCCACCGGTCGCCGCCCAGCTTGCCGCGTACATCAACTATGTCTGCCCGGTCGACGGTGTCCGCGACGAACTCGCCAAGATCGACAAGGCGATGGCCTCCAACACGCTGATCCTCCCGGACAAGGAGATGGCGTCCCGATCGCACGCCTTCCGCTCGCTGAGCGCCAAGGAAGAGACGGCGTACGAGGAGAAGTTCGCCAAGCTCATCGGCGCCTGACCGCCGTGCCTTTCCCCCGCCCGATCTTCCCCTGACACCACTGGGACTGCGACCCATGACACAGCAGCAGACAGAAGGCGGCGACGTCCGCCTCGCCGGGATCAGCAAGACGTACGGTTCCTTCGCCGCCGTTCAGCCGCTCGACCTGACCGTCCCCCAGGGCTCCTTCTTCGCCCTGCTCGGAGCCTCCGGCTGCGGCAAGACGACCACCCTGCGGATGATCGCGGGGCTGGAGGAGGCCACCACCGGCACCGTCTCGCTCGGCGGCCGGGACATCACCGGCCTGCCCCCGTACAAGCGGCCCGTCAACACCGTCTTCCAGAGCTATGCGCTCTTCCCGCACCTCGACATCACCGAGAACGTCGCCTTCGGTCTGCGCCGGCGCGGCATCAAGTCGGTGAAGAAACAAGTCGACGACATGCTGGAGCTCGTCCAGCTCGGCGACTTCGCCAAGCGCAAGCCGCATCAGCTCTCCGGCGGCCAGCAGCAGCGCGTCGCCGTCGCCCGCGCACTGATCAACCACCCTCAGGTGCTCCTGCTCGACGAGCCGCTCGGCGCCCTCGACCTCAAGCTGCGCCGGCAGATGCAGCTGGAGCTCAAGCGCATCCAGACCGAGGTCGGCATCACGTTCATCCATGTCACCCACGACCAGGAGGAGGCCATGACCATGGCCGACACCGTCGCGGTGATGAACGCGGGCCGCGTCGAGCAGCTCGGCGCCCCCGCCGATCTGTACGAGAACCCGAAGACCACCTTCGTCGCCAACTTCCTCGGCACCTCCAACCTCATCGAGGGCGAGATCACCGAGGCGGGCGCGGACGTCCTGGTCGCCGCGGGCGGCAGCACGCTGCGGCTGCCCGCCGATCGCTGTTCGGCCCCCGCCGCCCGCGGCGGCAAGCTGCTGGTCGGAGTCCGCCCGGAGAAGATCTCCCTCGCATCCGCCGACGAGGCGGACGCCATAGCCGCCGGACGCAACCGGGTGACCGGCCGGATCGTCGACTCCAGCTTCATCGGCGTCTCGACGCAGTACGTGGTGGAGAGCCCGGCCGGCAAGGCACTTCAGGTGTACGAGCAGAACGTCGGACACCGCGCGGGACTCACCCGCGGCACCGAGGTCGTTCTGCACTGGAACCCGGCGCACACCTTCGGCCTCGACGCGGCTCAGGACATCGACGCCGGTGTCGAGACGGTGGAGGACGCGACGTGACCGTCACCGAAGCGCCGCCCGCGCCGCCCAAGGACCCTGCCGAACTCCCCGTGCGCAAGGCCTCCACCCGCAAACGACTCGTCCCGTACTGGCTGCTGCTGCCCGGCATCCTCTGGCTGGTCGTCTTCTTCGCGCTGCCGATGGTCTACCAGGCCTCGACCTCCGTGCAGACCGGATCCCTGGAGAAGGGGTTCGAGGTCACCTGGCACTTCCAGACGTACTGGGACGCGCTGTCCGAGTACTACCCGCAGTTCATCCGGTCCCTGCTGTACGCGGGCACCGCGACGATCCTGTGCCTGCTGCTCGGCTACCCGCTGGCGTATCTCATCGCCTTCAAGGCGGGCCGCTGGCGCAACGTGGTGCTGGTGCTGGTCATCGCGCCGTTCTTCACCAGCTTCCTGATCCGTACGCTCGCCTGGAAGACGATCCTCGCGGACGGCGGCGCGGTCGTCGACGTACTGAACACCCTGCACGTCCTGGACGTCACCAGCTGGCTCGGCTGGACCGAGAACAACCGGGTGCTGGCCACGCCGATGGCGGTGGTCTGCGGTCTGACGTACAACTTCCTGCCGTTCATGATCCTGCCGCTCTACACCTCGCTGGAGCGGATCGACGGCAGGCTGCACGAGGCGGCGGGCGACCTGTACGCCACCCCCGCCACCACGTTCCGCAAGGTGACGTTCCCGCTCTCCATGCCGGGCGTCGTCTCCGGCACACTGCTGACCTTCATCCCGGCCAGCGGTGACTACGTCAACGCGGAACTGCTGGGCTCCACCGACACCAAGATGGTCGGCAGCGTCATCCAGACCCAGTTCCTGCGCGTCCTCGACTACCCGATGGCGGCCGCGCTCTCCTTCATCCTCATGGCGGTCGTCCTGCTGATGGTGACCGTCTACATCCGCCGCTCCGGGACGGAGGACCTGGTCTGATGCCCGTACTGCGCTGGCTCCGCCGCCATCTGATCGTCATCGCGGGTCTGCTGACCCTCGCGTACATGATCCTTCCGAACATCGTCGTGATGGTGTTCTCCTTCAACAAGCCGAACGGGCGCTTCAACTACGCCTGGCAGCGCTTCTCACTGGACGCCTGGACGGACCCGTGCGGCGTCGCCGACATGTGCGGCTCGCTCTCGCTCTCCCTCCAGATCGCCGCCTGGGCGACGATCGGTGCGACCGCACTCGGCACCATGATCGCCTTCGCGCTCGTCCGCTACCGCTTCCGGGCACGCGGCGCGATCAACTCGCTGATCTTCCTGCCGATGGCGATGCCCGAGGTCGTCATGGCCGCCTCGCTGCTCACGCTCTTCCTCAACATGGGCGCGCAGCTGGGCTTCTGGACGATCCTCATCGCCCACATCATGTTCTGCCTGAGCTTCGTCGTGACGGCCGTCAAGGCGCGCGTGATGTCGATGGACCCGAGGCTGGAGGAGGCGGCCCGCGATCTGTACGCGGGACCCGTGCAGACCTTCGTCCGGGTGACCCTGCCGATCGCCGCACCCGGCATCGCCGCGGGAGCGCTGCTCGCCTTCGCGCTCTCCTTCGACGATTTCATCATCACCAATTTCAACGCGGGCTCGACCGTGACCTTCCCCATGTTCGTCTGGGGTTCGGCACAGCGCGGCACACCCGTGCAGATCAACGTCATCGGCACCGCGATGTTCGTCATCGCCGTACTGGTGGTCGTCGCCGGCCAGCTGCTCACGAACCGGCGAAAAAACAGCGCACGACCCTGAGAGTCCTGAAGGAGTTGGAAACCATGGCCCCAGCTGCCATGCGTACTGCTGCACAATCTCTCTCCGAAGCACGGCCGGTCCCGTTCTGGCTGGACGACCCCGGCAGGCCCGACGCGCTTCCCGCGCTCACCGGCGACGAGCACTGCGATCTGCTCGTGGTCGGCGGCGGATACAGCGGACTGTGGACCGCGCTGATCGCCAAGGAACGCGATCCGGAACGGGACGTCGTCCTCATCGAGGGGCACGAGGTGGGCTGGGCCGCCTCGGGCCGCAACGGCGGATTCTGCGCCGCGTCCCTCACCCATGGCCTCCCCAACGGCCTGGAGCGCTGGCCGGACGAGATCGCGAAGCTGGAGGAGCTGGGCGAACGGAACCTCGACGCCATCGAGGCGGCCGTCGCCCGCTACTCCATCGACTGCGCATTCGAGCGCACCGGCGAGATCGATGTCGCCACCGAACCGCATCAGCTGGAAGAGCTGCGGGAACGGCACCAGGAGGCCGAGAGACTCGGTTTCACCGGAGTGGAATTCCTCGACCGGGACGCACTGCGCGCCGAAGTCGACTCACCGACCTTCCTCGGCGGGCTCTGGGACCGGCGCGGAGTCGCCATGCTGCACCCCGCCAAGCTGGCCTGGGGCCTCAAGCAGGCCTGCCTCGATCTGGGGGTGCGGGTGTACGAGCACACCCGGGGCCTCGAACTCGCCAGGACCGCCACCGGGATGGTGGTCCGCACGCCGTACGGCAAGGTCCTCGCCCGCCGGGTCGCACTCGGCACGAACATCTTCCCGTCGCTGGTCAGGCGAGTGCGCGCGTACACCGTCCCGGTCTACGACTACGCGCTGATGACCGAGCCGCTCACCGACGGCCAGCTCGCCTCCATCGGCTGGAAGAACCGCCAGGGCCTGGGCGACAGCGCCAACCAGTTCCACTACTTCCGGCTGTCCGCGGACAACCGGATCCTGTGGGGCGGCTATGACGCGATCTATCCGTACGGCGGCCGGCTGAACGCCGATCTCGACCAGCGGCCGGAGACGTTCCTCAAGCTCGCCGGCCAGTTCTTCGACTGCTTCCCGCAACTGGCAGGGGTGCGCTTCAGCCATTCCTGGGGCGGCGCGATCGACACCTGCTCCCGCTTCTCCGCCTTCTTCGGTACGGCCCACCGGGGGCGGGTCGCCTACGCCGCAGGCTTCACCGGTCTCGGCGTCGGAGCCACCCGGTTCGGCGCCGATGTGATGCTCGATCTCCTCTCCGGTGAACGGACCGAGCGGACCGGCCTGGAAATGGTGCGCACCAAGCCGATGCCGTTCCCGCCGGAACCGTTCGCCTGGGCCGGGGTCGAGATCACGAAGAGGTCCCTGGCCCGGGCGGACAGCCATGGCGGGCACCGCAATCTGTGGCTGCGGACGATGGACCGGCTGGGGCTCGGCTTCGACAGCTGATCCCGGTCCGGACATGGCACCGGTCGCGAAGTGACCCGTATCACTTTTGATTGGTGGCCCCGACTCGCGTAATGGTCCGGGCCGAACCCTCTCTCGCCGTGTGGACGCGCTGTCGGCGCACACGGACGAGGAGGCCGCTCATGGTGGGCACGGGGGTACGGGCAGGAGTCGAGTGGCTCGCGTCGGTGGCACCGGATCCGGCTGCCTGCCGGTGGGAATGGGAGCGCAATCCCCAGGGGGTTGCGCTCCTTCCTGCAGGCAGGCGCTGGGACGTACTGATTCTTCCGGGGGAGCTCGGCTATCCGACGCTCGATGTGCTCACCCGTCTCATCGACCGGCCCGGGCCGGTCCTTTCCTGCTTCGGCGAGGCCCGTATGGGCTTTCTCGTGCAGCCGGGTACCGCCGCCCGCTGGATCGGAACAGGGGTGCGTGGGGTGGGGCTCGGGACCTGGATCGTCGTGCCGTACCCGGGGCGGGCCGCCGGCGGGGTGCGCTGGCTGATCCCGCCCGACGGTTCGGGAACGCTCACCGATGCGGCGCTGCTGGAACTGGCGATGCACGAGGCCGCGGCGGCAGCGGTCCGGCCGGACCTCGGTGGCGACAGGGACCGGGGCGGGGGCGGCGCAGAGGTCTGAAAGGGGGTCAAGAGATGGGAGGGAAAGGTGCGGTGGTGCCAGAGGTCTTGACAACCCGATTGGTCTGGACCATGTTGTGGCGCGCCCCACTCAATTCCCCCTGCACGGAGGCCGTTGTGGAACGCACGGGACCCCCCGCCCGAATGTCCGGACTTCTGGCCGCCTTCTCGGCGGCCCTCCTGGTCGCCGCCGGTCTCGCCGTCTCGGCGCCGGCCGCCGTCGCGGCCGACACCGATCTGGCGCGCAACGGCGGTTTCGAGGCCGGCCTGGACGGCTGGAGCTGTACGGGCGGCAGCGGAGCCGTCGTCAGCGCCCCCACCCACGGCGGGGCTTCGGCGCTGAAGGCGACTCCGGCCGGCAGCGACAACGCCGAGTGCTCCCAGGCCGTGACGGTCAAGCCGAGCTCCACATACACGCTGAGCGCCTGGGTGCAGGGCAGTTACGTCTACCTCGGCGCATCCGGGACGGGCACCACCGACGTGTCGACCTGGACGCCGTCCGCGACCGGCTGGACGCAGCTCACCACCACCTTCACGACCGGCGCCACGACGACCTCGGTGAAGATCTACACCCACGGGTGGTACGGGACCCCCGCCTACTACGCCGACGACCTCACCCTCATCGGCCCCGGCGGCGACCCGGTCCAGCTCCCGGCCACCCCCGCCGGACTGCGCACCGGCACGACCACGTCCTCCTCCGTCGCCCTCTCCTGGACCGGCTCCACGGGAGCCACCGGCTACAACGTCTACCAGGGCGGTACGAAGGTTCTCTCCGTCACCGGAACCTCCGCCACCGTGACGGGCCTGGCCGCCTCGACCTCGTACAGCTTCCAGGTCAGCGCCACCAACTCCGCGGGTGAGTCCGCCAGGTCCGGGGCCGTCACCGCCACCACCACGGCGGGCGGCGGAGGCGGGGGCGGCGCCCTCCCGGCCCATGCACTCGTCGGATATCTGCACGCCAGCTTCGCCAACGGCTCCGGCTATACGCGGATGGCGGACGTCCCCGACTCCTGGGACGTCATCGACCTGGCCTTCGGCGAGCCGACCTCCGTCACCTCCGGCGACATCCGGTTCTCGCTCTGCCCGGTCACCGAGTGCCCGAACGTCGAGTCCGCGGCCGAGTTCAAGGCGGCGATCAAGGCCAAGCAGGCCGCGGGCAAGAAGGTGCTGATCTCCATCGGCGGCCAGAACGGCCAGGTGCAGCTCGCCACCACCGCCGCCCGCGACACCTTCGTCTCCTCCGTCAGCAAGATCATCGACGAGTACGGCCTGGACGGTCTGGACATCGACTTCGAGGGTCACTCGCTCTCGCTGAACACCGGTGACACCGACTTCCGCAACCCGACCACTCCGGTCATCGTCAACCTGATCTCCGCAGTGAAGACCCTCAAGGCCAAGTACGGCGACAAGTTCGTCCTGACCATGGCCCCCGAGACCTTCTTCGTGCAGCTCGGCTACCAGTACTACGGCTCGGGCCCGTGGGGCGGCCAGGACCCGCGCGCCGGCGCCTACCTGCCGGTCATCCACGCCCTGCGTGACGACCTCACCCTGCTGCACGTCCAGGACTACAACTCGGGTTCCATCATGGGTCTGGACAACCAGTACCACTCGATGGGCGGCGCCGACTTCCACATCGCCATGACCGACATGCTGCTCACCGGCTTCCCGGTGGCCGGCGACACCACCAAGGTCTTCCCGGGACTCCGCCCCGACCAGGTCTCCATCGGACTGCCGGCCTCCACCCAGGCGGGCAACGGCTACACCTCACCCACCGAGGTCACCAAGGCGCTGAACTGCCTGACGAAGAAGACCGACTGCGGGACATACGCGACGCACGGGACCTGGTCCGGGCTGCGTGGGCTGATGACCTGGTCGATCAACTGGGACCGCTTCAACAACGGTGAGTTCGCGAGGAACTTCGACGCCTACTTCGGCGGCTGACGCCACCGAGACCGACCGCTCGTCCAGCTGAGCGCCACCAGCAACAGCCCGCCCAGGCACCAGCCGGCGAGCACGTCCAGCGGCCAGTGATAGCCGCGCAGCAACAGACCGATGCCCGTCGCCGCCGTCAGCAGGACAGCGGCGACGGGCATCATCCATGACCGCTTCGACCGCTGCGCACAGGGGGCGGTCACCAGCGCCGCCGCTCCGTACGCCACCGCGGCCGTCGCCGCATGGCCCGACGGGTAGTAGCCGGCCGCCTCGGTCAGCGGTCCCGGACGGGCGATCCACTCCTTGAGGGGGACGATCAGTGCGGGCACCGCCGCCATGGCGAGCACCGCAAGGAGCGGGACGCGGCGCGCGCCGCGCACCAGCGCGAGGACGAGGGCGAAGCCCAGGACGGGGAGAGCGACCTGCATATTGCCGAGATCGGCGAGACATTCCGTGAGACGGACGGGGCCGTGCCCCACGACCGCGCGGCCGATCCGTTCGTCCAGCCCGCGCAGCGGCCCGTGCGATGCGACCTGCCAGGTGAGGAGCGCGAGGACCGCGAGAAGCGACGGCGCCAGGAGGAGGAGAGGAGCCGGCCGCCCCGGAACAGGGGGGGTGGTTCCGGGGCGGCCGTCCGGATCGGTTTGCCGCGCGCCCCGGGGGGTTTGGGGCGAGCGGCCATCCGATCGGTGAGGAGTTCCGGAGCCGGAGGCTCCAGTGGTGTGCGCGGTGGCACGACCGGGACGGCGCCGGCGAAGCTCCGACCCGGTATCACCCGCAGTCCCCTGCGAGCGGGGTGTTTCTCTCATCTGCAGGAACCGTACGTCAGCCGACGGGGGACCGACAGTCGGAAACGAATCCCGCCATCGGCCCCCCACACCTTCTTCACAGGCCCTCACGCGGGCCGGGCCGGGAGCGGACCCCTCCGGCAGGGATCAGATGCCCGCGAAGGCCTGCTCGATGACGTCGAGACCCTCGTTCAGCAGGTCCTCGCCGATCACCAGCGGCGGCAGGAAGCGCAGCACGTTTCCGTACGTGCCGCAGGTCAGGACCAGCACGCCCTCCGCGTGGCAGGCCTTCGCGAGCTGCGCGGCCGCCTCCGGGTTGGGGTCCTTCGTGCCGGACTTCACCAGCTCGATCGCGATCATCGCGCCACGGCCGCGGATGTCACCGATGACATCGCCGTTCGGCAGCTTCGCCTGCATCTCGGCGAGGCGGCCCTTCATGACCTCCTCGATGCGCTTCGCCTTGCCGTTCAGGTCCAGCTCGCGCATGGTCTCGATGGCGCCGAGCGCGCCCGCGCAGGCCACCGGGTTGCCACCGTACGTACCGCCGAGGCCGCCCGGGTGCGCGGCGTCCATGATCTCGGCGCGGCCCGTCACGGCGGAGAGCGGCAGACCGCCCGCGATGCCCTTGGCGGTCGTGATCAGGTCGGGGACGATGCCCTCGTCCTCACAGGCGAACCACTGGCCGGTACGGCAGAAGCCCGACTGGATCTCGTCCGCGACGAAGACGATGCCGTTGTCCTTGGCGAACTGCGCGATCGCCGGGAGGAAGCCCTTCGCCGGCTCGATGAAGCCGCCCTCGCCGAGCACCGGCTCGATGATGATCGCGGCGACGTTCTCGGCGCCGATCTGCTTTGTGATCTGGTCGATGGCCTGGGCGGACGCCTCGGCACCGGCGTTCTCCGCACCGGTCGGCCAGCGGTAGCCGTACGCCACCGGGACGCGGTAGACCTCGGGCGCGAACGGACCGAAGCCCTGCTTGTACGGCATGTTCTTGGCGGTCAGCGCCATCGTCAGGTTCGTCCGGCCGTGGTAACCGTGGTCGAACACGACGACCGCGGTGCGCTTCGTGTAGGCGCGGGCGATCTTCACGGCGTTCTCGACGGCCTCGGCGCCCGAGTTGAACAGCGCGGACTTCTTGGCGTGGTCGCCCGGCGTCAGCTCGGCAAGCTGCTCACAGACCTCGACGTACCCCTCGTACGGCGTGACCATGAAACAGGTGTGGGTGAAGTCGGCGAGCTGCGCGGACGCGCGGCGTACGACGGCCTCGGCGGAGGCGCCGACCGTCGTCACGGCGATACCGGAACCGAAGTCGATCAGACGGTTGCCGTCCACGTCCTCGATGATTCCGCCACCGGCGCGGGCGGTGAAGACCGGCAGGGTGGAGCCCACACCTGCGGCGACCGACGCGAGACGGCGGGCCTGCAGCTCCACCGACTTCGGGCCGGGAATGGCAGTGACGACGCGGCGCTCCTGCGGAATTTCGGTCATGAGGGGCTCCTGGGGGTGTTTCGGACGCTTCTCTGTCTGCAGGCTAGGTGCGAGCAGGGGGGTCCGGCATGTTCCGATCGGGAGAAGTGGCCCGACGCGGTTGTCCGTCACGGACATAGCGACCGGGGGCGGGACATCCCGTGCGACCGCGTCTGACGGGGTGCCACGGGGCACTAGATTGAGGGGGCCGGGGCGCCTGCGCCCGGAGTCAGTGGTCGGCGCTGGTCAGGGGACGAGGGACAGCACATGGACACCGAGGGCACGTACGACCCGCGCGGCACCCGCTCCGGTCCTCCGGTGCCGCGCCCGGCCGGCCCGCCCGCACTACCGCCCATGCCGGGCCACGCACCGGCCTCGGGCCCCTCCCTCGGGGCCTGGCTGCGCATCCCCAGGCCCCTGGCGGAACCGGGCGTCTGGCGGTCCGGACACACCGTCCGGCCCGCCGAGGCCGAGGAGCGCACGCCCGACCGCGCGCTGCTGAGCGGAGCGGTGATCTCGCTGCTGGCCTGCATCCTCGTCTGGTCGCTCTGGCGCAACGGTTACATCCCTTACTGGCGCGTCCCGCTGAAGTTGTTCACCCCCCACGCATGGTGGGGACCGTTCGGAGACCAGCCGTTGACCCACGGCGCCGTGCGCGCCCTCGACATCTACCGTCTGCTGATCATCGGGGCCCTCGTCTACGGGTTCGGCCGGCTGGGTAACTGGCCCGCCGCTTTCGAACGCGGTGTCGCCCGCCGGGGGCCCCTCGCCCGTGCGGGTGGTGCGGCGGCCGGCGCACTGCTGGTCTGGATCCTCGTGTGGACGGGGACCGTGCCGGGGATGGAGCTCACCTTCAGCTTCGTGGCCGGGCCGTGGATGGGTACCGACCGCACCCTGACCACCGCAGTCACGTACGGGCTGTACGCCCTGATCACCCTGGTGATCGTGTGGCCGTTCGCGAGGCTGGGCCGATGGACACAGCTGCGCCGCCGGAACGCCGCCACCCCCGACGGCGCGCGCGGTCCCGCGGACCGTGGCACCACGCCCGTCGCCGGCCGCGGCACACAGGCCCCGGGGGAGGGCGGCGCGGACGATCCGGCCGAATGGCCCGAACTGCGCGCCGCCGGACAGGAGCAGGCCGCCGCCAAGCTCGCCCAGGAGGCCCGGTCGGGCCGGATGAACGACGTCGACTACGCCCGTATCCGACGCGCCTGGACCTCCGTGCGGGCCGACGGCACCCGGCTGCCCGCCTTCATCGACACCGTGCTCCGTAACGGCGCCGCCGCCTGCACCCACCCCTCCGGCGCCCGCGATCTCCCGGTCCGCGCCGCCCGCCACGATCTGCTGGTCGACCAGGTCAGGCTCGGCACGGTCGACGACAACGAGCGCAACCCCTATGCGCGCCGCGGCAGCGGCATCGCCCTCGACCCCGGCCTGCTCGGCACGTCCCTGCTGGCCGTCGGACCGCCGGGGGCGGGCAAGAGCCGCGCACTGGTCCGGCCCGTCGTCGAATCCCTCGCCCTCCAGGCGCTTGCCGGGCGGGCCGCCGTCGTCGCGGTATGCGCCACCGGAACCCAGCTCGGCGCCGACCAGGGGTTCGACGTCGTGATCAAGATCGGCGACCCGGCCTCCGTCCATGATCTCGACCTGTACGGGGGCACCACCGACCCCGACGAGGCCGCGGCCGTCCTGGCCGAAGGGCTCGTCGGTGATCTGCCCGAGGTGGACGGCAGGCGCGCCGCCACCGCCCTCGCACAGCTCCTCGGCCCCTACCGCGCCGCGCACGGCCGCTTCCCCTCCGTCCCCGAGCTGCGGGAGCTGCTGGACGGCGTCCCGGATGCGCTCGCGGACCTGCGCGAGGCTCTCGACACGGAGGTCGGGCGCGGGCACGGCATGCACCGCGAGCTCGACGCCCGCGCCCGCCAGTCCGGCACGCCCGGAGACCCGGGACCCGCGCTCGCCGACCGGGTCGCTCTGCTCGACCGGCCCGCGTTCGCCGATTTCTTCGACACCACCGGGAAGGCCCGCCCGTTCTCCCTGCGGGCGCTGGAACACCCGCTCCGGGTCCGTATCGATCTGCCCGAACGCGGCCACGCCGAGGCCTCGCGGATGCTGGCCCGTCTCGTCCTCGCCCAGTTCACCGCGAGCGCTGCAGCCCGTGCCGACCGCTCCCTCTTCGCCTGCCTGGTACTCGACGACGCGACCCGCACGCTGACCCCCGACACCGTCCGCGGCGTCCAGCGGCTGCGCTCCGCCCACGCGGGGGCCGTGCTCACGCTGCGCACCCTCGACGACGTGCCGGAGAACCTGCACACGGCGCTGCTCGGCGCGGTCGGCTGCCGAATGGCCTTCTCCGGGATCACCACCTGGGACGGCAAGCGGTTCGCCGAGGCATGGGGGACGGAATGGGTCGAGACCCGGGACGTCACCCAACGGACCGTCTTCGCCGACCAGCCGATGACCCGGGCCGTCCACGCTTTCCGCAAGCTGGTCACCGGCAAGGCCGTGACCACGGACGCGGTGACCGTTCGCCAGGTCGAGCGCGAACGCTGGTCGGCCTCCGAGCTGGCCCATCGCGTCCCGGCCGGACATGCGGTGCTGTCCCTGACGACCGTACGGGGGGACCATGCGCCGCCCCTGCTCGTGAACCTGAACGGCTGAACCGGGGCCGGGGCCGTCGCAGCGGATCCTGCGGCGGATCCGCCCGGCCGGGACGGCACCGGGTCACGGAGAGTGGTTACGGTCGACCCTGCCGCTCTGGCAGAATCGTGAGGAGCCGTTCATACGGGACGGCGAAATCGACTCCCGAAGGTCCCGCGGTCCCATGCCCCCCACTCTCGCCTCGCTCGTCCAGCACTCGGCGCTCAAACTCACGGTGCGTGCGGGGGCGGACCGGCTCGACGCGCCCGTGCGCTGGGCGCATGCCAGCGAGCTGGCCGACCCCGTTCCGTACATGGAGGGCGGAGAGCTCCTCCTCGTCACCGCCAGCAACCTCGACGCCGAGAACCCCGAAGCGATGCGCCGGTACGTGCGCCGGCTGGCCGACGCCGGAGTCGTCGGGCTCGGCTTCGCCGTGGGCGTCAACTACGACGACGTACCGCAGCCGCTGATCGATGCCGCGCAGGAGGCGGGGCTGCCGCTCCTCGAAGTGCCGCGCCGCACCGCCTTCCTCGCCATCGCCAAGGCCGTCTCCTCGGAGATCGCCGCCGACCAGTACCGGGCGGTGACCGCGGGCTTCGAAGCCCAGCGCGATCTCACCAGGGCCGCGCTCGCCGGGGACGGCCCCGGCGAACTCCTCGCCCGGCTCGCCGCCCAGGTCGACGGATGGGCCGCGCTGTACGACGCCTCCGGCGCCGTGGTGGCCGCAGCCCCCGACTGGGCCGCCCGCAGAGCCGCCCGGCTCACTCCGGATGTCGAGCGCCTGCGGGAACGCCCCGCCCCGGCGAGCGTCGTCGTCGGCGACACCGAGGACCGAGTCGAGCTCCAGACCTTGGGCACCGGCCGCCGGGCCCGGGGCGCCCTGGCCGTGGGAACCGGGGCCGCACTAGGCACCGCCGAGCGGTACGCCGTGCACTCGGCCGTCGCCCTGCTGACGCTCACCACCGCCCGCTCCCGCGCCCTCCAGGGTGCCGAGCAGCGCCTCGGCGCGGCGGTACTGCGGATGCTCCTGGCCGGCCAGCCGGACCATGCCCGGGCCGTTGCCGGAGATCTGTACGGCGGGCTGCTCGACGCCCCGTTCCGGCTGCTGATCGCGGAGTCGCCCGATCCGGCGAGCCGGACACTGCTCGGCGAGGCGATGGAGGCCGCCGCCGCCCGGTCCGGCGAGGCGCTGCTGTCCGTCCCCGAAGGGGAACGGCTCGTCGTCCTCGCCAAGGACGGCGGCGAGGCGGTCGCAGCCTGCGCGGCCTACGCGGAGGCCCAGGACGAACGGACCCCGGACGAGGCGGCGCCGGAGGACGCGGGCCTGGTGGTGGGTTTGTCCGCACCGGCGGGCCCGATCGCTGTCTCCGCCGCGTACAAACAGGCCGAGCAGGCGCTCTCGGTCGCCCGCCGCAGAGGCAGGGCCATGGTCGAGCACGAAGAACTGGCAGCCGGCTCGGTCCTCCCCCTGCTCGCGGACGACGCGGTCCGGGCTTTCGCCGACGGCATGCTCCGGGCCCTGCGCGAACACGACGCCAAGGGCCGGGGCGACCTGGTCGCCTCGCTCCGCGCCTGGCTCAGCCACCACGGCCAGTGGGACGCGGCCGCGGCCGACCTGGGCGTGCACCGGCACACCCTGAGGTACCGGATGCGGCGGGTGGAGGAGATCCTCGGCCGGTCCCTGGACGACCCGGACGTGCGGATGGAGCTCTGGCTGGCGCTGAAGGTCACCGGCTCTCCGCCGACGCCGTGAGCCGAAGCCCGTCCGGGCCGGGGACCGTCTCACCCCCTGGACGGCCGTGCGCCTTCCCCGCGGGCCGCGTCGTCATCAGACAAACCGGCGCATGCCCGCCCTCCTCCGCTCCACGCCGGACAAACGCCAGGCCTGCCGTACGGCCCTACGGTGGGGGCAGAACACCCCACGACTCCGAAGGGCCGGAACCTCCATGACTTCCACCCACGCCTTCTGGCTCGCCGGCCGCCAGGCCACCGGCGAGGACAGCTTCGACGTCACCAACCCCTGGGACGGTCGTCTCGTCGGCACCGTCAGCGTGCCGACCGACGCGCAGATCGAGGAGGCCGTCGCCGCCGCGCACGCCGTGCGCGAGGAGTTCGCCGCGACCCCCGCCCACGTCCGCGCCGCCGCCCTCGACCACGTCGTGCGGCGTCTGGTGGAGCGCACCGAGGAGATCGCCCAGCTGATCTCCGCCGAGAACGGCAAGCCCATCAAGTGGGCGCGCGGCGAGGTCGGCCGCGCCGTCTCCGTGTTCCGGTTCGCCTCGGAGGAGGCCCGGCGCTTCAACAGCGGCGACGCCCAGCGGCTCGACACCGACGCGGGTGGCACCGGTCGTCTCGGGCTGACCCGGCGCTTCCCGCGCGGCACGGTCCTCGGCATTGCGCCCTTCAACTTCCCGCTGAACCTGAGCGCCCACAAGGTGGCCCCGGCCATCGCCGTCGGCGCCCCGATCATCCTGAAGCCCGCCCCGGCCACCCCGATCTCGTCGCTGATCCTCGGTGAGCTGCTGGCCGAGACGGACCTCCCGGCCGGTTCGTGGTCCGTCCTCACGGTGCCCAACGACCGGATGCCCGCCCTCGTGCAGGACGAGCGCCTGCCCGTGATCTCCTTCACCGGGTCCGCCCCGATCGGTTACTCGATCATGGAGTCGGTGCCGCGCAAGCACTGCACCCTGGAGCTCGGCGGCAACGCCGCGGCGGTCGTCCTCGGCGACTACGCGTCCGACGAGGACCTGGACTGGGCCGCGACCCGCATCGCGACCTTCTCCAACTACCAGGGCGGCCAGTCCTGCATCTCGGTGCAGCGTGTCATCGCGGACGCCTCGGTCTACGACCGGCTCGTCCCGAAGATCGTCGCGGCCGTCGAGGCCCAGGTCACCGGCGACCCGTCCGACGACGCCACCGATGTCGGCCCGCTGGTCAACGAGGACGCCGCCAAGCGCGTCGAGTCCTGGGTCGACGAGGCCGTGCAGGCCGGCGCCCAGCTGCTCGCCGGCGGCAAGCGGGACGGTGCGACCTACGCGCCGACCGTGCTCACGGAGCTCCCGGACGGCGTCACCCTCGCCGCCGAGGAGGTCTTCGGACCGGTGCTGACCGTGCAGAAGGTGTCCGGCGAGGCCGAGGCCTTCGCCTCCGTCAACTCATCCAAGTACGGCCTGCAGGCAGGTGTGTTCACCCACGACCTGCAGAGCGCCTTCCGTGCCCACCGCGCCCTCGAGGTCGGCGGCGTGATCATCGGTGACGTCCCCTCGTACCGCGCGGACCAGATGCCGTACGGCGGAGCCAAGCAGTCCGGCGTCGGCCGCGAGGGCGTCCGTTACGCGATGGATGACTACACCTACGAGCGCGTGCTGGTCCTCACCGGCCTCGCTCTGTAGCGCGGGATCGAACCGATCCACCTCTGCCGCCTGTAATCCGCCTGGACAGCACGACAACAGGCGGCAGCCGAACGGCCGGAGCCCACTGTGCGGGGGCTCCGGCCGTTCCTGCATATCTGGGCCCTGAACTGCGGCGATGGTCGGATCTGGGCTGGATCAGATGGGGCAGTGGGAGCATGAGTCGCCACTCTCCGCGTATGGCGAACCTTGTTGCGCGTAGGAATAGCGCTGGGGAGATCTCCAGCTACCAGGTGAGGTGGCGCGAAGGCCGTGTGAGGACCGGCGAGCAGCAGACCGAACGCTTCGACGACGAGGACTCGGCCACGGTCTTCAGGGACGCCGTTGACGAGGCTGGGCAGCACTGGCCCCCAGGTTGGGTGAAGGGCAAGGGCTACATCGACCCCGCCGCCGCGGACCAGCTGCGATACCGCTTCGATCGCTGGGCAGTTGAGTCCGTCGAGAATCGCACCGCGAGCAAGCGCCGGAGACGTTGCGCCCGCTCCTGCGCGGAGGCGACGAGATGATCGGCGAGGATCTGCTCGGCGGGACACTCGGTGTCGAATGTGGGGCGCAGCCCTTCGTAGTGTTCCCACAATGACGCGTGGATGACGCGCAGAGGGAGTTGTCGGCGGGCCGCTTCCGTCGCTGCCCAGTCCAGTGCGCGCAGACTGCCCTCTGATCCGTCCACTCCGACGACTACAGGGAGCTGCATCGCTCCCCCCGCCTTCCCTGCTCGGACGGCCGCCTGCCTCGGTGGCATACGACCGGGTTTCTACGGTTCGATGGTCAGTACCTGGTCAAGTGGGCGGCGTGGTGTGCGGGGCCCCGCCGGGCCGTATCCCAGGCGGATGATCATTTGTGCATGTCCCTTGCCGAAGACAGGGTCGCGCAGGATCCATCTCAGGTCTGGCCATTCGAGGGGCTGTGTCGCGAATGAGCTGGACACGTGGTGAAGTGTGGCGGTGAGCAGGACACGTTCCAGGGCCTGGCCGGCGCGCAGCCAGTCCTCGGGACGGTCGCCCGCAGTGCTCAGAAGAGCCAGCTGCGGCCGGTTCTCGAACAGGGCGCGTACTCGCCCTGCGAGGACGGCGGTGCCCGCGAAATCGCGGACGGTCGCCCTTTCGGACGCGTCACGCGGCCCGAACGCGTAATCCGGAATTCCGTCGGCTGGGACCTCTGTCTTTGTGTCCCGGGTCCAGCTGCGCTGTTCCGCCTCTCGCGCCGGATCCCTGCGGTCGTATCCCTCGGCATCCCGGATTAGTTCGAGCACGGTCTCCAGATGCGTCGGAGTCATGAAGGCGAAGTCCGCGCCCTCGATGCGGGCCGCTTCGGCGAAGCGCGCACGAATGTCCTCGGGGATGGCCCGCTCATCGAACGGATAGCGGCTGGTATGCCGGTCCCGGATCGCAGGGTGGAGTGCCGCGAGTGCTTCGTCCGCCGGCTTCCGGGCGGAGTCGGCGCGGATGCCCAGGCGTACGACGGCCAGGAGGGGCGGGTCCGACGGTTCGGGCAGCAGCGTGGTGACGCAGTCCAGGCCGAGGTGGGCGGCGGATACCCGCAGGTTCAACAGGGCCGCGCCGCAGCCGACATGGAGTCCGCGGGTAGAGGGGTCGGCCTCCGGCATCGCACGGTCGAGGTCCGCGCGGAGCGTGAGGGTGCGGCTAGAGCGTTCGTAGCGAAACTGCCAGGGCTGGGCGTTGTGCATGGACGGTGCGGTGGTGGCATCGGCGACTAGGTCGGTCAACGTTGCGTCATGGAGCGTTTTGGTGAGCATCGCAGGTCTCCCGGAGAGACGGGAACAGTCGATGGCCTCTTCAGCATGGAGCGGTTCGGAGTCCCGTACCAATGGGCCGTTCGTCCCTCGACAGGGCCGGATGGACTCCCCGGCGGGGCCGGTGGGTGCTCGATTCTCGCGAGGAGGACGGACGGGGATGTGTTGCCGGACATACGGGACAGCGACTGTCCAGACGCTTGCTCATGTTTGTCGCAGGACGGTGCCTCACCGGGGTCGACGAGATGGGGCCGGGACCCTTCGGCTCGGTGCCTGCGAGTGCAAGGAAATCGCCAGCTCATGCAGATGTCAGGCCTTCGAGTCGGCAGTCCACGCTGACTACGCCTTCCACGGACTGAGCGAGGCGGGCGGCGACGGGAATGAGGGTGGCGTCGCGGACACGACCGGTGAGCGTGACCACACCCCGGGTGACACTGACCTTCACTTGGTCCGAGACGGGGAATAGCCGGTTGACGACCTCACGACGAATTTCGGCCGCGAGCTCGTCGTCGGCGCGCAGGAAAACCTTGAGGAGATCGGCGCGGCTGACGATGCCCTTGAGACTGCCATCGGCGTCAACGACCGGTAGGCGCTTGACATGCCGGTCGACCATCAGCCGGGCGGCCTGCGGGAGGGGCGCGTCAGGCTTGACCGTAACGGCGGGGCTCGTCATCAGATCCTTGGCCCGGACCGAGCCGGCCTTGGCGATGTCGCCCAGGTGGTGCATTTGCTCGATCATTCCGGGCGCGTGGTCGTGGAACTCCTCCTTCGGGAGCAGGTCGGCTTCGGAGACGACGCCGACGACTCGGCCCTCGCCTTCGATGACGGGTACGGCCGTGACTTTCCACTGCTCCATGGCGGCGGCAATCTCTTTGAATTCCGCGTCAAGGGTGATGGTGACGACAGTCTTCGTCATGACGTCGTTGACGGTGTACCGGCCAGAGGTCATGGCAAATCCCTCGGTGAGTGTGGGCGAGCGGCCGACTGCTGCCGTGGGGGGCGCACAGGTGCCGAACAGCGCGGGCGCGGCCGGGGCGACAGGCGGCTCGTGGGCCGTGGCCGCGGTGATCGGCCACTCGGGAGAATTCCCCGCAGAGGCCACTACGGCTGTGGTGTCGAGTCACATCGGACGACATGTCGCCGAGCGAAGCCTTCATAGCCTTCATGGTTCGCCTCCAACCCCTCCCTCGCAGCCTTGCACTGGCGGTGACGGAGTGCGGGAGAGTCCCGCGGCGTCAGATTGCGCAAGCCGTTCGATACCGGTCAGCGGACCAGGACAGCTTCCCCGGGCTTGGGTACCACCGCTGTCCAGCCCAGTTCACGGTCGATGCGGTCCCGCAGGGCTTCTGACGACGGCTCCTCGCCGTGGACCAGATAGGTCGTACGTGGTGCGGGGGAGCCGCGCAGCCAGTCCATGATCTGGTCGGTATCGGCGTGTGCCGAAAAGTGCGGTAGGTCGGCCACCTCTGCGCGTACGGGGACGTAATCGCCGAACATTTTTAGTGTGTGGGCACCGTCGACCAGGTCGCGGGCCCTGGTGCCGGCGGCTGCGAAACCGACGATGACGACGGCGTTGCGCGCATTGGGCAGGAGCCGGTGGAGGTGGTGTAGGACGCGGCCGCCGGTGGCCATGCCGGCTGAGGAGACAATGACGGCGGGACCGGGTGCGCTGTTGATGTCGATGGACTCCTGGACGGTTCGCGCGGGCAGGAACGGGTCAGGACTGATCGCCGTCTCGGCATGGGCGAGGATCTCGGGTCTGATCTCGGGGGAGTGTGCACGCAGTGCTTCGCGGTAGACGTCGAGCGCTGCCAGAGCCATGGGGCTGTCCACATGGACGGGAACGGACCGTGGCAGGATCCCATTGTGGCGCAGCGCGGCGAGCTCATGGAGGACAACCTCGGTGCGGTCGATCGCGAAGGCCGGGATGACGACGGTTCCGCCGCGCGCAAGAGTACGCGTGAGTACGGCTGCGAATTCGGCCTGGGCTCTCTCGGGTTCATGGTGACGATCGCCGTACGTCGACTCCATCAGTAGTACGTCGGCGCCGCTGAACGGCTCCGGCGGCAGCAGCAGCGGGTGGTCCGGCCGCCCGAGATCTCCGCTGGTGACCAGAGTGCGGCCGTCTTCGAGGGTAAGGCGGGCCCAGGCCGAGCCGAGGATGTGTCCACCGTGGTGCAGCGTGAGCCGGGTGCCGTCCATGATCTCGATTTCGCTGCCGACCGGGACGGGGTCGAAAAACTTCACGGTGGTATCGACGTCGGTCTCGTCATAGAGCGGTTTGGCGGGCTGGTGCTTGGACCAACCGTGTGCGTTGGCGTGCTGAGCTGCCTCCATCTGGAGGTGCGCGCTGTCACGGAGCACGATCTCCGCGAGCCGGGCGGTGTGGGTACTGGCCAGGATCGGTCCCCGGAAGCCGTGCCTGACCAGTCGCGGCAAGTAGCCGCAGTGGTCCAGGTGGGCATGGGCGATCACCACGGCGTGGATGTCGGAGGCGTCGCACGGCAGCTTCGCCCAATTGCGGCGGCGCAGGTCTGCAAATCCCTGGAAGAGACCGCATTCGAGGAGGACCCGGGCATGGTCGCTCTCGATGAGGAACTTACTGCCGGTGACGGTCCGGACGCCGCCGAGGAAGCGCAGCAGCGCGGGTCTCGACGAGGGTGTGGCCGGGCCCAAGTCTGTGCCAAACATGGCCAGCCCCTCCTTTGGTGGGTGGTCACCGTCTTCACCATCACACTCCCGGCGCCGGGGCGGGATGGGCCCGACAGGCCCAGGCAGGGACCGACCGGCCCATGCGCGACAGGCTTGCGCCGGGTCAACCTGGGGCGAGACTCGCCAGAGAAGAGGCAGGAAGAGGGGCGACGTCGTGAAGTCACTCGTTCTTCGGGGCACGGAGCATGGAGACCTGGGTCGACCGCATGAACGCCGCACGCCACTTCCCCCTGAGCGTAGTCGCAGGGAGGCAGCGCGGAGGCGCCAGATGTCCGATGTCAACTCGACCGGACCCGAACCCATGCAATCCCGAGCCGTGACTCTGCGTCCGCTGCGGCGGTTGTTCGACTGTCGTGCGAACGGGTTGCGACGCGCCGCTGATCGACAGTGCGGCCACCGGCACGTTGCACCCACGCCGGGCCGACCGGCTGGGGCCGGGAGCCGAAGGTGACCGAGGCCGGCACCACACGCCCAACCACCGGCCAGGGTCCGCTATTGAGCCCGGATCCGCTGGAGCCCCTGCCCTTGCTGCGGCGCGAACTCGGCACTGAGGCGCGTGGTCTTTCCGCACGGGAGCATCGTGGTCCAGCTCGGTACGGCGCTGGAATGGACGCCGGTCGTCATCGGGGAACAGCCGGCGATCGACCGCGCCATCGCCCTGATCCGCAGCCTCCTCGACGACGGGGCCTGACGGCCCGACGGTGCCTCGGGCGCCCTGGGCGGACCCGCCCGCCCCGGAGGTTGTCCCGGCCAGTCGCATCGTCACCGACCTGACCCTCGCCCCCACGCGGTCCCGTCCACGGCGACTCCGCCTGAGTGCTTGTCAGCTGCCGTGCGAGTGACGGGAATTGACCCTGAGGGCCTGGCGCGCATCTCGCCGTACCTGGCCCTCACGGCTCTCCGGACAGGCCATGTGCGGCAGACCGAGGGGGAGCGGATATGCGGTCATCGACGTGCTCAGTTACATGGCCTATGACCGCGACAACCCCATCGAGCTGTTCGGCAAGGCGTGTCAAGATCGCAATCTGGCTCCGGCTCTCCAATCGGCCTTCCAGAGTGACAACGCCGTCTATCACATGGACGGCGACCGCGTCGGCTCCGAGCCCCATGGTGCTCACAACCACGTCCTCGATGATGCGTCGTCGTATCTCCGCGTCGGGTCGCAGAAACAGGCGGAGCAGGTCGCGCCGCGTGACGATACCGACGAGCCGGTCCTCGTCGTCGACGACCGGGAGTCTCTCCACGCCGCGGCGTGCCATCAGCCGGGCGGCGTCCGGAGCGGTCTCCTCCGCGCGGACAGTCACTGCCGGCGTGGACATCACCTCAGCAGCGGTAACTTCTGCGCCGAAGGACGAGGCCGTGGTCCAAGGGGCGGCGTCCGGAGCGCCTCCCCTCATCGGGCGCTCCGCCGCCTGTCGGCTCAGCAGGTCGCTCTCGGAGACAACGCCGACAACGCGGTCCTCTTCGTCGAGCACGGGCAGTCCGCTGATGTTGTGCTGTGCAAGCAGCTTCGCGACCTCCTTGAAGGAGGTGACTGAGAGGACCGAGACGACCTCGTCGGTCATCAGGTCTCCCACTTTGATGTGCTTCATGGAGGCACCTCCTGCCGTCTCGCCGACCCGCACGGACGTAATGCCGGAGGTCGTCCAGAAACCACGATCCGGCGGGCCGTACCGAAGCGAGGAGGGCCGAATGGGTCTCAGCCGGGACCGGTCGGACCCGGCTCGGGTGTTCGGGCAGGGCAAGATTCCCTCGAGAGGGACCATTGGGGCCCCGGGCGGGCCTGAGCGGCCCTCTACACGCGGGCCTCGCGGTGCCAGCGTAAGAGCTGCCCCCTTTTGCTGGCTCTCGGTGAGGAGGAACCATGGAAGGCACCACTGGCAGCCTGAATCTGGGTGCCGTCATCGTCGGCGTTGATGGCTCCAAGCCGGCCCGCCGGGCAGCGTTGTGGGCGGCGGCCGAGGCTGCACGCCGTGACAGTCCACTGCACATCGTCCACGCGGCCGACACGGACCGCCGGGCACTCTACCTTTCAGTGGAGAGCATCGAGCACGTACGCAACGCGGGGCACGAGCTGCTGCAGGACACTGCTGCGGCGATCAGGGACCAGTATCCCGGCGTGCACATCACCACAGAACTCAGCCGCAGTTCCGCCGTCCCCAGCCTGCACCGAACCGCTGGCCTTCGCGGAACTGTCGTGGTGGGGAACCGGGGTCTCGGCGGTTTCGAATCCCTCATGCTCGGATCCGTCGGTCTGAAGGTTGCTGCCGGTGCCACGACGCCCGTGATCGTGGTCAGGGGCGTTGAGACGGGTGGCCAGACCGGAGTGGTGCTCGCCGCGGTCCGTGACGAGCACGACGGCGAATGCGCCCGGTACGCGGCGCGCGAAGCCGAGCTCCGCCAGGCATCGCTGCGGCTGTTGCACGTGTGGAACGTACTCGAGTCCGCCGGACTAGCCGTGACCATGCTCGACAACGTCGAAGGAATCGCGGGCGAACAGGTTCACCACCTGACCGCTGTGGCGGACGTCATCCGCGATGAATTCCCGGCTCTGACCGTGCAGGCGGATGCTGAGGGAAGCCTCACCGTGGCCGGAGTGTTGGTCGAGGCGTCCCACCACGCGGATCTGCTGGTGATGGGCGGGCGGCGCTCACCCGGTTACATCGGACGCACCCTCGGGCGGACGACGCACAGTCTCCTGCACCACGCGTACTGTCCGGTGCAGCTTATTCCACGGCACGGTCCCGGACACGGGAGTGAGTCGTGATGGGCGCAGCTGAACGCCGCGAGCTCGTCGTCGGCATCGATCCGGCCAAGGACTGGCACCTGCCGTTGGCCTGGGCGGCGGACGAGGCCCATCGACGCGGGCTGGAGCTTCGGCTCGTCGTGGCCGTACCTCCACAACGCGACACGCAGCATGTCGATGACGGTCCGCGCAGAATGTCCATGATCCAGGCCGGTGCCGACGCGCTCCAAGAGGGGGCCGACTGGGTCCGGGCACGCCATCCGCAACTGCAGCCGGTCACTGACCTGCTCGACGGTCTTCCGGCTCCCGTGATCGGTGAGCTGTCCGCGCGGGCCCGGATGGTCGTTCTTGGATCCCGGCATCTGAGCCGCGCGGCGGAGTACTTCGGTGCAGGCTCCCTTGTTGTCCCCGTCACGGCCCGGGCCAACTGTCCCGTGGTGGTCGTGGGCGATGCGGAACACGTCACTCAACAGCCGACCTACCTGGTCGTGGGAATCGACGGCAGCGAATCATCGAAGGTGGCGCTGGGGCTGGCATTCGAGGAGGCCGACCTCCGGGGAGCATCGCTCCGAGCCGTTTCGGTGTGGCAGCCGCCCGTATTCATGCTCCACGACGAAAAGGCCGCGGTGCAGGCCCAGCGACGCATGCTCTCCGAGACCACGGCGGGCTGGTCACTGCAGTACCCGGACGTGCACCTGACTCATGAGGTGCCGACCGGACATCCGGTGGAGGAGCTGGCCGGTGCGTCCGAGCACGCCCTGGCTGTCGTCGTGGGCCGCCGTGGCCGGGGCGGCTACACGGGCATGCGGCTCGGCTCCGTAGTCCACGGACTGTTGCACCGGGCACACTGCCCGGTGATCACAGTTCCCCTCGTGTGAAGCTTCATCGTGACGACCACCCCGGACGCGGACGAGTGCAAGTAGAGGAGGCCGGCGGGCTGACCGGGCCGGAGGCCGAGCGCCGTCTGGCTGCGCACGGCCGCAACGAGGTGGCGGCCGTGCGCAGCGCACTTTTGTACAGTCGAGTTATTGCGCAGCTCTGCGATCCGCTGATCATGGTGTTGCTCGGTGCGGCACTGCTGACGATTGTGATCGGTGACCACGCGGATGCGGTGGTCATCGGTCTGGTGATCGTCTTCAACACGACGGTGGGGGTCGCGCAGGAGATCCGCGCCGACCACGCCGTGGCAGCTCTGTCGGCGATGTCGGCACCGAGCGCTCGTGTCCTGCGGGACGGCTCAGCACGGGAGGTTGCCGCAGCACTTGTAGTGCCTGGCGACGTACTGCTGCTCGGCGAGGGCGACATCGTCGCTGCCGACGCCAAGCTTATCGAGGCATCCGCCCTTCTCATCGACGAATCCATGCTCACCGGCGAGTCCGTGCCTGTCGACAAGGATTCCGGCGCGCCACTGGGCGCCGGGACTGTCGTGGTACGCGGACGGGGCGTCGCGACGGTCACAGCCACCGGCGCCGAAAGTGCGCTCGGTCGTATCGCCGCACTCCTCGACGGTGCACACGAGCCGACGCCCCTGCAGCGCCGTCTCGCCTCCCTGGGACGCATCCTGGCTGCCGTCACTCTCGGACTCTGCCTGGTGGTCTTCGTCCTCGGGCTTGCACGCGGCCTGCCGGCGGGCACCATGGCCGTGACGGCGATCAGCCTGGCCGTCGCGGCGGTACCCGAGTCTCTGCCGGCCGTCGTGACCCTCGCGCTGGCGCTGGGTGCCCGGCGTATGGCGGCCCGGCACGCCCTCGTCCGCAGGCTCCCGGCCGTGGAAACGCTCGGTTCCGTGACGGTGCTGGCCACCGACAAGACCGGAACCCTCACTGAAGGCCGCATGGTGGTTCAGCACGTATGGACGCCGCGGATCGCAGCGGATTTCTTTGGAGTGGGCTATGAACCGTACGGGGACGTCCAGGTCGATGGAAAGCAGCCGACTCCTGCTGAACTGGGGCCCGTACGGGACCTGTTGACGGCGGCGTCGTTGTGCAATGACGCCGCCCTGCGACCACCGCAGGATCATGCCGCCCATGAGAACCGGTGGACTGCGGTCGGTGACCCCATGGAAGCCGCTCTCTTGGCGGCAGCGGCCAAAGCAGGTTGTGCGGATCAAACGGAAATCAGGCGGCAGTACCCGAGGACATGGGAAGCGCCGTTCGACAGCCTCCGCAAGCGCATGACCACAGTGCACCGAATGCCTTCAGGGGTTCTGCTGGTGTGCTTGAAAGGCGCGCCTGAAGTGGTGCTCGACGTCTCCGTGCTCGCCGACCGCAAAGACGTACTGATGGGCGCGCGACAGCAGGCGTCGATTCTTGCTTCCCGCGGCTTCCGAGTGCTCGCCGTTGCGTCCAACGAGCGGCGGAACGAACCGAGCAACGCTGCCACAGCTGAGACAGGCCTGCGGCTGCTGGGCCTCGTTGCCATCAGCGATCCCCCGAAACCAGCGGCGGCCGCTACGCTCGCCGCCTGCCGTGCAGCGGGGATCACACCAGTCCTTATTACGGGAGATCACCCCGCCACAGCACGCGCGGTGGCCGCTCGTGTGGGACTCATCGACGGAGTCTGCGGTGACGAATCGGTGCTCAGTGGCCCTGATCTGGCATCAGGGCGCACAGACGACCTCACCACAGCACGGGTATTCGCCCGGACGAACCCGCAGCAGAAACTGGACATCGTCGATGCCTGGCGTTCCCGAGGGGCGGTCACGGCTATGACCGGCGACGGTGTCAACGACGGCCCGGCCCTGCGCCGGGCCGACATCGGTGTGGCCATGGGCAAGCGGGGAACGGAGGTCGCACGACAGGCGGCTGACCTCGTCCTCACCGACGATGATCTGTCGACCGTGGTCGCGGCCGTCGAGGAGGGCCGGCGGGTGTACGACAACATCCGGCGCTTCTTGATCTATGGCCTGGCCGGCGGTACCGCGGAGATCCTCGTCATGCTGGTCGGTCCCCTTGTCGGACTCCCGCTGCCCCTCCGGGCCGGCCAGATCCTGTGGATCAATTTGCTGACCCATGGTCTGACTGGCGTGGCCATGGGCGCAGAGCCGGCGTCCCCGGATGCCATGCACAGGCCACCGCGGCCACCCGGTCAGCACATCCTCGGCGCCGGTGCTTGGCAGCGTCTCCTCGTGCTGGCCACGGTCGTTACCGCGGTCTGTCTGGCGGCGGGGGTTGTTGCACGTGCCTGGGACCTTCCATGGCAGAGCGTCCTGTTCCTGTCGCTGCTCGGCGCGCAACTCGGCGTCGTCATGGGGCTGCGGACGCGTCTACTGACCCGGCAGAACCCCTTCCTCCCGCTGGCCGTGCTCGCATCTGCCCTGCTGGCGCTGGCGGCCCTGTATGCTCCGCCGCTGCGGTCGGTTCTGGAGACCGAGCCGCTCGGTTGGTCCGGGGCCGCTCTTGCGACGGCCGCCCTTATGAGTGGCTACCTGGCTGCTCGGTTCACACGACATGCATTCCGGGAAAGGAAGGCCGCGGAGGCGAAGTCATGAGACTGGTGCGAGTCTTCGCCCACCGCCAACCGCCGCACGATCTTCAACCGGCCGGTCACCTGGCGGTAGGTGCCGACTCGGTACGAGGGGTGAATGAATCGTCACGTCATAGAGCGATGGCAGCGTAAAAGCAGGTGTTCTGGCGTTCAGCGAGGGCCGACACGGTAGGGCCGCATCATCTCGTTGTCCTCGTGTTCCAGCATGTGGCAGTGCCACACATACTGTCCCACCCGGTCGAAGGTGGCTTTGACCCGGGTGATGGCGTGCGGATAGGCGATCACCGTGTCCTTGAAACCGCTCTCCCCGGGCTCTGGAGGTCTTGTACTGTGCCCGGCGGTCTGCCGGTCGACGACCTGGAACTGAACCTCGTGGATGTGGATCGGGTGGGCGTCTTTGGTGGAGTTGTGTATCTCCCAGATCTCGGTCGCCCCGAGTGCCGGGTTCTCCGTGATGGGATCACTCCATCCCATGGGGGTCCGGTTTCCGTGCCGGTCCACGGTGCCGAGCATCACCATGCGGGGGCCCACCCCCCGCAGGACTGCGGAGTTCTGCTCCTGCAAGGAGACCTGCCGTGTGTGGCTCGCTGGACCCAGTGGTTCGAACGGCGGAAGGGTGAGCTGGGCGGGGGGTATGGTCCTGTCCGGTGCAGCGAGCGGTCGTGCCACGGTGAATTTCATGACCTGTCCGGTGGTCCCGGGAGCCGCCGGCTGGAAGTCTGTGCCCGCTTTCCCGCCCTTGAACGGCTCGTCGGGGCCTTCGTTGATGAGGTACAGATTGGTGCCGACCGGCATCGAGGTGAAGTCGACGATGACGTCTGCGCGTTCGGCGGGGGCGGTGAGCAGTTGGTCGCGCTGCACAGGTGCGGGCAGAAAACCTCCCTCCGAACCGATCTGCCAGAAGGGGAGCACCGGAGCTGCGGGACGAGGGGCCATCGGGTCGGTGACGATCTTCAGGATCAGGAAGCGTGCGTTGCAGCCGTTGAGAAACCGCAGGCGGTAGCGGCGCGGCTCGACTGAGAGAGTGGGCCAGGTACGGCCGTTGGCCACCATCGTGTTGCCGAAGAACTCCGGGTTCCAGATGGGGGAGATGTCGCTGCCGGGGATGTAGGGACCGGTGAAGTGGTCGAAGGATGCGCGGCTCGTCGGGTAGAACAGGCTGCCGTCAGTGGAGAACGACCGGTCCTGGATGGCGACCGGGATCTCGTAGTAGTGCCTTCCCGGGGGGTCACCGAATTTCGGTGCCGGCCCCGGAAGTACACCGCTCGGAAGGTCGGCGGGTCCGCCACGCAGGAGGTAGAAGCCCGCCAGCCCCGCGTAGACGTTCAGCCGAGTGATCCCCAGGGCATGGTCATGGAACCAGGAGGTGGCGGCACGCTCCTGGTTGGCGTACTGGAATACGGCGGTTCCTGGCTCCCAGGCTGCATGGAACCGGTCCTCGAATATCATCTTGAACTGTTCATAGAAGGAGCCCACCCGTGCATATCCGTCGGGGATGTCGGATGCACGGGGTAGATACCACGCCTCGGGGTAGCCGTCGCTCTCCTGCGTGTTGTGCCCCCCGTGCAGGTGGGTCACGATCGGCACGGGCCCGGTATAGGGGCCGGGTGTCGAAGTGAAGGTCGGTCGGGCATCACGCCATGAAATACCGCCTTCAGGGTTGGCCCAGTGCAGTGTGGGGTCTACCGGCAGCAGGTGCGGCAGATGGTTGCCGTGGCGGTCGAGCAGCTGGTTCACCCACGTGACCTGTATGGCCCGGCCGAAGGTCGCCTCGACGGTGCATGACGGGTAGGCGAAGCTTCCCGGATGTCGGGTCGACCCGTACCCCCACACCGTCGTGGCAGGCATACCGGCCGGCAGAATGTGCTGCCGAAACTGCCGAACACCGATCGTGTAGTGATCGACGTGTCCTGCCTCGTCCCTCGCGGCCCAGGGCATGACTGACGGGACGGCGAGCTCGGTGACGTACTTGTCGATTGTCGTCGGGTCCAGGACGCGACTGGCGAACCCAGGCCAGCCCGGCGTGGAGGCAGTCCCGGCCGGGAGGAAGAGGCAGGTTCCGCCGCCTAGGCCGGCCTTGATGAATTGACGCCTTGTGGCCATCTGAGTCCTCCTGGACACGGCCCCCCATCGGCTGTAGTCCCAGAAACCGTTCCAGTGTTTCGGACACAACGAAGAAGAGCCACTCGGAACGTCGCGGGCCGAGGTCTGCGTGCAAGTGCAGCGTTTCAGGTCGCCCGGATCTCCACTCCGTGGTGTTCACGGTGCATCGCCTACGACTGTGGCGACAGTCGGCTTGATAAAGGAGACCGGTACGGCCCGGCCACGTTTCAGCGGCAGCGCAGTCACGACACTGCCCCCCGCAGCGTGGAGGTCGAGTGTCCACTCCGCCGGAGGAACTTCACTCAGTCGATACCCCTGCTGAGTCGCGACCACCCGCACGGCGGAGCCGGACCGGCTGCTGCAGGACGCAGCGCCTGGAGGGAGCTTCAGACAAGCTCCATGCGCACGTCCACGACGCCTTCGACCGCGCGAATGGCCCGAGCGAGAAGCGGCACAAGAGAACGGTTCTGGAGAGACCCTCGCAGGGTGACCACACCATCCAGCACCGAGAAGTCCAGCTCGACCGGGGGAACGAGCTCCGCGACAACGGCGGAGCGGATCTCCTCGTCGATCTCCTCGTCCGGGCGCAGGAACACCTTCAGTAGGTCGCTGCGGCTCACGACACCCTCCAGCATGCCGAGGCTGTTCACGACGGGCAGACGCTTCACCCGCTTGCGCGCCATGATGCGAGCGGCCTCGGCGAGCGTGGCATCGGGGTGGACGGTGACTGCCGGACTCGACATCAGCTCCTCGGCCAGCACCGCATCGGCTTTCGACGCCTCCTCGAGTTGGTCGGGCAGCTTCGGCTCATCCTGCCGGAATTCCTCCTTCGGCAGCAGGTCTGCCTCGGAGACAACCCCGACGACACGGCCCTCGCCTTCAAGGACCGGAACTGCGCTGACCTTCCACTGGTGCATCAGCTCCACGATCTCCTTGTACGAGGCCTCGCGGCCGATGGCCACGGCCGTGTGGGTCATGACGTCGCTGACGATGTACCGGGATGCAGTCATGGGGTGCTCCTCGGGCGGGG
This sequence comes from Streptomyces sp. NBC_00316, assembly GCF_036158715.1. Lineage (NCBI taxonomy): Bacteria > Bacillati > Actinomycetota > Actinomycetes > Kitasatosporales > Streptomycetaceae > Streptomyces > Streptomyces sp. NBC_00316. The sequence continues at coordinate 2,744,620 of NZ_CP108023.1, read as the reverse complement.
CTGTTGCGGCGGCGCGACGGCGTTCATCACGGACAACTGCCGCGGCCGTGAGGGGCGTAAAAGCCAGAGAGACGGATCCGAGAGACCTGCAATCGGTTGGCGAGAACAACGGCTTGTGCGCGGCGGCGAGATCGAATCAAATGACTTCGCCCGCGTCCGTTATCAGATTCTTCTGGATATATCCTCGGACATGTGCCGCGAGTGAGCTGAGGAGCCCTGAGAGTTCCGCCTTCGGCGCGACAGGTGCCCATATGCTGCGAGCCCCGGGCGGCAGCGTCGCGAGGTCGGCCCTGAACCTTTGCCGAGCTGTTTCCAGCTCTGTGCGTTCCGAGACGCGTCGGCCTTCCCGCATGACCGGCTCCAGCAGCGGGACGCCGTCCGGAGGCGCCGGTTCGTCGATGAGAGCTATGAGATCCGCGTGTCCCGGCCTTCGGAACACCTGCTTGCGCCCTGGCGCTGTCACCTTGGCCGAAGAAAGCTTCATTACCGGCCGACCGTCGTACTCGACCAACTTGTACGCGGAATCCAGGTACGGGGCATCCGCGGAGACGCCAATCCGGGTCCCGACGGCGTACGTATCAATCGGCGCTCCGGAGCGGACCAGACTGTCCACGGCGAACTCGTCGAGACCACCGCTCGCCACGATGCGTGTTTCCTGTAGACCGGCAGCATCAAGGATCGTCCGAGCCTGTATGGCCAGGGCTCCGAGGTCACCGCTGTCCAGCCGGATGGCACACCCCGGCCCGAGCCTCAGATCGCGCAGCACGCGCGCCGCCGTCGCCACGCCCGTCACGGTGTCGTAGGTGTCCACCAGGAGTGTCACAGGGCCTGGATGGGACCGGGTGAAGGCCCGGAACGCGTCCTCCTCAAGACCGAATGCCTCGATGTACGAGTGGGCCATTGTGCCGACTGCGGACAGGCCCTCGGCGTGAGCCGCCGCAACATTGCTGGTTCCGGCAAAGCCGACCATGGCACCCAGCCGAGCGGCCCGGTGTCCGGCTTCAATGCCATGAGTGCGCCGCAGGGAGAAGTCCACCACCCGGTGTCCGTCGGCGGCCAGGACGCACCGGGCGCATTTGGAGGCGATGGCGGTCTGGTGGTTGAGCTGGTTAAGCACGTAGGTTTCAACCAGCTGGGCCTGCGGAAGGGGCGCAGTGATTTCCAGCAGGGGTTCGCCGGCCAGCACGATGCGCCCTTCGGGCACTGCCCGGACCTCACCAGTGAATTCCAGGCCGAGCAGCGGTGCCAGATCCTCGGGCCGTCGTCCCATCACAGAGGCGAAGACATCCACGTCATCCGCGTCCACACGATAGGCGGAGAGGAAGTCGAGGACTGATTCCAGCCCGGCACAGACAAGAAAGCCCCGGTCCGGAGGCAGGTTGCGCACGAACAGACTGAACGTCGCCGAACCGGTCATGCCCTCGCTCAGATACGACTGGGCCATCGTGACCTCGTAGAGGTCGGTGCTCGTGGCATTCGACATCGACGGCACCTTCCCGCCCTGTACGGTTCACGCGCCCGGCTGCCTGTTTCCTCCCTCTCCACTATCAGCCTCCGACGCCCCGTGGGCCAGCCCAGTGCCAGGCGGCGCCCAGCGAGCCTCCTGCCGCTGCTGCTGTAGTGAAGGGCACGTCATGGGTGCGGCCCAGGCGGATCACGTCCGTCCACTTCGGTCTCAAGCTCGGCCGAGTCGTACATGCCTGGTCCACCACCGTCCTGACCGTGCGGGGCACCTTCCCGCTCACTGTCCTAGTTCTGAGGCGTGGTCGGGGACGTAGGTCTGTAGGTCCCTCGGCGGCCGTTGGTATCCGGTGGCCGGCGGCCGCCGAGGGATTTCGATCACCGGTGGAGTGACTGTCTCGTACGGCACGGATGACAGAAGATGGGCGATCATGTTCAGCCTGGCCCGGCGCTTGTCGTCGCTCTCGACCACATACCAGGGAGCCTCCGAGATGTCCGTATGGACGAACATCTCGTCCTTTGCGCGGGAGTAGGCCTCCCAGCGAGTGATCGATTCCAGGTCCATCTGTGAGAGCTTCCATCGACGGGTGGGATCCTGCAGTCGGCGTCGAAATCGTTCCTCCTGCACGGCGTCGCTCACCGAGAACCAGTACTTGCGCAGCAGAATGCCGTCCTCCACCAGCATCCGCTCGAAGATCGGGCACTGGCGGAGGAACCGCTGGTGTTCCTCCATGGTGCAGAAGCCCATGACGCGCTCGACGCCTGCGCGGTTGTACCAGCTCCGGTCGAGGAGGACCACTTCCCCTGCAGCTGGAAGATGCTCTGCGTACCGCTGGAAGTACCACTGGCTGCGCTCGCGCTCGGTGGGCCGCGGCAGCGCGACGATGCGTGCTACCCGGGGATTGAGGTGTTCAGTGACGCGCTTGATCGTGCTGCCCTTGCCGGCCGCGTCTCGTCCCTCGAACACCACGACGAGCCGTGCGCCTTCGGCCCGTACCCACTCCTGGAGCTTCACGAGCTCGGTCTGGAGTCGGTACAGCTCCGGCTCGTACAGCGAGCGCCGCAGCTTTCCGGGCCTGCCTTTCTCGTCTGCCATGGGATGACGTTAGGGAGGGGACCACGCTCGAAGTCAAGCGTCAGCGCCGAACGGGCTTCGCGGCGCGGACCGTTACGGCGTCCGCGTATGACTCGGGCGGCAGACAGGTGCGCCGGGGGGAAAAGCGCTCTGACGTAGAAGAGGGCGGTGCCGCAAGGGAACATACACGTCGGAAGCAGCCAGTTCGCGCCTATCGGCTGCGGACAGAACCCACGTGCAGCGCGATTTCTTCCGCGATCCGTTCGGTGAGCGGCTCCACGACGGCTGCGACGGGTGCTGACAAGCCGGTGCCCAGGGTGCTGTTGGCTCCCTCGACGGCGTAGACGACCAGTTGTCCGGGCAGGCGATCCAGTTCGCGGGCGAGTTCGACGGCGTCGCCGAGCCCGAGCCCGTGGGAACTCGTCGCACTGTCTGTCTGCGTCAGCTGCCCACCATCCAGTTCCAGGCGGTGCAGCCGACCGGGGTGGCCGGGGTGTGCGTGTGCGGCGTCCACCACGATGGCGAGGCCGACGTCTTCCCACAGGGTGATCAGGCGGGCGGGGTCGCCGTCGCACGCCAGAAGGGTGGTCGCACCCGGCAGTGGCCGTTCCGCGGCTCGTTCCGCCAGGCGGGCCACGACGGCCCATCCCACACCGTCGTCGTGGCGGAAGTCGTTCCCGATGCCGATGACGGCGATCCGCGTAGAGAGGTTCACGCGCTTGCCCCTTCCCGTCGGACAGGCTCGCCAGTTGTACCGGGTTCGCGCGGGGGCCGTACGGGGTGACGGACACAGCCACCTGGACCACGCATGGGCCGGTCGGCCCATGCCGGGCAGCAGCTCCGTGCGCATACTGGCTGGAAGGCATCATCGGCGGCGGCGGAAGGTTGGCGATGGCGGACGGCGGCGGGACGGCGGCGGTGATCGGCAAGGACGGCCTGGACGCGCTGATCACGGTCCTGGCCGGGCGTGGCCGTACGGTCGTAGGACCGACCGTCCGCGACGGGGCGATCGTCCTGTCCGAGATCTCCGGCGGTGCGGAACTCCCCTACGGCTGGGGAGTCGAGTTGGAGGCAGGCGTCTACCGGCTGCGTGCCCGCGAGGACGGCGCCGTGTTCGCGCACAGCGCGGGTCCTCAGTCCTGGAAGACGTTTCTGCATCCGCCGCGGGAGCGGCAGTGGTCTGCCGATCGCGGTGCCGACGGCGAGCTGATGGTGACCGAGGACCGGACATCACCGTCGTCGTACGCGTTCCTCGGTGTGCGCCCCTGCGACCTGCGGGCCATCGCGATTCAGGACCGGGTGCTGACCGGCGGGAAGTACAACGACCCGGCGTACCGTGGGCGTCGTGAGCGGGCCTTCTTGGTGGCGGCGGAGTGTACCGAGCCGGGTGCCACCTGCTTCTGCGTGTCCATGGGCACCGGGCCGGCCGTGGGGCCCGGCTACGACCTGGCGCTGACCGAGGTGCTCGATTCCGACGGCCACCGCTTCCTGGTGCGGATCGGGAGCGAGGAGGGAGAGTCGGTCCTGGCCGAGGTGCCCCACGGTCCCGCCGACGCCGCGACTCGGACCGCGGCGAGTGAGCGTGTCGCCGACGCGGCGGATCGCATGGGCCGCAGCATGCCGTTGGTGGACCTGCAGATGCTGATGCGCGAGACGCTCACGGCCGAGCGCTGGGACGACGTCGCGGCCCGCTGTTTGACCTGTGGAAACTGCACCATGGTCTGCCCGACCTGCTTCTGCACCACCACCGAGGACGTCACGGACCTCACCGGTGAACACGCCGAGCGATGGCGGCGCTGGGAGTCCTGCTTCGACCTGGATTTCTCCCACCTGCAGGCGGGTCCGGTCCGTAACTCCTCGCGCAGTCGCTACCGGCAGTGGGCCACCCACAAACTCGGCACCTGGTACGACCAGTTCGACAGCTCCGGGTGCGTCGGCTGCGGGCGCTGCATCGTGTGGTGCCCGGTCGGTATCGACATCACCGAGGAGGCCAATGCGCTGAACCTGGAACGGGACGCCGCCGGGCAGGAGCCGAGGGAGAGCCCGAAATGACCGTTGTTCGCCACGGGTTTCTCGGGGCCCTGTCGCCCGGCCACCGCGAGCGGCTGGTCTCGTTCGCCCACGACGTCTCCTTCCCTGGTGGCACCCGCATTTTCGACGAGGGCGGTGTCGCCGACCGGTTCTGGATCATCCGTTCCGGGCTCGTTGCGCTCGACGTTCACGTTCCGGCCCGGCGCGAGGCAGTCCTGGAGACCCTTGGCGAAGGCGATCTGCTGGGCTGGTCCTGGCTGTTCGAGCCGTACCGCTGGCACCTGGGCGCGCTGGCCCGCAGCGCCGTGTCGGCGTCAGAGTTCGACGCGGAGCGGGTCCGAGCCGCGTGCGAGAAGGATCCGTGGTTCGGCCTGGCGTTGACCAACTGCGTTGCGCAGGTGATCGCACGGCGGCTGAAGTCCACCCGAATCCGCCTGCTCGACCTGTACGGGCCCCCCGACGCCGGTGAGTCGTGATGACGGCTTCCGCAACATTGACTGCTCGGTCGGGAACCGTCCCTATTCCGTACCGGGTGGTGGAACGCGAGGCCGAGACACCCGACACCGCCACAATCGTCCTGGAACCGGTCCGCTGGGCCCTGCAGCCATTCGCCCCTGGGCAGTTCGCGATGGTGTACGCCTTCGGCGTCGGCGACATCCCGTTGTCGGTCTCCGGGATCGACGGGCACCGGCTGACGCACACCGTCCGTACGGTCGGAGCGGTATCCGGAGCGCTGCACAGGCTGCGGCGTGGCGACACGGTCGGAGTGCGCGGTCCGTTCGGCACCGGCTGGGAACTACCCGCCGCAGTTGGGAACGACCTGCTCGTCGTGGCCGGAGGTATCGGTCTGGCGCCGCTGCGCCCGCTCGTCCGCGACGCGCTCGCCACCCCCGAGCGCTACGGACGGCTGAACGTTCTCATCGGAGCGCGCACGCCCCACGAGCTGCTCTACGCCGAGGACGTTCGCGGCTGGCGGTCGGCTGCCCGGGTCTTGACCACCGTGGACCGCGCGGACCCGCTGTGGCAGGGGGAGGTCGGCGTCGTCACGACCCTGCTCGACCGGGCTGCCTTCGGTCCCGGGGCGTCGGCGGCGTTCATCTGCGGCCCCGAGCCGATGATGCGCGCCACCGCCGGTGAACTGGTGCACCGCGGCGTCGATCCGGAGCTGATTCGGGTCTCGCTGGAACGCAATGTGCACTGTGCCACTGGTCACTGCGGACACTGCCAGCTCGGCCCCATCCTGCTCTGCCGCGACGGCCCCGTCGTCAGCTGGAGCAAGGCCCAACACCTGCTCATGGTCAGGGAGTTGTGACATGACCGCGAGCGATCGGCCGAAACTCGCCGTCTGGAAGTTCGCCTCCTGCGACGGATGCCAACTCACTTTGCTGGACTGCGAGGATGAGCTCCTCGGCATCGCCGAAAGGGTGGAGATCTCACACTTCCTGGAAGCTTCCAGCGCCGACGCGCCGGGCCCGTACGACCTGTCGCTGATCGAGGGATCGGTGACCACCCAGCAGGACGTCGACCGGGCACAGCACATCCGGACCGTCTCCAAGCGGTTGGTGACCATCGGGGCGTGCGCGACCGCAGGTGGCGTCCAGGCGCTGCGCAACTACGCGGACGTCGCAGACTTCCAGGCTGCCGTCTACGCCAGACCGGACTACATCGAGACGCTCGCCACCTCCACACCCATCAGCGCCCATGTCCCGGTGGACTTCGAACTGCGCGGCTGCCCCATCGACCGAGGCCAACTGGTGGAAGTCATCACGGCCTACCTGGCCGAACGCAAGCCCTACGTACCCGCGCACAGCGTCTGCTTCGAGTGCAAGCAGCGCGGCACGGTCTGCGTGACGGTGGCCCACGGCACACCCTGCCTGGGTCCGGTCACCCACGCCGGATGCGGTGCGATCTGTCCCGCGTACGGGCGCGGCTGTTACGGCTGCTTCGGCCCGTCCAACTCGACCAACTTCCCCTCGTTCATTCCCCTCCTGCGCCGCGATGGCATGGACACTCTCGACGTGGTGCGGGTGCTGCGAACCTTCAATACCGCCGCCCCTGAGTTCGACGCGGCATCCCGGAAGGAACTGGAGGAGTGACCCACCGCGGCTCAAGGGTGTTGAAAGTCGGATCGCTCGCCCGCGTCGAGGGTGAGGGCGCACTGCATCTGCGCATGGACGGCGGCGAGGTCGCAGAGGCCCGGCTGGCGATCTACGAACCGCCACGGTTCTTCGAGGCGTTCCTGCGCGGACGCTCCTACGCCGAGCCGCCCGACATCACCTCCCGGGTGTGCGGGATCTGCCCGGTCGCGTACCAGATGAGCGCCTGCCGAGCGATCGAGGACGCCTGCGGCGTCGTCGTGGACGGGCAGTTGGCGGCGCTGCGCCGACTGCTCTACTGCGGTGAATGGATCGCGAGCCAGACGCTGCACATCTACCTTCTCCACGCGCCCGACTTCTTCGGCTGCGACAGCGCCATCGACCTCGCGCGCACCCGGCGCGCCGACATTGAACGCGGCCTTCGGCTCAAGCAGGCCGGCAACGCGATCCTAGAACTGCTGGGGGGTCGGGCGATCCACCCGGTCAATGTCCGCCTCGGTGGCTTCCACCGCATCCCGACCACAACCGAACTCCGCCCGCTGGCCGCTCGGTTGCGCCGGGCCCGGGACGACGCGGCCCAAACCGTCCGTTGGGTGGCCGGCTTCGAGTTCCCTGACGGTGGTTGCGACAACGACCTGTTCGCTCTGTCCGAGCCCGGCACCTACGCCATCGAGTCCGGCACCCCGACCGTCATGCCCGCGCCGCCCATCGCTGGCCTTCACCCCGAATCCGACCGCGCGCTGCCCACCCGTACCTTTGGGGTCCACGATTTCGGCGCCCGCGTCACCGAGAGCCAGGTACCCCACTCCACCGCCCTCCACTCCATGCTGGACGGCCGCCGCCATCTCACCGGTTCACTCGCCCGGTACGCCATCAGCGGCCGCTGGCTGTCCCCGATCGCCCTCGAGGCCGCCCACGACGCCGGACTCGGCGACCCCCGGCAGGGCACCGTCTGTCGGAACCCCTTCCGGAGCATCATCGTCCGAGCGGTTGAGGTGCTCTACGCGGTCGACGAGGCACTGCGGATCATCGGAGCCTACGAACCTCCACCGCGCCCCTACGTCCACGTGCCCTCACGAGCCGGTACCGGGCATGGAGCGACTGAGGCGCCGCGCGGTCTCTTGTACCACCGATACACCCTTGACTCCGAAGGGACCGTAACCGACGCCAGCCTTGTCCCGCCGACCGCACAGAACCTGGGTGCGATCGAGGAGGACCTCCGCCGAATCGTGCAGGAACGACTGGGAGACGGCGCTGCCACCGACGCGGAGCTGACCGCCCTGTGCGAACGGGCGGTCCGCAATCATGATCCGTGCATCTCGTGCTCGGCCCACTTCCTCAATCTCACCGTCGAGCGGACCTGAATGCCGAACGAGAGAGGTATGTGAATCGGCGCGCCAGGTCACTGGCCCAGCGTGGGTGGCCGCGTCGACGTAGCTTGTTGCGGCCGTATGCAACAGCCGTACCTGCAACTCGGTGGAGGTCAGCCGCGTCCGCGAACTGCGCAGACCGCAGAAGAATGCCGCACAGCACGCATCGGGGCCGCGTACGGTGCATCCTGAACGCGTCGGACACCGGGCGGAAGCGCCACGGCCGAGGTTGTGCAGGGGCGGGCGGCCGCGGCGTGCTCGGCGGCGGCCCTGTGGCCCAACGTGCCTTGACGTCGGTGGGGGACCAGGGTCTTTGATGCCGCCTCCAGGGCACCTCCCGCTCAGCAGGAGCCCGCTGCCCCCTGCCTTTCGGTGCGGGTGGTCCGGGCCCGGCGGGGTCCGAAGAAGAACCAGCCCAGCGCACCGTTCAGCGCGGCGGCACAGAGACATCGGCGGCACCCGTGGCAGCGTCCTCCCTGAGTGACCGCTTCCCTCCAGCCTCGCCAATGCACCTGCTACCTGGGAAGGGGTGACCGTCCAGCAACCGGGGACCATCCGGCCCTACACCGGCGGTCAGGGCCGAGGGACCGTGGCAGTGATGGCGACAGAGAACGTCGCAGGACAGTGGGCTCCGCGCCTGCGGCCCCCGAAAACAACCGGGAAGTGAAACACGATGTTCTGGTACGGCCATGACGGCGGCTGGGGCTGGTTCGCAATGTCAGTGAGCATGGTCCTGTTTTGGGTGGTGATCGTCGGCATCGGCGTGCTCATCTTCCGGGCCCTGGGCCGCACCCCCGAACACCCCCACACCCACATCCAGGCCGGGTCCTCGCCCGAGCAGCTGCTTGCCGAGCGGTTCGCCCGTGGAGAGATCGACGAGGAGGAGTATCAGCGGCGCCTGACGACCCTGCGCGCCTCCCCGCCTTCCACGAGGCGGGAATGATCCCTGCGGATGCCCTTGCCGACCAATCGCATCAAGGACGCCGGACCGCCACAAGGAAGGAGCCGCCATGACCATCTCCGGACTTGTCTTGCGGTGACGGTCAGATCTTTATGGTCCTGGAATGCGCGCGGGGCGAGCCGCAGTCCAAGGCCCTCATTGATCGGCAGGACTGATGCGACGGCCCGTGAGGCGCGTGGGCCGGATCGACACCCACATCTCGCGTTGGCCCCCCGCCCAAGGCTTGGAACGGGCGCGAACGGCCAGCCGTCGCACCGCTTCGGGCTCCGTAACAACCCGCGCAGGGCCGACTACGAGAACGCTCCAGCCCTGGCTCATGGCTTCATCCACATGGTCGATCTCGAATGCGACATCCGTTCCCACAGCAGCTGCGGGCACCGAGGCAGGCGCGGTCCGGAAAACGATCGCGTCATCGATGACGTCGTAGTTCACCGGGATGACGGCTGGGCCATCGGGTGTCGACACCGCGACGCGCCCCACGCCATGCGTGTCGAGAAGGGCCCGGCATTCGTCGGGGTCGAGGTCGCGCAGCCGGGGATGTACGAGCGCGCGACCTTGGCCTGGCGGCAGGTCGATACCGCCTCCGCGCAGGGCCTCGACGCTGGTGCCCAGTGCGCCGGCCAGCGTGATGAGACTCGCCACGGTCGGGTCGGCCGGCCGTTCTTCGAGATACGCCAGGTAGGCCGGCGCCATCCCGGCGAGGCGGGCTGCTTCTGCGCGGGTGAGCCCCTGGCGCTTGCGTTCGAAGGCCACGCGCCGACCGATGTCGCCAGGGTTGGGGACCCTGCCAAGCGGGGCCCTGGCGGACTCGGCACCCGCCTCATCCGTGCCCGGTGGGCAAAGCTCGTGGTTTCTCTCGGGTCCGTGTTCAACGTGATGGACATGCGCGTCGGGCCCGGGGAAAACGAGAGTCACCGCGTCCGTATCCGACCAGCGCACGTCATATGGAGGGGTTCCGTCCTCGTGGTGGAGTCCGACAATTTCACCGTCGCGCCTGGTAGCGCCGGTGGCTGGGCTTTCGACCACAAGTTGATCGCCGAGGTGAGCTCGCATGATCGCCGCCGTTTCCTCACTATGGTGCTGTATCCAACGTGCCACGCGCGGCGTGCCGCCGCACGGGGTGAAACCCTGATTCCGCTCGGGCCAACGGGCCGGTCTCGGGCCTCCCGGCCACCAAACGGACCTGGGCGGCTCACCTGTGGGCGATTGGTTCCTGACGCGCTGCACACCTGCGCGTCACACCCCCGAAGGGAGAAGCATCATGCGCCACCGAACGGTCGCAGAGCTCATGACCCGAGACGTCGTCCGAGCACGGCGTGACATGCCCTTCAAAGAGATCGTCAAGCTGTTGGCGGAGCATGATGTCACCGCCGTACCTGTGGTGGATGAACGGGACCGCCCCATGGGGGTGGTGTCCGAGGCCGACCTCCTGCGCAAGTCCGCGGACCAGACCGATCCCTCCGGCCGGGCCCCGATTCCGCATCTGGAGGCGTGGGAGCGGGCCAAGGCCGAGGGGGCCAGGGCAGAGGAGCTGATGTCGGCTCCCGCAGTGTGCGCGCGTCCGGAATGGACCGTAGTTGAAGCCGCCCGCCTCATGGCAGTCCAGAACGTCAAGCGGCTGCCCGTCGTTGACGAGACGGACAGGCTCCAGGGCATCGTCAGCCGCAGTGACCTGCTGCGGATCTTCCTACGCCGTGACGACGCCATTCGCGAGGAGATCAACCGGGATCTGCTGCAGCAGACGTTGGGCCTCGTTCCCTCAGAGGTGACGGTCGAGGTACGCGAGGGGCAGGTCACCCTCGGTGGATCCGTCGAGTTCAAGAGCCTGATCCCCATCATCGAGCGGCTGTGCCGGAGCGTTGACGGCGTGGTCTCGGTCTCTGAGGACATCGCGTACCGCACCGACGACGCCCGGAGTTCCCCCTCCGAGATGTGAGACATTCAGGCGGGACCGGGGCCACCGACGGTACGACAGCCCTTCGTGCAAGCGGCAAAACGCAGTCCTGTGTAGTCCGCACACACCTTGTCGGCTGGGTTCGCGCCACCTCAGCCGGTGATCTTGATGAGGTGTGGCCTGGCCCCTTTGCGACTCTCGGGACGCGCACGCACGGAGGACTCCGTCGGCCGACTTCGCGCTGATGTGTTCGGGATCGGAGTCCGGTGGCGGATTCGTGCGGGTCGGACCGCCTGAGGTCGCGGGCGTGCCACCACGCCCGTGCGTTGCTGCTCCTTGATCTCGCTGTGAACGTCGAGACCCGCTCGCGCAGTGTCCGCTCGAGGAACATTCGCCGGGCGGACACAGGCAGGTTCCCAGTGAACACAACCGAGCGGGAGGTGCCCTTATCCGGCGCAAGCCGGGTGAGTATGACGCCATGACGGATCGGGATCGGTTGGGGCGGACGGCGGTGCACTGTGCGGCTGCCGACGGGGGCGCGGACGGCCTGAGGGTGTTGGCTGGGGGCGCCGCTCCGGAGGTAGCCGACGCCGCGGGCTGGACGCCGTTGCGTTTTGCTGCGCAAGCCTAAACGCCATTGGCTATCGAGGCCCTCCTGGCCGTGCGTGCGACTGTCGATGCCGCAGATGTGCGACTCCTCGGCGCATCGAGCGAATTCTCACACCGTAGGGTGAATGCTGCCCGCCGGTGTCCTCAACTGCCCTCTTGGCTTGGCGGGTTGCCGATCACTTGTGTGGCTGTCCAGCGAAGCAAGGATCATATCGATCAAGAAGTTGCCACCGTTCGGCGAAGGTGCTGTGAGTGATGGCGATGATGCAAGCCGGCTGCCCGTCAGATCGGCAGTGACGGGTCTCCTGGACCGCGCTCTTCACGAGCGTTCGGTGCACGGTGTTCCTCCCGCGTCCGCCTGGGGCTTGGCGGGGTGCGTAGGGCGAGGATGGCCATGTCGTCGTGGCCGTCGCTGGGGTGGTCGTCGGCCACTGCTTGTACGAAGTCGTGCAGGGGCATGGTGGCGTGGGCGGCAGCGATGACTGCGAGGCGTTCCATCCTCTCTCCAACTGGGTACTCACGGTGTTCGACGAGCCCGTCGGTGAAGAACATCACCATGGCACCAGGGGGCAGGCGGTAGGTGTGGTCGTGGCGTGCGTGGGCGATGTCGACGCCGAGGGGCAAGTCAGGGTCGGCATCAAGGTAGCGAGCCCGGCAGTCCGGAGTGATCAGTAGTGGTGGGGGGTGGCCTGCAGTGCTCCAGCGCAGTGTCCAACCGGTCGGTTGTCCGGGTTCGATGCGTGCAAGGCACGCGGTGGTGACGGGGCTGTCGGTGATGGCTTGGAGGGTGCGGTCGAGCCGGCTGAGGACGGCGCTGGGCGGGGTGTGTCGGTTGTAGAGGAGAGCGCGCAGCATGTTGCGGGTCTGTGCCATGGCGGCAGCGGCCTGGAGGTCGTGGCCGACGACGTCGCCGATGACCACGGCGCAGGCTTGGTCAGGGACCAATAGGGTGTCGTACCAGTCTCCACCGACTTGGCCGGGGGTGCTGGCAGGAATGTAGACAGCGGCAGCTTCGAACGGCTCCAGGTGCTCGGGGAGCTGCGGTAGCAGGAGCCGCTGGAACCGCTCGGCGTCGAACCTGGTCTGCTCGTACAGGCGGGCGTCGTCGATGGCCACGGCCGCGGCGCCGGCCAGCGCGACGATCAAGACTTCATCGTGGGCATCGAAGGGCCGACCGTCCAGCCGCTCGGAGACATACAAATCACCATAGATCTTCCCGCGGATGCTGATCGGTGCGCCCAACAGGGTGCGCAGAGCCGGATGACCGGGTGGGTAGCCTGCCGAGTCAGGGTGGCTGGCGATGTCCTCGACACGCAGTGGTTGAGGGTGGGCGATCAGATGCCCGAGCAGGCCGCGCCCGCGGGGAAGCTCCACACCGGCCAAGTCTGCCCGTTCCTGCTCGGACAGACCCACGGGGACGAACAGTTCAAGGTTTTCGCCCTGCTCATCAAGCACGCCCAGAGCGCCGTAGCGAGCGCCGACCAGTTCCATCGCTGTGGACACGATCAGACCCAGTACTACGGGCAGTTCCACGTCTCGGCTGAGGACGGCTTCGTACAGGTCATGCAATCGGTCCTGGGTCCGGGCCAATGATCTGAGCTGCTCGGCAATTCGCTCCAACTCGGTGCCCAGACGGAGGCGCAGCCTGGGGTCAGGCTGCTGAGGGTCATCGATTTTCCCTGTCATCACGGCCGCCTGGTGGTTCGATTTGGGTTCGGTGGCTCAGCCCATCTGCAGTCGGTTCCGGTCGGGATCAGACGGACTTGAAGGTGAGCCGGCAGGCGCTCGCCGCACGACGCCCCGGATAGGTCGAAGGTCTTGTGCCGCTGCTTAACGAGGCGTTGGCGGCCTCTTGTCCAAGCAACCCGAGTTCCGGCGACGCCGGTGGCTGTACCGTTCCGGCATCGCTGGGCCACCGTCGGGCCGAGACCGTGTGATCCGCGTGGCAGGCACGACGGATCGACTCATCACCCACTCACGCGAGCGGTACATCTCGGGCTCCTGACACGACCGTGATCGAACAAGATCACAGCGTGACACGATCAAACAGCTCAACCCGGTCATTACTCCGAAGGCGGCACGCCCCAGCTGGCGCAGCCCGGGCAGACCGGGCCGCGTTCGCGGGAACGTCGCTGCGTATTCCGGTTGGCACCATCGCTGGGAAGGTTGTGCAACGGCAGCCGTGCGCCGGCCGACGGCGGGCCTGCGCGCAGGTTTGCAGCAGACCGATCAACCCTGTCGGCGGGGAGCGGCCTCCGAGCCGATGCTTACCGGGATCGGTGCCATCGACGTGCTCACCGCTCCAACGCGGGCAGAACGCGCGGCACGGCCACCAACCTCGACCCCACGGACGGCGAGAACATCTCCCCTGAGGGGGTCGACTCGCTTTTGTGCGAGAGCGAGTTCTGAGAAATGATCCGATTGTGGCGACGCCCCGGTGACCCGATTTTGATCTTGCTCCAGGAATGGATCGTTTGTGACAGGGACCGCGTGAGCCGAGCAGTGGTGCTCGGGCACGTCCTGGACCTCCTGCTTTTGGTGCTCAATGCGCATCAGGCAGAAGGGCTGGATGTCGTGTGGTTGTCAACGAGCGCGGTCCCCGGGCTGGGGTGCGTCCCGACGGATGCCGGTCAGTCACGGTTGGGGTGCGCGGTGGAGGAGTAGGCGTCGTGCCAGGCGGCTTTGGCACCGGACTCGCCGATTCGGTACACCTGTACGCCCGCGCCGACTCCGACGACGAGGGACAGCACCGCTGCGGTGATGCGCAGCGGGATGGCCACCGTGCTGGTGGATCCCCCCGCTTTGGGGGTGCGGTGGGCGGCGCGGCGGTAGGACCACCACACCGCCGTGGCCACCAGGAAGAGTGCGACGACCCAGGGAAGGAGTTCGTCGCCGAGTTCGGTGTGCTTGCGGACCAGTGCGTTGCTGTCCACGTGCCGCTCCAGCCACTCGCCGGCGTTTGTCGTCAACGGCACGCTGATCAGGGACACCAGGGCGAGGGCTGGGAGTGCAAGTCCGAACCGGCGCATGACCGAGGGGAGGGCGGCGCACAGGATCAGAGCGAGAGCAGTGAGGGGTACCAGGATCACGACGAAGTGCACGAGCAAGACGTGCGCGGGAATGCCGTTGATCAGGTCGAGTCCCACAGCGGGGCTCCTTCGGGGTTGGTGTTCAACGCTGGACAGGGAACAAGTAGAGCTTCTACGGCGCCTTCGGTGGCGAAGCCGCGGCCGTGACCGGGAATGAGTCCGTGCCCTGTCTCATGATCCATATCGCCGAAATTCTGGGGTTCGCCATTCCTGGCCGTCGGGCAGAACCGCGAGTGCTTCGTAGCCGTCCAGTGTTTCCACCCAGCCCTGTGCCCCGTCGCCTCCGGCGAATGCAGCGGTGGCGTAGGTGTCGGTGAGCGTCAGGCGGGGCCCGACGAGGGTGAGTGAGGCGAACGCGGCGGCGGGTGTGCCGCTGTGTGGGTCCGACCTCAGGAGCGGAGGGTGTGAAGCGTGCTCACGTGGAGTAGAGGGTGTCGATGTTCTCGTGGAGCTGGTTAGCCATAGGCGGTGCCTCGTAGGTAGTGGTCACGACCTCGATGCAGCAGCCAGTGTCGGCCGTGGCCGCGGTGTCCATGGCCTGGTCGAGTTCGGCGATGGTGGTGACACGTGCGGTGTACCAGCCGTCGCAGCCCAAAGCCTCCGGCAGGTCTGCGTACCGCACATTCGGTGGGGACACCAGGCCGGTGAATCAGTAGACAAGAAGGTACTGATGGTTATCGCGCTCGTTCTATGGCTACTTCTGCCCGTCGCCTGGGCGGCGCTGCCCTGGCTGCCTCCGAACCGGACGTTCGGCTGCTTCATGGCAGCGGCGCAGCTGATGGTGTCCGTGGCGGCCCTCTCCGTCGGCGTGCCAGCGGAGAATCTGCCGGCATGGTTCCTCATTCCGGGGCTGGTCTCCTCCGTGGCGCGACTGGCGTCCGTGCCTTTGATGTGCCCGAGGAAGGGATGAGCGACGCCGTCGGCGTGGATCTCGACCGGAGGAGAATCCGAGCTGCGACCCCCGCCTTAGGAGCCAGGTTGGGCGATCACTGCGTTGACCTGCGGGTTCACTGCCTTCGCCGGGTGCCTGGGGGTGCTCCGCCGCTCGCCCCGATTCCCCGCTGCTCCCCCTGGGATCTGGCACGAATGTGGCACGGCCGCTGTCCCTCTCGCTGCGGCTTCACCACTGCCCTTACCCGCCACTCACCCCAGCTCCCATCCCGTCCGCCGTCGACCCACACACCGTGGAGCGGGCGTGGTTCCTGGCGTCCAGGTGGAGCGCGCTACTGTACGAACGACTGTGACGCCAGGGGCCGCGACTGCTCGGCTCCGCCTGGGTCGATGGCGTGCGCGGGATGGGAGTACCCCGCGCACGCCACTACGGACCCGCAGTCGGAAGCGGCGCCCTCTCCATCCCGGTGTCGGTCGATCCTCCGCCGGAGGCACTGTCTTGACCGCAGCCCACGTTCAGCGGTGATCGCCTCATGGCCGCTAGCCTCGTGTCAGGGCCTTGACCTCCGGAGGCAGGCTGCCACCGGGTTGGACGGCGAGCAGCATGACCTCGTCCGAGGTGTATCGCACCGCGATGGCGATACGTGGATTCAAGCCGTCGACGGCATAGGCCGTGGTCGGTTCGGGCCCTGCGGCATCGTCGTTGTGGCCCGGTGTGTCATGGCAGGGCGGGAACTCGGCGGGGCCGAGTGCTTTGCCTACGGTGAAGTCGACGTTGGCCAGCTGCGTATAGGTGCGGCCCCCGTACATGGCAGCGATGGTGCATGACCCTCCGGCCTCCCCGCCACCGCTCTGCGCTGAACAGGCGGTCGTCAGCGCGGCCACGACCATGATCATGCCCAAGTGCAACGGCAGCCGCCGCGACCGCGTCGACATGTCGGCGTCGCGTCGGCGCGAAATTCTAATTCGCATCAGTGGGCTCCTTCTGGAGCGTGCGCGCTCCGTCTCACCGGGTGCCGCGTAACCCGTGGGGAGTTCGGACCCCAGGCGCGTCTCCCGATCAATTCATGAACATGACGGAGCGCGGGGCGAACTGGTTCATTCCGCTTTCGGTGACTCGCCCTTCTCACCTGATCCAAACGAGAGACCCTAGCTGGCTGCTCGCCGCGACTCGGACGCGCCTCGCCCGAGCAGCGCTGGGCGAGGCGAACACAACAGGGTCCCTGCGCAGGTCAGTCGGCGTCAGGCTCGGAGTGCCTCACACCCCGCTTCAGTTCCCGCTCGACGGCGTAGCGGTTCCGTTGCTTCGGCGTGGGCGGTGATCGCCGCCTGCACGCGGGCTGCGGTCTCCACCGTCAATCGGTTCTCTCGCTGCTCGGCCCAGGCCGCGCGCTCCAGCACCCGGCTACATGACTGAATACGTGCAGGTATCCACGGCCACGGAGACGAAGCAGCAAGCAATCGACCTCGCGGGTCCGGCTGTCCAGCAGCGGCTCGCCGCCGGTGCGCAGATCATCGGGCCGGTCACCAGCGCGTTCTGGCACCTGGGCGAGTTCGGCACAGGCGAGGAGTGGCAGCTCCTTCTCAAGACGACGACAGACCGCTACGCGGAGTTGGAGGCGCACCTTCTTGAGCATCACCCGTGGGACAACCCGGAGGTGTGTGCCGTACCGATCGCCTTGGGGTCCGAGGGGTGCAAGAAGTGGATTGCTGGAGCTGTAGCTCCCTAACCGGCGGCGTGTTCCAGGAGGTCCCGGACGACGGAGAGGTCCGCGTGGGGGCGTAGCTGGTCGAGCAGTGGGGTGATGCGCTGTCGGGGCCTGATGGAGGCGACGCCTGTTGAGAGTTCGAGCGCGCGGCCGGTCGTCACGGCCGCCTGCTCGATCTCGCCGGCAGTGAGGTAGGCGTTGGCGAGCCGGGAGAGGTAGAGCGCTTTGTCGCGTGCGTGGTCGTCGGAGTACCGGTTGAGGGCGTCGGTGAGGACGGGCACGGCGCGGAGAGGACGACGGAGCTCGGTCCAGCAGCGGCCCGTCATGATGTCGAGCTCAGTGTCGTCGACCCAGGCGGACCAGTCGGGCTGAGGTTCGTCGTCCTGTGCGTCGGCAAGGGCCTTGCGTGCGGCGGTGAGGGCCACGTCGGTGCCGGCAGGCTGGTTGCCGACGGCGCAGGCCCAGGCGAGCCGCTCGTAGAGGAGGGCGCGGACGGAGGACGGCGTCCTGGCGGTGATCGTGGCGCAGGAGTCCTCTGCGAACGTAATGGCGGTGCGCCGGTCGTCCGCGATGGTGTTGTAGGCGAGGAAGGCAAGGCTGTTGCCGTAGAGGTCGGTGTCCTGTGTGTCGCGCGCGAAGTCGCGGCTCTCCTCGTAGAGGGATTCGGCGTCGCGTGTGCGACCGCCGTCGAACGCGGCCCCTCCGATGGACAGTCCCGGCGGGCTCTGCGTCCCGCAGGCGGTCACTCAGTTGGTGATGACCGGCCGGTACCAGCGGGCGGCGGCAGAGCGGACAGCCGGTGAGTGAGGCCCGCGTCGTCCGCCGCTGGAAGGAGTACGGCAGGGCAGGACCAAGCTCGCGCTCGCGAACATCTCCGGCGCCATGATGATCCATGCCACCGTCCCCAGTGGACTCGGCCTGCTGTTCACCAAGTGGCACTGCGACGGCGCCCTGCTGTGGTCAGGGCTCATCACCATGGCCGCGACCGCCTACCTGTTGCTGACCATGCGGGCTCACCCCGGCCCGCCTCGCCGTCGCGGCAGGCTTCTACGTGGTCTTCGCGATCGGCCTGATCCCGATCCTGTCCTGACCTGCTCCTGCTGTGCCAGGTGCCCACGCCCGCTCCGATCTGCGGGTGCTGGCACTGAGGCACGCCTGGTTTTGTGCTTGACCGGCCGTGCGGCCGCCGGTCGGGTTGTGCCTGACGTGCATCTCAGCGTTGCGTAGGGACACGCGACGTCGAGGATCTCTGGGCCTCGTCGGTGTGGTTCAGCAGGATCAGTACGCGCTCATGGAGCGTGCTCACGTTCCGAATGCCCGGGAGAAGGTTTCGACGATGGACGAAGACGGCTAGGTCAAGGACGACGTGGGCGAAGCAGTAGGCCAGAGCGCCGGGGCCGGCGACCCGCGCGCCGGCGGCGCAGAGCATCTGCAGTGCCTCAGGGGTGATGTCGTGGGCGCTCAGAAGCGTTGCGTAGTCGAAGGCCCTGGTGCCGCTGCCCAGTGCTTCCATGTCGATGACAGCGCTGACACGATCTGCGTGGAAGAGGATGTTGCCAGGGCGGAAGTCGCCGTGGACCAGGTCGCCGGTGGGCAAAGTGACAGTCCCATGGGCAGCGAGAAGCCGTTCGCAGGCATTGACGAGGTCACGCCCAGTTGGGCCGGTCTCGGCCGCCTGCTGCCACAGGTCCTCACGTCGGTCGGTCAGGCGGTCTGTCACGTACTGCGACCAGCACCTGTCCGGGTCGGGATCGAGGCCCGCGTGCGTCTCCAGGAGGTCAATCAGCAACTGGGCCTCCCTTGCCGCCACTTGTCTCGGGCTGCGACCGCCTGCAAACTCCTGGATCTGGTATCCAAAGCCTTCTGTGCTCGTGCCGACGGCGAGCCAGGCGGGCGTCGGATACCCGGCAGAGCGGATCTTTGCGACCCCCTCAGCGGCATGCTCGATCTGACGAGCCCGGACGCGGGCGGAACTCCATTTCAGTACTGCTCGTCGGCCGGTGTCGTCGGTCAGGAGCCAGGCTCCTGACTGCACTCCGTCGTCGAATCGGTGATTCAGCTGGAACTGGGTGCCATGCGCGTGGTTGGCCTCCCTCAGCACAGTCTCGGCAGTGTGAGTATCAGCTCGGTCAGACATGTTGCTCTGGGGCATGAAGGATCTCCTGGGTAAGGCAAACGAGCCGCGGTCGGATACCGACGGCGGCGGAGCGAATGCTTCGACCGCCGGTCAGGCCGACGGCATGGGAGATCAAGCCACCTACAGCACGTTACTGAGACTTGATACTGCGCAGCAACGACATTTGCGCCTCGTCTGCCGGGCGGACAACACAAGCGCCATCACGGCCGCGCCTCACGCGTGCATGTCGGCTTCGGCCTGGGCGATCAAGTGCCTGAGCTGACCGCAGTCGCGTGTCACCCGCTGCCGCCCGACATCACCGCCCCAGATGGCGCACTCTCCCGGCTCTCCGGAGCCGTGTGCGGTCTCCACGCGCCGACGTTGAACTCCCTCACCAGGCCTGCGCGCCGCTTCTGCACATCCCTTCTGGGCGGCTGACGCCGGCGCCCGCAATTTGCCCACGACAGCCGTCTGCCAGGGCTGACACGATGTCCGCCATGGGCAAAGTAGTGACGGTCAAGGAAGACCTCGCGTCCCGCCGTCGGTATGCGGCGCTCCAACGGGAATCCTTCGACGGTGGTGATCTCGCATCGGTGCGCCTGCAGCAGTTGTGGTTCACGCGGTGCTCGTTTCGCGGGGCTGATCTGCGTCAAGCCACCCTGGACGGCTGCCGCTTCAAGCTGTGCGATCTTCGCGGGGCCAACCTGAGCGGCGCCTCCTTGCGAGAGGTCTCCCTGGCGGGCTGCGATCTGACCGGAGCCGACCTCCGGGGGGCGGACCTGACCAGTGCGCAATTGGGCCAGGTCCTCACAGGCACCCCGCCCTATGGCTGACCCATGCCACTGGCATCAAGTTGGACAATGCCGTCCTCCGCGACCTTCAGCTTGACCAGGTCATCGGCTGGCCCATCACCGGATAATCGGCCGATGTCCGAGGTCTGCCGTGAGCGGTCATGAAGATCCTGATCACCGGCGGCAGCACCACACCGTGATCCACCACTCGATTGATCTTTGAAGACGGACCCTGGTCCGCTCCCTATCGGACTGCACGGTTGTCCTGGACGAGTTCGTGGATGTGCCGGCGCGCTCTCAATGACTCCCGCCCGCGATCGTTTCGCCGATCGGTCGCGAGCGGGTTCCCGAGGTGCAAGCGCCGGCAACGGCCGCGAATGCAAGATCACCTGCCGAGGGCCGCGCGAACGCTCAGGATCTGCTCCCTGGATCCCGAGGACGGTACGACCTCCGGAACCGGGACGCCCCGGGAAGAGACGCAGCCGGCCTCCTGGACGATCGATTCCAGGGAGCCGTTGACAACTCCGTGGTCCGCTGCGGAGGTTGTCGAGTAGCGTCCGGGTTTTGATGACCGAGACCTGGAACACGATCGCCGACTGGTACGCCGAGCGTCTGCGGACCGGCTCCGCCCTGCACGAGTTCAGCCGTGACATCCTCCTCGGCTGCTTGCCCGATGAGCTGTCCGGTCAGCGTGTTCTCGATCTCGGATGCGGTGAGGGGATCATCACCCGCGCCCTGGCCACCCGCAGTGCACGGGTTCTGGGCATCGATCCGTCCCCGCGCATGATCGAGCACGCGCGGGCCGTTGAGGAGAATCTGCCGACCGGGGCGCGCTACGCGGTCGACGACGGATGCACCCTGGCCACGGTGGCCACCGACTCCGTCGACTGGGTGACCGCCGGTCTGTCCATCAACAACGTGCCCGACCTTGATGCCGCGCTCGCGACCGCGCGACGTGTCCTGGTTCCTGGCGGGCGTCTGATCTTCACCATCCCGCACCCCTGCTTCGAAGCACCGCATGCGTTCTGGACGGATGCCGCGCGAGGTCGCCCGCGCCGCGTGGTGGGCGACTACCACGCCGAGGGATTCTGGCGTTCGGGCAATCCCCAAGGCGTGCGCCGAGCCGGCAACCAGCACCGAATGCTGTCCACCTACCTGACCGCCCTGGTCGCGCACGGGTTTCTGATCGAAGCGGCCGCAGAACCGACGCCGGACGCCCAGGTCACCGCCGAACAACCGCAGCGTGCCGACCTGCCACCGTTCTTCGTCGTGCGCGCGGGCAGCAGGAAGTGACGCACATCGGCGTTGCCCGGCCAGGCGTCGCCGGCCCAAGTGGACCTCGATCAGCCGCACGGCCATCTCATGATGTGACTGGGAAGCAAGTTGCATCGGGGTAAGCCCATCTCGTGAAGGACGCTCAGGGTCGCCTCCGTAGGCGAGAAGGATTGCGGTCGCAGCGGCGTGCAAAGGCTCTCCGCTCTGTACCGCACCGTCTGCTTCGCTGTCGGTTGCCAAGAGCAAGGCTGTCCGGCCGCCGTAATCGTCGAACTCATCCGGATCAGCTCCAGGATCCAGGAGTCGCGTCAGCTTTTCGAGGTCGCCCATCTCCACTGCCAGATGCACAGCAGGCATCTCACAGGGTTCACCTGCGGGAATCGTCACACCCCTGATCCAGGCAGCCCCCGCGGCGCCTGTCAGTCCCGACTGCTAAAACACCTACATGACACACAGGTTGGGACTGCTGCACGGCCTGTGTCTCTGTCGGACCCAGCAACCAGGCCGGCCAAGCACCCGCCACGGACAGCGCGACCAGCGTCCACGACACCCCTGCCCAGCCCATCAGGCTCGGGTGCACCCGCCACACTGCGACCACATCCCCACCCTGCTCGCTCACGGGCTCATTGTGTCGCTGACCAACCGCAGAGACACCGCCCTGTCGGCCCCAGGTCGAGAACACCCCCAATGTCGGGAGCAGTTGGTGCGGATGCTCGCCAGGCCCCGCGGTGTGATCGCTGCCTGGTCCCGGCCGCGCTGGACGGTGGGTCTGTTGCGAAAGCGCTGATTGCGATGGTCGTTTGATGACTGCGATCCGCCCAACCGCGGTGCTGGCGGCCTCGGTTAGGGTTAAGCATGAGATCGAGAACCAGTGGCATGTGGTGGGGAACCGCGATCGAAGCGCCGGACCCGGGGGCCCTGGCCCGCTTCTACGCGCAGCTGCTGGACTGGTCCATCGTGCACGAGGAGCCGGGGACGGCCGTCGTCGCTCCGCCGCAGGGATCTGTCTATATCGTCTTTCAGCAGGCCGTCGGGTATCGACCGCCCACGTGGCCGCCAACTGATGGTGAGCAGCGCACGATGATGCACTTCGACTTCCAGGTGGGTGACCTGGACGAGGCGGCTACCGAGGCCGTCGCCATGGGAGCGTCGCTGGCGCCGGTTCAGCCCCAGGAGAACGTTCGCGTGCTTTTCGACCCAGCCGGTCACCCCTTCTGCCTGTGCCGCGACGACGGGTAGCGGCGGTTGTGAATGTGCTGGTGACCGCCATTCGTTGATGGAATCAACCGCCTCAAGCGCCACCGGACCGCCGCCACCAGGCGTGACAGACTCGCCGTCCGCTACGAGGCGACCGTGCTGATCGCACCACCGGCGGGTGGCTCGCGGTGACGGCGACGTTCGCCGTCACCGCGTTGGTCGCCCGCAGGCTGTTGCTGCCGGACCGCCCACGGTTCTCCGGCGGCGCGATGTTCGGGTGGGTGGCTCTGTACGGGACGCTCGCGGTCGTCACCGCCATCACGCTCGCCGGCATCGGTCTGTACGCCGGCCTCGGATACGAGCCTCCGCGGCTGAGCACGGAACGGGTCGCCGGGACGTGGTCCGACGGGAAGGGCGGAACGCTCATCCTCACCTCGGACGGCAAGGCCACGGCTACCCGGGTCGAGACGTTCGACTTGGACGATTCCTTCGACACCGTGGTGCAGAAGTGCAGCGGCGCCGGAACCTGGGAGTACGACCCGGGTGCCGGACCGTGGTCACAGGAGGTCGATCTGTCCGTCGACGACTGCTCCATGGACACCTGGTCGGTATTCGGGACCCCCGAGCACCCGAAACTGTTCGTCTGCGTCGGCGACCCCGACAGCTGGGATCTCTACATCCTGCAACGCCGCGACCGGGGCGTATCTTTTCGGATCGCGCCGGGCCAGCCTGTGTCGTGACACCACGGACACCTTGTCCGCGGTGTCACGACATGCGGTAGGCGCCGAGCCGGCAGTCGAGTTGCGCTCGGAACTCAAGACGGGGGACAGCAGCCAGCATCGTCTTACCTTTCGGGAGGTGCGCCCTCGGCGTCGGCCCCGAGGTCGGTCCACAGGGTCCGAGCATCGCCCCAGCGCAAACACGCGACGTCTGCTCCGGCGCCGGCAGTCATGGAGGCCACGCCGCCTCTGTGTCGCTGAAGAGTGTGTCGGGCGAGGCAAGGAGCACGGTACGAAGCCCTGCGTCCATCCACGCTGGATCGACCGGTACGCCCACCACGTGTTCGTTCCATTGGCGCAAAGGACTCCGCGCACAAGGTACCCATGTGGGAGGTGACGCGGCGCTTCCGCCCGTGGCGCTGCACTCCATCCAGCGCGCGGTAGAGCAACTCTGGGCGGGAACTGCCTCGCGGCCGAGGGGTCCTGGAGAGATCGACAGGGACAGCACGCCAATGGTTGGGCGGCCGCTCCTCCCGGGCCCGCGTGCAGCCCCGTGGGGTTGACCAACGTCAAGGCGGTGTCGGCCGGGCGGGCGATACGTCCCCCATTCGGCCCCGCAGTGGTTGCTGGTGCGCGTAGTTGGAGGTGGGCTGTCACTGCGCCTGGCGATAGTCGCCGGCGCCAGGAGGGGCCCCGCCGAATCGGCGGGATCAGCCTCCCATCGACCCACACGAGACTTGGAGATTTCCATGCCGTACCGCAAGGGACAGCACGTCGAGTACCGCGACCAGCAGGACGAGCTTCAGCGCGGCGAGATCCGGAGCGCTGAGGGCAGCGGGGCGCAGGCTCGCTACGCCGTCCAGAACGAGGCGACCATGCGCGAAGACAAGGTCAGCGAGCACCAGATCGAGCGGGAGCTGTAGTAGCGGCCCAACCGACGCGGCCGCCGTTGCACCGAACCACGGTGCAACGGCGGCTACTCGTGTTTCACGCGGCCGCCGTTTCCGGATCCGAGCCACCTTGTGCTGGTGCTTGCCGAGGTCCGGCCGGGGCCGAGCTCTTGGCCATCGGCACCGCCGTCACCGCCGTCGTTGAAACGGCGACGCCCCCATAGGTTGGAGCGCCACCGGCGTAGGTTGGAGCGCCACCGGCGAGCGCCAGTCGGTCATGCGTTGTCCGGTGTACGGGCGATGGCCAGCAGCGCCATGTCATCGGTTCTCCGGCCACCGGTGTGCCGGTGCACGTCGGCAAGCAGGGCGTCAAGAAGGGCACCTGGGCCGGGATACCGATGTCCCGCGAACCTGCCGACAGGGTCGTAGAAGGTGCCCGTCTCGTCCCGCGCTTCGGTGAGTCCATCGGTGTAGAGCAGCAGACTCGCCCCTTCGGGGAACGCCACCGTGTCGACGCACTTGGGGCCGGCACCGAGGGCAGCCAGGCCCAGAGGCAGACCTGGCCGACCGGGCTCGACGTACTGCGCTGTGTCTCCCAGGAACAGCAGAGGCGCCGGATGCCCGCGATTGACCAACCGGAATTCGTTCCCGCGCCGCGGGAATTCCGCAAACACGCCTGTGATGAACCCTTCGAGCTCAATCAGGCTCCCCGACTGCCGGGCATCGAGGGTGACGGCCCGCTCCAGTCGTTCCACGAGGCCGGTCAGGCTGGGCTCCTGCAGGGCTGCCTCTCGAAACGTCCCGACGCAGATCGCGACCACCCTGACCGCTTCCATCCCCTTGCCACGCACATCGCCGATCACGCAGCGCACGCCGAATGGGGTGTCGACCACCGCGTAGAGGTCCCCGCCGATCTGCGCATCCGTCTGAGCAGCCTCGTAGCGTGCGGCGAAGCGCAGCGGACCGATTCTCTCCGGTGGGTGCGGCAGAACGGCACGCTGAGCAGCGGCGGCAATATAGCGCACGGACTGCAGCTGCATTTCTCGGTGGCACAAGAGGCGATTCAGGAAGGCCGCGATCCCGGTCACTGTCGCAACCATGCCCAGCTCGCTGAACTCGATCGGACTCCGGCGATAGCCGAAATACCGGAACATGGCCCAGTCGAGGAGGAACGCACTCACGCCGGTGAGGATGGTCCCGCGCAGGGACAACAGGGGGGCGGCCGCCAGGATCGCAGCCGCGTAGAGGGCCGCAGCGCTGACATTGCGCGCCGTGGCGAGGTCCATCGACACAGCGAAGACAAGCAGGACGGCGGGCAGCAGGTGGGTCCGGCCTCCCACCCACTTCCACACTCCCCGCCTTGCCACGTGTTGCTCCCGACCTTGACTGGGCTCCTGGCCAGCTCAGGCTAAGGCCTGTCCCGTCATCCCTGGTGGATCAGCGCGCGACGTCGGATGTGGTGCAACGCAAGGCGGAGGAGCGTCCTCATACTGGGCGTATTCGGGCGTTCCGGCAACGCGGCCAGGTGCCGCAGCTGTCGTGGTGCGCCCGCCAGGGACTACGGACTACGGGACAGCCCTTGGCCGCCGACCCGCCCGCCCCGCGCGTTCAACGGCCGCCGATCCAGCTGCACGCCGCCCGAGTCGAAGAGAGCGGCACGGAGCGTCGCGGGAAAGGCCGATTGCGTCGTCACCCGCCCGGTCCGGTGGCCGGACGCGACGCGGGTCGACCCCACCGAGCCGGACCGTCCCCGGGCCGGTGTCACGGATCAAGGCGCAGCAGACACTTGCTCCGCAGGTTTGGCTGGTGGCACCGCGTTCGACGGTCCGGAACGCCGTCAATACCATGCGGACTGTGAATCTTCAGGAGCTGATGGAAGAGCAGGCGAGTCTTCGCGATGTCCCGGCTGTTGCGGCAGGCTTCTCGGCCGCGGGCGCACGTACGACGGCCACCCACGGGTCGGTCGCGGTGACGGCGGAATCGTGTTTCCGTGTCGCGTCGCTCACGAAGGTCTTCACCTCCGCGGCGTTGGTCCGCACGCTGCGGGACAAGGGCGTCCCGTTGGGCACACCTGTCGTCGAACTGCTCCCCGGCCTCGCGCCGGACTGGCGGGCCGACGAGAGCCTCACCGTCGAGCAGATTCTTGGGCAGGTGTCCGGCCTGCGCGAATCGGTGGACGCGGCGACGGTGAGGGCTCTGGGCGACGGGGACGACGGGCTGCTGGAAGCCGCCCGGCTCGTGGTCCGCGCCGGGAACGAGCGGGAGCCCGGCCGGCGGTGGTCCTATTACAACGGTAACTACTTCCTGGCCGGCTCGGTTCTTGCAGCCCTGAGCGGTACGACGTACGAGAGCGCATTGAAGGGAAACGTGCTCGCCCCCTGGGGCCTCGCACGGACGGGTTTCGAGACCCCGGCGGCGTCCGTCACCGGGTGGGACGCCACGACCGAACTCCCGCTGCTCGCCTACCCGCGCACCCGTCGGCCCAGCGGGGGCCTGTGGTCGTCGGTGTCGGATCTCCTGACCGCATGCGAGGGCCTGCTCGCCGACCGGGCCCTCCTGGAGGAGATCCGCCGTCCGCGCACCGGGTCCGGCGACCCCATGGCTTACGGGCTCGGATGGGCCCTGGGGCCGTCGGGCCAGATGTATCTCAACGGACGGCTGCCCGGCTACCGGGCAGCCATAGTCCTCATTCCGGACCGGGACTACGTGAGCGTGGCCCTCGCCAATGAGGAGAGCGCCCTGCCCGCCTTGGCGCGACTGCTCAGCGACATGCAGCAGCCCCTGACCGGGGACGACATCGCCAAGGCGGTCAACGACTTCGCTGCCTGAGACGCCTGAGACGCCTGAGACGCCTGAGACGCCTGAGACGCCTGGGACGTCGCCGGTGAGATCCGGGCGTCGCGGTCAGCGTGTGACCTGGGCCGTCAGCTCACGGTTGGCGGCCCGCGTAGCTGCGAGGTCCTCATCCGGCTCGGCCGGCACCCGCCGTGGCCGGTGGCCGGGGCCGCATCCCGGGCGCTCGACCTCCGCCCGGGAGCCGCCGCACCGGAGAGCGCCGGTGGCCGGCGGCCCACCGGGAGGTGCCGGAAGCCGTGCGCCGGCACCGCGAGATCGTCCGCGTGAAGGTACTGATCGCTGACCGGAGTGGCCTCACGGCCGCCGGTCCCACCGAGGAGGGCACGCTCGCGCGTGTGGCCGCGCACCGAGGCGAACCGTGCGGCACCGTCTTCTTCTGACGAATCCGGGCACCCGCGTGATGGACGGCAGCGGGTTCCCCGCGGACGGATGCTCCTCGCCCGGGGTGACGAGCCGAAGCGCGACGACCGCTGATCGGTCCGCCCTCTCGGCACGGAACCATCCGACCTCTCGGCACGGAACCAGACGGACCGCGCGAACCTGATTGGATCGAGCCAGGCGGTGTCGACGGAGGCCGCGCAGACGCGGTCCCGCGCAACAGATGGAGACACGATGACCATGGCCAAGAGGACGGACACGCAGTCGCCCGCGCTGCACGCCGCCGACAGCCACGATCTGATCCGCGTGCACGGAGCGCGCGAGAACAACCTCAAGGACGTCAGCATCGAGATCCCGAAACGCCGGCTGACGGTGTTCACCGGAATCTCCGGCTCGGGCAAGAGCTCGCTGGTGTTCAACACGATCGCCGCGGAGTCGCAGCGGCTGATCAACGAGACCTACAGCGCCTTCGTGCAGGGCTTCATGCCCACGCTGGCGCGTCCCGAGGTCGACATCCTCGACGGGCTGACGACCGTGATCACCGTCGACCAGCAGCGGATGGGCGGCGACGCCCGCTCCACGGTCGGCACCGCCACCGACGCCAACGCGATGCTGCGCATCCTCTTCAGCCGGCTCGGGCAGCCGCACATCGGCCCGCCCAGCGCGTTCGCCTTCAACGTCGCCTCGGTCCGGGCGAGCGGTGCGATCACCGTCGAGCGCGGTGCCAGGAAGGCGGTGAAGGCGAGCTTCAGTCGCACCGGCGGCATGTGCCCGCGCTGCGAGGGCCGGGGCGCGGTCTCCGACATCGACCTGTCCCAGCTGTACGACGACAGCAAGTCGCTCAACGAGGGTGCGCTCACGATCCCCGGCTACAGCATGGACGGCTGGTACGGCCGCATCTTCAGCGGCTGCGGCTTCTTCGACCCGGACAAGCCGATCCGCAAGTACACCAAGAAGGAACTGCACGACCTGCTCCACAAGGTGCCGACCAAGATCAAGGTCGAGGGCATCAACCTGACGTACGAGGGCCTGATCCCGAAGATGCAGAAGTCGATGCTGTCCAAGGACATCGACGCGCTGCAGCCGCACGTCCGCGCCTTCGTGGAGCGGGCGGTGGTGTTCACCACCTGCCCCGACTGCGACGGCACCCGGCTCAGCGAAGCGGCCCGGTCGTCGAAGATCGAGGGAGTCAGCATCGCCGACGCCTGCGCGATGCAGATCAGCGACCTGGCCGCATGGGTCCGCGGCCTCGACGAACCGTCGGTGGCGCCACTGCTCGGCAAGCTGCAGCACACCCTCGACTCGTTCGCGGAGATCGGCCTCGGCTACCTCTCGCTCGAGAGGCCGTCGGGCACGCTGTCCGGCGGCGAGGCACAGCGCGTCAAGATGATCCGCCACCTCGGCTCCTCGCTCACCGACGTCACCTATGTCTTCGACGAGCCCACCACGGGCCTGCACCCGCATGACATCCAGCGGATGAACGGCCTGCTGCTGCGGCTGCGGGACAAGGGCAACACGGTGCTCGTCGTGGAGCACAAGCCGGAGGTCATCGCGATCGCCGACCACATCGTCGACCTCGGCCCCGGAGCCGGGACGGCGGGCGGCACCGTCTGCTTCGAGGGCACGGTCGAGGGGCTGCGGGCCGGCGGCACCCTCACCGGCCGCCACTTCGACGACCGGGCCGCCGTCAAGGAGAAGGTGCGCACGCCCACCGGCACGCTGGAGATCCGCGGCGCGACGGCACACAACCTGCAGGGCGTCGACGTCGACATCCCGCTCGGGGTGCTCGCCGTCGTCACCGGCGTCGCCGGCTCCGGCAAGAGCTCGCTCGTACACGGATCGATCCCCGCGGGCGCGGGAGTGGTGTCGGTCGACCAGGGCGCGATCCGCGGCTCCAGGCGGAGCAACCCCGCGACGTACACCGGGCTGCTCGACCCGATCCGCAAGGCGTTCGCCAAGGCCAACGGTGTGAAGCCGGCGCTGTTCAGCGCCAACTCCGAAGGGGCCTGTCCCACCTGCAACGGCGCCGGCGTCATCTACACCGACCTGGCGATGATGGCCGGTGTCGCCACCACCTGCGAGGACTGCGAGGGGAAGCGGTTCGACGCATCTGTGCTCGAATACCACTTCGGCGGCCGCGACATCAGTGAGGTGCTCGCGATGCCGGTGGCCGAGGCCGAGGAGTTCTTCGGCGCCGGCGAGGCGCACACACCGGCGGCCCACCGGATCCTGCAGCGGCTCGCCGATGTCGGGCTCGGCTACCTCAGCCTCGGGCAGCCGCTCACCACGTTGTCCGGCGGTGAACGGCAGCGGCTCAAGCTGGCCACGCACATGGCCGAGAAGGGCGGCGTCTACGTCCTCGACGAGCCGACCGCCGGCCTGCATCTCGCCGACGTCGAGCACCTGCTCGCCCTGCTCGACCGGCTCGTCGACTCCGGCAAGTCGGTCATCGTCGTCGAGCACCACCAGGCGGTCATGGCGCACGCCGACTGGATCATCGACCTCGGCCCCGGCGCCGGCCACGACGGCGGCCGGATCGTCTTCGAGGGCACACCGGCCGACCTCGTCGCCGCCCGCTCCACCCTGACCGGCGAACACCTCGCGGCCTACGTCGGCACCTGACCGAGGTCCCTGCGGACAGCGGGGGACGAGGTCTGTCGTCGCCGATTCCATCGGGCCGTGGCAACACGGCCGACCATGCGGCTGTTGCCGGTGGCTCGGACAGGCGCTCGGCCGGGTTTCCCGGCCGGGCGCCCTGCGCGGGCGGCCGTCGGGGTCGGCGCCGACGGCGTCCAGATGGCTCGCAGCCGTTCCGGGACAGGTCGGAGGATCCTTACCACGTCGCATCGTCGCAGGTCAGCAGCTTCCGAAGGGAACGCTGGTAGCCTCGTCCCATGACCCCGCAAGACCTCGCCAACCTCGGGCACCTGCGCCGGGCGCGGGATCTGATCGACCGGGAGTACGCACGCCCGCTCGACGTGCCGACGATCGCCCGCCACGCGCTCATGTCACCGGCGCACTTCTCGCGGCAGTTCCGGGCGGCCTATGGCGAGACGCCGTACAGCTATCTCATGACCCGCCGGATCGAGCGGGCGATGGCTCTGCTGCGCGCGGGTATGAGCGTGACCGATGCGTGCATGGCGGTCGGCTGTACGTCGCTCGGCTCGTTCAGCTCGCGATTCACCGAGCTCCTTGGGGAGACGCCGAGCGCCTACCGTTTGCGCGAGCACCCCGCAGTCTCGGCGATGCCCGCGTGTGTGGCGAAGATGCGCACCCGTCCGACCAGAAACATGCCGAGCAGGATCGGAGAAGCGGTCCGCGAGGCCGCCGCCTAGCGTGGTCCGCATGACCATCGCACTCCAGTACTGCCACATCACCGTCAACGATCCGGACGAGTCGCTCGCCTTCTACCGCGACGCGCTCGGCCTCGAAGTACGCAACGACGTCGCTTCCGGCGGATTCCGCTGGGTCACCCTCGGCAGCCCGACCCAGCCGGACCTCGAGATCGTGCTCTCGGAACCTCACGCCGGCCGGTCCAAGGCCGACGGCGACGCGCTGCAGGAACTGCTCACCAAGGGCGTCCTGCCGAACATCGTCTTCCGCACCGACGATCTCGACACAGCCTTCGAGAAGGTGCGGGCGGCCGGCGCAGAGGTGCTGCAGGAGCCCATCGACCAGCCCTGGGGTCCGCGCGACTGCGCGTTCCGCGACCCGTCGGGCAACATGGTGCGGATCTCGCAGGCGCCGACGGCGTAGCCGGCGCGAGCCTTCGGCTCCCACCGCCCGGGCACAGCAGATCGAAGAAGCCTCGCTGTGCCCGGGCGGCGGAACCGTCCGCCGGAGGAAGTCGGGCCGGCCGGGCCGTCCGTCGAAGGGCAACGTGCCCTGCAGACAGGGGCTTCGGCCGTTCCCGCTTCCTTCGAACCGGCCCGACCGCGGTTCGCCAGCTGAACGTGCCGCTGGAGTGGCGCACGACCCGATCGGCGTCCGAGGGCTGGTGAGGGCGGCAGGAATCGGGTACATACGGACGAGTAGCACCGGTTGGTATGGCTCGGCAGGCGCGCATGCGGCGCGCTCCGCGCGAACCGGCCGTGTCCGACCACCCGACAACGCGGCGAGGTGAGCTCCTCATGTCCGCACCATCCGCTCCCAAGAACACGCCCAAGGTCACCGAGCGCG
Organism: Streptomyces sp. NBC_00316; assembly: GCF_036158715.1. Taxonomy (NCBI): domain Bacteria; kingdom Bacillati; phylum Actinomycetota; class Actinomycetes; order Kitasatosporales; family Streptomycetaceae; genus Streptomyces; species Streptomyces sp. NBC_00316. The sequence continues at coordinate 2,713,033 of NZ_CP108023.1, read as the reverse complement.
AAGCGCGTCAAGTGGCCGAAGCCGCACGTGAGCAGGACTGGCGCAAGCCCAGCTTCGCCAAGGAACTGTTCCTTGGCCGTTTCCGGCTGGATCTGATCCATCCGCACCCGATGCCGGCCGCGGACGACGTCCGGCGCGGCGAGGCGTTTCTCGCCCGGTTGCGCGACTTCTGCGAGACCAAGATCGACGGCGCACTGATCGAACGTGAGGCGCAGATCCCCGACGAGGTCATCAACGGCCTCAAGGAACTCGGCGCCCTCGGGATGAAGATCGACCCGAAGTACGGCGGCCTGGGGCTGACCCAGGTCTACTACAACAGGGCTCTCTCCCTGGTCGGTTCCGCCAACCCGGCGCTCGGTGCGCTGCTCTCGGCGCACCAGTCCATCGGCGTTCCCCAGCCGCTGAAGCTGTTCGGCAGCCAGGAGCAGAAGGACACGTTCCTGCCCCGGCTCGCCCGTACCGACATCTCGGCCTTTCTTCTCACCGAACCGGATGTCGGCTCCGACCCGGCCCGGCTCGCCACCTCCGCCGTCCCGGACGGATCCGACTACATCCTCGACGGCGTGAAGCTGTGGACGACCAACGGTGTCGTCGCCGACCTGCTGGTCGTGATGGCCCGGGTCCCGAAGTCGGACGGCCACAAGGGCGGCATCACCGCGTTCGTCGTCGAGGCGGACGCCCCGGGCATCACCGTGGAGAACCGCAACACCTTCATGGGGCTGCGCGGGCTCGAGAACGGCGTGACCCGCTTCCACCGGGTCCGGGTGCCGGCCGCGAACCGTATCGGCCCCGAGGGCGCCGGCCTCAAGATCGCCCTCACGACCCTCAACACCGGACGGCTGTCCCTGCCCGCCATGTGTGTCGGCGCCGGGAAGTGGTGCCTGAAGATCGCCCGCGAATGGTCGTCCGTCCGCGAGCAGTGGGGCAGGCCGGTCGCCCGGCACGAAGCCGTCGGCTCGAAGATCGCCTTCATCGCGGCAACCACCTTCGCGCTGGAAGCCGTGGTGGATCTCGCCTCCCAGATGGCGGACGAGGATCGCAACGACATCCGGATCGAAGCAGCGCTGGCCAAGCTGTACGGCTCCGAGATGGGCTGTCTGATGGCCGACGAACTGGTCCAGATCCGCGGTGGCCGCGGCTTCGAGACGGCAGCCTCCCTGGCCGCCCGCGGCGAGCGGGCCGTCCCCGCCGAGCAACTCCTGCGCGACCTGCGCATCAACCGGATCTTCGAGGGCTCGACGGAGATCATGCATCTGCTGATCGCCCGTGAGGCCGTCGACGCCCATCTGAAGGTCGCGGGCGACCTGATCGACCCCGAGAAGCCGCTCTCCGCCAAGGCGAAGGCAGGGGCGAACGCGGCCGGCTTCTACGCCCGCTGGCTGCCCCAACTGGTCACCGGACCAGGTCAACTCCCCCGAACCTACAGTGAGTTCCATCACTCCGGTCATCCGGACCTCTCCGCCCACCTGCGGTTCGTCGAACGCTCCTCGCGCAAACTGGCCCGCTCCACGTTCTACGCGATGTCGCGCTGGCAGGGCCGTATGGAGACCAAGCAGGGCTTCCTCGGCAGGATCGTCGACATCGGAGCGGAACTCTTCGCGATGAGCGCCGCCTGCGTCCGCGCGGAACATCTGCGCAGTACCGGTGAGCACGGCCGGGAGGCCTACCAGCTCGCCGACGCCTTCTGCCATCAGTCCCGGGTCCGGACCGAAGAACTCTTCACGCGGCTCTGGTCCAACACCGACGACCTCGACCGTCGTGTGGTCGACGCCGTCCTGGACGGTTCGTACACCTGGCTCGAGGAGGGTGTCGTCGACCCGAGCGGCGAGGGCCCCTGGATCGCCGACGCCAGCCCCGGTCCGGCCACCAGGGGGAACGTTCACCGAACCATCCGCTGACCGGTGACATAGCGGGTCACCCGCCGTTGCACCACCGGGCGGGGTGCGTCCACTCGCTGGACGCGCCCCGCCCGGCCGCGCGCCGCACGGCAGGATGGGGACACGTGACCGTCATCCATGTCCCCGGTTCCAAGTCCGTCACCGCACGCGCCCTGTTCCTGGCCGCCGCCGCGGACGGCGTCAGCACCCTCGTACGCCCCCTGAGCTCGGACGACACCGAAGGCTTCGCCGAGGGCCTCGGCCGTCTCGGCTACGACGTGGCGAAGGAGGCGGACCGCTGGCACATCGAGGGCCGCCCGGCCGGACCGGCCGCCACCGAGGCCGACGTCTACTGCCGCGACGGTGCCACCACGGCACGCTTCCTGCCGACGCTCGTTGCGGCGGCCGCCTCCGGCACGTACCGCTTCGACGCCTCCGCGCAGATGCGCCGCCGGCCTCTCGCCCCGCTCACCGAGGCCCTGCGCACACTCGGCGTCGAGCTGCACCATGAGGCGGCTCAGGGCCACCACCCGCTGCGGATCGCCGCGTCCGGGATCAAGGGCGGCGAACTCACCCTGGACGCAGGGGAGTCCTCCCAGTACCTCACCGCGCTGCTGATGCTCGGGCCGCTGACGGCGGAAGGGCTCCGGATCACCGTCACCGACCTGGTCTCCGCCCCGTACATCGAGATCACCCTCGCGATGATGCGCAGCTTCGGCGTCGAGGTGACCCGCGACGGCAATGTCTTCACGGTGCCGCCCGGCGGCTACCGGGCCACCTCGTACGCCGTCGAACCCGACGCCTCCACGGCCAGCTACTTCTTCGCCGCGGCAGCGCTCACCGGCCACGAGGTGACCGTCCCCGGCCTCGGGAAGGACGCGCTCCAGGGCGACCTCGGGTTCGTCGACGTGCTGCGCCGCATGGGCGCCGAGGTGCGCAGCACCCAGGAGGCCACCACGGTCCGGTCCAGCGGCACGCTCGGCGGCCTCACAGTCAATATGCGCGACATCTCGGACACCATGCCGACCCTGGCCGCGCTCGCGCCCTTCGCCTCCGGCCCGGTACGCATCGAGGACGTCGGCAACACCCGGGTGAAGGAGTGCGACCGGCTGGAGGCCTGCGCGGAGAACCTCCGGCGGATGGGCATCACCGTCCGGACCGGCCCCGACTGGATCGAGATCCACCCCGGTACACCGCGTCCCACCGAGATCGCCACCCACGGTGACCACCGCATCGTCATGTCGTTCGCCGTCGCCGGCCTGCGCGTTCCCGGCATCACCTACGACGATCCCGGCTGCGTGCGGAAGACGTTCCCCCGATTTCACGAGGCATTCGCCGGCTTCGCGGAACTCACGAACCGTTAGCGGTTCGCCGGCCGGCCGGGGTGCCGGGCCGTTCGAGAACACCGATGACCGGTGTTCTCGAACGACCGGGCCTGCGCGGTGGGCCGGCTACGCATCCTCAGCCGAGCGGGGCGGCGAGCCGGCCGGCGGCGAGGTGTCTTCGTACCGGATCTCGTAGACGCGCTCGGCGAACTTCCAGCCGTCGCCGGTGCGCTGATAACGGTCGTGGTAGATGGCGTAGTTCAGCCCTCCGCGGCCGTCGCGGCCACGCCCGATCTCCGCCATGTACGCACGGCCGGACGCGGAGGCGCCGTCGAGCCGGATCACGCCCGGGTGCGTGTTCTGCACGAGGAAGTCCACGACATCGGGCACCCGCCTGCCCCAGGCGCGGATCGCCTCCTGGCCTTCGAGCTCAACGGGGATGCCGGGCATTCGCCACACGCCGTCCGGTGTGAACAGCAAGGCGACACGGTCGTAGTCGCGCATCATCACCGCATCGGTGAACTCACCGCGCAGCGCCTCGATCTCGACGCGATCCGCAATGGCCTGAAAGTCACTCATCGGGTTCCTCCTCGTACCCTGAACTCGGTGCACGAACGACGCCGCGCCGCCATGGGGGGAAGCCTCCCCGCCGGCAGTGCGGCCGGTCCCGCCGAGCGTGGTCCGGGTGCCGGCAGGGCGCGATCGCCCAGCGTCCACGGGGCTCCTGCTCGCTGGACGGTGTGTTCGTCTCAGCATTACGACGACACGGCCCCCCGGGATGTGACACGGCCCGCTCGGAGCGCACCGCGACGAGGACCCGCCGGTACGAACGGGAGCGAGGGAGGATCCGGCGGCTTCGTACGACGGGACAGCTGACCTGCGGAGCCTCGCGGATGGCCGGTGCTCGTGAGATTCCGCCACGGAATCCGCGATCCCCCATTAGGGTTCCGGGGCGCACGCCGTTCCCAGGAGTTCTCATGTCCACATCGCCCCACCACCCTCCGGTTCCGTTCGGATCCACCGTGTCCTGCCGTATCTGCGGTGCGATACCCGCAGCCCACGTCGTGGTGCGCGGACACCGGGGTCTGGTCATCACGCTCCGCTTCCTGACCGAGGAAGGCGCCTTCTGCCGGACCTGCGGAACCGCCGTCTACCGCAAGCTGACCTCCGACACGCTGTGGCGGGGCTGGTGGGGCCTGCTGTCCGTGTTCGCCACTCCGGTCACGATGCTGATGAACATCGGTGCCCGCTCCCGCATCCGCGCGCTGCCCCACCCGGTGGGGCATCCGCGCCCCCCGCTCTCGCCCGGCCGCCGCGTACTGGCCCGCCCGCCCGCGCTGGTCGTCATGGCCGCCCTGGTACTGGCGCTCGCCATGGTCACCGTGCCGAGGCTGATCCCCGACGCGCAGCCCACGTTCACCGTCGGAGACTGCGTCCGCAACAACGCCACATGGCCCGACCAGGATCTGGAAGAGGTCGGCTGCAGCTCGCCCGAGGCCGAGTTCTGGATCTCGGACGGGGACAGGTGCTGGGGCATGGACTGGCTGCTGCACCTGGAATACAGCGCAGATCAGAAGGCCTTGTGCGCCCACCCCATGTCCAAGTAGACGCGTCGGCCGCGGGCATGCCGCACAATCGGGCGTCGGCCGGGAACGACGCACACCAACAGCGAGATGGGGCAGAGATGTTCGGGGTGGGGATCCAGCGCAGGCAGTGGCGCCGGGCGGCGGCCGTGACGATTGCGGTCGCGACGGCTCTGGGCGCAACCGCGTGCAGCAGTGAGAAGAGCGGTCCGGGTGGACCGGGGAAGGACGACAAACCGTCGGGGGCAGCCTCTGCGCCCAAGGCACTCACCGAGGCGCAGCTCACGGCGGCCTCCTTCACCGACGGGCAGGGCGTCGGCAGGTACACGGCGTCCGAGTACACCCTCGACGGCCCTCTCGGTGACGCCTACACAGCAGACCCGGCCGTCTGCCAGCCGCTGGTCAGCCTGGCCGGCGACGTCAGCGGGCACGACCCCGCCGCCCAGGTCCAGCGCAAGGTCGACCTCCCCGACGAGATGCTCGGCATCACCGTCGACGTCACCCTTCGGTCGTACGCGAACGGGGAGGCTGCCGAGGTCATGAAGGCGCTCGGCACGGCGGGCGCGGAATGCGCCGGAGGCTTCACCGAGGACCGGGCACTGGCGAGCGCGAAGTATCTGAAGGTCGAGCCCGCCGAGGCCCCCGGCTTCGCGGCCGAGGCCGACGAGGCCAAGGCCTTCCGGTTCACCCTCCTCGACGTGAAGGGGAAGCTGAAGCTGTACGAGTACCTCACCGTCGTCCGCTCGGGCTCCACCACGCTCGCCTTCCGCGGCGAGATCACCGGCACCAAGGACATCGGGGGCATCCCGCAGGACATCATGACCGCGCAGTGGACCACGTTCCGCTCGGTGTGATCACCGCCCTCGCCCCGCGGCTCCGGCACAGCCCGCGCGCGACCGGCCCCGCACCGCGCCGCCGGGCCCTGGCGTGGGCCGGGGCCCGGCGGCAGCCGGAATTCACAGGAACGCTGCCGGACCTGCTCTTCCGGGCTTCTCCGGGGACGCGCTGTCCACCTGCCGGGCCGGTGCCGCAACAATGGGGGGCATGAGCGACAGCCCTGCCCCCCTTGCCGACCCGCACCTCGTCTTCGACGCAGCGGAAGGCCGCCGGGATCTCGTCATCCTCGGCTCCACCGGGTCCATCGGCACCCAGGCCATCGACCTGGTGCTGCGCAACCCCGACCGTTTCCGCGTCACCGCGCTCTCCGCCGCGGGCGGCCGGGTCGCCCTCCTGGCCGAGCAGGCCCGGCAGCTGAGGGTACGCACCGTTGCCGTCGCCGCACCGGACGCGGTGCCGGCCCTGCGCGAGGCGCTGCGCGAGCAGTACGGGGCCGGGCAGCCGCTGCCCGAGATCCTGGCGGGGCCCGACGCCGCCACGCAGCTCGCCGGGAGCGACTGCCACACCGTGCTCAACGGGATCACCGGCTCGATCGGCCTCGCCCCCACGCTCGCCGCGCTGGAGGCGGGCCGTACGCTGGCCCTCGCCAACAAGGAGTCGCTGATCGTCGGCGGCCCCCTGGTGAAGGCGCTGGCCAAGCCCGGCCAGATCATCCCGGTCGACTCCGAGCACGCCGCGCTCTTCCAGGCGCTCGCCGCCGGTACCCGGGCCGACGTCCGGAAGCTCGTCGTCACCGCCTCCGGCGGCCCGTTCCGAGGACGGACGAAGAGCGAGCTGGCGCACGTCACGCGCGACCAGGCCCTCGCGCACCCCACCTGGGCCATGGGCCCGGTCATCACGATCAACTCCGCCACCCTGGTCAACAAGGGGCTGGAGGTCATCGAGGCGCATCTCCTCTACGACATCCCGTTCGACCGGATCGAGGTCGTCGTCCACCCCCAGTCGTACGTTCACTCCATGGTGGAGTTCACCGACGGCTCGACCCTCGCCCAGGCCACCCCGCCGGACATGCGCGGACCGATCGCCATCGGCCTCGGCTGGCCGGAGCGCGTGCCGGATGCGGCACCCGCGTTCGACTGGTCGCAGGCGTCCACCTGGGAGTTCTTCCCCCTCGACAACGACGCCTTCCCGTCCGTGGGGCTGGCCAGGCATGTGGGTACGCTCGGCGGCACCGCCCCGGCGGTGTTCAACGCCGCGAACGAGGAATGCGTGGACGCTTTCCTGGCAGGGCGGCTGCCGTTCAACGGAATCATGGATACGGTCACGGCGGTGGTGGCCGAACACGGCACCCCGTCCACGGGAACTTCGCTCACGGTCGCAGACGTCCTGGAAGCGGAGACCTGGGCGCGGGCCCGGGCTCGGGAACTCTCGGCGAAAGCGACAGCGGAGGCGCGCGCATGAGTATTACGACGGTCCTGTTGACGATTCTGGGCATCGTCATCTTCGCCTTCGGCCTGCTGTTCTCGATCGCCTGGCACGAGCTGGGTCACCTGTCGACCGCGAAGCTCTTCGGTATCCGCGTTCCGCAGTACATGGTCGGCTTCGGACCGACCGTCTGGTCGCGGAAGAAGGGCGACACCGAGTACGGGATCAAGGCGATCCCGGCCGGTGGCTACATCCGCATGATCGGCATGTTTCCGCCCGGTGCGGACGGCCGGCTGGAGGCGCGGTCCACCTCACCGTGGCGCAGCATGATCGAGGACGCCAGAGAGGCCTCCTTCGAGGAGATCGAGCCGGGTGACGAAAAGCGTCTCTTCTACACGCGCAAGCCGTGGAAGCGCGTGATCGTGATGTTCGCCGGACCGTTCATGAATCTCGTCCTCGCCGTCGCGATCTTCCTGGGGGTCGCGATGACCTTCGGCTTCCAGACGCAGACCACCGAGGTGGCAGGAGTTCAGAAGTGCGTGATCGCGCAGAGCGAGAAGCGTGACACCTGCAAGAAGAGCGACCCGGTCTCGCCCGCGCAGGCCGCCGGACTGAAGAAGGGCGACAGGATCGTCGCCTTCGACGGCCGGAAGGTGGACGACTGGGCCACCCTCTCCGACCGGATCCGCGAGACCATCGGCCCCGCCACCATCACCGTCCAGCGCGACGGCCAGGAGAAGACCCTCCACGCCGTGCTGCAGAAGAACTCGGTGGCCGAGAAGGACTCCAACGGCGAGGTGGTCCCCGGCAAGTTCGTCCCGGCCGGATACCTGGGCTTCGCGGCTCAGACGGCCATCGTGCCGCTCTCGTTCGGCGACTCGGTCGTCCGCATGGGCGACATGATCGAGAACGGTGTCGATTCGATCATCGCCCTCCCGTCCAAGATCCCGGACCTGTGGGACGCGGCATTCGGCGACGGCGAGCGGGCTGCGGACTCCCCGGTCGGTGTGGTCGGTGCCGCCCGGATCGGCGGCGAGGTGATGAACCTGGACATCCCGGCGACGAACCAGATCGCGATGATGCTGTTCGTCCTCGCAACCTTCAACCTCTCACTGTTCCTCTTCAACATGCTGCCCCTGCTGCCGCTCGACGGCGGGCACATCGCCGGAGCGCTCTGGGAGTCCCTGCGCCGCAATGTGGCACGGGTCTTCAGGCGCCCCGACCCCGGCCCCTTCGACGTGGCCAAGCTGATGCCGGTCGCCTATGTCGTCGCCGGTGTCTTCATCTGCTTCACGCTGCTGGTCCTGGTGGCAGACATCGTCAACCCGGTCAAGATCACCTGACCGGCCCGGCGACCGCATCGCATGCACCACGAGTGGCGGCCGGGCACCCACCCGGTGTCCGGCCGGCCACGGTTGTCCGGACTTCGGGATGCGGTGTGCTCGGTGATCCCACCGGTGCCGTAACCTCGAAGTCCGGAGCCCGCCGATCTCGGGACCTTGATCCACACCTTGGGGATGCTCAGCGCATGACTGCGATTTCTCTCGGAATGCCGTCCGTTCCGACCAAGCTCGCCGACCGGAGGGTCAGCCGCAAGATCCAGGTCGGGTCGGTGGCGGTCGGTGGGGATGCACCGGTGTCGGTGCAGTCGATGACCACGACGCGGACGTCGGACATCGGTGCGACGTTGCAGCAGATTGCGGAGCTGACGGCGTCGGGCTGTCAGATCGTGCGGGTGGCGTGTCCGACGCAGGATGATGCGGATGCGTTGGCGACGATTGCGCGGAAGTCGCAGATTCCGGTGATCGCGGATATTCATTTCCAGCCGAAGTATGTGTTCGCGGCGATCGATGCGGGCTGTGCGGCGGTGCGGGTGAATCCGGGGAACATCAAGCAGTTCGACGACAAGGTGAAGGAGATCGCGCGGGCGGCGAGTGATGCGGGGACGCCGATCCGGATCGGTGTGAACGCGGGTTCGCTGGATGCGCGGTTGCTGAAGAAGTACGGGAAGGCGACGCCTGAGGCTCTGGTGGAGTCGGCGTTGTGGGAGGCGTCGCTGTTCGAGGAGCACGGGTTCCGGGACATCAAGATCTCGGTGAAGCACAACGATCCGGTGGTGATGGTCAATGCGTACCGTCTGCTGGCGGCGCAGTGTGATTACCCGTTGCATCTGGGGGTGACGGAGGCGGGGCCTGCGTTCCAGGGGACGATCAAGTCGGCGGTGGCGTTCGGTGCGTTGCTGTCGGAGGGGATCGGGGACACGATCCGGGTGTCGTTGTCGGCGCCGCCGGCCGAGGAGGTCAAGGTCGGTCTGCAGATTCTGGAGTCGTTGAATCTGAAGCAGCGGCGGTTGGAGATCGTGTCGTGTCCGTCGTGCGGTCGGGCGCAGGTGGATGTGTACAAGCTGGCGGATCAGGTGGCCGCGGGTCTTGAGGGCATGGAGGTGCCGTTGCGGGTGGCCGTGATGGGCTGTGTCGTCAATGGTCCGGGCGAGGCCCGTGAGGCGGATCTGGGTGTGGCGTCCGGGAACGGCAAGGGGCAGATCTTCGTCAAGGGCGAGGTCATCAAGACGGTTCCCGAGTCGAAGATCGTCGAGACACTCATCGAGGAAGCCCTGAAGATCGCCGAGCAGATGGAGAAGGACGGCATCGCCTCCGGCGAACCCGAGGTCTCCGTCAGCTGACGCCGGTCTCGCGACCGGCCCGGCGCCGATCCGAGCCGTACTCCCGCTCTCAGCACCAATGCCCCGCCCGGCGGACCAGCCGCCCGGCGGGGCACAGCCGTGAGAGACCTCACGGTGCGCCGAAGGGACCGGAGGCGGGCATGGGGCGGCGTCTCCCAGCCTCTTTGGGTACAGTGCGGAAATCAGCAGACTGCATGGTGAGGCCCCCTCGTGTTGACGCAGACCACCACCCGGGTCCTCGAACCCAGCGACCTCGGCGCCGCGCTCGCCATCCTGGAGAGCGAACCCGTCGCCAACGCCTTCGTGACATCACGGGTCCAGATCGCAGGGCTCGACCCGTGGCGCCTCGGCGGCGAGATGTGGGGCTGGTACGCGGACGGCCGACTGCGGTCGCTCTGCTACTCCGGCGCCAATCTCGTACCCATCTGCGCCACCCCCGAGGCCGTCAGGGCCTTCGCCGACCGTGCCCGGCGGGCCGGCCGCCGCTGCTCGTCCATCGTCGGTCCCGCCGAACCCACGGCACAGCTGTGGCGACTCCTCGAACCCGGGTGGGGCCCCGCACGCGAGGTCAGGGCCAACCAGCCGCTCATGGTCACCGAGAGTCCCTCCGCCGAGGTGACGCCCGACCCGCTCGTACGCCGCATCCGCAAGGACGAGATAGAGCTGCTGATGCCGGCCTGCGTCGCGATGTTCACCGAGGAGGTGGGCATCTCCCCGCTGGCCGGTGACGGCGGACTCCTCTACCAGGCACGCGTCGCCGAGCTCGTCGGCGCCGGCCGCTCCTTCGCCCGTGTCGAGGACGGCAAGGTCGTCTTCAAGGCGGAGATCGGCGCGGCCACCTCGCAGGCCTGCCAGATCCAGGGTGTCTGGGTCGCCCCCGAATACCGGGGCCGCGGGCTGTCCGAGACCGGGATGGCGGCGGTCCTGCGCCATGCGCTCGCCGATGTCGCGCCGGTCGTCAGCCTGTATGTGAACGACTACAACACCCCGGCCCGCAAGGCCTACAGGCGGGTCGGCTTCCGTGAGGTCGGCGCATTCATGAGCGTGCTGTTCTGACCACGCCGAAGGCGGCCGTCCGGATCTTGCGCACGGGGAGCCGTTGCGCGCCCCCCGGCCTGCGGTTCCCGCCCGTCCGAGGGCACCCCCGGCAGCCCCGGGCACGTATCCCGCAGCCCGGCACGGACAGTAGGGTTCGGCGCATGGCAGCAGTTTCCGGGGGCGGTGCCCACACTCCCAGTGTCCTGGTCGGGCCGATCGATCTCGCCGCGCGCGTGGACGAGGCGCTCGCCGTGCAGGCCGTCGCCTTCGGCCTCGGGCAGAACGAGGTGAACGTACGCCGCCACATCGTCCTCAGGCATCTCGAGCACCCGCATGCCCGCGCCCTCGGCGCCACGACGCGGGCCGGCCGTCTCGTCGGATTCGTCTACGGCATGCCGAACGAGCGCGGACACTGGTGGTCCACGGTCGTCGAGCCCTATCTGCGGGCCAACGACTGCGAGCACTGGCTCGACGACTCCTTCGTGATCACCGAACTGCACGTCCACCCGGAGTTTCAGAACCAGGGCATCGGCCGCGCGCTGATCACCGCCCTCACGGACGCCGTCGACCAGCCCCGTTCCATCCTCTCCGCCATCGACACGGAGAGCCCGGCGCGTGGTCTGTATCGCACGCTCGGCTACCGGGACCTGGCCCGGCAGGTGCTGTTTCCCAGCGCTCCCATGCCGTACGCGGTGATGGGAGCACCTCTTCCGCTGCGCCGCCGGGCCCGGGGAGGGCCAATCGATTTCCGCCCGCCCGTATCACCCGGCTAACCTCCTGCATATCACCCTTCCGAGCAGGAGTTCATCATGGTCCAGGTCCAGCGCATGTCCCGATTGATGATCAAGACACTGCGCGACGACCCGGCGGACGCCGAGACGCTCAACCACAAGCTGCTCGTCCGGGCCGGGTACGTACGCCGCACCGCGGCCGGGATCTGGACCTGGCTGCCCCTGGGCAAGAAGGTCCTGGAGAACATCACCCGCGTCGTGCGCGAGGAGATGGACGCCATCGGCGGTCAGGAAGTCCTGCTGCCGGCGCTGCTCCCCAAGGAGTCGTACGACGCGAGCGGTCGTTACGACGAGTACGGCGACCTGCTCTTCAAGCTCAAGGACCGCAAGGGCGCCGAGTACCTCCTCGGCCCCACCCACGAAGAGATCTTCACCCAGGTCGTCAAGGATCAGATCACGTCCTACAAGGACCTGCCCGTGATCCTGTACCAGATCCAGACCAAGTACCGCGACGAGGCCCGCCCCCGCGCCGGTGTGCTGCGCGGCCGCGAGTTCCAGATGAAGGACTCGTACTCCTTCGACACCACAGACGAAGGCCTCATCGAGGCCTACCAGCTGCACCGCGCCGCCTACATCCGCATCTTCGAGCGGCTCGGCCTCGACCACCGCATCGTCTCCGCGGTCTCCGGCGCGATGGGCGGCTCGGCGTCCGAGGAGTTCCTGGCGCCCGCCCCGGCCGGTGAGGACACCTTCGTCGACTGCCCCGCCTGCGACTACGCGGCCAACACGGAGGCCGTGACCTTCAAGGCCACCCCCGCGGACGGCTCGGCGCACGGCCCGGTCGAGGAGCTGGACACCCCCGACACCCCGACCATCGAGACGCTCGCCGCCCACCTCGGGATCCCGGCCTCCGCGACGCTGAAGAACCTCCTGGTCAAGGTAGACGGCGAGATCGTCGCCGTGGGCGTCCCCGGCGACCGCGAGGTCGACCTCGGCAAGCTCGGCGAGCACCTCGCCCCCGCCGTGGTCGAACTGGTCACCGCCGAGGACTTCGAGGGCCGTCCCGACCTGGTGCGCGGCTACGTGGGCCCGCAGGGCCTGGAGAAGGTCCGTTACATCGCCGACCCGCGCATCGCCCCCGGCACCGCCTGGGTCACCGGCGCCAACAAGCCCGACACCCACGCCAGGAACGTCGTCTGCGGCCGCGACTTCGAGGTCGACGACTACCTCGACGTCGTCGTCGTCGAGGCCGGCGACCCGTGCCCCAAGTGCGGCACCGGCCTCAAGCTGGACCGCGCCATCGAGATCGGCCACATCTTCCAGCTGGGCCGCAAGTTCGCGGACGCCTTCCAGCTCGACGTGCTCGGCCAGAACGGCAAGCCCGTCCGCGTCACCATGGGTTCGTACGGCATCGGCGTCTCCCGCGCCGTCGCCGCGCTCGCCGAGCAGACCGCCGACGAGCAGGGCCTGTGCTGGCCCCGCGAGATCGCCCCGGCCGACGTCCACCTCGTCGCCGCGGGCAAGGCGCTCCAGACCGAGCTGGCCCTCGACGTCGCCGAGAAGCTCGGCGCCGCGGGCGTCCGGGTCCTGGTCGACGACCGTGCCGGTGTCTCGCCGGGTGTGAAGTTCACCGACGCCGAGCTGATCGGTGTGCCGAAGATCCTGGTCGCCGGCCGTCGCTCGGCCGAGGGCGTCCTGGAGCTCAAGGACCGCCGTACGGGCGAGCGCGAGGAGCTCACGGTCGACGAGGCCATCGCCCGCCTCACCGTGCAGGGCTGACGCCCGCTCGGACCGCCGAAGGCCCCCGCACTGTTTCTGCAGCGCGGGGGCCTTCGCCCGTTTCATGAGGGGCGGATCGAGGCGGTCGGCCCCGTGCCGCACCGCCGTTCACCGTGAGGGCTACAGCCAGCCCGCGAACTCCAAGGTCAGTTCGCCCTCCTGGCGACGGCCGGCCGCCAGCGCACGGGTGCCCGACTCCACCGCGCGGAACAGCGTCCAGCCGTGGAGCCGTTCCCGGTCCACATCCAGCGAGTCCGCGAGCTTGTTGACCCGGCGACGGGCCGTCACAGCGCCGCCCGGGGATGCGATCAGATCCTCCACCCGGTCACGGACCAGCCGCGCCAGGTCATAGGCGCGCTCACCGACCAGCGGCTCCGGTCCGACGGTCAGCCAGGGCGCCCGCTCGCCCGCCAGTACCTTGCTCTGGCGGAAGTTGCCGTGCAGCAGCAGGACTTCGGGGGAGCCGGCGACGAGTTCCTCGCGCGCCGCCAGCGCCGCGGAGACCAGCGGCTCCAGCACCGGGTCGGCCTTCGCGGCGGCCCGCATCGGTTCCGCCCGGAGCCCGGTCCGCTCGGCGACCGTCTCGAAGGAGTGCCCGGCAGGCGGCTCGACCCACAGCCGCCGCACCGTCCCCGCCGCCTCCAGCAGTGCCTTCGCCTCCGGCAGCGAGCGCAGCGACACCTCGGGGTGCAGCCGCTCCAGCAGCAGCGCGCCGCCGCCGGAGCCGATCAGCTGCACCGCACCCCAGCCGTTCCAGTGCGTCAGCGCCGCCTGCTCCAGCTCGGGCACGGCCCCGGACGGGGCGATCTTCAGAGCCGCCGGGGTGCTGTCGGGGCGCCGCACCAGCAGCACCAGGCTGCTGCGCCCACCGGGGGCGGCCACCCGCTCCACGGTCAGCTCCGGCCCGTTGGCGGACAGCGCCTCGTCGGTCATCGCGGGAAGCTGCGCCAGCCAGTCGGCGGCGGCCGGTTCCCCGTACACCTCGCCGAGCGCTCGCACCAGACGCTGCGGCGGTTCGAAACCCATACGTGCCGTGTTCCCTTTCAGATCTTTCTTCAGTGCGTCGGAGCTGCCCCGGCCTTCGCGGGGGTCCCTGCCGTCGCGTCGGTCCCCGTCGGCCGGTCCGTCCCGGTGGTCCCGTCGGCGGACCGCTCGGCAAGCCCGGGAAAGGCTACGCCGCTGCCCCGCCAGCGGACCGCACGCACCGCGGCCTCCCGCAGCGCGTTGGCGGCCTCTCGCCTGAGTGGCCCCCCGGAAGCCCGCACGAGATCGGAGTAGACGCCCGCGATCCGGTCCTCCAGCAGCGCGGCGAGCTTCACCGCCGCCGCCGCGTCCGGTACTGCGAACGGCAGAGCGTACGCGGAATCCGCCGCGACGGGCTCACCGCCCAGGCTGCGCACGGTCCGCACGAGCGCGTCGCGCCGGGCACGGTGCGCGTTGAAGGCTGCCGTGGCCACCGCCCGGCGGTCCTCGTCGAGCCGGCCGCCGAGCACCCCGTACCCGTACACCGCCGCATGTTCGGCAGCCAGCGAGGCCTGCGCCGCCTGCAGCGTCTGCGCACTCATGACGAGGTCTCCTTGGCCAGCTCGGTCAGCAGATAGGCATGGGCGGCACCGGCCGCGGCGATCGAGGCCAGCAGCCGGGCCAGTTCCGGGGGTGCCTTCAGAAGCATCGCCGTGTGGGCGTCGGCGGTGCGGCGCTCGGCCGCGGCCAGTTCCCGCACGGCGGTCCTCACGTCCGTGGCGGCCGGGCGGGTGGAGGCGAGAGCCTCTCCGCCGCCCTGCGACAACGCTGTCGTGTGGGCCCGTACGGCGTCCCGCAGCGGTGCGAGTCCGGTCCCGGCCGACGGGTGCGCCTGGATGGTCTGCTCGTACCGGTCGAGCAGACCCCGGCTCGTCCGGGCGGCCGTCGTCCGCAGGGTGTTCTCCACCTGCGCCGCCGCGGCCCGGGCCTCGGCCACCGGGGCCCCCGCCGGAACGTCGGCGCCGTCGCCGTTACCGCAGCCGCTCAGCGCCGCGCCCAGGGCGATCGCCCCGGTCGCGGTGAGCGCACCCCTGCGCGTCGTCCCCGTGCGCCGCACCTGTTCTCCTTCGGGTCTCGATCTGTCCTGACCGGATCTGTCCTGAAGTGATCACCGCAGGCGAGCGTACCCGTGAGCGCGGGGTCGGCGGACGGCAACACCCCTCGGGACCGGATACCCTTTGACCTGACACGCGACGAACCACACAACAGCACACGCGGCCGAGGAGTCACCCGGATGAGCACCACCCAGAGCGAGAGGCTGCGCGGGCTGCTCGAACCGCTCGTCAGCGCCAAGGAGCTGGATCTCGAGGAGATCGAGGTGTCCCGGGCCGGCCGCCGCCGTGTGCTGCGCATCGTCGTGGATTCCGACGAGGGCGTCGAGCTGGACGCCTGCGCCGAGCTGAGCCGTGCGATCTCCGAGAAGCTCGACGAGACCGACGCGATGGGCGAGGACGAGTACGTCCTCGAAGTCAGCTCCCCCGGTGCCGACCGTCCCCTGACGGAGCACCGCAACTACGTTCGCGCCACCGGCCGCCTCGTCAGGCTGCAACTGCACGGGAGCGGTGAGCTGGTGGCCCGCATCATGGCGGTCGACGACGACGGGCTCGACCTCGAGGTGCCGGGTGTGAAGGGCCGCAAGCCCACATCCCGCCGGGTCGCCTTCGACGAGATCGCCAAGGCGCGCGTGGAGATCGAATTCAACCGCAAGGACAAGAAGGAAGAGGAGGCGTAGCCGTGGACATCGATGTGAAGCTCTTGAGGGGCTTGGCACAGGACAAGGAGATCCCCTTCGACGTGCTCGTCGAGGCGATCGAGTCGGCCCTCCTCATCGCCTACCACCGCACCGACGGGAGCTACCGCCGTGCGCGTGTGGAGCTGGACGAGCGCGGCCATGTGACGGTGTGGGCGAAGGAGGACCCGGCCGACCTCGAAGAGGGCCAGCAGCCGAAGGAGTTCGACGACACCCCGTCCGGCTTCGGCCGGATCGCCGCGACCACCGCCAAGCAGGTCATCCTGCAGCGGCTGCGCGACGCGGAGGACGACAGGACGTTCGGCGAGTACGCGGGCCACGAGGGCGACGTCGTCACCGGCGTCGTCCAGCAGGGCAAGGACCCGAAGAACGTCCTGGTCGACATCGGCAAGCTGGAGGCGATCCTGCCGGTGCAGGAGCAGGTGCCGGGCGAGGAGTACACCCACGGTCTGCGGCTTCGTACGTATGTCGTACGAGTCGCCAAGGGTGTCCGCGGTCCGTCCGTGACCCTGTCCCGGACGCACCCCAGCCTGGTCAAGAAGCTCTTCGCGCTGGAGGTCCCGGAGATCGCCGACGGTTCCGTCGAGATCTGCGCGATCGCCCGTGAGGCCGGCCACCGCACCAAGATCGCGGTCCGTTCGACGCGTTCGGGCCTGAACGCCAAGGGCGCCTGCATCGGCCCGATGGGCGGCCGTGTGCGCAATGTCATGGCCGAGCTGCATGGCGAGAAGATCGACATCGTGGACTGGTCGGACGACCCGGCCGAGATGGTCGCCAACGCCCTGTCGCCCGCTCGGGTGAGCAAGGTCGAGGTCGTGGACCTCGGCGCACGGTCGGCCCGGGTCACCGTCCCGGACTACCAGCTCTCGCTGGCCATCGGCAAGGAGGGGCAGAATGCCCGCCTCACCGCCCGCCTCACCGGCTGGCGCATCGACATCCGCCCGGACACCGAGACCGACGCCGAGCGGGACATCGCCGACCGGGAGCGGGCCGAGCGCGCCCGCGACCGGTCCGAGCGGGGCTGATCCGGTACGGCATCGGCCGAGCCGGTCCGGGAGCGGACCGGCTCGGCCGGTGGAGTACCCCGTCCGGCTGGTGGATCCATCCGGACGGGAAGGGACCGAAGCGGTCCGGAGCCCGGGAGCGACACCGGTCCCGGGGAGCAGATCAAGGCGATTCGCCGCCGAGATCACGACAACATCCGTTCGATTTTTGCCCCAAAGGGGTGAGGTCGGCGCGGGGAGGTAGACTTAAACGTGTCTGGCCGGACGCACGCCCGCGCTTGCCCTGAGCGAACCTGTGTGGGATGCCGGGAGCGAGCGGCCAAGAGCGTGCTGCTGCGCATCGTGGCGGACGGGGACGAATGTGTCCCTGATCCACGCGGTACGCTGCCCGGCCGGGGTGCATATGTGCACCCCGTCACTGTCTGTCTGGACCTGGCGGTTCGCCGCCGGGCATTCCCCCGGGCCTTCAAGGCCAAGGGGACGTTCGATTCCGCGGCACTGCAGCGGTACGTCGAGCGGGTGACACCGTAAGAAATCGAGAACGGCACGGGACCCCGTGCGGTCAGGTACCTCGCGAGTTGGAAGTAGGTCGAGATTGCGATGAGCACTCGATGAGTACGCGATGAGTACGCCCATGAAGTAGCGACGGTCCGGCGGTAACCCGGACCTAAAAGGAGCGAAGTGGCTAAGGTCCGGGTATACGAACTCGCCAAGGAGTTCGGCGTCGAGAGCAAGGTCGTCATGGCCAAGCTCCAAGAACTCGGTGAATTCGTCCGTTCGGCGTCCTCGACGATCGAGGCGCCGGTTGTACGCAAGTTGACTGACGCACTGCAGGGGCCCGGCGGCAACGCCGGCAAGTCCGCTGCGAAGCCGGGCGCGCCCCGCAAGGCCGCGCCCGCAAAGCCCGCAGCGCCGTCCCCGGCCGCTGCGGCACGTCCCGCTGCCCCGAAGCCCGGCGCCCCGGCCCCCAAGCCGGCCGCAGCCGAGGCCCCCGGCAGCACTCCTTCCGCTGCCGCGCCTTCTGCGCCGTCTGCGGGCCCGCGTCCGGGTCCGAAGCCCGCGCCGAAGCCCGCTCCGGTCACCCCGGTGCCCGCGGCAGAGTTCTCCGCTCCGGCGCCGGCCCAGCCGGCCGCGCCGCAGCAGGCCCCGCGTCCCGCGGGTGCCACTCCCGGCCCGCGTCCCGCCCGTCCGGCTCCGGCCGGCGGTCAGCGTGACGGCGGCCGTGGTGGCGAGCGCGACGGTGGCCGTGGCGGCGACCGTCCGGCCCGTCCCGCAGGCCAGGGTGCCCCGCGCCCCGGCGGCGCACGTCCGGCGGGTCCCCGTCCGGGCAACAACCCCTTCACCTCCGGTGGCTCGACGGGCATGGCCCGTCCGCAGGCACCCCGTCCCGGCGGCGCCCCGCGTCCCGGCGGCGGCCAGGAGCGTCCGGGCGCCCCGCGTCCGCAGGGCGGCCCCGGTGGCGCCCCGCGTCCGCAGGGTCAGGGCGGTGCCCGTCCCACCCCGGGCGGCATGCCTCGTCCGCAGGCTCCGCGTCCGGGCGGTGCGCCCGGTGGTAACCGTCCGAACCCGGGCATGATGCCGCAGCGTCCCGCTGCCGGTCCGCGTCCCGGTGGCGGCCCCGGCGGTGGCCGTGGTCCCGGTGGCGGCGCAGGCCGTCCCGGTGGCGGTGCCGGTCGTCCCGGTGGCGGCGGCTTCGCAGGCCGTCCGGCCGGTCCCGGTGGCGGCGGCGGCGGTTTCGCCGGTCGTCCCGGTGGCGGCGGTGGCGGTGGCGGCGCAGGCCGTCCCGGTGGTGGCGGCGGCGGCTTCGGCGGTCGTCCCGGCTTCGGTGGACGCCCCGGCGGCCCCGGCGGCCGTGGTGGCACGCAGGGTGCGTTCGGCCGTCCCGGCGGTCCCGCGCGCCGTGGCCGCAAGTCGAAGCGCCAGAGGCGCCAGGAGTACGAGGCCATGCAGGCCCCGTCGGTGGGCGGCGTCATGCTGCCTCGCGGCAACGGACAGTCCGTCCGTCTGTCGCGCGGTGCCTCCCTCACCGACTTCGCGGAGAAGATCAACGCCAACCCGGCGTCGCTCGTCGCCGTGATGATGAACCTCGGCGAGATGGTCACCGCCACGCAGTCCGTCTCCGACGACACTCTGAAGCTGCTCGCCGACGAGATGAACTACGTCCTGGAGATCGTCAGCCCGGAGGAGGAGGACCGCGAGCTGCTCGAGTCCTTCGACATCGAGTTCGGCGAGGACGAGGGCGGCGAAGAGGCTCTGGTCTCGCGTCCGCCGGTCGTGACCGTCATGGGTCACGTCGACCACGGTAAGACCCGACTGCTGGACGCGATCCGCAAGACGAACGTCGTTGCGGGCGAGGCCGGCGGCATCACGCAGCACATCGGTGCGTACCAGGTCTCCTCCGAGGTCAACGGTGAGGACCGCAGGATCACCTTCATCGACACCCCGGGTCACGAGGCGTTCACCGCCATGCGTGCCCGTGGTGCGAAGTCCACCGACATCGCGATCCTCGTGGTGGCGGCGAACGACGGTGTGATGCCCCAGACGATCGAGGCGCTGAACCACGCCAAGGCGGCCGACGTGCCGATCGTGGTCGCGGTCAACAAGATCGACGTCGAGGGTGCCGACCCGACCAAGGTGCGCGGTCAGCTCACCGAGTTCGGTCTGGTGGCCGAGGAGTACGGCGGCGACACGATGTTCGTCGACATCTCCGCCAAGCAGGGCCTCAACATCGAGGCTCTTCTGGAGGCCGTCGTCCTCACCGCCGACGCCTCGCTCGACCTGCGGGCCAACCCGGAGCAGGACGCGCAGGGTATTGCGATCGAGTCCCACCTCGACCGCGGCCGTGGTGCCGTTGCGACCGTCCTGGTCCAGCGAGGCACCCTGCGGGTCGGCGACACGATGGTGGTCGGCGACGCGTACGGCCGAGTCCGCGCGATGCTCGACGACAAGGGCGAGAACGTCGAGGAAGCGGGTCCGTCGACCCCCGTCCTCGTCCTCGGTCTCACCAACGTCCCGGGCGCCGGCGACAACTTCCTGGTGGTCGACGAGGACCGTACGGCCCGTCAGATCGCCGAGAAGCGTGCCGCCCGTGAGCGCAACGCCAACTTCGCCCGCAAGGGCGTCCGGTTCTCCCTGGAGAACCTGGACGAGGCGCTCAAGGCCGGTCTGGTCCAGGAACTCAACCTCATCATCAAGGGCGACGCGTCCGGTTCGGTGGAGGCTCTCGAGTCCTCGCTGCTCCAGCTCGACGTCGGTGAAGAGGTCGACATCCGGGTCCTGCACCGCGGTGTGGGTGCGGTCACCGAGTCGGACATCGACCTGGCGACCGGCTCCGACGCCATCGTGATCGGCTTCAACGTGCGCGCCGCAGGGCGTGCGCAGCAGATGGCCGAGCGCGAAGGTGTGGACGTCCGGTACTACTCGGTCATCTACCAGGCGATCGAAGAGATCGAGGCGGCCCTCAAGGGCATGCTCAAGCCGGAGTACGAAGAGGTCGAGCTCGGTACGGCGGAGATCCGCGAGATCTTCCGCTCGTCCAAGCTGGGCAACATCGCCGGTGTGCTGGTCCGGTCCGGCGAGGTCAAGCGCAACACCAAGGCGCGCCTGCTGCGCGATGGCAAGGTCATCGCGGAGAACCTCAACATCTCCGGTCTGCGCCGCTTCAAGGACGACGTCACCGAGATCCGTGAAGGCTTCGAGGGCGGTATCAACCTCGGAAACTTCAACGACATCAAGATCGACGACGTCATCGCGACGTACGAGATGCGCGAGAAGCCGCGAGGCTGACCCGTACCTCAACAGTCGGGGCCGGTCGACGGGTCGTATTTCCGTCGATCGGCCCCGGCCGTTCCGTGTACGGTTCTTGTGTCCCTGCCAAGCACTGGCAGGGCGCGAACCCGAACCGGCGGGACATCCGGACATCCATGTATGTGGGGACACTGTCCTTCGATCTGCTCCTCGGCGACGTACGGTCGTTGAAGGAGAAACGCTCCATCGTCCGGCCGATCGTCGCCGAGCTGCAGCGCAAATACGCGGTGAGTGCGGCGGAGACGGGCGGACAGAATCTCCATCGCAGGGCAGAGATCGGCCTTGCCGTGGTCTCCGGGGACACCGGACACCTCACGGACGTACTGGACCGGTGCGAGCGGCTCGTCGCCGCCCGGCCCGAGGTGGAGCTGCTGTCGGTTCGACGGCGGCTGCACACCGACGAAGACTGAACAACGTCAGAACTGCTCGACGCGGCAGCGCCGGACGCGCAAGCACCGGATGCCGCCGGCGTCGGACCGCAAGCAACCCAGAAGGAAGAGTGACGGACCGGTGACCGACAACGCGCGGGCCCGCAAGCTGGCCGATCGCATCCAGGTCGTGGTCGCGGAGACCCTGGACCGGCGTATCAAGGATCCGCGGCTCGGATTCGTGACCATCACGGACGCCCGGGTCACCGGAGACCTGCGGGAGGCCACGGTCTTCTACACGGTCTACGGCGACGACGAGGAGCGGGCGGCCTCCGCCGCCGCGCTGGAGAGCGCCAAGGGCGTGCTCCGTTCCGAGGTCGGCCGGCAGACCGGGGTCCGGTTCACGCCGACCCTGGCCTTCGTCCCGGACGCCCTGCCGGACAACGCCCGCACCATCGAGGACCTCCTCGACAAGGCGCGGGCCAAGGACGCGGAGGTCCGCGAGGTGTCCACCGGCGCGAAGTACGCGGGCGACGCCGACCCGTACCGCAAGCCGGAGGACGACACCGACGAGTCCGACGAGTCCGACGAGAACGAGGGCTCAGCCTCCGCATGACACAGCAGAACAAGACGCCGGACGGCCTTGTCATCGTCGACAAGCCGTCCGGCTTCACTTCGCACGACGTCGTCGCCAAGATGCGTGGCATCGCCCGCACCCGCCGCGTCGGCCATGCCGGCACGCTGGACCCGATGGCGACCGGCGTTCTCGTACTCGGTGTCGAGAAGGCCACCAAGCTCCTCGGCCATCTCGCACTGACCGAGAAGGAGTACCTCGGCACGATCCGGCTGGGCCAGGACACCGTCACGGATGACGCGGAGGGCGAGATCACCGCGTCGACCGATGCGTCGGGCGTCACGCGTGAGGGCATCGATGCCGGTGTCGCGGCGCTGACCGGGGCGATCATGCAGGTGCCGTCCAAGGTCAGCGCCATCAAGATCGACGGCAAGCGGTCGTACGCGCGCGTGCGCGGCGGCGAGGAGTTCGAGATCCCGGCCCGTCCGGTGACGGTCTCGTCCTTCAACGTCTACGACGTCCGCGAGGCGGTCGCGGAGGACGGGACCCCGGTCGTCGACCTGGTCGTCTCCGTCGTCTGCTCCTCCGGTACGTACATCCGCGCGCTCGCCCGCGACCTCGGCGCCGGGCTGGGCGTCGGCGGGCATCTGACCGCACTGCGGCGTACCCGCGTCGGTCCTTACGGCCTCGATGCGGCGCGGACGCTCGATCAGCATCAGGAGACGCTGACCGTGATGCCGATCGCGGAGGCCGCCGCCGCGGCGTTCCCGCGCTGGGACGTGGACGAGAAGCGGGCCAAGCTGCTGCTGAACGGGGTGCGGCTGGACATGCCCTCGTATCCGGCGGGGCCGGTCGCGGTCTTCGGGCCCGACGGGACCTTCCTCGTGCTGGTCGAGGAGCACAGGGGCAAGGCCAAGAGCCTCGCCGTCTTCGGCTGACGGCCCGGCGGCTGTTCGTGCCGGCACCGCCGCCGGACCTCCCTCGTGGAGCGGGCAACCCCCCGCCCGCTCCACGAGCCCCCTCCGGTGTCTGTCCACCGGAACCTACTGATTCACCCCAAAGAGCAGGCGCTCGGAGTGAATCAGGGGTGCACCAGGGGCGCGTTTGGTCCGAACGCACGTCACGTTGATCACTGGCGACCTACCGTCGGACCATGGGAAGCGGGGACCGGTCGACGCTGGTGCGTATCTGCGATCCGGCCGGCCGGCCACGGGGGACGGGGTTCGTCGCCGACGACCGCGGCACGGTCGTCACGAGCCACGAAGCGGTCGACGGTCCTGATCATCTTGTCCTGTACGGGACAGGGGACCGCCGTTGCCGTGTCGCGAGCGACGCCGTCACCGCGCTCCCGGAGCTGGACCTCGCCCTGGTGCACACCGGGGGGCCCGACGCGCTCGGTGTGGAACCGTTGCCGATCGTCCTGCGGGACCGGATCGGTGCCGGTACCTACGTACGCCTCGCCGCCCACGGCTGGCGCGAGGCGCGGGTGCTGGGCATGGCCCCGGTGACGTACACCGCGGGCGGCCGTTCCCACCGGGTCGGCGCCGCGATGGAACTGGCGCTCGGCACGGACGGCAGCGATGCGCTGCGGCTGCGCGGCGCGGCGGTCGGCGGACCCGTGTTCGATCCGGAGACCGGCGCGGTCATCGCCGTGCTCGGGACGGCACTGCGCGGCGAGCACCCCGCCGCCGGATTCGCGGTGCCGCTCGCCGGCGCCGACGGCCCGCTGGGCGCGTTGCTGCGGCGCAACGCGACGACGGTCCCCGGGTACGGGCGCGACCTCAACCTCGCGGGCGCCCTGCAGCTCGCCGCGATGTCCATCGGGTCCGCGGGCGGTCCGGGCGCCCGGCCCGATCCGGTCGAACGGCCGGACATCACCCCGGAGATCACGGCGTTCACGGCCGCCGGGCGGCGCCCCGCAGTGGTCCTCGGCCTCGTCGGCGAACCCGGCACCGGCCGCACCACCGAACTCGCCGCGCTCGCGGCCCGCCGGGCGTGCGGCAGCGAACCCGCCCTCACCCTGTGGCTCCGCGGAGCTGATCTGCTCGCCGACGACACCTCGGTCGCCGACGCCATCGCCCGCACGCTGGGCCGGGCCGGGCGGATCGTCACCGCGGCCGGGGCGGGCGGCGACATGGCCACGGCCACCCCCGAACGGGTCGCCCGGCTCGCCGCCGACTCCGGCAGCCCCCTGCTCGTCCTGCTGGACGGCCCCGAGGAGATGCCGCCCGTGCTCGCCCACCGGCTGGAACGGTGGACCGCGGGAACGGTGGACTGGCTGCGTGGCAACGGGGCACGGATGGTGGTCGCCTGCCGGCCCGAGCACTGGGAGACGGCCGGTGCGCTCTGTCCGCCCGGAGCGCTGCACCGCCCCGCCCGCCCCGCCCGGCGGCTGCCGTCCGCCGTCCGGCTCGACGACCTCACCGCGAGCCAGGCCGAACAGGCCCGGGAGCGGTACGCCATCCCGGCCGACGCCCTGGCCCCCGGCCACGACCGGCATCCGCTCACCCTGCGGCTGCTCGCCGAGGTACGCGCAGCACTCCCCGGAGACGTTCCCGGGCGGCCCGACACGGACCATGTCTTCGGTGCCCATCTGGACCTGATGTGCCTGCGGATCGCGGTCCGGATCGCTGCGGCGTCCCGTCCGGCACGCAGGGGCACGGCGGTGCGGCGGCTGGCCGCCCAGGTGGCGGGGCAGGTCCACGAGGCGGCGCGGCGGTGTCTGGGGCCGGGCCAGGGGGAGCTGGACCGGGCGGCGTTCGAGGAGATCTTTCCCTGGCGCACGGGCTGGGCGTCGGCGGTTCTCACCGAGGGCCTGCTGGTCCCGGCGGGCGCGGGATACCGCTTCGCGCACGAGGAGCTGGGGGACTGGGTGCAGGGCGCCCATCTGGATCTGGACGTGGCGCTGCGGTCGCTGGTGCACCGGTGGCACGAGGAGGGACCGGGCGGTGCGGCCGGGGCACCCCAGGCGCGCGTTCCGGCGCCCCGCGGCCCGCGGCAGGGGCACCCTGGGGTGTGGAGCACGGGTGCGCAGGGCCATGGGCGGGAAGCCGGATCCGCACGGCCTCCGGCACCGACGCGGGAGCGTGGACGCGGAGCCGCGGCAGCTCCGGCAGCGGCGCCCCCGCCTGCTCGTGGTCCCCATACGCTCCCCGTACCGCGCCATCGGATCGGCCCGGTGATCCAGGCTCTCCTGCTCCTGGGCCGCAGGCACGGCGCTGCCGCGCTGTCCCACCGGCTGGCCGATCTGATCGAGGCGATGGACCGGCTGCCCACGAGGACGGGCGGCCCGGGCGCCGGCCGTCGGCAGAGCGCCGTGCCGACGACGGCCCTGGCGGTGCCGCTCGAGGGCGCAGCTCAGGCCGTTCCGCACCAGGGCTCTG
This sequence comes from Streptomyces sp. NBC_00316, assembly GCF_036158715.1. NCBI lineage: Bacteria > Bacillati > Actinomycetota > Actinomycetes > Kitasatosporales > Streptomycetaceae > Streptomyces > Streptomyces sp. NBC_00316. Next base: position 2,687,846 of record NZ_CP108023.1, on the reverse strand, counting down.
CCCCACCCGGCGCGGTCGGGCGTGCTGTCCGGGCAGGTGCCGCTGGGCGTACTCCTCAGCCGGATGCCGCTGGGCGTGCTGCTCCGCCCGACGGGGCCGAGTGTGTCGCTCGGCCCGGTGGGGCGGAGTGCGGTGCCTTGCCCGGCCGGGCGGAGTGCGTCGCTCGGGCCGGTGCGGCCGAGGACACCGGTCCGTCGGGGGATGCCTCGTGGTGGGCCGCTCACCTCCTGGTGCAGACGCTGCTCCGCGTCCCCGACGCCGGGCCGCACCTCGGGGTGCTGCGGCTCCTGGCCGGGCGCATCGTCCGACGGTCCGAGGCCGGGGGCCCAATCGGAGCGTATGCCGAGTTCGGGCCGTGGTTCTGGCGCCGGCTGCGGCTGCCGGAAGCGGACCGGATCGACCTGCTGCGACGGTTGGTGCCTGTCGACGGTCGGCCGCGGGGCGACGGCAGGGACGCCGGCCGCTCTCCTCGGCCGGGGCGCGTCGTCGCGTGCCGCGAGGGGGACGGCGGCAGCGGCGAGGAGCGGTTCCTCGATGCGGTCGCCCGGCGGCTCACCGAGCGGCCCCGGACCGTACAGCCCCTGCTCTGCCTCTGGTTCACGGACGAGCGCCCGCTGCCCGCCGGGGACGGTGAGGTGATGCGGCCGACGGTCGCCGCCGCGGCTCAGGCGCTCCTCCACTCCCGCCGCGACCTCGCCGTCGACGCCCTGACGGACGCCCTCGTCGCGACCGTCCACCCGCGTGCCGACGAACTGCTCGCCGCGCTGGCCGAGGACGAGCCGGCTGCGCTGTGCCGGGCCGTCGAACGCTGGGCCCTCGACGACGACCGGCGGGCCCGGCGCGTCGCGGCGGCCTCGTACGGGCTCGTCACCGCACCGCACGTCACCGCCGAAGCCGACCGCGAACTGCTGCGCCGCTCCGCGCTCGCCCTGCTGGCCCACCCCGCCGACCTCGACCTGCACGGAGCCGCGCTGATCCTTCTCGTACGGGATCCGCACACCCGGGACCGCTCTCTTCCACAAGCCCTGCGGGTCTTCGTGCAGGGCGATCCGCATCTGTCCGCGGCCGAGCTCGCCGTCGCGCTGCCGACCCATTGCGAGCCGGTGATCGCCGCTTTCCGCGAGGCGCTCACCCGGCCCGGGGACGGTGCGGGCGAGGTGCTGCGCTCGCTCGCCGATATCGACGCCCCGGCGCTGGCCCTGCATGCGGCCGGTCTGGTGCGGGCGTACGTCGACAGCCATCCGGAGGGCGGCCCGCAGACTGCCGCGTACATCGACCGCAGGCTGGAGCACGGGCCTGCCGCCCGCGCCCTGCTGCTGCCTCTGGTGACCGGTCTGCTGCGGGACCGTCCGGCCCCCGCAGCCGTGCGCGGCGCCCTCGCCCGGGTGCTCGCCGCGCCCGGCACGCCGGCCTCCGGGCCGGTGCGGGCCGAGCTCCTCGAGGTGCTGCTGGAGTTCGAGCAGGGCATCCACCGTGACGCGATCGTGCTCGAGGCACTGCTGTGCGCGGCGGCGACCGGATCCGCCCGGCGTGCGGCCGTCCGCACCCGGGCCCTGGTCCACCGCACCGCGATGCTGCTGGTCCGCACCCCCGAAGGCGCTGCCCGCTTCGACCGCAGGCTCGTCGAACTGGCCCGTGACGTGCCCGGATTCGCGGAACTGGTGACCGGGTGGCTGGCCGACGCCCCGCAGGAGTGGGCGGCCGTCGTGGGCCCCAGTGCGCAGCGGACCGTGGAGACCCTGCGCACCGCGATGACGATGCCGATGCAGGCCGCGGGTCGGGAGCATGGCAGTCTTAGACCTGCGTAAGAGATAAACCCACGTACACAGGTTCGGGCGAGGAGCGGTCACAGTGCAGCGCTGGCGTGGCTTGGAGGACATCCCCCAGGACTGGGGACGCAGCGTCGTCACCATCGGCTCCTACGACGGGGTGCACCGCGGGCACCAGCTGATCATCGGCAGGGCCGTGGAGCGCGCGCGTGAGCTGGGCGTGCCGTCGGTCGTCGTGACCTTCGACCCGCACCCCAGCGAGGTCGTGCGGCCCGGCAGCCACCCGCCGCTGCTGGCCCCGCACCACCGGCGTGCCGAGCTGATGGCCGAGCTGGGTGTGGACGCGCTGCTGATCCTGCCGTTCACGACCGAGTTCTCGAAGCTGGCGCCGGCCGACTTCATCGTGAAGGTGCTGGTCGACAAGTTGCATGCGCAGGTCGTCATCGAGGGCCCCAATTTCCGGTTCGGCCACCGGGCCGCGGGGAACGTGCAGCTGCTCAGGGAGTTCGGCGCGACCTACGACTACGGCGTCGAGGTCATCGACCTGTATGTGACCGGAGAGGCGGGCGGCGGCGAGCCGTTCTCGTCCACCCTGACCCGCCGGCTCGTCGCCGAGGGCGATGTGGCGGGTGCCGCCGAGATCCTCGGCCGCCCGCACCGTGTGGAGGGCATCGTGGTCCGAGGCGCACAGCGCGGCCGCGATCTGGGCTTCCCGACGGCGAACGTGGAGACGCTGCCGCACACCGCGATCCCCGCCGACGGCGTGTACGCGGGCTGGCTGAACGCGAGCGGTGAGGCGATGCCCGCTGCGATCTCGGTCGGCACGAACCCGCAGTTCGACGGCACGGAGCGGACGGTGGAGGCGTACGCCATCGACCGCGTGGGTCTTGATCTGTACGGGCTCCATGTCTCCGTCGACTTCCTCGCGTACGTCCGCGGGATGCAGAAGTTCGACTCGATCGACGATCTGCTGGTGGCGATGGCCGCCGATGTGAAGCGGGCGAGCGAGCTGGTGGCGGCGTACGAACGCGGCTGATCCTTCTCCCGCCCACGGCTCCGGCCGGGACCGCGTACTGCGGTCCCGGCCGGAGCCGTAGGCGGGTGCGACTCAGGAGTTGAGCTCCTCCAGCGTCTTCCCCTTGGTCTCAACCGCGAACAGTGCGATCACCGCTCCCACCACCGCGATGCAGCCCAGCTGGGTGAAGACCGTCGTCAGGCTGCCGCCCGACCCGATGATCGCGCCGACCACGATCGGCCCGAGGATGACACCCAGCCTGTTCCACACCCCGCCGAACGACGCCCCACGCGCACGGCTGCGGGTCGGGTACAGCTCCGGTGTGTAGAGATACAGGCTGACGTTGGTCGCGAAGACGAAGAGTGTCGCGACCGATGCCCAGACCGCGACCTGCCCGCCCGAGGTGGCACCGGAGACGGCCAGGGAGAGCAGGGCGACCGCCGCGCCGCCGAGCCCGACGGTGAGCGAGACCCGGCGTCCCACCCGGTCGATGACCAGGGCGACGAGGAGACAGCCGATCAGTCCGGTCACATTGCTCAGCAACGAGTAGTTCAGCGCGGTGCGCAGATCGAGGCCGAACGTCTTGGTGTAGAGCGAGGGCAGCCAGGTCGCGATGCCGTGGTTGACGTAGTACGCGACGAACCACAGCCCCGAGACGACGACCGTGCGCCGCAGATAGCGGCCGGTGAACAGGTCGCGCAGGCCGCCGCGGGCCGTCTCGACGGCGGTCGCGGGACCGGCCGCCGGCAGCGGGGCGCCGATGGACTTCTCGACGTCCTGCTCGATCCGGGCGATGACCTGTTCGGCCTCGTCCACCCGGCCGCGGGAGAGCAGCCAGCGGGGCGACTCGGGGACCTGACGGCGCAGTACGACCACCAGCAGCACCGGCAGGGCGCCGATCAGGAACATCACGCGCCAGCCGAAGCTGGGTACCACCCAGCTGGCGACGAGGGTCGCCGAGGCGAGACCGGCCGGGAAGATCAGCTCGTACAGCAGCACGAACCGGCCGCGGTGGTCGGCGCGCGCTATCTCGTTGATGTACGTGGCGGCAACGGGTACGACGCCGCCGATGCCGAGTCCCTGGATGAACCGGAAGGCGGTGAACAGGGCGAAGCCGGGCGAGACGGCGACGGCGAGGCTGGCCAGTGCGGTCACGGCCACGCCGAGTGCGACGGTACGGACGCGGCCGATGCGGTCGCCGAGCCAGCCTGCGACGAGGGCACCGAGCAGCATGCCGACCGAACCACTGGTGACGATCAGCGTGCCCTGGCCGGTGCTCAGCTTCCACTGTTCGGTCAGGACGGGAAGTGCGGAGGCGGTCAGCAGCTGGTCGAACGCCTCGAAGAACGTGACGGTGCCGATCAGCGTACGGACCTTGATGTGCCAGCGGGAGCTCGGCAGGCGTTCGAGCCTGGCCGAGATGGAGCTCACGGTGGGGCCGGTGGCCACGATTGACATGGGGATCCTTCCGCGAACAGAGGAGTTGCGGTGACCTTAGGAAGAAGTGTCTTAGGGGTCAATAACTAAGCACTTAGATTTCATAACGAAGTGAACCCTGTCTGAACAGGCATTTTGATGATGTGTGCGTCCGGGCATGGCTCACCGGCCCAGGGCGGACGAACCATGGGCCGGTGTGGGCGGTGCGGGTCAGCGCGGTTGTGCGCGCTCCCGGGGCCGTGCCTGCAGCGCGTCGAAGACCCGCTCGGGAGAGAGCGGCAGAGTGGTCACCCGGGCGCCGGTGGCGTCCTGCACCGCATTGGCGACGGCCGCCGCGACCGGGACCATGGCCCCTTCGCCGGCCCCCTTGGCGCCGAACGGGCCGGGCCCGTGACCCTGCTCCTGAGTGATCGACACGAAGCGCGCGGGGAGGTCCTCGGCCATCGGCACCCGGTACTCCAGTGCCTCACCGTTGATCAGCACACCGTCCTCGTACCGCATCTCCTCGAACATTGCCTGCGCCAGCCCCATCACGGCGGCGCCCTCGTCCTGGCCGCGGCAGAGCAGCTTGTTGACGGCCCGCCCTACGTCGCCGCTCGCCACCAGCTGCAGGACCGTCACCTTCCCGGTGTCCGGGTCGACCTCGACCTCCGCGCCCGCCCAGCCGATCTCCCAGAACAGACAGGGGGACTCCAGCGGGGCATCGGAGGAGAGCGGCGCCTTGAAGAAACCCTCGCCGTGGAACTCGTACCCGGTACCGCCGAAGACCCTCGCCACCAGACCCGGCAGCGGAACCGGTGCGTCGTCCCCGCGCCGCACCGTCCAGTCCTGCAAGGTCAGTTCGGCCGGATCGCAGCCGAGCTGCCCGGCCGCGAAAGCGAGCACCTTCGACCTGGCGTCCTGGGCCGCCCTGAGCACCGCGGTGCCCATCACCGTCATCCCGGACGAGGCGTTGGTGCCCTGGTCGTAGGGGGTGACATCGGTGTCCACCGGTGCGTAGCGCACCCGGTCGAGGTCCGTGCCGAGCACCTCGGCGGCCACCTGGCAGAGCGCGGTGGAGGCGCCCTGGCCGATCTCGACCGTGCCGGAGCTGACATAGACCGAGCCGGTGGCGGAGATCTTCACCCGGGCCTGTGCGGGCTTGTTCACCCCGCCGCCGTCCTTGAAGCCGATGGCCAGACCCATGCCGCGGTTCGGTACCCGCTCGCGCCCGTGGTAGCCGAGCGCATCGGCGACCGCGTCCAGGCCCTCGGCGAGATCGCTGTCGATCCCGCTCTCGCCCGGCACGAACGGCTCGCCGAGCCGCTTGAGGTTCTTCATGCGCAGCTCGTACGGATCCATCCCGAGCCGCTCGGCGATCATGTCGACCTGGCTCTCGGACGCCCAGGTCGCCTGGGTCGCCCCGAAGCCACGGAAGGGCCCCGCCGGTGTGGTCGTCGTCATCACGCACGAGCAGGAGGAGCGGATGTGCTGCCAGCGGTACGGCCCCGGCATCCGGTAGCAGGCCTTCTCCGCGACCAGTGGGCTGCCGTCGGAGTACGCGCCGGCGTCCAGCAGCACCTCGCTCTCGCGCGCGACGAACGTGCCGTCCGCCTTCACTCCCGTCCGCACCTTCAGGACGGCGGCGTGCTGGCTGAGCGTGAGAAATCCTTCCTCGGTCGTCAGGCAGTAGCGCACAGGCCGGCGGGCCGCCCGGGACAGCAGGATGGCGATCGGCTCGGTCTTGCAGTTGTGCTTCGAGCCGAACCCGCCGCCCACATACGGCACATGGACATGGATCCGGCTCTCCGGGGTGCGCAGCACCCGCGCCAGCTCCTTGCGCAGCGGGAACGGGTTCTGGGTAGAGGTCCAGATCTCGATCTCCTCGCCGCGCACGTCCGCGACCGTGACGAACGGCTCCAGATGGAAGTGGTTCATCCGGGAGAAGGCGAAGGAGTCCTCGAAGACGTGGTCGCAGTCGTCCCAGGCGGAGTCGGGGCCGGTCTCGTAGCGGAACTCGTAACAGACGTTGGGCCGCGGCCGGAGCCGGCCGGAGGCGCCCGTTCCGTACGGCGGGACGATGCCGGGCGGCGCCTGCTCGAACAGCTCCGGGGCGTCCGGAGCGAGAGCGGCCTCGATGCCGGGGACGGCCGGCAGCGGCTCGTACACCACCTCGATCAGCTCCAGCGCGTGCAGCGCCACCGCCTCGGAGTCGGCGGCCACGGCCGCCACCACATCGCCCGCGTACCGCACCCGGTCCAGGGCGACGACCGGCTGGTCCTTGATGAAGTAGCCGTAGGTGGGGTCGAGTCCGTCCAGCTCGTCGCGGGTGAGTACGGCGTGCACACCCGGCAGTGCGCGGGCCTTGGCGGCGTCGACCGACACCAGGCGGGCGTGCGCGTGCGGGCTGCGGAGCACCTTGGCGTGCAGCATGCCGGGGAGCCGGATGTCGGCGGTGTACTGCGCGGCGCCGGTGACCTTGAGGGTCGCGTCGGTGCGGCGGTCACGGGTGCCGATGCGGGAGGTGGTCATCGGGCATCCTCGGTGTCACGGGCAGGTTCGGCGGCGATCAGCTCGGCCGCCCTGCGTACCGAGTCGATGATCATCTGATAGCCGGTGCAGCGGCAGATGTTGGAGGAGATCCAGGAACGGATCGTCTCGTCGTCCGGCTCCGGGTCCTCTCGCAGCAGGGCCGTGGTGAGCATGATCATGCCGGGGGTGCAGTAGCCGCACTGGAACCCGCCGCACTCGGCGAAGGCGCGCTGCACCGGGCTCAGTTTCCCGTCCACGGCCTGTCCCGCGACGGTCTCCACCGTGCGTCCGTCGACGCTGAACGCGAAGACGCTGCAGGAGGCGGTGGGGGTGCCGTCGATCAGGGTGGTGCAGGCGCCGCAGACGCCGCGCTCGCAGGACGCCTTGACGCCGGTCATGCCATAGCGGTCGCGGAGCAGATCGAGCAGGACGGTGCGGGGTGCGATCCGCTCGGTGCACGCCCTGCCGTCGACGGCGAAGTCGATGGTGAGCCCGCTGCCCGTTTCGCTGTTCATCGGGGGATTCCCTCTCCTGTGGTGCGGCGCTCCAGCAGCCGGCCGAGCAGTACGGCGGCGACATGGCGCCGGTAACGGGCGCTCCCTGCCGCGTCGCCGACGGCCTCGGGCAGCATGGCCGCGAGGTCCTTCGGGTCGGTGCCCAGCGGGGCACCGACCGTGTACGGGCGGGTGTACTCGGACCCCACCGTCATCGTGACGGTGCCCGCGCGGACCGCCGCGGCCACCGTCATCAGCGGGCGCATCGAGCGCTCGTACCCGAACCACACCTGCCGTACGTCCGTGATCCTGACCGCCCGCAGCAGCCCGCCCGGCGGCTCCGCCCGGTCCCACAGCGCGGCCGGCGGGACCGTGACCGTGCCGTTGGTCGTCAGGAAGTCCAGCTCCGCGCCGAGCGCGCCCAGCATCACCGGCATCTCGTACCGGGTCCGCCGCGCCATCAGATTCCCGCCGAGGGTGGCCCGCCGCCGGATCCGCTCGGTGGCGATGCTGCCCCACCCCGCGGCCAGACCCGGCAGGGCGGCCCGAACCCGGGCGTCGTGCGCGCCGGCGTGGTGATCGACCGCGGAGCCGATCTCCAGTGTCGAGCCGTCCCACTCGACCGCGTCGAGCTCGGCCACGCGCTCCAGCGACACGAGGGTCCGGCAGTCGAGACCCTCGCGGAACTGTGCGAAGAGATCGCTGCAGCCCTGGGCGTAGACCGCGCCGCGGGCCGCCCCCGCCGCCACGGCCTCGGCCGCCGTCACGGGACGTTCCAGAGCGAAGTCGGGGAGGGTGCGCTGGGTGGGCGCCACCATCCCGGTGGGGAGCAGGAGCATGCGGACCGTGCCTCCTGGAGCGGCGAAGCGGCGGGTTACCCGTGTCGCCACGGAGAGTTATCTAGCAACTGAAATAGCTAATGCTGAGATTTCTAGCATCTGGGGACAGTCGCCACAAGGGTCCGCTGGCGGGCGCCGGTTGTATCGTGGGCAGCCACCGTCGCACCGCATGCTCGACTCCCGGAAGGAGGCGCGGGATCCCGGCGCCGCCGCCGTGCTCCCACCGCACATGACTCGTAGAGCTTCCGGCAGTCCCGACGCGGTCGACCTCATCCTCGAGCAGTGGAAGCGGGAGCTGCCCGCTCTCGACGCCTCCCCGATGGAGGTGCTCGGGCGGCTCCACCGCAGTTTCCTGCGCTACCAGGGACTGTTGTCCGACCTCTTCGACTGCTTCGACCTGAACATGGCGTCCTTCGACGTGCTCGCGGCTCTGCGCAGGTCAGGGCCGCCCTACCGGTGCACTGCCGGTGAACTCGCCGACATATCCCTGGTCACCACCGGCGGTATCACCCTGCGTCTGGACCGGCTGGAGAAGGCAGGTCTGGTGACTCGGGAGCGCGATCCCGGCGACCGCAGGGTCGTCCACGCGCGGCTCACCGACCGGGGGATCGAGATCGCCGAAGTGGTCGCGGTCGCGCACTTCGCCAACGAGGAGCGGATGCTGGCCGAGCTGACCGGGGCCGAGCGGCGTCAGCTGGGCCGGCTGCTCGGCAAGCTGGAGCGCTCCCTGGAGACGGCGGAACGGACACCGCCCGATCCCGGGGCGGCCGCGGCGGCCATCCGGCCGGGCCGGAAGACCGCCCCGCACTCGGTATCTGAGCGCTGAGGCACCATGCACAGGCCGAGGCCGGCCGGAGACACCCCGGCCGGCCTCGGACAGCGCCTCAGGGCTGCGAGCCAACCACCGCGTTCGCCCAGTGGCACGCCACCTGAGCCTTCCCGCCCCCAGCGAGCACGGGCAGGTCCTTCGTGCGGCACGCGTCCGCCACCCCCGCCCGCTCCGCCTCGCCCGAGGCGAGGATCTGGCAGCGCGCATGGAACCGGCAGCCGGACGGCACCTTGGACGGGTCCGGCGGTTCGCCCGTGAGGATCACCGGATCACCCGCGGCCTCCGGCAGCACCGACAGCAGGGCCTGGGTGTACGGATGCTGCGGAGCCGTGAGGACCTGCTCGACCTCGCCCGTCTCGACGATCCGGCCGAGATACATGACGGCGACCCGGTCGGCGATGTTCCACGCCAGACCGAGGTCGTGCGTGACCACCAGCGCGGACAGCCCCAGCTCGTTCCGCAGCCGCAGCATCAGGGCCAGGATCTCGCCGCGCACCGACGCGTCCAGCGAGGCCACCGGCTCGTCGGCCACGATGAGTTCGGGCTCCAGGACGAGGGCGCCCGCGATCACGATGCGCTGGCGCTGACCGCCCGACAGCTCGTGCGGGTAGCGCAGGAAGAACCGCTCGGGGGGCCGCAGCCCCGCCCGCGACAGGGCCTGCGTCACGGCGGCCCGTTCGTCCCCCGCGTACCCGTGGATCCGCAGACCCTCCGCCACCGCGTCGTACACGGTGTGCCGCGGATTGAGCGAACCGCTGGGGTCCTGGAGCACCAGCTGCACACGCTTGCGGTACGCCTTGAGTGCGCGGCCCGCGTAGTCGAGCGGCTTGCCGTCGAACGTGACCGCCCCGGCCGTCGGGGGGACGAGCCCCAGCAGGGAGCGGGCCAGTGTCGTCTTGCCGCACCCGGACTCGCCGACCAGCGCGACGATCTCACCGGGCCGGATGTCCAGGTCGACGCCGTCCACCGCGCGCGCCGTCGCAGCGCCGCGCCGGCCGGGGAAGGTGACCTTCAGTCCCTCGGCGCTGAGCAGGGGAGTGGTGGTGGTCATGATGTGCTCCTCGCTTCCTCGGCGCCCGGCAGGAGCGGGGCGCCGGCCGCCCCCGGCCCCACCAGCACACAGGCAGCCCGCCGCGCCGTTCCGGCGTCCCGCAGCTCCTGGTCCTGCGTGGTGCAGGAGTCCAGCGCCACCGGGCAGCGCGGATGGAACGTGCAGCCGGCCGGCAGCGCCGACGGGTCCGGCGGGTCACCCGGCAGCCCGCGTGGAGCGAACCGGGACGACCGGTCGCCGATCCGCGGGAAGGCGCCCGACAGGGCCTTGCTGTACGGGTGGTGCGCGCTCGCGAAGACCTCGGAGGCGGGGCCCTCCTCCACGATCCGCCCCGCGTACATCACGGCGAGCCGGTCGCAGGTGTCCGACAGTACCGCCAGGTCATGGCTGATCATGACGAGGCCGAGGTCCTGGTGGGACACCAGCTGTCCGATGAGCCGCAGGATCTGCGCCTGGATCATCACATCGAGGGCCGTCGTCGGCTCGTCCGCGATGATCAGGCCCGGGTCGCAGGCCAGCGCCATCGCGATCATCACGCGCTGCCGCTGACCGCCGGAGAGCTCGTGCGGATACGCGCTGGCGCGCGCGGCCGGCAGTCCCACCTGCTCCAGGAGTTCACCGGCCCTCTTCCTGGCGCCGGCCGGTGTCGCCTTCTTGTGCAGCAGGATCGGTTCGGCGATCTGGTCCCCGATGCGGTGCACGGCGTTGAGCGAGTGCATCGCGCCCTGGAACACGATCGAGGCGCCCGCCCAGCGCACGGCCCTGACCTGCCCCCACTTCATGGTGAGGACGTCCTCGCCGTTCAGCAGGATCTCGCCGGTGACCTTCGTCCGGGCGGGCAGCAGCCGCAGCAGCGCGAGTGCGAGCGTCGACTTGCCGCACCCCGACTCCCCGGCGATGCCCACCTTCTGGCCGGCTTCGACGGTGAGGTTCACGCCGCGGACCGCCCGGGCTCCGCCGGCGTACGTCACCGAGAGGTCGCGTACCTCGAGAAGCGGTGCTCTCCGGATGCTCGGTGTACTCAACGGGCCACCCCCAGCTTGGGATTGAGGACGGACTCGATCGCTCGGCCGCACAGTGTGAAGGACAGTGCGACCACGGCGATGGCGATGCCGGGCGGCGCCAGGTACCACCAGTCGCCCGCGCTCACGGCGCCCGCCTCACGCGCGTCCTGGAGCATGCCGCCCCAGGACGTGATGGTCGGGTCGCCGAGGCCGAGGAAGGCGAGCGTCGCCTCGGTGAGGATCGCGCCGGAGATCGCGAGCGTGGTCTGCGCGAGCACCAGCGGCATCACGTTCGGCAGGACGTGGCGGGTCATGATGTGCCCGTGACTGCCGCCCAGGGCGCGGGCGCGCTCGATGTACGGGCGGGACTCCACGGCGAGTGTCTGGGCGCGCACGAGCCGGGCGGTGGTCGGCCAGGTCGTGACGCCGATGGCGAGGATGACCGTCCAGATGGAGCGGTCCATCACCGTGGCGAGCGCGATCGCGAGGACCAGGGTCGGCATCACGAGGAACCAGTCGGTGACACGCATCAGCACCGTCGAGTACCAGCCGGGGAAGTGGCCCGCGACGATTCCGACGACCGTGCCGATCGCCACGCACAGGAACGCGGCGAGCAGCCCCACGGTGAGGGAGACGCGCGCCCCCCAGACCAGGAGGGCAAGAACGCTGCGCCCGAACTGGTCCGTACCGAGCGGGAATTCACCGCTGGGCGATTCGAGGGCGCCCCCCGGCGCGTCGGTGACGCTCTGTGAGTCGTCGCCGACGAGCGTGGGCGCGAACACCGCGATCAGTGCGATCACGACGAGTCCGGCCAGCCCCCACAGGCCGCCCCGGTGCGTGCGGTACTCCCGCCAGAAGCGGGCCAGGGACTGGCGCTTGCGGGCCCGGGCGAGTGCGCGCGGGCTCTTGGGCGCGTCGTTCTGCACGGACAGTTGTTCGGTCGTCATCGGCCCACCCGGGGATCGAGCAGCGGATACAGCACATCGGCGAGAGTGTTCGCCAGGATCACCGCGGTGGCGAAGACGAAGAACAGTCCCTGGACGAGGGGGAGGTCGGGCACGCTCAGTGCCTGGTAGAAGAGACCGCCGAGGCCCGGCCAGGAGAACACCGTCTCGACCAGGATCTGCCCCGCCACGACATGCCCCAGGTTCACGAACATCAGCGTGAACGTCGGGAGCATCGCGTTCGGGACCGCGTGCTTGCGGCGCACGACGTCGTCGCGCAGGCCCTTGGCCCTGGCCGTCGTCAGATAGTCGCTGCCCATCTCGTCGAGGAGCGAGGAACGCATCACGAGGAGCGTCTGCGCGTATCCGACCGCGACGAGCGTGATCACCGGCAGGACGAGGTGATGGGCGACATCGAGGACGTATGCGAGCCCCGTCTCGCCGCCCGACTCCAGACCGCCCGTCGGGAACATGCCGGGGATCGGGCCGATGCCCACCGAGAGGACGATGATGAGGAGCAGACCCAGCCAGAACGACGGCACCGAGTAGAGCGTCAGCGCGAACGCCGTGTTGAAGCGGTCGCTGCGGGAGCCGTTGCGCCAGGCGGTACGGGTGCCCAGCCAGATGCCGAGCGCCGTGTACAGGACGTACGCCGTGCCGGTGAGCAGCAGCGTCGCCGGCAGAGCCGCGGTGATCTTGTCGATGACGGGGGCGTGGAACTGGTACGAGGTACCGAAGTCCCCGGTCAGCGCGTCACCCACGTAACCGGTGAACTGCTTCCAGAGCGGCTGGTCGAGGCCGAACTGGTGACGGAGCGACTCCAGCTGCTCGGCGGAGACGGGGCGGCCGCCGGTCATCTGCTTCACGGGGTCGCTGGGGATGAGCCGGAAGAGGAAGAAGCTGGTGACCAGAACGGCGAACAGCGAGACGGCCGCTCCCGCGATCTTGGCCGCCACGTATTGGAGATAGACCTTGGCGGTGCGTGCCCGTGTGCCGTCGGCGGCTGCCGACGCGGCCGGAGCAGGCCCGTCGGTGTCCGCATCCGGAGTCTGCGCGAGCACCGGAGTGCTGTCAGCTGTCATGAGGAACTCTCGTTGCTCGTACTGCACCTGGAGGGCCCGGCAAGGGGCGCGATGGCGTGCCACGCACCGTTGCCGGTCCCTCCCATCCCGTTCGCGTGATTATTCGCGCTCCTCCGCCGTGCTGCGGCGGCGCCTCGCCAGGAAGAACCCGCCACCGGCGACCACCACGACCGCCACGACGATGCCGATGACGACACCGGTGGAGCTGCCGCCGCTGTCGCTCGCCGAACCGTTCTTGCCGTCGGCCACCGGAACGGCCGACCACCAGCTCCAGTACCCGTCCTGCCCGTAGATGTTGCCGGCGGCCTCGGGCATCGTAGTGATCGACTGGATCTGGTCGGTGCGGTACGCCTCGACCGCGTTCGGGTACGCGAGGATGTTCATGTACCCGGAGTCGTACATCCACGACTCCATCTGCTTGACGATGTCCGCCCGTTTGGCGGGGTCGTACTCGGCGAGCTGCTTCTTGTACAGCGCGTCGTACGTCTTGTCGCAGATGAAGTTGTCCGTGGCCGCGCTGTCCTTGGCCTTGGCGGGCAGCGCGGCGCACGTGTGGATGCCGAGCACGAAGTCCGGGTCCGGGTTCACGGACCAGCCATCGAAGGCGAGGTCGTACTCACCGGCGTACCAGGGCACGGAGACGTCGTCGCGGCAGTCGACCTTGAGGCCGATGCCGAGTTTGCCCCACCACTCCTTGAGGTACTTGCCGATCGCCTTGTCGTTCGGGTCCGTGGCGTGGCACAGGATGCGCAGGTCGAGCGGCTTGCCGTCCTTGCCGACGCGCCTGTCACCCTTGAGCGTGTACCCCGCCTGGTCGAGGAGCTCGGCCGCCCGGTCGGGGTCGTACGCCAGCTTCTGACTGTCCGACGGCTGCCAGAAGTAGTCCGAGAACCGCGGCGGAATGTAGCCCTGACCCTCGACGGCGTGGCCCCGGAAGACCTTGTCGATGATGGTCGCGCGGTCGATCGACAGGAAGAGCGCCTGGCGGACCTTCTGGTCGAGCAGGGCCTTGCTGCCGTCGCCGAACTTCTTGCCGTCCTTGGTCTGCGCGCCCGGGTTGGTGGCCAGCGCGAGGAAGCGGCGGCCCGGACCCTCGTTGACCTTGATGTTCTTGTCGCCCTTGAGGGACGTGGCCTGAGCGGGCGTCAGCGCGGGGGAGCCCGCGACGAACGAGACCTCGCCCTTGCGCAGGGCGGCGACCGCGGCGTCCTGGTCCTTGTACGTCTTGAAGACGAGCTCGTCGAACTTCGACGCGCCCCGCCAGAATTTCTTGTTGGCCTTGAGCTTCACGTACTGGTCGACCTTGTAGTCGGTCAGGACGAACGGCCCGTTGCCCACGATCGGGAACTTCGTGTCGTTGTTGAACTTGGAGAAGTCACCGACCTTCTCCCAGACGTGCTTCGGGACGATCGGCACATCGAGCGCGGCCATGGTGGCCTGAGGCTGTTTCAGCTCTATGACCAGCTTGTCCGGACTGGGAGCCGTCACCTTCTTGAAGTTCGCGACGAAGCTGCCATTGGCCGTGGCGGCGCCCTCGTCGGTCATCATCTTGTTGAAGGTCCATGCCGCGTCCTCGGCGGTGGCCTGCTGCCCGTCCGACCATGTGGAGTTGGGCCGGATGGTGTACGTCCACGTCAACTTGTCCGCGGACGGCTCCCACTTGGTGGCGAGGCCGGGGACCGTGTGGTTGTCCTTGGCGTCGTAGTTGGTGAGGTAGTCGTACATGAGCCGGTGGACGCTGGTGCTGAGCAGTCGCTGAGCGAGGAACGGGCTGAGGGAGTCGATGCTCTGTGCGACCGCGACGGTCAGCGTCGTGCTGCCGCCGTCTGCGGCCTGCGCCTGCTGCGGGGCGGCGCCGGGGAGCATCCCCGGGACGATCGATCCGGCTGCCAGCGCAAGGGCCGCCGCACTGGAGGCCAGGAGGGTACGCAAACGTGGGCGTGGCAGAGCGGAGGATGGCAGGAATCTTGTGACCATGTGGAGGGACCTCGCGTCATGACTCGCACGGAGAAGGCGGTTGATCTCGGGTTCGCCAGCTGGTGATGCGAAGGTCTACCAGCGGTGCCGAGCCGCGTCAACGGTGCCCCAAACGGCGTGTGGTCTGCGCGAATGCAATGAGGGCCCGCACCGTGGGGACGGTGCGGGCCCTCATTGGTTCAGGCCTCTGGTGCCTTACTGCTGAGGCGCTGACGGCGGCTGCGGAGGGTGCTGTTGCCAGCCCGCGGGCGGGACGGGGCCCTGCAGTTCGGGGTGGTCCTGGCGGCCGGCCTGAACCGGCGGACCGCCGTGCTGCGGCGGGGGCGGTCCGGCCGGGCTGGCGGCGGACTGGGCCTGGGAGGGCAGGGACTGCTGCCATCCGTTCGGCTGTACGCCGGGGCCGGGGTGCGGCGGATACGGCTGCTGGGGCGGGTACGGCTGGCCGGGCTGCCGCGGTACGTACGGCTGCTGACCCGGCATCTGCTGACCCGGCATCTGCTGACCGGGCATCGGCGGGGCGAACTGCGGCGGCGGGTTGTTGCCGTCGGACGTCCACAGCCCCTGCTGCTGCTGGGCGCGCGCGAAGTCCTCGGCGACCATCGCGGAGAGGTTGAAGTACGCCTCACGCGTCTTCGGACGCATCATGTCGAGGTCGACCTCGGCACCGGCCGACAGATGCTCGTCGAACGGTACGACGATCACGCCCCGGCAGCGCGTCTCGAAGTGCTGCACGATGTCATCGACCTTGATCATCTTGCCGGTCTCGCGGACCCCGGAGATGACGGTGAGGGAGCGCTGCACCAGCTCCGCATACCCGTGCGCCGACAGCCAGTCCAGTGTGGTGGAGGCGCTGGAGGCGCCGTCGACCGACGGCGTCGAGATGATGATCAACTGGTCGGCGAGGTCCAGCACTCCGCGCATCGCGCTGTACAGCAGACCGGTACCCGAGTCGGTGAGGATGATCGGGTACTGCTTGCCGAGAACGTCGATCGCGCGCCGGTAGTCCTCGTCGTTGAACGTCGTCGAGACCGCCGGATCCACGTCGTTGGCGATGATCTCCAGACCGGAGGGCGCCTGCGAGGTGAAACGGCGGATGTCCATGTACGAGTTGAGGTACGGGATCGCCTGGACCAGGTCACGGATGGTGGCCCCGGTCTCGCGGCGCACGCGGCGGCCGAGCGTACCGGCGTCCGGGTTGGCGTCGATGGCGAGGATCTTGTCCTGGCGCTCGGTGGCCAGGGTCGCGCCGAGCGCGGTGGTCGTCGTGGTCTTGCCGACACCGCCCTTGAGGCTGATGACCGCGATCCGGTAGCAGGACAGCACGGGCGTGCGGATCAGGTCGAGCTTGCGCTGCCGCTCGACCTCCTCCTTCTTGCCGCCGAGCTTGAAACGGGCTGCGGCGGACGGGGTACGGCTGCTCTTGGCCTTCTGCTTGCCCCGAACCAGACGGTCGGAGGACAGCTCCACGGCCGCCGTGTAGCCCAGCGGCGCGCCCGGTACGGAACGCTCGCGCTGGTCATGGGTGACCGGCGTGGGCCAGGCCGCGCCGGTGCGCGGGTCGACGGGCGCTCCCGGCTGCGGCTGGGGCTGTTGCTGGTGGGCGGGGGGCTGAGGGCCGGCCGGCGCGGGCAGGTGGGGCGCGCCCTGGACCGGCGGCAGGGCTGCCTGCGGGCCGCCCTGCTGTGCGGGCCACTGCGCTGCCTGCGGCGGCTGGGGCGGCTGCGGGAACCCGTAGCCGCCCTGGGCCTGCACCGAAGGCGCGGGGGGAGCGGGCTGCTGCGGGACGTGCGGAGGCAGCGGTGCGCCCTGGGCGGGTGCAGGCTGCTGCTGCGGGAATCCGTAACCGCTCTGCGGCGCAGGGGCGCCCTGTTGCGCGGGCAGCTGAGGCGACTGCGGGAACTGGGGTGCCTGAGGTGGCTGCGCGGCGTTCGGGAATCCGTAACCACCGGGCGTCTGGTTCGCCGGAGCCGGCGCGTGCGTCGGGCCCGTCGCCGGCCACTGCGGCGCCGGCTGGGGCGCGTGGGGCTGGGGCGCGTGGGGCTGCGGTGCGGCGGGCTGGAAGGCGGGCGGCAGCGGCGGCAGTCCACCCGGCGCGGGCGGCGCCGGGGTCCAGGGGGCCGGCACGGCCGGCAGCGGGGCGTCCTGCGGCACCGTATCCGGCACGGCGTCCGAGGGCGCGGCGGCGGCAGGCTCGTCCGCGCCGGCCGGAGCCTCGTCCGCAACGGAATCCGTGGGCGCATCGCCGACGGAATCCGTGCCGTCGTCGTCGGCCGTCCCGTCGGAGGGCTGTACGGCGTCGGATCCGGCCGTCTCGTCCGTGCCCGTGGCACCGCTCTGCGCGGAACCGGAAGCTTCGCTGCCGCCGTCCGCGGCCGCCCCGGCAGCAGCGGCCGCGACCGCGTCCGCAGCCTCCGCGACCGCGGCCTCGCGCTCCGCGATCTCCCGCTTCAGCGCGGCCGGCGAGAACCGCATGGTCGCGCCGCTCTCCAGATCGCCGCCCCCGAACGGCTCCGGCGCACCGCTTGCCGTGCCCTCCCCCTGCGCGGGGGAGGGAGACGAGTCGGCGGCGGAGGCAACAGCCATCGGCTCCACCGGCGGCGCCGGCGTCCAGGTGGGCTCGAAGCCGCCCCCGGCCGGCAGCCCGGGCACGGACATGGGCGCACCGCTGGGCGGCGGAGGCGGCGCCAGGTGTGTTCCGGCCCCGCCCGACGAGTCCCCCGACGCGTTCTGGGTGTACCAGGCAGGCGGGGTGTAGTCGATGGTGAACTCACCCGTCATCTCGGCGGGCTCCGCGTCGGACGACTCGTCGACGGGCCTGCTCCAGCCCCCTCGGATTTCGTCCCGATCGCCGTTCACTTTGCCTCCTGGTGTGGTCGAGCACCCTTGTGCCGTATTGGGTGGGGGCGACCGTTCCCGTATTCCGAACCGCCCGGCTCTCCCCCTTCGGACGCGCACCGCCTGCCCGCAGGTTCGTCTGCTGCGCCCACTCCCACCCTAATCGCCATCGGCCCCCCTCCGGCAGGCCGCAGGGCATCGCAAGAGCTGTCCCGTACGTCACGCACCGCCCTCAAGTGAACCGAGTGCGGCAGGGAGTGAAGGGTAAAGTGGTCAAACGTGCACATCTGCCTATGAATATCTGAACAATCCCCACGCTTCGCCGGCGGCCGGTCCACCGCGCCCATGCGAGCGGTCAGTCCATCCGGCGCGCGGCCCCCAGCAGCCCGCTCTCCGCGTCGGTCGCCTGTGTCATCACGAACTGCCGGTCCCGTTCCGTGCCCCAGAGCGTAACTCCGTCCGACAGCGTCGACAGCGACTGCGTCTCGGCCGCCGACAGATGCATGATGCGCCCGATCTGTGCGGCTTCGTCAGGAGATACCCGCTGGATCCCCACCAGGGACGCCTTCTTCATCAACCCGGGCGCCGCCGGACTCAGATACGGCAACAGCGTCACCACCGACTGCCACGGCCCCGACACCACGCGCCCGCGTGGCGGCCGCATCCCGCAGTCCCGCACCACGACGACCGGACTTCCGGCCGACGCACCCTGCGGTGGCACCCGCCCCACGTCGTGCAGCGACATGCACGGCTGGCCGCCTCCCGCCGCCTGCGCAAGTGCCGTCCACGCGTGGGCGCGGCCGGTCTCCACGACGATCCGGGCGCCGGTCGCGGCCGCTCGCAGGGCCAGCACCTGAGCCGTCCACAGTCCGCCGATGAGCGTGACGTCGTACGGCGTGGGCCGGTTGAGACCGAGCACGGCGGTCCGTCCCGCGGCGTCCACACCGATCACCGTGCCGTCGTCGCCGACCGGCAGGGCCATCGAGGCGAGCTGCTCGACGGAGACCGTGTGCCGGCCGTGTCGCGGTCCGATCAGCCCGAAGCCCAGCCGGGCGCGGGCGCTGGTGGTCAGGGACATCAGCGGGTACCCCCCAGCGGCAGCGTGGCGAGCACACCGGGCAACTGCTCACGGTCGAGCCGCACCAGCGATGTCCGCACACCACGTGCGGTGCGCTCCAACTCGTGTCGCGCGGCAAGCAGTTCCTCGTCGCTGCGTCCCGTTATCCGGACATGGCCGGCGATCGAGACCTCCTGCCGGTCGGCGAGCCCCAGCGTCAGGCTGAAGGTCGTGGCGAGCGCCGGGAGCGAGGTGAGCAGCGCGACCAGCTGCGGCATCGAAGCCCCGCCACCGTTCCCCGCCGCGCCGAACTGCGGCCAGCGCGCCACCCGGTAGGTGGTGTGCCGCCGGTCGTCGCAGCGCCAGGTCCGTGCGGTCTCCTCGGTGCGCCGCACCGGCGTGAGGGCCCGGCCCGCCTGCTCCATGGCCGACGGGCTGACGCAGGCCGAGGTCGCGACCGCGGACGTCAGCTCCTGCTCGGTCAGCACCGTCGCACGGAACCCGGCCCCGGTGAGTCTGCTGGCCAGCTGGTCCGCCGTGCGTACGAGACACTTCTGCGCCCCCGCGATCCCGCCCCCGCGCGCCTGCACGGCCTCCGGGCAGAGCTCCGGGTCCAGCTTGAGTGCGATCCAGGTGATCCGGACGGCGGGCGATCCCGTCCGGGCCTGCAGCGGCGCGTAGTTGCGGGCGGCGACGGACTGCGGGGGCAGGTGCGGGGCGGGCGCGGGCTGTGTGTGCTGCACGATCTGTGCCGACTCGAGACGGATGCCGTCGACATCGAGCACGTCCCGTACCAGCGTCAGGGGCAGCGGCTGCGCGGACCGGTCCTGCCGCAGCGCCGTCGCGTCCGACTCGATCTGCAGGACGGCCGTGAGGAACGTGCCGTCGCCGATCATCCCGACCGGCCACCGGTCGCGATCGCTGAACGAGTACGTGCGCAGCGCCGGATCGCATTCGACGGCGGGCGCGATCCCCGGCTCCGTACCCGTGGGCAGGACCGTCGACGCGGCCCTCCGGGTGCGCGCACGCAGCGCGACGACGGTGCCCAGCCACTCCGGCAGCGAGCGGCGGTGCCTGCGCAGGACGGCGAGCAGCACCAGCAACGCCGCGACCGCGCCGGCCGGCACCAGCAGCAGCGGGTCGGTCACCCAGGCCGCGAGAAGCAGTGCAGCGGCGATCTCGATCAGCACGAGTTGTTGCAATCGGAACGAACCGATGCGCCCCGGCCGTCCGTTCGGCCGCGGAGCGGCCTGCCCCCCGAGACGGGAGGAGCCGCCGGCCGGGCCGCGGGAGGCGGCGGCGGAGGGGGTCGGTCCGCCGGGTGGGGGAGCCGGGGAGGGCGGTGCGTTCCCGGCCGGACGTGTCCGCGTCGCGGAAGACATCATTCCGGCATTCCCCCGTTCATAAGGCCCCCGTTTCGACCCGATCACCCCTGCTCCGCCGGGGACTTCGGCGGCCGGATCAGCGTACCCGCCCCGCAGCCACCCGTGGTCAGCAGGCATAGTAGGGGCCGGTCCGGCACCGAGGTCCGGCATCCGGGGTCAGGTACGGGGGGCGGGGACGCGAACTCCTGTGCCGCGCGGGGAGACACGGGAGACAGACAGACTCATGGCATCACGGCGGGATGAACTCAACGCGTACACCTTTGCGAAGAAACGCACGGTGGCGGCATTCCTCCAACCCTCGCCCTCCGGTACCGAGGAGGGCGCCCCGCGTCCGCTGCGCGCCGTCCTCCCGAGCATGGTGGCCGGGGCGCTGATCCTCGCCGGCTTCGGTGCCTACGGCATGTTCAGGCCCACCGCGCCCAAGGACTGGGACAAGCCGTTCACCAAGGTGATCGTCGGCAAGCAGTCCACCACCCGCTATGTGGTGCTGACCACCGGCACGGGCAGGAAGAAGAAGACCCTGCTGCATCCCGTGCTGAACCTCGCCTCCGCCAGGCTGCTCCTCACCCCGCAGCAGTACGGCGTCATCCAGGTCCCCGACGAGATCCTCGACGCGGGCAAGCCGCCGCGCGGACCGGTCCTCGGCATCCCGTACGCCCCCGACCGGCTGCCCGAGGCGGACGACGCCGGCACGGCCAAGCGGTGGGCGGTATGCGAACAGCCCGGTGGCAAGGGCAACACCGTGCAGAAGGCGGCCTTCCTCTTCGCCGAACGCGACAACAGGCTGACCGACGGCGGCAGAAGGCTCACCGGCGGCCAGGTCCTCTACGTCAAGGGCCAGACCGGAGCCCGCTACCTCGTCGACGCGAGCGGCACGAAGTACCGCATCGACGAGACCGCCGCCGACAACGGCCACCTCACCAGTGCCCTCGTCGGCAGCCGGCAGCCGCAGTCCGTCACCGACGACTGGCTGGCCACCCTGCACGACGGCGACCCGATCCGCTTCCCGCAGATCCCCGGCACCGTCAGCGCGGCCGCGCACATCCAGGGGCAGCTGTCCACCGAGGAGAACAGGGTCGGCATGGTCCTGCGGACCAGGAACGGCGAAGGCACCACGCACTACGTGGTCCTCGACGGCAGGGTGCAGCCGGTATCCGAGTTCACCGCCTGGCTGCTGATCAACTCCCCGCAGACAGCGCAGCTCAACCTGGACAGCGAGGCGCGCGCCGTCGGCCTCCAGGACTTCGTCCCCGACCCCGCGCCCTTCACGGGGCAGGCCGCGCACTGGCCCGTACGCAGGACCGGCCAGGTGAACACCGCCACCGGCGCGGCCGGCGATCGCGACACCGTCTGCAGTGTGCTGCGCAAGGTCGACGGCACGGGCCGTACGACGCTGAGCACGTGGGCGGGCACCGCGTACCCCGCCTCCGTCGGCACAGACGGCACCAGCACGTACGTCACCCCCGGCAGCGGCCTCCTCTACACCCAGGTCCGGGGTCGGCAGACGCGCCCCGACGGCTCACTCTTCCTGGTGACGGACACCGGACTGCGGTACGCGGTTCAGGCGAACGGCGACAGCGACGCCCAGCACTCCGACATCGGCGCCGGCGGCGGGCAGAACGGGACGGACGGCCGCCCCGAGCCCAGCCAGGCGCAGATCAGGCTGGGATACGAGAAGGTGACGCCCGCTCTCGTGCCGATCGAATGGTCCGAGTTCCTGTCCAAGGGGCCTCGGCTCGACACCAACAGCGCCCGCCAGCCCCAGGGCTCGTGACCAGGACGCCCATGCAGGGTTCGTAGAACTCGGGGGAGAGAAACAGATGTTGTACCGCAAGACGGCTCTGCTGGCAGCGGCGGCCACTGCGGCGCTGACCGCGCTCGCGGCGCCCCAGGCCGCGCACGCCGATCAGGGCCCCGCCGATCGCAGCGGCCCCGGGCTGGACGGCAGCGGCGAATGCACCTTCCCGATGAAGAAGCAGTTCGAGGGCCGTCCCTGGTCGCTGCAGCGGGTCCTGCTCGACGAACTGTGGCAGGGCACCAGGGGCAAGGGCGTCCGCGTCGCGGTCATCGACACCGGAGTCGACAACACCAACCCGCAGCTCAGGCAGGCCGTCGACGCCTCCGCGGGAGCCGACTACCTCGAGGGCGGCCGGAGCGACGGCACCGTCGACGAGGTCGGGCACGGCACCAAGGTCGCCGGCATCATCGCCGCCCGCCCCCGCACGGGAACCGGATTCGTCGGCCTGGCTCCCGAGGCCACGATCATCCCGATCCGCCAGAACGACGAGAAGAACAGCGGCAAGGACACCACGATGGCCGCGGCGATCGACCACGCGATCGCAGCGGGCGCCCGGGTCATCAACATCTCGCAGGACACGACGAAGGCGCTGACCCCGGAGTCCACGCTGGGCAGGGCGGTGGCCAGGGCGCTCGCCAAGGACATCGTCGTCGTCGCCTCCGCGGGCAACGACGGCACGGACGGCAGGCTGAAGAACACCTATCCGGCCGCCTTCGACGGCGTCCTCGCCGTCGCGTCGTCGGACCGCAACAACGAACGCGCCCCGTTCTCCCAGGCCGGTACGTTCGTCGGTGTCGCCGCACCGGGCGTCGACATCGTCTCCACGGTCCCGGGCAACGGCCAGTGCACCGACAACGGCACCAGCTTCTCCGCACCGTACGTCTCCGGGGTCGCCGCCCTGATGCGGGCCAAGTACCCGGAATGGACCGCGCCCCAGATCGTCGCCCGGATCGAGCAGACCGCCGAACGGTCCGTCACCGGCCACGACGACTTCGTCGGCTGGGGCGTCGTCGACCCGGTCCGCGCGCTCTCCGGCGACGACACCCCGCAGGACGCTCCGCACCCCGACCCCGCCCCGCCCAGGGCCCAGGCCCCCGAGCCCGCGCATCTGTCGTTGTCCGAGACCGCCCAGCAGCGCAGCGAGCGGTACGCAACCTACGCGCTGGCCCTGGCGGCCGTACTGATCGCCGTGGTGGCCGGTACGGCGACGGTCGCCCGCGACCTGCGGCGCCGACGGGGTTTGCGGTGAGGGCACGGACCGGTGAAGCGGATCACCGCCCACAAAGCGCAGTTGGGGAGAGATGTCGAAGTGGCTAGGGTGGGACGGGACTTCACGTGTGTGACGGGGGAACGAGAAGTGGTTGCATCCGATTCCGGAGCGTGGGAACACCGCCGCGCCCGTCCCCGTCCCCGCCCGTCCCCGACTCCGCGACCGGAGCGCAGGGGGCAGGCAGCAAGCCTGGCCGCGATGGGCGGACAGGACCGGGAACCGAGAGATAGGACCTCCGGATGAACAACCCCGCAGGCGGTTTCGGACTCGCCGACGATCCGATCGTCCAGGCGAAGAACAAGATCGTCGAGACCTCGGAGCAGGTGTCCAAGCAGGCCAGGGAACTGGCCAACATCCTTCAGACGGTGTCGGAGGGATGGACGGGCGTCGGTGCCTCGGGATTCACATCCGCACAGATCATGATCAACGAGGACCACGACCAGATCCGCCGGCTCCTCCATGTGCTCCTCAACGCGGTGGGCCAGACCAAGAACCTCAGCAACGCCAACGACGACGAGGTCCGCGCGGCCTTCAACGCCGTGAAGGAACCGGCGCCGTCCGGCAACACCTCCGGGCTGAACGGCATCTGAGGCCGCCGCAGCACCCCTTCCGTATCAGAGCTGAGCACCGAGGAGCAGACAGATGGCCGGGAACGACCCGAACACCAAGGTCAGGTACGAGAGCGTCCAGGAGATCGCGAACCGGATCCGCGTGGTCTCGCAGAACATCATCAAGGACCTCCAGGAGATGGACAGTGCGCTGAAGGTCGTCACCGACACCTGGGACGGCGAGGCGCATGGCAATTACATGAGCCTCCAGCACAAGTACAAGGGCAAGGCCGAGCACATGAGGGACCGCCTGGAGCACGTCGCGAAGATCATCGAGTCCGGCAAGGACAACTACCGCGCCACGGACATCAAGGCCTCGCGACTGTTCACCGAGTCCTACTGAACACAGGACCGCAGGTCGCACACCGCGGGACAGCGGCGCCGCACGCACGGAAGGGGCACGCTCGCCGGAGCGTGCCCCTTCCGCCGTCCGCGCAGCGTCCCAAGGGCTGTCCCGTCATCCCTGGCGGGCGCACGACGTCAGCTGCGGCACCTCGCTGCGTTGCCGGAACGCCCGAATGCGCCCAGTATGAGGACGCTTCTCCGCCTTGCGATGCACCACATCTGACGCCGCGCGCTGATCCACCAGGGATGACGCGACAGCCCTCAGGTGAGGTCGAACTCGCCGTCCCGTGCGCCGAGTACGAACGCCCGCCACTCCGCCTCCGTGTACCGCAGCACCGTTTCCGGATCCAGCGAGGACCGCATCGCCACGGCCCCGCCCGGCAGATGCGCGATCTCGACCCGCTCCTCGGCGTCCTGCGTACCGGGCGCACTCAGCCACTCGGCCCCCGAGATGTCGAGTGCGTACAGCTCGTCCTTCTCCTGCTGCGTGCCCATCAGATGCCTACCTCTCCTGCGGCGGAACGTGTGCGTCACCCGCGTGCAGAGTATCCCCGCACCCTCGTCCCCAGGACGGGAGTTGACACCGGGCCCTCAGTGATGCTCCGGCAGCCGCCCGATCTGCACCAGCGGGTTCCCCCGTCGCCGCGAAGCGAAGTACCCGCGCCCGGGAGGCATCGCATGGCCCCGCACCGACCCGATCAGATCGCCCTCGGACGGGTCGCCGGACAGCACCACGCCCTGCGCACCCAGTTCCTTGATGCGCTGCATGAACGACTCGTACATCGACCGTGAGGCCCCGGCCGAGTTGCGCGCGATGATGAAACGCACACCCGTGTCCCGGGCGAACGGCAGGTACTCCGCGAGCGGGGCGAGCGGGTTGCCCGCGTTCGTCGCCACCAGGTCGTAGTCGTCGACGATGATGAAGATCTGCGGCCCGGTCCACCAACTGCGGTCGCGCAGCTGCTGCGGTGTGACGTCCGTCGGCGGCTGCCGCCGCGAGAACACGCCCGCCAGCGCCTCCATGTGCATCTGCATCGAGCTCGCCATCGGCGCGTACTCCAGCAGATGACTCTCCGGCAGCGCACCCAGCAGAGCCCGCCGGTAGTCGCCTACGACGAGCTTCGCCTCGTCGGGGGAGTAGCGTTCCGAGATCTGTTTGGCGATCAGGCGCAGCAGGTTCGTCTTCCCGGATTCGCTCTCGCCGAAGACCAGGAAAAACGGATCCGTTTCGAAGTCGACGAACACCGGCTCGAGATCCGTCTCGTCGATGCCGATCGCGATGCCGCGCTGCGGGAACTCGAAGCCCTTCGGCAACTGCTCGGCAGGCAGTTTCCGCGGCAGCAGCCGTACGGCCGGAGCCGAAGGCCCCGCCCAGTGGGACCTCACCGCCTCGACGAAGGCCGCCGTACCGTCGGAGAGGTCAGCGGCGCCGGCGGACGAGTCGATACGGGGCAGCGCCCCCATGAAGTGCAGCTTCTCCGGCACCTGACCACGGCCCGGCACCCCCTGCGGCACGTTCACCGCGACCTTGCGGTCGAACTCCGAGTCCATGACGTCGCCGAGCCGCAGTTCGAGCCGCCCGAGGATCTGGTCCTTGAGCGCGGCCCGCACCTCCATGTACCGGGCGGCCGTGATCACCACGTGGACGCCGTACCCCAGACCGCGCGAGGCGATGTCCGTGACGACCTGCTCCAGCATCTCGTACTCGGCCCGGAAGCCGCCCCAGCCGTCGACGACCAGGAACACGTCGCCCCACGGCTCGCCGGGTAGTTCACCCAGGGCGCGCTTGCGCCGGTAGGTGGCGACGGAGTCGATGGAGTGGGCCCGGAAGAACTCCTCGCGCCGGTTCAGCACCCCCGCCACCTCGGCGACCGTACGCCGCACCCGCTCCGGGTCCAGCCGCGACGCGATCCCGCCGACATGCGGCAGATCCGCCAGTGCGACCAGTCCGCCGCCGCCGAAGTCGAGCCCGTAGAACTGCACTTCGTGCGGGGTGTGGGTGAGCGCGAACGACGAGATGAGCGTCCGCATCAGGGTTGACTTCCCGGACTGCGGACCACCGACCACCATCATGTGGCCCGCCGCACCGGAGAAGTCCCGGTACAGCACCTCACGCCGCTGCTCGAACGGCTTGTCGATGAGGCCGAGCGGAACGGTCAGCCCGCCCGGACGTGTGTACTCCGTCGCCGTGAACCCGCGGTCCGCGGTCGGCGCGAGTCCCGGCAGCAACTGGTCCAGTGCCGGGGCCCGGTCCAGCGGCGGCAGCCACACCTGATGGGCGGGCACCCCCTGCCCCTCGAGGCGCCGCACGATCACATCGAGCACCGTGTCGGCGAGTGCGTCGTCCTCCGCGCCCGCCCGCGCGGAGACCACGTGCGCCGGGTTCGGCGCCGCGTACACCACCGGCACCGGCAGCGCGCTGAACACCGCGGGCCGCCGCTCGACGGGCAGCGCCCCCACCGACAGATCGGGACCGCCCGTGCGGTACGTCCCCGAGACGTACGCCGCCTTGAACCGGGTCATCTCGTCCGTACCGAACTTGAGATAGCCGGAACCCGGCACCGACGGCAGGTGGTACGCGTCGGGCACCCCCAGCGCCGTACGCGACTCGGCGGCCGAGAAGGTCCGCAGACCGATCCGGTACGAGAGGTAGGTGTCGAGGCCGCGCAGCTTGCCCTCCTCCAGGCGCTGCGATGCGAGCAGCAGATGCACCCCCAGCGACCGTCCGATGCGGCCGATCTGGATGAACATGTCGATGAAGTCGGGCTTCGCGGTCAGCAGCTCGGAGAACTCGTCGATGACCAGGACCAGTGAGGCCAGCGGCTCCAGGGCCGCGCCCGCCGCCCGCGCCTTCTCGTAGTCATGGATGTTGGCGTAGTTGCCGGCCGACCGCAGCAGCTCCTGCCGGCGCTGCAGCTCACCGCGGATCGCGTCGCCCATGCGGTCCACCAGTGTCAGGTCGTCCGCCAGATTGGTGATGACCGCCGCCACATGCGGCATGTGCGACATCCCGGCGAACGTCGCACCGCCCTTGAAGTCGGCCAGTACGAAGTTGAGCGTCTCCGACGAATGCGTGACCGCGAGCCCCAGCACCAGCGTCCGCAGCAGCTCCGACTTGCCGGAACCCGTCGCACCGACACACAGCCCGTGCGGGCCCATGCCCTCCTGAGCGGCCTCCTTCAGGTCCAGCATCACCGGCTGACCGTCCTCGCCGACCCCGATCGGCACCCGCAGCCGCTCGGAGACCGACCGCGGCCGCCAGGTGCGCGCCACATCGACCGCACCGGCATCGCCGAGGTTCAGCAGATCCGTGAAGTCCAGATTGGCGAGCAGCGGTTCGTCGTCATCGCCCCCGCCCATGCGCAGCGGCGCGAGCTGCCGGGCCAGTGCCTCGGCCGCAGGCAGCGACAACCCGTCCGGCACGCCCTCGTACGCCAGCCCGGCCCCCGACTCCAGCCGCAGCACCCCCGGCCGCACCACCACGGACAGACCGCCGCGCGGCTCGTCCAGCTCACCGGGCACGACCTCGACGATCGTCACCCCCTGCAGCCCCTCGGCCGCTGCGAACAGCGAGTCCGGTGGCACCATCCCGCCGTCCAGAACCACCACGATGTGCGGCTGGTCCAGCAAAGGCCGGCTCTCCCGCCCGAACCGCGGCCGCCCCTCCAGCCGGCTCGTCAGCAGCTGCTCCAGCTCACCCAGATCGTCGCCGAACAGCCGCTTCGTGCCCGCCCCGTCGACCTGCCCCGGCACCTGCACATGCGGAAGCCACTTCGTCCACTCCCAGCGCGCCACTGCAACCGGCGCCGCCACCACGGCGACCACCAGATCCTCGGGCGAGTGCAGCGTCACCAGCTGCGCGACCAGCGCCCGCGCAGCCGCCTGCGCCGACTCCGGACGGCCGGAGACCGTCACGTGATAGAACGCCCGCATCGACACGGCCATCGGCAGCCCGTCCAACGACCCGTGCACCGCGAGGAACTGCTGCATCGCCCCCGCGCACATCGGCTCCAGCTCATCCACCGGAGCGGTGTCCGGAGCGACCAGCGGAGTCGACAGCTGCTGCGCCCCGAGCCCGACCCGGACCTGCCCGAAGTCCTCGTCCCCGACCCGCCGTTCCCAGAGCCGGCTGCCTTCGGCGACCAGCGACCACAACTGCTCGGGAGCGGGCTGCAGATACAGCTGAACGTCCCGCTGGGCGCGCGCCGTCCGGCGCACGGTACGCCGCGTCTGCGCCAGGTATTTGAGGTAGTCCCGCCGCACATCCGCCATTTGCCCCTGCGTACCGCGACGGTGTCGGACCAGCTGGGCGACCACCATGCCCACGGTCGAGACCAGCATCAGAACGCCCATGATGCGCATGAACGGAGGGGCCTGCGGCGAGAAGAAGAAGACCACCGACGACCCCATGCCGAGCACGGGGAGGATCTGCATCAGCATGCCCTCCTGCTGCCCGCGCGGCAGTTCGGGAGGGGCCTCCAACGTCAACGCGTCCGCGGGCACTTCGGGCGGCAGGGAACGCGGAGGTCGTTTCACGACGATCTGGCTCACCGGAACATCAATCCCTCGGTGCGGACGGGCGGAAGGCCGGTTGCACCCGTACCGGAGCCCCCCGTGGCTGCCTTTGTGCGCGGATGTCACTCCGCGCGACGGTGATCCTACGTGCAGATGGCCGTTGTTCCTCCCGATAGGGTGACGCGCGCACCGTGCGCAACCGCGAATCAGGGGGACCAGACACGTGAGTACGACTGCAGCGACGGGCTTCTGCCGCGTCACCGTCGTGGCGCCCGACAGCCGTATCGACGTCGCCCTGCCGGAGGACATCGCGGTCGCGGACATCTATCCGGAGATCCTCCGTCTCACGGGCCAGACCCAGGCGGTCGGCACCCCCACCGGCTACCACCTCGTACGCCGCGACGGCACAGTCCTCGACGGCGCCCGCACGCTCGCCGCCCAGCAGGTGCTCGACGGCGAACTGCTCAGCCTGCGCCCGTTCGCCCAGTCGCTGCCGCCCGCCGTATTCGACGACGTGTCGGACGCCGTCGCCTCGGCCGTCACGCGCGACCGCCACCTGTGGAGCGACGAACTGCTGCGTGGCGCAGGCCTGCTGGGCGGGGTGCTGCTCCTCGTGCTGATGGGCTTCGTCCTCTGGTTCGCCGACCCCGTCCGGCACGACATGCACAGCCTGCCCGGCATCATCGCGGGCTCCGCCGGACTGCTGCTCACGGCGTTCGCGGGGGTACGCGCCCGGGTCTACGCGGACCGGGCCACCGCCGTCGCCCTCGGTCTCGGCGCACTGCCCCTGGTACTCATCGCGGGGTCCGGCGTCATCGGCCCCGACGCCGGTCACGGCCCCGGCCGGCTGCAGTTCCTGCTCGGCTGCGTGGCCGTCCTCGTCGCGTCCGTCGTCCTGGTCGCCCTGACCCCCAGCGGCGACGCCCCGTTCGTCGCGGCGACCTTCGTCGCCACCGTCGGCACCCTCGCCACCTTCGCCGCGATCCTCACCGAGGCCTCCGCCACCGGGACCGCCGCGGTCTGCGCCCCGGCCGCCCTCGGACTCGTCGCGTTCCTGCCCGGCCTCTCCGCCCGCTTCGCCCGGCTGCCCATCGGTTACGCATCACCGCGCACCGCCCCCGGCGGCTACGACGACGGCTCCGCGGACCCGGACACCACCCCCGAGGCCGAAGGCGCCCCCGTCGACGCCGACCGCATCGCCGCCCAGGCCCGCCGCGGTCACGAGATGCTGCTCGGCCTGGTCGCGGGCTGCGCCGCCGTCGTCGTCGGCTCCGCGGCCGTCCTCGGTTTCTCCGACAACGTCTGGGGCCGGCTCCTCGCCCTCGCCGCCGGCCTCGCGATGCTGCTGCGCGCCCGTCTCTTCCGCTACACCTCGCAGGTGACCTGCGTCCTGGTGTCGGGTATCGGCGCGATCGCTCTGCTGGTCCTCGGCCTCTCCCTGCACCCGCCGACGGACCTGGTGGGCGAGCTGGCCCGGTACGGAGACAGCGGCCCCCTGGACATCCGCACGGTCTGGCTCTCCGCGGCCGTGGCCGCGGGCGCCGCGCTGCTGACGGCGATCGCCCTGATCATTCCCCGCAAGGGCCTCTCCCCGTTCTGGGGCCGCCTCCTCGACCTCGCGGAGAGTGCCGTCCTCCTTTCCCTGGTCCCGCTCTGCCTGGCAGTGCTGGACGTCTTCACCAGGGCCAGATCCCTGACCGGCTGAGCCGTACCCGCAGGAGGGCAGCCCCACCGCGCAACCCGCCCCGCAACGCCTGGTACGCTGTGTGACGGCCGTTTGTGTACGCGCCCCCGGATCATCCTGAGGGCTGCGCTCATCGGACCTTCGCCCGCGAGTAACGGAAGACCCCCTGAGACCAAGACCAGGGGCGCTCGTGGACGCATCGAACCATCAAAGAGGAGTACCGCGTGCCGCTCGACGCCGCTACGAAGAAGCAGATCATGTCCGAGTTCGCCACCAAGGAGGGTGACACCGGTTCCCCCGAGGTCCAGGTGGCCATGCTCTCCCGTCGCATCTCGGACCTGACGGAGCACCTCAAGACGCACAAGCACGACCACCACTCCCGCCGTGGTCTGCTGATCCTGGTCGGCCAGCGTCGCCGCCTCCTGCAGTACCTGGCCAAGAAGGACATCCAGCGCTTCCGTGCCCTGGTCGACCGCCTCGGCATCCGCCGCGGTGCGGCCGGCGGCGCCAAGTAAGACGCCGTGAAGGGAGCGGTTCCCACGACTGAGGGAGCCGCTCCCTTTGTTGTACGTACAGGTGTACGCGCAACAGCATGCACGGGACGTGACCGGCTCGCCCGGTCGACCGGAATGCCAAGCTGAGCCGAATCTCAGTAACCTGGTCCCGGAACGTCCCGCAGACGAGCGGAAGAAGCAGGCTCCCCGCCGCCGGTCCTCGGTAGTGGCCCCCGGACGCAGCAATCCCGGGTGCTTCGATCGAAGACCGGCCCGCCGATGGAGCGCTTCTCCGCACCGTCCCCCGCCACACGGGCGTGGGGGCGAGAAGACGATATGTATCGGAGAAAACGCTAGTGGAGAACGAGACCCACTACGCCGAGGCCGTTATCGACAACGGAACCTTCGGCACCCGCACCATCCGCTTCGAGACGGGCCGCCTGGCCAAGCAGGCCGCCGGCTCCGCCGTTGCGTACCTGGACGACGACACCATGGTGCTGTCGGCCACCACGGCTTCCAAGAAGCCGAAGGACCAGCTCGACTTCTTCCCTCTGACGGTCGACGTCGAGGAGCGGCAGTACGCCGCGGGCAAGATCCCCGGCTCCTTCTTCCGCCGCGAGGGCCGCCCCTCCGAGGATGCCATCCTCACCTGCCGTCTGATCGACCGGCCGCTGCGCCCCTCCTTCAAGAAGGGCCTGCGCAACGAGATCCAGATCGTCGAGACGATCATGGCGCTCAACCCCGATCACCTCTACGACGTGATCGCGATCAACGCCGCCTCCTGCTCCACGCAGCTGGCCGGCCTGCCCTTCTCCGGCCCGATCGGTGGGACCCGTGTCGCCCTGATCAAGGGCCAGTGGGTCGCCTTCCCGACGCACACCGAGCTCGAGGACGCCGTCTTCGACATGGTCGTCGCCGGTCGCGTCCTGGAGGACGGCGACGTCGCGATCATGATGGTCGAGGCCGAGGCCACCGAGAAGACCATCCAGCTCGTCAAGGACGGCGCGGAGGCCCCGACCGAAGAGGTCGTCGCCGCCGGTCTCGAGGCCGCGAAGCCGTTCATCAAGGCTCTCTGCAAGGCCCAGTCGGACCTCGCCGCCAAGGCTGCCAAGCCCACCGGCGAGTTCCCGGTCTTCCTCGACTACCAGGACGACGTCCTGGAGGCGCTCACCGCCGCCGTCAGCACCGAGCTCGCCAAGGCGCTCACCATCGCCGGCAAGCAGGAGCGCGAGGCCGAGCTGGACCGCATCAAGGAGATCGCCGGCGAGAAGCTGCTCCCGCAGTTCGAGGGCCGCGAGAAGGAGATCTCCGGTGCCTACCGCGCGCTGACCAAGAAGCTGGTCCGCGAGCGCGTCATCAAGGACAAGGTCCGCATCGACGGCCGTGGCGTCACGGACATCCGTACGCTCGCCGCCGAGGTCGAGGCCATCCCGCGTGTGCACGGCTCGGCGCTGTTCGAGCGCGGCGAGACCCAGATCCTGGGCGTCACCACCCTCAACATGCTCCGCATGGAGCAGCAGCTGGACACCCTCTCCCCGGTGACCCGCAAGCGCTACATGCACAACTACAACTTCCCGCCGTACTCCGTCGGTGAGACCGGCCGCGTGGGCTCGCCCAAGCGCCGCGAGATCGGCCACGGCGCGCTCGCCGAGCGCGCCATCGTGCCGGTGCTGCCGTCGCGCGAGGAGTTCCCCTACGCGATCCGCCAGGTCTCCGAGGCGCTGGGCTCCAACGGCTCGACGTCCATGGGCTCGGTCTGCGCCTCCACCATGTCGCTGCTGAACGCCGGTGTGCCGCTCAAGGCCGCCGTCGCCGGTATCGCCATGGGCCTGATCTCCCAGGAGATCGACGGCAAGACCCACTACGTCGCCCTGACCGACATCCTCGGTGCCGAGGACGCGTTCGGTGACATGGACTTCAAGGTCGCCGGTACGAAGCAGTTCGTCACCGCGCTCCAGCTCGACACCAAGCTCGACGGCATCCCCGCATCGGTTCTGGCCGCCGCGCTGAAGCAGGCCCGCGACGCCCGCCTCCACATCCTCGATGTGATGAACGAGGCCATCGACGTCCCGGACGAGATGTCCCCGAACGCCCCGCGGATCATCACCGTCAAGATCCCGGTGGACAAGATCGGTGAGGTCATCGGCCCCAAGGGCAAGATGATCAACCAGATCCAGGAGGACACCGGCGCCGACATCACGATCGAGGACGACGGCACCATCTACATCGGTGCCCAGCAGGGCTCGCAGGCCGAGGCCGCCCGCGCCACGATCAACGCGATCGCCAACCCGACCATGCCGGAGGTCGGCGAGCGCTACCTGGGTACGGTCGTCAAGACCACCACCTTCGGTGCGTTCGTCTCCCTCATGCCGGGCAAGGACGGCTTGCTGCACATCTCGCAGATCCGCAAGCTCGCCGGTGGCAAGCGCGTGGAGAACGTCGAGGACGTGCTCGCGGTCGGCTCCAAGGTCCAGGTCGAGATCGCCGAGATCGACTCCCGCGGCAAGCTCTCCCTCATTCCCGTGATCGAGGGCGAAGAGGACGAGAAGAAGGACGACGCCGCCAAGTGACGTCCCGTAGTTCCGTGGCGACGGCCCGCACCTCCTCGGAGGCGCGGGCCGTCGCCCGTACCCAAACGCTTCTCAAGGGCACGAACGGCATCGGCACCGTCCGCCGCACCGTTCTCCCCGGCGGCCTCCGGATCGTCACCGAGACGCTGCCCTCCGTACGCTCCGCCACCTTCGGGATCTGGGCCAACGTCGGATCACGCGACGAGACGCCCAGCCTGAACGGCGCGACGCACTACCTCGAACACCTCCTGTTCAAGGGCACGGCCAAGCGCAGCGCCCTCGACATCTCGTCCGCGATCGACGCGGTCGGCGGCGAGATGAACGCCTTCACGGCGAAGGAGTACACCTGCTACTACGCGCGGGTCCTCGACACCGACCTGCCACTGGCCATCGACGTCGTCTGCGACATGCTGACCGGCTCGCTGATCGCCGCCGAGGACGTCGACGCCGAGCGCGGCGTCATCCTCGAAGAGATCGCGATGACCGAGGACGACCCGGGTGACTGCGTGCACGACCTGTTCGCGCACACGATGCTCGGCGACACGCCCCTCGGCCGTCCGGTCCTCGGCACCGTCGACACGATCAACGCGTTGAACCGCGGCCAGATCGCCCGCTTCTACAAGAAGCACTACGACCCCACCCACCTGGTCGTCGCCGCCGCCGGCAACGTCGACCACGCCACGGTCGTACGACAGGTCCGCAAGGCCTTCGAGCGCGCGGGCGCCCTGTCCCGCACGGACGCCGTCCCGGTCGCACCGCGCGAAGGCTCCCGCACCCTGCGTACCGCGGGCCGGGTCGAGGTGCTGAACCGCAGGACCGAGCAGGCTCACGTCGTCCTCGGCGTACCGGGCCTCGCCCGCACCGACGACCGCCGCTGGGCGCTGGGTGTGCTCAACACCGCCCTCGGCGGCGGCATGAGCTCCCGCCTCTTCCAGGAGGTACGGGAGAAGCGCGGCCTGGCCTACAGCGTCTACTCGTACACCTCGGGCTTCGCCGACTGCGGACTTTTCGGTGTGTACGCGGGCTGCCGGCCCAGCCAGGTGCACGACGTCCTGAAGATCTGCCGCGACGAGCTCGACCGGGTAGCGTCCGACGGACTGAGCGACGAGGAGATCGGCCGCGCCATCGGCCAGCTCTCCGGCTCCACCGTCCTCGGCCTGGAGGACACCGGCGCCCTGATGAACCGCATCGGCAAGAGCGAGCTGTGCTGGGGTGAGCAGATGTCGGTCGACGACATGCTGGCCCGGATGGCGCAGGTCACCCCCGATGACGTCCGGGCGGTGGCCGGCGAGGTCCTCGGACAGCGCCCCTCGCTCTCCGTCATCGGCCCGCTCACGGACAAGCAGGCCGGCCGCCTCGACGAAGCGGTCTCCTAATCCACCCGTAAGGAAGCAGAGCAATGAGCAAGCTGCGCGTGGCCGTTCTCGGCGCCAAGGGCCGTATCGGAGCCGAGGCGGTACGAGCCGTCGAGGCCGCCGACGACATGGAACTGGTGGCCGCACTCGGCCGTGGCGACAAGCTGGAGACGCTCGCGGAGACCGGCGCCCAGGTGGCGGTCGAGCTCACCACACCCGCGTCGGTGATGGGGAACCTCGACTTCTGTATCCGGCACGGAATCAATGCGGTCGTCGGCACCACCGGCTGGACCGACGAACGGCTCGCGCAGCTGAACTCCTGGCTCTCCGGCTCCCCGGAGACCGGTGTGCTCATCGCGCCGAACTTCTCCATCGGCGCCGTCCTCACCATGAAGTTCGCGGCGCAGGCCGCCCGCTACTTCGAGTCCGTCGAGGTCGTCGAACTGCACCACCCCAACAAGGTCGACGCCCCCTCCGGCACCGCCACCCGCACCGCCCAGCTGATCGCCGAGGCCCGCAAGAAGGCCGGCTGCGCCCCGCAGCCGGACGCCACGGCCACGGCGCTCGACGGCGCCCGCGGCGCGAACGTCGACGGGGTCCCGGTGCACGCGATCAGGCTCCGTGGCCTCCTCGCCCACCAGGAAGTACTGCTCGGCGGCGAGGGCGAGACCCTCACCATCCGCCACGACTCCCTGCACCACAGCAGCTTCATGCCGGGCATCCTGCTCGGCACTCGCCGCGTAGTGACCACGCCGGGCCTCACCTTCGGCCTGGAACACTTCCTCGACCTGAACTGACTGAGCCCACCGCCATGCGCGCAAAGATCACTTACCTTGTCACCGCCGCCGTCCTGGTCTTCTACTTCGTCCTGGTCGGCAGCCGTGGCCTGCTGCTCATCGAGCACGGCACGCTGCTCACCGTCACCTTCGGGATCGCGGTGCTGATCCTGCCGGTGATCGGTATCTGGTTCCTCTGGAAGAACACCCAGTTCGTCCACAGGGCCAACGCCCTCGCCGCAGAGCTGGACGCCGAGGGCGGGCTGCCGGTCGACGAGCTGGTCCGTACACCGTCCGGCCGTATCGACCGCGACTCCGCCGACGCCGTCTTCGCACGGCGCCGCGAGGAGACCGAGGACTCGCCGGACGACTGGCGCTGCTGGTTCCGGCTCGCCGTCGCCTACCAGGACGCCCGGGACACCCCGCGCGCCCGCAAGGCCATGCAGCGCGCCATCGCCCTGCACAGGAGCGGATCAGCCCGGTCCGTCCCCGCGGACCCGTCCGTCACCTCGAGCCCGTCCGGCGACTGACGGCCTCGTTCGATCCCGTCAGGCGGCCGAGCCCGGCACGGCCGTCGGACGCGGGCGGCCCTGAGGGCTGTCCTGTCATCCCTGGTGGATCAGTGCGCGGCGTCGGATGTGGTGCATCGCAAGGCGGAGGGGCGTCCTCGTGCGGGGCGTATTCGGGCGTTCCGGCGACGTTGCGAGGTGCCGCAGCTGTCGTCGTGCGCCCGCCAGGGTGTACCGGACAGCCCTCAGTGGCGCCGGTACTCGTCCCCCCAGGCCTCCACCGTGTCGGCGGCCCGGTCGAACGCCTCGCGGCGCCCCAGAAAGTCCGCGTTGCTGTCGGTGAGCAGCGGCGGTACGGCCTCGCCACCCTGACGTACGACGATCAGGGCCTGGCCCTGCACCGTGCGCGGGAACCCGAGCCACTTCACCGGCTGCTGCACCGTGCGGACCGCGGCGACCCGGTTCCACGGCACGGTCTTCGTCACGAAGAACCCCACCCGCCGAACCCCGTGCCGGCTGACCCAGGCACCCATCCGCAACAACCGCATCGCGCAGGCGATCACCACGAGGGCCAGCACAAGACACGCGGTGGCGCCGGACAGCGCGCCGGCAAACGCGATGATCATGCCGGCGATCAGCACGAACGAGGCGAGCAGCAACAAGGTGGCCGCCGCTGCGACCCGCCACGGCCCGGGGCGGTAGGGGCGCCGCCAGCGGTCGTGGTCGTCGAACGGCAGCGCGATGTCCGCAGCGCTCGCGTCAAACGCGCGGTCGGCCGTCAGAAAGGGCAGGGGCACGACTGATCCTCACTCACAAGCACGCTCGATTGCTGTGCCCGGTGAGGCTACCGAGCACGCCACGGTCGCTACCACCCCAGGGGTCCGTACGAGTCAGCGGGCGTGCGCGGCCTCGGTCTGCTGGCTGTGTGCAGGGGATCTGTCCGGGGCTAGGGCGGGAAGGCCGAGGATCAGCGATCCGGCGAGACCGGCGACCACCGTCAGCCCCACCAGGGAACGTGCGGCCAGCTGGGAGACGGTGGCGCGCTCCCGCGGTGGCGGCGTGACGTTACTGCGGAATCGGTCGGCCTCGGCCACGAAGGAGAACGGGACGGCTTCACGCCGGCGGAACATGAGGAAGATCTCCTAGAACTCTGTTACGGGTGCTGCATGGAGTCAGACGCACGTCGGACCCGTTCGGTGCCCCGAATCGCCGAATTGACCGAAGAAATCCCCGGACGGGCCTTCCGCGGCTCGTTGTCGGTGGCGGCCCGTAGAGTGGGCGCCGCCCGAGCGACGCAATTGGAAGGACCCCGCCGGTGACCGAGACCCCCGAACCCGCAAAGCCGAGCTTCCGCAGCGATGTGACCGTCGAGCTGGTGAAGCACTCCGCGGCCGACTCCGACGTCCTCTTCGCCGCCCGTGTCTCCACGGCCGGAGAGCAGTCCCTGGAGGAGGTCACGAAGGACCCGGAGCGTTCCAAGGGGCTCATCAACTTCCTGATGCGGGACCGTCACGGATCCCCGTTCGAGCACAACTCGATGACGTTCTTCATCAGCGCCCCGATCTTCGTGTTCCGCGAGTTCATGCGCCACCGCGTCGGCTGGTCGTACAACGAGGAATCGGGCCGCTACAGGGAGCTGGAGCCGGTCTTCTACGTACCCGGAGAGGCCCGCAAGCTCGTCCAGCAGGGTCGCCCCGGCAAGTACGAGTTCGTCGAGGGCACCCAGGCCCAGCAGGAGCTCACGGGCCGTGTGATGGAGGACTCGTACCGCCAGGCGTACGAGGCGTACCAGGAGATGCTCGCCGCCGGAGTCGCCCGCGAGGTCGCCCGCGCGGTGCTCCCGGTCGGCCTGTTCTCGTCGATGTACGCCACGTGCAACGCTCGCTCGATGATGCACTTCCTCGGACTGCGCACCCAGCACGAACTGGCGAAGGTGCCGTCCTTCCCGCAGCGCGAGATCGAAA
Organism: Streptomyces sp. NBC_00316; assembly: GCF_036158715.1. Classification (NCBI taxonomy): domain Bacteria; kingdom Bacillati; phylum Actinomycetota; class Actinomycetes; order Kitasatosporales; family Streptomycetaceae; genus Streptomyces; species Streptomyces sp. NBC_00316. Next base: position 2,649,729 of record NZ_CP108023.1, on the reverse strand, counting down.
TGGTGGGTGAACAGATGGAGCAGCACTGGGCGAGCCTCATGCCGCTCACCCATGCAGCCTTCAACAAGAATGGACGCGTAGCCCCGTAAGCGGTGTCCGTATTGCGACGTTTCGTGAAGTTCATCTAGGCTGATCAAACGGACCCGGCACTGCTTGAACCCCCGAGCAGGCAGTGCCGGGTTCCTCTCCCTTGTCCCCCCGAGGGGGCACCCCGCGCTGAGCAACGAGTAGCGTGTTACCCATGGCTCCGATCTCCACTCCGCAGATCCCCTTCGGGCGGGTCCTCACCGCCATGGTCACGCCCTTCACGGCGGACGGTGCGCTCGACCTCGATGGTGCCCAGCGGCTCGCCTCCCATCTGGTGGACTCAGGCAATGACGGCCTGATCGTCAACGGCACCACCGGCGAGTCCCCGACCACCAGCGACGCGGAGAAAGACCAGGTCGTACGGGCTGTCCTGGAAGCGGTAGGGGACCGGGCCCATGTCGTCGCCGGCATCGGCACCAACGACACCCGCCACAGCACCGAACTGGCCCGCGCTGCCGAGCGCGCCGGCGCCCACGGCCTCCTCGCGGTGACGCCGTACTACAACAAGCCGCCGCAGGAGGGCCTCTTCCGCCACTTCTCGGCCGTCGCGGACGCCACCGGTCTGCCGGTCATGCTCTACGACATCCCCGGCCGCAGCGGCGTGCCGATCGACACGGAGACGCTGGTCCGGCTCGCCGAGCACCCGCGCATCGTCGCCAACAAGGACGCCAAGGGCGACCTGGGCCGCGCCAGCTGGGCCATCGCCCAGTCCGGTCTCGCCTGGTACTCCGGCGACGACATGCTCAACCTGCCGCTGCTCTCGGTCGGCGCCATCGGCTTCGTCTCCGTCGTCGGCCATGTCGTCACCCCCGACCTGCGCGCCCTCATCGAGGCGTACCTCGGCGGCGACGTCCAGAAGGCCACGGAGATCCACCAGAAGCTCCTGCCGGTCTTCACCGGCATGTTCCGTACCCAGGGCGTGATCACCACCAAGGCGGCGCTGGCCCTCCAGGGTCTGCCCGCGGGCCCGCTGCGCCTTCCTCTGGTGGAACTCACCGCGCAGGAAACGGCTCAGCTCAAGATCGATCTCGCCGCCGGTGGGGTACAGCTGTAACCACAGACTTCACAACTGAATACGCGAAGAACGCTCGCAACAGCGAGAACACAGACAACAGCAAGTGCACGAATGACATGCGCGCCACGTGCCTCAGCGGTACGTGGCGCGCGTGGTAAGGAGAGTCTTTTGAGTCATCCGCACCCCGAACTCGGCACCCCGCCGAAGCTCCCGAAGGGCGGCCTCCGGGTCACCCCGCTCGGTGGCCTCGGTGAAATCGGCCGCAACATGACGGTTTTCGAGTATGGCGGCCGCCTGCTCATCGTCGACTGCGGTGTGCTCTTCCCCGAGGAGGAGCAGCCCGGCATCGACCTGATCCTGCCGGACTTCACCACGATCCGGGACCGTCTCGACGACGTCGAGGGCATCGTCCTGACGCACGGCCACGAGGACCACATCGGTGGTGTCCCGTACCTGCTGCGGCTGAAGCCGGACATCCCGCTGATCGGTTCCAAGCTGACCCTCGCGCTCATCGAGGCGAAGCTCCAGGAGCACCGCATCCGTCCGTACACGCTCGAAGTCGCCGAGGGCCAGCGCGAGCGCATCGGCATCTTCGACTGCGAATTCATCGCGGTCAACCACTCCATCCCGGACGCTCTCGCGGTCGCCATCCGCACACCCGCGGGCATGGCCGTCGCGACCGGTGACTTCAAGATGGACCAGCTTCCGCTGGACGGCCGTCTCACCGACCTGCACGCGTTCGCCCGGTTGAGCGAGGAAGGCATCGACCTTCTCCTCTCCGACTCGACGAACGCCGAGGTTCCCGGCTTCGTGCCGCCCGAGCGGGACATCTCCAACGTCCTGCGCACGGTCTTCGCGAACGCCCAGAAGCGGATCATCGTGGCGAGCTTCGCCAGCCACGTGCACCGCATCCAGCAGATCCTCGACGCGGCACACGAGTACGGCCGCCGCGTCGCCTTCGTCGGCCGCTCGATGGTCCGCAACATGGGCATCGCCCGTGACCTGGGCTATCTGAAGGTTCCCGCGGGCCTGGTCGTCGACGTCAAGACGCTCGACGACCTGCCGGACGACGAGGTCGTGCTGGTGTGCACGGGTTCCCAGGGCGAGCCGATGGCCGCACTGTCCCGCATGGCCAACCGCGACCACCAGATCCGGATCGTCCAGGGCGACACGGTGATCCTCGCGTCGTCCCTGATCCCGGGCAACGAGAACGCGGTCTACCGCGTGATCAACGGCCTGACCCGCTGGGGCGCCAACGTCGTCCACAAGGGCAACGCCAAGGTCCACGTCTCGGGCCACGCCTCGGCCGGCGAGCTGCTGTACTTCTACAACATCTGCAAGCCGAAGAACCTGATGCCGGTCCACGGCGAATGGCGCCACCTCCGGGCCAACGCCGAACTGGGCGCGCTCACGGGTGTACCCAAGGACCACATCGTCATCGCCGAGGACGGCGTCGTCGTCGACCTCGTCGACGGCAAGGCCAAGATCGTCGGCAAGGTCCAGGCCGGTTATGTGTACGTCGACGGCCTCTCGGTCGGAGACGTCACCGAGACCTCGCTCAAGGACCGTCGCATCCTCGGTGACGAGGGCATCATCTCGGTCTTCATCGTGGTCGACAGCTCCACGGGCAAGATCACGGGTGGTCCCTACATCCAGGCCCGCGGCTCCGGTATCGACGACGCGGCGTTCACCGCCGTCGTGCCGAAGATCGAGGAGGCGCTCAACAAGTCGGCACAGGACGGCGTGGTGGAGCCCCATCAGCTCCAGCAGCTGGTCCGCCGCTCGGTGGGCAAGTGGGTCTCCGACACCTACCGTCGGCGTCCGATGATCCTTCCCGTCGTCGTCGAGGTCTGACCCCGACAGGTGTGAACTCCGGAGCGGGGCCCTCGATTTGCATCGGGGCGCCCCGCTCCAGTACGTTTAGCTCTCCGCCTGACCGGGAAGCGCCGCGCACACGTGTGCGCCGAGGCCACCCCGTACAGGACGGAAATTCCGACTCAGAACTTCTGATAAAGTCGGTCCGTCGAAAGGCAAGGCCACTCCAAAGGCCGCCGGAATCAAATTCGAACCGGAAACGGAAGCGAAAAAGAGTCTGGTAACGTTGGAACCGCCGGAAAGGGAAACGCGAAAGCGGAAACCTGGAAAGCGAAACCCGCTGACTGGGAATCGGACACGAAAGAGTCTGATAGAGTCGGAAACGCAAGACCGAAGGGAAAAGCCCGGAGGAAAGCCCGCGAGGGTGAGTACGAAGGAAGCGTCCGTTCCTTGAGAACTCAACAGCGTGCCAAAAGTCAACGCCAGATATGTTGATACCCCGGCCTGTTTCGGCAGGTTGGTGGTTCCTTTGAAAGTCCTGCCGGGCCCTTGTGGTTCCGGTGGGCAATTTACACAGCGAGGACGCTGTGAACGACCGGTCTTATTCCGACCGGTTGTTCCGCTCTCGTGTGTGTCGTCCCGATTACGGGAAAACATTCACGGAGAGTTTGATCCTGGCTCAGGACGAACGCTGGCGGCGTGCTTAACACATGCAAGTCGAACGATGAAGCCTTTCGGGGTGGATTAGTGGCGAACGGGTGAGTAACACGTGGGCAATCTGCCCTTCACTCTGGGACAAGCCCTGGAAACGGGGTCTAATACCGGATAACACTCTGTCCCGCATGGGACGGGGTTGAAAGCTCCGGCGGTGAAGGATGAGCCCGCGGCCTATCAGCTTGTTGGTGGGGTGATGGCCTACCAAGGCGACGACGGGTAGCCGGCCTGAGAGGGCGACCGGCCACACTGGGACTGAGACACGGCCCAGACTCCTACGGGAGGCAGCAGTGGGGAATATTGCACAATGGGCGAAAGCCTGATGCAGCGACGCCGCGTGAGGGATGACGGCCTTCGGGTTGTAAACCTCTTTCAGCAGGGAAGAAGCGAGAGTGACGGTACCTGCAGAAGAAGCGCCGGCTAACTACGTGCCAGCAGCCGCGGTAATACGTAGGGCGCAAGCGTTGTCCGGAATTATTGGGCGTAAAGAGCTCGTAGGCGGCTTGTTGCGTCGGTTGTGAAAGCCCGGGGCTTAACCCCGGGTCTGCAGTCGATACGGGCAGGCTAGAGTGTGGTAGGGGAGATCGGAATTCCTGGTGTAGCGGTGAAATGCGCAGATATCAGGAGGAACACCGGTGGCGAAGGCGGATCTCTGGGCCATTACTGACGCTGAGGAGCGAAAGCGTGGGGAGCGAACAGGATTAGATACCCTGGTAGTCCACGCCGTAAACGTTGGGAACTAGGTGTTGGCGACATTCCACGTCGTCGGTGCCGCAGCTAACGCATTAAGTTCCCCGCCTGGGGAGTACGGCCGCAAGGCTAAAACTCAAAGGAATTGACGGGGGCCCGCACAAGCAGCGGAGCATGTGGCTTAATTCGACGCAACGCGAAGAACCTTACCAAGGCTTGACATATACCGGAAAGCATCAGAGATGGTGCCCCCCTTGTGGTCGGTATACAGGTGGTGCATGGCTGTCGTCAGCTCGTGTCGTGAGATGTTGGGTTAAGTCCCGCAACGAGCGCAACCCTTGTTCTGTGTTGCCAGCATGCCCTTCGGGGTGATGGGGACTCACAGGAGACTGCCGGGGTCAACTCGGAGGAAGGTGGGGACGACGTCAAGTCATCATGCCCCTTATGTCTTGGGCTGCACACGTGCTACAATGGCCGGTACAATGAGCTGCGATGCCGCGAGGCGGAGCGAATCTCAAAAAGCCGGTCTCAGTTCGGATTGGGGTCTGCAACTCGACCCCATGAAGTCGGAGTTGCTAGTAATCGCAGATCAGCATTGCTGCGGTGAATACGTTCCCGGGCCTTGTACACACCGCCCGTCACGTCACGAAAGTCGGTAACACCCGAAGCCGGTGGCCCAACCCCTTGTGGGAGGGAGCTGTCGAAGGTGGGACTGGCGATTGGGACGAAGTCGTAACAAGGTAGCCGTACCGGAAGGTGCGGCTGGATCACCTCCTTTCTAAGGAGCACTTCTTACCAAGCTTGCTTGGTCAGAGGCCACTACGTCGGCAAATGTTCGACGGTGGTTGCTCATGGGTGGAACGTTGACTATTCGGCACGGTTCTTCGGGATCACTAGTACTGCTTCGGCGTGGAACGTGAATCGTGAGGGGTCGTGTCGGGCACGTTGTTGGGTATCTGAGGGTACGGGCTCGTTTGAGTCTGTTCCTTCGGTTGCCGGCCCCAGTGAACTCACCTGTAAGGGTGGGGTGATGGGTGGCTGGTCGTTGTTTGAGAACTGCACAGTGGACGCGAGCATCTGTGGCCAAGTTTTTAAGGGCGCACGGTGGATGCCTTGGCACCAGGAACCGATGAAGGACGTGGGAGGCCACGATAGGCCCCGGGGAGCTGTCAACCGAGCTTTGATCCGGGGGTGTCCGAATGGGGAAACCCGGCAGTCGTCATGGGCTGTCACCCGCTGCTGAACACATAGGCAGTGTGGAGGGAACGAGGGGAAGTGAAACATCTCAGTACCCTCAGGAAGAGAAAACAACCGTGATTCCGGGAGTAGTGGCGAGCGAAACTGGATGAGGCCAAACCGTATGCGTGTGATACCCGGCAGGGGTTGCGCATGCGGGGTTGTGGGATCTCTCTTTTGCGGTCTGCCGGCCGTGAGACGAGTCAGAAACCGTTGATGTAGGCGAAGGACATGCGAAAGGTCCGGCGTAGAGGGTAAGACCCCCGTAGCTGAAACATTGACGGCTCGTTTGAGAGACACCCAAGTAGCACGGGGCCCGAGAAATCCCGTGTGAATCTGGCGGGACCACCCGCTAAGCCTAAATATTCCCTGGTGACCGATAGCGGATAGTACCGTGAGGGAATGGTGAAAAGTACCGCGGGAGCGGAGTGAAATAGTACCTGAAACCGTGTGCCTACAAGCCGTGGGAGCGTCGCTCACATCTTCGGATGTGGGTCGTGACTGCGTGCCTTTTGAAGAATGAGCCTGCGAGTTTGCGGTGTGTTGCGAGGTTAACCCGTGTGGGGAAGCCGTAGCGAAAGCGAGTCCGAATAGGGCGTTTTAGTAGCACGCTCAAGACCCGAAGCGGAGTGATCTAGCCATGGGCAGGTTGAAGCGGAGGTAAGACTTCGTGGAGGACCGAACCCACCAGGGTTGAAAACCTGGGGGATGACCTGTGGTTAGGGGTGAAAGGCCAATCAAACTCCGTGATAGCTGGTTCTCCCCGAAATGCATTTAGGTGCAGCGTCGTGTGTTTCTTGCCGGAGGTAGAGCACTGGATAGGCGATGGGCCCTACCGGGTTACTGACCTTAGCCAAACTCCGAATGCCGGTAAGTGAGAGCACGGCAGTGAGACTGTGGGGGATAAGCTCCATGGTCGAGAGGGAAACAGCCCAGAGCATCGACTAAGGCCCCTAAGCGTACGCTAAGTGGGAAAGGATGTGGAGTCGCAGAGACAACCAGGAGGTTGGCTTAGAAGCAGCCACCCTTGAAAGAGTGCGTAATAGCTCACTGGTCAAGTGATTCCGCGCCGACAATGTAGCGGGGCTCAAGCGTACCGCCGAAGTCGTGTCATTCGTACATATATCCCCAACGGGAGTACGGATGGGTAGGGGAGCGTCGTGTGCCGGGTGAAGCAGCCGCGGAAGCGAGTTGTGGACGGTTCACGAGTGAGAATGCAGGCATGAGTAGCGATACACACGTGAGAAACGTGTGCGCCGATTGACTAAGGGTTCCTGGGTCAAGCTGATCTGCCCAGGGTAAGTCGGGACCTAAGGCGAGGCCGACAGGCGTAGTCGATGGACAACCGGTTGATATTCCGGTACCCGCTTTGAAACGCCCAATACTGAGCCCATTAATGCTAAGGCCGTGAAGCCGTTCCGGACCCTTCGGGGAAAGGAAAGTGGTGGAGCCGCTGAACCAAGGTGGTAGTAGGTAAGCGATGGGGTGACGCAGGAAGGTAGTCCAGCCCGGGCGGTGGTAGTCCCGGGGTAAGGGTGTAGGGCGTGTGGTAGGTAAATCCGTCACACATGAGTCTGAGACCTGATGCCGAGCCGATTGTGGCGAAGTGGATGATCCTATGCTGTCGAGAAAAGCCTCTAGCGAGTTTCATGGCGGCCCGTACCCTAAACCGACTCAGGTGGTCAGGTAGAGAATACCGAGGCGTTCGGGTGAACTATGGTTAAGGAACTCGGCAAAATGCCCCCGTAACTTCGGGAGAAGGGGGGCCATCACTGGTGATTGGATTTACTCCATGAGCTGGGGGTGGCCGCAGAGACCAGCGAGAAGCGACTGTTTACTAAAAACACAGGTCCGTGCGAAGCCGTAAGGCGATGTATACGGACTGACGCCTGCCCGGTGCTGGAACGTTAAGGGGACCGGTTAGCTGACTTTCGGGTCGGCGAAGCTGAGAACTTAAGCGCCAGTAAACGGCGGTGGTAACTATAACCATCCTAAGGTAGCGAAATTCCTTGTCGGGTAAGTTCCGACCTGCACGAATGGCGTAACGACTTCTCGACTGTCTCAACCATAGGCCCGGTGAAATTGCACTACGAGTAAAGATGCTCGTTTCGCGCAGCAGGACGGAAAGACCCCGGGACCTTTACTACAGTTTGATATTGGTGTTCGGTTCGGCTTGTGTAGGATAGGTGGGAGACTTTGAAGCAGCCACGCCAGTGGTTGTGGAGTCGCCGTTGAAATACCACTCTGGTCGTGCTGGATGTCTAACCTGGGTCCGTGATCCGGATCAGGGACAGTGTCTGATGGGTAGTTTAACTGGGGCGGTTGCCTCCTAAAGAGTAACGGAGGCGCCCAAAGGTTCCCTCAGCCTGGTTGGCAATCAGGTGTTGAGTGTAAGTGCACAAGGGAGCTTGACTGTGAGACCGACGGGTCGAGCAGGGACGAAAGTCGGGACTAGTGATCCGGCAGTGGCTTGTGGAAGCGCTGTCGCTCAACGGATAAAAGGTACCCCGGGGATAACAGGCTGATCTTCCCCAAGAGTCCATATCGACGGGATGGTTTGGCACCTCGATGTCGGCTCGTCGCATCCTGGGGCTGGAGTCGGTCCCAAGGGTTGGGCTGTTCGCCCATTAAAGCGGTACGCGAGCTGGGTTTAGAACGTCGTGAGACAGTTCGGTCCCTATCCGCTGCGCGCGTAGGAATATTGAGAAGGGCTGTCCCTAGTACGAGAGGACCGGGACGGACGAACCTCTGGTGTGCCAGTTGTCCTGCCAAGGGCATGGCTGGTTGGCTACGTTCGGAAAGGATAACCGCTGAAAGCATCTAAGCGGGAAGCCTGCTTCGAGATGAGTATTCCCACCCCCTTTGAGGGGTTAAGGCTCCCAGTAGACGACTGGGTTGATAGGCCAGATGTGGAAGCCCGGTAACGGGTGGAGCTGACTGGTACTAATAGGCCGAGGGCTTGTCCTCAGTTGCTCGCGTCCACTGTGTTAGTTCTGAAATAACGAACGGCCGTGTTGTTGTCCGGTGTTGGTTAATTTCATAGTGTTTCGGTGGTCATTGCGTTAGGGAAACGCCCGGTTACATTCCGAACCCGGAAGCTAAGCCTTTCAGCGCCGATGGTACTGCAGGGGGGACCCTGTGGGAGAGTAGGACGCCGCCGAACAATTATTCCGGGAAAGCCCCGCACCTCTGGTGCGGGGCTTTTCTGCGTTCACGGGCCGGGCCCGGACGTGCCGGATGTGCAGCCCAGGGACAGGTGCCGATGACAGGTGTCGGACACCCGCTTCGGGGCGGTTATGAATATCCCTCGGTTCGGGGTATGGTTTACCTCGTTGCCGCAGCGCAGCAGGCCCCAATAGCTCAGTCGGTAGAGCGTCTCCATGGTAAGGAGAAGGTCTACGGTTCGATTCCGTATTGGGGCTCAGACAACACGAAGGGCCCCCGCCACTCGGCGGGGGCCTTTCGCATGTCCGACACCTTTGGATTCACTATCCGCCCGTGTGGTGCGAATCGAGGAGGGCAACTTCGTCCGCGGAGAGGCGCAGGGCACCCGCGGCCACGTTCTCCACGAGGTGGTCCGGATTACCGGTGCCGGGGATGGCGAGCACGTGCGGTCCCTGATGCAGGGTCCAGGCCAGCCGGACCTGTGCCACCGTCGCGCCGTGGGCACGGGCGACGGCGAGCAGCACGTCGTCGGTGGCCGGCGCGGCGGCTGCGCTGTGTACGCCCTTCTCGCGTCCCTCGCCGGCGATGGCGAAGAACGGGACGAACGCGATGCCCTGCTCTCCGCAGATCCGCAGGATGTCGTCGGCGTCCGTGGTGCGGGAGTCGAGACCGAAGCGGTTCTGTACGCAGACCACCGGCGCAATGGCCTGCGCCTCGGCGAGGTGGCGGGCCTTGATACCGGAGATGCCGAGGTGGCGTACGAGGCCGGCTTCGCGGAGCTCGGCCAGTGCGCCGAAGTGTTCGGAGACCGATTCCTGGCCCATGAGGCGCAGGTTCACCACGTCGAGGTGGTCACGGCCCAGCTGGCGCAGGTTCTCCTCGACCTGGCCGCGCAGTTCGTCCGGCCTGGCCGGAGTGATCCAGGCGCCCGAGGGATCCCGTGCGGGGCCGACCTTGGTGGTGATGACCAGGTCCTCGGAGTACGGCGCCAGGGCCCGGTTGATCAGCTCGTTCGCGGACCGTATCGATGAGAAGTAGAACGCGGCGGTGTCGATGTGGTTCACGCCGAGTTCCGTGGCGCGCCGGAGCACGCTGATCGATTGCTCGCGGTTGCTCGGGGTGCCGAGGTCGAAGGCGGCGCTGCCGGTCAGGCGCATCGCGCCGAAGCCGACGCGGTTGACTGTCAGGTCGCCGAGGTCCCACGTGCCGGCGGACGCTGCAGTGATGATCTCCGATGTCATGGTGCGGAGTCTGTCAGAGGCCCCGCACCATGAAACGCGGTCAGACGGCAGGAGGCTCGGGCACGCGCATGGCCAGGATGGCCATGTCATCGGAGGCCGGTTCGGCGGCGAAGCGTTCGACGGCCCGCAGGACACGGGCCGCCACGGCACCGGCCGTGAGGCCTGTGCATGTGGTGAGGACATCGGCCAGACCGTCGTCGCCGAGCATGCGGGTGCCTTCGCGGCGTTCTGTCACACCGTCGGTCACGCACAGCAGCACATCGCCCGGGTCGAGGGTGACGGTCTGCTCGTACAGTTCGAGGTCCTCGATGACGCCCAGCAGCGGCTGCGGTTCGGCTGCCGCCTCGACTGTGCCGTCCTGCCGAAGGCGCAGTGGCAGGGGATGCCCGGCGCACACCACCTTCAGAAGCGCGCTGCCGTCCTCCTGGGGCCACAGCTCGCCGTAGAGAAGGGTGAGGAAGCGGCTGCGGGCACCCTCGTCGAGAATGGCGGCGTTCAGACGCTCCAGGACAGCGGGGCCGCCGAAGCCCTCGCGGGCGAGCAGGCGCAGGGCGTGGCGGGCGAGGCCCGTGACAGCTGCTGCCTCCGGACCGGTACCGCACACGTCACCGATGGCGAAACCGTATGCGCCGTCGCGGATCGGGAAGACGTCGTAGAAGTCGCCGCCGACCTCGTTGCCCTCGCCGGCCGCACGGTAGATGACCTCGATCTCGACATTGGGGACGTCGGGCAGGCCGGGCGGCAGCAGACTGCGCTGCAGGGACTGGCTGATCGCCATGCGCTCGGAGTAGAGGCGGGCGTTGTCGAGGGCGAGGGCGGCGCGGCGGGAGAGGTCCTCGGCCAGTTCGAGGATCTCCTGGCGGAAGTGGTCGTCGGACGGCTTGCCGAGCGTGAGCATGCCGATGACGCGGTTCCGGGCGACGAGCGGGAGGACCACCGTCTCGCCGCCCACCGCGGCTGCGGTGGCCAGCGTGGAGCGGATGCCTGAGCCGAGCGCGGTGGACTCGCTGAGGCCGAGACTCCGCATCGAGGTGCGCAGCGCCGCCTCGTGGGCCGCCTCGGACGGGGCGGCCCAGACCCGGGCGCCGGGCGTCGGCACGGGATCCGGCGGGGCGATCTTGGAGAGCAGGGCCTTGAGGCCGTCGATGAGCTCCTCGTCCTCGTGGAGCACGTAGGAGAGGTACGGCTCCGAGGACTGGTCGGCGATCGTGTAGACGGCGCACCAGGTGGCCAGGGTGGGGACGGTCATCTGAGCCATCAGGGCCAGCGTCTGGTCCCGGTCGAGCGTGCCGGCGAGCAGGTCGGAGGCCTCGACGAGGAAAGACAGCGAACCGCGGCGGAGCCGTTCGAGTTCGCCGAGGCGGGCCGATTCGACGGCGAGCGCGATGCGGTCCGCGGCGAACTGGAGGCGAAGGGCCTCTTCGTTGGTGTACCTGCCGGGTGCTTCGGCGGCGACGCCCAGTGAGCCGGTGAGGCGGCCTTCGACCTTCAGCGGGACGGTGACGACGGAGCGCATACCGGTCCCGCCGAGCAGCGGGACGGCGCCGGGAACGGCGGTGAGGTCCTCGTGGACCGCGGGCATCCTGGCGGAACCGTACCGTCCGGTGCCCGCTTCGACGGGGACCCGGGCGAAGCGCTGACGGGCGGATGGCAGGCCGGTAGTGGCCCGTACCTCCAGTTCCGTCTCGTCGTCCGTGGCCAGCAGCAGGAAGGCCGCATCCGCGTCGAGCATGTCCCGGGCCCGCTCGACGGTGCGCTGGAGCAGCCCGTCCAGGTCGTCGGGGGCGGGGGAGCCGATGAAGACTTCGAACGGGTCCGTGGTGCGGTTCTCGGCGCCGGTGTCGGAGACGGGGGTGCGGACCGGGGACTGGAGTACGGCGCGCTCGTATTCGCGGACGAGCAGACAGACCGTCGACGGCTCGCCCTGGGTGTCGCGGACTCTGAGGTGCGAGGCGTAGACGGGAATGGTGCGTCCGTCGGCGCCCCGGATTCCGTAGCTCCCCTCCCAGCGGGAGAGCTGGAGCGCGTCGGCGATGCCCGTGTTGGTGCCGGGAGTGTGGGGCCAGGCCGCGAAGTCGGTGAGCTGCTTGCCGGTGACCTGGTCCGCGGTGTAGCCGAAGAGGAACGTCGCGTCATCGTTCCAGGCGGCCAGCGAACCGGAGCTGTCGATCTGGACGACGGCGACCCGGACGCGCTCGTCGGCGACCGGGAGGAGAGGCGTGGGGAGCAGGGGCCCGGCGGAGCGGATGCCCACCGGTCGCTGCGGGAGATCGAGCTGGAACCAGACACGTTTGTGGGCCGGGGTGTACTCGACGCCCCACCGGGAAGCGAGCGCTGCGCAGAGCAGCAGCCCCCGGCCGCTCTCACGGTCCGGGCTGCCGAAGTCCAGACCGGTGCTCTGGAGCGGGATCTCGCGTTCCGGATAGCGGTCGGAGACCTCGACCCGGACGCCGTCCTCCGTACGCAGACAGAGCACGTCGGCGGCGGTGCCCGCGTGCACCACCGCGTTGGTCACGAGTTCACTGGTGAGGACGACCGCGTCGTCGACGACGTCGGTGTAACCCCAGCCCTGCAGGGTGTCACGCACGAAGGTGCGGGCGGTCGCGACCGAGCGGCCGACCGGGTCGAAGGTGGCGGCCGCGCGCGCGGTGATCACAGCACTCCCCATATGGTGTCTCGTCGCTTCCCCGAGTCCTGTGCCCGTTTCTCGCCGCTTCGATTCGCCTGCCAGGCTAGACGCTCGGTCTCTGTTCCGGGTACACGAGGGCCGACTTCGGGCAAGGGCGACCAGGAAGTGGTCGGTGAGCGGACAAGTGTGGGCTTCCCAACAGAGGGATGAGGGACAACCGTTGGAGGTTGCACCCCGGTCCGTTGCGGCCTGGTACGTTTCAACGATTTGACGTCCGCATGGTCACCCGTCGACGGTGGGCTGTGGCGGTGAGCCAATGTGGATCTGGGCAAGCTCCCAGTTAAGGCCCGAGCGATACGGTCAACCCCTGCGGGAGGGACACGGTGGAGTCTGGCGTGGCGGCGCGGGGATCAGGAACGCGCACAAGAGGCGGACAGTCCGTGAAGAAACAGCGCAATGGAATGATCGAGGTGGACGCGGCAGCGCTCAACAGACTGCTCGCGGGCCTGGTGGCGATGCGCGACGGGAACTTCCGCAGGCGTCTGACGGTCTCGGGCGACGGCGTGATGACGGAGCTCGCAGCGGTCTTCAACGAGGTCGCCGACCGAAATCTCCATCTCACCGGAGAGCTGGCACGTGTACGTCGCGTGGTCGGGCGGGAGGGCAAGCTGACCGAGCGGCTGGAGACGGGGGCCTGCGAGGGCTCCTGGGCGGCTGCCATCGATGCCTCGAACGAGCTGGTCGACGATCTGGCGCGGCCCGTGTCGGAGGTCGGGCGGGTGCTCTCGGCGGTCGCCGACGGTGACCTCGAGCAGCGGATGGAGCTCCGGTCGCACACGGCCGACGAGACCGTCCGACCGCTGCGCGGCGAGTTCCTGAAGGTCGCCCGTACGGTCAACAACCTGGTCGACCAGCTGTCGGTGTTCACCGAGCAGGTGACGCGGGTGGCGGTCGAGGTGGGTACCGAGGGCAAGCTGGGCGGGCAGGCCCAGGTGCGCGGAATGTCCGGTTCCTGGAAGGACCTCACGGACTCCGTCAACACCATGGCGTACCGGCTGACGGCGCAGGTGCGAGACATCGCTCTGGTGACGACGGCGGTCGCCAAGGGGGATCTGTCGCGGAAGGTCACCGTCCATGTGGCCGGTGAGATGCTCCAGCTGAAGAACACCGTCAACACGATGGTCGACCAGCTGTCGTCGTTCTCCTCCGAGGTGACCCGGGTCGCCCGCGAGGTGGGCACGGAGGGCGAGCTCGGCGGACAGGCGACGGTGCCCGGCGTGGCCGGAGTGTGGAAGGACCTCACCGACTCCGTCAACACGATGGCCGGAAACCTCACGTCGCAGGTGCGCGGCATCGCGGAGGTGACGACGGCGGTCGCCAACGGTGACCTGTCGCAGAAGGTCACGGTGAGCGCCCGCGGCGAGGTGGCGCAGCTCGCCGAGACCATCAACCAGATGACCGAGACGCTGCGGACCTTCGCGGACGAAGTGACGCGAGTGGCCAGCGAGGTCGGTGGCGAGGGTCTGCTCGGCGGCCAGGCGCAGGTGCCGGGCGCGGCGGGTACGTGGAAGGACCTCACCGATTCGGTGAACACGGTCTTCCGGAACCTGACGACGCAGGTGCGCGACATCGCGCAGGTGACCACGGCGGTGGCCAGCGGCGACATGACGCAGAAGGTCACGGTCGATGTGGCCGGCGAGATGCTGGAGCTGAAGAACACCGTCAACACGATGGTGGACCAGCTGCAGTCCTTCGGTTCGGAAGTGACCCGGGTCGCCCGGGAGGTCGGTGTCGAGGGCCGCCTCGGCGGTCAGGCCGAGGTGCCGGGCGCGGCGGGTACGTGGAAGGACCTCACCGATTCGGTGAACACGGCGTTCCGGAACCTGACGGGTCAGGTGCGCGACATCGCGCAGGTGACGACCGCGGTGGCGAACGGCGATCTGTCGCAGAAGGTCACCGTGGACGTGGCCGGCGAGATGCTGGAGCTGAAGAACACCGTCAACACGATGGTGTCGCAGCTGTCGTCCTTCGCCGACCAGGTGACGCGCATGGCGCGGGACGTGGGCACGGAGGGCCGGCTCGGTGGCCAGGCCCGGGTCGACGGCGTCTCCGGTACCTGGAAGGAGCTCACCGACTCCGTCAACTTCATGGCGGGGAACCTGACCTCCCAGGTGCGCCAGATCGCGCAGGTGACGACGGCGGTGGCGCGGGGCGATCTGTCGCAGAAGATCGACGTCGACGCCCGCGGTGAGATTCTGGAGCTGAAGAACACCATCAACACGATGGTCGACCAGCTCTCCGCCTTCGCCGAGCAGGTGACCCGGGTGGCCCGTGAGGTGGGCACGGACGGGCGGCTCGGCGGGCAGGCACAGGTGCCCGGCGTGGCCGGTGTGTGGCGTGATCTGACCGATTCGGTGAACGGCATGGCGGGGAACCTCACCGCGCAGGTCCGTAACATCGCGCAGGTCGCGACGGCGGTGGCGCGCGGTGACCTGTCGCAGAAGATCGACGTCGACGCCCGTGGCGAGATCCTGGAGCTGAAGAACACCCTCAACACGATGGTGGATCAGCTGTCGAACTTCGCCGAGCAGGTGACGCGGGTCGCCCGTGAGGTGGGTACGGAAGGCATTCTGGGCGGCCAGGCCGAGGTGCAGGGCGTGTCCGGTACGTGGAAGGACCTCACCCAGTCCGTCAACGGCATGGCGAACAACCTGACCATGCAGGTCCGCAACATCGCCGAGGTCACCACCGCGGTCGCGAAGGGCGATCTCTCCAAGAAGATCACCGTCGACGCCAAGGGCGAGATCCTCGAACTGGTGACGACCGTCAACACGATGGTCGACCAGCTGCTCAACTTCGCGGACGAGGTGACGCGAGTCGCGCGCGAGGTGGGCACCGAGGGCATCCTGGGCGGCCAGGCCCGGGTGCGCGGTGCGACGGGTATCTGGAAGGACCTCAGCGAGAACGTCAACCTGATGGCCAACAACCTGACCAGTCAGGTGCGGAACATCTCCCGGGTCTCGTCCGCCGTCGCCAACGGCGATCTGACCAAGAAGGTCACCGTCGAGGCGCGCGGCGAGGTCGCCGAGCTCGCCGACACCGTCAACACGATGGTGACGACGCTGTCCTCGTTCGCCGACGAGGTGACGCGAGTCGCCCGTGAGGTGGGCACGGAAGGCGAGCTGGGCGGCCAGGCGCGGGTCCCGGGCGTCTCCGGTACGTGGAAGGACCTGACCGAGTCGGTGAACTCGATGGCGTCCAACCTGACCGGTCAGGTCCGCCAGATCGCCACGGTCACCACGGCCATCGCCAAGGGCGATCTCACCAAGAAGATCGACATCGACGCCCGCGGTGAGATTCTGGAGCTGAAGAACACCATCAACACGATGGTCGACCAGCTGTCGTCGTTCGCCGAGCAGGTGACCCGGGTGGCCCGTGAAGTGGGCACCGAGGGGCAGCTGGGCGGCCAGGCCCGGGTCCGGGACGTGGACGGCACCTGGCGCGATCTCACCGAGTCCGTGAACGAGATGGCCGGGAACCTGACCCGTCAGGTGCGGGCCATCGCGGCCGTGGCCACCGCGGTGACCCGTGGCGACCTCAATCTCAAGATCGACGTGGACGCGGCCGGCGAGATCCAGGCCCTGCAGGACAACATCAACACGATGATCGCCAACCTGCGCGACACGACGGCCACCAACAAGGAGCAGGACTGGCTCAAGGGCAACCTCGCCCGGATCTCCGGTCTGATGCAGGGGCGCCGCGATCTCGACGACGTCGCCTCGCTGATCATGAGCGAGCTGACTCCGGTCGTCTCCGCGCAGCACGGGGCGTTCTTCCTGGCCATGCCGACCGGCGACGCCGACGCGATGGTGGCGGACGGCGACAAGGACGGTGCGTACGTGCTCCGCATGCGGGGCAGTTACGGCTACTCCGCGGGCTCGATGCCGACGTCCTTCCGGCCCGGCGAGACGCTCATCGGTACGGCGGCGGAGGAGAAGCGGACGATCCAGGTGGACAACGTGCCGCCGGGCTATCTGAAGATCTCCTCGGGGCTGGGCGAGGCACCGCCCGCCCATGTGATCGTGCTGCCGGTGCTCTTCGAGGGGCAGGTCCTCGGCGTGATCGAGCTGGCCTCGTTCCAGCCGTTCACCCACATCCAGCGCGACTTCCTCAACCAGCTCGCCGAGATGATCGCGACGAGCGTCAACACCATCAGCGTCAACACCAAGACCGAGAAGCTTCTGGAGCAGTCGCAGGAACTGACCGAGCAACTGCGCGACCGCTCGGAGGAGTTGGAGAACCGGCAGAAGGCGCTCCAGGCCTCCAACGCCGAACTCGAGGAGAAGGCCGAGCTGCTGGCCCAGCAGAACCGCGACATCGAGGTGAAGAACACCGAGATCGAGGAGGCCAGGCAGGTCCTGGAGGAGCGCGCCGAGCAGCTCGCGGTCTCGATGCGCTACAAGTCCGAGTTCCTGGCGAACATGTCGCACGAGCTGCGTACGCCGCTCAACTCGCTGCTCATCCTGGCCAAGCTGCTCGCGGACAACGCCGAGGGCAACCTCTCGCCGAAGCAGGTGGAGTTCGCCGAGACGATCCACGGTGCCGGTTCCGACCTGCTCCAGCTGATCAACGACATCCTCGACCTGTCGAAGGTCGAGGCGGGCAAGATGGACGTCAGCCCGACCCGGATCGCTCTGGTCCAGCTGGTCGACTACGTGGAGGCGACCTTCCGGCCGCTCACCGCGGAGAAGGGGCTCGACTTCTCCGTACGGGTGTCGCCGGAGCTGCCGGCGACGCTGCACACGGACGAGCAGCGGCTCCTCCAGGTGCTGCGCAACCTGCTGTCCAACGCGGTGAAGTTCACCGACAGCGGCGCCGTCGAGCTGGTGATCCGGCACGCCAGTACGGATGTGCCGCACGCCATCCGTGAACAGCTTCTCGAAGCCGGTTCGCTGCGCGACGCCGACGCCGACCTGATCGCCTTCTCGGTCACCGACACCGGCATCGGGATCGCGTCCAGCAAGATGCTGGTGATCTTCGAGGCGTTCAAGCAGGCGGACGGCACGACGAGCCGCAAGTACGGCGGCACGGGACTGGGACTGTCCATCAGCCGGGAGATCGCCCGGCTGCTGGGCGGCGAGATCCATGCGGCGAGCGAGCCGGGCAGGGGCTCGACCTTCACGCTGTATCTGCCGCTCCACCCCAGCGAACTGCCGCCGCAGGGCTACCCGCAGATCGGCCCGGGGCCCATCGAGGCGCATGGCCAGGCGGTCGAGGAAGGGCTGATTCCGGAGGCCGGTCCGGATTACGGCACGGGCGGCGATGCGTCGTTGCCCGGTCCGGTCGGTTCCGCGGGGCTGTTCCGGCACCGCCGCAAGGCGCTGGGGATGGAGCGCAGGACCGCGCTGCCGCCGAGGAGCGCCGCGCCGGCCGGGTCGGTCCAGGAGCCGTGGCCGGCGGCCGGCCAGGAGGAGCCCGAGGCCCGCAGGGTGTTCCGGTTCGGCGGCGAGAAGGTGCTGATCGTCGACGACGACATCCGTAACGTCTTCGCGCTCACCAGCGTGCTGGAGCAGCACGGCCTCTCGGTCCTGTACGCGGAGAACGGGCGCGAGGGCATCGAAGTCCTGGAGCAGCACGACGATGTGACGGTTGTACTGATGGACATCATGATGCCGGAAATGGACGGTTATGCGACGACCACGGCGATTCGTCGCATGCCGCAGTTCGCGGGACTGCCCATCATCGCGCTGACCGCGAAGGCCATGAAGGGAGACCGGGAGAAGGCGATCGATTCCGGCGCTTCCGACTATGTCACCAAGCCTGTTGATCCCGATCATCTGCTCTCCGTCATGGAGCAGTGGATGCACGGAGAGTGATCATCGATTGGTGGATCACGATAAGTTGCTGATCGAGTGTGCTCGAATGGGTGTGAGCAGGCGGTGCGCGGGGAACCTTCTGGTCTCCCACCGCGTTTTCGGTATGTGCACAGTGACATCGCGGTGACAGGGTGTGGTGACGGGCGGGGTGCGGCTACCATGACCGGCACAAGGACGGACGACGCAAGGGAGTCGTCCCCTGGGGCGGCGCCCGGTGCAATTCCGGGGCGAGGAGGACGGGCCATGGTGCCGAAGGCCAAGATCCTCCTGGTCGATGACCGACCGGAGAATCTGCTGGCGCTGGAGGCCATCCTCTCTGCGCTCGATCAGACACTGGTACGGGCATCGTCAGGGGAGGAAGCGCTCAAAGCGCTGCTCACGGACGACTTCGCGGTCATTCTGCTGGACGTCCAGATGCCGGGTATGGACGGTTTCGAAACCGCCGCGCACATCAAGCGGCGGGAGCGGACCCGGGACATCCCGATCATCTTTCTCACCGCGATCAACCACGGTCCGCATCACACCTTCCGGGGTTACGCGGCGGGTGCGGTGGACTACATCTCGAAGCCCTTCGATCCCTGGGTGCTGCGGGCCAAGGTCTCGGTCTTCGTCGAGCTGTACACGAAGAACTGCCAACTGCGGGAGCAGGCCGCACTGCTCAGGCTTCAGCTCGAGGGCGGCAGCCGGCCGAGTGTGGACCAGGACAGGGAGCCCGCCGGACTCCTGGCCGAACTCTCGGCGCGCCTCGCGGCCGTCGAGGAGCAGGCGGAGGCCCTCTCCAAGCAGCTCGACGACGAGTCGGCGGATGCCGCAGCGGTGGCGACCGCCGCCCATCTCGAACGGAAGCTGACCGGACTGCGGCGCGCGCTCGACGCGCTGGAGCCCGGCGCCGGAAGCGGCACGGCGGCGGTTCCCTCGTAACGCGTCCGCTCACGGAACTCATCGGTCCGGAAGCTGCGTTCGACGGCGGGCCCCCGGTGCAGCTGGTTGAGGGCGCGTCAGTTCCACGTCCCGGTAAGGCGACACGGCCGGGCGAAGCAAGAGGCACAGGTGTTCACTGCCGCCGACACCGGTAACCTCGGCACCATGGCCTCACGTACGTCCGGCAAGGGTTCCCAGGGCACGGCGGGCACCGCGAAGCGTCCCGGCCGTACCGCGGGTCCGGCGAAGAAAGCCGCGCCCGCGAAGAAAGCCGCCGCGAAGAAGACCGCACCCGCCAAGAAGGCCCCGGCCAAGAAGGCGGCCGCGCCCAGACCCGCACCGTCGCCCACCGGGGGTGTGTACCGGCTGGCGCGTGCCGTCTGGCTCGGTGCGGCCCATGCCATCGGCGCGATGTTCCGCGGCCTCGGGCGCGGGGCCAAGGGACTCGATCCCGCGCACCGCAAGGACGGCATCGCGCTGCTCCTGCTCGGTCTCGCGCTGATCGTCGCCGCGGGCACCTGGTCGAATCTTCGGGGGCCGGTCGGGGACCTCGTCGAGATGCTCGTCACCGGAGCCTTCGGCCGGCTCGATCTGCTCGTACCGATACTGCTCGGCGCCATCGCCGTACGGCTGATCCTCTACCCGGAGAAGCCCGAGGCCAACGGCCGTATCGTCATCGGGCTCTCCGCCCTGGTGCTCGGGGTGCTCGGACTGGTCCACATCGCGTGCGGATCGCCGGGCCGCGGGGACGGCACCGAGGCGATGCAGGACGCGGGCGGACTGATCGGCTGGGCCGCGTCCAAGCCGCTCATCTACACCATGGGCGAAGTCCTCGCCGTGCCACTGCTCCTGCTCCTCACCGTCTTCGGGCTGCTGGTCGTCACCGCGACGCCGGTGAACGCCATTCCGCAGCGGCTGCGACTGCTCGGTACGAAGCTGGGCATCGTCGAGCAGGCGTACGACCCCGAGGACGAGAGCGACGACGAGCGGTACGACGAGCAGTGGCGCGACGCGCTGCCCGCCCGCTCACGCCGTTCGTCCGCACGCCGTTCCGAGGCGCCCGGCGAGTACGACCCCGAGCAGGCGGAGGCCGAGGCGCTCTCCAGACGCCGCAGGCCGCGCAGGCCCTCCGTGCAGCCCGCGATGAGTCGGACCATGGATGCGGTGGACGTCGCCGCGGCCGCGGCCGCGGCGCTCGACGGGGCGGTACTCAACGGCATGCCGCCCTCGCCGATCGTCGCCGACCTCACGCAGAGCGTCTCCGTCGAGCGGGACCGGGAACGGTCCGGCACCCCGGTGCCCGGCGCGAGGGAGTCGGACTCGGACCGGTCCGAGAAGGGTCCGGCTCCCTTCGGTGGCGTACCCGATCTGACCAAGCCTGCGCCCGACCGGTCGCAGTCCCAGCCGCTGCCGGCCCGTGCCGAGCAGCTTCAGCTCTCCGGCGACATCACGTATGCGCTGCCGTCGCTCGATCTGCTGGAACGCGGCGGTCCGGGCAAGACCCGCAGCGCCGCCAACGACTCGATCGTGGCCTCCCTGACGAACGTCTTCACCGAGTTCAAGGTCGATGCCGCGGTCACCGGATTCACCCGCGGACCGACGGTGACGCGCTACGAGGTGGAGCTCGGCCCGGCCGTGAAGGTCGAGCGGATCACCGCGCTCGCCAAGAACATCGCGTACGCCGTCGCCAGTCCCGATGTCCGGATCATCTCCCCGATCCCGGGGAAGTCCGCCGTCGGCATCGAGATCCCCAACACCGACCGCGAGATGGTCAACCTCGGCGATGTGCTGCGCCTCGCGGCCGCGGCCGAGGACGACCACCCGATGCTGGTCGCGCTCGGCAAGGACGTCGAGGGCGGCTATGTGATGGCCAACCTCGCGAAGATGCCCCACGTGCTGGTGGCCGGTGCCACCGGTTCCGGCAAGTCGTCCTGCATCAACTGCCTGATCACCTCGGTCATGGTGCGGGCGACTCCGGACGACGTCCGGATGGTGCTCGTCGACCCCAAGCGCGTCGAACTGACCGCGTACGAGGGCATTCCGCACCTGATCACGCCGATCATCACCAACCCGAAGCGTGCCGCCGAGGCTCTGCAGTGGGTCGTACGGGAGATGGACCTCCGGTACGACGACCTCGCCGCGTTCGGTTACCGGCACATCGACGACTTCAACCAGGCCGTGCGCAACGGCAAGGTCAAGCCGCCGGAGGGCAGTGAGCGGGAGCTCTCCCCGTACCCGTATCTGCTGGTGATCGTCGACGAGCTGGCCGATCTGATGATGGTCGCTCCGCGTGACGTCGAGGACGCCATCGTCCGCATCACCCAGCTGGCCCGCGCCGCCGGTATCCACCTGGTACTCGCCACCCAGCGGCCGTCCGTCGATGTGGTCACCGGCCTGATCAAGGCGAATGTGCCCTCACGGCTCGCCTTCGCGACCTCTTCGCTGGCCGACAGCCGCGTCATCCTCGACCAGCCCGGCGCCGAGAAGCTGATCGGCAAGGGCGACGGACTGTTCCTGCCGATGGGGGCCAACAAGCCGACCCGTATGCAGGGCGCGTTCGTCACCGAGGGCGAAGTGGCGGCCGTCGTCCAGCACTGCAAGGATCAGATGGCGCCGGTCTTCCGCGAGGACGTGGTGGTCGGCAGCGCCAGGAAGAAGGAGATCGACGAGGACATCGGCGACGACCTGGATCTGCTCTGCCAGGCCGCCGAACTGGTCGTCTCCACCCAGTTCGGGTCCACCTCGATGCTCCAGCGCAAGCTGCGGGTCGGCTTCGCCAAGGCCGGCCGGCTGATGGACCTCATGGAGTCGCGGAACATCGTCGGACCGAGCGAGGGGTCCAAGGCGCGCGATGTCATGGTGAAACCGGATGAGCTGGATGGGGTGTTGGCACAGATCCGCGGGGAAACTGGTTCGTAAGGGTGTGGTAAGCAACCGTTTCGTCGGGTCGTACGTCAAGTTGAGGGAAGGGGCAGCAGGATGTCCTTTCAAGGGCGGCCCGGTGGTCGGGGCGGCGTGCGTATCCGAGGTGTTCGAGTCCGGCGGCATAGGTGTCCGGCGGTGTTCGAATCCGATGGCGTACAAAGTCCTCCTCCCGGTTGCCCCACCCTTTCGTACCCCCCCTAGACTGAACACCCAGCAGGTGGCTCACGCTCGAAAGGCGCCCCCGTGTCCATCGGCAACTCCCCCGAAGACGACCGGCCTTCGATCGGTCGAGCGCTTCAGCAGGCTCGCATCGCCGCAGGTCTCACGGTCGAAGAGGTCAGCTCGTCCACCCGGGTGCGCATCCCCATCGTGCACGCGATCGAGGAGGACGACTTCTCCCGCTGCGGCGGCGACGTGTACGCCCGCGGGCATATCCGTACGCTGGCGCGCGCCGTCTCCACAGATCCGGAACCGCTTGTCTCGCAGTACGACGCCGAGCACGGCGGCCGTCCCGCGCCGACGCCCGCGGCGCCGATGTTCGAAGCCGAACGGATCCGTTCCGACCCCCGTCGGCCCAACTGGACCGCCGCCATGGTCGCGGCGATCGTCGCCGTGATCGGCTTCGTCGGCTTCACGTTCTTCAAGGGCGCTGACGACGGCGGTGCGACCACGCAGGTCGCGGAAGGCTCGACTCCCGACAGGTCGAGCCCCAAGCCGAAGCCCACCAAGACCGCCGACCCCAAACCCGCACCGTCCGACAGCGCCATCGCCGCGGCCCCCCGGGACAAGGTGACGGTCAAGCTCAGCGCAACCACGGGCAAGAGCTGGATCTCCGCCAAGGACCACAACGGCCGGCAGCTCTTCGACGGGCTGCTGCTGCAGGGCCAGTCCAAGACCTTCCAGGACAAGGAGCGCGTCGACCTCGTCCTCGGTGACGCCGGTGCGATCGAACTCTTCGTCAACGGCAAGAAGGTCGAGGACAAGTTCCAGCCGGGCCAGGTCGAGCGGCTCTCGTACACGAAGGGCGACCCCGAGGTCGGCTGACCGACCGACAGTGCATGACAAGAGCGCGAGCGCCCGGCGATCCTGCCGGGCGCTCGCGCTCTTGTCACTCCCTGTGACGCCGGAACCCTGCTCGGCGGGGCGAGTGCCGGGACAAAGTAGTCTTGAGCCCATGCCCGAACGCCGTACCGTCGCCCTTGTCACTCTTGGCTGCGCCCGTAACGAGGTGGACTCGGAGGAGCTCGCAGGCCGCTTGGCAGCGGACGGCTGGGAGCTCGTCGAGAATGCCTCCGACGCAGATGTCGCCGTCGTCAACACCTGTGGATTCGTCGAGGCTGCCAAGAAGGACTCCGTCGACGCCCTCCTCGAAGCCAACGATCTGAAGGACCACGGCCGCACCCAGGCCGTGGTCGCGGTCGGCTGCATGGCCGAGCGCTACGGCAAGGATCTTGCCGAAGCCCTGCCGGAAGCCGACGGAGTCCTCGGATTCGACGACTACGCCGACATCTCCGACCGCCTCCAGACCATCCTCAACGGGGGCATCCACGCCTCGCACACCCCGCGTGACCGGCGCAAGCTGCTGCCGATCAGCCCGGCCGAGCGGCAGGACGCCGCAGTCGCGCTGCCCGGGCACGCGCAGGACGCCGCCCCCGCCCCCGCGGACCTTCCCGAGGGCGTTGCGCCCGTGTCCGGGCCGCGCGCGCCGCTGCGCCGGCGGCTGGGCACCAGCCCCGTCGCCTCGGTGAAGCTCGCCTCCGGCTGCGACCGCCGCTGCTCGTTCTGCGCCATCCCGTCCTTCCGCGGCTCGTTCATCTCGCGGCGCCCCTCGGACGTCCTGCAGGAGACGCGCTGGCTGGCCGAGCAGGGTGTGAAGGAGGTCATGCTGGTCTCCGAGAACAACACCTCGTACGGCAAGGACCTCGGCGACATCCGGCTCCTGGAGACGCTGCTGCCGGAGCTGGCCGAGGTCGACGGGATCGAGCGGATCCGGGTCAGCTACCTGCAGCCCGCCGAGATGCGACCCGGCCTGATCGACGTGCTGACGTCGACGCCGAAGGTGGCCCCGTACTTCGATCTCTCCTTCCAGCACTCCGCCCCCGGTGTGCTGCGCGCGATGCGCCGCTTCGGGGACACCGACCGCTTCCTGGAGCTCCTGGAGACGATCCGCAGCAAGGCACCGCAGGCCGGTGCGCGGTCGAACTTCATCGTGGGCTTCCCCGGCGAGACCGAGGCCGACCTCGCCGAGCTGGAACGCTTCCTCACGGGGGCACGGCTCGACGCCATCGGCGTCTTCGGGTACTCCGACGAGGACGGCACCGAGGCGGTCGGTTACGAGAACAAGCTGGACGCCGATGTCATCGCGGAGCGGCTCGCGCACATCTCGCAGCTGGCCGAGGAGCTGACCTCGCAGCGCGCCGAGGAACGACTCGGCGAATCCCTCCAGGTGCTGGTCGAGTCGGTCGACCCGACCGAGGACGAGCCGCGTGCGGTGGGGCGTGCGGCACACCAGGCACCCGAAACGGACGGCCAGGTGCTCTTCACCGGGCGCGAGGGCCTCGTGCCGGGCCGTATGGTCGAGGCAAAGGTGGTGGGCACCGAGGGCGTGGACCTGGTGGCCGAGTGTTCCGAGCTTGCGGAGGCAGCCAGATGACGGGAGTCCCGGCATCCGCGACAGGTGGACCCGGCGCGAAGCCGGTCCGCGGCGGCAAGCTGGGCACTGCGGCCGTCAATCAGGCCAGCCTGTGGAACATCGCCAACATCCTCACCATGGTGAGGTTGCTGCTGGTGCCCGGCTTCGTCGTGCTGCTGCTGCACAACGGCGGCTACGACCCGGCCTGGCGGTCGTTCGCCTGGGCGGCGTTCGCCGTTGCCATGATCACCGACCTCTTCGACGGTCACCTGGCACGCACGTACAACCTGGTCACCGACTTCGGAAAGATCGCCGACCCGATCGCGGACAAGGCGATCATGGGCGCGGCGCTGATCTGTCTGTCGTACCTCGGAGATCTGCCTTGGTGGGTCACGGGCGTGATCCTCTTCCGCGAGATCGGTATCACGCTGATGCGCTTCTGGGTGATCAGGCACGCGGTGATTCCGGCCAGTCGCGGCGGGAAGATGAAGACGCTGGCACAGGGGACGGCCGTCGGGATGTACGTCCTGGCGCTGACCGGGCCGCTGGCCACCCTGCGCTTCTGGGTGATGGCGGTGGCCGTCGTGCTGACGGTCGTCACCGGGCTCGACTATGTGCGCCAGGCGGTTGTGCTGCGGCGCCAGGGGCTGGCGGCCGAGCGGGCCGCTGCGGCGGCCGCAGGGCCGAGCGCCGGGGCCCCGGGGGCACGTGGGGCTGCCGAGGGGGATGGGGCTTCCCGGACTGCTGAGCCCGATGGGGCGTCCCACTCTGCCGGTGCTGCCGGTCCTGCGGAGACCGAGCGGTGACTGCCGCGGCCCGGGTGCTGCAGCTGCTCGTGGAGCGCGGTGAGACCCTCGCCGTCGCCGAGTCGCTGACCGGCGGCCTGGTCGCGGCGGAGCTGACCTCCGTACCCGGTGCCTCGCGTTCCTTCCGCGGGTCCGTGACGGCGTACGCAACGCCTCTGAAGCGGGACGTGCTGGCGGTGGACGGGGCCCTGCTGGCGGCCCACGGCGCGGTGGATCCCGAGGTTGCGCGTCAGATGGCGGCAGGTGTGCGACACGTTCTCGGTGCAGACTGGGGTGTGTCGACCACCGGCGTCGCGGGACCCGAGCCGCAGGACGGGAAGCCTGTCGGAACGGTCTATGTTGCGGTGGTGGGGCCGGCCGGTGCGGAGAAAGTGACCGCGCTGCGGTTGAACGGCGACCGGGCGGACATCCGTAGAGAGAGTGTACGGAGCGTGCTCGAGTTGCTCTCCGGCGAACTCGGCGAAAATGCGAGCGCACAGGATACGGAACACAACGGGGGGAATTGATGTTTGCAGCCCAGAGTGAACACGACATCGCTCCCCGCACGGCCGCAGCACAAGGCGGTACGGTGGGGCGTGAAGGATGCGGCTACGCGGTCCGAGGAGGGAGCCACCGATGATTCTGCTCCGTCGCCTACTTGGTGACGTGCTGCGTCGGCAGCGCCAGCGCCAAGGCCGTACTCTGCGCGAAGTCTCCTCGTCCGCCCGAGTCTCGCTCGGCTATCTCTCCGAGGTGGAGCGGGGGCAGAAGGAGGCATCCTCCGAGCTGCTCTCCGCCATTTGCGACGCGCTTGACGTACGGATGTCCGAGCTCATGCGTGAAGTGAGCGATGAGCTGTCGCTGGCTGAGCTGGCCGAGTCGGCAGCAGCCAGCGATCCGGTACCTGTACCGGTGCGCCCCATGCTCAATTCCGTCTCCGTGACGTCGGTGGCAGGTGTGCCGACGGGACGGGTGACAATCAAGGCACCCGCGGAAGCGGTGGATGTCGTCGCCGCCTGACCCGCACACTCGGTGTGAAACGGAAGCCCCGGTCGGTCCCTCTCGGGATCGGCCGGGGCTTCCGTATGTGCGTGAGGGCCCGTTTCGGGGCGCTCGGATGCGTCCGCTGCGGACGGGACAACGGAAGGCGACATATCAGACGAATATCCCGAATTACTGTTTCAAGTCATATGTGCCATGGTGGGGGATGCGTCGACGGCTACGAGGCGCATCAGGCCATGCGAACGGAGAAGCTCGCCCGCGCCGTGCGCGCCGGTACTGCACACCGGTGCGCCCTCCCGCCGGGTGATCGGACCGGACTAGGTTCGGGCGGAGGAGGCAGCCATGGTACGGCGATGGGTGCCCGCGCTCGCTCTCGGCGGGGTGTGGTGGTGGGCCGTGCTGCGGCTGGTGCTGGAGCCGGAACATGCCGGGCTGGTCGAGGGTGCGGTGGTGGCGGGCGGTTGGGGGCTCAGCCTCCTGCCCGTCCATGTGGCCGCGAACGCCGGACCGGAGGGAACGAAGGACGCCGACGGAGAGACGTCCGGGTGGTGCGCGGCCGTCAGGCGACGTGCCGGCCGTGCGGCCGGCACGGTGGCCGACCAGGCCTGGCGTGCTACCAGGGCATGGCTACGCCGCCGTTCGGACGGAGGATCTGGCCGGTCATGAAGCCGGACGCGTCGGATGCGAGATGCAGGACCGTATGGGCGACGTCCTCGGCCTCACCCACCCGGCCGAGCGGCGAGATCCGGACCATGGCGGCCTCGGTTCGATCCTGCTGTTCCGCGTCGTGCTTGGCGGTCATGGGGGTACGGATCCAGCCCGGTGCGACGGCATTGACGCGGATGGCGCGAGGTCCGAGTTCGGTCGCCAGGGTTCTGGTCAGCTGGACGACTGCCGCTTTGGCCGCGCTGTAACAGAGCAGCCCCGGGTTTGCGGCGTCGACCGCGCCGGAGGCCATGGTGATCAGCGAGCCGGGTGCGCCGCGCGCGATCATGCTGCGGGCCACCTCCTGGCACGCGTACAGGACGCCCTTGAAGTTGACGGCGAGCACGCGGTCGAGGTCTTCGTCGGTCGTGTCCAGGACGCTGCTCGTATGCATGATTCCGGCGACGGCAGCCAGGATGTCGAGGTCACCGGCTGCGGCGACCGCGTCCCGGAGTCGACTGCGGTCGGTGACATCGAGGTGATGGGTGTGGGCTGTACCACCTGCCCCAGTGATCATCTCCTGCGTCTCCAGGAGGCCCTTCTCGTCGCGGTCCGCGCAGTGGACGGTCGCTCCCGCCTGCGCGAGCAGGACCGCGCTGGCCCGGCCGATGCCGCCGGCCGCGCCGGTGATGAACGCGGAGCGGCCGGTGAGGTCGTACGCGGCGAGAGGCATGTCCGGACCGTACGACCGAATCTGACGGTACGTCAACTATGGGGTGGGGCCGGATTGGCAGCGTGGGCACCAGTACGTGGGGCGGGTGTCCTGCTCCGCCGTTCGGATGGGGGCACCGCAACGAAGGCAGGGGCGGTGGGTCCGGCCGTACACCCAGAGCCGCTCGTGCGCGCCGTACCCGCGCGCCCGGGAACCGGTGGTCATCCGGACAGGCCGGTCACGGTTGGCTTCGAGGAGCTGTTTGGCCGTGGTGACCAGTCGGGCGGCGGTGGGTGCGGGCAGCTCACCGACGGGCAGCCAGGGGGTGACGCGGGCGAGAAAGCAGAGCTCGGCCTTGTAGATGTTGCCGATGCCGGCCAGATTGCGCTGGTCCAGGAGCGCTTCGCCCAGGGGGCGGGTGGGGTCGCTGAGCAGGTTGCGCAGCGCGGTGCCGGGGTCCCAGCCGGGACCCAGCAGATCGGGGCCGAGGTGACCGACGGCCTTCTCCTCGTCTGCGGTGCGGAGGAGCTCCAGGACGGGGAGCCGATAACCGACCGCTGTGCGGTCGGCGGTGGCGAGAATCGCACGGATCTGATGGGACGGGCCGCCTCGCCAGCGCTCGCCCGCGGCGTAGACGCGCCAGGAACCGTCCATCCGCAGATGGCTGTGGAGAGTGAGGCCGCCCTCGATCCGGGTGAGGAGATGCTTGCCGCGCGAAAGGGTGGCGAGGACGGTCCGGCCGGTGAGGTCGGCGGTCGCGAACCGTGGCACGCGCAGGTCCGAGCGGGTGAGGACCTGGTCGGCCAGCGCGGTGTGCAGACGTCTGGCGGTCTGCAGGACGGTGTCTCCTTCGGGCATGTCTCCATGATGCGTGGTGGTGTGGCGCGGGGTAGTGCTGCGGCTGAGGTGCGGGGTGGGCGGGGCCGCGCGTGGCGGTGCGGCCGTCGGGCCGGGACGGCGCGTGGGCCCGGGCCGTGTGGCCTGAGGGGCGTGGGTCAGGCGCGCAGGCGAAGGCCTCTCGGGGTGGCGTGGAAACCGGCTGCTTCCAGCGTGCGGCC
Organism: Streptomyces sp. NBC_00316; assembly: GCF_036158715.1. NCBI lineage: Bacteria > Bacillati > Actinomycetota > Actinomycetes > Kitasatosporales > Streptomycetaceae > Streptomyces > Streptomyces sp. NBC_00316. The sequence continues at coordinate 2,620,581 of NZ_CP108023.1, read as the reverse complement.
CAGAGGCGAGGTCAGGGACGAGGCGCCGTTGGTGCGCTCCACCGTGACCGTGCCGAGTGCCCCCGCCCGGGCCGCGGTGGCCAGCGCCTCGGCCGCCGCCCTGAGCGCGGGGTCCTCCGGATCGGTCGGCCAGGCGAGCAGCGTCTTGCCGCCGCGCTCCATGTACAGCGTCAGTTCGCCGTCGACCAGGACGACGAGGGCACCGGCCTTGCGCCCCGGCCGGTGTCCGGCCCCGTCCGGCGGCTCGGGCCAGGACAGGGCCGCGCCGTACGCGTTGGCCGGATCGGCGGCGGCGAGCACCAGAGCGCGGGGCGCGGCGCCCGGTTCGGTGCGGTCGCGGGCTGTGGAGGCCGCACGGAGCCGGTCGACCGCGCCGTCCATCGCGAACTGTGCCGCTCCCAGCCCTTCGACGACATAGCCGCGCCGGGCCTGCCCGTTGTCCTCGAAGGCGGAGAGGATGCGGTACGTCGCGGAGAAACCGCCCTCGACCCCTTCGGCCTGGACCGCTCCACGGGTCACCACGCCGTGACGGTCCAGGAGTGTGCGAGCCAGGGCGTGCGCGCGGTGCGTGGGGTCGGGCTCGGTGCCGGGCAGCAGGGACCAGCGGCCCGAGACCGTGGGCGGTCCGGTGCGTGACACCGGGCGGGCCGCCGCGGTGAGCGAGCCGTAACGGCCGCGCGGGACGCTGCGCTTGGCGCGATGAGCGGTCGCCCCCGCCGTACGCCCGGAGCCCAGGAGCGAACGCAGCGGTGCCAGCGTGTCATTGGTCAAACGTCCCGACCACGTCAGATCCCAGATGGCGTCGGCCAGTTGAGGATCGGTGCAGTCCGGGTGGGTGGTGGCGCGGACCTGATCGGCGATCTGCCGGAAGAACAGCCCGTACCCGCCGGTCAGGGCGGTCAGGACGGATTCGTGCAGGGCGCTGAGTTCGAGTGGGTGCGGGGGCGGGAGGAGCAGGGGCGCGCTGTCCGCGAGATAGAGGGACAGCCAGCCGTCCTTGCCGGGCAGAGCACCCGCACCGGCCCAGATCACCTCTCCGGTGGTGGTGAGTTCGTCGAGCAGGGCGGGGGCGTACCCGGTGACCCGGCCCGGCAGGATCAGCTTCTCCAGCGCCGACGCGGGGACGGGGGCGCCCTGCAACTGCTCGATGGCGCGGGCCAGTCCGTCGATTCCGCGCAGGCTGTTGCTGCCGAGATGCTGCCACTGCGGAAGGAAGCCGGCGAGGGCGGCGGGCGGGACCGGCTCCAGCTCGTGCCTGAGCGCGGCGAGCGACCGGCGGCGGAGCCGGCGCAGCACCGTGGCGTCGCACCATTCCTGGCCTATTCCGGCGGGGTGGAACTCGCCCTGGACGATCCGGCCTGATGCGGCGAGCCGCTGCAGTGCGCCGTCCGTGACAGCGGTGCCGAGGCCGAAACGGGCGGCGGCCCCACGGGAGGTGAACGGGCCGTGCGTACGGGCGTGGCGGGCGAGGAGATCGCCGAGCGGGTCCTTCACCGGTTCGGTGAACGCCTCCGGGACTCCGACCGGGAGGGCCGTGCCCAGCGCGTCGCGCAGCCGGCCGGCGTCCTCGATCGCCGCCCAGTGGTCGGCTCCGCCGATCCGGACCCGGATGGCCCGGCGGGCCGAGGCCAGCTCCGGGGCCCAGGGCGGCTCGGCACCGCGCTCGGCCAATTCGGCATCCGTGAGCGGGCCGAGGACGCGGAGCAGGTCGGCGACGCCTTCGACGTCCTTGATCCGGCGGTCCTCGGCCAGCCACTGGAGCTCCCGTTCCAGCTCGCCCAGCACCTCGGCGTCGAGCAGCTCGCGCAGTTCCGCCTGGCCCAGAAGCTCGGCGAGGAGGTGGGAGTCGAGGGAGAGCGCGGCCGCCCGCCGCTCGGCGAGCGGCGAGTCGCCCTCGTACAGGAATTGCGCGACATAGCCGAAGAGGAGCGAGCGGGCGAAGGGGGAGGGCTCCTGGGTGGTCACCTCGACCAGGCGGACGCGGCGTGCTTCGAGATCACCCATCAGTTCCGCGAGCCCGGGGACGTCGAAGACGTCCTGCAGGCATTCGCGAACCGCTTCGAGAACGATCGGGAACGAGCCGAACTCCGAGGCCACCTGGAGGAGCTGGGCGGCGCGCTGGCGCTGCTGCCACAGCGGGGTGCGCTTGCCCGGGCTGCGGCGGGGCAGCAACAGGGCGCGGGCCGCGCACTCGCGGAAGCGGGACGCGAACAGGGCGGATCCGCCGACCTGGTCGGTGACGATCTGGTTGATCTCGCCCTGGTCGAAGACGACATCGGCGGCGCCGACGGGCGGCTCGTCACTGTCGTACGCCGCTGCGGCCAAGGGGGCCGGCTCCCGGGACGGGTTCCGTGACGGGTCCAGGGAGGGGTCCGGGGCCGGATCGAAGTCCAGGAGGTCCAGGCCCATCATGTCGGCGTCGGGCAGCCGCAGCACGATGCCGTCGTCGGCATGCATCACCTGGGCATCCATGCCGTACCGCTCGGCGAGGCGCGCGCTCAGCGCGAGCGCCCACGGGGCATGGACCTGCGCACCGAACGGGGAGTGCACGACCACCCGCCAGTCGCCCAGCTCGTCACGGAAACGCTCGACGAGGATGGTCCGGTCGTCCGGGACGTGGCCGCAGGCGGCGCGCTGTTCGTCGATGTACGACAGGACGTTGTCGGCGGCCCAGGTGTCGAGACCTGCGGCGAGCAGCCGCGACCTGGCGTCCTCGGGTGACAGCCCACCGATCTCGCGGAGGAACGCGCCCAGCGCACGGCCCAGCTCCAGCGGGCGGCCCAGCTGGTCCCCCTTCCAGAACGGCAGCCGTCCCGGAACCCCGGGGGCGGGTGACACCAGGACCCGGTCGCGGGTGATGTCCTCGATCCGCCAGGACGTGGTGCCCAGCGTGAACACATCGCCGACCCGCGACTCGTACACCATCTCCTCGTCCAGCTCGCCGACCCGGCCGCCGCCCTTCTTGGGGTCGGCGCCGGCGAGGAAGACCCCGAAGAGCCCGCGGTCCGGGATCGTGCCGCCGGAGGTGACGGCGAGCCGCTGGGCGCCGGGGCGGCCCGTGACCGTACCGGCGATGCGGTCCCAGACCACGCGAGGGCGCAGCTCGGCGAAGGCGTCGGACGGGTAGAGGCCGGCGAGCATGTCGAGCACGGCTGTGAATACCGACTCCGGAAGCGAGGCGAAAGGTGCCGCGCGGCGGACCGCGGCCAGCAGGTCGTCCACCTGCCAGGTATCCAGCGAGACCATGGCGACGAGCTGTTGGGCCAGCACATCCAGCGGATTCGACGGGATCCGGAGTGCCTCGATCGAGCCGGTGCGCATGCGTTCGGTGACCACCGCCGCCTGCACCAGATCGCCGCGGTACTTCGGGAAGACCACTCCGGTCGAGACCGCGCCGACCTGGTGCCCGGCACGGCCGACCCGCTGCAGCCCGGAGGCGACCGACGGCGGCGATTCGACCTGGACCACCAGGTCGACCGCGCCCATGTCGATGCCCAGCTCCAGGCTGGAAGTGGCGACCACCGCAGGCAGCCGGCCCGCCTTCAGGTCCTCCTCGACCTGGGCGCGCTGCTCCTTGGAGACCGAACCGTGGTGCGCGCGGGCGAGCAGTGCGGGGGCCCCTTTCGCCGCACCGGACAGCGCCATGACCTCGGCGGGGGAGTGGGCCTCCGGCATCGTCTCGCCGGTGGCCCGCTCGTACGCGATCTCGTTGAGCCGGTTGCACAGTCTCTCCGCGAGACGACGGGAGTTGGCGAAGACGATGGTGGAGCGGTGCGCCTGGACGAGATCGGCGATCCGCTCCTCGACATGCGGCCAGATCGACGGCTTCTCCGCCTGGCCCGCCTGATCCGGGTCGGTGGCGGGGGAACCGCCGAGCTCGCCCAGATCCTCCACCGGCACGACGACCGACAGTTCGAAGCGCTTGGTGGACGGCGGCTGGACGATCTCCACCTTCCGCCGCGGCGAGAGGAACCGCGCCACTTCGTCGACCGGACGGACCGTCGCCGACAAGCCGATCCGCCGCGCCGGCCGCGGCAGCAGCTCGTCCAGCCGCTCCAGCGATACGGCGAGATGGGCGCCCCGCTTCGTACCGGCGACCGCGTGCACCTCGTCGAGAATCACCGTCTCGACCCCCGACAGGGCCTCGCGCGCCGACGAGGTCAGCATCAGGAACAGTGACTCGGGGGTGGTGATCAGGATGTCCGGCGGGCGGGTCGCCATCGACCGGCGCTCGGCGGGCGGGGTGTCTCCGGAGCGGATGCCCACCCGCACGTCGGGCTCGGGCAGACCGAGCCGCACCGATTCTTGGCGGATGCCGGTCAGCGGTGAGCGGAGATTGCGCTCCACGTCCACCGCGAGGGCCTTCAGGGGCGATACGTACAGCACGCGACAGCGCTTCTTCGCCTCGGCCGGCGGCGGGACGGCTGCCAGCCGGTCCAGGGCGGCGAGGAACGCGGCGAGTGTCTTGCCCGATCCGGTGGGCGCGACGACCAGCACGTCCGAGCCCTCGCCGATCGCGCGCCAGGCGCCCTCCTGTGCGGACGTCGGCGCGCTGAAGGCCCCCGCGAACCAGCTGCGGGTGGCGGGGGAGAACGAATCGAGCGCAGAGCCGGCCATGCCCCCCATCGTGCACCCGACCACTGACAACGGACCGTGACAATGGACCGTAGCTGCGAGAATTCGGGCATGGCAGCACCATCGGCCTCCGTCCCGGCCCCGGCATCGGCCTCGGCTTCGGCCTCCGTCCCGGGTCCGGCTTCGGTCTCGGACGAGTGGGCGAGGCACTGGCAGTACGCGGAACTGCCGGACCTCGATCTGCTGCGTGCCCGGTACATCCGCCACACCTTTCCGCGCCACAGTCACGAGGGGCATGTCCTCGCCTCCGTCACCGGGGGGATCGAGGACGTCGGGCTGCCCGACGGCACCGTGCACGCGGGTCCCGGCAGCGTGGTCATGATCAACCCCGAAGTGCCCCACACCGCCCGTGCCGGGGCGTCCGAGGGCTGGGCGTACGCCACGCTGTACCCGTCCGCGCAGGTGATCAACGACATCGCGGCCGACACGACGCAGCTGCGCGGCACCGCCGGTTTCGCCGAGACCAGCGTCGTCGACCCGGAAGCGGCCCGGCTCATAGGTGAGGTGCACCGGGCGGCCGAGGAGGGCAATGCGCTCGCCGCCGACAGCGTCCTGCGGATCGTGGTCGCGCGGCTGCTCAGCCGGCACGGCAGCGTGCTGCCTGCCCGCTCCCCCCGGTCGGCGGGCGCCAGGGCCGCGGTGCGGGCGCGTGCGGTGCTGGAGAGCAGGATGACCGGGCCGCCGACCCTGGAGGCCCTGGCCGCCGAACTCGGCACCAGCCCGTTCGCTCTGCTGAGGGCGTTCAAGAAGCAGTACGGGATGCCGCCGCACACCTGGCTCACCGATGCCCGGGTACGGCGGGCGCGGCGGATGCTGGACGCGGGAATCGCACCCGCGGACGCCGCGGCCGAGGTCGGCTTCACCGATCAGCCGCACCTGAACCGTCATTTCACCCGGATCGTGGGGGTGCCGCCCGGCGCCTACCAGCGAGAACGCGCAAGAACGTACAAGACCGGTCCCGATCTGTCCGCGTAGCCTTCCGGCCGTGGCAGAACAGACAACATCCCCAGAGAAGATCGGCAAGGCGGAGAAGGCCGGGACGGCCGTCGCTCGGGCGACGACGCCCGACGCGGCCGTCGTCCGCGACGCCCTCGGTGTCGGTATCGCGGTGGGGCTCTCCGGCTTCGCCTTCGGAGTCACCTCGGCGGGCTCCGGCCTGAGCCTGCTCCAGACCTGCGCGCTCAGTCTTCTCGTCTTCACCGGTGCCTCGCAGTTCGCACTCGTAGGCGCCCTCGCGGCGGGCGGCAACCCGTACACGGCGGCTGCGGGAGCGTTCTTCCTCGGCGTACGCAACGCCTTCTACGGTCTGCGGCTGTCGCAGCTCCTCGCGCTGCCGCGTGCGGTTCGACCGCTCGCCGCACAGTGGGTGATCGACGAGACGACCGCCGTGACACTGCCCCAGACCACCCGGCGGGCCGCGCGGATCGGATTCACCGTCACCGGACTCACCCTCTACGTGCTGTGGAACCTGACCACGCTGCTGGGGGCCCTGGGCGCAAAGGCGCTCGGCGACACCGACACCTGGGGGCTGGACGCCGCGAGCCCCGCCGTCTTCCTCGCCCTGCTCGCCCCCATGCTGAAGACCTCCACGGAGCGCATCACCGCCGCGGTCGCCGTCCTGCTCGCCCTCGGGCTGCTGCCCGTGCTGCCCGCAGGCGTACCGGTGCTGCTCTCCGCGCTGGCCGCGCCTGCCGTCCTCTTCCTGAGCGGACGCAGGAACCGACGGCCCAGTGACCGCCCCGCCAAGGAAGCCACCCCGACGGAGGACGGCCGATGAATGTCTGGATCGCGATCGCACTGACCGTCGTCGGCTGCTATCTCGCGAAGCTGCTCGGACTGCTGGTGCCCGCGGGTGTCCTGGAACGCCCGCTCGTGCAGCGTCTTGCCGCGCTTCTGCCGGTGGCGCTCCTGGCAGCACTCACGGCGCAGCAGACCTTCGGGGACGGACAACAGCTGGTGCTGGACGCGAGAGGCGCGGGGCTGGCCGCCGCAGCGCTCGCTCTGGTGCTGCGCGCACCCTTTCTGGTGGTTGTGGGCGCCGCCGTGGTCGTCACGGCGGGGGTGCGAGCGCTCGGGTAGGCGCTCAGGAGAGCCGAAGCGGGCGCGCGGACCGGTCGGGGTGGCCGGCGGTGTTCAGCCGAGGCTGCGTCCGTACGCCTTCAGCGTCAGCAGCGCCTTGATGGTCACCAGGGGCCTGCCCTCCAGCGCTGTGCCCGGCGCCCACTGCCGCCAGTTCAACGGCCAGCCGCCGTCCGGCTGCTGCTCCGACGCCAGATGGTCGAGCGAGCGGACCAGCTCCTCGTCGGTGAACCAGCGACGGGCGAGCGAATCGGGTGTACGGGCGTAGTCGTACGGGAAGTGCTGCTCACCCGGCGCGTACCCGGCCGCCACCGGGTACTCCGCCCGCCGCGTCGGGTTCAGCACGGCCAGCCGCTGTTCGCGCACGAGCCGGCCGAGGCGGTCCGCCGCGGCCTCCGCCCGCGACCGGTCCGGTGCGCCGTCGAGGAAGGCGACAGCCGCCTCGATCTCGTACGGATGCGAGTACTCCAGCGCGTCGACGGCCGCCCAGCAGAAATCGGTGGCCCGGAAGAGCCAGGCGTGCCAGACCGCATTGCGGTGCAGCAGCCCGACGACAGGACCGGTGGCCAGCAGCTCTGCCGGTGGGTCGTCGACGATCGGGATGAACGGCGCGGCCGGATAGCCGCGCTGCGAGGGCAGGAGGGCCGGCAGGGCACCCTCCTTGGTGGACACTTCGGTGAGGAAGCGGCAGATCCGCTCCACGCGCAGGCCGCTGCAGCGGCCGATGGAGTCGAGAACGCTCAGCGCATGAGCCGTGTGCAGCGGCTGGCTGACAGGGCCCCGCAGATCGGGTTCGAGTGCGTTTCCGTATCCGCCGTCCTCGTTGAGATAGGCGGCGAGCGCGGTCTCCACCGCGTTCGCGCTTCCGTCCAGAAAGTGGTGGGCGAACCGTCGCTGTTCGAGGACACGGGCCGTGAGCCAGACGAACTGCTCGGCGCGGTCGAGGGGGCTTGCTCCTGTTCCAGCCATGGACCGACCGTAGGCCGGTAAGCGCTCTCGGCAAGGCGTAGCGGCACGGCAGCACTCTCAGGAGCGGGATACTGAGGTCATGCGGTTGACGATTTTCTGGGAACGAATGGAAGACCACTTCGGCGCGGGGTACGCAGATTCCTTTGCACACGACCATGTCATGGCCGAGCTCGGCGGACGGACGGTGCACCAGGCGCTGGCCGCCGGCTGGGATGCGAAGGACGTCTGGCGCGGGGTCTGCACAGCGGTCGACATCCCCGCCGACAAGCGCTGACGAACCGTTCGTCCGACGCTGGACCCGCACCTGTTCTCCGGGGTGGGGGCCCGGGTGTCGCAACCGTAGGCGAGACTGGATCCGTGGCACCGACAGACGAGACAGCCCCGACCCAGCCGTCCCCCACCACGCCCGTCCCGCCGGCCGCGCCACCGACCCGGTCCTCCGGTACCGGCTCGGCCCGCATGCCTTCCTGGCTGCCGCGCGCCATGGTCCTCGCCCTGGCGCTCTATGCGTGCTTCCGGCTCGGCAGCTGGGCGTTCGACCAGCTCATCGGGCTCTTGATCAATGTGCTGATCTCGTTCTTCCTGGCGCTCGCCATAGAGCCCGCGGTGAGCCTGATGGCGGCGCGCGGCATGCGCCGCGGGCTGGCGACGTTTCTGGTCTTCCTCGGGATCCTGGTCGCCGGGGCCGGGTTCGTCGTGCTGCTCGGATCGATGCTCGCGGGCCAGATCGTCGAGATGGTCGAGGAGTTCCCCAAGTATCTGGACTCGGTGATCAACTGGGTCAACCAGAATTTCCACACCGACCTCTCCAGGGTCGAGGTGCAGGACAGTCTGCTGCACTCCGACTGGTTGCAGAAGTACGTCCAGAACAGTGCGACCGGTGTGCTAGATGTCTCCACCACCGTGCTCGGCGGGCTGTTCCGGCTGTTGACGATCTTCCTGTTCTCGTTCTACTTCGCGGCCGACGGCCCCCGGCTGCGCCGCGGGCTCTGCTCCGTACTGCCGCCCGCCCGGCAGGCCGAAGTCCTGCGGGCCTGGGAGATCGCCGTCGACAAGACCGGCGGCTATCTCTACTCGCGCGGGCTGATGGCACTCGTCTCCGGGATCGCGCACTACGTCCTGCTGGTGTTCCTCGGAGTGCCGTACGCGCCGGCGCTCGCGATCTGGGTCGGTCTCGTCTCGCAGTTCATCCCCACGATCGGCACGTATCTGGCGGGCGCCCTGCCGATGCTGATCGCGTTCACCATCGCCCCCTGGTACGCCTTGTGGGTGCTCGGATTCGTCGTGGTCTACCAGCAGTTCGAGAACTACGTGCTGCAGCCCAAACTCACCGCCAGGACCGTCGACATCCATCCGGCGGTCGCTTTCGGCTCGGTCATCGCCGGTACGGCACTGATGGGCGCCGTGGGCGCGCTGATCGCGATCCCGGCCGTCGCCACACTGCAGGCGTTCCTGGGGGCGTATGTGAAGCGCTACGACGTGACGGACGACCCGCGGGTGCACGGCCGTCGCCGGCGGCGGCGCGGTGAGCCGGTGTTCTCGGGACTGCGCCGCGCGCCCGGTGCTTCCGGGAACGACGCCGAGGAGGACGCGGAGCAGCTGGGAGCATCGGGCGCGCGGGCGTGAACAACGGCGGGACGTGGGAATTCCGGGCAGGGCGGGGGAGACCGGTCGGGGCGCGGGAGGTCCGGGCAGCGGTCCGGCGTGCTCAGCGATAGCCCGTTGCGTCGGCCGGCCGCCCCGCGTCCTGGACTTCGGGGACGTATCTCCAGGCATCGGGCCGGCTGCCGTCCAGATCGGTGAAGCCGTAGACCCGCGCCAGCTGCCCGCTGGACAGCGACTGTCCGTTCCAGCGTGCCACCGCGGGGTCCTGCGCGAGCGCGGCCACGGCGCGTCCGACGAATGCCGGGCTCTCGGAGATCGTGAAGTGGGGCGCGTGGGCGATCGCGTCGCGCCAGTTCGCTTCGGCGACTCCATGGGCCTCGAGCATCGCCTCGGACCGCAGCCAGCCGGGCGTGAGCGACACCGCGGTCGCGCCGTGCGGCTCCAGCTCGTGTGCGAGGGCGAACGCCATCCGGCTCACCGACGCCTTGGCCAGGTCGTAGAAGAAGGAGACCCGGTAGTGGGTGGCGTTGTACTCATCGGTTCCGTCGGTCACCTCGACGACCAGGCCTCCGGGCTGCTCGATGAGGAGCGGAAGCGCGTAGTGGCAGGTGATGGCGTGTGTGTCTACAGCCAGACGCAGAGTGTGCAGCCCCGTCTCGAGAGAGGACTCCCAGACCGGCCTGCCCCACTCGATCTCGGCTCCCCAGATGTCGTTCACGAGCACGTGCAGGTGGCCCTGGTCACGCCGGATGCGCGTCACGAGTGCGCGGACCTCCGAGGGCACGAGATGGTCCACCCGCACCGGAATCCCGTGGCCGCCCGCCTCGTCCACGAGCGCGGCGGTCTCCTCGATGGTCTCCGGTCGGTTCATCTCCGACCGCTGGGTCCCGCTCGTCCGCCCGGTGACATAGACAGTCGCTCCGGCCGCTCCCAGCTGAACGGCGATGCCGCGGCCCGCGCCTCGCGTGGCCCCGGCGACCAGGGCCACTCTTCCTGCCAGCGATGTCCCCATACGGCCGCAATCCAACATGACGTTCACCACGTGATCTTGACGCACCGAGTGTACGGTGCTAGGGCGCTGGTCTGAGGGGAAGCAGAGCCCGGCGCGGTGTGCTTGACACCAAAATCGAACATCCATTCTCATGGGATTCCGGCCGGGTTTTCCCGGGCCCGACCGTGGAGTTGTCCACAGGCCGGGAGGACGTCGAGGCCCATTGTCAGTGGCAGGGGTTAGCGTCTTTGACGTGAAGCGATCGACTCAAGCAAATCGGGTGGAACCCATGGCAGGAACCGACCGCGAGAAGGCGCTGGACGCCGCACTCGCACAGATTGAACGGCAATTCGGCAAGGGCGCGGTGATGCGCCTGGGCGAGCGGCCGAACGAGCCCATCGAGGTGATCCCCACCGGGTCGACCGCACTCGACGTCGCCCTCGGCGTCGGCGGACTGCCGCGCGGCCGTGTGGTGGAGGTGTACGGGCCGGAGTCCTCCGGCAAGACGACGCTGACGCTGCACGCGGTGGCGAATGCGCAGCGGCTCGGCGGCTCGGTGGCCTTCATCGACGCGGAGCACGCCCTCGACCCCGAGTACGCGAAGAAGCTCGGTGTCGACATCGACAACCTCATCCTGTCCCAGCCGGACAACGGTGAGCAGGCGCTCGAAATCGTGGACATGCTGGTCCGTTCCGGTGCGCTCGACCTGATCGTCATCGACTCCGTCGCGGCGCTCGTGCCCCGTGCGGAGATCGAGGGCGAGATGGGCGACTCGCACGTGGGTCTGCAGGCCCGTCTGATGAGCCAGGCGCTCCGCAAGATCACCAGTGCGCTCAACCAGTCCAAGACCACCGCGATCTTCATCAACCAGCTCCGCGAGAAGATCGGTGTGATGTTCGGCTCCCCGGAGACCACGACCGGTGGCCGGGCGCTGAAGTTCTACGCATCGGTGCGCCTCGACATCCGCCGGATCGAGACGCTGAAGGACGGTACGGACGCCGTCGGCAACCGCACCCGCGTCAAGGTCGTCAAGAACAAGGTCGCGCCGCCCTTCAAGCAGGCCGAGTTCGACATCCTCTACGGCCAGGGCATCAGCCGCGAGGGCGGTCTGATCGACATGGGCGTGGAGCACGGCTTCGTGCGCAAGGCCGGCGCCTGGTACACGTACGAGGGCGACCAGCTCGGCCAGGGCAAGGAGAACGCGCGCAACTTCCTCAAGGACAACCCCGATCTTGCCAACGAGATCGAGAAGAAGATCCTCGAGAAGCTGGGCATCGGTGTGAGGCCGGACGCGGCTCCGGCTGCCGAGCCCGGCGCGGATGCGGCGGGCGGCGCGGCGGCTGCGGCCGACGGTGCGGCGAAGTCGGTGTCCGCTCCCGCCGGCAAGGCCAAGCCGGCCAAGACCGCGGCGGCCAAGAGCTAGACCGTGACGCGTCGTACGGAGTGGCCGGGAAGTGACGCCGACCCCGGTCACGCATTCGCCTCCGGACACGCAGCCGGGTCCCCGCCGGAGTCCGCATACGAGCCGCAGGCCGGTTCCGGTGACGGCACCGGCTCGGGTGCCGGATTCGGCGAGGGTGCGGGACGTCGCGCCCGCTCCCGCCCCAGGATCAGCGGCTCCCCTTCCTCGTCGAGGGCCGAGAAGGGGGAGCCGCGAGACCCGGTCGAGCAAGCGCGCAACATTTGTCTGCGGTTGCTCACCGGGACCCCGCGTACCCGCAAGCAGCTCGCGGACGCGCTGCACAAGCGGGAGATCCCGGACGAGGTGGCCGAAGAGGTGCTGTCGCGTTTCGAGGACGTGGGGCTGATCGACGATGCGGCGTTCGCGGATGCCTGGGTCGAATCACGGCACCACGGCCGCGGGCTGGCCCGCCGTGCTCTCGTTCGGGAACTGCGCACCAAGGGGGTGGACGCGGCGGTGATCGACGAGGCGATCGGGCAGCTCGACTCCGAACAGGAGGAAGAGACCGCCCGGGAGCTCGTCGCACGCAAGCTGCGCTCCACTCGCGGTATGGACCGCGACAAGCGCCTGCGCCGCCTGGCGGGCATGCTCGCGCGCAAGGGATACGGCGAGGGGATGGCCCTGCGCGTGGTGCGTCAGGCACTCGAAGAAGAAGGTGAGGACACGGAAGGTCTCGACGAGCCGTTCTGACGGCGCGCACACATCGAGACGTACATGAGGTTCTGACGGATGGGCGCAGAGGGGCCGTCGAGCGGGCGCGGGAGGCGGGGCGCACGGTTGTGGTTGCGGTCCGGGGGCGGCGCAGGGCCTCACTGTCCGGCGCGGGCGGCACGACGGATGGTGGCGTCCAGCAGGGCCAGGGCATCCGGAGCGGTGCGACCGGGGTGGCGGTTCCAGGGGCCGATCAGGTCGGTCCAGCCCTGTGAGCGGAGCTCGGTGACGATCCAGGCGCCGGCCCGGTCCACGGTGCCGAGGGAGCCGTAGCCCAGGCGGTGCGCGGTGACGAGGGCGCCGCAGACGCAGCGGGCACCGCGGGCGTTGCGCAGCCGGTACGGGGTGTTCTGCCAGCCCCATTCGGTCAGGATCTGCCGCGCGTAGGCGAGGTGGGTGGAGGGCCGCAGTTCCGGCTGCCCGATGCGACGCCAGGCATGGAGCCGGTCCGGGAGGATCGCGCCGAGACGACCGGGGAGCGGCCGCTCGCGCGGCGGAGCCGGAGGCAGGGAGCGGACCGAGTCGGCGATCAGCTGGTCGACCGGCACGGACAGCAGATCACGCCAGTCGGCCGGGTGCGGTGTGCTGCCGGCTGAGGCGGGAGGCACCGGTTCGGGGGCGGCGATGTCCCAGCCCGCGACGATCTGCTGCCAGGCCTCCGTTTCGTGGAGGCGGGCGGCCCGACGGTCGAGCCGGTCGGGCGTGAGGGTGGTGGTCGGCATCGGTGCGGCGTCTCCGGCATATCGGTCCTTCGCGTAGAGGGAAATGTCCGCCTTGTGATGAATTTGCTCCACCGGGGCGAGGCGTTCGGGTGTGTCACGGCGGATTCGGGTGGATTCTGGGCGGCTGAGGGGCAGGGGGCCGCCGCCCACCCGAGGTGGTTCCGGCAAGAGGGAACAGGAGCGCTCGCCCCCACGGATCTCTGCGCAGACGGCAGTGTGTGACGCATGCCGGAAAAGCCCGCCGGTCCCGAGATCACGGAACCGGCGGTCTCCGTCCGCATCTCACCGGGGGTTTCGCGCTCCCCGCCGACCGCTTGTGCGGCCGGTCCCGGTGGTCCGGCCCTGCGCGAACGGCAGGGGGAGCTTCCGCCTCGATGGCTGACGCCACCTGCATTGCAGGCGTGGCACCGACCTCATCCGGCATCGTCATCCGGCATCGTCGGGGCCGGGTGGCGCGACGGCCAACGTCATGCCGGCGGTACGCACGGCGTGGTGGGCCGGTGTCGCGCTGCCGGCGCTGACCGTCTCCAGTCAGGCTTCGACCGGCAGTCCCGCCGCCCGCCACGCCTGGAAGCCGCCGATCAGATCGGTCGCCCGGTACAGCCCCAACTGCCGCAGGGACGCGGCCGCGAGACTCGATGCATAGCCCTCGTTGCAGACCACCACCACCTGCAGGTCATGGCTGACCGCCTCCGGCGCGCGGTGGCTGCCCTGCGGGTCGAGGCGCCACTCCAGCTCATTGCGCTCGACGACCAGCGCCCCCGGGATCAGTCCGTCCCGTTCGCGCAGCTCCGCATACCGGATGTCCACCAGCAGGGCCCCGTCCGAGGCTGCGGCCGCCGCCTCGGACGGGCCGATCCGGTCGAACCCGGCCCGGACCCTCTCCAGCAGGTCGTCGATTCCGACCCGTTCCGTATCGCTGTTCCGGTCGCCGCTCACTGCCAGTCCTCCGGGCGCTCGATGTGTTCAAGGCGGAGTACCGCCCCCGACCGGCTGTAGCGCCGGATCTGCGGCAGCGGCGGATAGTACGCGTGGACGGAGATGGCGTGCTCGGTGCCGGACTCGTTCAGCACTTCATGCACGTGGTGCCGGCCGAACGCCCTGCCCTCCCCGGCCGGCAGCCGCCGGGACCGGTCGACGCCCTCGGCCAGTTCGAGGGTCTTCCAGCCGTCGGCGGGCAGCCGCACCGCCAGCGACTGCTCCTTGAGGGTGCCGGCTGCCGTGCTGAAGGCGCCGATCGATTCGGCATGGTCGTGCCAACCGGTGCCGGTGCCCGGCGGCCAGCCGATGAGCCAGGCCTCACTGCCGGCCGGCCCGTCGAGCCGGACCCAGGTACGGCCCTCGGGATCGCGAGGAAGCGAAGCGACGAGACCGGTGTCCGCCGCCGTGCGGCGGACGAAGTCGAGAAGTTCCGCGGCCGTCGGACCGGAGCCGGGATCCGAGTCCGCAGCAGGACGCGGACCGGATGGAGACGTACGTACGGAGGGTGGAGGGAAAGCAGACACAGGGACCGTCCTGAGAGTTCGCGTCTGATGCCCGGCACACGACAGAGCGCACACCGCAGCAGGGGAAGGCGATTCAGCAGGACGGACGACACACGCAGCCCGCATAGCGGACGAGGTCCATATGGACCCTCCGCCACAGGCGCACATCGGTGTCGGTCACGTTTCGGAGTACACCATGTGCCGCCTGCGGGGGTCAATTGATGTCTGCCGTCTGGTCGGACCGTACGGACGCGCGTGGTTCACCGCCGCGCACCGCGTCCGCCGCCGCGAAGAGCTCAGCGGGCCGGACCCCGGCGAACGACGCCACCAGGTGTCCGTCCGGCCGGACCAGCAGCACGGTGTGCGCCGATGCCCCCGGGTAGGCCTCGGTCACCAGGAGTTCGCCCCTCACCGGCAGAGCGTCGACCGCCTCGGCGAGCCGGGGCATCACGCCGGCCGTCAACCAGTGCCGCCGGTCCCACACCCCGGTCCCCGGAGCGACCAGCACCACCAGTACATGCCCCCGGCCCAGACGCTCGCGCAGCCGCACGGTCGTGCCGTCGGGCGCTGTCACGCGCACATCGGCGACCGGCGCGCCGGGGGGCGTACCGACCGATGTGTGCGCCCCGGCGCGTGGAGGCGCAAGGGGGGAGTGGACGTACGAGGGGGGCGCACCGAGCGGGCCGCAGCCCAGATGACCGTCGGCGAGCAGCGAATCGTGCCCCCGTGCGCTCCCCGCAACCAGGGTCCGCAGTCCTCCGCCGCCACGCAGTATCGGCAGCGACTGGTCCGCGGCGCGCAGCCGCGAGGCGACCGCGGCCCGGCGCTCCGCCTGGTAGCTGTCGAGCAGCACGTCGCCGGCGCCGTGGTGCCAGGCCTGTGCCAGTTTCCAGGCCAGGTTCTCGGCGTCCCGCAGCCCCTCGTCGAGCCCCTGCGTACCGAGGGCGCCCAGAAGATGTGCGGCATCCCCGGCCAGGAAGGCCCGCTGCACGCGCCAGCGCCGGGCCAGCCGGTGATGCAGCGTGTACACACCTGTGTCCAGCAGTTCGTACGGCGGAGTGTCGCCGCACCAGCCTGCGAGCGTGTCCCGTACCCGGGTGATCAGGGCGTCGGGGGTGACGAGTTCGCCGCGCGACGGGAGCAGCCAGTCCAGCCGCCAGGTGTCGTCCGGCAGCGGCCGGGCGGTCACCTCGGTGCCGCCCGAGCGCCATGGCGGCAGCCGGTGCAGCACGGCCCGGCCGGGCCAGGGCAGCTCGGTGCGCAGCGCGGCGACGGCATGCCGCTCCACCGCCGTACGCCCGGGGAATCTGATGTCCAGGAGCTTGCGCACGGTGGACCTGGCGCCGTCGCAGCCCACCAGATAACTCCCGCGCCACCAGGTCGAGTCGGGCTCTCTGGTGTGCACCGTGACCCCGGCGGGGTCCTGCTCCAGCGTGTCGATCCGGCTGAGCGGGGCCAGCTGCACCAGACCCTGCCGGGCGACCGCAGCCCGCAGACCGCGCGTCAGCGCGTGCTGCGGCAGATGGACCGGCACGGGCAGCCGGTCACCGTACGGGGCGTCCTCATCGAGCGACAGCTCCCGGACCAGTTGCTTGCGGCGCATGGACCGCCAGCCGGACCACCGGATGCCCTCGTCCTCGGGCGCCGTGCACCCGAGCCGCTCCACCAGCGCCGCTGTGTCCTCGCGCAGCACCACCGTCCGGGCGGGGCGCGTCTCGTCCCTCCCCGGATCCTCGTCGAGGACGACCGAGGGGACGCCCTGTGCGGCGAGGGCGAGCGACAGCGCCAGGCCGACCGGCCCGGCGCCGACGACGATCACCGGGTCCACGGCGTGACTCCCTGGGCCCGTGCGGTCGGAGGAGTTGTGGCGGAAGCGGAAGCGGGGGCTCGGTCGGCGATCACAGAACGTATGCAACCCACTGCCGGTGCTTGCGTCAAGTGACACCGGAGCACGGCGAGGGGCGCCGGCGGATGCGCCGGCGCCCCTGTGGCGCGTGTGTCGACGAACCGTCAGACGGCGCGTCCGTCATCGATGTTGAGCGCCGGCGGTCCGATGGGCTGCAGACCGCCGTCGCCTGCGACACCGACCACGGCGCCCGTGCTCTTCTTGCCGCGCCTCAGCCGGCCCTCCAGCCAGCCTGCGAACGAGGTGAGCGCGAAGTTCACCACGATGTAGATCACGGCGACGATCGTGAAGCACGCGATGGTGTTGGCGCCGTAGTTCGCGCTCATCGGACGGACCGACGCCAGCAGCTCGGGGAAGGTCAGCACCGCGCCGCCGAGGGCGGTGTCCTTCACGATGACGACGATCTGGCTGACGATCGCGGGGAGCATGGCCGTCACCGACTGCGGCAGCAGCACGTGCAGCATGGTCTGGCCCTTGCGCATACCGATCGCCTTGGCCGCGTCCGTCTGCCCCTGGGGGAGGGACAGGATCCCGGCGCGCACGATCTCGGCGAGCACCGAGGCGTTGTACAGCACCAGGCCGGTGACCACTGCGTACAGCGGGCGGGTTTCGCTGCTGATGTTCGTGTACGCGGAGTATGCCGCGTTTGCGGTGATCATCAGGATCAGCACCGGGATGGCGCGGAAGAACTCCACGACAAGGCCGGCCGGCATCCGCATCCACCGGTGTTCGGAGAGCCGGCCGATACCGAACAGGGCACCCAGCGGCAACGCGATGACCAGGGCGAACGCCGCCGCCTTGAGAGTGTTCTGCAGACCCGGCCAGAGGTACGTCTGCCAGGGCTGGGAGCTGGTGAAGAACGGCTTCCACTTGATCCAGTCGAGCTGGTGCTTGGAGGCCAGACTGTCGTACACCCACCACACGGCGGCAGCAGCGACGATCAGGAACAGGACCGTGTACACGATGTTGCGCTGCTTGGCGCGCGGCCCCTGGGCGTCGTAGAGGACGGAAGTCATCGCTTCACCGCCACCTTCTTGCTCACCCAGCCGAGGATCAGGCCGGTCGGGAGGGTCAGACAGACGAATCCGAACGCGAAGACCGCGGAGATCAGGATCAGCTGCGCCTCCGCCTCGATCATGCCCTTCATCAGGTAGGCCGCTTCGGCCACGCCGATGGCGGCGGCGACCGTCGTGTTCTTCGTGAGCGCGATCAGCACGTTGGCCAGCGGGTTGACGACCGAGCGGAAGGCCTGCGGGAGGACGATCAGACGCAGTACCTGCGTGAAGCTCAGACCGAGCGCACGCGCCGCCTCCGCCTGGCCGACCGGCACGGTGTTGATGCCTGCGCGCAGTGCCTCACAGACGAACGCCGAGGTGTAGGCGATCAGCGCGAGAACCGCGAGCCGGAAGTTGATGTCCTTGAAGTCGCTGGCCCCGAGGTTGATGTTGAGCGTCTGGAAGAGACCCAGCGACGAGAAGACGATGATGACGGTCAGAGGAATGTTCCGGACGACGTTGACATAGGCGGTGGCGAAACCGCGCATGAGGGGGACCGGGCTGACCTTCATGCCGGCCAGCAGCGTTCCCCATATGAGGGAGCCGAGGGCCGAGTAGACGGCGAGTTGCACCGTCACCCAGAAGGCCCCCAACAGGTCGTAACCTTCAAGAAAGTCGAACACGATCTCCCGCGCTTCCGCGTGTAGGAGGGCATGGCGCGCCGCCGTTCACGGACGGCGCGCCGGGTCAGCCCTGCTTCACTTGACGATGTTGCCGATCTTCGGGGCCTGCTCGTTCTTGTAGTTCGCCGGACCGAAGTTGGCCGCCACCGCCTTGTCCCAGGAGCCGTCCGAGACCATCTTGGTGAGCGCGTCGTTGATCTTCTTCTTGAGGTCGGCGTCGCCCTTCTTCAGGCCGATGCCGTAGTTCTCGTTGCTCATCTTGAAGCCGGCCAGCTTGAACTTCCCCTGGAAGTCCTTCTGCGCCGCGAAACCGGCCAGGATGCTGTCGTCCGTGGTCAGTGCGTCGACGGCCTTGTTCTCCAGGCCGGTGAGGCACTCGGAGTAGCCGCCGTACTCCTGCAGCTGGGCCTTGGGCGCCAGCTTCTCCTTGACGTTCTTGGCGGACGTCGAGCCGGTGACCGAGCACAGCTTCTTGCTGTTCAGGTCGGCCGGGGACTTGATCGAGTCGTCGTCGGCACGGACCAGGATGTCCTGGTGCGCCAGCAGGTACGGACCCGCGAAGTCGACCTTCTGCAGACGCTCGTCGTTGATCGAGTAGGAGGCGGCGATGAACTTGACGTCCCCGCGCTCGATCGCCGTCTCGCGGTCGGCGCTCTTGGTCTCCTTGAAGTTGATGTCCTTGGCGTCGTAACCGAGTTCCTTGGCGATGTACGTGGCGACATCGACATCGAAACCGGTGAACTTGCCGTCGGGCGTCTTCAGACCGATACCGGGCTGGTCGATCTTGATGCCGATCGTGATCTTCTTGCCGCCGCCCGCCGAGTCGCCCTTGTCGTCGGAGGAGCCACAGGCGGTGGCGGTGAGAGCGAGCGCGAGCACGGCGGCAGACGCGGCGGTGACCTTACGAAGCTGCATGGTGAACTTCCCTAGAGTTGATGCGATGTGAGTGAGCAGCTGATCCGGAAATCAGTGGTGCAGGATCTTCGAAAGGAAGTCCTTGGCCCGGTCACTGCGCGGATTGCTGAAGAACTGGTCGGGCGTCGCCTCTTCGACGATCTTCCCGTCCGCCATGAAGACGACACGGTTGGCGGCGGAGCGGGCAAAGCCCATCTCGTGGGTGACGACGACCATGGTCATGCCGTCCCGGGCAAGCTGCTGCATGACCTCCAGCACCTCGTTGATCATCTCAGGGTCGAGCGCGGAGGTCGGCTCGTCGAACAGCATGACCTTGGGGTCCATGGCCAACGCCCGTGCAATGGCCACTCGTTGCTGCTGGCCTCCGGAGAGCTGGGAGGGGTACTTGTCGGCCTGCGTCGCCACCCCCACCCGGTCGAGCAGCGAACGGGCCTTGCTCTCGGCAGCCTTCTTGTCCGCCTTGCGGACCTTCAGCTGACCCAGCATCACATTCTCGAGCACCGTCTTGTGCGCGAAGAGATTGAACGACTGGAAGACCATGCCGACGTCGGCACGCAGCTTCGCCAGCTCCTTGCCCTCCTGGGGCAACGGCTTGCCGTCGATCGCGATCGCGCCCGAGTCGATCGTCTCCAAGCGGTTGATCGTGCGGCACAGCGTGGACTTCCCGGACCCCGAAGGTCCGATGACGACGACGACCTCGCCCCGGGCGATGGTCAGGTCGATGTCCTGGAGCACATGCAGCGCGCCGAAGTGCTTGTTGACGTTGCTCAGTACGACAAGGTCGTTCGCCGCGGGTACGGCATCCTCGGCGGCCTTGGTCACTGAAACTCCGCTCATCGGCTTCTTGCTCCGTCCTCCTCGGTTGGGAAGGACCCTAATGACGCAGTGCGACCACCGTCATTACATCTGAGCGGAAATTGAGCATAACGATCCGGCGGCAACCGGACACACCGCGTGAACGGGACGGTGGGCGAGGTGGCGAGGGAGTACCGGGTGCATAACGGAAACCTCGATGTAATGGCTGGGCCCTTGACTGAAGTACCGGTCATCGGCGTGGATGCCCTGGGACGTCATGACGTGAAACGTCTCGGTAGGGGCAAGTACCGGGAAGTATGGACAAGCACACACAAGCGCATGAAAGACAGCGCCGCGGGCAAGAGGCCGTGTCGTGGACAGAAAGGGGGGCCATGAGACTTCTGCTCGTCGAGGACGACAACCACGTGGCGGCCGCCCTGTCCGCAGTGCTCGCCCGCCACGGCTTCCAGGTCGTCCACGCACGCAGTGGCGAGGAGGCCCTCAAGGCGCTTCTGCCCGCGGATACCGAACCCTTCGGGGTCGTACTCCTCGACCTCGGGCTGCCCGACCAGGACGGGTACGAGGTGTGTGGGAAGATCCGCAAGCGCACCTCCACTCCGGTGATCATGGTGACCGCGCGGGCCGATGTCCGGTCGCGGATCCACGGCCTCAACCTCGGAGCGGACGACTACGTCGTCAAGCCGTACGACACCGGTGAACTCCTGGCGCGCATCCATGCGGTCAGCAGGCGCAAGCCGGCCGGCGAGGACACGGTGCCGACGCCCGTCGCCGCCCTGCGCCTCGGGCACGTCCACATCGAGCTCCCGACCCGCCGGGTCAGCGTCGACGGCACCGAAGTGCAGCTCACCCGCAAGGAGTTCGATCTGCTCGCGCTGCTTGCCCAGCGTCCCGGTGTGGTGTTCCGCCGGGAGCAGATCATCAGCGAGGTGTGGCGCACCAGCTGGGAGGGAACGGGCCGCACGCTGGAAGTGCACGTCGCGTCCCTGCGATCCAAACTGCGGCTGCCCGCACTGATCGAGACCGTGCGCGGGGTCGGCTACCGGCTCGTCGCCCCGTCCGCGTAAGGGCGTACGTTCCAGGTGCGCACCCGTCTCCTTCCCCTGCTCATCATCCTCATGGCGGGCGTGCTGCTCGCGCTCGGCTTCCCGCTGGCCGTCAGCGTGGCTGCCGCCCAGCAGCAGCGCGTCGTGGTCGACCGTATCGACGACACGGCACGCTTTGCCGCGCTAGCCCAGTTCGTCACGGAACAGACCGGTGGCACCGATGAACGGCGCCGCACGCTGCAGGCCGAGCTCGAGGCGTACGACTCGGTGTACGGAATCCGGGCCGGTGTCTTCTACCGTGACCGCAGCGCCATGGCGGCGGCTCCGGTGACCTGGCGGCTTCCGTCCGAGGGGGAGGGGCACGAGGCGTTCAGCGAGGCTCTCCTCGGACGCCGCAGCCATGATCCCCCACAGGTCTGGCCCTGGCAGCGCGGACGGGTCGTCGTGGCCTCGCCCGTGGTGCGGGACGGCGATGTGGTCGCCGTGGTGGTTCTGGACTCGCCCACCGGCGAAATGCGTTCCCGTACGATGCGCGGCTGGCTGCTGATCGCGCTCGGTGAAGTGGTCGCGATGCTGGTCGCCGTCGGCGCGGCGATCCGGCTCACCGGCTGGGTGCTGCTGCCCGTCCAGACTCTGGACGCGGCGGCGCACGACATCGCCAGCGGCAAGATGCGCTCCCGTGTGGTGGCCTCCGGAGGGCCACCGGAACTCAGGCGTCTGGCCCGTTCGTTCAACGAGATGGCCGACAACGTCGAGGAAGTGCTGGAACAGCAGCGCGCCTTCGTCGCCGACGCGTCGCACCAGTTGCGCAACCCCCTCGCCGCGCTGCTGCTGCGCATCGAGCTCCTCGCGCTCGAACTCCCCGAAGGGAACGAGGAGATCGCCTCCGTCCGTACCGAGGGCAAGCGCCTCGGCCAGGTGCTGGACGACCTGCTGGACCTGGCGCTGGCCGAGCATGCCGCGGCCGATCTCCAGCTCACGGACATCGGCGCGCTCACCGCCGAACGCGTGGCGTCGTGGCGTCCGTTCGCCGAGGAGAACGGCGTGCGGCTGAGGGTGGACGGGGCGTCGGCCGTGACCGCCTGGGCGGACCCCATCGCGCTGTCGAGCGCCCTCGACGCCATCATCGACAACGCGTGCAAGTTCACCCCCGCCGGTGAGGAGGTCGTATTGACGGTCGCCTCAGGCCGCGACCACGCCACGGTGGCCGTCGCCGACCGCGGGCCGGGGCTGACCGAGCAGGAGCTGGAGCGGATCGGCGACCGTTTCTGGCGCAGCACGCGGCACCAGAACGTGCGGGGATCAGGCCTCGGGCTGTCCATCTCACGCGCCCTGCTCGCGGCGGGTGGCGGCTCCCTCGCGTACGCGCCGCACGAGCCGCACGGCCTGCGGGTGACTGTGACGGTTCCGCGCAACGGCCCGCACGGCTGAGAGGTGCGGCACGCGGTACCGGCGCCGGGGTGCTGCCCGGCGTCCGTCAGGGCCTGACCGAGTCTTCGCGAAACCTCAGGGTTTGACCGAGCGGTAGTAGCGCTTGGCGCCGTCGTGCAGCGGCAGCGGATCCGTGTAGATCGCCGTCCGCAGGTCCACCAGCTGCGCCGCGTGCACCTCGCGCCCGATGCTGTCCCGGCTGTCGATCACGGTCCGGGTGAACGCCTCGGTCATCGCCGCATCCATGCGGTCCGTGGTGACGAGCACATTGGCGACCGCCACCGTGGGCACGGCCTGTCCTCCCTGCACATGGCGGTAGGCGTCGGCGGGCATCACCGCGGAGCGGTAGTAGCGGGTCGGTCCCCCGGCTGCCTGAAGCTGTGCGATCAGCGGCTGTTCCAGCGGTACCAGCCTGATGGCGAACCGGTCCGCCAGCTCCTGCACCGCGATGGTGGGCAGTCCGCCGGACCAGAAGAACGCGTCGAGCAGGCCGTTCTCCAACCGCTTCGGCATCGTGTCGATACCTGCCGGATCCGGAGTGATGTCATGCGCAGGATCAAGGCCCGCGGCCGTCATCAGCCGGTCGGCCACCAGCCGCACGCCCGAACCCTTCTGTCCGACCCCGACCCGCTTGCCCGCGAGATCCGAGACCTGTCGTATGTCCGAGTCCCGGGCGACGACGAGCTGGACGTAGTCGTCGTACAGCCGCACGCAGCCGCGCAGCCGGTCGGCACCGGGCTTGCCGTCGCGGAGATAGGTGGCCAGGGCGTCGGTCGTGGCGATGGTGAAGTCGGCCTTCCCCGTCGCCACCCGCTCGATGTTCTGCTGGGATCCCTCGGAGGTCTGCAGCCGTATCGACGCACGGGGCATGTCCTTGGCGAGCACTGCTTCGAGCCGCTCGCCGTAGCGCTGATAGACCCCGCTGGGTACCCCGGTGCTGAAGGTCAGCGACCCGCTGGGCGAAGGCTCGCCGAGCGGCAGTACCCACCACAGCAGCAACCCGAGAACGGCGGCGCCCGCGGCGCCCCCCTGCAGGGCTCGCCGCCGGCCGGTACGGGTCAGCGCATGGAGCATGGCGCGATCCTGCCAGCTCACCGGGGGTGATGGCCAGGGCAGGGCTTATGGAAGGAGGCGGCGAGGGTGCCCGTACCGCCTCGCACCGGAGGGGCGCGTCCCTTCAGGGCTGCGTCTCCGTGCCGGCCCGGCGCCGTACGGGGCCGCTTCCGGGAACATGCCGACGGCGACGGATGTGACGGTGGTGACCGGCTTCAGCAGGCTGTGGGCCGTGCTCCCTGAGGTCCGCAACGTGGGGGAAGGACTCCTCCGGGGACCACCTACCCTTGAGGGATGACCAGCGCCGTCCAGGACCATGCCGTGAGTTCTCCCAAAACGTACGAGGTGCGCACCTACGGGTGCCAGATGAACGTCCACGACTCCGAGCGGTTGTCGGGGCTGCTGGAAGGCGCGGGTTACGTACGTGCGCCCGAGGGCGCCGACGGTGATGCCGATGTCGTCGTCTTCAACACCTGTGCGGTGCGGGAGAACGCCGACAACAAGCTCTACGGCAATCTCGGCCGGCTCGCCCCGATGAAGACGAAGCGGCCCGGGATGCAGATCGCGGTCGGTGGCTGCCTCGCGCAGAAGGACCGCGACACGATCGTGCAGCGTGCCCCGTGGGTCGACGTCGTCTTCGGGACGCACAACATCGGCAAGCTGCCGGTGCTCCTGGAGCGAGCCCGTATCCAGGAGGAGGCGCAGATCGAGATCGCCGAATCCCTGGAGGCGTTCCCCTCCACGCTCCCCACCCGTCGTGAGTCCGCCTACGCGGCGTGGGTCTCCATCTCCGTCGGCTGCAACAACACCTGCACCTTCTGCATCGTCCCGGCGCTGCGCGGCAAGGAGAAGGACCGCCGTACCGGCGACATCCTGGCCGAGATCGAGGCACTGGTCGCCGAGGGCGTCTCCGAGATCACCCTGCTCGGACAGAACGTGAACGCGTACGGCTCCGACATCGGTGACCGCGAGGCCTTCTCCAAGCTGCTGCGGGCCTGCGGGACGATAGAGGGCCTGGAGCGGGTCCGCTTCACCTCGCCGCATCCCCGTGACTTCACGGACGACGTGATCGCGGCGATGGCCGAGACGCCGAACGTGATGCCGCAGCTGCACATGCCGATGCAGTCGGGTTCGGACACGATCCTGAAGGCGATGCGGCGCTCGTACCGGCAGGAGCGCTTCCTCGGCATCATCGAGAAGGTGCGCGCCGCTATGCCGGACGCCGCCATCTCCACGGACATCATCGTGGGCTTCCCCGGCGAGACCGAGGAGGACTTCGAGCAGACCATGCACGCGGTCCGCCAGGCGCGCTTCGCCAACGCCTTCACCTTCCAGTACTCCAAGCGCCCCGGAACCCCCGCCGCGGACATGGAGGGCCAGATCCCGAAGGAGGTCGTCCAGGAGCGGTACATGCGCCTGTCCGCCCTTCAGGAGGAGATCTCCTGGGACGAGAACAAGAAGCAGGTCGGCCGGACCCTGGAGATCATGGTCGCGGAGGGTGAGGGGCGCAAGGACGGTGCCACCCACCGGCTCTCCGGCCGCGCCCCCGACAACCGCCTGGTCCACTTCACCAAGCCGGACGAGGACGTGCGGCCGGGCGATGTGGTGACGGTCGAGATCACCTACGCCGCCCCGCACCACCTGCTTGCCGAGGGTGCGCCGCTGGCCGTACGGCGGACCCGTTCCGGGGACGCATGGGAGAAGCGCACGGCAGCGGAGGCCGCCAAGCCGGCCGGCGTGATGCTGGGACTGCCCGGCATCGGTGCCCCGGCGCCGCTGCCGGTCGCCTCGGCTCCCGGCTGCGGGTGCGACTGACCTGGCGGACGGCGGGAGCCCCCGGGCGGCACCACTCGCATGCGACGGGAACCGGCGGGGGCGGGCCCCGTGTGCGTGATGTGCGGGCGGCAGGGCTCGTGGGCGATCGGATCCGCGTCGGCGGTGCGGTCCGGGGGCGGCGCGGCGGTGCGGTCCGGGGGTGACAGCCGACGCAGTACGCTGCCGAGCATGCTTGTCGCCGCAGCTGTCTGCCCCTGTCCGCCCTTGCTGGTTCCCGAGGTCGCCGCCGGTGCCGCATCGGAGCTCGACGCCGCGAGGACTGCGTGCATCGACTCCCTGGGTGTCCTCGCCGCGGCTCGCCCCGACCTGCTGATCGTGGTCGGGCCGACGGACCTCGACGGACAGGGTCCGTATCCCGAGGGGACCCCGGGCTCCTTCAAGGGGTTCGGTGTCGACACCGACGTACGGCTCGGGCTCGGGGGAGACCCCGTCGATGGGGCGGAACGACCCCTTCCGTACTCGCTCGCCGTTGGCGCGTGGCTCCTTGCCGGGGCGGACTGGGCCGACGCGCCGGTCGAGGGCCTCGGGGTGGAGGAGAGGCTCCGAGCCGAGCGCTGCACGAGCGCCGGGCGGGAGCTGGCGGCGAGGGCCGGCCGGGTCGCCCTGTTGGTCATGGGCGACGGCAGTGCCTGCCGCACCGTCAAGGCTCCCGGCTATCTGGACGAGCGCGCCGCGTCGTTCGACGCCGAGGCGTCCCGGGCCCTCGGTGCCGCGGACCTCGCCGTACTGAGCGCGCTGGACGAGTCGCTGGCGTACGAACTGAAGGCAGCGGGGCGGGCGCCCTGGCAGGTCCTCGCGGGCGCGGCGGAGGGGGCCGGGCTGACCGGTCGCCTGTTGTACGAGGACGCTCCGTACGGCGTGGGCTACACGGTCGCCACCTGGTCCTGAGGCCGCGCCGCTCGGAGCCCGTGGCACGGTGCTGCCGGCCGAGGGGCGGGACGGCCCGTTCCCCGGCCGTCAGTGGCGTGACATCACGTGAAGGTGCCGGGGTCAGGAAGCCGGCGGCGTACCACCTTCGCCGATGTGGGACAGCCGATCGACCGCATCCTTGGCTTTCTGTGTGCCGGACTCGATCTTGTCGGTGTACTTACCCTTGGTCTTTTGATCGACTGTGCGAGCGGCCTTGTCGAGCCCTTGGTCGATCTTGTCCCCGTGCTGCTGCGCAAAGTCGCCGACCTTGCCCTTCGCCGGGCTCAGCTTGGCCTTCAGACTGTCCATGAAGCCCATCGGGCACCTTCTCTGCTGGGGGACTGGAAACGGGCGCTCTCTCCGGCCCGGGCTGACGCCCTCACGGCAGCCACGACTTCGTTGGCCACCGGTTCGACCGCCCCTGAGGGTGATGACGAAACCGTGAAATAACGCCCATATGTGATCCATATTTTACTCGCGCGAGCGGAGTTCCGCGCCGAGCGGAGGCCACAGTCGCGTACGCGAACGTGCTGATCGCCTCCTGACCGCCAACGAGTCCGGCGTGGCGTCGTCACGTAGCTCGTTCGGGAAGAGGTCAAGAGGTTTGCGAGACTGGGGCAGTGAGCAGTCCATCTCCCGCACCGCGGGTCATCGCCGTCGTCGGTCCCACCGCAGCCGGAAAGTCGGATCTGGGGGTATTTCTTGCCCAGCAGCTCGGTGGCGAAGTGGTCAACGCCGACTCCATGCAGCTCTACCGGGGGATGGACATCGGCACCGCGAAACTGACACTCGCGGAGCGAGGATCCGTCCCCCATCGGCTGCTGGACATCTGGGACGTCACCGAGACCGCCAGTGTGGCGGAATACCAGCGGCTGGCCCGCATCGAGATCGACCGGCTGCTCTCGGAGGGCCGCACCCCTGTCCTGGTCGGCGGCTCCGGGCTGTACGTGAAGGGCGCCATCGACGCGCTGGAGTTCCCCGGAACCGACCCCGGCGTACGCGCCGTGCTGGAGCAGGAGCTGGCGGAGCAGGGTTCCGGCGCGCTTCACGAGCGGCTGGCGGCCGCTGACCCCGAGGCGGGCCGGGCCATCCTGCCGAGCAACGGGCGCCGTATCGTCCGGGCGCTCGAGGTCATCGAGATCACCGGCAAGCCGTTCACCGCCAACCTTCCGGGTGGCGAGGCGGTCTACGACGCCGTTCAGATCGGGGTCGACGTGGCCCGCCCCGAACTCGACGAACGCATCACCCTCCGGGTCGACCGGATGTGGGAGGACGGGCTCGTGGACGAGGTGCGCGCTCTGGAGGCGCAGGGGCTGCGCGAAGGGCGCACCGCCTCCAGGGCCCTGGGCTACCAGCAGGTGCTCGCCGCGCTGGCGCGGGAGTGCACCGAGGAGGAGGCGCGCGCCGAGACGGTACGCGCCACCAAACGCTTCGCGCGCCGCCAGGACTCCTGGTTCAGACGAGACCCGCGCGTCCACTGGCTGAATGGAGCCGCCGATCACCGAGGGGAACTCCCGCGGCAGGCTCTGGCGTTGGTCGAACGGGCGGTTACAGCCTGATCACGTGATGGCATCGGGAAGCCCTGCCAGTCATTTCGGTGACCAGGAGCGTGCCATCATCGAGCATCGATCCACCAGTGGAGTCCGAGTTGGGAGGGCGCGTGGCGATGGAGGCCGGCCCTCGCGACACAGAGCAGGACGCACCGGACACGCAGCACGAAGCGGGACGTCTGAGCCCTGACGGGCCCGACGAGCTCCAGGTGACCCCCGAGGTCGAGGTCGAGCTGCGGCCCGCACGCCGTCTGCGGATCTGGCAGCTCGCCCCGATCGTCATGCTCGCGGCGGTCGGCTCGCTGATGTTCGCCTTCCCGCTCGCCTTCGAGTTCGGCGACGGCGGTGCGGTCGTTGCCATGCTGGGTCTGCTGATCAGCTGCTGCGCCGCGGGCTGGGGCATGATGGCCGCCCGCCGCGTCGGACACACCTGGCCGGGACTGCCGCCCAGGGGTGCGGGCGAGCGCCCCGACTGGCGCGTGATCGCGTTGTACGTGGCGGTGTGCACGGTGCTGGTCGCGCTGGCCGTCTGGCGCGTGGCCCGACTGCGGTGAGGCGGAGCCCGGCGTGCCCCGTGCGGGTCCGGGGCGGCTGAGCTCCCACCGGTCCGAGCCGCCGGCCGTGCGGCCCGCCTTCGTCCACTGTCGGTACCGCCTCGTACAGTTGCCCTGTGAGCACCTCGCAGATCGCCTTCCTCAAGGGTCACGGCACCGAGAACGACTTCGTGATCGTTCCCGACCCGGACAACGCCGTCGACCTGCCCGCATCCGTCGTCGCCCGGCTCTGCGACCGCCGGGCCGGTATCGGCGGTGACGGGCTGCTGCACGTCGTCCGGTCGGCCGCGCACCCCGAGGCGCAGGCCATGGCAGACGCGGCCGAGTGGTTCATGGACTACCGCAATGCCGACGGCTCCGTCGCCGAGATGTGCGGCAATGGCGTGCGGGTCTTCGCCCGTTATCTGCAGCGCGCCGGGCTCGTCGAGGAGGGTGACCTCGCGGTCGCGACCCGTGGCGGCGTGAAGAGGGTGCACATCGCCAAGGGCGGCGAGGTCACGGTCTCCATGGGGCGTGCCCTGCTCCCCGGGGCCGGCGTCACCGTGACGGTGAACGGCCGCAGCTGGGACGCCCGGAACGTGAACATGGGCAACCCCCACGCGGTCGCGTTCGTCGACGACCTGGCGCACGCCGGTGAGCTGCTCTCCGTACCGCCGTTCGCCCCCGCCGCCGTCTACCCCGACGGTGTGAACATCGAGTTCGTGGTCGATCGCGGACCGCGCCATGTCGCGATGCGGGTCCACGAGCGCGGTTCCGGCGAGACACGTTCCTGCGGCACCGGCGCCTGCGCCGTGGCCGTCGCGGCAGCCCGCAGGGACGGCGCGGACCCCGCCGAGACCGGCACTCCTGTCACGTACACCGTCGACCTGCCCGGTGGCACCCTGGTGATCACCGAGCAGCCGGACGGCGAGATCGAGATGACCGGAGCCGCCGTGATCGTCGCCGAAGGCGTGATCGATCCGGCCTGGCTCGAAACGGCGCGAGGCTAGAGCTTCGCTCGAATGGGTGATCCGTTTCACGCTGAGCGAGAGCCGGACTCCGCCACGTGGTGGGGTCGGTAGCATCAAGCACCGGCCCGGAGGCGCGTCCGCACCTCCCCACCGCCGGTCGACGTTGCCGGAGGTGCCCCATGAGCGCAGAGGCCACCAATCCAGGTGCTCCCATCCGCAGACGAGGCCGTCCCCGGATCGATCTCCGCAGGCTCGGCCGCGTCGCTCTCGGCCCCGTCTCCCGCGACCGGCTGCCCGACGCGATCGGACACGTCGCAGAGGCCCACCGGGCCCACCATCCGGACGCCGACCTGAGCGTCCTGCGCAAGGCCTATCTCCTGGCGGAGTCCTCGCACCGGGGGCAGATGCGCAAGAGCGGCGAGCCGTACATCACGCATCCCCTCGCCGTCACCCTGATCCTCGCAGAGCTCGGCGCCGAGACGACCACGCTGACCGCGTCCCTGCTCCATGACACCGTCGAGGACACCGAGGTGACCCTCGACCAGGTACGGGAACAGTTCGGCGAAGAGGTCTGCTATCTCGTCGACGGCGTCACCAAACTGGAGAAGGTCGACTACGGGGCGGCCGCCGAGCCCGAGACCTTCCGCAAGATGCTCGTCGCCACCGGGGACGACGTCCGGGTGATGTCGATCAAGCTGGCCGACCGGCTGCACAACATGCGCACCCTCGGGGTGATGCGCCCCGAGAAGCAGGCGAGGATCGCCAAGGTCACCCGTGATGTGCTGATCCCCCTCGCCGAACGGCTAGGGGTGCAGGCGCTCAAGATCGAGCTGGAGGATCTTGTCTTCGCGATCCTCCATCCCGAGGAGTACGAACACACCCGGGCACTGATCGCCGCGGCCTCGGCCGGGTCGGCCGCCTCCGGGGACCCCCTCTCCGTCATCGCCGAGAACGTCAGAGCCGTGCTGCGGGACGCCGGCATTCCCGCGGAAGTCCTGATCAGGCCACGCCACCACGTCTCCGTGCACCGTGTCCGGATCAAACGCGGCGAACTGCGCGGTACCGACTTCGGCCGGCTGCTGGTGCTCGTGGGCGAGGACGCCGACTGCTATGCCGTCCTCGGCGAACTCCACACGTGTTTCACCCCGGTGATCTCCGAGTTCAAGGACTTCATCGCGGCGCCCAAGTTCAACCTGTACCAGTCGCTGCACACCGCGGTGGTCGGGGCGCACGGCGCGGTCGCGGAAGTTCTCATCCGTACGCATCAGATGCACAAGGTCGCCGAAGCGGGCGTCATCGCGCTCGGTAATCCCGGCACCGCGGACGGCGCCCCGGCGTCGATGGCCGAACCCGCGGACGGCGAGCGTGCCGACCCGACCCGGCCCGGATGGCTCTCCCGGCTCCTGGACTGGCAACAGGCCGCCCCCGACCCGGACACCTTCTGGACCACGCTCCGCGCCGACCTCGCCGAGGACCGTGAGATCACGGTGTTCCGCACCGACGGCGGCACGCTCGGGCTCCCCGCCGGAGCCAGCTGCGTCGACGCCGCCTATGCCCAGTACGGCAACGATGCGCACAGCTGTATCGGGGCCCGGGTCAACGGCCGGCTCGCCACGCTCTCCACCGTGCTCAGCGACGGAGACACCGTGCAGCTTCTGCTCGCCGAGGACGCGGCATCCGGCCCCTCGCCCGACTGGCTCGACCATGCCCGTACGCCCGCCGCGCGCATTGCGATCACCGGCTGGCTCGGAGCCCACCCGGAGGACGCCCAGCGGCCCTCCAGCAGCCGGCCTGCGGGCAGCAGGCCCGGGCCACAGTCCATGAACCCTGCACGCCCCGGAGGCAGCCGGTCCGCGGGCTCTCCGGCGACGGTCGTAGCGGGCCGGCCGGACGCCCCCGTACGTCTCGCCGGATGCTGTACCCCCGTACCCCCCGACGCCGTCACCGGATTCACCGTGCGAGGCGGCGCCGTCACCGTGCACCGGCAGGAGTGTCCCGCAGTGGCCCGGATGCAGGCCGCCGGCCGAACGCCCGTCGCCGTCGGCTGGGGCGACACGGCGGAGTGCCGGGTCACTCTGGTCGCCGAGTCCTTCGGACGGCCCCGGCTGCTCGCCGACCTCACCGAGGCCATCGCGACGGCGGACGCCGCGATCATTTCCGCCACCGTCGAACCCCCCAGTGAACAGCGCGTACGCCACACCTACACGCTTCAGCTCCCGGACGCCGCCGGACTGCCCGCGCTGATGCGCGCGATGCGTGACGTACCGGGGGTGTACGACGTGAGCCGCGCCCAGCACCCGGCCGCCGCCGTCTGACCGGGCGCCGGGCAGCGCCCAGCTGCCGCGGCGGCCCCTCGTTCGAGTGGCGCGGCGCGCGCCGCGCCCGTACCGGCAGTCGTCGCTGGTAGCCGTAGTCCATGCCGTTCATCCCCCGCCGCCTGCGGGCCGCCCTGCTGGCCGTTGCATCGGCCACCCTCGTTGCCGCCACCCTGCCCGCACCCGTGCCGCTCGGCATCGGGGACCCGCTCTTCCCGCACCTCGGCAACCCGGGCTACGACGTCCTCTCGTACGACATCGGGTTCACCTATCACGGCAGCAACACCAAGCCCCTGGACGCCGTCACCACGATCGACGCACGAACCACCGAACCGCTGGACCGGATCAACCTCGACTTCACCCGCGGCACCGTCCGTAGCGTCGACGTCAACGGTCTGCGTGCCGACTTCGCCGTCGCGGGCGAGGATCTGGTCGTCCGGCCCATCGGCAGGCTTCCGGCCGGAGTGCCGCTCCGCATCACCGTCCGGCACACCAGCGACCCGAGCGGCGACCAGAACAGCGGAGGCTGGCTGCGCACCTCCGACGGGCTGGCCATGGCCAACCAGGCCGACGCCGCGCACCGGGTCTTCCCCAGCAACGACCACCCCGCCGACAAGGCGTACTTCACCTTCCGGGTCACGGCGCCCCGGGGCCTGACGGTGGTCGCCAACGGACTGCCTGCCGGCACGGTGCGGCACGGCTCATCGACCACCTGGACGTACCGGACCGAACATCCCATGGCCACCGAGCTGGCCCAGGTCTCCATCGGGCGCTCCGCCGTCGTGCGGCGGACGGGACCCCATCGGCTGCCGGTCCGCGACGTGGTGCCGGCCGCCGACGCCAAGCGGCTCGAACGCTGGCTGAAGAAGACGCCGGGGCAGCTGGAATGGATGGAGCGGCAGGTCGGGCGGTACCCCTTCGAGACCTACGGACTGCTGATCGCCGACACGCAGACCGGCTTCGAGCTGGAGACCCAGACGCTCACGCTCTTCGAACGGTCCCTCTTCACCTCTGGTGGATACCCCGAGTGGTACCTCGAATCGATCATGGTGCACGAGCTGGCGCATCACTGGTTCGGCGACAGCGTCTCCCCGCAGGCCTGGTCCGATCTCTGGCTGAACGAGGGACATGCCAGCTGGTACGAGGCCCGTTACGCGGCAGAGCACGCAAAACAACCGCTGGAGCGCCGGATGCGCAACGCGTACACCAGGTCGGACGGCTGGCGCGCCACCGGAGGCCCGCCCGCCCGTCCCAAGCCGCCGTCGCCGGGCGGGAAGATCAGCATCTTCCGGCCGGTGGTGTACGACGGCAGCGCACTGGTCCTCTACGCGCTGCGTCAGGAGATCGGCGAGTCCGCCTTCGACCTGCTGGAACGCCGCTGGGTGAAGGCCCACCGGGACTCCACCGCGAGCACGTCCGACTTCGTCCGGCTGGCTTCGCGGATTGCGGGGCGCGATCTGACCGCGTTCTTCGACGGCTGGCTGTACGGGAAGAAGACGCCGCCGATGCCCGGGCATCCGGACTGGCACTCCGCGAAGCCCGCCGGACAGCGGTAAACCGGGATGACGGGCCCGACGGGGGCATGCCACTATCGACGGGTTGCCACGGCGGCCGGACCGGAGATTCTCCCCGAGGGGAATCTTCCGGGCACGTCACGCGTTGTGACTGACGTAACGGACTTCTATCGACGTAAGGATCCAATGACCTCCTCTTCTTCCCTTCCCCAGGACGCGCGGAATGCGCAGAGTGCCACGGAGAACGTCACCGAGAGCCTCACCGAAAGCCTTCGGGCCGACGCCCTGATGGAAGAGGACGTCGCCTGGAGCCACGAGATCGACGGAGAGCGGGACGGCGAGCAGTTCGACCGTTCCGAGCGTGCGGCGCTGCGGCGTGTGGCGGGTCTCTCCACGGAGCTCGAGGACGTCACCGAGGTCGAGTACCGACAGCTGCGCCTGGAGCGTGTGGTACTGGTCGGTGTCTGGACCACGGGGACCGTGCAGGACGCCGAGAATTCGCTCGCGGAGCTTGCAGCGCTTGCGGAGACGGCGGGCGCCCAGGTGCTCGACGCCGTCTTCCAGCGCCGTGACAAGCCCGACCCGGCCACGTACATCGGCTCGGGCAAGGCGCTGGAGCTGCGCGACATCGTCCTCGAATCAGGGGCCGACACCGTCGTCTGCGACGGTGAGCTCAGCCCCGGCCAGCTCATCCATCTCGAAGACGTCGTCAAGGTCAAGGTGGTCGACCGGACCGCACTGATCCTCGACATCTTCGCCCAGCACGCCAAGTCCCGAGAGGGCAAGGCACAGGTCTCGCTGGCACAGATGCAGTACATGCTGCCGCGACTGCGCGGTTGGGGTCAGTCGCTCTCCCGTCAGATGGGTGGCGGCGGTTCCAGCGGCGGTGGCGGCATGGCAACCCGTGGCCCTGGTGAGACCAAGATCGAGACGGACCGGCGTCGGATCCGCGAGAAGATGGCGAAGATGCGCCGGGAGATCGCGGAGATGAAGACCGGGCGCGAGATCAAGCGGCAGGAGCGCAAGCGCAACAAGGTGCCCTCGGTCGCCATCGCCGGCTACACCAACGCAGGCAAGTCCTCGCTCCTCAACCGGCTGACCGGTGCGGGCGTCCTCGTGGAGAACGCACTGTTCGCCACGCTGGACCCGACCGTCCGCCGGGCGGAGACGCCGACCGGCCGGATCTACACGCTGGCCGACACCGTCGGGTTCGTACGGCATCTGCCGCACCATCTCGTCGAGGCGTTCCGCTCCACGATGGAGGAGGTCGGCGAATCCGACCTGATCCTCCATGTGGTGGACGGTGCCCACCCGGTGCCCGAGGAGCAGCTCGCGGCGGTGCGTGAAGTGATCCGCGACGTGGGTGCGCTGGACGTGCCCGAGATCGTGGTGATCAACAAGGCGGACGCGGCCGACCCGGTGGTCCTGCAGCGGCTGCTGCGGATCGAGAAGCACGCCATCGCCGTCTCGGCGCGTACCGGTGCCGGTATCGAGGAGCTGCTCGCGCTCATCGACAGGGAACTGCCGCGGCCGTCGGTCGAGATCGAGGCGCTCGTTCCGTACACCCACGGCGGACTTGTCTCCCGAGTGCACGCCGACGGCGAAGTGATCTCCGAGGAACACACCTCGGAAGGCACGCTGCTCAAGGCCCGAGTGCATGAGGAACTGGCCGCGGACCTCGCGGCGTTCGCGCTCGCGGCGCACTGACCGCGCGGCACCGTACGGACCGAAGGCCCGACCCCTCGCAACTTGGGTTCGGGCCTTCGGGCATGAACGGGGCCTGTTACCGGCCGCCGAACCTGTCGCTCATCATCGTGAAGATCTCCTGCGCGCCCTGGCCCAGGTGCGGGCCTGCGAGCCAGCCGGAAGTCACCGGGCCGATGGACGTGTTGGACACCAGAGCCAGCTTGCCGTCGGCGCCCTCGCTGAACCAGCCGCCACCGGAGGAACCGCCGGTCATCGTGCAGCCGATGCGGTACATCGTCGGCGTGCTGGGGCTGACGGAGAGCCGGCCGGGGCGGTCGACACACTTGTGCATGATCAGACCGTTGTACGGGGGAGCCGCCGGGTAGCCCCAGGCGCCCATCGCGCCGATCTGCGAGATCTCGGGGGCGTCGAAGTTGACCGGCAGGGCGTTGCCCACGGTCTCCTCGAGGGACTTCGTGCCGTTCTGCGGCTTCACGTGCAGCACCGCGTAGTCGTACGGCGCACCCCCGCCGCCGGTGGGGCCGCCCGCGGAGATCCACTCGCCGGAGGATGCGGCCCAGTCGGCCCAGAACGCGCCGTACGGGGCGATCTCCTGCGGCTGGGCGTTCTCCAGCGCGGCAGCGGACTTGCCCTTGTCGTTGTACGCGGGGACGAAGACGATGTTGCGGTACCAGCCGCCCTTCGCGCCGGCGTGCACACAGTGCCCCGCAGTCCACACCAGGTTGGACCTGCCCGGATTCTTCGGGTCCTTGACGACCGTTCCCGAGCAGACCATGGAGCCCTCCGGGGAGTCGAAGAACACCTTGCCGACCGGGGCCGCATGCTCGTGGTACGGCAGGTCCTCGGGCTGCGCCTCGACCGGCGCGGGCTCCGGGTCCGAGACGCCCCGGTCACCGGAGAAGTCACTGGCCGCCATCGTCTTCGCCGGGTCCTTGGCGGATTTCATCCGCTCGGGCTTCCACAGCCCGTCGATCACGGGATTGACGAAGTCCTTGGCTTCACGCAGCCACTTGTCCTTGTCCCAGTTCTTCCACTCGCCGTTCTTCCACTTCTCCGGGTCGACGCCGTGCTTCCTGAGTGTCTCGGCCAGATCAGCGGGTATGGAGCCACTGCCGTCGTTGCCCTGGGCGGACTCGGTGGCGGCCGGCTTGTCGGCCGCGGTGTCCTCGCCCGGACCGCAGGCCGTGGCCGACAGCGCGAGCGCGGCGACGAGGCCGGTCGCGGCGAGCAGCGGACGTATGGATCGCATGGAGAGATTCCCCCTGAATCTTCGATGATTGCCATGAGCGTGTCATGTGATGGGTGGCGGGGCGGCCGCCACCGACGATGCGGGGCCACCTATTGCGCTCCCTGGCACGGCCCCCGACGCTGGGTCATGCGGCCTGAGGGGCGCCTGCCGACCGGAGTGCGCACCGGCCCGCAACGGCCTCCGGGACGACTGTCGCACCGGAGGCCTGTGAACAGCCGTCAACCGGGAGTCCCGAGGCGACCGTCCGCACGCGCTACTGCCCGGCGTACTTCCTGCTGACCGCGTCGTAGACGCCCTTCGCCTCCTTGCCGAGGCGCGGTCCGGCCAGCCAGCCGGCCGTCACCGGGCCGATGGACGTGTTCGACACGAGGGCGGGCTTGCCGTCCTGACCCGTCGCGACCCAGCCGCCACCGGAGGAACCGCCGGTCATGCTGCACCCGACGCGGTACATCGTCGGGTCCTCCTTGGCGAGCGAGAGCCGGCCCGGCTTGTCCTTGCACTGCAGCAGCTGCTGGCCGTCGTACGGCGGAGCCGCCGGGAATCCGGTCGCCGTCATGCTGGCGATCTCGGGTACGGCCGGAGCGTTGAAGTCGACGGGCAGAGCCGAACCGACCGTCTCCTCCAGCGACTTCCCGGTCGCCCCCTTCTCAGGGGCGACACGCAGCACCGCGAAGTCGTACGGAGCGCCCTGGCCACCGGTGGGTCCGCCCTCGGCGATCCACTGGTCGGACGTCTGCGCCCACTGGCCCCACCACACGCCGTAGGGGGCGACCTTCTCCTTGGGCGCGTTCCGCAGCTCGGCGAGCGAAAGGCCACTGTTGTTGTAGGACGGCACGAAGGCGATGTTGCGGTACCAGCCGCCGTTCCTGCCCGCGTGCACACAGTGCCCCGCAGTCCACACCATGTTGGACCTGCCGGGGTTCGCCGGGTCCTTCACCACGGTTGCGGAGCAGACCATGGAGCCCTCGGGGCCGTCGAAGAAGAGCTTTCCGGACTCCGCCGCGCTGTCGTGGAAGGGAGTCCGCACATGCGCCGCCCGCACCGGCGCGGGCGTCGGGTCCGTCACACCCGCATCGCCCGAGATGTCGTTGTCGACCGGCTGCTCGGGTGCCTTGTCCGCATCGCGCATGCGGTCCGGGTCCCAGAGGCCCTCGATGATCGGGTTGACGAAGTCCTGGGCCTCACGCAGCCACTTGTCCTTGTCCCAGTTCTTCCACTCGCCGTTCTTCCACTGGTCGAGGTCGATCCCGTGCTCCTTGAGCCGGTCCTTCAGATCGTCCGGAATGGTGATCTTTCCGTCGGAAGACTGGGCGGAAGAGCTGCTCGGCTCGGCATCGGCCTTGTCCTCGCTCGGCCCGCAGGCGGTTGCGGTGAGCGCGAGAACGGCCGTGACCGCGGCCACGGCGAGTACGGCGGAGGGCGCGCGGCGCGCCCTCCTGCTCCGGCGCGCCGTGAGAACTGGTCGAATGGCTCGCATGTGGTGATCCCCCTGGGACTTCGTAACTCAACACTTCTGTAATGCAGTCGGACGCGGCTCTGAACACTTCGACGCCAACGCACCGGGAACTCCGGCGGTGTTGGCCGAAGCTCCGGCACGGTCCCCCACTATGCCGGTGCCGGTGGGGACGGTGCGCGGCAGGGCCACGGTTCCGCCCCCGCAGGGATCTTCAGATTTACCCGTGATCCTCTGCGCCCGGCGTCGTTGGTACGTACGAGGGACATGCGGACAGCGTTCAGCCCAGCAGTCCGTCCTTGCGGAAACGTACTGACGCGCAACGCAACTGTTACAGCAGGAGGACCAACAGCCGTGGCCGTGACCGAACCAGCACCATTGGCCCCACCCGCGGCGCATGAGGGAATCCTCCGCCGGCAGGCGCTGCGCGAATCGGCGGCCCGTACCTACGCGCGGTCACTGCCGATCGTGCCGGTTCGGGCCCGAGGGCTGACCATCGAAGGCGCGGACGGACGACGCTATCTCGACTGTCTCTCCGGAGCGGGCACGCTGGCCCTCGGTCACAACCATCCCGTGGTTCTGGAAGCGATCAAGAAGGTCATCGACTCCGGTGCGCCCCTCCACGTGCTCGACCTGGCAACCCCGGTCAAGGACGCCTTCACCACGGAGCTGTTTGCCACACTCCCGCGGCAGTTCGCCGACAACGCCCGGATCCAG
This sequence comes from Streptomyces sp. NBC_00316, assembly GCF_036158715.1. NCBI lineage: Bacteria > Bacillati > Actinomycetota > Actinomycetes > Kitasatosporales > Streptomycetaceae > Streptomyces > Streptomyces sp. NBC_00316. The sequence continues at coordinate 2,582,327 of NZ_CP108023.1, read as the reverse complement.
TTCTGCGGACCGGCCGGCACGGACGCAGTCGAAGCGGCCTTCAAACTGGTCCGCGCCGCCACGGGGCGCAGCGGACTCCTGGCCTTCACCGGGGCGTACCACGGTATGACGGCAGGAGCCCTCGCGGCCTCCGGCGGCGCCGATGACGTCCGAGTGACCCGGCTGCCCTTCCCGCAGAACTACCGCTGCCCCTTCGGTATCGGAGGCGAGCGCGGGGCGGACATCGCCGCGCGGTGGACCGAGAACCTCCTCGACGACCCCAAGGGCGGAGCACCCGCGCCGGCCGGAATGATCCTGGAACCGGTGCAGGGCGAAGGCGGCGTGAACCCCGCTCCCGACAGCTGGATGCGCCGGATGCGCGAGATCACCAGGGCCCGCTCCATCCCCCTGATCGCCGACGAGGTCCAGACCGGCGTCGGGCGCACCGGCGCCTTCTGGGCGGTCGAGCACAGCGGGATCGTCCCCGACGTGATGGTGCTCTCCAAGGCCATCGGCGGCTCCCTTCCGCTCGCTGTGATCGTCTACCGCGCCGAACTCGACACCTGGCAGCCGGGGGCGCACGCCGGCACATTCCGCGGCAACCAACTCGCGATGGCGGCCGGCACGGCCACGCTCGCCTACGTACGTGAGAACCGGCTCGCCGAGCGAGCCGCGACGCTCGGCGCCCGTATGCTCGCCCGCCTCCAGGCCCTGGCCATCGACCATCCGTGCATCGGTGACGTCCGCGGGCGGGGACTGATGATCGGAGTGGAACTCGTCGACCCCGAGGCCCGTGCAGATGCCGGCGCCACCGGAGCCGGCTCCGAGGCACCGCCCGATCCGGTCCTCGCCTCCGCAGTGCAGCAGGAATGCCTGCGCCGCGGCCTCATCGTCGAACTCGGCGGACGCCACTCCACCGTCGTACGCCTGCTCCCACCCCTCACGCTCACCGACGAACAGGCAACAGCGGTCATCGACCGCCTCGCCGACGCCCTGGCAGCTGCCGAGCGCTCGCCGGACCGCCGAACCACGACCGGGTCGGCCCGCTGACCCCGGACACCTCACAAGGAAGACCGCCGTGAACCCCACCCCCGCGCCCGAGGCCGACGGGCCTCCCGCCGGCCAGCAGCGAGGACAGGCCGGGCTCGTCGGCCGACTCGCAGTCGAGCAGACGATCGTGCCCCGACAGAAGGCCGCGCTTCGAGGCACCTGGCGCACCCCCCAGGCACCATCGGCCGGCACAGGAACAGCCGATCTGCTAGACCACCCGGACCCACTCGTGGCAGCAGACACCGCAGGTGTCGAGAACCTGCTGCGCTGCTGGGTCCGGGAGAACGACCTGCCCCGACCGGACCGGGACACCCTCCGGATCCCGCTGCCCGCCAGCGGCACCGCCCTGCTCGCCCCCGTCGTCTACTGGTCCGCCACGGGATGGCACCGCTTCGGCCTGCCCACTCTGGAGGACGCACCCGACGGCGCGCCCGCCACCGATGCCGTCACCGTTGCGGCCCTGCTGGGCCGGGAGGCAGGCCGCAACGAAGGCGCCGACATGGTGGCCAGGGTCGCCGACTCGGTACGCCGCACCGCCGGGTTCATCGCCGAGCGGCGCCGTACACCCATCGCTGCCGCCGAGGCAGACCTCTTCCTCACCGCCGAGCAGTCACTCCTGCTCGGACACCCCCTGCACCCGACGCCCAAGAGCCGCGAGGGCCTCTCCGAATCCGAATCCCTCCTCTACTCACCCGAGTTGCACGGCTCCTTCCCGTTGCACTGGATGGCCGTCGACCGGTCCGTGCTGGCCACGGAGTCCTCCTGGACGGAAGGCGGCCGGCCCGTACCGGCCGAGGATCTGGTCGCGCGGCACGCGGAGGGACTGCACCTGCCCCGGAACACCGCACCGATTCCGCTCCACCCCTGGCAGGCACGCGAACTGAGCCACCGGCCCGAAGTCGCCACCCTGCTCGATCAGAACCTCCTCCACGACCTCGGTCCACACGGCAAGCACTGGCACCCCACGTCCTCCGTCCGGACCGTTCATCAGCCCGGCGCCGACGTCATGCTCAAGCTCTCCCTCGGCGTACGCATCACCAACTCCCGTCGTGAGAACCTCCGCAAGGAACTCCACCGTGGAGTGGAGGTGCACCGGCTGCTCCGCAGCGGACTCGCCACGCAGTGGCACGCCGCCCATCCCGGCTTCGACATCGTCCGCGACCCTGCCTGGCTCGCCGTCGACGCTCCGGAGGGCGGGCCCGTCCCCGGACTCGATGTCATGCTCCGCCACAATCCGTTCCACCCGCTCGACGACGCGGTGTGCATCGCCGGCCTCACGGCCCCGCGCCCCTGGCCCGGCCGGCTGGGCATGCACTCGCGCCTCGCAGATGTCATCCTGCGTCTCGCCGCCGCCACGGGCAGGACCAAGGGAGCCGTTGCCGCCGAGTGGTTCCTGCGCTACCTAGACCGTGTCGTACGCCCCGTGCTCTGGCTCGATGCCACAGCGGGCGTCGCCCTCGAAGCCCACCAGCAGAACACGCTGGTGCTACTCGACGCCGACGGCTGGCCCGTCGGCGGCCGCTACCGGGACAATCAGGGCTACTACTTCCGCGAGTCCCACCGGGCAGCCCTGGAGCGCAGGCTCCCTGGCATCGGAATGCTCAGTGACACCTTCGTCTCCGACTCGGTCACCGACGAACGCTTCGCCTACTACCTGGGCATCAACAACCTCTTCGGTCTGATCGGAGCCTTCGGCGCCCAACAGCTCGCCGATGAGCAGGTGCTGATCGCCGCGCTCCGCCGCTTCCTCGGCGCAGCCTCCGGCCTCGGCTCCCCGCTCCCCGCGCATCTGCTGGAGAGCCCACAACTGCGGTGCAAGGCCAACCTGCTGACCCGGCTGCACGGCCTCGACGAACTCGTCGGGCCGGTCGACACCCAGTCCGTCTATGTCACCATCGCCAACCCCCTTTTCGCCTGAAGGAACACGACCACCGTCTGAACTGCCGAGAGGAGAGGCGACACCGTGCCTCCCGCCGATGCGTACCCCGGCGCCGGAACCGGACCTGCCTCCCCATCCGGTACGGGTGCCGAGGACACCCTGGACCTGCAACTCCCCGACGAATTCCTCGCCCTGTTCGGGGAAGACACACCGGCAACGGCAACGCCGTCATCCGCCCCGCAGCTCAACGGACCCCTGCATCTGGAGGGGGACCTCGCCCAGGGCGGATCCGGGCCGACCGAGGGGGAGGATGTGAGCGCAGGCACGCCCACCGGCGCGCGCCCGAGCGCAGGCACGCGTGGTGCCATGGGCATGCTGGAGAATCCCGACCTGCTCGACAGTCCGGCCGAGTGGGGACCGGTCACCACACCGGCTGGAGTCTTCCAGCTGGTCCCTGTACGCCTGGAACGCGATCTGGCGGTGATCAGCCGCTGGATGAACGACCCTGCAGTCGCCGCGTTCTGGGCACTCGCCGGTGCGGAAGCCGTCACCGCCGCGCACCTGCGCCCCCAACTCGAAGGCGACGGACGCAGCGTTCCCTGCCTGGGCGTCCTGTCCGGCGTTCCCATGAGCTATTGGGAGATCTACCGCGCGGACCTCGACCCGGTGGCGCGTCACTACCCCGCCCGACCGCATGACACCGGAATCCACCTCCTCATCGGCGGCGTGACCGACCGCGGGCGCGGCGTCGGCACCACTCTGCTCCGGGCCGTCTCCGACCTCGTACTCGACAACCGTCGGCAATGCGCCCGCGTCATTGCGGAACCCGACCTGCGCAACACCCCCTCCGTCTCCGCCTTCCTGAGCGCCGGCTTCCGGCTTTCCGCGGAAGTCGAACTCCCCGACAAGCAAGCCGCGCTGATGATCCGCGACCGAGCCCACCGAGCCCAGCTGTGAACGACCTGCTGCATTACATACACCGCTCGCATCCCATCGGTTCCGTCCCGAGGAGTCCCCGTGCCGCAATATCCCGCGAACCATGAATCAGTGGAGTCGCCCGAGCTGCTCAGCACCCCGGAGCTGGACCGGACGGTGTGGGACCGGGCGGCCACCCGGCTGCTCGCGAAAATGCTCGGAGAGTTTGCGTACGAGGAAGTCATCGAGCCGGCCGTTCAGCCCGGCGGGAACGACACCTACACCCTGGCGCTCGACAACGGCGGAACCCTGAGCTTCCGCGCCGGACGCGGTGTCTACGGCAGCTGGCACGTCGCCCCCGGCTCGATTCGCGTCACCGAGGGGAACGTCCCTGCGCGGACCGCCCATGACCGGCACACCTCTGCACGGACCGCCCAGGACCGTAACCCCCCTGAGCAGGCCCCCCAGGAAGGCAGCGCCCGGACCGCTCCCTTCCGCGATCCGCTGCAGTTCCTCGCCCGGGCCCGGCACCTGCTCCGTCTCGACGGTGCCACCCTCGGCCACCTCATCCGCGAGATCACCACGACGCTTGCCGCGGATGCCCGGCTGGATCACACCGCGCTGACTGCCGCGCAACTCGCCGAGCTCGATTACGCGGAACTCGAAGGACACCAGACCGGCCACCCCTGGCTCGTCGCGAACAAGGGACGCCTGGGCTTCTCCGCCACCGACGCCTCCCGCTTCACGCCCGAAGCCCGCCGACCGGTCAGGCTGCCGTGGATCGCCGTCAGCACCCGGATCGGTGGATACCGCGGTGTGACCGGCCTTGCCAGCCCCGAGCAGCTCTATGCACAGGAACTCGACGCCCCGGTCCTCGCGTCCTTCGCCGCCGAGCTCCGCGCCCGAGGTCTCGATCCCGGTGCCTACCTCTTTCTTCCCGTGCACCCCTGGCAGTGGGACGAATGGATCGTTCCGCTGTTCGCGCCGGCCATCGCCTCCAGCGACATCGTTGCGCTGCACACCGACGGTGATCTCCGGTTGCCGCAGCAGTCCATCCGTACGTTCACCAACCTGGGACGGCCCGAGCGGCGCACCGTCAAGCTGCCGCTGTCGATCCTCAACACCCTGGTCTGGCGGGGGCTCCCGACCGAGCGCACCTTCGCGGCTCCGGCGGTCACCACCTGGGTCCAGGGCCTGCGCGATCGCGACCCGTTTCTGCGCGACACGTGCGGCGTCATTCTGCTCGGCGAGGTGGCCTCCGTAACGGTCGAGCACCCCCTGTACAACCATCTCCCCGAGACGCCCTACCAGTTCAAGGAGATCCTCGGCGCGATCTGGCGCGAGCCGCTCGAACCCCGGCTCGCGCCCGGCGAGCGTGCCCGTACCCTCGCCTCGCTGCTCCACACGGATCCGCAGGGCCGCGGCTTCACCGCCGAACTCGTGACCCGTTCGGGTCTGACCCCCACTGCCTGGCTGACCCGGCTCTTCGCGGCGCTGCTCCCGCCCCTGCTGCACTTCCTCTACCAGTACGGAACGGTCTTCTCCCCGCACGGCGAGAACGCCATCGTCGTCTTCGACGGCCAGGACGTGCCCGTACGGCTGGCGATCAAGGACTTCGTCGACGATGTGAACATCAGCGCCCAGCCGCTGCCCGAGCACGCGACCATGCCGGAGGACGTACGCGACGTCCTCCTCACCGAGGAGCCCGGCTTCCTCACCCAGTTCATCCACTCGGGACTCTTCGTCGGCGTCTTCCGCTTCCTGTCACGCCTCTGCGAGGAACAGCTGGGGGTCCCGGAGGCCGAATTCTGGTCACTTGTCCGGGCCGAAATTCTGCGGTACCACGCCCGCTTTCCCGAGCTCAAGGAGAGGTTCGAGATGTTCGACATGCTGACGCCGCGCATCGAGCGCCTCTGCCTGAACCGCAACCGGCTGTATCGGGATGGTTACCGCGATCGGTCGGAGCGCCCGCACGCAGCCGTCCACGGTACTGTTCCCAACCCCCTCCACCCCGCCGCCCGAATCCTGGAGTGATCTCCGTTGTCAGTGGTGCCCCGTAGGCTGGTCGGGCTATGACAAAGCCATCCCTTCCCGAGCTCCTGCACGCCGCCGTGACCGCCGTCGGCGGTACGGAACGGCCCGGCCAGGCCGCCATGGCCGAGGCCGTCGCCGAGGCTGTCGACGACCATTCCCATCTGCTCGTCCAGGCAGGTACCGGCACGGGCAAGTCCCTCGGCTACCTGGTGCCCGCGCTGGCACACGGGGAGCGAGTCGTGGTCGCCACGGCGACCCTGGCGCTGCAGCGCCAGCTCGTGGAGCGCGACCTTCCGCGTACGGTCGACGCGCTGCACCCGCTGCTGCGCCGCAGACCCCAGTTCGCGATGCTCAAGGGGCGTTCGAACTATCTCTGTCTGCACCGGCTTCACGAGGGGGTGCCGCAGGAAGAGGAGGAAGGGCTCTTCGACCAGTTCGAAGCGGCGGCGCCGTCGAGCAAGCTCGGACAGGACCTGCTGCGGCTGCGCGACTGGTCCGACGAGACCGAGACCGGCGACCGTGACGACCTCACTCCGGGCGTCTCCGACCGGGCCTGGGGGCAGGTCTCCGTCTCCTCCCGGGAGTGCCTGGGCGCCAGCAAGTGCGCGTACGGCGCGGAGTGCTTCGCGGAGATGGCCCGCGAGCGCGCCAAGCTCGCCGATGTCGTCGTCACCAATCACGCACTGCTCGCCATTGATGCGATCGAGGGCGCTCCGGTGCTCCCGCAGCACGAGGTGCTGATCGTCGACGAGGCCCATGAGCTGGTCTCCAGGGTCACCGGAGTGGCCACCGGAGAGCTCACCCCCGGTCAGGTGAACCGGGCGGTGCGCCGTGCGGCGAAGCTGGTCAACGAGAAGGCCGCCGACGCTCTGCAGACCGCGTCGGAGGGGTTCGAGCGGGTGATGGAGCTGGCGCTCCCCGGTCGCCTGGAAGAGGTCCCCGAGGACCTCGGCTACGCACTGATGGCGCTCCGCGACGCCGCGCGTACGGTGATCTCGGCACTGGGCTCCACCCGGGACAAATCCGTCCAGGACGAGGACGCCGTCCGCAAGCAGGCGCTCGCCTCGGTGGAGACGATCCACGGTGTTGCCGAGCGGATCACCCAGGGGTCCGAGTACGACGTCGTCTGGTACGAGCGCCACGACCGATTCGGCGCCTCCGTCCGCGTCGCACCCCTCTCCGTATCGGGCCTGCTGCGCGAGAAGCTGTTCTCCGAGCGCTCGGTCGTCCTCACTTCGGCCACGCTCAGGCTGGGCGGTGACTTCAACGGGGTGGGGGCGTCCTTGGGCCTGGCCCCCGAAGGCACCGCGGGTGAGGACATCCCGCAGTGGAAGGGCCTCGATGTCGGATCGCCCTTCGACTACCCCAGACAGGGCATCCTGTACGTCGCCAGGCACCTGGCCACGCCCGGCCGGGAAGGTTCCCGCACCGACATGCTGGACGAGCTCGCCGAACTGGTGGAGGCCGCCGGCGGGCGCACTCTCGGGCTGTTCTCCTCGATGCGGGCCGCCCAGGCCGCCGCAGAGGAACTGCGCGGCCGGCTCGACAAGCCGATCCTGCTCCAGGGCGAGGAGACGTTGGGCGAGCTGATCAAGAACTTCGCGGCCGACCCGGAGACCTGCCTCTTCGGCACGCTCTCGCTCTGGCAGGGAGTCGATGTCCCCGGGGCGAGCTGCCAGCTGGTGATCATGGACCGGATCCCGTTCCCCCGCCCCGACGACCCGCTGATGAGTGCACGCCAGAAGGCGGTGGAGGAGGCGGGCGGCAATGGGTTCATGGCTGTCGCAGCGACTCACGCTGCGCTGCTGATGGCCCAGGGCGCCGGCCGTCTCGTACGGGCCACGGGCGACAAAGGCGTGGTCGCCGTGCTCGACCCGAGGCTGGCCAATGCCCGCTACGGGAGCTACCTGCGGGCCTCGCTGCCGGACTTCTGGTACACGACGGACCGCAACCAGGCGCGGCGCTCACTTGCGGCCATCGACGCTGCTGCCAAGGCCGACGGGCAGTGATGCCGCCTCCGCCCGGGAGCGATGCCCTTCTTGGGTGAGGGCGATCAAGCCCCCGGAGGATGCGGCCGCTCGGACGCACAGGCGGGGCCCCGGGATCGGCGCAGTGGATCCCGGGGCCCGATTCGAACCTGCGATCTTCACACCCGCCGCAGCACCGCCACGACCTTGCCGAGGATGGTCGCCTCGTCGCCGGGGATCGGCTGGTACGCGGAGTTGTGCGGGAGCAGCCATACATGACCGTCCTCCCGCTTGAAGCGCTTGACCGTGGCCTCGCCGTCCAGCATCGCGGCCACGATGTCACCGTTCTCCGCGACGGGCTGACGGCGCACGGTGACCCAGTCCCCGTCACAGATGGCCGCCTCGATCATCGAGTCACCGACGACCTTCAGGACGAACAGCTCACCGTCCCCGACCAGCTGGCGGGGGAGAGGGAAGACGTCCTCGACGGATTCCTCGGCGAGGATCGGGCCGCCGGCTGCGATCCGGCCGACCAGTGGCACGTACGAAGCGGCGGGCTTGCCCGTCGTGTCGGTGGGCTGCGAGCTGGGCTGGTCCGAACCGCGGACCTCGTACGCCCGGGGGCGGTGGGGGTCGCGGCGCAGGAAGCCCTTGCGCTCCAGGGCCATCAGCTGATGGGCTACGGATGACGTACTGGACAGGCCCACCGCCTGACCGATCTCCCGCATCGAGGGCGGGTATCCCCGACGCTGCACGGAGTCCCGGATGACCTCGATCACTCGCCGCTGCCGGTCTGTGAGCCCCGAGCTGTCCGCACGGATTCCTGGAGGTCGACCAGGGAGCGAGCGCGCTGGGCGCACCGGCTCTGGTCCCTCCGTGTTCGTGACTGAGTCATTCATGGCATGCACCGGCTCGAGTCGGCTCTGGGAGCGGTCCTGGGCAGTGATGGTGGCACTGTCTGCGGTGGTGGTCACGTCGGCCCCTCTCGAATGTTCTCCCTAGCTGGACAACGGTAGTAGCTTTCGAAAGGTTGCGCCAAACACACGTTCGAGTGAAAAACGAATAAAAGTCTGTGCCCTGTTTGCCATGGGGTGTATGGGCAAGGCTCGGCCAGGCTTCTGCCGTGCGCGGGAAGGGTTCGGGGTGAGTCCGTGGCGACCCGCAATTCGGACCTTTACGGTAGCGTTCGCGGCCGCGCCGCCGCCGCGCGGGGTGGTCTTCCGGCTGCCGTCCCGGTCCGCACGGCAGCGCCCCGCGATCCGGACGGGCGCGCGTGTCCCGTAGCCTCGTTGTCGGTCGTACGCTGCCTGTGAGCCGCCCCGGACGCGCGACACGCACCAGGGCCGAATGTGCGACGAAACCCAAGATCTAGTGGTTGGATTGTTCCAGCTGCCCAGAAGTTGTGGTCTGAGTCGATCGAGGCCGCGACCATCGCTTATGCTTGTGGCTGCTTCGCGGGTCCCTGGCGGGACCTGGAGAGGCTATTCAGTCGTGCTGTGAAGGAGGGTTGGGAGCCATGCACTGCCCCTTCTGCAGGCACCCCGACAGCCGGGTCGTCGACAGTCGCACCACCGATGACGGCACGTCGATCCGCCGTCGCCGTCAGTGCCCCGACTGCTCCCGCCGTTTCACGACGGTGGAGACCTGCTCGCTGATGGTGGTGAAGCGCAGCGGAGTCACCGAACCCTTCAGTCGTACCAAGGTCATCTCCGGTGTGCGCAAGGCGTGCCAGGGGCGGCCCGTCACCGAGGACGCCCTCGCCATGCTCGGCCAGCGGGTCGAGGAAGCGGTGCGCGCCACCGGAAGTGCCGAGCTGACCACCCACGACGTGGGCCTGGCCATACTCGGCCCTCTGCAGGAACTCGACCTCGTCGCATACCTGCGCTTCGCGTCCGTGTACCGGGCGTTCGACACACTCGAAGACTTCGAGGCCGCCATCGCGGAACTCCGCGAGCGGCGGCCTCCCGTGGAGGGATGCGGGACCGGCGAGACCCTTGAGGTCCCCGTTCCCGCCGTCGCCGCCGACTGAGCGACACCGGCTGATCGACACGGTTCAGTGGATCAGCGGCAGGGCGGCTACAGAGACTTGCTCCGGGTGCTGTGCGCGGCGTCCGAAGCATCAGAGACAGACTGTGCCCCGGGAAGTTCTGGGCACTTCAGGGCGTTTTTGCCCACATATGGGAGGCGGCATGACAGAGACGGCGAGCGGCCCGGCACGAGGTTCCCGAGCCAAGGGATCCAAGTCGACTGCGACCAAGCAGGGCCTGCGTATCGAGCGCATCCACACCACCCCTGGCGTGCATCCGTACGACGAGGTGGCATGGGAGCGCCGTGACGTCGTCATGACCAACTGGCGCGACGGCTCGATCAACTTCGAGCAGCGTGGCGTCGAGTTCCCCGACTTCTGGTCGGTGAACGCGGTCAACATCGTCACCAGCAAGTACTTCCGGGGGGCCGTCGGCACGCCGCAGCGCGAGACCGGGCTGCGTCAGCTGATCGACCGGATCGTGAAGACGTACCGCAAGGCGGGCGAGGACTACCACTACTTCGCGTCCCCGGCCGACGCCGAGATCTTCGAGCACGAGCTGGCGTATGCCCTCCTGCACCAGATCTTCAGCTTCAACTCGCCGGTCTGGTTCAACGTCGGTACGCCCCAGCCGCAGCAGGTCTCCGCCTGCTTCATCCTGTCCGTCGACGACTCCATGGAGTCGATCCTCGACTGGTACAAGGAAGAGGGCATGATCTTCAAGGGCGGTTCCGGCGCCGGCCTGAACCTCTCCCGCATCCGCTCCTCCAAGGAGTTGCTGTCCTCCGGTGGCAACGCCTCCGGTCCCGTCTCCTTCATGCGTGGCGCCGACGCGTCCGCCGGAACGATCAAGTCCGGTGGCGCCACCCGTCGCGCGGCCAAGATGGTCATTCTCGACGTCGACCACCCCGACATCGAGAACTTCATCGAGACCAAGGTCAAGGAGGAGGAGAAGATCCGCGCCCTGCGCGACGCGGGCTTCGACATGGACCTGGGCGGCGACGACATCACGTCCGTCCAGTACCAGAACGCCAACAACTCGGTCCGTGTGAACGACGAGTTCATGAAGGCCGTCGAGTCCGGCGGCACGTTCGGGCTGCGTGCCCGGATGACCGGTGAAGTCATCGAAGAGGTCGAGGCCAAGTCCCTCTTCCGCAAGATGGCCGAGGCCGCCTGGGCCTGCGCCGACCCCGGCATCCAGTACGACGACACGATCAACCACTGGCACACCTGCCCGGAGTCCGGCCGGATCAACGGCTCGAACCCGTGCAGCGAGTACATGCACCTGGACAACACCTCGTGCAACCTCGCCTCGCTGAACCTGATGAAGTTCCTCAAGGACGACGGCAAGGGCAACCAGTCCTTCGAGTCCGAGCGCTTCGCCAAGGTCGTCGAGCTCGTCATCACCGCGATGGACATCTCCATCTGCTTCGCGGACTTCCCGACCCAGAAGATCGGCGAGAACACCCGCGCCTTCCGTCAGCTGGGCATCGGTTACGCCAACCTCGGCGCCCTGCTGATGGCGACCGGTCACGCCTACGACAGCGACGGCGGCCGCGCCCTCGCCGGCGCGATCACGTCGCTGATGACCGGCACCTCGTACAAGCGCTCCGCCGAGCTCGCCGCGGTCGTCGGCCCGTACGACGGCTACGCGCGCAACGCCGAGCCGCACCAGCGCGTCATGAAGCAGCACGCCGACGCCAACGCCACGGCCGTCCACGTGGACGACCTGGACAACTCGATCTGGGCCGCCGCCACGGAGGCCTGGCAGGACGTCATCCGCCTCGGCGCGAAGAACGGTTTCCGCAACGCGCAGGCCTCGGTCATCGCGCCCACCGGCACCATCGGTCTCGCGATGTCCTGCGACACCACCGGCCTCGAGCCCGACCTCGCCCTGGTCAAGTTCAAGAAGCTGGTCGGCGGCGGCTCGATGCAGATCGTCAACGGCACCGTCCCGCAGGCCCTGCGCCGCCTGGGCTACCAGGAGGAGCAGATCGAGGCGATCGTCGCCCACATCGCCGAGCACGGCAATGTGATCGACGCCCCCGGCCTGAAGGACGAGCACTACGAGGTCTTCGACTGCGCGATGGGCGAGCGTTCCATCTCCGCGATGGGCCACGTGCGCATGATGGCCGCCATCCAGCCGTGGATCTCCGGCGCGCTCTCCAAGACGGTGAACCTGCCGGAGACGGCCACCGTCGAGGACGTCGAAGAGGTCTACTTCGAGGCGTGGAAGATGGGCGTCAAGGCGCTCGCGATCTACCGCGACAACTGCAAGGTCGGTCAGCCCCTCTCCGCCAAGACCAAGGAGAAGGAGAAGGCCGAGGTCACCGCCAAGGCCGAGGAGACCATCCGTACGGCGGTCGAGAAGGTCGTCGAGTACCGCCCGGTCCGCAAGCGTCTCCCCAAGGGCCGTCCCGGCATCACCACCTCCTTCACGGTGGGCGGCGCCGAGGGCTACATGACCGCCAACTCCTACCCGGACGACGGTCTCGGTGAGGTCTTCCTGAAGATGTCCAAGCAGGGCTCCACCCTCGCGGGCATGATGGACGCCTTCTCCATCGCCGTCTCGGTCGGTCTGCAGTACGGCGTCCCGCTGGAGACGTACGTCTCGAAGTTCACCAACATGCGCTTCGAGCCCGCCGGCATGACGGACGACCCGGACGTGCGGATGGCGCAGTCGATCGTCGACTACATCTTCCGCCGCCTGGCGCTGGACTTCCTGCCGTTCGAGACCCGCTCGGCGCTCGGCATCCACTCCGCCGAGGAGCGTCAGCGTCACCTCGACACCGGTTCGTACGAGCCGTCCCTCGAGGACGAGGAGCTCGACGTCGAGAGCCTGGTCCAGTCCGTCCCGCTGCGCACGGAGCCGCTGAAGGCCGTGGCTTCCCCGGTGGAGGCCGAGAAGCCCGCACCGAGGACGGCGCACACCTCGGCGGAGCTCGTCGAGATGCAGCTGGGCATCAGTGCGGACGCGCCGCTGTGCTTCTCCTGCGGTACGAAGATGCAGCGCGCCGGGTCCTGCTACATCTGCGAGGGCTGCGGCTCGACCAGCGGCTGCAGCTGATCCTGGACGCCGTCCAGGAGTGAGTCACCCGGTCAGGGCGGCGGAGCCGATTGTCGGCTCCGCCGCCCTGGCGGTTTTCGGTGCCCGGTGTCGTGCCTGGTGCAACGGCTTGCCGGGCGCCCGTCCGGCTGATCGGCTCTCCGCCCTGCTGCGCGCCGAAGCATCACGCTCCGGGGGCGCGGCTTCCCATGGCTGCGGCGAAGGAAACGGGATCACCGTCGAAGCCCCGGACCGTTTCGTGGAACTCCCAGCCGCCCGAGCCGTCCCGGACGAATTCGGCGACCGTCGCCGCCGTGGCGCCACCGACTGCGGAGAAGTCGTCCTCCGCCAGATTCGTGTAGCCCTCACGAATCTGCACGCCGGCGTTGGCTATGTCCTCGAAGGTCCTCCGGCCGTTCCGCTGCTGAATGACGACCCCGATGACGACCCGGGCGTAGACGGCCGACAGCCGGTTCAGCTCCAGAGTCATCACCTCGTCGAAACCGAGGCCCTGACCGGTCCTGCTGTCGCGGTTCAGCATGATGGTGCCGTCCGGCGATCGGCTGTCGAAGTGCACGAGATACGCAGGGCCGCCGTACGGCTCGTCCGCCGGGTAGGTGGCCGCGATGATGTCCAGGTCATGGGCGGGGGCACCCGGGGGACTCGGGTCCCATTTGAGCCTGACTTCGACCTTCTCGATGTCCTTGTTGGGCGTGCTCATCGGGTTTCCCTCCGTGCCACTGGGCCGTCGGACCGGTCGTACCACCCGATCATGTCCGCAACGCCCCCTGGATCCAACCGGCTTGGTCACGGGGGGCGGAATCGGGCCACTGTCGGTTCCGGCGCAGTTCAGTGCGGGATGCGGCGCGGCGGACGCGGTCCGGTCCCTTCGAGGGACGGCTCGATCGCGTTGCTGACCCGGCGCAGGACGTAGGCGTGCGCGATACGGTCGAGATGCAGACGGAGAAGGCGCCAGGGCAGGCGCCGTCGCGTTCCGGGGCAGCGATGTTCTCCAGGACGCGTACGTGACGTGCTTCGTGGCAGGCGTCGATTCCGAAGCCGATGGAGACAACCATGTGCTCCGTTACGTCGATGTGCCCGCGTTCGGACGTACTCCGCCGGAGCGTGACCCACGCCACGTTCTGCGCCGTACGATGGCGCGGTGCTGGTCAAGTGGATTCGCTGCACCGTGGTGGACCGCCGCGGTTTCGAGCGGGGGCAGCGAAAGTGGTCGGGGCTTCTCGGTGAGCCGGGGTTCAGGGGACAGGGGGGTGGCTGGAGCCGGGGGCGGCCGGAGGTTGCCCACGTGTTCGCGTTCTGGGAGAACCGGGTCTTCTACGACTCCTTCATGGCGCGTGCGCACGACGGGTTGGCTGCCGCGCAGTCCGGAACGTACGGCGATATCCAGGTCAAGCTCTTCGACCACCGATTCGATGTGAAGACGGGCTTCGAGCCGCGCTTCACCGATGCGGATGTGGTCAGGGTCGCGCACAGCAGGGTGTACGGGGACCGCGTCGATCATTTCGCCCTGATGCAGGAGAGGGTGTGGAATCCGGCGATGGCCGGATCTCCCGGCATGCTGCGAGGCGTGTTCGGCGAAGCGCCGGGGCACGAGTTCCTGGTGCTGTCGATGTGGCAGTCCAGCGCCGAGCGCGGCAAGTACCGGCCGGGAAGCATCGAGAGGTTGTCGCAGCGGGCGCAGACCGACGAGGATGTCGCGGCACTGGAGGGGGACGTCGTGCAGCTCGAGCCGTCCTGGACGGTGTGATCCGCCGGAGCCCCGGCGCGAATGCGGCCTGCAGCACCGCTTCACCGGCGACATACGGCGGCCGGAGGTCCGGACAACTGCTCGAATGGGCCGGAATCGATCTAGGGTCTGTACATGGCACGACCGCAGCGCATTGTCCTCGTCCGGCACGGCGAGTCCGAGGGCAATGCCGATGACACGGTGTACGAACGCGAGCCCGACCATGCATTGAGACTCACCTCGGCGGGGTTGCGGCAGGCCAGGGAGACGGGGGTACGGCTGCGCGACCTCTTCGGTGAGGAACGTGTCAGCGTGTACGTCTCGCCGTACCGCCGCACGCACGAGACGTTCAGGTCGCTCGGGCTCGACCTGGAGCGCGTGCGGGTGCGCGAGGAACCGCGGTTGCGCGAGCAGGACTGGGGGAACTGGCAGGACCGCGAGGACGTGAGACTGCAGAAGGCCTATCGGGATGCCTACGGGCACTTCTTCTACCGCTTCGCGCAGGGGGAGTCCGGCGCCGATGTGTACGACCGGGTCGGGGCATTTCTGGAGAGCCTGCACCGGAGTTTCGAGGACCCCGACCACCCGCCCAATGTTCTGCTGGTCACCCACGGGCTGACGATGCGGTTGTTCTGCATGCGGTGGTTCCACTGGTCGGTCGCCGAATTCGAGTCACTGTCCAACCCGGGCAACGGAGAGACGCGGACGCTGATGCTCGGCGGCGACGGGCGCTACACACTTGACCGGCCGTTCGAGCGGTGGCGTACCCCTGAGCCGTACGGCATCACCGGATAGAGTGGAGAGGCGATGACCGTTGACTCCGCTTCCGCCCAACGCTTCGAACGCGCCCTGGCCAGCCTGCGGGGGCTGTCCGTGGGGGACGCCTTGGGCTCCCAGTTCTTTGTGCCCGCCAACTATCCGCTTCTGAAGCAGCGCGCACTGCCGTCCGGACCCTGGCAGTGGACCGATGACACGGAGATGGCCTGCTCGGTCCTGGCCGTGCTCGTGGGGCACGACCGCATCGACCAGGACGCGCTCGCCCACTCGTTCGCGGATCATCACGACTTCGACCGCGGATACGGCCCTGCCGTGAACCGGCTGCTGCGGCTGGTCCGGGAGGGCGGCGACTGGCGTGAGCTGGCATCCGCGCTGTTCCAGGGCCAGGGCTCCTGGGGCAATGGTTCGGCCATGCGCATCGCACCCCTCGGCGCCTGGTACGCAGACGACCCCGAGCAGGCCACGCACCAGGCCGAGATCTCCTCGTACACCACGCATCAGCACCGGGAGGCGGTCGTGGGAGCGATGGCCGTGGCAGCGGCCGCCGCGCTCGCCGCCGCGCCCGGCGGGCCGCCGACGCCGACCGATCTCCTCGACGGGGTCGTCGCTCTCGTGCCGCGCAGCGCAGTGGGGGCCGGGCTGCGCCGGGCGCGCGACATGCTCGACTACAGCGATGCCGGGACCGTGGCGGCCGTCCTCGGCAACGGCCGTCGTACGAGTGCACATGACACCGTGCCCTTCGCCCTCTGGTCCGCGGCGCGGAGCCTCGGCGACTTCGAGCAGGCGTTCTGGCTGACCGCCCAGGCCGGTGGCGATGTCGACACGACCTGCGCCATCGTCGGCGGGGTCATCGCAGCGGGCAAGGCGGGTGCCCCGCCGGCCGACTGGTCGGCACGGACGGAAGAGCTGCCGGGGTGGCTTCCCCGGCCGGGTCTCGGCTGACGCGTTCCGACTGTCACGGTACTGATACAGCCCTTTCCCGACCGTCTGCGGCAGAAAGCAGCGGGCTACTCTTTCGGCCACGCCGCCGCCCATGATCACGGCGTTGGGCGTGCGCCGAATGAGAGCCGAGGCGCTCACGCTGCTCAGAGTCGTGTGGGCACAGCTCGGTGGGAGGGGTCCCATGTCCGAACACACGTCAGAGCCACCCCGGCAGCCGGAGGCGCCTCAGCCGTCCCGCGTGCCGGAGCCGCCCCAGGTCCCCGCATACGCGCAGCAGGGGTGGCAACAACCGCAATCCCCCAATCCCTGGCAGAGCGGTGCTCGGAAGGCCGGTACGGTCGCGCGGCTGCGCCCGGCCGGGCCGGCCGCCATCCGCGGTGCCACGCTCTGGTCGGCAGTCGCCACCGCGCTCCTCAGCGCGCTGCTGCTGGGCGACGGTCTCGGCCCGAACCTGCTGATCGTGGCGGTCCCCGCGGCACTTGCGGCCTTCTTCGCCGCTCAGGCCGCCGGCCGGCGGCTCCGGCCCTGGACCGCCGTCTGGGGGGTCGGCGGTCTGGCACTTCTCGCCGTCCCTGCGCTCCGGGACGCGGGTTGGCCCACCTTCCTCGCCGTGGTGTCGGCTGTCGCACTCGGCTCGCTCGCTCTGCACGGCGGACGCAGCTGGCTCGGCGTGTTCCTCGGTTCGGTGGGCCTGTTCTCCTCGGTCGCCGAAGGGCTGAAATGGGGCGGGCGAGGCGCTCGCGCCCGTATGGCGGGGTCCCGCGACCGGTGGGGTGTCGCCTTCCGGTCCACCGCGGTGGCCGTTGTGCTGCTCATCGTGTTCGGAGCGCTCTTCGCCAGCGCGGATGCCGCGTTCGCCGATGTGCTCGGCAGTCTGATCCCGGATGTATCGCTGGGCGACGGCCCCTGGCGACTCTTCCTCTTCGTGGTCGGTCTGGTCGGTGCGCTCGCCGCCGCCCACACCGCCGCAGCCCCGGTGCGCTGGGACCGCATCACCGTGCGCGCCGGCACGGCCCGCGGCCGTCTGGAATGGGCACTTCCGCTCATCGTGCTGAATCTGCTCTTCGCCGTCTTCCTCGCCATCCAGCTCACCGTGCTGCTCGGCGGATACGACAAGGTGATGGCCGAGACCGATCTCAGCTACTCCGCATACGCCCGCCAGGGTTTCTGGCAGCTGCTGTGGGCAACGCTGCTCACCCTCCTGGTGATAGCGCTCGCTCTTCGCTGGGCCCCGCGCGGCGCTCCCCGCGACCGCACTCTCGTCAGGTCCGTTCTCGGCGTGCTGTGCCTGCTCACCCTCGTGGTGGTGGCTTCCGCGCTGCGGCGCATGGACCTGTACGTCGATGCGTACGGCCTGACCCGGCTGCGCATATCCGTGGCCGCGGTGGAGCTGTGGCTGGGTGTGGTGCTGGTGCTGATCATGGCTGCGGGTGTGTTCGGCGCCCGGCTGCTGCCACGCGCCGTGGCGGCGAGCGCGGCCGTCGGCGTGCTCGCGTTCGGCCTGGTCTCGCCCGACGGGCTGATCGCTGAACAGAACGTTCAGCGCTTCCGCAACGATCACGCGATCGACGTCGACTACCTGCGCGGCCTCTCGGCCGACGCCGTACCGGCTCTCGACACACTGCCCGAACCGCTGCGGTCCTGTGCCCTCGGCGAGATCCAGAAGACGCTGCGTGCGTCCGAAGCGCCTTGGTACGCCTCCAGTTGGAGCGAGGCGCGGGCGCGGGACATCCTGGAGAGCCGGAGTGCAAGCGCGCGGTACACGGACTGCGCAGGCCTGGGGAGGGGGGAGAACGGCAGCGATCGAGGTGATGACGGCGACGATCCCTACGACCCCTACGACCCGTACTGATCGAGACCGCCGAGTCGGCCCCGGCGACCGGGGCAGGTGCAGGCCGTACCCCTGTGGACGGCCTGCACCTGTGCCGGTGCGTGTGTTTCCGCCTGCGCGTACCGGCGCCTGCGCCGGCGTACGGCGTTACGCTCCGGGTCCACCCGCGGACGCCCGGCCGCTCAGCGCGTCCAGATCGCTCTTGCGCACCCGGATCACCAGCACCGCGGTGAGCAGGGCGAGAGCGGCCATGGCCACCGCTGCCGTGAACGCCGTCGAAATGCCCTGGACGAGCACCTCGTGACCCCAAGGCGCGGGCAGCTCGTGCGACTTGGCGAATGCAGCCTGCTGCTCCGGCGTGGCCTGTGCCATGAACGATGGGATCTGCTTCTCCGCTTCGTTCCGGCTCGCTGTCCCGAACACGGTCACCAGAATGGACAGCCCCAGCGAACCGCCCACCTGCTGGCTGGCATTGAGCAGCCCGGATGCCGCACCGGCCTCGTGCTGCGCAACCCCGGAGACGGCGGTCAGCGTCAGCGTGACGAAGTTCAGACCCATGCCGAAGCCGAACAGGAGCATCGGGCCCAGCACCCCGCTCACATAGGAGCTGTCGGGCGAGATGAACGTCTGCCAGAAGAGGCCGGTTCCGGTGAGTGCCGAGCCGGTGATCATGAACGGCTTGGGGCCCAGCACCGGCAGCAGCCGCTGCGACAGCCCCGCGCCCGCGATGATCGCGACCGTCACGGGCAGGAAGGCCAGACCTGCTGCGATCGGGCTGTAGCCCAGGACGTTCTGCACGAACAGCACGATGAAGAAGAACATGCCGAGCATGGCGGCGGCCAGGCTGAGCATGACGAGGTACGTCCCCGACCGGTTGCGGTCGGCGAACAGCCGCAGAGGGGTGATCGGTTCCTTCGCACGCATCTCGATGAGTACGAATGCGGCGAGGAGTATCACCGCGGCGGCGAAGGACCCCAGAGTGAGGGAGTCCCGCCAGCCCTCCTCGGAGGCCCGGATGAATCCGTACACCAGTGAGGCCATGCCGAGGGTCGAGGCCAGCGCGCCCGAGACGTCGAAGCGGCCGGGATGTCTCTGGGACTCGGTTATGTAGAGGGGGGCCAGTACCGCGATCAGCACACCGATCGGTACGTTGACGAAGAAGACCCAACGCCAGTCGAGCCATTCGGTGAGCATTCCGCCGGCCAGCAGGCCGATGGCGCCGCCGCCTGCCGAGACGGCGGCAAAGACTCCGAACGCGCGGTTCCGCTCGGGGCCTTCGGGGAACGTGGTGGTGATGAGGGCCAGTGATGTCGGTGAGGCGATGGCCCCGCCGACGCCCTGGAGGGCCCGGGCGGCGAGCAACTGCCAGGGCTCCTGGGCCAGTCCGCCCAGCAGGGAAGCAAGGGTGAAGACCAGGATTCCGGTGATGAAGATCCGGCGGCGGCCGAGGATGTCACCGGCCCGGCCGCCGAGCAGGAGCAGGCCGCCGAAGGTCAGCGTGTAGGCGCTGAGCACCCAGGACAGATCGGTGGTGGAGAAACTGAGCGCGTCCTGGATATGCGGCAGCGCGATGTTGACGATCGTGGCGTCCAGCACAACCATCAACTGACATGCGGCGATGACCGTGAGAGCGATCCCCCGTCGCCCCTGCCGTCGGGCCGCGCCCGGCGGAGTCTGTGCTTCTAACTGAGAGGTTGTCACTATGGATCCCCCACAAGTGAATTAGTGAACGGAAGCGTTCACTGTCTTGGCAACGGTAGTGAGTCCCCGTCAGTGAACGCAAGCGTTCACTGAAGCTGCCGCCGCCGGGCTGCCGACGGAATCGCCCGGGCGGGTCCGCCCGGTCCGGCACCGATCGGTTTCGATATGTCACGTTCCGCCCGGATGTTCTGAGTTCGCCTTGACGTCCTGGCCCGTCCCGATGGAGAGAAGCTGATGGTTACCTCGCACTCGGAGGCCGCCGCCCGGCCGCCGATGGCGTCGCTGCGCCGCCGCGGGCCCGTACTGGAACGCGCGATCCTCGATGCCGCCCTGGAACAGCTGAGCACGGTGGGCTGGAACGGGCTGACCATGGAGGGCGTCGCCGCCGGGGCCCAGACAGGGAAGGCCGCGGTCTACCGGCGATGGCCCTCGAAGGAGGATCTGGTGGTCGACGCGTTGCAGGCGGCACTGCCGCCGCTCGCCGAGGCGCCCGACTTCGGCAGCGTGCGCGAGGATCTCTACCAGCTCTGCCGGAGGCTGCGCGACGCGATGTTCTCGAAGCCCGGATGTGCGCTGCGCTCCGTACTTCACGAATGCGACGCACACACCGCAGAGCGGTTCCAGTCGGTGATCCTCAAAGGAGTGATCCAGCCGTCCACCGCGCTCTTCCGGGAGGTCGTCGACCGGGGAATCGGGCGGGGCGATGTCCGCACCGATGCGACGGACGCGCTGACCCTCGAAGTGATTCCCGCGATGATGATGTACCGCAGCAAGGTGTGCGGCAGCGAATGGCCGGATGGGGAGATCGCCGAAATGATCGATCGGGTCGCGGTGCCGCTGTTCCGTACCTCCGGCACCTGAGTGCCACGGCCGGCGGCCGGTCCGTGGACGCTTCGTCGGCGCAGCGTCACCGGCGGAAAGCGTCCGGCGCCCCGGGGTGTTCTCGGCGTTCCCGTCGGCGTACCCTGGCTGGCGCCATGCCGTACGAACCACCCACGCACACCGTCGAGCGCTCACTGCGCGCTACCACTGGTGCCAAGACCGTCGCCGGTGTCGACGAGGTCGGTCGCGGAGCGTGGGCGGGACCGGTCACCGTGTGTGCGGCCGTCACCGGCCTCCGCAAACCTCCCGCCGGGCTCACCGACTCCAAGCTGATCAGCCCCAAGCGCCGCGCCGAACTGGCGCCGCTGCTCGAGGACTGGGTCACCGCCTTCGGTCTCGGAGACGCCTCGCCGCAGGAGATCGACGACCTGGGGATGACCGCGGCCCTGCGCCTCGCGGCTGTGCGCGCCCTCGAAGCGCTGCCCGTGCGCCCCGACGCGGTGATACTCGACGGCAAACACGACTACCTGGGAGAGCCCTGGACGGTCAGGACCGTCATCAAGGGCGACCAGTCCTGTATCGCGGTCGCGGCCGCCTCGGTGATTGCGAAGGTCCGCAGAGACGCGAGGATGGCCGAACTGGGTGCGGAATCGGGGGAGTACGCAGACTTCGCCTTCGACGCCAACGCCGGCTACCCGTCCCCCGTGCACAAGGCTGCGCTGGAGGCACTGGGGCCCACGCCCTACCACCGCCTCTCGTGGTCCTACCTCGACGCGCTGCCCCGGTGGCAGCACTTGAAGAGGGTTCGCATCTCCGCCGAGGCGGCTGCACTGGAAAGCGGGGGCCAGCTCGGCTTCGACTTCTGATCGCGCATTTGTACCCACCCGCTGACGCTCACGGCGCCGGCGTTTGATAGACAACCACTCATGCCTCTCATCCCCGAGGAGCCTCAGATTCACGAGAGCGCCCAGGGTCCTCGCGTCACGCCGGCCGCCGGCCGCACCGCGCCGACCCCCCGTCCCGTACCCGGTCCGCGTTCCGCGGCCACACCGCGCCCCGGTCGTCCGGGCCCCGGTCCCGCACGGCCCGCGCCCCCGGCGCAGCGTCCGCACACCACGTCCGGTCAGGCTCCTGCGGTCCGCTCGCACGAGCGTTCCACGCCGCAGATCCAGCTGATCCCGGCCTCGGCCGGCGGTGCACTCGACGCCGCGGACGAGGCGGTGGACCTGCTGCTGGACTCCGGACGTGCACCGGGCGACATCCTGGTGCTCACCACCGGTGAGCACCACCCGTGGGCGACCCACGAACTCTCCTTCGGAGAGGCCGCCTACTGGGCCCAGCACGACGCCGGCGACGACGTCTTCTTCGCCGGCGCCGCGGCCGGCGACCGGGTGAAGGCCCGTCCCGTGGTGATCGTCGCGCTCAACGGCGACGCCGATGACGCCGCAGCCCGTGCGCTGCCCCTCGCGCTGGAGCGCGCCGGAGCGCTGTTGATCGTCTGCGGTGACCCGCAGCGGATCAACACCGTGCTCGGCGTCGGCGTCTGAGCCGGACGGCACGCACGGCCGTGGTGACCCGGCTGCCCGACAGGGCGGCCGGGCCCACGCCCCGGATCAGCGGGCCGCGGTACGTCGCAGCGGCTCCACGGTGCCGCCGGCGGTGCGCAGGGGGTACGGATCGTGCTCCACAACCGTGTCGGCGAGTGCGGAGGGCGCAGACGTGGAGCTGGGCCGACGGCCACCGCGGCCCTCGCCCAGCACCTGCCATCCGCCATGGGTCAGCGTGATGTACGCGCCGCACCGCAGGCCGTGCAGCGTGCAAGCGTCTCGCAGACCCCACATCCAGGCCCCGTCCTCCTCCGTCCACCGCTCGTCCCCGTCACGGCAGTAGAGCAGTACCGCGGTCCGGACGGGTGTGCGGCGACGCAGATCGTGCGGGATGACCCGGCGCAGATTCGACAGCAGTGCGTTGCGGAACTCCCAGCCGTCCGCGGCGACGGAGCGACGGGCGAACGACGCACTGGCCGTCAGGCGTTCCTCATGGTCGAGCACGGCGACGACAGCGGTCGCCGGGGTCGGCCGGTGCCGGGCGTGCAGTCCGCTGACGACTTCGCGGGGGCTGCGCAGCAAGGGTATGCCCGCAGCGGCCCACTCGGCCGGTTCCAGCATTCTGGCAAGGCGGTTGGCGGAGTCGGCGGACACCGACGACGCCATCGAAGTGGCTGCGGACGGAGCGAATCCGAAGGTCACGGTCCTCCCTTCGCATACGCGCCCACGATGCGGGCAGGGTTGGGTGGGGGCGCACCGCGGCACAGCCCTTCCGGGCCGCGAAGGGACCGTGCGGGGAGCGAGTTCAATTCTCCCTGGCGTATCGGCAGGCGGCAACGAGCAATTGGCGAGGCTGACGGGAATCAGCCGGAATGACACGGATATCCCTGCCCACATCCTGGACGGGTGACGCTCCCTGTCACGCCTGAACAGCGAGGACCAGCGGAAACACCCCCTCCGCCCCTGCCCGGCGCAGCAGCAGGGATGCCACGGCCGGCGTCCAGCCGGTGTCCGGGAGATCGTCCACGAGCAGCGGGCCCCTTGCCGCCGCCAACGCCTCGGCCGGCTCGCGCTCCACGACGAGCGCCTCGTGCAGAGCCCGTACCCGCCGGGCGCTGCTGGTCTGCGAGATCCGCACCTCGGCCGATCGGGGGCACCGAACCGGGAAGGCATGCACATCCCGGGCCACATCGGGGCCCTGGCCTGTCCGAACGTGTCGATCGGGGACGGTCGTGGCCGAGCACTCCGTTCCGGCCGTCCTCGATCGGTGTGGTGCCGGTGGACGGCTTGCGAGCCGGTTGTCACGCTGGGTGAGTTGGCTGATTGTCCTTGCCATCGGGTTCCATGGGGGCATGGACAACCTGGAGCTCCGCACCGAAGCCGACGCCATCCTTGCCGAGCTGGTCGGTGACCCCGGTGGTTCGGCTCGGCTGCGGGAGGACCAGTGGCAGGCGGTGGCGGCGTTGGTGGAGGAGCGCCGGCGTGCGCTGGTGGTGCAGCGCACCGGCTGGGGCAAGTCGGCGGTGTACTTCGTCGCCACCGCTCTGCTGCGTCGGCGTGGCGCAGGCCCGACGGTGATCATCTCGCCGCTGCTGGCGCTGATGCGCAACCAGGTCGAGTCGGCGGCGCGGGCCGGCATCCAGGCGCGCACCATCAACTCTGCCAACCCGGAGGAGTGGGACACCATCTACGGGGAGGTCGAGCGCGGCGAGACCGACGTTCTCCTCGTAAGTCCGGAACGCCTCAATTCTGTGGACTTCCGCGAGCAGGTGCTGCCCAAGCTCGCGGCCACGACCGGCCTGCTGGTGGTCGACGAGGCGCACTGCATCTCCGACTGGGGCCACGACTTCCGCCCCGACTACCGCCGGCTGCGGGCGATGCTCGCCGAGCTTGCTCCCGGTGTGCCGGTGCTGGCCACCACCGCGACCGCCAACGCGCGGGTCACCGCGGACGTGGCCGAGCAACTGGGTACCGGTGCCGGCGAGGCCCTGGTGCTGCGCGGCCCGCTGGAAAGGGAAAGCCTGCGCCTGGGCGTGGTCCAGCTGCCGGACGCCGCGCACCGCCTGGCCTGGCTCGCCGAGCACCTGGACGAGCTGCCGGGCTCCGGGATCATCTACGCCCTCACCGTCGCGGCAGCCGAGGAGGCCACCGCCTTCCTGCGGCAGCGCGGCTTCACGGTGGCCTCCTACACGGGGCGCACGGAGAACGCCGACAGGCTGCAGGCCGAGGTCGACCTGCAGGAGAACCGGGTCAAGGCGCTGGTAGCGACGTCGGCTCTGGGCATGGGCTTCGACAAGCCGGACCTGGGCTTCGTGGTTCATCTCGGCTCGCCGTCCTCGCCGATCGCGTACTACCAGCAGGTGGGGCGGGCAGGACGCGGGGTGGACCACGCCGATGTGCTGTTGCTGCCCGGCAAGGAGGACGAGGCGATCTGGCGCTACTTCGCCGATACTGCCTTCCCGCCCGAGGCACAGGTTCGTCAGACCCTCTCGGCTCTCGCCGATGCGGGACGGCCGCTGTCCGTGCCGGCCCTGGAGGCGGTGGTGGATCTTCGGCGCACCCGGCTGGAGACGATGCTGAAGGTTCTTGACGTGGACGGGGCGGTCAAGCGGGTGAAGGGTGGCTGGACGAGCACGGGGCAGCCCTGGGTGTACGACACGGAGCGGTACACGTGGGTGGCCCAGCAGCGGACGGCCGAGCAACAGGCCATGCGCGAATACGTGAGCACGTCCGGGTGCCGGATGAAGTTCCTGCGTCAGCAGCTGGACGACGAGGGGGCGGCCCCGTGCGGCCGCTGCGACAACTGCGCGGGTGCCTGGATCGAATTCTCGGTTTCTGTCGAGGCGCTGACGGGGGCGGCAAAGGAACTGGATCGCCCGGGTGTCGAGGTTGAGCCGCGCCGCATGTGGCCGACGGGGATGCCCGCCCTGGGCATCGACCTCAAGGGCCGGATTCCGGCCGGCGAGCAGTGCTCCACCGGGCGCGCCCTGGGCCGGCTGTCGGACATCGGCTGGGGTAACCGCCTGCGTCCGCTGCTGGCTGAGAACGCGCCCGACGGGCCGGTCCCGGACGATGTCCTGCGGGCCGCGGTGGCCGTCCTTGCCGACTGGGCGCGCTCTCGGGGTGGCTGGGCGTCCCACGCCGCGGAAGCCTCTGCGCGGCCGGTGGGAATCGTCGCTGTGCCATCCCTGAGCCGTCCGCAGCTGGTCGGCTCCCTCGCCGAGGGAATCGCGACCGTCGGCCGGCTCCCCTTCCTGGGCAGCCTGACGTACACCGGGCTGAGCGGCGCGCACGCGGTGCGTCGCAGCAATTCGGCCCAACGCCTCAGGGCGCTTTCCGGCTCCTTCACTGTCTCCGGAGAGCTGGCCGGTGCCCTGGCCGGTTCTCCTGGACCCGTGCTGCTCGTGGACGATTACACAGACTCCGGCTGGACTCTCGCAGTTGCTGCCCGCCTGCTCCGCCAGGCAGGCAGCGAACAGGTGCTTCCCATGGTCCTCGCAGCAGCAGGTTGAGCCTTCGCGGTTCTGCGAACGTTTCTTGTTCGATGGTCCGTCGGTGATGGCGTGTCGAGGTCGAGCATGTGCCGGTGGACGGTCAGCAGCGGGTTACTGTGCTCGGCCTCGGCACGGGTGAGAGCTGGCGTGGGGTGTCAGCCGTCCGTGGCTTGCCGGTCGGGCTGTCGCGCCGCCCACAGGCCGCGCACGTGGCCGATATGGCGGGTCATGACCTCGCGCACGGCCTTCTCGTCGCGGGCGATCAGGGCGTCGAGGAGTTCGAGGTGCTCCTGGGCCGAGGCAAGCAGGCGGCCCGCCTCGACGAGGGCGGTGAGGCCGTAGAGGCGGGCGCGTTTGCGGAGGTCGCCGACGACGGCGACCAGGTGGGCGTTGCCCGCGAGGGCGAGCAGGCTCAGATGGAAGCGTGTGTCGGCCTCGACGTAGGCGACGAGGTCGCCGGCTGCCGCGGCGGTGACGATCTCGCGGGCGGCCGGGCGCAGCGCCTCCAGCGAGACCAGGTCGGCGGTCCGGGCCAGGGCCACCACGGTGGGGATCTCGATGAGGGCGCGGATGTGGGTGTATTCGTCGAGCTGCTGGTCGGAGACCGCGGTGACCCGGAAGCCCTTGTTGGGGACGGTGTCGACCAGGCCCTCTTTGGCCAGGTCCAGCATGGCCTCGCGTACCGGGGTCGCCGAGACGCCGAAGCGGGCGGCGAGTGTCGGCGCGGAGTACACCTCGCCGGGGAGCAGTTCACCGGCGATCAGCGCTGCCCGCAGTGCGTCGGCGACCCGCTCGCGGTAGCTGCTCTTCTTGCCGCCGAGTGTGGGCAGGGCGGGAGCGGGGGAGGGCGAGCGGCTGGGCTGGGCGGCGGCCATGGTGGAGACTCCTCGTACGGGCGGGGTGTGGACAACGCAGTCCGCAAGCCTGAGGCGGCATATGCAATGTCACGTATCACCAGTATCTATGCAGCGGAGAGGATCGTTGCCGTCCGGGGCCGGGTGCAGAAGTCCAGGGTTGCCCTGTCCTGTTGTGCGGGCCGTGGCTGGACGCCTTCGCGCCGCCGAAAGGCGGGCGGAAGGCGAGGGCGGGCGCGGCCTTCCGGGCGGGGACACTGAGCGGGAAATTCCACGGGGTGATCAGTCCGGCGATGCCGTGCGGGGCGCGGCGGGTGAACAGCAGCCCGGCTCCGGCGGCCGGCTCGTGGACGGAGGCGACCGGGTCGTACGGCTGCTGCGCTTGCACCGAGGCGCGCGGCGAGATCGCGCGGTCGCAGGTTCGCCGGCCCCGCGCATGACGAGGGCAGCGAGCGCGCTCCCGGCCCGCTCCACCCGTCCGGCCGCGGCGTGCAGGGCGGCGGGCCGGACGGGTCGCGCCGCTCTGCGCCCACAGGCGGGAGGCGGCACGGGCGCGGTCGACGGTGGCGAGTACGTCGCGGTGCGCGACCGTGCGGTTATCGGGGAGGATCTCGTCGGGGTGGGCGAGGTCGTGGACGACGACGGGGGTCATGGTGTCCTTCAGGAGCCCGTGGGGACGAGCCCGGGGCCGGCGGCGGTCGCGGAGCCGGGCTCCCGGGATTCAGAGGATGAATCCGGCAGGGAAGGGGTCGGTGGGGTCGAGCAGGTACTGGGCGGTGCCGGTGATCCAGGCGCGGCCGGTGAAGCTGGGCAGCACGGCGGGGATGCCCGCGACCTCGGTGGTGCCGAGGAGGCGGCCGGTGAACCGGGTCCCGATGAAGGACTCGTTCACGAACTCGGTGTTCAGGGGGAGTTCGCCGCGCGCGTGCAGTTGGGCCATGCGCGCGCTTGTGCCGGTGCCGCAGGGCGAGCGGTCGAACCAGCCCGGGTGGATCGCCATTGCGTGCCGGGAGTGGAGGACCGTTGCGCCGGGGGCGACCAGGTGGACGTGATGACAGCCGCGGATGGACGGGTCCTCGGGGTGGACGGGCTCCTCCTCGGCGTTGATCGCCTCCATGAGGGACAGGCCGGCCTTGAGGATGTCGTCCTTGCGGAGGCGGTCGAAGGGCAGCCCGAACTCCTCCAGCGGCAGGATGGCGTAGAAGTTGCCGCCATATGCGAGGTCGTATGTCACCGTCCGCCCGTCGGCGAGGGTGATTTTGCGATCGAGAGCGATGGAAAAGGACGGCACGTTCTTGAGGGTGACGTTGATTGCCTTCCCGTCCTCCACTGCGACCTCGGCGACGACGAGGCCGGCCGGGGTGTCGAGCCTGATCGTGGTGACCGGCTCGACGACCTCGACCATGCCGGTCTCGACGAGCACGGTCGCCACGCCGATCGTGCCGTGCCCGCACATCGGTAGATAGCCGGAGACCTCGATGTAGACGACACCCCAGTCGCAGTCGGGGCGGGTGGGCGGCTGGAGGATGGCGCCGCTCATCGCGGAGTGGCCACGCGGTTCGTTCATCAGGAACTGCTTGATGTCGTCGCGGTGCTCACGGAAGTACAGCCGCCGCTCGTTCATGGTCGCGCCGGGAATGGCCCCGATTCCGCCGGTGATCACGCGGGTCGGCATGCCCTCGGTGTGCGAGTCGACGGCGTGCAGGACGAGTTTGCTGCGCATGGCCGGAGCGTCTCCCTTGTGTCGGTGCTGCTGCGGTGAATGGCGTTGCGGGGGAACCGTGGGTGAGCCGGGGTGGCCACGGGGCGACAAGGCCGTGAGGGGCGCCGCGCGGCCACCTGGTTGTCGGGCCGTCCGCACACGGCCCGGGGCGCCGACCGTGGTGACGGCCGGCGCGCGGTTCAGGCGAGACCGTCCGCGACGGCCTTCTCGGTGGCCGCGCGGATGGCGTCCTCCTGCTCAGGCAGCAGCGGGACGCGCGGCGGGCGACATGCGCCACCGTGGCGGCCGACGATGTCCATGGACAGCTTGATGGCCTGCACGAATTCGACCTTGGAGTCCCAGCGCAGCAGCGAGTGCAACTGTTCGTACAGCCTCCTGGCGGTGGCCAGGTCCCCGCCGACCGCCGCGCGGTACAGCCCGACGGTGGCGGTCGGCAGGGCATTCGGGTAGCCGGCCACCCAGCCCTTGGCGCCCGCGATCGCGAGCTCCAGCAACACGTCGTCGGCGCCGACCAACAGGTCGAGTTCGGGGGCGAGTTCGGTGATCCGATAGGCGCGGCGGACGTCACCGGAGAACTCCTTGACCCCGTGGATGTATCCCTCGCCGTGCAGCTTCGCCAGCAGTTCGGGCACGAGGTCGACCTTGGTGTCGATCGGGTTGTTGTACGCCACGACCGGCACGCCCGCCTTGGCGACCTCGGCGTAGTGGGCGATGACCGAACGCGCGTCGGCGCGGTAGGCGTTGGGCGGCAGCAGCATCACGGACTCACAACCGGCGTCCCGGGCCTGCTCGGCCCAGCGGCGGGCCTCGGCGGAGCCGTAGGCGGCGACGCCGGGCATGACGCGCGCGCCACCGATGGTGGCCACGGCGGTTTCGACGACCTTGGCGCGCTCCTCGGGGGTGAGTACCTGGTATTCGCCGAGCGAGCCGTTCGGTACGACGCCGTCGCAGCCGCTCTCGACCAGCCAGGCACAGTGCTCGGCGTACTTGTCGTAGTTGACGGAGAGGTCGTCGTTGAGCGGGAGCGCGGTGGCGACGAGGACACCGTGCCAGGGGCGGCGGTGCGGCGTGGTGGTCATCAGAACTCCTCCAGATAGCGTGTGACATGTCACTGATCGCCGAGCCGGCGCCGAAGAGAACGGGAGTGGAGCCTCGCGGCTCCCTCTCCGCCCTCGGGCACCTCACGTCTGTCGTGGCACCGGGGTCTTCGAGACTTCGGCTTCCCCGGCCCGCGCGAGCACGCCGAGCGGTACCGGTCGGGCGAACGGCCTACGTGAAGTCGTCTCCGGGCAGCCTGAGAGCCCGGCGACCGCGGTCCCGCACATTCGCCCCTGGCACCAGCCCATCCCGGCCCGGGTCAGCAGCTTGACGGTCCGCACGTCACCGGCGCCCAGCTCGGTCATGGCCTGCCGGATTGCACCGCCGGTGACCTCCTCGCAACGGCACACCACCGTGTCGTCGGTGATCTGCTCGGTCCAGTGCGCGGGCGGCGCGTAGGCGTCGTCGATCGCGGCGAAGAACCTCCGCAGCGCCGCACGGGTCCTGGCGGCTCCCGCCCACACGCGCGGGTCCGGCTCGGCTCCGGTCAGTCGTGCGGCGACCGACCGTCCGGCGATGTGCCCCTCGGCGAGGGAGAGGGCCGCGCCGCCGATGCCGGTGGCCTCACCCGCCGCCCATACACCCGGCACGTCCGTGCGCTGCTCGTCGTCCACGTGCACCGCGACGCCGTCCGTGCGGCAGCCCAGGCCCTGGGCGAGATCGGTGTGCGGGAGCATGCCGTGTCCGACAGCCAGGGTGTCGCAGGCGATGCGCCGCCGGGTGCCCGGCCGTACCTTGCCCTCGGCGTCGAGCGCGGCAACGGTCACGGCCTGAAGCCGCTCGTCGCCGTGCGCCTGGACCACGGTGTGGTGGACCAGGGTGCGCACCCGGTGCCGCAGCAGCT
This sequence comes from Streptomyces sp. NBC_00316, assembly GCF_036158715.1. Lineage (NCBI taxonomy): Bacteria > Bacillati > Actinomycetota > Actinomycetes > Kitasatosporales > Streptomycetaceae > Streptomyces > Streptomyces sp. NBC_00316. Next base: position 2,552,051 of record NZ_CP108023.1, on the reverse strand, counting down.
GAGCCGCGTACCGGGCGCCCTCGGCGAGCTTGGCGGGCTGGGCGGCCAATGCCCGGGACCGCCGTACGAAGGCCCTGGGGTGGGCGGACTCCACCAGTGCCGCCACGTGAGCGCCCGCCGCCGCGAGCCCGGTCGCGACGGGAAGCAGTAGTGGTCCGGTTCCGGCGACGACGGCCGTACGGCCGGGCAGCACGAGCCCGCCCTTGAGCATGGCCTGCGCGCCGCCCGCGGTGACGACACCGGGGAGGGTCCAGCCGGGGAAGGGCAGCACCTTCTCGTAGCCACCGGTCGCCAGCAGTACCGCGTCAGCGCGCACCTCGGCGGGTCTCTCCTGCTCCGGGCCGAGCAACGCGTGCACGGTGAAGCCCACCGGTCGCCGCTCCACGAACCACACGTGATGGTCCCGGAAGTGAGCCACGTGCCCGGCCGTGATATGCCGGTCGAGCCCGTCGCGCAGCCGCTCCCAGGTACGCCACTGATGGTGGAGAGCCTCGGGGCGCCGCGCCCCGAGCCCGTCGGCGGGCTGTCGGTAGAACTGACCACCTGCCCCGGGCGCTGAGTCGATCAGTGTGACGCGCACGCCGTGCCGGGCGGCGGCCAGGGTGGCGGCGAGGCCCGCAGGGCCCGCGCCGATCACGGCGAGATGGGGTCGCTCAGTCATCGTGGCCCGTCCCCTCCTGCGTACGGATCACATCGCCCGGGCGGACCGGGACCAGACAAGCCCTTTGGCCGGGGCGGTCGTTGATGGTGATCAGGCAGTCGAAGCAGACGCCGATCCCGCAGAAGACCCCGCGAGGCCGGCCCTCACCCCGCGTGGTGCGCCACGCGGTCACTCCCACCGTCCACAACGTGGCCGCGACGGTCTGGCCGGGCAGCGCCTCGATCTCCTGGCCGTCGAAGGTGACGGTGAATGCGGGGCCTGGGCGGGCCTGGGCCAGCTGCAGGGGATTCACGAAGCTTCCTCCGACGAGGGTGAGGGCGAGGGAAAGCGGTCGGGACGGAACGGCGCGAGATCCAGGTCCGGCATCTTGTCGCTCAGCACCCGCGCGATGAGGTGCCCGGTGCCGGTGGCGAGTCCGATGCCTGCGCCCTCGTGCCCGCAGGCGTGGAAGAGGCCGGGTACGCGTGGATCGGGGCCGATCGCGGGCAGGTGGTCCGGCATGTACGGGCGGAAGCCCAGGTACGCGCGCATGGCCCGCACGTCCGACAGGAACGGGAACAGCCGGGTCGCGCCCGCCGCCAGGGCCCGTACGACCGGTACTGAGAAGGAGCGGTCGAAGCCGACCCGCTCGCGGCTCGCGCCGATCAGTACCGGCCCCGCCGCGGTTCCCTCCACGACCGGCGAGGTCTGCAGGGCCGCCGAGTCGCTGGCCACGTCGGCGACGTAGTCGGCGGCGTACACCTTGTGCCGTACCAGGCGGGGCAGCGGCTCGGTGACCAGCACGAAGCCGCGCCGGGGGAGGACGGGAAGGTGTACGCCCGCGAGTGCGGCCAGATCGGCGCCCCAGGTCCCGGCCGCGTTCACGACGGCCGGTGCGTGGATCTCGCCCCGGTCGGTGCGTACTCCGCGTACGGCACCGTCGGCGCCGCGCAGCACCTCGGTCACGGTCAGGCCGGTTTCGAGGCGAGCGGTCGAGGCCCGCACGAGATGCGCGGCGGCGAGTGCGGGCATCACCTGGGCGTCCTGCGGATAGAACACGCCGCCTGCCATGCCGGGTGCCAGGTGTGGCTCCACCTCGTGGAGTTGATCGGACCGGACGGTGTTCGCCTCGACGCCGGCGATGCGCTGCCCCGCCGCGAACGTGCCCAGCGCCGACAGTCCGTCCGCCGAGGAGGCGACAACGAGACCACCTTTGGGCTCGTACTCGAACGCGGACCCGAGCCCCGGCTCTTCGGCCAGCTCGGCCCACAACCGGCCTGACAGCAGGGCGAGTTCGAGTTCCGGGCCCGGCTCCTTGTCCGAGACCAGAAGGTTGCCCTCGCCGGTGCCGGTCGTACCGCCGGCCAGCGGGCCGCGGTCCACCACGGTGACATCCAGGCCTGCCCGGGACGCGTACAGGGCGCACGCCGCACCCACCATTCCCGCCCCGACGACTAAGACATCGCAGGTCAGTCGCTTGCTCACGCTAGTAATATGTCACATGCTCCTGTTCGGGGGAACACCCGACGACGCACAGAAAAGGTGCCCGCCGTGGCCAGGGGCAGAAAGGACGGCCTCTGCGGGGGAGTCTCCGACGAACTGTCCGCCCTGACGACAAGAGGCTGGGCCGACACCGAAACAACGCGATCTCCCACCCTCCGGACGGGCCCCGCGGGGCTGCCGAAGAGAACGGTTGGACGCTGTCGGGGCGTGCTGGGCATGTGACCGTGAGCCGGATGCCGTGGCTGCTCAACGGATCGGCGTGGGAGGCTGATCGGCTGCGTGGCGCAGTCCATGACTGCGTCATCACGCATCTGGATGCCGAAGCCTTGCGCGCTGCGCGGTCTGCGTTGGTCATGCCCCTATGCAATCCGGTGGCTGCGACAAACCGCGAACGGCCCCGCGCCCCTGTGGACAACTTATCCACAGGGGGTCGCGGAATTCTGCCGCTCGCGGGACGGTCGTGCCATGAACAAGCACCACGAATCCACCGGGCCGGCCGACGAGCAGCAGATCACTCTGCGCGGGCCTGCCGAACTCGCCGACGCCCTCCCGTATCTCATGGGGTTCTATCCGAACGACAGCGTGGTCATGGTCGCTCTGCACGGCGGCCGCGGACGCTTCGGTGGGCGGCTCAGGCTCGGAATCCCGCAGTCTCCGCAAGAATGGCCGTCCACCGCCGAGCAGCTCGCCGAGTGTCTGGTCAAGGGGAGCGAGCGGCGTGGGGAGCGTCCTGAGGCGATCGTCATCTTCCTCTGCCAGGATCCCGGCGACGGGGAGTCCCCCGGCCAGGTGATGGAGCGGCTGCGGCCACTGGCCCAGCGTCTGCGCACGGCCTGTGGCGCTCTCGACGTACCCGTACTCGAAGCGCTCTGCATCTCCGCCCGCCGGTACTGGTCCTACTGCTGCCCCGACGCGCGCTGCTGTCCGGCCGAGGGGAGCGCCCTGTCCCTGCCCGGCACCTCGGTCATGGCGGCGGCCGCCACCTATGCGGGCATTCAAGTAAGGGGATCCCTGCGGGAGATGGAAGTCAGGCTCGCGCCGCTGCGGACCCCGGCCGTGGCAGAGCAGCCGCGGGCTCTGGACTCGGCGGGCGCCGCCCTCGTGCCGAGGATCCTCGACGAGGAGGGACGCAAGGAGGTGGCGCGCGAGACACTGGGGCTCGCCCGAGCGCTGATGAAGCGTCTCCGGGAGGCACCCGCGACCCCGCCCTCCGCGGCAGACAGCCGGGACGACTCCCTGATCAGCCATGAAGAGGCCGCCGCGGTGATCCTCGGCCTCCAGGACCGGGGGACCCGGGACAAGGCCGCCGCCTGGATGGAGGGGCCGGAGGCAGAATCCGCATTGCGTCTGTGGCGGGCGCTCGCGCGTCGGTGCGTCGGACCGTACGGGGAGCATGCCGCGGCGCCGCTCACCCTGGCGGGGTGGGTCTCCTGGTCCACCGGCGACGAACCGGGTGCACGGGTCGCGCTGGGCCTGGCCCTGCGCGCGGACCCCGACTACACCTTTGCTCAACTTCTCCATCAGGCCTGCAACGAAGGGCTCGACCCTGAAACGCTGCGCCGCTGTCTGCGTGGGGAGCGCAGTGATCGGAAGGGCCGAGGCAGCCGGCGCGTGGAGCGGAGCCGCCGGCGCCGCGCGGTGCGTCCACCGGCGGTGCGGCGGAAGGCCGCGCAGTCCGTCCGGTCCCGTCCAGGCTCGGCTGTTGCCCGACGGCGTGCCCGGGGTTCGCGGGCGCACGGCCGGGGCGGGTCCAGGAGCGGTCGATGACGTGGTGACCCGTCGGTGCGCACCCGCGTTCATGGGGGATCCGGCGCGGGGCACTCCGGTGCGAGGTCCCGGCAGGTGGAGCCGATTCTGAGCGTGGGGACCCAGGGGCCCCTGAGCGCTGTCGATCCCCCGGAGGGGCCCCGAGGACACGCGACCGGCGGTTGGACCGCAGTGGTGCCGCGTACCCAGCGCCACACCCCGGGCGTGACTCTGCCCGCGGAGTGGCGCCGGACGCGAGGAGAAGGACGACCGGACCGAGGGAGACCTGAGCCGGGGCGGACGAAGACCATGACGAAGGGAGTGTTTATCGTCAGGCAGACGACTATGATCACGGCATGCCGCCCTACGACCCGTCGACCTTCCCGCCCTTCGCTGTCACCGTCGACCTCGTTGTGCTCACTGTGCGCCGTCACGCGCTCTGTGCGCTGGTGGTTCGCCGTGGTGAGGAACCGTTCCAGGGCCGGTGGGCGCTCCCCGGCGGTTTCGTCAAGGCCGATGAGGATCTCGGAGCCGCAGCAGCGCGCGAGCTCGTCGAGGAAACCGGTCTGTGCGCGCACGATCCGGCCGCCCCGTCGGTCGGCAACGGCGCGCATCTCGAACAGCTCGCGACCTACGGTGATCCCAAGCGGGACCCGAGGATGCGCGTCGTCAGCGTCGCCCATCTCGCTCTGGCCCCCGACCTGCCTGCTCCTCGTGCGGGCGGCGATGCGAACAGCGCGCGCTGGGCGCCGGTCGACGACCTGCTCGGACCGGAGGGCGGTTTCGGTCGCGAGGGTGAACTGCAGGCCCCGCTGGCGTTCGACCATGCGCAGATCCTCGCCGACGGCGTCGAGCGTGCCCGATCCAAGATCGAGTACTCCTCGCTGGCCACCGCCTTCTGTCCGCCGGCGTTCACGGTGGGTGAGCTCCGCCGGGTGTACGAAGCGGTATGGGGGGTGGTTCTGGACCCGCGGAATTTCCACCGCAAGGTGACGGGCACCCCCGGATTCCTCGTGCCGGCCGGTGGGACCACCACGCGCCAGGGAGGGCGCCCGGCCCAGCTCTTCCGGGCCGGTTCGGCCACGGTGCTCAATCCGCCGATGCTGAGGCCCGAAGTCTGATCCGCGGAACACCCACCAGTCCGGTGCTGCACCAAAAGTCGGAAATGTCGCGTTATCTTGCTGCGGTACGCACCCTGCCGCCGAGCGGTCTCACCTTCCGCGAGAGAAGCGATGCTCCAGGCCATCGGACTCACCAGCGCCCCCTACCGCGGCCTTCCTCCCGCGGTGGATGACCTCACCTTCGATGCCAGGCCAGGCGCCGTCACCGCACTCCTCGGTGCTTCCGGCTCCGGCAAGACCACGGCCCTTCGCCTGATGCTCGACATCGAACCGGGGCGGGGGATCACCTACTTCCGCGGCAGACCGCTGCACCGCATCCCGCATCCGGCCCGAGAAGTCGGCGTGCTGCTCGGGGACGTGCCCGGTCATCCGGCCCGTACCGCCCGTGGTCAGCTCCGTATGCTCTGCGCCGCCGCGGGGGTACCGGCCTCCCGGGCCGACGAGCTTCTCGAGACCGTCGGGCTCAACGGGCTGGGGGACCAGCGCATCCGCACGATGTCGGTCGGCATGGACCGTCGGCTCGGCCTCGCGTCGGCACTGCTCGGCGACCCCCATGCGCTGATCCTCGACGACCCCGGAGAGGGGCTCTCGCCGCGCGAGAAGAGCTGGCTGCACGGGCTGTTGCGTGCCCATGCCGCCCAAGGCGGCACGGTTCTGTACACCACCCGTGACCCCAAGGAGGCGGCGCGTGCGGCCGACCATGTGGTCACCATCGACGCCGGGCGGCTCGTCGCGGACCAGGGCAACGCCGACTTCTCCCGCACCCGGCTGCGCTGCCGCGTCGCGGTCCGCAGCCCGCAGGCTGCCCGGCTCGCCGCGGTCGTCAGCCGCGAGGCGCGTGAGGCGCAGCGCTCCGTGGAGGTGGTCACCGAAGCGGGCAGCCGACTCTCGGTCTACGGGAGCACGTGCGCGGAGATCGGTGACGCGGCATTCCGCCACGGTGTACCCGTTCATCAACTCGCCGACGAGGTCGGTGACACCGGCCCGCTGGCAGCGGACCCTGCCGGGCCGGAGGCTGCACCTGCTGCGGAATCGTCCGCAACCGATCCGGAGGACGCACCGCGGCTTGTACCACTCGCGACCTCCGATCCCGAGCCGGAACCGGAACTTCCGCCTGAGATCCGACGACGCCCGGCCCGTGGCCCGCTCCAGCCGGTGCGCTACGAACTGCGCCGCCTCTTCGGCGTCAGAGCAACGACGTTGATCATGGCCGCTGTCCTGGTCGCCTCCGTCGGCCTCTCCGTCCTGCTCGCCCGCACCGGCAGTGCGCCGGTTCCCCGCGTGCTCGCCGGCTGGCCGTCCCTGCTGCCGCTGCCGCCCGCCGCACTCGGCGCCGGGCTGATCGGGGCGCTCTCGTTCGGTGACGAGTTCCGCTATCCCGCGCTGGCGGCGGGCCGCGGAACCGTTCCGCGCCGCCTCGGCCTGCTGGTGGCCAAGCTGCTCGTCTCGGCGGGAGTCGCGCTGCTGCTCGCGACGCTGACCGTACTGGCATCGGAGGAGGCCCTCCATCTCGTGTACGGACGCGACTTGTTCCGGGTTCCGGCGAATGCGGCTTCTCTTGGGGCGAGTTGGGCGGGCCTCACCATGGGCTGTGCCTGGGCGGGTCTGCTGGCCGCCGGGATCTTCAGGGTCGCGGCCGCCGGAGTCGCCGCGGTGCTCGCCGTTCCTGCGCTCGTCGTCCCGCTCGTCGAGAGGGTGCCGGCGGAGTCGACCGCCCGTTCGATGCTCGGACTTCCGGCCAGACTCCGCGAACTGGCCTGGGTGCAGTGGCCCGACGTGGTGGATCGGTTGGTGATGGCGGTCGTGCGCCTGGTGGCGAACCCGGTGGGGGCGGCGCTGTCGTTGTCGCTCTCGGTCCTGATCTGCGCGTATGTGTTCACCAGCCTTCGCGGAAGGGTCCGTTGGTGATCACGGATCGTGGCGGTCGTGCCGAAGGGGTACGCATCCCCAGAGGTGCCCGTTTTGTATAGATAAGGCGTCAATTGGGGGGCTGACGCCGATCACCCTTTCGTGTGCTTTTCACCAAAGACCTCAAGGGCCGACTGGGCCGCGCCGACAAAGGATGCGTGAGTACCCTTGCGCACACCATGATGACCGCCGCCCGCTCCGTCGACACCGGCCTCGCCGGCTCGGGTGAACTCGACCGCTACCCCTATACGGAGGCGCCGGCCGGCGAGCGTGCCGCCGTTCGTTCCTGGGGCGGCACCGATGCCGAACTCGGCCGGGTGAGCCGACGGGGCTCGGCCAGCCGGGGCCGAGGCCTCCATGGCCAACTCGTTCAGCAGCTCGGTCAGATGATCGTCTCCGGCGACCTGGGCGCGGACCGTCCGCTCGTGCCGGAGGAGATCGGCCAGCGTTTCGAGGTCTCCCGCACCGTTGTCCGCGAGTCGCTGCGCGTTCTTGAAGCCAAAGGCCTGGTCAGCGCCCGGCCGAATGTGGGTACCCGGGTCCGCCCGGTCAGTGACTGGAATCTGCTGGATCCCGACATCATCGAATGGCGGGCCTTCGGACCGCAGCGCGAGGACCAGCGCCGCGAGCTGGGGGAGCTCCGCTGGACGATCGAACCGCTCGCTGTGCGCCTGGCCGCCGGTCACGGCCGTGAGGACATCCAGCAGCGCCTTGCTGACATGGTCGAGATCATGGGGCACGCGGTCGCCCAGGGTGACGGGACCACGTGCTCGCGGGCCGATGCGGAGTTCCACTCACTGCTCATCCAGGCCGCCGGCAATCGCATGCTTGAACATCTCTCCGGAATTGTTTCCGCTGCACTGCAGGTCTCGGGTGGGCCGATCACGGCCTGCGACCGACCCAATGATGTGTCCATCGGCCACCACGCACGGATCGTCGAGGCTCTCGCGAGCGGCGACGCGACAGGGGCCGAGGCGGCCATGCGTCAACTTCTCGTCGTCCACCCGGACGTGGAGCGAGTGGTTCCCGCGCCGCGCGAGCACTGAGCGCGACGCAGCCAGGGTGTACGGACCACGTGTCGCCGGACCCTCGCGGTCCGGCGGCACAATTGTGGAGAGATGTCGTTCCTGGTCATGTTCGTCGCAAATGAGGTGTGACTCGGGCCACGCGGATTGGGCGTAACACTCCTCGAGACAGTGCGATGACCTAAGAGGTGACCGCAGCGGAAGGAATACAGCAGCCATGAGGCACGCTGTGCAGTTCTGAGGCGAAGCCCGCGCCGTCGGTACATTCCCAGCCCGACGGTCGTCGGTCCAGCCCCTTTCGGGGCCGGGCCGGAAGCCGTTTCCATCGTTCCGAGAGGTTGTTCGTGTCGGCCAGCACATCCCGTACGCTCCCGCCGGAGATCGCCGAGTCAGAGTCTGTGATGGCGCTCATCGAGCGGGGAAAGGCTGATGGGCAGATCGCCGGCGATGACGTGCGTCGGGCCTTCGAGGCTGACCAGATTCCGCCAACCCAGTGGAAGAATGTTCTGCGCAGCCTCAACCAGATCCTCGAGGAAGAGGGTGTGACGCTGATGGTCAGTGCCGCGGAGTCGCCTAAGCGCGCCCGCAAGAGCGTCGCAGCGAAGAGCCCGGTCAAGCGCACCGCCACCAAGACCGTCGCGGCCAAGACGACCGTGACGAGGACCGTCGCGGCCACCGCCGCCCCGTCGGCCGAGACCGTGGACGTGGTGGCCGACGACGCTGCCGCGGCCAGCCCTGCGAAGAAGGCGGCAGCCAAGAAGACGGCTGCCAAGAAGACCGCCGTGAAGAAGACGGCGGCCAAGAAGACTGCAACGAAGAAGTCCGGCAAGAAGGACGCCGACGAGCTGCTCGACGGCGACGAGGCGACCGAGGAAGTACAGGTCGGCAAGGGCGACGAAGAGGAGGGCGAGGGCGAGAACAAGGGCTTCGTCCTCTCCGACGACGACGAGGACGACGCGCCCGCGCAGCAGGTCGCCGTCGCCGGTGCCACGGCCGACCCGGTCAAGGACTACCTGAAGCAGATCGGCAAGGTTCCCCTCCTCAACGCCGAGCAGGAGGTCGAGCTCGCCAAGCGCATCGAGGCGGGTCTGTTCGCCGAGGACAAGCTGGCGAACTCCGACAAGCTCGCGCCGAAGCTCAAGCGTGAGCTGGAGATCATCGCCGAGGACGGCCGCCGCGCCAAGAACCACCTGCTGGAGGCCAACCTCCGCCTCGTGGTCTCCCTCGCCAAGCGCTACACCGGTCGCGGCATGCTCTTCCTGGACCTGATCCAGGAGGGCAACCTCGGTCTGATCCGCGCGGTCGAGAAGTTCGACTACACCAAGGGCTACAAGTTCTCCACGTATGCCACCTGGTGGATCCGTCAGGCGATCACCCGCGCCATGGCCGACCAGGCCCGCACCATCCGTATCCCGGTGCACATGGTCGAGGTCATCAACAAGCTTGCGCGCGTGCAGCGCCAGATGCTCCAGGACCTGGGCCGCGAGCCCACCCCGGAGGAGCTGGCCAAGGAACTCGACATGACCCCCGAGAAGGTCATCGAGGTCCAGAAGTACGGCCGTGAGCCGATCTCCCTCCACACCCCGCTGGGTGAGGACGGGGACAGCGAGTTCGGTGACCTGATCGAGGACTCCGAGGCGGTCGTGCCGGCCGACGCGGTCAGCTTCACGCTCCTCCAGGAGCAGCTGCACTCGGTGCTCGACACCCTCTCCGAGCGTGAGGCGGGCGTGGTGTCGATGCGCTTCGGTCTCACCGACGGCCAGCCGAAGACCCTCGACGAGATCGGCAAGGTCTACGGCGTCACGCGCGAGCGCATCCGTCAGATCGAGTCGAAGACCATGTCGAAGCTGCGTCACCCGTCGCGTTCGCAGGTGCTGCGCGACTACCTCGACTAGGTCGCCGGAGTACACAGACCGAGGGCCCGGTTCCGGGAGGAGCCGGGCCCTCGGTCTGCGTGCGGGTGCGGCCGCCCGCAGGCTGGATGACTCTGAGTGGGCATGATCCATCACAGAGTCAGGAGTGCGCATGTCCCGTACTGTCGTCCGCGCCGTGACCGGGGCGCTTGCCCTTGCCGCCGCTGCGGTCTCGATACCGCTCGGAGACCCGGTTCCGGCGGCGGCGGACAGCATTGTCATCGGCGGGCAGCCCGCCCATGTCAAGGACAGCCCCTGGGTCGTGGCGCTGTCCAGCCGTGACCGTTTCGGGGGTACCCGTGCGGGTCAATTCTGCGGCGCCGTGATGGTGGCGCCGACGAAGGCGCTGACTGCCGCGCACTGCCTGACTCCGGAGGCGCTCGGCGCCGACTCGAGCCAGATGCGCGATCTGCGGATCATCGCCGGACGGGACAAGCTGACCGGGACCGGAGGCCGTGAGATCACGGTGAAGGGGACATGGACCAACCCGGCGTACGACCCCACGACCAATGTCGGCGATCTGGCGGTGCTCACGCTGGCCGACGCGCTCCCCGACCGGAGCGTGATTCCGATGGCCACGACGGACGACCCGGGCTACGAGCCAGGTGCCCGGGCGGTGGTCTACGGATGGGGGGATGTCACGGGAAACGGCGACTACGCGACGTCACTGCGATCCACCCAGGTGAGCGTACTGCCGGACCGTACGTGCGAGCTGGCCTACCCGGGAGGCGCGGACGGCACGTACGACGCCTCGTCGATGCTCTGCGCCGGTGAATCGCAGGGCGGGCACGACGCGTGCCAGGGCGACAGCGGAGGCCCGCTGGTGGCTCGGGGGCGGCTCATCGGGCTGGTGTCCTGGGGCCACGGCTGCGGGGCCGCGGGCAGTCCCGGTGTCTACACGAGGATCGCCGCCGCCATCGGATGGATGGCAGGCAGTGACTGACCGGAACCGCTCCGTAGGTACGAGAACGGGCGGCTTCCCCTTCGCAAAGGGGAAGCCGCCCGTCGGCCGCTCAGGAACCGGCCCTCGGCTCGTCGTGGATGTGAGGTATCAGTGTTGTTCCTCTTCGGCGGCATGGGCCTGTACGGCCGTCAGCCGGTCCGACTCATCCTGTATTTCCGCGGCGATCTTCTTGAGTTCCGGCTCGAACTTGCGCCCGTGGTGGGCGCAGAAGAGCAGTTCACCGCCGCTGATCAGGACGACGCGCAGATAGGCCTGGGCGCCGCAACGGTCACAGCGGTCTGCTGCGGTCAGCGGGCTCGCGGGGGTCAGAACAGTAGTCACGTCGCCTCTTCTCTAGCTCGACGAGCTGTCGTACCAGGGTCAACATCCAACCAGGCCGAAAACGTTCCCGCTCGTGGCTTTTCTTCGAAACTTCTTCTCAAAATGGCTGTCTGTTGCCGGTTGGCGGCGAATGTGCCGTATTGCGGAGCGCTACGGTTTCGCGTTGCTTGTCTTGGTCGGTCCCTCCGGCCGGCTTGCCGGTTTGTTCATGAGGACGTGCCCGGAGCCTAAATGGTTCATGCCTCGAAGGGAACGTGATGTGCGCGTCACTCCATCGAGGGATCGAACGCGTATGCGAGGCTGGACTACTGTAAGCATTCCCCGAGGGTGGCGTTACAACCGCTCTACCAGGCCTCGGTAGGCTCTCAGCGGCTACCGAAGCCGAGCCCGCTACCCACTCGGGCCCCATGTGAAATTCAGCGAGGAGCGAACCGCGTGACCGCCGATACGTCCGTGCCGTCCACTGCGCTGCTGACCGGAGCAGACCGGGACGGCTCCAACTACACCGCGCGGCACCTTCTCGTACTCGAGGGGCTCGAAGCGGTGCGCAAGCGCCCCGGTATGTACATCGGGTCGACCGACAGCCGCGGCCTCATGCACTGCCTCTGGGAGATCATCGACAACTCGGTCGACGAGGCTCTCGGCGGCTACTGCGATCACATCGAGGTCATCCTCCACGACGACAACTCCGTCGAGGTCCGGGACAACGGCCGCGGCATCCCTGTCGACGTGGAGCCCAAGACCGGCCTGTCCGGCGTCGAAGTCGTGATGACCAAGCTGCACGCCGGCGGCAAGTTCGGCGGTGGCTCGTACGCCGCGTCCGGCGGTCTGCACGGCGTCGGCGCCTCCGTCGTCAACGCGCTCTCGGCCCGGCTCGACGTCGAGGTCGACCGCAACAGTGCGACCCACTCGATCAGCTTCCGGCGCGGCGTTCCGGGCATTTTCACCGAACAGGGGCCGGATAGCCCGTTCGACCCGGCCAATGGCCTGCGCAAGGGGAAGCGGGTGCCGAAGGTGCGCACCGGCACCCGGGTGCGGTACTGGGCGGACCGGCAGATCTTCCTCAAGGACGCCAAGCTCAGCCTCGAGACGCTCTACCAGCGGGCGCGGCAGACGGCGTTCCTCGTCCCCGGCCTCACGATCGTCGTTCGCGACGAGCGCGGTCTCGAGGGTGAGGGCAAGACCGAGGAGACGTTCCGCTTCGACGGCGGGATCAGCGAGTTCTGCGATTACCTGGCGCAGGACAAGGCCGTGTGCGACGTGCTGAGGCTGTCCGGGCAGGGCACTTTCAAGGAGACCGTGCCGGTCCTGGACGAGCGCGGTCACATGACGGCGACCGAGGTCACCCGTGAGCTCGTCGTCGACATCGCCATGCGATGGGGCACCGGGTACGACACCAACCTCAAGTCGTTCGTCAACATCATCGCCACCCCCAAGGGCGGCACCCATGTGACCGGATTCGAACGATCCGTGACCAGGACGGTCAACGAGGTGCTGCGTTCCGCGAAACTGCTGCGCGTCGCAGAGGACGACATCGTCAAGGACGACGCCCTCGAGGGACTCACCGCGGTCGTCACCGTACGGCTGGCGGAACCGCAGTTCGAGGGCCAGACCAAGGAGGTGCTGGGCACCTCGGCGGCCAACCGGATCGTCGCAAATGTCGTGGCCAAGGAGCTCAAGGCCTTCCTGACCTCCACCAAGCGTGATGCCAAGGCGCAGGCCAGAGCGGTCCTGGACAAGGCGGTGGCAGCCGCGCGGACCCGTATCGCGGCCCGTCAGCACAAGGACGCACAGCGCCGCAAGACAGCGCTGGAGTCCTCCTCGCTGCCTGCCAAGCTCGCGGACTGCCGCAGCGACGACGTCGAGCGCAGTGAGCTCTTCATCGTGGAGGGAGACTCCGCGCTCGGCACGGCGAAGCTGGCGCGGAACAGCGAGTTCCAGGCACTGCTGCCGATCCGGGGCAAGATCCTCAATGTCCAGAAGGCATCCGTCTCGGACATGCTGAAGAACGCCGAGTGCGGCGCGATCATCCAGGTCATAGGGGCCGGGTCCGGGCGGACCTTCGACATCGACGCCGCCCGCTACGGCAAGATCGTCCTGCTGGTGGACGCCGATGTCGACGGCGCGCACATCCGCATTCTGCTGCTCACGCTCTTCCAGCGGTACATGCGGCCCATGGTCGAGGCGGGACGCGTCTTCGCCGCGGTGCCCCCGTTGCACCGGATCGAGCTGGTCCAGCCCAAGAAGGGCCAGGACAAGTACATCTACACGTACTCGGACGGCGAGCTGCGCCAGACGCTGCTGGAGCTGCAGCGCAAGAACGTCCGGTACAAGGACTCGATCCAGCGCTACAAGGGCCTCGGTGAGATGGACGCCGATCAGCTGGCCGAGACCACGATGGATCCGCGCCACCGCACGTTGCGGCGGATCAACATCGGCGACCTGGAATCGTCCGAGCAGGTCTTCGATCTGCTGATGGGCAACGAGGTGGCACCCCGCAAGGAGTTCATCACCAGTTCGGCGGCCACGCTGGACCGCTCCCGCATCGACGCATGACCGGCAGCCGCTGTCTCCACCCGTGGGTGCAGACAGCGGCTCCACCCGGGATCAACCCCTGAGCCGATCCCCTGGCCCGGCCCGCTCCGTAGCGTCGAAGGCGATGATCCTTCCCGCACTTCGGAGGCACCCATGTCCGGGCTCAACGCCCTGGTGATCGTTGCTGTCGTCGTTTTCGTCGTGGTCCGTCAGTGTTCGGCACGGCGGCTCTCCGACGACCGGCGCTGGTGGATTCTGCCGGGGATCCTGCTTTTCATGTCCCTGCGCGAGCCCGGACTGACCGACCCGCACCGCGAGGCACTGTCCGCCGCGGCCCTCGGCGTCGAACTGGTGGTGGGGCTGGTCACCGGCGCCGGCTGGGGCTGGACGGTCCGGCTGTGGCGCGAGCCGGACGGCTCGCTGTGGAGCAGGGGCACCAAGGCGACGGTCCTCGTCTGGACGGGGGGTCTGGTGCTGCGAGCCTCCTTGTACGGGGCGGCTCGCCTGATGGGCATACATCAGGGCCCCGGCGCCCTGATGGCCGCTCTTGCGCTGACCCTGCTGGTGCGCGGTGGCGTGACGACCTGGCGGGCCCGGCAGGTGGCTCCCGCGTACGGTGGTGCTGCCGACGGCATGCCGTCGTCGCCGTGGAAGGAACGTGTGTGACACGCGCTGCCTGGACGAGCTGGCCGTCCCGGGAGGCTCTCTCGGCCCGTGGCCGTACCCGGCCCCGGGCGGCCGTCGCCTGGTCCGTCCGCGTCGGCCTGCTGACTCTCATGCTCTGGGGCACCTTCTCCAGCGGCAGGTTCGGCCCGTGGGAGATTGCGGTCGGCCTGCTGGGCGTGGCCGCATGCGCCTGCGCGGGGTGGGCGTTCTTCCGGACCAGCCTGGAGCACCGGCTGTGGCCGTCGCTGGGGCTCCTGGCGCTGCTGATGGCGGCGGCCTTCGGGGCGCAGGAGGCCGGTGCCTATGTGCCCGCCGTGGTTCTGTGGTGCGGCTGTGCGGTCACGGCCATGGAGCGCCTGCCGCTCTCGGCGGGTGTTCCCGCCACCGCCGTCGCGCTCGCCGCGTACGCCGCGGTCAACACCGAGGGGTGGGTGACGACGGCGGTGACCACGGCGGGGCTCTGCCTTGCGGGGTACGTGCTCCGGCTGGATGCCGAGGCCCGCGGCAGCGCCCAGCGGCTCCTTGCGCAGGAGCGGGCCGCCAGGGTGGCCGAAGCGGAATCGGCGGCGCTGGGCGAGCGCTCCAGGATCGCCCGCGAGATCCATGACGTGCTCGCGCACAGCCTCTCCGCGCAGTTGGTGCATCTGGAGGCGGCCCGTCTGCTCATCGAGAGGGAACCTTCGGGGGAGTTCCGGGACCAGGTGCTGGAGCGGGTGGTGGCGGCACGTTCCATGGCGCGCGAGGGGCTCGCAGAGACGCGGCAGGCGCTCTCCGCCCTGCGCGGGGAGGTCACCCCGGTGGAGGAGTACCTGAGACAGCTGGTGACTGCGGAGCCGGGGGAGGTGACCGTCACCGGGAAGCAGCGCCCGCTGACGGCCGAGGCCTCGCAGGCGGTCCGGCGGGTGGCGCAGGAAGCGCTGACCAATGTGCGCAAGCACGCGCCGGGTGCCGCTGTCCTCGTGCGGCTCGAGTATCTGCCGGACGAGGTAGCCCTGGAGGTCAGGGACCGCGGTGGCTGCCGGTCCGTGGACGAGCTCGCTGTCAGTGGCTCCGGCTACGGTCTGCTGGGGATGCGGGAACGCGCCGAACTGCTCGGCGGGACGCTGGAGGCCGGACCGGGTGAGGAGGGCTTCGTGGTGAGTCTGCGGGTACCCGCGTGAGCGCGCGGGTCGTGGTCGCCGACGATCAGTCGGTGGTGCGCGAGGGAATCGTGATGCTGTTGGGACTGCTGCCCGGAATCGAGGTGGTGGGATCGGCGAAGGACGGGGAAGAGGCCGTTGCGCTCGTCGCCGAGAAGGCCCCGGACGTGGTCCTGATGGACCTCCGCATGCCGCGCTGCGACGGAGTGGAGGCGACGCGGCGGATCCGCGCGGAGTATCCGAACACCCAGGTGGTGGTTCTCACGACGTTCGCGGAGGACGACTCGCTCTTCCCCGCGCTGCAGGCGGGTGCCCGCGGATATCTCACCAAGGACGCCGGGGGCGAGGAGATCGCGCGGGCGATCCAGGCGGTGCTGTCGGGCGAGGCCGGATTCTCGCCCACGGTGCAGCGGCGGTTGCTGGAGCGGGTCACCACGGCACCCGCGCCGGCCGGACCGCGGGCCGGCGAGCCCCTGCTGCCCGACGGCCTCACGCCGCGTGAGGCGGAAGTGCTCGTCCTGATCGCCGACGGACTGTCGAATCCGGAGATCGCCCGCGCGCTGCACATCTCGCAGGCCACCGTGAAAAGCCACATCAACAATCTCTTCGCCAAGGCCGGACTGCGCGACAGGGCACAAGCTGTGCGCTATGCGTACGTTCGGGGTCTCGCACACCCGCCCGGGACATCCTTCACCTGATGAGGTGAAGTGGGCCAAATGAAGTGCCCGGGATCTTCCCGATCTGCCCATTCTTGAGTACGCGGCCGAAGTGGTCCGTGGACCAGGGGAGTTGTTCGGTGGAGAAGGAAGCAGGGCGCGAGGCCGCGGCGACGCGACTCGACGACCCGTGGTACGACGCGCTGGCCTCCGGATGGGGCGAGCTGGACGGTACGGGGGGCTTCGTTCCCGCCGGGCCGCCCGGCCCGGCGGCCCCGCCGCGCGGCCACAGCGCAGCCGACGTCTATCTGGAGGTGCAGCGCAGCGATGCCTTCCAGGAAGTGCGCCGCCGGTACCGGCGGTTCGTCGTGCCCGCCACCCTCGCCTTCCTCGTCTGGTACCTCGCCTATGTCGTCGCGGCGATCACCGCACCCGGGCTGATGGGCCGTCCGGTGGCCGGTGCCGTCAATGTGGCGATGGTCGCGGGGCTCGGACAGTTCCTCACGACGTTCCTGCTCACCGGGGCGTACGCACGACATGCACGGCTGCGCAGGGACCGGGCCGCGCTCGATCTGCGCTGGGACACTCAGGAAAAGACGCGGGGGATCGTGCGTTGAACGGGAACCACCAGACCCTGGCCATGCTGCTGTTCAGCGCGTTCATCGTCGTGACGCTCGCCATCACCACCTGGGTGAGCCGCAACCGGCACGGCTCGGCGGAGGAGTTCTACGCGGGCGGCCGGCTCTTCTCCCCCATGGAGAACGGATTCGCTATCGCCGGCGACTACATGTCGGCCGCATCCTTCCTCGGCATCTCCGGCCTGATCGCCCTCTTCGGCTACGACGGCATGCTCTATTCGGTCGGCTTCCTGGTCGCCTGGCTCGTCGTCCTGCTGCTCGTCGCCGAACTCGTCCGCAACTGCGGCCGGTTCACCCTCGCCGATGTGGTGGCGGCGCGGATGGCGGAACGCCCGGTGCGGATCGCGGCGGGCACCTCCTCGGTCACCGTCTCGGTGCTCTATCTGGTCGCGCAGATGGTGGGCGCGGGCAGCCTGGTCGCCCTGCTTCTCGGTGGTACGAGCGGGGCCGCCCGCTCCTGGACCGTCATCGGGGTCGGTGCGCTCATGGTGATCTACGTGTCCCTCGGCGGGATGCGCGCCACGACCTGGATCCAGATCGTCAAGGCAGTCCTGCTGATGGCGGGCGCGACCGTGCTCACCGTGCTCGTCCTGGTCCACTTCCACGGCAACGTCAACGCTCTGCTCAACTCCGCGGCCGAACGGAGCGGTCACGGGGCGAAGTTCCTCGCGCCCGGTCTCAGATACGGCGGGAGCTGGACCGCGCGCTTCGACTTCATCAGCCTGGGTCTCGCCCTGGTGCTCGGCACGGCGGGCCTGCCGCACATCCTGTCCCGCTTCTACACCGTGCCCACCGCCCGCGCCGCCCGCCGCTCGGTCGTCTGGTCCATCGGACTCATCGGCGGCTTCTACCTGATGACGATCGTGCTCGGCTTCGGAGCGGCGGCTCTGGTCGGGTCGGCTGACGTACGCGCGTCGAGCCCGGCCGGGAACACGGCCGTTCCGCTGCTGGCGATGGTGCTCGGCGGCGGCGAAGGCTCCACCGGAGGGACGATCCTGTTCGCCGTGGTCGCCGCCGTGGCCTTCGCGACCATCCTTGCCGTCGTCGCCGGGATCACGCTCGCCTCGTCCGCATCCGTGGCCCACGATCTCTACGCCTCGCTCAGACGTCCGGGGCGCAAGCAGCACAGCGAGGTCGCCGTGGCCCGGGTCGCCGCGGCCGCGATCGGGGTGGCCGCCATCGCGCTCGGCCTCGTCGCCCAGAACCTGAACGTGGCGTTCCTGGTGGGACTCGCCTTCGCCGTCGCCGCCTCGGCCAATCTGCCGGTGCTGCTCTACTCGCTGTTCTGGCGGGACTTCACCACGCGCGGCGCGGTCTGGTCGGTCTACGGCGGGCTGATCCCCGCCGTGCTGCTGGTGCTGCTCTCACCGGTCGTCTCCGGCAGCCCGAGCTCGCTCTTTCCGGGTGTGGACCTCCAGGTCTTCCCGCTGGAGAACCCGGGCCTGGTCTCCATCCCGCTCGGCTTCCTGGCCGGCTGGATCGGCACGGTCACCACGGCCGAACCACCGGACGCCGCCAAACACGCGGAGACCGAGGTCCGGGCGCTCACCGGGGCCGGTGCTGTGTAGCGGGACGTGTCCCGGGTCTTCGATGGCCCCGGGTGCGGCGGGACGTGTCTTACGCGCCGGCGGCCCAGGTGTACCGGTGTTCCGGGCGGCCTGTCTCGCCGTACCGCAGCGTCAGCCGCACCCGGCCGGTCCGCTCCAGCAGCTTCAGATAGCGCTGGGCCGTCTGCCGGCTCATTCCGGCGCTCTCCGCGATCTCCTGCGCGGAGAGTGGCCCCTCGGCGTCGCGGAGCGCCCGGCGGACCAGCTCCGCCGTGGTCGGCGAGTGGCCCTTGGGCAGACCGGGTTCGTCCGCTGCCCACAGGGCGCCGAAGAGCCGGTCGACGTCACCCTGTTCGGCCTCGCCGCCGCCCGACAGGGTGCGGTGCAGCGCCGCGTACGCCTCCAGCTTGGTACGCAGCCCGGCGTACCTGAACGGCTTCACCACGTACTGGAGTGCGCCGTGACGCATGGCCTCCTGGACGGTGGCGACGTCGCGCGCCGCCGTCACCATGATCACGTCGGTACGGTGGCCGAGCCTGCGCAGTTCACGGACCACGGCCAGGCCGTTGCGGTCGGGCATGTAGTGGTCCAGCAGGATGAGGTCGACGTGCTGTGACTCGACCGCGGAGAGGGCCTCGGCGGCGCTGTGCGCCTGCGCGGCCACCTGGAAGCCGGGCACCCTGGCGACGTAGGCCGCGTTGACCCGCGCGACCCGGATGTCGTCGTCGACGACCAGGACGTCGATCACTGGACTTCTCCCACGATGCTCGGCTCCGGACGGGCTGCTGCCGTCGGATTCGGTTCGGTGAGGGCCTCCGGCAGTACGACGGTGAATTCGGCGCCGCCCTCCGGAGCCGAGTCGACCGTGGCGCTGCCGCCCTGCCGTTCGGCCAGCCGCCGCACCAGGGCGAGTCCCAGACCACGTTTGCCGTGCGCCGGGAGCTCCTTGGTCGACCAGCCCTCCGTGAAGATCGATTCGTGCTGTTCGGGAGGGACACCGGGGCCGCTGTCGCGGACCCGCAGCACCACCGTACGGCCGTCCGTCCGCAGCTCCACCTCGATCACGGCGCCGTTCGATCCGGCCGCCGCGTCCAGGGCGTTGTCGACGAGATTGCCGACGACCGTGACGAGCCCGCGTGCGTCCACCAGCCGGTCCGGGAGGAGTGTGCCGGACGCCATGCGCAGTGCGACGCCGCGCTCCGCCGCGACCGTCGCCTTGCCCACCAGCAGGGCTGCGAGCAGCGGGTCATGGACCTTCTCGGTGACCTGCTCGGCGGTGGCCCGGTGGCCGCCTACCACCTCCGTGACGAACTCCATCGCGTCCTCGTGCATCTCCAGATCCAGCAGTCCCAGGAGGGTGTGCAGCCGGTTGGCGTGTTCGTGGTCCTGGGCGCGCAGGGCGTCGATCAGACCACGGGTGGAGTCGAGTTCGCGGCCGAGGTGCTCCAGTTCGGTGCGGTCGCGGAGAGTGGCGACCGCACCGCCGTCGGCGGTCGGCATCCGGTTGGCCAGCAGCACGCGGCTGCCCCGTACGGTGAGCAGGTCGTCGCCCACCACCCGGCCCGTCAGCACATCCGTGGTCCGGCCCGGGCCGAGGACCTCGTCGAGCGGTCGGCCCGCGGCATCGGGGCCGAGCCCGAGCAGTCGCTGCGCCTCGTCGTTGAGGAGCCGGATGCGTCCCGTCCGGTCGAGGGCGACGACCCCTTCCCGGATGCTGTGCAGCATCGCCTCGCGCTCGGCCAGCAGCGCCGAGATGTCGGAGAAGGCCAGGTCATGAGTCTGCCGCTGGATACGGCGGGAGATCAGCCAGGCGGCGAGTGCCCCGACCGCCAGCGCCCCGCCCGCGTAGGCGAGCAGTCCGGGGATCGCCGCGAGGAGCCGGGCGCGGACACTGTCGTACGCGATACCGACCGAGACCGCGCCGACGATGTGGCCCGACCCGTCGCGGAGCGGTACCTTGCCGCGGGCCGAGCGGCCGAGCGTGCCGCTGTCGATCTCCACGACCTCGTCACCCGCGAGCGCCTCACTGGGGTCGGTGGAGACGACCTTGCCGATCCGCCCGGTGTCGGGGTGCGACCAGCGGACCCCACGCCGGTCCATGACGACGACGTACTCCGCACCGGTGGACCGCCGGATCCGCTCGGCGGCCGACTGCACGGGCCCGCCGGCGGCGGGAGCGGTGGTGAGCAGTGACGCGGTGATCTGAGGCTGGGCCGCCGCGCTCTGTGCGATGGCGAGTGCACGGTGCATCGCCTCGTCGTCGAGTTGTGCGCTGAGGGGTGCCAGAAACAGGCCGGTGGCGAGTACGGTGACGCCGGTGGCGATGGCGAGCTGGATCAGCAGCACCTGGGAGAAGACCCGCTGCGGCCAGCCGAGCCGTCGCGGCCTCCGGGGGGTGGGCGGTGGGGCGCTCATCGTATGAAGGTAGAGCGCATACCGGTGCTTTCCGAAATTCTTCCTGTTTCCCCCTCCACGCAATCCACTTGCGTTTTTTGCGCTAATCTTGCGCTCATGACGCGACGACTTGCTCAGGTGGCCCGGAAGGTGGGAGTCAGCGAGGCCACGGTCAGCCGGGTGCTCAACGGCAAGCCCGGCGTCTCCGACGCCACCCGGAAGGCTGTGCTGTCCGCGCTCGACGTCCTCGGTTACGAGCGGCCGACCCAGCTGCGGGGCGAGCGGGCGCGACTGGTCGGTCTGGTCCTGCCCGAGCTGCAGAACCCGATCTTCCCGGCCTTCGCCGAGGTCGTCGGTGGTGCGCTGGCGCAGCAGGGACTGACCTCCGTGCTGTGCACCCAGACCAAGGGCGGCGTCTCCGAGGCCGACTATGTGGAGCTGCTTCTGCAGCAGCAGGTGTCGGGTGTGGTCTTCGCGGGCGGGCTCTACCACCAGGCCGACGCCGCACATGACCACTACCAGGTGCTGGCCGACCGCAAGATCCCGGTGGTCCTGATCAACGCGGCCATTGCCCACCTCGGCTTCCCCGGTGTCTCCTGCGACGACTCCGTCGCCGTCGAGCAGGCCTGGCGCCATCTCGTCTCGCTCGGCCACGAGCGCATCGGCCTGGTGCTCGGCCCCTCCGACCATGTGCCCTCGCAGCGCAAGCTGGCCGCCGCCCGCGCGCTGGCCAAGGAGGCCGGCACTACCGTGCCGGAGGAGTGGGTGGCGCGGGCCATGTTCTCGCTGGAGGGGGGACAGGCCGCCGCCATGCGTCTGCTGGACCGGGGTGTCACCGGCATCATCTGCGCCAGTGACCCGCTCGCTCTGGGAGCCGTGCGCGCGGCCCGCCGCCGTGGGCTCTCCGTGCCGGCCGACGTCTCGGTCGTCGGTTACGACGACTCGGCCTTCATGAACTGCACCGAGCCGCCGCTGACCACGGTCCGCCAGCCGATCGAGGCCATGGGGCGCGCCGCCGTCGAGCTGCTCTCCCTGCAGATCGGGGGCCGTACCGTGCCGTCGGACGAGCTGCTCTTCGAGCCGGAACTGGTGGTGCGGGGGTCCACCGCGCAGCCCCCGAGAGACGTTTCCCCCTGAACGTCGATATTTTGCGTCTCATGATCCGCCTATTGCAGCCCCTGTCCGTGTGTGGTGGTGGCTGATCCCGGGGTGGGCAACGGCTGAGGCGGGCGCGGGCCCCCGTACTGGCCACTGGGACGCATCCGCAGCGGACGTTCGTCGTACTCCTCCAGCGCATGGGCGATCCAGCCCGCCGTACGGGACACCGCGAACACCGTTTCACCCGCCTCCGCGTCCATGCCGGAGGCGACGGAGAGCACGGCCAGCGCCAGGTCGACGTTGGCGTGCAACGGGGTGTGGCGGGCGGCCGTGGCGACCACGTCCCGTGCCGCGGCGAGTGCGGGCGCCGCCTGCGGGACCTCCGCGAGCAGGGCGAACAGTGTGCGGGCGCGTGGGTCCTCGGCGGTGTAGAGCCGGTGCCCGAGCCCCGGCACCTGGCGGCCGGTGCGGAGGTGGTCCGCGACCACCGGGGCCGCACCGCCCCGCTCCAGGACGTCGGTCAGCATCCGGTGGGCCAGGCTGCTCGCGGCGCCGTGCAGGGGGCCCTCCAGGACGCCGAGGCCTGCGGAGATCACCGCGTACGGATGGGCGCGGGCGGATGCGGCGACCCGAGCGGCCAGGGTCGACGCGGCCAGATCGTGGTCGATCAGCAGACCGAGAGCCGTGTCCAGCACGGCGAGCGAGGCCTCGTCGGCCGGTCGCGCGGCGAGTTTCGGCCACAGCCGGTGCGCGAGTCCGGCCGGGTGCGAAGCGGCCTCGCCATCGGCCGCCGGGGGCGCACCGGCAACCGTCGGCAGCGCGCCGACCAGGGTCGGGATCAGGCTTCGTGCACTGCCGAGCACGGTCTCGCGCGAGAGGTCGAAGCGCAGCGGATCGGCGGCCGCCGCGGCGACGAGTGCGACCCGCAGCCGGTCCGTCGACCCGCTGTGTGCGGGCAGTGCCCCGACGGCCCGGCGCGCCGCGGCCAGCGCCTCGGCGGGCGCGGTGAAGCGCAGGCCGGGGCGGAGCTCGCCGGTCCACAGCCATTCGGCGACCTCCTCGTAGGCGAAGTGGGTGGCCAGTTCGGTCGCGTCGACCCCGCGGAAGTAGTACCGGTCGCTCTCGATCAGCGTGATGCCGGTACGGAATACCAGGTCACCGGTGGCGGGGGAGGGATCTCTGCGTCCCGTACGCCGGACCAGCGCATCGACCTCGGCGGCGTCGAACGTACTGCCGCGGCCGCCGGGAGCGCGCCGGCTGCTCAGCTGACCCCGGCTGACGTACGCGTACACCGTCTCCGGCTTCACCCCGAGGCGCTCGGCCGTCTCGCGCGTGGTGAGCCGCTCGGCACTCGCTCCGGCGCGGTCGTCGGGTGCTGCTTGATCCTTCATGCTGCTCACCGTATCCATATTGATTCAATCAACATTGACAGGATTGAAGTCAATCATAGACATTCAAATCAATGCTGATTCGGTTGAACAGAAATTCGCGGAGGAAGACATGCCGACCCTGACCAGCGGAACCCCGCTCGAGGTGCCCCGAGGCCTCGCCGGTGTCGTCGTCACGGACACCGCCCTCGGCGACGTCCGAGGGCGCGAGGGTTTCTACCACTACCGGCAGTACTCGGCGATCGATCTTGCGCAGACCCGCAGCTTCGAGGACGTCTGGTACCTGATGTTCCGTGGCGAACTGCCCGGCCCGGCCGCCCGTGCCGACTTCGCCGCCCGCACCGCCGCCCTGCGCCGACTGCCCCCGGAGGTGAGGGACGCCCTGCCGGCCATAGCCCGTGCGGGCGCCGTCTCCGGCCCCCTCGCCGGGCTGCGCACCGCCCTGTCGCTGCTCGGATTCCGCCCGGTGTACGACATCGACGGCGACCGGCGCCGCGGCGACGCGCTGGCCGCCTGCGCCGCCGTCCCCACCGTGCTGACCGCCCTGTACCGGCTCGGCCGGGGTCTCGAGCCGGTCGAGCCGCGCGACGATCTGCCGTACGCCGCCAACTACCTCTACATGCTCACCGGTTCGGAGGCGGACCCCGCGCGCGTCAGGGCCGTCGAGCAGTATCTGATCTCCACCGTCGACCACGGCTTCAACGCCTCGACCTTCACCGGCCGGGTCGTCGCCTCCACCGGCGCGGACATCGCCGCCTGCCTGGTGGCGTCCGTCGGCGCACTCTCCGGGCCGTTGCACGGCGGAGCGCCCAGCCGGGCGCTCGACACCCTGGACGCGATCGGCACCCCCGACCGCATCGACGGCTGGATCCGCGGGCGGGTGCTGGCGGGCGAGCGGATCATGGGCTTCGGTCACCCCGTCTACCGCACCGAGGACCCGCGCTCGCGCATGCTGCGCGGGATCGCCCAGAGCTTCGGTGGTCCGCTCGTCGACTTCGCCGTCGAGGTGGAACGCCGGGTGGAGGCGATCCTCGCCGAGCTCAAGCCGGGTCGTGAGCTGCACACCAACGTGGAGTTCTACGCCGGGGTCGTCATGGAGCTGTGCGGGCTGCCGCGGGAGATGTTCACCCCGACCTTCTGTGCGGCGCGGGTGGTCGGCTGGAGCGCCAATATCCTGGAGCAGGCGGACGACTCCAAGATCATCCGCCCGGCGGCCCGGTACGTCGGTCCGCCCACGCCGCAGCCGGTCCCGGCGCCCTGACGTCCCCCGAGGAGGACCCCCGTTGAACCCGTCGTCCCCGCCCCGCAGGCAGCGGATCCCCGTCATCGTCCTGGCGGGGTTCCTGGGATCCGGCAAGACGACGCTGCTCAACCACCTCCTGCGCCACCGTGCGGGGAACAGGATCGGCGTGATCGTCAACGATTTCGGCTCCATCGAGATCGACGCCATGACGGTCTCGGGGCAGGTCGGCTCGACCGTCTCGCTGGGCAACGGATGCCTGTGCTGCGCCGTCGACGCGAGTGAACTCGACACCTTCCTGGAGACGCTGACCCGGCCGGCCGCCCGCCTCGATGTGATCGTCATCGAGGCGAGTGGACTCGCCGAACCCCAGGAGCTCGTACGGATGCTGCTGGCCAGCGACAATCCGCACATCGTGTACGGGGGACTGGTCGAGGTCGTCGACGCCGCCGAGTTCGACGCCACCCGGGAGCGTCATCCCGAGACCGACCGCCATCTCGGTGTCGCCGATCTCGTCGTGCTGAACAAGACCGACCGCATCGACGACGAGGAACACAGCCGCATCCGGAAGGCCGTCGCGGCAACCGGCAGCGGGGCGGCCGTCATCTCCGCCACGTACGGGCGCATCGACCCGGAGCTGCTCTTCGATCCGGCGCTGCGGCCCGACGGCGACGAACGGATGCGCCAGCTCACCTTCGAGGACCTCCTGCTGGAGGAGGGGGCGGAGGAGGGCGCCGAGGCGCACGGGGGCCATCTGCACGCGGCGTACGAGAGTGTCTCCTTCACCTCCGACGTGCCCATGGACCCCCGTCGGCTGATGGACTTCCTCGACTCCCGGCCCGAGGGCCTCTACCGGATCAAGGGGTTCGTCGACTTCGGTGCGGGCGACCGCGGCAACACATACGCGGTGCATGCGGTCGGCCGGTTCCTGCGGTTCGTCCCGCGGCCCTGGAAGCGCGACGAACCCCGCCTGACCCAGCTGGTGCTGATCGGCTCCGGCATCGGCCCGGACACCCTGCACAAGGAGCTGGCCGGCTGCCGAGAGAACGCCGTAGCACGACAGGAAGCCTCGTCGGCGCCGGACACGACGCAGGACGCCGCACATGAGCAGAGCATGTGGGGCGTCCTGCGTTACGTACAACAGCCGACCGACTGAGACCGGCCGGCCGAGGCGGGTCGGCTAGACCGGTCCGGCGATCACCGCGACCGGCTTGGCCAGCGGCGTACCCGAACCGTCGCGGCGCGGATCCGGCTCCGGCAGCTCGGTCGGCGTGCCGTTCTTCTGCGCCGCCCGCGCAGGCGTCGCGCCCGCCCAGGCGAACACCAGGACGTCCTCGCCCTTGAGGAACCGCTGACAGCGCACCCCGCCGGTCGCCCGGCCCTTGCGCGGATACTGGTCGAACGGCGTGAGCTTCGCCGTGAGCACCGAGTCGTCCAGCGTGCCGTGCGAGCCCGCCACCGTGAACACCATCGCGTCCGCCGCCGGGTCCACCGCACTGAACGAGAGAACCTCGGAGTCGGCCGCCAGCTTCACCCCCGCCATGCCTCCGGCGGGCCGGCCCTGCGGCCGCACCTGGGCCGCCGGGTAACGCAGCAGCTGTGCGTCTGACGTGATGAAGACGAGGTCCTCCTCGCCCGTACGCAGTTCGGCGGCGCCGACGATCCGGTCACCGTCCTTGAGGGTGATGACCTCCAGCTCGTCCTTGTTGGCCGGGTAGTCCGGCACCACGCGCTTGACAACACCCTGCAGGGTGCCGATGGCCAGGCCGGGGGAGGACTCGTCGAGCGTGGTGAGGCAGATGACGTCCTCACCTGTCTCCAGCGTGAGGAACTCCGACACCTGCGCGCCGCCGGAAAGGTTGGGCGCCGCGTGCGTGTCGGGCAGCTGGGGCAGATCGATCACCGCGAGCCGCAGCAGACGCCCGGTGGACGTCACCACACCCACATCGCCGCGCGCCGTCGCAGGGACGGCCGACACGATCACGTCGTGCCTGGCCCGCTTGGCGCCCTCGTCGAACGCGATCGCGTCGCCCGTGGCCGTACGGGCCAGCAGACCGGTCGAGGACAGCAGCACGCGGCACGGGTCATCCGCGACCTCCAGCGGAACCGAGGCGACCTGCGAACCGGCCGACTCCAGCAGCACCGTCCGCCGGTCGGTGCCGAACTTCTTGGCGACCGCGGCCAGTTCCGTGGAGACCAGCTTGCGCAGCTCGGTGTCCGATTCGAGGATCGCGGTCAGCTCGTCGATCTCGGCCTTCAGCCGGTCCCGCTCGCTCTCCAGCTCGATCCGGTCGAACCGGGTCAACCGCCGCAGCGGGGTGTCCAGGATGTACTGCGTCTGGATCTCGCTCAGCGAGAAGTGCTCGATGAGCCGCTCCTTCGCCTGGGCCGAATTGTCGCTGGACCGGATGAGGCGGATGACCTCGTCGATGTCGATCAGCGCGACGAGGAGGCCCTCGACCAGGTGGAGCCGGTCGCGGCGCTTGGTCCGGCGGAACTCGCTGCGACGGCGTACCACGTCGAAGCGGTGGTCGAGATAGACCTCCAGGAGCTCCTTCAGGCCCAGCGTGAGCGGCTGTCCGTCGACCAGCGCCACGTTGTTGATGCCGAAGGACTCCTCCATCGGCGTCAGCTTGTAGAGCTGCTCCAGCACGGCCTCGGGTACGAAGCCGTTCTTGACCTCGATGACCAGACGCAGGCCGTGCTCGCGGTCGGTGAGGTCCTTGACGTCAGCGATGCCCTGGAGCTTCTTCGCCGAGACCAGATCCTTGATCTTGGCGATCACCTTCTCCGGGCCGACGGAGAACGGCAGTTCGGTGACGACCAGGCCCTTGCGGCGCGCGGTGACGTCCTCCACGGAGACGGTCGCACGGATCTTGAACGTGCCGCGGCCCGCCGCGTACGCGTCCTTGATGCCGCCGAGGCCCACGATCCGGCCGCCGGTCGGCAGGTCCGGGCCGGGAACGAACCGCATCAGGGTCTCCAGGTCCGCACCCGGATGCCTGATCAGATGGCGGGCGGCGGCGATGACCTCGCCCAGATTGTGCGGCGGCATATTGGTCGCCATGCCGACAGCGATCCCGGATGAGCCGTTGACCAGGAGGTTCGGATACGCGGCCGGGAGGGCGACCGGCTCCTGCTCCTGGCCGTCGTAGTTCGACTGGAAATCGACGGTGTCCTCGTCGATCGACTCCGTCATCAGCGATGTGGCGTCGGCCATCCGGCACTCGGTGTACCGCATGGCGGCGGGCGGGTCGTCGTTTCCGAGCGAGCCGAAGTTGCCGTGCCCGTCGACGAGAGGCAGCCGCATCGAGAACGGCTGCGCCATCCGCACGAGCGCGTCGTAGATGGACGCGTCGCCGTGCGGATGCAGCTTGCCCATGACCTCGCCGACGACCCGGGCACACTTCACATAGCCGCGGTCGGGGCGCAGCCCCATCTCGTTCATCTGGTACACGATGCGGCGGTGCACCGGCTTCAGGCCGTCGCGGGCGTCCGGCAGGGCCCGTGAGTAGATCACCGAGTACGCGTACTCGAGGAAGGAGCCCTGCATTTCGTCGACGACGTCGATGTCGAGGATCTTCTCCTCGAAGTCGTCCGGCGGCGGGGTCTTCGTACTGCGGCGGGGCATCGCTGCTGCGACTCCTTCACAGATCTGTTCGGGCAACCTCTGGTTCTGACGCGGACCATTGTGGACCGCGGCACTGACAACGCCGACCTCGACCCGTCCCAAGGGGCTGTCCGGCGCTCTTTCACGCGAACTTCCGCGGCACGGGAACTTCGCCAGGTGTCCGTCCGCTTGCTTACAGTGGCAGGTCTCGCAGGAAATTTAGTATCGCGATCGAAGGGACGTACATGCCCATGGGTCACACGGCCACAGCCCAGGCCGGCTCCGGCGGCTTGACAGCAACCGAGCACCGTCTGGCCAACGGCCTGCGCGTGGTGCTCTCCGAGGACCATCTGACCCCGGTCGCCGCGGTGTGCCTCTGGTACGACGTCGGTTCGCGCCACGAGGTCAAGGGGCGCACGGGTCTGGCTCACCTCTTCGAGCACCTGATGTTCCAGGGCTCCGGACAGGTCAAGGGGAACGGACACTTCGAGCTGGTGCAGGGGGCCGGCGGCTCCCTCAACGGCACCACGAGCTTCGAACGGACCAACTACTTCGAGACGATGCCCACGCACCAGCTGGAGCTCGCCCTGTGGCTCGAGGCCGACCGGATGGGCTCACTGCTCGCCGCGCTCGACGAGGAGTCCATGGAGAACCAGCGGGACGTCGTCAAGAACGAGCGCCGCCAGCGCTACGACAACGTCCCGTACGGCACGGCGTTCGAGAAGCTGACCGCCCTCGCCTACCCAGAGGGCCACCCGTACCACCACACGCCGATCGGCTCGATGGCCGACCTGGACGCTGCGACGCTCGAGGACGCGCGGACCTTCTTCCGTACGTACTACGCGCCCAACAACGCGGTTCTGTCCGTCGTCGGCGACATCGACCCGGAGCAGACGCTCGCCTGGATCGAGAAGTACTTCGGCTCCATCCCGTCCCACGACGGCAAGCAGCCGCCGCGCGACGGGACGCTCCCCGAGATCATCGGCGAGCAGCTGCGCGAAGAGGTCCGTGAGGAGGTTCCGGCGCGGGCGCTGATGGCTGCGTACCGGCTGCCGCACGACGGTACCCGGGAGTGCGACGCCGCAGACCTGGCGCTGACGGTCCTGGGTGGCGGCGAGTCCTCCCGGCTGCACAACCGCCTGGTCCGCCGCGACCGGACGGCCGTGGCGGCCGGATTCGGGCTGCTGCGGCTCGCCGGTGCGCCCTCGCTCGGCTGGCTGGACGTGAAGACGTCCGGTGGGGTCGAGGTGGCGCAGATCGAGACCGCGGTCGACGAGGAACTGGCCCGGTTCGCGGCCGACGGCCCGACGCCCGAGGAAATGGAGCGCGCCCAGGCGCAGTTGGAGCGCGAGTGGCTGGACCGGCTCGGCACGGTCGCGGGCCGCGCCGACGAACTGTGCCGGTACGCCGTGCTGTTCGGCGACCCGCAGCTCGCCCTGACCGCCGTCCAGCGGGTGCTGGACGTCACCGCGGAAGAGGTCCGGGCGGCTGCCCGGGCCCAGCTGCGGCCCGACAACCGGGCGGTGCTCGTCTACGAGCCGGTCGAGCCCAGCGGCGCGGCGGTCGCAGACGAGACGGACGCCGACACCGACGCGCACGAAGGGGCGGACAAGTGACCGACGCTGCCGCGACTGGAGTATCGATGGAGTATCACCCGCAGCCGACCCCCGGCACGGCCAGGCCCTGGGCCTTCCCCGCTCCCGAGCGAGGGGCCCTGCCCAACGGGCTCACGGTGCTGCGCTGCCACCGCCCCGGCCAGCAGGTCGTCGCGGTCGAAATCTTCCTCGACGCCCCGCTGGACGCCGAGCCCGAAGGCCTCGACGGCGTTGCCACGATCATGGCGCGGGCCCTGTCAGAGGGGACCGACAAGCACTCCGCGGAGGAGTTCGCAGCCGAGCTGGAGCGCTGCGGCGCCACGCTCGACGCGCACGCCGACCACCCCGGAGTCCGGGTGTCCCTGGAGGTCCCGGCCTCCCGGCTGGCCAAGGCACTCGGCCTGGTGGCCGAGGCACTGCGGGCACCCGCGTTCGCCGACAGCGAGATCGAGCGGCTGGTGAACAACCGGCTCGACGAGATCCCGCACGAGCAGGCCAACCCGGCCCGCCGCGCCGCCAAGCAGCTCTCCAAGGAGCTCTTCCCGGCCACGGCCCGCATGTCGCGCCCCCGCCAGGGCACCGAGGAGACGGTGGAGCGGATCGACTCCGCGGCCGTCCGCGCCTTCTTCGAGGCCCATGTCCGGCCGTCCACCGCGACCGTCGTGGTCGTCGGTGACCTCACCGGCATCGACCTGGACGCGCTGCTCGCCGACACCGTGGGCGACTGGGCCGGAAACACCGCGGAGCCCCGCCCCGCCCCGCCGATCACCGCCGACGACACCGGCCGGGTGGTCATCGTCGACCGTCCGGGCGCCGTGCAGACGCAGCTGCTGATCGGCCGGATCGGCGCCGACCGGCACGACAGCGTCTGGCCGGCCCAGGTCCTCGGCACGTACTGCCTGGGCGGCACGCTCACCTCCCGGCTGGACCGGGTGCTGCGCGAGGAGAAGGGCTACACCTACGGCGTGCGGGCTTTCGCGCAGGTCCTGCGGTCGTCGGCGCCCGGCTCCGCCTCCGGGGCGACGGGCGCCGCGATGCTCGCCATCAGCGGTTCGGTGGACACGGAGTCCACCGGACCGGCGCTGGACGACCTGTGGACGGTCCTGCGGACGCTGGCGGCCGAGGGCCTGACCGACGCCGAGCGCGAGACGGCGGTGCAGAACCTCGTGGGTGTCGCCCCGCTGAAGTTCGAGACGGCGGCCTCCGTGGCGGGCACGCTCGCCGACCAGCTCGAGCAGCACCTGCCGGACGACTACCAGGCGCAGCTGTACGCGCGCCTCGCGGAGACGGGAACGGTCGAGGCGACCGCGGCGGTGGTCAGCGCCTTCCCGGTGGACCGGCTGGTCACGATCCTCGTCGGCGACGCCTCGCAGATCGAGGAGCCGGTCCGGGCGCTGGGTATCGGAGAGGTGTCGGTCGTCACCGGCTGATCAGCCGAACGCTCCTGTACCGGGACGAATGCGGACCCCGGCGAGTCACTTCTCGCCGGGGTCTTCCCTTTTGTCTGATTTATCAGGTCGAGAGTCTGTATGTCCTGTGGTGTGCGCTACAAAACGGCCTGTCCGTTTGGTGAATGAAAGTGCCCCCGCTTAGCGTCGGCTCAGCTGTCCGTCACTCGAATGCTGCATCCGCGGCGCCGGGCAGCGATCGCCGAGTCCCCGTCAGGCGCGAGCCTGGGGAGCCGGGGACCCACGCAGTCCCTGGGGTGAATCGGATGCCTGCGGCCCTCTTGTGGGGCCGGGACCTCCGTAGGAGACCTTCCTGCTCCGAACCCGTCAGCTAACCCGGTAGGCGAGAAGGAAGGAAAGGATCAACCCTTCATGGCGTTCACCCGCCCCACCGGGAAGCATCGTGCCCCGAGCCGCCTGACGCGCAGGAGCGCGCAGGTCGCCGGCGTCGCGGCTCTGGCCACCACCGGCGTCATCGGTGGCCTGGCTTCCCCGGCCCTCGCCGCCGAGGCCAAGGTCCCCTCCGTCAGCGAGACCGGTCTGAACCAGATCATCGCCATCGAAGGCGCCCTCGCCGACCAGGTGGCCGCCCAGGCCGACGTGCAGCAGCACCTGGCCGATGCCGCCGCCAAGGCGAAGGCCGAAGCCGCGAAGGCCAAGGCCGCGGCCAAGGTCAAGGCCGAAGCAGTGGCCAAGGCCAAGGCCAAGGCCGACGCCCGTGTCAAGGCGGCCCGCGAGGCGAAGGCCCGCGCCGCCCGTTCTGCCGAGCGCACCCGTCTCGGCGCCTTCCAGCTCCCGGTCGCCGGTTCATACGTCACCACCGGCTACAAGTCCAGCGGTTCCCTCTGGTCCTCCGGCCGTCACTCGGGCATCGACTTCCACGCCGCCTCCGGCAGCTCCGTCGTCGCCGTCGGCGCCGGCACGGTCGTCGAGGCCGGCTGGGGTGGCGCGTACGGCAACAACATCGTGCTCCGGATGACGGACGGCACGTACACCCAGTACGGCCACCTCTCCTCGATCGGCGTCTCGGTCGGCCAGAGCGTCGGTGCGGGCCAGCGGATCGGCTTCTCCGGCTCGACCGGCAACTCCACCGGACCGCACCTTCACTTCGAGGCCCGGACCACGCCGTCGTACGGCTCCGACATGGACCCCGTCGCGTACCTGCGCGCCCACGGCGTCAACGTCTGACCGACGACACGTCCGCACTGTCCCGAAGGCCCCGGCTTCCCGCCGGGGCCTTCGGCGTATCCCGCCGTCCTCCTCGCGGGACGGACCTGCCGAACGAGCCCGG
This sequence comes from Streptomyces sp. NBC_00316, assembly GCF_036158715.1. Lineage (NCBI taxonomy): Bacteria > Bacillati > Actinomycetota > Actinomycetes > Kitasatosporales > Streptomycetaceae > Streptomyces > Streptomyces sp. NBC_00316. The sequence continues at coordinate 2,519,665 of NZ_CP108023.1, read as the reverse complement.
GCAGGCTCGTCGAACGAGCCGGGGCGGGCTTGTCGAACGGAGTCCGAACAAAAAGATATTCATGGATTTCGACCCGGCATCGGAAATGCAGCCGCATTGCAATAGAGTCACAGAACAGGCGTCGGCCGGCCGCGTTTCGCGGGGATTAAGGCGGAGGTTCGGACATGCGCATTCCGGCGCATTCGGTATGCACGGCGATCCGTGACGACATCGTCTCGGGTGTCTTCGAACGCGGCAGCAGACTCACCGAGGAGCTCCTCGCACGCCGTTACGGGGTCTCCCGTGTCCCGGTGCGGGAAGCGCTGCGGACCCTGGAGTCCGAGGGCTTCGTGGTCACCCGCCGGCATGCCGGTGCCTGTGTCGCCGAGCCCACCGCGCAGGAGGCCGCCGACCTGCTGGAGGTCCGGATGCTGCTGGAGCCGCTGGGTGCGGCCCGCGCCGCGCAGCGCCGCACCGAGGCGCACCTCAAAGTCCTCCGTGGCCTGGTCAGGCTCGGCCAGGAGCGGGCCCGGCGGGGCGAGGGGGAGGATCTGCGGTCGCTGGGCGGCTGGTTCCACGAGACGCTCGCGCAGGCCTCCCGCAGCCCCGGTCTCATCGCGCTGCTCACCCAGCTACGGCACAAGATCGCCTGGATGTACGCGGTCGAGCAGCCGGCCCGCCCCGCCGATTCCTGGGCCGAGCACGGAGCCATCGTGGACGCCGTGGCCCGTGGGGACGCGGAACGCGCCAGGGCGCTGGCCGCGCAGCACGCCGAGCGGACCACGGCCGCCCACCGGTTGCGGTGCGCGGACCGCATGCCGGGCCGGGAGGCCGTCCCGCCCGCTCCCGGCCGGGTGAGGACTTCGCAACATGTCGTAAACACCGCGAGCGGCCGTCATTAACACGTGCGCCGTATACAAGAGATGTAATTCTGCGGCGCTTTCTTCAGGCTGCCCGAATACCGCACGAATCCCTCGCGAAAACGCTGGGGGTGGCCCCGGTGGATCGGCATGGAGAAACGGTGCGGAAAACAAAAACAAAAGAGCCGCGGCCCCCGTCAGGGGTGCCGCGGCTCCGCCGCAGAAAAGCAGCCGGCCGGAGTGTCCGGAATCAGACGGTCTCCGGGAGCTCGTCGAGCCCCTCGGCGACGAGCCTCGCCAGCCGGTCGAGCGCGGCCTCCGCGTCGTCCGCCTCGGACGCGAGCACGATCTCCTCGCCGCCCTGCGCGCCCAGGCCGAGCACCGCGAGCATGGAGGCGGCGTTCACCGGACTGCCGTCGGTCTTGGAGATCGTCACCGGGTAGCCGGACGCCGTGGCGGCACGGACGAAGATGGAAGCGGGGCGGGCGTGCAGGCCCTCGGCCCAACCGACATTGACGCGGCGCTCAGCCATGGTTCTGCCCTTCACGAATCAATGGTTGTCTAGACCAGTCTCTCATGTGGTGCGGGCTGCTCCGGCCGACCCGAGCGGACCGTTGCGGCCGGCCCGCGACCCGGTGCCGAAGCCCGTGCCGCACGGCCGATCGGCCCTCTCAGACTGCCCCGGCCCCGATCCGTACGCGACCGGTGACCGAGCCGTAGTCTTTGCCCATGCAGCCCTCTCCGGAGCAGAGTCCGCATCACGCGTACCCCGACCACTGGGAAGCGGACGTGGTGCTCCGTGACGGCGGCACGGCCCGGATCAGGCCCATCACCACGGACGATGCAGAGCGGCTGGTCAGCTTCTACGAGCAGGTATCGGACGAGTCGAAGTACTACAGGTTCTTCGCCCCCTATCCGCGGTTGTCGGCCAAGGACGTGCACCGCTTCACCCATCACGACTACGTCGACCGGGTGGGTCTGGCCGTCACGGTCGGCGGCGAGTTCATCGCGACCGTCCGCTACGACCGGATCGACGCATCCGGCAGGCCCGCCTCCGCCCCTGCCGACGAGGCCGAGGTCGCCTTCCTCGTCCAGGACGCCCACCAGGGCCGCGGCGTGGCATCGGCGCTGCTGGAACACATCGCTGCGGTGGCCCGCGAGCGCGGCATCCGGCGCTTCGCCGCCGAGGTGCTGCCCGCCAACAACAAGATGATCAAGGTGTTCCGGGACGCCGGTTACACCCAGCACCGCAGCTTCGAGGACGGCTCCGTCCACCTCACCCTCGAACTCGAACCGACCGCGGAGTCGCTGGCCGTGCAGCGCGCCCGTGAGCAGCGGGCGGAGTCGCGGTCGGTGCAGCGGCTGATCGCGCCGGGTTCCGTCGCGGTCATCGGCACGGGCCGCAATCCGGGCGGGGTGGGCCGCACGGTCCTGCGCAACCTCCTCGCGGCCGGGTTCACCGGTCGCACGTACGCCGTGAACAGCGCCTTCGGCGCCGACCAGACCACGATCGACGGCGTCCCCGCCCACCGCTCCATCGGAGAGATCAGGGAAACGGTCGACCTCGCGGTCGTCGCCGTACCTGCCGAACGGGTTCCGGAGGCCGTCGTCGACTGCGGAGAGCACGGTGTCCAGGGACTCGTCGTCCTCTCCGCCGGATACGCCGAGTGGGGCGCAGAAGGCAGGGAACGGCAGCGCGAACTGGTGCGCCAGGCCCGCTCGTACGGCATGCGCATCATCGGCCCGAACGCCTTCGGCCTCATCAACAACTCCGACGCCGTGCGGCTGAACGCCTCCCTCGCCCCCGAGCCACCCGCGTCCGGGCGCATCGGCCTGTTCACGCAGTCCGGTGCCATCGGCATCGCGCTGCTCTCCGGGCTCTACCGGCGCGGCGCGGGTCTGTCCACGTTCATCTCTGCGGGCAACCGCGCCGACATCTCGGGCAACGACTTCCTGCAGTACTGGTACGAGGACCCCGACACCGATGTCGCCCTGCTGTACCTCGAATCGCTCGGCAACCCGCGCAAGTTCACCCGCCTCGCCCGACGCACCGCGGCGGTGAAGCCGGTGGTCGTGGTGAAGGGCGCCCGGCACAGCGGCAGCACCCCGCCGGGCCATGCGGTGCCGGTCAGCCGGATCCCGGACGCGACGGTCTCCGCGCTCATGCGGCAGGCGGGCGTGATCCGCGTCGACACGGTGACGGAGATGGTCGACGCGGGCCTGCTCCTCGCCGACCAGCCCCTCCCGGCGGGACCGCGGGTCGCGATCATCGGCAACTCCGAGTCCCTCGGCCTTCTCACGTACGACGCCTGCCTCGCCGAGGGGCTGCGCCCGCGGCCGCCCCGCGACCTCACCACCGCGGCCACCCCGCAGGACTTCCGGGACGCGCTGGCCGAGGCGCTGGCTGACGCGGGCTGCGACGCGGTGATCGTGACGGCGATCCCGTGGGTGGGGGAGAACGGCCAGGCGGAATCTGGCGACGGCGAGGTTCTGGCGGCCGCCCTGCGTACCGCCGCGGCCACGGGGCCGGCCAAGCCGGTTGCCGTGGTCCATGTGGAGATCGGCGGCCTGGCCGAAGCGCTCGCGGCTGCCACGAGCACGGCCGCGGTGCCACGGGTGACGCGGTCCGCACCTGCTGCCCCGGGCGCTGCGGCCGGACCGGGTGCCGCGGGCTCTTCGGGCGGGCCGGTCACTCAGGCTTCCCCGGCCTCCTCCACCGCCGCTTCCTCCTCGACCGCCTCGGCCGGCCAGGAGCGGCCGACCGGCTCCGCCGACCCCGTCGGCCGCCACGCCCCGCAGCGGCCGGACACGGATGCCGGCCCTGCTCCCACCCCCGGCCGCATCCCCGCCTACCCCGCTGCCGAGCGCGCCGTGCGGGCTCTGGCCGAGGCGGTGAAGTATGCCCAGTGGCGACGGCAGGCCGCCGTGCCGGGGAAGGTGCCCGACTTTCTCGACGACACGATCGACGAGGCCGGAGCCGCGGCCCGTATCGACGCGCTCCTCGGACCCGACCCCGACCCCCGTGGCCGTCCGCTCGGTCACGACGAGGCGCGCGAACTGCTGGGGCGCTACGGCATCACCGTACGGCCGACGCTCCCGGCCCCCGACGCAGACGCCGCGGTCGCCGCCGCGGCGCGGCTCGGCTATCCGGTCGCGCTCAAGACCACCGCACCCCATCTGCGCCACCGCGCCGACCTCGGCGGCGTCCGGCTGGACCTCGCCGACGAAGACGCGCTGCGCCGGGCGTACGGCGAACTCACCGATCTGCTCGGCAAGCCCACCGAGCTTCAGCCCGTCGTCCAGTCCATGGCCCCGCGCGGTGTGGACACCGTCGTACGGGCCACGATCGATCCCGCGGCGGGCGCCGTCCTCTCCTTCGGACTGGCCGGTGCGCCCTCCGAGCTCCTCGGCGACACCGCCCACCGGCTCGTGCCCGCCACCGACCGCGACGCCGCCGAGCTGATCCGGTCCATCCGGGCGGCCCCGGTCCTCTTCGGCTGGCGCGGCTCGGCACCTGTCGACACCGCGGCGCTCGAAGAGCTTCTGCTGCGGGTGTCGCGGCTCGTCGACGACCATCCCGAGGTGGTTTCCGTCGCACTGGAGCCGGTCGTGGTCGCCACTCAGAGCCTGACCGTGCTCGGCGCGAGCGTCCGGCTCGCCCCGCCCCCCGCCCGGACCGACCTGGGTCCGCGCCGCCTCCCCAACTACTGAAACCACCGGTGAGCCGTCCCGCACCCTTTTCCACAGCGTCCCCGGCAGTCATCCGCCCCCCGTAGGATGGTCCGTATGGCGAAGACCGGTACGACGACCCAGGGGCTGCGCGCGGCGATCGAGCGCAGCGGCTACTACCCGGCCCTTGTGGCCGAGGCGGTGGAAGCCGCCGTGGGCGGTGAGCCGGTCGCCTCGTACCTGGTGCACCAGGAGACCACCTTCGACTCCAACGAGGTGCGCAGGCACGTCACGGTCCTGGTCCTGACGGACACCCGCTTCATCGTCAGCCACACCGACGAGCAGAACGCCGACACCAGCTCCCCGTCGCCGTACGCCACCACCTCCACCGAGTCGGTCAAGCTCGACCGGATCTCGTCGGTCGTGGTCAGCCGCGTCGTGGCCGACCCGGAGAAGTACGTCCCGGGGACGCTGCCCCGCGAGGTCGTCCTCACCATCGGCTGGGGCGCCGTTTCCCGGATCGACCTGGAGCCCGCCGCCTGCGGCGACCCCAACTGCGATGCGGACCACGGCTACACCGGCAGCTCCACCGCCGACGACCTGAGCCTGCGGGTCAGCGAGGCCGGCGACGGCCCGGACACGGTGCGCCAGACCCTCGAATTCGCCCAGTCGCTCTCCGAGGCGACGGCTGCCACCACACCCGCGGCGACCGGCCGCTGATGGCCCAGCCGGCCTGGCAGGACCCCGTTCTGCTCCCTCTCGACACGGCCCCCGTCCCCGAGTACGGAAGTGGCTCGCTCGCCGATCTGCTGCCGACGCTCGCCGCCGGACAGGGCGTGCCCGGTTTCACCGCGGTGATCCCCGAGCTCACCCCGGCGGACCGGAACTGCGTCTTCCTGATCGACGGTCTCGGCTGGGAGCAGATCAAGGCCCACCCGGACGAGGCCCCGTATCTGCACTCCCTGCTCCCGACCTCGCGCGGCGGCACCGGCCGTCCCCTGACCGCAGGCTTCCCGGCCACCACCGCGACTTCGCTCGCCTCGGTCGGTACGGGGCTGCCGCCCGGCGCGCACGGCCTTCCCGGCTACACCGCCCGTAATCCCGAGAGCGGCGAGCTGATGAACCAGCTCCGCTGGAGGCCCTGGACCTCGCCGGCGGTCTGGCAGCCGTACCCGACGGTGTTCCAGCTCGCCCACGAGGCGGGTGTGCACACCGCTCAGGTCTCCGCCCCGACCTTCCAGGACACCCCGCTCACCAAGATCGCGCTCAGCGGTGGCACGTTCCACGGCAGGCTCTCGGGCGAGGAGCGGATGGACCTGGCCGCTGACCGGCTCGCCGCCGGCGACCGGTCGCTCGTCTACACGTACTACAGCGAGGTCGACGGCAAGGGTCACCGCTTCGGCGTGGACTCCGACGCCTGGCGCGGCCAGCTGATGTACGTCGACGGTCTCGTGCAGCGCCTCGCCGAGCAACTGCCTCCCCGCTCCGCCCTCTACGTCACCGCGGACCACGGCATGATCGACGTCCCGTTCGACGAGCAGTCCCGGATCGACTTCGACGAGGACTGGGAGCTGCGCGCGGGCGTCGCCCTGCTCGGCGGCGAGGGCCGGGCCCGCCATGTGTACGCGGTCCCCGGCGCCGAGGCCGATGTGCTGACCGTCTGGCAGGAGGTGCTCGGCGAACAGTTCTGGGTGGCGAGCCGGGACGAGGCGATCGCGGCCGGCTGGTTCGGTCCGCAGGTCGACGAGCGGGTGTACGGCCGGATCGGCGATGTGGTGGCGGCCGCCCACGACGACGTCGTGGTCACCGCCTCCGTCCAGGAGCCGCACGAGTCGGCGATGGTCGGCATGCACGGCTCGATGACCGCCGTCGAGCAGCTCGTCCCCCTCCTCGAAGTCCGTTCCTGACCCGGTCCCCCCGATCGCTCCACCCCCCTTTCGAAAGGTGCTCAACCCCTCATGCCCGAGCTTGTGTTCTTCTCCGGCACCATGGATTGCGGGAAGAGTACTTTGGCGCTGCAGATCGGACACAACCGGTCGGCCCGCGGTCTGCAAGGTGTGATCTTCACCCGTGACGACCGCGCGGGCGAGGGGAAGCTCTCCTCGCGGCTCGGCCTGGTGACGGAGGCGATCGAGGCCGGCCCGGGCATGGATCTGTACGCCTACCTCGTGGGCCAGATGTCGAAGGGCGACAAGGTCGATTACGTCATCGTGGACGAGGCGCAGTTCCTCGCCCCCGAGCAGATCGACCAGTTGGGGCGGGTCGTGGACGATCTGAGCCTGGACGTGTTCGCCTTCGGCATCACCACGGACTTCCGAACCAAACTCTTCCCGGGCTCGCAGCGGCTGATCGAGCTGGCGGACCGGATCGAGACGCTCCAGGTCGAGGCCATGTGCTGGTGCGGCGCCCGCGCCACCCACAATGCCCGCACGGTAGGGGGCGAGATGGTCGTGGAGGGCGAGCAGGTCGTCGTCGGCGACGTCGACCGACCGGCCGAGCAGATCGGCTACGAGGTCCTCTGCCGACGCCACCACCGCCGCCGCATGACCTCAGCCGCGGCCCGCGCCGCCGCCATTTCCCCGGACGTCCTCCCTGTCACCTCCGCCTGATCGCCTTCCTGCCCGGTGGGATCGACTCTGACGTCTGATCGGTCGGGCTCCCGCAGCGTCGCGAAGGGGTGCCGTAGCCGGAAATGGGCCGTCGCGACGTCGATGATCGCTGCTCTCGCGAGCTTCGACGTGTATTCGACAACGCCGTGGACCGCTTCTACGCCGGCGCCGTCGCACATCTGGAAAGCCGCCGGGTTCGCTCGCCGCGACCTGTGGAGGCAGCCACTACGGGATGACAGGACTGGCCCCTCAGCCCTGGGGCGCCGACGCCCAGCCCCTCGGCCTCGGCCGTGTGGGTGGGGCGTCGGCGCTGCCTCTCGGTCATCAACCGGTACAGGCTCGGCTTCGGCGACCGCGGCACCGACGGATGAGCCACCCATTGCCGACCGGCCCGCGACCTGGGCACGGTGTGCCTGGGAAACTGCACCTCCTGAGCCGTACTTCGAGGAGATGCCATGCAGGTGGCCGTGGTCACATTCGACGGATTCAACGAACTCGACAGCTTCATCGCCTCCGCGCTGATCAACCGGTGCCGAAAGGACGGCTTGGAGGCCTTCATCACGACGCCGACGCCGGTGGTCACGTCCATGAACGGCGTCGAGGTAACCGGGCAGCGCCCCATGGAGTTCGTGAGTGAAGCCGGCGTCGTGCTGATCGGCAGCGGGGTGAAGGCGCGAGACGTGGTCGCTGACGACCGGCTGATCTCCAGGCTTGCGCTCGACCCTTCGCGACAGCTGATCGGTGCGCAGTGTTCCGGTGCGCTGGTGCTTGCCCGACTCGGGTTGCTGGATGGCATGCCTGCCTGCACGGACATGAAGAGCCGGCCCTTTGTGGAAGCCCGCGGTGTCAGCGTGCTGGACGCGCCGTTCCACGCCGAGGGAAATATCGCTACGGCGGGTGGCTGCCTGGCGTCACAGTATCTCGCCACGTGGGTGATCAGCCGCATGCTCGGGGAGGACGCCGCGCGCGACGTCATCGGCTACGTGGCTCCGGTCGGCGAAAACCGCGAGACCGTCGAGCGCGCCATGCGTGCCGTCCACACGGGCGAGGCTGCACTGCGCTGACCGTTCCTAGCCAGTGTGCGTAAGTGAGTCTTGGGCCCACTGTTGCGTACTGGGCGCATCCCGAACGGTTTTGGATGCACTGGTCTCCCGCTTTCGCTTCCCGCTCGGCGACGGCCCTCCAGGGGGCCGGTCCGTTGCGGGCGGGCGGGTTCCCTCACGCCCCCGGTCACATGGTTCGGCCTGGGCGGTCCGATGCCCCGCACGATCACTCCGGTCGTGTGGGGGCGGTGCCGTCCGACGCCGGACCGGATGGCCGAGGGCGCGTCTCCCGATTGCGATACCGGCGGCATCGTGGCGGGACATGGTGCGGTGTGGGGCGGTCAGTGGTTTTTGCCAGTGCTGGGCACCCCACAGGCTGGTGTAGGCGGGGTCGACCGCGACAATCGCGAGGCCGTGTTCGGCGGCCATGGAGACCAGCCGGGCCTTCAGCTTCCCGGTCGGGATACCGGAGATGAGCTGCCGGAACCGCTTGCGGCGGCCGTGCTTCTCGCGGGTCTTCTCAGCCGTGAAGTCCAGGTCTTCGATGCCGATCGCGGCGACTCCGACCCGCACCGCCCAGTTGATCAACCGGGTCAGCGCGTGGCGGATCTGCGCGTCCCGGTGACCGGACGGCCCGGACAGGTCGTAGCCGAAGCGGTGCGGCTCGCCGACCGGGTTGCCGTGCCGGTCGAGGCGGTAGGCGGCGAAGTGGTCGGCGTTGGTGTCGACGCCGATCATGCCCCGGGCGCGGGCGGTCTCCAACGGAATGGTCTTCACGACGGGGCGTTGCCAGGATGCGGTGAGGTACCAGCGGCCGCGGTCCGTATCGAGGTGGATGCGGTAGGCGACGGCCCGGTTGGCTTCGATGCGGTCGGCCCACTCCGTACCCCGGTGTGCGAACGCGATGCGGGCGGTGAGGGTGTAGCGGCCGTGCTTGGTGTTGGCCAGGTGCGCGAGCGGGGCAGGCAGTCTGATGCTGACCTCGCCGTTCGGGGTGACGCGGATCGTCTCGTTCCCGAACCGTTTGCCCGACTCGCCGTCGGCAGCGATGAACCAGCGTTCCGCCTCCCACCGCTCCCGCCACTGATCCTCGGTGAGCTGGGCCTGGGTGAGGTGGTGGCGGGTGTTCAGGAGACGCTTGCCGCCCCTCACCACCCGGACCCGTCCGGCCTGCCGGTCGGCTACAGCAGCGGTGTGCCGCTCTTCGAGTGCCGCGAGGCGGCGGGACTTGCGGAACCACTCGCTCTTCGACCGGTAGCCACCCGCCGTACGCTTGGTGCCCTTCTCCCCGATCGGGAGGGACAGCCGGTGCCGCAGCGTCTTGATCCCGGCTGCCAGGTTTTGGATGTGCGCCGCCTGGCAGCGGCGTGCGAGCGCCCACTGATCGTGCGTGGCCTTGGTGATCGCACCCGCGATCCGCGACGACGACACCCCGGTCAGCTCCCGCTTACGCGCCGCCCACCTGTCCGCACCGTGCTCCAGACCATCCGCACACCGGGCCTTGAGATCACCGGAAGCCAGCGCCCCCTGATGCGCACCGACCGCACGCAACACCCTCTCGTCCCGGGCGGTCAGGTGCTTGAGACGGTCCCGGACCGCCACCCCGCACGGCCCAGGCGCCACGAAGGACACGGCCAAGGCCCGCACACCACCCACCACATCACCCCCACCCAGGCCGCACCCCTGCCACCCAGCCCAACGAGCCACAGCCACCAAGGTCACCCATTCGGCCCCAGAACTCCCGTTCCCACCCCCGCAAACCCACCCACAGGACTCACTCCCGCTCACCACCACTCACTTCAATGCAGCAAACCGACAACAGCTCGTAACCCCCGCTCATGGGCCTTCGCCGTGCTTCCCACCGGTGGGCGCGGGCGGTTTCCAGCGGTAGGTGCCGGGTGGAACCTCAGGGCGACCGGATTGCGACCGTGTCGCTGCAGGACACCGTCGTGCCTCCCACGAATGGCAGCAGTCGATCGGACTCCTGTTCCAGGGCCGCGCGATCGGTGGCGCAGAGCGGCCGAAACGGGGTGAGCCGCAGCGTCCCGGCGTCGAGGGACCACGTTCCGTGCACCCGGCCGTCCACCAGGAAGGTGGGTCGTACCTGTGCCTGGCCGGGCATCACGCGCTTGCGGTCCTCATCGCTGATGACGCGGGTCCGGTCGGCGTGGCCGAGCAGGGCGTTGTCGAATGCGGGCAGCAGCCGCACGGGTGCGGGGGTCTCGGGGTCGGGCAGCTCCGCGTCGGCCAGATCGATCAGTTCCCTGCCATCGGGGCCGCGGTAGCGGCGCAGTTCGGCGTGCATGTCCGCGACGACCTCGCCCAGGCGGGTCAGTCCGCACCAGGCCTGGACGTCCTTCACCCCGGCCGGGCCGAAGGCGGCCAGATAGCGGCGGATCAGGTCCTTTGCCGCATCCTTGACGCCGGTCGCCGTCGCGGCGGCAGCCATCGGCTGTCCCAGCCACGCCTCGGCGGGCGTGACGGAGACCGCCGACCGGTTTCCCCAGGAGCCCCAGGCACCGGTGGCAGCGCCGTGGACAAGAGGAGTGCGCAGTTCAACCTCCCCGGCCAGGATTCGCCCGTCGCGTCCCGGGTGGCGTTCGGCCAGCCGCCGGGCCAGCTCCTTGCGCGACAGCGTGCCGCCCCCGAGCAGGTGGAGCCCCTCGGCCACCAAGGACTCCGCGTGCAGGGCTGTGCTGTTCCGGGTGAAGTGGGGTGAGCCGGCGGTGCGGTCGAGCACGGGTTGCAGCAGCGGCCGCAGCCGACGGAAGTCGTCGGCTGCGGCGAGATGCTGGGTGCTGCGGAGCAGGCCGGAGCGGACCACCTGCCGGTCCTCCAGCAGTGCGGTGAGCTCGGATTGCGTGAAGCCGTGGATCCTGCTCCACAGTCCGACGTAGGCCCAGTTGGGCTCCTGTGCCTGCAGTGCGACCAGCCGCCTGATCACCTCCACCGGAGTGCGATCGGTGCGCGCCAGCAGGAACTGCCGGTTCATCAGCGCCCGGTTCAGGGCCCGGAGGGAGAGGGTGGTCACGACAGCCGCACCGAGACATTGCCCCGGTAGGAACCCTGAAGCAGCGAGAGGAACGCCCGCGGCACGTCCTCGATCCCGCCCTCGACGACCGTCTGCGGGTAGATGAAGCGGCCCTCGCCCAGCCAGGTGCTGAAGTGCTCCCTCCAGGCCGCGATCTGATCGGGTGTGTGATAGCAGGAGAACGGCAACAGCGCGATGCCCTGTGCCTCGGCCGCCGCGCGGTCGGGCTTCGGGAAGCGCTCGGCCGCGTCGCCGAGCTGGCTCGACAGTGAGCCGCACAGGGCGAAGCGCGCCCCGGGCCGGGCCGCCTGCAGCGCGGCGTCGTACTGCTCGCCGCCCACAACGTCGAAGAACACCGAGATGCCCTCGGGCGCGAGCTCTCCCAGCCGGTCGGCCGCGGAGCCGTCGTGGTAGTCGAACGCGGCGTCGTAGCCGAGCTCGTTGACGAGGTAGTCGACCTTCGACGGGCTTCCGGCACTGCCGATCACCCGCGCCGCACCGAGACACCTGGCGATCTGCCCGGCCAGCGAGCCGACCCCGCCCGCCGCACCGGAGACGAACACCACATCGCCCTCGCCGACGGCCGCCACATCGGCCATGCCGTAGTAGGCGGTCGGCCCCTGGCCGAGGTGGTAGCCGGGGTCGGCGAAGAGCGCGCGGTCGAGCTTGACGTACCCGGCGGCCGGACCCGCCGAGTACTCGCTCCAACCGGCCATCGACTGGACCAGGTCGCCGACCGCGAGCTCGGGGCTGTCGGACCGGACCACCGTGCCGGTGGCGGCCACTCCTACCCGCCGGCCCGGCTGCCAGGCCGGCACCGGGAGGGTGCAGTCGGCCCGCATCAGTTCCAGGTACGTCGCGGCGAGCCCCACCTGGTCGGTCCGCACCAGGACCTCGCCGTCCACCTCGGTCTTGGCGACGGTGAAGTGGTCGAGCGTGGCGATGCCGGTGATCTGCGCGGCCAGTTGGATCTCACGTGTGATCATTTCTCTGTCCTCACATCGGTCCGGTACGGCCTTCGAGATCGACCCTAGAGAGGCTTCCGGCCACTTTCTGACCGGAACCCAGGGCAGTATTCCGGCATGGCCAACACCAGCTCACGGACCCTCAAACTGCTCTCCCTGCTGCAGACCCACCGTCACTGGCCCGGCCTGGAACTGGCCGACCGGCTCGGAGTCTCCGAGCGGACCCTGCGCCGTGACGTCGACCGGCTGCGCGAGCTCGGCTACCCGGTCAGCGCGGCCCGGGGCACGGACGGCGGCTACCAGCTTGCGCCCGGCGCTGTCCTGCCCCCGCTGCTGCTGGACGACGAGGAGGCGGTGGCGCTCGCGGTGGGCATCGGCGACGCGGCGCAGAGCGGGATCGCGGGGATGGAGGATGCGTCCCTGCGCGCACTCACCAAGGTGGTGCGGGTCCTGCCGCCCCGGCTCAGGGCCAGGGTGGACGCCCTGCGCGCGATGACCGTCTCCGCTGCCGCGTCCGGGCCGGTCGTCGCAGCAGGGGTGCTCACCGCGGTGGCCCAGGCATGCCGGGACGAGGAGCGGCTGCGGTTCGGCTACACATCCAGGGGCCACGCATCCACCGAGCGCGAGGTCGAACCGCACCGCGTCGTTGCTCTCGGCGGGCGCTGGTACCTGGTCGCCTACGACCTGGACCGCCACGACTGGCGCAGTTTCCGCCTGGACCGGCTGACCGGGCCGACGGCGACCGGCGCCCGCTTCCGGCCCCGCCTGCTCCCGGCCGAGGACGCCGTGGCCTTCGTCCAGGCGGCGAGCGGAGCCCCGGCTCCTTACACGGTCGAGGCCCTCGTCCACGCTCCATCCGTACGGGTGCGGCAGGTGGTCGGCCAGTGGGGCACGATCGAACCGCTCGACCGGGACAGCTGCCGGCTCACCATGACCTCGGCCTCCCTCGACTGGCCGGCCCAGGCACTAGGCAACGTGGGCGCCGAGTTCGAGGTCCTGGGGCCACCGGAGTTCGCCGCACACGTCCAGGAGTGGGGGACCCGCTTCCTCCGGGCCACCCACGCACCCGAGTGACCCTCCTCGCCGTAGCACCGTGACGGTGGCGCAGCGCTCGTAGCAGCGGGCGAAGCGGTGGCAGGCGTTCCGGGGGCAGTACAGGCACAGGCCTCCCCCGCCGTGATCACAGAGGGTAACCGCATCATGATCGCCATGACCTGTGTCTGACGTGCTTGCCCGGGGCACCCGCGCGCATCTCTGCGCGACCTCTCGTACGCTGATGGGCAACTCTCGTGCCCGCTGGCGCGCTTGGGCTCACGGCTCCTTGAGATTGCCGTGGATCGCGTGTGTCCACTGGCAGTCGTCGCGGGGTGCACACGGCAGCCCGCGGGCGGGATCGCCCGCGGTGATCAGTGAGTTGTCGACCGTACGATCGTGAAGACCGCGCCCTCCGGGTCCGCGACCGTCGCCACGCGCCCGCTCGATCCCTCCCGCGGCGGCTGCAGCACATGCCCGCCGAGGTCCACCACCCGCGCGGCGGCCTCGTCGGTGTCGGCGACCTCGAAGTACGTCATCCAGTGCGGACCCCGGTCGCGTGGCAGAGCGCGGCCGACACCGTGCAACGAGGCCACCGGGCGGCCGTTCAGATGCAGCGTCTGGTAGTCGAAGTCCGCCGAGACGACCGCTTCCGTCTCGAAGCCGAAGACCGCCTGGTAGAACTTGGCGACCGTCGAGGTCTCCTGGGTCACCAGTTCGTTCCAGACCGGGGTCCCGGGAGCTCCGGCGAGGGCCGTGCCCGCGTGGGCGGCTGCCTGCCAGATCCCGAAGACGGCCCCGGTCGGGTCCGAGGCGATCGCGAGCCGGCCCGCCTCGCCCGCGTCGAGCGGCCCGACGCCGACCGTTCCGCCGCAGGAACGGATCGTCTCCGCCGTGATGTCGGCGTCGTCGGTGGCCAGGTAGGTCGTCCACGCGACCGGCAGATGACGGTCGGGCGGCAGCTGTCCGATGCCCGCGACCACTTTGCCGTCGATCAGCGCGCGGACGTAAGGACCCAGCTGCTCCGGACCGGGCGTGAACTCCCAGCCGAACAGCTCGGCGTAGAACTCCTGGGTCGTGCACAGACCGTGCACGATCAGGCTCACCCAGCAAGGTGTTCCGGGTGTGCACCGGGCGGCAGCCTCGGTCATCGTCACTCTCTCCTCGGACCATCGTGTGGCCGTACGGGGGGGAACGGGGCCGACGCCGACCGAAGGTGCGGGAAGTGTGCGCCCCGTGCAGATGCTTGCACCACCCGGCGCGCGATGCGCCCCGGCCGCGCCGCATTTTCCGGGATCTCAACGGAGGAAGCCCGGTTTGTTGCGGTGTGTCCGTTTCGGAGCTGTTACGGGTGGGCCGCCTCCTGCGCAAGGATGGCAGCCATGAAGCCCATCATCTCCGTATCCGAATATGCGAGCGAGTCGGCGAAGGCCCGTCCGCCGGTACTCCTGGACGTACGTTGGCAACTCGGCGGCCCGCACGGCCGAACCGACTACGAGGCCGGACACATCCCGGGTGCGGTCTTCGTCGATCTGGACGCGGAACTCGCCGGAACCGCGGGCAGCCGCGGCCGTCATCCGCTGCCCGATCCGGAGGAGTTCGGCGCGGTGATGCGTCGCGCGGGCGTCTGCCAGGACACTCCGGTGGTCGTCTACGACGGCGGCCAGGGCTGGGCCGCGGCGCGTGCCTGGTGGCTGCTGCGCTGGACGGGGCATGCGGACGTCCGGGTACTGGACGGAGGGCTCGCCGCCTGGGCAGGTGAGCTCTCCACCGAGACACCCGCCCCCGCCGAGGGCGACTTCAGGCCCGCACCGGGTGCGCTGCCCTTGCTGGACGCCGACGGCGCCGCGGCGCTGGCTCGCTCCGGCCTGCTTCTCGACGCCCGGGCCGCCGAGCGCTACCGCGGTGATGTGGAGCCGATCGACCGGGTCGGCGGCCATATCCCGGGCGCGGTCTCGGCTCCGACGTCCGAGAACACCGGTGGTGACGGGCGGTTCCTGCCCGCGGAGGTGCTTGCCACCCGTTTCAAGGAGCTCGGCGCGGACGGGGTGCCGGAGGTCGGCGTCTACTGCGGCTCCGGCGTCTCCGGTGCGCACGAGGTGCTGGCCCTGGCGGTCGCGGGCATTCCCGCGGCGCTGTACGCGGGCTCCTGGTCCGAGTGGTCCGCCGACGCGTCCCGGCCGGTTGCCACGGGGGCCGACCCGCAGTAGTGGCGCCGGCCTCGCCCGTAACCGGAACTGCGGTCGTGGCGTCGGCCGGACGGACCGCACGAGGGCCCGTACGCAGCTGCGTACGGGCCCTCGTCATGTCGCGGTTGCGCGGCGGGTCAGTCCTGCTTCTTGCGGCGGGTACCGAAGACGATCTCGTCCCAGCTCGGCACCGCGGCCCGGCGGCCAGGACGGACGCCGTCCGCCTCCGCCTGACGGTCCGTCGTCCCGGTCAGCCGGTCCCGGTGACCTGCCACCGCTCGCGGCATCAGCACATCCGCATAGGCGGAACCGGCGCCCGCCGAAGCGGCCGCGGCCGGCGGTTCGCCGGCCTCCGGCTCCTGTGCGGCAGGAGAGGCCGACGGTTCCGGCGGTGCGGGGCGCTCCGGTACCACCATGTCGCCACGGAAGCTCGGCACGGCCTCCAGCAGACTGGTCAGCGAGTCGCGCTCGCCGGCCGAGGGTTCCGGTTCGGGCGGGGGCGGCGGAGCCGGCCGCTCCATCTGGCGGTCGAGGGCGCGGTCCAGCGGCCGGTCGCGCGGCAGCCGTGCGATCCGGGGCACGAACGGGAAGCTCGGCTCCGGCGCGGCGACATCGTCGGTCTCGCCGATCAGCGACCGCGCCTCGTCGTCCACGGCCTGCACCAGCCGTCGCGGCGGGTCGTACGTCCAGCTTGCCGAGTGCGGCTCGCTCGCGACGCGGTACACCAGCAGGACTTCCCAGGTGCCGTCGTCCCGGCGCCAGGAGTCCCACTGGACGGTTTCCTTGTCGGCGCCGCGCAGCAGGAGCCGCTCCTGCACCGCCTCGCCGAGCTGGGGGCCGGTGTTCTCGCCCGGACGGCGCACGGGAGTCTTCCGGGCGCGCTCGGCCATGAAGGCGCGTTCGGCGAGCACGGGGCCCTCGAAGCGGCGGACACGGTCGACCGGAATTCCGGCGAACTGAGCAACCTCCTCCGCGGAGGCGCCGGCTCGTATACGGGCCTGGATGTCGCGGGGGCGGAGGTGGCTCTCCACCTCGATCTCGATCTGGCCGAGCCGCGCACGGTCGTTACGCACGGCGGCACGCAGCCGCTCGTCGATCGGAAGCGTGTATTCCGTGTTGTCCGCAGCCTTGAGCACCAGTCGTGTGCCGTCGTTGGAGACGGCCACGACACGCAGTTCGGGCATGGGGACCTCCCGGGTGGTGCCTGCCGACGTCACGTGCGTCGCTGCTTCCGCTAGTCGAGTGTGGCCTGCCCGGGTGCAGCCTGCCACAACATTGCCGTGTTGCCCGGCGTGTCGGGCATGAGCCCTGGATCGCCGGTATGACACGGTGACCTGTTGTGCGACACTGAGTGACCATGCGTCACCCTGTGTAGCTGGCCCCCGTGCGATGCCGTGGCGCCGCCGGATCGAGTGCCTCCTTCGGCCCCCTCCCGAAGATCCCGGACCCCACGTGGGAGTCCGGCCCCAGGGCTCGCCACAGTACTCCATTCGGGCCATGTGGGTGGACCGGCGCGCCGCCGAAGTTCTCGTCGGGCGCGGGAGTTGAACTACCCAGTTGGCTGCGAAATGCCCACGACACGTGTTCCGCTTCACAGAATCACCCGAAACGGAACCATTTACTTCGCACAATTGTCCCTTCCTGGTGCACGGTGGAAGAGATGTCAATCAAGGGCTGGGAATGGTGCGGAAGCCGGAAAGCGACACAGAACCCGAGGAAAGGCGCATCGATCTGAACGTTCCCCAGGTGGCGGGGAGCGCCGTCGCGGCGGTCGCGGCGGCGGTGGCTGCCTCGCAACTGGGCGTGTACGGAACGATTCTCGGGGCCGGGGTGATGAGCGTCGTCGCCACCTGCGGCGGCTCGGTCTTCCAGCACTTCTTCCGCCGCACGGGCGAGCAGATCCGCGAAGTCACGGTGCACACGCGGGAGACGCGGAACATCCGCGGGGAGCATGAGGTGCGGGAGACGGTGCCGGCCGGCGTTTCCATGGACGCCACGACGGTGCTCCGCACGATGGCGGCCGACCCGGAGCCTGCGCGCCGGCCGACTCCGCTCGCCGACGCGGACGTGACCCGGCCGCTCGTGCCGTATCCGGCGGTTGCGGACGAGGCGTTCTCCGCGTCCACGACCCATGGCACCCGGATCCGCGGCTGGAAGCGGTCGGCGCTCGGCGCGGTGGCGGTCTTCGCCGTGTCGATGGCCGGCATCACCACGTACGAACTGGTCTCGGGCAACGATCTGAGCGGTGGTCAGGGCACGACCGTCGGCTCCGCCGTGCACGGTGGCCGGGGAAGCGGCTCGGAGCCTGCCGATCGGACCCCGTCGGTCAGCACCCACCCGGGCCAGGGGCGGACCCCCGACCGGGAGGGCGGTCGGACGTCGGGCACGGACGCACAGGGCGGGCGGAGCGAGAGTCCGGGCGCGGGACAGGACGACGGTTCCACGGCCGGACCGACGCCCACCCCCTCGCCGTCGAACTCCGTTGAGGGCGGGACGACTCCGGCCCCCACACCCACGCCGACGGCGTCCGGCGGCAGCAGTACCGATCCTTCCCCCACCGGCGCGGGTACCGCCCCGGGGCAGGAAACGCCCGCCACGACCGGTACGGACACCGGCCGGTGACCGGCCGCGCCGGCGGTCAGTCGCCCAGGACCCGGCGCAGGTAGTCGTTGGCGAACAGCCGGTCCGGGTCGAGCCGGTCGCGTACGGCGGTGAACTCGCCGAACCGCGGGTACACCCCGGCCAGATAGGCGGCGTCGCGGGTGTTGACCTTGCCCCAGTGCGGGCGGCCCCCATGGGCGGTCATGATCCGTTCGACTGCGGTGAAGTACGCCTGGTAGGGCGTGCCCCGGTAGAGATGGACGGCGATGTACGCGCTCTCCCGGCCCGAGGCCGTGGAGAGCGCGATGTCGTCCGCGGGGGCCGTGCGGACCTCCACGGGGAAACTGATCCGCAGCGGCGAGCGGTCGACCATCGCCTTGACCTCGCGCAGTGCCTCGACTGCGGCCTCGCGCGGCAGGGCGTACTCCATCTCCACGAAGCGGACCCGGCGCGGGCTGGTGAAGACCTTGTACGGGATGTCGGTGTACGTACGGGCCGACAGGGCGCGGCTGGAGATCTTGGCGATCGAAGGGATGGAGGCGGGGACCGCCCGGCCGAGCGAACAGGCCACCTGGAAGACGCCGTTGGAGAGGAACTCGTCCTCGATCCAGCCGCTGACCTTCCCGGGCGGAGCGGCGGGGCCCGCGCTGCGGTTGTTGCGCTTGGTGTTGCAGTTGCCGGTGTGCGGGAACCAGTAGAACTCGAAGTGCTCGTTCTCGGCGACCAGCTGATCGAAGTCGGCCGTGACCTTGTCGAAGGCCATCGGCTCCTCGCGGGCCGTCAGCAGGAAGACAGGCTCCACGGCGAACGTGACCGCCGTGATGACACCCAGCGCGCCGAGCCCGATCCGGGCGACGGCGAAGATCTCGGCGTTCTCCTCGGCGGAACAGGTCAGCACCCTGCCGTCCGCCGTGACCAGTTCGAGGGCGCGGATCTGGGCCGCTATGGACGCCGAGTCGCGGCCGGTGCCGTGGGTGCCCGTCGAGGTGGCCCCGGCGACCGTCTGCTCCATGATGTCGCCCATGTTGGTCAGCGACAGGCCCTCCCGGGCGAGTGCGGTGTTCAGCCGCTTCAGCGGGGTGCCGGCCTCGACGGTCACCGTCATCGCCGTCCGGTCGATCTCCCGGATGCCGGTCAGCAGATCGGGGCGGATCAGGACGCCGTCAGTGGCGGCGGTCGCGGTGAAGGAGTGTCCGGTGCCGACCGCCTTCACCCGCAGGCCGTCCTCGGCCGCCTTGCGCAGCACGTCGGCGAGCTCGTCCACCGAGGCGGGGGACACGGCCCGTACCGGACGGGCGGTGACGTTCCCCGCCCAGTTACGCCACGCGCTCGTCGTCCGTGCGTAGGTGTCGGTCATCTTCCCCGCGCCTCCCCGTAGGAACCGGCTTGCCCAGCCGGCGATGCCCCAGGAACGCCACCACGGCCGCGAGCACTCCCGCCACGAGGGGCACGGCGTACCCCGCCTCGGCCCCGGACGCGTCGACCACCCAGCCGGCGGCCGAGGAGCCGAGCGCCACACCGACGGCGAGCCCGGTACCGGTCCAGGTCATGCCCTCGGTCAGCTTGGCGCGCGGTACGTGCTGTTCGACGAGGGCCATGGTGGTGACCATCGTCGGTGCGATGGCGAGGCCCGCGACAAAGAGCGCCACGGCCAGAAACGGCAGGTTCCCGGCCAGTTGGAGGGGGATCATACTCACGGCCATGGCGCACACCCCCACCACCCACCTGGTGGACGGCTTTCCCTTGAGATGCAACAGCCCGAAGACCGCCCCGGCGAGGCAGGACCCCAGTGCGTACACGGCCAGCACCAGGCTGGCCGCCGCCTTGTGGCCGTGGTCCTCGGCGAAGGCCACCGTCACCACATCGACCGCCCCGAAGATCGCGCCGATCGCCACGAACGTGACGACCAGCACCTGAAGACCGGGGGAGCGGAGGGCCGAGCCGTCGCTGTGCTGCTCGCGCGGGTGCGGCACCGGCTCGGTGGCGCGCTGGGCCGTCAGCCAGAAGACGCCGACGAGCAGGAACGCGGCGGCCAGCAGCGGACCCGCCTCGGGGAACCAGGCGGTGGACAGGCCGATCGAGATGATCGGCCCGAAGATGAAGCACACCTCGTCGACGATCGACTCCCACGCGTACGCGGTGTGCAGCTGCTGCGGCGAACCGTGGTAGATCTCCGCCCAGCGTGCCCTGACCATCGAACCCACGCTGGGTACGCAGCCGGCGCCCGCCGTGAAGACGAACAGGGTCCAGTCCGGCAGCCGCTGCTGCGCGCAGACCAGGAGACCGGTGACCGCAGCCATCGCGACCAGGGTGACGGGGCGCAGCACCCGGCGCTGCCCGTGCCGGTCGACGAGCCGGGACACCTGCGGGCCGAGCACTGCGGCCGACATCGCCAGCGTCGCGGAGAGCGCGCCCGCCAGTCCGTAACGGCCGGTGATCTGGGACACCATGGTCACCACGCCGATGCCCATCATGGACAGCGGCATCCGGCCGAAGAAACCGGCCGCCGAGAACCCCTTGGTGCCGGGGGCGGCGAATATCGCGCGATAGGGACTGGGCAAGCGGGGCTCCGGTACAGCGAGGTGATGCGCGGGTGTCGGCGGTGCGTGCAGGGCAATGCCCGTGAGGCGAGGCCTGTAATGCGTGAAGGCAGCCGATACAGCTTACGGGCGGGCCGTGGCGCCGGACGCCGCGTACGGCGCCGGGGCCGGCCGCCGTACGGGCACGCGCCGGTGGAGTCGGACGGACGCGCCGACGGACGTCGGTCGAAGCCCTGTCGCAGGCGGGTGGCAGGATCGTTCCCATGTCCGATCTGCGTGCTCCCGCTCCCTACGACGCCCTGCTCCTGCTCTCCTTCGGCGGTCCCGAAGGCCCGGACGACGTGGTTCCGTTCCTGGCGAACGTGACCCGCGGCCGCGGCATCCCCGAGGAGCGGCTCAAGGAGGTCGGCAAGCACTACTTCCTGTTCGGCGGCGTCAGTCCGATCAACGCCCAGAACAGGGCCCTGCTGGACGCCCTGCGCAAGGACTTCGCGGATCACGGACTCGATCTGCCGGTGTACTGGGGCAACCGCAACTGGGCCCCGTACCTCACCGACACACTGCGCGAGATGACCTCCGACGGGCACCGCCGCATCGCCGTCCTCGCCACCAGTGCCTACGCCTCGTACTCCGGCTGCCGGCAGTACCGGGAGAACCTCGCCGAGTCGCTGGCCGTCCTGGAGGCCGAGGGGCTGCCCGTGCCGCGCGTCGACAAGCTCCGGCACTACTTCAACCACCCCGGCTTCGTACGGCCCATGGTGGACGGCGTCCTGAAGTCCCTCGCCGACCTCCCCGAGGACGTCAGGGCCGGGGCGCACCTCGCCTTCACCACGCACTCCATCCCCACCTCCGCCGCCGACGCCTCGGGCCCCCGGGAGACGCACGGCGACGGCGGCGCCTATGTCGCCGGGCATCTCGACGTCGCCCGGCTGATCGCCGAAGCGGTCCGCGAGGAGACGGGCATCGATCACCCCTGGCAGCTCGTCTACCAGTCGCGCAGCGGCGCCCCGCACACCCCGTGGCTGGAGCCCGACATCTGCGACCACCTGGAGACGCTCCACGGGGAGGATGTGCCGGCCGTGGTGATGGCCCCCATCGGCTTCGTCTCCGACCACATGGAGGTCCTGTACGACCTCGACACCGAGGCCACCGCGAAGGCCGCCGAGCTCGGCCTGCCGGTCCGCCGGTCCGCGACGGTCGGCGCCGACCCGCGGTTCGCCGCGGCCGTGCGCGAGCTCGTGCTGGAGCGCGCCGCCACCGAGCAGGGACGCTCGGTGGAGCGGTGCGCGCTCGGCGCGCTCGGCCCGAGCCATGACCTCTGCCCCGTCGGCTGCTGCCCGGCCCGTGCCCCCAAGCCCGCTGCCGCGGGCGCCGACAGTCCCTACGCCCAGGAGCGCTGCACCCCGTGACGTCCGTGCCCTCTGTGACCGACCCCGTCCTCTCCGAACTGCTCGGCCTCGCCCTGGAGGCGGCCCGGCGCGCGGGTGCACTGCTGCGCGACGGCCGCCCCGCCGATCTCGGCGTGGCCGCGACCAAGTCCAGCCCCGTCGATGTCGTCACCGAGATGGACATCGCCGCCGAGAAGCTGATCACCGGCTTCCTCACCGAGCGCCGCCCCCGCGACGGCTTCCTCGGTGAGGAGGGCGCCAGCTCCGAGGGCAGCAGTGGCATCCGCTGGGTCATCGACCCGCTCGACGGCACGGTGAACTACCTCTACGGACTGCCGACCTGGGCCGTCTCCATCGCGGCCGAGCGGGACGGCGAGCGGGTCGTGGGCGTGGTGGAGGTCCCGATGCGCGGCGAGACGTACCAGGCGGTCCTCGGCGGCGGTGCGTACGCAAACGGCGGGGCCTACGGCAAGGGTGCCGCGCTGCGTACCCGGCCCGCACCGCCGCTCGGCCAGGCACTGATCGCCACTGGTTTCAACTACGTCGCCGACGTCCGTACGCACCAGGCGGACATCGCCCGGCAGCTGATCCCGCAGCTGCGCGACATCCGGCGCGGCGGCTCGGCGGCCGTCGATCTCTGCGATGTCGCAGCGGGCCGGCTGGACGGCTACTACGAGCGCGGACTCCACCCGTGGGACCTCGCGGCCGGTGACCTGATCGCCCGGGAGGCGGGCGCCCGCACCGGCGGCAGGCCCGGACTCCCCGCCGACGGCGACCTCGCGGTGGCCGCGTCGCCGGGCGTCTTCGAGCTCCTGCAGCCCCTCCTGGACGAGCTGGGAGCCTGGCACGACTGACCGGAGCCGCCGGCAAAGCCCCTGGTACGGGCTGTGGCGGACGCTCATGGACAGCACAGGGCCCCGGCGCCGGTGACGGCGCCGGGGCCCTGTGCCGACGACTCAGACGGCCGCGGCGCCGATCTCGACGCCGTGCTCGGCGGCCAGGCGGCGCAGATCGTCCAGCTCGCTCTGCTCGACGTCCGCGAGGAAGTCGTCGCCCGTCTCGCGGGCCTTGGTGAGGTCGGACTGGGTGGTCCTGATGCGTTGCAGCAGACCTGCGGTGAAAGCGTCCATAGTGCGCCCCCTCATCGTGGGTCGGTGGCACGGGGGTGTGCCCGGGTTTCCCTCCGCCGAGGGCGGTAGGGCGGGTGATCACGCACTCTCCGGGGACGGAGCGGCCGTGGAGTGCCACATGCATGACGTGATCGCGGGTGTGAATTCGTCCTCCCCAGGCGCGGGCTCAGAGAAACCTCAACTGGCCCGGAAATCCGGTGAATTCCCGGAACCCGCAGGTGGTGCCGCGTCGCCTTACCGCCGGTTTATACGCGTTGCGGGCAGGATGTAGCCGCACAGACAGTGCTGCTGAGCGGCCCGGATCACGGTCCGTGGGCTCATTCGGACGTTCTGAAGTTTCAAAGGAAGGACAGCGCCGTGCGCGTACTCGTCGTGGAGGACGAGCAACTGCTCGCCGATGCGGTGGCCACCGGACTGCGCCGGGAGGCCATGGCCGTCGACGTCGTGTACGACGGTGCGGCTGCCCTGGAGCGCATCGAGGTCAACGACTACGACGTGGTGGTGCTGGACCGGGACCTCCCCCTGGTGCACGGCGACGACGTCTGCCGTCGTGTCGTCGAGCTGGGCATGCCGACCCGGGTGCTCATGCTCACCGCGTCCGGGGACGTCAGCGACCGGGTGGAGGGCCTGGAGCTCGGCGCCGACGACTATCTGCCCAAGCCGTTCGCCTTCAGCGAGCTGACCGCGCGGGTACGGGCCCTCGGGCGCCGTACCACCGTCGCGCTGCCGCCCGTCCTGGAGCGCGCCGGCATCAAGCTGGACCCCAACCGCCGCGAGGTCTTCCGCGACGAGCAGGAGATCCAGCTCGCGCCGAAGGAGTTCGCCGTGCTGGAGGTCCTGATGCGCAGCGAGGGCGCGGTCGTCTCGGCCGAGCAGCTCCTGGAGAAGGCCTGGGACGAGAACACCGACCCGTTCACCAACGTCGTCCGCGTGACGGTCATGACGCTGCGCCGCAAACTCGGCGAGCCGCCGGTGATCGTCACCGTGCCCGGCTCCGGATACCGGATCTGACCGCCGTGTCCACCGCCCCTGCGCCACCCTCGGCGCCTCCGAAGCCCACCTGGGACCCCAAACAGCTGGAGCCCCCGTACCCCTGGCTGCGCCCGACCATCCGCATACGGCTCACCCTGCTGTACGGCGGGATGTTCCTGATCGCCGGCATCCTGCTGCTCTCGATCATCTACATGCTGGCCGCACAGGCTCTGCACGTGGGCAGCGAGCTGCCGTTCAAGATCGTCAGCGGCCAGGTGTCCAGCGAGGTGTGCAACCTGTCCGGGGAGGGGTCGTCGCCGAGTGCCGTCAACGCGGCCATGAACTCCTGCGTCAACCACCAGCGCCAGCAGGCGCTCGACACGCTCCTGAACCGCTCGCTGCTGGCTCTCGTCGGCCTGAGCGTCATCGCTTTCGCCTTCGGCTACGCCATGGCGGGACGAGTGCTCTCCCCGCTGGGCCGGATCACCCGTACCGCCCGCAGGGTGGCGGGTACGGACCTGTCCCGGCGGATCGAGCTGGACGGTCCGGACGACGAGCTCAAGGAGCTCGCCGACACCTTCGACGACATGCTCGACCGGCTGGAGCGGGCCTTCACGGCGCAGCAGCGGTTCGTCGGGAACGCCTCGCACGAGCTGCGCACCCCGCTGGCGATCAACCGCACGCTGCTGGAGGTCCATCTCTCCGACCCGGAGGCGCCGCAGGAGCTCCAGCAGCTCGGCAAGACCCTGCTGGCCACGAACGAGCGCAGCGAGCAGCTGGTCGAGGGCCTGCTGCTGCTCGCCCGCAGCGACAACCAGATCATCGAGCGCAAACCGGTCGACCTCGCCGAGGTCGCCTCCCGTGCGCTCGACCAGACGCGCGGCGAGGCCGAGGCGAAGGGGGTGGAGATCCGTGCCGAGACCGCGCCTGCCGTCGTCCAGGGCAACGGCGTGCTCCTGGAGCGGATCGCTCTGAACCTCGTACAGAACGCCGTGCGCTACAACGTCCGGGAAGGGGGCTGGGTGGAGGTCACCACCGAGCTGCAGCCCGGTCAGGCCGTGCTGGTGGTCGCGAACACCGGCCCGGTGGTGCCGGCGTACGAGATCGACAACCTCTTCGAGCCCTTCAGGCGGCTGCGTACGGAGCGGACGGGGAGCGACAAGGGGGTCGGGCTCGGCCTGTCGATCGCACGGTCCGTCGCGCGCGCTCACGGCGGCCGGATCATCGCGGAGCCCCGTGAAGGCGGTGGTCTCGTGATGCGCGTCACCGTACCGGTCTGAGAGGCTGGTCCGAGCGAATCGTCCACGAATTGCCCCGTTCGCTTTGAGCGGAATTTTCGGGACCCGTGCCGTGAGGAACCCTGTGTGATCGATCACAGGAGCGAATTTCGGACCGTCCACGCTCCGTGATCAGGCCTCCCACCAAAAATCCGGCAAAAAGCAGGGTTTTCGGGGGCCGATATCACGGGAAGTACACGGGGTGGCACCCGTGAAGCACTCCGTTCGGACCGTGTACGGTCCCCTTCGCCACCCAAGCCGATCGCTCTCGAGAGGTCCGCTCGGGTGTCGATTGAGTAACAGACCTTGATGTGAGGCAAAATCTCCGCCTCAGGTCGGGCACAAGTCCGGCCTCTCACGCGTTACGTGCGCTGAGACACCGCAGACACCCAGAGGGGGAGAGCGACAAATGGCAACGGATTACGACACCCCACGCAAGACCGACGACGACGTCGACCAGGACAGCCTTGAAGAGCTCAAGGCACGCCGGAGCGACAAGACGGCGTCCGCCGTCGACGTCGACGAGTTCGACGCAGCCGAGGGACTGGAGCTGCCCGGCGCAGACCTGTCCAATGAGGAACTGGCCGTAAGGGTTCTGCCCAAGCAGGCCGATGAGTTCACCTGCATGAGCTGCTTCCTCGTGCACCACCGGAGTCAGCTGGCCCGCGAGAAGAACGGCCAGCCGATCTGCCGCGACTGCGACTAGGTTCGGTCGACCGTGGCAGGCGACACACCGTTCCGTAAGCGGCACCTGTGGCGCAAGAGGTCGTCGGAGGCGTATCAGGGCGGTACAGGCCCGGTGGAAGGCGTAGCAGCGCCTGCCGAGCGGTCCGCCCTGCCACCCTCCGCGGGCGAGTGGGACGACGAGCGGGGCCGCTGGGCCTCGCTCGAAGCGGTGGAAGCGGCCATTGCGGCAGAGGTCGCACGAGCAGGACACGCAGCAGTACCAGCAGTCGACGCGGCCGGTGGGGCCGAGCAGGTCGGCAGGACGGAGCCCGTGACCGGGGCAGGCCGTCTGGAATCAGTGAAACGGGGCGTACGCAAGAGCGGGGAGAGCGCCAAGGCGGCGATCGGTCATATCGCCGACCGGATCATCGAAACGGCTCCCCGCGTCCCCGTGCGCGATCTCGCGACCCTGCGCAAGCAGTTCCCGGGCCTCGGGCCCGAGGAGCTCGCCGACAAGCTCATCGCAGGGGCGAGCAAGGGCACGGCCACGGTGGGTGCCGGTATCGGCGCGGCGGCCATGATGCCCGTACCGCCGGCCCTGCTCGCCGAGCTGGCCGCGGAGATCACCGGCGTGGCCGCGATCGAGATGAAGCTCGTGGCCGAACTGCACGAGGTCTACGGTCAGCGCCCGCCGGGCGGACTCACCCAGCGCAGCGCCGCCTACCTCACCTCCTGGACGGAGGAGCGCGGCATCGACGTCGCCCATCCCACGACGGTCAATGCGGCGCTGGGCGGCCAGATGAAGCGGGAGCTGCGCCAGCAGATCATGAAGCGCATGGTCCGTGACCTGCCGAACCTGATCCCGTTCATGGTCGGCGCCGCCGTCGGCGCGATGATGAACCGCCGTGACACCAGGAAGCTGGCCGAGCGGGTCAGGAAGGACCTGCGCAAGCGCCAGATCCCCTGGGACCGGCTTCCGGAGCTGCCGCCGCTGGAGCGGCCGCGGAAGCTGCACAAGGACCTCCCCAAGGAGATCGAGGGCTGAACCGGCCGGCACGCCCGCAGGAGCCCCCCGAACCCCCGCAGCCCGAGCGGTCGGCACAGTCGGCCGCTTGCTCCGCGGGGCCGGTCCGAAGACCCGATCCGAAGGAAATGGCCTACGCCCGCACCGCCGTGAGCGCCGCCACCAGGGCCTGCGGCTCACGGGTCGAGAGGTAGACGTACGGGGTCGGGTCCGCCGGGTCGGTGACCTCGACCCGCACCGCCGTGGGGATGTAGCTGCGCAGCAGCATGAACGCGCGTGTGTCCGCCTTGTACGAGCGCCACGCCCGCGCCTCCTCGGCGTCCAGCACCTCGGCCGCGCCGAGCGCCGTCACCGGGATCCGGGCGTCGCCCGCAACCAGGGCGCCCGCCACCACGCGGATCCGGACGGAGCCGTACGAGCTGACCGCCAGCGAGGCCAGGGCCGTGCCGCCGACCAGGCCGGCCAGCAGGGGCAGGGTGCCGAGCGGCAGCAGCACCAGGGCGCAGGCGATGCCGATCAGGAAGGCGATGAGCCACCACGAACGGGGTGCGGTCAGACGTTCGTCGAAAGGCGGGGTGGAAGGCTGCATGAACCCAAGCTTGGCACGGCGCGACCTGCGCGTAGCCGCGCGGGTAAGGTCTGCGCCTGTGAGTGGAACATCTACATCCTTGAAGCCACCGGCCGACGCGGTGAAACCGGTCCGGCACCCCGATGCCCCGGCCCCCGGCGAGCTCCTCGGGTCGCACTACGAACACTGTTTCGGCTGCGGCGGGGGACAGCCGCACGGGCTGCACCTCCAGGCGCGGGCCGGTGAGGGTGTGCGTGTCACCGCCGAGTTCACTGTGAAGCCCGCCCACCAGGGCGCTCCGGGCCTGGCGCACGGCGGCGTGCTGGCCACCGCCCTGGATGAGACGCTCGGCTCGCTGAACTGGCTGCTGCGGGTGATCGCGGTGACCGGGCGGCTGGAGACCGACTTCGTGCGTCCCGTGCCGGTGGACACCGTGCTGCACCTGGACGCCGAGATCACCGCCGTGCACGGCCGCAAGCTCTACTCCCGGGCGACCGGCCGCATCGGCGGCCCGGACGGGCCCGTCGCGGTCCGCGCCGAGGCCCTCTTCATCGAGGTCAAGGTCGACCACTTCATCGAGAACGGCCGCCCCGCCGAGATCCAGGCCGCGATGTCCGACCCGGACCAGGCCAGGCGGGTCCGCGCCTTCGAGGTGAACCCGTGATGCGCCATCCCGTCGACGTACTGATTCGCCGGGTCGATCCGGACGTGCCGATTCCGTCCTATGGACACCCGGGGGACGCCGGGGTCGACCTGGTGACCACCGAGGCCGCCGAACTCGCTCCCGGCGAACGGGCGGTTCTGCCCACCGGCGTGTCGATCGCGCTGCCCGACGGGTACGCCGCGTTCGTGCACCCGCGGTCCGGTCTCGCAGCACGCTGCGGAGTCGCCCTGGTGAATGCTCCGGGGACGGTTGATGCCGGGTACCGTGGAGAGATCAAGGTGATCGTCATCAATCTCGACCCGCGCGAGACCGTGCGTTTCGAGCGGTTCGACCGGATTGCCCAACTGGTCGTCCAGCAGGTCGAGAAGGTGCGCTTCCACGAGGTGTCGGAGCTGCCCGGCTCGGCGCGGGGCGAGGGGGGCTTCGGATCCACCGGCGGGCATGCGGCCGGTGATGATGTTGAAGGCGTCAGGGGCGGGATCACCCATGGCGGGAACAGCTACGCTTCGGTCGTACCCGACCGGGAAGGACAGTGACGTGTTCGGACGTCGCAAGAAGAGTGGGTCCGCCGAGGACGTGGCGGACGAAGCACGCGAGGCCGAGCAGGTCGTCGACGAGCTCGATGACACCGACGCCGCCGAGAGCGCTGCGCGCCGGGTGAATCTCCCGCCGGCGCCGCGGCCGGACGGACCGTGGGACATCGACGAGGTCTCCCAGCCCGGCGAGGGCCGGGTCGACCTGGGCGGCATCTTCGTGCCCGGGGTCGAGGGCATGGAACTGCGCGTGGAGGTCGCCGGTGACGCGATCGTCGCCGCCACCGTCGTGCTGCGCGACAGCGCGATCCAGCTGCAGGCCTTCGCCGCCCCCAAGAAGGAGGGCATCTGGGGCGAGGTCCGTGACGAGATCGCCGTCGGCATCACCAAGCAGGGCGGCATCATCGACGAGCTCGAGGGCCCGCTGGGCTGGGAGCTGCGGGCGCAGGTTCCCGTGCAGCTTCCGGACGGGACGAACGGCGTACAGCTGGTGCGCTTCGTCGGCGTCGACGGTCCCCGCTGGTTCCTGCGCGGAGTGATCTCCGGCCAGGGAGCCGTGCAGCCGGAGGCCGCCGGACTGCTGGAGACGATTTTCCGGGACACCGTGGTCGTCCGCGGTGAGGGCCCGATGGCGCCGCGCGACCCGATCGTCCTCAAGCTGCCCGACGACGCCCAGATGGTGCCCGAGGGCGTCCAGCAGGAGGACCAGGAGGGCTCGAAGTTCTCCGGTGGCATGGGTCAGCTCCAGCGCGGACCGGAGATCACCGAGGTGCGCTGAGGCTCCGTCGCAGCACGAGACAGCTCAGGCCGGTGGGCCGTACTTCCCTTCAGGGGGGTGCGGCCCACCGGCCTTCTGCGTACCTGCACGGCGTACGCGCCGGCGCGTAGGAGGGACACGTATAGGGCGCGTATGCGGCACGTATGGGCGCCGTCAAGGGCATGGTCCTCCCCGTAAGGAAGGCATCAACGCAGGCCGAAGAGGCTTCGGACGGGGGTTTCCTCAAGAAGTCCGAAAATCCGTCCTCATCTAGGAGCACACGGTGGCCGACCTGGCCTTCGTCGTCACCACGATCGCGGTCTTCGCGCTGGTGGCTCTCGTTGCCAAGGGGGTGGCGAAGCTGTGACTGCCGAGAACATTGTCGGCCTGATCGTGGCCGTCGCCCTCCTGGGCTATCTCGTCCTCGCCCTTCTGTACCCGGAGAGGTTCTGAGCCCGATATGAGCCCCGTCCTCGCTGGTGTGCTCCAGCTGCTCGCGCTCGTTGTGGCGCTGGGTCTGGCGTACCGTCCGCTCGGCGACTACATGGCCGCCGTCTACTCGTCGAAGAAGCATCTGCGCGTCGAGAAGTGGGTCTACAAGGCCATCGGCGCCAACCCGGACACGGAGATGCGCTGGCCCGCATACCTCCGTGGGGTTCTCGCCTTCTCCGCGGTGAGCGTCCTCTTCCTCTACCTGCTGCAGCGGGTCCAGGGCAGTCTGCCCGGCTCGCTCGGCTTCGCCTCGATCGATCCCGACCAGGCGTTCAACACGGCGGCGTCCTTCGTCGCCAACACCAACTGGCAGTCGTACTACGGCGAGCAGGCCATGGGCCATGTCGTCCAGACCGGCGGCCTCGCGGTGCAGAACTTCGTCTCGGCCGCCGTCGGCATCGCCGTCGCGGTGGCGCTGGTCCGCGGTTTCGCCCGCTCCCGCACCGGTGAGCTCGGCAACTTCTGGTCCGACCTGGTGCGCGGCACCATACGGATCCTGCTGCCGATCTCCGTGATCGGCGCGATCCTCCTGGTCGCCTGCGGCGCCATCCAGAACTTCTCCGGCATCCACGGAGTCGGCCAGTTCATGGGCGGCTCGCAGCAGTGGAACGGCGGCGCGGTCGCCTCCCAGGAGGCCATCAAGGAGCTGGGCACGAACGGTGGCGGTTACTTCAACGCCAACTCGGCCCACCCGTTCGAGAACCCCAACGGGCTCTCGAACCTCCTCGAGATCTTCCTGATCCTGGTCATCCCGTTCGCTCTGACCCGCACCTTCGGCCGGATGGTCGGCTCCCTCAAGCAGGGCTACGCGATCCTCGCCACGATGGGTGTCATCTGGCTCGGCTTCACCGCGCTGATGATGTGGACCGAGTTTGCGCACCACGGTCCCGCGTTCGACATCGCGGGCGGGGCGATGGAGGGCAAGGAGACCCGCTTCGGGGTCGGCGGCTCGTCGATCTTCGCGGTGGCCACCACGCTCACCTCGACCGGTGCGGTGAACTCCTTCCACTCCTCGTTCACCGGCTTCGGCGGCGGCATCACCATGCTGGGCATGCAGCTCGGCGAGATCGCCCCCGGTGGTACCGGATCCGGTCTCTACGGCATGCTGATCATGGCCATCATCGCGGTGTTCATCGCGGGCCTGATGGTCGGCCGCACCCCCGAGTACCTCGGCAAGAAGATCGGCACCCGTGAGATCAAGCTCGCGGCCTGCTACATCCTGATCACCCCGGCGCTGGTGCTCTGCTTCACCGCCGCGGCGATGGCCCTGCCCACCCCGGTCAACTCGATGACCAACTCCGGTGCGCACGGATTCTCCGAGATCCTCTACGCCTACACGTCCGGCGCCAACAACAACGGTTCGGCGTTCGCCGGCCTGAACGCGGACACCCAGTGGTTCAACACCACCATCGGGCTCGCGATGCTGCTGGGGCGGTTCCTGCCGATGGTGTTCGTCCTGGCCCTGGCCGGTTCGCTCGCCGAGCAGAAGCCCGTCCCGGCGACCGTCGGCACGCTCGGCACGCACAAGCCGCTCTTCACCGGTCTGCTGGTCGGCACGATCCTGATCGTCACCGGTCTGACCTTCTTCCCGGCGCTGGCACTGGGACCGCTGGCGGAAGGGCTGGCGTCATGACCACGAAACTGAAGCAAGAGGACTCGATGTCCACTGTCACCAAGGACCTGGCGCCGCACCAGGACGCACCCGGTCACCGGCCCGAAGGACGTGTCGGTGCGGGGCTGTTCGACCCCAAGCAGCTGCTCAAGTCCTTCCCCGACGCGGTACGCAAGCTCGACCCCCGGGTGATGGTCAAGTCGCCCGTCATGTTCGTGGTTCTGGCCGGGTCGGTGCTCACCACCGTCCTCGCCGCCCTGGACCCCACCGACTGGTTCGGCTGGGCGATCGCCGCATGGCTCTGGCTCACCACGATCTTCGCCAACCTGGCGGAGGCCGTCGCCGAGGGCCGCGGCAAGGCCCAGGCCGACACGCTGCGCAAGGCGAAGACGGACACGGTCGCGCGCCGGCTCGTCGGGACGAACGAGGAGCACGTCCCCGGCACCGACCTGCGCATAGGCGACCTGGTGGTCTGCGAGGCCGGTGACATCGTCCCCGGCGACGGTGACGTCGTCGAGGGTGTCGCCAGCGTCGACGAGTCCGCCATCACGGGCGAGTCGGCACCGGTCATCCGGGAGTCGGGCGGCGACCGCTCGGCCGTCACCGGTGGTACGAAGGTGCTCTCCGACCGCATCGTCATCAAGATCACCACGAAGCCCGGTGAGACCTTCATCGACCGGATGATCGCCCTGGTCGAGGGCGCTGCTCGGCAGAAGACGCCCAACGAGATCGCGCTCAACATCCTGCTCGCGTCCCTCACCATCGTCTTCCTGCTGGCCGTCGTCACCCTGCAGCCGTTCGCGATCTACGCCGGACAGCGGCAGTCGATGATCGTGCTGACCGCCCTGCTGGTCTGTCTCATCCCGACTACCATCGGCGCGCTGCTCTCCGCGATCGGTATCGCCGGCATGGACCGCCTGGTCCAGCGCAATGTGCTCGCCATGTCGGGACGCGCCGTCGAGGCCGCCGGTGACGTGTCGACGCTGCTGCTCGACAAGACCGGCACGATCACCCTCGGCAACCGGCAGGCAGCCGAGTTCGTCCCGGTCAAGGGCGTGACGGAGGCCGAACTGGCCGACGCCGCCCAGCTCTCCTCGCTCGCCGACGAGACGCCCGAGGGCCGCTCCGTCGTCGTCCTGGCCAAGGAGAAGTACGGGCTGCGCGAGCGCCACCAGGGGCAGCTCGTGGGAGCCGAGTGGGTGGGCTTCACCGCGCAGACCCGGATGTCCGGTGTGGACGTCGAGGGGCGCAGGATCCGCAAGGGCGCGACCGGTTCGGTCATCGCCTGGGTCGAGGAGCGGGGCGGCCACGTGTCGCCGGACGCCCGTACGCTCACCGACACGATCTCCCAGGCCGGCGGTACGCCGCTGCTGGTCGCCGTCGACGACGAGCAGGGCGCCCGGATCCTCGGCGTCATCCACCTCAAGGACGTCGTCAAGGAGGGCATGCGGGAGCGGTTCGACGAACTGCGCCGGATGGGCATCCGTACGGTGATGATCACCGGCGACAACCCGCTCACCGCGAAGGCCATTGCCGAGGAGGCCGGCGTCGACGACTTCCTCGCCGAGGCCACGCCCGAGGACAAGATGGCCCTCATCAAGCGTGAGCAGGCGGGCGGCAAGCTCGTCGCGATGACCGGCGACGGCACGAACGACGCACCTGCGCTCGCGCAGGCCGATGTCGGCGTGGCCATGAACACCGGCACCTCGGCCGCCAAGGAGGCCGGGAACATGGTGGACCTGGACTCCAACCCGACGAAGCTCATCGAGATCGTGGAGATCGGCAAGCAGTTGCTGATCACCCGTGGTGCGTTGACCACTTTCTCGATCGCCAACGACGTCGCGAAGTACTTCGCGATCATCCCGGCGATGTTCGCGGTGGTCTACCCGGGCCTGGACAAGCTGAACATCATGCACCTGTCCTCGCCGGAGTCCGCCATCCTCTCCGCGGTGGTCTTCAATGCGCTGATCATCATCGCGCTGGTGCCGCTGGCCCTGAAGGGCGTGCGCTACCGGCCGAGCAGTGCCGACTCGATGCTCAGGCGCAACCTCGGGATCTACGGTCTCGGCGGCCTGATCGCCCCGTTCATCGGCATCAAGATCATCGACCTGATCCTCTCCCTCATTCCCGGAATCGGCTGATCGCGCCATGACTTCCATGAACACCTCCGCAGGAAACACCGTTCGGCTGCTCTGGGCCGGGCTGCGCGCCCTGCTCGTCCTCACGATCGTCTGCGGCGTGATCTACCCGCTCGCCGTCACCGGTGTCGCCCAGGGCATCTTCCCGGGCAAGGCCAACGGTTCCGAGATCACGGCAGCCGGCAAGGTCGTCGGCTCCGAAAGGATCGGCCAGCGCTACGACCTGCCGCTGAAGAAGGGCGAGGAGACCGCGGCCCCGGACCTCAAGTGGTTCCAGCCGCGCCCGTCCAACGGCCTCGGCACCAACAGCGTCAACCCCCAGTACAAGCTGATCCTGTCCGGCGCGACCAACCGGTCCGGCGACAACAAGGATCTGATCGACTGGGTGACTGCCGCCAAGGCCGCCGTCGTCAAGGACAACTCCGTGTCCGGCCACCCGGTCAAGCCCTCGGACGTGCCGGCCGACGCCGTCACCTCCTCCGGCTCCGGTCTCGACCCGGACATCTCCCCCGAGTACGCACAGCTCCAGGTGCGCCGCGTCGCCGAGCGGAACCACCTCGACGTCGCCCAGGTGGAGAAGCTCGTCGACCAGCACACCGACGGCCGGATCCTCGGCTTCGTCGGGGAGCCGCGGGTCAACGTCCTGCAGCTCAACATCGCACTCAAGGAGCTGGTGAACGGAGGCTGATCCTCGGCCGGCCGATGCGCCGGGCCGCCGTGGTCACGCTGCACGGACCACGGCGGCCCGGCGCCGTCGTGTGCCGGGAGCCCGGGCCATTGCCCGTCCATGTGCCTCATGCACATACTGGCGGCCGGCACGGGGACCGACACACGCACGGGGGCGACATGACCGACCGAAGCGGCGCGACGAACACCGGGCAGGGCGGCATGGCCGTCGCCGGGGACCCGGCCCGCGGGCCGATGGTCCGCGTCGAGGACCTGCACCGCTCGTACGGAACCGGCGCGGGCGCCGTCCACGCGCTGCGCGGAGTCTCCTTCGAGGTGGAGCGCGGCGAGCTCGTCGCGCTCAAGGGGCGCTCGGGCTCCGGCAAGACGACCCTGCTGAACCTGGTCGGCGGCCTCGACAGCCCCGACGGCGGCCGGATCACGGTCGGCGGCACGGACCTCTCCGAGCTCGGCGAGAACGGGCTGCTGGAGCTGCGCAGGGACCGGATCGGTTTCATCTTCCAGTCGTTCGGGCTGATCCCGATCCTGACCGCCGCCGAGAACGTCGGCGTACCGATGCGGCTGCGCAAGGCGCACCCGCGCGAGCGCGAGGACCGGGTGGCGCTGCTGCTCTCCCTGGTCGGACTCGGCGAGCATGCCGCGCAGCGGCCCGGGGAGCTCTCGGGCGGCCAGCAGCAGCGTGTGGCCATCGCCCGCGCGCTCGCCAACCGGCCCGCGCTGCTGATCGCGGACGAGCCCACGGGGCAGCTCGACGCGGAGACCGGGCTCGCGGTGATGGAGTTGCTGCGGGCGGTGGTGCGGAGCGAGGGGGTCACGGCGCTGGTGGCGACGCACGATGCGCAGCTGCTGGGGCTGGCGGACCGGGTGCTGGAGCTCAGCGACGGGCACATCGTCGAGCACGCGTAAGGGGGCGGGGGGAAGGGGGCCCGGGTGCTGTGCCGTCCCCGACCGCCGGACCGGCTCGGTTGCGCGGGCCGGATTCCGTCCCGCTGAGCCGGACATTGTGCCGGGCCGGGCGGGATGTGCGCGCAGGCGCGCCGGATCGACCCGACTCGACGCGTCAGAATCCTGTCAATTCAGCCCCCACCCCCACCTTGCGCCCTATTTGTCGCAATTTCTCGGAGTAACTTCGGGAGCGGCTGCCGCATCGGCCGCAGTCGGCTATCTGAAAGACAATGGGGCCATGGGACGCGGCAAGCTTCGGATCTACCTGGGTGCGGCACCGGGCGTCGGCAAGACGTACGCGATGCTCTCCGAGGCCCACCGCAGAGTGGAACGGGGCACCGACTGCGTCGTCGCCTTCGTGGAGCACCACGACCGGCCGCGCACCGAGGTCATGCTGCACGGCCTCGAACAGATCCGGCGCCGCGAGATCGAGTACCGCTCGGCCGTTTTCACCGAGATGGACGTCGACGCGGTCCTGGACCGCGCCCCGGCCGTCGCCCTGGTGGACGAACTGGCCCACACCAATGTGCCGGGCTCCCGCAACGCCAAGCGCTGGCAGGACGTCGAGGAACTCCTCCAGGCCGGCATCGACGTCGTCTCGACCGTCAACATCCAGCACCTGGAGTCGCTCGGCGACGTCGTCGAGTCGATAACCGGCGTACGGCAGCGTGAGACCGTCCCCGACGAGGTGGTCCGCCGCGCCGACCAGATCGAGCTGGTCGACATGTCGCCCCAGGCGCTGCGCCGCCGGATGGCCCACGGCAACATCTACAAGCCGGACCGGATCGACGCGTCCCTGTCCAACTACTTCCGCCCGGGCAACCTCACCGCCCTGCGCGAGCTCGCCCTCCTCTGGGTCGCCGACCGGGTCGACGAATACCTCCAGCAGTACCGCGGCGAGCACAACATCAGCTCCACCTGGCAGGCCCGCGAACGCATCGTCGTCGGACTCACCGGCGGTCCCGAGGGCCGCACGCTCATCCGCCGCGCGTCCCGGATGGCCGCCAAGGGCTCCGGCGGCGAGATCCTCGCCGTCTACATCGCCCGCAGCGACGGCCTGACCTTCGCGTCGCCCAAGGAGCTCACAAGCCAGCGCACGCTCGTCGAGGACCTCGGCGGTACGTTCCACCACGTCATCGGTGACGACATACCCGCGGCGCTCCTCGCGTTCGCCCGTGGTGTCAACGCCACCCAGATCGTGCTCGGCTCCAGCCGCCGCAAGGCCTGGCAGTACGTCCTCGGGCCCGGCGTCGGCGCCACCGTCGCACGCGAGTCCGGCCCCGACCTCGACGTCCACATCGTCACCCACGACGAGGTTGCCAAGGGCCGGGGACTGCCGATCTCCCGCGGCGCCCGGCTGGGCCGGGCGCGGATCGTGTGGGGCTGGGTGACCGGGGTCGGCGGTCCGATCCTGCTCACGCTGCTGCTGACCCGCATGGCGAACGGTCCGGGGCTCGCCAACGACGTCCTGCTCTTCCTCTTCATGACGGTCGCCGCCGCCCTGCTCGGCGGTCTGCTGCCCGCCCTCGCGTCCGCGGCCGTCGGCTCGCTGCTGCTGAACTACTGGTTCACCCCGCCCACCCACACGCTGACGGTGCAGGACCCGCGGAACTTCGTCGCGATCGTGATCTTCTTCGCGGTGGCGGTGGCGGTGGCCTCCGTCGTCGACCTGGCGGCCCGCCGTACCCATCAGGCGGCCCGGCTGCGCGCCGAGTCCGAGATCCTCTCCTTCCTGGCCGGCAGCGTGCTGCGCGGCGAGACCACCCTGGACGCCCTGCTGGACCGGGTCCGCGAGACCTTCGCCATGGAGTCCGTGGCGCTCCTGGAGCGGCAGAGCGACGTCGACCCGTGGACCTGTGCGGGCAGCGTCGGCCCC
The DNA here is from genome assembly GCF_036158715.1 of Streptomyces sp. NBC_00316. Taxonomy (NCBI): domain Bacteria; kingdom Bacillati; phylum Actinomycetota; class Actinomycetes; order Kitasatosporales; family Streptomycetaceae; genus Streptomyces; species Streptomyces sp. NBC_00316. The sequence continues at coordinate 2,482,418 of NZ_CP108023.1, read as the reverse complement.
GCACCGGTCTCCCGCCCCGAGGACGCCGATGTGGACATGCCCGTCGGCGACCACATGGCGCTCGCGCTCTCCGGCCGGGTGCTGCCCGCCGAGGACCGCCGGGTGCTCGGCGCGTTCGCCGCCCAGGCCGCCGTCGTGCTCGACCGGCAGCGCCTGATCGGAGCGGCGGAGGAAGCCCGGCGGCTCGCCGAGGGCAACCGGATACGGACCGCCCTCCTCGCCGCCGTCAGCCACGATCTGCGGACCCCTCTGGCCGCCATCAAGGCCGCCGTCAGCTCGCTGCGCTCCGACGACGTGGCCTGGTCCGAAGCGGACGAGGCGGAGCTCCTGGAGGCCATCGAGAACGGTGCCGACCGCCTCGACCACCTCGTCGGCAACCTCCTCGACATGTCCCGGCTGCAGACCGGCACCGTCACCCCGCTGATCCGCGAGATCGACCTCGACGAGGTGGTCCCGATGGCACTCGGAGGCGTACCGGAGGACAGCGTCGAGCTGGACATCCCGGAGACGCTGCCGATGGTCGCCGTCGACCCGGGGCTGCTGGAGCGGGCCGTGGCCAACATCGTCGAGAACGCCGTCAAGTACAGCCCCGACGGGAAACGCGTCACCGTGGCCGCCAGCGCGCTCGGCGAACGGGTCGAACTACGGGTGGCCGACCGCGGCCCCGGCGTCCCCGACGAGGGCAAGGAACGGATCTTCGAGCCCTTCCAGCGCTACGGCGACGCCCCGCGCGGCGCCGGCGTCGGTCTGGGGCTCGCCGTCGCCCGCGGCTTCGTGGAATCCATGGGCGGCACCCTCGATGCCGAGGACACCCCCGGCGGGGGCATGACCATGGTCCTGACGCTCAAGGCGGTGTCGGGATACGTTCCGGTCGGACCCGATCTGCCCGTGCAGGTCGTCTCGTGAGCACCGACATTCCCTCAGCAGATCGTTTCCGTACAGCAGAAAGGCAGGTCCCGATGACCCGGGTGCTTGTGGTCGACGACGAGCCGCAGATCGTACGCGCCCTCGTGATCAACCTGAAGGCGCGCAAGTACGAGGTGGACGCGGCGCCCGACGGTGCGACCGCCCTCCAGCTCGCCGCCGCACGTCATCCCGATGTCGTCGTCCTCGACCTCGGACTTCCGGACATGGACGGCGTGGAGGTGATCCGGGGGCTGCGCGGCTGGACCCGGGTACCGATCCTGGTGCTCTCCGCCCGTCACACGTCCGACGAGAAGGTCGAGGCGCTCGACGCCGGCGCCGACGACTACGTCACCAAGCCGTTCGGCATGGACGAGCTGCTGGCCCGGCTGCGTGCCTCGGTCCGGCGGGCGGAACCGGTCGGCCAGGACGGCGCCGACGATGTCGTGGTCGTCGAGACCGAGGGGTTCACCGTCGACCTGGCGGCGAAGAAGGTCCACCGCGAGGGGCGCGATGTGCGGCTCACCCCGACCGAGTGGCATCTGCTGGAGGTGCTGGTCCGCAACAGCGGCCGGCTGGTCAGCCAGAAGCAGCTGCTGCAGGAGGTGTGGGGACCTTCGTACGGCACCGAGACCAACTATCTGCGGGTCTACATGGCCCAGCTCCGGCGCAAGCTGGAGGCGGACCCCTCGCACCCGCGGCACTTCGTCACGGAGCCGGGCATGGGCTACCGCTTCGAACGGGACTGAGCGCAGCGCGCGCGACGGGGGACCGGAAGCAGGAGAGAACGGGGGAGTCAACCCCTCAAGACTCCTGCTCGCCCGTCCGAGTGAGACAACGGACACCTGCCCAGGCCATCCGGGCCCGGTACCCTTCGGGTATGAGTGCTGTTCCTCGTTCCGAGAAGGCGTTGAGGCCGTCCGGCCGCTTCCGCCGGATGCTCGACCGGCTGTCCAGCTCCCAGCAGGACCTGGAATCGGAGGAGCTGCAGGAGGACTCGCAGGCTTCGGGCTGCACACGGATCTCCGACTGCAACGACCGCCAGATCGTGAAGGTGACTGGTACCTTGCGGACCGTCACCCTGCGGCCGCGCGCCGGAGTGCCCGCCCTGGAGGCGGAGCTCTTCGACGGCACCGCGCCACTGGACGTGGTCTGGCTGGGCCGGCGCTCCATCGTGGGCATAGAACCGGGCCGCAAGCTCATCGCCTCGGGCCGGATCGCCATGAGCCACGGGCGCCGGGTGCTGTTCAACCCCAAATACGAACTCCGACCGCTCGGCAAGGAGTAGCCGGTGACGTCTCTCGACAAGCCGACGTCCGACACGGACCGCACCACCCGCACCGACCAGCAGAAGGCCGACGCGAAGGCGGTCACGGAAGCCGCCCTCTTCGAGGCGTTCGGCGGCGTCCGCGGGATGGTGGAGACAGTCCTTCCCGGGCTGCTCTTCGTCACGATCTTCACCATCAACAAGGACCTGCACATCTCGGCCATTGCGGCCCTCGCCGTGTCGCTGGTGCTCGTCGTCGTACGACTGATCCGCAGGGACACCGTCAAGCACGCCTTCAGCGGGGTCTTCGGTGTCGCCTTCGGTGTGGTCTTCGCGATGATGACCGGCAACGCCAAGGACTTCTACCTGCCCGGGATGATCTACACCCTGGGTCTGGCCCTCGCGTACATCGTCACGACGATCGCCGGGGTGCCGCTGATCGGCCTGATACTGGGACCGGTCTTCAAGGAGAACCTCTCCTGGCGCACCCGTAACCCCGGCCGCAAGAAGGCATACGCCAAGGCCAGCTGGGCGTGGGGCCTGATCCTCCTCGCCAAGTGCGCGATCCTCTTCCCGCTCTACTGGTGGGCCGACACCACGCAGCTCGGCTGGATCCTGGTCGCTCTGAAGATCCCGCCGTTCCTGCTCGCGGTGTACCTGACCTGGGTCTTCCTCGCCAAGGCTCCGCCGCCGATCGACGTCTTCGCCGAGATGGAGGCGCAGGAGGAAGCCGAGAAGGCCCGTAAGGCAGAGGCCGCAGCGGCCCGCAACACCGAGCTCTGACCGGCAGCGAACGAACGAAGGGGGCCGGGAACCGTCCGTGGCGGTTCCCGGCCCCCTTCGCCGTACGCGCGTCGATCAGTCGCCCGCGGGCTCCCGGCGCACCGACAGCAGATCCTCCAGCTGTTCCTCGCGCGCCTGGGCGGCCACGAACAGCAGCTCGTCACCGGCCTCCAGCGTCTCCTCCGAACTCGGTGTCAGCACCCGCGTACCGCGGATGATGGTCACCAGTGAGGTGTCCTCGGGCCAGGCGACATCGCCGACCTGGGTACCGGCCAGCGCCGACTCCGGGGGCAGCGTCAGCTCGACCAGGTTGGCGTCGCCGTGGCTGAAGCGCAGCAACCGGACCAGATCGCCGACGCTCACCGCCTCCTCGACCAGAGCGGACATCAGACGCGGCGTGGACACCGCGACATCGACGCCCCAGGACTCGTTGAACAGCCACTCGTTCTTCGGGTTGTTGACCCGGGCGACGACCCGCGGCACGCCGTACTCGGTCTTGGCGAGCAGCGAGACGACCAGGTTCACCTTGTCGTCGCCGGTCGCGGCGATCACGACGTTGCACCGCTGGAGCGCCGCCTCGTCGAGCGAGGTGATCTCACAGGCATCCGCGAGCAGCCACTCGGCCATCGGCACCCGCTCCACCGAGATGGCGGTCGGCGCCTTGTCCACGAGCAGCACCTCGTGGCCGTTCTCCAGCAGCTCGGCCGCGATGGAACGGCCCACCGCACCGGCCCCGGCAATCGCGACACGCATCAGTGACCGCCCTCCTCAGGACCCTCGGCGAAGGCCGCCTCGACCTTCGCGATCTCGTCCGTGCGCATCATCACGTGGACGAGGTCGCCCTCCTGCAGCACCGTCTGCGACGACGGCAGTATGGCTTCGCCCAATCGGGTGAGGAACGCCACGCGGACGCCCGTCTCCTCCTGCAGCGTGCTGATCTTGTGCCCGATCCAGGACGGTGTGGTGTGCACCTCGGCGAGCTGTACACCGCCGCTCGGATCCCGCCACAGCGGCTCGGCGCCCGACGGCAGCAGCCGCCGCAGCATCTGGTCCGCGGTCCAGCGCACGGTGGCGACCGTGGGGATGCCGAGGCGCTGGTAGACCTCGGCACGCCGAGGGTCGTAGATACGAGCCGCGACGTTCTCGATGCCGAACATCTCGCGGGCCACCCGGGCGGCGATGATGTTCGAGTTGTCGCCGCTGCTCACCGCGGCGAACGCACCGGCCTCCTCGATACCCGCCTCACGGAGGGTGTCCTGGTCGAATCCGACACCGGTGACGCGGCGGCCACCGAACCCCGACCCGAGACGGCGGAACGCCGTGGGGTCCTGGTCGATCACGGCGACCGTGTGCCCCTGCTGCTCCAGGGTCTGCGCGAGAGCGGCTCCTACTCGCCCGCAGCCCATGATGACGATGTGCACCTTGCGCCTACCTCGCAGTCCTGGTCGTCCGGCTGACCTGCGAAAACACCCTGCTCACACTCTTTCCTCGGCTTGCCGGGCAAACAACGGGGCAACGTTTTCCGGCGTTGCCCGGGATGAGCTTATGCGGCAGCCGGTGCGTTGCCTCATTCGAGTCTGCTTTCGTCACGGCCGTACCTGCAAAGGGGCGGCAGGGCCGAACGTTCGGGTAGCAAAGGGAGGGCCTCCCTCCGCTGCCGGGAGACGTTCGGCCCCGTCCGCCGCACATCCGGTGGCCGAGCGTCACGAATGATTACAGCGTGCTCTCCTCATGAGGAGGCGGCGCAAGGATTCCGTTAAGGATTTTGTGGCTGTTACGACTGACCGCAGGAGATTGCAGGACCACGGGGGTGGTGCGTGGGCGGCCTCCATACGCAACGCTTACGATCCTCTGCGTGTCCAAACTGACCGACGTGCCCAAACGGATCCTGATCGGACGGGCGTTGCGCAGCGACAAGCTGGGGGAAACACTCCTCCCCAAGCGCATCGCCCTCCCCGTCTTCGCATCCGACCCGCTGTCCTCGGTGGCGTACGCACCAGGAGAAGTTCTCCTCGTGCTCTCCGTCGCGGGCGTGTCGGCGTACCACTTCAGCCCGTGGATCGCGGCCGCTGTCGTGGTCCTGATGTTCACGGTCGTCGCCTCGTACCGGCAGAACGTGCACGCCTACCCGAGCGGCGGCGGCGACTACGAGGTCGCCACCACCAACCTCGGCCCCAAGGCCGGCCTGACCGTGGCGAGCGCCCTGCTGGTCGACTACGTCCTGACCGTCGCCGTGTCGATCGCCTCCGGCGTGGAGAATCTCGGCTCGGCGATCCCGTTCGTCGTCGAGCACAAGACGCTCTGCGCCATCGGGGCCATCGTGCTGCTGACCCTGATGAACCTGCGGGGCGTCAAGGAGTCCGGCAAGCTCTTCGCCATCCCCACCTATCTCTTCGTGGCCGGCGTCTTCGTCATGATCCTCTGGGGGGCGTTCCGCGGACTGGTCCTCGGCGAGGGCATGCACGCTCCGACGTCGGACTTCGAGATCAAGCCCGAGCACCAGGGCCTGGCCGGCTTCGCCCTCGTCTTCCTGCTGCTGCGGGCCTTCTCCTCCGGATGTGCGGCCCTCACCGGCGTCGAGGCGATCAGCAACGGCGTCCCCGCCTTCCGCAAGCCGAAGAGCAAGAACGCCGCGACCACCCTCGCGATGATGGGCCTGCTGGCCGTTACCATGTTCTGCGGCATCATCGGCCTGGCCATGGCCACCGATGTGAAGATGGCCGAGAACCCGGCCGAGGACCTGATCCACAACGGCACCGCCGTCGGTTCGAGCTTCGTCCAGGACCCGGTGATCTCCCAGGTCGCGGCCGCCGTCTTCGGCGACGGCTCGTTCCTCTTCATCATCCTCGCCGCGGCCACCGCACTCGTGCTCTTCCTGGCCGCCAACACCGCGTACAACGGCTTCCCGCTGCTCGGCTCGATCCTCGCCCAGGACCGGTACCTGCCGCGCCAGCTGCACACCCGCGGCGACCGGCTGGCCTTCTCCAACGGCATCGTGCTGCTGGCCGGCGCGGCCATCCTGCTCACCTGGATCTACGGCGCCGACTCGACCCGGCTGATCCAGCTGTACATCGTCGGCGTGTTCGTCTCCTTCACCCTCAGCCAGACCGGCATGGTCCGGCACTGGAACCGCCATCTGCGGACCGAGAAGGACCCGGCCAAGCGCCGCCACATGATCCGCTCCCGCGCGATCAACACCTTCGGCGCGTTCTTCACCGGCCTCGTGCTCGTCGTCGTGCTCGCCACGAAGTTCACCCACGGTGCCTGGGTGGCGCTGCTCGGCATGGTGATCTTCTACGGCACGATGACCGCGATCCGCAGGCACTACGACCGGGTCGCCGAGGAGATCTCCGCCGACGAGGCCCCGTCCGACGACAGCATGAAGCCCTCCCGGGTCCACTCCATCGTCCTGGTCTCCAAGCTGCACAGGCCCACGCTGCGCGCGCTCGCGTACGCCAAGCTGATCCGCTCCGACCAGCTGGAGGCGCTCTCCATCAGCGTCGACCCGTCCGAGACCAAGGCGCTCAGGGAGGACTGGGAGCGGCGCGGCATCAACATTCCGCTGAAGATCCTCGACTCCCCGTACCGCGAAGTGACCCGGCCGGTCATCGACTACGTGAAGGGCCTGCGCCGGGAGAGCCCGCGCGACGTCGTCAGTGTCTACATCCCGGAGTACGTGGTCGGGCACTGGTACGAGCACCTGCTGCACAACCAGAGCGCCCTGCGCCTCAAGGGGCGGCTGCTGTTCACCCCGGGCGTGATGGTGACCTCCGTCCCGTACCAGCTGGAATCCTCCGAAGCCGCGAAGCAGCGCGCCAGGAAGCGCGCGGAGTGGAACGCTCCGGGTGCGGTGCGCCGCGGACCGGTGGAGCGCAGGCCGAAGGAACCCAGCAGCAAGAGCTGACACGCTTTGTGGTGAGCGGCCGGACGACACCCACGTAGACTGGTGGGCTGTTGTCCGGCCGTTTCCCTTTGATCCCTGGAGCCACCCCCTCATGCAGAACGAATCCACCTCGCCGAAGGCCGGGGAATCGCTGATCGGGGCGGAGTACGAGGTCGAGGTCGGGCCCGTCGCCCACGGTGGCCACTGCATCGCCCGCACGTCCGAGGGCCAGGTGCTCTTCGTACGCCACACCCTCCCCGGCGAGAAGGTCGTCGCCCGGGTCACCGAGGGCGAGAGCGACTCCCGCTTCCTGCGCGCAGACGCCGTCACGATCATCGAACCGTCCAAGGACCGCGTCGAGGCGCCCTGCCCGTACGCCGGCCCCGGCAAGTGCGGCGGCTGCGACTGGCAGCACGCCAAGCCCGGCGCCCAGCGCCGGCTCAAGGGCGAGGTGATCGCCGAGCAGCTCCAGCGCCTCGCCGGTCTCACCCCCGAAGAGGCGGGCTGGGACGGCACGGTCATGCCGGCCGAGGGCGACAAGCTCCCGAAGGGCGCGGTGCCCGCCTGGCGCACCCGCGTCCAGTACGCCATCGACGAGGACGGCCGGGCCGGCCTGCGCAAGCACCGCTCGCACGACGTCGAGCCGATCGAGCACTGCCTGATCGCGGCGCCCGGCGTCACGGAACTCGGCATCGAGAAGCGCGACTGGACCGGCATGGCCTCGGTGGAAGCCATCACCGCCACCGGTTCAAACGACCGCCAGGTCATCCTCACCCCGAAGCCCGGCGCCCGGCTGCCGCTCGTCGAGCTCGACAAGCCGGTCTCCGTCCTGCGCGTCGACGAACGCGACGGCGGCATCCACCGGGTCCACGGCCGCGGCTTCGTCCGCGAGCGTGCCGACGACCGCACGTACCGGGTCGGCTCCGGCGGCTTCTGGCAGGTCCACCCCCAGGCCGCCAACACCCTGGTCAGGGCGGTCATGCAGGGCCTGCTGCCGCGCAAGGGCGACACGGCCCTCGACCTTTACTGCGGCGTCGGCCTGTTCGCCGGCGCCCTCGGCCAGCGCATCGGCGAGAAGGGCGCGGTCCTCGGCATCGAGTCCGGCAAGCGCGCCGTCGAGGACGCCCGCCACAACCTCCAGGACCTCGACCGGGTCCGCATCGAGCAGGGCAAGGTCGACCAGATCCTGCCCCGCACCGGCATCACCGAGTGCGACCTGATCGTCCTCGACCCGCCGCGCGCGGGCGCGGGCAAGCAGGTCGTCAAGCACCTCACGGGCCTCGGCGCCCGCCGCATCGCGTACGTCGCCTGCGACCCGGCGGCCCTGGCGCGCGACCTGGCGTACTTCCGGGAGGGCGGCTACAAGGTACGGACGCTGCGGGCGTTCGACCTGTTCCCGATGACCTCGCACGTGGAGTGTGTGGCGATTCTTGAGCCGGCTCAGAAGGGCCTCTGACCTGTGGTTCTTCGCATGTTGTCGGCTTGCCCGACCTGTTTCCGGGCAAGCAACGGGTCGCGCGGTCGGCGTAGCTGCGGAGGCGGTCTGACCTGCGAGTTCACCGCACAGCAAGAACGGCATCGGTGAAGTACCGGGCATCGGCGAGCATTCTTGACGCTCAAGTGACGCTCGAGCGTTCGTGTCGGTCGTGGTGCGCCGATGCTCCAGGACTGCGGGTAGCGCCCGGGGGAACGTCAGCGCGGGGGCGGTGACGTGCGCGGCGACCGCGCCGTTGGACGGAGCCAGGCCGCCTGCCTCGTCGATCCACCCGGTCCCGCCGCCGGGGCCGGTGAGGGTCAGGGCGACGCGGGCGTCGAGCGCCCACAACGCCCTCACCGACGAGGACCCGGACCGACGAGCAAGGACTACACCTCGATCATCAACGTCAAGCAGTACGCGATCCGTCTTCACCGGCAGCCCCGAGGTCGGACGAGCCGTGATGAAGGCGGCGAGCGAGAACCTTGTCCCCGTCACGCTGGAACTGGGCGGCAAGTCTCCGACCATCGTCGCCGCAGGTGGCGGCAGACGAGTCGGCCTGTACGCCGGGTCGCCAGTCGGCGGGCGCGTCCCAGCCGGCCGTGGACGACCTCGACGCGCCAGGCGTGGCGGATCGGTCGGAACACCAGCTGCTTGCGAGGTCACGGGCGACGACGGTCACCGTGACGCCGTGGGCGCGGTTCATGATGATCGGCGCTGCGACCTCCGTCATCGCCATCGAGACCGCGCTCGCCGACCGCTACGGCAAGGGCACCCTGGCCGGCCACCTCGGGAATGCCCGCGCTGACGGACTCCTCACCGAGGAGCAGTACGACCTCCTCGATAGCTGCGGGCGGCCGATCCGGAACAGGTACGCGCACGGGGATCTCACCCATGCCGTGCTGACCCCGCCCCTGGCCATCGGGACGGTCCGTACGTCGATCACGATCCTCGCCGAGTTGCACGCACGCCACGCCCCGGGATTACGGCCGCGAGCGAATGCGCGTTTTCAGCGTGGTCACCGATGGGGTGACGGCGGCGAGGGGGCAACGGCACGAGGCACCCGTGCCGTTGAGGGAAGTGTTCGAAGTCTCAACTCACCAGCGCAGGTGCCTCGTTGGTCCCCAATCCTGCCGCACTCGACCTGCCTCATGCGCTGGTCGAGTGGGTCACCATGCTCATCGTCACCCGCGAGGGTGACCGCCGCTGCAAGCTTTTGCCGCCCAACGCGCGCTTGTCGGTCTTTTGTCCCTGCGCAAGCACGACACCCTGGCCCAGATAGCGGCCGGGTTCGGCATCTCGGTCGGCACCGCCCACGCCTACACGGCCGCGGTGATCGATCTCCTGGCCGCGCGGGCGCCCGGCCTGCTGAAGGTCCTGCGCGAGCACGCACCGGAGTACGCACTGCTCGACGGGACGCTCGCCGAGTGCGACCGGGTGGGCGACGGCCGGGCCGACTACTCGCACAAGCACCGTCGCCACGGCGTGAACGTGCAGGTCGTGACCGACCCGGCTGTGCGGGTGCTGTGGATCTCGCCGGCCTTGCCAGGCCGGTGCCATGACCTGACCGCGGCCCGCACCACAGGATCATCCGGATCTGCGAACGCCAGGGCGTGGCCGTTCTGGCCGACCGCGCCTACCAGGGCGCCAGCCCCTGGGTCACCACCGGGCGCAGACGGCCGCCCGGCGGGCAGTTGACCCCCACAGCAGACGACCCACCGGGCGCTGGCCTCCTCCCGGGCACCCGTCGAACAGGGCATGGCACTGCTGAAGTCCTGGCGGATCTTCCGAGGACCCCGGATCAGCCCCACCCGCATGACGTCAGTCGCCAAGACCGTCCTCACCCTGGCGAGGCAACGCTGAAAATGCTCACTGACAAGGGGGAGCTGCGTGCAGCCGAATGACAGGGCGGCGACAGTGAGGCGGACGCGACTGGGTTCGCTGTCAAACGCCTCGCTTGAATGACGAGGGACAGCAGTTGTCCGGTGGCAACGAACCCAGTCGTAGTCTCAAGGAAGTGAGGCGACTGACACACTGGCCTGGGCAAGGAGGCCGGGCCCTCCGCCCGCCAGCAGACCGTGGACACGGAGAAGACGATCCGCTCAATGCACGGCGACAACGCCTACCCCGCTCTGTTGAGCCCGCGCTCGCTGCCTCAGTGAACTTCTCGAGAGCCGGATAGACCTTGTCGTGCTCAGACAGGACGTTGCGCATGGCGGCATCGATACCTGTTCTCGTCGCGGCCGCGCTGTAGTGGACATCACAAACGGCCACCATTGCCTCGGTACCGGCGTCGGAAACGGGTTCGGGCCCCTCTAGTTCGACGACAGCGGCACGCGCCAGAACCTCTTTGATCGGGACATCCGCTACCAACTCCAGCGTGCGCCTGTTTAGGTCCTCCGGGGTGTAACTCACCCCAGCTGCCGGTAACTCGGCCCGAGCCAACTTTTCGCAAGCCCCAACCTCAGCCTCACGCTCGTAAGACATGCAATGCGGCCAGAAGACTCGCATAGGCGTCGCGCTGATGCTGTCGGCGCACTGCGTCTACCGGCCCTCGTTGAGCCCCCCGCCCCTGCACTAGCCCGGCAGCGAAGGCAGCACCAGCCGCGGTGATAGCTACAGGGGCGGTAATGAGAGCAGCCGTCACAGCAGGATCCATGAGTCTGATCCTGTCCCACACCGCGCACGCCCAACAAGGCTTTCGCCACACCCAGTGGCCGCTGACTGGAAAGCGAGTCGAGCAGACCCCGACCTGGGGCGACTGTGTTGAATGAGACGGGAGGCCAGTCGCCTCGCTTCCTTGAGACGACGACTGGGTTCGTTGATGTAGGTTCTCGCGACTTCCGGCAGAGAGCATCGCGCTGACCAGTTGTTCTCCGGACCGTCTCACGCGGCGGACGGGTGCTTTTGTCTCAGGATGGTGGCGCTTTCCTAGCCTGGGCAGAGGACGGCGATCCGCATGGCATGTCCGGGCAGATAGGCGACGTAAGTCCTTTCCCGGTCCAGTGGTTGCTCGCCTCCGGCTCGGTCGCCATGGCCGCTGCGGGCCCCGTCATCACCGCGCTCCTCGCCGACCTCACCGATAGCCGCGCCTGATCTCAAGCACCGCTCGGCTCCCCGGCCTCGCAACGCCGGCGACGCCGCGGCAACAGCGCGTACGGGGTGCCGGGAGTTTGGATTCGGCGCCCCCGTTCCCGCAGTCATGGCTGCGGGAACGGGCATGCCGCGTTCAGGCATGGGGCAGGAGCCCATCCACCCCGGCTTTCAGCCCCACTGCATCCGCCAGAGGCGGGTTCGCGCCGGGGACTGAGCAGGTCAGGGCGGCGACGCGAGCGGCGAAGGAGCAGGCGTCGGTCAGGTCTTCGAGGCTCAGTGCGTCGAGTCGGCCGCCGAGGTGGCCGAGGGCCGCGAGCCGGTGGAGCAGGCCCGCGGTGAAGGAGTCCCCGGCGCCGACGGTGTCGACGACGTCGATGGCCGGGGCCGCGACGGTGACGCGGAGACCGTCGAGGGAGGCGAGGGCGCCCCGTCCGCCCAAGGTGATGACGACGAGGCGCGCGCCGGCGGCGTGCCAGGTGTCGCACGCCTCCTCGGCGCCAGCACCGGGCAGGAGCAGCGCGAGGTCGTCCTCGCTGAGGCGAAGGATGTCGGCGAGGGCGCACCAGTGGGGGAGCCGTTCGCGGTAGGCGGCGGGGGGTACGAGCAGGGGGCGGACGTTGGGGTCGATGGACACGGTGACGTGCTCGCGTGCCTGGGCGAGGTGGTCCTCGATGCGGGTGCCGCCGGGTTGGCGTATGAGTGCCAGGGAGCCCGTGTGCAGGCAGGCCGCGTCGTCCTGCTGGGTGGCGGCGAGTTCGTCGGTGGTCCACTGCCAGTCGGCGGCGCTGTCGGCGTAGAAGGTGTAGCTGGCCTGGCCGGAGTCGTCGAGGTCGGCGACGGCGAGGGTGCTGGGCTCGGGAGCGGTCACGCTGCCGGTCAGATCGACGCCGGAGGCGCTGAGGCGGGCACGGAAGAGGGTGCCGAAGACGTCGTGGGAGAACCGGCCGAGGAAGCGGGTGGGGGTGCCGAGCCGGGCGAGAGCGACGGCGGTGTTGGCGGGGCCGCCACCGGGCAGGGCCCGCAGTGCGAGTTCATCGGAGCTGGACCGGGCGGGGTCGGTGAAGGCGTCGGCGACGCACTCGCCGAGGACGGTGACACTGACGGGGGCATGGGGTCGGGCCATGGTGACTGTCTGCCTCTCAGGAAGAGCGCGGGTGGCGAAGGGCACCGGGACGGTGGCCCGATGCAGCCCATTGCGCAGGTATTGACATGCCGCTCAAGACGGACGTAACTTCCCTGCCACAAGGAAGTAACACGCGTTATTAAAGCGCGAAACTGGAGGCGGTGTCTCGTCTCCGGCTAGCCGAAAGGGACTGGAAGTGGCCACGAACAGGACGCATCGCGTGACCATGAGCGATGTGGCCCGCCATGCGGGTGTCTCGCGGACCACGGTCTCCTTCGTCCTGAACGACAAGCCCGGTGCCTCCATCCCTGACGAGACCCGTCGGCGGATCCTGGAGGCGATCGACGAGCTCGGCTACCGGCCCAACGCCGGGGCGCGGGCGCTGGCCGCGAACCGCAGCGGGTGGTTCGGGCTGATCACCGAGATCGTGACCGGCCCGTTCGCGGGGGAGGTGATCACGGGCGCGCAGAGCCGCGCCTGGGGTGACCGGAGGTTCCTGCTGATCGCCGCGAGCGAGGGCGATCCCGCCCAGGAGGCCGCCGCGCTCGACCAGATGCTGGAGCACCGGGTGGAAGGGCTGCTGTACGCCACGACCTGGCACCGCGCCGTCACGCTCCCCAAGGCCGCCCGGGAGGTGCCGACGGTGCTCGTCAACTGCTACGACGCGGACGGTGAGCTGCCGTGCATCCTGCCCGACGAGGTGTCGGGCGGATACAAGGCGACCCGCCGGCTCCTGGATGCCGGTCACACCCGCATCGGGTTCATCAACCTCGACCCGGCGATCCCGGCCGCCATCGGCAGGCGCGAAGGGTACGAACGTGCCCTGCGCGAGGCCGGGATCACCCCCGACACCTCCCTCGTCGTCCCCGGCTGGGCGACCGCCGACAGCGCCTATACCGCCGCCTGCGAACTGCTGGACCGCCCGGCCGGCGACCGGCCGACCGCGCTGTTCTGCGGAAACGACCGGATGGCGATGGGCGCGTACGACGCGATCAAGGAACGTGGACTGCGCATCCCGCACGACGTGGCCGTGGTGGGGTTCGACAACCAGGAACTCATCGCCGCCTATCTGCGGCCGAAGCTGACGACGCTCGCCCTGCCCTTCGAGGCCATGGGCACCAAGGGCATTGACATGCTCGCCGCTCTCGCAGCCGGGCAGCCGCTCGACACCCACCGGGTGACGATCGACTGCCCGCTGCTCGAACGCTCGTCGGTCTGACCGCTAATCAGCCCGCCGAGGAATCCCATCCCAGTCTTCGCCCTGTGTGTTGAAGAGAGGAAAAGAGTCTCCATTATGGCACCTTCCCGCATACCTTCACGGCGGCCCCGAGCCGTCCTGAGAGCGGTCACCGCGACCGCCGCCGCAGCCCTGGTCCTGTCCGCCTGTACGGGTGGCTCGGGCACTGCCGGCGCCGGTGACACCTCCGGCGACCAGCTGCTCACCATCCCGCGCGAGGATCTGGCGACGTTCACGCGCAACTTCAACCCGCTCTCCCCGCAGGCCGCCCCTATGACCCTGCAGGCGGTCTACGAGCCGCTGGCGGTGCACAGCATGGCGGATGCCAAGGACACGCCGTGGCTGGCCACCAAGTGGGAGCAGGCCAAGGACGGCAAGTCCCTCACCTTCACATTGCGCGACGGCGTCAAGTGGTCGGACGGCCAGGCTCTCACCGCCGACGACGTCGTCTACACCTTCGAGCTCCAGAAGAAGGTGCTGGGCGGCTTCGACTACCTGGACAAGGTCACCGCGGTCGACGCCCACACGGTGAAGTTCTCCTTCAACAAGGCGTTCTCGACCGCCTTCTTCGAGATCAGCGGCCACTACATCCTGCCGAAGCACATCTGGTCCAAGGTGAAGGACCCGGCGAAGTTCACCAACCCGAACCCGGTCGGCACCGGCCCGTACACCAAGGTCGAGAAGTTCCAGAGTCAGTCGTACGAGCTGCGCAAGAACCCCGACTACTGGCAGCCGGCGAAGCAGCAGATCGCCGGCATCCAGATGCTGGCCTTCTCCGGCAACGACAGCGCCAACATCGCCTTCACCAACGGCGAGGTGGACTGGACGCAGTCGTTCATCCCGGACATCGAGAAGTCCTTCGTCGTCAAGGACAAGAAGCACAACCACTACTGGTTCCCGGCCACCGGCGCCATGATCAACTGGCAGCTGAACACCACCAAGGCCCCCTTCGACGACCCGGCCGTGCGCAAGGCGCTCAGCATGGCGGTAGACCGTGACCAGGTCACCAAGGTCGCGATGAACGGCTACGCCGAACCCGCCGACTGCACGGGTATGGCCCGCACTTACGACAAGTGGCGTGACACGTCGCTGGCCGCCTCCTGCACCTGGACGAAGTACGACACCGACGCGGCGGCCAAGGCCCTGGATGCGGCTGGCTACAAGGAGAGCGGAGGCAAGCGCAAGCTGAAGAACGGCAAGAACTTCACGCTCGACATCTCCGTCGGCTCGGCCTCCTCCGACTGGATCTCGGTCGCCAACATCATCAAGCAGGACCTGGCGAAGGTCGGCATCACCGCCATCGTGAAGACGCCCGACTGGTCGGCGGTCTCGTCGTCGTACAACACCGGCACGTTCGAGACCGGCATCGTGTGGAGCAACAACGGCGCCACGCCGTACGAGTACTTCCGCGGCGTGATGTCGACCAAGATGGTGCAGCCGGTCGGCAAGCAGGCCACGGAAAACTACCACCGCTTCGGCGACAAGAAGGCCGACAAGCTCATCGACGCCTTCGCCGCTGCCACGGACGAGAGTGCGCAGCGCGAGCAGATGAATGGTCTGCAGGCGCTGTACAACAAGGACGCGCCCGTCGTCCCGCTGTTCACCGGCCCCGAGTGGGGCGCGTACACGGACGCCCGCTTCACCGGCTGGCCCACCGAAGAGAACCCGTACGCCACCCTCGGCAACCGCAACGGCAGCACGATCCTCGTGCTCACGTCGCTGAAGCCCGTCAAGGGCTGACGCCTGGCGAACCGACGGCCGTCCTCCTCCCCGGACGGCCGCCCCGCCACCGACTTCCCGCACCCCCACCGACAGGAGCACGACCCGTGCGTCTCATCCTGCGCAATCTGGGGTTCTATCTGCTCGCCTTCTGGGCCTCCATCACCCTGAACTTCGTTCTCCCGCGCTTCATGCCGGGCGACCCGGTCTCACGGATGTTCGCGCAGGCCCAGGGCACCATGCAGCCCGACCAGATAGCCCAGCTGCGCAAACTCTTCGGCCTCGACAACCGCCCCCTCTGGGAGCAGTACGTCTCCTACGTCAAGAGCGTCTTCACCGGCGACCTCGGCATCTCCATCACCCGCTTCCCCACCCCGGTCACCGACGTGATCGGCTCGCAGATCGGCTGGACCCTGCTCCTCGGTGGCGTCGCGCTCGTCATCGCCGCCGTGCTCGGCAACCTGCTCGGCATCGTCGCCGCCTGGCGGCGCGGCGGCGTCCTCGACTCCGCCTTCCCGCCCCTGCTGATCTTCGTCGGCTCCTTCCCGTACTTCTGGCTGGCGATGGGCGCGCTGTACCTGTTCGGGGTGAGCCTGGGCTGGTTCCCGATGCGGCACGCCTACGACGTCGGCCTGACCCCCGGCTTCAACGGCGAATTCCTCTCCAACGTCGCCACCCACCTGGTGCTGCCGGCGCTGACCATCGTGCTGGTCTCCATCGGCGGCTGGATGCTCGGCATGCGCAACACCATGATCGCCACGACGGCCGAGGACTACATCACCATGGCCGAGGCCAAGGGGCTCAGCCCCTCGCGAATCATGTTCCGCTACGCCGCCCGCAACGCCCTGCTCCCCTCCGTTACCAACTTCGGCATGGCACTCGGCTTCGTCGTCGGCGGCGCCCTGCTCACCGAGGTCGTGTTCGCCTACCCCGGCATCGGCTATCAGCTGCTGATGGCCGTCCAGGGCCTGGACTACCCGCTGATGCAGGGCATCTTCCTGACGATCACGGCGGCGGTACTGATTGCGAACTTCCTCGTCGACCTCGTCTATGTCCGCCTCGACCCGCGCGTCCGCGTCCGCTGAAGGGGGCTGCCGACATGACCGCCATCGAAATCGCAACGGCCACCACGCCGACAGTCCCCGCGCGCCCTTCCCGCCGGCGCGGACTGCTACGCCAGCTCACCGACAGCAAGAAGGCGATGACCGGGCTGATGCTGCTCGCTCTCTTCGCTCTCCTTGCTCTGCTCGCTCCCGTCCTCGTCCCGGGTGAACCGTCGCTCATCAACTCCACGGGCAGCCAGGTCCCTTCGGCCGCACACTGGCTCGGTACGACCGCCAAGGGACAGGACGTGCTCGCCCTCACCCTGTGGGGCGCGCGCAGCTCGCTCTTCGTCGGGTTCACGGTGGGGCTGGTGGCGACCGCGGTCGCCATCGTCGTCGGCCTCGCGGCCGCCTACTTCGGCCGCATTGTGGACGACGCGATGACCCTGGTCACCAACATCTTCCTGCTGCTGCCCGGACTGCCGCTGCTCATCATCCTGGCCGCGTTCCTGCCGCCCGGGACCTCCACCGTGATCCTGGTCCTCGTCGTCACCGGCTGGGCGGGCTCGGCCCGGGTCCTGCGCGCGCAGGCCAAGTCGATCCGGGGCAAGGACTTCGTGGCCGCCGCGGTCGTCACCGGGGAGCGCCCGCTGCGGATCATGTTCCGCGAGATCCTGCCCAACATGGCGTCCGTGGTGATGACCACGCTGCTCGGCTGCGTGATCTTCGGCATCGGCGCCCAGGCCGGCCTGGAATTCCTCGGGCTCGGCGACAGCAGCGTCGTCAGCTGGGGTACCAACCTGTACTGGGCCAGCAACGACGGCGCGTTGATGACCGGCGCCTGGTGGGCCTTCGTCCCCTCCGGACTGTGCATCGCGCTCGTCGCGTTCGCGCTCGCGCTGGTCAACTATGCGGTCGACGAGATCACCAACCCGAGGCTGCGCAACCGCCGTGCCCGCCGCGAGAGGAGGGGCTGAGCCATGGAACCCGTACTTGAACTGAGCGGCCTGCGCGTCGAATACCGCGGCGACGGGCGCACCGTGGTCGGCGCCGACGACGTCTCCTTCTCCATCGGCGCCGGAGAGATCTTCGGCCTCGCCGGAGAGTCCGGCTGCGGCAAGTCGACCATCGCCAACGCGGTCATGCGGCTGCTGAAGCCCCCGGCGGAGATCACCGCGGGCAGCATCCGCTTCCAGGGGCGGGACGTCCTCGCCCTGGACGCGCGTGAGCTGCGCGCCTTCCGATGGCGGGAGATCGCGATGGTCTTCCAGTCGGCGATGAACTCCCTCAACCCCGTTCTGACCATCGGCGAGCAGTTCGTCGACATCTTCACCACCCACGAGAAGCTGAAGAAGCGGGTCGCGCGGGAGCGGGCGGGAGAGCTCCTGGAGCTGGTGGGCATCGACCCGGGGCGGCTGAAGGCGTACCCGCACCAGCTGTCCGGCGGTATGCGCCAGCGCGTGGTCATCGCCATGGCCGTCGCGCTCCGCCCCCGACTGCTGATCATGGACGAGCCGACGACCGCGCTCGACGTGGTCGTGCAGCAGGAGATCATGGCGCAGATCCGCGACCTTCAGCGGGAGCTGGGCTTCTCCATCCTCTTCATCACTCACGACATGTCCCTGATGGTCGAGCTGTCGGACCGCATGGGCGTGATGTACGGCGGACGGATCGTGGAACTCGCCGCCGCCAAGGACCTGTTCGCGGGGCCCCTCCACCCGTACACCGAGGCGCTGATGAACGCCTTCCCGCCGCTTACCGGCCCGCGCCGCGAACTCACCGGCCTTTTCGACGCCCCGCGCACTGCCGACAGCTGTGGCTTCCACGTCCGCTGTCCCGAGGACCGCTCGGACTGCTCCATGACCATCCCCGACCTGCGCGAGGTCGCGCCCGGCCGCTGGGTGGCCCGCAGTGTGGCCCCCAGTCCGGAAGGAGCCTCCCGATGACCGAACCGACCGAACCCCTGCTCTCCGTACGCGGCCTGACCAAGGACTTCCAGGTCGGCACCGTCTTCTCCCGGCGCCGCGTCCGTGCCGTCAACGACGTCTCCTTCGATCTCCCGGCCGGCCGGATCACCGCCCTGGTCGGCGAGTCCGGTAGCGGCAAGTCCACCATCGCCCGCTGCCTCGCCCGCCTCGAACAGCCCTCGGCCGGACAGGTGCTGCTCGACGGCGAGGACGTCCTGCGCACCGAGCGGCGCCGGGTGTCACGGGCGTACCGCCGCAAGGTCCAGATGGTGTTCCAGGACCCCTTCGGCTCGCTCAACCCGGTCCACCGCATCGAGCACTTCCTCACCCGGGCCCTCGTGGTGCACGGCCGCCCCGCCACCCGCGAGGCGCTGTGCGAGCTGATGGCGACGGTCGGCCTGACAGAGGACATGCTCCAGTCCTACCCGCACGAACTCTCCGGCGGCCAGCGTCAGCGCGTCTCCATCGCCCGTGCGCTGGCAGTGGAGCCGCGCCTGATCCTGGCCGACGAACCGACGTCGATGCTGGACGTCTCCGTGCGCGTCGGCGTGCTCAACCTGATGCGGCGCCTGCGCGACGAGCGGAACATCGCCATGCTCTACATCACCCACGACCTGGGCTCCGCCCGCTACCTCGCGGACACCACGATGGTCATGTTCGCCGGCGAACTCGTTGAGGGCGGCGACGCACTGGCCGTCATGGACGCCCCCGCCCACCCCTACACCCGCCTACTGCTGTCCGCCGTACCCGACCCCGAACGGGCCGGCAGCTACGACCCCGTCGAGCGCGCCAGGCTCCGCGAGGCGATCCTCAACCCCACGTCCTGCCCCTACGGCGACGACGGCGCGTGCAGCCGCACCGACCCCGTCCGCCACATCGTCGGCGAGAACGACGGACAACCCCACTGGGTGCGCTGCCACCTGCGCGCACCCACCTCCGACATCGCCCGCCGCGTCCTCAAGGCCACCGACCGGCCGGACGGCGAGGCCACCGACGACACCGAGAAAGCGGAGACCACCGCCGCATGACCCACGACCTCACCCTCCCCTCCGGCACCCCCACCGCCGAGGGGCTGGCCGAACGCGCCCTGCGCGACCCCCACCGCCCCCGCTTCCACTTCACCTCGCCCGGCGGCTGGCTCAACGACCCCAACGGGCTGAGTCACTGGAACGGCGTCTACCACCTCTTCTACCAGTACAACCCGCTCGCCGCCGCCCACCACCGCATCCACTGGGGCCACGCCACCAGTATCGACCTCGTGCACTGGGCCGATGAGCCAGTCGCCCTGGTGCCAGGCTCGGACGGCCCGGACCGTGACGGCTGTTGGTCCGGTGTCCTGGTGGACGACGGGGGAGTGCCCACACTCGTCTACTCCGGCAGGCACGGCGAGCATGAACTCCCCTGCGTGGCCAGGGGATCGGCCGACCTGCGGTACTGGACCAAGGACCCGGCCAACCCGGTCATCACCGCCCCGCCCGAGGGCACCGACATCACGGCCTTCCGCGACCACTGCGTCTGGCAGGAGGGCCAGGTGTGGCGCCAGCTGGTGGGCTCGGGCATCCGGGGCGCCGGCGGAACGGCCTTCCTGTACGAATCCGACGACCTGCGCAGCTGGCGGTACGTCGGCCCGCTGCTGACGGGTGACGCCTCGCAGAACCGGGGCGAGCTCGACTGGACGGGCACGATGTGGGAGTGCGTCGACCTCTTCGGCATCGACGGCGCCGACGTCCTGGTCTTCTCCGCCTGGGATGAGGGCACCACCCACCACTCCCTGTACTGGACCGGCCGCTACCAGGGCGACACCTTCACCCCGACCGGCCTCCACCGGCTCGACTACGGCGGCCGCTACTTCTACGCCCCCCAGTCCACCGGCGACGAGCACGGCCGCCGCATCATGTTCGGCTGGCTCCAGGAGGGCCGGACGGACGAGGCGAACGCGCAGGCTGGCTGGTGCGGTGTGATGTCCCTGCCGAGGGTCGTCACGCCCGCCACGGACGGCGGCCTGCACCAGGCCCCGGTGCCGGAGCTGACCGAGCTGCGGCGGGAGCGCGTAGAGGTGGCTCCAGGCCGGCTGGCCGACCCGTACAGCCGGCTGCCCGCCGTGCGCGGGGAGCAGCTGGATATCGAGACGACCCTGCGCCTGGGCACCGGAGCGACCGCCCGGCTCGTGGTCCGGGAGACACCGGACGGCGCGGAACGCACGGTCGTGGAGGTGAGCCGGTCGCACGACGGAGCGGGCACGCTCCGACTGCACCGCGAGAGCAGCAGCCTCGACCCGACGGTCGACACCGAACCCCGGTACGGCGAACTGCCGTTGGACCCCGACGGGCGGGTCGACCTGCGCGTCCTCGTCGACCACTCCGCACTGGAGATCTTCGCCAACGGGCGTGCCCTGACTGCCCGCATCTACCCCACCCGCCCGGACGAGGCCGTCGGCGTCGGTATCGGTGCCGACGGCGACGTGGCCCTGGAGCGGTTCGACGCCTGGCAAATGGCGTCGGCCTTCACCGACGGACCCCGGCCGCTGTGGCCGTGACCGTCTTACACACGACCACGGCCCGCGGGGTGGACGTCCCCCCGGGCCGTGGCCCCCTCCCTGTTCTCCCTCAGGAGCCGTCATGAGCGTGTCCCGCCGTACCCTCCTGCTCGCCGGAGGAACCGCCGCCACCCTGCTCCCTCTCGGAGGCATCCTCCCCGCAGCACAGGCCGCCGCCCCGAGCGCCGCTGGAGCGACCCCCGCCGCCACCCCGATTCCCGACCCCATCCCCGTCACCGGCACCTGGACCCGCACCTCCGACGGCGGCCAGAAGGCGACAGCCGGCCGTCGCGGGCCCGCCCTCGCCCTGTCCGAGCAGCAACTCGCGGCCAAGGGCACGTACACGGCCCGCATAACGCCCCAATCCTCTTCCTCCGTAGGTGCGTTGGTGTTCCGGGCCGCCCTCGACGGCTCGACCGGATACGCGATCGCCCTCGACCCCGGCCGCTCCCGCATACGGCTCTACGACCTGGCCGGCGGCGACACACTCGCCACCGCTCCACTTCCAGGAGCGCGGACCGCAAGACCTCATGACCTCGAAGTGGCAGTCGACGGACCCGAGCTGACGGTACATGTCGACGGCCAGCGGCTCCTCCACGCCGAGGACCACCGCCACGACACCGGCTCGGTGGGCCTGCTCGCCCAGGACGGCAAGGTCACCTTCGGCCCGCCCTCCCTCTCCTCAGTCACCACCAACCTCACCGGCTGGACCACGAGCGGCGGCACTTGGACGGCGAGTCCGCTGGGCTGGCGCGCGGCCACAACCCAGGGAGCCACCGCCCGCGCCATCAGCACGACCCAGACGTACGACACCGCGCTTCAGGCCGACCTGCTCCTGCACGACGCCTCCGCCATCGCCTCACTGCTGGTGCGCACCGACGCCACGGCCACGCACGGATACGGCGTCCAAGTCGACGCGGACCAGGGCAGGCTGAGGCTCTACCGCATCGACGGCAACGTCACCCTCGGCACCTACGCGACCACCATCAAGGCCGACACGGTCTACCGCCTGCGCATCGAAGCCGAACACGACGAACTGCGCGTGCACTGGCAGACCAACTTCTTCTCTCCCGACGGCTACAGCCCCGTCATCACCGCCCAGGACTCCACCCACACCAAGGGCCGACTCGCCGTCTCGGCATTGGCCGGCGAGGTGTCCTTCGAGAACATCGCCGCCGCCGACCTCGCCACCGGCCTCCAGGGCTGGACGGCCCGCTCCGGCACCTGGACCCCCGACCTGCGCGGCATCCGCGGCGAGAACGGCCTGCGCACGGCCCCCTCCACCGACGGCGACCTGGTGGCGAGAGCCGACATCACCCCCGGCGACCGCTCCTCCTCGGCCGGCCTCGTCCTGCGCGCGTCCGCGAACGGCTCCGGCGGCTACGAAGCCCGCCTGGAAGCCGGCCGCAACGCCGTCGTCCTGCTGGACCGCTCCTCCAGCGCCCGCCTCGCCTCCGCCTCCGGCCCGGTCCGGCGCATCACGGCCGGAAGCACGTACCGCGTCGAGGCCCGCGCGATGGGCAGAACCATCGAGGTGTACGTGGACGGCGTACGGGCGCTCAAGACCCGCGTGTCCCGCACCAAGGGCGCCACCTTCGGCACCGCCGCCGCGCACGGGACGTCGTACTTCCAGAACGTCGAGGTCCACAGCACCGCCGACTACTTCACCGAGCCGTACCGCCCCACGTACCACTACTCCCAGCTCACCGGCTCCACCAGCGACCCCTGCGGCCTGCTGCACTACGACGGCGAGTACCACCTCTTCCACCAGGACGAGGGCCGCTGGGCGCACGCGGTCAGCACCGACCTCGTCCACTGGCAGCCCCTGCCGATCGCCCTGCCCTGGAACGCCTATGGCCACTGCTGGACCGGCTGCGCGGTCGTGGACGCCGACGACACCTCCGGTCTCTTCGACGGCGGCTCGGGCCTGATCGCCTATTACACGAGCTACCACCCGGACAAGATGGGCGGGAACGCCAGCGTGCGCATCGCGTACAGCAGGGACAACGGCCGCTCCTGGCAGCTGCACGGCGGCTCGACCCCGGCCGTGCAGAACCCGGGCGGCCTCGACGCCGGCTGGACCTTCCGCGACCCGAAGGTCATCCGCGACGAGGTTCACGACCAGTGGCTGATGGTCGTCTCCGGCGGCGACCACATCCGCTTCTTCACCTCCACCGACCTACTCACCTGGACCCAGGTCAGCTCCTTCGGCTACGGCGACTGGGCCACGCCCGGCGTCTGGGAGTGCCCCGACTTCTTCCCGCTGCCGGTCGACGGCGACAAGGACAAGGTGAAGTGGGTCCTCACCCTGAGCACCGGTGCCGTACGCGCCACGAACGGCTCGGCCGCCCAGTACTTCACGGGTGACTGGAACGGCACCGGTTTCACTCCCGACCAGAAGGCCGGCACGGTCCTGCGCGCCGACTCCGGCCGTGACTACTACGCCGCCATGTCCTTCTACGGCCTGCCCGACGACCGCCGCGTCTGGCTCGGCTGGATGAGCAACTGGGACTACCCCTTCAGCGCCCCGACCGGCGGCTGGAACGGCCAGCTGAGCACCCCCCGCGAACTGACACTCACGAACACCGCCGACGGCGTACGCCTGGTGCAGCGCCCGGTCCGCGAGCTGACCGCCCTGCGCTCCTCTGCCACGACCCGCAAGAACCTCTCCGTCGGCCCCGACTCGGCGAATCCGCTCACACGTGTCACGGGTATCGCCTACGAGATCGAGGCCGAGATCACCCTTGGCACCGCCACAGAGATCGGCTTCCGGCTCCGGACCGACGACGACCAGCACACGACGGTCGGATACCACGCGGAGGCGCAGGAGCTGTTCGTGGACCGCTCGGCATCGGGCCTGAGTGACTTCACGCAGTACTTCACGGGCCGCACGGTCGCGCCGATGAAGACGACCGACGGCCGCGTGACCCTGCGCGTGTACGTTGACTCGTCCTCGCTCGAGGCATTCGGCGGGGACGGACAGGCCGCCGTGACCAGCCTGATCTTCCCCGGCCCGGACGCCGACGGCATGGCCTTCTACGCCAAGGGCGGCACCGCACACATCGAGTCGCTCAAGGTGCACAGGCTGGACAGCACCTTCCGCCTGGTGGATCGGGTGAAGCCGCTGGTGGCCGCCCCGACCGGCGGTGAATTCCGCTCGGACCTCGGCAACTTGACGATCACCCCCGCGGGTCGCTGGTCGACGGACAGCGCGGGCCGCGCCGGAAGCTTCGACAAGGACTCCAACGCGATCTCGTCCCTCACGGCGACGGACTTGGACCTCACCACCCTGGTCCGGCTCGGCGGCCCCGACCCGGACACGGGCGGCGCCCTCTCCCTCCTCTGGCGCGCCTCCTCCGACGGCACCGATGCCTACTGCCTCAACATCGACCCCGACCTACGCGTGATCCGCCTGGTCGCCAAGGCCAACGGCTTCTTCGACGACGGCGCCGCCCTCGCCCGCGTCCCGGCCCTGCTCCGCCGCGGCACGACCTACCCTGTCCGCATCCTCACCGAGGGCGACCGCATCCAGGTGTTCCTCAACGGCGAGCGGATCATCGACGTGACGGACACGACGTACACGAGCGGACACATCGGCCTCAACGTGTTCGGAGGGAGGGCGGCCTACCAGGACACGTACGTGAAGCAGCTGTAACCACCGACCAGGCCGACCTACGGCAATGCCCGCGAGGCTCCACCCCCGAGTAACGGGGCGGAGCCTCTGCGCGCTGGAAGGACAGTCCGCTGTGAGTGGGTTCGGAACCCCTTCCCGAATTGGCGAGATCGGCCCTCGGCGACGCCCCGCGGAAGGGCCCACTTGTCTCCGCTCCCGGAAAGCTCACCGCCTTCGCTGGCGGCCCTGCTGAGACCCGGCAGGGCGGAGCTCGGTGCCGTTCTTCAGCAGTGCGAGGCGGACGGTGGCGAGGCTGGCCTCCTCTCGATCGGCGATGGCTTGCAGCGATAGGCGGTCGTGTTCGTACCAGATGCGCCACTGCCCGACGCGGGTGGCGGTGTGCTGGGTGCGCCGAAACCGCGGTGGGCTCCAGTCGTCGGGGTGCTTCGACAGCAGGTAGGTGACGTGGGCGGTGGTGGTGTTCAAGGTGTGCGCGAGCTGGGCGATGGAGAAGTCGCCTCCGGGAACGGCCTGGTGGAGCTGGGCGACGCTGATGCTGTCCGTGTCGGGCCCGGGGAGCACGAGGTCGTGCAGTGCGCGGGCGGGGAGCCGCGGTGCCCATTGGACGGGCTCGTCGATGGTGTGCTCCTCGAGGAGGTTCTGTGCGGTGCGGTCGAGCAGTTCGGCCTCGGGGGGCAGGATCCGCCAGCGAAAGCGCTGGTATTGCTGGCGTTGAACGGGGGTGGCGGGGCGCGATGTCCGGGTGGGCGAGGTGCGCGGGTGATCCGGTCAGGGTGTGGAATAGCCAGCGTTGTGCGTGTACGGGGTCGAGGCTGGGGTTGGATCGCAGCCGCCGTTGCAGATCCAGCCAGGTCTGCACGTCGATGAAACGTGAGCGCGCGGCGAACAGCGCACGACGGCGTGCATAGTCGATCGGGGCGCCGTGCACATCGAGGTGGTCGGCGAGCAGGATCAACGTGTGCAGGACATCGGCGCCGTCCTGGTGGCGGGTGAGGCCGGCGAGGAACGTGGACACGTTGTGGCTACTGACGGTGGTGCCGGTCAGGTGGACCGCGGCGCGGATCGAGGTGGTTTTGCCAGCCAACAGGCGGGCGACGGTGAGGAGTTCGTCGATGCGTTGAGCAACGGGTTTGCCGCTGGGGTGACTTGGGGAAAGCCGCAAGGTCCACTCGGGCCATAGGGCGGTCGGTAGGGCGCAGCCGTACCCGTAGCGTCCCGGAACTGATCCGGCACCGCACGGGAGCCGGCAGGGTGACGGCTTCACCGTCCAGGCGCGGCCCTGGCTGGCGACGAGTCGCGCAGCAGGTTCCAGACAGAACGGGCAATGCGGGAGCGCGCGAGCCTCGAAGATCGCCGGGCGGCCGTGCGGCTTTTCGCTGTTCGCCGGTGGCCGGCCGATCCGGCTCCGGTGATCAGTGCTGGGGGTGCGGACGGTAGAACAGGGGGCGCCGCTGGGCGGCGGGGGCCGGAGCAAGACGGCCCATTTTGACGCGCATCATGACGGCGCGGACCACCTCGGTCAGGCCCAGGACTATGGCCATGATGCCCACTACCAGGGTGAGTGCCGCGATCGAGGCGAACGGCGAGACGATCAGCACGATGCCCGCCAGAGCGCTGATGATCCCGAAAGCCACATGCCAGCCTCGGGCCGGCATGTCCTGGGCGGAGGCAGCCGCGGCCGTCTCCATGGTGCCGCGCAGCAGCCAGCTGAAGCCGATCCACAGGGCGAGCAGCAGGATCGACTCCAGGCCGCCTCGGAAGCAGATCAACCCCAGCAGGATGGAGAGCGAGCCTGTGAGGAAATGCATCACCCGAAGATGCCGGGGCACGTGGGTGCCGAAGGCGCCGGCCAGCTCGAAGACGCCGGTTGCCAGCAGATAGACGCCGAAGAGGTCGAGGTCGACTATCTCTCTGACTAGCGCACGAAAATCTATGTCGGCTGGAGTAGACATTGGGTGGTGGTGTGGCTATGGTTTCTCTCGTAGCCGAGATCAGCAAGGCCCGGCAGAGACGAACTGGCGGGCAGTAGTACACGCAGTTGCAGTTTGCAGGGCGGTGCGGTGGTGGAGTTCCGAAGCCAGGGCTGTTGCAGGATGGCGACGGGACTGACGATCGGACCGGGTGGCCCGCAGTGATCTGATCAGGGGCCGCCA
The DNA here is from genome assembly GCF_036158715.1 of Streptomyces sp. NBC_00316. Taxonomy (NCBI): domain Bacteria; kingdom Bacillati; phylum Actinomycetota; class Actinomycetes; order Kitasatosporales; family Streptomycetaceae; genus Streptomyces; species Streptomyces sp. NBC_00316. The sequence goes on along the minus strand of NZ_CP108023.1, from coordinate 2,455,600 downwards.
TGAGCAGTACCGCAATGGCAGTACCCGCAAGTGCAGGTCGCAGTACTCAGCAGTGAAGTCAGTGAGTAGCACCTCGGTGAAGGCGTCGGCTGCGGGCGCGCGCACCGGGAGGTTCGGCAGTGGGGTTCTAAGCCAGAGCAGATGCAGGACGGGCGACGGGGCTGGCTGCCGAAGAGTGGCGCTGTCGCAGGCCACTGGGTAGTTCGCATCACCAGCAGTGCGCAGTACCCCGCTTGGTAAGTGATTGATCCCAGAGGGAAGAACGGAGGAGCCAGGCACCATCAGGATCGCCCGGGCGGAAGTCTTGGACCCGGGTACCGCAGGACATCGATAGTGAGGTGGTCTCCGGTCAAGCAACCGCGATCCCCGCACCCCCGACAGCATTCCGGTCGGGTCTGCGGAAACAGAGGGCCGGCGCAGTATCAGGGTCGGCAGATGGTGTAGCAGTTCCTTCGGGGCCCTGGTGCCGGTATGGCGCCAGGGCCCCTCCACGCGTTCCACAGAGAGGTGCAATGACAGCAGACGACTCGTTCGGCCGTCTCGACGACGACGACTACCCCGCCTACACCATGGGCCGGGCCGCCGAGATGCTCGGCACCACCCAGGGCTTCCTCCGCGCCATCGGCGAAGCCCGCCTCATCACCCCGCTCCGATCCGCGGGCGGCCACCGCCGCTACTCCCGCTACCAACTGCGCATCGCCGCCCGCGCCCGGGAACTCGTCGACCAGGGCACCCCCATCGAGGCCGCCTGTCGCATCGTGATCCTGGAAGACCAGCTCGAAGAAGCCCAGCGCATCAACGCCGAATACCGCCACGCCGCCGAATCTGAGAACCCGACGACCGCGGGCTGAGGTGGTGCGTGTCCGCCGGTACCGCACGCCTGTCGGGAGTGTGGTGCGTCATGTAGTGACAGGCCGTGCGGACGCGTGGCTTCTGTGCCAACTGCCTTGACCAGGAAGTTCCCTTCGCTCACACCTTCGTCGTGGGCGTTCTGCTGTGGCGGAGGGGCCAGGGTCGCCGCCTTCGTCTACCGCATGTCGTAGGACGCATTCATCGACAGGAGGGCGTGAGGCAACGGCCGCGGGAACTGTGAAGTGGTTTAACGCGCAGAGGGGCTGCGGCTTCATCGCCCGGACAGCGGCGGCTCGGACATGTTCGCCCACCGTAGGGCGATCAGCCCGCGGGCTTACGTGAGTTCCAGGAAGGCCAGGCCGTGACGTTCGACGTCAACCGGGGCCAGAAGAGGCCCCGGGCCGAGGCATCGCCCCCTTCAGTCTCAGTCGACGGTGGTGGGATCTGGGGCACTTGTGAGAGCGCCGCGCAGCAGCAGCGCTGCGCGGCGCTGATCTGCGTCGGGACCGGCGTACGGGCTGATAGGGGTGATGTTGCAGGGCGGTGCCACCCGCAATAATTGTGCCTTCCGAGCCGTAAACAGCGACCGCTCTTTCCGGAAAGCTGCATCTTGGGTGGGCCAATATCTATGACCGCGAGACGAGAGTTTAATGCGCCGCGCGGACAGTGTGTTTGCTGCAACGAACAGAGCGGAATTATTAACCGTACACAGGTCACTACCGCATGCTACTGTCGCTCCTAGTTGCAGTCGTGGTTCCCAAAAACTTCAACGCCTCCGCCGGACTTTTCGGCCGCGGGAAGCGTTTTGTATTTCCGGTTATTTTCCGGGCGGGGCATCATCGCGGCGACCCGGTATCCGTGGATTGCGGGTCTCGGCGTACTGCCCCACAAGGAGATATGACATGGCATCTGGCACTGTGAAGTGGTTCAACGCGGCCAAGGGTTTCGGCTTCATCGAGCAGGACGGTGGCGGCGCTGACGTGTTCGCCCACTTCTCGAACATCGCGGCTGAGGGCTTCCGTGAGCTGCTCGAAGGTCAGAAGGTCACCTTCGACATCGCGCCGGGCCAGAAGGGCCCGACGGCCGAGAACATCGTTCCCGCCTGACGCTGGCGCGCACTCCGTAGCGGGGGCCCCTCGGGGTGCGGGCCGGGCCCCAGCTACGGTCATTCCCCGGGGCTTCCCTTGTGCGGCAACGACGCCTGTGGACCTTTTTCCAAGAATGCGGACCTCTTTAAAGATGTGCCCGTAGCCGTCCGGGATTTAACGTCCGCAGGACGTTACCCGTTTCATTGCCTGCATTTGCGCCGGAGTCACCGCAGGCCAGATCTGCTTTCGCATTTCGTTCGGCCCGTTCTTGTGATTCCCCGCGCTGTTCCTCTGCTGCGAGAATTCCTTGATACGTGCCGTATCAAGGAAGGTTCTGAATGAACCCCTCACGTACGAACAACCGCTCCTCCCGTACCCGCAGCCGGACCGGCGGTCCCGCTGTTGGCTCCGGCGCCGGTTCGCCCCGGGGCACCCGCTTCGGCTCGCCCGCCCCGCGCCGTTCCGGAGGGCCGAGCCGCATGGGCGGCCAGGGTCGGCGGCCCGCGGCGGCCCAGGGCGAGTTCGCCCTGCCCAAGACGATCACTCCAGCGCTGCCCGCCGTCGAGGCGTTCGCCGACCTCGACATGCCCGCGCGGCTGCTGGCCTCGCTCACCGCACAAGGCATGCGCATCCCGTTCCCGATCCAGGGCGCGACCCTGCCCAACACCCTCGCGGGCCGCGACGTCCTCGGTCGCGGGCGCACCGGCTCCGGCAAGACTCTCGCCTTCGGCCTGGCCCTGCTGGCCCGCACCGCCGGACAACGCGCCGAACCCCGCCAGCCGCTGGCCCTGATCCTCGTACCGACGCGTGAGCTGGCGCAGCAGGTGACCGACGCCCTCACCCCCTACGCCCGCTCCGTGAGGCTGCGCCTGGCCACCGTCGTCGGCGGAATGCCGATCGGCAGGCAGGCCAGTGCGCTGCGCGGTGGCGCCGAAGTCGTCGTCGCGACGCCGGGCCGCCTCAAGGACCTCATCGACCGGGGTGACTGCCGGCTGAACCAGGTCGCGATCACCGTCCTCGACGAGGCCGACCAGATGGCCGACATGGGCTTCATGCCCCAGGTCACCGCCCTTCTGGACCAGGTCCGCCCCGAGGGCCAGCGGATGCTGTTCTCCGCCACTCTCGACCGCAACGTCGACCTCCTGGTCCGCCGCTACCTCACCGACCCGGTGGTCCACTCCGTCGACCCGTCCGCAGGTGCGGTCACCACGATGGAGCACCACGTGCTGCACGTCCACGGCGCCGACAAGCACCGGACGACGACGGAGATCGCGGCGCGCGAAGGCCGGGTGATCATGTTCCTGGACACCAAGCACGCCGTCGACCGGCTGACGCAGGACCTGCTGAACAGCGGGGTGCGGGCCGCCGCCCTGCACGGCGGGAAGTCGCAGCCGCAGCGCACCCGGACCCTGTCCCAGTTCAAGACCGGGCACGTCACCGTGCTCGTGGCGACGAACGTCGCGGCGCGCGGTATCCACGTCGACAACCTCGACCTCGTCGTCAATGTGGACCCGCCGAGCGACCACAAGGACTACCTGCACCGTGGCGGCCGCACCGCGCGGGCCGGCGAGTCCGGCAGCGTCGTCACCCTGGTCACCCCCAGCCAGCGCCGGGACATGACCCGCCTCATGAAGGCCGCCGGCATCGTCCCCCAGACCACCCAGGTCCGCTCCGGCGAAGAGGCACTCAGCCGTATTACCGGCGCCCAGCCCCCCTCCGGCATTCCCGTGACGACCACCGCGCCGGTGGCCGAGCGGCGTCCGCGCAGCCGCAGCGCGGCCTCCCGCGGCCGACGCAGCCCCGCTTCGGCGGCCCGGCGCGTGACCGTACGGCAGTCCTCCTTCGACGCGGCGGCCTAGAACGTTCATGATCAGGAAGCTGACCCGTCTCTGCAGGAGGCACATTTTGACGCTGGTTCAGATGCAACCCCGCCCGACGGGCGCCACTTCCGTGCACAGGACGGTGGCCGACACCATGGACGCGGCCGGACCGCAGGTCTGTGACGACATGAGCGTCGAGGTGGCGCTGGCCGTCATGGCCGCCGCCGGCACGGCCCGGCTGGTCGTCTGCGACCAGGACGGCCAGTGCACCGGCCTGGTCACCCAGACCGAACTGGCCGCCGTTTGTGACAGCTCCGCTTACACGGACCGTGTCCGCCTGCGTGACATCCTCGGCGACCACGGCGCGTTCACCTCACCCGTGACCGCTGCGGCCGAAGCCGAGCACGCGATGCACTACCTCCGGCTCGGTGCCCTACCGGTGGTCGAGGAGCAAGGCAGCGCCCTGGGCATCCTCGCCCTCTCCCTCTGAAGCGCCTCACCCTGGTCGGACCGTTTTCCCTCTTCTCCCTGTGAGGCCACATGCGCTGCGTTATCGCCCGCTTCCCCTTCGAGCTCACCAAGAGCGGCGTGCTGGAATCGATGAAGGGCATCAAGCCCGAACCGGGCACCGGCGAATCCGTGACGATCGGCCGCCGCCGCTACCCCGTCAAGCAAGTCGGCCAGGTCGTCACCCGCCAGGACCGCCGTGACTTCAGCGCCGCCGAGGTCCTCCGGGCCATGACTCAGCTCGGCTTCACTTGCCGCACCCTCCCCGAGGCCGCACCCGTGCGCATCCTCAGCTCGCTCCAGCGAGCTTCCGCGATGCTCGGCACCCCCGTATCCGTCTGACCGACGGAACAGGCACGAGTCGACACCTGAAACGGCAGCGGGTCCGACCGGCGCGCCGGTCGGACCCCCACTGCGTGCGACGGGTTCCCGCCGCACTGGTTGCTCAGAGGTCGGAATAGCTGAAGTCGCCCACGGTCCAGGCGCTGACGTCCTCGATCGCGACCCGGTACATCCCGCCCGTCTCCGGGATGCCCACCGTGCCCTGCAGGATCCGGGCGACATGGAAGTGCAGATGCGTGGGCGGCCCGTCCTTTTTCGTGGGGGCGTCGAAGATGGAGGAGAACTCTCCCAGGCGGTCGGAGTCCGTCAGCACCTCCGACACCCTCAGCCTCCACACAGCTTCGGGAGCCAGCCGACCGGTGATGACAGCACCACCGGTGACTACGGTCAGGGACATCTGATTGCTCTGCCCGGACTCCACCAGGGCGGCGACGTCAATGAGCAGCTCGTCAGGCTTCGACATGAGGCAGATTATATTCACCGGCCATCCGGCTGCTTGAGCGGTGGCGCTACCAGGCAAGATGCGCGCTCACGGTCTTGCCGCCGGAGGCCCGGCGGGTGACCGCGGTGGCGCGGGCGAGTCGGTTGACCATGGGCCAGCCGAAGCCCCCGGTGCCGCCGTTCAGGTCAGGGTGCGCATGCGCGGCGCATGCCGGCTGGGGTCGTGGACGGTCACCTCGATGGTGTCGGGGTGCGCGGTCAGTTCCAATGTGCAGGTGCCCCCGTCGTAGCGGCAGGGCGTTGGTGACGAGCTCGGACACGACCAGGACCACGGTGTCCGCGGCATCAGGGGCCACGGCCGGCTGCCGCAAGCCTTCGAGGAAGGCCCGAGCCGCATCACGCGCGTCGGCAACGGCTCCCGTGGAACGGGCGCTTGTGGCATTGACGGTCATCATGTTCATCAGGGTCACCCTGGTCCGTGGATGGTCCATGCCCGGCCTTCGCTTACCCGACCCTCGTGCCCCGCCCCTCCACCCGCCAACCCGGCAGAGCCACAGTGCTTGCCGAAGCGGACTGAGGACCACAGTCGACGCTTGGCCGCACGCTGCCGTGCGCCCGTGTCACGATGCCGGCCCACGGCCTGCCCGAGTCGTGGGCTCGCGCCGATTCGAGCAGGCGACCCATCCACGGCGATGCCACCGGCCGGGCGAGCACGAGAGTGACCGCGGGACAGTAAACAGATCCTCGACAAGGCACTGACGCGGCAGCAGGAGCGCCAGGCTGCGGATCGCGGCACCTGCACGCACGCTTCCACGAGCTGCTCGATCATCGGGCCGGGATCGTCGAGGGCGGCGCAGGTCCTTGTGCCACGCCCGTCAACGCTAGACCGTGGGGTGATACGGCCGGAAACGTCCGTCCCCGGTCGGTGTGTCAGTCACTGCCCAGTGTTGGCCGGTGCCCGCCGACGGTAGCCGCGCGCAGTCGGCGACGTCACGCTCAGCCCGGCGTGCTGCGCGGCTGTGGGTCACTCCGGGCGCCGGACTGAGCTTCGGAGCTGCTTGAACCATCCATAGATTGGTCGACGCGGATTACCTCATCTTCGTGTGCGCAGAAATCTATGTCCGCTGGAGTAGACATTGGGTGGCGGCGTGGTTATGGTTTCTCTCGTAGCCGAGATCAGCAAGGCCCGGCAGAGACGAACTGGCGGGCAGTAGTACACGCAGTTGCAGTTTGCAGGGCGGTGCGGTGGTGGAGTTCCGAAGCCAGGGCTGTTGGTGACGGGGCTGACGGCCGGACCGGGTGGCCCGCAGTGATCAGGGGCCGCCGTGAGCAGGAGCGCAGTAGTAGTTCAGTAGGTTGGTAGTTCCTCGGTGAAGGCGTCGGCTGCGGGCGCGCGCACTGGGAGGTTCGGCAGTGGGGTTCTAAGCCAGAGCAGATGCAGGACGGGCGACGGGGCTGGCTGCCGAAGAGTGGCGCTGTCGCAGGCCACTGAGCAGTACGCAAGAGCAGTACCAGCAATAGGTAAGTAGTTGATCCCAGAGGGAAGAACGGAGGAGCCAGGCGCCATCAGGATCGCCCGGGCGGAAGTCTTGCACCCGGGTACCGCAGGACATCGATAGTGAGGTGGTCTCCGGTCAAGCAACCGCGATCCCCGCACCCCCGACAGCATTCCGGTCGGGTCTGCGGACACAGAAGGCCGGCGCAGTACCAGAGCCGGCAGATGGTGTAGCAGTTCCTTCGGGGTCCTGGTGCCGTACGGCACCAGGGCCCCTCCACGCGTTCCACAGAGAGGTGCAATGACAGCAGACGACTCGTTCGGCCGTCTCGACGACGACGACTACCCCGCCTACACCATGGGCCGGGCCGCCGAGATGCTCGGCACCACCCAGGGCTTCCTCCGTGCCATCGGCGAAGCCCGGCTGATCACCCCGCTCCGATCCGCGGGCGGCCACCGCCGCTACTCCCGCTACCAGCTGCGCATCGCCGCCCGCGCCCGGGAACTCGTCGACCAGGGCACCCCCATCGAGGCTGCCTGCCGCATCGTCATCCTCGAAGACCAGCTCGAAGAAGCCCAGCGCATCAACGCCGAATACCGCCACGCCGCCGAATCAGCGAACCCCCCGGCTGCGACGTGAGGCGAGCGTGCCCGTCAGCGTCGGCGGGCACCGCGCGCACGATCTCGGTGTGAGGCGTGATCGTTTCCTATGGTGACGCGGTGTGTGGGCGTGTAGCGTCTGCGTCAGCTGTCGTGGTTCGGAATTCTCCCTTGCCCACGCCTTTGGTGTGGGCGCTTTGCTGTGCTGTGCCGCAGGAACCAGGGCGATCACCTCTGCCTTCCACATGGAGTGGGAGGCGTTCATCGACTGGAAGGCATAAGACATGGCAACGGGAACTGTGAAGTGGTTCAACGCGGAGAAGGGCTTCGGTTTCATCGCGCAGGACGGCGGCGGCCCGGATGTCTTCGCGCACTACTCCGCGATTAACTCCTCGGGCTTCCGTGAGCTCCAGGAGGGCCAGATCGTGACGTTCGACGTTACCCAGGGTCAGAAGGGCCCGCAGGCCGAGAACATCAACCCGGCCTGACCTCTCAGCCTTGCCCGAGGGGTCATGCACACCGTGTCCGGTGACCGCGCGGCCCGTGTGGGCCGTGCCGCTCACCCGGACGAAGGCGCCTGCTCTCGTGCCGGGCGTGCACAGGATCAGGGCCGCGCAGCCATTGCTGTGCGGCCCTGATTGGTTGAGGCGCGGGGCCGGTGCGACCTCGGCCCGGAACTTCCTGACCTCAGTCGCTTCAAGCGTCGTCGGGCTCGGGCGCCGCATGCCCTGCACGGCTGTCGTGCAGCTTGGAGGAGCAGACGGTCAGACGCCAGTCCAGGCATCGACAAAAGTTTTCCGTCCAGCCGGATCGTCCCATCTGCGGTCCGCATGCAGGACGCGCCAGGCGGTGAGCTCGAGATCTCGGAGACACCGTCCCCGTCAGGCCCGCATACGGTCACGGTCACTCCTCGCTGGCGCTCAGGGCTCCGTCCCGCGTGGGCGAGGGGCCGGCCAAGCCCCGGTGCCGGTCAGATGTCATTGCACCACAGAGCCCCTGAACGGATGCGCCCGTCGGCCAACCGCCCGTCGAACGGCCCGGCACCGGCGTGTCGAACGCCCGGCCCCCGCAGTCGCCCGGCTCACCAGAGTTCGTGTCACACCGGCACAGGCAGCGACCCATGGTGCTTGCTGGTGTTGCGCTCCAGGATGCTCGTTGACGCCCGGAGGTCGCAGGCGCGATGCGGGCCGGCTCATGCCGAGCGACTGTGACGCCAGTGGAGAAAAGTGGTCACAGCCCACGCAGCGGGCACGCTCCGTCGCCAGCGGCGACAAAATGAGGGTCCTGCGGCGGGGGTGTGAACCGTCGGTCCGCGACGAGGGCGAATTGGGTGCCCCAGGTGATCGATGCCTCGCTCGCCGCGCTGACGGGGGCGACGTGGTGTTTGTACCGGACTCGGCGACCTCGCTCCGCTCGAGGAGCTGAGGGCGGCGGAGCTCGGCATCCGGGCGGCGGCCGACCACAGACAGGGCCCATCGAGGCGGAGTTGATGCCCGCGCAGACCCGAGGTCGGTTGTAGCAACTCCTGGGGGTCGTGTTCAAGAACGGCACCGGGATCCGCAGTTGACTGACGAGCGTCCTGGAGCCCCAGCTGGTCCGTGCAATGACCGGGCACGGTACTGCTGTGGTGCAGGAGTCGGTGGCCGCCGTCCCGCTGCACGACTTGGCAGACGTAGACCGGCCGGGTGACACGGGTGGTGTGAAAGCTGAGCGGGACGCTCCTGAGGAAGCACTCTTGTCTGCATGGGCGCGAGGGAGTGCCGCGCCAGCCGGAGATGACGCCCATTTGACGCTCCGAGCGTCCGCAAGGCCCCTCCGGGAAGGCGGAAACCGCTGCTGACCTGGGACTATGCAAGGTCTCGCATCTTGCGACATGGTTTCGATGACGTCGCACGTGGAGTGCGTGGCGATTCTTGAGCCCGCAGCAAAGGGCCTCTGACCTGCTGATTTCATCATTCCTCCGGTTACGGGCGGCGCGTGCCGACATGTTTCCGTAGGTGCACCGGGTCGAGGGGACGGATTCGCGGTACTCGACGTCTGACCTGCGGTTTCGGTGCGAACCGGATCGGTGTGACGACCAGTGCAAAGTCGTGATCCCGATGCCTTCGACGCTCACGTGACGCTCCGCCGGGAGGCCCGATCTGCCCTCGCCAGGGGCGGCGGGGCTCACTGATGTTGTCACGGCGCCCACCGGGTTCGACCGCAGGGAGCCGTGTCGGGCGAGCGCACATGGTGGGAGGGCCAGTCAGCCGACCGCAAGGTGCAGGACTGCCGTTCTCTCACCCCGCGTGGGACGACGTGCGCCCCTGCGGCGGTCGCGCTGGAAGGGGACGTCGGGCCGGGGGAACGGTACTGCACCGCCAAGAACCGTGTGGTCAACCCGTGTGCCCTCGCAGGAACTCGGTGCGGGCCTTGCCCGGATGGAACGCGGCCGTGTCATCGTCCATGCGGAAACCGCCCAGGACGACGCTCTCGCGGACGTGGGATCCGCCCTGGCCGGCACCCTGCACGCGAGCGAGTCCCTGAAGGGTCTCCCGCATCGCGTGCCCGTCGGCCGGCCGACGGGCACGCGCTGCATCAGGTGTTGAGCAACCAGATGGACAGGTTGAGAGTGGCGGCGAACGTGACCCAGGCCGCGTACGGCAGGAGCAGCGCGGCGGCGGCCCGGCGCCGCCGGCTGAACGCGTTGATGGTGGCGGCCAGCGCGATCAGCAGGAGACAGATGTCGACGAAAGCCCATCCGTAGGCGTCGGCGGCGAAGAACAGCGGAGTCCAGGCGAGGTTCAGAGCGAGCTGGGCGGACCACCAGCCCATCGTCACCGCGCTCCTGGCCCCGCTGTGGCGCAGTACGAGCCAGGCGGCTACGGCGATCGTGCCGTAGAGCACGGTCCATACAGGGCCGAAGAGCCATCCCGGTGCAGCCCAGGACGGCCTCGTGAGCGCCTTGTAGGTCTGGCCGGCGTCGGCGGCGGCGAAGCCACCCAGCGCGGCCACCGCGTAACACACCGCCAGCAGGAGCAGCAACGTCGGCCAGCCCGCGGGTGGCCGGCCGGTCGGCTCGCGGCCCTCGTCGCCCGACAGTTCGGCCATGTTCTTCCTCCGATCGGTCCCCGGGCCTGGGCCGCGAGGCCATGCAGGCCACCGAGACCTCCGACCCCGTCACCCAGCATGCTCATCGAGCAGCTGCGCGGGTTGGAACTGTTCCAGTGGTTCGTCCGCGCCCACCTCGAGTCCAGCGGCGGCAGGCTCAGCACGCGCCGTGCCACCACGGAGACCGGAGCTGCCGGGCAGGCCGCTGATCAGGCCCGCGACCAGCCATGACCCACAACCTGGCGGCCCGGGCCGGCCACTGGGCGGAGGAGTTCGGGGTGACGGCGGCGCCGCTGTCGCCCCCCGTGGGCCGCGTTGTCGATTCCGGAAACCATGGGGGTCGTCCCTTCGTACGCAGTCCGTGCCTGCTGCCGGGTCTCGAAAGGGTCGCGCGGGTGGGCGGTGTCCCGGAAGCACCCGCGCCGTCGCTTCTTCGGCTCGGTCAGATGCCCGTTCCGTGCGCGTCGCCGAGGTCGACGGCCAGACGCAGCCGGTGCAGGCCGCGGCGGGCGTGACTCTTCACCGTTCCCAGGGGCACACCGGTGCGTTGAGCGATCTGGACCTGCGTCAGGTCCTCATAGAAGGCCATGCAGAGCACCTCGCGCTGAGCGTGCGGCAACCGGGACAGGGCCTCGACCAGCAACACGCGGTCGAGCACCTCGCCCGGTATCTCCTGGACGAACCGGGTGGGCGTGGCTTCGTGGGCGGCCGAGTCGACGAGGGCCAGACGCCTCGTCCTGGCGGCCAGCGCGTCAATGATCTTGCGGCGTGCGATGCCGACCAGCCAGGCACCGAGTGCGCCCCGCTCCGGGCGGAAGCCGTGCCGCCCGCCCCAGGCGCCGATGAAGACCTGCTGAGTCACGTCTTCGGCCTCGTCAGCGTCGCCGAGGGACCGGGTGGCCATGGTGTGGACGAGTGGTCCCCAGCGCCGGTAGATGGCCGCGAACACCTCCTCGTCAGCGGCGACGAGGCCGCGGGCGAGGTCCTCCTCGTGCCGCGTCTCCGCCACGGGCGGGACCAGAGCGGTACTCGGTCGCGTGGTCGTGTTCATGGCACGTTCCTCCTGCCGTGCGCCGTCCGGGGACGAAAGAGCGTGTCCGGACGGCAAGTCCGCCGGTCCGCCGTGCGCGTGCTTGCAGTGTGGGACGCGGAAACGACGCAAGCAACGTGCGTCGTTTGTGCGTCGTACAGTGGAGGCATGAGTGAGCCTGATGAGGAAAACGGTGAGGACCACGACGGCCGGTACGGCGAGGGTGGTCCGCCGGACGGCGGACTGACCACCGGCGAGGTGGCCCGGCGCCTGGGGGTGGCGCCCACCACGGTCCGCACGTGGGACCGCCGGTACGGCCTCGGGCCCGACGCGCACACGGGCGGCCGGCACCGGCGCTGGACCGCCAGGGACGTGGCGCGGCTGGAGCGGATGTGCGCGTTGACGGCGACAGGGCTGCCCCCGGCCGAGGCCGCACGGCTCGCGCGAAGCGGGGAATCACCGGTGGCGGCCCGGCCTCGACGGACCGCCGGGCCACAGCGGGCTTCGGCTCGGGCCCGCAGCCGGGCGGGGAGCGGCCTGCGGCTCGGAGACGTACGTCAGGAGTGCAGGGGAATCGCCCGGGCCGCCCTGCGCCTCGACGCCGCCGCGCTCGACGAACTGCTGCTCACCGCGATCACCGAGCACGGACTGGTCGCCGCTTGGACCGAGGTGATCGTGCCGACGCTCCAGGCGGTCGGCCGCAAGTGGGAGACGTCGGGCGAGAAGTACGTCGAGGTCGAGCACTTCCTGTCCTGGCACGTCTCCGGCGCGCTGCGGCGCGCCACGCCCCACACGGTCGCCGCCCGTGCCGGCGCCACCACGGTGCTCGCCTGCGTCCCGGGGGAGAACCACACCCTGCCGTTGGAAGTGCTGGCCGCGGCATTGACGGAGCGCGGCGTTCCGGTGCGTATGTTCGGCGGTGCCCTGCCCGTCGAGTCGCTCGTCGCGGCCGTGCGCAGGACCGGGCCGGCCGCGGTCGGGCTGTGGGCGCAGTCCCGTACCACCGCCAGCCGGCCGTTGGCCCAGCACGTCGCAGTCATGGAGTGGGGAGTGCGCGGTGCCCGTCGCAGGCCGGTCGTGCTGACGCTGGGACCCGGCTGGGCGGGGCAGGCGGTGGCGGGCCTGGCGCGTCCGTCGGGACTCGCCGAGGCGGTCGCCGCTCTGGAGTCGTCGGCCTCCTGGTGACGTGTTGCCGTCCGACGGCACTTGGTCGTGGCGCCTGGGCAGCGGCCGCGGAACATGGTCCGCTGGACCAGTGGTCGCGGCCGCGTCGTTCGTCCACGGGCGAGCGTTGCTTTCGCGCCACGTTCCGGCACGGGTCTGTGCCCGCTGGTTCACGGGTACCGGCCGAGGAAGGGGCCGAGCGGACGGCCCTGATGTGCGGGTGCCACGGGTACGACGTCGACCGAGGAGAAGCATGAGCGAGGAACATCGCCGGGCACCGGACGTGGTCGTCGTCGGTGCGGGCCTGTCCGGCCTGGTGTGCGCGCTGGACCTGTGCCGTGCGGGATGGCGGGTGATTCTGCTGGAGGCGTCCGAAGGCGTGGGCGGGCGCATGCGCACGGACCGGCGGGACGGGTTCCTGCTGGATCGTGGTTTCCAAGTGTTCAACACCTCGTATCCGCAGGTGAAGCGGCGCATGGATCTGAGGAGCCTGCGGCTGCGGCCGTTCACCGCGGGCGTCGTCGCGCATACGTCGAAGGGGCCGGTCCGCCTCGCCGACCCGACGAGGGAGCCCAGTGCGGCGGGGGCTCTGCTGACGGGGCGGGTTGTCTCGCCGCGCGACCTGGCCGCGCTGGCGGCTCTCACCGTGCGGGACGCCGTTCTGCCCGCTTCCGCCGCCAGACGGCGCGAAGACGGCTCCACCTCGGCGGCCCTGGCCCGGGCGGGAGTGTCGGACGCCGCGGTCGCCGACATCCTGCGGCCGTTCCTGTCCGGCGTCTTCCTGGAGGACCGGCTGGAGACCTCCGCACGCTTCTTCCACCTGGTCTGGCGGAGCATGGTCCGAGGGTCTCTGTGCCTGCCGGCACAGGGCATCGGCGCCGTCCCGGCCCAACTCGCCGACGGCCTGCCCGGCGGCGTACTGCGGCTCGGCACCCCCGTCGCCGAGGTCACCGACACCGGAGTGCTGCTGGAGGACGGGAGCGAGGTGCCGGCCCGGACGGTGGTGGTGGCGACGGACCCGGCGACCGCCACCCGCCTGCTGCCGGACCTGACCGTGCCGGACACACGCACCGTCACCACCTACTACCACGCCATCGGCAGGACACCGATGGCCGAACCGACCCTGATGGTGGACAGCACCGGAGCGATCCTGAACACCTGCGTACTCAGCGAGGTCGCCCCCACGTACGCGCCCCGCGGCACTGCGCTGATCTCCACCTCCGTACTGGGAACCGACCTCCCCGGCAGGGCACAGGCGGTGCTATGCCGTCTGGCCGAGCTGTACGGTACCGACACGAGCGGCTGGCAGCAGGTCGCCGCCTGCACGGTCGAGGGTGCGCTGCCCGCGATGCTTCCCCCCTGGCCGCTGAGCCGCACCACCCGCCTTCGCCCAGGCAGGTACGTGTGCGGGGACCACCGGGCGACCGGATCGGTGCAGGGCGCCATGGCGTCGGGGGCGCGCGCCGCGCGCGAGGTGGTCGCCGACCGGGGGCCAGGAGGTGACGCCGGGGTGTGAACGGTGTCCGGCCGCATCCGCGGACAGCCCTGGACGCGAAGCAGTGACGATCGGATGAACCCGTTGGTCGTATCGAGGGGTGAAGCGTGGAACTGAGCGGTGCCCGTGTCCTGGTGGCCGGTGCCACGGGAGCGCTGGGCGGTGCGATCACCGCCGAACTGGCCGACCGGGGCGCCCGCGTGGCCCTCGCCGGACGCGACCGCGGCCGCCTGGCCCACACCGCGCGGGCGTATCCCAGTGCCCCGACCGCCGGCTTCGACGCCTACGATCCCGGGTCGTGTGCTCGGGCCGTGCACGAAGCGGCGGCAGCCCTCCAAGGACTGGACGTCGTCGTCGCGTTCGGGCCGGTGGCCTTCGGTGCGGCCGAGGAGATCGGTGACGAGGTCGCGGAGCACCTGATGGCGGTCAACCACCTCGCGCCCGCCGCGTTCTTCCGCGCCGCGCTCGGCATCCTGCGACGCGGTTCGGCGATCGCCGCCGTCACCGGCGTGGTGGCCGAGCGCCCGCAGCCCCGGATGGCCGACTACAGCGCCTCCAAAGCCGCGCTCGCCGCATGGCTGGACGCCGTCCGCCGCGAAGCACGGAGCGCCGGTGTCGCGGTACTGGAGATCCGGCCGGGTCATCTCGACACAGGCATCGCGACTCGCCCCGTGGCGGGCACCGCCCCACCCCTGCCGGAGGGCGGCGACCCGCGTCACGTCGCCGGCGCCGTCGCGGACGCGCTGGAGGCCGGCGCCGAGCTGCTGCGCTCGGGCCCCGACAAAAGCCCCGTCGTCGAACGGCGAGCCCGGTGACACCCCGCCCCGCCGAGGACTCCGACGTGATCGTCATCGGTGGTGGTGCGGCCGGCCTCAGCCTCGCCCACCGGCTGACGGAGAAGGGCGCCGCCACTGTGACCGTGGTCGAGCCGCCGGACGGTCCGCTCCGCCCCGCGGAACGGACCTGGTGCTACTGGGACGCGGGCGTCGACGGCCTGGAAGAGGCGGTCAGCGCGTCCTGGTCCGTGCTGCGTCTGCACGGCGCCGATCGCCGGCCGGTCGTTGTCGGACCTGCCCCGTTCACCTACCGCATGGTGCGCTCCGCCGACTTCGAGCGGCTGGTCCACGGCCGGCTGGCCCGCTCGGACGGCGGGCGTCTCCTGCGCGCGACGGTGGAATCGGTCCGCGGTGTGCCCGGAGGCGCGGAGGTCCGGTGCACGCTGCCCGGGGGCTGGTCCCTGACGCTGCGCGCCCGGCGGGTGTTCGACTCGCGGCCGCTGCCTGTCCTGCCGCCGGCGCGCACGCGGTTGCTGCAGCACTTCCGCGGCTGGTTCGTACGTACCGACACCGACCGGTTCGACCCCTCGGTCGCGGATCTGATGGACTTCCGGGTTCCTCAGCCGGCGCACGGACTCGCCTTCGGCTACGTCCTGCCGCTGGCGCCGGACCGGGCGCTCGTGGAATACACCGAGTTCTCCGGCAACGCGCTGACCACCGAGGCGTACGAATCGGCTCTCGGTCACTACTGCCGAGACGTCCTCGGGCTCGGCGCGCTCACCGTGGAACGGGCGGAGCAGGGGATCATTCCCATGACCGACGCCCGCTTTCCGCGACGGGCCGGTCCCGCCCACTTCCGTGTCGGAACCGCGGGGGGCGCCACTCGTGCGGCCACCGGCTACACCTTCGCGGCGGTGCAGCGACAGAGCAGAGCCATCGCCGCCGCCCTGCGCGACGGGCGCACCACCATCCCCGCACCCCACGGGCGGAGGGCGTCGGCCATGGACGCGGTCCTGCTGCGTGCCCTGGACACCGGGCGCATCGACGGCCCGCGATTCTTCACCGACCTGTTCCGCCGGATCCCGGCGGAGCGCCTGTTGCGCTTCCTCGACGGCGCCACCTCCCTGCGGGAGGAGTGGGGCATCGGGCTGCGCACCCCTGTCCTGCCGATGCTTCGTACGGCCGCCGAACTGCCCTTTGTGCCCCGACGCTCCCAGCCCTTCGCAAGAACCGGAGACAATCACCGATGAGCCTCCTGCGCGAGCACGACCTGGCCCGCGCCTTCGACCACGCCGCCTGCACCTACGACAGCCTCACCTCTCTCAACCCCGGCTACCACACCGACCTCCTGCGCTCGGCCCGCCGGCTCCGGCTCCCCAACGACGGCGCCGGACTGCACGTTCTCGACCTCGGCTGCGGTACCGGCGCCTCCACCCGGGCCCTGCTCAGGGCCGCGCCCCGGGCCCGGATCACGGCTGTGGACGCGTCGGCGGGCATGCTGCGCCGCGCCCTGGCCAAGCCGTGGCCCGCACGCGTGCGGTTCCTGCACCTGACAGCCGAGGAGGTCACGGCGGCCGGCGAGGGCCCCTTCGACGCGGTCTTCGCCGCCTACTTGTTCCGCAACGTCACCGACCCGGACGCGGTCCTGGGCAGCGTCCGGACCCTGCTGCGGCCGGGCGGACGTATCAGCGCCCACGAGTACACCCTGAGCGGCCGGCGGCTGCACCGGGCGTTGTGGACGGCGGTGTGCCACGGCGTCGTCATCCCGGCGGGCACGCTCACCGGCGACCGGGCCCTGTACCGCCACCTCTGGCACAGCGTCATCGCCTTCGACACCGCCCCCGCCTTCGCCGACCGGCTGACGCGAGCCGGCTTGACCGGAGTGCGCGTCGCCCCGGTCGCCGGATGGCAGACGGGCATCGTGCACACCTTCCTCGCCCGCAACGGCCCGAGCCCGGCACGCCCGACCACGGCAAGGGAGCGAGCCCGGTGACGGCCCGCCGTACCGCTGCCGCCCGACGAGGCCGCGACCGCAAGGCCGAGGTTCTGGCGCCGCCACCCGGCAGGGACCGGTTCCAGCGCGGGGTCGAGCCGTCCGTCGCGGTGATCGGTGGAGGGATCGCCGGTCTCGCCGCGGCCACCCTGCTGGCCGAGCGGGGTGCCCGCGTGACCCTGTACGAGAAAGAGGATGCACTGGGCGGCCGGCTCTCCGGTTGGCCCACCAGGCTGGCGGACGGCTCCTCCGTGACCATGACCCGCGGGTTCCACGCCTTCTTCCGCCAGTACTACAACCTGCGCGGGCTCCTCCGCCGTACCGACCCTGCCCTTTCGCGGCTCACCCCGCTGCCCGACTACCCCCTGCGGCACAGTGGCGGCCTGACCGACAGCTTCGCCCGAGTTCCGAGAACGCCGCCTTTCAGCGCGCTCGGCTTCGTCGCCCTCAGCCCGAGCTTCGGCTGGCGGGACCTCGCCGCCATGGACGCCCGGGCGGCACTGCCTCTGCTCGACGTGCGGGTGCCCGAGGTGTACGAACGCTTCGACGAGGTCACCGCAACCGGCTTCCTGGACAGCGTGAGTTTCCCGGAAGCTGCGCACCACCTGGCGTTCGAGGTGTTCTCACGCAGCTTCTTCGCCGACCCGTGCGAACTGTCCGCCGCCGAACTGCTGCTGATGTTCCACATCTACTTCCTCGGATCGGCCGAGGGACTGCTCTTCGACGTACCGGGCGAACCCTTCCCCCAGGCGCTCTGGGACCCGCTTGGCGACTACCTCCAGCGCCTCGGGGTGGACATCCGCACCGGCACCCCCGTCCACGGCGTGCTCCCCCTCGGCGACGGTGGAGCGCACGTGCACACCGACACCGGCGCCGGGCGCCACCAAGCCGTGGTGCTCGCCCTCGACCCCGGGAGCCTGCGCCGGATCGTCGGCGCGTCACCCGGCCTGGGCACGTCCGACTGGTGCGAGGACATCGCGGCCCTGCGCACCGCACCGCCGTTCCTCGTCTCCCGGCTCTGGCTCGACCGGCCGGTCCGCGCCGACCGGCCCGGATTCCTCGGCACCAGCGGCTACAGCGGGCTCGACAACATCAGCGTCCTGGAGCGGTACGAGGGCGAGGCCGCTCGCCGGGCCGCACGGACCGGTGGCTCGGTCGTGGAACTGCACGCCTACGCCGTGGACCCGGCGGCCGAACCGAAGGAGGTGCAGGACATGCTCGTCGACCGGCTGCACCAGGTGTACCCGGAGACCCGCGAGGCGCGCATCGTCGACGCCCGGCACGAGTGGCGCTCGGACTGCCCGCTCTTCGAGGCCGGCTCCCACCGCCGGCGACCCACCGTGCGCACCCCTCATCCGTGGCTGACCCTGGCCGGCGACGGGATCCGCTGCAACCTGCCCGTCGCCCTCATGGAACGGGCCGCCACCACGGGCTTCCTGGCCGCGAACGCCCTGCTCGCCGACCGGGGGGTGCGCGGCCAGGTCCTGTGGACGGTACCCCGGTCGGGCCGTTCACCCTTGCTCCGGGCGCTCGGAGCCGTCGCAGGGCGCCACTCGTCTCGCTGACCGGTGCCCGGTCAGCCGGGGAACCGTCCGGTGCTGCGCAGCGTCCAGCGCCGTTCGGCGTAGGCCAGGTCGTCGCGCCACAGGCGGCCGGCCGTACGGCGCATCAGCGGGCGCAGTACGGGGGCGGCGGCCCGCGCCAGGGCGAAGCCGGGCCGGTCCGACGCGGCGACGACCGCCTCGACCACGGCGGTGCGCGGACGCTCGTGGTCGGGCCCGGTCAGCGGCGTCGCGTGTGTCTCGACCACGGACGTGGCGCCCTCGCCGTCGGTGATGCGCATGACGACCGTGCGCGGCTCCGGCGCCGTGAACTCGGCCCGTACCGGAACCACGAGCCGCCCGGCCACCCGGAAGGAGACATCGACGACGAAGGCGTCGTCCTCGTCCCCCCGCGGCTCCCGCGCCACCGACAGGTCGACGAACGAGTACGGGTGGAACCACGAGCCGTGCCACGGATCGAGCCGGTTGGCCACCACGTCCTGCGGTTCGCACCGTCCTACCGCCGTGAACACCGCGTCCACCCCACGGCCCCTCGCCGGTCGAGCGGGCACGACAGGCCGCTCGGTGGGCTCCTCGCCACCCACCGCGTCCAGCCGCACCCAGACGAGTACGCCGTCGTCGTGCACGGGAAACGGCTGCCAGCCGGCGGACGGAGAACCGTCCAGGGCGAGCCCGTGCCAGTGGCAGACCAGCGTGCCGCACACCACCCGGCTGTCGCGCAGGGGAGCGCCCAGGTGCGGGCAGACGCCCGAACCGGCATGGGGCTCGCCGTCCTCCGAGCGCCACAGCACGACCTCCACACCACCGACCGTCCGGCCGTACGGGCGATCGTCCGCGCGCACGTTCCGGGAGGCACCGACCACGAACCAGTTGCCGGACGGACGGGCGGACGCCCGCTCGAGTGCGTCGGCGACGAGCGCCGGCCGCGCCTGGCGCCAAGTCGGTGTCTGCGCCGCCCAGTCCGGGCCGGACCTCCGCCGCCGCAACGGCGGCGACCAGCGCTTGCCGTCCCTTCGACCACTCACCGCACCGGCCCCTTCCACTCGACTGCCGGACCACCCGCCGGGGCCGCTCGGTGCGCGGCGCGAGTGAGCCACCGGGCACCGGCCACGCGCAGCGCACCGGCCGCGGCCGTTGCCGCCCGACGCCGGCGCGACACCACCGCACGGCGATGCAGCACGGTGTAGTCCTGCTCGGCGATCGCGTCGAGAATCCCGCCGTAGAGGGTGAACGCGGCACGGATACAGGGACGCACCCGCGGATCGAGCATCGCGATGCCCGGCTCCGCCGTCCGGTACACGCCCCGCGTCATGGCCTCCGCCGCGACCAGAGCGGCGCGGATCCGAGAATCGCGCCGCCCGGTGCGCCGGCTCCACTCCAGCAGGGGCCGGTCCACACCGTGCGCGGCCAGCAGATCGTCGGGCAGGTAGACGCGGCCCCGGTCGAGATCCTCACCCACGTCGCGCAGGAAGTTGGTGAGCTGGAACGCCACACCGAGCGCCGCCGCGTGCGGTGCCGCCTCCTCCCGGGCCGTGACCGTACCGAGGACCGGCAGCATCTGCAGGCCGATCACCGCCGCCGAACCGTGCACGTACCCCTGCAGATCGGCGTAGGTGGGGTAGTGGGTGACGGTCAGGTCGGCACGCATCGAGGACAGGAAGTCGGCGAAGAGGGCATGATCGATGTCGTAGCGGTCGGCGGTGTCCGCGACGGCCCGGACCACCGGTTCGTCGCCTGCTCCGGCGCGCAGCCCGTCGGCCAGGTCGCTCTCCAGGCGTCGCAGCAGCCGGTCGCGCTCCTCGGGCGCGCGATGGCGGTCGTGGTCGTCCACGATGTCGTCCGCCCAGCGGGCGAAGCCGTACAGGGCGTGCACGGCGGAGCGGCGTTCGAGGGGCAGCAGGCGGGTGGCCAGGAAGTAGGTCCTGCCGTGGCGGGCGTTGAGCCGTCGGCACTGGGTGTAGGCGGCGCGCAGTGCGGGATCGGTGATCCCGGCGGCGTCCAGTTCACGACGGGTCATCAGCACCTGCCGGGGCCGGGACGGAGGATGCGTCGGTCGCGGTCGAGGACGGCGCCGTCCGTGCGGGCCGGGTACCGGTGCCGCCGGTGACGCGCGTGGCGGCGAGTTTGCCGCTGATGAGTACGGTCGGTACGCCGACGCCCGGAGTGGTACCGCAGCCGCCGAGCACCACGTTGTCCAGCCCCCGTACGAGGTTGCGCGGGCGGAACGGTCCGGTCTGGGCGAAGGTGTGGGAGACGGAGAAGGGGCTGCCGGCGGCGTGGCCCTGCCTCGCCCAGTCGAGCGGCGTCACCAGAAGCTCTTCCTGGATGCTGTCCGCGAACCCGTCCAGGCCCCGGCGCTCCAGTTCACCCACCAGGCGGTCGCGGTAGCGCGGGCCGAGGCCCCGCCACGCGGCGGCTGTGGGACCGACCGCTGTGTTCGGACAGGGGGCGAGGACGTAGTGGAGGTGGCGTCCCGGCGGTGCCAGGGCGGGATCGTGTGCGGTGGGGCGGGTGATGAGCAGAGAGGGGTCGCTCATCAGCTCGCCCGTGCGGGTCAGCTCGTCGAAGGTGCGCTGCCACGCGGCGCCGAAGGAGATGGTGTGGTGAGCGAGGTGCGGCCAGGTGCGGTCGGTTCCCGCGTGCAGGATCACGGCGGACGGTGAGTGACGCAGCCGTGCCGGCCGCCGGGGCGCCCGCCCCAGCAGCCCGTAGGCGGCGGGCAGTTCGCACGTGAGCACCACCGCGTCGCAGGGGATGCGCTCGCCGGAGGCCAGGTGGACGGCCCGTACTCGGTCCGCGGAGCGCTCCAGCGTGCGTACTTCGGCAGTCCAGCGCAGATCGGCACCGGCTTCCGCCGCCGCGTCGGCCATGGCGCGGGGGAGTGCGTGCATTCCGCCCTTGGGGAACCAGACGCCGGCCACGGTGTCCATGTAAGCGATCACGGCGTAGGCCGCGAGTGCTCGGGCCGGGGCCACCCCGGCGTACAGCGCCTGGAAGGAGAAGACCCGGCGCAGGCGCTCGTCGGAGAGGAAGCGGCCGATGCGGCCGTCCAGCCGTCCGAAACCGCCCAGCGCCACCAGCCGGGCCAGATCCGGGTGCAGCAGTTGGAAGGGCGAGTCGAAGTTCGTGTCGATGAAACGGCGCATCTGGACCCGGTACAGACGTTCCAGCCACTGCCGCAGGTCGCGGTATCCGGCCGCCTGCGCCGGTCCGGCGAAGCGCCGTACCTCCGCCTCCATCGCCTCGCCGTCGGTGTGCACGTCGAGCGAGGAACCGTCCGCGAAGCACGCCCGGTAGGCCGGGTCCAGAGCCGTCAGCCCGACGCGGCGGTGGAGGCTGTCCCCGACGGCGGCGAACGCCTCGTCGGCCAGGTGCGGCATGGTCAGCACCGTGGGGCCGGTGTCCAGCTCGTAGCCGCCCAGTCGCACCCGGCCTGCCCGGCCGCCGGGACCGGCGTCCCGTTCGACGACGGTGACCCGGCGGCCCGCACCCAGCAGGTGCAGGGCACAGGCCAGCCCGGACAGCCCGGCACCCACCACGACGACATGGTCGGTCGGCCCCGGCACCCTCTTCACGCGACCTCCTCGGCACGGCGCTGGGCCACACCCGTCGCGCGCGAGACCAGCGCGGCGAACTCGTGCCGCACGGCAGGGCGTGCACCGGCGCGCTCGAAGTGCGCGAGGCTCATGTTGGTCAGCTCCTCGATCTTCGCCTCCACCAGGTCCCGGGCGCCGGTGCGCTGCAGCGCGGACCGCACCTGCCGTACGGCCTTCTCGGACTTCGGGTCCGCGTCCGGAGCCAGCGCCGTGGCAGCCTGGTGATCACCGGCGGCGTCGGCGAGCCGGACGGCGACGGCGAGGAGGTAGGTGAGCTTGCGGGAGCGCAGGTCGTCGTCGGCCGGCTTGCCGGTCAGCGCCGGGTCGCCGAAGGCGCCGAGGAGGTCGTCACGGAGCTGGAAGGCCAGCCCGGCGCACCGGCCGGCCGCCCGCAGCGCGTCCAGTACGTGTTCGTCGGCGCCGGCCAGCGAAGCGCCCAGCGTGAGCGGTCGGGCGACGGTGTACAGGGCGCTCTTCAGGGTGGCGATGGTCAGCGCCTCGTCGGCACCGGAGGACCGGGCGGCCTGGGCGTGCAGGTCGCGGTACTGTCCGGCGACCATCTCGGTGCGCATCGCCCGCCACTCCTCGTGCAGGCGCGAGCCGTGCGGCGTGCCGAGTGCCGTCTCCGTCAGCAGGTCGTCCGCCCACGCCAGCGCCAGGTCACCGGCGAGCACGGCGGCCGACGTGCCGAACGACTCCGCTTGGCCGTGCATGCCCATCGCCCAGTGAACGCGCGCGAAATGTACGTGCAGGGCCGGTGCGCCTCGTCGCTGTGCGGATCCGTCCATTACGTCGTCGTGTACGAGGGCGCATGCCTGGAGCAGTTCGAGGGCGGCTCCCGTGCGCAGGACGGCTGTGGCGTCTCCCGAGCCACCCGCGGCGCGCCAGCCGCAGTGGGCGAACGCGGTGCGCAGGCGTTTGCCTCCCCGCACGGCCAGCGTGGCGAGGCGGTCGGCCAGCTCCCGGGCGAAGACGGCGTCGACGGTACGGGAGTGACGCAGTCGTTCGTCGAGTACCTGCTCGAGGACTGTGCCGACGGCGTCCGCTGCGTCGATCGCGGTGAGAGGCTCGTCGACGAGTTCGGCCGGTGGGGCCACCATCGGCGGCAGTCCAGGCATGCGCAACCCCTTCTCACTCTTGGTTATCCGCACGGCACTGTTTCCGCCGGGTGCCCTGTTACGGATGCACTGATTCCTTGCCCGTCCGGCACCCGACGCCGACCGAACTCACCTCAGCGGCGCAACGGGCGGGATCTCATGGTGGTGCGTCGCCCCGCGCGCGTTCCTGTTCGCGTACGTCCGCGAGGTCGGCGAGCCGGTCCAACTGCCGCACCGGCCGGGCGACGCGCTGGTTGCCGGCCAGCAGGTCCCGGTGCCGGTCGAGGAAGGCCCAGTAGCCGGCGGTGTACGGGCACGCGTGCTCGCCGGTGCGGTCGCCCGGCCGGTAGACGCACGGGGCGCACAGGTCTTTTGGCGCGGGTGCCGACGTCTTCGGCGCGGCCATTGTGGTGCGGGAGGGTGAGGCCGGCGTCGACGGCGGAACGGCCGAGTTCGAGACCGTTCGCAAGGCATGTAGGTGGGCAGGGCCACCGGTGCGGACAGCTGCGATCTGTTGGGTGTGCTTGGCGCCGTTGTCGACAGCGGGGAGGGTGAGGAGTTCGGCAGGGGCGTGGTAGCGGTGGCCCAGCGGGCGCTGCGGGAGCGCACCTCGGTCAGCCTTGTCAGAGGTTCTTCGACTGTCGGCCGTGACGCTCGTGCGACGCTCCGGGTGCCCGCGCGCAGGGTGAGCAGCCCAAAAAGTGCCCCTATGGTTTTCGTCAAGCTGCGGCGATGGGTGCGGGCGCGTAGAACGTGCCGTCTCGGAGCATCGCGAAGAGCACGTCGATGCGGCGCCGGGCCAGGCAGATGATGGCTGCGACGTGGTGCTTGCCTTCTCGGCGTTTCTTGTCGTAGTAGGCGCGTGAGTCCGGCTGCGACAGCGATGCGAAGGCGGCTAGGTAGAAGGCTCTCTTGAGTTGTTTGTTGCCTCGTCGGGAGGGGTGTTCACCCCGGATGGACGAGCCGGATCTGCGGGTGGCAGGAGCCAGGCCAGCGTAGGCGGCCAAGTGTGCGGCGGTCTTGAAGTTGCTGCCGTCGCCGACGTCGATGAGGATCCGGGCTGCGGTCCTGACACCGATGCCGGGCATCGAGATCAGGACCTGGGAAAGAGGGTGGGCCTCCAGCAGTTCCTCGATCTTGGTAGCGAGGACTTTCCGCTGGTCGAGCACGGTCCGGAGGGAGCCGGTGAGGCTGGGCACGATCAGTGCGGCAGCGTCGGTGCCCGGAACGACCACGGTCTGCTCGTCCAGTGCGGCGAAGATGTCTTCGACGAGACGTTCGGCCATGCGCGGAGCCGCGGGTCGCAGCAGGGATACCAGCCGTCGTCGGCCGGCCTTCCTCAACTGGGCTGGTGAGCCATAGCGTTCAAGGAGAACCAGCACGGCCGGGTGGTCGAGCCGCGAGCCCAGGACCCGCTCGAGTGAGGGGTGAATCTGGGTGAGGAGTCCGCGCAGGCGGTTCTTGGTGCGTGTCACCTCGCCGGCGAGGTCGTCGTCGAAGCCGACAATCATCTCCAGCTCTGCGATCGTCTCGTCGTTCGGCGCGAGATCGCGCAGGGTGTGCGGCATGGTGCGGGCGGCGTCCGCGATGACCGCCGCGTCACGCGCGTCGGTCTTGGACTCACCCGGATAGAGATCAGCTATCCGCCGCATCGTCAGACCCGGCAGATAGGCAACGCGGCAGCCCGCATCGCGAGCCACGGCCAGCGGCAGCGCGCCGATCGAGGCCGGCTGATCCACAACTACAAGCACTGTGCCGTGTTTGGCCTGCAGCTTCGTGAACAGCTCGCGTAGCCGCGGCTCGTTGTTGGGCAGTGGCCTGTCGAAGACTCTCTTGCCTGCTGGAGTGAGGGCGGTGCCGTGATGCTCGCCCTTCCCGACATCCAGACCGAGGTAGACATCGATCTCGCCCGAGCCGTTCACGTACCCTCCCCAGCGGCGTTTTCCCCGGCCTCACCTGTGGCATCAGCGTGCCGGCATCCACGTTACGAAGGCCTGCTTCATCCCGGTACGGAATGAGCGGTCATGCCCCTGATCAGCGGTCTGCCAATGCCTCCGAGGCCGGTGACACCACTTTTTCGACCATGATCGACAAGGGGCTCAAGTCATGCCGGGCTCGAAGGCCGGGAGTCCCATTGCGGGACCACGAAAACGGTAACGGGTCTCTGACCTGCGCTTTCCTGGAGATCACTCATGCCGACATCTTTCCGATGACGTCGCACGTGGAGTGCGTGGCGACTCTTGAGCCTGCGGACAAGGGTGCCTGACCTGCGGTTTTGTGGAGTGGGTGGGTTGCTCGACCTGTTTCCCTCTGTGCAGCGGGTCGAGCGGACGGATTGACCCTTGTAGGCCACCTGACCTGCGAATTTATGAGGGATGGGACGGCAGCGGCGACGTCCTCAGGGTCTCATTCGGAAATTCTTGACGCTCGGATGACGCTCGAAGCGGAAGGCTCAACCTCCCGGACCTCTTCGGCCGCGGCTGTGCCGACCGGACCATCCGCACGGGGGGACTCCGGCACGGGCGTCCCGCTGCACCTTTCCAGCAGTGGCGCGAGCCGATCCCGGCCTGGAGCCGGGAGCGCGGCCCGTCAGAGCCACGGAACGTGGCGCCGTAGTCCGAGGTCTTGAGCGGTTGGTACCACCTCGCCACCTAGATACCAGCCCGGTATCATGGCTGTATGGCGATGACACTCCGACTCCCAGACGACCTTGACGCGAAGCTCACCGAGCGTGCCCGTCGCGAGGGCCGCAGCAAGCAGGAACTCGCCATCGAGGCTATCCGGGACGCCCAGAACCGGGCCGAGCTCAAGGTCGGTGACGTCCTGGCCGAGCTCATGGACAGTGATGCGGAGATCCTGGACTACCTGAAGTGACCGAGGTGCGCTACATCCAGATCGACGAGATCCTGGCCATCGCTCGCAAGGTCAACGGTACGGAGCACAGCGTGCGCGACATGGGGCTTCTGGTGTCAGCGATCGAACGGCCCCGGACCAACGTGTTCGGAGCCGAGTTGTATCCCACGCTGCACGAGAAGGCTGCGGCGCTGCTGCACTCTGTTGCCCGCAATCACGCGCTGATCGACGGCAACAAGCGCACCGCCTGGCTTGCCATGCGTGTCTTCCTGCGGTTCAACGGCGTCAGCGCCAGTGCCGTCCCGCCACCCGTCTCTGTTGCCGGCCCGTTCGTCGAGGAAGTCGCGCAGGACAACGTCGATGTACCGGCCATCGCCAAGCGCCTGTCGGCCTGGTTCCCCGTCTCCTGACGTACGACGACGGATGGGCTGGGCACGCGCGTGCCCAGCCTCACGCACCTGGCAGTTTCGTTTGGATCAGCCGGTCGACGGGGCCGACCCTGCCGTCGGTCGGTCCCGCGGCGGGGTGACCATCAAGATTCATCTTGCGGCTGATGCCCGCTGCCGGCCCGGCCTGTCCGGTGGTGACAGCAACCGTGAGGAGGTGGCGACGCTCCTGCCTCTGCCGATGTCGCGGCCCGCCTGCGCGTTCGCCGACTGTGAGGACGGCACCGCACCAGGCCGGACGTGGGCCTCGCTGACAAGGCGCCCGCGTGATTCGGAACCTTCTGCACAAGCGCGGCAGTGTCAGATGCCCCGGACCATGATCGATCCGGGGGCATTTGCCTGGTGGTCCCGGCAGGGTTCGATCCTGCGACACCGGCACTGGGGGTGGGATCGAGCCCTGCCGGGTGGTGCCAGACGGTGCGGCGCGGTCCTGTTCTTCCTGTTCAGCGTCGTGCGGCTCGGGTGCCGGTTCCTGATCGTGCCGCCTGGTGCTGACCGTCTGCTCACACATCGCGCACGCGGGCTCGGCTTCACCCTGGACCAGATGCGGGACCTGCTGGACGCCACCGACCGCCTGGACGCGACTCCGCCGCCGGAGGGCGACGAGCGCGAGGAACTCCTCGAGCGCGTACGCCACTTCGAGCAGGCGGCCGCCGAGCGCGTCGCCGACCTGCGCAAGCAGTTGGGTCGAGCCGAAGAGTTCGGCCACGCTCTGTGTGAGCGTCTGAGCGAAGACGATCACGCCCGAGCCTGACAGTCAACGGCGACCGGGTCGGTCCATCGCGACTTGCCGTCCGCGCTTCGATAGGCGCCGCCACGCGACGTCGGCCGGTGTCAGAGGCGGCCGAAGAGCCGGTCGAGGTGGTAGCCCAGGACGTCCATCGCCTCGCCCGCTGCCCGACCAGGACGCTGGTGCTCAACCCGGGGAGAGGACGAGCAGGCGGGCGGCCTCCACTGCTGCGTCCAGGGCCGACGAGAGCGCGCCGTCGCTCTGCCCTCGCCTGAGAAGGTCGGCGACCGGCGTCCGTCTCCCGGACGGCACCTGCACCTTGCGCATCGAAGGGCTGGACACGAGCGACGGCCCCTCTGCGGGTCTGGTTGAGCGATGCGCCGGTCAAGGAGGGCAAGTCTGGCTGAAGCTGAATGCCTGGCCGCATCAAGGGGCGCCAGGTCGATCCCTCAGGCAGTGAGGGCCGTGAGCGCTGCACCTATAGTCCTGCGCAGCTGGCCCTCATCGGCCCCGGCGCGCGAGCGGAGGTTCACGCCATGGGCGAGGAGGGCCAGGACTTCGGCCGCTGACTCGGGCTCTGCACCTGGGCCGAGTTGCCCCTTCGACTTCGCCGCCGTGAGCGCGTCACGCAGGGCGGCGCGGAGTCGGTGGTGCTGATGGTCCAGGATCGTGCGGACGTCCGCCTCGCTGTTCTCGGCGCCGGCGTGGGCGTTGGAGACCATGCAGCCCCAGCCCGCGTACTCGCCGGTGCAGCGCGTCGCGATCAGGTTCTCGAAGAACTCCTCGACGGCGGGCAGTCCCCGTTCGTCCTCTGCAAGGCGTCCGAGATTCGGACGCGACCTCTCGTCCACGTAGCGTTCCAGGGCGGCCATGTAGAGCTGCTGCTTGCCGCCGAACGTTGCGTAGAGGCTGGAGCGGTTGAGCCCGGTCACGTTCACGATGTCCTGGATGCCGGTCGTGGCCATCCCCTGCTTCCAGAAGAGCCGGACGACCGTGTCCAGGACCGTGTCGGGATCGAAGTGCTTGATGTCCGCCATCGCGCGCCCCTCAAGTTGTAACGACAGTTCCAAGATACCTCTGGCCGGGGAGCGAGTGCGGCGCTAACCTGGAATGGACGTTTCAAGATTCCGTCAGGGAGCACTCATGAGTCTCAACGCCGAACTGCGCGCCTTCTACGAGAGCCGGCAGGAGCAGATCCCGGCCCGCATTCGCGAGATCATGAACCGGGCCGGCCGGGACATTGCCGACTCCGGCCAGGCCGAGCATGCCCTCAACACCGGCGACGCGGCGCCCGACTTCACCCTCCCTGCCGCCACCGGAGACCCGGTCGCCCTGCGCACCCTCCTCGCGTCCGGGCCGGTCGTGCTCACCTTCTACCGGGGTGCCTGGTGCCCATACTGCAACCTCGCCCTGCGCGCCCTCCAGCAGCACCATGGCGACATCACGGCTCGCGGCGCCCGCCTCGTCGCTGTCTCCCCGCAGATCCCGGACGAGTCCCTGTCCCTGACTGAGAAGCACGGCCTCGCCTTCGACGTCCTCAGTGACCTCGGCTCCGACGTCGCCAAGCAGTACGGCCTCGCCTTCGACCTCCCCGACGACCTTGCCGAGGTCTACCGGGGCTTCGGCATCGACCTCCAGCACGCCAACGGCGGCCACGCCCGCACCCTGCCCCTCCCGGCGACCTATGTCATCGACCAGAACGGCGTCATCCGTTGGGCCTTCGTCAATACCGACTACACCACCCGCGCCGAACCCTCCGACATCCTGGCCGCGCTCGACGCCCTGGGGCGCTGACAGGGCGATCGGCCTTTTCGGGGCGTCTCGTGCCTACAGGGACGCTCGGCGAAGCGGTCAAGGAAGCGGTCCACCGGCCTCGCGGGACACATGCTCAGCATGTAGGAGCCCCGGGGGTCCTGGTCCACCACTTCCAGAACAAGCTCGATCTGCTGCCCGCCATCGGTGGGGGACAGGAGCGTATGCCCCTGCTCGTACTCGACGGCCACCCGTACCCGGGCCCCGCTCTTGTCGTGCCGAAGATCGAGGACCGGCCCCTCTGCGCCGTCCCCGGTGTACGCCTCACCCCACTGCTTCGGCGCCACCATTACAGGCCATAGGTTGCGTCAGGGTGCAGGCCGGAGAGCGCGTCCAATACCGCCTCGCGATCGGGCAGTTCGCGGGCGTACCACTTGCGAGGACCGTGGTCGTGGCAGTACTGCATGCCTTCGCCCCGTTTGTTTGCTGTTGCCGCTTCACCGAGGAATGCGCGCGGCGTGCATCCCATGCGTCGGCCGGCGCGACGCCCTACTGGTTGAAGACGCCGAGGCAGTGGCCCAGGCGCCGCTCGATGTCGGTGGCGACGCCTAGTGTCCCGAGTCTTAGGAAAGCTTTAGAAGTATGCTTGGCTCATGGCGCGCATGGGTCGGCCGACGGTCGAAGTGGTCCTGACGGATGACGAGCGGGAGACGTTGCTGCGCTGGTCACGGCGGGCGACGTCCGCGCAGGCTCTGGCCTTGCGCTGCCGGATCGTCCTCGCGTGCGCTGACGGGTTGTCGAACACTGCGGTGGGCGCGGACCTCGGGATCCACCCGACCACGGTGGCCACATGGCGGAAGCGGTTCGCGGCCAACCGGCTGGAGGGCCTGGCCGACGAGAAGCGGCCGGGCCCGGCGCGCACGGTGACCGACGAGCAGGTCGAGGACGTGATCGTGCGGACCCTGGAGGCGACGCCGAAGGGCGCCACGCACTGGTCCACGCGCGAGATGGCGAAGCAGAGCGGGCTGAGCCAGTCGACGGTCTCACGGATATGGCGCACCTTCGGCCTCAAGCCGCACCAGGTCGACACCTTCAAGCTGAGCAAGGACCCACAGTTCGTCGAGAAGGTCCGCGACGTTGTGGGCCTGTACCTCGATCCGCCCGAGCGCGCCATCGTGCTCTGCGTCGACGAGAAATCGCAAATCCAGGCGCTGGACCGCTCGGCCCCGGTGCTGCCGATGATGCCCGGCATGCCCGAGCGCCGCACCCACGACTACCTGCGCGGAGGCGTCACCACCTTGTTCGCGGCGCTCAACACCGCCACCGGCGAGGTCATCGGCTCCCTGCACCGCCGCCACCGCGCCGCCGAGTTCAAGAAGTTCCTCGCCAAGCTCGACAAGGAGGTCCCCGCCGAGCTCGACGTCCACCTGATCTGCGACAACTACGCCACCCACAAGACCCCCGCCATCCAGAAATGGCTGCTCGCGCACCCGCGCTTCCACATGCACTTCACGCCCACCAGTTCGTCCTGGCTCAACCAAGTCGAGCGCTGGTTCGGACTGCTGACGGACAAGCAGATACGCCGCGGCGTCCACAAGAACGTACAAGCGCTGGAGAAGGACATCCGCGACTGGATCGCCCACTGGAACGAAGACCCCAAGCCGTTCACCTGGACCAGATCCGCCGACGAGATCTTCGAACGCCTCGCCGGCTACCTGAACCGCCTGCCGAACCCCAAATCCTAGATATGTAGTGCTCCTAAGACTCGGGACACTAGAAGGCTGCTGTGTACCCAGGAGATCTGGAGCGCGCTCGGGACTTGCTCCGCACGAGCTACGCAGCGGCGTGAAGCGCTGGTGAGGGGCGTCGAGTTGATGGTTGCCCCGGCGATGCCTCTCAACGTATGGGCTGGTCGTGGCGGTGGACCCTCAATGATCAGCGGGATCACCGGGGTTGCCAGTCGGCGATCCCGCGCTGCATGGCTCCGCTTCGAAGTAGTCTGCGTTTATCTGGCCCTTGTGCGGCCGCTCCTGTGGCGGGCCGTTGCTGGAGCTGGCCACGGCGGATTTTACGTCGGGCTGAACGGGACGACAGTAACCCTGTGGCTGGTAGGAATCCGCGATCGGTTCTGGGCCAGGCTGAAGAGTTCAGGCTTCGGACCGCAATTGACCTTGTAGGTACCGCGGTCTGGCGCCTGCCAAGCGGGTTTATACACGTGAGCACGGCGGAGGTGTCGATGTGGCTACCTGCTTCCTGGCCTTCTGTCCACCGGGTGACGCCCTGGACAAGGCGCTCATGGAGTCCCAGATCGGCCTCTACGAAACGGAGTCGATCAAACCCCGCAGGCCCTGGTACGGCCTCGGCGAGTTGAACTTGCCACCGCGGAGTGGGCCGCTGGTTCAACAACCAGCGCCTCCGCACCGCAATCGGCGACGTCCCGAGCACGAGTCCAACTCTCACGCTCGACACCGGCTGCAACCGGCGGATGGAGCCAATGGGCCCTGCACCGAACCCGGATCGGTTCATCCGTATCCTACGGATGCCTACGGTCGACGAGTCTTTGCCCGGTGCGCCCGCCTTTGAGCGTCAGGCCCGGAGACCCGGATCCCACGAGCTGCCATGCGGTCGGCGTCGTCGGCCGGGGTCACCATCCGCTGGGATGTCTACCAGCAATTCGGGTGGCTTCTCCACGTTCCGCTTGGTCGATGGCCCCGGCGGCGTTGATCAGGCCGATGTGGCTGAATGCCTGCGGGTAGTTGCCCAGTGCTTCTCCCGTGGCTGCACATACCTCCTCCGCTAGAAGTCCGACATCGTTGGCGCAGGCGAGCGCGCTTTCGAAGACCTCGCGGGCTCGGGTCACGTCGCCGGTAAGCGCCAGTGCGTGGGCGAGCCAGAAGGTACACAGGAGGAATGATCCTTCCTCGGCTGCGAAGTCGTCCGTGAGATAGCGGCGTACCTGTCCGCGTGCGTCGGTGAGTCGAGTGGCGACCGCGGCCACGGTGGAGCGGACGCGAGGGTCGTCGCCGGGTAGGAATCCGACCAGTGGCACCATGAGGGCCGAGGCGTCGAGTTCGTCGTTGCCGAACGACTGGGTGAAGGCGCCCATTCTCTCGCTCCAACCGCGGGTTTCGATGGCTGTTCGGATCTCGTTCCGGATGCCCTGCCACGCAGCGACGCCAGTGGCGGTTGCTCCGAGGGCGGGGGCGAGGCTGATGGCACGGTCGAGTGCGACCCAGCACATGAGCTTCGAGTAGAGGAAATGACGGCTGGGTCCGCGCATTTCCCAGATGCCCTGGTCGGGTTCCCTCCATCGGCGGGCGGCAGCCTCGGCGGCCTGAATCAGGAACGTCCGCAGGGGCGGATCGAGCCATCCGCCCTGAGGCAGTGTCCGGTGGGCTGCGTCAAGCAGTTCGCCGTAGACATCGAGCTGACGCTGGTGCCAGGCGTCGTTACCCGTGCGTACTGGTGCACTGCCGCGCCAGCCGCTCAAATGGGGCAGGGTGCGTTCGCTGAGGTCCCACTCGCCGCCGACGCCGTACATCACCTGGAGGTCCATGCCGCGTTCCAACTGTGTGGCCGCGGCTCGGGCGAGGAACCCGAAGAATGCGGCCTTCTCCTTTGCGCAGGCGGCGATGGACAGCGCTTGCAGGGTGAAGCTGGCGTCGCGTACCCAGGTGTAGCGGTAGTCCCAGTTACGGTCCGCGCCGATGCTCTCTGGCAGCGAGGTGGTGGCTGCCGCGACGATGGCGCCGGTGGGGACGAAGGTCAGGGCCTGCAGTACGCGTCCACTGTGACCGACCTGTTCCTGCCAGGGGCCGCGGTATCCCTGATGGGCTGCTGCCCACGAGCGCCAACACTTGGCGGTGTCGTTCAGACGGCGGCGGATCTGCCCTGCTCGCCAAGGGACGGGCTCGGCATCACCCCACGTGGACACGGACTGCAGGGCGAAGCCAAGCCGCTGCCCTGCCCGCATCGCAAACTCACCGCGCGCGGTGGACCCGTGTGTTTCCAGCGAGGGCGGGGCCGACAGCACGAGGCGACGCGCACCTCCATAAGCGGAGAGGCCGCCACGCACAGCTGTCATCAGGGGGTGGATGAGCCCGAATTCCGGGCGCGGCGCAAAGCTGGTCTCCAGGGTCACCGAGCCGTCGGTGCAGGTGACTTGACGCAGCAGGATGCCGGGAGACGACGTGCCCAGTGCGTGTGCGCGTTCCCTCTGTCCCATGGCGAGTGCGTCGAGAAGAACCACTGTGCCGGTCGCGGTACGAAAAGTGGTCTCCAACACCATGGAGTCTGTGAGGTAACGACGGCTGACCTCGACGTGACCGCGGGGACGGATCCACCAGTGCCCGGCGTCTTCGTCGAGCAGACGGCCGAAAACCGCGGGACTGTCGAAACGCGGCAGGCAAAGCCAGTCGATCGAACCGTCCCTACCGACGAGGGCGGCCGAACGACAGTCGGACAGGAGCGCGTAGTCACCGATCGGGCGAGTGCTCATGGCAGCCGTACGGCGTGATCGGGGGCCGCGCACCGTGAGCATGGTGATGAAGGGGGCGTTGTCATGGCGCGGAATCCTGGCCGAGGCCAGGTCCCTGGCCGGGTTCGGTTCCGGGTGGAGGTTTGGGACTGGGCTCGGATTCGGGCGCCGGCTCGGGTCCGGTTCCACGTCCGGGTCCAGGTGCCGTTCCGGGTTTGGTCCCGGTCCCGGGCCCGGGCTCTGGTGCCTGTCCGGACGGTGTCGGGCGGGATTTTGTCATCCGGATGAGGAGGACGAGTGCGGAGAGCGCGAAAAGCACGGCGGTGATGAGTAGCCAGCGGCCGAGGAATACGTCATCGGGAAGAGTGGTGTAGGCCGTGAAGCGATCTACCCGGCCCAGGATCAGGGGGAAGTAGGTCAGGAGCAGGATGCCGGAGAGGAACACCGGGACACGGAGGTAGTTGATCCATCCCCTTGTCGGGGGGTGGGTGTTGTGGTGGGTTTCGGGTTCTCTGCGATCGCCCAACAGTGTCTGGGCGGCGCGGTCGGTGACGGTGTACAGGGGGAGCAGGACAAGGTCGTGCAGGAGAGCAGCGCCGATGAACCACACAACGACCATCAGTGGTTCGCCGCCGCCAAGTAGCCGGATTCCGGCGTAGCCGGTCAGGGCGAAGGAGGCCAGCACGAGCAGCAGGTGGAGCGGTGAGGACCCGTAATGCTCCCTGAATCGGTTCATGTGCTGTCTCCGAAGGTGAGACGGGTGACCCATTTCGTGTTGTGGACGCCAGGGTTGGCGGGGACGATGATCCGGGCCGGATAGCCGTGGTCCGGTGACAGATCGGCTCCGTTGACCCGCAGGGCCAGCAGGGCCCGGGGGTCGCGGACCTGGTTGTCGCGCAAGGTGGTGGAGCGGAAAGACCCGCTTCGCTGGGCGGACTGGACGAACACCCCCGGCGGGGATCCTTCGTAGCCTACGAGTGCAGCCAGGTCGGCCAGGCGCACCCCGCTCCATTCCTGATCTTCGGTGGACCAGCCCTCCACGCAGGCGATGGGTAGCGCTGCCCGGTGCTGCGGCAGGGCCAGGACCTCGGCGCGGGTGAGGATTCTCTCGCGGCCGGCGACGCCCCGCACGACAAGACGCCATGCGGGCCCCACGTCCTCGGGCCGGATGCCGACGCCGACCGCGGTCTTGTTGACCTGGAACCCGTTCTGTCCCGGCCCGGGGTTCTGACCGCGTGGAGCCAGTAGCGCGGTCACTCTGAGCGAACCACCGATGCTCTGCCCGGCCGTCATCGCGAGCAGCAGGAGGGAACCCGCCCCCACCGTGCCCAGCGCACCCCGTCGGGACATCGTCGGTGCCGCGGGTCGCGGGGTCACCAGACTCTCCTCGTCGAGAGGTCCTGCCGTGCCGTTGCCGGCCGGCCCGCGCAGTTCCTCGCGGAGCCCGCCGCCGCGCAGCATCCGGACCATCAGCGGGATACGGAAGGTGACATGGACGACGAACGCTCCGATGAAAACCCACGCACCGTAGAAGTGGAGCGGATAGAAGGAACCGGGAAAGATGTAGTCGAGCTGGATGTTGAGGACACCGGTGACAAATTCGAACAACACTCCGCCGACGAGCAGCAGTAGAGACAGCCGTTCGATCGCATGGGCGATCGACTTCACCGGTGGCCAGGAGAACAGTCGGGGAATGACCGACCACAGCTTCGCCAGCAGCACCGGGATCAGCACGATCCCGAGCGTGACATGGATGCCCTGGGTGAGACGGTAGAGCCAGTAGGGATGTGTGGGCCACGCGAACAGGTAGAAGCCCAGCCACCCCCTGTCCGGCGTCTTGTCATTACCACCGAGATCCGGGTTGTAGGCTGCGTAGGAAAGCAGCCCGGTCACGAACAGAACCGGAATGCCCACGAGCAGCACCGCACCGAAAACCGACGTCAGCCACGGCCCGCGCAGCGGACTGCGCCAGAACTCCGGCCGCGTCGGACCCACCGGTGGCCCCTCCCGCAACAACCCAGCAACCCTCACCCCCACCCCGCTCGGCGCCTCGCCCGCTGCCGAAGCCGTCGGCTCCCGCTCTCCGCCGGATGGCGCCGCGCCATTCGCACGCCCGGCCGACGCACCCGACCGCCCCGCCACGGCATCCCCCTCCGCGCCACGGCGGGCCGCCCCGTCCCCGCCCCCCACCGACCCGGCCTCATCGGGAGTCTCATCCCTGCCCTGCGTGTCGCTCATTGGATTCCTCGTCGGTATTGCTCGGGGTGGGGATCGGCAGCGCCGCCCTTCCGACCGTCGCAGGCTCGCTGACCTCAGGTCCTACTTCCCGCGCCGGGATTCACCTCGCGGCTGGCGGGAGATCGCCCGCATCTTCACTTAGAAGTGTCAGGTGACGCGGCGAGGTGGGCGAAGACGACAAGGGGAATCCTCTGATCGAAGTCCCCAAAGATACGGGCGAGGAAGCGGCAGACGACCGTCACGTCGACCGCATCGCTGAGCCGCCCGTCTGTGGTCTCCTGTGCTGACCTGCACTCTGTTTCACGGCAACGTGCCGGACCTGAGCGCGCTGCAGCGTGCCGACGACCGCCCGACGCTCCGACTGTCGCGCCCCGCCGGTTGGTACGGCGACGGGTTGCTCGACCGGGCCCGTTCCGTGTACGGCGCCGGCGAGAACGCCGAAGCGGGCGGTGTGTACCCGGAAACCGGGCCGGCCGAGGGAGGCGAAGTAGTTGGCGTAGCTGGTGGCGGGCCGGCTTGTCGAAGGAGGCGAGGCGGGCCGCCGGTTCGTCGACGACGCCGTCGAGTTCGTCGTGGGGGAGGCCGCTGATCCAGCCCCACCGTTCGGCGGTGTCGGCGTCGTAGTCCTGGCTGCTCAGGAGTACTTCGAGGGCGCGGTCGCGGTCGGCCAGGCGAGGCAGGCGTTCGGTGCTGCCAGCCCGGGAGGATGCCGGTGGCGACCTCGGGCTGGCCGAACACGGCGCTCTCGCGGCCGACGTAGCGCAGGTCGCAGGCGAGGGTGAGTTCGTCACTGCCGCCCCGGGCGCGGCCCTGGATCGAGGCGATGCTGATAGGGATGCGTCGATGCCGTATCGCTGTGCCCGAGATCGCAGAAGACCACCTGGGGGTCGCCCAGTCATTGCGTACCCGTTACCGCGATCTCTACTTGGACCTGGCGGGTGCGATGAACGCAGCCCTCGCCGTTGACTACGACACTGACGCCGTCCTCACCCTTGACCGCCGCGACCTTCGCGCTGTGGGTCCGCTGGGTCCTTGCAAGGCATTCCGGGTGCTGCCCGACGATCTTCCTCTCTGGTGTCGGCGGGGTCCGGTCGTGTCGTTGTTTCTGTCGGTGGTGACGCTCAAGGGCCTGCCGCTGCAACGCAGCCCGGCTTCAAGCCGCTGCACCCACTCGTTCAAGGACGCGCGGTGGGTTCCGTGCGGAGGGCCCCAGCCGGGCACTCAGGGCGTCGGGATCGCGCAGAGGGCAAGGTGCCGTGGTACGAAACGATCGCTCGAGGTCATGACGCGCAGCGTGTCAGGCACCTTCGACAACGGCGGCAGTACCCGTCACCCGACATCACCCCCCCCCGCCGCTGTCGGGGCCAGGCACCGCCGCCGGGATCACCAGCCGGTCATCAGCAGGTGGTTGAGGAGCAGCGCGAGCACCGCCTGCGCGGTGAGCCAGGCGCTGGGGCGGGTGAGGAAGGCACAGCCCGGGAGCAGCCACATCGCGAAAGGGAGCCAGATGCGCTCCGTCTCGGCCTTGCTCATCCCGGACAGGTCGGCGACCAGCAGGGCGAGAAGGGCGGCGGCCACGAGGAGAGCGAGGCGGGCGTCGGCCGGGACCCGGTCGTGCGCGCCGTCCGGGCTGGCGAGGGCGTCGCTGCGCCCCCGCACGAGCACCGCACCCGTCCGCCGCAGGCCGGCCGCGGTCGCCAGCCCGGTGATGAACACGGTGCAGGCGAGGTTTGCCCACACCCAGTAGCCGTAGGGGCGAATACCGCCCGCGCCCTGGTAGTAGCGGGTGACCAGCAGGTGGTACGCCTCCCACCAGTCGAATCCCGCGAGCGTGAACGCCATCGGTACGACGGCCGCCCCGGCGAGCAACAGCACCAGCAGTACAGGGCGCTCCCGGACCCGGTGCCGACCGAGTATCAGCACCGCCGCGCCGATGAGCGCGACGAGCGTGAGGCCGTAAGAGAGGTAGCAGGTCAGGCCGAACAACAGTCCGGACGCCCCGGCTGCCCAGAGGGAACCCCGGGTGACCGCGAGCGTCAGCAGGGCCACCGCCCAGGCCGCCACCGCCGCGAAGTAGGCGTCGGCCGAGGTGCCCACCCACACCGCGGCGGGTGCCAGGACCAGGAAGGGGGCCGCCCGTCGTGCCAGGCGATCGTCGGCCACTGCGCGGATCGTGACCAGCACGGCCACGCAGGCCGTCGCGCCGACCGTGATGCACCACACTCCTGCCCAGCCGCCGCCGCCCAAGCCGAGTCGGTCGAGCATGACGAATGTGAGGGTGGCGGCCGGGGGGTGGCCGGCGATGTGGGCGGGCCAGTTGTCGGGGGAGTGGAGCAGGATGTGGTGGGTGAAGTCGTGCAGGGCGGCCGGGATGCTGTGGAAGCGGTCGATGACCTGGAGGTATTCGTTGCGCGTAGTGAGGCGGACGGCGATGCCGCGGTGCCAGCCGTCGATCAGGGCGAGGGAGAATATCCAGGCCATGGACGTGCCGCAGGCCAGGGGGAGCAGGGTGCGCCAGGGTAGACGGGCCGCGAGGGCGGGGCCGTAGGCCACGGTGACAGCTGCGACGAGTGCCGCCGCCGGGGTGCCGGGGCCGACGTGCGGTCCCCAGGACCCCAGCACCGGGGGCCAGCCGACGATGAGTGTGTGGTGGGTGTCCTGGATGCGGCGGCCGATCAGCACGGCCGCCGTCACCAGCAGGGCGGCGGCCCCGGCGGCGTACAGGTCAAGGCGGAGGTCGCGGGACGGGCCGCCGGAGCGGGGGCGCGAGGCTCGGCGGAAGGCAGGGGGCGGGTCACATCCGGAACGCTAGGCCGGGCGGACGTCCACACACTGCCGTCCGGGCCGGACGTCAGCGTTTCGTCATGGGTCGCGCGCCCTCCACCAGGGGTGCCCCGGCCTACGGTCGGACCATGCGAGACGATCCATGGCTCCCTACTTCCCCCGGCTTCTGGCGCAGCCCCCTGCGCGGCCCCTGGTTCACGTCCGTCCTCGGCGTCGTCCTGCTCGTCGGCATCACGGTGCTGTTCGTGACGGGCCTTGTCTCGTACGCCGCCTACAACCCGGGCCTGTCGCCGGTGAACGACAAGACGCCCGACAAGGGGATCCTCGGCTTCTACCTCTTCGCCTGGCCCACGAATCCCCACTGGCTGTATCGGCTCAACCAGGGCCTCCACGTGACCCTTGGCATCACCTTGGTCCCGGTCCTGCTGGCCAAGCTGTGGTCGGTGGTGCCGAAACTGTTCGCGATACCGCCGGTCCGCTCTCTCACCCATGCGCTGGAGCGGATCTCCCTGTTGCTGCTGGTCGGGGGCGGGCTGTTCGAGTTCGTGACCGGTGTGTTCAACGTCCAGCTGAACTACGTCTTCCCGGGCTCCTTCTACCCGTTGCATTTCTACGGGGCCTGGGTGTTCTTCGCGGCCTTCGTGGCCCACGCACTGTTGAAGATGCCCACCGCGTTGCGCAATCTGCGGCATGTGCGGGAGGAGCGGAACGACCTGGTGTCCCCGCGCCCCGCCGAGCCGACCGTCTCCCGGCGCGGCGCGCTGTGGTTCGTCGGGGGCGGCTCGCTACTGCTGTTCGCCACGACGGTGGGGCAGAACTTCGACGCTCTTCGACGCACCGCCCTCCTCGCCCCGCACGGAGGGGCCGAGCCCCGCGGCGGCCCGAACGGTTTCCAGATCAACAAGACGGCCGCGTACGCCGGCGTCGACGCGGCGGAGACGGGGGAGGACGTCTGGCGCCTCGTCGTCACGGGACGCACGGGCACAGTCCGCCTCGGCCGCGCCGACCTCCTGCGACTGCCTCTGCACAGCTCGGCGTTGCCGATCGCCTGCGTCGAGGGCTGGTCGACGTCCGACCAGCGGTGGCGCGGGGTGCGGCTGCGTGATCTCGCCGCTCTCGTCGGCTACGACGGCGACCCGCCGGATGTGCTTGTCGAGTCCCTCCAACTGCACGGCGTCTTCCGTCACGCGGCCCTGCGTGCCAACCAGGTCGCCGACCCGCGCTCCCTGCTCGCCCTGTACGTCAA
This sequence comes from Streptomyces sp. NBC_00316, assembly GCF_036158715.1. Classification (NCBI taxonomy): domain Bacteria; kingdom Bacillati; phylum Actinomycetota; class Actinomycetes; order Kitasatosporales; family Streptomycetaceae; genus Streptomyces; species Streptomyces sp. NBC_00316. Next base: position 2,416,126 of record NZ_CP108023.1, on the reverse strand, counting down.
CGGCGAAGAGCTGTCCCCAGACCATGGCTATCCCGCCCGCGTGATCGTGCCCGCCGCGCCCGGCGTGCTGAACACCAAGTGGGTGGCCCGTATGACGTTCGGAGACCTGTGATGCTTCCGCGTGTTCCGGTCGGCTGCCCTCTGCAACTGCTGCTGCTCGGCTGCTCGTTCGCCCTCGCCGGATACGCGGGCGTGCGGCTGCTTGCGGACGACTGGCTCGGTGCGGCGCTGTGGATCGTGGGGGCTGCACTGCTGCACGACCTCGTGCTGCTGCCCCTGTACGCGGGGGCGGACCGGGCAGCGGTACACGGTCTCGGCGCGGCTGGCCGCCGGAAGTGGGCGATGTACGTCCGCGTGCCCGCCGCACTGTCCGGCCTGCTCCTGCTCGTGTGGTTCCCACTGATCAGCGGGATGGTGGACCGGCGTTACCGGCTCGCCACGGGGCTGTCGCCGGACGGCTTCCTCGCCCGCTGGATGCTGATCACCGCCGTCCTGTTCGGCGGCTCGGCGCTGCTGCTTGCTTTGCGTTTGCGCAGGGCGGCGAAGCACCGACCGCCTGCTGCCCACTGAGCGGCCCTCTCCCAGCCCTGCGCATAGCGGTGCAGGGCCGGAGTGCCGAGCCGTGCCCAGGGGAAGGGGGCGCCGACGGTGGCGTGAGCGTCGGTGATGTGGACGTGAACGCGTTCGTCGACGTCCACCGGCGCGGTCTCAGTGATCAGCAACCCGCCGGGAGCGAGCAGGACGGCGACCCGCTCGAGAAGGGCGTGTGGGTCGCCGCCGATGCCGACGTTGCCGTCCATGAGCAGCACGGTGCCCCAGCGACCCTCGCCGGGCAGCGGCTCGAAGACGGAGCGTCGTAGCGCCGGTCCGCCGAGCCGCGCCGTGTGGTCCACGGCGGCCTCGCTGACGTCAATACCGAGGGCGGTCCGGCCCTGGGCGGCGAGCTCCGCCACCAGCCGGCCCGGTCCGCAGCCAACGTCCAGCACGGTGCCCTCGCACCGGTCCAGCACGTCCAGGTCGACCTGGTCGGCCCGGGCGCACCAGCGTTCCACTTCCAGCGGCAGCAGCCAGCCGTCGTCCCGCCGCAAGAACAGCGGCCCTCGTCCGGCGCGCAGGGCGGCGGCGTAGGAGTCGGCGCCCGCCCACGGGGGCACGGTGGTGCTCATCGGCAGCCCGCCGCCGTCGCGCACCGGGCCAGCCGCACGGCGAACCGGCCGTGCGGGGCCAGGGCGGCGACCGCGTGGGCGTCGGCAGCGGTGTCGACGTCCCGCAGGCACGGCAGGTCGCGCACCCGCAGCCCGGCGGCGACCAGCCGCTCCCGCTGCACGGCCCCGGTCACCGGCGTCGACATGGGCACGCCTCGCAACAGGGCCGGATCGGGGCGGGCCACGCCGAGCGCCCAGAATCCACCGTCCTCCGCCAAACCGAAGTACCCGTCGCAACGCGTGAAGTCCACGGTCAGCATCTCCGGCGTCACCTGCGGGGTGTCCATGCCGATGAGCAGGGCCGGGCCGGTGCAGCGCGCGAACGCGTCCGCCAGCCGCTCGTCCAGCCCGCCCGAGCACTGCGGTACGACGTCGAAGCCGGGCGGCAGCCACGGGCCGGGGGCGCCGTCGAGGACGAGGATCCGCCGCGACGCGGGCGCGGCGGCCACGGTGCACAGAGTGTCGGCGAGGGCCGCCTCCGCGAGTTCCGCGGCTTCCTCGGGGGTGAAGGGCGGGGTGAGCCGCGTCTTGACGCGCCCGGGCCGGGGTTCCTTGGCGATGACGAGAAGCGTGGTCACCGTGCGGTTCCTCCCGCAGGTGTGGGGGTCTCGTGCAGGACGCGGCTCATGTCCCGTACCGCCTGCCAGGTGCCGCGCCAGGTGCCCGTCACCTTCGAGGCGCCGGTGCGCGGCAGGTACGGCACGTCGTGCTCGACGATCCGCCAGCCGGCGTCGGCGGCCCGAACGACCATCTGTAGGGGGTAGCCGCTGCGCCGGTCGGTGAGGCCGAGGGCGAGCAGCGGGTCGCGGCGGGCGGCGCGCAAGGGGCCGAGGTCGTGCAGGCGCAGCCCGGTGCGGCGGCGAAGCATGCGCGCGAGTGCCAGCTTGCCCGCGTGGGCCTGCGCGGGCCAGGCGCTCCGGGTTCGGGGACTGCGCCTCCCGAGAACCAGGTCGGCCTCGCCGGAGCGGATCTCGTCTACGAAGGGCACGAGCAGCACGGGGTCGAGAGAGGCGTCGCAGTCGCAGAAGCAGACGATGTCGGCGCCGGCGGCGGCCAGTCCGCTGTGGCAGGCGGCGCCGAAGCCCCGGCGCGGCTCGTGCACGATGGTGGCGCCGAGCGCGCGGGCGATCTCCGCCGAGCCGTCGGTGGAGCCGTTGTCGACGACCAGGGCACGCCAGCCGTCCGGGATCCGCGCGAGCACCCAGGGCAGTGCGTCGGCCTCGTTCAGGCAGGGGAGGACGACGTCGACGTCTGGTGGTGAGGTCACGTCTTCACCCTACGAGCGCTAATCAGGCATTTCGGGCATGCGGTCCTTACGAAACGCGGACGCCGGGGTCGGCGAGGGTGAGGGGCGGCACCGGGAACGGCGTGGTGCAGGGCTGGAGGCATGCAACAGCCGTACGAGCGCCCCTGGGGGCACAAGCCGGGGCTCGGTGGACCCGCCTCCTCGCAGGTCCTCGTCGCAGCCTCCTTGCGGGACCCACGAGATCCGGTGACTAGCAGGTGCTCCTCGGTGCGGTTCCTCGGCCGAGAAGATCGGCGAGGCCGCCGCGCGTCGCGGCGATGACGACGCGGTCCTCGGGGCGCAGGGCGTAGCCGGGGTGGAGGTCCCACAGCAGCTGGGGGTGTTCGCCGTCGCGGTGTGCGGAGGCAAGGTCGGGGCGGCGAGCGGCGGGCGCGGACGTGTCGAGAGCGAGGATGCGCCAGGCGCCGGGGCGGAACGCTTCGGAGACAGTACGTCCTTCGAACTGGGGGTGGCCCGCAACGGGGAGGGCCGCGAAAACGAGGATCTTGCGTTCGACGGGGATGGCGCCGAGGATCTGGCGGCCCATCATGGCGCCGGCGAAGGCGGGCGCGGCGAGGTGGGTGACGCTGCGGCTACGGGTGAGGGCCTCGGGGTGCGCGGTGCGCAGGGTGCGGTAGACGGCGGTCGCGAAGTCGTCGTCGTACAGGCGCAGTGCTACGCGCAGGTCGGTCTTGAGAGTGCGTGCGGAGAGGGTGGCCTCCAGGTTCGTGGTGTCCGAGCTGGTAAGTGCGAGCAAGGCGTGTGCGCGGTGGATCTTGGCTGCTTCCAGGACGCCTTCTTCAGTGACGTCGCCAAGAACGACGGGCACGCCGATGCCGCGGGCGAGCGCGATGCCGCGGGCGTCGGGGTCCTCCTCGACACACACAACCGGGATCTCGAGCTCGCGCAGTCGAACGAGGACGCGGGCGCCGATCTTTCCGAGACCGAGCAGCACGACATGCCCGGACAGGCCGCGCGGGGGTCGACGCAGAGCGTCGGTGGCGCGGAAGGTGCCAAGGGCTTCGAGGGCGCCGGCGACAAGGAGGGGGAGCAGGGCGAGGCCGACAAGGCCGGAGAGGAGTTGCAGGACTTGACGGGCGGTCGATTCACCGACGGCGGGGTCGTTGATCGAGAAGAGGTCGAGCAGGGTCAGATAGGCGGCGTGCACGGGGTCGGCGTCGGTGAGCAGGATGGTGGTCACGGTCAGGGCAAACACCGAGGCGACGATGCCGGCGAGCGCCCAGCGCAGCCGGCCGGAGAACAGGTCGCCGAACGCAGCGCCCCTAAGGGAGAGACGTCGAAGCGGCCTGGCGGGGGCCGCGTGCCGGACGGTTTCCAGAATGACGGTGCCACGTCCCGTGGCGGTGTGCACGGTCCGGTCGTCGGGCAGGAGCAGCGGTCCCACGGTGCCGCTCGCGTCGGAGCCCTCGGCACCCGCGGGATCGGCTGTCGTCGACGACAGCAGCGCCAGCGTGCACAGACCGGGGTCCGGCACCTCGCCCCGACCGGGCGGTGTCCGTTCCACCGCGCGCAGGAGCAAGCCGTCTGCCTGGACGACCTTGCTGGTTCCGGCGACGGCGGTGGCGGCGAGCGCGGGTGCGGCGGTGTCCGCGTCCGAGAGCACTGTCGTGGAGGCTTCCAGGACTGCCCGGTCCATGCCGGGCATGGCCACGAGGGCGGCCTGGTCGAGGAGTTCTTCCATGTGCTGACCAAGCTTGCGGTTGTACATGCGCACCACGAGCCGAAGACCGGGGTTGAGACGGCGGGCGAGAAGCGCCGAGCGGAGGTTCGTCTCGTCGTCCTCGTACAGCAGGGCCAACGCCGCGGCACGGTCGACTCCAGCACGCAGGAGGGCTGCCTCCGTGGGGGAGCCGGACATGACCTCCCGTATCGGCAGGAGGACTCCGCCGCTCGTGTCGTCCGGTGCGGCGCCGGCGGAACCTCTGGCTGTCGAGCTGAACCGGCCTATCAAGCCGGCCGCGCGCCACTGCGCGGCGGGCTGCTCCTCCAGGCGGCCTTCGGCACGGTCGCCGGGGACGACAAGGACAACCTGTTCGCGATAGACGTCCCGCAGTTCAGTGGCCAGACGTTGGGCGAGCCCGTCATCCCCGCAGACCACCATGTGGCCGACTTGATGTCCTCTATGACTCTGCGGCGGCAGCACCGGCATGTATTTCCTTCCCCCCTTGCTGGGCATCTCGACTGGTAGAAGGCCCGTTCGCACCCAAACTTCATCAACCGACCGGCCATTGGCGCAACTTGTGCACCATCTGCAGCGCCGGGCGGCCATGAGCGTCAGTGACTGGGGCGCAGGCCAGCCACCCGGTTGGCACTCCACGTCGCAAGCGCCGCAGCAGGAAGTCACGCCCCACACCGAAGGCGGTGAGTCTGGCCTTGAACAGATCGGGCGGGCTCTCGACGAGACAGCGTTCAGTGTGCCGGAGCCACCAGCACCAGGCGTATGCACCCAGTACCCCGGTCAGAAGCAGCAGCAGCGCTGCACAGGCCATCGCGATGGGGCTGTCCACCGGATGGTCAGACGTGTGCTGGTGAGTATCGCGCGCGGACCTGGTGACGATCTCACCGCGCCAGACCGTACCTGCCGCGCGAAGCTCCGGACGCACCTCTTCAGGGCGACGGCCCGACCCCGCTGAACTCCGCCAGTTCGTTCCACCCGTCACTCCCGGCGACGCGAACCCAGCCGCCGGGCCCGCGACCTTGCCGCACGCGCACGGCTTCGACGGTGAACCAGGCAATGCGCAGGCACACTTCGGATCGCTACGAAGCTGACGCCCAGGAGCAGCCCCGTGCGGCTGATGAGCGGTGGGCCCGGTACCGGTACGAGTGCCGAGATGACCAGAAGCGAGCCGGCCGGTCGGCCGAGCAGACCCGGCTGAAGGCGGAAAAGAGAATCGCGATCGTCCAGCGGCGGACCCTCTACCTGAAGCACGCCGAGATCAGGGCCCAGACCGACAATGCCGCCTGCCAACAGGACATCCTGACCGCGCAGAAGAAGGTCGCCGCCCGCCCAGGTCACTGGCCGCCAGCTCGACACGCAGGTCCGCAAGCCGCCGTATCAGCCTCGTCAGGGAGGCTGAGGCGAACGCCCAGTGGGCCAGGCCCACCGGTGAGGGTGAGAAGGCCCACCGTGCGGCGCTCGCCGTACGCCGTACGCATCGAGGGCGAGGCCCAGTCCGCGGCCATCTCCGCCCGGGGCGCCGCCGAGGCCGAGGGGGTCGCTCCATGAGCCCTGTCCCCTACGCCACCGCCGACACGGTCGTCGAAGGGCGACATCATCGTCGTCGCGGGCAAGACCGGAGTCGTGGAGCCCTTCACATAGCTGTCCTGACGACTAGGATCAGCCGTCGGTGAGCCGGGAAGTCTGGTCGGCACAGTTTTCCGCCTGCCCCGGAGCTCCTGGCCATGCCCCTCACTCTTGTCGTGCTCGCCTTGTGGGCGCTCGCCTTCTTCACGTTCAACACCGTCGTCTGCGTCCGAGTCTGGCGGATCAGCCGGCTACCACTCTGGCGACGAGCCTTGCCCGGGCTGCTGCTGTGCACCGCGCTCGCAGCCAGCCTCAGCCGAGCCACCGGAACCACCATCGTCGCCGAGGCACTCGCCTTCCCCCTCTACCTGGCCACTGCGGGGATCGGCCTATTCGAGCTCCGTCCCCACCGGGCGCGTTCCTCCCGCGCGGACGGCCCCGAGGCTCACATGTGAGTACCTGGGCGAGCTGGACACTGCTGCTCGGCGGTGGGGCACTGCTTGTGGCGTCGAGCATCGCCGTCCTGCTGGGCTGCACGCCGAGCCGCCTCGCCGGGGCCGACACCCTGGCCCGCCTGCTCGGTGCCGCGGGTGTCACGCCGTACGGGACCGTGCTGAGACGAGGCGGCACGGCTTGCCAAGGCACCGAGACTGCAGGGGCTGTTCGACAGGTGCACACTACGCAAGGATGCAGACAGTCCGTGATGCCAGAGATCGGCAACCTGAGGCCCAGTTCGCTGCCGGTCAGCCACCGATGCTTGGACTCGACGGTACGAGTGACGCGTAACCGTTGCTGTACGGCTCAGGGCCTGGGCGACGGCCACGTCGTTGGCGTGGTACAGGAGCCGGTCGAAGCGTTCGGCGCGTTGGGCGAGGCGTTCGAGATCGCTGCGACCGCACACCAGGTCGGCGATGAACTCCCGCCGGGCGGCCTCTTCTTGCCACATCGCCATGTGCTGGGCTCTTTCGTGGCCTTCGGCGAAGGCGTCGACGGCCTGCTCGACGGCGGCGAGGAGGTGGTGGGCGGCGGCCTGAGGCAGATCCGGGCGGACCCGCTGCGCGGCGGAGAGGCGAGCGCGGATGAGGGCCCGCAGCCCGATGTGGGCCTGCGCGGCCCGCTCCCCTGCAGCGTCTCCCGTTCCTCGCGGGTAAGCCTGCGGCGGGTCGCGCACACACTCGCCAGGATCTCGGCGTACCCCAACACGTGCTCCTCGGCTGGCTCCCTCTCCGTTCCGGGCCCTCCCGGATTCCCGACACTCTCTGACGAGTTCAGTCCTTGACGCGCCGGGACCAAGACTGAGACGCCGCTCGCAGGAGCTCTCCACCGGCATCAAGAAGACGTCAAAGACTGCCCGGTTACGGCAATGCCAAGCGGCGTACGCCTGCTCCAGGATGGTTCGGCGGGACGGTATGGGCGTGGCCCCGATGCCGGGAGACGGAAACTGCGATGCGTGTGGGGGAGGGGCATGGAGGAGATCCTCAACACCGGCTTCGGCGCGGAGCGCGACACCTTCGACTCCGACGTGGACACGCAGGCGCTGCGCCTCCGCCGGGTGCCCGTCTCGGTGGCGGCCTCCGTGTTCACGGCTCGCCGCCTGATGCTCATGCTGGAAAGCCTGGAGTCCCGCTTCGCCGAGCACGACGGCTTCCTGCACAGTATCGCCGAGAAACGGACCGAGATCTACGACGCCTTCACGGCACGCAAGCAGCCGCTCCAGGACGCCCGCGCGCGCCGCGCGGAGCCTCTCGCGGAGTCGGCGCGGCGTTGGCTGCTGTTCTGCTGCGACGCCGCAACCTCATCTACCGGCGCCTGTGCGAAGAGGAAGACCGCGACGACGACGCCGACGGCATTCCCGACATCTCCACGTCCCGTGCGCGGCTTGGCAGCGCGGGGTGAACGGGCAGGGTGCGCCCGCGGCGTTGCGCGGCGCGGGTGTCGTGCTCGCCCTCCTGGTCATCCGCACCGCCGTGCGTGAGATGAAAGAACCGGGCAGCGCCCGGTACGAATGGACGTTCCTGCGGGAGCGGCGAGGTCCGGTCACCTTCCTGGCCACGGCCTCGGTGCTCTCCGCCGTGAGCTGGACGATCTCCGGCCCGGCGTACCTGCCCTGGGTGGGCCTCGCTGCCTTGCTCGTAGCCCGTGTCTCTTCGAAGGAAAGGTGAGCGGACATGGTCTACGCCCTGTGGATCGTGATGTCGATGCTCGTACTCGTCGCCTCCGCACACGAAAGAGCGGCTGCCTCATGACCACCTCCTCCGAACTCACACCGAAGGAACGGCGAGAGCAAGCCCAGCGGCTGCGCAACGCTCAGCAGCCGGGCGATGAGGCGACGGCGGCCCTCAAGGCTGCGCTGGCACGCGTCGGCCTGATCCTGCCCTCGCTGCGGTCCTCGCAGCCGGTCAATGGTCACGGGTTCGTCGAACTCGGCGGGTGCAATGCCGATTTCGCGGCCCGGCTCGCGGAGCTCATCAACGCGGGTGTCGACGCACGGCGCGGCAGACCGGTGAGCACCATGACGACGAAACCCCTGGTGCCTTGTCTCGTGAAACGCGACGACATCGTCCAGGTCGATGGCGAGGGGCGCGTCGTCGACCGTCGGCTGCTGGCCCGGGGCGATACGTCATCAGGACCGGCGTGATCGAACCCGGAGGGCTCAGGCGCGAGTGCCGGCGAAGAGTTCGAGGTGGGCGCAGTTGGGGCAGCGGTAGGCGTCGATCTGCCAGGTGGGCTTCCCCATGCGCTTGGCGCCGCCGAAGGGGCCTCGTTCGAGAGCTCCTTGGATCCACCGGGCGAAGCCGCGGGAGTGCTGGCCTGCGTCTTCGACAAAGCCGGGTTCGAGGCCGACGGTGCCACAGTGGGTGCACCGGAAGGTGTTGTTCACGCTGCGGAGTCTAGGCGCGGGGCAGGCACCGTCGGCGGGCAGGTCAGGCGTTGTCGGCTGCCTTGCGCTGGAAGTGCCAGGCGAGCGCGAAGCTGCCGGTGGCGGTCCATAACAGGGGCGCGCCGAAGGCCCGGTCGAAGGCGGCGGTGAACACGATGCCGATGACGGCCTGAAGAGCGCCCAGGAGGGCAAAGGTTGTGGCGGCGCGGTGGTGGACGGACATGCGTCCTCCCTTGGGTCGGTGGGGCGGGTGTCGGTGCGGCCGGGGAACGATGGTCTCGTTCACCGGCCGCGGTGTTACGGGTTCACTCAGGCGTGGTGGCTGATCAGCAGCCGCCGCGCCAGGGGTAGGCGTACCTGCCGTAGGCGTAGCGCGGGATCCACCACCTGGTGTAGACGTTGATGTGCAGACACTGGCCTCTCGCCGCCGCCCACTGGGCGATGAACTGGATGGACGCTCCGATGATGGTGATCAGAGCGGCCAGGACACCCAGAACGGGTGCGGCCGGCGGGAAGAGGAAGGCCAGCAGACCGAGGACGGCAATGGTGTAGGTCACGTCAAGCCCGACCTCCTGGCCCGCGACCACGGCGGCGTGCTCTGGCTCTACCGCGGCACCGGCAACAGCAGCGCCCCCTTCGCCGCCCGCACCCGCATCGGCAGCGGCTGGAACACCTAAGACCAGCTCACCTGATCACCATGAGCTCTGGTCGGCGCGCCGCGCATCCTGCGAGGTGCCGACCTCGACCGCGAGCGCGAGGGGCGGATCGATCCGGCGGTGTCCGCCCACCGAGGGTTTTCGCTCGCCGGGGTCCTGTGGCCAGGGGCGTGGGTTTCATGGCCCGAGGTTCTTGGCCGGCCAGTCGAGCAGTCGGGCTCCGATGACTGCGGTCTGTAGTGCGTAGCGGTGCAGGGGGTCGGCGGGGTTGGAGCCGGTGAGGCTGTGGATGCGTGTGAGGCGGTATGTCAGCGCTCTGACGCTGAGGTTGAGCTGGCGTGCTGCTTCGGTTGCGACGCAGCCGGCGTCGAAGTAGGCGGTGAGGGTGTTGAGGAGGGGGCCGGGGCCGCCGCGTGCGTTGTGGAGGGGGCCGAGGATGTTGCGTACGAGGTCGGCCATCGCGGCGCGGTCGCGGGTGAGGACGGGGAAGACGAGGAGGTCGGCGGCGTGCAGGACCGGGCTGTCCAGGTCCATGCGTGCTGCCAGGTCGAGGGCGTTGAGGGCTTCCTCGTAGGAGTGGACGACGCCGCCCGGGCCGGGGTGGGGTCGGCCGATGGCGACTTGGCCGCCGTCGGTGGCGGCGTGTGCGTGTTTGGCGAAGTAGGTCAGGATTTCGTCTTGTTCGCCGGGTGCGATGCAGATGAGTCTGCCGTCTTTGGTGGTGAGCAGGATGCTGCGGTCTCCGAAGCGGGTGAGGACGGCCTGTTCCACCTTGCGCAAGACGGTGCCGGTCTCGTCGTACGGGGCCGGGTCGCCGGCTACTGCGACGGCGTGGGCGTGGGAGAGCCGCAGCCCGAAGCGCTCGGCCCGCTCGGCGAGCCGGCCCAGGTCGCTGCGGCCGTAGAGCAGGTCGTCGATGAACTCGCGGCGCGCGGCTTCTTCCTGGCGTACGGCGAGTCGCTGGGCGCCTTCGTAGCCTTCGGCAAGGGCGTCGATGGCCTGCTCGACAGCCGCGAGAACGTTGGTGGCGGCGGTGTCGGGCCAGGTTTCCCGTGTCACGGCGAGGTGTCTGACGACGAGGGCGCGCAGGCTGTGCCCGGCCTCGGCTGCCTGTTCACCGAGCGCACGCCGGGAACGCAACTCGTCCCGGGTGAGTCGACGTCCGGTCGCGGCGACCTCGGCCAGGATCTGGGCGTAGCCCGCCAGATATTCCTTCGGAATCGTTTGCCCTGCCACGTGGCCCCCGGTTTTTGATGCGTTGGTGACGCGTTCTTGACGCGATGAGGACCAGGGTGGCATGTCGCAGCCGGTTGTTCTTCGGCCGGGGTTCGGCATCAAGAACGTGTAAAAATTGCCGGGTTCCGGCAGTGAACTTGTGTGCGGATGCATGAAAGCATCTCCGTACCGTCGGGCGCTCGCGTAGGGGATGGGGTGGCGCACATGGGCTGGTTTCTTGGTCTCGGCATCGCGGGCGTGGTGCTGCTCGTACTGTCCCTGCTCTTCGACGGGGTGCTGGAAGGGGTCTTCGACGGGCTGAGCGGCGCGCTGGACGGGTTCCTGTCGCTGCCGGTGATCGCCGGATTCGTGTCGATGCTCGGCTTCGCCGGAGCGATCACGCTCGGGATCACTGGCCTTGGAGCGGGAGTCGCCGCCGGTGTGGGCGCGGTGGCAGGGGTCGGCACGGGATGGCTGACCTGGAAGCTCAGCCGGGCTCTGATGCGCGACGATGCCTCGGACACGCCGCGCGGCGAAGATCTCGTGGGCAGTTCAGGCTCCGTGGTCACCGCCGTTCCCGTCGACGGATACGGCGAGGTGCTGCTGTATCTGGGCCAGCAGCCGCTGAAGTTCGCGGTGAAGAGTTCCACCCCGATCGCTCGCGGTACCGAGATCTGGGTCGAGTCGGTGCTCACCGCGACCTCCGTCGTGGTCCGCCCCGTCGACCGTTGACCGCTTGACCGTCTCATCACCGCACTGTCCGTGTGCCGGTCGTTTTCTGACTCTTCCAACTGTTCCGAATCAAGGGGGATTCGCCATGAGCCCTGTACTCACCGCTGTGGTGGGCATCGTCGTTCTCGTCGTACTGCTCGCCCTCGTCGTCATCACCCGCTACAAGGTCGCAGGGCCCAGCGAGGCGTTCATCATCACCGGCCGCCGCGGCAAGAAGGCGACCGATCCGGCCACCGGCCGGGTCTTCACCGACCAGAGCGGGCAGAAGGTCGTGGTCGGCGGAGGTGTCTTCGTCGTCCCGTTCGTCCAGCAGAAGTTCACCCTGGACCTGTCCAGCCGGCACATCCCGGTCGCGGTGCGCGGCGCAGTCACCCTGCGCGGGGTGAAGGCCAACCTTGAGGGCGTCGCGATCGTCAAGGTCGGCGGGACCGAGGACTCCATCCGCGCCGCGGCCCAGCGATTCCTGATGCAGCAGAACGGCATCGTCGGATTCACCCAGGAAGTGCTCTCCGGCGCACTGCGGTCCATCGTCGGCCGGATGTCGGTCGAGGACATCATCCGAGACCGGGCGGCGTTCGCCGGTCAGGTCGCGGAGGAGGCCGAGGCGAGCCTGTCCGGGCAGGGCCTGGTCCTGGACGCCTTCCAGATCCAGGACATCACCACCGAGGGCTCCTACCTGGAGGACCTCGGACGGCCCGAGGCCGCCCGCGCCAAGCAGGAGGCGGACATCGCCGAGGCCGTCGCGCGGCGTGCGTCGGAGCAGGCGCGGCTGAAGGCCGAGGAAGAGATCGCCATCGCGCAACGGACGTTCGCACTCAAGCAGGCCGAGATCAAGGCGGAGACCGACGAGGCCGCCGCGAGGGCTGCCGCCGCCGGCCCGCTCGCCGAGGCCGACCGCCAGCAGGAGATTCTGAGCCAGCAGGAGAAGGTCGCCGAGCGCCAGGCCGCGCTGACCGACCGTGAACTGGACACCCAGGTCCGCAAGCCCGCCGACGCCGCCCGCTACCAGGCCGAGCAGGAGGCCGAGGCCCGCCGGATCGCCCAGGTCAAGGAGGCCGAGGCCGACGCCCAGCGCGCCCGCCTGACCGGCGAGGGCGAAAAGGCCCACCGCGCCGCCCTCGCCGACGCCGTACGGATCGAGGGCGAGGCGCAGGGCGCAGCCATCGCCGCGAGGGGATCGGCCGAGGCCGAGGCCATGCGGAAGAAAGCCGATGCCTTCGCCCAGTACGGCGACGCGGCCGTGCTCCAGATGCTCGTCGAAGTGCTGCCGCAGGTCGTCGGCAAGGCGGCCGAGCCGCTGTCCGCCATCGACAAGATGACAGTCATCTCCACCGACGGGGCAAGCCAACTGTCCCGCACGGTCACCGACAACGTCGCCCAGGGCATGGAACTCCTCAGCTCCACCACCGGAGTCGACCTGGCGCAGCTGCTCCAGGGCATCACGCAGAAGAAGAGCCCGAACGCGAACACACCCGTCAATAACGGAGCGGTTGAGATCACCGACTAGCCTCGGCCTTTCAGTTGGGGCGCCGGTGGTCACCGTGCCGTGAACGCAAAAGTGCCTTCTGAGCATGGAGTATGAGCTCTGCCAAGGGGTTCTATCAGTCTAAGCAGAGGGCGCTTTCTGCGTGAAGGGTGTCGCAGACGCTGCCGCCGCGAGCCCCAACCCCTTCCGCCACCCCGCCTGACGGGGGACCCGATCCACCCCCACAGCAATGCCCAACACCTGCCAGTCGCCCAAGGACTTGGGTAGTCATCTGTCACAGGCGCCTGGCAGCATGGCCGCTCATGAACGCTGAGTCGGCCAGTCGCTCCTGGCTTCGGGACTTCCACGGTGGCTACCTTCTTGAGGGATACACCCTGACACTGGTCCGGGGGATCTCCCCACAAGAGTTCCTCGACCGCATCGGTGCCAATCCGACCGGAGATTTTGATGGTTTCGAAGCGTTTGCGGCCCGAGATGATGAGTTCCAGGAAGATCAGACGGACTGGGGCGACTTTATGTTCGTTGGCGCCACCCGCGTCCTGGGCAAAGACGCTGATTGGTCCTCGCCTTGGAAATCAACGGCGGCATCGAGACCGACGGCATGAAGGACGCCACCCGTGGCACCCTGGCCGTCTCCCACTTCCGCAGTCCTGACGCCAGCACCCTGTTCTCCTGGTGGGAAGACGGCGAACTGCGTACCCGGTTCGAAGGTGTACTCCACCGGGAGGGCACCACTCCTGACGAGCTCGTCGACCTCATGCTCCATGTGGGCTGTGACTCGCCGTGATCGTGTTCGTGGCCACGTCAGGCTGCACGTGGCAGCAGTTGCCCACTGCTTCGTTCGGGCCATCGGGGGCTACGGCTCATCGGCGTTTCTCCGAGTGGACGAAGGCCAGGGTGTGGGCCGAGCTCCACCGCCTGGTCCTCGACGAACTCGGTGCCCGCGGCGAGTTGGACTGGTCGCGCTGCGCGATCGAGTCGGTGAACATGCGGGCCCTGAAAAGGGGGATCTGACAGGTCCGAATCCTAATGGGCGGCGAAGCGAGTCATCGCTATCCGAATCCCGAGTGATAGCTCTTTCGGTAGACCGCGAGGATCGGTTCGTAGCGGCCGGTGCCGGGAGAACCGCAGAGAAGCCCAGGGAGTGGATCCCTATTTGAGTCGGTCCCCGGCACCGTCCGACGCCGCCGCGCTCTGATGGTCGGAGCCATTTCTGAAGTCCAGGGACGTTGAGCCCCGCGGAGACAGGCAGGCCCCGCCTTCCAATAGCCACGTCGCATCCGGCCCGATGATCGGATCGTTGTTGTTCGTGGTCCGAGCTATCCGCAGGGACCACCTCTCACGACGCCCGGGCCTTCCAGCGCTCGCCAAGACTGAGGGCCCTGCGGGGAGCTGGAAGACTTCCTGGCTCACCTGCCCGGATCGTAGCGACAATACGATTCGCCTCTGGGCTCCGAAAGATTCGCGCACCGGGCAATCCTTGAAGGCCGCAGTTTTCCAGATACGTCTGCGTCAGCTTTTGCGTGACCCGACAAAGGACCGCCGCGTCGCGGGTGGTACTCCGCGACGCGGCGGTCGGTCGTGCTACTCGGAGGGGCGTTCACCGTCAAGGGGATGCGTGCGCATCCTGAGGCGGTACTGGATGAGCCACGCCGAATCGAACAGACGCCGGGTGTAGGGGTCTCCCTTCGGCATCAAGGGCGGCAGCCCCAGTTCCTTGCGCTGCTCATAGTCCTCCATCACGTTGTGGCGTCCTGCTTCCACGACGAAGGCCGAACTCACAGCGAGCGCGAAGAGCACGGTCCCCCACGCCTGAGTGAGCAGCATGCTCGCCACGACGGCGGCCACCGCAAGCGGAGAGAGAGCCCACAGGCGAAGTTGCCGGGCAGGCAGCCGTGTGCGCAGAAGCTGTGGCAGAGCAACGGTCCCGAGCACCGCCACGATCGTCCATGGACTCACCAAAGACCTCCGTATCGGCTCCTGTAGCCCCGTTGTTGCGCGCCGCGCCGATATTTCCGGCGAGGGTCCGATGGTAGGAGACGTGGTGCCGAAAGAAGCCTTGGCCCCGTCTGCCGAAACTGCGGAACGTGCGTGTTCTGCTGGTGGCTCGCAGGTGCCGCCCGCCGACGTAGGACATTCCTGCGGCGAACGCGGAACCGGCGGCATTGCGCCATTGCCCGTTGGCCGCGTACGCCACGCCCTGGTTCATGTGTTCCCACGGCACCGCTACGACTGCAGCGATCCGGCACTGGTTCTGAGCGAGCTCAATCCTTCTGCACTGACGCCCGGGAGAAGAGCAACACCGCGACAAGCTGAGCGACGGAATGGACGCCCGCTGACCATGGCTGAGGCACGGTCTTTTGGGCGCCAACTGCCAAAACGGCGAGCACGAGCCAGCTCACGAGAAGCCACGGACGTTTCATGGCTGTCCTGGTCACGACGGTCCAACGGCTCCCGAAGCCTTCTCGCGCCGATCCCATGGCCAGAGCTTAACCCCCTCCCATGGCGTAGGACTACGGCGAGCTCTCGTGATCCGTCGGACAGCACGTAGCTCGACCTCGAGTTGCACGCGGCAACCAGCCTGGTCACGCTCCTGCGGTGATCCGCTGTCGACGTCAGCGTCGACTGCACTCTGAGGGAAGGCCCGCCTTACGGATCCTTGGGGTTCGGTATGAATCACCAGAGGATCCTCGGCCCCTTTCTGACGCCCTGGCTCCTGTCGTTCGACGCGCAGGTGTGACTGCTGATCGTTGCCGCACTGCCCCTGTGCTGCGTGTCATGTACGCGTTCGAGCGGCGTCCTCGGCCTCAGTCGTTGCCGGGTCCCGGCAATCGTGAGCCGTCCAAGGCGTCCGTCAGCAACCCGTCAGCAACGCGTATGGGACGTGTAAAGTCCGCCGTGGTGTGCCGGGAAGCCTGGTCGGCGAATTCGAGAGAGCTCTCTTTACCGATCGGGGGACACCCTCATGGTGCTCGTTGCTGTCTTTGGAGTCGCACTGCTCGTCGCGGTGCTGCTGTCCGGGCTGGCCGCTCGTACGGTCCTGTCCACGTCGTTGCTGTTCCTCGTCGGCGGGGCGTTGGTCAGCGACGGCTTCCTCGGTCTGATTCACATCACGCCGGACAGTGACATCGTCGCGGTCACTGCGGATCTCGCTCTGTTCGCGGTGCTTTTCACCGACGGAATGCACGTCTCCTTCCCGAAGCTGCGCGCGAACTGGAAGAACCCGGCGCGGGCTTTGGGCCTGGGCATGCCGTTGGCGTTCGTCGGGATGGCCCTGGTCACGCACTACGTGGTGGGGCTGGACTGGACGACGTCGTTCCTGGTCGGCGCGGTACTGGCGCCGACCGACCCGGTGTTCGCCTCGGCAATTGTCGGGCGCAAGGAAGTCCCGGCCAAGTTGCGGCAGTTGCTGAATGTCGAGAGCGGCATCAACGACGGCCTCGCACTACCCATCGTCCTCGTCCTCATCGCCGCCGCCGGCCCCACCGCCGGCCACGCCGAAGCCTCGCTCGGCAAGATCGCCCTGGAGCTGGGCCTCGGACTCGCCCTCGGCATCATCCTCCCGCTGCTCGTCGTCAGCCTCGTCCGCTTCCGACTGCTCGGCGCGGAGCCCAAGCTGCAGCCACTGCTGCCGCTGGCCATCGGGATCACTGTGTACGGGCTGTGCCACCTCACCCACGCCAACCCCTACCTCGCGGCGTTCTCCGCAGGCGCGGTTCTCGCCGCGGCCTCTCCGGAGGCGAGGACGGCATTCGAGCCGCTCGGTGAGGCGCTCGCGGAGCTGGCCAAGTTCGCCGCGCTGCTCGTCTTCGGAGCCCTGCTCACCCCGCGGCTCCTCGGCGACCTTTCCTACGGCGGGTACCTCGCCGTGGTCCTGGCGATCGTGCTCATCCGCCCGGTATCGCTGCTGATATCGCTGATCGGGACGCGGTTCGACCGCAGGGAGAAACTGGTCGCAGCCTGGTTCGGTCCGAAGGGCTTCGCGTCGGTCGTGTACGGCCTGCTGGTGCTGCAATCCGGCATCCCGCAGGGCCAGGAGGCGTACACACTGATCGCGGTCTGCATCGCGGCCTCGATCATCGCGCACAGCAGCACCGACGTCCCGATCGCCCGCCTCTTCAATGTCGAGGACCTGGCAGGCATCCCCGCCGACCACGACGCAGCGGAAGTTCCCCACGGCAGGGAGGCCGGCCATGTTCGCGCGTGACCCCGCAGAGCGGGCGGCGGATACGGCACGGCTGCTCGCCGGGCAGCTGCCCACGCCGCTCGTGCCCGACACGGACCAGCGGCCGTACGCCATGGTGCCGGGCTCCCAGCTCATCAAGCAGCTGGTACACGACTACGTCGCCGCCGTGATCGATGACCGGCCCCTCGCCGAGGCCACGAAGAACATCGCGGGCAGGACCGAGATCGAGTGGCTCCCACCTCGGACGTACACCAGGCCCGACGCGGGAGCCCTGCAGGTGGCGACACTCATGGCTCGGACACGCAGTCCGCTGGTCGCCGTCGAGCGGGACGGGGACCAAGGCCGGCTGGTGGGCGCCCTCACGGCCGCCCGCCTGATGGAACGACTCATCGGAGAAATGTGAACGACTGGCAGAGCTGGGCCTCGATCGCCGTCTTCGTCGGCACGTATGCCCTGATCATCAGCGAGAAGATCCACCGCGTGGCGGCCGCCCTCGGTGGCGCCGGGCTGATGCTGGCGATCGGGGCAACCGACGACAAGTCGGCCTTCTACTCGGAGCACACCGGCATCGACTGGAACGTCATCTTTCTGCTCATGGGCATGATGATGATCGTCGGCGTGCTCAAGAAGACCGGCATGTTCGAGTACCTGGCCATCTGGTCCGTCAAAAGAGCGAAAGCCAGACCCTTCCGTGTGATGGTCATGCTGATCGTGATCACCGCGGTTGCCTCGGCGCTCCTCGACAACGTCACCACCGTGTTGCTCATTGCCCCGGTGACCCTGCTGGTGTGCGAGCGTCTCGCGCTGCCCGTGGCACCGTTCCTGATCGCTGAGGTCTTTGCCTCCAACATCGGCGGCACCGCCACCCTGGTCGGCGACCCGCCGAACATCATCATCGCCAGCCGGGCCGGACTGACCTTCAACGACTTCCTCGTCCACCTCGCCCCGCTGTCCGCGCTACTGATCGCGGTCCTGATCGCCCTGTGCCGCTTCCTGTTCCGCAAGTCCTTCCTCTACGACGAGGACCGCGCAGCCGAGGTGATGGAACTGGAGGAGCGCGAAGCCATCCGTGACCCCCGGCTCCTCGTCCAGGGTCTGGTCGTCCTCGCCTTGGTCGTCGCCGGGTTCGTGCTGCATCCGGTGCTGCACTACGCGCCCAGCGTCGTCGCCCTGCTCGGCGCCGGCCTGCTCGTCGCCCTGTCCACGGCCGAGACCAGTGATGTGCTCAAAGAGGTCGAGTGGCCCACGCTGGCCTTCTTCGCCGGACTGTTCATCATGATCGGCGGGCTGATCGAGACCGGCGTGATCGGCGAGGTATCCCGGGCCCTCGCGAACGCGATCGGCGACAACGAACTGGGCGGCTCCATGCTGCTGCTCGGCGCCTCCGCCGTGCTCTCCGGCATCATCGACAACATCCCGTACGTCGCCACCATGGCCCCCATCACCAGCGACCTCGTCCAGGCGATGGGCGGCGACACCAACCACGTCATGTGGTGGGCCCTCGCCATCGGCGCGGACCTCGGCGGCAACGCCACCGCGATCGGCGCCTCCGCGAACGTCGTCGTCCTCGGCATCGCCGAACGCAACCGCACCCCGATCTCCTTCTGGCAATTCACCAAGTACGGCCTCGTCGTCACCGTCGTCACCGTGGCCATCTCCGCGGTGTACGTCTGGCTGCGCTACTTCGCCCTGGCCTGACCGATGACGACCTGGGCACAGGCGGGACTCGGATGCGGCATCGTCGTTGTCGCATTCGTCATACGCACCGCACTCGGCGAGATCCGCCAACCCGGCACCGCCCGACAGCAATTGCGGTCCTTGGCCAACACGACGGCGGTGGCGGCGGGCGTCCTGTCCGCTGCTGGCCTCGGTTCGGCGGTGGCCGTGACTGAATTGAGTCCGGGCCATGCGGCATGGGCGCTGCTGGGCGGGATCTTGACCGCTTTCATCGTCGACCGGCTCGGGATCTGTCGGACCGGGACCGGCAAAGCCGGCGGCGGGAGAGCTGCTGAGTCTTGCGCCGTTGGACCCATATATTTCGCGTCAGGGTCATCGCCGGAATCTCGGATATGGACGACGCTGGTTACAGGCACATTCTGAACAGACGAGGAGCCGGTCGTGCACGCACGAGACCTGGCAGTTGAGTACGAATCGGTGAGCGTCGACAGCGACGCCTTGGAGGCGGCCAGGCTGATGGCCGAGCACAAACTCCCGGGCCTCCTGGTGCTCGACCAGCACGGCGAGCCCAAAGGGATCCTCCCGGCCTCCCAGATGGTCAAGGCCTTGGTTCCCGCGTATGTGATCGAGGACCCGACACTGGCCGCGGTCGTCGACGAGAAGCACGCCGACCGGCTGTGCCAGGCACTGGTCGGACGCACTGTCGGCGACTGCCTGCCCACCGCCGCGTCCCCGCCACCGATCGCCGCCCCCGACGACACCGCACTGGAAGTGGCAGCGCTCATGGCCCAGGTCCGCAGCCCGCTGGTGGCCGTGGCCGAGAAGGCCAAGGACGGCACCCACCTGCTCGGCGTGATCACCGCCGCCCACCTGCTGCACGAACTCCTCGGCGCCGTCGGCGGCGACGACGGAACGAAGCGGACACCGACCGGCGACGGCAGCGCGTGACCAGCGCTCTCAGGGCGGCGGCCCATAGCGGTGCGCCCATCAGCGCGTCCTCCATCGCCCGGCGGGCCGGGGCGGACCCGGCCTTCCAGTACTGCCAGCGGGACCTGCTCGCTCTGGTGCACGCCTCCGAACTCGAGCTCTCCGAACAGAATCCAGCGGGTTCCACCCCGGTCAGCCGTGCCTCGCTGCAGGCCGGCCTGGCCAACGCCCAGGCCCGCAACACCCCTCTCGTTGCCCCTATCCAGCAGCCGGGGAAGCGCCTGTCCCAGGCTCTGGGGCAGCAGGTCTGGCGCGAGTCCGGCCTGGGTGCCCCCGCCGACATCGAGGGCCTCCAACAGACAATCACCCGGCTTGAACAGGGCACCACCGAACTGACCGTCGCCTTGGAGGAGCGCGAAGCCGAACTGGAGGCCGCCCGAGAAGTCAACCGTCAGCTGACCAAGGCACTCAACCAGCACGAGTGACTAGGCGGTTGGGACGGACCCTGCAGAGCAAAGGACCCCGGCGGTGTGCCGGGGTCCTGCTGTGCTGTGCGGGGTGCAGGACGGGTCAGTGGCTGCCGGTGAGCTCGCCGCTGAGCTTGCCGTGGAGGTCGGCGCTGGGGTCGTTCAGGCCGATGATTTCTACGGTTTTGCCGCGCTGGGTGTACTTGGTCTCGATGGCGTCGAGGGCGGCGACGGAGGAGGCGTCCCAGATGTGGGCGGCGGTGAGGTCGATGACGACCTTGTCCGGATCGGTGGCGTAGTTGAACTGGCCGACGAGGTCGTTGGAGGAGGCGAAGAACAGTTCGCCGGTCACGGAGTACACCACGCTGGTGCCGTCGGGGTCGGTGACGGCGGTGACGTGGGCGAGATGGGCGACGCGCTTGGCGAAGATGACCATGGCGGTGAGGGAGCCGACGACGACGCCGATGGCGAGGTTGGAGGTGGCGACCACGACGATCACGGTGATGACCATGACAGTGATCTCGCCGACGGGCATCCGCCGAAGCGTCTTCGGGGCGATGGAGTGCCAGTCGAAGGTGCCGAAGGCGACCATGACCATGACGGCGACCAGGGCGGCCATGGGGATGTCGGAGACGACCGGGCCGAAGACGACGCACAGCACCATCAGGAACGCGCCGGCGAGGAAAGTGGAGAGGCGGGTGCGGGCGCCGGAGACCTTCACGTTGATCATTGTCTGGCCGATCATGGCGCAGCCGCCCATGCCGCCGAAGAAGCCGGTGACGATGTTGGCGATGCCCTGGCCGATGGACTCGCGGGTCTTGGAGGAGTGGGTGTCGGTGATGTCGTCGACCAGCTTGGCCGTCATCAGGGACTCCATCAGGCCGACCAGCGCCATCGCGAGGGCGTAGGGGGCGATGGTGGTCAGGGTGTCCAGGGTGAACGGCACGTCCGGCAGGCCCGGCACCGGCAGTGAGGACGGCAGTTCACCCTTGTCGCCGACCGTGGGCACCGCGATCCCAGCGGCGATGGTGATGACGGTGAGGATGACGATGGAGACCAGCGGCGCCGGGATCACCTTGGTGACCTTCGGGAAGAACGCCATCAGCGCCAAGCCGCCGATGATCAGGGGGTAGACCGCCCAGGGCACGTCGTGCATCTCGGGCACCTGCGCCATGAAGATCATGATGGCGAGGGCGTTGACGAACCCGGTCATCACCGAGCGAGGCACGAACCGCATGAGCTTGGCCACGCCGACCGCACCCAGGACCACCTGGAAGACACCGGCCAGGATGACGGTGGCGATCAGGTAGCCGAGACCGTGGTCACGGTTCATAGGAGCGATCACTAGGGCGACCGCGCCGGTGGCCGCCGAGATCATCGCGCGGCGCCCGCCGACGATGGAAATCGTGACGGCCATGGTGAACGAGGCGAACAGACCGATCGCCGGGTCGACACCGGCGATGATCGAAAACGAGATCGCCTCCGGGATCAGTGCGAGGGCGACGACCAGGCCGGCCAGGACTTCGGTGCGCCAGACCTCCGGGTTGTTCAGCCAGTCGGGGCGCAGGCCACGCAGCCGCGTGGCGGGTGTCACTGCGGAAGAAGACAAGGAGATGCGTACCTGTCGGTCTCAGGCACACCCCACTGGCGGGCCGGGTGTGCGGGGAGGACACGCAGGGGCCGGACCGGCACCCCGCGGACGGCCCAAACGGACCGGAAGTCGAAGGGGAACGATGGAGCCGGAGCCTGGCGCGGGCGCGCGGCCGTGCGGCTCACATCCGGGGGCGGAGGGTCACGGCGGGCAGGCGGCGGCGATCGGTGTCATCGGCTCGCGCACGCTCTCTCCTGCAAGAATGGGATATTCGCCGGGGGCGCCATCGGCCCCGGAACGGCAGTGGCGGGGCAACCGGGCCGCCCTCACCGACACCAACTCTACCCTAACGTTAGAGTAGAGGTTGGCGAGGCCGTACGGGACGCGCCCCGCCACGACGGGAAAGGCCAGGACCACGGGCGTGGACGACAAGCACATGCAGATCGGCGAAGTCGCCGCGCGGACGGAGCTGTCCCTGCGCACCATCCGCCACTACGAGGAGACCGGCCTGGTCATCCCCTCCGCCCGCTCCCAGGGCGGATTCCGCCTCTACACCGAGACCGATGTCGCCCGCCTCATGGTCATCCGCCGCATGAAGCCCCTCGGCTTCACCCTGGACCAGATGCGCGACCTCCTGGACGCCACCGACCGCCTCGACGCCGGCACCGGTCTCGAGGCCGCCGAACGCGAGGCGCTCCTGGAGCGCGTGCACACCTACCAGGAGGCCGCGGCCGAACAGGTCCAGAAACTGCGCGTCCAGCTCGTCCGGGCCGAGGACTTCGAAGCCACTTTGCGGGCCCGCGTGGAGCAAGCCACCCCGGCCGCTGCGGCGGCACGGGACTGACATCACCCCACGCCTATGGCTGGCGCGAAGGCTCGAGTCCCTACCCCGCGGCAGGTTCGGTGTGCCCCGTTGACGACCGCATGCGCACTGGGATCACGTGCGGTGAGCTGGAAAACGTGGTCGGCATGATGTCCCTTCTGCAACGGAGGCCCTGTCGATGACCTAGACCTCGGTCGTGCTCACCGCCTGGCCGTGACCTTCCCGGCGCTCAATGTTTCCAGTAGCGAAGTCCAGGGCTTCACACGGAGGTCGGTGCTCTCGAAACGGCGGGCTTCTGGCCGCGCGTCACGTTGTCTGCGGGCGTACGACCAGGACGGGGCAGGGCGCGTGGTGGACGCAGTGCTGAGCGGTGGAGCCCAGGAGCATCTCGGCGAACCGGCCGTGCCCGCGACTGCCGACGACGAGTAGGTCCGCCTCACGCGCTGCCGCGAGAAGCACCGGGGCAGGATGGCCCTCCTCGACCCTGGCGTCGACGGAGAGCTGCGGAGTCGGGCCCAGTACTCCGTTGATCGCGGAGTCGAGCGTCTCGCGAGCGCCTGCCGCGAAGTCCACGTCCGAGTAATCGGGCAGGTATCCGTAGGTTGGCGGCAATCGCCACGCGGTGACCACCCGCAGAACGGCCCCAGTGGTCTCGGCATGCCGCGCTGCCCACCGCAATGCCTTCTTGCTCACCTCGGAACCGTCCACGCCGACAACGATCAACCGCTGGTCACCAGTCATCCTCGTCGGCGACAGTAGTGCCATGAGACTTTTGCCCTTCGAACCAGGACACGACCGGATCTGGCGCCCATCGACAGCGAGCGGCAGACCAGCTCACGTAGGCATGGCCCCACCAGGTCGAGCGTGGTCGTCAGCACCACCGACGGCCAGCGGACCTCCGCCGAACGGGGCAGCGCCTGTGGGCCGCCTTGCGGGACACCGAACGGATGACCGGCGTCCCTCACGGGAGTGCTGGCGTCCCCTCACGGGAGTGAGAGACGAATGATGATGGCCCCAAGGGCGAAGGATTTCGTTCCAGGAGTCGCGCCGGACCCGTGGTGTTGCAGTGTTCAGAACGACCGGGGTCCGGCGTCGTCCAGTTGTACGAACGGGATGGCGCCGCCGGCGTCTCGGAATGCGGCCTCGCTGCCGTCGGCGGCAAGGTCGAAGAAGGCGCACAGTCGGCGGGCGGTCCGGGGGTGCCGCCGACCGTAGCGTGCCATGATCTCGGCTCCGTCGTCCGGCGTGAGGAAGTAGGCGGTGACGGCGTGGTGCCGGTTGCCGAACTGGATGACCGTCTTCGGCTCTGCGCGCAGATTCCGGTACCAGTCCGATCGTGGCCCGAAGCCGGAGGCCACGGTCCAGCTGCCGCCGGCCGGATCGTGCGCCACGACTTCGAGAACCGCGCGGCGGTCGAGCCCGGTGGCCCGGCCGGTGTGGTGCAGCAGGAGTAGTCGCTTGCCGAACACCGGCGCCAGCCCCATACGGAAGAGGTGGATCGGCAGCCGTGCGGCCTGGCGTCGCCATCCGGCCGGGAGTAGGGACGGCTTGGGGTCGGTCTGAGGCATTTTCGCCCTTCCCGGGGGACTGAAATGTCTGCTCCCGGCCTCGATTGGGTAAAGGGTCGGGCCGAGAGGCGCTTCGTCAAAGAAACCTTTGCATAGTCTAAAGGAGGGGGCGTCCGCCGCAAGGGCGGCTCTCGATCGATGCGACACCGATGGAGAACGTCATGACCCTGAAGAGGCCGACGTCCAGTTCCGCTGTGCTGTCCTGGATGCCGGTGGCGGCGATGGTCGTGGTGGCGGCTGCCGATGTGCTCGCCGGACCGGGAGTGGGTTTTCTGCCCTTGGTGTCCCTCGGGCCGGCGTTCGCCGGGCTGCTCGGCGGTTGGCGGCGTACGGCGCTGATCGGCGCGGTGGCTCTGGTGCTCTGCGTCGGACTCGGGCTGTACGACGGGTTGTTCGAGGAGCGCCGGGGGTTCACCGCGATGGCGTCGGTGGCGGGCGTCACCGGTGTGGGCATCGCGGCAGCAGTGATGCGGGGCCGCCGGGAGGTGGAGCTGGCCAATGTGCGGTCGATCGCGGAAGTGGCTCAGCGGGTGTTGCTTCGGCCGGTGCCACGGACTGCGGGGTCGCTGCAGGCGGCCGTGTCCTACACCTCCGCCGTGGCGGAGGCACGCATCGGCGGTGACCTGTACGAGGTGGTCGCCTCGCCACACGGTGTGCGGGTGATCGTCGGGGACGTGCAGGGCAAGGGGCTGACCGCGGTGGAGACGGCGGCCGTGGTGCTGGGCGCGTTCCGGGAGGCGGCGCATGACGAGCCCGATCTGGTCGGACTCGGCGAGCGACTGGAGCGCAGCGTGGCCCGGGAGCTGGAGGGGGAGAAATTCGTCACTGCCGTCCTCGCGGAGATCGCCTCGGACCGCGAGGTCGTCTTCCTCAACTACGGCCACCCGGCTCCCATGGTCGTACGCCAGGACGGGACCTTGGACTTTCCGCAGCCGCCCTCCTACGCGCTTCCACTGGGCCTGGGCGCACACGGGATCGAGGGGCCCAAGCCGCATCGGGTGGCCTTCGCCCCCGGCGAGCAGCTGCTCCTGTACACGGACGGGGTCACCGAGGCCCGTGACGAGAGCGGCTCGTTCTACCCCCTTGGTGAGCGGGCGCACCTCCTCAAAGACCCTGACGCACACGGCGCCTTGGAGGCCCTGCGCGCGGACCTGATGCGGCACACGGCCGGGCCGCTGCACGACGATGCCGCGATGCTGCTGCTCCGCTATCACGGACATGGGGAAGGAAAATCTGTTCCCATCGAGTGAGTGGGCAGCGAGTTCGGCACGGTAGAAAGGACGTATGCCGGAGCGCGAGACCCCTGCTGGGGCCATGGATGATGTCGATGCTGTGACGAGGGCGGTCCTGACCGCGTCACGGCTGCTCGTGGCGGTATCCGCCCGCTCTCTCGCCGAGGTCGAGGAGCGAGTGACCCTGCCGCAGTTCCGGATGCTGGTCGTGCTCTCCACGCGGGGTGCCACCAAACTGGTCGGGCTCGCCGATCTGCTCCAGGTGGCACCCTCGACCGCCATGCGCATGGTCGACCGGCTCATCGCGGCCGGGCTGGCCGACCGGCAGACCAACCCCGGCAACCGCCGCGAAACGCTGCTGCAGCTCACGGAGGAGGGCCGACGCACCGTCGAGGATGTCACCGCCCGGCGCCGTTCCGAGATCGCCGCCGTCGTCGCACGGCTCCGTCCGACGCAGCGGCTGGCGCTCGTCGAGGCCCTCAACGCCTTCAACGAGGCGGGCGGAGAGCCCTTGGCCCCTGCCGCGGACGACCCGGAGCCGCACCCGCTCGGCTGGATCGTGGACGGCGCGATGGTGCACGACGCGTGACCGTCTGCGGCTGAGACTCCGGTTTCCGGTCGGTCGGCTCTTCTCCATGCCGGGAACTTTCGCAGCGGCGGCGCAGGACTCCTGACGCCCACGTGACACACCGGTGTCGCCACCCCGGTTCTTCTCTGTCACCGCATTATTTTGCATAATGCAAAGGAAGAGTGAGCGGGAGGCTTCACTGCCGAGATCCGGCAACGTCGGCCACGCGACCGTGTCCGGCCCGGGGCAGGGTGGATTCCCACCCCGAGCGGCAAGATGCGAGGCCGTTGACGGACGAGAAACGACGCTAGGGGGTGGGACACGCGTGCGCCGACTGCGTCACTTCCCGCGCGCGGCGGAACCCCACCTTTCGACCCACTTGCGAACCACGGTGTGGGGGCCTGCCGAATTCGTCGGCCTGCCGCCCTGGGGGTTGGTCAGGGAGGGGATCCTTGCCGGGGGGTTCGGTGTCCTGATCATCGTCGGCACAGGGGCCGTCGGCATCTGGACCGGTGCGTCCGCGCTGGCTGATGGCGAGGCGGGCCTGGTGGGTGCCGGCGCCCTGGCCCTCTATCTCGCCTTCGTGCGGGCCGGGCGGGCGCTGATCGGCATTGTCGCGGTGCTCGGCGTGTGTCTGGCGCTCCGTGCTCCGCAGGCCGCGGCGGGCGTCGTGCTGGCCGACCGGGGGCGCGTGCAGTCCGTGGTGGTCACATCCGTCGACAGCGGTCGGCAGGCTGCCGCCGGCCGCAGCCGCTACCTGTGCTCGGTGGCCGACCAGGACGGCGTACCGCTCAAGGTCCGCATCTGGCGCGGCTGTGGCCGGACCACCCGGCCGGGTGACGCGCTCGCCGTCGTCTACGACCCGGAGGGGCGGGTATCGCCGCGCGGAGTGCAAGCGGGGGCGACGGCGACGGGACCACTTCGCGGCCTCGCCGCCCTGGCCGCCGCGCTCGTCGCCGGATGTGTGATCGCGCTCGTACGCTCCTACCGCCTCACCCACACGCTCTCCGCTCCGTCACACCCCTTCACCGATGCAGATGTGTCCGGTCACCGTCCAGCCGACCGCAGGTGATCAGCCCGTCATGGGTGTCGGTGACGGCGTATGCACGTTCAGGTCCGGACGCGCTCTGAGGGCGAGGACCGGTGTTCCGGGCTGCGGTGGCGGCGGGGTGAGTTGGGCCTTGGGAAGTTTCGGCGGGGTGGTCTGCTGGAAGTTGACCTGGTCGAAGTTGACCAGGCCGGTCTTCTCCAGCACGGTGATGTGATCCAGAACGGTGTCGTTGGCCAGGTCGGCCAGCTGGCGCACCAGAATGTTCTCGGTGCTCGCGCGGATCTTGGCGATGACCGGGAAAATCTGCCCGTGGGTCACGCGCATGATGTTGACCGCGGTGGAGTCGAACTCCTTGCCGTTCTTGGAGTCGGCGGTTGCCACGAACTGCTGCTGCTGCGGGGTCGCCTGGTTGGGGAGGGTGATGTTCAGCTCGGGGGCGATCCTTCGGCATAGCTCGTCGAGGCCGGCATGCCCGACGACCAGGTGTGCGCCGGCCTCTTTCATGGCCGCTGTCGTGCCCCGCTGCATCGCAATTTCACCGAGGGGGTACTCCCACAGTCCGGCCGAGCGGACCTTGACCACGAAGTCCCGGTCGGCTTCGGTCAGCGGACCGTACCGGGTGTTGGCGATGATGCGCGATGTGGACGTGGTCGCGTTCTGCACGCCGAGCATGGCGGGATAGGCGAGCGCAGCGAGGGTCAGGATCAGCGCCCCGACCACCATGGCGGTTCCTATCCAGTTGCGCGAGTTGGGCATGCTGCCTCCAGGCGTGAGTGGTTCTGCACGCCAGGGGGTACGGACGCGTCGGGTGGATTCATCATTGCGCTGGGTAAAATTTGCATCCTGCTATGTGTTGTGGGTCACGCAATAGTCGCGTGGCGATGCGGAACGGTTCGTGGCAGTTATGGCCAGGGCCAACTCGCCATGCTGGTCGATCGCTTCGGCGCCATTTCGCACGGGCCTGCAGGTCCTGCCTG
This sequence comes from Streptomyces sp. NBC_00316, assembly GCF_036158715.1. NCBI lineage: Bacteria > Bacillati > Actinomycetota > Actinomycetes > Kitasatosporales > Streptomycetaceae > Streptomyces > Streptomyces sp. NBC_00316. The sequence goes on along the minus strand of NZ_CP108023.1, from coordinate 2,388,334 downwards.
GAGCGCCGGGGCGTGCCCGCGAACTCCCGTCGTCCCCCCCGAAGGGTGGGCCTCTCGGCACGCCAGGCTTCGCGGGACAGATAGGGCTTTGCGAGCGTGCCCCAGGCGCCGGCCTGATGGATGGTCGTGCGCACGGGCGGGCGACGGCCTCCCGCCGGCGCCCGGTTGGACGTGTGAAATCCGTCGACGGCGGGTGGGTGGATGGCCCGCGCGGCGCCGAGGCCGTCGACCGGATATCCGAGGGAGGCGCGCGTGTCGGGGCGCCTCCTTACGCGACGGTGTGCACGGCCCGTAGTGCGCTTTGGTGGCTGAGCCAGCCGACCGGCTTTCCGTGCTCAGGATCCAGGACCGGCACCCCGGTTCCCCCTGCCGAGAGCAGGGCGTGCAGAGCCTGCGCGAGGGTCTGGTCCGTCCTGACGGGTGGGGGTGGATCGGCGAGTTGCCCGACCCGCGTTGGTGCTGCTTCCGGCTCTTCCGCAAGAGCCTCGGCCACGGATTGGGCGGTGACGGTGCCGATGAATTGGCCGGTGGTGTCGATGACCGGAAGTGCGCCGTGGCCGGACAGGCTGAGCAGGTCGGCGGCGTCGGCGAGTGCCGTCGACGCCGGTAGCGGCGAGGGCAGGGGTTCCATGACCGCTCCGACGTGCTGGGAGCCGATCTGCGCGCCACGGGCCGGGCCTTCGAGGTCGACGCCGCGCCGGCGCAACTTGAGCGTGTAGATGGTGTCGTGGGACAGCAGACGGCTGGTGACGGTGGCCAGCACGATCGCGAGCATCAGCGGCAGGATGATCGAGTACTCGCCGGTGAGTTCGAAGAGGATCACCACGGCGGTGATCGGCGCCCGGGACGCGCCGGAGAAGACGGCGCCCATGCCGACCAAGGCGTATGCACCCACGGCGCCCGCGGTGTCCGGCAGCAGGCCGTGCGCGACCATGCCGTAGGCGGATCCGAGCATGGCTCCGATGAACAGGCTGGGCGCGAACACCCCTCCTGAGCCACCGATGCCGATCGTCAGACTCGTGGCCACCATCTTGCCGACCAGCAAGAGCAGCAGGAAACCGACCGTGTAGCCGCTCTCGGTCGCCTTCTGCAGCACGGGATAGCCGACCCCGTACATCTCCGGGAGAGCGAGCAGTACCAGGCCGAGCGCCAGCCCGCCGACAGCCGGGCGTAGCCATTCCGGGCCGCGCCAGGCCCAGTCGCAGGCATCCTCGATCAGGTAGAGCACACGGGAGAAACCCACCCCGACGATGGCGGCGATCACGCCGAGCAGGGAGAACAGGCCGTACTGGGCGACGCCGACGACGTGAAAGGCCGACAGGCCGAGGAAGGCCACGTCCCCGAAAGCTGCGCGTCCGATCACACTGGCGGTCACGCTGGCCAGGACGGTCGCGCCGAACGCCTCCGCGCTGAAGGTGCCCAGGATCAACTCCATGGCGAAGAAGACCCCGGCGAGCGGCGCGTTGAACGTCGCGGCAATGCCGCCCGCGGTGCCGCAGGCGACCAGGAGCTTCAGCCGTTCCTCGGTCAGCCGTACCATCCGGCCGAGAGTCGAGCCGAGTGCGGATCCGATCTGCACGATCGGCCCCTCGCGGCCCACCGAGCCGCCCGAACCGATGGTCAGGGCGGAGGCGAGCGTCTTGACGATCGCGACCTTCGGGCTGATCCGCCCGCCGCGCTGCGCGACGGCCAGCATTACCTCGGGCACACCGTGCCCGCGCGCCTCCTTCGCGAATCGGTTGACCAGTGGGCCGTAGAGCAGGCCGCCGATGGCCGGGGCGAGGACGACGAAGTAGGGGCCGAGCCAGGGCGCATGCGGGTTGTCGGCTCCGGGTGAGGCCGCGTAGTCGGTGTGGCCTGAGAAGAGACGTGTGAAGGTCTGGATGCACCAGCGAAAGACGATCGAGCCCATTCCGGCACCGGCGCCGACTGTCACCGCCAGCGCCAACAGCCCCCAGGGAGCGGTGCGGAGTCCCGTGGGCCGTCGAGGGGGCCCGGCGTTTCCCGCGATGGTGCTGGTGGTCCGCTCGCTGCTCCGGACCGCTTGCGTGGTGCGCATTTCTTCCCCTTCCTTACTTTTGCATTATGCAAAGTATGTCAGGGGCTCACCGCGTCAGGGACTGCTCCCCGAGCGGCATCGGCGGAATATTGCCTGGGAGACGGGCTCATCCTCAGGCGAACGGCTGGTTGTGAGGTGTCCGGAGCAGGTGCCGCGCTTGGGGCAGCGGACACGCTGGGCCGCTGGGCAGCGCCCACGCGGCAGCCGCCCTGTCTCTGGCACTCGGCATCGCCGGGCTAGCCCTCCGAGGGGCGAAAGTATGGAGCAACTCCCGGCAGCGGCGATCCTGTAGCGAGCGCGAGGGTACGGCGCGACCGTGACGCTCATTTGACGCTCCGGGCGCCTGAGGGATGCCCGCCGAGCCGCGAAACCCGGCCTGACCTGCAGTTTCTCTCGTCCCGCCGTCTCTGGCGTCTTTTCGATGACCTCGCACGTGGAGTGCGTGGCGATTCTTGAAGCTGCAGAAAGGGGCATCTGACCTGCGGCTTCTCCTTGTTCCTCGCGTCTGCTCCCGGGCAGCAGAAGGCTGAGTGCGTTTTGTCCCGCGTTTTTCTTGCTACCCCTTGGAAATCCCGTACCCCGTCGCGATGGTGGCGGTCGCGACGATTCCTGCGAGTCCCGCCCATCCGCCAAGAAGTGCAAACAGGGCGATCATGATCAGTCCGCATCCCATCAGCCCGGCGAAGGCCGGTGCGGACAAGCCGGGCGCGTCGTCATCGGGCTGCGATGGGGGAGTGGCGCTTTTCCTCGAGCGTATGTTCTTCGTCATCGTGATCACGCTATCCGATGCCTGCGGGCCGGCCCGGTTGATCGAGATGGGCGAGATGCACCAGGCCGGCCGCGAAGGGCGATGGGGCGAGCCCTCCGCGTCACCTGCGGGTGGCCTTGCCTTGTGTGCGTACTTGTATCAGCGGTTGCGTAGTTCGGTCAGGGTGATGTCGAGGTCGGCGGCGCGGGGGCGGTTGTGGGGGAGTTTGGCCAGCATGGCTGCCATGCCGCAGGTGTTGGTGAGCGCTGAGAAGACCAGTCCGGCCGCGATGCCCGCCGACAGGATCTGGAAGGCGGGGTGCACGAGCAGGCCGAGGAGGAGGCCGAGGAGGACGACGGTGCCGGCGGTGAAGCGTACCTGTCGTTCCATGCCCCACGTGGCGCGGGTGGCGCCGCCCTGGGGGCGTTGGAGGTCGTAGCCGTCGGCCGCCCAGGCGCCGGTACCGCCGGAGAGGGTGGCGGTGGTGATGTTGTTCTCGGCGAGGATGCGGCAGGCGTTCTCGGAACGGGCGCCGGATGCGCAGACGACCAGGACGTCACCGCGGTCGGCGGCGTGGCTGATGTCGGGTAGCGCCCGCTGGATCTGGTCGAGGGGGATGTTCAGCGCCCCGGGGAGGTGCCCGCCGGCGTATTCGCCGGGGGTGCGGACGTCGATGACCGTCAGTTCGTGCAGTCGGGTGCGGGCTTCGCCGGTGCCGAGGGCGGTGGGCGTGGTCATGGCAGGTGTCATCCTTTTCTGCCAGTGGGGCTCCCATCGAGGGGAGTAATGTTATTACCCCTGGGGGTATTTATGAGGAGTGATGATGGAGCTTGATCTGGCGGGCGCGGAACTGAAGGCGGTCCTGAACCGCCTGCGCCGGGCTCAGGGGCAGATCTCCGGGGTGATCCGGATGATCGAGGAGGGCAGGGACTGCGAGGAGGTCGTCACACAGCTGGCGGCCGCGTCGCGTGCGCTGGACCGGGCGGGTTTCGCGATCATCGCGACCGGGCTCCAGCAGTGCCTGACCGAGATGGAGGACGGCGGCCGTTCCGGTGAGGACCGTGACGAGATGCGCGGCCGGCTGGAGAAGCTTTTCCTGTCCCTGGCCTGATCTTGTGGCGGCCTGCATGCTCAGGCGATCACGTCGACGAGCATGAAGGCCGCCACCGCGAGCAATACGAACGCGAAAACCCTCTGCAGGGCCTGCCCGGTGATCTTCGCCGCGAGGCGTTTGCCGTCCCAGGCTCCGAGGATCGCAGCCCCGGTGAACGGTGCGATCACCTCCCATCGCAGGTCCCCGCCGGTTCCCGTCCGTGCGGTGAGCGCCGCCAGAGAGTTGACGGTGATGACCAACAGGCTGGTGCCCACGGCCTGCTTCATGCGTAGTCCCAGAACGCTCACCAGGGCGGGGACGGCAAGAAATCCGCCGCCCACTCCGAGGAATCCGGTCACGGCCCCGAGTCCGGCACCCGCTCCCGCCGCCTTGACGGGACGTATCCGCTTTGGCGGCTCAGCGCTGGAGGGCCTCAGCATCCGCAGGGCAGCCAGCGCGGCGATGACCGCGAAAGCCGCAGTCAGTGCCACTGTCGGGAGGTGACCGGCAGCGGCTCCGGCGAGGAACGCCGGAACGACGCCTGCGGCCGCGAACAATATCCCGGTCTTCCAGGCCACGTTGCCGTCTCTCGCGTGGGCGTAGAGGGCAGTAGCCGAGGTCGCGGTGACGATGATCAGGCTGGCGGTGGTCGCCGCCGCCGGTGAGAACCCCAGCAGGTAGATCAGTGCCGGAACCGCCAGAACGCTGCCACCGCCACCGAGGGCACCCAGGGCCAAACCGATGACCGCCCCGGCGATCAGAGCGAGGATCAGGGTACTCACGCTATCGAGCCGCTGTTCCCGCGCTCGTCGACGACCGGGAATCCGGCGGCGGCCCACGCGTTCATGCCGCCCTTGACGTCCATCGCGTCCGCGCCTCGTTCGGCGAGGAGCTTCGCGGCCTGCTGCGAGCGGTGCCCGCTGCGGCAGATCACCACCAGCGGACGGCCTTGCGCCACTTCAGGAAGCGCGGCGCCCGCGACCAGCCCTGTCAGCGGTGCGTGCACCGCACCGGGGGCATGACCAGCTTTCCATTCGGGCCTTTCCCGGACGTCCAGCAGGACGGCTTCGGGCCGGTCGCCGCTGGTGCGGGTGCGCGCCTCGTCGATGGACAGGCGCTGTTCGCTCTTGCGGAAGAGGAACATCGTCGACGTCACCTTTCGTGTTCGGGTGGGATCAACCCGTTTCGGCCGGGCGTTTCTTGGATTGGTTCAGCCGGTGACGATGGTCAGGCCGGCCTTGGTGGCGGCGTCGAATCCGTCGTCCACGGCGACCACATGTCGCCCCGCCGCGTCCAGCAGTGATGCGGCGATGCCGGCGCGCATGCCGCCGGCGCAATGGACCCAGACCGTACCGTCGGGCACCTCGCCGATACGGCGGTGGATCTGGTGGATGGGGATGTGGACCGATCCCTCGATCCGGCCGCCGGCGCGTTCGGAGTCGCGGCGCACGTCCAGCACCACGATCCGGTCCTTGTCCTGCCCTGCCAGGTCCGCGAATGTGGAGCGGGGGAACGACGCAGCGCTGTCGTTGTCGCGGAGCCAGTCGGTGGGCCCGCCGGTTGCGGCGGCGGCCGGGCGGTCGATGCCGACCCGGACCAGTTCCCGCTGGGCGACGGCGAGCTGCTCGGTGGACTCGGCGAGCAGGGTGACCGGCTTGCCCCACGGGATCATCCAGGCCAGGTAGGTGGCCAGCTTGCCGTCCGCCTCGAAGTTGAACGAGCCCGCCACGTGCCCTTCGGCGAAGGCGATGCGGTTGCGCAGGTCCACCACCCACTCTCCCGCCGCGAGTCGGGCGGCGATCTCGTCCGGGTCGGCGACGGCCGGCGCAGTCAGGTCGACGGGCGCGGGTCCGCCGGCGTTGGCGGGGCCCATGTGCGTGTAGTAGGCGGGTATGTCCTCCAAGCGGGCGAGGAGATCGGCGACGAAGGTGTCCACGTCGACGGTGAGGGCCGGGTTGGCGGTTTTCTCCTTGCCGATCGTGGTGGCGTCCCCGTCGGCCTGCGCGGAGGAGCAGAAGCTGCCGAAGCCGTGAGTGGGCAGCACCTCGGTCTCGTCGGGCAGGGCGTCCGCGAGGCGGTGGGCAGAAGCATGTTGGGCGCGGGCCAACTGCTCGGTCAGGCGCGGCTCGACGAGATCCGGGCGGCCGACCGTACCGATGAGCAAAGAGCCACCGGTGAACGCCGCGACAGGCCGACCGGCTTCGCTCAGCACGTAAGAGGTGTGGTGCGGTGTATGCCCAGGCGTCGCCACGGCTGTCAGGGCCAGACCGGTGTCGATGGCGACGGTGTCGCCGTCGGCCACTGCGGTGCGGGCGAACGCGACGCGCGCACCGGCCGGAACCAGATACTTGGCTCCGGTGGTCCGCGCCAGTTCGACGCCGCCGGTCACGTAGTCGTTGTGGATGTGCGTCTCGACCACATGGGATATACGCACCCCCCGCCGGGCTGCAGCAGCCATCACCTGGTCGATGTCACGGGGCGGGTCCACCGCCACCGCCGCCCGCTCGCCACCGGCGAGGTAGCTGCGGTTGCCCAGGCCCTCCAGATCGATGGTGTCAACGAAGAACACGGGGATACTCCCTTCGCACGAAAATTACCCCCTGGGGTATGACATCCACCCTAACACTCTTACCCCCGGGGGTATATTTCGGGTGTGGTAGCCGTCACAAGCGAACCTGGCTCGCCGGCGATGACAAGAACGAGAACGAGATGGGACACCGTGCCCTACGACCGCACCGTGAGCATGGACGGGACGTTCGAGGAGACCGTGCAGGCTGTTCGCCAGGCCCTGGCAGATCGGGGTTTCGGCGTCCTGACCGAGATCGACGTCCAGGCCACCCTCAAGAGCAAGCTCGATCACGACATGGAGCCGTATCTGATCCTCGGCGCCTGCAACCCGCCTTCTCCACCCGCCTGGTACTGACTCCGAGCAGATAGGCGGTGGCGATCACCGAGATCAGAGCCTGCTCGGCCCTGCGGCGACGCTCCAGCAACCAGGTCGGGAAATAACTCCCGGCCCGGAGCTTGAGGATGGCGAGTTCGACGGTCCCGGCCTGGGTGTCCCACTCACGTGGGCGGTAGCCGTTGCGTTGGTTGACACGTTCGTCGATGACCTGCCCGTCGCGTACGCCCCGCCCCGGCACCGGGGGATCGCGCCCGGTCGAACATGCGAGACCGTCCCGGGGGCGCGATCCTTGGGCTCGGAGGCACTGTCGGAGTAGATCCGTACCTTTAGGCGGTAGGACGACGGGCGCCGACCACACTGACCGTTGTCCGCTCGACTTGTTTTCTGAGGGATCTGGCCGCGAGCGTCGACCTGAACGTTCGATGCCAGATGTGTATGCGCCGAATGCGAGGGCGGCCTTCAGCTGGTCCCCGCACTCCACAGGGCCCAGTTGCGCGGACCGAACGGCTCTGGCGGGAGCACCGGCTGGTGCGGCGTGCTGGACAGAGGGAGCCGGGGCGAACGGAGTGCACGGTGAACCGACGGGATGACGAACGAACCGATGCACGGACGGCGAGTGCTCCCGCCCGCGGGTGGCTGGAGCCGGTACTGCTCGCGGTCACCGCCGGTGCCCTGATGGCGGGCGGTATCGCGTGGCTTGGCGGATCCGGGCCGGTCGCGGCCGCGTGCTGGGCGGCTGGGACCGCCGCAGCGATCCTCCCGGCCCTGGCCTGGGTGATCGGCGCGCTGCGGCGCGGCCGGGCCGGGGTCGACCTGATCGCTGTCCTCGCTCTGGCCGGCACCCTGGCCACGGGCGAGTATCTGGCCGGGGCGTTGATCGCGCTCATGCTCGCCACCGGCCGCTGGCTGGACGCCGCGGCCGAACGCCGCGCCTCGCACGACCTGCGCCATCTCCTGGAGCACGCCCCGCGGTCGGCCCGCCGCCGAACCGGGGACGAAGTGCGGACGGTGCCGTTGAGCGAGGTCCGGGTGGGTGACCTGCTGGTGGTCGGTCCCGGCGAGGTCGTCCCCGTCGACGGGCGCATCGAGGACGGCACCGCTGTCCTGGACGAGTCCGTCCTCACCGGGGAGTCCCTCCAAGTCGAACGAACCGCAGGCGAGACGGTACGCAGTGGCGGCGTCAACGCCGGCACCGCCTTCGACCTGCGCGCCTGTGCGACCGAGCGGGACAGCACCTACGCCGAGATTGTCCGCCTCGCCCAGCAGGCCGGTGCCGAGAGTGCCCCGGTGATCCGGCTGGCGGACCGGTACGCCGCGTGGTTCCTGCCGCTGTCGCTGGCCGTGGCGGGGCTGGCCTGGCTGGTCAGCGGCTCGGCCGTGCGGGCGGTGGCTGTCTTGGTGGTCGCCACCCCGTGCCCACTCTTGCTCGCCGCGCCCGTCGCGATCGTCTCCGGGCTGTCCCGCGCCGCCCGTCAGGGCGTGGTGATCCGTGACGGCGCCGCTCTGGAGACCCTCGGCCGCGCCCGCACCCTGATCCTCGACAAGACCGGCACTCTCACCACCGGCCGCCCCCGCGTGATCGACGTCGCCGCTGCGCCCGGCCACACCCCCGCCGAGGTTCTCGCCCTGGCCGCCTCCGTCGACCAGTACTCTCCCCACGTCCTCGGCCGGGCGATCACCGACGAAGCCCATGCCCGTGGCCTGGCGCTCGCGCCGGTGCGCGACATCGCGGAGGAGCCCGGGCGCGGCGCCACCGGCCGCGTCGGCAGCAGGGTGGTGAGCGTCGGCAAGCAGGCCGGCACGTCCCTGCCTGCCTGGGCCCGCGCCGCAGACAACCGCGCGACCCTGGACGGCGCCGCCGTCGCCTGGCTCACCACTGACAGCACGCTCAGCGGAGCGATCCTGCTGCGCGACCCGCTGCGTCACGACGCTCCGCGCACCCTGCGGCGCCTGCGTGAGGCCGGCATCCAGCGCCTGCTCATGCTCACCGGAGACCGAGCCGAGCCGGCCCGCGAGATCGCCGCCGTCCTTGGACTGGACGACGTCCGCGCCCAGCAGAGCCCCGCCGACAAGGTCGCCGCCGTGCAGGCCGAACGCGAGCGTGCGGTCACCGTCATGGTCGGCGACGGCGTCAACGACGCCCCGGCCCTGGCCGCCGCCGACGTCGGCGTCGCTATGGGCGCCCGCGGCTCCAGCGCCTCCTCCGAAGTCTCCGACATCGTCCTGACCACTGACCGCGTCGACCGCCTCGCGGATGCCGCCACCATTGCCGTCCGCGCCCGACGCATCGCCGTCCAAAGCTCCCTCGGCGGCATGCTGATGTCCCTCGCGGCCATGGCCGCCGCCGCCTACGGCCTGCTGCCGCCCGCCGCCGGCGCCCTGCTCCAAGAGGGCATCGACGTCGCCGTCATCCTCAACGCCCTACGCGCCCTGCGCGTCGACCGCACCGCCCAGGTGGCGATCGAACCGGCCACCGAGCAGCTCATCCAACGCTTCGCCGCCGAACACGACGACCTGCGCGACGTCATCGAAGCCGTCCGCGAAACCGCCGACCGGCTGTCGGAAACCACCGGCCCGCAGGCCCTGGACGCCGTGCGCCATGTCGACCGACTCCTCACCGACCGCCTCCTCCCCCACGAGTACGCCGAGGAACACCAGCTCTACCCCGCCCTCGCCCCCGCCCTCGGCGGCCCCGAAGCCACCGCCACCATGAGCCGCGCCCACACCGAGATCCAACGCCTCGCCCGCCGCATCACCACCCACCTGCAACTCGCCGACGCCAACCACGGCCGCCTACGCCCAGAACAGATCGACGACCTCCGCGCCTGCCTCTACGGCCTCTACAGCGTGCTGCGCCTGCACTTCACCCAGGAAGAGGAGAACTACTTCTCCCTCGCGCACTGACCCCGGACACAGAAGCGTGCGCGACGGGGCCGCCCACCGCACGCCAAGCGGACGAAGACACCAGGGGGCTGCGGCTCGCCGCCTCGGACGGGACGGACCAAGCCGCCGGCCCGGTGCGGCGGCGACGTGGAGGCAAGCAAAGGGGACCGCCCATGGGGCTGCCATCGAGGTGATCCCGACTGGCGCGACCACCGCACGGGATGAGCGGCAGTGGCTGGTTCGGCATCCGTCCGGCCGTGCAGCCAGGGATGGGGGTCAGTGGGGCCATCCATTCCTGGACGGTGCGGGTGCGTGCCGGGCACTCAGCGGCACGCTGCGTAATCACTCGAAAGGGTGACGTGAAGGGGCGGGAGTGCAGGCGTACGGGTCGTATGGCAGGGGCGCTTTCCTCAAGAGGCCCCAGAGGAGGACATCATGTTCCGCCACTCGATACGCACGCTTCTGGTCGGCCTGTGCACGCTGACCGCGGCATCGCAGGCCGCCACAGCCGCGGCCCTTGCCGTACCGGCCGAGCCGCACACGGCGGCGCCCGCCGCCCAGGCACTGCGCCAGCAGACGCTCTCCGACCTCACCACCGCTATGAAAGGAGAGGCGTTCGCCTACGCCTCATACAGCCTCTTCGGCGCTCAAGCAGACCGCGAGGCCCACCCGGCCGTCGGCAAGCTCTTCCGCGCCACGGCGCAGACCGAGCTGAACGAGCACCTGAAGCAGGCGGCCACCCTGGCCGGCGTGGTCGGTACGAACGCGGCCAACCTGCGCCAGTCCATCAACGGCGAGACCTACGAGCACCAGGTCATGTATCGCCGCTTCGCCGACCAGGCCCGCAAGGACGGAGACCTTGAGGCCGCCAAGCTGTTCACCGAGATCGCCACGGACGAGGGCCGCCATCGCGACGCCTACCGCACGGCACTGACGGTCGTGACCACCGGCCGCGGCACTGTCCCGGCGCCGCCGAAGGCGGACACGGTGTCGGTGCCCGCCGGCCTGCCGAAGGTGAAGGCTGCCCGCACGAAGGCCAACCTGGACACCGCCATGCACGGCGAGGCGCTCGCCCACGCCAAGTACATGCTCTTCGCCGCCCGCGCGCGGCAGACCGGCAACCCCGCGCTGGCCCGCCTGTTCGAGGGCACAGCCGGGGTGGAACTGCACGAACACTTCGCCAGCGAAGCGGTCCTGGCCGGCCTGGTCCGCCCGACGAAGGACAACCTGCGCAAGGCCATCACCGGGGAGCGCAACGAAGCGAACAACCTGTACCCGGGGTTCGCCAAGCAAGCCACCGTCGTCGGCGACACCGCCGCCGCCCGCTACTTCCGCGACACCGCCGCCGACGAGGCCAAGCACGCAGCCGCCTTCCAGCAGGCACTCAACCAACTGCACTGACCCCCCGGGCTGAGCCGCGAGACCGGCCGGACACAAGGCAAGCACGTCCGGCCGGTCGACCCGTCCCATGGGTCGCCTGGGCCGCCACTGGCGCGGCTGTTGCCGCGTCACCCCCTGTCGTCGGACTCGCTTGTTGAGAAACGGCCATGCCAGACCGCCTTCGCACCCGAATCACCGATCCGGTACACGTCAATGACCGCACCGACGGCCACGACCAGGGCGATCACCAGCACCGCAACGCGCACCGCAACGGAAGAGGCCAGTCGAGCCACGGCGGACACCCCGCCCTCGGCGGGGCTGTCGGCCGCACCACTGCGCCCACGCTGCCGGCGAAGGCCCGCCCGGCCAAGCAGCCAGACGGCGACCGTCAGCACGACCAGGGCGATCGCCCACGGAGTGAGACCGGAACCCATCTCAGCGTGCTCTTCCAACAGCGCACTCTCCTGCACCCGCTCCTCCAGCCACTCACCAGACTCGGTGGCCAGCACCACCAAAGCAAGAGTGATCAGCCCCAGGACCGGAAGCACCCAGCTGAGCCGGCGCGCTGCCGAAGGCCACAGCACACAGACGACCAGCACCAACGCCGTCAGCGGGACCAACACGACTGCGCCATGAACGAAGAGCGGATGGCTGGGAAGGCCGTTGATCAGCCCAACATCCACGGGACCTCCTCCAGCGAGTCTGCAAGGAACATTCGGGTCAATATATTGCGTTTCGGGCATTGCGTGGCCAGATCTGTCCGCGTACGAAGGGCGTGCGCACGTATGGAGCAGTGCCCCGAGTCCTCCTCTTCCAGGGAGAAATGCAGTCGCACGACGTGTGCGCGGCACATCAACTCCCGGCAGCGGCGATCCTTGTAGCTACACGAGGGGGTACGGCCCGACTGTGACGCTCATTTGACGCTCCGGGCTCCTGAGGGGTGCCCACCTAGTTACGAAACTCGGTCTGACCTGCGGTTTCTCTCGTCTCGCTGTCTGTGACGTCTTTTCGATGACGCATCATGTGGAGTGCGTCGCGATTCTGGAGCCGGCTGAGAAGGGCGCCTGACCTGCGGTTTTGTGTGCGCGTAATGTGTGGTGTGGGCGTCACGGCCGATGTCTCGACGCTGAAATGACGCTTGTGACGCTCTTCCTGACGGGGTGTCATGTTGTTGAAGCTGCAGGTCGCGCACCATGCCAAGACCGATCGTCAGGTCCCTGACCCCGGGTGCCTCGCCGGAGGCGGCGCACCCGGGGTCAGGTAAGGGGTCAGCGCCCGACCGTGATGGTCCGCTCCGTCGTCATGCCGTTGACGGTCACGCGCAGGACCGCGGTGCCCGACCGTAGTGCGTTGAGCGTTCCGGAGGCCGGGTCGTAGGAGACGACAGCAGCGCCGCTGCGGTGGTCGTACCCGGTCCCGGTCACCTCCACCCGGGTGCCGGACCACGTGGCGCTGACCGGCCAGGCCACCGGGACGGTGCGATCGCCGTCCTGGGTGACCGTCGCCGACGCGTGGGACCGGTCGCTGACCTTGAGGGTTTCCGGCGCGCTGAGGTCCACCGCGTCGGTGCGCACGTGCACCTCACCACGCAGCCAGGTCTCGGACTCGCGCGTGGGGACGTCGAACGGGTCGTCGATGCGCCCGTTCCGCGGGTCGATGCCCAGCATCGTCCAGCCGGTGAAGCCGCCGTTGTCGGGCGTGCTGGCCGGATTCTTGCCGGAGTTCCCGTTGACCAGGTACGGGACGCCGTCCATCGACGTGGCGGAGAAGGAGCCGACGTGGCCGGAGACGAACGCGGCGGATTTGTGACCCTTGGCCCGGAAGTCGGCGAGCCACTGCTCGACGAGTGCGGCCTCCTTGCGGTCGCCCAGCTGGCTGGCCTTGTCCGGCAGCGGGTCCTCGGTGGGGTGGTGCTCGAACACCACGACACCGCTGACGGAACGATCCGTTTCCGCCGCAGCGAGCTGGTCGTGCAGCATCTGGAGCTGGGCGAAGCCGCCGCCGCGCAGGGTGCCGCTGGAGGAGTCCAGGGTGATGAAGCGGGTGCCCTCGGCGTCGAAGACGGACGTGGTGTCCCCGAACTCGGCCTTGAAGTTGACCGTCGTGCCGGGGCCCATCACCTCGTGGTTGCCGGGAACGTAGTGCCAGGGGATCTTCCCGCCGGTGCGGGCGTCGAACTCGTCGAGGAGTTTGCGGGCCAGCGCGAAGTCGGCCTGCGAACCCTCGTCGACGAGGTCGCCGTTGATGACCAGCAGATCGGGTTCGGCGTCCGCGATCTCGGCCAGCGTCCGGCGGGCGGCCTGCACCAGCGGGCTCTCCGGGTCACGCGCGACGAACTGGGCGTCGGACATGACGGCCACACGCAGGGGACGGTCGTCGACGGTGCCGTTGGTGACGACCACCGGGTCGGCGATCTTCGGCTGGACGGGCAGTTCCACGTCGGGGGCGACCTTGACCTTCAGGTCGCTGACGGTGACCTGGCCGGTGTAGGAGCGGGCGGCACTGGTCTCCAGCAGCCGCACCCGCTGGAAGGTCAGTGGGTAGGGGGTGCCGACGGGCACCGGGAAGTCGACCTTCCGCCAGCCGGTCCAGTTGATGAACGGGCCGTCGAGGTTGGCGGTGACACCAGCGGCGGTGCGGTACTGCAGCCGCGGCCACGCGCCGTTGCCGTCGCCGTTGATCCACATGGTGACGGCCTGCGGCTGGCCGGGCAGCTGGATCTGCTGCGGCGGCACGGCGTACTGGCCGCGGGTGGCCGTGGACCGGGTGAAGTCGTACGTCAGCTTCACGCCGGGCGCGCCGTCGTGACCTTCGGCCGGGGTGACCGATCCGCCGGGGGCGCGGTCGTTCGCCGAGGTCCAGGAGGCCGCGTCCGACAGGTCCGCGAAGGTCTTCTCGGAGAGTCCGACGGTGACGGCCACGTCGGTGGTCATCTTCCCGACGGTGAGGTGCAGCGTCGTGGAGGCGCCGTCGGTCAGGCCGCGTACGGTGAACGTCCCGTCCGTCGCGCTGTCCAGGGCGACCACGCCGTCGCCACCGGTGACCTTGACGTCGGACGCCTCGATGGGGGCGGAGTCACCGAGGGCGTCGTAGCCGGTGACGGTGAGGCGGGCGGTGTCCCCGGCGGCGTCGAGTGCCACCAGCCCGCTGCTCGGCGCGATCCGCACGGCAGGTGCGAGCACGGTCAGCTCGGTCGTGCCCTCGGCCCGGTGACCGCCCGAGGCCACCACCCGGGTGATGCCGGAGCGCCGGCCGGTGACCACGGCCGTGCCGTCGTTGCCCGCGTCGACCGAGACGCTGCCGCCACCCCGGCGTTCCTCGCGCCAGTGCACACGCCCAGAGGGCACCGGCGCGTACGTCTCGTCGTGGGCACGGGCGCGCACGGTGCGGCGAAGTCCGGGGAAGACCTTGTCGGAGCCGTCGGCGGTCAGCGCGGGCAGGACGCGGAATCCGTGCAGGGTGCCGGACCCGGGGGCGGCGAAGAGGCCGAGCCCGTTGGCGACCTCCCGCTCCGAGCCGTCCGAGGGGCTGCTGATGAGGCCGGTCGGGCTCTCGCCGGGCAGCCGGGCGGCCATGGTGGTCGAGCCGCCGCCGTCCATGTTGAGGGCGTTCACGGCGCCGAGGCCCTTCATGAAGGCGCCGAGTTCATTGAGGTCCATGCCGCGGCTGTCGGTCTGCTTGCCGTCGATCGCGACCAGGTACATCGTGCGGCCGTCGGCGGAAAAGCCCACGCTGGTCCGCGAGGTGGCGGTGACGGTGTCGCCGTCGGTGTAGTGCTTCACCACGCCGTCCTCGACCAGGACCTGGCCGCCGCCGACCGCGACCGCCACGTCGCCGAAGTCGGCGCGCGGACGGTAGGCGACGTCGACAGTGTCACCCGGTACGAGACCGGCCAGCGCGTCGGCACCGGCCTCGCGACCGAGCAGCACGCTGGTGCCCGCCGGTACCTGCTTGCTGCTGACGGAGGTGTGCACCTCGGTGACCTTGCCGTCCCGCAGCCACACCTCGGTGATCCGGTCGGCGCCGCTGACCGGCTTGGTGCGCGGCGATGCGCCCCACTGGTCGGTGAACAGGCCGATGCCGCCGGAGGCCAGAGTGGGAGAGTTGACACCGGAGAGCGTCAGGGGCTGACCGCCGCCGATCGTGACCTCGCCCTGCAGGAACACCTGGGCGAGCCTGCCGAGTCCGTCCGCGCCGACGGCGACGGTCTGATTGCGCCCCTCGGTGGGCGAGTTGACGAGGCCGTCCTCGCGTGACACCGCCGCGCCGATCGGGGCCTCGGTGTCGTTCATGTCGAAGTAGTCGCCGTTGATCGCGGCGATCGCCCCCGTGTGCTTGGCCTGCTCGGTCACGCGGGACTTGCCGGTGACCGTCCCGGAGGAGATGTAGTCCACCTTCAGCCGCTTCTCGGCGAGGTTCGCGACGAGCACCTGCCCGCGCACCCAGCCGTCCGCCTCGAAGCGGTCGAAGCGGGTCAGGTTGAGCCCCGGTGCGATCGGCGTGCGGGTCTCACGGGTGATGATGGACTGCCCGGGGGTGCTGGGGATCAGGCTCTGAACGGGGGCGCCGGGCTTCGGCGTTCCGGCGGACACCGGCATCAGGTGCTCGGGGGCGAGCGCCTGGGCGGTCGTCATCATCCCGGCGCCGATGCTGAGAGCGGTGGCCAGGGCCAGGACAACAGCGCCGCGCCGTGCGGCGGAACGCGGCCGCGGGAGGGCGAGGTCATGGGGGAGCGGCACTTGGTGACTTCCTTCTGTGCGAAATGTCAAGGTCGTCGCACAGTTGACGCGCCGTTGGCCACGCCGTGCCGAGAAGCGAGTGATGATTGAGGAAGCGGTGCGTGAACAATCAAGTGATCCACCCCCGTCGGCGGCGGGGGCCGGGTATAGGGGACCTGCCTGGGATGCGGAGGCGCATGGGCACGCGCCGAAGCGCATGCTCCAGGCCGTGCTCGAAAGACCCGGGAAGCCGGCCGCTCCGGACCGTCAGCCACGCCCGGTACGGCCCGGCCTCGGACGCGCGCTGATCTGATGGAGACGGTTCGTGTCATTGGGCCAGGGGATCACGGTGACCGATCAGGGCGGCCGGCATCTGGTGGTCGTACGAGGGCAGTTGACGTTCCTCGCGGTGCCACGGCTCAGCCGGGCTTTCTGCCGTAGGCGGAACCCCCACTGCTTTCGCTGATACGGCCGACGGCCTCCCCGACAGCTACGTCCGGACACGGTTCGCCATGTCGAGCCCGCTGCCCCGTCACATGCGTTCGTACGCCGCCTCGCAGGGCCAGCGGGTCAACGAGACCACCCGCGGCTTCGTTCTCCGGGTTGCGGCTGCTGTTGTACCGGGTGCGCGTGTCGATGCCGTTCACATCCTGCACCTTGGCGTTCGGCCCGCCCTGGTCCCTGTGCGTAGTCTCAATTGCGTTGAACGACCGGAAGACCCCGGCCTCGTCCGCGCTCACGGCGATCAACCCGAGGTCCATCAGGTGGCCGGTGAAGGCCCGGCCGCCGGCGAGTTCGCCGGCTGGTGCTGTGACCGGAAAGGTTCACCGGCTCGCGCCGCCGCCCGGTGCGGCACCTCGCCGCGTTGTCGCATCACCTGAGTACATCCCGTACGCGGGCGATGCTCCGCCTTGCGATGCACCGCACCGGACGCCGCGAGCTTCCCGGCAGACCTTTCCGGTCACAGCACTAGGAAGTCCGGCGAGGCGGAGGTCCGGGCCAGGTCGGAGGAGGTGCGGAAGTCGGCGTCGGCACCGAACCGACCGAGCACCGCCCGGGCGGCGGCGAGCACCTCGTCCCGGTGGCACTCGTTCGGACTCGACGGGCCTCGAAGAACCACTCCTGGGTCGGAGAGGCGAGCAACTCAGCGGCGGCGGAGGCCGTGACGGGTTTACGGCCGGGGACGTGCCGCACGCGGACGGGGACGGGGTCGTCCTCCTGCCCGGAGCGTGAAGCGGCGGGCGGGGCGTCGCGGCCCTCTTGCCGAGGTCGGATTCATTAAGGAGTTTTTGAGGCGACGGAGTCGCGTTCCTGTGAGCCACTGATCTACTGGGCGCGCGGCGAGCGCCGGGCGAAAATCGATGCTCCTGTCGAGGTCGACCTGACCGTGCCCCTTCTCGTGGTCGCAGTCCGTGTCGGGCCCGTTTGAGGGTGAGCAGTCGTGCAGAGCGTGCGACTGCGTGAATCAGACCTTCTCGGCGCTCACGCGGGGATGCTCGGCTGTGAGCATGGTGATGTCCTCGACGTCGGAGGTCAGGATCGTGACACGGCCGGGATGGGCGACGGCGGTGGCGCAGAGCATGGCGTCGATGGCGTACTTGTGGCCGTGCAGTCCTGCCGTGCGTAGCAGGGTGGCGGCGGACTGGGCGATGGGCTGGGTGACCGGCTCTACGCGCAGCCGGGACAGGGTCCATCTCAGTGCGGCGTCGTCGATCCGGGGGTGGATCACCTCGACCAGCACTGCAGCCGAGGTGATGACCGGAAGGTCGGCGTCGCGGGCGGCGGTAAGCCACTCGTGGACTTCGCGGTCACGCTGCACTGCCTTGGCCAGGCCCTCGCTGTCCAGGATGAGGGCGCCGCTCACGCGGCCGCCTCGGCGCCGGAGGTGGTGGTGCAGGTGAGTTTGGCGCGCTTGGCGCTTACGGCCTGCGGATCGGTCGGTCCGTTGGCCTTGTCGAAGTCGGCGATCAGCTCGTCCAGATTGTCGCGCTCGATCTGCCGCTGCGCGGCCTTCTCCAAGTACGCGGAGACGCCCCGCTTGCCGACCCGCTCGCGGATCGCCTGCAGGGTGCCGGCGCTGAGGGAGACGGAGATGCCGTTGCTGGGGCCGTCGCCGGGGGGGAATTCGGTGTCTTCGTCAGCCATGGGACGAGTATGGCATTTCGAATGCCATACGGCGATGTCTTTGCTTCCGCGCCCCTGCCGCGGCACCCCTGAGGGGCGCTCATCCTGGGTTGGGGCGTGCGTCAAGAGATCACACGTAGCGCCCGTATCGCACATCGACCTCGCGTCTGTTTTGCCCTTGGGTACCGCCGGCGTCATTCGTGCGTCACGACTCCGAGCGATCCGGTGGCGTCACCGCCGCGCCACTCAGCGCCCCTGGCGAAAGAGCTGGTCAGGTGACTCCGTCCGCCTTCACCTGTTGTCCACCGCAAAAACACGTCAAGCGGACCACCGAAAATTCGAAAGCCGCAGGTCGGGCCCCCTTGCCACCAGGCTCCAGGATCGCCGCGCCACGTGGCGCGTCATCGAAATGACGTGAATCAAAAGCATGCGAACCGTGGTCGCGGAGGAGCCGACTCCGATGGGCGCGTTGGAGATCCGGGAGGCTGCCGACAGGGCGCGCCGATCCGCACTTCTCGTCGTCGGTGCCACCTTGGTGGTGCCCGCCCCTCCGTCCGCACCGGTGCCGGCGTCAGGACGTCGGCGTGCGGTGCTCGTCCGGCGGACCCAGAGCGGGGACCGTCTCGGGGAAGTCGCCCGTGGCCAGTCGGGGGAGGACCGTACGGATCGTGCCTCCTCGCCCTGGCGGCCTTCCTGGGAGCTGTGCGGCATCGTCGCCGTCGACCTCGTCGCCGGTATCCGCGAGCGCCGGCGATGCGCGCCTGGCGGCGGCGGTGAGGCGCTCGCTGCCACCACGGCCTTCGTCCGGCGCCCCGGTCAGCCCTTAGGCCTTGCGGATCTCCGGCTATCCGTGCGGCGTGACCGCCTCTGCCGTGGGCCGTAGGTGTTGACGGGCCGCACCACGCTGATCCGACCTCATGGGCGTACGTCTCCTGGGTGCCGAACACGTCGTCCGGCGGCGGCAGGTGATCGTGCGTCAAACGCCGTTGTCAGTGCCTGCCCATAGAGTTCGAGCGTTACTTGGGGAGCCTCGGAGAAGGAGCAGAAACGTGTCCGCCAACAAGATCCAGCACAAGGTGAATCACGTCGCGCTGGTAGTGGACTGTTCGGGTTCCATGCGTCAGCACCAGGGTCAGCTCATCCGCGTCGTGGACGAATTCGTAGCGGGCCTGAAGGCCGAGTCGGACAGCCTCGGCCATGAGACCCGGATCAGCCTTTACTCCTTCGACCACAAGGTGGAGAACCTGGTCTGGGACATGGATGTGAAGCATCTGCCGTCCATGCGGGGTCTGTACAGGGTCAACAATGGCGCTACGGCCCTTATCGAGGCTTCTCTGAAGTCCCTGGACGACCTGGGTCATATATGGGAGGAATACGGCGAGCACAGTTTCCTCCAGATCGTGGTGACGGACGGCGAGGAGAACGCCTCCGGTGGCGACAGGCGGCACGACGGCGACATGGCCATCCTCGGCCCCTGGCTCAACAGGATCGCGGCGAAGATGGGCGGGCTTCCGGGCCATTGGACGTCCGCGATCCTCGTCCCGAACTCCCTGGCGAAGCGCACCGCCCAGAATTACGGTTTCCCGGCCGGAAACATCGCGATCTGGGATGCGGATTCCCAGCAGGGTGTCGAGGAGGCGATCGGCACCGTGCGTGCTGCCGCCACCAGCTTTCTCCGGGGCCGCGAGCAAGGGGTACGCGGCACGAAGAACCTGTTCGCCGTCGGCCAGGACATATCGGTTGACGAGGTGCGGGCGAACCTCGAACCGATTCCGGCCGACAAGTATCGACTCCTGAAGGTCGACAAGGAGATCGAGATTCGACCCTTCGTCGATTCGCATCCGGGCGTGACGTACGAACGCGGTTCGTGTTACTACCAGCTGGGCACCCGGGTTCAAGTTCAGCCCGACAAGGAAGTCATCGTGGTCGAGAAGGACACCGATCGCGCCTATACGGGCGATGCGGCACGCAGCCTTCTGTTCGGTACGGGTATCCGGGGGACCGTTTCCGTGAAGGCAGGGAACAACCCCAAGTTGGAGGTGTACGTGCAGAGTCGTTCGGTGAACAGAAAGCTCAAGCCGCAGACACGGCTGCTCATAATGCTCTGAATTCCAGGACAAGAGCGAAGCGCGGGTGGTTCAGGATCCGCGTGGCGCCACGGTGTATCTCTCGCCCGGCAGGCCGGGTGCGACCGCTCTCGTGCTGTGGCGAATCGAGCCGATTCCCGAAGCCCTTGCAGGCTACGGCCGCCGGCCGGAACCAGTGGCTGTGGCACCGGCCGGGACCGGCCCCAAACTTTCACCCCGTAGCGGAGGCGCGACGCCGGGGGCGACAGAGAAGGGGGCGGCAGGAGAGGAGGCGGCGAGCAGGCATGGTCGGCCGGCACCGCGTTCACCGCGTACGTCAGGTCACGTCTTCAGTTGCGCGCGAATGAGTGTGTCGAGGCGTTGCCATGCCGGGGACGAGGCGTTGACCGTGCCCTGGATGAGGGCGGGGATCTCTGAGGTGGCGTCCAGCTCGGGTGGTTCGTCGGACCCGTAGCGGTGCCGGGTCGCCTCGACGATCCGGCGAGCGAGGTCGGAGATGCGGGGGTCGTCGGGCACGAGGTCGTGCGCGTGGTCGTAGTCGAGGAAGAGCTGCCGCAGAGCGGGGTCGGACAGGCTCTGGACCTGGTCGTGGAACAGGGTGATCGCGCGGTCCGGGTGAGTGGCGAACACGAGGATCCACAGGTCTCGTTGGAGCTCCACCCAGCGACGGGAGAATCCCCAGTCAGCCAGGTGCTCCAGGTGGGCTCCGACCTCGGTGGGCAGCGGTGCCGGCTGCCCGGTGGCGAGCCGGTGCAGGCGTTTCTGCACGGCCCGGATGCTTCGGATGCGGGCGGTGAGCTCGTCGTCGATCTCCTGCAGCGCCTGCTCGTAGTCCTCGGCGGTCGCCGCTCTCAGCTCCCGGATGCGGGCCAGCGGAACGCCGGCTTCGGCGAGGGTGCGGATCTTGATCAGGTCGATGACGTCGTTTGCGCCGTAGCGTCGGTAGCCGGACGCGTCGCGCTCGGGCTCGGGGAGCAGCCCCTTGTCGTGATAGACGCGGATGGTCTTGATCGATACGCCGACGTACCTGGCCAGCTGCCCGATGGTGATCACCCGGTCATCGTCGCACTTGACCCTGCCCCTGGGGCAGGGTTGCAGCATGGCGTCATGGCGAACATGAATGGTGATCGGGAGACCCTGCGCGAGCTGGCCGACGAGGGCAACGAGGCCGCTTTGGACCGGCTGGCCGACCTGGTCGACGCGGCTGGTGACGTCGAGGAGTTGAGCGAGCTGTTGGACGAGGGATCCATGCGTGCCGGGCTGCTGCTCACTCGGCGTGCGGTCGCGACCGGCGACCTCCGCGAGCTGCAGCGCATCGCCGACGCCGGGTACGACGAGGCCGGGAACGAACTGGACCGGCTGTTGAAGGCGCCGGCTGACACAGCCGACCGCGCACCCCGTATGTGAGGGGCACCCATTGCGCGCCCGGCGGCGCCCGGTGGGCATCTCGTCGCGGATGTCTGCGTAGACGCATGTGGTAGTGGGGTCCGATCTGCCGCCGGATGGCCTCGGACAGCGTCAGCTCGTACGCGACCGGGCCGCGAAGATGTCGGCGTCCGCCCGTGGAAGCCGCCAGGCGCGGCGTCTCCCCGTCGATCTCCTGTGCCCGCGGCGTTGCTGACATGTACAGCTGGCGGCCTGCATGATGCGTGTCATCCGGTTCGCGTCATTGGCATGGTCGAGGGGCGAAGAGATCTGACGCTTGCGGAGCGGCCCGGCTGAAGCCGCCTCTGCCCATGTGAGGGCAGCGGGTCGGGCGTTGGGTCAGTCACCTGCGGGGGCAACGGGATCCTGTTCCGTGAGCGGACCAGGGTGCCGTGGCGGGATCTGCCTGAGCGTTTCGGGCACTGGAAGACCGTGTACGAGCGGGACGGGCGGTCGACGGACGGCATGTGCGACCGGATCCTCCGCGGCTGTCCCGGCCATCTGGAGCTGCACCGAGCAGGTGCCGCCGGTCTTGGCGTCGAAGGCATGGGCGACGGTTCCCGCGGCGCGGGCGCCGTCGCCGTCGAGGTCCAGCGACTGCCCGCTCTCGGCGGCCGGCCACCTCGGGGAGTTGCAAACCCATGGCTTATGGGGTGCTTTCCGGCCCTCCGGCCCGTGCGGTGCGCCGTCCGGCGGAACGGTCAGGCGGCGTAGCAGAGCACTCCAGGGTCGGCCGAGGCCGCGGCGGGGGCCACGGTCGCGTGCACGGGGCGGGTGGTCGCCGCGGCCTGCGAGCGGTTCCGCGCGAAGACGACCAGACGCAGCACCGCGAACCGCGCGACACCGGCGAGTGCGGAGGCGGACAGGTAGACGACCTGCTCGAGCAGCACGCCGGGCGCCGCCGCCAGCTGCTGCAGGACAAGCATCGCCACGCAGGTCACCGCGTACGCGGCCGCCGCGGACCCGGCCGACTGCACATGCTGGCGCCAGGTCGCGCGCCCGCCCGCGCCGAAGGTGAAGCGGGCGTGCAGCTCGGTGGCGAGGAGCGTGGAGACCACGGTGATCAGAGCGTTGGCGACGACCCAGGGAAGCCAGGAAGCGAGGGCAGCCACGGCGAAGCTGGAGGCGACTCCCACCCCGCCGCCGCAGAGCACGAAGCGGGCGAAGGCGGTGAAGGCGCCGGGTGCCGTCTGCTGCTGGCTCTGTGCTGTCTCCATGGTCCGACCCCTTTGATGGCTCACTCTGTGAAACGCGCACTCCTCGGCTACGGGGCCGAGGCTGCGCTCCCCATGGCGTCATGGTGGCACACATATGGCGCCATGGGGAGCCACTTTCTGACGGCATGTGTGCCACTAATGGCGTCATGGTGCGAAGAGGGCCGCGAGTGTGCAGGTCGGTGACTCGGCGCGGCCGGGGTGTGCGCCGAGGGTTGTGGTGCATGTATCGCCGGGGGATTTGCGGGCGAGGGGTGAAGGTGATCCCTTGTGGCGCGCGACTGAAGGGGGCCCGTGATGGGCTGCCGGAAGCCAGTCGTCACTTCCGGTGGGTCCCTTGATGCCAGTGGAAGTGGTCAGGTCCTCGATGGTCGCGTCCGGTGGTGTCGGGATTCCGTGTGGTGCCGCGTCGATGCAGGTTGATGTCAGCGCTTTTTCGCAGGTCGGCGTCGCTGGGGTGGTCCTGACCCGCAATCGATCCCCTGACGGGCTTGCGTGTGACGCCATAATGGTGCCACTATGGCGTCATGGACCTCACGCCGTATGTCGACAACCTCCGCCGCGAACTCGCGGTGGCCGCCGAAGCCGGCGGCGAAGAAGCACGCGAGCTGGCCGAGCGGCTCACCGCTCCTCTGGAGTCGGCGACCCGACTGACGATGCTCAATGTGCTCTCCGCCGCGATGGACGAGATCACCCGCGAACTCGCCCCGGGCTCTGTCGACGTACGACTGCGCGGGCTCGACCCCGACTTCGTGGTGACGCGGCCGGCGGGCGACGAGGCGTACGAGGACAGGAGCGGGCCCGCCGAGCCGCTCAGGGCCCCGGCCCCCGCGCCCGCCGACGGCGACGACGGCGGCACCGCCCGCGTCAATCTCCGCCTGCCCGCCCACCTCAAGGCGCGCGCCGAGGAGGCCGCGAGCCGCGAGGGCCTGTCGGTCAACGCGTGGCTGGTACGAGCGGTATCGGCCGCGGTCGACGGCGGCACCCAGCCGCGTACGTCGGAGAAGACCCGCACCACCCGCACCGTCGGACAGAGCTTCACGGGCTGGGTGCGCTAGCCGCGCCCCGCCCGCCCCACTTCACTCACACCACGTCCCACCAGCAGGGACGCCGCGAAGACCCAAGAGGACGGGACAGCCATGCCTTCTTTCGACACTCCCCAGCCGATCTCGGTCACCGCTCACGTGGCCGCCGGTTCCATCCAGTTCTTCGCCAGCGACCGCCTCGACACGGTCGTCGAAGTGCGGCCCCGCGACCCGAAGAAGGACAAGGACGTGCGGGTCGCCGAGCAGACCGAGGTCACGTACGCGAGCGGCGTGCTGACCATCAGGACACCCAAGGGGCGCTACCTCGTCGGGCCCACCGGCAGCGTCGACGTGACGGTCGAACTGCCCACCGGCTCACGCGTCGACACGACCGGCTCGTGGACCCAGGTGCTCGGCGAGGGCCGGCTCGGCGAGGTCCGCGTGAAGACGTCGTCGGGTGACGTCCGCCTGGATGCGACGGGCCCGCTGCAGCTGACCGCGTCACACGGATCGATCACCGTGGACCAGGTCGAGGGCCTGGCCGAAATCACCACCAGTTCCGGCAGCCTGCGCGTCGGTGTCGTGGAC
Organism: Streptomyces sp. NBC_00316; assembly: GCF_036158715.1. Classification (NCBI taxonomy): domain Bacteria; kingdom Bacillati; phylum Actinomycetota; class Actinomycetes; order Kitasatosporales; family Streptomycetaceae; genus Streptomyces; species Streptomyces sp. NBC_00316. The sequence goes on along the minus strand of NZ_CP108023.1, from coordinate 2,364,085 downwards.
GGCCCGGCCGTCCTGAAGAACTCGCACGGCACCACGACCGTCGGCGCCGCGATCGGCGAGCTGCGGGTGAGCGGAGCCAACGGCGACATCGACATCCAGCGCGCCGAGAGCTCGGTCACCGCGACCACCGCGCACGGCACCCTGCGCGTGGGCGATGTGGCCCGTGGCACCGTCCAGTTGGAGACCTCCTACGGCGCCATCGATGTCGGCATCCGTGAGGGCACGGCCGCCTGGCTCGACGCCAGCTCGGGCAACGGGCAGGTGCGCAACGCGCTCACTGCGTCCGACAGTCCGAACAAGTCCGAGGACACCGTCGAGGTCAAGGCCCGCACCCGCTACGGCAACATCGACATCCGCCGCGCACGGGCCTGACCCGCCCGACCGCCTTACAGCCAAGGCCACTTCACCGCTCACCACTCCTTCGAAGGGGAAGGCCTCATGTCTTCATCTGTCATGCCCACGCCCAGGCAGAGCGACGGCCGGCAGTCGTCGGCCGCTGTCTCCGCCGTCGGGCTGCGTAAGTCGTACGGCGACAAGACCGTGCTCGACGGCATCGACCTGGCCGTCCCGGCCGGGACCGTGTTCGCGCTGCTCGGCCCGAACGGCGCCGGCAAGACCACCGCCGTGAAGATCCTGTCCACGCTCATCTCCGCCGACGGCGGTCAGGCCCAGGTCGCGGGCCACGACCTGGGCGCCGACCCGCAGGCCGTGCGGGCCGCGATCGGTGTCACCGGCCAGTTCTCCGCCGTCGACGGGCTGATCACCGGCGAGGAGAACATGCTCCTCATGGCGGACCTGCACCACCTGTCCAAGCGCGAGGGCCGGCAGGTCGCCGCCGAACTCCTGGAGCGCTTCGACCTCGTGGAGGCCGCGAAGAAGCCCGCCTCCACCTACTCCGGCGGCATGAAGCGCCGCCTCGACATCGCCATGACCCTGGTCGGCAACCCCCGGATCATCTTCCTCGACGAGCCCACCACCGGACTCGACCCACGCGCCCGCCACAACATGTGGGGCATCATCCGCGAACTCGTCACGGGCGGTGTCACTGTCTTCCTCACCACCCAGTACCTCGACGAGGCCGACGAACTCGCCGACCGCATCGCACTGCTGAACGACGGCAAGATCGCCGCCGAGGGCAGCGCCGAGGAACTCAAGCGGCTCATCCCCGGCGGACACATCCGGCTCCGCTTCACCGATCCGGCGGCGTACCAGTCGGCCGCCTCCGAGTTGGGCGAGGCCTCCCGGGACGACGAAGCACTGTCGTTGCAGATCCCCAGCGACGGCAGCCAGCGCGAGCTGCGCTCGATCCTCGACTGGCTGGACTCGGCCGGCGTCGAGGCGGACGAGCTGACCGTGCACACCCCCGACCTCGACGATGTGTTCTTCGCCCTGACCGGCTCCGACACGCCCAGCAAGACCAAGGAGGATGTCCGATGAGCTCCCTCTCCCTCGCCGTGCGCGACTCGTCCACGATGTTGCGGCGGAATCTGCTGCACGCGCGGCGCTACCCGTCCCTGACGCTGAATCTGCTGCTCACCCCGGTCATGCTGCTGCTGCTCTTCGTCTACATCTTCGGCGACATCATGAGCGCGGGCATCGGCGGCGGCGGCGCCGACCGCTCCGAGTACATCGCGTATCTCGTCCCGGGCCTCGTGCTCATGACCATCGGCAGCACCACGATCGGCACCGCGGTCTCCGTCTCCAACGACATGACCGAGGGCATCATCGCCCGCTTCCGCACCATGGCGATCCACCGTGGCTCCGTGATCATCGGACACGTCGTCGGCAGTGTCCTGCAGTCGATCATCAGCGTCGTCATCGTCGGCGCCGTCGCCGTGGCCATCGGCTTCCGCTCCACCGATGCCACCCTCCTGGAGTGGCTCGCGGCGTTCGGTCTGCTCGTGCTCTTCGCCACGGCGCTCACCTGGATCGCGGTCGGCATGGGCCTGGTCAGCCCGAACGCCGAGGCTGCCAGCAACAACGCAATGCCGCTGATCTTCCTGCCGCTCATCTCCAGCACCTTCGTCCCGGTCGACGCGATGCCGGGCTGGTTCCAGCCGATCGCCGAGTACCAGCCGTTCACCCCGGCCATCGAGACCCTGCGCGGGCTCCTCCTCGGCACCGAGATCGGCCACAACGGGTGGCTGGCCGTGGTCTGGTGCCTGGGGCTGGCCGTGCTCGGCTACGTCTGGTCCAAGTCGGTGTTCAACCGCGACCCGAAGTAGGCGGCAGCAGCTTGCGGGCCGCGGCCTGCAGTTCGTCCCACGCCAGGGCGGCGTACTCCCGACACCGTGCGCCGCCCCCACCTCCAGCCGGGTGCGCAGGGGGATGATCGGACTGCGTAGTTCGTGCGACGCGAAGGCGACGGAAGTGCGCTGCCGGCAGGCGGCTGTCTTCCGGCGTCCCGTCGCTCGTCCGGGCGGGCCCGGCGACTTCGTCATGGCTCCTGGGCTGCGGCACACGCCGGGACGGATCACCCGATGCGGTGAGGTTCCCACCCGTGGGTGAGGACGCGGGAGCCGGGCCGCTCAGCGCCAGTCGACCCCGCCCGCACCCCCGCCCTGCGCCAGTCCTGCCTCGATCTCCTCGCGCACCTTCTGCATCACGGTCACGATCCGCTGCTCGCGCTCCTCGGTGAGCCGCGCCACCGGCACCGAGCAGCTGATCGCATCCCCTGCCGGCGCCTCGCGGTTCACGCGCAGTGCGAAGCCGAATCCGACGATCCCGGTGACGCCCTCCTCACGGTCGATCGAGTAGCCGCGAGCCCGCACCTGCGCAAGGTCGGCGGTCAGCGCGGCCAGCGTGGTGTGGGTGCATGGGGTCAGTGCCTCGTACGGTGCGTCCGGCAGTTCTGTGTCCGGGTGCTCGGCCAGCAGCGCCTTGCCGAGTGCGCCCGCGTGGGCGGGCAGCCAGCGCCCCACTCGGCTGATGGTGCGCAGATACTCGTGCGACTCGCGGGTCGCGAGGTAGGCGACGTCCGTGCCGTCGAGGCGGCCCAGATGGATGGTCTCGCCGAGCTGCTCCGAGGCATCGTCCAGATACGGGCGCACCACGCGGACCACCGGGTCGGTGTCCAGATAGGTGGTGCCGGTGAGCAGCGTGCGCAGACCGATCCCGTACAGCGAGCCGGTGGCATCGGTGCGCACCCAGCCGCGTGCGATCAGCGTCTGCAGCAGCGCGTACATGGAGCTGCGCGGCACGCCCAACTCGGCGGCGAGTTCCTGCAACCGGGCGGGCCGGTCGCCGCGGGCGGCGAGGAGTTCGAGCAGTTCGACCGTGCGAGCGGCCGATTTCACCTCGCGCACGCCGGACTCATGCGGCGGGACGGGCACAACGGATTCGGACATGGGTCGATCGTACGTACCGCCCCCACCTGCGGGTCCGCACGTCCGCTTCAGGGGAACCGCCGGCCCGGACCCATTGACGGAGCGGTTTCCCCGGCCTACTGTCCATCCTCATGTGCGAACGTCATCTACATACGGAGACAGCATCGTGACACGGACCACCCTCGCCGACACTGCGGCGCGGCTGCGCGACGGCATGGCCCGCGGCGTGCTGTCGTTCCCGCTCACCAGCTTCCACGCCGACGGCTCGCTCGACCTCGACGGCTTCCGCAGCTATCTGGCCGGACAACTCGACACGAACCCCGGGGCAGTCTTCCCGGCCTGCGGCACAGGGGAGTTCAGCGCCCTCGACGAGGACGAGTACGGCCGGGTCGTCGCGGCCGCGGTGGAGGTGACGGCGGGCCGTGTTCCGGTCGTCGCCGGCACCGGCTACGGCTACGCCCAGGCGCTGCGCTTCGCCCGCATCGCCGAAGAGGCCGGAGCCGACGCGCTCCTCGTCCTGCCGCACTACCTCAACAAGGCCCCGCAGGACGGCCTGGTCGAGCAACTCCGTCGGATCGCCGACGGCACCCGGCTGCCACTCGTCGCGTACCAGCGCGACCAGGTGATCTACGACGCGGGGACCGTCCGCCGGATCGCCGGGATCCCCGGCGTCATCGGCCTCAAGGACGGCCACAGCGACCTCGACCGGCTCCAGCGCACCACCCTCGCCGCCCCCGACGGCTTCCTCTTCTTCAACGGCGCCCCGACAGCCGAGCTCCAGGCCCGCGCCTATGCGACGGTCGGCATCCCGGCCTACTCCTCGGCCGTCCACGCCTTCGCCCCGGAGATCGCCACCGCTTTCTTCCAGGCCCTGTCGGCAGGCGACGACAGCGGCGTCGACAAGCTGCTCGCCGATTTCTACGTCCCCTTCGTGGAACTGCGCGACCGACGCCCCGGGTATGCGGTGTCCCTGGTCAAGGCGGCAGCCCGGCTGCGCGGCCGCCCGGTGGGACCGGTTCGTGCACCGCTCACCGACCCGGCCCCCGCAGACCTCGCAGAACTCGACGCGCTGCTCACCACCGGCCTGAACCTCGTTGGAGCCACCCGATGACCGACCTGACGATCACCGACGTCCGGCTGACCCCGATCCTCGTCGCGGACCCGCCGCTGCTCAACACCCAGGGCGTGCACCAGCCGTACACCCCCCGCCTGATCATCGAGGTCACCACCGCGGACGGGATCACCGGTCTCGGCGAGACCTACGGTGACACCAAGTACCTGGAGCTGGCCCGCCCGTTCGCCGAGAAGCTGGTCGGCCGGTCCGTCGCAGACCTCAACGGCCTGTTCACGGTCGCGGACGAGGTCGCGGTGGCCGAGGAGCGGGTGGCGAACCAGGTGGACGTGGGCGGCCTGCGAGGTGTCCAGACCGCCGACAAGCTGCGGCTGTCCATCGTCTCCGGCTTCGAGGTGGCCTGCCTGGACGCGCTCGGCAAGGCACAGGGCCTGCCGGTCCATGCCCTGCTCGGTGGCAAGGTCCGCGACGCTGTCGAGTACAGCGCCTACCTCTTCTACAAGTGGGGCGAGCACCCGAAGGGCGTCGACTCCGAGCCGGACGACTGGGGCGAGGCCGTCGACCCGGCCGGCATCGTCGAGCAGGCGCGCAAGTTCACCGAGCGCTATGGATTCCGCTCCTTCAAGCTCAAGGGCGGGGTCTTCGAGCCCGAGCAGGAGATTGCGGCGGTACGCGCCCTAGCCGAGGCGTTCCCCGGAAACCCGCTGCGACTCGACCCCAACGGCGCCTGGTCCGTCGAGACCTCCATCAAGGTCATCGAGGCGCTGCAGGACGTCCTGGAGTACATGGAGGACCCCACTCTCGGCACGCCCGCCATGGCCGCCGTCTCCGCCCGCACCGACGTGCCGCTCGCCACCAACATGTGTGTGACGACCTTCGACGAGGTCAAGGAGGCGTTCACCCGCGACGCCGTCCAGGTCGTCCTGTCCGACCACCACTACTGGGGCGGCCTGCGCAACACCCGCGACCTCGCCGCCATCTGCCGCACCTTCGGCGTCGGAGTGTCGATGCACTCCAACACCCACCTGGGCATCTCGCTCGCCGCGATGACACACGTGGCGTCCACGGTCCCGAATCTGCACCACGCCTGTGACTCGCACTACCCCTGGCAGTCCGAGGACGTGCTGGACGAACGGGTCACCTTCACGGACGGCAAGGTGACCGTCTCCGACGCCCCGGGCCTCGGCGTCACCCTCGACCGTGACAGGCTCGCCGCCCTGCACCAGCGCTGGCTGGACGACGACGGCACGATGCGCGACCGCGACGACGCGGCTGCGATGCGCGTCGCCGACCCGGCCTGGGAAACCCCGGCCGTGCCCCGATGGTGACACCAGCTGCCTGACGGGAGCCGGGGGGTCCGTCCCTCCCGGCCCCCGGCTCTGGTTGCGGGAGTTCTCTGCCGGGAGCCCGTTCCCCGCCCCGGCGACTCCCGCCCCTGCCCTCCCCCCCGCTTTCACGATCGGAGCCGCTCGTGTCCGCAGTACCCCGGAGCGCCGTCAACGGCGCCGTGCAGCACCCCCCGGCCGTCGAGTCCGCCATCAAGAAGATCTTCAAGCGTGTCATACCGCTGTTCTTCATCATGTTCGTCGTGAACTACATGGACCGGGTCAACATCGGCTTCGCCAAGGACGAACTGAGCGCCGACACCGGTCTGTCGGCCGCCGCGTTCGGCGTCGGCGCGGGCATCTTCTTCATCGCCTACGCGATCTTCGAGGTGCCCTCCAACATCCTGATGGAGCGATTCGGCGCACGGATCTGGCTCACCCGGATCATGATCAGCTGGGGGGTCGTGGCCACCGCCATGGCCTTCGTGAACAGCGCCGAGACGTTCTACGTGCTGCGCTTCCTCCTCGGCGTCGCGGAAGCGGGCTTCTTCCCCGCGGTCATCTACTACTTCTCCCGCTGGCTCCCCGACTCCCACCGCGGCCGCGCCACCTCCATCTTTCTGATGGGCTCCGGTACGGCGACCGTCATCGTCGGCCCGATCTCCGGCGCGCTCATGGAGATGCACGGCCTGCTCGGCCACGCCGGCTGGCAGTGGATGTTCTTCATCGAGGGCATCTTCTCGGTCGTCCTCGGCTTCGTCGTCTTCCGCTTCCTGGACAACAGCATCGAGAGCGCCGACTGGCTCACCGACGAGGAGAAGCGGGGGCTCGTCGCCACGATCGACGCCGAGCAGGCCGCCCGCGAGAACGAGCGCGGCACCGCGAAGGTCTCCCGCTGGAAGCTGCTCGCCGACCCGCAGATGCTGCTCTTCCTCTGGATCTACTTCGCGATCAACGTCGCCCTGTACGCGGTGACGTTCTGGCTCCCCTCGATCGTCGACGACATCGGCGACCTCTCGGACTTCCAGGTCGGTCTGCTCACCTCCGTCCCCTGGCTCTGCGCGATCGTCGCCGTCTGGGTCTCCGGCCGGATCTCCGACCGCCTGGGCAAGCGCCGCCCCCTGCTGATCACGCTGCTGCTGATCGGCAGCCTCGGCACGCTTCTCGCCGTGTACGTCTCGCCGTGGCTCGGTCTCGGCGCCCTCTGCATCGCCGCGGTCGGCTTCAAGCCGGCTTCCCCCATCTTCTGGACCATTCCGCAGAACTACCTGGACGCCCGCGCCGCCGCCCCGGGCATCGCGCTGATCAACTCCATCGGCAACCTGGGCGGTTTCGTCGCCCCGACCGCCTTCGGCATCCTGGAGACCACGACGGGTTCCACCAAGGGGGGCCTGGTCGGCCTGACAGTGGTCGGAATTCTCGCCGCACTCAGCGTCCTTCTCGTACGCGGCGGCGGCCGGAACGACAGCGTGGGCGGCGGCGTCGCAGCGTCGGCAGCGGCCGAAGCCGAACCCGCCACCGCCTGACAGCGAGGACCGGCCACGGCATCGCCCGGAAGCCCGACGCCCCGCCCGGCCGACGCTTCGGCTGTCCTCGGTGGGAACCGTCGGCCTTCCGGGCGATGCCGCCTGGCGCGTGGCCGTTCGGGCTTCTGGACGCTCTGGGCGTCCGCCGGGCTGGATGGGGCAGCCTGCGGCTTCCGCCGTGGGCCTGATGTGCGGTACGGGCGATCCGGCCCGTTCAGATCCGCAGCCGGTCGAAGGTCACGATGCCCCGCTTGTCGGTCCAGCCGTTGGCGGCGGTCATGAAGGCGCCCACATCCTGGGTGGCGGCGGCGTTGCCGGGTGTCGCGGTGCCGACCGCGGTCCACGTGCTGCCGTCCGTGCTGAACTCGCCCTTGTACGCGATCCCTTCGCGGGTGAGCCGCAGATGGACGGGGGCCGTCACGGAGCCGCCGGCCGTCGCGATCGAGTCGAGGGATCCGTTGCCGTCCGAGTCCCAGGTGAGCACACACCCGTTGGACGGTGTGACCGCGAGGTTCACGTATCCCGCGGAGCCGCTCCCGGTCAGATCGTCGCGGACGATGAGTCCGGTCCGGGCCCAGCCGCCAGTGGGGTCCTGGGAGGTGATCCGCACGGATGCCGAGGTGCCGTCGGCGAAGGCGCCGGCGCGGTACACCGCGCCGAACTCATCGGTGGCACCCCACAGATCGGCTCCGGCCCCCTCGATCGCGAAGGCCTCGCCCGACTGTCCGAAGACCGCGTCGTTGAAGGACACCGTTCGGTACGGCTCCTGGACCCCGGTGCCCGCCATGAGGCGTACCGCTCCGACCGCCGTGCCCGCGGAACGGCCCGTCCGGTAGGCCGCGTCGGCGCGTACCCGGACGACCGGGTCGCGCGCCGCGCCGGTGAGGGAGACCGTGAAGCGTCCCGTGAACGAGGCGCCGGAAGCCACGGACGTGGTGGTCACCGGGCCGTCCGGCTCGGCGGTGAGGCCGTCCGGGAGGTCGAGGGAGAGGGTGACGTCCTGCGCCGCGGTGAAGCCGTTGCGATGGGTGAAGGTGACCTCGACGGTGGCCGGGAGTCCCTCGGCGACCGCGCCCTGCCGGGCGGACACCGCCAGCGCGGCTTGGTGGGCGCCGTGGGCGAGGGTGTCCCTGACGCGGCGTGCGAGGGACTGGATCGAGCCCGACGTCCGCACCGGATACGGGTCGTGGCCGCGTGCCCACGCGTCGTCCAGGGCGAACCAGTCGATGTCCGCGGGCCGCCGGTTCTCGGCGAGCGCGGCGGCCAGCTCCGTGAAGTACGTCTGCCAGCGGGTGCGGTAGAGCCCTGCGACGAGGCCGGACCACTCGCGGTTGGCGTAGTCGTGCAGGCCCTCGTCGCTGCTGGCCCGGCCGCCCCAGGTGGTGAGGATGGACCGGGCGTCGTACTCGAGCCGGTCCTTCTCCGCCCCGTCGGCACCCCAGGAGCGCGCATCGGCGAGCCAGCGTCCGAGCAGGTGCTGCGGGGAGGTGGCAAGCGCCTCGTCCAGCAGGTTCATCCAGTCGAGCCAGGTCTTCGTCAGCTGCCGGAACAGTCTTGCGTCGCCGACGTCGTACGCCGCCTTGATCTGCGGCAGCAGGATCCGGCTGCGGTTCGACAGGACCTGCCGGGCCACGTCGAGCAGATCGTGGCGATAGGCGGAGCTTTCCCTCAAGTGCGGTGCGATGTTCAGGAGTTCGGTGAGGGCGCGGTCGAAGGCGGTGGTGTCGTAGCGTTCGGCGGCCGGGCTCCAGGAGGCGGCGCTGCCGGCGGTGAGGCCGGGCCGCGCCGCGAACAGTCCGTCGGGGGCCTCGCTCCAGGAGTCGGCGCGGCGCATCCCGTACGCGGTGTCGCGCAGCACCTGCCAGGCCGCGGCGGCGTGCGGGTCGGCGCCGCCGTACCGGGACGTGGCCCACCGTCCGAACCAGTCGTCGAGGTCGAGGGTGCCGGGCGACCAGGCGAGGTCGGTGAGCAGGGCGAGCGCGGCCGGGTTGTTGTCGGCGCCCTCGGGCATCGCGGCGATCCCGGCGAGCTTGCTGCCCTCCTTGTCGCGCCACGCCGGGTAGGTCTCCACCCAGTCGGGGGTGTTCGCGCCGAGGGCGGTGTGCCCGCCGAAGTTCCAGATGCTGCCGTACGCGTACGGGGTGCCCGCCCAGTCGCTCTCGCGGTCGATGACCGTCGCGTACCGGTCGGACAGGCCGTCGACGATCAGCATGCGGGACGTGTCGACGGCGTCGAGGATGTCGCGGCGCGGGTTGGTCTGCCAGCCGAGGATGACCCAGACCGCGCCGGGATGCGCGGTCTGCAAGGCGGTCTCGACGGCGCGTGCGGCCTCGCCGACGGGGACGTCGCCGGCCTGTCCGCCTTCGTGGAGGAGGTCCATCTTGTACAGGGAGCTCTGGCCGAGCCGCCCTTCGAGCCGGGCGTAGAACTCGGCGCCCACCTCGGTGAAGGCGTCGGTGCGCGGGTCGAGCCAGTCCGGCCGTTCGAAGGCACCCCAGGTTCCCTGGGGGACGACCACCGCGCCGGGGTGTTTCCCGGGGAACCCGTCGGGGACGGTCCCGAACCAGCCGGGCAGCACCGGAGTCATGCCGAGTTCGCGCACCCGGTCGGCGATCCTTCGGCCGAGGTCGGCGCGGCGTTCGAGGAGCCCTCTGCTGACCGGGCCGCCGAACTCGGACATGTTCTGCAGCAGCCACCAGGGTTGATGGGCCGGGGCGGGGATCCAGGACAGCAGTTCGGCCTCGGAGTAGCCGAAGGTACGGAAGGTGTCGTAATAAGCGGCGTCCGCGCCGACCGTGACGAGGACCGAGTTGAAGCCGTGCAGCGCGAGCACGTCGAGCTCCCGCTGCCAGGATTCCCAACTGCGGTAAGGGCCGGTGTAGCCCTCGTTGGTGTCGTTGAAGACGAACCGGTGCGCCACGTTCGCCGAGGCGGTGATCTCCGCGGTGGGGGCGGGCAGCCGGCGCGGCAGGTTCAGCTGCTCGCCGTTCCAGGAGGCGGAGGCATGGGCGACGTCGCGGAGGTAGCGGTGCACGCCGGTGAGGAGGACGGCGGGGCTGGTGCCCTCGACGACGATCCGCCCGCTTGTGCCGGTCACCCGGAACCGGTCGCCGGCGCCGGTCATGGCGCGGAGCGCGACCTGACGGTGGTGCCTGGGCAGCAGCCGCCGCAGGGCCGCCTCGGCGGGCGCCGTGTCGAAACCTTTGCCGGCGCCCACGGGCACGGCCGCCGTGACACCCGGGTCGGACAGGACCAGCAGGGCGCCGCCGAGTGCGGCCGTACCGGTGAGAAGACGTCTGCGGGTGACACCTCGACGGTCGTTCACGAAGATCCTCCCGGGTCGGGCGGGTAGCGAGTGGCGCCTACGGAGTGCGGCAGTGCGGGCAACGGACCCGCCGTACGGGGCGAGCGGCGCTCACCCTTCGGCCGGACGGGCCCCAGCGGGAAGCGCCGTCGGTGATCGTCGGTGTCGCGCCCCCGGTCGCGCCGCCTGTCGCCTGTGCCGACCGGGCGGCGGCCGGTGAACCTGCGAGCCCGGCCGCCGCAGCGGCGAACGCCAGGGTGAGTGCGGCGAATCGAGCTCCGGACCTTCGTGGTTGCATGGGCACGCCTCGTGTCCTTCGGCCGACCGGGTCATGGAATCTGTGCCGTGAAATGCAAGACCGTGCTTGATTCGGCTCATGTTCGAGCACGAAACGTCACCTGTCAACGGAGGAACTCTCCTCCTTCCAGAGCGACTTGGGCCACTCGGTCCCCGTCTGCCACCACGTTCCGGCAGCTCATGAAGTACGTCCGGACAGCGTCGGCCCGGCGCAACGACCAGGACGTGGTGCCGGCCGCGAGCCGGTGCTGCGTGACGGGCCTCCGGGCCGGGGGAGGCTGAGCCGAGCGGTGAATGTTCCGGGACGGGACTACGCCGGCACCGAACCCGTTACGGCTACTTCGGAACGCGCCCGGCAGTCTTGAGCCGCAAGAGCGACAGTGGGCGGCCCGCTTCCCCGGCGTGCGGGGAAGCCGGGGGCGGGGCGGCCGCAGAGGTCAGAGCCACGAGGGTGAGCAGTGCGCACGCGGGGTAGGCCCAGCCGAGCACGGCGAGGGGCCATGAGTAGTCGAACGAGGTGATCCGGGGGTGGAGTTGTACCAGCCAGAAAGCGAGATGGCAGGGCAGCGCCGTGGCCCAGGCGGCCTGGGCGGCTGCGCGCCAACGAGTGCGGTGCGGGGTGTGGAGGAGCCAGAACAGGGCGGGGAGGGCCCAGACCCAGTGGTGGGACCATGAGATGGGGCTGGCGAGGAGGCCGAAGATCTGCACCGCGAGGAGGCAGCCGAGCCGGTCGGACCGCTGTGCGCTGCGCACCCCGGCGAAGAGTGCCAGCACACCCACCAGGGCGGTTGCCGTCCACCACGGGGCGGACATGCCCACATCATGGCCGAGTGAGCGCGAAAGCGCCCCGCGCAGCGACTGGTTGAGGCCGGATCCGACGGGGCCGACGCGTGCGGCATCGCTCACCGCATGGAGCCAGAAGTCGCGGGAGGACCCCGGCACCAGCCACCATCCGATCGCCGCGATAGCGAAGAACGCCACGGCCGACCACGCGGCAGCCGTCCAGCGCCCGCGCAGGAGGAAGTAGAGACCGGTGACCGCCGGGGTCAGCTTGATCGCGGCGGCGATTCCGACGCCGAATCCCGCCGCGGCTGCCGCGCGATGCCGGACAGCGAGGACGACCAGGGCCGCGAGCAGCAGATTGATCTGCCCGAAGGCGAGTGTGGTGGTGACCGGTTCGGTCCACATCAGGGCGGCGCTCCACAGCAGTACCCGCTGCCGGTGCTGCTCGGGCGGTGTGTCCGGGGCGGCCAGGCGCAGGCTGCCGTGAACGAAGACGACCAGAGCCAGGAGCGAGGCCGCGGTCCAGACGGCGGCCGCCGGCGGGAACGGCAGCGCGGAGAGGGGGAGGAAGAGGGCGGCGGCGAACGGGGGGTAGGTGAAGGGCAGCGGGAAGATGTCGGGGCCGGGCAGGTGGAGCCGGAAGGCGTACAGGTCGCCGGAGAGCAGATGGGTGGAACCGGTGCGGTAGACCCGCAGATCCACCATGCCGGAACGGGTGCACGCGGGGATCCACACCAGCAGCAGCATCACCAGGGAACACACGGCCAGCACCCATGTCGCCCGGCGGGCCAGTGCGTTCCGCACCGCCGGCAGTGGTGGCCACCGAACCTGTGGTTCCTGCGGTTCCCGGCCACTGGGCGGAACGGCGTTGTCGTCCACGGTGGTTGTCATGGTTGTGCCCTCCAGAGGTTCGCTCGATCGCGGGCGCATGCCCGGGAAAGCCCCGGCCGGAGGACCTCTGCCGGCAGGGGCGCAGTCTTCACGTCACCATCAGGGCGAAGGCGCCGGGAGCCGGCTTGATTCGGCGGCTCCGGTCATGGCGAGGGCTGTCTGTTCGCGACTGTGCTGAGCCGTCCATGCCAGGAACACCAGGGTCACCGACCCTCCGATGACAGCGGCGACCGAGTAGGTCCAGGTGGGCCCCCGGCCTGCGGGAAGCACCAGCAGGAGCAGAGCGACCACCGCCGCCTTCAGCCGGGCATCCGCCAGAGTGCGCCACGCCACCACGGCCAGTGGCACCCCGCCCCACAGCAGGTACCAGACCTGCACCGCGGGAGCGCATATCACCAGGGCCAACAGCCCCATGGCCGCAGCGCGTTCCGCCCCGTAGCGGGGAGCACGCCCCACGCAGTACGCCACCGCGCCGAGTCCCACCAGCGTCCCGACCAGACGTGCCGCGGTCACCGCCCCCGGAGCCGCGTTCCATCCCACCGCGGTCGCGGTCCACTCCAGCACCCGGCCCACGTCCGTGCTCACCGACAGCAGCGTGTACACCTCGGTCGGCGTACGCACGGTCCGCAGCCACCCCCAGCCCTGGCCGCACAGGGTCACACCCAGCCACAGCGTGCCGCCGGCCACCAGGGCGATTCCCAGAGCACGGCCGAAGCGCCGCCGCCAACCCGGCTGCGCTGCCACCGCCACCATCGCGGCACACCCCAACGCCACCGCGGCGGGGGCCTTCACCAGTACGGCCCCCATCAGCACCGCAGTACCCAGGCCCCATCGCCCGGAGCGAAAGGCCACGAAACCGGCCATCATCAGTCCGACCATCAGTGCCTCGTTGTGCGCCCCGCCCACCACGTGCGCGACCATCAGTGGATTGAGCGGCGCCGCCCACCAGGCCCCTCCACCGCCGGCGTCCGTCCGCACCGCCAGCCGCTGCACCGACCACGCCAGCAGGGCCAGCCCGGCGAGCGCCACCAGCCGAAGCCCCACGACCGTGGCGACCACATGATGCTCCCCGGTCACCGACACCACGGCTCGGCTCACCAGCACGGACACCGGCCCGTACGGCGCCGGTGCGTCCCGCCACAGCTCCGGGACATTGGCGGCGAGCGGGCCGCCCAGTGCCGTCGGGCCGACCTCGTAGACGTTCCAGCCGCGCAGGGCCAGCGCACCCTGGGCCATGTAGCTGTAGACGTCAGCGCTGAACAGCAGCGGTGCGGGCAGCAGCGGCAACGCCCAGCATCCCAGCGTGGTCCACTGCTGCCTCCGGCTCATCACCGCACCGGCGCGCAACAGCATGCCCAACTGCCACCAGGCCCATACCAGCAGGCCGAGTCCGGCATACGCCGCCGTCGCACCCACCGCCGTGAGGAGCGGACCCGGTGCTCCCCACACCCCGTCCCGCACGCCTTGCGGCAGCGCGCCGGCGCCCCACGCACCCGCCGACAGCAGCGCGGAGCCGTACATGCCACGTCGCGTCCATCCCCGGACCGTGCCCTCCGCCGCTCTCATTCGGCCGAACGTAGGTCCCTCCCCGGATCACCGGGCCAGCACCCGCGAAAGCGAGGGTGAACGCAGGATGTCGGCCTGTTGTCCGCGGTCAGGTCGGTGTCGGGGGCTGCCCGGTCCGGGTTTCCCGCGCGAGGCTCGCGTGCATCGGCACCTCTGGGCCGTCACCGCCGAAGGCGTCGCCGAGCGCGGTGGGAGGACTCCGGCGCGCGAGGGCGGGAGCGCTTGCCCAGGGGCCGCTCACGCCGGCCACGCCATGAGTGTCCGCAGGGGCCACTGCATCAGGCATGACTCCGCTGTTCTTCGCCTGCGCGCGAGTGGTTTCCCGCAGGTGGTCCGCAAGGGGCCACTTCCATCTCACTCCTGGTCCGGAACTTTCCAACACCTGGTGCGGTCCTTCTTGGCGTTCTTCTGACGCCCTCCGCGAGGGGCGTTCGCCTGCCGCGTCAGCATCCCGTCAGCGGTGGCCCGGTCACCGTCAGCATCCCGTCATGAGGTGGCGGAGAGCAGGTGGGGGCGGGCATAGCGTCTGCGACACGTCCCGGTCCGCCTCCCCGCGTCCGGGGCGGTCCCGTTCCTCGCACGCATCACCCCGGATCCTCCAGGAGGCATCCCATGACAGATCTCTTGTGCGGTGAAGACCCGGAGCCTTCCGAACGGTTCCCGGCCGGACCGCTGTTCGTTCCCGTTCGGCCGGGGCCAGCCGGGTGTGCGGCCCGGTTCTTCCGCACCCCCCTCGGCGGCCGTACGGCCGTCGGCTTCACCTCCGAGCGGGGACTGACCGCGACGCTCGGCGCCGAGCAGGCCTGGATCAGGCTCTCCGAGCCCGCACTGCGCGCGCTGGCCGAGCCGCTCGGAGTCACCACCGTCACGGTGGACCCCCTGCTCTCGGCCCCGGCCCCTGTGCCGGCGGAACCCGTCGTCCTCACGCCGAAGAGGCCCTCGTCGCCGCGCTCACGCGAGCACACATGGGATCCGCAGGCCGTCGGTGTGCTGCGGGTGACCGGCGCCGCCGCACTCGTCTCGGCACTGTCGCTGTGGATCGGTTGAGAAGGGACCGCACGATGACCACTGTTCACGAACCCGCTGTCGCCACCACCGTCGATGAACTGTCGGTGTGGCCCGCCTCCACCACCGAGCCCCGCCAGGGCGAGCTGGCCGTGGGCGGCGTACTGCTCGCCGAGATCGCCGACCGCTTCGGTACCCCCGCCTACGTACTGGACGAGGGCGAGGTGCGCGAGCGCTGCCGCACCTACCGGCACGCCTTCCCCGAGGCCGAAGTCCTCTACGCGGCCAAGGCGTTCCTCTGCCGTGCCATGGCCCACTGGATGGACGAGGAGGGCCTCGGGCTCGACGTCTGCTCCGCCGGTGAGCTGGAACTCGCCGTCACCACCGGGTTCCCGCCCGGCAGGATCGTGCTGCACGGCAATGCCAAATCCCCCCACGACCTGGAAACCGCGCTGCGCCTGGGCGTCGGGCGCATCGTGATCGACAGCCCGTCGGAGATCGCGCGGCTGGCCGCGGCGGTCGGGCCCGACGGGCATCAGAAGGTGATGGTCCGGGTGGTGCCCGGCATCAGCGCCGGCGGCCACGAGAAGATCCGCACCGGAACCGACGACCAGAAGTTCGGCCTGTCCCTGAACGACGGATACGCCCAGCACGCCATCGCCCGCATACTCGATCAGCCGCAGCTCGAACTCACGGGCCTGCACTGCCACCTGGGCTCACAGATCACCAGCGTCGAGCCCTATCTGGCTGCCGTGCGGCGCATGGTCGACCTCATGGCCCGGCTGCGCGAGCAGCACGGTCTGATCCTGCCCGAGCTCGATCTGGGCGGCGGCCACGGCATTGCCTACCGGCCGGGCGAGCCGGTCCTGGACCTGACCACCCTGGCCCGCAAGGTCCGCGCGGAGCTCGTCCAGGCGTGCGCGGCGACCGGGCTCACCGTGCCCCGTTTGATCATCGAGCCGGGGCGCGCCATCGCGGGACCGGCCGGGGTCGCCCTGTACCACGTGCTCGCCGTCAAACGCACGGGCGACCGCACCTTCGTGGCCGTGGACGGCGGAATGAGCGACAACCCGCGGCCCGCGCTGTACGGCGTGCGGTACGCGCCCCGCCTGGTGGGCCGGCACAGCGGCGCGGAACCGATCGCGGTGACCGTGGTGGGCCGCCACTGCGAGGCCGGGGACGTCCTCGCGACCGACGTCGAACTGCCCTCCGACATACGACCCGGCGACCTGCTCGCGGTGCCCGTGGCCGGTGCCTACCACCTGTCCATGGCCTCCGGCTACAACCTGGTGGGCCGCCCGCCGGTGGTCGCCGTGGACGGCGGCCACGCCCGCCTCCTCGTCCGCCGCGAGTCCATGGACGACATCCGCAGCCGCGACGTGGGCCTGTAGCCCGCGCCGCTCTCCGAGACCGCCTCCGGGCGGGTGACGGCCCGGCCCTCGCCCGGAGGCGCCCCAATGATCCGTATCCATACGCTCCGCAAGCGTGACATGTGAGGTCCTCGTGACTGCCGAGAACATCGTCGGGCCGATCGTCGCGATCGCCCTGCTGGCCTACCTCGTGGTGGCCCTGATCAAGCCGGAGCGCTTCTGATGAGCGTGCCCGCCCCCGTGGGCGAGAAACCGGGTGACGTCGTGCGTCCCTCGGCGTCCGAGGCCCGCCCGGTCCGGCGCATCGGCGCCGGGCTGCTCGACCCGAAGCAGCTGTGTCCGGCCCTGCCGGCCGCGCTGCGCAAGCTCAACCCTGTGGCCCTGGCCCGCAACCCCGTCATGTTCGTCACCGAGATCGGTGCGGCGCTGACCACGGGCATTGCGATCGCCCGCCCGTCCGGGTTCGGCTGGCTGATCACCGTGTGGCTGTGGCTCACCGTGATCTTCGCGAACCTCGCCGAGGCCGTTGCCGAGAGCCGGGGCAGGGCCCAGGCCGACACCCTGCGTGGCATGCGCCGCCAGACGGTCGCCCGGCGGCTTGTGGGCTGGGAGCCGTCGGCTGCCGAGGGCACATACGTCGAAGAGGCCGTCGACGCGGGTGCGTTGCTGCGGGGCGACATCGTGGTGGTCGAGGCCGGGGAGCTGGTTCCCGGCGACGGCGACGTCATCGAGGGTGTCGCCAGCATCGACGAGTCGGCGATCACCGGCGAGTCCGCGCCCGTGATCCGCGAGTCGGGCGGCGACCGCTCGGCCGTCACCGGCGGCACACGCGTGCAGTCCGACCGCATCGTCGTGCGGATCACGCAGGAGCCCGGCGCCTCCTTCCTGGACCGGATGATCTCCCTGGTGGAGGGGGCGGGCCGGCAGAAGACCCCGAACGAGCTGGCACTCAACCTGCTGCTCGTCATGATGACCTTCGTCTTCCTGGTCGCGGTCGTCACCCTGCAGCCGATGGCGATCTTCTCCAAGGACGTCATGGCTGCGGCACACGACACGACGGCGCTCACCGCCGACGGTGTGACCGGCATCGTCCTCGTGTCGCTGCTGGTGTGCCTGATCCCCACGACCATCGGCGGCCTGCTCTCGGCCATCGGTATCGCAGGCATGGACCGGCTGGTGCAGCGCAATGTGCTGGCCATGTCCGGCAGGGCGGTCGAGGCCGCGGGCGATGTGAACACCCTGCTGCTCGACAAGACCGGCACCATCACCTACGGCAACCGCCGGGCGAGTGCGCTCCTCCCGGTCGAGGCGGTGACGGGCCGTCAACTGGGCTATGCCGCCCTGCTGTCGAGCCTCGCCGACGAGACGCCCGAGGGCCGCTCGATCGTCGAGTACGTGCAGGCTCAGTTCGGCGCCGGGCAGGCCGCACCCGCACACGCCGAGTGGGTGCCCTTCAGCGCCACCACCCGGATGTCCGGCGTGGACCTTCCCGGTGGCAGACGGTTGCGCAAGGGCGCGGCGGCGGCGGTGGCAGCCTGGGTCGAGGAGAACGGGGGCGCCGTGCCCCTGGCCCTCGACTCCTGTGTGGAGCAGGTCTCGGCCTCCGGCGGCACCCCGCTCGCCGTCGCCGAGTCCGCAGGGGACGGCCCCGCCCGGCTGCTCGGCGTCATCCACCTCAAGGACGTGGTCAAGCCCGGCCTCAAGGAGCGGTTCGCCGAGCTGCACCGCATGGGCATCCGTACCGTCATGATCACCGGAGACAACCCGGTCACCGCGAAGGCCATCGCGGAGGAGGCGGGTGTCGTCGACTTCCTCGCCGAGGCCACGCCCGAGGACAAGCTCGCGCTCATCAAGAAGGAGCAGGCCGGCGGCCATCTGGTCGCCATGACCGGCGACGGCACCAACGATGCGCCCGCGCTGGCGCAGGCGGATGTCGGCGTGGCCATGAACACCGGGACGTCGGCCGCCAAGGAGGCCGGCAACATGATCGACCTCGACTCCGACCCCACCAAGATCATCGACATCGTCGAGATCGGCAAACAACTCCTCATCACCCGGGGCGCGTTGACGGCCTTCTCCATCGCCAACGACATCGCCAAGTACTTCGCGATCCTCCCGGCGATGTTCGGTGGCGTCTACCCGGCGCTCGATGCGGTCAATGTGATGCGCCTGCACTCGCCGACGTCCGCGGTCCTCTCGGCCGTCATCTTCAACGCCGTGATCATCGTCGCGCTGATCCCGCTGGCCCTGCGCGGGGTCCGCTACCGGCCCAGCAGCGCCGACGCCCTGCTCACCCGCAATCTGTGGATCTACGGTGTGGGCGGTCTCATCCTGCCCTTCCTCGCGATCAAGTTCATCGACGTCGCCATCGTCCAGTTCATCCCCGGGATCTGACCATGAACCTCCTCTCCAGGATGCCCGCCTGGGTCGGCCACCACATGGCGGCGATCCGGGTCGTCATCGTGCTCACCCTGCTCGTGGGACTCGCCTACCCGCTGGCGATGACCGCGATCGCCCGGATTCCGGGACTGCGAAGCAGCGCACAGGGCTCGCAACTCACCGCTGCGGACGGCAATGAAGCCGGCAGCGAGCTCATCGGCCAGTCGTTCCTCGACAAGAAGGGCAAGCCGATCCCGTACTACTTCCAGACCCGGCCCTCCAACGCCGGCACCGGATACGACGCCTCGGCCTCGGCGGCCGGAAACCTCGGCCCGGAATCCACCGTGGACGTCCTGGCGACCAGGAGCGACGGTTCCGACGGCAAGCAGAGCCTGCTCACCCAGGTCTGCGCGCGCAGCACGGCGGTCGCAGACCTGGAACACGTCGACGGCTCACGCCCGTACTGCACGGACGACGGCGTCGGCGCCGTCCTCGGCGTCTTCCGTGCGGACGGCACCACCGGCAGGGCCACCCGCGTCGTCAGCCTCAACCAGGCATGCCCCGCAAAGCCGTTCCGCACCTCCTACGAGGGCGTGCAGGTCGAGTGCGCCAAGCCGGGCGCCGACTACGGCAAGGCCGTGGTCACCCCTGTCCGAGGGAACGCGCCCGCGCATCCCGAGGTCCCGGCCGATGCGGTCACCGCGAGCGCCAGCGGACTCGACCCGCAGATCAGCCCCGCGTACGCGAGGCTCCAGGCCCCGCGCGTCGCCCGAGAACGCGGCATGACCGAAACCGCCGTGCGCAAGCTCGTCGACACGTACACCGCCGGCCGCGGGCTCGGCATTCTCGGTGAACCCGCCGTGAACGCCGTCCGGTTGAACGCCGCACTCGACCGCACCCACCCCGCGAAGGGGGCCTGAACAACATGTACGGCTGGCTCCAGGCCACGCTGATCCTCGCTGTCGTCGTGGGACTGCACGTCCCGCTCGGCGACTACATGGCCAAGGCACTCGACGGTGGCCCGCACCGACGCACCGAGCGAGTCCTCTACAAGATCTGCGGCATCGACCCGGACCGCGAACAGAACTGGCGCCACTACCTGTTCGCACTGCTCGCCTTCACCCTGGCGAGCATCGCCGCGCTGTTCGCACTCTTCACCCTCCAGGGCAAGCTGCCCTGGTCGACGGGGCACGAGGGCATGCCCTGGCGGCTCGCCCTGCACACAGCCGTCAGCTTCACCACCAACACCAGCTGGCAGAACTACGCGGGCGAGTCCACCACCGGCCACCTCGCGGTGATGGCGGGCCTGGGTACCCAGGCGTTCGCCTCCGCGGCCGTCGGCATCTGTGCCGCACTGGCCCTGATCCGGGGCCTGGTGCGCCGGGACACGGACCGGCTCGGCAACTTCTGGACCGACCTGATCCGTACGATCTTCCGGATCATCCTGCCCCTCGCCATCGTCTTCGGGATCATCCTGATCGCCCTGGGCGTGCCGCAGAGCCTCGGCGGCGCGGATACCGTCGGCACGGTGGCGGGCGGACAGCAGACCCTGCTCGGTGGCCCGGTCGGCTCCTGGGAACCGATCAAGCTGCTGTCGGGCGACGGCGGCGGCGTCTTCAACGCCAACAGTGCGCACCCCTTCGAGAACCCGTCCGCGTACACCAATGCGATCGAGATCGTGCTGATGCTGCTGATCCCGACGGCCTTCATCCGCACGTACGGCCGCATGATCGGCTCCCTGCGGCAGAGCTGGACACTGCTCGCGGTCGTCGGCATCCTCTTCGGCCTGCTCCTGGCGGCCGGGAACCTCGCGCAGAGCGTCCACAACGGCACCGTGGCGGAGGCGGTCGGCGGGCAGTACGAGGGCACCGAGACCCGCGTCGGCATCCCCGGCTCCACCCTCTTCGGTGTGGCGGCCACCGGATCGGCGGACGGCGCGGCCAATGCGTCGTACGACAGCTTCTCCAGCCTCGGCGGTGGCGTGCTGCTGTCGGCGATGATGCTCGGCGAGATCGCCCCCGGTGGTACCGGCAGCGGCCTGTACGGCCTGATCATGGCTGTCATGGTCGCGGTCTTCGTCGGCGGTCTGATGGTCGGCCGCACCCCGGAGTACCTGCGCAAACGCATCGGGTTCGGCGAGATGCGGTACGTCGTCCTGTACGCGCTGGTCGCCCCGACGGCCATCCTCGGCTGTACGGCCCTCGCGGCCGCGCTGGGCGAGGGCCGGACGTCCATGGGCAACGCAGGGCCGCACGGCCTGACCGAGCTGACGTACGCCTACACCTCGAACGTCAACAGCAACGGCAGCGCGATGGCCGGCTTCAACGGCGCCACCGACTTCCACAATCTGCTGATGACAGCGGCGATGCTGATCGGCCGCTACGTCCCGATGGTGTTCCTGCTCGCCCTGGCCGGACGGCTGGCCCGCCAGCAGCCGGGCGTCGTCACGGCCGGCACCCTCCAGGCCCGCGGCATCAACTTCGTCGCCCTGGCCACCGGCGCCGCCCTCATCCTGGCGCTGCTCAACTTCCTGCCGGCCCTCTCCCTGGGGCCGCTCGCGGAAGGGCTGCTGTAGGGGCAAGGGCCCGCCGGGCCGTGTCTCCCCCTGATGGAGTGTCCGCCATGGGGGAGCACGAACCTGTACACGCACGGCACGTGCCCTGATCGATCTGCAGCAGTGGATCGTCGGCAAGCCCTGGGAGCCGGCCGCAGGAGGCGTCGTGGCCGACGCCTGCGCGGCATGGCGTGACCGCTTCGCGCACACGGGCTCCCAGGACGTGATTTTTGCTCGCCGCGCTGGGCGTGCGGATCCGCCGTGCCCAGGAACTCCTGCCCGAACGGGTCACCGGCAGCTGGCCGACGGGTCGCGGATCAGTCGGTCCACCGGCCTCGGTACCGAGCCGATCCGCGCCGTCCGGGGGCGCGGCACTCGGCGTCGAACTGCGGTCGGCCACTGCGCCGCCCGATCGGCGAGATGATCCAGGCATGAGGATCACTGCACGAGAGCTCAACCGCTCCACGCTCGCCCGGCAGTTGCTGCTGCGGCGGGAGGCATCCGGCGTCGCCGACGCGGTACGGCGCGTGGTCGCGCTGCAGGCACAGCAGGCGGCCTCGCCCTACCTCGCGCTGTGGAACAGGGTCGCCGACTTCGAACCGGCCCGGCTCGATGCCCACTTCGCCGACCACACGGTCGTCAAGTCGACCCTGATGCGCATCACCTTGCATGCCGTCCACGCCGACGACCACAAGGTCTTCCACGAGGCCATGCAGCCGTCGCTGCGTGCTGCCAGGCTGGGTGGCCGCTTCATGGCGTCGGGGCTGACCGTCGAGGACGCCGACACGCTGGTTCCGGAGCTGCTGGCATTCGCCGACCGGCCCCGGACAGCCGCGGAGTACGAGAACTGGCTCGAACAACGGCTGGGTGCACCGCCGAAGTCCGGAGCGTGGTGGGGCCTGCGGCACTACGCTCCGCTGCTGCACGCCCCCACCGCGCCCCCCTGGTCGTTCGGCCACCGTCCGTCGTACGTCGCACCCCGGACCAGACCGGTGCTGGCGGACCCGGACGTGTCCGCCGAGTCCCTGCGGAAGCTGGTCCTGCGGTATCTCCAGGGATTCGGGCCGGCGTCGGTGGCGGACGTGGCGCAGTTCGCGCTGGTGCAGCGGGCCAGAGCCAGGAAGGCATTGCAGGCTCTCGCCGGTGAGCTCGAGCGGCTGGAAGGGCCCGACGGCGAGGAGCTGTTCGACATCCCTGGCGCGCCGCGTCCGGACGGGGACACGACGGCACCGCCCCGGCTGATGGCCATGTGGGACAGCATCCTGCTGGCTTACTCCGACCGCAGCCGTGTCATCCCGCCGGATTACCGTCCGCTCGTCATACGCGTGAACGGTGACGTGCTGCCGACCCTGTTGGCCGACGGCCATGTCGCCGGCGTGTGGCGTCCGGCCGAGGGCGGAATCGAGGCCACCGCCTTCCACCCCCTGCCGGACGAGGTCTGGGAGCAACTCGCCGTCGAGGCACGTTCGCTGGCCTCCTTCCTCGCCGACCGCGAGCCGGAGGTGTACCGCCGCTACGGCCACTGGTGGAGCAAGCTGCCGAACGCCGGGGCCCGGCTGCTCCCCGGTCACTGACGTAGCGCAACCCGATGGAGTACCTGAGCCCGACGCGCATGGGGAGTGACCACGATGCCCTCCTCGTCGGCCACCACGATGTCGCCGACGTCCACCTGCATCCCACCGCAGCGCACTTGGCGGTTGAGCGGCTCAACGGCCTTCTTGGTTCCGGGGATGGGGATGACTCCCCTGGCGAAGACGGGGAAGCCCATCGCGCGCACCTCGGCGAGGTCACGGATCACACCGTCGGTCACGATCGCTGCGATCCCTCGGCGCTGCGCGACGGCGCAGACGTTCCCTCCGGCCGGCGCGTAGTCCACGTCGCCCGCTTCGACGACGATGACCGAGCCGGGCTCCGCGCGATGGATGGCCGCGTGAAGCATGAGGTTGTCGCCCGGAGGGCACCGCACGGTGAACGCGGGTCCGGCCACACGCGGGTTCGCGGGCCACGGCGGACGTACGCCGATGTCCATCACCTGGCCGCGTCCCAGGACGTCGGCAAGGGTGGTCGGGGAGAGGTCCCTGAACTCGGTGACGTCGTCCACGTCTTTTTCCTTCAGTACGGCGCGCGTACTACCGTGGGCCGTGGATCAGGCCTTCCAGAAGAAGACGGCCGTCATGCGCTTCTCCTCCAGCGTGCGGCCCCGGTAACCGGTGGCACTGTGGATCATATGGGCCGAGTAGAGCAGCAGCCGGTTGTAGCGGTGCGGGACCCGTACGTCCTCGACGAAGGAGTCCGGTGACACGAATCGGGTCCCCAGTGCGTCGACGAGGTTGTTGTGCGGCGCGGTCACCTGGTTGCCGCCGAGGACTCCACCGGGCAGGCTCTGGCGGTAGAAGCTGGTCCCGCAGTCCTCGGGCGTCCGAGGGTTGAGATAGAGCACCGCGGCATAGCGGCACAGGGTCCGCGAATCGGTGTGGGGGCGCGGCTCGCATTCGCCCTCGCCGACGACCTGGACGCAGTTGTGGTTGAACGTGCCGCCCCCGGACGGCTGTTCGGCCCAGATCGTCCGGGCGCCGGTCGCCTTCCTCACCAGCCGCTCCACCCGTTCCAGCTCGCCGGGCTCGAGCCCCGGCATGGCGCGCAGCCCCGGCCAGCTCTCGGGCCTGTGCGGATAACCCTCGGTCCAGTCGTCCCTGGCCAGGCAGCGCTCCCGGGTGGCGTCCACGTCCGGCAGTACGTCGTCGAGCACCCAGTAGTCGCGCCCGCGCGTCGGCTTGCGGTACGGGAGGACCGGGAGGGCCGGGGGTCTGGGAGACATGGGAGGGACCGTAGCGGCCCGGCTGCCCGGGCGATCCGTGCAAGCGGTCAATCTTCCGTCAAGTGTTTCCCATGCGAGAAGATCCGCCGGCCCGCCAAGGAGAGCCACAGGAGCCGCAGTTGATGCGGTGCGGCACCCATGCGTCCGGGAACGGCACCGGTGCCCCGGACTCCGTCGGGGCACCGGCCACCTGTCACTCGTCGATCGCCGCCCCGTACAGCGAGTCCGTCACCGGGCCGCCGAAGTCGCCCGCGCCGTAGCTCCAGGAACCGGAGGTGGTCAGCCCGCTCGTGCCCGCGGAGAACACCCAGACGAAGCCGTCGTTCGTGTTCTCGCCCGGTGCCGAGACGAGCAGACCGAACCGGCCGTCGTCGTTGGGGTCGGTGAACGAGACCTGGCCGCCGAACTTGTCGCCCTTCTCCACGTTGCCCGGGACGTTGGCGGTGCCCTGGTTCGCCGACAGCACGCCGGTGGCCGTCAGGCCGCGGGCCGAACCGCGCAGGACGGTGAAGGCGCCCGCGTCGGCGACGGTGCCGATGTCCTCGCCGGAGATGCCGATCGCCAGGTCCGCGAAGCCGTCCTTGTTCGTGTCGCCGAGGGAGAGGTCGGTGCCGAAGCCGTCGCCCTTCTCGTTGACTCCCGGGACACCCGGCGAGTCCTGGGTCCACCAGACGGGGGGCCTGACCGGTCCGTCCTCGCCCACGAGTCCGGCGGGACCGCCGTAGTAGATGCCGACCACGCCGCCGGTCATCGTCGCGCCGCCGTCGTCCGGGCTGTGCGGCTCGCCCGTGGCCAGATCGTCGTAGCCGTCGCCGTTGATGTCGCCGGAGGCGGCGACCGGCCCGCCCCGCAGCGCGTAGATCGGAAGCGGCTCGTCGAGCGATGCGGTGCCGGGCACGACGTACGACCAGCCGTGGCCCGGCTCACTGCCCACGCTGGTGCCGGAGATGATCAGGTCGGCGTAGCCGTTGTCGTCGTAGTCGCCGGTTGTCAGCGAAACGGCCCGGAGACCGTCCGGCTCGTCGGCGGCGGCCCCGGCGCGCGCCTTCCCCGATGAAGCGCCGAGGGCCAGCCGCGGCTGATGCTGCGCACGCCTCGACTGCGGGGCCGTCCGCTGTGCGGAGGTTCCGGTGGCCCGCTCGAACCAGTAAGTCGTCTCACCCGCCGAATCCATGACGGCCAGCAGGTCACCGGGTGTGAAGTCGGAGAAGCGGGCAGCGGCGAGAGAGGAGCCGAACAGGCTGCCCACGTTGGGTTCCTCGGCCTCCAGCCAGTTGCTCACCGTCCCGCTGAGCCCCTTGGGCGTGCCCCAGAGGACGACGATGCCGCCTGCGTTGGCGACGGAACCGATGTCCTCGCCGGGGATGCCGACGACCGCGTCGTCGTAGCCGTCGCCGTCGAGGTCGCCGGTGGTCACCGCCTTGCCGAAGTTGTCGCCGGCCTCGGCGGCTCCGGCCACCCCCGATGTGTTCTGGCTGAAGGTTTTGACCCGGGTGGTACCCATGCCTTTCGGCCCGCCGTACTGCACGGTGACCATTCCCGCGCCCTTGTGCCCGCCGATCGCGGCTCCGGGCGAGCCGACGAGCACGTCGTCGTACCCGTCTCCGTTGAAGTCGGTGTTGCGGTCGTTGGCATGCGTGCCGCCGGGGGTACCGGCGTACGCGGACGGGGCCGTGGCGATGGCCGCCCCTGCCACGAGGAGGAACGATGCCGCCGCGACGGCGGCCGAGCGGTTCTTGCGCATGAGCGGCTCCTTGGCTCACGAAGGGCCGGGCTTGCTCGGGGGGCGCGGGGGTGGCCGGATAGGGCCCGTTCCTTGTCCGGCGCCGTGTATGACAGCGCATGGCGCGCAAGGGTTGTACGCAGACTGTGTCCCGTTTTCCTAAGAAGATCGCTTACGGGGTGTTCGCGGGGCGTATGCGGTGTGTGGCCTCGCGCCGGGCCGGCACGGTCCGTCCGTTCGGAGAACCCCGGCCGGGACCCTTCGGGCGAGCCCGGCCGGCATCGTTCGGGGAACTGCGGAGCGTCCATCCCGGGTCCCCCGGACTTTGGGTGTCAGATGGCCATGACCACGCCCGGGGCGACCCGCGGGGGACCCGGTCAGGCCGATGCGGCAGCGTGACCGCGGCCCCGGCGACCGGCCCCGCGTCGATCCGTCGAAGGAGGACACCACCATGCTCAGCACCGATTTCGTGACCGGCGCACCCAACTGGCTCGACCTCGGCAGCCCCGACATCCCGGCCGCCGCGCGTTTCTACGGCGCGGTGTTCGGCTGGAGCTTCGAATCGGCCGGACCCGAGGCCGGCGGCTACGGCTTCTTCCAGAAGGACGGCAGGACCGTCGCGGCCGTCGGCCCGCTCACGCACGAGGGGGCGAGTCCGGCCTGGACGGTGTACTTCCAGACCCCCGACGCCGACGCGACGGCCAAAGCCGTCGAGCAGAACGGCGGGACCGTACGGGCCGAGCCGTTCGACGTCATGGAAGCCGGACGGATGGCCCAGTTCACCGACCCCGGTGGCGCCGAGTTCGCGGTCTGGCAGCCCGCTGCCGTCCAGGGCCTGGAGAAGACCTCGGAGCCCGACGCGCTGTGCTGGGTCGAACTGCACGCCGGGGACGCCTCCGCGACGCCGGCCTTCTACCGGTCGCTCTTCGGG
This sequence comes from Streptomyces sp. NBC_00316, assembly GCF_036158715.1. NCBI lineage: Bacteria > Bacillati > Actinomycetota > Actinomycetes > Kitasatosporales > Streptomycetaceae > Streptomyces > Streptomyces sp. NBC_00316. The sequence continues at coordinate 2,337,215 of NZ_CP108023.1, read as the reverse complement.
TGGCGCAGCCAGGACATGGAGGCCCCCGGCATGCCCTACACCGTGCTGTCCGCCGCGGACGGTGATCAAGAGGACGCGAGTTTCGGCGGCCTCGTCCAGGTCCAGGAGGGCATGGAGCCGCTCTGGGTGCCGTATTTCCACGCCGAGGGCGCCGATGCCACCGTCTCGAAGGCCGCGGCGAACGGCGGATCGGTGGTGATGCCGGCGTCGGACATCCCGGACGTCGGCCGGATCGCCTGGCTCGCCGACCCGTTCGGCGCGCCCTTCGCCGTTCTCCAGCCCGCGCCCCGGTCGGCCTGACGGGCACGAAGTCCAGTCCGGGGCCACCGCACCGTCCGTCGGTCCGGCGGGGGAGCGGTGGTCCGGACCCGTCCGTCCGCGACGGTACGCACACGCAGAGTGGACTCCACGAGGTCATGGGCCCGCCCCTCGGTGCGTGTCCGGGCACGGATGGCCTGCGGTGACCGGGACGGCGTAGGCGAGGACGCGGACCGGCCGATCTGCTCCCATACTGAAAGTGGTACGGCGCATGCCGCCGTGCAGCGGGACGCCGCACCCGCACCTGTCGCCGACGCCCCGGGGCGGAACTCATGGACTCCCCATCCTCCGCGGCACGCCCCAACGGGCCGACCGGGCCGCCGATGACGTGCCGTGACCACGTCATCGCCGCCGCGCTGCGGCGTCTGAACCGTCGTCTCGACTGCAGCACGTGCACCGCCTACCTGCTGACCGAGGACGGCCGGGCGCTGGGGGCGGCGATGATGGTCGACACCACCCTGAGCTTCACCGTTCCGTCGGGCATGGCGGCGGACGACTCGAACTACGCCTCGGCGCGGGCGCACCAGGCGGGGAAGGTGGTGCTGTTCGAGAACAGGGAACTGCGGGAGCTCACCCGCCGCTCTCCCGCGCTCTTCCTCCACAACCCCTACGCGATGATGGTCGCCGCCGCGCCGGTGCGGACCGCACGGAGCCGGTTCGGTGTGCTGAGTGTGCGCTGGGTGCCGCCCCGGCCGGTGGCCGACGAGGCGCTGGATTACCTCCAGACCGTTGCGGACGACCTGGCGGTCGAGCTGACGGACCTCGCGGGCCGGGGCGCGTCGATGAAGGCACCGTACGTCCCCCTGTTCATCGCCGAGGTGGCACGTGACGGAAGCGCCCCGTCGCAGGGAACTGCAAGGGACGTGGTTCGCGGGGCCGCGGCCGAGTCCGTGGTGCCCAAGCCGACGGGCAGCACGTTCCTGTACCAGCTGCAGAGGCTCGCCGCCGAGCTCGCGGCCGCGGTGCACATCCGGGACGTCCTGTCAGCCACGGACACCCAGGTGGTCCGGCCCTTCGGCGGCCAGGCGGTGATGCTGTGCCTCGCCGAGCAGGGCCGCCTGCATGTGGTCGGCGCCGCAGGGTTCTCGCGCGAGTCGGTCCAGCGGGTGGAGGGAACACTGCTGTCCCGGCACACCCCGGAGACGGACACGCTCCGCGCGATCGAGATCCAGTCCTTCCCGTCGGCCCAGGCGCTGCGCGACACCTATCCCGATGTCGACCCCGATCCGGAGGCCCAGGCCCGCGCCTACCTCCCGCTGGTGTCCAACGGGCGGGCCATGGGCTGCTGCGTCCTGGAGTTCCCGGAGCCGGCACCTCCGTTCGCTCCCGAACAGCTCGCCGTACTGACGATCATGCTGGAGCAGGTGGGCCAGTCCCTGGAACGGGCGCGCTCGTACGAGTCCGAGCAGGCGCTCACCCAGACCCTGCAGCGCAGCCTGCTGCCCCGCAGCCTCCCGCACCTGACCGAGGCGGTCGCCACGGCCCGCTATCTGCCGGCGACCGAACGGGCCGAAGTGGGTGGTGACTGGTACGACATCGTTCCGCTGCCCGGCGGCGGAATCGGCCTGGTCATCGGTGATGTGGAGGGCCACAGCCTGGAGGCGGTGGCGGTGATGGGCCAACTGCGCAGCGGAGTCCGGGCGTACGCCGCCGAAGGACACGATCCGGCCACCGTGCTGGAGCGGAGCAATCGGCTGCTCGCCGGGCTGGACACGGATCTCTACGCCACCTGCTGCTGCGTATGGCTCGACCTGACCAGCGGGACCGCCGCCACGGCGACCGCGGGCCACCCGCACCCGCTGATCGTCGACGCGGGCGGCAAAGGCGGTGCCAGGCAGCTGCCGGTGGGGCCGCCGCTCGGCGTCGACACACATGCCCGGTACGAGCAGTGCGAGGCGCAGGTGTCGGCGGGGTCGGTGATCGCGCTGTTCACCGACGGTCTGCTGGACGGGCGGCTCCTCGGATCGGACGCGGCGATGGAGAAGCTCGGCCGGGTGCTCGCCGAACACTGCGGCGAGAACCTGGAGGTGCTGGCCGACCGCCTCGTCCAGGACCGCCGCGGATGGCGGGTCCTCGCCGACGACGCGGCCCTGCTGCTCGTGCGGTACGAGGGAGCGCAGCCCCGGGAGCACCGGCGGATGGCCCGGATGTCGGTGCAGCGTCACCACCTGCAGGGCGTCGCCCAGGTCCGGGACTTCCTGCGGGACCTGCTGCGCGAGTGGGACATGGAGCCGTTGCTGGACACCATGGAACTGCTGACGTCCGAAGTGGTCACCAACGCTCTGATCCACGCAGACAGCGAGGTGGAGCTGCGACTGCGGGAGTATCCGGACCGGATCCGGGTCGAGGTCCGTGACAGTGACCCGCACCCGCCGGTGCCCACCGCGATCGTCGCGGACGAGGAGAACAACCAGGAGGCCGAGTCAGGGCGCGGCCTGCTGATCGTCGACGCGCTCGCCGGGGACTGGGGCAGTTCACCGGCGGGGCGCGGCAAGACGACCTGGTTCGACATCGGGGTTGCGGCCGAGTAGTCGAGCGCCGGCCGGATCCGCGGACGGTTGCTGCCGGTACCCGAGGGCAGGCCGAGTCCCGTCCGGGGCGGCCGGCGGGCCGCCTGACGGTGCATCCGTCGTGAATCGGGCGGACCTGACAGCGGGCGTCATCCCCGGCTCCCGGGTGCGGATGCTGCGCGGGCCGTTCTGCCGCCGGTTCGGCCTCCGCCGACGTGACCCGTTCGGCGGTGACTTCACGAGAGGTCGGCGGGCCGGTCGGAGTTCGCTGGTCTCGTACAGGTTCGTCGGCCATACTGCCCGCCGTGGAGCAGCGCATAGATCCGAAGACTCAGCCCGCGTACGCCGCAGGGACAGACCCGGCGTACATCCCTGGCCTCACGGCCCCCAGCATTGCCGGGGCGCCCGACGCGGAGCAGGAGAAGACCCAGGAGCCGGCGCCCGTGGACGCCGCGACCGAGGGACCGGCCGCCGGAGAGGCCGCCGTCTCAGGCGAGGCCCCGGACGTGGCGGAAGCGACGGCCCGGGACGACGGGGAGAAGGAGGGAGAGGAGAAGGTCGAGCAGGGCGAGAAGGCGGCGGACGGGCCGGTGTTCGAGGTCAGCGACCGCCGGGGTTCGATCACCGCGGACCGTGACGGCGTCCGGTTCACGCTGGACGATCAGGAGGCCGACTTCCGCTGGGACGAAATCGGCGCGGTCGAGGTGAAGGTCCCCCGGTTCGGGCGGCGGTTCACGGTCACCGTCCACATGTCGACCCGCCGCTGGTTCAACGCCGAGGTCGAGGCGGCAGCCAGGAGCAGCCTCAAGGAGTGGGAGCAGGAACTCGACGCAGTTCTGGACGCCTACTTCGAGGAGTAGTGACGGCAGCCAGACCCGCTTCGGCGGTGAGCGTCCGGGGGCCCGCGGCCGTGAAGGCCGGCGGGCCCCTTCGCGGTTGCAGAGCGGACATCTGGGCAGCCCCGTGTGGCGACAAGGCGCCATCTGGCACAGAGTCGCCACTCTGCATCTGGATCTTGCGGTCTACACGCAATTAGCTTCCGGCGTGCGCGGCAACGTCCGGACGTTCGGTTGGTTGGCTGTGATGCGACCGAGCATCAGTTCTTCTGACGCGCATGCCTGTTGAGCCTGCGTAAGGAGTCCTGATGCGTACAACCCGCGAGAGACGGCGGCGTACCGCTGCCGTCGGTGCGGCGGCAGCGGCGGTCGTCCTGTCACTGACAAGCCTGCCCGGGGCGGTAGCAGCCGTGCCGCCGCCGACCGGCCCGAGCGCCTCGGGCGCACCGTCCACGCAGCAGAAGGGGTCGACGACCTCGACGGTGACCCTGGTCACCGGGGACACGGTCGCGCTGACCACCGGGCCGGACGGCAAGCAGTCGGTGAACATCCTCTCCGGCGCTGGAACGTCCAAGTCGTTCCAGACCTCCAGCGGACAGAACGGCGACCTGTACGTCTACCCCGAGGACGCCATGGCCGCCCTCGCCTCCAGCACGGTGGACGGCGAGCTGTTCAACGTCAGCCGGATGATCAGGGACGGCTACGGCGACGCGAAGACCGACGAGGTTCCTGCCATCGTCGACTTCCAGGGGAAGCCGACCGCCGCTGCCCTGAAGCAGAAGACCGAGGACCTGCCGGGCAGCGACAGCGAGCGGGTCATGCCTCGGCTGGGGCTGTCCGCGGTGCATGTCGACAAGCACAGCGCGAAGGGCTTCTGGCAGGCCGTCAAGCCCGCCCGCTCGCTCACCAGGAGCGCCGGGGCGGCGGTCACGCCGGGCACCGCCGGGGTGAGCAAGCTGTGGTACGACGGCAAGGCGAAGGTCGCACTGGACAAGAGCGTGCCGCAGATCGGCGCCCCGGAGGCATGGGCCAAGGGGTACGACGGCAAGGGCGTGAAGGTCGCCGTGCTGGACACCGGTGCCGACCTGAACAACGCCGACATCAAGTCCGAGATCGTCCAGAGCCAGAGCTTCGTCAACGGCCAGACGGTCCAGGACGGTCACGGCCACGGCACCCACGTCGCATCCACCATCGCGGGCAGCGGCGCCAACTCCGACGGCAAGTACAAGGGCGTCGCCCCCGGCGCCGACCTGCTGATCGGCAAGGTCCTGTCCAACTCGGGCCAGGGCGCGGACTCCAGCATCCTGGCCGGCATGGAGTGGGCGGTCGAGCAGGGCGCCGACGTCATCAGCATGAGCCTCGGCGGTCCCGACGCCCCCGGTGAAGACCCGCTGACCAGCGCGGTCAACTCGCTCAGCGCCTCCTCGGGCACCCTCTTCGTCATCGCCGCCGGCAACAGCGGCCCAGGCGAGAGCACCCTGGGCACCCCCGGCGCCGCCGACGCGGCCCTCACCGTCGGCGCCGTCGACAAGTCCGACGCGCTCGCCGACTTCTCCAGCCGCGGCCCGCGCCTCGGCGACATGGCGATCAAGCCGGAGATCACCGCCCCGGGTGTGGACATCGTCGCCGCCCGCGCCGCAGGCACCAACCTGGGCACTCCGGTCGGTACCGACTACACCACGCTCAGCGGCACCTCGATGGCCACCCCGCATGTGGCCGGCTCCGCTGCGATCCTCAAGCAACGCCACCCCGACTGGACCGGGCAGCGCATCAAGGAGGCACTGACCGCGCACGCCAAGTCCGCTGCCGACCAGACCGTCTACCAGCAGGGTTACGGCCGGGTCGACATCCCCGCCGCGCTCGACCCGTCGCTGGAGCTGTCCGGTACGGCTGACTTCCGCGTGATCCCGTGGCAGAAGGGTACGTACCCCACCCGCAGCCGCACCCTGACGCTGCGCAACGACGCCGCCACCGACACCGTGGTGACCGTGACGGCCGCCGCCAAGGACGCGAGCGGAACCGCGGTCCCGTCCGGCACGCTGTCGCTGTCGGGAGCGGCCCTGTCCGACGGCCGGGTCACCGTACCGGCCGGCGGCACCGCCGAGGTCGTCGTCACGCTCGACAACAACGGCCTGAAGGCCGGCCAGTACGGCGGGTCGGTCACCGCCACCTCCGACAGCGGCGAGTCGGTGCACGCCGCGCTCGGCTTCGTCACCTCCGTCGAGCAGCACGATGTCACGCTGAAGGTCACCGACCGATTCGGCAACACCCCCAAGGCACTCAGGTTCACCCTGCACGGGATGGACAACAACGTCTGGCAGAGCCAGACCCTGTACGACAACGGCACCACCACCCTGTCGGTACCGCTCGGCAAGTACTCCATCGAGGGCTCGCTCTACTCGGCGGGCCCCGCCGGGGGTGCGGTCTCCTACGCGGCCGACCTGTTCGACGTGCCCAACATCGAGGTGAGTGACCGGGACCAGACCTTCACCGTCGACGGCACCACCGCCACCGACCTCAGCGTGAAGATCAAGGGTGAGAACCGGCCCCTGGAGAACGGCCAGGTGACCACGTTCATCGTCCGTGACGACGGCACCGCAAACGGCCACGCCAACTTCTCCGGCATCGGCAACCTGCTCAACCTCGGCGACATCAGGCAAGGTGCCATCCCCAGTGCCGGCGCCACCACCGGCGCGCTGCGCCTGGAGACCGCCCTGGCCCGGCGCGAACCGCTGGTCCAGCTGGAGGTGACGGGCCCCGGGCACGTGACCCTCCCGCTGAAGTCCGCGGTGAACGCGAAGCGCTTCGAGGGCACCAAGCGCACCGAGCTGGTCGACCTGGGCGCCGGCACCGAGCAGGACTTCGCCGCTGCCGACGTCAAGGGCAAGACCGTTCTGGTCTCCGTGGCCGACGTCACCAAGGCCGACGACCAGGCCGTCAGGGCCGCGGCCGCCGGAGCCGTCGCGATGATCGTGGCCCCTGCCGTTCCCGGGCCGAGCGGAAGCGGCGTCCCCGCCGGCCAGACCATCCCGGTCGCCCACGCCACGTACGACAACGCAGCAACCCTCAAGGGCTTGCTGGCCAAGGACAAGGTCCGGATCGCCCTGACGGGCGTCCTGGAGTCGGGCTACACCTACAACCCGCACTTCACCGACGACCGGATCCCCGCCGACCTGGCCAAGACCGTCGACGTCAAGGCCTTCGCCAAGGTCACCAATACGTTCCACTCCGACGGAGCCCGGCGCCTGGGCGCCGAGTACATGAACGTCTGGGGTCCCCTGCAGGTGAGCACCGTCTCCGTCGGCCAGCCCCTCTACCAGGGCACCACCCGCGACGACTACTTCCTCGCGGGCACCGGGGTGACGTACCAGCCGAGCGTGTCGGCCAGCTTCAACTCCTCCACCTGGACGATGAACGGCCAGCGCGCCACCTACCTCACCCCGGGCAAGTCCTACACCCGGAGCTGGTTCGACGCGCCGATGCGCGTGTCCCAGTACGAGTTCGGGCCCTGTCTGTTCTGCCGCTCCGACGTCTGGCAGAAACTCCCCGGCTGGAACGGTGCCGACAACGATCCCACCCACACCCTGTCGGGCCTGACCGGGACCTGGAGCTACTACCTCAACGGGCAGCCGATCACCGGCTTCGGCCAGCTGGCGCAGGAGAAGGCGGACTACCGGTACGTCCTCGACCAGAAGCTGAACACCGACGTCCCGGGCGTCACCCTGGGCCGCCAGATGCACACGGAGTGGAATTTCAGCCAGGCGGCACCGACCACCGTGGCCATCAAGGACTGCGACACGGCGTTCATTCCCACGCCCAAGGTCTGTGAGTCCATGCCCGTGATCCTGCTCGACTACGACCTGCCGCTGAACGTGCTCAACCAGGCACGGGCCGGACTGCCGTACACCTTCACCGTGAACGCGGCACGCCCCAAGGGCTGGGCCGGCTCCACAGCGGTCGCCGGTGCCAAGGTCTCCGTCTCCTACGACGACGGCGCCACCTGGAAGTCCGCCGCGATGCTGCGCAAGGACGACAACTCCTTCCAGGCACTGCTGTGGCACCCCAAGCTGGCCGACACCAACGGCTTCGTGACCCTCAAGACCGAGGTCTGGGACTCCGCGGGCAGCCGCACGGTCCAGACCATCACCCGGGCCTACGCCCTCAAGTGAGGTTCTGAACCAGACGTACGTCGGACACCACCGGGCGCCCGGCGCAGGGATGAGAAATTCCCTGCGCCGGGCGCCCTGCCTGCGTAAACGGCCGTATTGTCATCGCGTTCACGGATGCTCCGGGCACGCCGTGATGCACTGCATAGGTGAAGGGGGCTCCTCGGGAGCCTGCGAGGGGAGAGTACGCAGATGCTGGAGACACTCGGTCTGAGCACCAACGAGTCGCAGGTGTACGAACTGCTCGTTCGGACAGGACGCACCGACGCGGACCGGATCCGGCACCTTCTCCGCCTCGGTGCCGGGCACGTCGAGGATGCGGTCGGCGGACTCGTCGACCGAGGGCTGGTGACCACCACCGACGATCAGCCCGCACAGCTGATTCCGTCCCCTCCGGACATAGCGGGGGAGGTGCTGCTCCTGGCGCGGATGACCGAGCTGACGAAGGCCCGCGGGGCTCTGGACCGGCTCGCGGACGAGTACCGCAGTGCGCCTCGCCCGGACGTCTTCTCGGGAGACATGGCCGAGATCGTCCCCGACGAGGAGGTGGCGCTGCGGTACCAGCAGATCCAGGCCCGGGCCCGCAGGGAGGTCGTACGGTTCGACGCCCCGCCGTACCTGGTGTCCGAAAGCGTCAACGAGGTCGAGATCGAACAGCTGGCGGCGGGGGTGAGGTTCCGGACCGTCTACGACCGGCTGGGGCTGGAGGCGGACGGGTCGCGAGAGGAGGTCCTCCAGTACGCGGAGGCGGGGGAGCATGGCCGGGTTCTGAATCATGTGCCGGTCAAGATGGTCATCGTCGACGGTTCGACGGCCCTCCTTGCGATGCGCTCGGGCGAAGCGTGTACACATCCGGTCGTACATATCCACCCCAGCCCGCTGCTGGACGCGCTGGTCACGCTGTTCGAGCTGGTGTGGGAGTCCGCACTGCCCCTGCATCCCATGGCCGTCCAGCCGCTCAGCGAATTGACGGACGACGACATCGAGCTGCTGACGCTGCTGCTCTCCGGACTGACCGACGCCGGTATCGCCCGGCAGCTGAGGATGGGGAGACGGACCGTGCAGCGCCGGGTGCGGGATCTGATGGACCGTGCCGCCGCCACCAGCCGGATCCAACTTGGATGGCAGGCGGCCCGGCTGGGGTGGATCACCGGGCCGGGGAACCCGACGGGAACCGTGCCGGAAGAGGGAAGTCCGAGCGGTCGCCCGACGGAGGCCTGACCTCTGTCCGGCGCGCGTTCCCGGTCCGGCAAGGGCGAGGACGCCGGTCCCACTGCCCCGTACCGGCGTGGCGAGGCCCTCGCACGCGCCGCCGCGCGCACGCCGTTGTGGGCAACGGCGTGCGCGCTCGACGATGTCCGTTCGCCGCTCAGGCGTCCGCGAGGACCACCGAGCGGGTCAGGTGGCGCGGGCTGTCCGGGTCGATGCCGGCGGCGGCGGCGCGCGCGATCGCCAGGCGCTGTACGCGGACCAGCTCGGCCAGCGGGTCCAGGCCGCTCTCCACCCAGCGGGCACCCGTCGACAGCACCTGCTCCGCGAGGCCGTTCGGCGCGGCGCCGAACGTCCAGGTGGCGGTGCCGGTGGTGGCGATGCTGATCGGGCCGTGACGGTACTCCATCGCGGGGTACGACTCCGTCCAGGACAGCGACGCCTCCTTCATCTTGAGCGCGGCCTCGTTGGCGAGGCCGGCCGTCCAGCCCCGACCGACGAAGGTGAACTGGGTGCAGTCCACGAGGCCTTCGGGCAGCGGTTCGGCGAGCGCGGTCTCCGCGTCGCGGACCACGGCGTCGGAGTGCAGCCCCAGGTGGGCGCGGAGCAGCGTGAGCGCGGTGGTGGCGAACCGGGTCTGCACCACGGACTGCTCGTCGGCGAAGTCGAGCACGACGACATCGTCGGCCGAGGTCATCACCGGGGTGTTCGGGTCGGCCGTGATCGCGACGGTACGGGTGACGCCGCGGAGCCGGCCCAGCAGGTCCAGCACTTCGGTCGTGGTGCCCGAGCGGGTGAGCGCGACGACCCGGTCGTAGCGACGGCCGAAGGGGAACTCCGATGCGGCGAACGCGTCGGACTCGCCCTGCCCGGATCCCTCGCGGAGCGCGGCGTACGCCTGAGCCATGTAGAACGACGTGCCGCAGCCGACGACCGCGATGCGCTCGCCGGTGGAGGGCAGGGCGGCCGACTGGCTCGGTGCCAGGTCGGCGGCGCGACGCCAGCACTCCGGCTGACTGGCTGTCTCAATCTCGACAAACGACACTTTTGCACTCCGTACAGGTGATGGGATGCTCGTTCACGCACGTTATAGGTGAACTGCAAGCATTATCAAGCATTCTTGTTGCAGGAGGCTTGACTGATCAGAGCCTTGTGCGACGCTTGCGCGTGTCCGGTGACCGTGCCCAAGGGGATGGGTGCTCGAATCCCGGAGCCGTAAGGAGAGTTCACTTGTCCAGGGATGCCCGGTGGAACGCGCTGCTGGAGCTGGTCGGGAAGCACGGCAGGGTGGAGGTCGAGGAAGCCGCGACGGCGCTGGATGTCTCGGCCGCGACCATCCGACGTGACCTGGACCAGCTCGCCGAGCAGCATCTGCTCACCCGTACCCGCGGTGGCGCCGTCGCGCACGGCGTCTCGTACGAGCTGGCGCTGCGCTACAAGACGGGACGCCACGCCCCGGAGAAGCAGGCCATCGGCCGCGCGGTGTCCGAGCTCGTGGCCGTGGGCGAGGTCGTGGGACTGACCGGTGGCACCACGATCACCGAGGTCGCCCGCTCGCTGGCCGTGCGCTCCGACCTCGTGGGTGACACCGGTCCCGGGATCGGCGGCCAGCCGACGCTGACGGTGGTGACCAACGCCCTCAACATCGCCAACGAGCTGGTGATCCGGCCGCAGATAAAGATCGTGGTGACCGGGGGCGTGGCCCGGCCCCAGTCGTACGAGCTCACCGGCCCGCTGGCCAGCGGCGTGCTGGGTGAGATCACCCTGGACGTCGCCGTACTGGGCGTCAACGCGATCGACACCGAGCGTGGGGCGTACGTCCACCACGAGGGCGAGGCCAGCATCAACCGGCTGCTCGCCGAGCAGGCGCAGCGGGTGGTCGTGGCCGCCGACTCCTCCAAGATCGGCAAGCGTGCCTTCGCCCGGGTCTGCGATCTCGGCCAGGTCGACTTCCTGGTGACCGACACCGGCATCACCGCCGAGGCGACGGCCCGCTTCACCGAGGCAGGCGTCACCGTCATCGCTGTGTGACGGCTGTCCGAGGGCGCTGGATGCGGTGAGATGTGCGCACCCCGTGCACGATCGAGCATCGGGTGCACGCTGACGCGGCCGTGAGTCCGTCGGCTGTGTCCGGCAATGCGGCGTCGGCCGGGGTCCGTTGCATTTCCCCGATCTCGGATGTCCGCAGATGTTCGTCGCGCCCGAGAAATGAACAACTCTTGCCATCGGTGCGCACTCTCGTGAACGATGTGACTGTCGCCGCGACGGAAGAGCGGCTGCCCCGTCGACGGTGCGGTGCCGACACGTACACCGGCAAGGGTGGCTCGCTCACCACCGTCATGAGCGACTGTCAGAAGGACGTCGGCGCGGCCCGCAAGCCGGTCTCCGTCTTCCGGACCGGGTGAAGAAGTGGTGCTCCGGCGGCGGCGACGAGATGCGCGCGGAGTACGAGGCCTCGATCGCCGGTAAGCAGTCTCCGCCCGCACCACCCCGCACAGAGAGAAGGGACTCCCGTGTCAGACCTGCGCCTCGGCGTCATCGGGCTCGGCCTCCGCCGTTCCATCGCGATCTCCGCCCACCACCCCGGAAAGGGTTCGGCGATCACCGCCGTCTGCGACCTCGACCCCGAGGTGCGGGAGCGCGAGGCCGAGCGCTTCGGCACCGACGTCGCGGTGGAGGACTACAAGTTGCTCCTCGGCAGGGACGACCTCGACGCGGTCGTCATCGCCACCCCGGACGACACCCACGAGGCCATCGCCATCGACGCCCTGCGGGCCGGCAAGGCGGTCTTCGTCGAGAAGCCGCTCGGGATCACCGTCGAGAGCTGCGACAACGTCCTGCGCGCCGCGTACGAGACGGGGACTCGGCTCTACGTCGGCCACAACATGCGCCACATGGGAGTCGTGCGGCTGATGCGCGACATCATCGCCCGGGGCGACATCGGCGAGCCGAAGGCCGTCTGGGTGCGGCACTTCGTCGGCTACGGCGGCGACTACTACTTCAAGGACTGGCACGCCGACCGGACCCGCACCACCGGCCTCCTGCTCCAGAAGGCCGCGCACGACATCGACGTCCTGCACTGGCTGGCCGGCGGCTACACCCGCCGGGTCAACGCCCTCGGCGACCTCCTCGTCTACGGTGGTCTGCCGCGCCGCGAGGCGGGCACCCCGCGTCCGGACAACTGGCTGCGGGAGTTCGACTGGCCGCCGACGGCCCGCAAGGATCTGCACCACATCGTGGACGTCGAGGACGTCTCGGTGATGAACATGCAGCTCGACAACGGCGTCGTCGCCGCGTACCAGCAGTGCCACTTCACTCCGGACTACTGGCGCAACTACACCGTCATCGGCACCGAGGGGCGGCTGGAGAACTTCGGCGACGGCCCGGGTGACGAGGTCAAGGTCTGGAACACCGGTCCCAGCGGTTACCGCGCCGAGGCCGACATCACCTACCGGGTGCCGGAGGCGGACGGCTCGCACGGCGGCGGGGACAGCCGGATCATGGAGGAATTCTGCCGGTTCGTCCGCGACGGCGGCGTCACCGACACCTCCCCGGTCGCCGCCCGCATGAGCGTCGCCGCCGGTGTGCTCGCGACCCGCTCGCTGCGTGAGGGCGGTGCACCGTACGACGTGCCGGCCCTCGACCCCGAGCTGATCGCGTACTTCGAACGCGGTCAGGTCCGCCAGAACCTTCCAGCCGGAATCTGACCGGGACCCGCCGGACAGGGCTTCGGCCCTGTCCGACGGGTCTCATGCGCACCTCGTGCACCCCGCGCCGACCGGCGCTCGCACCGGAGGTTTTCCCCCATCTGTTTTCAGCCATGCTCGGTGGGTAATCGGCACAATCCGGTGCGGCGACGGCTCGATCGGCCATCGCCGCGCTGCGTGACACCATCGGGTGAAATGAAGCGGATCGTCCGGAAGATGTCGTACGGAGCTCCCGGCAGCCGGTCTCGTACCGTCACCACTCCGCCGCCGCCGTCGAGCACGACCGGCGATTTTGCGCCAACCGGGGTCCATGGCGGCCGGGTTCGAACGCGCGGCCGGATCCGGGTCGGCATAATCGCGTCCATGTCGATCACGGGTGGAGACTTCGTCGAGCTGGGGCGGGACCTGTATGCCTGGCTTCCGCCGAAGCGGGGCTGGGGCCTCGCCAACTGCGGCCTGCTCACCTCGCCGCGTGGCGCGATCTGGATCGACACCCCCTACGACCCCGTGCTCGCGGGCCAGTTCCTGGCCGCGTCCACGAAGCGTCTGCCCGACGGTGTCTCCATCGGCCGGGTGATCGTCACCCATGCAAACGGGGACCACTTCTGGGGAGCGGGCGTCCTCCCGGACGCGGAGATCATCGCGACCCGCGAGGCCCGGGAACACATCCATTACGAACCCACTCCGAAGCAGCAGGACGCGCTGGTCCGGGCCGGCGATCCGACCACCCCGCTCGGCGGCTACCTCGCACGCCACTTCGGGATGTTCGACTGGTCGCAGACCGAACCCGTGCAGCCCACCACGTACTTCACCGGGGAGCTCGAACTCACCCTCGGGGAGTACCCGGTCCAGGTGTCGGCCCTGCCCGCCGCGCACACCACCGGTGACCTGATCGTGCACCTGCCCGCGCAGCGCACCGTGTTCAGCGGCGACGTCATCTTCGGCTCCACACCGCAGCAGCCGGGCGACCACCCCGTGCACTGGGCCGGTCCGCTCGCCAACGTGATCGCCGCCTGTGAGCAGGTGCTGGCCACCGGCGCCGAGACCATCGTCCCGGGCCATGGCCCGGTCCTCGATCAGGCCGGGGTGCGCGCCCACATCGGCTACCTCGCGTACGTACAGGAGCGTGCCCACGCCCTGCACGCAGCCGGTGTACCCGCGCTGGAAGCGGCCCGCCGGGTGATCGGCGAGGCACGCCATCCCGAACTCGGGCTGGCCGAGCGGCTCGTGGTGACCATCGGCAGCGAGTACCGGCATCTCGACGGCTCCGAACTGCCCGGTGTGCTGCAGGTGATGACCGATGTCGCTGTCGTCGCACGAGAGTGTGCCGCTGAGGACTCCTCCGTCCAGGCTCTCTCCGCTGAGGGCTCCTCCGCCCAGGTTCTCTCCGCTCAGGAAGGGGAGCAGTCCCGTGAGGCGCCAGGCCGCGCCGGCTGACAGCCGGATCTCCCGCCGCCCGGGCCGGGAGACCGACCCGACAACAGGAATGCGGTGACGGCATGGCATGGATCGTGACGCTGATCGCCGTCGTCACAGCCGTGGCGGCCGTGGTGCACGCCCAGAGCGCGTCCCGTGACGCCCATATCGCGTGGGGCCGCGTCGAGCTGGCCGAACGGCAGACGAAGGCGGCCGACGCCCGGACTGCCGCCCTGACCGAAGAGATCCGGCAGCTCGCCCGGAAGCGGATACCCGCCGCCGCCCTCGCCCTTTCCCACCCCAGCGCGCCCGTCCCGGGCCTGCGGGAAGCGGCCGAGGTCGACGGCGGCGCCGCGGGGCTGCTGACCGAGGCGGTACAGGCAGCCCGCACGGCGGTCATCGAGGAGCGGCAGCGCGTCGACGCCGCCGCCCGGGCGGCGATGCGCGGCACCTCCGCCAAAATCCAGTCCCTGCTCAACCAGTCCCAGCATCTGCTCCACGAACTGCAGCACGAGTACGACGACCCGCGGATCCTGCAGCTGGACTTCCGCAACGAACTGGCGCTGCGCCGCACCCAGGCCACCGCGGTGCTCTGCGACGCCTGGCCGGGCCTGGCCCGGCAGAACTCGCCGCTCGTCGAGATCGTGCTCGGCGCCCAGTCCCGGGTGGCGGGTTACGAGCGCATCAAGGTCGCCAACCATCTGCGCGACGAGCGGCTCGCCGTCGCCGCCCGTGCCGCCGAGCCTCTCGCGATCGCCCTCGCCGAGCTGCTGGCCAATGCCACCGCCTACTCGCACCCCGAGACCGACGTACAGGTGACGGTCCAGCAGAGCGGCGGCCGCGGTGCCTTCCTGGTGGTCGACGACGCGGGCATCGGCATGGACGACGACTCGCTGGAGCGGGCCCGTGCCCTGCTGGCCGGCCCCTCCGAAGTACTGCTGACCGAGCTGGGCGATCCGCCGAAGACCGGATTCGCCGTCGTCGGCCGGCTCGTCGTGCAGTACGGTCTCAGCTGCCACATCGAGGCCTCGCCGTTCGGCGGGATGCGTACGATCCTGCGGGTCCCCGCGCACCTGCTGACGGTGCTGGAGGACGACGACCGCAGCCTCTCCGCCCTCGCCCCGAAGCCGGTGCAGGCGCACACCGCCGCCCCCGCCGCGGCCGAGCCGGAGCCCGCCGTCCGGGAGGAACCGTCCGGACTGCCCAGCAGGCGCCGCCGTGCGCCGCGTGCGACAGCGGTACCGTCCGCTCCCACCACCCCCGCGGCCCCGGTCGGCCCGCCGCGGCTGCGTACCCCCGAGCAGGCCGAGGCGTCCTGGTCGGCGCTCCAGCAGGGCACCCTCAGCGGCCGCAGCGCCGCCGCCCCGCCGGCAGCGGACAGCGAACACGATCAGGACGACCGGAACGATCAAGGAGACGACGCGACGTGAGCACCCCTACCCCCACCGTCGGTGACCTCGCATGGGTGCTGGCGCCTCTGCTGGACCTGCCCGGAGTGCAGCACGCCGTGGTCGCCACGGGCGACGGCCTCGTCGAAGGGGCCTCGCCCGGCCTGGACCGCGCGTCCGGCGAGCGGGTCGCCGCCATGACCGCCACCCTGCATGCCGCGGCGCGCGCCTTCACCACGGCGTTCACCGACGTCGAGACGCCACGGCTGGCGCAGACGGTCGTCGAGTCCGACGAGGGCTTCGCCGTCGTCGTCCCCGCCGGGAAGAACACCACCCTGGCGCTGTTCGCGGAACCCGGGGCCAAGCTGGGCGACATCGCGTACCAGATGCAGGTGCAGGTCACCGCGCTGACCAGGGCGATGAACGCGCCCGCCCGCCGGCCGGACGCTGCGCCCCGGCCATGACCCCCGGCCCAGGACGCCGTCTGATCCCCGCCTACCTGGTCACCGGTGGCCGGACCCGGCCCACCGGCCCCGCACTCGACCGGCTCGCCGTGCTCGTACGCACCGACTCGGCGCTGCCCGAGGACACCGGCTCCCAGCAGCGCAGTCTGTGCGAACTGCTGGCGCCGGGCGCCCTCACCGTCGTCGAATGCGCGGCGCACCTGGACCTTCCGGTCAGCGCCACCGTCTTCCTGGCCACGGACCTCGCGGCCGCCGGACATCTGCACACGCGACCGCCGATCCCCAGCGCGGGGGAGCTCGACCGGTCGCTCGTCGAGAGGCTGCTCGTTGGACTCCGCTCCCTCCACTGACCGGACCGGCATCGGCTATCTGCCGTCTGCCGCCCGGACCCTGATGAAGCTTGTCGTCACGGGTCCGTTCGGCGTGGGCAAGACCACCCTGATCCGTACGCTGTCGGAGATCCCCACGCTCCACACCGAGGAGGCGATGACCGAGTCCAGCTCCCGGCTCGACGACACCGCCGGCCTGCCGGACAAGACCACCACCACGGTCGCCGTCGACTTCGGCCGGCTCACCGTCCTCGACGACCTGGTGCTCTACATGTTCGGCACCCCGGGGCAGGAACGGTTCTTCCCGCTCTGGGAGGACATCGCGCGCGGCGCCCTCGGCGCCCTCGTCCTGGTCGACACCCGGCGGCTCGGCGACTCCTTTGCCGTCATGGACATGGTCGAGGAACAGGGGCTGCCCTACGCCGTCGCCGTCAACTGCTTCCCGGACGCCCCCGTCCACTCGGACGAGGTCCTGCGCAAACACCTCGACCTGCACCCCGGCACCCCGCTGCTGCAGTGCGACGCCCGCGAGCGCCGCGGCAGCATCGACGCCCTGATCGCCCTCGCCGAGCATGTGCTGACCCGCCTGCCCCAGCCTCAGGACGCGTCATGACGCCGCCCACCCGCTCCGTACCGCCGCCACAGCCGCTCGCGCTGTACGGCCCCGACTTCGCCGCCGATCCGCACGGCCACTACCGGCGACTGCGCCCGCACGGCCCACTCGCCCCCGTCCGCATCGCCCCCGGCATCGACGCCCTGCTGGTCACCGACTACCAGGCGGCGGTCGATCTGCTGCGTGACACCCACACCTTCACCAAGGACCCCCGGGCCTGGCAGGCCACCGTCCCCGCCGACTCACCGGTCCTGCCCATGCTCGGCTACCGGCCGACCGCGCTCTTCAGCGACGGCGACGTGCACGCCCGCTACCGCGACGCCATCAACGACGGCCTCGCCATGATCGAGCCGCACCTCCTGCGCGCCGAAGTGGCCCGCGTCGCCCGCCGGCTCATCCGGGAGTTCGCCGCCTCCGGCAGCGGCGACCTCGTCGCCCAGTACGCCCGACGGCTCCCTCTGCACGTCTTCACCACCTGGTTCGGGGTGGCACCCGAGGACCGCGAACGGATCGTCGAGGGCATCGGCGGGATGTTCAACTCCGCCGATGACTCCGCCGCCGCGTACGCCGATCTCGTCACCGTCGTCACCGGGCTCGTCGCCGACCGGCGCGCGCGGCCCCGCCGCGATCTCACCTCGTACTTCCTCGGCCACCCGGCCGGACTCGACAACGACGAGACCGTGCGTCAGATCACACTGGTGATGAGCGCGGGCCATGACCCGACGACCAATCTGATCGGCAACGCGCTGTTGCACATGCTCACCGACGCGCGCTACGCCGGCTCGCTGCAACGCGGTGCGATGACGGCCCACGAGGCCATCAACGAGGTCCTCTGGCAGGACCCGCCGCTGGCCAATCTGGCCGCCCACTACCCGCGCCACGACACCGAGTTCCACGGCGTCCGGCTGCGTGCCGGACAGCTGCTCCTGGTCTCCTACGCGGCGGCCAACACCCAGTCGCCGCCCGCGCCTTCGGACCCCGGCGTACGCTCCGGCGGCAGCGCCCATCTGGCCTGGTCGACGGGGCCGCACCGATGTCCGGCGAAGCAGCCGGCGCTGCTCATCGCCATGACCGCGATCGAGCAGCTGACCAGCCAGCTGTGCGATGCGGAACTGGCCGTCCCGGCGGGCGAACTGATGTGGCGGCCCGGTCCGTTCCACCGCGCCCTGGTGCATCTGCCGGTCCGCTTCACCCCGCTCGACATGACCCCGGACGCCGGGCCCACAGGTCCCCCGGAGGCATCGATCGCCCGCTGAACCGTGTCGCTGGTACGCCAAACGGGTGAGGGGCGAGAGAATTGCCCGATGAACAGTCAGCACAGCCGGCACAACGCCGACCGACGCACGGACGGGGTGGTCCGGTGAGCAGGTACGACGTCACGGACGAGCAGTGGGAGGGGCTGGCCCAGGTCGTACCACTGCGCAGCCGCAACGAGTGGCCGTCCCGGGTCGACCACCGCACGGTCCCCGAGGACCACGAGACCGTCGAGCAGCGCCGCATGGTCGTGCTCCGGGTACAGGTCTTCGCGGACGCGCGCGAGGTGGCCGAGTACCTGATCGCACAGATCCCCGTACTGCTCGATCTGACCGCTGCCGAGACCGATGTGGCCAAGCGGGTCCTGGACTTCACCAGCGGTGTGGTCTTCGGCCTCGGCAGCGGAATGCACCGGGTCGACCGGAACGTCTTCCTGCTGTCGCCGGTCGGCATGGAGGTCGAGGGGGTCGCGGCGGCCGGCGTCCCCCGATCGTAGGAAGGTCGTCCGGGCGGAACGGTTCGCCGCCCCACGGGGTGCGTACGGTCCGCACATGACTGAACTCTGCCCGGCGGGCACCCCACTGCCGCCCGACGCCCCCGCCACCGGTATCCGTTCCGGATCAGCGTCCGCCGCCCGAGGCGTCCGGTCCGCCGGTCCCGTCATGACCGAACTGCGGCTGTCCGCCTTCGCCTCGCACCGCGGCACCGTCCTGCCGATCGGGCCGCTCACCTTGTTCACCGGCGCTTCCGGCAGCGGCAAGTCCACTGCCCTGCGGGCATACGAGGCCCTGGCCCGGCTCGGGGCCGGCGACCCGCTCGCCGAGGTGTTCCCTGACCCGGCGGCGTACGTACCCGAACAGGTCGGACCCGACGCGCAGGGCCGCCGCGGCTTCCGCATCGGCTGTACGGCCGACGGCCCGGCCGGTCCGGTCCGGCTCGATCTCGCCGTCCAGGCCGAACCCACCCTCCGGATCGTCGGCGAGCGGCTGACCGGAGGCGGGGAGACCCTGCTCACCACCGCGCTCCGCGATCCCGGGCGTTCGACGGTCCAGGCGGCCTGGCACACGGCAGGCGTGGTCCCGGTGACCCGTGCGCCGCTGCCGGACGACGTGCTCGGCACGGCACTGCTGCCGCTGCGGGTCGCGGGCACGACCGAGGGGCAGTTGCGGGTCCTGGCCGCCGCCGAACAGATGGTGGTGGCCCTGCGGTCGGTCTTCGCGTGCACACCGCAGCCGCAGCGGATGCGGGCACCGGTGCCGAGCGGGGAGGACCGGCTGCGCCGCGGCTGCGACAACCTTGCGGCGGTACTGGAACGGACCCACACCCAGTGCGGCCAACGACACGCCCGCCTCGTCGCGGCGGCCGCCGCCGGATGTGCGGGGACGGTGACGGGGCTGGGCGTCGAGCGGCTCCGGGACGGGACGGTGCGCGCCGTCGTGGAGCGCGAGGACGGGCACCGCACCCCGGTGCAACGGCTCGGCGACGGTGAGTTGAGGTATCTCGCGCTGGCCCTGGTGCTTCTGACCGGACCGGGGGTGCTGGCCATGGAGGCGGCGGGGGAGGTGCCGTCGGCCATGCAGACCCTCACCGTCCTGGCCGACGGACTCGACCGGGATCTGGACGGGCGGCAGCGGCGGGAGCTGCTGGCTCTGGCGGCGTCGATCGGTGCGGCCGGACACCTCAGGCTCGTGGGCACGGTCGCGGAGGAGGCCGCCGCTGCCGCCCGCGGGACGGCCGGTGCGACGGTGGTAGACCTGTGCCCGTGACAGAACTCGATGTCTTGAATCGCCCCTTCGGTGGGGTGCGGCGTCGCTCCGCAACCTGCCGGTGAGCTGCGTGGTTGTGGGCGTCATTGGTCGTTGTCGTACGAGAGCGACTGAAACCTGAGCCAGACCGGGGTAATCCCAGCGGATAGCGAATACCGAGGTGGCCGTGCACCCAACGCCAGGGCCTTCCACCAGAACAACACGTTACCCACCGTCAAATCGCCACCTGTTCAGCTTCCCTTCCTCGCTGGTCGGCTGTGCCGGGCGACAAGAACGTCGCCCGGCACAGCCGACCGGAGGGATCAGTTGATGAACTTCCCGTACTTGGCGATCGCCATGGGCGCACCAGCGCCGGCAGGCCCGGCCGCGCCCCAGATGAGGCACTGTTCACCGGCTTCAGCCAATGTGCCTCCGCCGGGCCTGGGTGTGTCCCGCTCGCTGGACACACCCAGGGCCCGGTCGTCGCGGATCCACTTGCGCAGCGTCTCGAGATGGCTGCCCAGACTCCGGGCGATGTCGGTGAGCGACCGGTCCTTCGAGGACCGGGCCAACGGCACCGCGTCCCTCCTGAACTCTTCGGGGTAGTTCTTCCGCTTTGCCACCTTGGATCACTTCCCCTGGATGACGAAACATCCAGCGTCCAGGTGGACGAAACATCCAGCGTCCAGGTGTCGGAATTTCGGGGTTCACTTCACGCGGCGTCGTACCCCGGGCGGTCATGTGCGCGTCGGCGGCACTGAACCCGGGCCCGGCCCCAGCCGTTCCGCCGCGTGCGTCGCGAGAACCGCGGGCGCCCCGTGAGAGGCCAGGAACTGTGCCACCGTGCCGTGCCGGTCGGTGATCCAGTCCAGAGCCTGCGCCATCGCGGGGACCGAACCGGTGTTCATGGCATCGAAGTACTCCACATCCTTGCCCTTGGCAGACCAAGACGCCCGCCGGCGGGCCACAACCGGGGCGACCGCCTCGGCTGCCTCGGCATGCTGGGCCATCACGGCCTGCCGGTCCCACCCCGCCAGGCCCAGCGCGAGTGCCACGACGAGGCCGGTACGATCCCGTCCCGTCCGGCAGTGCACCAGCACGGCACCGTCACGGGGCTCCACCACGTACGCGACCGCCTCGGCCAACGTGGGGCCGTTCGTCGAGAGGTGCCGGAGGTACAGATCCGACAGTGTGGCGCAGTTGTCCGGCAACGGTCGTGACGCCTCGTCACCGATGGGTATCCGCCGGTAGCTCACCCGCGCCTCCGCCGGCAGGTCCTGCGGCCGCTTGCCGGCCTCCCGGTCGCTGCGCAGGTCCAGGACGGCCGTCATGCCGTGCGTGCGGAGCAACGCGATGTCCTCGGCGGTGTACGGGGCGGTGAAGCCTCCCCGTAGCAGCCTGCCAGACACCGGCTCTCCGCTGCCGCGCTGTCCGAGGACGTCATGCACCAGGTGCGGCACCGCGAGTTCAATCGTGCGCATCAGATCCGCTTTCCCGCCCCGCAGGCGCCGGTGAGGACACGGTCGGAGCGTCTGTCCTGTTGTCGGCCGGTCGACCCGGTCACTCGTCCCGCTCGGGAGGCCGCAGATCCTCGACCCGCACCAGGGGCCGGCCCGGGTCCACCCCGTCGCCCAGGAAGTACTGGTGGGCCTCGCGGTTGCCCGGGTCGCCGTAGGAACCCAGCGCCGTGTGCGGCGGAACGGCGTCGTACTCGGCGAGTCTCGCCCGGATGCGCAGGCGTGCGCGGTGGTCCGCGCCCGCGAAGGTGTCGAAGGACGAGCGTGACTGGACGACGGCGGTCCACGCCGGTCCCAGGTTCCGGCTGCGCCGCTCCCGATGGCCGGGCGTGCTGAAGTTGAAGAAGAAGTCGACGCCTTCGAACCAGAAGACCCAGCGGGGGTCCTCCGGGTCGAGCGGTGTCGCCTCCGGCCAGTCGTACCGGTCCAGTCGCCGCAGCAGACGCAGCACCTCCGCCGAGAATTCCCGCTCCGCCGGGAGCGATCCGGTCTCGGGCAGGTCGGCGAAGATCACGACGATCTGCTCCGGTTCCTTCGAGATCGCCCCCGCGGCTTCGGCGAGCAGGTCTGCCGCCTCCGCCGCCGCGCCCGCCTCGGCCAGACCGACAAGCAGCGTGTCCTCGAGCACGGGGCGGGGTGCGAACACGCAGGGAAACGCCGGGTCCAGCACACGGTGGGTGAACTCCTCGACGAGTTCCCCCAGACGCCTTACCCCGGCACTCGTGCCGGCTGCGACCTGTGAGGCCCGGTACAACACGTTCGTCCACCTCCAGTAATCGATGTCGGTGTGAGGCGATCATTGGGCCGTCATCCGACGGGCCGTACCGTGGGCCTCTCACCGGCCACGCAGTCGCGGAGGAACGACAGCTTGGAGTAGAAGGTCTTCTCGGATGTCACGCCCGCCTCCGCCAGCCACTCTCCGACCACGTCCGCGAGCCGGTACAGCTCCGTGTCGATCGATGCCTGATCCAGCCCGTCGTGCACGCGCGAGCGGTGGTACTCGAGCTCGACCTGCTGGAGAACCGCGTCGTACTCGGGTACGACGACCTCGTCGATCTCGATCCCGAAGAAGTGCCCGGTGGCCACCGACTCCACGTTCACGTCGAAACGGCACCGGGTGAAAGACGGGAGCCGACGCCATGTCAACTCGCTGTAGTCCCGCGCCAGAACGCTGGCGAACTCGCCCGTCGGGATCTCGAGGCCCTGCCGGAACGTTTCGGTGCGCCGCATCGCGTCGGCCGCGAAGACCTTGTGCTTGAGCTCGTAGCGTCCCGACGGCTTCCGGATGAACGCGATGTAGCCGCGCTCGGCGACCGGGTCGAGGACTTCGAAGGTGTGCTGCTGAAAGTGCCAGCGCTGCAGTTCGTTGCCCACATCGGGAAGGAACCCCGGCAAGCGGCCGTCCCTCACGACGGACGCGATCCGTGAGGCCAGCCCCCAGGGGGACACCCTCTCCTTCAGCCCGAGCTTGAGCTCGATCTCAGTTTCGGACTCGAAGTGAGTGAACTCCTGCCATTCCACGGCCACATGGTCACGCAGCTCGTGTGCCCGGGTCAGTGCCTCGCGCGCGATCTCTGGCACGGTGGCGCCGGCCTTCAGTTCCACCGTGGCCACCCGGGCGAAAACGGCGCCCACCTCGCGCATCCGGGTGCACATCAGGACCTCGGTGCGGTCGTGCCCGGTGCCGCGATGCACCCGCAGCACCGCCAGCGGTGTGATCGTCTCGAGGTCTGCCGCCCGGTCCCCGGATGTCCGCCACGTGGCCAGGACCCGGGCGAAGTCCGGATCCATCGACGTCCCACGCCAGACCACGAGTGGTTCGGTGAACTCCCGGATCACTTCCTCGCGTTCGCTGTCGAGGAGCAGTGCCCACCGCGTCGTGGTCGACGGGGGCTTCAGGTACTCCACAGCCTGAGGGCCGGCCGAGCTGAAGGGGCTCGGTGCGATTCGCACGACGACCAGGGGTGTGCCCGGCCGGGGCGCGAGCGGGTAGTGGAGACCGACGTCGCCCAGCAGCAGGTAGTGCTCCGGCTCGGTTCCGACGGCGTCGTCGACCGGGATGTCGTTCAAGTGGAATCCCTTCCCCTGTATGTGTGCCGGTGTGTGCCGGTGTGTGCCGCCGTAGGTGTGAGCGCACGAGCGGCGAGTCGCCCGTGGCGGGCGAGCCCGGCTGAGCGCAGACGGCCGAGGGCGTGCACCCCAGTGACAAGAGGGCTTCAGCGAGTGGTCTGCAGAGCGGCTGCGGTCAGCCGGCCCGAGGGAATCGGTAGGTGGATGGTTCGTCGGCCGGCCTCAAGAATGGCAATGCATGGGTCATTGGCGTCGCTCCACAACTGCTGCCGCCGCAATTCAAAAATCCCCATGGCCGGATACGGCATCGATCCGGAGAACAGCGAATTCAACGATGCTTTGTTTCAGTCACGACTGCATCGCGGGTCATGATCGCACGTCAATCTAGGTGGGTGCGCAGACGGGTGTCAATAGTCATGATCCCAGGTGTGGGTTGCCGGCCGGTCCCCTTGGCCGATCGTCCCGCCAGACCAAGGCTGCTGACCAGAGGCTTTATCTCTGCCATCGGCCGGCTGCGACTGTCCGGTGCGACCCGCGGCGACAGGATCATCCCACCTCACCCCGGATCGTTTCGCCGAGAAACATCAATAGGTACATATTGGCCCAACGCCCCAACTCCGCACTTTTCCGAAGGAAAACTTGCCCGTACGTGTGTCTTGAATTGCAGTGATCGCTCCGACTAGGGTCGCGCCACTGGCAGTTGGCCGATTGGTTGCCCTTCCATGGAGGACTTTGTGACGCAGAGCTCGACGGACGCAGCGCAGTTGGGGCAGTTCAGCTTCGGGGCGGATTACATTCGTGAGCACTTCGGCAACAATGTTGCCCTGGCCACCCAGCAGATGACGCACAGCGTCTTTCGGCAGAACAGCGAAGCCCACATCGACCACCTTCTGCGCTGCCTCGCGCTGAATGGGGACGAATCGCTGCTTGACTTGGGCTGCGGGAACGGATTCATCCTCCGTGACGTGGTCAGCCGGCTCCGTTACGGCGGTTATGCCGTGGCGGTGGATGTCTCCCCCGCGATGCTCGAACTGGCGAAGCGCAACGTCAACGTCGCCTGGGTGCCCCTGACGTTCCACGAGGGCCGGGCCGAGGACCTCTCGGTGTTCGAGGAGGGCAAGTTCCGCCGAGTCATGGCCAACTACATCTTCCACTACATCGAGGACCCGGACCTCGTACTGGGCGAGGTGGCCCGGGTCCTGCACCCAGAAGGGCACGCCATCGTCACCATCGAGACCCGCCACTCGATGCCCGAAATGTATAACCTGCATTTTGAGATGATGGAGCGCATCGGCTTCCCTAGCGACTTCATCGAGCGGTTGCCGCGCGGCCGACGCGGCGTCATGGTGCTGGACAACGCCAAGGAAATTCTGAGCCGGACCTTCGCCTCGGTCGAGGAGAAGCCGTACGTCGACGCGCTGCGTTTTGACAAGGCGGAGCAGTTCATGAATTTCTACGGCAACGGGCACCGCCTGCTCGGTGTGAAGGCCCACGCCGGGGACACCATTTCCCAGACGATGATCGACGACCTGTACACGGCTGTGGAAGAGGCAGTCGCGAAGCAGATCTCGAACGTCGGGTACTTTGAGATCAGCAAGCAGGCTTCGGTGTTCGTCTGCCGGAAGTGAGTGAGTCGACCGTGGCACTCACTGAGCGTGCAATCTCGCGGGTCGCTCTTTTCGGGCTGCCGGGTGCGGGGAAGTCGACGACCGTCTCCTTCCTTACACCCGCACTTGAGGCGGCCGGCCTGAAGGTCTCGGTGGTGAAGCTCGCCCAGCCACTCTACGATGTGCAGCACGCCTTTTACGGGCGGCTCGGCGAGGATCTGGCCCAGGGGCAGCAGGACGGTGCGCTGCTGAATTTCCTGGGTTCCCATTTCCGGCGGATCTCCCCCGATTTCCTCGTGGCGGATTTTGCCCGCAGATGTGAGACCGCGGCCCTGTCGGGAGCCGATGTCCTGCTGTGCGACGACGCTCGGCCGGTGGATCTCGGCCCGCTGGCTGCCGGAGGGTTCCGGCTGGTGAGGGTCTCCGCTCCCGACGCGCTGCGCTCCGCGCGGAAGGCGCGGCGCGGCGACCAGACGGCGGGCCGGGACGACCACCCCACCGAACTCGGAGGTGAGTCGGTGATCCCGGACTTCGAGCTGGTCAATGAGGGAAGCCTGGCGACTCTCGAACAGCAGGTGGTCGCACTCGGCGAGGTGCTTGCCGGTCAGGGACACGACATGGCGGCGACATCAGCTGACCGCGGGTGACCTGACACTCTGTCGCCATTTTGTGGACAGCTGACACCGGAGAGCGTCGGGCGGGTCTCGGCAGAGCAGGGCGCTACCCGGATATGAGAGCTAGAACGGGAGTTCATGTGGGTGCATTCCGGAAGTTTCTCGAGAGCGAGTTTCCCAATGCGCAGATCACGCAGCTGAGCGACACGAACAACGTCGTCTTCCAGGTGTCCTCCCCGGAGGCCGGCCGCATCGTCGCCAAGCATGTCACCGACACGGACATCCCGCTGGGCTACCTGGCCGGGGCGAACAAGGCGCTCATGGACCACGTTCCGGTACAACGTGTCCTGAAGGTCTTCGAGACGGACCAGGGAGACCTGTTCGACGCGACGTTCTGCGAGTTCGTCGAGGGGCAGAACCTCGCGGACCAGCTGGAGGCCGGCAGCGCCCCGTGCGACGACGAGATCGTCGGCAACCTCTGCCGCTACGTCAGCGCCTGTGCCCATCTGCCTCGCCTGTACGAGGGGTTCGGTCTCTACAAGCGGTCCGCCACCCCCTGGCCCACCCACCGTGAGTTCGTGGAGTACTACGGGCGCCGGTACTGGAACCGGGCGCGTCCGTTCTACGAGGGCACCGAGGTGGCTGTCGCGGTGGACCGGTGGCTGGACGGCGGATTCGCAGCGGCGGCCAAGCGCAACCCGGCCCCGTTCAGGCCGATTTCCGCCGACGCCAATCTGAAGAACTGGGTCGTGGAACCGGACGGCCGCCTCCGCGTGCTGAACGTCCCGATCGCCGGGCTGTCCACACCCGCCCACGCGGTCGGGGCAGTCAGTCTGCATCTGCGGGGCGGTGAGCTCCACAAGAAGTTTCTCGACGTCGCCTCGGCGACGCTCTGCGAGGGCGACGCCGAGATGGTCCCGCACTTCGAGCTGTGGGGGCTGCTCGGCATTCTCTCCTTCTACGCGGTCCGCGAGCCCGACCGGCAGGAACACTGGGAGAAGTGGGGGTCGGACGTACCGCTCGACGTGGACTTCAGGAACCTAGTGGAGTCCGAGATCATGCCAGTGGTCATGTGATGATCCTTACCGGACAGGCCATCGCGGAAGCCATCTCCAGCGGCGACATCGTCATCGATCCCTTCGACACCGAGCGGATCAATCCCAACAGTTACAACTACCGCCTGGGCGAAGAGATCTACCAGGTGCACGCCGACTCCGGCAGCGACGGGTTCAGACAGGAGCTGCTGGAGCCGGCGGACGGCCGGGTGCTGCTGCGCAAGGGTCAGCTCTACCTGGGGCACACACTCGAGCGGATCGGCAGCGGCCGGTACGTCACCTCGCTGATCGGCCGCAGCTCCATCGGCCGGCTGGGACTGTTCGTCCAGCTGTCGGCGGACCTCGGCCATCAGGGCGCGGTCCACCGCTGGACGCTGGAACTGCTGCCCGCGCTCGACATTTATGTCTACCCCGGCCAGATCATCGGCCAAGTGTCGTTCTGGAACATCCAGGGCAGTCCTGCCCCCTATATCGGCTGGTACGGGCGCCACGACCGCCCGATGCCGTCCAAACTCCACCAGGTCCCGTCGGCAATGCGAGAGTTGCAGTGATCCTTAGCGGCCCAGAGATCAGACGGCAGGTCGAATGTGACGGCATCACTGTCACTCCCTTTGACCCCGACCACATCAACCCCAACAGCATCGATCTGACGCTCGGTGACACCATCCTGCGCTACCGCAACGAGGTCATCGACCCCAGGGAGGAGCAGGACGTGGAGGAGATCACCATCCCCCGCACCGGCCTGCTGCTCGAACCGCTCGGCTTCTGCCTCGGTTCCTCGCGGGAGATCGTCGGCAGCACGGAGTTCGTGCCGATGGTGCACGCGAAGTCCAGTACGGCGCGCGCCGGCCTGTTCGTCCACGTCACCGCCGATCTCATCGACATCGGGTCGATCGGCACCGTGACGTTCCAGCTGTTCTCCACCCTGCCCCTCAAGATTTTCCCGGGGATGCGTCTCGCCCAGATGACCTTCTGGAAGCCGCAGGGCGACATCGTCCTGTACCGCGGGAAGTACCAGGGCTCCAAGGGGCCGAGAAAGTCGATGATCTTCCGGGATCCGTTCTGGCAGTCCCTGTCCCCCGTCGGATGACCGTCCCGACCAGCCCGCCCTACGAAGGGATCCCGTCCATGAGCGGCGACCGACAGGTGGTTGCCTCTGCCTACGGTGCCTCCGTCCACGTGAGCGCGCCCGCGGGTGTCATCGCTGGGCTCACGCAGTTGATCTCGCCCTACATCGATGTGGCGCCCGCCGATGGTCCGGTGCATGCGCCGCACGTCCGGGTCTGCGACTCCCCCCCGTCCCAGGACGTCTGGCGGCGCATGGTCCTGGAGTCGGAGTACGAACCGGACCGCGTGGTGTGGGTCGACGACACCCGGCGACGGATGGCGCTGGCGAACGAGGACGAGGGCTGGACGGTCCAGCAGCTCCTCCGCTCGGTGAGGTACCTGCTGCGCTGGCAGGCGTACGAGCGAGGAGACCTCTTCCTGCACGGCGGTCTGGTCCGTGCCGAGAACACCGGCATCGCGTTCCTCGGGCACAAGCGTTCCGGGAAGACCTCCAGCATCCTCAGCGCCCTACTCAACGGAGGCGCCGACTTCGTCTCCAACGACGACCTCGTCCTCACCGACGCCGATGGCGACGCCGGTGCCCTCACCGGTTACGGCTCTCCGCGCACGGTGAATGTCCGCACCGACGCGCTGCTGGCCCTGGCCCGCGACACCCCGGCCCTCCTGAGCCTGCTGTCGGACACCAGCCACCCCACCAACGCCTTCCCCGGCCGCCACCACACCCGCGACGCCATCCACTCCGACACTGGCGACCGGCTGCCCGGCTCCGTCTGGGTGCGCTGCGCCGAACTCGCCCACGTCACGGGGCGGTCCCTGCTGCCCGAGTCCCGGGTCGACATGGTCGTCCTGCCCGGGTTCGACTCCGCGACGGACGGGCCGGACATGACCCGGCTGACCCCACAAGAGGCGTACCAGGCGCTGAGCGAGCACGTCGAGGACAACGCGACCAAGTACGACCCCTACCTGGCCGCTTGGTTCCCCGCTACGCACGCCGACCGCCGTACCCGGCTGCTGCGGCGACTGGCGGACCGGACGCCCTGCTACCGGCTGACACAGGACATGGGGCGTCTCGCCGACGCGACGTCCCTGCTGCTCGCCACCCGTGCCGCCGCCGGCCCGGTCTCGTGACCGGGCCGTGCAGGGTCAGGCACCCGCTCATCCACACCCTCGGCTGAGGACGTTCATGAACAGCGCTCCAGAAGCAGGCTCCGTCGAGGTCTCGGCGCTCGTCACGGACACTGGCGGGCGCCTGCTGCTGACGGCCTCTTCAGGCGGTGCCCTCATACTGCCCACCGGCCGCACCGGCGCGGACACGTCTCCGCGCGCCGCGGCCGCGCGGGCGGTCCGCCGGGCCACCGGCCTCACTCCGGGGCTGGGCGCACTGCTGGTGTGTGACTGGCGGCCGGACGGTTCGGTCCGGCACATCCTGGACGCAGGAACCGTCAGCCCCCGCACGGTCGACCGCCTCCTCGAGGACTGCCAGAACGTATTCGTCGCCCCCGAGGACCTGCCCTCTGCCCTGTCCCCCGCCGACGCCCGCTGTGCGCTGGCCGCGCTCCGGGCGCGGCGCGACGGACGCACGGCCCAGACGGAGCACGGTCACGTTCCTCCGGTTCTGGAGGTCATGGACCAGTTCGGTATCGCCCCCGCCCTGCACAGCGGCGGTGCGTGGACGTGGTACGAGAGCCCCGTCCCCGCCGGGCTTCCGATCCGTCAGGCGTGGGTGTGGCTGTTCGTACCGGACGGACGCGTGGTCGCGTACGTCGACGGCAAAGGCACGGTGGGTCTCCCCGGCGGCACCCTGGAGCCCGACGAACGGGGAGACCCCGCCAGGGCCGCGGTCCGCGAGGTCAGAGAGGAGACGAACATCGAGATCACGCAGCCGGTCCACCTGGGCTACCTGATGGACCGCCGACCGGACGGCCCGGCCGTCGCCCGGGTGCGGATGGCGGCTGTGGCCACGGCCGTCGGTCCTGCGACGACCGATCCGGCCACCGGGACGGTCCACCGCCGTCTGCTGGTGCCTGCCCACCTCGTGCCGGACCTGTGCGGCTGGGGGGCGGCTGCCGACCCCCAGGTTCATGCGGCGGTGACGGCGGTATCGGGGCTGGGGGTGAGGGCCGAGTCCGCGCCGGGGGCCGTCGAGGAGCTTCCGGTCGCAGGACTTCCCGCCGCCCGCCCGCGGCCCTGACGGCCCCATCCCCGGGAGCAGATCTCGGACACCCATGGACGTGGGGCTCCACGCTCCACGTCACGATCGGAGGAGACACATGGCCCTGTTGCTCATCGGGGCGTCCCCCAACATCCTGCGTGCCGGACAGGCGGTCAGCCCTCGGCTGCTGATCGTCGACCGGACCGCTCCCGACCTGCTGAACGTGCTGCGGGGGGAGGACGACCAGTTCTACCTCGTGGACTACCCGGACCTGGCGGCCGTCGACGCATTCGCCGACGTGCTGGCCGTCGGACCACGGCCGACCGCCGTCGTCTCCGTGACCGAGCAGGGCCTGATACCGGCCGCACGCCTCGTCGACCGGCTCGGGCTGCGTGGACCGGGCGAGGACGTCGTATGGAGCACACGCGACAAGCGCCGGATGCGCGAGCGCCTTGCGGCGCACGCCCCGCACCTGTCCTTGCCCTCCGCGCCGGGGACCGATCGCGAGGCGGTGGCCCGGATCCTGAAGGACGCCGGTCAGGCCGTGCTGAAGCCGGCCCTGGGGACGGCAAGCCACGGCATCCGGCGCCTCGGTTCGCTCGAGGACCTGGACCGCCTGCCCGGGGACGAGCTCCGCGACGGGCTGGTGGAGGCGTTCGCTCCCGGCGTCGAAGTGAGCGTGGAATCGCTCAGCGTCGGCGGCGAGCACCGAGTCGTCTGCATCGCGGAGAAGCGCATCAGCACCGGATTCGTCGAGGTCGCGCACCTGACACCACCGCCGTCCCTCACCGAGGCCGACGTGGCGCGGGTGACACGGGCCACGACCGAGCTGCTCGACGCTCTGGGGATCACCGACGGACCGGCGCACACCGAGCTCATGGTCGGCCCCGGACGAGTGAGCGTCATCGAGACCCACAACCGTCCCGGCGGCGACGGGATCGCCGACCTCGCCGAAGCCACCACCGGGGTCGACTGGAGACGCGCGTCGCTGGCGTGGTCGCTGGTTCCGGAGGGATCGGGCCGCGCGGCAGTCGACGACGTGATCCGGGACTGCACAGGACCGGCCGTGGCCGGCGCAGCGGCCATCGTCTTCTTCACCGCACCGGCCGGCACCGTCACCCGCGTACTCGAGCGACCCGACCGGGTGGGAGAGGCGGACATCATCTCCTGGCGGGTGGACGCGGAAGTGGGCTCCGAGGTCGGCCCGCTGCTCAGCTCCGCCGGCCGGCTCGGCGCGGCCGAAGTCCGCGCCCCCGACGCCCAGATCCTGCGGGACGCGGTCGACCACCTGCTCACCGTCGGCGTCATCGAGGTAACGGAGGGGACGGCAACATGAAGCCACTCGTGGTGAACCGGCACCGGCTCGACTGGACGGTCGGAACCGGCGGGACCCACGTCCCGGGCACGGGATGGGACCGCGCCCTGCTGACCCGCACCTACGCGGGCGGCCTGGCGACCTGGTCCCGGGAAGCCTTTCCCGATGTCGTCGTGACGGACATGACCAAGCCCCGGCAGCTGGAGGCGGTCTGCGACTGGATGGTGAGGACCCGGCAGGCCACCCACATCATCTCCCTGCACGAGAAGGACCTGCTCATGGCCGCCCGGGTGCGCGCACGGCACGGTCTGGAGGGTCCCACCGAGAAGCAGCTCCTTCCCTACCGCGACAAGCTGCTCATGGCGCGGACCGTGGCGGCGGCCGGATTGCCCTGTCCACCGGTCACCGAGGCCACGTACAGCTTTGCGGAGCTGCCGTGGACGGGACGCACGGTGGTCAAGAGCCGCTGGGGACTGGGTGCCACGGAGGTCGTCGTCGTCGACCGGGCGGAGGACATTCCCGGGGCGGTGGACCGGCTCGGCGGTCAGGCCGAGAACCTGCTCCTGCAGGAGTTCGTCGAGGGCACGATGGCCCATGTCGACGCGGTGGTCCACGACGGCCGTGTCGTCTTCGCCTCGGCCAGCAGGTACCTGCAGCAGCCCGGTCACTTCGACCGCATGTCCTACCAGGGCTCGGTCGTCCTCACCGACGGGCCGTTGCGCAGCGCGCTGCTGAGCCTCAACGAGCAGGTCCTGCAGGCTCTGGGCTTGCACGACTGTGTGACACACGCCGAGTTCTTCGTGACCGAGGACGGTCTGCTCTTCTGCGAGGCCGCCGCGCGTCCCGGGGGAGGCGGTATCGACGACATCGTCGCCCGGACCCACGGCGTCGACCTCGTCCGCGCCGCGGTACGCCTCCAGTGCGGCCTCGATCCCATGATCCGGCCGGGCGCCTCCGACGGGTCGACGCACGGTGTCATCGGCGTGTTCCAGAACGTCAACGACCAGGACCTCGCCGTACCGCTGAGCGAGGTGCCCGGTCTGGTCTCCTACCGGCGCGTCGTCGCGGACATCCCGGGACCGGTGCAGCACGCGACCGACTACGGACACGTCGTAGTGCTGCGCGCCGCCGGGCAGGAGGAGTTCGACACCGCACTGGCGCAGGTGCTGGCCGTCGTCGAGAAAGAAGGATCCCCCCGTGCCTGAGAGCAGCAGGGACACCGACACGCCGGCCACCGGCCAAGAGGCCGCCGAACGCCCGGTGGTACGCGTCCTGATCGGCACGTCGGTGATCGGGAAGGTCGCGGACTACGGGCTCATGCTGGTGGCGCCACTGGCGGTGCTCAGCGCCACGGGCTCCGTCGCCGGCGCGATCCTGACCTTCGCGTTCCGCGGCATCGCGTACGCCGTCTCCCCGGTCATCGGTGTCTACCTCGACCGGTACGAGCGCCGCGGCATGTTCGCCGCGGCGCAGGTCCAGCAGGCCGTGTGCGTGGCGGTCGCGGCACTGTTCCTGGACCAGGAGTGGGTTGTGGCCGGCGCCCTCTTCCTCTCCGGTCTCGGCGGCGTCGCGGCGTCGCTCAGCAGCCAGTTCGTGCTCATCCCCGAGCTGATCAGCCCGGACAACCGTGCCCGCGTCGTCGCGCGGGTGTCGTCGTCGATCGAGTTCGCGAAGGTGCTGGGCCTTCTGAGCGGCGGCGTGGTGCTGGCGGCCCTCGACGCCCGCGACGCGGCGCTCGGTATCGCGGCGCTCTACGCCGGCGCGGGAGTCTGGGCGATGCGGCTCCCTCGGGTTCCGGTCGAGCCGGCGGACACGAGCCTGCGCAATGACCTCGCCATCGGCTTCCGATGGCTGGTGAAGCCGGAGATCGGGTGGCTGGTCCTCAGCATGGCCGTCTCCAATCTGGCCCTCGGCGGACTGGGATCGGTCCTGGTGACCCTGATGGGTGACCGCGGCACGAACCCGACCGTGATCAGCGCGACGCTGGCGATCGGCCTCTTCATCGGCGCATGGGGCGCGCAGCTGACTCCCAGAGCGCTTCCCTTGTGGTCGCTCCAGTCACGAATCCTGCTGTTCCAGGCGGTGGCCGCCGCAGGATTCGGCGTTCTGGTGCTGGAGCCACCGATCTGGGTCATCATCCTGGCCTGGTCGGTCAATTCCTTCGCACTGGGCCTGAGCAACGTCGTGTCCATCACCTACCGGCAGGAGACCATCCCGGTTCATCTCTCGGGCCGGATCAACAGCGTGATCCGCATGTTCATAGCGGGGGCCGTCCCGTTGTCGGGCATGACCTATGCCCTGGCGGAGATGCGAGGCTGGTGGCTGTGGGGGCCGGCTGTCCTGCTGGAGGCGGCGGCCCTGCTGATCTGGCTCTTTCATACCGTTCGTGGTAACGATGGCCGGCGGCTCAGGACCGAAGGCGCCCCCGACTCGTGAATGGGCGCCGGACGCTCGGGGGCCGCCGCCGGCCTGCTACGGACGTCAACCCGCCGGCGGCCCCGTCCGGACCGGATGCTGTTGGTTAATTCGGGGGCCTGCGTGACCCCGTTGGGGTTGTGCAGGCCGTTCGTCGTGTTCAGAAGCTGTGAACGAACCGCTTGATCAGCTCTTCTTGGGGCTGAGGATGTCGTCTGCGATGGCTCGTTCAGGCCGGCAACGCCTCGGTGTGCAACGGCGAGGCGTTCGGCAACGGGCTGTTCAGCAAGCCGCCACTGGGCGCAGCGGACCGGCTCGCGTTGCCGGACGACGGCACAGCCGAGAAGCGTAACCTGCTGTGCGCGCCGCTGACCGACGGCACCGCAACCCGGTTCTGCACGACGCACATCACCACGAGCCAGTCGTTCAACGTGGCCCAGCTGGAGTCTGTGCGGCAGAAGCTGGAGGACTACCACACCGCCGGCGAGACGGTCCTGATCGCGGGCGACTTCAACGCCCAGCCACACTACGGCCGACTGAACTCGTTCTACGCGCCGAGCCTCGACGTACCGAACAACGGCAATAACACCGGCGCGTACCGGGAGCTCGACGACAACGACACGGGCAACTGCCTCGGCTACGGGAAGTGGACAGCGGACGGCACCCCCGGCGCGGCACCGCCGTGTGGGGGAAACACGAAGACTGACCTCATTTCTGTCCGTGAAAGCGCGTTGGCCGGACCGTACAGCGAGGACTCGCTCGCCATCTCGACGTCCTGCACGGGCGTCGCGACCTGCTCAGACCACCGGATCGTCGTCGGCACGGTGACCGTCAGCCAGTGGCTCGTCTCGGATGGTTGCCCCGGTAATGGATCCGTCGTCCGTTGCCCGGCAGGCTGTCTCCAAGATCTGATCTTGGAGGTGGTCGTGGGGCGTCGTCCGGGAGTATTCGTCCGGCCGGTGAGCATGGAGGAGGGGCGGCGGCTGCAACGGATCAGCCGCACCGCGAAGGACCCGGTCAGGCTGCGGCGGGCGATCGCGGTGATGATGTCCGCCCAGGGCCAAGCTGTGCGGGACATCGTCTCGTTGATGCAGGTCAGTGAGGACTACGTGCGCGATGTCATCCACGCGTTCAACGAGCGGGGGTTCGACGCGCTGGACCCAAAATGGAGCGGGGGACGCCCGAAGACGATCAATGATCGGATGCGCGAGCGCATCTGCCTGATCGCCCGGACCTCCCCCACCGACTGGGGAATCGCCGCGTTCTCGACCTGGAGCCTGGCCAAGCTCGCCGAGCACCTCGTCCAGCGCCCCGTGGTGCCCACGATCAGCCGCGAGACCCTGCGTCGGATCCTGCGCGAGGGCAAGGTCTCCTGGCAGACCACGACCACGTGGAAGGCATCCACCGACCCGGACTTCCTGACCGAGATGCACCGGGTGCTGGAGCTGTACGACGCCCCGCCCGCCGACGGTATGCGTCGACGAGTTCGGCCCGCTCAACCTGATGCCGCGCAAGGGCAAGGCCTGGCGACCCCGGCGGTCGCCCCGCCGTCTGATGGCCACCCAAAACCGGTATGACGGCGTCATGTACATGCTCGCCGCACTCGACCTGGGCACGGGGAAGATGTACTACCGGATCCGGCAGCGCAAGCGGTGGCGGGAGTTCCTGAACCTGCTCAAGGCCCTGCGCGTCCGATGGCCCGGGAGAAGCTGTATATCGTCCTGGACAACTTCTCCCCGCACAAACATCCCATCGTCCGGGCCTGGGCCACGGCGAACGACATCGAGCTGGTCTTCCTTCCGACCTACGGCTCGTGGTTCAACTGGATCGAGTCGGAGTTCACAGCATTGCGTTATTTCGTGCTGAACCACACCGACCACCGCAGCCACAGCGAGCAGAACGCCGCCATCGGCGCCTACATCCGCTGGCACAACACCCGCGCCGAACCGAAAACCAACAGCGTCGAGGGCCGGGCGGTGCACCGCGTGGTCTTCAGCTGTGCGGTCTGGCGTCCTGCTCTCGACAAGGCCGGGGTGCCGCGCGGTCGGGAGAACGGCATGCACGCGCTGAGGCACTTCTACGCGTCCGTGCTGCTGGACGCGGGGGAGAGCATCAAGGCGCTGTCGGAGTACCTGGGACACCACGATCCCGGCTTCACACTGCGGACTTACACTCACCTGATGCCGAGCAGCGAAAGGCGCACGCGGGAGGCCGTCAACCGGGCGTTCGAGGACGGTCCGAAGAGCGATGACGGCCCCACGACGGCCCAGGGAGCATGAGAGAGGGGAAAGTATGCAGGTCAAGCCGCGAGCTGCGTCAGAACTCGATGTACAGACACTGCAGCGACGGCTCGCCGCGTTCGCGGCCGCACGCGACTGGGAGCAGTACCACACTCCGAAGAACCTGGCGATGGCGCTGAGCGTGGAGGCGTCCGAACTGGTCGAGATCTTCCAGTGGTTGACGCCGGAGCAGTCGGCGAGTGTCATGGAGGAGCCGGGGACGGCGCATCGGGTGGCGGACGAAGTCGCCGATGTGCTCGCGTACCTGCTGCAGTTCTGCGAGGTGCTGGGAATCGACGCGCTGGGGGCGCTGGCGGCGAAGATCGACCGGAATGAGGGGCGCTTCCCTGTATCCGAGCGCCCAGAACCACAAGATCGTCACTCTGCGGAGTGATCGATTTATCCACAATCGACTTCGTGTCCACAGATTTCCGAAATTCTCTGGCCTTTCGGTGCCGCTCACCTCACTCTGGGTAATGGATGAGGTGAGCGGGTTTTCGTAGGACGGGGGCAATGCATGGACGCGGAGCGGCTCATAGGGGTAAGCAGTCGGGCTCTGGCGCAGAGCCGGGGCACGCCGTCCATCATGGGGGAGGCCTGGCAGGCGCAGGCGCTGGCCCAGGCGATCGGGGACCGGTTGGCGGCGAGCGGACCGAAGGAGTTGCGTGGCGAGGCGCGTGGGCTCAGTGAGATCGGGGGGAGGGGCAGCGGGACGCCTGACCATCCGGTGGTGCGGACCGGTGAGGTGCGGGCCGCGCAGCTCACCGGGGTCGCCGATCCGCGCGCGACACTGACCGGACTCGGCGCGCTGCTCGGAGAAGTGGGGATGGCTCTTGTCGCGGTGGCCTGCGACACCGACGAGGAGGGTCTTTATTGGCAGTGCATAGAGGCGATCGATGCCACCGACGAGTCGCTTGACCGGGTGCACGGGATGCTCCGGCGCCTGACCGAGCAGGACCGGGAGCGGCAGCACGATCTGGAGCGCGGAAGAGGGCGGGACGGTCCGTACGGCACGGTCCGCGGACCGGCGGGCTCGGCGGCCGGCCAGCAGTGACGGCCCCGGACCGTCCTCGACCGCCCTGAGCGCACACGTCCGCACCTGGCCGCGGAGACCGACCATGCGCGGCTCCGCCGCGGCGCCGCGCACCGAGTGAGAGAAGGGACGACCGGCGTTCGGAGGTGCAGGATGGATCCATGGATCTTCGAATCTTTACCGAGCCCCAGCAAGGGGCGAGCTACGGGACTCTGCTCGCAGTCGCCAAGGCCGCCGAGGACCTCGGCTTCGACGCCTTCTATCGATCCGACCACTACCTCCGGATGGGGGCGGGGAACGGGCTGCCCGGCCCGACCGACGCCTGGATCACCCTGGCCGGGCTGGCGCGCGAGACCAAGCGGATCCGGCTCGGCACGCTGATGACCGCGGGGACGTTCCGCCTCCCCGGTGTCCTCGCGATCCAGGTCGCCCAGGTCGACCAGATGTCCGGCGGCCGGGTGGAACTCGGCCTGGGAGCAGGCTGGTTCGAGGAAGAGCACAAGGCGTACGGCATTCCGTTCCCCAGGGAGAGGGTCGGCCGGCTGGAGGAGCAGCTGGCGATCATCACCGGCCTCTGGGGGACCGAGGTCGGCGGCAGGTTCAGCTACGACGGCACGTACTACCAGCTGACCGACTCGCCCGCACTGCCCAAGCCGGCCCAGGCCAAGGTGCCGATCCTGATCGGCGGTCACGGTGCGACGCGTACACCGCGGCTCGCCGCGCAGTACGCGGACGAGTTCAATATCCCGTTCGCCTCGATCGAGGACAGCGAGAAGCAGTTCGGCCGGGTGAGGGACGCGGCAGAAACGGCCGGGCGCAGTGCGGACGACCTGGTGTACTCCAACGCCCTGGTGGTCTGTGTCGGCAGGAACGACGCCGAAGTGGCCCGCCGGGCAGCGGTCATCGGCCGTGATGTGGAGGAGCTGAAGGCGAACGGGCTCGCGGGCTCGCCCGCCGAGGTGGTCGACAAGATCGGCAGCTACGGCAAGATCGGGTCGTCACGGATCTACCTCCAGATCCTCGATCTGGACGACCTCGAGCACCTGGAGCTGATCTCCGCGCAGGTCCAGTCCCAGCTGACCTGAGCCGGTTCCGGCCGAGACGCAGATCAGCAAGTGAACACGAGCAGTTGAGAGGAGCACCTGTGCAACCCGCCCGGCCGTTGGCCGCCGCGCTTGCCGAGTCCACGGTCCTGCTCGACGGAGGCCTCTCCAATCAGTTGGAGGCGCAGGGCTGCGATCTGTCCGACGAGCTGTGGTCGGCCCGGCTGCTGCTCGACGAGGAACAGCAGATCGAGGCCGCGCACCGGGCCTATGTGCGGGCGGGTGCGCAGGTGCTCATCACGTCGGGCTACCAGGCGACGTTCGAGGGGTTCGCGCGGCGGGGGATCGGCCGGGTCCGGGCGACGGAGCTCTTCGCCCGCAGCGTGGAGCTCGCCCGGCGGGCCGGTGGCGCGACGGACCGGGAGATCTGGGTCGCCGCCTCGGTCGGCCCGTACGGGGCGATGCTCGCGGACGGCAGCGAGTACCGCGGGCGGTACGGCCTCTCGGTCCGGGAACTGGCGCGTTTCCACTGGCCCCGGATCGAGGCGCTGGCCGCCGCAGGACCCGATGTGCTGGCGCTGGAGACGGTGCCGGACACCGACGAGGCGGAGGCCCTGCTGCAAGCGGTCGAGGGATGCGGGCTGCCCGTCTGGCTCTCCTACAGCGTGGCGGGGGACCGGACCCGGGCCGGCCAGTCGCTGGAGTCGGCCTTCGGGCTTGCCGCGGGGCTCGGCACCGTGGTGGCGATGGGGGTGAACTGCTGCGATCCGGCCGATGCGGACCGTGCGGTGGAGACGGCGGCGGAAGTGACCGGCAAGCCGGTCGTCGTGTACCCGAACAGTGGTGAGCGCTGGGACGCCGAGGCCCGGGCGTGGACCGGCGGTGCCACCTTCGACCCGCGCCGGGTGCGGGGCTGGCAGGCGGCCGGCGCACGGCTGGTCGGCGGCTGCTGCCGGATCGGCCCCGGCCCGATCGCGGAACTGGCCCGCCTGCTGGAGGGGGAACGGACGGGACGCACCGAACGGTCGGGGCGGCCGGCGGGACGACCAGGAGAGCCACGACGGACACGACGGCCCGGAGGGGCGGGAGAGACAGGAGGAACGGCGGAACCGTAGACACCAACAAATTGCCTGGTGGGGGCCGAGTGAACCGGACCATACTCGGACGTGTGTTCCTGACAATCAGTACGACCGGCACCCCGGAGCGACCCGCCACCGACCTCGGCTTCCTGCTGCACAAGCACCCCGAGAAGGCGCAGACGTTCTCCACGTCCCACGGCACCGCGCATGTCTTCTACCCCGAGGCATCCGCCGAGCGCTGCACGGCCGCGCTGCTGCTGGAGATGGATCCTGTGGCGTTGGTGCGGCGAGGCAAGGGCAAGGGCCGGGGCGGCGCCCCCGACGCGGCGCTCGCGCAGTACGTCAACGACCGTCCGTACGCAGCGTCCTCGCTGCTCTCCGTCGCGATGAGCACGGTCTTCAAGTCCGCGCTGAACGGGGTGTGCCGCTCCCTGCCCGAGCGGGCGGCGGCGCCCGTGCCCCTGCGGATCGAGGTGCCCGCACTCCCGGCGCGCGGCGGTCCGGAGCTCGTGTCGAAGCTCTTCGGACCGCTCGACTGGACGAGCGTGGACGCCGTGGCCGTACCGTTGGACGAACAGTTCCCGGAGTGGGGCGACTCGCGGTACGTGCGCCTCGTGCTGGAGGGCGAGTTGCGGCTCGCCGACGCGCTGCGGCAGCTGTACGTCCTGCTGCCGGTGCTCGATGACGCCAAGCACTACTGGGTCGCGCCCGACGAGGTGGACAAGCTGCTGCGGGCCGGTGACGGCTGGCTGGCCGACCACCCCGAGCAGAAGCTGATCACCAGCCGCTATCTGTCCCGGCGCTGGGGGCTGACCCGGCAGGCGATGGAGCGGCTGGAGCTGGTGCGACTCGCCGAGCTGGACGACCTCGCGGTGGAGAGCGTCGACAACGCCGTGGACGAGACGACGGACACCGAGGAGAAGCCGGTGCCGCTCGCCGAGCAGCGGCGCACGGCGATCCTGGAGGCGCTGCGCGCCGCCGGGGCGAGCCGGGTGCTCGACCTGGGCTGCGGACAGGGCCAGTTGGTCAAGACACTGCTGGGGGACGTGCGTTTCACGGAGATCGTCGGCGTCGACGTCTCCATGCGCGCGCTCACGATCGCCTCGCGCCGCCTGGGGCTCGACCGGATGGGGGAGCGGCTGGCCGGGCGCGTCACACTGCGGCAGGGCTCGCTCACGTATACCGACAAACGGCTGGCGGGGTATGACGCGGCGGTGCTCAGCGAGGTCATCGAGCACCTCGACCTGCCGAGGCTGCCCGCGCTGGAGTATGCGGTGTTCGGCTCGGCGCGGCCGCGGACGGTGCTCGTGACGACGCCGAACGTCGAGTACAACGTCCGCTGGGAGAGCCTCCCGGCCGGGCATGCGCGCCACGGCGACCACCGCTTCGAGTGGACCAGGGCGGAATTCCGGGGCTGGGCACAGGCGGTGGCGCAGCGGCACGGATACGGGGTCGGCTTCGTGCCGGTGGGGCCCGACGACCCCGAGGTGGGGCCGCCCACGCAGATGGCTGTGTTCACGAAGTCCGCCGAGGACGACACGGAGAAGAAGGAGGCGAAGGCAGCATGACCGAGCACGACACCCCAGCCGAGACGAGCGCCGACGCCGAGACGAGCGCCGGCACTGGGCAGAGCGCCGGCAGCGGGTCGAGCCCCGGCGCGCACCGCAGGCTGCCGGTGACCGACCTCTCCCTCGTCGTTCTGATCGGGGCCAGCGGCTCAGGGAAGTCCACCTTCGCGCGCAGGCACTTCAAGCCCACCGAGATCATCTCCTCCGACTTCTGCCGCGGCCTCGTCGCCGACGACGAGAACGACCAGAGCGCCAGCCGCGACGCCTTCGACGTGCTGCACCACATCGCGGGCAAGCGGCTCGCGGCCGGGCGGCTGACCGTCGTCGACGCCACCAACGTGCAGGCAGAGAGCCGCAGGCAGCTGGTGCAGCTCGCCCGGAGCCACGACGTGCTGCCGATCGCGATCGTTCTCGACCTGCCCGAAGAGGTCTGCCAGGCGCGCAACGCCGCCCGCCCCGACCGCGCCGACATGCCCCGCCACGTCGTCCAGCGCCACCGCCGCGAGCTGCGTCGTTCGCTGCGCGGCCTGGAGCGCGAGGGCTTCCGCAAGGTGCACATCCTGCGTACCGAGGAGGAGGCCGAGCACGCCGAAGTGGTGCTGGAGCGCCGCTACAACGACCTCCGTCACCTCACCGGGCCGTTCGACATCATCGGTGACATCCACGGCTGCAGCTCCGAGCTGGAGTCCCTGCTCGGCAAGCTCGGTTACGTCGACGGTGCGCATCCCGAAGGGCGTACGGCGGTCTTCGTCGGCGACCTCGTCGACCGCGGGCCCGACAGCCCCGGTGTCCTGCGCCGCGTCATGTCCATGGTGACCGCAGGCCACGCCCTGTGCGTGCCGGGCAACCACGAGAACAAGCTGGGGCGCTACCTCAAGGGCCGCAAGGTCCAGCACACCCATGGACTCGCCGAGACCATCGAGCAGTTGGACCGGGAGGACGAGAAGGACCCGGCCTTCCGGGCGCAGGTGCGCGAGTTCATCGACGGACTCGTCAGCCACTACGTGCTGGACGGCGGCAGGCTCGTCGTCTGCCACGCAGGGCTGCCCGAGAAGTACCACGGGCGTACCTCCGGACGGGTCCGCTCGCACGCGCTGTACGGCGACACCACCGGTGAGACCGACGAGTTCGGGCTGCCCGTGCGCTACCCGTGGGCGGAGGAGTACCGCGGCCGCGCCGCCGTGGTCTACGGCCACACTCCCGTGCCCAGCACCTCCTGGGTCAACAACACCCTCTGCCTGGACACCGGTGCGGTCTTCGGCGGGAAGATGACCGCGCTGCGCTGGCCGGAGCGCGAACTCGTCGACGTTCCGGCCGAGAAGGTCTGGTACGAGCCGGCCAAGCCGCTGGGCACCGAGGCGCCCGGCGGCCGGGAGGGCCGGCCGCTCGACCTGGCCGATGTGCAGGGCCGCCGGATCGTGGAGACCCGGCACCTGGGCCGCATCTCGGTGCGCGAGGAGAACGCCGCGGCGGCGCTGGAGGT
Source organism: Streptomyces sp. NBC_00316 (assembly GCF_036158715.1). Classification (NCBI taxonomy): domain Bacteria; kingdom Bacillati; phylum Actinomycetota; class Actinomycetes; order Kitasatosporales; family Streptomycetaceae; genus Streptomyces; species Streptomyces sp. NBC_00316. Next base: position 2,294,962 of record NZ_CP108023.1, on the reverse strand, counting down.
CATGAGCCGGTTCGCCGTCGACCCGCGGTTGCTCGGCTACCTCCCGCCGACCATGGCACCGACCGCGACGTCCCACGAGGAGGGCTTCCTGGAGCACCCGGCCGAGGCCTTCGCCCAGTACCGGGCGGACGGCGTCGCCCAGGTCGTGTGCGAGGAGAAGCACATGGGCTCGCGCGCGGTGGCCCTGGTCTGCCGCGACGCGGGGGCGGCCCGCGAACGGTTCGGGGTGGAGGGCCCGACCGGGGCGCTGCACACCCGTACCGGACGGCCGTTCCTGGACGACGTCGCCCTGACCGAGGTGATCCTCGGCAGGCTGCGCACGGCTGTCACCGCCGCCGGGCTCTGGGAGGAGTGGGGCACCGACTGGGTGCTGTTCGACGCCGAGCTGATGCCCTGGTCCCTGAAGGCCGGCGGGCTGCTGCGTTCGCAGTATGCGGCGGTCGGCGCGGCCTCCGGCGCCGTTCTCCCCGGAGCCAACGCGGCGCTGGCGGCAGCGGCGGCCCGTGGGGTCGACGTCGCCGGCCTGGCTGCCCGGCAGCAGGACCGGACGGCTGACGCGGCGGCGTTCACCGACGCCTACCGGCGGTACTGCTGGCCCACCGAGGGCCTCGACGGGGTGCGGATCGCCCCGTTCCAGATCCTTGCCGTGCAGGGCCGTTCGCTGGCCGCCGTACCGCACGACGAGCAGCTGGCCTGGCTGGACCGGCTTGTGGAGCACGACCCCACCGGCCTGCTCCAGGTCACCCGGCGGCTGGTCGTCGACACCGGCGACGAGGCATCGGTCCGCGCCGGCGTCGACTGGTGGCTGGAGATGACCGGCCGCGGCGGCGAGGGGATGGTCGTCAAACCGCTCGCGGCGCTCGTCCGGGATGAGAAGGGCAGGCTGGTCCAGCCGGGCATCAAGGTGCGCGGCCGGGAGTACCTGCGGATCATCTACGGCCCCGAGTACACGCGTCCGGAGAATCTGGAGCGGCTGCGCTCCCGGTTCCTCGGCCACAAGCGGTCGTTGGCGCTGCGTGAGTACGCCCTGGGTCTTGAGGCGCTGGACCGGCTGGCGGAGGGGGAGCCGCTGTGGCGGGTCCACGAGGCGGTCTTCGCGGTGCTCGCCCTGGAGTCGGAGCCCGTGGACCCCCGCCTCTGATCCGAAAGAGAGGTGGGGGTGGCGATTCGCCGGGTGAAGGGTGCTCCGCGCGGTGAGGATGGAGGCATGGGATTCCATGTCGACTCCGAGGCCGGGCGGTTGCGCCGCGTCATACTTCACCGCCCCGATCTCGAACTCAAGCGGCTCACCCCCAGCAACAAGGACGCGCTCCTCTTCGACGACGTGCTGTGGGTGCGCCGCGCACGCCAGGAGCACGACGGGTTCGCGGACGTGCTGCGCGACCGAGGCGTGGAGGTACATCTCTTCGGCGATCTGCTCCGTGAGGCCCTGGACATCCCGGTGGCCAAACGGCTCGTGCTGGACCGGGTCTTCGAGGAGAAGGAGTACGGCCCGCTCGCCACCGAGCATCTGCGGGCCGCGTTCGAGGAGCTGTCCACCGCCGACCTGGCGGAGGCTCTGGTCGGCGGGATGACGAAGCGGGAGTTCCTGGAGCGGCACAGCGAGCCGACCTCGGTCCGCTTCCATGTGATGGACCTGGACGACTTCCTGCTCGGTCCGCTGCCGAACCACCTCTTCACCCGGGACACCTCGGCATGGATCTACGACGGGGTGTCCATCAATGCGATGCGCTGGCCGGCCCGGCAGCGTGAGACGGTCCATTTCGAGGCGATCTACCGCCACCACCCCCTCTTCACCGGCCCCGAGGCGGGGGTGTTCCACCACTGGTCGGAGGGGCAGGACGACTATCCGTCGACCATCGAGGGCGGCGATGTCCTGGTCATCGGCCAGGGCGCCGTCCTCATCGGAATGAGCGAGCGCACCACTCCACAGGCGGTCGAGATGCTGGCCCGCGGACTGTTCGACGCCGGTTCCGCCCGGACGATCGTGGCGCTCGACATGCCCAAGAGCCGCGCGTTCATGCACCTCGACACGGTGATGACGATGGTCGACGGCGACACGTTCACCCAGTACGCGGGGCTCGGCATGCTCCGCTCGTACACCATCGAGCCGGGCGGCGGACCGAGGGACCTGAAGGTCACCGACCATCCTCCGGAGCACATGCACAAGGCGATGGCGGCGGCCCTCGGTCTGGACTCGATCCGTGTGCTCACGGCCACCCAGGACGTGCATGCAGCCGAGCGGGAGCAGTGGGACGACGGCTGCAATGTGCTGGCCGTCGAGCCGGGTGTCGTCATCGCGTACGAGCGCAACGCCACCACCAACACGTATCTGCGCAAGCAGGGCATCGAGGTGATAGAGATCCGCGGCAGCGAGCTGGGCCGGGGCAGGGGCGGCCCGCGCTGCATGAGCTGCCCGATCGTCCGCGATCCCGTGTGAGGAATCGTCCGCGGCCCTGTGTGGGGAAGGAGGGGCAGAGGCGGAACAGCGGCGGCGGACACACCGATGCAGGGGACTGTATAGTGATGCGTTCGTTCGTATAGACTTTCAGCAACTGTCCGTGCGATCTCCGCCCGACCCAGGAGCAGCCACCATGGCCATAGACCTCGCAGGCCGCCACTTCCTCAAGGAGCTGGACTTCACGGCCGAGGAGTTCCGCGGTCTGATCGACCTGGCCGCCGAACTCAAGGCCGCCAAGAAGGCGGGCACCGAGGTGCAGCGGCTGCGCGGCAGGAACATCGCGCTGATCTTCGAGAAGACCTCGACCCGCACCCGTTGTGCCTTCGAGGTCGCCGCCGCCGACCAGGGCGCCGCCACGACATATCTCGACCCGGCCGGCTCCCAGATGGGACACAAGGAGTCCGTGAAGGACACCGCCCGCGTCCTCGGCCGGATGTTCGACGGCATCGAGTACCGCGGTGACAGCCAGGCTGCCGTCGAGGAGCTGGCGGCGTACGGCGGAGTTCCCGTCTTCAACGGGCTCACCGACGACTGGCACCCGACCCAGATGCTCGCCGACGTCCTCACGATGACCGAGCACAGCGACAAGCCGCTGGAGCGGATCGCCTTCGCCTACCTCGGTGATGCCCGCTTCAACATGGGCAACTCGTACCTGGTCACAGGTGCGCTGCTCGGCATGGATGTCCGGATAGTCGCCCCGAAGGCCTACTGGCCGTCCGAGGAGATCGTCGCGGAGGCCCACCGGCTCGCCGAGTCCAGCGGTGCGACCGTCACCCTCACCGAGGAGATCGCCGAGGGTGTCCGCGGTGCCGACTTCGTCGTCACCGATGTCTGGGTCTCCATGGGGGAACCCAAGGAGGTCTGGGACGAGCGCATCACGGCCCTCGCGCCGTACGCCGTCACCATGGACGTCCTGAACGCCACGGGCAACGCCGACGTGAAGTTCATGCACTGCCTCCCGGCCTACCACGACCTCGGCACCAAGGTCGGCCGCGAGATCCACGCCAGCCACGGTCTGACCGAGCTGGAGGTCACGGACGAGGTCTTCGAATCCGCGCACTCGGTCGTGTTCGACGAGGCCGAGAACCGGATGCACACGATCAAGGCCGTTCTGGTGGCGACCCTGGCCGGCGCCTGACCGGCACGGCCGGGACGGCGCGGCGCACGGCCGCGTCAGCACCGCGGAGCTGCATGATCATGCGCCCAATTGGGTGAACATGCGGAGAAGTGGCTACCATGGTTCCACTTGGTGGGGTTCGAGCTCGCACGCTCGAGCCCCATTTTCGTGCGGCCCCCTCGCAGGGCCGGAGCCCCCCCACCCGCTCCGTGCGCACGAGCCCCCCACGCGCTCCACCAGAGAAGAGATCATCCCCGTGAGCCCGCTCCGCCCGCCGAGTCTGTCCCCCCGGACCGGTCTGCGCATCAAGAGTCCCGACCAGCTGGTCGCCGAATCCGGCACCGACCTCGAGGGGCACGGCCTCAAGCGCACCATGGGCCTGTTCCAGCTCGTGTGCTTCGGCATCGGCGCGATCGTCGGCACCGGCATCTTCGTCGGCCTCTCCGACAGCGTCGCCGAGGCCGGCCCCGCGGTCGTCCTCTCCTTCGTCCTCGCCGCGATCACCTGTGTCTTCACGGCGTTCTCCTTCGCCGAGCTGGGCGGCGCGATCCCCGTCTCCGGCAGCTCGTACTCCTTCGCCTACGCGACCCTCGGCGAACGCATCGCGTTCCTCGTCGGCTGGTGCCTCCTGCTGGAGTACGGCATCTCCGTCTCCGCGGTCGCGGTCGGCTGGAGCCAGTACGTCAACGAACTGCTGAACACCCTCGTCGGCTGGCACCTGCCCACCGCCCTGTCCGCAGGGCCGGGCGAGGGTGGCGTGATCAATCTTCCCGCCGTCCTGGTGATCATGATGGCCGCCACCCTGCTGGTGCGCGGTGTCCGGGAGAGCGCGCGCGCCACGGCCGCGATGGCGATCCTCAAGATCGGCATTCTGATCGCCTTCTGTGCCATCGCGTTCACCGCCTTCGAGGCCGGCAACCTCACGCCGTTCGCCACCCACGGCACGGCGGGGGTCACCGCCGGTGCCTCGCTGGCGTTCTTCTCGTACATCGGCTTCGACGCCATCACCACCGCGGGCGAAGAGGTCAAGAACCCCCGGCGGAACATCCCGATCGCGATCCTGATCTGCATCGGCGTCGCCACCCTGCTCTACTGCGTGGTCGCCCTCACGGCCATCGGCGCACTCGGCGCGGACGCCGTCTCCGACAAGCCGGCCGCACTCTCGCTGATCGTCGACCAGGTCACCGACTCGACGGTCGGCGGCGGCATCATCGCGTTCGGCGCGGTCGTGGCCATCGCGTCGGTCGTGCTCACGGTGATGTACGGGCAGACCCGCATCCTGATGTCGATGTCCCGTGACGGTCTGGTCCCGCGCGTCTTCGAGCGTGTCTCGCCGCGGACATCGACTCCGGTCGCCAACACCTGGATCGTGGCGACCGTCTTCGCCGTCCCGGCGGCGTTCGCGTCCCTGGACGTGGTGGTGAATCTGACGACCATCGGCACGCTCGCCATCATGGTGGCGGTCAATGTCGCGGTGATCGCGCTGCGCCGCAGCAACCCGGGGCTGAAGCGCTCCTTCCGGGTGCCGTTCTACCCGGTCAGCCCGATCCTGGGCGTCCTCTTCTGCCTCTATCTGATGTACGGGACCGGCTGGGCGACGTGGGTGCAGTTCGCCGTCTTCCTGATGGTCGGCGCGGCGGTGTACGCCGGCTACAGCCGGAGCCGCTCGCGGCTGGCCGCCGCGGATCAGGACTGACGGGCGCCGAGGAGGCCCCGAGGGGCACGGTGGGGCGGCGCCGCGGACGCGCTGAAGGGCGGTGAGGGGCGCTGGGAAGCGCCCCTCACCGCCCCTGCTGATGCGGCAGCCTGAACCACACGGCCTTGCCGTGTTCCGTCGTGCGATGACCGCAGGACGAGCTGAGCGTACGGATCAGCAACAGGCCGCGACCGTGTTCCTGCCACGGGTCCGGCGGCTCGCTGCCCGGCCGCGGCCGGGAAAGATCGCCCGGCGGGGCCGGGTCGCGGTCGTGGACCTCGACCTGGCAGGAGGTCTCCAGAAGCTCCACCACCAGCTCGACGGGCTCGTCGCCGCCGGTGTGCTTCACGGCGTTGGCGACCAGCTCCGCGGTGAGGAGCTCGGCGGTGTCGGTCGTGCCGGCGGGGGAGTCGATGTCCGCCAGTGCCGTACGGATCAGGCCGCGCGCGATGGGCACTGCGGCTGTGGAGTGCGGCAGCGCGATCCGCCAGGAGGCGGGCATCGGTCCATCGGGCGGCAAGGCGGAGGTCCGTTCCGGAGGCAAGGCGGTCCGGAGCTCGTGATGTCTGGAGCTCAAGACTTCTTGCTTTCAACCATACGAAGCGCAACGTCACAGACAAGGGACTGCGGTCCGTTCCTGACGGGACCTTCGCCACATCCCCGGAGCGCCCTTATCGCGTACTCGTGACGGGAGTCACGTAATGGTGATAACTTCGAGAGCAGATAGCAGCCCGACGGCTGAAGGGGACCACCCTCCATGAGCCCGTTTCCCAGCTCCGCCCGCCGAACCGAGGACTGGCGTCATCTGCGGCTGACGACGGCCGACGGCGTCGCCACCGTCACCCTGGCCCGACCCGAGAAACTCAACGCGCTCACTTTCGGTGCCTATGCCGACCTGCGCGATCTCCTTGCCGAGCTGTCCCGGGAACGCTCCGTGCGCGCCCTCGTGCTGGCCGGTGAGGGGCGCGGCTTCTGCTCCGGCGGCGATGTCGACGAGATCATCGGCGCCACGCTCGCGATGGACACCGCGCAGCTGCTCGATTTCAACCGCATGACGGGACAGGTCGTACGGGCGCTGCGCGAATGCCCGTTCCCCGTCATCGCCGCCGTGCACGGCGTCGCCGCGGGGGCCGGTGCGGTTCTCGCGCTCGCCGCCGACTTCCGTGTCGCCGACCCGTCCGCCCGGTTCGCCTTCCTCTTCACCCGGGTCGGGCTCTCCGGCGGCGACATGGGGGCGGCCTATCTCCTGCCGCGCGTCGTCGGCCTCGGCCATGCCACCCGGCTGCTGATGCTCGGCGAACCGGTCCGTGCCCCCGAGGCGGAGCGCATCGGGCTGATCAGCGAGCTGGCCGAAGAGGGCCGGGCGGACGCCCGCGCCGCGGAACTCGCCCGCCGCCTCGCCGAGGGCCCGGCCCTCGCCCTCGCCCAGACCAAGGCACTGCTCACCGCCGAACTCGACATGCCGCTGGCCGCCGCCGTCGAAATGGACGCCGCCACCCAGGCCCTTCTGATGCACGGCGACGACTACGCCGAGTTCCATGCCGCGTTCACGGAGAAGCGGCCGCCGAAATGGCAGGGCAGGTAGCGCCATGAAGTCCGACACGCGGCGGATTGCGGTCATCGGTGGCGGCCCCGGCGGGCTGTACGCCGCGGCCCTCCTCAAGCGCCTGGACCCCGAGCGCTCCGTCACCGTCTGGGAACGCAACGCCCCCGACGACACCTTCGGTTTCGGCGTCGTCCTCTCCGACGAGACGCTCGGCGGCATCGAACACGCCGACCCCGTGGTGTACCGGGCGCTCCAGGCCGAATTCGTACGGTGGGACGATATCGACATCATCCACCGCGGCCGGACCCAGACGTCCGGCGGTCACGGCTTCGCGGCGCTGGGCCGCCGCCGGCTCCTGGAGATCCTGCACGAGCGCTGCGCGTCCCTCGGGGTACGGCTCCGCTTCCGCGCCGACGCCCCCTCCGCGGCCGAGCTCGCCGCGACGCACGACCTGGTGATCGCCGCCGACGGGGTGCACAGCACCACCCGCGAGGCGCATGCGGGCATCTTCCGGCCCATCGTCACCACCCACCGCAACCGCTATATCTGGCTCGCCGCGGACTTCGCGTTCGACGCCTTCCGCTTCGAGATCGCCGAGACCGAACACGGCGTGATGCAGCTGCACGCCTACCCCTACGCGGCCCGTGCTTCCACCGTCATCGTCGAGATGCGCGAGGAGGTCTGGCGGGCGGCCGGTTTCGACGCCATGGACACCGTCGCATCGACGGAACGCTGCGGCAAGATCTTCGCCGACGCCCTCGGCGGCCGCCCGCTGCGCTCCAACAACTCCTCCTGGCTCACCTTCCGCACGGTCGTCAACGCCCACTGGTCGCACGGCAACACGGTCCTCATCGGCGACGCCGCCCACACCGCCCACTTCTCCATCGGCTCCGGCACCAAGCTCGCCGTCGAGGACGCCCTGGCGCTCGCCGCCTGCATCGAGGAACAGCCGGACCTGCCCGCCGCCCTCGCCGCGTACGAGACCGAACGCCGGCCCGTCGTCGAATCGACGCAGCGCGCCGCCGCGGCGAGCCTGCGCTGGTTCGAGGAGCTGGGTACGTATGTCGACCAGGCACCCCGCCAGTTCGCCTTCAACCTCCTCACCCGCAGCCGCCGCGTCACCCACGACAATCTGCGGCTGCGCGACGCCGGCTTCACGGCCGCCGTCGAGGAGGAGTTCGGCTGCGCCCCCGGGACCCCGCCCATGTTCACCCCGCTGCGGCTGCGCGGCCTGGAACTGCGCAACCGCATCGTCGTCTCACCGATGGACATGTACTCCGCCGTCGACGGCGTCCCCGGCGACTTCCACCTCGTCCACCTGGGCGCCCGCGCCCTCGGCGGCGCCGGCCTCGTCATGACCGAGATGGTGTGCGTCAGCGCCGAGGGCCGCATCACCCCCGGCTGCACCGGCCTCTACACCCCCGAACAGGCCGCCGCCTGGAGCCGGATCACCGACTTCGTCCATACCTCCGCCCCCGGCACGGCGCTCGGCATCCAGCTGGGCCACGCCGGCCGCAAGGGCTCCACCCGGCTGATGTGGGAGGGCATCGACCAGCCGCTCGACGCGGGCAACTGGCCGCTGTCCGCAGCCTCCGCGATCCCGTACCGGGAAGGCGTCAACCAGGTCCCGCACGCACTGGACCGGGCCGGGCTCGACGTGATCCGCAGCCAGTTCGCCGCGGCCGCCCGGCATGCCGCCACCTGCGACTTCGACCTGCTCGAACTCCACTGCGCCCACGGATACCTGCTCTCCGGATTCCTCTCCCCGCTCACCAACCACCGCACCGACGGCTACGGCGGGCCGCTGACGAACCGGCTCCGCTTCCCCCTCGAAGTCTTCGACGCGGTCCGCGCGCAGTGGCCCGAAGACCGGCCCATGACCGTCCGCATCTCGGCGACCGACTGGGCCGACGGCGGCACGACGGCCGACGACGCCGTCGAGATCGCCCGCGCGTTCGTCGCGCACGGCGCCGACGCCATCGACGTCTCCACCGGCCAGGTCGTCCCCGACGAACGCCCCGAGTACGGCCGCTCGTACCAGACCCCGTACGCCGACCGCATCCGCAACGCCCTGGTCGTTCCCGTCATCGCGGTCGGCGCGATCTCCTCCTGGGACGACGCCAACTCACTGCTGCTGGCCGGCCGCGCCGATCTCTGCGCCATGGCCCGCCCGCATCTCTACGACCCCCACTGGACCCTGCACGCCGCGGCCGAACAGGGCTACAGCGGCCCCGGCGCCCCGTGGCCGATGCCGTACCGCGCGGGCAGCCGCACACCGCCGACCGGCCGCACGGACGCACCGAAGCCACGGCTCACCCTGGGGTGAGCGCCCCGCCGGTCAAGCAGTCGTGGCAGCGGCAGGGGGTGGGGTGGGGCACGCCGGCCCACCAGGACGCGCGGTACTCGGCCGCCGTCCTTTCGAGCCGGGCGGCGAGCTCCTCGGCGTCCCCCCGGGTGTCCCAGCACCCGCCCACGTCCGCCTCCAGGCAGAGCCGCAGCACGGTCGGGCTGTGGACCGGCACGGCCCGGAACGTGTGCAGATGGCGCGTCGCCATGTCGATCGTGATGTACCTGCCGGTGTGGCGCCCACGCCCGATCGTGGTCAGCGCCTCGTGGCCCGTGCCCGCGTAGGTGTCGATCACATACACCTTCGAGCCGCCCCGGTAGGACTTGGTGCCCGGCCTGAGCTCCTGCCCGCCCTCCCCGTACCGTCGCCACCGCACCACATTCGCGGCGATCAGCCGGCCCGGTTCCGGCGGTGTCTCCCCGGCCCCGCCCGTCACTTCGACTCCGCAGTGATCAACAGCCGGTCCGGGACCGGCCGGTGGCCGATGCGCTGAGGGGCACCCTGGCTCGTCGGGTTCCCGAGGTCGGTGAAGGTCAGGGCCATGGTCCATGATGACCAGCCGGGTCCGTGCCGTGCACGTGGTTTACGGGCCGCCCGGCCCACCGCGTACGAACTGCGCCCCCGCGTCCCGCAGCCGGGTGTGCAGCAGCCCGAACACCTCCGCCGACCGGCCCCCCGGCCAGTCCTTCGGCAGCAGCTCCTCCGGCAGTCCGGGATCGGCGTACGGCAGCTGCCGCCAGGAGTCCAGGGCCGTCAGATAGTCGCGGTAGGCGGCCTCCGCCTCCGGCTCGCCGGTGCGCGACTCCCAGGCCCGCAGCACCGGTTCGTGCTGTTCCAGGAAGTCCAGGTGGAGCCCGGCGACGGCGTCCAGGTCCCACCAGCGCGCCACCGACTCGCGCGTGGCGGCGAAGCCGAGGTGCTCCCCGCGGAACAGGTCGACGTACGGAGCGAGTTCCAGCCGCTCCAGGGTGTGCCGGGTCTCGTCGTACAGTGCGGCGGGCGCGATCCACACCCCCGGCGCCGCCGTGCCGAAACCCAGCCGGGAGAGCCGGGAGCGCAGCAGGTGGCGCTTGTGCCGTTCCGCTTCCGGTACGGAGAAGACGGCGAGCACCCACCCGTCCCGCAGCGGTGGCGAAGGGTGCGCGTAGATCCGCCGGTCGCCGTCGTCCAGCAGCTGGCGGGCGTCCGGCGACAGCGCGTACCCGGCCGCGCCGCTCGCGGTCCGTGCCGGTACGAGCAGGCCGCGCCGCTTCAGCCGGGAGACGGAGGAGCGTACGGAGGGGGCGTCGACGCCGACGGCGCTCAGCAGCCGGATCAGCTCGGCCACCGGCAGCGGTGCGTCGCCGGGGGTGCGACCGTAGGCACCGTAGAGGGTGACGATCAGGGATCGGGGGGTGTGCAACTCGGCCACGTGATCACTCTATGGCCTGGCTCGGTCGCGTCTCGGTGCGCAGCCGGAATCGCTGCAGCTTGCCCGTGGCGGTCCGGGGGAGCGTGGGCAGGAACTCGATGACGCGCGGGCACTTGTGCGGCGCCAGTTCGTCCTTCATGTAGGTGCGCAGCTCGTCGGCCGACGGTGCGGCGCCCTCGCGGGGGACCACATACGCCACCACGACCTGGCCGCGCAGCTCGTCGGGCTGCCCGACCACCGCGGCCTCCGCGACCAGGGGGTGGCGCAGCAGGGCGTCCTCGACCTCGGGGCCCGCGATGTTGTACCCGGAGGAGATGATCATGTCGTCGGCGCGGGCGACGTAGTGGAAGTAGCCGTCGCTGTCGCGGGTGTACGTGTCCCCGGTGAAGTTCCAGCCGTGCCGCACGTACTCCGCCTGGCGCGGGTCGGCGAGGTAGCGGCAACCCGTCGGACCGCGCACGGCGAGCAGCCCCGGCTCCCCGTCGGGCACCGGATGGCCGTCCCGGTCCAGCACCCGCGCCTGCCAGCCGGGCACGGGAACCCCGGTGGTGCCGGGGCGGATCGCGTCGTCGGCGGCGGAGATGAAGATGTGCAGCAGTTCGGTGGCCCCTATGCCGTTGATGATGCGCAGACCGGTCCGCTCGTACCAGGACCGCCAGGTGGCCACGGGCAGATTCTCGCCCGCCGAGACGCAGCGGCGCAGCGCGGACAGATCGTGCTCGCCGAGATGGTCGAGCATCACGCGGTACGCGGTCGGGGCGGTGAACAGGACCGAGACGCGGTGGGTTGCCAGCGCGGGCAGCAGCTGCCGCGGACCGGCCTGTTCCAGCAGCAGCGCCGAACCGCCGGCCCGCAGCGGGAAGACCACCAGGCCGCCGAGCCCGAAGGTGAAGCCGAGCGGCGGACTTCCCGCGAACACATCGTCGGGGCCCGGCCGCAGGACGTGGTGCGAGAAGGTGTCGGCGACGGCCAGCAGATCGCGGTGGAAGTGCATACAGCCCTTGGGGCGCCCGGTGGTGCCCGAGGTGAACGCGATCAGCGCGACATCGTCCGCGGCCGTGTCCACAGCCCGGTACGGCCCCGGCCGGTGCTCGGCCAGCCGCAGCAGGTCGTCCGCTCCGTCCCCACCGTACGCCGTGATCCGCAGCCCCGGCACCTGAGCCTTCACCAGGTCGTCGACGAACCGGGCGTCGCACAGCGCATGGCTCACCCGGGCGATCGAACAGATGGTGGCGAGCTCCTGGGCCCGCTGCTGCGCCAGTACGGTGACGGCGATCGCGCCCGCCTTCAGGACGGCGAGCCAGCAGGCGGCCAGATGGGGGGTGGTGAGGCCGCGCAGCAGGACCCGGTTGCCCGGGACGACGCCCAGATCGGAGGTCAGGACATGGGCGATCCGGTCCACCTGGTCCTGGAGCTCCCCGTAGGTCCATGTCGGGCCGTCAGGGGTATGGAAGGCGGGACGGTCGGGTCCGAGACGGGCGACCGTGGTGTCGAGGAGTTCTGCGGCGCTGTTCAACCGGTCCGGATAGTCCAGCTCGGGAAGCCCGAAGACCAGTTCCGGCCACTGGTCCTGGGGTGGCAGATGCTCTCTGGCGAAGCTGTCGATGTGCGCTGAGGTCTTCGGGTCCAAACGGATCGCCCCCTTGTCGCCCTTGGAGCGTATCGTTTGAATGACGGTAGTCAATCCTTCGCGATACGATCCAGGAGAGGCGCCGGTATGTCGGCATTCTCGCTCGATCCGTCACAGACCGCCCGGTGCGAGGAGCTGCGCGCCCTGGCCGAGCAGCAATTGCGCCCCCTCGCAGAGAAGGGCGAACCGGGGCACGTCAACCGCCCGCTCGTCGCCGCCCTCGGCGAACTGGGCCTGCTCGACCGGCTGTTCTCCTCAGGAGCCCTCGAGCTGTGTCTGCTGCGCGAGTCCCTGGCCCGCGGCTGCACGGAGGCCGAGACCGCGCTGGCCCTCCAGGGACTCGGCACGTACCCATTGGTCCAGGCGGGTACCCCGGCCCACCGCGAACGCTGGCTCCCGGAAGTCCGCGCGGGCCGCGCCGTCGCCGCCTTCGCGCTCAGCGAGCCCGGCGCCGGCTCCGACGCGGCGGCGCTCGCTCTCCACGCCGAGCACGCCCGGGACGGCTGGCGGCTGACCGGTGAGAAGTGCTGGATCTCCAACGCCCCCGAGGCCGACTTCTACACCGTCTTCGCCCGTACGACGCCCGGCGCCGGAGCCCGCGGCGTCACCGCCTTCCTGGTCCCCGCGGACCGCCCGGGGCTGACCGGCACCGCGCTCGACATGCTCTCCCCGCACCCCATCGGGGCGCTCGCCTTCGACGGGGTGCCGGTCACGCCCGACGACATGCTCGGCGAACCCGACCGCGGCTTCCGGGTCGCCATGAACACCCTCAACCTGTTCCGCCCCAGCGTCGGCGCCTTCGCCGTCGGCATGGCCCGCGCCGCCCTCGACGCGACGCTGGCCCACACCGCGCGGCGCACCGCGTTCGGCGGCCCGCTCAAGGATCTCCAGGCCGTCTCGCACCAGGTCGCCGAGATGGCCACCCGCACCGAGGCCGCCCGGCTCCTGGTGTACGCGGCCGCGGCGGCGTACGACGCGGGGGAACCGGGGGTGCCGCGCAGAGCGGCGATGGCGAAGCTGTACGCCACGGAGGCGGCGCAGTACGTCGTCGACGCCGCCGTCCAGCTGCACGGCGCCCGCGCACTGCGCCGGGGGCACCTGCTCGAACACCTCTACCGGGAGGTGCGCGCCCCGCGCATCTACGAGGGAGCCAGCGAGGTCCAGCGCACGATCATCGCCAAGGAGCTGTACGCGCCGGCGACGACGCCGGCCGCGCAGCAGGAGCCGTCCGGAAACCAGGAGCCGTCCGTATGAGTCCGATCCACCGGATCAACCCCGCCGAACTGTCGCCGCCCACCGGCTTCTCGCACGCCGTCACGGCCACCGGTGGTCAACTCGTTTTCCTCGCCGGGCAGACCGCCCTCGACCCGAACGGCAAGGTCATCGGCGACACGCTGCCCGAGCAGTTCGCGACGGCCCTCACCAATCTGCTCACCGCCCTGCGCGCGGCCGGTGGCTCCCCGGCCGATCTGGCGCGCGTCACCGTCTATGCCACCGATGTCGCCGACTACCGAGCACACGCATTCGAACTCGGCAGGATCTGGAGGCAGTTGGCGGGACGTGACTACCCGGCCATGGCGGTCGTCGGGGCGGCAAGGCTCTGGGACGAACAGGCGCTCGTCGAGCTCGACGGGATGGCCGTGCTGCCGTGAGCGGACCCGTCGGGCGAGATGCCGCACCCGCCCGGCGAACGCCTCGGCCGGATACATCAGTTCGCCCGTGACCGGGTGAGCGGCGCCCCGTGGCCGTTGCCCGCTGGGCCCCGCGCCGTCACGCGGGGACCCAGCGGGCCGGAATCGGCGCGGCGCGCCGTACGGGTGATGCGGTGCAGGGGATATATCTCTATTTAGTGCCCTCTGCCCGTGATGCTTCGCCCAGCCCCCGGACCGCCTCCGCGGGCGGGCGCGTGACGCCCGCCGGGGCCGTATGACCGCGCTCATCGTCTGCCACTTCGTCGTCGCCGCGTTCGCGGCCCCGCTGATGCGGTGGCTGGGCAGCCGCGGGTTCGTCGTACTCGCGCTGCCGCCCGCGGCCGCCACGGTGTGGGCGGCCACGCAGTGGAACACCGCGGCGTCCGGCGGATCCGTCACCTCGTCCTGGCAATGGATGCCGGCGTACGACGTCTCCGTCGATCTGCGCCTGGACGCGCTCGCCGAACTCATGGTGCTGCTCGCCGCCGGCATCGGCGCGCTCGTCCTGCTCTACTGCGTCTCGTACTTCGCGGACGCCACCCCCGGGCTGGCCGGCTTCGCCGGGAACCTGCTGGCTTTCGCGGGTGCCATGCTCGGCCTCGTCCTCGCGGACGACCTGATCACGCTCTATGTGTTCTGGGAACTGACCACGGTCTTCTCCTACCTGCTGATCGGCCACAGCAGCGAGCAGAAGCACAGCCGCCGCTCCGCACTCCAGGCCCTCACCGTGACCACGCTCGGCGGCCTCGCGATGCTCGTCGGCTTCCTGATCCTCGGTCAGGCGGCCGGTACGTACCGGATCTCCGGGATCCTCGCCGACCCGCCCGCCACGAACCTCGCCGTCTCGGTGGCCGTCGTGCTGATCCTGTGCGGGGCACTGTCGAAGTCGGCGATCTGGCCGTTCAGTCTCTGGCTGCCCAACGCCATGGCCGCGCCCACCCCCGTCAGCGCCTATCTGCACGCCGCGGCCATGGTCAAGGCCGGTGTCTATCTGGTGGCCCGGCTCGCCCCCGGGTTCGCCGACGTCCCCGTCTGGCGCCCCGTCGTTCTGGTCCTCGGCGGTGCGACCATGCTGCTCGGCGGCTGGCGGGCGCTGCGGCTGAACGACCTCAAGCTCGTCCTCGCCTACGGCACCGTCGGTCAGCTCGGCTTCCTCACCCTGCTCGCCGGTGTCGGCAACCGCGACGCCGCTCTCGCCGCCGCGGCGATGATTCTGGCCCACGCCCTGTTCAAGGCCCCGCTGTTCCTGGTCACCGGCATCATCGACCATGCGGCCGGCACCCGCGATCTGCGCAGACTCTCCGGAATCGGCCGGGCGCTGCCGCAGGTCTGCACGGTCGCCGTGCTCGCCGCCTTGTCCATGGCCGCACTGCCCCCGATGCTCGGCTTCGCCGCGAAGGAGGCCGCGCTCGACGCGCTGCTGCACGGCGACACCGCGGACCGCTGGGCGCTCGCCGTCACCGTCGCGGGCTCGGCGCTGACGGTCACGTACACCGCACGGTTCCTCTGGGGCGCGTTCGCCCGTAAGCCCGGGGTCGAGGACACCCCGGTGCACCGGGTCACCTGGGCGTTCCTCGCCCCGCCCGCTCTGCTGGCACTCTGCTGCCTGGTGCTCGGACCGGGCGTCGGCCGGGTCGGCCGGCTGCTCGGCGCGTACGCAGACGAGTTCCCCGTACCCGCGCATCCGTACCACCTCGCGCTCTGGCACGGATTCGGCACGGCCCTGCTGCTCTCGGCCGTCGCCACGGTCGCCGGTGCGGTGGTCTTCGCGGCGCGCGACTCCGTCACCCGGCTCTCCCGGCGGATCGCCTGGCCGACCGCCGACCGGGTCTTCGGGCGTCTGCTCCTCGGCCTGGAACGCACATCGCTGGAGATCACCGGCTTCGTCCAGCGCGGCTCGCTCTCCGTGTACCTCGCCACCACCCTGCTCGTCATGCTCGGCGGACAGCTCGCCGTGCTCGTGGTCGACCGGCCGTGGCACGCGGCGGCGGCGCCACGGCTCTGGGACGTTCCGCTGCAGGGCGCCGTGGCTGCGCTGACCTCTGCGGCCGCGCTGCTCTGTCTCACCGTCAGCCGCCGGATGAAGGCGGTGGTCCTGGCCGGGCTGACGGGGTACGGGACCGCGCTGCTCTTCGTCGTCCAGGGCGGCCCCGATCTGGCGCTCACCCAATTCTGTGTCGAGACCGTGTCGATGATCGTGTTCGTGCTGGTGCTGCGGCGGATGCCGGTGCACTTCCAGGAGTCGGTCAGCAGTTGGCGGCGCGCCGTACGCATCCCCGTGGCGCTGGCCGCGGCGGCCACCCTGAGCGTCGTCGTGTGGGTCGCGGCCGCCGCACGTACGGCCGAGCCCGCCGGCGCCGCCATGGTCGAGGAGACCGCGCACCACGGGCTCAAGGACGTCGTCGCCACGATCCTGGTCGACCTGCGGTCCTGGGACACGATGGGGGAGTCCGCCGTCCTCGCCGCCGCGGCGATCGGCGTGACCAGCCTGATCTATCTGCACCGCCGCACCGAGGGCGCCGGTCCGCGCGAGGACGTACCGGCGCGCACGGCCTGGTCGCTCACGGCACAGGAGCTGACCGGCGTGCCGCACGGCGACGAGGGCGCCCCCGAGCGCAGCTGGCTCGCGGCCGGCGCGACGCTCGCCCCCGAACACCGGTCGATCGTCTTCGAGGTCGTGGCCCGGCTGCTGTTCCACCCGATCCTGGTGCTCTCCGTCTATCTGCTGTTCTGTGCCGAGAACATGCCGGGCGGCGGCTTCGTCGCCGGACTGGTCGCCGGTGTCGGGCTGATCACCCGCTATCTGGCGGGCGGCCGCTTCGAACTCGCCGAGGCCGCACCGCTGCAACCGGGGCTCTTCACCGGCCTCGGGCTGTTCGTCTCCACCGGTGTGGCCCTGCTCGGCCTCTCCCGGGGGACCGTCCTGCACGCCTGGACGTACCACGGCCACCTGCCCGTGTTCGGCACGTTCCACCTGGGCACGCCGGTCCTCTTCGACTTCGGCGTCTATCTGCTGGTGCTGGGCGTGGTGCTGGACATCGTGCGCGCACTCGGCTCCAGGATCGACCGGCAGATCGAGCGGGCGGCGGTGGAGAAGGCGGCAGCCGAACGGGCGCAGGCGAGCCGGCCGGCAGCGGGAGAGGCGCGTTCGGGCGAGGCGGAAGCGGGCCCCGGAACGACGCCGGAGACCGGAGGTGCCCCCGGATGACGGTCAGCGCCTCGCTCCTGGCCACGGCCGCCGTGCTGTGTGCAGTCGGCGGCATCCTCATGCTCACCCGCCCCCTGACCCGCATCCTGCTCGGCGCAGTGATCGCGGGCAACGGGATCAACCTGCTCGTCCTCTCCGCCACCGGATCGGCGGGCAGGGCGCCCCTTCTGTACGGCGTTCCGCTGTGGCAGGTCACCGACCCGCTGCCGCAGGCCATCGCCCTGACCGCGATCGTCATCACCCTCGCCACCACCGCGTTCCTCCTCGCCATGGCGTACCGCAGCCATCAGCTGAACGGCACCGACGAGGTCCACGACGACCTGGAGGACCGGCGTATCGCGCTGCGCGCCGAGGTGCTGGGGGAACGGGACGAACTGCGCGAGCAGTACCGGTCCGCCGCCGAACCCACGGCGGAGGAACGCGCCAGGTACCGGGAGGAACGAAGGCGCCTGAGAGCCCGGCTGCGTGCCGACCGCGCCCTCCAGGCCCGGGGCAGGGACGCCACCGGAGACCTCTGGCACGACGTGCTGGGCGCCGACCCGCAGGACTACGCCGAAGCCCGTACCGAAGACGCGAACCGAGGAGACCCCGGGTGAACGCACTCGTCCCGCTGCCGGTGCTGCTGCCGCTCTGCGCCACCGGGCTGAGCCTGGCCTTCGGTACCCGCCTCAAACAGTTCCAGAGGTTCATCAGCGTCGTCGTGCTCAGCGCCGTGCTCGCGCTCTCCGTCGCCCTGATGATCGCCGCCGACACCCGCGGCCCGCTCACCGTCGACCTCGGCGACTTCGCCCCTCCGGTCGGCATCACTCTGGTCGCCGACCGGCTGTCCGGGCTGATGCTGACGGTCTCCTCGGCCGTCACCCTCTGCGTGCTGGTCTACTCCATCGGCCAGGGCATGGCCGACCGCGACGAAGAGACACCTGTGGCGGTCTTCCACCCGGCGTATCTGATCCTGGTCGCCGGGGTCTCCTGCACTTTCCTCGCCGGTGACCTCGTCAATCTCTATGTCGGCTTCGAGATCATGCTGGTGGCCAGCTTTGTCCTGCTCACCCTCGGCGGCACCGGCCCCAGGGTCCGGGCCGGCTCCACCTACGTGATCATCTCGCTCTTCTCGTCGATGCTGTTCCTCACGGCCATCGCCATGACGTACGCGGCCGCCGGCACCGCCAACCTCGCCCAGCTGGCCGGACGGCTCGGCGAACTCCCGCTCGGGGTGCAGACCCTGATCCAGGCGATGCTGCTGATGGTGTTCGCCATCAAGGCCGCCGTCTTCCCGCTCGCCGCCTGGCTCCCCGACTCCTACCCCACCGCGCCCGCCCCCGTCACCGCCGTCTTCGCGGGTCTGCTCACCAAGGTCGGCGTCTACTGCATGCTGCGTACGGAAACCCTGCTCTTCCCCGGCAACCGGCTCGGCGACCTGCTGATGGCGGCCGCACTCGCCTCGATGGTGATCGGCATCCTGGGAGCCGTCGCCCAGACCGACCTGAAGCGGCTGCTCTCCTTCACCCTCATCAGCCACATCGGTTTCATGGTCTTCGGTATCGGCCTCGCCTCGCAGGACGCATACGGCGGAGCGATCGTCTATGTCGCCCACCACATCACCGTCCAGACGACGCTGTTCCTCGTCGCCGGACTGATCGAGCGCCGTACGGGTACCACCGAGCTCACCCGGATCGGCGGACTGGCCAGGGCCGCCCCGATGCTCGCCGTCCTCTTCTTCGTTCCCGCCATGAACCTCGCCGGGATCCCGCCGCTGTCCGGCTTCATCGGCAAGCTCGGGCTCATGCGGGCCGGTGTCGCCGACGGCGGCGCCTGGGCCTGGATCCTCGTCGTCGGATCGGCGGCGACCAGCCTCCTCACCCTGTACGTGATGGCCAAGGTGTGGAACCTGGCGTTCTGGCGCGCCGCCCCTCCCGGCCAGGCCGCGGACGGCACGGTCCTGGAGTCCGGCGACGAAGACAGCGACGAGGAGAGCGACGCGGGCCCGGACCACATCCCCGGCACCGGCGACGAACCGGCCGTCCCCCGGCACCAGCCCGCCGGGCTCGCGGTGGCGGCCACCCTCCACGGTCATGCCGTCACCACCACGACGAGACTGCCGAAGCCGATGACCGCCGCCACCGCGGCAGCCGTCGCCCTCGGACTCGCCTTCACCGTGCTCGCCGGGCCCCTGACCTCGTACACCGACCGCGCGGCCGCCGAACTCCTCGCGCGCTCCCCCTACATCGAGGCGGTGCTCGGCCGGTGAAACGCTGGATCACGTTCTCCTACCGGAACCCGGACCTGCCGCCCTTCAGCTGCGAATTCGCCGGCCGCCGGCGGCGCGTTCTCGACCTTCCGCTGCTTGCCTGGCTCACCGTCATCTGGGTGCTGCTCTGGTCCAGTCTGAGCTGGGCCAACGTGGTGACCGGCATGGTCGTCGCGGTGGCGGTCTGTCTGGCCTTCCCGCTGCCCCAGGTCGATCTGGGACTCCGGCTGCACCCATGGGGCATCCTGGTCCTCGCCGGCTATCTGCTCTACGACATGTACACCTCGGGCGTGAAGGTCACCCGGCAGATCTTCGTCGGCCTCCCGCACAGGGCCGCCGTCATCGCCGTACCGCTGCGCTGCCGCTCCGACCTGATGCTCGCGGCGACCGCCGTAGCCGTGTCGAACGTGCCCGGCGGAGCGGTCGTCGAGGTACGCCGCGCCACGGCCACCGTCTTCGTCCACGTCCTCGACGCGGACCGGCCCGCCGTGCTCGACGCGGCCAGGCGCTCCGTCTGGCGCATGGAGCGCCTGACGGTGCGGGCCTTCGGTACCCGCGAGGAGATCGCCCGCGTGGCCGAGCCGCCCCCGCCACTGCATCCGCCGGCGCCGCCACGGACGGACGAGCCGGGGGCGGGTTCATGAGTGCGCCAGAGACCGTCGACCAGGTCCTGCTGACCGCCGCGGTCGTGGTGATCGTCATCGCGGGGGCGGCTCTGCTCACCCGGATCTGGCGCGGCCCCTCGATGCTGGACCGGGCGATCTCGCTGGACGTGTGCGCCGCTCTCATCATTGCGGGCCTCGGCGCCAAGTCCGCGATGGCACGGGACGCGTTCTACTTCCCGATCATGCTGGTGCTGGCGTTTCTCGGGTTCACCGGTTCGGTGGGCATCGCCCGTTTCATCGCCGCACGCGACCGGCCGAACAGCAATCGGCAGAAGGAGCAGGGAACGAAGTGAAGGTCTGGCTGCAGATCGCCGACACGGCCGGTGCGGTCCTCGTCCTCCTCGGTGCGGTCATCTGCCTGCTCGGGGTGGTCGGCATGCTCCGGCTGCCGGACGTCCTGTCGCGCAGTCACGCGGCGACGAAACCGCAGAGCCTCGGCCTGCTGCTGGTCCTCGCCGGAGTCGCCCTGCGGCTGCGCAGCGGCATGGACCTCGCCACGCTCGCCCTGATCGGGTTCTTCCAGCTGATGACCGGACCGGTTGCCGCGCACCTGGTGGCGCGCTCGGCGTACCGGACCGGCCAGATCGACCACAGCGAGCTGCTCTTCGACGAACTGGACGCGCAGCTTACCGAAGAGAGCTGAAAAGGCGTCAAAGAGCAGGAACTTGAAAGGATACCGAAGAAGCTGCGGGGCATTCCCGTGCAGGCCCGGCCTCCGCGGGGCGCATACCGGCCGGGCCGGATGCGCGTGCCCGCCCACCCGCCTCGGCGACGGTCCCGCCGATGAAGTCCAGTTGCCGCACGCGCATTTCCCCGGCGACGTACGAGAGGCCCGCACCTGCGAGGCCGCCGACGGACTCGGCCGCAACGACCCGGGCCCATTGCGCCGAATCGTCTTCGCCACCCATGTCGTCGAACAGCTGCTTGCTCCCCCTGGGTGAACTGGAATGGCCCGACGTGGAGCAATTGTTCCTCCGTGCTCCGAGATTCCCAAGCGGATGGCTATGCACCTTGCGTTCGCTTCGGAACGCCGCCGGACACTCCCTACTTTATGGCCCGCGCACCAACTATGAGATGCACGGCCCCGATACGTCCAGTTTAGGAATCGGTGCAGGTGGGTGAGGTATACAACTCCGTTGATCTACCTAGCTGTTGGCGTAAGCTGCGCGTGTCCTTCTGGCGCCCGAAGTGACAAAAGGACAACAAGGATGAACACCGCCATACGTGCTGCGGTTGATGCGGCACGGATAAAAAATATATGAGGTGATGTGTGTGCACGGCATACGTAGATGGGGGCCGGCGGCGGCTGCACTGACGCTGCTGGCCGGCTTTTTTCAGGGAATTGAGGCGTCCCCGGCAGCCGCGGCCGATTGCTGGCGAGCCGCCTGTTCGGGCAAGGACCCCATTCAGATGGGGTGTGACGACGACGCCGAAATCCTTCAGCAGGTGACCGAGCCGGATGAGTCGGTCGCGGTGCGGCTGATGTGGTCGCCGGACTGCCAGGCGGTATGGGCGAAGGTCTCACGCGATCTCGACACGTCGCCCGACTACGTGTACCTGACGCTGTGGACGACGCGTGATCCCGACGGCGGCATCGAGCAGTACGACACGGCCGGCCTTCTCGCCGACGGCGTGGCAGGTGCCTACACCAAGATGCAGAACTGGAAGACCACGACCGCGAAGGCGTGCTGGAACGACGTCCATGCTCAGTACGATCCCGCGCCGCTGAAGTACGTCATCGACGACCTCAACAAGACCTCGGACACGCCGGTCGACGCGAGCCTCCCGCTCGTGCACGGCCTGTGCACGGACTGGCTGTAAGGAAGATCATGCGCAAGAGACGTCTCAGAAAATACTTCACCATGAACCCGCTCATAGCCATGAGCGTGGTGGCGGCATCCGCCGCCCTGGTTCCGCTGGCTTCCGCGGAAACCACGGTGGCCCCTGCCGCCGCGGCCGCCACGACGCCCCGCCTGTTCTCCACACCCAGCGAGGACCTGGGATCGGGCTACGCCTCTTCACCGGACGCGATCGTGCAGGCCACCGGCGACGCCGAGGGACTGCACATCCTCGCGGCGAGGGAGAGCGACGGGTTCTCCTTCTACGAGATCGCCCGCCTCAACCGCAAGGGGCTGTCCGACGTCGGCCCGTGGACGGGCTATGTCTGCACCACGGGATCGGGGAACTACGCGGCGGCGGTCTACGCCCCGTCGGCATGGTCCAATGAGCCCGGCGCGTACGAGGGCGGCGCGTTCGCCGCGGTGATCCGCCTCTCGGACGGCCAGGTCACCGAGGTTCCCGACCGGGTGCAACTGGCGTACTTCACACCGGGATGCGGAACGGGCGACGAGGTGGCCTTCACCTCCAGTTCGGCCACCGACAGGTCCGTCGGCTCGACGACGGTGATATCCGTCGACGCGGCTACGGGGTCGGTGTCCTCCCGCCGCACGGTCAACGGATATCTGACGCATGTCACGCCCACCCGGACGGGCACCGTCGGCGTGCTCGGCGGCGACCTCGTCGACCTGAAGGGCAACGGCAAGAAGCTGTCCGCCCGCAAGGTCGCCGCGCTGCCCGGCCCGATGTTCGCACTGACCGCCTCGAAGAACGGCACCGTGGACGTCGGCACGGTCGACGGCGAGAAGAGCGTCATCTCCCGCTTCAACGGCAAGGACTTCACCGAACTGGGCCGCGCCCCGAAGGGGAAGGTCAAGCTCCTCGCCACGGCCGACGGCGCCGCGGTCGTCGGCGACGTGAAGGGGATCGACACCAGCAAGGCCCCGGGGCTTTCCAAGCACGCGGTGGACGGCCGCGTGGCCGGGATCTCCCGCCAGGGCCACCTGGTGACCAACTCGGTGTTCTCCGAGCAGATGAAGGGCATCGTCACCAGCCGCGTCGGCTCGCCCTCGAACGAGGGCGCCGGAACGCTGACGGTCAAGGCGACCGCGCTCAAGACCGGTGCGAAGGCCACCACGCTCGTGGACGCCGACCGCAAGCGGCCGAAGCAGGATTCCTCGCAGCCGATGGACCCGGCCGCGTTCACCGTGACCGGAGAAGACGACGAGGACCCTCGCACCTGCGGTGAGGGCGGGCCGGAATCGCAGTGCCTGTCCGGATCCGGTGCAGCCGTCTGGGGCAAGGTCGGTGAGATGGAGAGCCCCTGCATAGTCAAGCGCAACGATCCCAAGCGCCAGGCGCTCCAGGCCAGCGCGAACATGGTCGAGTGGGCGGTCGACCAGGCTGTCCACGGCACCCTGACGGTCTCCCGCCCGCAGAACTGGCACGACACCGGCCTCGCCGCCTACACCCCGCAGGGTCTGTTCCCCAAGCCGCCACTGACCGGCGGAGGCGATATCCCCGCACAGGTCATGCTGGGCATCCTCGCCCAGGAGTCCAACTTCAAGCAGGCATCGTGGCACTCCATGAACGGCGACTCGGGGAACGTCACCAAGTCCGACTGGTACGGCAACAAGAACGGCATTCACGACTACCCCAACGCGGCCACGGCCGACTGCGGCTACGGCATCGCCCAGGTGACGACCGGCATGTCCGAGAAGCACAACCCGCCGCTCGACACCCTGCGCGCCGGCGCCGTCACCACTGACTACGCGGCGAACATCGCCGCCGGTCTGGGCATCCTCGCCGAGAAGTGGAACCAGCTCAAGGCGCTGGGCATGGGTATCAACAACGGCAGCCCGGCCTACATCGAGAACTGGTACACGGCGCTGTGGGGCTACAACTCCGGCGTCTACACGTCCGGTGCCGTCGGCTTGGGCTTCTTCAACAACCCGGTCAACCCGAGCTACCCGGCGGACCGCCAGCCCTTCCTGCGCTACAGCTATGACGACGCCTCCCACCCCGGCGAGTGGAACTATCCGGAAAAGATCTTCGGCTGGGCGGAAACGCCGCAGATGACCTGGGACGGAGAAGAGTCGTACTCCGAGGCGGACATGCCGTTCGGCGTCATCAAGGTCGCCCCTCGCACCCTGTTCTGCGACCCGTCACTCAACGCGTGCGACCCGAACGCGGCCGACCCGTGCCCGAGCTGGAACGAGGCGTGCTACTGGGACGGCACCGTCGACTGGATGGGGCCCCAGAGCACCGACAACTCCAGCACCGAGAAGCTCAGCTACTCGCTCGGATCGGGAGAACCCGCACTCCAGAGCAAGTACGAGCACGGCCCGTGCATCGACCACCCGAGCGTCTACACCAACGCGATCATCGTCGATGACCTCGGAGAGCACGAGGACACCTACGACTGCGGGGACTTCGAGGGGGCCGACGACGGCAAGTTCACCCTCCAGGCCGGTGACAACATCACCACGCTGAGGGACGACGGCACCTTCCGCGCGACCCCCTACATCGCCCCCATCGACCTTCACCAGCTCGGCGCCGGGTACGACCACCACGTCTACTTCACGCACAGCTACGCATACAGCGAGACCTTCCACAAGGTCACCGGCCAGTGGCAGGTCAACCAGGACAAGCTCCCGTCCGGGGACCAGCCCGGCGAGCGCTACAAGGTCTATGTCCACCTGCCCAGCCACGGCGCGGAGGCGGTCGTCCGGTACGACTTCATCCCTGGCGACAACACGAGTGGCGCCAATCCCGACTACTGCAATGTCAACCAGGGAACCCGCAGCGCCGGCGGGGACACCTGGTTCGAGATGGGCACCTTCAGCTTCTGGAAGGGTGGCCGGATCGAGATGGACAACATCCAAAGGGGTGGCACCGGAGACGACAACGTGGTGTTCGACGCGATCGCCTTCGTTCCGTTCAACTACGCCGATCCCGGCGCGTGCAACCTCAACGACGGTGGCTTGTGATACGCGCCGCCTTCCGTGTTCCCGCCGTGCTGATGACTGTCGTCATCGGCACGGCGGGAGCCGTCTCATGCAGCCAGAACAGCCCCGGAACGGTAGCGTCCGGGCGTCCGAAGACGGCAGCGTCTCATCCTGAGCCGTCCAGGACGCGGACTGCGCCGCGTGCCGCCGATCTGCCGAAGCGTGCGGTAACCGGCGACAAGCGGCCCAGCCTCGGCGCGGCGGACACCATGGCCGCCGGATACACGGGGAAGGACTTCCTCACGGGGCTCTCGAAAGACTGGAAGCTGAAGCTGGACAAGCCCGTTGAG
This sequence comes from Streptomyces sp. NBC_00316, assembly GCF_036158715.1. Taxonomy (NCBI): domain Bacteria; kingdom Bacillati; phylum Actinomycetota; class Actinomycetes; order Kitasatosporales; family Streptomycetaceae; genus Streptomyces; species Streptomyces sp. NBC_00316. The sequence continues at coordinate 2,269,808 of NZ_CP108023.1, read as the reverse complement.
CAGGAGATGCCCGACGGGAAAAAGAGGACTTATGTCCACGGGCGCGTCGGGGACGAGCTGACGGTCTCGGCCGGATATGCCGATCGCCAGAACATGTCGTCTCTCCTGTGCGGAACCAGCACCGACCGATCCGATGGTTTCGACTTCCTCGCTTCCTGCACGGGACTCGACGTGGCGGGAATCGACCACGGCAAGGCATCTTCGTGGCTCGAACAGGCAAAGAAGGAGACCGATTCTCTGTACGAGAAGAAGGTCGCCGAGACGGGAAACAAGAAAGAGTACGTCGTCAGCGGGGTATTCACCTCGGGGCCGGTGACGATGGTTCTGCACCGGGCGTATGAAAAGTACTCGCTGAGGATCCTCGGAGGCGCGGTGGCCTAGAGCAGGTATCCGGTTCACGGAGCGAAGGTCCCTGCTGTCGCCGGCAGGGACCTTCGCTGCAAGCGTATGGTCTGCCCCTGGTGCGCTTTGACGGGCAATCCGCTCCACGGGGGCTAAGGACTGTCCCGTAATCCCTGGCGGGCGCACGACGACAGCTGTGGCACCTCGCCGCGTTGTCGGAACGCCCGAATACACCCCGTATGAGGACGCCCCTCCGCCTTGCGATGCACCGCATCTGACGCCGCGCGCTGATCCACCAGGGATTACGGGACAGCCCTTAGCAGATGAGTTCGGCCGTCTTGTTCTTGTACTCCTGCATTTCGTCTGCCGTGTAGCCCGCTTCCTTCAGGCTCTGCATCAGTGCCGCCGTGTCGCCGCACAGGCGGGTACGCTGCTGATCCAGGTAGGACTTGACACCTTCAGCGGGCAGTTGTTCCCACGTTCGCTTGGTGTCTTCGCTCTTCTCGTGAGCGTAGGAAAACTCGACCCATTCCTTTTCCCGGTCCGTCAGTCGGGACGTGTTGACGGAGGTGCTGCTTCCCCCGCATGCGGCGGCCATGAGAGTGCATGCCACCACGAGACATATGTGCGCCTTCTTCACAATGCTCTCTTCTGAGTAGATCGCCAGAGGGCGCATGGTACTGCATGTACGCGCCAATAACTTGAACAGAAACATCGTGATTCGCGCATGTGTTCACGCAAGCCGCGCGCCTTCCGGTGCGGACCTCGGTTCGGATCGTCTCCCGGCGGCTCCGAACCCGGCGCCTGGGCTTGAGCCTCCCCTTCCACCACAACCGGCGGTAACGGACCTCGCCGCAGGTTCGACCCGGTCATCCATCAGCCCAGAGCCCGGGACGCGGCGCGCAAAGTCCCGGAGCGCGCATCTGCACGGCGGCGGGGAGCACAACAACCTGTTCGAGCCGAACACGGCGCGGGTGCCCTACGAGCACTGCTCGGCCAACTGCGAAAGCAACTGCGGCGGCGAAGGCGGCGAGATCGACGAAGGTACCTGGTATCCAATCTGGTGGGCAGCCTGTCCCAAGGCGGGCAAATGGGCCGGTTCCTCCGGGCCGCAGAACGTCTTCTACAACAACACGCTGATCAAACAGACCACAAGTCTCTCCGGGCCAGGGAAAAGTTGGCCCTCGGACCGGATTACCTCAACTCCGGCTACGTCCTGGTGGATGAGATGGGGGAGGTTCGGAATATCGAGCAACTCCGCCGAGGGGCATACTGGAGTATGGCGCTACTGGGGCTACTTCAGGTGCGCCTGTACGACACTCGGGCGTCCGGCTTCACCTACCTCGCAGACAAGGGCGTGCCGGACCATCTGTTGGCTCAGTGGGCGGGGCCGCAGGTCAGATGGCATGTTGCGGTGTCGTGCCCCTTGCCTCCAAGGGGCACGACACCCCGCCGGTCAGATGTCCCGGAACTCCTATACAACGCATCTGACCTGTGCAAACGAACCCACCGAAGATCATCTTGCACGGTCGTTGCACAAGCCGAACAGTGCAGAGTCACGCGGCCCTCGCGTAAGCGCTTCGGACCGCGATGCGGATCTTAGAACCAGCTCCCACGATCCGGTGCACGTACTTACGCAGAGTAAACGCAGGATCGGCGTGTCCGAGCCGATCCGCGAGTGTGTATACGTCTACCCCGCCGTTGATCATCATCGACGCGTACAGGTGTCGGAGGGCGTGCATCATCATGTCGCGGGACTTTTCCCAGCGCCGTCCCTTCGCGTTGGGGTCAAGGGGCTTAATGAGGCCGGCCGCCGCCAGAGCAGGCTTCCAGCGGTAGGAGTTGAACCAATTCGACTGAATTGCGGTCTTCTCTCGAGTGGAGAAGATCAGCTGCACCGTGACCGGGTCGCCGCCTTTGCCGCCCCACGGTCGGGTCACCTCCACGGGCGGGTACTTCTCCATGTGCTCGCGCAGGGGGATGGCCACGTCGTCGGTCAGTTCGACCCACCGGTCCGAGTGGCCACCGCTGGTCCGGTGCTCGATCACGTGGCTGACAGGCGATGGAACGTTGATTGCTCGGCGTGCGGCGGATGGCCGACGACAGGTCGGGCTTGATGCTCTGGCCCTCTCATGGGCCAGCCCTCAGAGTCCGTGAACCTGAACCTTCAGGCTGCGGGCGCGCTACAGAACACCTTGCCGCGCCTGTCGTCGACCCACCGTGAGCGGCACCTACGGCATCATTGCGGCTGTGAAGGAGCCGGAGTCGAACTGGTTGATCGCTGACTGTGCGGCGTCGTGGGACGTGGAGAAGATGCCCGCGTCCTGCTTCGCTGCGGCCGAGGCCAACGTCACGGGCTGAGCGATCGGGACGTAGTTGGCGCCGTCGTAGGAGTACGAGGCGCTGAACGACGTGCCCGACCGGGTGAGCTTTACCCAGATGGGGCGGTAGATGTCGACGCTGGCGCGGGCGTCGGTGTCCAGGTACCCGTCACCGTTGGTGTCCCACTCGAACACGACGCCGTTGCGGGCGGTAACCGCGACGACGGCGTACCCGGCCGAACTTCCAGCCTTGGTCATGTCGTTGCGGACCATGACCCCGGACTTGGCCCAGGCGTTGGCGTCGTTGACCGACACGACCCGGGTGGACACGCTCGAGTCGGCCGCGAACGAGCCGGCCCGGTAGATCGAGCCGAACTGGTCGTCGTGCTGACCGCCGGCGCCCCAGACGTCGGCGCCCGCCGCCGCGATCCCGAATCCACCGCCGCTCTGGCCGAAGTACGAGCTGACGGCCGAACCTCCGGAAGTACGGAGGCCGGGTGCGACCGGTGCACCAACCGCGCACCCGCTGAAGCCGAACTGGTTCGCGTTGAGCGACGTCCGGTACTGCGGCGCGACCCCCGCCTGGCAGATCACGTCTCGTGCGCCCGCAGGCCAGTTGGCGCCGGTGACCTTCGCGTTGTTGATCAGCTGGTTGTTGTGAGCCGCGGCGTTCGGCGTCGAGGCTCCGCCCGAGTTGTACCAGTTGTTCTGGATGACGTTGTCGCTGGTGTTGTTACGGAGGCTGTACGCGTTGGTGAAGAGGAAGGAACCGCTCTGGACGACGTTGTTCTCGTACGTCATCGAGCGCGAGCCCTCGTCGAGGTAGAGGCCGACTCCTGAGATGTTGAACAGGTAGTTCTTGGCGACCACGGTTCCCGGGCTGGCGGAGAGGTTGTAGACCGATCCGCCGTCGGCGAAGCGTGCCTTCGTGTTGTGCACGAGGTTGCCTTCGACGCGGTTGTCCTTGAGCGTGGTCGGCGTCGTGTACAGCGTGTTCCACTTGTAGTAGCCGCGGTCGACGTAGTCGTTCGAGCCCCCGGCGTCGTTGATGCCCCAGCCGTAGCCGGTGTCGATGCCGTCATAGGGGACGTTGGAGACCTCGTTGTGCAGGATGCGGGCGCCTGTGACGTAGGTGCTGAGGATCCCGCTGTTGTCCTTGTAGTCCACCGCCACGCGATTGATCGTGTTGTTGGCGATCTGGATGTTCCGGTTGGTCATCCTCGGGTCGCTGGGGTGGTGCGCGTCGGGCAGTACGCCACCGACCGCGACGCCGTGCCCGCTGTTCTCCATGAACCGGTTCCCGACCACGTCGATGTCGCCGGCGCCCAGCCCGACTCCGGTCGCCGTGGCGTTGGCGTCGTTTCCGATGCCCAGCGCCGACTGGCCGAGGTTGGTGAACGTGTTGCCGGTGAACGAGATGCGGCTCGCGGCGGAGACCTGCACGGCGGCGGGCTCCTGGTACCAGTTGGTGCGCGCTCGCTCGAACATCTCGCAGCCGCGGGAGCAGTTGGTGAAGGCGTCGGCGGGGCGGTAGTCGTAGGCGCCCTTGATGAAGAGGCCGTTCTGCTGGTCCGCGTACCCGTCGGTCGAGGGGCCGAGCCAGGAGGTACCGGAGAACTGGATGCCCTCGAAGGAGAGACCGGTCACAGGCTTGTCGTACGTCCCGCCGATGCTGACCAGTGTCTCCAGACGGGGCAGCTCGATGTCGAGCTGGTTGGGGTCGACCCCGTCCGCCGGCTTGTAGTAGAGCTTCCCGGCGTCCGGGGCTATGTACCACTGGCCGACCTGGGTCAGGAAGCTCAGTGAGTTGTCGAGGTACCAGCTCGGACCGGCCAGGAACGAGTTCTGGACGGTGTCCCAGCCCCACGTGTTGTTGTCCCAGGCCGGCTGCGCCATCGTGATCTCGGTGGCACTGATGCTCTGAACCGGCGAGTAGCGATTCGTGAAGTCGCCGAGGGACTCGAACTCGATGCGCCCCTGGTCGGGGAGCGTGGCGAGGTAGCTCAGGGCCTGGTTCTTGATGGTGAGACCGGTCGCGGTGGGAGTGACGTCCGCGTTGGCCAGGCGGATGGCGGCGCGAGGGGCGATCACGCCATTCACGTAGAGCTGTCGGGTGTCGAGGCCGCTGGGGGTGTCCGCCTCCCAGATACCCGACCCCGCCTGGGACTTGGACCAGCCGGTGACCTTCGAGGCGCCTGTGATGACGGGGTGGGCGCCGGGGGCGGCGGTCCAGCGGACGGTGTGGTCGCCGCCGTCGTCGCCGGGCCCGAACCGCAGGGGCTCGGAGAGGCGGTAGGTGCCGTCGGCGAGCTGAACGACCACGTCACCGTGCTTGGCGGCCGGGCCGACCACATGCTGCGCCCGTTCCAGCGAGCACGGCTGCGCCTGGCTGCAGTGTCCGGCGTCCTTGCCGTCCGGCGCCGCGAAGTACTCCGTCCGGGGCGCGGCTTGCGCCTGAAGGGGAATGAGCGCTGATGCGATGACGGCGCAGGCGCCGAGCGCCGCGAGGGTGCCCGCCCTGCGGCTCCATCGTCTGCTCACCGAGCGTGTCGAGTCTGACGTCGATGTCATGTTCGATCGCTTCCTGTGATGGGGGCGTTGATGTCCGCCACAGAGTTAGCATACGTATGATGTTTGCGACAAGATACATATGACGTTTAACTCAGGCCCTGGAGAACCGACTTGCCCGGGCCGGGTCGGGGACGAGCCCCGTGACGTGCAGCTCCTCCCACAGCGACTCCGGGATCGCCGCCCGATAGCGCGCGACATTGCTTCGCACGTGTTCCTGAGTGCGCATCCCTGTCACCACCGAAACGACCCCGGGATGGCGCAACGGATATTGGACGGCGGCCGCGGGAAGCTCCACGCCGTGCCGGTCACAGACCGCGGCGATGCGGGCGGCACGTTCGACGACGGCCCGCGGCGCCGCCCCGTAGTCGTAGGTCGCCGAGCCGTCCACGGCCGCACTGCTCAGCAGTCCGGAGTTGTAGACCGCCGCGGCGACGACGCCGACACCGCGGGCGCCGGCGACCGGCAACAGGTCGTCCAGCGCCGATTGGTCGAGAAGGGTGAACCGCCCCGCGACCATCACCACATCGACGTCCGTCCGCCTCACGAACTCGGCCGGCATCGCCGCCTGGTTCATGCCGGCACCGATGGCGCCGACGACGCCCTGGTCTCGAAGCTCGGCCAGAGCGGCGATCCCGCTCGACGACGCCGGCCCCCAGTGGTCGTCCGGATCGTGTAGATAGGCGATGTCGAGCCGGTCCGTCCCGAGCCGCGCCAGCGACTCCTCCACGGAACGAAGGATCCCGTCGCGGCTGAAGTCCCAGACCCGCCTCTTCGCCGCCGGCACGACGAACCCGTCGTCGTCGAGCCGGTGAGCCGTGTCCGGGCTGTTCACGAGCAGGCGCCCGACCTTCGAGGAGATGACCACACCCCCTCGCCGGGTGGCCGCATGCAGGGCGTCCCCCAGGCGGCGTTCGGACAGCCCGAGGCCGTAATGCGGCGCGGTGTCGAAGTAGCGGATCCCTTCCTCGACTGCGGCCCCGACGGCGCGATGCGACTCGTCGTCGGTCGTCTCGGTGAACAGGTTGCCGAACTGGGCTGCACCCAGGCTCAATTCGGTGAGCCGGTGCCCGGTTCGCAGTGCCCGGGTCGGCAGCGTCCGTTCGATGGATGCGTGGTCGCGCGGCGGTGGTGTGCTGGTCACGGGAGCGACTATAACGGTGACAGCATACGTATGACGTTTACTGTTACGCTGCGCAGTGTTGTGGGCCGGTGCGGCCCGCGTCATAGCGAGGGAGGAGCCGATCGGCATGTTGGCGGCACATTACGTAGGCGCGCGCACGATGACGGTCGAGGAACGGGAGCCGGCTGAGCCGCGGGCGGGGGAGGTCCGAGTCGCCGTGGCGTACGTCGGAATCTGCGGCACGGACCTCCATGTGTTCCACGGGGACATGGACGGCCGGGTCAGCAGGCCGGCGACGATCGGGCACGAGATGTCGGGCACGATCGCCGCCCTCGGCGCCGGCGTGGAGGGCTGGTCGGTGGGTGATGCGGTGACTGTCATGCCGCTGGCCTGGGACGGCACTTGCCCGGCCTGCCGGGCGGGGAACGAGCACATCTGCCAGAACCTGGACTTCATCGGCATCGACAGCCCCGGAGCCCTTCAGGAGTACTGGAACGTACCGGCGTCGACACTCGTGCGGCTGCCCTCGGAGATCTCGCTGCGGGACGCCGCGCTTGTGGAGCCCGTCGCGGTGGCGGTTCACGACGTAAGGCGTTCTGAACTCGCCGCAGGCGGCAAGGCGGTCGTCATCGGGGCGGGCCCGATCGGCGTTCTGATCGCGATCGTCGCTGCCGCGTTCGGTGCCGAGGTCGTGATCGCCGAGATCGACCCGAACCGGCGGGCCGCAGCCGAGGAGATGGGGCTGACGACACTGGACCCCTCGTCAGTCGATCAGGTCGCCTGGGTGGAGGAGTGGACGGACGGCGCCGGAGCGGACGTCGTGTTCGAGGTCTCAGGCTCGGCCGCCGCCGTGCTCGGCGCCACCAGCCTGGCGAAGGTCCGTGGCACGCTCGTGGTCGTGGCCATCCACGGGCGACCGCAACCCATCGACCTGCACCGCGTGTTCTGGCGGGAGCTGAGGTTGCTCGGTGCACGGGTCTACCAGCGCCACGACTTCGAGCGCGCCGTCGAGCTCGTGGCCGAGGGCGTCATCCCGGCCGAGAAGCTCATCACGGGCATCGTGTCCCTGAGCGAGCTCGAATCGGCCTTCGGCGTCCTCGAGTCCGGGCAGGCGATGAAGCTGCTCGTCGAGGTGAGCGCGGCGTGAACCCGTTCGACCTGACCGGGCGCCTCGCCGTCGTGACGGGGGCCAAGCGTGGAATCGGGTTCGCCGTCGCCGAGGCTCTGGCCGCTGCTGGTGCCGACATCGTCGGGGTCTCCGCCACCCTCGATCCGGCGTCGTCCGCCATCGGCGACCGCGTGCGCGGGCTCGGCCGCGAGTTCTCCGGACACCGCGTCGACTTCGCGGACCGGCGGCAGGTGACCCGGTTCGCCGAGGAACTCGCCACCGGCGAACGCCCGGTGGACATCCTGGTCAACAACGCCGGGACCATCCGCCGCGCTCCCGCCGCCGAGCACCCCCTGGAATGGTTCGACGAGGTGCTCGAAGTCGATCTCACGAGCACGTTCGTGCTCAGCCAGGTTCTCGGGCGGCGGATGCTGGATGCGCGGTACGGGCGCATCGTCTTCACCGCCTCCCTGCTCTCGTTCCAGGGCGGGATCAACGTACCGGGCTATGCGGCGGCCAAGTCCGGTGCGGCGGGACTGATCCGGGCGCTGTCGAACGAGTGGGCCGGACACGGTGTGACCGTCAACGGCATCGCCCCGGGCTACATCGCGACCGACAACACCCAGGCGCTTCAGGACGACCCCGACCGGTCCCGCGCGATCCTCGAGCGGATACCGGCGGGGCGGTGGGGAACGGCGGAGGACATCGCGGGCGCCGCGGTGTTCCTCGCGTCGGACGCCGCGCGCTACGTCTCCGGGACGGTCCTGCCGGTCGACGGCGGCTGGCTCGGCCGGTGAGGCTCCTCGAACGCCCGTCAGTGGTGACAACGTTCCGGCAAGAAGCGGTGCGGGCGGCCTGACGGGCGGGCACGTGCCGCCCTTCGGGGAGACGACGGAGCTGTTCCGCGCCGCCGGCGTCGGCGACCTCACCGAGGTGGCCGACGCCCGCACGCGACCCGTGCGCGGACAGCGGCCCTGCCATAGGCCTCGGCCGGCACGGTGTTGAGGCGGTCCGGGTTGGGCGAGCCGGTGCCGGCGCCCTCGGTCGCCGGGTTGTTCGCGGCATCCGGCGACGGACGGCGGGTCGATGACGCCGGCCGTCGGCTCCGTCCGCTCCCCGTCCTTTCGCGGATCACCGCGCGCACCCGGTCGTGGAACTCCCTGCCCGGCCGGCGATCGCGCCGGCGGAGGAGGAACGCGCAGACCCGGCCCCACGGCGGGAACCCGGCGGGTACCGCCTCCACTTGATGCCGTTGCTCGGCGACACGGCGGACCGCGTCCCGTGCCGTCCGGCAGCGGTACACCTCCGGCTGCCCACCCCGGTCGTGCGGCCGGCCGGGCACCGGAGGCGGCAGCCGTACCACGGTCCACTCCGCGTCCGTCATGTCCGGGATACCGCAGAACACGGTCCGGTGCGATCGGCCGCGTCCCGGAATCGGTGAGCGACGCAATCACCGCCGGGGCGGCCTAGTTGGACTCCGCTGCCGTGAGCACGTGCGACCCGGCAACGAGGCTTCGCGACCCCGGGCCGGGGAGCGGCCGTGCCGTCATGCCCAGCGGACGACGGCAACCACCTGATCGGGGTTACCGTTCGGCGCGCCCCCTCAAGATCGGAACAACGACAACTGTTCGAGGTGATACGCCTCAAGCCCGTGACAAACATCATACGTATGCCCTACAGTCCTGGCGCAGAGTCGTCAACGAAGTCGACAAGACAAGGACATTCCCCATGGTCGGAATCCAAACTGTGGTGCGTTCGCGCCGTAAGGCGTCGACCGTCGCCGTGATGGGCGCCGCGACGGCGCTCCTGACCCTCGCTGGTTGCGGCGGCCAAGGCAGCTCGGCGAACGGGTCTTACGGCTTTCCCGAGGCCAAGCAGGAGGCCTCCTCGACGATCACCGTCTGGGTAGACGCGGACCGACAGGCTGCCGCGAAGGCGTTCCAGACGGCGAACCCGGACACCAAGATCAAGGTCGTCACCTATGACGGGTCGGCCAACGGGTCCAACTCCTTCCGGACGAAGGTGCAGCTCTTCGACCGCGCCGGTGACGGCTGGCCCGACGTCGTCTTCTCCAGCCAGAACAACGACGCGGCATGGGCCAGCCAGAAGACCGCCGGCAAGCAGGCGTTCGCGGCCGTGCTGGACAAGGGCCTGGTTCCGAAGGACACGCTCAGCAACTTCACCGAGGGCTCGCTCAACCCCTGCACGGTGGAGGGCCGCGTGTACTGCCTGCGCAACGACCTCGCCCAGGCGGTGCTCTGGTACAACAAGTCCCTGCTGGAGCAGTTCGGCTACGCCCTCCCGACCACGTGGGAGGAGTACCAGTCCCTCGGGGAGAAGGTAGCCAAGGAGCACCCCGGCTACATCGTCGGTACGACCGGGGACGCCTGGACGCCCGAGGTGTTCATGTGGGGGAGCAAGTGCCAGGCCAATGACGTGACCGGCCCCAAGTCCGTCACCGTGAAGACCGACTCGACCGAGTGCAAGCGCGCGGCCTCGATGCTCGACACCCTCCGCGACAACGGGACGGTGCCGGTGGTCAGCGTGTTCACTCCCGAGTTCCTGAAGAAGTACACGGGCAAGGTGCTGATGATGCCGGGTCCGGCCTGGTACGCCGGCGCGATCTTCAACAACCCTCAGTCGCTCAATGTGCGGGCCGGGCAGCTCGGCGTCGCCGCGCCGTTGCCGTGGAGGGGCGAGAGCGAGGCCGCGACGGGCAACGTCGGTGGCGGAACCTGGTTCGTCTCCAGCCACTCGAAGAACCTGAAGGCCGCCGAGAAGTTCGTCCAGTTCGTCACCACTGCCGACGACTACCAGGTCGATGTCGCACCGGGTTACCCGGCGTACGCGCCCGCCGCGCAGAAGTGGGTCGCCAAGCAGGAGGCGAGCAAGTACTACGCCACCCCGCTGGAGCCGGTGGTGACCGCGGCGTCGCGGGTCTGGGACGGCTGGGGCTACCCCACGTTCAGCCAGGAGGCGATATGGGCGAAGACGATCACCCCGGGGGTCACGGGCGGCAAGTCGATCGTGGACCTGCTTCCGACCTGGCAGACGGCGATCGAGAACCAGGCCAAGGTCAACGGATACCAGGTGAAGTGACATGACCTTCGCTCCTCCGAGTGGCCGGCCGACCGTCGACGCCTCCGGGCGTCGGCGGTCAGGCCGGGGTGGCGCCCGGCCGCCCGGCCGCGCCCTCGCCCGCAGTCCGATCGGCTATCTCTTCGTCTCGCCCTACGCGTTGCTCACCGTCGCCTTCGGGATCGTCCCTTCGCTCTACGCAGTGCTGCTGGCCTTCACGAACGCCGACGGTGGATTCGCGGGCTTCGACAACTTCACCAAGGTCGTCGGCGACTTCCGGTTCTGGCCGGCCGTGTTCCACGTGACCACCTATCTCCTCATCTGGCTCCTCGGGCTGCTCGTCTTCGTCGTCGGCCTGGCGTTGGTGGTCCACGCCGTCAGTGTGCGGTGGGTGAGCACGACCCTGCGCTTCGTCTACTACCTGCCCGGCGCGCTCGCGGGCGCGTCGAGCGTCCTGTTGTGGCTCTTCGTCCTCGATCCGACGGCGAGCCCGGTCAGCGGTCTGCTCGGGGCGATGGGGTTCGACAGCTTCGTGCAGGTGATCCAGCCCGGCAACCTTCCAGCGATCTTCGCGATCATCGCGTTCTGGACCGGGGCCGGCGGGTGGATCATCATCATGTACGGCGCCCTCAACAACATCAGTACCGACGTGATCGAGGCCGCCCGCATCGACGGTGCGAACGCCGTCCAGATCGCGCTTCGGATCCAGCTTCCGATGCTGCGCAAGTGGGTCGCGTACATGGGTGTCATGTCGCTCGCGGCCGGCACCCAGCTGTTCGTCGAGCCACAGCTGCTCAGCCAGGCCAGCAACGCGGTGGTGCCCAACGACTACTCGCTCAACCAACTGGCCTACCAGTACGCCTTCCAGCAGAACGACTTCAACGGCGCGGCCGCGATCTCGCTGATCCTGCTGGTCGTCGCACTCCTGCTGTCCTGGGTGTTCGTGACCCGCGGCGGCCTCTTCGAGAAGGAATGACCATGGCAGCACTCTCCGCCGAACGCCGCCGGCCGAGCCTCAGCGGGTGGAGCGGGCGGTCCATCCTCGGTGTCCTGCTCGTCGTCTTCGTCCTGTTCTTCGCCGTGCCGATCGTCTGGCTGCTCCTCGCGGTCACGAAGTCCTCGAAGACGCTCGTCGTCGCCAACCCGTTCTCGCTCGGGTCGTGGTCGGACCTCGTCACCAACTGGCATCAGCTGTTCGACTTCCAGGACGGTGCGGTGACGACCTGGATCGGGAACTCCGCGCTGTACGCGATCGGCGCTTTGGTGATCACGCTGCTCGTGAGCATCCCCGCCGGCTACGCGCTCGCGCTCACGGAGTTCAGGCTTCGGCAGGCGCTGCTCGTGCTGACGCTCGTCGTCATGCTGATCCCCAGCACCGCACTGGTGCTGCCGATCTTCCTCGAGCTGAACAGCATCGGTCTGATCGGGAGCCCGCTGTCGGTGATCCTGCCCATGTCGTTCTTCCCATTCGGCGTCTATCTCACCTACATCTACTTCTCGACCAGCATTCCTCGTGACATTCTCGCCGCCGCGCGCATCGACGGCTGCAACGGGTTCCAGGTCTTCACCCGGGTCGCCCTTCCGCTGGCCGCCCCGATCGTCGCCCTGGTGGCGTTCTTCAGCTTCGTGCAGAACTGGAACAACTTCTTCCTCCCGTTCGTGATGCTGCCGTCGAGCGACGGCTACCCGGTCCAGGTCGGGCTCACCTCGCTCCTGGCGTCAACCCCGGCTTTCAATCCCAGCTCCGCGGGATCCGACTCCGTTCAGCTGCCCACCTTGGCGCTGGGGACGATCGTGTCGATCCTGCCCGTCCTGGTCGTCTTCCTGTTCTCCCAGCGATTCCTGGTCGCGGGTATGACAGCAGGAGGGACCAAGGAATGACCGCTCGCATATGCAAGGAGAACCACCTCCGATGAAGATCACCGGGTATCGCAGTCTGAGCACCGTTCACGACTGGGGCAGAATCACCGGGGACGTCAACGGTGTCCAGTCCGGCCACACCACGCCGGTCCCCGTCCTCATCATCGAGACCGACGCCGGGATCGAGGGAGTCGGCCTCGGGTCCCACGCCGACATCGCCCGCGTCTTCCCCGCGATCGAGGGCGGTGACCCCCGGTCGGTCGTGGCGCTCTACGACCGGATGCTCGACTGGGTGTTCAAGGCAGGTCACTCGGGATCCACCTTCGGCACCATCGGCGCCGTCGATATGGCCCTCTGGGACATCAAGGCCAAGGCCGCCGACGAGCCGCTCTGGCGAACCCTCGGGGCTCGCGAGCGCTTCGTCCCCGGGTATGCGTCCGGTCTCGAGTACGGCCTGGACGAGGACGACCTCGCCGACCTCTACGGCCGGTTCGCGGACCGCGGGTTCAAGGCCGGCAAGCTCAAGGGCGGCCGCGACCTCGACCGCGACCTGCCCCGGCTGGAGATCATGCGCGATGTTCTCAGCCGCAACTCCCGCCGGCCGGCGCTCATGTTCGACGCCAACGAGTCGTGGAACCACGCCCAGGCGGCCCGGTACGTCGCGGCCATCGAGGAGCGCATGGACCTCACCTGGGTGGAGGAACCGCTGCGCCGCTGGGATGCGGCCGGCATGGCCACGCTGCGCGGGAAGGTGCGCGCGGCGATCGCGACCGGCGAGAACCTGACCGGACTGGAGCAGTACCGTCCCCTGCTGGACGCCAACGCGGTCGACATCGTGCAGGTCGGCAACGTGTGGGGGATCACCCACTTCCTGCGCGTCGCGACGCTCGCGCACGCCCACGATCTGCCGGTGAGCCCCGTCGCGTACAACGCGAACCCGGTGGCGCACGCCGCCGCCGCCGTGCCGAACCTTCTGACCGTCGAAGTCCAGGACCTCTGCTTTCCCGTCGGTCTCGACGTCGACCAGCAGTTCGACGACGGAGGCATCGTTCTGGGTGATCGCCCGGGCATCGGGATCGTAGTCGACGAGTCCCGGATGTCACCGGTCGGTGCCGCGACGCCCCGGCCCGCGGCGACCGGACCGCACATCCGGCCCGAACGGGCTGCCTTGCGGCTGGTGGCCGAGCCGGACGTGATGGACGACCCGTCGTACCGCGGAGGCCGACTCTTGTGACCCGTCGACCTGAGCGCAGGGCCTTCGTCGTGGGCGTGCGGCCCGAGAAGCGCGAGGAGTACCTGGCGCTGCACCGGGCCGTGTGGCCGGGCGTCGAGCGAAAGCTCACCGAATGCAACGTGCGCAACTACAGCATCTTCATCTTCGGCGACACCCTGTTCGCCTACTACGAGTACGTCGGCGAGGACCACGAGGCAGACATGAGACGGATCGCCGACGACCCGGTTTCGCAGGAATGGTGGACGCGCACCGACCCGTGCCAGGTGAGGATCGCCGAGGAACGTGATCCCGGGGCGCTGTGGCAGCCTGTGGAGGAAGTGTGGCACCTCGAATGAACGCCGGCATCGACGCCCATGTGCACTTGTGGGACCGAGCCGTGGACCCGCAGGACTGGATCGACGCGGAGACCATGGCGCCGATCGCCCGCGACTTCGGCGCCTCCGATCTGAGCGAGATGCTGGCCTCGACCGGACTGCACGGCGCCGTGGTCGTGCAGTCGAGCAACAGCCTCGAAGAGAGCATCCGGCTCGCCAAGCTGGACTCGTCCGCCATCGCCGGCCTCGTCGCCTGGGTCGACCTCACGGCGGAGGTCGGACCTCAGCTCGACCGGATCCGCATGGATGCTGCTGTCCCCGTCGTCGGGGTGCGGCATCTGGCCCACATCGATCCGGATCCGGAGTGGATGACGCGCGAGGAGGTCAGCGCGGGCCTCGCCGTACTCGAGCGTGAGGGCCTCTGCTTCGACCTCGTCGTGCGTGAGTGGCAGCTCCCTCAGGCAACCCACCTGGCCGTGCGCCACGGCGGACTCCGCTTCGTGCTCGATCACCTGGGCGGTCCGCCGGAGCCCGGGCAGGACAGGAGCGCGTGGGCGTCCCGGCTGCGGGAGCTCGCGCGGCAACCGAATGTCGTCGCGAAGGTCTCGGGACTCACGTCGGGCCTCGCCCCTGGATCATGGCGGGCAGCCGATCTCGCCGTCCCGGTGACGATCGCCCTGGAATCCTTCGGCCCTGAGCGTCTGCTCTACGGCTCCGACTGGCCGTTGGCTGAACTTGGCGGGGGAGCGGCGCCCTGGAAGTCCGCTCTGGAAACCCTGCTCCACGGGCTTTCCGCCCCGGAATGCGCGCGTGTATTCGGCGGCAACGCTGCCGACGTCTACTCGCTCTCCTGATCCAGCGCCCGGCCGCGCGCCCGTGGCGCGTGGTCGGGAAGCCGCCGACGCTCCCACGAGACGTGGATGTGATCATGCATCGCCTTCTGGGCCGCGGCGACGTCCTTCCTTGAGATGGCATCGACGATCGCCGAGTGTTCCTTCAGTGTCAGTGCGAACGCATCAGGCGGGTCGATGCCCTGGTAGCGGCTGGATTCCACGGCTCGCTTGTACAGATGCTTGGCGATGTTCTCCGCCAGCCGGTTGCCGGAGATCTCCATGAGCGCGTAGTGGAACATCACGTCCGCCTGCCGGAAGGAGTCGGTCTCGGACTCGCTTTCACGCATCGTGGTCAACGCGTTCTCCAGCCTCCTCAACCCCTCCGCGCTGCGAGAACCGGCAACCGCGCCCGCCATCGCCGACTCGAGGCTCGCCCGCACGATCGTCAGCTCGTCAAGGACACCGAGCGTCTCATCGTTGTCGATCAACGCGGACAGCACCACCGGATCGAGCATGTTCCAGTAGCCCTGCGCCCGCACCTGGGTGCCGCGACCCTGGGAAACGATCACCAGGCCCTTCTCCTCGAGCCGCTTCACCGATTCACGCAACACCGTGCGACTCACGCCGAAGTGTTCGCTCAGCGGACCCTCCGGAGGCAGCAACTCGCCTTCCTTCAACTGGCCCGTCACGATGAGGTCGACGAGCTCGGCAACGACTACAACACCCAAGCGACCGGCGGGCAGGCGTGGCGGGAACAGACGGGTTGCGGGCTGCGGCTCGGTTGGCATACGTATGACCTTATCGCTCAATCAATCTGCGGTCGACGGGCTTCCTAGCCCACGACATGCCGTCGACGTTCAACGGGCGGGACGCAGAGGCATTCGCGACGTACAGCCTCGAAGTCGTCGGCAGCGGCATTCCGAGTCACTGCCTGGACCACGGCGGCCGCTGAAGTCACCGGCACGCGACCGCCGCGCGAGGGTCGCAGTCGGTGCAGACCAGACTGCGAGCCAGGCGTGGACCCTGGTCCACGGGTCAGGGCCCCCGCGTTTGCTCGGATCTTCTTGGCCTGGGGTGATTGATGTCAGCGGTGGGCCCCGGAAGCAAGTGAACATGGCACGTGCGGCGCAGCGTAGTCCGCCAATGCTCGGACACACCCACGAAGATCAAAGAGTTCCTGGTCGTCCTGGCGGCGAAGGTGCATCGGAAGCTTGACAAAGAGGTCAGGCGCCTGCGCGAGGCGGACCGGCACATGAAGGCCCGGATTCCAAGAACTCCTCGAAGCTCTCCTATCGGATTAACACTCGGGACCGGCGACCGACTCGGCGGATCACCGCCAAGGTCGTCACGTTGCAGCCCGCCGGTTCGCTTCCTTCTCGGCGGTGGTGAGCTGGTGGTTGCGGGTGGCCTTCGGCCGGTGATGACCACTGGGTTGTCGTCGGGGTCGTCGTCCAGGCCGACGAAGCCGAGGTCGGCCAGGGCGCCGAGGCCGGCTTCCCGGAGATGACGGGTGAGCTTGTTGTGGCGGGCGGTGGTGATCTCGCTGGACCGTCCGGGCTTGACCGAAGAGATCCAGATCAGGTTGCCCTTCTCATCGGTCAGGGCGAGGAACAGCAGGCCATGGGCCTTGCCGGAAGAGTTCTTGCGGTTCTCCTTCCCGGTGCGGCGGCGGGTGCGGATGAGGGGGCCGTCCAGCAGGACCACGACACCGCCCTTGGAGGCGATCTTCTTCAGTGCGCGGTCCAGACGCGGGGCCCGGGCGGAGAGCAGGCCGATCACTTCCAGCACCCAGCGGCGCAGGGTGGAGGCGGCGATGTCGTTGCCGCCGGCCAGATCGGCGAGCCGCTGGTCATGGCGGAGATGAGCGAGAGCGAGGACAGCCTGCTGGCCAGGGGCGGCCTTCCGCCAGCGGGTGCCCAGCTGCTTGCGGCGGGCACGTATGAGTCACGCGATCAGATCGATGGTCCGCTTCGACACCGGCAGGCGAACCTGGTAGACAGCTTCCTGAGGGCCCTCGGCGGGCTTGGTTTTCGTCACAGAAACCGCAACATCCGCCAGGGGCCCTCGTGTTACTACCGGAATCAGCCCGTCCGCGCCTCGGCGCCGAGGCCGAACAGCCGGTTGTCGCTCCACCACTCCGGTGTCTCGTCGACGACCGGGGTGAGCTCCAGCAGCGTCACTTCGTTGCGGGCCAGGACAAGATCTACGTCCGCGCGCCCGCCGGCAACGGGCACGCTCCGGTGTGAGCACGTGGGTTCGGCGGCCTCGCGGAGGGCGTCGAGCTGGCGGCTGCTGGGCGCGAGCGGCCGTCCCATCTCGCACCAGGCGACCCATGAGTTACCGGCGTCCTCACTCACGGAGCGGCGCCGCGCGAAGGCGGAACCGTGCCCGTCCGGGGCACCAACGGGCAGGGACAGCCGGACGGTGTGGCCGTCGACGGGCTTGCCGCCGGTCGGGTCGGCCGGCGCCCAGGCCAGTACGGTGACGCGGCCGTCGCCGTGCCGAGTCACCAGGTGGTCCTCGCCCCTGGCAAGCACCTGCTCGCCCATCTCGGCCATGAACGCGTACAAGTGGTAGGTGGGCTTCTTGACCTGGCGGTGCGTCAGCAGTCCGAAGCCTCCGTGGAACAGCGCGGTGGGGATGCCCACCTCCTCGAATACGTCGCTGAACGTCCAGTACGAGAAGGAGTCCGCGACGTCGCCGCCGTTCGCCAGCACCGGCGCGAGGTACGCCGCGTGAAACGCGGTGTCGTGGATCGGGTTGTCCGGTCGGTACGAGGAGTTGAACTCGGTTATGTGGAGCGGCAGGTCCGCGAGCCTGGTGCCCGCCAGCTGCCGCCGCGGGGCGCCGAACTGCTCGAGCAGCGCCGACGCCGGCTTGAGCGTCTGATGCGCGCCGAAGGGCACGTGCTGCTCAGGCCCGGAGGTATAGGCGTGCCGGCTCACGAAGTCGATCGGCAGGTCGCGGGCCTCGACGAACTCGGCGAAACGCTGGATCCACGCATCCTCGTAACCAGGGGCCAACGAGGGACCGCCGACCTGGAGTTCGGCGTCGACCTCCTTGACCGCCAGTGAAGTCACCTCGTAGAAGCGGTGGTACGCGTCCTGGTCCGCTGCCCAGAACGGCGCCAGGTTGGGCTCGTTCCACACCTCGATCGGCCACCGGCGCACCTGGTCGATGCCGTAGCGGTCGACCAGATGGCCGATGACGGCGCGGACGAGCTCCGCCCACTCCTTCTCGTCGCGAGGAGGAGTGACGTTGCCCTTCCACCAGAAAACGGTGTCGTCGCCGGAGGCGAGTCCGGACGGCATGAAGCCGAGTTCGAGGAAGGGCGCGATGCCCAACTCCAGGTAGGCGTCCACCACCTGGTCGACGTAGGTGAAGGCGTGACGCACGCGCCGCTCACCGGCGTGGTCGTAGGGCTGGTGGATGCCCATCCCGTCGCTGAGCAGGCCATGCCCCCGGATGAACCGGAAGCCGATCTCCCTTTGGACGAGATCGAGAGACTCCTGGTAGTCACGCCGCAGCGCCAGGTCGAGCCGACCGGTGCCGACGCAGTAGCGCCAGGCGTCGGAGAGCTGAGCTGTCGAGTGGCAGGGGACGACGATCCGCATGATGGCGGTTCCTTTGCTGCGGTTCGGGGGCGCGATGCGCCGGGGCGGGCACGGCATCAGCCGTGCTCTCGCTCAATGTGCTGCGCACCATAAGGAGTTGCGGAAAACGGTGTCAAGGCGGCCAACGCTCCACCCGCCGACGCTCCGGTCGGCGTCGCCCGCACTGATCACTACCCCGGCTTCTGCGTCGGTAACGATTGAGCAACCTGCGCAAACTAAGGGTGGCCACCCGCCTAATTCAGGGGGTAGAGATTGCACCGGCTTCGCGGATGGCCATTAGTTTGCGCAAACTATTCGCGTCGCATCCATCGTGTTCATGGCTACAGATCAGGAAGTTCCACGATGACGAGGAAGACACGCAGCGCGACGGCTGCCGCGATCGGCTTGGCCATAGCACTCGCCGCCACCGGGTGCGCCGGCGGCGACGAGGCCGACGGGGGCAACGGCTCGTCCGGAGGCAAGGTCACGCTGACCTTCTGGGAGAACGCGCAGCCCGGTCCCGGGGATGACTACTTCAGGGCCGCCGTGAAGGCGTACCACAAGCTGCACCCGAGCGTCACGATCAAGATCCAGTCGGTCCAGAACGAGGACTTCGACGGCAAGCTGCAGACCGCGCTCAACTCGAACTCCGCGCCCGACATCTTTCTGCAGCGCGGCGGCGGCAAGATGCGGGACATGGTCGACGCCGGCCAGATCCAGGCTCTGAACCTCACCGCCACCGACAAGGCGAACGCGAGCGCTGCGGCCATCGCAGGCAATTCGATCGACGGCAAGGTCTACGCCATGCCGACCGACACGCAGCCCGAGGGCATCTACTACAGCAAGGACCTGTTCAAGAAGGCCGACATCAGCACGCCGCCGACCTCGATGGACGAGCTCGAGGACGCTGTCGCGAAGCTGAAGAAGATCGACGTCGCGCCGATCGCGGTCGGTGCCAAGGACGCCTGGCCGGCCGCGCACTGGTACTACAACTTCGCCCTGCGCGAGTGCAGCCAGGACACCTTGAACAGGGCCGCCGAGTCGCTGAAGTTCGACGACGCGTGCTGGACCAATTCCGGCGACGACCTGTCCAAGTTCCTGAAGGTCAGCCCCTTCCAGAAGGGCTTCCTGACGACCTCGTCGCAGCAGGGCGCCGGGTCGTCGGCCGGCATGGTCGCGAACCACAAGGCGGCCATGGAGCTCATGGGCACCTGGCAGCCTGGTGTGATCGCCAGCCTGACCCCCAACAATAAGGGGCTTCCGGACCTGGGCTGGTTCCCCTTCCCCTCCGTGCCCGGCGGCCAGGGCGACCCGACGGCCCTCATGGGCGGCGGCGGTGGATACTCCCTGTCCAAGAACGCGCCGAAGGAAGCCTTCGGCTTCCTCGAATTCCTGGTGACCAAGGACCAGCAGAAGGCCTACGCCAAGGCCTTCTACGCGATCCCGGTGAACAAGGACGCGCAGTCGGTCGTCACCGACTCCTACAACGTCTCGTCACTGCAGGCCTTCAACAAGGCCGCCTACTCCATGATGTTCCTTGACACCGTGTACGGCCAGAACGTCGGCAACGCCATGAACACGGCGGTCGTGAACCTGCTGGCCGGCAAGGGCACTGGCGCCGATATCGCCAAGGACACCAACGCCGCTGCCGCGAAGGGCTGAGTAAGCAGACAATGAGCAACACCCTGGGTACTGACGCGGCCCACGGCCGCCAGTCGCAGGGCACGCCTCGAGTCGGGGGCGCGGCCGAGTCCGCGCCCCCGGCTTCGCCGCGAGTGGCTGCGAAGCGCCGAGGCCGTGCCAAGATGCGGCTCGAGATCGCGGTCCTGTCCGGACCGGCGATCCTCATGTTCCTGGCGTTCGTGATCTTCCCGGTCGCGCTCGCTGCGTACTACGGCTTCTACCGGTGGCACGGCTACGGGGCGCCCACCGAATGGGTCGGCCTGAACAACTACAAGCTGATCCTCACCGACCCCGCGTTCCAGCAGGTGCTGTCGCACAACGGCCTGATCCTGGTGCTCTCACTGGTCATCCAGGGCCCGCTGGCGATCACCCTCGCGCTCCTGCTCAACCAGAAGATCCGCGGTCGCTCGATCATCCGCGTCCTGATCTTCGTGCCGTACGTCATCTCCGAGGTCATCGTCGGCACCGGCTGGAGCCTGATGCTCCAGAGCAACGGCGCCGTCAACGACCTGCTGCAGCACATGGGCCTGGGCTCCCTGCAGGCTGAATGGCTCTCCAACCCGAAGCTGGCCCTCTGGACGCTGATGGGCATCATCTCGTGGAAGTACATCGGCTTCGCGGTGATCCTGATGCTCGCCGGCCTGCAGTCGATCCCCGACGAGCTCTTCGAGGCCGCCTCGCTCGACGGCGCCTCCTACTGGCAGATCCAGCGCCGCATCACGCTGCCAC
The DNA here is from genome assembly GCF_036158715.1 of Streptomyces sp. NBC_00316. Classification (NCBI taxonomy): domain Bacteria; kingdom Bacillati; phylum Actinomycetota; class Actinomycetes; order Kitasatosporales; family Streptomycetaceae; genus Streptomyces; species Streptomyces sp. NBC_00316. The sequence continues at coordinate 2,249,022 of NZ_CP108023.1, read as the reverse complement.
TGCTGGGGCCGACGATCCGCATCTGGGCGTTCCTGTCGATCATCGGCTCGCTGCAGCTGTTCGACCTCGTCTTCATCATCTGGGGGCCGTACGTCGCGGGCACCGCGGGCACCTCGACCATGGCGATCTACATGGTCGCCCAAGGCCGCAACGCGGGCAACTACGGCTACGGCAGCGCCATCGCGGTCGTGATGTTCCTGATCTCGCTCATCGTCGCGCTGATCTACCAGCGCTTCGTCCTGCGCCGCGACCTCAAGGGTGCCGTCACCGAAGGGACCGTGTGATGAGCGCGACGACCACCACCCCCGGGATGTCCTCCGCCGTGGCGCCGAAGGCGCCCACCGGCCGTCGCGGCAACCGTGACAAGCCTCAGAAGTGGGGGAATCCATTCACCTACTTCATCGCGCTCCTCTTCATCGGCGTCTGCATCGCACCGGTGCTCTACATCGTGATCGGCGGATTCCGCACCAACTCGCAGATCAGCACGAGCCCGGCCGGCCTGCCGCACCCCTGGGTCGCCGGCAACTACGTCAGCGTTCTGAAGTCGGTGACGTTCTGGGGCGAATTCGCGAACTCCATCATCGTCGCACTCGTGAGCACCGTCGGCACCGTCGCCCTCGGCCTGATGGTGAGCTTCGTTCTCGCGCGCTACGACTTCAAGCTCAAGGGCGCGATGTATTCCCTGTTCGCCGCCGGCCTGATGTTCCCGCTGGTCATCGCGATCACCCCGCTGTACATCGTCGTCAAGGACCTCGGCCTCGTCGACAGCCTGTTCGGCGTGATCATCCCGCAGATCGCCTTCGGCCTGCCGACGACCGTCATCATCCTGGTGCCGTTCCTCAGAGCCATTCCGAACGAGATCGAGGAGGCCGCCGCGATCGACGGTACGAGCCGACTCGGATTCTTCTTCCGCATGGTGATCCCGCTGTCACTGCCCGGTGTGGTGACCGTCGGCATCCTCGGGTTCATCGGCAGCTGGAACAACTACGTCCTGCCCCTGTACATCCTCAACTCGGAAGCGAACTACACCCTGCCGCTCGGCGTCCAGCAGTTCTCCTCGCAGTACTCAGTGGACACCGCGAGGGTCCTCGCGTTCACCTCACTCGCCATGCTGCCCGCACTGATCTTCTTCGCGATCTTCGAGAAGAAGATCGTCGGCGGTCTCACCGGCGCCGTGAAGGGCTGAAACCGCCACCAGTATCTGCACCGGACCGTCTCACGCCTGCCCCTGCCGTACCTCCGGCAGGGGCAGGCCGCCGATCGGCGGCATCGCTCAGCCCGCGGCGCGCCCGCGCCATCCCAGGGAAAGGACCATTGCATTGCCCCGCGCCCACATCAAGCTCGACAAGCAGGCCGTCATCGCTCCTGTCCGACGCCGCACCTTCGGCTCGTTCGTCGAACACCTCGGCCGCTGCGTGTACACCGGGCTCTACGAGCCGGAACACCCGAGCGCGAACGATGAAGGGTTCCGCATGGACGTCGTCGAACTCGTCAGGGAGCTCGGCAGCACGACCATCCGCTACCCGGGAGGCAACTTCGTCTCCGGCTTCCGCTGGGAGGACTCGGTCGGCCCGCGCGACAAGCGCCCGGTGCGCCGTGACCTCGCCTGGCACTCGCTCGAATCGAACCAGGTCGGCCTCGACGAGTTCGCCAAGTGGCTCGAGCTCACCGACTCCGAGCTGATGCTGGCGGTCAACGTCGCCACGCGAGGCATCCTGCCCGCGCTGGACCTGCTCGAGTACGCCAACCACCCATCTGGCACAGCGCTGTCGGACTTGCGCATCGCCAACGGCACACCGGACCCGCACAACGTGCGCATGTGGTGCCTCGGCAACGAAATGGACGGACCGTGGCAGACCGGCTTCATGACGGCTGACGACTACGGCAAGATCGCCGCCCGCACCGCCGCCGCGATGAAGATGGCCGACAAGGACCTCGAACTCGTCGTCTGCGGCTCCTCCGGGTCCGGCATGCCGACATTCGGCGACTGGGAGCGCACGGTGCTCGAGCACAGCTACGACTATGTCGATTACATCTCGTGCCACGCGTACTACCAGGAGCACGACGGCGACCTCGGCTCCTTCCTCGCCTCGGCGATCGACATGGACTACTTCATCGACACCGTTGTCGCGACCGCCGATCACGTGGGGTACAAGAAACGCTCAAACAAGAAGATCAACGTCTCCTTCGACGAGTGGAACGTCTGGTACCTCAAGGAGCACCAGGCGTCCGAGGAGGTCAACGACGAGTGGCGCCACGCCCCTCGGCAACTCGAGGACATGTACACGGTGGCGGATGCCGTCGTCGTCGGCAACCTGCTGATGACGCTCCTCAAGCGCAGCGACCGCGTCACCTCGGCGTCACTCGCGCAGCTCGTCAACGTGATCGCGCCGATCATGACCGAGCCCGGCGGCCCGGCCTGGCGGCAGACGACCTTCTACCCGTTCTCGATCACGAGCCGGCTTGCTTCCGGCGAGGTGATCCGGCCTGTGATCGAGGCGCCGACGTACAAAACGGCGCGCCACGGCGAGGCATCCGTCATCGACGCCGTCGCGACCGTCGACGAGGACCGGGCCGCGGTCTTCCTCGTCAACCGTGACGTGGAGGAGGCCGCGCAGGTCGTGATCGACGTGCGCAGCCTCGGCTCGTCGCGCATCGTCGAGGCGGTCACGCTCACCGACTCCGACGTGTACGCGAAGAACACGCTCGCCGAGCAGCACCGGGTGGCCCCGTCCGCGAACGGGAGCGCGACGCTCGTCGACGGCGTGCTCACCATCGAGCTGCCGGCAGTTTCATGGACGGCGATCGCCCTCCGCTGAGCGACGACACGAAGCGGATTCCGCCAACCAGCCTCGGCCCACTCTCGCTCCATGACGCTGGGCGGTTCGAAAGGAACACATTCTGTGCCTACGTACGAAAACCCTGTGATCAGCGGGTTCCACCCCGATCCGAGCGTGTGCCGGGTCGATGACGACTACTACCTGGTGTGCTCCAGCTTCGAGTACTTCCCCGGGCTTCCGCTCTTCCACAGCAAGGACCTCGTGCACTGGGAGCAGATCGGCAATGTGCTCGACCGGCCCGGGCAACTGCCGCTGCCCCTCCCGGGCTCCAAGGCGTCCGGCGGTCTCTACGCCCCCACCATCCGCCATCACGACGGGCGTTACTGGGTCATCAACACCAATATCGACGGCGGGGGCAACTTCGTCGTCTCGGCCGAGCGGCCCGAAGGACCGTGGAGCGACCCGGTATGGCTCGACCTGCACGGGATCGACCCCGACCTGGCGTGGGAGGAGGACGGTACCTGCTGGTGCGCCTTCTCCGGGCCCGCGGGTGGCATCAACATGGCCAGGATCGACCTGGTCAAGGGGGAGGTGCTGGAGGGACCGTTCCCCACGTGGTCCGGCAGTGGCCTCAAGTACCCCGAGGCGCCGCACCTCTATCGGATCGGCGACTGGTGGTACCTGCTGATCGCCGAAGGCGGTACCGAACGCGGCCACAGCGTGTCCGTCGCCCGCGGCCGTTCGCCGCGTGGCCCCTGGGAAGGCGCGCCCGCCAACCCCCTGCTGTCCCACAGTGGTGCCGCCCGCCCCATCCAGAACACCGGCCACGCCGACCTGGTTCAGGCTCCCGACGGCAGTTGGTGGATGGTGCTGCTCGGCGTCCGGCCCCGCGGCTTCACGCCCGACGTGCACGTGCTCGGCCGCGAGACGTTCCTGGCCCCGGTGGAGTGGGGCGAGGACGGCTGGCCGGTCGTCGCGCCCGTACCCGAGAGGCACGCGGCGCCGGGCGGGCCCTGGCACCCCGTTCCGGCCCTGCCCGACCGCGACGACTTCGACGAGCCCGCTCTCGCACCGTACTGGATCTCGCCGTTCACCCGCCAGGACGGCTCCTGGTCGCTCACCGAGCGCCCCGGCCAGCTGGTCCTCAGCGCCACAGGCGACACCCTCGACCGACCTGGGTACACCTTCGTCGGCCGCCGCCAGCAGCACCACGACTGCCGCGTCACCGCCGCGATCGACCCGGGTACGGGACGCGGTGGCCTGGCCGTGCGCATGGACGAGGCCCACCACTACGAACTGGAGGTCGGCGAAGGAGAGGCCCGCGTCGTCGCCCGGATCGGCCCGCTGCGCCAGGCCGTGGCCCGCCGACCGGTCCCGCCCGGGCCGCTGACCCTCACCATCGCGATCCGCACGTCCGGCCTTGTGCCCGCGTCGCCCGAACTCACCGACGGCGGCACCACCGGTCCTGACACGCTCGCCTTCTGGCTAGGCGATCCTGATAACGCGGACGCCCAGCTACTCGTCGAGCTGGACGGGCGCTACCTGTCCACCGAGGTCGCCTGTGGCTTCACCGGCCGCGTCATCGGCATGTACGCCACCGAGGGCGTGGTCGCCTTCGACTGGTTCGAGTACACCCCAGCCTCGGCGCCCCCCGCATGAGGCTCGTCGTTCGGCCAGCTCAAGTGCCCGCCAGTACCGGCCCGCAGTCCTGGACCTCTACCTCGCTGGATAACCTGTCACCATGTCCCCCCGACCCGTCGGATCGCGCCCGACGTTGTCATTGGTCGCCGCGACCGCCGGCACGAGCGTGCCCACCGTGTCCAAGGTGCTGCGCGGCGGAACTGACGTATCGGCCGAGACGCGGGCGAAGGTCATGGAAGCCGTGCGAGCCGTCGGCTACACCCGCCCGGGCGGGGCCAAGATCGAAAGCGTGCAGTACGAGAGCGGCTTGGCCAACGTGCTCACACTCGTGGTCACCCACTTCGAGGGGTCATGGGCGAATCTGGTGACAGCCGGAGTCGGGCGCGAGGCGGCGGCAGCGGGACTGGATGTCGTCATGACGCTCGCCGAGCCGGCCGGCGACTGGGTGTCGCGGGTCCTGAGAAGGCGCTCCGTCGGCACCATCGGGGCGCTGGTCGATCCCACCTCGCGGCAGTTCAACGCGCTCTTTGCCGCAGGCGTCCCCGTGGTGCTGATCGACCCGATGAGCACGGCGCCGTCAGGGGTGGCAAGCATCGGCGTGGCGAACTGGGACGGCGGCCGCATGGCCGCCGAGCACCTCCTGTCTCTTGGCCACGAGCGGATGGGGATTGTCGCCGGCCATGCCCGTCATCTCTACAGCCGGGCACGCGTCGACGGCTTCCGCGCGGCAGCCGCCACAGCACCCGCCGGCAGTGCCACGGTGTCCGTGACCTACGGCGGATGGAATCGTGACAAGGCGGCGGCCGCCACCCACACCCTGCTCGACAGGAATCCGGGGATCACCGGAATCTTCGCCTGCTCGGACCCCATGGCACTCGGCATCTACGACACGCTGAACGCGCGAGGCCTGCGCATTCCCGAGGACGTCAGCGTCATCGGCTTCGACGACCTGCCCGAGGCATACTGCGTCAGCCCCGGGCTGACCACCGTCAGACAACCCAGCACCGAGTTGGGTGCCGCAGCGGTCAAGCACCTGATCGAGCTTTCCCAGAGCGAAGACAGCGGCATCCGACGCCCCGCCCGCATGGAGTTGGCCACCGAGCTGGTCGTCCGCGCCTCCACCGGGCCCGCCTCGTAACCGCAGCGCTGCGGCGGTGACAGGGGTCTCCGCGAAGGAGCTTGACCTGTGCGAACGCTTTCACGCGCCGGCGCCGCGCTGGTCGCCGAGGCGGCCCCGCCTTGCCCGCCTCGCTACCGGCTCTGGTACGCCTGCGCGACGCCATCGCCGCCCAGCAGCCGGCCTGATCGCCCCACACCCCGTGCCGTAATCGGAGGACGAGTACTGACCGGTATCCGCCGACTGCTGTCCCGCCGGCTGCAGTCCAGGCAGCTCCCAGGAGTCACCCCGGGTCCCTACGACTTCACCCTGCGGCGCGGAATGCGGGTGCCCATGAACGACGGCGTGGAGCTGATCACCGACCTCTACAGGCCTGTCGGCGAGGTGAGCCCGCCACTGCCCACGGTCGTCATCCGCTCCCCTTACGGCCGCGGAAGCGTCATCACCCGTGCGCCGGCGCTCGCCCGCGAGGGGTTCACCGTGGTTGTCCAGAGCTGCCGCGGCACCTGGGGATTCGCGGGAAAGTTCGCACCCCAGCTCGGCGAGCAACGCGACGGGATGGCCACCCACCGCTGGGTCCGGCGCCAATCGTGGTTCACCGGCGCGGTCGCGACCTTCGGCCCGAGCTATCTGGGATACACGCAGTGGGCAGTGGCCGGCCGGATGCGTCGCGAGGATCCTGACAGCGCACCCGACGCGCTCTGCCTGATCAACACGATGCCCGACTTCGGCGCGATCACGTGGGACAACGGAGCCTTCTCGCTGAGCAACGCGCTCGGCTGGTCGCGGATGATGGACCTGATGGACCGCCGCCGCGCACTGGCCGCGATACGGGCGGTCCTTCGGCTGCCCGACCGAAAGCTGGCCAAGGCCTTCGACGTGCTCCCGCTGGGCGCCGGCGACACCGCCGCCGCAGGCCAGCCGATCGACTGGTACCAGGACTGGCTCACCCACGAAAAACTCACCGACGACTACTGGACGCGGCAGTCACACACCGCCTCGGTGCCCTACGTCACCGCACCCGTGTACATGGGCACCGGCTGGTACGACATCTTCCTGCCCTGGCAGCTGCGCAACTACGCCCAGCTCGCAGCCGCGGGCCGGCCGCCGCGACTGACGGTCGGCCCCTGGAACCACATCACCGGCGGCGGGGGCCCTGCCTTCGCCGAGTCCGTCGCGTTCCTGAAAGAGCACTTCGCCGGCGCACCCGGCAGCCGCGTCGCGCCCGTCCGTGCCTACCTCACCGGTGCCCGGCAGTGGCACGACCTGCCGGCCCGGCCACCGCCCGGAACCACCGTGCGGCCCTGGCACTTGCACGCGTCCGGCCTGCTCGGTACAGCCCTCCCGGGCGGTGGCAGCACCCGATACACCTACGATCCCGACAGTCCCACCCCCGCTGTCGGCGGCCCCAGCCTGCACCCGCAGGCAGGGCCCACCGACAGCACCGCACACGAACGCCGCGACGACGTCACCGTCTTCCGCAGCACGCCGTTGGAAGACGTCGTCGTCGTCGCCGGCGAGCCGGTCGCCCGGATCCGCTTCCGCTCCTCCGCCCGCAGCGCCGACGTGTTCGTCCGCCTCTGCGACATGCACCCGGAAGGCCGGTCCACGACCGTCTGCGACGGCATCCGCCGCATCGGAAGCACCGGCACGGCCACCACCGACCCCCGGCCTGACGAAGATGGCTTCGCCGAGGTGGACGTACCCCTGTGGCCGACCTTCCGCCGATTTTCGGGTTTGTCTGCCCTGGTCATCGAGGGTGTGGCGGATGAGGGTGAGCTGGTCCGGGTGGTGGCGCGTACCCGCGATGATCCGGTGCCATGTCCGGTGTGCGGGACGCCGACCGGGCGGGTGCACGGCTTTCACGGCCGGACGGTGGCGGACGTGGCGGTGGACGGCAGGCGGATGGTGGTGTCGGTAAGGGTGCGGCGCCTGATGTGCCCGGTGCTGGGCTGTCCGCGGCAGACGTTTCGTGAGCAGGTGCCCGGCCTGCTGGGGCGCTACCAGCGCCGGACGAACCGGATCACCGACCAACTCGGCAGCGTAGTGCAGGAGTTAGCGGGCCGGGCGGGCGCCCGCCTCTCCCGGGCTCTGGCCACCGCGGTGTCGCGCTAGACCGCCCTGCGGATGCTCATGCGACTGCCACTGCCTCCGCGCCGGGTGCCGCGGGTGCTGGGCGTGGACGACTTCGCGCTCAAGCGCCGCCACCGGTACGCCACCATCGTGATCAACGCCGAGACCGGCGAACGGATCGACGTACTCCCCGACCGGGAAACCCACCGGGAGCAATCCCGGCAGGGCGCGACGGGCCACCGCGGATTCAAGGGCTCGCACCGCGAGGCTGGACTTCATCCGGGCGTCGATGGAATAGCCCACGATCCGGCTGGAGTACACGTCCTTGACCGCGCACAGATACAGCTTGCCCTCGCCGGTTGCGTGCTCGGTGATGTCCGTCAGCCACAACCGGTTCGGCCCGGCTGCGGTGAAGTCCCGCCGCACCAGATCATCATGGACAGGCGGCCCGGCCGTGGCGTTCTTCCCACGGCTCCTGCGCTTGCCGAAGACACTCCACCAGCCGTTGTCCCTGCAGATCCGCCAGGCGGTCCGCTCAGCCATCGACTCACCGGCGGCCCGGGCCTCGTCGAGAAGGAAGCGGTGACCGAACTCGGGATCGTCGCGATGCGCATCGAACAGGGCGTTGGCCCGGTATGCCTCGGCGAGCTCGGAACCGGTGACCGGTGAGGCCAGCCACCGGTAGCAGGGCTGGCGGGCCAGCCCGAGCACCCGGCACATCACCGCCACCGGCACGCGGTGAGGGGCAGCGGCGGCGGCCAGCTCGCGGACGAGCGGGTACATCATTTTGACGGCAGGTTCGCCTGCGACAGATACGCCGCAGCCCTCCGCAGCACCTCGTTCTCCTGCTCCAGCAGCCGGATGCGCTTGCGGGCCTCGCGCAACTCGGCCGACTCACCCGACGCTGTCGCGGGCCTGGCGCCCTCATCGGTGTCGGCACGGCGCAGCCACTTCGACAGCGTGATCGGGTGGACGCCGAAGTCAGCGGCGATCTGTTCCAGCGTGACGCCGGGCTCACGGTTGCGCGCGACCCGCACGACGTCCTCGCGGAACTCCTTCGGATACGGCTTGGGCACTGCAACATCCTTCCAGGCCGCCTCGCAGCAAGCCAGGTCAGGTGTCACTTATCCGTGCAGCAGTCCCGGCCGTGAAGGTAAGTATTCGCAGGTCAGATGGCACGCTGCGGTGTTGTGCCCCCTGGGCTCAAGGGGCACAACACCCCGCCGGTCAGATGTCCCGGAAGAGACCAGCGAGTGCCGTGACCTGCTGCGATGGGCGGCCGCTGGCCGCTGACCTGCACGAATGGCCTTTCGGCTGTTTCACGCTCGTACCCGCTGATGCAGCCGGAAGTCCCAGGAAAGTCCCAGGGAACTGTTACTGCCCGCAGCCACTCTTTCGGCTCTATGCAGGGCGCCGGGCGGACGAAGTCGGCGGCCCCGGCAAAGAGTTGCCGGAGCTGCCCTCGGGTCGGGCCGGGCGCGGCAAGGAATCACAGATGGCACTCCAGCTGGTCGAGTGCTCCGCGGAGACTGGAATCCGAAGCGATGTCATGACAACTACAAAAAGGCGCGTGAGTTGGTCAAGGCCAAAGCGGAGGGGCAGCAGATCGCGACGGCCGAGGCGCCGTCTCAGGCGACGGACGTCATCGACCTGATGAAGGTTCTCGGGGAGGCCGCCCGTTGCCGAGCTCTGCCGGCGAGCCGCTGGTGTCGGTCCGTCGCTGTCTGGCTTCACGGCTCGCCCAGAACCGCTGCCACAGGTCCAGCCGGGCCTTGAGCGGGTCGGGGCCGATCACGGCGCCCTGGTCCGCGAAGTTGATCATCCGGTTCAGGGCCGGGTCGTGGCGGGGCCACGCTGGACGCCCGCTGCCGTTCGGGTCGCCGGACTTCCCGAACGACACCCAGTAGCCGCTGGCCAGGATGGCCATGCTTTTGTCGGCCGTGGTGACCTTGTCGCCGACCAGGGCGGAGGGCAGGTCGAGGGTGTAAGGGATCTCGAAGCCATGCAATGTGCCCTGCTGTTTCGTCCGCTCGGACTCGGCGACGTACGAGAAGCGGTACCACCAGACCGGCTGCCCCGCCCTCGCCGCCTCGTCGGCCAGGCGCCGGGAGGGTTCGACGAGTGTCCTGTCTGCGAACACCTGTTGCTCCAGTTCGGCCAGACTCTGGTCGCCGCGAGGGTCGTAGAGCTTGCGCGCTTCAGGTGCCAGTGCGCCGAACTGCGCGAACAGTGCGTCCTTCGAAGCGGCCTGCCCGATGGCCAGGTCACGGTCGTTGGCGCCCACGATGACCGGCACCTGGGCCTGGTGCCCGGCGGCGAAGGCGGCGTCGGGGGTCTCGGTCAGGAAGCGGCCGTCGAGGATGGAGCCGGAGATGCCGGTGACCTGTTTCCCGCCGGACAGGCCGGCCAGGACGGCGGTGGAGTCGGTTCCCTCAACCAGCTTTTCCGCCGGCAACGCACGCAGCTCGGCCAGCGCCCTGCCGTCTGTGCCGTCGATCCCGACAGAGTGCGCGTAGTCGACGGCCCGCCGCTCGGCGTTCCGGAGCGGGGTGAGGGGCAGGACGTCCGCTCGGGCCGTCGGGATGCCGGGCGACTGCAGGATCGCCCGCTGGAAAAGGCCGCGCGAGAGCGGCGAGACCATGTGGGCCATGACGGAGCCGCCGCCGGCCGACTCACCGAAGATCGTGACCTGCCTCGGGTCGCCGCCGAAGACGCGGATGTTGCGCTGCACCCACTTCAGCGCGGCGAGCTGGTCCATGTAGCCGTAGTTTCCGACTGGTTGGCCCGGCGACTCCTTGGGGAGAGCAGGGTGGGCGAAGAACCCCAGCCGTCCCATCCGGTAGTTCATGCTCACCACGACAACGCCCTGCCGGGCCAGTGCGTCGCCCGGATACATGGCGGTGTTGCCGTGGACGAGCGCGCCGCCGTAGATCCACACCATGACCGGCAGCGGTGCCGAAGGGCGGGCCGTCACGGGACGCCAGACGTTCAGTGTCAGACAGTCCTCCGACTGCGGGACATGGTCCGTCTGGGGGCACGCCGGAGCGAACGCAGTGGTGTTCTTCACCCCGCTCCAGTGCGTGACCGGCTGAGGGTTGCGCCAGCGCAGGGCGCCCACGGGGGGCTGGGCGTACGGGATTCCCCTGAAGCCTTCGACGCCGGCCGTCTCGGTGCCGCGCACCATGCCGGAATCGAGGGAGACCACCGGTCCCGTGGCCTTCACCGAGGGCGTGAGCGCGACTGCCGCCATGCCGAGGGCCGCAACCGCTCCCAGGGCCACGCCGTACCGCGACCGCACCATGGCACACCTCCCGCGCATCGACCCCCGGGTCATCCCGACTCTAAGCGAGGAGGGACGTACCAGCACGTTTCAGCACTTCAGGGAGATATGGCCCCGTGTCACCCCGCCGTCAGGAAGTCGTACACCGGCCGCATGGGGGCGAGCGTGAGGTCGGTGACGATGTGGCTGGCGGAGACGATCTCGAGCACGGGCAGATCGGCCAGCGGCGCCATGACGTGGGCGAAGAGCTGGAGACGGGCCGGCCCGGTCCAGGCTTCCTTGACGGTGATGTCGGTGATCTCCGTCCGGGTGAGGTCACAGACCCGCAGGTCGCCCTGGTAACCGGGGACGACCTTGACAGCGAAGGTGGGCACGGCGATCTGGGAGCGAGCCTCCTCGCGAGCGAGCGGCTGCCACTTGTAAGCCATGGTCGCGGTGGCCACACGCTGACTCCCCCAGTCCAGCGTGCCGGCCAAGGCGCCCTGCTCGACGGCCAGGGCCGGCGAGCCGATCGCCTTGGGGTAGGCACTCAGCTCCCGCCCCGCGATGGTCGCGCCGAAGTGGTCGAGGTACATGGCGTGCAGATACTCACCGTGCTCGCCGTCGAAGCGGACCGGGATGACCTGACCGCACTCGGTGTAGGGGCCGAAGCCGTCGGCATCGCCCATCTTCATCACCTCGAAGCGGACGAGGGGTTCGTCGATCTCCAGGGGCTCGGGCACGACGGCCCGTAGTGCCTGGGGGTCGGTGCGGTAGACGACGTTGAGGTACTCGCGGTCGGTGAACCGCGCCGCGCGCAGCGGGTAGAGGGGGGCCGTCAGGGGGGTCGCCGCATGGCGGCGGACGTCGGCGGAACGCACGAGAACTCCTTCGGGGGCGGATATGGTGGCACTCCATTTGCATACACCATGTATCGGATACATGATGTATGCAATAGGGGTCGGGCTGCAAACCGGCTCGTGCGTCACCCGCAAGGAGCAGACAGATGGACTTCCCGCTTTCCACCGACATCCATGAGCGACCCGTCGCCGTGATCGGTGCAGGCACCCTTGGGCGTCGTATCGCCCTGATGTTCGCCACCCGTGGCGGGCTCGTTCGCGTCTACGACCCGGACGAGCGCGCGGGGCTCGACGCCTGCGCCTACGTGCGCGCCGAACTTCCCAAGGTCGTCGGCCGCATCGACGGCGGGGCCGCAGGCCACGTCGCCGGCACGGTGGACCTGGCGGAGGCGGTGGCCGGGGCCTGGCTGGTGGTGGAGGCCGTCCCCGAGCGGCTCGCGCTCAAGCAGCGGGTCTTCGCCGACCTGGACCAGCACGCGGCGCCGGACGCGATCCTCGCCAGCAACTCGTCCTCGTATCCCACGGCGCGGTTCGCCGACCGGGTCGCGCAGCCGCAGCGGCTGGTCAACATGCACTTCTACATGCCTCCGGACCAGGCGGCCGTCGACCTGATGTCCAGTGGCAGCACCGACCGCGGTGTGATGGAACTACTGCTGCGGGAGCTGCCCCGGTTCGGTCTGTTCCCCTTCGAGGCACGGCGTGAGAGCACGGGCTTCGTGTTCAACCGGATCTGGGCTGCGGTCAAAAGGGAGGCGCTGGCCGTGGTGGCTGAAGGCGTCTCCACGCCGGAGGACGTCGACGGGATGTGGCGGATCAACACGGGCCTGTCCGGGGGGCCCTTCCGCATGATGGACAAGGTCGGTCTCGATGTGGTGCTCGACATCGAGAGCCACTACGCGGCCCAGCGCCCCGGGCTCCCCGAGGGCCCGCGGGAACTGCTGCAACGCTACGTGGATGCCGGGCGGCTCGGCGTGAAGACGGGGGCCGGGTTCTACGACGACTACGAGACCACGGCCTGACTGCCGCCTCCGGGGGCGCGACCTTCGGTGCCGTCGCCGGGTCGCGTACCCTGCCCGGGCAGGATTCCCCGCTGGAAAAGGTCCAGGACGTGCCCAAGTCCCCCACCAAGCGCCGCCCGGCAACGGTGGCCGCGCTCACCGACAGCGCCCAGGCGCTCTTCCTGGAACGCGGCTTCCACGCCACCTCGATCAGCGACATCGTGCAGCGGTCCGGGCTCACCCGAGGCGCCTTCTACTCCAACTGGCCCGACAAAGAACACCTGTTCCTCACCCTCTACGACCGGCACACGGAGCGGCTGCTGGCCGAACTGGACGAAGCGGCGGCCACGCTGGGCGACACAGCGGATCCGCTGGAGGGACTCCTCGAACATGTGGCGGGCAGCAGCAGACGCGAACGCGCATGGTTCGTGCTGTCGATGGAGTTCACCCTGCACGCCGCCCGCCATCCCGAGATCGCCAAGTCCCTGGCGGCCTGCGAGGAGCGCCTCGTGGCAGGGCTGGCCGCCCTGCTGGCCGACCTGCTCGCCCGCGGCGGCCGCCAACCCGCCCTCCCCGCAGCCGACTTGGCCCGTGTGGTCATGGCGCTATCCGAGGGCCTGAACGCGCACGCGCTCACACACCCCGACGCCGTCACGGCCACCGGCGACCTGGCCAAGCGGACGCTCCCGCCCGTGCTGCGGGCGCTCAGCGAGCCGACCCCCCGGGTCGGCTCGGCCGGATAGGTCAGCGGGAGCCGTGTGCCTGGACCGCGGCCAGGTGACCGAGGGCCTCGAACCCCGTCCTGGTCGTGTAGGTGCCGCTAGGCAGGTAATCGCCCATCACGGCGCGCTCGTCGCCGGGGGTCTCAGTGTCCTGCACAGCGTGGTGGAAGCCTGTGGACGGCAGCATGTTGCGCAGGATCAGCATGGTGTCGTCCGGGTGGCCGGCGCCGTCTCCGTTCGGGGACAGGCTCAGCCAGGTGACGCCGTTGGCGGCGGTGGCGTTGGCGGGCCGGTCCTGCGGCAGGCTCAGCACGATCGTGTACCGGCCGTGTCGGTCGGTCAGCACGTGTTCGTCGTCCACGCAGGCGACCGCGCGGGTGGTGGCGTAGCTCTCGTTGGAACACAGTGACCAGTACCGCAGGTCGGTGTGCGCGGCCATGCGCGGTTCGCGATCGAGGGTCGCGGGGGTAACGGGCAGTCTGCCCCGCAGGACCAGCACGTTGCCGAAGGCGCGGCTGACGTAGCCGGCGACGTACTGGTTGTCGCGGTTGGAGTACTGGCCCCCGGTCCGAGCGGGTGTTCCATCACAGGCGCCTTGGTAAACGCAGGCCAGGCTGAAGGCCGGATTGTAGAAGGTGTGCCAGACGGGCCGGGCGGCGGCGGGGAATCCGGTCGGACGACCCGGCTGGTCGCGCAACGCCAGATAACTCCGCAGAGCAAGGGTGGTGAGAGGCAGCCGGTTCCGGGACGCCTCGACCGCTTGGCACAGAGCCGGACCCGTCACGGTGGAACCATCCGCCAGATGCAGGGTGGGGCGGGGCAGACCGGCGCCGCCAGTGGCGTCACGACCACGGTCGGGCAGGTAGACGCGGTAGATGAGAGCCATCTTCGTCTGCCCTGCCACGCCGGCGTAAAGGGTGTTCCCGGCTCGCTGCGCCGGGTTACTGGGCGCGGGGTCGCCCAGGACAGCGACGTGGTACGAGCGGTGGGCGTCATGAGCGCGCCGGGTCCCGGGAAGGTAGGGGTTGGACGAGCCGGGGTCCGGCCGGGTGGAGATGTCGTCGAGCGCATCGGTCGGCGCGTGCGTGGCCATGTCGTAGCTGTTCAGCGACTGGTAACGGGCGTGGGCGTACGCGCCGTCGAACGTGAGCCGGGCGCCTGTGGGGAGGGTCAGCTGTGCGGACCAGTAGCGGGCTCCGGCGTCAGGGAAGGCGTAGTTCTGGGCGGGGTCGTCGACCATACCGGCCGGCCCCTGCCACAGACAGTCGGCCGCCTGCGCGCCCGCGCTCTCGTCGGCGCCCCCACGGGCGTGGGCGGGGGGTGCGGCGGTCAGGACGGCGCTCGTGATCAGAGCGCAGGCCAGGGTGCCGAGTGGAGCGGGGAGCAGGCGCACGCGGACTCCTCCTTGAGTCTCGATGACCCCGCATCCGCGGGGCTCCGGAGACGCTAGGACCAGGTGGGACACTCGTCAAGAGTGTTTCATTTGTTACAGGAAGAAAGTCTGTCCCGCTCTACGATGGCCCTGTGACGTCCACTCCGGATTCCGAGCCCGTACTGCCCCGACTGCAACGGCCGACGCGTGAGCTGGCCGTCTATTACGCCCGGCGGGTGTTCCTGCACGGAGACCGCGTAGACATGCGCACCCTGGCCGACGCCTTGGACGTCGGACGCAGCACGCTGTACCGGTGGGTCGGTGACCGTGAGGCACTGTTGGCCGTGATCCTCGCCGAGTTGAGCGCCGAGACATGGCAGACGGTGTCCGAGGGCAGCGCCGTCGGCGGAGTGCCGGGGGCGCTCGCCGACATCCGCCGGTTCATGCAGGTGACGTCCGGCCACGGACCGCTGCGGCAGTTCGCCGAACAGGAGCCCACCGTAGCCCTGCGGGTGCTCATGGCCGAGGGAGGCCAGGTGAACGCCGCCCTGCGCGCCGGCGTGACTGCCTGCCTCACTGCACACGGATTGAGCGGAATCGACGCACGGACGGTGGAGATCGTCGTTCAGCTGGGTACCGCGCTGCAATGGACTCCTATCGTGATCGGCGAACCGCCCGCCATCGACCGTGCGATCACGCTGATCCAGCACCTACTCGACGAGCCTGCGACATCATCCCGGCTGTAGGCGGCCAGGAGGTCAACGTCCGCTGCAGGAATGCGCAGCTGCGCGGTGCAGCGCCGTCGGCATCGCCTACGGAGAGGGTGCAGCGTCACATCGAAAGGTGACTTGGCCCCCAGCTGCACGATGGCCGCCACATGGTTCCGAGCCGGCTCCGGGCTGCTGGGCGAGGTCGCGGCGGGCGAGGCGGACTTGTTGCGTAGCTCCTGCCAGCGCCAGGGAACGTGGACGTCCACATGTGATCGCGGAAGTGGCGGCGCAGCTCGCCGCTGATGGTGCGGACGGCGTAGGGCTCATTGCAGGGCGGGGCTGGCCGCGGTGCACCCGGAGCCGTGGCGATGGACGCTTAAGGCATGAGGGCCCTGCGGTCCGGCGTGATCCAGTTCGGGCTGGTCGTGCTGCCCGTGAAGCTGCTCTTGGCGACCGAGGAACACCAGGTGCAGCTGCGGGAGATCCATGCCGCGGACAGCGGCAGGGTGCAGCACCGGCGGTTCTGTGAGGCCGAGGACCGTGAGATCCCGTACGAGGAGGTCGGGCGCGGCTGGGAGCTGCCCGACGGGCGACTGGTGCCGCTGACCGATGAGGACCTGGAGTGTCTGCCGCTTGCGACCCGGCACGTCGTGGAGGTACTCGGCTTCGTGCCCGGGCAGGACGTCGACCCGATTTCGTACAGCCGGCCGTACTACGTCGGCCCCGGCGGCCCGCCGGCCGACCGGCCATACGCGCTGCTCGTCGAAGCGCTCGCCTGCACCGGACAGGCCGGCGTATGCAAAGTCGCCATCCGCTCCCGGGAACACATCGCACTGCTGCGGCCACGCCACGGCATACTCATCCTCCAGACCCTGCTCTGGCAGGACGAACTGCGCGATCCCGGAGACCTCACCCCATCCACACCGGTCACCAACCGAGAGCTGGAACTCGCCGAGGCACTCATGCGCGAACTCACGGGCGTCGAGGTCGACCAGCTCCAAGACGACTACCAGCACGCACTCGAGCAGTTGGTCGAAGCGAAGGTGTCCGGCGGCCAGCTGGCCGCACCACCCGAGCCCGGGCCGGCGATGGACCTGATGGCCGCACTGGAAGAGTCAGTACGAACCGCACACGCACACCAGGGCAGCTGAGTGACCGGCGGACGCGTTGTTCTTGAGCACAGACAGCAGTGACCGGCCGGGGACCTCTCACGTGCCACAAAGCCACGGAGGCCGGCCACCGGCCGGCATCTGCACTCGGAACTACCGGGAGGACACCGTCGGGTCGATGTCCTCCCGGAACTACCAGGACTACATCGGGCCTCAGTCCGGCTTGCCCGTCCCGCCTGCATGCTCGCTCTGCTCCTTGAGCCGGCGGGCCTGGTCCTTCAGACGCTGACGCTCGGCCGGGTCAGTGGCGCGTTCCGCGGCCTGTTCGAGGTCCTGGGCCCGGGTCCCAGCACTCTCACCGACTGACAGTGAGGGGAGATCACCGGAGCCCGCCGTCGCAGAACGTCGAGTCTCCGCCATGGCGGAGACTCGACACCCGGTCACCGTTGCCCTTCCGCCACCGGTCGCATTTGATCGACCGTCGTGTACAGACACTCGATATCCGCAGCGTCGGCGCTGCTCCTCGTCTCGCTCGTCCTGCCCGGTGACTGGGCGCACGCGAACTCCGGTGACCCGTCCGGGCCGTCGGTGGCGCGCATCGTCACGCTCGACAGCGCCCCGGCTGCGCAGGAGGTGGCACCCCAGGACCGGGCAACGGCCCGCCGTACCGTCTCCGATGCTCAGCAGCAGCTGATCGACGACGCGCACGAGGCGGGCATCGCGTTGTCCGTGCGACGCCAGTACCGCAATGTCGTCAATGGTCTCCTCGTCGAAGTGCCCGCAGCGCAGGCCGACCGGCTGGCTGCACTCCCGGGTGTGGCTCAGGTGACCGAGCCGGTGACGTACGAGATGCCCGAAAAGCCCACCCCGGTGTCCGAGGACGTCCTGGAAAAGGCCGTCGCCCAGGCGGGCCGTGACACACGGTCGGGCGAACAGGCCCCCTCCGGCCGGGAGATCGTCACCGCCACGGAGCTTACCGGCGTCCCGCGGGCCCATCGCCAGGGCTTCACGGGCAAGGGTGTCACCGTCGGCATCATCGACAGCGGCGTCGCCTACGACCACCCGGCTCTCGGCGGCGGGGGCTTCCCCAACGCGAAGGTGGTCGGCGGGTACGACTTCGCGGACGAGGACGCCGATCCGTACGACGACAGGTTCGGCCCGGCAGCCGGGCACGGCACCCATGTCGCGGGCATCGTCGCCGGGGACGACACGCACATCGAGGGCGTCGCCCCGGACGCCACGTTGCGCTCGTACCGGGTGTTCGGGACGAAGAACACACCGACCGACGCCATCATCCTGGCCGCACTCGACCGGGCCGCCGCCGACGGCGTGGACGTCGTCAACATGAGTCTCGGCGCGACCGGCAACCGCAGCAGCAGCCTGCTCTCGCTCGCCGTGAACCACCTGGTGGACTCCGGCGTTCCCACGGTCGTGGCCAACGGAAACGGCTACGCCGGTCCCTTCAACGCCTCGGCACCCGCAGTCGCGGACGGGGCGATCGCGGTCGGCAGCACCTACAGCAGCCGCTACCCGTTCCTCGCGTTCACACTCGACGACGGCTCCACCGCTCCCGTTCCGTACATGGACTCCGGTCGGGCCCCGGCCGCTCCCTCGACCGGCGGGCACCCGGTGACCGTCATTCCGTCCAGCTGCGACCCGCTGCCCGCCGGCAGCCTCGAAGGCAAGATCGCGCTGTTCGCCCCGTACACCGGTACCGACGTGTTCAAGTGCCGGGTGATGGACCTGGCCCGCACCGCCGAGGCTGCGGGTGCGGTCGCCGCAGTCCATTACAACCCGTCGGGCAGCGATCCGGACGCGATGCCGTTCTCCCCCTGCTGCAACACCATCGGCATCCCCGTGGTGGGGATCCGTGCCCGGGACGCCGAGCGCATCAAGGCCGCGCCGGCCGGCACCGAGCTGACCTGGGGTGCGTACGCCGGTGCGCCGATGAGCGCCGACGCCGCCGGACTGATGGACGCCAGCTCCTCCTGGGGCCCGGGCAACGAGCTGGAGTTCAAGCCGGACGTCGCCGCACCCGGCGGGTACATCCTGTCCGCGCTGCCCCCGGGCCAGGACTGGTACGGCGTCATGTCCGGTACCTCGATGGCGTCCCCGCACGTCGCGGGAGTGGTCGCCCTGCTGCTCCAGGCCCGGCCGGACCTCACGCCGGCCCAGGTACAGACCGCGCTGCAGAACACGGCCACCCCGCTCGCCATGACCGGTGATCACGAGCGCGGCCGGCAGCCCGTCGCCCAGCAGGGCGCGGGCCGGATCGACGCAGTCGCCGCACTGGCATCGGTCTCCGGCGACACCGGGACTGCCGCACCGTCCGAGCTGGCCCTGGGCGACCTCGAAGGCCGGCAGCGGACCCGCCGGATCACGCTCCACAATCCGGCCGCCCGTCCGGTGACCTACCGCGTGGGGCAGAGCGCCGCCGTCTCCGCGGCCCCGCCGTACACCAGCGAGTGGCAGCCCACCGACGCCACCGGTGACGCCGAGGTCGACGGACGGGACAGGATCACCGTGCCCGCGCACGGAAGCCGTACCGTGACTGTGCACATCAGGCAGCCCCGCGACGTCGCCGAGGGCACGCTGTTCGGAGGCTGGGTGGAGTTCACCCGGTCCGGCACGACGGCCCCGGAGATCCGGGTGCCCTATCTGGGCATGGCGGGCGACTTCGACGCGGTGTCGGCGATCAACCCCACCTTCACCTCGGTCAACAAGACGCTGGACAACCCGGCTCTGCGTCCCGCCTACTTCACCTTCGGCAAGAATCTCCCCACCACCGTCGACCTGACCGACACCTCCACGGCCAACGACAAGGCCTGGGTGATGCTGTCCCACGGCTTCCCGCTGCTGGAGCGGATGCGGCTCCAGGTCCTCGACACCCGTGGCGAGGTGGTCGACATCCCGTACGACGCGTCGTGGGTGACCCGCAATTCCGGCGCGGGTACCGGCGTGGCGTTCTACAGCTGGGACGCCACGCGCGCCGACGGCACCGCGGCGCCCGCCGGTACGTATCGGCTGCGCTTCGTCTTCGACAAGGCGCTGGGAGATCGGCAGAAGTCACCGGGCACGCAGATCTGGACCTCCCCGGAGGTCACCCTGGTCCGCTGACCGCACGACCGACCCACGTCGCACCGGCCCGCGCTTCGGCCGACGGACCCGCAAGGCCGGGCCGTGGACCCGTCCAGGACGGCCGGTGCACCTGCCCTGCCGAGCGGGTGCACCGGCCGTCCGCGGTTTCCACGGCTCCGACGGCAGCACCGGGCCCCGCAGTCGGATGCGCCCGGCCGAGCTGCGAGAATCCGGCGTCGACACGGACCGGAGGGTGGCTTTGGCACTGGAAGATCTCGGGCTCGGCGCCTGCGAGGAATCCGTATACCGGGTGCTGATCGAACGGCCGTCGGCCACGCTCGCCGAGGTGGCCGCGGCGGCAGCCGTCCCCGAAGCCGACGTCGCGGAATCGCTCGGCTCGCTCGCCGATCGCGCCCTGGTCAGCAGGCAGCCGGGCAGCGGCCACTACGTCGCCGCGCCGCCGTCGGTCGCGCTCGGCACCGAACTGACGGAGCGCCGCATCCGCCTCCACCGTGCGGAACTCGCGCTCGCCGAGCTGGTCGAGACCTATCGGACCGGCTCGATGGGGCGCGCGCAGCGCGATCTCGTGGAGGTCGTCGAGGGGCGAGATGCCGTGCGCCAGCGCTATCTCCAGCTCCAGCTCTCCGCCCGGCACGCCATCGACACGTTCGTCACGGGCGACGTCCAGGTGGTCGGCCCCGAGAACACCGAGGAGCCCACCGTGCTGGCGCGCGGACTGCGGGCGCGCGGCGTCATCGACCAGTCGTTCCTGGCCGAACCGCACGCAGCCGACAATGTCGACGAGTCGCTCGCCCAGGGCATGCAGGTCCGGACCGTGGACGGCGTACCGCTCAAACTCATCGTCTGTGACAGCGAGGTGGCAATGCTTCCACTGCACGGCTCCGGCAGCGAGGTCGACCCCAGCCTCGTCCTGCGGGGCGGGCTCGCCAACATCGCCCAGGCGCTCTTCGACTCCGTGTGGGAACGGGCCCGCCCCTACGGCGAGCCGCACCACGGGATCGACGTCCTGGACACCCGCATTCTGCGCCTGTTGCTCGCCGGTCTCACCGACCACGCGGTGGCCGCGCAGGTGGACATGTCGGCGCGCACCGTGCAGCGGCGCATACAGGGGCTGATGGTCCAGGCCGGCGCGTCCACCCGCATCCAGCTCGGCTGGTACGCCCGGCATCACGGCTGGGCGTAACTCCGGTCCCTGGTGTGTCCTTTGCTGGCGAATCTACGGCACGGCGGTCAACCGCCAGGGCAGAACGGCCACAAGCAGGTGTCCGGCCCGGAAACTCTTCGCAGCACCCGGAACCACCGATTCGCCGGGTGCGCGGAGGAGAGACATCCATGACCAGAGCATCCGCGAGGCGGAGGTTTCGGCTGCTGGCAGCCGGGCTGTCGCTCGTACTGCTGCCGGCCGGGCAGGCCGTCGCAGCCGGGACGATGGGGACGGCGTCGGGCACCGACCGTGCCGCGTCGACCGTGCACGCACCCACCACCGCGCGAACCGTCACTCTCATCACCGGTGACCAGGTGACCGTGACCGACCTGGGCGCGGGGCAGAAGTCGGTCGCCGTGGAGCGCCCCGAGGGCGCTACCGGAGCGGTTCGCAGCGAGATTTCCGACGGCCGGATCACTGTCATACCCGACGAGGCCAGGCCCTACCTCCAGGCGGGCGTCCTCGACGCCGAGCTCTTCGACGTCACCGCTCTGCTCGAGCAGGGGCTGGGTGACCCGTCCTCCGACGGGCTGCCGCTCATCGTGACGTACACGAAGAACGCCCGGAGCGCGACGACGCCCCGCGGGGCCCGCCAGGTCCGTGGGCTGCCGAGCGTGGGCGGTGCGGCGCTGGAGGCCTCGACGTCCGGTGAGTTCTGGCGTTCGGTCGCGCCGGACGTCACTTCCAAGGCGCGCAGCGCGGCTCCGGGCAGCGTGCGTCTGGCGGGCGGCGTCGAGAAGATCTGGCTGGACGCCCGGGTCGACGCCGCCATGGAGACCAGCAACGCCCAGATCGGCACCCCCGCGGCCTGGGAGGCGGGGCTGACCGGAAAGGGCGTCAAGGTCGCCGTCCTCGATACCGGCGTGGACCTGACCCACCCCGATCTCAAGGACCGGGTGAGCGAGACCAAGAGCTTCATCGAGGGCCAGGAGGTCGCCGACCGGAACGGACACGGCACGCACGTCTCCTCCACCGTCGGCGGCGGCGGTGGCCCCCTTCGCCCGATGCAGACGGCTTTCCCGTCCTCCTTGGCCGGTCGTGACTCCGGCGACTACTACGGGGCCTCCGTCGCCATAGGAAGATCTCATCCCTTAGGCGATCCCATGTTCGTCCTTGTCGTACGTAGTAGCGTGACGTAGGCGCCCCACTCATCCCCTTGAATGCCCTCGCTGGGCATCGCTCCGCACTGCGGAGGTTGCGTCGGCCATGGCACAAAGCCGCCGCAGGGCGCGGCACCGGTTTCAGGCATCTTTCCGGTGGATTCGACCTTCAATCTTCTGGGGATTGGGATTCAGGCAGTCCAGCTTTCGCCATATCACGCGGGTCCCGCGACGCCCCGTCTCCAATGCCTGAGCCCGGCCGTCGCTTTCCTGGCATGCTGCGGTCCCCTCACCGTTTCCGGATTAGGTAAGCCATTGGACCCAAGAACCTCCCTCCAAATTCTTGCCGATTCAATCGGGGATACGACAAGGCGCCTCATGGCGCAGTGCCACCTGTCCGCGACGTGGATGGCGTCCGGGGCGCCCGAGCCGTCCGGCCTCGGCAATGGCGAGGGAGCGGTCGCGGCAGATCACCTCGACGCCGGGATGGGAGGTCAGCCACTTGGCCACCGTCGACACGTTGCGGTCGGGTAGTAGATCCACCGGGCGCCTGGTCTCGATGTCCACCAGGACGGTGGCATAGACGTTCCCTTGCGCAGCGCGAACTCGTCCACCCCGAGCACCCTCGGAGTGCGCGGTGCCGGTTCCGGCAGGGCCCTTATCAGGCGCAGCAGCGTGGAGCGGCTCGCCGGAACCGCGAGCGCGTCCACCAGCCTGGCCCGCGCCCGGCCGGCCAGCATCAGCGCCAGCTTCTGCAACACCACCTGCAGCCCGGCACTGCGTCGGCCGTAGCGGAAGGTCAGCCCGCTGACCTGCTCGGCGAAGGTCACCTGCCTACACGTGCCCTCACCGCAGCGGAACCGACGGACCTGTAACTCGATCACCACCCGGCGGTGTCCGACCGCGCTGTCCGCAAGACGGCGTACATATCGGCTGTGCACCCGCGCGGACCGCACCCCGCAGACGGAACACCCGGCCCGCTCCGCCGTTGCCCGGGCTCGCACGACCACCAATTCGCCTTGCACGACGGACGGCACCCCAGCCTCCAGGAGCCCGAGGGCCACCGGCCGAAACCTGAGAGCGCAACGCCTTGACGCTTCCCGGATCCGCTCCCCCGGTACGGCCGTCTCAGACCGGGGGAGCGTCGGAGGGCTGCTGTGTGAGTCGATTTACGGTACTCGCGGCGGTGCGAGAGCCAGCACAAGCAGCACCTACCCAGCCGGTGGCCCCAGGCCGACGGCCGAAGGGCATTACCAAATCGGCAAGGGTCGCCGCCTCAGCACCCTGATGGTTACCGGGGTGGCTTGCCGGGTCTTCGACGTGGGTGCCGATGGTCGACCAGACGCGGTCGGCGTGACACGACCGACATCGGACGTTGCGAGGCCACTTCGGTGACAACCCTCCGTGAAGGCTGACGGATACTCAGGTATCTCTGACGTATCGTCAACCATGCAAGATCATCTTGCACGTGCGTTGCACAAGGTGCTGAAAAACAACAGTGATCAGTGGAGGGCTGTGAAGGCGTGTATCCGCAGGTCAGCTGCATGTTGAGGTGTCGTGCCCCTTGCCTCCAAGGGGCACGACACCGCGCCGGTCAGATGTCCCGGAAGAGATCAGCGAGCGCCGTGACCTGCTGTGATAGGTGTGCGATGGCCGCTGACCTGCGCGAATGACCTTTCGGCTATTTCACGTTCGTGCCGCTTGATGGGGCCGGAAGTCCCAGAAAAGTCCCAGGGGACTCCCAGGGCTGACGGGCGCCTTTCGGCTTCATACGGCAGTACGGGTTCGTCGAACGGCCTCGTTTCCAGCGCGGGCGGTGGAGCCTCGATGCCGAGTGGCTGGCGCTCGGCCGATACCTTGCGGGATGGTGGGGTCCTGATGATCGACGACGACTCTGCTGTCGCTGATGGCAGTGAGCCGGCAGCGCCCGCCAACCCTCGGACGCCGTACAGCGAGAGGCCCGTCGCGCGAGCCCAGCGGGAGAAGGCTCATGAGCTGATCGAGCGGCTCGTCGCCGAGGGCCGCGTTCGGATCACCGACCCTGATGACGACGAGGTCACGGAGTGGCGGCGTGTCGTCAACTACGCGAAACGGCACGGCCTGGAACCAGCGGGCAAGCGCATCGAGAAGGTTCCGTACGGTGGGCCGAGGCTGGAGCTGTTTCTTGCGGACGGCCCGCATTCCCATGCGCGGAGTCAACGGCCGAAGGAGAACGGGGATCCGGTTCCCGTTCCCTCGCGGCTGGGGAACCTCCATCCGATCGTGTCGGCGCTCAAAGACGACGAGCGCCGACACGTCATGCCGTCTGGGCTCCGCCGAAGGTCGATTCTGCTGCTGCGGGGACTGTCAGCTGAGGCGGTCCGGCGAGGGTACGAGGTGCGGAAGGCCCACTCGTTCTTTCACCCACGCGAGGGCGGAGTGGACATTGCTGTCCTCGGCCTCGCATACACCGTCAGTGTCAGGCAGGAGTTCCCGCAGTCCATGGATCCCGACCGCTCCTCTCGCCTCGTGGTGGAGCTCGCTCATGGCCTGACCGACCGGCCCGGGCGCTGGCGAGATCGGAAGACCCGGGCGCTCGAAGGGGGCGCTCGCCCTTCGTCGTCCAGCACGCTGTACGGGCACCGCACAGGTGCATGGCTGTGGTGACGATCCGCCGGAGCACCTCGCTCAGCTCCAGCTCGCCGGAGATGGCGAGTATCGCGTTGAGCAGCCGTCGAGCCTGTCTTGGTGGCGGCGGGAGCCTGCAACTGCCGGGCGATCTGCTCCATCTCGGTACCCAGGCGCCTGCGCAGGTCGGCGAAGGGCACCGCGTCGCCGTGTGACTGCTGCTCATTCACTGCGTTCTACCTGGGGCGTACGCACCGTGATGCGCCCGCCGGGCATGGCACTGCCTCGCGCGGTGCACCCTGCCATCCTTGTAGGTCCGAAGATCTCCTACCCCGTCCAGGGGTCTTGTGGAGGGCCGCTACCGCCGTTTTGGCGGCGGCCGGTGCTCACCGGGTCGGCACGAGAGCGATGGGGGCGTCGGCGAAGTGGAGTGCGGCGTGGGCGACGTGCCCGACATAGCGGGTGCCGAGTCTGCTGCGGCGGCCGACGACCAGGAGCTGCGCCGAAGCGGCGAGGGAAACCAGCATTTCCACGATCGGCCCGAGATCGACGTGTTCGATCACCGTGACCTCGGGGTGGGCCCGGCGCCAGGGTTCCAGACGGTCGAGCAGACCACTTTGCTGGGCCGCCTCCAGGCTTTCTCGTTTTTCCGACAGGACCCGCGCGGCGGACTGGCGGGTGAGGACGAGGGGCAGCTGCCAGGCGCGTGCAGCTCGCAGTGGGGCGCCGCGTGTGGTGGCGGCCCGGAAAGCGAACTCCAGAACCGCATCGGCTTCTTCCTCGTCCTCGGGGACGCCCACCACGATTTCGGCGTTCTGCGGCCGGCGGCTGGCGGTGCCTCCGCGGATGAGGACCACGGGACAGGCGGCTTGGCTCAGAACGCGGTGGCCGACCGATCCGAGAACGAATCCGGTCACCGGCCCCAGCCGGCGGGAGCCGAGCACGATCATCTGCGCGTCGTTGCCGCGCTCGACGAGCAGCTCCGACTCCGGCTGAATCGCCAGTTCGGCCTTCACCTCGATGCCGTCGTGGTGTTCGCGCACCCATGTCAGAGAGGCGTCGAGAAGGTTCCTGGCCTCTTCGTCCTCGTAGCCCTCTTCGCCGAAGCCGAACCTTTCGTAGCCGTACAGCAGGACCAGCGGTGCTTCCTGTCGTCGTGCTTCGTGGGCCGCCCAGTCGGCCGCGAGCAGGCTGTCGGACGTTCCGTCGACGCCGACGATGATGGGCTGCGGCACGGTATCTCCTTCGAATGAGGATCGGCTTCGCGCCTGATCGGGTGCGGCCGCTTTCCGGGTGGGGCCCGCCCGGATGGTGGCCTGCAACCGGGGAGCTAGTGCCGCATCAGGCAACGTTTGCCCTGTTGACGACGGCGCGTAGGCGCCGGTCGTCGGCGTGGCGGTTTCGCCAGATGATGTAGCGGCGGATCATGCTGCCCTGTTCCTTGTGGCTGGCGTGGTCGGTGCCGTCGAGGGTGAAGTAGCGCAGGGCGGTGAACTGGGCCTCGATGCGGTTGAGCCAGGAGGAGTTGGTCGGGGTGTAGGCGATCTCGACGTTGTTTGCCGCGGCCCAGGTGCCGACCCGTTGGCACCGTTTCGTGGTCAGATGCGGGGAAAAGTTGTCGCAGACGATCGCGATGCGGACGGTGTCCGGATGGAGGCTGCGCAGGTAGCGGCAGAACTCCAGGAACTGCGTGCGCTTCTTGACCGGTTTGATGTGGCCGTAGAGCTTGTCCTTGGACAGATCCAGGGCGGCGAACAGGTGCCGCACCCCGCCGTAGCGGTTGTAGGTCGCCCGCCGTCGTCGGCGTGGCTCACGATCTGGGTCCTTGCGCTTGCCACCGCGCTCGGCCCATTGCCGGCCCGGGTGGGGCATCAGGTTGAGCGGCCCGAACTCGTCCATACAGAAGATGACTTCAGGCTCGCCGTCTTCGGGTATGACGTCGCCGTCGGCGATCGCGTAAAGGTGCTCGACGCGCGCTTTCTTGGCCGCGTAGTCCGGGTCGCGGGAGGTCTTCCAGGTCTTCAGGCGTTGAAAGGAGACGCCTTCCTCGCGGAGCAGGATGCGCAGGCCCTCGTGGCTGATGTCGTCGACCACCCCCTCGGCAACCAGGAAGTCCGCCAGCTTGGACAGGCTCCAGGTCGAAAACGGCAGGTCATGCTCGGTCGGCTTCGACTTGGCAATCTTCTTGATCTCGCGCCGCTCGGGCAGCGTGAACGTCTTGGGGCGGCCGCCCTTGTACTTCGGATACAGCGATTCGAAGCCGTCGGCGTTGAAGTTGTGGATCACGTCCCGGACCCGGTCGTCGCTGGTGAACGACACCTCGGCGATCTTCGCGACCGGCATGCCCTGCGCGGACAGCAGCACCATCTGGGCCCGCCGCCAGGTCACCACCGACCCAGTTCCCCTGCGGATGATCCGTAGTAGCCGTCTGCCCTCGTCATCGTCGATCTCGCGCACGCGCACTCGTTCCGCCACCCAGCCAGGGTGACGGTCACGCGCCGCCCGGCACAGCACCCGGACGGCGTGTTACATCACAACAGGGCAAACGTTGTCTGCCACGGCACTAGTAGCGCAGTAGGGCGGCGACGCCGTCCGTGGCGCGTGCGGGGGGCAGGAGTTCGGTGAACGCGGCACCGCCCAGGACGGCCGAGCGCAGGAGCAGCGGCGCGGCGGGCGCGCTGAAGACCGTGGGGCCACCTCCCAGAGCGGCGGGATCGGTGCCCAGGGCGCGCGGATCATGGCGGGAGGCATACAGGACGGGGGCGCCGGCTTGGTGGGCGGCGAGCAGCAGTACCTCCACCCGTCCCTCTGCCAGTGCTTCCTTCACCGCCGGGATGCCCTGCAGGGCACGTCCGCCAGCCAGGTCAGCGTCCAGGGTGTCCAGCACACCGCGGTGCTGGACGGCCATCGCCTCCCGGATGGCGTCATCCACGTTCGCCCGCAGACTCTCTCGCGCGGAGGTGTCGGTGCGTCCGCCGCCGATGTAGACCAGCTGGCCGAGCGGGGGGCGCGCCGTGAAGTGCTCCCGCAGCAGGCCCACCGCTTTGGGGTCCCCGGCGACCAGGATTACTGCGGCGTCCACATGGGCCGCCGCGTCGCGCACGTCCTGGGCGACCTGCTCGGTGTTCTCGGTCCACAGGTTGACCGACCGCCGGTGGAAGGACGCCTGCGCCTCGGCCCCGGCCTTGACCCGGGTGATGTGAAGCGTGCTGCCGTGGAAGGAGCGCTGGAAGGAAGGCTCATGAGCCGCGGCGGGGTACGCCTCGACATCGGCGCCCTCGCGGTCCACGGCCACGACGACATGCGGCAGTTGGTGGTCCCTGTCAATGGCCAGGCCCAGGGGATCGGGAACCGGCAGCAATCGCGCGCTTTCGGCTGGCGGGGGCTCGGCCAGGGTGAAGGCCCCCAGGAGTTTCCCCGCCGAGGCGAACAGCGCTTCTCCCTGGGGGCCCGGAACCTCGGCAACCCCTCCGACTACACCGTCCAGCAGGCGCAGGTCTTCTTCGTCCGCGCCCTGCTCGGCCAGCGACCGGCGCGCGGATCGCCACCGCAGTTCGATCCGCTTGTCCGCGTCAAGTGCCGAACGCGTGGTGTCCAGATGCACCGACACCACAGGGGCATCGGTGGCGTACAGAGGCTGCAGAAACGCAAGATCCATAGCGTACGGGCCGGGCGGCCCTACCACCTTCCAGAACGTACATCGTCAGCAACAGGTTAGGTCTTATGTAACTATTCGCATCTAATGCGCGCATTGGTGTAAGTCTGTAGTGGGGTTTGCCCGTGTTTGTGGACATCTCTTGAGGGTCAGATCGTGGGATCTGGCATGGAGGTGTCGGGGTGGGTGCAGCCCGGTATTCGGAAGAGTTCAAGCAGGACGGCGCGGCCGCACCCGCGGGCCGGTCTTCGTCACCCACCGCCGCCCGGGGCCGGGCAAGGTCGTCAGCCCACGTGACGTCTGCCCGGACCCCGGGTTCGCCAGGCTGTCGTACGGGCTGGCCCGGGCGCTGCTGGACGAGCACACCGCCGTGCGCGGGCTGGGCCTGGTTGGGACCTGCACGAGTACCGCCACTCCTCCCTGACCCACCTCGGCGAACAGGGCGCGTCGTTGCTGATGCTGATGGCGAAGTCCCGGCACAAGAAGCCGGAGAACCTCCGCCGCTACTTCAAGCCGTCCCCGGAGGCGGACCTCTGTGCGGTGGTGGTCCGCCGCTTCCCGGACCGGGACGGCCGATTTCGCGGCCCGCTCCGAAGTCATGATCGACAGCTCGGTGACCAGCCCTCGCGAGCGGTCCGACCGGCCGGCGGACCCGGTACAAACCTCAGGCGAAGCCAGGCCGCACCCGCGGGGGTGGCAGTCCGGTCGGGAGGGTCCGGCCGACGCACGCGGCGCATCATCCCGACGGACGTGTCGGTAACATGCGATAGGATGCAAACACTCGCGTCGTCAAGTTTAAGCAAAGAGACGGCGTGGCCAGCCTGTCGTGCCCCTCATCCCCTTCATCGCTCGGAGAGCTCTGTGTTCCTTGCCCTACGCGATCTGCGCTTCGCCCGCGGTCGCTTCGCCCTGATGGGCGCGGTGGTCGCGCTCATCGCGGTCCTCGGTGTCCTACTGTCCGGGCTTGCCTCAGGTCTGGCGGATGCCGGTATATCCGGTCTGCGCGCGCTGCCCGTGACCCACATGGCCTTCGATGAGAAGGCGACCAGCGAGCAGTTCTCCCGCTCGACCGTCGAGCAGGAGGACTGGCAGGCATGGTCAAAGACCCCAGGGGTGGAGCGGGCGGAGCCGTTCGGAACCACCCTGACCAATGCCCGGGTGAACCAGGGAGCCAAGAAGGGCGAGCAGGTCAACCTCGCTGTCTTCGGCATGGCACCGGACTCCTCCCTGGCCCCCAGCCCCAGCAAGGGTGAGGGCCTGGAAGTTGGCAGTGCCGGCATCGTGATCACCCAGGAGATCGCTGACCTGGGCGTGGAGGTCGGCGATGTCCTGATCGTGGACAAGAGCGAGGTGCGGCTGAAGGTCGTGGGCCTGGTCGACGAGACCGTCTCCTACGGCCACATCGGCGTCGCCTACGCCGACCTCGACACCTGGCGGCAGCTGCACTACGGCCTGCCGGGCGACCTGCCCGAGGCCGCGCGCCAGCAGGCCACGGCCGTCGCCCTGACACTGGAGCCGGGGGCCGACGTCTCCACCGTGGAGAAGGCGACCGGCACCCGAGCCGATACCAAGGAGACTACTTTCGGCGCGTCCCCCGGCTACACGGCCGAGTCGAGCACCATGGCCCTGATCAAGGGCTTCCTCTACGCCATCTCCGCCCTGGTCGTCGGCGCGTTCTTCACCGTCTGGACCGTGCAGCGCAAGGCCGAGATCGCCCTGCTGAAGGCGCTCGGCGCCCCCACCGGATATGTCCTGCGCGACGCGCTCACCCAGGTCGTCGCCGTGCTTGTCGGTGCTACGGCCGTCGGCACCGCCGTCGGCATGGCCCTGGGAAGCATGATGATCGGCAAGGCCCCCTTCGCCCTCTCCGCCCCGGCCATCGCCACCTCCTCCGGCCTCCTCATCGTCCTCGGAACCCTCGGCGCCGTGGTCGCCATCCGCCGCATCACCGCCGTCGACCCCCTGACCGCTCTGGGAGCCACCCGATGACCACCCCCGCCACCGACCACCAGACCGCCGCCACCGCAGGCTCCGGCGGGCTGCGCCTGGACGACGTCACCCTCACCCTGGGGGACGGCGACACCGCTGTCACCGCCCTCGACCACGTCGGCCTGAGCGTCGCCCCCGGCGAGTTCGTCGCCGTCGTCGGCCCCTCGGGATCCGGGAAGTCCAGCCTCCTCGCCGTCGCCGGCGGCCTGCAACGGCCCACCTCGGGCACCGTGCACATCGCCGGAACCGAGCTGACCGCCCTCTCGGACAAGGAACGCACCGCCGCCCGCCGCCGCCACATCGGCTTCGTCTTCCAGCAGTCGAACCTGCTGGCTTCCCTCACCGTCAGGGAACAGCTCCTGCTGCCCCTGCACATCGACGGCCGCCTCGACGCCGCGGCCCGATCCCGGGCCGACGAACTCATCAAAGCGGTCGGGCTCACCCACCGTGCGGGTTCCCGCCCGCACCAGCTCTCCGGAGGCGAACGCCAGCGCGCGGGCCTGGCCCGCGCCCTGATGACCTCCCCCGCCGTCCTGCTGGTGGACGAACCCACCTCAGCACTGGACCGGGTACGTTCGGCCGAGGCGGTACGGCTGATCGCCGAGCAGACCCGTGAGCGCGGTACGGCCACTGTCATGGTCACTCACGACATGGCGATAATGGATGCAGCCGACCGGGTCCACGAGATGGTCGACGGCCGCCTGTCCTGACCGGCGGCCGGAGACCGGCACCTCGCTCCCGGCCCCGTCCACCCCGCCAGGAGTCCGCCCCACATGCCGAAGATCAACGCCTCCACCGTCGCCGAGCACCGCGCCCAGCAACGCGAGGCGCTGATCGAGGCAGCGGTCGACATCCTGGTCAACGAGGGCGCCACCGCCGTCACGCCGGCGGCGGTCGGCGCCCGCGCGGGCCTGGCCCGCTCCAGCGTCTACCAGTACTTCGACTCCTCGGCAGCCCTCCTGGCCACCATCACGGAAGAAGCCTTCCGGCGCTCCAACGAGGCACTCACCCGCGCCATGGCCACCGTGAACGGCCCGCTGGAACGCATCGAGGCGTTCTTCAGGGAAAGCCTCCGCCTCGGCGCCGAAGGCGCGCACCGGCCCGCCGCCGCCCTCATGGACGCCGGCCTCCATCCCGCCTGCCAACAACGGCTGATGGAACTCCACGTGGAACAGGTCGAGCCGTTCCGCGCCGCCGTCGAGGAGCTCGGGGTTCCCGAGCCCGCGCTCACGGCCGACCTGATCGCCGGAATGCTGCACACCGCCCTCGCCGCCGTCGAGAACGGCGCCACCCTCGACACAGTGACCAAGCGCACGCTCACACTCGTGCGCCGCTGCCTCACCCCTTCCTCCTGTACGGCCCGCGCACCGGAGGAAAGGGGCTGAAGTCCTCGTCACCGCCGAAGCACCTCCGCCAACCGCAGCCTGGCACGCCCTTGCCAGCGCCTACTCGCCGTTGTCCGCGTTCTTGTCGCGCAGGGGCTCAGTTCCTGGAGGTCTGCCACCGCGGACATGCCACTGTCGAGGACCACATCCGGTGCGGCAAGACCACTGGCTTCGGCCGCTTTCCTCCCGAGACTTCGGCGTCAACGCCGTCTGGCTCGAACTCGGCCTCACCGCGATCGACCTGCTCGCCTGGACCCGCGTCCTCCTTCCGGACGGGGAGCTGGCCACCGCCGAGCCGAAGAAACTCCGCTACCGGCTACTGCACGTCGCCGCACGCCTCACCCGCGGCGGTCGACGCCTCCACCTGCGAATATCGGCGACCTGGCCCTGGAGACACGAACTGGCCACGGCCTTCCACCGCCTCGGCGCACTGCCCCGACCCGCCAGCTGACCGGCAAGCCCCCGTCCGCCCACGACCCGAAAGAACCCGGAGAACCCGACCACCGCGTCGGGACTCCGACATGCCCCAGCACCGAAAGCACTTCGGCCACCCAACAGTTTCCCCAAAGTAATATCACGATCACGCGACCCATTCGGTCAATCCGATCGCGACCCTGATTGTCGAACTGGGCGGCGATCCCCTCAATGCTGAAGCTATGGCTCGCCGACAACGGCGGTGTCCTCGTCAGGACAGGCACGTGCGGAGAATGGAGCCATGATTCCGGACATTGGCCGTGGCTGGATCACCGGCATGCGAAGGGCTTCGCTGCGCCAAAGCCTGCGGCGAGGAGATGAACGTGAGCCCCTGCTTGTGCGGTACGGCGCGGCAGCGTGGGTGCTGCCCGCAGGCTTTCTGGTCATCGTCGCCCTGGTCGGTCAATTCACCGGTCCGTCTATTCAGGTGGGAAACTGGCTTCTGATGGTTCCCCTGCTGGCGGCAGGGGTGTCCTCGCCCAAGGTCACAGCGGCATTCGGTCTCCTTGTGCTCGTCCTCAACCGGTGCGCCAACGCCAGCATGGCAACGACGGAACTGCGGACCGAGGACTTCCTGCTCGGGGTCTTTGCAGTCCTACTCGCCATTTTCATCTCGGTGGTGCGCGCGCGAGCCCGCGATTACGTACTCCATCTGCAGAGTGCGGCGGAAACGACTCGCCAGGTGCTGCTGCGGCCGATCCCGCCTCGGTGGGGCGGGGTGGAGGTGGCCGCCCGGTACCTCGCAGCCGATGTCGAAGCACGAGTGGGCGGGGACTTCTACGAGGTGCTGTTAACGCCTCATGGCACCCGAGCAATTTTGGGGGATGTTCAGGGAAAGGGTCTTCCTGCCGTGTCAACCGCAGGGGCGGTCGTGAGCGCCTTCCGCGAAGCCGGGTATCACGAGCCCGGCCTCGATGTAGTTGCCAGTCGTATGGAATCAGGACTGAGCAGGCACAACTTTCTGAACTCAGCACTGGGTGATCACGAGGAACGCTTCGCCACCGCAGTGGTCATTTCCTTCGCCACCGACTTCGGCAGCGTCGAAGTCGTCAACTTCGGCCACGAAGGCCCCTTCGTGATCGGCCCCCATGGGGTGCGGCAACTGCCCCAGGAACAGGGGTCACCAGTCGGCATGGCTGAACTCACCGGCAGCCCCCCAGTCGTCAGCCGCATCTCCTACGCCAGGCAGGAGACCGTCCTACTCGTCACCGATGGCGTGACGGAAGCCAGGAATCGGGCTGACGAGTTCTTTCCCCTGCGCAGGTGTCTCGAGCGAATCCACGCCGACCACTCCGACGGAATTTCCCCTTCGTGTCTTCTCCGCTTGGTTATCGACGCCCTCCTCGACCACACTGGCGGGCGCCTCACCGACGACGCCGCCCTGCTCGCCCTTCGCCCGCTCCCCGTTGAGTCGCGTGAGGCGTAGAAGTCCCGCACGGAGTCCGTGAACTCGGCGAACTGGACGAACACCCCGCTGACGGTTACGCCAAGGCGAGGAAGAGTTTCTCCAACTCCTCCTGTGACATGGGCGGAGTGTCAGAGTCTCCCGCGAGGCACTGTCGCATTCCACTGGCGACGATCTTGAATCCGGCCCGGTCCAAGGCGCGGGAGACGGCGGCCAGTTGGGTCACGACATCCTTGCAGTCGCGGCCCGCCTCGATCATCGTGATTACCGCGGTGAGCTGCCCCTGAGCCCGCCGTAGGCGGTTCAGGACGGGTTGCATGGATTCTTCGTCTACTTGCACGTCATCCTCCTTCGATTTCGACAACAATACCCCGCAGGGTATTAATCCCGGCTTCAGCCAGCCAGCGGACCTCTTGCGCCGCACGAGGTCTGCGCCGCGGCGCTGAGGCGGGCCCCCTCCTGTAAGGGGCTGGGGAGCGCCAGTGCCAGGCCGCGCGAGGCTTATCCCGCAAGGTGTGCCTCGGTGGCCCCGCCGCCTCGGGTCATGCCGTCAAGCTTCAAAAGTGTCCACCCGTGGCCACGCCGGGTGTGCTCGCTGGGCGGCGCCTCCGCGATCCTGTTAATACCCCCCGGGGTATTTGACAATGCAGGCAGCGCTCCGTACGGTCGAATGTGTAATACCCCATGGGGTATCCACTGCGGTCCGGGGTTCGCGGCCGTCGCCGAGTCAAGCCCCGGCGGGTCGAGGGCTGCCCCGTCCCGTGTGTTGGCCTCGCGCCAGGCCGCCTCTCGCCCCGACTGATACCCCGCGGGGCATAAGACCCGCCTTGTTCTGGAGGTTTCCGTGTTCTTCTCGCAGTACTACCTCGAGTGCCTGTCCCAGGCGTCGTACATGATCGCTGACGAGGCCACCGGCCAGGCCGTGGTCGTGGACCCGCGCCGGGACGTGTCGGAGTACCTCGGTGATGCCGAGGCCCGTGGCTTCACCGTGGTGGGTGTCATCAACACGCACTTCCACGCGGACTTCGTCGCCGGTCACCTGGAGGTGGCCGCCCGCACCGGCGCCTGGATCGGTTACGGGCACCGCGCCGAGACCGAGTACGCGATCCGCGAGCTGGCCGAGGGGGACACCATCAGCCTCGGCGACGTTGTGCTGAAGATCATGGAGACGCCGGGTCACACGCCGGAGTCGATCAGTGTGCTGGTGTACGAGCGTGCCGAGGACGCCGTTCCGTACGGGGTGCTGACCGGTGACGCGCTGTTCATCGGCGATGTCGGCCGCCCGGACCTGCTGGCCTCGGTCGGGGTGACCGCCGACGAGCTGGGCGCGATGCTGCACGACAGCGTGCAGAACAAGCTGATGGCGCTGCCCGATGAGGTGCGGGTCTTCCCCGCACACGGCGCTGGTTCGTCCTGCGGCAAGAACCTGTCCACCGAACGGCAGTCGACGATCGGCGAGCAGCGCGCGACGAACTACGCGTGTGCGCCGATGAGCGAGCGGGATTTCGTCGCGATCGTGACCTCCGGGCAGTCGGCGGCTCCGGGGTACTTCGCCTACGACGCGGACCTCAACCGACGCGACCGGGACCTGTTCGACCCGGCGAGCACGCCGGCGGCGCTGGGTGTGGCGGACTTCCTGGCCCGGCGTGCGGCGGGCGCGGTGGTCGTCGACGCGCGTGACCCGCAGGAGTTCGCCGCCGGCCATGTGCGCGGCGCGGTCAACGTCCCGGCCGACGGCCGGTTCGCCGAGCAGGCCGGCACCGTGCTGCCGACCGGCGCGGAGCTGCTGGTCGTGGCGCCCGAGGGGCGTGAGGAGGAGGTCGTCACCCGGCTCGCGCGGATCGGCTTCGACCAGGTCGCCGGGTATCTGGCCTCGCCCGACGAGGCGCTGGCCGCTATGGCTGACGTGGTCGCCCCGGCCGGCCGCCTGACCGCCGCCCAGCTGCGCGCCGAGCTGGACGGTGAGAACCCGCCGGTCGTCCTTGACGTCCGCAACTGCGGCGAGCGCGGCGAGAACGGGTTCATCGAGGGTGCCCTGCACGTCGCTCTCGGTGAACTGCCGCTCCGTCTCGACGAGATCCCGCGTGACAAGCCGCTGGTCCTGCACTGCGCGGGCGGTCACCGCTCTTCGATCGCCGCAAGCCTGCTGCGCCACCACGGCTTCGACGACGTCTCCGACGTACTCGGCGGCTGGGCCGCCTGGGCCCTACTCAACACGCCCGCCGCCGCCTGACCCGTCACCCCTCTCACTTCACCTGGCGGCCCGTCCCCGCACGGGACCTCCACGTGCCCTGGCGGCCCTTGTGCAGGCGAGCCGGCCCGCCGCTTCCCGTCCCTCTTCTCGATGGAGTAGTTCTCATGACGACCGACACTTCCCGTACTTCCGCCTTCACGCCAGCCGCCCTTCAGCACCTGATCAAGACCGGCGATGGCCCCCGTCTGCTCGACGTGCGTACGCCCGGCGAGTTCCAGACCAGTCACATCCCCGGCGCCTACAACGTGCCCCTGGACACCCTGCGCGAGCACCGCATGGAGCTGGGGCGGCACCTGGACGAGGACGTGGTGCTGGTCTGTCGCTCCGGTGCCCGCGCGACGCAGGCCGAGGAGGCTCTCGCCGAGGCGGGCCTGCCCAACCTGCGGGTCCTGGACGGCGGCATGATGGCCTGGGAGGCTTCCGGCGCACCGGTCAACCGCGGCGCGCAGCGCTGGGAACTGGAACGTCAGGTCCGTCTCATCGCCGGTTCGATCGTGCTCGTCAGCGGCGTCGTGGGCTTCTTCGTCCCCGGCGTGCACCTGATCGGCACCGCGGTCGGCGCCGGGCTGACCTTCGCCGCGCTCAGTAACACCTGTGCCATGGGCATGATGCTCTCCAAGCTGCCCTACAACCGCGGCCCGCGCACCGATGTCCGCACCATCATCGCCTCCCTGCGGAACGGATCGTGAGTATCCCGCGCTCCCCTGGGCTGCGATCCTCCGATTGAGGATCGCTGCGAGAACTGACTCCCGGCGATCGCGGTGAAGTCCTACGCCAGTCCCGTCGGTGTCCCGTTCGGCCGAGGTCCGGACCCGGCGAGGCGGCGCCGAAGAGCGCCCGAGATCTGAACAGGGCCCGCACCAGGGGAGAGCCGCCTCACACCCCAGCACGCCCGGAAATACCCCCCTGGGTATAGTTGGTTCAACTGAATACCTGGGGGGGGTATTTCGAGGAAGGGAGCAGCTTCATGCTTTTCATCGAGACCATCGAGCTCGAGGGGCTTGGCAATCGTCACTACCTGGCCGGCGGTACGGACACGGCCGTGGCCGTGGACCCGCCGCGGGACTTCGACCAGGTCCTGGCGGCGGCGGCCCGGCGCGGGGTACGCATCACCCACGTCGTGGAGACGCACATCCACAACGACTACGTGACAGGCGGCCTGGAGCTGGCCCGTGTCACGGGAGCCGCCTACCTCGTGCCGGCCGGCGCGCACGTGTCCTTCGCCCGGGTGCCGGTGTCCGACGGCGACACCGTGACCGTCGATGCCGGTCTCGTGCTGCGGGCCGTCGCCACCCCGGGACACACCCCGCACCACACCGCGTACGTGCTGGAAGAGCAGGGCACCGACGTCGCCGCGTTCACCGGAGGTTCGCTGCTGATCGGCACCGTGGGCCGCCCCGACCTGGTCGAGCCCCGGCTGACCGAGGAGCTGGCCCGAGCCCAGCACGCCTCAGCGCACCGTCTGGCAGCCGAGCTGCCGGATGCGACGGCCGTCCTGCCGACGCACGGCTTCGGTAGCTTCTGCTCCTCCGCGCAGGCCGAGGGCGACCACACCACCATCGGCCGGGAGAAGTCCGCGAACACGGCGCTCACCACCGACGTCGATTCCTACGTCGCCGAGATCCTGGCCGGCCTCGAGGACGTCCCCGCCTACTACGCGCACATGGGCCCGGTTAACGCGGCCGGTCCCGCCCCGGTGGACCTGACACCCCCGGCCGTCGCGGACGCCGGTGAGATCTCCGCACGGCTGGCTGCCGGTGAGTGGGTCGTGGACCTGCGCAACCGGGTCGCGTTCGCCGAGGGCCACGTCGCCGGGAGCTTCAACTTCGAGTCGGACGGCAAGATCGCCACGTATCTCGCCTGGATGATCCCGTGGGGCAAGCCGGTGACCCTGCTCGCCGAATCCCCCCAGCAGCTGGCCGCCGCCCAGCGCGAGCTGGTACGTGTCGGCATCGACCGGCCCGCAGCCGCCGCCATGGGCACTGCGCAGGAGTGGGCCGGCGAGGGCACCTCCCTGGCATCCTTCCCCCGCTCCACCTTCACCGGTCTGGCCGAACAGGGAACGGGCGACGTCGTCGTCCTGGACGTGCGCCGTGACTCCGAACGAGCCGCCGGACACATCGAAGGTTCTGTGCACATTCCGGTCCACCAGCTGCACCAGCGGCTCGGCGAGGTCCCGGCAGGCACCGTGTGGGTGCACTGCGCGGGCGGCATGCGCGCCGCAATCGCCGCCTCCCTCCTGGACGCCGCCGACCGCGACGTGGTCGCCGTCGATGACGCCTTCGACTCCGCCACCGCTGCGGGGCTGCCCGTTGTCACCGGCTGAGCAGCTCAGCCGGTGACAACGGCCCCCGGCACCCGGCGGCCGCCCCGATTCCTGCATGAACTTCCTGCCCGACTGCATTCGAGAGGTCCTGTGATGTCCCTGTTCTCCCGAGGCAAGAAACGCGTCACCGTCGAGGAGGCCCATCGGCGCACCCAGGGCGCCCACGCCCCGGACATCCTGCTGGACGTCCGTGAGCGGGGCGAGTGGGACGCCGGGCGGGCGCCCGGCGCGGTGCACGCACCCCTGTCCGCCCTGGTCGCGGGGGCTGCACTGCCGCAGGCTGCCCAGAGGCGGCCGCTGGTGGTGATATGTCGCAGCGGAAACCGCTCGCAACAGGCCGTCGAGCTGCTCCGTGAGCGCGGCGCGGACGCGTGGGACGTCAAGGGCGGCATGCAGCAGTGGGCTGCCGCCGGGCACCCGGTCGTCGGCGCAAGCGGCAACAAGGGCTCGGTGGCATGACCGCCCTGATACTCGCACTCGTCGCCGGAGCCGTCGTCGGCCTGGCGCTCGGCGGACTCGGCGGTGGCGGCAGCGTCCTGGCCGTCCCCGCCCTGACCTACCTGATCGGCATGCCGCCGGCGGACGCGATCACCGCCAGTCTGATCATCGTCACCCTGACGTCCATCACCGCGCTCACCGGCCACGCCCGGGACGGCAACGTGGTCTGGCGGACCGGACTGCTGTTCGCCGCCGCGGGCATCGTCCCCGCCATGCTCGCCGGCACGGCCGCCGGCCATCTGCCCCAGGCAGGTCTGACCATCGCCTTCGCCGTCGTCGCGGGAGTCGCCGCACTGCGCATGCTGCGCCCCGCGCCCGCCCCGGCCGCAGGCAAGGTGCGCCCCGCCAAGGCCGGCGCCGCCGGTGCCGGCCTCGGCGCCGTGACCGGGCTGCTGGGTGTGGGCGGCGGATTCCTCGCCGTGCCGGCCCTGACACGGGTGCTGAACCTCCCCATGCGCCGGGCCATCGGCACCAGCCTGCTGGTCATCACCATCAACTCGATCGCCGCGCTCGGCGCCCGGGCCGGCACCGGAGTACATCTGGACTGGGCCGTCATCGCGCCCTTCACCGCCGCCGCGATCCTCGGCGCCTGGGACGGCAAACGCTACGCACAACGACTCAGCGGCAACACGCTGCAGCGCGTCTTCGCCTACGCACTGCTCGCGGTCGCGGCCTTCATGCTCGCCGACGCGTTCATCTGACCCCTCCGCCGCTTCCTTCCGGCTCGCCCCGTGCCGGCTCCCGGTCAGGCCCGCCACCCGTACCCCGCAAGGACGCCCACGTATGACGACAACCTCCCCGACGCAGCGGCCCGCCGGACCCGCCGTGCGCCTCGGGCTGCGGGAGAACCGGCTCCAGTTCACCCTCCTCGTCGTCGTCAACATCGCCGTCGGCGGCCTCGTGGGCCTGGAACGCACCACCGTGCCGCTCATCGGCACCGACACCTTCGGCCTGACCAGCGACCTGGCGGTCTTCTCGTTCATCATCGCCTTCGGTCTCACCAAGGCCCTGACCAACCTCGCCGCCGGAGCCCTGACCGCGCGCTTCCGCCGCAGGCAGCTCCTCCTCACCGGCTGGCTGCTCGGAGTCCCCGTCCCCTTGATGCTCGCCTGGGCACCGTCCTGGAACTGGATCATCGCCGCGAACGTCCTGCTCGGCCTCAACCAGGGCCTGGCCTGGTCGATGACCGTCAACATGAAGATCGACCTCGTCGGACCGGCCCGCCGCGGACTGGCAACCGGCCTCAACGAGGCCGCCGGATACACTGCCGTCGGCGCCACCGCACTGCTCACCGGCTACCTCGCCACCGGCTACGGCCTGCGCCCCGTCCCCGAACTCCTCGGCGTCGTCTTCGTCACCGCCGGCTTGGCCCTGTCCCTCACCGTCCGGGACACCGCCGCCCATGTGGCCCTCGAACTCGCCCAGCACCCGAAGCCCCCGCCCAGCAGCGAGAAGACCGGCCTGGCCGCCACGTTCATCCGCACCTCCTGGCGCAACCGCTAACTGCGCGGCGCCAGCCAGGCCGGACTCGTCAACAACCTCAACGACGGCCTCACCTGGGGCGTCTTCCCCCTGCTGTTCACCGACCACGGCCTCGGCCTCGCCGCCGTCGGCCTCATCAAAGGCATCTACCCCGTCCTGTGGGGCATCGGGCAGATCCCCGCCGGCCACCTCGCCGACCGCATCGGCCGCAAACCCCTCATCGTCACCGGCATGCTCGTCCAAGCGACAGGCTTCCTCCTCGCCCTCGCCCTGCTCGACCAACCCCTGCTCGCCGGCATCTTCTCCGCCGTAGTTCTCGGCCTGGGCACCGCCATGGTCTACCCCGCCCTCATCGCCTCCGTCTCCGACCACGCACACCCCGCCTGGCGCGCCAACGCCCTGGGCACCTACCGGTTCTGGCGCGACATCGGCTACGCCGCCGGAGCGCTCCTCGCGGGCATCCTCGCCGACACCTTCGGTCTGAACGCCACGGTCATTGCCGCCGCTGCCCTCACCGCCGCCTCCGGCCTCCTTGCCGCCCGCTGGATCACCGACCTCACGAAGCACTGACCCTTGCTCCACGCCACATTCCCAGCGGCGAAAGGTTCTCGCTGAACCGAGTGACGTGGGTCTTGCCACGTACGGCGGGATCTTTGTCACCGAAGCGGCGGTCGGGGGCACGGTCGCTGAGGGCCAGAGGACGCCCTCACTCGTTGTGATCGCGCGAGGCGGGTCTGCGCAACGACGCGCGAGGAGGCGGCCCCTGTGGCTTCGTGCCGACGGGCACAGCCGGGGGATGGACCACAGGCTGAAAGGCGGAGCCGCTGGGGGTGGAAGGAAGTGGTCACCGGTGGTATCGGAGGTTGATCACGCTGTGCTGTTCGCCGCCACTCCGAGCCCCTACCTGGTACTGGGCCCGGACCTGGTGATCGTCGACGTGAACCAGGCGTACCTGGTGGCCAGGCCGTGTATCGAAAGTGGATCTTGGCGATGGATGATTGTGGTTCATGGCGCGGGGAGATCTCACGGATGAACAGTGGTCGGTGCTGGAGCCGTTGTTGCCGAGGGGGACGAAGGCGGGACGGCCGCACGTCTGGCCCCGGCGGCAGCTGGTCGACGGCATACGGTTCCGGGTCCGGACAGGGGTTCCGTGGCGGGACGTCCCCGTTGAGTACGGGCCGTGGGGCCGGATCTACGACCTGTTCCGCCGATGGCAGCGGGCCGGCACCTGGCACCGGGTCCTTACCCAGCTCCAGTCCCTGGCTGATGCGAAGAGTGCGATCACGTGGGAGCTGAGCGTCGACTCCACGGTGTGCCGTGCCCATCAGCATGCAGCCGGGGCTCGGAAGCGGGGTGACCTGCAGAAGGAACCGCCGGGCGGTGTATTCACCGAGCTCCGTGATCACGGACTGGGACGCTCGCGCGGCGGGTTCACCACCAAGCTGTACTTGGCCGTCGAGCAGGGTCAGAAGCCCATGTCGATCGTGATCACCGCTGGGCAGCGCGGTGACTCCCCACAGTTCGAGGTCGTCCTGGGCCGCGTTCGGGTGCCCCAGCTCGGGGCCGGAAGGCCCCGCACCCGGCCACGGCAAGTGCGGGCCGACAAAGCGTACGCCTCCCGCAAGAACCGGGCCTACCTGCGGCGCCGCGGCATTCGCTGCACCATCCCGGACAAGGCTGACCAAGTCCGCAACCGCAAGAAGCGGGGGTCCTCCGGTGGCCGACCGCCGAAGTTCGACCGGGAGGACTATAAAGCGCGGCACGCGGTCGAGTGCGGCATCAACCGCCTCAAGAGGCACCGTGCCGTGGCGACGAGATACGACAAACTCGCGGTCCGCCGATTGAACCGTCAGCCTGCTCACGAAGTATGTCGGCGTGGCCTGCATGGCGAGCCGTCTCTTCGATCATGTGCACCAGTACCCACCGCATCGGTCGCACAGCACCCGCTTTGCCTGCCGCCCGAGCACACGGATGGTTCAAGTTGTCACAACGCTTGATGATCTCGTTGGATCGTTCAATGGCACCGAGGTAGGCAGCGAGAAGACTGTCCACGGTCTCACCCTCGGCGAGATCCATGCTGAAATCCGGATGCTCGACATCGGCACCCTCGAAGGCCCAGGCGAACCAGTAAAGCTCCGCCGCCGTCAGGTGCTTGACCAGGCCGAAAACGCTGGTGCCAGAGGGCACCCCGGGCGTTCGCCCCTGCCTGTCATCAAGGCCCTGCGCCTTCGCAACCACTGCTTCACGGACGTAGTTCAAGAACGTGAGCAATGTCGACTTCTCGTCGGAGTCGCTGCCAGGTGGGCCTACGTCGCGGCGTCGTTGCGTCTCTGTCATCGGGGCACACTAGCTTGATCCACTTTCGAAGCGCACCCTAGTGCTGTGACTGCATAGGTTCGCCGGGTTGGTCGTCGTGGCGGTTGGATGTGCGGTGACGTCCGATCCGACCGCTGGAGGCGCGGTGGCCGAGCCTGTCCGTGTGCGCAGACTACCGACCAGGAGGGGCAGCGGCTGCAGCAGATCGTGCGCCGGGGCAGCACCAACTCGGTGCGCTATCGGCGCGCGATGATGCTGCTGGCCTCGGCCGGCGGGAATCGGGTGTTGGTGATCGCCCAGCTGGTGGCGCCCGACGAGGACACCGTGCGCGATGTGATCCACCGGTTCAACGAGGTCGGCCTGGCCTGCCTGGACCCTCGGTGGGCGGGAGGCCGTCCCCGCCTGCTCAGCGATGACGACGAGGACTTCGTCGTCCAGACGGCCACCACCCGCCCCACCAAGCTCGGCCAGCCTTTCACTCGCTGGTCGCCACGCAAACTCGTCGCCTACCTGCGCACAGTCCACGGCCGAGTGATTCGTATCGGCCGCGAGGCGTTACGCGGCCTGCTCGCCCGCTGTGGAGTCACCTTCCAGCGCAACATGACCTGGAAGGAATCCACCGACCCCGACCGCGAGGCGAAGCTGGACCGGATCGAGCACGTCCTGGACCGTTTCCCGACCGGGTCTTCGCGTTCGACGAGTTCGGCCCACTCGGGATCCGGCCGAAGCCGAGCATCGACCTGGTGCACGCCCATCGCCTTTGAGGCGACAGTCCCGGAGGATCGTTCAGCTTTTCAGCGGAACCGAGGCACGGAACGCGAACTGCCGCCGAAGCCTCCCCTCCGTCACCTCGCCCATCGCATGATTGCCTCACTCGCATCACACGATCCTGGGGGAATTATGAGGACCCGCACCGCCGTCGCCTCGATCGCCTTGCTCACGGCCGCACTTACCGCATGTGGCACGTCCGAAACCGATAGGCAGGCCGACTGTCAGAAGGCCATCAACGCCACACGCACATACACCGTCCCCGACCGGCCCGAGGCATGCCAGGTTCTCAGTGAAGAGGACTATGAGATGTTGCGGACGGCCTGGGTGAGCAAGAACAGGGGCATCAACCCAGGGAGCGGCGTCGTCGACACGGGAAAGTGAACCGGAGGCCAGCAGAACTCTGAACCTGTTGAGCACGGCAGGCTGCCCGACATGGTGGGCTCGGTCGGGCGTTCCAGGGCGAGCGAAGACACCGAGCTGACCGCACCTCCGATATCTGGGCCTGGCGGTGGTACTTGCGCTGCCTGCTCGGGTGGCCAGCCCGCCGGGTGCCTTTCGTGACGAAGCGCACCGGGAACTGGCGCGCGCACGAGCCAGCCGTTTCCCGCCGGGGTGGTTCACGCCCGGCCTCCTGCTGTTCGACGGCCACGTCTGCCGGCGCCGTGGCGAAGGACTCACTCGAAGCGGTCGAGGAGCGTGGTCTTGCCGGTGGAGTGGGTACCGGGCGTTCCTGGCCGGATACGCCCAGGTCCGCCCGCTGCCAACAGATTTTGCCGCGCCCCTGGAGCCGTACCTGCTGCTGAGCGACGCGTTCGTGTTCGTCCTTACACCGCCCGGCGGTTCCTTCTGCAGGTCACCCCGCTTCCGAGCCCCGGCTGCATGCTGATGGGCACGGCACACCGTGGAGTCGACGCTCAGCTCCCACGTGATCGCACTCTTCGCATCAGCCAGGGACTGGAGCTGGGTAAGGACCCGGTGCCAGGTGCCGGCCCGCTGCCATCGGCGGAACAGGTCGTAGATCCGGCCCCACGGCCCGTACTCAACGGGGACGTCCCGCCACGGAACCCCTGTCCGGACCCGGAACCGTATGCCGTCGACCAGCTGCCGCCGGGGCCAGACGTGCGGCCGTCCCGCCTTCGTCCCCCTCGGCAACAACGGCTCCAGCACCGACCACTGTTCATCCGTGAGATCTCCCCGCGCCATGAACCACAATCATCCATCGCCAAGATCCACTTTCGATACACGGCCTAGCACTCACGGTGAAGGCTGACGGGCACTCAGGTATTTCTGATGCATCGTCACCAATCCAAGATCATCTTGCACGCACGTTGCACAAGGTGATGAAAAACAGCGATGTTCAATGGAAGATCGCGCAAGTGTGTAACCGCAGGTCAGTGGGCATTTAGGAGTGTCGTGCCCCTCGTCTCCTAGGGGCACAACACCCCGCCCGTCAGATGTCCCGGAAGATCTCGATCTGCGCTCCCACCGAGTTGAGCCGTTCCGCCAGCTCCTCGTACCCGCGGTTGATGACATACACGTTGCGCAGTACGGAGGTTCCCTCCGCCGCCATCATGGCCAGCAGCACCACCACGGCGGGCCGCAGCGCCGGCGGGCACATCATCTCGGCCGCGCGCCAGCGGGTCGGGCCCTCCACCAGGACCCGGTGCGGGTCGAGGAGCTGGAGCCGGCCGCCGAGGCGGTTGAGGTCCGTCAGGTAGATGGCGCGGTTGTCGTAGACCCAG
This sequence comes from Streptomyces sp. NBC_00316, assembly GCF_036158715.1. Classification (NCBI taxonomy): domain Bacteria; kingdom Bacillati; phylum Actinomycetota; class Actinomycetes; order Kitasatosporales; family Streptomycetaceae; genus Streptomyces; species Streptomyces sp. NBC_00316. The sequence goes on along the minus strand of NZ_CP108023.1, from coordinate 2,204,074 downwards.
TCGTGTATCAGGGTCTTGCCGTGCGCCGAAGCGGCGATGGCCGCGAAGAACGGCACGTTGTCGATGTTGAGGCCGGGGAACGGCATCGGGTGGATCTTGTCGATCGGGGCCTCCAGCTTGGAGGGCCGGACCGTCAGGTCGACCAGCCGGGTACGGCCGTTGTCCGCCGCGTACTCCGCCGTGCGGTCGCAGTCGACGCCCATCTCCTCCAGCACCGCGAGCTCGATCTCCAGGAACTCGACCGGCACCCGGCGGATCGTCAGCTCGGACTCCGTGACCACGGCGGCGGCGAGCAGGCTCATCGCCTCGACCGGGTCCTCGGAGGGGGAGTAGTCGACATCGACGTCGATGTTCGGCACGCCGTGCACGGTCAGCGTCGTCGTACCGACGCCGTCGATCCGTACGCCCAGCGCCTCCAGGAAGAAGCACAGGTCCTGGACCATGTAGTTGGACGACGCGTTGCGGATGACGGTCGTGCCGTCGTGACGGGCGGCGGCCAGCAGCGCGTTCTCCGTCACGGTGTCGCCGCGCTCGGTCAGCACGATGGGACGGTCGGGGGAGACCGAGCGGTTGATCTGGGCGTGGTACAGGCCCTCGGTCGCGGCGATCTCGAGGCCGAACCGGCGCAGCGCGATCATGTGCGGCTCGATGGTCCGGGTGCCGAGGTCGCAGCCGCCCGCGTACGGCAGCGTGAACTGGTCCATGCGGTGCAGCAGAGGGCCGAGGAACATGATGATGGACCGGGTGCGGCGGGCCGCGTCGGCGTCGATGGCGGCCATGTCGAGCCGGGCCGGAGGGACGATCTCCAGATCGGTCCCGTCGTTGATCCACCGGGTGCGGACACCGATGGAGTTCAGCACTTCGAGGAGCCGGTAGACCTCCTCGATACGGGCGACGCGGCGCAGTACCGTACGCCCCTTGTTGAGCAGCGAGCCGCACAGCAGCGCCACGCATGCGTTCTTGCTGGTCTTGACGTCTATCGAGCCGGAGAGCCGGCGTCCGCCGACCACCCGCAGATGCATCGGCCCGGCATAGCCGAGCGACACGATCTCACTGTCGAGTGCTTCACCTATTCGGGCAATCATCTCAAGGCTGATGTTCTGATTGCCGCGTTCGATGCGGTTCACGGCGCTCTGGCTGGTGCCGAGCGCTTCGGCGAGATGGCTCTGTGTCCAGCCCCGGTGCTGACGGGCGTCACGTATGAGCTTGCCGATGCGTGCGAGGTAGTCGTCTGACATGCCGCCACGCTATCTCAGATATGAGATGGGGGCTGTTCGGGGTGTGGTGTTCGGGTGACGGGTGGGGCGACACGCCGGTGGGAGAACGGCGGGATCGGCGTGCGCGGAGTAAAGGGCTGCGGGACGCCGTGACATGACACATGCCGCGGCGCCGCCCACAGAACGCGCTGCCTGCTCCCATCGTCCGCCCGGTGCGGCGGTCCGTCGCGCGGTGGGCGTCCGGACGGGTGCCACGTCGTGGGTGTACCGGCATGGCGCTCTGCGGCGCAGGCCGTTCACGTGCGCCGGGGAACCCGGTTGCCGGGGCCGGACACGGCTGAGAGGGTCTCGGCCATGCCTACTTTCTCCGCGCATGACGGAACCGAGCTTGCCTACCACGTGTCCGGAGAGGGCTCTCCGGTGGTCTGCCTGCCCGGGGGTCCGCAGGATTCCGCGTACCTGGGCGATCTCGGGGGCTTTTCCGCGCGCCGGGCGCTGGTCAGGCTGGACATTCGGGGCACCGGCCGGTCCGCGATGCCGGAGGACATCGCCTCCTGTCGATGCGACCGGCTCGTCGACGACGTGGAGGCCCTGCGTGAGCACCTCGGCCTGGACCGGATGGATCTGCTTGCGCACTCCGCCGGCGCGAATGTGGCGGCGCAGTACGTGGCCCGCCATCCGGAGCGTGTCGGCAGGCTCGCGCTGGTCGCGCCGAGCGTCAGGGCCGTCGGCCTCGTGATCACGGGAGACGTCCGGCGCGAGACCGCTCTGCTCCGCCGCGGCGAGCCGTGGTTCCCGGCGGCCTTCGCGGCTCTGGAGGAGATCGTGGCGGGCAGGGCCGCCGCCGACTCCTGGCGGGCCATCGCGCCGTTCTCCTACGGCCGCTGGGACGAAGTGGCCCGGGCCCATCAGGGGGCCGAGGAGGAGCAGACGAACGCCGAGGTCGTGGCTGCCTTCGGTGCCGAAGGCGCCTTCGATCCGGACGCCACCCGCACCGCGCTCGCCCGCTTCGCGCCGCCGGTGCTGCTGCTTGCCGGGGAGGTCGACCTGGGGGCCCCTCCGCGCACCGTGGCAGAGTTCACCGAGCTGTTTCCGAATGCGGAACTCCTTGTTCAGCCCGGAGCCGGACACTTCCCGTGGCTCGACGACGCCGATCGTTTCGTGACGGCCGTCGGGGCATTCCTGGGGTGAACGGCCGCCTTCCCGGTGCGGCGCGGGCAGCCGGGCATGACCCTTCCAGGACGATGTACTAGAGTTATCTCGACATCGAGATATCTGCCGAAGGCGCACCGCAGCCGCCAGCCGGTAAGGGTTACCTAACTAAGCCTTACCTTAGCGGATGGTGGAGGAGCCGTAGGCGGCACCACGCGGCGCCCGCCGTAATGAGGCGCGGCGCGGTAGTACGCGCACATTGATGAAGGAGACTGTCGTGTCGGCGAACAGCTTCGACGCCCGCAGCACGCTGCGCGTGGGCGACGAGTCGTACGAGATCTTCAAGCTGGACAAGGTCGAGGGCTCCGCGCGCCTGCCTTACAGCCTGAAGGTGCTGCTGGAGAACCTGCTCCGCACCGAGGACGGCGCGAACATCACCGCCGACCACATCCGGGCGCTCGGTGGCTGGGACTCCCAGGCCCAGCCCAGCCAGGAGATCCAGTTCACGCCGGCCCGCGTGATCATGCAGGACTTCACCGGCGTTCCCTGTGTCGTGGACCTCGCCACCATGCGTGAGGCCGTGAAGGAGCTCGGCGGCGACCCGGCGAAGATCAACCCCCTCGCGCCGGCCGAGCTGGTCATCGACCACTCCGTCATCGCGGACAAGTTCGGCACCAACGACGCGTTCGCGCAGAACGTCGAGCTGGAGTACGGCCGGAACAAGGAGCGCTACCAGTTCCTGCGCTGGGGCCAGACCGCCTTCGACGAGTTCAAGGTCGTCCCCCCGGGCACCGGCATCGTCCACCAGGTCAACATCGAGCACCTGGCCCGTACGGTCATGGTCCGCAACGGCCAGGCGTACCCCGACACCCTCGTCGGCACCGACTCGCACACCACCATGGTCAACGGCCTCGGTGTGCTGGGCTGGGGCGTCGGCGGCATCGAGGCCGAGGCCGCGATGCTCGGCCAGCCGGTCTCCATGCTCATCCCGCGTGTCGTCGGCTTCAAGCTGACCGGCGAGCTGCCCACCGGCACCACCGCCACCGACCTCGTGCTGACCATCACGGAGATGCTCCGCAAGCACGGCGTCGTCGGCAAGTTCGTCGAGTTCTACGGTGAGGGCGTCGCCGCCACCTCCCTCGCGAACCGCGCCACCATCGGCAACATGTCGCCGGAGTTCGGCTCCACCGCCGCGATCTTCCCGATCGACGACGAGACGCTGAAGTACCTGCGCCTGACCGGCCGTGACGAGCAGCAGGTCGCGCTCGTCGAGGCGTACGCCAAGGAGCAGGGCCTGTGGCTCGACCCGGCCGCCGAGCCGGACTTCTCCGAGAAGCTGGAGCTCGACCTCTCCACGGTCGTCCCCTCCATCGCCGGCCCGAAGCGCCCGCAGGACCGCATCGTTCTCGCCAACGCCGCGGAGCAGTTCGCGCAGGACGTCCGCAACTACGTCTCCGAGGACGAGGAGTCCGGCAAGGAGTCCTTCCCGGCCTCCGACTCCCCGGCCACCACCAACGGCGTGCCGTCGCGTCCGACCACGGTCACCGCCCCCGACGGGACGACGTACGAGATCGACCACGGCGCCGTCACCGTCGCCGCGATCACCTCCTGCACCAACACCTCGAACCCGTACGTCATGGTCGCCGCCGCGCTCGTGGCCAAGAAGGCGGTCGAGAAGGGCCTGACCCGCAAGCCGTGGGTCAAGACCACGCTCGCCCCGGGCTCCAAGGTCGTCACCGACTACTTCGACAAGGCGGGCCTGACCCCGTACCTCGACAAGGTCGGCTTCAACCTCGTCGGCTACGGCTGCACCACCTGCATCGGCAACTCCGGCCCGCTGCCGGAGGAGGTCTCCAAGGCGGTCAACGAGCACGACCTGGCTGTGACCTCGGTGCTCTCCGGCAACCGCAACTTCGAGGGCCGGATCAACCCCGACGTCAAGATGAACTACCTGGCGTCCCCGCCGCTGGTCGTCGCGTACGCCATCGCCGGTTCGATGAAGGTCGACATCACCAAGGACGCCCTGGGCATCGACCAGGACGGCAAGCCGGTCTTCCTCGCGGACATCTGGCCCACCGAGGCCGAGGTCAACGACGTCGTCGCCAACTCCATCGGCGAGGACATGTTCAACAAGTCCTACCAGGACGTCTTCGCGGGCGACGCCCAGTGGCAGGCGCTGCCGATCCCGACCGGCAACACCTTCGAGTGGGACGCCGAGTCGACGTACGTCCGTAAGCCCCCTTACTTCGAGGGCATGACGATGGAGACCACCCCGGTCTCCGACATCACCGGCGCTCGCGTGCTGGCCAAGCTGGGCGACTCGGTCACCACCGACCACATCTCCCCGGCCGGTGCGATCAAGGCCGACACCCCGGCCGGTAAGTACCTGACGGAGCACGGCGTCGAGCGCCGCGACTTCAACTCGTACGGCTCGCGCCGCGGCAACCACGAGGTCATGATTCGCGGCACCTTCGCGAACATCCGCCTGCGCAACCAGATCGCCCCGGGCACCGAGGGTGGTTTCACCCGCGACTTCACCCAGGCCGACGCGCCGGTGTCGTTCATCTACGACGCCTCGCAGAACTACCAGGCCGCCGGCGTCCCGCTGGTCATCCTGGCGGGCAAGGAGTACGGCTCCGGCTCGTCCCGCGACTGGGCCGCCAAGGGCACCGCGCTCCTCGGTGTCAAGGCCGTCATCGCCGAGTCGTACGAGCGCATCCACCGCTCGAACCTCATCGGCATGGGCGTCCTCCCGCTCCAGTTCCCGGAGGGCGCGACCGCCGAGGCCCTCGGCCTCACCGGCGAGGAGACCTTCTCCTTCACCGGCGTGACCGAGCTGAACAACGGCACCACGCCGCGCACGGTCAAGGTCTCCACCGACACCGGTGTGGAGTTCGACGCGGTCGTCCGCATCGACACCCCCGGTGAGGCGGACTACTACCGCAACGGCGGCATCATGCAGTACGTGCTCCGCAGCCTGATCCGCGGCTGATCCGTCCGGCCGGCAACCGGTAGAAACGCGGAACGGGCCGCGCTCCTCTTCGAGGGGCGCGGCCCGTTCGTGCTGTCACACGGGTGTGGATCAGAACATGAGGCGGTAGGTGTTCCAGCCGCCGGCACCGATCTTCACGCGCGCCTTGTACGGGGCCGCGGCGTTGCCGGTGCCCGAGTAGCGGTACAGCGCGCCGGAGCTGTCACGGGCGATCAGGTCGCTCAGACCGTCCCCGTCCAGGTCGCCCACGCCCACGAGGGTGTTGTAGACGCCCCAGCCGCTGCCGACCTTGGTGCGGCCCGAGAAGGGGGCCTTGTAGTCGCCGGTGCCCTTGTACAGCCAGAGCACGCCGGCCGTGTCGCGGGCGACGATGTCGGTCTTGCCGTCACCGCTCAGGTCGCCGACACCGGCGATCTGGTTGTAGATGTTCCAGCCGCTGCCGACCTTGGTGCGGCCGGTCAGCTTGCCGTTGCCGTAGCCGAGGTAGATCCACAGGGTGCCGGCCGAGTCACGGGCGATCATGTCCGGAGCCGCGGCACCGCCGAGGTTGCCCGGCGAGAGCACCTTGTTGTAGATGTTCCAGCCACCGCCGACGGTGATGCCCGCATCGGCCTCGCTGGACGCATAGCCCAGGTAGCCGTCGGTGGTCCATACCCAGAGGTCGTCGGCGACACCGTCGCCGTCGTTGTCGGCCTGCTGGGCGTTCTTGACATCGCCCCAGTCGCTGGTGAGCAGCTCGCGAGCGTTGTACCCGCCCGAGCCGTTCGGCTCGTAGAAGTACAGGTTGGAGCCGGAGACGGCCTCCAGGGCGCGGACCTCCGCGGCGGCCGACGTGGTGGCGGCGAGCGGCGCAGCCTCCATGGCGGGGGCCGACTGGAACGTCCCTGCGGACGCCGCCGCCTCAGCGGCACCCTGCGGGTTGTCGGCGGCCACCGCACCGGTGGTCGTGCCGACGAGAGCGGCGGTTATCGCCGCGACCGTGGCACGGGAAATGAAGCCCGTGCCCTTGAGGCCAGAAAATTTGGCCACGTAGTTCTCCATGTATGTGGTTCTGCTGTGGTCCGCCGTGCCGGACCGGCACGGCGGACCACAGCTTCTCAGCATCGCTCCCTGAGATCTACACCGGCCAACCTGTTTGCGAGGGGCAGGGCGCGGAATGCCTCATCCGTCGGGATTTGTCACCGAAGAAGCGGGCCGGACCAGGTCGACGGTCGGACCGGTGACCGCATCAGAACATGACGCGGTAGGTGTTCCAGCCGCCGTGCCGATCTTGACCCGCGACTTGTACGGGGCGGCGGCGTTGCCCGTGCCCGCGTAGAGGTGGAGGGCGCCCGTGGCGTCCCGGCCGATCGGGTCGGTGACGCCGTCCAGGTCGATGTCACCGGGGGTGAACACGGTGTTGTACGCGTTCCAGCCGGTACCGATCGTGGTGCGCACGTAGGGATCGGCGCACCACGGCGGAAGGGCCGCATCCCCGGTGACGGGGGTGCGGCCCTTCGTTGTGCACGGGGTGTTACCGGCTACCGGACGGCTCAGAACATGAGGCGGTAGGTGTTCCAGCCGGAGGTACCGATCTGCACGCGGGCCTTGTACGGGGCCGCCGCGTTACCGGTGCCCTGGTAGCTCCACAGAGCCCCGGCCTTGTCGCGCGCGATGAGGTCGGTCTTGCCGTCGAGGTTCAGGTCACCGCTGGAGATGAGGTAGTTGTACGTGTTCCAGCCGGCGCCGATCTTGGTGCGGGCGGCGAACGGGGCCTTGTAGTTGCCCGTGCCCTTGTACAGCCAGAGGATTCCGGCCGAGTCGCGGGCGACGATGTCGTTCTTGCCGTCACCGCTCAGGTCGCCGTTGCCGGCGATCTGGTTGTAGATGTTCCAGCCGCTGCCGACCTTGTAACGGCCCGTCAGCTTGCCGTTGCCGTAGTTCAGGTACAGATACAGGTTGCCGCTGCTGTCGCGGCCGAGCAGATCGCTCGCGGCGGCGCCGCCCAGGTTGCCCGGGGAGACCAGCTTGTTGTAGATGTTCCAGCCGCTGCCGACCTTGGTCGGGGTGGTGACGTCGAAGTTCTGGTAGTAGAGGGTCGAGCCCTCGCGGGACCAGATGCCGTCCGCTTCCCCGTCACCGCCGTTGTCCACCTGCAGGACGGAGTTGACGGGCTGCCAGCCCGAACCGGCCTTGACGCGGGCGGTGAGGCCACCCTGGCCGGTGGGCGCGTACGAGTACGCTGCACCGGTCGAGTCGATGCCGTAGAGGGCGAAGATCGGGGCGGTCGCAGCGGCGGCGGCTGCTGCCGCGCTGGGCTGCGCGACGCCGGCGCCCAGGGAGGGCTGAGCGTTCGGGGAGTCGGCGGCGACCGCGGAGGTACCGGTTCCGACGAGGGCGGCGGTGAGTGCCGCGGCCGCTGCGCGAGCGGCTATGTGTCTGCGCTTACGGCCAGAGGTTTTGGCCACGAAGTACTCCATGGATCGAGATGAGTTGTGGCCCGCCCGCGAGCGCAGGCGGGCCACATGTTTCACTCGAATGGTGTCACCATTTCGGGTGAGAAACATGCCATTTCGATCAGAAGAACAGACGGTATGTGTTCCAGCCGCCCGTACCGATCTTGACCCGCGACTTGTACGGGGCGGCGGCGTTGCCCGTGCCCGCGTAGAGGTAGAGGGCGCCCGTGGCGTCCCGGCCGATCAGGTCGGTCACGCCGTCCAGGTCGATGTCACCGGGAGCGAATACGGTGTTGTACGTGTTCCAGCCGGTGCCGATCTTGGTGCGGGCGGCGAACGGGGCCTTGTAGTTGCCCGTGCCCTTGTACAGCCAGAGGACCCCGGACTTGTCGCGGGCGACGATGTCGTTCTTCCCGTCACCGGTCAGGTCGCCGTTGCCGGCGAGCTGGGTGTAGACGCCCCAGCCGCCGCCGACCGTGTAGCGCTTGGTGACGGTGCCGTCCCCGTAGCCCAGGTAGAGGAAGAGGTAGCCGGCGGTGTCGCGGCCGAGGAAGTCGCCTGCCTCGGCGCCGCCGAGATTGCCGGCGGAGAGCAGCTTGTTGTAGATGCCCCAGCCGTGACCGACGTTCTTGGCTGCGGAGTTGTCGTCGGCGGCGTAGAGCAGATTGCCCTTGCTGTCGGTCTGCCAGCGGCCGTCGGCGATGCTGTCGGCGTTGTTGTCCACCCGGCCGACGTACGTCACGTCCTTCCAGCCGGAGTCGAACGCGACGGGCCCCTCAAGGCCGCCGGTGCCGTTGGGTGCGTAGTAGTACGAGGCGCCGGCGCTGTTGAGGCCGGTCAGTCCGAACAGGGGCGCGTCGCCCGGCGTGGCAGCGAACGCGGAGGTGCCGGTGCCGACGAGGGCCGCGGTTATCGCGGCAGCGGCGAGACGGACGGCGGTGCGTCCGTGCCGACGGCCAGAAGTCTTGGCCACGTGGTTTCTCCATACTGCTGAGACGAGTCGTGGCGTGTGTCCGGACAACGGGACACGCCACGGATTTCCGGAGGATCCTTTCACGGTTCCCTCACAGGTCAATGGGTTTCCCTGGATACGATCAAGGCCGCATCTGCGCCTGAGGCACCGGTCCTTGGCGGATCCGGACAGGCCGAAGCGGGGCCGGAAGACCTCGTCGGGCAGTGGTCGGCGCCCTCACCCGACGGCGGTCGACGTGTGGATTCCGTACAACTCGTCCGTAACGTCCCGGAGTGATCGCCGGCCCCGCAGGCCGGGGCCGGCGCGCGGGCGCGCTGTGCATCGGGGCGCACGGGCCCGACGGGCTGCGTCGCACGCACATGTGCGAACGCCCGGGCACGGACCTGGCAGGTCCGCACCCGGGCGGGGTGGAGCGGGGTGGGGTGTGTCCGGCGGACCGCAGTCACCGGACACACCGGAGCGGTCAGCGCACGCCGAGCAGGTGCTCCATGGCGAGCTGGTCGAGCGCCTCGAACGCCATCGAGCGCTCGGCGGCGGCCGTCACGTCGAACTCCTCGAACGCGGTGGTGTCGGCGAGCAGGCCCTTGAGGCCGTCCTCGGCGGTGGGCCGGGCGAGCTCGTCGAGGCGGGAGGCGCGCAGGGCCTCCTGGACGGCCGGGTCGGCGCGGAACGCGGTGGCGCGCTCCTTGAGGATCAGGTAGTTGCGCATGCAGTTCTTCGCCGACTCCCAGACCCCGTCGAAGCCGTCGGTGCGCACCGGCTTGAAGTCGAAGTGGCGCGGGCCCGCGTAGTCGGACGTCTCGAGCAGGTCGACGAGCCAGAACGCCTGGCGCAGGTCGCCGGCGCCGAAGCGGAAGTCCTGGTCGTACTTGATGCCGGACTGGCCGTTGAGGTCGATGTGGTAGAGCTTGCCCGCCCACAGCGCCTGCGCGATGCCGTGCGGGAAGTTCAGCCCGGCCATCTGCTCGTGGCCGACCTCGGGGTTCACGCCGTACAGCTCCGGGCGCTCCAGGCGCTCGATGAACGCGAGGGCGTGACCGACGGTCGGCAGAAGGATGTCGCCGCGGGGCTCGTTCGGCTTCGGCTCGATCGCGAAGCGGAGGTCGTAACCCTGCTCGACGACGTACTCACCGAGGAGGTCGAAGGCCTCCTTCATGCGGTCCAGCGCCACCCGCACGTCCTTGGAGCCACCGAACTCGGCACCCTCACGGCCGCCCCACGCCACGTAGGTCTCGGCGCCGAGCTCGACGGCGAGGTCGATGTTGCGGATGACCTTGCGCAGCGCGTACCGACGCACCTCGCGGTCGTTGGAGGTGAAGCCGCCGTCCTTGAACACGGGCTGCGTGAACAGGTTCGTCGTGGCCATCGGGACCTTCAGACCGGTGCGGTCCAGGGCGTCCTTGAAGCGCGTGATGATCGCGGCGCGCTCGCTGTCCGAGGAGCCGAACGGGATCAGGTCGTCGTCGTGGAAGGTCACACCGTGCGCACCGAGCTCCGCCAGACGCTCGACGGACTCGACCGGGTCGAGCGCGGGACGGGTGGCGTCACCGAAGGGGTCGTTGCCGCGCCAGCCGACGGTCCAGAGACCGAAGGTGAACTTGTCCGCGGAGGTGGGGGTGAAACGGTCCGACATGAATCTGCCTCTTGTCGACGAGGGCCCGGACGGCTGCACCGCCGACCGACCAATTTGTTTGCTGAGAGTACTAATACTGCATCTCGGCTCCTGGTGCCAGACCGTCTCCGTGACACATCAGTCACATAGGGGCAACATGGTGGCATCGACCGACTCCTGGTGCGCCCGGATGAGGTGGATCGGCGAGTCGCCCTCTTCCCTGTTCGGCATCCCGGACGGATTTGTTTTGTGTCCGACCAAAATCGGGACGCGAGGGAGGGCGGAGCGGTGCAGGAGTGGCGGCCCTCTCCTTGCTCACGCGGGCCGCGGCGGCCGGCCAGGGCTTCGTACGTGTGCCCGAGCGGCCCCAACTGGCCTGCCCCTCTCGTGACATGGGTTCGCGGCGTGCGCGCGGACACCCGCATCCGAAGGTCTATCGTGGGCGCCATGTCCGCCCCTGAAATCATCCGCATCGTGTCCCGCGACTCGCCCATGGCGCTCGCCCAGGTGGAGCGCGTCCGTACCGAGCTGGCCGCGCTCCTTCCCGGCACCGCCACCGAGGTCGTCGCGGTCAGGACGACCGGCGACAAGTGGATGGGTGACCTGGCCCACGTCGAGGGGAAGGGGGCGTTCACCAAGGAGGTCGACGAGGCCCTGCTCTCGGGCCTGGCGGACCTCGCGGTGCACTGCGTCAAGGACGTCCCGGCCGACCGGCCGCTGCCTGCCGGAACCACCTTCGCGGCCTTTCTCGAACGGGACGACATCCGCGACGCACTCGTGCACCCCGGCGGTCTCACGCTGGACGAGCTCCCCGACGGAGCCCGGATCGGCACCTCCTCCGTACGGCGCAGCGCCCAGCTCGCCGCCTCCCACCCGCACCTCCAGTGCGTACCTATGCGGGGCAACGCCAACCGCCGCCTGGACAAGCTCGCCGCAGGAGACGCGGACGCGCTGCTCCTGGCCGTCTCCGGACTGGAACGCATCGGCCGCACGGACGTGATCACCGAAGTCCTGCCGGTCGATGTGATGTGCCCGCCGATCGGGGCCGGGATCCTCGCCCTCCAGTGCCGTGAGGGCGATACGGAACTGATCGACGCGATCAGCGGCCTCGGCCACCCCGCCACCCACCGCGAGGCCACTGCGGAGCGCATGTTCCTGCACGTGCTGCAGGGCCACTGCAACAGCCCCATCGCCGGATACGCCCGCACCGACGGCAGCGGCGAACTGTCGCTGCGGGCGAAGGTCTTCACACCGGACGGGAAGGTGGTCCTCAACGCGCACGAGTGGGCCGGCCGCCTGGACCCGGCCACGCTCGGCACGTCGGTCGCGGTTGCTCTTCTGCGTCAGGGCGCCCGCGAACTCATCGACGGCATCCCGCACTGAACCGGGCCGGCCACCGGCAGCTGCGGCGTCGACGGTAACCGGCCCGCCCGCTGCGCCGCTGTTCGGGCTCCCCGCCCGTTCAGGGCGACGTCTGATTCCCGCCAGCGCAGGGACGAGTGCCTGGCGACGCTGGGGTCATGAACACGACTCATGAGGCGCGCGCCATCGACGCTGCCGTACTGAAGCAGCTGCGCAAGCGGGACGACGCCGGTCTCGCTCGGCAGTCCGTCATCGATCCGCAGGGCGGTGCCCCGCTGCGCTGCTGTTTGCGACACAGCGAGGCCGGCGAGCGGATCGTCCTTGTCTCCTACGCGCCCTTGCGCCGCTGGGCGGCCGAGACCGGTGCCGACCCGGGCCCGTACGACGAGTGCGGCCCTGTGTTCATCCATGCCGACGAATGCAGCGGGCAGACCTCCGGTCCACGCTACCCGGCCGAACTGCACGGCGGGCGCCGGGTGTTGCGTGCGTACAATGCCGAGGGGCGCATCCTCGGTGGCACGCTGATCGAGATCCCCGCGGAACGGGCCGCCGAGGTGGACAGCACGCTGCGTGGCGTCTTCGCCGACCCGGCCGTGGAACTGGTGCACGTCCGCGCGGTGGAGTTCGGCTGTTTCATGGTGGAGATACGCCGCGGGTAGGAGCGACCGCCACCTCTGTGCCGGTCGGAGGACGCCCCGGACCGGGAAGCCGTCCGGTCGGACCGGTGGACACGGGGCCGACGCAGCCGGGAACGGCTCAACGGCCCCCCTCGGTGGACACGTAACCTACGCAGAGGAGGGGGGACGCGCAGAGCACAGAGAACGGACGGCACGCATGGGCGAGTTGATTCTGATCCGGCACGGCGAGACCGAGTGGTCCCGGTCCGGGCGGCACACGAGCCATACCGATCTGCCGCTGACCGACCTCGGTGAGCGTCAGGCCCGCGCCCTTGTGCCGTTGCTCGCCGACCGGAAGATCGGGCTCACTCTGGTCAGCCCGGCCCTGCGCGCCCGGCGCACTGCTGAACTTGCCGGGCTCACCTCTCCCCGTATCACCCCCGACGTGCGTGAATGGGACTACGGCGGCTACGAGGGTGTGACCACCGTCGAGATCCACCGCACCCGGCCCACCTGGAACCTGTGGACCGACGGTGTCACCCCCGGCCCCGAGGCGCATCCGGGGGAGTCACCGGCCCAGGTGGGGCAGCGGGCCGACCGGGTGCTCACCGAGGTCCGGGCAGCCGCCGAAACGGTGGGGGACGCCGACATCGCACTCGTGGCGCACTCCCACTTCCTGCGCGTGCTCACCGCCCGCTATCTGGGGCTGAATCCTGCGAGCGGCACCCTGTTCCAGCTCGCCACAGGGGCTGTCTCCCGGCTCGGAACCGAGCACGGCAATCCCGTCATCACCGCCTTGAACGTGGCGCTCCCCGAGAGTCTCTTCCATGTGGCCGCACCGGAGCCGCCGGAGCCGACCGGCTGATCCCGGGAGTGTGACGCCGGGGGCGTCCGAGGCGGGGTGAGAGATGCCCGTGCGGCGCCCGGCGTTTACAGGGATTCGGGAGCGCGCTAGCCTCCCGTAGTGAAAGTGGGAGCGCTCCCAAGCCTCCGTGTCCGTCCACCCGCACACCCGAAGCGAAGGGACGTACATCGTGATCCACCGGGCAGCGCGCCGAGACGCACGGCACGCCCATGAAGCCGGGCAACCGCACCTTCCTGTGCTGGCAGGACGCGCTGACCGGCACCGGTGAGATCAGACCGGTCAACCCCGCCTGTGCGGCCGCGGCGTAGCAGAGCGGGACGACCCCCTTCTACAACTGGTTCTCGGTGCTCCGCTCCGACGGCGCGGGGCGCACCCGGGGTTTCGTGCCCGACGGCGAGCTGTGCAGCGGCGGGAACCCGAACTTCACCGGCTTCAACCAGCCCCGGGACGACTGGCCGCTCACCACCTGGCCTCGGGTGCGACCGTCGACTTCGCGTACAACGCCTGGGCCGCACACCCCGGTTCGTTCTACGTCTACATGACCAAGGACGGCTTCGACCCGACGAAGACGCTCACCTGGGACGACATGGAGGACACCCCCTTTCTCACCGTCGACCATCCGCCGCTGAACGGGACCCCGGGCACGGTCGAGGCCAACTACTCCTGGTCCGGCGCCCTTCCGGCGGGCAAGGAGGGCCGCCACATCGTCTATGTGGTCTGGCGGCGCTCCGACAGCCAGGAGACCTTCTACTCCTGCTCCGACGTCGTCTTCGACGGTGGAAACGGCGAGGTGACGGGGGTCAAGGAGCCGACCACCCCGACCGAGCCGCCGCCGGGTCTGTGCACCGCGGTCCAGCGCACCACCAACAGCTGGACGGGTGGCTACCAGTCGGAGGTCACCGTCACCAACACCGGCGACGTGCCGATGCTCGGCTGGATGGTCGGCTGGACGCAGCCGGACGGCCAACGCGTCGACAGCCTCTGGAACGGCGCGATGACCGCCCAGGGACAGGACGTGATGGTCCACAACGCGGACTGGAACGGACCGTTCCTAGCCAGTGCGCATGAGTGAGTCTTGGACCCACTGTTGCGTACTGGGCGCATCCCGAACGGTGTTGGATGCGCTGGGTTCCCGCTTTCGCTTCCCGCTCGGCGACGGCCCTTTGGGGGGCCGGTCCGTGGTGGGTGGGCGGGTTCCCTCACGCCTCCGGGCGCCTGGTTCGGCCTGGGCGGTCCGATGCCTCGCACGATCACTCCGGTCGTGTGGGGGCGGTGCCGTCCGACGCCGGACCGGGTGTCCGAGGGCGCGTCTCCCGATCGCGATGCCCGCGGCATCGTGGCGGGACATGGTGCGGTGTGGGGTGGTCAGTGGTTTTTGCCAGTGCTGGGCACCCCACAGGCTGGTGTAGGCGGGGTCGACCGCGACAATCGCAAGACCCTGTTCGGCGGCCATGGAGACCAGCCGGGCCTTGAGCTTGGCGGTCGGCATGCCGGAGATGAGCTGCCTGAACCGCTTGCGGCGGCCGTGCTTCTCGCGGGTCTTCTCAGCCGTGAAGTCCAGGTCTTCGATGCCGATCACGGCGACACCGACCCGCACCGCCCAGTTGATCAACCGAGTCAGGGCATGGCGGATCTGTGCGTCGCGGTGGCCGGCGGTCCCGGACAGGTCGTAGCCGAAGCGGTGCGGGTCACCGACCGGGTTGCCGTGCCGGTCGAGCCGGTAGGCGGCGAAGTGGTCGGCGTTGGTGTCGACGCCGATCATGCCCCGGGCGCGGGCGGTCTCCAACGGGATGGTCTTCACGACCGGGCGCTGCCAGGACGCGGTGAGATACCAGCGTCCGCGCTCCACATCGAGGTGGATGCGGTAGGCCACGGCCCGGTTGGCGGCGATGCGGTCGGCCCACTCCGCACCCCGGTGCGCGAACCCGATGCGGGCGGTGAGGATGTACCGGCCGTGCCGGGTGTTGGCCAGGTGCGCGAGCGGGGCAGGCAGTTTGATGGACATTTCTCCGTCCGGGGTGACGCGGATCGTCTCGTTCCCGAACCGTTTGCCCGACTCGCCATCGGCAGCGATGAACCAGCGTTCCGCCTCCCACCGTTGTCGCCACTCGTCTTCGGTGAGACGGGCCTCGGCGAGGTGGTGGCGGGTGTTCAGCAGACGCTTGCCACCCCGTACCACCCGCACCCGTCCGGCCTGCCAGTCGGCAACAGCAGCAGCATGCCGATCTTCCAGTGCCGCGAGCCGGCGGGACTTGCGGAACCACTCGCCCTCCGACCGGTAACCACCCGCCGCACGCTTGGTGCCCTTCTCCCCGATCGGGAGGGACAGCCGGTGCCGCAGCGTCTTGATCCCGGCCGCCAGGTTCTGGATGTGCGCCGCCTGGCAACGGCGCGCCAGCGCCCACTGATCGTGTGTGGCCTTGGTGATCGCACCCGCGATCCGCGACGACGACTCCTTCGTAAGGTCCCGCTTACGTTCTGCCCAGGTCTTTGCACCGTGCTCGAGACCATCCGCACAGCGGGCCTTGAGATCACCGGATGCCAGCGCACCTTGATGCGCACCGACCGCACGCAGCACCCCCTCGTCCTGGGCGGTCAGGTGCTTGAGACGATCCCGGACCGCCACCCCGCAAGGCCCAGGCGCCACGAAGGACACGGCCAACGCCCGCACACCACCCACCACATCACCCCCACCCAGGCCGCACCCCCGCCACCCAGCCAACGAGCAACAACCGCCAAGGTCACCCATTCGGCCCCAGAACCCCCGTTCCCACCCCCACAAACCCACCCACAGGACTCACTCCCGCGCGCTACAACTCACTTCAATGCAGCAAACCGACAGCAGCTCACAACCCCTCGATCCCGGTGAATCCGCCACCTTCGGATACGTCTCCTCGGGCGGGGAGCCGGATCCGGCCACACAGTTCGACTGCACCGTGGGATGAACGAACGGCCGGTACCTCACCCGAGGTACCGGCCGTTCACAGGTGTGCGGAGGTCAGGAGATCAGCTCCACCTCCGCCAGCGTTCCCTCACCTTCCGGCACCAGGCGGTAGTGCGCGTACGTTCCCGTCGTGCTCACCGAGAACACCCGCGTCTGCTTGTCCCACGCGAACGACTGCGCCGACCGCTTGTCCAGGTCCTTCCACGTCGTGCCGTCCGACGAGCCCTGCAGCACCCAGCCCTTCGGGGCCTTCGCCGCCGCGCCCGACGTCAGCGTGTACTGGACCGCCTTCGTCGATGCGGGCACCGGCAGCTCCACCGGGCCGTTCACGGTCGCCGTCGTGGCCGACGTGTTGTCGAACAGGGCGCCCTCGCCCTTCAGCACGTCCTTCTTCGGCGACGGCACCTGGTCGTCCTTGGTGATCGACGTCGGGGCCGCGTCCTTGCCCGTACCCCACGCCGACGGCTTGGCGCCCATGTCGAACTCGAGGACGCCGCCCTTGGCGAGCAGGTCGTGCGGCAGCGACGTGGACGTCCACTTCTTGCCGTTGACCTTCAGGCCCTGCACATAGATGTTCTTCGCGCTGTTCTTCGGAGCCTCGACCACCAGGTCGTGGCCGTTCTCCAGGTGGACGGTCGTCTTCGTGAAGAGCGGCGAGCCGATCGCGTACTCGCCACTGCCCATCACCAGCGGATAGAAGCCGAGCGAGGAGAAGAGGTACCAGGCCGACTGCTCGCCGTTGTCCTCGTCACCGTGGTAGCCCTGGCCGATCTCGCTGCCGGTGTAGAGGCGGCTGAGGACCTCGCGGACCTTCTCCTGGGTCTTCCAGGGCTGCGACGCCGCGTCGTACATGTAGGTGACGTGGTGCGCGACCTGGTTGCTGTGGCCGTACATGCCCATCCGGACGTCACGCGCCTCCGTCATCTCGTGGATGACACCGCCGTACGAGCCGACGAATTCCGGGCCCGCCGTCTCGGGGGTGGAGAAGTACGTGTCGAGCTTCTTGGCCAGGCCGTCGCGGCCGCCGTACAGGTTCGCCAGGCCGCGGCTGTCCTGCGGGGCCGTGAACGCGTAGCCCCAGCCGTTCGTCTCCGTGTAGTCGTAGCCCCAGATGCGCGGGTCGTACTTGTCGGAGGCGACCCGCCAGTCACCCTTGGCGTCCTTGCCCTGGAAGAAGCCCGCCTTGGAGTCGAACAGCTCGACATAGTTGCGGGCCCGGTTCAGGAAGTACTCCGACTCCTCCTTGTACCGCTCCTTCTTCGTCTTCTTGTAGAGCGCCTGGCCCATCTGCGCCAGGCCGTAGTCGTTGAGGTAGCCCTCCAGCGACCAGGACAGACCCTCATGCGTCGACGTGTTTGCGTAACCCGCGAACGGCGACGTCTCCATGCCCTTCCGGCCGACACCCGACGACGGCGGAACCACCGTGGCGTTCTTCAGCGCCGCCTCGTAGGCCGCCTCGCCGTCGAACTTCACGCCCTTGACGTAGGCGTCCGCGAACGCGACGTCCGACGAGGTGCCGGTCATCAGGTCGGCGTAGCCGGGGGAGGACCAGCGGGAGATCCAGCCGCCGTCCTTGTACTGCTGGACGAAGCCGTCGACCATCTCGCCGGCCTTCTTCGGAGTGAGGAACGAGTACGCGGGCCACGTCGTCCGGTACGTGTCCCAGAAGCCGTTGTTGACGTACACCTTGCCGTCGACGATCTTCGCCCCCGTGTGGGTGGGGGTGTCGGAGCCGATCTGCGGCGAGAACGGGCTGGCGTACTGGTCCTTGCCGCCGACCTTCTCGAAGCCCGAGTTCGGGTAGAGGTACAGGCGGTACAGGCTGGAGTAGAGACTCGTCAGCTGGTCGGCGTCGGCGCCCTCGACCTCCACCTTGCCCAGGATGTCGTCCCAGGCGTGCTGCGCCTGGTCCTCGACGCGGCCGAAGGAGCGGGACGCGGGGATCTCCGCGGCGAGGTTCTGCTTCGCCTGGTCGATGCTGATCAGCGAGGTGGCCAGGCGGAGGTTGACCGTACGGTCCTTGCCGGCGTCGAAGCGGAGGTAGCCCGTCACGTCGTCACCGGCGCCGCCCTTGAGCTTGCCGCTCGCGGTGACCGGTGCGTCGAAGACGCCGTAGACGAAGAGCCGGGTGGCGCCGGTGGAGAGGCCGCTCTTCACGTCGGAGAAGCCGGTGAAGGAGCTGGTCCCCGGGTCGAGGGTGAGCCCGCCGTCGTTGGAGATGTTGTCGAAGACGACGGACGCGTCGTCACCGGGGTAGGTGAACCGCATCCGCGCCGCGTGGTCGGTCGGCGTCATCTCGGCCTTGAGGCCGTTCTCGAACGTCACACCGTAGTAGTGCGGCTTCGCCGTCTCGTTCTCGTGCTTGAACGGCAGCGCGCGCGCCGTGCGGGAGGCGTCCGGCTCGTCCTTGGCCACCGACGGCATCAGCTGGAACGTCTGCCGGTCGCCCATCCACGGGCTCGGCTCATGGCTCGCGCTGAAGGCCTGGAGCGTGGGCAGGTTGTCGTCGTTGTTGGCACGCTGGTAGTCGTACAGCCAGCTCGTCGAGCCGGCGTTGGTGACCGGCGTCCAGAAGTTGAAGCCGTTCGGGACCGCGGTGGCGGGGAAGTTGTTGCCGCGCGAGAAGCCGCCGCTGGAGTTGGTGCCGCGGACCGTCGACGCGTAGTCGGACAGGTGAGCGCGCCGCTTCTCCGGGGCCTTCGGGGCGAGCTTGATGTCGTCGATCCAGCCCTGGAACTTCGCCGGGCCCTTGGGGGAGTCGTACGCCACCAGGATCCGGTCGACGGTCTTGCCCGCCGCGACCGTGCCGATGCGCGAGGCGACCTTGTTCCACTGGTTGACGTACAGCCGCTTGGCGTCGGCCTGGCCCTGCGGGGTCAGCAGACCGCCGTGGCTGTCGGTGGCACCCAGGTCGCTCAGATACGTGCCGTCGGTGAAGGCGAGATCGACCGACACATGGGTGGCGGGGTACGAGAGGTCCGTCTCGCCCATCTGGGGGTAGACCAGGTAGGAGAGTTCGGTGTCCCGGGTGACGGCCGTGTCGACGTCGAAGATCTTGTTGTACGAGTACGCGTGGCCGTCCGGCTTGTGCGTGCCCGCGTACCGCAGGGCCTTCTTTCCGGTGAAGCCCGCGCCGGCCTTGGCGGTGGGCGAGCCGGACGGGCCGCGGTCGATCTGGCTGCGCATCTCCTCGGGGGCGGGGGTGCTGGTGTCGCCGTCGGAGAACTGGACGTCGGCGAGCTGGGTGATGCCCGAGCCGCCCTTGTTCTTCGTGATGTCCAGGCGGAAATGCTGGTAGGCCGTGTCGCTCGAGAAGTCGTACGACTTCGTCTGGAAGCGCTCGGAGAAGGACTGGTCGGTCCGGGAGTCGAGGTCGGTCCAGGTCTTGCCGTCGGTGGAGCCCTTGAGGGTCCAGTCCTTCGGATCGCGCTCGTCGTGGTCATTGGCCGAAGTGAGCGCGTATGTCACGACCTTGACCGGTTCGTCGAGGTCGAACTCGATCCAGCCGGTGGACTCGAAGGTCAGCCACTTCGAGGAGGACTCCCCGTCGATCAGGTTCTCCTTCACCTCGCCGCCGCCGGTGTTCTCGCTGCTGGCGCGAAGATCCGTGACCTTGTCCGTGACGTTGCCCGGTATTCCGGCGGAGAAGCCGCCGTCGATACCCGATGCCCGGTTCTTCCCGTCCGGTCCCTCTTCAACGGTGTTGCGCCAGTCCGGCTGCTTTTCGTTCGCTTCGAACGATGAGCTGAATGTCTGGTCGCCCGTGGGCTTTTCACCCTTTCCGGCAGACCTTGCCGACTGCGCGGCGGCCGTGGTGGGGGCGGTCACCACCAGGACCAGTGAAGCCGCGATGAGTGCGGCCGTACGGTTTTGTCTCTTACGAGAACCATGTCGGGGCTGCATGCCGAGCCATTCCTCCCGAGGAAGCGCACTGGACAACGTTGTCAGGGCGATGTGCAGGATCCAGTAGGGAGGCAAGTGGCGCGATGTGTCAAGGGTGTTGGCTGGGAATAGCCGGGCGAATCGACCGGATTGCGGAAACTGTTACACCTGGAGGAGGTCGCGCGAGGCCCATGTATCCGCGAGGTCTCAACTCGGGAAAGACTGCCGATCAAACCTGTATTCGATCTTGATCAGTTGGCGACAAGTGGACTATACCTGTGGGCATCTGCACAGCCGCTTCACACGGGCGCGGACGCGGGGGTGGGGGAACGGCTGCGGGCCACAAATCGATGGCCTCGCTGTACGGTCTCCCGATACCCCCACTGCACCAGGCAATTCGGTACATCTGCATGACCAAGCGCAACTGACCGCGGTGGCGGGGCCCTTCGCCTGAGGCGATATCGACGGGTGACCGGTACACCGCCTGAGTCCTGGAGAAGGCGAGGACTTGAGCATGGGATCCACCTCTGCGCAGAGCGACAACGGCGGCCTCGGTCGCCGCGATCTGATCAAGCGCTCCGCAGCGCTCGGCCTGATCGCCGTTCCGACGATGAGCTTCCTCTCCGCCTGTGCGTCCGGCGGCGGCGAGGACAATGCGAAGGAAGAGAAGAAGGGCTCGGTCACCAAGGACAACCCCTTCGGCGTCAACAAGGGCGGAAACCTTGAGGTCGTCGTCTTCAAGGGCGGCTACGGCGACGACTACGCTAAGGCCTGGGAAGCGCTGTTCGACAAGAAGTGGGGAACCAAGACCACGCACCTGGGCACCCAGGAGATCACCGGCAAGCTGCAGCCGCGCTTCAACGGCGGCAACCCGCCGGACGTCATCGACGACTCGGGCGCCCAGCAGATCAAGCTCGACGTCCTCTTCAAGGGCGGCCAGCTCTTCGATCTCGCCCCGGTGCTCGATGCCCCGTCGGTCGACGACCCGTCCAAGAAGGTCCGCGACACCCTGATCGCCGGCACCGTCGAGCAGGGCCTGCAGGGTGGCAAGGTCGTCGCCCTCAACTATGTCTACACGGTCTGGGGTCTGTGGTACTCCGGCAAGCTCTTCAAGGACAAGGGCTGGGCCGAGCCGAAGACGTGGGACGACTTCCTCTCGATCTGCAAGAAGGCCAAGGCCGATGGCATCGGCGGTCTGGCTCACCAGGGCAAGTTCCCGTACTACATCAACATCCTGATCATGGACCTCATCGCCAAGACCGGCGGTCTCGAGGCCATGAAGGCGATCGACAACCTCGACCCGAAGGCGTTCGTCGGCAGCGACGCGGCCAAGGCGTCCATCGAGGCGGTCTACGAGATCGTCGAGAAGGGCCTGCTGATGCCGGGTACCAACGGTCTGACCCACACCGAGTCGCAGACCCGTTGGAACCAGTACAAGGCCGTGTTCATCCCCTCCGGTTCCTGGCTGGAGAACGAGCAGCTCAAGCAGACGCCGGCGGACTTCGACATGAAGTTCCTGCCGATTCCGCTGCTGCCGGGCAGCAAGCTTCCCTTCGAGGCGATCCGGGCCGGCTCCGGTGAGCCGTTCATCATCCCCTCCAAGGCCAAGAACCTGCCCGAGGCGCAGGAGTTCATGCGGATGATGCTCTCCAAGGAGTGGTCGACGAGCTTCGCCAAGGAGGCGAACTCGCTGACGATCCTGAAGGACGGTGTCGACCCGAGCGTCCAGCTGCGTCCGGGCACCCAGTCCACGGTCGAGGCGGTGAAGGCGGCGGGCGATGCCAACTCCTTCAACTACCTCTACCCGAGCTGGTACAGCGAGATGGACGTCGCCATCCAGAACGCGTCGAACGAGCTGATGTCCAAGCGCATCCAGCCGGCCGAGTGGCTGAAGCGTGCGCAGGCCGCCGTGGACAAGGCTGCCAAGGACCCGGCCAGCAAGCAGAACCACCGCGACTGATCTCGGCGCTCGCCGTAAAACCAGGGGCAGGATGTCATGCGAAAAGGGCAGTACAGATTCATCGCGGGATTTCTTCTCGCACCGCTGGCGTTGTATCTGATCTTCGTGATCTGGCCGTACATCCAGACCTTCGGGTACTCGTTCACCAACTGGTCCGGACAGTCACCGGTTTTCGACTTCGTCGGCCTGGACAACTACACCGCGTTGTTCCACGACGATGTCTTCCGTACGGCCCTCTGGCACAACATCCTGCTCCTGGTGTTCATCCCGGTCTTCACCATCCTGATCGCCCTGTTCTTCGCCTTCATGGTGAACGCGGGCGGCCGGGGCGGTTCCGGTGGTGTGCACGGCGTCAGGGGTTCGAGCTTCTACAAGATCATCTACTTCTTCCCCCAGGTGCTGTCGCTCGCGATCCTCGCGGTGCTGTTCCAGGCGGTGTACCGAAGTGACCAGGGAGGCCTGCTCAACGGGCTCCTCATGAAGCTCGGGCTGGTCGACGCGGACAGCCCCATCGAGTGGATGAACGACCCCAAGCTCGTGCTCTGGTGCCTGATGGTCATCATCGTGTGGCACGGGGTCGGCTTCTATCTGGTGCTCTTCTCCGCGGCGATGCAGTCCATCCCGAAGGAGATCTACGAGGCCGCCCTGCTGGACGGGGCCGGCCGCGCCCAGACCTTCTTCCGGGTGACGCTTCCGCTGCTCTGGGACTCCGTACAGACCGCGTGGGTCTATCTCGGCATCGTGGCGATGGACATGTTCGTCCTGGCGTCGACCATGACGCCGGGTACGGGCTTCGGTGGCGGCCCCGACCATCACGGTGAAGTGATGGCGACGGTGCTGATGCGGAACTTCCTGTACTTCGGCAAGAGCGGCTACGCCTGCGCGATGGGCGTCGTGATGCTCATCCTGACCATGATCATTTCCGTCATCACGCTGCGTGCCACCCGCCGTGAGCGCATCGAGTTCTGAGCGGGAGTCAAGCAATGAGTACACCCATCAAGGAACCGTCGGTCGCTGTCGACGACAGCATTCCCGGGCAGAGGACTGCGAAGAAGGCACCGGGGCCCGGTGACCGCCGGACCGAGGGCATGACCCTCAATGTCTTCTCGCACGGCTTTCTCGTACTGTGGGCCGTCCTGATCGTCCTGCCGCTGTTGTGGCTGCTGCTCAGTGCGTTCAAGACGGACGCGCAGATCGGTGGCTCGGCGCTGAGCTGGCCGACGAACTGGTCCTTCGACGTCTTCGGGCGTGCCTGGGACAAGGGCATCGGCGACTACTTCGCCAACACCCTGATCGTGCTGGTGTTCTCGGTGCCGCTGACGATGCTCTTCGGGGCGATGGCGGCGTATGTCCTGGCACGGTACGAGTTCCCGGGCAATCGGATCATCTACTACTTCTTCGTCAGTGGTGCGATGTTCCCCGTGTTCCTGGCGCTCGTCCCGCTGTTCTTCACGCTGCAGCGGTTCAGCCTGCTGAACACCTACCAGGGCCTGATCCTGGTGTACGTCGCCTACTCCCTGCCGTTCACCGTCTTCTTCATGCACTCCTTCTTCCGGACGCTGCCCACGGCGATCCACGAAGCGGCGGTCATCGACGGGGCCTCGCACACCCGGGTCTTCTTCCAGGTGATGATGCCGATGGCCAAGCCCGGCCTGCTGAGCATCGGCATCTTCAACGTGCTGGGCCAGTGGAACCAGTACATCCTGCCCTCGGTCCTGATGCAGCCGCAGAGCTCGGGGGAGAAGGAGAAGTACGTGCTGACCCAGGGCCTGATCCAGCTGCAGCAGCAGCAGGGATACGCGACGGACCTGCCGGTGCTCTTCGCCGGTGTGGCCATCGCCATGCTTCCGATGCTGGTCGTCTACCTCTCCTTCCAGCGCCAGATCCAGGCGGGCCTCACCGCAGGCACGATGAAGTAGCCGCGTACCGCCTGACGGCGGCCTTCGCCATCCGGACGCCGTCGGCCGATCCGGGGGCCTGTGTGACGACGGCCTGCGTGACCCCGTGGGGGTTGTGCAGGCCGTCGGCGTGTCCAGGGGAGGGATCGGCCACATCCATCCGGGCCGGGGCCGCTGGACATATGTCCGGACATGCCGCACCTCTTGCACACAGATGAACCGCCCGCCGGCCGAACGCCGGCGGGCGGTTCGTCTGTTTTTTTCACGCCCGCCCCATGTTTTCCCTGGTGAGGAGGGTCCGGCGGCCCGCTCATCCGAGGCTTCCGCTGCTCAAGGTCTTGACGGGTGGTGCCCCAAAACGCTCAGCTTAGAGTTCACATGTTAGAGAAACCGCTAGGAGTGAGAGAGTCGATGGAGACTCCCGGGTCGCAGACATCTCTGCATCGCGCCAACCTTGAGCGGGTTGTGCGCGCCGTGCGTATGGCGGGTTCGCTCACCCAGGCGGAGATCGCCAGGAGTACAGGCCTCTCCGCGGCCACCGTCTCCAACATCGTCCGCGAGCTCAAGGACGGCGGCACCGTCGAGGTGACCCCCACGTCCGCGGGCGGCCGCCGGGCCCGCAGCGTCTCTCTCAGCGGCGACGCCGGCATCGTGATCGGCGTCGATTTCGGGCATACGCACCTGCGGGTGGCGGTCGGCAACCTCGCCCACCAGGTGCTCGCCGAGGAGTCCGAGCCACTGGACGTCGACGCCTCGTCGGCGCAGGGCTTCGGACGGGCGGAACAGCTGGTCAAGCGGCTGATCGAATCGACCGGGATCAGCCCGGACAAGGTGATCGGCGTCGGCCTCGGCGTTCCCGGTCCGATCGATGTGGAGTCCGGCACGCTGGGCTCCACGTCGATCCTGCCGGGCTGGACGGGCATCAATCCCAGCGAGGAGCTGGCCGCGCGGCTGGGTGTGCCGGTGTACGTCGACAACGACGCCAACCTCGGGGCGCTGGGCGAGCTGGTCTGGGGCGGCGGCCGCGGGGTCAAGGACCTCGCGTACATCAAGGTCGCGAGCGGTGTCGGCGCCGGGCTGGTGATCGACGGGCACATCTACCGCGGACCCGGCGGCACGGCCGGCGAGATCGGTCACATCACGCTCGACGAATCGGGCCCTGTGTGCCGCTGCGGCAACCGGGGGTGCCTGGAGACCTTCACGGCCGCGCGGTACGTCCTGCCCCTGCTCCAGCCCAGCCACGGGCCCGATCTCACGATGGAGCGGGTGGTCCAGCTGGCCCGGGAGGGCGATCCGGGCTGCCGCCGGGTGATCGGGGACGTCGGGCGGCACATCGGCAGCGGCGTCGCCAACCTGTGCAACCTGCTCAACCCCAGCCGGGTGGTCCTCGGCGGCTCCCTCGCCGAGGCGGGCGAACTGGTGCTCGCGCCGATCCGCGACTCGGTGTCGCGCTACGCCATTCCCAGTGCCGCCAGGAAGCTCTCGGTCCTTCCCGGGGCGCTCGGCGCACGGGCGGAGGTGCTCGGTGCGCTGGCTCTCGTACTGAGCGAGATGGGCGATTCGACCCTGTTGGAGAGCACTCTGACGACGGCGACTCCTGCCTTCACTTAGATAACGAATGGCACCGTTGTCATCTCGTTAAGAATTTACTCCTTGACGTCGGGGCTGCGGCCGAGTTGACTTCCAGCCACCTCGGCCGCAACGTCGCGGCCTCGTCAGGGAGGTTCGAGAATGAACACGCGTATGCGTCGTGCCGCCGTTGCCGTTGCCGCCACCGCGATGGCTGTCTCGCTCGCCGCTTGCGGCAGCGCCAAGGAGTCCGGCGACAAGGCCACGGACACCGACTCCGCGAAGAAGGGCAACGATCTCAAGATCGGTCTGCTCCTTCCCGAGAACCAGACGGCCCGGTACGAGAAGTTCGACCGGCCGATCATCGAGAAGAAGATCGGCGAGCTCACCGGCGGCAAGGCGAAGGTCATCTACGCCAACGCCAAGCAGGACGCCACGGTGCAGACCCAGCAGGTCGACACCATGATCACCAACAAGGTCGATGCGCTGATCATCGACTCGGTGGACTCCAAGGCCATAGCCGGCGCCGTGAAGAAGGCCAAGGACGCGGGCATCCCCGTCGTCGCCTTCGACCGCCTCGCCGAGGGCCCGATCGACGCCTACACCTCCTTCGACAACGAAGAGGTCGGCCACGTCCAGGGCAAGGCCCTGCTGGAGGCCATGGGCTCCAAGGCCAACGGCGGCACGATCGTGATGATGAACGGCGCGATCACCGACCCGAACGCCGCTCTCTTCAAGAAGGGCGCCAAGGCGGAGCTCGACGGCAAGGTCAAGGTCGGCAAGGAGTACGACACCAAGGAGTGGAAGCCGGAGAACGCCAACGCCAACATGGAGGCGGCGATCTCGGCCCTCGGCAAGGGCAAGATCGACGGCGTCTACTCCGCCAACGACGGCATGGCGGGCGGCATCATCACCGCCCTCAAGGCCGCCGGTCTCGCCAAGCTCCCGCCGGTGACCGGTCAGGACGCCGAGCTGGCCGGTGTGCAGCGCATCGTCGCCGGTGAGCAGTTCATGAGCGTCTACAAGCCGTACGGCCCCGAGGGCGAGGCCGCCGCCTCGATGGCAGTGGCGCTGGCCCAGGGCAAGAAGCTCGACTCGATCGCCACCTCCACGGTCGACAGCCCGACCAACAAGGGCGTTCCCACGTTCCTGGTCCCGGTCGTCTCGCTGACCAAGGACAACATCAAGGACACCGTCCTCAAGGACGGCGTCTACACGCTGGACGAGATCTGCACGGCCAACTACAAGGCCGCCTGCGACAAGCTCGGCCTGAAGTAGGCCGCGCCCCCGCCGCGAGCGCGGTCGGGCACTCGCCTTGTTCGCAAGGCGAGTCGACCGCGCACCGGCAGCAAGCCCGCTGAAAAATCTCAGTGGCTTGCACCCCGTGGAAGCCTGTCCGGCGCCCCGCACATCAACCGTCCCGCTATCGGGCGGGGCGCCGGGCGGAACGCTTCCGCACTTCTGTTCTCTTCTGCTCGACCACCGCGCCCTCCCCCGGCGCGGCATCCCCGCCGGTCAGGCGGCGAAGGAGATGGTTCACGTGTCCGCTACGCCCGTGTTGGCGTTGCGAGGGGTCTCCAAGCGATTCGGTGCCGTTCAGGCGCTCACCGATGTAGAGCTCGAGGTCCACGCCGGCGAGGTGGTCGCCCTGGTGGGCGACAACGGTGCCGGTAAGTCAACGCTGGTCAAGACGATCGCCGGGGTCCACCCCATCGATGACGGAGTCATCGAGTGGGAGGGCAAGGGCGTCCAGATCAACCGGCCGCACGACGCCCAGAACCTGGGCATCGCGACCGTTTATCAGGACCTCGCGCTCTGCGACAACATCGATGTCGTCGGCAACCTCTACCTCGGCCGGGAGCTCCGTAAGTTCGGAGTCCTCAACGAGGTCGAGATGGAGCGCCGCTCCCGCGAGCTCCTCAGCACGCTGTCGATCCGTATCCCCAGCGTCCGTATCCCGATCGCCTCGCTCTCCGGCGGTCAGCGCCAGACCGTGGCCATCGCCCGTTCGATGCTCGGTGAGCCCAAGCTCGTCATCCTCGACGAGCCGACCGCGGCCCTCGGTGTCGAGCAGACCGCCCAGGTCCTCGACCTCGTCGAGCGGCTGCGCGAGCGCGGCCACGCGGTGATCCTCATCAGCCACAACATGGCGGACGTCAAGGCGGTCGCCGACAAGGTCGCCGTGCTCCGGCTGGGCCGCAACAACGGCGTCTTCGACGTCGCGACCACCTCGCAGGAAGAGATCATCTCCGCGATCACGGGCGCCACGGACAATGCCGTGACCCGCCGCGCGGCGCGCAACGGGGAGGCCCAGAAGTGAGCACCGACAACACCTCCAAGCCGATACTGGCGAAGACGGCCGACGCGCCCGCCGAGAACCCCGCTGCGGCGGCAGGCTCCGTCACCGCCGTCGACCCCCGGCTGCTCGTCCGTGAGCAGGGCATCGCCGGTTACCTCGGCGAGTTCAAGCGCAAGATGAAGGCCGGCGACCTGGGCTCGATCCCCGTCGTCCTCGGCCTGATCATCATCTGGGCGATCTTCCAGAGCCTCAACTCGAACTTCCTCACCGCGGGCAACCTCTCGGACATCTCGGTCGCCATGGTCGGCACCGGCATGATCGCGGTCGGTATCGTCTTCGTCCTGCTGCTCGGCGAGATCGACCTCTCGGTCGGCTCGGTCAGCGGTGTCGCGGGCGCCACCTTCGCCGTCCTCAATGTCACCCACGGCATGTCCGAGTGGCTGGCCCTGATCCTGGCGATCGTCACCGGCGCCGTGGCCGGCGCGATCCACGGCTACATCTTTGCCAAGATCGGCGTCCCCGCCTTCGCCGTCACCCTGGCCGGTCTGCTGTTCTGGAACGGCTTCATGCTCCAGATCCTCGGCTCCAACGGCACCATCAACCTCGACTCCGAGGGTCTGGTCGCCAAGCTGACCAGCTACTACTTCAGCGATGTCGCGGCCGGCTACGGCCTAGCCGTGGTCGCCGTGGCGGCGTACTTCCTGTCGGCCTTCTTCGACAGCCGTCGCCGTGAGGCGGTGGGTGTCCCGTCGCGCCCGCTCAGCGAGATCATCGTGCGCACGGCCGGGCTGGCCGTGGTGGCCTTCGCCGTCGCGATCATGTTCAACCAGTACAAGGGCGTGCCGCTCGCCGTGGTGATCTTCCTGATCATGCTGGTGGCGACCGACTTCGTGCTGCGCCGCACTTCGTACGGCCGCAAGATCTTCGCGCTCGGCGGCAGCGTCGAGGCGTCCCGCCGTGCCGGTATCAACGTGGTGATGATCCGGACGTCGGTCTACGCGATCTCCGGCACCTTCGCCGCGATCGGCGGCCTCTTCATCGCCTCCAAGATCACCTCCGCCAACCAGGGCGCGGGCAGCGGTGAGCTCCTGATGAACGCCATCGCGGCGGCCGTCATCGGTGGCACAAGCCTCTTCGGTGGCCGTGGCCGCACCTGGAACGCACTGCTCGGTGTGCTGGTCATCATCTCGATCCAGTACGGCCTCGCCCTCCAGGGCATCGCCTCGCCGATCCAGTACATGATCACCGGTGGCGTGCTGCTCGCCACGGTCGTCATCGACGCCATCACCCGCAAGACCCAGAAGACGGCGGGCCGCGCCTGACCGCGGTACCCGCGCCTGTGCCCGGCACCCTTCGTGGTGCCGGGCACCTGCGTGTTCGTCCGTACGCACACACCGATTCGCACCGGAAAGCACCGCCCGATGACCTCGGCGCCGGACGGAACATTAGACTCAGCGGATCGGCATGCTCGACCAGCTCAAACGCAAGGAGGCACGGGTGGCCCTGCTGACCCGCATCGGGGGACCGCGCGACCTGGACCGGCTCAGTCTCGAGCAGCTGGACCAGCTCGCCGAGGAGATCCGGACCTACCTCGTCGACGCAGTCTCCAAGACCGGCGGCCACCTCGGCCCCAACCTGGGTGTCGTCGAGCTGACCATCGCCCTGCACCGGGTCTTCGATTCGCCGAAGGACAGGGTGCTCTTCGACACCGGTCACCAGAGCTACGTGCACAAGCTCCTCACCGGTCGCCAGGACTTCTCGAAGCTCAAGAGCAAGGGCGGCCTGTCCGGCTACCCCTCACGCGCCGAGTCCGACCACGACATCATCGAGAACTCGCACGCCTCGACCGTCCTCGGCTGGGCCGACGGCCTCGCGAAGGCCAACGAGGTACTGAAGAAGGACGACCATGTCGTCGCGGTCATCGGTGACGGCGCACTCACCGGCGGAATGGCCTGGGAGGCGCTGAACAACATCGCCGCCGCCAAGGACCGCCCGCTCGTCATCGTCGTCAACGACAACGAGCGCTCCTACGCCCCGACCATCGGCGGCCTGGCCAACCACCTCGCCACCCTGCGCACCACCGACGGCTACGAGCGCTTCCTGGCCCGCGGCAAGGACATCCTGGAGCGCACCCCCGTTGTCGGCAAGCCGCTCTACGAGACGCTGCACGGCGCCAAGAAGGGGCTGAAGGACTTCATCGCCCCGCAGGGCATGTTCGAGGACCTCGGCCTGAAGTACGTCGGCCCGATCGACGGCCACGACATCGAGGCCCTGGAGTCCGCGCTGCAGCGGGCCAAGCGCTTCGGCGGGCCGGTCATCGTGCACTGCCTGACCGAGAAGGGCCGCGGCTACACCCCCGCGCTCCTCGACGAGGCCGACCGCTTCCACGCCGTCGGCAAGATCCACCCCGACACCGGCCTGCCCGTCGCCACCTCCGGCCTCGACTGGACCTCCGTCTTCGGCGAGGAGATGGTCAAGCTCGGCAAGGAGCGCAAGGACATCGTCGCGATCACCGCGGCCATGCTCCAGCCGGTCGGCCTCACCGCGTTCGAGAAGGAATTCCCTGACCGGATCTACGACGTCGGCATCGCCGAGCAGCACGGCGCGGTCTCGGCGGCCGGCCTCGCCACCGGTGGACTGCACCCGGTCTTCGCGGTGTACGCCACGTTCCTCAACCGGGCCTTCGACCAGGTCCTGATGGACGTCGCCCTGCACAAGTGCGGCGTCACGTTCGTCCTGGACCGGGCGGGGATCACCGGCACCGACGGCGCCTCGCACAACGGCATGTGGGACATGTCGATCCTGCAGTGCGTGCCGGACCTGCGGATCGCCGCCCCGCGCGACGCCGACCAGGTCCGCGCCCAGCTGCGCGAGGCCGTCGAGGTCGACGACGCCCCGACCGTCGTCCGCTTCTCCAAGGGTGCGGTCGGCCCGTCGGTCAAGGCCGTCGGCAAGGTCGGTGGCATGGACGTGCTCCGCAGGCCCGACACGGCCCGCCCGGACGTCCTCCTGGTCTCCGTCGGTGCGCTCGCCCCGATGTGCCTGGAGATCGCCGATCTGCTCGACGCCCAGGGCATCACGACCACGGTCGTCGACCCGCGCTGGGTCAAGCCGGTCGACGAGGCCATGGCCCCGCTCGCCGAGCGGCACCGGGTCGTCGTCACCGTCGAGGACAACAGCCGGGCCGGTGGTGTCGGCTCCGCCGTCGCCCAGTCGCTGCGCGACGCCGGCGTCGACGTACCGCTGCGCGACTTCGGCATCCCGCCGCGCTTCCTCGACCACGCCTCCCGCAAGGAGGTCATGGCCGAGATCGGGCTGACGGCGCCGGACATCGCACGACAGGTCACGGGGCTGGTGGCCAAACTGGACGGCCGCTTCGAGAGCGATGCCGACACGCCGTCCGTGATCGAGCCCGCCCGGGACTGACCCGTACGAGCACCGACCCGTGCGCGGACGGGTGAGTGCGAGCGAAAGCGATACGGCCGATGGGCCGGTCGGACGACCCTGTACGGGTGGTCCGACCGGCCCATTCGCGTGAAATCGTCCGGCGACGGGCCCGTTGCCGCGGGTGCTGTCCCAATCATGGCGTCCACGACGAGTGCGTGGAGGTACGCCGGTGACTGCGCAGCAGGACACACCCCCCAGGAGCGACGGACTGTTCCGGACCAAGACGGTCGAGCAGTCCATCCGCGACACCGAGGAGCCGGAGCACGCGCTCAAGAAGTCCCTCTCCGCCCTGGACCTCACCGTCTTCGGGGTGGGTGTCATCATCGGCACCGGCATCTTCGTCCTCACGGGCAAGGTGGCGAAGGAGACGGCGGGGCCCGCCACCGCTCTCGCGTTCGTGGCCGCGGGTATCGTCTGCGCCCTTGCCGCACTCTGTTACGCCGAGTTCGCCTCCACCGTCCCGGTCGCGGGGTCCGCGTACACGTTCGCGTACGCCTCGCTCGGTGAACTGATCGCCTGGATCATCGGCTGGGACCTCGTGCTGGAATTCGCCCTGGGCACGGCGGTGGTGGCGGTCGGCTGGTCCGGCTACGTCCGCTCGTTGATGGACAACGTGGGCTGGACCATGCCCGAGGTGCTCGCCGGACCGGATGTGGCAACAGGATTCGGCTTCGACATCCTGGCCTTCCTCCTGGTCCTCGTCCTGACCGTGATCCTGGTGCTCGGCATGAAGCTGTCCGCCCGGGTCACGACGGTCGTCGTCGGCATCAAGGTGGCCGTGGTCCTGATCGTGATCGTCGCGGGGCTCTTCTTCATCAAGGCCTCCAACTACCAGCCCTTCATCCCGCCGGCGCGGCCGCAGCCCACCGGATCCGGGCTCAACGCGCCGCTGATCCAGCTGATCTTCGGCTACGCGCCCACCGACTTCGGCGTCCTGGGCATCTTCACCGCCGCCTCCGTCGTGTTCTTCGCCTTCATCGGCTTCGACGTCGTGGCCACCGCCGCCGAGGAGACCAAGATCCCGCAGCGCGACATGCCGCGGGGCATCCTCGCCTCGCTCTTCATCTGCACGGTGCTCTACGTCGCCGTATCGCTGGTGGTCACCGGCATGGAGCACTACACCCAGCTGTCGGTGAGCGCGCCGCTGGCCGACGCCTTCAAGGCTGTCGGGCATCCCTTCTACGCCGGGACCATCAGCTTCGGAGCGGCGGTCGGCCTCACGACGGTCTGCATGATTCTCCTGCTGGGGCAGACCCGGGTGTTCTTCGCGATGAGCCGCGACGGGCTGCTGCCGCGCTTCTTCTCGAAGACGCACCCGAGGTTCGGCACCCCGTACCGCCCGACCATCCTGCTCGGCGTGATCATCGCGATCATCGCCGGATTCACCAGCATCAACGAACTGGCGACGCTGGTGAACATCGGCACCCTCTTCGCGTTCGTGGTCGTCGCCCTGGGCGTCATGGTGCTGCGCCGTACCCGGCCCGATCTGCACCGCGCATTCCGCACCCCGTGGGTGCCGCTGCTTCCGATCGTCTCCGTCGCGGCCTCGGTGTGGCTGATGCTCAACCTGCCGGCGGAGACATGGCTCCGGTTCGTCGCCTGGATGGTGATCGGGGTGGCCATCTACTTCGTGTACGGGCGCAGCCACAGCCGGATCGATGTGCCGGCCGTCCGGCCGTAGCGTAGACCGACCGGCAGATGGGGGGCGGCGTCGCGGGGCTGGGCACGCACATCTGCGGCGTTGTCGTCGGTCACCAACGCTCCGCGTTGACTCCCTCCGCCGCCTTGCAGCTGCACGTACCCAGCTCCGCTCCTTCTCCCACCCCCCATTTGCCGGTCGGTCTCAGTCCGTACGCGGCCGGACGGTACGCGGGCCCGCGCACCACGCCCCGCACGCCTCGACCCGCTGCCGCAGTTCCCGGTCGGCCGTGACCACGACACAGTCACGGTCCGCGGACCGTGCCGCCTCGGCGGCGGCGAGCTCGACGATCAGGTCGTCACCGCTGCCGGGCGCCGACTCCACCCGTACCCCCGGCACCGACTCCACACCGCGGGCCGCGCCCTCGACGACCAGCACGAGCTCCACGGGGCCGGGATGCCCGGGCACCCCGGCCGCGGCCAGGGGGACCAGGGCATCCCGCAGCCGCTCGGCCGCGCCCAGCCGGTCCCGCCACCAGCCGTCGGGTACCGACCCGACCACATTGGCCGCGTCCACGATCACCAGGGTCGGTTCGCTCACCATGCCGGAAGGGTGCCACGCACCGACCGGCCCCTGGCTCGTCGGCCACAGATGGCGGGGCATTTCTTTGCCGAGTTCGGGAGCATGATCGCCCGAGCGGGACGGGTCGCCCGAGCGGACGGATGGCGATTCCGTTTCCTTCGAACGGTGATTCTATGATGGGCGTTCCCGACTTCCGCGTGTCGGCCGCACAACAGGCCGCAGAACGGGAGCGGACAAACATGGGAAGGATGACCTCACGACATGCGGGTCAGGTCGGGGCGTGCCGCCCAAGGGAAGGCCTCGGGAACGGGCACCCTTCGGAACACCGGGAGCGAGCAGCGGGAGGCCGAGTCCCCGGTCGACGGACGCTGGCTCGTCCAGGGCAAGGACGGCAGGCTCACTGCCTACGCCCGCAATCGGGACGGGCTCCTGCGCTGGACCGAGGAGCATCCGGGCGGACCTCGATGGCAGGGTCCGGACTTCATTCCGGTTCCGCATCTGACGCACCTCGGCATCGCGCAGGGCGCGGACAGCTATGTCCACTTCTTCGGGCGCCGGTCGCTGGACGAGGACAAGGGCCTGCCGACCGTCGACATCGTGCACGCCATCCAATACCAGACCGGCCGCCCCGTCACCTCATGGCGGTCACTGGGCAACCCGCACAAGGACGCCGAACGAGCCGCACGGATCGGCCCCCCGGCGGCCGCCGTCACTCCGTCCGGCGCGGCGAACGTCTTCGTCCGCAACGCCGGCGGCGGCATGATGCTGCGCCGCGAGGGCAAGAGCGCCAAGTGGGAGGCGTGGACGGACCTGAAGGGCAGCCTGGCGCAGGACACCATGGCCGTGCCGGTCGCCGAATCCGGGCGGATCGAGCTCCTGGTACCGGGTAGCGGCCATGCCATGAGGTGGACCCAGAGCGAGGCCGACGGTGCCTTCGAAAAGGCGCCGAACATCCCTGCCGAGATCGCTCCCGGCGGCGTGGCCGCGCTGGAGACCGCCCCGGGCCGGAACACCTTCTACTGGACCGACCCCACCACCGGTGGGATCGTCGCACACCGGCTGGGCACCGCGGTCATCCCGCTCGGCGGCACCCCGGCCGAGGGGCCGATCACCGTGCTGCGCGCGTTGCTGGACGGCTACGACTGCACGATCCTCGCGCACCGCGACCTTGACGGGCACGTCATGCTCGCGGCCTGCGGAACGGAGAACGAGGGCGGCGGACTCTGGTGGTCGCCGACGGGCGAACGGACCGCCGCGACGCCGGCGTTGGCGCTCGATGTGCACGGACGTGTGGTCCTCGCCATGATCGGGGCGGACGGCCGGCTGTACGTGGCCCGGCAGAACCGCGAACCGGGTCTGGCGATGGATCCCGCCGAGCGGGTGTGAGCGGGCCCGGGACCGGCTGACAGGGCGCGCCGCAGCGGTCTGCGCCGACGTCCTGCTGGGGCCTGCCGCGTGCGGGCCGTAGGAGCAACACGTCGTTCATGGCCCAGCGGACCGGGGGCCCGGAGCGGGCGGGATCGCGTTCGTGGTTGCAGGCAGGGCGGCGGCGCATGCTGATCCGTACCCGTGGCACCGACTCCACACCGCGGGCCGCGCCCTCGACGACCGGCACCGGCTCGACGGGGCCCGGGGTGCCCGGGTAGCCCCGGCCGCGGCCGGCGGGACCAGGAAGTCCCGCAGCCGCTCGGCCGCGCCCGGACGGTCCCGTCGCCCTCTGCCCCCTTCGGTCAGCGAGGCGCTCTCGCGGCGTCACCCCGACCACGTGGGCCGGGGCCACGGTCACCAGGGCCCGTTCGGTGGCCATGCCGGAGGGGTGCCACGCACCCGCCGTCACATGGTTCGTCAGCCGCCGGTGGCGGGGGACTTCTTCGCGGACTCCGGGATGGTGCCGTCCTTGCGGATGGCCTTCCAGAGGTCACCGGACTGCGGCTGGGCAGCCACCACGCGGTTCGGGTCCTGCTTGTCGTACTCCACCGGAAGCATGATCGTTTCCATGGTGCTCGGGTCCACGCCGTTCATCGACCGGGCGAACTCCGCCAGGGACTTCAGCGAGGCGAGGCCCGAGTCGGTGGTCAGCGACTTGGTGGCCGAGTTGGCGATCTTGTACGAGTTGGTCGGACTGCTCAGCAGATCCTGCGACTTGACCTCGCTCAGCAGCGCGAGGAGGAACTGCTGCTGGAGACCGATCCGGCCCAGGTCGCTGCCGTCGCCGATGCCGTGCCGGGTGCGGACGTACGAGAGGGACTGGGTGCCGTCGAGCTTGTGCGGGCCGGCCGTGAGGTCGAGGCCGGACGACGTGTCGTGGATGTCCTGCGGAACATCGACCGTGACCCCGCCGATGGCGTCCACCAGATCCTTGAACCCGGCGAAGTTGATCTCCAGATAGTGGTCGATCCGGACGCCGGACATCTTCTCGACGGTCTTGACCACACAGGCCGGACCGACCTGTGAGTAGACGGAGTTGAATATCACGCGGTTCGCGGACGGAGTCGTCGAACCGTCGGCCTTGGTGCACTCGGGCCGGGTGACGAGGGTGTCGCGCGGTATGGACACGGCGACGGCCCTGCTCCGGCCCTCGGGTATGTGCACCACCATCGCGGTGTCGGACCGGGCGCCGCCGACGCTGCCGCCGCCGCCCAGCGCCTTGTTCTCCGCACCGGCCCGCGAGTCGGAGCCGAGCACCAGGAGATTCTGACCGCTGGTGGGCAGCTTCTCCGGACGGTCGTCGCCGAGCGCCTTGTTGATGTCGACGCCCTTGATGTTCTTGTCGAGGTGGCTGTACAACCACCAGACGGTGCCACCGGCGGCGAGCAGCAGCACGAGCACGATGCTGAGGGTGATCTTGAGACCGCGGCGGCGCTTGCGGGGCGTGCCTCTTCGGTTCCGTCCGCCGCCGTGAGAGGTCGAACGACTGTCGCGCGGGCCCGGTGTCATGGCGTCGTGGCTCATCGTGGTCGAGTCCTCAATCTCATTGCCCGGGGTGG
The DNA here is from genome assembly GCF_036158715.1 of Streptomyces sp. NBC_00316. Taxonomy (NCBI): domain Bacteria; kingdom Bacillati; phylum Actinomycetota; class Actinomycetes; order Kitasatosporales; family Streptomycetaceae; genus Streptomyces; species Streptomyces sp. NBC_00316. The sequence goes on along the minus strand of NZ_CP108023.1, from coordinate 2,167,642 downwards.
GCGGTGAAGTGCGTGGGACTCGGGTGGGGGGCGTGACCGGTCCGTGTAAGCATGACTGACCGAGCACTATAGAACAGAGGATCGTGCGAATGTGTGTTTTGGTTCTCGTCATCCTGACGTGAGCACTCGAACTGTCATTCGCTCGCGACTTGGTTGATTACGGGCGGGGCGGGTTTCATCGGTGTGCACGTGGTGCGCGCCACGCGGGAGGCGGGTGAGCCGGTCGCCGTGCACGACGACCTCTCGACGGGCGACCGTTCGCGGGTTCCCGCGGACGTTCCGTTCGTGCAGGGATCGACGCTCGATGCAGCTCAACTGCGACGCACCCTGACGGATCTGTCGGTGCACGGCGTGGTCCGACTCGCGGCGAAGAAGCAGGTCGCCGAGTTCGTGGAACGCCCGCTGTCCTACTGCCGGGAGAACGTGCAGGGTCTGTGGACCCGGCTGGAGGCGGTCGCCGACAGCGGTTGCGCGCCTTCCTGTTCTCGTCCTCGGTGGCCGTCGACGGCATGCCCGGTGTGCGGCTTGTGACGGAGGACACTCCGTGCGACCCGGTCAACCCCTACGGCGAGACCGAGCTGACCGGTGAGTGGATGGAGCGCGCCGCGGGGAGGCGCAGGGCATCGCCACCGCCTCGATGCGGTACTTCAACGTTGCCGGCGCGTTCACACCGACCCTCGCCGACACGGGCGTCCTCAACCCGCGCAGCCGGCCGCGGCGCGAGCACTCCTCGACCGTGAGCCGGGCACCGACCTGATCGTCGACATCCGCCGCGGGGAGGGTGTCTCCGTGCGGGAGATGATCGAACTGATTGGGGAAGTGACCGGATACAGTGCCGCCGCCACACCCGTGAGTGCCCGCGCCGGGCCGGTGCCCCTGCCCGTCGTGGCCGCCGCCGACCGCATCCGCGGCGAGCTGGGTTGGCACGCGGAGCACGATGAGCGTGCCGAGGTCGCTTCCGCATGGGCCGGGTGGTGTCTGCGGATGCTGCAGGCGCGGCGCTGAACCGGGTGCCGACGACCCGCCGGGGGCAGTTGACGCTGAGCATATGATGTGTCGGCCCCGTGAGGGCAGGATGAACAACCGGTGAGGCAGAGAGGGTGTTACGGGTCATGCGGAGAAGAGGATCGGACTCCGCGAGCAGTGCCCCCCCTCTCGCTCCGTCGTCCGGGCGCCATCAGGTGTGCGGAACGCCGCGTGGCCGCTGGATGACGCTCGGCAAGGACGGCAGGCTTACGCTCTACGCCCGTACGGACGGCGGTCTGTTGCGCTGGACGCAGCAGAGCCCGGGCGGGGACCGGTGGGACGGCCCGGACTTCGTGCCGATCGCGGACCTGACGGACCTCACCATCGTTCAGGGTGCCGACTCGTACGTGCACTTCCTCGGGCGGCGCGAGCGCCGTGGTTCCGACGGGCCGAGCGTGGACATCGTGCACGCGGTCCAGTACCAGACCGGCCGTCCCGTCGCCGAATGGCGCTCCCTCGGCAACTTCTACCGTGACCGGGAGACGGGCCGGAAGGTGAGTGCGCCGGCCGGGGCTGTCGACGCACGGGGGACGGTCTTCGTCTTCGTGCGCAACGCGGGTCGCGGACTGCAGGTGCGTCGCGAAGGGAAGGGCGGCAAATGGGGAGCCTGGCAGGACCTCAAAGGCGCCGGACTTGCCGCCGACATCGTGCCGTCGGTGACCTCGCGCGGGCTCGTGGAGGTCTTCGCACCCAGTGATCGCGGGGCGCAGCAGTGGCGTCAGGACGAACCGGACGGCCCGCTGCTGATCGTTCCGCCCTTGCCGTTCCATGCTCTGGAGGGTTCCGCGACGGCGCTGGAGACTGCGCCTGACCGTCTCACCTACTACTGGACCGATACGAACAGGACGGGGGTCGTCTCCTACCGGGCGGGCACTTGGCCCGTGCCGGTGGGCGGACAGCCTGGGGACGGCGCCGTCGTGGCATTGCGCACCCCGCTCGACGGCTATGACTGCACGGTTCTCGCGCAGCGCGGGGCGGGCGGCACCTTGCTGATCGGGGTCTGCAGTACCGAGGGTGAGCAGGGTGGCGTCTGGTGGTCGGACACCGCCGAGGAGTGCGTCGGTGATCCCGCGCTCGCCCTCGACGGACACGGTCGCGTCGTCGTAGCGGTTCGCGGGCGGAACGGGGCGGTGTCCGTCGCCCGACAGGAACCGGGCCCGGGGCTCACGCTCTCGCCGCACTGGCACCGGCTGTGATCTGACGGCACCTTCTGCAGTGCTGGGCGACACCGGCGCGTCGCCTCGATTTCATGTGGTGTTCTCGTGAAGTTATAAAAGGTTGTACGAACACCTAGTGGGATTCATCACGGGGTAAATGTCGTATATATCCACTTCATTGGCTGGACGTTGATCGGTTCTTTATGTGAAGGTTCTGTGACTCGCTCGCGGGTGAGCAGGTGTGACCGTCCAGCGGGGCGGTCTCAATGGGGATGACAGGTTTCGGTCTCATACCGTCCGTCGTCCGGGCACGAGGTGGTGCCTGGTCGCGTCAGACGCTGGACCGCAGTGGCGTGGGTGGTGGATGCCTCGTGGTCGGTTCCGGCAATCCGGAGGCGGGATCGCTGGTTTCGGCGTACCGGTCCGTGATGCCGGCGGGCGCACGAAGAGGCATCGTCCGCAAGGTGCCGGCCCCGCTGCGCTCCGCCGTGAAGTCCTCGTTCACCTCGGTCGACGCCATCCGGTCGGCGACGGTCGTCTGGGCGATGGGCGGCCGCCGCAACGCGCCCCGGCACAGTGCGGCCTCCACGCGCCGGGTGGTGCGTTTCAAGGGCCGGCACATGCATGCCCTGCTCGTGGAAGGCGCCACGGCGTGGGCTGCCCGGGCCCGTAATCTGCACATTCTCATCGCCACGCTGGAGGCCGGGGGGATCGACTACTTCTGCGTCCGCGGTGCCACGAACGACGTTCCGACGGTCGCGGTACCCGTCGGGTTGCGCGAGTCGGCGGAGGAGATGCTCCAGATCGCATTCGAACAGACTCCGGGCTACGTGGGCGCGGCCACCGCATCGGAGTCGGGCATGCGACCTGGCGACGACGACAGGTCCTGGCGCCAGTTGCGCAGGCACGACGCCCTCCGGGTCGCCTGGTACGTCACCGACCCCACCGAAGAGCTCGTCTTCGGCGCTGATCAGGGCTGTGACCTGGAGTTCTGGGCGGAACGAAACGGCCGGTTGGAGGCACCCCGCCCCAACCGGGTGGTGGACGAGGTGCCGGTCGACGCACCACGCCACACCGTCCCGCAGGCCCTGTTCGCCCTGGTGCCCGGCGCCTACACCACGGGCAGCGCGCGTACGGTAGCCGAATTCACCCAACCCCTGGCAGAGGACCACCTCTTCCCCATCGACGTCGTCTACACCTGGGTCGACGACTCCGACCCCAAATGGAGCGCCGAACGCGACGCCGTCCGCTCGGGACGGATGGGCGGCCCGCCTCAGGCCCTGCATGCCCAGGCAGCCAACGACGCGCGCTTCACCAGTCGCGACGAACTGCGCTACTCCCTGCGCTCCCTGCACCAGTACGCACCCTGGGTCCGCACCGTCTATCTGGTCACCGCGGGACAGGTGCCCGGCTGGCTGGACACCGATGCCCCAGGCATCCAGGTCGTCGACCACCGCGAGATCTTCTCGGACCCCGCTGCTCTGCCCACATTCAACTCACACGCCATCGAAAGCCAGCTGCACCACATCGACGGCCTGTCCGAGCACTTCCTCTACCTCAACGACGATGTGTTCCTCGGCCGCCCGGTCGGCGCCGAACGCTTCTTCCACACCAACGGCCTGACCAAGTTCTTCCAGTCCAAGGCACTCATACCGAGCGGCCCCGCGGACACGGACGACCTGCCGGTGAACGCAGCGGGCAAGAACAGCCGGGCACTGATCGAGCGGTCCTTCGGCACCCGTATCGCGCAGAAGATGAAGCACACCCCGCATCCGCTGCGCCGTAGCATCCTCGCCGACATCGAGCTGGTCTACAGCGAGGAACACCGCCGCACCCAGCACTCCCGCTTCCGGTCCCCCGAGGACGTCCCGATCGCCTCGTCCCTGCACCACTACTACGGCTTCCACACCGGCCGTACGACCGTCGGGAACCTGCGCTACCAGTACATCGACCTCGCCGCCGACCAGGCCCGACGCCGCCTGGACAACCTCCTCGCTCATCGGAACTTCGACACGTTCTGCCTGAACGACACCGTCGAGCATGCCGACCCGGAGGCTCAGGAGCGCATGGTCAGGAATTTTCTCGACGCATACTTCCCCGTCCCCAGCCGCTTCGAGCGGGTGGACTCGGACGAGTACCGCAACGCTAACCGGTCGATCCGGTCACGGAAGGCCGAAATCAAACGGTGAGCGAACCGCTCCCCCTGCCGCAGCACCCATCCCCCGTAACGAAAGTGAACCGCGTGTTTGACACCTCCAGCCGAGAAACGGCTGGCGAGACCGCCATGGGCACCGGCCCTCGCCCGGAGCCCAAGCCGGCGCAACTGCGCAGGAGCCGTACGGAGCGGCAGGTCGTCGTGGACATGTACAAGCGTGTCGCGCTGGTGCACGACCGTCTCACACCGCTCGCCGCGCGTGAGCTGAACAACCTGGAAGTCCGTCGCGCCCTGGAAGCCGAGGGGATCGACTGGTTCGCGGTGCCGGGCCTCGACGACACCGCCTCCGCGGTCGGCGTCGACGCGCGTCGACGCCCTGAGGTCCTGGCGGCGCTGCGCGCCCGCCTGTCCAACAGCAGGGGCTACATCGCCCGCCCCAAGGCCGGGATGGCCCCCGGCGACGGCGCGTGGGACGGCTCCTCGGACAAGACCTGGGAGCGGGCGAACGGCCTGTCCGTCGTGCGCGCTTTCTGGTTCCGCACCACGGAGGAAGGGCACCTGACGCATGGTGCCGATACGGGCTGTGACATCGAGTTCTGGGAGCCCGAGGAGAGCGTGCCCGGCCAGGGAGTCGACCGCCTTGTCGCACCCCGCCGCAACCGCGCCAGCGAGCACGTCTTCCTCGGCCACCAGCAGATTGTCGTCCCTGGAGAGCAGATGACCAGGCTCGTGGGCCGGGCCCACGAGTCCGAGGTGCCGCCGCTGCGCCCGACACGCACCCGCCCCGAACTGGACATCCCCTTCCCCGACGAGCACCCCTTCCCCATCGACGTCGTGTACACCTGGGTGGACGGCGACGACCCGGCCTGGCAACGGCGCCGCGCCGAGAGCCGCGGTGAGGTCTTCCATGCGGAGGCGGCAAGCCTGGCCCGTTATGTCTCCCGCGACGAGCTGAAGTACAGCCTTCGCTCGGTGCGGATGTTCATGCCGTGGGTGCGGAACATCTACATCGTCACCGACCAGCAGATTCCGCACTGGTGGGCCGACGGCGACGGCAGGGCCCGGGTGGTGGACCACCGGGAGATCTTCGACGACCCCTCCCACCTGCCCACCTTCAACAGCCATGCGATCGAGTCCAGGCTGCACCACATCCCCGGACTGTCGCGCCACTTCGTCTACTTCAACGACGACATGTTCATCGGCCGGACCCTCACTCCCTCCGCGTTCTTCCACCCCAACGGCATCGCCAAGTTCTTCCCGTCCCCGGCACAGGTCCCCTATGGCCCCCCGGAGCCCGATGAGGTGCCCACCTCGGTCGCCGCGAAGAACAACCGTCGGCTCATCCAGGAGCGCTTTGGCCGCACGCTCGTACAGAAGATGAAGCATGTGCCGTACGCGCTCAACCGGGACATCCTTGCCGCCATCGAACGGGACTTCCCCGAAGAGCACCGGCGCACCTCCGCCAGTCCCGTGCGGAGTATCTCCGACCTGTCCATAGCCTCCTCGCTGCACCACTACTACAGCTACTACTCGGGGTGCAGCCTGCCCGGCGACCTCCGGTACGGCTACTTCGCGCTGGACGATCCCGAGCTGGAGCACAAGCTGGAACTGCTGCTGCTGCGCCGGGACCGGGACACCTTCTGCCTCAACGACTCCGCGAGCGACCCCGCCGAGATCGAGCACCAGAGTCAGGTGCTCCACCGGTTCCTCGAGGCCTTCTACCCGGTGCCGAGCCCGTACGAGAAGACGGCGGCCTGAGCCATGAACATCGAAATCCTGGTCCATACCCTGGCCACCGATTCCATCGGCGCGCGGGCGGCTGCCCGGCTCGCCCAGTCCCTCGTCGCCAGGCACCGGGTGACCGTCGTCACCGTGCGAGGCGCCGCCGCACCGCACCCGGGGCTGCGGCTCCCGGAGAACGTCGACGTCCTGGCCCTCGCTCCCTCGGTCGGGGCCGGCGACCGGGACGACGACGACACCTCACAGCTCGTCATCGCCGGCGACCCCGAGTTCCGGCGCTACAACCGCGCCGACGACGGAAGGCTCCGCAAGCACCTGTCCGCGAGCGGTGCCGACGTGGTGGTCGCCCTCAGCTCCGCACTCGGTGCGGCCCTGGCTCAGTGCCGCGTACCCCACGCGCGGCGCATCGCCCGCCAGCCGGTACCTGTCGAGCGACTCCCGGAGTCGGTGCGCGCCCGCTGGACGGAGCTCTACCGCGAGCTGGACGCGGTCGTCCCGCTCACCCAAGGCGACGCCGCCGCCCCCGAGTACCAAGCGCTGCGCGCCGCAGGCGTCGAGGTGCGCCACATTGCTGAGCCGGTGCTGCTTGCCGAGAGCCCGGACAAACCGACGACAGGTGTGGTGATCAGCGCCGGGCGGCTGATCTCGCACCGGCGCGTCGACTTGGCGCTGCACGCCTTCGCCCAGACCCGTGCGGCTCAACCGGGCTGGCAGCTGAGGGTCGTCGGCACCGGGCCGCTGCGCCGTGAGACCCGCGAACTGGTCACCGCGCTGGGACTCCATGACCATGTGCTGCTGTTCGACCGGGAAGCCGGCGAAGAGGACTTCTACGACGCCGACATCGCCCTGGTGACCGCGGAGCGCGTGGACAGTGCTCGTCCGGTGTTGGAGGCGCTCGCCCAGGCCACGCCCGTGGTCGCTACGGAGGTGCCCTACGGAGCTCCCGAGGTGCTGGCCGAGGGCCACGGCGGGCTGCTGGTGCCGGTCGGTGACGTCCATGCCACGGCCCGCGCTCTGGAGCGCTACATGGCGGACGAGCGACTGCGCTCCGCGCATCGGGCCCAGGCCCTGCGGACCGCACAGTCCGCAGGCACGGAGCAGGTCGGCGACGCGTACGAGGAACTGTTCAGGACGGTCAAGGCCGGGATACGCGGCCGCTGGGGCAAGGGGCGGCGCACGGGCGGCGGCGCGCCCGCCGAGGCCCGCCCCCTCCCCACCGCTGACAGCCGGGTGCTGCCGAACGGCGCATGGGAGGTCACCTTGCGTGGCGTGTCCGGTGCCCGCACCGTGCGCGTCAAGGAGCAGGGCAAAGGCCGCGAGGAAGTGGTCGACTTCGCCGTCGAGAGCGGCGGGACCCGGGCCCTGATCGACGCTCGCGCGCTTGCCGTGCTGGGCGAGGGACGCGCCGATCTCTACGTGGTGGACGGCAGGGGCAAGGAGAGGCGCCTGCGCTACGGGCGGTGCACGCTCGGCGGGGCACGCGACGTCGGACACCTGAGCGACCTGGACCACTTCCACTGGGTCCTGCCGTACGCGACCGAGGGCGGCTATCTGCGTCTGCGTGTCTGGTCCCGGCCGAGCCATGCCGAGCTGGTGGCCGTCGACTACAGCGACACGAGCCTGTGGCTGACGGGCTGGCTGCAGGGGGAGTGGCAGCTCGGCGGCGAGCTGTTGCTGCTGCTGCGTCGGCGCCAGGAGCCCGCGCGCACGCTGGAAGCCGGTCGGGTGCGCTTCGAAGATGGCTGGTTCGGCGCGGAATTGAACATGGACGAGGCCATGAGGGCCCGGCTGCTCATGCGCGAGAACTGGGACGTGCTGCTCACCGACAGCAGCGGCAGCGAGCCGGTCAGGGTGGCGCGCATCGCCGACGACCAGGTGGTGAGGCGCGATGTGCAGCGCTTCCCGGAGCTGGTGCGGGAGGAGCCGACGGACCTGTTCGGCCCCGACGTCGGCCGTGCCGTCGTCGGACTGCGCCCCTACTTCACCGCGGACAACGAACTCTCGCTCGTGGTGACCGAGCATCACTGACAGAGCGGCCCCTTACAGACCTCGAGAATGCCGAAGGACACTTGTGCGGATCTCGTTCCTGCTCCACAGCATCGACAATTTTGGCGGGGTACCGCGGGCGACCAGCAGTCTGGCCTCCGCGCTGGCGGTCCACCACGAAGTGGAGATCGTCTCGGTTTTCCGTACAGCGGACCGGCCGTCCTTCCCGCCGTCCAGCGGCGTGACCCTGCGCTACCTGGCCGACCGGCGCGAGGGGGCGGCGAAGGCCAAGGGCGGCAAACCGTCCCGGATCATGCCGCGAGAGGACAGCTGGGCCGACCATTACACCCAGGAAGTCGATGACCTGATCCTCGGTCACCTCGGCAGTTGCAGCGCCGATGTCGTGATCGCTGCCCGGCCGGCGTTCGCCGCGTATTTCATCGCCCATGGACGACACGGCTACGGGCGCGTGGTCATCGACCACGAGGGCTCGATGGTGCCCTCTCAAGAGCTGCGCGAGCGCACTCTGGAGCTGTACCGCGAGATGGACGGCGTCGTCTGCCTCACCCAGGCCGACTTGAACAACTACCAGCGGCAGCTGGGCGATCAGGCGCCCCTGCTCGCAGCCATCGGCAACATCGTGCCGCCGCCGGCCCGGCACGCCCCTGTGCGCGGCCTGCCGCTGATCGCCGCCGCGGGACGGCTCGTGCCGGACAAGGACTTCGACACGCTGATCAACGCGTTTGCCCAGGTCGCCCCCTACCACCCGCAGTGGCGGCTGCGCATTTTCGGCCGCGGGCCCGAGCACGCACGGCTGCAGGACCTCGTGCACGCGCACGGGCTCAGCGACGCCATCCGTCTCATGGGCGCGCTGCCCGACCTCACAGCGGAGTGGGACAAGGCTGCGTTCGCGGTGAGCGCGGCCCGCCGCGAGTCCTTCGGCTTGACCATGGTGGAGGCCATGCACCATGGGCTTCCGGTTCTCGCGGCCGATGCGCCCTTCGGCCCCGGCGAGATCGTCGTCCCCGGCCGCAACGGCATCCTGGTGCCGGTCGGTGACGAGGAAGCCATGGCCCAGGCGATGCGCCACCTCATCGAACAGCCGGCCGAGCGGGAGAAGCTGTCCCAGGGCGCCTACGCCACGGCCCCGCTCTACAGCGCCGAGCGCATCGCCTTCCGCTACGACGCGTTCCTGCGGGATGTGGCGGCCTCGGTACCGAAGGAACGTACGGCCGCGGTTCCGTCCGTCGTCCCGGCCGTTGTCCCGGCGGAGGTACTGGTGCGCGGCGACGGCACTATCGAGGTCCGCGCCTTGCTGCACCCCGGCACAGAGCCCCCCGCGCTGTGTGTCACCCTACGCAAGGCCGAGACACTGGTCAGGCTGGCTGCCCTCGGGACGTCGGTGGACGAGACCACGGGCACTCTGCGGTCGGTGTACGCGATCCCTGCCGAACCACCGGTCCTCGCCGAGGGCCGTTATGACATCGACCTGGAGCTGCCGGACGGCCGGCGCCAGCCGCTCGCCGTGGAGGGCGTCCACACCGGTGGTCTGCTGATCCGGCGGATTCCGGCGGAAGGTCCCGCGTACTGGCCCGTGCCCTATCGCACCGCGGACGGCCATCTGTCGATTTTCGTGCGTCATCGCGTGGAGCATGCCGAGGTACATGCCGTGCTGGTGGGGCAGGACGGTTGGCTCGTGCGCGGCGGCCTGGTCGTTCCGCCGGGCACCGATCTCTCCGGTCTTCGGCTGGGGGCCATGCCCCGCAAGGGGAGTGCAGCGTCCACCGTGTCGGGCCAGGTTTCCGTGGGACACGACGGCGCCTTCGAGGCGCATCTGCCGTTCGCCGGGGTGGTGGCCGCCTCGTCGGGCGGCCACGACGACTGGGACCTGTGGCTGGAGCGTGAACCCGGTCAACCGCGTATCCGGTTGGCGCGCTTCTTCGACGACATCCTGGAGCGCAAGCGGATCGATGTCTATCCCACGCAGCGCTGGCACCACCCGACGCAGGGCCCGGCGCGCGGAAGGGTCTTCTTCACGCCTGGCAACGAGCTGTCCTTCACCGTCAGCCCCGACAAGGCCTGACCCCCTTCTTTCCGGCCCTGGATCCCCGGCCTCGGGCCCGGCTCCGGGCTTCCGTCCCGTCACATCGTCATATCCGCCGCCCGCTGTGGAGTACACGTTCATGCCCACGCACCACCGCCGCACCCGCAAGGCCGTCATCCCGGCCGCGGGTCTTGGCACCCGATTCCTCCCCGCGACCAAGGCGACTCCCAAGGAGATGCTCCCGGTCGTGGATCGGCCCGCCATCGAGTACGTGGTGGCGGAGGCCGTACGCAGCGGACTCGATGACGTGCTCATGGTCACCGGCCGTAACAAGCGGGCCCTGGAGGACCACTTCGACCGTGCCTACGAACTGGAGCATCTGCTGGAGCTGAAGGGCGACCTCGGCAAGCTGCGCCAGGTCCGTGAGTCGAGCGAACTGGCCGACGTCCACTACGTGCGGCAGGGCAACCCGCTCGGCCTGGGCCACGCCGTCCTCTGCGCCGAACCGCATGTCGGCGACGCCCCGTTCGCGGTGTTGCTCGGCGACGACCTCATCGACGAGCGCGATTTGCTGCTCGCCCGGATGCTGGAGGTCCAGGAGCAGCGTGGCGGTAGCGTCGTGGCGCTCATGGAGGTCGAGGACGACCGGACGCACCTGTACGGATGCGCAGCCGTGGCCCCCTCGGGCGATGAGGCGGACGACGTATTGGCCGTCACCGATCTCGTGGAGAAGCCCGAGCCCGGCACCGCGCCCAGCAATCTTGCCGTGATCGGGCGGTACGTCCTCGCCCCGCAGATCTTCGAGATCCTGCGCAAGACCCCGCCGGGCCGCGGCGGTGAGGTCCAACTGACCGATGCCCTAAGACAGTTGGCCCTTGATCCGACTCTCGGTGGTCCCGTGCATGCGGTGGTCTTCCGCGGTCGCCGCTACGACACCGGGGATCGCGGCGACTACCTGCGTGCCGTCGTCCGGCTGGCCTGCGAGCGCGAGGACCTCGGCCCGGAATTCCGTGCCTGGCTGAGCGAGTTCGTGCAGGAAGAGGGCATCCGTTGACTTCCGCCCCCGCCCTGAAGGACTCCGTTGGAAAATGCGTAAACCGGGCTCGTCGGCTTGCTGAGGTTGACATGATCGTTCTGTTCGTCGGAGCGAGGGGGGCTGGGTGTCGCTGGAGTCTCGGGACGACCGTGGGGTGCCGGAGCTGACTGCTCGGGTCGTGCGGGCATCGTTCCCGAAGGGGACACTGGCTGTCCGCGTGCGTGAAGTGCTGGGCCCGCTGTTCGAAGACGATTCCTTCGCTGGGGCGTTTTCGTCACGGGGTCGTCCGGCGGTGTCGCCGGGGGCGCTGGCGCTTGTGTCGGTGCTGCAATACGCAGAGGGGCTGACCGACAGGCAGGCCGCTGACCAGGTGCGGGCCCGCATGGACTGGAAGTTCCTCCTTGGTCTGGAGCTGGACGATTCGGGGTTCGACTTCTCCGTGCTGAGCGACTTCCGCGCCCGGCTGATCGAGCACGGCCTGGAGGAAAAGGTCCTGGACCTGATCCTGGAGCGGATATCTGACCTCGGGCTGCTGCGTTCCGGGGGGCGTCAGCGCACCGACTCCACCCATGTTCTCGCGGCCGTGCGGACGTTGAACCGGATGGAGTTCGTCGGCGAGACCCTGCGCGCGGCGCTGGAAGCCCTGGCCGCCGCCGCCCCAGCATGGCTGTCGCCGCTGGTCACCGCCGACTGGGCCAAACGCTACGGCGCCCGGATCGACTCCTACCGCTTCCCCAAGGGCGACAACGTCCGCGCCGAGTGGGCCGGGCAGGTCGGCAGGGACGGCCTCACCATCCTGGAGGCCGTCTACGCACCCCAGGCTCCCGCGTGGTTACGGGAAGTCCCCGCTGTCCAGGTCCTGCGCCGGGCCTGGGTGGAGCAGTACCACCGCGACGGCGAGGAGGTGCGCTGGCGGGAGGGCAAAGACCTCCCGCCGGGCAGACGCCGCCTCGCCTCGCCCTACGACCCCGACGCCCGCTACGCGACCAAGCGCGGATCGGGCTGGTGCGGCTACAAGACCCACCTCAGCGAGACCTGCGAACCCCACGCCCCGCACCTGATCACCCATGTCGTCACCACGGACGCCACCGTCGCCGACACCGAGGTCACCGCAGCAGTCCACCAGGGCCTGGCCACACGTGAACTGCTACCCGATGAGCACGACGTCGATGCCGGCTACGTCACCGCCGCCCACATCGTGGCCGCGCGCGACGCACATGGGATCGAGCTGCTGGGGCCGGTCGGGCTGGATACGTGCCACGAGAACTACGAGGGTGAGCACTTCACGCAGAGCGCGTTCACGATCGACTGGGAAGCCAAGAACGCCGTCTGTCCCCAGGGCAAGATCAGTGCCAGCTGGTCCGACCAGCGCAAGAGCAGTGGCACTCCCGTCTCACGGGTGCACTTCACCGCCCAGGACTGCGCGGCCTGCCCGGTGCAGGACAAGTGCACCAAGGCGGCGAACGGCAAGTGGGGCCGAAGCCTGACCCTGCTGCCCCAAGACCAGCAGGCAGCACTGGAAGACCGACGCCGCGAACAGCTCACCGACCAGTGGCAGCAGCGCTACAACATCCGCGCCGGAGTGGAGGGCACCATCTCCCAGGCAATCCGGCGCACCCGCATCCGCCGGACCCGTTACACGGGCCTGCCCAAAACCCACCTCGGACACATCTTCGCCGCCACCGCCATCAACATCATCAGACTCGACGCCTGGCTCAGCGAAACACCCCTAGGCCAAACCCGCACCTCATACCTCGCCCGACTCCAACTCGCCGCCTGACGACAAGATCACACCCGCCGGTTTACGCATTTTCCAACGGAGTCCTGAAGGGCGGGGATTCCTGCCACAGTCGGTTGACGGTCTCGGTGGGTTCCTGCTTCTTCGCGCTGTGCCGGGATCAGGGATCCTGGTCTTATCTGCGTTCGACGGGCTGATACCGCCAGTCCGGCGGCCTTGGCGACGTCGACCGCCGCGTTGATGTCCCGGCCAGGGACGGTCCCGCACCCTTGGCACTGCCAGACGCGGATGTGCAGGGGTTTGGGGCCGTCCTTGGTACCGCAGACGGAGCAGACCTGGCTGGTCGGCTCGAAACGGCCGATCCGGACGAAGACCCGCCCGTAGAGGGCGGCCTTGCACTCCAGCATCGCGACGAACGACGCCCATCCCGCGTCATGCACGGATTTCGCGAGGCGTGTGCGGGCGAGTCCGTCACCGCCAGGTCCTCCACGGCCACCGCTTGGTTCTCGCGGATGATCTGTGTGGAGAGCTGGTGGTGGAACTCGCGCCGTGCATCAGCCGCCTGCGCATGCACACGGGCGACCTTGAGACGGGCCTTCTCCCGGTTCCTGGAACCCTTGGCCTTGCGGGACAGGTACCCGGAACTGGTCCGCCGTCGATGCTGCCGACGGCAGCGAAGACGGCCGCGACCGGAGTGATGTCAGTCGGCCGCGCGGGAGGGCCGAAGCAATGAGGGCCGTACGGGAGTGATCCCGTACGGCCCTCACCGCGTTCGCAGTGGTCCTGCTACGCCGGGACGCTCGCCACGCCCTGTGCCAGGAACTTCTTGCCGTTCACCCGCTCCGAGACGCCCTCGCGGTCCAGGTACGGCGTGATGCCGCCCAGGTGGAAGGGCCAGCCCGCGCCGGTGATCAGGCAGAGGTCGATGTCCTGGGCCTCGGCGACGACGCCCTCGTCCAGCATCAGGCCGATCTCCTGCGCCACCGCGTCCAGGACGCGGTCGCGGACCTGCTCCTCGGACAGGGCGACGTCGCCCTGCTTGAGGAGTGCGGCGACCTCCGGGTCCAGCTCCGGCTTGCCGGAGTCGTACACGTAGAAGCCGCGCTTGCCGGCCTTGACCACCGCGGCCAGGTTCTCGGAGACGGTGAAGCGCTCCGGGAAGGCGCGGTTCAGGGTCTCGGAGACGTGCAGGCCGATGGCCGGGCCGACCAGCTCCAGGAGGACCAGCGGGGACATCGGCAGGCCGAGGGGTTCGATGGCCTTCTCGGCGACCTCGACCGAGGTGCCCTCGTCGATGACGTTCTGGATCTCGCCCATGAAGCGGGTGAGGATGCGGTTGACGACGAACGCCGGGGCGTCCTTCACCAGCACCGCGGTCTTCTTCAGCTTCCGCGCCACACCGAACGCCGTGGCCAGCGAGGCGTCGTCGGTCCGCTCGCCGCGGACGATCTCCAGCAGCGGGAGGATCGCGACCGGGTTGAAGAAGTGGAAGCCGACGACCCGCTCCGGGTGCTGCAGCTTCGACGCCATCTCGGTGACCGAGAGGGACGAGGTGTTGGTGGCGAGGATCGCGTGCGCCGGGGCGACCGCCTCGACCTCCGCGAACACCTGCTGCTTGACGCCGATCTCCTCGAAGACGGCCTCGATGATGAAGTCGGCGTCGGAGAAGCCCTCGGCCTTGTCCAGCACACCGGAGACCAGGGCCTTGAGGCGGTTGGCCTTGTCCTGGTTGATCCGGCCCTTGCCCAGCAGCTTCTCGATCTCGGCGTGGACGTAGCCCACACCCTTGTCGACGCGCTCCTGGTCGATGTCGGTGAGGACGACCGGGACCTCGAGGCGGCGGAGGAAGAGAAGAGCGAGCTGCGAAGCCATCAGGCCCGCGCCCACCACGCCGACCTTGGTGACCGGGCGGGCCAGGCTCTTGTCCGGGGCACCGGCCGGGCGCTTGGCGCGCTTCTGGACCAGGTTGAAGGAGTAGATCCCGGAGCGCAGCTCGCCGCCCATGATCAGGTCCGCGAGGGCCCGGTCCTCGGCGTCGAAGCCGGCGCTCAGGTCGCCGTCCTTCGCCGCGGCGATGATCTCCAGTGCGCGGTACGCGGCCGGGGCGGCGCCGTGCACCTTGGCGTCCGCGATGGCCTTGCCGCGGGCGACGGCCTGGTCCCAGGCGTCACCGCGGTCGACCTCGGGGCGCTCCACCACGACCGTGCCGTTCAGCACGTTCGCGGTCCAGATCAGCGACTGCTCCAGGAAGTCCGCGCCCTCGAAGAGGGCGTCGGCGATCCCGAGCTCGAAGACCTGCTTGCCCTTGAGCTGGCGGTTCTGGTTCAGCGAGTTCTCGATGATCACCGAGACCGCGCGGTCGGCGCCGATCAGGTTCGGCAGCAGGGCGCAGCCGCCCCAGCCGGGGACCAGACCGAGGAAGACCTCGGGCAGCGAGAACGCGGGCAGCGCCTTGGAGACGGTGCGATAGGAGCAGTGCAGACCGACCTCGACACCGCCGCCCATCGCCGCGCCGTTGTAGTACGCGAACGTCGGGACCGCGAGGCTGGAGAGGCGCCGGAAGACGTCGTGGCCGCCCTTGCCGATGGCGAGCGCGTCGTCGTGGTTCTTCAGCAGCTCGACGCCCTTGAGGTCGGCGCCGACCGCGAAGATGAACGGCTTGCCGGTGATGCCGATACCGGTGACGGCGCCCTCGGCGGCCTCCTTCTCGACCTGGTCGATGGCGGCGTTCAGGTTCGCCAGCGACTGGGGTCCGAAGGTGGTCGGCTTGGTGTGGTCCAGGCCGTTGTCCAGCGTGATGAGGGCGAACCTGCCCGCACCCGCGGGCAGGTCGAGGTGGCGTACGTGCGCCTGCGTGACGACCTCGTCGGGGAACAGCTCGGCCGCGCCCTTCAGAAGCTCAGTGGTGGAGCTCACTTGCTGCCTCCGTCGAAGTTCGGGTTCTCCCAGATGACCGTCGCGCCCATGCCGAAGCCGACGCACATGGTGGTCAGGCCGTAGCGGACCTGCGGCTGCTCCTCGAACTGACGGGCCAGCTGCGTCATCAGACGCACACCGGACGAGGCCAGCGGGTGGCCGTACGCGATGGCGCCGCCGTACTGGTTGACGCGCGCGTCGTCGTCGGCGATGCCGTAGTGGTCGAGGAAGGCGAGCACCTGGACGGCGAACGCCTCGTTGATCTCGAACAGGCCGATGTCACCGATCGACAGACCGGCCTTGGCGAGGGCCTTCTCCGTCGACGGGATCGGGCCGTAGCCCATGACCTCGGGCTCGACCCCTGCGAAGGCGTACGAGACGAGGCGCATCTTGACCGGGAGGCCGAGCTCGCGGGCGACGTCCTCGGCGGCCAGCAGCGAGGCGGTGGCGCCGTCGTTGAGACCGGCGGCGTTACCGGCCGTCACGCGGCCGTGGGCACGGAACGGGGTCTTCAGACCGGCCAGGGACTCCAGCGTGGTCCCCGGACGCATCGGCTCGTCGGCGGTGACCAGGCCCCAGCCCGTCTCGCCCGCCTCGGCGTTGGTGCGGCGCACGGAGACCGGCACCAGGTCCTGCTGGATCTTGCCGTCGGCGTACGCCTTGGCGGCCTTCTCCTGCGAGCGGACCGCGTACTCGTCGGCGCGGAGCTTGGTGATCTGCGGGTACCGGTCGTGCAGGTTCTCCGCGGTCATGCCCATGAACAGGGCGGACTCGTCGACCAGCTTCTCCGATACGAACCGCGGGTTCGGGTCCACGCCCTCGCCCATCGGGTGGCGGCCCATGTGCTCGACACCACCGGCGACGACGACGTCGTACGCACCGAAGGCGATGGAACCGGCCGTCGACGTGACGGCGGTCAGGGCGCCCGCACACATGCGGTCGATGGAGTAACCGGGGACGGACTGCGGCAGACCGGCCAGGATTCCGGCGGTCCGGCCCAGCGTCAGGCCCTGGTCGCCGATCTGCGTCGTCGCGGCGATGGCGACCTCGTCGATACGGGCCGGGTCCAGGTCCGGGTTGCGGCGCAGCAGCTCCCGGATGGCCTTCACGACGAGATCGTCGGCGCGGGTCTCGTGGTAGATGCCCTTCGGGCCCGCTTTGCCGAACGGGGTGCGGACGCCGTCGACGAAGACGACGTCCCGGATGGTACGAGGCACGATGGCTCTCCTCCAGGGTGCGGGATGGCACTGCTGCGCGGCTCGCCCGCAGGCGCGCCGCCACCATCATGCTACTTGCGGGTAACCAGACTGCCCACCCCTCACGACGGGAGCGGCGAAGGTCACATGGCGGGGCGGGGGCAACCTGGCGTGATTCCGCTCATCCCCGGCGCCTCCCGGCATGCGAAAACGCCCCCGGCCAGGTCGGCCGGGGGCGTTTTCGACGTACCGCGTCGCGCAGAGGCGCGCACGAGCGCGCAGGAAGGAGCCCGCGATCAGGCTGTCGCCGACGTCAGGGCGTGGAGCATGAGCGGCGCGACCTGTTCGACCTGCCACCGCCGCGCCCCGTACGCGGTGAGCGCGTCCTCGACCGCGCCCGGCGTCGGGTTCTTCGGCGGTTCCCAGCAGATCCGGCGCACCGTGTCCGGCGTGATCAGGTTCTCCTGCGGCATGTGCAGCCGCTCGGCGAGCTCCGACACGGCGGTGCGCGCCGCCGAGAGCCTGGCCGCGGCCGCCGGGTCCTTGTCCGCCCAGGAGCGCGGCGGCGGCGGGCCGGCGAGGGGCTGGCCGGGCTGCGGGAGCTCGGCCTCGGGGAGTTCCTTGGCCCGGTCGATGGCCGCCTGCCACTGCTCAAGCTGACGCCGGCCCATGCGGTGGCCGAAGCCTGGCAGGGTGGTCAGTGCCTGGGCGTTCGGCGGGAGGGAGAGGGCCGCCTCGACGATCGCGGCGTCGCCGAGGACCTTGCCGGGTGAGATGTCACGGCGCTGCGCGATCTGGTCACGGGCGGTCCACAGCTCCCGTACGACCGCCATCTGACGGCGGCGGCGCACCTTGTGCATGCCGGATGTGCGGCGCCACGGGTCCTTGCGCGGGGGTGCGGGCGGCGCCGAGGCGATCGCGTCGAACTCCTCCCGTGCCCACTCCAGCTTGCCCTGCCGGTCGAGCTCGTCCTCCAGGGCGTTGCGCAGATCGATCAGCAGCTCGACGTCGAGGGCGGCATAGCGGAGCCAGGGGTCGGGCAGCGGACGGGTGGACCAGTCGACGGCGGAGTGTCCCTTCTCCAGCGAGTAGCCGAGGACGCTCTCGACCATGGCGCCCAGGCCCACCCGTGGGAAGCCGGCCAGTCGCCCGGCCAGCTCCGTGTCGAAGAGCCCGGTGGGCGCCATCCCTATTTCGCGCAGACAGGGCAGGTCCTGGGTGGCCGCGTGCAGGATCCACTCGCTGCCGCTCAGGGCCTCGCCGAGCGACGTCAGGTCGGGGCAGCCGACCGGGTCGATCAGCGCACTGCCCGCGCCGTCGCGGCGCAGCTGGACGAGGTAGGCGCGCTGGCCGTAGCGGTAGCCGGATGCGCGTTCGGCATCGACGGCGACGGGGCCGGTGCCCGCGGCGAAGGCCGCGACCACCTGGGCGAGGGCGTCGTCGGAGGCCACCACCGGGGGAATGCCCTCGCGAGGTTCGAGCAAGGGGATCGGCGCCGGGGCGACGTCGGCCGGGGGAGCGCCCCCGGTGGTTCGCAGTGAAGTGTCTGCTGCGGTCTCTTGGGCGTCGGTCACGTGTCAAGGGTATCTGTGTATGCACGGCGCCCGTCGACGGAACGTTCCGTCGACGGGCGCCGATGAATGTAAACCAGCCGGTCCGTATCGCTTTATCCGCCGGCAGGGGGACAGGGGTCAGTGGATGATGCCCGTGCGCAGGGCCACGGCGACCATTCCGGCGCGGTCTCCGGTGCCGAGCTTGCGGGCGATGCGGGCGAGGTGGCTCTTGACGGTCAGGGCGGACAGCCCCATGGAGACGCCGATGGCCTTGTTGGACTGGCCCTCGGCGACGAGGCGGAGCACCTCCACCTCGCGGCCGGACAGTTCGCGGTAGCCGCCCGGGTGGCTCGGGGTGCCGGGGGGCCGGCGGTGCATACGGGCGGCATTGGCGCCGATGGGAGCGACGCCGGGACGGGTGGGGTGGCCGATATTGGTACGTGTGCCGGTGACTACATAGCCCTTCACGCCACCCGCGAGGGCGTTGCGCACGGCGCCGATGTCATCGGCGGCCGACAGGGCGAGGCCGTTCGGCCAGCCGGCAGCTCGGGTTTCGGACAGGAGGGTCAGCCCGGAACCGTCGGGCAGATGGACGTCGGCAACACAGATGTCGCGCGGGTTGCCGACGCGGGGACGGGCCTCCGCGATGGACGACGCCTCGATGACGTCACGTACTCCGAGTGCCCACAGATGGCGGGTGACGGTGGAACGGACGCGTGGGTCGGCCACGACGACCATGGCCGTCGGCTTGTTCGGGCGGTAGGCGACCAGGCTTGCGGGCTGCTCGAGGAGAACGGACACCAGGCCTCCTGGGGAGTGGCGGGACGGGCCGGCTCGGGGATGAAGCCGGGGCGAACCGTGCTTGAAGGGTCATTGACCTCTTCGGCAGCAGACCCGTCCTCCTTTAGGGGAAGATCACGATTTGGTGAGTAACAATTCGGACAAATCGGACGGGCGATCGATTGTACGAAAAAAATGCCGGTACCTGTGCGAAACCTGTGACGGTGTGTTACGAAAAGGTTTCGGCCTGTGGGGCCGATCACACGTCACCGGCGCATGGAACCGGCATGGCGCATACGAAGCGAGTCGGACTATGGACCCTGCGGGCCGCGCCGCTGGGGCAGCGTCACCACCGCCGCGTCCGCCCCCGACGGCGGCAGACCGGCGATCTGGCACAGCAGATCCCCCCACGCCACCAGATGGGCCGCCGTGTCCGGTACCCCGCTCCGCCCCTCGCGCGGGGTCCACGACGCCCGGATCTCGATCTGGGTCGCGGGGCGCCGATCGGACAGCGTGCCGAAGTAGTGCGAACCTGCGCGGGTGACCGTGCCGCCCGCCTCCCCGTACGACAGACCCCGCGCCTCCAGCGCACCGGTCAGCCAGGTCCAGCACACCTCCGGCAGCAGCGGGTCGGAAGCCATCTCCGGCTCGAGCTCGGCGCGCACCAGCGTCACCAGACGGAACGTTCCGTGCCACGCCTCGTGCCCGGCCGGATCGTGGAGCAGCACCAGGCGTCCGTCGGCGAGATCGTCCTCGCCGTCGACGACCACCGCCTCCAGGGCATACGCATGCGGGGCGAGGCGCTGCGGCGGCCGTGTCGGCTCGACCTCCAGCTCGGGGCGGAGCCGCGCCGCACGCAACGCATCCACCGCCGACCGGAACGCGGGCGGGACGGAACTGCCCTCCGCGCTGTCCTTGCTGTCAGCGCCATCGGAGTGTTCGGAAAATTGTCCCTGAGCCGGAGCCATGCGGGGAAGAGTAGGCGGAACCGGAGCCTCGTGCAGGGAGGGACACCCGCGCGGGCCCGGCTCCTTCCCGCTTCGTGCGAAGATTCGGTGCGTGAGTGCCAACGACCTTCCCCAGGATGTCAGCTCCGCTCGATCAGGGGATGCCCCGTCCCCGGGCCAGCAGACAAAGACCTCCGCCGCCCATGAGTCGGCGTTCCTCAAGGCATGCCGGCGTGAGCCCGTGCCGCACACGCCGGTCTGGTTCATGCGCCAGGCGGGGCGGTCGCTTCCCGAGTACCTGAAGGTGCGCGAGGGCATCGCCATGCTCGACTCCTGCATGATGCCGGAGCTCGTCACCGAGATCACGCTGCAGCCCGTCCGCCGCCACAAGGTCGACGCGGCGATCTACTTCAGCGACATCGTCGTCCCGCTCAAGGCCATCGGCATCGACCTCGACATCAAGCCCGGTGTCGGCCCGGTCATCTCCGACCCGATCCGGACGCGCGCCGATCTGGCCCGGCTGCGCGACCTCACGCCGGACGACGTCCACTACGTCACCGAGGCCATCGGCATGCTCACCGCCGAGCTCGGTGCGACGCCGCTCATCGGGTTCGCCGGTGCACCGTTCACTCTCGCGAGCTATCTCGTGGAGGGCGGCCCGTCCCGCAACCACGAGCGCACCAAGGCCATGATGTACGGCGAGCCCGAGCTCTGGGCCGAGCTGCTCGACCGGCTGGCCGAGATCACCGGCGCGTTCCTGAAGGTGCAGATCGAGGCGGGCGCCTCGGCCGTGCAGCTCTTCGACTCCTGGGTCGGCGCGCTGGCCCCGGCCGACTACCGCCGTTCCGTGCTGCCGGCCTCGGCGAAGGTCTTCGACGCCGTCGCCCCGTACGGTGTCCCGCGCATCCACTTCGGGGTCGGCACCGGTGAACTGCTCGGGCTGATGGGCGAGGCCGGTGCGGATGTCGTCGGCGTCGACTGGCGGGTCCCGATGGACGAGGGCGCGCGCCGGGTCGGACCCGGCAAGGCGCTCCAGGGCAACCTCGACCCGGCGGTGCTGTTCGCGCCGACGAAGACGGTGGAGGCCAAGGCGCGGGAGGTACTGGACGCGGCCGCCGGACTGGAGGGCCACGTCTTCAACCTTGGGCACGGCGTGATGCCGACGACCGACCCGGACGCGCTGACGCGGCTCGTCGAGTACGTCCACACGCAGACGGCCCGCTGAACCGCACCCCGGGACAGGGGCCCCGACGTACACCGCTCGCCGCGGACCCCGAGGCATGACCTCGGGGTCCGCGGCGAGCGGTGCTTTCCGGGGTGCTACGGGCAGTTGACGGGCGCGTTGCCGGAGCTCACCCGGCAGAAGTCGATCCGGCACCGCCGTCGACGATGCCACGGTTCGGGCCGACCTGCAGGTGGCCGCCGCCGTTGCCGCCCAGGACCTGGCCGCGGGGCGTCACCCCGCCGCCCGCCGAGATGTAGTCGCTGCCGTCGTTGCCCGCGATCACACCGCTGACCGCGAACGACGGGCCGACCGAGATGAAGTCCTCGGCGGGGCCGCCGCTGACGGTGCCGTTGACGGGACCGGCGAGGAAGATCGTGTCGGTGCCGCCGAGACCGTTGACCGAGGCGCCCGCGTCGACCGTCGAGCACTGGATGAAGTCACTGCCGGCCGTACCGTTCACGGTCGGGCCCGAGGCGGGGACACCGTTGACCGTGCACGACGTCGCGGCCTGGGCGGGCTGCTCATGACGAGCGGGGCGATGACGAGTGAGGCGGCGCAGAGCGCCCGCACAGAGGTTCGTATCATGTGATCGATTTCACTCATGGTGTCCGACGGGTTGCAAAAGGTCACCAGGGAGTGATCCGCCGTCCGCCTGATGGCGGAGAGTGCGTCCCTCGTGTCCAGGCCCCGCGTACCCCCTATACCCCCGCCGCGCGCACCGCCTGGACCGCTTTGCGCGCCGCCACCAGGACCGGATCCCACACGGGCGAGAACGGCGGGGCGTACCCCAGGTCGAGCGCCGTCACCTGCTCCACCGTCATCCCCGCGGTGAGTGCGACCGCCGCGATGTCCACCCGCTTCGCCGCCCCGTCCCGGCCCACGATCTGCACCCCGAGCAGCCGGCCCGTGCGGTACTCCGCGAGCATCTTCACCGTCATCGGCTCGGCCCCCGGGTAGTAGCCGGCCCGGCCCGTCGACTCGATCGTCGCCGTGACGTACCGCAGCCCCACCGCTCGCGCGTCCTTCTCCCGCAGCCCCGTCCGGGCGATCTCCAGATCGCAGACCTTGCTGACGGCCGTGCCCACCACCCCCGGGAACGTCCCGTAGCCACCGCCGACATTGGACCCGATGATCTGGCCGTGCTTGTTGGCATGGGTGCCCAGCGCGATGTGGCGGGTGCGGCCCGCCACCAGGTCGAGGACCTCGACGCAGTCGCCGCCCGCCCAGATGGTGTCGTGCCCGACGACCCGCATCGACAGATCCGTGAGCAGACCACCGTGCGGCCCGACCGGCAGGCCGGCCGACCGGGCCAGGGCCGTCTCCGGTTCGACACCGATGCCGAGCACCACCACATCCGCCGGGTAGCTCGCGTCGTTCGTGGCGACCGCGGTCACCCGCCCGTCCGCACCGGTGAGGATCTTGGTGACCTCGGTGCGGTTCACCGTCGTGATGCCCAGCCCGTCCATCGCGTCGTGTACCAGGCGGCCCATGTCGGGGTCGAGCGTCGCCATCGGCTGTTCGCCGCGGTTGAGGACCGTCACCTCGAAGCCGTGCTTCAGCAGCGCCTCGGCCATCTCCACACCGATGTACCCGGCGCCCACGACGACCGCGCGCCGCCCCGGCGCCCGGCTCAGGGAGTCCAGCAGCGCCTGTCCGTCGTCCAGGGTCTGCACCCCGTGCACCCCCGCCGCGTCCATGCCGGGCAGGGCCGGGCGCACCGGCCGGGCCCCCGTCGCGATCACCAGCTTGTCGAAGTCGGTCCAGTACGTCTCCCCGCTGTCCCGGTCCAGCGCCCGCACCCGCTGCCCGGCGACATCGATCTCCGTCACCTCGGTGCGCATCCGCAGGTCGATGGCGCGGGCCCGGTGCTCCTCGGGCGTACGGGCGATGAGGTCGTCCCGGTCCGACACGTCGCCGCCGACCCAGTACGGGATGCCGCAGGCGGAGTACGAGGAGAAGTGGCCCCGCTCGAACGCGACGATGTCCAGCTCGTCCGGTCCCTTGAGCCTGCGGGCCTGGGACGCGGCGGACATGCCCGTCGCGTCCCCGCCGATGACCACCAGTCGCTCCGCTGCCATGCCGGGTCCCTTCGAGCGTCACATCTGAGGACCCACGCTACGACGCTCAGGGGGCGGACGGCGCCTCCGGGGGCACGGAAGCGTGCTCGGGCGCCTCCGGCGGCACGCTCGCGGGCTCGCCCGCCCGGGGTGCGCGGCGCCGGGTGAGCCGGCTGCGTACCAGCCGCCAGAGCAGCAGCAGAGCGGCCGCTGCGGCCAGGAACGGCGCCGCCGCTCCCACCGCCATAGCGATCCACTTCACCATCGTCACGAACGCGTGCCAGCCACCGGCGAGCGCGTCCACGAACCCCGGATCGTCGTCGTCCGCGCCCCGCGCGGGTGACTCCGGCTCGGAGAGGTCGAGGGTGATCGTCGCCAGGGTGGTGCGGTCCTTCAGCGACTCCTGCTGGGCGAGCAGCGACTCCAGTTCCGCCTGACGATTGCTCAGTTCCCCTTCCAGGGCGACCACATCGGTGATCTTATCGGCCCGGTCCATCAGCTTCCTGACCCGGTCGACGCTCGCCCGCTGGGTGGCGATCCGGCTCTCCACATCGACGACCTGATCGGTGACGTCCTTCGCCTCCGACGTGCGCGACAGCAGCTTCCCGCCACCCGCCAGCTCCCGCAGCACGGCGTCGTAGTCGGCCTGCGGCACCCGCAGCACGAGGTGCGACACCTCATGCGTGGAGTCGATCCGTTCGGTGGTCTCGCTCGCCACCAGGCCCCCCGCACCCTCCGCCGCCGCACGGGCCGCCGCGACGGCCTTCGGCACGCTCCTCACCTCCACGGAGAGCGAGGCCTTGCGAATGATGTGGCTCGCGGTCAGCGACGGCGCCTTCTTCTGCTGCGCCGAGTCGCTGCCGGCGGCCCCCCGGTCCGCCTCCCCTGCGGCGGAGTCGGCGCGCGCCTCCTGCGGCGCCGCCTTCTTGTCGTCCGAGGTGTCCACCGCGCTCCGGTCGCTCAAGCTCTTGCTGCTCCCGCTGTCGTCACCGGCCCCGCACCCGCTCAGCGCGAGCAGGGCGGCGAGCGTCCCGGCGGCGAGGACGGTGCGCGAACGATGCGTGGACGAACGGCCCGACTGACGTGCTCTACGCATAACTGCTCCCCCTGGGCGGGTCGTTGATGGTGCCGTTTCGACGACGGGACCCGGCCCCCGGTTGCCGATCTCCGGTTTCGAAGCGGTCACGGTCAGGACTCGGAAGCGGTTTGAGAGAGTGGAGGCATGCAGCGTTCAAGAAACCGCGCGGACACAGGTACGGGTCATGTCGTCGTGATCGGCGGTGGCATCGCCGGACTCGCGGCCGCCCACCGGCTCCTCGGCACCGGGCTGCGGGTCACGCTCCTGGAGGCGACCGGCCGGCTCGGCGGCAAGCTCATGACCGGTGCGATCGCGGGCACCCGGGTCGACCTGGGTGCGGAGTCGATGCTGGCCAGACGGCCGGAGGCGGTCGACCTGGCGCGGGCCGTCGGGCTCGGCGACCGGCTCCAGCCGCCCGCCACCGCCACCGCGGCGGTCTGGACGCGCGACGAACTGCGGCCCATGCCCAAGGGCCATGTGATGGGTGTGCCGGGCGACCCGGCCGCACTCGGCGGGGTGATCTCGCCGGAGGGTCTCGCCCGCATCGCACAGGAGAGGGACCTCACCCCGACCGCCGTCGGCGACGACGTCGCGGTCGGTGCGTACGTCGCGGACCGGCTCGGCCGCGAGGTCGTCGACCGGCTCGTGGAACCGCTGCTCGGCGGGGTGTACGCGGGGGACGCCTACCGCATCTCGATGCGCGCCGCCGTACCGCAGCTCTTCGAGGTGGCCCGTGAGGGCGGCTCGCTGCTCGACGGCGTACAGCGCATCCAGCAGCAGGCGGCGGGCCGGCAACAGACCGGCCCGGTCTTCCAGGGCATCGACGGTGGCATCGGCACCCTGCCGGACGCGGTCGCCGACGCCGTGCGTGCCGGAGGCGGTGAGCTCCTCACCGCCACGCCCGTGCTGGGCCTGACCCGTACGGCCGACGGCTGGGACGTCCGCACCGACACCCGGGTGATCACCGCCGACGGCATCGTCCTCGCCGCCCCCGCCTGGTCCGCCTCCACGCTGCTCGCCGCCGAGTCCCCGGCCGCCTCCGCCGAGCTCGCGGGCGTCGAGTACGCGTCGATGGCGCTGGTAACCCTGGCGTTCCGGCGCTCCGACGTGGCGGCCACGGGCGCCCTCGACGGGCGCTCCGGTTTCCTCGTACCGCCGGTCGACGGCCGCACCATCAAGGCCGCCACCTTCTCCACCCACAAATGGCAGTGGGTCGCCGACACCGCCCCCGACCTGTTCGTCCTGCGCACCTCGGTCGGCCGGTACGGCGACGAGGACCATCTGCACCGCGAGGACGGCGAACTCGTCGGCGTCTCGCTGCGCGACCTCGCCGAGGCGACCGGGCTCGCGGCGAAGCCGGTGGACACCGAGGTCACCCGGTGGATCGGCGGCCTGCCCCAGTACCCCGTGGGCCATCTGTCACGGGTCGCCCGGATCCGCGACGAGGTCGCCAAGCTGCCGGCCCTGCGGGTCTGCGGAGCGGTGTACGACGGGGTGGGCATCCCGGCCTGCATCGCGAGCGCCCACCGGGCCGCGGACGAGATCGCGGCGGACCTCGCGGGCGGGACCGCGGGAGAGATCATCGCCACTGCGACCCTGGTTCAGGGCACACGGAGCGAGGCGGGACAATAGCCGTATGAGTGCGCCTGAGAAGATTCCGAACGCCGGTAAGAAGGCCAAGGACCTCAACGAGGTCATCCGCTACACGCTGTGGTCCGTCTTCAAGCTGCGCGACGTGCTGCCCGCCGACCGTGCAGGCTACGCCGACGAGGTCCAGGAGCTGTTCGACCAGCTCGCCGCCAAGGACATCACCGTCCGTGGCACCTATGACCTGTCCGGCCTGCGCGCCGACGCCGACGTCATGATCTGGTGGCACGCCGAGACGGCGGACGAGCTGCAGGAGGCGTACAACCTCTTCCGGCGCACCAAGCTGGGCCTGGCGCTCGAGCCGGTCTGGTCGAACATGGCGCTGCACCGCCCCGCCGAGTTCAACAAGTCGCACATCCCGGCGTTCCTCGCCGACGAGACGCCGCGCAACTACATCAGCGTCTACCCCTTCGTGCGCAGCTACGACTGGTACCTGCTGCCCGACGAGGACCGCCGCCGCATGCTCGCGGACCACGGCAAGATGGCCCGTGGCTATCCCGACGTCCGGGCCAACACCGTCGCCTCCTTCTCGCTCGGCGACTACGAGTGGATCCTCGCCTTCGAGGCCGACGAGCTCTACCGCATCGTCGACCTCATGCGTCATCTGCGGGCCTCGGAGGCGCGGATGCACGTCCGCGAGGAGGTCCCCTTCTACACGGGCCGCAGGAAGTCCGTCGCAGACCTGGTGGCCGGGCTCGCGTAACGCGTGGGCTTCGACCACCCCAACCCGGAAGATCAGACGGCAGGCGCCGGCGCACGACCGTGCGCTGCCCGCCGCTCCAGCGACACCGGGTTCGGCCCCGGGGAGCCGTAGGCACTGACCTGCGGCGTTCCCGGCACGAGCGGGGGAGTGCACCGTCCTCCCCCGCTCGTCCCCGGCCCGCCTCGGCGCGGGTCGCGTTTTCCCGTGCGGGCACGGCGGGTCCGGCCACGCACGCCCTGAGCCTGAGTCTCCGGCGCAGCGGATCGAAGCGGGCCCGGACGCGCAGGCAGAGCGCTACGGGCAGCTGCCGGCACTCGTCCATGGCGAGCATCCGCGCCCGACGACCGCCCCGACCTTTCATGGCTCGCCGGGCGCTGCGGGCCCACAACCGACGCCGGCGCTCTTCCGGCAGCGCCGGTGTTCACCGCTCACCGGGTGCGTGACGGGGAGCGGCAGCGCTGTCGGGGGCGCCGGCGGCCAGGGATCCGAGCAGGGCCAGTGACCGTGCGGAGCGGGACCCCGGCTCGGCGTGATAGATGACCAGCAGCAGCCGTCCGTCGGTGCCGCTGACGGCGAGCTTGTCGCGGAACAGGTCGAGGTCGCCCACTTCCGGATGGCGCAGGAGACTGACCGCACTCTCACGCCGGCGCACCTCGTGGCGTGCCCACAGCTTCCGGAAGCGATCGCTCTTGAGGGAGAGCTCTCGGACGAGCGCGGCCAGGCGCGGGTCGTCGACGTCGGGGCCCGCGGCGGCGCGCAACTGGGCGACCACGCCGACCGTCGCACTGGACCAGTCCCGGTGCAGTTCCCGTTCCCGCGGGTCGAGGAAGGCGGCACGCAGTCTGTTGGCTCCGGGCGACATGTTCGGGGAGAGTGCACGGGCCATGCGGTTCGCGGCCAGGACGTCGAAGTACTTGCCCACCACGAATGCGGGCATCGGCATCTCGTCGACGAGGTGCAGGATGCTCGCCGGTACCTCTTCGGCGACCGGGCGTTCCGCCCGGCGCGACGGGGTCAGGACCAGGTCGATCAGATAGGCGGTCGCGTCGGCGTCGAGCCGCAGGACGTGGGCCAGCGCTTCGAGAACCTGCACGGAAGGGTTGCGGTCGCGGCCCTGCTCCAGCCGCAGGTAGTAGTCCGAGCTGATCCCCGCGAGCGTCGCGACCTCCTCCCTGCGCAGCCCCGGGACCCGCCGCAGTCCGCGCGGGCTGATCCCGACGTCCTCGGGCCGGACCAGTTCCCGCCGGGCGCGGAGGAACGCACCGAGCGCATTGGTGTTGTCCATGCCGTCCACGGTAATTCCGTCCGGATGCGGCAGTCCGGTCCCTCCCGGTGCGGGCGACCGGCCCCGTGCGGGTGACTGGCCCTGCCACTCCCAGGAACAGCGGGGTACTGCCGCGACGGCCGCGACTGCCGGACAGTGGAGCCATGCCAGATCGTCCTCCGACGACCGCATGTACCGATTTGCCAAGAACTCCGAAAGGCGCGACATGACCACCACCGTTCCCGGCGGCGCCCTCACACTCGCGGAAGACCTGACCATCAGCCGCATGGGATACGGCGCCATGCAACTGGCCGGACCCGGCGTCTTCGGGCCCCCGAAGGACCGTCCGCGGGCCCACGCGGTGCTGCGCGAGGCGATCGATCTGGGCATCACCCACATCGACACCAGCGATTTCTACGGCCCCTTCGTCGTCAACGAACTGATCAGGGAGGCCCTGCACCCCTACCCGGCCGACCTGCGCATCGTCACCAAGGTCGGTGCACGCCGCACCGACGACGGCGGCTGGATCTCCGCGCTGGAGCCCGACGACCTCAAGGCCCAGGTGCACGAGAACCTCCAGCACCTCGGCCTGGACGTGCTGGACGTCGTCCACCTGCGCCTCGGCTCGCTCGACGGCAGCAGCGACGAGTCCATCGCCGAGCAGTTCGGCGCCCTGGCCGAACTGCGGCAGCAGGGCCTGATCCGCCACCTCGGCCTCAGCGGTGTCTCCGACGCCCAGCTCACCGAGGCACAGTCCATCGCCCCCGTCGTCACCGTTCAGAACCTCTACAACATCGCCAACCGGCAGGACGACGCACTCGTCGACCGGTGCGCGGCCGAGAACATCGCCTTCGCCTCGTTCTTCCCCCTCGGCGGCTTCAATCCCCTCCAGTCCCAGACCCTCACCGCCGTCGCCGACCGGCTGGTCGCCTCGCCGCAGCAGGTCGCTCTGGCCTGGTTGCTCCAGCGCTCGGCCACCACCGTCCTGATCCCGGGCACGTCCTCCATCGCCCACCTGCGCGAGAACGTCGCCGCCGCGGACCTGCTTCTGCCGGCGGACGCGGTCGCGGAACTCGACAGCATCGGCGGGTAGTGTCCCCGGGCCGACCCCCACGGCACCTCGCATCTCAGCGGCACGGTGTCACCCGGCCCGGCTGCGCCAGGGCGACGGTGACATCGGGGCCGGCTCCGGGCGCGGAGCCGCCTGGTCGGTCAGCGGCCGCGGATCGCCCTCGAGGCAGGCGGACAGCGTGGCGGCGCGCAGGGCCCGGAAGCCGTCGTCGTACACGGCCGCTAGGAAGGCGGACTGCAGCCGCCCCGGCCCGACCGTCCCGCCCGCCGGTTTCGCGGCCGGCTCGTCTGCGGCCTTCTCGTACGGGTGCTGCACGGCTTCGGGCGTGATCGGTACAGCGCCGTGGCTCTCCTGCGCGTTCCCTTCGTGCAGGCGGGCGAGCCGATGAAACCGAAGGGGGACGGTCGGGCGGGTGATCAGCGATGCAAAGCACCGCTCCCGAATGTCAGAGGGAATGACCCCGACGTGTCGGATCCCCCGGATGCTCAGGGAGGCCGCCGCCCAGGAACGCGGCCCGCAGCGCCGGATCGCCGACGGCACGGACCCCTCGTACGGCGACCGCCGTCAGCACGTCAGGGTGTGCGCCGCCCGCCGGGGCGGCCGAGTCCAGCAGCCGCTGCCCGGTGGGGGAGGCCCAGGAACTGTACGGATGGATCTCCATCCGGGCGATGGCCAGAGCGCCGAGCGTCAGGACGAGCGGCAGCGCGAACCAGACGAGGTCCGCCGCCGCCGGGCTGCCGAACCCCCGTTCCCGGCCCGGAAGCAGCAGCGCCGCACCCGCCATCACGACCACCAGCACCGCCGAGCCGCGCACCGCGCGTACCGCCGACGCGATGTCCGTACGCTCACCGCCGGGCAGGGCCAGACCCGTCGCGACAAGGCGGTCGGCGAGGGCGCGTACCGCATCGGCGGTGGCGGTCGCCACACGGATCGGAGGGAGCGACGACTGCCCCTCCGGGCCGATGGCACGGATCACTGTGCGCTCGACCTCGTCCCTGCCCTCCGGGTCGACGACCGTGGCCCAGCCGGTATGGGCGATCAGCAAGCGGCGGCGCAGATGCATGGTGACGAGGGCGAGGTCCGCGACCCGGCGCGGGCCGCCGGACAGGAACGCGGTTTCGTACAGGGTCAGTTCGACGTCTCCCGGGTCGCGCGCCCGGTCGACCGACGCGGCGGCCAGACAGAGCCGGAGACAGGAGAGGACCGCCGCACCGCATGCGACCAGCAGCAACAGAACCCAGAGCATGACCGAGTTCTATGCGAGGCGGACCGCAGAGCGCCATGCCCTTTTCAGCATGCGGACGGTGGTCCGCCTCAGGAGCTGCTGCTGCAGCTCGACCCGCCGCAGCTCGACCCGCTGCTGTTGGAACAGCTGGAACCGGAACTGCAACTGCTCCCCGAACCGCACCCGCCGCTTCCTCCGCCGCAACTGCTGCCTCCACCGCAGCTGTTGCCTCCACCGCTACCCGAGCTGCCGCTCGAACTTCCGCAGCCGGAGTCCGCGGGGCCCGAACCGGCGCACCACGCCGTGGCCATGAGAGGGTCGCCGCTGCCGGAGGACGAGGACGAGGACGCGTGCGTGGGCGGCATCGAACGTCCGGCGGCCGTCGTGCGCAATCGCGCCGCGGTCATCAGTTGTGTCCGCAGGGCGGGATCGGGCAGCCCACGCAGGCCGAGCGTCGCCACCAGGTGGGCCGGATCCGCGGTGGAGGCATGGGCGGCGCGGTACTGCTGGGCGGCCCGCCGTCCCGCCCCGGTGATCCGTGAACGGGCGATACCCGAACAGACCAGCCCCGTCACGATGCCCACGACCAGAGCAGGGAGCACCTTGACGATGAAGGGGAGCGAGAAATCGGCGCCGTCGCTCTCCGACACGAACTGAGCCACCGTCACCGCGAACGAGGCCGGGACGGCGAGCAGGCAGCCGACCCCCTGGATCACGCCCCAGCGGCGCCACCTCCGGGTGGAGTCCGGAGCAGCCAGCAGACCGCGGGCCGCGAGCCCGTCGCCCACCTCCTGCACGGCAGGGTGCCGCATCACCGCGTCCCGCAGCATGTGCAGTGCGCCGCTGGGGGCGGCGCCGTGCGCGTGGAGCACGGCGCGTTCCACCGGGTCGTGGGCGACCGGCCGAACGAGGGCGACGATGCCGGGGCCGCCGACCACCAGCCGTCCGTCCGCCTGCAGGGCGGTGAGTGCGGTGTCCACGACCCTGCCGGGCCCGCCGTTCAGGAAGGCCACCTCGTAGAGGTCGTGCGCGAGGCCACCGGGTCCGCGGCGGGCCTTCGCGAGCCCCGTGATCAGGATGGCGGAGGAGACCACGACGCCCAACGTCACCAGCAGAGCGATCGCGTTCATCGCGGTCACCTCCCGACGAGCGCGGCGCGGGCGGCTCGAACCAGCCGGGTGGTGCGACGCGGTGGCCTGGCGGCCGCGCGGTCCTGCCACCAATGGGTCAGCCGACGCCGGTCGTCGTCGTCCGCGGGCCGGCCCGCGATCAGCAGCTGCTCGGCGAAGTCGAGTGCGTCGCGCCGGTATCCGGCGGACATGGGGTGGGCCCTGGCGTACGCGAGGAAGGCCTTCCGGTAGCCGTCACCGAGGATCCCGGGGAGCTCGGGTGCCACCTTGGCGACGACGTCGGCCCGCTTGGCCGCCAGGGCACGGCTCTGGACGGCGAGGCGACGGTGGTCGAACCCTTCCGGTGCGGGGGTGCCTGCGACGAGGGCGGAGAGCAGCGCGGTCTGGGCGACAGCGGCACGGTCACGGGCGGCTTCGGCGGCCGGCTCGGCGGTGCTGCCGGGGCCGGGGCCGGTGGCGGCGTCGGTCGCGGTACCGGTGGGTTCGACCGGGGTTGCAGATGCGGCGGCGTCGTCCCCGGCCGCCCGCGCCTCGGAGCGCGCCTCCCGTCCGGCCCTCCCCGCCGTGGCCAACGTGGTGCGGATCGCCGTCAGTTCGCCCGCCAGCTCCGTCACCGGAGGGAAGTCGTCGTCGCGCTCCAGCAGGACGCCGGGCGGGGCGACCCGGGAGCGGAGTTCGGCGAGCACGTCCAGGACAGAACGGGTCACCGGGTGGGCGTGCGTGTCGTGCCAGACGCCGTCCCTCTCGATGCCCCCGGCCACATGTACGTACGCGATCGCCTCCACCGGCAGCTCGTCGAGCGCCGTCGCGGGGTCCTCGCCGCGGTTGACGTGGTTGGTGTGGAGGTTGGCGACGTCGATCAGCAGCCGGACCCCGGTGCGCGCGACCAGCTCCGCCAGGAACTGCCCCTCCGTCAGCTCCTCACCGGGCCAGGAGAACAGCGCCGCGATGTTCTCCAGCGCCAGCGGCACCGGGAGCGAGTCCTGCGCGATCCGCACGTTCTCGCACAGGACGTCCAGCGCGTCCCAGGTCCGCGGTACGGGAAGCAGATGGCCCGCCTCGAGCCCCGGCGACGCAGTGCGCGGCCCACCGGCCCGCACGAACGCGATGTGCTCCGTGACCAGGGGCGTACCGAGCAGCGAGGCCCGGGCGGCGAGACCGGCGAGCCGGCCGGGGTCGGGGCGGTCCGCTCCGCCGAGGCCCAGCGAGACGCCGTGCGGGACGACGGTCACGCCGCGCGCGCGGAGCCGTACGAGGGAGTCGGGCAGATGGTCGGTGCAGAGGTTCTCCGCCACCGTCTCCACCCAGTCGATCCCTGGCAGTGCCTCCACCGCGTCCGCGATCTCCGGCCGCCAGCCGATACCGATTCCCAGCTCCATGGCGTCCCCCTCCTCCGGCCTGTGCAGGGGTGATGGCCCCGGCGGGCGGTGGTCAATCCGAAGAGGGGGACGTTCAGAGCTGGATTTGAGGTTCCGGCCGCAGGCCCGGCCGGCTCAGGGCATCGGCATCGGCATCGTGGACGGCCGAGAGGTGAACGACTGGTCCCCGGTCGGCTCCGCGGGCACCGGCTGGGGCGGCACCACCCCGCCGGCCGGCGGGGGCGGCCCGGTCGGACTGGCCGTCGCCGCGGCCGCCGCATCGCGGGCGATCGCGTCGTAGTCGACGAAGCCGGTGGCCTCCAGCATGGTGATGTGGTCCAGCACGGTCTGGTTGGCGTCTGTTGCCAGCTGACGGATCAGCGAATTGCGGGTGGTGTTCCGGACCTGGCCGATCAGACCGAAGACCTTGCCGTGCGCGGCCCGCAGCAGATTGGCGAATTTGCGCTCGTAGTCCTCGCCGCTCGCCGCCGTCAGCTCGCGCAGCCAGCCCTGCTGCTGCTCGTTCGGCTGGTTCGGCAGCTCCACCCCGAGCTTCGCGGCCACGTCCCGGGCACGGCGGTCCAGATCCGTGTGCCCGACCACCAGATGGTCCCCGGCGGCCTTGACCGCCTCGCTCGGTGCACGCTCGATGGCCTGCTGTCCGGCGGGAAGCTCCCAGAGCCCGGCCAGGCGCACCTTCACGAGGAAGTCCCGGTCGGTCGCGGAGAGCGGACCCCACTGGGTGGCGACGGACGACGCGTTGAGATTGGCCTGACCGGTGCCGGAACGGTCGGCGTAGGACCAGACGGGGAAGGCGAGCGCACCGATCGTGGCGACAAGTGCCGTGATGATGAGGGCCGTTCCGTTGATGCGTCGCAACAAGGTTTCTCCCGGGCCGAGATGTGACGGCGTCGAATCCACCGCCGGTCCGACGACCGGCGGTCGGCTGGTCGTTCAAGATACTGGTCAGTAGTGCCGGTTACGGCAGTATCGGGAGATACGAAGCGGCGCACCGGAATGTTCAGCGGTGCAGCGCCGGATGGTCGGCGACCACCGTGCAGGACCCCGGTGCGATCTCCGTGAACCCGGCGTCCTGCACCACCGGCAGCCCGCTCACGGTCAGTTCGGCCCAACGGGCGGCATCCGGGGTGGCGACCGAGAGCGGGAAGCCGGCCTCACGCCATGCCTTGCGCTCCGTCTCGGACAGCTCCCACCAGGCGAGCTGCGCACCGTGTCCGACCTGCGCCATCTCCTTGCCCGCGGACATGCCGAGCTCCGGGTTCAGCCACAGCACCGGGCCGGACAGGTCGGGTGCGGCGGGCGGCTCGGGGTCGTCCAGGTCCGTGCCCGAGACCTGGAGCTTGGCCAGCTCCTTCGGCCAGCCGTCCAGGGGCACCGGCGGGAACACCCGGACTTCGGCGCCCCCGCCCGTGACGGTGATGCCGGGCAGGGCGGTCGCCTTCCGCCACTCCGCGCCGCGCGCCCGCCGTACGACCTTGCGGATCCGGGCGTCCTGCCAGTCGCGCATGACCTGCGCCCACTCGCCCTCGCCGGCCGACCGCTCATCGGAGAGCATCACGAGGACGGCACGAGCGGCGGTGCGCAGCGCGTCGGTGCGGGCCGGGGGGTCGGTCTTCTCGATGTGCACGACCAGCGGCAGTACGTACTGCCGGGCCTCGTCGCGACTGTTCGGCTCGGACTGGAACGGGGAGTCCGAGGGGGTGGGGGAAGTGGTGTCGTTGCTGCTCACTCGTCCCAGTCTGCCAGCCGTGGATTCTCTCGACTTTCCCGGCTTCTTGGCGGAACGAAGTGCTCCGGGTGAGGATGCACCGCATGAAGAGCGATCTCTTTTCCAGTGAGAACATGGTCCGGCCCGCCACGGCGCCCGGAATGACGCTGCAGAACGCGAAATCCATCAAGTACGCGGTCAACGGCGAAATGCATGCACGCCAGGGATCGATGGTCGCCTTCCGCGGTGATCTGCAGTTCGAGCGCAAGGGCCAGGGCCTCGGCGGCATGCTCAAGCGCGCCGTCACCGGCGAGGGGCTGCCGCTCATGGCCGTGCGCGGGCAGGGTGAGGTGTGGTTCGCGCACGAGGCCGCCAATGTCTTCATCGTGGAGATGGAGCAGGGCGACGTCCTCACCATCAACGGCCGCAACGTCCTCTGCTTCGACCCCACGCTCTCGTACGAGATCAAGACGGTGAAGGGCGCCGGAATGACCGGCGGCGGGATCTTCAACAGTGTCTTCAGCGGGTACGGCAAGCTCGGTCTGATGTGTGAGGGCCATCCCATAGTGATTCCGGTCACGCCCCAGCAGCCGGTGTGCGTCGACACGGACGCGGTGGTCGGCTGGAGCAGCCGGCTCGCGACGTCGTTGCACCGCTCGCAGAGCTTCGGCTCGATGATGCGCGGGGGCTCCGGAGAGGCCGTCCAGCTGCGGCTGGACGGTGAGGGGTTCGTGATCGTACGGCCGAGCGAGCTGAAGCCCGAGAAGGTGTCGGCCAACTGAAGCTGAACGGAGTGGGCCGGCGGTACGGCCTCGGTGGACCATGGGTGCTGCGCGGGGTCGACCTCGACCTGCCCGCGCACGCCCTGATCCGCATCGAGGGCGCCAACGGCACAGGGAAGTCGACGCTGTTGAGGCTGCTTGCGGGGATCGACGCCCCCACCGAAGGCCGGATCACCGGCCGCAGGCGGCGTACGGCGTACGTGCCCGAGCGCTTCCCGGCCGCGCTGCCGTTCACCGCGGCCGGGTACCTCGTCCACCTCGGCCGGATCCACGGCCTGCGGACTGCGGAGGCAACCGGGCGGGCGCAGGACTGGCTGGCCCGTTTCGGGGCCGCAGACCACGCCCGTACACCGCTTGCGGAACTCTCCAAGGGCACCAGCCAGAAGGTCGCCGTGGCCCAGGCCCTCCTCGCCGAACCGGACCTCCTGGTCCTGGACGAGGCGTGGACCGGCCTGGACACGGCGGCACGCGACGAACTGGACCGCGCCGTCGCGGAACGCGTCATGGCCGGAGCCACGGTCGTCTTCGTCGACCACGATCCGCGGCGGCTGGCGGGTGCGGTCGACGCCACCCACCGGGTCGAGGGCCGTGGGCTCGTCCCCGTCATCGTGCGGGAGGCGGCGCACGGGACCGGGCCCCGGGTACGGATCGTGGTCACGGGCGCTCCCGGGGCCGCCCTTCCGGCGGGACTGCCGGGCGCCCCCGTGCAGGAACCGGGACCCGACGGAACGCTGCGGCTCACCGTTGCGGCCGTGCACTCGGACGCGCTCCTGCGCGCTCTGCTGGCGGCCCGCCCGCCGTGGCACATCGGACAGCTGTCGGCAGCGGAGGCACCGGGAACCGGACCGGCGCCCCGAACCGGACCGACCGAACCGGCAGAAAAGACCGAGCACATCGAACCGGCAGAGACCCGATGACCGCCCTGATCCGCTACCAGACCGCCCTGCTGCTCCGTTCCCAGCGCTGGCTCGCCCCCATCCTCCTGTACGCGGTCCTCCTTGCCGTCGGAGTCCAGTCGGGGCAGCCCGTGCTCGACTCGCTCGGCTATGCCGCCGCCGCGCTCCTGCCCGTCACCGCCTGGCTCGTCCAGCTCTGCGCCACCCAGGAACCGCCCGCCGCACGGACGGTCGCCGCAGCCGTGGTCGGGCAGCCCAGGGTCCACCTGGCGTCGCTGCTCACCGCGGTGGGCTGCGCCGGGCTGCTGGGCACGGTGGTCACCGCGATCGTGCTGCTGATCAGCGATCCCTTCAACGCCGACCACACCGTCCGCATCCCGCTGCTGCCCGCCGGTCTCGCGGGTCTGCTCGCCGCCGCGTGCTGCGCGCTGCTCGGAGCGGCGGTCGGCGCGCTGTGCACCCGCCCGGTGCTGCACCGCCGCGGCTGGTCGGTCGCTGCCACGGCGCTCGCCGCGCTGCTGGCCCTGGTCACCAGCGGCTCGCCCGCGAAGTACGCGGTCACGGGACTGGTCACCGGATCGCTGACCGGCGCGGTCCACATCCCCGTCCTGCCCCTGGTGAGCGCCGCTGCCGTGGCCGTCGCGGTGGCGGCGGCCGTCTGCAGGCTCACTTCGGTGCGCGGGTGAGTAGGCTCGTACGCATGGACGAGTCGTACTGCGAGACGCCCGGTACGGAGCTGCCGACCGGGCCGGCGACGGTGGACTCCGGACCTCCGTACGCCGAGTGCGTGCTGTGCCGGAAGCCGACCGAGTACCCGGAGTCGGTCAAGGGCATCACGCTCTGCCCGGTCTGCGAGTGGCAGGAGGCGCAGCGCACGGCCTGCTCGGGCTAAGAGGAGCTCACAAAATGGGAGTCCGAATCAGCTCGCGGCGTCTGGTGCGTGCGATCGCAAGGCGCCGGAAGGTCCTCGTAGCGGAGCTACTAGGGCATTTCGGCAACGCCGCGAGCGTGCGTGCCGGGCGCCGATTTTGTGAGCTCCTCTAAGGGCTCTGCCGTCATCTCTGGCGGGGCGCACGACGACAGCTGTGGCGCCTCGCCGCGTTGCCGGAACGCCCGAATATGCCCCGTATGAGGATGTTCCTCCGCCTTGCGATGCACCACATCCGACGCCGTGCGCTGATCCACCGGGGATGACGGGACAGCCCTCAGCCGGACCCCGTCCCGTCCGCTTCGAGGGACGGTCGCTTCTGCCCCATGAGGTCGGAGACCTTGACGAAGCGGTACCCGCGCTCCCGCAGCTCCGGCACCACCTGGCGGACCGCGTCGGCCGTGACCGGCGCGGCGCTGCGTGTGCAGTGCATGACGATCAGGGAGCCCGGCTTCACCCTGTCCAGCACCTGCTTGGCCACCGCGTCCGCGTCCGTCGCGAACGCGTCACCGCTGACGACGTCCCACTGCACCGCCGTCATCTTCTCGGCCGCCAGCGTGCGCAGCGCCGCGTCGTCGTAACAGCCGCCGGGGAAGCGGAAGTACGGCACGACATTGAGCGCGCCCGTCCGCCGGATCGATGCGTCGGCGCGTTCCACCTCGGCGCGCATGTCGGCCTTCCCGACGACCGGCAGCCCGTAGCACCGCGGGGTGAAGGCGTAGTGGCTGTACGAGTGGTTCGCGACCTCGAAGAGAGGGTCGGTGCCGATCGACCGGGCCTGTGACGGGTACTGCTCCGCCCACCGCCCGGTCACGAAAACTGTCGTGTGCACCTTCAGCAGGCGCAGCAGGGCGATGAGTTCCGGGTTGTCGAAGTGCTCGCCCGCGGCCGCGCGCGGTCCCTCGTCGGCCGTCATGTCGGCGTCGAAGGTGAGTGCCACGACCTTGTCGGTGGTGTCCCGGGCCCGCTTGAAGACCGGTGTGAGACCGGGCGGTCCGGGCGCCGCCGCGGCCGGCCTCCTCTCCTCCCGCGCGGGCGGGGCGGCCTTCGCGGACGGTGACGTCGAGGGTGAGCGCGAGGGTGGCAGGGTGGAGGACTCCACGTGCCGGGCGGCGTGCGTACCGACGCTCTTCGACGGGGCGTCAGCGCCACAACCGATCAATGCAGTGCCAAGAAAAGCACTCATGGTGGCAGCAGTGGTCAATCTTCGTACAGAGTTGGTCACTGACGGAAAGTAGCCGATCGTATGGCCGGCGGTCGGGTGTGGCACTCCGGCCGGGGCAGCGGACCGCACCACTGCCCCCGGCCTCCTCAGTGCGTCACCGCCAGGGCCCCGTCACCGCGAACGTCGTCCCCGGCGTGTAGCAGTTCACGAACATCGTCGCGCCGTCCGGCGCGAACGTGACCCCGGCGAACTCGCCCCACTCCGGCTCCTGAGGCGTACCGATGTTCTGCCGGCCGCGCGCCATCGCGTACACCTCACCGCGCCGCGTCACGCCAAACACATGCTGGGCGCCGTTGCCGTCCTCGCACACCATCAGCCCGCCGTCGGACGCCAGACAGATGTTGTCGGGGGACTCGCCGGGCAGCTGGACATCCGTATTCGGGCCGAAGACGACCACCAGGGTGAGGCGGGCGCGCTTCGGCTCGTACCGCCACACCTGGCCGTAGTGGTCGGCCGCCGAGCCCGCCGCGCTCTGCGCGAAGCTGGAGACGAAGTAGACGGACGAGCCGCCCCAGTAACAGCCCTCCAGCTTCTGGGCGTGCGTGATCCCCTTCGGCCCGAAGTCCTGCAGCCGGATCGGCGTCCCGGTGGCCTGCGGATCCGGTACGGAGACCCACTCGATCCTGTCGAAGCTCGCACCGGTCTCCTGGATGACCGAGAGGTCGGGGACGCCCGGGACCCGCATGGCCTGCAGTTCACCGCCGGCCCGCAGCGAACCCGTGCCGCCCAGCGGCTTCTCCGGCAGGAAGCGGTAGAAGAGCCCGAACGGCTTCTCGAACGCGTCCTCCGTCTCGTACACGGTCCCGTTGCCCGGATCGATCGCGATCGCCTCGTGCTGGAACCTGCCCATCGCGGTGAGCGGCACTGCTCCCGTGCGGTGCGGGTCGGCGCCGTCCACCTCGAAGATGAAGCCGTGGTCCTTGGTGTAGCCGTTGGTGCCGGCCCGGTCCTCGGTCTCCTCGCAGGTCAGCCACGTGTTCCAGGGGGTGCGGCCGCCCGCGCAGTTCACCGCCGTACCCGCGATGGCGACGCGTTCGCCGAGGACGGCGCCGCGGCTGTCGAGCTCCAGTGCGGTGCAGCCGCCCTTGCCCATCGGGTCGTACGTGAGACCGTCGACGGCTGGGACCGCGATCTTCGCGGTGACCCGGTTCTCGTGGTTGCGGACGAGGTGGACGCGGCCCCGGCGGCCGGTGAAGGCGGCCATGCCGTCGTGGTTGCTGGGAACCGAGCCCTCGCCGGAGCGGAGCTCGTCGCCCTCCCGGGACAGGACCCGGTAGCGGAATCCCTTCGGCAGGTCGAGCAGGCCGTCGGGGTCGGGGACCAGCGGACCGTAGCCGCTGTGGCCACGGGCGGCGGCGGTGCCCGCGAAGAGTTCGGAGAAGGCCCCGGCGAAGACGATCGAGGCAGCGGTCGCACCGCTGCGGGCCAGGACCTGTCGTCGTGTGGGTGCTGATGACATGAGGCAACTCCCTGCTGGCGGACAGGAGAAGTGACCCGCATGTGTGTACCACGCGTATCTCTCCGCGGGAACCATGCGGGTCACTGTGCCTGCTGGTGCGTCACGGGTCTGCCGTGGCGCGCGGTGTCAGAGCAGCGACGCGGTCAGCGTGATCGTCGTGCCCGTGAGCGCCTGACTGACCGGGCAGTTCGCCTTGGCGTCCTCGGCCGCCTTGACGAAGCCGGCCTCGTCGAGACCGGGCACCTCGCCCTGCACGGTGAGGTGGATGCCGGTGATGCCGGTGCCGGGCTGGAAGGTGACCTCCGCCTGGGTGTTCAGCCGGGTCGGCGCGTTGCCGGCCGTGGTCAGACCGTTGGACAGTGCCATCGAGAAGCAGCTGGAATGCGCCGCCGCGATGAGCTCCTCCGGGCTGGTCTTGCCGTTCGCCTTCTCCGCGCGGGACGGCCATGAGACCTCGTAGTCCCCGATGCCGGAGGAGTCGAAGGTGACAACGCCCTTGCCCTCGATCAGGTTGCCTTCCCAGACCGTGTGCGCCTGACGCGTGGTTGCCATGCTGGATCCCTTCGGATGGGTGGAGTTACCGCATCCGAACCTACTGCGCCACCAGTCCCTTTGCGTCGCGCGCCAGCGCCGTCAGCCGGGAGATTGCCCGGAAGTACTTCTTCCGGTACCCCCCGTTCAACATCTCGTCGCTGAACAGCCGGTCGAACGGGAGCCCCGAAGCGAGCACCGGTATCTCCCGGTCGTACAGCCGGTCGGCGAGCACCACGAGCCGCAGCGCCGTCGACTGGTCGGGCACCGGCTGCACGTCGGTGAGGCAGACGGCCCGGATGCCGTCCGTCAGCGCGCCGTACCGGCTCGGATGGACACGGGCGAGATGGTCGAGCAGCGACGGGAAGTCGTCCAGGCTCGCGCCCGCGTTGGCGTACGCCGCCCTGGTGACCTGCTCGTCGGAGTACGGCGCGGGTGCCTCGGGCAGCCCGCGGTGCCGATAGTCCTCGCCGTCGATCCGCAGCGGGTGGAAGTGCGACGACAGGCCCTGGATCTCCCGCAGGAAGTCCGCGGCGGCGAAGCGCCCCTCGCCGAGCTTGCCGGGCAGCGTGTTGGAGGTGGCGGCCAGGGCGACCCCGGCCTCGACCAGCCTGCTGAGCAGCGACGACACAAGGACGGTGTCGCCCGGATCGTCGAGTTCGAATTCGTCGATGCAGAGCAGCCGGTGCCCGCTGAGCGTCTGCACGGTCTGCTGGAAGCCCAGCGCGCCCACCAGATTCGTCAGCTCGACGAAGGTACCGAACGCCTTGAGCGACGGGGCGGCGGGTGTGGCGTGCCAGAGCGAGGCCAGCAGGTGCGTCTTGCCGACGCCGTAACCGCCGTCGAGATACACGCCGAGGGGCCCGGCCGCCGGCGCCGCCTTCCTGCCGAACCGCCACCACTTCTCCGAGGATGCGCCTCGCGCCCTTCCCTTGCCCACACCCGTGGCGTGCGCCCCGCCGAGTCCGGTCGCGAATTCGCCGAGGACCTTGACCGCCTCGATCTGGCTGGGCTGATCGGGGTCGGGTACGTACGTGTCGAAGCGCACCGAGTCGAAGCGCGGCGGCGGCACCATCTCGGCGACCAGACGGTCGGCAGGGACGTGCGGCTCAAGGGCGCACAGGGACAGCGGGGCCGTTTCGGCTATGGGGCTCTGCCCAGGCACGGCGGTGGAGGACGACACAGCTCTCAAGCTTAAGGGCCGTGCAAGACTGCATGGCATGCGACGCCTCTTCCCTGTGACCGACCAGACACCGGCCCCCGAAGGAGGGGAGTGGAGCCTCGAGGCACTGGCGGACGCCTATGCCTACCCCGCGGGGGACGGCCCCTGGCTGCGGGCCAACATGGTCTCCACGCTCGACGGCGCCGCCCAGCACGACGGCCGCTCGCAGCCGATCTCCAGTGACACGGACATGCGGATCTTCGGTACGTTGCGCGGCCTGGCCGATGTCGTCGTCGCGGGAGCGGAGACCGTACGTGCGGAGGGCTACCGGCCCGCGCGGGCCCGGGACGCCTTCGCCGCACGGCGGGCGGCGGCCGGACAGGGGCCCGCACCGGCGATCGCCGTCGTCAGCGGCAGTCTCGATCTGGACTTCTCGCTCCCGCTCTACGTCTCGCCGCTCGTCCCCACCCTCGTCCTCACCGGAGCCGGCGCTCCCGCCGAGCGGATCGAGGCGGCACGGAAGGCGGGCGCCGAGGTGGTGATCGCCGGGGAGGGTTCCCGGGTGGACCCGGCCAGGGCCGTACGGGAACTAGCCGAGCGTGGCCTCAAGCGGCAGCTGGCGGAGGGCGGGCCCCGGCTGCTCGGACAGTTCGTCGCCGCCGGGGTGCTGGACGAGGTGTGTCTGACCTTCTCGCCGATGCTGACCGCGGGGGACGCCCAGCGGATCGCGGGCGGCCCGTCGGTGGAAGTGCCGGAGCGGTTCGCCCTGACGTCGCTGCTGGAGGAGGCCGGGTTCCTCTTCAGTCGGTACTGTCGGATCTGACAATAAGCGGAAATTACCGTTCCGCTTTGCCCCCGCTGGGCACAATAGCTCTCGCAGACCCCGTGTGATCATGGGGAAGGATGGTTTCAGCAACGGCCTGCGACGGCCGGTGGAACAGAAGGGCGCCTGTGGTGTTCACCAGCGTTTTGATGATCGAGAAGCCTCTCACCTCCGAGGACGTCGAGTTCGTCACGACCCTCCACGGGGAGGAAGAGATCTCGTTCGTCGTACTGATGCAGCCACGCGGTGACCAGGCCGACGTTCTTCTGCGTGCCATCGACGACCTGGCGATGGGCGAGATCAAGGAAGCGGCCCGCGAGCTCGTCGGCCCCGAGGGCACGGACGCCGCACAGCCCGCCGAGCTGGCACTCGAGGTCTCGGTCACCGCATTGCGCCAGGCGGGCGCCGAAGCGGTCGGGCAGGTGGTCGAGGAACACCCGCTGGACAAACTGAAGGCCGTCGTCGACGAGGCGCAGGCGGACGAGGTCATCGTGCTGACCGCCCCGCACTACGTGGAGGAGTTCTTCCACCGCGACTGGGCGTCCAGGGCCCGCCACAAGGTCGGCGTACCGGTGCTCAGACTCTTCGCGCACAGCGAATAGGCTGGGAGGCCATAAACCTCGATCGACCCTGGGAGACATGCGCATGGCACCCGGTATTCCTGCCGCCATGGAACGACCTCACTTCATCGGCATCGGCGGCGCCGGAATGTCGGGCATCGCGAAGATCCTCGCCCAGCGCGGCGCGAAGGTCGCGGGCAGTGATGCCAAGGAGTCCGGAACGGCCGAGGCCCTGCGGGCGCTGGGGGCGACCGTCCACATCGGGCACGCCGCCGGTCATCTGGCGGACGACGCCACCTGCGTGGTCGTCTCCAGCGCCATCCGCGCCGACAACCCCGAGCTGCTGCGCGCCGCCGAGCTGTCGATCCCCGTCGTGCACCGTTCGGACGCGCTCGCCTCGCTGATGCAGGGCCTGCGCGCCATCGCCGTCGCCGGCACCCACGGCAAGACGACCACCACGTCGATGCTGGCCGTCGCCCTGTCCGAGCTGGGCCTCGACCCGTCGTACGCCATCGGCGGCGATCTCGCGGGACCCGGCACGAACGCGACGCACGGTGAGGGCGACATCTTCGTCGCCGAGGCCGACGAGAGCGACCGCAGCTTCCAGAAGTACGACCCCGAGGTCGCGATCGTCCTCAACGTCGAGCTGGACCACCACGCGAATTACGCCTCGATGGACGAGATCTACGAGTCCTTCGAGACGTTCGCCGGCAAGATCGTCCCCGGCGGCACCCTGGTCGTCTCCGCCGACCAGTCCGGCGCGGTCGAGCTGAC
Source organism: Streptomyces sp. NBC_00316 (assembly GCF_036158715.1). Lineage (NCBI taxonomy): Bacteria > Bacillati > Actinomycetota > Actinomycetes > Kitasatosporales > Streptomycetaceae > Streptomyces > Streptomyces sp. NBC_00316. The sequence continues at coordinate 2,123,740 of NZ_CP108023.1, read as the reverse complement.
GAAGCGCGTACGCGACCTCTCCTCCCTCAACGTCGTCACCTACGGCGAGTCCGAGACCGCCGACGTGCGGGTCCACAAGATCACCCCGCGCGGGCTGACCAGCGAAGTCACGGTCGTCCTGAGCGGCAAGTTCCTCACGTTCGCGGTCTCCGTCCCGGGCCGCCACTACGCCCTCAACGCGGTCGCCGCCCTCGCCGCCGGTGTCGCGCTCGGCATCCCGGCGCACAACCTGGCCTCCGCGCTCGGCAAGTACACCGGGGTCAAGCGCCGCCTCCAGCTCAAGGGCGAGGCGGCCGGCGTCCAGGTCATCGACTCGTACGCGCACCACCCGACGGAGATGACCGCCGACCTCGAAGCGATGCGCGGCGCGGCGGCCGGCTCGCGCCTGCTGGTCGTCTTCCAGCCGCACCTCTTCTCCCGCACCCAGGAGCTCGGCACCGAGATGGGCCAGGCCCTCGCCCTCGCCGACGCCTCCGTGGTCCTGGACATCTACCCGGCCCGCGAGGACCCGATCCCGGGCATCACCAGCACCCTGATCACCGACGCGGCGAAGGCGGCCGGCGCAGACGTCACCGCCGTCCACGACAAGGCGGCGGTCCCCGAGGTCATCGCGGGAATGGCGAAGCCCGGCGACCTCGTTCTCACCATGGGGGCGGGCGACGTCACGGACCTCGGCCCGCAGATCCTGGACCACCTGTCGAGCTGAGGGAGCAACCGTGTCGTACGACATCGAGAAGCCGGACGAGGAATGGCGGGCGGAGCTGACGCCCGCCGAGTACGCGGTCCTGCGCCAGGCCGGCACCGAACCGGCCTTCGTCGGTGAGTACACCGACACCAAGACGGCCGGCGTCTACTCCTGCCGGGCCTGCGGCGCCGAGCTGTTCCGCTCGGACACGAAGTTCGAGTCGCACTGCGGCTGGCCGTCCTTCTACGACCCGAAGGACACGGACGCGGTCGAACTGATCCAGGACCGCAGCCTCGGCATGGTCCGCACCGAGGTGCGCTGCGCGCGCTGCGGCTCGCACCTGGGACACGTCTTCGAGGGCGAGGGCTACCCGACGCCGACGGACCAGCGGTACTGCATCAACTCGATCTCGCTGCGCCTGGCGCCGGACGAGAGCTGACGCGACGGCCGGCTGCGGGATACGTCCGCCCGCAGCCGGTCAGTCGGCCTCGGGGTTCTCCGGGCGCAGCAGCGGGTGGGCCACGCCGGGGAAGACCCGGGCCCTGACCACCGGCTCCGCGGACCCGCCCTGCACCACCGTCTCGGCGACGCCCCACGGGCGGCCGGGCAGGACGACGGTCAGCGTGTACGAGGACGAGCAGCCCAGGCAGTCGTACCGGTCCGCCCACGTCTCCACATCGGTGACGCTGCCGGGATAGCGCGCCACATGCCGGTGCCGGGCGTGACAGCGCTCGCACGTCTCGCCGGGCTCGCAGGTCCCACCACAGGGGCACGGCACGTCGAGCGAGTCCGCCGGGCGCCAGCGCTGCGTGAGGACGGCCTCACGGGTGGCGCCCATGTCCTTCATCGCCTTCAGATTGCGCGCGGCGACGTTGTACGACTCGCCGGTGGCGGCCATCCGGTCGCGGATGACGTCCTTGCGTCCGCGGTTCGTCGTCATGGGTTCCTCATCCGTTCCTACGGGGTCACGCAGCCCGCCAGGAGGTCCACGAGATCGGTACCGGTCCACGGTACCGGTCGCACCGGGCGGTCTGCGCCACGCCTCCGGCCGGCTCAGTCCACCGGCCCGCCCGCCACATAGATGACCTGGCCTGAGACGAACCCTGCTCCGGGGCTCACCAGGTAGGACGCCGTATGGGCGATGTCCTCCGGCTGACCCACTCGCCCGACCGGGATGGACCGCGCCGCGTCGCGCCGGAACTCGTCGAAGCCGAGGCCGAGCCGACGGGCCGAGGCCCTGGTCATGTCGCTCACCACGAACCCCGGGGCGATGGCGTTGGCGGTGATGCCGTGCCGGCCGAGCTGCAGGGCGAGCGACTTGGTGAATCCGATCAGGCCGGCCTTCGCGCTGCCGTAGTCGACGCGGGCGGCGTCGCCGACCGCGGAGATGCTCGACATGGTGACGATCCGGCCCCAGCCGGCCGTGACCATGTGCGGACAGACGGCCCGGGTGGCGAGGAACGGGCCGCGCAGATTGATGCCCAGGACCGTGTCCCACTGCTCCGTGGACATCTCCACGAGGTCGGCGCGGGGACCGACACCGGCGTTGTTGACCAGCACTGTCGGTGGACCCAGCTCGGTGGTGACCCGGGCGACGGCGGCGGTCACCGCGGCCTCGTCCGCGACATCGGCGGCGACCGCCACCGCCGACCCGCCGTCGCTCCTGATGGCCTCCACCGTCCCTGCGCAGTCCGCCTCGTCCAGGTCGATCACGCCGACCGCCAGGCCGTCACGGGCCAGCTGCCTGGCCACCGCGGCACCGATGCCGCGTGCCGCGCCGGTGACAATCGCCGTGCGTCGCACCTCAGTTGTGAATGTCATGGGCTGAAGTTCACGGCATGAGCGCGCTGCTGCCAACCGAATTGGGCCCGGGCTCCACGATCGGCCCTCACAGAGATGGCGCACCGTCGACCACCAACCGTGACCGGACAGCTGCCGACACCACTGAGCCGGCCAGGAGAAAGGCCCCGACCACTCCTGGACGGAGGGGTCGGGGCCTCTGCTGTGCGCGTCCGGCGTGGGGTGCGACCGTCAGCTGCCGGCGGCCCTACGGCGGCGCATCCACCAGGTCAGGCCCGCTCCGCCGACGGCGAGTGCCGCGGCGAGGGAGGCGATCGGACCGATGGGGGTGTCGGAGCCGGTGTCGGCGAGGTCGCCGTCCGGGTCCTTCGGAGCGCCGGTGGGGGCGGGGGTGTGGCTGTCGGAAGGTTCCGGTGCCGGGGTGGTGGGCGTGTGGGTCGGCCTGCTGGTGGGTTTGCCCGTGTCGGTCGGCTTCGGGCCCGGGGTGTTGCCCCCGCCGCCGTTGTCGACCTGGCCGGAGCTGGAGCCGCCGAACATGACGGTGTTGCTGTTGCGGTAGGTGACCGTGGTGGTCCTGGAGGTCTTGGTGGTGGTGTCCGTTCTGGGGTGCTGGAGGTTGAACTCCACCTTGGAGATGTTGCGCTTCGGGGCCTTGGAGAAGTCGACGCCGCCCATGATGCAGGTCTTGTTCTGGCCGTCGACCTGGCAGGGGTAGCTGTAGTCGCCCTGCGTGTACGACTTCATGTAGTCGTCCCACGTCTGCTTCGGGGTCCAGGTCCTGGCCTTGCCCCGCAGCGGCCACCGGGCCACGTCGTTGCTGTTGATGATCGGCCGGAAGTCGGTGACGTGGTCCTTGTCCTGGGTGCGGACGTACTCGGCCGCGACGCGGGCGTTGTAGACGCGGCGCAGGTCGGCGTACGCGCTCCCGCTGTTGACCTTCTTCTCGACATCGGGGATCACGTACTGCTCGACCAGGCGCTGTGAGGTGTCGATCTGGGCCTCGGTCAGGTCGCACTTGCCGTTGGGGCTGGGGTAGTTGACCTTCTGGGGTTCGGCGTTGACCTTCAGTGGCGCATCCAGGATGTACAGGCCGTTGTTGTCGGCGCGGACCTTGGCGGTCCTGGGAACGATCCACAGCCGGATCTGGTGCCCGCAGGGGATGTTCGCGGCCGTCATGGCATCCCAGTACTGCTTGCCGATGCCGCTGCGCGGGTCCATGTCGCGCGCGTAGTCGTGCTTCATCTCCAGGTCGGCCTGAAGCAGGACACGTCCGGCGTCGGTCTTCCCGAACGTCTTGTCCATGATCTTGTCGGGCTGGTCCGGGTTGAGGTTGACCCAGAACTTGTCCGGCGTCAGCGCGAGCCAGGCGAACATCGCATCGGAGGAGAGCTGGAGGCGCTGCTCACCGCCCCAGCCGGGGTTCTTGTCCTCGTCCTCGACCATGTCGGCCTTGAAGGAGTAGTCGAGACCCTTGCCCTTGGTCGGGTTGCCGACGTACTGAAGCTCCAGGGTGGAGAAGTCGATGCCCCCGGGCCGTCCGAAGCCGCCACGGGTGTTGACCTGGTTGTACTGGTGCTGGAGCTTGCGTGCCTGCTCAGGGGTCTTCGCCGAGCGCCACACGTCGTCGTGCAGCGGGCCGTAGGAGCCGGCGCGGCGCGGGTCGGGGTTGAAGACCTTGTCGTAGCGGGTGTACTTGTTCGGCTTCCAGCGGGCATGGCCGTTGGCACGCTGCTCGCGGATGGTGGCCTGGGGAAGGTTCGTGCCGCGTTCGCTCTGGAGCTGCCGGTTCAAGGACGCGTACTGGCGTTTGGTGTTGCCGGTGGTCTCGTCGCCGGTGATCAGGCGGAGTTTGTGGTCGGCGTACTCCTTGTTGCGCAGGACGTGCTTGTCCCAGCGGAGCTGTTCGGCGATGTGCTTGCCGTTGGACTTGAACTCGACGAACTCTTTGGTCTTGGCGTTGTAGGCGTCGTACTTGCGGACCGCCTGCTCGCCGGTCCTGGGGTTGATGACCGCCTTGCCGTTCTTGTCGAAGACCGGCACTTCCTTCTGGCAGATCCAGTCCGGTCCGACGAGCTTGAACTGCTTGACGACGCGGGATTCGAAGCCGTCGCCCTTGCGCTGGTTGGCCTCGTTGCCGATGACCCTCTGGTCGATCCAGAGGCGGAAGTCCTTCATCTTCCGCGGGCCGTTGCCGATGAGCTGCTTGTGGAAGCGGGCGTAGATCTCCAGGGCCCGGTACTGCGGGTCACCGGTCTGGGCGTACTTCTTCTTCCACTTCTGGACGTCCGCGTCGGTCTTGCCGGCGGTGTTCAGCTTGGCCTGGTCCGGCGTGGGCATCCCATCGAAGGCGTGGGAGGGGTTGTCGAAGAAGTAGTCGCCCCAGGTGTTCTCGGGGTTCTGGCTGTAAGGGGTGTTCTTGCCCTGGATGCCGCGGGCCTCGTCCATGTTGTATTTGCGGCCGAGGAACTTCTCGTCGCAGCGGATCTTGCCTGGTGCGGCGTCGGCCGTGCCCTGTAGGGCGGGCAGGCCGGTGACGATGAGTCCGGCTGCGGCTGCCGTGGCGAAGCAGGCGGCCAGCCGGAGCCGTAAGCGTGATCGTATGGAGGTACTCACGTGTCTGTCCCTGTGGGGGGCTCATGGGACATGGAGTCGGACGGTGGGGCCCCCGTGCTTGCCACCGTCCAGCCCCACACCCTAGAGCTTCATGTGCTGGCTGATACAACGGGTTGTTGAGGTTCGGCATGTCAACTGGCGTGACAGGAAGGACAGTTCATTTCACTGTCCGAGTGGCTGTCTACAGTGGGCGGCATGGCTGATCGCGCAGACCACAGCATCGACCCGCAGCCCCACCCCGACCTGTCGGCGTGGCTGACCGAACGCGCCCAGAGCTTTGAGCACTGGGCCGAGGCCAACAGCACCCCCGAGGCATGGGACTTCTCCCCCCAGTCCCTGGACGCGCTGGAAGATCTCATCCGCAGCCGGTACGACGACGACGCTGAGACCCTCGCCGCGCGACGCGACGCATTTCTTCAGGGGGCGTGCTGGTACATCGGGGAAGTGGTCTGCCGCACCCAGGGAGCGGTGTGGAAGTTCGAGCCGTTCGCCGTGGAGGGCGCCGAACTGCCGTCCCTGTTCGGGGAGGCGGATCCGTCAGGGGTCATCGACGACCCCTGCGTGGGGTTGCCCGGAGAGGACACGGAGGAGGCCATCTATCCGATGGGCGCCGTGCACGGACTGTTCACCACCGAAGACGAGCTGGGCAACCCCATCGTCCAGCACCTCTCCTACGTGCTGGGCGACTCCGACGAGGACGACGAGGGGTAGCCGGGGGATCCGCAGCGAGCGAGGCCTGGACCCGGCTAGAACCGTCGCACCCGTGCCGCCAGCCGGCTTCCCAGTCGCCTGCCGAGGGTGCCTGGCCGGCGGCGCCAGGCCCGGAACGCCTCCGCCGTGCGGCTGCTGCCCGTGCGTTCGGCGGCCTTCTCCACCGCCGCGATCTCGCTGCCGGACAGGTCGCGCACCACGGGACGCAGCACCTCCTCCAGCAGTGCGGCCCGGGTTTCGCTCCAGGCCCGGCCCGCGTGCGGGTGGGAGGTCCAGACCGTGAAACAGTCGGCCACGTACGCCGGTTCGGCCCGCAGTCGGGCCAGGACGGTGTCGTGTCGGGCGGCCCTGCCGTAGGCCGCGATCAGATCCGGGTCGTCGCTGTGCACGAATGCGTACAGCTCCGCCTCAGGGCGGTCCGGTGCGAGCAGGCTGTGCGCAAGGGTGCCGTAGGCGTGCTCCAGCACAGTGGGTTCCACCGGCTCTGCGCGGGCGCGCAGAGCCTTTGCTCGGTCGGGCCAGCCGGGCGCCGACTCGCCGGACCTGATGTCGCGGGCGAACTCCAGCAGCTGCAGTGCACCGCGGCCTCGTGCATCGATCTCCTGGGGGAAGCAGCGCAGTAGATCGTGGGCGAGTTCGGTGGCCTCCGCGTCGTCGGAAGGCGCGGAGAGTGCGGCGGCGACGAGGTGTGACCACGTACCGGCCGTCCGGTGGGAGTCGGAGCCGGACTCGCCGAGGAGGAGCCGCGCCTCGCCCGCCGTCGGGGTGGCATCGCCCCAGATCAGCCCGACGGCGGTACGCAGTACCAGCGGCTCGGCGAAGGGCGAGAACCCGGCGGCGCGCAGCACCGTGTGCAGTGCCATGATGCGGTCGGAGCCCTGCTCTTTCGCGCGGGGCGCCTCGGCGCACATCCGCAGATGCGGCAGTGCCTGCGCGCCGGTGAAGGGGAGGGCGACGCGGGTGAGGAGTTCTTCGGCGGCGGAGGGGGCGGTCAGGGCGAGTTGGTCGAGTTCGCCGAGGAGTGCCGTGCGGACGTCGAACTGCTCGTCCAGGAGATCGAGCAGTGCGTGGCCGCTGTCCGGCGCCGGAGCAGCAAGCAGAGTCTGAGCCATGTGCCGGGCGACGGAAGGAAGTTGGTCCGTCAGATCCATGTCGAGCAGCCGGGCGATCCGGAGCAGCTGCACCTGGCGCCCGATGGTCTCCCCGACCGTGGATTCCGTCGTTTCCGAGGTGAGCTCGGCGAGCAGGGCCGGACCGAGATCCGAGGCCAGCTGCTTCACGGCGGCGGGTTCGGCGAACGCCGAGCGTGGCGGGAGCGCGAGCACGATGTCGCTGCGCCGCACCGCCTCCGTCACCAGTAGTGCGGCGAGCGGTGCCGTGGCGGTGGCAGGGGCACGTCCTTCGAGCGCCGCCAGCAGCCGGGCGACCGACGCCGACTCGGCGGCGGTACGGTCGTCGGCCGGTGCTGCGAGCGCGGTGGTCAGCCGGTGCGCCTGCTGCTCGTCCAGCGCGTACGGCCTCTCGGCAGCCCAATCGGCGGCCGCTGCACGCCCGTTGGGGCCGAGCTCGATGCCCGCGTGCAGTGCGGTGAAGGCGAGCGGTCCGGCGGCGAAGGGTTCGCCGGGCAGCCCGGCAGCTGCCCGGAACAGTTCCGGTGCGCGGCTGCGCCAGATCCGGGCCACCGTCTCCGCCCAGGCATCGTCCACCGGCCCCTCCGGAGCGCGGCCGGCGCATGCGTGGACACGGAAGCCCGGGCCGGTCAGCTCGTGTGCGTCATCCGGCATTACGCCGATCACCTGGTGCGGGGAGTGCGCCGGGCGGCGGGTGTACGTGGTGAACGTCAGCCGGTGTGCGTCCTCCGGCGGGAGTACGGCTCCGGCCAGCGCGATCCACCGGGCCACGTCCGCGCTCTGCCGCTCCACGAGGACGATCTGCGCCGACGACGGTTTCTCGCTCACCCGGCGCAGATCGGCGAAGACCGTCGCGAGCCAGGGGCTGCGGGAGACCGCGAAGTCGTTGAGCGCCTCCTGCCCGAAGGCGGCAGAGGCGGGGAGGGCCGATATGCGGTCGGGTGTACCGCCGTCGGGCGTGGTCGATGCCCAGCTCGGCGACCGCCACGCCGTGATGGGGAGCGCGTCGCCCGGCAGGCGCGTGCCGGCCGGAAGATGCACCGCATGCGCGTGGAAGTGACCGGCGCCGGAACCTCCGAGTGCCACGGTGCGGCTCAGCAGATGGCTGCCGTCGGAGAGCGCGCTGAAGCTGAACGTCTCGGGAAAGAACCAGAGTTCGGCGTTCGTTGGACGATACGGAGCCTCGGCCGGAGGCTCGTAACCGAGCAGCTTCTCCGCCTCGGTCAGCACCGGTGTGGGTATGCCGCCACCGACCGCAGTGAACCGTGCGCCGACCCCGTCGTCCCCAGCAGAGGCAGAGGTGTAGTGCAACTGCGCGAGGCTCATGCGTCGGCCCTCTTCGTCCTTGCCGCATAGGACCCCGTGTGTCAGCACGCCCCGCCCTCGTCGGCCGTCGTCAGAGGCCGGCCGTACGGGCACGGCGACGACCCCGGCGGGGAGCGGTCCGTAATCGTGGGAGCGACGCTATCAAGGTGCGGCGGGACCGCAGGCATGCTGCCGAAACGTGATCTGGGTAACGTGCGCGGAGACGTTCAGTCCGGCGGCATCTCTCGCGTCGGCCCGACTGGTGCGCTCAACTCCGGTACGTGGTCAGCGCTGGACGGCGTACGCGACGAAGCCGTTCCAGGCGGCGGGGGAGAGGGCGAGCTGGGGGCCCTCTTCGATCTTAGAGTCCCGGACGTGGACGGTGTCGGGGGAGGTGGCCACCTCTACGCAGGGGTCGCCCGACCCGCTGCTGTAGCTGCTCTTGAACCAGGCCAGGTCTGTGGTGCTCATGCTGCTCCTTGCATCCGCTCCAGCAGGCTCATCGAGTCCTCCAGGGAGAGAGCGGCGCGCGCCGGGGCCGGGGGAGCTGGTGGCGCCACCGCCCGGTTCCGGCAACGGACACGGGCTGATCCTGGTCGAGGCGCTGGCCGCCCGGTGGGGGGTGCTGGGCCGCGTGCAGCCCGGCAAGACGGTCCGCGCCGAACTGGACCTGCTGTACTGACCGAGGCGGCGGCGTTCTGCACTCAGGCCGGCAGGACGGCCTGGATGCGGGAGAGGGTGAATACCCGGTTGTCCTGGCGCAGATGGCAGTAGCCGTAGAGATAGGGCGGATCGAAGTCGAGTTCGCTCACGGTGCGGACGGTCCGGCCCCCGGACGCCGCGATGTACTCGATGGTGATGGGCTCGCCCTCGTCGATGGCGTACGCGAGCTGGCGCACGTCGGCCAGGGGCAGCGCATCGGTACTGCCGTCCAGGATCTCCTCGGTGTCCGTCCCGTAAGGGACTCCCTTACCGGGGCACGGCTGCGGCTCATGGTCGGGGGCCGCCAGCAGCCGGGCCGCCAGATCGGCGGTCCGGCCCGCGTCCGGCGGCCTTCTGCGGGCTGCAGGCACGGTGGGGCTGTCGGTCGCGGCGGCGGGCTGGGACACGCGCCGCCGGCCCGGCCGCTCCACCCGAACGGACCCGTCGTCGGCCGTTGCCACCGGCGAGTACCCGGCAGCGCGCAGGGCTGCCAGTGCTGCGTCGGGCTCCGCACTGCACAGAAGCACGGTCGAGGCGACGGAACGCAGCCCCAGATGGGTCAGCTCGCGATGTGCGGCCACCTCGACGAGCAGTGCTGTGTCCTCGCTGACCAGGACACAGGCGGCCGGGGCGAGTCGGATGCGGCCGTGGCATCGGGCTGCGTCGGTGATCAGGTAGCTCAGTGCCTGGGGCAGAGCGGCGTCCGTCACCTCGCGGAGATCTGCCTCGATCCGGTCAGGGGTGTGACCCGCGTCCAGCGCTCGGCGCAGCGATGCAGGGCTGAACCGCCAGACCGAGGCGGCCGACCGGGATTCCCGGTCGGCAAGGGAGTCCAGGAGTGTGGCCAGCCGGGCAGTCGGAGTGCCGGTCACCACGGCGGTGAGGTCGGCGCCGATGCGGGCGCGGTCGGTTGCGTCGGGCAGCAGCCGCCGGGCGTGGTCGCGAAGGGCTGCCGGATCCTGGCCCAGCAGGGCCGTGCCCAGCGAGGTCAGCGCGCCCCGGGCGACGATCCCCAGCAGTTCGGTCTCCCGGGTCACCGAGGCAAACGGGGACGCATCATCAGGGAGTTCGTCGGCGAGCGGACGGAACCACGATACCGACGAGCCGAGGTCGGCGACCGCCCGCGCGCCATGGCCGGACGGAAGGGAGGCCGCGGCGTTCAGCACTCCCTGCCGTGCCGTCTCACACCCGGTACAGTGTGCCGCCCGGCGTACCGCGGGCAGCGCCTTGCCGTCCTCGTCGCGGGATCCGGTCGGGGTGAGTCCGAGCGGCCACCAGGCACGCAGCAGCAGGACGAACCGTTCCGCGGGCTCCCATGAGGCCCACACGTCATACGCATCGGTCACGGCCAGGACCGTGCCCTCGTACTCGACCAGGCCGGCCGCGTACGCACACTCCAGCACCAGCCGCACCACCGCTTCCTCGGACCCGCTGTCCTTGCCCAGACGGGCCAGTTCACGTGCGCCGACGCCTCCGGACTTGAGGGCCGCCACAGGGCGCTCCGCGCACCGGGCGAGAAGTACCGCGGCCTGGCCGGCGAAGGAGGTGCTCGCGGCTGCGGCCTCACGCTCGATCTCGCCTTCGGTAACCGCTGCAAGGGCCGGTTTCGGCGGCTGCGGGTCGAACGAGGCGTGCCAGTCCGGACCGTACTGCGCGATTCTCACTTCGGCGGGCACGTGAACGGGGCCGTACCCCCGTTGGTCCATCACAATCAACGCCCGCTCCAGCAGCCAGCGTTCGCCGGTCCCCGACCGGCCGGCTCCGTGATACTCCTCTGGGTCGAGGAACCGGGTCAGCGCCTCGCGGGCATCCGGCGGCGCCGAGGCCAGAAGGTCAAGCATGGTGTGCGGGTCCTGGTGATGCGCCACGATTGCGTCGAGACGGTCCTGCCGCCGAGTACCGGGCTTGAGTCCCAGCCTGGCGGCGGTCTTACCGAGCTCTGCCGACGGGACAGCGGCCAACAGCTCGGCCACGCCCTGACCGAGACCGAGCGGGGACTCCCACGCGCCCCGCAGCGCCGGAGTCATATGCAGTCGGCCTGCCAGGTCCGGCCAGACGAGGGCATGGGCGGTGAGGGTGTCCAGCGCGGCGGAGATGCCCTGGGCGTCCGTGCCGAGCAGCGTCTCCAAGGCCGTGCGGGAGGCCGGCTGCGGCAGGGCCGCAAGCGCCTGGGCCAGCTGCAGACAAGGGAGCGGCAGCTTGTTCAGGCTATCCACCACCGACCCGATCCGCTGAAGGCGCTCCGCGAGCTCGCCGAGCGACCGCGGGTCCGGTGCCACCGCTGCGTCGGGTCGTGCATCGAGGAGTCGTCGCAGCTGCTGAGCCCCCAGACTCCGCAACCATCCGACCGGATCGGACCCGTCCGGCCCGTCGTCACTGTCCGGGGCAACCGGTCTGCGAGACGCACGAGGACCAACGAGGTGCAGGGGGCTGTTGGAACCAAAGGCGTCGCCCATGGGAAGTTCACCTGCTCGGATCTGGCCGATGGGACGTGCCGACCGGGCGCTGTCGGCGGAGAGGGCCGATGCCCGCCTCGCGCCAAGGGGCAACACCCGTTCGCCGTAAGAATCCTAACGGTGGTGAGAGACCTGCCCAGATCTGCTTGACAAACATGACGGCGTGATGACGGACTTCGACTGTATTGATCGGCCCAGGCCGACCAACTGCGGCTGCTCGCCGACGATCTGGTGGCGCTGCTCGACGCGCAGATGCCGCACCTGATCACGGCGAGCTCGCGGGACGACTGGGACCGGGCGCGAGTGTACGGGCGCACCGCCCTCGGTCTGCTGCGCTACCACTACTGGATGGCCGCCACCTCACCGGCCCGCATGACCCGGCTGGTGGGCGTGCGGGACCAGATGATGGTCCACAACCTCTTCGCCGTCGCCACCCGTGGCCCGGCACTCATCCACGCCCACAACTCCCATCTCCAGCGGGAGAAGAGCACGATGCGGATGGGCGGGATGCCGCTGGAGTGGTGGAGCGCCGGTGCGCTGGTGAGCGCCCAGCTCGGCAAGGGGTACGCCTTCGTGGCCACGGCCCTCGGCACGATCCGGCACCAGGGGTGGACACGCCGCCGCCGGACACCGTCGAAGGACTCCTGTACGCGCTCCCGGAGGACCGCTGCGTCATCGACGCCCTGCGGCTGGCCGCCGCCCTCGGCGATACGCGGCCCGCGCCCCGCGTATCCCCTGGTTCGGCTACTCCCCGCTTGACCCGGCCCACCTGGCGGACAGCGACGGCATCGTGTTCGTCAAGGATGTCCCGCAGGGCTAGCGTCACCATCAGCAGTCCGGCCTGTAGGGGCGCTTCGGAGGCGCGGCAGGCTCCCCGGCCGTCAACGGCGAATACGACTGTTGAGCGCCGGCCGCCCCCGGCGCACCGCATCGAGGTCGCGGTGACTCCGGGGTGTTGTCGCGGCCTGGCGGACCGGCGCGAGTGTTCGGTCTCTCCGCAACGGCAACGAAGAGGGGGCGAGGCCGCTGGATGCGGCCCCGCCCCCGTGCCAGTCAGCGAGAGCTGACCGGGTGGACACTCACTTCAGGCCGAAGGCCCGGGTGATGTTCTGCTTGACAGTGTTGCCCTCGGTGTCGCCGGCGCTGGTGCGCAGCGTCACGTACCGCGCCTTGGCGGGGGCGTTCAGCTGGGTGCTCCAGCCCTGGGCGGTGTGGGTCAGGGCCGGGTGCTGCCACGTGACGCCGTCATCGTAGGAGACGTCCACGTTCACCGTTTTGATGGTGTCGGAGCTGGGGCCGCCCGGAAGGTGCGAGGGCGTGACGGTGATAGCGGCTCGCCGGCCTGTCTTGCCGGCGGCGTTCATACCCTCGACCGCGTAGTCGAGCTGGATCAGCGGCAGAACAGCGTAGGTACCGGGGTCGGGCCGCTGGGAGGTGAAGCCCCACTCGGTCCTGGTCGTGACCGAGTAGTCGTTGTCCCAGAAGCCCCGCATGTTCTCCGAGACCAGGCGGTAGGACTGCTTGTCGGGACTGTCCAGCGTGAGGGGGTACCGAGGGCTGCCGATGGTGTCGGTCGTGGAGTACCTGAGCATGAGGTCGCCCTGGTACATCTGCACACTGTTACGCACACCGGTGTTGTTGAGGGTCCTGCCGACGTGTCCGGATCCGGAGTCGGCCCAGCCCGGGATCACTGCCAGGACATCGTCGCCCACACGCACAGGCACGTAGTTGGCGTTCGACCGGGGACGCTGGATCGGCCCGAAGTACTCCAGGTGGGAGGTCGTGCCGGTCGGGTACCGCTTCACGGAGTCACTGCTGATCTGAAGCTGCTGATTGACATCGGCCTCTTCCACCCAGTCCGTGTCGCGCGACACCCAGTCGGTGCGCTCGGCCTGGGCGGGGGTGGGCAACAGGTTGGCTCCGGAGAAGCCCAGCCACACGGCGGAACGGAACTCCATGCCCCGCGCAGGCCGGTTGTTGCGGAAGGAGACATCCACCCGGTTGAGGTCACCGCTCTGCGGCCGGTAGGTCGGGTCCGCCGGGATGACGGCCTCGTGGTGGCTGATGTCGTAGAGGTAGTCCGTGGTCGGGTGGGAGGTCACCTTGAGCGCCGTGCTCCCGCCCTTCTGGATCCGGGCGATCAGCTCGTCGCCCTCGTCCGCGGTCAGCGAGGCCACCGTCAGGGGCGGCGGGTTCCCGGTCTCGGCCCAGGGATTGTCCAGGTCGGTGCCCCACGGGTCCAGGCGTCCGTCACCGTCGTTGACGACGAGCAGCACCTTCGCTCCGGCCTTGGCTGCCTGCTCGGCCTGCTCGGCCGGCCCGACTGCATCGCTGCGCCGGACCACGACGGCCTTGCCCACGGCGTCGATACCGGCGTAGGCGGCGGCGCCGCCCTCCCCGGCATAGACGGCCGTGTACTGGCGCGTGCCCTCCTGGAGCGGGGTCTTTCCGCGCGCGACGATCAGGTCGTCGAAGTTGCGCGTGCCGGACACGACCTTCAGGGCCGGCTCTGTCAGGCGCCAGTTACCGCCGAACCCGAAGGTGCCCGTGGTGACCGGCTTGGTGGGCAGGGCCCAGACGCTGTCGTACCCGCTGTTGGGCCACCGCTGCAAGGACAGCCAGTTCCCGCTGTCGAACCCCCGGTAGAGGTCGATGCGGGTCTCGGCGAGGGTGGTCTCCTGCGGGGCCCGGACGGAGACCTGCTTGGCCTTGGAGGCGTCCAGGTCCACCGTGGTGTCCTGGTCGACGGCCACCTCGGGAACAGTCAGGATCGCCTTGCCCTTGGAGTGCGGCCCGTGAGCGCCCTCTACATCGCTCTCCAGGCTCACGAGGTAGGTGCCGGCAGGCACCTCGACCGTGCCGGTGCCCGAGTCGTCCAGCTGCAGCGGCCCCATGAAGACCTTGTCGCTGATCAGGTACACATCGCCGGCCATCGGGCGGCCGCTGCGGTCCTTGCCGTTGAGCGTGAGGGTGTGGCGCGGGGCCTGCTTGTAGGCGCCGGTGATGGTATGGGCGACCAGCGCACCGGACGCATCGGTGGCAAGGATCTGCCCCGAGGTCATGGTGTCGGCCTTCACGAGGCCGAACTCGGTCGTGAGGGTGACCTTGCTGCTGCCGTGCGCGGGGACGGTGACCTGAGGCGCCGACAGGGTGAACGCGCCGGCGGCGGCACCGGGAACCTGGACCGCCAGGTCGAGGGTGACCGGACTGTCTCCGGTGTTGGTGTAGGTCACCTCCTTGTCGGACTTGTCGTCGGCCGGCGCGGTGGCGGTTCGGTAGCCGCCGTACACGCTGTCGGTGGCGAACACCGTGCCCTTGACGGCGGCGGCGACGTCGAGCCGGCCGCTGCCGCCCTCGTACGACGAGTACTGGGAGGTCTTTTTGGTGGTGCTGACCAGGCCGTCCTTGAGCTGCTGTCCGGTCCAGTCCGGGTGGGCCTCGGCGAGCAGCGCGGCGGCGCCGGCCACATGCGGGGTGGCCATCGAGGTCCCGCTCAGCGTCTGGTAGTAGCCCTCGCCGTCGGCGGCGTACTGCGAGCGGGCCGCCAGCACGTCCACGCCCGGTGCGGTCAGCTCCGGCTTCAGCCCGGCGTCGCCCTGGCGAGGGCCGGTGCTGGAGAACTCGGCGAGCTGGTCGGAGGTGTCCACCGCGCCGACGGACAGCGCGGCGTCGGCGACGCTGGGCGTCGAGACGGTGTGCGAGCCGCCGTTGCCGGCCGCGATGGTGAACAGCGCGCCGGTCTCGGCGCTGAGCTGGTTGACGGCCTCGCTCATCGGGTCGTGGCCGTCGGTGGGCCCGGCGCCCAGGCTCATGCTGATGACCTTGGCGTGCTGGTCGCGGGCGGCCCACTCCATGCCCGCCAGCACCCAGGACTCCTGGCCGGAGCCGTCATTGTCCAGCACCTTGCCGATGTGCAGGCGCGCGCCGGGGGCGACGCCCTTCTCCTTGCCGTCGGAGGCGGCGCCGGTGCCGGCGATGGTCGAGGCGACGTGAGTGCCGTGACCGTTGTGGTCCTCGACGTCCTGGTCGGGCACGAAGCTCGTGCTTTCGGCCACCTGGCCGACGATGTCGGGGTGCTGGGTGTCCACACCGGTGTCCAGCACGGCCACGTCGACACCCTGTCCGGTGTCACCACCCGCCCACACCTGCGGTGCGCCGATCTGCGCGGTGGTGTCGGCCAGGTCGGCCTTGACCTTCCCGTCCAGCCAGACCTTCGCGATCCCGTTGCGCAGCTGGGGCTTGGTCCCTGCGCTGCGACCAGTCGCCGCCGCGGTCCCGCCGGTGAGCGAGGACCAGAAGTCTGCGGCCTTCGTCCGGTGCTCCGACAGCGCCGCGCCCTGAATGCTGCTCAGGGCGAGGGTCCTGGAGGCGCCGGAGGGCACGGCCTGGGTCCGCGCGCGGACGGCAGCGTCGGTGTAGGTGACGATCAGGGGCAGGCTGCTGCTCTGCTCGTCCCCGTAGCCGTCCGCCAGCAGCTTGGTGACGTTGAAGAGCTCGCGGTCCAGCTTCCCGGCGGCGAGGTACGGAACGGCGGCGTCCGGGTATACGTAGGTGTTCTTGCCGACCTTGTAGGTCGTGGCGCCGGTGAGCTGACCGTCCGCACCCTGTACGGAACGGGTGACCCTGCCGTCGGCGGCAGTGTTGACGGTGACTTTGTCGCCGGTCAGCAAGGTGACGGTACGTGAGGTCGGCTGGTGTGTCGCAGTGCTGGCGGAGGACCGGTCCGGTGTGTTGGTGCCCGGTGCTGCGGTGGCAGGCACCGCCTGCTGAGCCGTGAACACGGCCAGCACGACACCGATAGCCAGCGCCGCCCGTCTGCGGGCGGGTATGGAGGGCATACTGATTCCTTTATGGGCATGGCAACCATTTTTTCCGATGTGTTACACATCGTCAGGTTGCGCCAGATGAAGCCTGATCTCGTTATGGTGTTTTTCGGCTCGACTTCAGATCCTTGGCGTACTTGGGGTACGCCGGCTCGGGGCGCACGACGATCCGTGGCCCCTGCGGCCGGCCGACGAGGCCGACCGTGTCGGTGATCTCCACCGGAGCGGCGTCGCCGCGCGGCCTGCCCCTGGTCGGGGCATGGGAATGCTGCGCAAGGAGACCCCTCGAGTGAGGTGAGAAAGCAAGAGCGCGTACGTTGTCGGGCGTCCTCCGTCACCACCACCTGGGAGTGCGTGTGTCGACCGTGTGCCGGGCCCAGGGTTGCGTCGGTCATTTGACTGCATGACCAACTCGTGGCTGCTCAGGTACCCGTGCGCCGCCGACTCCTGCTGACTGCGGGCTCAGCATCACCTGCGAACGCTACGAACTCGATGTGATTCGGCCTGGACCGAAGAACGACATTCCGGAAGGATCGCCTCAGGCTGTCATGGTCTATCGCATACACTTCACGGTTCAGGATCTGGCCCGGACTCGTGTGGCTGAGGCGCCGATGCCGCTGCACGAGCTGGAACTTGCAGCGCGAGCCCTGCAGAGCCGCAGCCAGCCCGCCCGACTCGACGCCTGGCGGCACCATGCTCGCGCGCAGCTGTCTGCCCAAGCGCGCATGGTCCTGACCCTCATGCCTGCTGTGGGATATTCGCCAGGCTTCCTCAGCCCCACCAAAGTGGGCGCTGTCGAAGACCTTTTGGAACAGGTACGCAGCACACCTCGCGAGCGGGTGAGGGCGAGTCTGCTGG
Source organism: Streptomyces sp. NBC_00316 (assembly GCF_036158715.1). Classification (NCBI taxonomy): domain Bacteria; kingdom Bacillati; phylum Actinomycetota; class Actinomycetes; order Kitasatosporales; family Streptomycetaceae; genus Streptomyces; species Streptomyces sp. NBC_00316. The sequence continues at coordinate 2,106,657 of NZ_CP108023.1, read as the reverse complement.
AAACGGCGCATCATCATCCCTCCCTCCCCGAGTGGACTCGCCACCTGGCAGACGATGCATCTTTGTTCGCTGAGCTCTGCACAGGACTCAGCCATCTCCACGCATGCCTGCTCGGTCCGCACTGGGACCAGTTCACGGAACACCTGGCGGTCGATCGAACCCTGCGTCTGCAGCAGTTGCTCACCGGCGGTGTCGAGCAGCTGCTGACCCAGGCCAACCCCCAGTGGATGCGGTGGAACCCGCCGGTTCTGGAAGTCCGGATGGTGAACGGAGCCGATCGTGACCTCTACCTGGAAGGGGAAGGCTTCTTGTTCGTTCCGTCGATGTTCTGCACACGCGCCATCGTCACCGACGGCCGGCCCGTTTCCGTGAGCTATCCCGCCGGCCAGGACCAGCGCCCCCGTGAGCTCACCACCCCTGCTTCCGCGCCCGGTCAGGCTCGCTCCCCCGGTGTGTCGCCGCTTCTGGGCCGCACGCGTACCACGGTGCTCACCACCATCGCGGAGCACCAAGGCTGTTCCACCAAGGAATTGGCCGCTCGTGCAGGTATCGCACCTGCGAGCGCAAGCGAACACGCATCCGTTCTTCGCGAAGCCGGATTGATCCACTCTCTCCTCACCGAAATTCCGTGCTTCACAGCCTCACCCCCCTCGGCCTGGCACTCCTCAACACCCCGGAGGGAGGGTGAGTTCCTCGACCTTGCGGCTGCTCCAGCGGCGGTGATGCCCGCGAGGCGTACAGCCGGGGCCGCGCCCCCGCGTCCACCGGATGGGCCAAGCCGCAATCGGAGGACGACCGGGTCCCCTCACCCGATGAGGTGCCGGGCCGCGACAACCCGCCGCGGGGGATCGGCGACTGATCGCCCCCTCGGTTCCAGGGGCCGGCCGCCCGTTCCACAGGGCGGCCGGCCCCTCCGTCCGGGCGGGCATGAAGCGGAGCTGCGGCTGCGCTTAAGAAATCCTCGATGGACCTGGGGCGCGGGGTACGGCAGATTTCTCCGTGACGGCAGAGGATGGTGCGCGGCAGCCGGTCACCGTGCGCGCCGCCCATGCATGTCGTCCCTCTCGTTCTTCCCCGGGCCGCAGGCTGCCTCAGGCATGCCCCCGGCCCGGGGTATTCACCACGTACCAGGTACAGGGAGCCGCAGCCGTGAAGGCACTCGTGAAGCAGAAGGCCGAGCCCGGACTCTGGCTGATGGACGTTCCCGAGCCGGAGATCGGTCCCTCGGACGTGCTGATCAAGGTGCTCCGTACCGGTATCTGCGGGACCGACCTGCACATCCGCAACTACGACGGCTGGGCCCAGCAGGCCGTGAAGACGCCGCTCGTCCTCGGCCACGAGTTCGTCGGCGAGGTCGCCGCGATCGGCGCCGACGTCGTCGACATCACCGTCGGTGACCTGGTCAGCGGCGAAGGCCACCTGGTCTGCGGAAAGTGCCGCAACTGCCTGGCCGGCCGCCGTCACCTGTGCCGCTCCACCCTCGGACTCGGCGTCGGCCGGGACGGGGCGTTCGCCGAGTACGTCGCGCTGCCCGCCTCCAACGTGTGGGTGCACCGGGTCCCCGTCGACCTCGACATCGCCGCGATCTTCGACCCGTTCGGCAACGCCGTGCACACCGCGCTGTCGTTCCCGCTCGTCGGCGAGGACGTCCTGATCACCGGCGCCGGACCGATCGGCATCATGGCCGCGGCCGTCGCCAAGCACGCGGGCGCCCGCAACGTCATGATCACCGACGTCAGCGAGGCCCGGCTCGACCTGGCCCGCAAGGTCGGCGTCAGCCTCGCCCTCAACGTCGGCGAGCAGACCATCGCGGACGGGCAGCAGAAGCTCGGCCTGCGCGAGGGCTTCGACATCGGCCTGGAGATGTCCGGCCGGCCCGAGGCCATGCGCGACATGATTGCGAACATGACACACGGTGGGCGGATCGCGATGCTCGGACTGCCGTCCGAAGAGTTCGCCGTCGACTGGTCCCGCATCGTCACCTCGATGATCACGATCAAGGGGATCTACGGCCGCGAGATGTACGAGACCTGGTACGCCATGTCCGTACTGCTGGAGGGCGGCCTCGACCTCGCCCCGGTGATCACCGGACGGTACGGCTACCGCGACTTCGAGGCGGCCTTCGACGACGCGGCGAGCGGACGCGGCGGCAAGGTCATCCTCGACTGGACCGTCTGACCACCCGTATCCAGCTATCGAGCCGGGAGACACCCCCTCATGTTCGACTCCGTACGCGACGACATGCGCACCACCCTCGAAGAGATCGAGGCCGCCGGGCTCCACAAGCCCGAGCGCGTGATCGGCACCCCGCAGTCCGCGACCGTCGCCGTCACCGCCGGCGGCCGCCCGGGTGAGGTGCTCAACTTCTGCGCCAACAACTACCTGGGCCTCGCCGACCACCCCGACGTGATCGCCGCCGCCCACGAGGCGCTGGACCGCTGGGGCTACGGGATGGCCTCGGTGCGGTTCATCTGCGGCACGCAGGAGGTCCACAAGGAGCTGGAGCAGCGGCTCTCGTCGTTCCTCGGCCAGGAGGACACGATCCTCTACTCCTCCTGCTTCGACGCCAACGGCGGCGTCTTCGAGACCGTGCTCGGCCCGGAGGACGCGGTCATCTCCGACGCCCTCAACCACGCCTCCATCATCGACGGCATCCGCCTGTCCAAGGCCAAGCGGTTCCGCTATGCCAACCGCGACATGGACGACCTGGAGAAGCAGCTCAAGGAGGCGTCCGGAGCCCGGCGCCGGCTGATCGTCACCGACGGCGTGTTCTCCATGGACGGCTACGTCGCCCCGCTGCGCGAGATCTGCGACCTCGCCGACCGGTACGACGCCATGGTCATGGTCGACGACTCGCACGCCGTCGGCTTCGTCGGCCCCGGCGGCCGCGGCACCCCCGAGCTCCACGACGTCATGGACCGCGTCGACATCATCACCGGCACCCTCGGCAAGGCGCTCGGCGGCGCGTCCGGCGGCTACGTCGCGGCCCGCGCCGAGATCGTCGCGCTGCTGCGCCAGCGGTCCCGCCCGTACCTCTTCTCCAACTCTCTCGCCCCGGTCATCGCGGCGGCCTCGCTGAAGGTCATCGACCTGCTGGAGTCCGCCGGAGACCTGCGCGAGCGGCTCAACGCCAACACCGCGCTCTTCCGTACCCGGATGACCGAGGAAGGCTTCGACATCCTGCCCGGCGACCACGCCATCGCCCCCGTCATGATCGGGGACGCGGCGAAGGCAGGCCGGATGGCGGAGCTGCTCCTGGAGCGCGGTGTGTACGTGATCGGGTTCTCGTACCCGGTGGTCCCGCAGGGCGCGGCACGCATCCGCGTGCAGCTGTCCGCCGCGCACTCCACAGACGACGTGAACCGTGCGGTGGACGCGTTCGTCGACGCGCGGGCCGCGCTGGGCGAGTAGGCCCGCACGGGGATCGGCTCGTTGCGGTCCACGTCCCGTGCGCCCCTCGGGACCTGGGACAATGGACCGCATGATCGATGCACGGCGGCTGCGTATTCTCCGTGCGGTGGCCGACCACCGCACCGTGACTGCGGCAGCCGCCGCGCTGTATCTGACGCCGTCCGCCGTCTCCCAGCAGCTCGCGGCGCTGGAACAGGAGACCGGCCACCGGCTGGTCGACCGCAGCGCCCGCGGTGTGCGGCTCACCGCCGCCGGCGAGATCCTGCTGACCCACACCAACGCGGTCCTCGCCCAGCTGGAACGGGCCGAGGCGGAGCTCGCCGCGTACAGCGCGGGGGACGCCGGTACGGTCACGGTCGCCGCGTTCGCCACGGGCATCGGGCTGGTGCTCGCCCCCGCGATCGCCGAGCTGGCGGTGACCGCCCCCGGCATCCGGGTGCGGGTCCAGGACGCGGAGGGCGACGCGAGCGTGCCGATGGTGCTCGACCGGCAGGTCGATGTGGCGGTCGCCGTCGAATACCGGGGCGCGCCCGACGAGGACGACCGGCGGCTGACCCGGGTACCGCTGTACTCGGAGCCGTTCGACGCGGTGCTGCCGGTGGGCCACCGGCTGGCCGGCCAGGAGCAGGTGGCGATCGCGGACCTGGAGAAGGACCCGTGGATCGGTCAGTATCCCGGCAACCCGTGCCACGACGTGGTCGTCCTCTCCTGCGAGTTCGCCGGCTTCCAGCCCAGGCTCGAGCACTCCTCGGACGACTTCCGCGCGGTCGTGGCACTGGCCGGGGCGGGCGCCGGGGTGGCACTGGTGCCGAGGTGGGCGCTGCGGGGGATGGAGCTCGCAGGGGTGGTGGTACGGCCGGTGGAGGGCAATGCACCGACCCGGCGGGTGTTCGCCGCGGTCCGGCACGGGGCTGAGGGGCACCCGCTGATCAGACCGGTGCTCGAGGCCTTGCGGGGGGCGGCCGTGCGGTTGCCGGTGGGGTAGGAAGCCCCCGGTACTCGATCGCCGGACGGGCCCGAAACGCGTCGTCGGCGTGGCGGCCTGCCGCTTCACGCCCTGCGCCCGAGCCTCCGCCTCGCCACGCAGGGCACGGTCGACGGCCTTCGGTAGCCCTCAGGCGGTCAGTGGGTCGGCAGCGGAAGCAGCATGCATGTACTGGTGGCGTGGGCGAGGAGCCGGTCCTTCTCGTCGAGGAGCCGCGCTTCGGCGAGGGCGGTGCGGCGGCCGCTGCTGGTGACTGTGCCGACGGCGCGGATCCTGCCGGTGTCGACGGTGACGGGGCGCAGGAACTTCACGGTCAGGTCGAGCGAGGTGTACCCCATGCCCGACGGCAGGGTGGACTGGACCGCGCAACCGGCGGCCGAGTCGAGCAGTGTGGCGTAGACCCCGCCGTGCACGCTGCCGATGGGGTTGTAGTGCTCCTCGCCCGGGACCAGCGAGAACACCACACGCCCGTGCTCGGCTTCGTCGAGAGTGATGTCCAGCGTGGCGGCGATCGGAGGGCCGGGCAGCCGTCCGGTGGCGATCTCGCGCAGGAACTCCAGACCCGTGGTCTGTCCGACGGCGGCCGCCGAGACCGCCGGATCTTCCCATTCGTATGTACGTGACCGTCCCATGCGGCTGATCCTCCTCATCTGGCTTTGTTCGATGAAGCTAGCTCTCGGTGCAGCTGACTGTCAATATCGAAGCCAGGAGGGCTATCATGACGGGATGAAGTGGCTGGAGATGAGTACGGAGAACTGCCCGGTCCAGCGCAGCCTCGACGTGGTCGGCGAGAAGTGGACGCTGCTGATCCTGCGTGATGCCTTCAACGGAGTGCGCCGCTTCGACGACTTCCGCCGGCATGTGGGGCTCTCGGAGGCGGTCCTGGCCGGCCGGCTCCGCAAACTGGTCGCGGCCGGGGTCCTGCGGACCGTCCCGTACCAGGAGCAGGGCAGCCGGACCCGGCACGAATATCTCCTGACCCGCAAGGGCCGGGACCTGTGGCCCGTTCTCGTGGCGCTCAGGCAGTGGGGCGAGACCTACGTCGCCGATGCCGAGGGTCCGGTCCTGGACATCCGGCACAGCGATTGCGGCGCCCCGGTGCACGTCGTGGTCGAGTGCTCCGGTGAGCACGCCGCGCTCACCCCGGCCGAGGTCACGGTCCTGCCCGGACCTGCGGCCAGGCCTCACGGCTGAGTGGCTGCAGGCGAGTCGAACCCTTGGTGGCGGTCGATGGCACCTGCATACCGAGGCCCGGCCGCACCGACGGATTGACCCCATCTCGCCGGAGTCCTCGGCGGCGGGAACATCCCGGGGCGGCTCACGCGGGCTGGAGCAGGTCCCAGCGGTTGCCGTAGAGGTCCTCGAAGACCGCTACCGAGCCGTACGGCTCGTGCCGCGGCTCCTCCAGGAAGTGCACCCCGGCCGCCAGCATCCGTGAGTGGTCGGCCGTGAAGTCCTCGGTGTGCAGGAAGAAGCCGACCCGGCCGCCGGTCTGCGCGCCGACGGAGGCCCGCTGCTCCTCGTCCTTGGCGCGGGCCAGCAGCAACCCCGTCCCCTGCGCCGCGCCGCGCGGCCGGACGACGACCCAGCGGGATCCGTCCCCGCGGTCGGTGTCCTCGACGAGTTCGAAGCCGAGGGTGTCCGTGTAGAAGGTGACGGCCTCGTCGTAGTCGCGGACGACCAGGGTGACCAGGGCGATGTGTGACATGGCGGTTCCTTGTGCGTACGGCGTGCAGTTATACGTAACACTACCGAGGGTGCCGTACGTGCCGGGACAATGCCCGCATGCACACGAGTGACGTCGGCGAACTGTCGGCCCGCGCCCGCCGCCTCGCCCGCCCCGGACATCGCCGCATCCTCGGCATCGCCGGGCCGCCCGGTGCCGGGAAGTCCACCCTCGCCGCCCAGGTGGTCGACGCGCTCGCCGGACTCGCCGTCCTCGTCCCCATGGACGGCTTCCACCTCGCCCAGGCCGAACTGGACCGGCTCGGCCGTGCCGGCCGCAAGGGTGCCCCCGACACGTTCGACGCCGCCGGGTACGCGGCACTGCTCCGACGCCTGCGCGCGCCCGGGGAACCGGGGCCCGTCTACGCCCCCGTGTTCGACCGGACCCTGGAGGAGCCGATCGCCGGGGCCGTTCCCGTACCGCCGCACATCCCGCTCGTCGTCACGGAAGGCAATTACCTCCTGCACGACGACGGTCCCTGGGAGCCGGTGCGCGAGCTGCTCGACGAGGTGTGGTTCCTGGACCTCGACCCGGCGGTACGCGTACGCAGACTCGTCGACCGCCATGTGCGGTTCGGCAAACCCCGGCCGTACGCCGAGCGCTGGGTCGCCGGGTCCGACGAGGCCAACGCCCGGCTCGTCGACCGTGGCCGCGACCGCGCCGACCTGCTCGTACGGCTGCGCCCCGCGCCCTGACCCGCACTCGCGCCCGCCCCCGCCGCCGGGCAGGATGCTGTCTGCCGTATCGCGCATCGCCAGGAGGTCACGCATGACCAGCCCCCACCAGCCCGTGCCGTTCACCGCCGACGACTACCGGGCGAGGATGGCGCGGGCCGCCGAGTCCGCCGCCGAAGCAGGGCTCGCGGGCGTGCTCGTCGCACCCGGCCCGGACCTCGTCCACCTCACCGGCTACCAGCCCGGGAACACCGAACGTCTCACGCTCCTCGTCCTCAAGGCCGGCCAGGACCCCGTTCTCATCGTGCCCACCCTGGAGGCGCCGGACGCCGAGCGGGCCGTCGGGGCCCCGGCCCTGACCCTGCGCGACTGGACCGACGGCAAGGACCCGTACGCCGTGACCGCCCCGCTGCTCGACGCGGGCGGCCGGTTCGGGATCAGCGACAACGCCTGGGCGATGCATCTGCTGGGACTCCAGCAGTTCCTCCCCGGCACCTCGTACGTCTCCCTCACCACCGCCCTGCCGATGCTGCGGGCGGTCAAGGACGCCGCCGAACTGGAGCGGCTCGCCGCGGCGGGGGCCGCCGCCGACGCCACGTACGAGGAGATCCTGAAGGTCCGCTTCTCGGGCCGCAAGGAAACCGACATCGCCGCCGATCTGGCCGCGCTGCTGAAGCAGTTCGGGCACTCGCAGGTCGACTTCACCGTCGTCGGCTCCGGGCCGAACGGCGCCAACCCGCACCACGAGGCGGGCGACCGCACCATCGAGCACGGTGACATGGTGGTGCTCGACTTCGGCGGCCTCAAGCACGGGTACGGCTCCGACACCTCCCGCACCGTCCACGTCGGCGAGCCCACCGCCGAGGAGCAGCGGGTGCACGACATCGTGCGGGAGGCGCAGGAGGCCGGCTGCCGCGCCGTCCGGCCCGGGGTCGCCTGCCAGGAGATCGACCGGGCGGCCCGCGCCGTCATCACCGAATTCGGTTACGGCGAGCGGTTCATCCACCGCACCGGCCACGGCATCGGCGTCACCACTCACGAGCCCCCGTACATGATCGAGGGCGAGGAGCAGCCGCTGGTGCCCGGGATGTGCTTCTCCGTGGAGCCCGGGATCTATCTGCCCGGCCGGTTCGGCGTCCGCATCGAGGACATCGTGACGGTCACGGAGGACGGCTGGCGGCGGCTGAACACCACGGCGCGCGAGCTGGCGATCGTCGAGTAGGTCAGGAGCCGCCGCGGTTGCTGAGGCGCTGCAGGACCGCGTACGGATACGGCAGCGGGCGGGCGCCGGCCGCGTCCAGCCGCGCCGTCTGGTCGTCCGTCAGTTCCCAGCCCACGGCTCCGAGATTGTCGGTCAGCTGCTCGACGGTCCGGGCCCCGATGATGGGGGCGGTCACCCCCGGCCGCCCGAGCAGCCAGCGCAGCGCGACCTGGGCGGGTGTGCGGCCGGCCTCCTCGGCGACGGCCAGGACGGCGTCCACGACGGCCCAGGTCTCCTCGTTGTCCCTGCGCTGCCAGTCGTCGCTCCCGCTCGCCTGCTGGGCGGCGACGCGGGAGCCGGCGGGCGCCTCGGTCATGCCCCGCCGGTACTTGCCGGACAGCCAGCCGCCGTCGAGCGGGGACCACGGGATGATCCCGACACCCTCCTGGATGCTCAACGGGGCCAGCTCCCACTCCACTTCACGGTGCAGCAGGTTGTAGAGCGGCTGGAGGCACACATACGGCGTCCAGTCGCGCCGGCGTGCCAGCTCCAGGGACTTCTGGAGCTGGGAGGGAGCGAGGTTGCTCGCGCCGAGGTAGCGGACCTTGCCGGCCTTGACCAGGGTGTCGAGCGTGGCGGGGGTCTCCTCGATCGGCGTCGTCGCGTCCCACAGATGCGTCTGGTACAGGTCGATGTACTCCGTGTTCAGCCGGCGCAGACTGGCCTCGACGGCCGCGAGGATGTGCTTGCGGCTGAGCCCGCCGTCGTTCGGGCCGTCGCCCATCCGGCCCCACACCTTGGTGGCGATGACGAGATCGTCGCGGTCGCGCCCCTTGAGCCAGCGGCCGAGCACCTCCTCCGAGCCGCCGCGGTCGTACATGTCCGCCGTGTCGATGAAGGTGCCGCCCGCCTCGGTGAACGTGTCGAGAATGCGGTGGGCGGCCGCCTCGTCGCCCGCCCTGGTGAACGTCATGGTGCCCAGGCAGAGTTCGCTGACCTGAAGGCCGGTTCCGCCGAGAAATCGCTGCTTCATGGCACCGACCGTACGAGGTGAAGTGCACACGAAGGCAAGCGTTCCGCCGTGTCACCCGGCAGCTGTGCCGCTGCTCCCCGGTCAGTCGTCGGCGAGCACCACGCACGACTCCGGCGGCAGATGCAGCAGCCCGTCCGCGTCCGGTGCCGCCACCGGCGCCCAGGCGGCCAGCACCCTGCCCATGCCGGTACGGTTCCGCCCGCCGCCGAGCGGGATGGTGGCCGGCTTCTCGTGGAGATTGACCGCGACCCGCAGATCGCCCCTGCGGAAGGCCAGCCAGCGCCCCTCCTCGTCGTGGGCGGTCCTCACCGACGCCAGGTCCGGATCCGACAGATCGGGCAGGGTGCGGCGCAGCGCGATCAGTTCGCGGTACCAGGCGTGGAGGCGGGCATGCGGCTCGCGCTCCGGTTCGGTCCAGTCCAGGCACGAGCGGTCGCGGGTGGCCGGGTCCTGCGGGTCCGGGATGTCGTCGGCCGCCCAGCCGTGTGCGGCGAACTCCCGCCGCCTGCCGTTGCGTACCGCCTCGGCGAGCGCAGGATCGGTGTGGTCGGTGAAGAACTGCCAGGGGGTGAGGGCACCCCACTCCTCGCCCATGAAGAGCATCGGGGTGAACGGGCCGGTCAGCACCAGCGCCGCCGCGCAGGCCAGCAGACCGGGGGAGAGCGTGGCGGAGAGCCGGTCGCCGAGTGCCCGGTTGCCGATCTGGTCGTGGGTCTGCGCAAAGCCGACGAAGCGGGTGGCCGGGGTGCGGACGGTGTCGACGGGGCGGCCGTGTGTGCGGCCGCGGAAGCTGGAGTACGTGCCGTCGTGGAAGAAGACGCTCGTCACGGTCTTGGCGAGGGCGGCCATCGGGGCAACGGCGAAGTCGGCGTAGTAGCCCTGGGCCTCGCCGGTCAGGGCGGTGTGCAGGGCGTGGTGGAAGTCGTCGTTCCACTGGGCGTGCAGACCGATCCCGCCCGTCGCGCGCGGCGTCGTCGTGCGCGGGTCGCAGAGGTCGGACTCGGCGATCAGGGGCAGCGGGCGGCCGAGCTCCGTAGAGAGGGCGTCGACCGCCGTGGACAGCTCCTCCAGGAACGTGAGGGCCCGGGTGTCGGCGAGGGCGTGGACGGCGTCGAGCCGCAGTCCGTCGAGCCGGAAGTCGCGCAGCCAGCCGAGTGCACTGTCGAGCAGGTACGCGCGGACCTCGTCGGAGCCCGAGGCGTCGAGGTTGATCGCGGCGCCCCACGGTGTGTGGTGGGTGTCGGTGAAGTACGGGCCGAACGCCGGGAGGTGGTTGCCGGACGGGCCCAGGTGGTTGTGGACCACGTCGAGGACCACCGCGAGACCGAGCCCGTGCGCCGTGTCGACAAAGCGCTTCATACCCTCCGGGCCGCCGTACGGCTCGTGCACGGCCCACGGCGACACCCCCTCGTACCCCCACCCGTGGACGCCGGGGAACGGGCAGACGGGCATCAGCGACACATGGGTGATGCCCAGCTCGGCGAGGTGGGGCAGGCGCGCCGCAGCGGCGTCGAAGGTGCCCTCCCGGGTGTACGTGCCGATGTGCAGCTCGTACAGGACGGCACCCTGCAGTCCGCGCCCCGCCCACCCGCTGCGCCAGGTGTAGGCCTCCTGGTCGACGACGGCGCTCTCCCCGTCGGGGCCGTCGGGCTGGCGGCGCGAGCGCGGGTCGGGGAGCACGGGGCCGCCGTCGAGGACGAAGCCGTACCGGTCGCCGTCCGCGGCCTCCGCCTCGGCCGTCCACCAGCCCGCTCGTGCCCCGTCACGCTCCATCGGCCGCAACGCGCCCGCCAGCCGCAGGCCCACCGAGTCCGCCTCGGGCGCCCATACCTGGAACAGCATGCCTCGCTCCTCGTCTCGTCGTTCCGGCCCCATGGTCGGCAAATGGTGCGATCACCGGCCCACGACACTGGATCGAGCCCACTATCAGCCAATAAGGTCAGGTTCTGATCATTGCCCTGCCAGGTTCTGCTCATACGTACGGCTGCTGGAGGCCGAGATGACCGTGCCGACGTTCCCGCCGGGATTCCTCTGGGGCGCCTCCGCCTCCGCCTTCCAGACCGAGGGGGCGGCCGACGCCGACGGCAAGGGCCCCTCCGGCTGGGACGCCTTCGCCGCCCGGCCGGGACGGATCAAGGATGGCACCGACACCACCCGCGGCACCGGATTTCACGAGCACTACCGCGAGGACGTCGCCCTGCTGGCGGGCCTCGGCGCCGATGCCTTCCGGTTCTCCGTCAGCTGGCCGCGCGTCGTGCCGGGCGGCAGCGGACCCGTCAACCAGGCAGGGCTGGACTTCTACGACCGGCTCGTCGACGAGCTCTGCGCCCACGGCATCACCCCGGCGCCCACCCTTTACCACTGGGACACCCCGCTGCCGCTCGACGACGCCGGCGGCTGGCTGAACCGGGACACCGCCCACCGGTTCGCCGAGTACGCGGGCATCGTCGCCGAGCGGCTCGCCGACCGGGTCCCCATGTGGATCACCATCAACGAACCGGCCGAAGTGACCATGCTCGGCTACGCGTTGGGCGCACACGCCCCGGGCCGCACCCTTCTCTTCGACGCGCTGCCCGCCGCCCACCACCAGCTCCTCGCCCACGGTCTGGGCGTCCGAGCGCTGCGGGCGGCCGGCGCCACGAACATCGGCGTCGCCGTCTCGCACGCCCCCGTCTGGACCGCCGGGGACGCGGAGGAGGACCGGTTCGGTGCCGAGCTGTACGACACCCTCACCAACTGGATGTTCGCCGACCCGATCATCACCGGCCGCTACCCCGACGAGAACATCGCCGCGCTGATGCCGGGACCGGTCGAGGACGACCTCGGGACCATCTCCACGCCGCTCGACTGGTACGGGGTCAACTACTACAGCCCCATCCTCGTCGGCGCTCCCGGGGCGGACGCCCCCGAGACGTTCTCCGGCTTCGCGATGCCCGCCGAACTCCCCTTCGGGATAAGGGAGATAGAGGGATACGAGAAGACGGACTTCGGCTGGCCCGTCGTTCCCGACGGACTGCGTGAAACCCTGGCTCTGCTGCAGGCCCGGTACGGCGACCGGCTGCCGCCCGTCTACATCACCGAGAACGGCTGCGCCGTCGACGAGGCCGTCGCCGACACCCGCAGAATCACCTTCCTCGAAGGCCACTTGAGCGCGCTGCGCACCGCGATCGACGAGGGAGTCGACGTCCGGGGCTACTTCACCTGGTCGCTGACCGACAACGTCGAATGGACCGAGGGTGCCAGCAAGCGCTTCGGTCTCGTCCACATCGACTACGAGACGCTGCGCCGGACGCCGAAGGCGTCGTACGCCTGGTACCGCGACGTCATCCGCAGCCAGAAGGCGTCCGGACCCTGCGAACCAACCCTTCCCTGATCGGTGCTCCGCGCCACGGCTGCTCCATGGCGGCCCCGGACGGCCGCCGGCGTCCGCGGCTGCTGCATGCGGGGGCGCGTGCGCGACGGCAGCCGGCAACAACGTCTCCCGGACACCGCCCCGGCTGTCGGCACGCGCGTTCCGCGCAGGTCAGGCGGGCGGAAAACGGGCTTGTTCTGGACACCTCGGGGCAGTCGGCCCGACAATCGGTCCTGTGACGTCGTCCTTCGAGTTCCACACGTATCCCGCGCGGGTCTCCGACGCTCAGCGCGACCGTGTTCTCGGTGTGCTCAGAGAGGGCGCGGCGCAGGGAAAGCTGTCCCACGACACGTTCATGCGGCGCATGGAACTGGCCCTGTCCGTGCACCGTCCGGAGGAGCTGGCGGCGCTCACCGCCGACCTGCGGACCGAAAGCCGGTGGACACGGGGGCTGTTCCGGGCGGTGGGCGCGGTGTCCGGGTTCCCCGCCCGGGTGCGCAGGGCCTGGCAGGCGGAGCGGCTGCCGAAGCTGCTGCTGCCCGCGCCCAGTCCGTACCCCGTGCTCATCGGCCGCGATCCGGCGAACGGGCTGCGGCTCACCCATGAGACGGTCTCGCGGATGCATGCCGAACTCACCGTGCGGGACGGCCGATGGATTCTGCGCGACCTCGGCTCCACCAACGGCACGTGCGTGAACGGGCAGCGGGTGACCGGTGCGGTGTCGGTGCGCGACGGGGACCAGGTGAGCTTCGGCCGGATCGTCTTCCGGCTCTCCGCCCCCGCACCCAAGCCGCCCGAGGAGCCGCGGCGTTCGGCCTGAAGCGAGGGACCCCCGTCTGCTGACAGGGGCGGCGGTGTTCCGCCGTGCGGAGCGGAGGGGGCCGGGCGGGCGACGGCGGGTCCCCTTTCACCCGAACGGGTGAACCTGCCCTGCGGTGGATCCGCCGCGGTGATCTCCTGGTTCATCCGCGCCGTACAGCGGCGCACCCGAGCCAGGGGGGTACGGATGCAGGCCGACGCGCCCGACGGCATACCCGTACCCACGCCCAGGAACCTCCCGGATCCCATGCGCCCGCCCTTCCCGGGCCTCGACCGCCGCCCCGTGTGATCGGCCCGCACCGCTGGGACCGGCAGCCCCGGCACCGGATCCAGCCTTCTCGCCCCCGGGGTCGCGCAGGACCCGTACCGGCTCTATCGCGTGCTGCGCGAGGAGTACCCGCTCAGCTACGACGTGCCCCTCGGTGCCTGGCTGCTCAGCCGGTACGCGGATGTGTCCGCCGCTCTCACCGACCCGCGGTTCGCCGGCTTCGCGCGGGACGAAGCCCCGCGCGGCAGCCCGGCACCCCGTGGGCTCTGCCACGGCAGCACGCTCTGCACGCCCCGGCCGCGGACCGGCAGCCGGACGGGCCCGTCGAGGCCGAGCAGGGGCTGAGCGCCCTGCTCGACGCCATGCCCCGGCTCCGCTGGGCGGACGGATTCCGCCCGACCGTCACCGGCCTGCTCACCCGCGGCCCGCGGACCCTCCTCGTACGACCCGGCTGAGCAGCGCCACCGGCCGCTCGGCGAACAGCTCGGCCACGTCGACCGGACCCCCGGCGTACTCCCGGCCCGGCGTGAGCAGATCGGTCCACGGCCCGTCGTCCGGCAGGGCCAGCTCCGTCCCGCGCCAGCCGCCCGACTCGGCCAGCCGCAACGACAGCCTGGTCACCGCCGTGACCACCTCGCCCGAACGGCAGAAGGCCAGACAGTGCGCGGCCGCCGGCCCCTGTGCGGCGAGCGGGGTGTACGTCCCCGACTCCCCGAAGAGCTCAGGCCGCTCGCGCCGCAGCCGCAGCGCCGCTCCCGTGAGCGAGGCCTTCTCGTCCACGGGCCCGTCCTCGGGAGGACGGTGGAACGGCCTGCGGTTGTCCGGGTCGACCAGGGCGATGTACTCCCGCTCCGTCCCCTGGTACAGGTCGGGCACCCCGGGCATCGTCAGCTGCACCAGCGCCGCGCCCATGATGTTGTCCTGCGCGAACGTCTCCAGCGCGGCGGCGAACCGTTCCAGCGCTGCCCGCGCCGGACCCGTGTCGGCGGCCGGACCCGCCGCGACGAAGTCCGTCACCGCACGTTCGTACACCGGATCGGGCTCGGTCCAGCTGGTGAACAGGCCCGCCTCCCGCACCGCCTTCAGCAGCGCCGGTTCGAGCCGCCCGGCGATCTCCGCGGCCGGCAGCCCCGCGCAGCCGAACGCCGTCTGCCAGGCCTGCCAGGCCAGCTGCGGATCGGGCGCTGCCGTCGGCGCCGCCCGTCCCAGCTCCGTCAGCAGCTCCGACCACTGATCCGGGCACTGCGACAGCACCGCGACCCGGGCCCGTACGTCCGCACTGCGCTTGGTGTCATGGGTGGTCAGCGCCGTGCCGGTGGCGGGCCAGTCGCGCGCCATCCGGGCACAGAACGCGTGGAACTCCTCGGGGGTCACCGCCGGGAGCCCGGGGTCACCGCCGACTTCGGTCGCCGAGACCAGCGGCACGTACCGGTAGTACGCCGTGTCCTCGACCGACTTGGCCCGCAGCGCGGAGGCGGTCTGCGCGAACCGGGCGCAGAACGCCGCCCGGTCCGGCCCGCCACCGAGCCGCCCGAGTGCCAGATCCCGCACCACATCGACGGCCGCCGACTCCTCCGGCACGGAGAACATCGCCCTGGCGTCCCGTACGGCCGTGTCCGGCAGCGTCGCCTCCGCAGCTTCCGTGCAGGGCCCGCCCGCCGCGACGTACGGGCGGTAGACCGGGACCCGGACGAGCAGTTCGCGTACGGCGGTGTGCAGCGCCCACGGGGCGTGGTCGCGCAGCGCGGGGTCCGCCTCGCAGATTCGCACGGCGAGACGGGTCAGGTGCCCGGTCTCGGCGGCCAGTTCATGCGTGACCACCCGGTACGCGGCCCGGCGGACCGTCGCCGTCCAGTAGCCGCCGCGGTCCCCGGCCGGGTTCGCGTACTCCCGGTACCGGCCGAGCAGCTCGGCGGCGCCCATCGGATCGGTGAACAACCCGTCGATACGGTGCAGCGCGTCGTACCCGGTCGTCCCGGCGACGGCCCAGCCCGCGGGCAGCGGCTCGGCGCCGGTGAGGATTTTCTCCACCACCGTCCACCGCCCGCCGGCCGCCTCGCCGAGCCGCTCCAGATAGGAGCCGGGGTCGGCGAGTCCGTCCGGATGGTCGATGCGCAGCCCCTCGACGACACCGTCCCGGACGAGTTCGAGGATCTTGCCGTGCGTGGCGGCGAAGACCTCCGGGTCCTCCACCCGCAGTCCGATGAGGTCGGAGATGGTGAAGAACCGCCGGTAGTTCAGCTCGGTACGGGCCAGCCGCCACCAGCCGAGGCGGTAGTGCTGGGCGTCCAGCAGTTCGGTCAGCTCAAGAGCGGCGGTTCCGGCCCGGAGCGGGAACTCCTGTTCGCCGTAGCGCAGCACCTCGCCGTCGACCCGCAACCGTTCCCTCTCGTCGCCGATCCGGCCGGCGAGCACCGGCAGCAGCACCTTGCCGCCGCCCGCCGCCCAGTCGATGTCGAACCAGCGGGCGTACGGGGACCCGGGTCCCTCGCGCAGGGTCTCCCACAGCGCGCGATTGTGCCGGGGGACGGCGGCCATGTGGTTCGGCACGATGTCGAGCACCAGCCCGAGCCCGTGCTGCTGCGCCGTGCGCGCCAGCTGCCGCAGCCCCTCCTCACCGCCGAGCTCGGCCCGGACACGGCTGTGGTCGACGACGTCGTAGCCGTGGGTGGAGCCGGGCACGGCCTCGAGCACCGGGGACAGATGCAGATGGGAGACGCCGAGCGCGGCGAGATACGGCACGGTGTGCCCGGCGGCCGAGAACGGGAAGTCGGGCTGGAGCTGAAGCCGGTACGTGGCGGTGGGCGTCATGCGAACGTACGTACCCAGCCTGACACCGACTGTGACATCGCAGCCGCCCGATCCATCCGGACGAGCGGTGGACTCCGCCCCACCCCGCCCACCCCTACGCCGGCCGCTGCAGTACCGCCATGCTCCGCCCCACCAGCCTCACCGTGTCGCCCGCCGACACCTTCGGCCCCGCCCCCGGCCGTACTCCGTCCGGGCTCGCCGTATCGACCACGACCGCCCACTGCCGCCCATGGTTCACCGGAACGGAGAACTCCAGCGTGTCGGCGCTCGCATTGAACATCAGGAGGAACGAGTCGTCGGAGATCCGCTCGCCGCGCGGCCCCGGCTCCGAGATCGCGTGCCCGTTCAGAAAGACCGTCAGCGCCTTGGCGTGCGCCGCCTGCCAGTCCCGTTGCGTCATCTCACGGCCTTCGGGCGTGAACCAGGCGATGTCCGACAACTCGTCGTGCGTGCCCTCCACCGGTCGTCCGTGGAAGAACCGGCGGCGTCGGAAGACCGGGTGGTCGCGGCGGAGCCAGACCATCGCACGGGTGAACTCCAGGAGGCTGCTGGCGGCGACGGAGTCCGTCCCGCCGTCGTCCCCGTCGACGTCCTCGCCGACGTCCTCGTCCTCGGCACCGGCCTTCTTCGGCTCCGGCCAGTGCACCCACGACAGCTCGCTGTCCTGGCAGTACGCGTTGTTGTTGCCTCGCTGGGTGCGCGCGAACTCGTCGCCGTGACTCAGCATCGGCACCCCCTGCGACACCATCAGCGTGGCGATGAAGTTCCGCATCTGCCGCTCGCGCAGCTCCAGCACCCCCGGCTGGTCCGTCTCGCCCTCCACGCCGCAGTTCCACGACCGGTTGTGGCTCTCGCCGTCCCGGTTGCCCTCGCCGTTCGCGTCGTTGTGCTTGTCGTTGTACGAGACCAGGTCGTGCAGCGTGAACCCGTCGTGGCACGTGGTGAAGTTGATCGAGGCGAGCGGCCGCCGGCCGTCGTCCTGGTACAGGTCCGAGGAGCCCGTGAGCCGCCCGGCGAACTCGGCGAGGGTCCGCGGCTCGCCCCGCCACAGGTCCCGCACGGTGTCCCGGTACTTGCCGTTCCACTCGGTCCACAGCGGCGGAAAGTTTCCCACCTGGTAGCCGCCCTCGCCCACGTCCCACGGCTCGGCGATCAGCTTCACCTGGCTGACCACCGGGTCCTGCTGTACCAGGTCGAAGAACGACGACAGCCGGTCCACCTCGTGGAACTGCCGGGCCAGCGTGGCCGCCAGGTCGAAGCGGAAGCCGTCCACGTGCATCTCGGTCACCCAGTACCGCAGCGAGTCCATGATCAGTTGGAGCACGTGCGGCGACCGCATCAGCAGCGAGTTCCCGGTGCCCGTGGTGTCCATGTAGTACCGCTGGTCGTCCGCGAGCCGGTAGTACGAGGCATTGTCCAGGCCCCGGAACGAGAGCGTCGGCCCCAGATGGTTGCCCTCGGCCGTGTGGTTGTAGACCACGTCGAGGATGACCTCGATGCCCGCCTGATGCAGCGCCCGTACGGCCTGCTTGAACTCGCTCACCTGCTCGCCCCGGTCGCCCCGGGAGGCGTACGCGTTGTGCGGGGCGAAGAAACCGATGGTGTTGTAGCCCCAGTAGTTGGCGAGCCCCGCATCCGCCAGCCGGTGGTCCTGGACGAACTGGTGCACCGGCATCAGCTCGATCGCCGTGACCCCGAGCTCCGTCAGATGCGCGATGACCTCCGGATGGGCGAGCGCCGCGTAGGTGCCGCGCAGCTCCTTCGGCAGCCCCGGATGGAGCATCGTCAGGCCCTTCACATGGGCCTCGTAGATCACTGTGCGGTGGTAGTCCGTACGGGGCCGCCGGTCGTCGCCCCAGTCGAAGTACGGGTTGACCACCACCGATGTCATGGTGTGCGGCGCCGAGTCGAGGTCATTGCGCGCGTCGGGCCGGCCGAACGGATAGCCGTACACCGCCTCGCCCCACCGGATCTGCCCGGAGACCGCCCGCGCATACGGATCGAGGAGCAGTTTCGCCGAATTGCAACGGGCCCCGCGCTGCGGCTCGTACGGCCCGTGGACCCGGAACCCGTACCGCTGACCGGGCATCACCCCTGGCAGATAGGCATGGCGGACGAAGGCATCGGTCTCCCTCAGCTCCACCGCCGTCTCGGAACCGTCGTCGTGCAGCAGGCACAACTCGATTCGGTTGGCGGCCTCCGAGAAGACCGCGAAGTTGGTGCCGACGCCGTCGTACGTGGCACCGAGGGGATACGCCTGTCCCGGCCAGACCTGCATAGATATGACTCTTCCACTTCTGATCCGGGTGCTGGGGGCACTTGGGACCGACCGGCCAGATCTTCCCCGAAAGAGTGGCCCGCACCTAGGACGTCGGCCGGTCCTGTCAACATCGGTCCACTCCGTGCCGCCCGGAACCGGAATCCGAGAACCTGACCGGGGCACACGTCCGGTATGCGATCCTGAATAGGGTGCTTAATCACTATGAATCGGCTCACTACGGCACATCCTGCCACGGGAACGAGCCTTGTTGATGGGGGAGTTGAGAAAGGAGCCTGTGCATCCGGCTGCACCGGATCCCGCTCGCGGAGTACCCTTCCTTGATCATTGGTGGGGGAGCGGAAGGCGGTGCGCGGGTGAGCTCGGGAGGATTCGAGCTGCCCCCAGGTGACCCAGGTCACGAGGGGGAATCCGTCGACGCCCCGCCAGGGGCGGTATCGCTTGCGCAGCCCATGGAGATCGGCGCCGAACTGGGCTGGGGCGCGGAGGCCTGGAGCGAGGTCCGGACCCGGGCCCAGCGTGCCGGGCGGGCGTACATCTGGCTGAATCTGGTCGAGCAGCGACTGCGCGCCGTCGTCGCCGCGGTGCTCCTGCCCATCTACGAACCGGTGCACGGCGAGGACTGGGTGGTCGCCGCGGCGGGCCCCGCCGGGCAGGAATGGGTGCAGCGGGCCGTCGCCGTACGCGAGGTCTCCCGCCGCAAGGGGTACCTGCTCGACCCGGCGGACGACAATGTGCTCAGCTTCCTCACGCTCCCGCAGCTGCGGGAGCTGATGGTCCAGCACTGGCCGTGCTTCGAGCCGTACTTCGACGACCGGCGCGACGTCGAACTGGCCCTCGACGAACTGGAGGTCGCCCGCAATGTGGTCTCCCGCAACCGCGCGCTGAACGAGGCCGTTCTCGCCCAGGCCGAGCGCGCCTCGGCGCGGCTCCTGGAGATCCTCGGAAGCGGCGCCGCGGTCCCGTCCGCCGACCGGCTGCCGGTCGACGCCGTCGAGGAACTGGTCGGCGACCGGTATGCGGATGTGGTCTCCGTCCACCCCGACCGGGTCCGGCTGCAGCGCCAGCTCCCCGCCGAGGACCTCTTCGGCGGTTCGCGCCGCCTCGACGCGATCGGCATAGGCCTCAATCTGCTGGTGCAGAACTTCTCCGGCCGCAGGCTCGTCCGGCTGGCCGAGTCGGGCTGCCGGATCCGGCTGCTCTTCATCAACCCGGCGAGCAGCGCGGTCAAGCGCCGCGAACGGGAACTGGGCCTCAAGAAGGGCGAGCTGAGCCGGTCCGTGGAGATGAACATCCTCCATATGCGCCGGGTCCGCTCCAAGCTCCGTGATCCGGGCGCCTTCGAGATCCACGTCTTCGACGAGACACCACGCTTCACGGCCTATCTGGTGGACGGCGACGGCGCGGACGCGGTGGGCGTGGTCCAGCCGTATCTGCGGCGCGCACGCGGCATGGAGGCGCCCGTGCTGGTGCTGCGGGGCGGGGGCCGCGCGGTGGTCCGGGCGGGACAGGACCACGACCACGGGCTCTTCGAGACCTACCGCGAGGAATTCGAGTCCGTGTGGACGGACTCGCGCCCCGTCTCCTGAGGCCACCGCTGTCAGTGGCGCATGGCAGGGTGGTCATCACCTGGGGGAGAGCACCACGAAGGAGGTACGGGATGAGCTGGCACCGCGAGGCGCTGGTCGGCTTCGACCTGGAGACGACAGGCACGGAGCCGCTGGAGGCCCGGATCGTGACGGCCGCGGTCGTCGGCGTCGACGGCAGGGACGAGGAGCCGGCGCGACAGCACATCTGGCTGGCGGATCCGGGGATCCGGATCCCCGCGCAGGCGTCGGCGATCCACGGCATCAGCAGCAAGCGGGCAGCGGCGGAGGGCCGCCCGGCAGGCGAGGTGGCGGACGAGATCGCCGAGACGCTCACGGGTTACTGGCGCCGGGGAGTGCCGGTCGTCGCGTACAACGCGGCCTTTTATCCCCGCACGCCAGGCGTGTCTCAGGTGTCTCATGGTGAAGCGCGGCGTCGGCTGACAGCCCACGCCGGAATGAGCGCCGCGTGATGAGCTGGATCAGTGGGCCGTTGGTGTCCTTCGACCTGGAGACCACGGGTACCGACGTCGAGACCGACCGCATTGTCACAGCGGCGGTCGTGCGGCTGGATCCGGGCGGAGCCGTCGCGGAGGAACGAACCTGGCTGCTTAATCCCGGAGTGGCCATACCCGAGCAGGCGTCGGCGATCCATGGCATCTCGACGGAGCATGCACGCGAGCACGGGGCACCGGCCGCCGCGGCAATTGAGGAGATCGCGCGGGCCGTTGCCGAAGGGCTGCGTGCCGGCATGCCTCTGGTGGTGATGAACGCGCGCTACGACCTCTCACTGCTGGACCGTGAGTGTCGGCGGTACGAGGTCGAGTCGATCAGCGAGCGGCTGGGCAACGCACTTTCGCCCGTCATCGATCCCTTGGTGATCGACAAGCATGTCGACAAGTACCGGAAGGGCAAGCGGGCGCTCCACGCGTTGTGTGCGCACTACGGGGTGTCGCTCGACGACGCGCACAACGCGAGGGCGGATGCGGTGGCTGCCGCCCGTGTGGTGCAACGCATGGGTGAGAAGCACCAGCCCGTCGGCCTGATGTCATTGGCGGAGCTACATGATCTTCAGGTGCGCGCGGCGGCCGAGCAGTCGGTCTCCTTGCAGGCTTACCTGCGGCGCACCGCGGATCCGACGGCAGTCGTCGAGCCGGCCTGGCCGCTCATTCCCCGACAGCGATGACCGCGCCGGTCAGCCCTCACCGCGTGTCGGCGCGGTGGCCGAGGGCGATCCGCCCGGCCTTCCTCGGGGGCGGGCCAGAAGGCCTGCATGGACTCGCCGCGGGTGCGTGACGACGGCCGCGCGGTCCTCCTCGCCCCCCGCCAGGACCACCGGCGACTCCAGGCGCGGCGGCAGCCCGTGAATGCCCGTCACTCATCGGACGACGTCGTCGGGACCGACGGCCCGGTGGTCCTCCGTACCAGGACCCTTCACGACCGGCAGGTGCGAGGGGAGACCCCACTCGCTCCAGGAACCGTCGTACACGGCCGGCTCGGAGTAGCCGGCCAGTTCGGCCCCCAGGGCCAGCACGCAGGCCGTGACCCCCGAACCGCAGCTGAGGACCAGCTTCTCCCGGTCTCCCGCGAGCGCCGCGAACGCCGTGCGCAGCTCGTGTGCCGGGCGCATCCGGCCGTCGTGCTGGAGTTCACCGAAGGGCAGATTCACCGCCCCGGGCATATGGCCACCGCGCAGCCCGGGGCGGGGTTCCGCGACCTCGCCCGTGAAGCGCTCCCGGGTGCGGGCGTCGAAGACGGCCGATGCGGGGTCGGCCAGTGCTGCCGTCACCTGGCCGCTGCCGACGAACAGCCCGGGGCGGGGCCGGGCGGTGAAGCTGCCGTGCGGGCCGCAGTACGCGGACTTCTCGTTCTCCACCGGCAGTCCGGCCGCGGCCCAGGCGGGCAGACCGCCGTCGAGCACCGCGGCCCGGTCGAACCCCATCGCCCGCAGCATCCACCAGGCGCGGGCGCTGGAGTAAATGCCCGCGCCGTCGTAGACGACGACCGTGCTGCCGTCGTCGACGCCGAGGGAACCCAACTCCTCGGCGAACCGGCCGGCGTCGGGCATCGTGTGGGGCACGGCGGCCGAGTGGTCGGACAGCGCCCCGTCGATGTCGAAGGGCCGCGCCCCCGGTATCCGCTGTCCAGCGCCCCGGTGCGCGCCCACGGAGGCGTCGAGGATCACAAGTCCGGGCGTGCCGAGCCGCGGCGCGAGCCAGTCCTCGTCGACCAGTGGGCCGGGCAGGGTGAGGCCGACGAGCGGCTGGTTCGGGTCCGGACTGCTCATGCGTGCCCTCCTGGGTCTCGATCGAACGCTGTACGCCCTGCTCATCGAATCAGGCGGCCGGCGTCTCCATGCCGGCGGCCACCATCGGTGCGGCCGGCACTCGTACAGAACGCCACCCGGTCGTCAGACAGGTGGGTACGAAGCGGTCGCCCTGCTGCCGGGGCGAGACGGAGTCGATCCGCATCCTCGGACCCGTCCGCGGATGCGAGGACACATCGGCCGCCGGACGACCCCGGCGACACCGTCCTGAGGGCCGTCCCGTCATCCCCGGCGGGCGCACGACGACAGCTGCGGCACCTCGCTGCGTTGTCGGAACGTACGAATGCGCTCCGTATGAGGACACTTCTTCGCCTTGCGATGTTCCACATCTGACGCCGCGCGCTGATCCACCAGCTATGAGGGGACAGCCCTCAGAACGGATACCACCGCACCGCCGTGTCACCCTCCCGCAAGGACGCCACCCTGCGCCGGAACTCCGCGAGCGCCTTCGGGTTGCCCGGGGCGTGCTGTGCGACCCAGGCGCAGCTGGCCGTCTCCCGGGCCCCCCGCAGCACCGCGCAGCCGTCCCACTCCCGTACGTCCCAGCCGTATGCGGCGGTGAACGCGTCGTACGCCTCGGCTGCGAGCCCGTACCGGTCACGGGACAGCGCGAGGACCACCAGATCGTGCTCGCGCAGATCCGCGGAGAACGTCTCCAGGTCCACGAGGACCGGCCCGTCCGGACCGACATGGACGTTGCGCGGCAGCGCATCACCGTGGATCGGCCCCGGCGGCAGATGCGGCACCAGCGCCGCCGCGGCCGCCGCGAACCCGTCGCGCCGCTCACGCAGATACGCGGCGTCGGCGGGATCGATCGCGTCGCCCGCGATCTGCAGCCACCGCTCCACACCGCCCAGCAGCTCCCGCCGGGGCAGCACGAGCCCGTCCGGGGCCGGCAGGGCGTGGACCATGGTGAGCAGCGGCGCCAGATCCCGCGGTTCGGCGGGCCGCACCGCGTCGGGGAGCCGGTGCCAGACCGTCACCGGGTGACCCTCGACCACGCGTGCCTGCGGCTCCGCCGCCCGCACGGCGGGGATCCCGGAGGTGGCGAGCCACTGTGCGACGGCCACCTCGCGCTGGGCCCGGCTGCGCAGTTCCGGGTTCTGCACGGCGTTCCGGCCGACCTTGACGACCAGGTCGCCGACGGCGAACACCGCGTTCTCGCCCAGCGCGATCAGTTTCGCGCCGTCGGACAGTCCGGCAGCGGTCAGGACTTCGCGCGCACGCATCTCGTTCATGGTCCGATTTTCGCATCCGTGCAGGCCACCTTGACGAATCGACGACCCGTCAGCACCATGGCGGAGGCCACCTGAGCGGCCAGGACTGGATGAAACCGATCCAATGACGCAAGGGGGTCGAATTCATGACGTTGGCGAATGCAACCGTGCGATCCGGGCGGCAGGGTCCGCCCGGCAGCCGACGGCCCGGGCAGGGAAGACAGGACGGACAGGTTCCGCGGATCGACCGGAACGCCGGCACCTGGTTCCTGGTCCTGCCCGCCCTGATCCCGATCCTGATCCTCAGCGTCGGCCCCCTGCTCTACGGCATCGCCCTGGCGTTCACCGACGCCCAGTCCGGCCGCACCCGGTCCACCCAGTGGGTCGGCGGGCTGAACTTCCAGGACCTGCTCCACGACGCCCTTTTCTGGGACTCGTTCCGGATCGGCCTGGTCTGGGCGGTCGGCGTCACCGTCCCGCAGTTCGTGCTGGCGCTGGGCCTCGCCCTCCTGCTCAACCAGAACCTGCGGATGCGCTGGCTGGCGAGGGCTCTGGCGATCATCCCGTGGGCGATGCCCGAAGTGGTCGTCGGCAGGTCAACACCGACCACAGCGCTGCCCGCACCGCGCTCGGCATGAGCGGCAGCGACACCCTCCCCGGGCTGTTCGGCGGGCGATACGCGATGGTCTCGCTGGGGTTGCGAGCTGCTGTCGGTTTGCTGCATCGAAGTGAGTTGTAGCGAGCGGGAGTGAGTCCTGTGGGTGGGTTTGTGGGGGTGGGAACGGGGGTTCTGGGGCCGAATGGGTGACCTTGGCGGTTGTGGCTCGTTGGGCTGGGTGGCAGGGGGGGCCTTGAGGGCGGGGTGATGTGGTGGGTGGTTTACGGAAGCTGGCGGCGTCCTTCGTGGCGCCTGGGCCTTGCGGGGTGGCGGTCCGGGATCGTCTCAAGCACCTGACCCCCCGGGACGAGAGGGTGTTGCGTGCGGTCGGTGCGCATCAGGGGGCGCTGGCGTCCGGTGATCTCAAGGCCCGCTGTGCGGATGGTCTGGGGCACGGTGCGGACACCTGGGCGTCGCGTAAGCGGGAGCTGACCGGGGTGTCGTCGTCGCGGATCGCGGGTGCGATCACCAAGGCCACGCATGATCAGTGGGCGCTGGCTCGCCGTTGCCAGGTGGCGCACATCCAGAACCTGGTTGCCGGGATCAAGACGTTGCGGCACCGGCTCTCCCTCCCGATCGGGGAGAAGGGCACCAAGCGCGCTGCGGGTGGCTACCGGTCGAAGAGCGAGTGGTTCCGCAAGTCCCGCCGCCTCGCGGCACTGGAGGCGCGGCACACGGCGGCTGTTGCCGACTGGCAGGCGGGACGGGTGCGTGTGGTGCGGGGTGGCAAGCGTCTCCTCAACACCCGCCACCATCTCGCCGAGGCCCGTCTCACCGAGGACGAGTGGCGGGAGCGGTGGGAGGCGGAGCGCTGGTTTCTTGCTGCGGATGGTGAGTCGGGGAAGCGGTTCGGGAACGAGACGATCCGCGTCACCCCGGACGGCGAGGTCAGCATCAGGCTGCCTGCCCCGCTCGCGCACCTGGCCAACGCCCGGCACGGCCGGTACATCCTCACCGCCCGCATCGGGTTCGCGCACCGGGGTGCGGAGTGGGCCGACCGCATCACCGCCAACCGGGCCGTGGCCTACCGTATCCACCTCGACACGGAGCGCGGACGCTGGTACCTCACCGCGTCCTGGCAACGCCCCGCCGTGCAGACCATCCCGTTTGAGACCGCCCGCGCCCGGGGCATGATCGGCGTCGACACCAACGCCGACCACTTCGCCGCCTACCGGCTCGATCGGCACGGCAACCCGGTCGGTGACCCGCACCGCTTCGGCTGCAGTGATCGTGCGGGGCATCGGACCGCCCAGGCCGGACCAGGCGACCGGGGGCGTTAGGGAACCTGCCCACCCACCACGGACCGCCCCCCCCAAAGGGCCGTCGCCGAGCGGGAAGCGAAAGCGGGAACCCAGCGCATCCAAAACCGTTCGGGATGCGCCCAGTACGCAGCAGTGGGTCCAAGACTCACTTATGCGCACTGGTTAGGAACGGTTCTCGTACCGTCAGCAGGTCGTCGAACAGGCCCCCGAGGGCTTCGATTGGACGGTCCTCCCGCCCCGGCCGGCAGCGACGGACTCGCCTAGGGCGTGAGCCCGCAGACCCTGTCCGTCGCCGAGTCCAGCCGGCACAAGAAGGCGGCCGTGCAGTTCATCGACTTCCTGCTGCGTCCACCGAACACGGTGCGCCTGGCAGAGGGCGACTGGATGCTGCCGACCGGCACGGCGGCGCTAGCGGATCCGGCCCTGCACACCACCGAGAACGGCTGGGCGACCGGCGCAGCCCTGGCGAAGGGGCTGCGCTCGGCGCCCGCCCAGTCGGTGCGCGGCTACCCCGAGTGGAAGGACAAGGTCGCCACGCCCGCGCTGCAGGAGTACTACACCGGGGCGATCGGCCGGGACGAGCTGAACAGGCGTCTGGTCGACGACGGGATTCGGGTACGGGCCCGCTACCAGCGCTGAGGCCCGGCGAACCGGCCGAGGTCCTTCTCCACTCTGCGCCCCACGCACATGCAAGGCCCTTACCTGTGCGGGGCGTTGGGGTCGGTCGTCCGACTTGGCCGCCGCTGGCCGAATTCTTATTACGAAACCTTGTTGAATAAGTCACAGCTGTATGAAGGGGTTGATCTGAGCGCGTCAATCGGCCAGGGTTTCGAGCCAGCCCCCGGAGATTTTCCGGCCGGGGGCCAATCCCCCCACAAAGAATGACGAGGAGATCCCTCTTCATGGCCATGCACAAGCGCACACCCCGGACCAGGCTGACCGCGGCGATCACCGCGGTGGCCGCAGCCGCCGGAGTCACCCTGCTGGGCACGTCCTTCGCCGGAGCCGCACCCGCTCCCGCGACGGGAACGGTCTACGGCGCGGACGCGGCGACCGCGGTCTCGGGCAGCTACATCGTGATGCTGGACCGGAAGGCGGACAAGGCGAAGCTCGCCGAGGAGTACGGCGGCAAGCTGAAGCGCACCTACAGCTCCGCCATCAACGGCTTCTCCGCCAGCGGCCTTTCGCAGACCGAGGCCGAGCGGCTCGCGGCCGACCCGGCCGTCTCCAAGGTCGTCCAGAACAAGAAGTTCCACATCGACGCCACGCAGGAGAACCCGCCGTCCTGGGGACTCGACCGGATCGACCAGACCGGGACCGCAGGCGACCACGCGTACACCTACCCGGACAGCGCGGGCGAGGGTGTCACGGCGTATGTCATCGACACCGGTGTCCGCGTCACGCACAAGGAGTTCGGCGGCCGGGCGAGTTCGGGCTTCGACGCCGTGGACAACGACGACAGTGCCGACGACGGCAACGGCCACGGAACCCACGTGGCCGGCACCATAGCCGGTGCGACGTTCGGCGTCGCCAAGAAGGCGAAGATCGTCGCCGTCCGGGTCCTCGACGACTCAGGCTCGGGCACCACCGAGCAGGTCGTCGCCGGCATCGACTGGGTCACCGCGCACCACGAGGGGCCGTCCGTCGCCAACATGAGCCTCGGCGGCAGTGCCGACCCGGCCCTCGACGCCGCGGTCCAGAAGGCCATCGCCTCCGGAGTCACCTTCGCGGTGGCTGCCGGAAACGAGTCCGCCGACGCGGGCGAGGGCTCGCCGGCGAGGGTCCCCGAGGCCATCACGGTCGCCTCGTCCACAGTGGACGACGAGCAGTCGTCGTTCTCCAACTACGGCTCGGTCGTGGACATCTACGCCCCCGGCTCGGACATCACGTCGTCCTGGAACGACAGCGACGACGCGACGAACACCATCTCCGGTACGTCCATGGCGACCCCGCACGTCGTCGGGGCCGCCGCCGCCTACCTCGCCGGACACCCGGACGCCACCCCGGCGGAGGTCGCCACGGCACTCACCGACGGCGCCACCCCCGACGCGATCTCCGATGCGACCGAGGGCACGCCGAACAAGCTGCTGAAGGTCGTCGACTAGCAGGTACCCACCGAAACGGCGGCCGCCGCGCCGTCCCCCACGGGGCGCGGCGGCCGCACACCTCGGGCGGACCGTCCTAGGGTGTTCCGATGACCACTTCATATGCGGCGCTGTTGCGCGGGATCAATGTGAGCGGCCACAAGAAGGTTCCGATGGCGGAACTGCGCACGCTGCTCACGGAGCTGGGCCACGGGGATGTCCGTACCTACCTGCAGAGCGGCAACGCCGTCTTCAGCAGCGCGTCCGGCGACGAGGACGCGCTCACCGCACAGCTGGAACGGGCCATCGAGGACCGGTTCGGCTTCTTCGTCCCGTGTCTGATCCGCAACGGACCCTATCTCGCGTCCGTCGCCGACGCCTGCCCGTTCCCGGCCGGCGAACTCGAGGGCAAGCAGCTGCACGTCACCTACTTCGACCGTCCGGTGGACGCCGCACGATTCGCCGCGATCGAGGCCGACGCCTTCCTCCCCGAGGAGTTCCGGCTTGGTGACCGCGCGCTCTACCTCTACGCGCCCGACGGACTCGGCCGCTCCCGACTTGCCGAGGCGCTCCACCGCCCCGCTGTCACCAAGGGACTCACCGCCACCTCACGCAACTGGAACACCGTCGTCAAGCTCGTGGAGATGACACGCGACTGAGCCGCCGCCCGCAGTCGCCCCGTCCACCACCCCGTTCACCGCGGGACCCTGCGACGACGAGTGACGGCACACGAACGCACGTGACCGTACTCAGCCGTGGCTGACGCGCTGCGCACGCGCCGTCCACCTGCCGTCCGTGCGGGCGATCCGAACGGGATGCCCGAAGCAGTCGCTGACCCGGTCCGTGGTGAGTACCTCGCCGGCCGGACCCGAGGCCACCACGCGCCCCGCGCGCAGCAGCAGCGCATGCGTGGTCGAGGCGGGCAGCTCCTCCAGGTGGTGCGTGACCAGGACCGTCGCCAGCTGCGGATGCTCCGAGCGCAGGGTGTCCAGGGCGTCCAGCAACTGTTCGCGGGCAGCGAGATCCAGGCCTGTGGCCGGTTCGTCGAGGAGGAGCAGCCGGGGCCGCGGCATCAGCGCGCGGGCGATGAGCGTACGGCCCCGCTCGCCCTGCGAGAGCGACGGCCAGCGCGAACCGGTCTTCGCCTCCATGCCCAGCATCTTCAGCAACTGGTCGGCCTGTGCCCGCTGTTCGATGCTGGCCGACCAACGCGGCACCGGCTCCACCGAGTTGGTCAGACCGGTCAGCGCCACCTCGCGCACCGACAGCGGCGAACGCAGCGGATGACGCGGGTTGACGTGCCCGAGCAGGGTTCGCAGCTCGCGCAGGTCGACCCGGCCGAGCGTCCGTCCCAGGATCTCCACCGACCCGTCGGTGGGATGGGTGACCGCGCCGAGGAGTCCGAGCAGCGTGCTCTTCCCGGCACCGTTGGCGCCGAGCAGTGCCCAGTGTTCACCGCTGCGCACGGTCAGTGAGACCGAGTCGAGCAGGGTGCTGCCGTCCCGGACGAGCCGGACGCCGTCGGCCCGGATCACCGGTACCGGAGCCGTGGGCGGGACAGGCGCGGTCATAGAGGTGGTGGTCACCGGCAGGTACTCCTTCATTCGGGGCGCGCGCCTCCAGGCGGCTCATGTCTTCGGTGAACAGGCGGATCGCCGCAGCCCCGAGGTTCTCCGCCGGATGGGCGGGCGAACCCGTACCCGGGGTCCGGCACAGAGGCGCGAGAGGTTGCAGCAGCCGGGTCGGGGCGGTCTGCGCGCGGGTGGCACCATGCGGTTCGGTGATACCGGCGAGCGCCGCGCCGGACGTGGCAGCGGGTGTGCACCGAGGTGATCCCGGTCAGGGACGGTGCCTCGTGCAGTCGGCCGACGGGGAGGGTGTCCAGGCCGATGAAACGGATCTTACTCCCCTGCCTCAGCGTGCCGGAGTCCCGAGCCGCTCGGTGACAGGTTCGCCCGGATGCAGCCGGGGCAACGGGAACGGGCCGATCGGGCCGGCCGGTCCGACAGCTCCTGGGCGCCGAGGCCCGGCCCCGGTGGCCGGCCCTCGACAGGCCCGCCTCCGCGCATAGGATCTGATCACGGCATATGACACACGACCGCACCGAACGGAGCCGGGGATGCGCTACATCATCGTGGGAACGGGGGCTGTCGGCGGCGCCATAGGCGGTCGGCTGGCCGAGGCCGGCCACGACGTCGTCCTGGTGGCACGCGGCGCGCAGTACGAGGCGCTGCGCACGCACGGACTCCGGCTCATCACGCCGGACGGTCCGCGCACCCACGCGCTTCCCGTCGTCGACCGGCCCGACGCACTCGACCTGACCCCGGACGACGTACTCGTCCTCGCCGTCAAGACGCAGGACAGCGTTGCCGCGCTCGACGCCTGGAGCGACCGGCCCGTGGCGGGCGGCGGTACCGCGGGTGAACGCCTGCCCCTGATCTGCGCGCAGAACGGCGTGGAGAGCGAACGTCTCGCGCTGCGCCGCTTCCGGCGGGTCTACGGCATGTGCGTCTGGCTGCCGGCCACCTTCGTCCGGCCGGGCGAGGTGTCGGCGGCCGGAACCCCGCTGACCGGCATCCTGCACCTCGGGTGCTATCCCACCGGCACGGACACGACGGCCGAGCTGATCGCCGCCGACCTGGAGAAGTCGAAGCTGCTCGCCCCCGTCGTCCCGGACGTGATGCGCTGGAAGTACGGCAAGCTGCTCTCCAACCTCGCCAACGCGGTCGAGGCGGTCACCGGACCGCTCACCGGGGACGCCGCTCCCCTGGTCGAGCGGGCACTGGCCGAGGGCCGCGCGGTCCTGGAGGCCGCCGGTATCGACGCGGTCGGCCAGGAGGAACAGTCGAAGGCGCGCGGCGGCCGGATGCGCTTCGAACCGCTCGACGGCTCCCCGCGCGGCGCCGGATCGTCGTGGCAGAGCCTCACCCGCGGTACAGGCACCATCGAGGCCGACTATCTCAATGGCGAGATCGTGCTGCTGGGCCGTCAGCACGGGGTGCCCGCACCGGTCAACGCCGTACTCCAGCGCACCGCGAACGCGTTCGCGCGCGAGCGCCGCGAGCCCGGATCGATGTCGGTGGCCGAACTCACCGCACTCATCGACGCCGCCTGCTGAGCGAGCGGGACGTCCGGCACGGCCAGGCCCCTGTCGCATTTCTTCAAGACCGGCGGCAGCGGGCGGCCGTACCGTCCCGTGCATGAAGAGCGAGTACGCCCACATGACCGAATGCGCCGCCGAGGCCGCCCGCATCGCCCTCGGTATCGGCGCCGAACAGCCGGTCGCGGCCGCCACTCCCTGCGGCGGCTGGGATCTGCAGGTACTGATCAACCACTGGGTGCTGTACACCTCACACGGTCTGGAGCACCGCGCCCGGCGCACACCCCTGCCGGACGAGCTCACCGCCCGTGACTTCACCGCCGACGCCGACTGGGCCGAGCAGTACGCGGCGCAGCTGGACCGGGCCGTCGCCGCCTGGTCGGACCCGGCGGTCTGGGAGGGGGACATCGACCTGGGGCATGCGTCTTCCCCGGCGGCCGAGATCGCCGCGATGCTCATCATGGAGACGGCTCTGCACAGTTGGGACGTGGCCCGCGCGACCGGCCAGGAGCTCAGGCTCTCCGACGCGGCGGCCGGGTACGTCCTCGACGTCGTCGACCGGTCGGCCGAGCTCTACCGGCAGTACGACGGCTTCGGTGACGAGGTCCGGCTGCCCGGATCGGCCACCGTCCTCGCGCGTGCACTGGCGCACAGCGGACGTGATCCGCAGTGGACAGCCGCCTGAAAGTGGCCCATCGGAACCGGCGTTGATTGGCCCGCGTCCGTATGCCAATGGCTGGCTAGGCTCGGGCCATGACCACTCAACGGAACCACGGTGGCCGACGGGCCGTCGTCGACTTCTACTTCGACCCCGCCTGCCCGTTCGCCTGGATCACCTCCCGCTGGATGCTCGAGGTGGAGCAGCAGCGCGACATCGAGCTCCGCTTCCACGTCATGAGCCTCCATCTGCACAACATCGGCAATGAACTCCCCGACTGGTACCGGGAACTGGTCGACAAGTCGATCGGACCGGTACGGGTCGCCGTCGCGGCGGCCGCGGCCCACGGCGAGGGTGTGCTGCGCGACCTCTACACGGCCCTGGGCACCCGCATCCACCAGCAGAAGAACGATGACTTCGACGAGGTGATCGCCGAGGCCCTGGCCGAGACGGGGCTGCCGGCCGCCCTGGCAGCCGCCGCGCACGCTGAGACGTACGACGAAGCGCTGCGGACCAGCCATGAGGCGGGCAAGGACCCGGAGGCCGGCGGCTATGTCGGGACGCCGACGATCCATGTCGACGGCACGGTGTGGTTCGGCCCGGTGCTGCGCGCCGTCCCGCGCGGCGAGGAGGCAGGGCGGCTCTTCGACAGCTTCCGGGTGCTCGCCGGCTGTCCCGACTTCTTCGAGCTCAAGCGGACTCGCACCGGCAGTCTGGACGTCGGCTGACTCGGGTCAGCCCTCAAGCGCTGAGCCGGACCGCGGCCGGAACGCGCGCCTCGTCGTACCGGGCCAGCAGCAGACGTGCCAACTCCGGTGCCGGGCCCAGCACATCGGCCAGCACGTCGGCCTCCGCCGCACCGGCGGCGATGCGGTCCGGGAGGCGGCCGGGGGCGATGACGTACGGGGCGACCGCCACGCGCCGGAGGCCTTCGGCCCGTAGGGCCCGTACCGCGTCCTCGGTACGGGGGAGAGATGCGGAGGCGAACGCAGGCCGCACGGCGCACCAACCGGTGTGCCGCAGCTCCCGCGCGATTTCAGCGATCACTGCGATCGCCTCCGGGTCCGTGGAGCCCGCCGAGGCCAGGACGAGCCCGGTCGAGCTTCGGTCACCGGGGCGGACCCCGGCTTCGTGCAGTCGCCGCTCCAGGGCGGAGTGCAGCAGCGGTGACGGGCCGAGCACGTCGGCCTGCCGGATCCGCAGCCGGCCCAGCCGGGACTGCGCCTCGCGCAGCACGGCGGGTATGTCGGCCTTGGCGTGGAAGGCCCGGGTCAGCAGCAGGGGAAGGGCGACGACGTCATCCGTCCCCTCCGCGGCCAGACGTTCCAGCACCCGTGGCACGGACGGGGCGTTGAAGTCCAGGAAGCCCGTCTCCACCCGAAGCCCCGGCCGCAGCGCCCGTACCCGCGCGGTGAGCGCGTGCACGGTCGCCGCGTGCC
The DNA here is from genome assembly GCF_036158715.1 of Streptomyces sp. NBC_00316. NCBI lineage: Bacteria > Bacillati > Actinomycetota > Actinomycetes > Kitasatosporales > Streptomycetaceae > Streptomyces > Streptomyces sp. NBC_00316. The sequence continues at coordinate 2,073,769 of NZ_CP108023.1, read as the reverse complement.
GCGGATCGCGGCTGCCGTGGGCGATGACGAGAAGTACGGGGGAGGACATGGCGGTACTCAGTTCTTGACGAGGAGGCCGCGGCTGCGCAGCACCCACCGCTCCAGCGGGCTGAAGATCAGCAGGTCGATGGCGATGCCGACGGTCAGGATCAGGAGGATGGCGAGGAACACCATCGACATGCTGCTGGTCTCGCGGCCCTGTTCCAGCAACTGGCCGAGGCCCACGCCCAGATCGGGCGACGAGGCGATGATCTCCGCAGCCATGAGCGAGCGCCAGGAGAACGCCCAGCCCTGCTTCAGGCCCGCCAGATAGCCGGGCAGCGCGGCCGGCAGCACGATGTGCCAGGTGCCGCGCAGCCCGGTGGCGCCCAGCGTTTTTCCGGCCCGCAGATGCAGCGGCTGGATCTGGTCGACACCGGCGACGAGACCGTTGGCGATCGACGGGACGGCGCCGAGCAGGATCACCGCGTACATCATCGAGGGCTGGAGCCCCAGCCAGATCACCGCGGGCGGCACCCACGCCACCGACGGCAGCGACTGGAGACCGGAGAGCACCGGTCCGATCGCCGCGCGCACCACCTTCACGCGTGCCACCAGCAGTCCGAGCGGGGTGCCGATGGCGAGGGCCATGAGGAAGCCGAACAGGCCGCGCGAGACGCTCGTCCAGATGTAGTCGAGCAGGGTGCCCTGCGCCCAGGCGTTGGTCACCTCGTCCCAGACCTGGGAGGGCGACGGCAGCTTGTAGTCGTCGGTGACCTTCGCCCAGATCAGGATCTGCCAGACGACGAGCACCAGCGCGACGGCCACGACCGGCGGCAGCACCTTCCGTACGAGCACCTGGCGGACCGGAGTCCGGCTCACCCGCACCGCATCGAGCGCGTCGAGCCCCGCCTCCAGGCCGGCCAGGTCCTGGGCGGCGTCCTTGGCGGTCGTCTCAGTGCTGGCCATGTCGGCGGATCTCCCCACGCAGTTGTTCGGTGATCTCGACGGACAGCTCCGCCACCGCGGTGTCCTCGATGCGGCGCGGCTGGTCGATGGCGACCGTCCACTCGCGGGCGATCCGGCCCGGCCTCGACGACAGCAGGACGACCCGCTCGGCGAGCCGGACGGCCTCACGCACGTTGTGCGTGACGAAGAGGACCGAGATGTTCGTCTCGCGCCAGATCCGGGTCAGCTCGTCGTGCAGCACATCCCGGGTGATGGCGTCGAGTGCGGCGAACGGCTCGTCCATCAGCAGCAGTTGACTGTCCTGGGCGAGCGCGCGGGCCATCGCCACCCGCTGCCGCATGCCGCCCGAAAGCTCATGCACCCGCTTCCCGTAGGCCCCTCCCAGCCGTACGAGTTCGAGCAGCCGCTCCGCCTCCGCGCGGCGGTCGGACTTGGGTACGCCGCGCAGCCGCAGCGCGAGTTCGATGTTCTTGCCCGCGGTCAGCCACGGGAAGAGGGCGTGCTCCTGGAACATCAGGGCCGGCCGCCCGCCGGGGGTCTCGATGGACCCCGCGGTCGGGCGGTCGAGTCCGGCCACCAGGTTGAGCAGCGTCGATTTGCCGCACCCGGAAGCTCCCAGGAGGGTGACGAACTCGCCGGGAGCGACATCGAGCGTGATGTCGTCCAGGACGAGCTGCGGTCCCTCCGGTCCGCCGAAGGACTTCGAGACGTGGTCGATACGGGCCGCGTGCCCGGCCGATACACGGTCCTCGGCCTTGGTGAGCGTGGTCGTCGCCATGGTCGTCACCTCCTGGGAGATCCTGGAACGGTCGGGGTGGGGTTACTTGACGCCGAGACCGGCGTCGTCGACCTCGGGCTTGCCCGCGGCCTTGAGGATCTTGTTCAGCGGCTTCAGGTCGTAGATGCCCGTCAGGTCCGTCTCGTCCAGCAGACCGGCCTTCACCGCGTGCTTGGCCTCGGTGTCGAGCGTGGCGGCCAGCGGGTCGTCGATGAACTGGATCGACTTCCACGCCGGGTCCAGGACCTCGGCCGGCAGCGCCTTCCCGGACAGCTTCTTGAGCGCGGTGTTGGCGGAGGCCTTCGCCTTGTCCGGGTTGGCGTTGATCCATGCGTTGGTGGCGACCGAACCGCGCAGCACCGCCTCGACGACGTCCGGGTGCTCGCTGAGGAACTTCTGCGACACGATGATGTTGGTGATCACGAACTTGTTGTCCGGCCACAGCGTCGACTCGTCGAGCAGCACCTCGGCGCCCTGCGCGACCAGCTTGGAGGCGGTCGGCTCCGGGACCCAGGCACCGTCGATGGAACCGGACTTGTAGGCGTCCGGGGTCACCTTGTTGTCCGTACGGACCACGGAGACGTCGCCCTTGCCGCTCTGGGCGTCGACCTTCCAGCCCTTCTCGGAGATCCAGTTGAGGAACGCCACGTCCTGGGTGTTGCCGAGCTGCGGGGTGGCGATCTTCTTGCCCTTGAGATCGTCCAGGGTCTTGATCTTCTTCGGGTTGACGACCAGCTTCACGCCGCCGGAAGCCGAACCGCCGATGATCCGCAGGCTCTTGCCCTTGGACTTCGAGAAGCCGTTGATGGCGGGGGAGGGGCCGATGAAGCCGATGTCGATCGACCCCGCGTTGAGCGCCTCGATCTCGGACGGGCCCGCGTTGAACGTGGACGGCTCGACCGTCGTGCCGCCGAGCTCCTTGGCGATCAGGCCTTCCTGGATGCCGACCAGGGCGGTGGCGTGCGTGAGATTCGGGAAGTAGCCGATCTTGACGGTGTCCGCGGAGAGCTTCTTGCCGTCGGCGGCGACGTTCGCCTTCCCGGCGTCGTCGTCCTTCGCCGCGGAGCCGTAGCCGCAGGCGGTGAGTGCCACGGCGAGCAGCGGCAGGGCGGCGGCAGCGGCGAGGCTGCGGCGCAGGGTGATACGGGTGGCAGGCACGGGAGGCTTTCCTCTCGTTGGCCCGGTACTCACGTCCCTCGGCGGTTACGGGGACGCGGCCGGGAAGTCGGCATGTCTTCGTCTGAACTGGTGGTACAGGCGGTGCGGTTGGTGCAGGCGGGCGCGCAGGCAGTGCGCGTACGTCATCACGCACATCGCGCAACCCCGCCCTGGCCGCTGCCGAGGGTGCCGCTGCCGACGCGACCGCCCTCCTTCGCGAACGTCGCGTAGATGTCGATACTCATCAGAAGTCCCATTCGGCGTCGTCGGCCGCGCCATCGCCCGGGGCCGCGGCGGCGAACGACTGGCCGGCCATGCCGGCCGCGAGCGTGGTGCCGTCCGCCGGGTCGATCAGCAGGAACGATCCGGTGCGGCGTGAGTCCGCGTAGGCGTCGAGGGCGAGCGGTTCGGCGGTGCGGACGACGACCCGGCCGATGTCGTTGGCGACCAGCTGCCCGGGTGCCGGGTGCTGCGACAGGTCGTCCAGGGTCAGCCGCGACGGGATGTCCTTGACGATCGCCTTGACCGTGCGGGTGGTGTGCTTGAGCAGCACCCGCTGGCCGACGGCGAGCGGCTGGTCCGCGACATGGCAGACGGTCGCCTCGACGTCCTGGGTGACCGCGGGTGCGTCGTCGGCCGGCGCGATGAGGTCACCGCGCGAGACGTCGATGTCGTCGGCCAGCCGGACGGTCACCGACTGGGGTGCCCAGGCGATGTCCACGCTCTCGCCGAGGGCGTCGATCCCGGCGATCGTCGACGTACGGCCGGAGGGAAGGACGGTGACGGCCTCGCCCACGCGGAACGCACCGGCGGCGATCTGGCCCGCGTAGCCTCGGTAGTCGGGGTGCTCGGCGGTCTGCGGACGGATCACGTACTGGACGGGGAAGCGTGCGTGGCAGGCGGTGAGGTCGTGGCTGACCGGCACCGTCTCCAGGTGCTCCAGCACCGTCGGACCGCCGTACCAGTCCATGTGGGCGGACGGCTCCACGACGTTGTCACCGGCCAGCGCGGAGATCGGGATCGCGGTGATCTCCGGGACGCCCAGCGAGGCGGCGTACGCGGTGAACTCCTCGGCGATGGCGGCGAACACGGGCTCCGCGTAGTCGACCAGGTCCATCTTGTTCACGGCGAGGACCACATGCGGCACCCGCAGCAGCGCGGCGACGGCGGCGTGCCGGCGAGTCTGCTCGACGACACCGTTGCGGGCGTCGACGAGGACGACGGCGAGCTCGGCCGTCGAGGCCCCCGTCACCATGTTCCGGGTGTACTGCACATGCCCCGGGGTGTCGGCCAGGATGAAGCGGCGGCGCGGCGTGGCGAAGTAGCGGTAGGCGACATCGATGGTGATGCCCTGCTCGCGTTCGGCCCGCAGCCCGTCGGTCAGCAGCGCCAGGTCCGGCGCCTCCTGGCCCCGGTTGCGCGACGCGTGCTCGACGGCCTCCAGCTGGTCGGTGAGGACCGACTTGGAGTCGTGCAGAAGACGTCCCACGAGGGTGGACTTGCCGTCGTCGACGGACCCCGCGGTGGCGAACCGCAGCAGGGTGGTGGTCGACAACTGCTCGGTGCTGGTGGTCATTTAGAAGTACCCCTCGCGCTTGCGGTCTTCCATCGCGGCCTCGGACATCTTGTCGTCGGCACGCGTCGCGCCCCGCTCGGTGAGCCGGGAGGCGGCGATCTCGGTGATCACGGCGGCGAGCGTCGTGGCGTCGGAGTCGACGGCGCCGGTGCAGGACATGTCGCCGACCGTCCGGTACCGCACCTGCCGGGTCTCGACCGGCTCGCTCTCCTTGGGGCCGCCCCAGTCACCGGCGGTCAGCCACATACCGGAGCGGTTGAAGACCTCCCGCTCATGGGCGAAGTAGATCTCCGGAAGCTCGATGCCTTCGCGCTCGATGTACTGCCAGACGTCGAGCTCGGTCCAGTTGGAGATCGGGAAGACCCGGACGTGCTCGCCTGGGGCGTGCCGGCCGTTGTAGAGCTGCCACAGCTCGGGGCGCTGGCGCCTGGGGTCCCACTGGGAGAACTCGTCGCGCAGCGAGAAGACCCGCTCCTTGGCACGCGCCTTCTCCTCGTCGCGCCGGCCGCCGCCGAACACGGCGTCGAAGCGGTGCTGCTGGATCGCCTCGGTCAGCGGCACGGTCTGCAGCGGGTTGCGCGTGCCGTCGGGGCGCTCACGGAGCTTGCCGGCGTCGATGTACTCCTGGACGGAGGCGACATGCAGCCGCAGTCCGTGCGCGGCGACCGTGCGGTCGCGGTAGTCGAGGACCTCGGGGAAGTTGTGCCCGGTGTCGACGTGCAGCAGCGTGAACGGCACCGGCGCAGGCGCGAACGCCTTCAGCGCCAGATGCAGCATCACGATCGAGTCCTTGCCGCCGGAGAACAGGATCACCGGCCGCTCGAACTCCCCTGCCACCTCACGGAAGATGTGCACCGCCTCGGACTCCAGGGAGTCCAGGTGGCTGAGTGCGTACGGATTGTCGGTGTCCTCCGACACAGTCGCGACGGTCGTCACGCTGCACCCCTCTCGCTCAGCAGCGCATACAGCTCCGCCGCGGACTCCTGCACGGTCTGCCGGTGCGACTCGATCCGCAGGTCCGGCGACTCGGGCGCCTCGTACGGGTCGTCGACCCCGGTGAGCCCGCTGATCTCGCCCGCCGCCTGCTTGGCGTAGAGGCCCTTCACATCGCGTACGGAGCACACCTCGACCGGAGTCGCGACATGCACCTCCAGATACGCGGTGCCCTCCGCCCGGTGGCGCTTGCGTACGGCGTCACGGCTGTCCGCGTACGGGGCGATGACCGGTACGAGCACCTTCACGCCGTTGGCGGCCAGGAGTTCGGCGACGAAGCCGATCCGCTGGACGTTGGTGTGCCGGTCCTCGCGGGAGAAGCCGAGCCCTGCGGAGAGGAACTCGCGGATCTCGTCGCCGTCGAGCACCTCCACCCGGTGCCCCTCGCCGCGCAGCCGGCCGGCCAGTTCGTACGCGATGGTGGTCTTGCCCGCGCTCGGCAGACCGGTCAGCCAGATGGTGGCTCCCGTCTCCGTCACGCTCATCGAAGTCTCCTGATCAGTCGTCATCAGTCGTGCAGCCCGCACTCGGTCTTGCCCCGGCCGGCCCAGCGTCCGGCCCGCACGTCCTCGCCCTCCAGCACCCGGCGGGTGCACGGCGCGCAGCCCACGGAGGCGTACCCGTCCATCAGAAGCGGGTTGGTGAGGACTCCGTGCTCCGCGACGTATGCGTCCACGTCGTCCTGCGTCCAGCGGGCGATCGGCGAGATCTTGACCTTCTGCCGCTTCTCGTCCCAGCCGACCACCGGGGTGTTCGCCCGGGTCGGGGACTCGTCGCGCCGCAGCCCGGTCGCCCAGGCCGCGTACGACGTCAGGCCCTCCTCGAGGGGCTTGACCTTCCGCAGCCTGCAGCACAGGTCGGGGTCCCGGTCGTGCAGTTGCGGGCCGTACTCGGCGACCTGCTCGGCCACGCTCTGACGTGGCGTCAGCGTGATGACGTTGACGTCCATCACGGCGTCCACCGCGTCGCGGGTCCCGATCGTCTCCTCGAAGTGGTAGCCGGTGTCGAGGAACACCACATCGACGCCCGGGAAGGCGCGGGAGGCGAGATGTGCCACGACCGCGTCCTCCATCGAGGACGTGACGCAGAACCGATTGCCGAAGGTCTCCGCGGCCCACCGCAGGATCTCCAGCGGGGCGGCGTCCTCCAGCTCACGGCCCGCCCTCTCGGCCAGGGCCCGGAGGTCCTCGATCTGCTGAGTGTCCGTCATTTCCCTTCCCCCTCCACGTCGTTGCGCAGCAGTCCCCGCGTCAGCAGACCCATGAACTTGAGCTGGAACGCGCGGTTGCAGGAGGCACATTCCCAGGCCCCGTGCCCGGTCTCGTGCGGACGCAGGTCCTCGTCCCCGCAGTACGGGCAGTAGAACGGTGCGGCGCGCCCGCTCATGACAGCGACTCCGCACTGGCCCGCGCCGCCCAGGTCGCGAACCGCTCGCCGTCCTCGCGCTCCTCCTGGAACCGGCCGAGCACCCGCTCGACGTAGTCCGGCAGCTCGGCCGAAGTGACCTTCAGGCCACGGACCTTGCGGCCGAACCCGGCCTCCAGGCCCAGGGCGCCACCGAGGTGCACCTGGTAGCCCTCCACCTGGTTGCCGTCGGCGTCCAGGACCAGTTGGCCCTTGAGGCCGATGTCCGCGGTCTGGATGCGGGCGCAGGCGTTGGGGCAGCCGTTGATGTTGATGGTGAGCGGCTCGTCGAAGTCCGGCAGGCGGCGTTCCAGTTCGTCGATGAGCGAGGCGCCGCGCGCCTTCGTCTCGACGATCGCGAGCTTGCAGAACTCGATGCCGGTGCAGGCCATCGTGCCGCGCCGGAACGTCGAGGGCGTCACCTGGAAGTCGAGCGCCTCGAGACCGGCGACCAGGGACTCCACCTGGTCCTGTGCCACGTCGAGGATGAGCATCTTCTGCTCGACGGTGGTGCGCAGCCGGTCCGAGCCGTGTGCGGCGGCCAGGTCGGCGATCTTGGCCAGGGTGGAGCCGTCCACCCGGCCGACCCGGGGTGCGAACCCGACGTAGAAGCGCCCGTCCTGCTGCTCGTGGACACCCACGTGGTCGCGCCAGCGGCTGCTCGGCTGCTCGGGCGCGGGACCGTCGACCAGCGGGCGCTTCAGGTACTCGTCCTCCAGCACCTGGCGGAACTTCGCCGGACCCCAGTCCGCCATCAGGAACTTCAGACGGGCGCGGGTGCGCAGCCGCCGGTAGCCGTAGTCGCGGAAGATCCCCACCACACCGGCCCAGACATCCGGGACCTCGTCGAGCGGTACCCAGGCGCCCAGCCGCTCGGCGAGCCGCGGGTTGGTGGAGAGCCCGCCGCCGACCCAGACGTCGAAGCCCGGACCGTGCTCGGGGTGGACCACGCCGACGAACGCGATGTCGTTGATCTCGTGGACCACGTCCTGCACCGGAGAGCCGGAGATCGCGGTCTTGAACTTCCGCGGCAGGTTGGAGAATTCCTTGTTGCCGATGTAGCGGTCGTGGATCTCGTCGACCGCGGGCGTGCCGTCGATGATCTCGTCCGCGGCGATCCCCGCCACCGGCGAGCCGATGATCACGCGCGGGCAGTCGCCGCACGCCTCGGTGGTGGAGAGCCCGACGGCCTCCAGCTTCTCCCAGATCGCCGGGACGTCCTCGATGCGGATCCAGTGCAGCTGGATGTTCTGCCGGTCGGTGATGTCCGCGGTGCCGCGTGCGTACTCCTGCGAGATCTCGCCGATGACCCGCAACTGCGCGGTGGTCAGCCGGCCGCCGTCGATCCGGACCCGCAGCATGAAGTACTTGTCGTCCAGCTCCTCCGGCTCCAGGATCGCGGTCTTGCCGCCGTCGATCCCGGGCTTGCGCTGCGTGTAGAGGCCCCACCACCGCATGCGCCCACGCAGGTCGTTGGGGTCGATCGAGTCGAATCCGCGCTTGGAGTAGATCGTCTCAATGCGCGTCCGCACGTTGAGACCGTCGTCGTCCTTCTTGAACTGCTCATTGCCGTTGAGCGGAGTGTGGTGCCCCACGGCCCACTGGCCCTCGCCACGGTGGCGTCCGGCCTTGCGGCGGGGCGTGGTGGTCGCAGGCTGTTCCGGGGTAGCGGCCATGACAGTACGTCCTTCGGGACTGCAGGAGGGCGGCTCTGAACTGCACACTCGCGCTGAGGCGCGGCGGTGCGCAGGGGGGTGCAGAGAAAAGGGATCGCGGCGGTGCTGGGACTCTCAGCCCGCCGGACAGATGGCGCTGGACATGCGGCCGAGGTCGACGTGGCGTCGACTCACCAAGGCAATTCCAGTTCCAGGCATGACGGAAGCGTGTCACGCGACTCTCGGGACAGTCCACCACTATCCATGATGTGGACGAGACTGTCCCGAGAGGTGAGACGATGTGGTGCCGGTCACTTCAGCGGCGCAGACGTGGGTATCCGTAAGGGAGGTATTGACCGAAACGTTCTGCTCTAGCGTGCCGCTCCGGGCCACGGTCCCGGCGTCGCCACGTCCGCCTCCAGCTCGACCTTGGTGTCGAAGAGCCTGAACCCGCGGCGCAGATAGTTGTCCATGGCGTGCGGGCCGTCCTTCGAGCAGGTGTGCAGCCACACCCGCTTCGTCGGCGGGCGCTGCGGCCAGCGCTCCGCCAGGTCCCAGGCGCGCGCGACCCCGTGCGCGAGCAGATGACCGCCGATCCGGCGCCCGCGGAAGGCCGGTATCAGGCCGAAGTACATGATCTCGACCACGCCGTCGTCCTGCGGGTCCAGCTCGATGTACCCGGCCGGGGTCCCGTTCTCGTACGCCACCCAGGTCTCCGCCCCGGGCCGGTCCAGGGCCTCCTGCCACTCGGCGTACGTCATCGAGAGCCGGTCGGTCCACTGGATGTCGCCGCCGACCGCCGTGTAGAGGAAGCGGCTGAACTCCGGCAGCGGTACCGCCGACCGTACGATCCGGACGTCGCCCTCGGGGGCGCTGGCGGGCCGCAGATCGTCGGGGGAGGTCTGTTCCAGGGACCAGACGGTCACCTCGGCAGCTGCAGGTGCGGGCTCGGTGTTGCTCATGACTGCCAGGGAACCATGCCGTGTGGCTATGGCCAAAGCCTGTCCCGCCGCCCGGGCTGCCGGCTTCCGTTCACCGCCGCCTTCCGCCCGCCGGACCAGCTGCCCGCGCCGCCGGCCCCCGGCCCCCGGCCCCGGTGACGGCCCCCGCTGCCGTCACACCGTCGTACGGGCCCTGACCACCACCGGCGCCGTCGAGCGCGGCAGCAGATCGCCCGGGTGCTCCGGAGGGATCACCTCCACCTCGACGCCCTCACCGAAGCGGTACGGGCGGTGCGCCAGCACTTCGGCCATATGGCGCCGCAGCCGCGAGATCTCGGCCCGCACCGTCACCGTCCGGGTCGCATCGCCGAAGAGGTCCTCGGCCAGCTCGGACGCCGTACGCCCCTCGGGGTGCAGCGCCAGTGCGTACAGCAGCTCCGCGTGGCGCGGCGACAGGCGCTGGGTCGAGGAGCCGACCGGGCCCTTCACACTGACCGCGAGACCGGCCGGCCGGCTCAGATCGAGGACCACCCGGCGCGGCGCCGCATCCGACGGCTCGTCCGCCACCTGGATCAGCCAGCCGCCGGACAGCGGTTCCACCCGGCACATCCCGAGCGACGGCAGCCACACCGGGCCCGCCTGCAGCGACTTCGGCAGCGGCAGGCGGCTGACCGGAGGCATTCCGGTGACCCCGGCCAGCCAGCCGTGCCGGTCCACCGCCAGCGCCCGGCCGCCCAGCCGCGCGAGCAGCGGCGCGGCGACCGAACGCAGCCGGTCGATCGCGAGCAGATGCCGGTTCCGGAGCTCGCTCTCGGCCAGCCGGGCCACCGAACCGACCAGCGCCAGCGTCATCGGATGGAAGGTGGACACGGGGCCGCTGACATCGACGATGCCGATCAGCCGTCCGTCCCGCGGATCACGGACCGGAGCCGCCGCACACGTCCAGGCGTGCAGGGTGCGGACGAAATGCTCCGACGAGTGGACCTGGACCGGGGCGCGCGAGGCGAGCGCCGTACCGATCGCGTTCGTGCCCGTGATCGCCTCGGCCCAGGACGCACCCTCCTCCAGACAGATGCCGTCCGCCTGCCGCAGCACCCCGGGATTGCCCTGCCGCCAGAGCACCCGGCCCTCCACATCGGTGACGACCATGATCTGCCGCGCACTGTCGGCGATCGAGACCAGGCCGTCGCTGAGCAGCGGCATCACCTCGCCCAGTGCCGAACTGCGCCGCCGGTGCTCGATCTCGTCCGACTCCAGCAGCACGCTCTGGGTGGTCTGCTCGGGGTCGATGCCGCTGCGCAGCACCCGGTCCCACGAGGCGCCGATCTCGGCCCGGGGGGCGACCGGTGGGCGCTCGCCCTCGAGCCTCGCCTCCCGGGCCCTGTGGAGCATGCGCGTGGCCCGGTCCGAACCCAGGGCGGCCAGTCGCGTCACTTCGACCGGACTTGTCTCCACCGTCGACACCCCCAGTTGCCGGGGCCGAGTCACGGCCCGCGGACCCCATCCTGTCGTTGTGGGGTTCTCGATACTGCGCACTCCGCACAACGGTTGCAACCCTTTGCAACTCTGGCGTGTTGCGTCAGTACGTACGAGAGTGGCGTCACACCGCACGGTGGAGCCTGTGCGCCGTTGTTCGGTGCGCACAGCAAGGAGGGTGGTGCCGTGTCGGCGCAGCACCACCCTCCGTCGCTGTTTCCCGCACTCAGTGCGCGACGGGCCGCGCCCGCTCCACGATCGAGGCCAGGTCCAGGCTGTGCGGCAGCGTCCCGAAGGCCGCACCCCAGTCCCCGCCCAGCCGCGACGCACAGAACGCGTCCGCCACCTCCGGCGGTGCCCAGCGCACCAGCAGCGAACCCTGCAGTACCAGTGCCATCCGCTCGACGAGCCGGCGGGCCCGCGCATCGATCCCGTGCAGATCGGCCAGCTCGGTCAGCATGTCCTTGATCGCCCCGTCGAGCCGGTGGTCGGCGCCGCGCGCCCGGCCGACCTCCTGCAGGAACGCGTTCAGCGCCTGCGGCTCGCGCTGCAACGCCCGCAGCACATCCAGCGCCTGTACGTTCCCGGAGCCCTCCCAGATCGAGTTGAGCGGCGCCTCGCGCAGCAGCCGCGGCATCCCGGACTCCTCGACGTACCCATTGCCGCCCAGGCACTCCAGGGCCTCGCCGGCCAGCGGCGTGCACCGCTTCGTCACCCAGTACTTCGCCGTGGGCACCGCGATCCGCAGGAACGCCCGGTCCGCCTCCGTGCCGGCGTCGTACGCGGCGGCCAGCCGCAGTGCCAGCACCGTCGCCGCCTCCGACTCCAGCGCCAGATCGGCCAGCACGTTCCGCATCAGCGGCTTGTCGACCAGCACCCCGCCGAACGCGCTGCGGTACGTGCAGTGATGGATCGCCTGCGCCACCGCCTGCCGCATCAGTGCCGCCGAGCCGGTCACACAGTCCAGCCGGGTCGCCGCCACCATCTCGATGATGGTGCGCACCCCGCGCCCCTCGTCGCCGACCCGGCGCGCCCACGTCCCGTCGAACTCGACCTCGCTCGACGCGTTGGACCGGTTGCCCAGCTTGTCCTTCAGCCGCTGGATCGCGAACACATTGCGGCTGCCGTCGGGCAGCACCCGGGGCAGCAGGAAGCACGTCAGCCCGCCGGGCGCCTGTGCCAGTACCAGGAAGCCGTCTGACATCGGCGCCGAACAGAACCACTTGTGTCCGGTGAGCAGATACTCGCCGTCGGCCGCCAGCGGTTCGGCCCGCGTCGTATTGGACCGGACGTCGGTACCACCCTGCTTCTCCGTCATGCCCATCCCGAAGAGCACACCGGCCTTCTGCGCGGGCGGCCGTAGCCCCCGCTCGTACACCGTCGACGTCAGGCGCGGCTCCCACTCGGCGGCCAGCACCGGATCGGTCCGCAGCGCCGGTACCGCCGCATGGGTCATCGACAGCGGGCAGCCGTGCCCGCCCTCGGCCTGCGTCCACACCAGGAACCCGGCCGCGCGCCGCACATGACCGCCCGGCCGGCCCCACGCGTCGGTCAGCCCGGCGCCGACCGCATGCCCCAGCAGCCGGTGCCAGGCCGGATGGAACTCCACTTCGTCGATGCGATGCCCGTACCGGTCGTGCGTGCGCAGTTCCGGCGGGTACGCGTTCGCCTGCGCACCCCACTCCTGGACCTGCGCGGACCCGGCGGCCCTGCCCAGCTCCCCGAGCTCGTCCCGGGCCCCGGCGAGCAGCTCGGGCGCGAGGTGCCGTTCGACGGCCTCCGTGAGTGCGCGGTCGGCGGCGAAGACGTCATAGCCGACCAGCGGCGGGACCTGATTGGACACGGTGTGGGTGGTGGCTGCCATGCCGATACGGTAAGGACGTGCAGGCAGCAAATGAAACACCCGAGCGGCCGTCGGGCCGGCTCCACCGGGCCCGAGTCCTCTACCGCAACGTATCCAAGCGGCAGATGGTCTGGCAGTTGCTCAAGGACACCGTCAACTCGTGCATGGAGTACCGCATCCTCGGACTCGCGGCCGAGGCGGCGTTCTTCACTCTGCTGTCCCTGCCGCCGTTGCTGCTCGCCCTGATCGGACTGCTCGGTTACGTCGACGAGTGGACGAACACCACCACGGTCGCCTCGATCGAGCGCAACATCCTCAACGCGGCGCAGACCGTCCTGTCCCAGCGGGGCGTCAACGACTTCGCCAAACCGCTCCTGGAGGACGTCACCACCGGCGCCCGCCCCGACGTCATCTCCATCGGTTTCGCGATCGCACTCTGGTCGGGGTCCCGCGCGGTGAACGTCTTCATCGACACGATCACCGTGATGTACGGCCTCGACGGCCACCGCGGCATCGTCAAGACGCGGCTGCTCTCGTTCCTGCTGTACATCGTCGCGCTGCTGCTCGGTGCGATCGTGCTGCCGCTGCTCGTGGTCGGCCCCGACCGGGTCGTGGAACTCGTTCCCTGGGGCACGGAGGTCATCAGCGTCCTCTACTGGCCGCTGGTGATCCTGCTGTCGGTCGCGTTCCTGACGACGCTGTACCACGTCTCAGTGCCGGTGCGTTCGCCGTGGATAGAGGACATGCCGGGTGCGCTGGTGGCGCTCGCGATGTGGGTGCTCGGGAGCTTCCTGCTGCGGATCTATCTGACCAGTACGGTCGAGGGGCCGACGATCTACGGCTCGCTGGCCGCCCCGATCGCCGTGCTGCTGTGGATCGGCGTGTCCGCGTTCGCGGTGCTGGTGGGGGCGGCGGTCAACGCCGCCATCGACCGGGTGTGGCCGTCGCTGGCGACGGCCGCGGCGCGTGCGGCCAATGACCGGATGCGGGCGGCCCAGGCCGCGGAGCTCGTGGCGCGGGCCCAGGCGGAGTGCGCCGACGAGGACTGGGACGACGACATGGAGGAAGGCGACATCCCCTACATGCCGTCCGAGTTCCCGGAGCGGTGGTCGCGGTTCCTGCCCCCGGACGATGTGAAGTCCCGCCTGCTGCAGCCGGGCCGCGACAAGGAGGCGGCGAAGGACGCCGCCAAGGAGAAGGACAAGGCCAAGGACAAGGCCACGGGCAAGGACAGCGAGCAGGAGGGGAAGGGATCCCCGAAGCCGCGGTCGTAGGACCCGGCCGAACGCCGCCCCGGCCGCGCGCTCTCGCGCGTAGCGTGACGGCATGGGCGAACGGTACGAAGAGCGGAAGTCCCGTTTCCACGGGGCGATCGTCTGGACACTGCAGGTGGCGCACGGGCCCGTGCGCCCCGTCCTGCCCGACGGCTGCATGGATCTGCTCTGGATCGGCGACCGGCTGCTCGTCGCCGGACCGGACACGCACGCGTACGAACCCTCCGAGGTCGCCGGCGAGCGGTTCACGGGCATCCGGTTCGCCCCCGGCACCGCCCCGGCCCTGCTCGGCGTACCGGCGCACGAACTGCGTGACCAGCAGGTCGACCTGGCCGATCTGTGGCCGGGCGCGCAGATTCGCGTACTCGCCGAGCGCATCGCCGCAGCCACCGACCCCGCCGCCGCACTGGAGGCCGTGGCGCTGCGGAGGGCTGCCGAGACCGGGCCGCCGGATCCGCTGATGCGGTCCGTCGCCGTACAGCTGGCGCAGGGGCGGTCCGTCGCCGCCACCGCGGACACGGTCGGCCTCGGCGCCCGGCAGCTGCACCGCCGTGCGCTGGCGGCCTTCGGCTACGGCCCCAAGACCCTGGCCCGGGTGCTGCGGCTGCAGCGCGCGCTCGCCCTCGTGGGGTCCGGAATGCCGTACGCCGATGCGGCGCTCGCCGCGGGCTGCACCGACCAGGCGCACCTCGCGCGGGAGATGCGCGAACTGGCCGGTACGACCCTGACCGCCTACTTCGCGGCGTCGGCGAACAGCGAGACCGCGCAGCCGTCCGGGTCGAGGACCACCGCGTAACGCTGCCCCCACTCGGCGTCCCACGGCTTCAGGTGGCCCTGGTACCCGGCGCCGGTCAGATCGTCGTACACCGCGTCCACCTCCGCGGGACTGTCGCAGCGGAACGCGAGCCCGACCCGGTCGCCTCCCCGGGAGCCGGTCCACCCGGGGTCGAAGGAACGGATGACGTCCTCGGTGTCCCACAGGAGTCGCTGTCCGCCCGGCAGGGTCACTTCGACATGGGGTGCGGAGTCCGCCCCGGCCGGGATGTCGAGCCCGAGCCGGCGGTAGAAGGTGAGCGATGCGGCCAGATCCGCGGCGATGATGCCGATCGCGTCGAGTCGTGGAGTCATGGTCCGAACGTAGAACGGACCCCCGCGACAGGTCTTGTACGAATCGGTCATGTCACCACCGGGCTGCGGGGGGCCCGGCCGGGCGCAGGCGGGTTCCCCTCCCGCGCCCGACCGCCCACCCGTACGACGAGGACCCGGCGCGGGGGCCTGCCGCCCCGGCGCACGCGTCGCCGGCCGTTCGAGATCTCCGGGGAAGACGTCCGTACTCAGAGGCAGTCGTCGGGCGAAGTCCCCGGGTCCGCCAGTGCCAGGCCGAGCTGGGCGCGCTCGGTGACCCAGCGGGACGGACGGTGGCGCGGATCACCGGTCGTGGTGTGCAGTGCCTGCTGCAGTTCCAGCATCCGGCCCGCGCCGATCCGGTCACCCCAGGCCAGCGGCCCCACCGGATAGCCGAGACCGGTCGTGACGGCCAGATCGATGTCGGCCGGGGTGGCGAGGGAACGCTCGGCGATCGACGCGGCGACGGACACGATCGAGGCCAGCAGCCGCTGAGCGACCGAGCCCGCCGTGTCCCGCACCACCGACACCGCGTACGGCTCGCCGCCGTCCGCCGCCCGCGCCAGGACCGCGCGGGCGTCGTGTGCGGCAGCCGGATCCGCCGCCGCCGTCACGGCCAGCACCCGGCGCCGGCCGGCCGGCGGCAGCGGGTCCACGCCGAAGGTGCGCCCGGCGGGCAGCCCGTGCGCGGCGACCGCCGCGGCCACAGTGGTGCCCCAGACGGGAACGAGCACCAGCGCGTCGGCGGACGGCCCCGTACCCCTCTCGACGGCGGCGCCCGCCGCGGACAGCGCCTCGCGCAGCGCGGCCGCGTCGGAGTCCGCCGCATCCCCGACGACATGCACCGGCCGGTCCGCGTTGCCCGTGACCGGAGGCTCCGCAGCGGCGGTGGGGGCGTCGTCGCCGTACGCGAACCAGCCGCGCCCGGTCTTGCGGCCGTGCAGTCCCGCGGCCACCCGGTTCGGGGTGAGGTACGAGGGGCGGAGCCGGTCCGCGTACCGGAAGCCCTCCCAGATCGAGTCGATGACCGCGGCCGTCACATCCAGACCCGTGAGGTCCATCAGCTCGAACGGGCCCATCCGCAGGCCGAGTAGGTCACGCGCGATCCGGTCGATGCCCGCCGGGTCGGCGACCGACTCCTCCAGCAGCGCGAGCGCCTCGGTGACCAGACCGCGACCGGCGTGGTTGACGAGGAAGCCGGGGGTGTCGGCGACCGTCACTGCGCGGTGGCCGCACCCCTCGACCAGAGCGGTGAGCACCCGCGGGATCTCCGGGCGGGTGGCCGCGCCCGGCACGATCTCGACGATCTTCATGAGCGGCACCGGGTTGAAGAAGTGCAGCCCGGCCAGGCGCGTCGGGTCCTCGAGTGTCGCGGCGATCCGGGTGACCGACAGGGAGGAGGTGTTGGTCGCGAACACGGCCGAGGCGGGCAGCGCCTTCTCCAGCCGGCCGAAGACCTCCGCCTTGGTGCCGAGGTCCTCCCGTACGGCCTCGATGACCAGCTCGACATCCGGCCCGGCCGCCCATGGATCATCGAGCGGAACCAGCCGTTCCAGAGCAGCGGCGCCGTCCTCGGCCGACAGCCGGCCCTTCTGCACGGCGCGGTCGAGCATGGTCCTCACGAAGTCGAGGGCCGCCGTCACCGCCTCGGTGCGTACGTCGCACAGCTCGACGGTGTGTCCGGCGGTGGCAGCCCACTGGGCGATGCCACGGCCCATGGCTCCAGCGCCGACGATCCTGATACGCATGGCGGTCGAGGTCCTCTCGGGGGTGGTACGAGTCGTTCCAGCGAAGATAGACGCGCCCGGGGCGGACGTCCTCGCCCAGGAGCCCGCAGCTCATCGGTCCAGCGGGCATTGATTGCCGGCGCCTACCGAATTAGGGTCGGATCAAGACTCCTGATGTATGGATGAGGTAAGCCATGGAGCTGCGTCATCTGTCCGCGTTCGTCGCCGTGGCCGAGGAACTGCACTTCGGCCGGGCGGCCCGGCGCCTGCAGATGGCCCAGCCGCCGTTGAGCCAGCAGATCCGGCAGCTGGAGAAGGAGCTCGACGTCCAGCTCTTCGAGCGCACGACGCGTTCGGTGCGGCTCACCAGCACGGGGGAAGCGTTCCTCGAGCCGGTGCGGACCGTGCTCGCCGACCTGGACACCGCCGTACGGGCCGCCAGGGCGGCCGGTCGCGGCGAGTACGGCCGGGTCACCATCGGGTTCGCCGGTGCCTCCAGCCACGAGACCCTGCCGCTCCTGACCAGGGCCGTGCGCGCAGCCCATCCCGGTCTGGAACTCGTCATGAAGGGGCAGACGTACGCCGATGCCGCCCTCGCCGGGGTCGCGGACGGCTCGCTCGACCTGGGGTTCGTCCGGCTGCCCGTGACCCGGCCCGGCGTGCAGTACCGGGTGATCGACGAGGAGGAGCTCCTCTGCGCGCTGCCCTCCGACCACCCGCTCGCCGGTCTGGAGCGGGTGCCGGTCGAGGTGCTGGCCGAGGAGCCTTTCGTCACCTTCCCCGCCAACAGCGGCTCCACCGTGCGGGACGCGACCGTCGGCGCGTGCGAAGCGGCCGGGTTCATTCCACGCGTGGTGCAGGAGGCCCCCGACTCGTACACCATCCTGGCGCTGGTCGCCGCGGGCGTCGGCGTCACGCTCACCGTCTCCTCCTGTCGGCACATCCAGCAGAACGGCCTGGTCTACCGGCCGCTCGCCGGGCCGTCGATCCGGCTCCGGGCGGCGCTGGCCTGGCGCACCGACAACCCCTCGGCCGCCCTGCACGCGGTGCTCGCGGTGGCGCAGAGCGCGCTGCCGACCCCGGCCTGCCATTGAGACGTGTGGCGTCTTGGATCAGGGTGATCTGGATATTGGACCGACTCGGTCACCGGGTGCGAGGGTCGGCGTACACCTCCACCCGTCTGTGCCCGCCCGTATGTCACCCGCACCACCGGAAGGTCCCGCCGTGCCCGACCAGCAGCTCGACGTCGTCATCTGTGAACCGCTGCGCACGCCGATCGGCCGCTTCGGCGGAGCCTTCGCCCAGCAGACACCGGCCTCCCTCGCCGCACGCGTCATCGCCGAGATCGTCGCCCGCACCGGCATCGACCCGGCGAAGGTCGACGAAGTGATCCTCGGCCACGCCTACCCGTCCTCCGACGCACCCGCGATCGGCCGGGTCGCCGCCCTTGACGCCGGACTCCCGCAGACCGTCACCGGCGCCCAGATCGACCGCCGCTGCGGCTCCGGCCTGCAGGCCGTGCTGGACGCGGCGATGCAGATCCGGGCCGGCTTCAGCGAGGTCGTCATCGCGGGCGGCGTCGACGTGATGAGTGCCGCCCCCTACTACACCCACGACGGCCGCTGGGGCATCAAGGGCCCCGGCCTCCACCTGCACGACTCGCTGGCCCGCGGCCGGGTCACGGCGGGCGGAGTCAACCACCCGGTGCCCGGCGGCATGATCGAGACCGCGGAGAACCTGCGGCGGGAGTACGCGATCAGCCGCGCCGACCAGGACGCGCTCGCCCTGCGTTCGCAGCAGCGCGCCGCCCGCGCAGCCGCCGAGGGACGCTACGACGCGGAGACCGTGCCCGTCACCGTACGCACCCGCAAGGGCGAGACGATCGTCACCGCCGACGAGCATCCCCGTCCCGACACCACCGCCGAACAACTCGCGGCACTGCGCCCGGTCATGCTGAAGTCCGACCCGGACGCCACCGTCACCGCGGGCAACGCCAGCGGACAGAACGACGCGGCCGCCGCCTGCCTGGTGACGAGCGCGGCGACCGCCGAACGCCTCGGCCTGACACCGCTGGTGCGGCTGGTCTCCTTCGCCCGCGCCGGAGTCCCGGCCGCGACCATGGGGATCGGCCCCGTCCCGGCGACCCGCGCGGCTCTCGCCCGCGCCGGAATCGGCCTCGCCGACCTGGACCTGATCGAGCTCAACGAGGCGTTCGCCGCCCAGGTCCTCGCCTGCACCCGTGAACTGGGCCTCGGCGAGACCGACCATGAGCAGCGGATCAACGTCAACGGCTCCGGGGTCTCCCTCGGCCACCCGGTCGGTGCCACCGGCGCCCGCATCCTGGCCACGCTGAGCCGGGAAATGCACCGGCGCGAGGTGCGCTACGGGCTGGAGACCATGTGCATCGGGGGCGGCCAGGGCCTTGCCGCCGTCTTCGAGCGCATCGCGGCCTGACCGCGCCGGCGCCGGCGCGAGGGAGAGAGGACCGAGGCAAGGCGGTGATCACCGTGGGGCCCGGTGATCACCGCGATCGCAGCTCGTACGGGCTGACTCGTCGTCCGCGGCCGGCATTCCACGGCGCGCCCGTACGACACCCACGAGGCCGGTCGATGCTCTGATCAGCACCACGCCCGGCACGGTGGCGCACCCCGCGGACACCCACCCGCCCGAGCCGTCGTGGCGGAACGCGACAGGTCCGGCAGGACGGCCGTAGCCGCCGTGCCGGACCTGTCGTCGAAGCGTCAGCTTTTCTCTGTTGCGTCGGTCAGCTCTGCGAACCGCGGGCGCGGCGCATCAGCCACGCGCCACCGATCACCATGGCGGCGCTGGCTCCACCAGCGATGCCCATGTCGGTGCCGGCGCCGGTGTGCGCCAGCGTCGGGGGCTTGTGGTTCCACTTCTTGTGGTTCCACTTCTTGTGGTTCCACTTCTTGTGGTCCCACTTGTGGTGGTTCCACTCGTGGTGCGGCCACTGGTGGTGCGGCCACTGGTGGCTCACCGGGGGGTTGTACACCGGGGGCTTGTGGTGGGGCGGCCTGTGGTGCGGGGGCTTGTGGTGGGGTGGCTTGTGGTGCGGGGGCTTGTGGTGCGGGGGCTTGTGGTGGGGCGGCTTGTGGTGCGGGGGCTTGTGGTGCGGCGGCTTGTGGTGTTCCGGAGGGCAGTCCGGGTGGTGGTGGTGCGACGGGGGCTGGTGCGTCGTCGGCGGGTAGTGCGGGGGGTTGTGATGCGGCGGGTAGTGCGGAGTCGGGGAGGACTCGTCGGAGCACTCGTTGCCGGCCGCCGGGTTGAGCGCGGCGATGACGTCGACGGTGTTGCCACAGACGTTGACCGGGACGTCGACGGGCGCCTGGATCAGGTTGCCGGACAGCACGCCCGAAGAATCGACGGCGGCACCCTCGGCGCTTGCGTCCGCACCGTCGTCGTAACCGTCGTCGTCGTAACCGTCGTCGCTTGCGTCCGCACCCTCGTCGTAACCGTCGTCGGCCCAGCTGTCGTCCTCGTTCTCGCACTTGTTGCCGACGGCAGGGTTCAGCAGGCCGACGACGTTGACGGTGTTGCCGCAGAGGTCGATGGGAATGTCGACCGGCGCCTGTACCGCGTTGCCCGAGCCGAAGCCCGACGAACCGATGGTGGCAGCGGCAGCGGAGGAATCAGCGTGCGCGTAGCCGCCCGCCGCGGTCAGAATGCCCGACGCCGCTGCCATGACGAGCATGCTTTTACTCAACGTTTTTCGCATTCGTTGCCCTTCCTTAGGACATATCGCGCGGGCGGAACGCCCGCAGTTCATTCATCAGGCGATACAGCTACCGGCGGGGATGGCCACCCCGACGGTTCTTCGCACGCGATTGGGTATGCGGCATCACGGCCCGGCAGAACGACCACGAACTCTGTGAGCGCGTTCCGAAATGTACGCTTGACGACTGCCATAACGACGAAGGGTTCGCCGGGAGACCCAAAAATTCTTAGAAATTCTTTAATCACCCGGACGGATTACGCATGCCTGTGCACCCTCGCGTTGCGCTCGGGAAACGACTCGATGCGACAGCGTCCTGTCTGTCGTACGGGCGTCCGGCCCGACCGGGCATTCGGGTGAATGGTGAGAACCAAACGTCCGGCGGCGAGTTGGGCAGGAAGCCTCTGCACGGGGCATTCAGCGCGAGAAGGGTTCATCGTGATCAAGAAAGTCCTGGCTGCAGGTGCCGTCGCCGCTTCCTTCGTCGGTATCTCGGCAACGCTCGCTCCGCAGGCGATGGCCATCGGGAACGACGGAGGCACCACGACGTTCAACGGCAATGGCGCCGCGCAGGCCTTCGGCAACTCCGCGACCCACGGCGACTGGAGCCCGCAGATCGGTCTGATCCAGGGCTCGCTCAACAAGCCCTGCATCGCCCTGCCGGGCAAGGTCAACGGCGGTGCGCTGGGCGGACTCGTTCCGATCGCGGTCGAGGACGTCAACGTCCTGTCCTCGCCGCAGAACCAGCAGTGCACCGAGAACTCCACCCAGGCCAAGGGCGACGAGCCGCTGTCGCACATCCTGGACAACATCCCGGTGCTCACCGGCAACGGTGTACACAACCGCTGACACAGTCGGCCGCACCGAACGGCCCGGGCCGCAGGCGTTCCTCTGCCGCGGGGTCCGGGTCCGCCGCTGCGTCATTCGGGCGGATTTCCGAGAATCTTCTTCCTGAAGAGTTTCGTGCACGGACCTAAATCGTTACGAATTGCATTGACGGGGTTACGAGCTATCAGGACCGCGCTCGTGCGGCACGAAAGCCGTGGCCGCTCCGGACCCCGCCGCAGAAAGGGATCAAAGTGAAGTACACCAAGGTTGCCACCATCGCTGCCGGAACGCTGCTGGCGCTCGGTGCTGCCACGCCGGCCTTCGCCAATTCGGAGGCTGACGGCATCGTTTCCCACACCTCGGGCCTCCTGTCCGGAAACTATGTCCAGGCTCCGGTCCACATCCCGCTCAACGTCTGCGGCGCCACCGTGAACGTGATCGCTCTGCTCAACCCCACATTCGGCAACGCCTGCTTCCACCACTGAATTCCGGTCGGCTGAGCCCTGCGCTCACCGTCCGTTCGCCCCGGATCGCACGTCGTGTGCGATCCGGGGCTTTCCTCTTTTCCGCGTGCTCCGTTCCGGGGGTTCGCAGCGCTTCCGGATGGGACGGAACGGCCGAAGCCATTCCGCCCGGCCCGAGGCGCGATGCGCCGGCGGCTGGAGGCCGGCACCCGGACAGCTGCGCGGAACGGAGCACCTAACAGTGCACCACCGATTCTTCGCGCCGACCCCGCGCAACACCCTTACCGGTGATTAGTCATGCAATCGATCGAGTGGTCCGACAGAAAAGTCCTCCCACGCAGTTGCCCGGTCGGAACCGGATCGTTACCCAGAGGGAAAGCGGCAGAAGTCACAGGCAAAGAAGGCTTGTGCGGCGCGGGGACGCGACCGAAACAGATGCCGCTGCAGAAGGGAAACCCGAAAGTGAAGTACGCGAAGACTGCTGCGTTCGTTGCCGGTTCCGTGGTTGCGCTCGGAACGGCTGCTCCCGCCTTCGCCGCCACCGCCGCGACGGCCCCGAGTCTGAGCCTCGACGGCGGCGTCAACCAGGTGCTTGCCGCAGCACCGCAGGGTGTCGACCCGATCGTCGACACCGTCGGCGGTGCTGCCGAATCGGTGCAGAAGAAGGGCGCCCTCACCAAGGTCGCCGGTCGGGCCACCGGTGCGGCCAAGGGGGCTGCTCCGCTGCTCGGTGGCGTGCCCCTCGGCGGCTGATCCGTCGTACGACGGAATTTTCCCCGCCCATTCGCAGCATTTCGCATTTCCGGTGCCAGACGTTCGGTGAATCCGGATGGCGCAAGCACCGTTCGGGTGAAGTGGCAGAACCATTCCCGCCGCCGTGAGTTGATCAGAACGCTCCGGACAGGTGGGCAACAGAAAACCCCAGAAGGGCTATTTCGTGATCAAGAAGATTATGGCTTCGGCAGCTGTCGCTGCGTCGGTCGTCGGTGTCTCCGCCGCGCTCGCCCCGCAGGCCATGGCGGTCGGCAACGACGAGGGCGTCACGACCGTCAACGGCAATGGCGCCGCGCAGGCGTTCGGCAACTCCGCGACCCACGGCGACTGGAGTCCGCAGATCGGCCTGATCCAGGGCTCGCTCAACAAGCCCTGCATCGCCCTGCCGGCCAAGGCCAACATCGGCTCTGCCCTCGGCGGGATCCCGATCGCGGTCCAGGACGTCAACGTCCTGTCCTCGCCGCAGAACCAGCAGTGCACCGAGAACTCCACCCAGGCCAAGGGTGACGAGGCTCTGTCGCACATCCTGGACAACATCCCGCTGTTCTCCGGCAACGGGTTCGGCAACAACTAGCGCCACCGCTCCGGACGCACCTCGCTGATCCACCCGTGGGGCCAGTTCCTCCGCACGGCAGCCGCACCCCGGCAGCCCGGAGGGACTGGCCCCACGTTGCGTTCCGGGACCACCGGACCCCCGATGGGGTGACGGAGTGGGCCGGTTGCCGTAGTACCGGCCGCGAGGGCCCGTCACATCGGGTACAGGCCCCTCATGGACCAGTACGACAGTCAGCGCCCGTGGAGCCGCCACCGGCATCCGGAGGACGGCACACCCATCTACGACCGGCTGCTCGCCGAATGGCAGGAGGCCCGGCGGGCCCGGGGGCCGGGCCTGCCGGCCCCCGAGCCCGATCCGCCCCGCACGTGTGGCATCGTCCCCGCCGCGCGCACCTCCGGCGAGACCCTCGGCGGCTGACCCACGATGTCGAACTCATTCCGGATCCAACCCATTTGAGTGGAACTGCGGAACCGGCGCTCGTGTAAGCGGGTTGATCAGTACGTTCCAGAACGGGGCGCTCTGAAAGGTGAAGCGTGATGAAGAAGATGATGGCCGGCGCGGCTGTGGCCGTATCCCTGGTCGGTCTCTCGGCTGCCGCGGCCCCCGCGGCCATGGCGATCGGCAACGACCAGGGAACTACGTCGGTCAACGGCAACGGTTCCTCGCAGGCATTCGGCAACTCCTCGACCCGTGGTGACTGGAGTCCGCAGATCGGTCTGATCCAGGGCTCGCTGAACAAGCCCTGCATCGCCCTGCCGGGCAAGGTCAACGGCGGTGCGCTGGGCGGCTACCTCGGTAGCCTTGCGGTCCAGGACATCAACGTCCTGTCCTCGCCGCAGAACCAGCAGTGCACCGAGAACTCCACGCAGGCCAAGGGTGACGAGGCTCTGTCGCACATCCTGGACAACATCCCGCTGTTCTCCGGCAACGGCCACGCCAACAACTGACGCGTCGTGAGGTGCGGCTGGTCCAGGGGAGTGCCCCGGGCCACTCGCACTCCCATGTCGGGCCGCGCACGACGATGCCCACCGCTCAACGGGGAGCGGTGGGCATCGGGCGTACCGGCGCGGGGCGGATCAGCCCAGGGAGCGCACCGGCAGGACGCAGTGCGCGGAGGTCATGATGACCTCCGGGTCGGCGGCGAAGGAGCGCAGCAGCTCTTCGTCGACCGGGCGCCCCGGCGCCCCCGCCGGCCACGGGCGGGTGGCGAACATCGCGTACACCTCGCCGTGGTCACGGGCCGCGGCCAGCCACTGGGGCGGAACCGTGTACTGCGCGGTGAAGTGAGGCAGCGTCAGCACGGCCTGACCGGCCTGGACCAGGAGCTTGACCGGGAGGCCCGGCGTCTCGGCGGCCCTCACGGGACCGGCGCCCACCGGCAGCCTGCTGTGCTCCAGGGCCACGCGCATCGCGGCCTCACCGGCGGCAGGGCCGTCCGACCCGTCGCCCAGTGAGTAGACGAGCAGGAAGGCGGCATCCCGTCCGCCCGCGGGGTGTTCGCCGCTCCATCCGATGACGGTGAGAGTGCCCAACTGGGCTTGTGTGAACGCGCCGGTGGCGGTCTGGGGTGAGGTCATGCTCGGCACCCTAACGGCCATGGACCGGTCGTTGTGCACACGTATCACCTGATCGAGGGAGACCTCGTGACAAGACCGACGAATAAATGAGTTGACTCCGTCGGGCGGCTGCGGGCTATCGTGTGCAGCGTTCCGGACGGCGGGTCGGCCGCCGGTGCAGGCTCGTGCGTGAACCAGGAGGTGAGGACATTGATGACTGTCGTTGCGATGGGCGCTGCCCACAACCAGAAGTGCATCGTTCCCACCCCCGTGGTCGCCGGCTGACCTTCTTCGTACCTCTCCGCGCCCGAGCGCGCTGCCGGGGCCACCCTGTGAAGGGTTTCCCTTGTCTTTCTCCCCGCTTTCCCCGTTTTCCTCTCCCGTTCCGTCCTCGTCGCATCCGCTCTCCCCGTACGGCTGGGACGACGCCTGGGCGGCCGAGTTCTCCCCGTACGCCGCACAGGGGCTGCTGCCCGGGCGTGTGGTGCGGGTGGACCGCGGTCAGTGCGATGTCGTCACCCCCGACGGCACCGTGCGCGCCGACACCGCGTTCGTGGTGCCGCGCGACCCGATGCGGATCGTCTGCACGGGCGACTGGGTCGCCGTGGACCCCGACGGTGACCCGCAGTTCGTACGGACGCTGCTGCCGCGGCGTACTGCCTTCGTGCGCTCGACGTCCTCGCAGCGTTCCGAGGGGCAGGTGCTCGCCACCAACGTCGACCACATCGCCATCTGTGTCTCGCTCGCCGTGGAGCTCGACCTCGGTCGGGTGGAGCGCTTCCTCGCGCTCGCCATGTCCAGTTCCGGCGGCGACGCCCTGCTGCGGGACGGGACGTCCCCGGAGGACGGCGCCGCCCAGCCGCTCGTCGTGCTGACCAAGGCCGATCTGGTGCCGGACGCCGCCACTTTGTCGTACCTCGTCCAGGACGTCGAGGCCATCGCGCCCGGCGTGCAGGTGTTGCCCGTCAGCTCCGCCACCGGGGAAGGGCTCGATGTGCTGGGTGCCATCGTCTCGGGCGGCACGAGCGTGCTGCTCGGGGTGTCCGGTGCGGGCAAATCGACCCTGGCCAACACCCTGCTCGGCGAGGACGTGATGGAGGTGCAGGCCGCGCGTGACGTCGACGGCAAGGGCCGGCACACCACCACGACCCGCAATCTGCTGGTCCTGCCCACCGGGGGCGTACTGATCGACACCCCCGGACTGCGCGGGGTCGGCCTCTGGGACGCGGAGACCGGCGTCGGCCAGGTCTTCTCGGAGATCGAGGACCTGGCCCGGCAGTGCCGGTTCCACGACTGTGCCCATCGCTCCGAGCCCGGCTGCGCGGTCCTCGCCGCGATCGAGGACGGTGCGCTCTCCGAGCGGCGTCTCGACAGCTTCCGCAAGCTGCTGCGCGAGAACCAGCGCATCGCCGCCAAGACCGATGCCCGGGTGCGCTCCGAGATCCAGCGCGAATGGAAGCGCAGGGGCGCCGAGGGCCGGGCGGCCATGGACGCGAAGCAGGGCCGGGTGCGGTAGCGCCGGGGCCCGGCCGGGGCCCTGGTCGACGTCCGAAAACCGCGAGAAGGTCCTGGTGCGGGGGCGCACACTGGTCGGTGTGAGCGACCATGTGCGGGACGATCGGACCAGGTACGAGGCGGTCAGCAGCCGCGACGCGCGCTTCGACGGGGAGTTCTTCTTCGCCGTCGAGACCACCGGCATCTACTGCCGGCCGAGCTGCGCCGCCGTCACCCCGAAGCGGAAGAACGTCCGGTTCTTCCCGACCGCCGCCGCCGCCCAGGCCAACGGCTTCCGGGCGTGCAGACGCTGCCGCCCGGACGCCGTCCCCGGGTCCGCGGAATGGAACGCGCGGGCCGATGTCGTCGGCCGCGCCATGCGGATGATCGGCGACGGTGTGGTCGACCGGGAGGGCGTGCCCGGTCTCGCCCACCGGCTCGGCTACAGCTCGCGCCAGGTACAGCGACAGCTCAATGCCGAGCTGGGCGCCGGACCCGTCGCCCTCGCCCGAGCCCAGCGGGCCCACACCGCACGGGTGCTGCTCCAGACGACGGGGCTGCCCGTCACCGAGATCGCATTCGCGTCCGGTTTCGCCAGCGTGCGCCAGTTCAACGACACGATCCGGCGGATCTACGCCCGTACGCCCAGCGCCCTGCGGGCCGAGGCCGGGACCGGACTGGGCGCGGCGGTACGGGAGGCGACCCGGACCGGGATCCCGCTCCGGCTCGCCCACCGGGGTCCGTACGCCGCCCGGGAGGTCTTCGATCTGCTGGCCGGCGAGACGGTCGCCCGCATCGAGGAGATCACCGGCGGGGCCGGCGCCCGCACCTACCGGCGCACCCTGCGGCTGCCGTACGGCGCAGGGATCGTCGCCGTCGACGAACGGTCCGCCGGGGCGTGGCTGGACGCCAGGATCCACCTGACGGACCTGCGCGATCTGACCACGGCCGTGCAGCGGCTGCGGCGGCTCTTCGACCTGGACGCCGATCCGTACGCCGTCGACGAGCGGCTCGGCGCCGACCCAGGGCTGGCGCCGCGCGTCGCGGCCCGCCCCGGGCTGCGGTCGCCGGGCGCCGCGGACCCCGAGGAGTTCGCCGTACGGACGCTGCTGGGCCGGGCTGCCGCCGAGCGGCTCGTGGAGACGTACGGGAAGGTCCTGGACGCACCCTCCGGCGGGCTGACGCACCTGTTTCCGGAGCCGGGGGTGCTGGCCGGCGCGGTGGACGACCCGGCACTGCGGGCACTGACGGCCGCGCTCGCCGACGGATCCGTACGGCTCGACGCCGGGGCCGACCGGGACGAGGCCGAGCGGGCGCTGCTCCTGCTGCCGGGGATCGGTCCGGCGGCTGCGGCGCTGATCAGGATGCGTGCGCTCGGCGATCCCGACGTGGACCCGGACGGAATCCCCGGGTCGCACCGGTGGCGGCCCTGGCGTTCGTACGCCGTGCGTCATCTGGAGTGCCGGTGACATCGGTCCCGTCGGGGGGAGGCAGGCGCGCTCGGCCTCGCCGCGTGCGTCCTGGCATCGGCCTCGTGCGCCTGTCCCGCCCCCACACCGTCCGATCCGTCGGACGGTGCTCCCACGAGCTACGGCCTGTGACCGGGCCGGCTCAGACCGGCAGACCCCAGCGCGGCGCCGCCGCGTTCGGGGCGACCGGACGGATCGTCAGGTCCGGGCGGTCGCCCTCGGCCGTGATCAGCGCCGAGTCGCCCTTGCGGAGGCCGATCCGTACCGTGCCGTCCGCCACTTCCTCGTGACCCAGCGGCCGTCCGTGGCGGTCCCGGACCTCGATCGGGCCCTCTATGCCGTGGCGTACGACGCAGGGAGCGCCGGCCTCGCTGGTCACCCGCACCCAGCGCGTCCGGCCTTCTTCCCGTACCGCGCTGAGCAGGAACGCGCCCTGGGTGCGGAAGTCGTGGACGGTCAGCTCCCGCCAGGCGGCGGGCAGCGCTGGGAAGACCCTGATCGTGCCGCCCCAGGACTGGCACACCATGTCGTGCAGCGACTGGGCCGCCGAGAGCGGGGTCTCGATGACCGGGCCCGACTCCTTGTACATGGTGTTCGCCTGGATGAAGCGGCTCATCAGCTGGCCGAGGTACGTCAGCGCGTCCTCGCCCTTGCCGAGCAGCGCGGACATCGAGGCGGCGCCGGTGAAGGTGTAGCCCTGCAGGGCGCCTTCGAACCGTTCCTAAGCAGTGTCCGGGAGTGAGTCTTGGACCCACGTCTCGGAACTGCGCGCATCCCGAACGGTGTTGGATGCGCTAGTCGCCCGCGTTCTCGTTGTCCCTGTCCGGCGGCGTGCATCGTGTGCACGCTCCGTGACGGGGCGGCGGGTTTCCTCGCGCGCCCGGACACTACGATCGGCCTGGACGGTCCGATGCCCAGCACCATCACTCTGGTGATGCTGGGGCGGTGCCGTCCGTCGCCGGATCGGGTGCCCGAGGGCGCGTCGCCCGATAGCGATGCCAGCGGCATCGTGACGGGACATCTTGCGAGTCTTGCTGGTGAGGGGCTTACGCCAGTGCTGGTCGCCCCACATGGAGGTATACGCCGGGTCCACCGCGACGATGGCCACGCTGTGTTCGGCGGCCATGGACACGAGGCGGGCCTTGAGTTTGCCGGTGGGCATGCCGGAGATCAGCTGCCGGAACCTTGTGCGCCGACCATGCTTCTCGCGGATCTTCTCCGCTGCGAAGTCGAGGTTCTCGAGGCCGATCGCCTTTGCCCCGCACCGGGTCGTCCAGTGCAGGAGGCGGGTGAGGGCGTGCCTGATCTGGGCGTCCCGGTGATCCGCCGACCCGGACAGGTCGTAGTGAAAGCGGTGCGGATCGCCGACAGGGTTGCCGTGTCGGTCGAGCCGGTAGGCGGCGAAGTGGTCGGCATTCGTATCCACGCCGACCATGCCCTTAGCCCGCGCCGTCGCGAGCGGGATCGTCTGCACCACGGGCCGGGTCCATGACGCGGTCAGGTACCAGCGGTCACGGGCCACGTCGTAGTGGATGCGGTAAGCCACGGCCCGGTTCAACTCGATGCGGTCGGCCCACTCCCGACCCCGGTGCGCGAACGCGACCTTCGAGGCGAGGACGTACCGGCCATGCTTGGCATTCGCCAGGTGCGCGAGCGGCGCCGGGAGCTTGATACTGATCTCGCCATCGGGTGTGACGCGGATCGTTTCGTTCCCGAACCGCTTCCCGGACTCGCCGTCAGCGGCGAGGAACCAGCGCTCAGCTTCCCAACGCTCCCGCCACTGGGGCCCGGTGAGCTGAGCGGCGGCGAGGTTGTGACGGCTCTTGAGCAGCTTGCGACCACCGCGCACCACACGCACACAGCCGGCGGCCCAATCGGCGCGGGCCACTTCGAGCCGGTGTTCCAGGGTGTCCAGGCGACGGGACTTGTGGAACCACTCCCGCTTCGATCGATATCCGCCCGGCGCCCGCTTCGTTCCCTTCTCCCCGATCGGCTGGGACAGGCGGTGCCGCAACATCCGGATACCGGCTTCGAGGTTCTGGATGTGGGCGAGTAGGCAGCGGCGGGCCAGGCCGTACTGGTCGTGGGTGGCCTTCGTGATCGCACCCGCGATACGCGACGAGGACTGCTCGGTCAGATCCCGCTTACGGGCCGCCCAAGCGTCGTTGTCGTGATCGTTCCCGGCCTCACAGCGGGTCCTGAGATCACGAGAGGCCAGACGTCCTTGATGCTCACCCACGACGCGGAGAACCTTCTCGTCCTCGGGCGTGAGATTTTTGAGCCGGTCGCGTATCGCCACACCGGATGGCCCGAGCGCGGCGAACGGGGCGTCGATGGTGCGGAGCTTCTTCGTCTCAGCCATCGGCAGCAGCCGCCTCAAGGGCCCTCTTCGCCCGGTTCTTCGCCGACCGGCGGCCATACAGGCGGGCACAGAACGAGGTCAGCACCTCCACCATGTCGCGGACCAGATCGTCTTCCACCTCGCAGTCATCGAGTACTACCAGACGCCGACCGGTGGCGGACAGAGCGGCCTCAACGAGCTCGACGTTCACACGGCCGAGCCGGTCCTTGTGCTCCACCACCACGGTGGTCACGGCCGGATCCGCCAACAGACGACGGGCCTTCGTACGGGCGCCGTTCATGCCGGATGCGATCTCCGACTCGATCCGCACGACCTTGTGACCGGCCGTGGCGGCCCACGCCGACAAACGTGCCGTCTGCCGGGCCAGGTCGACCTCCTGGTCATGGGAGGAGACACGGGCGTACAGCCCCACGCCGCCAGTCACAGAGGGGGAGGTGTTCGCGTCGATGTTCACCAGGATCGTGCGCGGCCCCGCTCGCTCCGCAGGGACCGGCAACGTGCCCTCACGGAACCAGCGGTATGCAGTACGCGGGGCGATCCCCTGTGTGCGTGCCCATTCCGTCAGATTCATACGCAAGAACATACAACACTCGTGTCGCTTAAAAGACACTTATAGACACTTATTCGAGAGCAGATCCCACCCGCCCAGTGGGCGAGGGTCTTCTCGATCAGGGCGCCG
Source organism: Streptomyces sp. NBC_00316 (assembly GCF_036158715.1). Lineage (NCBI taxonomy): Bacteria > Bacillati > Actinomycetota > Actinomycetes > Kitasatosporales > Streptomycetaceae > Streptomyces > Streptomyces sp. NBC_00316. The sequence continues at coordinate 2,042,956 of NZ_CP108023.1, read as the reverse complement.
CCGAGTGCGGTGCCGGTGGCGAGAACGGTTCTCCGGGAGGGGGACGGCGACGAGGAGGTCGTCGGGGGAGTGCGGGGCGTGCAGGAAGGGTCCGGTGCTGTGGGCAAGGCATCTCCTGGCAACTCGTACGCAGGCGCATCAATTCATCCGAGCTATTCCTTCACGGAAGGTAGGCAAGGCCAATCCTGGCGTCAATAGCGCGGGAGAGATCCGATGTGTAGCTATCCATCTGGACAGCATTCACCTGGATGTCCATCAGGAAGGGGTTCGGACGGTCAACCGCGGATCACTGCGCCCAGCCACGCTCCGGTCACCAGCAGACACGCGAACAGCTCGACGAGTACGGAGTAGCCGGTGGCTCGCATCACCGCACGGAGCGAGGCCCGGGCCGCGCCGCCGCTGCCGAGCCGCAGCCGCTCGGCGCCGTAGATCGCCCCCACGTATCCCACGATCCCGCCCACCACCGGCACCACGAAGAACCCCACGATCCCGGCGATCCCGCCCAGCATCAGCGTCTTGCGCGGCGCCCCGGACTCGCGCGGGCGGCGGGGCCGCAGCAGCGGCCGCAGCGCCTGGTTCAGCAGCAGGAGCGCCGTGGCCCCGATCAGTACGCCCCAGGCGACCGGGGTCCTGTCGGTGAGTGCCCACCAGAGCACGGCGGCCCAGACGATCGCCTGCCCCGGCACGCCCGGCACCAGCACGCCGACCAGGCCGAGCAGCATGACCAGGCCGACGGCAACGAGCTGCCACACACTCATCTCACAAGCCTGCCGGAGTCCGGCTGGTCCCGCCCGTCAGCAAGGCCCCGGCGGGAGGCGTCGGCGCAGCTCAGAGCCGTATCGGCGCCGCACCGCTCACGATCGTGGCCCGCGGGCCACCCAGCCCCGTTCGTACGCGTGCCAGCCCAGCTGCAGCCGCGTCGACACCCCGGTCAGCTCCATCAGCCCCTTCACCCGGCGCTGTACGGTGCGCAGCCCCAGATCGAGCTGCTTGGCCACGCTCGCGTCGGTCAGCCCGGCCAGCAGCAGCGACAGGATCTCCAGGTCGGTCGGGTCGGGGCCCAGCGTGGTCTCCTGCGCCCAGCCGCTCTCGCCGAGCCGCAGGGGCATGGCCTCGCGCCACACCGCCTCGAAGAGCCCCGTCAGCGACTCCAGCAGACCGGAGGCGTGGACGACGAGAGCCGCGGGTTCGGCGCCACGGCCGGTCAGCGGCACCATGGCCAGCGAGGCGTCCGCGATGACCAGCTTGGTCGGCACCCGGTCGACGACGCGGCACTGCTCGTCCCGGCTCAGCGCAGCCGACAGTTCCAGGATCCCGCTCGGCAGTGCGAGCACCTCGCGCTCGATCACCACCCGGAACGACACCCCTCGGGTGGCGGCCCGTTCCTCGGACTCGTTCTCCAGGCCGCTGACCGCGATCGGGTTCCCGGTGACCAGGGCACACACCTCGTTCGCCGCTCCCAGCTGCAACTGATGGAAGCGGTGCGCCACCGCGCCGGCGCCCGTGACCACCTCGACCAGATCGTGCACGGCGGGCTCGGCCGCGTCCGTCCGGTACTCCTCGGCGAGCAGCGCCGCCGCCAGCTCCGCCTGCTCCAGCTCATGGCGCTGCTGGGTGAGCAGCGCACCCAGGGCGACCCCGGGCGGCGCCGCCACCCACCGCCCGGTGCGGGCGGACGACTGGGCGGCCAGCCCGTGCTGCTCCAGCCGGCGCAGAGTCCGCTCGGTGTCCGACTCGGGGAGTCCCAGCCGGTGCGCCAGGTCGTTGACCTCCGCCGCCCCCACCGCGACCAGCGCGCGGTACGCGGACTCCTGCCTCTCGTCGAGACCTATGGCTCCCAGCACTCTCGGACCCCTCCCCGGACGCGTCATTTCCGCATCGTTGCGCACTCTTCGGCCGACCTGCCGTGGCGGGAACTTGCCACGGCGCAAACCCGCCGGACACATCATCCCTGTATCGCCCGCACCTCTGCCAATGTGGCGCCACCGCAGTACCAACAACCTCCGGGAACAAGGCCTTTGCGTGCCTTTCTTCCGGATTCACCTGGGGAGTGCGATGCGCCCGATATCGCGTACGGCGCTGGGAGCGGCGACCGCCGCCGTCCTGGCCGCCACCGTGGTCGCGCCGTCCGTGGCCGCGCCACCGGACGAGCCCACTGCAACGAGACCGCTCACCGGCAGCGCAGCGGCCACCGCTGCAGCCGCCTCGAAGGGTGGCAAGCCGGTCACCGTCACCCTGGTCACCGGGGACAAGGTCCTGGTGAGCACGGATCCTTCGGGGGCGACGTCCGCCACCGCACTGCCGCGCGAGGACGGCACCGTTCCGCTCGTACAGACGCGGCAGTCCGGGAAGGACCTGTACGTCTACCCGGACACCGCGACCGAGGCGCTCGCCGCGGGCACGGTCGACGAGGAACTGTTCAACGTCACCGGGCTGATCCGGCAGGGCTACGACGACGCGAGCACCACGTCGCTGCCGCTGATCGCCGTGTACGGCACCGATATGGCCCGCTCGGCGCCCGTCACCCCGCGTGGCGCGAAGCGCGGACTCGCACTGGACGCCATCGACGGCGTCGCACTCAAGGCGGACAAGGGGAAGGCCGCCGACTTCTGGTCGGACGTCACCAACACCCGCTCGCGCTCGGCCTCCGGGATGAAGAAGCTGTGGCTCGACCGCAAGGTTCAGGCCACTCTCGACAAGTCGACCAAGCAGATCGGCGCCGACCTCGCCTGGGCCGCCGGATACGACGGCAAGGGCACCAAGGTCGCCGTGCTCGACACCGGTGTCGACGCCGAACACCCCGACCTCAAGGGCCGGATCGTCGCCTCGGAGAACTTCACCGACTCCGACACCACCGACGACCGGCAGGGCCACGGCACCCACACCATCTCCACCGTGGGCGGCAGCGGCGCAGCCAGCGACGGCAAGAAGAAGGGCGTGGCCCCCGGCGCCGACCTGCTCGCGGGCAAGGTCCTCAACGACAGCGGCTCCGGTGCCGAGTCCTGGATCATCGCCGGTATGCAGTGGGCCGTCGACCAGAAGGCCGACGTCGTCTCCATGAGCCTCGGCAGCCAGACGCCGACCGACTGCACCGACCCGATGAGCGTCGCCGCCGAGGAACTCGCCCAGAGCAAGGACACCCTGTTCGTCATCGCGGCCGGCAACTCCGGCCCGACGCTGAACACCGTCTCCTCGCCCGGCTGCGCCCCCAGCGTGCTGACCGTCGGCGCCGTCGACCGCGACGACTCCACGGCCCAGTTCTCCAGCCGCGGACCTGCGATCGGCTCGCACACCCTCAAGCCCGAGATCGCCGCTCCCGGCGTCAACATCTCGGCCGCTGCGGCCGGTGGCCGTGGGGTGTACGCGTACCGGACGATGTCCGGCACGTCGATGGCCACCCCGCATGTGGCCGGCGCCGCAGCCATCGTGAAGCAGCGTCACCCGGACTGGACCGCCCAGCAGATCAAGGCGGCCCTCGTGTCCTCCGCGAAGAGCGACATCCCCGGCGACGTACGGGAGACCGGTGGCGGCCGCCTCGATGTGAAGGCCGCCATCGACACGACCGTCGTCGGCGCCCCCTCTGTCCAGGGCGGTACGTTCAACTGGCCGCAGGACAGGAGCGACCGCACCACCGTCGACGTCCCGTACACCAACTCCGGTGACAAGCCGGTGAAGTTGTCGCTGAAGGTCCAGGGCGTCACCGGCAACGACGGTTCGGAGGTCCGCTCCTCGGTCGCCAGGCTCGACACGAGCAGCGTCACCGTTCCGGCCGGAGCGACCGTCAAGGTCCCGCTGCACATCGACCCGACCGCGCAGCTGAAGGCCGCCCAGTACGGCGATGTCACCGGGCGCGTGCTGGCCACCGGCGCCGACGGCGTCAAGGTCTCCACCCCGTTCTCGCTGTACGTCGGCGCCGAGACGGTCACTCTGCGCGTCAAGCTCATCGACCGCACCGGCAAGCCCGCCGCGGGCTCCTCCTCGCTGGACGTCATCGGCACCGACACCGCCAGCGGTGAGCGCCGCTTCAACGACGGCGCGGCCGACCAGGTGTACCAGGTGCGCCCCGGGGCGTACTTCGTCTCCAGCTTCGTCATGTCGCCGGACCCGAAGGACGCCACCGGCAGGATGGTCGAGTCCGTCGGCTACCTCGCCAGGCCGCAGCTGAACGTCACCAAGGACACCACCCTGGTGCTGGACGCCCGCAAGGCCCACCGGATCCAGGTGAAAACCGAGGACCGCAGGTCCGAGAACCGCTCCACGACCCTCACCTTCGGCCGCAGCTGGGACGACGTCTGGCTGCACTCGGGCTCCCTCACCGGCAGCCGTATCGTCAAGAACTACTTCGCCGACATCGAGGGCCGGGCCAGTGACGGCGACTTCGACTTCACCAGCTACTGGCGTGCGTATGCCCCGCAGATCGAGAAGCTCTCCGTCGTCGGTGGTGCCGAGCTGCACCCGCAGACGGCGAGCACCGGCGCCGTCAACCTCGACGGTACGGGCGAGGCCGCGCTGGTCGACGCGGGCACCGGCACTCCGGACGAGTTGAAGGCCGCCGGTGTCGAGGGCAAGATCGCTCTGGTGAAGGTCGCCGACGACGGGTTCATGACCGTCCAGGCACGGAACGCCAAGGCCGCCGGCGCCAAGGCGATCATCGTGTACCGCCCGTCTGCGGGCACATGGCTGCCGTCCCTCGGCTTCGGTTCGGCGCCGCTGCCCTCCCTCGCAGTCGAGGCGGGCGAGGCCGCCGGCCTGACCGCGGCCCTCACCGACGGTCCCGTGACGCTGCGCTGGAAGGCCACCGCCGCCAGCCCGTTCGTCTACAACCTGGGCTTCCCCGAGACCGGCCCGGTCACCTCGGACCGCACGTACAAGGTCCGTGACAGCAAGCTCGGCAAGTCCACCGCCATGTACGAGGCGATGGGTGTCGCGGCCGACTACATCGACTCGATGGTCTTCGACCGCCCGTACGGCGGACGCTTCTCCGGCGCGTTCGACACCGTCGCCGTCCCGGGCAAGCGCACCGAGTACTACTCGGCGGGCGACAGCGCCTGGGAGCGTTTCATCTCCTCCAGCTTCCCCTGGGGCGAGTCCATGGTCGACCCGGCCCGCACCTACAAGTCCGGCTCGCAGCGCACGGAGAACTGGTACCGGGGGATCGTCGGCCCGTCCACTCCGCGCGACCTCCAGGGCAAGGAGGTGCTCGCCGGCGAGCGGCAGGACAACCTGATCGGCGTCGCCCCGGGCTTCTGGGCCGACACCGAGCACGCCGGTCTTCAGGGCTCCTTCGGAGACTTCGGCAACATGACGCTGACCAGCGGCGACAAGAACTTCGGCAGCTCCGGATATCCGTCCGGGGTGTTCACCGTGCCCGCCGAGGACGCCGCGTACGAGCTCACCATGGTTACCTTCAAGGGCGGCCAGCCCGCAGCCGTGTGGAAGCGGTCCACCCAGACCGAGACCACCTGGAAATTCCGTTCGAAGCGGGACGAGAACGTGTACTCCCAGGGCATCCCGCTCCTCTTCCCGGGCTACGACCTGGCGACGGACGGGATGAAGACCCTGGCGGCGCAGGACGGTCAGAAGATCGGCCTGAGCGTCACCGGCCACGCGGGCTACACACCCGGCAAGCTGACCGCGGCCAAGGTCTCGTACTCCTACGACGGTGGCACGACCTGGACCCAGGCCACCACCGCACAGCAGAACGGGCGTTGGACCGCGACCGTGAACCACGCGGGCGCGGCCGGCAAGTCGGTCACCCTGAAGACCGAACTGACGGACGCCAACGGCAACTCCGTCGTCCAGACCGTGGTCGACGCGTACGCGGTGCGCTGACGCGGGTCACACCATGACCGGTCCGCCGGGCGTCCTTCCCGTGGGGGGTGGGGTCGCCCGGCGGACCTCTTTTTCCGGATGACCCGTTTTCGTACGGCCCGCGCGGTGGACAATAAGGGCATGAGCCAGCAGGGGGATATGCCCGCCGCCCACGAGGACGACTGGTGGCGCAGGCTGTACGACGAAACCGCCGCGGACACCGGGGGCGGCAACGCCGCCGACAGCCTCGACGACCGCTTCGACTCGGCCTCGGACGCAGTGGGTTCGGCGGGACGGGACGGTCCCGATCGTGAGAACGGGTACGGAGAGGCCGTCGTCCCGGTGCCCGATCCCCGGACGTCGTCCGGGCGACCTGTACCGGCGCCTGCACGACGGGAGCCGCCGGTGGAGTCCGCGCGCGCCCCCTGGGAGCCGCCTCACGGTGTCCCACAGCCACGCACCTTCCCCGCGCCCCGGGTGCCCGCGCCCGCGCGACCGCCCGCCGATGCGCCGCGCTCGGTCCAGCCGCCGGCCGCAACCGAGCCGCCGCCCGCAACCGAGCCGCCTTTCACTGTCGAGCTCCCTCCCGCTGTCGAGCCGCCGCCGTTGCCCAGGTGGCCGGTTGCCGAGAAGAGCGACGTCCCGGAGGGCTCCGTGCCGCCGGCGGTGCCCGCACCCGTTCCCGAGGCCCGCCCGGCCGGCCCCGACCCGGCACCGCCCCGGCCCGCTCCGGTCCGCGCGTCCCGCCGCCCCGGACTCACCTATGTGGGGGACCGGCCGCCCACCTACGACGCCGAGCCCACCACACTGCCCGCCACCGTCCCTCAGGAGCTCGACGGGCTCGTCGCGGACACCGTGCTCGACGGGGCCAGGTACGGCACGTACACCCTGCGGGCCGCCTCCGTGCGCGGGGACTCCGCGCGGTTCCGGGGTGAGCCCCGGCGCGACGCCCTGCTCACCGTCCGCTTCGGCGCCGCCGAGAACGCCCTCGTGCTCGTCGCTGTCGCCAGCGGCGCCCGCGCCACCGAGGGCGCCCATCGCGCAGCCGCCGATGCCTGCCGCTGGATCGGCGGAGCCGTCGGCCGCAGTCACCCCCGGCTCGCCGAGGACATAAGAGCAGGCCGCAGGGGCGACCTCAAGTCCGGACTGCACCGCCTCACCGACCGTGGCTACGGCAAGCTCCGCGCCCGCGCCGCCGAGCTGGGGCTCGAACCGCACGAGTACACCGCGGGCCTGCGCTGCCTGCTGCTGTCGGCCGACCCCGACTGCCGCACCCGGGTCTTCTTCGGGGTGGGCGGCGGCGGGCTCTTCCGGCTGCGCGACGGCGTCTGGCGGGACCTAGAACCGGAGGTTCCGGCACCCGGGTCCCTCACCGGGGAACCCGTCGTCGGCTTCGGGTCCGCGTCCCCGGAGCGCGGGCCCGACGGCGACCGGTTCACCATGGACCTGGGGATCACCACGCCCCCGTCCCCGTACGTCGAGCAGCCGCCCCCGCCTCCCCCGGAGCCGTTCCGGTTCCGGGCCTCGGTGGCCCGCCCGGGGGACACGCTCCTGCTGTGCAGCACCGGTCTGGCGGAGCCGTTGCGCGGCGAGCCCGCCCTCGCCGACGAGCTCGCCGAACGCTGGACGCCCCGGGAGCCACCCGGCCTGGCGGCCTTCCTCGCGGACACCCAGCTCCGGGTGAAGGGGTACGCCGACGACCGTACGAGCGTGGGCGTCTGGGAGGCGTAACCCTGCGTGCCATGGGTTGATGGACTTCTAGCGCACTGCCGGCGCGGAGAGGACACGCACCCATGGCCAAGCAGAACGTGTCGGAACAGTTCGTCGACATTCTCGTCCGGGCGGGCGTCAAACGGCTGTACGGCGTCGTCGGCGACAGCCTCAACCCGGTCGTCGACGCCGTCCGCCGCAATGCCGCGATCGACTGGATCCAGGTCAGACACGAGGAGACCGCCGCCTTCGCCGCCGGCGCCGAGGCCCAGATCACCGGGACCCTGGCCGCCTGCGCGGGTTCTTGCGGTCCCGGCAATCTGCACCTCATCAACGGCCTCTACGACGCCCACCGCTCGATGGCCCCGGTCCTCGCCCTTGCCTCGCACATCCCTTCGAGCGAGATCGGTCTCGGCTACTTCCAGGAGACCCATCCGGAGCTGCTCTTCCAGGAGTGCAGCCACTACAACGAGATGATTTCCAACCCGCAGCAGATGCCGCGGCTGCTCCAGACGGCGATCCAGCACGCGATCGGCCGAGGCGGGGTCAGCGTCGTCTCGATGCCCGGTGACATCGCCTCCCAGCCGGCACCGGAGAAGTCGATCGAGCACGCCCTTGTCACCGCGCGGCCGACGGTCCGGCCGGGTGACGAGGACATCGAGAAGCTCCGCCGGATGGTCGACGACGCGAAGCGCGTGACACTCTTCTGCGGCAGCGGCACCGCGGGCGCCCACGCCGAGGTCATGGAGTTCGCCGAGCGGGTGAAGGCCCCGGTCGGGCACGCGCTGCGCGGCAAGGAGTGGATCCAGTACGACAACCCGTACGACGTCGGCATGAGCGGACTGCTCGGCTACGGCGCCGCGTACGAGGCGACCAACGAGTGCGATCTGCTGATCCTGCTCGGCACCGACTTCCCGTACAACGCCTTTCTGCCCACCGATGTGAAGATCGTGCAGGTCGATGTGCGGCCCGAGAACCTCGGCCGCCGCTCCAAGCTGGATCTGGCGATCTGGGGTGACGTCCGTGAGACGCTGCGCTGTCTGACGCCGCAGGTGAAGCTCAAGACCGACCGCAAGTTCCTCGACCGGATGCTGAAGAAGCACGCCGACGCGCTGGAGGGCGTGGTCAAGGCGTACACCCGCAAGGTCGAGAAGCACGTCCCGATCCATCCGGAGTACGTCGCCTCGGTGCTGGACGAACTCGCGGACGACGACGCAGTGTTCACCGTCGACACCGGGATGTGCAATGTGTGGGCGGCCCGCTACCTGTCGCCCAACGGGAAGCGGCGGGTGATCGGTTCGTTCAGCCACGGCTCGATGGCCAACGCACTGCCGCAGGCCATCGGTGCCCAGTTCGTCGACCGGAACCGGCAGGTCGTGTCGATGTCCGGCGACGGCGGATTCACCATGCTGATGGGCGACTTCCTCACCCTCGTCCAGTACGACCTGCCGGTGAAGGTGGTCCTCTTCAACAACTCATCGCTCTCCATGGTGGAGTTGGAGATGCTGGTCGCCGGTCTGCCCTCGTTCGGTACGACCAACAAGAACCCGGACTTCGCCGCGGTCGCGCGGGCCTCCGGAGCGTACGGCGTGCGGGTCGAGAAGCCCAAGCAGCTCGAAGGCGCCCTCAAGGACGCCTTCAAGCACAAGGGCCCGGCCCTGGTCGATGTCGTCACCGACCCGAATGCGCTCTCCATCCCTCCGAAGATCAGCGCGGACATGGTGACCGGGTTCGCGCTCTCCGCCAGCAAGATCGTGCTGGACGGCGGCGTGGGCCGAATGCTTCAGATGGCCCGCTCCAACCTGCGGAACGTGCCCCGGCCCTGAGGGCTGTCCTGTCATCCCTGGCGGGCGCACGACGACAGCTGCGGCACCTGGCCGCGTTGCCGGACGCCCGAATACGCCCAGGGTGAGGACGCTCCTCCACCTTGCGATGCACCACATCCGACGCCGCGCGCTGATCCACCAGGGGTGACGGGACGGCCCTCAAGGGTTGTCCCGTACGTGGCCCTTCCTGTCCGAGGACGGCAATCGGTCTTAGGTCAGGACCATCCACCGTCGTCCGTCGATGAGTTCTCGTGCAGTGTCCAGGTGTCCGGCGTGGCACGCGGTCTCGGTGATGACGTGCAGCAGGACATCCCGAACGGTGTGCAGGTGCGGTTCGCCGAAGAGGTGATGCGGCCACCAGGCCAGAGGGGTGTCCGCGGCCAGGGCGGCGACGGCGGTGTCGGCGAGGTCCGCCTCTCTGCGATACCGCTCGAGGACCTTGGTGTGCGGGACGTCGGGAGCCACCTGCCAGGCGTCGTCGATGTCGTCGAGGCTTTCGATTACGGCCGGATCGCCGGTGATGACAGCGCGGAACCAGAACCGCTCGACGTCGAGCGTGAGGTGTTGGACGAGTCCCAGGCAGGTCCATCCGGAGGGCAGCATGGGACGCTGCAGTGCCTCCGTGCCGAGCTCGTCGAGTATGCCGAGGACGTGACGACGCTGGGCATCCAAGCAGGTCAGAAGAGCCCGAATCTCGGTGTCCGCTCGCGCGGACGTGGTCGCGGTCATTGCGCGATCTCCCAGATGTGACCGCCTGGGTCACGGAAGCTGGCAGTCCGTATCCCCCAGGGCCGGTCCATCGGGCCATTCAGCAGCGTAACGCCGCGGGCGGTCAGGTCCTTGCACGTCGCGTCCACGTCGTCCACGGGGAGGGTGAGCTGCATTCGGGAGCCGGCGTCCGGAGCAGCGACGCGCGCGGGACCGATCAACTCGTGCGCTGCGGTGGACTGCAGCAGGTTGATGACGGTGTTCCCGAAGCTGAAAACGGCCGAGTTGTCGTTCTCGAAGGTCACCGGAAGGCGGAACATGTCACGGTAGAACTCCTTCGTTGCCTCCAGATCCTCTGTGAACAGGGTGATGGCACTGATCGCTCCGGCCCAGGGGGTTTCGCTCGTTGTGTCGGTCACGGTGACCAAGGATCTACGAGTGACTGCGTCCTGCATAGGCTGCAGCGGGGATCTCCTCGCAAGCAGCCCCGGGCTCATCCGGTGAGGACCAGATTGTGAAGGCGGGCAACGGCGAGCATGGCCTGGTGTACGCCCTCGCCCTTGAGGCGGCAGTCGCGGAGGATCTTCCAGGTCTTCATCCGGGCGACGGCATGCTCGTTGCGGGCCCGGACTTGCTTGTGGGACTTGTTGTGTTCTTGCTTCCATCCGGAAGGTTCCTCGCCCTTCCGTCGTCGATGCGGCATCACGAGCCCCGTGCCCGCATAGCCGCCGTCCGCGGTGGTCTTGTCTTCCGACAGCGGCCTTCGCGCCGGAGGCTGTGGGCAGAGCGTCCAGGGTGGGCGTGTCAGCCCGGGTTCGCTGCTGCCAGACGGTCGTAACTGCGGGCTGCATGGTCGAACGCGGCGGACGGCGCTTCGTCGTGTGGAGCTGTTCGAGGGCGTGCGGCGGGTACGGAGCGGCTGATTGGTTGCATTGGCCACAAGATCAACCGTTCGATAGCTTCCGCGTCTTGCCCGATGTGGACAGGCCTTCGTGGGGGCTGCATCGGGTGGGAGATCCGGAACGGTTCGGCCTACGCGAGCCGGGGCGCATACAACGGCCTGCCTCAGGAGTCGGAATACTTCTTCCAGCTCGACAACGTCGGTGGCGGTAGTAACGCGTGCTGCCTGCTGTGGGCGACCTACGCGGGAGTTGACACCACTCTCGCCGACTCCTGATCAGTGATCTGCAGCGTGGTGCCTCGCCCGAGTCCGCTCCCCGCCCCCTCAAAGCTCTATCGGGTACGGCGCCTGCCTGCTCTCGTGCTGGAGTCTGCGGAAGAAGTCCGTCATCACGACCGCGGCCGGCGCGTCGCGGGCGAGGATCGCCGCGGCCGTCGCGGGGGCTCCGGTAGGGACCTCGCCCTGGGCGTACGCGCACAGCCGGGCCTCGCGATCTTCCCGCCCGGACCCGAAAAGTGCGGTGACCAGCCATTGCGACGTGTACATGGCCGTGTAGCAGCGGTCGTAGTTCTGGTGCCGTTCGAAGAAGGCGGATTCGTCCTTCGACAGCTCGAACCGGGAGGAGATGGCCAGCCCGTAGTCCGCGAAATACAGGCGCTCGCCATCGGTGAGGATGTTCTGGAAATGGGCGTCAAAGTGCAGCAGGCCGCGGGCGTTCATGAAGGAGATCCCTGCCTCCAGGTTCCGCTCCACCATCGCGCACGCCCGATCGGCGGCCTCTCCACGGGCGTTTATCTGCTCGCCAAGCCACTGATGCACGTTCTGTGGGATGTACTCCAGGAACAGCGCGATGCTCGCCGAGGAGTCCCGCAGCTCCTCGATGCGCCGGCGCACCTGCGATCCGCCGCCCCAAAAGGCGACCGTGCCCTCGATGTCGGACAGCTCCTCGGGCAGCGGCGTCGAATCCGGCACCACCCGCCAGTGGTACATCAGCGGGAAACCCTCGTAGTCGCCCGCGAGCACCCAGCTTGTGGTCATGGCGTGCGCGGCCAGCTCCCGCCACGCTCCGAAGCCCGGCCCGCCGATGCCGTAGTGGCAGAACAACGGCAGCTCGAACAGGTTCGCCGTGGACCGGACGTTCTCCGGCCACCGTTCCAGGTCGGTCAGCGGCACCCGCTTGACGAACACGGGCATCCCGGCGACCTCCAACAGCGCCGACTTCCCGCCGATCCCGGATCCGATCGGCGCGGCCGCATCCAGGACTTTCGCCAGCGCGCGATCGCTGAGTAGAGCCAGAGAAGTGGAGACGGCGCTGTACGCGGTCAGCCGCGCGGCGAAGGACATGGGACCGTACCCTACGGGGAGTTCGACGACTGCGCCGGGAGCGCGACTCTCGCATCAGGTGGCTGCCGGCGAGCCTGCCTGCTGGCCGACACCTTGAGTCCGGCAGCCCGCAACCCTCAACAAATGCGCTCTGACCTGCACGCCTACCCCACGCCCAAGGACCAAGCAGACAGAAGCTCGCTTTCCGCCCTCTGATGCGGAACGAGATCATCTCGACCCGCATCGGTCGTCTCGGGGCTCAATCCTCGTCGTCGCCTGGCACGTCCTCCACGACCTCGTGCCCTACCGCGATCTCGGCCCCGATCACTTCACCAACTGCCTCGGCATGGACATCACCATCGCTGCGCGCGAACAGACCGTATGAACCGCGCACACGCGTATCACTGCAGGTGATTTTCAAGAGAGCACCTCGGTGCCCTCGGGGACTACCGCCGCCCCGCCCCCGACCGCACCGGCCCGGGGCGGGGCGGCCCCATTACGCCGGGGTCAGCCGCACCGTCAGGATCTGGAACGGCCGCAGCGCCAGTGCGAGACCGTGCTCATCGGCCGGTGCCTCGTGCAACGGCCGCTCCAGCAGGTCGGTGACCTGCGCCCGCACGACGGGGAATCCGACCCGGAGCGTGGCCTCGGCCCGGCCGCCCGCCGACTCGTACAGCCGGACGACCACATCGCCGCTGCGGTCCTCGGCGAGCTTCACCGACTCCACCGTCACCGCCGGATGCCCGGTGGTGACCAGCGACGGCACCACCGGTGCCACTGCGGCCCGCAGCGGCAGATTGAGCGCGAGCCCTTCGCGCACCGCGTCCGTGATCTCCGCGCCCGGCGCCAGCGCGTACCGGAACCGGTGTGTGCCGAGGTCGGTCTCCGGGTCCGGGCTGTGCGGCGCGCGCAGCAGCGTCAGACGCACGGTCGTGCCGAGACCTGACGCGTGCGGGGTCCTGGTCACGTCGTGGCCGTACGTCGAGTCGTTGAGCACTGCGATCCCGTACCCCGGCTCGGCGACCCGCAGCCACCGGTGCGCGCAGATCTCGAAGCGAGCTGCGTCCCAGCCGGTATTGTCGTGCGTGGGGCGGTGGATGTGGCCGAACTGGATCTCGGCTGTGGACCGTTCGGCGTGCACATCGAGCGGGAACGCCGCCTTGAGCACCTTCTCCGACTCCTGCCAGTCCACTTCGGTGTCGATGTCGACCTGTCGGCTGCACGCGGCCAGCCGGATCTCCTGCACGATGCGGGACTTCCCGAACGACCGCACCACACGCACGGCCGTCCGCAAGGGCCCTTCCTCGACCAGGTCGACGGAGTCGGCGTCGGTCAGGTCGGTGCGGGAGCGGCGGTAGTGCCGGTCGATGTCCCAGGCGTCCCAGTGATTGGGGTGATCCGGGTGCAGCTGCAGGAGGTTGGCCCGGTGGCCCGGGGCGAGGACCTCGCGGTGCGCGTCGAGATCGCGGACGGCCGCGATCAGCCCGTCGCGGTCGACGGTGACCCGCAGCAGCCCGTTGTCGAGGACGAATCCGCCGTCCGCCGTGCGGCTCGCCACCGCCTCCCGCTCCGGCACGGCGGACCCGTCGAGCAGCCCCGCACCCAGCCCCGGAGAGCGGGCGAGCACCGCCGTCCGCCGGTCGTCCAGCGGCTGCACCTGGGCACCGGACGGCAGCACTGCGCTTGCCTCCGCGTCCAGCTCGACCACCTGACTGCGGTCGTACGGCGAGGAGTTGAGCGTGACGAGCCCCTCCGCAGCGCCCAGCGCCGTCACCGCGTCAGCCACCAGGTCCGCCAGCTCCGCCCGCACCTGCTCGTAGGTGTCGCGCGCCTCGCGGTGCACCCAGGCGATCGACGAGCCCGGCAGGATGTCATGGAACTGATGGAGCAGGACCGTCTTCCACACCCGGTCCAGCGTCTCGTACGGATACCGGTATCCGGGCGCCCGGAGCGCCGCTGCCGTGGCCCACAACTCGGCCTCGCGCAAGAGGTGTTCGCTGCGCCGGTTGCCCTGCTTCGTCTTAGCCTGGGTGGTGTACGTCGCCCGGTGCAGCTCCAGATACAGCTCACCGGACCAGACCGGCGCCTGCTCCCCGTACTCCTCCTCGGCCGCCGCGAAGAACGCCGACGGCTTCTCGATCTCGACCCGCGGCGAACCCTCCAGGTCTCGGAGCCGGCGCGCCTTCTCCAGCATCTCGCGGGTCGGGCCGCCCCCGCCGTCACCCCAGCCGAATGGCACCAGGGAGCGGGTCGCCCGCCCCTTGTCGGCGAAGTTCTTCTCCGCATGGGCGAGTTCACGGGCATGGAACTGCGCGTTGTACGTGTCGACGGGCGGGAAATGGGTGAAGACCCTGGTCCCGTCGATGCCCTCCCACCAGAAGGTGTGGTGCGGCATCTTGTTGGACTGGTTCCAGGACAGCTTCTGCGTCAGGAACCACTTCACTCCCGCCAGCCGTGCCAGCTGCGGGAAAGCCGCCGTGTATCCGAAGGAGTCCGGAAGCCAGATCTCCTCCGTCTCCACCCCCAACTCCTCCTCGAAGAAACGCTTTCCGTGCACGATCTGCCGCGCCAGTGCCTCGCCGCCCGGCATGTTGGCATCGGATTCCACCCACATCGAGCCGACCGGCGCCCACTGTCCGTCCGTCACGGCCTGCTGGATCCGCTCCCAGATGTGCGGCTGGTGGTCACGCACCCAGGCGTACTGCTGGGCCTGCGAACAGGCGAAGACCAGCTCCGGATAGTCCTGGGCGAGTGCGGTGACATTGGCGAACGTGCGCGACGCCTTGCGTACCGTCTCGCGCAGCGGCCACAGCCACGCCGAATCGATATGGGCGTGACCGGCCGCCGAGATCCGGTGCGCACTCGCCGACGCCGGGCGGGACAGTGCCTCGGCCAGCTCGGCCCGGCCCGCCGCCGCCGTACCCGCCACATCGTGCAGATCCAGCGCGTCGAGCATCCGCTCCAGCGCCCGCAGGATCTCGTGGCGCCGCGAACGGTCGGCGGGCAGTTCGTGCATCAGCTCGGAGAGCACCTCGATGTCCAGGACGAGATGCCAGACCTCCTCGTTCAGCACCGCGAGATCGGCGGAGGCGAACCGGTAGAGCGGCCGGTCGCCCGCCGTCAGGATGTCTCCGAGCGGCGTCGGCTCGAAGCCGTGCTCCAGCACGGCCGGGTTGGCCGCCGCCTCCAGCAGCAGGGTGACCTCCTCACCGCCCGCAGCCGGGTCCGCGACGGTCAGATGACGGTTGCGCGGATGGATGCCCTTGAGGGGCACGCCCCCGGAGTCGTACAGCATCCCCTCGGCCTGGAAGCCGGGTCCCTGACCGGAGAAACCGGGATCCACGACCACCTCGACCCGTCGGCCCGTCCACTCGCCGGGCACCGTTCCCTCCAGCCGGAACCAGCTCGTCGACCAGGGGCTGCCCCACTCGGTGCCGGTCCCGAACGGTTCGTACGCCGCCTTCAGCGCCTCCGCCACCGGAACCGGTTCACCCGGTGCGTGCCACACCGAGAGGGTGAGGGGGGTGCGGGCTCCGTACTGGGCAGGGCGGATGAACTGCTGGAGCGCCCGTTCGAGACGGCCCTCCACCAGTGTGCGGTCGTCGTGCATCACGGCTCCTCGGGGTCGGCGCCTACGGGTGGTCCATGGCACCACTTCCCATTCGACGCACGGGGCACCCGTGGCCGGAGGGATCAGCTCAGCCGCAGCGTGCCCGGGGTCGTCCGCTCCGTGATGATCTCCACCAGGTGGTCGAAGAGTGTGGGTCCCCGGCCGGCCTCGGCCTCGGTCAGGTCGGCCTCGAGGCGGGCACGGTTGGTGGGGTGGACGCGCGGGAGGGCGGCGCGCAGACGACGTGCCGTCTCCTCGTGCCCCAGGGCGCGCGCGGAGAGAGCGTGGTCGCGCCACTCGATGACGAAGTCGCCGTCGTCCGGCGTGCCCATGCCGCCGCTCAGACAGTCCGCGAAGGCGTCGAGATTGCTGCCGAAGTAGCCGCCGGGACCGTTGACGGCCTCGCCGATCACCTGCCAGAACCGTTCCAGGCCGGTGATTTCGGCGCCTTCGATCACGTACGTCACGGTCATGGGCGCAGCGTACAAGGTCTCGCTCCGTTGTCGGTCCGGTGATCCGCGCCGCAGGTGGGGGCTACGGCGCGGATCGGATCGGGGGTGGTGCGGGACCGGACTCAACAGCCGTGGTCGATGAGGTCGAACGTCACGTAGTGGTCGGCGGTGTAGTAGTCCTCCTCGACCTCTTCACCCGTGACGATCCGCCGCGCACCGCGGGTCGGCGCGCCCGGGGTGATGACCGTGTACTCGTGGTAGTAGCCGGTGCTCCGGCTGGGCAGCACGCCTTCACGGTTCTGGAAGACAACGCCGTCCTGTGAGTACGGGAAGGGGCCGCCCGCCTCGATGAGATCGAGCGTGTCGTACGCCTGGGGCGGCAGGTCGGAGTAGCAGATGCTGCCGACCGATGTGGTGGCCGCGGTGGCGGACGTCGTGATCGCGCCGCCGGCGAGGAGGACGGACAGGAGGGCGGCGACGCCGCCGAGGGTGGTGATCCGTGGGGGGATTCGCATGTCCACCATGATGACGCGCGTAGACATGACCTCGTCAACGTCAACTCGTGTGAATTTTTTGGAAGTTAACCGGGTGGGCGAAATGTTTCCGCCACGTTTCCGAGGGGGAGGGACGTACTCGTCCCCGTATGGGCTTATTGATGAGTCGACACGCGTGACGGCCCGCGTGCGGGGCATGCATCCCGGGAAGGTGTTCGACGAGAAGGGGGTGATTCACTGTGTATGCGGGGGAAACGATGGAGCGTCGACAGCTGACTCGAATGCACCGCAGACTGGCTCACACCGATCTGGCGGACATTTCCGAAGTGCGCTGCGCGCTGCGGGAATTCCTGCGATACCGATGGCGGGACGAGTCGGCCGAAGTGGCGGAGCTCCTGCTGAGTGAGCTGCTGACGAACGCGCTCATCCACACGCGGCACGGCGCGGTCGTCACGGTGACGGTGGCGCCGACGACCCTGCGGGTGGAGGTGCGGGACTTCGTGTCCGGACTGCCCATGGTGTGTGTACCGAACGCCGACGACGGTACACACGGCAGGGGGCTGGTCCTGGTGCAGAGCCTCGCGGACGCGTGGGGGGTCAAGTCCCACGCACTGGGCAAGGTGGTCTGGTTCGAGCTGGACGGCGGAAGGCCCTGACGACATCAGGGAGTCCGACGGCTCCGGAAGCCGGACAGAGCCTTCCGCCTCGTGCTGTACGGGTGTGGACCGGCGGGTCCCTGCGGAACGGGGTTCCGCAGGGCGGCGTCCCGCAGACCGGGCCCTCGGTCAGCCGAACTGCTGCTCCAGGTCCTTGAGTTTCTGCTCCAGCGAGTCGAGCCGGGGCAGTGCCTGGGTGTCGTCCTCGGCGGTGAGATCGGCGGTCCTCGGATCATGGGTGCTTCGGTCCGGGGAGCCCGTCGTACTCGTGCCGTTCACGGCTTGCAGAGAGGGCCGGGGGCGCAGCGGCAGCTGTCCCGGCTCCGCTATGACGGGCTCCACGACGGACTGCGCCGAGCCCGTCGCCGGGGCGATGGCCGGTGCGTCGACCTGGGCGCCGCCCCGGCCGACCCGGCCCCAGGCCCGGTTCTGCCGGTTCAGTGCCTTGATGTGGGCCCTGTCCAGCTTCTCCTGGTCCTTCCTGCGGAGACGGTTCTGCTCCTTCTCCCGCCGGTCCTCGCGTACCTCGTCGACCGCCTCGTCCAGCGTGCGCACGCCTTCCAGCAGCATCAACGACCAGGCGCCGAAGGTCTCCCGGGGTGCACGCAGCCACCGCACGATCCGGATCTGCGGCAACGGACGGGGCACCAGCCCCTGTTCGCGCAGCGCGGCCCGGCGGGTCTGCTTCAGCGCCCGGTCGAAGAGGACCGCCGCCGAGAGCGACATCCCCGCGAAGAAGTGCGGGGCGCCCGCGTGGTCCATGCCGCGCGGAGCGTGCACCCAGTTGAACCAGGCGGCCGCTCCGGCGAACGTCCACACCAGCAGTCGCGAGCCGAGCGCGGCGTCACCGTGGCTGGCCTCGCGCACGGCCAGCACGGAGCAGAACATCGCCGCCCCGTCCAGGCCGAACGGGACGAGGTACTCCCACCCCCCGGAGAGGCTGAGATTCTGCCGGCCGAAGCCGACCAGTCCGTGGAAGGAGAGCGCGGCGGCGACCGCCGCGCAGCAGAACAGCAGCACGTACGAGGCGGTGGCGTAGAGCGCTTCCTTGCGCCTGCGCCGCTCCTCGCTGCGTTCCCAGTTGTCGTCGGCCGCGGACGACTCAGCGGCGCGCTTGCCGCGCGCGACCATCGCCACCGCCGCCATGACCCCCACGAGCAGTACGACGCTCGGAAGGAGCCAGTTCAGCGATATGTCGGTCAGTCTCATGCGCGGTCCCTTGCATCGCGTTAGGGGTTTCGGGCGCCATAGTGGCGGAAATCCCATCGGGCTCAGGGGGTTTCGGTGCAAGAGAACGCCATTGGGGTGGCGGTGCCTACGGAAGAGCGAGTTCTCCTCGAACTACCGTACGTGGCAGGTGAGTTGCGTTCGAGTCGCACCATCCCTGCGGGGGGTGTGGACCGGTGGCGCGGGTCAGGCGGTGGGCGTCAGCTTCCGCACCCGCTCGGTGTCGCAGGTGCGCGGGCAGGTGACGCAGGTGTCCTCGGGCCGCACCGTGTAGAAGAGGCAGCAGCTCGCCCGGTCGCGGGTGGGCAGCGACTCGCCGTTCGGCCCGGTCAGCTCGCGGAAGCCCGCCGTGCCGACATACGGCTTCGTGGTGCCCGGCAGCAGCGCCTCCAGTTCGGTCATCGCCCGCTGCTCCTCGCCGAGCAGATGCGCGATGTACCAGAGGCCCTCGACGATCTCGTCCGTCGCCATGCCCCACAGCGCCCGCTTGCCGCGGCGCATCCGGGGGCCGAAGCCGTCGAGCACCGGGCCGAGGTGTTCGGCCGCCGCCGCCAGCACCTCGGCCCGCAGTGCGGCCTCGTCGGCCACCACTGCGGCCCCCGGCAGCGCGGCCGCCGGATCGTCCGGCAGGCAGGCGAACTCCCTTACCCGTACGGCCAGATGCCCCAGGGTGCGCTGGAACGCCACGTCCTCGACGGGGATCCGCGGCACCCGCCGGTGCAGGAACCACGGCACCGTCACCAGCAGGCACGCCGGCCAGGCGTAGCGGTGCAGTCCAAAGCTGGCGACCACATCGGGCCGGGCCTGCTGCCCGTAGTCCCGCAGCACCTGCGCGTTGTCCCAGGCGAGGAAGGTGTCCAGTGCGGCGCCGCCTGCCGCGAGCTCGTCCGCCCCCACCCAGCCGGCGCCGGACGGCGCCGGGTCGCCGTCCCCGAGCACCTCGGCACGCAGCCCGGGGAAGACCTCGGCCAGACGTGTGTACGCGTCCGTCACGGCGGACGCGGTGGTGCCGGGAAGCAGGGTGGGGAGGGTCATGCAGGGACCACCGAATCGCGATCGTTTGCAGGTTAGCCTTACCTTACCCGAAGAGATCGATGTTTGAACTGCGGCCCCTTCGGCCTATCGTGCACAGGAGGCATGGCACAGGAGAGCCGGGCCCGCGGCAGGCCGAGGAGGTCGGAGTGGAGCAGGGGAGAGCGGGCGAGCAGGTGCGGCCGTCGTACCCGTCGGCCATGTCCGCGTCCACCCGATCGGCCGAACCGTCCTCCCGGGTGCCGGGGCAGGCGCACGGCCATGCGGTCCGCGGCGAGCACACCCACAGCGAACCACCCGCCCCCCGCGTCGTGGTGCAGCGGCACTCCGTGCGTGGCCAGATCCTGGACGCCCTGCGCGCCGCCCTCGTCGACGGCGAGCTGCTGCCCGGGCAGGTCTACTCGGCCCCGGCGCTCGGCGCCCGCTTCGGCGTCTCGGCGACCCCGGTCCGTGAGGCGATGCAGCAGCTGGCCGTCGAGGGGGCCGTCGAGGTCGTACCGAACCGGGGCTTCCGGGTCGCCGAGCACGGCCCGCGCGAGCTGGCCGAGCTGGCCGAGGTGCGGGCCCTGATCGAGGTCCCCGTCATGCTGCGGCTGGCCCGCACCGTGGAGCAGGCCCGGTGGGCCGCCCTGCGGCCGCTGGCCGAGGCCACGGTCGCGGCCGCCGCGGTGGGCGACCGGGGGAGCTACGCGGAGTCCGACCGGGCCTTCCACCGGGCGGTCCTCGCGCTCTCCGGCAACCAGCAGCTGGTGATGGTCGCCGACGACCTGCACCGCCGCTCCCAGTGGCCCCAGGGAAACAGCCGGGTCACCCACCGGGCCGGCCTCCTCGCCGACGCCGCGGAGCACACCGCGCTGCTCGACGCGCTGATCGCCCAGGACCTGTCCGTCGTGCAGTCACTGGTACGCGAGCACTTCACCGGCGCCGACGACTGACCCGTGGCGGGTCCGCGCCCCCGCGGCCGACCGTGGGCCGGCCCGCCGCGGGGGTCCGGGGGTCAGTTGGCCCCGGCCGTCTCCGGAGCGGGCGGGTTCAGATGCGGGGCCAGCCACGTCGGAACGCCACCCAGAAGACGGAAGAGGCGGCCCGCCTCGGCACGCAGCCGCGCTGCCGCCTCCGGTTCCGTCTCGGTGTCCGCCAGGGCGATGAGGGCAGGGGCCGTGCCCACCAGAAAGCCCAGCTCCTCCCTTATCCGCAGCGACTCGGCGAACCCGTGCCGGGCTTCGGCCAGTTCGCCCTCGCGCAGCGAGAGCAGGGCGAGGTGGCGCCAGGTGGAGGAGAGCAGCAGCTCGTCGCCCTGGGCCGTCGCGCCGGCGTGCGCCCTGCGGTACGCGGCCCGGGCGGCCTGTGGCGAGTCGGCGATGTTCTGGGCGATCAGGCCCCGGCGGAAGTCGAGCAGCGGGCGGCCCGGGGCGGCGGGGGAGAGCAGGGCCGCGGACCGGCCCAGCGCGGCGCGGGCCTCGTCGGCCCGGTCCCGTACCCCGAGCAGGGTCGACGCATACGCGAGATGACCGCGCTCGCAGGCCGCGGCCCCGCGCTCGGCGTCGTCGTGCGCGAGTGCCTCGGCGGTGCGCAGGGCGTCCTCGGCGTCGGTCCAGCCCTGACCGGTGTACAGGCACCGTTCGGTCAGCAGCGCCGTCCGCTGGAGCGCCGCGGCCGGATCGGTGCCGGCGTCGCGTTCGAGCAGGGCAGCGGCGTCCGTCCAGCAGGCGCGTGACCGCAGCCGCCATACCGCTGTCTGGAGCGGCGGATCGTCATCTGCGGTCGTTCCGGAACCAGACATGGCGGTATACGCCACATTGCCCTCCCCGAGCGCGCCATTGAGCTGTTGAGTCTGGGCGCATCTCAGCACGGAATGGCACGCCGGGCCAAGAGGTCAGGTGAATGAATTCACAATCTTCCGCTCGTGGGGGTGGGCCGTAGTGGCGACTTCTGCCGGACCGGGCCGCATCGGGGAGCGGCCCGGGAGGTCAGCTCATCCGCAGGGCCAGGAAGAAATCGAGCTTGTCCTCCAGGCGCGAAAGGTCACGCCCCGTCAACTGCTCGATTCGCCCGACCCGGTAGCGCAACGTGTTGACGTGCAGGTGCAGCCGGGCCGCGCAGCGGGTCCACGAACCGTCGCAGTCCAGGAACGCTTCCAGCGTCGGGATCAGCTCGGCTCGGTGGCGCCGGTCGTAGTCGCGCAGCGGGTCGAGCAGCCGTGCGGTGAACGCACGGCGCACATCGTCGGGGACGAACGGCAGCAGCAGGACGTGCGAGGCCAGCTCGTGGTGGCCGGCCGCGCAGACCCGGCCCGGCCGGGCGGCCGCGACCCGGCGGGCGTGCCGCGCCTCCTCCAGGGCGCCGCGGAGCCCCTCGGCGGAGTGCACGGCGGCGCTGACACCCAGTGTCAGGCGGCCGTCGTCGGCGAGGCCCGCCGAGAGCGGCTCGCGGACGGCGGTGAGGAGCGCGTCGGCGTGCAGTGCCGCGTCGTCCTTGCCCACTGCCGCCGCACCGCCGTCGGCGTCTGTGTCCGCCGTGTCCGTGCCGTCCGAGGGCGGCACGGACACGGCAGGAAGCGGTACGAGGGCGATGGCCTCGTCGCCCGTGTGCGCGACCGCGATCCGGTCGGCGGAGTCGGGTCCGGTGACCGCCGGGTCGACCAGGATCTCCTCCAGCAGTGCCTGGGCGACCGGGCCGCCCGCGACGCCCTCCGCGGTCCATTCGACCCGGGCCACCACGACCTGCCAGTGCGGGGCGGTGCCCAGTCCGGGGAGCAGGACCGGCGCGGCGACCCGCAGCCTGGCCGCGATCTCGGCGGGAGCGGCGCCCGCCTGGACCAGTTCCAGGATCTCCTGGGCCAGCCTGCGGCGTACCGTACGGGCCGCGTCGCGCCGGTCGCGCTCGACCGCGATCAGCTGGGTGACGCCCTGGAGCAGATCCAGCCGGGCGGCCGGCCAGTCGCTCGCGTCGGCCTCCACGGCGAGCAGCCAGTCGGAGAGCACCGACTCGCGCACATCGCGGGCGGCCGGGGCGGCACCCCGCCCGGTGTTGCGGATCGGGAACAGTGAATACGTCACGCCGTCGACCGTGGTCCGGTACGGAGCGCGGCGGTCGGTGCGGGTCGCCGCCAGATGGTGGCCCGCGAGTGCCGCGCCGACCGGTCCGGGCAGCGGCGCACCGGCGCCCGCGATCTGCCGGCCGGTGGGGGAGAGCACCCAGGCGCGCAGGTCCAGGTCGGAGCCGAGCAGATCGAGGACCACTTCGGGGCCGCCGCCGGCCGGGCCCGAGGTCATCAGCCTGCGGTGCCGGTCGACGACCGCCGCCAGATCACCGGCCCGCTCACCCGAGACCTGGCGCACCACATGCTCGGTGATCGTTGCGAACGCGACGGTCTCATGGACCGCGAAGAGCGGCATCCGGTGGCGCTCGCACGCCTCGATCAGATCACCCGGGATGTCACCGAGCTCCGCCTCGCCCGCCGCCAGCCCGGCGACCCCGGCGGCCGTGAGGATCCGCACGAACGGCTCCGAGTCCGCCGCGTCGCGGCGCCACGCCAGGCCGGTCAGGACCAGTTCGCCGCCGGTCAGATAGCGGCTCGGGTCCCGCAGGTCGGTGGTCATGACACCGCGGACGGACCGGTCGAGCTCGTCCTCGCCGCCGAGCAGCCGCAGGCCCAGCGCATCGGTCTCCAGCAGTGCGCGCAGCCGCATGTCGTCGCCGCCGATCTCTTTCGTTGGTGCGGGTGAAAACTGGGTATTGCGGTGAGGTCAGTGATCCCCGCCATTCGTTCGAATCTACAAGACGCGGAAGGCGACCAGCCAACTCCTTCATGGTTTCGGTGACTGCACCGGGTCGAGTCGCGGTTGTGTACTGGGCCACACACCGCGTCAACAGCACATGAACATCCCACCGAGGCCGGCCGTCCCCAGCCCCAGCGAACGACCGATTGAGAAGAAGAGAGCCACTCATGGACTTCCTTCGCCCCGCCAGCTGGGAGGAGGCGCTCGCCGCCAAGGCCGAGCACCCGACGGCTGTGCCCATCGCGGGCGGCACCGATGTGATGGTCGAGATCAACTTCGACCACCGGCGGCCCGAGTACCTCCTGGACCTGAACCGCATCGGTGAGCTGTCCGAGTGGGAGGTGGGCCAGGAGAACGTGCGGCTCGGCGCCTCCGTGCCGTACAGCCACATCATGGAGCACCTGCGGACCGAGCTGCCCGGCCTCGCGCTCGCCTCGCACACCGTCGCATCCCCGCAGATCCGCAACCGCGGCGGCGTCGGCGGCAACCTGGGCACCGCGTCGCCCGCCGGTGACGCGCACCCGGCGCTGCTCGCCGCAGGCGCCGAGGTCGAGGCGGTGTCCGTACGCGGCACCCGGATGATTCCGATCGACGCCTTCTACACCGGCGTCAAGCGCAACGCCCTCGCACCGGACGAGCTGATCCGGGCCGTGCACATCAAGAAGGCCGACGGACCCCAGCAGTACTCCAAGGTCGGCACCCGCAACGCCATGGTCATCGCCGTCTGCGCCTTCGGCCTCGCTCTGCACCCCGAGACCCGCACGGTCCGTACCGGCATCGGCTCCGCCGCACCGACACCCGTCCGGGCGAAGGAGGCCGAGGAATTCCTGAACGCCGCGCTCGAGGAGGGCGGGTTCTGGGACAGCCGCACGATCATCACGCCGTCCATCGCGGCGCAGTTCGCCACGCTCGCCGCGGGCGCCTGCAACCCGATCGACGATGTGCGCGGCACCGCGAGCTACCGCAGGCACGCAGTGGGGATCATGGCCCGCCGGACCCTCGGCTGGACCTGGGAGTCGTACCGCGGCACCGGCCGCAGCACCGAAGGAGCCGCCTGATCATGCGCGTCAATTTCACGGTCAACGGCCGCAAGCACGAGGCCGACGACGTCTGGGAGGGCGAGTCCCTCCTCTACGTGCTGCGCGAGCGGCTGGGTCTGCCCGGCTCCAAGAACGCCTGCGAGCAGGGCGAATGCGGCTCCTGCACAGTCCGTCTGGACGGCGTCCCGGTCTGTTCCTGCCTGGTCGCCGCAGGCCAGGTGGAGGGCCGCGAGGTCGTCACCGTGGAAGGCCTCGCCGACTTCGCGGCCCACCGCTCCGAGGCACACCCCGGCAGGGGCTGCGCCTCCGGCGCCTGCGGAACCGAGCTCGACCGGGCCCGCCGCTGGGAGGCGAAGCCGAGCGGCGAGCAGTCCCGCGACACCGGTGAACTCTCCCCGATCCAGCAGGCGTTCATCGATGCCGGAGCCGTCCAGTGCGGCTTCTGCACCCCCGGCCTGCTGGTCGCCGCAGACGAACTGCTGGAGCGCAACCCGGAGCCGTCCGACGCGGACATCCGCGAAGCGCTCTCCGGCAATCTGTGCCGCTGCACCGGTTACGAGACGATCCTCGACGCGGTCCGCCTCGCGGCCGCCCGCGCGGAAGAAACGGTCTGACGATGGGCGTTACCGGCTCCCCCACGAACATCAACCAGGGCACCCGCACCAAGGGCGGCATCGGCGAGTCCACGCTCCGCCCCGACGGCATCCTGAAGGTCACCGGCGAGTTCGCGTACTCCTCGGACATGTGGCACGAGGACATGCTCTGGGGCCACACCCTGCGCTCCACGGTCGCGCACGCCGAGATCGTCTCGATCGACATCTCCGAGGCGCTCGCCACCCCCGGCGTCCACGCCGTACTCACCTACGACGACCTGCCGACCTCGGTGAAGAACTACGGACTGGAGATCCAGGACACCCCCGTCCTCGCCCACGGCAAGGTCCGTCACCACGGCGAGCCGGTGGCGCTCGTCGCGGCCGACCACCCGGAGACCGCCCGCCGCGCCGCCGCGAAGATCAGGATCGACTACCGGGAGCTGCCCGTCGTCACGGACGAGGCCTCCGCCACCGCACCCGACGCGCCCCTCGTCCACGAGGGCCGTCGCGACCACCACGCCGGCCACGTCCCGCACCCGAACATCGTCCACCGCCAGCCCATCGTCCGCGGCGACGCGGACGCGGCGGCGGCCCGCGCCGATGTGATCGTCAGCGGCGAGTACGTCTTCGGCATGCAGGACCAGGCCTTCCTCGGCCCCGAGTCCGGCCTGGCGGTCCCCGCCGAGGACGGCGGCGTCGACCTGTACGTCGCCACCCAGTGGCTCCACTCCGACCTGCGCCAGATCGCCCCCGTCCTCGGCCTGCCCGAGGACAAGGTCCGGATGACGCTCTCCGGCGTCGGCGGCGCCTTCGGCGGCCGCGAGGACCTGTCGATGCAGATCCACGCCTGCCTGCTGGCGCTTCGCACGAACAAACCGGTCAAGATGGTCTACAACCGGTTCGAGTCCTTTTTCGGACACGTCCACCGCCACCCCGCGAAGCTCTGGTACGAGCACGGCGCCACCCGCGACGGCAAGCTCACCCACATGAAGTGCCGCATCGTGCTGGACGGCGGCGCCTACGCCTCCGCCTCACCGGCCGTCGTCGGCAACGCCTCCTCGCTGGGTGTCGGCCCGTACGTCGTCGACGACGTCGACATCGAAGCGATCGCGCTCTACACCAACAACCCGCCGTGCGGCGCCATGCGCGGCTTCGGGGCGGTGCAGGCGTGCTTCGCCTACGAGGCGCAGATGGACAAGCTCGCCGCCGAACTGGCCATGGATCCTGTCGAGTTCCGGCAGCTCAACGCCATGGAGCAGGGCAGCCTCCTGCCGACCGGGCAGGTCGTCGACTCGCCCGCCCCGGTCGCCGAGCTGCTGCGCCGGGTCAAGGCCCGGCCGCTGCCGCCCGAGCGCCAGTGGGAGGTCGCCGGCGAGGAGGCCGACGTACGCGCCCTGCCCGGCGGCCTGTCCAACACCACCCACGGCGAAGGTGTCGTACGCGGCATCGGCTACGCGGTCGGCCTCAAGAACGTCGGCTTCTCCGAGGGCTTCGACGACTATTCCACCGCCCGGGTCCGCATGGAGGTCATCGCCGGCGAACCGGTCGCCACCGTGCACACCGCGATGGCGGAGGTCGGACAGGGCGGCGTCACCGTCCACGCACAGATCGCCCGCACCGAGCTCGGCGTCGCCCAGGTCACCATCCATCCGGCCGACACCCGGGTCGGCTCGGCCGGATCCACCTCCGCCTCCCGGCAGACGTACGTCACCGGCGGCGCCGTGAAGCACTCCTGCGAGGCCGTCCGCGAGAGGGTCCTGGAGATCGGCCGCCGCAAGTTCGGTACGTACCACCCGGCCTGGGCCACCGCCGAGCTGCTCCTCGAGGACGGCAAGGTCGTCACCGACGGCGGCGAGGTGCTGGCCGATCTGGTGGACGTGCTGGAGGACGAGGCGGTCGACATCGAGCTGGAGTGGCGCCACCGGCCCACCGAGGCGTTCGACCTGCGCACCGGACAGGGCAACGGCCACGTCCAGTACTCCTTCGCCGCGCACCGCGCCGTCGTCGAGGTCGACACCGAGCTCGGTCTGGTCAAGGTCATCGAACTGGCCTGCGCCCAGGACGTCGGCAAGGCGCTCAACCCGCTGTCCGTCGTCGGCCAGATCCAGGGCGGCACCACCCAGGGGCTGGGTGTCGCCGTCATGGAGGAGATCATCGTCGACCCGAAGACCGCGAAGGTACGCAACCCGTCCTTCACGGACTATCTGATCCCCACCATCCTCGACACACCGACCATCCCGGTCGATGTGCTCGAACTCGCCGACGACCACGCCCCGTACGGGCTCCGTGGCATCGGCGAGGCCCCGACCCTGTCGTCCACCCCGGCCGTCCTCGCGGCGATCCGGAACGCGACGGGACTGGAGCTGAACAGGACGCCGGTGCGCCCCGAGCACCTCACCGGCACCTGAGAGCGGCTCCCGCCGAACTCTCCGGGCGGGGCGCGAGGAACGTCACACTTCCGCCGCGCGCACCGCCCGGAGGTCCGAAGCACCGCACCGCTCGCGGTCTTCCGAAATCCGAGCAGCACCCGCAGCACCGCTGTGCGCGAAACAAGCGCAGTACCGCGCACGCACGCTGCAGGAACAGTTCGTCCCGGGCCGTCCCCCGGGTCGTGCAGCCAAGCAGTCATCCCAAATCCCGCATGCAGAGTCTCCATCGCGGGTGCCCCTGTGAACCTTGGGAGTCAGGCATCATGACCCAGCAGTCAGTGGAGCCCAGGACAACCGCGGAGGAAGCGGGCCGCGGCTCGCGCATCCCCGCCGGCAGATCGTGGCTCGACCGGTACTTCCACATATCCGAGCGAGGATCCACCGTCGCGCGAGAAGTGCGCGGCGGCGTCACGACCTTCATGGCCATGGCGTACATCCTGCTGCTCAACCCGCTCATCCTCGGCGGCAAGGACGTCGAAGGACATCTGCTCAGCCGGCCGGGGCTGATCACCGCCACCGCGCTCGCGGCGGCCGCGACCACCCTGCTGATGGGCTTCGTCGGCAAGGTGCCCCTGGCCCTCGCCGCCGGCCTCAGTGTCTCCGGCGTCCTGTCGTCGCAGGTCGCGCCCGCCATGACCTGGCCGCAGGCCATGGGCATGTGCGTGATGTACGGCGTGGTGATCTGCCTCCTGGTGGTCACCGGTCTGCGTGAGCTGATCATGAATGCGATCCCGCTCCCGCTGAAGCACGGCATCACCATCGGCATCGGGCTCTTCATCGCCCTGATCGGCCTCTACAAGGCCGGTTTCGTCGGCAGGGGATCGCCGTCGGGACCGCCCGTCACGCTCGGCATCAACGGCGAGCTCGCCGGCTGGCCCGTCCTGGTCTTCTGCGTCACCCTGCTGACGATCTTCATGCTGCAGGCTCGCGCCGTCCCCGGGGCGATCCTCATCGGCATCGTCGCAGGCACCGTGATCGCGGTCGTCGTCCACATGGTGGCCGGACTCGACGCCAAGGCGTGGAACATGTCGCCGCCGGAGCTGACCGGCGGTGCCGTCTCCGCCCCGGACTTCTCCCTCTTCGGGAAGGTCGAGTTCGGCGGCTGGGGCGACGTCGGCGCGATGACCGTCGGCTTCATCGTCTTCACCCTGGTGCTGGCCGGCTTCTTCGACGCCATGGCCACCATCATCGGTGTCGGTACGGAGGCCGGGCTCGCCGACAGCAAGGGCCGGATGCCGGGCCTGTCCAAGGCGCTGTTCATCGACGGCGCCGGCGGTGCGATCGGCGGTGTCGCGGGCGGCTCCGGGCAGACCGTGTTCGTCGAGTCGGCGACCGGCGTCGGCGAAGGCGCACGCACCGGTCTCGCCTCCGTGGTCACCGGCCTGTTCTTCGCAGCCTGCCTCTTCTTCACCCCGCTCACCGCGATCGTGCCGCCGCAGGTCGCCTCCGCGGCTCTGGTCGTCATCGGCGCGATGATGATGCAGAACGCCAAGCACGTCGACTGGAGCGACCGGGCGATCGCCGTCCCGGTCTTCCTCACGGTCGTGCTGATGCCGTTCACGTACAGCATCACGCCGGGCGTCGCCGCCGGTGTTCTCTCCTATGTGGCCATCAGGGCGGCTCAAGGCAGGGGCCGGGAGATCGGTGGCTTCATGTGGGGCCTTACCTTCATCTTCGTCATCTACTTCGCACTGCATCCGATCGAGAGCTGGCTGGGAGTCAGCTGACCCCCGTCCCTGAACACCACGCCGAAGGAGTCACGTCATGCTGGACATCGCCGAAGAGCTGCACCGGTGGGTCGGGCAAGGACGCGAATTCGCCGTCGCGACCGTCGTGGCGGTCGGCGGGAGCGCGCCCCGGCCACCGGGAGCCGCCCTCGCCGTCGACCGCGACGGCACGGTGATCGGTTCGGTCTCCGGCGGGTGTGTGGAGGGGGCCGTGTACGAGCTGTGCCAACAGGCCCTCGACGACGGCACCACCGTACGGGAGCGGTTCGGCTACAGCGACGACGACGCCTTCGCGGTCGGGCTGACCTGCGGCGGCATCATCGACATCCTGGTGACACCGGTCCGTGCGGACGACCCCGCACGCCCGGTGCTGGCCGCCGGTCTCGCCGCCGCCGTGCGGGGGGAGGCGGCGGCGGTCGTACGGATCACCGACGGGCCGGCCGAACTCCTCGGCCGCCCGCTCCTCGTCCGTCCCGGTGGTTCGTACGAGGGCGGGCTCGGCGGACATCCGGAGCTGGACCGCACCGCGGCGGCCGAGGCCCGCGCGATGCTGGACGCGGGCCGGACCGGCCCGGTCACGATCGGCGCCGAGGGATCACGCTGCGGCCGGCCGCTCCAGCTGCTCGTCGAGTCGAGCGTCCCGCCGCCCCGGATGATCGTCTTCGGGGCCATCGACTTCGCCGCCGCCCTGGTCCGGGCCGGCAAGTTCCTCGGCTACCACGTCACCGTCTGCGACGCCCGGCCCGTCTTCGCGACGAAGGCCCGCTTCCCCGACGCCGACGAGGTGGTCGTCGACTGGCCGCACCGCTATCTGGCGTCGACCGCCGTGGACGCGCGCACGGCCGTGTGCGTGCTGACCCACGACGTCAAGTTCGACATCCCGCTGCTGGAGACGGCGCTGAAGCTGCCGGTGTCGTACGTCGGGGCGATGGGATCGCGCCGCACCCATCTGGAGCGCAACGAACGGCTCCGCGAGGCCGGCGTCACCGAGCTCGAACTGGCCCGGCTGCACTCGCCGATCGGCCTCGACCTCGGCGCCCGCACCCCCGAGGAGACCGCGCTGTCGATCGCCGCCGAGATCGTCGCCGACCGGCGCGGCGGCAGCGGCGTCCCGCTCACCGGCGCACACACCCCGATCCACCACGAGGGCGGGCAGCCGCCTGCCGGACACATCTCCTCGGTGGCCTGATCCGCACGGCCGGACGGTTCCGGCGTCTGCTCCGTCGACGGAGTGAGCGCATCTGCTGCTCGTCGTCCACGGGTTCCGTGATGTCGCGAGTTCGTTCCCGGGGAGCGAGATCGCGGTGACGCGTGCGGCGATCGAGGCTCGCCTCAAGGAGTCCGGCGACCGGCCGTGCGGGCTCACCGGAATGTGGCGCGACGCCGGCAGGTGAGCCGAACCGCTGCCCGCCCGCGGGTGAAACGAGTTGAAAAGAGGCGTAGTTGGGGGTGTTCGCCGGAACTCCCGAAACGGCGGAATGCCGCCACGGCGGTATCCCGCCAGCGGTGAGCGCAGACGCGGGTGTGAATTTGCCGGTACATCAACCCCATGACATTCACACCCTCCTCCGCTTCCGGCCGGGCGAGACCCGTGCGCGCGGGACGCAGGGCCCTGCTCATAGCGACCTCGGTCGCTCTTGTGAGTGGCGCCCTGCTGCCTGCAGCAGGTACCGCTTCGGCGGCGCAGGCCGCCCCCGGGGCCACCGCACCGTCCCGGACCTCAGTCCACCAGTACGACATCACGCTGCTCACCGGCGATGTCGTCCACTACGAGGACGGTGCCGGCAAGCAGGACACCGTCACCGTGGACCGACCCGACGGTGCGGCCGGCGGTGTGCATGTGCAGCAGGTCGGCGACGACGTCTACGTCCTGCCCGACGAGGCGACCGCGCTCGTCGCCTCCGGGAAGCTGGACCGCCGGCTGTTCAATGTCTCGACCCTTGCCAAGATGGGGTACGACGACAAGAAGACCGGTGGCATCCCGCTGATCGCCACCTACCCGGCGAGCCGGGCCCGTTCGCTGCCCGCCGTGCCGCGCGGAGCCAAGACGGTCCGTGAGCTCGACAGCATCCACGGTGCGGCGCTGAAGGCCGACAAGGACACCGCCCGGACCTTCTGGAACGACATCGCGCGTCCGTCCAACGCCCGGTCGCTCGACGACGGCATCGCCAAACTGTGGCTCGACGGGCGCGTCGAGGCGGCACTCAAGGACTCGGTGCCGCAGATCGGCGCCCCGCAGGCGTGGGCCGAGGGATACGACGGCAAGGGCACCAAGGTCGCCGTGCTCGACACCGGCATCGACCCGACCCACCCGGACGTCAAGGACCGCATCCTCGAGTCGAAGAGCTTCGTTCCCGGCGAGGAAGTCCTCGACAAGCACGGCCACGGTACCCACGTCGCCTCCACCATCGCGGGCTCCGGCGCCGCTTCGGACGGCGTCAACAAGGGCGTCGCCCCGGGCGCGGACCTGATCATCGGCAAGGTCCTCAGCAACGAGGGCTCCGGTGAGGACTCGGGCATCATCGCCGCCATGGAGTGGGCGAAGGCCGAAGGCGCCGACGTCGTCTCGATGAGCCTCGGTTCCGACATCCCGGACGACGGCACCGACCCGATGTCGCAGGCGGTCGACGCGCTCTCGGCGGACGGTGGCCCGCTGTTCGTGATCGCCGCGGGCAACGCGTACGGCGAGGGCACCATCGGTTCGCCCGGTTCGGCCGACAAGGCGCTGACCGTCGCCGCCGTCGACAAGCAGGACGTCCGCGCGGACTTCTCCTCCATGGGCCCGCTCACCCGGTCGAACGGGCTGAAGCCCGACCTGTCCGCCCCCGGCGTCGACATCAACGCAGCCGCCTCGCAGGCGGTCCCCGGCATCAGCGGGATGTACCAGCAGATGTCCGGTACGTCGATGGCGACCCCGCACGTCGCGGGCGCCGCGGCGATCCTGAAGCAGCGTCACCCCGACTGGTCCGGTCAGCGCATCAAGGACGCGCTGATGTCCTCGTCGAAGCAGCTGCCCGACTACACGCCGTACCAGCAGGGCACCGGCCGCGTCGACGTGAAGGCGGCGGTCGACACGACGATCGAGGCCACCGGCTCCGTCGCGGTCGCCTCGTACGACTGGCCGCACAGCGCGTCCGACCCGGTCGCCGAGCGCACGATCACGTACCGCAACACCGGTACGCAGGACGTCACCCTGGACCTGGCCACCGACACGGACTCGCCCGCGTACACGGTCTCGACGCCGAAGCTCACCGTCCCGGCCGGTTCCACCGCCGACGCCGTGCTGTCGCTGGACCCGTCGAAGGCCGAGGCCGGCACCACGTTCTCCGGTCAGGTCGTCGCGAAGGACGCGTCCGGCGCGACCGTCGCGCACACCGGCTTCGCGCTGAGCAAGGAGCGGGAACTCTACGACCTCACGTACAAGCTCCGCGACCGCGCGGGCGAGCCGATGGACGGCTATGTCGTCCTCGGCGATCTGAACGACCCGTTCGGCAGTCTCAACGTCGTCCCGGTCTCCGGCGACACCACGCTGCGGCTGCCCCCGGGCACGTACACCTCCTGGGCCTCCGTCGACGTCGACGGTGACCGCCCGGACTCGAAGGCCGTCGCCTTCCTCGCGGAGCCCGAGACGGTCCTCGACAAGCCGACCACCGTCACCCTGGACGCGTCCAAGGCCCGCAAGATCAGTGTGCGGACGCCGCAGGAGACCGAGACCCGGCAGCTGCGCTACGACATGGCCCGCACCACAGCCAACGGGATGGTCTTCCGCGACGCGTACCAGGTCCCGGTGACGTACGACCAGCTGTGGGCCAGCCCCACGAAGAAGGTCACCCAGGGCAGCTTCAGCTTCCTGACCCGCTGGCGCCAGGGCGAGAAGCAGATCGACCTGTCGGCCGACGGCCGTGATGTGCCGGCGGCCGTGCAGGGCGGTTCGCCCGTCGCGGAGAACAGCAGCCAGAAGCTGACCGGTGTCTTCGCGGGCAACGGTGCCGCTGCCGACTACCAGGGGCTGGACGTCAAGGGCAAGGCCGTCGTGGTCCGCCGCAGTGACGCGGTCGCCGCCGCCGACCGGCTGGCCAACGCGCTTGCCGCGGGCGCCAAGGCGCTCTTCGTCGTCAACGACGGCCGTGGTGTGGCGATGGAGCAGTACACCGAGTGGGGCACCACGACTACCATTCCGGTCGCCTCGGTCCAGCAGGGGGCCGGTGAGAACCTCATCAAGGCGGCCGCGCGCGGCGAGAAGCTCTCCTTCACCCAGCGCAGGTTCGCCCGGTACCTCTACGACCTGGTCGACCGCCACAACGGCAACATCCCGGACCACTCGCTCGCGTTCGCCCCGACGACCCGCGACCTGGCGAAGGTGGAGAACACCTTCTACGGTCACAAGGACGTGCTCGGCGGGGGCTACCGCTACGACATCCCGGACTACGGGCCGGGCATCGGCTTCCTGGAGTACGAGAAGTTCCCCGCCACCCGTGACGAGTGGGTGACCCCGCTTCCGGGCGACTCCTTCTGGTACGACGAGCACTCGGTCTTCAACGCCACGGAGACCGGCTTCGCGCACGAGATGCGCGGCGGCAACGACGACTACACGGCCGGCCGCACCTACGACGCCGACTGGTTCGCACCGGTCAGCCGGCCGCGTCTGGGCACCGGCTTCTGGGGTCCGTTCCGCACCGTCTACAACGACATGCAGTTCAACCTCACCCCGTGGACGGACTCCGGTGCGGGCCACTCGGGCTCGATGTCGGAGGACGAGTACGACACCACCACCACCGCCGTCTACCAGGGCGACACGCTGATCCGGAACTTCGCCGGCCGGGCCGGGTACGTCGGGGACCTCGCGTCCGAGAAGCTGCCGTACCGCTTCGTCCTCGACTCGACCCGCGACGGCGACGTGTGGAAGACCTCCACCCGCACGCACACCGAGTGGAGCTTCGTCTCGGGCGCCCTGGACGAGAACGGCCCCTTCCAGGCCGACATCCCGCTGCTGCAGCTGGACTACAAGGTCGACACCGACCTGGCCGGTGACGTCGCGTCCGGCCGGTGGACCGAGATCGGTCTGTCCTCCGGTACGCAGGAGTGGCTGGAGGGCTCGGTGAAGGCGAAGAAGGCATCGCTGTCGGTGAGTTACGACGACGGCAGGACCTGGGTCGCCGCGGAGGTGCACAGGACCTCCGAGGGCCACTGGACCGCCGGGTTCAAGACGCCCGGGAAGGCCGGCGGCTTCGTCTCGCTCAAGGCGCACACCGAGGACGGGAAGGGGCTCGGCGTCGACCAGGAGATCATCCGGGCGTTCGGTCTGAAGTGACCTTCCCCGCAGCGATCTGCTGAACGGTCCGCTCGAGGCGGCTGCGCACCCCGGACCGGGGTGCGCAGCCGCCTCTTGGCGTCCGGCAGCGGGGGAACGAGGGCGTCACCGCCGTGCGCGTCCCCACGTGAACGCCACGCAGAGCAGTACCGGCGCGGCCGCGAGCGCGAAGCACGCCGCGAGCGGCACCCGGCCCACCAGCAGGCCGACCGCGGCCGTGCCCGCCGAAGATCCGGCATTGACCGCGGTGTTGACCCAGGCGCCCGCCTGCGTTCGGCTGACCGGGCCGACGGACTCGTCCGCGATCAGGTACGCGGTGGTGAGGGCGGGGGCGACGAACAGCCCGGCCGCGGCGACCACCGCCACCATGACGTACAGGTTCGGTGACACCCCCGCCACCAAGAGGGTCGTCCCCAGCGCCACGGCAAGTGCCGTCAGCCGCAGCCGACTCGACATGCGCCACGAGACGGCGCCGTAGGCCAGACCGCCGACCGCGCTCCCGGCGGAGAGCGACGCCAGCACCCAGGCCGCGGCCGCACCTTGATGATGCAGTTCGGTGAAGGCCACCACGAGCAGCTCGAGAGCTCCCAGACACAGCCCCACGCCCGCCGTCACCACGACCGCGTGACGCAAACCGGCGACACCGAGCAGCCGTTGCCCGGTGGATCCGGAAGGGCCGGGCTGCGCCTCCTTCGGGGGGCGGGCACCCGTGCCGCGCACCGCCGGGGACGACACCAGCGCCATCGCGCCCACGAGGACGAGCGCGGCACTGACCGCCACGGCGGTCGCGGGCTCGGCGAACTTCACCAGCAGTCCCACCAGCAACGGCCCGGTGACGAAGAGCAGTTCCTCGGCCACGCCGTCCAGGCTGTACGCCCGCTGCAGCAGTTCCCTGTCGGGTACGAGGGTGCTCCACACGGTGCGCATCACGGGCCCGAGCGGTGGTGTGCAGGCACCGGCGGCCACGGCCAGCACCCCCAGGTGGAGCCCCGATGCGCCGGGTCGCCAGGTGGCACCCGCCACGGCGGAGAGGAGCAGCGCATAGACGGTGGCCATGGGCGGCAGGGCCCGGCGTGGCCCGTACCGGTCGATCAGTGCGGCACGGGCCGGCGAGAGAAAGACACTGGTCGCCCCGAACAGCGCCATGACGGCGCCCGCCACGGAGTACGAGCCGGTGGCCCCTTTGACCGCCAGCATCAGGGAGAGGGAGACCATCCCGTACGACAGCCGCCCCAGGAGTGCGGCACCGAAGGTGCGGGAGGCATGACGGGTACGCAGGACGGTCGCGTACGAGGGAGCGTGCGAAGGCGAAAGCATGAGGGCTTGTCCTCGGGAAGGCAGTGCGGAGACGGGCACTGCGCGTGTGCAGGGACGCCGAAGTGCCGCACCCGGGGTGACACGGGGTGCGGTCGGTACGGAGTCCTAGGCACAGGGGAGGAACATGTGTGCCAACGTAGCAGGTGGCCGATGGGTGCCGTCAGTCCCGCGGGCAGCCGACGTCGTCGGTGTCCGGGGCGACCCGTCGACGCAGGGAGACCGTGCATGCCGGACCTGCCGGCCCGGCGGCACCCGGTGCGCGCTTCGACTCCGACTCGCCCGCGCCGGGCCGGTACCGGGCGCGGGACGTCGAGCCGGAGCAGGGCGCAGCGGGGCGGGGTCAGCGCCCGGCCTGCAGCGCCGTCCAGGTGCTGCTGCCCGCGATCCCGTCGACGGCCGGCCCGCGGGCCGTCTGGTACGCGCGCACCGCCGTCTCCGTGGTGGCACCGAAGGTCCCGTCGGCGTCCACGGTCGTGCCGAGCGCCGCGGTCAGTGAGCGCTGGAGCCGCTTCACATCCGGGCCCGAACTGCCCTGCTGCAGAGTCGGTGTGGTGCCGGCCGAGAGCAGCGCGGTCCAGGTCTGCGCGCCGACGACGCCGTCGGCCGTCAGGCCGCGGGCCGTCTGGTACGCCTTCACCGCGCCCACGGTGCCCGCGCCGAAGGTCCCCGCCCCGTCGCCGGTGGCGAAGCCCTGCTCGTTCAGCAGCTGCTGCACCGCCTTGACCCGGGGGCCCGACGATCCGCTCTGCTGACTGGTGTACGAGGTGAAGCTCAGCCCGTCGCCGCTGCTGTCGGTGCCGTCGTCCTCGACGTAGCCCATGTAGAGGTTCCAGTCCCAGTACTTCCCCGGGTCGGTGTGGTCGCTGCCCGGCGCCTCGCTGTGCCCGATGATGTGCGTCCGGTCCTTGGGGATCCCGTACGTGTCGCACAGCGTGCGGGTCAGCGCGGCCGAGGAGCGGTACATCGCGTCCGTGAACCAGGACGGGTCGTCGACGAAGCCCTCGTGCTCGATCCCGAGCGCCGAGGCGTTGGAGTTCTTCGCGTGGTACGCGGTGTCGCGGTCGCGCACCGTCTGTGTGATCTGTCCGTCGGACGAGCGGATCACATAGTGGGCGCTCACCTCGGACGTGGGGTTCTGGAACCAGCTGATGGTGCCTGCGTACGACCCCTGCGTGACATGGATGATCACCTTGTCGATCTTCGCCGACCTGCCGACGGTGAAGTTGTGCGCATCGGCCGGGACCCACAGGGCGGACGGGTAGTCGGTGCTCTGGGTGCGTACGCCTGCGGTGGCGAAGGGGCCCTTCTCCGGAGCGACGGGCCGCGCCGCGACCGAGATCCGCTCGCCACCGGGGACGGTGGCGCTGAACCCGTGCGCCAGGAATGTGTAGACGGCGTCGGCGTAGAGAGCGGCGGTGCGGCCGGTCGAGCCGCTGTACTGGGCGACAGCCGGGTACCAGGCGTCGATGTCGTCGCGCTCGCCCCCGTCGAGGCCGAGCCTGTCCGCGTACCAGCGCAGCACGGCCGCACCGCCCAGGATGTTGGCCGCGGTGTCCCGCCGCAGCTGTGACAGCGGCTCACCGGTGAGGTCGGCAGCCTTCTCCAGCGTCCGGTTCGTGGGGTTGCTCACCAGGTGCATCACGCCGTACCCGTTCGCCTGGCTGGGGCGGCCGGCGTGGCCGTCGAGGTGGGTCTCGCCGTAGCCGACGGCGGCGAGCAGATCACGTGGTACGTCGAACTCCCCGGAGGCCCTGACGAATGCCTCGTTCATGGCCTGACGGGCGGCGGCCGCGGGCGCCGGAGGAGGTGCGGCGGGGGCAGCGAGGGCCGGTGTGCCGGTCGCGGCCAGCGCCGTGACGGTGAGGGCTGCAAGGACGGATGCGCGGACCCTTGAGTGGGCTGCGGCTCGTCTGGGCATACCTGCTCCTGCTCTGTGGGGAAGAAGAACGGCCCGGACCCCGAGTGAGGTGGGCCGAGGGCCGCGAAGCCGCTCACCGTATGCATCTGTTCAGGGCATGACAATGATCTTGTCGTGTGTCGAACTCCCATTCACTCCAATGGCGCGGGGGCGACGGGTGAGGGTCCACTGGGTGGAGCTGCGATTCGGACACCTGGACGGTCAACCACCGCACGGGGGGAACGCGGACGGGACGCCTCACCGCGAAGGCGTATAAAGGGTCCCTCCGGAACCGGCCGGCGTCACCCGATGGCACGTACACCTCACGCGGCAGGCGTCACCGCGTACGACAGCGGAGGAGTGCCTCATGGGCACGGCAGAAGAGATCAGCACCTTGCTTGTGTCGAACTTCGGAACCGATCCCCGGACCATCGGGCCCGAGGTGTCGCTCCATCAGCTCCGCCTGGACTCACTGGCCCTGGAGGAGTTGCGGCTCCTGATCGAGGACCGGATGGGAGTCGACCTGGACGATGTCCAGCTGTCCTCGCGGGACACCTGGGGCCGGCTGGTCGAGACGGTCGACGGCAAGGCGGCGGCGTGACCCCCCGCCCGGTCGCGGAGGGCCGCACGGCCGGTGCGGACGCCGAGGGCCTGCCGGGCGGTCCGTCCGCCGACGGTTCGGCGGCCGGTCAGGCCGCCGAGGTCCGGGCGACCCGCGCGCTCGCGGAGGACACGGCGACCCGCACGCTCGCCACGGGGCAGCCGATCCGACTGCCCGGCGAGGTCACGGCGCCCCGCCCGCCCACCGAAGGCGTGACGCCCCGTCCCGCCCCTCTTCGCCGTGTCCCGTCACCCCGCCCGGAACCGTTCAGCGCCGCCGTCACCGGAGTCGGGCTCGTCACCGCCGCGGGCGTGGGCGCCGGCAACACCTGGCGCGCCGTCTGCGAGGCGGCCACCGCGCCCTCCGTCCTACGGCGTCCAGAACTCGCCGATCTGCCCTGCGACTTCATGTACACCATCACGGGCCTGGACACGAAGGCGGTCCTCGGTGTGGCCGCGCACCGGCTGATGGACCGCTTCTCCCAGCTCGCCGTCATCGCGGCCCGCGAAGCCGTCGCCGACGCCGGGCTCGACCCCTCGGTCTGGGAGAGCGGGCGGGTCGCGGTCGTCATCGGCTCCGCCCACGGCGGTCTGCCCTTCTACGACGAGCAGCACGCCGTCCTCGCCGGGCGCGGCGCGCGCCGCGTCTCCCCGAAGCTCGCCCCGCTGACCGTCGTCAACGGCGCCGCCAGCAGCGTCGCCACGGACCTCGGCGTCCACGGCCCGAGCCAGGCCGTCTCCACCGCCTGTTCCTCCGGCACCGTCGCGATCGGCACCGCCCACCAGATGCTGCGCACCGGCGCCTGCGACATCGTCATCGCGGGCGGCGCCGAATCGGTGTGCTCCCGGCTGCTCATCGCCAGCGCCTGCCAGTTGAAGGCCGTCTCCACCCGCCGCGACGACCCCGGGGCGGCCTGCCGTCCGTTCGACGTCCACCGCGACGGCTTCGTCGTCGGTGAGGGGGCCGGGCTCCTCGTACTCGAACGCCCGGAAGACGCCCGCGCCCGCGGCGCCGGGATCCGTGCCCACATCGCCGGATACGGGGCGTCGAGCGACGCGTACTCCGCGGTCGCCCCCGACCCCGAAGGGCTCGGCATCGAACGGGCGCTGCGTACCGCCCTCGCCGACGCCGGGTTCGACGGCGCGGACGTCGGTCATGTCAACGCCCACGGCACCTCGACCGTCTCCAACGACCTCATCGAGGCGACGATGCTCCGCCGGGTCCTCGGCGACCGGGCCCTCGTCACCTCCACCAAGTCGATGACCGGACACACCCTCGGTGCCGCAGGCGGCATCGAGACCGCGCTGACCGTGCTCGCCCTTCAGCACCAGCTCGTGCCGCCCACGGTCAATCTCGACGCACCGGACCCGGAGATCCCCATCGACGTGGTCGCCAAGGAGGCCCGCCCGGGCCTGTTCGACGTCGCCGTCAAGACCTCACTCGGCTTCGGCGGCCACAATGCCGCACTCGTCCTCACCAGGGCCTGACGCAGAAACGGAAGACCCCGCATGCCCCAGGAGACCGTCCGCACGCTCTCGGTGAACGGACTGCGGTACGGCTACCGACTCCTGCAGCAGCCCGCAGCGCGCACCGAACCGGTCGTCATCCTCGGCGGCGCGCTCCAAGGGATGTTCGGCTGGCCCCAGATGGACCACCACGTGGGGGCGGTGGCCGACGTGGTCACCGCCGACCTGCCCGGCATGGGCGGGGCCGATCCCCTGCCGGACGTACCCAGTGCCGGGATCCTGCGCTCCGCCCTCACCCGGATCATCGACGACCTCGGTGTGGAGAGGGTCAACCTCTTCGGGTACTCCTACGGCACCTCGGTCGCCCTCCAGTGCGCCCAGCACGAGCCGGGCCGCATCGCCCGGCTGATCCTCGGCGGCGTGCCGTCGCACATCGACGACGGTCAGCGCGCCCACTGGCTGCGGGCCGAGGAACGGCTGAAGGCCGGTGACCTCGAAGCCGCCGCCGCGCTCGCCGCCGAGGGGCTGATGTGCCTCGACCCGGACCGCCGGGTCCACCGCAGGGAGCTGGCGCTGCGCTACGTACGCCGTTCCCTCCTGCACGCGATGTCAGGGTCCCCGCACGCGGCGGACTCCGTGAGCAGGGTGCTGGGCGACCCGCCGGACTTCTCCGGGGGGCTGACGGGCGTGCCCGCCCTGGTCTTCGCAGGCGAGCACGACACGGTGAGCTCACCCGCCCAGCAGCGGGAGTTCGCCGCCACGATCGAGGGCAGCCGCTTCCTCACCCTCACGGATTCCGACCACTGGGTCGTCCTGGAACGGCCCGACGACGTGGCGGACCTGGTGGCACGGTTCTTCACCGACCGCCCGCTCGACACCGCCCCGGGCGTCGCCACGCTGCCGCACCGGCGCCGGGCGGAACACGATGCGGCGGTCTCCGCATACGCGGTGCGACGGTGACCGGCCGATGACCGTGCGCCTGCCGAGCCGGCCGAGGCCCTGACGCCGCCCGGCCGCGCCGGCGGGCCCGAACGCCGTCCGGCCCCGGTTCCTTCCGTGGAGCCTGTCCACGGAAGGGGCCGGGGCCGGTCTCCCGACGCCCGCAGGGCGGGCCGGTCGGGCCGGGTTACATCAGGTCAGTGGTCACCGTGGACGGCAGCGTTCACGTCCACGCGCACGATCTGCGGGTCGTGGTCGCTCGCCTGGTCGGCGAACTCCGCGTTGATGTGCACCACGTCGTAGTCGAAGCGGCAGACGCCGGGGCTGGTCAGGATGTGGTCGAGCGTCTGCGAGTTGCCCTCGTACACATAGCTGTACTGCTCGTTCCTCGGCAGGGTGGTGATCAGCGGCTTGAGCGCTCCGTCGGAGGCCAGCTTCTGCACCGTCGGGGAGAACGCGAAGTCGTTGAGGTCACCGAGGGCGATGACCCGGGCCGACTTGTCAGCCGCCAGCAGCGACTTGACGAAGGTGTTGACCTCGGCCGCCTGCTTCACGCGCTTCGTCTCGGAGCTGCGCGTCGGCTCCTGGTAGCGGCCGTGCAGAGGCTGGTCGCCGCCCTTGGAGGCGAAGTGGTTGCCGATGACGAACACCGGCTTCCCGTGGAAGCGGAACTCGCCGACCAGGGGCTTGCGACTGTCGTCCCAGGCGTCGCTGGTCGGGTTGATGCGGCCGGGCGAGGCCGACAGCGTGACGCCCTTCCGAATGTCCACGGCCGTCACCGCGGTGGTCGCATCGCCGCCCGGACGGTCCACGAAGTCGACCCGCTCGGGGTTGAAGAGGAAGACGTTGCGGATGTTGCCGCCGGGCTCGCCGCCGTCCTTGCCGTCCTCGGGGGCGATGTAGCGCCACGCGTACTGCGGGCCGCCCGCCGCGACGATCGCGTCGGTGAACCGCTTGAGCGTCGCCTCGGAGCCGACCGTGCCGTCGCTGACCGCGCCGTTGTCGTCCTGGATCTCCTCCAGCGACACGATGTCCGGCGAGGAGAGGTTGACCGCGACCCCCTGGGCGAGGGTGTCGAACTTCGCCTGCTCGTCGAGCGCGTCCAGGTTCTCCACGTTGTACGTGGCGACCGCGAGCTCCTTGCCCTTCTGCTTCCGGGTGACCTCACGCCGCAGGTGGTGGTCGGTGAGCGTGCCGAGCTCGGTGGCCTGGAGGTTGTAGCCGCCGAAGGAGTCGTAGTCCAGGACACCGGTGGTGGTGCCGGACAGCACGTCGCCGACGTTCGCGACGGGGAACGGGCGGGTGGTGTCGAGCGACATCACCTTGATGCGACCGGTGTTCTGGTCGGTGTACGAGGAGTAGAGCGTGCCGCCGCGCAGGGTCGGGTTCTCGTTCGGCTTGACGGTCACCCAGACCTCGCCGTACGCGGTCGTCGCACCCGTGACCCGGGTGTCGGCGATCTCGACACGGGTGCCTTCGAGCGACTCGTAGCGGTCGAGGGCGTACGTCGCCGGGTCGAGGGGCAGCGCGTCGATCGAACCGCCGCCTGCCGAGGGGACGTACGCGCCGGGCACGGACGCCGCATCGAGCACGACCGGTGCGGGCAGTGCATTGCCCGACGACAGGACCGTGACCCTGGGGGCGGTGATCTCGGTGATCGACTGGGTGGTGGCCGACGGGTAGTACTCGTCCACCTTGCCGCTGACCAGCACCGCGTCGCCGACCGCGACGGCCGGGGCGGCGGAGCCGGTGTAGACGAAGACGCCTTCGCCGGTGCGGGCGTCCGCGTCCGGGGCCGCGTCCTGGATCCAGAAACCGCGCGAACCGCTGGTCCGCACCGCCGTGACGACGCCGGGGACCCCGGTCACCGACTGGCCGTCCAGCGGTGACACACGGGTGGTGCCCTGGATGTCGTGGATCCTGACCGGGCCGGGCTCGGTCGGGTTCCCCGGGTCGCCCGGACCCGAACCGCCGGACGTCTCACCGGCCGTGTTGACCGGTGTCGTGGCGCCCGCGGTCAGGTCGGCGGCGTTGTCGTCGGTGTCGGCGAGCGACGTACCGCGCGACACGGAGGCGGTGGCGGAGGTACCCGTCGCCGGCCCGCTGCCCTCCCGTACGACCGCGGAGCCGTAGCCGACGAGGTCCACGATGCGGGTGTCGGCGGCGCAGTCGGCCGCGGTCTTGCAGGTCAGCGGGGTGGTGCCGGAGACGAGTGCGATCGTGCCGCTGGTCGCGGACATGGCGACGGTGCCGGTGGCGTCCGGGGTCGGCAGCGCGACGGTGCCGCCGGTGCCCGCGGCCTCGGCGACCAGGTAGCGGCCGCCGGGGGCGACGGAACCGGTCAGCGCGGACACCTGCCACAGCGAACCGGCGGACGGAGTGCCGGGCAGGTACTGGACGCTGAACCCGGACAGGTCGTACGCGGCGGAGCCGGCGTTGGCCAGCTCGACGAAGTCGCGGGTGAGCGTCGCACCGGAGTTGCCTCCGCCGCCGTACACCTCGGAGATCACGGCGGTCGAGGACGGGGCCGCGAAGGCGGCAGGCAGCGCGGTCGCCGAGAGCGTCACGGCGACGGCGCCGGCCAGCAGGACGGAACGCGGTCTGGATATGTGCACGGTGAGCTGCCCCTCAGAGTGTGATGAGAGGCCACAAGCTATGCGCGTAGAACCAGTCATGACAAGGCATCAGAGGTTAATTCCAGGAATCGCCCGGATGCCCCGGTGCCCGGCCGGTCGCCCGGGGCGCGCCGGACAGGCACGTAGTTGCCGAACGCACCGATTCGCCCCGTGCGGTTGTCCATGATGCGGGCAGTGGTTTGACCGGGTTACGTCATTCCGGCTACGTTGCCCGCCATGCAGCGATCCGCACACCTGACGACTCGAGGTCATGTCGACCTCAAGCGTGTGTGCTCCGCCGCGTGTCAC
This sequence comes from Streptomyces sp. NBC_00316, assembly GCF_036158715.1. Classification (NCBI taxonomy): domain Bacteria; kingdom Bacillati; phylum Actinomycetota; class Actinomycetes; order Kitasatosporales; family Streptomycetaceae; genus Streptomyces; species Streptomyces sp. NBC_00316. The sequence continues at coordinate 1,999,180 of NZ_CP108023.1, read as the reverse complement.
CAGGCCTGAGAGCACGACGCCCGCGCGAGCGGCGCACCCTCGGGTGCAGCCCATCGGATCTTCGCAGGGCGTTTCTCTCCACGGGAGAAGCAGAGCCGCTGACCTTGTTCGCATGTCAGCAGCGTCTGCCACGCGCTCCCTCTTCGAGGAGCGCGCACCGCCGCACCGGCTGCCCTCGAGGATCTGGAAGACATGGTGAAGAGTCTGTCCGCGCCCGTCCGGCGCCCCACCCCCCTGCGCCGCTCCGACCTGCCCGCCCCCGGGCCCGCCCGACGCGTCTCGGGCACCGGGTCCGTACTGAGCGCCATCCTCGACCACGGCCCCGTCGCCAGGTCCACCGTCGCCCGGCTCACCGGCCTTTCGCCCGCGTCCGTGACCGGGCACGTCGGCCGGCTGCTGGCCCGCGGACTGGTCCGGGAGAGCGCCGAGACCTCCGGGCCGCGCGGGCTCGGGCGGCCGCACATCCCCGTGGAGATCGACACCGGCCGCTACCTGGTGGCCGGCGCGCACATCGCCGTCGCCCACTCGACGGTGTCCCTGATGGATCTGCGCGGCCGGATCGTCGCCGAGGACCGGCGGCCGCACCGGACCACGGACCCGCACCGGATGCTCGGCGACCTCGCCGCACGCCTGCCCCGGCTCGCCACCGCGCATGCGGCGGGCCGGACCGTGCTCGCGCTGGGCGTCGCCACCGGACACCGGGTCGACCCCGAGGCCGGCGTGATCGTGGAGCATCCCCAGCTCGGCTGGCGTGATGTGCCGGTACGGGACGTCCTCTCCGCCGCGACCGGGCTGCCGGTCCATGTGGACAGCCACGCACGGGCGTTGGCGCGGGCGGAGCAGATGTTCGGCGAGACCTCGACCCGGACCAGCACGGTGCTGCTGTTCATCGGCGCGGTCGTGGACGCGGCCTTCGCCACCGAGGGCGCCATGCACCGGGGGCCGCGCTCCGGGGCGGGCGGCGTCGCCCATCTGCCGCTCGGAGCGGGCGGATCCGGTGGCGCCGAGCCCTGTTCCTGCGGGCGGACCGGATGTCTCCAGTCCGAGGTGTCGGAGCGGGCCATGGTGCGGCGCGCCGCCGAACAGGGGCTTCGGGTCGCCTCGTTCCGGGAACTGCTGGATTTGGCCCTGGCCGGCGAGGGGCGGGCGCTGGAACTGTTCCGGCGCCGGGCCGGGCTGGTCGGCCGAGCCGCGGCGCTGCTCCTGGACATGTTCGACCCCGAGGTGCTCGTCGTGGTCGAACCGGGGGCGGGCCGGATCCCGGAGTGTCTGGCCGAACTGCGGGCGCAGGTGGCGGAGCGATCCGCGGTCTGCGACGACGCCGAGCGCGCGGTGGTGCCGAGCAGCTTCACCGGCTCCGTACTGGCGACCGCGGGTGGCGCGGTGGCGCTGGGAGCCCTGTACGGGGACCCGCTCGGCCCGTGGCCCGCGCTGCCCGCGGTGTGCTGACGGAGCGGCACGGCCCCCGATTTAATTCAGAGAGTTGCATTGTTGACCGGGTCCGAGCCCGAGCGGGATGATGGATTCATGACCAGCCAGCAGCGGAAATTCCGGTACGCGCCCTCGGTGGCGCGATACCGCCGCGCGGCCGCGCCGGTGCGTATCGTCGCCCGACGTTTCTGTTGTCGCTCCTGTCCGGGTTGCCGATAACCACCCGCTGAATTTCGCGAACGGTTACGCGCCGGTGCGCGTCGCCTCAATTCTGCCTGCGCTCGACGTACGTGTGCGGAATTATCCTGTCACTTCCTTCGTTCCCATCCCTTCGCGTTTCCATCCCGGGAGAGACGTTGACTGTCACTGTGCCCTCATATGCTCCGGCGGCCGCTGCGGGCATCGCCCCGGACCGTTTCCGGCAGGCCTTCCGTCGCTATCCGGCCGGTGTCGTCGTCGTCACCGCCGACGCCGGCCACGGACCGGTCGGCTTCACCGCCACCTCACTCGCTTCGCTGTCGCTCGACCCGCCGCTCGTCTCCTTCGGGATCGGGACCACCACCTCGACCTGGCCGCACATCGAGCGGGCCGACACCGCCGTCGTCAACTTCCTCGGAGCCGAACAGCAGCCAGTGGCAAAGACGTTCGCCACCAGCGGCATCGACCGGTTCGCCGCGCCGACTGCCTGGCGGCGGCTGCCGGAGGGCGAACCGGTCCTCGACGGGGTGGCCGGCTGGCTGCGGCTGGAGATCGAACAGGCCGTCCCGGCAGGCGACCACCGCATCGTCATCGCCCGGGTGGTGGACACCTGGATCGACGAACGGCGCAGCCCGCTGCTGTTCCACGACGGCTCGTACCACTCCCTCTGACCGTTCCGTTCCGACCCTCGACGACCACGCACGATTTCTCACGACCACTGATCGGGAATTCACCATGCCACGCCACGACGTACGCCACGCAGTCGGCCGCCGGTCGTTCCTCGCCCTCACGGGCGGAGCGATTCTTGGCCTCTCCGCCTGCGCTCCGCAGGCAGCAACGGTCGCCGGTCCGGAGCCTGCCGGAAAACTGCCCTCCGGTGCCCCGCCGCCCGGTACCGAGCTCTCGATAGCGGTGCGGACCACGCATCTTCAACTGGGTCCCGCAGGATTGCAGAAGGACCTCGCATTCACCGTCTCGCAATGGCCCAATCTGAGCGCCGGTCCCGACATCATCCAGGGGTTCAGAGCACATTCCATCGACGTGGCGTCCAATGCCGGAATTCCGCCGATCCAGGCCGAGGCCATCGGCGTCGGGGCGAAGATCGTGGCGGTGCAGGTGCGCAACCACCCGTCCTACGTCTTCGCGACCGCCCCCGGCTCCGGCATCACGCGGGTGGAGGACTTCCGCGGAAAGAAGATCGGATTCTCCCAGGGTCAGGCGCAGGGCGTGGTCGTGCTGCGAGCCCTGAAGAAGGCCGGGCTGAGCAACAGCGACGTGAAGCTCGTCGCGCTGCCCAGCACCCAGTTCCTGACCGCTCTGCAGTCCAAGCAGGTCGATGTGGCCCCGCTGGGCGAGCCGACGCTGACCAAGTACCTCAGCCAGTACGCCGAGGACGGCGCCCGCGGAGTGACCACCGACGTGGTGGATCTGCTCACCGTGCTGTGGGCGCCCGACGAGGTGCTGCGCGACGACGCGAAGGCCGCCGCCGTCCGCAACTTCATTCCGCTGTGGGCCCGTGGCCTGGTCTGGGCGTGGGAGAACGGCGACGAGTGGATCAACACGTACTACGTCAAGGACCAGGGCGTGACCGTCGCCGACGGCAAGCGCATCGTCGCTTCCCTCAACAAGCCGCAGTTCCCGGTGAGCTGGGACAAGGCGATCCAATGGGAGCAGGAGACCGCCGACCTGATGGCCGAGGGCGGCTTCGTGCCGAAGAAGGACGTCACCGGGCTGTTCGACCGCCGCTTCGAAGGGCTGGCGGCGCAGGCCGTACCGGCCGCGTATCGGGAGACGTCATGACGGAGCTGCTGCCGAAAGCACACCTGGCGGAGCCGACCGCAGGGACCGCCGGGCCGAACGGCTCGCCGGACTCGCACCGCTCCCAGAACCCCCCTCCGGGCCAGGGCCTCCAGGGACCCGCCTCCGCGACGCCCACCACCGCCCGTGCCACCCGCAGGCGGCTCGGCCCCGGCCGCTCCCTTCCCTTCGGCCGGCTGATCGGCCCGGTGCTCGTGGTCGCCGTGTGGTGGGGAGCCTCCGCCGTCGGCCTTCTCGATCCCCGGATCCTGTCCGGGCCCGGCGCCGTGGTGTCCACCGCGACGGATCTGATCCAGAGCGGCCGCCTCCAGGACAATGTGCTGATCTCGCTCCAACGGGCGGGCCTCGGCCTCTTCTTCGGGGTGGCCGCCGGGGTGATCCTGGCCGTCGCCGCCGGGCTGAGCCGCACCGGTGAGTACCTCCTCGACGGCCCGCTCCAGATCAAGCGCGCCATCCCGTCCCTGGCGATGCTCCCGCTGCTGATCCTCTGGCTCGGCATCGGCGAGCAGATGAAGGTCACCGTGATCGCGCTCGGCGTTGCGGTCAACATGTACATCAATACGTACTCCTCGCTGACCGGCATCGACAGCAGGTACGTCGAACTGGCCGAAGGACTCGACCTGAGCCGACCGCAGTTCATCCGCAAGGTCGTCGTCCCCGGCTCGCTGCCCGGCTTCTTCGTCGGTCTGCGGCTCGGTGTCACCGCGTCCTGGCTCGGCCTGATCGTGGTCGAGCAGATCAATGCCACGAGCGGCATCGGCTACATGATGTTCCAGGCCCAGCAGTACGCCCAGTCCGACGTGATCATCGTGGGGCTGGTGGCCTACGGGATCTTCGGCTTCGCCTCGGACGCGGCAGTACGCGCCATCGAGAGGAGGGCCCTGTCATGGCGACGCACACTGGCGGGCTGACCGGCACGCACGAGGAGACCGGGACCGGAACCGCGACCGCGGTGCGGCCGGCGGCGGTACGCACCAGGAGGCTGGTCCGCCGGTTCGGTGACCGGAACGTCCTCAAGGAGCTCGATCTGACCGTCGCACCAGGGGAGTTCACCGCCCTCCTCGGACGCAGCGGCTCCGGCAAGTCCACCCTTCTGCGAGCCGTCGCCCGGCTCGACCACACCGTCGAGGGCTCCGGCGAACTCACCGTCCCGGACCGGGTCTCGCTCTCCTTCCAGGACTCCCGGCTGCTGCCCTGGCTCCGGGTGCTCGACAACGTCGTACTCGGTCTGCGCGGCCCCGAGGCGCGGGAACGCGGACTGACCGCGCTCGCGGAAGTCGGCCTGGAGGGCCGCGGCCGGTCCTGGCCCCATGAACTGTCCGGCGGCGAACAGCAACGGGCCGCCCTGGCCCGGGCACTCGTCCGCGAACCCGAACTCCTGCTGGCCGACGAGCCGTTCGGCGCCCTGGACGCCCTCACCCGGATCAAGATGCACGGCCTGCTGCGTGAACTGTACGAGCGCCACCGCCCCGCGGTGCTGCTGGTCACCCACGACGTCGACGAGGCCGTCGAACTCGCCGACCGGGTGCTGGTCCTGGAGGGCGGGCGGATCTCGGTCGACCTCACCGTCGACCTGCCGACCCCGCGCTCCCGGCGCGACCCCCGGTTCCAGGAGTACCGCGACACCCTGCTCACCGCGCTCGGCGTGACACAGTCCCAGACCCGTTCCGAAGCGAAGGAAACCCATGTCCCGCAAGCCTGACCGCAAGCCGCTCCACCTGAACGCCTTCCTGATGTCCACCGGCCATCATGAGGCGTCCTGGCGCCTGCCCGAGAGTCCGGCCGAGGCGAACTCGGACATCGAGCACTACAAGAACCTGGCCCGGATCGCCGAACGCGGCAAGCTGGACTCGCTGTTCCTCGCCGACAGCCCGGTCCTGATGGGCGACCCGGGGCGGCGTCCCGCCGCCAAACTGGAGCCCACCGTCCTGCTGACCGCGCTGGCCGGGGCCACCGAGCACATCGGTCTCATCGCCACCGCGTCGACCAGCTACAACGAGCCGTACAACCTGGCCCGCAGGTTCGCCTCGCTGGACCATGTCTCCGGCGGCCGGGCCGGCTGGAACATCGTCACCACGGCGGGTGCCGACGCGGCCCGCAACTTCGGTCTCGACGACACCCCACTGCACCGCGACCGCTACCGGCGAGCGGCCGAATTCGTCGAGGTGTCCACCAAGCTCTGGGACAGCTGGGCGGACGACGCCGTGATCGCCGACAAGGAACGCGGTGTCCACGCCCTGGCCGAGCGGGTGCGACGGATCGAGCACGCCGGTGAGTTCTTCCGGGTCGACGGCCCGCTCAACGTACAGCGCCCGGTGCAGGGCTACCCGTTGCTCGTACAGGCCGGCTCCAGCGAGGACGGCAAGGACTTCGCGGCGCGGTACGCGGAAGCCGTCTTCACCGCCCAGCAGACCCTGGAGGAGGGCATCGCCTTCTACAAGGACGTCAAGCAGCGCGCGGAGGCCATCGGCCGCCACCCGGACGGCATCAAGATCCTGCCCGGCATCGTGCCCGTCATCGGCGACACGGAGACCGAAGCGCTGGCCCTGGATGCCGAGCTGGAGGGACTGATCGTCCCCGAGTACGCCAAGCGCCAGCTCGCCCAACGCCTCAGGATCGCTCCCGACGATCTCGACCTCGACGCGCAGCTACCCGAGGACATCCCGACCGAGGACGAGATCGAGGGCGCGAAGAGCCGCTACACCCTCATCGTGGAGCTCGCCAGGCGCGAGAAGCTGACCGTACGTCAGTTGATCGGGCGGCTCGGGGGCGGGCGCGGTCACCGCACCTTCGCCGGAACGGCCGAGCAGGTCGCCGACACCATCGAGCACTGGTACGACAGCGGGGCCGCCGACGGATTCAACATCATGCCCGCCGTGCTCCCGTCCGGCCTGGAGGTCTTCGTGGACCGGGTGGTGCCGATCCTCCAGGAGCGCGGCCTGTTCCGCACCGAGTACACCGCCCGCACCCTGCGCGGCCACTACGGGCTACCGCGCCCCGCCAACCGGCTGTTCGAGTCCGTCGACCGCAGCGAGGGCCACTTCGGCATCGGGCTGGCGGAGGCCCGGTGACGGACTGTACGGATCCGGAAACCGGTACGCACCGGCAGCCGCCGCCCGGCTGGGGCGCGGCGGCTGCTGGGCTACTGCCTGCGCCACCGCACCGACCTGCTCCTCGCCTTCGGGGCCGCCGTGGTCGCGGCTGTCGCCACCGCCACCCTGCCGCTCGTCCTGCGGCACGTGGTGGACGGGGTGGCGGCCGGCACCACCGCCTCGCTCGTCCCGTGGACGGTCCTCCTCGCCACCATCGGCGCGGTCCGCTTCGGGGCGAGCTTCACCCGCCGTTACCGCTCCGGCCGGCTCTCCCTCGGCGTGCAGTACGACCTCCGCAACGACGCGTTCGCCGCACTGCTGCGGCTCGGCGGCGCCCAGCAGGACGATCTGCGGACCGGGCAGGTGGTGAGCAGGTCCATCTCGGACATCACACTCATCCAGACGCTGCTGCAGTTCCTGCCCAACCTCACGGGCAACGCGCTGATGTTCCTGTTCTCGCTGGTCTTCATGGCACTGCTGTCGCCCCTGCTGACCGTCGTCGCCCTGGTCGTCGGCCCGCTGCTGTGGCTGATCGCCCTGCGCTCGCGCCGCACCCTCTTCCCCGCCAACTGGCACGCCCAGCAGGAGGCCGCCGAGGTCGCCTCCACCGTCGAGGCGACCGTCACCGGCGTCCGCGTGGTCAAGGGCTTCGGCCAGGAGCAGCGTGAACTCGCGGGTCTGGAGGAGCGTGCCCGCACACTGTTCGCCTCGCGGCTGCGGGTCGTCGCGTTCACCAGCCGCTACAACCCCGCCCTCCAGGCGGTCCCGGCCCTCGGTCAGGTCGCCGTCCTCGCCCTCGGCGGCTGGATGGCCCTGCACGGCCGGATCTCCCTGGGCACGTTTCTCGCCTTCACGACGTACCTGGGCTCCTTCGTCACACCGGTCCGTCAGGTGGCGACCCTCCTCACCGTCTGGCAGCAGGCACGGGCCGGCGCCGAGCGGGTCCTGGAGGTCGTCGACGAAGCACCGGTGATCACCGATGCGCCGGATGCGCAGGAGCTGCGGGACGAACCCCCGGCGCTCTCCTGGCAGAACGTCACCTTCGGTCACGGGGACGGCGAACCGCTGCTCCGTGACTTCACCCTGGACGTCAGGCCCGGCGAGACGCTCGCCCTGATCGGCCCTGCCGGTTCGGGGAAGTCCACGGCGGCGGCGCTGCTGCCCAGGTTCTACGACGTGCCGTCGGGTGCGGTACGGGTGGGCGGCAGCGACGTACGCGAACTCCGTCTGTCGTCCCTGCGCTCCCGGATCGGCTTCGTCTTCGAGGAGAGCCTGCTGCTCTCCGACACCGTGCGCGCCAATATCGCCTACGGCGTCCCGGACGCGACGGAGGAGCAGGTGCGCGCGGCGGCGAGGACGGCACGGGCCGACGAGTTCATCGAGCGGCTGCCCCAGGGGTACGACACCGTCGTCGGGGAACAGGGCCTCACCCTCTCCGGCGGCCAGCGCCAGCGGATGGCGCTGGCCCGCGCGCTGGTCGGCGACCCGGCGGTCCTCGTCCTCGACGACGCCACGTCCGCCATCGACGCCCGGGTGGAGTCCGAGATCCACCACCGGCTGCGTGAGGACACCCGGCGCCGCACCACACTGATCGTCGCGCACCGCAGATCGACGCTGGAACTCGCCGACCGGATCGCTGTCCTCGACCACGGCCGGATCGTCGACATCGGAACGCTCGACGAACTCCGGTCCGGATCCGCCCTGTTCCGCAACCTGCTCTCCACGGCGGAAGCGACGACGGAGGCCACTGCCGGCGGAACGGGAGGCGTGACGGCCGAGACCCCTAACGCCCCCGGGCCCGTGCCCCAGGAGCCGGACGCGGCCGCCGGTACGCTCACGCCCCACCTCTGGCACCGCCCCGACGACTCCACCTCCGACCAGCTCGAAGGCACCGCCGTCCGTGCGGCCCAGGCCCTCGCCGAGGCGGCGGCCACCTCCGGACCGGGACGGGGCGGCCCGGGTGGCGGGGTCCTCGGCTCCGCCCCGCCGAGCGCCGAGCTCATCGCCGGACTCGCCCGGCTCCCGCTGCCCGCCGCCGATCCGCGGGTGCCGACCGGGCAGGCGGTCGCCGCCGACCCGGCCTTCGGCCTCGGCACCCTGCTGCGTCCGTTCCGCCTGCCGCTGCTGCTCGGCCTGGTGCTGGTCGCCCTGGACGCGCTCGCCCAGATCACCGTGCCCGTTCTCGTGAGACAGGGCGTCGACCACGGCGTCGCCCATCGCGCCGGAGGCGTCCTGCTGGCCGCCGCCGCTGCCGCGACCGTGGTGGTCGCCACGAACTGGGTGATCGGCGTGGCCCAGGTCCGCACCACCGGACGCACCGGCGAACGCCTGCTCTACACCCTGCGTGTGAAAACCTTCGCGCAGCTGCAGCGGCTCGGCCTCGACTACTACGAGCGCGAACTCGGCGGCCGGATCATGACCCGGATGACCACCGATGTGGACGCCCTGTCGAACTTCCTGCAGACCGGACTGATCACCGCGGTGGTGAGCCTGCTGACCGTCCTCGGCGTCCTGGTCACGCTGCTGGTCATCGACGCGCGGCTGGCGCTGGTGCTGCTGGCGGCACTGCCGCTGCTGGTCGCCGCGACGGCACTCTTCCGCCACCACTCGGTGCCCGCCTACCGGGAGGCCAGGGAACGCATCAGCGCGGTCAACGCCTGCCTCCAGGAGAACGTCACCGCCATCCGTGTCACCCAGGCGTTCCGCCGCGAACGCCGCAACGCCCGCGACTTCGCCGAACTGGCCTGGTCCTTCCGGGACTCCAGGCTGCGTGCCCAGCGGTACATGGGCACGTTCTTCCCGTTCGTCGAGTTCCTCGGCACGCTGTCCACGGCCGCCGTGCTGGCCGTCGGCGCCGGGCAGGTCCGATCCGGCGAGCTGAGCGCCGGCACCCTCATCGCGTTCCTCCTCTACGTCGAGCTGTTCTTCTCGCCGATCCAGCAGCTCTCGCAGGTGTTCGACGGCTACCAGCAGGCCGTCATCGGTCTGGGACGGCTCCGGACGCTGATGCAGACGCCCACCGGCACCCCGCCCGCAGAGGACCCACGGCCGGTCGGAGCGCTGCGCGGGGAGATCGAGTTCGACTCGGTCTCCTTCGGATACGCGGGTGGCGGCGGCCAACAGGTCCTGCACGGCGTCCGTCTGCGCATCGCGCCGGGCGAGACCGTCGCCCTGGTCGGTGCGACGGGCGCGGGCAAGTCGACCGTCGTCAAACTCCTCGCCCGGTTCTACGACCCGTCGGCGGGCACGGTCCGGGTCGACGGGCACGATCTGCGCGAGCTCGATCTGCCCGGCTTCCGCCGCAGACTGGGTGTGGTGCCGCAGGAGGCGCATCTGTTCAGCGGAACGGTCCGCGACGCGATCGCGTACGGGCGCCCCGATGCCACCGACACCGAGGTGGAGGCGGCGGCCCGCGCGGTGGGCGCCCACGAAATGGTCGCGGGGCTGCGGCTCGGCTACCTGCAGCCGGTGGGGGAGCGGGGCCGTAATCTCTCCGCGGGGCAGCGTCAGCTACTGGCCCTGGCGCGGGCCGAACTCGTCGACCCGGACGTCCTGTTGCTCGACGAGGCGACCGCCTCGCTGGACCTGGCCACCGAACGCCGGGTCGCCGCCGCGACGGAGGTACTGGCACGGCGCCGTACCACTGTCGTCGTCGCCCACCGGCTGACGACGGCGGCCCGCGCGGACCGGGTGGTGGTGCTCGACGCGGGAACCGTCGTCGAGACCGGCACCCACACCGAACTGCTCGCCGCCGAAGGCCCGTACCGCCGCCTCTGGGACGCCTTCCGCCAGAGCGGCGACCCAGCCCCGGCCGACGGCCGTCCGCCGATCAATGAACTCGTCAAGGAGAGTGCACGATGACCGAGTACCGCAATTTCGGACGCACGGGAGTGAAGGTCAGCCCGCTCTGTCTGGGCACCATGATGTTCGGCGCCCGCGGCAACACGGACCACGACGACAGCATCCGGATCATCCACCACGCCCTGGACTCCGGCATCAACTTCGTCGACACCGCTGACGTGTACTCCGCCGGTGAGTCGGAGACCATCGTCGGAAAGGCGCTCGCCGGTGTCCGCCGCGACAAGGTCGTGCTCGCCACCAAGTTCCACGGCAGCCTCGGCAGCGACCCCAACGAGCAAGGGAACTCACGGCGTTGGATCATCCGCGAGGTCGAGAACAGCCTGCGCCGGCTCGGCACCGACTGGATCGACCTCTACCAGGTGCACCGCCCCGAACCGGACACCGACTTCGACGAGACGCTCGGTGCCCTCTCCGACCTGGTGCACCAGGGCAAGATCCGCTACATCGGTACGTCCACGTTCGAGCCCTCCGCGATCGTCGAGGGCCAGTGGATCGCGGAGAGCCGCGGCCGTGAACGCGTCGTGGCCGAACAGCCCCCGTACTCCCTGCTCGCCCGCGGCATCGAACGCGAGGTGCTGCCCGTCGCCCAGCGGTACGGACTCGCGGTGCTCTCCTGGAGCCCGCTCGCGGGCGGCTGGCTGACCGGCCGCTACCGCAAGGGGGCCGGCCAGCCCGTCTCCAGCCGGGCCGAACGGCAGGCGGAGCGTTTCGACATCGCGTCCCCGGAGAACAGCGCCAAGCTCGACGCCGCCGAGGCCCTCGCCCGGCTGGCCGAGGACGCCGGGCTGACCCTCGTGCAGCTGGCCCTGGCGTTCGTCCTGGAGCACCCGGCGGTCACCTCCGCCATCATCGGCCCGCGGACCTTCGAACAGCTGGCGGGTCAGCTCGGCGCGGACCGGGTGCGGCTGAGCCGGGACGTCCTCGACCAGATCGACAAGATCGTGCCGCCCGGCACCAACCTGTCGGCCCGCGACGCCGGCTACCAGCCTGCCGTGCTGACCGACCCCGCACTGCGGCGTCGTTCCGCCCGGCCCGCGTAGCGCCCGCTCAGGCCCCGGGAACCCGGTCCAGGAAGCCACTGACCGAGCGGATGCGCCCGTCGTCGTCGAGGGTGATGACATCGGAACCGGCGGCGGGCGCCGAGCCGTCGGCGGTGGAGACCAGGTCCCAGCTGAAACGGACCAGGCCGTGATGCCCGTCGGGGGTGCCGGTCGGCGTGAACTCGAAGCCGGGGAACTGCTGATGGGCGCCGCCGATCAGGGCGACGAGCCCGTCGTGACCGCTCACGTCGGCCAGCGGGTCGGTGTAGGTGGCGTCCTCGGTGAACGCGGCGGCCACGGCCTTGGCGAGGTCCTCGGGGGAGGTCGCGTTCCAGGCGGCGAAGTAGCGCTGAACGGCGGTCTCGTATGCGGTCATCGTGCGGTCCTCTCGTCATGTCCCGGCCGTGCGGCCGGGCTCCCGGGCTGCTCGTGGGAGACACGATGTCCGACGGGGGAAGGAGCGTCGATTACCTCCCGGGTCATGGCCGGGGCCGGGCCTGGCCGTCGTCGGGCCGGTCCCGGAGGAGCACGGCGGCGGATTCGGCGCACCGGTTTCATCTGATTTTCAGGGAGCACCTCTACGGTGGACGTCGTGACCGAGATGAGCCCTCCCGGCTGGCATACGGACCCCGGGTATACAGGAACAGGCCCCGTCCAGGAACGCTGGTGGGACGGCAGCCAGTGGACCGATCAGCTCCGCATGCCGCCCGCGGCCGTCCGGCGCCGCCGGGTACGGATCGGCGTCGGTGTCACCGCGGGCGTGGTGGTGCTGGCCGCGATCGCGGGCGGCGTTCTGCTGCTGACCGACGACTCCGGCGGCTCGAAGAACGCGGCATCCGACGTGGTGTCGCCCTCGCCGAGTGCCCCGGGGGGACAGCAGGGGGAGGGCGGCCGGGGCGGGTCCGGCGGCGGTGGCCGGAGCCCCGCGCCCGACCAGCAGCAACCGCTGCAGCCGCCGGCCGAGGACGGCTATGTCACGGACATGATCAGCGGCGTCAGCCTGCCGGTGCCGGACGGCTGGAAGGGCCAGTCGGCCGCGGTCGGCGCTTCGGTCAGCACAGGCACCTACAGCTGCCCGGCCGACACCACACAGAAGTGCGAGCGCGGTGGGGTGTTCGCCGCCCCGGCCCAGGCGCTGAAGAACACGGCGAAGACGGCGGAGGCGGCGGCGAAGGCCGACATCGCCGTCAACGCCAAGGAGTCGTACGGCGGCAAGGCCTACGGCGCCATCACCTCGCACCAGCAGCTGAAGTCCGAGCCGGTCACCGTCGCGGGCCAGAAGGGGTACCTGGTGCGCTGGAAGGTGGTGACGAAGTCGGGCGACGACGGCTATGTGCAGTCGCTGGTCCTTCCCTCCCCGCACTCCGCGGACATGCTCGTGGTCGTGCGCTCCGGCTTCGACATCAGCCCCAAGGCTCCCGCACTCTCGGTGATGGACGAGATCACGAAGGGCATCAAGGCCTCGTCCGGGGGAGGCTCGGAGGCCGGGCAGACCGCGTAGGGCCTCGCGTGGGCCGGTCACGGCCCTGCCCGACCGGCAGGGCCGTCACTTCACCCGGGGGCCGTGCGACGGCGGTACGGCGTTGCCGGATGCCAGCGGCGAGCGGGCCAGCTCGACGCAGCCGAGGGCGATCAGGGTGAGCGCCACCAGTTCGGGCAGCAGCCACCAGCCGGTACGCAGGTGCTCGTCGAACAGGGTCACCCCGTACAGGATGCTGATCAGCGCGTCGCCCAGCGTCAGCATCGGCTGTACGGCGACCAGCGTGCCCGCCTGCAGGGCGTTCTGAAGAAGGAAGAGCGAACCCACGCCGGCGGCGGCGGTGGCGTACAACTGCCAGGACGTCACGAGCGCGACAGCCCCGCCGCCGTCGCCGAGCTGCCCCATGGCGTCCTTCATCAGCGCGGCGGTGAGCGCGTACCCGCACGCGGCGGCCAGACCGAGCAGCGCCCCGCGGTGGTTGCCGCGGGTTCGCAGCGCCCCGGCGATCAGCGCCGCCTCGAAGACCCCGGTCAGGATCAGCGCCGGGATCCAGGCCGTGCCGTGTACCGACGAAGTCCCGCCGCCCGGCGCCGCGGAGGCCATGCCGAGGGCCAGACCGAAGGTCACGGAAACGACGCCGTACCAGACCGGACGCGGCACGTGGACCCGCATCACGAACCCGGCCAGCAGCAGCGTCGCCGGCAGCTCGATGACGAAGATCGGCTGGACCACCGAGATCGGGCCGGTCGCCAGCGCCGTGGCCTGGCAGACGGCTGCGACGATCACCAGACCGATCCCGGCCAGCCACACCTTCTGGCGCACCAGATGACCGATCAGTGACAGGTGCATCGCCTCGATGTCGGGTGCGGAGCGCGCGGCGCGGCGTTGCAGCACGGAGGCGGCGCCGTTGCTGAGTGCGGTCAGGACCGCGAACAGGACACTGATCACGGGTCCATGATGCGGGCGGCCGGCGCGCATTCCCGGGTCCTGCCACCGTGCGGTGCGGCGGCCCGTCCCGAGGAGGGAGTGCGCTTGCGGACCGAGGATGTCCGCAAGCCCGCGTAGCGTGCGGGGCATGGCCGCGAAGACGAATCCCGCTGTACCCGCCGTGCTCTCGCCCCGCGCACTGGGCCGCGCCACCCTGGAGCGCCAGCTGCTGCTGCGCCGGAGCCCGATGCCCGCGAGGGATGCCGTCGGGCATCTCGTCGGACTTCAGGCGCAGAACACCAAGCCGCCCTACTACCAGCTCTTCGCCCGGCTGGACGGCTTCGACCCCGCCGAGCTCTCCGCGCTGATGGAGTCCCGCGAGGTGGTCCGCATCGTCACCCTGCGCTCCACCATCCACACCCACACCGCCGATGACGCGCTCACCCTGCGCCCGCTGGTCCAGCCGGCCCGCGGCCGGGAGCTGGCCCTGTTCCGCGGGGGGCTGTCCGGAGTGGACCTGGAGCGGCTCGCGGCGCTCTGCAGAGAGCTGACCGAGGAACGGCCGCGCACCCCGAAGGAGCTGCGCGAGGCGCTGCTCGCCGAGTGGCCGGACGCCGACCCGCAGGCGCTGACCGTGGCCGCGCGCTGCACCCTGCCGCTGGTCCAGGTCACCCCGCGCGGGCTGTGGGGGCGCAGCGGACAGGTCGCGCTGACCACCGTCGAGCACTGGCTCGGCCGGCCCGCCGAGCCGACGCCCGGTCCGGACGCGACGGTGCTCCGGTACCTCGGCGCGTTCGGCCCCGCCTCCGTGCAGGACATGCAGCGGTGGGCGGGCCTGACCCGGCTGCGGGAGGCGTTCGAACGGCTCCGGCCGCAGCTGATGACCTTCCGCGACGAGAACGGTGTCGAGCTCTTCGATCTGCCGGATGCCCCGCGCCCCGACCCGGAGACCCCGGCCCCGCCGCGCTTCCTGCCCGAGTTCGACAACGTGCTGCTCGGCCACGCGGACCGGACACGCGTCATCCCGCCACGGTTCAAAGGGTGCAACGGGAACGGGAACCAGGCGTACGGGGCCGTGCTGGTCGACGGATTCCTCGCCGCGATCTGGCGCCACGGTGCGGGCGGCGGCGAGGGGACCGTCACCGTGCAGGCGCTGGGGAGGCTGAGCCGGACGGAGCGTGACGCCGTCACGGCGGAAGGGCTGCGGATGCTCGCCACGATGACGCAGGCGGACCCGTCCACGCACGAGATCCGGTTCGCGTCCTTCGTCGACTTCGCGGACCGAGGACCGGCAGGGGCCCGTTCCGGCGCCGCCGGCAGCTGACGGTACGGCAGGAGCCGCGGCGTACGCCGGGCCGGCTACGGCAGCAGGCCCGCCCGGCGCGCGGCGACCACCGCCTCCAGCCGGGTGTGCGCCCCCAGCTTCCGCATCGCCGAGCGCAGATACCCCTTGACCGTCTCCGGGCGCAGCCCCAGCCGGGCGGCCGCCACCGCATTGGTCGCGCCCGCCGCCACACAGGCGAGGACATCGATCTCGCGCGGCGCCAGCAACACCCCGCGGACCTGGGGCGCCTGTGCCCCGGACGCCGAGGCGAGCCGTGCGCACACCGAGAGGAGCTCCTCGCGCAGCGCCGGGTCGGCCACCCTGGGGGCGAGCGCGCGCAGTTCGCGGTGCGCCTCACGGACGTCCTCCCAGGCCCCCGGCGCGGCCCGCGGGTCCGTCACCCGATCCCGGGTGAAGGCCAGGAGTTGCTGCACCTCGTCCCGTACGGCGAGAGCCTGCTCCACGTCGCGCGCCGCCGACACCGCCGCGTCGAACGTACGGTCCCCGAGGGCGAGCGGCTCGCGCAGTGCCCCGTACAGCACGCCCCGTACCTTCCGGCGCACGACGACGGGTACGGCGACCACCGAGCGCAGGCCCTCCGCGGCGACCGCCGTGTCGTACTCGTGGCTGATGTGCCGCGACGAGGGGTAGTCGGTCACCGCGCACGGCCGTGACAGGGCGATCGACTTTCCGCCGAGGCCGCTGCCGGCCGAGATGACGAGCCCGCGCAGCGCGGTGGTCTGCGCACCGTTGAGCTCCACGATCCTCGCGTGGCGGGCATCAGTGAGCAGTCCGCCGAACGCGACGGGCAGCCCGCTCGTCCGGCGCAGCCGCAGGAGCGCCGCCTGCATCTCGACCGTATCGACCGCTTCCGGCACGCCGTTGCCTCTCCGCCCCCGCCCGTCGTACCCCCGTTCGGGGGTGGTGAGAGCTGGGTCACTGTTTACATGATGTTAAAAGACCGGTCCGGTCCGCAATGAGGAGGGCACATGTCGGCATCGAGCGCGACGGAGACGTTCCGGGCCGCCCGGGACTTTCTGCTGCAGCACCGTGAGGACTACGCGGCGGCCTACGAGGGCTTCCGCTGGCCGCGCGCCGACCATTTCAACTGGGCGCTCGACTGGTTCGACGTCATCGCCGAGAACAACGACCGCACCGCTCTGCACATCGTGGAGGAGGACGGCCGCCGCGCCGAGGTGTCCTTCGCCCGGATGTCCGCCCGCTCCAACCGGGCCGCGAACTGGCTGCGCGCCCAGGGGGTGCGTGCCGGGGACCGGATCCTCGTCATGCTCGGCAACCAGGTCGAGCTGTGGGAGACGGCCCTCGCCGCGATGAAACTGCGTGCCGTCGTCATCCCCGCCACCCCGCTCCTCGGCCCTCTCGACCTGCGCGACCGGGTGGACCGCGGCCGGGTGCGGCATGTGATCGTGCGGGACGCGGACGCCGCCAAGTTCGACGAGGTGCCCGGGGACTACACCCGGATCGCCGTCGGCGCGGACGTCGAGGGCTGGCGCTCGTACACCGGCGCCGACGAGCAGCCGGAGACCTTCGAGGCGGACCGGGAGACCGACGCCGACGAACCGCTGATGCTGTACTTCACGTCCGGTACGACCGCCAGTCCCAAGCTGGTCGAGCACACCCACGTCTCGTACCCGGTGGGCCACCTGTCGACCATGTACTGGATCGGCCTCAAGCCGGGGGACGTCCACCTGAACATCTCCTCTCCGGGCTGGGCCAAGCACGCCTGGTCGAACCTCTTCGCGCCGTGGAGCGCCGAGGCGACCGTCTTCATCTTCAACTACACCCGGTTCGACGCGGGCAGGCTGATGGCCGAGATGGACCGCTCGGGCATCACCAGCTTCTGCGCCCCGCCCACCGTCTGGCGGATGCTGATCCAGGCCGACCTGTCCCAGCTGCAAACCCCGCCGCGCGAGGTCGTCGCGGCGGGCGAGCCGCTGAACCCCGAGGTCATCGAGACGGTCCGGCGCGCCTGGGGCGTCACGATCCGGGACGGCTTCGGCCAGACCGAGACCGCCGTCCAGGTCGCCAACACCCCCGGCCAGCTCTTGAAATCCGGTTCGATGGGGCGGCCGAGCCCCGGCTTCAAGGTCGTGCTCCTCGACCCGGTCAGCGGTGAGCCCGGAGCCGCGGAGGGCGAGATCTCCCTCGATCTGTCGGACCGTCCGGTCGGCCTGATGACCGGCTATCACGGTGACCCCGACCGCACCGCGGAGGCGATGGCGGGCGGCTACTACCGCACCGGCGACATCGGATCCCGCGACGAGGACGGCTACATCACCTATGTCGGCCGCGCCGACGACGTCTTCAAGGCATCCGACTACAAGATCTCGCCGTTCGAGCTGGAGAGTGCCCTGCTGGAGCACGAAGCGGTCGCCGAGGCGGCGGTCGTGCCCGCACCCGACCCGGTCCGGCTCGCGGTCCCGAAGGCGTACGTCGTCCTCGCGGACGGCTGGGAGCCCGGCCCGGACACCGCGAAGGTGCTGTTCGCGCACTCCAGGGCGGTGCTCGCCCCGTACAAGCGGATCCGCCGGCTGGAGTTCGCCGAGCTGCCGAAGACCGTGTCCGGCAAGATCCGCCGGATCGAGCTGCGCGAGCGCACGGCCCGGGGAACCGGAACCGAATACGACGAGGGAGACCTGCGATGAGCGAGCGGACCGGCCTTTCCTACGCGCACGGCACCGGCACCACCGCGCTGCTCGGCGACACCATCGGGCGCAACCTCGACCGGGCGATCGAGGCGTACCCGGAGCGAGAGGCGCTCGTCGACGTCAGCTCGGGGCGCCGCTGGACGTACGCTGAATTCGGTGCCGCGGTGGACGAGCTGGCACGCGGCCTGATGGGCTCGGGGGTGGTGAAGGGCGACCGCGTCGGCATCTGGGCGATCAACTGCCCCGAGTGGGTGCTCGTCCAGTACGCCACGGCCCGCATCGGCGCCGTCATGGTCAACATCAACCCGGCCTACCGGGCGCACGAGCTGGAGTACGTACTCGGCCAGGCCGGGATCTCCCTCCTCGTCTCCTCGCTCGCCCACCGCACCAGTGACTACCGCGCCCTCGTCGGCCAGGTCAGGGCGAACTGCCCCCGCCTGCGGGCCGTGCACTACATCGGCGATCCGTCCTGGGACGAGCTGACGGCGGCGGCCGCGTCGGTCACCGCCGGACAACTGGCCGCCAGGGAAGCCGAGCTCTCCTGCGACGACCCGATCAACATCCAGTACACCTCGGGCACCACGGGCTTCCCCAAGGGCGCGACCCTCTCGCACCACAACATCCTCAACAACGGCTACTTCGTGGGGGAGATGGTCGCCTACACCGAGCAGGACCGGGTCTGTCTGCCCGTTCCCTTCTACCACTGCTTCGGCATGGTCATGGGCAATCTCGGCATCACCTCGCACGGCGCCTGCATCGTGATCCCGGCCCCCGCCTTCGAGGCCGCCGCCGTTCTCCGGGCGGTCGAGCAGGAGCGCTGCACCTCGCTCTACGGCGTCCCCACCATGTTCATCGCGGAGCTGAACCTTCCCGACTTCGCCTCGTACGACCTCTCCTCGCTGCGCACCGGAATCATGGCCGGATCGCCCTGCCCGGTCGAGGTGATGAAGCGGGTCGTCGCCGAGATGCACATGGACGAGGTGTCCATCTGCTATGGCATGACGGAGACCTCCCCGGTCTCCACCCAGACCCGCCGCGACGACGACCTGGAGCGCCGCACCGGCACGGTCGGCCGGGTGATGCCGCACATCGAGGTGAAGGTCGTCGACCCGGTGACGGGCGTGACCCTGGAGCGCGGCACGGCCGGCGAACTCTGCACCCGCGGCTACAGCGTGATGCTCGGCTACTGGCAGCAGCCCGACCGGACCGCGGAGGTGATCGACGCGGGGCGCTGGATGCACACCGGTGACCTCGCGGTGATGCGGGAGGACGGCTGTGTACAGATCGTCGGCCGCATCAAGGACATGATCATCCGCGGCGGCGAGAACGTGTACCCGCGGGAGATCGAGGAGTTCCTCTACGGGCACCCGAAGATCGCGGACGTGCAGGTGGTGGGCGTCCCGGACGACACGTACGGCGAGGAGATCCTGGCCTGTGTCATCCCCCGGGACCCGGCGCAGCCGCCGACCCTCGACGAGGTGACGGAGTACTGCCGCGAGCAGCTGGCGCACTACAAGATCCCACGGCGGCTGCAGATCCTGGAGACCTTCCCGATGACGGTGAGCGGGAAGGTCCGGAAGGTCGAACTGCGCGAGAACTACGGGTAGGCGAGCAGCGTCCGCGGGCGCCGTCAGGCGGCTTCGATGATGTCGCCGGCGGTGCCCCGGGTGGCCGCCGCCCACTCGATGAGCAGCACCTCGTATGCCGCGGACTCCACGGAGGACCAGTCCTTGCCGGCGCGTGCGTCCACGAGCGCACGGATCGCCTCGTTCGCCTCGACGGCGGACGGGTGGGTCGGCTGTGCGGCGTCCAGCGGTGCGGAAGTCGGTGAGAGTCGTGGAGTTAAGGCCATGCGGACCACTCTAAGGGCGCCCTCTGACAGCGGCCGAACATTTGTGGCCCCCTGGACCGAACGTGACCGATTGCACTCGCTGTTGCCGGCCGGTTCCGCTGCGGCGTCGGAACGTGCCGCCGGGGGGCGGCGCCGGGCGTGGCCGGAACTCCCGTGGAGAAGTCAGAGTTCGCGCCGCATGCAGACCCTCGGCCAGCGGTCCAGGCCGTGTTCCGCCTCCTCCGCCCGGATCTTCCGCAGTCCGTCCGTGAGTTCCGCCTCCGTCAGTGTGCGGAAGCCGAGGCGCATGTAGTACGGCGCGTTCCACGGGACGTGCACGAACGTGGTCAGGGTGAGGGCTGTGAGCTGCCGTTCGCCCGCCCACGTCGCAAGGTGGTCGATGAGGGAGCTGCCCACACCGCGCCGGGCGGCGGACGGATGGACGGAGACCTGTTCGACGTGGGCCGCGTCGTCGACCGGATCCGCGATCAAGTAGCCGACAGGGCGGTCGTCGTCGTCCACGGCCACCCAGGCGCGACCGGCCCTGCGATAGTCGTCCAGCAGTTCGAGGGGCAGCGGATCGTCGTCCGCGACGGCGGACATGGAGAGGGTGCGGAAGGGTTCGCCGGCGGCGCGCTCGATGTCCTGGAGCAGCGGGAGATCGGAGCGGCGGGCGGGACGGATGCGCATGCCGCCAGTATGAGCGGTCGGCGCACCGACCGGTACGGCGCTCAGGCGCCGGTGGAGAGCAGTTCGTCCGCCGGGCTGTTCACCGGCTGCGGGGTCCCGGTGAGGTCCATCACGAAGAGCGGGACGGCGAGGCCGTCCGCGCGTTCCCTGGCGTCCCGCGCGTATCCGGCCAGGGAAAAGAGGACGCTGGTCACGGAGGCGTTCAGGCCGTTCAGCCAGAGGCATTCGACATCGCGCAGGGTGGTAGGCCGGGTGGTCGAGTCGACCTGGGCGATCAGCCCGGTGGCGCGCAGATCGATCCGGGAGGAGGGGCGCTCCGGGGGCTGTACGACGTTGCGGTAGCCCAGCCATCTGAGATACAGGGCGGCGGCGGTGACCGCGTCGCGCCCGGTGCGGATCGTCATCGGCCGGAACGCCGGGCGGGGCGCCGCCGCCGTCCGGGGCAGCGGGATGTGGGACGGCGGGGCTCCGGCAGCCGCGCCGGACGCCGACTCCGACGCCGGGCGGACCGGGATCCGCAGCACCGCGCCGCACGGGCAGCACAGCTCCGGCCGCGGCCACTGGTCGTGGCGCCCGCAGGTGCGGCAGCGCACGGTCACCCAGTCGTCGTTCCAGGTGTGGTGGGTGACCGGTTCGACCGTCCCGCCGGGCAGCACCGGTGGGGCGACCGGGGTGCCGCACGGGCACGGGTAGACCGGTGCGAGGTAGGCGTGATCGCGACCGCAGGCCGGGCAGCGTACCGGCACGGACTCCACCATGGTCTCCCTTCGGCACCCCCGGTGCCGTCTTCGGCGCCTCTGCGTCCCCGTCTCTCCTTGCTCCGTCCCATGCTCCACCAAGAGCGGCGCGCGGGGGTGCGACTTCGCGGATTCGCGGAGCTCCGGGAACCCCCGGCGCGGCGGCTCCCGCGCGCTCTTGACGGCCATCCGGACGCGCCTTAGATTACTTCCGTATAGCAGAAATAAAGTTTCACAATGCGGAATAGGTGCTCTCAGGTGGCGCGACAGAGCCCGATCCCACCCGTCCGAGCAGGAGTACTCCATGCCTCGAATGACCGCTGCCCGAGCGGCAGTTGAGATCCTCAAGCTGGAAGGCGTCACCCATGCGTTCGGCGTTCCGGGCGCAGCGATCAACCCGTTCTATGCGGCGCTCAAGGCCGGTGGTGGCATCGACCACACGCTCGCCCGCCACGTCGAGGGCGCGTCTCACATGGCGGAGGGCTACACCCGGAGCGGGGCCGGGAACATCGGCGTCTGCATCGGTACGTCGGGACCCGCCGGCACCGACATGATCACCGGGCTCTACTCGGCGATCGCCGACTCCATCCCGATTCTCTGCATCACCGGCCAGGCACCGGTGGCCAAGCTCCACAAGGAGGATTTCCAGGCCGTCGACATCGCCTCGATCGCCCGACCGGTGACCAAGGCCGCGACCACCGTCCTGGAGGCCGCGCAGGTGCCCGGCGTCTTCCAGCAGGCCTTCCATCTGATGCGTTCGGGCCGTCCCGGCCCGGTCCTCATCGACCTGCCGATCGACGTCCAGCTGACGGAGATCGAGTTCGACCCGGAGACGTACCAGCCGCTGCCCGTCCACAAGCCCGCCGCATCGCGTGCCCAGATCGAGAAGGCGCTCGGACTCCTGCTCGCCTCCGAGCGCCCGGTCATCGTCGCCGGTGGCGGCATCATCAACGCCGACGCCTGCGAACTCCTCGTCGAATTCGCCGAACTGACCGGCACACCGGTCATCCCGACCCTGATGGGCTGGGGGACCCTCGCCGACGACCACGCGCTGAACGCCGGCATGGTCGGCCTGCAGACGTCGCACCGTTACGGCAACGCGAACTTCCTGGAGTCGGACTTCGTCCTGGGCATCGGCAACCGATGGGCCAACCGGCACACCGGCGACCTGGCCGTCTACACCAAGGGCCGCACGTTCGTCCACGTCGACATCGAGCCCACCCAGCTCGGCAGGATCTTCGCCCCGGACCTCGGTATCGCCTCCGACGCCAAGGCCGCCCTGGAGCTCTTCGTCTCGGTGGCCAAGGAGCTCAAGGCCGCGGACAGGCTGCCGGACCGCAGCGCGTGGGCCGCCTCCACCCAGGAGCGCAAGGCCCGGCTGCAGCGACGCACCCACTTCGACAACGTGCCGCTGAAGCCGCAGCGCGTGTACGAGGAGATGAACCGTGCCTTCGGGCCGGAGACGCGCTACGTCACCACGATCGGCCTCTCCCAGATCGCCGGCGCGCAGATGCTGCACGTCTACCGGCCGCGCCACTGGATCAACTGCGGCCAGGCCGGCCCGCTCGGCTGGACCATCCCGGCGGCGCTGGGCGTCGCCACCGCCGACCCCGAGGGCCAGGTCGTCGCCCTCTCGGGCGACTACGACTTCCAGTTCATGCTGGAGGAACTGGCGGTCGGCGCACAGCACCGCATCCCGTACGTCCATGTCCTGGTGAACAACTCCTACCTGGGGCTCATCCGCCAGGCGCAGCGCAACCTGGACATCGACTTCCAGGTCAACCTCGAGTTCGAGAACATCAACTCCCCTGAGCTGGGCGTCTACGGTGTCGACCATGTGAAGGTCGTCGAGGGACTGGGCTGCAGGGCGATCCGGGTCACCGAGCCGGACCGGCTGCTGCCCGCGTTCGAGGAGGCCAAGAAGCTGGCCGCCGAGTTCCGCGTCCCGGTGGTCGTCGAGGCGATCCTGGAGCGCGTCACCAACATCTCGATGGGCGCCGCCGGGATCGATGCCATCAACGAGTGGGAGGACATCGCCACCGAGCCGGGACACGCCCCGACCTCCATCCGCCCGTTCGTCGCGAGCTGACCCGCCCTCACGTCCGCTCGCCCGTGTGGGGGTGGACCACCGGAACCCGGTGGTCCACCCCCACACGTGTGTCCCGGCCAGGCCGAACGCGCCAACTCCCCCTACCCGTAGTACTTCTGGGTTACATGGCAGGTGCACTCCATGGGCGGACGCCGACCACGGTGTCCGCTCCCTAGCTTCTGTACCGGAAGCGACACACGACACGACGGACATCCGGTACGGAAGGACCCCCACTCATGGTGCCCCGCCCGCCCAGGAGCCACCCGCGCACGAGTCTTCCGCGCACCGCCCGGACCCTGCTCGCCGCGCTGGTCATCGCGGCGGTCGCCGTGCCGTTGTCGGGCGCGGCCCGGCCCACGGACGTCCCGGCGCCCGCCCCGGCCGCCCTCGCACCGCTCCGCGCGGCGACCCCCGCCGCACTGGCTCAGCGGTACGCCGTCAATCGCGGATCCATCCTCGCGGCCGAGCGGACGGCCACCCGCCACGGCGACCGGAAGCGGGCCGCCGCACTGCGCGAACTCGCCGAGCCCGCACGCCACTTCTTCTCCTTCGACGGCCGCAACGGCGGTCGAAGCGTCGAGGTCTTCGGCGACCTCTCCCGGGCGCGCCGGATCGCCGTGCTGGTCCCGGGCGCGGGCATCAGCCTCGACCGCTACTGGCGGCTGCGGTCCGGCGCCGTCGCCCTGAGCCGGGAGCTGGGCGAGGGAGCGGCAGTCATCGGCTGGCTCGGCTACCGGACGCCCGACACGGTGAGCCGGGCGTCGGTGACCACGGGCCGGGCCAAGAGCGCCGCGACCGAACTGCGCACGTTCCTTCATGGGTTGAAGCGGGCCGAGCCGTCCGCCAGGACATCGCTGCTGTGCCACTCCTACGGCTCCGTCGTCTGCGCCGAGGCCGCCCCCGGGCTGGCGGTCTCCGACATCGTCCTGTACGGCAGCCCCGGAACAGGCGCCCGCAACGCAGCAGCACTCCACTCCCCGGCCACCGTCTGGGCGGGCCGGGGCCGCGACGACTGGATCGCCGAGGTGCCGCACGTACGGCTCCGACTTCCGTTCGTCACCCTCGGGTTCGGAACGGACCCTGTCGCCCGGGCATTCGGTGCCCGGCACTTCGCAGCGGGCGACGGCGGCCACAGCGACTACCTGAAGCCCGGCTCCTTGTCACTGAGGAACATCGCCCGGATCGTCTCGGGCAGGACCCCCGCCGAGGAGGGGCGCCATGCGTGAACTCGTCCGGCGTATCGACGCCGCCACCCCGCCCGACCGCGACCGCGCCACGGACGCACTGCGCGCCCTCGCCATCCTGGGCGTGGTGCTCGGCCACTGGCTGGTGACCGCCCTGATCGCCGACACCGGCATGTTGCGCGCCGTGAGCCCTCTCCAGCACATGCCCGAACTGACCCCGGTCTCCTGGCTGTTCCAGACGCTTGCGGTGTTCTTCCTGGTGGGCGGGCAGGTCGGGGCGCAGAGTTACGGCTCCGCCCGCACCCGTGGCATCACGTACCGGCAGTGGCTCGGCGCCCGTATGCTGCGGCTGTTCCGGCCGGTCGCCGCCGTCGTGGTGGTGTGGACCGTGATCGCGGGCGCGCTGCTCGCCTCCGGGGTGGGCATGGAGACGGTGCACGCGTTGCTCAAACTGGTGCTGTCACCGCTCTGGTTCCTGCTGGTGTTCGCGGCGCTGACGGCGGTGACCCCACTGGTGGCGAAGCTCCATCCGCTGTGGCCGCTTGCCGTCGTGCTGCATGTGGACCTGATCCGCTTCGGGCTGGGCGGCCCCGCCTGGCTCGGCTGGATCAATGTGGCGGCCGGCTGGCTGGTCCCGTACTGCCTGGGCACGAGCTGGGCCCGCGGCGGTCTGCGGAGCCGGCCGACCGGATGGGCCCTGCTGATCGTCGGGGCCGCGGCCACCGCCGGACTCGTCCTGTGGGCCGGCTACCCGGCGTCCATGGTCGGGGTGCCCGGCAGCCGGATCTCCAACCTCGACCCGCCCACCCTCGCGGCCGTCGCCTTCGGTCTCGCCCAGTGCGGCGCGGCCCGGCTGCTGCTCGGCCCGCTGCGGCGGGTCCTGCGCCGCCCCGCGGCATGGGCGGCGGTGGCGCTGGTCAACCTCTCCGCGATGACGGTCTTTCTCTGGCACCAGACCGCGATGATGGCGGTCACCGCCGTCGGTCTGCTCGCGGGTGAGGCGCTGCCGGGACTGCATACCGTGCCGAGGGACTCGGACTGGGTGTTCGCGCGGCTGGCCTGGCTGCCCGTCTTCGCCGTGGCGCTGCTGGTGTGCTGGTCGGCATTCCGCACGTACGAGGAGGGGCGGCCGCGCAGGAGCGGCCGGATCGTCCGCGAGAGCCGTCCCGAGCGCGCATCCGTGATGCGCCGTGCCTAAGGGCTGTCCCGTAATCCCTGGTGGATCAGCGCGCGGCGTCGGATGCGGTGCATCGCAAGGCGGAGGGGCGTCCTCATACGGGGTGTATCCGGGCGTTCCGACAACGCGGCGAGGTGCCGCAGCTGTCGTCGTGCGCCCGCCAGGGATTACGGGACAGTCCTTAGGGTGGACCGGATGAGATGGGGAGCGATGGGGGACATGGAGCGATTGAAGGCCGCGCTGCGCAGGGCGCCACGTGCGCTGTTCGAGGATCTGACGGCGCCCGCCGATCCGATGCCTGCCATGGGGCAGCCCGGATGGCCGGTCTGGCGGCCGGTGTTCGGGATGCTGCTGGTCCTCTGTGCCATTGCCCTCGCCGTGGCCCATGTGAACGAGCTGTCACCGGTCGACGGCAGCGCCATCCCCGGGTACCTGGTCCTGTTCGGCATCGGCCAGGGGGCGGCGCTGGTCGCAGGCATGTTCCGTCCGGTGTCCGCCTGGTGGGCGTCGACTCTCCTCATGGTCGTCATCGTGCGGCTCGCCGAGCCCGGGTTGAGCCCGGACGCGTTGTTCCCCTGGACCGTTTCAGGGCTCCTGATCCAGTGCGGGGCGCTGTTCCTGCTGGCACTGCGGGTCCGGCCCCGCCGGGCGGCCGGAGCGCTGCTGATCAGTCTCCTTGCGGCACTGGCCTGCACCGTCGCCACCACCCGCGCACACCACTACGTCCTCGACCGCGGCACCCCGGTTCTGATCGCCGCCGTGGTGATCGGCGCCGCGCTGCGCGGTCTGCGGGTGGCCCGCACCCAGCTCGTCGTGCAGGAGGAACTCACTGCCGGGGAAAGGGCCCGGCGCACGCTGCTGGAGGAGCGCAACCGGATCGCCCGCGAACTCCACGACGTCGTCGCCCACCACATGTCGGTGATCTCCATCCAGGCGCAGGTCGCCCCGCACCTGGTCGACAATCCGTCCGACGCGCTCAGGGAGAACCTCGCGGGCATCCGGCAGAACGCCGTCGAGGCGCTCACCGAGCTGCGGCATGTGCTCGGCGTACTGCGCTCCGAGGACGCCCTCGCGCAGGGGGCGAGACACGCCCCGCAGCCCACCCTCGACCGCCTGGACGACCTGCTGGACAATGTGCGCGGCGCCGGGCTCGTCGTCACCACCGCCACCACCGGAGCGCCGCGTCCGCTGCCGCCGAGCGTCGAACTGTCGGCGTTCCGGATCGTCCAGGAGGCTCTCAGCAACGCGATGCGGCATGCCCCCGGCGCCCGGGTGCGGGTGGAGACGGCCTACGGGACCACCGGACTGACCGTCCGGATCACCAACACCGCGCCCGACGGACCGCCCGCGCCCCGGCAGTCCATGGGACACGGACTGCTGGGGATGCGTGAACGCACTGCCATGCTGGGCGGCGAACTCGCGACCGGAGCGACCCCGGACGGCGGCTACGAGGTCGCGGCTATCCTGCCGGTGAGCGCCCCTGCCCAGGCCGCCGTACCTGCCGAGGACACCCCGTGACGACCATTCGTGTACTCATCGCCGACGACCAGATGATGGTTCGTCAGGGTTTCACGGTGCTGCTCGACGCCGAACCCGGCATCGAGGTGGTCGGGCAGGCGGTGGACGGTCTCGACGCCGTCGCCAAGGTCGCCGAACTCGCCCCGGACGTCGTCCTCATGGACGTCCGGATGCCTGTGCTCGGCGGTATCGAGGCGACCCGCCGCATCACGTCACCGGCCGGCGCCCGGGTCAAGGTCCTCATCCTGACCACCTTCGATCTCGACGAGTACGTGTACGAGGCGCTGCGCGCCGGCGCGTCCAGCTTTCTCCTCAAGGACGCATCGGTCGAGGAACTGGCCCATGCGGTCAGGGTGGTGGCGGCCGGTGACGCTTTGCTTGCCCCGAACATCACCAAGCGGCTCATCGTCGAGTTCTCCCGGATGACCGCGGGACCCCGGGCCCCGCTCATGGATCGCGTCGGCGACCTGACGGAGCGTGAGACCGAGGTGCTCTCCCTGATCGCGCAGGGCCTGTCGAACGCGGAGATAGCCTCGCGCCTGGTGGTGGCGGAGCAGACGGCGAAGACCCATGTGAGCCGGATCCTCGCCAAGCTGGGGCTGCGCGACCGGACCCAGGCGGCGGTCTTCGCGTACGAGACGGGCCTGGTCCGCCCGGCGGGCTACTGAGCCCGCCGGGCGGGCGGCACGCGAGTACGCAGGAAGAGGGGGGCAGAACGGAGCTGTCCGTACGTCCCGCTGAGGTGCGGGGGTGGTGACCGCCCGACGCCGGGAGGACGGCATGACCGTTTCGTTCGCGCCGCCGGGCGGAGTCCTTCCTGCGGGTTGTGCCGGGACCGCGGCGGCGGGCGATGGGCGGCCGGGTCCGCTCTCTGTCAGGTCGAGAGCGGCCGCCGGCTGCCTTCACCACCGCACTGGCTCGCACACCGCCGCGGCCCTCGGTCACGTCCGTCCCGCCGGGCACCCCTCAGGGCCGGCCGGACGGGCAGCGCAAGGGAGATGACCTCCCGTCATTCCCCCCTGCGCAGTTTCGGTGTTCTACTCCTCGCGCAGGGCGCGGACCGCGTCCTCGACGCGCCTGCCGTAGTCGGCGTCGGCGGCGTGGAAGTGGGCGAGGTTCTTCTCGATCACGTCGTCGCGGGTGACCCGGGAGAGGCCCCCGGCGATGTTGGCGACCAGACGGCCCTTCTCGTCCTCGGACATCAGCCGGTAGAGCTCGCCCGCCTGGAAGAAATCGTCGTCCTTGGTGTGGGCAGGCGCCGCGTGGGTGCCGGTCCAGCCGTGCACGGCGAGCGGGGCGGAGAGCGCCGCGTCGGTCTGGGCAGGGCCGGAGAAGGAGTTGGGCTCGTAGTTCTTGTCGTGACGCGCGCCGTTGCGGGTGGCGTGCAGACCGTCCCGGCCGTAGTTGTCGACGACCGCCGTGCGCGGCGCGTTCACCGGGAGGTGGGTGTGGTTGACGCCCAGCCGGTAGCGGTGCGCGTCCGCGTAGGCGAACAGGCGGCCCTGGAGCATCTTGTCCGGGGACGGACCGATGCCGGGCACGAAGTTGTTCGGGGAGAACGCGGCCTGCTCGACCTCGGCGAACACATTGTCCGGGTTGCGGTCCAGTACCAGCCGGCCCACGCGCTGCAGCGGGTGGTCGCTGTGCGGCCAGACCTTGGTGAGGTCGAACGGGTTGAACCGGTAGTCCGCGGCCTCGGCGGCCGGCATCACCTGCACGTACAGGGTCCAGGACGGGTTCACGCCCCGCTCGATGGCCTGCAGCAGGTCCGTCTGGTGCGAGGCGGCGTCCTTGCCCGCGAGTTCGGCGGCCTGCTCGCTGGAGAGGGAGCGCACGCCCTGGTTCGTCTTGAAGTGGTACTTGACGAAGAACGCCTCGCCCGCGGCGTTCGTCCACTGGTAGGTGTGCGAGCCGTACCCGTTCATGTGGCGGTACGAGGCGGGGATGCCGCGGTCGCCCATCAGCCAGGTCACCTGGTGGGTCGCCTCGGGGGCGTGGGCCCAGAAGTCCCAGACGTTCTCCGGCTCCTGACGGCCCGTGAACGGATCGCGCTTCTGCGAGTGGATGAAGTCGGGAAACTTGATCGGGTCCTTGATGAAGAACACCGGTGTGTTGTTGCCGACCAGGTCGTAATTGCCTTCGTCCGTATAGAACTTGAGGGCGAAGCCTCGCGGGTCGCGTACGGCGTCGGCGCCGCCGAGCGAGTCGGCGACCGTCGAGAACCGGATGAACGTCTCGGTGCGCTTTCCGACGGCGGAGAGGAAGTCGGCGCGGGTGAAGCCGGTGACGTCGTCGGTCACCTCGAAGTAGCCGTATGCCCCGGAGCCGCGGGCGTGCACCACGCGCTCCGGGATGCGCTCCCGGTTGAAGCGCGCGAGCTTCTCCAGCAGGTGCTGGTCCTGGAGGAGGAGCGGGCCGCCGACGCCGGCGGTGGCGGAGTTCTGGTTGTCGGCGACCGGGGCGCCTGACTCGGTCGTAAGCACGCGCTGCGTCATGGTGTCGGGGCGACCTTCCGTACGGGAGCTGCTGAACTGCGACGCCCTGGGGGCTCCAGGAGCGTAAGTACGCCCCGAACCCGACGTCAACAGTTTGTTGAAATTGGGGGTGCGGTGTTCCGGATGGTGCCGGCGCCTGGGCGCGACAGGACAGGTGTCGGCGCCGGCACCATCCGGAAGTCTGTGGACCGGTCCGTCCGTTCGGACCGGCCGCTCAGGCCTGGAGGGGCTGTCCGGAGAGCCGCTCGACCCCGCGCAGCAGCGCCGAGTGGTCCAGGCCTCCGTCGCCCTGCGCACGCAGCGAGGCGACGAGCTGGGCGACCACGGCGCCGACGGGCAGTGCGGCACCGACCGTGCGGGCGGCGTCGGTGACGATGCCCATGTCCTTGTGGTGCAGATCGATCCGGAAGCCCGGCGCGAAGTCCCGCTGCAGGAAGTTGTCCTTCTTGCGGGTCAGTACGGTCGAGCCGGCCAGTCCGCCGTTCAGCACGTCGAGCGCGGCGGTGAGATCGACCCCGGACTTCTCCAGGAAGACGACGGCCTCGGCGCAGGCCTGGATGTTGACCGCGACGATCAGCTGGTTGGCGGCCTTCACCGTCTGGCCGGAGCCGTGCGGACCGCAGAGCACGATGGTCCTGCCCAGTGCCCGGAAGATCGGCTGCGCGGCGTCGAAATCGGCCTGCTCGCCGCCGACCATGATCGACAGTACGGCCTCGACCGCCCCGGCCTCACCGCCGGAGACCGGGGCGTCCAGCACGCGAACCCCCTTGTCCTGCGCGTTCTTCGCGAGGTCCACGGAGGTCTGCGGGGTGATCGAGGACATGTCGATCAGCAGGGCGCCGGACCTGACGTTCTCGAGGATGCCGTCGGGGCCGTACGCGACGGCTTCCACCTGTGGGGACGCGGGCACCATCGTGATGACGACATCGGCGTCCCGGACCGCCTCGGCGATGGAGCCGGCGCCCTTGCCGCCGGCCGCGACCAGCCGGTCGATCTTGTCCTGCTCCAGGGTGTGACCGGTGACGTCGTAACCGGCCTTGATCAGGTTCTCGGACATCGGGGAGCCCATGATGCCGAGCCCGATCCACGCAACTTTGGGGAGGTTGTTGCTCATGAGGGTGCCTTCCTGAAAAACGTGGGTACGGGAGTGGGGCCGGAGCCCTCAGCGGGCCGCCCGGGCCCCGGCGGGGAGCCACTCGAAGGCCTCGGCGCTCGGCCGGTCGCCGGGCTTGTACTCCAGGCCGACCCAGCCGTCGTAACCGGCCTTCGTCAGCTCGTCGAGGAGCTGCTCCAGCGGCAGCGAGCCGGTGCCGGGTGCACCGCGCCCGGGGTTGTCGGCGATCTGGACGTGGCCGGTCTTCCCGGCATACGCGGTGATGACCTGACTGAGGTCCTCGCCGTTCATCGACAGGTGATAGAGGTCCAGAAGGAACTTCGCGTTGCCGAGGCCCGTCGCGGCGTCGACCCGGTCGACGACCTCGATCGCGGCCGGTGCGCTCACCAGCGGGTAACGCGGCGACTCCGGCTCGTTCAGGGTCTCGATCAGCAGGACTGCCCCGATCCGGTCGGCTGCGCGGGCGGCCAGGACCAGGTTCTCCAGGGCGAGTTGGTCCTGTACGGCCGGGTCCACGCCGTCGACGCGGTTGCCGTAGAGCGCGTTCAGCGCCTTGCAGCCGACCGAGGCCGCGAAGGCGGCCGCCACCTCGATATTGGCGCGGAACCGGTCCGACTCCGCGCCGGGCACGGAGAGCGCCCCGCGGTCGGGGCCGGGCAGCTGTCCGGCGTAGAAGTTCAGCCCCACCAAATGCGTGCCCGCGTCGTCGAGCGCCCTCTTGAGAGCGTCGAGTTCGGTCTGCGGCGGGGTGGGGGTTCCGGTCCAGGGCCACCACAGCTCGACCGCCGAGAAGCCTGCAGCGGCGGCGGCCGCGGGGCGCTCCAGGAGCGGGAGTTCGGTGAAGAGGATCGAGAGGTTCACATCGAAGCGCTGGTCCGGGTATCCCATGAGGGTCAGGCGCTCCTTCCATAATGCGGAAGTTAGTTTCTGCTTAACGGAAGATTGCCCGTGGGGTGGATGAGCTGTCAAGGGGACGCCCGGATTTCGGGCCGGTCAGGGGCCGCCGTGCACACGGAAGCGGGGCGGACGCCACCTCGGCATCCGCCCCGCTCCATCCGCCCGTCAGCCGGCCGGGACCGTGTCCTTGAAGGTGGTGCCCGCGGCGCGGTACGCGGCGACCGCCGCGTTCACCTGGGCCGGCGAGAGCACCTGGTCCTTCACGTGCAGGACGTAGTCCACCTGCTGGTCGTAGGACCGGGGCGTGGTGCTCGTCTGCCCGGCCAGGTCGATCAGCCACTGGTTGAAGTTGATCGACATCCCGCGCTCCGGGAGGTACGCCGCCCCGTGCGTACCGAAGAGCCGGCCGTCGATGTAGTACGTGATCGCGCTGTTGTCGATCGTCACCACGAGGTCGTGCCACCCGGCGAAGCTCTGCCGGGACTCGCTGTGCTGGTTGACGGCCTCCCACGGGTCGGGCCGGTAGGTCTCCCAGGAGGTCGTGTAGAGGATGTCGGCCGGTTCGCCCCAGCCGCCGTTCGGCAGATACTCGAAGTCGTACTCCGCGTAGTCGTCCGCCATCGGTGCCTTGAGGTCGTTGATCGTGAAGAAGGTCTGGACGAGATGGTCACCGTCCGGCCCCGACCGGGGCGCGTCGTTGAACTTCACCCGGGCCGCGTAGGTGCCGTTGCGGAACTTCATGCTCTGGGTGAGGAATTCGGTCTGCCGCGTCGAGCCGCTCGTGCCCGCCGTCGAGGTCTCGAGGTTCATCACCGTGTTGCCGCCCTGATCGGCGAACGTGATGTTCTCCGGGGCCCACACCGCCCCCGGGACCCCCGGGCCGCCGGAGTTGGAGCGGACGGACCAGCCGTGCGCGGCGATCCTCGGATCGGTGTGGCCCGTGTAGTTGAAGTCGTCGAACAGCGCGGGCCCGTCCGCGGGCGGATCGGTCGGCGGGTCGGTGGGGTCGGTCGGTTCGTTGCCCCCGGGCGCCTCGCCCCATACGGTGGCCCCGCCGAGCTGCGCGGTCACCTTGGGCCAGTCGCCGTACGAGGTGCGTTCGGCGCCGAAGGAGTAGTCGTCGCTCTGCCCCAGCGTCTGCCAGTCCGCCCGGTAGAAGCGCAGTTGGAGGTCTCCGGTGTCCGCGCCCGGGGCGAGGGAGCCCGCGCCCGCGGTGAACCCGATCTCCAGATACCGGTCGGCGGTGGCGGTGGGCGTGGCCGGGACCCCGAAGGTCCCGGTGATGTTGGCGCAGCCCTTCACCGCCCACGAGCATGCGAAACGGTAGTCCATGCCGGCCGCGTCGGACTTGAAGTAGTAGCGCACCTTGACGTTGCTGAGCGGCACGCTCGTGCTGCCCGAGTTGCGTACCTTGAGCCAGGGCTCGCTCTGGTCGGCCGTGGCTCCGGAGGCGCTCGTCCGGTACTGGACGACCAACCCGTCCGCGGTGGCGGCCGCGGAGGCGGGCAGTGCGGAGAGCCCCGCACAGCCCAGAGCCAGGGTGGCGGCGGCTGCGGCCGATGCGCGCAGCCGGCTTCTGGCGATCTTCTTCATGGCGTGTTCCTCTCCGGAACAGTGGTGGGGGTGATGCCGGATGGGGGCGCGCCGTTCCTCAGGAGGCGGTCGTGAGCGACCGCGCGGTCAGGTGGCGGGAAGCGGACGCGGGGACGTCCGGCCACGGAGCGCGGTTGCCGTGACCAGCGCGGACCCACCGGCAAGCAAGCGGTACTTCACGGCTCACCTCGGAGAGACAGGACCTGACCACCTGACCAGTGATGACCACTGGACAGCTCACCTCTTGATGGTGGAAGAAGGTGGCATAGACCAATGGGTCCGTCAACCCCCTTGAGAACAAGGGGATTTGATGATGTTGCCGATGTGTGACTCGTTCGGTCTGCGTAAAGTGTGGCTAGACTTCCCTTGACCAGCAGTCCAGTTGGAGAGTCCGATCGGTCAACTGGTCAGCAGGTAACCGTATGTGGAGGGGACCGCATGGACGCCGACGTGCCGGGGACGGTACTGAAACGGGAGAGGGCCCGTGACGCCATCCTGGAGCTCATCGAAGCGCGCAGCCCGGGGGACGCCATCCCGTCCGAGCGTTCGCTCTGCGGGCTGCTCGGGGTGTCGCGGCCGACTCTGCGTGCCGCGGTCGACGAACTCGTGGCTGCCGGGCTCCTCGTTCGCGAGCACGGCCGGGGCATGTTCGTCGCACCCGCGAAGATCACCCAGGAGCTGGTCTCGGGGGAACTCGCACTGAGTGTCCCCCCGGCGGCGGGTGCCTGGTCGAGCCGGCTGCTGGAATTCACCACGCTCCAGGCCGGCGCCCGGGTCGGTCGCAAGCTGCGGATGTCACCGGCCGCGGAGATCGTGTACGTCGCGCGCCTCCGGCTGGTCGACGGCGCCCCGATGGCCATAGAGCATCTGCACATCAGGGCAGAGCTCGTCCCCGGCCTCTCGGCCCAGGAACTGGAGAGCGGCGATCTCTACGAGCATCTGCGCGAGCGGCACGGCGTCCATGTCCACGAGGCGTTGCAGGCCATCGAGCCCACGGTGGTCACCCGCGCGGAGGCGAAGCTTCTCGATGTGCCCGAACTGTCCCCCGCGCTGCTCTTCGAGCGGCTGACCTCGGACACCACGGGCCGGCCCGTGGAGTATGTCCACTCGCTCTACCGGGGCGACCGCTACCGGATCGTCTCCCGGTTGGCGCTCGGCCCGGCCGCGGCGGTGCCGCCCGTAGCGGACGGCCACCACCCCGGTATCCCGCCGGGCGACTTCGCCCACGGCGATCCGATCACCTCCTCCACCCGGGGGGACATCCAGTCGGGACAGTGAACGGGCGCGGTTCGGGCGACTGCGCCGCCTGCTCGGTGATCCGGTGGAACAGGAGGCCGAAGTGCCGCGTCGACCCGGTCCGGCGGGGCGGCCCGCTCGGTCCGCTCGGTGGCAGGTTCCGGCCGTTCCGTAGGGGCCCCGGCCCTCGCCGGTGCGTCCGTTAGGGTCGTGTTCCCGAATGAGGAGTGGGTGACAGTGCGCCTGAAAGTGGAGTTCACGACCGAACCTTTCGATCTCGACGAGGCCCCGGCGCACGCCGTGGTGGCCCGTGAGGTCATCGCGGCCGCGGAACTGGACGCGGTGGATGTCGGCCCGTTCGGCAACACGGCGGAAGGCGGCTCCGACGCCGTGCTCACGGTCGTGGACTCCCTGCTGCGCAAGACCCTGGCGGCGGGTGCCACCCGGGTGTCGCTCCAGGTCAACGTCATCGGGGAGGACTCGAAGTGACCGAGCCGGCGGACCACCCCTTCGTCACCGCGGTCAAGCCGCTCGTCGACGCCATCGGCGCCGAACTGGTCGGACCCGAGCAGGCGCGGCCCGACGACGTGGTGCTGGCCTGGGAGGGCGACGACGTCATCGCGGTACGGCTGCCCCAGCTGTCGGACTCGCTCGACCACATCCTCGCCGCCATGGAGCGACGGCACGGAATGCCGCTCGCCGACCTGGACCGCAAGACCAAGCAGTCGGTCGTACGGACCCTGGAGGCGCGGGGCGCGTTCTCCGTACGGCACGGCGTGGAGACGGTGGCGGGGGCTCTGGGGGTCAGCCGCTTCACCGTCTACAACTACCTCAACCGGGAGAAGAGCCCCTGATGTGGACGGGGTGGGCACGAGGTTGGCGCGCCCGAAGATCCAGGTGACCCGTACGAGGCCGTCAAGGGTTCGCCCGATCGCGTCCAGCGGCTCTGAGCGGTCGTTCCGATCGATCCGGAGGATGGGCACCATGATCGGTAGGGGCCGGTCGGGCATCGCCTCGGCCATGGCCGGCCTCTGTGCGCTGATCGCGCCGGGAGCGGTGGTGGCCACGACGAACCTGCTGATGCGCCACCGCCCCCGGGCCGGTCCGGGAAGGAAGCCGGAGTCAGGCGGCGGCGCCGCTCAGGGTCGCGTCGAGATGGTTGAGCAGGTGCGGCCAGCCCTCGCCCATGCCGTGGTAGGCCTGCTTGCCCATCGGGGAGTCGAGGTCGAAGCCGGCGTGCTCGAGCAGCAGACGGGTGCCCTTGCCTTCCGGTTCCAGACGCCAGGTGATCGTGGTGTCCAGCGATCCTTCCGCGAACCGGTAGCGCAGCAACTGCTCGGGCTCGACCGCGGTGACCTCACAGGGCTGGAGGCCCCAGTTGCCCATGTCGAGGGTGAAACGGTGGCCGACGACCGGCCGGATGTCGCCGGGAACCCACCAGCGGGCGAGGTGTTCAGGGTCGGTCAGCGCGGTCCAGACCACGGCGGGCGGGTGATCCATGTACTGCTCGCAGCGGATCACGGCTTGCTCGGTCATGGGGTGTTCTCCTCGTCCAGTACGTCGGTCAGCGTGTGCAGTCGCTGCTTCCAGTAGTGCTCGAACGGGTGCAGCCACTCACCGACCTCCGCGAGCGCGGCTGGTTCGAGGTGGTAGAACCGCTGCCTGCCGCGGGGCTCCTCGCGCACCAGGCCGGCGGTCCGCAACACCGCCAAGTGTTCGGAGACCGCCGGGCGCCCCAGCTCGAAGAGGCCGGCGAGATCGCCCGTGGCCCGCGGACCTTCACGCAGACTTTCGAGCAACTTGCGGCGCACCGGATTGGCCAGCACGCCGAACACATCGCTTGGCATGGCACAACGATACGTCGGAAAATTCTGACGCGTCAACTTTTTCCGACAGGTTGAGGTCGAGTGCTCGGGCCGCGATCGCACCATTGCGTTCGATGAGGTGAGCGCGTTCGAGGAGGGTCGATCGAGGGTGCGTGCGCACTTCGCGGCCGGGAGAATTCGGCCAAAGATGGGCATTCGGGGTACGGAAAAGGGGTTGTGAGCTGCTGTCGGTTAGCTGAGCTGGAGTGAGTTTTAGTGAGCGGGAGTGAGTCCTGTCGGTCATTCGTGTGGGAACGGGAGTTCCAGGGTCGAGTGCGTGACCTTGGTGGCTGGTGCTCGTTGGGCTGGGTGGCAGGGTCCGGCCTGGGAGGGGGTGATGTGGTGGGTGGGGTGCGGAAGTTGGCCGCGTCCTTCGTGGTGTCCGGGTCGTGTGGGGTGGCGGTCCGGGACCGTCTCAAGCGCCTCACGTCCCAGGACGAGATGGTGCTGTGTGCGGTCGGTGCGCATCAGGGTGCGCTCGCTTCGCGTGATCTCAGGGCCCGCTGTGCGGATGGTCTGGGGCACGGTGCGGACACCTGGGCGGCGCGTAAGCGGGAGCTGACCGGGGTGTCGTCGTCGCGGATCGCCGGGGCGATCACCAAGGCCACGCACGATCAGTGGGCGCTCGCACGCCGTTGCCAGGCGGCGTATATCCAGAACCTGGTTGCCGGGATCAAGACGTTGCGGCACCGGCTGTCCCTCCCGGTCGGGGCGCCCGGAACGAAGCGGGCTGCGGGTGGCTATCGCTCCAAGGACGAGTGGTTCCGCAAGTCCCGCCGCCTCGCGGCACTGGAGGCGCGGCATGCCGCAGCTGTCGCCGATTGGCAGGCCGGGCGGGTGCGGGTGGTGCGGGGCGGTAAGCGTCTGCTGAACACCTGCCACCACCTCGCCGAAGCCGGGCTCACCGAGGAGGAGTGGCGGGAGCGGTGGGAGGCGGAACGCTGGTTTCTTGCCGCGGACGGTGAGTCGGGGAAGCGGTTCGGGAACGAAACGATCCGCGTCACCCCGGACGGCGAGGTGTCCATCAAGCTGCCCGCCCCGCTCGCGCACCTGGCCAACGCCAAGCACGGCCGGTACACCCTCACCGCCCGTATCGCGTTCGCACACCGGGGTGCGGAGTGGGCCGACCGCATCGAAGCCAACCGGGCCGTCGCCTACCGCATCCACCTCGACACGGACCGCGGACGCTGGTATCTCACCGCATCCTGGCAACGCCCCGTCGTGCGGACCGTCCCTTTGGAGGCCGCCCGTGCCCGGGGCATGGTCGGCGTCGACACCAACGCCGATCACTTCGCCGCCTACCTGCTCGACCGGCATGGCGACCCGGTCGGTGACCCGCACCGCTTCGGCTACGACCTGTCCGGTTCGGCCGGCCACCGGGACGCACAGATCCGCCACGCGCTCACGCGTCTGCTGCACTGGACCCAGCAGGTCGGCGCGCAGGCCATAGCCATCGAGGATCTGGACTTCACCGCCGAGAAGACCCGGGAGAAGCACGGCCGCCGCAAGCGGTTCCGGCAGCTCATCTCCGGCATGCCGACCGGGAAGCTGAAGGCCCGGCTGGTGTCGATGGCCGCCGAGCACGGCCTGAGCATGGTCGCGGTCGACCCCGCCTACACCAGCCTGTGGGGTGCCCAGCACTGGCAGAAACCACTGACCACCCCACACCGCAGAATGTCCCGTCACGATGCCGCGGGCATCGCGATCGGGCGACGCGCCCTCGGACACCCGGTCCGGCGTCGGACGGCACCGCCCCCATACGACCGGAGTGATCGTGCGGGGCATCGGACCGTCCAGGCCGTACCGGGCACCCGGGGGCGTGAGGGAACCTGCCCACCCACCACGGACCGGCCCCCCGGAGGGCCGTCGCCGAGCGGGAAGCGAAAGCGGGAACCCAGCGCATCCAACACCGTTCGGGATGCGCCCAGTACGCAGCAGTGGGTCCACGACTCACTTACGCACACTGGCTAGGAACGGTGAAGGCCGTCGTCCGGATCGCCCGGCGCGGCCGTTTCCGTACGCGAGATTTCAACAAAGTGTTGACGTGGTGTTGCGGAGGGCGTTAGCTGTCCGCAGCCCGACCAACGCACAGCGAACAGCGGCAGCGCAAAGCAGCCACGGAGGCTCCCGTGACTTCGAGCTCCACGCCGGGCCTTGCCCGGTTCAACGTCCTGGCGGACGACGAGGCCACCACCGCGTTGCACGAGGTGTGTGCCAGCGCGGCATGGGGGAGAGCGATCCTCTCCCGGCGCCCGTACGCCACCGTGGAAGCCCTTCTCTCCGCCGGTGACGCGGCCACGGCCGCGCTGACCCGGGACGAACTGGCCGACGCGATGGCCGGGCACCCCCCGATCGGCCGCCCGAAGCCAGGGGACCCGGCCTCCTCCCGCGAGCAGCGGGGGATGGCCGACGCCACCGAGGAGCTCAGGGCCGAGATGCTCGAACTGAACCTGGCCTACCAGGAGCGGTTCGGACACGTCTTCCTGATCTGCGCCACCGGCGCCACCGGTGAGCAGATGCGCGACGCGGTGAAGTCCCGGATCGGGAACCCGCCCGAGCGGGAGCGTGAGATCGTGCGCGCCGAACTGGGCAGGATCAACCGCATCCGGCTGACCCGTCTCGTGGCGGACGCAGCAGAAGCAGAAGGAGAGTGACGGTCGTGAGCACCGACACCACCGCATCGGTGTCCACGCACATCCTGGACACCAGCATCGGCTGCCCCGCCGAGGCCGTCGCCGTCTCGCTCGCCGCCCGCAGCGGCAGCGACGCGCAGTGGGTGACGGTCGGGCGGTCCGCGACCGACGCGGACGGGCGGTGCAAGGACCTGCCGGCTCTGCCGGAGGGCACCACCCACGTACGGCTCGATTTCGACACCGAGACGTACTTCTCGAAAGAGCACAGTTCCAAGAAGCAAGCCGAGGCGCAGCAGGACGCCCCCCGCGTAAGGGACAGCGGCGCGTTCTTCCCGGAGGTGGCGATCACGTTCGCCGTCGTACCGGGCGAGCACTATCACGTACCGCTGCTGCTCAACCCGTTCGGCTACTCCGTTTACCGAGGGAGCTAGCACCGACATGCCCACGATTCTCGGCCAGAACCAGTACGGCAAAGCAGAGAACCGCGTCGTCAGGATCGTGCGGGACGGCGACACCCACCACATCAAGGACCTGAACGTCTCGGTCGCCCTCTCCGGCGACATGGACGACGTCCACTACTCCGGTTCCAACGCCAACGTCCTGCCGACCGACACCACCAAGAACACGGTGTACGCGTTCGCCAAGGAGCACGGCATCGAGTCCGCCGAGCAGTTCGGCATCCACCTCGCCCGCCACTTCGTGACGTCGCAGGAGCCGATCAGGACCGCGCGGATCCGGATCGAGGAGTACGCCTGGGAGCGCATCGCCACCTCCGACGCCAATGCGCAGTTCATCGGCGCCGACGAGGTCAAGCACTCCTTCGTCCGCAAGGGCCAGGAGGTACGCACCACCCAGATCACCTTCGACGGCGAGAGCTGGCAGATCATCTCGGGTCTCAAGGACCTGGTGGTGATGAACTCCACCAGCTCCGAGTTCTGGGGCTACGTCAAGGACAGGTACACGACGCTCAAGGAGGCGTACGACCGCATCCTCGCGACCGAGGTGTCCGCCAAGTGGCGGTACAACTGGACCAGCGACGACGCGCGCATGCCCAACTGGGAGAAGTCCTACGAGCAGACGCGCAAGCACATGCTCCAGGCGTTCGCCGAGACGTACTCACTCTCGCTCCAGCAGACCCTGTACCAGATGGGTTCGCGCATCATCAACAGCCGAAGCGAGGTGGACGAGATCCGCTTCTCGCTGCCGAACAAGCATCATTTCCTCGTGGATCTCGAGCCGTTCGGCCTCAAGAACGACAACGAGGTCTACTTCGCGGCGGACCGCCCGTACGGTCTGATCGAGGCCACCGTGCTGCGGGACGGCGTCGAGCCGCAGATCCCGGTCGACCTGACCAACCTCTGACGGGGCGCCGCACCGGTCCCCGCGCGTCGGTG
The DNA here is from genome assembly GCF_036158715.1 of Streptomyces sp. NBC_00316. Lineage (NCBI taxonomy): Bacteria > Bacillati > Actinomycetota > Actinomycetes > Kitasatosporales > Streptomycetaceae > Streptomyces > Streptomyces sp. NBC_00316. The sequence continues at coordinate 1,958,887 of NZ_CP108023.1, read as the reverse complement.
TACGGGGACCGGCCCCGGAACCGGTGCGGCAGTGCCTGCTGCGGTTCCGCCCCATCCGTTCCTCCCCTCTCGGCACCCACGGACGCACCGCCGTGGCACTCAAATCCTCCTAGGGTCCTGCCGTGCCCACCTCACCGCAGAGAGAAGAAGGAAGCGCCATGGCAGCCGCTGATCGTGTGGAACGCATCGTCATCGAGAACTGTTCGATCGCGACCGTCGACGCGGACGACACCGAGTACGCCTCGGGCCATGTGGTCGTCGCGGGCAACCGCATCGAGCACGTCGGCGCCGGCCCGGCCCCCGCGGGTACGGAGAACGTCGTACGGCGCATCGACGGCACCGGGCACCTCGTCACCCCCGGCCTGGTCAACACCCACCACCACTTCTACCAGTGGATCACCAGGGGCCTGGCGACCGACCACAATCTCTTCGACTGGCTGGTCGCGCTCTACCCGACCTGGGCGCGCATCGACGAGCCGATGGTCCGAGCCGCCGCGCAGGGTTCGCTCGCGATGATGGCCCGCGGCGGCGTCACCACCGCCATGGACCACCACTACGTCTACCCGCAGGGGTCCGGCGACCTGTCCGGCGCCATCATCGGCGCCGCACGGGACATGGGCGTACGGTTCACCCTCGCCCGGGGTTCCATGGACCGCAGCGAGAAGGACGGCGGACTGCCGCCGGACTTCGCCGTCGAGACGCTGGACGGCGCGCTCGCAGCCACCGAGGCGACCATCGACGCGCACCACGACGGATCGTTCGACTCGATGACCCAGATCGCCGTCGCGCCCTGTTCGCCGTTCTCCATCTCCACGGAACTACTGCGTCAAGGAGCCGAGTTGGCCCGCCGACGGGGTGTCAGGATGCACACCCACGGATCGGAGACCGTGGAGGAGGAGAAGTTCTGCCACGAGCTGTTCGGCATGGGCCCGACCGACTACTTCGAGTCGACGGGCTGGCTCGGCAGCGACGTATGGATGGCGCACTGCGTCCATATGAACGACTCCGACATCGCCGCGTTCGCCCGCACCGGAACGGGCGTCGCCCACTGCCCGTCCTCCAACGCCCGCCTCGCCGCAGGCATCGCCCGGGTCCCCGACATGCTCGCGGCGGGCGTCCCGGTGGGTCTCGGTGTCGACGGCACCGCCTCCAACGAGTCCGGTGAACTCCATACCGAGCTGCGCAACGCCCTCCTCATCAACCGTCTCGGCGCCCACCGCGAAAAGGCGCTGAATGCCCGTCAGGCCCTGAGGCTTGGTACGTACGGCGGGGCCCAGGTCCTCGGCCGCGCCGACCAGATCGGCTCCCTGGAGGCCGGCAAGCTCGCCGACCTGGTGCTCTGGAAGCTGGACACCCTCGCGCACTCCTCCATCGCCGACCCGGTCACCGCGCTCGTCTTCGGTGCGGCGGCCCCCGTCACGCTCTCCCTCGTGAACGGGAAGACGGTCGTCGAGGGCTCCCACCTGACCACCGTGGACGAGGAAGCCCTCGCTCGCGTCACCCGCGACGAGGCCCGGCGCCTCGCGCGGATCGCCGCCGGAGCCTGACGCTCCGGGGCGCCCCCAGAACGGCCGGCCGAAGGGGGACGGCCCTCGGCCGGCCGCCGTGGACCCGAGCGGGGTCCGCGGCAGCCGGTGCGGCGGGCGTGTACCCAGACGTACGCGCCCGCCGCACCGGTGACGAGGACGCGAACGAGGAGGAGCCCTCCGTTCCGGCAGCGGCTCCGATGGGCGCGCACTGAGGGTGTCCGGCACGGCGCTGTGGCGCGCACGGCGGGAGCGGTTCGTGCCACAGACGTATTCCGGGCAGGCCCGGGCAGGGCTCAGCCGGTGTGGTAGCTGTCGCCGTACACCTTCCAGTCGAGCTGCGGATCCAGGTTCAGATTGCCCTTCTTCAGGAAGACCCGCTGGGCGGTGTCCACCCGGCTGGTGTCCGAGTGGGCCTCGTCCTGCTGCATCGCCCAGACCCGCGCGTCCAGGAAGGCGTTGAGGTAGGTCACCTCGTTGCCGCCCTGCGACGGCGGCCTCGCCCTGGCGAGCGCTCGCTTGCGGATGGAGCCGAAGCTGGTGCTGTCGTCGCCGTTGCCGTGCATGACGATGGCGTCGTAGTACGCGAACTGGCCGAGCGCGCCGATGCCGTCGGCCCTCCCCCGACCGACCGCCGGGTTGAAGTACATCCGGTCCCGTTCGTCGTTCTGCGCCTGCTTGAAGGCCGGGTCCGATGCCGCGGTCGCCCAGTCCTCGGCGAAATCCGGGTCGAGGCCGTCGTGCGAGTCGGTGCCGTTCACCTCCCGCAGAGCGGGCAGATACTTCGCGAGGACGTTGCCCGGCTTGCGCTGGGTGTACACCTCGACGAGGTCGAGCATGTCGCCGGTGCCGGAGCAGAAGCCGATGATGCCCGCGGTGTAGCCGCAGCCGTCGCCGATGTCCTGGATGTATGTGTACTGGGCCTTCCAGTCGAGCGAGGAGTTCTCGGCGCTGGAGACCAGTTGCATGGCGATCTCCTTCTTCGCCGGATCGTCCAGCCCGGTGGCGGCAGCGGGCTGCCGGGTGGCGGAGACATCCTTGCGCACGGGCGGATGCGTGGGGGCACTGGCGTGGTCGGTGGCGGGTGCCGCCGTGGGACGCCCGGCGGTGGCAGCCGGCTGCCGGGTGACGGAGACATCCTGGCGCACAGCCGGATGCGTGGGGGCACTGGCGTGGTTGGTGGCGGGTGCCGCCGTGAGAGTCACCCCGAATGCGACCAGCGCGAGCCGTACGGGGCGAGTGTTGCGAGGTGCGGCGTGCCGATGGGAAGCGGGCACCATTCCTCCAGAGGGAGTTCGTCGTTCCGTGAGCCGCGACGAAGCTTTCCTATCAGAGCGGGGTGAGCGTTCGGAGTGGAGTGAGAGTCGTGCACTCGTTCGGCGCAAGCGTGTTGAGTTCGGCTACGGAAAGGCCCCGCACCGCGCCGGATGCGGTGCGGGGCCGTACGGGGCGGCCTGCGGATCAAGGGCGGACACCCTCCGGCCGATGGCTGTCAGCAGGTGAGGCGGGCCACGTGGATCCATGCGTCCGTGGGGCCGCCCCGCAGATCATCCAGGGATCAATGCCATTCCTGCTGGCGGTGGTTGAGGAACTGCCCACGGTTCACCCGGCCCGGCACGGGGTACTCCGACCCCGGTCCGCCACGGGAGTTGACCCCGTTGTCGTCGACCATGCAGTCCCCGACGGGGCCCTGGCGCCCCGAGTGGCGACGGAGCTCCGGACGGACTGGGCCACGGGGCCGGCGGCCTGCCCGAGACCGGTGGCGGGAACCCTGCCGGGCGGCCGGCGCGCGGCCCCTCGCGCAGACGCTTCACGCGCCCGCCGATCGCGGGTTCACGGGCCGTCGATGCGGTAGCTGTCGCCGTACACCTTCCACTGCAACGGCGTCTCCAGCTGGAATCTGCCCTCGCGCACGAAGACCCGCTGGGCCGTCTCGACGCGGCTGGTGTCGGAGTGCGACGGCTCCTTGCGGATCGCGGCGACACGGGCGTCGAGGAAGGAGTTCAGATACGTCGCCTCGTCGCCGCCGTGCGACGGCGGTTCTGCCGCGGCCAGTGCTTCGCTGCGGATCGTACGGAACCCGACCGTGCCGGCCGCGTCGTCGGCTCCGTGCATCACATAGGCGTCGTAGTAGATGAACTGGCCCAGGGCGCCCAGTCCGTCGGCCTTGGCCCGTTCGACCGCCGGGTCGAAGTACGAGTGGTCCCGCTCCGCGTCCTGGGCGTCCCGGAATGCGGCGTCGGCCCCCGCCTTCGCCCACGCGTCGGTGAAGGGGAGGCCGAGCCCGTCGTGCGAGTCGCTGCCCTTGACCGCGCGCAGGGCGGGAAGGAACCGCTCCAGCGCATTGCCGGGGCGGGCCACCGCGTACCGCTCGACGACTCTCAGCATGTCGCCGGTACCGGAGCAGAAGCCGATGATGCCCGCGGTGTAACCGCGGCCGTCGCCGATGTCCTGGATGTATGTGTACTGGGCCTTCCAGTCGAGCGAGGAGTTCTCGGCGCTGGAGACCAGTTGCATGGCGATCTCCTTCTTGGCCGGATCGTCGAGTCCGGCCCCGGATGCGCCCTTGTCCGTGTCGGCGCCGGGCGCGGAGCATCCCAGCATCGCGAGGAGCGTCGTCACGAGAGCGGTGACGAGGGCTGTGGCGGGGGTGATCCGGGGGCGCGCGGTGATCTTCACCGCTCCACCTTGCCAGGCGCTGGGAGGGAACCCCGCCCATTCGGCGGTAGCGTCAGCGGTATGGAAGATCAGTCTGTTGTGGATGTAGGCGATGTGCGGCTGGCGTACCGGACCTGGGGCGACCCGTTCGGCTCGCCCGTCGTTCTGCTGCACGGTCTCGGCGGTTCCGCCGCGAACTGGGAGGCGGCTGCGAGCCTGCTGGGCGAGGAATGGCGCGTGTACGCCCTCGATCTGCGCGGGCACGGCGAGAGCGACTGGCCCGACGAGTACTCCTTCGAGCTGATGCGGGACGACGTTCTCGGCTTCCTCGACGAGTGCGAGCTCGACCGCGTGGGGCTGGTCGGCCACTCCATGGGCGGGGTCGTCGCCCATCTGCTCGCCCAGGAGCATGCGGACCGGGTGGAACGGCTGGTACTGGTGGAGACCCCGCCACCGTTCCCGAGCGAGCCGCGGCCGACCGCGCAGCCGGACGGGCCGGTGGACTACGACTGGAACGTCGTCGCGCCCATCCGGGCCCAGGTCGCCGACCCCGATCCGGCGTGGGCGGACGGTCTCGGTGAGATCGTCGCACCCACACTGATGATCTCCGGCGGTCCGGAGAGCACGATGCCGCAGGGCCGGCTGGCCGACATGGCCTCCCTGATCCCGGACTGCCGCCTGATCACCCTGGGCGGCGGGCACCACGTGCACCAGACCCACGCGGACCAGGTCGCCCAGCAGATCACCGAGTTCTTCACCAGCTGAGCGCAGGGGCCCGGCCCCGGGCCGGGCACCTGACCGCCTGGTTTCTGCGTGCACTGCGGCGCCGACGCCTACGGAGCCGTCCGGCGATCGAGGACAGCGCGGCGACCCGCCGGAACCGGCACCCGAAGTCGTCTCATGCCCGGCTCAGCCTCCCGGCTGCCAGTCCGGACGGCGCCCGCTCATCGCCACCGCCCGGTCGATGAGCGGCGCGTCGGCCGGCACCGGTACCGGCGGCCCGAAGGGCCTCTCCGGCAGGGGGTTGTCGTCGCTCGGCGTCAGCATGGCCAGCGAGACCCGCAGGTTCGCCTCGTCCGCCTCGTACTTCTGACCGGTCGACCGTGCCAGGTCCCATCCGTGGATCACCAGCTCGTTCAGTGCCACCATGTGGGCCACCTCGCCCGGCAGGTCCACCCCGCCGGCCCTGGTCATCCCTTGCCGCGCGGCGGGGTCCCGCCAGGCGGCCACCAGTTCGTCCAGCAGGGGCGGGAGCGTGTCGCGCCAGCCGTCCGGCAGGACCGGACGCGCGGCGTCCGGTGAGGTGTCGGTCGTGGGTCCGAAGGCCTTGCGGGCCGCGTCCCGGAAGGCCGTGGTCAGCCCGACGAGGTGGGCGAGCAGATCCCGTACTTCATAGTCGGGGCAGGGCGTCGGGCCGGTCAGACAACGGTCCTCGATGCCGGGGAGCAGCTCGGCCACCTGCCGTGCCGCAGGTTCCAGATCGAGCGTGGGCGTTGTCGTGTTCTCTGTGTCCATACAGTTCAGACTGGCGCGACAGCCGGAAATCATCGCCCGGCACGCAGAAGGTCGCGCGCGGAATCCGGGCACCGCAGACCGGTATATCGCCGAGCGTGCGGCACGCCCTCTTGTCGGGGCCCCGTCAGCCGTGTCATACAGGTCCAGACCATTGCCGCCGGACGGAAGGCACGACCGTGCAACGCCCCCACGCCCACGCCGCGTCGGCCACCTCCGCCGCCCTGCTCCTCGCCCTGCTCACCGCCTGCGGCGGGACCGCCGATGCCGCCGACACCCAGCGGCCGAGCGCGCCCCGCGGGGTGACGGCCCAGGCGAGCAGTGCCACCTCCGTACACGTCATGTGGGACCGGGCTTCCGACAACAGGGCGATCACCGGCTACGAGGTGTACCGCACGGGCAGGAAGGTCAAGTCCGTCGTGTCGGCCCGGCAGATGATCGACATCGACGGTCTGTCCCCCTCCACCGCCTACACCTTCACCGTCCGGGCCCGCGACGCGGCCGGGAACCTCTCCGCGGCGAGCGAGGCCGTCGCCGTGACCACGCCCGCGCCGACCCCCGCGGACCACGAGGCGCCGACCCGGCCCGTCCGGCTGCGCGGGAAGACGGACGGCAGCCGGTCGGCGACCCTGTCGTGGGGCGGCTCGACGGACGACGTGGGTGTGACCGCGTACGACATCTACCAGGAGGACTCCCGTATCCACAGCGTGCCCGGCACGCAGACCACGGCCCGCCTGACCGGACTGCGCCCCGGCACGGTCTACACCTTCACCGTCCGGGCCCGCGACGCCGCAGACACCTCCTCACCGGACAGCAACGCCCTCGACCTCACCACGCCCTCCGCCCCGGGTGCCCCCGCCGGTACCGCCCCCACCGATCTGCGGATCAGGTCCACGGCCCTGGGCAAGGAGTACGCGATCGATCTGGACTGGAAGCAGCCCGAAACCGGCGGTGAGATACCCGCCTACCAGCTCTTCCTCGACGGACGTCTCACCACCACGATCGTGTGGGGCGGCAAGCCGCCGGCGGGACGGGCGACCTACCGGCTGACCGTCAGCGACCCCCGCGGGACGCGCTACTCGATGAAGATCCGGGCCGAGCTGCCCGACGGGAAGTGGGGCGACTTCTCCGCCCGGCGCACGGTCGTCCTCGGCGACTGACGGGGGTTCGTGCCGAGAGGCATGGCGTGCGGGTTGCCGCGCTGTGCCGGGAGCGGGTCCTGAGCCCGGCCGCCGCGGGTCGTCCCCGGGACGCCTCCGCCCCCGGTACGGTGCGGTACCGGGGGCGGACGGTCTGCGGATTCGGCGGGGATCAGACCAGCTGTTCGTACGCCGGCAGCGTCAGGAAGTCCGCGTAGTCCTGGTCCAGCGACACCTGGAGAAGCAGGTCGTGGGCCTGCTGCCACGTGCCGGAGGTGAATGCCTCCTCGCCGATCTCCTCGCGGATCGCGGCGAGTTCCTCGGCGGCGACCTTGCGGGCCAGGTCCGCCGTGGCGTGTGCGCCGTTCTCGAAGACCACGTCCGCGTTGATCCACTGCCAGATCTGCGAGCGGGAGATCTCCGCGGTGGCGGCGTCCTCCATCAGGTTGAAGATGGCGACCGCGCCCATGCCGCGCAGCCACGCCTCGATGTAGCGGATGCCGACCGCCACGGCGTTGCGCAGGCCGTCGTACGTGGGCTTGGCGTCCAGGGTGTCGATGGCGATGAGGTCGCCCGCCGCCACGGAGACGTCCTCGCGCAGGCGTTCCTTCTGGTTCGGCTTCTCGCCGAGTACCGCGTCGAACGAGGCCATCGCGATCGGGACGAGGTCGGGGTGGGCGACCCAGGAGCCGTCGAAGCCGTCGTTCGCCTCCCGGTCCTTGTCGGCCTTGACCTTCTCGAAGGCGACCTTGTTGACCGCGGCGTCGCGGCGGGACGGGATGAAGGCCGCCATGCCGCCGATCGCGTGCGCGCCCCGCTTGTGGCAGGTGCGGACGAGGAGTTCGGTGTACGCGCGCATGAACGGGGCCGTCATCGTCACGGCGTTGCGGTCCGGCAGGACGAACTTCGAGCCGCCGTCACGGAAGTTCTTGACGATGGAGAAGAGATAGTCCCAGCGGCCCGCGTTCAGCCCGGAGGCGTGGTCGCGGAGCTCGTACAGGATCTCCTCCATCTCGTACGCGGCCGTGATCGTCTCGATCAGGACGGTCGCGCGGACGGTGCCCTGCGGGATGCCGACGTAGTCCTGGGCGAAGACGAAGATGTCGTTCCAGAGGCGGGCCTCCAGGTGCGACTCCGTCTTCGGGAGGTAGAAGTACGGGCCCTTGCCGAGGTCGATGAGGCGCTGGGCGTTGTGGAAGAAGTAGAGGCCGAAGTCGACCAGCGCACCGGGCACGGGGGTGCCGTCGAGCTGGATATGACGCTCATTCAGGTGCCAGCCGCGGGGGCGGGTGACCACGGTGGCGAGTTCGTCGGCGGGCTTCAGTGCGTAGGACTTGCCCGACACGGGGTCGGTGAAGTCGATGCGGCGCTCGTAGGCGTCGATCAGATTGAGCTGGCCGAGGATGACGTTCTCCCACGTGGGGGCGGACGCGTCCTCGAAGTCGGCGAGCCAGACCCTGGCGCCCGAGTTCAGAGCGTTGATGGTCATCTTGCGGTCGGTCGGACCGGTGATCTCCACCCGTCGGTCGTTCAGCGCGGCCGGGGCCGGGGCGACCTTCCAGGAGTCGTCCGCGCGGATCGCCGCCGTCTCGGGCAGGAAGTCCAGCGTGGAGGTGCGGGCGATCTCGGCGCGGCGCTCGCCGCGGCGGGCGAGCAGCTCGTCGCGACGAGGCGTGAACTGCCGGTGCAGCTCGGCCACGAACGCGAGGGCCGCGTCGGTCAGGACCTCGTCCTGCCGGGGCAGGGGCTGGGCATCGACGATGGCCGGCGTGGACGGCGCTGGTGCGGGCATGAGCGGTCACTCCTTCAGCGGGCGGTGCGGCGATGCGGCAGTGCGGGCGGCGGCTCCGCGGCCGCCCGGGCCGCGCGAAACGGCACGGCGTGCCAGGGCTCCGGGATACGGCTGCGGGAGCCGTCTGGGCTGCAGAGCGCTTCTGACCAGTGGATAGTAGTTTCCTTATGGTGGAAGTTCAATGGTCTGTTGATGTCGAGACTCTCCGTGCCGACAGAAAGGGAGCCGGCTGGCGCGGCGTGCCAGGGGCTTGTACAGCGTGTGCCCCCTGAGCCGCCCGGGCCACTCATTCGAGGCGTGTCAGATCCTCGGCCGTATCGATGTCGTACGCCTCCGCCACATCGGAACACTCGACGAGCGTGATCGCATCGCGGTGCGTCCGCAGATATGCCCGCGCCCCCTGGTCGCCCACCGCGCCCGCCGCGACATCCGTCCACCGATCGGCCCCGAACAGCACGGGATGGCCGCGCTCCCCGTCGTACGAGGCTGCCGCCAGGCTCGTGCGGGACAGATACGCCGCCCGCACCCGCGCCACCGCCTGTGCACCGATGCCCGGCTGGTCGACGAGCAGGACGATCGCCGCATCCGCTCCCGTACCGGCGAGCGAGCGGAGTCCCGCACGCAGCGACGAACCCATGCCTTCCGGCCACTGTGCATTGACGGTCACCACGCAGCCGGAGAGGTCGGCCCGCGCCCGTACCTCCTCCGCCGCGGCGCCGAGCACCACATGGAGGGGGTCGCAGCCGCCGGTGCGCAGCATGCGCAAGGCGTGCTCGACGAGCGGTCGGCCGCGGTGCTCCAGCAGGGCTTTCGGCCGGCCACCGAGTCGCCGCCCGCCGCCCGCGGCGAGCAGCAGACCGGCGATCACCGGCTGCCGTCCCCCGTCGGAGGGACCGGACGGTTGCGGAGTGCCGGAAGTGGACAGGGTGTGAGGTGAATGAGCCATGAGGTCCTGAATACCTCACCGCACCGGTGATTTCCCGCCGGACCGGCCAGTACGCTGTGTCCCCCCGGTGGTCACCCTGATTTCAGTCCGTGGAGTCGCGCACGGCACCTTTCATGGCGTTAACTTGCGCGCATCCCTGGGCACTTGACCACCGCTCGGGATGTGGTCGAAACACCGGCACAAGGATGTGCGAGGGGGAGTGCTTTGTTGCGAAGCGTGGGGCAGACGCGGGTGACCAGCAGTGGCGAGGACCCGAGGGTGACGGAGCTGCGTACGGCCGTCTCCCGGCTCCGCCGTGAGCTGGCAGGGCATCGCGCGGAGTTCCCGGACCGCGCGATCGCCGAGGACGAGCTGGCCGCGCTGGACGCCATGGCGGTCACCGGTGCGCCCGAGATTCCGCGGCTGCGCCGCTCCCTGCTGCTGATCGCGGGCGCGGTCGGTTCGGTCAGCGCGCTGGCTTCCGCGCTCAGGGACGTACGCATCGCCGTGGACCTCTTCGGCGAGCCGCCGAGCCGCTGACGTACGGGAAGGGAGCGCGGGCAGGGGGTCAGCGGCGGATGAGGCGGCGCGCCGTTGCCGCAGCCACTGCCGACGTGCGGGAGTCGACGCCCAATTTGGCGTAGATGTGCACGAGATGGGACTTCACCGTCGCCTGGCTGAGGAACAGCGCCTTGCTGATCTGCAGGTTCGACAGTCCCTCACCGACCAGTTGCAGCACCTCCAGCTCGCGCTTGGTCAGGGCCTCGGCGGGCGTCCGCATGCGGTCCATCAGCCGGTGCGCGACGGCCGGGGCGAGCGCCGAGCGGCCGGCCGCCGCCGTGCGTACCGCTGCGGCCAGCTCCTCGGGCGGGGCGTCCTTGAGGAGGTAGCCGCTTGCGCCCGCCTCCACGGCCGCCAGGATGTCGGCGTCCGTGTCGTAGGTGGTGAGGATCAGGACCCGGGGCGCGTCGGGCACCGCGGTGATCGCCGCGGTGGCCTCCGAGCCGTGCAGCCCCGCCCCGAACTGGAGATCCATCAGCACGACGTCGAACTCGCCCGTCGCCGCGAGCGCCACGGCCCGCTCGGCGGTGTCGGCCTCGGCGACCACGCGGAAGTCCGGTTCGGTGTCGAGGACGGCCCGCAGCCCGGCACGCACCACCGGATGGTCGTCGGCGAGCAGCAGCCGGATGGGGGTGGCGCTCATGCGGCGGACCTCGCTTCGTGCCCGGGCAGCGGCAGGGGGAGGGTGAGCGCCAGGGCGGTGCCCTGGCCGGGGGACGATTCGACACTGAGCGTCCCGCCGAGCGAACCGGCCCGGGACCGCATGGCGGGGAGACCGAAACCGCCGGTCTCCGTGTCCCCCGAGACCGTGGGTGCGCCGGGCGAGAAGCCCCGGCCGTCGTCCACGACGTCCAGCGACACCGAGGTGCCCATGAAGCTGAGCGTGATCTCCGCACGCCGGGCTCCGGAGTGCTGCACCGTGTTGGCCAGCGCCGACTGGGCGGTACGGAGCAGCGCCACCTCGTACGGCGTCGGCAGCTCCACCGGCGTCCCGCTGACCGCGAACTGCACCGCCAGATCCGGTCCGGAGGTGCGCGTGCAGAGGCGTTCGAGGGCGCCCGCGAGCGAGCCGTTCTCCAGATCGGGCGGGGAGAGGGCGCGTACGAAGCGGCGGGCCTCGGCGAGATTGTCCTGCGCGGCTTCGCGGGCCCGGCGCACATGCGCGGTGGCGGGGGCGTCCGGCGGCAGGGTGCGTTCGGCGGCGCGCAGCAGCAGCTGAATGCTGGACAGGCCCTGCGCGAGCGTGTCGTGGATCTCGCGGGCCAGCCGCTCGCGTTCGGCGAGCGTTCCCGCCGTGCGCTCGGCGACGGCCAGCTCCGCCCGGGTCGAGACCAGCTCCTCGATCAGCTCGCGGCGCCGCTCGCTCTCCCGGAACAACGCGTCGTACCCGAGGACCGTGGCGATCGCGACCGCCGCACCGAGCAGCGGCCCGATGAATGCGCCGGGCGTGATCTGCCCGCTGTGCAGCACGAAGCCGGTGACGGCAGCCGCCGCGGTGACGACGACGGCGGGCAGACCCCAGCGCATCGGCAGCAGATGCAGCTGCAGGAAGTACAGCGGGAAGGCCAGCCACAGGGCGTCCGGCGAGAGGACGAGAAGAGCGAGCCAGAGCACCCCCAGCAGCGACAGCCACAGGGCGGCCGCCCTGTTCTGCGGCTGTACGGCGGGGGCGAGCGCGCCCGCCGCGTAGACAGCGGCCATGATGCAGGCGAGCGCGACCACGGCGGGCGCGCTCGATGAGCCGTCGCTCACGGCCGGCATCGCGGCGAGGGCCAGCAGACCCAGCAGCAGAGCGTGCAGACACAGCCGCAGCGCGGCGACCGGGGTGTGCGAACGCGAATCCATGATGCGTTCCAGAGTAGACGCGCGGCCTCCGCGGCCGGTCAATCGAAAGGTTGATGTCAGGCCCCACCGGCGTGCGATGTTTTCGCGGACCGGCCGACCGAGGCTGGAGCCATGTTCGTCGCATGGAGAGATCTCCGGTTCGCCAGGGGCCGGTTCGCGCTCATGGGCACGGTCGTGGTGCTGATCACGCTGCTCGTGGGCTTGTTGTCCGGTCTTACGGCCGGTCTGGCCAGGGAGAACACCTCGGCCGTCACGGGGCTGAACGCCGATCACCTTGCGTTCGCCGCCCCGCCCGACGGCCAGTCGGTGTCCTTCACCAACTCGACCGTGGGGGAGAGCGCGTGGCGGAGCTGGGCTGAGCAGCCCGGTGTCGGCGCCGCGCAGCCCCTCGGCATCCGTACGCTCGACGCCGCCGCCGTTCCGGGGAAGCGGACGGCTGCCGTGTCGGCGTTCGGTGTCGAGCAGGACTCGGGCCTGGCCCCGGCGGCCGGCGCAGCGCGCGTCGCCCCGGGGAGGGTCGTGCTCTCGGAGCAGGCCGCCGACGAGCTCGGCGCGGACGCCGGTGACCGGGTGCGGCTCGGCCGCGTCGAGGTGCGTGTGGCGGCGGTCGCGGGAGATGCCTCGTACAGCCATACGCCGGTTGTGTGGACCTCCCTCGACGACTGGCAGCGTTTCGCGGACAGCGGGACGGGCAGCGCGCCGCACGCCACGGTGATCGCCCTGACCACCACCGGCGGCGCCGACCTGGCCGCCGGTGACACGGCGGCCGGCACCAGCACGCTCTCCCTCGACGACTCGCTCACCGCCATCGGCTCCTACCAGGCCGAGAGCGGCTCGCTCCAGCTGATGCGCGGCTTCCTCTTCGCCATCTCGGCCCTGGTGATCGGGGCCTTCTTCACCGTCTGGACGATCCAGCGCAGCGGCGACGTCGCCGTCCTCAAGGCGCTCGGCGCCTCCACCCCGTACCTCCTGCGTGACGCGCTCGGGCAGGCGGTCGTGATGCTGGCGATCGGTACGGGACTGGGCACCGCGCTCGCCTCGGGCATCGGCGCGGTGGTCAGCGGCGGGGCCGTGCCGTTCGTCCTCGACGCGGCGACCGTCCTCGTTCCGTCGGCCGTCTTGATCGCCCTCGGTGCCCTCGGGGCGGCGCTGTCCATCCGGCGGATCACCGCCGTCGACCCGCTCACCGCACTCGGGAGTGCCCGATGACCCTCACCCTCGCCGATGTCACCCTCACCTACCCCGACGGCGACGGCCGGCTCACCGCACTCGACCGGGTCTCGCTCGACGTTCCCGAGGGCTCGCTCACCGCGGTCGTCGGACCGTCCGGCTCCGGCAAGTCCAGCCTCCTCGCGGTGGCCGCGACGCTGGTCACGCCGGACGAGGGGCGGGTCGTGGTCGCAGGCCGGGAGACGGCGGGACTCGGACGCGCCCGGAAGACGGCGCTGCGTCGCGAACGCATCGGCATCGTCTTCCAGCAGCCGAACCTGCTGCCGTCGCTGACCGCCGTCGAACAGCTTCAGGTGATGACCCATCTGTCGGGCGGCACCGCACGCGGCGCCCGCGGGCGGGCGCTGGAGCTCCTCGGCGCGGTCGGTCTGGCCGACCAGGCGGGCCGCAGGCCGCACCAGCTGTCGGGCGGTCAGCGCCAGCGGATCAATATCGCGCGGGCGCTGATGAATGATCCCGCGGTACTCCTGGTCGACGAGCCGACGAGCGCTCTCGACCATGAGCGCGGCGCGGCGGTGCTGGACCTGCTGATCGCGCTGACCCGGGAACGGTCGACGGCGACCGTGCTGGTCACCCATGACCGGACGCATCTGGAACGGACGGACCGGACGGTGGTGATGCGGGACGGGCGGCTGACGGAAGCGGTGCTCAGCTGACCCGAACACACCGGTGCCCGCCGGGACCCTGCCCGGCGGGCACCGCTGCGTCCCTACGGCCTCAGCCCGTCGAACCGCTGCTCGCCAGCGCGTCCGACAGTTCCTTCGCGACCTGCTGCAGGATCGGCACGATCCGCTCCGTCGCCGACTCCGTGACGCGTCCCGCGGGGCCCGAGATGGAGATCGCCGCCGAGGTGGGGGAGTTCGGTACGGAGACCGCCAGGCAGCGGACCCCTATCTCCTGCTCGTTGTCGTCCACCGCGTAGCCCACCCGGCGGACCTGGTCGAGTGCCTCCAGGAAGCCGTCCGGCGTGGTGATCGTCTTCTCGGTGGCGGCCGGCATTCCGGTGCGGGCCAGCAGCGCCCGTACCTCCTCCGGCGCGGTGTGCGCGAGGAGCGCCTTGCCCACCCCCGTGGAGTGGGGGAGCACCCGCCGGCCCACCTCCGTGAACATCCGCATGGAGTGCTTCGACGGCACCTGTGCGACGTACACGATCTCGTCGCCGTCGAGCAGCGCCATGTTCGCCGTCTCGCCGGTCTCCTCCACCAGCCGTGCCAGATACGGGCGGGCCCAGGTCCCGAGCAGTCGTGACGCGGACTCGCCGAGCCGGATCAGGCGCGGTCCGAGCGCATAGCGCCGGTTGGGCTGCTGGCGTACGTAGCCGCAGACGACCAGCGTGCGCATCAGCCGGTGAATGGTGGGCAGCGGAAGCCCGCTGCTCGCGGAGAGTTCGCTCAGCCCGACCTCGCCGCCGGCGTCGGCCATCCGTTCCAGCAGGTCGAAGGCGCGCTCAAGGGACTGCACGCCGCCGCTGGAGCCGGCGGGCTTGGAGTCGGATGTGCTGGCGTGGGACGACGGCACGTCAACGGTCCTTTCGAGGCGGAAGGGCGAGGCAGCAGCCTACCGGGCGGTTCCCGATCGGCCCACTGCTGCGGTACGGCGTCCTGGCCGGTCAGGACCTGTCTGTGCGGGTGTCCTCAGCCCCCGGGGCGGTGCTGCGACGCCGTTCCCGACCCATGTTACGTTCCGTACTGCGAAATTATACTTTTGCTTCGTGGAAATCTTCGATTGCGCGTGTGAGTGGTCCGCTCGCCCTCCGGTGGGGAAGGTGGGGTCTTGACGGGCGGGAATCCCGCATGAAGACTCCTTCAACAGTTCGTTGAATTTCTTCGGCGGCCGTGGTCCGCCGAATCGTCCGGAAGTGAGGAGCACGGGTGTCCGGTGCGGACGTGAACCTGCTACTGCGCTCGACGCGCGTCGTCACCCCCGAGGGAACGCGCCCCGCGGCGGTGGCCGTCGCCGGCGGCACGATCGACGCCGTCCTGCCCTACGGGACCGAGGTGCCGGCCGGCGTCCGGCTGGAGGACTTCGGTGACGACGTCCTGCTGCCCGGCCTCGTCGACACCCATGTCCATGTGAACGACCCCGGCCGCACCGAGTGGGAAGGCTTCTGGACCGCCACCCGCGCCGCGGCGGCGGGCGGCATCACCACCCTGCTCGACATGCCGCTCAACTCCCTCCCGCCGACCACTACCGTCGGGCATCTGCGCACCAAGCAGCAGGTGGCAGCCGCCAGGGCACACATCGACACCGGCTTCTGGGGCGGGGCGGTCCCGGCCAACGTCAAGGACCTGCGACCGCTGTACGAGGCCGGGGTCTTCGGCTTCAAGTGCTTCCTGTCGCCCTCCGGCGTCGAGGAGTTCCCCGAGCTCGGCCAGGAGCAACTGGCCCGGTCCATGGCCGAGATCGCCGGGTTCGGCGGGCTGCTCATCGTGCACGCCGAGGACCCGCACCATCTGGCGGCAGCGCCCCAGCACGGCGGCCCGGCGTACGCCGACTTCCTCGCCTCCCGGCCGCGCGACGCCGAGAACACCGCCATCGAAGGCCTCATCGCCCACGCCGCGCGGCTGAACGCGCGCATCCACGTCCTGCATCTGTCGTCCAGCGACGCGCTGCCGCTGATCGCGGCCGCCAAGCGCGACGGCGTGCGCGTCACCGTCGAGTCGTGCCCGCACTTCCTCACTCTCACCGCCGAGGAAGTCCCGGACGGGGCGACGGAGTTCAAGTGCTGCCCGCCGATCCGCGAGGCCGCCAACCAGGACGCGCTCTGGGACGGACTCGCCGACGGCACGATCGACTGCATCGTCTCCGACCACTCGCCCTGCACCACCGACCTGAAGACGCCGGACTTCGCGTCCGCCTGGGGCGGCATCTCCTCCCTCCAGCTTGGTCTGCCTGCCATCTGGACCGAGGCGCGCCGGCGCGGCCACGCGCTCGACGAGGTGGTCCGCTGGATGTCCGCCGCCCCCGCCGCGCTGGCCGGGCTGGCCCGCAAGGGCGCCATCGAGGCCGGCCGCGACGCCGACTTCGCCGTCCTCGCCCCCGACGAGACGTTCACCGTCGACCCGGCCGAGCTGTTCCACCGCAACCAGGTCACCGCCTACGCCGGGAAGACCCTGCACGGTGTCGTGAAGTCGACCTGGCTGCGCGGCCGGCGCATCGCGGCGGACGGCGTCTTCACCGAGCCCACCGGCCGCCTCCTCGAAAGGGATCACTGACCATGACGGCAACAGCGCGCTTCACCGGCGACGCCCACCCGTACGCGGGCGGGGACCCGTACGCCGACTACCGCACCGCCGACTTCCCCTTCACCCACCTCGTCGACCTCGCCGACCGGCGGCTCGGCGCGGGAGTGATCGCCGCCAACGACGAATTCTTCGCAGAACGCGAGAACCTGCTGAAGCCCGGGCCCGCCGAGTTCGACCCGGAGCACTTCGGGCACAAGGGCAAGATCATGGACGGCTGGGAGACCCGCCGCCGCCGCGGCGTCGGTGCCGCGCAACCGCATCCCACGGACGAGGACCACGACTGGGCGCTGGTACGGCTCGGTGCCCCCGGCGTCGTACGCGGCATCGTCGTCGACACCGCCCACTTCCGCGGCAACTACCCGCAGGCCGTCTCCGTCGAGGCGGTCTCCGTCCCCGGATCGCCGTCGCCCGAGGAACTCCTCGCGCCGGACGTGAAGTGGACGACACTCGTACCCCGTACGGCCGTTGGCGGACATGCGGCCAACGGATTCGCGATCGACGTCGAGCAGCGGTTCACCCATCTGCGGGTCAACCAGCACCCCGACGGCGGGATCGCCCGCCTCCGGGTCCACGGAGAGGTCGCCCCCGACCCCGCCTGGCTGGCCGCCCTGTCCGTCTTCGACCTCGCCGCGCTGGAGAACGGCGGTCAGGTCGAGGACGCCTCCGACCGCTTCTACTCCCCGGCCTCGAACACGATCCTGCCCGGCCGTTCACGCCAGATGGACGACGGCTGGGAGACCCGCCGCCGGCGCGACAAGGGCAACGACTGGATCCGCTACCGGCTTCCCGGGCAGTCGGAGATCCGGGCCGTCGAGATCGACACCGCATACCTCAAGGGCAACTCGGCGGGCTGGGCGAGCCTCTCGGTACGGGACGGGGGGAGCGGCGACGGGGACGGCGGCGAGTGGACCGAGATCCTGCCGCGGACCCGGCTGCAGCCCGACACGAACCACCGTTTCGTCCTGCCGGAGGCCGTACGAGCCACCCACGTCCGCATCGACATCTTCCCGGACGGCGGCATCTCGCGGCTGCGGCTGTTCGGCTCGCTGACGGCGGAGGGCGCGACGCGACTGGCCGCCCGCCACCGCGAGCTGGGCGGTTGACGGGAACGGGTGATCCCGGCTCCCGCCCGGGGCGGTCCGATGAGTCCGCATCCAGGGCTTATGGGACCCTGGGGCGTCGCATGCCCCGAGCAGGAGTCGAGTCGCCATGATCTTCATCGCCGTCAAGTTCACCGTTCGCAGCGCCGAGCGGGACAACTGGCTTCCGGCCGTCGAGCCCTTCACTCTCGCCACCCGTCAGGAACCGGGCAATCTCTTCTTCGAGTGGTCGTACAGCGTCGAGAATCCGGACCAGTTCGTGCTGCTGGAGGCCTTCGCGTCCTCCGAAGCGGGCGAGGCGCACGTGAAGTCCGAGCACTTCGCGGCAGCCATGGACCAGATTGCGGGCCTCGTCGCCCGGACCCCGGAGATCATCAACGTCGAAGTCCCGGGCGACGGTTGGTCCCGGATGGCGGAGCTCACGCCCCGCGGTGAGTGACCCGGGACCGGCACGCCCCGACCGGTGAACTCAGCGGCCGCGCAGATAGAGGTGCGGTCATGCTCGGCGGTTCGGGCGTTCGTCCCAGCGGTGGGTAGTCCATGCCTGTCGGATCAGGCTACGCACGATGACGAGGGTGTCGGCGAGGTCGAAGAAGGCGTCGATGACGGTGGCGCGGCGTTTGCAGCAGCGGGCGAGCCGGTGGAAGGCGTTCTGCCGGGCGTGGTTGCGTTCGACGTGCCGACGCCGGTCTGCCTGGATCGGTGCTTTCTCACCCGTGTGTGCAAGGCGGCCGCGCGCAGGCCGCGTTCGCCGAGGAGGGTGCGGGTCCTGCCCGACGTGGGAGGCTGGTGTGACAGCTTGGGTATCTTTACGATCCGCGTCTGATCGCATCGGAACTGTTCGGGGGCAGGGATGTACGAGGACAGCGCGCCGGAAACCGCCTGGGGGCGCAATCGGCGACTGAGGGCTTTACGTCCCGTATGGAAATCCGACAATGACAGCAGTCGTGGCGATACCTACGAGGATGAACCGCTGGGCGGCTGGCTGATCGGTGAACTCGTCGTACGTGCCGACTTCGACCGGCTGCGGGCGTACGACATCGGCACAGGCACTGTCCGTTGGACCTGGCCCGTGCCGGGCCGCGATGTGCTCGTGGCTGTCTCCCCGGACGCCGATGACGGCATCGCCCTCGTGCTTCATCAAGACGAGGCGTCATCCAGCAGAGGCCTGCCGACAGTTACGGCCGTCGACCTCGCCGCGGGCAAGCAAGCGTGGTCCAGGGACCATCACGACATGGGACTGCGCTACTTCCCCTCATCCACTCCGCACACCACTTTGAGTGGTCGGCGCATCGCCTCGATCAGCGAAGAACACGTCGAGTCGGTCGACCCCGAGGAAGGTGCTGCGCTCTGGCGCAGCCCGCTGCCGGGCGAAGCCGGGAATCGCGATGCGTGGATCATGTGTGCCGACCCACTGGTCGTCGCGAGTGCCGGGCACGGCAGACGTGGTGAACGACGGATCTTCGTCTTCGACGACAGCGGGAACGTGACGGCGTCGCTCTCCCTTCCACCTGCATACAGAAAGGTCGCGCTCCCTGCGGCTGTCGTGAACGGGGTGCTCGTGACCACACTGGTCCGCCCGGACGACTCATCCGACGAGCCCGCGCGGATCGGCGGCTTCGATCTGTCCACGGGCAAGCTCCACTGGGAGCGGCGCCCGGGCGGGATCAGCGTTCAGAGCTTGCTGCCGCATCGCGGCCTACTTCTGGTACTTCACTCATTCGGCAGCAGGATCACTGCGCTCGATGCCCGTGACGGCCGTGTCATCGCCCGCCGCCGGTTGCGCGGCTACGGAGGTTCCGGGCTGCTCCGCGTGGCCGGCGCCCGGTTCGCCGTGATCGGCCGCAGCGGCGGCCGCTCCCCCATGCGGGTCTTCCACTGGCGCTGAGGTCAGGCCGGCCCGCCAGGGAGGCGCATGCAGGCTCTCAGCACCGGATCGACCAGACCTGAGGGCAGGGCAGGCACAAGGTCCCAGGGGGATCATCGAGCGTTACCACTCCACGCTCGTCAGACCCAGTGCCTGCGCCGCCGCCGGGTGTCCCGAACGCGCCTGTCTGGGCGACCTCTCGGAAGGGTGGTCTCCGGGCGGCGTGCCGCTGTCCGTCAGAACTCCTCGTGGGACTCCGGGTCTCCGCCGAACCGTCGCCGCGGGCCCGCGGAGATCCGGGCCAGTTCGTCCGCCGTCAGCTCGAAGCCGAACAGATCCAGGTTCTCGCGCTGCCGCCCCGGATCGGCGGACTTCGGGATCGGTACCGCACCGAGCTGGGTGTGCCAGCGCAGCACGGCCTGACCGGGAGTCACACCGTGCGCTTCGGCGACGGCGACGATCTCGGGGTCCGCCAGCAGCCGGTGTCCGCGGCCCAGCGGGCTCCAGCTCTCGGTGACGATGCCCTTCGCCGCGTGCACGGCCCGCAGCTCCTCCTGCGGGAAGCGCGGATGCATCTCGATCTGGTTGACGGCGGGCAGCACCCCGGTCTCCTGCTCCAGCCGGTCGATGTGCGCCGCGGTGAAGTTGGAGACACCGATCGACCGCACCAGACCGTCCTTGCGGAGCTGGATCATGGCTTTCCAGGTGTCGGCGTACAGATCGACCCGGGGCAGCGGCCAGTGGATGAGATACAGGTCCACGTAGTCGAGCCCGAGATTGCGCCGGGACTCCTCGAACGACGCCAGGGTCTTCTCGTATCCGTGGTGCCGGCCCGGCACCTTGGTGGTGACGAAGACGTCCTCGCGCGGCACACCGCTGCGGGCGATTCCGCGGCTGGTGCCGGTCTCGTTGCGGTAGTTGAGGGCGGTGTCGACGAGGCGGTACCCGAGGCCGAGCGCCCCGGCGACGGCCTGCTCGGCCGCGTCGTCGTCCATCGGCCACGTGCCGAGCCCGACGGCGGGAATGGCGTGGCCGTCGTTGAGGGGGTGGGCCGGGGTCTCGGTCATGATCTCCCTTTACGGTCGGAAACATCTCGACCAGGTTAGGACGGCCGACGGGCCGCCCTCCGTATGCGGGGGCCACCGGCTGTGCCCGGTTCCGGGTTCGGAGCCCCCGGCATCTGAGCCGGTCCGTGCGGAAGGGCGGTGCCGCCCGGCGGATGGGACGGGTGTTCCCGCAGTGTGGGCCGCCGGGTACCGTGATCGCTCCGCGTGTGAGCCGGTGAGGTCTCCACATCGTTCCCGCTGTGGAGAATCAGGAGAACCAGGTGTCCGCTGTCGCCCTGCCCGCCCTCGCACCGCCGCGCCGGGCCTGGCTCACCGATCTGCCCGTGCTGCTCGTCGCGGTCGTCTGGGGCGCCAGCTATCTCGCGGCCAAGGGCATCACCACGACGTCCACCGTCGTCGCGGTCCTCGTCCTGCGCTTCGTCATCGTGCTGCCCGTGCTGACCGTCGCCGGGTGGCGCAGGCTGCGGGCGCTCAGCGCGGCGCAGTGGCGCGGCGCGGGTCTGCTGGGGCTGGTCCTCAGCGGGATCTTCCTGGTGGAGACGTACGGCGTCGTGCACACCTCGGCGACCAACGCCGGACTCATCATCAGTCTGACGATGATCTTCACACCGCTGGCCGAGGCCGCGGTGACGCGGGTCCGGCCGCCTCGGGCGTTTCTCTCCGCCGCGGCGCTGTCCGTCGCCGGCGTGGTGCTGCTGACCCAGGGCGGCGGTTTCACCAGCCCGTCGCCGGGTGATCTGCTGATGCTGGTGGCGGCTCTCGCCCGTACGCTGCATGTGCTGCTGATGGCCCGCATCACGTCCGTCCAGGCGGCGGACTCGCTGTCGTTGACCACCGTGCAGCTCGGCAGCGCGGTCGCCGTCTTCGCCGTGCTCGCCGCCGTTCCCGGCACCGGGACGTCGCCCTGGACGGTGGCCGCGGGGTTCGGCGTCCGGGAGTGGGGCGGCCTGCTGTTCCTCTCCGTCTTCTGCACGCTGTTCGCCTTCTTCGTGCAGATGTGGTCGGTACGCCGCACCTCGCCGTCCCGGGTCAGCCTGCTGCTCGGTACGGAACCGCTGTGGGCGGCCGCCGCGGGTATCGCGATCGGCGGCGAACGGCTCTCCGCCCTCGGCGTGCTGGGCGCGGTGCTCGTCCTCGCCGGCACCGGCTGGGGGCGCCGCGCGGCAGCGCCCGTCGCTTCCTGAGCCGGCTGCCTCCGTGCGCGTCCGCCGCCGCGTCGCCGCGGCGACGTAGGCTGACACGGTTCGATCCGAGCAGATCGAACCGAACCGGCCGGGAGGGGCGGACCGTGTCCACAGTGGACGTCGATCTTCGCGGGGTGCAGGACTTCACCGCGAATCCGTATCCGTACTACGCGAAGATGCGCGCCGACGGACCGGTGCACACCATCCGTACCGACGACTTCGAGCGGGTCTGGCTGGTCGTCGGCCATGAGGAGGGCCGTGCGGCCCTCGCCGACCAGCGGCTCGGCAAGGACTGGCGGACGACACCGTACGCGACGGGCGCGGGCGATCCGATCAATGCCAACATGCTGGAGATGGACCCGCCGCACCACAACCGGCTGCGCAAGCTCGTCGCCCGCGAGTTCACCGCACGCAGGATCGAGTCGCTGCGGCCACGCGTCCAGCGGATCACCGACGAACTGCTCGACGCCATGGTGCCCGTCGGACACGGCGACCTCGTCGACGCGCTCGCCTTCCCGCTGCCCATGACGGTCATCTGCGAGCTGATCGGTGTGCCGGACCTGGACCGGACCGAGTTCCGCCGGATGTCGAACGGCATCGTCGCACCGCAGACGGCGGCGGAGGAAGGCGAGGCGGTCCGCGCCATGGGCGCCTATCTGGCCGAGCTCATCGAGGACAAACGGTGCTCGCCGGGCGACGATCTGCTGAGCGCTCTGATCCGGGCACGCTACGAGGAAGGGGACGGCCTCTCACCCGACGAACTCGTGGGGATGGCCTTCCTGCTGCTCGTCGCCGGCCATGAGACCACAGTCAACCTGATCTCCAACGGCGTGCGTGCGCTGCTCGCCCATCCCGACCAACTGGCTGCACTGCGGGCGGATTTCGGACTGATCGACGGGGCGGTCGAGGAGATGCTCCGGTACGACGGGCCGGTGGAGACGGCCACCTTCCGCTTCACCCGCGAACCGGTCGAGATCGGTTCCCGGGTCATTCCGGCGGGCGAAGCGGTCCTGATCGCCCTGGCCGGCGCCGACCGCGACCCTCTCCGCTACCCCGAACCGGACCGCTTCGACATCCGCCGCGACACCCAGGGGCACCTGGCGTTCGGACACGGCATCCACTTCTGCATGGGGGCGCCGCTGGCCCGGATGGAGGGCCGGATCGCGATCCGCTCGCTGCTGGAGCGGTGCCCGGATCTCGAACTCGACCCGGATGGAGGGGAGCCGGAGTGGCTGCCGGGGATGCTGATCCGAGGGGTGCGGCGGCTGCCGGTGCGCTGGGTGAAGCAAGAAGACGCGTCATGACCGGACTTGATGTGCAGATGGCGCAGAAGATCCTCGACAGCCAGCCGTTCAGCGGGCTCGTCGGGGCGCGGATCACCGCGTTCGGAGACGGTGCGGCCACACTCGAGGTGGACATCCGTCCACAGCTGCAGCAGCAGAACGGCTTCGTGCACGGCGGGGTGCTGGCGTACGCAGCCGACAACTCGATCACGTTCGCCGCCGGGACGACGCTCGGACCGGCCGTACTGACAGGCGGCTTCTCGATCCAGTACATCCGTCCGGCGACCGGCCGCACACTGGTCGCCCGGGCGGCCGTCGTCCACACCGGCCGCCGCCAGGCCGTCGTCCGCTGCGATCTGTTCGCCGCGGTGGACGACGGGGAGGAAATCCTGTGCGCGGTCGCCCAGGGGACCGTTCTCTCCGCCCGGACCTGACGGGGGCGAGTCCACCTCAGCCGGCCGGGATCTCCGCCACCTCCACCGGCCGGTGCTCGCGCCGGGACAGCTCGCACGCCTCCGCGATCCGCAGCGCGTGCAGAGCTTCCCGGCCGTCGCACGGATTGGCCGCCTCGCCTCGCACCACCCGCACGAACGCGTCCAGTTCCGCTTCGTACGCCGGGGCGAACCGCTCCAGGAACCCCGGCCACGGCTTGGCCGGTGCGGCGGGGCCCTGCGGCTCCACCGACGTCAGCGGCGTGCGCTCGTCGAGACCGACGGCGATCTGCCCGAGCTCGCCGGCCAGCTCCATCCGTACGTCGTACCCGGCGCCGTTGCACCGGGTCGCCGTCGCCGTGGCCAGCGTGGCGTCGTCGAACGTCAGCAGGGCTGCCGCCGTGTCGATATCGCCCGCCGCGCGGAACATCGCGGGACCGGCATCCGATCCGGTGGCGTACACCTCCACCACCTCACGGCCCGTCACCCACCGCAGAATGTCGAAGTCATGGACCAGGCAGTCCCGGAACAGGCCGCCGGAGTGCGGAAGATAGGCGGCGGGCGGCGGTGCCGGATCGGAGGTCATGGCCCGCACGGTGTGCAGCCTGCCCAGCGCCCCGGCGCGCACGGCGGTCCGCGCCGCACCGTACCCGGCGTCGAACCGGCGCATGAAGCCCAGCTGGAGCACGCTCCCGGCCCGCTCGACCTCGCGGAGCGCACTCAGTGTCCCCGCGATGTCCAGCGCGATCGGCTTCTCGCAGAACGCGGGCAGCCCCGCGCGCGCGGCCATCGCGATCAGCTCCGCGTGTGCCGACGTGGCCGAGGCGATCACCACGGCGTCCACCCCCGCGAGCACGTCGGCCACGGACCCGGCGGACGTGGCGCCCGTCCGGGCCGCCACCTCGGCCGCCCTCGCCCCGTCGGTGTCCGTCACCACCAGCGAGCCCACCTCGGGGTGGCGCGCCAGCACACCCGCATGGAAGGAACCGATCCGGCCGGTGCCGATGAGTCCGATACGCATGGACCCAACGTGCCGCCCACCAACCTGCGCTGTCAACTATATGTCCTGACAAACGAGAGTGTGTTCGGTGCGTCCAGGGCGCAGGGCTTCTGTGCCACGGCCTCCCTCGGTCCGCCGTTCAGCGCCCGGTTCCTCCGGTGATGTCGACGTGTCCGCGTGAGGCGTTCCGTGCCGTCACCTCGCCGCGGTCGGCGGTGGCTTCGGAAGGGATGGGTGCGGCGACCGGCGACTTGCTCCCATTCGCCCCGCCCTGACCCGCGAGGCTCGTAACGATCTTCAAAAAAGGCTGGTTCTGCGTGCACAGGCCACATAATCTCCCGTTGCCGTCGGCAGCCGGCGGAGAATTCCATGACCCCTGGGGGGGACTGCATGGCCATGCGCGAGCACGAAATCGATCGCCGTACGCTGTTCAAATTCGGCCTGGGGGGAGCGGTCGTCGCGGTCGTCGGCACCGAACTGGCGCTCCCCGCCGCGGCCCAGGCGGCTCCCTCGGCGGAATTCCCCTGGATCATCGACTGCGACAGCTGGGGAGCCAGGCCGCCGGCCAGCCCCGTGCAGATAACCGGCAACACCACCAACAAGATCATCCTGCACCACATGGCGTTCCCGAACGTCACCGACTACTCGCGCGAGCACGCCGTCCAACTGGCCAAGGACTGCCAGGACCTGCACATGGACACCAACGGCTGGGCGGACACCGGCCAGCACTTCACGGTGAGCCGCGGCGGCTACGTCCTGGAAGGCCGTCACCGGAGTCTGGAGACCCTGGAAGCCGGGGAGCACCAGGTGACCTCCGCGCACTGCCCCGGCGAGAACGGCAACGCGATCGGCATCGAGAACGAGGGCACCTACATCACGGAGACCCCTCCCGAGGCCCTCCTCGACTCGCTGGTCGAGCTGTGCACCGCCGTGTGCCGCAAGTTCGGCCTGAACGCCTGGGACATCTTCGGCCACTGGGACTTCCGCGAGACCGACTGCCCGGGCATCGCGTTCTACGGACAGTTCCCGATGGTCCGCACGCGCGTCCTGAAGGCGCTGGGCACGCCGGCCGGCGCGATACCGGAGCGCCGCTGGCCGGACATCTGGCGGTTCGTCGGCGGCCCCGTCGTCAAGTCGGCGCAGTACCTGCTCGCCGACCTAGGATACGAACTGGCCGCCGACGGCGTATTCGGCCCGGACACGATGTCGGCCGTGAACGACTTCCAGGCGAGGAACGGCATACCGGTCGACCCGGACTGCACCTTCGACCTGGCCACCTGGGAGGCGCTCGTCCCCACCCTCGACAAGCACGCCGACGGGCTGCCCGTCGTGGCGCTCCAGGAACTGCTGGTCCGCAAGGGATTCGCGGATGCCGCGCCGACGGGTACCTACGACCACGCGACCATGAAGGCCGTCCAGGACCTGCAGCGGCTCCACGGCCTCACACCCAACGGCAAGGTCGGGACGAGCACGTGGTGCGCCGTCGTCGGCGGCTCGGTACGGCAGGCGTTCCGGGCCTGACCGGTCCGCGGCAGCCGACCGGCACGTGCGCGAAGGCCCGCCACCCGGCGGGCCTTCGCCTCCCGGCCGTACGCGGCGGCGTCGGTGCCCGGGCGGATGGTCAGCCCGGTTGGCTGTTGTCCTTCAGCGTGCCCCAGCCGTGCCAGCGGTCGATCTCGATCCAGGCGCTCACCCGGTCGCGGTCCCGCATGGGGTAGTCGTTGTTCATGTAGTGGTGCGCCAGCCGGTCGATGTCCGCGAAGCCCTCGTCCGGCCGTGTCTCGGCGACGCGGCCGATGATGCTGATGTGCGTGTACCAGCCGGCCTCGTCCAGCACGGTGAGAGTGACGCGCGGGTCGCGGCGGATGTGCTCCAGCCGCTTGCGCCCCTCGTCCATGTTGACGAGGATCCGGCCATCGTCCCAGAGGTACCAGGTCGGGGTGGACACCGGCTGGCCGTCGGGTCGGAGCGTGGTGATGACGGCCGGGTTCGCCTTCTTCAGCATGGCCACGGCTTCGTCCGGCAATGGCGGCTTGGACATCTGCTCTCCCTCGCATCGAGCCGTCGTACGGTCCAGGTGGCGCGCCGCTCGAGCGCCCCACCCGCAGACTACGATCACCCCGCCCCGGGCGCCCGACGACCCGCCCGCGACCGGCGGCCCGGCGCACCGCACCTGTGGGCAGTGAGTTGTCCGGACAACAGGGCAACCGGACAACGGGACGACCTGACTACCGATGGTCCTGACCCGAGGGCTACGCTCCTGCCGTGTCCAAACCCATCGCCGACCCCGCCGCCCTCGAACTCGGGGTGGACCGCAGCAGCCCGGTCCCCCTCTACTACCAGCTATCCCAGCAGCTGGAGGCGGCCGTCGAGCAGGGCCGACTCGCCCCGGGCAGTCTCCTCGGCAACGAGATCGAGCTCGCGGCCCGCCTCGGTCTGTCCCGCCCCACCGTCCGCCAGGCCATCCAGACGCTCGTCGACAAGGGGCTGATGGTCCGGCGCCGCGGAGTGGGCACCCAGGTCGTGCACAGCCAGGTCAAGCGGCCCCTCGAACTGAGCAGCCTGTACGACGATCTGGAGGCGGCCGGCCAGCGCCCCGCCACCCGCGTCCTGCGCAACACGGTCGAGCCGGCCACCGCCGGGACCGCCGCGGCCCTCGGTATCCCGGAAGGCACCGAGGTCCACGTCGTCGAGCGGCTGCGGTCCGCGCACGACGAGCCGATGGCCCTGCTGCGCAACCACCTGCCCGCCGGCCTCGTCGACCTGGGCACCGATCGGCTGGAGGCGACCGGCCTCTACCGGATCATGCGGGCCGCCGGCATCACCCTGCACAGCGCGCGCCAGAGCGTCGGCGCCCGCCTCGCCACGGCCGAGGAGGCCGCCCGGCTCGACGAGCCCGAAGGCGCACCGCTGCTCACGATGGAACGCACCACGTACGACGACACCGGGCGGGCGGTCGAATTCGCCTCGCACGTCTACCGGGCCTCGCGCTACGCCTTCGACTTCCAGCTCCTGGTGCGCTGACGACCGCCGCGACGTCCCCTGCCCCCAGTGGCACCCGCAGCCCCGGTGGCCCCGTTGACGAGGTCGTCGTGCCCCGCTAGAACTCCTCAAGCCGCACTCGGGCGGCCAGGAGAGAAGGCGGACCCACCATGCGTACCCCTCGCAGGGCAGCGACCCTCTTAGTCATATGCGCCCTCGGCCTCGCCACCGCCACCGGATGCAGCAGCTCCGGGGGCAGGAGCGCGGAGGACCCGTCCGGGAGCGGCGGCGGGCAGGGCGCGAAGGGCGTCTCCACACCCCGCATGAAGGTCGCCATGGTGACGCACGCGGGGGAGGGCGACACCTTCTGGGACATCGTCCGCAGCGGCGCGAAGCAGGCCGCGGCCAAGGACAACGTCGAGTTCCTGTACTCCGCCGACAAGGAAGGCAAGGGGCAGGCCCAGCTCGTCCAGGCCGCCATCGACCAGAAGGTCGACGGCATCGTCGTCACCCTCGCCAAACCGGAGGCCGTCGCAGACGTCGTCGCCAAGGCGGTGAAGGCCGGCATACCCGTCGTCACCATCAACTCCGGGGCGCAGTTCTCCGGCGAGCTCGGCGCACTCGGTCACATCGGGCAGGACGAGAAGGTCGCGGGCGAGGCGGTCGGCCGGGAACTCGACGAGCGCGGGCGCAAGAAGGCCGTCTGTGTCATCCACGAGCAGGGGAATGTGTCGCTCGAGGAGCGGTGCGCCGGGGTGAAGAAGACCTTCAAGGGCACGGTCGAGAACCTCAACGTCGAGGGCACCAACATGCCCGCCTCCACCTCCTCGATCGAAGCGAAGCTCCAGGCCGACCACGGCATCGACGCGGTCGTCACCCTCGGCGCACCCTTCGCCGCCGCCTCGGTCAAGGCCAAGGCGGACGCAGGCTCCGACGCGGAGATCGACACCTTCGATCTGAACGCCGAGGTCGTCAAGCGCCTCAAGGCTTCGGAGGTCGGCTTCGCCGTCGACCAGCAGCCGTACCTCCAGGGGTATCTCGCCGTCGACGAACTGTGGCTCAACAAGACCAACGGCAACGTCATCGGCGGCGGAAAGCCCGTGCTCACCGGCCCGGCGATCGTCACCGCCGACGATGTTCCGCAGCTGGAGAAATACACCGCGCGCGGCACCCGATGACCCCCGCACACATCACCACGCACCGCTGCGCCCGCGCCCTGCCCCGACACACGCGGCCCGCCCCTGCCGGGCGGCGCCGAGTCGGGCTCGGGGATACTTGGCCAGCTGGACCGGGAGGCCATACCCCCGGGCGGCACCAAGCAACACAGCGAGCAGCACAAGAAGGGCACGGCGTCGTGGCAAGGGTTCGGACAGGGGTACGTGCGATGGGCGCCGTGCTTGCGGCGGTGCTGGGGGCATCCCTCGTGGGATGCAGCAGCACCGGCGGCAAGCGGGCGGAGGAGCGCGCGGCCCGGGCCGCCGCCGAAGGGCGGTCCGCGGTGGACACACCCCGCTGGACCTTCGCCATGGTGACCCACTCGGGCGACGGCGACACCTTCTGGGACATCGTCCAGCGCGGCGCCGAGCAGGCGGCCGTCAAGGACAACATCAAGTTCCTGTACTCGCACAACGACGAGGCGCAGCAGCAGGCCCAGCTCGTGCAGGCCGCCATCGACCAGAAGGTCGACGGGCTGGTCGTCACGCTCGCCAAGCCCGACGCGATGAAGGACGTCGTCGCCAAGGCGACCCGGGCCGGGATCCCGGTGATCACGGTGAACTCGGGCTCCGCGGAGTCCAAGGCGTTCGGCGCGCTCACCCACATCGGCCAGGACGAGTCCATCGCCGGTGAAGCCGTCGGTGACGAGCTCAACGCGCGCGGCCGCAAGAAGGCCCTGTGCATCCTGCACGAGCAGGGCAACGTCGGCCACGAGCAGCGCTGCGCCGGGGCGAAGAAGGCGTTCGACGGGCAGATGCAGAACCTGTACGTCGAGGGCACCAACATGCCCGACGTCCAGGCGTCCATCGAGGCGAAGCTCCAGGCCGACAAGAGCATCGACGCGGTCGTCACCCTCGGCGCGCCGTTCGCGGACGCCGCCGTGAAGGCGAAGCGCACCGCCGGCTCCGACGCCGAGATCGACACGTTCGATCTGAATGCCAAGGTCGCCACCGCACTGCAGGACAAGACCCTGGGCTTCGCCGTCGACCAGCAGCCGTACCTCCAGGGCTACGAGGCCATCGACCTGCTCTGGCTCTACCGCTACAACCGCAATGTGCTCGGCGGCGGGCGTCCCGTTCTCACCGGCCCGCAGATCATCACGGCGAAGGACGCCGCCCAGCTGACCGAGTACACCGAGCGGGGGACCCGATGACCACGACCGAGCAACCACCCGCCCCGGCGGCCGGGGCGGACGAGCGGCTGCTGCACACCTCGGCGCTGCGCAGGCTGCTCGGCCGCCCCGAGCTCGGTTCCGTCGTCGGCGCCGCGGCCGTCTTCATCTTCTTCTCGATCGTCGCCGACAGTTTCCTGCGCGCCTCCAGCTTCGGCACGGTGCTGTACGCGGCGTCCACCATCGGGATCATGGCGGCGCCGGTGGCGCTGCTGATGATCGGCGGTGAGTTCGACCTGTCGGCCGGTGTCCTGGTCACCAGCTCCGCGCTGGTCTCCTCGATGTTCAGCTACCAGATGACGGCCAATGTCTGGGTCGGCGTCTTCGTGTCGCTGCTGGTGACGCTGGCCGTCGGCGCGTTCAACGGGTTGATGCTGACCCGCACCAAACTGCCGAGCTTCATCATCACGCTCGGTACGTTCCTGATGCTGACCGGTCTCAATCTCGGCTTCACCAAGCTGATCAGCGGCACCGTGTCGACGAAGTCCATCGCGAACATGGAGGGCTTCGACTCCGCCCGCAGGGTCTTCGCCTCGCAGTGGACCGTCGGCGGCGTCGAGCTCAAGGTCACCATCCTGTGGTGGGTGGTGCTCGTGGCGATCGCCACCTGGATCCTGCTCCGTACCCGCTTCGGCAACTGGATCTTCGCGGTCGGCGGCGGGGCCGACGCGGCCCGCGCGGTCGGCGTCCCGGTGATCCGCACCAAGGTCGGGCTCTACCTCGGGGTCGCCTTCGCCGCCTGGGTCTCCGGGCAGCATCTGCTGTTCTCGTTCGACGTGGTGCAGTCCGGTGAGGGCGTCGGCAACGAGCTGACGTACATCATCGCGGCCGTCATCGGCGGCTGCCTGATCACCGGCGGCTACGGCTCGGCGATCGGCTCGGCGGTCGGCGCCTTCATCTTCGGCATGACCAGCAAGGGCATCGTGTACGCGGAGTGGAACCCGGACTGGTTCAAGTTCTTCCTCGGAGCCATGCTGCTCCTGGCCACCCTGCTCAACGCATGGGTACGCAAGCGCGCGGAGGCGACGAAATGACGACCCCGGCCCCCCGGGCGCTGATCCGGCTGGACCACGTCAGCAAGTTCTACGGGAACATCAAGGCCCTGGAGGACGTCTCGCTGGAGGTCCACGCGGGCGAGATCTCCTGCGTACTCGGCGACAACGGCGCCGGCAAGTCCACCCTCATCAAGATCATCTCCGGGCTGCACCGGCACGACGCGGGACAGTTCCTCATCGACGGCGAGGAGGCCGCGCTCGCCAACCCCCGCGAGGCCCTGGACCGGGGGATCGCCACGGTCTACCAGGACCTCGCCGTCGTCCCGCTGATGCCCGTCTGGCGGAACTTCTTCCTCGGCTCCGAGCCGACGACCGGCGCCGGCCCGTTCAAGCGGCTCGACGTGCGGACGATGCGCGAGACGACCCGCTCCGAGCTGCTGCGCATGGGTATCGACCTGCGAGACGTGGACCAGCCGATCGGCACCCTGTCCGGTGGCGAGCGCCAGTGCGTCGCCATCGCGCGCGCCGTCTACTTCGGGGCCAAGGTTCTCGTCCTGGACGAGCCCACCGCGGCGCTCGGCGTCAAGCAGTCCGGGGTCGTGCTGAAGTACGTGGCGGCGGCCCGGGACGCCGGTCTCGGCGTGGTTCTCATCACGCACAACCCGCACCACGCGTATCTGGTCGGTGACCGGTTCGTGCTGCTCAAGCGCGGCGCCATGTCCGGCAGCCACACCAAGGACTCCATCACCCTGGACGAGCTGACCCGCCAGATGGCGGGCGGCAGCGAGCTGGAGGAGCTCAGCCACGAGCTCCGGCGGGCGCCCTCGCCGACCCATCTGGGCGGCCATCCGGTCACCGGCGACACCCCGTAGCACGGGGTGCGGGCGGGGCGGTGCGCCCCGTCCGCCCGCCCCGGCGCTCCGGCAGTGGCAGAATCGAGCCCGGAGGGCGCCGCCCGCCGCCGGGAGCCGTCACCACCCGGCCCGTCCAGACCCCGCAGGGACGATGAGCACGTACCGCGACTTCGCACACCGCGGCTCCGCCCGCGCCACCGTCCTGCGGACCGTCGGCACCCGTGAGCGGCGCTCGCACCTCACAGCGCCGCGGGTCCCCACCGTCGGCATCGACATCGGGGGTACGAAGGTGATGGCCGGCGTCGTCGACGCCGACGGCAACATCCTGGAACAGCTGCGCACCGAGACGCCGGACAAGTCCAAGAGCCCCAAGGTCGTCGAGGACACCATCGTCGAGCTGGTCCTCGACCTCTCCGACCGGCACGACGTGCACGCCGTCGGCATCGGCGCGGCCGGCTGGGTCGACGCCGACCGCTCCAAGGTGCTGTTCGCCCCGCACCTCGCCTGGCGCGACGAACCGCTGCGCGACGCCCTCGCCTCACGCCTCGTCGTCCCCGTCATGGTCGACAACGACGCGAACACCGCCGCATGGGCGGAATGGCGGTTCGGTGCCGGCCGGGGCGAGGACCATCTCGTCATGATCACGCTCGGCACCGGCATCGGCGGCGCGATCCTGGAGGACGGTCAGGTCAAGCGGGGCAAGTACGGGGTGGCCGGTGAGTTCGGCCACATGCAGGTGGTGCCGGGCGGGCACCGCTGCCCGTGCGGGAACCGCGGCTGCTGGGAGCAGTACAGCTCCGGCAACGCCCTCGTCCGCGAGGCCAGGGAACTGGCTGCCGCGGACTCTCCGGTCGCCCACGGCATCATCGAGCGGGTCAAGGGGAACATCCCCGACATCACCGGGCCGCTCATCACCGAACTGGCCCGCGAGGGCGATGCGATGTGCATCGAGCTCCTGCAGGACATCGGCCAGTGGCTCGGCGTCGGCATCGCCAATCTGGCTGCCGCGCTCGACCCGTCCTGCTTCGTCATCGGAGGCGGCGTCAGCGCTGCCGACGACCTGCTGATCGGTCCTGCGAGGGACGCCTTCAAACGCCACCTCACCGGTCGCGGTTACCGTCCCGAGGCCCGGATCGCGAAGGCACAGCTCGGCCCGGAGGCGGGTATGGTCGGCGCCGCCGACCTGGCCCGGCTGGTCGCCCGCCGGTTCCGCCGTACCAACCGCCGCCGCGTCGAGCGGTACGAGCGGTACGCGCAGATCTACGACCAGGCGGCGAACACCATCAGGTCCACCCGCAACACCCGTACCTCCTAGGAATCGCCGATCATGACCGCAGTCGATCATCCCGTCCTGCCGCGCCAGTCCTCGCCGCCCGACGAGGGCGGCGGACGGCGGCCTCCGCAGGACCGGCGCCGGACGTTCCGCCGGCGCCTGATCACGGCGACCATCATCCTCCTGCTGATCGGGGTCCCGGCCGGCTATCTGCTGATCTCCGCGGGCCAGAGCAGGCGCTCCGGAGAGGACAAGGAGGCCGAGGCCGCGGCGCAGGGGCTCCGCGAGGACTGGCCGTCGCGGATGCAGCGCCGCATCTTCGAGGTGCCGGTCCCCGGTGACGCGGTGGACGTCAAGTACTACGAGACGAACAACTGGAAGGCCAGCCGGATGTACGTGCAGTTCCGCACGTCGTCCTCCGGGCTCGACCGCTTCCTGTCCCGTCTCGGCTCCGGCCGCGCGGCCCTGCAGGACGGAAAGGTCACCGTCAGCGAGCGCGACACCGGGATCGCGGGCTGGTACTTCGGCTCCGGCGTCGCCTGGGCGGGCACCACGCACACCAACGAGCGGCCGCGCCCCACGCAGGACATCACCGTCGACATGACCGATCCGGCCTCCCCTGTCGTCTATGTCGTGTCTGCGTCGACCCCCTGACCGGAGGCCGGCATACCGCTCACTGAGCTGGAGCAAGTGAGCGATGTGAGTGGGACGAACACCCCGCGCTCCGTCCGCCCGTCGGCTAAGGGCTGTCCCGTAATCCCTGGTGGATCAGCGCGCGGCGTCGGATGTGGTGCATCGCAAGGCGGAGGGGCGTCCTCGTACGGGGTGTATTCGGGTGTTCCGACAACGCGGCGAGGTGCCGCAGCTGTCGTCGTGCGCCCGCCAGGGATTACGGGACAGTCCTTAGGAGCGTCTGGAGGAGTCGAGTGGCGTCCCGCCACCGGAAGTGTCACAACTCCCTGCGCGATGCGATGGCGCCGAGGTGTGGGAAGCCGGGCGCTTCCTGGTGCCGGGGTGTGGTTCTCTCAGCGCCGACGCGGCGCTGTCTTCCGTCGACGCGTCATCGACCCACCGTTTTGGCACGGGGACAGCTGGTGTCACGGTTCTTCCGTGGTGCCCGGTCGAACTGGTTCTTCGAGTCCGGCAGGTTGTTCATCGGCGAATTGCACTTCTTCGCGTGGTCGGGTTGTGCATGAGCCACACGTGCGCCGCGGCGGTCGGATATTTCGCGGAGTCGAAATGGTGGGTTGGCTGATAATTGCCGGGCCCTGCAGCCCTCGGTGATTTTGATGGCGAAATCGCTCCACTGCGAGGTCCGGCGCATGGACCTGCAATGCTGTGGGGTTGGTCATCGGGGTGAAGGTCTGGAATTTGCCGGCCCTTGGCCGAAAGGTAGTTGTTCCAGGAGTGCTCACGCATCGCGGCGGCGATGTGAACGTAACCGGGAAACCAGGACAAAGAGGAATCCCCCTGCTGGGGCGAGCAGGTTTCCGAGCGGTTGAATTTGATGTCGAGCGTGATGTCGGCCACATCGCGATCGAGGGTCCCGGCCGGTCACACCTCCATGCGTCGCGTGAGGTGGCGTGACCTCTGGGCAGCCGGATCTGCTGGAATATGGAAATCCGGTTCGACGAAGACCGAACCGTCCGATATGTCGATCGCTGTGTACGCGCCCGGTGGAGTGATGTCCACGTCCGTTTGGTGGTCGGGGGTGAAGGTGGCCGCGTCGAATGCTACGTCTCGTCTCCTGCGCCGTCCGAGGTGATCGGGGTCGGCCTGACCTCGTGCGCGTCGTCAAACCGGAAAGCCCCCGGTGGGACCCGGCGGTTCGTGCCGTCGTCCTGAGGGATGATGCGGGTCCGGGTGCCCCCTATTGCCAGGAATTGCTGGTTCCTGATGATATCGACGAAGAGAAATCACTCTCGCCAAACGGGCATACCGGATGCTCTTGCATGTAATGCATTGAACCCGGCCGGCCATCAAAATCCCGGGGCCGGATCCGGCAAACGGGGCAGAAGTGCCGCTCGATCCCGGAGCGGCACATTACCGCCGGAAGGCCCTTCGCCTGTGTTGCATGGAAGGGTGCCGTTCACCTTCCAATCCCGGGTGCGATGCTCGCCCGGGATCCGCGGATTGCGGAGTCATCCATTTTTGCGTGATCTTTGCTGGCTCAGGTCTGGACCAAGCTGCATCGGCGAGGGTATTTTCCGTTTGCAGCCCAGGCCCACATTTAGTTTGAATGGCTGGCGAATCCCGAGTGATTCCCATGTGCAGGTAGGTCGCTACCTGATCACGTCATCGCGTCCCGTTCGTGGCATGGTGTTCACGGGTCGGGGATTTCTGCGTGCCCGCATGCAGAAATCAGAAGAACTGCAACAGAATGCGTAACACAATTCTTCGGACCTTTGGAGAATCCTTGAGGCTGAGAAATAGAGCGCGCATCCCACTCGCAGTGGTTACCACGATTGTGGCAGTCGCGGGCCTGACCCAGGGGGGACCGGCCTGGGCCGGACAACCGGCCCCGGGAAGTACGACCGTCGCAAGCAAGGAATCCGGCAGGGATGTCGATCCGCGGGCTCCGCGCCAGGACCAGTCGTCCAAGGTGCTGTCGCCCGACGAGGACCTACCGAAAACATGGAAGAAGTCCGCGGACCGCGCTGTGACAACTGCCGGCGACGGATCCGGCCTCCATGTGCTCGCCGCCGAGAGCAAGCAGGCCTACCAGTGGCGAACGGTGGCGACACTCTCGGAACCTGGGTTCGGTACTGATCTGTGGATCGGAAACTCGTGCGTCACGGGGTCCGGGAAGCGCGCTGTAGTGGTCTACGGGCCACGGGAGTTCACCAACAAGCCTGCGTTGATGGAGCGAGGCGGTTTCGCAGCTGTCGTCGACCTGACCAGTGGCAAGGTCACCAAGCTCGCCGGTACGGTCACGCTGGCGTATTTCAATCCGGGCTGCGGCACCGGCGAGACCGCCGTACTGACTCAGATCGGTGACGACCGGGCGAATCGGACCCGACTGCTGACGGTGGACACGGTCACCGGCACCGTCACGCGGAAGCAGACCGAGAACGTCCAGGTCACCTCCGCGGTTCCGGCGGGCGACTCCATCGTCGGCGCGGCGGCGGGCCGGCTGATCCACTTCGACCGGAAGAGCCGCGCCACCGAGCTCACCACCACTACCGGCCCCGCTTTCGATCTACGGGTCGACCGCGAAGGCGGCATCAACTTCCTTGACCAGAAGGGCGGTACGGCGCGTGCTCGCCGCACCGCGGGCGGCAGGACCACCACTCTCGCGCAGGGACGCGCGGGATCACTGGGTCTGGAAGCCGGAACCTCCGGACGCGTCTTCCTCACGGGTGCACCCACCTCCACCGGGGCGATGCCCGCCCCGGTGAGGCAGTTGAAGGTGTCGGCGAAGGCGAAAGTGTCCTCCACCGGTGCACTCGCCATCGACCAGGCGGTCGCCACGAGCCTGCGCAGCCATGTTTCCAGCCCGCTGGCGGCGACCGCGTGGAATGCGCCGTCACCTCTGCAGATCAAGACCGAGGTCCCGGCGACCGGGAAGACGGTCGCCTTCACCGTCGGCTCGGGCGCCGCTCCCGCCGCCAGGGGCAAGGTTGTCTCGCCGGCCCTGACGGGTACGGCCGCCGGCACGACGGCCGGGGCGACAACGAAGGCCGCCACCATGGCGGCGACGGCGGCCGGCGACCCCAACTCCACCGTCGACAACGACCGCACCTGCTCGCAGCCCCGCAACGACCCCAAGCAGCAGGCGTACCAGCCGACGCCCAATCAGGTCGAGTGGGCCGTCGACATGGCCATCCGCGGAAGCCTCACCAGCACCTATGTCCGGCAGGGCGGGTGGCGCAGCGCCGATGGGCTCGGAACGGTCAACCCGCAGGGCATGTTCCCGCTGCCGGCACTGAACGGGACGAGCGGTGGCCGAATCCCCGCGCAGGTCCTGCTGGGAGTGGTGGCCCAGGAATCCAACATGTGGCAGGCCGAAGGGGGCGCGCTGCCCGGACAGACCAGCTCCACGCTTGCCAGCACCAACGGCTTCTACGGGCACCCGAACAGCCCGGCGACCCCCGCGGACCACTGGCTGATCGACTGGACCAAGACCGACTGCGGCTACGGCATAGGCCAGCAGACCGACGGCATGAAGTCCGGTGCCGTCGACGAGCTCCCGGCCGCTCAGCAGAAGGCCATCGCCCTCGATTACACCTCCAACATCGCGGTGGCGGCACAGACGCTCTCGGAGAAGTGGAACGAGCTGCACACCACCGATGCCTCCACCACCATCAAGCTGAACACCGATGACCCCGCGGCGCCGGAGAACTGGCTCGCCGCCCTGTGGAACTACAACTCGGGGTTCAATTTCTACGTTCCGCCCACCCCGTCCGCGCCGTGGGGCCTCGGCTGGCTGAACAACCCGTCCAACCCGCTCTACCCGCCCGACCGGCACGCCTTCCTGGACCAGAACACCTACGCCGACGCCGCGCACCCGCAGGACTGGCCGTACGAGGAGAAGGTGCTCGGCTGGGGAGCCTGGCCGATGGACACCGGACGCGCCTACGCCGACGACGGCACCTCGAACAACAGCAACACCGCGGGCTACTCGCCCGCCTGGTGGAGCACCGACGCAGACCGCTCCACCGTCAAGCCGGGCCTCGACACCTTCTGTGCCCTGCTGGTCAATGACTGTGACCCGGCCGATCCGCCGCGCTGCGAGGTCGACCACCTCGGCCCGACCTGCGACCCACCGCACTGGTACCACGCGACCCAGACCACGTGGAAGGTCAACTGCCCCACCAGCTGCGGGCACGAGTACCTGACGTACAAGACCCTCAGGTCCGAACTGGGCAACGGGAACAACGGCTCCGGGCACATGTGCAACAACTCGGTGCCATCCGGCGCCCTGGTCGTGGACAACGTGCCCAACGACGTCCCGACGATGACCGACGGATGCTCCAAGGCGGCCTGGTCCAACAAGGGTTCCTTCAGTTTCGGCGCGTTCGACGCCGATGCGCAGAACCACTACGAGGCCAAGGGTGACCTCCACCAGATAGGCGGCGGCTTCGGCGACCACTTCTGGTACGCCCACACGCGCAACACCGCCACCGGCTCCGACAACAGCAACGAGTACGACCTTTCCACGACCCCCGATGTGCACGGCACCATGGCGATCACGGGCACCTGGAAGCTGAGCCAGCCGATCGACGGCTGGACCCGGGTCATGGTCCATCTGCCCGACACGGGCTCCCAGACGCAGGACGCGGTCTACACGGTCGACCCGGGCGCCGGCGCTTCGCAGAACCGCATCCTCAATGTCCATGTGAAGGACAACACCTGGGTCAGCCTGGGCGTGTTCAACTTCTCCTCCGCGTCAGGCACCCAGAGCGTCTCGCTCAGCAACTATGCGCCGGACGGTACGGCGGACGAGGACGTCGCCTGGGACGCAGTCGCCTTCCAGCCGCTGCCGGCGAAGCCCAAGGACATCGTCGTGCAACTCGGCGACTCCTACTCCTCGGGCACCGGCGCGGGCTCGTACGACTACGGCACGACCTCGGGCCCGTACGCCTCGATCAGCAGCCAGACCTCCCCGGGGCACAACTGGAACGCCTGCCTGCGCAGCTCCAACTCCTGGGTCCGCAAGGCGAGTCTTCCGAGCTCGTCGACTTCCGTCGGAGGTCGCGCGGACGCCCTGGACAGGACGCTGGACTTCCACTCGGTGGCCTGCAGCGGCGCCTATTCGTACGACGTGGATCCGTACTACGCCAGCAGCAGCGAAGGGCAGCCCGGTTCGCTCGGGCGGTACGGCGAGGTGACCCAGCTGGACTCGGGCTTCCTCAACAACGACACCACCCTCGTGGCGCTCACGCTGGGCGGCAATGACGCAAACTTCGGTGGAACCGTGGGTGGTTGCGGGGACATCACGGTGGGCTGTCCCTCGGATTCCACCGTGCAGCAGAACCTCACGTACGCCACGGACCGGCTTCCCACCATGCTGCAGCACATCCACGACAAGGCGCCCAACGCGCACATCATTCTGCTCGGGTACCCGAAGCTGTTCAACCCGAACAGTCTCACCTGCACCAGCGTGATGACGACGGGGGCGCAGGTCCTGCTCAACGGGTGGGGCGACGACATGACGAACAAGGAGCAGAACGCCGCGACCACTGCGAAGTCCAACGGTGTTCCGGTGACCTTCTACTCGCCCGACCCGGAGTTCGAGGGCTACCGGATGTGCGACTCCCCGTCGGGCATCAACGACCTGGTCGCCGGTCCCGCGAACGGTATACCGGGCGACTTCTCCTGTCCCGGCAGCCTGATCTGCCCGAGCATGGAGAGTTACCACCCTACGAACACCGGCACCTCGCGCTACGCCCTGGCCTTCCAGAACGCTCTGGCCGTAGCCAAGTACTGACCCGAGGGCCGTAGCGTCCCGACCCGACCCGGGGTGGTGACCTCCGCAGAGCGGAGGTCACCACCCCTCAGGCATGGAGAGAGCGCCCCATGAGTTCCGGCCCTCCCGGCACGGCCGATCACCTTCCGCCGCGTCAGTCCACCGCGTACCGGACCCTCGCCTCCTGCGGCGGGATCGTCCTGGCCATCGCCGTCATCGGCCTCGTCCGGGTGCTGGCGACCTGGCCCAGCCCGCCGCCGGCCGGCACGACGAACGAGAAGCAGGTGCGTTACGGCCTGGAACACGCAGCCGGGCAGTACGCCGACGCGCTCTTCGCCGTCACCCGGAGCGGCCCGCTCACCGAGGCGGGACTCTCCACCGTTCCGAAGCCGGACGCAGTGACGATCGAAACGGCGGCACTGTCCCGGCGGGGCGACACCACGGTGGTGACCTTCTCGGCGCGTGGGTCCTACGGCCGCCCCGGCGCCCGCGAGGAGACGACTGCCTGCTACCAGGTCGAGCTGGTCAGGACGCTCAGCTATCCCACGCTCGAAGAGGTAGCCACCTCCGTCTGCGCCGAGCGCCGGCGGTAGTTCCCCGAGCCACCGTGCAGTTCCGCATGTCGTCCTCCGGGCTCGACCGCTTCCTCTCCCGTCCCGGCTCCGGCCGCGCGGCCCTGCAGGACGGCAAGGCCACCGTCAGCGCGCACGACACCGGGATCGCGGGATGGTACTTCGGTTCCGGCGTCGACCGGGCGGGCACCAGGCACACCGACGAGCGGTCGCGCCCCCCGCAGGACAGCACCGTCGACATGACCGATCCGGCATCTCCTGTCGCCTATGCCGCTTTTGCGTCGACCCCCTGACCGGAGGCCGGCATACCGCTCACTAACCTGGAGCAAGTGAGCGATGTGAGTGAGACGAACACCCTGCAGTCCCCGCTGCCCTTCCCGGGCGTGCAGTCCGCACCTGCGGCGCAGCAGTTCCAGGGCTCCCAGACGGTCGAGCCGTTCCTGGGGGCGCCGGCCGCACAGCCGGTCCACCCCGCCCTGCAGCCGGTGCCGCCGTTCCCGGTTCCACAGCCCGGGCAGGTGCCGATGCAGCCGTCGTACGCACAGCCGCTCCAGCCCGTCCAGCCCATGGGGCCCGGGCAGCCCGTACCGTCTTCGCAGACCCCGCCCGGACCCCAGACGCTGCAGTACCGGTTCGACGGACCGCAGGACGCCCCCGTCCTCGTCATCGGTCCCTCGCTGGGCACCACCTGGCACATGTGGGACCGCCAGATACCCGAGCTCTCGCAGCACTGGCGGGTCTTCCGTTTCGACCTGCCGGGTCACGGCGGCGCCCCCGCCCACCCCGCCACCGCCGTCGGTGAACTGGCCGACCGGCTGCTGGCCACCCTCGACAGCCTCGGAGTCCAGCGCTTCGGGTACGCGGGCTGCTCCATCGGCGGGGCGATCGGCGCCGACCTCGCACTGCGGCACCCGCACCGGGTCGCCGCGCTCGCCCTGGTCGCGGCCTCGCCCCGGTTCGGCAGCGCCGACGAGTTCCGCCAACGCGGCGTGATCGTCCGTACCAACGGCCTGGAGCCGATGGCCCGCAGCGCACCGGAGCACTGGTT
The DNA here is from genome assembly GCF_036158715.1 of Streptomyces sp. NBC_00316. NCBI lineage: Bacteria > Bacillati > Actinomycetota > Actinomycetes > Kitasatosporales > Streptomycetaceae > Streptomyces > Streptomyces sp. NBC_00316. The sequence goes on along the minus strand of NZ_CP108023.1, from coordinate 1,918,003 downwards.
CACCCCCGGCTTCGCCGCCGCCCAGGCCGCCATCGTCGAGTGGGCCGTCCAGATGGTCCGGACCACCGACCCCGGCTGCTACATCGCCGCCTGCGAAGCCCTCGCCGCCTTCGACATCCGCGGCGAACTCGGCCGTATCGGCGTTCCGACCCTCGTCCTCGTCGGCGCCGAGGACCGGGTCACCGGGCCTGCCGAGGCCCGCACCCTGGTCGCCGGCATTCCGGACGCCCGGCTCGCCCTCGTCCCCGGCGCCTCGCACCTCGCGCCCGTCGAGCAGCCGGCCGCGGTCACCGACCTGCTCCTCACCCACTTCTCCACGAGCTGGCAGGACACTCTCGCCGCCATTCCCGTCCCGGGCTCGGGCCCCGCGCTCTCGGCCCCTGTCCTGCCCCTTGCGGAGATCGCCCCCGCCACGGCCGCGCCCGAGGCCGCGGCAGCCGGCCGCCGCGACCCGTACGACCCGGGCATGAGGGTCCGCCGCGAGGTGCTCGGCGACGCCCATGTCGACCAGGTGATGGCCGGGTCAGACGATTTCACCGGCGAATTCCAGGAGCTCGTCACGCGCTACGCCTGGGGCGAGACCTGGACCCGGGAGGGCCTCGACCGCCGGGCCCGCAGCTGCGTCACGCTCACCGCGCTGGTCACCTCCGGCCACCTGGAGGGCTTCGCGCCGCACGTCAGGGCCGCCCTGCGCAACGGGCTGACCCCCGCGGAGATCAAGGAAGTGCTGCTGCAGACCGCCGTGTACTGCGGCATCCCGGCCGCGGGTGCCGCTTTCGCCATCGCCCAGTCCGTGATTCAGGAAGAAACAACGCCCCGGCCGTAGCAGGATGGGCTCCATGAATGCTGCGAACCCCGTGCACCTGACCCTGACCAAGAAGACGCACTCCTGCATCCGGCTGGAGAAGGACGGGCGGACGCTCGTCATCGACCCGGGCGGCTTCTCGGAGCAGGACGCGGCACTCGGCGCCGACGTGATGCTCGTGACGCACGAGCACGCCGACCACTTCGACGAAGGCCGGCTGCGGGCCGGCCTGGAGGCCAACCCGGCGGCGGAGATCTGGACCCTGCGCAGCGTCGCCGAACAGCTCTCCGCCGCCTTCCCCGGCCGGGTCCACACGGTCGGCCACGGCGACACGTTCACCGCCGCCGGCTTCGACGTACAGGTGCACGGTGAGCTGCACGCGGTGATCCACCCCGACATCCCGCGGATCACCAACGTCGGCTTCCTGGTGGACGGTTCGCTCTTCCACCCCGGGGACGCGCTCACCCTCCCCGACCACCCCGTCGACACCCTGATGCTTCCGGTGATGGCTCCCTGGAACAAGATCTCCGAGGTCATCGACTACGTGCGCGAGGTCAAGCCGCGCCGCGCGATCGACATCCACGACGCCCTGCTCACCGATCTCGCCCGCCCGATCTACGACCAGCAGATCGGCAGCCTCGGCGGTGCCGACCACGGCCGGCTGACCCCCGGGGAGTCGACCGGTCTGTGACCGGCGCCGGTCCGGCGACTGTCAGTGGGAGCCGCTAGGTTTACGTACATGCGCATTGCCACGTGGAACGTCAATTCGATCACCGCCCGCCTCCCGCGGCTGCTGGCCTGGCTGGAGAGCACCGGCACGGACGTGCTGTGCATCCAGGAGACCAAGTGCACCGCCGAGCAGTTTCCGGCGGACGAGCTGCGCGAGCTCGGCTACGAGTCCGCGGTCAACGCCACAGGCCGGTGGAATGGCGTGGCGCTGGTCTCCCGGGTCGGCCTGGCCGACGTCGTCACGGGGCTGCCCGACGGCCCCGACTACGAGGGCGTGCAGGAGCCCCGGGCCATCTCCGCGACCTGCGGACCGGTCCGCCTCTGGTCGGTCTACGTGCCGAACGGCCGCGAGATCGAGCACCCGCACTACGCGTACAAGCTGCGCTGGTTCGAGGCCTTGCAGAAGGCGGTCGCCGCGGACGCGGCGGGCTCGCAGCCGTTCGCGGTGCTGGGCGATTTCAACGTGGCCCCGACCGACGAGGACGTCTGGGACCCGGCGCTGTTCGAGGGCGCCACCCATGTCACGCCCGCCGAGCGCGCCGCCCTCGCCGCGCTGCGCGAGGAGGGCCTGTCGGACGTCATGCCGCGCCCGCTCAAGTACGACCGCCCGTACACCTTCTGGGACTACCGCGAGCTGCGCTTCCCGAAGAACAAAGGCATGCGGATCGACCTGGTCTACGGCAACGCCCTGTTCACCGCGGCGGTCGAGGACAGCTATGTGGACCGCGAGGAGCGCAAGGGCAAGGGCGCGTCCGACCACGCGCCGGTCGTCGTCGACCTGAAGCTGTGACCGGCGGCCGGTGAGGTACGACCGGCCCTCGCCCCGCCCCTGAGCGTGCCGCCCGGCCTGAGCCGGAGGAAGGCCCTACGACGCTTCCAGGTGCGGCGCGTGGGTCCGGACGGCGTCCAGCACCTGCCGCTTGGACGGGTTGACCATCGAGTGGCCGGCCACGGACACCGTGGGGACGGCCTCGTTCCCGTCGGCGACCGAGCGGACGAACGCCGCCGCCTCGGGGTTCCGCCAGATGTTCACCTCGGTGTAGGTGAGACGGCTGAACCGCAGCCGCAGCCGCAGCTTCATGCAGTACGGGCAGCCTGGCCGCCAGTAGACGACCATGCCGTCGCGGTCCTCGGCCATAGGGGTCCCCCGTTTCGCGCAAGCGTGGCGGAGAGCCTGACCCGCCCGGCCGGAGTCCGGCCGGGCGGCGTTGTCAGTGGCCGCCGATAGCGTGGTTCCTGTCACTGTCCCGCTTGCTGGCTGCTTGCGACGACTCGGACCGCCCCGCCCGTTCAGCGCCGGGCGGGGCGTCATGAAGAGCCCCGGGGTGCAGCCGACCGCCCGTTCGGCGGTAGTGGTAGGCGCGCCGGACGGCGCGCGGGCAGGAACGCGCACCGGATTCATTCTTCGAACGACAGGCCGCGCGCCCTGTGGTGCGTATCCCGGCCGGGATGCGACCCTGAGTGGTATGAACATCCCTTTCTTGGACAACTGGCGCAAGCGTCACGACGGTACGCGCGGGGCGGGTCTCGCGGCGGCTGTCGAGGTCGACCCGGAGGGCGTCGCCGAGCTGCTCGCCGAGTGCGAGCTGCTGCGCGTCCGAGTGGGGCAGCGGGGACTCGAACTCGATGACACCCCGGCCTCGTTGGCTGCGCTCGACCAGCTGCCGCCCCTCTGGCGGGACGACCCCGAGGAGCTGCCCTGGCTGGGCAACGACGCCGGGCTGTACCTCGGCACCGTCCTGGTGCGCAACACCCCGGGGGCGGCCTGGCACATCTGGCCGAGCGGTCAGCCCGTGGTGCGGCTCGCCTCCGGACGGGAGATCGATGTCGTCACGGCCGGGCTCGACTGGGCCATGACCGGTAGCCCCGAACTCTCGCAGGTATATGCGGAGTCGACAGAAGGATAGAAATACCGCCAGAACCACATAAAACGCCTTATGTCCTCTTTATGCGTGTCGGGCACGAAGTCCCTTATCGGGATGGATAGTTTGCGCTGACTCGACACAGCGATAAGTGGGTAGGGCAGCGTATGGCCGTCGATCCGTTGATCGAGCTGCGGGACGTCAACAAGTACTACGGAAAGTTGCACGTACTGCAGAACATCAATCTCACCGTCGGCCGCGGGGAGGTGGTGGTGGTCATCGGCCCCTCCGGCTCCGGTAAATCAACGCTCTGCCGGACCATCAACCGACTCGAGACGATCGAGTCGGGCCATATCGTCATCGACGGCAGACCTCTCCCCGAGGAGGGGAAGGGACTCGCGCAGCTGCGCGCCGAAGTCGGCATGGTCTTCCAGTCGTTCAATCTGTTCGCGCACAAGACCGTGCTGGCCAATGTCTCGCTCGCCCCGCTCAAGGTGCGCAAGCGCAAGAAGGACGAGTGCGACGCACGGTCCCGGGAGCTCCTGGAGCGGGTCGGCCTCGCCTCCCAGGCCGACAAGTTCCCTGCCCAGCTCTCCGGCGGCCAGCAGCAGCGGGTGGCCATCGCCCGCGCCCTCGCGATGGATCCCAAGGCGCTCCTCTTCGACGAGCCGACCTCCGCGCTCGACCCGGAGATGATCAACGAGGTGCTGGAAGTCATGCAGCAGCTCGCCCGGGACGGCATGACCATGGTGGTCGTCACGCACGAGATGGGATTCGCCAGGTCCGCAGCCAACCGCGTGGTCTTCATGGCCGACGGACGCATCGTCGAGGACCGCACCCCCGAGGCGTTCTTCACCGCCCCGGAGAGCGAGCGCGCCAAGGACTTCCTGTCCAAGATCCTCAAGCACTGACGGGGGCTTCCAGTTGCGTACGAGAAAAATGCTGGCCGCCTGTGCGGGGCTCCTGCTGGCCGTCCTCGCCGTCGGCTGCGGCAAGGAGGGAAGCCCTCCGGTGAAGGGGCCGCGGGCCGGACAGCTCCCTGTGTACAAGGTCGACACGGGCTTCCGGTTGCCCGAGTCGAAGACCTGGACGAAGGCGAAGAAGCGCGGCTACCTCCGGGTCGGAGCCAAGGAGGACCAGCCGTTCCTGGGCGAGAAGGACCCGGCCACCGGTGTCTACTCCGGCTTCGACATCGAGATCGCCAGGATGATGGCCGCCTCGCTGGGCTTCGACCCGAAGACGATCCACTTCAGGACGATCGCCTCCGCCAACCGCGAGACCGCGCTGCAGAACGGCCAGATCGACTACTACGTCGGCACCTACACCATCAACGCGATGCGCAAGAAGCTCGTCGGCTTTGCCGGGCCCTACTTCATGGCCGGGCAGTCGCTGCTCGTCCGCACGGACGAGCACGACATCAACGGCCCGCAGGACCTGGCCGGCCGGACCGTCTGCTCGGCGGCAGGATCGACCCCGTACCAGCGGATCGCGGCCGACTATCCGAAGGCGATCCTGGTCGCCTACGACACGTACTCGATCTGCGTCGACAACCTGCTGACCTACCAGGTCGACGCCGTCACCACCGACGACGCCATCCTGCTGGGCTTCGCCGCCAAGGCGCCCAAGGAGCTGAAGGTGGTCGGCAAGCCCTTCTCCGAGGAGCCGTACGGCATCGGTGTACCGCGCAGCGACAACGCGCTGCGGTTCGCACTCAACGACGCCCTCGAGGCCAACGAGAAGAACGGCAACTGGAAGAAGGCGTTCGAGAGCACCCTCGGCCTGTCCGGCGTGCCCGCACCGACTCCGCCGCCCATCGACCGCTACCCGGCGAACTGAGGGGACGGGCCACACCATGGACGTACTCACACAGAACTTCTCGACCTACGGCGAAGGCTTCCTCGGCACTCTCGAACTCACCGTTTTCGCCTCGATCCTGGCACTGGTGCTCGGCTTCGTCATGGCCTCGTTCCGGGTCGCGCCCGTCGGCTCGCTCCGGGTGTTCGGCACGGTCTGGGTGGCGGTGCTGCGCAACACGCCGCTGACCCTGCTCTTCTTCGCCGTGCTGCTCGGCCTGCCGCGCTTCGGCCTGGTCCTGCCGTTCAAGGTCTTCGCCGTCCTCGCGCTCGGCTGCTACACCTCCGCGTTCATCTGCGAGGCACTGCGCTCCGGCATCAACACTGTGCCGCAGGGCCAGGGCGAGGCCGCCCGCAGCCTCGGCATGACCTTCAGCCAGACACTCGGATCCGTCGTGCTGCCGCAGGCGTTCCGCACGGTGATCCCGCCGGTCGGCTCGACACTCATCGCCCTCGCCAAGAACTCGGCCATCGCCGGCGCGTTCAGCGTCACCGAGCTCCTCGGTACCTACAAGACCCTCAACGAGCTGGGCTACAACATCATCTGGACCTTCGTCTGGATCGCCGTCGGCTACCTGATCATCACCCTGTCGATCAGCGCGCTCTTCAATCTGATGGAGAAGCACTGGGGAGTCGCCCGATGACCACCCACGCCCCCCGGGCCACTGCGCTCTACGACATCCCGGGCCCGGTCACCCGCAAACGCCACCGGGTGTACGGGATCGTCTCGACGGTCCTGATCGTCGCCCTGGTCGGCTGGATCATCTATCTGCTCTTCCACACGGGGCAGTTCACCAGCACCAAGTGGTCCCCCTTCGTGTACAAGGGCATCCAGGAACTCCTGCTGCGGGGACTCGGCAACACCCTCAAGGCGTTCGCGTACGCCGCGGTGCTCTCGCTGCTCCTCGGAGCGGTCCTGGCCGTCGGGCGGCTCTCCGAACACCGGGTCGTGCGCTGGGTCTCCACGCTTCTCGTCGAGTTCTTCCGGGCCATGCCCGTACTGGTGATGATCTTCTTCATCTTCGTGGCGCTGAAGGTTCAGCCGCTGCCCGCGCTGGTCGCCGGACTGACCCTCTACAACGGCTCGGTGCTCGCCGAGGTGTTCCGCACCGGGGTCAACGCGGTGGAGCGTGGCCAGCGCGAGGCCGCCTACGCACTCGGCATGCGCAAGACCCAGGTCATGTCGTTCGTGCTGGCTCCGCAGGGGGTGCGCGCCATGCTCCCGGCCATCATCAGCCAGTTGGTCGTGGCGCTGAAGGACACCTCGCTCGGCTACCTGATCACGTACGAGGAATTCCTCCACGCCGGGAAGCTGATCGCGTCCAACCTCGATTACGATCTGCCCTTCATCCCCGTGGTGATGGTGATCTCGCCGATCTACATCGGGATGTGCATGCTGCTCTCCTGGTTCGCCACCTGGGTGGCCAGGAGGGAGCGGCGCAACCCGAAGACGGAGGCCGTGGAGGTCGCACCGGCCGAACCAGGAACGCTGCTGCCGGGAGTGCAGTAGCCCGGACCGGCCGTACAGCGGTCCGGAGGAGCGGTGCCCGCCCGGCAGCAGCCGGTGATCACTTCTCGCCCGACGGGACGGACAGGTACGAGGGGTCCGTGTCCGGCGAGGAGAAGGTCAGCTGTGAGCCGGCCGGGTTGTGCTCGATGTACAACGGGTCGACGGTGTCGACCACCAGGGCGAGCCGGTGACCGGCCGGAAGGTCGTAGGCCGTGGAGAACAGCTCCAGGTCGACGGCGAACGGCCGTCCCGGCGTCCGTCCGTGGAAGGTATAGGGGGCGTTGCTGATCAGCTTGCCGAGGCCGAGCGGCCCCTCGTCGTAGAGATACGCGACGAGGGTGCCGCTCTCCTTGTCGGCGGTGACCGTGGTGTGGAGTGCCGCGGTGCCGCGGATGTGCTGTGCGGAGGTGTACCGCCCCGACTGCCAGACGGCTGCGAAGGTGCGCGGCAGCAGCGGGATCGAGGCGACCGGCGGCAGCTTCACGAACTGGTCGAGGGCGTTCGACAGCATGACGATGCCCCCATCGGCGCCCGAGTCGACGTTCGCGAAGACCTTCTTCGTCCCGCCGAGCGCGATCCGCTGCTCGACGGCGCCGACGGACTCCCAGTCCGGGTAGCCCTCGTAGCCGCTGCCGGTACGGGATGCGAGCTGCACCGGCTGCTCCTGGTCGATGCCGTTGCGCTCGCCCTTGAGATAGCGGTCGAACCAGCGGTGGGCGTCGGTCCAGGTGTCGTTGGGCAGGCCGAGCAGACCGGTGGCCTCGGCGGTGGCGTGGTCGCCCGGGCGGAACTCCAGGCGCTTGGGGCCGCGCAGCTTCTCGTAGAACGAGGCGTACTGGTTGGGCGGGAAGATCGTGTCGCCCCACGCGTTGCCCATCATGACGGCGGCGCCGTTGGCGTTGATCTCGTCCAGGTAGGTGATGGGGGAGCGCTTCTTCCCCCAGGCGATCATCTCCGGTTCCCTCGCCAGGTCGGAGCCGAGGAAGTCGGTGAGGGTCCTGTTCAGTTCGTCGCTCGGACGGCCGGTGAGCAGCCCGGCGCCACCGAGCAGTGCGGCGGCCTGGAGGTGCTGGGTACGACCGCTGTAGATGGCGTCGATGAGGTCGGCCCAGCCGCTCAGTGCGACCACGGCCTTGATCCGCGGGTCGTGGCCGGCCGCGAGCAGGCTGATGCCCGCGCCGTACGACACACCGCCCATGCCGATGTGCTCGGGGTCGGCCGCGGTGTGGGCGAGGGCCCAGTCGATCACGGCGGAGACATCGGCGATGTCCGGCGGGCCGGCGACCTCGATCTTCCCGCCGGAGAGCCAGAAGCCGCGGGAGGTGTAACTCACCACCACGTAGCCGGAGTCGGCCAGCTGCTGGGCCTGCGCGAGGTATTCGACCTGCGGCAGTCCCCAGCTGGTGGGGAGCACGATCAGCGGGTGCCTGTCGCCCGGCTTCGTACCGGCGGGCGTGAAGACGTTGCCCTTGAGCGTGATCCCGCCTGAGCCGGGGATGTCGTGGAACGTCGGGCTCGGGGCCGATGCCGCCACGGCGGAGGCCGCGGGCCGGGCGGCGGCCGCCGGGGCCGTACCGAGGGTGGTTCCGGCGATCAGGGCGGCGGCAGCCGCGGTGGCCGCGGTGGCCGCGGTGGTGCGCAGAGCCGGGTTGGGACGTCCCACGGGTCACTCCTCACGCGTGGCGGTGCAAAGTGACCCGACGGTAACCCTGGCTGATTACCGTTGGTAACTCCCCGGTGGGTTGCGTGAAGGTAACGATTGTTGGACGTGATGTCAGTAGTGGCCGGGGATCCGGAGCGGGCCGCGGGGATCAGCTCAGCGCGCTCTTCGCCTGCCAGTCGGACCAGGACACATTCCACGCCCCGTATCCGTTGCCCTCCGCCACCGTGCCCTTGGCGTCCGCGCCACTGATCTCGAACGGGTCGCCGACCTGTGCCTTCCGGTACAGCTCCGCCGCGTTGGCGTCGCTCATCCCCACACAGCCCGAACTGTGGTTGGCGACCCCGAAGTACGCGGCGTTCCACGGCGCGGCATGGGCGTACATCCCCGACCAGGTCAGCCGCATCGACGAGTCGACCATCTTGTCGTACGCATCGCCCAGGCCGACCGTCTCGGAGCGCATGTTGATCGTGCCCTCCTTCGCCATCAGGACGGCCGTGCCCCGCCAGGACGCCTTCTCGCCGCCCGGGGTGCCGGCTGACATGGGCACGTCCATGATCGTCTGTCCGTCCCGCCGCAGTGCCAGCCGGTGCCGGTCGAGATCGACCTCGACCACCTGGTCGCGCCCGATCGAGAACGTCGTCGCGTAGTCGCGTACGAACCAGCCGCCGGCCTGCCCCGAGTCGATGCCGTTGAGCTCCGCGTCGAGTGTGACGCGCGTCCCCGGCTTCCAGTACTCCTTGGGCCGCCAGTCGATCCTGTCCTTGCCGGAGTAATCCTGCAGCCAGCCCCAGGAGCCCTCGGTGTTGTTCGAGGTGGTGACCTTCAGCCCCCGCTCGACCGCGGCCTTGTCCTTCACCGGGTTGTCGAAGACGATCGACAGCGGCTGGGCGATGCCGACCGTGGTGCTCTTGCCCGGGGCCAGCGTCAGCTTGTTGACCTTGCCGGCCTCCGCGGTCGCGAATTCCGCGCCGTCCGTTCCGCCTTCGGTGTCCGTCGCCTCGACGCTGTACTCGGTGCCGGGCGCGGCGGCCCGGTCCGACGTCCAGGTGCGGCCGTTGCCGGATATCCGGCCGGTGAGCGCATCGCCCTCGGCGGCGGTCACCTTCACCGTCTTCAGCCTCCCGACGGCCAGCGTCACCGTGACCGGCCTGCCCGCGGTGGCCTGTGTGCCCCGGAGGTTCACCGTGATCCTGGTGTCCGGGGCGTCGGTGCTCCCGGCTCCCCGACCGGGCTTCGGGTCCGATGCGGCGGCGCCTCCGGAACAGGCGGTCAGGGCGACACCGAGCACCGCCGTGCCGACGATCAGGGTCAGCCGGGCCGGGCGGGCGAGTGACGTGGTGCGGTGCAGGTGCCGGTGTGCAGAGATCAACGGAAAAACCTCCAGGGACGCGCTTCTCATCGGCGGAGAGGCATGCATCAGACCTTAGGTCCGGTAATTCCCCGGAAATCCATGGATTCCCTTGTATGACAAGGACCGCAGCGCAACGGTCATCGTCCGGTCACATACGCCGCGCGGTTCCGTCACGGTCCGCTGTGAGCATCCTGTGCAGCCCGCAGAGCCGATCGGCCGTGCGGAAACAGGGGGAGGGCCACGGACATGTCAGCGCTGCTCGCGACCGGTGACCGCAGAGGCGAACGGGGCCTACGGATACGCAGTCTCACCGCTGCGGAGCACCGGGCCTGTGTGACCGGGTGTGCCGATGCGAGCTTTCTGCAGTATCCGTCCTGGGCCGGAGTGAAGGACCAATGGAAGTCGGAAATGGTCGGATGGCACGGCGACAGCGGTGAATTACGCGGCAGCGCTCTGGTGCTCTACCGGCAATTCCCCGGCACCCGCAAATACTTTGCCTATCTGCCCGAAGGGCCTGTGGCCGACTGGGCCGATCCCGACATCGATCGCTGGCTGCGGCCTTTGACGGCGCATCTGCGCAAGGCCGGCGCCTTCGCCGTACGGATCGGCCCCTCACCGGCGTACCGCCGCTGGGACGCCGCCCGGCTCAAGGCCGCCACCGGGCCCTGCCGAAAGGTCCGCGATGTGCTGGCCACCGAGGTGGACCCGCTCGGCACGGCCGTCGCCGAACGGCTCCGGGCGCGGGGCTGGCGGCGTTGCGGCGGGGACGGCGACGCGGGCAACGACGCCGACGCCCAGCCGCGCTATGTCTTCCAGGTGCCGCTCGCCGGACGCACCCCCGGCGACCTGTGGGCGGGGCTCAACCAGGAGTGGCGCCGCAACATCCGCAGGGCGCAGAAGTGCGGCGTCCGGATCGTCGTCGGCGGGGCGGCCGAACTGCCCGCGTTCCACCGGCTGCTGCGCATCACCGAGGAGCGCGACGGCTTCCGGCTCGGGCGCTCCCTCGCGTACTACCAGCAGCAGTACGCCGTGCTCAACGCCGAGGAGCCAGGCCGGATGCGGCTCTATCTCGCCGTTCACGAGGGCGAGATCCTCGCCGCGCACACCATGATCTCCACCGGACGGCGGGTCTGGTACCAGACCGGGGCGTCCGCCGGCCACCGACGCGAGGTCCGCCCCAGCAACGCCCTCCAGTGGCGGATGATGCGCGATGCGCTGGACCTCGGCGCCGAGGTGTACGACATGCGAGGGGTACCCTCCACCCTCGACCCCGACGACCGCCCGTTCGGACTGCTGCGCTGGAAGCTCGGCACCGGCGGGCAGGTCGTCGAGACCCTCGGAGAGTGGGAGACATCGGTGGGCGGAGCCGCCAACAACGCGCTGTACCGCGCGTTCCAGGCCTATCTGGCGCGTCGGTGACCGCCACCGAGGCGGCCGGAGAGGCCGCACACGAGGTGCGCGAGAAGGTGCCGGAGCAGCCGGGCCCGGTGCTGCGCAGCGGCGCCGTCATGGCGGCCGGCTCCGTCGTCTCACGCGCCACCGGTTTCATACGCTCGGCAGTCGTCGTCGCCGCGCTCGGCACCGGACTGAAGGCCGACGGGTACGCGGTCGCCAACACGGTCCCCAACATCCTCTACATGCTCCTCATCGGCGGCGCCCTGAACGCGGTGTTCGTCCCCGAGCTGATACGGGCCGCCCGGGAACACGCCGACGGCGGTGCCGCGTACACCGACCGGCTGCTCACCGCGTGCACGGCCGGCCTCCTCGCAGTCACCGGGCTCGCCGTCGCCGGCGCCCCTCTGATCGTCTCCGCGTACACCGACTACTCCGGCGAGCAGGCGCAGTTCACGATCGCGCTGGCCCGCTACTGCCTGCCGCAGATCCTCTGCTACGGACTGTTCACGCTCCTCGGCCAAGTGCTGAACGCCCGCAACCGGTTCGGCGCGATGATGTGGACCCCGGTCCTCAACAACCTTGTGATCATCGCGGTGTTCGGGCTGTACCTGGCCGTCTCGACAGGCTCCGACGCCGCGTTGACCCCGGCGCGGATCCAGCTGCTCGGGTGGGGCACGACCGCCGGGATCGCGGTGCAGACGCTGGCCCTGGTGCCCGCGCTGCGCGCCGCGAAGTTCCGCTGGAGGCCCCGGTTCGACTGGCGGGGGAACGGGCTCACCCGGCCCCTGCGGTCGGCCGGCTGGCTCGTGATGCTGGTGCTGACGAACCAGGCCGCCTACTGGGTGGTGACGCGGCTCTCGACCCTCACCGGGCAGCACGCCGTGGAGCAGGGCGTGGTGGGCGGCGCGGGCTATACCGCGTACAGCTACGCCTACCAGCTGTGGGTCGTGCCGCAGGGCATCGTGACCGTCTCCCTCGTCACCGCGCTGATGCCACGGATGAGCCGGGCAGCGGCCGACGGCGATCTGGCGGGGGTGCGGCGCGACGTCTCGTACGCACTGCGGACGACGGCCGCGGTGGTGGTACCCGCGGCGGGTGCGCTGTGCGCACTGGCGCCCTGGGTGATGGGGGCCGTGTTCGGGTACGGGCGCACCGGCGGCGCCGACATCACGGTGATGGCAGGGATGCTGAGGGCGTTCGCACCGGGGCTGATCGCGTTCTCCGGGCAGTACGTGCTCTCCCGCGGGTTCTATGCGATGGGCGACACGCGTACGCCGTTCCTCCTGAACCTGGTGATCGCGGCGGTCAACGCGGGTCTGACGGGCGTGGCCTATCTGATGCTGCCCGCGCGGTGGGCGGTGACGGGGATGGCCGGGGCGTACTCGCTTGCGCTGTTCGCGGGGTTCGCGGTCACCGGTCATGTGCTGCATCGCAGACTGTCGCCGAGCGGTGCGGGCGGACAACGGCCGGTGCTGTGGCGGTCGTCCGGGATCCGGGCGCATGCGCGGCTGGTGGTGGGTTGTGTGCCTGCGGCGGCGGTGGGGTACGGGGCGGCTCACGCCTGCGACGGATTCGGGGACATCGCGGCGGCGGGGGTGGGGGTGGCTGCGCTTCTGGGCGTGGTGGCAGTGCTGGCCCGGCCGCTGCGGCTCGCGGAGGTCGGTGCGGTGCTGGCAGCCGGGCGGGGGAGGCTGCGGCGATAGGCGGCCGGAGGGGCGGCGGTCGCGGCTGCTCCGGCCTCCCCGGCCGGACGGTCCGCGCAGCGGCGCCGACGCCCGTTCCATGTAGCGGGAATTGACACGGCGGGCGGGCCTGGGCCCGAGGCCGTGCGTGATGTGCCGGGCGGGTCGGCCGTACCGGGTCGGCTCGACCGTGATCGTTGGGATACTGATGCCATGCCGCGTGTGCTCTTGATCGAGGACGACCCTTCCGTACGGGAAGGGGTCGAGCTCGGGCTGCGTCGGCGCGGGCATGAGCTCCGCGCCGTGGAGACAGGGGAGGCAGGACTCGGCGCACTGGCGGAGTTCCGGCCCGATCTCGTCCTCCTCGACCTGATGCTCCCCGGGATGAACGGCGTTCAGGTCTGCCGCCGCATACGGGAGTCGAGCCAGCTGCCGATCATCATGCTCACCGCCCGTGGCGACGACTTCGACGTGGTCGTCGGGCTGGAGGCCGGGGCCGACGACTACATCGTCAAGCCCGCCCGTACCGAGGTGATCGAGGCCCGGATCCGGGCCGTGCTGCGACGGCTCGCCGAGCCCGCCGGACGCAGCGGTATCGAGTTCCACGGTGAACTGGCCGTCGACCGAGGCGGTCTGACCGTCGCCAAGGCGGGGCAACGGATCCTGCTCGCGCCCTCCGAACTGAAGCTGCTGCTGTACCTGTCGGCCTCGCCCGAGCAGGTCTTCAGCAGGCAGCAGCTCCTCGAGTACGTCTGGGAGCACAGCTACCACGGCGATGCCCGGCTGGTCGACGCATGTGTGCGGCGGCTGCGGCAGAAGATCGAGGACGTGGCGGGAAGCCCTCGCTACATCCAGACCGTCCGCGGTTTCGGCTACCGGTTCGGGCCCCTGGTATGAGGTTCCTCGGCGCCCGATTCGGCCTGCGGACCCGTCTCATAGCCGCCTTCTTGCTGGTCGCGGCCATCAGCGCGGTCACCACAGCGACGCTGACGTACCGTGAGGCCCGTTCCGCGATCCTTCAGCAGGCGCAGGACACGGCGGTCGCCCAGTTCCGCGACCGGGCCGGTGCGCAGGACGTCAGGCTGCCGCTGGACGAGCCCCGGCTGCGGCAGATGTGCCAGACCCTCGCGAGGGAAGGCAAACCGCACACCTGGATCGTCTTCGCCGAATATGCGGACCTGCGCGTCTCCTCGTCGGACCGGCCCACCTCCAACGTGATCACCCTCGAACTGCGCACTGCCGCCCGCGCCCACGCGCACGCCTCGTTCCAGCGGGTCGTCAAAGACGGCGAACCCTGGCTGACGATCGGGATGCCCGTCGTGTTCGACCGGGGCGGCGGAAGCCCGCGCACCGGGCTCGTCCTCTATGCGGTGATGCCGCTTCACCCCGAGGAGGCCAATGTCAGCGCCATGGTCACCGCGGCCCGCGACGGCGCCCTGCCCGCCCTCCTCATCGCCCTGGTACCGGCTCTGCTCGCCGCCCGCAGCGTGCTGCGCCCGGTCCGTGATCTCCGCCGGGCCGCCGCCGGCATCGGCCGGGGCGAGCTCGACACCCGTATCGAGGTGAAGGGTTCCGACGAACTCGCCGAACTGGCCTGGACGTTCAACGAATCGTCGACCAAGCTCCAGCAGTCCGTGGAGGAGCTCCAACGGGCCGAGGCACGGGCGAGACGCTTCGCCTCCGACGTCTCGCACGAGCTGCGCACCCCGCTCGCCGGGATGCTCGCGGTCACCGAAGTCCTCGACGAGGACGCCGCGCACCTGAGCGCCGACACCGCGGCGGCGGTCCGGCTGATCAGCGCGGAGACCGGGAAGCTGGCCACACTCGTCGAGGACCTGATGGAGATCTCCCGGTTCGACGCCAAGGCCGCGGGTCTCCACCTCGACGAGGTCGACGTCGCCGAGATGATCCGCAAGACACTGCAGGCAAGACGCTGGGAGGGGAAGGTCGTCGCAGAACTCCCCGACGGTGTACGGGCGGTGCTCGACCCACCGCGGTTCGATGTGATCGTCGCCAATCTGGTCGGCAACGCGCTGCGCCACGGCGCGCAGCCCGTCCGTGTACGCCTGGGCACCGAGCGGCGGGACGGGGAACTGCTGCTGGTGACGGAAGTCGAGGACAGTGGTCCCGGGATCGACCCGGCCGTCCTTCCGCACATCTTCGACCGGTTCTACAAGGCCGACGAGGCGCGGACCCGGTCGGCGGGCAGTGGGCTCGGTCTGGCGATCACATGGGAGAATGTACGGTTGCACGGCGGCACGGTCCGCGGCGCCAACGGCCCCACTGGAGGTGCCCTGTTCACGGTGGAGATTCCGCTGGAGGGAGCATGAGACGGCTGCGGGCCCTCGGCGTGCTGCTGCCGTTCGTGCTGTTGGCTGCCGGGTGCGGGATCCAGTCCACGGACGTGGTCGAGGTCGGCGACCCGGCGACGGCGGAGGTGGTCCCGGGCAGGAACCAGGGGACGTTGCTCTACTTCATCTCGCCGTCGGCCCGGGACGGCGTGCTGCCCGTCGTGCGGGTGGCCGGCCGTCCGGAGGAGTCGGCATCCTCGGGTACGGGGGACGCGAAGCAGCGCCCGGTGGAATTGCTCGCCCTGCTGTTCAACGGCCCGTCCCCGGCGGAGAGGAAGGCCGGCCTGCGGACCGAACTCCCCATGCTGAGCGGCGAAATGAGCTTGGACGTGGATCCCGACAGGGTGCGGGTCCGGCTCCCGTCGCCCGTCACCAAGCTCTCCGGACTTGCCCGCCGGCAGCTGATCTGCACGCTTGCGCACGCGCCCGGCACCGAGCCGGGCGCCGACGTGATGGTGTCCGGCACCGACGGCTCCGTCGGGCCGGACCGCTGTTCCGTCTGATCACCCGGACCGATGGGCGGTTCACCCGGGCCGACGGGCTGATCATCCGCGTCGGGCCGGTCAGCCCGTCGCGAAGCCGATCGGCCCGCTACGACGCCGGGTCAGCTCGACGCACGGTGCGAGGTGCGCTGCGCAGGTACGGGTGTCTGCGCCGCCTTCGTCACATCGGCCACGAGTTCCACCACATCGGAGCCGTACGCCTGCGAGTTGGCCACTTTCAGCAGCAGGCAGAACGAGTTGTTGCCGTGCTTGCGGGACAGCTTTTCGTGATGGCGTGCCAGATAGCGGGCCGCGGCCTGGTTGGTGATCGCCTGCTGTCCGCAGAACAGGAAGACCGGACGAGCCTCCTGGCCGACCGTCAGCCGTGCGAGCAGCACATGCTCGGCGACGCCCTTCTCCGCCCGGTAGCGCTCCGAACCGATCTGGAAGGCGGCGCGGTCCGGGCCCGGCTCGGGGTCGGTGTTCACCTTGACGCCGGGCAGCAGCGAATGCAGATGGGCGGCCATCCGGCGGTTGGAGACCGGGCCGCCGACACAGAACTCGGTGCGGTCGCCGAAGCCCTGCTGGGCGATGTCGTGGGAGAGGATCTGGGCGTGCGCCGAGCAGTCCTTGATCAGCGCGGAGAGTTCGAGCAGGGCGAAGACGTCGTGGCGGTGGACGGCGCCGTCGCCGCCCGCGTCGCGGTTGACGACGAGCAGGCATTCGGAGTTGCCGGGCAGCCCGAAGAACGCCTGCTTTCGACGGAGCCTGCGGCGCCAGAGATAGGTGCGGGCGATCCAGCCGAGGGCGGCGCCGGCACCAACTGCTATCACGCCCAGCACGAGGTTGCGTACGTCGTCAGTCATGGGCGGGCATGTTAGCGGTCCCTCGCACCCATGTTCACCGGCGGTCCTGACGAGACCGGCGAGACGGAGTTAGCCTCGGCGGACGATCCTTCACCGGAGGTGCGTATGCGACGTTCGGTCGCGCGGAATATGTCGTTATTGAGTGTGCTGGCCGCTGTCGTCACGGTTGGTGCAGCCGCACCGACCTCCCCGGCGCCACCGGGCGCGCCCCCGCCCAAGTCGCCCGTCGCGGTGGGTTACGGCGGCGCGGTCGCCAGCGTCGATGCGGATGCGACGGCCGTCGGCATCGAGGTGCTTCGCGAGGGCGGCAACGCCGTCGACGCGGCCGTGGCGACCGCAGCAGCGCTCGGTGTGACCGAGCCGTACTCCTCGGGCCTCGGCGGAGGCGGCTACTTCGTCTACTACGACGCCAAGAAGCGCACCGTGGAGACCGTCGACGGCCGGGAGACCGCCCCGCGCAGCGCGGACTCCTCACTCTTCCTGGAGAACGGCAAGCCGCTCGCCTTCGAGGACGCCGTCACCAGTGGTCTGGGTGTCGGTACGCCCGGCACTCCGGCCACCTGGTCCACCGCGCTCGACGCCTGGGGCAGCAAGTCGCTGGGCCGGCTCCTGAAGCCGGCCGAACGCCTCGCCCGGGACGGCTTCGTCGTCGACTCCACGTTCCGTTCGCAGACGGAGGGCAACCAGGCCCGGTTCGCCGACTTCCCGGACACCGCCGAACTCTTCCTGCCCGGCGGGCAACTGCCGGTGGTCGGCTCCGTCTTCAAGAACCCCGATCTTGCGCGCACGTACGAGAAGGTGGGCCGCGAGGGCATCGACACGCTGTACCGCGGCCGGCTGGCCGACGACGTCGTACGGACCGTGCGCAATCCGCCCGTCGCCCCGGAGGCGACCCGCGTGGTGCGTCCCGGCCGGCTCACGGCCCAGGACCTGCGGTCCTACCGGGCATTGCGGCAGGCACCGACCAAGGTGGGCTACCGCGGCCTCGACGTGTACGGCATGGCGCCGTCCTCGTCCGGCGGCACGAGCGTGGGCGAGGCTCTCAACATCCTGGAGTCCACGGAGCTTTCGCGGGCGACCGAGGCGCAGTACCTGCACCGTTACATCGAGGCGAGCCGGATCGCGTTCGCGGACCGCGGGCGTTGGGTCGGCGACCCGGCGTACGAGGACGTGCCGACGCGCGATCTGCTCAGTCAGCGGTTCGCAGACGCGCGGGAGTGCCTGATCAAGGACGACGCGGTGCTGACGAGCCCGCTCGCCCCCGGCGACCCGCGCCACCCGGCCGACTGTGCGAACCATGGAGCGGCCGCACCGACGACGTACGAGGGGGAGAACACGACGCATCTGACGACCGCCGACAAATGGGGCAACGTCGTCGCGTACACCCTGACCATCGAGCAGACCGGCGGCAGCGCCCTCACGGTGCCGGGGCGCGGCTATCTGCTCAACAACGAGCTCACGGACTTCTCCTTCGCGCCCGCCAGTCCGGCGGTGCACGACCCGAATCTGCCGGGTCCGGGCAAACGGCCGCGGTCGTCGATCTCACCGACCATCGTGCTCAGGCACGGACAGCCGGTGCTGGCCCTCGGGTCGCCGGGCGGCGCCACGATCATCACCACCGTGCTCCAGTCGCTCATCGGCACCGTCGATCGGGGCCTTCCGCTGGTCGACGCGATAGCGGCCCCACGCGCCAGCCAGCGCAACTCGCCGACGACGGAGCTCGAACCGGGGCTGTGGAACAGCCCGGTACGGGCCGAGCTGGAGTCGCTGGGGCATGTCTTCAAGCTGAACCCGGAGATCGGGGCGGCCACGGGGGTCCAGCGGCTGCCGGACGGCCGGTGGCTGGCCGCGGCGGAGAAGGTCCGGCGGGGCGGCGGCTCGGCGATGGTCGTGAAGCCGAGCGGACAGCCGTGACGCAACGTCAGTAGAGAGCTCCAGGGGGCTGGTTCATGGCGCGAAAGTGGCCCTGAACCGGCCCCGTGGGCTTGACGGGTTCATGGTCGGGGGGCCATCTTGGCGCGTCGGTAAGGAAAGTTTCCTAATAGAAGGGCACCCCCCACGTGCGTACTCGAACGCTCGCCCTCGCCGCGGCATCCGGCTTCGTGCTGCTCGCGGCCGCCGCACTTCCAGCGATCGCCCAGCCCGTCCCGGGCTCCGCCGCCCCGCCCGCCGCCGAGGCGGCCGACGCGCAGGAGGGCTCCGTCACCGCGGCCGAACTGCTGGCCAAGTTGTCGTCGTGCTCGCAGATCTCCCACGGCACGTACCGTACGGACGAGGAGGCTTCGGCCACGGTGCCGGTCTGTGACAAGAACGGCGCCGTGTTCTGGAAGGCCGACATGGACATCGACTGCGACGGTCAGGTCACGACGGCCTGCAACGAGAACACCGACCCGTGGTTCCAGGACGACACGGCGTTCCACACCTCCGGCGGCGAGCCGCTGAACGCCGAGATGCTGCCGTACGTCGTCGTGCCGAGCGGCAGTTCCATCTGGAACTACGGCAGCTCCGGGATCAAGGGCGGTGGCGTCGTCGCCGTCGTGTACGACAACAAGGTCGAGTACGCCGTCGTCGGCGACACCGGCCCCACCGGGATCATCGGCGAGGCGTCGTACGCCACCGCCGCGGCGCTCGGCATCGACCCCGATCCCGAGACCGGCGGCGCCGAGTCCGGCGTGACGTACATCCTGTTCAAGAACTCCACGGTGTCGCCGATCGAGAGTCACAGCGCCGCCGTCACCGCCGGCGACGCGCTCGCGAGGCAGTTTCTCCAGAACAACTGATGTCGTTCAGAGTGCGGTGAGGATGCGGGGGCCCGCATCCGTGATCGCCACCGTGTGCTCGGTGTGCGCCGCCCGGCTGCCGTCCGACGTACGCAGTGTCCAGCCGTCCCGGTCCGGGTGGAACGCGTCCCGCCCGCTGCCGATCAGCATCGGCTCGATCGCCAGCACCATCCCGTGACGCAGCGGCATGCCGCGACCCGGTCGTCCCTCGTTGGGGACGGCCGGGTCCTCGTGCATGGTCCGGCCCACACCGTGGCCGCCGAACCCCTCCGGGATGCCGTATCCGGCCTTGCGGCAGACGGTGCCGATCGCATGCGCGATGTCCCCGATCCGGTTGCCGACGATCGCCGCCGCGATCCCCGCCTCCAATGCCTCGTACGCCGTGTCGATCAGCCGTGTGTCGGCGGGCCGGGCGCGGCCGACGGTGAAGCTGATCGCCGAGTCGCCGGCCCAGCCGTCGAGCGTCGCGCCCGCGTCGATGCTCACCAGGTCGCCGTCGCGCAGCTGCTGGTCGGTCGGGATGCCGTGCACGATCGCGTCGTTCACCGACGCGCAGATCACGGCGGGGAACGGGGTGGGTGCGAAATGCGGCTTGTAGTTCAGGAACGGTGACCCGGCCCCGGCTTCGCGCAGCACGCCGCGCGCGATCTCGTCGAGCTCCCGCAGCGACACGCCTGCCGCCGCCTTCTCCCGTACGGCCGTCAGCAGCCGGGCCACGACCCGGCCCGTCTCGCGCATCGCCTCGATGTGTGTATCCGTCTTGAGCTGAACCATGCCAATTACTATACCGGTAGAAGCGGTATATGAATAACGGCGGTATGAGAATAACGGCAGTACTAGACTGTGCGCATGGTGCGAACGCCTCTGACCCCGGAAGAACGCCTGCGCGGCGAACGGCTCGGCCGACTGCTGCGCGAGGCGCGAGGCGCGCGCAGCATGGTCGAGATCGCCGCGAGCGCCGGAATCTCCGCCGAGACGCTGCGCAAGATCGAGACGGGCCGCGCCCCGACGCCGGCGTTCTTCACCGTCGCGGCGCTGGCCGGGGCGCTCGGCCTCTCGATGGACGAGCTGCTGATCCGCTGCGCCCCGGAACCGGACATGGCCGTCCGGCTCGCAGGGTAGGGCCCACGGTCGTCGACCGCTCCCTGCGCGAACCCCTGGACGAGGCGCGTAGGGTCACGCCCGTGACTTCCCGGACTCTGCAGGACTTCGACCGCAGCGAGTACGTCAGCCTGACCACGTACCGGAAGAACGGCACGCCCGTCGCCACGCCCGTCTGGGCGGCGGCCGACGGCGACGAGCTGTTCGTCTGGACGCGCACCGACTCGTGGAAGGTGAGACGGCTGCGCAACGACGGCCGCGTCGTGGTCACCGTCTGCGATGTACGCGGGCGGGTCGCCGACGGGGCGCCGAGCGCCGAGGGGACCGCCCGGCTGCTCGACGAGGCGGGGACGCGGGCGGTGCGCCGGATCCTCTCCCGCAAGTACACCTGGAAGTTCTGGCTGGTCGACTGGCCGGCCATGGTCGTGCGGCTCGGCAAGCGCCCGCACTCCGGCATCGCGATCACCTTCTGAGCCCCCGGCGCCGGGGGCGTGCGGTCCTGGCCGCGCGCCGACGGCATCCCAGCCGAAAACTCCGCGTAGCCGTCCCGTAACACGCCTGCGGTCGAATGCCTGCGGACTGGGGTGGTCCAGTCGACGGTGAGTGAGGGCGACGGTGACGGTGCATCAACTTGCTGGTGAAGTAGTTGAGTTCGCGCAGTATCTGCGGAACCTCACGGCCCTACTCGACCCGGGGCGCGGCTGGTACGGGGTGTTCTGCCGACGGGATCCCGCCGGCATGCGGGCCTGTCTCGACGGGGCGGAGATCCCGCCGTGGGACGTGGTGGAGTCGCTGCTGCAGGATCTGGCCGGCGAGCACGGCACGGAGTTCGCCGAGCGTGAGTCGGTCCGTGCCGCCGCGTTGTACTCCGCATCGGCCGCTGCCCACGACCGGCGGCCCGGCGGACGCCAAGCGCTGCTCGAGCGGCTGGAGCTGATGCTGCGTGAGGAGACGTACGCCGCCCGGCGGGTGCGCGCGGCCACGGTGGACGAGGGGGCGCGGTCGCCCGGCCCGGAGACGCTGGCGTGGGCCCAGGACGACCACACGCGCGCCGCGGCCCGCTGTACGGAGCTGCGCAAGCGGCTGGCGGCCGTGACCGTGCCGCAGGGGTGGTTCCGGACGGAGAAGCCGCGCGGCACCGAACCTGCGAGGCCGCGCGTGCCCGGCCCCCGCAGCGCACCCGGCTCCGCCGTCGGCGGTCCACCCGGCGGCGCGCCCGCTGCCGACGCCCCGCAACCCCCCGCGGCCCGGCAGCATCCCGCCGTCCCCGAGCGCCCCCGGCCCACCGCTCCCCGGCGCAGGAAGCCGCGCGGCGCACGCTTCGCCGGGCTCGACGTGGACGACGACAACGCTCTAGCCGCCCCCTTGGCCGCCCCTGTGCTCCCCGCCCCGCCGGCGAACGCCGCCGTCCCGCGCGGCGCCCGCTTCGGAGGGGCGCCGGCCGAGGCGGACGCCGACGCCCGGGGCCGTACGTCCGCTGCGCCCGCCCCCGACCCGGCCGCCCGGCATGCCGCCGCCGAGGCCGTGGAGACGCTCGTCCGGCTCCGTGCGGAAGGCCGCAGCGGCGAGGCCCACGTCGTGCTGTGCGAGGCGGCCGGCTGGCCTGCCGCCCGGCTCCCGCTGCTCGCTGTGGAGCTGCACGGTTCGGGACTGGCTGCCGACTGGGCGACCCTGTTGTGGGAGGTGTCCTCGCTGCCGCCCGTCGAACTGGCCGCAGCCGCAGGTGCGCTGGCCGCGGCGGGCCGCCTCGACGACTGCGGGCAGCTGCTGCGCCAGGGGGTGGCCCGGCCCGCGGCGGAGATCGCCGACGCCGTGCTCGCCCTGGGCCGGGCAGGCCTCGGACCGGAGGCCCAGGCGCTGATGGGTGCCTTTGTCCGCGTGCACACCCCGCAGGACGCCGCCCTGATCGCGGCGGGCGATCCGCACCTGCTCGTACCGCAACTGCTGGCCGCCGCCCGTGCGGTGTCGCCGGAGCGGGAGTGGGACCTGGTGCATGCCCTGCGTGTGGCGGGCATCGCGGACATCCCGGGCTGACCGGCGTACCTGGCGTGCCGTCATGGCATCCGCTGCCCGGTCGGGCGACCATGGGGGAGTGTGGACCGCACGGGTGCGAAACGTGATCGACTCAGCCGGTTCACGGCGATGGTCTTGCCCCGCCGAGTGGCGAGGCTTACGTTCTCCTCCTATGCACCGTGTCTACGTGCGTAGAAATCGCGAAGAGGCTCTCTGACGCCGCGTCGAAGGAGCAGCTCATGTCCCACGTCGTACGCGCCGCACTCGTCCAGGCGACCTGGACCGGCGACACCGAATCCATGATCGCCAAGCATGAGGAGCATGCTCGCGAGGCCGCCCGGCAGGGGGCGAAGATCATCGGCTTCCAGGAGGTGTTCAACGCCCCCTACTTCTGCCAGGTGCAGGAACCCGAGCACTACCGCTGGGCCGAAGCGGTCCCGGACGGGCCGACCGTCCGGCGGATGCAGGACCTCGCCCGCGAGACGGGCATGGTGATCGTCGTGCCCGTCTTCGAGATCGAGCAGTCCGGCTTCTATTTCAACACCGCCGCCGTGATCGACGCCGACGGTTCGTACCTCGGCAAGTACCGCAAGCACCACATTCCGCAGGTCAAGGGGTTCTGGGAGAAGTACTACTTCAAGCCCGGAAACGTCGGCTGGCCGGTCTTCGACACCGCAGTCGGAAAGGTCGGCGTCTATATCTGCTACGACCGGCACTTCCCCGAAGGCTGGCGTCAACTGGGTCTCAACGGAGCCCAGTTGGTCTACAACCCGTCCGCCACCTCGCGCGGCCTCTCCAGCTATCTCTGGCAGCTGGAACAGCCCGCGTCCGCCGTCGCCAACGAGTACTTCGTCGCCGCGATCAACCGCGTCGGCCAGGAGGAGTACGGCGACAACGACTTCTACGGCACCAGCTATTTCGTCGACCCGCGGGGCCAGTTCGTCGGGGACGTCGCCAGCGACAAGGAGGAGGAACTCGTCGTCCGCGACCTCGACTTCGGCCTCATCGACGAGGTGCGCCAGCAGTGGGCGTTCTACCGGGACCGCCGCCCCGACGCGTACGAGGGACTGGTGGAGCCGTGAGCAGTCTCCATGAACGCCATCTCGCCGTCAGCCCCGAGTGGCTCGCGCTCTACTACCGCCACCCTCTGGAGCTCACCCACGGCGAGGGCCGGCACGTCTGGGACGCGGACGGCAGGCGCTACCTCGACTTCTTCGGCGGCATCCTCACCACGATGACCGCCCACGCCCTGCCCGAAGTGACCAAGGCGGTCAGCGACCAGGCCGGACGGATCATCCACTCCTCGACGCTCTATCTCAACCGGACGATGGTCGAACTCGCCGAGCGGATCGCCACGCTCTCCGGCATCCCGGACGCCCGGGTCTTCTTCACCACGTCCGGCACCGAGGCCAACGACACCGCGTTGCTGCTCGCCACCGCGTACCGCCGCTCGAACCAGATCCTCGCGATGCGCAACAGCTACCACGGAAGGTCGTTCTCGGCCGTCTCCATCACCGGCAACAAGGCGTGGTCGACGACGAGCCTGTCCCCGCTGCAGACGCTGTACGTCCACGGCGGCGTCCGCACCCGGGGGCCGTACGCGGAACTCGGCGACGCACAGTTCATCAAGGCGTGCGTGGCCGATCTGGAGGATCTGCTCGGGCACACCCGCGGGGCCGCCGCACTGATCGCCGAACCCATTCAGGGGGTCGGCGGATTCACCTCCCCGCCCGACGGCCTGTTCGCGGAGTTCCGCGAGGTGCTCAACCGGCACGGCATCCTGTGGATCTCCGACGAGGTGCAGACCGGCTGGGGCCGTACCGGCGAACACTTCTGGGGCTGGCAGGCGCACGACCGCAACGGCCCGCCGGACATGCTCACCTTCGCCAAGGGCATCGGCAACGGCATGTCGATCGGTGGTGTCGTCGCCCGCGCCGATGTCATGAACTGCCTGGACGCCAACTCGATTTCGACGTTCGGCGGCTCGCCGGTCACCATGGCGGCCGGCCTCGCCAACCTCACGTACCTCCTGGAACACGACCTCCAGCGCAACGCGCGACGCGTGGGCGGGCTGCTCATCGAGCGACTGCGGGCCATCGGCGCCGCCGTGGAGTGCGTACGCGAAGTGCGCGGCCGGGGTCTGATGATCGGCATCGAGCTGGTGAAAGCCGGCACCGACGAGGCCGACCCGGAGGCGGCCACCGCCGTACTCGAAGCGGCCCGCGAGGGCGGGCTGCTCATCGGCAAGGGCGGCGGCCACAACACCAGCGTGCTGCGGATCGCCCCGCCGCTCTCGCTGACCATCACCGAGGCGGAGGAGGGCGCGGAGATCCTCGCCGGGGCACTGCGATCGGTGGGGTGACGCGCCGGGCGTGAGGTCCCGGGGCGGGGGTGTGCGGGCAGGCCGTGGTGCGTATGCGGTCCGGCCGTCCGCACACCGGACGGCCGGGAACCCCCGCCACGAGTCGACCCGCGGGACGCGGCGGATGCGCCCACCCGGAGGTGGCCGGCCGCTCCTGCGGGCTGCCGCCTCCGCGTGCCGGCGTATGCGACGGGGCGCCCGCTTTGGTCCGACGGTGTACGCCATGCCGGGAAACAGAATCGTCTTCAGCGCTTGACCGCAGCGGTATTGCCACAGTGGGTATCCCACTTCTACGTTCTTCACCACGCACCATGTCTACGTGCGTAGACCCGTTCCGCCACAGTGAGGAGGGGCACATGAGCCGCACCGTCATCCACGGCGGACTCGTCATCACCGCGTCCGACGAACTCCATGCCGACGTACTCATCGAGGGTGGCCGCATCGCCGCGCTCGCAGCGCACGGCACCGCGGCGGCCGAGAGCTGGACCGCCGACCGGACCATCGACGCCACCGGCAAGTACGTCATCCCCGGCGGTGTCGACGCGCATACGCACATGGAGATGCCGTTCGGCGGCACGTACGCGGCCGACACCTTCGAGACCGGGACGAGGGCGGCCGCCTGGGGCGGCACCACCACCATCGTCGACTTCGCCATCCAGTCCGTGGGCCACGCGGTCCGTGAAGGGCTCGACGCCTGGTACGCGAAGGCCGACGGCAAGTGCGCCATCGACTACGCCTTCCACATGATCCTCTCCGATGTGAACGAGTCCTCTCTGAAGGAGATGGACCTGCTGGTCTCGGAGGGCGTCACCTCCTTCAAGCTGTTCATGGCCTACCCCGGTGTCTTCTACAGCGACGACGGCCAGATCCTGCGCGCCATGCAGAGGGCCGCCGGCAACGGCGGGCTGATCATGATGCACGCCGAGAACGGCATCGCGATCGACGTCCTCGTCGAGCAGGCACTGGCCGCGGGCCGCACCGATCCGCGCTACCACGGCGATGTGCGCAAGGTGGCGCTGGAGGCCGAGGCCACCCACCGCGCCATCCAGTTGGCCCGCGTCGCCGGATCCCCGCTGTATGTCGTGCATGTCTCCGCCGACGAGGCCGTCGCCGAGCTGGCGGCCGCCCGCCACAAGGGACTCCCGGTCTTCGGAGAGACCTGTCCTCAGTACCTCTTCCTCTCCACCGACAACCTTGCCGAGCCTGACTTCGAGGGTGCGAAGTACGTCTGCTCCACCCCGCTGCGTCCCAAGGAGCACCAGGAGGCGCTCTGGCGCGGCCTTCGGAACAACGACCTCCAGGTCGTCTCCACCGACCACTGCCCGTTCTGCTTCTCCGGCCAGAAGGAGATGGGCCGCGGCGACTTCTCGAAGATTCCGAACGGCATGCCCGGCGTGGAGAACCGGATGGACCTGCTGCACCAGGCCGTCGTCGACGGTCACATCTCCCGCCGTCGCTGGATCGAGATCGCCTGCGCCTCTCCGGCCCGGATGTTCGGTCTCTACCCGAAGAAGGGAACGATCGCCCCGGGCGCCGACGCCGATGTCGTCATCTACGACCCGCACGCCGAGCAGACCCTCTCCGCCGAGACCCATCACATGAACGTCGACTACTCGGCGTACGAGGGAAAGCAGCTCACCGGACAGGTCGACACCGTCCTTTCGCGCGGCGAAGTCGTCATCGACCGGCGGAAGTTCACCGGTCGGGCGGGCCACGGCATGTACACCCCGCGCGCCACCAGCCAGTACCTGGACTAGCGGGCCGTCCGTTCGCCACGACCACGCCCACCACGGCCGGGCCGTAAACCCGGACGCGACCTTCGCCCCGGGCGGGATCGTCGACCGCTTCCGCCTGCTCGGGCCGGCCGAGGGGCACGTCGACAGGGTGTGAGCACGGCGGGAGCCGGGCCTCGACCGGTCCGCGGTGTACGCGATGGACGCTGCGAAGGAGGAGGTGATCGACTCCTGCGCGCGGGGCGTGATCCCCGCGGTGAATGCGTGATGCGACAACACCCATATCGAGCAAGGCAGTTCACGGCACCCGTATGGCCATGTTCCCCCCGTCCACCGCAGGAACCCCTCATCGAACGGACTGCCCATGACCGACATCGCCCCACCCTCGTCGCCCGTCGCGGGCCCCGGCGCCGTGGAGCTAGGCGCGGACGCCTATCCCGCAGGCAGCCGCTACGCCAACGAGGACCTGCGCCCCGTCCCCATCGCCGAACGCCGCTGGACCACGTACAACTTCGTGGCCCTGTGGATCGGTATGGCCCACTGCATTCCGTCCTGGACCCTGGCCTCCGGCCTCGTCGCGCTCGGTATGGACTGGAGGCAGGCGGTCCTCACCATCGGCCTGGCCAACGTGATCGTGCTGTTTCCGATGCTCCTGACCGGGCACGCGGGACCCAAGTACGGCATACCGTTCCCGGTCCTGGCCCGCGCCTCGTTCGGGATCCGCGGGGCGAACCTGCCGGCCATGGTGCGGGCCGCGGTCGCCTGCTGCTGGTTCGGCATCCAGACCTGGATCGGCGGCCAGGGCATCTTCGTGCTCCTCGGAAAGATCTTCGGAGGCTGGGCGGACGCGTCCGAGGTCGGCGGCTACCCGTGGACCCTCTGGCTGTGCTTCGTCATCTTCTGGGTGCTCGAACTCGCCATCATCTACCGGGGGATGGACACGCTGCGCCGCTTCGAGAACTGGGCGGCGCCCTTCGTGCTCGTCGGCGCGGTCGTGCTGCTCATCTGGATCGCGAACAAGGCCGGCGGCTTCGGTCCGCTGCTGCACGAGCCGTCGAAGCTCGGCTGGGGAGCGGACTTCTGGAAAGTCTTCTTCCCCGGCCTGATGGGCATGATCGGCTTCTGGAGCACGCTGTCCCTGAACATCCCCGACTTCACGCGCTTCGGGAAGGGCCAGCGCGCCCAGGTGTGGGGCCAGACGCTCGGCCTGCCGACCACCATGACGGTCTTCGCCCTCATGTCGGTGCTGGTGACGGCCGGTTCGGAGAAGGTGTACGGGGTCGCGATCTGGGACCCGGTCGCGCTGGCCGGCAAGACGGACAACGTCTTCGGATTGCTCTTCGCGCTCATCACCGTGTTCGTGGCGACGATCTCCGTGAACATCGCCGCCAACGTCGTCTCACCCGCCTACGACCTGGCGAACCTGGCACCGAAGCTCATCAACTTCCGCAGGGGCGCCCTCATCACGGGTGTGGTGGGCGTGCTGATCATGCCGTGGAAACTGACGTCCACGCCCGAGCTGTACATCTTCACGTGGCTGGGCGTGGTCGGCGGACTGCTCGGCACGGTCGCGGGCATTCTGATCGCCGACTACTGGATCATCCGCCGCACCGCGCTGCACCTCGTCGACCTGTACGTGGCCGGCGGACGCTACTGGTACAGGGCCGGCTGGAACTGGCGGGCCGTTGCGGCCTTCGTGGTCGGCGGAGTGCTCGCCGTGGGAGGGGCGTACTCGACGGTGAACGAGAAGGGCGTCAAACAGGGGCCGTTGCCCGTCGACGGTCTGATCCCGTTCCTCAAGCCCCTCGCCGACTACGGGTGGGCCGTGGGGCTCGGCGCGTCGCTCGTCGTGTATCTGACCCTGATGGCAGGCAAGAGGCGGGCATGAGCGGCGCAGCCCTCGCCCGGCCGTCCCCATGAGCACGGTGTTTCGTGCCCGGCCGCCCCTCTCGCAGGGTTCACACGACTCGCGTTCGAGGAGTCGTTGCACAAGGTTCGGCGCGGCCTGATGTGGAAGGATCTCCCGGAGCACGTCACTCAAGGCCGACGCCCCCAGAGCCGGTGATCATCGACCGGCGGAAGTTCACCGGCCGCGCCGGACACTGCACGTACACGCCGCGCGCCACCAGCCAGTACCTGGACCAGGAGCACCGTCATGGACTTCGGACTCGTTCTCCAGACCGACCCGCCCGCCTCCGCCGTCGTCGGCCTGATGCGCCGAGCCGAACGCAACGGCTTCCGCTACGGCTGGACCTTCGACTCGGCCGTGCTCTGGCAGGAGCCGTTCGTCATCTACAGCCGGATCCTGGAACACACCGAACGCCTCGTCGTCGGCCCCATGGTCACCAACCCGGGCACCCGCACCTGGGAGGTGACCGCCTCCACCTTCGCGACCCTCAACGACATGTACGGCAACCGCACCGTCTGCGGTATCGGCCGGGGTGACTCGGCGATGCGTGTCGCCGGTCGCAGGCCGAACACCCTGGCCCGCCTCGGCGAGGCCATCGACGTCATCCGCGACCTCGCCGAGGGCCGGGAGGCGACCGTCGACGGGCAGCGGATCCGGATCCCCTGGGTGAAGGACGGCAGACTGCCGGTCTGGATGGCCGCGTACGGCCCGAAGGCGCTGGCGCTGGCCGGACAGAAGGCCGACGGGTTCATCCTCCAACTCGCCGACCCGTACCTCACCGAGTGGATGATCAAGGCGGTACGGGAGGCGGCGGCCGAGGCGGGCCGCGACCCGGACGCGGTGACCATCTGCGTCGCCGCCCCCGCCTATGTCGGCGACGATCTCGACCATGCCCGTGAGCAGTGCCGCTGGTTCGGCGGGATGGTCGGCAACCACGTCGCGGACCTGGTGTCCCGGTACGGCGAACACTCCGCACTGGTCCCCGAAGCCCTCACCGAGTACATCGCCGGACGGTCCGGATACGACTACAGCCACCACGGCCGCGCCGGCAACCCGGACACCGCCTTCGTGCCGGACGAGATCGTCGACCGGTTCTGTCTGCTGGGCCCCGCCGAGGCACACATCGAGAAGCTCCAGGCCCTGCGCGACCTGGGCGTCGACCAGTTCGCGGTCTACAACATGCACGACGCACGCGAAGCCACGATCGACGCCTACGGCTCCACGGTCATCCCGGCGCTCTCCGCCTGATCCGCGCCCGCCCCCTCCCCGCCCGGCCGCAGATCGACCGACGCTTCGTCGGGCCCGGTCGGCCGGGCGGATGAAGGTCTCGTCGACCGTCAGATGGGAGGGGGCGGTCACTGCACAGCGCACCGCTTCGGCGGTCGGTGCTGTGCAGGTGCCGCTTGGTGCTCACCCGCTCCTCGATCGCGGCCTTCGACGGGGCAGAGGTGCACGGAAACCGTTCACGGCGAGCCTGCGGCATGGGCGTTCATCGGGGGACACGTGGTCGAGAGCGACGTCGATGCCGGGGGCACAGCGTTCCAGGTCCTGTTCGTGCCCGTCGGCAGCCTGCTGACCCTGTCCAAGGCGCCGGGCTGAACGACGCGGATCGGCGGGGCAGTTGAGCGCAGTCCGCCGTCAGGTCGCCTGGGCCGGTGCCTCGTCGATGTCGAACGTCTCTTCCGGTGACGGCGTGGCCGTCGGCACCGGCTTGTCGAAGGCGGAGAAGCTCATGCTCGCGTTCGCCTTGGGCGTGCCGCCCGTCGCCGTGATCCGCAGCGGATACGGCTTGCCGGTGGCCGCGACGTACATCGTGAGCTTCCGGCCCTTGTCCATCCGGACCAGCGGGATGACGGGAGCCCCGCCGAGCGTGGTCTTCTTTCCCTTCGTCAGCGTTCCCCCCTTGGCCGTGGTCGCGTTGCCGCTGACCGCCTTCCGGAACGTGTCCAGGTCGCAGGTGCTCGCCAGGTTGCGCAGCCGCGGGTCCGAGGCCGAGCCCTTCGTGTAGTGGCTGGCGAGAATCGCGGCGAAGGCTTCGCCCACGTCCGGGGCCTGGTGCTTCCAGAAGACGGCGTCCGGTTTGAGCCAGACGGTGTCGCCCCGCCTGACGATCCGGACGGACCCCCGGTCCCTGCCCAGGTGCAGCGACCCGTTGCAGTTGCCGTCCCGGTCCAGGACGAGATCCACGGTCGTCGACGTACCGCGGCCGTCGAAATCGCCACGGGTGATGAGGTGCATGGAGTGGGCACTCAGCAGGGCCTCGCGGGAGCGGTCGGCTATCTGCCGGGCGGACAGCGTGTCGATGTCGTCATCGGCCCGCACCGCACCTGCGCCGGTCAATCCGCCGCTCGTGAGGCCGAGCACGATGGCCGCTGTCCATGCGGCCGAACGCCTGCCGATGAGTGGGCCGGTCACGTGGCCTCCCTCGAAAGGGGCTACCGGAACTCTTCGCTCCGCGGTCCGACTTTTCGAGCGTACGCCGGGTCGGGTACCGCCGCGATTTCGCGTCGGCACCGCACCCGGGTACACAGGGTGAGGTTCTGTGGTGTTTTTGGTCACGGATGGTGGGGGACGGTGTCGGGGCACCGAGATCGTCACCGCGAAAGGGAAGCACGAAGCATGAAGTCGTCCAGGCCGACAACCGTGTTCAGGTCCGTACCCGTGTCCGTGGGGAACGTGTCCAGAGCCGTGCTGCGGGTCGCCGTGGTCGCGGGGACAGCCGTGGCCCTTGCGGTGCCCGCGACCGTGTCCACCGCCGTGACGCCCCGGGCGACGCCGCCGGGTCTGTCCTGCGAGACCGGCAAGCACGAGATCGACGACTACACCGGCTACGCGCTGTGCCGGAACAACGGCAGCACGGCGCAGACCTTCTGGGTGCACCTGGTCTGCGGCTGGTCTCCGGACGTGGACGGTGAACACGTCACCCTCAACCCCGGTCAGTCCGGCCAGTCCACCGCGCACTGCGCCGGCCTCGGCACCGGGATCGGCGAGATCAGCGTCCAGCCGTAGCGCACGTTGTGCGGCCATGCGTCCGACTTCTGCGGGAGTGAGTGTCGTACACTCCCGCAGACATCGGCCCTCGACGCGGCAGCGCTCCCGTCGAACGGCCCATCAGCAATCCGGTACCGCTGCCGGCAGAGCGGCGAGCGCACGCGCCAGTCGCGTCCGCAGGGCGTCCGGATCGGCGTCCACCCACGGGTGTTCCGCGTGGAACGCAGACCAGTTCACCAGCCAGTCCAGCACCGCCTCCGGCCTGAAACCGGATGCGTGCGGCCCCAGCACCGTGCGCAGCAGCCGCGGTGTCAGCCGGGTCCGCGGGAGCTCCGCAAGCAGCACCGCGTCGTACAGATCCTTGGCCGCCGAACGGCCCTCGGCCTGCTGGTCCTCGGCGAGCCAGAGCAGCTTCCAGGCGAGCGAGAGCTCTGGACTCGCCGTCCGTACCGGCAGGGGAGGCCCGCCGTCGACGCGTGGGCAGGCCGTCCACACGGGGGCTTCCGGCAACCGCTCGTCCTGGGCGAAGTCCATGCGCAGTTCGCCCGGAGGCACCCCGTCCGCCTGCCAGGGGACGACGACGCGCACGCCGGGTGTCTCGTACTCCCGGTACATCCATACGCCGTCCGACGTCACCGCGCCCGGATCGATCCGAATGCCCTGCGGCAGTGGCGGACCGGCCTTCAGCGCCGCGGCGACCTCGTCCTGCGGGGCGGGGCTCGGCTCCCGTGCGTCGGAGCCGATCCAGTGCAGCCCCTCGGGTGCGGGCACGGGGCGGGAACCGCCGGTGGCGTGGTGCTCGCCGCCCGTCCACAGCTCGGCGGCCGCCGCACCGTCAGCGGCTTCGGGCCACTGCTGCACGACATCGATCCCGGCGACGTACGGATAGGGGTCGAGGGGGTCGGTGAACTGGTCCGACGACGGCTCCAGCACGATCCAGTCCAGATCGCCCGGTTCCCGGGCGGCCGCGCCCACCCAGGCCTGGAGAGGGAGACTGCCCCGCAGGATCAGCCCGTCGCCCCACGCCGACTCGGTGATCACCTGGAGCAGATGGTCCTGAACGGTGCGCCGGGCGGCCCGCCAGCGTGGTGCGAGGGAGGGGTCGCGGAACGCCGGCTCGCCGGGGAACGGCCGGTCCCTCACACTCATGCGGTCACCTCGTCGCTGCTCCGCTCCTTGCCCCATTCCCCGGTCCGCTCGTCGATCCAGCCCGCGTCCACCGCAGGATGGTCGTCGTGCACCACGAACTCCTCCTCGGTCTCCGTCACTTCGAGGCCGGCAGCGGCCAGCGCACCGAGGAGGGCGTCGAGCCGGACGCGGGCCTGCGCACGGCCGACTCCGCGGCAGCGCTGGGTGACGAACCGTTCATGGCGCCCTTGCACGGCGGCGCGGCGGGCGTTGCGCGAGAGGTGCGCGCCGTGCCGCTCGGCCACGGCCCGTGCCACGGCCACCTCCGCCTCCCCCGAAAGCAGCAGCTTGACGTGGTGCTCGAAATGGCAGACCGGCGACAGTGCGGCCGCTTCGACCGCCGTCCGCGGTATCTCCTCGTTCCACGGAGCCGCCTCGATCTTCACCCGTACGACGGAGAAGCCCGCAGCCCGCAGTTCGGCGGCCCGGAGACGGGCGACGGCCCGCTGCTCGGCGAGGGTGCCCCGGCCCCGTTCGGTCAGCATCGGCTGGTCGGGCATGGCGCCGCGGTCCAGCACGATACGGGTGAGTTTCAGGCCGTTCAGGCCGGCCCACCGCTCCAGGCGCGTACCGGCGGCGGCGTCGGCGCCGAGCCGCACGGTCAGATGCTTCTCGAACTCCCCCGGAACGCCCTCTCGATCAATGTGCCTACCACCGGTCCCCACCCACCCCGTTCCCGTTCGGTGCCCGTCGCAGGAGAACGTAGCAACCGGCACCGACAGTCCAGCCGCCCTGCCTGCTCCTTTCCGGACCTCGCCGCGCCGCTCCCCGCAGAACGGTTGAGCGGACCGCCCCCACTCGTTACCCTCCAGTAAGTCTGTACGGGCCGTCAGGTGCGAGCACGCACCGATATCCGGGAGGCGGGCACCCGATGTCCTCCGCAGAAGCCGTGGAATCCACCGAGCCGACCGAACCGGGCCATCCAGCCGGACTGGCCGACACCGCACGCGCGCTGGCCGCCGGCCGCACCACCTCGACCCAGCAGGTGTCCGCCGCTCTCGCGCGGATCGAAGCGAGCCAGGGCACCCTCAACGCCTTCCGCCATCTGCGTGCCGCGTCCGCGCTGGCCGAGGCCGCCGAAGCCGACCGGCGGCTCGCCGCGGGGGAGCGGCTGCCGCTGCTCGGGGTGCCGGTCGCCGTCAAGGACGACACCGATGTCGCAGGCATGCCCACCTACTTCGGCTGCCGCGGCGATCTGCCCGCCGCCACCGCCGACGGCGAGGCCGTGAGGCGGCTGCGGGCGGCCGGTGCCGTGATCGTCGGGAAGACCAACTCCTGCGAGCTCGGCCAGTGGCCCTTCACCGAAGGGCCCGCCTTCGGGGCCACCCGTAACCCCTGGCACACGGGTCATACCCCCGGCGGCTCGTCAGGCGGTTCGGCGGCAGCCGTCGCCGCCGGACTGGTTCCCGCCGCGCTCGGTTCCGACGGCGCCGGGTCCATCCGGATCCCCGCCGCCTGGACCCATCTGGTCGGCATCAAACCGCAGCGCGGCAGGATCTCCGTCCACCCCCACCACGACGCGTTCCAGGGCCTCACCGTCAACGGCCCGCTGGGCCGGACCGTCGCCGACGCCGCGCTGCTGCTCGATGCGGTCGCCGGGCCGCACCCCGACGACCTGTACCGGCCGCCGCCCGTCGCCGCCTCGGCCGCCGCGGAACGCGACCCGGGCAGGCTACGGATCGCCCTCGCCTGGCGGCCCCCGCTCACCCTCACCGGCACGGCCCCCCACCCGGACGTACGGCGGGCGGTCACCGCGCTGGCCGAGGTCCTCGCCCGGCTCGGCCACCTGGTCGAGGAGGCCAGGCCCCGTTACGGGCTGATCGGCCTCGGCTTCCTCCCTCGTGCCACCGCGGGGATCGCCGAGCTCGCCGCACTCCACCCCGAACCCGCCCTCCTCGACCCGCGCACCCGCAGCGCTCTGCGCACCGGCACCCGGCTCGGCGGCCGGGTGGTGCGGGCAGCCAGGGCGCGTGAAGTGCGCCAGCACCGCAGGATCGGCGGGTTCTTCCGGACCTCCCCGGACAGCGCCGGCTACGACGTGCTGCTGACCCCGACGACCGCCGCGCCGCCACCCCGCATCGGCACGTTCGACGGGCTGAGCGCCTGGCGCACCGATGTGGCGATCACCGAAGCCTGCCCGTACGCCTGGCCCTGGAACGTGCTGGGCTGGCCCGGCATCAATGTCCCCGCCGGGTTCACCGCGGACGGGCTCCCCGTGGGCGCCCAACTGCTGGGCCCCTCCCGCAGCGAGGCGCTGCTGATCTCCCTCGCCGCACAGCTGGAGGCCGATCAGCGATGGTACGAGCACCGGCCGCCGGCCCACGAGCGCTCCTGACGCCCCGTCGGTCGGAGCGCGCAGCGGGCAGGGCGCCGACCACCCGCGCCCTGCCGCCCCGGCAGCACCTCCTCCGCTCTCTCGTACGGCAGCAGGGAGTCCTTCATCGAGCCCGGGTGGTGTGGGAGACCGTGGGACCCGGCGCACCGGAGACGAAGGAGTCCGCGACGTAGGTGGGCGGGGTGGGCGGCCATTTCGGGGACGATCACGCGTTCCGGGTCGTGCAGCAGGGCGATCGACTGCTCTCCGGGGATGCGCGGCGCGCCGTCGAGTCCCGGGAAGCGGTCCTGGAGGGGCGGCAGCCACTGCTTGCTGAACGCCGCCACGAACTGCGGTGTGTCCGCGGTCCTCAGGATGTAGCAGACCGCCCGGCCCGTGCCGTTGTCGATCACGAACATCAGATCCGGTTCGATGTACGCAGAGGGTGCGGCGAAGATCGAAGGCACCGGATCGAGGTTGTCCAGGTGCGGATACTGCCGGGAGCCGCCGCCGTCGGCCGTCCGAGACGGATGTCCGCAAGGGCCGCACGGGCATCGGGGCGGCAGGCCCGTAGGCGCGTGGCTGCACCGCTCGGCGGCCTCCCGCGCGAGGCGGTGGTGCGCGTCGTGGGACATCTCCGGCCCCTCGGGGGCGCCGGCCGCGGTCGCGCGCCGCGCGAGACGCGCGAGCCGCTCCACCGACCGGTCGACCACGTCCACGTCCAGCTCGCCGCTCTCGACGCTCTCGCGCTCCGGCCGCGGCTCGTCGTCTGCGACGAACCGGTCTCCGCTCTGGACCTCACCATTCAACGGACGGTCCTCGACATCCTCCTGGAAATCCAGGCGGAGACCGGCGTCTCCTACCTCTTCGTCTCCCACGACCTGTCCGTGGTCGGCTGCATGAGCCACCGGGTCGCCGTCCTCCACCGCGGCGAGATCGTGGAGACGGGCGACGCCGAACAGGTCACCACAACACCGCGGCACCCCTACACCTGCACCCTGCTGCTGTCCGCCCCCGTAGCGGACGTCGCCGAGCAGCGCCGACGCAGGGTGCAAAGCATGGCATCGGCCGGACAGTCGGGAGGCTGACGAACAGCCGGACCACGCGGCGTCAAGCAGCTCGCCACCGGCAAGCGCTACGTCCGCGACGTCTATTGATCCGTGCTGCCCGCTTCTGCAGGGCACGACGGTCACCGGGTCGCCCTGACCCCCTCGCTGCCTCGTCCGGGAGGACCGGCTCTGCGCCGGCCGCGGCTGCCCGGCGTCGTCGTCGACGTGGCCACCGCCGTCCGGGGTGCTGAGCCGTCCGCAGACGCCGCTTCCTTGTGCCGCAGGAAGCAGGAGTGCATCCCGCGTACCCGAGTTGGGATGCCGTGCGCGCTGGCCGGCGCGGGCGCGCCTCTCCTACTCCACGGCAACCGGCGGCTCCTGAGCCGGTAGGAGGCGGCCCCTGCCCGCAGGCACCGGGTTCCGTCAGGCGCGGCCGATGTGCGCGCCGGTTCTTCTGGGAGACCGCGGCGTCGTGACGACGGCCGCGCTCATGTCTGCACCGGCCCCTGGCCGGATCACACACTAGAACGTGATCCAGTACCTCCGCACGGGGCAGTGTGCGGTCTCCCGGACCTCTTCGAGGACGCCGCCGTGGTGCTCGATCGTCTTCACCGAGGCGAGGTTGTCGACTTCGCAGACGATCAGCACCCGGTCCAGGCCGAGTCCCCGCGCCTCGTCGAGCATCCGGCCCAGGGCCCAGCCGGCCAGCCCGCGCCGACGTGAAGACGGCCGGATCCCGTAGCCGATGTGGCCGCACTGCGGCACGTGGTCGTTGAGCCCGTGCCGCAGAGCGATCCCGCCGTGCACGCGATCGCCCTCGACGATCCATCGGTACGTACAACCCCGTCCGTTCTCCACGGCTTTCGGACCCGACGCGTCAGCCAGCAGAGCCACCCAGGCCGCGAACCCGTCCGGCGAGTCGACCTCATCGGACGGCCCCAGCCCGAACCCGTCCTCGTGGAGGCCGGGGCCCCACTCGTCACGCGCCTCGAGCCAGGCGGAGTGCAGGCGGGTGGTGGGCGCGATCAGTTCAGGCATACGGCGACGATACCGATCAAGCGCGTTCCTTCCACGGTCACGTACGGCCCCGAGGCCGTAGCGTTCCGACCCGACCCGACCCGACCCGACCCGACCCGACCCTCTTCCTCCGCTCTCAGCCGATGAGTTGCTGGCCGCCGTCGATGTCGTAGGTCGCGCCGGTGAGTGCCGTGTTGGTCATGATGTGAACGGCGAGCGCCGCGACGTCGGCCGGTACGACAACGCGGCCGATCGGCAGCGAGGCGCGCAGTTCCTCGCGGCGGGCGTCGAGTCCGTCGCCGAGGAGCCTGGCCGACAACGGCGTGTCCACGAAACCGGCAGCGATCAGGTTGACCCGTACCGGGGCGAGCTCGAGCGCGAGGCCGGCGGTGAGCGCGGGCAGCGCGGCGGTGACCGCGGGCGCGATCCCGAGGCCGGCACGGACCCGCCGGGCGCCCGTGCCGCCCAGGAGCAGCAGCGTGCCGCCCGGTCGTACCGTGCCGGCGGCGTGGCGCGCGACCTCGAGCGCCAGCGCGGTGTGCTCGCTGATCGCCCGGCGCGCCTGATCGGAGTCCATGTCGAGGAGGCGCCCGTAGGACGGGTGTCCCGCTGTGACCATGACGTGGTCGACCGGCCTGGGCAGATCCTGGAAGAACCGCTGCAACTGCGCCGGGTCGTTGGCGTCGAAGGCGGCGGTGCTGAGCGCGTCGACCTCCGCGGCCGCGGTGCGCAGCCGTTCGGGATCCCGTCCCGTGAGAATCACCGCGGCGCCTTCGGCACGAGCGTGCCTGGCGGTCGCCAGACCGATGCCCGCGCTCCCGCCGATGACGACGAGGGTCTGTTCGAGCAGGGCCGGGCTGCCGGGGGTGGGCGCCGCCGATGGCTCAGAACTCATGAATCCTCCTCTGCCGTGGCGACACGGATGTGTCCTTGGGAGTGATCCGCCAACTCCGCGGTCTCCGGAACGAATCAGTCGATCGGACGCTGGTGGCGGGATGCCTCATCCCGGCAAGGCCGGCCTCTCCTCACCGTTCGAGCGGTTGCGACAGGGCGTTCTTGACCTGCCTGGTCCGCTCGTCGGTGAGGACCTCGACCCGGTCGTTCGCCAGGGCTTCCAAGGTCTGCTCCGCGACGTCGGCCGCGCTGATCTTCGGTGCGTCCGTGAAGGAGCTGAGCTCCGTCTCCACGAAACTGGCGTGGACGCCGACCACGAGCGTCCCCTGTTCACGCAGGCCTTCCCGCAGCGCACCTGTCAACGACCACTGGGCTGCCTTGGAGGCCGCATACCCGGGGTAGTCCGGCCGCGAGGTCCAGGAGGCGGTCGACAGCATGTTCACCAGTGCGCCGCCGCCGTTGCGGGCCAGGATGGGGGCGAAGGCACGGGAGACGGCCCAGGTGCCGAAGTAGTTGATCTCCATCGCCTGGCGTGCCCCGTCGAAGGATCCGCCCAGGAGTTCGGTGCTGAAGCCTCCGACGCCGGCGTTGTTGATCACAATGGTGACGTCACCCGCAGCGGCAGCTGCCGCGGCAACCTCCTCGGGTTCGGTGACGTCCAGCCGCAGCGGAGTGACGTCCTCATCGTTCACGCTCGCCGGATCGCGGGCGCCGGCGTAGACCTTGGCTGCTCCGCGGTCGATCAGCGCGCGAGCGAACGCGCGGCCGATGCCCCGATTGGCCCCCGTCACCAGAGCGACTGATCCTTTGATCTCCATCGCGCTTCCTCCCTGCCGACGACCTGCCTGCCGGCAGGCGCCGGGGACGAGTGATGCTCCCGCGAGCGGCTCAGTTCGGCCGGCACCGCGAGGGACACGCCACTGCCCATGCGTGACGTGTGCAGAGCGGAACCCATCGCCCCGGGGGGCTGGAATTCTCAGCCGCGTTTCGGGGCGATGCCGGGCGGACAGGCAGTCGTACGCGCCGGTGCGCCCGTGGAGTACGTTTCTCCACTGCCAGCGTGCACCGGATCCCGCGGCTCTGCATGTGTGAACAGGCCCTGAGCGCGGGAGAGCCACCTGGGCAGCTTCGGCTCTCGGCGCGAGCCGGCCGACCGGCGGATGGGCAACGCCCTCATCCACCGGCCGGACGGTGCCCTGCGCGCGGTGTACCGGCTGTTCCCCACTGACCTGCAGTTTCGGGGGTGGTACGGCGACTGTGAATGCCACGCGCGCAATGGCGACAGCACCGACGCTCCTGTGAGGTGTCACTCTCTGTCGCGGAACGTTTCCGCGCGCCCCTACGGCACGCGTGCTGTCCACTCCGCAGTGCTGTATTTGGCGGCTGCCAGTTCTTCCGCTCGTGCCAGTTCCTCAGGAGTGATGCGTCCCTGGGCGAGTCCGTAGCGGTTGCGGAAGGACTCCACCATGCGGTCGATGACGGTCTCGCGGGGCAGGCCGGTTTGGCGGCGCAGCGGGTCGACGCGCTTCTTCGCCGACTTGGTGCCCTTGTCGGACATCTTCTCCTTGCCGATGCGGAGGACCTCCAGCATTTTGTCGGCGTCGATGTCGTAGGACATGGTGACGTGGTGGAGCACGGCGCCGGGGCCGCCGTCCGGGCCGACCATGCGTTTCTGGGCAGCGCCGGCGATCTTGCCGACGTCCGTCGCGATGTCGTTGAGCGGCTGGTACCAGGCCTTGATGCCCATGTCGCCGAGCGCCGCGAGCACCCAGTCGTCCAGGTAGGCGTAACTGTCCGCGAAGGAGAGGCCGGAGACGAGGGCGTCCGGGACGGACAGCGAGTACGTGATGGTGTTGCCGGGCTCCACGAAGGTCGTACGGCGAAGACACTACGACGCTTCGCCAGCGGCGGCAAGAGGCTATGACCTGCGAGTACTTGGCTGGAGTGACAGAGCCTCCGAGCGAGTCAGCAGCTGCTACGGCACTCGTGCTGTCCACTCTGGAGTGCCGAACTTGGTACGTACGAGTTCTTCCGCCTGTGCCAGTTCCTCGGGCGTCACTGCGCCCTGGGTGAGGCCGTGGCGCTTGCGGAAGGAGTCGATCATGTTGTCGATGACGACTTCGCGGGGCAGGCCGGTTTGCCGGCGGAGGGGGTCGACGCGTTTCTTGGCGCTCTTGGTGCCCTTGTCGGACATCTTTTCCTTGCCGATGCGCAGGACATCGAGCATCTTGTCGGCGTCGATGTCGTAGGACATCGTGACGTGATGCAGCACGGCGCCGGGTCCTCCGCCTGGGCCCACGATGCGCTTCTGGGCCGCTCCGGCGATCTTCCCGATGTCGGTCGCGATGTCGTTCAGCGGTTGGTACCAGGCTTTGATGCCCATGTCGCCGAGAGCTCCGAGGACCCAGTCGTCGAGGTAGGCGTAACTGTCCGCGAAGGAGAGGCCGGAAACGAGGGACTGGGGCACAGACAGCGAGTAGGTGATGGTGCTGCTCGGCTCTGCAAACATTGCCCCGCCTCCCGAGATGCGACGGACGACAGTGACACCGTGGCGCTCGATACCGGCCGGGTCGACTTCGTTGCGCAGCGACTGGAAGCTGCCGATGATCACGGCGGGAGAGTCCCACTCCCACACCCGTAGTGTGGGCGGGCGGCGCCCAGCGGCGACCTCGGTGGTGATGACCTCGTCAAGTGCCATGTGGAGTGCGGGGGACTGTGGGGCCTCGTGGATGAGCTGCCAGTTGTAGTCGTTCCACTCGGTGGCTTGTGCGAGGGCCCGGCGTACGGCGACGGCGACGCCCTCGGAGGTCAGCCCCAGCATCACGGTCGATGCTGGCAGTGCCGCGTCGATGCGGGCGGTGAGCCCGGCGGTGTCGGTGTTGGCGGGTGCGCCTTCCAGGGCCGCGTCGATGGCGAGGATGGCTTCGTCGGGTTCGAGGAAGAAGTCCCCGGCGACCCGTACGCTGCGCAAGGCACCGCCCTCGACGTCCAGATCGACCACGACGAGCTTGCCGCCGGGGACCTTGTACTCACCGTGCACAGCCATGCCTCCACAGACGCCCGACTCGCTTCGACCAATCCACTCCAACCACATGTAACCCAGATGCCATGCGGTTTAATCCGCACATTCACCGTGATGAACCTGTTGACCGGGGTCACACCAAAAGGAAAGCTCCAGTAACTGTCCGCCGGACTGAGTTCGAGCCTGGCGGTTCCTGCACCTCGGCCCCCACCCGCCCGCCTCGCCGTGCCTGACCCACGGACGTACTGGACCTTCGTCACCGTCGTTCACTCGGCGATGCGAACCCCGTATCCGCGTGGCATCGAGCCCATGGTCGTAGCCTGGCCGACAGCGCGCGCAGGCGCCAGATCGGACCCCTGCGGTAGATCTCCGCGAGCAGCATGGCGCGTTCGGTCGTTGCAGCGTCCGGGGTGGCCCGGGCGAATGGTGCCCGCTGCTGCCAGGGGCAGCGCCGATCCGGATTGCGCCGACCCTCCCGAAGGTGGCGGCGCCGTCGAGGGCAGCGGCGACGACGACCTTGCGCGTCGCGGGAGCGGTAGGGATCCCAGGTCGCCGGCGATGGTCTGTGCGGTCGGGTCGCCGGTGAGGAGCCGCACAATGCCGGCGGGGCTCTCCGGGGCACCGTAGAAGATGAAGTCCTCGTCGAAGGTGACCTGTTCGTCCTCGTCGAGGATGAAGGCGACGACGTTGATCTCGCAGTCGGCCCGCGGGGCCCAGCCGGCGGGTATGTCCCACTTCGGCGCGGGTGTGCGCTGCGGCGTGGGCAGGTCGATGCCGCCGCCCCTTGGCAGTACCTGCGGGTCCTGCGGCCGGACAGCCGTTGTGCCCTGGTCGGCGGCGGTCGGCGCGGTGAGCCAACGTGGGTCGTGTACGGGGAGTGCAAGGGCGGTGATGCGGTGGATGCGTCGGTCGTTCTCGCCGCCCGGCAGGAGCACGACGTCGGGGACGCCGACGGAAAGATTGACTGCTGCGGATACGCCCAGCTCGACGACGCGCGCCTAAGTGAGTACCCCGCGTGTCCCCTGTGTTCCCCTGCGCTGTCCCCGGTGGCGGGCGAGGTATTGGGGGCGTATGGCTGGTATGAGTGCGGTGGCCCGGTTCGGCATGGTGCGTGGGGCACGGAAATCGCCTCCCGGGCTGCCGCGCACTGGGGGGTGGTGGGATCTGAGCAGCGACATCAAGGGAGGCGTGCGATGTCGTCAGGAATTGTCATTGCGATCATTGTCGTGGTCGTCGTCATCGTCCTCGCGATCGCCTTGTGGATGGCAGTTCGTCGCCGCCATCTCAGGAACCGTTTCGGTGCCGAGTACGGGCGGTGGAATCCGAGGGTAGTCGCCGGTCAGCAGAAAGTGATCTGCGCGCCCGCGAGGAACGGCACGACGACCTCGATGTGAAGCCGCTGGCCTCGACCGCCCGTCAGCAGTACGCCCGGGACTGGAACGGCGTGCAGGAGCACTTCGTGGACCGTCCGCAGGAGGCGGTCGGTGAGGCGGACCAGTTGGTGACCCGGCTCATGAAGGAACGTGGCTACCCGACCGAGGGGTACGAGCAGCAACTGAAGGACCTGTCGGTCGAACACGGGCGCACGCTGGAGCACTACCGCGCCGCACACGAAGTCAAAGCACGCAGTGGCGGTCAGCAGACGACCACCGAGGAACTGCGGGGAGCCATGGTGCATTACCGCGCGCTCTTCGACGACCTGCTCACCAACGGCGACAGGCCGGGGCAGCAACGCGCTTGACCCGTGCCCCGTGCAGGCCGGCGGGCCACGGATCGAGGGCTCGCCCTGAACCGATTCGGATGAGGTGGACAAGCATGCAGCGTGAACACAGTGAAGCGGGCAGCCGCGGCGACACGACAGACATCGGCCTGAGCACCGAGGATCTCGCCCGGCCCCGGGAGGACCGCGCCGCAGATCGTGCAACACCATCGGCGACGGTGGGCGACGTTCCTCCGCGCACCGCGGACGCTGCTGGGGACGCCGCGTCCACAGAGCGGGCGGCGGGCACACCGGGCTCTTCGGCACCGGAAGAGGGCCAGGAGAACGAACCGCTTCTCGGGCCCGAAGAGGCCAAGGCCTTCCAGGCTAAATGGCAGGCCGTACAGACAGCCTTCGTCGATGATCCGCAGGACGCCGTCCGTACGGCCGACGCCTTGGTCGCCGAGGTCATGCAGACGTTGGCCCGGTCGTTCGCATCCCGCAAGGAAGGGCTCGAAAGCCAGTGGGGCCGGGGCGAGGAGGTCCTCACCGAGGACCTGCGCATAGCACTTCAGCGCTACCGCTCGTTCTTCAACCGCCTGCTCAGCACATGACCGTCCCGCTTCGCAGCCGCCCTCCCCGGATCAGCAGGGAGAGCGCCCCTGAGTGCCCGCCTTGCGATCTACGGGCCGCGGAAAGACCACGCACGAGCCCGAGCCGAAAATCCATCGGAAAGGAAGTACGTGTGATGACTACCGCGCGAGACATCATGACCCCGGACGCCGAGTGCATCGGCGCGGACGAATCTGCTCTCCTTGCCGCCCACAAGATGGCGGAACTGGGCGTGGGTGCTCTGCCTATCTGCGGAGCGGACGAACGTCTCAAGGGCGTACTCACCGACCGCGATATCGTGGTCAAGGTGCTTGCGGCGGACAAGGACCCCGCCGAGATCAAGGCAGGCGACCTGGCGCAGGGTGAAGCCGTCACGATCGGCGCGGACGACGATGCCTCGGAAATTCTCCGCACGATGAGCGAACACAAGGTGCGTCGACTGCCGGTCATCGACGGTCACACGCTGGTCGGAGTGGTCGCCCAGGCCGATGTCGCCCGAGCACTGCCCGATCCGGCCGTCGGCGACCTCCTTGAAACGCTTTCTACCGGCTGACCGCCCGCCGGACTGGCCAGCAGCACCACGTGCACTGAAGAATGTTCCACCAGGATCGGCGTGCGTTTCCACGCCCGCAGCCGTCCGTTCCGTGCGAAACAAGCGGGTGGGCGGATGTTGAGAGGGCGTGCCGAACCTGCCGTGATCCAAAGCTCGGCGAGGATCTGACCGTCAGCTGTACTTGCACCTGCTTGTCGAACATGGCCAGAAGGCGCATGAGGCCGGCGATGCCTCCGTATACGCGAGACACACAGCAGCCCGATGGTGCCGGGCGGGTTTCGGGCCTGTCCGGCACCGGGTGTTCCGACGAGGCCCGAGTTCTCGCGGCTTCGGCGAGTTCCCGGTCCCTCCGAGCAAGCCCAACAGCGTGCGCCGACCGGCCGTCAGACGTCCCGGCCGGTGGTTGCCGCCCGCCCACCCGGGCCCAGCAGGCCGGTCGCGGAAAACTGCGAGCCCATCAGTTCGCGCCGGGAGAGCCGGGTGACCAGCCCCGGCAGGAGCGCGCGGACTGCCTGCACGCTCCGCAGCCACCCGGGCACGTACACCGTCGGCGCGCGCCGCTCGACAGCGCTCACCAACGCCTCGGCTACCTGCCGGACCGGGTAGATCTTCCGGGCCGGAGGGGGCATGTGTGCCCGTAGCTCCCGCAGCACGGCATGCTGTTCGGCGCCGCGGATCATGTCCGTGTCGGTCCAGCCCAGATAGGCCGTTCCCACGCCGACCCCACAGGGAGCCAACTCGGCACG
The DNA here is from genome assembly GCF_036158715.1 of Streptomyces sp. NBC_00316. Classification (NCBI taxonomy): domain Bacteria; kingdom Bacillati; phylum Actinomycetota; class Actinomycetes; order Kitasatosporales; family Streptomycetaceae; genus Streptomyces; species Streptomyces sp. NBC_00316. The sequence continues at coordinate 1,873,471 of NZ_CP108023.1, read as the reverse complement.
GAGCGAGTGGGCGAAGAACTCCACCCCGGCTTTGGAAGCGCAGTACGCGCTCATCATCGGTGCCGCACCGATCGACGCCAGGGACGCGATCTGGAGGTAGTAGCCGCGAGTGCCGAGCAGGTCGGGCAGGAACGCCCGGGCGGTGATGGAACTGCCCACGAGGTTGACCTCGATCACGCGGCGCCAGATGTCCGGGTCGGAGCCGGTGAAGGGCCCGCTGTCGGCGACCCCCGCGTTGGCCACTACGACGGAGGCGCGGCCCAGCCGGCTACGGACTGCCTCGGAGACCTCCGCCATCGCCGCGTCGTCTGTCACGTCCACGTGCCAGTAGTGCGATGCGGTGGGAAGGCTTGCGGCCACCTCGGCGAGCACCTCCTCCTCCAGCCCCAGCACGGCCACACGAGCACCGCGTTCGGCCAGCCGTCTGGCTACGGCTTCCCCCACGCCTCGGGCAGCGCCGGTCACCACAGCGATACGGCCTCGCAGAACATGCTTGTCAACGCCCACCGGAACTCCTCGACGCCAGTCGTGCAGAACCAGGCTCCTGGGCCCAGTCCTCATCTGCACATGCTTTCGGCCCGTCGGGGCTACCGCGACCGGACCGCTCTGAGTACCAGCTCGGCCTCGCCCGGGCCCAGCCGCCGTGCCAGTTCGCCGGTGGCGCGCCCACGAGCGGCTTCTTCCAGCAGCGGGGCAAGGGTTGCGCAGTCGCCATGCTCGGTGCGCAGACAGATCAGCCCTTCCGGGCCTCGTCGTACGTGTACGGCCGCGCCCTCCACCGCGTTCCACGGCCCGTAGCTCAGCACTTCCGGCTCCATCGTCGCCGCCCTCTCAGTCGGTGGGCAGCGCTTGGAGGAGGTCTCCTGCCTGTGGGTCGGACGGAGGTCGGGGGAGGTCCGCCTGGGCAACCAGCCCGACCGGACGGTGTCCGTCCCGCGCGGGAAGCCGTCGTGGCTTGGCTGCCGCCGTCGTGTGCGTCATTCTTGCCGGCGCCCCTTGACCCGTACCACCGCACCCGTGCCAGGGGGATCGTGGCTGGGTCACTCGCAGCCGGTCACCGGCGAAGTGCTTCGCCATCTCGGCCTGCCCCTGTCGCGGTGGCTGATTCAATCGGCTGCCGGGAAGTCGTGGCTGGCGCCATGCTCTGTTGAGCGTGGCCACCAGTTGCCGGTGTCGCGTCGGACGTTTCGCCGGCGCTCACAAGGGAGTCATCGTGCGGGCCGGCGCCGGGCAGTTGGTAGCGGGCGGCGATCAGGGCGGCATCGATGTCGCGGGTGCCCGTGGAGATGCACAGCGTGTACGCGACATCGTCCATCCGCTGTCGTACCTCCTCACCGCCGGCCTCGGCGTGCAGGAGCACCAGGGTCTCGTAGTTCTTTACGAGGTTCCGCAGTACCACGGGGTGGGCCACCAGCATGGTCTTTTCCTTCCTGGCCAACCTCTCTCGGGCAGGCACAGCACCTCGGCTACCCGGTCGCCGTGTCATCATGCCGCCCTGTGGTCGCGTGATAGTCCGGGAGTCGGCGCCTGGCGACCTGTGACGGCAGTCGACGTGAGCGCTCCAATGACCCCTGGAATTCACCCATTGCGGGCAGGAGTCCCCTTCCCGCAATGGGAGCTGGGTGTGCCCTCCCGCGTCGACCTGTTGGGCACCACCAGCCCCTCGGTGCTCATCTACGTGGTTGACTCCGGCCTTCCAACGCGGCGACCGGCATCCGGCGGGCGTCCTCGCGGAGGAGCTCGTCGATCACGGCGCCGGTCTCCGTGGAACCGTCGGCGTTCACTGGCTGAGCACGGGGGACCCGCGCTGCGAACGCGGGCCCACTCAGTGACTGGTCGATCAACCCCCCGGGAAGGTAACCCTGCACGCGCTCCCGGGGGAGCTGAATTGCTCGGCTCCCGCTCGTTCCAACGTGCCGCCCGGACGTCAGAACGCGACGGTACCCACGTTCCGGATCGAAGCGCCCATGTTGCGCTCCATCATGCGCAGAGCGGCCTTGGCGAGGTCCCAATGGATATGGGCCACAGCGTCCTCGGGGACGGTAACGCGTAGACGTCTGATATGTGCATCCAGTGCCGAATACAGAACACACTGCTCCGTCACCTGCCCGCAGAGTACAACATGGTTCACGCTCAATTGGGAAAGTAGATAGCTGAGCGGCGTCTCATAAAAGATGGAATGCCTGGCCTTGACGACGAACAAGGAATCGTCGTCCGGCAGCACGGGTGCGACCAGTTCGGCGTTCTTCCCGGCGAGAGTGGTTTTGATGATTTCCCCGTGATGGGATCGCCATTCGCCGAAATTATCGTTCACATAGATGACGGGAGTACCTTCGGAGCGAGCGCGTTCGATGAGGCGGGTGAGGTGGGGCAGCGCAGCGCGGACGGAGGGAACGAGCAGCTCGGCGTCGGGGTGATCGTACGTGTTGATCATGTCGATGACGATGAGAGCACTATTTCCCATGCTTCACCTTCTCACCCTGCCCCCGGGAACGCGCACGTGCCGAGGCCTCGGCATGGCGGGCGTCGACACGTTTCGCCCTCGCGGGAATCGCTTTCACGCCTTCGGGCGCCAACCCAATCCGATGATGCCCTGAGCCTCGGAAATTTCCTGCTCAGCGGCGGTATCGAGTGCACGGGGGTCGGTCACCCCAGCCCCTACGTGACGGCACAGTATCCCGCCGACGAAGGATGCAGCGGGACCAAGGCCAGTGCGGCACTTGCGGCCTTTCGTGCAAAGCGACTTTGCCTGAGGTGCCCTAGCTTGGGGAGGGCACGGATTCGTCCACACGAGGAGTCGTTATGACGCGGCGGAGCGGCAAGGACAAACTCCCAGGCAAGGCAAAGGAAGCCATGGGTAAGACGACTGGCGGCCGACACAAGGAGGCCGAGGGGACGACCAAGCGGACTGAGGACGAGATCAAGAAGCGGATGCGCGGCACCCAGGATCGCCCTCTTCCGCAAGAGCCGCCCGATTAGCCACAATGAGCGCATTGTTGCGCCCCGAGCTCCTGCCTGAGCGGTGGGGCTCGACCACACCCACGGCATTGCAATCGAAATGTGTGTCCGATCTGTCGTCCGGCTTGCCGCGCCTCCGCGCCTGCGGACGTGGCACGCCATGTGGGTGGCCTGCATTGACGCGGCCATTGCGGCGGCCGAGCAGCGGGAACGGGAGAAGCGGCAGGCGAGGAGCGTGGGCGTCGGTCGGCATCGCATCGAGGTCTACGTCGGCGGGTGATATGCCGCCGGGAAGGGGCAGCGGTCCATCAGCCGCGGGCAGGCGCTCGCCGCCCTCGCCGACGGATCGGGGCCTGCATGCGCTGCCGGCCCGACGCCGAGCTCGGGGTGCTTGGGTAGTCAGGCACTTCTCGGCTTCCGGCCGGCACTCTTCTTCGCCGCCGTCGCCGTCTTTTTCGTCGTGGTCTTCTTTGCTGCCACCTTCTTGACCGTCTTCTTTGCGGCCTTCTTGCGGGGTTTCATCTCGTGGACGGTGGCGTGTTCGCCGGACTCGCCGCGGGCTTCCTTGGCCTGCTTGACCGACGCGTTCAGGGCTGCCATCAGGTCGACGACCTGCCCGGGCTGCTGCTCCTCGCCCTCGGCCGGCTGCGGCGGTTCCTTGCCTTCGCTCTTCGCCTCGATGAGCTCTTCCAGTGCGTCCCGGTACGCGTCGCGGAATCCGGAGATGTCGTCGATGGTCATGCTGTCGGCGAGCTGCACGGCCTGCTCGATCTCTTTCTCGTCCAGCACGGGTTCCTTCGGGGCCAGCTCGGCCGGGTCGCGGATCTCGTCCGGCCACCGCATGGCGTGGAGGACGATGGCGTTGTCCCGCACCCGGAGCAGGCCCAGGCGCTCACGGTTGTGCCAGGCGAATTTGGCGATGGCGACCTTGTCGGACCGCTCCAGCGCCTGGCGCAGCAAGGTGTACGGCTTGGCGGCTACCTGCCCGTCGGCTGCCAGGTAGTAGCTGTCGCCGATCCGCACCGGGTCGATCGTGTCGGCATCCACGAAACCGACAATCTCGATCGCCTTGGCCGTGGGCAGCGGCATCTGGTCGAGCTCTTTATCGGTGACCGCAATGGTCTCGTCCTTGGTGAGCTCGTAGCCCCTACCGATCTCATCCTGCGACACGGCCTCGCCGTCGATCTCGCACACCTTCCGGGTACGGACCCGCCCCATGTCCGCCAGGTGAACCTGGCGGAAGTGGATCGAGTGATCCTCGGTAGCCGAAATCGCCTTGATGGGGATCGTGACCAGGCCAAAACTGATGGCGCCGCTCCAGATCGTCGACGGCATGCGCACCTCCAGGAACCACGCACGGTCTGTCGGGCAGCGGTCCAGGCCGCAAGGCGGGCATCTGGGCCACCCGTACACCGATCCACGTCCCGGACAGGGGCCCCACGCATCCCGGCCTAAGGGCTGTCCCGTAATCCCTGGTGGATCAGCGCGCGGCGTCAGATGCGGTGCATCGCAAGGCGGAGGGACGTCCGCATACTGGGCGTATACGGGCGTTCCGACAACGCGGCGAGGTGCCGTAGCTGTCGTCGTGCGCCCGCCAGGGGTTACGGGACAGCCCTTAGGGGCGAACCCCCCTCATAATTCCGCCCCCCTCCCGAGTCGGGGGGCGGATTGCCGTCCGGCCGTGGCCATCCGGGGGCGCATGTCCCGTTGGACCGGGCGACGCCCCTACCCAAGCAGCCCACGTTTCCCTCCCCAAACCTCCGTGGGCCATATGGCGGTACACCCCTGCTTGTCGGGCGGCGGTCCCGGCCGCCGCCAGGAGACATCGGGACCACCGCTCGTAAACACGATCTTCCTCCCGCGCCAGGCCCGCCGCATCCGGGCCAGCCGGGTGCGCCTGCCGTCGCCCCGGGGGCACCCTGGGCAGATGAAAGCTCCGCCCGGAAGTAGCGTTCCTTGCCGTATCCGAACGGGTGGCGCCGGTCCGCGGGCCGCCTGCTAGCCGCAGCAAGGCGAGCAGGAAGAGCTCATTGACGCTGTCGGCGACCGAGTGCGCGACTTCCGAGAGCAGCGCGGGGGATCCGGTGATCAGACCGCCCGCCGCCTTCGCGGCGGCGATCACACCGGATTCGCGGCCAGTATCGTCTCTGCGGAGAAACGGATGACTGGACTCGGAGACGGGTACTGGCGCCGTCAGTCAAGCTCCGTCGTCGTCAGCGGGCTGCTGGGCCCATGCGGAGGCGATCGTCTCCGGAGCGGTGGAGGGGGGCAGGCCCGCGAGTGCCTGCAGCTGGCTGGGCCGGTAGGGGGTGGGGCCGTGCCACTCCACGAGCATCACGGTGGCGTCGTCGTTGAGGCGGCCGTCGTGGTAATCCCGGTGGTGTGCGATGAGTCGGCGCAGGGTTTCTGGGACGGGGAGGTCGTCGGCGTGGTGGCGGACGAGGAAGTCGGTCAGGCCGTTGAGGCCGAATTCCTGTCCTTCTCGGTTGCGCTCTTCGGTGATGCCGTCGGTGTAGAGCAGCAGCCGATCCCTGGGTTCCAGCTGGTCGCGGCGGAGGGTGCCGGGCCGGTCCAGCCCGGTTCCCATAGGGGGAGCGGGCGGGCAGGACAGGTGCACGAGGGTCCGGTGGCCGCGGATGACGACCGGGGGGTGGTGACCGTAGTTCGTCCAGGTCAGCACGCCGGTGGCCAGGTGAAGGTCGGCCAGAATGCCCGTGGCGTAGCGGCTGCCCGCAAATTGCTCGGTCAGGGTCTCACCGACGCCTTCCGCTGTCTGCAGAAGGTCAGCGCCTTGGCGGCGGTAATTGCGAGCGGCCGCCACCGCAAGGTTCGCGGTCAATCCGGCGGCGGTGTCGTGTCCCATGGCGTCGAAGACGGATAGATGCACTGTCTCGCCGGTCAGGGCGTAGTCGAAGGCATCCCCGCTGACTTCGTAGGCCGGTTCCATGATCGCGCTGACCAAGACGCGGTCGGTGGCGAAAGTCCGCGGTGGCATCAGCTGCCATTCCATCTCTGCCGCTACTTCCATCCTCCGGCGGCGGACCAACCGGGAGTATGAGTCGCTCGTGTCACGCTTGCTCACCAGAAGGAGGGCGACCAATCCGGCGAGCATATTCAGATCCTCATCCGCCTCGACCTGTGCGCCTGGCACGCCGACCCGGAGCACACCCAGACGCTCGGTGCCGTCCAGTAGCGGGACCCACCACTGACCCTTCGCAGAAGCCGTGGTCGGAAAGACCTTCCCCCGTTGGAAGGCCCGCCCCGCCACGGTCGCTTCAACCGACAACTCAGCCGGCACGTCGGCGCTACCGGGGCCGACGTCAACGTCGCCCGCCAGCAGGTGCAGCCGATCCTGTTGCAGATCGGCCAGATAGATCAGCACCTGAGGCCAGCCCACCCGGGCGGCGTGTGATGCCACCGCGCCAGGCAGCTGCTCCAAGGTCATCAGATGACTCGCAGCGATCAGCTCCGCCAGAACCCGTGCACGCGCCGCTTCCGCGCTGTTCATCGACGAACACCTTTCTCAACGGCCGAGGCACCGCGATACTGACGGCGCCATCAGCTCCTTTCCGGCTTCGGCGCTGCGCGTTCGCCAGCGCGGCACCGAGCCCTCTCCGATAGCCGAGTCGCCTTTATCTGGGACGGTGTCCGTCAGTACGACTCTCTGATTTCTGGAAGACGTCTATCGGCCGAGGCGGCGGTGCGGGCGCTGGCGCATCGGGGCGGGGCGCGGTCAGGATGTCCACGTCTTTCCTGCAAGGTGGTCAGGGGAGCGGTGTACCGCCAGTGGCATTCATGATCTCCCCGGTGATGTAACTCGCGGACGCAGAGGCCAGGAAGACGTAGCAGGGTGCCATTTCCGCTGGCTGCGCAGCCCTACCGAGTGGGCTTTGTTTCCCGAATTCCTTGGTGTCGGGCATGGTGGCGGGAATGAGGGGGGTCCACACGGGTCCCGGGGCCACGGCGTTGACACGAATGCCCTCGGACGCCAGCATTTGAGCGAGACCCTGGGTGAAGGTGACGATTGCACCCTTTGTCATGGCGTAGTCGAGCAGGTGCGGGCTGGGTTTGTACGCCTGGACCGAGGTCGTGTTGATGATCGAACCGCCTGCCGGGATGTGGGGCAGGGCCATCTTGCAGAGCCAGAACATCCCGTACAGGTTGGTGCGTACGACGCGATCGAATTGCTCGGTAGAGATGGCCGTGATCCCGTCGGGCTGTGACATCTGGTAAGCGGCGTTGTTGACCAGGATGTCGATCTGCCCGAACTCCGAAACCGCCTTTTCGGCGAGGGCGCGGCACTGTTTCTCGTCCCGGATGTCGCAGGCCACGGTCACGGCCCGACGCCCCGCCTCTTCGACCAGTCGGGCCGTCTCGCGGGCCTCCCCTTCCTCGGAGGTCAAGTAGGTGAACAGCACATCGGCGCCTTCCCTGGCATAGGCCAGAGCAACGGCGCGGCCGATACCGGAGTCGCCTCCGGTGACGACCGCCTTGCGATCCGACAGGAGGCCCCTACCCCTGTACGAGTTCTCGCCGTGGTCGGGCGGCGGATCCATCGGAGCGGTCGAGCCGGGATGCTCCTGGTCCTGCTGGGGAAAGTCAGGTTGCGGGTACCTGCTGGTCGGATCCTGGGGGCGTTCGGACTCACTCATGGCTTCTCCGTGTTCCTTGTCGCTGGCCCGTCACAGGAGACTGCGTGACCACGCTTCCTTGGGCCCAGGAAAGCGGCAGTCACCTTCACGTAGCTGTGACTCTGTGGTTCAGCGCTCGGACTGGTGACTCGTGGGAGATCCGGCAGGCGATCAGCGGTGCTGGCCACGCCATGCTCGCCGGTAAACATTTCGTCGCGAGAGCGTGGCGGGGCAATCCTGCTCGCCTCTCACTCAGGCTGCTGCCCCGGTTGTCGTTACGCATCCCGTACCGTCACTCCTGGTCACGCTAGTTCTGTGGGGTACCCACCTGGCCTCTCGAAAAGTCCATTGGGATCCCGGGCGGGGGGCACGCACATTCTTGGCCTGGCCCATTCCGCTGTTCTTCCTGGGCCACCGTGTGATGACGCGAGGCCCACGCCTGCGGGCTGCGCTCGTGCGCCTGCGCATCGAAACGACCGTGCGCGCCGAAGTCGTGGCCCTCCGGGCCGCTGTCCGCGGGTGCCCGTTCTCGCCTCATCATGGGGCCTCGAGTACCCCGAGAGTGTGCTTTGTATCGGCTACCCGAGTGAGTCCCCGCGAACCACTGGTGGTTCGTCGCGCGCGGAAACGTCAGGGAACGCAGCGTTCGGGCACGCGTGTACTGGGGCGGCACGAGGCCGCTCCGCCCGGCGGCGAGAGGGTGGCGTGCATGGTGCGGGGAGTGAAGACGCCGGGGCCTGACCTGGACACGGCTGCGCTGGAGCGGGTGCTGCGCGAGCGGGTCCACGGTGAGGTGCGCTTCGACGTGGGCACCCGAGGCGCGTACGCCGCCGACGGCTCCAACTACCGCCAGATGCCGATCGGCGTCATGGTCCCGAGGAGCCTGGATGCCGGCGCCGAGGCCGTCGTGGTGTGCGCCCGCTTCGGCGCGCCGGTGCTCTCCCGGGGCGGCCGCACGAGTCTGGGTGGCCAGTGCATCAATGCGGCCGTGATCGTCGACTGGACCAGTACTGAGACCGTCTCGTCTCGGTCGACGCGGAGCGCCGCACCTGTGTGGTCGAGCGCGGCATCGTTCTGGACGAGCTCAACGGCCGGCTGTCCGGGTACGGGCTGAAGTTCGGCCCCAAGCCCTCCACGCACAGCCACTGTTCGCTCGGCGGGACGATCGGCAACAACTCCTGCGGGCCTCGGCACAGTCCTACGGCAAGACCGTGGACAACGTGCGCCGTCTGGAGATTGGAGTGGTTCCACGACCACGTGCGCATCGTGGAGTTGCTCTTCGAGGGCACCCTCGACCCGGCCGGCGGCGCGATCACCCCCGGCATCACCGGGACACCCGGGCACGGACTGACGTTCCGGTCAAGCCGGCGGAGAGGTACCGGGTGGCCTGAAGGACGAGGCCCCGATCGTGCACCACCGCGCGCCGTCGTTCATCTCTGCGCCTGCACGACCTCGTCGACGACCTGCCTGTCGAGCGCTGCCCTGACCAGCGCCGCCGCGAAGACAGCGTGAGCCTCCCGCGGCACCAGAGCGGCCAGTGCCTTCGGCTTCTCGGGCAGCCCGAGCCGTCGGGCACCGTCGAGAGCCTTGCGGTCGAACAGCGGACTCACCTCCGGCCAGACCGCCTGCACCTCGCGCAGGAAGATGTCCACGCCGACCGGGCCGAGCCCCGGGATCCGGCGCAGGGCCCGGCGCAGTTCGTCCGGGTCCTTGCTCGCCTCGTCGCGCAGTCGCCGCAGGTCTCCGCCGTAGCGGTCGAGCAGTAGTTGCGCGCCCTCACCGAGTTGCGTCGCGGTCCGTTCGTCGTACCGGCGGTAGTGGCCCTTGCCGAGCGCGTCCACCCGCTGCTGCCAGGTCGCCTCGCACATCCGGCGAGGGCTCCGCATTCCGGCCGTGAAGAGTTCGTGCGCGGCGGCGGTGGCAACGGACGCCTTGATTCTGGCGCTGAGCAGGCAGGCCGCCACCAGCGCCTGGTACAGCGGCTGTGGGGTGTTCTTCATCTTGATGCCCGCGTCCTCGGCATAGGTGTGGCCCTCGGCCTGCAGGAGAGCCTCGACCGTTGCGCGGTCCTTTGCCTTGCCATGGTGGGTGGGCCCGGCCATCCGTGATCACCTTCCCGGGAGCGCTTGGAAGGAAGTCGGCCGTCCTGCGTGGGCGCGACCCGAGTGCGTCGGAGAGGGCCTACGCGGAGCCAACCTTGACGCCACGCCCGTGCGCCGTCCGTAGGCGTGGCACCGCTCCTCAGTCCACGCTACTCGGGCTCACCCCCGCTTACGTCCCGCGGCCCCGGGACAGCCTCCTGTGCCCGCGAGACGGCGTCCTTGCGGCCCTCCGCCCTCGCGGACTCGGGCACGCAGTCGGTCATTCCCTGAATTCCACACCGACGCCGAGAGTGACGTCCCCAGCGTCTCATTCAAGGGGTGAAGAGGACCTTGACCGTACCGTCCTGCTTCTTCTGGAACATGTCGTATGCCTCTGGTGCTTGGGTCAGCGGCAAACGGTGAGTGGCGAAGTCGTCGACGCCCAGAGGGTCTGCGTCGGTCAGGAGCGGCAGGAGGTCGTCGACCCAACGCCATACGTTGGCCTGACCCATGCGTAGCTGCACCTGCTTGTCGAACATGGTCAGCAGGGGCAGGGGGTCGGTCATGCCCCCGTATACGCCGGACAGCGAAATGGTGCCACCCCGCCGGACTAGGTCGATGGCCAGATACAGGGCGGAAAGGCGGTCGACGCCTGCACGTTCCATGATCTTGGCGGCCAGTGCGTCCGGAAGAAGTGTGGTGAGGTTCTGCATGCCCTTGGCCACGGGTGCGCCGTGCGCTTCCATGCCGACAGCATCGACGACGGAGTCGGGGCCACGGCCGTCCGTGAGGTCGCGAACGGCTTCGCCGATGTTCTTGCCGTGTTCGTTGAGGTCGAGGGTGTGAACCCCGCGGGCGTGTGCCCGCTGCAGCCTCTCCGGCACCAGATCGATCCCGATGACCCTTCCGGCGCCGCGATGGGCGGCGATACGGGTGCACATGTCACCGATGGGTCCCAGGCCGAGTACTGCCACAGTGCCACCTGGAGGCACAGCCGCATACTCGACTGCTTGCCATGCGGTGGGCAACACGTCGGACAGGTAGACAAACCGCTCGTCCGCAGGGCCGGGAGGTACAGCGATGGGAAGGGTGTTCCCGAAAGGCACGCGCAAGAATTCTGCCTGCCCGCCAGGAACTTGCCCATAGAGCTTGGTGTAGCCGAAGAGGGCCGCACCGTTGCCATGTTCCCTGACCTGCGTGGTCTCGCACTGAGACTGCAAACCCTGGTTACACATGAAGCACGTGCCGCACGAAACGTTGAAGGGAACAACGACCCGGTCTCCGGGGCGCACCCCGGTAACCTCCGCGCCGACTTCCTCGACGATGCCCATCGGCTCGTGGCCCAGAATGTCGCCGACGCCGAGGAACGGACCGAACAGCTCGTACAGGTGCAGGTCGGAGCCACATAGACCCGTAGTCGTCACCTTGATGATCACGTCAGTCGGGTCCTGGATGACGGGGTCCGGTACCGTGTCGATCCGCACGTCCCGCTTGCCGTGCCAAGTCAATGCCTTCATAGATGTGCCTCCTTCAGTCGAACTCTCGTGTTGACCGGATCCGCGCTCGGCCATGTTGCGGTGCGCCTGGGCGTTGGGCGTGTCGGGCAGTGCCTTGCTGACCAGGCCTGGCGCCTTGGCCCTGGCGGAGCCTGCGACGATCTTGTTCACACCTCCCGGACACGCGGCACTGCAGCGTGCGTGCGGGCGCGGTCCTCGGCGGGGATGGCGAGATCGATGCTGCGCTGCAGAGTTGCCGCGCGGAGCAAACTCCACGCCGGGGGGCGCGAGCGTGTACGGCTATCCGTTTCCTTGTCCCGCCGCGACGAGCGTAGGCATGCCGCCGCCTCCGTTCGCGGACCGACGCGCACGGCGGCGCCTCAGGCTCCAGAGCTGAAGAAACGAGCCCTCCGCCTGCCCGCGTGCATACGCCTGAAAGTCGGCCGAAGTGCGTGCGGCGAATGAGGTATGGATCTGCTGGTGCCCCCAGAGAGGGCACCCCTGGAGCGGCCCGACATCCGAGGCGTTCCAGGAACACCCAAGCAGCGGAAGACCGTGCTGGAAAGAACTGCCGACGCATTCGTTTCGGGTGTGGTGCGGGGAGCTTTCGCGGTCGCCGTCACCCGGTGCGGTGTCCGGCAGGCGGCGGATCCTTCGGACGCCTGCGAGAGTGAACAGGAGTGAGGCCCGGCGCGCGGGCGGGTGCTGTTGGTTGGCGTTTCGACGAGGGCTGGAGGACCGATGGCCGTCCGACACCGACTGATCGAACGCTCCGTTGAGGACGTCTGGGCGGTTCCTCGCGGACGGCACGCGCTACAGCGACTGGGTAGACGGCGCCTCCGATTCGCGGCCCACGGCCGCGGTCGGCTCCAGCATCACGTACACGGTTCGGCTGCGGCCGTGGTCGGCGTCGGGAAGCACCATCGTCCGGCGTTGCGAGGCACCCGGCGTGCTGGAAACTGGGGGCCGACCGCGGATGGCTCGGCACCGCACGGATTGCCATCGAGGTACGGAGGCGGGGCGAGAACGCCTTGGTGAACATCGACGAACACCCGCTGCGCGGGTGGGCTTGGATGCCCCACAACACTGCGGTGGACGCGCTTATCCAGCTGCGTCACGGCAGCATGCTCGCCCGCCGTGGAGAAAACTCCGAATCACACGCACGAACCGCTCTGACAGACGACGAGCTGCTACCTGAGGGGGCCCGAAGAGCGACAACGAGAACGCCAGGAGGTAACGATGCCGGACGCGGTGGTCATCGGCGCGGGTCCTAATGGTCTCGTCGCGGCGAATCTGCTCGCCGAATCAGGATGGAGCGTTGAGGTCCTGGAGGCGCAGCCGGAACCGGGCGGCGCGGTCCGCAGCGATCGGGGCGTCCATCCCGACTACGTGAGCGACCTGTTCAGCGCTTTCTATCCGCTCGCCGCCGCCTCCCCGGTCCTCGCAGGTCTTGAGCTTCAGGAAGAGGGACTCAGCTGGAGCCGCGCCCCGCGTGTGCTGGCGCACCCGCTGCCGGACGGCCGGTGCGCCGTTCTCGAACGCCGGGCCGAGGACACGGCCGCGGGCATGGACACGTTCGCAGCGGGCGACGGTGCCGCCTGGCTCGACCTGTGCGCCACGTGGAATCGCTTCGGCCCCGACATTTTGGGCGCCCTCTTCACTTCCTTCCCGCCCATCCGGTCCTCCGTCCGTCTCGCCGCCAGGCTCCGGGCAGCCGGCGGCCTCCGGCTGGCACGGACCCTGCTGTTGCCCGCCCGTCGCCTGGGGGAGGAGGAGTTCCGCGGCGAGGCCGGCCGGTTGCTGCTCGCAGGCAATGCGCTCCACGCGGACCTCGGTCCCGAAGCGGCGGGCAGTGGAGGCTTCGGGTGGCTGATGTCCATGCTCGGACAGACTTACGGCTTTCCCGTGCCGGTCGGCGGAGCCGGGGCGCTCACGGCGGCCTTGGTGCGGCGACTGGAGCGGCACGACGGAGTGGTCCGCTGCGGGGAGCGCGTGAAGGAGGTCGTCGTACGTGGCGGACGGGCCGTGGGTGTACGCACCGCGCAGGGTGAGTCGGTACCGGCGTTCCGTGCTGTACTCGCCGACGTGTCCGCACCGGCGCTGTACGGCGAATTGGTCGACGCAAGACATCTCCCTGACCAGCTGCTGAGCGATCTGCGCCGGTTCCAGTGGGATTTCGCGACCTTCAAGGTCGACTGGGCGCTGAACGGCCCCGTGCCCTGGACTGCTGCGGAGGCAGCCGCGGCGGGGACGGTCCACCTGGCCGACGGGGTCGACGGTCTCACTCGCTTCGCCGCTCAAATTGCGACAGGCCGGGTGCCCGACCGTCCTTTCCTCCTCTTCGGTCAGATGACCACTGCCGACGCCACGCGCTCTCCGGCCGGCACAGAATCGGCTTGGGCCTACACCCACCTTCCGCATCGGATCAAGGGTGATGCGGGCGAGGACGGGTTGACCGGAAGCTGGGACCGGCGGGAACAGGAAGCCATGGCGGACCGCATGGAGAACGAAGTCGAACGCTGGGCGCCGGGATTCCGATCCCGCATCACATCCCGTCGCCTTCTCGCGCCGCCCACGCTGGAGTCCATGGACGCCAACCTGCGCGGCGGCGCGATCAACGGCGGAACCGCAGCGGCCCACCAGCAGCTGGTGTTCCGGCCAACGCCCGGCACCGGCCGGCCCGAGACACCGGTGAAGGGCCTGTACCTGGCCTCGGCCGCCGCTCACCCCGGCGGCGGTGTGCACGGTGTCCCTGGCGCCAACGCGGCCCGCGCGGCGCTGCGAGGCCGGGCCGCTCGCCGCCCCCGCTCGGCCTGCAGGCCGTGGAGTATCCGTGCCGAGCGGAACACCGGGGAATAGCGCCCCAGCCGGGGCAAGCCCGGCCCCTTGTCACCGCGCATGTCGGGCTTGTGCCCCCAGCGCGGCAGGGGCAGGGCTGATCACCCCGTGGGTGGCCGTCACCTCATCCGCGGCACCCAGAACCGCTGGGCGGGTGCGGAGGTCCTAGCCATGCCGCTACCGGCAATTCCATGACTTCAGTCTGCGCCGACGGATGGTGCCAGAGCGGTTGGCCCCTGGCGGCAGTAGCCAGAATCCGCGCCGCTGCAGGACACCGTTTGCTCATGCCGTAGGTCCGTGTGCTGTTCCGGGTGGCATGTCGGGCGTGGGGAGGGTATGCGTGGAGTGCGCGCGGCGGGCCCTGTAACAGAGCCGGGCGGCGCGAAAGCCGCCTTCCGGGCTGCGCGCAGGTTCGGATAGGGGCCATGCGAGGAATGGAGTGTGTGATGCCGGCGGGATCGAGTCGTAAGCGGGAGCGGCAGTACGAGCACATCAAGGAGAGTGCCGAGAAGCGAGGTGTTTCCGAGGGGCGTGCGAAGGAGATTGCCGCGCGCACGGTCAACAAGGAGCGGGCCCGGTCCGGGGAGGCCAAAACGGCCAGCAAGACCTCAACCCGTGATCCGAAGTCTGCCTCGCAGCGTGGTGGTGAGCGGTCCCATCGTGGAGCGCAGGGGCCCACGAAGGACCAGCTGTACGAGGAGGCGAAGAAGAAGCACGTCGAGGGCCGCTCGACGATGAACAAGGAGGAGCTGCGCAAAGCGCTCGGTCACTGACATCGCACGGTCCGCCGCGCAGGCATCCTCCCGGGGGCCGGCCGATGGCGGCGACGAACGATCCCGGATGACGGCAACAGGGCCGTCAGATGGGCGGATATCTGTTTCGCGGGTCCGGGAACGCGCTTACGTGCGCGCCCGGATCAGGCACGCGCATTGGGAGCGGAAGGTGGTATGTGTCATGGGACATGGCGGTGATGTCATCGATGAGCTGACGGCAGACCACCGTGAGGTGGACGAACTTTTCGACCGGATCGAAGCGGTTCCGGCGCGAGGCTCGGAGCGCAGACGGCTGCTCGACCAGCTGACCATTGAGCTGGTACGGCACGCAGTCGCAGAGGAGCAGCACCTGTATCCGGTGGTGCGTGAGCATGTCCCGGGCGGGGATGCGCTGGCCGACAAGGAGATCGCCGACCACAGCCGTGTCGAACGCCTTCTGAAAGATCTTGAGGGGATGGACGCGGACGATCCCGAACTCATCCACCTGTTCGTCAAACTCCGCACCGAGGTCCGCGCCCACGTCCAGGACGAGGAAGGCAATCTGTTCATACAGCTCCGTGCGGTTTGTGGTCCAGAGGTTTTGGACCTCCTGGGACAGGAGGTCCGTATGGCGAAGGAGACTGCTCCTACTCGCCCCCACCCCGGCGCCCCGAGCTCCCCGCTGGCCAGCAAGATCCTTTCTCCTGGGCTGGGGCTGGTCGATCGTGTCCGAGACTTCGTCACCGGCCGCGGCGAATGACCTCACACCGCTGACGCGTAACCCGAACGCTCCTGGACCGGCCAAGCGCGCTCGATCCGTGGCTCCAACCACCCCGACAGCGCCCAGGCCGCCAGCAGCGCCGCCGCGACCGCCTTAAAGCAAGGGTGGGTTCTGCCTCTGCCCCGTCGAGCTTGTCATCGACGGCGGCGCCTGCCCCCGAACCTGCGGGCGTCGGGATTGGCAGGGCGCCTGTACGGACGCTGCCATGCGTCGTCCACGCTGGTAGATCGTCGTAGTTGAGGCGGGTCCGCACGGCAGGATGCAGACCGCCTCCGTTCTGCTGCGCCCCTTTGGACTTACGCGGCGTCCATTGCTTCATTCGTGGCTGCTTGCCGAGCTGCCCACTCCCGTATCTCCGTGAGGTGGTCCGCGCGGAGACCGATGTACGGGTCGGGTTGGACGAGGAGGGTGGGCAGCCCGCGGGCGGTGCGCTCTTTCGCCCACCCGTGGTCGAGGGCGGTGAAGTCGTCGTCGATCCAGACAACAGGAGCTTCTCCGAGCCAGACGTCGACGTGATCGCGTTTCCAGAGGTAGCCGTTGGGGTGGCTGTTGGTGATCTGCGGGCGAGGCAGGTCGAGGTAGGGAAAGTCGGGCAGCCCCAGGAGGGGCCCGATGATCGTGGTGGCGTCCTTGCGCCAGCTTGTGCACCAGACGGGGGTGATCAGGCCGCTGGCCAGGAGGGTGGTGAGGAGGTTGCCGTGGTTGGGGTCGAGCCAGACAGGGACAGGGTCGTCGGGGTGCCGGCCGGTGGGCAGGACGGTATGGCGGACATGGGTGGGCGGGGTGCTGCCGTCCGCCGCCGGGAACGGTATGAGGACGCCGTCGATGTCCAGGAGCAGGTAGGGCAGGGTCATGGTGCCTCCGGGGTCAGCGTTTGCGGGCGGTGATCAGGAGCGTGGTGGGCCACCGGTCGAGGCGTGGGTGGCGCAGTTCCAGCGCAGACGTGATGCGCAGGCCCGTCCGTGCGAGGTGGGCGTTCCAGCGGCGGGCGTCGAACTCCCATCGGGCGATGGGCAGTCGGGTGTGGTCGGGCATGGTGACGTAGTCCTCGCGCGGACGGTCGTCAGCGGATGGATGCCTTCCGGCTCGTGCCGGGTGCGGAACGGAGAAGGCCAGTACACCGCCTGGCCGCAGGCGGCGGGAAATGGCGGCGAGCAGGAGTTCGGGGGCGACGAGGCCGACGGCGCCGAAGACGGAGTAGATCGCGTCGAAGGTCTGGCTGGTGGCCTGTAAATGGTGCAGTGCGTGGCCGACTGTGAATGTGGCGCTGTCGATGTGGCCGTGGTGGGAGCGGGCACGGCGTATTTGGAGTCCGACCAGGTCCACGCCGGAGACGCGGGCCTGGTGGTTCTTGGCGAGGTGGGCGACGTTGTGGCCGGGGCCGCAGCCCAGCTCCAGGATCCGTTTGCGGCGCAGGTCCGGGCCGAGGATCTGGGCACCAGGACCGAGGCCCGGGTGGGCGCTCCATTCCATCCGGGCCGGTGCCGTGAGGGCGTGCGCCGGGGCAGCGGCTATGCGCTGGGCGGCGTGGGCGTACCAGGGAGAGGTCTGGGCGAGCACCTAGACCTCCAGGAGCTGGAGTACGTCGTTGAGGTGGCGGCGGACGACGGGGATGTATGCGGCGTCCTTGGCCGGGTCGTTGATCCAGCGGATGGCCTGCTCCATGAACCACTCCACGGCCCACATGCGGTGCCAGCCGAGCGCCCATGCCTCGGCGGCCAAGCCGCCCCGGGCGGCGAGGGCGTCCTCGTGGCCGCCTGCGGTGACGTACTGCTCCAGGAACACTCGCAGTCGGACGGGGCTCGGCGCGTCGGTGGTGCCGTGGTACGAGGCGAGGTCGATCAGACCGGGCCCGGTGAAGGCACGGGCGAAGTCCAGGAGGTGCCAGCCGTTCTCTCCGATGTGGACGCTCGTGGGGTGGAACTCGGAGTGGACCCAGCCGAACGGGTCGAGCGTCGCTCCCTGGCTGCGGTCCTCGGCCGCCGCGGAGATCTTCCCCAGAGCGGTCTCGATGTCGTCGCAGTCTTTCCACCGCTCGGCCCTCCGCAGACGCTGGAGGTGATCGAGGGCCCGACCGGGCAGGGTCGCGAGGTCCGCTCCGTGGAGGAGGGGCAGGCCGCCTGCCGGGCGGGCGGCGTGGAGCATCACAGCGGCGGCGACGCCGTCGAGGTCGTCGGCATCCCGTACGGGGGTGCCGAGGTCGTCCATGAGCATCCCGAGCCAGTTGTCATGCATGGCGGTGGCGTGGAGTTCGGGGACCGGCAACCCGCGCTGGTGGGCCACCCGCAAGGCTTGGGCCTCGCGGTCGAATGGCTCCTTGGCGTACTTGAAGACGGCCGTGGTGCCGTCGGGAAAGGTGACGCGCTCTACGCCGGACATACCCCAGACGCGGATCTCGGCACGTTCGGGGAGGGGCTTGCCGACGAGGGCGCACAGGTCGTCCAGCAGGGCGACGGTCAGGCTCTGATCCATGGGTCTCTCCAGGGGCTTGTGTGCTCCGGGGCGGGGGCACTGGTCAGCCCGCCCCGAAGCCGTACTGGGGTGGGGTTACTCGGCCGCGGTTACGCGGTGGGCGTAGATCTGCTCGATCCAGCCCGCCTTGAACTCGGCAAGTTCGTCCCGGAAGTTGGCCATCGAGGCACCGTAGGGCGCAACGACGCCGCCGGACTGGTCCGGCACAGACTGGCAGCCATGCACGAGCCGGCCGCCGAGCGCGGCGTGAGCCTTGATGGACTCGATCCGGCGGTGCTCGTTGAACCAGCCGCCGTGGTAGACCTCGTCCAGCATTCCGCCCATCTCGTCGTCCAGGTCGAAGACCACGGAGGTGGCGGCGGGGAAGAACCAGCACGGGCCGACGTTGGAGATGTGCCCGTCCAGCTCGACTTTGTTGAGCGCCATCAGCGTGGCCGCCTCGCGCAGCATGCGCAGATGATCGACGGTGACCTGCGGCAGGCCGAGGCTGGCCAGGTGCTCCTCGCGGAAGAGGTACGAGTAGACCTCGTACGCCGTCGCCAGCACGCGAGCGGGATCGGACGTGGACTCGCCGTGGTCCTTGACGAATTCGAGCGCGAGCTGCTCGACCGCACTCTCGGTCGTCTCGTGCACGTCAAGGAGTAGGGCCTTGACCAGCTCCCAGTCGGCGATGAGCCAGGCGTTGGACTCGAAGCGAAAGAAGTACTCGGCCGAGTCGAGGGTGATGCGTCGGCCGTCGACCTGGAGGCCGGGCAGGCGGCTCCAGCGCGTGTCGAAGGCGTTGGGCAGCTCGACCGTGATGGTCGCGGTGTCGATGGTGGTCACCGTGTCTCCGTCTCTGATCAGCCGGGCCGGGGCATAGGCATGCCCGAGCCCGATAGGGCGTACGGAACTTGGGAGCCGCACAGCCCAAGAGTGGGCGGCTGTCGACAAGTGAACCGCCCGCTACACAGAGTGGGTACGGTGTGACCGAAGCCAAGCGGTATACGTGGTTTACAGCTCCGGAACGGAGGAGATCGTGCCAGCGCCGATCAACCCCAACTCCCGCCTGCGCGACACGATCAACGCCGCCGGGTGCACGTACGAGGCACTCGCCAAAGACGTACGCCGCATCGCCGCCGAGAACGGCGAGCTGCTCCAGACCAACAAGTCGGCCATCTCCCACTGGGCGGGCGGTGTCCGCTCGCCCAGTGGGAGGGCGGCCCAGTACGTGGCCGAAGCGCTCTCCCGCAGGTTGGGCCGGGTCGTAACTCAGACGGAGATCGGCTTGGAAAGCCCGGACACCGAGCCGTTGCACATCGGCGACCCGGTCGCCGCGGTCACCGACCTCGGCCGCGCGGATGTCGAACGCCGCCGCTTTCTCGCCATCGCCGCCTTCACCACAGCTGGCGTCGCCATGCCGCTCGCCCACGACCACGAAGCCACTTCCCGGATGCTCCGCGCCCGAGCGGGCCGGTCCGTCATCGGCAGTGACGACATCGACGTCGTACGGCAGATCACGGCGGCCTTCAGCGCCGCGGACGAACGCCTCGGCGGCGGCCATGGCCTGACCACCGTCACCGCTTACCTCGCAGACACGGCCGCCCCCATGCTCCGAGGTCGCTTCGCCTGCGAAGACTTACGGCGCTCCGCCTTCGGTACCGTCGCCGAACTCGCCTACCTGGCCGGATGGAAGCATCACGACCTCGGCCACGAAGGCGCCGCCCAGCGCTACTACCAGGCCGGATACCAGCTCGCCTGCGAAGCCGACCCCCACGGCCACGCCGCGTGGATGATGCGCGCCCTCGCCCACCAGGCACTCAGCCTCAAACAACCCCGCCACTGCGTCGACCTCGTCGAAGGCGCCCTCAGTCGCGGCCTCGGCCACGTCGACGGCCAGACCGAAGCGCTGCTCCACATCGCCCACGCCCGTGCTTACGCGGCCGTCGGCGAGAACCCATCGGCCGCACGTGCTCTCCTCACCGCCGAGGACGCCCTCCTACGCGAGGACGGCCCCCAGCCCAGCTTCTCCCGGGTCAGCGGCCCCGCGGCCGGCACCGTGGCCAGCCACACCGCACGCACCCTGACCGACCTCGCCGACCACATCGGCACCGAACAGCAGCATCGTGACGCACTCACCCGTTGGGACCCGGAGAGGTACAAGCGCGTCCACGCCCTCACCCACGCCGACCTCGGCGACAGCCTCGCCGCCCAGACCCGCGCCGACGAAGCCGTCGCCGCCTGGAACCAGGCCCTGGTCCTCATGGAAGGCATGACCTCCGAGCGCACCCGCAAAGCCATCACCTCGATCCGCTCCATCCTTGCGGTCTACCAGCGCCGCCGCGTCCCCGGCGCAGCCGATCTCGCCCGCCGCGCCCGCGAGGCCCTTGCCTAGCATGCCCAACAACCCGCCCGACGAAGGGAACCCCGTGGCTCAGCAGACCGACGACCGCTCACAAGCCCTCAAGCCGGCGCTCGACTCGATGACCCTGTTGGTTGCGGCCGTCATCGTCCACGACAAGGCCACCAACCGCGTTGTACTCCTCCAACGCAGCCAGAACGCCAAGTTCGCCCAGGGCCTGTGGGACCTCCCCGTCGGCAAGAGTGAGCCGGGCGAGCCGATCACGGAGACCGCGGTCCGCGAGCTCCACGAGGAGACCGGCCTCACCGTGAAGCCCGAGTCCCTCAAGGTCGCACACATCATCCACGGCGCCTGGGGCATCGAGGCCCCCAACGGCTTCCTCACGGTCGTCTTCGCCGCCCACGATTGGATCGGCGAACCCGAGAACCGCGAACCCCGCAAACACTCCCAGGTCCGCTGGACCGACACCAACGACATCCCCGACGCCTTCGTCGATACGACTGCCAGTGCCCTGCACCACTACTTGAACAACGGCTCGGAGGTGTCTCTGGACGGCTGGTCGGTGGCGTGAGCGTTACGCTGCTCCACCTCATCCCCAGGGACCCACACTTTTCGCCCTCACCAGTTGCGAGCGAGGCTGCGCAGGTTCAGCTGCGGCGACTGCTTCCTGAGCCGCTGGGGGTAATGACGTCTGGGACTCCGAACCTGCATTCCAGAACGCTCCATGGGCGGCAGGCTTGTGCCTAACCTTCCAGGGTTCCAGGCTCTGCGGTGGCGTGGGCCGCTCAGGACTCCATGTCACTTGACCATGCGGCAGGTGGCATGACCTGAGTTCAACGGAGTCCGGCAAACACCACGGCCGCCGCTGTTCCGCCCAGGATGGCCCCGACAATGACCTGTGCTTTGGTGTGGTCCCGCAGCGACACCCGCGACCAGCCGACGGCCGCGACGCCGAGGAAGAGGAGGGCGGCCCACCACCCGTACGCCACGGTGATGACGACAGCGACGCCGGAGGCGACGGCGGTGTGGACGCTGACCTTCCACCAGACGGTGACGGCCATGGTCAGCAGCAGGCCGGCGATCATGGCGGCGACCAGCGCGACGACTTCGCGGGGTGCGTCGAGGGCCAGGAGTAGACCGGTCCCGATGAGGACGGAGCCGAGGGTGACGAACAGTGGTATCCACCGCTGGGTGCGGACCTTGAGGTGCTTGTCGGTCCATCGGCCGCGGCGGACGCCGGCGACGATGTAGGCGATCGGCAGGCCGCCGCAGAAGGTGCCGGCGAGCAGGCCCCAGCCGACTCCCTGGAGGGAGTCGGTGGAGTGCCAGCCGATGACGAGCAGGACACCGATGACCAGGTTGGCCGGTGACAGGGTCTCGGTGACGATGCGGGCGGACCGCCGCTCGGCAGGCGCGGCGGCGGTGGGCGGCAGCGGTGCGGTGGTGGCGGTCATGCCGGTATCTCCTCGAGATGGGCGCGGAAAAAGTCCTGGGTGGCGCGGGAGTTGTAGGCGGTACTGAGGGTCGTGAGGGCGCGGATCTCGGTAGCGAGGTCCCGGCCGCCGCTCGCCGGGGGCATTGGCTCGCCCGAGCCGGTGGCAGTCCCGCGGAGTCGCTGTTCGCGGGCGACGGCGAGCCAGCAGGCCTCGGCGGTGATGTCGGCGTGGGCGCCGATGAAGCCGAGGGAGGTGGCGTGGTCGTAGGCACGGCCGCGCAGTTCGGCCGGCGCGTGGTCGGCGAGGGTGAGGATCGCGTCGCGGATCTCGATCGTGCGCCGGTACAGCCGGTCGTGCGTGCGCCGCGGGTCGGCCGCGTCGGCGACGTGGGTCGACGGGGTGTCGAGACGGGTCTCCGGGACGGCGTCGGTGAGCGTGCGCCACAGTGGGTAGAGGTTGACGAGCTGCCAGTGGGCCCGGATCCGGGCGCCAATCCGGGGGAAGGCGGGCAGGGTGCTGCCGAGCACGATCAGCAGCAGCGCGATGAAGAGCAGACCGGTGCTGAGCGCGTGGTCGGTGTCTTTGCCGATCAGCGCCCGGTCGTTGAAGTTTGCGCCCAGGGCGGCGATGCGGTGGACGGCGTATACGAGGCCGACGGCGGTTCCGGTGCCGATGAGGACCAGGCCCCGTCCGACGAGACCGCTGTCGGGTCGGCGTCCCCAGCGGAAGCACAGCAGCGTCGCACTGAGGAGGGCCGCGCCGAGGTAGGAGGTCCAGACGACGCCGTACGCGAGGATCGTGGCGTGATCGGCGTAGTCCGTGAGGAGGTCCTTCGCCTGATGGGGCTGGGGCGTGGCGAAGAAGCACGCGGCCAGGAGGACGATCGTGACGACAGGGACGGCCATGTGAAGTCTGGAGGCACGTACCCCGGTCTTCGATTCGGCCATGTCGGCGACGAAGGTGAGGACCGCGGCCGCCGCGACGGTTCCGCAGATGTGCTTGACCAGGAACGACAGGTTGGTGACGTGCAGATACTCGTCGACTGTTAACGCAATGGCGACCGGTCGGACCGTCATGGCCAGGGCGAGGGCGGCGAAGGCCAGCCAGAGGCTGAGGCGCCCAGGTCTCCGGAAGGCGGAGCGGGCACGCCAGAGGGTGACGGCCCAGAGCAGGGCCGCAGGTATTGCGTCGATCATCTCTCGGATTTCTCAGGAATCGCTGAGCGCGGCGTTGAGCCGGCGCAGTGTGCTGGGGGCGGTCCGGTCGCTGGTTCCACGCAGTGCGGCACGTGTCGCGATGAAGCCGGCCAGCGTCTCCGCGCTCCGCTCCTCCTCGGTTTCGTAACTGGTCCGGCCGAGGACGCCGGTCACGAGCTCGGCGTCGAGGTGGTGGAAGGCCCGGCTGAGGGTCTGGCGTGGCGTGTGACCGAGGAGCATGTGGCTGACCTCGTGCAGAACGATGTGGTCGCGGTGGAGAGGGCTGGTGGATTCCTCTACGAGGATGTGGTCCGCCTTGTCCGTGGCGATCCAGGCTCCGCAGGGCAACTCGTCGCTGGCGATACCGGAGAAAGCGTGCAGGTGGATCGGCTTGCCGCGCTTCTCGGACACGCGGGCGAGGAGTTCCTCAACGTCGAAGGGATCCGGAAGGTCGAGATCATCCAGGACGGACCCGAAGGCGGTTCCGTGATCTTGGGAGGGTCGCGAACGACCGGATTTCATCTGCCCTCCACATTCGATCTTTCTGAACCGTCGACGTCACTCCGTAACGCCGGTGGCGAGTACATGAACCATTTCCGGCCGCACATCGGGAGGGTGGTCGACCCCGTAGGGCAAATTAGGGCAAGTTTGTGCAAGTGAGGTGGTGAAAGCTCCCTAAAGGGGTGTCAGTTCCCCGCGCCGTGACGTTCGCCACTGGAAATTTTGTTGACGGTTGAATCGTCGTTGCTTTCTCCGAGGCCTTCCAGTTCACGAGCACGCTCGATGAATTCAGAAATGATCTTGAGGCTTTTGTCGGAGAGCCCTGAGGCGCGCAGAGCCACCGATCTCACGCCCGCGTCGCGCATTGCGGCCAGTGCGTCGAGCTCGGCCGCGATCTTCTCCGACTCCTCGTCGTCGAAGAAGTAGGTCGGCTTCACGACGAAGAAGCTGGACAGGGCTTCGAGGTGGCGCTTGGTGGGGTTGTCCTTGGCGCCGGTCCGCAGCTGCCAGATGTAGCTCGCCGAGATGGTCGGGCCGCCCTGCCGCCGGATGCCCGACGCCACCTCTTCGTAGCTGTATGGGCCGCGCCCCTTCGGGTGCACGGTGGTGAACAGCCGGTCCAGGCGATCAGCGAGCGTGGTCCCCGCCCCCTCCTCTGATGCAGGGGAAATCTTCTCGTGGTCCATCGTGGCGGTCCTCCCGTCGCGCCTTCACTGAGATGAATGAAGACTCTGCGGTCATTTTCTCTGGTTGACAGTGGTGCCGTATCTCAGTCTAGTGTGATCATCGTGCCATCCACCCATGAAAACGGCCTAGCCGGGGTGGGGGTAAACGACGATGCCCGGGAGCGGCAGCTCCCGGGCATCCGTCGGCCGCCCTCGCCGAGGGCAACCAATGATCGGGGGCTGCGTGGCCCGCTTGCAGGCAACAACCACGCGGCCCCGTCCATGAGGACGGAGCATCACATGCGCCCACCCAGTAGGGGAATCCCGGCAGCTTCGATGCGAAGCCCGCGCCAGTGGTTCCCGCATCACCAAGCCCAGTCGGGGTACTGACATGGCCCGCATCCGGACAGTCAAGCCGGATCTGTTCGTCAACGAACGGGTCGCGGCCTGCTCGGTCACCGCGGTCGTCACCTACATCGGCCTGTTCACCCAGTCCGACGACCACGGGCGGCACCGGGACAACCCCGCCATCATCGCGGGCCTCCTCTGGCCGCTGCGAGCCGAGCACACCCCCGTACACGTGGAGGAGGACCTCCAGCACCTCGCCGATACCGGCCTGATCTGCCGGTACGCCGGCTGCGACGGCAAGCGGTACCTGCACATCACCGGTTGGTACGAGCACCAGAAGATCGACCGACCCAGCCAGTCACGCCTCCCAGCCTGCGTCGCTCACCACAGCGACAAGCGGTGCGGCCCGTGCAAGGGAACCTGCACCGAGGCCGGTGCGAACCTTCAGGGAGGCCTTGCCGAAACCTCGTCGGACCTTCGACGAGCCCTCGACCCGAGTCCTGCACCGCTTGCGGGCCTGCCTGGCAACCGCACTACAGCGCCGCCCGACCCCGGAAAACCGCAGCCCGCCGACAAGGAGACACACGGCGACCAGGGCGAGGAAGCCGCAGGTCAGAGCCAGTTCGACGTGGTCTCGACGAATACTCACCGAGGGGTCGCCGAAAGCTCGACACCCGGATCCAGGATCTTGGATCCTGGATCTTCTTCACCTACGGGGCGCACAGCGCCCGACGCCACGGTCACCACCGGGAACCTCCTCGCCGAGTACCTGGGCTCCTGCAGCCAGCGTCCGCCGAGTGACGTTCTTGGACACCTCGGCCGCTTGCTGAAGAAGCTGCTCGCCGAGGGCATCGACGTGGAACACATCCGTGCCGGTCTCGCCCGCTACGCCGAGATCCAGGGCCACCCCTCCCGGCTGCCGAGCCTGGTGAACGACGCAATGAATGCCCGCGTCCCTGCCCAGGCGGCATCCCGGACCCGCACGGCCCACCGGGCGTGGACCAACCCGGTCGACGCGGCTGCCGCCTATGCGGAGGAGCTGTGATGAGCCGCGAGCCCGAACTCCTCGGCGCCGGCGTCCTCCAGCGCCTGCAGCGGGTCCTCGCCGTCCGGGGCATGAACCTGCAGAACCTCCCCGAGGCCCCGGCCGACGCCCAGCCGTACACCTCACTGGCCCTGCTGGAAGCCCGCCTGCCCCCGCGCTACCGGACCGCCTGCGCCGACCACCCGGACGTGCTGGCCTGGACCCGAGACGTGATCGCCCGGGCCGAGGCGCCGAATCCCGGGGCGCGACGCCAGATCACCACCGGACCCAGCCTGCTCTTGGCAGGCGTCACCGGCGCGGGCAAGACCCACCAGGCGTACGGCGCCGTCCGGGCCCTGGCCGAAGTGGGCCTCGTCCTCCGGTGGCGGGCCACCACGGCCGCCGACCTGTACGCGGACCTGCGCCCTCGCCCCGGCCATGACACCGAACGAGCACTCGAGAAGGTCAGCTGCCACCCGCTGCTGATCCTGGACGACCTCGGCGCGGCCAAAGCATCCGAGTGGGTCGAGGAGATCACGTACCGGTTGATCAACCGCCGGTACAACCTGATGCTCCCGACGTTGATCACCACCAACCTCGCCATGCGGGACCTCCGCGACCAACTGGGGGACCGCGTCGCCTCCCGGCTCGCTGAGATGACCACCCGGGTCACCTTCGAGCCCGTCGACCGCAGACGGCGGCACCACACCGCCTGATCCCGGCACCACGCGCAATCCCTAACCCAGACCACCGCACCTCCGCCGACGCATGCCCGCGCGCGGAACACCCCGGAGCAACAGCCCTCATGCACGACACCCCGAACCAGTCGGCCAAGTACCGCCTCCGAGGCGACCAGACCTGGCAAGACCACGCCGCCTGCCAGCCATCCGACCACCACGAGCCCGACCCCGAGTGGTTCTTCCCCGAGCCCGACGAGACCGGCAAGATCGCAGCAGCCAAGATGCTGTGCGCCCAGTGCCCCGTCCGCCGCGCCTGCCTCGACGCAGCCCTGGAAACCAACGATACCTTCGGCATCCGCGGCGGCCTCACCGAGGAAGAGCGCGCCTCGCTCCATACCAAGATGGCAGCCCGTCTCGACCGTCGCCGTGTCCAAGAAGCCCTCGCCGGCCGCGACGTCCACCTCACCCATGCCGAACGACTGGCGGTCATACACACCGCCTACCAGCAGGGAATTCCCCCGGAGCGCCTCGCCTGGATCCTTCAGGTCACCTACGAGCACGCCCAGAAGCTTTACCGCGCCGAGTGCCGAGCCCACCGCAACCGGGACATCAGCCAGAAGAACAAGAACGCCACCAGCAACACCGCCAGGACCAAGGACCAACCCAGCAGCTACAGGACCGCAGCGTGACCAGCACGGCGCCGATATCGGCGCGCATCAAGGGCTGGGACCGCGCTGCCATCATTGCCCTTGGCGGCGCCGGCTGCGCCCTTTCCTACGACGCCCTGCAGCAGATGGCTGCCGCCATCCACGTCCGAGGCCTGCTTACCTACCTCTT
Source organism: Streptomyces sp. NBC_00316 (assembly GCF_036158715.1). Lineage (NCBI taxonomy): Bacteria > Bacillati > Actinomycetota > Actinomycetes > Kitasatosporales > Streptomycetaceae > Streptomyces > Streptomyces sp. NBC_00316. The sequence continues at coordinate 1,846,434 of NZ_CP108023.1, read as the reverse complement.
CCCCTTGGTCATCGACGGCTTCATCGCCTACGGCGTCCGTGCCCTCTTGGTCCTGAAGAACGCGCTCCTGCGGGCTCGCCTCTACGTCTGGACGCTCTTTGGCACAGCCACCGCCGCAAGCATCTGGGCCAATGCCCTCCACGCGGTCCGCCTCAACCAGCAGCTCGACAAGCCCGGCCTCCAACTCGGGGACACCGTGGTCGCCGTCCTGTCCACGATTGCCCCGCTCGCCCTGGCCGGAGCTGTCCACCTCTACATCCTCATCGCGCGAGACCCGGGCGACCGGACAGCGACCGACCGGACACCGCTGTCCGACTCCCTGACCTGCCCCGGACAGTCGGCCTCGACGACGGTCACCCGGGACAGCACTCCCGGGCAGTCGAACCGTCCGGCGCCCGGTGTCCCGGTCACCGGTCAGGCCGAGCGTCTCCGACTGTCCGCAGGAACGGACACCAAGCTCGGCAGACAGCAGGCATCGCAGGACCGGAGGACACACCGGCACCTCGGACAGGACAACGGCCGCCCTGGACAGCCGGACAACCGAGCCTCGGACTGCAACCCGCAGGACACCGCGACCGGACGGTCTACCGCCGACTCGGACAGGACACTTGCCGCTCCCTTCCACGCGGTCCCCGGACAAGCGCCCCCCAGCGCGAACACGGGGACAACGCGGAGAGAAAGGGGTCGACGCACGGCGCTGTCCCCGCGTCCCAGCACTGACCGTCGCCGTGAGCGGGACAACGAGGAACTCCTGCGCATCGCTAAGGACGCTGTCCGAGCCGAGGACAAACTCACCCGCCGCGTGGTCGCCGACGCCATCCGCGGTCAGCAGATACCGCTGTCCAACGACGCCCTGACCGTCCTCATGGTCCAGCTGCGCGAACAGCTCGGACAGCCGACCAACACTTCCTGACCGACCGGGGCGGCAGCCGAGCCGGACGCCTCGGCCGGCCACCCGCCTGCAGCCACCGGACAACAGCCCCTTGTCTCATCGAGTTCGCCCGGAGCACCCCATGCGCATCACCCCAGCCACTCCAGCCGAGGTCGACGCCTGGCTCACCGTCTTGCAGCACTACGGCCACATCTACCAGGCCCAGGGCCACCGTGACGGAACCTGGACCGTCCAGAGCCACGCCGGACAGGTCCCCTGGACACTGCATGCCCCCGTGCTTGCCATGGACTGGATCGAAGACCTTGTCCGCGATACCGCCGAGCACCAGCCGGACGGCAACCCATGAGCCGGCCGACCCGAACCGCCCCCGATGGTCCCGAGGGCGACCGCTCCACGGCCACCGGCCGAGCAAGTTGTCGCGTACGACGGTCCTACGGCCCGTCGTACGCACTTGTCCCCACCGAGGAGGGTGGGGGAGGTCTGGTTGGTCCCCGAGCGAGGGCGCACAGGGACCAGCCAGACTCCCAGCACCAGGGGGTGCCGGTCCCAGGGGGAGAAGCAGTCAACCGCGCCCCGCTTGAGCAGCCAAACCCGAACCCGCCTGCGTTCCCTGACCGCAAACCGCGACGCCGCACCCGCAACCCGAGCGAGCGCACCCACAAGACGACTACCCGCCTCTCCGACGTCGAGAAAGTCGAGATAGCCGTCGCCGCCAAGCAGCGCGCCGTTACCGTCGCCCATTTCCTGGCTGCTGCCAGCCTCGCCGTCGCTCGTGGTTCGACCACCGTGCACACCAACGAACAGCTTGACTCCGCCATCGACGAGTTGGCCGCCCTGCGCACCGCCCTCTCCCGCGTCGGCAACAACATCAACCAGATCGCCTTCATCTGCAACGCCGGAGGACACCCTCGCCTCGGCGAACTCGACCACGCCCTCACGACCTTGACCCGCCTCCTGGCTCGCATCGACAACACGGCTGACGTCCTTGTGAGGAAGCGACTCTGATGGTCCCCAAGATCCGACGCGGCTCGCGCACCCACGGCCTGCTCGTCTACCTGTACGGCCCGGGTAAACGCGACGAACACATGGACCCCCATCTCGTCGGCAGCTGGGACGGTTTCGCGCCCGACCCTGGTCGTGACACAAGCCCGGAATCCGACCACAAAGTCACGCTGGCCCGGCTTGCCGCCGCCCTGGACCTGAGGGTCAAGCAGGCAGGCACTAAGCCTTGATCCACCGACGTGGTTTGGGGAGTGATCTTGTGACCGGTTTCGAGCCGGTTTCAGGTCGGCGCTCGGGTATGGGCAGGTTGTAGTCGCTGGTCTGCCCAGCTTTTCCACGGGTTCGGTTCCGGTTGGGCCCTGGCGGCGGGCGGGTCGGGTAGGGGCTGTTCGCGTCAGCCGGGTGGGCCGTGAACGGTGTGGAAGAGGTGTGTCCAGGCGTGCTGCCAGGGCCAGTTGTGTGGCAGGTGCAGGGTGATGCGGCGGGCGGAGCGGGCGATCCGGGCCGGAACGTGGACCAGGTGGGTGCGGATCGTGGCGGTGGTGGCTTTGGCGTGGAAGGCGGAGGTCAGGGAGCCAGTGGCCCGCAGCAGGTTGTAGGTCATCGCCCACAGGGTGAGCCAGGCGGCGTTGGCGTGGAAGTGCCCGGAAGGCAGGTGGGCCAGGGCGCCGGCTTTGGTGTCCGCGATGACCTGCTCGATCACGGCGTGGTGGCGGTGTTCCCGCTCGGCCTGCAGGGTTGCGGCGGGCTGGTCGGTGAAGAAGGGGTGGTAGCGCCAGACGGGGAACAACTCGCCCTGTTCACCCACGACGGCGGGTTTGGCGAGGTCACGGACCCGGCGCACGTTCAGCCGGGCGGTGATCTGCTCGCTCTTTTTGCGGCTCGCGAAGGCGGTGTATTGGGGTATCTCGGCGACTTCGGCGTCCGAGATGAGTTCACCGGTGGCGGGGTCGGGCACCGCGGTCGGGTAACTGATGTGCTGCCATTCCTCGTCGGGGATGCTGTGGACGGCTCGTTTGATGGAGGGGTTCATGCTGGTGGTGAGCGAGAAGTGGGCTCCGGCCCGGTGGCAGGCGGCGATCACACCGGCGTTGTAGAACTGCGAGTCGGCCCGCAGGATTCGGGTCCCGGTGCAGCCGGCCTCGCGGGCGGTGGCCAGGGCCTCGCTCACGAATTTCGGGGCGCCGCGGGAGTCTGCTGCTTTGCCGCGTCGCATCCGCACGCCGGCGATCACCGGCCTCGATTGCGGGGTGCAGACCGTGGCGAGCAGCGGGTGCAGGGTGCGGATGCCCTTGAACCGGCCGTACTCGGCGCCCTGTTTCGCCCGCCCGTAGACGCGTTTGTGGGTGGAGTCGACATCGATGAACGCCATCTCGTCCGAGCCCGGCAACAAGGGGGTGTGCGCGGCCAGTGCGGCCAGGAACCGGCGGTGGACAGCGTGGAGTTGGAGGGCGTGACCGTGGGTGAACGAGCGAAGGAAGGTGCCCAGCGTGGACGGGGCACGGGCACCTGCGAACACGGCCGGCATCGCGCCGTGCCGCAGGACGTGAAGGTCGTCGATGCTGTCCGCACCCGCGGCCATGCCGCCCACAATGCTGGTGACCTTGGCATCCGCCGCAGCCCCAGCCCCGTTCTTCGCGCCGGTCAGCTTCACCTTCTCGGCCACCAACCGCGACAGCCCGCACCGCTCGGCCAGCCGCAGCACCGGCAGCAGCCCGGCATACGCGATCAGGTTCGGGTCATCGAACGCAGCGGAGACCGCTGCCGGAGTATGGGAAACTTGCATCTACGAGGTGCCTTGCTGATTGTGCGTGCTGGAAGCGTCAGAACTCCCATCATCGCAGGTCAGCAGGCACCTCTTCTTGATTGCTCATCCACAGCAAGCGAGCCACTCGGTGGATCGAGGCTAAGGCCCCGGCCGAGCATGTCTGGCACTGCTCGGTCCGTACCGACCCAGGCGACCGGAACCTGACCGACGAGGAGTGGAACACCGTGGCCCGCCGTCTGGTCCAAGCCGTCAACCTTGCCCCCGAGGGCGATCCGGACGGATGTCGCTGGGTCGCGGTACGCCACGCCGACGACCACATCCACATCCTCGCCACGATGGTCCGAGGCGACCTGCGCCGCCCAAGGATGAACTACGACTTCAAGAAGGCCCAGGCCGAATGCCGCCGAATCGAACAGGAGATGGACCTGCGCCAGCTCAAGCCCGGCGACGGTACCGGAGCCAAGACACCCGCCAGCGCCGAGCGCTTCAAGGCCGAGCGCACAGGTCGCCCAGAGCCACCCCGCGAGACACTGCGCGAAGCCGTCCGACAAGCCGTTGCCGGAGCCGCCAGCGAAGCCGAGTTCTTTGCCCGCCTTCGCGATGCGGGCCTGCGCGTCAAGCTGCGGCACGCCCCCTCTGGGGACGTCCTCGGCTACACGGTCGCACTACCCGGCGACCGTAACCGCGACCGCGAGCCGATCTGGTTCGCGGGCTCGACCCTGGCCCCCGACCTCTCCCTGCCGAAGATCCGGCGCCGCCTGGCCGAGGGGGTTGCCGACGAGGCCACGCCGGCCGCCCCCAGCGGCCGATCGGACTGGCCACCGCCCGCGCGGGCACGACGCGCCGCCACCGAAATCGCTGAGCGCGCCGCAAACCTGCTGGACAGCGACGACGACGAAGCCACAGCCCAGCTCGTCGGCATCGGTGAACTGCTGGACGCCGTCGCCCAGACCTCCCCGGCCGCCACCCGGGCCGAGCTGCGTGCTGCCGCTCGTTCCTTCGAACGCGCCACCCGCAGCCACGTCCGCGCCGAGCGCGCCGACACCCGTGCGATCCGCTCGGCGGCGAGGGGCATTATTCAGGCCGGCGGTGCGCTCGGCCGAGGCGAGGACGGCGGCACCACCGCCATGCTGGTGTCCACCCTGGTCCTGGTCGCATTGGCCGCCGCGCGCTGGCACTCAGCCCGCGGTCACGCCCAGCAGGCCGAAGCCTCCCGTCAGACCGCCGAGCACCTGCGCGCCGCCTACCACCAGGCCGCGGCCGTACCCATGCAGGCCCTGCGCGATCAAGGGCGCGGCCTACCGGACGCCGAGCGCCTCACGTACGAGAACACCATCCGCACAGCCGTCCTCGACACCGGTATTCGTGCCGACACGCACATGAATACCGACGCCCTCACCGCCACCTTGGCCCAGGCTGAGCAGGCGGGCCGCGACCCCCACGCTCTGCTGCAGGAGGCCATCGAAATGCGTGAACTCGACACCGCCGACCACGTGAACGACGTCCTGGTCTGGCGACTGCGCCGACTCGCCCAGCTCCCCGCTCACCCGGACGAAGCGTCCAGCCGCCCGCGGCCCGGCACCGGCCGGCCCAGGTCTTCGGCCAACCGCATCAGCGCCCGGACAGTGCCCCTGGCCCCACCTCGTCCCGCCGCCTCGGACCCGCGCAACCGTCCAACGCGCTGATCAGAGTTCGGTAGGCCGGTCACCAGCTTGCTGAACTCCGTGAACTCCGTGAACTCCTGCACAGCTGGTTCCACCGGCTGTTACGGATGGAAACCGAGGGCCCTTGACCGGAAGATGGTGCTCGTGCTCAGTACTACGACCGCTCCGCAGAGCCGACATCCGTGCTGCTCGTCCTTCCCGCCGGAAGAGACTGCTTGCGCGTGCCTAGAAACACGCACACCGACCCACACAGGACGGCCTGATCGTTGAAAGAGCGTCGGCGGAGGTCATGACGGCGCAGATGCCCGTCACGGGTTATCCGGGTGGGTGAACGTGGACCCCGCGCGATGCCCACGACGTCCTTCGCTCTCGGTAGCTTCTAAACCGGCGGCAAACTTCCCAATCTTGTAAGCCAGAGACGATGCGTTATCCCTCGACCCCGGTTGAAGTGTGGGAGGCTCCGACGGGTTTGGATTCCGGGGAGCCGCGCTGGCGTAGGTAGACAGAGAGAATGGCCATGGAGGCCACTGCGAGGAGCTCGGACTGCCAGTTCTGCAGGCTGCGGCTCCAGAAGTCGGCGGAGGTGAGATAGCTTCCCCAATTGATGGGGGCCTGGAGCTGGCGTAGTTGCTGTTCGTTGTACGCGGCGGTGCCCGAGATTGACTGCGCCAGCCACGACAGCAGGAACAGTCCGCCCATGACAAGGCCCAGTGAGCGCGAGAACAGCGCTTGGCGAGCGCCGCCGATACCGGCCCAGCGCGGTGAACCGCGAGGGGCATGTTTACCTGTCTGCTGTTCTTGATCCGACTCGGTGCCAGCCTTGTTTAGTTCCTTGGACTCGGGTGAGCCGCGTTGCAGCAACCAGACGGTCGCGACGATGTAGAGGAAGAACTGCAGATATTCTGACTGCCAGTTCTCCGTCACGTCGACGGCGAAGTCCGAGGATGTCAGATAGTCGCTGAAGCTGATCTGGGCGAACCCATCAGTTGCCAGCTGATTGTTGAATTCCGTATGTCCGGCAACCGCCTGACCTGCGAGGGCGAAGAGGAACGCGATACCGAAGCCCAGGCTCAGTCCGTTGTCACGTACGAAACGGCGCATGAATGTCTCCTGCCTGCTGGGCTGCGGCGGGCGTTGGCATGTGGACGCGGGGCTGGGGCCGGACGATCACCGGTGCATCATCCCCAGCGCAATGAAATAGGCAAGTCCTCCCAGCACGACGGTCAGGCAGAGCACGAACATGGCCCGCATCCAGCTTCACCCTCCCTTGACGGTGCACTGATACGGTCGGCCGGTCTGGAATTGACAGCCGGCGGCAACAACCTTCCAGCCATCGGAAAACTGCGACAGGAACAGCGTGTCCGACGTCAGAACAACCCGTGCCTGTCGGCCGTAAACATCCACCGTGCGGACGCGGCCTCCCGCCGGGAGCCTCTCGGCCGCAATAGCGTCAGCGCACCCCGCCTTCGCGGATTCTTCCAATTCGCTGCGCGTTTGCGGGGCCAGAGCCACACATATGGCGACATGGCTACCTGACCCTGCTGCCCGCTCAAATCTGGCCGCAGCAACAGACGCGTCCGAACTACGCTCACCGGCGCTGTCACACCCGCCGAGGCCCAGCCCGAGTAGGGGAGCAATCAGCAGTCCCGTATGACACCGAGGCCCTGTCACATTGCTCCCTTACCGATGACGGGGATGGGGGTAGGCGTCCCATTGCGCTATCGAAACATCCGGATACGCCCAGTATGATGGAGCCCCTTCGTTTTGCGATGCACCGCATCTGACGCCGCGCACAAGGATTACGGGGGAACAGGTCCTGGACCACCGCGACCAGTCGTTCTTGGGACAGGCTGGAGCGCGCGCGGGACAGTTCCGGCAGCAGGGCCTCGGCGTAGTCGAGGGCTGTCCGGTTTGTAGTGATCTCTTGTCTGGAGATCTTCAATCTCGGGGGTTGTCGGATGACTGAGGCTTCGGCACTCTGTCGGCGGCTCTACGGAGAGGTGGTGCCCAACAGATGGGTCGCTCGTTCCGTGCGCAGGTGGAGCGCGGTGCGGCCGTTGCGTTGTGTTGCTACCAGGCCTGCGCCTCGTAGTGCGCTCAGGTGTTGTGAGACTGCGCTGGGGGTAACGCCCAGGCGTGTGGCAAGGGCCGCGGTTGTCAGGGGTTCGGCCAAGGCGGCCAGCAGCGCAGTCCTCGTGTGGCCCAGCACTGGGGCCAGGCCCGCCAGTGTGGGCGGGGACGGCTCCCAGAGGAGGCCAACGCCCATCGCCGGATAGCGGATCGACGCTGCGGCGACCGGAGACTTGTCGACACCCACGTTCGGCCAGTTGAAGACGCTGGGCAGCATGACCAGGCCATGTCCGCCGGTGTCCACCGTGTAGACGGAGTGCGGAGTCCGTCGACCGTGCACCACCAGCTGCCCTCCGTCCCAAGCGATATCCCGGTGCAACGCGCCAAACAGTGCCTGCACCCCGCCGTCCACGAGAGTCAGTGCCCGCCTGCCGATGTCGGCCTCCAGCACCGCCAACATCCGACCCCAGTGCGGAGCGATCACCAGCTCGTAGCAGCGGAGGAGCGCCTCCGCCAGCCGCGGCAGCACCGCCGCCGGCTCAGGGGCCTCCTCGGTTGGTACGCGCAGGACCGCGCCGTACTCGCGCTGGAAGAAGTCCTCCTCCGTGGCCCGCAGCAGCTCCAACTCCGTCGCTATCGACGGCAGCCGCTCTCCCGGTACCGGGAAGAGGAACGACGGCAACGGTCCCGCGATCAGGGCACGCAGCAGCGGCAGCTCCCGTTCGACCGCCAGCGGCGACCGTGCCTGGCGCACCCACGGCTGGTGCACCGCGTGCCCGCCCCTGCCCAACAGAATCCGCAGTGCCAGTACGGTCTCGCCCAGCGGTGAGATGGCGAACCGCACCTTGGCGACCGACGCCGCGGTGAACCTGATCTCGACCGCCATCCTGGCGCCCCTATCGTGTAGCTGTAGCTAAACAATAGCCAATGCTCATCGCCTCCCCCAGGCTGCCGGGCATGGACTTTTTCACCGCGTACGACGGCACCAAGCTCGCGTACCACGTAGTCGGCCACGGCCCGCCTGTGGTCTGTTTGCCAGGAGGGCCGACGGCCTCCGCCTACCTCGGCGACCTCGGTGGGCTGTCCGCGCATCGGCAGTTGATCAGACTGGATCTGCGCGGCACCGGTCAGTCCGCGGTGCCGGAGGACAGCGCCAGCTACCGCTGCGATCGCCTGGTCGATGATGTGGAGGCCCTGCGCACGCACCTGGGTCTGGAGCGGATAGATCTCCTCGCGCATTGCGCTGGCGCGAATCTGGCCGCGCTGTATGCGGCCCGACATGCGGAGCACGTGAGCACGCTATCGCTGATCACAGCGAGCGTCCGGGCCGTCGGTATCGCGATCCCAGGCGAACTCCGGCGCGAAACCGCGCAGCTGCGCCGAGACGAGCCGTGGTTCCCGGCGGCGTTCGCGGCTCTGGAGGCGATCGTAGTGGGCCAGGCGACCGCCGAGAGCTGGCAGGCCATCGCGCCGTTCTCCTACGGGCGCTGGGACGCGGCGGCACAGGCACATCAAGCGGCTGACCAAGAACTGCAGAACCTGGAGGTCATGGCAGCTTACGGCGCCGAAGGCGCTTTCGATCCGGACGCGACGCGTGCCTCTCTCGCCCGGTTCGCACCGCCGGTGCTCGTGCTGGCCGGTGAGGTCGACCTCGGCGCCCCACCGCGCACCATGGCCGAGATCGCCAGGCTGTTCCCGAACGCCCGGCTCGTTGTTCAGCCCGGAGCCGGGCACTTCCCCTGGCTCGACGACGCGGACCTGTTCGTGGCCACCACCGCGGCGTTCCTTGGATAGGTGACAGCCCCCGCTGTTACCTCAGCCGTCGAAGAGCTGTAGCAGAGCCTCGAAGTGGGACGTGCACAGGCTTCCAAGATCGTGGGGTCTCGACGCCCCGTGATTCGAGTGGGAGACCATGTCTGCCGAAGCTTCATCGCTAATCCCGCCTTCTCTTGACCAGCTTCGCGAGCAGCCCGAGGTCGTTTCCACGGGGGGTCGAGATTGCTGGAGCGGCTGGCCGAGGTGCCGGATCCACGTAATCCGCGCGGGGTACGTCACCCGCTGGCCGTTGTGCTCGCACTCATCGGCGAGTGGATCGCCGATGCCCCGTCCCACGTACTGCGACAAACTCGGACCTGTCCCGGCTCTTTGTTCCCCGGCGTGCACTGCCAGCCGAGACGACGGTCCGGCGGCTGCTGGCCCGTGTCGACGGCGACGCGCGGGACCGAGCCGTCGGACGCTGGCTCGCAGATCACCGACCAAAGGCGATGGGGACTGCCGGGGTTCACGGCCTGGCCAAGAGCCGCGCGGCGGGCCAAGGCCAAGGACCGGAAGATTCATCTGCTCGCCGCCCTCGACCACGCCGGTGGCCTTGCCTTGCCAGCTGGACGGCGGCGAGAAAACCAACGAGATCACCTGCTTCCAGCCGCTGCTGAACGCCCTCACCGACCTTGCCGACACCGTGGTCACCAGCGACGCGATGCACACCCGGCGCGAGCGCGCCCACTACCTCCTCGCCCGCAAGGCCCACTACACAGTGATCGTCAAGGCAACCAGAAGAAGCTCAATGGGCCCGCAGATGCACATGCGCTGCCGTCGGCCCTGCGCCAGAGTGAGAGAGGCGGCCATCGCAGAAGGGTGGGCGGAATCGTGGCCAACAGGAAGGGACTGGACACGTACCGCGGTAAACGGAACTTCGACCGGACCCGCGAACCGGAGGGCGGCCAGGCCTCTCCCCGTGACGTGCCGTGCTTCGTGGTGCAGATCCACGACGCCGGCACCCTGCACTTTGATTTCCGGCTGGAGGTCGACGGTGTGTTGAAGTCCTGGGCTGTGCCGAAGGGTCCGTCCACGGACCCGCAGGACAAGCGGCTGGCGATGCCTACCGAGGACCACCCGATGGAATACCGGGATTTCGAAGGAGTCATAGCGGAAGGGGAGTACGGCGCGGGCACTGTAATCGTCTGGGATGAGGGCAGCTACCGTCCGCTCCCGGGGAAGACTGGACGTGGGAGCACGTTCAGTGAGGCGCTGGAAAAGGGTCATGCGTCGTTCTGGCTCGATGGCAACAAGATGCACGGCGGTTATGCGCTCACCCGCTTTCGTGGCGGCGGCTTTGGGGGGCGGGAGGCCTGGCTGCTGGTCAAGGAGAGTGACGAGCGGGCCGGAGGGCGTAGCACCCTCGACGCTCGGCGGGCCCGGTCCGTCCGCACCGGCCGGACCCTGAAGCGCGTCGCTGACGAGGAGGCAGAGAGCGGAGGGAGCGGTGATGAGCGAGGTGGGTCTGCCCGCGACCGAGCGGGCGCTGTGGGCTGAGGCTCCTGCTCGCGAGGAGGCCCGATGCGGGCCCTGCTTAGCGAAGTTCGACGACGCTTGGACATTCGCGATGACGTGCGGGCCGAAGGGACGAAGGCGATGAGCACCCCTCTCGACATCCGTGCCGGCCGCCGGACCGTGCAGGTCAGTCGGCCCGGCAAGACGCTATTTCCCTCCCGAGACATCACCAAGGCAGACCTGGCCGAGTACTACCGGAGCGTCGCCCGGCGGATGCTGCCCCACCTTCGGAACCGGCCCCTGATGCTGGAGCGTCACCCTGACGGCATTGAGGGGAAGTCCTTCATGCAGAAGGATGTACCTGACCACTTCCCTGACTGGATCCACCGGGTCGAGCTCCCCAAACAGGACGGCACCGTCACCTACGTGCTGTGTGACGACACGGCAACCCTGGTCTACCTCGTCGATCAGGGCTGCCTCACTCTTCACCGCTTCCTGTGCCGCGCCGACCGTCCGGACCACCCCGACCGCCTGGTCTTCGATCTCGATCCTCCTGGGGACGACTTCGCGGCGGGGCGCGCGGCAGCCCTGCAACTGCACCAACTGCTGGAAGAACTCCGCCTTCCGTCGGCCGTGATGACCACCGGCTCCCGTGGGCTGCATGTGGTGGTCCCGCTCGACCGGCGGGCCCCGTTCGACGAGACCCGGGCTCTCGCCCACGACATGGCCGATCTCCTTGCCGCCCGTCACCCCGATACCCTCACCACCGAACCCCACAAGCAGGCACGTCGGGGCAGGCTCTATCTCGACATACAGCGCAACGCATACGCCCAGACGGTTGTCGCCCCATATGCGGTAAGGGCCCGCCCCGAAGCCTCAGCGGCAGCCCCCCTGACCTGGGACGAGGTCGAGGATCCCGGCATCGATGCCCGCAGCTTCACCATCGACTCGATCGCCGGACGCCTGGACGCCGATCCCTGGGGAGACCTACTGCGGCACCGCTGCTCGGTCCGTGCCGCACAGCGCCGGCTCGAGGACGTCGGGTGACGCCGCGCCGATACGCCTGGCTGTTCTCCAGCTGGGCGCGCCACGCTCCCGCACGACGGAGAGTCGCGGAGGGATGATGCCCGAACTGCCGGACGTCGAAGGATTCCGTCAGGTGCTGATCGCCTGCGGGCGACGGTGTGTCACAGACATCGAGGTGCGTGACGCGGGTGTGCTGCAGGGTGTCACCGAGAAACGGCTGCGGAAGGAAGGCGAGGGAAGGCGGCTCGGGAGGGCCTGGCGGCACGGCAAATGGTTGTTCGCGCCCACGGACGGCGGCCCCACCTTCGTCTTCCACTTCGGCATGACGGGATCACTGTGGTGCTGTTCGCCCGACGAGCCGTTTGCCACACATGACCGCCTCGTGCTGACCCTCGACGATGTCCGTAGCCTGCGTTTTCGCGATCAACGCAAGCTTCAGGGAGTGCAGTTGGCCGACGACGCGGCCGTCGACCGAATCCTGGACCGGCTCGGGCCCGACGCCCTGACCTTGGATCGGGCGGAGCTGAAGGAACTGCTGTCCGGACGGAGGGGTGCCGTCAAGAGTGCACTGATGGACCAGTCCCTGATCGCGGGTCTCGGTAATCTGCTGTGCGACGAGATCCTCTGGCGGGCCCGCGTCGCACCCCGGACTCCGGTGCGGGACCTGAGTCAGACGGCGTACCGGCGCCTTTACGCCGCGATGGGTCGGGTGCTCCGCACCTCCGTGAGAGCCGGGTGCGTGCCGCCACGGCGCTCCTGGCTCACGGGGCGCAGGGACGACAGCGAGCCGCTGTGTCCACGCTGCGGCAAGCCCTTGTGCTCCGGTCGTACCGCCGGACGCCGCACCGTCTGGTGCCCACAGTGCCAGCCATGAACGGGGCTCTGAGCTGGGTCCGGGGTGGGGCTGGTGACTTTGTTGCAGAAGCCCGGGCCGTTGCGGGTGCAGGGGCCGGCGGGGCGTGTAACGGGTGCTCGTCGAAGATAAGCAGTGTGTGCTCGCCCCAGGGCCGGAGTTCCATCGCAATCCTCGTGGGTCCCCAGCGGCCCGCTGTCCGCGTCCAGGTCGAGGGGTCGGCTCGCTGTGGTGTACGACGGTCCGATTGCGCAGGGTCAGCGGCCCGATCTTGATCTCGTAGCGGAGGGCTGCCGCCCCCAGCTCGGGCCACCGTCCTCCGTCAAGCTCGACCTGTGAGGTGCCAGCGTTGCTTACCTGAGCTGGACGGACACGGAGATGGTCCGGGCGGGCAACACTTTGCTGCTTTGCGTGCGCTGCGGGCGGCCTTGTCGTGGCCGGCCTGGCGAGCCTATCCGGCGCTGGAAGAACGTTGAGCGTGCTCCAGGCCACCCAGGCGGATGTGGACGCGGCCGGCCGTGCCCGAGCGCTACTACACCGAACACGGGGTCTCCCATGTGGCCACCGACATCGCCGCCTGGTCACGTGAACTCGTCCGGCTCCTCGTCGAAGCGGCCGCCGACCTAGGCTTGCACCTCACGGGACCGCCCGATGCCTCCTCCGAAGGCGTACTCGGCGCGCTCCGGCGGAAGGCGTCGGAGGTGGTGGGCGGTCGTCCCGAGCCAGGTCTGCTGCTTCTGCGGGACCTGCGCGACCTCCACCTGGTCGCGACGCACAACTTGCTGCATTGGGAGATGCCCGCCCAGGCCGCCCACGCCACCAAAGACACCGGCCTGCTCGGCTCGCCTCCTTCTGCCACCCCCCGATGTATTGGACCAACGGCGGATCGGAGCAACCCGGCCCGCAACCCGTGCTTCTTTCAGGCCCGAATCGGCGGCTTCGTTGCGCGTTCGTGGTTGTGCTCGTAGTTCGCGAGGGCCAGGCCGATAGCGAAGAATGTCGGCGCCCACTCGCCGATGAAAATGCCACAGCGATCCGCACGAGCCACCCCAAGGGGATCGAGCTTCATTGACCCGAACCACGAGGCGACGGACAAGCCGATCGAGAGGAAGCCGGCGCAGTAGGCGTGCTCGGACTTCAAGCCCTTTTCATGCAGCATCTTGATGATCATGGCTGTCCAGGGGGGAGTGAGGTCATTGCTCTTTCCACCGTCGCCCAGGCGGTCATCCACCGCATCTGGGGCACGGCGAAGCCCGCCATAGAACCAGGGGCTCCTCAGCAGTACTCGGCGCGCGGTGCAAAGACCTCGACAGCGGTCGGAGGTGCTTTTCTGGCTCTTGTGCGATTCGGTGGCCGGCTCCAGATGCCGGGCTGTGGTCGCAGCGAGACGGACCGAATGACGAACACCACGGTCAGGGCGTGCTCTGCGTCATACGATCCCCACCCAGCCGGGCAGTAACGTGCGCAGGCGATCCTCGCTCGATCGGAGTCCTTGGTGCCTGCAGATCTCTCCCCGCTCATCGCCGCCACTACGCAGTGGCTGACGCGCGCTTTCCCGGCCGCCGGTGGCGCGTTCGCGGCTGTTCTGTCCGAGGCTCAGGCGCGCCAGGCCGTCACTGTCGCCGCGTGGCTGCGTTACCCGACAGCCATGGACGCAGCCTTGGTGATGATGGCCGGTCCCGGTGGATCCGCACGGCTCGACTGGATCGCCGGAGCGCACATGCACGACGAAGCCGACACCGGGGAGTGCGCCTGGGAAAGCTGGGTGGACGAGGTCGTCGCCAGCTGGGCAGCCTGCCTGCTCGCTGCCCCCAACGCGGCCAAGGAAGCGGTGGAAGCCGTTGCCCACAGCGAACACACTGCCGTCGGGACCGTCGAATTCCGGCGCCTGACAGCGCCCGATGCCCACGATATTTCGGCTGCACCCCTACTCCGTCACCCCGAGCTGCTGCAGCCGATAGCCGCTCTGCATCACGCCGGCCTCATCGACCGGCTCCGCCTCGGCCCGGCCCTAGCCTGCTGAGGGTATTGCTGCTGGCCCACAGGGCGGCGACCGGTCGGCCCCAACGTTCTCGGCCCGCGGGCGGACGTGCGTCGCAGCTTCTTGTTTGGAAGAAGGCAGGGCGCCGTAGGTAGAGGGTGGCATGACCGTGTTGCTGCTCGGGACGGAGCCGAGGGGGGAGGGGCGGGTCAACAGGTCCGTGAAACGAGTTCCTCGTAACCCAAGTCGGACAGGTCCGTGGTTTGTACATAGACCTGGACGCCGTCGAGGAGGTTGCGGAGTGTGTTGCGAGTGGTGGAGTGCGCGGTCCTCTGCTCGACCTCCGCGCCCTCGGGACACCAGGAGATCAGCACGAGCTTGTCTTTCCGGGACCCGTCCGCCGTGGCAAAGACCAGGTCGTAGACGACGAACCGCGTCTCGGCGGCCGGCAGGGCCTTGAGCAGTTCGTCGTGCGTCAGGTTCCCCTTGAAGTCGAGGACGACGGTCTCCAAGTTGTCGCTGAGCCGGTAGATCACTGTGTTGACGTGCCGCTTGCTCTTCAGCTCATGAAATGCCTCGATGCAGCTGTCTTCCACTGGGATGCCACTGCTCACAACAAGTCCTTCTGATCATTGGGAGACGAGAGTCGAGCGGCTCAACGAACTGATTCTGGGGGCCTTGAGCACCTGTTCTTCCCCCGTTGCTGCGCGCGTTCGCCCTCGACTCCTGTGGTGAAAGTGGGGCGGTGAGTATCCAGTTGCACCTCGTAGGTGCCGATCGAATTTATGCGCTTTGGTCGTCTTGGGCTGAGCCGGCACGTGCTGGCGGGGGCCGCGCTGGGGATTCGGCCGACACTGATGCGGCCGTCTCCGCCCTGTCCGAGGACTGCGAAACGGATGCTGTGGAGTCGGCACCGCTCGAGCAGCTACGGAGTGGGCGGGACTGCGTCGGCTCCCCCTGCCCCACTCGCAGCGAGCGTCCCTTGCAGGAGGATCGCAACGGAGGCCGCCGCCGGTCGGGGACGAGAGTTCAAAAGCCATCGCTTTGACGCGGGACGGCCGCCCCAGCGAGCCTGTCGCGGGGCGGGGGGCAGGTCAAGCAGGAGTGATGTTCTCTGCCTGAGGGCCCTTCTGGCCCTGGGTGATGTCGAAGTTCACCCTCTGGCCCTCCTGGAGCTCGCGGAAACCCTGGGCAGCGATGTTCGAGTAGTGGGCGAAGACGTCCGGGCCGCCGCCGTCCTGCTCAATAAACCCGAAGCCCTTTTCCGCGTTGAACCACTTGACCGTTCCGCTGGCCATTTTGTCCTCCAAGGGGGACTCGAAGCGGGCCCGCACCGTGCGGGGACCGGAGGTGATCGCCCTGGCCCCCGGAGACTCTGAACAGCAGTGCCGCCGTGAAAATCGCGCTCACGGGCGAGGGGTACTTCGGAACCATGACAGCTGGCCTCGACGTTATACCGGCCCTTCCGCCCACACCCCGAGACGCTCAGGGGCGCTCAGGGGGATAGGGGGACGGATCCTCCGTTCGGCGGCGTGACGTGGCGGCCCAGGGAGCCCGTGAACCCTGGTGACTGCCGGGTGATTTCTGATGGGCGCCCGATGACAGGGCCGGCCCCCCTGCGTAGTCGGGACGTCTCGGATGCCCCAGTCTGAGGAGGCCGTGTTGCGAGGCATCGCATCTGGTGACCAGGAAGCCCGCAGGTAACGGCCGGATAGAGGCAGTTCCTTACGGCGGGCGCTTCTTGCGGTTCCGTGCCTATTGGGCGGCCACCGTTGGCGACCACTCCGCTCAAGGACCCGTTGCGTGACGACCGGGCCACCGCTGACGGGTAAATGCCGTCGATGTCGCCGCCCCGGCGAGTCACGATCAGTTTCCGGTCGAGACGGAGAGCCTCTGCGTGGCCCCTCCGACAGTCATGTCACAGCGCCGGATGGCGCAGTACAGACGTTCCTGGGAGGCCCTGCCTGCCCGTCCGCGGCCGGCGACTTGGAGAGGGTACGACGAAGGCGGGGCGCCCGGCCTTCGAGCGGCTGCTCGGTTCCGCGCTGAGCCGATAGCCCTGCTCAAACAGTCCGTGGAGGTAGGGGGCGCAGGGCCGGGCCGTGGAGTACCTCGCCGTCGACGCCGAACCGCGAACCGTGACAAGGGCACTCCCACGCGGTTTCCGCCTCGTTGAAGGCAACCAGGCAACCGAGATGCGTGCAGCGCGCCGACACGGCGTGGAGTGCTCCGGCCTCATCCCGGTAGACGGCGCAGCGCCGCCCTTCGAGGCGAACGACCGAGCCCGAGTTGGGTGCGATCTCGGCGACGGAGTCGACGTGTGTGGTCCTCAGCCGGTCGCCTACGAAGTGCCGGGCGACCTCGGCCTGCTGTTTGAGCAGGGCCGCCCCTTCCCGGATGGTGCTCCACAGCCGACGCGGGTCGTACAGCCCTGCCCAGTCGGGTTCCGCGCCAGTGAGCGTGGACGCCAGCAACTGTCCGGCCATGGCGCCTCCGCTCATACCCCAGCCGCCGAAACCGGTTGCCACGTACACATGGCGTGCGCCCGGATGGAAAGGGCCGACCAGCGGCACGCCATCGCTGACGTCGTTGTCCTGGGCCGCCCACCGGTATGCCGTGTCGCCGACCGGGAAATGGCTGTGCATCCACGCGTCCAGCCGGAGGAACCGCTCGCGGCTGTCGCCCGTGCCGGGCGTGTGATCCTCGCCTGTGACGATGAGTAGTCGCCGGCCCTCGTCGAGCGGAGCGGTACGTACGGATCGCTTGCCCATGTCGTCCGTGATGTACATGTGCGCCGGTGCCTCCGAGGCGGGGAGGGGCGCGGCAACGACGAGTTCACGGCGCGGGGACAAGCGCGCGAAGTGAAGCGCGCGGTCGAAGACCGGATAGTGCGTGGCGACGACGACTTCCTTCACCGTGATCGTCATGCCTCGCTCGGTGGTCAGCTGGCACGGATCACCCTCGGTAAGGCCGGTCACCCGCGTTCGTTCATGGATGAAACCGCCTCGTGCGGTGATGTCGTCCGCAAGTGCCAGAAGATACTTGCGCGGGTGGAACTGCGCCTGGTGCGTGACGCGCACAGCTGCGGTCACGGGGAACGGCAGGTCCGTTTCCGTCACGAGGTGGGCGTCCAGTCCCGCTTCCGCCGCCGCTTCGGCCTCGGCCTCGAACAAGGCACGCCCCTGCGGATCAGTGGTGAAGGTCAGAGCCGACGACCGCTCGAAGTCGCAGACGATACCCAGTTCCGCCGCCACCGATGCGACCCGCTCCACCGCTGTCTGTTGGGAACGAGCGTACTGGCGTGCGCCCTCTCGCCCGCGCGTGCGGCGCAGCCGCTCATACACGAGAGAGTGAGCCGCGGTGAGCTTCGCCGTCGTATAGCCCGTCACCCCGGCAGCAACGCGGTCCGCCTCAAGCACGACCACGTTCCGTCCGGCCCGGGTAAGTTCCCAGGCGGTACTCAGGCCGGCCATGCCTGCCCCGATCACGGCGACGTCTGCCGTTGTGTCGGTCTCCAGTGCCGGCCACTGGATGCCCGGCGCCGTGGCCATCCAGTACGACTCGGCCATGCCGGGTAGTTCAGATTGCGTGGTCATGGACCACGTGTTCCCTCAGCGGTCGAAATGAGACGTCGAGGACCGATTCTTCCCCTGAGCGGCCCTGACCCCCGTAGCCGGCCTGTGCCACCCCTCCACCGGTGGCCCGGTTCGGGCTCCGACAGTGCTGGAGCGGGGAACTCTGCTGAAGCACATGGACAGAGCGAATGGCCCTACGTAACCAAACCGCCTGGGCGTATCCCTGCGGTCCCGCTCACCCCGGCCCATGTCTGCTGTGGCGCGCAACCTCCCAGGGTGGGTCGCGACCGTGTGGGGAGGCGAGCGCCTCGTGCTCATGGCCGGCTGGCGTCATGGAGTACCAGGAGGTGTTCCGCGAGTCCGACCAGCTCGGCTGTCGCGGTGTGGATCTGGGAGACGAGCGCTGTGGCCGCCAACGCTGCCTGCTCAGCGGTGTAGAGACCCGTTCCCGCTCTGTCCACACCGAGCAGCGCCGCTGTCCCGTGCTCATTGAGCGGCTCGAGAGCGTGGCCTGCGGGCTGGGGGAGGGTGCGCCATTCAACTGGCCCGGCTACAGCCATGCCTGCGCCCCGTTCGCAAACCAGCGTCCGCATCAGCTGGGCAACGTCCCCCATGGGCGTCAGTGACGACACGACGACAGGATCCCCCGCCATGACCTCGCGGATCTGCTGGACCATGATCCTCCTTCAAGCCGCACACCAGAACTGTTGGACTTTCCCAGCTCGTGTACTCGTGACAGGGGTCGCGTGTCCTGGCCTCGGTGGAGTTCCATCCGTTGGCTCTGGCGGTGTCTTCACCAGCAGGCTGGATGTCATGTCGCTGACTGTCTGGATGAGGGCCCTGCTTGCAGTGCGTGCCAGCCACGGGATGGGCCACGGCGCCCATGCTGTGCGACGCGGCAGTGATGGGCAGGGACTGACCGCCGTTTCTGCGACCGTCTCGCGGACAGCTGTGTTTGCCTTCTGGAGACCGCCGACATTCGGATGCGGGCACCACGCCCTCGAAGAGGGCTGCACCTGCTAGGAGGAACGATGAGTAACGCCCCGTTTGGCGGCGGGAATCCGCCCGTGACCCCGGTCGCCCTGGTCACGGGCGGAGACTCCGGGATTGGCCGAGCCGTCGCTGTGAAGCTGGCGGAGCAAGGTATGGACGTGGGGGTCACCTGGCATCGAGACCTGGCGGGAGCCGAGAAAACGGCGCGAGAAGTCCGGGAGAAGGGGCACCGGTGTGCAGTCGCCCAACTGGATCTCGCGGACCTGCCGGGCGGTGTTGATGTCATCGGCGCGCTCGCGGATGAACTGGGCAGGGTCGACGTCCTGGTGAACTGCGCGGGCACGGGTACGTCCACGCGCCTTCTCGACCTGGAGCACTCAACGGTCCAGCAAGTGCTCGATGTCGACCTCATCGGCCCGTTCCTGTGCTCGCAGAACGTCGCGCGCCGCATGATTGCCCAGGGCACCGGGGGGCGCATCGTCAACATCACATCCGTGCATGAGCACCAGCCGCGCGTGGGGGCCGCCCCGTATTGCGCCGCCAAGGGCGGGCTGGGCTTGCTGACACAGGTGATGGCACTGGAACTCGCCGAGTACGGCATCACGGCGAATTCGGTGGCCCCCGGGGAGATCGCGACCCCCATGACGGACCAGGAGGACACCGATGTGGCGAAGGTCGACCGGCCGGGCATTCCGTTGGGCCGGCCGGGTGACGCGCGCGAAGTGGCCGCGGTCGTCGCATTCCTGGCGGGGCCGGAGTCCTCCTACACCACGGGGGCCTCGTGGGTCGTGGACGGCGGCATGCTCCGCATGGGTCCGCAGGCCGCCTCCCACCTGACCAGCGACAGTTGGCGCCGCCCCTGATCGAACCATGCCAGGCACAGCCCTGCGCGCCGATATGAGGCGGCCCTGCCCCCCTGCTGCGCTGGGGGTGCGGCCCGAGGTGCGCGGAGGCGCGGCTCGATGGACCCTGATGATCATGCAACGTACGGATAGGCGGGGGAGCGGAGGGCACGACGTAGAGAGCCTTTTGGATGAGCTCTACGTCATGGCGCCGCCTGATTTCGTCTCCGGCCGTGAGGAGCTGGCTGCCGCGGTCAAGGCGGACGGGCATGTGGACGATGCCCGCCGGATCCATGCCGCCCGCCGCCCGACGCTCGCGGCCTGGGCAGCGAACCTGCTGCTGCGCTTGCAACCGGAAGAGAGCCAGCGGTTCCTGGAGCTCGGGCGGGCGCTGCGCGAGGCGTATCGATCCCTGGATGCCGACGGGATCAGAGAGCTGTCTGAGCAGCGCAGCAGTATCGTCTCGGCCCTGTCGCGGCAGGCTGCCGTACTGGCCCGTGAAGCGGGGCACCGGCTGTCGGGTGCAGCGAAGCAGGACGTCGCATCCACTCTGCGCGCCGTGCTGGTCGATCGGGACGCGGCAGATCGGTGGGCTACCGGCCGACTGGAACGCGCCCTCACCCCGCCAGCAGACTTCCCGTCCAGCGCCGTCGGACCAGCTGACGCACCGCAGAAGCCGGCACGAGCGCCGACTGGGCCGAGCTCTTCGCGGACGCGGGCGAAGGACGAACTCGCCGAGCGACGCCGCCAAAGGCAGGAACAGCTCGCGCAGGCCCGCCAGGCCGCCGCGACGGCCGATCACCGGCTTCGCGACCAGAGCACCGAACAAGCGGACGCTGAAGCATCGCTGCAGCGGGCACGCGACCGGCATGACCAGTGCCGTCAGCAGGTGTCCGCGGCCGAGGAGCAGCTGCGTCAGGCACGCGAGGAGTTTCAGCGCGCCGAGCACGAACAGCAAGATGCTGAGGAACGGCGCCAGGCGGCGGCTGAGGCAGTGAGCCAGGCCGAACGAGCGGCACAGGGGGCTGCGCAGGAAGTGGAACGTCTGACCAGCCCCATCAGATAGGGCCCCGCCGCCCCGTCCGGAGATGGTCGATCGCCGGCCTGCACCCGGCTGCATGCTCCTGCGCCGCTCGCCCGTTCCCGGCGCGCGCTGTGCATGCAGGAATGCCAGCGTGGTCAGCAGGAGCACCTGCTCCCGGTGACAGGGCAAGAAGGAGTGGCGGTCATGGCGCGTGCGATCTGGACGGGTGTGATCACCTTCGGGCTGGTCAGTGTCCCGGTCAGCCTGTACACCGCGGTCGGGACCCACACGGTGCACTTCCACCAGCTGCAGCGCGGCAGTGCCGACCGGGTCCGCAACCGGCGGGTCAACGAACGCACCGGCAAGGAAGTGCCGGCCGAGGACATCGTCAAGGGCTTCAAGGTGGCCGAAGGAGAGTACGTCGTCGTCGAGCCCGACGAGCTGGACGAGATCGCGCCGGGCCGCTCCCAGACCATCGACATCAGCGACTTCGTCAACCTGGGCGATATCGAGCCGGTCTACTTCGACCGCACGTACTACCTCGCCCCCCGGGGTAAGGAGTACACCAAGGTTTACGAGCTATTGCGGGCGGCGCTGACGGAGGCGGACAAGGCCGGCATCGCCACATTCGTGATGCGCGGCAAGCAGTACCTGACCGCGCTGCGCGCAGAGGACAAGCTGCTGGTGCTGCAGACGCTCCACTGGGCGGACGAGGTCCGCGATCCCGACAAGGAGCTGCCCGAACTGCCGTCCGGCCGTGTCGGCAAGGGCAAGGAGCGGGACATGGCGATCCAGCTGATCGACGCTCTGGACGCGCCGTGGGATCCGGTCCGGTATCACGACACCTACCGGGAGAAGGTGCAGGAACTGGTGCGGGCGAAGGCCGAAGGCCAGGAGGCCGCCGCGGCGGACGAGGCGCCCCAGGCCACCAACGTCGTCGACCTGATGGAACTCCTGCAGGGCAGCCTCCACCAGACCAGGGGAGCCCGGGAGAAGGCGCCGACCGCGCCGCGGCAGAAGAAGACCGCCGCCCGCACAGCGCGTAAGCCGGAGACGAAGAGGAAGACCGCGGCCAAGAAGGCCCCGCCGAAGGCAGCCCGCGCATCGGCGCCAACCCGCCACCAGGGCGGGGGCAAGAGCGAGCTCCGCCAGTTGAGCAAGACGGACCTGTACCACCGGGCCACCGAGCAGGACCTTGCGGGCCGCTCCAAGATGAGCCGGGACGAGCTCATCGACGCGCTCGCCCGGGCCGGACGCCGCCGCAACAAGAGCGCCGCTTGACCACCGCCACCACCTCCGCGCCCCGGCTCCGCGCGGGCGCACCCGATTATGGCGTTTTAGAGTTCGAGCGTGGCAGACACCATCGAAGAGCTGATCGGCATGCGGCGGGCGACGGACCAGGCGCACGTGCGCGTCACCGAACTGCGCGAGGAATTGGGGCCGCCGGCCACCGAGCCGTGGAGCGAGGCGCAGACGACGACCTACGAGACGGCATGGCGGGCGTGGCGTGACCTTGAGCGTGATCTGCAGGAAGCGATCACGCAGTACGCGAGAAATGAGGGCCTTGACCGCAACGACATCGAGCAGGCCATGCGCAATGCCCGATAAAGCTTCATCCTGCCGGGTAGCGGGATGGTGGCCAGCGCCCCCGGCGGCCCCGTTCCTGTTTTAGGCCTGTCCGTTTGGCTCGACACTGGTTATACCAAAAGCGCATAGGCGAGGAAGAAGGCCACGACTAGCACCACCACGGCAAGAATGGCGATCAGAGGCCACTTGGCCCATCCCTTGGGAGGTGCATGGCGTGGCCCTGCTTCCGAGGTGCTGCCCTCCGCCGGCGGAGTCTCGCCGGGAGGGACGCCGCCGCCAGGCTCCAAGCCGGGCGTGTTGCGTGGGTCGGGGGCAGGGTTTCCAATGCTCATGTACTGCATGTACCCGTTCAAAGGGAACAGCACCAGGTATGCCCTAAAAGGTGGTTTCCCTCTGTCACCCACAATGAGCGACGTCAGCAATCACTCAACCGGGTACTGCGCTGACATCAACTCCTGGTCAGCACTTGCCCTTCCTCTGGATCACGTAGAGCTCGGGCGGGCGCGACCGACCTGGAATCATTCGGGGCGATCTGCGGGTCGGACGATCAACGGGGGGTGCCTCTATGTCTTTCGTCAAGCGAGGCGATGGGTTCTGGGTTCGTAGAAGGAGCCGTCGCGGAGCATCGCGAACAGCACGCTGATGCGGTGTCGGGCCAGGCGGAGAAGTGCCTGGGTGTGGGTCTTCCCGCGGGCCCGGCATTTGTGTAGTAGGTGCGGGAGGCGGGATCGTGCAGGGCGGCGAACGCGGACAGGAACATCGCGCGTTTGAGCTGCCGGTTGCCGCCTCTGGGCGCGTGTTCGCCGTGGATGGAGGTCCCAGACGACTTGGTCGCCGGGGCGAGGCCGGCGTAGGAGGCCAGGTGGGCGGCGGTGGGGGAAGCTGGTGCCGTCGCCGACGGTGACCAGCAAGGTGGCGGCGCTGACCGCGACCCCCGGAATCGAGGTCAGGATCGCGGAAAGAGGGTGAGCCTCCAGCAGCTGTCCGATCTGAGCTTCCAGGGCTCGTCGCTGTTCGTGGACGGCTGCGAGCGAGCGGGCCAGGGACGGGATCACGACGTCGAGGGTGCCGGTGCCCGGGACCACGACAGTCTGCTCGTCGAGGGCGTCGAAGACCTCGTCGATCAGGCGGGCGGCCATGCGCGGGGCCTTGGGCCGGATCACCTCAACGAGCCTGCGTCGACCGGCCTTTCGCAGGGCAGCCGGGGAACCGTAGCGTTCCAGCAGCCAGGTCACGGCCTGGTGATCCAGGCGGGGGCCGAGGACGCGCTCCAGGCTGGGGTGGAACTGGGTGAGCAGGCCGCGTATCCGGTTGGAGGTGCGGGTGGCCTCGGCCGCCAGGTCCTGGTCGAAGCCCACCAGCACGGTCAGCTCGGCGGTGATCTCGTCGGTCAGTTCCAACGAGCGAAGGGTGTGCGGCATGGTCCGGGCGGCGTCCGCGATCACTGCGGCGTCCTTCGCGTCGGTCTTCGACTCGCCCGGGTAGAGGTCGGCGATCCGCCGCATCGCGAGTCCGGGCAGGGAGGCGACCTTGCAGCCGGCGTCCCGGGCGACTGTCAAAGGGAGGGCTCCGATCGAGGCGGGCTGGTCCACGATCACCAGCACGGTGCCGAACTTCGCGGTCAGCTTGTCGAAGACGGCCCGCAGCTTCGGTTCGCTGTTGGGCAGCGGCTTGTCGAAGACCTTCTTGCCGGCCGGGGTGAGCCCGTGCCCGTGATGGGCACTCTTGCCGACGTCCAGGCCGAGGAAGACGCCCGCGTCGTCGATGTCGTACAACCCATCCTCCTGAACGGGGTTCGTGTGATGCTGGCCAGGGCGTTGGCGTCGTATGCGCCCCGGGCATTGCGCCAGGCCAGGCAGTAGTCAGACCTCTCATCAGCGTCTCCAACGGCGCCTCTCGGGCCCGGTGACACCACCCCCCAGGTCATCCGTTCCATCCGTTCGACAGGGGGGAACAGTCATGCCGGGCCCGGAGGCCAGCGGTCCTCTTGCAGGACCGCGAAGAACATAACGGGGGGCCTGCCCAAGGCAGAGTGCGCTCCTCCCGATGGGCCTCGGAGAGCCACCAGTCACTGCGCGCCTTTCAGGTGCCGCTTGAGCATGAGGGGCAGGGTCAGCCAACAGCACGCGAACCAGATCAGCACAAACCCCGCGATAGCCCAGGCGAAGCTGGATTCCAACGCGACCCGGAGCAAGAGAAGCACAGCGCAGACGATGGCAGCTGCAAGAAGGGCAAGTCCGGTGGCGATCAAACGCCCTGTAACTTGGATCAGCTGCGGCTTGCGCCGGTGGCCGGCAAGTGTGCGGTGGAAAGAGACCGGCGCTACCAGCGCGCCGGTCGCCAGTGCGCCGAGTACGACCGTGACCACATAGAGATTCCTGTCGAACAGGCCCAGTTGCTCGAAACGGGGCGTGAAGACGACGCTGAGCAGGAAGCCGAACAAGATCTGCGCCCCAGTCTGCGCTACCCGTACCTCTTGTAGCATCTCCGTCCACTGACGGTCAGCCCGCTCCTCGGTCGTCTCGTGCCGCCCGAAGCCGTGTTCCTTGTCCTCTCCGGGAAGAGCGCTGTCACGCGAGCGTTCGGCGTCCGTCATGTTCCCACCTCCGGAATTGCCCCTCGGCAAGTCAAAGCAGGAGCCAAGGGCCCGGTGCCTCGCTCCGCATGACTACCACGATGCACGGATACCCCCAGCGTGCCCGGAGCCACGCCACTCACCGCTTCTTGGCGACTTCCCTGCGTAGCCGGGTGCTGCTCCGAGTGACAGGCGGGGAGCTGCGGGCGTAAGCCTGGAGGCATACGGCGTTCACGAAATGCTCCTGCACGCTGTTCCAGTCCCGCGCGTGCTGCTGACGGACGAGGCCAGCGGTCTCAGATCCTAGGCGTCGTGCCGTCCCTCGGGCCCGAAGATCACGCTCCTTCGCCCTGCGGCTGTCACCGGCTTCCACCGCGCTCTCATGCCCCTAAGCGATTTGGCCAGATGGCGGCGCCATTCCCGGTCGATCAGTGCGGCACGGGGTCCCCAGTCCACGCGCAGAACCTGTCGCCTGCGATACGAGCGAATGACTTACCCGCCGATGGCGATCCGTAACTCGTCACTGGATAGTCACGATCAGTTAGAGGCGAAGAGTCTCGGCGTGGCCCGTCCGATGGTCGTGTCACAGCGCCGGATGGCGCAGCACAGGAGTTTGCCTCCGCGTCCAGGGGTACCCGTCGTCAGGCGATGTCGCTCTTGCCCAAGTGCTGCTCACTTCTGCGGCGGCGCTTCCCCTCAAAAGATTCGGAACAAAGTGAGCGAGAAGAAAAACCCAGTGTCGACCGCAGCGAAGAAGGTCGTGGAAAAGACTCAGGAGGCGGTTCGACCGGGAAATGAGATTCCCGGTGCTCCGGGCCCGGAGGCTTCTTCGGTTGAGGAGCCGACCGAGGCGCGCGGGCCGCTGCCGCCCAAGGGCGACCAGCGCGGCCCGGACACGTACAGCCCGACCGGGCAGCCCACCGGGGAGCGACAGGGCCAGGTCGCGCAGGAGGGCGCGTACCTGACCACCGCTCAGGGTGCACGTCTGTACGAGACCGACCACTCACTGAAGGCCGGCCCTCGCGGGCCTCTACTACTCCAGGACCACCACCTGCGGGAGAAAATCACTCACTTCGATCACGAGCGCATCCCTGAACGGGTGGTGCATGCCCGCGGGGCCGCCGCCCACGGCGTCTTTCGGGCTTACGGCGCTGCCGCGGGGATCACCAAGGCTGCCTTTCTTGCGGAGGGAGCCGAGACGCGGGTGTTCGTCCGCTTCTCCACCGTGCTGGGCTCGCGCGGCTCGCCGACACCGTGCGCGATACCCGGGGCTTCGCCACGAAGTTCTACACAGACGAGGGTGTCTTCGATCTGGTCGGCAACAACATCCCGGTGTTCTTCATCCAGGACGCGATCAAGTTCCCCGACGTGATCCACGCGGGCAAGCCGCATCCGGACCGTGAGATCCCCCAGGCGCAGAGCGCGCACGACACGTTCTGGGACTTCGTCACCCTCCACACGGAGGCGACCCACCACACGCTGTGGAACATGTCGGACCGGGGCATCCCGCGTTCCTTCCGGATGATGGAGGGCTTCGGCGTCCACACCTTTCGGCTGGTCAACGGCGAGGGCGCCACCACGTTGGTGAAGTTCCACTGGAAACCGAAGCTGGGTGTGCACTCGCTGGTGTGGGAGGAAGCACAGATCACTGCAGGCATGGACCCCGACTTCCACCGCCGTGACCTTGCTGACGCGATCGAGTCCGGCGCCTTCCCACAATGGGAGCTGGGCGTGCAGACCTTCCCGGACACCGAGGGCCAGACCTTCGAAGGCATCGACCTGCTGGACCCGACGAAGATCGTGCCCGAGGAACTCGCGCCGGTCCGTCCGATCGGCTTGATGACCCTCAACGCCAACCCGTCGAATTTCTTCGCCGAGACCGAGCAGGTCGCCTTCCACCTCGGCCACCTGGTTCCCGGCATCGACGTCACCGACGACCCGCTGCTGCAGGGGCGGCTCTTCTCCTACCTCGACACCCAGATCAGCCGACTGGGCGGACCCAACTTCGCGCAACTGCCGATCAACCGCACGCACGCGCCCGTCAACGACATGCTGCGTGACGGCATGCATCAGACAGCGGTGCACCGCGGCGTGGCGCCGTATCGGCCCAACTCCCTCGACGGCGGCTGCCCGTTCCTCGCCGGCGCAGACACCAGCGCCTATATCGAGGTGCCGGCCGAGATGCCCGCGGCCCGCAAGGTGCGTGACTCTGCGGCTTCCTTCGACGACCACTTCAGCCAGGCCCGGCTGTTCTGGCTCAGCATGACCCCCATGGAGCGCGAACACATCGTCGCCGCCTACACCTTCGAGCTCGGCAAGTGCTGGGAGACGGCAATCAAGGAACGGGCACTGCAGGTGCTCGCCAACATTGACCCCGATCTGTGCACGCAGGTCGCGGCCGGTCTGGGCCTTCCGGCCCCGCAGGCAACCGTCACCCTGGCTGCGGTAGAGCCGAGTCCCGCGCTGTCCCAGCTCGGTGAGGCCTGGCCGGTCGACGGCCGGGTCGTCGGCATCGTCACCGACGGCGCGGACGACCTGGACGGCGTACGCGAAGTGCGGCGTGCAGTCCTCGACGCCGGCATGGTCGCCCTGGTCATCGCTCCGGTCGGCGGCACGCTGGGCCAGGATGGCGACCTGGTCACCGTGCAACGGACCTTTGCCACCGCCCGGTCCACCGAGTTCGACGCGATCCTGCTGGCCGGGGCGCCGGCTCCGGCCGCGGATGCCTACGGGGCCCGCGACGCCAAGGTCGACGACGGCGCAGCCGCGGCCACCGGCGTGGACCCCCGGCTGCTGCTGATGATCACCGAGGCGTATCGCCACGGCAAGGCCATCGGGGTCTGGGGGAAAGGGGCGAGTGCTCTGGAGGCAGCCGGCTTGCCCGCGGAGTCCGCAGGGGTGGTGGTCGGTGGGGCCGCGTCCGCCGTGCTGCAGGCCGTGACAAATCTACTCGGGGGACACCGCGCCTGGGATCGCTTCACCCCTGCTCTCTGACAGGTGCGACCAGACATGGGGCAAGAATGCGCGCCGGTCCTGGGCGCATGCCGGAAGGTGCGGCAGGTGGTCGGGGACTCGCTCCGCCCCGCCGACCGCGCGGGCTGTCTCCCGGAGCCTCTGTACGCCTCCCGGGCAGCTCAGCCGAAGTGTTTTCGCCCGCCCCTACCGGAAAGCCGCACATCATGGACCATTCGACAGCTCCAGTACTCGAAGCTCTGACGGCATACCAGGCGCAGGAGCAACTGTCTTTCACTCCTCCTGGCCACAAGCAGGGTCGGGGAGCCGACCCAAGGGTTCGGGCTGTTCTGGGGGACGCTCTTTTCAGTGCGGATGTGTTGGCGCTGTCCGGTCTGGACGACCGGACCATGTCCCAGGGAATCCTGGAGCGGGCAGAAGAGCTGATGGCCGACGCTGTGGGTGCCGATCACACGTTCTTTTCCACCTGTGGAAGTTCGCTGTCGGTGAAGGCTGCGATGCTCTCCGTCGCCGGGCCGCACGAGAAGCTGCTGGTCGGACGAGACGCACATAAATCGGTCATCTCTGGCTTGATCCTTGCAGGTATCCGCCCTGTGTGGATCGACCCCCAGTGGGACCCGGATCTCCACCTGTCTCACCCGCCAGCACCCGGGGCTTTTCGGTCGGCGTTCGAGGAACATCCGGATGCACGGGGGGCGTTGGTCACCAGCCCCACGCCCTACGGCACCTGCGCCGACATCGGAGCCATCGCGACGCTGTGCCACGAGCGGGGCGTGCCGCTGATCGTGGACGAAGCGTGGGGGGCCCACCTGCCCTTTCATCCCGAACTGCCTACCTGGGCCATGGACGCCGGTGCCGATGTGTGCGTCACGTCGGTCCACAAAATGGGTTCCGGGCTCGAACAGAGCTCGGTCTTCCACCTGCAAGGCGACCTCGTCACCGCGCAGACCCTCGCCTCCCGCGCCGACCTGCTGGGCACCACCAGCCCCTCGGTACTCATCTATGCAGCCCTCGACGGATGGCGCCGCCAGATGGTGGAGCACGGTCGTGAGCTCATGGACGAGGCACTTTCCAGGGCCCGCCGTGTACGAGCGGCCATCGAGGACATCGGGGACCTGCACGTTAACGACCGCGACGACTTCTGCGGCGAGGCACGCGCCTTCGACATGGACCCCCTCCAGATCTTCATCGACCTGAGCGGGGTGAAGTTGAGCGGTTACGAAGCCGCCGACTGGATGCGCCGATACCACCGCATCAACCTGCACACCTCCGACCACAGGCGCATCAACGCCCAGCTCACCCACGCCGACGACGAGACGACGACTGGGCGACTTCTCGACGGCCTGCGAGACCTTGTCGCCCACGCCCACGAGCTGCCGCCGGCCCCGGATGTCCGTGTCCCGGCCCCGGGCGACCTGCGTCTCCGGCAGGTAACGCTTCCGCGTGACGCCTTCTTCGGCGAGGTCGAGCAGGTGCCCGCAGACCGAGCGGTCGGCAGGATCTGCGCCGAGATGCTCACGCCCTACCCCCCGGGAATCCCAGCGGCCCTCCCCGGCGAACTGCTCGACCAAGCTGTGGTGGATTACCTGCGGACCGGGGCCCGCGCGGGAATGCTGATTCCCGATGCCGCCGACAGCGACATCGACACCATCCGCGTGTCCGTGCACGACGTGGACGCCGACTGATCGGGCGCCCGCCGGCCAGACGCCCGTATCGCTCCCTCGCCACGCCGCCTGTGGCGGGGCAAGGGCCCCCGGCGCCCCACATGCGACAGCAGTCACAGGGCAGGAGGGCGGAGACCGCCATTCGAGTGGCGGCGGTCCGCGGGCACACCGAATCTGAATGAGGTGGGCACGCGCCTGGCGAGACGAACAAGATGCCTGCTCGTATCCTCATGGAGGCTTCAGATGACGACTGCTGCCGCACCGACTGCCGGCCTCGGGAACCTGTGGATACCGCCCGGGGTCTACGCTCCCCAGGCGGATACTCAGCTGCTTGCACGGGCGCTCCACGCCGAGGGGATCACGGCGGGCATGGACGTCCTCGACGTCTGCACAGGAAGCGGCGCTCTCGCTCTGCTGGCCGCGCGGATGGGGGCCCGAGTGTCGGCGACCGATATCTCCCGACGGGCGGTAATGACTGCTCGGATGAACGCCGTGCGTGCCGGGCGCCGCGTGCGGGTGCTGCGTGGCGACCTCACGGCGCCGGTCGCCGGGCAGCGCTTCGACGTGGTGGTGAGCAATCCGCCGTACGTCCCCGCGCCCCACGCACGTCGCACCCGCAGCCACAGGACCGCGGTTGCCTGGGACGCCGGTCACGGCGGACGGCAGGCCCTCGACCGGATCTGCGCCCACACCCGAGAGCTGCTCCGACCGCACGGCGTACTGCTCATGGTGCACTCCGGACTCTGCAGCGTCGAGGAAACGCTGAGACGGCTCACCGAGACCGGTCTGCACTGCTCAGTGACGGACTGGTCGTACGTACCCTTCGGACCCGTGATCATCAAGCGGCTGCCATGGCTGCGTGCCCAGGGCCTGATCGGCGCCGCGGAGGACACAGAGGAGCTGGTGATCATCCGTGCCGAACGAATGTGACCACGCCAGGCGCGTGACCGTTGACCGCGACGGTCCGATCTTGATCGAAGGACCAGTGGAGATCCTCCAGGAGGACGGCACGGTCGCCGCCTCCGACCGGTTCATCGTCGCCGTCTGCACCTGCCGCCGCAGCCGCATACACCCATGGTGCGACACCAGCCACCGCCGCCACACGAAATCCCTGGCGCCTGCCGCTGCGCGGGCCGTGACCAGTCTCCCGGCAAGGACCCGAAGGGCACTCATGACGGCGACCACCACTGACCACAGCCTTGCCGGCCCATCCATGCCCAGCCCCAGGGGACCGCTCTCGACCGGCCTGTTCGCTGCTCTTGCCTCGCCGCAGCAAGCCCCTCCCGATGTGGGGGAGGCCGCGGCCACCGACCCGTACGGGGAGGACCTGCACCTGGCCCTCTACGTGCTCTACGAATTGCACTACCGCGGTTTTGCCGACATCGCCGAGGACCGTGAGTGGGACCCCGCCCTCATACCGCTGCGCCGGGCGCTCGAAGAGCGCTTCCTCGGCGCCCTGCGCGCCGATGTGCTATCAGGCCGCTCAACGGATGAGGCGTTCAGCGAGCTGCTGGTGGAGTCCACCGACCATCGCGACAGCGTCGCCCATTACCTCGAGCACAGCGGTGAGCTGTGGCAGATCCGGGAGTACGCCGCTTTGCGCTCGCTGTACCACCTCAAGGAGGCAGACCCCCACGCATGGGTGATTCCCCGACTGCGCGGGCGCGCCAAGGCCGGAATGGTGGCCATCGAGTACGACGAGTTCGGCGCCGGGCGGGCCGAGAACATCCACGCCCAGCTCTTCGCCGAGCTGATGGCAGATCTGGGGCTGGACCCACGCTACGGCCACTACCTGGAGGCGGCGCCCGCCCCCGCCCTCGCCGCAGTGAACGTAATGACGCTGTTCGGCCTGCACCGAGCGTTTCGCGGAGCACTGGTCGGCCACTTCGCCTGCGTCGAGGTCACCTCGTCACCCGGCTCACGCCGACTCGCCTCAGCGATGCGGCGCACCGGTGCCGGTCCCGCGGCCGAGCGCTTCTACGCGGAGCACGTGGAGGCGGACGCTGTACACGAACAGGTCGTACGCCGAGAAGTGATCGGCGGTCTGCTCGCCGAAGAGCCACGCCTGGATTCAGAAGTGGCTTTCGGAGCCGATGCCACCGTGCACTTGGAGAGCCGGCTGGCATCCCATCTCCTGAAAGCGTGGCGGACCGGGCAGTCGGCGCTGTTCCAGGGGTAGCGGTCTCGCGGCTCGCCAGGTTTGAACCGCGGGAGAGCCCACGCCGGACATGCAGCGCGTAACGTCGGGTCCTGCGGCGCCCTGTTGAGCCATTCCGACAGTCGAAGAGAGCCTGCGGACCGGGCAGCCGCCTCGTTCGGCAGTTCTGGGCCATGAGTTCCGGAAGGCCCCTGCCTGCCCGGCCCTGGCCGGCGTATCGGACACTGACTGCCAAGTCACCACACCGATTTCACTCTGAAGCGATCAGTAAGACGCAAAGGGCAGGGCGACCGATCCGAGGCGTCAGGCGCGGCGAGGAGCCCGTTGGGAAGTGGGACCAACGTGGGCCCTCGCTTGGTGCCTCGCGAGGTTGGCGCCAGCTCCTCGGCTTGGGACGGACGCCGCCGGGTCAGCCGGAGTTGGAGGGCGGGTCCTGAGGGTCGACTCCTGTGGATGCCGAGGCGTCCCTGGTACCGCTGGGGCGCTGGGACCGGCCTTTGGGACCGGTGTCGCGCATACCGCTATCGCTGGACTTCTTGGCGTGTTCCTCACCCGGGCGATGTGTGCTCTTGACTGCGTCGCCGGGGACCTCTTTGGTTTCCTCCTCGGAGATCTTCCTGCCGGGCCCGGGCTCCGGCGCGTACTCGTCCGGATGGAAGGACCGGCGCGCACTCTCGTTGGCCTCCTGGTGGGTCTCATCCACGTCGGACGACCAGCCATGCTGGTGGGTGCCCTTGTGGCGACTCGGCCCCTCGCCGTGCGAGGGCTGGGACGACCTCTCGTTCTTCGACATGACCGGCCTTCCTTTCATGACTCCGCGACCGCGCGGATGCGTAACGAGCCACCTCCAAGGTTAGCCATATCGAACATTAGCCTCAATACCGGTAACTTAGGGCGTTTTTATCCGCTTGACCCGTTTGGGTTTGGTGGCATTGACAATGGTGATGGCCGGGGCGGGCGGGTGTTCTGCACCATGGTGGGCTGCGCGTTTGAGGGGCCAGTTGGCCATTTTGCGTTTGATGACACGGGGGTTGGCTCGGCGGCGTCGTGGTGGCAGGAGTCGTTCGAGGAGTTCAGCGTGGGTTGCTTTGACCGCACGGGCGAGTCTGCCGGGGGAAAACGCCGCCTGGTCGGTGACCTGGCGGCGCACGACGCGCAGTGAGCGAGTGAAGGAGATCCGGTCGGGATCGTGGTCGGCTTGTCGAGCGGCCTGGTGCATCAGACGCCTGATGGCGTGGTGGACGAGCAGGAAGCCATAGAGTTCCTGCTCGGCTCCGTCGGGGTGCTGCGAACGCAGCACCAGGTGGGAACCGCCGAGGTGGGTCTTGATCTCGTCGAGAGTGGACTCGAACTCCCATCGCTGGGCGTAGAGTCCGGCCAGTTCCGCGGCTGGGGCCTCGTCCGGGTCGAGGACCGTGGTGAGGAGCCGGTAGACGCCCTCGTGGCCGGCGATGGCGTACTCCACCGCGCGTGCCGGGACCCCGCGACGGACGTGATGGATGTCGCTGCGGTCGAAAATCTCCGTGAGATAAGAACCGTCCGGGAACTGCTCGACCACGGGCAGCACGAGGTCCTTGCGGACTCTCCACAGCAGGTCGGCTCCGGTCGCAGCGGCTTTGCACCACAGGTCCACGCTGTAGAAGCCACGGTCAGCCAGCAGCAGTATCCCCGGCCGCAGGGACGGCAGGACCGCCCGGGCCAGGGCCTGCTCTCCGGTCCGCAGAGGGCCGATCGCGGCGTCGCAAACGGCGTGGGTGCCGCACTCCACCAGGCCGACCATGCGGATCTGCGGGTAGCCGACGTTCTGCTCGCCCCGCCCGGAACGCGGTGGACGGCCGAACGCCTCCACGTTCGCCTTCGTGTCGGGCAGATCGAACGTGGTGCCGTCGATCGCGGTCAGCCGCCAGTCTCGGTAGAAGGCACCCTGAGTACCCGGTGTGGCAACCGGACGGCACACCCGCGCGAACAACTGCCGCAGCGGCGCCACCCCCAACCGTGACCTGGCTTTCCAGATCGCCGCCGTACTCGGCACCGCCCACGACGCACGCCAGCGCCGCTCACCCTGCAAACCCATGGTCAGCAGCCGGGCGACCTCCTCGTAGCTCTGCCCCGAGAAAAGGCACATCGCCAGCACGAAGTAGACCACCAGCCGGGCCGGCAACAGCCGGTTTCGCTGCTGCACCCGGCCCGTCTCCGCCAACACCTCGTCCACGAGCCGCGCAGGAAACGCCTGCGTCAGCACCCCGACCGCGACCCGGTCCGACAGACGCTCACCAGATGACTTCAGCTGACCCGCTCTCGGCATACCACCAGCAACGACCAGATTGCACCTAAGTTACTGGTATTGACATTAGCCTCGCCGTTTCGGTTGGGGCTGGTCCGGATGCTGGCCGGATACGCGAAAGTGCCTTCTGAGCTGGGACGATGAACCTTGTCGAGGGGTTCTGTCGGTCCAAGCGGAAGGCACTTTCTGCGTGCAGGGTATCGGTTCTCGTCCCAAGCTTCATGTGTCCACTGACGGTTCGGGCGTGGTCGGGCACGCCGGGGCACGTTTGCTGACGGATCTCGCCGAGGCCACCGGTCTGACCACCGCGTACTCCAATGCGCTCAGACCGTTGCGACCGCGCGGGACGGGACACGATCCGGGCCGGACCGCCACCGATCTCGCGGTGATGCTCGCCGACGGCGGTGAGGCGATCGCGGATCTGGCCGTGCTGCGGGACCAGGGCGAGGTGTTCGGCCCGGTCGCTTCCACACCCACGGCCTGGCGGTTGCTCGCCGACACCGACGAGGCTGCACTCGCTTCGCTGCGAGCGGCCCGCGCCTCGGCCCGGGAAGTCGCCTGGATGCAGGCCGCCGAGACCGGCGAGGGCATACCCGCAGCCCGGGCCGCGGGACGCATTCTGCCCGGCCTGGTCCTGGACCTCGACGCCACACTGATCACCTGCCACTCCGAGAAGGAACAGGCCGCACCCACCTATAAGGGCGGCTTCGGCTTCCACCCGCTGCTGTGTTTCCTCGCGAACACCGGCGAGGCCGTGTCCGGCCGGCTGCGTCCCGGCAACTCCGGAGCCAACACCGCCGCCGACCACATCGCGGTGCTGGACGACGCCCTCGCGCAAATCCCCGACGCTCACCGGCACGGCACCGCGATCCTGATCCGCGCCGACAGCGCCGGATCCGCGAAAGCGTTCCTCGCCCACATCTGAACCTTGCGCGAGCACGGCCTGGACCTGCGGTTCTCGGTCGGATACGCGGTCACCGAGCCGGTCCGCCGCGCGATCCGGACCCTGCCTGAGCAGGTCTGGCATCCCGCCCTGGACCAGAACGGGACACTGCGCGACGGCGCCGAGGTCGCCGAGCTGACCGGCACGGTCGACCTTGCCGGCTACCCGGTCGGCACCCGCATCATCGTGCGCCGAGAGCGACCGCACCCCGGAGCACAGCTGTCCCTGTTCGATCACGACGAGGGCCTGCGGCACCAGGTATTCCTTACCGATACCCCCTACCCCGGCAGCGGTTCAGCGCAGTTCCTGGAGGTCCGCCACCGCGGACACGCCACCGTCGAAGACCACATCCGGTGCGGCAAGATCACCGGCTTCGGCCGCTTCCCCTCCCGCCACTTCACCATCAACGCCACCTGGCTCGAACTCAGCCTCGCAGCCATCGATCTCCTCGCCTGGGCCCGCGTCCTCCTGCTGGACGGTGAACTCGCCGCTGCCGAACCCAAGAACCTCCGCTACCGGCTGCTGCACGTCGCCGCACGCCTCACCCGCGGCGGACGCCGCCTCCGCCTACGGATCTCGGCGACCTGGCCCTGGAGACACGAACTGGCCACGGCCTTCCACCGCCTCGCCGCACTGCCCCGACCAGTTGGCTGAGCGGCCGTCCCCCGCCCACCCACAACCCGAAGGACCCCGGAGAACCCGACCACCGCGCCGGGGCCCCGCCATGCCCAGGCAACAAAATCGCCTCGACCACCCCACAGTTGGTCATCAGCGACGCCGCTTCAGCCCAACCGAAACGGCGAGGCTAGGTGCAATACCGGTAACTTAGGGCGTTTTTATCCGCTTGACCCGTTTGGGTTTGGTGGCATTGACAATGGTGATGGCCGGGGCGGGCGGGTGTTCTGCACCATGGTGGGCTGCGCGTTTGAGGGGCCAGTTGGCCATTTTGCGTTTGATGACACGGGGGTTGGCTCGGCGGCGTCGTGGTGGCAGGAGTCGTTCGAGGAGTTCAGCGTGGGTTGCTTTGACCGCACGGGCGAGTCTGCCGGGGGAAAACGCCGCCTGGTCGGTGACCTGGCGGCGCACGACGCGCAGTGAGCGAGTGAAGGAGATCCGGTCGGGATCGTGGTCGGCTTGTCGAGCGGCCTGGTGCATCAGACGCCTGATGGCGTGGTGGACGAGCAGGAAGCCATAGAGTTCCTGCTCGGCTCCGTCGGGGTGCTGCGAACGCAGCACCAGGTGGGAACCGCCGAGGTGGGTCTTGATCTCGTCGAGAGTGGACTCGAACTCCCATCGCTGGGCGTAGAGTCCGGCCAGTTCCGCGGCTGGGGCCTCGTCCGGGTCGAGGACCGTGGTGAGGAGCCGGTAGACGCCCTCGTGGCCGGCGATGGCGTACTCCACCGCGCGTGCCGGGACCCCGCGACGGACGTGATGGATGTCGCTGCGGTCGAAAATCTCCGTGAGATAAGAACCGTCCGGGAACTGCTCGACCACGGGCAGCACGAGGTCCTTGCGGACTCTCCACAGCAGGTCGGCTCCGGTCGCAGCGGCTTTGCACCACAGGTCCACGCTGTAGAAGCCACGGTCAGCCAGCAGCAGTATCCCCGGCCGCAGGGACGGCAGGACCGCCCGGGCCAGGGCCTGCTCTCCGGTCCGCAGAGGGCCGATCGCGGCGTCGCAAACGGCGTGGGTGCCGCACTCCACCAGGCCGACCATGCGGATCTGCGGGTAGCCGACGTTCTGCTCGCCCCGCCCGGAACGCGGTGGACGGCCGAACGCCTCCACGTTCGCCTTCGTGTCGGGCAGATCGAACGTGGTGCCGTCGATCGCGGTCAGCCGCCAGTCTCGGTAGAAGGCACCCTGAGTACCCGGTGTGGCAACCGGACGGCACACCCGCGCGAACAACTGCCGCAGCGGCGCCACCCCCAACCGTGACCTGGCTTTCCAGATCGCCGCCGTACTCGGCACCGCCCACGACGCACGCCAGCGCCGCTCACCCTGCAAACCCATGGTCAGCAGCCGGGCGACCTCCTCGTAGCTCTGCCCCGAGAAAAGGCACATCGCCAGCACGAAGTAGACCACCAGCCGGGCCGGCAACAGCCGGTTTCGCTGCTGCACCCGGCCCGTCTCCGCCAACACCTCGTCCACGAGCCGCGCAGGAAACGCCTGCGTCAGCACCCCGACCGCGACCCGGTCCGACAGACGCTCACCAGATGACTTCAGCTGACCCGCTCTCGGCATACCACCAGCAACGACCAGATTGCACCTAAGTTACTGGTATTGAGGCTAGGTGCCGCGCGATGGCTAGACAGCGAGGCTGTAGTGCCTTTGCGTTGCGACGAACATGGCGCCACCGCCGGAGATGCGGCGCACGACCGTGACACCGTGACGCTCGGCGCCCGCCGGGTCGACCTCGTTGCGCAGGGACTGGAAGCTGCCGATGATCACAGCAGGGGAGGCCCACTCCCAGACACGCAGGGTCGGCGGACGCCGGCCTGCCGCGACCTCGGCGGTGATGACCTCGTCGAGTGCCATGTGCAGCGCGGGGGACTGCGGGGCCTCGTGGATGAGCTGCCAGTCGTAGTCGCTCCACTCGGTGGCGTGCGCAAGCGCCCGGCGTACGGCGACGGCGATCCCCTCGGAGGTCAGGCCCAGCATCACGGTGGAGGCGGGCAGTGCCGTGTTGATGCGGGTCGCGAGACCGGCGGTGTCCGTGTCGGCCGGGGCGCCTTCCAGCGCGGCGTTGATCGCGAGGAGGGCGTCGTCGGGCTCGAGGAAGAAGTCCCCGGCGACGCGCACATGGCGCAGGGCGCCGGCCTCGACGTCCAGATCGACCACGACGAGCTTGCCGCCGGGGACCTTGTACTCACCGTGCACAGCCCTGCCTCCAGATCCGCCCGACTCGCGCATGAGCCGGTTCCGAGGTGTGACAACGTCTTCACCGACTCGGTTCATTCCGTGCGATTCCCCTTGTTCGTCTCATTCTTCGAGACGCCCTCAGGGGGGCAGGGGAAGGCGACGGGCTGCGCCCGGTCGCGTCGTGAGCCGCCGGACGCCGGGCGCCGCTGCCGCTGACTCGTCCACGTGGAGGGGGCGGGCCGGGCTCGTGTTCGCCGACGGCCGGTGCGGTTGGACGGGGGTGTACGGCTGTTGCTGGGGCCGTTCGAGCTGGTCACGGTGCGTCTGACGTGCAGTCGAGCCGGTCCGGGACCAGATGGGCCGGCCCCGGCGGACCGGCGGAGAAGGTCGGGCGGCGCGCTGTCGATGTCGTAACGGGACATCGAGGTCGAACCACCCGGCCGGTGCGTGCCCGACACCCTTCCGTTATCCGATCGTCAGTAAAAACCGTCCGCTATGTGGGAAGCCCCCTTGCCTTGCGGACTGTATGCGAAATACGGTCTGCGATATTCCTTGATCACCCTCTGGCGGGAGGTAGGCCCTCGTGCGCCGAAAAGCGGTTGCCCTGGTGGCAGTTGCATTTGTGTCCCTCACCTCGGGCTGCGCGTCGCTGCAGTCCTCGGCAACCGCGGTCGGCGGTGTGCGGAAAACCGATGAACGGTCCGTGCGCGACGGCGGGACACTCACCGTTGCTCTCAACTCCGACCCGGACAAGCTCGACCCCACCCTGGCCCAGACCCTGGTGGGCCGGACGGTCTTCGCGGGCATGTGCGAGAAGCTGTACGACATCGACGAGGACGGCGCGGTCGTGCCGCAGCTCGCCGCCGCCATGCCCACCACCTCGGCCGACGGCCGCACGGTCACTGTCCGGTTGCGTCACGACCTGACCTTCAGTGACGGCACGCGGCTGGACGCCAAGGCGGTCGTGACCTCGCTGCTGCGCCACCGCGATCTGCCGGGATCCGCGCGTGCCACCGAACTCGCCCCGGTCCGCACGGTCGAGGCCACCGGCCCGTACACCGTCCGTATGCGGCTCGACCACCCGTACGTCCCGCTCACCGGCGTGCTGGCCGACCGGGCCGGGATGGTGATGTCGCCGACCGCGCTGAAGAAGTACGGGAAGGACTTCACCAACCACCCGTCCTGCGTCGGGCCGTTCCGCTTCGTCGAGCGGGTCGGCGGCGACCGGATCGTGCTCAAGAAGGACCCGCACTACTACGACGCGGCAGAGGTCCACCTCGACGGCGTCATATACAAGCCGATCCCCGACGGCAACGTCCGGCTCGCCAACCTGCGCTCCGGCGACCTCCAGGTCGGCGACCAGATGGGCCCCATCGACGTGCAGAGCGCGCTGACCGAGCCCAAGCTCCAGCTCTTCAACTCGCCCTCGCTCGGCTACCAGGGCATCGGCCTCAACGTCGGCAATGTGTACGGTCTCGGCAAGAAGCCGGGCAAGCTCGACACCCCGATCGCCGGCGATGTCCGGGTCCGTGAGGCGTTCGAGCTCGCCATCGACCGCGAGACGCTCAACAAGGTCGTCTTCCAGGGCATGTACGAGCCGGCCTGCAGCCCGATCTCCCCGCAGTCCGCCATCGCTCCCGGTATCAGGCCGGAGGACTGCCCCGGGCGCGATGTGGCCAAGGCGAAGAAGCTGCTGAAGGAAGCCGGGGTGAAGACCCCGCTGAAGATCGAACTGAAGACCTCCACCACCCCCGAGTCGGGACGCGTCGGACAGGTCCTCCAGGCCATGGTCAAGGAGGCCGGCTTCGACCTCGTCCTGCGTCCCACCGAGTACGCCACCATGCTCTCGGAGACCGACGACGGGCACTACGACGTCTTCACCAGCGGCTGGTCCGGACGGCTCGACCCCGACGGCAACGTCTCCAACTTCCTCGGGACCGCCGGCGCCATGAACGCCTACGGCCTCTCCGACCCGGCGATCGACAAGCTGATCGCCGAAGGCCGCGCCGTCGCCGACCCGGCCCGGCGCA
Source organism: Streptomyces sp. NBC_00316 (assembly GCF_036158715.1). Lineage (NCBI taxonomy): Bacteria > Bacillati > Actinomycetota > Actinomycetes > Kitasatosporales > Streptomycetaceae > Streptomyces > Streptomyces sp. NBC_00316. The sequence continues at coordinate 1,806,401 of NZ_CP108023.1, read as the reverse complement.
CCGAGATCTACGACGAGCTGACCCGGCGCGTTCAGGACGCCCACACGATGATCTACCTCTACCGGCAGAAGAACTACGTCGTCGCCGCCAAGTCCGTCGCGGGTATCCGCGTCTACGGCGACGGCCTGGTCCGGGTCAAGACTGCGGGGTACACCCGATGACGAAATACCTGCTGACGCGTCTTCGTCAGTCCCTCATCACGCTTTTCCTCGTCTCCGTCGTGGTCTTCGCCGGTATCCGGGCGCTGCCCGGCGACCCGGCGCTCGCCCTGGCCGGCGAGGAACGCAGCCCCGAGGCGCTGGCCGCGATCCGCGAGGCGTACGGGCTCAACGACAACATCGTCGTGCAGTACGGGCGGTTCATCGGCCACGCCCTCACCGGCGACCTCGGCACGTCCTCGCGTACCGGACTCCCGGTCGCCGACGCCATCGGCCAGGCCCTTCCCGTCACCCTGGAACTGGCCGCGCTCTCCCTGCTGCTTGCCGTCGTCCTCGGCATCGGAGCCGGAGTCGTCGCCGCCGTGCGGCGCGGCAAGCCCGAGGAGTGGCTCGCCAACGTCATCGCGCTGATCGGCCTCTCCGTCCCGACCTTCTGGCTCGGCATCGTGCTGGTCCTCGGATTCGCCATCGCCATACCGGTGTTCGCCGCTTCCGGCTACGTACCGTTCGGCACCGACCCGATCGACAACCTGCGTCGCATGGTGCTGCCCGCGATCGTCCTCGGCTCCGGACTGGCCGCCGTCGTGATGCGGCAGACCCGCGCCGCGATGCTGGACTCGCTCTCCGCCGACTACGTCCGTACCGCCCGCGCCAAGGGGCTGTCGAAGCGGTCCGTCGTCGGTGGGCACGCCCTGCGCAACTCGCTCGTCACCGTCGTGACCGTCCTCGGTCTCCAGCTCGGCCATCTGATCTCCGGCGCCGTCGTCACCGAGCAGATCTTCGTTCTGCCCGGCTTCGGAAAGCTCACCATCGACGCCGTCTTCACCCGCGACTACGCGACGCTCCAGGCCGTGGTGCTCTGCACCTCCGCCGCGTACATCCTCATCAATCTGCTGGTCGACGTGGTCTATTCGGTCATCGACCCGCGCATCCGGCTCGGAGGTGCCCGGTGACCACCGCGACCACAGCGCTCCCCACCACCCCACAGGCCGCCAGGAAGCGGCCGAGCAGCGGCCGGCTCCGCGCCCTGCGCAAGAACCGGCTCGCCCTCACCGGCGGCATCATCGCCGCCGTCTTCGTCCTCGCCGCACTGCTCGCGCCGCTGATCGCCCCGTACGACCCCACCCAGCCGAACTTCGGGAACGTACTGGCCGAACCCAGCTGGTCCCACTGGCTCGGCACCGACGACCTCGGACGCGACCAGCTCTCCCGCATCGTGTACGGGGCGCGGGCCTCCATGCAGGTCGGCCTCGTCGCCGTCGTGCTGGCCTTCGTCGTCGGTGTGCCGCTCGGACTGGTCGGCGGCTACTACGGCAGGTTCGCGGACAGCACCATCTCCCGGCTCACTGACACCATGCTGGCGTTCCCGTTCCTCGTGCTCGCCGTCGGCCTGGCCGCGATCCTCGGCCCGTCGCTGACCAACGCCACGATCGCCATCGGCATTTCGCAGATCCCCGCCGTCATCCGCATCACCAGGGCCGAGACCCTGCGGCTCAAGCACGTCGACTACGTGGGGGCGGCCATCGCCAACGGTGGCGGCGACGGCACCGTGCTCTTCCGGCACATCCTGCCCAACGCCACCTCGGCACTGATCGTGCAGGCGACCGTCGGCATCCCCGCCGCGATCATCGGTGAGGCGCTGCTCAGCTTCCTCGGCCTCGGTGTCCAGCCGCCGGCCCCGTCGCTCGGCGTGATGCTCTCCGGCGCCCAGTCGTTCCTGGCCCCCGCGCCCTGGCTCGCCGTCTTCCCCGGCCTGGCGATCGTCGCGGCGACGCTGGCCTTCAACCTGCTCGGCGACGGACTGCGTGACGTCCTCGACCCCCGTGGAGGCACCCGATGACCGAGACCGTCCTCGAACCCGTACGGGAGCCGGTCCGCGCACCCGTCCTCAGCGTCCGCGACCTGTCGGTGTCCTTCCGCTCCGACACCCGGACCGTGCACGCCGTCGACAGCGTCTCCTACGACCTCGCACCCGGTGAAGTCCTCGCCCTGGTGGGGGAGTCCGGGTGCGGGAAGTCCGTCACCTCGATGGCGGTGATGGGCCTGCTCCCGCCCACCGCCCACATCGGCGGCTCCATCAGGCTCGGCGGCCGGGAACTCGTCGGCGCCACCGAGAAGGAGCTCCAGAAGGTCCGCGGCAAGGACATCGCGATGATCTTCCAGGAGCCGATGACCTCGCTGAACCCGGTCCTCACCATCGGCCGGCAGATCGGCGAAGTGCTGCGCAGGCACCAGGGGCTGAGCAAGAGGGAGGCGAAGGCGCGGGCCGTCGAACTCCTCGACCTGGTCGGCATCCCGGCCCCGCAACGCCGCGTCGACGAGTACCCGCACCAGCTCTCCGGCGGTATGCGGCAGCGCGTGATGATCGCCATCGCCGTCGCCTGCGACCCCTCCGTACTCATCGCGGACGAGCCGACCACCGCACTCGACGTCACCGTCCAGGCCGGCATCCTCGAAGTCCTCCAGTCGCTGCGGGAACGGCTCGGTACAGCGATCGTCCTGGTCACCCACGACCTCGGTGTGGTGGCGGACGCCGCCGACCGGGTGCTGGTGATGTACGCCGGACGCACCGTCGAACAGGCCCCGGTCCACGACCTGTTCGGCTCCTCCCGTCACCCGTACAGCCGAGGTCTGCTCGGCGCGGTCCTGCGGCCCGGCGGCGAGGGCAAGCGGCGGCTGCCCGAGATCCCCGGCCTGGTGCCGAGCCTCGACAGCCAGCCGGACGCCTGCACCTTCGCCCCGCGGTGCAGCCGCGCCGACGACACCTGCACCGGCGGCCGGCCCGGCTTCAAGTCCATCGACCCGCAGGCGGGCGTGGACGCCCGCCACCGGGTGGCCTGCTGGCACCCCTACGGTACGGACGACGCCGTGGCCACCGCCCCCGCACCCGACACACTCGACACACCTGACCAGGAGGCCGGAGAGTGACCACCGCACAGACGGTCCCCGCACCCCGCGACAGCGACGCAACCGCCGCCGGACAGCACGCCCCGGTGCTCGAGATCACCGCCATGGAACGGCACTTCGCCGCCTCCGGCGGTGGCACCGTCCGTGCCGTCGACGGCGTCTCGATCACCATCGGCCGCGGCGAGGTCGTCGGCCTCGTCGGCGAGTCCGGCAGCGGCAAGTCGACCGTCGGCCGCTGCGCCGTACGCCTCGACGAGCCCACCGGTGGCACCGTCCGCATCAACGGCACCGACGTCACCCACCTCTCCCGCCGCGCGCTGCGCCCCCTGCGCAAGGACTTCCACCTGGTCTTCCAGGACCCGTCGTCCTCGCTCGACCCCCGCATGACCATCGGCCAGATCATCGCCGAACCGATCAAGCTGCACCGCCAGGCACGGGGCGAGGCCGTACGCGCCCGGGTCGAGCAGCTCCTCGGCCAGGTCGGGCTGCGACCCGAACACGCCGACCGGCACCCGCACGAGCTCTCCGGCGGCCAGCGGCAGCGCATCTCCATCGCCCGTGCGCTCTCCTGCGACCCGGATCTGGTCGTCGCCGACGAACCGACGTCCGCGCTCGACGTCTCCGTGCAGGCGTCCGTCCTCAACCTGCTCGCCGACCTCCAGCGCGACCGCGGCTTCGGCTGCCTGTTCATCACCCACGACCTGGCCGCCGTCGAGTTCCTCGCCGACCGGATCGCCGTGATGTACCTCGGGCAGATCGTCGAACAGGCCCCGACCGCCGAGCTGTTCGCCTCCCCGAAGCACCCCTACACCCAGGCGCTGCTCTCCGCGGCACCCGTTCCCGACCCGGTCGAACAGCGCTCCCGCGAGCGCATCGTGCTCCACGGCGATCTGCCCAGCCCGCTCGACCCCCCGGCGGGCTGCCGCTTCCACACCCGCTGCCCGCTCGCCACCGACCGCTGCCGCACCGAGGTGCCGGTCCTGCGCGAGCTGCCCGGCGGACGGCAGGTTTCCTGCCACCTCGTCGGAGCGGACGGGACCGCCCCGGACGCGGCTTCGTGACCTTCCGTACATACGATTCGAACCACACCCCGAGTACGTCGCACCGCACGTCGCAGCTAGGAGCCGCATCCGTGTTCACCACCCGGCCGACCCTCCAGGGCACCTTCGGCATGGTGTCCTCCACCCACTGGCTCGCCTCGCAGTCGGCGATGGCCGTCCTGGAGGACGGCGGCAACGCCTACGACGCCGCCGTCGCCGCCGGTTTCGTCCTGCACGTCGTCGAACCGCACCTCAACGGTCCTGCCGGTGAAGTGCCGATGATCCTGGCGCCGAGCGACGGCGACGTGCAGGTCCTGTGCGGTCAGGGCCCGGCGCCCGCCGGTGCCACCGTGGCCCACTACCGCTCCCTCGGTCTCGAGCTCGTCCCCGGCACCGGGCCGCTCGCCGCCGCCGTCCCCGGCGCGTTCGACGCCTGGATGCTGCTGCTGCGCGACCACGGCACCAAGACCCTCGCCGAGGTGCTGCGGTACGCGATCGGCTACGCGGAGGACGGCCACGCACCCGTCGAGCGGATCGGCCAGACCGTCGAGACCGTCCGCGAGCTCTTCGAGACCGAGTGGCAGTCCTCCGCCGACGTCTACCTCCCCGGCGGCAAGTCCCCGAAGCCGGGCGAACTCTTCCGCAACCCCGCCCTCGCCGCGACCTGGCGCCGCGTGATCGCCGAGGCCGAGAAGAACGGCGGCGAGGACCGCACCGCCCAGATCGACGCGGCACGGAAGATCTGGAGCGAGGGCTTCATAGCCGAGGCCCTGGTCCGCCAGGCCGCCCGCCCCACCATGGACACCAGCGGCAGCCGCCACACCGGCACCCTCACCGCCGAGGACCTCGCCGGCTGGTCCGCGTCGTACGAGGCGCCCGCCACGTACGACTGGAACGGCTGGACGCTCGCCAAGGCCGGCGGCTGGAGCCAGGGCCCCGCCTTCCTCCAGCAGCTCGCCCTGCTCCCCGCCGAACTCCCGGAGTACGGCTCCGCGGAGTACGTGCACCTGCTCATCGAGGGCTGCAAGCTCGCCATGGCCGACCGTGAGGCCTGGTACGGCGACGCCACCGACGTCCCCCTCGATGCGCTGCTCTCGGAGCCGTACAACGCCGAGCGGCGCGCACTGATCACCGACGAGGCGTCGCGCGAGCTGCGGCCCGGCAGCCCCGGCGGCCGGACCCCGGTCCTCAGCGGGCACGCGCACGCCGTCGCCTCCGGCGAGGCCGGGTTCGACGCCATGGGCATCCCGGCGGCGGGCGTCGGTGAGCCGACCGTCGCGAAAGACGGCGCCGCCCCCGGCGAGCCGACCGTGGCAGCGGACGGCGCGACCCGCGGCGACACCTGCCACCTCGACGTCGTCGACCGGTGGGGCAACATGATCTCCGCCACCCCCAGCGGCGGCTGGCTCCAGTCCAACCCGGTCGTGCCCGAGCTCGGCTTCCCGCTCGGCACCCGTCTGCAGATGGCCTGGCTCGACGAGGACCTGCCGAACTCGCTCACCCCCGGCCGGCGCCCCCGCACCACCCTCACCCCCTCCCTCGCGCTGCGCGACGGCGTCCCGGTGATGGCGTTCGGCACGCCCGGGGGTGACCAGCAGGACCAGTGGCAGGTCCACTTCTTCCTCGCCGTCGCACTGCGCGCCGAGGTCCGCGGCGGGCTCGACCTGCAGGGTGCCATCGACGCCCCGAACTGGCACAACGACAGCTTCCCCGGCTCGTTCTTCCCGCGCGGCATGCGGCCCGGCAGCGTCACCGTCGAGGAGCGCATGGACCCGGAGGTCGTCGAGGAACTGCGCCGCCGCGGCCATGACGTCACGGTCGGCGATCCGTGGTCCGAGGGCCGCATGTGCGCCGTCGCCCGCGACCCGGAGACCGGAGTGCTGTCCGCCGCCGCGAACCCGCGCGGCATGCAGGGGTACGCCGTAGGCCGCTGACCGGCCATCTTCACGTCATGACCAGGTCGTCAGGAACCCGGTGGACCGTGCTTAGCTGGGGTCATGTTCGATGACTTCCTTGCCGGGGACCTGACCGAGGTCGAGGAGGCGGTCCGCGCAGCGGCCGCCGCCGAGATCATGCCGCGCTACCGGCAGCTCGCCGCACACGAGATCGTCGAGAAGAGCGGTCCGCACGATCTCGTCACCACCGCCGACCGTCTTGCCGAGGAACACCTCACCGCGTCCCTGACCCGGCTCCTGCCGGGCTCGGTGGTCGTCGGTGAGGAGGCGGTCCACGCCGATCCCAGGGTGTACGACGCCCTGGGCGGCGAGGCGCCGGTCTGGATCGTCGACCCGGTCGACGGCACCCGCCAGTTCGTCCGCGGCGAACCCGGCTTCTGCACCCTCGTCGCCCTCGCCCACCGCGGCGAACTGCTCGCCTCGTGGACGTATGCCGCGGCCCTGGACGAGATGGCGATCGCGGTCCGCGGCCGGGGCGCCACGATCGACGGCGTTCCGATGCGCTCCGGATCGCCCGAGCCCGGCGCCGTGCTCGACGTGGCGATGTCGCACCCCGACTACACCTCCGATGCCCAGAAGCGCGCCCTGCTCGGCCTGCGCAGCGAAGGCATCAACGCCTACCCGTGCGGCTCCGCGGGCCTCGAATACCTGGCCGTCGCCCGCGGCAAGCAGGACGCGGTCGCCTTCAACTGGGAGTACGCCTGGGACCACGCGGCCGGCCTGCTGCTGGTCACCGAGGCGGGCGGCACCCAGGTCACGCTCTCCGGCGCCCCGTTCCGTATCACCGGCGGCAACACCCTGCCGTTCACGGCCGCCCGCGACGCGGCGACGGCCGACCGGATCCTGGAGGCGCTGCGCACCGGGAGATGACCCGGCCCTCGGGTCCGCGGTCCGGCCCGTCGCGAGGACGGGGCTACGGCTGCTCCACACGGTGCAGGACCAGGCAGAACGGGTGCCCCGCCGGATCGGCGTAGACCCGCCACGGCCGCTCGGCCCGCTCCGCGTCCGCCGCCCCGCCCCCGGATCCGTCCGCGCTCCCGTCATCGAGCACGGTCGCACCCGCCGCGAGGACCTCCGCCTGCGCCGCGTCCAGGTCCGGCACACCGAAGTCCAGATGGAACTGCTGAGGGTGCGCCGGGTCCGGCCACCGCGGCGGGCAGTGGCCGGCCGCCCGCTGGAACGCGAGGACGAGACCGGCGCCGGTGTGCAGCGTCGCCCAGTCCTCGTCGAGCCCCCACCGCCGGTCCGGCTCGTTGACCCGGCCGCCGGCGACCGAACGGTAGAACTCGGCGAGACGTACGGGATCGGGGCAGTCGAGCACCACGCACTGAAGTTCGGCGATCATGGCCGGGATCCTAATCCGGCTCCGGAGCCCCCGATGGGGCGGCGCCTTCACCGGAGCACGGCTTCACCGGCGTGCTGCCCCTTGCCCGAGCACGGCCCGCACATCCCGCACGACGGTCGCCGCCGTTTCCACCGCCGCCACGTCCAGCACCCGCAGCGCCTCACCCACCCGCTCGGCGAAGTCCGCCGGAGTCTCCGGCAGCTGCGCGGCCGCCGCCAGCGCGCCCTTCTCGTTCAGGCACCAGGTGCGGTGGTGGGCGTGGAGGGACTGGGCGAGGATCCCGAACGCCTTCGACAGGCACAGTGCGACATGCAGGGTGTCGCCGGAAGGGGCCGACTTGCGTGCCGCGGCCACCGAGAAGTCCGCCTCCCAGGCGGCGTCGGCGAGTGCTGCGCGCAGCGGCTCCGGGTAGCTGCGCGTCTCTTTTTGAAGGTGCGTCACTTCGCGGTACGGATCGGTCAGTACGTGGCCGAGCGCGACCTCGCCCGGATAGCAGGGGGACCAGAATCCCAGCGGATGGCCGGGCTGGATGCCCACCTCGAAACGGCCCGCGCGGCAGTCGGACCAGACCCGCTCGACCCGGTCCAGGTCGCGCAGGATCCAGTCCACCGGCGTGTCCTTCACCCGTAGCCACGCACCACCGTTGGCCCAGGGCCCCCAGCCGCCGGGACCCGCCACCTCCACCGGGGAGCCCTGCGCGTCCGACGCGAGCGCGGTGAGCGCGGCCAGGTCGGGAGCACCGCGGTAGTAGACGCCGAGGTCCCAGTCGGAGTCCGGCCGATGGGCGCCACGCGCGCGGCTGCCGCCGAGGACGACGGCCCGGATGCCGGGCACTGCGGCCAGCTGCACCGCCATGTCGTGGATTTCTGGTACGACCGCAAAGTCTGTGTTCATCGGCCGCGACGTTACCCGCGGCCCGGTCGTCGGAGCAGCGGAATATCCTTGAGCCCTTGGCCGTCGGCTGACAGAGGAGTCCGCAGGTGCCGTCGATGCTCGATGCCGTCGTCGTGGGGGCGGGACCCAACGGACTGACCGCCGCTGCCGAACTGGCCCGCCGTGGCTTCTCGGTGGAGGTGTTCGAGGCGGAGGAGACCGTCGGGGGCGGTGCCCGCACCGAGGAGCTCACCCTCCCCGGCTTCCGCCACGACCCGTGTTCCGCCGTGCACCCGCTGGCCGTAGGCTCACCCGCGTTCAACGGGATGCCGCTCGCCCGGTACGGCCTGGAGTGGCTCCAGCCCGAGCTGTCGCTCGCCCACCCCTTCCCGGACGGCTCGGCCGCGGTGCTCACCGGTTCGGTGGGGGAGACCGCCATGTCGCTCGGGCCGCAGGACGCGGGGGCATACCGCAGACTGCTCGCCCCCTACCTCGGCCACTGGAACACGCTCGCCGAGGACTTCCTGCGGACCCCGTGGGACGGGCTGCCGCGCGATCCGTACCGATGGGTGCGGTTCGGGCTGGACGCGATCCAGCCCGCCACGCTTCTCTCCCGGCGCTTCCGGGGCGCGAAGGCGCGCGGCCTGTTCGCCGGGCTCGCTGCTCACGCCATAGCTCCCACCAGCGGAATCGCCACCGGTGGCATCGCACTGCTCTTCGCGCTCGCCGCGCACGAGAACGGCTGGCCGGTGCCGCGCGGCGGCTCGCAGTCCATCTCCGACGCCCTTGCGTCGTACGTACGCGAACTGGGCGGCACGATCCGTACCGGAACGGAGGTCAAGCGTCTCGACGAGCTGCCGCCCGCGCGCGCCTACATCTTCGACACCTCGCCGACCGCCCTTGCGCGGATCGCCGGACTCGGCCGTGCCTATCGCGACTACCGCTACGGCGCCGCCTGCTTCAAGATCGACTACGCGCTGTCGGGCCCCGTCCCCTGGACCGCGAAGGAGGCCCGGAAGGCGGGCACCGTTCATGTCGGCCCCACGGCCGGTGAGATCGACGGTGCGCTCCGGGCCGCTGTTGCGGGACGCGACCCGAGCGTGCCGTTCCTGATCACCGCGCAGCCCAGCCTCGTCGACCCGTCCCGTGCACCCGAGGGCCGTCATGTCTTCTGGGCGTACGGGCACGTCCCGGCGGGCTGGGAGGGCGATGCCACCGAGGTCATCGAGCGGCAGCTGGAGCGGTTCGCGCCCGGCTTCCGCGATCTGGTACTGGCGCGTGCCGTCGCGGGTCCGCCCCAACTCGCCGTGCGCAACGCCAATTACGTGGGTGGCGACATCGCCTGCGGTGCGTTCGCCGGCCTCCAGACGGTGATCCGGCCCAAGCTCGCCCGGGTGCCGTACGCGACGGCGCACCCGGCGGTGTTCCTGTGCTCGTCGGCCACGCCTCCCGGGCCCGGGGTGCACGGGATGTCCGGTCACCATGCCGCGAAGGCGGTCTGGCGGCGGCTGCGGGCGGCCTGAGCCGCAGGGCTGCCCGGGGCCGAGTGCCGCGTACTCCCCCCGGGGGTGGTCCGGGAGGAAGTACGCGGCACGAGGGTGCTCCGCAGCATCGGGAACGGTGCAGCGAGCCCTGTTCCCCCCTCAAGGGCTGTCCCGTCATCCCCGGCGGGCGCACGACGACAGCTGCGGCACCTCGCTGCGTCGTCGGAACGCCCGAATACGCCCGGTATGAGGACGCTCCTCCGCCTTGCGTTGCACCACATCCGACGTCGCGCGCTGATCCACCAGGGATGACGCGACAGCCCTTAGTTGACGTTGATTGCGGACCAGGCGGCGGCGACGGTTGCGTACTCCGTACTTCCCGCACCGTAGAGGTCGGTCGCCGCCTGCAGCGTCGCGACCCGTGCCGCGACGTAGTTGGTGGACGAGGTCATATAGGTGGTGAGCGCCCTGTACCAGATCTGGACGGCCTTGTCGCGCCCGATCCCGGTGACCGTGGAGCCGTTGGAGGTCGGCGAGTTGTACGAGACCCCGTTGATGGTCTTCGCGCCGCTGCCCTCGGACAGCAGGTAGAAGAAGTGGTTGGCCGGCCCGGACGAGTAGTGGACGTCGAGGCGGCCCACATTCTTGGACCAGGAGTCGGCCGAGGCCCCGTCCTTGCTCGGCTTGTCCATGTAGCGCAACGGGGTGCCGTTGCCGTTGATGTCGATCTTCTCGCCGATGAGGTAGTCGCCGGCGTCGCTGCTGTTGGCGGCGTAGAACTCGACAGCGGTGCCGAACATGTCGCTGGTCGCCTCGTTGAGACCGCCCGACTCGCGGCTGTACTTGAGGCCCGCGGTGGAGGCGGTGAGACCGTGGCTCATTTCGTGTCCGGCGACATCCAGCGAGGTGAGCGGCTTGACGTTGCCCGAGCCGTCTCCGTACGTCATGCAGAAGCAGCTGTCCGACCAGAAGGCGTTGACGTACGCGTTGCCGTAGTGGACGCGGGAGTACGCGGCTTTGCCGTCGCCGGCGATGCCGTTGCGGCCCAGTATGTTCTTGTAGAAGTCCCAGGTCACCGCAGCGCCGTAGTGGGCGTCGACGGCAGCGGTCTGACGGTTGGTCACCGAGCCGTTGCCCCAGACGTCATCGGCGTCCGTGAAGAGCGTCCCGGTGCCGTTGGTGCCGCCGTTCAGGTCGTACGTGGTGTGCCCGCCGCGACCGCCGTCGATGAGGTTGTAGGAGGATCCCGAGGCGGTGGTGCCGAGGGACACCGTCCCGCTGTACTGGCTGGTGCCGGACCCGGTGTCGATGGCCTCGTACGAGTAGAGCTCCTTGCCTGTGGTGGCGTCCGTGATGACGTGGCGCTCGCTCGGCGTCCCGTCGTCCTGGACGCCCTTCACCACGTTCTCGTACGCCAGCGCCGGCTTGCCGGTGGCGGCCCAGATCACCTTCCGGGCACCGGCCGCGAGTTCGGCCGCTCCGGTCGTCGACGGCACGGCGATGGTGGCGGACGTGGCCTTGGACATCCCCTTGAGGGCGCCGTCCTTCCTGGTGTGGGTGACCAGGTCGCCGCCGAGGACGGGCAGACCGTCATAGGTGCGTTCGTAGCGGGTGTGGACCGTTCCGTCGGCATCCTTGGTCACATCGCGGACGACGAGCTTCTCCTTGCCGCCGAGCTTGATCTTCGCGGCGGTCCCGGCGGCCCCGGCCTGGGCCTCCTGGATCGCAGTGACCCGCTGGGATGCGCTGAGCGGCAGTGCGGTGGCCTCGGCCTGGTGGTCCGGGGCCGCGTCGGCGGATCCTGCCTGTACGCCGATGACGACCATGGCGGCGGATGCGGCAAGGGCGGCGGCACGCAGAGTGGTTCTCACTCGTTCTCCTTCACTCGGTCCATGAGCTCCGTGAGGGGTGTGCGGTGAGAGTGGCACCCCGCAGGGACGGGGTGGCAGGTCCACGTCAGGGATTTGACCGGATCTTGTCCGTAAGCGGGTGGGCGGTGTCCGATATGCGCGGTCCGGGCGGTGGTTGCCCACGACTGTTTCGGGACCGCTGCATCGCCCGGTCGCGGTAGGTGGTCCTGTAACTCGATCTCGGCCTGTTCGAGTCGCTCGGGATCCAGGTCGCGGCTCGGGGGCCCGCAGGTGCCGATGGCGAAGTCCCGGGACGGGACGCCGTGGAGCGCGCGGACGCGCGTGAGGAAGGGACTCCTGCCCGCGGCCGAGGGCTTCGGGGCCGACGGCGGCGCGGTGTCCGGCGATGGTGACGGTGCCCTCCGGCCGCTTGACTCGGCGCAGGCGCAGGCGGTTCGACTCGACCGATCGGCTGCACGCCCTGACCCGGGTGAAGCAGAGGCCGCTCACCTTCCCGTCCGGGTCCGCTGCCTGATCGTGCGTGAGATGGACCACATTGACAGGCTCCAGGATTCTAGATCCTATATGAAATAGAGAAAGGGAGCCGATGATGACTCACACCGCAGAAACCTGGCCGATCGCCGCCGCCCTCCTGCAGTTCCCGAATGCCGGGCCCGACGGCGTCTCCACTCAGGAGCAGAGCGCCGAGCAGTGGGCCGCGAGCCTGCAGGACGTCGTGGACGCCGGGTTCACCGAAGTCGACCTCACGGACGGCTGGCTGCGCCCCGGCGACCTCGCCCCCGCCCGCCTCGAGGAACTGCGGGACACGCTCTCCAAGGTCGGTCTGAGCGCACCGGCCATCTCCGCGATCCGCCGCAGCGTCATCGACCCCGTCGACGGCGACGCCAACCTCGCCTACTCGCACCGCACCATCGACGCGGCCGCTGCTCTCGGCGTCCCGCTCGTCTCGGTCGGCCTGCACCGGCCGCTCACCCCCGAGCAGCAGGCCGTGCTCTGGTTCTGGACGGTGCCGGGCCCCAAGGACCCGGTCGGCGATCGCGAGACCTGGGACAAGGCCGTCACCCGCCTGCGCGAACTCGCCGACCACGCAGCCTCGGTGGGCGTCGAGCTGTCCCTGGAGATGTACGAGGACACCTACCTCGGCACCGCGGACTCCTCCGTCGCCCTGCTCACCGACATCGGCCGTGACAACGTCGGCCTGAATCCGGACCTCGGCAACCTCATCCGGATGCAGCGCCCCATCGAGTCCTGGGAGTCGATGGTCACCAAGACGCTGCCGCACGCCAACTACTGGCACGTGAAGAGCTACTACCGTGTCGAGGACCCCGCCACGGGGACCGTTCTGACCTCCCCGGCTCCCATGGAGTCCGGCTTCGTCAGTTACCGCCAGGCCGTCAGGATCGCCCTTGCGCACGGCTACACCGGCGCGTTCTGCGTCGAGCACTACGGCGGCGACGGCCTGAGCGTGGCCGCCTCCAACCGCGACTACCTCAGGCGCATCCTGCCGCGCCGCACCGAGGCCTGAGCGGCACTCCGCGCAGCCCCGGCCCACGGGGGGACACGGCGTCGTGACGCGCGGCCACCACGCGCCACGCACCAGGGTGGCGGGGCCTGCCCGACGCGCAGGCCCCGGCCGGCCCGTCCCTGCCCGCATGAGCCGGGCCCGGGCCGGCCGCCGCCGCCCGGACCCGGCCGGGCCCCTCCGCGTGGCGTGCCCGCGCCGTACGGCCCGTACCCGACAGGCCGCCCCTCGGTGCGACGACGCAATCCCGCACCCGCACCCGCCAGTACCTCTCCGACAAGGAGCTCACCCGCCATGACCCGGCTCTTCGACGACCCCGACCGCTTCAGCGAGGACCAGCTGCGAGGCTTCGCCGCGGCCTATCCGGAGCACGTCACCGTGGTGCCCGGCGGTGTCGTCCGCACCCGGCCGCAGGGCGCCGGCCGCGTGGCCGTCGTCGTCGGCGGAGGCTCGGGCCACTACCCCGCATTCAGCGGACTGGTGGGTGAGGGGCTCGCGGCGGGCGCCGTGGTCGGCAACATCTTCACCTCGCCCTCCGCCCGCCAGGCGGAGTCCGTGGCGCGGGCCGCCGACACCGGCGCGGGCGTCCTCTTCTCCTTCGGCAACTACGCGGGCGACCGCATGAACTTCGGCATGGCCCAGGCCCGCCTGCGCGATGCCGGCATCGATACCCGCACCGTCCTGGTCACCGACGACGTGGCCAGCGCCCCCGCCGAGCGGCGCCACGAACGCCGAGGCATCGCGGGCGACTTCACCGTCTTCAAGGTCGCCGGCGCAGCCGCCGAGGAGGGCCTCGACCTCGACGGCGTCGAAGCCGCCGCCCGCCACGCCAACGACCGTACGTACTCCTTCGGCATCGCCTTCGACGGCTGCACCATGCCCGGCGCCGACACTCCGCTGTTCACGGTTCCCGAGGGCAAGATGGCCATCGGCCTCGGGATCCACGGCGAACCCGGCGTGCGTGACGCCGACATGGCCGATGCCCCGACGATCGCCCGGACCCTCGTGGAGCGGCTCCTCGCCGAGCGCCCGGAAGGGGCGGGCCCCCGCGTCGCCGCGATCCTCAACGGTCTGGGCGCCACCAAGTACGAGGAACTGTTCCTGCTGTGGGGGCATGTCGGCGACGCCCTGGCCGAGGCCGGACTCACCGTGGTGCGGCCCGAGGTCGGCGAACTCGTCACCAGCCTCGACATGGCCGCCTGCTCCCTCACCCTGATGTGGCTCGACGAGGACCTGGAGCGCCGGTGGTGTGCCTCTGCCGACGCCCCCGGCTTCAGCCGCCTGCCGCTGCCGAAGGCCTCGGACCGGCCGCGCGACCTGCCCGACGCGATAGCCGGGGCCCCGGTCACCGAGGGGGACGCCGCCTCGCGTACCGCCGCTGCCACAACCCTGGCCGCCCTGCACGCGCTGCGCACCGCGCTGCACGACGCCGCCGTGGAACTCGGCCGGATCGACGCGGTCGCCGGTGACGGCGACCACGGGCGCGGCATGACCAAGGGCGTCGACGCGGCCGTACGGGCTGCCGAGGAGGCCGACTCACGCAAGGCGGGCGCCCGTTCGCTGCTCAGCGCTGCCGCCGACGCCTGGGCCGACGAAGCCGGCGGCACCTCCGGTGTCCTGTGGGGAGTCGCCCTGCGCGCCCTGGCCCAGGAGCTCGGCGACACGGGCCGGGCGGGCGGCGTCCGCGCCGCCTCGGGTGCCCGCGCCGCTCTCGACGCCGTCACCTCGCTCGGCGGTGCCAGGCCCGGCGACAAGACCCTCGTCGACGCACTCACCCCACTCGTCGACACCTTCACGGCGGGGGTGGCACGGGGCGAGGACCCTCTCTCGGCCTTCGCGAAGGCCGCCGACGCGGCCACCGAGGCAGCCGACGCCACCGCCGGACTCACCCCGCGCCTGGGCCGCGCCCGGCCGCTGGCCGAACGCAGCGTCGGCACCCCCGACGCCGGAGCCCTCTCCCTGGCCCTGTGCGCCCGCACCGTCGCGGCGCTGCTCGGCAACGCCTGACAGCGGCCGTGACGTACACGGCCTGAACGACCCCGACGATCCCCACCACTCCACGGGAAACCCGACATGACGCAGAACCAGCACCCCGCTCCGCTCCGCATCGTCATCGGCTGCGACGACGCCGGATACGCGTACAAGGAAGCGCTCAAGGCCGACCTGGAGGCCGACCCGCGCGTCGCGTCCGTCACCGATGTCGGCGTGGCCGCGGGCGAGCACACCGCCTACCCGCACATCGGCGTGGCTGCCGCCCGCGTGGTCGCCGACGGGGAGGCCGACCGGGCCCTGCTGCTGTGCGGCACCGGACTCGGCGTCGCGATCAGCGCCAACAAGGTGCGGGGCATCCGTGCCGTCACCGCTCACGACAGCTTCTCCGTCGAGCGCGCGGTGCTCAGCAACAACGCCCAGGTCCTCACCATGGGCCAGCGCGTCATCGGCCTCGAACTCGCCCGCCGGCTGGTGCGCGAGTGGCTCGGCTACCGCTTCGACGCGTCCTCGCCCTCGGGCGAGAAGGTGGCGGTCCTCGACGCCTACGACACGGTGGGGGCCGCCGGTCCCGAGGACGAGCCCGTCGCCTGCTGACGCCCTTCTCGACGCGGCCTGCCCCGTCGTGAAACACCCCCTGCCACGACTTACAACGACGTAAGGATGCACCCGCATGTCTCCGCTCGTCCTGCCCCGGGCCGACGTCCTGGCCGCGGCGACCTCGCCCTGGACCGGGCACGACACCCGGCTCATCGTCATGGTCGCCCTCGCCATCGGCGTGATCATCTCGCTGATCGCGATCCTGGACTTCCATCCGTTCGTTGCCCTCATCGCCGGTTCCGTCGTCCTCGGCATCGGCTCGGGCACCGAACTGTCCAAGGTCGTCGACTCGTTCAGCGCCGGCATGGGCTCCACGCTCGGTTCGACCGGAGCGCTGATCGCGCTCGGGGCGATCCTCGGCAAGCTCCTCGCCGACTCGGGAGGTGTCGACCGGATCGTCGAGACCATCGGCTCGCGGTCCGGACCCCGGCTGCTGCCGTGGTCGATGGCGCTGATCGCCGCGGTCATCGGACTGCCGATGTTCTTCGAGGTCGGCCTCGTCCTGCTGGTTCCGATCATCGTGGTCATGGCCAAGCGGACGAACACGCCGCTGGTGCTGCTCGCCGTGCCCGCCCTCGCAGGCCTGGGCACCATGCATGCCTTCGTGCCGCCGCACCCCGGCCCGCTGGTCGCCGTCAGCGCGCTCAACGCCGACGTCGGCACCACGCTCGGCCTGGGCCTGCTCGCGGCGATACCCACCGTCATCATCGCGGGCCCGCTCTACGGGAAGTTCATCGCGCGCCATGTGCGCAGCGAGGCCCCGGCCGAGCTCGTCGCCTCCCTCGTCAAGGAGGCGGACCGGGCGCGGGACGGCGGCGCGGACCGACGCCTGCCGAGCTTCGCAGTCTCCGTCGGCGCCGTCGCCCTGCCCGTCGTGCTGATGCTCGCCAAGTCGGTCGCCGACATCGCCTTCCCCGGTGACGCCTGGTACAACCACCTGCTGGACTTCCTCGGTACGCCGCTCGTCGCGATGTTCATCGCCGTGCTCGTCGCCATGGTCGTCTTCGGTTTCCGGCTCGGCCGCAACCGCGCCGAGGTCCGTACGACGGTGTCCGCGGGCCTGCCCGCCGTCGCCGGCATCCTCCTCGTCGTCGGCGCCGGCGGCGGCTTCAAACAGCTCATCGTGGACACCGGAGTCGCCGACGCGATCGGCAAGTTCGCCGCGGAGGCGCACATGCCGCTGCTCGTCCTCGGCTGGCTGCTCGCCGTCCTGATCCGGCTGGCCACCGGCTCGGCCACCGTCGCCACCACCGCCGCGGCGGGCATCATGGCTCCGATGGTGGCGGGCACCCCGCCGGTGGAGGCCTCCCTGATCGCGCTCGCCGTGGGTGCGGGATCGCTCTTCTTCTCGCACGTCAACGACGCCGGCTTCTGGCTGGCGAAGGAGTACTTCGGGATGAGCGTCTCCCAGAACATCAGGACCTGGTCGGTCCTCTCGACCATCGTCGCCGTGATGGGCCTGGCCATGTCCCTGCTCATGTACGCGGTCTTCGTCTGACGCCGGTCCCCGTCCGACGTCCGTCACAGCTGCGCCGTCCGCGATGCCGGCGGGCCGCCGGTTCCCGTACGAGAGCCCGTACGGGAACCGGGACCGGACCGCCCACCCGCGGACCCGTAAGAGAATCTGTCCACGCGGCCCCGCACGACCGCATCCCGCAAGGAAGAAGCATCCGATGTCCGCTGAGAACTCCGCCTCCACCACCGCCGTGCTCGGCCTGGGCGCCATGGGCCTGCCCATGGCCACCCGCCTCGCCGGTACCTTCCCGGTCCGGGCCTTCGACGTCTTCGAGGAGCGCCGCACCCTCGCCGCGCAGGCCGGCGCCACGCCCGCAGCCACTCCGGCCGAGGCCGCGCAGGGCGCCGATGTGGTCGTCATCGCCGTACGCGACCAGGAACAGCTGGAGTCCTGCCTGTTCGGCGGCGGGATCGTCGAGCACGGCGCCGCCGAGTCGCTGCGCGAGGGCGCGGTCGTCGTGGTCACCTCGACCGTCGGCGTCGACGGCGTCCAGGCCGTCGCGGCGCGCCTCGCCGCGCAGGGCGTACGGCTCGTCGACGCGCCCGTCAGCGGTGGCGCCGTGCGCGCCGGCACCGGTGAACTGCTGATCATGGTCGGTGCGGACGACGCGGCCCTCGCCGCCGCCCGGCCGGTCCTCGACCGGCTCGCCTCCACGCTGCACATCGTCGGTCCCCGCGTCGGCGACGGCCAGATCATGAAGACCGTCAACCAGCTCCTGTGCGGCATCCACACCGCGGCCGCCGCCGAGTCCCTCGCGCTCGCCCGCGCTCTCGGCATCGACCTTGACCGCGCCGTCGACGTCCTGGGTCAGGGCGCCGCCGCGTCCTTCATGCTGGCCGACCGCGGTCCGCGCATGGTCCAGCAGTACGACGTGAAGGAGGACGGCACCGGCGGGCCCGAGCTGCGCTCCCGCCTGGACATCATCCGCAAGGACATGAACATCGTGGTGTCCCTCGCCAAGAAGGCCGGCGTCGCCACCTCCGTGGCCGCAGCGGCCGACCAGCTCTACCAGCTCGCCATCAGCCAGGGACTGGCCGCCGAGGACGACTCGGCGCTGATCACACTGCTCTCTCCGCGCACCGCGCACTGACCACGCCCCGTGAAGGGGAGGAGCAGCCGCTCCGACTAGGCTGAAAGCTGGTCCGCCGGGAGTATCCGGCACGTCACAGGGAGAATCAACGATGGGACCAGTCGGCAGGCAGGTGCGCCCGGCCGGGCTTGGCCGGACCGTCCTCATGGACGAGGCGTACGACGCGCTGCTCGCTCTGATCCTCGACGAGGGCCTGGCGCCGGGCACGCCCCTGCGCATCGACACCATCGCCAAGGACTGGGGCGTCTCGCCGACGCCGCTGCGCGAGGCGCTCGCCAAGCTGGAGAACACCGGCCTGGTCGTACGCGTCCCGCACCGCGGCTACACGGTCGCCCCGCTTCTGGACGACGGCGGGTTCCGTGAACTGATGGGTGCCCGGCTGCTCATCGAGCCGTACAGCGCCCGCCAGGCATGCGAGCGGGACGCGGCGGGCACGGCACACGCACTGGCGGAGAGCCACCGGCTGATGGAAGCGGCGGCGGCACAGCGCGCGGCGGACGACTTCCGCGCCTACCTCCAGGCCGACTCCGCCTTCCACGCCACCATCGCCCGTGCCGCCGGCAACCGCTTCCTCTCCGCGGCGATCGACCCGCTGGGCGCCCACATCCAGCGCTTCCGCCGTTTCACCGGCGGCCGTGTCACCGACACGCAGGAGGCGCTGGCCGAACACGCCGCGGTGCTGAGCGCGTTCGAGACAGCGGATGCGGATGCCTGCGAGTCGGCGATGCGCGCGCATCTGGAGGGCGTGGCGCACCGGTCGTTCGGTCACTGACCGCCGGGGTCCCACGGCTGCGTCCCTCCGTACGGCCGTGCTTCCCACGGCTGCGTCCCTCCCCCTTCCGGAGTCTGGAAGGGCTGGTTCCCCGCAGTCGGAGCAGCCGGGTCCTCCGGGGCCCGAACGGCCGGGTTCCTGACGCCCGAAGCGGCTGGATTCTGCCCCCGGAAGGGGTTCAGCCGCTCATCGGCATGCCCGGAATGATCAATTCCATTTAGTCGAGAAAAGTGCACGGACCCTCTTGACCTGGCTCTTTATACCTGTGCATGCTGCACGCACCTTTTTGTCAATGGCGTGAACTTATCTGGCGCCGACCCGGCCCTCCCCACGGCGCCGCAGGTGTACAGGCCAGGTGTGCAGGCCGCGAGCAGGAGCCCCATGAACCACTGGAACGACACGTCGCTCGGCGACGACGAGCGGGTCAAGGCCCTCATGGCCGAGATGACGCAGGCCGAGAAGCTGGCCCAGCTCGGCAGCTACTGGGCCAAGGCCAATGTCGGCAGCGGAGACGCCCGGGTCGCCCCGATCGAGGAGGCCCTCGCCGCCCGTGCCGGCGAGTCCACGGCCCTCGCTCACGGTATCGGCCACCTCACCCGCCCCTACGGCACCCGCCCCCTCACTCCCGAGGAGGGCCGCGCCGAACTCGTACGCCTGCAAAGGCTTCTGACCGACACCACCCGGCTGGGCATCCCCGCCATCGCCCACGAGGAGTGCCTCACCGGATTCGCCGCCCTCGGCGCCACCGTCTACCCCACGCCCCTGGCCTGGGCCGCGACCTTCGACACCGGACTGATCGAGGAGATGGGCGCCGCGATCGGCCGCGACATGGCGTCCGTGGGCGTCCACCAGGGGCTCGCCCCGGTCCTGGACGTCGTACGTGACTACCGCTGGGGCCGTGTCGAGGAGACCCTCGGCGAGGACCCCTATCTGACCGGGCTCATCGGCACCGCCTATGTGCGCGGCGTGCAGTCCCACGGCGTCATCGCCACCCTCAAGCACTTCGCGGGGCACGCCGCATCGAGGGGGGCCCGCAACCACGCGCCCGTCTCCATCGGCCCCCGCGAGATGGCCGATGTGATCCTGCCTCCGTTCGAGATGGCCGTGCGCGAAGGCGCCGTGGGCTCGGTGATGAACACCTATACCGACCAGGACGGTGTCCCTGCCTGCGCCGACGAGCACCTCCTGACGACCGTGCTGCGCGAGCAGTGGGGCTTCACCGGCACGGTCGTCTCCGACTACGGGTCGATCGCGTTCCTGCAGACCATGCACCGCGTCGCCGCCACCGAGGCCGACGCGGCCCGCCTCGCGTTGAGCGCCGGCATGGACATCGAACTGCCCAATACCCGTTGCTACGGCGGCCCTCTCGCCCAGCAGCTCGACGCAGGGCAGGTCGCGCCCGAGCTCCTGGACCGTGCCGTCGAACGCGTCCTGCGCCACAAGCTCCGGCTCGGCCTTCTGGACGCCGGCTACACCCCGGAGGCGGACGCCGGCGTCGGCACCCCGGTCGACCTGGACTCCCCGGCGAACCGCGCGCTCGCCCGCACCGTCGCCGAACGCTCCGTCGTCCTGCTCGCGAACGAGGGCGCCGCCCTGCCCCTGGAAGGCGCCCGCACTCCCGTCATCGCCCTGATCGGCCCGGGCGCCGACGACTCCGGCACCTTCCTGGGCTGCTACTCCTTCCCCAACCATGTGCTGCCCAAGTATCCCGGCCACCCGGCGGGACTGGCTCTGCCCAGCCTGCGCGAGGCGCTCACCGCCGAGCTGCCGGACGTCACCTTCACCTACGAGCAGGGCTGTGCGGTGAGCGGCGACGACCGCTCCGGTCTGCCCGCCGCCGCCCGCGCCGCCGCCTCGGCCGATCTGGCTCTGGTCGTCGTCGGTGACCGCTCCGGAATGTTCGGCAACGGCACCTCGGGGGAGGGATGCGACGCACCCGATCTCGATCTGCCGGGCGTGCAGACGCAGTTGCTCGAGGAAGTGCTCGCCACCGGCGTCCCGGTCGTCCTGCTCGTCGTCTCCGGCCGCCCCTACGCGCTCGGAGGTCTCGCCGAGCGCTGTGCGGCCGTCGTGCAGACGTTCATGCCCGGCGAGGAGGGAGGCCCCGCACTGGCCGGCGTACTGTCGGGCCGGGTCACCCCGAGCGGCAAGCTGCCCGTACAGATCCCGGCCACTCCGGGAAGCAGTCCGGGCACCTACCTCAACCCGCCCCTCGGCCGCTTCAGCGACGGCATCAGCGTCCTCGACAACACGCCCCTGTACCCCTTCGGGCACGGCATCTCGTACACCTCGTTCGGCTACGAGGACCTGCGTGTCGCCCATGACGGGCGCGTCCCCACCGACGGGTTCATCGAGGTCTCCTGCGTTGTGCGCAACACCGGCGAGCGCGCGGGCCGGGAGACCGTCCAGCTGTACTACGACGACCCCGTCGCGCAGGTCGCCCGCCCCACCCAGCAGTTGGTGGCCTTCGACACCGTCGGCCTCGAGCCCGGTGAGCAGGCTCGGGTGTCCTTCAGGGTGCACGCCGACCAGACCTCGTACACCAAGGACGCCTCGGGCGACGGACGGCGCATCGTCGAACCCGGCACCATCCGCCTCATGCTCGGCTCCTCCAGCGGTGACATCCGGCTGAGCGCCGACATCGAACTCACCGGGCCGCAGCGCCGGGTGGGCGCGGACCGCCACCTCACCCACTCCTGACCAGCCCTCACGGCTTTCCGGGAACCCACGCCCGGCCCCACGGGCCGGGCGTGGCTCCCCGCCGAGAGCCTCCTGCCGCAGCCGGCGACGGTCGAGCCCCGCCTCGCGCCGTGCCTCCGCATGGCTGCGCACGTCCTGCCCGCTCACAAGGAAGCAGCCCTCACCGTGACCACGGACACCCTCCGCAGCGCCACCGGCGCGCCCCCGGCCGGCGAGTCCGCCGCCACCGCACAGGCCGTGCCGGACCCCCGGCCCCGACTGGTCGTCGGCATGGCGGCAGGTCAACTCGGCCTGTTCCTGGCCCTGTTGACGCCCATCCTGGTCAGCCTGCAACTCAAGGTGCAGTCGATCGTCCCCGAGGGCGACCAGGTCACCTCGCTCGGCATCATCACCACGACGGGCTCGGTGGCGGCGATGCTGGCCAACCCGTTCTTCGGGCGCCTCAGCGACCGCACCACCAGCCGTTTCGGCCGCCGCAGGCCATGGCTCGTCCTGGGCATGCTGGGCCTGCTCCTCGGACTGGTGATCATCGCGACGGCGAGCGGTGTCGCCACCATCACCATCGGCTTCGTCATCGCCTCCGCATCCGCCAACGCGGCACTGGCCGCCTTCGTCGCGACCGTCGCCGACAACGTCCCCGAGCACAAGCGCGGCAAGATCAGCGGGCTGCTCGGCATCATGCAGAACCTGGCACCCACCGCGGGCACCTGGATCGCCAGGTCCTTCACCGACCAGATGCTGCTGCTCTTCCTGGTCCCCAGCGTCATCGGCATCCTCCTGGTGATCGGCTACGTCCTGGTCCTGCCGGACAAGCCGCTGGAGCAGAAGCCTCCGCGGGAGGGGTTCAAGGCCGTTCTGCGCACGTACTGGGTCAGCCCCAAGCAACACCCGGACTTCGCCTGGGCCTGGCTCTCGCGCTTCCTGCTGACCCTCGCCAACTGGATGTTCACCACCTTCCGTCTCATCTACCTCCAGCACGAAATGCGGCTCACCACGGCCGA
The DNA here is from genome assembly GCF_036158715.1 of Streptomyces sp. NBC_00316. Lineage (NCBI taxonomy): Bacteria > Bacillati > Actinomycetota > Actinomycetes > Kitasatosporales > Streptomycetaceae > Streptomyces > Streptomyces sp. NBC_00316. Next base: position 1,783,578 of record NZ_CP108023.1, on the reverse strand, counting down.
GGCGACCGAGACGCTCGCCACCGGCGTCCTCATCTACGGACTGTGCGTGATGGGCTCGGCGCAGGCCGCGGGCTGGCTCTCGGACCGCTTGGGACGCCGCAAGCCGTTCATCGCCACGGCCGCGGTGCTGTTCGGTGTCGGGATGCTGATCCTCAGCCAGTCCGACACCATCGCCCTGTTCTACTGCGCGGAGATCGTCCTGGGCCTGGGCTTCGGCACCTACCTCGGCGTCGACCTCGCCCTGGTCATCGACGTGCTGCCGGACCCGGAGAACCCCTCCAAGGACCTCGGTATCTTCAACATCGCGATGTCGGCCCCGCAGATCTTCGCCCCCGCACTCGGAGCGCTGCTCATCTCCCTCGGCGGCGGCCACAACTACTCGATCCTGCTGATCACTTCCTCGCTGGTGTGCCTCGGCGGCGCACTGGCGATCCTGCCGGTGCGCAAGGTGCACTGACAGCCATGTGGAGCGTCAAGGGCCGTCCGGGCGACGGGAACACGGCATCATGGCCGCATGCGCAAACGTGAGGCCGTCACCGTCACCCTGGTACGTGGTGACATCACAGGGCAGTCCGTCGATGCCATCGTCAACGCGGCGAACTCCTCCCTGCTCGGCGGCGGCGGGGTGGACGGCGCGATCCATCGCCGCGGCGGCCCGGAGATCCTCGCCGCGTGCCGGGAGCTGCGCGCCTCCCGGTACGGAAAGGGGCTGCCGACCGGGCAGGCCGTCGCCACCACGGCCGGGAATCTCGACGCCCGATGGGTGATCCACACCGTCGGACCGGTCTGGAGCAGCGCCGAGGACCGGTCCGCGCTGCTGGCCTCGTGCTACCGCGAGTCTCTGCGGGTGGCCGCCGAGCTGGGCGCGCGTGTCGTGGCCTTTCCCGCCATCTCGACCGGCATCTACGGCTGGCCCATGGACGACGGGGCGCGCATCGCCGTCCGTACGGTGCTGGCGGAGGCTGCCGCTCCGGTCGAGGAGGTGCGCTTCGTCCTCTTTGACGCGCACGCGTACGTGGAGTTCGAAGAGGTCCTGGCAGCGCAAGGCTGATGTCGGATTCTCGCCAGCCCCGGCCCGTCCGGTGGCCCATGCTTGAAGCATGTACACCGACACCGAGCGCTGCGTACGGGCCGTCCAGTCCAAGGACGCCCGCTTCGACGGCTGGTTCTTCACGGCAGTCCTGACCACCCGGATCTACTGCCGTCCGAGCTGCCCCGTCGTGCCGCCCAAGGTCGAGAACATGACCTTCTACCCGAGCGCCGCCGCCTGCCAGCAGGCCGGCTTCCGGGCCTGCAAGCGGTGTCGGCCGGACACCAGCCCCGGCTCCCCGGAGTGGAACGCCCGCGCCGACTCGGTCGCCCGCGCGATGCGGCTCATCGGGGACGGCGTCGTCGACCGTGAGGGCGTGCCGGGGCTGGCCGCCCGGCTCGGCTACTCCGCCCGGCAGATCGAACGCCAGCTCCTCGCCGAGCTGGGCGCCGGCCCCTTGGCCCTGGCCCGCGCCCAGCGGGCCCAGACCGCCCGGCTGCTCATCGAGACGACCGGACTCCCCATGGCCGACGTGGCGTTCGCGGCCGGGTTCTCCTCCGTGCGTACCTTCAACGACACCGTCCGTGAGGTCTTCGCCCTCTCGCCCGGCGAGCTGCGTACCCGCGCCGCCCGGTCCGCGAAGCCGCCGGCGACGCCGGGCGTGATCGCGCTCAGGCTGCCGTACCGGTCCCCGCTCAATCCCTCCAACCTCTTCGGCCATCTCGCCGCGACAGCGGTCCCCGGCGTCGAGGAGTGGCGCGACGGCGCCTACCGCCGCACGCTCACCCTCCCGCACGGGCACGGCATCGTCGCCCTCACCCAGCACCCCGACCACATCGCGTGCCGGCTCTTCCTCACCGATCCGCGCGACCTCACCCTCGCCATCAGCCGCTGCCGCTGGCTGCTCGACCTGGACGCCGACCCGGTCGCCGTGGACGACCGGCTGAGGGCCGACCCACTGCTCGCCCCGCTGGTGGACAAGGCGCCGGGCCGGCGGGTGCCGCGTACGGTCGACGGGGCGGAGTTCGCCGTACGGGCGGTGCTGGGCCAGCAGGTCTCCACGGCTGCGGCCCGCACCCACGCGGCCCGTCTGGTCACCGCGCACGGCGTCCCGGTCGACGATCCGGAGGGCGGCGGCCTCACCCACCTCTTCCCGGTACCCGAGGCGCTCGCCGGTCTCGACCCGGAGCGGCTCGCCCTGCCCCGCAGCCGCCGCACCACCCTCACCACACTCGTCGGCGCGCTCGCCGACGGCTCGCTGCGGCTCGGCACCGACACCGACTGGGCGAAGGCCCGGGCCGAACTGACGGCACTTCCCGGCTTCGGCCCATGGACCGTCGAGGTCATCGCCATGCGGGCGCTCGGCGACCCGGACGCCTTTCTCCCCACCGACCTCGGCATCCGGAGGGCGGCGGCCGAACTCGGCCTCCCGTCGACGCCCGCGGCGCTCACCGCGCGCGCGGCGGCCTGGCGCCCCTGGCGGGCGTACGCCGTCCAGTATCTGTGGACCGTCGACGACCATCCCATCAACCACCTTCCTGCCTGAGGGAGTTCACCCATGACCTCGACACACACCGCGACCAGGCAGCACACGGTCGTCGACAGTCCGTACGGTCCACTGACCCTCGTCGCCACCGACGGCGTGCTCTCGGGGCTCTACATGACCGGGCAGCGGCACCGCCCGCCCGAGGAGACCTTCGGCGAGCCCGATCCGCGCCCGTTCGCCGAGGCGGTCCGGCAGCTGGACGCCTACTTCCGCGGCGCACTGCGAGAGTTCGACCTGCCGCTGCACCTGGACGGGACTCCGTTCCAGCGCAGTGTGTGGGAACAGCTCCGGCAGATTCCGTACGGCGAGACACGCTCGTACGGAGAACTCGCCGAGAACCTGGGCAAGCCGGGCGCGTCGCGCGCAGTCGGCCTCGCCAACGGCAAGAACCCGGTGGGGATCATCGTCCCGTGCCACCGGGTCATCGGAGCGTCCGGCAGCCTCACCGGGTACGGCGGCGGTCTCGACCGCAAGCAGCGGCTGCTGGCCTTCGAGAACGGCATGGGGGACGACACCCCGACGCTCTTCTGAGGACTGTCCGCCATCCCCGGTGGATCAGCGCGCGGCCTCGAGGTGTGGTGCATCGCAGGGCGGAGAGGCGCCCTCGTACGGGGCGTGTTCGGACGCTTTGGCAACGCGGCGAGGTGCCGCAGCTGTCGTCGTGCGCCCGCCGGGGAATGCGGGGCGGCCCCTCAGGGCGTGTTCCGGACACGACGAAGCCCGACGGACGCACAGCGCGTCCCTCGGGCTTCGTCGTGGCTGTGTTGCGGAACCGGCTCAGGCCGTGAAGATCTCGACCACGGACCAGATCGCCAGCCCCAGCATGCACAGCCCGCCGATGCGCTGGACCGTCTTGAGCGGCACCCGCTTCGCGATGAAACGCCCGGCGAGCAGCGCCAGGGCGGAGACGGACATCAGGGCGGCCAGGGAGCCGATGGCCGTGGACCATGTGCCGTTGCTGGCAGCCAGGTTGGCCGTGGTGATCTGGGTGAGGTCGCCCCACTCGCTGATGAACACCGCCATGAACGCGGTCGAGTAGACGGGCCAGAAGCCGGTCACGGTCTTGGTCTCCGCCGCGTCGTCGCCCTCGTCGTCGCCCCCGCGCAGCAGCATGAACGCGCCGAAGGCAAAAAGGGCTGCCGAGACGAGCTTGACGATCCAGCCGGGCAGCAGCCCGAGCAGGCCGCCCGCACCGACGGCGATCGCGACATGCACGAGGAACGCGGACGACGTACCGAACCAGACGTACAGCGGGCGCATACGCGTGCCCATGGCCAGCGATGCGAACATCGTCTTGTCGGGGAGCTCCGCGAGGAAGATCAGCCCGAAGGCGGTGATGATCGCCAGGGGGTCGAGATGCATCCGGGTGGCTTTCTGTGAGAGCCGGGCCCCGGGCCTTTCCGCAAAGTGCCACTCGGGCTTTTCGGAGGACCACTCGGCCCGGCATGACTACAGCGCCCGCGGGTACGCGGACGCGTCATACCTGACCGAAGGTCTCGCCCGCCCGTGACGTTCCACGAGCCCGGCCACCGGGAACCCGGAGGTTCCAGTGTGTCGACGACCGGTTTGCGGGGCTACTCCCCTTCGCGTGCTCCACTCTACCTCACCGGCCCGGAGCCCCAGGAGACGTAGGGGAACGGGTGTTCGATGACGTCTCCTGTTGGCGCATCACGCGGCTGAGCAGTTCCACCACCGTTCCGCGTGCGCGTACGGGGGCAGCCGCCCCCACTGCTCAGCCCTGCGCCCGCGTACCTGCCTCGGCGGTCAGCTGCGCGAGCAGCGACGGCAGCGCGGTCCCGATGGGTTCGCGGATCGTCTCCTCGGCCAGTTCGTCGTACGGCGTCGGCTCGGCGTTCACCACGATCAGCCGCGCACCGTGCTCCGCCGCGATCCCGGCGAGCGACGCGGCGGGCTGCACCTGCAACGACGTACCGACCGCGATGAACACCTCGCACGCCTTCGCGATCGACATCGCCTCGCCCAGCACCACCGGATCGAGCCGCTCGCCGAACATGACCGTCGCCGACTTCAGGATGCCGCCGCAGACCGCGCACGACGGGTCCTCCTCGCCCGCCTCGACCCTCTCCAGCGCCTCGGCCATCGGCGACCGGGCATGGCAGCGGGTACAGGTCACCTCGCGTACGGTGCCGTGCAGTTCCAGGACCTTGCGTGGGGAGACACCGGCCAGCTGATGCAGCCCGTCGACGTTCTGCGTGATCACCCGCACCGGGACACCGGACCGCTCCAGGTCCGCCACGGCCCGGTGAGCGGCGTTCGGCTCCGCGTGCCAGGTCGCACTCGTGCGCCGCATCTGCCAGGAGCGGCGGCGGATCTCGGGATCGGTCATGTAGAAGTCGTACGTCACGAGCTTCTCGGCCTCCGGGTCCTTCCGCCAGAGACCGTTCGGCCCGCGGTAGTCGGGAATGCCGGAGTCCGTGGAGATGCCGGCGCCGCTGAGGATCGCGACAAGAGTCATACGGTCGAGCGTACGCAGCGGTCGAGGCAGGCCGCGAGGCGTTATCCGGCGGTTGCCGGGTCACCGCCCGTCCGGCGGGATTCGCGGGGGGACGCACTGTCACCATCGGGCGGTGCAGGGCGGATGCGCGACGAGAGACTCGACCATCCGCGTCAGAAGGCGACCGGCCTGCCGTCCTCCAGCTCCACCGCGCCCGCCCCGGAGTCCAGCACCTGCAGCGCCGCGCGCAACCGGTGGCCGAGCGAACCGAGCAGATACCGGTCGAGTGCCTCGCGCTCCACCAGCTTCCAGGACACGAGTTCCTCCTCCTGCAGCCGGATCGCCTTCAACTGCGTGTCGTCCAGGACTCCGCCGTCGTACAGATACGCCGCGATCGGAGGCCGTACGGGGCTGCGCACCCAGTCGATCGCGAGCAGGCGCCCCGGCTCCAGATCGAGACCGATCTCCTCGGCCGTCTCGCGCCGCGCGGCCCGGCGCGGGGTCTCGCCGTCGTCGGACTCGATCGTTCCGCCGGGCAGCGCCCAGCCGTCCCGGTAGTTGGGCTCGACGAGCAGCACCCGTCCTTCCCCGTCCCGGAAGACGGTTGCCGCGGCGGCCAGCACCCTGGGCAGCCCTGCGATGTACGTGGCGTAGTCAGTGGTCGTCACGTGCGCAGCGTAGTGGGGGCGCCGGGCCGTGGGCCGGAACGCACGTCCAGGGCCCGGACACCCATGGGCAGAGGGCGGATGCTCCGGATAGGGTCGGGGCGGCGCGACTGCCTGTTCGAAAGCAAGGGATGCAAGGTGACGGACGGAGCAGTGATGGAGACCGCCCGAGTGCTCGTCGCGGCGGACAAGTTCAAGGGCTCGCTCACCGCGGTGCAGGTCGCGGAGCGGGTGACGGCCGGGCTGCGGCGCGTGGTGCCCGGGGTGCAGGTCGAGACCCTGCCCGTGGCGGACGGCGGCGACGGCACGGTGGCGGCGGCGGTGGCCGCCGGGTTCGAGCGGCGCGAGGCGCAGGTGACGGGGCCGCGCGGGGAGATCGTGACCGCGGCGTACGCGCTGCGCGGCACCACCGCGGTGGTGGAGATGGCCGAGGCCTCGGGCCTCCAGCACCTCCCCGACGGGGTCTTCGCCCCGCTCACCGCCACCACGTACGGCTCCGGCGAGCTGCTGGCCGCGGCGCTGGACGCGGGCGCCCGGACCATTGTGTTCGGGGTCGGCGGCAGCGCCACGACCGATGGAGGCGCGGGCATGCTGACCGCGCTCGGCGCCCGGTTCCTGGACGCGGACGGCAAGCCCGTCGGCCCCGGTGGCGGCGGCCTCGTGGATCTGGCCGAGGCGGACCTGTCCGGCCTCGACCCGCGGCTTGCCGAGGTGGACCTCGTCCTCGCCAGCGATGTGGACAACCCGCTGACCGGCCCGAAGGGCGCCCCGGAGGTCTACGGGCGGCAGAAGGGTGCGACCGAGGACGACATCGCGGTCCTCGACGCGGCACTCGCGCACTACGCGTCCCTCCTCGGCCCGGACCGGGCGACGCTGCCCGGAGCGGGTGCGGCGGGCGGCATCGGCTACGGGGCGCTGGTCGCTCTCGGCGCCCGGTTCCGCCCCGGCATCGAGGTCATGCTCGACGTCCTGGGCTTCGCACCGGCGCTGGCCCGCGCCACGCTCGTGATCACGGGTGAGGGCTCCCTCGACCGACAGACCCTGCACGGCAAGGCTCCGGCGGGCGTCGCTGCCGCGGCCCGCGCCGCGGGGCTGGAGGTGGTGGCGGTCTGCGGCCGTCTGGCGCTGCCTCCGGAGGAGCTCGGCAGAGCGGGCATCAGGCGCGCGTACGCCCTCACCGAGCTGGAGCCGGACCCTGCGGTGTGCATGGCCCAGGCGGGGCCGCTGCTGGAGCGGGTGGCGGAGGGGATCGCGCGCGACTTCCTGTCCTGAACCGGGCCGGGACGATACGGGTGCGAGCGGCGGCCGTGCGGAAGGCCGGGCCGGGCACGAGCTGATTTCGGTCGCGTGCCCGGCAGGTACGGGGCTTTCGAGGTGCGCCGCCGGACATCGGGTTGCCGGCCGGCGCACATCCCGTACCGTGCCGACCGGCCCCCACCCGACCCCTGGACGGGAGAACGGCTGTTCGGCGTGCGACGTGCAGCCCGCCGGAGCAGGCTGGTCCTGAAGCTGCCTGTCTCCCGACCGGCAGTCTGTCAGGGAAGGGTGGCAGCGATGTTTGCGAGGCTGAGCACCTACCAGGGTTCACCGGTTCCTGCGGAGGGAGACCTGACCGCGAACTGGGAAGCGATGCTCCAAGATATGCACGAGGCTGCCGGCTTTCGGGGCGTGTTCTACCTCGTCGATCGGGCCTCCGGGAAAGCTGTGTCGCTGACTCTGTGGGGCGACGAGCAGGCGATGCAGGCCAGCGAGGACCGGGCCACCCAGCTTCGCGAGGAGGTCGCGCACAGGGAAGGCCAGCGGATCGTAGCGGTCGAGCACTTCGAAGTGGGATTCAGCCACATGGAGCCGTGACCGTCCGTGCTGGGGGATCCGCGACCTCGCCGGCACATCCGGGGAGCGGTGCCGCGCCATTCGTGTTGTGGTCGATGACGGGGGAACAACGCGGTCCAGGACGGGAGGCCATCATGGCTGAGAAGCTGCTGGCGCGGGACATCATGACCGGTGGGGTGCAGTGTGTCGGGGCGCATCAGTCGCTGTTCGAGGTGGCGAAGATGATGCGCGACCTGGGCGTCGGCTGCCTGCCCATCTGCGGCGACAACAACCGTCTCACGGGTTTGATCACCGATCGTGACATCGTCGTCAAGTGCTGCGCGGAGGGCGTCGACCCCGCGTCCGTACAGGCCGGATCCCTCAATGCCAAGGTGCACTGGATCGATGCCGAAGCGGACGCCGCCGAGGTCCTGACGACCATGGAGGAGCATCAGATCAAGCGGCTGCCGGTGATCGACGTCCGGAGCGGCCACCGCCTGGTCGGCATGATCACGGAGGCCGATCTTGCGAAGAACCTGAGCGACGAGCAGATCGCCGAATTCGCGAGCCACGTGTACGCGACTGCCGGGGCGCCCGGCCGGTCCGAAGGCTGAGGCTGCCGTCGGACCGCGCAGGTGCGGGACGGGCAGGGGCCCGTCCCGCAGCCGGTCGCGTCGTCAGGTGGTGTACGCCTCCAGTTCGGATAGCTGGCCCGCGGGCCAGCCCGTGTTCGCGGTGAACGTCAGCCGCAGGTAGCGGGCCGAGGTGCCGGGCAGGGTGACCGTGACCGTATTGCCGGAGGCCGGGTCGAAGGTGTAGCCGGTCGAACCCTTGAGCGAGCTGTACGAGGAGTTGTCGGCGCTGCCCGACACGCTCAGCGTCTGCGTGCGGGTCGCCCACGCTGCCGCCGGCGGCAGCTTCAGGACCAGCCGTTTGACGGCCTTGGGGGCGCCCAGGTCGACGGTGAGGGTCTGCGGGAAGGCGTTGTTGGTGCTCTCCCAGTAGCTGTTCGCATTGCCGTCCACGGCGTTGCCCGCGCCGTAGACGTCCGTGTGGCCCGACTCGGTGACCGGACGGCCCAGGGCGAGGTTGCCGGGATCGGTGGGCGGATCGGTCGGAGGGTCGGTCGGCGGGTCCGTCGGGTCGGTGCCGCCGCCCGGCACCCCGCCGTTGGTCCACACCGGGTCCGGCCAGGTGCCGGTGCAGGCCGGCGGATCGGCGTACCAGCCGGAGTTTCCGCTCCCCACCCGGGTGATCTGGAAGCCGCTGCCGACACAGTTGTGGATCGGGTTCGACTGGGCGATGTGCGTGGCGACGACGTCGTTGAACGTGGCCGTACCCGGCGCCTGGATCTGCAGCGCGTACGTGCCCGCGCCGTCGATCCTGACATGGTCGAAGTGCAGTCCGTTGGTCGCGCCCTCGATGAGATGGATCGCGGCGTACGAGCTGTCCAGAATCTCGGTGTCGGTGATGTTGACCGTGGCGTTGATGGGTTCGTTGAGTCCGCTGAACCAGATCGCACCTACCCCGAACCGCCAGTTGAAGTCGTTGTTCCCGGTGCGGATCAGTGTGTTGCGGGCGGCGGTCGTCGTACCGGAGACCGCCGTGCCCTGACCCGAATTCACCCCGGGATAGCGATTGGCGACATGCAGTCCGCCTCCGTTGGTGATCGTGTCGGACATGACGTTGTCGGAGATGGTGATGTCCCGGCCGCCGTACGTCACGATGTTGTTGGCGAGAATCGGCAGGATCACGGTGTTGAACGTGAACTTGTTCTTCACGTTCGGTACGTTCTCCGCCCACATCGCCAGACCGTCGTCACCGGTGTTGCGGACGAATGTGTTGGTGACGGTGGAGTTCGTGACGCCGTAGTGGAAATTCACGCCGTCGGCGGTCTGGTCCAGAATGCGGCTGTTCCTGACGGTGAAATTGTCCATCGGCCCGTCCATCCAGGCGCCGCACTTGGTGTGCTGCATCCAGACGTTGTCGACGACCGAATTCGACAGGGCCCCGCCGACGGCATTGACCTGGTCGTTGTCCACCCGCTCGCGGATGTCGCCGATGATGGCGAAGTCCTTGAGGGTGACGTTGCTGCTGCCGCCGGCCCCGGCGTATTTGCCGTAGACACCGACCGCCTTGCTCCGGTTCGACGGATCCCTCCCGGTGAGCACGCTGTACCAGGGACCGGCGCCGCGCAGTGTCACCTGATCGACGATGATGTGGTCGCGGACCTGGAAGGTGCCCTGCGGGATGTACACCTCCTTGCCCTGGGCCCGCCCCGCGTCGACGGCTGCCTGGATTCTGCCGGTGGAGTCGGCGGCCCCGGTCGGGTCGGCGCCGAAGTCGCTCACCACGTCCAGCGCCCCCGACGGCCTTCCGGTCGGCGCGCCGACCTGCTCGAAGTCGGCCAGGTCGATGGTGAACGTCGGCGACGCGGCGGTGGACGACACCTGGAGCCGTACCTTCGTGCCGGCGGCGAGCGTCGACCCGAACATCGTGCGGGCCTCGTCGTAGAAGTGGTGCGGGTTGGTGTCGCCCGGGTTGTTGTTGAACGGGTAACCGCCGTAGTACCAGCCGTACTTCGACGTGACGGGGATGCTCTTCGGCGCCCCGTCACCCACACGCACGTCGATCGAGGCGTCCCGGCCCGTCCCGTCGGCGCTGTCCGGCAGCGAGTACCGGAAGGACATCGCGTTCGCCGGGGCGGTGAGGGTGAACTCGACGTACTCGCCGACGGCGTCCAGGCTCACGGCCTGCCGGCCCGAGGCCTCGGAGGGCAGCGTGCCGTACAGCCGGTTCGGCCCGATCAGCGTGCCGTTGGTGGCGGCGTACTCGGCTTCCTGTTCCTTGAACGGAACGGTTGCACCGCGGCCGGGAACCGCGAGGGGGGAGGGTGCGGGGACACCCGCGGCGCGGGCGGGCGGGGCGCTGGACAGGACGACCGCGGCGGCGGTGCCGAACGCGGCGAGGGCCAGGGAGAGGGAGGCGGACAGAGAGCGTCTGAGCAGGAGGCGTTTCGGTGGTGGGGTCACGTGATCGTCGTCCTTGCGGCTCGTGGGGGCTCTTCGGACGCCCACAGGCTAGGAGCAGACCGCAAAGACGTCCATGCTGTGCGCAAAATAATGGCTTGATCGCTCAAAATAAGAACACTGAGGCGGACGATTTACGAGGAATTTCCCACATGCTGACGGATGGTACGGATGGATCCGCGCCCCTTCGATGACCGGCCCCTCTATCGTGCGCATGACTGCACCCTTATCTCACGCAAAATACTCACATGATGTTGGAAGATGTCGCTCATTGTCGTGACCCCGTCCACCGGGTGCGGGTCACGACAGCCAGGGCGCATCCTGACTGTGTGACCTGGTACGGCGCGGCCCGGCGCAGCCCGCGCGCAGAGAGTGGGGCGGTGCCGGGGGCGGTGATGGGCGGCCGGGTGCCGGACGAACTGTCCCTGGTGCTTGCGCAGGCCGCGGTGAGCGCGACCGAGGCCGTCGGCGGGTTCGCCGGCGGCGTATATCTGTGCTCGCGCGTCCCTGAGCTGCTGAGGCTCGCGGTGCTCGCGGGGCTGCCGAGTCAGCTGTTCCGCCCCTGGTGGCGCATGCATGTGAACCGGCCCTTCCCGGTGGCCGAGGTCTACCGCTCACGCCGGCCGATCATGCTTGCCGACGCCGAGGAGGCCATGCGCCGGTTCCCGCAGCTGATGGCGGGTCTGCCGTTCCCGTTCGGCTCGCTGTACGTGCCCGTCGTCGGAGGGCACGAGAAGTTCGGGGTGCTGGTGGTGATGCGCCAGGCAGCCTGTCCCGGGGAGCAGGTCACGGAAGCCGATCGCCACCGGCTGCAGGAGGTAGCCGAGCAGCTCGGCGCCGACCTGGCGGAGCTCGTGGCCCATGACCTGGAGGTCGTCTGGGACGGCGAGCCGGCCTCCGTCCAGCTGCCCTCGATCGCCGTGCCTCCGGTCAGGATCGGGCACCTCGACTGGGACCTCGGCACCGGCGCCGTCGACGCCGACGCCGCGCTGTGCGCGATCCTCGGCACGGAGCCCGGGCGGTTCCCCGGCACCATCGACGCGCTGACGGCGCTGCTGGCCCCGGAGGACGCGTACGGACTGCAGGCCGTCGCCCGCCGGGCGGCGAGGTCGGCCGGCCCGGTGGTACGCCGGATGCAGCTGCGCGGCGTCGACGGCCGGACGAGTTTCCTCGAGATCTCCAGTTGCCGGGCCCGGACGCCCGGTGACGCCACGGCCGGCCATCTGACCGGTTTTCTGGTCGACCTCGGCGTCGGACCGGCCGTCGCGGAGGCGGCCGACCGGATCCCGCACGGCATCTTCTCGCTGGACCGGCTCGGGCGGATCACGTACGTCAACGATCTGGCGGAGGAGGTGCTCGGCAGGACGAGGGCCGAACTGGTCGGACGCGTGCTGTGGGAGGTCCTGCCGTGGTTCGGACACCCCGCGTACGACGACCACCACCGGGCCGCCATGCTCTCCCACGAACCGGTCCACTTCCTCGCACGGCGCGACCCGGACGACTGGCTGTCGGTGTCCCTCTACCCCGGTCACGACGGTGTGACCGGGACGCTCACCGCCACGGACCAGCCGGCGTATGCGCCGGGGTCCGTCGTCACACCGGGTGCGGGACTCGGTTCCCCGGCCGACCGGGCGTCCGCGCTGTACCGGCCGGTCGCCCTCGCCATCGCGCTGACGGAGGCCGTCACGGCCCGGCAGGTGTCGGTGGTGGTCACGGAGGAGCTGCTGCCGGCGTTCGGCGGCAGACAACTGGCGATCTATCTGCTCAGCGAGCGGCACCTCTACCTGGCCTGGGAGACCGGATTCCCGCACGGTTTCCTCGACCGGTTCGACGGCGTCGGACTGGACGCGCATCTGCCGGGCGTCGAGACGCTCACCACCGGCCGTCCCATCTTCTTCGAGTCGATGGAGCGCCTGGCCGCCTCCTACCCCGGCATTGCGCTGGACGCCGATGTCGGGGCCCGCGCCTTCCTGCCGCTGATCGCCTCCGGGCGCCCCGTCGGCTCGTGCATCCTCGGCTTCGACCAGCCGCGCGGCTTCACCCCCGAGGAGCGCACGGTGCTCACCGCGCTGGCCGGACTCATCGCCCAGTCCCTCGAACGGGCCCAGCGTTACGACACCGAGGCAGCCCTGGCCAAGGGGCTGCAGAACGCCCTGCTGCCGCACCGGCTGCCCGTACTCGATCACGTCGACACCGCGGGGCGGTACCTCGCCGGCACCCTGGGCATGGACGTCGGCGGCGACTGGTACGACGTCGTCGAGACGGACCGCGGGCTGGCCCTGGTGATCGGGGACGTCCAGGGGCACGGGGTCGCCGCAGCCGCGACCATGGGCCAACTGCGCAGCGCCGTAAGGGCCTTCGCTCTGAGCGGGCATACGCCGCAGGAGGTGATGAGCGGTACGAACCGGTTGCTCATCGACCTCGACTCCGGCCAGTTCGCCAGCTGTTGCTACGTCCTCCTCGACCCCGTCACCGGTCGCACCCAGGCCGTCCGGGCCGGGCACCCGCATCCGCTGCTGCGCCATCCCGACGGTACGACCGAGATCCTGGACCTCCCCGGCGGCATCGTGCTCGGCGTCACCCCCGACGCGTCGTACCCGGTCAGCGACTTCCTGCTGGCTCCGGGCGCGGGTCTGGCGCTGTTCACCGACGGGCTGGTCGAGCAGGCCGGTACCGACATCGATGTGGGCATCGAGCGGCTGCGCTGCACGATCGAGCGCGCCGATTCGCCGTCCCTCGCCGATATGGCGGACCTGGTGATCCGGGAGGCGAAGCGGGAGGCCGACCGGCCCGACGACATCGCACTGCTGCTCGCCGCCCGCTGGGACTCCGCGTAACGGTCACCCCGCCGCTTCCGCGCGCTTCGCGCGCCTGGACATCGCGTCCGCGCCTCCGGCGCACCGGAACATGGCCGTGAGCTCGCCGGTCCGCCCCGGCAGCCTGGCATCTTCCGGCAGGTGCCCAGTACAGTCCCGTGACCATGACACAGGATCCCCAGGACCGGAGCAGGCGCCCGGCCCTCCGCGGCGCCGGGGTCCCGTTGCTGAGTCTGTGCCTGCTCGGCGGCTTCCGCGCCGAGCGCGGCGAAGCCGGACCGGTCGCGGAGCGGTGGCGGCGTCCCGGCGCCCGCACCGTCGTCAAGATGCTGGCCCTCGCTCCCGGCCACCGGCTGCACCGGGACCAGGTCACCGAGGCGTGCTGGCCGGACGCCGACCTGGACACTGCACGGCGCAGCCTCAGGGTGAGCCTGCACACAGCCCGCCACACCCTGGAACCCGAACTCGCGCCGCGCGGCGTCTCGTCCTACCTCGCCACCGACGGCGACCTCCTCAGCCTGGTGCCCGGAGCAGTCGAAGTGGACGTGGTGGCCGCCGAGCGTGCCGCCGTCGCGGCACTCGACTCCGGAAGCCAGGACGCCCTCGCCGCCGCCTGGACCATGCTCAGTCAGGAACTGCTCCCGGAGGACCGGTACGCGGCCTGGGCGGACACCCGGCGGCGTGAACTCGCCTCGTTGCGGCGCCGCCTCGCCCTTGTGCTCGCCGACCTTCCCGGCTCCGCGCACGGTGCGCAGCGGGCGGTCTGGGTCCTGGAGCGCGAGGTGGCCGCCGACGAGCTCGACGAGGCTCTCCACCGGCGCCTGATGGGTGCGCATCTGGCAGCCGGCGACCACAGCAGGGCCGCCGAGCAGTACGGACGGCTGCGGGAGCTGCTGCATCAGCAGCTGGGCACGGCCCCTGAACCGGAGACCCAGGAGCTGTACCGCAGGGCCGTGCACGGCGCCGCGCCGAACGACGGATCCCGTACCCGCCCCGCACCGTCGGCGCCTCCCGCCCCTCCCGCTCCACCTGCGGCGCTGCGGCGGGCCGAAGCCATCCCGCTGCGCGGCCGCGCCAGTACGCTCGCCGCCGTACTCGCCGGGCTGCCCGCCACAACCGGACATCCGGACGGCGCCGGCGGACGGGGAGCCCCGCTGACCGTGGTGAGCGGGGAGAGCGGAGTCGGCAAGACCCGGCTCGCCGCCGAGGCCGCCCGGGTCGCCGCGGCCGACGGCATCGCCGTGCTGTGGGGCGCCGCCCACGAGGCCGAAGGCCCCCTTCCCTACGGGGCGATAGCCGATGCCCTGTCGGGCTGGTTCGCCGACAGGCCGCCCGCCGAACGGACCGCCGCTGCCACAGCCCACCCCGAACTGGGCGCCCTGTTGCCCGCGTTCGGCACCGAGCCCCCGCCCGGCCGCACTGCCGAGGAGGAACGTGCGCGTCTCTACCGCGCGGTGGGCGCGCTCCTCGCCTCCCTGGCCGAGCACCACCCGGTGCTCGTGGTGCTGGACGATCTGCACGCCGCCGACCTGGGCACGCTCAGGCTCCTGCACCACCTCGTGCGCACGGTCGGCGCGCGCCCCGTCCGTTTTCTGGCCACGCTGCGCGAGGAGGACCTGGACGAGGGCGACGAGCGCCGTACCGTGCTCGCCGCGGCGACCCGCCAGGGACTGGTCCACCGTGTCGAGCTCATGCGGCTGGCCCGCGCCGACTGCGACCTGCTCGCCGCCGACGTCGCACGCACTGCCCTCGCCGGCCCGCCGCAGCAGGTCGGCGCCGACAGCGGGACCGTCCCGTCGCCGCTCATGCTGGACAGCGTCTACCGCCTCTCGCGCGGCAACCCCCTGTTCGCCGCCGAACTCGTTCGCGTGGCCCGCGAGAGCGCCGACGGCGGTACGTACGAACACCCCCACCGCCAGGACCGGGTGCCCGAGTCGGTCCGCGAGGTGGTCGCCCTCCGTGTCGCACGCTTCGCGCCGCATGTCCGCAGAACGCTGGGAGTGCTGGCCGCAGCCGGCGGTGAAGCCGCGCTCGCCGAGGCCGCAGAAGTGGCGCTGTCCGGTGTGCACCCCCCGATCGACGGCCCCGCCTTCACTGCCGCACTGGACGCACTGGTGGCCGCCGGAGTGATCGACGAATGCCGGATCGTGCACCTGGGCCGCAGAGTCGAAGGGCTGACCTTCCGCCACCCGGTGGTGGGACTCGCCGTCTACGAACGACTCACCTCAGCAGCTCGGCGACAGCTCCATCTCGCTCACGCAGAGGTCGTACGCCGCCACCGCCCCGAAGCCGTCGAAGCACTCGCCCACCACCTGGACCGTGCGGACGCGCCCGAGGCCACCGTCTGGCTGCGCCGCGCCGCCGAACGCGCAGCACACCTCTACGCCGACGACAGCGCAGCCCGCTACTACGCGGACCTCGTCGCCCGGCTGGACAACGCACCCGACGACGGCGCCGAGGCCGCCCGCACCCGCCTCGCCTGGGCCGGTGTACTGGTCCGCCAGGCCCGCCACGCACAAGCCGAACAGGTGCTGCGCGCCGCACTGAAGACCGTGCGCAGACTCGGCGACCAGGACACGGCCGTGTGCGCCGCCGCACTCCTGGCCGAGGTGCTGGGCAGGGCGGGGCGGCCGAACGAGGGGATCGAGCTCCTGGACGACCCGGTGGCGGTGCCGGTCGCCACCACCGGCCCCGACGCCGTCGCCGCGCACCACCTTTCGCTGGCCCAGCTCTGGTTCCTCGTCGGGCGGTACGACGACGCGCTGGCCAGTGCCGCGCAGGCGGTCCTCGCCGCCCGATCGGCAACCGCGGACCGGGCGGCGGGTCTGCTCGGCAGGGCGCTGCACGTCCGCTCCGCCTGCCTGCTGCTGATCGGCCGCCAGAGCGAGGCACGGGCCGCCGCGGAAGAGGCGCTGCCCATCGCCGAGCAGGCGCTCGGCGATCTCTCCCTGCAGGCGTTGCTGCTCTCCACACTGAGGGAACTCGCCGAGCAGAGCGGCCGGTTCGACCAGGCGGAGGAGTACGCCCGCAAGGCTCTCGTCCTTGCCGTACGCACCGGGGACCCCGCCGCGGTCGCCTTCTCACGGGCCAGCCTCGCCCGGGTGCACCTCTGGCGGGGCCGGCTCGACGAGGCCCGCGAGGAGGCCCGCACCGCGATTGCCGAGGCGCGGCCGTACGGCTCCAGCTGGTGCCTGCCGTACTGCTTGATCAGCCGGGGTGAGGTGGAACTGCGCACGGGCGAACTGGCCGGAGCGAGCCGTTGGCTGAACGAAGGGGCCGCCTCCGCACGGCAGTTGGGTGACCACCAGGCGGAGCACGCGGCGCGCGTACTCCTGGCCCAGCTCGACCTTGCCGAGGGCGAGCCGCAGCGTGCGCTCGCCAGGCTTCGCGAGGCCGGGGAGGCCGTCGGCACGGACGCACCCGCTCCCGGAGCCCCTGGCGCGACGGCCGTGGGAAGCGGCGCCCTCATCCTTCAGGCAGAGGCCTTGCTCGCCTCCGGCAGACCGGCCGAAGCCGCCGAGCTCGCCCGCCGGGCACTGGCGCGGACACGGGCCGGCCGGGACCGGCCGGCCCAGGTGGAGGCACGCCGGGTCCTGGCCCTGGCCCTCCACCACTCGCACGAGCCGCACGAGGCGCAGCGGCAGCTGCGCGGCGCCCTGCGACTGGCCCGCGCGATGGGCCACCGTACGGCGGAAGAACGGCTCATGAGCGCGGCGGCGTCCACCGCGTAGGAGCGCTGTTACCAGGGAACCCACGTGTGAACTTCTCGGTAACGCGCGGCCTCTACTGTCCCCGTCGGAAGCAGGTCAACACCGGCGAGGAGCCCCCATGCCAGCACGACACCCCGCAGCGGCCGTAGTGGTCGAGGCGGGTGGGGAGCCCTGGTTCCGGGTCGAGCCGCTGCTGGACCGCCGTACCCAGGAGATGGCCGATCACGGCGTGCTCGAAGTCGTGACCGCGAACCCGGGTGTCCGCACCGCCGTACCCGGCTGGTGCACGCGCAAGGGAGTCGTCCTGGAGGCCACCACCGACAGGAACGGCTCGACCAGCTTCCGCATACGCATTGGAAGTCTGTCACTCCCGGAGGTTCCGTGAGACCGCTCGTCCGTACCGCGCTGACCGCTGCCACAGCGGCCGTGCTCGTCTGCTCAGCCGGGCTGGCCGGAGGGTCCGCGACAGCGGCCCCCGGCACACCGGCCCCCACGGCAGACGACGCCACCAAGACATCCACCGTCACACTGATCACCGGTGACCGGGTCACCATCACGACCGGCGCCGACGGCAAGCCCTCGTACTCCATCGCGCCCGTCCCCGGCGTCGACCGCACCGGCGTCACCTTCTCGGTGAACACCGTCGGCCTCGACACCTATCTGATCCCCTCCGACGTCGCGGAACTCGCCGGAGCCTCAGGGGTGCTCGACCGCAACCTCTTCAACATCACCCGCCTGGTCAAGGAGGGGCTCGACGACGCGCACACCATGAGCGTGCCCCTGATCGTGCAGCGCGCCGACGGCGAAACCGTCTCCGGCGTCAGCGGCCTGACCGAGGGACACTCCGTCGACGTGCTCGGCGCGTACGCGGCGAAGCTGAAGAAGTCCGCCACCGGAGACTTCGGCAAGCAGCTCACCGACGCAGCGACGACCGCCGTCCCGAAGGCCGACGTGAAGGCCGCCAAGGACCGCAGATCCGTCGTCCCCAGGACCCAGCTGGCGGGCAAGGCCGGCCGCCTTGCCGGCATCAGCCACATCTGGCTCAACGGCAAGGTGAAGGCCGCCGACTGGGACGTCAACCTCACCCAGGTCGGTGCCCCGACCGCGTGGAACGCCGGTGTCACCGGGCAGGGCGTGAAGGTCGCGGTCCTGGACACCGGCATCGACGCCGACCACCCCGACCTGGCCGGAAAGGTCGACGCCGAGGCCAACTTCACCTCGGCGCCGTCCATGATGGACATCGTCGGCCACGGAACCCACGTGGCGGGCACCATCGCCGGCACCGGCGCGGCAGCCCCCGGCGTGCGTCAGGGCGTCGCCCCTGGCGCCCGCCTCATGATCGGCAAGGTCCTGGACGACACCGGCCAGGGCGACCTGTCCTGGGCCGTCCAGGGCATGCAGTGGGCCGCCCAGAACGGCGCCGACATCGTCAGCATGTCGCTCGGCTCCGGCCCCACCGACGGCACCGACCCGGTCAGCGCCGCGCTGAACCAGCTCAGTGAGCAGTACGGCTCCCTCTTCGTCGTCGCGGCCGGCAACACCGGCCCCGCCGCGAGCAGCGTCTCCTCGCCGGCCAGCGCCGACGACGCGCTCGCCGTCGCCGCGGTCGACTCGACGAACACCGTCGCCTCCTTCTCCAGCCGCGGCCCGCGCACCGGCGACAGCGCCATGAAGCCGGAGATCGCCGCACCCGGCGTGGCGATCACCGCCCCCAAGTCCTCGGGCATGAAAGCGACCACCCCCGACCCCGAGTACGTCACCATGAGCGGCACCTCCATGGCGACGCCGCACGTCAGTGGAGTTGCCGCACTGCTCAAGCAGGAGCACCCGGACTGGTCCTGGAAGCGGCTGAAGGCCGTCCTCATGGGCACCGCGACGGCAGCCTCCGGCGGTACGTACGCAGTCGGCGCGGGTGAGGCCAACGCCCCGGCCGCCCTCGCGGCCAAGGTGGTCACCGACACCGGCAAGTTCGACTTCCCGCTCGGTGAGTCCACCGACCCGGTTTCCAGGACCGTCACCCTGACCAACACCGGGGACGCCCCGACCACGGTCAAGCTCGGCTCCACGACCGACGGTTCCGACGTCCCGGCCGCGGCGCTCGGCGTCACCCCGGCCCAGGCGACCATCCCGGCGGGCGGATCCGTCGAGGCCACCGTCACCGTGGACGGCAGCAAGGTCCCGGTCATCGGTACGACCGCGACGAGCCTCACCGGCGCGCTGACGGTCACTCCCGACAGCGGTACGGCGCTGCGCCTTCCCGTGGCCGCCTCCCGCACCCGCTGGCTGACCATCAACGCCCACACCACCACGGGCGCACCCGCCGCGGGTGCCTTCACCGCCGTCCTCAACCTGGACAACGGCACCTACACCTCCGGCCAGCTCGGCGCCTCGGGCAGCGTCCGCGTCCCCGTGCTCCCCGGCCGCCTCGCGGTCACCAGCACCATTCAGGAGCGCGACGCCGCCGGCAAACCGATCAACAGCGTCGTCACCGCTGATGTCCCGGCGGCGGCCAACAGCATCGCCCTGGAGGCGAAGACGGCCGTCCCGATCTACGCCGACCTGCACCAGGGCGGCACCCGCGAGGAGATGGGCTTCTACCAGCTCAGCCGGGTCAACGAGACCACGCATTCGCTGATCTCCAACGGCATGATCGGCGGCGGCGCCTACGGTCCTCTCGAGCGCGGCGCGATGCGCATCAGCCCCACGAAGGGCAAGGCCGAGGACGGCACCGTCTGGTTGGACGAGCACTGGACGCTCGCCAACGAGGACAGCAGCAACACCACCGGCGACGCCACCCGCCTCTACGACCTGGTCTGGCACCGCAGCAGCGTGCCCGCCAACCCGGTGCACACCCTCGACAAGGACGACATCAAGCGCCTGGCCAAGGTCGACACCGACATCTACGGCCTGAACGAGGACGCTCACCGCAACCAGATGGGCATCACGGCGATCGGTGAGGAGATAGTCGGCCTCAACGTCACCACCCCCTCCTACGTGCAGGCACCGGTCCACCAGACCCGGTACTACACCGCCAACGGCATCTACTGGGCCAAGCTCGGCTTCCACTCGGACATGGTGAAGGGCGGCTCGCTCTCCACCAACCTCTCCAAGCTCGGTATCACGTACAAGGACGGCCAGCACACCTCGGAGCGCTGGTGGGGCGGCCCGCTGGGCGCCAACGGCCAGGCGGCGCTGATCGGCGACAACCTCAGGACGAACATGCAGGACCTGACCGACTCCGACGGTCACCTCGGCAGCTACGGCGAGTTCACCTTCCCGCAGGTCGGCACGGGCGGCATGCGCATCTACCGCAACGGTGTCGCGCTCACCTCGGCCGGCGGCAACACCCCGGTCGACGGTTCGACCGAAGCCTCGTACCGCATCGAGCGCGCTTACGACGCGCAGAACGTCTTCCCGAGCGGCGGACGCATCTCGTCCGTCTGGGAGACCGAACCGGTGAAGGCCAACGCAGACGGCTCCCCGGCACTCCTGCCTCTGGCCAACGTGGTCTGGAGCGCCCGCAGCCTGGACCTGTCCGGTCGACTGACCGCCGGCCGCAGCACCGTCCTGGACGTGCAGGCCACCAGCACCGCCCTGGACCCGGCGGACCGGCGCTTCACCGGGGCACTGGCCGCCTACACCCTCGACGGTGGCAAGACCTGGCGGTCGGTCAAGGCCCAGGCGGTCGACACCAGGGGCCACTACCGGTTCACCGTGCCCGGCACCGGCCTGAAGACCGGAACCTGGCTCGGAGTACGGTTCACCACCCAGGACCGTGCCGGGAACTCGCTGTCCCAGACGCTGCTGCGAGCCGCCCTGGTTCGCTGACGCACGGATGATCTGCAAGGGGGCCGGCCCCGGGAACTCTTCCCGGGCCCGGCCCCCTTGCACCATGCCCGGGGCGGGGACGAGCCGGTGCACACCGAAGGGCACCGCGGACACCCCACGAGAGCCGGACCGCCCACGCCCTTTCGTCGTCCTCCGCGACGGTGCGCCGTAATACATGACGGACTCCCGCAGCGCGGACCACTCGATCCGGCTGCCCTGCCCCGTACGAAACGTGACCACGCTCGCGTCCCGCGAGATCGACTCCGTCCCCGCACCGACAGATTCGGAAGGACCGCACCGAAACCGCGGAACCGCATGCCGAAGGCTGCCCAGCTCAACAGAACGCCGTCGCTGCGTCACGTGCGCGATGTTCCGGGCGGGCCCCGGCGGCGGTCCGGTCCGTACATCCGCCGCACGGGCCGGGGGAAGCACAGCGGTCCTCGGCGCCTGAGAGGGAAGCCTGCGGATGAGGGCTGTCGAGAAGATCGTACCGAGAAGGCGCGTCACCACGGCATGCACGAGGGCCCGGGTGCTGGGGAGCACCCGGGCCCTCGTGCGTCATGACGCGTTCCGTACCGCTAGGGCAGCTGAGCCGCCCGTGCCTCGCGCCGGTTGTCGCGGAAGGTGTTCACCCGCCGCGCCGTGGCGAAGAGCGGGATGACCGCTCCCAGGACCACCTGCAGCGCGCAGCCGGTCTGCAGGAGCAGCTGACCGCCGGGGGCGTCGAACGCCCAGGCGGCGAGCAGCCCCATCGCGCCCACGATCCAGCTGAGCATCGCCACCGCGAGGACACCCCGCGGCTTCGGGTACTCGACCCGGCTGACCATGAGCCACGCCACTCCCACGATGGCGAGCAGCGTCGGTACGAAGGGCAGCTCCAGGAGCACGATCGAGACGACCGTGAGCGCTCCGAAGGGGCTCGGCATGCCCTGGAACATGCCGTCCTTCATGGTGACGCAGGAGAATCTGGCAAGTCTCAGCACCACCGCCAGCAGCACGACGATCGCCGCGAGCGCCGACACCCTCTGGTGTGCGTCGTCCGCGACCATGCCGTACACCAGCACGAAGTACGCCGGGGCGAGGCCGAAGCTGATCAGGTCCGAGAGGTTGTCCAGCTCCGCGCCCATCGGCGACGAGCGGAGCTTGCGCGCCACCAGCCCGTCGAAGAGGTCGAAGACCGCGGCGAGGAGCATCAGTATCACGGCGGTGGCCGCGGAGTGCCGGGCCATGCCGCTCTCGTCGCTGCCGGTGAGGTGCGGGATGAGGATCCCGGTGGTGGTGAAGTACACCGCCATGAAACCGCACGTGGCATTACCGAGAGTGAGGGTGTCCGCTATCGACAGCCGCAGAGAGAGCGGCATGTCCTCGGCGTCCGCCTCGCACTCGCCCTCCGGGACCCAGCCGGCCTGCGTGTCGGGATCAATCACGGTCAATTCGAGTCACCCCCGCGGTGGTGGCCTGGCCGACCTCGACCGCGACATCGATACCTTCCGGAAGGTAGATGTCGACCCGGGAGCCGAAGCGGATCAGGCCGATGCGCTCGCCCTGCTCCACCTTCGTTCCCTGCGGGACGTACGGGACGATGCGCCGGGCAACCGCACCCGCGATCTGCACCATCTCGATGTCGCCGAGCTCGGTGTCGAAGTGCCAGACAACGCGCTCGTTGTTCTCGCTCTCCTTGTTGAACGCCGGAACGAACCCACCGGGGATGTGCTCGACCGACGTCACCGTGCCGGCCAGCGGCGCGCGGTTGACGTGAACATTGAGCGGGCTCATGAAGATCGCGACGCGGGTACGTCCGTCCTTCCACGGCATGATGCTCTGCACCACGCCGTCGGCCGGCGAAATGACCCGGCCCTGGGTGATCTCGCGCTCGGGGTCGCGGAAGAACCACAGCATGCCCGCGGCGAGGGCGGTGGTGGGCACCGCCACGGCGGCCCAGCGTCCGGACTTGCGGGCCCGGGCAAGGCTGAGTGCCGCGGTGGCGACGGTCGGGAGGAGCCACGGCGAAGCTCCGCGCGCAAGGCGGACTCCGCCGCGTGGTGCAGAGGTTTGGCTGTCGGGCATGGATGACCTTCGTAGCGGATGATGCCGCGCTGGCAACGGGGGACGGCGGCTTTTCCGGCGATGCTATCGGTTGCGGCCCGCAACTGGGCAAGCCAGCAGCCGAGTCGGACGGCTGGAAGGCACCGGGTGAGGATGACAGGGTGTGATCTTCTTCGCGGTCAAATCGCCACAAAGGGGATGATCAACCCTGGAACCGGTACTCCTCGAGGAGTCGGCGCCCAATGATCATTTTCTGGATCTCGGCGGTACCTTCACCGATCAGCAGCATCGGAGCCTCCCGGTAGAGGCGCTCGATCTCGTACTCCTTGGAGAAGCCGTAACCGCCGTGGATACGGAAGGCGTCCTCGACGACTTCCTTGCAGTACTCGGAGGCGAGGTACTTCGCCATCCCTGCCTCCAGGTCGTTTCGTTCCCCGGAGTCCTTTTTGCGTGCCGCATTCACCATCATCGCATGGGCCGCTTCGACCTTGGTGGCCATTTCGGCCAGCTTGAACTGGATGGCCTGGTGCTGGGCGATCGGCTTTCCGAAGGTGTGGCGCTGCTGGGCATAGGAAACGCCCAGCTCGAATGCACGCTGGGCGACTCCGCAGCCACGTGCGGCCACATTCACCCGGCCGACCTCGACGCCGTCCATCATTTGGTAAAACCCTCGGCCGGTGGTCCCGCCGAGTACACGATTGGCCGGAATGCGTAGTCCGTCCATGATGAGTTCCGTCGTGTCGACGCCCTTGTAACCCATCTTGTCGATCTTTCCGGGGATGGTGAGCCCCGGCCGGACCTCGCCGAAGCCCGGCTCCTTCTCCACCAGGAAGGTCGTCATCGACTTGTGCCGGGCCGTGCCCTCGGGGTGTCCTTCGTCACTTCGGCACAGCACGGCGACGAGCGACGACGTGCCGCCGTTCGTCAGCCACATCTTCTGGCCGTTCAGGACGTACTCGTCGCCGTCCCTGACACCCTTCGAGGTGATCGCCGAGACATCGGAGCCCAGCGCCGGCTCGGACATCGAGAATGCGCCCCGGACCTCGCCCAGCGCCATGCGCGGCAGGAACGTGTCCTTCTGCTCCTGAGTGCCGTGCTGCTTGAGCATGTACGCCACGATGAAGTGCGTGTTGATGATCCCCGACACGCTCATCCAGCCGCGGGCAATTTCCTCCACACACAGTGCGTATGTGAGAAGCGACTCACCCAGACCCCCGTACTCCTCGGGAATCATCAGCCCGAACAGGCCGAGCTCCTTGAGCCCCTCGACGATCTCCGTCGGGTACTCGTCGCGGTGCTCCAGCTGGGTGGCGACCGGAATGATCTCCTTGTCGACGAAATCCCGGACCGTGGAGAGGATTTCCTGCTGGATGTCGTTCAGACCGGCGGTCTGGGCGAGTCGCGTCATGGCTACTTCTCCACGTTCTTCTGCGAAGGCTGGTTCAGCTCCGGGCGGCCGGGCTGCTCGCCGCCGCGCTCCTTGATGTACGTCTCGGTGGGGACCATCACCTTGCGACGGAACACACAGACGAGCGTGCCGTCCTGCTTGTATCCCTTGGTTTCCACGTAAACGATTCCGCGGTCGCTCTTGGACTTTGACGGAATCTTGTCGAGAACGGTCGTCTCGCCGTAGATCGTGTCGCCGTGGAAGGTCGGCGCGACGTGCTTCAGCGACTCGACCTCCAGGTTGGCGATGGCCTTGCCGGAGACATCCGGGACGGACATGCCGAGCAACAGTGAGTAGATGTAGTTGCCGACGACAACGTTCTTGCCGAAATCGGTCGTCTTCTCCGCGTAGTTGCTGTCCATGTGCAGTGGGTGATGGTTCATGGTCAGCAGACAGAAAAGGTGGTCGTCGTACTCCGTGACCGTCTTTCCCGGCCAGTGCTTGTAGACCGCACCGACCTCGAACTCCTCATACGTGCGTCCGAACTGCATGATCAGGCCTCCGGAGCTTCGAACTTGGAGGTGCGCTGCATCCCGGCCGCGCGGCCCTTGCCCGCGATGACCAGGGCCATCTTCCGGCTGGCCTCGTCGATCATCTCGTCGCCGAGCATCGCCGAGCCCTTCTTGCCGCCCGCTTCCGAGGTGCACCACTCGTATGCGTCGAGGATCAGCTCGGCGTGGTCGTAGTCCTCCTGCGAGGGAGAGAACACCTCGTTGGCCGCGTCGACCTGACCGGGGTGCAGCACCCACTTGCCGTCGAAGCCCAGCGCCGCCGCACGGCCCGCGACCTCGCGGTACGCGTCCACGTCGCGGATCTGGAGGAAGGGGCCGTCGATCGCCTGGAGGTCGTGCGTACGGGCCGCCATCAGAATGCGCATCAGGATGTAGTGGTACGCGTCCGCGCCGTAGCCGGGCGGCTGCTGACCGACGACCAGGGTCTTCATGTTGATCGACGCCATGAAGTCCGCGGGGCCGAAGATCAGCGTCTCCAGGCGCGGCGAGGCGGCGGCGATGTCGTCGATGTTCACCAGGCCCTTGGCGTTCTCGATCTGCGCCTCGATGCCGATCCTGCCGACCTCGAAGCCCATCGTCTTCTCGATCTGGGTCAGCAGGAGGTCGAGCGCGACGACCTGCTGGGCGTCCTGGACCTTCGGCAGCATGATGCAGTCGAGGTTCTGGCCGGCGCCCTCGACGACCGTGATCACATCGCGGTACGTCCAGTGCGTCGTCCAGTCGTTCACTCGCACGACCCGGGTCTTGCCCGTCCAGTCGCCGTTGTTCAGCGCGTCGACGATGTGATGCCGGGCGCCTTCCTTGGCGAGCGGGGCGCAGGCGTCCTCGAGGTCCAGGAAGACCTGGTCGGCCGGGAGGCCCTGGGCCTTCTCCAGGAACCGCGGGTTCGAGCCCGGGACAGCCAGGCAGGAGCGGCGCGGACGCAGACGGTTCACAGGCTGGGTCATGCGGGGACCTCCAGAGGGTCGAGCTTGTTCGCTTTCCGGATCTCGTCGACGATACGGCCGATGATCTCCGTGATACCGAAGTCCTTCGGGGTGAATACGGCGGCGACGCCCGCCTCGATCAGCGCGGTGGCGTCGGCGGGCGGAATGATCCCGCCCGCGATCACCGGTATGTCGTTGGCGCCGGCCTCGCGCAGCCGGTTCAGCACGTCCGGCACCAGCTCGGCGTGCGAGCCGGACAGGATCGACAGACCGACGCAGTGCACGTCCTCGGCGAGTGCCGCCGAGACGATCTGTTCGGGGGTCAGCCTGATCCCCTGGTAGACGACCTCGAACCCGGCGTCACGGGCCCGTACGGCGATCTGCTCGGCGCCGTTGGAGTGCCCGTCCAGACCCGGCTTGCCGACCAGCAGCCGCAGCCGCCCGGCACCGAGGTCCTCGGCGGTACGGGCGACCTTCTCCCGTACGAGAGCGAGCGGCGTGCCCGCCTCTGCGGTCACCGCGACCGGTGCGGACGACACGCCCGTCGGGGCCCGGAACTCGCCGAACACATCGCGCAGCGCCCACGACCACTCGCCGGTGGTGACACCCGCTCGGGCGCATTCGACGGTCGCTTCCATCATGTTGTCGGTGCCCGCCGCGGCCTTCTTCAGCGCGGCCAGCGCCTCGGAGGCGCGGGTCTCGTCCCGGTTGTCGCGCCACTCGTGGAGCGCCGCGACCACCCTTGCCTCGTTGGCGGGGTCGACCGTCATGATCGCGCCGTCGAGGTCCGCGGTGAGCGGGTTCGGCTCGGTCGTCTCGTAGATGTTGACGCCGACGATTTTCTCCTCGCCGCCCTCGATCCGGGCCCGCCGCTGTGCGTGCGAGGAGACCAGCTCCGACTTCAGGTAGCCGGACTCGACGGCGGCCATGGCGCCGCCCATCTGCTGGATCCGGTCGATCTCCGCGAGCGACTCGGTGAACAGGGCGTCGACCTTCGCCTCGATGACATGCGATCCGGCGAAGATGTCCTCGTACTCCAGCAGATCGCTCTCGTGCGCGAGGACCTGCTGGATCCGCAGCGACCACTGCTGGTCCCAGGGCCGGGGGAGCCCCAGCGCCTCGTTCCAGGCCGGCAGCTGGACGGCCCGGGCGCGGGCGTCCTTGGAGAGGGTGACGGCCAGCATCTCCAGGACGATGCGCTGGACGTTGTTCTCCGGCTGTGCCTCGGTCAGCCCGAGGGAGTTGACCTGGACGCCGTAGCGGAAGCGGCGCTGCTTGGCGTCGGTGATGCCGTACCGCTCGCGCGTGACCTGGTCCCAGATGCGGCCGAAGGCGCGCATCTTGCACATCTCCTCGATGAAGCGGACGCCCGCGTTCACGAAGAAGGAGATGCGGGCGACGACATCGCCGAACTTCTCCTCGGGCACCTGCCCGGAGTCACGGACCGCGTCGAGCACGGCGATCGCAGTCGACATGGCGTACGCGATCTCCTGGACCGGAGTGGCCCCCGCCTCCTGCAGGTGGTAGCTGCAGATGTTGATCGGGTTCCACTTCGGTATGCGGTTGACCGTGTACGTGATCATGTCGGTGGTCAGCCGCAGTGACGGGCCGGGCGGGAAGACGTGCGTCCCGCGCGAGAGGTACTCCTTGACGATGTCGTTCTGCGTCGTGCCCTGGAGCTTGGTGGCGTCGGCGCCCTGCTCCTCGGCGACCACCTGATAGAGCGCCAGCAGCCACATCGCGGTGGCGTTGATCGTCATCGAGGTGTTCATCTGCTCCAGCGGGATGTCCTGGAACAGCCGCCGCATGTCGCCGAGGTGCGAGACGGGAACCCCGACCCGGCCGACCTCGCCGCGGGCGAGGATGTGGTCGGGGTCGTAACCCGTCTGGGTCGGGAGGTCGAAGGCGACCGACAGACCCGTCTGGCCCTTGGCGAGGTTGCGCCGGTAGAGCTCGTTGGACGCCTCGGCGGTCGAGTGACCGGCGTACGTCCGCATGAGCCACGGGCGGTCCTTCTGGCGGCCACTCATGTCAGATGTCCCGGAAGCGGTTGATGGCGTCGATGTGCTGCTCGCGCAGCTCCTCGTTGCGCACGCCCAGACCCTCGCGCGGGGCCAGCGCCAGGACGCCGACCTTGCCCTGGTGCAGGTTGCGGTGCACGTCGTACGCGGCCTGGCCGGTCTCCTCCAGGGAGTAGACCTTCGACAGCGTCGGGTGGATCTTGCCCTTGGCGACCAGCCGGTTGGCCTCCCACGCCTCGCGGTAGTTGGCGAAGTGCGAGCCCACGATCTTCTTCAGCGACATCCACAGGTAGCGGTTGTCGTACTCGTGGTTGTAGCCCGAGGTGGACGCGCAGGTGACGATCGTGCCGCCCTTGCGGGTCACGTACACGGAGGCACCGAACGTCTCGCGGCCCGGGTGCTCGAAGACGATGTCCACGTCCTCGCCGCCGGTCAGCTCACGGATGCGCTTGCCGAACCGCTTCCACTCGCGCGGGTCCTGGTTGTGCTCGTCCTTCCAGAACTTGTAGCCCTCGGCGTTGCGGTCGATGATCGCCTCGGCGCCCATCTTCCGGCAGATCTCCGCCTTCTGCTCGCTGGAGACGACGCAGATCGGGTTGGCGCCACCGGCCAGCGCGAACTGCGTGGCGTATGAACCGAGTCCGCCGCTGGCGCCCCAGATCAGCACGTTGTCGCCCTGCTTCATGCCGGCGCCGTTGCGCGAGACGAGCTGGCGGTACGCGGTGGAGTTGACCAGGCCCGGAGCGGCGGCCTCCTCCCAGCTGAGGTGCTGCGGCTTCGGCATCAGCTGGTTGGACTTGACGAGCGCGATCTCGGCGAGGCCGCCGAAGTTGGTCTCGAAGCCCCAGATCCGCTGCTCGGGGTCGAGCATCGTGTCGTTGTGGCCGTCCGAGGACTCCAGTTCGACCGAGAGGCAGTGCGCGACGACCTCGTCGCCGGGGTGCCAGGCGTTGACGCCGGGGCCGGTGCGCAGGACGACGCCCGCCAGGTCGGAGCCGATGACGTGGTACGGCAGGTCGTGGCGCTTGGTGAGCTCGCTGAGCCTTCCGTAGCGCTCCAGGAAGCCGAAGGTGGACATCGGCTCGAAGATCGAGGTCCAGACCGAGTTGTAGTTCACCGAACTGGCCATGACGGCGACCAGCGCCTCGCCGGGCCCGAGCTCGGGGACCGGGACGTCGTCGACGTGCAGCGACTTGCGGGGGTCCTTGTCGCGGGTGTCGAGCCCGGCGAACATCTCCGTCTCGTCCTTGTGCACGGTCACCGCGCGGTACGACTCGGGGATGGACAGCGCCGCGAAATCTGCGGCCGTGCTGTCCTGCGATTGGATCGCGTCCAGGATTTCCTTCACGGTGTGCCTCCGAAATGGGGTTTCCCCTGCTCGAGCGGAGCCGAGAGCTCGGGGAATGCGTCGAGGGAACGCTTGAGGTCCCTGCCAACGGGGGGGTGCGGTGCGATGTGGAGGTGCTGCCGTCGGTTCGGCTGGTAAGGCTTCGGCTTGCTCTGGTGGAGCAGAAGGGTTGCCTGTGACGCAGGCGCCCGGGCGCGCAGGCACATGGCTTGCGGGGACAGCCGGCGTACGTGAGGTCTCTGCACGCCGGCCGCCCGGACAACTTCAACGTATGGCACTCCGTGACACCTGGCAAGGCACTCGGTGCCAACAATTTCTCTCACTTGTCATCCGGCGGGCACACATGAGCAGCATGTGGGGTGTTTCGCCGGATTCCGTCCCGCTCGGTACGGTCAGACGGAGCAGCGCCGGTACACATACGGCGTAGTCGTGCCGAGCACCCTGAAGCCGAGCCGCTGAAGGATCGGACGGCTCTGGTCGGACGCGTCGACCTGCAGATACGTGAAACCGCGCTCGGCGGCGATCCGGGCACGGAAGGCCACCAGCGCCCGGTAGATGCCCTTCCCCCGCCAGGGCTCGACCGTGCCGCCGCCCCACAGGCCCGCGAAGCCGGTACCCGAGTACAGCTCCATGCGGGCCGAGCTCACCGGCTCGTCGCCCGCCATGGCCAGCACCCCGACGAAGCTGTCCGGGTCCTCGGTCAGCCGGGCCAGCACCTGATGCCGCAGCCGTGACCAGTCCGAGCCGAACGCCTGCTCATGGGCCCGGGCCATCAGCTCCACATCGGCCGCGTCGGTCACCGTACGCAACCGGACGCCCTCGGGGAGTTCCACCGCGGTCGCGAGGTCCGCGACCGGGGCCACCAGCAGGGTCTCCGGTTCCTCGGCGACGAAGCCGGCCGCCCGCAGCCGCTGTCCCAGGTCCGCCGGCCGGTCGTGCGCGTACAGCTTCCACTCGAACTCGTCGAGGCCGAGCGCGCCGAAGTGTTCCACCTGCGCCGCGATCGCGGCATCCGCCCGGACGCCGTCCAGATCCGGCGCCGACCAGACGACGCCGTTCCAGTCGTCGGCCGCGCCGACCTGACGCACGACGTCGGCGGTGCGCTCGACGCGGACACCGGGGCCGTCGGGGCGGGCGTGCTCGCGCATCTCGTGGTCGAAGAGGGACAGCAAGGTGTTGTGATCAGGGGTCATGCGCCCACCACAACACCGGGGGATCCGGGCGAGCAACCAGGTTTCGGCGCCCGGGTACGCGAACGCCGGGCGGGCTCGGCAGCGAGCCCGTCCGGCGTGTAGTCCGACGCGGCGGATCGGCCGACTGGCCCCCGCTCAGCGGTCCTTGAGCGCCTGCTGGATCGTGCGCATCACTTCGTCGAGCGGTGCGTCGGTGCGCGCCACCGCGACCAGCACCTCGCCCTCCGTGCTCACCGAAGCGGCGGGCGGCGTCGACGGGGGTTCGGTCCCGGCGATCCGGCCCGCACCGATCCCGGTCCCGAACGTGTCCCGGACGATCGCGAACGCGTGGTCGAGCTGGGCCTCCACATCGCCCTGGCCGCCTGCCCGCAGCCAGCGGCGCAGCACGTGGTTGTGCGCGGTGACGACAGCGGACGCCGCGACCTCCGCCAGCAGCGGATCGTCGTTGCCGACATGGTGGTCGCGCTCGTCGAAATGGCCCAGCAGATAGCGCGTGAACAGCCGCTCGTAGCGGGCCACCGACGCGATCTCGGCCTCCCGCAGCGTGGGGACCTCACGGGTCAGTTTGTAGCGGGCCACGGAGACCGCGGGCTTGGCCGCGTACATCTTCATGACTTCCTTGATGCCGCGGCAGACGGTGTCGAGCGGGTGCTCGTGCGCAGGAGCGGCATTGAGGACGGCCTCGGCCCGGACGAGGGTGTCGTCGTGATCCGGGAAGATCGCCTCTTCCTTGGAGCGGAAGTGGCGGAAAAAGGTCCGCCGGGCGACTCCTGCGGCGCCCGCGATCTCGTCGACCGTAGTCGCCTCGTACCCCTTGGTGGCGAAGAGCTCCATCGCCGCAGCGGCCAGTTCGCGGCGCATTTTGAGCCGTTGGGCGGCGGCGCGCGTGCCTGCGGCACTCTCCGGGGCGTCGGGCGCGGCGGAGGCACGGGGGGACCTGGCAGGCTGGGACATGGTGTGAACGTACTGCATCGGCGCAGGGGAGCGCGCCTGCGGGGGCGGACCGCCCGGAGGATCGAGCAGCCCGCCCCAGCCGGCCCCCGGCCCCGGAACCGCGGGGCCGGCCGGCCCCGCGGCCGTCGGCCGGCCCTCAGCGGCGGGCATATTCGCGGAAGCCGCGCCCCGTCTTGCGGCCGAGGCAGCCCGCGGCCACCAGATGCTCCAGCAGCGGTGCAGGGGCCAGGCCCGGGTCGCGGAACTCGCTGTGCAGCACCTTCTCGATGGCGAGCGAGACATCGAGCCCGACGACGTCGAGGAGCTCGAACGGGCCCATCGGGTAGCCGCCGCCCAGCTTCATCGCCGCGTCGATGTCGTCGAGCGTCGCGTAGTGCTCGCCGACCATCTTGATCGCGTTGTTGAGGTACGGGAACAGCAGCGCGTTCACGATGAACCCGGCCCGGTCCCC
Source organism: Streptomyces sp. NBC_00316 (assembly GCF_036158715.1). NCBI lineage: Bacteria > Bacillati > Actinomycetota > Actinomycetes > Kitasatosporales > Streptomycetaceae > Streptomyces > Streptomyces sp. NBC_00316. Next base: position 1,751,789 of record NZ_CP108023.1, on the reverse strand, counting down.
GCAGTCCACCGGGTGCTTGCGGATCTTCACGCACACGTCACGGACGGTGGCGTGGACGTCGTCCGCGGTGAGCACCGTGCGGACCACCTCGACCAGCTTCATCGCGGGGGCCGGGTTGAAGAAGTGCATCCCGATGACGTCCTGCGGACGTGAGGTGGCCCGCGCGCACGCCACGACCGGCAGCGACGACGTGGTGGTGGCGAGCACCGCACCCGGCTTGCAGACCTTGTCCAGCGTGGTGAACAGCTGCTGCTTGACCGCCAGGTCCTCGGCGACCGCCTCGACCGCGAGATCGACGTCGTCGAACGAGTCCAGCGAACCGGCCGTGGTGATGCGGCCGAGGGTCTCGTCCCGCGCCTCGGCCGTCAGCCGCCCCTTGGTGACCGAACGCTCCAGCGACTTGGCGATCCGGCCCTTCGCGGTGTCCGCCTTCTCCTGGCTGCGGGCGGCGAGCACCACGTCGTAGCCGGCCTTCGCGAAGACCTCCGCGATGCCCGAGGCCATGGTCCCGGAACCGGCGACACCCACCGACCGCACGGTGCGTCCGGCCACCGCTCCGGCGCTCTCCTGCGGCGTCTTCGCGTCCGGCACGACGGTCTGGCTGCCGGTCGCCGCGTACGTGTAGAAGCCGCGGCCCGACTTGCGGCCGGTCAGCCCGGCCTCGCTGAGCTGCCTGAGGATCGGCGCCGGGGCGTGCAGCCGGTCGTGCGACGCGGAGTACATCGCCTCCAGGACGGTACGCGCGGTGTCGACCCCGATCAGGTCGAGCAGGGCCAGCGGGCCCATCGGCAGCCCGCAGCCCAGCTTCATCGCCGCGTCGATGTCCTCACGGGAGGCGTAGTTCGCCTCGTACATCGCGGCGGCCTGGTTGAGGTAGCCGAACAGCAGCCCGTCGGCCACGAACCCCGGCCGGTCGCCCACCGCGACCGGCTCCTTGCCCAGCTCGCGGGCGAGCGCCGTGACCGCCTCGACGGCCTGCGGCGCGGTCAGCACCGAGGAGACCACCTCGACCAGCTTCATCGCGGGCGCCGGGTTGAAGAAGTGCAGACCGAGCACCCGCTCGGGACGCCGGGACTCGGCGGCCAGCCGGGTCACCGACAGGGCGTTGGTGCCGGTCGCCAGGATCGCGGTGGGCGAGGTGATCGCGTCGAGTTCCCGGAAGACCTGCTGCTTGATCTCGTACGACTCGGGCACGACCTCGATGACGAGCTGGGCCTCGGCGGCGGCCTGCAGGTCGGAGAAGGTACGGAACCGGGCGAGGACGTCGTGGCGCTCCTCCTCGGTGATCCGCCCCTTCTGCACGCTGCGGGCGGTGGAGGCCTCCAGGGCGGCGACGGCCTGGCGGGCGGCCGCCTCGCTGATGTCGATACCGATGACCTCGCGGCCGGCCCGGGCCAGGACCTCGGCGATGCCGGTGCCCATGGTGCCGAGACCGACGACGGCAATGGTGGAGAGAGGGATGTCCATCACGGGACTCCAGGGATGAGTGACGACTGTGTGGGCGCACTGTGCGTACGGATCAGGTGGGGCCGCGAAGCCCAACCGGCGCATGGCGTGCGGGAACTGCGTGTCGTGGTGCCCAGGGCCGGGATGCGTGGAGCACACCCGGACCGGGATGGGGGTGACGGACTCTGTCCCGGAGTCACGTCGCGCAAAGCTGCCGAACCGACAAGCACTCCGGGTGGCTGCGTCACCAGGCCACTGGAGTCGGCGGGGAGTGTGTCCCGCTCACATGAGCTTAACTGGTGGGTAACGAGCGCGCCAGCCCCGAATCACTGTGGGCCCGCTCACACTCACCGTGTCCGCCGATAGGCTGACAGTCATGGACGAGGAGTTCCGGTCGCTGGCCGACCGGCTGGCGGACGAGGCGGGGGAGTCGGCGGCTTACCGCAGACTGCTTGCCACCGAGGACGACGAGGAGCTGGCCCGGGTCCTCGTCGAGCGGGAACGTCCGCTCTGGGCGCGCGAGATCGCCGCGTTCCGGCTCGGCTGCAGCGGCGACGGACGCGCCTTCGAGGCGCTGGTCCTGCTGCTCAACCACCGCGACCCGGAGCGCTGTGTCTCCGCGGCCCACGCCCTGGTGCGCCTCGGTGATCCGCGCACGCCCCGTGCCGCCGCGGCCCTGGCGACGAACACCCTGCGCACCGCGTACGCCCTGCACCCGGTGCGGCTGCTCACCGCGCTCGGGGCTCCGGAGTCCGTGCCGGCGCTGATGAGCACCCTGAGGCGGCTGCTGGCTACGGACGACCCGCACTGGCGGGTCGCGCTCGCCTGCGTGGAAGGGCTCGGACAGCTCGGGGACCAACAGGCCCGCCCGCTCCTGGAGGCGGCGCTGCCGCACCCGCGGCTGGGCGGCGCGGCGCGGGAAGCCCTCAGCCGGCTGAGGGAACGGAAGGCGTGAGGGTGCGTACGTACCGAACCTCCGGCACGAGTACGCCGTCCACCTCGAAAGGCTCCTCGGCGCCGTCGGGGAGGAAGCCCGCGCGTTCGTAGAAACGGCGCGCCGGGGCGTTCTCCTCCAGGACCCAGAGCGCCAGGTCCGGGAAGCCGTCCGCGGTGGCGCGGGTGAGTATCTCCGTCATCAGGGCGCGTCCGGCCCCCGTGCCGATGTGCTCGGGCAGCACATAGATCGCGTACAGCTCGCCCCCTGCCAGGCGCCTGCCGTTCTCGCGGTACGGGCCGTAGCAGGCCCAGCCGATCACTCCCAGGCCCGACCGCTCGGCCACCACGTTCACGACGGTGTTGCCCTCGGCGAAGAATCCGCGCCGCCGTTCCGCGTCCTCGGCGATGTCCATGGCGTCCAGATGCGCCTGCGGCATCAGTCCGGCGTAGGCGGCCTGCCAGCCGCGCACCCGGACCGTCGCGACGGCCTCGCAGTCGTCGACGGTCATGGGCCGGACGGACAGGCCGGGGGCGTACGCGGAGGTGGTCCGTATGGTCATACGGACCATGGTGGCGTACGCCCCCCGAAGGCCTGCGGCCGGGTTACCGGATCCGGAGCCGTTCCGGGGTTCCGGGCCGGGAGCCGGCGAACCCCGTCAGCGGCGGAAGCCGAGCATGCCGTGCAGCGTGGCGCCCGCGGGGTCCGCCGCAGCGCTCCGTGCCGACTTCGCCGACGCCCCGGCAGCCTCCGGCTCGGGGTCGGGCGACTTCGCGCACACCGCGTCCGCGTCGGAGCTGCTGCCGCCGCCGCGCGGGACGGTGCCCTTGTCGAGGTAGTCCGCCAAGTACCCGTCCAGGCACGCGTTGCCGCTCAGCGTGATGCCGTGATTGCCGCCGCCCTGCTCGACGACCAGGCTGGAGCCGTCGAGCCTGCGGTGCATGGTCACCCCGCCCTCGTACGGTGTGGCCGCGTCCTCCGTGGCCTGGAAGAGCAGCGCCGGCGGGAGCGCCTCGTTGGAGACCCGTACCGGGTTGAGCGACTCGACCGGCCAGGAGACGCACGGCGCGTTGTACCAGGCGTTGTTCCAGGCGAAGAACGGTGCCTTCGCGTGCACCCGCCAGCTGTCGTTGCGCCACGTGTTCCAGTCGCGCGTCCACGGAGCGTCGCGGCACTGCACGGCGGTGTAGACCGAATAGCCGTTGTCCTTCTCGGCGTCGACGGCGCCGAGCTTCTTGTACGCGTCGACGAGCGCGTTCTGGTCCTTGTGGTTCACGTACCGGGCGAATGCGTTCGCCAGGTACGGCCAGTACCCGTTGTAGTAGCCACCCGGCAGGAACGTGTCCTCCAGCTCGCTCGCGCCGATCGTTCCGCCCGCGGGCTTCTTCCTGACCGCCTCGCGCATCCGGTACCAGGCGGCCTCGACCTCCGCCGGGTCGCTGCCGAGCCGGTACGTCGAGCTGTGCTTCGCGACCCAGGCGGCGAACGCCTTCTGGCGGGCGTCGAACGCGTAGTCCTGGCCGATGTTGTCGTCGTACCAGACCCCGTCCGGGTCGACGTTCGAGTCGAGTACCAGGCGCCGCACCCGCACCGGGTACAGCTTGGCGTACACCGCGCCCAGATAGGTGCCGTACGAGTACCCGAAGTAGTTGAGCTGCTGGGAGCCGAGGGCCTGCCGGATCACATCGAGGTCCTTGGCGGCGCTGACCGTGTCCATGTACGGCAGCAGATCGGGGTACTTGCTGCCGCACGCCGCGGCGAAGGACGCGGCACGGTCGCGGTTGGCCTGCTCGTCCTCGGGGTCCAGCGGCACCGAGTCGGGGCGCATCGGTTTGAAGTACTCCGGTACGCAGTTCAGCGCCGGGGAGCTCTTCCCCACTCCCCGTGGGTCGAAGCCGATCACGTCGTACTGCGCGGCGACCTTCGCGGGCAGCGTGCCCGCCACGAAGCCGGCCATCGTGAGCCCACTGCCGCCGGGGCCGCCCGGGTTGACGAGGAGCGGGCCCTGGGAGGTTTTCGCGGTGTGCGGGATCCGGGACAGGGCGAGAGTGATGCTCCTGCCCGACGGGTCGTCATGATTGAGCGGCGTGCGCACGGTTGAGCACTGCAGCTTCGGGTACTTCTTGGTGCCGCAGCCGGTCCAGTGGAGCGGCGCGGCAGGTGGCGCAGCCGCTTCGGCGGTCGTCGGGGACGGTGCGACGGTCACCAGACCGGCGAGCGTCGCACCGACGGCGAACAGAATTCCTGAACGGTTCGTCATATGGCCTCCCGTGGTGGGGGGAACGCGGCTGCGCGTGGCACAGCCCCCGCCGCATGCTCCCCACATTCGGGGACGGAGGGACATGTTCTGGGGAGAGTTGACCCATTTGCCCGCTCTCGGTCCGCACGGGCCCGATGCCGGACCTGCTGCTACGGCCCGCCCGGATCCTGGCGTCGAACCGTCGTCTCAGAGCAGGCTCAGCTGGGTGGGGCCGGAGCCGTCCGCCGGCGCCTGCAGCTCCTGCTGTGCGGGGATCCGGCGGGCCTCGCCCCGGCGCGCCGGACCGATCCCGTACTCGGCCGCAAACTCGTGCACCCGGCGGGTGATGGCCCGCTGGTACCAGGTGGGTGCATAAGACCCGTCCGCGTACATCCGCTCGTACCGCCGTACCAGCTGGGGGTGGTGCCGGCCGAGCCACTGCATGAACCACTCGCGGGCGCCGGGCCGCAGGTGGAGTACGAGCGGGGTCACCGAGGTCGCCCCGGCCTCGGCGATCGCACGGACCGTGGCGCGCAGTTGCTCCGGGCGGTCGCCGAGGAACGGGATGACGGGCGCCATCAGGACACCGCAGTCGATGCCGTTCTCGCTCAGCGTCCGCACGACGTCGAGGCGGCGCTCGGGGGAGGGGGTTCCGGGTTCGACCGTGCGCCACAGCTCGGCGTCGACGAAGCCGACCGAGACGGAGATGCCGACCTCGGTGACCTCCGCGGCCTGCCGCAGCAGCTCGAGGTCGCGCAGGACGATCGTGCCCTTGGTGAGGATCGAGAAGGGGTTCGCGTGGTCGCGGAGCGCCTCGATGATGCCGGGCATCAACCGGTAGCGGCCCTCGGCGCGCTGGTAGCAGTCGACATTGGTGCCCATCGCGATGTGCGCGCCGTGCCACCGGCCGGAGGCGAGGTGGCGGCGGAGCAGCTCGGGAGCGTTGATCTTGACGACGATCTGCGAGTCGAAGCCGAGCCCGGTGTCGAGGTCCAGATAGCTGTGGGTCTTGCGGGCGAAGCAGTAGACGCAGGCGTGCGTGCAGCCCCGGTACGGGTTCACGGTCCACTCGAACGGCATCCGCGATGCGCCGGGCACCCGGTTGACGATCGAGCGGGCCCGGATCTCATGGAAGGTGATCCCCCGGAACTCGGGTGTGTCGAAGGTGCGCGTGGTCACCGCGTCGGCGGCGAACAGCGCGCCGGTTCCGGCCCCCCGGGTGTTCTCGACCAGATTCTCCCAGCGCATGGACGCCTCCTCGGTAGCACTGGCGACAGAATAGAACACTTGTTCCCTTGATCGCTTTCTCCCCTTCGTCCCCGGTCCGGATTTTGAGCGGAGTGCCCGAAGTGATTGGCTCAGCACACCCCGAACAACCGAGTGGTGGAGGAACAGCCATGGCGCAGGTCGAGGCCACGACAGAGCGGATCATCGACGCGGACGCGGAGGCGGTGTTCGACGCGCTTGCCGACTACAAGGAGGTCCGGGGCAAGGTGCTCCCCGGCCACTTCAGCGAGTACGAGGTGCGCGAGGGCGGCGACGGCGAGGGCACCGTCGTCCACTGGAAGCTCCAGGCCACCAGCAAGCGCGTCCGCGACTGCCTGCTGGAGGTCAGCGAGCCCACCGACGGGCAGCTCGTCGAGAAGGACCGCAACTCGTCGATGGTCACCACCTGGACCGTCACGCCGGCGGGCGAGGGCAGGTCCAAGGCTGTCGTCTCGACCGTCTGGAACGGCGCGGGCGGCATCGGCGGGTTCTTCGAGAAGACCTTTGCGCCCAAGGGGCTTGGCCGCATCTACGACGAGCTGCTGCAGAACCTCGCGACCGAGGTCGAGAAGTAGCACCGGGCGCCCCGTACCGGACTCACCGGTTCGGGTGGTTTTCCCAGGCCGTCAGTTGCGCGCCGTAGTGGCTCCCACCGGGGGATAAGCCCCCAAGTGCGCCGTCAGCGCCCCCTCGTCGCGTTTGCCTCCCTTGTCGCGCAATGCGAGAAATGGGCGGCGCAGATGCGACGAGGGGAGCGGCACGTGGTGGGCGGCGGGATCACTCTGGTGAAGGACGAGCCGGACGGTGCGGGAGACACCGGTGCGCAGACGGCCGCCCCGCCCGGCATCGAGTCCGTGCTCCCGTCCTCGCCACCGTCCGTCCCGACCTCGCAGGATCCGGCCGAACAGGAGATCGGCCCCCGCCGTATCCGGCTGGTCTTCCTCGGGCTGATGCTCACCCTGCTGCTCGCGGCGCTCGACCAGATGATCGTCGCCACCGCGCTGCCGAAGATCGTCGGGGAACTGCACGGCCTGGAGAAGATGTCATGGGCGGTCACCGCTTATCTCCTGGCCTCCACCATCGGGCTGCCGATCTACGGCAAACTCGGCGATCTCTTCGGCCGCAAGGGCGTCTTCCAGTTCGCGATCGTCGTCTTCGTCACCGGCTCCGCGCTGGCCGGCTGGTCACGCACCATGGACGAGCTGATCGCCTTCCGCGCCGTCCAGGGTGTCGGCGGCGGCGGCCTGATGATCGGGGTCCAGGCGATCATCGCGGACGTCGTACCGCCCCGCGAACGCGGCCGGTTCATGGGACTGATCGGCGCCGCCTTCGGCCTGGCGTCCGTCGCCGGACCGCTCCTCGGCGGCTTCTTCACCGACCACGCCTCCTGGCGCTGGTGCTTCTACATCAACGTCCCGTTCGGCCTGATCACCCTCGCCGTCATCACCGTCGTGCTGAAGCTCCCCAAACCCACCGTCCGGCCCCGCCTCGACGTGCTCGGCGCACTGCTGCTGGCCGCCGCCTCCACCTGCCTGGTGCTGCTGACCAGCTGGGGCGGTACGGAGTACGCGTGGGGCTCGCGCACCATCCTGGGGCTGGCCGCCGGGGCTGCCGGAACGACACTGCTCTTCCTCGTGGTCGAGCACCACGCACCCGAACCCGTCATCCCGCTGCGGCTGTTCCGCGACTCGATCTTCAATGTCACCGCGCTGGTCGGCGCGGTCGTCGGCGTCGCCCTGTTCGGCGCCGCCAGCTATCTGCCGACGTTTCTGCAGATGGTCGACGGCGCCACCGCCACCGAATCGGGGCTCCTGATGCTCCCGATGATGGGCGGCATCGTCGGCGCGTCCGTCGCCTCCGGCCAGTTGATCTCCCGTACCGGCCACTACCGCGTCTACCCGATCCTCGGCAGCGCGATCTCGGTGGTCGGCATGTGGCTGCTCTCCCGCCTCGAGACCGACACCCCACGCCTCGAATACAGCGTGGCGCAGGCCGTGCTGGGCATCGGGATCGGCCTGATCATGCCGGTGCTCGTCCTCGCCGTGCAGAACTCCGTCCCGCCCGCCGACCTCGGCACCGCCACCAGCGCGAACAACTACTTCCGGCAGATCGGCGGCAGCGTCGGCGCCGCCGTGTTCGGGACGCTCTTCGCGGGCCGCCTCGCGGATGCCCTGGCCGTCCGCCTGCCGTCCGGCGCCGACCTCCCCGACCCCGAGTCGATCACTCCGCAGCTGGTCCACGCGATGGAGCCCGCGCTCCGCGACAGCTACATCCAGGCGTACGCCGACGCGATGCCACGGATCTTCCTCTACCTCGTGCCGGTGCTCGTGCTCGGCCTCGTCATCGCCTGCTTCCTCAAGGAGAAACCGCTGGTGTCCCACCACAGCCCCGAAACAGCCGCCGAGTCCGCCTCGATCCCCGCCGCCCGCATCACCGCCACCGCGCCGCACGTCCACCTCTCGGGCGTGCCCGTGTGCGGCAGCGTCCAGCACCCCGACGGCACGAAGGTCCCGCGCGCCGCTCTCACCCTGATCGACGTCCAGGGACAGCAGGTCGGGCGGGGTGCGAGCGGTGACGACGGGCGGTACGCGCTGAGCGTGCCGGGCTCCGGCAGTTACGTCCTGATCGCGGCGGCCGGCGGGCATCAGCCTCAGGCCGTCAGCGTCACCGTCGGCGAACGGCCGGTCGAGCTCGATGTGGTGCTCGGCGGTGCGGGCCGACTGGCCGGGGCGGTCGTCACGGCCGACGGAATCCCGGTGCGGGACGCCGCCGTCACCCTCACCGATGTCCGCGGAGAGGTCGTCGCGTCCACCCGCAGCAGCCGTGAAGGCGGCTATGTGATCTCGGAGCTGGTGGCAGGGGAGTACACCCTCGCCGCCAGCGCCCCCGCCTTCCGGCCCGCCGCGCTGCCGGTCAGCGTGCAGGCGGCCAGGGAGACCCGGCAGGACATCGAACTGGCGGGCGGGGCGGTGCTTCGCGGCATCGTGCGGGCGAGCGGCGGCCGGCCCGTCGAGGACGCCCGGGTGACGCTCCTCGACGCGGCGGGCAATGTCGTCGACACCCTGACCACCGGGCCCGACGGGGCGTTCCGCTTCGTGGACCTGTCGTCCGGCGAGTACACGGTGATCGCAGCCGGGTACCCGCCGGTGGCGACCGTCCTCCAGGTCGCCGGCGGCGGGCGCACCGAACGCGACCTCCAGCTCGGGCACGAGGACTGACGGCCGGGGCGCGCGGCCGCAGGCCGCCTCCCGCGGCAGCCGGCCCGGTCCTGCGCGGCGGCGCGCGCGGGGCGCACCACCCCGGGAGGCGATTCCGCCGATGACCGGCGGGCGCCGGACACGGAGTCGTACCGTGGAGTCACATGCCGCAGAGCCTTGCGGTAGGGAAGGAGCCTTCCAGCCATGGACCTTGGTGTACCGCCGCAGAGGGCACCGCAGCCCCGGGACGCCGCAACGGGACGTGTGCCGCTCGCCGTGGTCGTCGTCGACACGGCCGGACTCGTGTCGCACTGGTCGAGTGGGGCCGGACGGCTCTTCGGTGTCGCCAGGGAGGAAGCCATCGGCTGCCCGGCCGGTGAACTCCTTCCAGTTTCCGGTGCGTTGAGGGGTGACGGGGAGCCGTGGCGCGACGGTGCGTACACCGGACCCGGCGACGGCGGCGGTGCGTACCCCGGGCCGGGTCATGGCGACGGTGCGTACGCCGGCCCCGGCCACGGGCTCGGCGGCTCGCTCAGCGGGAGCACCGCCTATCCGGCGGCGGGACGCGCCCGGGTCGACGAGTCGCAGCGCGGACGGATCGACGTGTTGTGGTGGGCCTACCCGCTGGTCGGGCCCGGCACCGAACGGCTCCTCGTCCTCGCCGCGGACGGCGGGCAGTTGGGCGACGGCGGCGGCCGGGACAGCGAGACGATCGCGCCCGGCTTCGCCCTCCACACCGACTTCCCCGGCTCCCGGGAACTGGCCGGCCGGCTCCCCGAGATCCTGCCGAACATGAGCGTCCATCAGGCCACCCGGATCGTCTCGCAGGTTCTCGAACTCGGTTACCCGATTCTGGAGTTCAGTCAGCGTGAGCGGGTCCCGGTCACCCCCGACTGGGGTGTGCCCCGCCGCGCCCCGAGCCGCCCGGCCGAGGATCCGGAGGCCGCCCACGACGGGTCGCCCGCGCCCCGGTCCGTGCCCCGCCCCGAACTCGACCTCGAATACGGTGCGGTCCGCGAACGGCTGGAGTTCCTCAACGAGGTCAGCGGCCGCATCGGCACCTCCCTCGATCTCGAACGCACCATCCGTGAGGTCACCAGCGCCGCCGTCCCCCGCTTCACCGACTTCGCCGGCACGCATCTGCGCGCCGCGGTCCTCGCCGGTGAGGGCTTTCCGGACGGGCCGCCCGACGTCACCACCGTCTGGCACCGGGTCTGGGTCGAGCACAACGACGAACCCGGCCGCTGGGACGACACCGTCCCGGTCGGCGAATCCATCGCCTTCCCCGAGCACACGCCGTTCTTCCAGTGCATGGTCACCGGCGAGCCCGTCCTCATTCCGTACGTCAGCGAGGAGCTGAGCAACCGGATCTCCGGCGAGTTCGAGAAGCGCGATCTGCGCCCGCTGATCACCCACCGGTCCCTGCTGATCGTGCCGCTCAAGGCCCGCGACGTGGTGCTCGGCTTCATGGTCCTGATGCGCCGCCCCGGCCGCGAGCCCTTCGACGACATGGACCGCACCACGGGCGCCGAACTCGCCGCCCGGGCCGGGCTCGTGCTCGACAACGCCCGCATGTACACGCACCAGGAGAATGTCGCCGACACCCTCCAGGACAGCATGCTGCCCCAGGTCGAACCGCGCATGGCGGGCTGCGACATCGCCACCCGCTATCTGCCCGGTGCCCGGCTCGGCCGGATCGGCGGCGACTGGTTCGACTCGGTGAAACTGCCCGGATCCCGCACCGCGCTCGTCGTCGGCGACGTCATGGGACACGGCCTGAACTCGGCCGCGATGATGGGCCAGTTGCGCACCGCGGTACTGACCATGGCCACCATGGAGATGCCGCCCGCCCAGCTCCTGCGCAACCTCGACGACCTGGCCCAGCGGCTCGGCGAGCGGTATCTGGCGACCTGCCTCTACACGGTCTACGACCCGATCCGCTCCGAGCTCCAGATCGCCAACGCCGGGCACATCCCACCCGTGCTGGTCCGAGCCGAGGACGGCCGGGCCGAACTCCTCGACCTGCCCACGGGTGCGCCCATCGGTGTCGGAGGTGTCGCCTTCGAGACCGCGACCGTGCGGGTGCGACCCGGCGACCGGCTGGTGCTCTGCACCGACGGCCTGGTCGAGGTGCGCGGTCAGGACATCGGCGCCGGTCTCGCCGCACTCTGCGCCTCCGCCGCGCACCCCGCCGCGTCCATGGACGACGCCTGCGACGCGATCATCCGCGCCCTGAACCCGAAGGACGGCCGCAAGGACGACGTGGCCCTGCTGATGGCCCGGCTGAACGGCATTGCGGACGGGGACGTCGCCGAATGGCAACTCGCCCTGGACCCGCGCGAAGTGGCCCGCGCCCGGCGGCTGGTCCGCGGCCGGCTGCTCGACTGGGAGCTGCCGGACGCGGTCGAGTCCGCCGAACTGATGGTCAGCGAACTCGTCACCAACGCCGTGAAACACGGGCGCACCCACCACATCGGGCTGCGCCTCGTCCGGACCGGTGCCCTGCTCTGTGAGGTCAGCGACGACGAACCGGCCCCCGCCGCGCTCCTCAACGCCTCCGCCCACGACGAGTCCGGCCGCGGACTGCTGGTGGTGAGCAGTCTCGCCCGCGAGTGGGGGACGAGCACCACGGCACGCGGCAAGACCGTCTGGTTCGAACAGGCGCTCAGCCGCTTCCCGCACGCCCGGTCGAACACCAGGTGAAAGACGTCGCCCAGACCGGCGGACGAGGTACACACCCTTGCCCCTGCACCCGTGGGGACGGTAGTCCGTACCTGAGCAAACAGCCGTGCAGGCAACGGACTCGGGAGTGCGTATGGACGTGTCACAGAGCTACCGCGAGGCGTGGGAGGGGTTCTGGTCGGCCACCTCCGACACACCCGGCGAGGCGATCTGGGACTCGGAACCCGAGCTGACCTCCGTACGCGACAGCGAGCTGCTGCTCCCGTACGCCGACGCCTCCCTGCCCGTCGTCGACCTCGGCTGCGGCAATGGCACCCAGACCCGCTACCTCGCCACCTGCTTCGCGCGCGCGATCGGCGTGGACCTCTCGCACGCGGCCATCGAGCACGCACGACGCGCGGACCGTGCGGGCGTCGCCGAGTTCGCCCAGCTCAACCTGGTCGACGGTGATGCGGTGCAGGCCCTGCACGAGCGGATCGGCGACACCAACGTCTATATGCGGGCGGTGATCCACCAGAGCGAGCCGGCCGCCCGGCCCGCCGTCGCCGCGGCCGTGGCGACGCTGATCGGGAAACGGGGCCGGGCGTTCGTCACCGAGCTGACCCCCGCCTCCAAGACCGTGCTCCAGCAGGCCGCCCAGGCACCGGGCGGACCGCCCGCGAAACTGCGGCGCGTATTCGAGCACGGGCTCAAGCCGGCGAGTGCCACCGAGGAGGAGGTTCCGGAGCTGCTGCTGGCGGCGGGGCTCACCACGCTCGCCACCGGCGACAGGGCACTCGCCCAGACCGAGTACCTCCCCGACGGCACCCGCATCGACCTGCCCGCCCGCTGGTTCGTCCTCGCAGCCGACTGATCCGGGGGTCACGGCAGCAGTCGTGGCCGCCTCTTCGCCGCGATGTCCTCGATCCAGCCGAAGAGGGCCACGGCCGCCGCGATCAGCACCCAGGCGACCGCGAACTGCCACCACGCGCTGTCCAGCGGCAGATCCCGTTCGAACGCGGGTACGTTCCACATCAGATCGATCAGCGGAACGCTCGCCATCAGCGCGACCTCGTGCCACAGATAGATCGTCACGGCACGGGCGTTGAAGACCTTCACGATCCGGTCGGCCACGCGACAACGCGCGAGCCCGGCGAAGTCGGGCCGGAAGCGGAGCAGCAGCAGGACGAATCCCGCGGACCACAGGGCCTGGGCGAGCGGGATGTCGTCGAGATCGTAGGAACCGTCGACCCGGTGGCGGAAGGCCCACCAGGCGCCCGCCGCCAGAAGGGCCGGTGCCACCGTGACGACGCGTGCGGGGCGCATCCGGTCGAGGACGCCGTCGCGGTGGGCGAAGCCGAGCAGCCAGCAGAACAGGAAGACCGACAGGTCGCTGAGGGTACTGCCGAGGCGCCCGTCCGGCACACCCCCCACGGTCTCCAGGACGACGACGGGCACCAGGGACAGCGCGAGCACGGGCAGCCGAGCCCGGCGGAAGGCGCGCAGCAGCACCGGCGACAGCAGCACGAACCACAGATACGTCCGCAGGTACCAGAGCACCGACCAGGCCTGCTCGCCCCACGCACTGCCGGGGGGATCGCCCACCGGCAGCACCCAGTACAGGACGTCGGGTCCCGGCAGCCAGCCGTGCAGCAGCATCGCCGTACCGAGGACCAGCGCGAACGCCCAGAGCGGGATCAGCAGTCTCCGCAGCCGGCTGCGGACGACACGCAGTGCGGGCCGCTCCAGCGACCGCGCCATGAGCGATCCGGCGAGTGCGAACATCACGCCCATGGACGGGAAGACCACTCCCAGCCAGGGCCACTCGAAGGTGTGGTAGGTGATGACGCGGACCAGTGCGAACGCCCGCAGCGCGTCGAACCAGCGGTCGCGGCCGTCCCTCGGGACGGCTGCGGCCACGGGCGTGACGGCGGCCTTCTCCGTACGGACGGCGGTCTGCGGTCCACCCCTGCGGTGTGCGCCCCCCATCAGCGCGCCCCCGTGCCGGGGGCCGGTGTCCCGACCTCGCCGGTGCGCTTCAGCTTCTGCCAGCGCAGCCGGCCGCCGGTCGCGGCAGTGACGCACGAGTGGATCAGCACCAGATACATCAGCTGCCGGTACGCGATCTGCTGCAGCGGCAGCATGAGCAGATACCGGTACCGTTCCCGGTCGAGCCGGAACGCGTAGGCGGCACAGACCAGTTGGACGAGAAGCACCGCCAGCCAGGCGAGCAGCGACGCCCGGAAGTCCACAAAGATCAACGCGTAGACCGTGAACACGTCGATGAGTGGCGCGAAGACGGGTGTGACGATCTGGAACAGGACCACCAGCGGCATGCCGACCCGGCCGAAGCGGCCGGACGGCCCCCGGTCGATGACCGATCTGCGGTGCTTCCAGAGCGCCTGCATCGTGCCGTAGCTCCAGCGGTAGCGCTGCCGCCACAGTTGCCCCAGTGAGGCCGGCGCCTCGGTCCAGGCACGCGCGTGCTCGGCGTAGACGACCCGCCATCCGGCGCGGTGCAGTGCGATCGTGATGTCGGTGTCCTCGGCGAGCGTGTCCTCGCTCATTCCCCCGACTCCGAGCACCGCCTCGCGGCGGAACGCCCCGATCGCACCCGGGATGGTGGGCATGCAGCGCAGCAGGTCGTACATCCGGCGGTCGAGGTTGAAGCCCATCACGTACTCGATGTGCTGCCAGGCGCCGATCACGGTGGTGCGGTTGCCGACCTTGGCATTCCCGGCGACCGCGCCGACCTCCGGGTCGCCGAACGGCTGCACGAGCCTTTGCACGGTGTCGGGTTCGAAGACGGTGTCGCCGTCCATCATCACCACGATGTCGTGACGCGCATGCCGCACACCGTTGTTGAGCGCGGCGGGCTTGCCCGCGTTCGCCTGGCGGATCACCCGCACGTTCGGCAGTCCCAGGGACTCGGCGATCTCGGCGGTGCCGTCGGTCGAACCGTCGTCGACGACCACGATCTCGATGGGATGGGTGCTGGCGGCCAGCGAGTTGAGGGTGTTGGCGATGCACTCCTTCTCGTTGTATGCGGGGACGATCACGCTGACCGGCTCGGTGATCTCGGGGCCCCAGACGAATCTCCGTCCGTTGCGTAGCCGGTGGTGGCGCCGGGCGAGGACGAGCATCATCGCGAACCTGCCCAGTACGGCGACGCCCACGACCGCCAGCACGGCGGCCAGACCGGGCACGGTCCACTCCGCGACGGCCACCGCACCGAGGAGGGCGCGGCCCTCCCAGAGCGTGGCGGTGTCGGCCGTGCGGTGCGCGGCCTGCTCGGGGTTCCTCTGCCGGGCGTTGCCCAGGGCTCCGGGGGCGCCCTGGGGTGCCTGTGCCTGCTGCTGTGCCTGCTGCCCCTGTGCCTGTTGCTGAGCGCCGCTGACCGTGGTGAAGGTGTAGCCCTTCGACTTCATCGTCTTGATGTACCGGGGCAGCGCTTCGAGCGTCTGGGTGCGGTTGCCGCCCGCGTCGTGGAAGAGCACCGAGGCACCCTTCCCGGCCTTCGGCGTGGCCCACTTGACGATCTTGGACACGCCCGGCTGCTGCCAGTCCTCGCTGTCCGTGTCGATGAAGACGCTGGTGTAGCCCATCGCGCCGAGCTTCTTGTAGACGGGCCAGCTGTAGTTGTCGATCGCGTCGTTCGTCGACGAGTACGGGGCGCGGAACAGGGTCGTCGTGATGCCCGCGGCGCCGGCCAGGGCGAGCTGGGTCTGTGCGATCTCCCGTGTGACGCGGGCCGCGCTCCGGTACGAGAGATCGACATGGGTGAAGGTGTGGACGCCCACCTCGTTGCCGTCGTCGACCATCCGGCGCACCACGTCCGGATAGCGCGAGATCATCGAGCCGACCAGGAAGAACGTGCCGGGCACGTCGTTGTCGTCCAGGATGTCGAGCACCTGCTCCGTCCACTCGGGGTCCGGGCCGTCGTCGAAGGTGAGCACGATCGTCTTGTCCGGCACGGACCGGGTCCGCGCCGTGCCGCCCTCGAAGCTGAGGAACGGGCCGCCGTCGAGGACGCTGTCCGGCACCTTGCTCGCGCTCGCCTCGGAGCGGACACGCTGGTCGTTTCCGACCTCGGCCCGCAGATAGCCGTCGAGCAGCATCGTGGAGACGAGACCGAGCAGGAGCAGCAGGGCGATGATCGCCCGCGGTCCGGGAACGGCCTGGCGGCGGACCCGTCCGATCCGGCTCGGTGTGGCGTGGCGTCCCTGGGGTCGCAGCTGATTCCGGTTCATCGAGGATCAGCCGGTCGCCGCGGTCGCGGACAGGGACACGGATACGGACGCCGAGGGAGACGGGCCCGCCCCGTCGGCGGGAGGGCCGCTCGGGGATGCGCCGGTCACTCCCGGCGGCGTGATCCCCTGCGGGCCACCCTGGGCGGAAGGGGCGCCGTCGAAGGGAAGCAGATCCGAGGGCGACATGGAGATGCCGCCCATGAAGGCGAGCCCCAGCACAGCCGCGTAACCGACGCAGGCGATGCCCAGAGCGACGCCCGCGCGGCGGAGCAGCCGGGCCCGGCGTCCGGAACTGTCCACGAAGACGGGACCTTCCTGCGCTTCGGCGCCGGTCCGGGGCCTGCGTCCACCGGCGTGTCTGCGCCGGCCGTGTCCGGTCGGATTCTTCTCGATGGCGGTGTCGGAATGCATGTGCGCATGCTGACGAACTGCTTTGTGCGAAGTCTGAGCCGTTCCTGGCCGAACGCTGTGAGAACGGGGGAAGCCTGTGGGCGGACTGAGAACATGACGGCTCTCCACGTGGCTTCCGACCTGCATGACGCATCGTCATATGGACTTTGCCGGTGGCCGAATGGGCAATTCCATGAAGTGTCTCGGCGGACTCGGGAGAAAATTCTCCGGATTCGGACACATGGTGATGTGTGAGAGGTTTTCGGTGTTCAGCTTTCTTCGCTGTTGCTGTTCCGGAACAATTCTCACGAGAGCAGGTGCACACTTCATGCGTATGTCACCGGGGCGCTCTCCGGGGGGCCGCGCGAGGCGGGTGACCGCCGCCGTCGCCGGACTCGTCGCACTCGGGCTCGCCTGCTCGGCGTGCACGACGGGCGCTGCGGCGGAGCAGGGCGGAGACTCCCGCTCCCGCTCCGGCGGCCCCACGGCCTCCGTCGCCACGACCGCCTACACCCCGTACGTCAGCGCCACGACCGCGGCCGGTACCGACTCCGCCGGTTCGCCCGACACGTACAACCTCGCCTTCGTCGTCGCCGACGACGCCTGCACCCCGCTCTGGGGCGGCACCGCCGAGCCCACCAGTACCGCGGTGACCTCACGCGTCGCCGCACTCACCGCGACCGGCGCGGACATCCGGGTCTCGTTCGGCGGGGCCGCGGGAACCGAGCTGGCACTCGCCTGCGACAGCGCCGAGGAACTGGCCGACGCCTACGCCGGGGTGCTCGACGCCGTGGGCGCCACCAAGGCCGACTTCGACATCGAGGGCGACGCACTCACCGACCGGGCGTCCATCACGCTCCGCGACAAGGCGCTCCGCCTGCTCCAGAAGAAGCGGCACCTCGACGTCACGTACACCCTGCCCGTGATGCCGGACGGCCTGGAGTCCACCGGTACGGACCTCCTCGACGACGCCGCCGAGCAGAAGGTCGACCTCTCCGCGGTGAACATCATGGCCATGAACTACAGCACGTCCCACGACGGCGACATGAGCGACTATGCGCAGCAGGCCGCCGAGGCCACCCACGACCAGCTCACCGACGTACTCGGCCTGTCGGACACCGCGGCCTGGAAGGCGCTGCACATCACGGTGATGCTCGGTGTCAACGACATGGCCGGGGAGACGTTCACCCTCGCCGACGCGGCCTCGCTGCGCGCCTTCGCCCGACGGACAGGCGTCGGCGCGCTCTCCATGTGGGCCACCTTCCGCGACCGGGAGTGCGCCGCCGGCGAGGACACCTCGACGGCGAGCGACACATGCAGCGGAGTCGAGCAGAAGCCGGGAGCCTTCGCGACGGCGCTGGGCGGGTGACCCGTCGCGGTCAGCGCACGGCGCCGTCGTGCACGTCGCTGCGCACCAGGGCCATCAGCGACCGCGCGCCGGGGCTCATCGCCCCGGCGGCCGGAAGGACCACGACACTCTCGTAGAACGGCTGGGCCGCCCCGTCCAGCTCCACGGCGACCAGCCCCCGGGCCTCCGGCTTCCGGGAGAAGTGGTGCGGCACCACCGCGATCCCCAGCCCCTCGTGCACCAGTTCCAGCAAGGTGTGCACGTCGTTCACCTCGAGGCCCACCGTGCGGCGCACCCGCGCGGCGGCGAACGCCTCGTCGGCGGCGCGCCGCGGACCCCAGTCCGGATGGAAGTCGATGAACGACTCGCCGGGAAGCTCGTCCCACGCGACACGGACCGACGGTGCGAACCGGTGACCGGGGGCGCAGAGCAGCACCATCCGCTCCCGCGCCAGCGGCACGAGGCCGCCACGCCACTCCCCGGCGCTGACCGTCGAGGCGAACGCGACGTCGAGCCGGCCGCCCGCCACCCCGTCCACCAGGCTCGATGTGCCCTCCTGACGGAGCCGGATCTCCATCTGCGGATGCTTGTGGTGAAACGCCGCGAGCAGCCGCGGAACCTGTACCCCGGCCACACACTGCTCGACGCCCACCGTCAGTGTGCCGCGCAGCAGTCCCCGTACCGCGTCGACGGCGTCCTTCGCCGCCCGTGCTCCCGCCAGCGTGCGCTCCGCCTCCACCAGCAGTGCGCGGCCCGCCTCGGTCAGCCGCACGGTGCGGGTGGTCCGGCTGAACAGCGGGGTCTTCAACTCCTGCTCCAAGGAGCGGATGGAGGCCGACAGCCCGGACTGGGACACGGCGACGCGCTCGGCGGCGCGCGTGAAGTGCTGTTCCTCGGCGACGGCGATGAAATGTTCCAGCTGGCGCAGCTCCATGATTGAGAAACATAGACGATAAATCCAACCTGAATCTTCTGTTGGACTGCTGGATCGTTGTCGGGAAGGCTGGAGCCCCGCGCATCGCCGCACCCCCTTCCTCCCCGTGGAGACCCGCATGTACCTCCCGTCGCCCGACCGCTACCAGGCCATGCCGTACCGCCGCACCGGACGCAGCGGCCTGCTGCTCCCCGCGCTCTCGCTCGGCCTCTGGCACAACTTCGGCAGCGACCGGACCCCGGAGACCCAGGGGCAGATCCTCCGCAGGGCGTTCGACCTCGGTATCACCCACTTCGATCTCGCCAACAACTACGGCCCGCCGCCCGGCGCCGCCGAGAGCGCGATGGGACGCGCCCTGAGCACGGACTTCGCCCGGCTCCGGGACGAGATCGTCATTTCCACCAAGGCGGGCTACCTCATGTGGGACGGGCCGTACGGCGAGTGGGGGTCCCGCAAGTCGGTGCTCGCCTCCCTCGACCGCAGCCTCACCCGGCTCGGCCTCGACTACGTCGACATCTTCTACTCCCACCGGCCCGACCCCGACACCCCTCTCGAGGAGACGATGGGGGCGCTGGACTCGGCGGTCCGGCAGGGCAAGGCGCTCTACGTCGGCCTCTCCAACTACTCGCCGGAGCAGACCCGGGAGGCGGCCCGGATCCTCAAGGACCTCGGCACCCCGCTGCTCATCCACCAGCCGCGCTACTCGATGCTGGACCGCCGGCCCGAGGACGGACTGCTCACCGCGCTGGACGAACTGGGCGTCGGTTCCATCGCCTACTCGCCCCTGGAACAGGGCATCCTCTCCGACCGATATCTGCAGGGGATCCCGGAGGGGTCGCGCGCGGCGGGCAGCAGCCCCTTCCTGACACCCGAGGCGGTCACCCCCGAACTGATCAGCCGCCTGCGTGCGCTCGACGCGATCGCCTCGGAGCGCGGGCAGTCCCTGGCGCAGCTGGCGCTGGCCTGGGTGCTGCGAGGTGGACGGGTCACGTCCGCCGTGGTCGGGGCGAGCAGTGTCGCCCAGCTGGAGAACAGCGTCGACGCGGTACGGAACCTGGAGTTCAGCGACGTGGAACTGGCCCGGATCGAGGACCTTCTGAAGACCGCCTGAAGCCCCTCGCGTCGGGAACGGCTGCGTCGTCGTGGGGCGCAGCCGGCCGGGCGGCCCGCAGGGATGCCCCGATCTCCCCGTCGGCATGCGATCGGGTGCCGTCTTCACCCGGACGGTGGGCCGACGTCACTCCGCTGCTTTCCGGACCGCGCCACACCGGCCGGCCCCGGAAACGCTGGGTGCGTCGTCCCTCCTTCCGAAGAGAGATCCGCATGACAGTGTCACCCGTCCTCGCCCCCCGGAACCGGTGGATACGTTCGATGTTCTCGCTGTGTTCGCGCCGCGGGCGGGCAATCGCCGTGCTCACCACGACGGTCCTCGCCGCAGCAGCCGGAACGGCCGCAGCCGACGTCGGTACCAAGCCGACCGTGGTGCTGGTGCAGGGCGCGTGCGCCGACGCCTCCGGCTGGGACGGTGTCACCGAATGCCTGCAGCACGACGGATACGGCGCTCTCGCGCCGGCCGATCCGCTCCGCGGACTGGCGCGGGACTCCCTGTACATAGCCGACTTCCTCAAGAGCATCCAGGGGCCGATCGTGCTGGTCGGCCACTCCTACGCCGGTGCCGCGATCAGAACCGCCGCCGCCGGGAACCCCCAGGTGAAGTCGCTGGTGTACGTCTCCCCGCTCACTCCGGACAAGGGCCCGGCCCCCGACGTCCTGCGTGGCGGGCTTTTGGGCGGCGGACCCGGCTCGGCCCTGCGGGCCGGACCGCTCCGGAACAACGGTGGCACGGGGGTGTCCGACCTCTACGTGCAGACCGCCAGGCCCCACGAGACCTTGGCCTCGAACCTCCCCGGGGTCTCCGCCGTCACGACCGCCGGCTCCCGCCTCGCCCCGGTGCCGAACGCGGTGGCCATCACCGCACTCATCCGCCAGGCCGCCGCCGACGCGCCACCCGCACAGCCGGCGATGGCCGCGACGGGCAGTGTCGGCACCCTGGCCCTCGTGGGACTCGGTGGTCTCGCGGGCGTGACCGTGCTGACGGGCTGCGGACTGATCGGGGCCGCCCGCAAGCGGCGCGAACCCACACGCTGACCGGACCCCGGCCCCGGCCGAGTTCTGCACGGCCCGCGGGCAGGGACCATGAGCAGCCCGGCAAAGGACTGGACCTCTGGAGCCGAAAACGCCGCTGGCCTGGGGCTCTGTCGCCGCGTACGGTGTGGCGGCAGGAAGATTGCACAGAATTCTGACCTGTGGGAGGACTGGTACATCGTGAAGATCCTCATCAGCGCGGACATGGAGGGGGCCACGGGGGTGACCTGGCCTGCCGACGTGCTGCCCGGCACCCCGCAGTGGGAGCGCTGCCGCTCGATGTTCACCTCCGATGTGAACGCGGCGGCTCTCGGCTTCTACGACGGGGGCGCCGACGAGGTGCTCGTCAACGAGGCCCACTGGTCCATGCGCAACCTGCTGCTGGAGCAGCTCGACGACCGGATCCAGATGCTCACCGGCAGGCACAAGTCCCTCAGCATGGTGGAGGGCATCCAGCACGGTGACGTCGACGCGGTCGCGTTCATCGGCTACCACACCGGTGCCGGTACGGAGGGCGTGCTCGCCCACACCTACCTCGCCAACTCGATCACCGGTGTCTGGCTGAACGGTGTCCGCGCCAGCGAGGGGCTGCTCAACGCCCATGTCGCCGCCGAGTACGGTGTGCCCGTCGTCCTCGTCACCGGCGACGACCTGACCTGCGTGGACGCGGACGGATACGCCCCCGAGGCCCGCAAGGTCGCGGTGAAGGACTACGTGTCGCGGTACGCGGCGGTGTGCCGCACCCCGACCCGTACCGCCGCGGACATCCGTGCGGCGGCCAAGGAGGCGACCGCGCTCGCGGTGCGTCGCGAACCGGCGCGGGGCGGTTCGTTCACCGTGGAGCTGGAGTTCGACGCCGAGCATCTGGCGGCGGCCGCGACCGTCGTTCCCGGCGTGGCGCCCAGCGGCGAACGACGTGTCGCCTACACCAGCACGACGATGTACGAAGGCATTCGCACGTTCAAGGCCGTGACGACGATCGTGTCGTCGGCCGTGGAGGAGCAGTATGGCTGAGGCCACCACCCCCCAGGACTCCGTCGACGATCTGGCGCTCGACGAATCGGTGACGTTCACCTCCGAACTGATCCGGATCGACACGACGAACCGTGGCGACGGCGAATGCAGGGAGCGCCCGGCCGCCGAGTACGTCGCCGAACGGCTCGCCGCCGCCGGACTGACGCCCACGCTGCTGGAACGCACGCCGGGCCGCACGAACGTGGTCGCCAGGATCGAGGGCACGGACCCGTCCGCCGACGCGCTTCTCGTTCACGGACATCTGGACGTCGTGCCCGCCGAGGCCGACGACTGGACCGTGCACCCGTTCTCCGGAGAGGTCCGCGACGGGGTCGTCTGGGGCCGTGGCGCCGTCGACATGAAGAACATGGACGCGATGATCCTCGCCGTCGTCCGGTCCTGGGCGCGGGCCGGCATCCGCCCCCGCCGCGACATCGTCATCGCGTACACCGCCGACGAGGAGGCCAGCGCGGCCGACGGCTCCGGTTTTCTCGCCGACCAGCACGCCGATCTCTTCGAAGGGTGCACCGAGGGCATCAGCGAGTCCGGTGCCTTCACCTTCCACGCCGGACCGGGGATGCAGCTCTACCCGATCGCCGCGGGCGAACGCGGTACCGGATGGCTGAAGCTCACCGCGCACGGCAAGGCGGGCCACGGCTCCAAGGTCAACAAGGCGAACGCGGTCACCGCGCTCTCCGCCGCCGTCGCCCGGATCGGCGCGCACGTATGGCCGGTGCGGCTCACCCCGACGGTGCGTGCCGCCCTCACCGAGATCGCCGCGCTGCACGGTATCCATGTCGACGTCGACGCCCCCGGTTTCGACGTCGACGAACTCCTCGGCAAGCTCGGTCCGGCCGCCGCACTGGTCGAAGCGACCGTCAGGAACAGCGCCAACCCGACGATGCTGGACGCCGGTTACAAGGTCAACGTGATCCCGGGCCACGCCACGGCGTATGTCGACGGCCGGATGGTGCCCGGTGGCGAGGACGAGTTCCATGCCACCCTCGACCGGCTGACCGGACCCGATGTCGAGTGGGAGTTCCACCACCGCGAGGTCCCCCTGCAGGCCCCGGTCGACTCGCCGACGTACGCGAAACTGCGTGCCGCCGTCGAGCGCTTCGACCCGGACGGCCATGTCGTGCCGTACTGCATGTCGGGTGGCACGGACGCCAAGCAGTTCTCCCGGCTCGGCATCACGGGTTACGGCTTCTCGCCGCTGAAGCTCCCGGCCGGCTTCGACTACCAGGCGCTCTTCCACGGCGTGGACGAACGCGTCCCTGTCGAGGCGCTGCACTTCGGCGTCCGCGTACTCGACCACTATCTGCGTACGGCCTGACCCGCACGGGGGGAGATTGATCATGGTGTCCACAGGGGCCTACGGGACGTGGCCGTCGCCGATCGACGCACGGCTGGCCGCGTCGCACGACGGCCGCCCGGAGTTCGTCGGCACGGTCGGCGACGAGGTGTGGTGGACGGAGCCGCGCCCTGCCGAGGCGGGCCGCCGCGCCCTGGTCCGCCGCAGGGCGGACGGCAGCACGGACTCCGTGCTGCCCGCGCCGTGGAACGTCCGCAGCCGCGTCATCGAGTACGGCGGACGACCCTGGGCCGGGGCCGTCCGCGCCGACGGCGGACCGATCGTCGTCTTCGTGGACTTCACCGACCAGCGGCTGTACGCGCATGCGCCGGACGGGCCCGGTGATCCCTGGCCGCTCACCCCGCTGTCGGACGTCGGCGACGGACTGCGCTGGGCCGATCCGCAGCTGCATCTCGACCGGGGCGAGCAGGGCGAGGTGTGGTGCGTCCTGGAGGAGTTCACCGGCGAGCGGCCCACCGATGTGCGCCGCGTCATCGCCGCCGTGCCGCTCGACGGATCGGCGGCCGACGACCGCGGCGCGGTGCGCGAACTCACCGGCGACGGGCACCGGTTCGTCACCGGACCGAAGGTCTCGCCCGACGGGAACCGGGTGGCGTGGATCGCCTGGGACCATCCGCGGATGCCGTGGGACGGCACCGAGGTGATGCTCGCCGACGTCGCCGACGACGGCACGTTCCACAGCGCCCGGAGCTTCGGCGGCGGACCCGAGGAATCGGTGCCGCAGATCGAATGGGCCGCCGACGGGCAGCTGCTGTTCGCGAGCGACCGCAGCGGCTGGTGGAACCTGTACCGTGCCGATCCGCACCGGGGCACGGTGGCGCTCTGCACACGGGAGCAGGAGTTCGCCGGGCCGCTCTGGAAGATCGGGCTCGGCTGGTTCCGGCCCCTGGAGAACGGACTGATCGCCACCATCCACGGCAAGGGCACCACCACCCTCGGCATCCTCGATCCGGAGACCGGCGAACTCGCCGACATCGCCGGGCCCTGGACCGAATGGGCCGAGACGCTCGCCGTGCACGGCAGCCGGGTCATCGGTGTCGCCGCGAGCCCGCGGAGCGCGTACGAGATCGTGGAGCTGGACACCACGACCGGCCGCAGCCGGATCATCGGCGCCCGGCACCGGGACGAAGTCGATCCCGCGTACTACCCCGAACCTCACGAGCGCACCTTCACCGGGCCCGACAGCCGCGACATCCACACCCACATCTACCCGCCGCGCAACCCCGAACGGGTCGGTCCGGAAGGCGAGTTGCCGCCTTACGTGGTGTGGGCGCACGGCGGTCCCACCGGCCATGCGGCGCTCGTGCTCGACCTGGAGATCGCCTACTTCACCTCACGCGGCATCGGCGTTGCCGAGGTCAACTACGGCGGCTCCACCGGCTACGGCAGGACGTACCGCAACCGGCTGCGCCAACAGTGGGGCGTCGTCGACGTGGAGGACTGCGCCGCCGTGGCCCAGGCGCTGGCGGCCGAGGGCGCGGCCGACCCGAACCGGCTCGCCATCCGCGGCGGCAGCGCCGGTGGCTGGACCACCGCCGCCTCGCTGACCGGCACCGATGTCTACGCATGCGGCGCCATCAGCTACCCCATCCTCGACCTGACCGGCTGGGGCACCGACGAGACCCATGACTTCGAGTCGCAGTACCTGGAGTCCCTGGTCGGCCCGCTCGCCGAGGTCCCGGACCGCTACCGCGAACGGTCGCCGATCAACCGGACGGATTGGCTGACCACCCCGTTCCTGCTGCTCCAGGGGCTCGACGACGTGATCTGCCCGCCGGCTCAGTGCGAGCGGTTCCTCGCTGCGATCGAAGGCCGAGGCATCCCGCATGCGTATCTCGCGTTCGAGGGGGAGAGCCATGGATTCCGGCGAGCCGACACCATGATCGCCGCGCTGGAGGCCGAACTCTCCCTCTACGCCCAGACGTTCGGCATCGACCGCCCCGACGTACCGCAACTGGAGCTGAAGAAGTGACTCCGACTCCTCTGACCCGTGCCGCCCGTCTGCGACCGGGGGCCAGGGTCGCCGTCGTGGCGCCCAGCGGGCCGGTGCCCGCCGACCGGCTGGAAGCGGGCCTCGATGTCCTGCTGGGCTGGGGCCTCGAGCCCGTCGAGATGCCCCACGTTCGTGCTGTGCACCCGGAGTTGGACTATCTCGCCGGTACGGACGAGGCGCGCGCCCGGGACCTCCAGGAGGCCTGGTGCGATCCGTCGGTCGACGCGGTGCTGTGCGCGCGCGGGGGGTACGGGGCGCACCGGATGGTCGACCTGGTCGACTGGGCGGCGATGCGCGCGGCCGGGCCGAAGGTGTTCGTCGGCTACAGCGACATCACCGTGCTGCATGAGGCGTTCGCCCGGCGTATGGCGCTCTCGACGCTGCACGGCCCGATGGTCGCCACGGGAACCTTCCTCAAGGACCCGGACACCCAGGAGTCGCTGCGGGCCACCCTGTTCGAGCCGGAGTCGGTACGGACCCTGGGGCTTCGCACGGCCGGGGTACTGGTGCCCGGCCGGGCCCGCGGCATCACGTACGGCGGGTGTGTGAGCCTGCTCGCCGCCGGCATCGGTGCCCCGCACGCGTGGACGTCGGCCCGGGGCGGGCTGCTGATGATCGAGGACACGACGGAGGAGCCGTACCATCTCGACCGCATCTTCACCCAGCTGCTGCGGGCCGGGGCGTTCGCCGGGATATCCGGAGTGGCCTGTGGCTCCTGGGCGGACTGCGGGCCGTACGAGGAGGTGCGGACGGTGCTGGCCGACCGGCTCGGCGGGCTGGGTGTGCCCGTCGTCGAGGAGCTGGGCTTCGGGCACGGTCCGACGGCGCTCACGATTCCGTTCGGTGTCCCCGCCGTACTGGACGCCCCGGAGGACGGAAGCCCGGGCACGCTGACCGTCGAGGTGCCCGCGCTGATCTGAACCGCGCGCGTATGCGAAGAAGCTGAACAACCCTCAGGAAACACCGTCACGGTCGTTGACTTTGCCATGACATATGTCACAGCATGGGCGCGACCCGGTACTTACCGGTCGGTAAGGTGTCCTCGGTGTGGAGGTCTTCGTGTCGCGCGCTGCTCGCAGGTCCCTGTCCCGCACGTCACTCGCCCACGTGGCCGGGGCGGCGCTCGTCGCCCCCCTGGCCCTCACCGGTACGGCACACGCCGGGACCGCATCGGCGGCCTCCGCATACACCGTCACCGCACTGAAGTTCACCGTCGGGGCGGGCAGCCGCTCCTGCACCGTCGACGCCGACCTCTACCGCCCCGCCGGAGCCGACGCCCGGCATCCCGCCCCCGCGGTCCTCGCCACCAACGGCTTCGGCGGCAGCAAGTCGGACGGCTCGACCGACGCCATCGGCAAGGCCTTCGCCGCCCGCGGCTATGTCGGACTCGTCTACTCCGGCCTCGGCTTCGGCAAGTCCGGCTGCCTGATCACGCTCGACGACCCGGCGGTCGACGGCAGGGCCGCCACCGGACTCATCGACTTCCTCGCCGGGACCCGCGCCGCCGACGACGGGACGCGGGCCGACTTCGTCACCAAGGACGGCAAGGGCGACCCGCGTGTCGGCATGATCGGCGGCTCGTACGGCGGCGCCATCCAGCTGGCCACCGCCTCCGTCGACCGCCGCGTCGACGCCCTCGTCCCGCTGATCACCTGGAACGACCTCGCGTACGCACTCGCGCCCGACAACACGGCCACCGGCAAGGGCGTCTCCTCGGACACCCCCGGTGTTTTCAAGTGGCAGTGGACCAACGGCTTCTACCTGCTGGGGGAGGGGCAGACGATCACCGCTCCCGGCCTCGACCCGTCCCGGTTCGGCAGTCTCACCTGTCTGCACTTCGCCACGCAGGCCTGCGACACGATCCGGCTGCTCAACTCCGGCCGCTACCCCGCCGACAAGGCGGCGGCGATGCTCGCGTACGCGCGCAGCGTCTCGCCGGTCTCCTACCTCGGCAAGGTCAAGGCACCCACCCTGCTGGTCCAGGGCCAGACCGACAGCCTGTTCAACCTGAACGAGGCGACCGCCACGTACCGGACGCTCACGTCGCAGGGCACCACCACCAAGATGATCTGGCAGTCCTGGGGCCACAGCGGCGGCCAGGTGCCCGGTGAACTCGACCTGGGTGAAGGCAATCTGGAGACCAGTTACGTCGGACAGCGCGTCCTCGCCTGGTTCGACCGCTACCTCGGACACCACAAGAACACCGACACCGGGCCGGAGTTCGCCTACTACCGTGACTGGACGAGCGGCTACGGCACCGCGGCCGCCGTGCCCGCGCTGTCGCAGAAGATCTACCTCTCCGGTGACGGCAAACTCGTCGACAACCGCTCCAAGGTCGCCCGCGGCAGCCGCCAGTACACCAACCGGCTCGTCCCGACGAGCCATTCGGAGAGCTCGCTGGCCGGCCTCATCGGACTGCCCGACCCCGAACCGTACGACACCAAGGGCACCTACCTCGGCTGGACCAGCGCCCCGCTGACCTCCGCCGTCGATGTCGTCGGCGCGCCGAAGGCCACGCTGAAGGTCGTCTCGCCGAGGACGGAGCGGGTGCAGAACAGCGGTGACGCCGCCGACAAGCTGGTCCTGTTCGCCAAGGTGTACGACGTGGCACCGGACGGCTCCAGGACCCTGGTGAACCGCCTCGTGTCGCCGGTGCGGGTAGCGGACGTCACCCGGTCGTTCACCCTGCAGCTGCCGGGCATCGTGCACCGGTACGCGGCGGGTCACCGGCTCGAATTCGTGATCGCGGCCAGCGACAGCGCGTACGTCGGCAACCGCGGCATCAAGCCGGTCACGGTCGTCAGCGCCCCGGACGACACGGGCGTGCTGGAGCTGCCCGTGGTCGCCGGCCGGGTGAACTGACACCGGCCGGACCGACAGCGGGCCGACCGACGGGGGACAGGCCGTCACCCGTACGGCCGCGCACCACCGCCCCCGGGCGCCGGAATGGAGACATCCTGGTGGCGGGGGCGGCGGAGCACCAGGACCAGGGAAGGGGCCGGACCACATGAGCCCGAAGGATGTGTCGAGCGGCGCCAAGGGCCCCATCGGGGCGTTCTCGCCGCAGCGCATCGTCGTTCTCGTCATCGCGATCCTGTCGCTCGTCCTCATCGTGGAGAACGCCGATGAGGTCACCATCCGTCTGCTGATCCCCCTGGTGACGATGCCGCTCTCGCTGGCGCTGCTGGCGATGTTCGTCGCCGGGATGGTGTGCGGCGGCTACCTCTTCCGACGTCGCCCGAAGTGAGCCCGCCCAAAGCGGTCCGGATGTCCGGGCACGCTCATCCGCGGCGGGGTCCGTACCGCCGTGAACGGGAACCGCCCCGGCCGCACAGAAGTGCAGCCGGGGCGGTTCGGACGCCCTGCCCGGGGGACAGGGCGATGCTGTTCTAGCCGAGGGACGCGATGGCCTCGTTGAACGTTGCCGACGGACGCATGGCGGCCGAGGCCTTGGCGGCGTCCGGGCGGTAGTAGCCGCCGAGGTCGACGGGCGAGCCCTGCACGGCGATGAGCTCGTCGACGATCGTCTGCTCCTGCTCGGTCAGCGTCTTGGCGAGACCGGCGAACGCCTCCGCGAGCTGCGTGTCGTCCGTCTGCTTCGCCAGCTCCTGCGCCCAGTACATCGCCAGGTAGAAGTGGCTGCCGCGGTTGTCGATGCCACCCAGCTTCCGGCTCGGCGACTTGTCCTCGTTGAGGAAGGTGCCCGTGGCGCGGTCGAGGGTGTCGGCGAGGACCTGGGCACGGGCGTTGCCCGTGGTCGTCGCGAGGTGCTCGAAGCTGGCCGCGAGGGCGAAGAACTCGCCGAGGCTGTCCCAGCGCAGGTAGTTCTCCTTGACGAGCTGCTGGACGTGCTTCGGGGCGGAGCCGCCGGCACCCGTCTCGAAGAGACCGCCGCCCGCCATCAGCGGAACGACCGACAGCATCTTCGCGCTGGTGCCGAGCTCCAGGATCGGGAACAGGTCGGTCAGGTAGTCGCGGAGCACGTTGCCGGTGACGGAGATCGTGTCCTCGCCGCGGCGGATGCGCTCCAGGGAGAACGCCGTCGCCTTGACCGGCGACATGATCTCGATCTGCAGACCCTCGGTGTCGTGGTCGGCGAGGTACGTCCGGACCTTCTCGATGAGGACGGCGTCGTGCGCACGGTCCTCGTCGAGCCAGAACACGGCCGGGGCGCCGGTCGCGCGGGCGCGGGTGACGGCGAGCTTGACCCAGTCCTGGATCGGCAGGTCCTTGGCCTGGCAGGCGCGGAAGATGTCGCCCGGGCCGACCTGCTGCTCCAGTACGACGTTGCCCGCCTGGTCGACGAGGCGCACGGTGCCCGCGGCGGGGATCTCGAACGTCTTGTCGTGGCTGCCGTACTCCTCGGCCTTCTGCGCCATGAGGCCGACGTTCGAGACCGAGCCCATGGTGGACGGGTCGTAGGCGCCGTGCGCACGGCAGTCGTCGATGACGACCTGGTACACGCCGGAGTAGCTGCTGTCCGGGAGAACGGCGAGGGTGTCCGCCTCCTTGCCGTCCGGGCCCCACATGTGGCCGGAGGTGCGGATCATGGCCGGCATGGAGGCGTCGACGATGACGTCGCTCGGCACGTGCAGGTTGGTGATGCCCTTGTCGGAGTCGACCATGGCGAGGGCCGGGCCGTCGGCCAGCTCGGCCTCGAAGGACGCCTTGATCGCGGCGCCGTCGGGCAGCGCGTCCAGACCCTTGAGGATGCCCGCGAGGCCGTCGTTCGGAGACAGACCGGCCGCGGCCAGCGTCTCGCCGTACGCGGCGAAGGTCTTCGGGAAGAAGGCGCGGACCACGTGGCCGAAGATGATCGGGTCGGAGACCTTCATCATCGTGGCCTTCAGGTGCACGGAGAACAGCACGCCCTCGGCCTTGGCCCGGGCGATCTGCGCGGTCAGGAACTCGCGCAGCGCGGCGGCGCGCATGACAGACGCGTCCACGACCTCGCCCGCGAGGACCGGTACGGACTCACGCAGGACGGACGTGGTGCCGTCCTCGCCCTCGAGCTCGATGCGCAGGGTGCCCGGCTCGGTGATCACGACGGTCTTCTCGGTGGAGCGGAAGTCGTTGACGCCCATCGTCGCGACGTTCGTCTTCGAGTCGGCCGTCCAGGCGCCCATGCGGTGCGGGTGCGTCTTGGCGTAGTTCTTGACCGAGGCGGGGGCGCGACGGTCGGAGTTGCCCTCGCGCAGGACCGGGTTGACCGCGCTGCCCTTGATCTTGTCGTAGCGCGCGCGGACGTCCTTGTCCTCGTCCGTCTGCGGGTCGTCCGGGTAGTCCGGCAGCGCGTAGCCCTGCTGCTGCAGCTCGGCGATGGCCGCCTTCAGCTGGGGGATCGACGCCGAGACGTTCGGCAGCTTGATGATGTTCGCGCCGGGCGTCTTGGCCAGGGCGCCGAGCTCGGCGAGTGCGTCGTCGATGCGCTGGTTCTCGTCGAGGCGCTCGGGGAAGGTGGCGATGATCCGGCCCGACAGGGAGATGTCGCGGTTCTCCACGGTGACCCCGGCCGTCGAGGCGTACGCCTCGATCACCGGCAGGAACGAATACGTGGCGAGGGCAGGAGCCTCGTCGGTGTGCGTGTAAATGATGGTCGAGTCAGTCACCGGGTGCTCCGCTCCACGTCTGCAACATTGCTTGACATCAAGATATCCCGTGACGGCCGTCCCTTCGACAGGGCCCTGCCCCGACCCGGCGGTGGACTGCGCCGACGGCGGTCGTCGGCGCGCAGGACCGGTGCCGTCAGGCCGGGTGCGGTCAGGACGACGGGGCCGGCGACGGGTCCGCGCCCTTCGCGCCCCGGGCGTGGGGAGGCAGCGCCTGCTGTGCCCAGATGACCTTGCCCTCCGGGGTGTACCGCGTGCCCCAGTGCTCGGCGATCCGGGAGACGAGGAACAGCCCGCGGCCACCCTCGTCCATCGTGGCCGCGTACCGAAGATGGGGTGAGGTGCTGCTGCCGTCGGACACCTCGCAGATCAGGGTGCGGTCACGCAGCAGCCGCACCCGGACCGGCGCCGAGGCGTGCCGGATGGCGTTGGTGATCAGTTCGCTGAGTACCAGCTCCGTGGTGAACGCCAGATCCGACAGGTCCCAGTCGTCGAGTTTCTCGGCGACGGCGGCGCGCAGCTCGCGCACGGCGGCGGGATCGAACGGAACGTCCCATTCGGCGATCTGGTCGGCGGCGAGCGCGCGGGTGCGGGCGATGAGCAGCGCGACGTCGTCCTTGGCCTGGGTGGGAAGCAGCGCGTCGAGCACGGCCCGGCAGTGTTCTTCGGGCGAACGGCCGGGATGGGCCAGGGCCCGGCGGAGCAGCTCCATCCCCACGTCGATGTCCCGGGTGCGGTCCTCGATCAGCCCGTCGGTGTAGAGGACCAGCTGGGTACCCACGGCCAGATCCAGTTCTGCGGTCTTGAACGGCATGCCGCCCAGGCCCAACGGCGGCCCGGCAGGGAGGTCGGGGAACTCCACGCTGCCGTCGGTGTGGACCAGCGCGGGCAGATGATGCCCGGCGCGGGCCATGGTGCAGTGGCGGGATACGGGGTCGTAGATCGCGTACAGGCAGGTGGCGCCCACGACCCCCGCGTCGTCGGTGGCGCTGCCCTCTTCCTTGTCGATGCGGTCGACGAGGTCGTCGAGGTGGACGAGGATCTCATCGGGCGGCAGATCGAGCGTGGAGAAGTTGTGCACCGCGGTGCGCAGCCGGCCCATGGTGGCGGCGGCGTGCAGTCCATGGCCGACCACGTCACCGACGACCAGCGCGACGCGACTGCCCGACAGCGGGATCACGTCGAACCAGTCACCACTGACTCCGGACTGTGCGGGCAGATAGCGGTGGGCGACGTCCAGGGCGTTCTGTTCGGGCAGGGCGCGGGGCAGCAGGCTGCGCTGCAGCATCACGGCCAGGGCATGTTCGCGCGTGTAGCGGCGCGCGTTGTCGATGCTGACGGCCGCCCGGGCGACCAGCTCCTCGGCGAGTGACCTGTCGTCCTCGTCGAACACTCCGGACTCCCGCCGGCGCCAGAAATTGGCCAGGCCCAGCAGCACGCCCCGCGCCTGCAGCGGTGTGGTGAGCAGCGAGTGGATTCCGTACGCGACGACGGCGTCCGTCCGTTCCGGGTCCTGGGCGCGCCACTCGGGTGCGCAGGACAGATCGGGCACCACCACCGACCGGCCGGTGGCGAATCCCCGTGCCTGAGGCGTGGAGGGCAGGAAGGAGATGTGCGCGCCGAGCGGGTAGAGGGGGTGGTCGTCGCGCATACCGCTGACGGCGGTGCGGCACATCTCGTCCGCCGCACCGGTCGGCTCCTCCCCGTGCAGGACGGGCTCGGCGAGGTCCACCGTGACGAAGTCCGCGAACCGTGGGACGGCCATGTCGGCCAGTTCCTCGCTCGTGCGCGTCACGTCCAGGGTGGTGCCGATGTTCACACCCGCGTCGTACAGCAGCCTGAGGCGCGCGTTCGCCGATTCCACCTTGCCCGACAGCGCGAGGAGCTGCGTGGAGTCGCGCATGGTCGCCACCGTTCCCAGGGCGACTCCGTCGTAGTCCGTGAGCTGCTGGTTGACCACCAGCATGTGCTCCCCGGCCGGGTAGACCTCGTCCGTGGCCACGCGGCCGGAGGCAAGCAGTTCCGCGGTGGCCGGGTCGAGGTTCTCCAGTTCCCCGACGGGTCGCCCCTGGGCGTCGGGCGGCAGATCGAGAAGCCGTTCGGCCTCGTCGTTCGCCAGCAGCAGCCGGCCGTCGTTCCCGACGATGAGCACCCCCTCGCGCACGGAGTGCAGCACCGCGTCATGGTGTTCGTACATCCGGGTCATCTGGGCGGGATCGAGCCCGTGGGTCAGCCTGCGCAGCCGTCTGGCCACCAGAGCGGTCCCGCCCGTGGCCAGGGCGAGCGCGACTCCCCCGCTGACAAGGATGACCGTCATCTGACGGTTGAGCGCGTTGGCGACGCTCTCGATCTTGAGGCCGGCAGCCACCAGGCCCACGATCGAGTTGTCGGGTGCGTCGACGGGCACCACGGCCTGTACTTCACGGCCGAGAGGGCCCTGGACGCTCTCGACGTGGATCTTGCCTTCCAGCGAGGGCTGGATGTTGCCGACGAATTTCTTGCCGATCAGACCCGGAATGGGGTGGGTGTAGCGAGTCCCGTGGGTGTCCATCACCACGATGAAGTCGACGCCTGCCAGCTTCCGCGCCGCCTCGGTCAGCGGTTGCAGCACCTTGGAGGGATCGGGAGCTTCCAGTGCCTTAACAATCCCCGGAGAGTGTGCGAATGCCTCCGCCGCGGCCACCGAACGACGTTCGGCCTCCTCCTCGCTGTCGTGCAGCGACTGGAGGACCAGGGCCAGAACCGCGCCCGCCACGAGCAGGACGATGACCACCGCCTGTAGCAGAAATACCTGCCCGGCCACGCTTCGCGGACGCCTGCCGCGCGGTGACCGCGCCGATCCACTGCGGGACCGGTCGGAAGGGTCGACCATGGCGATATTTCTAACACTTTCTGGCTATGCATGCCGTTTTGGGTCATTCATCGCCCGATTGCCATCGACCGGCTCGGTACCGGCCCCGGCTCCGCACACGGCAAGCTGGGAGGCACACTCCTTTATGGCGACGACGAGGTGTACCTCTGGCGTCTTTTTCCCATCGTGCGCCACCGCACAGGACCGCGCCCGTTGGGCCGGGGCGCCGTGCTGCCGTCGGCGACGGCAGCCGTCACCGCGTGGCGGCGCGGGCCTGCGCGAGCGACTTCCCGAAGGCCGGTGCCTCCCGCGCCGGACGGGAGGGACCGGTGCGGGTGCCTGATGCGGTGTCACGCCGGGGCGGACGCTCACCGGCCGGCGCCCTTCGCCCGGTGCGCAGGTCGTACGCCGCGGCACCGCGCCCGCCGAAGGGCCCGCCATGGGGTGACGGGCCCTCGTCATACGGGGGAGCTCAGTTCCTGCGCAGCTGGTAGGCGTGGATGACGGTCTGCTCGACCTGGTTGCCTCTCGCGTCGGTGGCCGTGGCGCGCAGGGACACATAGCCGGCCCGGCGGGGGTGGTGGACGAGGGCCGACCAGTGGCCTGCGTGGTCGTGCCGGACTCCGGTCGGCTGCCAGGTCGCGCCGTCGTCGTACGACGCCTCGACGGTCAGCGTGTCGACCGGAATGTCCGGCGAGCCGGCCTGCCGCTGGATGCGGACGGGCAGGCGGAGCGTGCTGCCGGGCCGGGCGGCGTCGTCCCGGCCCAGGTCGGCCGGGTAGCGCACCACCATCACCGGCAGTGCGGTCTTCTGGTCCACCGCGGCGGAACGGAAGGTGAAGGCCACGCTGGCCGTGGTTCCGAGGTCGCCGTGGCTGCGCGTGCCGCGCTGCTCGAGGCGGTGTAGGCGATGGTCGCGCTCGTCTCGTGGACCTCGCGGTCGCTCAGGGCCCCGGCGGTTGCCGTACTACTTGGTGCGGCGCACCGTAGCGCGCGCCCGGTGGACCAGGGCCGACCATCCGCACTCGCGGCCGGGCCCGCACCGTCACGACGGTGCGGGCCCGGCCCGCTTCCCCCGAGCCCGTCAGGCTCTGTGCGCGGTCACCGTCAGACGCCCGGTGGCGGTGAGCAGATCGTCCAGCTGGAGCGCGTCGGCGGTCACGAGCCCCGCCGACACCCTCTGCTGCGGGAAGCGGTCGTGCAGCCACTGTCCGAGCCCGGACGCGTCGAGCGGCCCGGCGGGCACCTCCTCGTCCCGCCCACCCGAGACGCTCCATCGGGCCGGAGCGCCGAACACGGCCCGCTCCAGCCGCTCCAGCCACTTGATGAGAGCCCGCCGCCGACCCGCGTACGCGGTGGCGTGCACGGCGGGATCAAGCAAGGGACGTGCCCAGATGGCGAGTTCGGTCGCCGCGCCCTCGGCCTGGAGTTCGGGCGTGCGCCTGCGTGCGATGCTCAGCCGCGCACTGCCGTACGCGATCCGCACCACCCGCACCCGACTGCCCGAGCCCACCACTCCGGACCCGGCCCATATCCCGAGCCCGGTGAACGGCGATCCGTCCGGCACGCCTCCCGGACTCCAGGCCCGCTCCAACGCGGCGAGAAACCCGGCGAGTTCGTGCACATTGCCGACGGCTGTCTCATCCACGACCCGCGGATCGCGGATCAGCGCGGTGTCGCCCGCGAGCCGCCCGGCGGTCGAGAGCAGGGAGACCACCGAGGTGGGGTCCCCGAGCCGGCCCAGCCGCGACTCCAGGGTGTCCAGACACACCCAGATGCCGTCGGGCCGGCCGAGCAGCCCGCCGGCGAGCGGCCGCGCGAAGGGCGCTTCCGATCCGCCGCGCGCAGGGACCGGCTCGGGGAGCAGGGGTGACAACTGGGTGAGCCATGCGTCGAGTTCCGCGCAGCTTCGTACGGGTGCTCCCAGCTGGACGCTGCCGCCCGGCTCGGCCTGCGCCCGCAGCAGCGGCGGGCCCGGCGCGCCCACGGGAACGGGCATGATCTCCACGGTCGGCGACGACAGCTCGGGGCCGCGCGTCGTGGAGACGTACAGTGCTGCCACCCCGGCATCGCGGAACACGTGCGCGAGTCCGGTGGCATCGAGTCCGGCGTGCAGCTCCCTGCCGTAGGGCCGGTCGGGCCACTGCACATCCCCGACGACCCGGAATCCGCCGTCACCGACGAGACACCTGTGCACCCACTCGATCCACGCGTCGAGCGGCTGCTCGCCGTCCCGCCAGACCAGCCCTCCGCCGCCGCCCATGACCGCCCTCCCCGTATCGGATCCCGGCCACTCGCCGGTCGCCGTGGACAGGGTGACCGTGGCCCTGTGGGTGGCGCAAGTGGTGCCCGGGTGAGAGCTGCAGACACGGATGCGCACGGCGCCCCGGATGTCCGTGCGCATCCGGGGTGCCGTACGGCATCGCAGTCCTTGCCGGAGCTGCGCCGCCGCCCGGACGGAGAGTCGAGACCGGCTCTGTACACGGCTGGGGAACATGTGAGGCCCGGACGGCGGTGCTGCATCGCGGTCGTCCCCTTCGCCGGCGTCAGGCCGACGAAGAGGCCCCGACGGCCTGCCGGGCTCGGGTGTTGTGCTGCTCGGCCCAGGCCTGGAGTGTCGTCATGCAGGCGTGATCCAGGTGCCGAAGCCCGGCCAGATCCAGCTCGACAGTACGTTCCTTCGGGACATTCGCGAGCGCGTCCAGAATCCGGGGCAGCCGCAGGAAGGTGGCGTTGCCCTGGAGCCGGACCCGGATCGGGCCTGCCGCACGGTCGATGCTGTCGATGTGCACGTGAGAGGTGGCCCAGGCCGTCTTGACGATCGCGAGCAGCAGCCCGATCAGCACACCCTCGAACATATTGGTCAGCACGATCCCTCCGGCGGTGACGGCCAGCACGACGGCCTCACCGCGGTGCTCGCGCCACAGCGGGCCCAGTTCGCCCACGGGCAGCAGTTTCCAGCCCGCGTACACGAGGATGCCCGCGAGTGAGGCACTGGGGATGACGCCGAGAGTCGCGGGCAGGAGCGCGGCGAACAGCAGCAGCCATGCACCGTGCAGCACGCGGGATGCCTTGGTGCGCGCCCCCGCCTGGACGTTGGCCGCACTGCGTACGATCACCGCGGTCATCGGGAGTGCCCCGAGCAGCCCGCAGACGGTGTTTCCGGCTCCCTGGGCCATGAGCTCCTTGTCATAGTGGGTGCGGGGCCCGTCGTGCAGGCGGTCCACGGCTGCCGCGCTGAACAGGCTTTCGGCGGAGGCGATGAGGGTGAACGCCACGATCGTGCTGAGAACCCCGAACTCGGCCAGGCGACCGAAGGCGTCGGCGCCCGGGGGCTGGACCGAGTCGAGCAGACCCTGCACCTGGACCCGGGCGACCGGCAGGTCGAAAGCCGCTGCAGCGGCGGCAGCCATCCCCACCGCCGCGAGCGGCCCGGGGACGAGCTGTGCCTTGGCCGGCAGTCGTTTCCAGAGCACCACGACGGCGATGGTTCCCGCCCCGATGCCCAGGGCGGTCACGGCTGTGGGTGATCCCAGTGACCGGGCGGCCATGCCGGGCAGCCCGGCGAGATTCGCCGCGCTCGTGCCGGGGGCTTTCGCGTCGGTCAGGGCGTAGAGCTGCCCGACGATCAGTACCAGCCCGATGCCCGCCAGCATGCCGTGGATGACGGCGGGCGAGATCGCGCGGAACCAGCGTCCCCACTTCAGCAAACCCATGAGGAGCTGGAGCAGTCCGGCGGCGAGGACCAGTACGCCGAGGACGGGCAGACCGAATTCCGTCACGGCGGTGTGGACGAGGACGGTCAGGCCGGCGGCCGGCCCGCTGACCTGGAGGCTGCTGCCGGGCAGCAGGCCGGTGAGGAGTCCGCCCACGATGCCGGTGAGCAGGCCGAGTTCGGCCGGGACGCCTGAGGCGACGGCAACGCCCACGCACAACGGCAGGGCGACGAGAAACACGACGAGGGAAGCAGTCAGATCGGTACGCAGAGCGCGCTTGAGCGGTGTGGAGATGGCGGGCATGGCGTTCTTTCGTCGGAGGGGAAGGAACGTCGCGTTGTCGCGACCGGACGGTGCGGCGGGTTGCCGTCATCCGGGCGGTTCACGGGGGCCGGAAGCCGCTGCTTCCGGCGCGGTCGGCCGGGCCTTCGCCGGTGCTGACGGTGCAGTACCGGACGTGCAGGCACAGCCGCCCGGATGTCAGGCGCCGGGGGACCCGCGGGGTGGCTGCGCCGGTCGTCGAGCCGGGTCGGCAGGTGCCGCCGGACGACGGGGGTCCGGTCGTCTCCCGGCGGACAGGTCTGCCACGGTGCCTCGCCGGCTCTCGGATGCCGAAGAAACCCGATGTCCGGTGCGGCCACGCACGAGGGCGTCAGCGGAACATGGCGGCGAGCCGACGCAGGGCGCCCGAGACGGGGCGCGCCGGCCGACGATGCTCCGCAACCCGAGGGCCGGTGAGCGCATCCTGTACGGGAGGTTCCTCCTCTGCGACGGATCGGTCGGCCGAGGAGGACACGACGCTCACGGGTGTGCGTGTCTGCGCGCGTCCGGAGCGAGTGGCTTCGGCCTGTACCAGTGCGCCGACAGCGGCATAGACGTCGATGGGCATGGCGGATCCCTTGCGGTGCTGGTCCGGAATGAGCGGTGGCAGCGGACCGCCCGTCACCCGTCAGCCCCCGGTCGGAGAGCCGCGCGGGCGGGGCGGTCGGGGTCCGTCAGCAGCGCAGGACGCCGGCCTGCGACGGCCGTGCGTCAGAAACGAGCGAGGAGCCGGCGAAGGCGGGGGCGTTTCCCCGGCCCGCGGGTGTGTCGCCGGTCGGGGCGCCGACGACGGCCTTCGCCGGGTGTGCTGCCGCCGAGTGGGACCGCGGTGTGTAGGCCGCGGCGGCGCAACCGGACGCGGCGCCGCCGTCCGGGAGTTCACCACCCTCACCTGAGGCGGCCCCGGCGCACGTCACCGGACAGTTTTCGTCCACGCCGGGTGAATGAGCCGTGGATGCGGCGATGCCGCGGCGGCAGTCGTCTGCGTCAGTTGCCGGCATGTGGATCGGGCCGGGTGTGAACATCGAGTGCACGAAGGCCAGCAGGACGATGAGCACCACGGCGCGCAGACCACCGCATGGTGCGGTGTGCGCGCTGCCGATGGTGTGCCTCATGTGGATCTCCATTGCTCCCCGTCAGGAAACCCCTGCGAGGCGGAGAACAGCACGCCGAAGTCCACCAATGGGAAGGACATTCGCCCGACCGGGCGTACGGGGTCACCGCTTCCCCGGCCCGCACGCGCGGCATCGTCCGCGCCGGCAACGCCCTCGGCAGGGGTGAGGACGGCGACGCCACCGCGATGGTCCTGGCCACGTCGGTCGTCACCATCGCCGCATTCCGATGGCTATGCCCGCAGTGACGCCCACCAGGCCGCCGCCTATCGACGAGCCTTTCGCACCTGCGGGCCGGTGGCTTCCCTCGAACAGCAGGTCGCACTGCGCGCTCCGCCCTCTTGTTTCACATGAGGCAGACGTCCGGAAGCAGCGGGAGATGGAGGTCGATGAGTCCGTCACACTGCTCCGGCTTCTGCGGCGCTGTCGGCTTCGGTGTGGGAGGCGGCGGCGTCGTGGTCGGGGACGCGCTCGGGCCGGGTGCGGTGGTCTCGGGCGGGCCGGGCGCAGTTGTGCTGCCCGTGGCCGTGGTGCCTTCGGTGGGCTCGGCCGGGCCGCCGTCGCCGGAGGCGGGCGTGCTGCTGGTCCCGGGTGTGGGCTCGCCCTCGGTGGGGGCCACCGATCCGGGGCCGGAGAACGTGCGCGTGTCGCTGTCGTCATGGGTGACGGCCGCGTCGTCCCCGTCCTCGGCGGGGCTGTGCTCCGCGTCGCGATCGTGCCCCTTCCCGTCCTGCCCGGCGTCCGGGACGGAGCCCGAGGCAGTGGTGGGCGGCGCGGCGGTGGCGGTTCGGGGTGTGCCTCCGCCCGACGTCAGGACGAGCGCGCCGGCGACGGCGACGGTGGCGGCGGTCACCGTGATGGTGGCCGCGCGATGCCCCTGCCAGACGGACTGGGCTCGGTCACCGGAGGGGACGCTCAGCTGGGTGGTGGTCTCTCGATATCTCTGATGCACCCAGTGGAGGAGGAATACCGCCAGGGCGATGGCCCCCAGGATTCCGGCCAGTGCAACATCTGACACAGCTGCTCCCAAGACACTGGATGGTGACCTTGGGTACATGATTGTTCGCCCATGGTGACTTTTCCGGTCATGTTCGAATCCGTGACATCACCGTGACATGGGGTCACCTGGTTCTACGGCGGTCGCTGCGGCGACGTCGGTGTCGAGTGCGGATCGCAGCCACGCATGGGCGGCCCCGAGGGTGGGGTCGGATGAGCCGGACAGCTCGCCGGTCAGCTCCCAGTACCGGTCGACCAGCGGATCGGCGGCCCGCGTCAGCAGCCCGCTGAGCCTGCGGCGGAACCCGGGGCCGTCCCGCAGGCCGCGCGATTCGGCGTGGGCCGCGACGAAGCGGTCGAGCGCCTGCCCCCGGGCCGGCGTCCGGTTCGCCTTCAGATCGGGGGCGGCCAGGACGTACGCGTCGAAGAGGCCGTCGTACAGCACGTCGGGGCGGTGGACCACGTCGGTACGGTTGCCCGCCGGACGGCGTGGATCGCCGGCCGGGCAGGGCGCGGTGGCGATGGCGTGCAGCCGGGCGAAGCTCAGCACCTGGGCGGGCGTCGGATCCGCCGGCGGCTGCGGAACCGCGTACTCGAGGATCGAGGAGACCAGTCGGGGTGACAGCCGGAAGGGCAGCGCGCCCCGCCAGAAGCGGGCCATGGGCGCCGTACTGGGTGGGGTGGACACCGCGCCGACCAGTCGCAGGCGCTCGGCCCGCTTCCCGGCCGGGCACTCGCGGACGAGCTGCAGGGCGGCCTCCCGCCATCTCAAGGCGGTCAGTTGCGAGCCGAGCCTGCGCAACTGACCGTCGATGGCGCTCTCCAGTGCGTCCGGCATCCCTTCAGGGTGGTCGAGCACCCGGCCCACCTCCGGCACCGGCAGATCGAGGGTGCGCAGCGAGCGGATCAGCCGCAGCCTCTCCAGCGCCTCGGGCCCGTAACGCCGGTGGCCGCCGGAACTGCGGGAAGCCTCGGGGAGCAGGCCCCGGTCGGAGTAGAAGCGGACGGTCTTCACGGTGACGCCCGCCCGCTCGGCCAGCTCGCCGATGCTCAACGCGCCGTCGGAAAACACCACTTGAACCTCCCTCAGGGGGAGTTCCTACCGTACCCGTGAGCGCGGACGACCCATACGGCAGACCGCGCGGACCGATCCGAGCAAGGAGGCGATCATGACGGTGTTCGTACTGGTCTCCGGCCCTTTCACCGGGGGCTGGATCTGGCGGGAGACGGCCCAGCGGCTTCGTGAATCGGGGGCGGAAGTGCATCCGCTGACCCTCACCGGTCTGGGGGAGCGTCACCATCCGGCCGAACCGGCAACCGACTTGGAGAAGCACATCGAGGACGTGGTGCAGCTGATCGACCACCTCGACGTGCCGGAGCTGGTGATGGTCGCCCACGACTACGCCATCCACCCGGTACTGGCCGCCGCCGACCGACGACCGAAGCAGATCGGCCGGATCGTCCATCTCGACGCCGGTCTGCCGCAGGACGGTGACCCAGCCCTTGCTCTCGTCCCGGACCAGGAGGTCCGTGAGCGGCTGCTGCGCCCGGACGGGCCGGCCGAGCACGACTGGAGCATTCCCGTACCCCGCCCGGACGAGTGGCAGCGCTGGGGCAGCACGGCCGGCCTCTCGGAGGAGGCGCTGGCCCGGCTGTCCCGCGACGCCGCACCGCATCCGTCCGGCACCCTCGTACAGCCGCTGCGACTGACGGGGGCGCTCGCCGGACTGCCCAGCACCGGCATCTTCTGCACCGTGCCGGGGGAGTCCGGGACGGATTCCCCGGGCGGGATGACCATCGCCACGGTCGAGGCCTTGGTGCGGACCGGGCTGCCGCAGTTCAGGACGTTCGCCGATCCCGCGGTCACGTTCTTCGAACTCGCCACCGGGCACTGGCCCATGCTCTCAGCCCCCGCCGAACTGACCGCCGTCCTGTTGCAGGCGGCCGCAGGCGAGGGGCACCGCATCACCGCGAGCCACGACGAACAGCCCCTGTATCTGAAGCCCTTCGTGCTGGACGTCCCCGAACGGCCGCACGAGCGCACAGGCGCGGTCGACCTCTTCCTGCCGGACGCGGACGGGCCGCGGCCCGCCGTCGTGTTCGTCCACGGCGGCCCCGTCCCCGCCGAGGTGCGACCCACTCCGCGGGACTGGCCGCTCTACACCGGCCACGCCCGGTACGCGGCGAGCAGCGGCGTCGTCGGTGTGACCGTCGACCACGGCCTGCACGCCCTCACCGACTACGCGCGAGCCGCCGAGGACATCGCCACGACCGTCGAGCTCGTCCGGGCGGACCCGCGGGTGGACGCCGACCGCATCGCCCTGTGGTTCTTCTCCGCCGGTGGGCTGCTTGCCGCCGACTGGCTCGCCGCGCCGCCGCCGTGGCTGCGCTGTGTCGCCGCGAGCTATCCGGTCCTCGCGCCGCTCCCCGGCTGGAGCCCCGTGGACGCGCGGTTCCGCCCCGTCACCGCCGTCCGGGCGGCCGGGGAGCTGCCGATCGTTCTCAGCCGGGCCGGCCTGGAACTGGCCGAAATCGCGGCCACCGTGGCGGATTTCCTGGCCGCCGCCGAGGACGTCGGCGCCCGGATCGAGACCGTCGACGTCCCCTCCGGTCGCCACGGCTTCGACGCGGCCGACCACACCGACGACTCCCGCCATGCCGTGGCCGAGGCCCACCGCGCGGTCCTGGCCCACCTCCAGGCCTGACCGCCGCCGAGGGGCGCGAGCACGATTCGTCCGGTGGGGGCCGTCGCTGCCCTGTTCCGTCGGCACAGGGCACACCGACGGTGTGGGTGGCGCCGGCGGGCACGCCGACCACGCGTCGGACGGGCGTGGTTGCGGCCGCATGCAGCGTCCCTCATTCCCGGGAGGGCTGAGCCACGTCCGTGGTTCCGCCGGTGGCTGTCCGGTCGGGGGCGGGCGGGGCGGCCGGCTGGACCACCACGGTGAGCAGGGTCGCGGTGAGCGCGCTCGCGACGGCGAGCGTGGCGGCAAGGCGGCGACGGGCCTCTTCGTCGGTACGGCGGTTCGGTCTGCGATGGCGAGGCGGCCTTGAGCAAGCGCTGACCACGGGTTAATGCTGCGACGGGGCTGCGCGATGCCGCCGTGACGCCGCGGGCGGTATCGGCGCACCGGTACCGCCCGCGGCGACGTGCCGGTCAGGGGCGAGGTGTGGCGGACGCGGAAGCTCTCGCCGGCCGTCACGATACAGCGGACCCGCGCTCGCGGACGCGGCTGCTCCGCGGATGTGCGTCGGGAAGATCCCTCAACCCCAGGCCGACGAGGAACAATTCGCCCCGCCGCCCACCCACTGAGACTGTGTCTCGAACCGGGTGCGGGTCGCTGACACACCTCTGATCACGGTCCGTCCGGCGGTCCTCGACACGGTGCCCCGCCCCCGAGGACGCGCCGAACCGCACGGTGACGGGCAAGGCCGACGATGGATCCGGGCAGGGCGGCGGCCACGGCCTGATGGACGGTCACGGCGACGCCGCCCCATGTGCCGGTGCGGCTAAGGTCAGCACTGGCGTAGCGGTGATCGACCGAGGGGGAGCGCGTTGATCGGACGGGCCAATACCGATGCCAGTCAACTTCCAGCGCTTTCCGTGCCGCGGTTCGTCGGGCGGGATCACGAGGTCGCCGCGCTCGGTGGAGCGCTCGGGCAACTGCCTGCCGTGGTCCTGATCGACGGTGAGGCGGGCATCGGCAAGTCCCGGCTGCTGCGCGAGTTCCTGGAGTCCCAGGCCGAGCGCGGGTGTCGCGTGGTGGTCGGGGCGTGCCCGGAGCTGCGCGTGCCGTACACGCTCGGCGCGGTCGTGGATGCTGTGCGCGACGGCGTCGGCAGTGTGTCCGGGCTGCCGCTCAGCGGCCTGGGCGGTGCGCTGCGGCCATTGTTCCCCGAGTGGGCGGCCGACCTGCCTCCAGCGCCGGAACCGCTGGAGGACGCGACCGCGGCCCGGCACCGGCTGTTCCGCGCCTTCGTCGAGGTGTTCAGCCGACTCGACGTGGCGGTGCTGGTACTTGAGGACGTGCACTGGGCGGACGAGGCGACCCTGGAGTTCCTGCTGTTCCTGGTCTCACGCCGACCCCAGCCGGTGAGCGTGGTGGTGACGTACCGGCGGGAGGAGGTGCCGCCCGATTCACTGCTGCTGCGGCTCACCTCCCGGCTGCCCGCCGACGCGCACCTGGTCAGGCTGACACTGAAGCCGCTGGGGATCGGCGAGACCGCCGCGTTCGTCTCCTCGATGCTGGCCGACGACCATGTATCGGCCGAGTTCGCGGCCTTCCTGCATGAACGAACGGAAGGCATACCGCTGGCGGTGGAGGAGTCGGTGCGGTTGATGCACGACCGGGCCGACCTGATTCGCCAGGACGGCGGGTGGGCACGCCGCCGCCTGGACCGC
Organism: Streptomyces sp. NBC_00316; assembly: GCF_036158715.1. Classification (NCBI taxonomy): domain Bacteria; kingdom Bacillati; phylum Actinomycetota; class Actinomycetes; order Kitasatosporales; family Streptomycetaceae; genus Streptomyces; species Streptomyces sp. NBC_00316. The sequence goes on along the minus strand of NZ_CP108023.1, from coordinate 1,707,590 downwards.
ATCGAGGTGCCGCCCACGATCCGCGACGCCATGCTGGAACGCGTCGGGCGGCTCCCGCCCGATACCCGGACCGTCCTGTACGCGGTGTCGGTGATCTCCGGCCCGGCCGACTACATGACCCTCAAAGCGGTGACGGGTCTGTCCGAAGACCGGTTCACCGCGCAGGCGGCCGACGCGCTGGGCTGCGGCCTGCTGCATGAGGCCGGGCCCGGGCAGTGGTCGTTCCGCCATTCCCTCGCCTGTCACGCCGTGTACGAGGCCATCCCGGCTCAGGAACGGCGCGCCATGCATCTGCGTGCCGGCCGGGCGCTGGAGGGCCGGCCACTGCCGCCGGTGGCGCAGTTGGCGAGGCACTTCCGGCTGGCCGGCGACGTCGAGGCGTCGTGCCGGTACACCGAGCAGGCGGCCGACCTCTCCGCGCAGTCCGGTGACGTGGCCACCTCGGCACTGTTGCTGCACAGCCTGGTCACCAGCGTCGCCCTGCCGGCGGAGCGGCTGGTACGGCTGGTGATGAAGATTCAGTTCCAGGCGCTACCCGGCTCCGACCCTTACTCGAAGATCATCGATTCGTTGCAGTCGGCACCGAGGAACCAGGTACTGACGCCGGAGCAGGAGGCACTGGTCCGCTTCCAGATCGGCCGGGTGCTCATGGTGGCGGGAGAAATCGAGGCGGGCCGGCTCGAGATATTGAGGGCCGTGCCCCACCTCGCCCCGGACTCGCCGGAGGCGGCGCGCGCACGCATCCTCCTCGCCCTGCCCCTCGGGAACGCACGGCCGGTCTCGGAGCATCTGCGGTGGCTGCACGAGGCACCCGCGGTGGCACTGTCGATCGCGCCCCATCATCGACTGCTCCTGTCCGTGGAACGCGCCTTCGCGCTGCTCATGCTGGGGGAGGAGGCCGGGTGGACCGCGGCATGGCAGATCCCGGACGAGCCCCCCGATCCACGGGCGGCGTCCATCGTCACAGCAGGCAACACGAATGTCGGCGAGGAGGCGATGCGGTGGGGACGGTACGACGAGGCCAGGGAACGACTGGCCAAGGCCCTGGCACTCGCCGAGCGCTACGAGCTCCTGGACTATTTCGGCAGCATCGCCTCGTCCCAGGCCCACCTCGACTGGTTCACCGGTGCCTGGGCGGGACTTGCCGATCGGGCGGCGCAGCTGGTCAACGATGACGACAGAGTGCGGTTGAAGGACCGTTGCGAGGCAGCCCTCGTGGCGGGCCTGCTGCAGGCCGCCGCCGGAGACCGGGAAGAAGCACGGGAGCGACTGCGCTTCGCAGGGCGTGACGACCAGCAACGCATCGAGGCCGCGGCCGCGCTGGCCCAACTGTGCCTGCGCGACGGCGACATCGACGAGGCGCTCCGCCTCACCGACGGGCCGAGCGAGATCACCGTCGGCAGGGGAATCTGGCCCCGGGCCGTCGAGGTCACCCCGGTCCGGGTCGCGGCTCTGGTGGCCGCAGGTCAGCTCGGCCGCGCCGCCGACCTGGTGACCGCCTTCGAACACGCCCTGGGCGACAAGGACGCTCAGGCGCCGCAGGCGTCCCTGGTGCTGTGCCGCGCCATCCTTGCCGAAGCCGACGGCCGGCTCGCCGACGCAGCGGCGCTGTTCGCCCGGGCGGCCGACGCATGGCTGGCACTGCCGCGCCCGTACGACGCCCTGCTCGCCCGGGAGCACCAGGCCCACTGCCTGCTCGCCGACGGCCGGCACGAGGCCGGTCTGCCCGTACTCTCCGACGTCCTGCGGGCGTTGTCGGACCTCGGCGCCCACAATGACGCCGACCGGGTGGCGCGGTTCCTGAACGGGCGAGGGTGGGACACCCAGGTGGCACGAGGCCGGGGCCGGCCCAGCTACGGCGACCGGCTCTCCCCGCGCGAACTGGCGGTGGCCCGCCTGCTGGTCGGTGGCCGGACGAACCGGGAGATCGCCGGCGTGCTGGTGGTGTCGACGCAGACCGTGGCCAGCCAGTTGAAGTCGGCCATGCGCAAACTGCGTGTGACGTCACGGACCGCGCTCGCGATCAGAGTCGTGGAGTTGGGCCTCACCGGCGAGCAGGGGCAATCGCCGGCGGCAGACGAGTAAATTCCACCGCCGTCAGGCGCGGACGAAGAAAAGCGCCTGCCCGAGCGCGCGAATAAATCCCGCATCTGACCAATCGAGCCGGGACCCGGCTCGATTGCACACTCGTGCCCATGTTGCCCGCAGAACCGCTGACGCCCGAACCGGCAGATGGCCCGGCCGTTTCGGCACGCCGTGCGAAGGACGAACCGGTACCGGCAGGACCGCCGGCCGACCCGGCATATGCCCCGACCACCGAGGACGCGGGTGATACCGCCGTTGTCGGCGAGTACGAACCGCTCTAGCGCGGAGGCCCACGGCCAGACCGTGATCGCCAGTGGCACGAGGCGTTACCCGACCCAGTCCGCTGGAGAGGGCAAGGGGTCCTCGTGCGTACCGGGAATCCGATCGCCGACGTTCTGCACGCCTCCACGTCGAACTTCCCCGATATTCCATGTCATTCACTCACAGGAGACCCATAGATGAGGCGAAGCGCAAGGAAGCGTCTCGGTAGACGCTTGGGCGCGGTGACCGTTGGTCTGACCGTCTTCGGGATGGTCGCGTCGACCACGGCGACACACGCTGCCGAGCCGACCCGGCAGACGCCGCTTTCCGGTGTCGTACAGACGAAGAGCCCGACGGTGATCGCCGACGACGACCTGGCGCGGATCGTCTCCGCGTCCGGCGGGTCCGTCCCGGTGACGCTGATCACCGGCGACAAGGTGCACCTCGGCGTCGACGACGACGGCAAGCCGGTCGTCCGCGACGTCGAGCAGGCGACTCGGCCCGATGGACCCCCGGTCGTGTTCCACACCATCACCCGCCAGGGCAAGGTGTACGTCGTGCCGGACGACGCCCTCGCGCTGGTCGGCAAGGGACTGCTCGACTGGGGGCTCTTCGACCTGAGCCAGCTGGCGACGCTCGTCGCGGCGGGCAAGGGCGACACGGTGCCGGTGCTCGTCACCTATACCGGCACGGCCGGGGCCGACAAGACGCGGAAGGTCGCCGGGGCGTCCGGCGGCAGGGCGCTCCCGAGCATCAACGGCCGCTCGATGAACATCGCCGACGGTGGACGGTGGTGGCAGGAGGTACGGGGCAAGACGGGCTCCACGTCCGCCGCCGCCCGGTCCGCCGGTTCCCTGGCCGGGGTCAAGAAGGTCTGGCTCAACGGCCTGGCCCACGTCGACCTCGAGCAGTCGGTACCGCAGATCGGCGCGCCTGTCGCCTGGGAGCGCGGCTACGACGGTACCGGCGTGAGCGTGGCGGTGCTGGACACCGGTATCGACGCCACCCACCCGGACGTGTCCGGAAGCATCGCCGAACAGGTCGACTTCACCGGCAGTCCCACAGGCGCCAAGGATGGGCACGGACACGGCACCCACGTGGCGGCCACGGTCCTCGGCAGCGGCGCCGCGTCCAAGGGGCTGCGCAAGGGCGTCGCACCCGGCGCCAAGCTGCTGGTCGGCAAGGTCTGCGACGACAACGGGCAGTGCCCCGACGACGGGATCATCGCGGCCATGGACTGGGCCGCCCACTCGGGGGCCAAGGTCGTCAACATGAGCCTCGGCGGTGAGCCCACCGACGGCACCGACCCGATGAGCCAGGCGCTCAACGAGCTCAGCCGCACCACCGGGACCCTGTTCGTGGTCGCGGCCGGCAACTCCGGCTTCGTCTCCCAGAAGGTTGTGTCTCCAGGCTCCGCCGACGACGCCCTGACCGTGGCGGCCGTCGACAAGAACGGCGACATGGCCAGCTTCTCCAACCGCGGACCGCGGATCGGTGACGGCGCCGCCAAGCCGGACATCGCGGCTCCGGGCGTCGGCATTGTCGCGGCACGCGCCGCCGGCACGGCCATGGGCACCGTGGTGGACGAGTACTACACATCGGCCAACGGGACCTCGATGGCCACACCCCACGTGGCCGGCGCCGCGGCCATCGTCGCCCAGCAGCACCCCGAGCTGACCGGTCAGCAGATCAAGGCACTGCTGATGGACACCGCCGGCGACCTGGGGCACGACATGTACGCCCAGGGCACCGGCCTGGTGGACCTGGCGACCGCGACCAATCCGCAGATCGTCCCGAAGGGGACCTTGAACTTCGGCCGCCTGGCGTACCCGCAGTCGGCGGTGACGAAGAAGATCACGTACACCAACCGCAGCGACAAGGCGACCACGTTGCATCTGACGATGCCGGTCTCCTTCGCCGACGGCAAGCCGGCCGCGGCAGGCCTGTTCACCCTCAGCACGGACACGGTGATGGTCCCCGCCAACGGGTCCGCCGAGGTGTCGGTGACGCTCGACAGCAGGGTGCTGGGCACCGACGGGGCCCACGGCGGCTACAACGGGCTGCTGAGCGCCCGTGACGACTCGGGCGCGATACGGCTGAGCTCGACTGTTCACACCTTCGTCGAAGCCCAGAAGTTCCCACTGACGCTGAACGTGATTCCCCCGGCGGGTGCCACCGAAGTCCGTTACGGCGTCGCCACCTTCCTGCCGGTCGACGACCAGGTCCACCTGCACACGGGCCCGGTCAACGAGACCGGCGCGGACACCGTGACCAGGCAGTTCTTCCGCGGCACCTACGCGGTTGACATGCCGGTCAGCTGGCGGGACGCGGCCGGCGAGTGGCAGCAAGCCAACCCGATCGCACCGGAGGTGAGCCTCACCAAGGCGACCACGGTCACGCTGGACCTGCGCAAGGCCAAGCCCCTGCGCGTGCAGTACCCGGAGTCCACCGAAACCTACAACGCGACCGACGTCATCAACCGTGTCTCGGCCACCGGAACGTGGGCGGAGCTCACGAGTCTCGCGGCCGACTACAAGGCCACCGAACCGAACTGGTGGGTGCTGCCCACCGGCAAGGTGAGCATGGGCACCTTCACCCACGACTTCTACAGCTCGCGGACGACTCCCGTCGTCACCATGCGCGCCACCGGCGGCGGCGCCCCCTCCAGCTTGTCCGCCCGCTATGTGACCCCGGACGCGGTGCTGAACGAGACGCAGGGGTGGCTGCGCGACAACGGGGACCCGAGTACTCGTCAAGCCGCGATCCCGGTTCCCCGACTGCCCGTCAAGGGCGACCTGCCGGTGGTCCACGCGGGTACCGGATCCACCGCCGAACTCGCGGACGTCGATGCCCGGGGCAAGCTCGTACTCCTGACGCCGACCGACATCTGTCAGGGCGCCTGCGACTACCCGAAGCTCCGGGACGAGCGGGTGGCAGCCGCTGCCGCCGCTGGTGCTGTCGGCGTGCTCGTCGCGGCACCGGGCCTCACCTCGATGGGAAGCCCCGCGGCGTTCGACCAGTGTGTGGACGGGCCGCAGAGCTGTCCGGCGATCCTGCCGTACGCCGCGCTGCCGATCGTGACCGTGCCCTACGCCGAGGCCGAAGGCCTGATCAGGCGGATCAAGGACGACCGGTCGCATGTCAAGATCAGCCTCGGGGGCAGCGTCGTGCCGAGGGCGTACGCCGCCAGGTACCACGACGACGGGCAGATCCGGCCGAACGCCTACCAGGTCGACAAGGACGATCTCGACCGGGTCGACCTCTCCTTCCATGCTGCACGGCCCGGAGTCGTCCACCAGCTGAGCTGGAGGCAGCAGATTCAGGGCATCACGGCCACGTCACTGGTATCCCTTCCGCACCCGTCCACGCGGCAGACCATGGCCGTCTTCGTCAAGCGGCAGGACAATGCCATCAGTGGCTTCAGGGCCTCCTGGGCCGACCTTGGAGCGGACTCCTTCCTGGCGCACAACCGCTCTGAGTTGAACGACATGGTCCTCACCGGTAGGAACGAGATCCACTGGAACGCGGGGCCGGCCGTACCGGGGGCCGTGCCGCAGGTGCGGACCGAGTCCGGCTTCTCGGTCGGGGCCGGACCGTGCTCGGGCTGCCGGCAGGGCGACACCTTCTACCCCAGCATCTACCTGACGGGCAGCGGCGGCGGCCGCCAAGCGCTGATCGGCATCGTCGACGATGACTTCGTCCAGCACAAGTTCCTCGAAATCCCGACCTGCGCAGCGGCTCCCTCGCCCACCACGCCGAACCTCGACTCCACCTGCGACTTCACACTGCTGAACGCGTCCGGTGACGAGATCGAGCGTCGCACGGAGCACCTCCCCGAAGAGAACCCGGACGCTCTGTGATGGCACTCGAAACAGCTAAGGAGACCGACGCGATGAACACCGGTGTGCCCTCGGTACGGCGCCGCAGAGGGGCCCTCATGGTGCTCGCAGCCGCGGTGATGCTGGCGATCTCCGGCTGCAGGAGCGGTGACCTCGTCTCCTACGACCTTCCGGCGAAGTCGGCCCGGTACACGTTCGAGGCGAAGACCAACGACGTCAAGACGGTGTGGGAGTACACCTCCGCCAAGCCGGCCAAGGGTGACGCCCCGGAGCTGAGCCCGTGCATGGGTGACGTGGTCGGCAGCAACAAGGCGGCGTGCCGGCCGGAGCCGCTGATCTTCCTGCGCTACGACTTCGATCTCGCCCTGGACAACACCGCCGAGGCCGGGGAAACCCACGAGATCACCGTCGTCGGCTACTACCAGGAGCGCCTCACCGCCGTGCCCAAGGTGACCTCCCTGAAGGCGGAGACCAGCTTCGACGGGGGCAGGACCTGGCGCCCGGCGTCCACCAAGGACGCCGGGAAGGGCACCTTCACTGTGAAGATCAAGAACCCTCGACGGGACCAGGCCGCCAAGGGTGTCGGGTTGCGGATCAGTGCGACCGACAGTGAGGGCAACGCCGTAAGGCAGACCCTGCCCACGGCGTACACGCTGCGCTGACGGGTGCCGCCGCAAACGGCGAACCGACCGTGAGGTGACAGGCCGGGGCGAGGCTGAGCTCTCGCCCCGGCCGTCCGCGTTCCCTCGACAGCGGAGGGGCGGTGACCGGGCATGTGCGATGAGTCGGACGGGCTGACGAACGCCCGAGGCGGTCTGCAGTACGCGGGTGCGGGCCATGGATGCCGCGGACGGTACCGGGCCAGGAGAGGGCCCAACGTCGTCCCCGCTACGCTTCGGATGATGGAAACCCGCTCCACGCCTGCTGTGCTGCATCCCCGCGAACGACACATCGTTGCCGCGCTACGCGACGTCGACGGTGCAAACCGGCGCGAGCTGGCCGAACTCACCGGACTGCCGCGCACCACCGTCACCGCCACGGTCGCCTCGCTCATCGCCCGCGGGCTTCTCACCGAAATCACCGAAACCGAAGACTCGGCCGTCACTCGCCGTGCCGGCCGACCCTCACCGACGGTGCGTATCGAATTGGCCACCAAGACCGTCGTTGCTGTGGAGTTCGGCCGCCACCGCCAGTCGGTCACCCTCATGGGCTTCGACGGGCGCGTGCTCAACAGCACCGACATCCAACTCGATCTGACCCAGTCCTTCGAGGCCATAGCCGCCGGCCTCGCCGCCATCGCCGAGACAGCGTCCTCCGCCGCCGACAGGCCCAGCGCGATGGTCGTCTCAGTCGCCATGCCGTTCCGTCGAGGCGCCGGAGCCCCCCAGATCCCCACGTACTCCTCCGGCGAAAAGCCGTTCGCGCGGCCAAGAGCCCAACGACCGTATTGGCTGCTCACTGACCCATCGGCCGCCCTGACCGAGGCACTGGGCATACCCGTCGTGATCGAGAACGACATCAACCTGGCCGCACTCGGCGAAGCAGGCCATGGTGCCGCGCACGGTGCCCATACCGCGGTGTACCTCAGCGTTGTTCCTGGATTCGGCGCGGGCATCATCATCGGCGGACGATTGTTTCGGGGCGCGGGCGGCATCGCCGGAGAACTCGCCCACGTCAGCCTCCGTGAGGACGGCGATCTGTGTGTGTGCGGCAACCGCGGCTGCTACACCACGGCACGCCGTGACGGACCGAGCCTCGCCGACGACTTCGCCACCGCGTTCGGACGCACCGTCCCTCTCGACGAGGTCATCGCCCTGGCCGCAGACGGTGACATGACCGTGCGCCGGTGGCTGACCGACCTCGGCCGCAGCATGGCCGAACCACTCGCCGGATTCGTCACCATGCTCAACCCCGACCTGCTGGTGGTGGACAGCGCCCTCGGGCCGGCCGCTGAGCCCGTCGTCGACGGTCTCCGTGACACCATCGAACGCCGAACCTCCCCCATGACCTACCACGGCCTCGAAATCCTCCCTGGCCGCCTCACGACCACAGCAATTCCTACCGGTGCGGCGGTGCTCGCAGCCCAGGGCTATGTGGATCGCCTCGCTCGGCCTGAGCCCATCGCGCCTTTCGGCCGCCGGCGTGCAATCCGTGAATGGCGATGAGTCATGCCGGACCCCGGGCCGGTGGTCCTTCACGTGCCGGTCGACCGTGAGCTGACAAGGGTGCGGGCCGAGACACATGGATCAGGTAGAAGTGGCACCCAAACGGTATGAGATCCCGGCCTTGGGAAGACGTGACGATGCGGCAGTCATGCAGACCTCATCCCCGGCCTCGCAGTTCGACAGCAGGCCCCCCGCGCTCGCTCGCCGAGCTATGAGGAGCAGGACCGTCACAACAGTTCCGGCCCTCCTCCTCGTAGAGCGGTCGATGCCGACGAGGGCGTCAGCCGACCACCAGGATCACTTCCAGGGTTCGCGGGCCGTGTACGCCCTCGACCCGGTCGAGTTCGATGTCGCTGGTAGCGGACGGGCCGGAGATCCACGTCAGCGGGCGGTCGGGGTCGAGGCGTGGCAGGGCCTGCGGCACGGAGGCGACGATCTGGTCGGCGGCGTGTACGACGCAGACATGCAGGTCGGGGACGAGGGTGAGGGCGCGCCGGCCCTGCCCGGGGCCGGCGTCGAGGATGATGGTGCCGGTCTCGGCGACGGCGAGGGCGCAGCCCGTGACCACGGCGTCGATCGCGTCGAGTTCGTGCGGTGTCAGCGAGCCCCCTGCAGCATGGTCCGGGAGTTGCTTGGCGTCCGATGAGGCCAGCCAGAAGGCGGGCAGGCCCGGAGGGACGGCAACGCTCTTCGCGCCGTGTTCCGCGAGCAGCCGGCCGATCAGGGCCTGGAGTTCGTCCTCGGTGGTGCGGTGGACGACGGCCCGGTAGTCGGCGAGGTTCTCGTGAAGGAGATCGAGGACCGCGGCCGGGTCGTCGGGGGTGTGGCTGGTGAGGTAGTCGCGGGCGATCCCGGTGGTCTCGGCTGCGTTGGACACATCGGTGAGCGCACCGCGCACCCGGGCGAGGATGCGGTCGCGGGAGGAGGACTGTGGGGTCATGAGCGGTTCTTCTTCCACCAGTCGCGGAACGGTTCGGCGGGCATGTCCGGCAGGTCGCGGCTGTCGGTCCACTGCCGGACGCCAGGGCCCGGGAGCCGCTTGGGGTGCAGCCTGCGCGTCCCGGAGGCGAGGCGTTCGCCCGCGGTGAGAGCGGCCGGGTGATCCAGGATCCAGCCCGCGGCCTTGATCGCGGCCTTCTCAAGACGGTGCCCCGGGCCACCCTGGTCCGCGACCTTCTCCCGCAGGTGGACGAGGACCTCGGGGATGTCGATGGCTACCGGGCACACCTCGTAGCATGCGCCGCACAGCGACGAGGCGTAAGGGAGTGAGGCGTCGACCTCGCTTTGCGTGCCTCGGAGTTGGGGAGTGAGGATCGCTCCGATCGGGCCCGGGTAGACAGAGCCGTACGCGTGGCCGCCGGCCCGCTCGTACACCGGGCAGACGTTGAGACACGCCGAGCAGCGGATACAGCGCAGGGCCTGGCGCCCGACCTCGTCGGCGAGCGTGTCGGTGCGGCCGTTGTCGAGCAGGACGAGGTGGAAGGCCTTCGGGCCGTCGGCGTCGGTGGTGCCCGTCCACATGGACGTGTACGGGTTCATGCGCTCGGCCGTCGAGGAGCGGGGGAGCGTCTGGACGAAGACCTCCAGGTCCTGCCAGGTCGGCACGATCTTCTCAATGCCGACGACCGAGATCAGGGTCTCGGGCAGCGTCAGGCACATGCGGCCGTTCCCCTCCGACTCCACGACCACGAGGGTTCCGGTCTCGGCGACCATGAAGTTCGCGCCGGAGATGCCGACCTTCGCGCGCAGGAACTTTTCGCGGAGGTGGAGCCTGGCGGCCTCGGCCAGCTCGGCCGGGGAGTCGGTCAGCCCCTCGGGTGCCGGGCGACCCCACTCGCTCATCTCGCGCGCAAAGATCTCACGGATCTCACCGCGATTGCGGTGGATGGCCGGGACCAGGATGTGCGAAGGACGATCCTTGCCCAGCTGCACGATGAGTTCGGCGAGATCCGTCTCGTAGGCCGCGATGCCCTCCGCCTCCAGCGCCTCGTTGAGGCCGATCTCCTGGGTGGCCATCGACTTGACCTTCACGACCTCCGTCTCCCCGGTCGCCTTGACCAGTTCGGCGACGATCCGGTTGGCCTCGGCCGCGTCAGCCGCCCAGTGCACGGTTCCGCCGGCCGCCGTTACCGACTCCTCCAGCTGCACGAGGTACCGCTCGAGATGACGCAGCGTGTGGTCCTTGATCTGCTTTCCGGCCTCGCGCAGCTGCTCCCAGTCCGCGAGTTCGGCCACCGCCACCGCGCGCTTGTCACGGATCGTGCGTGTGGCGTGCCGCAGATTGCCGCGCAGGGTGGAGTCGCGTACGGCGTCGTGCGCCGCCTTGGGAAACGCAGGCATTCCGACGAAGGTTCCGCTCATGCCAGTGGCTCCTCTTCCGTGCTCGCGAGAATCTCCGCGAGGTGCAGCGCGCGCTGCGGGGCGTCCTGGCGGCGCAGCATGCCGCCGATGTGCATCAGGCAGGAGTTGTCGGCGCCGCACAGCACCTCGGCGCCGGTGGAGACGGCGTTGCGCACCTTGTCGGCGCCCATGACCGCCGACACGTCCGGGTTCTTCACCGCGAAGGTGCCGCCGAATCCGCAGCATTCCTCCGCTCCGGGGAGCTCGACCAGCTCCAGGCCCTTCACTGACTCGAGAAGCCGCCGCGGCCGGTCGCCCAGGCCCAGCATCCGCAACCCATGGCAGGACGGGTGGTACGTGACGCGGTGCGGGAAGTACGCCCCGACATCGATCACACCCAGGACGTCGACCAGGAACTCGGTGAACTCGTACGTCCTGGGCACCAGCGACGAGGCTGCGTCCGCCAGGGCCTCGCCGCGTCCCTCGGCCGCCGCCCTGGCCCCGATCCGTGGGTAGTTGTCGCGCACCATGGCAACACACGACCCGGACGGGGTGACCACGTAGTCGTAACCCTCGAAGGCGCGGGCCGTCCGGCGCACCAGCGGTTCGGTCTCGCGGCGGTAGCCGGTGTTGAACTGAGGCTGCCCGCAGCAGGTCTGAGCCGCTGGGAAGCCCACCTGCACGCCGAGGCGTTCGAGGACCTTGACGGTGGCGATCGCCGTCGACGGGTAGACAGCGTCGTTGACGCAGGTGGCGAAGAGGGCGACGCGCATCACGAGTTCCTTGGAGCGGGGTCGAGGTGGCCGAGGCGAGGGTCGAGGCCGAGCCGGGCGGCTGCCGCGTCCCAGGCTGCCGTGTCACCACGGGGACGGTAATGGCGCAGGTGCTGGGTGGAGGCGATAAGGCTGCGCATCGCCGGCAGATCTCCCACCAGTCCGGCGGCTCTGGCCTGGACGAGGATGTTGCCGAGCGCGGTGGCCTCGGTCGGGCCGGCGATGACGGGCAGTCCGGCGGCGTCGGCGGTGAGCTGGCAGAGCAGGTCGTTGCGCGAACCTCCTCCGACGAGATGGATACGGGTGATGTCGCGGCCGGCGAGTTCGGCGGCCTGACGCAGGGTGCGCCGGTGGGCCAGGGCCAGGCTCTCCAGGATGCAGCGGACCACGGCGCCCTGGCTGTCGGGGACCGGCTGGCCGGTGCGGCGGCAGTACTCCTGAATACGGTCGGGCATGTCACCGGGGGCCAGGAACTCGGGGGCGTCCGGGTCGACCACCGCAGCGAACGGCGTGGCGCGGGCGGCGTCCGCGAGCAGCGTGGGGATGTGCGTGGGCAGCCCTTGCTTGTCCCAGGTGCGTCGGCATTCCTCGAACAGCCACATGCCCATGATGTTGCGCAGGTAGCGGATGGTGCCGTCGATGCCGCGCTCGTTGGTGAAGTTGGCGGCCCGGGATGCCTCCGTCAGGACCGGCGCGTCCAGTTCGAGGCCGGCCAACGACCAGGTACCGCACGAGATGTAGGCGAAGTGCGGCTCGGTGGCCGGGACGGCGACGACGGCGGACGCGGTGTCGTGCGAGGCGACGGTGGTCACAGGGGTGCGGGAGTCCAGACCGGCGTAGGCGGCGACATGGGGGAGAAGGGTCCCGGCCGGGTCGCCCGGGGCACGCAGCGGCGGCAGCAGACCGGTGTCGATTGCGAGCCGGCCGAGGATCTCCTTGGACCAGCTGCCGGTGCGGGCGTCGAAGAGACCGGTGGTGGAGGCGTTGGTCTCCTCGGCACCGATGGATCCGGTCAGCCAGTGGATGAGCAGGTCGGGGAGGAGGAGCAGGGTGCGGGCGGCGCCCAGTTGGGCGCTCGTGGCGGCGGAGGCGAGCTGGAAGACGGTGTTGAACGGCAAGTGCTGCAGGCCCGTGATCCGGTACAGCTCCTCGGGGCCGACCGTGGCCCATACGCGCTCGGCGACGCCGTCGGTTCGGCCGTCTCGGTAGTGATGGGGAGAGCCGAGCAGCGCGCCGTCCGCATCGAGAAGCCCGTAGTCCACGGCCCAGGTGTCCACGCCGACGGAGCTGACTCCACCGGAACGGGCGGCCTCCCGCAGCCCGTCGAGGACGCCCTGGAAGAGGGCCAGGACGTCCCAGCGCAGTCCGTCGGGCAGGCGCACGGGGGTGTTGGGGAAACGGTGGACCTCGGTGAGGTCGAGGTTGTCCGGGCCGACCCGGCCGAGAATCACGCGTCCGCTGGTGGCGCCGAGGTCGACCGCGGCGAACGCGGAGCGAAAGGCCGAGGACGGCGGTGTGGTGGTCACGTGGGGTACCTCCGCGACGAGCGGCTGGTCGGAGAACGAGTAGGAAGGAAGGGAGGTGGACCCTCGGCGAAGACCCCGTGCAAGAGCGCGGGACGGACGCCCTCACGGCACTCCGCCGCGGGCCGGCCGGGGTGCACCTGGGGCCGCCGCGCCGATGCAGCGGGCCCAGGTGCGGTCGGTGGGGCGCGTGTCAGCGCAGGAACGCGGCGGCGACGCCCGCGTCCACGGGGATGTGCAGGCCCGTCGTGTGGGTGAGGTCGCCGCCGGTGAGGGCGAACACCGCGGCCGCCACGTGCTCCGGCAGGACTTCACGCTTGAGGAGGGTGCGCTGAGCGTAGAACTCGCCGAGCTTCTCCTCCTCGATGCCGTACGTCGCGGCACGCTGGGCGCCCCAGCCCGCGGCGAAGATGCCCGAGCCACGGACGACACCATCGGGGTTGACGCCGTTCACGCGGATCCCGTGCTCGCCCAGCTCGGCGGCCAGCAGCCGGACCTGATGGGCCTGGTCGGCCTTGGTGGCGGAGTAGGCGATGTTGTTCGGGCCGGCGAAGACCGCGTTCTTGGAGGCGATATAGACGATGTCGCCGCCGAGTCCCTGCTCGATCATGACCCGGGCGGCCTCGCGCGAGACGAGGAAGGACCCTCGGGCCATGATGTCGTGCTGGAGGTCCCAGTCCTTGGCCGTGGTTTCCAGGAGCGGCTTGGAGATGGAGATCCCGGCGTTGTTGACGACCAGGTCCACCCCGCCGAAGGCGAGGGCGGCGGTCTTGAACGCCTCGGTGATCTCGTCCTCCGAGGTGACGTTCACCGTGACGGCCACCGCCTTGTCGGGGCCTCCCAGCTCCTCGGCGACGGAGACGGCGGTCTCGGCGTTGAGGTCGGCGACGACGACACAGGCGCCCTCGGCGACCAGGCGGTGCGCGATGGCCTTGCCGATGCCGCTTCCCGCGCCCGTGACGAGCGCGATGCGGGTGGCGAGGGGCTTCGGCTCGGGCATCCGCCGGAGCTTGGCCTCCTCGAGCGCCCAGTACTCGATGCGGAACTTCTCCGACTCCTCGATGGGCGCGTAGGCGGAGACGGCCTCGGCGCCGCGCATGACGTTGATGGCGTTGAGGTAGAACTCCCCCGCTACCCGCGCGGTCTGCTTGTCCTTGCCGAAGGAGAACATGCCCACGCCCGGGACGAGCACGATCGCCGGGTCCGCGCCGCGCAGGGCGGGGGAGTCGGCGGTGGCGTGCCGCTCGTAGTAGGCGCGGTACTCGGCGCGGTACTCCTGGTGCAATTCCTTGAGCCGCGCGATCGCCCCGTCCAGCGGAGCGGCGGCGGGCAGGTCCAGGACCAGCGGGCGCACCTTGGTACGCAGGAAGTGGTCGGGGCAGGACGTGCCGAGTGCCGCGAGCCGCGGGTGCTCGGCCCGGGAGATGAAGTCCAGTACGGTCTCGGCGTCGTCGAAGTGCCCGACCTGCGGGCGGTCCTGGGAGGCCAGACCGCGGATCACAGGGGCCAGGGCGGCCGCTCGCTGCCGGCGCTCGGCCTCGCCCAGTGGCTCGTACCCCGCGAGCACCGGACCGAAGGGCTCGGCCTTGCCCTTGTCCGCGAGGTACTCCTCGGCGGAGCGGATGATGAACAGCGAGTTGGCCTCGCACTCCTCGGAGGTGTCGCCCCAGGCGGTGATGCCGTGGCCGCCGAGGATGCAGCCGACTGCCTGCGGGTTGGCCGCCTTGATCGCGGCGATGTCCAGGCCGAGCTGGAAGCCGGGACGGCGCCAGGGCACCCAGACCACCTTGTCGCCGAAGCAGTCGACGGTCAGCTTCTCCCCGTCGGCGGCGCAGGCCAGCGCGATGCCCGAGTCCGGGTGCAGATGGTCCACGTGCGCGGCGTCCACCAGACCATGCATCGCGGTGTCGATGGAGGGGGCCGCTCCGCCCCTGCCGTGCAGGCAGTAGTCGAAGGCGGCGACCATCTCGTCCTCGCGCTCCACCCCCGGATAGACGTCCTTGAGTGAGCGCAGCCGGTCCAGCCGGAGCGCCGCGAGGCCGGACTCGGTGAGCGTGCCGAGGTCGCCGCCCGACCCCTTGACCCACAGAAGCTCGACATCGCCGCCGGTGGCCGGGTCGGTCCCGGTGCCCTTCGCGGAGGTGTTGCCACCCGCGTAGTTGGTGTTGCGCGGGTCGGAGCCGAGCCGGCGGGAACGTGTGATCAGCGCGGAGGCCGTGGTGTGCGTGGCGGAGGACATGACCGGATTCCTTCGGGATGTGTGAGGTGCGGTACTTCGTGGGGCGGTGGAGGTACGGGCGGGCCGGGCCGCTAGGACTGCCAGGCTGCCGGAGAGCTCCTAGGCGCCCCAGCCGGCCTGCTCGCCGCCGACGCGGTCGGCGACGATCCGCTCCTGCCAGCCGGAGTTCCGGTAGGCGGCGACCGGGTCGGGGGCGAGACCCTGCTCCTCGCGGAGCTCGCGCAGGAGGGGGCGTACGTCGGTGTTGTAGGCGTCCATCAGCGTCTCGTTGGCGGCCAGCACGTCACCGGCCCGCTGGGCTGCGGTCAGCGCGTCGAGGTCGACGAGCAGGGCCTTGGCGGTGGACTCCTGGACGTTCATCACCGAGCGGATGACGGCCGGGATCTTCGCCTCGATGTTGTGGCACTGGTCCAGCATGAACGCCACGTTCGTCTCCGGCTTCAGGCCGCCGTTCTTGGCGACCTCGTGCATGATCCGGAACAGCTGGAAGGGGTCTGCGGAGCCGACCATCAGGTCGTCGTCCGCGTAGAAGCGTGAGTTGAAGTCGAAACCGCCGAGCTTCCCCTCACGCAGCAGCAGCGCGACGATGAACTCGATGTTGGTACCCGGCGCGTGATGTCCGGTGTCCACGACCACCTGCGCCTTCGGTCCCAGCTTGAGGCAGTGCGCGTACGACGTGCCCCAGTCCGGCACGTCCGTCGCGTAGAAGGCGGGCTCGAAGAACTTGTACTCGAGCAGCATGCGCTGCCCCTCACCGAGGCGTTCGTACACCTCGGCCAGCGCCTCGGCCAGCCGGTCCTGGCGGGCGACGATGTCGTCCTGACCGGGATAGTTGGTGCCGTCCGCGAACCAGAGCTTCAGATCCGTGGAACCGGTCGCGTCCATGATGTCGACGCACTCCAGCAGATGGTCCACGGCCTTGCGGCGGACCTTCGCGTCCGGATGACACACGCTGCCCAGCTTGTAGTCGTCGTCCTGGAACGTGTTGGAGTTGACCGCCCCCAGCTCCAGGGAGCGCTCCTTCGCGTACGTCGCCAAGGCCGCGTAGTCGTCGACCCGATCCCACGGGATGTGCAGTGACACCTTCGGTGCAACCCCGGTGAATTCCTGGACCTTGGCCGCGTCGTCGAGCTTCTCGTACGGGGTCCGTGGCACACCCGCCTGCGCGAACACCTTGAACCGAGTGCCGGAGTTGCCGTAGCCCCAGGACGGTGTCTCGATCCGCTGGTTGGCGAGTGCGGCCTTCACCGCAGCGATGTCAGGCATGTCCACCTCGGGGGATGCGTGGGCGGCCCGAGGAGGACCGCCGCCGAAAAACCATTCAATGAATCGATTCATCGCAGAAGTTAGCTGCATGCAAGACGGCCGTCAAGGTTTCCAGACAGCCGACCGGCGCGTTACCGGATCGTGTCATCGGGTAGGCGCGACCTGCACCCGAAGCCCTCACCACCGCAGTTCAGGGCTGATCCCCGGCGTTTCCCGCAAGCTCACCGCAATTTCGGGGTGTCCGGTCGAGAAGACCTCTTGACGCTTCCGGCGGGGCAGGGCTAGCTTCCCCGGCAACCCCACTGAAACATTTCATGTCGAGCGCTCTGCTCGGCACAAGCACGGGAGAACACCCATGACGCACCCCGAACCGGAGACGACTCCGGTGCTCGCGCTGGAGGGGGTGAGTAAGTCCTTCGGCGCCGTCCGGGCCCTGCGCGGCGTGTCGCTGCGTCTGTACGCCGGTGAGGCCCACGCCCTGGCCGGCGAGAACGGTGCAGGCAAGTCGACCCTGATCAAGACTCTCGCAGGTGTGTACCGCCCCGATGCGGGCGCAGTCCTGCTCGACGGCGAGCCTGTCGACTTCCATGGCCCGGCAGGCGCCCGCGACGCCGGTGTCGCCGTGATCTACCAGGAGCCGACCCTCTTCCCTGATCTGTCCGTGGCGGAGAACATCTTCGTGGGTCGCCAGCCCCGCCGCTCCCTTGGCCGGGTGGACCACCGAGCGGTCAGGCGGGCCGCGGCCGATCTCTTCGGTCGCCTCGGTGTCGACCTCGACCCCGACCAGCCGGCGCGCGGGCTTTCCATCGCCGACCAGCAGTTGGTCGAGATCGCCAAGGCGCTCTCCTTCGACGCCCGCGTCCTGATCATGGACGAGCCGACGGCTGCGCTCACCGGCAGCGAGGTCGCCCGCTTGTTCGGCGTTGTCAAGACGCTGCGCGAGCAGGGCGCGGCGGTGCTGTTCATCTCGCATCGCCTGGAGGAGATCTTTGCGCTCTGTCAGCGCGTCACCACTCTGCGCGACGGTTCCTTGATCTCCAGCGAGCCCCTCGACGGCCTGAGCGAGGACGACCTCGTGCGCCGCATGGTCGGCCGCGACCTGGACGAGCTGTACCCCAAGCAGGAAACCGAGATCGGCGAAGTGGCCCTCAGTGTGCGCCGGCTGACCAGGGAGGGCGTCTTCACGGACGTCTCCTTCGAGGTCCGCCGCGGTGAGATCGTCGGCCTCGCGGGGCTGGTCGGAGCGGGTCGCAGCGAGGTGGCCCGCGCGGTGTTCGGTGTCGACCGGTTCGACGGCGGCGAGGTCGAGGTCCTCGGCCGGAAACTGCGCCCGGGGGCACCGAGTGTGGCGATGGCCGCGGGCCTCGCCCTCGTACCCGAGGACCGCCGTGCCCAGGGCCTGGTGATGGACATGTCCATCGAGCGGAACATCGGCCTCACCGGCTTCGCCACGACCACCCGTGCCGGGCTGATGAACCGCGGCGCCGAGCGCAACCGGGCGGTGGACTGGGCGGTCAAACTTCAGGTCAAGTACGCCCGCCTCGCCGACGTCGTCGGCACGCTCTCCGGCGGCAACCAGCAGAAGGTCGTCCTTGCCAAGTGGCTGGCCACCGCCCCGCAGGTGCTGATCGTGGACGAGCCGACCCGTGGAATCGACGTCGGCACCAAGGCCGAGGTGCACCGCCTCCTGTCCTCACTGGCCGCGCAGGGCGTGGCGGTACTGATGATCTCCTCCGACCTCCCGGAGATCCTCGGCATGGCCGACCGGGTCCTGGTGATGCACGAAGGACGGCTGACCGCCGAGATCCCCCGGTCCGAGGCGACCGAGGAGACCGTGATGGCGGCGGCGACCGGCCGTGCCGACCGAGGAAGGAACGCGGCATGACCATGACTGCAGACCCGGTGCGGCACGAGCCCGCACCCGAGTCCGTCGCCTCGCGACGGCTCGTCGACAAGGTGTTCAAGGCCCGCGAACTGGCCGTGGTCCTCGTTCTTGCTCTGATGCTCGGCGCGACTCAGCTGTCGAACACCGAGTTCCTGTCCGAGCAGGGCATCAAGGACCTGATGCTGAACGCGACCATCCTGGTCCTCGTCGCGGTCGGCCAGGCGGTGGTGGTGATCACCCGCAACGTGGACCTTTCGGTCGGCTCCGTCCTCGGTATCTCCGCCTTCGCCGCCGGCGTCTACCTCCAGGACGGCGGCAACCCGCTCGTCGCGGTCCTGCTCGCGACCGCCCTCGGCGCGGTCTTCGGCGTCCTCAACGGAGCCCTGGTGAGCCTGGGCAAGGTACCCGCGCTCGTCGTCACCCTGGGCACGCTCTACATCGTCCGCGGCATCGACTCCATCTGGGTCGGCTCCCGGCAGATCACCGCTGACGCCCTGCCCAAGAGCTTCGTCGACTTCGGGCACGACGGGATCTCGGTACTGCCCTACCTTGCCCTGCTCGCCCTCGCCGTACTGGCCGCGGTCGCCTACTACCTGCGCAGCTACCACAGCGGACGCGACCTCTACGCGCTCGGCTCCAGCCCCGAGGCCGCCCGGCTCGCAGGCGTC
Source organism: Streptomyces sp. NBC_00316 (assembly GCF_036158715.1). NCBI lineage: Bacteria > Bacillati > Actinomycetota > Actinomycetes > Kitasatosporales > Streptomycetaceae > Streptomyces > Streptomyces sp. NBC_00316. Next base: position 1,688,546 of record NZ_CP108023.1, on the reverse strand, counting down.
CCGGTCCGGGCACGGATCATGACGGCGTATGTCCTCTGCGGCGCCCTCGCCGGCCTCGCCGGCGCTCTCTACCTCGCCCGCTTCGGCAACGTGGACTCCGCCACCGGCAACGGATTCGAACTCACCGTGGTCAGCGCCGTCGTCGTCGGCGGTGTCGCCTTCACCGGCGGCTCCGGCACCGTCTACGGCGCCGCCCTCGGCGCCCTCCTGCTCACCTCCATCAACAGCGTGCTCCCGGCCATCGGCGTCAGCTCCGTCTGGGTCACCGCGATCAACGGCTTCCTGCTGCTGCTCGCCATCGCCGCCGACCGGATCCTGGCCCTGCGGGTGGCCGCAGGGCTGCGCAAGAAGGCCGCACAGATGAGGAGCGCCCGACATGCCTGACACCACCAAGACCCCGTCCCTCGCCACTCGGACCCCGGCCCTCGCCCGCCTCGGGGGAGCGGTCCGCTGGGACACCGCGGTCGGTGCCCTCCTGCTCACGCTCCTGATCTGCTCGTTCTCCTTCGTCGACAACTTCGGCAACGCGCTGAATCTGTCGTTCCTGATCGGCAACACCCTGCCGATCGCCCTGATCGCTCTGCCCATGACCATGCTCGTGGTCTCCGGCGAGGTCGACCTGTCCGTCGGCTCCACGGCAGGCCTGTCCGGAGCCGTGATGGGTGCGCTGTGGAACGCCGGCATGACGATCGAGACGATCATCCCGCTGTGCCTGCTGCTCGGCGTGGTCTGCGGTCTGATCAACGGATTGCTCGTCACTCGCCTCGGCCTGCCCTCGCTCGCCGTCACCATCGGCACCATGGCGGCCTACCGCGGCATCGCGCAGATCGTCCTCGGCTCCGACTCGGTCACCGACTTCCCCACCCAGTACCTCGACTTCGGCGCCGGCCGGATCGGTGACACCTTCATCCCGTACGCCGCCATCCCCTTCACGGTGCTGCTTGCCGCGGCCGTCGTGGTCCTGCACGCCACACCGACCGGCCGCTCCCTGTTCGCCACCGGCGCCAGCGAGGACGCAGCCCGGTTCGCGGGCATCCGCGTCAAGCGGCTCAAGCTCTCCATGTTCGTGACCACCGGTGTGATCTCCGCGCTCACCGGCGTCTTCTGGGCCCTCCACTACGCCAGCGCCCGCTACGACAACGCCACCGGCCTCGAACTCTCCGTCATCGCCGCGGTACTGCTCGGCGGCATCGACTTCGACGGCGGCAAGGGGACCCTGGGCGGCGCCGTCGCCGGCGTGCTGCTGCTCGGCACCCTGCAGAACGTCATGAGCCTGGTCAACGTCTCCGCCCAGTCCCAGATCGTGGTCACCGGCGTCCTGCTGGTGATCTCCGTCCTCGCCCCCCGCGTCGGCCGCCAGGTCGCCCAGGCCCGGGCTCGCAGGAGAACCGCGACCGCGGCCCCCTCACCATCGGCCGCAACCCCCTGACCCCTCTCGCACCCCACGCTCCCCAGCATCACCACGGGGCTGCACACCACCCCGCACCCTCTTCGTCACCGTTCGGGCGTCCGCCCGGCAGTCCCTGCCGCTCGCGGCAGCGAAAGGAAACCCATATGTACGGCACCACCGTCAGAAACGGCCGACTGACAGCGGCCCTCGCCGTCACCGCCGTCCTCGCCCTCGGCGTCACCGCCTGCTCGGGCACCACCAAGGACTCCGCGAGCAAGGAGGCCGGCCCGGCCGCCACCGGCAAGGCCGACCCGAACAAGGCCACGAAGAAGGGGCTCACGGTCGCCTTCCTGCCCAAGCAGGTCAACAACCCCTACTTCACGACCTCGGACACAGGCGGCAAGAAGGCCGTGGAGGAGCTCGGCTCCACGTACAAGGAGGTCGGCACCAGCAGTGGCACCGACACCTCCGGGCAGGTCTCCTACGTCAACACGCTCACCCAGCAGCAGGTCGACGCCATCGCCGTCTCCGCCCAGGACCCGGGCGCCCTGTGCACGGCTCTGAAGCAGGCCATGAAGAACGGCGTCAGCGTCGTCACCTACGACTCCGACACCCAGGCCGACTGCCGCCAGGCCTTCGTCTCCCAGGCCAGCGCAGAGGACCTCGGCCGCACCCAGGTTCAGCTGCTGGCGAAGCAGATCGGCGGCAAGGGCGAGATCGCGATCCTCTCGGCGGCCCAGACGGCCACCAACCAGAACACCTGGATCGACTTCATGAAGGACGAGCTGAAGAAGCCCGAGTACAAGGACATCAAGCTCGTCAAGACCGCCTACGGCGACGACGACGCCCAGAAGTCCTTCCAGCAGACCCAGGGTCTGCTCCAGGAACACCCCAACCTGAAGGGGATCATCTCGCCGACCACCGTCGGCATCAAGGCGGCCGCCCAGTACCTGTCCGGCTCCAAGTACAAGGGCAAGGTCAAGCTGACCGGCCTGGGCACCCCGAACGACATGCGCGCCTACGTCAAGGACGGCACCGTCGAGGGCTTCGAGCTGTGGGACCCGGCCAAGCTCGGCGCACTCGCCGCCCACACGGCCGTCGCCCTGGAGTCCGGCCAGATCACCGGCGCCGAGGGGGAGACCTTCAAGGCCGGCGACCTGGGCTCGTTCACGATCGGCAAGGACGGGGTCGTCTCGCTCGGCAAGCCGACCGTCTTCGACAAGGCCAACATCGATCAGTTCAAGTTCTGAGCGTCGCTTGAGCCGCGGGGCCGCCGCCGGTGTGGCGGCCCCACCCCATCCGAGAGAGGCGACACCATGCAGCGCGTCTGCTTCCTGTTGAAGGTCCGGGCCGAGCGGATCGAGGAGTACCGCGAGCGCCACCAGCACATATGGGCCGAGATGCAGGCCGCACTCACCGAAGCGGGATGGCACAACTATTCGCTGTTCCTGCGCGAGGACGGGCTGCTCGTCGGCTATCTGGAGACGCCGGACTTCGACCGGGCCCGCGCAGCCATGGAAGCCACCGAGGTGAACGCCCGCTGGCAGGCCGAGATGGCGGAGTTCTTCGAGGAACTCGACGGGCGGGCACCAGACGCCGCCATGAGCCCGCTCACGGAGGTCTACCATCTCGCCTGACCAGGTAGGCCGACTGCGTAGGATAAAGGCCGCAGGCGTTACCTCGCTCGGAGGAGGAGTCCCGACAGGAGAGACCAGGTGCGACAGATGACGAGTACAGCACGGACGGTGAGCATCAAGGACGTGGCACGCGAGGCGGGCGTCTCCGTGGGCACCGTCTCCAACGTCATCAACCAGCCGGAGCGCGTCTCGGTGGAAACCCGGCAAAAGGTGCAGAGGGTGATCTCGGGCCTGGGTTACGTGCGCAGCGAACACGCCCGTCAACTACGTGCCGGCCACAGCCGGATGATGGCGCTGCTCGTCCTGGACATGGGTAACCCGTTCTTCGTCGACATCGCCCGCGGGGCCGAACGCGCCGCCCGGGCCGCCGGGCTGGGCGTCATGGTCTGCAACAGTGGCCAGAACCCCCAGGACGAAGCCGACTACCTCGCCCTCTTCGTCGAACAGCGCGTCCGCGGAGTCCTGGTCACCCCCGCCGACCCCGGCGGACGCAACCTTCGGGAATTCCGTCGCCACGGCATTCCCTTCGTCCTCGTGGACCGCGTGGCGGGGGACGACGACGGGTGCTCGGTCTCCGTCGACGACGTCGTCGGCGGCGCCCTGGCAATCCGCCACCTGACCGCGGCGGGTCACCGCACCCTCGCCTACGTCAGCGGACCGGGGCACCTGACGCAGGTCCAGGACCGGCGCGCAGGTGCCCTGGCTGCGCTGACCGAGGCCGGCCTCCCTCCCGAGGCGCTGCAGGAGATTCCGGCCGCAAGTCTCGACGTCGCGGCAGGACGCGACGCGGGGGCCCGGCTCCTCGGCCTGGCGCAGCGTCCCACTGGCATCTTCTGCGCCAACGACCTATTGGCTCTCGGCGTATTGCAGTCCCTGTACACGGCCGGCGTCCGTGTCCCCGACGACATGGCCATCGTCGGCTACGACGACATCGAGTTCGCCGCGGCGGCCACGGTACCCCTCACGTCGGTGCGCCAGCCTGCCCTCACCATCGGAGCCAAAGCCACCGAGCTGCTGCTCCGGGAAACAGGCGAGGGCTCACACGACCACCGGCACGAACACGTCATCCTCCAGCCGGAACTGGTCGTACGTCAGTCCAGTCTCACTCTGCGCTGAGCACCGCGACATAGGCGTTCCGGTAGCGGGAGGTCCACTCCGCTCCACGGTGCGCACGCCCGGGGGCGCCTACTGCAGAGCCGGTCCCTGATACAGGTCAACGTCAGGGCGATGGCCCCGACCAGACCCGGTCAGAAGATCCCAACAAGCACGCTCATGGGATATCGAGGGACAGGCTTGAAACGTTTCACCGCTTGAAGAGAGGAGGTCGTTCCACCGCGACATCGCGGTGGAAGTGGCAGTCGGTTCCGGACGCCACCTCGTTCACGCTGCATACCGAGACGCACGGCGCGACGAGTGGCACCATCACCCTCCTCGTCGCTGGGGGAGACCGCCGGCAGGGTCAACGGCCGCACCGTGTGCAACCGAAACGCGTACAGCGCCGGCCAGGGCCACACCGGGAGCTGCTGTGCCCGACCCACCCTTGTCGGCGGCAGGTACGACGGCACCGTCAATCGAGGCTGACCCGCATGCACATGGCCTCTGTTCAGCTCGCGTGGCAGAGACCAGGGGTCCGCAAAAGTGCGGTCCCACGCAAGGCAAAACCACATCACTCAAGGAGTTCGACATGTCCACAGAGCCGCGCGGCGCACTGAGCCGCAGACACGTCATCGGGACTTTCGTAGCCGGAGCGGCAGGGCTGGCGCTGCCCATCGGGGCCGCCGGACAGGCCGATGCCGCCGCACCGGCCGAAGCCGGCCGCTCCCGCAGAGCGACGGTCAGCCACCTCGAGATCAACGGGCGAAGCGACGAGCCGCTCGGCGTCGACGACGTGGCTCCGAGGTTGAGCTGGCGGGTGACGAGCGCCCTGGCCGGATGGACACAGGCCGCGTACCAGATCCGCGCCGCGCACAGCGATCAGGAACTCGCCCATGGTCGATACCTCTGGGACTCAGGCAAGGTCCGCTCGGACGCCCAGGTCGACATCCCCTGGGGCGGACAGGCGCTCCAGTCCCGTCAGCCGATTGTGTGGCAGGTCAGAGCCTGGAGCACACACGGTGAGGTGACGGAGTGGAGCCGGTCCGCCTCGTGGGAGATGGGGCTGCTGAAGCGCAGCGACTGGGGCAAAGCCGAATGGATCGAGTATCCCGGGCGGAGCGTCGGCGACCCGCTGCCGATCTTCGTCCGCGCCTTCAAGGCCGGCAAGGGACACGGGGCGAAGGTCACCAAGGCAAGGCTGTACATCTCGGGGGCCGGCACCTTCGACGCCAAGCTCAACGGCATTGCCGTGACCGACGAGGTGCTCGCACCCGGCAACTCCAACTACCAGCTCTCCCTGGAATACCGCGCCTACGATGTGACGCGCCTCGTCCGCCCCGGCGCCAACTCCCTGGGTGTCGAACTGGGACACGGGAACGCCCTGGTCACGCGCTCCGTCACCAACCCCACGACCGGCCGCACAGCTCCCTACAGCTGGTGGCAGAGCCAGTTCAAGGGCAGCGGGACACTGGCCGCGCCGGCAGCCGCCCAGGACACTGCGGTCAGGGTGAGCAGCGTGGCCGGCTACCACGTCGGCGGCACGATCAACATTGATACGGGCGATGGGGGCGAGCGCCTCGAGCTGCGCAAGATCACCGCGATCGGCACCGCAGGGGCGGAAGGAACGGGCATCAGCTTCGAGCCGGCCCTGAAGGCGGCGCACGCGACCGGCGCCGCGGTCACCGGCTCAGGGAACTCACTCGCGAGCACCGATCCGAGCGCCGGCGCTGCCGTGACACCGCGGATGATCGCCCGCCTTGAGATCACCAAGGCCGACGGTTCGGTAGAGACCATCGTCAGTGACCGTTCGTGGAAGGCGGCCTTCGGTCCTACGACGACGAGCAACTGGTACTCCGGATCGGATTACGACTCGCGCCGCGAGCAGCCCGGATGGAACGTACCCGGAGCCGACCTCGGAGCATCGGCGAAGCGCCGCGACGGCTCCCTCGTGGGATGGATCAGCGCGGGGATCGCTCCGCCCCCGAACCTGACGACGGAACTCGTTTGGCGTGCGGCGGAGCCGGTGAAGATCGCCGACCGGATCCGCCCGGTCAGCGTGACGCAGCCCAAGCCGGGCGTGTGGGTCTTCGACTTCGGCCAGAACTTCGCCGGCTGGCCGGAGCTCGCTGTTGACGGGACCGTGCCGGGCGGCACGACGATCAAGATGCTGCCGGCGGAGTCGCTGGCCTCCGACGGCACCGTCGACCAGGCGTCCATCATGGGCGGCGGTGGCAGCCGTGGAACCGACGTGTTCGCCGGCTACACCACGCACGGCAACCGGGACGGCGAGACCTGGCGTCCCCAGTTCCACTACTTCGGCATGCAGTGGGTCCAGGTGACCGGTCTGCCAGAGGGCTACACACCCACCACCAAGACGATCACGGGACTGCAGATCCACGCGGACACGCCCGTGGCCGGCCGCATCCAGACCTCCGACGACCGGATCAACCGCATCCACCGCATGGCCCAGTACTCGATCATGAGCAACATGATGTCGACGTTCACGGACTGCCCGGGACGCGAGAAGCTGGCCTACCCCGCGGACTACCTTCAGCCCTTTGCTTCGCTGCACCGCAACTTCGGCTTCGGCGCCTATCTGCGGACGATGGAGCGCCACCTGGCGGAGGGCCAGTCCAAGGCCGGTGACAACATCGGCAACGTCGCGCTGAAGGCGCCCGTGTACGACTGGGGCTACACCGGCCGGTTCGGCGACGAGATCAACTGGGGTGACGGGATCATCCTGGTGCCGTGGTACCTCTACGAGACGTACGGCGACACACAGACGATGGCGCGGTACTACCCCCAGATGCAGGCGTTCATGGAGTACATCAGGACGCAGAAGGCGGGTACGGGAGCCGACGCGTACATCGTCGACGCCGCGTTGGCGGACTGGATCGCGGCCGAAACCACCTCGGGCCGCATCACCGGCACCTGGGGTTACCACCAGGCCGCCGACCGGATGTCGAAGATGGCCGCCAGGCTCGGGCGGACCGCGGACGCGAGCGAGTACCGCAACCTTGCTTCCAACATCAAGGATGCATTCAACGACGCCTTCTACAACTCGACACTGGGCCGCTACACAAGTCAGGGAAACCTGGGTACCACCGGTGCGACGCAGGCCGCCCAGGCGCTGGCGCTCGACGAGGGACTGGTCCCCGAGGGCGAGCGGCAGCGGGTCCTCGATGCTCTGGTCGAGCTGATCAACGGATTCCAGCCGTTCGGCGGCGGCCCGCACTTCAGCGGAGGCACGATCGGATTCGCCCCGACTGTCCGGGCGTTGACGGACGGCGGCCGCGACGACGTGCTGTGGAAGGTGCTTCAGGAGGACACGCGGCCGAGCTACGGGTTCTTCATGGCCCCGACCACGGCGAACCCGAAGGGCCTGACGACCCTCCCCGAGCAGTGGGACATGGGCAACTCGAAGAACCACATGATCCTGTTGCAGATAGAGGAGTGGTTCCACAGCGGCCTGGCCGGCATCCGGCAGGCACGCGGCTCCGTCGGTTACCGCGACCTGGTGATCGACCCGCGTGTCGTAGGCGACCTCACCCACGTCGAAGGGAGTTACCAGACTCCGTACGGCGAGGTCTCATCGGAGTGGTCCCTCGAGAACGACACGTTCCACCTCAAGGTCGAGGTACCGCCGAACACCGAGGCCGAGGTCCGGGTGCCGAAGGGCGGCGGCAAGGCACACGAGACGCCCAAGGGTGCGGCATTCCAGCGCATCGACGGTGACCGGGCCGTATACAGGGTTCCCTCGGGGACCTACCGGTTCACCGTGCGTGACGTGCACGCTTCTTCTTGATCGCCGATCACCACGCCGAGTGGTGGCGTCGGGTGGGGCTCGTCGCTCGTGGAGCGGAGAGCCCCGCCTGGGGCGCATCGGCGCCCCGACCGGACAAGCTCGGGTGAGTGGTCGGGAAGCGCCCTGAGCTCGCGAGCATGTGGCATCCGCGTGCAGGCTCAGTGACCCTCTGCGACGCGAACGGCGGAGAGGCTCAGTTGGGGCAGATCGACGGCCTGCGCCGTGCACTGCGTGCCGCCGATATCGGCGGTGCCTGCCCCCAAGACCTGCGCCGAGCCCGTGGGCGTGGCAGTGGTTCCTGAGCGCGTCGATCGTCCTGTTACTGCAGGGCTCCTGCGAGGTGCCCAGTACGAGCCGGTGGTGAGGGCCGGCCTGTGGGGCGTGGCCCGGCTCAGGGCGACCAGCGTGTGAAGGTCTCACCGCAGGCCATGCGGCGAGCGCAGTGCGGGTGCAGTCGGCCAACCCTCGGGGGAGTGCGTGCAAGGTGGCCCTGCACGGCAGCACACAGAGGACGGACTGACTCCAACCTATAAACGCGTTCAAGGTTCACGGACGCCTTTGACGAGTCAGCAGGTTCCGTCTGTATGGGCTCTCCGGAACTGGTTCCGGGCATGAAGCAGCTGGGAAAATGCTTCTGACCTGTCCTTATGGCAGCAGCGTAGCCGACTTCTCTTTGTCGGAACGCAAGGAGAGTTGATCAATCAATTAGCCAATGATTGACCTAAAACTTCGTCAGATCCCGTGTGTTTTAACCATTGACCATGGAAAAGGTCCCTCCTAAGGTCAGCTCCGTTCGCATCGAGCGGACGATCCTTCGGTGGACCTCTGGGCAGGAGGTTTGCCCGTCGGCATGAACTGCCTATCTGGACAATGCGGTTGCGAGAGGACATACTGACATGTACCCCACAGGAATATCCGGCAGTGCACGCCGAGGCCGGGCCATCGCCCTCGCTGCGGCCACCGCAGTCGTCGCGACGGTCGTCCTCACCGGAGTGCCCGCGGCGACCGCGGCGACCTCCGACCCCAACCCGGCCACGCTGGAGCTGAAGAACGCGGCGCTGTCACGGGAGGCCGCCACCCAGGGCATGGTCCTTCTCGAGAATCACGATCATGCGCTTCCGATCTCTCGCAAGGGGAACGTGGCGCTCTTCGGCGTCGGTGCCTACAAGACGGTCAAGGGCGGCACGGGCTCCGGCAACGTCAACAACCGGTACACGATCTCCGCCCGTCAGGGGCTCACGGATGCCGGCTACAACGTCACGACGAGCGATGCCTACTGGTCCGCGATGACGCAGGCCTACGACACCAAGTACCCGAGCACCACCGGCAGTACGTTCGGCTCGAGCGTCGACTACGCCTCTGTCGAGCAGTCGCTGACGGCTGCCAGCGTCGCGCCCGTAGCCCCCACCGACACCGCGGTCTTTGTCGTGGCGAGGAACTCCGGTGAAGGCGCGGACCGCTCCTCCGGCCCGGGTGACTACCAGCTCACCTCGACCGAGCGTGCCAACCTGAAGCTGCTGGGTCAGACGTACAAGCGTGTCGTCGTGGTCCTGAACACGGGCGGCGTCGTGGACACGTCGTTCTTCCCGCAGATCAACGACGAGGTCAAGGACGCCCCCGGCGGCCAGGCGCTCGACGCGCTGCTGCTGATGAGCCAGGCCGGCCAGGAGAGCGGCAACGCCCTGGTCGAGGTGCTGAACGGCACCGTCACCCCGTCGGGCAAGCTGACCGACACCTGGGCGTCCGCCTACTCGCACTACCCGGCCTCCTCGACGTTCGCCAGGAATGACGGCGACCCCCTGCTGGAGCAGTACACCGAGGGCATCTACGTCGGGTACCGCTACTTCGACTCGCTCTACAAGAAGATCGACCCCGCCGACCCGGCGGGCGTGGTCAACTACCCCTTCGGCTACGGCCAGTCGTACACCTCCTTCGACATCAAGGCGCAGCAGGTCAACGCCGACGCCCACACCGTGAAGGTGACCGCGAAGGTGACCAACACCGGGCACAGCTACAGTGGCAAGGAAGTCGTCCAGGTCTACGTGTCGGCCCCGCAGACCGGGCTGGACAAGGCGTACCAGCAGCTGACCGGCTACGCGAAGACCGACAACCTCGCCCCGGGCCAGTCCCAGATGGTGACGATCAGCTTCGACACCGCCTCACTCGCTTCTTACGACGAGTCCCGTGCGGCCTACGTGATGGACGCGGGCGACTACGTCGTGCGGGTCGGCAACTCGTCCCGGAACACCCACGTCGCGGCCCGTCTGAACCTCTCGAAGACCGTCGTCACCGAGCAGGACCACACCGAGCTCAACGACCAGGCGCCCGACACAGAGCTCACCAGCTCCCCGAAGGACTTCTACACCTACCCGGGCGAGCAGACCGAGATCGCGCGGGCCCGCCGGATCAGCCTCGACCCCCGCTCGTTCCGTACCGAGCAGAAGGCCTCGCCCTATCAGCAGGACACCGCCGTCGATTCGTCCTCCCCGTACTACGCGCTCGACGGCGACAAGATCTCCTCGACCACGGTGTACCTCGACCCGAAGCAGAAGAACTGGGAAGGCACCGGCGCGGCCTACCGCCCGAAGACCGGTGAGAAGGTCAAGAACGTGTCGACGAACACGTCGGCCACCCTGTACGACGTCGCCAAGGGCAAGGCGACCATCGAACAGTTCGTCGCCGGCCTGAACGTCTCCCAGCTCGCCGACATCGTCGAAGGGTCCAGCACCGCGGGCACCACGCTCACGGCCAAGGGCGCCGCCGGTTACACCACGCCGAACTACGAGAAGCTCGGTGTCCCAGGCATGGCGCTGTCGGACGGGCCCGCCGGGCTGCGCCTCACGCAGAAGATCGGCACAACCGACCCCACGTACCAGTGGGGCACCGCCTGGCCCATCGGCACCCTGCTCGCCCAGAGCTGGGACCGCGGCCTGGTCTCTCAGGTCGGTGAGGCCGTCGGTGAGGAGATGCAGGAGTACGGTGTCCAGCTCTGGCTCGCCCCGGGCATGAACATCCACCGCGACCCGCTCAACGGCCGCAACTTCGAGTACTACTCCGAGGACCCGCTGATCGCCGGCCTGACCGCCGCGGCCACCACCGAGGGCGTCCAGAGCCTCCCCGGCGTCGGCGTCACCATCAAGCACTTCGCCGAGAACTCCCAGGAGACCAACCGGACCACCAGCAACTCGGTGGTCGGCGAGCGCGCACTGCGCGAGATCGAGCTCAAGGGCTTCGAAATCGCGGTCAAGGCCGCGCAGCCGATGTCCGTCATGAGCTCGTACAACAAGCTCAACGGCACCTGGACCGCCAGCAACTACGACCTGCTCACCGACGTGCTGCGCGGCGAGTGGGGCTACAAGGGCACGGTCATGTCGGACTGGGGCGGCAGCCACGGCGCACTGACCTCGATGTACGCCGGCAACGACCTGATCGAGCCCGGCGGCAACCCGGCCGAGATCATCAACGCCATCAAGCAGGTGGCGCCGGCCATCGACATCTCGGGCCTGCCCACCTACAACAAGAGGACCCGCTCCAACGGGCAGGTCAGCTACACCTGGCAGTTCGGCGGCCTCACCCCCTCGGCCAACGGCGGCACGGTCGTGACGACGACCGTCGACCAGAAGACGGACCTGTCCCAGGTGCCGCAGTCCGGTGAGACCGTCACGGACGCAATAAACAACCAGGTGTTCACGCCGAACGCCACGTTCACCTCCGTCGACGACGCGTACCGCGCGGTGACCGCTCTGCTGGACCCGAGCAGCACGGCGCTGAGCGCAGCCCAGAAGGCCGGCATCAGCATCACGGGTGTCCAACACGCCACTGAGGGCGACGACAGCAGCCCGGTGGTCGCCTACACCGTGGCGCTGAAGGGCGACTACCCCGCTCAGGGTTACCCGCTCCGACTGGGTGACCTGCAGCGCAGCGCGATCCGTGTCCTCACCACCGCGTCGCAGAGCTCGTCGTTCCAGGAGCTCGCAGGTCTCAACGGGGTGAAGGGCATCAAGGTCGGCCCGTACACCTCCCAGTTCAAGAACCTGGAGCCCGCGGTCACCACAACCCTGGGCAAGGTGGCGAGCGCGTCCGGTAACCAGCACAAGTCCGGTCACAACGACGGCCAGGACGAGCAGCACACGGGTCACTGACCCCGCCGGGTGACGGCGGCCCCGACGCCGTCACCCGCCCCGACCACGCCGCCGCCCCTGGTCTGCTTCCCCTCAGGCCGGGGGCGCTCGGACGTCCGGCCGGGGCAGGAAGCAAAGCCCCCTCCGACGAGCGTTCTCATAGGCCAGATGGGATTCCGGATGCGACGGGCTCCCGCTGCACATCGAGGCCAACTCGACGAATCCGCCGGCACAACAGAGCGGCCCGGCCCCCGCCTCCCGCCAACGGTCGCCCTCACCTCGCCCATGCCGCCCGGACTCACAGCGCGCCACCCAGCGCGGGGCGAGTTCCGCGACCAACTCACCCAGATGCCGGCGCGACAGCCCGCAGAAGGCAGGATGGGACATGGCCGCGCAGGCCTGTTTGATCTTCACATATCAGACAACTCGCGAGGCCGTCTCCGTGTCCCCACACTCACCGACCAAGATCAATCGCAGGTCGGCCCATTAGGGTCGGAGGCATGACGACACCCCTTGCCGACAGTGCCTTCGACTCGCTCCGCCTCGACGCCGTGCCCGACCAGGAGGCGTTGCGCCGGGTCTACGAACTCCCAAGCGCCGCGGCCGTGCGGAAGCAGATGACGGAACTCACCGAGCAGACACGGCGGTTGATCGGCTGTTCATCGCTGGTCCTGGTCGCCAGCGCGGATACCGAGGGCAACTGTGACGTCTCCCCGCGCGGCGGTCCCGCCGGGTTCGTCGCCGTCCTGGACGCACGGACGGTGGCGATACCGGACGCGACCGGCAACAAGCGTCTGGACACCCTGCAGAACGTCGTGGCCACCGGACGGGCCGGGCTGCTGTTCGTCATTCCGGGGCGCACCACGACGCTCAGGGTGAACGGCCGGGCCTGCGTCTCCACCCGCCCGGAGCTGCTGTCGCAGCTGACCGCCGTGGGCAAGCCGCCGGCCAGTGCGCTGGTGCTGGGGATCGAGGAGGTCTACCCGCACTGCCCCAAGTCGCTGCTGCGCAGCCGGGCCTGGAAGCCGGAGGAGTGGCTGTCGGCAGACACCCAGCCGGCCTCGGCCGAGGTGACGCTGGCCCAACTGCGGATGCCGGAGCTGACGATCGCCGACATCGAGCAGGCGGAAGCGGACTCGCTGAAGTACCGGTACGAGTAACGGGCCGACCTGCGATTGCGGAACCACCGGCCAGCCGAACCCCAGGCCGGCACGCCCCGAGATCAATCGGGGGGAGCCCGTTGGATCTGTGCATCTCCCAGTAGCCAGCAGGCTCTTCGCCCCGGGACCGGACACGCGGGGACGCCTTCCGGTACATCCAGTCCGCCGGCCGCGCGACTCGTGCCCTGATCGTCGAGCTCAGCGGACTGTCCCGGAGCACCGTCAACCACGCTGCGTCGCGTCTGCTCGCCGATGAACGTGTCACAGAGACGAGGCCGAGGGCGGCGGGCCCGGCTCTGGAGGTGGGCGACCCGCGGCGATTCTCCTGGTCGTACTCCGGGACGCGCGCCCGTGGCGGCGATCGACTTCGGTCACAACCGCATCAACGTCGCGCTCGGCGACTCCCTGGGCAGCCCAATCGCCGAGGACCGGGTGGACTCCGATGTCGATCTGCGAGCCACCGAGGCGATCGACCATGCCGCGAGGCTGCTCGGCGGACTACGGGCGTCCGTCGGGATCGACAAGCTCGCCGCGATGCGGCGGGTGTTCCCGGTCCGCTCGACACCGACTCGGGGCGGGTTTCGCCGGCGAGATCGGGCACACTTCGTTGCCCGGTCACACGGAGATGTGCCGCTGCGCCAACCGCGGCTGCCAGGAGACCGTGATGTCCGCCCGCCATCGCCGCCGGCCTCGACATAGTTCCCGTGACCGGTGAGGAAGGCCCTCATCGGGCTTCCTCACCAGTGACCCTCGCCTGCAGTGGCCGGTTCCAGCGCCACTCAGGCCGGCGCTCGTCGACGAGTTCGGACAGCAATCATTGATCAGCCCGGGCAGGATCTGGAGCCGGGAGGGCCGCTTGTTGGACTACGGGGTCGCAGCTCGGCAGGCCGGCGAGCGCTTGTTCCACCGCCGCAAGGATGGTGACGGGAGCTTTGTCCAAGGGTTCCCGAAGCTCCCGGCCCGGCCTCCAACGAGTTGTTCGGCGGAATGTCTCAGCGCGCGACTCATCAATGGTGCGGATTGCGTTCAGCACCGCCTCGTATGCCTGTCGGTCGTCAATGATCGTGGCCAGGCTGCTGCGGAGACTCAACGGGCTTCGCGTCAGGGAATTTGGCGGATGGACTTCTACCCAGGTGTGAACCCCGCTGCCCACCTCGTAACGCGTACCGGAAGGGAGCTCAACGATGGCCTGGGTGTTCGGCGGTATCTCAGCATGGAAGTACACCTTCGCGCCTTCGCGTCGCCAGCCTGCACGGGCGCGCCCGTACGGTGTCTCGTGCCATGCCGATGCATCGTCGAGCTCGTCCAGCAGGGTGGGTGCGATCCGGATGACGCGGTAGCCCGGTTCCAGTGGCGCGAGCCCGGCGACGCCACGGTGCAGCCAGTCAGCCACAGCGCCCAACGCGTAGTGGTTGAACGAGGTCATCTGGCCCGGGTTGATCGAGCCGTCCTCGAGCATGGAGTCCCAGCGTTCCCACACGGTGGTCGCGCCCATGGTGACCGGGTACAGCCACGAAGGGCACTCGGTCTGGGTCAACAGGCGTGACACGGCCGCCGCGTGGCCGGTTGCGGTGAGCGCATCGCAGATGATCGGGGTGCCGACGAAGCCGGTGCTGATGCGGTAGCCGGCGGACCGGACCAAGTCGCGCAGGCGGTTCCCCATGGCCTGCCGTCGGTCACTGTGTACGAGGCCGAAGACGATGGCCAGTGCGTACGCGGTGGGGGCATCGGACATCATGCGCCCGTCGGGCGTGATGTACGCGCTGCGGAAGGCGCGGGCGATACGTTCGGCCAAGTCCGCGTACTCGCGTGCGTCGGCTTCCCGCCCCAGGAGGGCCGCAACCTTGGAAGTCAGGTCTGCAGAACGGAAGAAGTAGGCGGTGGCCACGATCCCCGCGTCGGTCTTGGCCTCGCCCGGACGCTCTGGAGGTGCGTCCGGATCGAGCCAGTCACCGAACTGAATCCCTTCCTCCCACAGCAGAGACTCACCGGCTCGTGCGTGCACGACGTCGACCCATGCGGCCATTGCGTCAAAGGATCGCCGAAGCATGTCCTGGTCGGCGAAGCGCTCCCACATGACCGACGGCACGACCGTGATGGCGTCTCCCCAGGCGGCGACCGGTTCGGACAGTCCCGGCACCTGCGGGATCACGGCCGGCACGACCATGGGGACAACACCACCCCCGGCGCTCTGTTCGTGCATCACGTCCTCCAGCCACGAGCGGAGGAATGCATCGCAGTCGTACAGGAACGCGGCGGTCGGGGCGAAGACCTGGAGGTCTCCCGTCCACCCCAGGCGCTCATCGCGCTGCGGGCAGTCCGTGGGGACGGAAAGGAAGTTGCCGCGCATGCCCCACACGACGTTTTCGTGGAATCGCTGCAGGAGGGCGTGGGAGGTGGTGAAGTCGCCGGTCCTGGCCATGTCGGTGTGAATCACGGCGGCCGACACGTCTTCCGGTCTGAACGGACCTGGCCAGTTGTCGACTTCGACGTAGCGGAAGCCGTGGAAGGTCCACTTGGGCTCCCAGTATTCCTCGCCGTCTCCGCTGAGGGTGTAGCGGTCGGTCGCAGCAGCATTGCGGAGTGGGCGTGTGCCGAGTTCTCCGTGCTCCAGGACCTCGGCGTGCCGCAGGGTTATGGTGTGCCCCCGTTCTCCCGCGACCCGGATGCGGATGCGGCCGACGAGGTTCTGGCCGAAGTCGAGGACGGTCCTACCGCTGGGTGTGGTGAGAACGCGCTCGACAGCGCGATGTTCGGTCACGCGGACCGGCGGCAGAGAGCGCATGGTGGGCGTGACCACGGGTACGGCGACGATCCGGATGGGGTCCCAGTCCGAGTCGTCGAACGAAGGGATGGACCATCCCGGCGTTTGCAGCCGGGCGTCGTAGATCTCGCCCTGATAGAGACTCGCGGACACGACGGGGGCCCGTGTCCAGCGCCACCGTTCATCGGTGATGACGGTCTCCACGGTGCCGTCTTCATACTCGAGCGTGAGCTGGGCAGCCGCGGCCGGCGCTCCCTCGTAAAAGCGGCAGGCGGCGTCACGAAAGCCGAACCGTTCGGTATACCAGCCGCCCGCCAGGGTGATTCCGAGTGTGTTGCGGCCTGGGCGGATGTGCGCGGTTACATCGGATACTTCGAGGTTCACACGCCACTGATAGCTGGTCCAGCCAGGCTTGAGCTCGGCGTCGTCGGCGGGGACGTCGTTGACGTGGATGTCATAGGCGCCGAAGGCGGTGGAGTGCAGCAGGGCGCGGCGCACCGTGCCGTGGACGTCGAAGTTGCCGCGCATCAGGTGGGGTGCGTCGGATCCGGAACCGATGAAGCGGGCCTGCCAGTCATCGGGAGGAAGGAAGCCGGCCGTGACCTCTGTCTCTGGGCTCCAGGGGGATGCCGATCCGTCCTTGCCGTGGACCCTGACACGGATGCGGGCTGACTCACGCGGCTTCAGCGGTGCGAAGGGCCAGGTGACGAGCACGGATTCGGATCCGTCGATGCGGACCGTGGCGGTGACGCCGTCCCGGGTGATGGCAAGGTCGGCTCCAGCCTGCATCCAGGAGGGCCGCGTGGTGGCCGTCTTCCAGGACAGTGGGGGGCAGGGGTCTGTGACGAAGGGGTCGTCGGTCCATCCGATGCGCGGGGCGTGGACGTGCACCAAGCGGTCCTCGGCGGTCATCGGGCGTCTCCGGCAACAAGGGTGGACAGGTCGCGTGGTGCTGCAGTTGCTCGGACGGGGTCCTTCTGGACACGGCGAATGATGAGCATTCCGATGAAACCGGAGACCAGCGCGAAGGAGGTCAGCAGGTAGTAGAGGCCGGAAGGGCTCCAGTCGATGAGCGCCGGGGTGACGAGTGCGAACGCTGATGCGATGAAGCGGGCGACGGCCATGGTGGCCCCTTGCACCGTTGCCCGGGTATTGACCGGGAACGACTCCTGGGTCCAGATCTTGTAGAGAGCCTCGCCGACGAAGGGGAAGCCGATGTTGTAGAGGACGAGCGCGACGATCATCACGGGCAGGACGACGCCGCCTGTGATGGCGATGAGCAGTTGGCATGTCGTGAACACCATGACACCGGCGACGAAGAAGCGGCTGCGCCACTTTGTGTCGGCGATCCGGGTGAAGACGATCGTGCCTGCCAGGCCGATGAGGGTGGTGACGAAGGAGAGGGCCGTCGCGAAGCTCTGAGTGGTGTCGCCGACAGTGACAAGGAAGTAGGTCTTGAAGGAGCCGAAGGTGTTGGCGACCAGGGTGAAGAAGAGATAGAAGAGCGCGGTCAGGAGGATCATGACTGCAAAGTTTCGGTCGCGGAGCAGCGTGCGTAGCGGCAGCGCGTGGGAAGGGTCGACCCCTTCGGCAGCGTGCCGGGTGTCGGCTTCGGCCTCCAGCTGCCGAAATGGCGGGTAGAACGCGCGGAAGACGAAGGTGGCGACGGCGAGCACTGCGAGTGTTGCGAAAATCAGCCTGATGCCGAACGTGTCGAGCGTGGATACGGCGAAGCCCAGGGACGTCGTGAAGACCACGCCGGCCGTCCACATCACGTGGGTGAATGCCACGAGCCTTCCCTGAGCACCGGCCGGGGCTCGTTCTGAAAGTACGGCGATCGAGGTGGGCAGGTCGGCTCCGGCGGCAACACCGATCACGATGACGCCAGCGACCAGGACACCCGCGTTGGGGGCGAACGACACTGCCAGGGCGGCTGCGGCGTACAGCAAGATGGTCAGGGAGAACACCCGCCCACGGCCGATGAGGTCGGCGACGCGCCCTCCGGTCAGTGCACCGATGGCGATGAACAGCGTGAGTGTTGATCCCAGTACGCCGACCGTCCAGACATCGAGACCGAAGCTCTTCTTCCACAAGGCCAGTCCTAGACCGACCGAGATGATTGCGCCGGAGTCGAGGAATGACGCCATGCCGGCTGCTACGGCCAGCATCCAGTGTCTGCGGTCAAGCTGCGGCGGCGCCGCGTTCATCTCCGCCATGAGGCACTCCATCCTTCACCCGACGGTGCCCCAGCGGGTGGTAATACGTTTTACCTTCGTTCTGCACATGAAAACACGTTGCAACTCGGTCCAGTCAAGGGGTTGAAGCGAAAAAGGTGAAACGATTTACCTCGGCCATCAGTCGCCATAGGCTTGCGGCAGGTTCAGGTCCCGACGGTGGAGGCACGCACCACGAGCTCGGGTGAAAACTCGATGTGGGGGGCTCTGCGCTCCTCGTCCGCACGTTCAGGGTCACGTAGAAGGTCGATCTCGTCGAACAGGAGATCAGCCGCGGCCGTGCCCAACTGGGCATGAGGTGTCCGCACAGTGCTCAACGGCACGATGGTCGACTGGGCGAACTCGATGTCGTCGTAGCCCATCACCGCGATGTCGTCCGGTACGCGGATGCGCCGGCCTGCGGTGAAGGACTGGATCATGCCGATGGCCAGCAGGTCGTTGGCACAGAAGAGCGCGTCAGGCCGGTCGGCGGGGGCGCGACGGGCGAGGCTGTCGGCGCAGGCGATACCAGCTTCCACCGTCCGCTCGGCCACGGAGATGATTTCCAGGGTGGCATCAGGCACCAGCTCGATCACCGACATGGCTCCCCGCTGTCGGTCGGCTACTTGCTGCAGGTCCAGTGAGGACGCGACGAATCCGATCTTTCGGCGGCCCAGCTCGATCAGGTGTTGGACTGCCAGGCGGCTGCCCGCGACATGGTCCGTCGAGACCGCGGCCTGAGTGGGGGAGTTTGCGCGCCGGGCGCTGAGGACGCTGGCGATACCGCGCTGCCGCAGCCGAGCCAGCTCGGCCTCGACGTCACCCACGGGCGAGACGATGATGCCGGCCACGCGCTGCTGCTCGAACAGCTGTAGGTAGTCGCGCTCCCGGTCCCGCGAACCTATGTCGTTGGCCATCAGCAGATACATGTCGTGAGCCGACACGCGTCGCTCGATGGCAGCCGCAATTTCGGGTGTCGTCGCGCTCGCCAGCTCGAACGCGAGGTAGCCGATCACCGGGCTCACTCCGGTGCGGAGCATGCGTGCCGCATCGTTGGGCACGAACCCCAGCGCTTCTACCGCTTGCCGAATCCGCTCCCGAGTGGTGTCGGAGAGCTTGCGCGGTTTGTGGAAGTAGTTCGAAACGGTGGCTTGGGATACCTGGGCGAACTCGGCAACGTCCCGAATGGTGACCTTGTTCAGGAGTACTCCTCATTCCTCGCCCGTACCGGCGCCTTGCTGCGTCCATCGTAGTGCCGACATGAGAAGTGACCTGGACGGCCCGGGCAGGAAGCGGGATGTGGCGGGAGAGCCCCCGGCGAACCCAGGGGCCGGGGTGTGGTGGACGACGGCCTGGTGCCGGTGTGTGTCCGCACTGTCTTCCGGCTCGACGCAGGCACTGGATACTCCCTGTGCGACACCGCACGCGCCGAGGCGGTCGGGGGACGGTTATGAAGCGCAAGACGGGCGTGGCAGGGCTGGTGATCGTGACCCTGTGCGTGACGGGCTGCGCCGGGCACGGGGACACGCCCGAGGGCAGGCGTGACGGGAACCCCACTGCAACCCGCACCGAGTACCTCCACGAGCGCACCGGACCCGGACACCGTCCTCGTCACCTTCACCGAAAGCGGCGGCATCGACGGACGGCACAACTCCCTCGTCGTCTACGGCGACGGCGGATACCTTGTCGTCACCCCCCCAAGCGGGAGCACCGGTCCGGCAGGATGAAGCCGGGCGATCTTGCCGAACTCCGCGTCGCGCTGGAGGAAGTCGACTGCTCCGGACTGCCCTCCCGGCCGACCGGTCCGACCGTGTTCGACGGCATCACCCGCGTGATCGTGCACGACGTCCACACGGCCGTCGACGACGACGGAACGCGTCGTCCGACGGGGCCCTCGCCGAGGTCTATCAGGCGCTGCCGCCGATACCTTGAGGCGACTCGTGGGTGCCGGTAAATCGGTCGGGCCTTGACTCCGGATCTCGACACTCGTGCTCCTGTGGAATGGCGAGACTTCAGGTGACAAGCGGTCCCTGGGTCGCGCTGGTCAGCGCTCCTGTAGCAGCCATTGGCCCGCCGTCACGCCACCCCCGACGTTCACCGCCCCTTGTAGTTGATCTTCATGGTGTCCATGTCCGTCGCTGTGGAGCGAAGCCGGCCATAGCCGTATCCGTACTCCTTCAGCGTCGTCTCCGCCCTGTCCTCGGCGATCGCGGAGGCCATCTCCTCGCCGTCCCCGGCATCCGAGACGACCACGTACCGGAAGCTGAAATGCTTGAGCACCGCGTCGTAGGTGAGCGAGCCCTCCTCGGTGAACTGCATCGCCGCCAGGCCGTGCTGCTCCACCTCGGCCAGCAGGCGGGCGCGGGCCTCGTCGGTGAGGCCTTCCCAGGTGCCGCGCACGATCACTCGGTAGGTGTGCTGGGTGCTCATCGTGTTCTTCGCTTCCCTGGCTCGAGTCTTCGAGGATCAAGGCTACGACGGCGACGCGGCGCGGTGCCCGGCATTTACGGGGTCCCCGTCCCGGCACGACCGGTGCGCCGCCCACCGGTCCGGTCATGGCGGCTTTTGCCGAAGAGTGACGGCTTCGCCCCTGGTCGGCGTGGCTTTGAGCGTGTTCGATGGTCATCGGGGGCGCCCGGACCTGCGGCGGCCCGCGCGAGGGAGCGAGGTTGCCTTGGCCACGACCGTACGACGTGCCGTACTGACTCTGCCCGCCGCACCGCTGGGGGCGGAGAACCCACTGCCGGCGTTGCGGCCGCTCGACGAGATGCACGTCGTCGACGACCGCGACCGGGCCGGCCTGCCGCGCGACATGGCACGGCAGATCGGTTACGAGCCGCTGGCCACCGTCCTGCCGGTGCGCATTCTCGATGGGTACGGGCGCGAGCGCACCCCCACCGAGCTGGACGCGATCGTCATCGAGAACGACCGGATCCGGGCCACCGTGCTGCCCGGTCTCGGTGGCCGCATCCACTCCCTCCACCACAAGCCGACCGGCCGCGAGCTGCTCTACACCAACCCCGTCCTGCAGCCCGCCGACTTCGCGCTCAACGGTGCATGGTTCTCCGGCGGCATCGAGTGGAACATCGGCGCGACCGGCCACACCACACTGTCCTGCGCTCCGGTGCACGCTGCCCGTGTCCCTGCCCCCGACGGCGGTGAGATGGTTCGCCTCTGGGAGTGGGAGCGGCTGCGTGACCTGCCGTTCCAGGTGGACCTGTGGCTGCCGGAGGACTCCGACTTCCTCCACGTGGGGGTACGGATACGGAATCCGCACGAGCGCACCGCACCCGTCTACTGGTGGTCCAACATCGCGGTCCCCGAGGGCGCGCGGACCAGGGTCCTGGCCCCTGCCGACGAGGCCTGGCACTTCGGATACGCGCGGACCCTGACCCGGGTGCCGGTGCCGGAGACCGGTTCCGTCGACCGCACGTACCCGCTGCGCAGCGACTTCCCCGCCGACTATTTCTACGAGGTACCCGACGGCGCGCGCCGCTGGATCGCCTCCCTCGACGAGGACGGGCACGGACTCGTCCAGACCTCCACCGACCTGCTGCGCGGCCGCAAGCTCTTCCTCTGGGGCAGCGGGACCGGCGGCCGCCGGTGGCAGCAGTGGCTCACCGAACCCGGCACCGTCGGCTACGCGGAGATCCAGGCCGGACTCGCCCGCACCCAGCTGGAGCACATCCCGCTCGAACCCGGCGCCGAGTTCAGCTGGCTGGAGTCGTACGGACCGCTGAGCGCCGACCCCGCTGCCGTGCACGGCGACGACTGGGCCGCGGCCCGCGCCGAGACGGAGCAGCGGCTCGCCGAGGCGCTGCCGCGCGCCGACGTCGACGCCGCGTACGCGGCCTGGCGCCCGCACGCCGACACGGAGCCCGGCGAGTCCCTCGCCACCGGCTCCGGCTGGGGCGCGCTCGAGGTCCGGCGCGGCAAGTACGAGCTCCCGGGCACGCCGTTCGCCGAGTCCACGCTCGGTGAGCAGCAGGCGCCCTGGCTGGACCTGCTCGACCAGGGCACCTTCCCCGAGCCGCGCCGGGTGGTGCCGCCCGGACCGTCGCTGGTCTCCGCCCACTGGCGCGACATGCTGGAGACGGCCCCCGCCGCACCCCTCACCGAGTACCACCTCGGCGTCGCGCAGTGGCACGCGGGCGACCGTGCGCAGGCGGTCCGCAGCTGGGAGCGAGGTCTGGCCCTCGCCCCGTCCCGCTGGCCGCTGCTGCGCTGCCTGGCCGTCGCCGCCCAGGAGGGCGGCCAGTGTGACAGGGCTGCCGACCACTACGCCGAGGCGTTCGAGGACCTCTGTGCGGAGCGCCGTGACGACGGCGATGCGTGGACGGCCGCGACCACCGCCCTCGGCCGCGAGGCGATCGAGGCGCTGCTGACCGCGGGGCGGCCCGAGAAGGCCCGCGCCGTCTGGGCGGGGCTGCGGCCGGCGATCCGGCGGCGCGGCCGGTTCCGCCTGCTGGAGGCCCGTCTCCTGCTGGCCGAGGGCGACCGTGCGGCGGCGCGCGCCGTATTCGACGAGGGCTTCGAGGTCGCGGACCTGCGGGAAGGGGCGGAGATCCTGGACGAGGTCTGGACCGCGGTCAGCGACGATCCGCTGCCGGACGCGTACAACTATCGTATGAAGCCGCAGAGTTGACCGCGTACGGGCAGGTGCTGAGCGAGATGTGATCGTGTGGGGGAACGGGGCGTTCGGCAGCGGCAGGGTCATGCCAGTTGCCGAACCGCACCGGCGGTGACCCGTCGCCCTCGCCCACGACCCCGAGCGGATCGGCCAGGTCCTGCGCGACATCGTGGAGGTGCCGCCCCGGACGGCCGGCGGCCCACGCGCGAACCGGCGGACGCGGTGCCGGCGCACGTGGGCGTGGGGCGGCGGTGACGGCCGCCTCGACCGGAACCCGCCGGCTCAGGCCGGCGGGTTCCGGTCGACGTACTCGAAGACCGACCCGTCCGGGTGGACGGCGATCAGGTTCCGCCCGACCGGGGTCGGCACCGGGCCCGCGACGATCCGGGCACCGACCCGGGTCAGTGACTCATGTGCGTCGTCGACATTCTTCACCGCGATCGTCGCCGTCACCCTGCGCAGGATCTCCAGCTCCGACTCGGGCCCGCTCATCAGCAGGAAGCAGCTGATCGCGGCGACCGAGACACCGCCGCGCTCGAAGCGCAGCGCCCGGCCGGCCGTCAGATCCTCGTAGAAGGCCACCGCGGCCTCCAGGTCGTCGACGCATATACGCAGCGTGGTGCCCAGAATCTCCATACAGATCAGGGTAGTTGGCGGGCCGGCTCCCTGTGATCGATTCCGGCCCGGCCTCCGTGCGCGTCAGGCGCGGCAGAGCACCTCGCCGTGCGGGACCATGAACCATGCGTCGTCCTGCTCGCCCCAACCGTGCCAGGCCGCCGCGATCTCGGCCAGCTGTCCGGCGGTCGCATGGCCGCCGCCCACGGCCAGCTTCGCGTACGCCGAGCCGACCGTGCGGTCCGCCCACAGGGCGCTCCACCAGACCCGGTTCTCGGGGGTGGCGTAACACCAGGCGGCGGCCGACGGAGTGATGTCGGTGAAGCCGGCCTGCCGGGCCCAGGAGAGCAGCCGGCGGCCCGCGTCCGGCTCGCCGCCGTTGGCCCGGGCCACCCGGCCGTACAGCTCCAGCCACGCGTCAAGGCCGGGCACTTCGGGGTACCAGGTCATCGCCGCATAGTCGCTGTCGCGGGCGGCGACGATGCCGCCGGGGCGGCAGACCCGCCGCATCTCGCGCAGTGCCTGCACCGGGTCGCCTACGTGCTGGAGCACCTGGTGGGCGTGGACGACGTCGAAGGACGCGTCGGGGAAGTCCAGGGCGTGCACGTCGGCGGTGGTGAACTCGACGTTGTCCAGGCCGCGTTCGGCAGCAACCTCGGCGGCCTGGTCCAGGACGCCCTGATCGGTGTCGACCGCGGTCACCCGGCCGGGGGCGACCAGCGCCGCCAGGTCCGCGGTGATCGTGCCGGGTCCGCAGCCGACGTCCAGCACCGCCAGGCCGGGGCGGAGTTCACCGGTCAGATACGCCGCGGAGTTGGCGGCGGTGCGCCAGCGGTGCGAGCGCAGCACCGACTCGTGGTGGCCGTGGGTGTAGACGGCGGTCTCCTTCGGCATGGCTGTGCGTCCTCTCTCGGAATGTGAGGTGAAGCGCTGAGCGATGCGTCGACCCTACGCCGAGATGCCGGATGGTGAGATGGGAGTATTGCCATGTGGACAGCCCTATATCGGCAGCGGGCAGTACACGGTCAGCGCCTCCGGGAGCTTGTCGATCAGCAACTCCCTTTCGCTTTCAGCGACTTCTCCGTCGTAGGCGTAAGGAGTCCCAGGGGCCAGCCCGGAGATGCGCACCTGACGGCGGCGCTCCGCGGCGTGGACGGGGGAGCGGGTCAGGGGGCCCGCGACGGCCGCCGCGAGCAGTCGCAGACCGGGCGAGCGGCCGCCGTGCACCACCCGCAGGTCCAGCAGGCCGTCCGCCAGGTTGTGCCGCCGTCCCGGCGCAGGTCCCACCCGCTGGAACATGCCGTTGCCCACGAACAGCAGCCACAGCGGCCGCCGCTTTCCCTGCAGTTCGGCCTCCAGCGGGCGCTGCCCGCGCAGGACATGGAACGCCGCCACCAGGCCCGCCGGCCAGCTGCCGATGCGCGGTGCCCAGTGCTCGCGGGACCGGACCAGTTCTGGATAGACGCCCAGACTGAACGCGTTGAGGAAGTAGCCGGGGGCACCGTCGCGCGCTTTCGGCCCCGGCCGGAAGCGGCCCACATCCACCCGTACCGCGTCACCCGCGGTGAGCGCCGCACAGACGTCGTCCACCGTTTCGATGCCCAGGTCGTACGCGAAGTGGTTGAGGGTTCCGCCCGGGAACACCGCGAGCGGCACACCGTGCGAGGCCGCGACGGCCGCCGCACTGTTGACCGTGCCGTCGCCCCCGCAGATGCCCAGGGCGCGGCCCCGTCCGGCCGCCCGCTCCAGCTCGGCGGAGAGTTCACCGGGTGCGCACTCCACCACCTCGGCGAGCGGCAGCGCGTTCCGTACCAGCGAGGCCGTGGCCGTCGCGGTCCCGGACTCCCGGTTGGCGACGACCACCAGGTCCCGGCCGCGCGGCAGCGCGGGCGCATCGGCCGGCGGCCTGCCCGGTGCGGGCAGCTGCCCGCGCGTCGGTACGACACCGCGCAGAGCGAACGCAGCACCTGCGCCGAGCACGGCACCTGCCACCACATCACTCGGATAGTGGACCCCGGTGTACACCCGGGAGGCGGCGACGGCCAGGGCGAGCGGGGCGACCGCCGCACCCCAGCCCTTCGATTCGAGGGCGACACCTGTCGCGAAGGCCGCGGCCGATGCGGCGTGTCCGGACGGGAAGGACGTGGTGAAGGGCTGGCGCTTGAGCTGCCGCAGCACCGGGACGACGTCCAGGAGCGGCCGCTCCCTGTGCACCGCGCCCTTTCCCACGGTGTTGATGGCGGCCGAGGCAACCGCCAGTGAGGCGACCCCTCGCAGCGCGGCCCGGCGGGCCCGGGCGCTGCCGCCGAGCGCTGCCATGCCCACGGCGGCGCCGAACCACAGCAGCCCGTGGTCGGCGCCGCGGCTCAGCCGTGGCAGTACGCGGTCGGCGCCCGGCCAGTGCCTGCCCGCCACACCCCGGAAGGCGGCGAGGTCGCGTTGGTGCAGCCAGGTCCGCAGACCGGTGGACGACGGGACGGACGAAGCGTGGCTCGGTGAGGACATGGGACTGCGGATACCCTCCTCGGTCGCGCCCAAGCACAGGCCACGCTCGCGGACGGATCTCAGGACGGAGACAGTGGTCACATGGCATCTTCTTCCCCCGGTCCGGAACTTCTCGACCGTCACGCCGAGGCGCTGCGGCTCTTCACCGACCGGGTGCACGCCGTCCGGGACGACCAATGGTCCGCGGCAACGCCGTGCACCGAGTGGTCCGTCCGTGATCTGGTCACCCATCTCACGGTCGAGCAGCTCTGGGTCCCGCCGCTGGTGACGGAGGGCCGCACCGTCGCCGAGGTCGGTGACGCCTTCGACGGCGATGTGCTCGGCGACGATCCCGCCGCCGCGTGGGACCGGGCGGCGGCAGACGCCCGCACAGCGCTCGCGGCCCCCGGGGCGCTGGAGCGGACGGTGAATCTCTCGTACGGGGACACCGCCGCCGACGCGTATTGCGCGCAGATGGTCAGCGACGCGGTGATTCACGCCTGGGACCTCTCCCGGGCGATCGGCGCCGACGAACGGCTGCCGGAGGAACTGGTCGAGTTCACGCGCCGCGAGGTCGGTCCGTACGCGAAGGATCTGTCGCAGACCGGCCTGTTCGCCCCGGCGGTCGAGACCGCGAAGGATGCCGGCCCGCAGACGGAACTGCTCGCCCTGCTCGGCCGCCGGGCCTGACGCATCCGGTCCGGGCGTCATGGACCGGCGTGCGGGGCGGGCGCGGGCCTCCGCCGCGACGGGTGCGGCGTGGCCGCACCGGCATTGCTGCGGCAAGTGGGTCGTGACCGGCCCATGTTTCGTGATTCCGTCCCTTGGCCGGCGTATCGAACGCGCGAGGTGGGCGTACCACCGCGGCGAACCGGGATGCAGGTGACGTCCTCGCTCCGTAAGCTCGTAAGCGGGAGGATTCGGCGACGGGCCGAACGTGCCCTCGCCATGTCGGGCCGCCTCAATCGCCATCGATGCCTGTGCCGTGGGAGCCCTTGATGACCACACCGCGGGACCTGATGATCGTCACCATGGACCTGGCGCCCGAACGCACTGTGGAGCAGGGAGACCTGTCGCTCGCGCTCGCGGGGGCGGAGGCGATCGACCTGCTCGGCGCCGAAGCGATCAGCCTGGTCGGTGATCACATCGTTCCGGGCCTCGGGCCGGCCCTGCCTGATCCCCTGTTGGACGAGGCCGCGACGTCGTTGCTCCGGGAGACCCCGTACGAGTCGGTCGGCGACTGGCTGTGGCGCAGGGGTAGCGGCCTGTCCGCCACCTATCTGGCCGCGTTCGAGGCGGAGGGGCAGCTCAGCCGGCAGGGCCGCCGGGGGATCCCCTTCCGGCGCAGTCGGACGGTGCTGGCCGATTCACCCGCTCGCCGCGAGGCGACGGAGCGCTGGACGTCGGATGAGCCCGTCCTCGCCGCACTCGGGGCCGCCCTCGGGATCCGTGACGAGCAGACCGGAGACTTCCTCAGCGGTGCCGACGAGGCGGTGGTGACGGTGCTGGCGGCCGTCCGTGACGCGTTGCTGGAGCTGGAAGCGGTACGGCAACGGCGCGCCATCGAGAACGCGGCCTTCGACAACATCTGGCGCGGCGATTGACGACCGGTGTGGGGGAGGGACGCTGCCAGGTGCAGCGCCGTGGCGTGCGAAGGACCCGCACGCCGGTCCGGTCACCGGGACAACCGTGTGGCGGGCACCGGGCGATGCGCCGCACGAGTCGCGGCATTCGGTGCGGATCCCGGCTGACGGCCGGTGGGTCGCCGGGCAGGGCGGGCGGTGACACTCAAACCTCCGTATAAAGGGCCCTGGGGGCGAGACAGGGTGACGGAGCGGCAGCGAAGGAGACCCGGGATGGCGCGGAAGCGGGCCGGGCAGGGCGGGGACGCGGGACCGGCCGGGGGCAGCGGGCGGGACGCCGCACGTACCCTGCGAGGGGACCACGGGCCCGTTCGGTACGGGCCCCCCGCGCACGACCCCGGGCTGCCCGTGCTGCCCGAGCTGGCCCAGGTGCTCGCCGCCGCCGCCGGACGCGGCGAGCCCGAACCGACCGGCGGCGGTGATGCCCTGCGCGAGGCGGCCACCGGTTACTGGACCCGGCGCGGGCTGCGCGGCGGTCCCGAGCACATCGCCGCCGCCCCCGGTGCCTCGCCGCTGCTGCTCGCCCTGATCGCCGCACACGGCGGTGACGTCCTCATGCCGCGCCCCTGCCCCGCGAACTGGATTCCGCAGGCCCGGCTGCTGGGCCGGCCCG
The DNA here is from genome assembly GCF_036158715.1 of Streptomyces sp. NBC_00316. NCBI lineage: Bacteria > Bacillati > Actinomycetota > Actinomycetes > Kitasatosporales > Streptomycetaceae > Streptomyces > Streptomyces sp. NBC_00316. The sequence continues at coordinate 1,660,376 of NZ_CP108023.1, read as the reverse complement.
CCTACCATGTGCCGACCCCGGCCGAGTGCGGCGGCGTGCCCGATCCGTACGCCCTCCTCGAAACCGTACGCAGAGTGCGCGCCGAGGGCGGCCGGCCCCGGCTCCTGCTGATCTCCGTCGTCGACGACCCGACCGCCACCGTCGCCCCGCCGGAACTCGTGCGCGAGGCGTGCGAGGCCGCGGTCGCCGAGGGAATGCACATCGTCAGCGACGAGACCTGGCGCGACACCCTGCACCGGCCGCACGACGTTCTGCTCAGCCCCGCCGAGATGTGCCCCGACGACGTCACCGTCGTCTGCGACCTGGCCGGTGCGCTGACCCCGGCCACCTGGCCGGTTGCGGTGGCCAGGTTCCCGGCCACCGCACGGGCGGCGGTGCGACATGCCCGTACCCTCGACGTCCTCACCGCGCTCGGCGCCCTCGTCGCGGGTCCGGTCGCCGCCGCGGCCGCCCATGCGCTGCGCGAACCGGAGCCCGTCGTGGTCCGCGTCCGCAGGGCCGCCGAACTGCAGGCGCAGGTCGCCGCCGCGGCCCACCGGGCGGTGCTCGCCTCGGGGGCGCTGGCCCGGCCCCCGCAGGCCGGCCGTCATCTCTACGCCGACCTCGGCCCTCTACGGTCCCGGCTCGCCACCCGCGGAGTCACGGACTCCCTGGAACTGGAGGAGTACCTCACCGAACGTCTCGGCGCGCCCGCCCCCGGAGGCCACCGCTTCGGCGACGAACTGGGCGCACTGCGGGTGCGGCTGGGCACCGGCCCGCTGCTCGGTTCGACCCCGGAGCAGCAGACGGAGTCCCTCACTGCGGTGGAGCCCCTTGAATTGCCGCATGTCGCCCGGGCGCTGAGCATTTTCGCAACGGCGCTCAGCGAGCTGCGCTGACGGCGGCCTACCCGACGACGTGCCCGACAACGTATGGACGACGAACCTGACGGACTGCTCGACGAAGCACTCCGGGGCGGGAGTCTCTCGATGACGGAACAGACGGAGCGGACCCTCGCCGGGCCCGCGCAGCCGGAGCTCCTCGGCCGGATCGTGTCCCCGCGCCCGCTCGGCGAGGTGAGGGTCTGGCCCGCCTCGTTCGCCGACCGGCTCACCGCCCCGCTCCCCGGTGTCAGGGGCATGACGCGACTGGCCCGCGAGCGCGCCGTGCGGCCCGACGCCGAGGGGCTGCGAGGCATCCACCAGCTGCCGTACGCCCCCGGACCGCTGCCCGTCACCGACGCGGACACGACCACCGTCACCTGGGCCGGACACGCCAGCTGGATCGTCCGGACCGGCGGACTGACCATCCTCACCGACCCCGTCTGGTCCCGCCGTATCCTCGGCACCCCCGCCAGGATCACACCGGTCGGTGTCCGCTGGGAGGATCTGCCGGCCGTCGACGCCGTGGTCATCAGCCACAACCACTACGACCATCTCGATGCCCCCACCCTGAGCAGACTGCCGCGGGACACCCCGCTGTTCGTCCCGGCGGGGCTCGGCCGGTGGTGCCGTCGCCGCCGCTTCTCCTGCGTCACCGAGCTCGACTGGTGGGAGTCGGCGGACCTGCGCGGCGTCCGCTTCGACTTCGTGCCCGCCCACCACTGGTCCAAGCGGACCCTCACCGACACCTGTCACTCCCTGTGGGGCGGCTGGGTCATCCAGAGCATCGGCGGCGCGGCGGGCGGTGGTCAGCGGATCTACTTCGCCGGGGACACCGGCTACGGGCACTGGTTCACGGAGATCGGCCGCCGCCACCCCGGGATCGATCTGGCGCTGCTGCCGATCGGAGCGTACGAACCGCGCTGGTGGCTCGGCGACGTGCACACCGATCCGGAGGAGGCCGTGCAGGCGTACGAGGATCTCGGCGCCCGCGCGATGGCGCCCATGCACTGGGCGACGTTCCTGCTCTCCGCCGAGCCCGTACTCGAACCGATCACCCGGCTCCACCGTGCCTGGCAGCGGGCCGGCCATCCACGCGAACACCTGTGGGACCTGCCCATCGGCGGCTCCCGGGTGCTGGACGGGACCAGGGAGGCACCTCCCTTCCCGCAGGCTCCCCACGGCATCAGCGGCTGAAGCGGGCCCGCGCCCTGCGCCACACCGCGGGCGCCGCGCTGATCAGCAGTGTCAGGCCGACCGCCGCGACCACGCCCTGCCACGGTTCGGGGAACAGCGAACCGCCCAGAATGCCGATCAGCTGATACGTCGCCGCCCACGCCAGACAGGCCGGCACATCCCCACGGGCGAACCGGCGCATCGGCATCCGGCTCAGCAGGCACGCCAGCATCACCGGAATCCGTCCGGCCGGCACCAGCCTCGACAGCACGAGCACCACCGCACCGTGCTCGTCGAGCTTCTCCTGCGCCTGCGCCAGCCGCTCCGGCGCCGCCCGGTCGCTGATCGCCCGCAGCCACTTCGAGCCGTTCTTCGACCGCACCCCGCGCTGCCCCAGCCAGTACAGGCATATGTCCCCGAGGAACGCCGCCGACGACGCCACCCCGAACACCACCAGCAGCGCGAACGGGTCCGTCTGATGGAACGCCACCACGGCCGCCGAACTCACCAGTGCCCCCGTCGGCACCACCGGCACCAGCGCGCCCAGCGCCACCAGCAGGAAGAGGGACGGATAGCCGACGGCCTGCTGCGTCGACTCAGGGGGCAGCTGCCCCACGACCTCCTGGATCACCTGGCGGCCTCCGGTCGCACATGCTCGCCGTGGGCCAGCCGGTGCACCGTCACATCCGGTGCCAGCAGCGCGGCCTTCCGCACGAATTCGTCACCGGGTGCGTGGAATTCGTGGGGCCGGATCCCGTCCATCCCGATCGGCCAGTACGTGCCGTAGTGCACCGGCACGGCCGAGCGCGGGGACAGCCGGGCCAGGGCTTCGGCGGCGCGGCCCGCGTCCAGATGGCTGTGGCCGAGATACGGGCCCCAGCCGCCCACCGGCAGCAGCGCCACGTCCACCGGGCCGACCGACTTCGCCATCTCGTCGAACAGCCCGGTGTCCCCGGCGAAGTACGTGCGCGCCTCGCCCTCGATGACGTAACCCAGGGCGGGCGAACGGTGCGGGCCCACCGGCAGCCGCCGTCCGTCGTGCTGTGCGGGGACGGCCCGTACCCGCACGTCACCGATCCGCACCTCCTCCCCGGCCGCCACCTCGGTGATGCGCAGTCCGCGCACCCGGCGCAGCAGCCGCAGCCCCGGTACGGACCGGACGGCGCCGAGCGGCACGATCAGCCGGCTGCCGGGTGCGAGGCGGGCCAGCGACGGCAGATGCAGATGATCGGAGTGCAGATGGGAGACGAGGACGACATCGGCGACGGTGGCCTCGGGGCCCGGGAGCGCGCCGCGGCGGCGGCGCAGGTGCGCGAGCCGGCGTACGAAGAGGGGGTCGGTCAGGACGCGGACCCCGGAGTCCTCGATGGTGCAGGTGGCGTGACCCCACCAGGTGACTTCCACCGGCACCGTCTGCCTCCTCGACCGTGGTTCCCGCTGTCCGCTCCTGGCCATGAGCGTAATGCCGGAGCGGGGCGCGGGGCCGGGTGCGTCCGGATGCCACCGTGCCCGGCGCCGGGAGATCTCAGTCCGTGAGCCCCAGCGCCCCCGCCGCCCGGATCGCCAGCCAGACCTCGGCCAGCGCCCCCGTCGACGCGAGATCGCGACCGGTCAGTTCGCCGAACCGCCGGAGCCGGTACCCGAGGGTGTTCGGATGGATGTGGAGCGCGGTCGCCGCCGTCTCCGTGCGGCGGTCGCGCTCCATCCACGTGCGGGTGGAGACCAGCAGCTGCGAGTCGTGCGCCTTGTCGTAGCGCAGCACCTCGCCGAGGACATGCTCGACCAGGGCGGCCAGCACCGCCGGGTCGTCGGGCATCCAGCGGCCCATCGAATCGTCCCCGTAACGGATCACCGGGCGGCCCGACTCGACGGCCTTCGAGACCGCCCAGAGCGCCTCGCGCTGCGCCACCCGCAGTGCGGCACCCGGCAGGAACGGGCGGCTCATCCCCGCCGCCACGTCCGGCAGTCCACCGATCTCGGCGGCCAGCTGCGGCGCCCCCAGGACATAGCGGTCCTCGCCCCGGGTGAGCAGCAGATGCGGATGGTCCTGGAGACAGCGCAGCAGCGCCTCGTCCGTGGTCCGCCGGACCACGATCAGCACGGTGTCGCCCTCGATCGCATGCCGGGCGAGCCTGCGCCGCGCCGCCTCCGGGTCGAGGACCTCCTGGAGCAGCTCGGCCAGGGTCTCCGCACCCTCACGGCGCAGGGTCTCGCGCTCGGTGCGCACCATCGCCACCCGCAGCGCCGCCACCGTGGCGATGTGCTGGACGACCGCGAGCCCGGCCGGCTGGGCGCCCTCCCGTTCGTACGCGACGAGGAACCCCGCCGGTCCGCCGGGTGCCGGCACGGGCAGCACGAACCCGCCGGGCACGGTCGGCGGGGCGTCGACGGACGCGGGCAGGACGCCCGGATCGGGCACGGGCACGCCGGGCAGGAGGGGGCGCCCCTGCGGCGTGCAGAGGTAGACGTCGTAACCGGAGAGGCGTTCGAGGCGGCGCAGCAGCGCAGGCGTGTCGAGATCCTCGGCGACCAGCCAGCGCAGCGAACCGAAGACCTGCAGCTGGGCGCCGAGCCGGTGCCGCGCATCCTCCTGGACCGAAGCGGCGACCTCCTGCGACACCGCGATGAACGGGACGGCGAGCGGCACCTCGAGGACCGGGAAGCCCCGCTCCTCGGCGGCCCGGAAGAAGGCGTCGTGCAACGGGGGCATGTGCAGCTGCGCCGATAGGGCCAGCGCGGACACCCCGGCGTCGTCGAGCCGCTCCAGGTACGCCCGCTGCCCGGCGGCGTTCCGCGGGATCGCCAGGCCCGTCGTCATGATCACCTCGGCGCCCAGCAACCAGGGCGTCGGATCGGCCAGTTCGCTCGCGTGAGCCCAGGAGACCGAGCGGCCCAGACCGCGGCTGCCCGCCCTCACGGTGAGCTGGAGCGCGGGGTAGGAGAGAAGATCCTCAACGGTGAGTTTGTCGCTGGCCACAGACATCAGGGTATCTCTTTGTGACATTCACAATTGCCGGAGACGATCCGGGACCACAGACTGAGGGGCCAGTCCCCGCGCATGAACAGTAGGTGGAGCGCCCGTGACCTCCTCGATCACCGAAGTCGAGACCAACGGGGTCGAGCGGATACCGGAAGCGGACCGCACCGCCCGTCCCCTCGACCTCTTCCGGCTCGCCTTCGGCGGCGCCAACACCTTCGCCACCTGTGTGCTCGGTGCGTTCCCGATCCTGTTCGGGCTCTCCTTCTGGCAGGGCCTGGCCGCGACCGTGCTGGGTCTGCTCGTCGGCGCCCTGCTGCTCGCCCCGATGGCGCTCTTCGGCCCGACCAACGGCACCAACAACGCCGTCTCCTCCTCCGCCCACCTGGGCGTGCACGGCAGGATCGTCGGCTCGTTCCTCTCGCTGCTCACCGCGGTCGCGTTCTTCTCGATCTCCGTGTGGTCCTCGGGTGACGCACTGGTCGGCGGAGCCCACCGGCTCGCCGGTCTCCCCGAGTCCGATGCGAGCTACGGCGTCGCCTACGCGATCTTCGCCGGACTGGTGCTCGTCGTCTGCGTCTACGGCTTCCGGTTCATGCTGCTGGTCAACAAGATCGCGGTCATCGCGGCCTCGGCGCTCTTCGTCCTCGGCGCCTTCGCCTTCGCCGGAGACTTCGACCCGGGGTACGCGGGAGCCTTTGCCTCGACCGCCGACCCGCTCTTCTGGCCGGCCTTCATCGGCTCCGCGCTGATCGTCCTGTCCAACCCGGTCTCGTTCGGCGCCTTCCTCGGCGACTGGTCCCGTTACATCCCGACCGCGACGCCGCGCCGCCGGGTCATGGGCGCCGCGTTCCTCGCCCAGGTCGCCACCTTGCTGCCGTTCCTCTTCGGCCTGGCCACCGCCTCGATCATCGCTGCCAAGGCCGCGAAGTACGTCGACCCGGCCGCCCCCAACTACGTCGGCGGACTGCTCGCCATCTCGCCCGGCTGGTACTTCCTGCCGCTCTGCCTGATCGCCCTCATCGGCGGTCTCTCCACCGGCACGACCGCGCTGTACGGCACCGGGCTCGACGTCTCCAGCGTGTTCACGCGCTTCAGCCGGGTCCAGTCGACGTTCTTCATCGGGGCCCTGTCGATCGCCTTCATCTTCGTCGGCCGTTTCGCGCTCAACCTCGCGCAGTCCATCTCCACCTTCGCCACCCTGATCATCACGTGCACGGCCCCGTGGATGATCGTCATGGCCCTCGGCTACTTCACCCGGCGCGGCTGGTACGACGCGGACGCCCTCCAGGTCTTCAACCGCCGCCAGACCGGTGGACGCTACTGGTTCAACCACGGCTGGAACTGGCGCGGAATGTCCACCTGGGTCGTCTCCGCCGTCGTGGCGCTCCTCTTCACCAACCTGCCCGGCCAGTTCGTCGGCCCGCTCGGCAATCTCGCGAACGGCGCGGACATCTCCCTGCCGGTCGGCCTCGCCCTGGCAGCCGTGCTCTACCTCACCCTGCTCACCGTGTTCCCGGAGCCGCGCGGGGTGTACGGGCCGGCCGGACCCCGGTTCGTCCGGGCGTCGGACACCGAGGTCCCGCCGATCACCGGCGGTACGGAGGAGCCCCGCGCCGCCGAACCCGCCGCCGCTCACTGAGCGCCCGCCCCGCCCGTAACCAGGAGCCCCCCATGAGCACACCCGAGAGCACCCCCGTCCAGGAGATCCAGGCCGTCGCCGACGCGCTCGTCGCCGCCTTCGCCGAAGGGCGCCTCGACGACTACTTCGGTGCCTTCGCCCCGGACGCCACCTTCGTCTTCCACTCCACTCCGCAGCGGCTCGCCTCCACGGCCGAGTACCGCGCGCTGTGGCAGCAGTGGGTGGCCGAGGACGACTTCCGGATCCTGGGCTGCACCTCCACCGGACAGATGGTCCAGCACCTCGGCTCCACCGCCGTCTTCAGTCACGACGTCGAGACCAGGATCGCCACCCGCAGCGGTGAGGAGACCGTTCACGAGCGGGAGACGATCGTCTTCGCCCGCGCCGAGGACGGCAGCTGGCCCGCCGTCCACGAGCACCTGTCCGCCCGCACCACCGCCTGACGAGGCGTTTCGCGGGTGCGGCCGCCCCGACCGGGGGCGCACCCGCGACGCCGACCGACCACGAGAGAGACCGGTTCCATGAGCACCACGTTCCGCAATTACATCGACGGCGTCTTCGCCGACGCCTCGGACGGCCGCACGCTCGATGTCGTGGACCCCAGCACCGGCGACGTCTACGCCACCTCCCCGCTCTCCGGTGCCGCGGACGTCGACGCGGCGATGGCGGCCGCCGCTGCCGCGTTCCCCGTATGGCGCGACACCACCCCCTCCGTACGCCAACTGGCCCTGCTGAAGATCGCCGACGCGATGGAGGCGCGGGCCGACGAGCTCGTCGCCGCGGAGAGCCGGAACACCGGCAAGCCGCTCCACCTCACCCGCAGCGAGGAACTGGCCCCGGCCATCGACCAGGTCCGCTTCTTCGCGGGTGCGGCGCGAATGCTCGAAGGCCGCTCGGCCGGCGAGTACATGGAGGGGATGACCTCGATCATCCGCCGTGAGCCGGTCGGCGTCTGCGCGCAGGTCGCGCCGTGGAACTACCCCCTGCTGATGGCGGTCTGGAAGTTCGCACCCGCGCTCGCCGCGGGCAACGCGGTGGTCCTCAAGCCCTCGGACACCACCCCGGCCTCCACCGTGCTCATCGCCGAGATCATCGGCGGCGTACTCGAGTCCCTGGAGCTGCCCCGCGGCATCTTCAACGTCATCTGCGGCGACCGTGAGACCGGCCGGCTGATGGTCGAGCACCCGACCCCGGCGATGGCGTCCATCACCGGTTCGGTACGCGCCGGCATCCAGGTTGCGCAGAGCGCGGCCAAGGACGTCAAGCGGGTCCACCTGGAGCTCGGCGGCAAGGCCCCGGCCGTCGTCTTCGAGGACGCGGACCTGGAGAAGGCGGTCGAGGACCTGATCGTCGGCGGCTTCTTCAACGCCGGCCAGGACTGCACGGCCGCGACCCGCGTGCTCGTCCACGAGTCGGTCCACGACGAGTTCGTCGCGGCGCTCGCCAAGGCGGCCGCCGGCACGAAGACCGGACAGCCGGACGACGAGGACGTGCTGTACGGCCCGCTCAACAACGCGGGTCAGCTCGCGCAGGTCAGCGGCTTCATCGACAGGCTCCCGGAGCACGCCAGGGTCGAGGCGGGCGGCCACCGGGTCGGCGACAAGGGCTACTTCTACGCCCCGACCGTCGTCTCCGGCCTGCGCCAGGACGACGAGATCATCCAGAACGAGGTCTTCGGCCCTGTCATGACCGTCCAGTCGTTCACGGACGAGACACAGGCGGTCGCGTACGCCAACGGCGTCGACTACGCCCTGGCCTCCTCGGTGTGGACCAAGGACCACGCCCGCGCGATGCGGATGTCCAAGAACCTCGACTTCGGCTGCGTGTGGATCAACACCCACATGGCGCTCGTCGCAGAGATGCCCCACGGCGGATTCAAGAAGTCCGGCTACGGCAAGGACCTCTCCGCGTACGGCTTCGAGGACTACACGCGCATCAAGCACGTCATGACGTCGCTCTGATCCCGCGCCGCTCTGCCGCCCCCGCCCCGGCCTCACCCCCCGGCGCGGGGGCGGGCGCGCACTCCCGCCCGTACACCTCCCGTCCTGACATGCGCCTTTTTGTGCGGGAGTCGGAGGGGTAGGGTCGCCCGTACGCCTAGCACGGGGGGAACGCCCATGGGGGACGTACGGGACGTACGGGTGGCGGCCATCGCCAGTCTCACACCGCTCGAGGAACTCGACGTCGACCCGTTCCTCGTGGACACCCGCAGCCAGCAGGCCATGTGCGCCCAGTGGGCCGCCGACAAGGGCTACGTCGTGACACGGCAGCTGCGGCTCTACGGACTGCGACCGGATCACCACGCTCTGTGGGCGGATGTCGACGGCGGCGACGTCGAGCTGTTCGTGGCCCCCAACGACCGCGTGCTGGCCCGGGCGCTGACCTCGGTACCGCAGTTCGCCGCGGAGTGCGAGCGGCGCGGCGTACGGCTGGAGCTCGCCGGCCTCGACGAACCCACGTACAGCGCCCGCACAAAGGCGAGCGTGCACCGCAGGCTCTCCATGCCGACCGCCGGATACGACGGCTGCTGACCGTTGCCACCCTCGCCTCCACCCCGTACGAGACGCCTGTGAAACGCTGGAACCGGGGCCGACAGCGGCAGGGCCCGGACGGATGAGGTGGGAACGGCGTGAGTGACGGGCGATGGCGAACGGCCGGCAGCGCTCTGATGCGAGTGATCGCGGTGTGGGCCGTCTCGACCCTCACCCTGCTGGCGCTCGCCGGGATTCTGCCCGACTTCCAGCTCCAGTCGGACAACGGCGACAGCATCACCAAGATCGCGTTCACGGCGGCCTGGGGCGCCGGAGCGTTCGGTCTGCTCTCCGCACTGGTCTGGCCCGTTCTCGTACGGGCCCTGCTCATCGTGCCCGCCCTCGTCCTCGGGATGCTGGTCTTCTTCCTCAACGGCTCGCTGCTGCTCGTCGCCCTGCGGCTCATTCCGGACGGGCGCGGCGACGCCAACCCCGAGACCGCGGTCGTCGTCGCCGCCGTGATGTCCGCCGTGGCCTCCGCGACCTCCACCGCTCTCGCCGTCCGCGACGACAACGCCTACCGCCGCAGACTCTCGCGCCTTGCCGACCGGCGCCGCCGCCGCAGCGGCACCGTCCGGGGCGCGGACGGCGGCGGCAGCGGACCGCCCGGAACGGTCTTCATCCAGCTCGACGGCGTCGGCCACGACGTCCTCGCCCAGGCCGCCGCCGACGGTGTGATGCCCACGGTCGCCCACTGGCTCGAGGACGGGCCGGGTCACCGGCTCATGCCCTGGCGCACCGACTGGTCCAGCCAGACCGGTGCCAGCCAGCTCGGCATCCTGCACGGGAGCACCTTCGACGTCCCCGCCTTCCGCTGGTACGAGAAGGAGACCGGGGACGTCATGGTGTCCAACAGACCCGCGAGCGCCCTCGAACTGCAGCGGCGCGCCATCGTCCGCACGCGTGACGGGGGGCTGCTGACCCTCGACGGCGCCAGCCGCGGCAACCTCTTCAGCGGCGGTGCCGACCAGCTCGCCCTCGTGCTGTCGATGGCCGCCCGGCGTGGCAAGGGACGCCGCTCCCGGGCCGGATACTTCGCGTACTTCTCCGACCCGGCCAACTCCGTCCGTACCGCCCTGTCGTTCGTCGCCGAGGTCGTCCGGGAGATCGTCCAGTCGACCCGGGCGCGGCTGCGCAAGGACACGCCCCGGATCAAGCGCGGCGGGCTCTACCCCTTCATCCGGGCCTTCGCGACCGTCGTCGAACGCGATGTGGTGGTGTCCGCGGTCATCGGCGACATGTTCGCCGGACGCACCGCGGTCTACGCCGATCTGGTCGCCTACGACGAGGTGGCGCACCACTCCGGGCCGCACAGCCGTGACGCGGCCAAGGTCCTCGCCCGTCTGGACCGCTCGCTCGCCCTGATCGTCAAGATCGCCGAACACACCCCGCGCCCCTACCGGATCGTGCTGCTCTCCGACCACGGACAGAGCCCCGGGGAGACCTTCGCGGGAGCGTACGGGCTGACGCTCAAGGACCTGGTGCGAGCGGGCTGCGGGCTGCCCGTGCCGCGCCGGGCGCAGCGTACGAAGAGCGCCTCGGAGGCGCGTGACGCGGTTCGGATCGCTCTGCACCGGCCCGTCGGGGCGGGCGGGACGGAAGCGGCCGGGACACCGTCCGACCCGATAGTCCTGGCCTCCGGCAACCTCGGCCTGATCTCCTTCCCCGACATCGAAGGACGCGCGGCGCGCGAACAGCTCGACCGCCGCCATCCCGCACTGCTCGGCACCCTCGCCGACCACCCCGGCATCGGCTTTCTGCTGGTCCGCAGCGAGCGGCACGGATCGGTCGTGCTGGGGCGCGGCGGCGCCGAGATACCGGTGGCGGAACTGAAGGACGGGGAGGGCCCGCTGGCCCCGTTCGGCCCGGGCGCGGCGGCCGCGGTGCGCCGCACCGACACGTTCCCGCATGTCGCCGATGTGATGGTGAACTCGATGTACGACCCGGAGACGGGCTGTGTGCATGCGTTCGAGGAACAGATCGGCTCGCACGGCGGACTCGGCGGCCGGCAGTCGCGGCCGTTCCTGCTCTGGCCCCGCTCCATGTCGGATCCGGTGGCCTCCCACGCATCGGCGGAACCGGACGCGGAGCTGGTGGGTGCCGAGCAGGTGCACGAGGTGCTGCGCAGGTGGCTGCGGGAGTGCTCCGGACCACAGGTGCCACTGACCGCCATCAGCGGGGCGGACAGCACAGGCGAGGAGGACGGGACCGTCCAGGCAGCCGGCTGAGGGGCGTTGTCAGTGGTGGGCGGCAGGATGGGGGCATGACGAACTCAGCTGTTGTGCTCGCCGATGCCGCCGCCTACGCCGCCGCGGTCGAAGAAGCCTCGGCGGCCGCCGCCGCGTACTACGCCACCGGCGAGAGCACGCTCGACGACGACGCGTACGACCGGCTGGTGCGCGGGATCGCTGCGTACGAGGAGACGCATCCGCAGGACGTGCTGGCCGCCTCACCCACCGGCAAGGTCGCCGGCGGCGCAGCGGTCGGGGACGTGCCGCACACGGTGCCGATGCTCTCGCTGGACAATGTGTTCTCCGCCGAGCAGTTCGCCACCTGGACGGCCTCCCTGGAGCGCCGGATCGGCAGACCCGTGGCCGCCTGGAGCGTGGAGCCGAAGCTCGACGGGCTCGCGGTCGCCGCACGCTACCGGTCGGGCCGGCTGGAGCGACTGATCACCCGGGGCGACGGCACCGCGGGAGAGGACGTGTCGCATGCCATCGGCACCGTCGCGGGGCTCCCGGAGCAGCTCGGCGAGCCGGTGACGATCGAGATACGCGGCGAGATCCTGATGACGAACGAGCAGTTCGAACAGGCCAACACGGTGCGCACCGAGCACGGCGGCGCCCCCTTCGCCAATCCGAGGAACGGCGCGGCGGGCACCCTCCGCGCCAAGGACCGTCCGTACACGGTCGAGATGACGTTCTTCGCCTACGGTGCCCTGCCGCTGCCCGACTCCGGCGCGCTGACCGCCACCCTGGCCGAACTCCCGCACAGCGAGGTCCTGGAGTACGTCGCCGGGATCGGCGTGCACACGGCGGCGGACACGGACGTCGCCCCGCGCACGGTCACCACCGTCGAGGAGGTGCAGGCCCGGGTCGAGGATGTCGCCGCGCTGCGCGCCTCGTTGCCGTTCGGCATCGACGGCATCGTGATCAAGGCGGATCTCGCCGCCGACCAGCGCGAGGCCGGTTCGGGCACCCGGGCGCCCCGCTGGGCCATCGCGTACAAGCTCCCGGCCGTCGAGAAGGTCACCCGGCTGCTGGGCGTCGAGTGGAATGTCGGCAGGACGGGCATCATCGCGCCGCGCGCCGTGCTGGAGCCGGTCGAGATCGACGGATCGACCGTCAGCTACGCCACGCTGCACAACCCGGCGGACATCACCCGCCGCGATCTCCGGCTCGGCGACCGGGTGATGGTCTACAAGGCGGGCGACATCATCCCCCGCATCGAAGCGCCCGTCGCCCATCTGCGCACCGGCGACGAGAAGCCCATCGTCTTCCCCGAGGCCTGCCCGCAGTGCGGTTCCGAGATCGACACGAGTGAGCAGCGCTGGCGTTGTGTCCGGGGTCGTAACTGCCGGCTGGTGGCCTCCATCTCGTACGCGGCGGGCCGCGACCAGCTCGACATCGAAGGGCTCGGCGCGACCCGGGTCGTCCAGCTGGTCGATGCCGGACTGGTCGCCGACTTCGCCGACCTCTTCACGCTCGAACGCGAGCAACTGCTCGGCCTGGAGCGGATGGGCGAGACCAGCACCGACAATCTGCTGGCCGCCATCGAGACGGCACGCGCCCAGCCGCTCTCCCGGGTCTTCTGCGCGCTGGGGGTACGAGGCACCGGGCGCTCCATGTCACGGCGGATCGCCCGCTACTTCGCGACCATGGACCGGATCCGGGCCGCCGACGCAGACGCGCTCCAGCAGGTGGACGGCATCGGCAAGGAGAAGGCCGCCGCAGTGGTCGCGGAGCTGGAGGAACTCGCGCCGCTGATCGAGAAGCTGGTCGCCGCCCGGGTCAACATGGCCGAGCCCGGTGCGACGCCGCCGCCGGAGCCCGGCGAGGAGGGTACGGATGCCGATGCCGCTGCCGCCGCGGACAGTGGGGTGACGGCCGGACAACCGCTGGAGGGGATGACGGTGGTGGTCACCGGAGCCATGACCGGAGCACTGGAGAAGCTTTCGCGGAACCAGATGAACGAGCTGATCGAGCGGGCGGGCGGGAAGTCCTCGTCGAGCGTCTCCAAGCGCACCGCGCTGCTGGTCGCGGGGGAGAAGGCCGGGTCCAAGCGGGCCAAGGCGGAGGATCTCGGGGTACGGATCGCCGCACCGGACGAGTTCGCCGAACTGATCGCCGACTTCCTGCCGTCGGAGGTGTGACAGGGGGGCCGCCGACGGTTGGGCGCGGGCCGACCGACCGGGGAGCGGAGGATGGCGGCAAGGGCCGGAGCGCCTCCGGTCGGCGACGCGCATGGTGGTGGTCATGTGTTCCGAGCCCCGGTCGCGGCAGAATCCTGACCACACCCCCAGTGATCGGAGCGTGCCCATGCCTGTCGTGCTGCGTGAGGCATGGGCCACCCTCGTACCGGACATGACCGACCGGCACGGGCCGTTGCCGCCCATGATGCTCGCCCTGACCGTCGTCACCGGACTGGTCGACGCGGTGAGCTTTCTGCAGCTCGGCCGGGTCTTCGTCGCCAACATGACCGGCAATGTGGTCTTCTCCGGCTTCGCGGTGGCCGGAGCCCCGGGCTTCTCGGTCACCGCCTCGCTCGTGGCGCTCGTCTCGTTCATCGCCGGTGCGGTGCTCAGCGGCCTGCTCGTGCACCGCCACGCCCACCGGGGCAAGATGCTCCAGTACGCGCTCCTGGCCGAAACCCTGTGCTTCGCGGCCGCCGTGATCGTCACCCAGACGTCCGGCAGCCCGTACGTCGGCGAGGTCCGCTTCACCCTCATCGTGCTGCTCGCCCTGGGCCTCGGCGTGCAGAACGCAGCCGCGCGTGCGCTCGCGGTCCCCGACCTCATGACCACCGTGCTGACCCTCACCATCACCGGTATCGCCGCCGACAGCCGCCTCGTCGGAGGGACGGGCAGCAAGGCCGGGCGACGGGTGCTCTCCGCCTGCGCCATGCTGCTCGGCGCCGTCGCCGGCACCTTCGCCTTCCTGCACGGACACCCGGCGCTGCCGCTGCTCTTCGCTCTGATCATCCTGGCCGGGGTGACTGCGGCCGCAACCGTACTGGCGCGCGCCGATGCCCCGTGGATCCGCCCGCTCGCCAAGAACTGACACGGCGTCGGGCCCGACGGGGCAGGACCTGACGCCCGGCGATCAGGGTGCGAGTGACCGCAGATACCCGGCGGTTTCCTGATCGGCGGGCAGGAACGTCTCGATCGCCAGCTCGGACACCGTCACATCCATCGGCGTGTTGAACGTCCCGATGGAGGAGACGAAGGACAGCACCCGACCGTCGTGCTCGATCACCAGCGGCAGCGCGAACGACAGCGCCGAAGGCGGCCGCGCCGGCTCGTCCCGACCGCGGGCGCGCTCCCTGGGCAGCGGATAGGCGGCGACCTCCTCGTACAGTTCGCGCAGCTCCGCCGACCGGACCAACGCGATCTGACGCTCCATCTGTGCCAGCAGATCGGCCCGCCACTCGCGCAGATTGCGGATGCGCGGTGCCAGACCCTGCGGATGGAGGGTGAGCCGCATGGCGTTCAGCGGCGGCGCGAGCAGATGCTCCGCCACCCCGTCCAGCAGCATCGCGATACCCCGATTGGCGGCCACCACGGTGTACGTGCCGTCCACGACGAGCGCCGGATACGGGTCGTACCCCTGCAACAGCTGCTCCATGCCGTCGCGCAGCGCGCCCATCGCCGGGTCGTCGAACGCGGTCTCGGCGTAGCGGGGCGCGTAACCGCCCACCACCAGAAGGGCGTTGCGTTCCCGGACCGGGATGTCGAGGTGCTCGGCCAGCCGGAGGATCATCTCCTCGCTGGGGCGGGAACGTCCTGTCTCGATGAACGAGATGTGGCGGGCCGAGGAGTCGGCGCGCAGGGCGAGCTCCAGCTGACTGATCCTGCGCTGCTCCCGCCAGCTGCGCAGTAGTGGCCCTACCCCCGTGTCAGGCGCGACAGTTGTCATACGGAGACCGTAACGTCACCGCCACCGCCCATCACCGACCGACCTCGTGAGGGAGCCGCCCCGTGCCCACCGAACCGCTGTCGCAGAAAGAGATCGAGGACCGGCTGCGCGAGCTGCCCGGCTGGGCGCTGGAGGGAGACCGGATCACCCGCACGTACCGGCTCGCCTCGCACTTCGCCGCCGCCGCGCTGACCGTCCATGTCGCCCAGATCCAGGACGAGCTGAACCATCACTCCGATCTGACACTCGGCTACAACACCGTTGCCCTGGCGGTGCACACGCACGACGCGGGGGGCGTGGTCACCGAGAAGGACATGACGCTGGCGGCGCGGCTGGAGGCGATCGCTCCGGGGCACGGGGCGCACTGACGGAGGGGGACGCCGCGCACAGGAGGAACGGGTGCCCGCGCTCGTCAGGGCGCGGGCCATGACACCGGCCTCGGCAGGAACGTCGCCCGGCACGGCCCGAGTCCCCGTCCCAGCGGTTCGGGGTGCCGCGGCCCGGGTAGGTGTGTGCGCCATGCGGATCACGAAATACACCCACGCCTGTGTACGGCTTGAACACGATGGCCGGGTGCTCGTCATCGATCCCGGGACGTGGAGCGAGCCTGCCGCCCTGACCGGTGCCGACGCGGTGCTGGTGACTCACGAACACGCCGACCACATCGACGTCCTTCGCGTGGCAGCACTCGGTGTGCCGGTCTACGCCCCCGCCGAAGCGGACATTCCACGGCTGGAGGTCACCGGGGTGTCCACCGGTGATACGTTCACCGCCGCCAGCTTCCGCGTACGGGCGGTCGGTGGCCGTCACGCGTTCATCTACGGTGACCAACCGGACTGTGCGAACCTCGGTTACATCGTCGACGAGGCGATCTACCACCCCGGTGACTCGCTGTACGTGCCCGAGCAGCCGATCGAGACGCTCCTGGTCCCGGCCCACGGCTCGTGGATGAAGACGGCGGAGGCGATCGACTTCGTCAGGGCGATCGGACCGCAGCGGGCGTTCGCAATCCACGATGCCCAGATCAACGAGCGCGGTCTCAGCAGCCTCAACGGCTGGCTCGCCGAGGAGACCGACAACGGCTACCGATATCTGAGGCCCGGCGAATCGGTCTGAGGAGATACGCCGGAAGACCCACCACGGGACGATCTTGCGGCGGTGCGGCGGTGCAGCGCCTCAGCACTTCCGCGTGCCGTGGCCGGGCGCAGCGCATCGGGTGGGCCTACGCCGACGCCTCCAGCTCTGCGTACGGAGCCGGAGGCGTTGTGTGTGCGGCGGTCAGGAACGAGGACGGTCGGCCTGCTCGCTCCGCTCCGCGTTCTTCTCCTTGATGCGCACTGCTTCCTTCCGGACCTCGGCCTGGGTGGCGCGTTCCTTCTGCAGCCACTCGGGAAGGTCCTTCTTCAGCGCGTCGATCTGCTCCGTGGTGAGGGCGTCCGTGATTCCGCCCCGGGCCAGACCCGAGATGGAGATGCCGAGCTTCGCCGCGACCACGGGGCGCGGGTGCGGGCCGTTGCGGCGCAGCTCCTGCAGCCACTCGGGCGGATCGGCCTGCAGCGCGTTCAGCTCGCTGCGCGAGACGACACCCTCCTGGAACTCGGCGGGGGTGGCCTCGAGGTACACACCCAGCTTCTTTGCCGCGGTCGCGGGCTTCATCGTCTGGGTGGTCTGGTGCGACGTCATGGTGTCAAGAGTAGCGAGCGTGTGCGATACCTCCGACCACGACCGGTAACCTGGCGGGGTGACAGGCTCCCAGGTACCCCGTTCTTTCCGGCTCGCTTATGTACCGGGCGTGACGCCGACGAAGTGGGTGCGTATCTGGAACGAGCGGCTGCCGGACATCCCGCTGGCCCTCGTCGCGGTGACTCCTGCCGAGGCCGCGGACGTGTTGCGGGCCGGTGGCGCCGACGCGGGTTTCGTGCGGTTGCCGATGGACCGGACGGACCTCAGCGCGATCCCTCTCTACACCGAGACGACGGTGGTCGTGGTCCCGAAGGACCACGTGATCGCGGCGGTCGAGGAGGTGTCCGTGGACGATCTGGGCGACGACATCGTGCTGCATCCCCTCGACGACACCCTCGACTGGGAGCGTCCGCCGGGACAGCCCGCGAACGAGCGCCCCGCCACGACGGCGGATGCCATCGAGCTGGTGGCGGCCGGAGTGGGTCTTCTCGTCGTCCCGCAGTCCCTGGCCCGTCTGCACCATCGCAAGGACCTCACGTACCGGCCGGTCACCGGTGTCCCCGAGTCGCGCGTCGCGCTGTCGTGGCCGGAGGACGCGACCACCGACATGGTGGAGGACTTCATCGGGATCGTCCGCGGCCGCACCGTGAACAGTTCCCGGGGGCGCACCGCCACCGCGGCACAGCCGAAGCAGCGCAAGCGCCCCGACGGGGGCGACGCGCGGCGCAAGCCCGCAGCCGGCAAGTCGACCGGCAGGAGTCCGCGGGGCGGGTCCGCCGGATCCGGCGGCTCCAAGGGCGCCAAGCGCGGCAAGCCCCGCCGTCGGTCGTAGGCCCGGGCCTCGCCCGCATCCAGTCTTCCCCGGCTTTGCCCGTCCGGGATTCGGCCGGTGACCTACAGTCGCACGCATGTTGGACTACAACACGGAAGCGGCTGTCTACGACGCGACCCGCGGCGGCGTGCCCAGGGCCGAATCCGCAGCCCGCGCCGTCCTGGACCTGGTCCCGGAATCCGCCCGCACGCTGCTGGACATCGGTTGCGGTACGGGGCTCGTCGGTGAGCGGATCGTGCTCGCCCGGCCCGGACTGAAGGTGTTCGGTACCGACGCCTCGTACGGCATGGCGAGGTTCGCCCGGCAGCGGATCGGCGCTGTGGCGCTCGCCGACGCGCGGCGGCTGCCGCTGGGTGACGGGGCGGTCGATGCGGTCGCGGCGATCTGGCTGCTGCATCTGCTGCGAGGAGCGGGGGACGTCCGGGCGGTGGTGTCCGAAGCAGCCCGGGTACTGCGGCCCGGCGGGGTGTTCGTCACCACGGTCGACAAGGACGCCGCGCACGACGTGGGCAGCGACATCGACGAGGCGTTCGCCCCGTATCTGAGGCCGAGGCCGTCCGACGGCGAGGAGTTGGTCGTCGCCTACGGGGCGGAGGCAGGGCTCGACGTCATGGGAGAGGCCCGCTTCCTCGGCCACGGCCAGGGGCGGACACCGCAGTCGGCGGCGCGCGGGGTGCGCAAGGGAGACTTCGTCTCGCGCCTGGAGCTGCCGGGAGAGGCGGCCGAACAACTGGCGGGGGCGCTGCTGGGCCTGCCCGACCAGGACCGGCCGCGCCGCGATCCCGAGTACCGGCTGGTGGTGTTCCGGCGCCGGGGATGAGCCGGGCCGGTGATGCACGAGGGGAGCCGCCCGGCGTCACATGGCGCCAACGTGTGTGTGCGGTGCCCCGTGGCGTCTCGTGGCGCCCTGGGGGCTCCGCGGTGCCACGGCAACGGCACCCGTAGGGCTTCCGTAGTGCACGCACGGTCCGCTCGTGACGCCGATGGCGCCGGACCGGCGCAGACACGTCGGTCACCCGCGACCCGGTCTCCGGACCTGGCCTGGTCGGCCACCTGTGGGCACGGTCGGCCCTCAACCGGTGTGCCGCGGGCCGAACCGTACGACCGGCGTCATCCGGCCGGACGCGCCGACAGCGGGGAAAGCCGGGTCGGTACCTGCCGGTTCGGCCCACCCCGCAGCGCCGGCCGGGTCCGTTCAGAACCACCGGAGCGATGGCTGGTTGCCGAATCCGCAACAAAGTTTGCCGGACGTCCGATGCGCAGGGAATCTTGTGCGCATGAACAGCGACGCCGATCACGGACCTCACCACGACACCGCCCGCGGCCCGCACGACCGCGCCGCGCACCGTCACCACCACGACACCGTCGACTTGGACTGGGACGTCATGGCCCCGGTGCTGGAGCAGAACGCCGAGCTCAGCAGCCCCCAGTACCGAGAGGCCGCCCAATGGATCGCGGGTCTGCCGAACGCCCCGCGGGTACGCCGGGTCCTCGACATCGGCAGCGGTCCCGGCGTGGTCACGTGCCTGCTCGCCGAGACGTTCCCCGAGGCCGAAGTCGTCGCCGTCGACGGTACCCCGGCGCTCCTGGAGCGCACCCGGGCCCGCGCCGAACGGCTGGGGCTCGGCGACCGCGTCCGCACCCTGCACGCCGAACTCCCTGACGAGCTGGCAGAGCTGGGGGCCGCGGACATCGTCTGGGCGGGCAACGCGCTGCACCATATGGGGGACCAGCGCGCCGCCCTCGCCGGGTTCGCCGGGCTGCTGCGCCCCGGAGGCACCGTAGCCCTCGTCGAGGGCGGGTTGCAGCCCCGTCAGCTGCCGCGCGACATCGGGATCGGCCGGCCGGGCCTGGAGGCCAGGCTCGATGCGTTGACCGCTGACTGGTTCGAGGAGATGCGGGCGGCCCTGCCGGAGGCCAAGCGGGAGATCGAGGACTGGAGCGCCCTCTTCGCCGCAGTGGGGCTGTCGCCGCAGGGCACCCGCAGTTTCCTCCTCGACCTTCCCGCGCCGCTCCCCGACCGGGCCCGCGACCCGGTGATCGCCGAATTCGCCCGGCGGCGCGAGACGTACTCCGACGTGCTCGCGGACGACGACCTTGCCGTACTCGACCGGCTGCTCGACCCCGACGACCCGGCGGGGCTGCGCCGGCGCCCGGACGTATTCCTGCTCACGGCGCGCACGGTCCACCTGGGCCGGCGCGCCTGACCAGGCAAAGGCGGTCTCTCGTGCAGGTGGCGGCCGCGAGGCCCCAAGGGTGTTCCGGCAGCCGAGAACCGTGGCTGCACACCATGGATCGTTCGAAGGGGGCACAGAGCCCTGTCCGCGGACGTTCGGCAGGCAGGGTTGCGCTGATCACCGGGGCTCCGCACGTCACGGCCCGGGCTGCAGTCCACTCCACGGGGATCAACGGACGGGGATCCACAGCTCCGCGTCCGTCTGTGCCACCCCGGCTCAGCCACGGGTCCCGCACAGGGAGATCTCGAGCCCGGTCACGCCGGCGTCACACCGCGGCAATGCCCGCCATTCCACGATGGCCGGTACAGGGCAAGCGCATCCCACCCTCGCAAGCAAGGGAACCGCCATGGTGAGAAGAATCCGGCAACGAACAGCTCCTCTGATCGGCGCGTCGTGCCTGGTCACGGTGCTCGTCGGCGGGGCAGGCGCGGTGAGCGCCGCGGCAGCGCCGCAGGGCATGGCCACGACCGCGGCGCCGGGCACGCACATCTGCTTCCAGACGGAGCCACCGATCTGTCCCGAGCATCCCTCGGGTATGCAGCCAGGAAATGCGGAGCAGGGGAATACGTCACAGGGGCAGGGCAGGCCGAACAGCCGGCTGGAGCAGCCACAGGGGCCGGGCACGTCAAGCACCCTGCTGCTGGAGCTGGGCCGGGGGCAGAACACGGAGGGCGGGATCCGGATCCGTCCCACGAACCCGCCTCCCGTTCTGACGCCTTCGACGGGGCTGGGCAACTGCAGGTGCGTCACGGCTCCGTGCGTGTGCCCGAACGGCCTGCCGCCGACGCCGTGAGCATGTCTGCGTGACGGCCCGGTGGCGGAATGCAGCGTCCCGGCACGCCGACGCACAGATTGAGGGGGCGCACTCGCCAGGAAAGGGAAGGAGCGCCTGAGCTGCCGCCGAGGTGCGGTTCCCTCGGCGGCGGGCACACGACGACATCCACCGCACCTTGCCGTGTTGCCGGAACCCGGATGACGCCCCGTACGAGGCCGCCCCTCCGCCGTGCGGCACGCCGCACCCGACGCCGCGCGCCGATCCACCAGGGACGACGGGGCAGCCCTCAGACGACCGGTTCCAACTGCCACCACTGGCCGGGGGAGTCGGTGTCCTCCCCCTGCTGGACGTTGGCGCCGTCCGCCGTGCTGCCGTCGGCCACTTCGAGGACGAGGCCGCTGATGAAACTGACCAGGGTCACGGTGCCCGGTGCCTCCAGGTGCTGTTCGATCAGCCATTCCTGGGCGCCGTAGTTGTTGGCTTTCCACTGCTGGACGTTGGCGCCGTTCTCCGTGGAGGCGTTGGCGACGTCCAGTCGTTTGCCGCTGTGGGTGTTGGTCAGGTGGTAGAGGGCGGCGCCCTCGTGCACGGGGGAGAGCTGCCAGTGCTGGGCGCCCGCCGCGCCGTCCTCCTTCTCGCTGCCCTGCTGCACATTCGCGCCACTGCCCCTGGCGGAGCCGTGGACCTCCAGCAGCAGCCCGCTGCCGACATTGCGCAGCCGGTACGGACCGGCTGCGACGACGGGCGCGGTCTCGCCGCTCATGTGCGGTCCTCCAGGGTCAGGCATGCGACCGCCGCCCGGCGGGAGGCCGGGCGGCGGTCGTGCGCGATGCAGTCGTGGAGCGGCAGGGCTCAGGCGCCTGCGTTGAACTCGCCCGGGTTGGGGCCGAGACGCCGGTCCTCGTCCAGTGCGGCGAACGCGGCGAGGTCGTCGGCGTCCAGCTCGAAGTCGAACAGATCGATGTTCTCCGCGATCCGCGACGGTGTCACGGACTTCGGGATCACCACGTTGCCCGTCTGGAGGTGCCAGCGGAGTACCACCTGCGCGGGCGTGCGGTCGTGCTTCCGGGCGATCGCGACGACCGTCGGAACCTCCAGGAGGCCCCGGCCCGAACCCAGCGGCGACCAGGCCTCGGTCGCGATGCCGTGCTTGGCGTGGAAGGCGCGCGACTCGGCCTGCTGGAGCTGCGGGTGCAGCTCGATCTGGTTGATCACGGGGACCACGGAGGTCTCGCCGAGCAGGCGCTCCAGGTGCTCGGGCAGGAAGTTCGAGACACCGATGGCCTTCGCGCGCCCGTCCGCGTAGATCCTCTCGAAGGCCTTGTACGTGTCGATGTACGCGTCCTTGGCCGGCACCGGCCAGTGGATCAGGTACAGGTCGACATAGTCGAGACCCAGCTTCTCGAGCGAGGCGTCGAAGGCGCGCAGCGTGGAGTCGTAGCCCTGTTCGCTGTTCCACAGCTTCGTGGTGATGAACAGTTCTTCGCGGGCGACGCCGGAGGCGGCAACGGCCTTGCCGGTGCCCTTCTCGTTCTCGTAGATCGCGGCGGTGTCGATGCTCCGGTACCCGGACTCGATGGCCGTCGTGACCGCCTCTGCGGCTTCGCTGTCCGGCACCTGCCAGACACCGAACCCGAGCTGCGGCATCTCGATGCCATTGTTGAGGGTGAGGGAGGGGACCTTGCTCACGAGCGGTCGATCCTTACGTCGTCGGTTTCGTACTCCCATGCTCAACGATCAAGGGCCGTGATGCATTCCCCGCGAGAGGCATTTCCGGATTGCTCCTCGCGGGCGGCACCTCAGCCGTACAGCGCGTCGACCTCGGTCGCGTACGCCGTCTCGATCGCCTTCCGCTTCAGTTTGAGCGACGGGGTCAGCATGCCGTGCTCCTCGGTGAACTGATGCGCCAGAATCCGGAACGTACGGATCGACTCGGCCTGCGACACCGCCGTATTGGCGGCCACCACCGCCCGCCGGACCTCCATCTCCAGATCCGGGTCGCGCACCAGGTTCGCCGCGTTCATCGGCGGCCGGCCCTGCATGGAGAGCCAGTGGTCGACGGACTCCTGGTCCACAGTCACCAGCGCCGCGATGTACGGCCGGTCGTTGCCCACCACGATGCACTGCGCGACCAGCGGATGTGCCCGGACCCGCTCCTCCAGGCCGGCCGGCGACACACTCTTGCCGCCCGACGTCACCAGGATCTCCTTCTTCCGCCCGGTGATGGTCAGATAGCCGTCCTCGTCGAGCGCGCCCAGGTCGCCGGTGGCCAGCCAGCCGTCGTGCAGCACCGCGTCGGTGGACTTCGGGTCGCCCAGATAGCCGCCGAAGACATTGCCGCCGTACACCCACACCTCGCCGTCGTCGGCGATGTGCACGGTGGTGCCGGGGATCGGCTGCCCGACCGTGCCGTACCGGGTGCGCTCCGGCGGATTGGCGGTCGCTGCCGCCGTCGACTCGGTCAGCCCGTACCCCTCGTAGACCGTGATGCCCGCGCCCTCGAAGAACAGGCCGAGCTGCCGCTCCATGCCGGAGCCGCCCGACATGGCGTGCCGCACCCGCCCGCCCATCGCCTCGCGGACCTTCTTGTACACGACCTTGTCGAAGAACTGGTGCTGCATCCGCAGTCCCGGTGACGGGCCGGGGCCGGTGCCGAACGCCTTGTGCTCCATCGCCTCGGCGTACTTCACCGCGACGTCGAAGGCCTTGTCGAACGGCCCGAGCTTGCCCTCGGCCTCGGCCTTGCGCCGGGCGCCGTTGAAGACCTTCTCGAAGATGTACGGCACCGCCAGGATGAAGGTCGGCCGGAATGTCACCAGGTCCGGCATCAGTGCCTTCGCCGACAGCTCCGGCTGATGGCCCAGCTTCACCCGGCCGCGGATCGCCGTGATCTCCACCATCCGGCCGAAGACGTGCGCCAGCGGCAGGAAGAGGAGTGTCGCGGCCTCGTCGCCCGGCTTGGAGTGGAAGACCGGCTCCCAGCGCGCGGCCATGGTGTCCGTCTCGAACATGAAGTTGGCGTGGGTGATCACGCAGCCCTTGGGGCGGCCCGTCGTCCCCGAGGTGTAGATCACGGTCGCCACCGACTCGGGCGTCACCGCCCGGCGGTGCCGGTGCACCACCTCGTCCTCGACATGGGTGCCCGCGTCGACGAGCTCGGCCACCGCATCGGAGTCCAGCTGCCACAGCCGTCTCAGCAGAGGCAGCCGGTCGATCACCGAGGCGATCGTCATCGCATGGTCCTCGTGCTCGACCATGACGGCGGACACCTCGGCGTCGTGCAGCATCCAGAAGACCTGCTCCGCCGAGGACGTCGGATAGACGGGGACGGACTGCGCGCCGACCGTCCACAGTGCGAAGTCGAAGAGGGTCCATTCGTAGCGGGTGCGGGACATCAGGGCGACCCGGTCACCGAACCGGACACCATGGGCGATCAGCCCCTTGGCGAGCGCGAGCACCTCGTCGCGGAAGGTGGCCGCGGTGACATCGCGCCACTGTCCGGATGCGTCCTTCCGGCCGAGCGCGACACGGTGCGGATCCTCCTCCGCATAGTCGAAGACTGCATCAGCCAGCCCGCCGACATGGGGCGCGGCCGCCATGGGTGGGACCGTGAACTCGCGCAATGAACTGCTCCTTGTGGCGCTCCGCACAGCGCCGTGACGCTACCCGATCGGGCGGCGCAGCGGGAGAGCCCTGAAGCGGCGGACAGTGTGGGATATGCACAGGTCAGCCACAGATATCCGGCCAGATGGGCAAGGCTCGGGCGCGCTTCTGCCGGAGGAGTAAGCAGCTCGCGCGGGAATCTCCACCGAATCTGTACGCCACGGTCACGTGCCGTCGCGTCCGCCGATCGCGTTGATCCCCCCGACGGAACGGATGAGCCGGTCGCCCCCTGCCAGGATCGCCGCCGCAAGAGCATCCGCGGCCTCCTGCGCCGCGTCCCGGCGGCGGCCGTGCAGCAGGACGAAGTCCACATCGCCGAGCTCCGGCAGACCCGCCCTGGCCGGCACCGGGGCCAGCCCCGGCGGGATGAGGCCGCGGGTGTGCGCCATGACGCCCAGCCCGGCGTGGGCGGCCGCGATCAGTCCGCTGAGACTCGTGCTCGTGCAGGCGACCCGCCAGGACCGGCCGTGCTCCTCGAGCACCTCCAGAGCGCGGGCCCGGGTGATGCCCGGCGGCGGGAAGAGGACCAACGGAACCGGGCGGTCCGGATCGACCCGCACATGCGGTGCACCGATCCAGGTCAGTGCGTCCTGCCAGACCAGTTCGCCGTGCGTGTCGCCGGCCCGCCGCTTGGCGAGCACCAGATCGAGCCGGCCCGCCGCCAGCTGCTGGTGCAGCGTGCCGGACAGTTCCACCGTCAGCTCCAGCTCGACGTCCGGGTGGTCGCGGCGGAACGCCTCCAGGATCTCCGGCAGCCGGGTCAGCACGAAATCCTCGGAGGCCCCGAACCGCAGCCGGCCGCGCAGCCGCGTCCCGGTGAAGAACGCCACGGCCCGCTCGTGGGCCTGCAGGATCGTCCGCGCGAAGCCGAGCATCGCCTCACCGTCCACGGTGAGATCGACCCGGTGCGTGTCCCGGGTGAACAGCTGCCGTCCCGTCGCATCCTCCAGTCGCCGCACATGCTGGCTGACCGTCGACTGCCGCACCCCCAGCCGGCGGGCGGCCTGGGTGAAACTCAGCGTCTGGGCGACGGCGAGAAAGGTACGCAGCTGTGCAGGGTCGTACATAGCGCCCAGGCTATCGCGAAGCGTGATGACAGTGAGAGCGGTATATGGGATTCCCGATTGCGGTGATCAAGAGCAGGATGGGGAGGGCACGACCTGAACGAGAGAGCACGTGGAGCACATGAGCCGCCGCACACCGAAGCTGCCGTCCTGGCTGCCGATCGACCCGTACATCCTCGCGTTGATCGGCACCGTCGTGCTTGCGGCGCTGCTGCCCGCGTCGGGCGCCGCCGCCGATGCGGCGGGCGGTGTCTCCACAGGAGCGGTCGCCCTCCTCTTCTTCCTGTACGGCGCCCGCCTCTCGACCGCCGAGGCGCTCGACGGCCTCAAGCACTGGCGGCTCCATCTGACGGTCCTGGTCTGCACGTTCGTCGCGTTCCCGCTGCTGGGTCTGGCGGGCAAGGGCCTCGTTCCGTACGTCCTGACGCCCCAGCTCTACAGCGGCTTCCTCTTCCTCTGCCTCGTTCCGTCGACGATCCAGTCGTCGATCGCCTTCACCTCGATCGCCCGCGGCAACGTGCCCGCGGCGATCTGCGCGGGCTCGTTCTCCTCGCTCGCCGGCATCTTCCTCACGCCGCTGCTCGCCGCCGCACTGCTCGGCAACGACGGCGGCGGATTCTCCGCGGACGCGCTGCTGAAGATCGGGGTCCAGCTGCTGCTGCCGTTCGCCGCCGGGCAGCTGCTGCGCCGCTGGATCGGCGGTTTCCTCACCCGTCACAAGAAGGTGCTCGGCTACGTCGACCGGGGATCGATCCTGCTGGTCGTCTACACCGCGTTCAGCGAGGGCATGGTCGCCGGTATCTGGCACCAGGTCACCCCGGTCCGGCTCGGCGCGCTGCTCGCCGCCGAAGCGGCGCTGCTCGCGCTGATGCTGGCCATGACCTGGTACGGGGCGAAGCGGCTCGGCTTCGACCGGAAGGACCGGATCGCCATTCAGTTCGCCGGTTCGAAGAAGAGCCTGGCCTCGGGCCTGCCGATGGCGAGCGTGCTCTTCGGGGCGCAGGCGAGCCTGGCCGTGCTGCCGCTGATGCTCTTCCACCAGATGCAGCTGATGGTGTGCGCGGTGATCGCGAAGCGTCGCTCGCGCGATCCGGAGGAGGAGTTCGCGGAGAGGCCGACGGCTCCGGCCGGCAGCGCGATGGCGGAGGAGCCGGTCGCGGTGGGCTGATGCGCCCGTCCGCGGGGGTGCGTGCAACGGGAGGGACCGGCCGGCGCAGGGGGCGCTCCCCGCCGGCCGGACCCCTGACCCGTGTCGCGGGCCGGGCGGCTCAGCCCCGGCCGACCGTCGCCTCCAGGGCGATGCGGTGGTCACCCGCGTACACGTTCATTGACGGACCCCGCAGAAAGCCGACCAGGGTCAGTCCGGTCTCGGCCGCCAGATCGACGGCGAGCGACGACGGCGCCGAGACGGCGGCGAGCACCGGGATCCCGGCCATCACCGCCTTCTGGGCCAATTCGAACGAGGCCCGTCCCGACACCAGCAGGATCGCCCGGGACAGCGGCAGGCGGCCGTCGGTCAGCGCCCGGCCCACGAGCTTGTCGACCGCGTTGTGCCGGCCGACGTCCTCCCGGATGTCGAGCAGTTCCCCCGTCTCGGAGAACAGTGCCGCCGCGTGCAGACCCCCGGTCCGGTCGAAGACCCGCTGCGACTCGCGCAGCCGGTCGGGGAGGGCCGAGAGCAGCGCGGGCTCGACCCGGACCGGGGGAGTGTCGGCGATGGGGTGCCGGGTGGTGGTGCGGACCGCGTCGAGGCTCGCCTTGCCGCACAGCCCGCAGGACGACGTCGTGTAGACATTGCGCTCGAGCGTGATGTCGGGGACCTCGACGCCGGGCGCGAGCTTCACATCCACCACGTTGTACGTGTTCACACCGTCCGCCGTCGCCCCCGCGCAGTACACGATCGACTGCACCTCGGACCCGTCGCCGATCACGCCCTCGCTGACGAGGAACCCCGCGGCCAGCGCGAAGTCGTCGCCGGGCGTGCGCATCGTGATGGCCAGCGGCCGGCCGTTCAGCCGGATCTCCAGGGGCTCCTCGGCGACGAGGGTGTCGGGGCGGGTGGAGACCACTCCGTCCCGGATGCGGATGGTGCGGCGGCGCTCGGTGACCCGTCCCATGGCGGTTAAACCCGATTCTGTACGTGTTGGAAGCCGAATCGGCCCTTGATGCAGAGGTTGCCGTGGGTCACCGGGTTGTCGTGCGGTGAGGCGACCTTGACGATCTCATTGTCCTGCACATGGAGGGTGACGTTGCATCCGACACCGCAGGAGGTGCAGACCGCGGTGGTCTCCGTCCGGGCCGGCTCGTCCCAGGTCCCGGCCGCCCGCATGTCGAATCCGGTCCCGAAGGAGAGCGCCCCGGTGGGGCACGCCTCGATGGTGGCGGCCGGATGCGCGGTGAAGCCACCGCGCGCACCGAGGACACGGACGCCGTCACGCCGCATCGCGGCCGGATGCGGCCCGCGGGCGATGAGATGGACCTCGGCGCCGGCGCGGTGCAGCGCGGCCCCGACATGGGCGCCGATCGCACCGGCGCCGACAACTGCGACTTTCACGGGGCTCTCCGTTCGGTAAGGGACCGAGCGAGGGAACAGAAGACGATGCCAAGTCGACAGAATATTGTCTACAGTATGCGGAAAGGGCGGTCAAGGCTGTCGTCAAGCCTCCAACCCCCGGCCGGTAATCCTGTGGGATCACGTGCCCCCGTACCGGGCGGTAGCCACCAAGACTGGATAGTTCCTGCCATACGTAGCGAGGGGACCCGTACATGACCGGCTCACGTGTAGTGGCACTCGGCCACTATCAGCCCGCCAGGGTGCTCACCAACGACGATCTGGCCGCCATGGTCGACACCAGCGACGAGTGGATCACCAGCCGCGTCGGGATCAGGACCCGTCACGTGGGAGGTCCTGACGAGCCGGTGGACGAGCTGGCCGCGCACGCGGCGGCCAAGGCGCTGGCCACGGCCGGTCTGCTCCCCACGGACATCGACCTGGTCCTCGTTGCGACCTCCACCGCGATCGACCGTTCGCCGAGCATGTCGGCGCGGGTCGCCGCCCGTCTCGGCATGGGTTCGCCGGCCGTGATGGACATCAACGTCGTCTGCTCCGGCTTCACCCACGCCCTGGCCACCGCCGACCATGCCATCCGGGCGGGCGCCACCACCCGGGCGCTGGTGATCGGTGCCGACAAGATGGGCGATGTCGCCGACTGGACCGACCGCTCCAGCTGTGTCCTGCTCGGCGACGGCGCGGGCGCCGCGGTCGTGGTCGCGGACCCGCAGGGCGACGACGCCGCGCCCGGCATCGGGCCCGTGCTGTGGGGCTCGGTGCCGGAGATGGGCCGTGCGGTACGGATCGAGGGGACGCCGCCGCGCTTCGCCCAGGAGGGGCAGTCCGTCTACCGCTGGGCCACCACCCAGCTGCCGCCCATCGCGCGCGAGGTGTGTGAAAAGGCGGGTGTCGCCCCCGAGGACCTCGGTGCGGTGGTCCTGCATCAGGCCAACCTGCGGATCATCGAACCGGTCGCCAAGAAGATCGGTGCGGTCAACGCGGTCATCGCCCGGGATGTCGTGGATTCGGGCAATACGTCCGCGGCCTCGATCCCGATGGCCCTGTCCAAGCTGATCGAACGCGGCGAGGTCGAGAGCGGCGCCCCGGCGCTCCTTTTCGGGTTCGGCGGGAATCTCTCGTATGCGGGTCAGGTGATCCTCTGTCCCTGAGCCCCCTTGCGCTCGGTAGACTGTAGACGATAAGCAATTGCTCGTCGCCCGGAGGGGGACCGCGATGTTGTCCACAGGACTGCCGCAAGGGGCTGTGCCGAAGCTGGAACGGCCCGGTCCGCTGCGCGAGCGCGTCTATGAGGCGCTGCTCGAACTGATCACCACGCGTGCGCTCCGCCCCGGCCAGCATCTGGTCGAGAGCGAGCTCGCGGGGCACCTCGGCGTGTCCCGGCAGCCAGTGCGCGAGGCGTTGCAGCGGCTGAACACCGAGGGCTGGGTCGATCTGCGGCCCGCTCAGGGTGCGTTCGTCCATGAACCCACCGAGGAGGAGGCGGACCAGCTGCTCTCGGTCCGTACGCTCCTGGAGGCGGAGGCGGCCCGGCTGGCCGCGGCCAATTCGGGCACGGCCGGCATCGCCGCGCTCGAGGAGCTCTGCGCCAAGGGGGAGCAGGCCGTCGCCGACGACGATGTGGATCTCGCCGTTGCCACCAACGCGGAGTTCCATGCCAAGGTCATGGAGCTGGCGGGCAATGTCGTCCTCGCCGAACTCGCCGGGCAGGTCGACCGCCGGGTCCGTTGGTACTACACGCCGGTGGCCCGCCAGCGTGGCACCCAGTCCTGGATCGAGCACCGCGCCCTGATCTCGGCGATCTCCTCGCGCGACGAACAGCGCGCCACGGAGGTCATGCGGGCTCACACGGAGCACACCCGCAGGATGTACCACCAGCGCGAAGAGGGCTGACGTCTTACTTTCGGATCAGGGCCGGGGTATGGCGCCCCGGCCCTTTCTGCGTTGCCCGCCGCGAGACCGTCCGCGCGTCGCGGGGTCCTTGCACCCACAGAGGCGTACGTCTTTGTCCTGTGGGTGGAGAAAGTTGGAGCGGATTCCTGCTCAACTTCTTCCCACTCCGGGCAAGCGCTGCTACGTTCCACTCGAAAGCCCGACGGACTAGGCCGGCGCGGCGGGGAGGGGCGCGTGAGACGTATGACGGCACGACCCGCGAATGCGCATCAGGCGCGGCTGCTCCGGCTGTTGCGCGACGGCGGGCCCAACTCGCGTGCACAGCTGGGGGATCAGGTCGACCTCTCCCGCTCCAAGCTCGCCGTCGAAGTGGACCGGCTGCTGGAGACCGGACTTGTCGTGGCCGACGGACTCGCCGCCTCCCGTGGCGGGCGCCGTTCGCACAACATCCGGCTCGCTCCCGCACTGCGCTTCCTCGGCGTCGACATCGGTGCCACATCGATCGATGTGGCGGTCACCAACGCGGAGCTGGAGGTCCTCGGTCACCTCAACCACCCGATGGACGTACGCGAAGGGCCCGTCGCCGTCTTCGAGCAGGTGCTGTCCCTGGCCGCCAAGCTCCGGGCCTCCGGGCTCGCGGAGGGTTTCGACGGCGCGGGCATCGGCGTACCCGGACCGGTCCGCTTCCCCGAAGGCGTACCGGTCGCACCCCCGATCATGCCCGGCTGGGACGGCTTCCCGGTCCGCGAGGCGCTCAGCCAGGAACTGGGCTGCCCCGTCATGGTCGACAACGACGTGAACCTGATGGCGATGGGGGAGCAGCACGCGGGCGTCGCACGCTCCGTGGGCGACTTCCTCTGCGTCAAGATCGGTACCGGCATCGGCTGCGGAATCGTCGTCGGCGGTGACGTCTACCGCGGTACGACGGGCAGCGCGGGCGACATCGGCCATATTCAGGTCGAGTCCGACGGGCGTGCCTGCGCCTGCGGCAACCGGGGCTGCCTGGAAGCCCACTTCAGCGGCGCCGCGCTCGCCCACGACGCCGAGGAGGCGGCACGCTCCGGACAGTCGCAGGAGCTCGCGGCCCGGCTGGAGGCGGCCGGACGGCTCACCGCCGCCGACGTCGCCGCGGCGGCCGCCGCCGGAGACGAGACCTCGCTCGACCTGATCCGCGAAGGCGGCAACCGGGTCGGCCAGGTCATCGCCGGACTCGTCAGCTTCTTCAACCCCGGACTGGTGGTGATCGGCGGTGGTGTGACCGGCCTCGGCCACACGCTTCTCGCCAGCGTCCGGACCCAGGTCTACCGGCAGTCCCTGCCGCTGGCCACCGGCAATCTCCCCATCGTGCTGGGCGAGTTGGGACCGGCCGCCGGAGTGATCGGCGCCGCCCGGCTCATCAGCGACCACCTGTTCTCACCGGCCTGATCACCGGCCGGCAGTACGTCACCAGCGAGATATCGGCAACCGAGCACCACCCGCACCTGGCACAGCCTTGCCCGCTCACCGGCCCTTCCCCGGCTCTCGGCTTCGCTCGAGCAGGGGAGACCCCATTTCGCCGAGGGGATTTGTCATGGCACCAGAACCACCCCTGCTCACGATGTCCGGCATCACCAAGTCGTTCCCCGGCGTGCGCGCCCTCGACGGCGTGGACCTGGAGGTCCAGGCCGGCGAAGTCCACTGCCTGCTCGGGCAGAACGGCGCCGGCAAGTCCACGCTCATCAAGGTGCTTGCGGGCGCCCACCAGCCCGACGACGGCGAGATCACCTGGCGCGGCGCACCCGTCGCACTGAAGTCGCCGATCGCCGCCATGCGCCTCGGCGTCGCCACCATCTACCAGGAACTCGACCTGGTCGAGGGTCTCTCGGTCGCCGAGAACATCTTCCTCGGGCACGAACCCACCACCGCCCGCTTCGTCGTCCGTACCCGCGAGGGCCGTACGGCGGCCGCCGCACTCCTGAAGCGACTCGGTCACCCCGAGATCGATCCCGCCCGCCCGGTCGGTGCGCTCTCCGCAGCCCAGCAGCAGATCGTCTCCATGGCCCGGGCCCTCTCCCACGAGGTGCGGCTCATCGTCATGGACGAGCCGTCAGCGGCCCTCGACCCCGACGAGGTCGACAACCTCTTCCGTATCGTCGCCGCACTCACCGCCGACGGTGTCGCCGTGGTCTACATCTCCCACCGGCTGGAGGAGATCCGCCGGATCGGCGACCGGGTGACCGTGCTGAAGGACGGCCGGGCCGTCGCGGTCGGTCTGCCCGCGAAGTCCACCCCGACACGGGACATCGTCGCCCTGATGACCGGCCGCAATGTCGAGTACGTCTTCCCGCCGCGCCCCGACGCGGCCACGGATGCCGGGGAGACCGCCCGCCGGGAGCCCGTGCTCGCCGTCGAAGGGCTGTCCAGGGAGGGCGAGTTCGCCCCGTTCGACCTGGAGGTGCGGCCCGGCGAGATCGTCGGCCTCGCCGGTCTGGTCGGCTCCGGGCGCTCCGAGATCCTGGAGACGGTCTACGGAGCACGCAGGCCGAGCTCGGGCCGGGTCCTCGTCGACGGACGGCCGCTGCGCCCCGGAAGTGTCCGCGCCGCCGTCGCCGCAGGCATCGGACTTGCCCCCGAGGAACGCAAGGCGCAGGCCCTGCTGATGCTCGAATCGGTCACCCGCAACGTGTCCGTCTCCTCCATGTCCCGCTTCTCCAGGGTGGGTTGGCTCGACCGCGGGGCCGAGCGCCGAGCGGCCCGCGCCGCCACCCGCGAACTGTCGCTGCGGCCCGACAACCCGGACACCCCGGTCCGCACCCTCTCCGGCGGCAATCAGCAGAAGGCCGTCCTGGCCCGCTGGCTGCTGCGCGGCTGCCGGGTGCTGCTGCTCGACGAACCGACCCGCGGCGTCGATGTCGGCGCCCGCGCCGAGCTCTACGCCGTGATCCGCCGGCTGGCCGACGAAGGCCTCGCCGTCCTGCTGGTCTCCAGCGAAGTGCCCGAAGTACTGGGCCTCGCCGACCGGGTGCTGGTGCTCCGCGAGGGTCACGTCGTGCATACGGCGGACGCCCGGGAGCTCGACGAGCACCGCGTACTCGATCTCGTGATGGAAGGGAGCCCGACGTCATGACACAGCCCGTCTCCTCGGCGCAGCACGGTGGGCCGGACAAGGCGGCCCCGCCGGCATCCGCCTCGCTGCCGCCCTCGAAGGGCGGTGGACTGCGCGCCTTCGGGGTGCGCATGGACGTGCGCAACCTGTCGCTGCTCGGCGTCCTCGCCGTACTGATCGCCGTCGGCGGGTTCACCGAACCCGACGCCTTCCTGGACACCGGGAATCTGCAGCTGATCCTGACCCAGTCGTCCGTCATCGGCGTCGTCACCGTCGGCATGACCTTCGTCATCACCAGTGGCGGCATCGACCTGTCGGTCGGCGCGATGGTCGCGCTCGCCTCGGTCTGGGCGACCACGCTCGCCACCCAGGAGTACGGCTTCGCGGGCATCCTCTTCACCGCGGTGCTCGTCGGTGTCGGTGCCGGACTCGTCAACGGGCTGCTGATCGCGTACGGGAGGATGGTGCCGTTCATCGCGACGCTGGCCATGCTCGCCTCGGCCCGCGGCCTCGCCCTGCAGATCACCGACGGCAAGACGCAGATCGTGACCGTCCAGTCGGTCCTCGACCTGGGCCTGCCCGACTCGTACGTCCTCGGCATCCCGCCCCTGGTGCTGGCGTTCGCCGCGGTCACCGTCATCGGCTGGCTGGTGCTGAACCGGACGACCTTCGGACGCCGCACGGTGGCGGTCGGCGGCAATGCGGAAGCGGCCCGGCTCGCCGGGATCGACGTACGGCGCCAGCGGCTCTATCTGTATCTGCTCTCCGGGCTCTGCTGCGGTATTGCCGCCTTCATGCTGATCATCCTGTCCGGCTCTGGACAGAACACCAACGGCAACCTGTACGAGCTCGACGCCATCGCCGCCGCGATCATCGGCGGCACCCTGCTCAGCGGCGGACGCGGCACGATCGTCGGCTCCGTCCTCGGCGTCCTCGTCTTTACCACCATCACCAATATCTTCGCGCTCAACAATCTGCAGAGCGATGTCCAGCAGATCGCCAAGGGCGCGATCATCGTCGCCGCCGTCCTGGTCCAGCGCCGTACCTCGGCCCACGGGGAGACCTGAGCCCCGGTCCTCCCATCCCCATCCCCTCACCGCACATCACCCCGTCCCACCCGTAGTTCCGCATACCACCCACGTACCGGATGAAGGGTTCGACAGCCATGCCAGAAACCAGCCGCAGAGGACTGCTCTTCGGCACCGCGGCCGTCTCCGCGGGCGCTCTCCTCACCGCATGCACCAGCAATGAGCCCAAGAAGTCGCAGACCGCGCAGAGCAATCAGCCCGCCGCCGACGACAAGCCCGGCAAGGCGGTCACCATCGGGTTCGCCGGCCCGCAGGCCGACCACGGGTGGCTCAACGCCATCAACGAGAACGCCAAGTCGCGGGCGGAGAAGTACTCCGAGGTGACCCTGGAGATCACCGAGGGCTCAAACGACACCGCTGTCCAGATCGGCCAGGTCAAGACCCTCATCAACAAGAAGGTCGACGTCCTCGTCATCCTTCCCGCCGACGGCAAGGCGCTCACCCAGGTGGGCCTGGAAGCGATGAAGGCGGGCATCCCCGTCATCAACCTGGACCGCATCTTCGCCTCACCGCAGGCCTACCGCTGCTGGGTCGGCGGC
The DNA here is from genome assembly GCF_036158715.1 of Streptomyces sp. NBC_00316. Lineage (NCBI taxonomy): Bacteria > Bacillati > Actinomycetota > Actinomycetes > Kitasatosporales > Streptomycetaceae > Streptomyces > Streptomyces sp. NBC_00316. The sequence continues at coordinate 1,625,628 of NZ_CP108023.1, read as the reverse complement.
GACAACTACGGAATGGGCCTCAACGCGGGGACGTTCATCGGCGAACAGCTCAAGGACAAGCCGAACGCCAAGGTCGTCGAGCTCGCCGGCATCGACAACCTGGAGCTCACCAAGCAGCGCAGCCAGGGTTTCAAGGACGCGCTCAAGAACTACTCCAACATCGAGCTGGTCGCCCGTCAGGCCGCCGACTTCACCGTCGAGTCCGGCCAGGCGAAGATGGCCCAGCTCCTGCAGGCGCAGAAGCAGTTCGACGCCCTGTGGAACCACGACGACGACCAGGGCGTCGGTGCGCTGCGCGCCATTCAGCAGGCCGGCCGGGACGAGTTCCTGATGGTCGGCGGAGCCGGGGCGAAGTCCGCCATGGACGCCATCAAGGCCGACAACAGCGTCCTGAAGGCCACCGTCCTCTACCCGCCGACGATGGCTGCGTCCGCCATCGACCTGGCGCGTGCGCTCGGCCAGGGCAAGGGCATCGGCGGCCTCTCCGAACTGGAGATCCCGACCAGCCTCACTCTGTACTCCGCCGTCGTCACCAAGGACAACATCGACCAGTACCTGCCGACGGGCTTCAGCTGATCCGCCGTCCAGGAGGGTGCTGACCCTCCTGCAGCCCCCACCGAACCACCGATGAGGAGGAAGCCCGTATGGCCCGTAGGGAAGAGACGGAGCAGGAGGCCGCTGCGCCGCCGACGAGGAAGCCGGAGCGACCGCTCGGGATCGGCATGGTCGGATACGCGTTCATGGGCGCCGCCCACTCCCAGGGGTGGCGCACCGCGGGGCACGTCTTCGACCTGCCGATGCGGCCGGCTCTCGCCGCGATCTGCGGACGTGACCGTGCGGCGGTCACCACTGCCGCCGAGCGTCATGGCTGGGCGGCGGCGGAGACCGACTGGCGCGCCCTGATCGCCCGGGACGACGTCCAGCTCGTCGACATCTGCACCCCCGGCGACAGCCATGCGGAAATCGCCATCGCCGCCCTGGAGGCCGGCAAACACGTGCTGTGCGAGAAGCCGCTCGCCAACACGGTTGCCGAGGCGGAGGCCATGACCGAGGCCGCGGAACGGGCCAGGGCCCGTGGCCAGGTGGCGATGGTCGGCTTCAACTACCGCAAGGCGCCGGCGATCGCCTACGCACGGAAGATGATCACCGATGGCAGGCTCGGCACCCTGCGGCACGTGCGGGCCACCTACCTCCAGGACTGGCTGGTCGATCCCGAGTCGCCGCTCACCTGGCGGCTGGACCGCGACCGCGCCGGATCCGGTGCGCTGGGCGACCTCGGGGCCCACATCGTCGACCTCGCGCAGTATCTGGCGGGGGAGCTGCTGGTGGGGGTGTCTGCGATGTCCGAGACCTTCGTACGGGACAGGCCCCTGCTCGCAGGAGCGTCGGCGGGGCTCTCGGGCTCGGCCGACAGCGAGGCACGCGGGGCGGTCACCGTCGACGACGCGGCTCTGTTCACCGGCAGGCTCGCTTCCGGAGCGCTGGCCTCGTTCGAGGCGACACGCATGGCGGCGGGCCGCAAGAACGCGCTGCGGCTGGAGCTCAACGGGGAGCGCGGCTCGCTCGCCTTCGACCTGGAGCGGCTGAACGAACTGTCCTTCCACGACCACACCGAACCTGCCACCACCGCAGGGTTCCGCCGCATCCTCGTCACCGAACCCGAGCACCCGTACCTGGAGGCGTGGTGGCCGCCGGGTCACGCCCTCGGCTACGAGCACACCTTCATCCACCAGGCCCGCGACCTCGTCCGGACGATCGCCGAAGGTGCGGACCCCGTACCGTCGTTCGCCGACGGACTCCAGGTGCAGCGGGTGCTCGCGGCGGTGGAGGAGAGCGCCGAGAAGAACTCCGTACTCACCCCGGTACACACCCCGTAGGAGGTTCCGCGCATGCCCCGTCCCTTCACTCTCTTCACCGGTCAGTGGGCCGACCTGCCGCTGGAGGAGGTCTGCCGGCTGGCCCGGGACTTCGGCTACGACGGTCTCGAACTCGCCTGCTGGGGCGACCACTTCGAGGTCGACAAGGCCCTCGCCGACCCCGGCTACCTGCCCGGGCGGCACCAGCTGCTCGACAAGTACGGGCTCAAGTGCTGGGCGATCTCCAACCACCTCGTCGGCCAGGCGGTCTGCGACAACCCGATCGACGAGCGGCACCAGGGGATCCTGCCCGGCAGGATCTGGGGCGACGGCGAGCCCGAGGGCGTACGGCAGCGGGCCGCCGAGGAGATCAAGAACACCGCGCGCGCCGCCGCGGCCTTCGGGGTCGACACCGTCATCGGCTTCACCGGTTCGTCGATCTGGCACCTGGTGGCGATGTTCCCGCCGGTGCCGCCGCGGATGATCGAGCGGGGGTACGAGGACTTCGCCGAGCGCTGGAACCCGATCCTCGACGTGTTCGACGCGGAGGGCGTGCGGTTCGCCCACGAGGTGCACCCCAGTGAGATCGCGTACGACTACTGGACCACGCACCGTGCCCTCGAGGCCGTCGACCACCGCGCCGCGTTCGGGCTGAACTTCGACCCGAGCCACTTCGTCTGGCAGGACCTCGATCCGGTCGGCTTCCTCTACGACTTCCGGGACCGGATCTACCACGTCGACTGCAAGGAGGCCCGCAAGCGCCTCGACGGGCGCAACGGCCGCCTCGGTTCGCACCTGCCCTGGGGCGATCCGCGGCGCGGCTGGGATTTCGTCTCGGGCGGGCACGGTGACGTGCCGTGGGAGGACGTGTTCCGCATGCTCCGGTCGATCCATTACGAGGGGCCCATCTCGGTGGAGTGGGAGGACGCGGGCATGGACCGGCTGGCGGGCGCGCCCGAAGCGCTTGCCACGCTGAAGCGGTACGACTTCGACCCGCCGGCGGCGTCGTTCGACGCGGCGTTCGGGGGCGGCGACTGACGGTGTTCCCGGGGGCCCGGCCCCCGGAACCCCGCTCCTCGGACGCCGGGGAAGCCTGACTCTCCGCCTGGGCGGCATCTCGCGTGCGGGCCCGGCACGACCATGCCTGCCCGGCGTCCGAGGAGCGGGACCGGGGCAGTGCCCCGGTTGAAGGGCAGGCAGGGGGAACAGTCCCCGCCCGGCGTCTCTCCGCGCACCCCGGCGCCTCTCGTGCACCCCCGGGGCGGTTCCGCATGCCCTCACTCGCCTTTGTCCTGATGAAGGAAAAAGTTCAACCGAACTGCTGCGCAAGGGCTTTCCGTGCTGGACGAACGGGTCTACGGTCCATGGGGTGTACACGACATAACCCTCGTCACCGGGGCCCCATCAGGCCCTCGTGTGACCTGCGCGGCAGTCCCCGCGCGGAACGGCTCGGCACTACCCGCCCGTACAACCGGCACTTTCCGGAGGACACTCGTGCACAGAAGCAGAACCAAACCCAGGACCCGACTCCGCAAGTCCCTCGCCCTGTTCACCGGCGGCCTCCTCACCGCCGCCGCCCTCGCCCTCGGCGCCGCCCCCGGCGCCTCCGCGGCGGGCCAGGCCTCGCAGGCCACCACCGATGCCGCAGCGGCCGAGGACTTCCAGCAGGTCACCCTCGCCAAGGGTGCCGCCGAAACCGGCGAACCCATGTCGCTCGCGGTCCTCCCGGACCGCAGCGTCCTGCACACCTCGCGCAGCGGCGAGCTGCGGATCACCGACAGCGCCGGCAACACCAGGATCTCCGGCGTCGTGCCCGTCTACTCGCACGACGAGGAGGGCCTCCAGGGCGTCGGCGTCGACCCCGACTTCGACACGAACCGGGCGATCTACCTCTACTATGCCCCCCCGCTGGACACCCCGTCCGGCGACGCCCCGGAGACAGGCACCGCCGCCGACTTCGCCAAGTTCGACGGCGTCAACCGGCTCTCCCGCTTCGTCCTCAAGGCGGACGGCACCCTCGACCTGAGCAGCGAGAAAAAGGTCCTCGACGTCAAGACGTCGCGCGGCATCTGCTGCCACGTCGGCGGCGACATCGACTTCGACGCGCAGGGCAACCTGTACCTGTCGACCGGCGACGACTCCAACCCCTTCGCCTCCGACGGCTACGCGCCGATCGACGAACGCCCGGACCGCAACCCGGCATTCGACGCCCGGCGCTCCGCGGGCAACACCAATGACCTGCGCGGCAAGCTCCTCCGGATCAAGGTCGCGGAGGACGGCTCGTACACCATCCCCGAGGGCAACCTCTTCGCCCCGGGCACGGACAAGACGCGGCCCGAGATCTACGCGATGGGCTTCCGCAACCCGTTCCGCTTCAGCGTCGACAAGGCCACCGGCATCGCGTACGTCGGTGACTACGGTCCCGACGCGGGCGCGGCCGACCCGAAGCGCGGACCGGGCGGACAGGTCGAGTTCGCCCGGGTGACCAAGGCGGGCAACTTCGGCTGGCCGTTCTGCACCGGGAACAACGACCCCTTCGTCGACTACGACTTCGCGACGCAGACGTCCGGCGCGACCTTCGACTGCGCCGCACCGAAGAACACCTCGCCGCACAACACCGGCCTGGTCGACCTTCCCCCGGCGCAGCCCGCCTGGATCCCGTACGACGGCGCATCCGTGCCCGAGTTCGGCACCGGCTCCGAGTCGCCGATGGGCGGCCCCGTCTACCACTACGACCCGAACCTCGACTCGCCCGTGAAGTTCCCCGAGGCGTACGACGGGGACTTCTTCGCCGGTGAGTTCGGCCGGCAGTGGATCAAGCGCATCGAGCAGGACGGAAACGGCGCCGTCCAGTCCATCAACGACATCCCGTGGTCCGGGACCCAGGTGATGGACATGGCCTTCGGCCCGGACGGGGCGCTGTACGTCCTGGACTACGGCCTCTCCTGGTTCGGCGGCGACGAGCACTCCGCGCTCTACCGCATCGAGAACGCCACGGGCGGACACTCGCCGATCGCCGAGGCCACGTCCAACAAGACGTCCGGTACCGCACCGCTGAAGGTGCAGTTCTCCTCCGCGGGCACCACGGACTCCGACAACGACACGCTCACCTACGCCTGGGACTTCGGCGACGGCGGTACGTCGACCGCCGCGAACCCCACGTACACGTACAAGAAGAACGGCACCTACACCGCGACCGTCACCGCCAAGGACCCCACCGGCCGCACCGGTTCGGCGAGTGTCCATGTGACCGTCGGCAACACCGCACCCAAGGTGAACCTGGAACTCCCGGGTGACGGGCAGCTGTTCACCTTCGGCGACGAGATCCCGTTCAAGGTGACCGTCACCGACCCCGAGGACGGCACGATCGACTGCTCGAAGGTCCAGGTCAGCTTCGTACTCGGCCATGACAACCACGGCCACCCGATCACCACGGAGCACGGCTGCTCCGGCACCATCAAGACCGAGATGGACGGCGGGCACGACCCGAACGCCAACATCTTCGGAGTCATCGACGCCTCGTACACCGATGGCGGGGGCGGCGGCCAGGCCGCACTCTCCGGCCACGACCAGGCGCAGCTCCAGCCCCGCCACCGCCAGGCCGAGCACTTCACCTCGTCGTCCGGCATCCAGACGTTCGACAAGGCGAACGCGGAGGGCGGCAAGACGGTCGGCGACATCAACAACGACGACTGGATCGCCTTCAAGCCGTACATCCTCGGTGACTCCACCAAGCTCACCGCCCGGATCTCGTCCGGTGGCGCCGGTGGCTTCCTCGAAGTACGGACCGGCTCCGCGACCGGCAAGATCCTCGGCTCCGCCCCGGTGCCGGTGACCGGCAGCTGGGAGACCTTCCAGGACATCGACGTGCCGCTGCGCGGCGTCCCGAAGCAGGCCACGGAGCTCTTCCTGGTCTTCAAGGGCGGCGACGGCGCGCTCTTCGACATCGACGACTTCGAGCTCTCCAACAGCGCCCCCGACCGGACCGCCAAGCGGGTCCTGGTCTTCTCGAAGACGGCCGGCTTCCGCCACGACGCGATTCCCGAGGGCATCGCCGCACTGAAGGAACTCGGCGCGAGCAGCAACATCACCGTCGACGCCACCGAGGAGGCAGGCCAGTTCACCACCAGCAACCTGGCCCGCTACGATGCCGTCGTCTTCCTCTCCACGACCGGTGACGTCCTCAACGCCGACCAGCAGAAGGCGTTCGAGAACTACATCGCCGGCGGCGGTGGCTACATGGGCGTGCACGCCGCCGCGGACACCGAGTACGACTGGTCGTTCTACGGCGGACTGGTCGGCTCGTACTTCGCCGGGCACCCCGCGATCCAGCCCGTCACCGTCCGCGTCGAGGACCACAAGAACCCGGCGACCGCCCACCTCGACGACGCCTGGGTCCGCACCGACGAGCTGTACAACTACCGCACCAACCCGCGCGACAAGGTGAAGGTCCTCGCCACGCTCGACGAGACGACCTACACCGGCGGCACCATGAAGGGCGATCACCCGATCACCTGGTGCCAGTCCTACGGGGGCGGCCGCTCCTTCTACACCGGCCTCGGCCACACCAAGGAGTCGTACGCCGAACCGGCCTTCCGCCAGCTCCTCCTGGGCGGCGTCCGCTACGCGGCCGGACAGGTCAATGCCGACTGCAAGCCGGACACCGGCTACCGGCCGATCTTCAACGGCAAGACGCTCGAAGGCTGGAAGCAGGCCGGCCCGGGGAAGTTCAACGTCGTCGACGGTGAACTCCGCTCCGAGGGCGGCATGGGCCTCCTCACCTACCAGCCCAAGGAGCTCGGGTCCTACTCGCTGAAGCTCGACTGGAAGCTGGAGGGCGACGACAACTCCGGTGTCTTCGTCGGCTTCCCGCAGTCCGACGACCCCTGGTCCGCGGTGAACAACGGCTACGAGGTCCAGATCGACGCCACCGACGCACCCGACCGCACCACGGGCTCCGTCTACACCTTCAAGGCGGCGAACATCAAGGCCCGCGACCAGGTCCTGCGGCCTCCGGGCCAGTGGAACAGCTACGAGATCAAGGTCCAGGGTGAACGGCTCCAGGTCTTCCTCAACGGAGTCAAGATCAACGACTTCACCAACACCGATCCCGTACGCAGCCTGAAGGACGGCTACATCGGCCTGCAGAACCACGGGGCCGACGACCAGGTGTCCTTCCGCAACATCGAGTTGAAGGAGCTGCCCGCCGCATAGGCGACAGCCACAGTCCGACGGCGGGCGGGGCGACGGCCCTACCCCGCCCGCCGTCACCACCACTTCCCTGCCCGCCACCGATCGAACAGCGCCGCTCTCTTCGCACTGCCCAGCCAGGATCCCAGCCAGGGAGGCAGCCCCGTGTCAGCACATGCCGTTCGTACCGGAGTCTGGTTCATCGGAGCACGCGGCTCCGTCGCCACCACCGCCACAGCGGGCTGCGCAGCCGTCGCGGCGGGGCTCCACCCGGCGGCGGGCATGGTCACCGAGACCGCGCCCTTCGCCGGCAGCGGGCTGCCGGCGCTGACCTCCCTGGTCTTCGGCGGACACGACACCGTCGACTGCCCCCTGCCCAAGCGGGCCGAGGCCCTGGCCGCCGGGGGAGTGCTCCCACACGGACTTCCCTCGGCGGTCCGGTCCGAACTCGCCGCGGCCGACGCGGAGATACGCCCCGGTGGGCCGCTGCCCGGCGACACCCGCACCGACGAAGAGCTCATCGCCGCATTCGCCGCCGACCTCACCGACTTCCGCCGCCGCAACGGCCTGGCCCGCACCGTCGTGGTCAACGTCGCGTCGACCGAACCGGTTCCGGAACCCGGGCAGCACCGGTTGCCCGCCAGCTCGCTCTACGCCGCGGCGGCGCTCCGGGCCGGCTGCCCCTACGTCAACTTCACCCCCTCGACCGGGCTGCGCACCCCCGCGCTCCAGGACGCCGTCGCGGAATGCGGACTTCCTCACGCAGGCCGCGACGGCAAGACGGGCCAGACGCTGCTCCGCTCCGTACTCGCCCCGATGTTCGTGCAGCGCGCCCTGCCCGTACGGGCCTGGTCCGGCACGAATCTGCTGGGCGGCGGGGACGGGGCGGCGCTGGCCGACCCGGCCGCGGCGGCGGCGAAGAACGCGGGCAAGGAACGGGTTCTCGCCGACACCCTGGGCGTCGCTCCCGAGGGCGAGGTGCACATCGACGACGTGCCGGCCCTCGGCGACTGGAAGACGGCCTGGGACCACATCGCGTTCGACGGATTCCTCGGGGCGCGCATGGTCCTCCAGACGACATGGCAGGGGTGCGACTCGGCGCTGGCCGCCCCGCTGGTCCTGGACCTGGCGCGCCTGCTCGCCCGCGCCCACGAGGCGGGGCTGACGGGCCCATTGCCCGAACTCGGCTTCTACTTCAAGGACCCGGACGGCGGGCCCGCCGCACTCTCCGACCAGTATCTGCAGCTGATGGCCTTCGCCGAACGGCTGCGGGGGCAGAAATGACGGCCGCGGTACGGGCCTGGGCCGAACTGCTCCGGGTATCGGCGCTGTTCACCGTCCCCGGTGATGCGCTGGCCGGGGCGGCGGTCATCGGCCGGCGCCCCAACGGGGGCACTGCACTGGCTGTCGGTGCCTCCCTCTGTCTCTACGAGGCGGGCATGGCCCTCAACGACTGGGCGGACCGCGACGAGGACGCCGTCGACCGCCCGCACCGCCCGATCCCCTCGGGCCGGATCACCCCCGGCGCCGCCCTGGCGGCAGCCGGCGCCCTGACGGCCGCAGGTCTGATGCTGGCCGCCCGCGCGGGCCGTCCGGCCCTGACGGTGGCCACGGGTCTGGCGGCAACGGTCTGGGCGTACGACCTCCGCCTGAAGCACACCCAGGCGGGCCCGGCAGCGATGGCGGCGGCCCGCGCACTGGACCTCCTGCTGGGAGCGACGGCGACGGCGGGGGCGGGTACGACCAGCTCCCGCATCGCGGCCCTGCCCGCTGCAGGCGCGGTCACTCCGTCCGCGACAACCACAGGCTTCGTCGGGGCATCCGCACCCTTCCGGTCCGTGGCGGGGAAGCGGCGAGGCGGCCCGGTCGCCCGGCTGCTCGGCCGGATCGGCCGTGCGGTGGCGACGGCGACCACGGATCGCGAACCCCGCCGCGCGGAGCCGTCCCGGCACGTACCTGTCCCTGCCCGCCCGGTCGGCACCGCCCGCACAGCAGGCGCGACCGGCACGCCGGGCGTCGTACGCAGTGCCGGCCATGCCCTTCCCGGGCGCACCGCTTTCCCCGGGGGCGCCACCCGCACCATGGGCGCCGTCCACCCCGCGGTGCTTGCTGCCGTGCCCGTGGCCGCCCTGCTCGGCGCGCACACCTACGCCGTCACCGCGGTCTCGCGCCACGAGGCGCAGGGAGGTTCCACCGCCGTGCCCCTCGGCGCGCTCGCGGCGGTCGCCGCGCTGGGCGCCGTCGCGGTGCGCGGGCAGCAGGGCTCCGGTGGCCTGCCCCGGATACCGGGAAGGGACGGACCGGGGGACCACCACCCCCGACCCGGAACCCCCACCTCACCCGGCGTCCTCCTTACGGCACTCACCGCGACCTACTTCCGTACCGCCGCCGAGCCCCTCCTCCACGCCGCCCTCAACCCGTCCGCGCCCCTCACCCAGCGCGCCGTCGGCAGCGGCATCCGGGCGATGATCCCGCTCCAGGCCGCGCTCGCCGCCCGCGCCGGAGGGGCCGCCACCGGGCTCGCCGTCATGGGGCTCGTCCCCCTCGCCCGGACCCTCGCCCGGAAGGTGAGCCTCACATGACGATCCGCCTCGGCTACGGCACCAACGGGCTCACCGACCTCCGCCTGGACGACGCGCTCGAACTCCTCGCGGACCTCGGCTACGACGGCGTCGGCCTCACCCTCGACCACATGCACCTCGACCCCCTCGCCCCGGACCTCGCCGCACGCACCCGTCACGTGGCGGCCGCGCTCGACCGGTCGGGGCTCGGCGTGACCATCGAGACGGGGGCCCGCTATGTCCTCGACCCACGCCGCAAGCACGGACCGTCCCTCCTCGATGCGGACCCGGAGGCCCGCGCCGTCCGCACCCGGCTGCTGCTGCGTGCCGTCGACGTCGCCGCCGACCTCGGCGCCCACGCCGTGCACTGCTTCAGCGGCATCACCCCACCCGGCACCTCACCCGAGACGGCCTGGGAGCGGCTGACGGACGCGCTCGCCCCCGTGCTCGACGCCGCCGCCGGCACCGGCGTCCCGCTCGCCATCGAGCCCGAACCCGGCCATCTCCTCGCCACCCTCTCGGACTTCCACCGTCTCCGCGTCCTCAGCGGCGACCCCGAACCGCTCGGGCTCACCCTCGACATCGGTCACTGCCAGTGCCTGGAACCGGCCGAGCCCGCCGACTGCGTCCGGGCCGCCGCTCCCTGGCTGCGGCACGTGCAGATCGAGGACATGCGCCGGGGCGTCCACGAACACCTTCCGTTCGGTGACGGAGAGATCGACTTCCCACCCGTGCTCGAGGCGCTCGACGCCCTGGGCGACACCGGATACCACGGCCTCACCGTCGTCGAACTGCCCCGCCATTCCCACGCGGGACCCGAACTGGCCAGGACATCCGTCGAGTTCCTGCGGTCCCGGATCCCGTCGATGTCCTCGAAGGGAGCGACACCATGCCGATGACCCCGCCGGTGACCCGCGAACAACTCGACGCACAACTGGGTGGTGCCGCGCGCGCCTGGCTCGACGAGTCCCTCGCCGAGGCCGCCCACACCGCCCTCCACGCGGACACCGCGCCCGGCAGCCGCTACGCCGTACCCCCGTGGGAGCTCAGATTCGCCGCCGCGGGCCGGCACTGCGGACTCGAGCACGCCGATTCCGTACGTGTTCTGCTGCTCCTCGAAGCCTGCGCCGGTCTGCCCGTCGTGACCCGCCTCTACGAACACGGCACCGCCGCCGAACGCCGCGCCGTCCTTCTCACCCTGCACCGGCTGGATCTCGGCCCCGCCGCTCTCCCGCTCGTCGAGGACGCCCTGCGCACCAACGACACCCGGCTGGTCGCCGCCGCCGTCGGCCCGTACGCCGCCGCCCACCTCGACGCGCACCAATGGCGGCACGCCATCCTCAAGTGCCTCTTCACCGGTGTCCCCGTGGATGCCGTCGACGGACTGGACCGGCGCGCGCGAGGCGACGCTGAACTCGCCCGCATGCTCGGTGACTTCGCGGCCGAGCGCATCGCTGCAGGCCGCACCGTCCCCGACGACCTGCGCCGCGCCCTCGCCCTCACGGCCCCCGCACCCCCCGAACCCTCGAACGCAGTCGAGCAGGGGAGAGCCCAACCCCCCACGGAGGAGTCCTGATGCGCATCTTCGACCCCCACATCCATATGACCTCCCGCACCACGGACGACTACCAGGCGATGTACGACGCAGGTGTCCGCGCCCTCGTCGAACCCTCCTTCTGGCTCGGCCAGCCCCGCACCTCGCCCGCCAGCTTCATCGACTACTTCGACGCCCTGCTCGGCTGGGAACCCTTCCGCGCCGCCCAGTACGGCATCGCCCACCACTGCACGCTCGCCCTCAATCCCAAGGAGGCGAACGACCCCCGCTGCACGCCCGTGCTGGACGCCCTGCCCCGCTATCTCGTCAAGGACTCGGTCGTCGCCGTCGGCGAGATCGGCTACGACTCCATGACCCCCGCCGAGGACACAGCCCTGGCCGCCCAGCTCCAGCTCGCCGCAGAGCACGGGCTGCCCGCCCTCGTCCACACCCCGCACCGCGACAAGCTCGCCGGCCTGCACCGCACCATCGACGTCATCCGCGAGTCCCAGCTCCCCCCGGAACGTGTCGTGCTCGATCACCTCAACGAGACGACCGTCAAGGACGCCATGGACAGCGGCTGCTGGGCCGGCTTCTCCATCTATCCCGACACCAAGATGGACGAGGACCGCATGGTCGCGATCCTGAGGACCTACGGTACCGAGAAGATCCTGGTCAACTCGGCCGCGGACTGGGGCAGGAGCGATCCCCTCAAGACCCGCAGGGTCGGCGACGCCATGCTCGCCGCCGGGTTCGGCGACGACGACGTCGACCAGGTGCTCTGGCGCAACCCCGTCGCCTTCTACGGCCAGAGCGGCCGGCTCCGACTCGACCTCACCACCCCCGACCCGCTCCACGAGGGGAACTCCATCCTCCGCGGCGGGGAGTGATCCGATGCGCTTCCGCCACCCCGACGGATCGACCGTCCACCTCGCGTACTGCACCAACGTGCACCCCGCCGAGACGCTGGACGGTATCCGCGCCCAGCTGCGCGACCACTGCGAGCCCGTCCGCAAGCGCCTTGGCCGCGACCGCCTCGGCATCGGCCTCTGGCTCGCCAAGGACGCCGCGAACACCCTGATCAACGACCCTGCCCAGCTGCGTTCCCTGCGTGGGGAACTCGACCGGCGCGGTCTGGAGGTCGTCACCCTCAACGGCTTCCCGTACGAGGGCTTCGGGGCCGAGGAGGTCAAGTACCGGGTGTACAAGCCGGACTGGACGGACCCCGAACGGCTCGCCCACACCACCGATCTCGCCCGGCTGCTCGCCACCCTGCTCCCCGAGGACGTCACCGAAGGCACCGTCTCCACCCTCCCGATCGCCTGGCGCACCCCGTACGCCGACGACCCCGAGGCCGCCCGCACCGCGCGCACCGCCCTCGTCACCCTCGCCGAACGCCTCGACGCCCTGGCCGAGCTGACCGGCAAGTCCATCCGGATCGGCCTCGAACCCGAACCGGGCTGCACGATCGAGACGACCGCCGACGCGATCGCCCCGCTCGCCGCCGTCGGTCACCACCGCATCGGCATCTGCGTCGACACCTGTCACCTCGCCACCTCCTTCGAGGACCCCGGCCCCGCCCTCGACGCACTCGCCGCAGCGGGCATCCCCGTCGCCAAGACCCAGCTCTCCGCTGCGCTCCACGCCGAACACCCGCACCTGCCCGAGGTGCGCACCGCACTCGCCGCCTTCGCCGAACCGCGCTTCCTCCACCAGACCCGCACGCTCACCACCCACGGACTGCGCGGCACCGACGACCTCGAGGAAGCCGTCAGCGGCCGGGCTCTGCCCGACGGCACCCCGTGGCGAGCCCACTTCCACGTACCGCTGCACGCCCCGCCCGCCCCACCGCTCACCTCCACCCTCCCGGTGCTCGGGGCCGCGCTCACCCGCCTGGTCGGCGGCGCCCGCCCGGTGACCCGTCACCTGGAGGTCGAGACCTACACCTGGCAGGCGCTCCCCGCCGAGCTGCGCCCCCGTACCCGCGCCCAGCTCGCCGACGGCATCGCCGCCGAACTCACCCTCGCCCGCGACCTCCTGGTCGACCTCGGCCTCAAGGAGCTCCCATGACCGCAGCCGAAACGGGTACGTCCCCGGGCTCCGCCCCCACCCCGCTGCTCGTCCTCGACGTCGTCGGGCTCACCCCCCGGCTCCTCGACCACATGCCGCACCTCAAGAACCTCGGGCGGTCCGGCACCCACGCCCCTCTGGGCACCGTGCTGCCCGCCGTCACCTGCGCCGCCCAGTCCACCTTCCTCACCGGCACCACCCCCGCCGAGCACGGCATCGTCGCCAACGGCTGGTACTTCCGCGAGCTCGGCGACGTCCTCCTGTGGCGTCAGCACAACGGCCTGGTCGCCGGCGACAAGCTCTGGGACGCCGCCCGCCGCGTCCACCCCGGCTACACCGTCGCCAACATCTGCTGGTGGTACGCCATGGGCGCCGACACCGACATCACCGTCACCCCGCGCCCCGTCTACTACGCCGACGGGCGCAAGGAACCCGACTGCTACACCCGGCCGCCCGCCCTCCACGACGAACTCACCGAGAAGCTCGGCACGTTCCCCCTCTTCCACTTCTGGGGCCCCGGCGCCGACCTGGTCTCCTCGCAGTGGATCATCGACGCGACCCGGCACATCCTCGACACCCGCCACCCCGACCTGGCCCTGTGCTACCTCCCGCACCTCGACTACGACCTCCAGCGCTACGGCCCCGACGACCCCCGCTCCTACCGCGCCGCCGCCGACCTCGACCGGGCCATGGCCCCGCTCCTGGAGGACGCCCGCCGCGAGGGCCGCACCGTCGTGGCGCTCTCCGAATACGGCATCACCCGCGTCGACCGTCCGGTCGACATCAACCGGGCCCTGCGCCGCGCCGGACTGCTGGAGGTCCACACCCAGGACGGCATGGAGTACCTGGACCCGATGGCGTCCCGGGCCTTCGCCGTCGCCGACCACCAGCTCGCCCACATCTACGTACGCCGCCCCGAGGACCTCGATGCCACTCGTGAAGCTCTCCAGGACGTCCAGGGCATCGAGCAGCTCCTCGACGACGAGGGCAAGAAGGCACACGGCCTCGACCACCCGCGCTCCGGCGAACTCGTGGCCGTCGCCGACCCGGACGCCTGGTTCACGTACTACTACTGGCTCGACGACGCGCGCGCCCCCGACTTCGCGCAGCTCGTCGAGATCCACCGCAAACCCGGCTACGACCCGGTCGAACTCTTCCTGGACCCCCAGGACCCGTACGTACGGGTCAAGGCGGCCACCGCCGTGGCCCGCAAGAAGCTCGGCATGCGCTACCGCATGGCGGTCGTGCCCCTCGACCCGTCACCTATCCGTGGCAGCCACGGCCGCCTCCCCATGAGCGACGAAGAAGGTCCGCTCATCCTCTGCTCCACCCCCCACGCGTTCACCGGACCTGTCCGGGCCACCGAAGTGAAGTCCCTGCTCCTCGCGCTTGCCGGCCTCGCATGAGATCGGTCCGTGCACAGCGTTGCGAGCATCTTCGAGAAAGAGAGAGACCGTGACCGTGTACAACGACGAATCCGGAACGGACGGCGCCCTGCGCCGCAGCCTCGGCGTCAGTCGCCGCCGCTTTCTCAGCACCTGCACCGCCGCTGCGGCCACGGCGATCGCCGCGCCCGCCTTCGGCGCGTCGCCGGCCTTCGCCCAGCCCGCTTCCCACAAGGGGAACGGCCAGGGCCACGGCCAGGATCTGGTCCCGGCGTCGAAGCGCGGAATCATCTTGTACACCGTGCGCGACGCCACGGGCCGGGATCCGCTCAGCACCGACCTTCCCTCGGGCTTCCGCGAGGTCTTCAAGGAGCTGGCCCGCTACGGCTACAAGCAGGTCGAGTTCGCCGGGTACGGCCAGCACGCCAACGCACCCGGCGGAAGCAACCTCGAAACGGTGGAGGGTGCGAAGCTGCTGCGCTCGTGGCTGGACGACTACGGTCTGCGCGCCCAGGGCAACCACGGCTTCATCCCGTCGTCCTGGCCGCTGAACCAGAGCGACCTGGACCAGTTCAAGCGGACCCTCGAAATAGCGAACATCCTCGGCATGGACCACATGGGCACCGGTGGCGACCCCACCGGCAGCGCCTACCGTGCCGACTGGGACGTGGCCGCCGACAAGTGGAACGCCCTGGGGCAGATCGCTCATCGTGCGGGCATCAAGCTGTACACCCACAACCACGACGCGGCCTACGGCTTCCTGCTCGACGGAGGTCCGCTGGACGCACAGGGCCGGCCCACCCGCAGCTCCGGCATCCGCAAGCTCGAGTACTTCCTCAAGGTCACCGACCCGAAGACCGTATGGCTGGAGATGGACATCTTCTGGGCGCACGTCGCCCAGTACAAGTTCCACACCTACACCGCCCACGACGGATCGCAGCAGGAGAACATATTCGACCCCGCGGCACTGGTCCGCCGCAACAACAAGCGCTACCCGCTGTTCCACGCCAAGGACGGCGTCGTCAACACGACCAGCGGACAGGGCTACGACATGGTCCCCTTCGGTACCGGGGTCATCGACTACCGGACGTTCTTCAGCCGGGTCGGGGAGAAGAACTACCGCAACCCGATGGTCGAGCAGGACAACGCACCGAGCTCCACCGACCTCGCGCAGTCCCTGAAGCATGCGCGGATCGGCTACGACAACCTGGCGGCGCTGCGCAAGTAGGACCAAGGCGGCACCGGAGGGGCGGTCCGCGCCTCACCCCGGATTCCTGACATCCGGGGAACAGCGCGAACGCCCGCCCGGTGACGTCAGGCACCGTGCGCTCCATGGTTGTCACCAGGAGCACACGGTGCCTGACCAGCTTCCGGAACCGCGCGGGCGGCCGGGGACCTGCTGGTCGGTGTTGCCGGTGTGGTGGACGCGGTGGCGCGGGTTCGTGATTTCGCGGATGTCCGCGCCGGCCCGGGTGGCCGGCGCGGAGCGGGTCAGGTGTGGTCCGCGGTCATGTCAGGAGATCTCCCGGCTGATCGGATACGGATTGGGTTCGATGTGCTTGGTGCTCGGCCGGCCCGGTGCCCGCAGGAACACCGCGAGTACCGCGGAGGCGAGTCCGATGCTGCCTGCCAGGGCGAAGGCACCGCCGTAGCCCCAGGCGCCGACCACGACCGCGCCGACACCGGAGCCGACCAGGCCGGAGATCAGCTTGGAGCTGTAGACCATTCCGTAGTTGGAGGCGTTGTTGTTCTCACCGAAGTAGTCCGCGGTCATCGCCGCGAACAGCGGGAAGATGGCGCCGCCACCGAAGCCGGAGACCATCGAGCAGAACAGGAAGAACGGCATCGACCCGATGTCGCCGGAGAAGAACACCCCGAACTGTGCGGATCCCAGGACCAGACAGACGATGATCAGTGTGTTGCGGCGTCCGTACCGGTCGGAGATCCAGCCGATGACTCCCCGGCCGGTCCCGTTCACGATCGCCTTGAGTGACATGGCCGTGGCCACGATGCCGCCGGCGAATCCCATTTCCTTGCCGAACGGCACCTGCATGGCGATACCGAAGATGTTGATGCCTGCCGTGCACAGCAGACAGAACCACATCATCCACAGCACCGGGGTCCGGGCCGCCTCGCGCGGGGTGTACTGCTTGACCGCCGGCGGGTTCTTGGCCAGCGACCGCACGATCCGCGGGTCGTCGGAGACCTTCAGCGGATCGACGTGCGACGGCCACCAGTTCTTCGGCGGGTCCTTGAAGAACCAGCCGGCGACCGCGACGACCGCACAGCAGATGACCCCGACCGAGACCAGTACACCCTGGTAGTTGGACAGGTCCATGTACGAGGTGAAGAGGAACACGAACGGCACCGAGCCATAGGCGAAACCGCCGTTGACCATGCCGGTCTTGCCGCCCTTGCGCTCCGGGTACCACTTACCGACCATGTTCACGCAGGTCGCGTAGACGAGACCGGCGCCGATACCGCTGAACATGCCGAAGCCGAAGTAGGCGACCACGACATGCGGTGCGTACGCCAGCGAGAGATAGCCGAGCAGGGTGCCCAGCGCTCCGAGAAGCATCGCGCTCCTGGCCGGCAGCCGACCGCTCTCACGCAGCTGCCCCGCCGGAAAGGCCACGGCCGCCTGGAAGAAGATCCAGACACCCATCAGCCAGAAGATATGGCCACTGGCCCACAAGTGGGCCTCATGCAGCGTGTCCTCCGCGGACGTGAACGCGTACTCCGACGAGCTGATCCCCAGCATGCCCATCCAGGGGAAGAGCACCATGGTCCAGCGCGGGCGGCCCATGATGTCCCGGTCGGACTCACCCATCCGGTACACGCGGCCGTTGCGGTCCGTCGCCTCCCTGAAGGGGACGGATGTGGAGATGTCTGTCGTTGTCATGATCGATCGAACCCCTTGCGTGGAAGAAGTCTGGCCAGCGCCCCCTGTCCGTTCCCACTTCGCGTCGCCCGGGGTCTGCGGCCGAGCGGTTCGCCGCAGACCCCGTGGTTCGAGCTCTCGCACTCAGCTCATCGATCACCGTCCAGCAGTCCTGCCGCACGGGCCCATCGGTACTTGGCGCCCAGAGCGGCGACCGGCTTTTCCGTGGTGTACGGATAGGCGACGACGCCGTGCTCGAAGAGGTACTGGCACGCCTCCTCCACCTCGGTGTCGCCGGCCAGCGAGGCAACGACCGGCTTCTCGATCCCGCGCTCGCGGAACTCCGCGACCACACGGGCCGTCAGCTCCGCGAAGACCATCGGGGGAGTGACGATCGTGTGCCAGTAGCCCAGGACCAGCGAGTGGATCCGCGGGTCCTCCAGGCCGAGCCGGATCGTTGCCTCGTACGTCGACGGCGGCTCGCCGCCCGTTATGTCCACGGGGTTTCCCGCAGCACCGAACGGCGGAATGAACCTCCGGAATGCGGCGTCCAGGTCCTCCGGGATCTCCATCAGTGTCAGACCGTTGTCGACGATGGCGTCCGAGAGCAGCACGCCCGAGCCGCCGGCCCCTGTGATGATCACGACGTTGTCGCCCTTCGGCGTCGGCAGCACCGGCAGCGCCCGCGCGTACTCCAGCATGTCGTTCAGCCCCGGGGCCCTGATCACCCCGGCCTGGCGGAGAATGTCGTCGTACACGGCGTCGTCGCCCGCCAGCGCACCGGTGTGCGAACCCGCCGCCTTCGCACCGGCACTGGTACGGCCGGCCTTCAGCACCACGATCGGCTTCTTCGGTACGGTCGCCCGTGCCGCCTCGACGAACGCGCGCCCGTCCTTGAGGTCCTCCAGGTGCATCGCGATGCACTGGGTGTTCGGATCCTCACCGAACCAGGTCAGCAGATCGTCCTCGTCGATGTCGGACTTGTTGCCGAGCCCCACGATCGCCGACACACCGGTCTTGGTGGAACGGGCGAAGCCGAGGATGGCCATGCCGATACCACCGGACTGAGAGGTCAGCGCCACCCCGCCCTTCACGTCGTACGGGGTGCAGAACGTGGCGCAGAGGTCCTGCCACGTCGAGTAGTAGCCGTAGATGTTCGGCCCGAGCAGCCGTACGCCGTACCGCTCGCCGATCGCCACGATCTCGTCCTGCAGCGCCTGTTCACCGGTCTCGGCGAATCCGGAAGGGATGAGGACCGCATTGGGGATCCCCTTGCGCCCCACCTCTTCCAGCGCCGATGCCACGAACTTGGCGGGGATCGCGAAGACCGCCACATCCACCTCACCGGGAACGTCGGTGACACTCTTGTACGCCTTGCGGCCCAGAATGTCATCGGCCCGGGGGTTCACCGGATGGATCTCCCCGGAGAAGCCCCCGTCGATGAGATTGCGCATCACCGAATTGCCGATCTTGCCCTGCTCGTTGGAGGCACCGATCACGGCGACGGAGCGCGGCTCCATCAGCCGGCGCATCGAGGTGAGGATCTCCTCGCGCCGGTACGTACGCCTGGGCTTGACGGTGTCCGTCGCCAGCAGGATCCGGATGTCGGCCGCGACCGCACCCTCCGGTGCGGCGATGACCGGATTGAGGTCGACCTCCGCAATCTCCGGGAAATCCGTGACCAGTTGGGACACCCGCCGGATCTGCTCGGCCAGCGCCCACCGGTCCACCGGCGGCGCACCGCGCACCCCGCGCAGGATCTCGGCTGCGCCGATCGAGTCGAGCATGGAGAGCGCCTCGTCCGCGCTGACCGGGGCGAGCCGGAAGGTGACGTCCTTGAGCACCTCCACCAGTACGCCGCCGAGCCCGAAGGCGACGACCTTGCCGAATGTCGGGTCGGTCACCGCACCGACGATGACCTCCTGCCCGGGCGGCACCAGCTGCTGCACCTGCACACCGTCGATCCGTGCGTCCGGCGCGTACGCCCGCACGTTCTCGATGATCCGGTGGTACGCGGCCCGTACCTCGGAGGCGCCCTTCACCCCGACGACGACGCCGCCGGCGTCCGTCTTGTGCAGCACATCGGGCGAGACGATCTTCAGTACGACCGGTCCGCCGAGCCGGTCCGCGAAGGCCACCGCCTCGTCGACGTCCTGCGCCAACTCCTCGCCGGGCACGGCGATCCCGTACACATCAGCGACGATCTTGCCCTCGGGTGCGGTGAGCGCACTGCGTCCGGCGGCCCGGACGGAGTCGAGCAACGCCCGTACGGTCTCGCGGTCCTGTGATTCGACCATGTTCAGATGACTCCGTTCGTCTTCAGCAGCCGCAGCTCCTCGTCGCCGAGGCCCAGCTCACCGACGTACACCTCTTCGTTGTGCTCGCCGAGCAGCGGCGAAGTCACCACATCCACCGGGGAGTCGGAGAGCTTCAGCGGGGAGCCCACGGTGGTGAACGTGCCGCGCTCCGGGTGCTCCACCTGGACGACCATCTCGTTGGCGACCAGGGACTCGTCCTCGATGATCTCCCGGGTGGAGAGGATCGGGCCGCACGGGATGTTGTGCGCGTTCAGCCGCTCCAGCACCTCCCACTTGGGGAGCGTCGCGGACCACTCCTCGATGAGCTGGAACATCTTGTCGAGCTTGGGCAGGCGGGCCTCGGGCGTCGCCCACTCGGGGTCGTCCACCAGTTCCGGGCGTCCGATCAGCGAGGCGAGCGGCTGCCAGCCGACCGGCTGCACAATGACGTACACATAGTCGTTGGGCCCACCGGGCGCGCACTTCACCGCCCAGCCGGGCTGCCCGCCGCCGCTTGCGTTGCCGCTGCGCGGCACCTCGTCGCCGAAGTCCTCGTTCGGATACTCCGCCAGCGGTCCGTGCGCAAGCCTCTGCTGGTCACGGAGTTTCACCCGGCACAGATTGAGCACCGCGTGCTGCATGGCGACATTGACGCGCTGCCCGCGCCCGGTGTTCTCGCGCTGGAACAGCGCGGCCAGGATGCCAGCCACCGCGTGGATGCCGGTTCCGGAGTCGCCGATCTGCGCACCGGTCGCGAGAGGCGGACCGTCCTCGAAGCCGGTGGTGGACATCGAACCGCCCATGGCCTGGGCGACGACCTCGTACGCCTTGAAGTTGGTGTACGGACCCTCGCCGAAGCCCTTGATGGAGGCATACACGATCCGCGGATTGATCTCCTGGATCTTCTCCCAGGTGAAACCCATCCGGTCGACGGCGCCGGGCCCGAAATTCTCCACCATCACGTCCGAGCGGCGGATCAGCTCGGTCAGCAGTTCCTTGCCGCGCTCCGTCTTGGTGTTGAGGGTGATGCTCCGCTTGTTGCAGTTGAGCATCGTGAAATACAGCGAATCGACGTCCGGGAGGTCACGCAGCTGCTTGCGCGTAATGTCCCCGGACGGCGCCTCCAGCTTCACCACGTCCGCGCCGAGCCAGGCCAGCAGCTGAGTGGCGGAGGGCCCGGACTGTACGTGCGTCATGTCGAGGACGCGCACGCCCTCTAGAGCTTTGGTCATGTCAACGACTCCTCTGTTACTTGTACATGGTCTGGTTCATGGTTCCGGGGGCGTACGCGTCGGGGTCGACCCAGACGTTGATGAGCGACGGCAATCCGGACTCCCGGGCCCGCTGCAGCGCCGGCGTGATGTCGGCGGGGTCGCGGATTTCTTCGCCGTAACCGCCCAGCATCTGGGCGAACTTGTCGTAGTGGACGTTTCCCAGGGTGTTGCCGACCCGCTCGCGCTCGTCCCCGTGCTTCGCCTTCTGGCCGTACCGGATCTGGTTCATCGAGGAGTTGTTGCCGACGATCCCGACGAAGGGGAGGTTGTAGCGGACCAGCGTCTCGAAGTCCCATCCGGTCAGGGAGAACGCGCCGTCGCCGAAGAGCGCCACGACCTCCTTGTCGGGCCGGGCCTGCTTCGCCGCCAGGACGAACGGCACACCGACACCGAGCGTGCCCAGCGGGCCCGGGTCCATCCAGTGACCGGGCGACCTGGGCTGCACGACCTGCCCGGAGAAGGTGACGATGTCGCCGCCGTCCCCGATGTAGATCGAGTCCTCGGTGAGGAAGTCGTTGATTTCGCTGACCAGCCGGTACGGGTGGATCGGCGATGAATCCGACTTCAGGCTGGGCAACCGCTTCTCGATCGCGGTCTGCTCGGCGGCACGGAGCTCCTCCAGCCACGCCTTCCGCTTGACCGCACCCCCGTTGATCCGACCGCTCGCCGCTTCCGTGACCGCCTTCAGGACCATTCCCGCATCGCCGACGATCCCGAGGCCGATGTCACGGTTCTTGCCGACGGTGCGGTAGTCGAGGTCGATCTGCACGACGGTGGCGTCGGCGGAGAGTCGCTTGCCGTACCCCATCCGGAAGTCGAACGGTGTACCCACGATCACGATCAGATCGGCGTTGGCGAAGGCGTACCGCCGCGACAGCTGGAAGTGGTGCGGATCGCCGGGCGGCAGCGTGCCGCGCCCGGCCCCGTCCATGTAGGCGGGGACATTGAACGTCCGTACGAGCTCGACGGCGTCGTCCGTCGCCCGGGTCGTCCATACCTGACTGCCCAGCAGGATCGCCGGCTTCTCGGCGTGCACAAGGAGATCGGCGAGCTTCTCGACGGCCGCGGGGTCACCGGCCGTACGGGTCGAGGCCCGGTACTGCGCGGCCTCCGGAACCCGGGCCTTCGACACTGGCACCTTGGCGTCCAGCACATCGCGCGGGATCTCCAGGAAGGAAGGACCCGGCGCCCCGTGGTAGCACTCGCGGAAGGCCATGGACACCATGTCGGCTGCGCGGGCGGTGTCGGGCACGGTGGCGGCGAACTTGGAGATGGGCGACATCATCTCGACGTGAGGGAGGTCCTGGAGCGAGCCCATCTTGTGCTGACTGTGCGCCCCTTGACCACCGATCAGCAGCATCGATGACTCGGCCCGGAAGGCGTTCGCGACGCCCGTGACCGCGTCGGTGGTCCCCGGCCCAGCCGTGACGACGGCGCATCCCGGCTTGCCGGTGATCCGCGCATAGCCGTCGGCGGCGTGAGCGGCTACCTGTTCATGGCGTACGTCGACGACTTCGATGCCCTCGTCGACGCAGCCGTCATAGATGTCGATGATGTGGCCGCCGCAGAGGGTGTAGATGCGCTCCACCCCCTCGGCCTTCAACGCCTTGGCGACCAAGTGCCCACCGGAGATGAGTTCCTGGCTGTCCTCGGGCATGGCGATCCCGGCCCTTCGTAGGGGAGTGCAGGAGCCATTGCCGTGCTCCCGCAGTACATTGCATACAGTCGACGAATACTGTATGAAACTTGTTATCCCGCATCCGGTGGGTGGTGTCCAGGGGGCGAGCGGCACTTTCACAATCGGCACGATCGGGAGTGGCTATGGATCTGTACGAGCACCAGGCACGGCAACTCTTCGCAGAACACGGCATAGCGGTACCGGAGGCCGAGGTCATCGACCGTGCGGCCGACGCAAGGGAAGCGGCGGGCCGGCTCGGTGGCCGAGTCGTCGTCAAGGCGCAGGTGAAGACGGGCGGCCGGGGCAAGGCGGGCGGAGTGAAGATCGCAGCCGACGCGGCGGCCGCCGAACTGACCGCCCGCCAGATCCTCGGCATGGACATCAAGGGCCACACGGTGCGGACGGTGATGCTTGCGCAACCCGTCGACATCGAGGCCGAGTTCTACATCAGCTACGTACTGGACCGGGCCGCGGGCACCTTCCTCGCCATCGCCTCCGCGGAGGGCGGCATGGAGATCGAGGAGGTCGCCGCAACCCGCCCCGAGGCGGTGGCCCGCATCCCCGTCGACCCGGTCGAAGGAGTCAGCGAGCGGAAGGCCGCGGAGATCGCCGCAGCCGCATCCCTGCCGCCCGAGGCCGCCCCCGTACTCCGGCATCTGTGGGAGGTGCTCACCAAGGAGGACGCGCTGCTCGTCGAGGTCAACCCTCTCGTCCGCACCACGGACGGCCGGATCCTCGCCCTCGACGGCAAGGTGACCCTCGACGACAACGCCCGCTTCCGCCAGGCCCGTTGGGGAGTGGATTCCGACGACCCGCACGGTGACCCGCTGGAGGCGGCGGCCGCCTCCAAGGGTCTCAACTACGTCAAGCTCGACGGTCAGGTCGGCATCATCGGCAACGGCGCGGGACTCGTCATGTCGACCCTCGACGTCGTCGCCGGCTGCGGCGCCCGCCCGGCCAACTTCCTCGACATCGGCGGCGGCGCCTCGGCAGCAGTCATGGCCGACGGCCTTTCCGTCATCCTCTCCGACCCGGAGGTGAAATCGGTCTTCGTCAACGTATTCGGAGGCATCACCTCCTGCGACGCGGTAGCCGACGGCATCGTCCAGGCACTGCAGACCGTACGCCTGACCAAACCCCTCGTCGTCCGCCTCGACGGCAACAACGCCGCCCGCGGCCGCGCGATCCTCGACGCCCACGCGCACCCCATGGTCGAGCAGGTCACCACGATGGACGGCGCCGCGCGCCGAGCAGCCCAACTCGCCGACGCAGCCTGAGGAGACCGGACATGGCGATATTTCTGACCAAGGAGAGCAAGGTCCTCGTCCAGGGGATGACCGGTGCCGAGGGCATGAAGCACACCCGCAGGATGCTGGCTTCGGGCACCCGGATCGTCGGCGGCGTCAACCCGCGCAAGGCGGGCCGCAAGGTCGATCTCGATGGCACGGAGATCCCCGTGTTCGGCTCGGTGCGCGAAGGAATCGACGCCACGGGAGCGGACGTCACCGTCGTCTTCGTCCCGCCTCCCTTCGCCAAGGCTGCCGTCATCGAAGCGGCCGACGCCGGCATCGGCCTCGCCGTGGTCATCACCGAAGGCATCCCGGTTCACGACGCGGTGGCCTTCCACGCGTACGCCCGCACCCGTGGCACCCGCATCATCGGTCCCAACTGCCCCGGCGTGATCACACCCGGTCAGTCCAACGCGGGCATCATCCCGGCCGACATCGCACCCGTACCTGGCAGGATCGGCCTGGTGTCGAAGTCCGGCACGCTGACGTACCAACTGATGCACGAGCTGCGTGACATCGGTTTCACCTCGGCGGTAGGCATCGGCGGCGACCCCGTCATCGGCACGACCCACATCGACTGCCTGACGGCGTTCGAGAACGACCCCGACACGGAACTCATCGTCCTCATCGGCGAGATCGGCGGCGACGCCGAGGAACGCGCAGCGGCGCACGTCGCCCAGCACATCACGAAACCGGTGATCGGCTACATCGCGGGCTTCACGGCCCCCGAGGGCAAGACCATGGGCCACGCGGGCGCGATCGTCTCGGGTTCGTCCGGCACGGCGGAGGCAAAACAGAAGGCGCTGGAGGCGGCAGGGGTACCGGTGGGCGCGACACCGACGGAGACGGCACGGCTCGTGAGGAAGAAGCTGGGTATCCCCAGCCCCTCCGACACAGCTGGCCCGTCCGGCGTTTGAGGACCTGGGTCCGGGGGCGGAGCCCCGGTCTCGGGAAGGGGCGGGTAGGCGAAACCCGCCGCAGACGCCCCACCCGCAGACGCCACATCCGCCCCGGACCCGGGCGCCCACACCCAACCCGCCCCCTACCCCGGCCGCGTGACGTCCCTCACCCCGGAGCCAACGTCGCCCCGCCCCCAACCCCCGCTCACTACCGTCCGGTAGGAGCGAGCCATTCACCTCCCGCCCCGACTGTGCACCGAGAGCGGAGACATCCATGGCACCGAACCCACCCACCAACACCCCCACCCTCATCCTGAAACCAGGCACGGCCTGGACAGACGCCTGGCAGCGCTGCCTCACCACCGCCCCCGAGGCCTTCCGGACCGACCGGGTCCTCAACCTCTGGGGTTCGTCCTGGCAACAGGATGGCCGTCCCCTCCCTGCCACCAGCCCCGTCGACGGCACCCCGATCGCCGGTCCGCCCCGGCTGGACGCCCCCACCGCCCAACAGGCGGTCAGGTCCTCCCTCGACCAGCACCGCGCCTGGCGCCACATCCCACTCCCCGAACGCCGCGCCCGTGTCTCCGCCACCCTGGACGCACTCACCGAGCACCGGGAACTCCTCGCCCTCCTCCTCGTCTGGGAGATCGGCAAGCCCTGGCGCCTCGCCCAGGCCGACGTGGACCGGGCGATCGACGGTGTCCGCTGGTACGTCGACCACATCGACCGCCTCCTCGCCGACCGCACCCCGCTCCCCGGCCCGGTCTCGAACATCGCCAGCTGGAACTACCCCATGTCCGTGCTGGTCCACGCGATGCTCGTACAGGCCCTGGCCGGCAATGCGGTCATCGCGAAGACCCCGACTGACGGCGGCGTCGCCTGCCTCACCCTGGCCTGCGCCCTCGCAGCCCGCGAGGGCATCCCCCTCACCCTCCTCAGCGGCAGCGGAAGCGAACTCTCCGCACCCCTCGTCCGCTCGCCCGAGATCGGCTGCGTCTCCTTCGTCGGCGGCCGGGACACCGGAGCACGCATCGCCACCGAAGTGGCCGACCTCGGCAAACGGCACATCCTCGAACAGGAGGGTCTCAACACCTGGGGCATCTGGAACTTCACGGACTGGCCGTCGCTGACCGCCGTCATCCCCAAGCTCTTCGACTACGGCAAGCAGCGCTGCACGGCGTACCCCCGCTTCGTGGTCCAGCGCAGCGCGTTCGACGACTTCCTCGCGGCCTATCTCCCGGCCGTCCGCTCCCTCCGCACCGGTCACCCCCTTGCCGTCGCGGACCCCACGGACCCGCTCCCCACCCTGGACTTCGGCCCGCTGATCAACGCGGCGAAGGCCAAGGAGCTGGCCGATCAGGTGGCCGAGGCCATCGACCGGGGCGCGATCCCCCTCCACCGGGGTTCGACGGCCGACGCCCGGTTCCTCCCGGGCCAGGACACCGGCGCGTACCTCCACCCGGTCACGCTCCTCAACCCGCCTCCGTCCTCACCGCTCCACCACGCGGAACCCTTCGGCCCGGTCGACACGATCGTCCTCGTCGACACGGAGGCGGAGCTCCTGGCCGCCATGAACGCCTCGAACGGCGCTCTGGTCGCCACGCTCTCGACCGACGACCCGGCGACGTACGACCGCCTGGCCCCACAGATCCGTGCCTTCAAGACCGGCCACGGCACACCCCGCTCCCGAGGCGACCGCGAGGAACTCTTCGGCGGTTTCGGCGCCTCCTGGCGAGGCGCCTTCGTGGGCGGCGAGCTCCTGGTCAGGGCGGTGACGGACGGCCCGGCAGGGGAGCGCCTCCCCGGCAACTTCCCGGACTACCACCTGATGCCGTAGCCACCGGGACCTGCTGCCCGGCCATCCCGGTCACCGTACGCTTCCGGACGTTCACCCAGGAGCGTACGGTGACTGTGCGGGAGCACTACGCGTACCTGCGTGACGACGGACCGTACGCACGACTCCCGGACGCGTCCGCCACCCTGCACTGACCACCGAATATGCAGGTGAGAGGCACCTCGAACCCCTGGTATTGTTTTCTTTGTCGCCGCGGGAAACCGGGGCCGACCACCTGGTCCGGGTGGCGGAATGGCAGACGCGCTAGCTTGAGGTGCTAGTGCCCTTTATCGGGCGTGGGGGTTCAAGTCCCCCCTCGGACACCGAACGGCAATCTGCGGGTTGTCGCCAAGTGGTGGTTGAGACTCGTCTCAACCACCACTTTGTGTTTTCCGGAGTCGTAGACGAGGGCGAGCCCGAGATGGCGGTAGATCTCCGCCTTGTCCGCGGCTTCCACTTGGCGGACGGCGGCGGCCAGGTCGCTGATGGAGCGTACGAGCCGGGCGATCTCGTCACGGGTCATCTGTGAGCCACGACCTTCGGTCGTGGTGCGCAGTTCGGCTACGGCGCGG
Organism: Streptomyces sp. NBC_00316; assembly: GCF_036158715.1. NCBI lineage: Bacteria > Bacillati > Actinomycetota > Actinomycetes > Kitasatosporales > Streptomycetaceae > Streptomyces > Streptomyces sp. NBC_00316. The sequence goes on along the minus strand of NZ_CP108023.1, from coordinate 1,598,308 downwards.
GCTTTGCGGGCCTGTGTCTCGGCGATCCATTGGGTGACGAGGGCAGGGCCGGCTCCGGCTTCGAGCGCTGTGCGGTGGGTGGCGAGCTCGGCGTCGCAGTCGGCGATCACTATCGGGGCGGCTTCACCAGACCGCCGGACTCCCCGGCGAGTCCAACTCTGTCTCGCCGACAGCGGAAACGCTTCCACCGCGAGCGCCGGCGCCCGTGGCGCGCAGCATCTCGATGTGGGCCCTGAGCCCGTTCTGCCTGCCGAATGGCGTGCGCACGCGCCATTCCCCATGGTGCTGACGGGCTACGACGCATCCGGAGAATTCAGCAAGGGCTCTGGCACCGCCCACTCGTCGTCGGTCAACCTCCCCTGCCACACATGATCAGGACGACGAGGCACTGATCGGGGGAGACGTCGCCCGGTGCCTGGGTCGGTGCCGGACGGTGCTCCCCCGGAGCCGTGCCGGCCGGCGCCGACCTGTGGGCGTGGGATCAGATGTGGCCGCCGGGCGTCACGGTGAAGGATGCCGGACCGGCCGGCAGGTCCACCGTGTACTGGCGCAGGTAGGTGTCCAGGTACGGTGAGCGGTCTCCCTGGGTGGCTACGTCGTCGGATGGATCGTCCAAGGACAGTCTCAGCACGGCGCCCGAGACATGGATGGTCTGACCCGATGGGGTGTCACGCCACGATCCGGTCTGGATCGAGCCGATCTCCACGGCCAGGACATGCCCGGCCGCCAGCGTCCAGTCGGTCGCCTTGAGGTCGACGCTCATCCGGCCGGCCTTCAGCAGGGAGACCTGCTCGTCGAACATCACGGCCCTGCCGTCCGGGCCGACGTCGTAGAGCTTGAGCATGACATTGCCCTCGCCCTTCGCGGTCAGCGAGATGTTCGGTGTGGCGGTCACCCGTACGTCCTGGGCGAGTGGCTGTGACCAGACGAAGAAGCTGGAGCCGACCTCACCGGCCTGCTGCCTCTTCGCGATCCCCTTGGCCAGACCCTTGGGCGCAGGCTGCTCGGTCGTCGGCGCGTTCTCCGTGTCCCAGTTGCCCGACGGCTGCACCGCCTTGGGCGCCGGTGTGCCGGCTGCGGCAAGGTTGGCGCGGGCGGAGGCACCGCCGTCGTCGAGGTAACTGCCCCTCCCCAGCGGGAGGGTGGCGTTGCGCTCCACCACCGGCCAGGTGTCCTGGGCCCGCCAGTGACCGGTGGAGTCCTCGACGGAGTACGTCGGGTAGTCGACCGAGGGCTGAACTCCCTTGAGGTACTGGTCGTAGAAGGACAGCGTCTCGTCGTACCAGCCCTCGCGGCCCATGGCCAGGCGACCGTCGCTCACCCGGTCGCCGCCACGCACGTGGTCCCACTGGCCGACCCAACCGCGCTCCGGGCCGGTGTGGTTGGTGAGGTACTCCTGCATCTCCTCGGGCTTGGTGTTGTTCTCGACAAAGCCCTGGGTGACGAAGAGCGGCGTGTTGGTGCCCTGAGCCATCTTGGCCAGGTCACGGGAGGTCCAGAACGGGTCGTTCCGGTCGGATATCCGGTATCCGGCCGAGTTCTCGGTCAGGCATCCGGGGTGGTCGTCCTCGTACCGGGCGTTGGCCTGATAGCGCACGTCGTCGTCCGACAGCGGGGCCATCGTGGCAATGCCGTTGTAGGCATTCGCGGTTCCGGTCACATTCGGGCGGGGGACGCCGTTGGAGTAGATGTACTGGTACATGTCCCAGAGGGGCTCCCCGGCGACAACGGCCTTCAGCGCGGACTGCTTCAGGTCGTTGCCGATGAGGCCGGTGACGGCGTCGTAGGACTTGCCGTACATGCCTACCGCGCCGGTCGACCACGGCCGGCTGGCGGCCCAGTTGATCGCGGCCTTCACGTCGGCCTGCTCACCGGGACCGCCCCAGTCGAGGCACCCGGTCGAGCCGCCGAAGCCGCGCAGGTCGACCATGAGGAACGCGTAGCCGTGGGCGAAGAGGTCGCTGCCCTCGATGAAGTCCTGGAAGCGATTCGAGGGACCGGTGTGGGTCCAGCCCTCGGGGTTCGTCTGGCCCATGTGCCCGAAGTACGGGCCGATGGAGAGGATGACCGGCACCTTCTGCCCGGCGGGCACGCCTTCGGGCATCAGCAGGTCGCCGTGCAGTTCGGTACCGGAGCCGTCCGAGGACGGGAAGTAGTGCTGGGTCCAGACCGAGCCCTTTGGAACACGGTCGTTCTGCTCGTGCGTGATGCCGTCGGTCGCGGTGGTGACCGCCGTGGTCGGGGTCCGAGCGGAAGCGGCGGCCTGTGACGCGACGGCGGGGCCGGCGAGTGCGCCGGTCAGCGCCAGAGTGGTGACGAGTGCCGAGGTGGCCCAGCCGGGCGCGCGACGTCTGTTCACATGCTCTCCCGAGTCGTCGGTACGTAGCGGAACGGCGTTTCCGGTCGAGCGGCGGCGCCCTGCCCGCCATCGCAGGGACGATGGACGGTCGCACACATGTCAGGAACGGGACCACGTGTGCGAACCCTGGCCGGAACCTTTGGCGAGCGAGCCTAGGGTCAGCACTGAAAAGCGTCAACGGTGCTGTGTATCCGTCGTGTTACTGATGTGACGGCAACAAGTCCGCTTCTGGTAGGGGATGTTGTGCGAGATGACGGTGAAAGCGTCGGCTGCATCCCAGCGGACGGGGCTGGTTCGCCATGTCGGCCGGGTCTTCGCCGCCCCCGTCGCGATCCTGAAGGGGGCAGCCGGGAATGCCCTGGCCGCCTGTCCGACGGACTGCAGGATGCGCCGTGGAGAGAGGGCATGACGGACGCCCCCGCGTATGACCTGTGTCCTCGGGTGGTCTTGAAAACCGCGCTGTTCGCGATCAGGTTCTTCCATCCCGGTACCACGCGGGACTGGCGGGCCATGGGCGCACAGTACTGGTGTCGAACAGCCCACCGGTCCGCCGACATCGATCGTCTGTTGGGCGACGTGACGCAACCGCGGTCCCACACGCGGCGAGGGCTGCTCGAGCGCCCTTACGCCGCAGGCGGCGGGCGACACCGTGTCGCCCGCCGCCTGCGGCGTAAGGGATTCAGGTTCAGCTGCTCGGGGAGTGACGTGGCGTCAGCCGGTCGCGCTGCCCGCGACCCACTCGCTCCACGGCATGTTCCAGTCGCTGAGGCCATTGTCGGGGGCCAGCTTGGTCTTGTCTTCGGAGTTCTTGACGATCACGACGTCACCGATCATCGAGTTGTCGAAGAACCACGCGGCGGGCTGCTTGCCGTCGCCGCCGCCCTTGACGTCCTTCAGGCCCACACAGCCGTGGCTGGTGTTGACCTTGCCGAAGAGCGCGTCGGCACCCCAGTAGTTGCCGTGGATGAAGGTGCCCGAGGCGGTCAGGCGCATGGCGTGCGGTACGGCCTCGATGTCGTAGGAGGGCTTGCCGTCCTTCTCCGTGAGGCCGACGGTCGCACCGTTCATGTGGATCTGCCTGAACTTCTCGGAGATGACCATCCGACCGTTGTATGTCGGGTGCTCGGTGCTGCCGGACGAGATCGGGATGGTCTTGATCGTCTTGCCGTCCCGTACGACGGTCATCTGCTTCGTCTTGGCGTCGACCGTGCTGATCTGGCTCCGGCCGATCTTGAACGTGACCGTCTTCTGGGTGCCGTGGAGGTCGAGCGTGACGGTGACGGTGGAGCCGGGCTTCCAGTGGTTCTTGGGGCGGAAGTCCAGGCGGTCGTCGTTGAACCAGTGGCCGACGACCTGCTGGCCGCTGCTGGAGCTCACCTGGATCTTCGACTCCATGGCGGCCTTGTTGCTGATCGCCTTGTCGAAGTCGACCGTCACCGGCATGCCCACGCCGACGGTCGAGCCGTCCTCGGGGGAGAGGTGCCCGATGAAGTTGTTGGCCGGGGAGAGCGTGGTGATCGTGGCGTTCCCGGTGACGGAGCGGCCCTCGGCGTCCTTGGCCTCCGCGGTGACCTGATACTTGGTGGCCCGCTCCAGCCGGCCGTTCGGCTTCCAGGACGTGCCGTCCGCGGACAGGGTGCCCGGAACCTCGGCACCGGTCGCGACGGCGGTCATGGTCACCTTGGTGAGCTTGCCGTTGCTGACGGTGACCTTGACGGAGTCGTTGATCCCGACGTCGTAGGAACCTTGCTTGGGTGTGATCTTTATTCGGGCGTCGGAAGCCTCCTGGGTGGCCGCCTGAGCCGCCCGCGCCTGCGCTTTCGGGTGATTCCCGACGTCGTTACCGCTGGCAGCAGCGTTGCTGGTACCGCCGAGGGCTGCGAGTGAGACCACGCCGCCGAGTACACCGACTGCAACCATGAGCCGGGTGCGTCCTTTACGTATCGTGATCAAACGCTTCTCCCGTGTCACTGGTCGTTGAATCCCTGGAGCTGGATGCCGAGGGAGTGCAGCTAGCTATAAAGCCATTTATATGGGGCCATCTGTCCTTAATGGGTAAATTGTGGTGAAGGCCACGCGCCGTCGAGCGCGTCGCCGAGGCCCTGCCCGACTGACGGATGGCGCGTAGTCGATCCGCTCTCGCCGCCCGGATCCGATCATGACGGGACGCCAGGTTCGGCGGAGCGTCCGGCCGATGTTCTGCACGATCTCGACCTGGGAGCCACGGGTGTCGGCGAAGCAGACGGCTTCCACTCCGCGCGCTGATGTCGACGCCCTCCCCAAGGACCGGCCCGGAGTCGAGGAAGGCCCTGTGTACGCGCTGGCCCGCGGCATCGATGCCGCGGGCGAACTGTCGATGCACTTCGCGCCGTTCGGCCACGAGGTGGTCGTCCCACAGCTATGCCGACCACACCCGGTCCGGACGACGTGGCGGTCGGCCTCCAGCTCGTAGAACTCCGCGTCGATCGAGGACCTTGGCAGCCGGTCCGCCTTGGCCAGGTCGTGGGCGGCGTCGGTGACGTACAGCTCCGCGGCCGTCTCCTGCAGCTTCTCCGCGAAGGTGGCGGCATCGGCGCGCCTGGCAACGCCCCGTTGTGCAGACCATCCCGTGGGAGGTCGCCCGCACCCGGGCATGATCGGCGTCGACACCAACACCGACCACTTCGCCGCCTACCGGATCGACCGGCACGGCAACCCGTACCGCTTCGGCTACGACCTGTCCGGTTCGGTCGGTCACCGCGACGCGCAGATCCGCCATGCCCTGACCCGGTTGATCAACTGGGCGGCGCGGGACGGTGTCGCCGCGATCGGCATCGAAGACCTGGACTTCAGCGCCGAGAGGGCCCGCGAGAAGCAAGGCCGCCGCAAGCGGTTCAGGCAGCTCATCTCCGGCATGCCTACCGGGAAGCTGAAGGCCCGGCTGGTGTCCATGGCCGTGGAACACGGCCTGAGCATTGTCGCGGTCGATGCCGCCTATACCAGCCTGTGGGGTGGCCAGCACCGGCAGAAGCCGCTGGCCACCCCACGCCGAAAGATGTTCGCCGGCGCTCACGGCCTCGCACGGAATGGGTCCGTCGCGCAGCAAGACCGCGTCCTCGCCGGGAGGGCTCTGACCGGCAGGGCGGTACAGACGTCGCCCCGGTCGGAGCCGTACTGGCCGAATCGCCGTTTTTTGATCACGCGCTTGAAGCCGGCCTCCTGGTGGGGGGTGTTGGGCTGCTCTGAGCCACCAGCGACGATGACCTTTCGAAGCGTCAGGCCGGTGAGAAGACGTGGTCGCTGATCAACCGGGCGGCGCCGACGACGCCGGCGACCTGGCCGAGTTCGCCGAGCACGATCGGCAGGTTGGCGGTCGCCAACGGCAGCGACTGACGGTAGACCTGGGTGCGGATGCTCGCCAGGAGGTTGTGGCCCAGTCCGGTGAGCCCTCCTCCGATGACCACCAGGCCGGGGTTGAAGAAGCTGACCAGGCCGGCGATGACCTGACCGGTACGGTTGCCTCCCCAGCGGATCAGATCCAGGGCCGCGGCGTCCCCGGCGTCCGCGGCGGCCGACACGTCCTCGGGGGTCAGCCTCCCGGCCGATGCGAGCCGTCCGGCCAGCTCCGTCGAGCGGCCGGACTGGGCGAACGCGGTCGCGTCGCGTACGAGGGCGTTCCCGCCGAAGTAGGCTTCCATGCAACCGGTGTTGCCGCAGGCGCACCGCAGCCCGTCCGGGTCCACCTGGATGTGGCCGATGTCGCCGGCGCTGCCGGTGATACCGCGGTGGACCTCGCCGCCGACGACGATGCCGCAGCCGATGCCGGTCCCGAGCTTCACGCACAAGAAGTCACGTACGGACCGGGCGACGCCGGCCTGCTGCTCGCCCAGGGCCATCAGGTTCACGTCGTTGTCGACGAGGACGGGGCAACCGAGCTCCTGGCTCATCGCCTCGCGGACGGGGAAGCCGTTCCAACCGGGCATGATCGGCGGCGCGACGGGGACACCCTCCGGGAACCGGACAGGTCCCGGCACACCGATCCCGGCACCGTCGAAGTGTTCCGCCGACGTCGCCTCGCGCAGCTTGCCGACCAACGCCAGCACCCGCTCGAAGACCGCGACCGGGCCGTTGCGCACGTCCAGCGGCTCGGCCACGTGGCCGAGGACCTCCAACTCGGCGTTGGTGACCGCGACATCCACGGAGGTGGCGCCGATGTCCACGCCGAGGAACCGCAGCGACGGGGCGATCCGGACGTTGTGCGAGCGGCGGCCGCCGCGGGATGCGGCAAGGCCGTCCGGGACGACCAGACCGGTTTCCAGCAGCCGGTCGATCTCGAACGCGAGCTTGGAGCGCGACAGCTCGACCAGGTCCCCCAGGGCGACCCGGGACTGCGGGCCGAGGTCGCGCAGGAGGCGGAGCAGCCGGGCCTGATGCATATTGGCCGGTCGAGCCGTCGTACTCCTCACGCCGCCCCCGTCGTGGTCAGAGCCGTTCGCATGCCCGGTGCTTGGGGGCGCGACTCCTACCGGACCGTAGCACCGTGCCGTCGACGGCAAAGGAAACTTGTGCACCGAGTAACAGGAATTTCATCAGCAGATGGACGAAGCCGATTCGAAGCAGCACAGTCTCGTTGCCGCCCAGGCTCTTGCAGAGGCGGCCAAGCCCGATGGGGTGGAGCCGTCCAGCTCTCCACCCCATCGGTTTTGGTGCGCTGTCCGGTTTGCTCGGCGGGCCGCTGCCGGCCGAGGCCCACGGCTCAGGCGGCGTCACCGCCCGGCCGTGACTCAGCGACCGGCGGTACCGTGGTGCGGCATGCCGACGTCGGACTGGCCGGCCGCCTTCTTGATCAGGGCGGCCTCCCGCTGGTCGAGGACCCCTTCCTTCCGCAGCGTCGTGACGATCTCCCCGACGTGTGAGACGAACGCGCCATGGTTGTTCCAGGCCCGGTGATCCTCGATCAGCTCGTTGACCGTGCAGCCGTTGGTCGTGACGCGGTTCGGGACACCAGTGTTGATCGAGCCGAGGAACACGGTGGAGCGGTCGTCCCTTTCAGGACAGTCGGTCGGCGGCTTGCTGTCGACGATGGTGAGGGACAGCGACTGCGGCGTGGCCGTGTTGCCGGCCTTGTCGGTGGCTCGGTAGAGCAAGGTGTGGTTTCCGGCCCTGTCGATCACCACCGGTGCGGAGTACTGCAGGTAGGGGCCGCCGTCGAGGGAGTACTCGATCCCGGCCACACCCGACCCCGTGTCCGAAGCCGTCACCGTCACCGTCGCACTGCCGACGTAGTCACCGGAGTCGTTCTTCGTGCCGGAGACGGAGGCCGACACCTGCGGCGGCGTCCTGTCCTCGGGCGGAGCCGCCACCACGGTGAAGTCGACGGATTTCGCCGGCGAGGTGTTGCCTGCTTTGTCGGTCGCTCGGTAGGTGAGTGTGTGCCGGCCTACGCTGTTGATCGCAACTGGTGCTGTGTAGGCGCTGTATGAGGCACCGTCGAGGGCGTATTCGATTCCGGCCACGCCGGACTCTGTGTCCGAAGCGGTCACTGTGACGGTCGCGCTAGATACGTAGTTTCCGGCGGAGTCCTTGGTTCCGGATACTGTCGCGGAGGTGTCGGGTGGTGTGGTGTCCTCGGGTGGAGCCGCCACCACGGTGAAGTCGACGGATTTCGCCGGCGAGGTGTTGCCTGCTTTGTCGGTCGCTCGGTAGGTGAGTGTGTGCCGGCCTACGCTGTTGATCGCAACTGGTGCTGTGTAGGCGCTGTATGAGGCACCGTCGAGGGCGTATTCGATTCCGGCCACGCCGGACTCTGTGTCCGAAGCGGTCACTGTGACGGTCGCGCTAGATACGTAGTTTCCGGCGGAGTCCTTGGTTCCGGATACTGTCGCGGAGGTGTCGGGTGGTGTGGTGTCCTTGGGTGGTTCGGGTGCCACCACGGTGAAGTCGACCGATTTCGCCGGCGAGGTGTTGCCTGCTTTGTCGGTCGCTCGGTAGGTGAGTGTGTGCCGGCCTACGCTGTTGATCGCAACTGGTGCTGTGTAGTTGGTGTATGAGGCACCGTCGAGGGCGTACTCGATTCCGGCCACACCGGACTCCGCGTCCGAAGCGGTCAGCGTCACGCTCGCGCTGCCGACGTAGTTCCCGGAGGCATCCTTCGTCCCCGACACCGTCGCTGACGTATCCGGCGCAGTGGTGTCGTCGCCGGGCGCCGCGGTGACGATGAGCTCACCCGACATCATCTGGTGGCCCGGCATCGCGCAGAAGTAGTGGTATATGCCAGGTGTGAGGGTGACTTCGGTCGTGTGCCTGCCTCCCTCGGAGTCGAAGGGGCTCGCCAGGATGTTGAGGCTGACGTCGTTGTTGTAGTCGGGGTTCGAGACGTCGAACGTCAGGGTGTGCGTCAACCCCGTCGTGTTGCCGGTCGCCGCGCTGCTCTCGAACACGATGGTCGCCTTGCCCGCCACCGCGGTGGTGGGGGCTGACGCGTACTTCATGTAATCGTCGCCGGCCGTCCAGGTGAGCACCTGGGTCGCTGCGGGCTCCTCCGTATGATTCACCGCCGCGTAGGCGACCGGAACGACCAATGCGAAAGCCGTGAACACAACGGCCATCAGCGCCATCAGCACCGGATGCGCGCTGAATCGGTCAAGTAGCGCGGTTCTTGAGGGGGGCGGATCCGTCTGGGCATGGAGCAGTCTTCTGAACACCGCTGCACCTTTCGGGAATTCGCTTGTGCGGCACCGCGCAGGACTCGCGGTCCCGCCGGGTGGACGATCAGCCGCCGGGATGAGCGCGCTCGAGACGCGAGTACTCCGCTCACCGGACCGGCGCCCTGAACGGAACGGGGCGAGTGCCGCGCTGCGGTTGATCGCCCGCGCGCGACGACGGCGGGGGCCGCCGTCACTCACGCACAGGCGGCATCCGCCCCTGTCGCTGGGAGGCCGCTGGCACCGCGAACCCGAGGGCGGGGTTCACGCAACCTCTTTCATGCGGCAACGATGGGAAGTTAGCGGGTCTTTTGACTATCCGCCAAGACCTATGACGAGAATCCAACGAACTTTGACCTCAGTCTGGAAAAACTGGATGTGTGCTCGCTACGGTGTCCAGGTCCCGAGGCGAACCCCCTTTGCCCAGCCGATCCGATCCCGGCCTTAGCCGGCACATCGAGCCAAGCCGGACCGCCTCCACCGGGGTCCGGCCAAGTCGGACCGTGTCCACCGGAGTTCGGTCCGGCGACCGCCCCGTCCGCCTCGCGGGGCCGAACGCCCGGCGCACCACCGCGTACCGCCGTGACGGGACAGCTGCCGTCGTCGGCGGCTCACACCACGACCACGAAACGCCTTCGGGCACCTTCGCGTTTCGAGGATTGGAGAGCGATGACCGACTCAGGCGCAGGCACGAGACGCCTCTTCTCCCGGCGAGCGTTCGCCACCGGCGCGGCCGCCGCGGCGGCCGTGCCCACGGTGCTCGGCGCCTCCGCCGCCGCCCCGAAGGACAAGCCCGGTGAAGGAAGCGGTCAAGGTAACGACAAGGGCACCGTCCGTGAGCTGACGCTGTACATGGAGAACCTGCCGAACGGGGAAATGGGCTACGGCCTGGAGCCCGGTAAGGCGTCGATTCCCGGCCCGCTCATCGAGCTGACTGAGGGCGACACGATGCACATCGAGGTCGTCAACAACCTGGACGTCGCCGCGAGTCTGCATGTGCACGGCGTGGACTACGACGTCGCCAGCGACGGGACCGCGATGAATGACAGCCTGGTCGAACCGGGCGGCCGCCGGACCTACGTCTGGCGCACCCACGCCCCGGGACCGAACCACGACGGAACGTGGGAGGCCGGCAGCGCCGGTTATTGGCACTATCACGATCACAACGTGGGGACCGAACACGGCACGGGCGGCCTCAAGAAGGGCCTGTACGGACCCGTGATCGTGCGCCGCAAGGGCGACGTGCTGCCCGACAAGCAGTTCACGGTCGTGTTCAACGACATGATGATCAACAACAAGGCCCACCACGACGCCCCCACCTTCACAGCTGTCCTCGGCGAGCGAGTGGAGTTCATCGTCATCACTCACGGGGACTTCTTCCACACCTTCCATGTGCACGGGCACCGCTGGGTGGACAACCGCACCGGGATCCTGCAGGGTCCGCAGGACGTGAGTGCGGTCATCGACACCAGGACCGTCGGCCCCGGGGACTCCTTCGGGTTCCAGGTGATCGCGGGTGCCCGGGTCGGCGCAGGTGCCTGGATGTACCACTGCCACGTCCAGAGCCATGCGGACATGGGCATGGTCGGGGTCTTCCTCGTCACCGAGGCCGACGGCACGGTCCCCGGCGGCATGACCCACCACTAGGAGGCAGCGGCGGGGTCCTGATGCGGGTTCCGCCCCCGAAGCCACGCGCGTCAGGTCTGCCTGACGGCCTGATGGGCGTGTACCAACCTGCCGCCGGACGGTCCTCGCCCGCCAGGACCGGGGTGAACCTGACCTCCCTTCTCCGGCACCCCGTCCTTCCCGGGCAGCGTGACCGCCCGTCGAAAGCCGTCGCGCCCGGCGCATGCCGGGCGGGGCACCTGCGGCAGCCCTCGCTCCATCCCCTGATCACTCTTCCGTTTCCGGATCGAGTCAAGGAGCAAGCATGGGCAAGAGAGACTGGTTCGCCCTGTCGAGACGAAGCGGATCACCGCCGTCGCGTCCTGCGCGGACCTCTCGTCACGCGTGGCCCTGGCGCCGCGCGGTCGTTCTGCTGTCCAGCGCCGCACTGACGGTGGGGCTGTCCGGGCTGCCTTCCGTGGAGGCACAGGCGCAGCAGCCCGGCGACAGCGTCAGCCAGGACCAGGGCGCCGCCACCGAAACCCAGGTGAACGTTCTGGTCTTCCACGGACCGGCCGCCAAGCAGGACGACCCGGTCAACAAGGCCACGGCGGCGATCGAGAACCTCGGCGAGAAGAACGGGTTCAAGGTCGTCGAGTCCGAGAACGCGAGCGTGTTCAACACTGCCGACCTCGCCAAGTACCGAGGGTTGGTGTTCCTGTCGGCCGACGGCGTGACGCTCAACGCCGAGCAGGAAGCCGCGTTCCAGTCGTACATCAACAACGGCGGCGGCTTCGTCGGCGTCCACGACGCCGCCCGGGCCCAGTCCGACTCCGCCTGGTTCACCGGGCTGATCGGCACCCGCCCGGCCCTGGGCCTCCCCGACCCCGAAAAGGTGGTCGAGAGCGCGGTCAACGAGGACAACCCGCCGAACGAAACCAAGGACAAGCTGTTCGACGGCAAGAACGACACCAAGTGGCTGGCCTTTTCGCCGACCGGCTGGGTCACCATGAAGCTGGACAAGCCCGCCGCAGTGGTCAACTACGCGTTGACCTCCGCCAACGACTCCTCGGGACGGGACCCGAAGGACTGGAAGCTGCAGGGCTCGGAGGACGGCGAGACCTGGAAGACCCTGGACACCCGGACCGGCGAGGCCTTCTCGTCGCGTTTCCAGACCAGGCAGTTCCAGTTCACCAACAGCACGGCCTACCAGCACTACCGGCTGGAGATCACCGCGAACAGCGGTGAGCCGCTGACCCAGCTGGCCGAGCTGCGGCTCTTCACAGCCAACCCGACGCCCCCGCAGGACACCAAGGTCCAGCAGGCCGTCGTCGACGTGACAGACCGTCAGCACCCCGCCAACAAGGGACTTCCGCTCAACTGGACCCGCTCCGACCAGTGGATCAACTGGGACCCCAACCCGATCGGCAAGGTCCACACCATTGCCCAGGTCGAGGAGGGGAAGTACAAGCCGGGGCTCAGCGCCAACGGCCCGTTCCACCCGATCTCGTGGTGCCGGGACTACGACGGCGGCCGGTCCTTCTACACCGGTATGGGTCGCACCGAGGAGAGCTACACCACCGACACGAAGTTCCAGAGCCACCTCCTCGGCGCCATCGAGTGGACCACCGGCATGGTCCGCGGTGACTGTCAGGCGACCATCGCGTCCAACTACACGACCGAGCGGCTGACCGCCCAGAACCAGGCGGGGCAGCTCGACCAGATCGGTGAGCCGCACGGTCTGACCATGGCCCCCGACGGCAAGGCCTTCTACATCGGCAAGGCCGCCTGCCCGTCCGGCCCGATCGTCGACTGGAACAACCCCAAGGTCGGCCTGGGCTGCGGCACCATCCACCAATGGGACCCCAAGACCAAGAAGGTCAAGCTGCTCACCACACTCGATGTGATGGGCAACCGCGGCAGCGGTGACGAGCTGGTCAAGAACGAGGAAGGCCTCGTCGGCGTCACCCTCGACCCGAAGTTCGAGAAGAACGGGTGGATCTACATCTACTGGATGCCGCACGAGTCGATCGACCGCGACAAGCGGATCGGCCAGCGGACGGTATCCCGGCTCACCTACGACTTCGCGACCGAGTCCATCGACCAGGGCACCCGCAAGGACCTGCTGCACTGGGACACCCAGATCCACAGCTGCTGTCACGCCGGTGGCGGCATGGCCTTCGACAAGGACGGCAACCTCTACATCGGCTCCGGTGACAACAACTCCTCCGGCGGCTCGAGCGGTTACTCCGGGAACAACTGGACCCAGGACTACAAGGGTGTCTCCTTCCAGGACGCCCGCCGCACCTCCGGCAACACCAACAACCTCAACGGCAAGATCATCCGCATCCACCCCGAGCCCGACGGCACCTACACCATCCCCAAGGGCAACCTCTTCCCGCCGGGTACGGACAAGACCCGTCCCGAGATCTATGTGATGGGTGTCCGCAACATCGCCCGGCTCTCCATCGACCCGGTGCACAACTGGCTGAACGCCGGCTGGGTCGGACCGGACGCGGGAGCGCCGGACCCTGAGCTGGGCCCGGCCAAGTACGAGACGGCCACGGTCATCACGTCCGCGGGCAACCAGGGCTGGCCGTACTGCATGGGCAACAAGCAGCCGTACCGTGACCGTAGCAACACGGACGCCAATGTTCTCACCGGCTGGTACGACTGCGATCACCTCAAGAACGAGTCGCCGCGCAACACGGGCCTGGTGGACATCCCGGCGGCCCGGGACAACATGATCTGGTTCTCGCCCCAGGGCGGCGGCCCGGTCTACCCCAAGCGCTCCGACGGCAGCGGCCTGCCGACCTACGTCGAGAGCGACGCCACCTACACCGAGCCGTACCTCAAGGGCGGAGGCCAGGCCATCATGTCCGGTCCGACCTACCACCGATCCCAGGTGGACACCAAGAGCGGTGCCGCCTGGCCGGCGTACTGGGAGGACAAGTGGTTCATCGGTGACGAGTCCAACGCCAACAACCGGGTCGCGGTGACCGTCGACCCCGACCAGGTCAAGGACGCGGGCGCGCCGGCCTTCGGCGAGGACCTGCGCAGCATCATCGCGCCCGGCAACGGCTCCACCCAGCTGCAGAGCTGGATGGACGCCAAGTTCGGTCCCGACGGTGCGCTGTACATGCTGGACTACGCGGGCGGCTTCTTCAGCCTGCACTCCAATCAGAAGCTCATCCGCATCAGCTACCACGGTGGCCCGGCCACCCCGAACCCGCAGGATGCCGGGGCGCGCGTCATCACCCAGAGCAAGCCCAAGACGGTGGCGTTCTCCGGTGCCAAGGTCGGCGGCGTGGCCTGGGAGTGGGACTTCGGTGACGGCAGCGCGCCGTCGCACGAGGCCGACCCCACGCACACCTACGCCGACTACGGCACGTACCACGCGAAGTTGACGGTCACCTACGCCGACGGCGAGAAAGCCACCGCGACGTTCGACGCCAAGGCCGGCTGCCCCGCGCCCGACGCCCGTCCGACCGTCAAGCTGCTCGACACCGACACCGGCGTGGCCAACCACCGCGCGGGCGGCGGCTGCACCGTCAACGACCTGATCGACGACGAGGCGTCCTGGCCGAACCACGGCGAGTTCGTCAGCCACGTCAACGCCGTGGTCAACGACCTCCGCAAGGAGGACGTCCTCGACAACCGCGAGTCGGCGGCGATCAGCAAGGCGGCGGCGCAGAGCGAGATCGGCAAGGTCGCCGGGTACCGGCCCGTCTTCGACGGGACCGCGGCGAGCCTCGCCGACTGGCGGCAGGCCGGCCCCGGGAAATTCTCCCTCCAGCCCGACGGCACCATCCGCAGCTCAGGCGGCCTGGGCATGCTGTGGTACGCCAAGCAGGAGCTCGGGGACTTCTCGGTCAGGCTCCAGTTCCGGGACATGGCTCCGGGTACCGGCAACGCCAACAGCGGTGTCCTCATCCGGTTCCCGGACCCGCGGACGCCGCTGGCCGACCGTCCGGCCGGCAGTTGCGGGACGGTCGGTTCGGCTCGCACCGCCCCCGAGTGGCTCGCGATCTACTGCGGTCAGGAGATCCAGATCTACGACGGGACCACGGGCGAGGTCCAGAAGACCGGTTCGGTGTACAACTTCAAGCCGGTGGGCCTGGACAAGGCGGGGGTGACCCCGAAGGGCCAGTGGAACGACTACGAGATCCGCGCGGTCGGGCAGCACTACACGATCATCCGCAACGGCGTGGTGATCAACGAGTTCGACAACACGCCCGGCAAGTCGTCGTCTCGGGCGGGTGACCCGCCCACGGACCTGCGTCAGTTCCTCAGCGGGTACGTGGGGTTGCAGAACCACAGCAACAACGACCTGATCGAGTTCCGCAACATCCGGGTGCGGAACCTGTAGTCGCACAGCGGCGGGTGCCGGGCTCGGGGCAACAGCCCCGAGCCCGGCTCTTCCCAGCATGCGGGCCGTCGCCGGGCCGGCTCGCTCGTTCAGCCCCGCAGCCCCGGAGGCAGCGTTCCACCGCTCCGCCTTCCCCACCGCCGCCGGCCCGCCGGGGACACCCGCCCACGCGGATACCCCGTATGGGTCAGGAACGCCTCGATCACCTTCAGCGCGGGCCGGTGCGGTCGCACCGCCATCAGCACCGCGTCGTCTCCGTTCGGCAGCGGCGGTGCCACCAGGGCGACTTCGTCCCCGGACCGCAGACGCAGCACCAGTCCCCGCAGCCGGTGCTCGTCCCCGGGCACGGTGCGCAGACGCGCGCGCATCTGGTCCTGCGCTGGGGAGTACAGCCGTACGTGGGCCAGCAGTGCCCCGTGCTTGAACTCCTCCCAGCGGCCCCGAGCCCAAGGCTGCGGAACGGCGGCTCCTGCCATGGCCGCAGGGCGTCCAGACGTTCCAGCAGACGCCGCAGGAAGTTCCGGACCGACGGCGCGTCATGCGGCTGCCAGGACAGGTCCTTCTCCCAGGCGTCCACGGCGAGTGCCGCCTCGATCGCTGCGTACTGCTCTTCCGTGGTGAGGTCGTAGAACGGCTGCTCCAGGATCATGCGACTGATGCGCTCGACCTCCTCATTGCCCAGTTCGCGGCTGAACTGCAGGCAGTAAAGGATCGCTGCAAGTACCCCGGAATTCATGCACACAGTATGGCCACCCAGCCCTCCGCCCAGGGGCCGGTCCGAACCTGCGGGCGGGGCGGTGACAGTCAGAGCCTGCCCGGTGCCCCAGGTCGACAGAGATCCCGGGACGTCACAGTCGGTCCGGACGACACGATCCGGGCGGCGGCCCCGCCCGGCCCGGTGGCCGGGTGGCACGGGAACGGCCCCCGCGGAAGGGAGCCTTCCGCGAGGGCCGTCGCCGGTACCGAGGACCTCAGGCGTCCTCGCGTTCCTGCGCCAGGTCGTTCACCCGTCGCCGGACCACGAACCAGCCACCGACCAGTGCCGCCGCGATCAGCGGCAGGCACATCACGGTCGTACGGCCCACTCCGCCGCCCCACCACATCAGGAACACGACCGTGGCGAGGAACGCCAGCGTGACGATCTGCGTGTACGGAGCCCAGGGCAGTTGGTACGAGGGGCGGGTGACCCGGCCGTCGCGTGATCGGTGCCAGAACATCAGCGAGCAGAGCATGATCATGCCCCAGGTGCCGAGGATGCCGATCGACGCGAAGTTGAGGACGATCTCGAACGCCTCGCCCGGCATGATGTAGTTGAGCCCGACGCCGAGGACGCCGAACCCGGCGGTGAGCAGGATGCCGCCGTACGGCACCTGGCCCTTGTTCATCAGGCCGGTGAACTTGGGCGCGGAACCCGACAGTGCCATCGAGCGCAGGATGCGGCCCGTGGAGTACAGCCCGGAGTTCAGGCTGGAGAGCGCCGCGGTCAGCACGACGAGGTTCATCACGCCGGCCGCGCCCGGGATTCCGAGCTTGTCCATGACGGTCACGAACGGACTCTCGTCCCCCGAGTACGAGGTGTACGGCAGCAGCAGGGCGAGCAGCACCACGGAGCCGACGTAGAAGAGACCGACGCGCCACATGATCGAGTTGATGGCCTTGGGCATGATCTTCTCGGGGTTCTTCGTCTCACCGGCGGCCACGCCGCACAGCTCGACGGAGGCGTACGCGAAGACGACACCCTGGATCACCAGCAGCATCGGGAGCATGCCGACGGGGAAGATGCCACCGCTGTCGGTGATCGTGGAGAAGCCGGGGGTGTGACCGTCGACGGGATGCTGGGTGACGACCAGGTAGATACCGA
Source organism: Streptomyces sp. NBC_00316 (assembly GCF_036158715.1). Taxonomy (NCBI): domain Bacteria; kingdom Bacillati; phylum Actinomycetota; class Actinomycetes; order Kitasatosporales; family Streptomycetaceae; genus Streptomyces; species Streptomyces sp. NBC_00316. The sequence goes on along the minus strand of NZ_CP108023.1, from coordinate 1,581,431 downwards.
TCAGCATGAACGCGACCAGGGCGCCGACCTTGATGATGGCGAACCAGAACTCCATCTCGCCGAAGTACTTGACCGAGATCAGGTTGGCCGTGAGAACGACGGCGAGGGCGATCAGCGCGAGGATCCACTGCGGGATGTCGCTGAACATGCCCCAGAAGTGCGCGTACGTGGCAGCCGCCGTGATGTCGGCGACGGCGGTGGTCGCCCAGTTGAGGAAGTACAGCCAGCCGGCCGCGAAGGCGCCCTTCTCGCCCATGAACTCACGGGCATACGAGACGAAGGCGCCGGAGGACGGCCGGTAGAGGACCAGTTCGCCGAGCGCGCGCACGACGAAGAAGGCGAAGACACCACAGACCGCATAGGCAATGGCGAGCGAAGGCCCCGCTCCGGCCAGTCGGCCGCCCGCGCCCAGGAACAGCCCTGTGCCGATCGCGCCGCCGATGGCGATCATGTTGATGTGGCGGGACTTGAGGTCCTTGCTGTAACCGGCATCGCCGGCGTCCACATGGTGCGAGCCCGCCGCCGGTGGGGCGACAGCGAGCGTTTCGGCCGCTGTGGTGCGGTCACTCATAGAGAGGATTCGCCTTCGTGAGGGGAAGGTGGGCATCCCGGCCGCAGACGGCCGGGCGGTCGTCACCGTGAGCACGGCTCGACGCTCCATCATCCGGGAATCATGAGATCTTGGCAGTGTTCAACGTCACTCAGGAACGAATCTGAGGTTTTTCAGAGGTTGCGGAGCGTTAAACGAAGGGACGCGCGGGATGTGCCGCCTCGACTCATTGATTCCGCGGTGTCCTTCCGTGGGGGATCCGATCGACTTTTCCGCCGCAGGCCTGCCCGGATGTAGTTGCGATTTCGCTCTTGTGAACATGGGAATGCCTTTACGGCCTCCCGTCGGGCGCTGTCGTCGTGCACCCGCCGGGAGCTGCTCAACCGTGCCGAAGCGATCAGCGACCCAGGTCAACTGTCGTTCCGGCGTACTAGGTTGAGCGCATGACCCACGTTGAGGACGTGACCGGGCGGATGCGACCGCAGCAGTTTCACGAAACCGCCGGTCTGGAGGACTGGCGCGTGCTGGGCGAGGGGGCGTGTGCGTACTTCCGTACCGGTTCACTCGCCGCCAGTGCCGGGTTCGTGCAGGCGATCAGCGAGCTGACGGGGGCCGGGGAATGTCCCCCCGACATCGACCTGCGGCATGAGGGCCTGACGGTACGACTGATCACGGTCACGCAGGACTACTACGGCCTGACCGAGCAGGACGCGGAAATGGCCCGGCAGATCTCTGCGGTGGCGCGCGAGCTGGGTGCCGTCGCCGCCCCGTCCGTCGTGCAGACCGTCCAGGTCACCGTCGACGCCCTCGTCGGCCGTGCGGTGATCCCGTTCTGGCGCGCCCTGCTCGGCTACGAGGACCGTGCCAACAGCCCCGAGGACCTGATCGACCCGCAGCGCCGTGGAGCGCCGTTCTACTTCCAGCAGATGGACACGCAGCGACCGCAGCGCAACCGGGTCCACATCGACGTCTGGGTTCCCCATGACCAGGCCGAGGCGCGCATCGCAGCCGCGATCGCCGCCGGCGGACGACTGGTGACGGACGCGCATGCGCCGTCGCACTGGGTGCTGGCCGACGCCGAGGGGAATGAGGCCTGTGTCGGCGTGGCGGGCTGGACCGGGCCGGAACCCGGCCGTCCATGAGAGCCGCTGCCGGGCGGGCTTCGTCGTCGATCACGTGACGGTCCGGGTCCCGGCGGGGGTGTGACCTGGCGCGACCGCACGCAGGGACCGCCCGTCCGCCGAGCCCGGTCGCCCTCCGAGCGAGGAACTCCGCCGAGAGCGACACGCCGAAGTGCAACCATTTGGTTGCTCCTGAGGGAGTGATGTGCAACTCTGTAGTTGCACCCAATGACACCGACGAAGGAGTCCCCATGAGCGAGGACAGGATCGAACGCGAAACCCTGATCGAGGCACCTCTGGCGCGGGTCTGGACGCTGGTCGCCGAACCCGGCTTCTGGGTGGCCGACAAGGCGAGCCTGCCCGGCACCGTGGCCGAAGAAGGCGCCTCGATGGTGGCGAAGAACGCCGAGTACGGCGACTTCCCGGTACGTGTCGAGAAGGTCGAGCCGCCGACCTACCTCGCGTACCGCTGGGCCAGTGCGTTCCCCGGAGAAGAACTGCGGGAGGACAACAGCACCCTGGTGGAGTTCACGCTGACCCCGGAAGGCGACAAGACGCGGCTCCGCGTCGTCGAGAGCGGGTTCGCAACGCTGGCCGGGTCCGAGGAACTGCGCGGCAGGGCGGTGAAGGACAACACCGGCGGCTGGCCCCAGGAGCTCGACGCGCTCAAGGCGCGCGCCGAAGAGTCGTCCGCGTGACGGACGACGGTCGCCGCACCGACGAAGCGGTCGACAGCGTCTTCGGAGCGCTGGCCGACCCGACGCGGCGCCGGCTGCTCGATCTGCTCGGCGTGCAGGGCGAGTCCACCGCGACGACCCTCGCCGAACAGCTTCCCGTCTCGCGGCAGGCGGTGGTCAAACACCTCGCCGTCCTGGACGCCGCCGGACTGGTTTCCGGCGGTCGGGTCGGACGCGAGGTGCGGTACGAGGTGCGGCCTGCGGCGCTGAACGCGACGGCGCGGTGGATGGCCGCGCTGGCGGCCGACTGGGACCGTCGTTTGGCGAACATCAAGCGGGTAGCCGAGGAAGCGGAGCGGGAGTCGGGTTAGAACACTGAGCAACGCCTTCCCGCCACGTGGGAGCAGGTCAGTCGGAAGGGTCGGAGCGGATGGCCGCGATGTCGAACTGAAGGCGGAGCCTCTCGCTCACCATGGCCCCGCCCTCGGCCAGCCTGGCGTTGTAGGTCAGGCCCCAGTCGGAACGGTTGATCGTGGTGGTGCCGTCGAAGCCGACCCGTTCGTAGCCGAACGGGTCGGTGACGTGACCTATGTAGGTGAGGTCCAGAGCCATGGGGCGGGTCGTTCCCCTGATGGTGAGGTCGCCGGTCATGCGGTACACGTCCTTGGCCGTGAGGTGAACGGCGGTACTCGTGAAGGTCATCCGCGGATGCCGCGCGGCGTCCAGGAAGTCACGGCCCACCAGGTGGGCGTCGCGTTGCTCCACTCCGGTGTCCACGCTGGCGGTGAACAGCGAGATTTCCGCCCGGGAGCGAGCCGGGTTCCGGCCGTCGAAATAGAGGCGGCTCTCGTACTCCGCGAAGGAGCCGCGCACCGTTGTCACCATGGCGTGCCGCACGGAGAACCCGATCCTGCTGTGCGCGGGGTCGATCGTCCACTCTCCGGTGAGAGCTGCCAGGGCAGGATCCGGCACCACGACAGCAGTGGGGGCCGGCGGAGCGGCGGGTGCCACTGGGTGTGGGGGCGTGGAGCTGCGGCTGAAAAGCTTCATGGACCATGTAGTTACTTGGGGGTAGGTAATCGGCGCAAGTTGAGATCAAGAAATCCGACGATTCATGGGCAAACTTTCACAAGGTGCAGCTCGGGCCCTGGCTGTCCAGGCACTCCTCGGACGTCGAGGGAAGGCTGCAGCTTCGAACCGCGTCGTCACGGGTGACCCTTCCCCCGTCCGGGTTCGAGACCATGTCGACGAGCCCGGCCAGTGCCGCAGCCACCTCGGTCAGTCCGCGCCCCGCAGGGCCGCCTGGCTCGGACATGTACACGTCTCGGCGGATCTCGATCATCAGCGCGCTGACTCGCGGGTCCGCGCCGTAGTGCTTCAGCGGCACGTATGTACCGGCGAAGGGGCTGTTGATGCCCGTGCCCCCGAATCCGGCGAAGGCCTCCTCGGCCTGGGCGAGCAGGTCCGGCGGGGTGTGGAAGGTGTCGGTGCCGAGGCAGATCGGTGGGCGCGGGCCGGAGCCGTGGAGTTCGTACGGGAGTGGCGCCGTGGGATAGGAGTGGATGTCGATGATGACGGCGCGTCCGGTGGCTGCCAGGCGTTCGTCGACGGCGGCCGTCATCGCTGCCGCATACGGGTGGAAGTAGCGGTCGATCAACGGCTGCGGATCCAGGTCCGATGAGCGCAGCAGCTCGCGGTGCGAGGTCTGTGTGTAGACCGCGCCCATGCCGACGGCCAGCATCTCCTCGCGTTCGTCGGGGAACCGTTCGGGGTCGACGACGAGTCGCGACAGGCCGTTGACGAATCGCCAGGGGGTGACCGGGGCGGCTGCGGCGGCTGCGGAGGCCAGTTCGGCGGTATGGGAATCCGTGATGTGGTCGAGTTCGAGATTCAGCGCATCGTCGTCCAGCTCGATTCCGGCGCGTATGTGATCGGGGACGGTACGTGCCGAGTGCGGTACGTGCAGCAGGACCGGTGACGTGTGCGTGCCGGGCAGGAGGCGGAACGGCGGAAGGGCATGGCCCATGGAGGGCTCCTTCGGGTGGCTCAGTTCAGGGGTGCGGGCGTGCGCGGCGCGCAGTGCCGTCTGCGAGGCCCCGGCGCGCCGTACCTGATTGTCTGCGAAGTAGGCCTCGGCCTCTGGGGGGCGCGAAGAATGGGTCCAACGCCTCGTCGGTGTCCCGTACCAGCCGACGGGTCCTTCACGGAGTTCGCCGTCACGGCGGCGCATCCGCCTGACCTCGACGGAGTCCGTACATGTCCATCCAGATCGTCTATGAGACACACGCCACCACGGCCGACAACGAGGCGAGGATCGCGACCGGGTGGCTGCCGGGCACGCTCTCGGCGACGGGCCGCGCACAGGCACGCGAACTCGGCCGTCGCCGCCGGGACGACGGCATCGCCGCAGTCTTCACCTCCGACCTGGACCGTGCCGTGGAAACCGCTCGGATCGCCTTCGCCGACACCTCGCTGCCCGTCCACCAGGACGTCCGCCTGCGTGAATGCAACTACGGGGCACTCAACGGCCGGCCGATGGCCCTCATCCAGGCCCAGCGGGCCCGGCGCATCGATGAGCCCTTCCCCGGCGGGCAGAGCTACCGTGACGTCCAGGCCGCCACAGAGGACTTCCTGCGCGACCTTGCCGCTGACCGGGACGGAAGTCGCGTCCTCGTGATCGCACACTCGGCGAACCGCTGGGCGCTGGACTGCCTGCTCACCGGCGCCCGCTGGCCGGCCCTCGTCGAGGCATCCTCCCCGTGGCAGCCCGGATGGGAGTACACACTCCCCACGCCCTGGCGCGGAGCCGGCCCATCCCGGTGAATGCTCCAGACCGGAGCACCGGGTGTCGTTCCGTGCCGTGGGGGCTGGTCAGGCCGGGGGACGCCGGGGCGTAGGCGGACGCCGATCGGTACGCGGCAGATCGCGCCACCCGCCATCGGGTAAGCCGCCCGGGTTCCCCCGGTCCGATCGTGCGGGCCGTTCACGCCATGGCCTGCCGCGCGTACACCTCGATCTCGATCTTCATCCGGGGGTCCGAGAGGCCACACATGAGCATCGTCGCGGCCGGCCGGACTTCGCCGAAACAGCGGCGCAGGACCGGCCAGCAGCGCTCGAAGTCCTCACGGTCGGGCAGCATGTAGCGCACCCGCACCACGTCGCCGAACGTGCACTTGGCCTCGGCCAGAGCGGCCTCGATGTTGCGCAGACACTGCTCGGCCTGTTCCACCACATCGTCCGAGATCGTCATGGTGGCGTAGTCGAACCCGGTCGTCCCGGACACATGGACCCAGTCGCCGTCGACCACGGCACGGGCGTAACCGATCTGCTCCTCGAACGTCGAGCCGCTGAGGATCGCACGTCGCTCTCTCATGCGCCGAACGCTAAGCGGCCGGCACGGATACGTCTAATACAGCCACAGGCATCACCTGATATCTCTAGGCGTATGGAGCGCCCCGAACTTCCCCTCCCGCAACTGCACGCGTTCACGTGCTCGCCGAGGAACTCCACTTCGGCCACGCGGCCGCCCGCCTGGGCATCGCCCAGCCGCCGCTGAGCCAGCAGATCCGCCGCCTCGAAGACAAGGTCGGCCACTCCTTGTTCCTCCGTGAACCAGGACGTGTCACCCTCACCGGGGCCGGCCGCGAACTCCTGCCCGCCGCCCGGCGGGCCCTCACCGACCTCGCCGACGGCCTGAGCGCGGCCCGGGCTGTCGGCAGCGGCCGGGCCGGCCGTCTGCGGATCGGCTTCGCCGCCTCCCTCGCCCTGACCGTGCTGCCCGGCATGCTGCGCACCTTCCGGGACCGGTACCCCGATGTGCATCTGGACATCCACGAGATGACCAGTGCGCCGCAGGTCGCTGCCCTGCACGACGGCACCATCGACATCGGCCTGCTGCGCGAGCCCTCCGCCGATGAAACGGAGCTCGCCTTCAAGACCGTGCTGTCCGAGCCCTTCGTGGCGGTCCTGCCGGCCGAACACCCCCTTGCCGCCCAACGGACCGTCCCACTTGGCCAGTTGGCGGACTCACCCTTTGTGCTGCTGCCCCGGGAGGTCGGCCCGCAGTTGCACGACCGGATCACCGGCCTGTGCGCCGAGGCAGGCTTCACGCCCCATGTGACCCAGCGAGCGGTGGAATGGCAGACCGTCTGCGCCGTGGTCGAGACCGGCCTGGGTGTGTCACTGGCCCCGGCGAGTATCCGGCGCATCCGCCTCAAAGGCGTCGCCTTCCGCGGAATCGAGCCCGGCGACGCCCGCACGCGCGTCGCCGTCGCATGGCGCAAGAACGACCAAAACCCTCTGGTCGCGCGCCTCTTGGCAACAGTTGGTCACGGTGTGCATACAGAAAGTAGCTGATCGACCCCAAAGGGTTGACGAGAAAATGGGTCTGCCGCCGCGCGTTGTGGACCGTACTATCGCCCGCATGAAGCTGCTCTCCGTCAATGTGGGCAAGCCCCGATCCAATCCGTGGAAGGGGCTCAGCGCGACAGGGATCGACAAGCGGCCTGTTCGCGGTCCGGTCGCCGTCACTGCCCCGGGCCCCAAGGGCACCGGTGCGGTCGGCCTCGCGGGTGACCGTGTCTATGACGTGAAGCACCACGGTGGTTCCGACCAGGCCGTCTACGCCTACGCCCGTGAGGACCTCGACGGCTGGGAGACCGAGCTGGGCAGGCCGCTGGCCAACGGTGTCTTCGGGGAGAACCTCACGACCGCCGGCCTCGACGTCAACGGTGCGCTCATCGGTGAGCGGTGGCGCATCGGACCGGAGGTCGTCCTCGAGGTGTCGTGTGCCCGGATCCCCTGCGCGACGTTCCAGGGGTGGCTGGAGCGCGACGGCTGGATCAAGAGGTTCACGCAGGCCGCGTTGCCGGGCGCGTATCTGCGGGTCATCGAGCCGGGCACCATTCGCGCCGGCGACCCGGTCGAGATCATGCACCGGCCCGACCATGATGTGACCGTCGCCCTCGCCTTCCGCGCGATGACACGCGAACCGGAACTCCTGCCGGGGCTGCTGGTCGCCGACGCGCTGCCCGAAGAGGACAAGGAAGCGATTCGCAGGCGTACGACGGCATAGTCGGTCGATTCACCAAGATCATCTTCGTGCGCCGTGGCCTTGCCGCGGCCTGCGTGCCGTAGGACGGTCGTCGGTCGCAGCCTTGCCCAGCCGGTCCGGTCTCCCTGCTCTGCCGGGATCCGGCTTCCCGGCGATCGCTGAACTTCCTCCAGCGCCACTTGGCCACCCGGGTCGGGGCCTGCCCAGCCGCGCACGTTGTGGGCTTGCCCGCGGCCTGCCCATTCAAGCGGTCATGCGGTGCAGAATCAGCCCTGCTGTGCCGACGGCGGCGCGCGCCCATTTTGGGGTTGCGTGTTATTGGTGGACCGGGCGCACACCGTGCGGGATTCCTTGTGGACGCGCGCTCATAATCTGCCACCCTGCATCAATACGCAATGCTTTCCCCGTATTACGGTGAGTGAATTAGGTGCCTTCCATATGACACAGGTCACATGACCTGCGTCACTCTTGTGCCGTTTTGGGGTATTTGGTGTGTGGGGTGAGCCATATGGCCCGCGTCACTATGAAGCCGAATAGTAGACACGAGGGCCCCGTTCCCCGCCCTCTTCAGCGTCCCCGGATCATTTCAGACACCCGATACTAATTCCCATAGTAAGAGGGGGTCATTGACCCGGCATTCCTTCGTGATTAACAATTCTTGGCATCACCCCCCGACAGAACAGGAATTACCACGTGCAGTTCGCCGCGATGCCGAAGAAGTTCGCCCGCATGACCAAGACGAAGAAGATCTCGCTGGGCATGCTCGCCGCCGGCGCCGCCGTGATGGCCGGCACCGTCGTCAGCGCCCCGGCCGCCTCGGCCGCCACCCCCGCCCCGTCCGGCGGCAACGTCGACACCTGGATCAAGCAGTCGCTGGAGATCCTGCACAAGCAGGGCATCCCGGCCACCTACGAGGGCATCCACAAGAACCTGATGCGCGAGTCCTCCGGCAACCCCCAGGCCATCAACAACTGGGACTCCAACGCCATGAAGGGCATCCCCTCCAAGGGCCTGATGCAGGTCATCGACCCCACCTTCAAGGCGTACCACGTCCCCGGCACCTCGCAGAACATCTACGACCCGGTCGCCAACATCACCGCCTCCGCGAACTACGCCGCGCACCGCTACGGCTCGATCGACAACGTCAACTCGGCCTACTGATCCGGCCCGACGCACCACCCCGGTCAGCAAGCCCCCGAATCGGGCCGACCGGACGAGAACCACCGCAGGCCGCGTCCCACGCGACCGGCCTGCCCACGACAGCCGATCCCGCAGTCACCAACGGCACGCCCCGACCCCCGGGCGCACCCCCGCACCATGGCTGCGGTCGAGACGGCACACCTGAGGGCCACCGGGCGGTGGCCACGAGGGACGACAGGCTCGCCATCCACGGCGAGCCACTGTCACGTCCGCCGTCATCAACGAGCGGCCATGACCGGCACGCGAAACCGACCAGCGGGTAATGGTCGGAGCGATTCGTGTACGTGTAGTCCGTCCAGCCGGCGACGGTCCAGGGCACGCTCTGCTGCTAGACCACCTTGTTCGTCCAACCGGCCGGCTTCGCGTGCCCGGCGCGGTGGAGGACGTAGTCGAGGTCCTCGCGGGGGTCGTCGGGGTAGCGGTACGACATCACCCGGGGCCAAGCCCTCGCTCCCGCTTTCCGGCACTTTTCACAGCACCCCTGAACCCGACGAGGACCGTTGCCACCAGCGACAGAATCATCTCGTCCCACAACTTCAGCCTCTGCTGCCGTCGGCGGAACGGTTACGGTTCAATAGTGACCGCCTGGTCCCGCGGAACCGCGATCTCCACCGGGCCCGAGGGCCGCCGGCATGCTGGGGACGGCGGCCGTACGACAGGACAGGCAGGGCCGGTTTGATGAGGATGTTCTTCGCGCCCGAAGAGACCGAGGAATACGAGGCAGCGCGTTCGCTGCTGATCCGCCGGATGGGTCAGTGGGCCCGCGAGCGGGGCGAGAGCGTGGACCCGTTCTTCGTCGAGACGGCGCTCGATTATCGCCACCGAGGTACCTGCGACGGGCGGCTGGGGCTGTGGGAGCCCCGGCATGTCGAGGAGTATCTGCTGGACTGGCTGCCGCGCACGGTCACGGTGCTGCCCGGCGAGGACCCGGCGGATGCGCCCGGCACGCTCGCAGCCCTGCTGCGCTACCTCGACGCGATGGGCCTCAGCGACCCGCGCGGGGCCTCGTCGGCCGACAACCTTGCTGCGATCGAGACCCTCACACCGAAGTACGCCCCCGCCATGGCTGACCGCGGCCGCTGGGGAATGGCGAAGTTCTGGGCGGTCACCGCAGCCGAGCAGGGGGTCGATGTCCAGGATCCGGCAGCGCTTGAAAGCTTCGTGGAGCAGGCTCAGCAAGGCGAGGTGCCGTACGACCAGGACGTACTGGACGAGGTGCTGCGCAACCACCTCACGCGCGGCCCGGCAGAAGTAGCACGCGCCGAACCGCAGCTGCCGGTCCTGCTGCCCGCGGAGAAGGAGCTGCGGGCACGTGCCGAGACGTCCCGCGCGCTGCGGTGGCTGCGAGGGATCGCCGACTGGGCGGGCCCTGAGGGGCGCGCGCTCACCGCGACAGGCAACCTGCGAATGGCGGACGCGCGAGCCCTCGTCGCCGAGCTGGGGACAGGCGACGCGGTGGATACGGTGCGCTCGTCGACGCAGTTGCCGCGGCTGGGGCTTGCGGTCGAATGGGCGAAGAAGGCCCGGCTGGTACGGGTGGTCAAGGGGCGGCTGTACGCGGTCGCCAAGGCGCAGCCCCTGTTGAAGGACCCGCTCGCGCTGTGGCGGCGCGCCTTCGAGACCTTCCCCGAACTGCGGGTGCCACTCCTGGGCACCCGCAGCGGCCGACATGTCGAGTCGATGCTCTTCGACAGCTTCGAGGACGCCGTCCCGGATGTCCTCAACACCCTCTACAGCCTGTCGCACGCCATGCCCTGGCCCCGGCTGCGCGACTCGATGCACCTGTGCTACCGCGCCGAGAACGACCTGACCGGGCGCTACGCCTGGCAGAGGGAACTCGGACATGCGGACCGTGATCTGCGCACCGCACTGGACGTGCTGGAGGACCTGGGCGCGATCAAGCGGCACGAGGGTATGGCCGACCCGGTCTTCCTCGACATACCGCTCGAGGAGGCCGTGCTGCCGCCCGCCGGGATGCCGCCGGAGCTCGCCGAGCTCTTCGGCGTAGTCGCCGGTGGACACGGGGAGAGCGAGGATGCCGAAGAGCGGAGCAAGGAGCGGCGGGCGGAACTGACCGACGGACCCGTCGAGTTGATCCGTCTCACCGCCCTCGGCCACGACTCCGTACGCCGTCGGCTGCTCGCCGAGGGGCGTGATGCCCCGCGCGTCGGTGAACTCGCCCACGCCCCCGCCGCCGGACTCCTCGGCGTCATCGCCGAGCACTACGACCCGGACGCCGCCCGCACCGAACTCGCTGCCTGGATCGCCGCCCAGGCGAGCCCGGCCGAGGCGCTGGAGAAGCTGACCGACGCGGTGCGTGCGACCCCGTTCCGTACCCGCGCCGAAGCCCTGCTGGACACACTGGTCGACGCGTACCCGGGCGGCGAGGCCCTGCTGCGCGGCCTGCGCGGCGACCCGCTCCTCGGCCCCACTGCCCTGAGCATCCTGGTGCGTCGGGAGGTCCTCGGTGCCGAGGACCTCAATGAGCCCGAGAGCCTCGTCATGGTCGCCGAGAGTCTGCTCCAGCTCCTGGAGTCAGCGGGCCCCGAGGGCTTTCTCGACATTCTGGGAGGCCAGGGACTCTCTGCCCGTGAGGCACTTGAGGCCGCTCTCGCATCCGGTCACCCCGACCGGTCGGGCCTGGCGGACCTGAAGGCGGTCGCCGAGCAGGCCCGCCGGCAGCCGGCTGTGCGTCTCGGCCGCGGCCATGAGCGGCGTCGGCGAGGCGGAGGGGGCAAGGGCGGTAGGCGGCGGCGGTGACGGTGGCGCCGCTGCGGGCCGCCGGTCCGGGCCGGCGGCCCCGTCACCCGCGCACCGAGACGGTCCACGTCCGGCTCCCCTGTGACCTGCGCGGCAGGCTGTTCGGCTTCGAAGGGTCGACTTCTCGCTGGTCAGGGTCCGGCGGAACCGATCAGCGGGTAGTGGTCGGAGAGGTTCGTGTACGTGTAGTCCGTGCCCCAGCTGGAGACGGTCCAGGGCGCGCTCTGCTCCTTGACCACCTCGTTCGTCCATCCGGCAGGCTGTGCGTGCCCGACGCGGTGAAGGACGTAGTCGAGGTCCTCACGGGGATCGTCGGGGTAGCGGTAGGACGCGATCGAGTTGTCCCGGGTGTCGAAGGAGTACGGGTGCCCGGTGCGGACATCGGCTCCGGTCAGTCCCGCATCGGCGAGCATCGAGGCGTACTCGGGGGAGCGGGAGCCGACGTTCATGTCGCCTGCCACGATGACCTGTTCGGACGCGGGAATGTTCTTGGCGTCGAGGAAGGCGTCGATCTGCTTGAACTGCCGACTTCGTATCTGCGCCGCCTCACCCGAACCGCATCCGGAGTCGGTCGACTGTGCGTGGGTGCCCACCACGTGCACCATGGTGCCGTTGACGTTCAGTTCGGCATAGACGAAGCCCTTGTTGGACCACCAGTCGCTGCCGCAGGCGTCCTTGTAGATGAACTGTTCCTTACGGACGATCGGCCACTTGCTCAGTACGGTGACACCACCGTCTTCCGGAGTGACAGCCGAGTAGGCACCCCCCGTGGCGTCCCAGCCGCTCCTGCTCCTGCCCACCACCGGTGTTCGGTACGGGTATTGAGCGGACGCGTTCTGTGCCAGCGCATCGGAGGCCGAGTTGTCGAACGCCTCCTGGAGCACCACGACGTCATTGTCCTGGAAGAAGGATGCCTTCGGTATCTCCGCCGCCCGGTGGCCCTGCCCCCAATTCGGGTAGAGCGTCTTGCTCATCAAGAATGTGTTGTACGTCAGAACCCGCAGCGACGGGGTGTCGGCCGCCGATGCCTGAGGAGCGTATGCGGACAGTGTGACGGCGACGAGCGCGGCGGTGAGAGTCACGCCGGGGGTGCGACGGAGCGCGGTGGGCGGCACGGGGTCTCCTGCTTCTGCTGATGTGGGGGTGGAACAGGCAACACACATCAAATCAGCGGCAGTTACTCATGGGTAGACACTGGATGCCGGAACTCTTGCCGTAGGCGTACCAACGAACCAACCCTTGGCGCGCACCCTCTCCCGGCCACCGGGTGCGAAAGCCCGCGTAGCTCGGCCGGCCGCATCACTGGACCGGTCCGGCATACGCGATCGAATGCGCGTCATCGACCGCGGCGGATATCCCCGCCCGCGCAGGCAAAACGTGCCTCTCGGAAGTGCCTTGCCGATTGCGCGTTGCCGGAAGCCCGAAGAACTCCCGTCCGCGCAGGTGGCAAGGCACTTCCTCGTTTCTCGAGACCCTGTCCACCAGGCGCTGGTCAGTGGATCAAGGCTTGGCCGGCTCGCGTCAGAGGACGCGACGAGGCTTGACTCCGTCGGCCTCGAAGTCGTAGACGTAATTGTTGATCCGGAGACCGTCGACCGCGCCGACCCACGCGTGGTCGCGACCCTTGCCCACCGCGACGGTATAGATGGTCGGTGCCTGGCCGCCGTCGTTGAGGAAGTTCTTCACATCCGCGAAGGTGCACGCGGGGTGGCTCTGGTCGCAGGCGCCCCAGGCGCCCGTAAGGAACCAGCGGCCGGTTGAGGTGGCATCGATGTACGGGCTCCATTTGTTTGTCGCCGTGAGCGCAGCCGGCACCCACACAAGCGACGCGTAGTTGCTCGGGTTCGAGGTCACATTCGGATCGATCTCGAACCTGATGGCCGGCAGGTTGTCCGCCCCGGGGCTTTGGTTCTCACCGGTTTGGAAGACGCGGAAGCCGAGCTTCGTCAGACCCAGTACCGGATCGCCGTAGAAGTCGACCTCGTTGCCGAAATCGACTTTCTCGGCGTCAGTGGCGGTTGGGGTGGACGGACCCGCCACCTCGATCCCAAGGCTGCCCTGTCCATACGGGGGTCTGGCATCGGACCCCGTCACGCCGAACGAGCCGTACGGGCCGTCCCGCAGGTCGGCGACGGGTGAGCCGATCGTGTTACGGGCGATCACGCCCCAGTGTTCCGAGCGTGCTGGGGTTCCGTCCACGAGAGCAGACGCCGATCCTGAGATGGTCGAGGCGACGATCGCGGCCAGTGCTGCGACGGTAAGCGCCTTTCCCCGGCTCACGCCAAAGCGAGCGTTCACGCTCTTTCCTTTCGGGTAGTCGAAGGGCCAGACATGTACCTGGCGGGAGGGCCAGGTATGCGCCGATGCCCGGTCGGCGCGACGCCCGCCACCGTAGCTGTCCGTCAGCACTGAAAGTGACTACGACATACTCCTTATATCTGACTATTCACACCCCTAGTGCAGTCGATTGACGAGGCAATGTCACTTTCCGTGACTGGTTTGCGATCGTCGTGGCAGCCAGAGGGGCTGGATCGCGGAGGGGTGCGGTGGCGGATGGTGATCTTGCCGGGCTGATGAGAGTGAGGCGCGGTGGTTCGCTCCGTACTCGTCCGCGTCGGCTTCATCTGCTTCGGCATCGCATGGCTCCGAACATCCGGTGTGCTACCGCATCGGCACGGCTGACGCGGCCGATCGGCTTCCGCGGAAGGACTCACGCGGAACGCCGAACAGGTTCAGAACGAGGTTGTCGGGGAGGCGGACCGGCCACGACGTCGACGCGCAGACTCCGTCGGCGCCGGCCGTCTCTCGGCTGATCGGCAGAGCAGCGTCCGCGTGCCGGGGTTCGGGCGGCACAAGGAAACTGCCAGTGCTGCGCACTGGAGGGCGGGCTGCGTACGCACTCGATCCCGAACTGCGCTGGAAAGCCAGGAGGGTGGCGCGCAGACGACATGCCGTAGGCGCGTCAAGAAGCCGCCCCGGCAGTCCGAAACGGCCGCTGTGGAACGGCCCACGCCATCACGACGTACAGAAGAGGCGCATACGGAGGTGTCCGCCGCACCGGACGGCATGCGGAGGCCGAGTGGGCAGCGAAGGTCGTGGGTCGGGAGTCCATTGCGCAGCGACTCACTTTACGAATTCCCGAGGCGGCGACCTCACGCAGCGATCGCCACTGCGTCCTTGCTGAGTGAGGCATCGGGCGTGGGGGTCCGGTCGGCGAAGACGACGACTCGCAGTAGCGCGAACCGTCCGATCCCCGCCAGAGCGGAAGCCGACAGATAGACCGTCTGTTCGACCAGGGAGGAGGGCTCTGGCCGGACGGCGTACAGGCAGAACAGCGCCCCCGTCGTGAACGCATAGCTCACGGCGACGGTCACCCCGGACTGAAGATGGACCCCCCACCCCTTCCGCCCGCTCCGGAAGGAGACCCGAGCGTGCAATTCGGTGGCGATGACCGTCGAGGCGACGGTGACCAGCGCGTTGGCAACGGCCATCGGTATCCGGTCGTTGAGCAGGACGAGTACCCCGCTGGACGCCAGTCCGACACCGCCACCGCACACGACGAACCGCACGAAGGCTGCGACGAGCGGATGCAGAGTGCGCGTCTGCGGGTGCGAAGGGGCGGTCACGAGGGGCCTCCGTAGGCTGCTGGAACGGTGTTTCGATTCCACCCCAGAACCTATGGACCGGACGTCCTCCGAGCGACCGGGTTAATCCCCGACTTCACTGGGGGGCTTCCCCCAGTGATCCCCTGGGGGAAGCCCCTGTGGTATCCCCGCCGAAATGCCGCGGGGGAACTTCAGGGGACACAGCGGCGGTCGCTGCCGTGGCGACGGAGCGGGGGAGTCCGTCCGTTCCTGCGGCACTGCCCCCGGGCGCAGCGTGCGCGGACCCGCGACGACCGCGTGGTCCACTCGGGCTGCCGCGCTGTTCCAAGCCGACGAGCCCGTTGCGGCAACAGCCGCCCTGACCGACCCCATTCCGCAGGACCCCGTCCAGCACTTGCAGCGCCTCGTCGCCGCTGTAACCACTGTTGGAGAGGGACCTCGCTGGTCTTGATGGCCGTGGACCCGAGGAGCTGCCGACGAGGTCGACACCCTGGGTCTTAATTCCGGTGCCCGACCGCATCGGCATGGCTGACGCGGCCGATCGGCTTCTCGCGGGAGGAGTCACACCGGGCGCAGAACAGGGGCGAGCGGTTCAGCGGGAGGTTGTCGGGGAGACAGACCGGTCACTGCGAGGATTGCCTCACCCGTTTCCTCGACCGTCTGCGCCGAGTTGTCGATCCACGTCCCCACCCGTCCGAGCTCCGCGCGCATCGCCTTGTCCAGGGGCGACCAGTCCGTGGTCAACGCCTTGTCCCTCGCCTGGTTGCGCTGCCATGCAGTCGCCGGGCCGGGAGCCAGAAAGACGACATGGAGCGGCTCGGCCGTCAACATGGTGCGGTAGAAGTCGAAGTGGGCACGGCGGACCACGACATCATCGAGCACGGGGACGAACCGCGCCCGCACGAAACTGTCCGCCAGAAGACAGGCACGGCGAGCCCGCAGAAAGATCTGCCGGTCGGCCTCTGCGTTCGGCGTCGACGAGGGCCACTGGCCACCGCTGATGATCATCTGCCGGAGGGCGTCCACCTCGACATGGGCGGACGCCGGAAGTCGCGCGGCGAGTGCAGCAGCCACCGTGGTCTTCCCGCTCCCGGGAATGCCGGCCAGCAGGACGACGCCGGCAGCAGACTCACGGTCGACGGGTACCGGATTCAAGGTCATGCGGGTCTCTGTGCAGCAGTGATCAAGGCACGGGGAGCCTAACGGACGGCGCTGCTCGATGGTCTTCCGCCTCGCATACGGCGGCGGCACCGCGCGTGACCGGCCACGGCGTCAACGCGCAGTCCTCGCTCGGCGTCGGCCGTCTCTCAGCTGATCGGCAGAACAGCGTCGGCGTTCTGGGGTTCGGTCGGTGCGGTGTGTATGGGCGGAGGAGCCGGGGCCGGGACGGGGGAGTCGGTCCGCTGGTGTGGCACCGGCAGTACCGGCTGGAGCGGGCGGGGTCCTGCCACCACCGCGTACTCCGTGCTGAGGAATCGTGGTTCGAGATTTCCGGGCTCCGCGCCGAGGGCGATTCGCACGGCCGCCCAGGGGGCGTTCAAGCCGCACCGGGAGAGCTGGTGGAGGCCGCCTACGGGGCGGGTGTTGACGTACAGCAGGACAGGTTCCCCCTCATGCAGATGGAAATTGAATGTTCGTCAGGTGATCCAGTCCGAAGGCCTCCGCAATGCGGCGGGCCGGACCGATCGATGACGGGTCGAGTGTGAAGCCGCGCCGGCGTCCGTTCTTTGTCCGTCCCCCGGCCGTCCTGACCCGGCCGTCGGGGCCGGTGAGGCAGTCGACGGACACCTCAGGCTCGTCCGGGCGTGGCATGACGAGCCAGTCGACGCGGCGTTCGGTGCGGCACAGGGCGTCGACGACCAGCTGGAGAGGGACGTACGGGCTCGGGACGCCGCCCAGGTGGAGCAGTGAGAACGGGGTCCGCGTGATGATACGGAAGCCGATACCGCCCGCACCGGCGACAGGCTCGAAGCATGCCTTGTGGCCGGCCCGCGCTCTCCAGCGCGTCGGCAACGGAATTCGCGGACAGGTGGTTCCATGCCGATTCGGCGGGAGTCCTTCCGCTTTCCGGTCGGATTCTCCGAGCAGTGGAGCCCTGCCTGAAACGTCCCGGAAATCCCCTGTGCGCCGGAGCTCCTACGATCGAGGAGGAAGCGGGGAGAAGCAGACGGGAGAAGAGCCTGTGGTCGGCGCCCCAGAACCTGAAGCGAGGCCGCCCCGAGCGAGCCGCCTGCGCTCGGTGTCCAGACAGGAAGTACCGCTGCGGCACCACGTGGTGCACGGTTACCGCCGCGCGTACCGGATTGCCGGGGACGGACCGGCGATCCTGCTCATCCACGGCATCGGCGACTCCTCCGCGACCTGGGCGGATCTGATCCCCGATCTGGCCCGCAACCACACGGTAATCGCCCCCGACCTCCTGGGCCACGGCGCTTCCGACAAGCCGCGGGCCGACTACTCGGTGGCGGCATACGCGAACGGCATGCGTGATTTGCTGGGGGTGCTGGGCATCGAGCGTGCCACCCTGGTCGGTCACTCATTCGGCGGCGGCGTGGCCATGCAGTTTGCGTACCAGTTCCCCGAGCGCACCGACCGCCTGATCCTGGTAAGCGCGGGCGGCGTGGGGCGCGAGGTGAACCCTGTCCTGCGAGCGGTGTCGCTGCCGGGTGCAGACCTGATGCTGTCCTCGCTGCGCCTGCCCGGCATGCGCAGCCAGGTCGGCCTCTTCAGCCGGCTGATAAAGCTGCTCGACACCGACCTGGGGCAGGATGCCGCAGAGCTGCTCAACCTCGTGGACGCCCTCCCCGACCACACGTCGCGCAGCGCGTTCATCAGCACCCTGCGGGCGGTGGTCGACTGGCGGGGCCAGGTGGTGACCATGCTCGACCGCTGCTATCTGGCGGAGGGCATGCCCACACTGCTGCTGTGGGGATCGCGCGACAGCGTTGTGCCGGTCCGGCACGCGTACGGCGCGCACGCGGCGATGCCCGGCAGCCGCCTGGAGATCTTCGAGGGCGCCGGCCACTTCCCCTTCCACAGCGATCCCGCACGCTTCCGTGCCTTGGTGGAGGAATTCATCCGCACCACAGCCCCGGCGGACTGGAGCCAGGAACGATGGCGTGAGCTGCTACGGGTGGGGCGGCCCGGCACCGGGGCGGGGGAGGCGGACTCCGCGTACCACCGGGCCGTGGAGCGCGATCTGCGCGAGGCGAGCGAGCGCAGCGCTACGTGAGGGGGCGGGCTCCGCGTGCCGGGGCTTTCGGCGCAGGCCCTGCCGCTCTTGGGCCGCCCTCAGAGGTCATCGGGCAGGTGTGTGGGTCGGTTGAGGGTGTTCAGGCTGAGGTTCGGCCGAGATGCGGCCGGAAGGGACATCAGGGCCTCTTGATGTCCAGTCAGGATTGTTCGTAAGGGGATCTCTCACCGAACGGACGCGATGCAGCCGCGGCGAAATCGGAGGAGGCGGGGGAACGTTTCGGCCCGGCCTCTCCTCCTGACCCGCCGAAGCGGTTCCACAAGAGACCCGCCGAAGGCGAGAGGCGATTCCATGGCATCGAGCACGACCTCGGGCAGACCTTCTGCCCCCAGACCGCTCCCGGCTGCCGAAGGGGCGGAGCACCGATGGGTGGAGGTGCGCGGCGCCAGATTGCACGTGGCCGAGTACGGAACCGGCAGGCCGGTCCTGCTGTTGCACGGTTTCCCGCAGCACTGGTTCGCCTGGCACCGGGTCGCCGTCCTGGCGGCTGCCGGACACCGGCTGATCTGCCCGGACCTGCGGGGCTTCGGCTGGTCGGAGCAGACCAGGCGCGGCTACGACATCGAGGGCTTGTCCGACGACATGCTCGCGCTGATGGACGCTCTTGGCCTTGACCGGGTGGGCCTGGTCGGGCACGACTGGGGTGCCCATGTGGGCTTCCGGTTGTGCATGCGGGCACCGGAGCGGTTCAGCGGCTACCTGGCGCTCAACATGGCCCACCCGTGGGCCCGGCACCGGGCGATCCTGCCGAATCTGTGGCGGCAGTGGTACACCGCCTTCATCGAGTATCCGGTGATCGGCAAAGCCGTGCTGCGCCGGTGGCCGGCGTTCACCCGCTTCCTGCTGCGCCATCAAGTCGCCGACCGGTCGGTCTGGCAGGTCAGCGAAGTGGCCGAGTTCACCGCCGCCACCCGCGTCGGCGCGCACGCCGGGCAGGCCATGTTCTGGCAGTACGTCGTCCGGGACATCCCAGCGCTGCTGCGCGGCGCGTGGCGCGGGCACCGGCTCACTGTGCCGACCGTGCTGCTGGGCGGTGAGCGGGACAACGTGATCTCCCCGTCCATGCTGGCCGGCGGCGAGGGCCATGCGGACGACCTCACCGTGCGCATCGTGCCCGGCGCCGGCCACTTCCTGCCCCGGGAGGCACCACAAGCGGTGGCCGAGGCTATGAAGGAGCTGTTCGGGACGGGCCGCTGAAGCCGCTACCGAGCTTCGCCGCGTGATGTCGCGCAGCGAATGCCCATCCCCGCGGTTCAGCGCACGCCGCCAGCACGTGACATAACGGGGCGAAGCTCAGTGACGTGCGGCCGCCCGGAGCGCGACTCTGCGGACGAATGCCTGCCCGCGGCGGGCCCCGAGCAGCCGGCCGTACACCGACTGGACCGGCCGCAGGACGGCAGGACGCGCCGCACCCAGCATCGCGAAGCGCGTGCCGTCGCCCTCCGGGGCGGCGGCCATGCCACCCACCACGAGGCGCGACTGCATCAGGCACCAGCCAGGAGCCAGCCGCACCTCGAAAGCGCCGTGGACACCCAGCGGTCCCACCGCCCGGGCCGGCTTGCGATCGGCGTCACCCGGCGGGACGCGGAACTCGCGCAGGAAGGGCACGAGGTGAGGAAGCTCACCCGCCAGATCCTCGGCGACCGCCCACACCTCGTCGTACGGCAGGTCCAATCGCTCCTCCGCGTACATCGCGGCATGCAGTCCCGCGGCCATCACCCGCAGCCGCGCCACGCAGTCAACGCTCATCGCTGCCACGCCTTCCGGAACGCCGAACGGGCACGATGCAGACGGGACTTGACCGTACCCGGCGCGATGCCCAGCACCTTGGCGGCACTTCGTTCATCCAGCCCCTCCAGCTCGCGCAGTACGAGCACCGCGCGGTGATGCACCGGCATCCGCGCCAGCACGTCCCGCACCTGTACGGACAGCTCGCCGTCACCACGAGGGACGAGGCCGCACAGGCGGGTCAGGTCATCCGGGTCGACGGCACACTCGACAGCGGTGCGCCGCGCCACCCTTACCGCCTCGCGCACGGTGATCGTGCGCGCCCAACCGTAGAATGCCTGCGGATCACGCAGCCCCCGAACTCCCAGGAAGATCGCCACCAGCGCCTCCTGGACGGCGTCCTCGCTGTCCGACACGGCAATCGGCCGGCACAGCCGGGTCACGTACGGCGTCACCAAGGACAGCAATTCGTCCATCGCCAGCACGTCCCCGGTCCGTGCGGCCCGCACCAGCGCGGCCGCGGCGTCCCACGGCCGCTGGTCTTCTCCCCCCGAACCGTCCATCACCCTGGAGACTACCGTCCTGGTTTCACCCGTCGGCCTGCTCGGTGACCTTCAATCGATCACTCGGGAAGGTAGGCCCTTCGCGCACCAACCCGAGCCCGATCCACAGGACTTGAGCATTGCTCTCAGTTGGCCGCTCTGGCGCTCGGCGTCGAGCTGCTCGGTGAGCTTGTCTTCGTAGTGACGCAGCGCGTCCTGGAGGAGGCGAGGGAGAGGCCTGGTGAAAGACTGCCGACGGTCGGGGAGGGCGGGATCGTGACCGAGAAGGTGGTGTCGTAGACCCCGGTCATTCGCAGGCGTGAGGGGCGGGCCCCGACCTGGCCGAGGGTCCGGCCCCTGAGCCCGTCAGGGACGGTGCACGCGGAAGTGGTAGCAGCCGTATTCGACGGCTCGCACGTGGACCTGGGCGGTATCCGGGTCATCTACGACGCTGAGCCGCAGGCAGCAGCGGAGCGGGGCGCCGCCTTCCTCGTCCACGTACGGGTACATCGGATGCCCGGCGTCGTCGCGGACGCGGAGCTCCTTCAGGGCGGTGGGGCTGATGGGCCGCGGTTGATAGGTGCTGGTCATGCCATTCATCGTGGCGCGGCCGGGCACGAGGTGCTGGCGGAAATCCGACGGAGTGTTCCGGGCCAACTGTCGTGCTCGGACCGGCCGTCTGAGGCGCCCCGCCGGCCGGCCTTGTTGGGCTGTGCCGTGGCAGAGCGCCAGGTAGCGCTCTGCCACGGCGTGGCACCCCGTCATGGGTCAGGTCACTGGACGATGACCTGGGCGCTGCCCGTGATGCCGCCGGAGGTCACCGAGACGGTGACGGTGCCGGGGCGGTGGGCGGTCAGGGTGCCGGTGGGGGGGTCCACCGAGGCGACCTTGGGGTTGCTGGACGTCCAGACGTGGGAGGCCGGGTCCGCGATCGGGATGGTGAGCGGTGCGATGTTGTCGCCGGCGATCTGCTCGCCGGTTGCGGTCAGGGTGACGTGGTCGCCCTTGGCGATCGGGTCCTTGGGACCCTTGACGGAGATCGACGCCAGAGCCGGCTCGACGGTGTACTGCAGGTCACCGTCGTCGCCGATCCGGATCAGACCGAAGTGGTAGATGCCACCCTGGTCGGCCGGGGCGTAGGCCGGCATGCCGAGGTCCGCGAAGGTGAACTGCGGGATGCCGCCCTCGCCGACGGTCGTGCTCCGGCCCTCGGGGTCGAGGACCTGCTCGGCGAAGCCGCGGGCGTGACCGTACATCATGATCACGTGCTGCTTCGGGTGCGTCTCCTGGTAGCGCTGCACCAGCCGCAGGTACATCCGTGCCTCCCAGCGGTCCGTGAACTGGCTGTTCGCGGCCGGGTGCGGGTCGTACGCGGGCATGTGGGTGATGACCAGCACGTCCTTGGCGGTGGTGTCCGTCAACTGCTGGATCAGCCAGGGGTACTGGATGCCCTCCGGGTTTTGGAACGGGTCCGAGGACTGCAGGCTGCCGTGCGAGTTGTCGGTGACGATCAGCCGTGCCGCGCCCTGGTTGTAGGCGTAGTGGGTGTCACCGAAGGTGTCGCTGTAGTTGCCGTTCTCGGAGTCGGCGCCCTGGGTGATCTCGTGGTTGCCGACGATGTCGCGCTTGGGGATGCCGAGGGCGTCCATTTTGGACTTGGCGTACTGCAGGTCCGCGAGCTTGCCGTCGTCGGACATGTCGCCGAGGAACTGGGCGGCGTCCGGCCGGGCCTGCGGGGTGAGGGTGGGCAGCCGCTTGGCGATGGAGTCCATCACGTTGCTGCTGACCGAACCGGGGTCGCTTGCGAGCATGTGCGCGTCGTCACCGGTGAGGATCGTGGTGCCGCGCTTGGCGAAGTCGGCGGAGTCCTCCTCGAAGGACAGCCACTTCGGGTTCTGCGGGATCGCGTCGTACTCGGGCGCCGTGACCGGACGCGGCGAGTACAGCGCCTGCAGGCCCGCGACGTTGAGCGAGCCGCTGTAGGCGGTGCTCGGGCTGATCGCCAGGAAGTCGATGAAGCTGATGGTCAGCGGGAACTGCATGCCCGCCGGCAGTTGCGCGACCGCCAGGTGCCAGTCCTTCCAGGTGACGTACGTCGGGTAGAGCGTGGTCGACGAGCCGTTGACGCCGATGTACTTCTCGGCGAGCTCGAGGCCGTTGCCGTCACCCTTGATCCACACGCCGATGGCGGTGGGGACCTGGCCGTTGTTGGTTTCGGTCTTCAGGGTGACACGCGGCGAGAGCACCAGCTGCTTGACGCCGGAGCCGGCCGGCATCGAGTAGTCGAGCCGCAGTGACCCGGACTCGGCGGAGCCCGGCGGAACGACGCCGGGGTCGGTGGTCAGGGTGGCGGGCTTGCCGGTGGTGTTGTTGCTGAGCCGCCAGACGTCGAGGTTGGTCATCGGGTCGATGACCTTGCTGACGCTGCCGACCGCGATCGACGTGGTGCCGGTGGTGCCCGCGACCTGTGCGCTCACCTCGGCGAGACCGCCGTTGTCGGCGTTCGCGGTGAACAGGCCGTGCGCGTCGACGGAGCCCAGGCTGTCCGGGGTGACCTTCCAGGTGGCCGCCTCAGCGGGGATCTGCACCGTGCCGCCGTCCTTGACGGTGCCGGACAGGGTGAGCTGCTGGGTGGCGCCGCCGTCGAGGTCGGCCTTGTCGGGCGAGACCGTGAGGGACTCGAGCTTGCTGACGACCTCGAGCTTCTCCGAGGTGGACGCCTTGCCGTTGAAGGCGATGATCCGGCCCGTGCCGGTGCGGTGCGGGGTGAGCTTGCCGTCCTCGTACGTGGCGAGGGACGAGGGCACGATCCGGACGTGGACCTGGCCGGCTGCCGGGTTGGCGAACCGGTCGACGGAGTGCACCGGGAGCGGGATGGAGCCGTTGGCGACGGTGGTGACCGTCTTGCCGCCGTTTACCACGACCTTGTCGGCCGCTCCGGCCTCCTTGGCGGTGGAGTAGAAGAAGATGCCGTTGGCGACCGGGCGCTCGGTGTTGCCGGGCAGGTCGGACGGTGTGTTGACGACCTCGGCCTGGTCGGCGCCGGGGGCGCGGCTGACCATGCCGGTGGACCCGCCGCCGTCGAAGAGCATGGCGGTGTAGGCGCCGTGGGCGACCATGTAGCCCGCGGCCTGGTCACGGGTCACACCGAAGGCCGTGGAGGCGCCGCCGTGGCCGTCGACGGCGACGACGATGGCGTGCTTGCCGTCCTGGGTGATGCCGACGGCGGTCTCCGGGTTGGCGCCGCTCGGCGGGGTGCCGGTCGGGTCCTTGTAGACCTTGCCGTCCTTCACCAGGGTGTCGACACCGCTGACCAGCTGGGTGACATCGTTGTCGGGCGCCAGTTGGGTGGTGATGCCCACCGTGTCGCCCGTGTGCAGGTTGTCGGCCAGCCACTGCCCGCCGGCGCCGGCGCCGAGCAGACCGAGTTGGTCGTCCGAGAGCCGCGGCACGGTGCTGATGCCGGTCTGCATGCTGTCGGCGACGAATCCGCCGTCGGTGGTGTGACCGAGCACCAGGGTGGAGGGCTTGGACAGGCCCGGGGTCTCGCCGAGATAGGGGGTGACCTCGGTGATGCCGCCGGACGCCATGTCGTTCACGGTGTTCACCGAGGTGAGCGCGCGGATCGCAGAGCCGGCGGTGATCGTCCCGGAGAAGGTTTCCGGGCCCATGACCATGGTGCCGTCGGGCTTGACGCCCAACTGGGAGGCGAAGCCCGGCTTGGGGCTCTTCAGCAGATGACCGTTGGAGATGATGCCGCCGAGCGGGCGCCCGCTGGCGTGGATCTCGAAGTAGTCGCCGTTGACGCCGGCCACCGCGTGGGTGCGGTGGGCCATCGATGACGGGGTCTCGTCTGCCGGGTTGGTGAGGGTGTCGCCGGCCTCGACCATGCCGACCCGGAGGTTCGGGTCGCCGAGGTCGGCCTTGAGCACCTGAATGTGCTGGCGGCCGCCCACAGTGTCGTAGGTCTCGCTGTAGTGCTGCAGGCCGCGAGTGACGGTCTCGGCCGGCGTACGGGTGTAGTCCACCACCGACGGCCAGCCTTCCGGTGCGTCCGGGAGCCAGTTCCGGTCCACCATAGGGCTGTTCGCGGACGTGTCATCAGCGGAACTAACAGCGGTGCCGGCCCCCGTCACGGCACTGGCGAGCGCCAGCGCCACCGCGGCTGCCACTGCGGTACGGCGTGCGCCGGCCCCCACTGGTCTCTTTGCCCTCTTTGCGCGAAGTGTCATTGCGTGTTCCCTTACGGACGTGCACCGCCGGTAGGTCACCGGCGGTGCACGACCACCGCACACCATCCCGGCGGATCACAGGTTTCCGTTCCGGGTGATGCAGATGGCCATCAGAAATGCTCCCCCACGGCATTCAGCCAAGTTGCATTAACCTTCAACTTTCGTGCGCCCAGGAGACCTGGAGGCCTTCGCGGCACCGCCCTGCGCGGTGTATGGCGGTATGTCGAGGTAGGTCATGCCGCCGGTCCTGCAAAGGTAGGAGCGGGCGCCGATAGCGGCTGCGAGGTCCGCGAGTGTCGGGGACCGGCCCGGGCGGGCGGCCAAGCTGTGACCGACCAGCGAGACGCAGAACCGGACGGAGGCGGGGGCCCGTGCCTGCAGGGCGGGGCGGTCGCGTGAGTTGTTCAGCGCCTATGACTGACCCACGTCCAGAACGGCCCACACCGCTTTGCCGGGTCCATCGACGCACGGATACCAGCCCCAGCGGTCGGTGAGTGCGGCCACCAGCAGGAGACCGCGGCGTCCATCCCGGCCGTTGGACGGTTCGGCCAGGGCCGGGATGCTCTCGCCGCGCGAGTCGGTGACCTCCACGCGCAGGGTCGCCCCCTCGGCCGAGAGTCGTAGGCGGAAGTCCCGGCCGGGTACGCGTCTGTGGCGTACGGCGTTCGCGCTGAGCTCCGCCACGATCAGCGTCAGCACGTCGTGGGGGTCGCTTCCGTAAGGGATGCCCCAGGCATCGAGGCGTTCCCCGGCCAGGCGTCGGGCGAGACGGGCGCCGCGTGGGGTGGAACTGAAGCGCATCGTGAAGTGGTGCCAGGGGAGCAGGGGTTGGGCGGTGAGGGTGAGGCGTACGGGGAGGGGTTGCTTGCTCGTCATGCCTTCACGGTGACGCTCGGTGGCGTAGCGTGACCAGGGGTGACGTGTCGTCGGATGTTGGTTGTACGCGACGGCGTGCGGTGTGTACGAGGCGCGCCGCGTGGCGAAGTTCGGGGCGCGGCGTTGGGCCGGTGAGGTGGTGGGGCCGATGGACCGTTCGGAACCGATGGAACAGGACGAGCCGGGCGAGCAGGGCGTACGGGATGGCGCCGGGCCCCGGCCGGAGGACGAACCGGGATCGGGCGTGGTGACCGCGTTCGGGAGGCAGTTGAAGCTGCTGCGGATTCGAGCGGGGCTGGAGCGGCCCGAGTTCGGGAAGCGCGTGGGCTACGCGGGGCAGTCGGTCGCGTCCTTCGAACAGGGGAGGCGCATTCCGCCGCCGAGGTTCATCGACCGGGCGGACGAGGTACTGGATGCCAGGGGCGTACTGAAGGCGTTGAAGGAGGAGGTGGGGCGGGCGCAGTACCCGGCCTTCTTCCGGGACATGGCGCGCTTGGAGGCGGAGGCGGTCGAGCTGTGCGCCTATGACACGCACGTCGTCAAGGGGCTGTTGCAGACGGAGGAATACACGCGGGCATTGCTCGCCATGCGGCGCCCGTTGCTGGACGAGGAGACGATCGAGCTGCGAGTGTCAGCCCGTCTCGCTCGGCAGGAAATCTTCAACCGCTGGCCTGCGCCACTGCTCAGCTTCGTGCTCGAAGAGACTGTGCTGCGCAGGCCACTTGGGGGGAAAGCTGTGTTGCGAGGGCAGTTGGAACAGCTGTTGCTCATCGGTCGGAAGCGCAATGTCGAGATTCAGGTCATGCCACTGGATCGCGAGGACAATGCGGGCGTGGACGGCCCATTCACCGTCATCACGCGCAAGGGTGGCGAGCAGCTCACGTACATGGAGGTCCAAGGGCGAAGTAGCCTGCTGACGGATCGCGAAGAGGTCCGTCTCGCCGCCGCGCGCTATGGGATCATCCGGTCCCAGGCTCTCACTCCGCGCGAGACCCTGGGATTCGTCGAGAAGTTGCTGGGAGAGCTATGAACATCGCAGAGACTTCGACCGCAGCTCCGGAATTTGCCTGGTTCAAGAGCAGCTACAGCGGCGCAGAAGGGGGCGACTGCCTAGAGGTGGCCAACGCCACCGGAGCCGTACACATCCGGGACTCAAAGGTCACCGCCGGACCGGTCCTGACCGTCTCCCCCCACGCGTGGGCCGGATTCGTCGGATTGGCCGTCGACTGGTCGGCCTGAGTCCTGCCGCAACCCCGTGGGACCTGCCGCACACCGCCGTGGCAGGTCCCACGCCTATGTCTGGCCCCAGGACGTCAGGCCGCGTCGTCCCCTCACTTGTCACGGCGGAGCATCCGCCACACGGCGCGGCGGCCGCTGCGGTTGAGGGAGGACTGCAAGCCCTTGGCCAGGCGCCTCTGGTATTGCTTATGCCCACGGGGAGGCACCCCGGGTGCGGCTGGCGATCGGCCTGGCGCTGGCGCAGGCCCAGGGTCGTCAGGGCGAGGTGGTCCACGGGGCCCGCGCAGCACTGGAGGCCCACGACCGGAAGTGGCCCACGGCGCCGACGGGGGACTGACGCGACCGCTGGGGGAAGATGGCGTCCAGCGTTTCCACCGGTCTCGACGCTCGGCAGGACCAGGGCGGTGCCCCGGCGCGCGCCTCCCGCTGCTGAACGGCTCCGCAACGAAACAACTCCTGCCCCTGGTTCTTTGTGAGCCAGGGGGCTCGACTTCCCCGACACGCGTCAGGGGCTGTCCGAAGACAGCCCCTGACCTCGTGCTTGCTACTTCCGCAGCTCGACCGTGAAGCCGCGCCCCGTGGAGACGGACGGTGTCCTGATCTCCGTGATCCCGGTCGCGGGGTCCGTGTACCAGCCGGAATCGGCCGAGGCGAACGCCGCCGCCGAGTCAAGGCGCTGGAGCCGGGCTCCGTTCATGACCACTTGTGACGGTGCGTCCTTGCCGTGCACGGTGAAGCGGTACGCCCGGGTTGCCGGCTTCCCTTCGTAACTTCCCACGCTTGCACCGACCTTGATGGTGGTGTTCGCCCTTCCGTGGATGGGTGCCTGCACGCGTACCTGTTGCGTCGCTGAGGCGCCCTCGGTGAACTTCCGGGTCACGCCGTCGTCCTCGTACAGGGTGTACGTGCTGGTGCCCTGCGGGTACAGGTCGTAGCCCAGCTCGCTCCGGTCCCGGGTCTGCCAGGACGTCGTGCCCTTCGGCCACATCGGCACGATGGAGCCGCCCTTCACGAACAGGGGCAGGGTGTCGAGGGGCGCGTGGTAGCCGTTGACCGTGGTCGGGCCCTGGTACGTCTTCCCCGTCCAGTAGTCGGTCCAGGTACCCTTGGGCAGGTAGATGCCGTTACGGGTGTCGGAGTCCTCGTAGACCGGGGCCACCAGGAAGTCGGAACCCGCCAGGTACTCGTACGTGGCGTTCGCGCCGAGCGTCGCGGGGTCGTCCGGGTACTCCAGCCACAGCGGGCGTACCGAGCCCACGCCGGTCTTCGCGGCCTCGGCGGACAGGGTGTAGAGATACGGCAGCAGCCGCTCCCGCAGCTGGAGGTACTTGCGGTTGATGGAGGTGTACGGCTCGCCGTCCACCCACGGCTGCTGGTTGATCTTCTTCTTGGTCGTCAGGTCCGTCGCCCAGCCGTCCATCGTCATCAGGGCCGGGAGGAACGACTTGGCCTGCAGGTCGCGGGCGTACATCTTGGCGTCGTGGCGATAGATGCTGCCGACGTCGCCGGTGTTGTACGCGATACCGGACATGGTGGCCCCGGCGTAGGTCGGGATCTGCCAGCGTACGAAGTCCCAGGACAGCGACTGGTCGCCGCTCCACAGGACGCCGCAGCGCTGCGCGCCCGCCCAGGAGACGGGCAGCCAGACGAAGCCGCGGGCGTCGCTGTTGTCCTCGATGCCTGCCTTGGCAGAGTCGCAGGCGTTCAGCGCCATGCCGTATCCCTGGCCGACCCAGGCGACGTCGAGCTTCGCGACCCGTTGGCCCGCCTTCACCTGGTCGGCGAGCTTGTCGAGGCCGTTCTGGGTCCACAGGCCCAGCTGGGCGTTGTGGTCCTGGAGGCCCTTGGCGGTCTCCGACAGGTTCTCGTAGCCACAGCCGTAACCGTCGTTGACGAGCATCCAGCCCAGCGGCATCTGGTTCTGCGTGTAGCCGTCGGCGACCTTCAGGGCGTCCAGGGTGTGGCGTTCGCCCTGGTTGGCGTTGTGCAGATAGCAGTCGGCGTCGCCCGGTTCGAGGCCGTACACCGGTGGCATGAACGGCTTGCCGACGAGGGCGGTGTACTTGCCGATCACCTTTTTCGCGTCACCGATGAAGTAGTACGCGTCGAGGCGCCGCTCCTGCTGGCCGGTCTGGACCGGGGAACCGAAGTGGTAGACGCCGGGCGCGAAGGTGTTGCGGTAGACGCCGTAGCCGGCGCTGGAGAGGTAGAAGGGCTGGGAGTTGTTGTAACCGCCCTCGTTCCAGTTGGTGTTGTTGGCGACGTACACCGTCTTGTCGCGGTGCGAGAAGCTGCCGTTCTGTTCGCCGCCGCCGAAGAACTGCTCGTCGGCGCCGCGCTCCAGGCTCTGCCGCATACCGCCGGTGGACCAGCGCAGGGGCTTGTCCTCCTGCCAGATGCGGGTGCGGTTGTCGGTCTTGTAGAGGCCGAAGCGCAGCGGCTTCTTGTAGACGCGGAGTACTGCGTCGGGGGAGCGGATGCCGTAGTAGTCGCCCGTGTCGAAGGTGCTGGTGTGCTTCTGCAGGGCGGGCTGTGTGCGGATGATCGCCGAGCCGGCCGGGTCGGTGAAGTCGCCGGAGGGGGTGGCCTGAAGGCGCAGTTGGCCGCCGGTCAGGAAGTCGGCCTTCGCCTTGAGTCCGCCGGCTTCGATGGAGTAGCTGCCGTGGCCCCCGCCGAAGGAGGTGAGGTTCCCCGAGTCGGTGGTCTCCGGGAGATATGCCTTGCCGGTGAAGGAGTTGTCGGTGACGTCGTACGGCACGACGATCACGTGGTACGTCCCGTCGGCCCGGGGAATCACCGTGGCCTCGGGGTCGGCCGTGCCCGCGCTGGAGGCGACCTGCTTGCCCGCGGAGTCGTAGATGTACATGTCGAAGTCCTCGGCGGGCTTCTGCCACTCGATGGAGATCGGCACACCGCCCTCCGGGTTGTCGTCCCAGTAGCCGTCGGGAGTCGACACGGTGAGGTCGAAGCGGTCGCAGACCTTGTTGTCCGGGTCCTCGGCGGCGGGCGGACAGTCGGTGGGGCCGCCGACCGTGCCCTTCGGGTAGACGGGGCTCTGCCATGTGACGCTCTTGTGGGCCTCGTCGAGCACGGCGCTCGCAGGGGTCGCGGCGTGGGCGGGTTCGGCGGGGGCGCCGAGCAGAGCGGCGGCCAGGGCGGTGGTGAGGCCCACTGTGGCGAGGGCGGGCCAACGGGAGCGGTGGTGAAGTCTTCGCACGGGATGCATCCCTTCGTATCAAGCACCGCATGTTTGCAAATGCTTGAACATGGGTCAGATCGAGCAACTTCTCGCGCGAGGATTCACCATTACGCAGGTGCATGTCAACGGTGGTTGCGGGGCCGATGGGGTGCGTACCGAGGTGCACCTCGTGAGGGCGGGTCTCGTGCGGGTGGGCTCGGCGCTGGGGGGTTCGCCCGTGCTTGTGATCAATCGTGATCGGTTGTCAGGTCTCAGTGGCCACAGAAGTAACGAGAATGATCGTGATCAGCACCGGAAGATTCACCCGACATCCCTATAGTGGTGCCGCGTTGACCGTGGGAACACAACGCGAGTAGCCGCCGCCAAAGGAGTCAGCTCGATGACGCGCCCCTCACCCGCCGCGCCCGCGGAACCCCTCGGTGGTGGCTGTCCCGTCGGGCACGGCGCGACCGCCGTGCCCCTCAGCGGCCCCGAGTTCCACACCGAGCCCCAAGCGCTCTACCGCACCATGCGGCGCGATCACGGACCCGTCGTGCCCGTCGAACTGCCGGGCGGGTTCCCCGCCTGGCTGATCATCGGCTACCGGGAAGTGCACCAGGTCACCAGCGACGGCGAATTGTTCCCCCGGGACGTCGGCCTGTGGAACCAGTGGGAACACATTCCGGCGGACTGGCCACTGCTCCCGATGGTCGGGCAGCCCATGCCGTCGATCTACTTCACCGCGGGCGCCGAGCACCTGCGCCACGCCGCGATGGTGGGGGCCGCCCTCGAGGCCTCGGACCCCTTCGAGATCCGGCGCCATTGCGAGGAGTTGGCCGACCGGATCATCGACGACATCTGCACGCGCGGAACGGCCGACCTGGTCGCCGAGTTCGCCGAGCCGCTGCCCGTGCTGGTCCTCTCCCGGCTCGTCGGATTCCCCGATGCGGAGGGCGCCGACATCGCTCGGGTGCTGAAGGACCTGGCCGACGGCGGTCCCGAGGCGCAGACCGCGTACGCACGGTTCGGGGAGCACATGCAGCAGCTGGTGGCGGCCAAGCGGGCGGCGCCCGGGAACGACGTGACCTCGCGGATGATGGCGTACCACGAGCCTTTCACCGACGAGGAGTACGCCCTCGACCTGATGGCGATCACGGCTGCCGGTCATCTGACCACAGCCGACTGGATCACCAACTCCCTGCGGCTGATGCTTACCGACGACCAGTTCGCCGACTCGCTCTCCGGCGGCCGGCACAGCGTAGGCGAAGCGATGAACGAGGTCCTCTGGGAGGAGAGTCCGACCTCGATCCTCGCCGGCCGCTGGGCGGCCCGGGACACCCGGCTTGCCGGCCGTGACATCAAGGCCGGGGACATGCTGCTGCTCGGCCTGGGTGCGGCCAACTCCGACCCGCACGTGCGGCAGCATCTCTCCACCGGTCACCCGTCCGGCCAGGGCGGCAACAGTGCGCACCTGGCGTTCAGCCACGGCGAGTACCGCTGCCCGTTCCCCGCCCAGGAGATCGCCGAGATCATCGCCCGTACCGGAATCGAGGTGCTCCTCGACCGGTTGCCCGATCTCGACCTGGCCGTGCCCGTGGAGACGCTCGTGCGGCGGCAGTCCGCCTTCCTGCGGGGGATGGAATCACTCCCCGTCCTCTTCACCCCCGTACGTACGACAGGAGACGTCTCGTGAAGTGCCCTCACGCCGCTGCCCACCAGGCCGCCACGGCCGGTGAAACCGTCGTCATCGACCCCATGGTCCAGGACCTGGACGGTGAGACGGCGCGGCTGCGCGACGCCGGACCGCTCGCCAGGATCGAGCTGCTCGGCGTTCCGGCCCTGACCGTCACCCGGCATGCCGAGGCGCGCCAACTCCTCGTCGACCCCCGCCTGGTGAAGGACATCAACGCGTGGGGGCTCTGGCAGAGCGGAGTGGTGACCCATGCCTGGCCGCTGATCGGCATGATCGACGCCGGGCGTTCCATGTTCACCGTGGACGGTGAGGAACACCGGCGTCTGCGCACCAAGACCTCCCAGGCGCTCACACCGCGCCGGCTCGAGGCGATACGTCCGCACATCGAGAAGTTCACCGAGGAGCTGCTCGACGCTCTCGCCGAACAGGGCAAGGAGGGCGTGGTCGACCTCAAGTCCGTGTTCGCGCAGCCTCTGCCGATGCGGGTGGTCGGCATGCTGATGGGCGTCGACGAAGCCGAGTACCCGATGCTGACGAAGAAGTACAAGGCCTTCTTCTCGATGCTCACTCCGCACGACGAACGGATGGCGCTGCTCGCCGAGTTGGACGTCTTCTACGCCGAGCTCGTCCGGGAGAAGACGGCGCGGCCGACGGACGATCTCACGACTGCGCTCATCCTCGCGGAGGAAGGCGGGGACCCGCTCACCGAGGAAGAGGTGGTCGGCAATCTCAAGGCCATGGTGGCGGCCGGGCACGAGACCACCATCGGGCTGATCCTCAATGCGGTACGGGCCCTGCTCGCCCACCCGGACCAGCTGCGCAAGGTGCTCGACGGCGAGATCCCGTGGGAGACGGTGATCGAGGAGACGCTGCGCTGGGACACCCCCACCACGCATCTGCTGATGCGGTTCGCCACGGAGGACATCCAGGTCGGCGACGACGTGATCGCCAAGGGGGAGGGCGTGGTCATCTCCTACCGGGTCATCGGCCGTGACATCGAGCAGCACGGGCCGGACGCCGACGCCTTCGACGTCACCCGGCCGGCCCCGATCCGGCACATGACCTTCGGTCACGGCCCGCACATCTGCCCGGGTGCCGCGCTCTCGCGCGTGGAAGCGGGCGTCGCGCTGCCGGCGTTGTTCGGCCGCTTCCCCGGGCTGCAGCTCGCGGTGCCGGACGAGGAGATCCGCAAGCTGCCGGTGATGACACAGAACGACCTGGAGTCCTTCCCTGTGCTCCTGAACGGCTGAACAGGGGAGAGAGTGTGGGCCGCCCGCCGTCGTCCCGCGTCCGGGGCGACGGCGGGCGGCCCACATGTGTCCCGTCGCACCGAAGCCTGAGCAAATCTCGCTGAAGGCCGATGGCCGGAGAGTTGGTCTCGCTGAACCTCGAGTGCGCAGATCGGGACGCTGACACAAGGATCGTGGAGCTGACCGGTGGGCCGATCTGCCGTTCACTGCCGGCGGGTCGGTGCGTCAGAGCCGAAGGTGCTCACTGGGCTTTGCCGAGTCGGCGGACAGGGCATCCCACTGGTGTCGCTACGCGGCCTCGTCCTCGCCGGCGAACTCTCATGCTCCGGCGCCGTACCCGGCAGTCCGGATGCCACGGCGTGTCGCGCTGCACACGCAGGGACCTCAGGCCGGTCACCCTGCCGTTCGTTCGGTGGAGGCCGCCGCCAAGCCCGAGGCGTCCCCGAGCCAGCCTCGTTCGCGTGCCAGTAGAGCGATCTGGAAGCGGGTTCGCGCACCGAGGAGTTCGGCGGTCTCACTGATGTGCTTCTGGATCGTCCGTCGGCTCAGCCCCAGGACCCGGGCGATCGCGTCGTCCGTCAGACCCGCGCACATCAGGGAGAGGATGTCGCGCATCCGTCCTGGGGGCCGGCCGTCCGGGTCCGCCGCAGTGATCGGCGGCCGACCGGGGCCGCTGTCCAGCGATACCGGGGTCGCCCGTTCCCAGACGCCCTCGAAGAGCACGGTGAGCGCTTCGAGAAGCGTGGCCGAGTGCACGATGAGCGAACCCGCGGACGGGTCCTCCTGCCGCAGCGGCATGATGCCGGTCGTCACGTCGAACACCACCAGTTTCATCGGGAGCCCGGCCAGCAGCCGCAGTTCCCCGCCCCGCGCTGTGCCGCTCAGGGCGGTACGCAGTGAGACCGTGTCGGTCATCCCGTCGGTGTCGTACACCGACCGCAACCGCACTCCCTCGGGTACGGGCACCTCCGGAGTCCGCGCGTACGAAACAGCTGCGGGGGCGGTCGGCACCGAGGCGCCCTCGAGCCCCGCGGACCGGGTGACGTACGGAGGTTTGGCGAGGTGGAGCACCTCGTGC
Organism: Streptomyces sp. NBC_00316; assembly: GCF_036158715.1. Classification (NCBI taxonomy): domain Bacteria; kingdom Bacillati; phylum Actinomycetota; class Actinomycetes; order Kitasatosporales; family Streptomycetaceae; genus Streptomyces; species Streptomyces sp. NBC_00316. The sequence continues at coordinate 1,547,396 of NZ_CP108023.1, read as the reverse complement.
CGACTGGACGCGAGCAGCTGCGCGTAACGCACCCCAACCTGCTCGGCGCTCTCCACCACCTCGAAAAGGTCGGAGGTGACCCGACGGTGCGACGCCGAACGGTATGCCTCGTGCAACCGCTCCATGTACAGCTCCGCCCGTGCCAGTTCCTGTCGCCTCTGAGCCAGCAGCGAACCGAGGGTGGAGCGGGGCGGGCCCGTGCTCCAGCGCGTGGGCCGGTCGCCGACGCGGATGACCACGTGCTCGTTCTCCAGTGCCCGTAGGGCGCGTTCGACGGCTGACGGGGTGGTCCCGAGCGCTTCGGCAACCGCCTCGCTGCTCAGCTCCGGCTGCGTGACCAGGCATTCGAGTACCTGGCCGGCAAGGGGGCCCAGATCGGGTCCGGCCCACGGCAAATCCGATGACACCACCACAGCTGTCCCCCTTTCGGTGTGCCGGCGAGGCCGATCGTACGCGGCGGAGTCGGCCGGAGGGATCACGCGCCCGTTACATCACTGTAAGGCCGGTGCCGAACCGTTCCGTTCCTGTCTGCTCCTGTTCACATCTGCGCAGTTGCGCGGAGTCGCACCCCGGACCTCCTTGCCCGGCGGATTGTGCGGCGGACAGGGTGATCACAAGTCGCCGACGCGACGGTGCTTCGAAACCTGTTCGGATATTCAGGATCTAGTCGAGACATATCGGTATGTTGGAGACATTTATGCCACAGCCCAGCCCCGCACCGTTGCGCGGAAGGCGGACCGGTTGGGTCGTCTGTACGACTCCTCGGACACCGGTCGACGGGGCGTTCGGATCGACGGCACGACCGCCGACACCGATCCGGTGACACGGTTCTGCCCCGCCGGGAACGGCTGCTGAACGACACCACCTACGGTGGGCGCCGGATTCCCCGCCTACGGCCACCCCCGTTCGACCCTTCGTCGGAACAAGTGAGTCGGCGCCGCAGCGTCACAAGGGTCCGTGTCTTCGCCGCACAGCCAAGCGGTCGGACACCGCCTTGTCCGACAGCAGGAAGGCCTACAGCGCGGTGATGTCCTGGGGCGGCCCGAGCCGCTTCAGCCGATAGCCGGCCGCGGCCCTCTCATTCGCAGCCCTCGCAGAGGGCGGTGGCACAGTCCGTCCCGACCACCGTCGGTGCGAGTGCGACGACCCACACCCGCGTCGCATCGCACACCTTCACGCCGGGGGTACATCCAGTCTCCGGTTCCCCATCCTCACCGGACGTCACTCCGCGTCCGGACAGAAGGAGTTGCAGCAGTGCCGAACAACTTCCGTAACAACAAGGCCATGTCGCCTTATGAACCTCTTGCCTCTCCTCGTGGAATCTCCACATATGGGCGTGTTGCGGCAACTGCGGCCGTCGCCGTGGCCGCGCTCATCGTTTCGGCCCTCCCCGCCTCGGGCACCGTCTCTGCCCCGGTCGGCACGGATCAAGCGCCACGGCAGATTGCGGCGGATCCCCGACCCGGTGCCGGGTCCGTCGCGCTCTCCCCTGCACAGCGCGGGAAGCTGCTCGAGGCCGCGACCGACGCTCGCGCCACCACCGCCCGTTCGCTGAAACTGGGCGATCGGGAGGAGCTGGTACCCAAGGACGTCGTCAAGGACGCCGACGGCACCGTGCACACCCGCTACGAGCGCACCTACGCCGGCCTGCCTGTCATCGGCGGCGACCTGGTGGTCCATGAGCAGGGCGCGGCCCGTACGGTCACCAAGGCCTCGGACGCCAAGGTGTCGGTGCCGACGACCAAGGCCGCCGTCACGGCCGCGACGGCGAAGAAGTCCGCCCTGGCCGCCGCGAAGACCAAGGAGACCGACGACGCGGCCACGGACGGATCGCCGAAGCTGGTCGTCTGGCTCGGGGGCGGCAAGCCCACGCTCGCCTGGCAGACCGTCGTCAGCGGTGTGCAGGAGGACGGAACCCCGAGCAGCCTGAGCGTGGTGACCGACGCCACGACCGGCAAGCAGCTCCAGAGCGTCGAGCAGGTCCGCACCGGCACCGGCCGGGGCCAGTACAGCGGCCAGGTGGAGATCGGCACCGTGCAGAACGGCAGCCTCTACGAGCTGACCGACCCCGAGCGCGGCGGCCACAAGACGTACGACCTGACCGGTGTCGGCGGCAACGGCGTCCTGGTCACCGACGACGACGATGTCTGGGGTGACGGGACGTCGGCCGATCGGCAGACCGCGGCCGTGGACGCCGCCTACGGCCAGCGGCAGACCTGGGACTTCTACCACGACCGGTTCGGCCGCAACGGCATAGCCGACGACGGCGTCGGTGCCGTCTCCCGCGTCCACTACGGCGACGGATACGCCAACGCCTTCTGGAACGACGGCTGCTTCTGCATGACCTACGGCGACGGCCTGAACAACGCCAGGCCGCTCACCGAACTCGACATCGCCGCCCACGAGATGAGCCACGGCGTCACCTACGCCACCGCGAACCTCACCTACTCCGGTGAGTCCGGGGGCCTGAACGAGGCCACCAGCGACATCATGGGCACGTCCGTTGAATTCTTCGCGAACAACTCCGCAGATGTCCCCGACTACATGATCGGCGAGCTCGCCGACGTGCGCGGCACCGGCAAGCCGCTGCGCTACATGGACCAGCCCTCCAAGGACGCCTCCGTCAAGGGCACCTCTCAGGACTACTGGACCCCCGAGACCAGGAAGCTGGACCCGCACTTCAGCTCGGGCGTGGCCAACCACTTCTTCTACCTCCTCTCCGAGGGCAGCGGGAAGAAGACCATCAACGGCATCGCCTACGACAGCCCCACCTACGACGGCCTGCCGGTCGTCGGTCTCGGCCAGCGCGACGCGACCGCTGTCTGGTATCGGGCGCTGACGCTCTACATGACCAGCAGCACCGACTACGCGGGTGCCCGCACCGCCACCCTCCAGGCCGCCGCAGACCTGTTCGGCCAGACCAGCGACGCCTACGAGGCCGTCGGCAACGCCTGGGCGGCCGTCAATGTCGGCGCCCGCTACGTGAACCACATCGCCGTGATCGCCCCCTCCACGCGGAAATCGGCCGTCGGCCAGCCGACCAGCCGCCAGATCGAGGCGACGAGCTCGCGGCCGGGCCCCCTGACGTACTCCGCGGAAGGGCTGCCCAAGGGCCTTTCCATCAACGCCGAAACGGGCCTGATCACCGGCACTCCGAGGAAGGCCGGCGACTTCACGGCGGCCGTCACCATCAAGAACTCCCCGATGGTCAAGCGCACGGTGCGATTCGGGTGGACCGTCCTGGCCTCCGGCGGTGACTTCTTCGTCAACCCCGCCCGGTTCGACATCCCCAACTGGAAGACCATCGAGTCACCTCTCATTGTCAGCGGCCGCAAGGGCAATGCCTCCAGCGACCTCAAGGTCACGGTCGACCTCTACCACCCGTGGATCGGCGGTCAGGTGGTCAGCCTCGTCAGCGAGGACGGCACGGAGATCCCGGTCAAGAACTGGTACTGGGACACCGGCGAGGGCGAGCTGCACACCACCTACACGGTCGACGCGTCGGCGGTCCCCGCCAACGGCACCTGGAAGCTTCGCGTCGTAGACAACACCCCCGGCATCTTCACCGTCGACCCCGGCTACCTCGACAGCTGGAGCCTCACCTTCTGACCGTTCTTCTCCACCGCACGGCCCACACCCGCCGCGCCCGGTCGACCGGGCGCGGCGGTACGTATCTCTCCCTGCCGGCGGCCGGTCGGCGGAACAGCCCTGGGGCTGGGGTGATGGGCTTCCCGAGCGCGTTCCGGGGCGTCGGGCCCGGGGACCGTCGCCGCGCAGCGGGCTGAAGTCACCGGCTGCGCCGACTCGCGGGCGCGGGCGGCCTATCGTGGGAGCGGGCGGCCCCGACCCGCCGGTCAGATGCTGCCTGGGTGGCTGTCGAAGCGCTTCGATACCACCCTGGACACGCCCTGTGAGCGAAGGCTAGTCTCGCACTGTCTGTACACCTCACAGCCAAGAACTGTCGGAATCGAAGCGCTTCGCTTATCGCTGTTGATCCGCCGCCGATCCCCTGTCGTCCTGTGATGGAGAGCCGAATGGTCACCCTTGCCGAGGTCGCCCAGCACGCCGGAGTCTCCGCGAGCACGGTGAGCTACGTCCTCAGCGGGAAGCGGTCCATCTCCCTGTCCACCCGGGAACGGGTGGAGCGAAGTATTCAGCAGCTCGGGTACCACCCCAACGCAGGGGCCCGCGCGCTCGCGAGCAGCCGGACGAACATCATTGCGCTCATGGTGCCGCTGCGCACCGACATGTATGTGCCCGTGATGATGGAGATCGCCATCGCGGTGGCCACCACCGCACGCACGCACGGCTACGACGTCCTTCTCCTGACCGGTGAGGAAGGCCCGGCGGCCGTTCGGCGGATCGCGGGCAGTTCGCTCGCCGATGCCATGATCCTGATGGATGTGGAGTTGCACGACGAGCGACTGCCGCTGCTCCTGGAGACCGACCGGGCCGCCGTGCTGATCGGTCTGCCTGCCGAGACCGCCGGGCTGACCTGCGTGGACCTCGACTTCGAGGCGACCGGGGCGCTGTGTGTGGAGCACCTCGCCGGGCTCGGCCACCGCGAGATCGCGGTCATCGGTGAGGCGGCCGCGGTGTACGAGCGGCACACCGGGTTTGCCGAGCGAACGATGGACGGCGTCCGGGCGAAGGCGCAGCAGGCCGGAGTGCGGGTGCTGCACCGGCCCTGCGAGGGCGGGTACGCGGCGATGGAGCGGACGCTGGCCCGGATCTTCGACGAGCGGCCGGGGACCACCGGGTTCATCGTGCAGAACGAGTCGGCGGTCGAGCCGCTGCTCAATCTGCTGCGTCAGCAGGGGCGGGCCGTGCCCGAGGACGTGTCGGTCGTCGCCGTCTGTCCCGAACAGGTGGCCTCCCAGGCCTCGGTGCGCCTGACCTCGGTGGCCATCCCGGCGCAGGAGATGGGGCGACGCGCCGTCGAGCAGGTCGTCGCGAAGCTCGACGGTCGCGGTGCGGATGAAGTCGATCTGCTGGCACCGGAGTTGACGGTACGGGAGAGCAGCGGGCCGGTGGCCGCGGGCTGAGCACGCACCGCGAGCGAGCCGGTCCCAGGCGCGAGCCGTCCCCCGCGAGCGAGTCGCCCCTGGGGCGAGCCGTCCCCGCGAACGAGCCGGCCCCGAGCGGGGCCGGCTCACTCCTTCGGCGGGTCAGCTCGAAGAGACGCTGAACCCGTTCGTCATGAAGTCCAGGCCGCCGGCCGACGAGGTGATCTCGTAGCCGAACTGGACGTCGCCGATGGTCTCGTTGCCCCACCAGCCCTTGGTGTCCTTGATCCACTTCAGGATCGGCAGGATGTTCACCGTGCCCGAGGTGGAGTCCGAGGTCCGCAGGAACGAGAAGACCTGGTTGGCCCCGTTGTCACCCTTGTAGACGGTCCACGTGTGACCGCCCAGCGTCACCGTGCCCTGCGAGGTACCGAGCGCGCCGACTGCACCGTTGTAGTTGACCCAGAGCATCACCTCGTAGTCGTAGTCGGTGTCCCAGATGTCGTACGAGGTGTTGTAGTCGCCGCCCGACGGGACGGTGACGTTGTAGTTGCTGGTGAGCGACGCCAGAGAGGTGATGGACTTGCCGACGACCTTCTTGGCGTTGGGGTACGACTTGATGCCACCCGTGTGCGGGTGGTCGGCCCATACGCCCCAGTTGCTGGAGGAGTTGACCCAGATGGTCTGGGCGCCCGCGCCGGAACCCCAGATGTTGTTGTACAAGGTGTAGCCGTCGCTGGTGGTGTAGTTGCCCCACTGGTCCGAGGATGACCAGATCGCGGCCTGAGCCGGAGCGGCGGCGAAGCCGATCAGGGCGGCCACCGCGGCCGCGGGTGCCAGTACGAACCTGCTGAGGGTGCGTCGTGCCATGGTTTTCCCTTCCATGGTGCGGGGGGTTGGGTGGGGGGAAGTGCTACCGCGGTCTCAGTGCGAGGGTGCGGTCCACGCCGGCCGTCAGGTCCAGCAGAGCCACGGGGGTTCCGGCGGAGGTCTCGGTGGGGGGTTCGGTGGAGCGCCGCGTCACGGATTCGAAGAGCGTGAGCCCGTCGCCCGTGCGTACGTCGACGCGGGCGTCGCGGGTGGGGTGCAGGACGGCCGTGGCGTGGCCGTCGGCGGACCAGGAAAGATCCAGACGGGCCCCGAACCTGGTCCGTACGCCGCACAGTTCGCCCGCCGGATATCCGGCGGGAAGAGCGGGCAGCAGGACCAGTCGGTCCGGTGCGGACTGGACGAGCATCTCGACGACGACCGCGGGCAGCGCATGGGCGGCATCCGCGTTGTAGACATTGCGGGACGGATAGTGGGCGCTCATCAGTGAGGTGTGGAAGTAGTCGCCCGCCAGTACGGCGCCCAGCGCGTCCTGGACCCGCCGGCCGTCCCGGAGCCGGGCCGCGATCAGCGCCTGGTGCAGATGGCCGTGGGCGGAGTCGTTCTCCGATCCGCGCAGTTCGAGTGCGCGGTGTGCGGCGTCTGCCAGCTCCGGGGTGTCGTAGGGGTTGATCGTGGTCAGTGGCCACACCGGATAGAGGTGGCTGAGGTGGCGGTGGTCGTATGTCTCGCGCAGGCCGGGCCACGACCATTCGGCGAGGGCCCCGTCCTCGCCGACGAGAAAACGGGGAAGTCGGTCGGCGAGGGTGCGCCATCCGGTGGCGGCGGGGTGTCCGGGGGAGCGGTCGGCGGCTGTCGTCAGGGCGTGACGGGCTGCCGCGATGTCCATGGTGGCGTTGACCGTGCCCCAGCTCGCGTTGGCCGGGCGGTTCTCCGGTGAGTACGAAGGAACGACCGCAAGGGCGCCGTCCGGCGTGTGCCGGATGAGGAAGTCCTCGTAGAACTCGGCGGCTTCGACCAGTGCGTCGGTCAGACGCGGGTCCGTGACGCCGGTGGTCTCCTCGTGTTCGAGGAGCGGCTGCAGCAGCCAGTCGGCACCCGCTGTCCACAGATGCAGCGGATAGGCGCGCTGGAAGTGGCGGGTGTGGCCGGACGCGCCGTCGGTGTGGGACGGGGCGACGATCCCCTTGGCGCCGAAGATCGCGCGCGCGTTGTCCCGCCAGTCGTCCAACTGGCCGTAGACCAGACGGGCATGGGCTTCGGAGACCTCGGGAAGTGCGGCCGCTGCGGCCGATGCGATCTGCAGGTTGAGATTGGCGTTGGTGGTGAACGCGCCGGACCAGGCGGTGTCCCAGTCGCCGGTCCAGAGACCGGTCAGACGCGGTGGGAGCTCCCCGGAGGCGGAGAGCAGATGGTAGCGGCCGGCCGCGAACAGCCGCTCCAGAAATGCGGGGCTTCCGGAGAGCCGGATCAGCTCGCTTCCGGGCAGATCCCGTTGGCATGCGTCGGCATGCAGGGTGAGCGTGGTGCGCTCGTAGGCGGCGCGGTGCAGGGGCTGATGCCGGGCGAACAGCGTGGCGAAGTCGTCGTTCGGCAGCGCCGCCCATTCCTCGTTGAGGTCCAGGTCGCCCGCATGGCGTCGCACCCGGGTCAGCAGGAGCAGGCTCCGTGCCCCCTCGATACGGATGCCCTCGCCGGACACCGTCACCGTGCCGCTGTCCACTCGGGCCGTCGTGACGCCGGTGTAGGCGAGCTCGCTGTCCGGGTAGCCCACGCGGAGTGCCAACCGGGCACCGTCGGCAGTCAGCACCGTGCTGCGGCCGATGGCGAGATTCGGCGGCGCGCCGGCCAGCGCGTGGTCCAGGGACACCTCCGCGGCCGGTCCGAAGCCGGTGATGCGCTGGACGACCACGTCATCGGCCCGCGAGACGAAGACCTGGCTGCGCCAGTCCTCGTACGACGCGCGGACCTCCCCGGTGGCGAAGTCGACGGTGCGGCGGTAGCGGGTCGCCCCCGCGTGATGAGCGGCGGGGTAGGGAGTGCGGCGGACCCGGGTCTGGAACGCCGGGTGGAACGGCTGGACCCACAGCAGTGGGTGATCCGCCCCGAACCGCTCGGCCGCCGCCGTGTCCCCGGCCAGCAGGGCATCCTGCAGCTGCTTCAGCCCGTCGGCGAGCTCGGGCGGGCGGGCGTGCTCGCTGCCGTTGGGACGGACCAGGGTGTGGTGGTTGACGATGACCCGGTCGTCGACGGGATCCCCGTACACCATGGCGCCGTGCCGGCCGTTGCCGCCGAGGAAGGCGTCCTCCCAGCGCACGGCGGGGCGTGGTTCCCACGTACCGTCACGGCCCGGGGCATCGGCCGCCGCACGGCGCCTCACGGTGTCGCGCCACGCAGTACGGCCACGCCGTAGCGTCCCAGCTCCACGCTGCCGTCGACGCTCTTCCCGGTCAGCAGGTCCACGTACGCACCGGGAACCGGCACGGTGACGCTGCCACGGCCGTGGTGCAGCAGGAACAGCAGCTCGCCCCGGCGCACCGCCTCAACGCCCTCGGGCAGTCCGGCCAGCACCGGCGCCGCCCCGGCCTCGGCCGCCGCACGGGCGAGCAGGGCACGCAGGGCCTGCGGCTCGGGGAGCGTGGACACGTAGTACGCGCGGTCCTTGCGCAGCACGGCGGGCAGTCCGTCCAGCTCGCCGCCCCGGTAGGCGGAGACGACCTCCGCGCCCGGTTCCGTCTCCAGTTCCTCGGACCAGACCGTGGCCCGGAAGCCGTCGCACTCCACGGTCATGTCCGCGTCGAGCGGCCACCACTCGTGGAGCGTGCGGATGCCGAACAAGGTGCGCAGCCGCGCGTCCATGCCGCCCGGCCGGATCCGGTCGTCCGCGTCGGCGACCCCGGTGAAGAAGCCGCAGACCAGTGTCCCGCCGCCGCGTGCATACGAGACGAGGTTGTCGATCGCGGAGTCCGTCAGCAGATACAGCTGGGGTACGACCACCATCCGGAAACGGCTCAAGTCGTCGTCGGGGCGGGCGAATCCGGTGGTGATGCCGGCCTCCCACAGGGCCCGGTGCCAGCTCTGCATCGTCTCCGGGTAGTCGAGGAGTGAGGAGGGCCGCCCCTCCTGGGCGCCGGCCCACCAGGAGTCCCAGTCGTGCAGGACCGCCACGTCGGCCGGCACGTCCGTGCCGCTCACCGCCGCGCCGATCGTTTCGAGTTCGGCGCCGAGCTGCTTGATCTCCCGGAACGTGCGGCCGTGCTCGCCCGCGTGCGTGACCATCCCCGAGTGGAACTTCTCGGCGCCCTGACGGGACTGCCGCCACTGGAAGTAGCAGACGGCATCGGCGCCGCGCGCCACGGACTGGAGCGACCAGAGCCGGTTGAGACCCGCCGGCTTGGGATGGTTGACGCCCCGCCAGTTCACCGCACCCGCGGCCTGTTCCATCAGCATCCACGGCCCGGCGGCCTGCGAGCGCGTCATGTCGGCGAGCATCGCGTTGTACTGGCCGCCCAGCGGGTCCTTCGGGTCGGGATAGACGTCGACCGAGACGATGTCCTCCTGCGCGGACCAGGCCCAGGCGTCCTGACCCGACCACAACGGCATGAAGTTGGTCGTCACCGGAATGTGGGGGGTGTGCCGGGCCACGATGTCGCGTTCCGCCACGTAGCACTCCATCAGGGCGTCGGACGTGAACCGCTTGAAGTCCAGCACCTGTGCCGGGTTGTGCATGTACTGCGCCTTGCGCGGCGGCAGGATCTCCGCCCAGGTGTCGTAACGCTGACTCCAGAAGGCCGTTCCCCAGGCCTCGTTGAGCCCGTCGACGGAGTCGTAGCGGTCGCGCAGCCAGTCACGGAAGTGCGCGGCGGTCGCGTCGCACCAGCAGTGCGTGCAGTACTCGTTGTTGATGTGCCACACGGTCAGCGCAGGGTGGCCGGCGTACCGTGCCGCCAGGTCCTCGGTGAGGGACGCCGCGTAACGCCGGTAGACCGGCGAACTCGCGCAGAACTGCTGCCGCGACCCGTACCAGACGATCGACCCGTCCTCGGCGCGCGGCAGCGTCTCCGGGTGCTGTGCCCCCATCCACGGCGGTGGGGATGCGGTCGGTGTGGCGAGCACGACGCCGATGCCATGGGTGTGGAGCAGATCCATCAGGCGGTCCAGCCAGCCGAACTCCCGTGCTCCGGGGCGTGGTTCGATCTTCGCCCAGGAGAACACCCCGAGGGTGACGGAGTTGACCCCGGCGTCCTTCATCAGCCGGATGTCGTCCTCCCATACTTCCTCGGGCCACTGCTCGGGGTTGTAGTCGCCGCCGAAGAGAATGCGGCCACGGGCTGCGTCGCGCAGGGACGGCATGGACTTCTCGATCCTCATTCCGGGTCTGCGTACTGGATGCCGCGGCCGTTGGTGCCCAGGTAGACCCGGCCGTGGACACGGGGGTCGCCGGTGATCACTTCACCGGTCCAGCCCCACTGGTGGCTTTCGTCGTTGATCCGGACCCAGGTGACGCCCGCATCGTCCGAGCGCAGCACCGCCACCCCGTCGAAGGTCGCGGAGACCCGTCCGGTCTGGAAGACCGCCGGGTAGCAGGCGCGTGCCCCGCGGCCGGAGTGCTTGCCGGCGCTGGGCGCGGGCGCGCCGAAGCCGAGCGCGTGCGAGGCCTGGCAGCCAGGCACGGCGGTGAAGGTCAGTCCGCCGTCCGTGGAGCGGAACAGTCCGTTGTCCTTCGCCGACAGCCACAGGTCACCGCTGCGTCCGGGCGCGGCGGCGATTTTGAACTGGACGTCACCGGAGGGAAGTCGAGTCGCACCCCGGGTGAAGGTCGCGCCGGAGTCCGTGGAGCGGAAGACCGCGCCGGTGTCCGTGTCGTACACATAGAAGCGCGTCGGGTCGAGCGGATCGGCGACCGGTGTGCCTCCCTTGGGGAAGGTGGTCACCTCGGTCCACGTCGCGCCGTTGTCCGTGGAGCGGTGCGCCGGATACTTCGTGCCGTCCCAGTGGATGAGCGACCAGAGCAGAGTGGCTCCGTCCGCCGCGACCGCGACCGGTCCGGGCGCCGAGGCCGCGATGTCCGGCTGGGTGGCGAACGGCTGCCAGCTGCTGCCGCCGTCGTTCGAGTAAGCTCCCGCCGCGGCCGAGCCGGACGGCCAGCCCGTCCGTACGACATAGGAGGGCTTGAGGGCGGCCAGGGCGAGACCGGTGGCCGTACCGAAGACCGGGTTCGACGCCATGCCGCGGGACGGGGACGTGGTCAGCGACTCGTGGTACATCACGCCGATGTCGCCCAGCCCGCTGAGCAGCCGGACGCCGCCCGTCGGCGGGGCGATCAGGAACTTCACCGCGGACTCCTCCAGGCCGCGGATCTGCGGCGCCCAGTGGACGAGATCGCGGGTCCCGAAGATTGTGGCGCCGGTGCCGAACACGATGTGCCGCGAGTCGTACGGGTCGACGGCGACGGCCTGGATCCACCAGCCGAACTTGGCGGAGTCCCCGCCCCAGCGCAGATACGGCGTCTCCGACACATCCAGGACCGCCGTGTCCTTGAGGGACGTCCAGGTGGCGCCGCCGTCGGTGGAACGGAACACGGTGTCGATCTGCGACCACCGGTTGTTGGTGGTGACGACCACCGTGCCGGCCCGCCCGGCGTCGACGGCGACCCCGCCGTACCCGAAGCCGTCCCCGGAGCCGGAGTCCGGCGTCACCGGAGTGACATCCGTCCAGCTGTCCGTCATCGTGTCGAGGCGGTGCACCGAGCCGTCGGACTGCCCGTTGGGTCCTGGCGCGTCAGCATAAGTGACATACAAGGCATGGGCCTTGGTGTCGTACGCCGCCCGGATCGGCACTCGCGACGCCGCGACGCCGCCGGACGGCTGACCGGGCACCGCCTCCCAGCTGCCGGAGGCATGCGTGCGGTAGAGGGGGGTGCCGCCGTCGCCCCAGCCCGCGTACACCGTGCGGCCCGCGGCGACCAGAAACGTGATGCCCTGCCCGCTCGCCGACGGTGCGGCGGGGAAGTCCGCCGCCGCCCAGGTGGCACCCCGGTCCGTGGAGCGCAGCAGACCGTCGTGCCGGGTGCCGAGCCAGAGCTGCTCGCTGTCGCGCGGGTCGACGAGCAGCCGCTCACCGGCGCCCCGGCCGTCCTCGTTCGCCCCGAGCCGTACCGTCAGGTCCGTACGCGCCCAGGTGGTCCCCCGGTCCTCGGACCGCAGCACCGCACCCGGTCCGGCCCACGACTGGGCATACGTACCGAGCGCGAGATACAGGCGATCGGGGTGGGCCGGGTCCACGGCCAGGGCCTCGACACCGAGCAGATTCCAGTCGTCCCAGCCCACCTGGTCGGTGAGCGGGATCCATCGGGCCTGCCGGTCGTCCCAGCGGTAGGCGCCGCCGATGTCGGTACGGGCGTACGCAAGGCCCCGGACCGCCGGGTGGAACAGCAGACCGGTGACGAAGCCGGTGCCGCCGATCGCAGCCGTGCGCCACCGGTGGGCCTGAGCGCCCTCGGCGTTGTGCCGGTTCGCGGCAGCAGCGGGCGCCGCGACCGGCAGAGCCACGGCCGCGGCGGCGACAGCGGCTCCGGCGAGCACGGTGCGACGGCTGGGCGTGGGCGCGGACGAAGCGCGCATGGCGGACACCTTCCGGTGGGGAGAGGGGAAGAGGAAGAGCGGTGCGAAGCGGGGTGCGTGCTGCGGGTCAGCCCTTCACGGCGCCCGTGAGCATGCCCTTCTGGAAGTGCTTCTGGACGAACGGCGACAGCACCGCGACCGGGATCAGCGCCAGCACCATCACCGCCATCTGCACGGCGAGGCTGTTGATCTGCCCACTGCTGACCGCCGCACCCATCGCACCCGGCGGCACCTGGTGCCGGAGCACGAGCTGGCGCAGGATCATCTGGAGCGGGTATTTCTCACTGTCCTGGATGTAGAGCATCGCGTTGAACCACTGGCTCCAGTAGCCGACCGCGTAGAAGAGCGAGATCACCGCGATCACCGCACGGGACAGCGGCATGACGATCTGCAGCAGGATGCGCCACTCGCCCGCGCCGTCGATCCGGGCCGCGTCGATCAGTTCGGGCGCGGTGTCCATGAAGAAGCCGCGCAGCACCAGGATGTTGAAGACGCTGATCGCGCTGGGCAGGATCATCGACCAGTAGCTGTTGCTCAGTCCGATGCCCGTGACCAGCAGATAGGTGGGGATGAGCCCGGCGCCGAAGAACATCGTCGCCATCAGCGTCATCAGCAGCTTGCTGTGTGCGAAGGAGTCCCGCCGGCTCAGCCCGTAGGCGCAGAGCACCGAGATCACCATGCTGAACGCCGTACCGACGACGGTGAGGCCGATGCTCACCAGAGCGGCCCGGGTGACGGTGCCGCCGCCGAGCAGTTCCTTGTACGCGACGAAGGTGACGGTCTTCGGCCAGATGACCAGACCGCCCGCGTCGTTGATCGTCTTCGTGTCGGAGAGGCTGGTGACGATCACCACCCACAGGGGGATGAGCACGACCGCGCAGATCGTGACGAGACCGAAGCCCTTGAACGCGAGGCCCGCCTTGGTGGGTTCCTCCTCCCACACGGGGCGGGGTTCGATCCGCAGCGCGCGCTGCAGCGGTGACTCCTCGGGGGCCGTGACGGGTTCTTCCGTACGGCCGCTGTCCTTGTCCGTTTCCAGGAGAGTCGTCATTTCTTGGAGTACACCCCCTGTTCGCCCAGCATGTGGGCGACCTTGTTCGCACCCAGCACCATGGCGACGCTGAAGAGTCCCTTGAAGATTCCGGCGGCGGCCGCGTAGCCGAAGTCGCCCGTCTTGATGCCCGTCCACCAGATGTAGGTGTCGAGGATTTCGGAGGCACCCGGACCGACCTGGTCGCGCTGGAGCAGGATCTGTTCGAAGTCGAGATTGAGCGCACTGCCAACCCTCAGGACGAGCAGCAGCGCGATGACCGGGCGCAGCGCGGGCAGCGTGACATGCCACATGCGGCGCCAGCGTCCCGCACCGTCGACGGCCGCCGCCTCGTACAGGTCGGTGTTGACGGCCGCGAGCGCGGCGAGGAAGACGATCACGCCCCAGCCCGCGTCCTTCCACACGGCCTGGGCGGTGACCAGGAACTTGAAGAAGCTCGCATTGGTCATGAGGTCGAAGCCTTCATGACCGTGTTCGCGCAGCCACTGCGCGACCAGGCCGGCCCCGCCGAACATCTGCTGGAAGACGGTGACGACGAGCACCCAGGAGAAGAAGTGCGGCAGATAGACGACGGCCTGCACCCAGGCCCGCACCCGCGCGCTCATGACCGTGTTGAGCAGCAGGGCGATGGCGATCGGGATGGGGAAGAAGAGCAGCAGCTGCGTCAGGAAGATGACCAGCGTGTTGATCAGGACTTCCCAGAAGCGGTAGTCCTGGAAGATCCGGGTGAAGTTGTCGATGCCGACGAAGGGGCTGCCGGTGATGCCCAGGTCGTACACGTCGTAGTCCTGGAAGGCCACGATGTTCCCGAGCAGCGGGATGTAGTTGAAGATCAGCAGCAGGGCGATGGCGGGCAGTGTCATCAGGATCAGCGTGCGGTCCCGGCGCAGCCGCTGCCGCCAGGTGATGCCGCCCGCAGGCGGAGTCCTCCCCGCTGCAGGGGACCTGCTGCCCCTGTCACCCGGGGTGCTGCTGCTCCCGCTCCTGCTGTCGCCGCTCCCGCTGTCGCCGATCGGACCCGTCGCCCGGTCGGCCGCGCGGTCCGTTTCGGCCGCGACCGTGGCCCGTGGCTTCACCGTGTGCTCCCCATGTCGTGCTCTCCGCCCTGGCCGCCGGGGATCCCTGTACCCGGCGGCCGCCTTGCTGTCGTACGTACGGGTTCGTGTCCGCCGTACGCTCAGTTGCCGGAGCCGTTCTTGTCGAGAATGTCCTGGTACCAGTCGCGCAGCTGGTCGCCGCCGCTCTTCTTCCACGTCGTCACCGCGGCGTCGATGTCGCCGACCTTCTTGCGGCCGCGCCGGATGTCCTTCTGCAGGTCGTCGAAGGGCGTGTACAGGGAGGCGTACCGCTGCGGTTCGACGATCTGCATGCCGAAGAAGAGCGGCTTCTTGATGTGGGGGGCCTGCCGCGCCATCCAGCCGGCGTAGTCCTTCACCAGCTGCGGCTCGTCCGGGAACGCGATGGTGTGCGGAGGCGAGGCGAGGAACAGGAAGGTGGAGGGCTGGGCCTCCTGGATGCCCTGCGGCGTGAAGGTGGGCACCCCGTCCTTGATGGTGTAGTGCGTGTCTTCGACGCCGTAGTTGGTGAGCATGAACTCCTTCGTGCCGTACGGCGCGGCCGCGAAGTCGGCGATGCCGAGGAACTCCTCGATCTTCGCCTTCGGCAGGTCCTTGCTGAGGAAGGTGAAGATGCCGGCCGGGTCGTCCTGCCACAGGACCGGCTTTCCGCCGTCGAAGTTGAAGAAGTCGAGCGCCTGCATGTCGAACTTCGGGTTGGCGGCCGCCTGTTCGGTCACCATGCCCTTCCAGCCGCCGGTGCCGTCGTTGTACATCAGGACGCGTCCGCCGGTGAAGCGGATCTTGGAGTCGGCGTCCTTGCCGGCTTCGGCGTCCGGGTGGACATAACCGCCGTCGTGGAGCTTGCGGGCGAAGGTGAGCGCCTCCCGGTACGCCTGCGTCTCGATCTTGTGGACGAGTTTGCCGTTCTCCAGCTGCCAGTAGTGCGGGGCGTCGGGCAGCAGACCGAAGATCTTCTGGATGCAGGTCCACAGGTCGTCGAAGGCCCAGACCTTCTTCTTCGTGTCCGTGTACTCCTTGCCGAAGGCGAGCAGATCATCGGCGCTCGCAGGGACGGCTCCGGAGCCGATCAGGTCCTTGCGGTAGAAGATCGCGTTGCCGATGACGGGCGACGGCATGGGCAGGCCGCGGAGCTTGCCGCCGAAGACGGAGTACTGCCAGGCGCCGGTCGGGATGTTCGCCAGGTTCGGGTACTTCTTGATCGCGTCACCCGCCAGATACGGGCTCAGGTCGGCGAACTTGGCCGTGATCGCGTTGCGGATCTGGCCCTGCATGTTCCAGCCGGGGATGGTCACGACATCCGGGATGTCGGAGCCGGCGAGCACTGCGCCGATCTTGTCCTGGTACGTGTTGCCGTCCTGGGGGTCGAAGTCCAGTGTCGCGCCGACGGCCTTGTTCACGGCCGTGTAGTACGGGTTGTTCTTCTTCGGGACGGTCCCCCACAGCGGGGTCATGATCCGGAACGTGGAGCCCTTGCCCGGTGCGGACTTGACCGAGGTGGCCAGCGGGTCGGGCAGCTTGGTGAAGCCGGGGCTCGAACCGTTGACGCTCGTCACGTCGGGCTGGACCAGGTTCGACGGGGCGTAGTCCGGAAGGACCTTCTTGAGCGCCTTGCCCGTCGTCGTGCCTTCCTTGCTCCCGGAACCGGAGCCGCCGCCGCAGGCGGCGAGCAGCGGCATCCCGCCGGCCACGGCGACCGCGGCAACTGCGCCGGAAGCCAGGAAGCTTCGCCGGCTCGGGGCGGTGGAGGAGGGGGAGGAATTCGGCGTCATTGCGTCAACCCTTCGAGGCGCACCAGGACGACACGCGGCGGGCGACCGCCGTTCGGCTCCTGTGTCTGAGGTGGGGCGTTACTGGCTGGGACCGGCGTGACCGGCGGAGCCGGACGGACCGGCCCCACCGGCCTGGACCGGCCGAGGTGAAGCGGTTCAACAAGGAGGTGACACGGTGACAAGGGGTGTCGCCGTCCCGGTGATCAAGGGCGACCGGCGCCCCATCGAAACTCTGTCGAAGCGCTTCGATGTTGCAGCGAGATTAAGTGAAGGGTTCCGGAGGCACAAGAGTCCGTTTCCAGATTCCTCCGACCTGTTTCCGAACCGTTTCCCAGGTCGATCAAGCCCAGTTGGCGGCGAATGGCGCGAGCGCGGCCTTGACACCCTCGGGGTTCGACGCGGAGCATCGAAGCGCTTCGAAAGATCTTCCGAGGGCTGGACGGATCCTCGGCAGGCCCCGAACAGCGCAAAACCTCCCACCTCTCCAAGGGGATCCGCACGTGACGGAACAACCGCAGCCCTTCCGCGACCCGCAACTGCCCTTTTCCCGACGTATCGACGACCTGCTCCGGCGGCTCACCCTCGACGAGCGGATCGCGATGCTGCACCAGTTCGCGCCCGCGGTGGACCGGCTCGGGATCGGCGCCTTCCGCACCGGTCAGGAGGCACTGCACGGCGTCGCCTGGATGGGCCCCGCGACCGTCTTCCCCCAGGCCGTGGGCCTGGGATCGACCTGGAACGACGAACTGGTCCGCCGGGTCGGCGAGGCCGTCGGCAACGAGGTCCGGGCCAAGCGGGCCAAGGACGACCGGGTCGGCCTCAACGTCTGGGCCCCGACCGTGAATCTGCTGCGCCACCCGCTGTGGGGGCGCGGCGAGGAAGGGTATGCCGAGGACGCCACCCTCACCTCCGCCGTTGCGGTCGCGTACACCCGGGGACTGCGCGGCGACCACCCGCACTACTGGCGTACCGCCCCCGTGCTCAAGCACTGGCTCGCCCACAACAACGAGACCGACCGGGACATCTCCTCCTCGTCGGTGCGCCCCCGGGTGCTGCACGAGTACGACCTGCGGGCGTTCCGCGACGCCGTGCAGGCGGGCGCCGTGGCCGGAGTCATGCCTGCGTACAACCTGGTCAACGGGCGTCCCAACCACGTCTCCCCGCTCCTGTCCCAGCAGTTGCGGAGCTGGACCGAGCGGTCGCTCGTGGTCTGCTCCGACGCCGGAGCACCGTCCAACCTGGTCGACTCCGAGCACTACTTCGACACCCACGAACAGGCCACGGCCGCCGCCCTGAAGGCCGGAGTCGACAGTTTCACCGACCACGGCCAGGACTCCACCGTCATGACCGGCCGCATCCGGCGCGCGCTGGAACAGGGTCTGCTCGACGAGGCGGACATCGACACCGCCGTTCGCCGTCTGCTCGAACTGCGCTACTCGCTCGGTGAGTTCGACCCCGGGCTCGACCCGTACGCGGACGCCGTCGCCTTCGACACCGCCGAGCACCGGGCGCTCGCCCAGGAGGCCGCCGAACAGGCCGTCGTCCTGCTGAAGAACGACGGCCTGCTGCCGCTCGACCCCGGGGCACCCGGGACGATCGCGGTCGTCGGGCTTCTCGCCGACTCCTGCAAACTCGACTGGTACAGCGGCACGCTGATCCACCGGTCCACCCCGCTCGACGGGCTGCGGGCACGGTTCGGCGCGGACCGCGTCACCTTCGCGGAGGGCGCCGACCTGGTCCGCCTGAAGTGCGCCGCGGGCTGGCTGCGGATTCCCGAGGCCGGCGAGAGCGCCGGCGCCGACCGTGGTGCGGGTGGCGCCCTCGACCCGGCGCTGCTGGCCGGCCGCACCGACCTTCCGCCGCTGACCTGCGGCGACACCCCGTCCGATCTTGCGCTCGTCGACTGGGGCGACGGCGTACTCACCCTGCGGGCCCCCGACGGCCGCTATTTGTCGGTCGCCGAGGACGGCTATGTACGCGCCTCCGCGGACGAGCCCGGCGGCTGGATCGTCCAGGAGACCTTCCGCTGGGAGGAGGTGGCAGGTCACGCCGGGGGGCACCGCCTTGTGCACATCGGAACGGGTGGGTACGTGTGTGTTGCCGCCGACGGCGTAAAGGTTGCCGCGGCGGACGAAAAAGTTTCCGGCCACGGATCAGCGGGCGCCGCCACCGTCTTCGAGCGGGAGGTCGTCGAACGCGGCGAGGACGCCGTTGCCCGCGCGGCCGCCGCGGCCGACACCGTGATCGTCGTCGTCGGCAACGACCCGCACATCAACGGACGCGAGACCGAGGACCGCACCACCCTCGACCTGCCCGCCCACCAGGAACGCCTGTGGCGCGCCGCGCACGCGGCCAACCCGCGCACCGTGCTGGCGGTCACCTCCGCCTACCCGTACGCACTCACCGACGCGGCGGCCGCACTCCCCGCCCTGCTCTGGACCGCGCACGGCGGACAGGCTGCCGGGACCGCGCTCGCCCGGATCCTGTCCGGTGACGTCTCTCCGGCAGGCCGGCTCCCGCAGACCTGGTACACCTCCGACGCCGAGCTGCCCGGGCTGCTCGACTACGACATCATCGGCTCGCGGCAGACGTACCTCTACTACGACGGCACGCCGCTCTACCCGTTCGGCCACGGACTCTCGTACACCGCGTTCACCTACTCCGGACTGTCGGCCGAGCGCGACGGCGACCTGCTGCGGGTGTCGGTGACCGTCACCAATGCGGGCGCCGTCGCCTCCGACGAGGTCGCCCAGCTGTACGTACGCGCCGTGGCACCGTCCGTCGTCCGGCCGCTGCGCCAGCTCGTCGGCCACCGGCGCCTGCACCTGGCACCCGGCACCGGGCAGCGCGTCGACTTCGCGGTCCCGGTGAGCGAACTCGGCCACTGGGACGTGGCGCACGGCCGGTGGAAGGTCGAGCCCGGGGTGTACGAAGTCCAGGCCGGCGCCTCCGCCGCGGACATCAGACTCATCGCCGACGTCACGGTCGACGGCGAGCCGTCAGGGCCCCGCCCCGTCCTGGACCGCGGCCTCGAAGCGGCCGACTACGACGAGCAGTCGGCCACCGGGATCGTCGACCGTACGAAGACGGACGGCGACGCCGTCACCGCCACCGGCCCCGAGAACGAACTGCTCTTCCTGCACTGCGACTTCGCGGCCGGGACACGTGCGGTCACGGTGTCCGTCGCGGGTGAGGGCTCCGTGGAGATCACGGTCGACGGCCGCACGGCGGCCGTCGCCGTCCCCGCGACCGACGGGCCCTACGACTACCGCAGCCACGAGGCCCCGCTGACCGCCTCCGGTGTGCAGGACGTGCGCGTCACACTGCGGGGCACGGTACGGCTCGCCCGGATCGACTTCACAGGAGTGACCGAGTGACTCCGCCCCGCCCCCGTCCCGACCGTTGTCCCCGAACAGTTGTCCCCGGCAAGGAGTCCTCATGAAGTTCACCGACGGCTTCTGGCTGATGCGCGAGGGCGTCCGCGCCTGCTACGCGACCGAGATCCGTGATCTCCGGGTCGGCTCCGACCGGTTCACCGCCTACGCCGCGGTCAAGCAGGTCCAGCAGCGCGGCGACACCCTCAACACCCCTCTCATCACCGTCGACTGCTTCTCCCCGGCGGAAGGGATCATCGGCGTACGCACCACCCATCACGCCGGCAGGGCCGGCCGTGGACCGGACTTCGAGTTCCCCGGACTCGACACCGCGACCGCCGCCGCCCGCACCCGCAGGGACGGCCCGGTCACCGAACTGACCAGCGGCCCCTTGACGTTGCGCATGGACGGTGACGGGCCGTGGGGCATGACGTTCCTCGATACCGAGGGCCGCCGCCTGACGGGCGTGGACAGCAAGGGAACCGCCTTCGCCACCACCCCCGACGGCGCCCACCACATGATCGCCCAACTCGCCCTTGACGTCGGCGAGAACGTCTACGGGCTGGGCGAGCGGTTCACGCCGTTCGTCAAGAACGGCCAGACCGTCGACATCTGGCAGGCGGACGGCGGCACGAGCAGCGAACAGGCCTACAAGAACATCCCGTTCTACCTCTCCTCGCGCGGCTACGGCGTCTTCGTCAACCACCCCGGCAAGGTGTCCTTCGAGATCGGCACGGAGTCGGTCGGCCAGGTGCAGTTCAGCGTCGAGGACCAGTCGCTGGAGTACTACATCGTCGCCGGCCCGACACCGAAGGACATCCTCGCCCGCTACACCGCCCTCACCGGCCGGCCCGCGCTGCCGCCGGCCTGGTCGTTCGGGCTCTGGCTGACCACGTCGTTCTGTACGTCGTACGACGAGGAGACGGTCGCGTCGTTCGTCGACGGCATGGCCGAGCGGGACATCCCGCTGTCGGTCTTCCACTTCGACTGCTTCTGGATGCGCGAGTACCAGTGGTCCGACTTCCAGTGGGACCCGGACGTCTTCCCCGACCCGGTCGGCATGCTGGCCAGGCTCAAGGAACGCGGTCTGCGCATCAGCATGTGGATCAACCCGTACATCGCCCAGAAGTCACCGCTCTTCGCCGAGGGCGCCGAGCACGGCTATCTGGTGCGACGCCCCAACGGCGACATCTGGCAGTGGGACCTGTGGCAGCCGGGCATGGCGATCGTGGACTTCACCAACCCGGCGGCGCGCGAGTGGTACAAAGCCAAACTGCGCGTCCTGCTCGACCAGGGTGTCGACTGTTTCAAGACGGACTTCGGCGAGCGGGTGCCGACGGACGTCGTCTGGCACGACGGCTCCGACCCGGAGCGGATGCACAACTACTACGCACAGGTCTACAACCGGACCGTCTTCGAACTCCTGGAGAAGGAGCGCGGGCACGGCGAGGCGGTGCTCTTCGCCCGCTCCGCGACGGCAGGCGGCCAGCAGTTCCCCGTCCACTGGGGCGGTGACTGCTTCGCCTCGTTCACCGCGATGGCCGAGTCGCTGCGCGGTGGCCTGTCCCTGTCGCTGTCCGGCTTCGGATTCTGGAGCCACGACATCGGAGGCTTCGAAGGCACCCCCGACCCTGCCGTCTTCAAGCGGTGGCTCGCCTTCGGCCTGCTCTCCTCGCACAGCCGGCTGCACGGCAACGTGTCGTACCGCGTGCCGTGGGCATTCGGCGACGAGGCCGTGGACGTGGCCCGGAAGTTCACCCTCCTGAAGCACCGCCTCATGCCGTACCTGTACGGGGTGGCCGCCGAGGCCCACCGCACGGGCATCCCGATGATGCGGCCGATGCTGCTGGAGTTCCCCGCCGACCCGACCACCCGGATGCTGGACCGCCAGTACATGCTCGGCCCGGACCTGCTGGTGGCCCCCGTCTTCACGGCGGACGGCCGGGTCGAGTACTACGTCCCCGAGGGCACCTGGACCCACCTCCTGACCGGCGAGACGGTCACCGGCCCGGCCTGGCGCCATGAGACGCACGGCTTCGAGAGCCTGCCACTGCTGGTCCGCCCAGGCGCGGTCCTCCCGTGGGGTGCGGACGACCAGCGCCCGGACGGCGACTGGCTGGACGGGCTGACGCTGCGGGTGTTCGGCCCCGCGCCCGCGACGGCCGGAACGCCGGTCGTGGTGGTCGACCGGACCGGCGGCACTGCGGCGACCTTCCGGGTCGTACGGGACGGTGCCACGGGCTCGGTGCGGGTGACGGCCGACGGTACCGGCCGTCCGTACCGTGTGATCGCGGAGGAGACCGGGGCGACGGGGGAGGGCACGGGGACCGTCGAGGTGGCGGCGGTCTGAGAAGTGCGGTCCGCGGCCTGTGCGGACCCGGCCTCACCCCGTCCGACGGGTGCGCGGTGAGGCCGGCGCACTCAGCCCAGCGAGGCCACCAGGGCCGAGTCGGCGGCGGCCGCCGACCCCAGCCAGAGCGTGGTGACCGGCTCCCAGACGTGGATCCCCTGCGGCATGCCCACGGAGGCCGCCGTGAAGGTGACCCCGTAGTGCGACGGATCGGCGGACACGCTCACGCTGCCGACGAAATGCCCCTCCCTGCTCGCCGGGTCCGCGGTGCGGAAGGCGGCGTACGCCCGCTCGCCGCGGGCAAGGGTGTAGCGGTCGCTCCGGGCCGGCGGCACGGTCTGGGCGGAGCCGTCGAGCCCGGCAAAGGTGATCGTGGGGGTCCTGTCCAGGACACAGCTGCGATCGCCCTGATTCGTGACGCGGATGCGTACCTCGTTCTGCAGTTCGCCGGGCGACGCCGTCACGCCGAGGGCCTTCTCCTGACACGTACCGGGCCGGACGGCCGACGAGGCGTGTGCCGT
The DNA here is from genome assembly GCF_036158715.1 of Streptomyces sp. NBC_00316. Taxonomy (NCBI): domain Bacteria; kingdom Bacillati; phylum Actinomycetota; class Actinomycetes; order Kitasatosporales; family Streptomycetaceae; genus Streptomyces; species Streptomyces sp. NBC_00316. The sequence continues at coordinate 1,524,795 of NZ_CP108023.1, read as the reverse complement.
ACCGACCGTGGCGGAAGCGCCGGTGGCCGTCAGCATCACGGCGGTCGCGGCGGCGGCCGGGACGGTGAACGCGGAGGTGGGTGCGAGGCGCAGGCGCATGGATTTCTCCCGGGTGCTCGACGGCCTGTGGTCGTGGCTGGGCGGCCGGTCGTCCCGTGCCGGAGCTGGTGCGGCACGGACCAGATCAGTATCTGCCGCCCGGTTGCGACCTGCCCGTTGTGCGGGCCATGAACCTTGGGAGCGCCGGCCGGCACCCGGATGGGCGCGTCGGCCGGTGTCTGCGGGACGCGTACCGGCCGACGCCCGGATCACCGGGCGCTTCGGCGACCGGTGATCACTCCTGGTGATCGGTGATCGATCACCGGCTGAACCGTGGCAGCCATTTCGCCTGGTAGTCGGGGTGCCCGGCATCCTCCGCGGCCAGTTGCCGTACGACGAAGCCGAGTCCCACCGCGCGGCCGGAGGCGAAGTCGTGGTGGGGGCGGTCGGTGTCCAGAGCGGCGACCTCCTCGTACTCGTCCAGGAGGACCCTGCTCGTCTCGATGCGCCGGAGCGTGCGCGCGGGATCCTGCAGCGCGATGTGACGGTCGTAGCCATGCGTCCGCAGGCTGAACGCGATCGCGCCGGTCCGGTCGTGGATCTCGCCCGGCGACTCGGCCGGGCATCGCCACCTCTCGCCGCCGGCTGCTCGCGCGACCTGTTCCTCCTCGGCCAGGCGCGCCCGGACGAAGGCCACCATCTCGGAGTTTTCAGTCATCGGGTTCCGCATCCTCCGCCGTCAGGTCCTGATCGTTCGGCACGAGGATGCCGTACGGCGGAGGGCGACAGCACATCGCGGCTGCACCCGTTCCGCCATACGGACATACGCCGGTGGGCTATCGGGCCCGCACCGTGGCCAGCACATCCCTGTCCGGCTGAAGTGTCAGCGTGGGCACGGGGTTGACGTCGCCCGGGTCCACCTCCAGTACGAACCGGCGTGCCAGCACCGCCAGGATCAGCACCGCCTCGACCATCGCGAACCGCGTGCCGAGGCAGACCCTCGGGCCGCCACCGAACGGGAACCAGGCGTACTCCGCGATGTCGTCGCCGTTCTCGGCGTCCCAGCGTTCCGGGCGGAACGCCTCCGGTTCCGGGAACCACCGCTCGTCGCGGTGCGTCGCCCACTGGCTGCTCCACACCCGGGTGCCCTCCGGCATGTCCACGCCGCCGATCCGGGCCCCCTTCTTGGCGACCCCGGTCACGAGCCAGATCGTGGGGTAGAGCCGCAGCGTCTCCTTGACCACGGACTGCACGTAGGTGAGCCGCGCGTAGTCGTCGAACTCGGGCTCCCGGTCGCCGAGGACACGGTCCAGCTCCTCGGTGAGTGCCGCGCGTGCCTGCGGATTGCGCGCCAGCAGATACCACGCCCAGACCAGCGTGGAGCTGGTGGTCTCGTGACCGCCGATGTAGAGGGTGACGGTCTCGTCGCGGATCTCCTTGTCCGTGAGCTGCGCGCCGTTCTCGTCCACTGCGGTCAGCAGCCGGCTCAGCAGGTCGGGACGCTCGTCGTCCCCGTCGCGGTGCCGGGCGACGACCCGGCCCACCTCGGCGTCGATGACCGCTGCGGCCTTCTTGATCCTGGCCCGGCCCGGCGTCGGCACCCAGTCGGGGAGCAGCGCGCCGATACCGCTGAACTCCTTGCCGATCTCCTGCTGGGCGACATCCATCGCCCGGCCCATCGCCTCGGCGTCCGCCGGGGTGTCCACCCCGAAGATGGTGCGGACGGCGATCTTCTGCGTCAGCGCGGCCATCTCTCGCTTGACGTCGATGCGCTGACCGTCCGACCAGGTGTCCGCCAGCTCCACCGTGCTGCCGGCCATCGTCGCCGCGTACGACCGGACCTGCTTCGGCCGCACCGACGGCTGCACCAGCGACCGCTTGCGCCGCCAGTCCGGACCGCGCGCCACCACCACACCGTTGCCCATCACGGTGCGGAACGCGATGCCCAGCGCCGGCTGGTCGAAGGTGCGTTCCGTCTCGGTGAGCAGCTCGCCTATGCACTCCGGATCGGCTATGAACACACAGGAGTTGGGTCCGAAGCGCCAGCGGACCATGTCCCCGTACCCGCGCAGCTTCTCGAAGAACGCCAGCGGGTTCTTCCCGAACTGCGGCAGATTCCCGAGGAACGGCAGTCCCCTGGGGCCCGGTACGGGCACGTGGCCGCTCGGCTCGGCATCGACGGCCGGACCGGTCTCCGTGGACATGAAAGGTCTCCGCTCCCTGGTGGCGTACCCGGATCCGGTACGCGGCGACGTGGCCGGACTCCACCGGCTGCCGATCGATCGCAGAACCCATCGGCCTTGTGGAGTACGTGAGTTGTCGAGGGTAACCGTGCTGCGTCACAGGTGTGCGGTCGGGCGTGTGCCGGATGTCCTACGCGGACTTCGCCGGCTGCAACCCCGCGTACACCCCGCCCCGCCCCACCAGTTCCTCGTGGGTCCCCACCTCGGCTATCCGGCCCCCGTCCATGGCCACGATCCGGTCCGCCGCCCGGATCGTGGAGAGCCTGTGGGCGACGACGAAGACCGTACGGCCGTGGATCAGCCGGGCGAGTGCCTCCTGGACCAGTGTCTCCGAGCGGGTGTCCAGGGCCGAGGTCGCCTCGTCCAGGATCAGTACCCGGGGGTTGCGAGCTGCTGGTTTGCTGAGCTGAAGTGAGTGGTGGTGAGCGGGAGTGAGTCCTGTGGGTGGGTTTGCGGGGGTGGGAACGGGGGTTCTGGGGCCGAATGGGTGACCTTGGTGGCTGTGGCTCGTTGGGCTGGGTGGCAAGGGTGTGGCCTGGGTGGGGGGATGTGGTGGGTGGTGTGCGGGAGTTGGCCGTGTCCTTCGTGGTGCCTGGGCCGTGCGGGGTGGCGGTCCGGGATCGTCTCAAGCACCTGACCGCCCGGGACGAGGGGGTGTTGCGTGCGGTCGGTGCGCATCAGGGTGCGTTGGCGTCCGGTGATCTCAAGGTCCGGTGTGCGGATGGTCTGGGGCACGGTGCGGACAGGTGGGCGGCGCGTAAGCGGGAGCTGACCGGGGTGTCGTCGTCGCGGATCGCGGGTGCGATCACGAAGGCTACGCATGATCAGTGGGCGTTGGCCCGCCGTTGCCAGGCGGTGCACATCCAGAAGCTGGCGGCCGGGATCAAGATGTTGCGGCATCGCCTGTCCCTCCCGCTCGGGGAGAAGGGCACCAAGCGTACGGCGGGTGGTTACCGGTCGAAGGGCGAGTGGTTCCGCAAGTCCCGCCGCCTCGCGGCGCTGGAGGCGCGGCACACGGCGGCTGTTGCCGACTGGCAGGCGGGACGGGTGCGGGTGGTGCGGGGCGGTAGAGGTCTCCTGAACACCCGCCACCATCTCACCGAAGCCCGTCTCACCGAGGAGCAGTGGCGGGAGCGGTGGGAGGCGGAGCGCTGGTTCATCGCTGCCGATGGTGAGTCGGGGAAGCGGTTCGGGAACGAGACGATCCGCGTCACCCCGAACGGCGAGGTGTCGGTGAAACTGCCTGCGCCGCTTGCGCACCTGGCCAATACCCGGCACGGCCGGTATACCCTCACCGCCCGTATCGCGTTCGCGCATCGGGGTGCGGAGTGGGCCGACCGCATCACCGCGAACCGGGCCGTGGCCTACCGCATCCACCTCGATGTGGAGCGCGGACGCTGGTACCTGACCGCCTCCTGGCAGCGCCCCGTCGTGCAGACCATCCCGTTGGAGACCGCCCGGGCCCGGGGCATGATCGGCGTCGACACCAACGCCGACCACTTCGCCGCCTACCGCCTCGATCGGCACGGCAACCCGATCGGTGACCCGCACCGCTTCGGCTACGACCTGTCCGGGACCGCCGATCACCGCGACGCACAGATCCGCCACGCCCTGACCCGGTTGATCAACTGGGCGGTGCGGGTCGGTGTCGCGGCGATCGGGATCGAAGACCTCGATTTCACGGCTGAGAAGACCCGTGAGAAGCACGGCCGCCGCAAGCGATTCCGGCAGCTCATCTCCGGTATCCCGACCGGGAAGCTGAAGGCCCGGCTGGTGTCGATGGCCGCCGAGCACGGCCTGAGCGTGGTCGCGGTCGACCCCGCCTACACCAGCCTGTGGGGTGCCCAGCACTGGCAGAAACCACTGACCACCCCACACCGCATCATGTCCCGTCACGATGCCGCGGGTATCGCGATCGGGAGACGCGCCCTCGGCCACCCGGTCCGGCGTCGGACGGCACCGCCCCCACACGACCGGAGTGATCGTGCGGGGCATCGGACCGCCCAGGCCGAACCGGGCACCCGGGGGCGTGAGGGAACCCGCCCACCCACCACGGACCGGCCCCCTGGAGGGCCGTCGCCGAGCGGGACGCGAAAGCGGGAACCCAGCGCATCCAAAACCGTTCGGGATGCGCCCAGTACGCAACAGTGGGTCCACGACTCACTCATGCGCACTGGCTAGGAACGGTGCATGCCGCGGCGTGCACGGAGTACGGCTGGCCGTTCTACGGCGAACTCGTCGGCACCAGGTTCGACCGCCATCCCGCCCTCCAGCCGGGCACGGTGACCGTCGAGGACCACGACCACCCGGCGACCGCGCATCTGGGCGCCACCTGGGACTTCACCGATGAGTGGTACGACTTCCGCGAGAATCCGCGGGGCACCGTGCGGGTGCTCGCCTGCGCCGACGAGACCTCGTACGAAGGCGGTGGGATGGGGGCCGACCACCCCCTCGTCTGGACGCGTGAGCACGCCGGCGCGCGGGTCTTCTACACCGCTCTCGGGCACAGCAGCGAGGCCTACCGGGATCCCGGATTCCGTGCCCATCTGCTCGGCGGGCTGCGCCACGTCGCCCGGATGCGCCACTGCGCCCCCGCCCCGGCGACGGGGGACGAGGGCGCAGTGGACGGGCCCGGTGGGTGGGAGGGCCGTCAGGCGCCCGGCGGGACCCTGGACGGACGGCCGTTGCCGCGGGTCAGGGAGTAGCCGAACACGGCAGCGAGCGCGCCGAGGACGCCACCGCCGACGGTCCAGATCCAGCGGTCCGTCCACCAGCCGGAGGCCCAGCCGTCGTCCGGCTCGCTGCCGAGCGACACCCGGGTCGTGGCATCGTCGCCCGGGGAGGCGTCGTCCGACGTCTGCTGCACCGAGGACGCCCCGGGCACCAGCGGCTCGCCCAGCGTGCCGTCGACGTCGTGGGCGCCGCCCTTGTCGGCGGCCGTCACCTCCAGCTCGGTCCGCACCGGCTGACCGAGATCGGCCGCCGGGAGATCGACGACGGTGAGGCGTACGTAGTAGCTGCCGGGGAGCGGGTCGTCGGCCCACGGCTCGGACCAGGCACGGACGGTCCGCAGGACGCAGGAGAGCTCGACCGTGGACGAGTCCGCGGCGGCCTTCACGGTCTGGCGGCCGTACATGCAGGCCTGCCGGCGCCGCAGCCCGTCGTACACATCGACCTGCCAGGTCGACGCACCGTGCCGGGCGGCGTCCTCGGGCAGGGTGACCGTCGCCTTCACGGTGGCCCGCTGGCCGGCGTCGGCCGGGAACACCCAGTACAGGTAGTCACCTGTGGACGCCCCGGCGGTGGCACGCTGGTTCTGCTGGATCGCCGTCGCGGTGCGGAACGTGGTGCCCGCCTCGGTGGGACCCGAACTGCCGTCGGACGCGCTCGGGCTCGGGCTCGCCGACGGATCGTCGGCCGTGGCCGCCCCCGCCGACGTCAGCAGCGCGAGCCCGGTCAGCAGCGCACCCGCGAGCACTCGTCTTGTACGCACCATCAGTTGGTCCTCCATACAGCGATGCGCCAGCGCGAGATCCAGCCGAAGAGCAGACCCGCGACCAGTCCGGTGAGGACCAGTACGCCGAGCAGCCACCAGCCACGGCCGAGACCGAACGCGGCGGCATCGGCGGCGTCGTCCGGCGCGTCCACCACGTCGACGGTCAGCTCGACCGGCATGCCCGGCGAGGTCTTGACGGAGGCGGGGGCCGAGAAGGAGTTGCTCAGCTGGAGGCAGACGGTCTCGGCGGCCGGCTGGTCCTCGCCGTCCGTGGCGTCCTGCTCGGGTTTGGGGTAGCGCAGGCCGGACGAGATGGCGTCGGTGCGACCGGTGCCGGACTCCGAGCCTCGGACGATTTCGCGGCCGTGCACGGTCACCGCGCGCAGCAGTACGCCGTAGTCGTTGTTGACGGCGCGGTCCGCCGACACGCTCACCGAGGCGCGCAGCTCCTGGCCCGGCAGTACGTCCACCCGGTACCAGCGGTGTTCGCCGAACTTCTGGCGGTCCGTGTAGAGACCCGCCTTGAGCTGCGGTGCGGCGGAGCAGCTGTCCGCGCCCTCGGTCGCCACCGGGGTGACGACGGGCTCGGCCGCCCGGTCCACCAACTGGGTCACGCGGCCGGAGAGTTCATCGGTGTGCTGGACGGCCGTGTACGTGCCGCCGGTCGCCTCGGCGATACAGGTCAGCTGCTCGCGAATCTTCGCGTTCGGCACCAGGCCCAGCGTGTCGATGACGAGGTGGATGCCACGGGCCGCGATGTCGCGTGCCACCTCGCAGGGGTCGAGCGGCCCGCAGGTGTCCTCGCCGTCACTGATCAGCACGATGCGGCGGGTGGAGTCGCCACCTTCGAGGTCGTCGGCCGCGCCCAGCAGGGCGGGGCCGATCGGCGTCCAGCCGGTCGGGGCCAGGGTCGCGACCGCGGTCTTCGCCTCGGTGCGGTCGAGCGGGCCGACCGGGTAGAGCTGCTTGGTGTCCTTGCAGCCGACCTTCCGGTCGTCGCCCGGGTAGTCGGCGCCGAGGGTGCGGATGCCGAGCTGCACCTGCTCGGGCACTGCGTCCAGGACCTCGTTGAACGCCTGCTTCGCCGCGCTCATCCGGGACTGGCCGTCGATGTCGCGGGTCCGCATGGAGCCGCTGACGTCGAGCACCAGCTCGACCTTGGGGGAGGCCTTGGTGGGGGATTCATCGGCGGCGGCGGGGAGGGCCGTGCCGAGCCCGGCGGCCAGGGTGGCAAGCAGGATGCCCACCCCGACCGTCAGCCTTCTTCTTATGATCATCGCCGGATACTAGTGAAGATCACATGGCATCCCCAAACCGGCAGCCGGGCCTGCCCGGTGATCCAGGACCGCAACGCGGGCGGAGGAGGACCGATCCGGCGAACGCGCGCCCTCCCCGGGCTACTTGCCCCCGCCGAGCAGCGGCTCCGCGGCCCGCTCCAGCACCGAGACGACCCGCTCCCAGGTCTCCATGTCCCTGTCGACGGCGGGCAGCCGGGTGTCGTCGCCGGTGTTCCAGGCGGTCGCGATCGCGACCGGGTCCTCGCCGGTGGCCGCCGCCATGGCGAGCGCGGCCGCGCCCAGCGCCACCAGTTCGCCGCTGCCGGGCACGATCACGGGCCGCCCGGAGAGCCGGCGAACCGTCTCCACCCAGACGTGCCCCTGTGCACCGCCGCCGATCAGACGCAGCGGCCGGGCGGAGACCTCGGGGTCGGCCGGGTCGAGTCCGCAGGCCCGCAGCAGTTCGTCGAGGGCGCGCAGCACGGTGACGACCGCGCCTTCGTAGGCGGCGCCGAGGATCTGCTGCGGGGTGGTGTCGTGGCGGAGCCCGGTGAGCAGGCCCGAGGCCGTGGGCAGATCGGGGGTGCGCTCGCCGTCGAGGTAGGGGAGCAGTACGGTCTGGCCGCCGGGCGCCGCGTCGTTGCGGTCCAGGCCGAGCAGGGCGGCGACCTTGTCCACGGCGAGCGTGCAGTTGAGCGTGCAGGCCAGCGGGAGGTACGTACCGTCCGCCGCGGCGAAACCGGAGAGCGCCGCCGACGCGGGCCGGGCCTGCGAGGAGGCGAAGACGGTGCCCGAGGTGCCCAGGCTGAGCACGGGGTGGTCCAGCAGTCCGGCGCCGCCGAGACCGAGGCCGACCGCCGCGCTCATGTTGTCCCCGGTGCCCGCCGCCACGGCGATGCCGGCCGGCAGGCCCAGCGCCTGCGCCGCTTCCTCGGTCAGTGAACCGGCCGGGGCCGCACCGGTCGTGGCCACCTCGGGCAGCAACGCGGCGTCCAGGCCCAGCAGTTCGAGGAGCTCGGAGTCGTACGTACCGGTGGCGGTGGAGTACCAGCAGGTGCCCGAGGCGTCGCCGGGGTCGGTGACGGCCGTGCCGGTCAGCCGCTCGGTGAGGAAGTCGTGGGGGAGGCGGATCGCCGCGGTCGCGGCGGCCGTCTCCGGCTCGTTCTCCCGCAGCCACTGCCACTTCGATGCGGTCATGGCGGCCACCGGAACCGATCCGGTGCGTGCGGTCCACGCGTCGGGCCCTCCCAGCGCCTCGGTCAGCGCGGCGGCCTGCGGAGCGGAGCGGGTGTCGTTCCACAGCAGGGCGGGGCGCAGCGGGCGGCCGGCCCGGTCGAGCACGACCAGGCCGTGCTGCTGACCGGCCACCGCGATGCCGGTGACGGCCGAGGCCGGCACGCCGGCCTCCTTCAGGCCGGCGGCGACGGCGGTGCCGAGCGCCTGCCACCACACCTCGGGGTCGCTCTCGCGGGCTCCGCCCTCACCCGTGACGACGTGCGGGGCACGTCCGACGGCGAGCAGCCGGCCGGTGGCGGCGTCGACGAAGGCCGCCTTGGTGGACTGGGTGGAGCTGTCCACGCCGATGACGACGGTGCGCGGCGCCATGGGTCACCTCATTCTCGCGGTGCGGGTGTGCGGGGTGTGCGGATGCACTGGTGTGCTGGTGGGCACGGGTGTGATCGATTTGATCGTGCTGAAAACAAATTACGCGATCGCATCGGTTCGGGCCAGGGGCGCCCCCCGATTACCGGATGTGGGGCGTGACGAAGGGTTACGCCGCCCGGGGAGTCCGTGCATCATTAATCATGACACTGAACAAATAGGGGTTCATGACACCTCGACCGTCGCGGGCCCCGCTGCACCGAAGGTGGTCAGACGATGACGGAACGCTTCACGCCCACCCCGGGAGACCGGTTCACTTTCGGTCTGTGGACGGTGGGCTGGCAGGGCCGCGACCCGTTCGGTGACGCGACCCGTGCGCCGCTCGACCCGGTCGAGAGCGTGCAGCGTCTCGCGGAGCTGGGTGCGTACGGCGTGACCTTCCACGACGACGACCTGATCCCGTTCGGCTCCTCGGACACCGAGCGTGAAGGCCTCGTGAAGCGGTTCCGGCAGGCGCTGGATGCGACCGGCCTGGTCGTGCCCATGGCGACGACGAACCTGTTCACGCACCCCGTGTTCAAGGACGGCGCGTTCACCGCCAACGACCGCGACGTGCGTCGGTACGCGCTGCGCAAGGTCATCCGCAACATCGACCTCGCCGTCGAGCTCGGCGCCACCACCTATGTGGCGTGGGGCGGCCGGGAAGGGGCCGAGTCGGGCGCCGCGAAGGACGTGCGGGTGGCGCTGGACCGGATGAAGGAGGCTTTCGACCTCCTCGGTGAGTACGTCGTCGAGCAGGGTTACGACCTCCGCTTCGCGATCGAGCCGAAGCCGAACGAGCCCCGCGGCGACATCCTTCTGCCGACCGTCGGTCACGCCCTCGCGTTCATCGAGCGCCTGGAGCGCCCGGAGCTGTACGGCGTGAACCCCGAGGTCGGCCACGAGCAGATGGCCGGGCTGAACTTCCCGCACGGCATCGCGCAGGCGCTGTGGGCGGGCAAGCTCTTCCACATCGACCTCAACGGCCAGTCCGGCATCAAGTACGACCAGGACCTCCGGTTCGGCGCCGGCGACCTGCGCCAGGCGTTCTGGCTCGTCGACCTGCTGGAGAGTGCAGGGTACGAAGGCCCGCGCCACTTCGACTTCAAGCCGCCGCGGACCGAGGGCTACGACGGTGTGTGGGCCTCGGCCGCGGGATGCATGCGCAACTACCTGATCCTCAAGGAGCGCGCCGCCGCGTTCCGCGCCGACCCGGCCGTGCAGGAGGCGCTGCGTGCGTCCCGCCTCGACGAGCTCGCCCGGCCCACCGCCGAGGACGGCGTGGCGGGGCTGCTGGCCGACCGGTCGGCGTACGAGGAGTTCGATGTGACAGCGGCGGCGGAGCGCAGCATGGCGTTCGAGGCGCTGGACCAGCTGGCCCTGGACCATCTGCTCGGGGTCCGCTGACGCCGGGGGGCGGGACGGGGCCGGCGGACGGGCGACGGTGACCCGCCCGCGGCCCCGCTCCCAGGTCCAGCCCCCTGCACCCTCGGTCCGGCCCGACCCTCGGGGTTCAGCCGGCCGCCCGTGGCGCGTACGCCACCGGGTCGGCCAGCACGTCCTGCATCACCAGCGCCGCCGCGCCCCGCGCCGCATCGCCCGCGACCGACGAGGCGCGCAGCCGCCCGCTGCCCGGCGACCAGAGCCCGGACACCACCCTGTCCGTAAGCTCCTCGTCGGCGGGTACCGACAGCCACGGCATCAGACCCCGGTAGATCCCGCCGAGCACCACCGCGTCCGGGTCGAGCAGATTCACCGCCCCGGACAGCACCCGCCCCAGCATCCGGCCGGCCTCGGCCACCGCGGCCACCGCCCGCTCGTCGCCGGCCCGTGTGCGCCGGTCCAGCTCGGCCACCCCGAGGCCGCGGCCGGTCTCCTCGATCCCGGCCGCCCGCAGGAGCGCCGCCTGGCCCGCGTACTGCTCCAGACAGCCGTGTGAACCGCACCGGCACTCCGGCCCGTCCGGGTCCACGACCACATGCCCGATCTCGCCGGCGAACCCGTGCGCGCCGCGCAGCAGTTCGCCGTTGATGACCAGGGCGCCGCCGACGCCGATCTCGCCGGTGAGGTACAGAAAGCTGCGGACCTCGTCGAGTCCGCCGAACCAGAGTTCGGCCAGTGCCGCCAGATTGGCCTCGTTCTCCGAACTCACGGGCAGTTGCGCACGGCCGGGGCGCAGCGCGGCGAGCGAGGCTGCAAAGAGCTCCTCGGCCGGCACCTGGTTCCAGCCCAGGTTGGGCGCCTGGCGCACGGCGCCGCCGGACACCAGACCGGGCAGTGCGAGCGCCACCCCCACCGGGAACAACTCCTGCTCGGCCGCCGAGTCCAGGGTCCGCGCGGCGATCCCGGCGGCCCGCGCCAGCACCTCGGCAGGCGGTGCGCCCCGGTTGTCGAGATGTTCGGTGAGCCGGACCCGTCCGGTGCCCGCCAGATCGACGACGCACACCGACACATAGTCGATGTTGACCTCCACGCCGAGCCCGGCTGGGCCGGTGCGCGCCACCTTGAGCGCCGTGCCGGGACGCCCGGCCTGGCCGCTGAACGTCTTGCCGGACTCGGTCAGGAACCCGCTCTCGAGCAACTGCTCGACCAGCGAGGACACGGCGGCCCGGGTCAGCCCCACGCGCGCGGCCACCCCGGCCCTGGTCGCCTCGCGGTCGCCCTCGTCACGGACGGCCCGCAGCACCAGGCTGAGGTTGCTCCGTCGCACGGTGTCCTTGTCGGCCTTGGGCCCCAGCGTCGGGAGATTGCTCTTCATATCGTTGCTGAGCCTATGCGATGCCGTACGCCAGTACGGTCCGCGGCCGACGCCGGCCCGGGTGGCTGCAGCCCCGCCCGTACCGCATCGTCGTGCTTTCGACGCGTATGCGGAGGCTGTGGATGTGCCGGACGGGGGTTCCGTGGTCGGACCGGCGGGATACTGTGCCCCGGTGACAACGCACTCGAACGTATCTGCGGGCTGGTATCCGGATCCGCACGGCGCGCCCCAGTTGCTGCGCTACTGGGACGGCTCCCAGTGGACCGAGCACACCAACCCGGCCGGCGGCGGGCAGCCCCAGGCGCCCGCCCAGGGGCAGGTGCCCCAGCAGCGGGTGGCCCCTCAGTATCAGCAGCAGGCCGCTCCTCAGCAGCAGATGGCGCAGCCTCAGCAGGGTGGCGTTCCCGGGGGCGCCTCGCTCTTCAACCAGCAGGTGCTGGTGGTGAACCAGAAGGCCAAGCTGATCGAGGTGACGAACGAGTACAGCGTCTTCGATCAGCACGGGAACACCATCGGCTCGGTCATCCAGGTCGGCCAGAGCGCGCTGCGCAAGGTGCTGCGGTTCGTCTCCAGCATCGACCAGTACCTCACCCACAAGCTCGAGATCCGTGACGCGTACGGCCAGCCGCAGCTGCTCCTGACCCGCCCGGCGAAGTTCATCAAGTCCCGGGTCATCGTGCAGCGTCCGGACGGCAGCCCGGTCGGCGAGATCGTGCAGCAGAACGCCATTGGCAAGATCAATTTCGCCATCATGGTCGACGGCCAGAAGGCGGGGGCCATCAAGGCGGAGAACTGGCGCGCCTGGAACTTCGCGATCGTCGACCACAACGACGCCGAGATCGCCCGGATCACCAAGACCTGGGAAGGCCTCGCGAAGACACTGTTCACGACGGCGGACAACTATGTGCTGCAGATCCACTACCAGTTGCCCGAGCCGCTGCTCAGCCTCGTCGTGGCGACGGCACTGACCGTGGACACGGCTCTCAAGCAGGACGCCCGCGGCCTCGGCTGACCCGGGAAACCCTTCCGGCCGCGCCCCCGTACCCATGTGTACGGGGGCGCGGCCCGTTCCGGTGGCGGGGCCACGGCTGCACGGCCGGGCGGTGCCACCGGTGGGACGATGACCGGCATGCCCTACCTGGTGCCGCCCCACATCCCGTCCGGCCGCCTCGCGGACGGCGCACAACCCGCTCTGACGGCCGATGGCGGTCTGCGCCTGAGACCGTGGGAGTACACGGACGCACCTGCCGTGTTCGCCGCCTTCTCGGACCCGGTGATCCAGCGCTGGCACCTGCGACGGGCCGACTCCGAGGACGAGGCCCTCGACTGGATCGAGCAGTGGCAGGAAGCCTGGCACGCCGAGACCGGTATCCACTGGGCGGTCGTCCGCCCGAAGGGCGGCGCGTCCGACGGCGCCGAGGAACTGCTCGGCCGGATCTCGCTCCGCTCGCTGATGCTCGGCACCGGCCAGGCGGAATGTGCGTACTGGACGCTGCGCGGCGCCCGCGGGCAGGGCGTCGCACCCCGGTCCATGACCGCCGTGGCGCGCTGGGCCTTCGACGAGATCGGTTTCGAGCGCCTCGAACTCGTCCACTCGGTCATGAACGAGGCGTCCTGCCGCGTCGCGGCCAAGTCGGGGTTTTCGCTGGAGGGCACCCGGCGGCGGGGCCATCTGCACGCCGACGGCTGGCACGACATGCACATCCACGCCCGGGTCAGGGACGACGAGGCGAGCCGGGTTCCTGGGGAGGGTGCCGGTCCTGCCGCGCCCTGACCGGCGGTTCGGGGCGTCGCGGACGTGTCCTCGTACGGCTCGCGGCCGGTTCACCGCCGCGGGCCGTGGGCGACCGCGACGGCCGGGCCCGGTGCGCGGTGGTGCAGCAGGCGGTCGGGCCCGACCGTCATCGGCGGTCCAGCGCGCGGCCGGTGAGGAGGCTCGCGGACCCGGTGTAACGTGCCGGATCGGTCAGTTCGGCCAGATCCAGCCCGGCCAGCTCGGGCTCCTCGTGGAGGACGTCGACGAGCACATCGGACAGGTCCGTCGTCTCGGAGCGGGCCCGGGCCGCCGCGCCCACCAGGACCTCCCTGGCGCGCGCCCGGCCGATCCGGTCGGCGAACACGGCGACCAGCCGCTCCGAGACGATCAGGGCATCGGTGAGGTGCAGGTTCTCCAGCATGGCGTACGGGACGACCCGGAGCCCCGCCGCCAGGGCGGCGCCGTCGCGAGCGGCGCCGCCGACGAGCCGCAGCAGATCGCGCAGCGGTTCCCACTCGGCGTGCCACGCCCCGGCGGGCCGCTCGTCCTCGGCGGCCAGCGAGCCGTACAGCGGGGCCGCCAGACCGGGCGCACGCCGGGCGGCCGCCGCGATCAGCGTGGCGCGTACCGGAATCGCCTTGTGCGGCATGGAGGACGAGCCACCCTCCTCCTCGACCTCGCCGATCTCGGTGCGGGACAGCGTGAGCACGTCGGCGGCCATCTTGCCGAGGGCGCCCGCGGTGAAGGCGAGCGCACCGGCGAGATCGGCGACCGGGGTACGCAGGGTGTGCCAGGGCAACAGGGGTTCCGCGAGGCCGAGTTCGCGGGCGTACGCGGCCATCAGAGCAGGCCCGTCGACGGGGGCGTCGGCGGTGGCGGGGGCGAAGGCGGAGAAGGCCGCCAAGGTGCCCGCAGCGCCGCCCAGTTGGGCGGGCAGCGAGCCCCGTACTGTAGTCAGCCGGTCCCGCGCGTCGAGGATCAGTGCACGCCACCCCGCGGCCTTCAGCCCGAAGGTGGTCGGCACGGCGTGCTGAGTGAGCATGCGGCCCGCCATCGGGGTGTCGCGGTGTGCGGCCGCGTGCCGTGCCACCTCGCCCGCCGTCCGTTCCAGATCGTCGAGCACCTCCGCCAGCGTCCGCGAGGCGACCAGCATCATGGCCGTGTCGAGGATGTCCTGGCTCGTCGCGCCCCGGTGCACATACGGCCGGGCGTCCTCCGGCACCGCCGCCGCGAGGTCCGCGATCAGAGGGGTGACCGGGTTGCCGTCGGCGCGGGCCCGCAGCGCCAGATCCCGTACGTCGAAGCGGGCGGCGTCGGCCGCCTCCGTCACCGCCGGCCCGGCCCCGGCGGGGGCGAGTCCGCAGGCGGACTGGGCGCGGGTCAGTGCGGCCTCGGCGTCGAGCATCGCCCGGAGAAAGGCGCTGTCTCCGGTGCTCGCCTCGGCAGGGGTGCCGGCCCGCCCGGGGGCGAGAAGGCCGGCATCGCTCTCGTACATCAGCTGAACTCCAGAAGGCCGTGTCGCCGGCGCCCTGCAGCGGATGCCGAACCGGTGGGTGCCCCGGTCCCCGGGCGTCGCGATCAGTCTGCCCGGCGCTCCGCGTCCAGCGACTCCACCGCGGTCCTCCCGCGTGTCACCTCTGGTCCCCGTCGGCGCCGGGACATGCCTGGACCCCCTCGCCCCTGTTCGCGCCGGGAACGGTCAGCCCTCCTCGCCCGCCCGGTAGATACCGAACACAGCTCCCTGCGGATCACGGACCACCGCGATCTGCCGGCCGCCCGGGAGGGTCGTCGGAGGCATGATCATTTCACCGCCCGCGCTCTGCGCGGTGGCCGCGGTCGCGTCGGCGTCCGCCACCGCGAAATAGGGCAGCCAGTTCGGCGGCGCCTCGGGCGGGAGCATCTCGTCGCTCGCCAGCAGGCCGCCGAAGTCGGCGCCGTCGACACCCCACTGGGGGTACGTCTTCGACGCGGTGACGGTCCAGCCGAAGACCGCCGGGTAGAAGGCGAGCGCCGGATCGGCCTCCCGGGCGACGAGCTCGACCCAGCCGAGCGAGCCCGGCTCGTTCAGCAGGTCGGTACCTGCGAAGGCCCGGCCCTGCCACAGCGAGAACACCGCGCCGGACGGGTCGGCGACCACGGCGAACCTCCCCGCGTCGAAGACGTCCATCGGACCGACCAGCTGAGAGCCGCCCGCCGCCGTCACCTTCTCGACGGCGGCGTCCGCGTCCTCGGTGGCGAACGAGACGGTCCAGGCGGGATGCTGTCCCGGCTGGTAGACGGGGCTGAGCGCGGCGACCCGCGCATCGCCGACGTGCGCCATCGTGTAGCCGCCGGCCTCCTCGCGCGGATCGGTCTCGGACCGCCAGCCGAAGAGCGCCGCGTAGAAGGTCTTGGCCGCAGGGATGTCGGGCGTGCTGAGCTCGACCCAGCAGGGACCCCCGGAGACCGGTTCGGTGAGCTTCATCGCGCTTCCTCTGTTCCTTGTGTCGGTCGACGGCTGTGCGCGGGTCGATCTGTACTCGCACGTTATGACCGGCCGCGGGGCCGGACCAAGCGCGGCGCGGTCCGGGGAAAGTGTTTTACGGGTGTAATACCTGTTAAGATGTTGGAGTGAGCGATACAACCATCCGAACCCGGCAGCCCTCCGTCCGCAGACTCCCGCTGGTCGGCCCCTTGCGCCTGACCCGTCCCTCGGACACGTGGTTCAAGCCGGCGCTGAGCGTGGTCGTCGCCTCCGCCGTACCGAACCTGCTGCTGTACGGCCTCGACCGGCTCGACCTCGTCATGTACACCATGGCCGGATCGCTCTGTGCGCTGTACGGCCACAGCCTCCCGTACGCCCGCCGTGCCCGTGCCGTCGCCGCAGTCGTCGTCGGCATGCTCGTCGGCATGGCGATATCCCTGGTCACGGCCTCGCTCACCGACTCGACCGCCGTGCTGATCGCCGTCGGCGCCCTCCTCGCCGCCGGGCAGAAGGCGCTCTGCGACGCCACCCGCATCGGACCGCCCGGACCGGTGATCTTCACCTTCGTCACCTCGGCCGCCCTCTTCGCCCCCCAGCACCTCGGGCAGGTTCCCGCGCACCTGGCGCTGACCCTGGCCGCGGGCGCGGTCTCCTGGCTGGTCACCGCCGGCCCCGCGCTGATCCGGCGGGAAGGTCCGGAGCGGCGCGCGACCGCCCGCGCCCTCAGCGCCGCCGCCGCGTACGCGGACGATCCCGGACACCGCACCCGGCGCGCCGCGGTCGCCGCCATTCACGCGGCCTGGCAGGCACTGCTCGCCGCCGGGCGCCCCACGCCGGTACGCCGGGAGCTGGAACGCCTTCTCGTCCACGCCGAGGCCACGCTCGCCCGGGGCGCCCTGGGCGCTCACTCCGGCGGCCACGCGCTTACCACGGACCGCGACGGTGCGCTCGCCGCAGCAGGTGACCACGACGGCGCGGCCGGCCGCACCGGCGACCGGACCCACCCCGAAGCCCGCGTGGCCCACCCCGACCGGCTCCGCGCCTGGGCCCGGCAGACCCGGGCCCGCGGTCCCGTCCCCACCCCGCCGCCCGCCCCCGGCGCCGTCGAGGAGATCTTCGGGGCCGACGCCAGGCCGGCCGCCCGCCGGACCGGAAGCCGCCGCGACGCCCGCCGGGCGCTGCTGCGCGCCCTCGCCCCCGGCTCCCCGCTGCTCCCCATCGCCGCCCGCGCCCTCATCGGCTGCGCGCTCGCCGGCTACGTCTCCATGGCCTTCGGCGTCGGCCGCCCCTACTGGGCGATCGTCACCGCCGCCTCCCTCTACCAGCCCAATGTCACGCTCTCCTGGAACCGGACCCTGCAGCGCACCCTCGGCAATCTCCTCGGTGTGCTCGTCTTCGCCGCCGTCCTGCCCGTCTCCCGGACGAGCCCGCTGGCACTCATCGGCTGCTGCCTCTTCTTCAACTTCGCCGCCGAGGCCCTGATCACCCGCAACTACTGGCTCGGCTCCATCGCCGTGACCCCGATGGCCCTGCTCGTGATCGAGTTCGGCGGCACCCACCCGGCCGGCGAACTGATCGGCGACCGGGTCCTGGACACCGTCATCGGCGCCGCCGTCGGACTGCTGGCCGCCATGGCCGTCACCAACCGCCGGGCCACCGGACGCCTGGAACGGGCCCTCGCCGCCACCGATCGGGCCCGCGCCCACGCCGTACAGACCCTCGCCGCCGCGGCGCCCGCGCCCGCCGCCCTTGATGCAGCCCGTCGCAGGCTGACGGGATCGCTCGTCGAACTGCACGAGGCGGGCGACACGGCAGCGGGTGAATGGTGGCAGCGCGCCCTGCCCGAGGAGCAGCTTCTCGCGGCCGAGCAGGCCGGACACCGTACGCTCGCCGCGACAGCAACACGGCAGGGGCTGATCGCCCCCGCCCCGGAGAACGGAGCGGTGTGACCGACGACATCGTCGCCACGGTGGTACGCCAGTGGCAGGCAGTCAACCCGGAACTGGACACCGGACCGATGGAACTCATCGGCCGCATCAACCGCTGCGCCGCTCTGCTCCAGCAGGCGGAGGACGCCCCGCTGCGTGCCGCCGGACTGACCCGCGCCGAGTTCGACCTGCTGGGCGCCGTACGGCGGACCGACCGCGAACTCACCCCCGGCGAACTGGCCCGTGAGACGTTCTCGTCCGGAGCCGCCGTCACCAAACGCCTCCGGGTCCTGCAGGAGCGCGGCCTGGTCGACCGCCGCAGCGACGCCCGGGACCGCCGCGTCGCCCACGTCCGTCTCACCGACGAGGGCCGCAGCCTGGTCGATCAGCTCCTGCCCCGGCAACTGGCGTACGAACGCTCCGTGCTGTCCGGTCTCGACGACCGGACCCGCGGCGAACTGAGCTCACAGCTCAGCGAGTTGCTGGTGCAGCTGGAGGGGCGCATCGGCGGGGGCCGGCGCTGACCCGCGCCGACGCGCACCGACCGGGTCACGCACGGGGCCCGTCGGGCGGCTGCCGGGCGGACACCAGCTGTGCCGCGGACCGGTGCAGCTCGTCGGCGCGCCGGGCGAGCGCCGTTTCGTCGCCGCGGTCGGCAGGTGCCGACGCCGTGAGGGCGAGACGGTCGCGCCGGCAGGAGCCGGCCAGCGGTACGGCGACGGTGTTCACGCCCCGCACCGACTCGCCCAGGCTCACCGCATGGCCGCGCTCACGGATGCCCTCCAGCTCCGCGAGCAGGGCGGCACGCGATGTGTGGGTGCGCGGGGTGACCTCGGGCAGCTGTTCCTGCGGGTAGAGGGAGCAGAGCTGTTCCGTCGTCATCCCGGAGAGCAGCATCTTGCCGCCCGCGGTGGCGTGTGCGGGGTGCGTACGACCGGTCGCCAGCATCACCCGCACCGGATGCGACGACTCCCGCCCGTCGGTGACGATGATCTGATCGCCGATCAGGGTCACGCTCTGCACCGTCTCGCCGGTGCGTCGGGCCGCGTCGTCCAGTACGGGCCCGAGCCGTTCGCGGAAGGCCGTGCCGAATCCGGCTGGGTGGCCGAGCCGAACCAGTTCCGGGCCGGCCGCGTAGCCGTGCCCGGAGGAGTCCCGGACCACGAAGCCCCGCCCCTCCAGGGTGCTGAGCACACGGTGGGCGGTGGACCGTCCGACGGAGAGCAGCGCGGCGGCCTCCGAGACGGTGAGCGAGTCATGGGTGCGGAACAGCTGCATCAGCCGTAGTCCGGTGTCCAGTGATTCGATGGTGTAGCCACTCGTCGATCCCATGGTGTGCTCGTCTCTCCCTCGATCGACGGTTCTTCTGCCGGTGCGTCCCGTTGACGGCTCGCCCGATCGGCTGCGACGGCTCTGTCGGCCTGTGACGACGGTTGCGCCCTGTGAGGCTCAGGACGCTGCAGATCGCCGCGCCGATCCCGCCCGCCACGCGCGTCACTGTGGTGACTTTTTCGCCCGCCCTTCCCGCGGTCATGAATCTGCTCCTTTCGATCCACTTCGGTCATACGTGCCCTCGTCCCGTAGGGCGGGACGGTGTGACGTGCATCTGATCCATTCCTCTCGAAAACTCAGCAGGTGTCCCGCGGTGAGGTACGTGAGAAGCCGGGCCAGCCGTCTTCCTTCCGCTCGTCACTCCTCGCGCACGGCCGGAGGCGGTGCGTGCAAAAACTCGTGAGTGTATTACCGCCCGAGCGCTTGCGCAGAGGGTTGGGTGAATATGCCGAACCAGTGTTTCGATCTGGCTAAGCTCACGCGCAGTGAAGTCGAGTTGATACGAATTCGAGCGCTTGTTCTCGCGCGCCTTGGATGCGCGTACACCTCCGAATCAACCGCCAGAGGTCTTAGATGGTTCGAGTTGAATCACCGCCGATCGACCGAGAAGTCCCCCTTGCTCGCGCCGCGTTGCTCCCTGTGCTGGTGATGGCCGGAGCGACCGCCGCCGCCGCGGCACTGGTCTCCGAGCCCGCGCGGATACCAGTCGTCTGGTGCGGTGCGGTCTCCACCGTCGTGGTCGCCCTGCTGATGGTCGCGCTCGCCCGCCGCTCCCGCGCGTTGCGTCGGCAGCGCGCCGAATACGAACGCCGCGTCGCCGTTCTGGAACACCGCCTCGCCACCCATGACGAAGAGGCCGTCCGGATCAACAAGGAGCTGCTGCCGGCCGCGATCCACCGGCTCCGGGTGGGCAACTCGCCCGACGAGGTGCTGCGCGACGTCGTCGACGGCGACGAGCAGTACCGCGACCTCCCCGACGCCCAACGTGCCCTCGTCCGCTCCGTGCTGGACATCATCGACAACGAGGAGGCCGCGCGCGACTCCGCACAGCGCGCCTTCGTCAACGTGGCCCGGCGTGTCCAGGCGATCGTCCACCGCCAGGCCAGCGAACTGCGGGAGATGGAGGAGCACCACGGGCGCAACCCCGACGTCTTCGACGACCTGCTCCGCATCGACCACGGCACCGCACTGATCGGCCGCCTCGCCGACTCCATCGCCGTACTCGGCGGCGCCCGGCCCAGCCGCCAATGGCCCAAGCCCGTACCGCTGTTCAGCGTGCTGCGTGGCGCCATGTCCCGAATTCTCGAGTACCCGCGCGTCGATCTGCACTCGATCGCCAAGGTCGCCATCATCGGTACCGCGGTCGAGCCGCTCATCCACGCCTGCGCCGAGCTCCTCGACAACGCCACCCGCTATTCGCCGCCGCAGACCCGCGTGCACGTCACCGCGGTCGAGGTGCAGACCGGCATCGCGATCGAGATCGAGGACGGCGGAGTCAGCCTCAGCGAGGAGGCCCGTGCGCGGGCCGAGAACATGCTCGCCCGGGCCCAGGCCGGATCCAGCATGAACGACCTCGGCGAGTCCCCGCGCCTCGGCATGGCCGTCGTCGGCCGGCTCTCCCGGATGTACGACCTCCAGGTCTCACTGCGGCAGTCCGCGTACGGCGGGGTCCGCGCCGTGCTCATCGTGCCCCGCGCCATGATCACCACCGGTCCCGCCCCCGGTATCGCCCACGGCATCGGCGCCACGTCCAGGCCCACCAGCGACATCGACCTCGCCAATCTGAAGCACGTCGTGCCGCCGCGCAGCAAGCGCCGCGCGCCGCTCCCGGTGGACGCCCGCCCCGCCACCGGCCCGGTCGCCTCCGACTCCCGGCCGGCCGGCCCCCAGTCCGCCGCGGAGGACGACGTCCCCGTGGTGACCGAGTGGACGGCGGGCGGCCTCCCGCAGCGGCGCAGCCGTGGCCGCGCCCCGTTGGGATCGCACAACCTCCCCGCGCAGCCCTCCGCCCCCACCGCAGCACAGCGCAACGGTCACAGCAACGGCAGCGCCGACAGCAAGGAACCGCCGCCCGGGCTCTGGCTGGAGGCATTCACCAACGCCGTCAACGGCGTGCCGCAGGAGCCGAAGACCGGCGAAGACTCTGACGACGCGCGGGACAAGGGAGATCTGAAGTGATCCAGCAGCGGGGCAACATGGACTGGATGCTCAAGGAACTGGCCGATGACGTTCCGGACATCCATCAGATCGTGGTCCTCTCCGCGGACGGCCTGCGCATCGCCCGGCACGGCGGCGATCCCGACGTCGCCGACCGGCTGGCGGCCGCCTGCGCAGGACTGCAGAGCCTGGCCGCCGCCGTGGCCTCCGAAATCCCTTACAGCGACGGACTGATGCGGCTCGTCGTCATCGAAGTGACCGGCGGCTTCTTCTACCTGATGGCCGCCGGGACCGGTGCCTATCTCGCCGTACTCGCCGGAGAGACGGTGGACGCGGGACTCGTCGGAGCACGGATGCGCGACATGGTCGTCCGGATCGGCGCCCATCTCACGAGCCCGCCCCGCCACGACGGGCAGGCCGGATGAGTTCTCCCCGACGAGAACGCCGATCGGCCGATCCGGCACTGAGCGATCCGGAACGGCTGTACGTGATCACCGGCGATCCCGACGGAAGTGAGCGGGCGCCGCTCGACCTGGTCACGATGGTCGTAGCGAAGGAACAGCCGACCCCGACGGTCCAGCCCGAACAGGCCGTGATCCTGCGGCTCTGTCAGGCGCCCTTATCCGTCGCCGAGATCTCGGCCTACCTCAGCCTGCCGTTCAGCGTGGTGACCTCGCTCCTCACCGATCTCCTCACGACCGAACTGATCGAATCGCGCGCACCCATTGTCCGCGCCACTCTCCCGGACAGGTCTCTTCTCGAAGCGGTGATGCATGGACTTCAGAAACTCTGACACGATCACCGGTCCCAGGACCGAGGACATCCTTCCGACCACGGCCACGGCGGCCGTGAAGGTGGTGATCGTCGGTGGATTCGGGGTCGGTAAGACGACCATGGTCGGTTCCGTCAGCGAGATCCGGCCCCTCACCACCGAAGAGACCATGACCCAGGCCGGCGTCGGCGTGGACGACAACGTCGGAGTGGAGAGCAAGACCGCCACCACCGTCGCCATGGACTTCGGCCGGATCAGCATCAGCGAGGAGCTGATTCTCTACCTGTTCGGCACCCCGGGGCAGGAACGCTTCTGGTTCCTGTGGAACGGCCTCTTCGAGGGCGCCCTCGGCGCCGTCGTCCTCATCGACACCCGGCGCCTCGAGGTCAGCTTCGACGTGATCGGACGGCTCGAGGAGCGCGGAGTGCCGTTCGTCGTCGCCGTCAACACTTTCCCGGACGCACCGAAGCACCCCGTCGAGGCCCTGCGCAGTGCACTGGACCTGCCGGACGAGGTCCCGATGATCGACTGCGACGCGAGACTGCGCGCGTCCAGCCGCGATGTGCTGATGACCCTGATGCGCTACCTGCACAGCCTGGCCGTCCCGCTCGGCTGACCGCAACCGCGCCCCCGCCCGGCGCATCTGCTCCACCTCACCGGACACCCGCACGGCACCTGCTGAAGATCCGCTGAAAACCCGCCCGGTCCTTCGCCCGTCCTCATCCGACCTTGGCAGCCTTATCCCTGGAGCGATCGTGACATCCCCTTTCGACTACGAGCCCGGAGCGGCCACGGGGCCGGTTCCACCCCCCGAGTGCCCGGCCCATGGACTCGGTATCGGACCCGGCGGGCTGCGCCGGTACTACGGCCCCGAGGCCGAACGGGACCCCGCAGGGCTGTACGACAAGCTGCGCGCCGAACACGGCACTGTGGCACCGGTCCTGTTGCACGGAGACGTACCCGCCTGGCTGGTGCTCGGGCACAGCGAGAACCTGCACATGACCCGCACCCCCTCGCAGTTCTCCCGCGACTCCCGGCGCTGGCGGGCCCTTCAGGACGGCAGTGTCGCCCCGGACCACCCGCTGGCGCCGATCTTCACCTGGCAGCCGGTGTGCGTGTTCGCCGACGGCGCCGACCACGAGCGGCTGCGCGGTGCGGTCACCGACAGCATGGCGCGCATCGACCACCGCGGCGTCCGCCGCCACATCAACCGCTACAGCAACCGGCTGGTCAACGAGTTCTGCCAGGAGGGCCGCGTCGACCTGGTCAGCCGGTTCGCCGAGCGGCTGCCGATGATGGTGATGTGCGCGATCCTCGGCATGCCCGAGGAGTACAACGACCGGATGGTGCAGGCCGCCCGTGACATGACCCGGGGCACGGCGACCGCCGTCGCGAGCAACGCCTATGTGCTCGCCGCGCTGAACCGGCTGGTCGCCCGGCGCCGCAAGGAGCCCGACACCGACTTCGCCACCTGGCTCGTCGAGCATCCCGCGGGCCTGACCGACACGGAGGTCGCCGAACATCTGCGGCTGATCCTCATCGCGGCGTACGAGGCGACCGCCAACCTGATCGCCAACGTGCTGCGGATGGTGCTCACCGACCCGCGGTTCCGGGCCCGGCTCAGCGGCGGCCATATGACGGTGCCGGAGGCGGTCGAGCAGACGCTGTGGGACGAGCCGCCGTTCACCGCGGTGTTCGGCCGCTGGGCGGTCGGCGACACGGAGCTCGGCGGCCAGCGGATCAAGGCGGGCGACGCGCTGATCGTCGGTATCGCACCCGCCAACACGGACCCGGTGGTACGGCCGGACCTCACCGCCAACATGGAAGGCAACCGTGCCCACCTGGCGTTCAGTGGCGGCCCGCACGAATGCCCCGGCCAGGACATCGGGCGAGCGATCGCGGATGTCGGTGTCGACGCCCTGTTGATGCGCCTGCCCGACCTCGAACTGGCCGTCGAGGAGAGCGAGCTGGAGTGGGTCGGGAACATCATGTCCCGGCATCTGGTCCGGCTGCCCGCGGAGTTCGCCGTCCGCGAGCCGCAGGACGACGACGAGCCCCCGACGCCGGCGCGGCGCAACGCGGCGCGCGACGACTGGGAGGTGCAGTCGCCGGTCCGGCACACGCCGCCGGCGCCCTCGCAGGCTCCGGCCGGTGCGCAGGCCGCAACCGGCGCGGCGGGTGCGGTGCATGGGACAGGGGCGCGGACCGGGACTGCGCCCGACGGCACGTACACCGGGGAGCCGGCCGCCGGACGGATCCCGCAGCAGCGCAGGCCTGCCGCCCCGGCGAGGCTGTGGCGTGCGGTGACGCGCTGGTGGAACGGCTACTGACCCGGCTGTTCGCACCACACCCCGGCACAGCCGTCGCCACGGGCCGGTGGCGCCGGACCTCGGAGTCCGTCGCCACCGGCCCGCGCGTTGCCGCCGTGCCGGTGGCGGGCACGGGACGAAGCAGCGGAGCCCCGTACCATGCGGAAGCGTGAAGCTGACAATTCTGGGCGGCGGCGGATTCCGGGTTCCTCTCGTGTACGGGGCACTGCTCGCCGACCGCGCCGAGGGCCGCGTCACCGCCGTCACCCTCTACGACACGGACGCCGACCGGCTCACCGCCGTCGCCCGCGTCCTCGCCGATCAGGCCGAGGGGGTGCCGGACGCACCCACCGTCCTCGCCACCACCGAGCTCGACGAGGCACTGCGCGGCGCCGACTTCATCTTCTCCGCCATCCGCGTCGGCGGCCTCGAAGGCCGTGCCGCCGACGAACGGGTGGCCCTCGACGAAGGCGTGCTCGGCCAGGAGACGGTCGGCGCGGGCGGCATCGCGTACGGGCTGCGCACCGTCCCCGTCGCCGTCGTCCTCGCCCGGCGCATCGCCGCCGTCGCCCCTGACGCCTGGGTCATCAACTTCACCAACCCGGCAGGTCTGGTCACCGAGGCCATGTCACGCCACCTCGGCGACCGGGTCATCGGCATCTGCGACTCACCGGTGGGTCTCGGCCGCCGTATCGCCCGGGTCCTGGGCGCCGACCCCGGCCGGGCCTGGATCGACTACGCCGGTCTCAACCACCTGGGCTGGGTGCGCGGTCTGTACATCGACGGCCGCGACGAACTGCCGCGCCTGCTCGCCGACCCGGAGCTGCTGGGCTCGTTCGAGGAGGGGAAGCTCTTCGGCACAGAGTTGTTGCGTTCACTCGGCGCGATCCCCAACGAGTACCTCCACTACTACTACTTCAACCGGGAAGCCGTCCGCGCCTACCAGGACGCCGACCAGACCCGCGGCGCCTTCCTCCGCGACCAGCAGGAGGGCTTCTACGCCCGGATGCAGGACCCTGCCACCCCCGCCCTGCCGGCCTGGGACCGCACCCGCGCCGAACGCGAGGCCACCTACATGTCCGAGGAACAGGGACGTCGCCGGAGCCGGAGAACGTGAGGAGAGCGATCTGGAGTCCGGCGGGTACGAACAGGTCGCCCTTGCCCTCATGCGGGCCGTCGCCCGCAACGAACGGACCTCCCTCATCCTCAACGTCCGCAACCGCACCACGCTGTCCGTGCTCGACGCGGACGCCGTCGTCGAAGTCCCGTGCCTCGTCGACGCGAACGGCGCCCATCCCGTAGCCGTCGACCCCCTGCCGTATCACGCCGTCGGCCTGGTCACCGCCGTGAAGGCCGTCGAACGCGCCGTCCTGGACGCGGCGGCAACCGGCTCACGCGCCACCGCCGTACAGGCCTTCGCCCTGCACCCGCTGGTCGACTCGGTCGCGGTCGCCCGTCGGCTCGTCGACGGGTATACGAAGGCCCACCCCGGACTCGCCTATCTGAACCGGGCCTGACCGGGGCACGGTTGCTCACCCAGGAGCGAGCGTCATCAGCTTTCGGCGGCCCGCAGCTCGCTGCTGACCAGGAGGTGGAGCTGGGCCTCCAGCCAGGCGGCGGTCCGCCCGTTCTCCGACTGCCCGTCCAGCGTGTTCAGGAATGCCCGCAGCAATGCCGCCGCACGGGCCAGCCCGGTCCGGGACAGGTCGGTCGCCGCTTCGTCGATACGGGACCGGGCCGGGGCGGTCGGACGGGACAGCCCGCTGTGGGCCGTGGCGGCGAGCGCGGATATCGCCTCGTCCAGTGCCGCGGCCAGCGGATCCGGTGAGCGGCCTCCGGCCGCCGCCAAGGGCGTGGAGCCGTCACCGGCGGCCAGATCGGGCACGGTCACCCCGGCCGGGGTGAGCACCGCGATCGGGTCGATGACAATGCCGCCGCCGGAGCGGTGCACCGAACCGCTGATATGCGTGGCGCCACTCTCCAACGCGTCGGCCAGAGCGTCCAGCGCCCCCGGGCACTCCGGGCGATAGGCGGACGTCAGCACGGCGGGGGTTCCCGCAGCGTCCAGGACATGCGCTTCGAGGCACTGTCCGGCGGGGTCGTACCCGATGCTCCCCACCTCGGACAGGGCGACGACCCGCACCGATTCCGCCTCGACCCTCGGGCGGATCAGCCGCGGCGGCCGCCCCCGCCAACTGGCCGTGAGAGCCGACAGATCGCGTACGAGGAGGGGCTCGGGCAGCTCCGTCCACGCGGCGCCGACCGGCGTGATGCTCGTGGTTCCGAGCCGGCCCCGGGCGATCGTCAGGGCGCGGCTCGCGGTGCGCCGGACGCTCTCGCTGACCAGGCTGCCGGTGGCCAGCGCGGAGAGCGAAGTGGACAGGACACGGCGGGTGGCCAGCCGGTGCCCGGTGAGCTCCTGTCCGTCGGTGGCCGTCCACTCCCTGCGCAGGACCAGGACGGTGCCCGCGCCGGGGTGCGCGAAATACACCTCGGCGACCAGGGCTTCGGCCGTGCCGCGGACCCGGCAGCCCAGCGAGGTGAGCCGGACCCGGCGCAGCGGGGTGTCCCCGGCCTCCCGGGTGCCGAGCGCACCGGGTACCGCGGCGGCCTGCCGCCGGGCGTGGACCTCGGTGAGCAGGGCGGCGACCAGCTCGGGGCGGTAGTGGGCGGTGCGTTCGGCGTAGGCCTCGAGCTGGCCGGTCAGTTCGGCGAGTGCGCCGGCCGGCCAGTGCAGCGCACCGGCGGTCAGCGCGGCACCGGCACGGGCCAGGGCACCTCGGAGCACCGGGCCGGCATGGGCCACCCCCTCCCGCAGCAGCTCGTCGGCGAGCGCCGCCGCCGCGTCCAGTTCGGGGCGGGCCGTGGGCCGGGCGGTGGGGTGCCCGCCGACCTGGACGGTGCTGGACCGGTCCTCGGTCCCCGCTCCGTCGGCGGCCCGGAACGCCCAGACCGCCAGCGCCACCATCTCGTCCCGTACCGCGGCGGCCGCGTCCGTCAGCGCGTACGCGATCTCGCCGGGTACCGGGAACCGCACCGTACAGGTGGGCAGTTCGACCCAGGGCTCCGGATGTTCGGCCGTGGGTCGGTGCACCAGGGCGCCGTAGCCACGTTCGAAGGTGCGACGGGCCGCGGCGAGTGTGCGGGCGCCGAGAGCATCGGTCAGCGCACGGTCGTCGGTGGAGCCTGGGGACCAGTCGGTGACGGGGGCGGGGGCCCGGGAGCCGTCCGCACCGGCCCCGGCGTCACGCTGATAGGCAAGGACGAGTGCGACGAGGTGGCGGCACACTCCCGGTGCGGCGCAGCTGCACCTGCCGTTGTCCAGACCGGCGCCGGGCGGAAGGATCACGGTGATGCCGTCGTCGAAGTGAGCACGGACCGTGGTGTCGGGCTCGGTCGTGAGGCTGGGCGCGGTGCCCGCGTCCAGCTCCTTCGTGGCCCGTTTGACCAGGCCGCGGTTGGCGAGCGCGGCGAGCGTGTCGGGGGACAGGGCCAGCAGATCGGCGCGGGGCGCGGGCCCGGTGGTCGTTTCGGTCATCGGCCCAGCCTCTCGGCGACGAATTCGGCGAGCCGGCCCGGTGTCATCGCCCCGATGTGTGCCCCTGCCTCGGCGAGCCGGCCGGCCAGTTCGCGGTCGTAGTCGGGGTTCGCGTCCTCGTCCAGCGCGGCCAGGCCGAGCACCGTGCTGCCCTGCTGCACCAGCCCGCGCACCGTGCGCAGCAGTCGGTAGGAGTCGCCGCCCTCGTAGAAGTCGGTGATCAGCGCGACGATCGTGCGGCGCGGGTTCTCCACCAGATCCGCGCCGTACTGTACGGCCCGCGCGATGTCCGTTCCGCCGCCGAGCTGGACCCGCATCAGCAGCTCCACCGGGTCCGACACCTCGGAGGTCAGGTCCACCACATTGCTGTCGAAGGCGACGAGGTGCGTCTTGAGGCCCGGGAGCCCCCACAGGCAGGCGGCCGTCACCGCGGAGTGGATCACCGAACCGGCCATCGAACCCGACTGGTCGACCAGCAGGATCAGCTGCCACTGAGTGAGATGGCGTTGGGTACGGGAGTGGAAGTGCGCCCGCTCGATCAGGAGGCGCCGCTCAGCCGGCTGGTAGTGGGCGAGGTTGGCCCGCACGGTCTGCCGGAAGTCGAAGTCCCTTGCCAGCGGCACCCGGCTCGGCTTGCGGGACCGGGTGCCGTGGAACGCCCGCCGGACCTCCGGTTGCAGCTTGGCCAGGAGCTCCTTGACCACCGACGCGACGATGCGCCTGGCGAGCCGCAGCACTTGCGGGTTCATCAGGTGCTTGGTGCGCAGCACGGCCCGCAGCAGTGTGGGGCTCGGCTCGACCCGCTCCAGAACGGCGGGGTCGGTGACGATCTCCTGGATCCCGTACCGCTCGACGGCGTCCCGCTCCAGTCGCTCGATGGTCTCCGTCGGGAAGAGCCGGTGGATGTCGTCGAGCCAGTCGATCGCGGTCACCGGCGAAGGCCCGTCCCCACCGGTGCGACGGGTGTTCGTCCCCGAGCGGCGCACCCCGCGTCTGGCGAGGTCGGGGTCACGGCCGTAGAGCCAGTCGAGCGCCGCATCCTGCGCGGCGTGGCCCGGCCCCAGTGGTCCGGTGTGCCGTTCGGCGGCGGCGCCGAGGATCAGCCGCCAACGCTCCAGCCCGGCGTCGGGCGTCATCGGTTCGGGTGTCGTGGTCATGATGCAGCTCCGAGACCGTAACGGGACAGCAGCCGGGACACGTTCTCCTCCAGGGCGCCGGCACGGGCGATCAGCAGCGGGTCCGCGGTCGTCCGCAGCAGACCGCGCGCCGAGCCGCGCACCCCTCGCCGCTCCAGCAACTGTCCGGCGATCCGCTCGCGTTCACGTGGTGGGAAGAAGGCGAAGGCCTGACGCAGCGCGGGCAGACCCGACAGGAAATCGCCGTCGGGCAGTGCACAGACCGCGCTGTCCAGCACATCGACCAGCGACTCCGTGGCGCCGCCGACTCCCTCACCGCTCTCCGCCGCACCCGTCACCTCGTCACGGGCGAGCGCGAACAGCCCGGCCAGCCAGTCGCCGAGCGCATCCGGGCCGGCCACAGCCACCGTACGCACTGCCTCGGCCGGATCCGTCGATGTCCCCGAAGCCGATCCCAGCGCCCGGTGCAGGCCGAATGCGGCTCCCCGAAGATCGATGGGGGTGTCCGGGTCACGGCTGATCCTCTGGGCGATCCCGGCGACCGTCCGCCGCGACACGGCAAGCAACTCCGGCGCGTACAGCACCGCATCCCGCACGGCGACCACGGCCCGCAACCGGGGGAAGTCCACCCCCGACGCGCCGCGCGCGCCCTCCAGCAGCCACAGCAGCCGACCCGTCGACCCGTCGATCACGGCGCCGAGCAAGGGGCCGCGCGCCACCCCGTACACGCGGTCGTGCCGCCACAGGCCCAGAGCCGTGGCGAGCACGTCGCCGAGCGGCCCCGGCGCCTTCAGCCGGCCGACGCGTGCGGCCAGTTCGGCGAGCAGCTGCTCCGAGAGATCGCCCACACCGCACAGCACGGTGTCGAACAGAACCCCGGCCAGCGCGTCGGCCCCGGCCTCCGCGTCATGTGTCCGCTCGGTGAGCACGGCTGCCGCCGCCTCCGCCAGTCCCGCCCCGTACGCCCCCGCCTCGACCAGCGCGGCCTCGCGCCCCGGCGACGGCCGCGGCTCCCAGCGCTCGGTGAACACCGGGTCGATGCCGTGCTCGGGACCGGCTGTCCGCCCGTGACCCGGGATCCCCAGCACCCGCAGCCGGTGCAGCACCCGGCTGCGCTCCAGATCGGTGGCGTCGGTGAGGTCGAGGCGGTACGCGCGGTCGTGACCGCCGTCGAGTCCCAGCCGGGCGAGCTGCGCCGCCACATCGTGTACAAGTGGCGGCGCCGGGGTGGCGGGATGCAGCCGCCCGGTGCGGTCGCCGCTGCAGGCCGCCACCATCTCGACGACCGCAGGATGGCTGCCCGCCGACAACGTGCCCCGGCTCGTCCACGGCAGCGGCCGGTCCAGGTCGTCCGTGATCAGGGCACCCGCGAGACCGTCCAGCACGTCGATCCTGGCAGGACGCGGATGGCCGCGCAGCGCGGTGAGCCCCTGGGCCAGACTGCGTGCCGCGATCAGATCGGCGGTGGACACCGGGAACCTCCGGGCCCGCAGCCGCTCCACGACCGTTCGCAGCAGCCCGTCCGCCGCGGCCTCGGGGCCCGCGTCCCACACCTGCTGGTAGTAGCCGGGCGACGGCATGCCCGACTGATACCCGGCGAACGCGTCCAACTGGCGGAACGAGTACGGCACGAGGAAACTACCCGCCCGTGCCTCCTCCGGCGGAGCGGGCACCTGCGGCCACCCGTCCGCCCCGAGGGCCCAACCGTCCCCACCGCCACCGAAAAGAAGTTCGCTGACAGCACCGGAAGCCTCGACAGCACCGACAGCGGGGCCGACGATTCCGTCGGAGCCACGGATCCCGGCGAGCGCGCGCAGCGCCGGCTGGTGGAAGCCACCGGTCACCACCAGCACCGGCCGCTCCCCGGCCGCAACCAACGCCGCCCGCACCCACGCCGCCATATAGGCCTCGCGTGCCCGGTCACCCGCATCGGCCTCCGCGTCCCCGCGCACCAGCGCGAAGTACGCGTCGAGACGCGCGGCGAGACCGTCGTCCGGCTCCACCTCGAACAACCGGTCCCACAGCGCGTCCGAGGAGTCCACCGCGAAGTGCCGGCAGAGCCGCTCGGTGGCCTCCGCGTACCGGACCTCCGCGTCGGCGTACCGGTTGGCGCGCTCGGCGAACGCCGGATGCCAGGCCGGCAGGTCGATGAAGCGGACCTCCGCACCGGCTGCCCGGCCCGCCCGCAGCGCGACCCACTCCGGCGAGTAGTCGCACAGCGGTGCCCACGACGTCGCGGCCCGCTGCCCGTCGCGGTAGTGGCTGAACACCGCGACCGGCAACTCGTGCCCGAGCAGCAGCTCGTCCAGCCGGGCGTTCATCTCGGCCGGACCCTCCACCAGCACGTGGGCGGGGCGCAGTTCCTCGATGGTCCGCTCGACGAGCCGGGCGCAGGCGGGGGAGTGGTGGCGCACCCCCAGGAAGACGGCGGGCATCAGTCGGCCAGCAGATGGCGTGCGTCGTACAGGGCCTGCCACTGCGGGCCGCGGCGGCGCGGCACCTGCTGCTCCAGGTAGCGGCGCAGCCGGGCCAGGTCCTCCGGGCTGTCCTTGGCAGCCGTACCGGCCAGACACGCCACCACATCGGCCGCGCTGCCCGGCTCGCCGCGCAGGAACCAGCCGCGTACGCCCACGGCATGGGCGACCGAGACCGCCTCCGCGGTACTCATCACGGCCGAGGGCCGGTCCGGGCCCGCGCCCGAGCCGTCCGGCCCGCCCGACCCGGCGCCCGCACGCAGCTCGCGGAACGTACCGACCAGGACCTCCAGGACGTCCCGGTCCGGTGGCGGCTCCACGCCCGAGCGCCGCAACAGGGTGCTCACCTCGGCCTCGACGAGCGCCAGCTCCGTGTCCAGGTCCGGGATCGGGAACACCGTCTCGAAGTTGAACCGCCGCTTGAGCGCCGCGCTCATCTCATTGACGCCGCGGTCCCGGGTGTTGGCCGTAGCGATCACATTGAAGCCCTGCCGGGCGAAGACCATGCCGTCGGGACCGGTCAGCTCGGGGATCGCCACCACCCGCTCGGACAGCAGCGAGAGCAGCGAGTCCTGCACCTCCAGCGGGCAGCGGGTGATCTCCTCGAACCGTACGAGCCGGCCCTCCGCCATCCCGCGCAGCATCGGCGCCGGGACGAGCGACCGTGTCGACGGGCCCTCGGCGACCAGCAGCGCGTAGTTCCAGCCGTACTTGATCTGGTCCTCCGTGGTGGCCGCGCCACCCTGCACCGTCAGCGTCGAGTCCCCGCTGACCGCCGCCGCGATCAGCTCGGACAGCAGCGACTTGGCGGTGCCCGGCTCGCCCACCAGCATCAGTCCGCGACTCGTCGCCAGGGTCACCAGCGCCCGGTCGACGAGCGACGGATTGCCGACGAACTTCCGGCTGATGCCCGCGTCCGTGTCGCCGATGACGAACCTGCGGGCCGCCCGCAGACTCAACTCCCAGCCCGGCGGCCGCGGACCGCGGTCGCCGGCGCGCAGCGCGGCCAGCTCCTCGGCGTACCTGACCTCGGCCGGCGGCCGTTGCACGGACGGCCCGCTCTCCGCCCCGCCGGAAGCCCCGCCCGACCGGCCCTTCGGCACCGACCCCGCATCCGTCGGAGCCTTAGTCACCACAGTCGGCTTCCGCACGGTCATGACGCGACGCCCTCGGTCAGCTCCGCCAGGTCGGCGAGTGCTTCGGACACGGTCACCGGGTCGAGATCGGCGAACCGCAGCGGATAGGTCCGCAGCGGGTGGTGGTCGGTGGGGTGATCGTCGAGCCACACCGTTTCGAGAGTCTGGTCCGGGAACATGTCGACCACACCGACCGCGATGCCGGTGTCCAGGGCGATCACCAGATACACGTTGTCGGCGAGTTCCTTGGAGATCCACCGTTCGACCCCGGCATCCTGCGGCACCCCCCGCTCCCAGCCGCGCCGCTCCAGCCCGAGCACCTTGCCCGTCGGCACCTTGAGCCCCTCGAACCGCGGCAGCCGGTGTCCTCCGGCCTCCCCGTCCACAAGCCGGAACACGGCGCGGCCCAGCTGCGGGAACGGTTGCAGGATCTCGTAGTCGGCGAACACTTCCGACCAGTCGTCCAGCTCCGCGCCCAGAGCCATCGGGTGCGCGATCCGCACGGTTGCGGCGTCGGCGGGCTCGAAGGCTTCGTCCTCGACGTCCGCGAACGTACGGTCCTCGGCCACCCGGAACGTACTGGTCACTCCGTCGGTCTCGCTCAGCCACACCAGCCGGCGCACCAGGTGCCAGAGCAGCGGGTGCTGGAGGAACAGCTCACGGAACTCCGCCATCGTCCAGGAACGCCGCGTCACCATCGCCGCCTCCAGCCGCCGCACCTGGTCGGAGGCGACCGTCCGCACGTCCTTCTTCAGCGCCATGAACCGCTTGCGCTCCGCCGGGGCCAGCTCCGCGTCGTCCCGCGCACCCGGCATCGGCAGATCCTTGCGGCGCTTGCCGTCGCCGTCCAGCACGTACGGCCGCAGCTGCTCGTCGAAGCCGACGGTGAAACGGCGGGTGCCGTAGTCGACGACCGTCGAACCCCCGGCGTCCAGCCCGAAGTCCGGCACCAGCCGGTCGGAGAGCTGTTCGCCGGTCAGCCCCAGCCCCGAGGCCACCTCGGCGATCTTCTCCTGGGCCCGGACCTTCAGCGCCTTGAACTTCACGCGCTGCGAGATGCCGTGCAGATGCAGCAGCGCGACATCGGTGCCGATGGCGGCCAGCACATTCAGACCCTCGACCGCCCGGTGATGTGCGCCCTCGCCCGGCCAGGCCCGGATGAGGGGCGTGAGCCTCCGCACCGTCCCGTCGTCGCCGAGCAGCCCGAGCGCGTGCAGCGCCCAGGACTCCTTGGCGGGCATCCCGGCCAGCCGCCACTGCTCGAACAGAGCCCAGGCGAACTCGGCGAGCGATTCCGGGTCCGCCGTCTCCACGAGGGGCGCCACCCCCGGATATGTCTCCCCGGGCTTGGACAGCGCCAGCACCATCAGGGCGTGCCGGACGGACTCCTCCGGCAGCGCGCCCCCTGCCCGGACGATGATCTGCGGCAGCAGGGCCGGTTGCGCCCATGCGGGCACAGCCGGCAGCTTGGCGGGCAGCGCCCGCTCCAGCGGGTCGGCCGAGAGCAGTTCGTCGATCACGCCCGACGCGCCGGCACCGTATCCGGCGGCGGCTTCGCGCACCACCGCGTCCCCGTGGACCGCGGCGATCTGCAGCAGTGCCTGCTCGGCGGCGCGACGGCCGGGCCCGGCCTTGCCGACCGCGTCCGGCACCAGAAAGGCGGCGGCCACGGCGCCATGCCGGGCGAACCAGGACCGGGCCGTCGCGGCGGTCGACTTGAGGCGCATGGCCCAGTCCGCCATGTGCCGGGCCACCGTGACGTCCACGTACGGCAGGAACAGCGAGGCGAGCGAACTCGGCTGATGGAGCGCTGCGCGGAGCAGCACCTGCAGCGCGTCGAGCCCGAAACGGGCGGCGATCGGCTTGAGCGTCTCCTCGGTGTCCCACAGATCGTCCGGTGCCCACTTGCCGAGCCACGGACGGACCGTCTCCTCCGGACCGTGCAGGAACATCCAGGCGGGTTCGAGGCTGGTCAGGGTTTCCTGCGCCGCGTACGAAGCCGCCTGCTCCTCCCAGTACTTCGCCTGCCGGGGGTCACGCTCGCGCTCGCGGTTGTACCAGGTGCGGCAGGACGCCCACTTCTCCTTCTCGCCCGGCAGCCAGACGATGCCCGGCTCGGCTTCGGCCGTCAGCCCGCCGATGACCGTGGTGCCGGCCGGCTTGCGCGGACGGGACCACGGTGGTGAGACCAGCAGCTCCGGGAGTGTGTGTGCGGGTGCGTCGGCGATCCGCCCGACAGGGTTGAGAAGGGGCTCGACCAGTGCGGCCAGGCCGGCGTCGAGCGTGGGGATCACCGCTGCGACCAGTTCGCGGTGGGCGCCGATGTGCCCGGTGAGCAGCAGTCTGCTCACTTCGGCGGACCACGGCGCCGAACCGTCGCGCACGGCGACGGCGAGCAGGCGCAGCGCACGGACCGGATAGCGGTGTGCCGCCTCGAGCAGGGCGGCCCGCACAGGCTTCGCGTCCGCGTGGGCGAGGAGCAGGCCGAAGGACTCGTCCGACGGGAGCTCCACCAGCGCGTTGGCGATCAGCTTCACATAGTCCTTGCTGTACCGGTTGTCCAGGGCGGTGGCCAGCAGCGGTGCGACCGCCACACCGATGCCCTCGGCGACCGTGCCGATCAGGGCGATCGACCAGCTGGAGCCGGCCCGCTCGGCGAGCTCGCCGACCTGCTCCGGGGAGTTGAGTGAACAGAACATCAGGGAGCGCAGGGTCTGATCGCTCTCGGCAATCACCTCCGGGTCCGTGCAGATCTCGGCGACCCACTCCGTCTCGCTCGGCACCAGATACGACACGACGACGCGGCGCACCACATCGGTACGACAGCGGGCGAGTGCGGCGACCGTCGTCCGGTAGGTCTCGGCGTCGGCGTCGGCGAGCAGGGCACGGACGCGGTCGGCGGCCGGTCGGCGCGTCGATGTCCAGTAACCGTTGCCACGCGCCGAAGCGGCCGTGACCCACGGGTCGTAACGGCGTCTGCCGGACTGCTCCCATCGCGCTTCCACTGTGAAGAGTTCCACGACCGCGCGGGCGGCGAACGGCAGTCCGTACGCCTGGGCCCAGCTGTCGGCCCATGCCTCGAACCTCAGCGAATGAAGCCCGACCGCCGCGGCGAGGACTGCCGCGCCGACGGGGTCCGGACTGCCCGCCAGATGCGACTGTGCGGCCTCGACGAGCCGGTCGTCGCTGCGCGGAGCCGTCAGGAACTCGCGGATCCACTCGCGCTCCTCGGTGAGCCGGCGCTCCACCACGTCCAGCGCTTCCTGCGAGGCCTTGCCGGGCGGGCGCCGCACGCCCCCGCGCCGCGGGTGCAGTTGTCGCCGCCAGGCGCTCGGCAGCTCGAAGGTGTCCTCGTCGGGGAGCGCCCCCTGAGCGCCGCCGGAGGCTCCGTCAGTCCGAGCAGCTCCCTCGGTCCCACCGGCCCCTGCCGCCCTCGCGGGTGCCTCCGTCACCTCGGTATCGGCCCCGCCCACCTCCCGGTAGCCCTTGCGCTCCTTCTCGGTGATCGTTCTGCGCACCTGCTCCCGCGCGGCGTCCGCCGACGCGTACTCCTTGCTCTGCGTGCGCCCGTCGCTTCCGCACCGCCCGTACCGCACCGTCACCACGGCGCCGTCGGCCCCGGTCTCCCAGAACTTCGACGCACTGCCCTCGACGTACTCCCAGCGCCGCACCGGCCCGCCCCCTCCACACTCCGGACAGCCCGCTCCCCGGCGGGCTTCTCGATCAGTGCTGCCACACTAGATCGCGCCACTGACAACGCAGCGTGACGGTGCACCGAGCGGGAATAACCCCAGGTCAAGGGTGTAGTGAAGGGGCTGAGGCTCAGCCGGCGGGCACCACGCGGGGGCCATCGGCGGTCGACACCCAGGACGGTGTCACCCCGGTGATCTGGCACACCATCAGGAACAGCGGAATGGGCGGGGTGTAGGGCGTACGGCTGTCGGGTGCATGGATCAGCCGGGGCCGCACCGCGGGGACATAGGCGCCCCTCGCGTACGCGACCTGAGCCGGCCAGCCCAGATCCTGGTCCGAGCCCGCCGGCACGATCCACCACCAGCGCTCGGCGTCCGCGAAGACGCAACCGGTGCGCGGAAGGTGGGACATCAGCCGGAAGCCGTACCCGGCCGGGACCCCCACGGCGTCGCAGCCCAGACTTGCCGACAGCGCGGGCGGTACGGGGAGCTGCACCCCGCCGTCACCGGCGCCGGGCGGCTGTGGCTCACGGGAGCGGCGCGTTCCGAGCAACTGTGACATCGCGTTCCTCAACATGACTGCTCCATGCTGTGCGGCAATTCTGCCCAGACGATGCGGCCCGAGCCGTCACCGGCGTCGCGGGACCCCCAGGCGCGGCTCATCGCGTCGACGAGCAGCAGGCCACGTCCGTGTTCGTCATCGGCGGTAGGGCACAGCTTCGGGCCGCCGGGCTGGTGTCCTTGGTCCTGTACGGCTATGCGCAGCCGTCTTTCGAGGCAGCGCAGCTCGCACACGACGCGCGCGCTCGCGGTGTGCACCACTGCGTTGGTGACCAGCTCCGAGACGATCAGGACCGCCGCTTCCTGGGCATCCGTGTTCAGTCGCCACTCGTCCAGCCGGGTGCGCGTCAACCGCCGCGCGCCTGCCACCGACTCCGGTCGGGCGGGCAGCGCGAAGCAGTACCGGAGCGCTTCCGTCCCGGGGCTGAGATCGATGTGCCGGGGGATGAGCGCACTGCCAGGTGCCACGACCGATTCCTCACAGTGGGGGGAACGTCACGCTTCGCATCTCGGGGGGAGAGAGCGGGCATGAGCAAGTGAACTGCTTCACTCACCAACTCTCCCCCTGTCGCGAACACTTGGCAAGGGGCACTCTGAAATTTCCAGAGTGGCTGTGTCTTTGACGGCATACGCATGGCACACTGCTCGCAAACAGCGCATCGGAGGTCTGAAGTGAGCGAACCGCGGTCCGCCCCGACCGTGGGTCAGGTCGTTCTCGGCAAGCGCCTGCAGGATCTGCGGGAGCGTGTCGGCCTGAGCCGTGAGCAGGCTGCCAAGGTGCTGCGGGTCGCTCCAGCGACGATTCGCCGGATGGAGACCGCAGAGGTCGCGCTCAAGATCCCTTATGTGCAACTGCTCCTGAAGGCCTACGGGATCGCCGATGAGGAGGCCGACTCCTTCGTCGAGCTCGCCGAGGAGGCCAACAAGCCCGGCTGGTGGCAGCGGTTCCACGATGTCCTGCCCGACTGGTTCAGCATGTACGTCAGTCTGGAGGGCGCCGCGAGCCTTCTGCGCATGTATGAACCGCACTTCGTCCCTGGACTCCTGCAGACCGAGGACTACGCACGTTCGGTGATGCGCAGCGGCGCCATCGGCCAGACCCGGCCCGAGGACATCGAGCGTCATGTGGCGCTGCGGATGGAACGCCAGGCCCTGCTGACGCGGCCGGACGCGCCGAGGCTCTGGGTGGTGATGGACGAGACGGTCCTGCGCCGGCCCGTCGGCAGCGCCGACGCCATGCGCGAGCAGACCGACCGGCTGCTCCAGGCGACCGAGATGCCCAATGTGACGCTGCAGATCGCGGAGTTCGCGACCGGCCACCACCCGGGCACCTACGGTCCGTTCGTCCTCTTCCGCTTCGCCGTCCCCGAACTGCCCGACATGGTGTTCAGCGAGTACCTGACCGGTGCCGTCTACTTCGACGCGCGCCCCGAGGTGGCCTCCTACCTCGAAGTCATGGACCGCATGGCGGCCCAGGCCGCAACTGCACAACGCACGAAGGAAATCCTCCGGGACTTCCGCAAGGAGCTGTGATGATGGAACCCATATACAACGGCATGCCGGCCGCCGAACTCGGCTCCGAAGGCTGGTACAAGCCGTGGAGCGGCGGCAACGGTGGCAACTGTGTCGAGGCCATGAAGCTCGCCGACGGCAGAGTCGCCGTACGCCAGTCCGCGGATCCTGACGGCCCCGCCCTGATCTACACCCCCCGTGAGATCGCCGCATTCATCCAGGGCGCCAAGGCCGGTCAGGCGGACTTCCTCCTGACCGGAACCTGACGCGCACACCGGACCCCGAAGAGCCGGCGCCTGTCCGCGCCACCAGCCTCTGTTCGCCGATCCAGGGACCCAAGGAGCGCGCTATGACCGGGCACGACCCGCAGCCGATCGAGATCGACACCAGTAAGCCGCATCCTGCCCGGATGTACGACTGGTTCCTCGGCGGCAAGGACAACTACCCGGTCGACGAACAGATGGCCCAGCAGCTCCTCGCCCTCGACTCACGGGGTCGGGACATGGCCCGGGTGAACCGGGCGTTCATGCACCGTGCCACACGCTGGCTCGCCGGGCAGGGTGTACGCCAGTTCCTGGACATCGGCACCGGCATCCCCACCGAGCCGAACCTCCACCAGATCGCCCAGCAGACCGCCCCGGACGCGCGCATCGTCTACTGCGACAACGATCCGATCGTCCTCGCGCACGCGGCCGCCCTGCTGCGCTCCACCCCCGAGGGCGCCACCGAGTACATCCAGGTCGACGCCCGCGAGCCGGAGGCCATCCTCGAGCAGGCGGGCAAGGTCCTCGACTTCAGCCGTCCCATCGCGCTGTCCCTGCTCGCCCTGCTGCACTTCCTCGACGACGAGGACGGTGCGGCCGAGCTCGTCGACCGGCTCGTGGCGCAGCTCCCCTCGGGAAGCTATCTGGTGCTCTCGCAGACCACCGGGGACTTCAACCCCGAGGGCGCGGCCCAGGCGTCCGCCATGTACAAGGCCCGCGGGATGACGCTGCGTCCGCGCTCGCACGCCGAACTCAGCGCGTTCTTCGACGGGCTCGAGCTCGTCGAGCCGGGTGTCACCCTCTCCGCGGACTGGCACCCGGAACTCGGCGAGGTCATCGACGTCCCGGGCGACGAGCCGATCCCGGGGTACGCGGGAGTGGCCCGTAAGCCGTGACCCCGGCCCGGTGGGGCCTCGGCGCAGTCACTGCCGGCTGACCGACCGGGTGATGCCCGCGGCGATCGTCGTCGCGAGCAGCCACCCGGTCACGATCAGCAGATACGACAGCCCCTGGTACCAGCCCTGCGGATTGAACGCCTTCTCCTGTCCGAAGTCGATGATCGGCAGCAGCAGGTCCAGCGTGTAGAAGAGCGCGCTGAACGGCGGCGCCTCGTCCGCCTTCAGCGGCGGCGGATGATGCAGCCCGTAGGCCAGTGACCCCGCCAGCAGCAGCGAGAAGAGCCAGGCGGCGGCCCGCACCGGCCGGAAGCCGTATCCCACGGTGACATCCTGGAGGTAGCCCCACACCCGGGCGTACCCGGGCAGCGTGGCCCGGTGTCTGCGCTGCTTCGCGAGCAGCACCGTACGCGCGGCGTCGTCGTCACCGATCCGCCGGTACGCCGCCGTCAACTGCTCGTACGCGTACGGCACATAGCCCTCCGCGTCCCGTTCGAGCAGGGGCAGCCGCTGACCGGCCGGCAGATGGGGGAGCAGGGCCGTGTACGTCAGCCCGTCCAGCTGGGCCGACTGCGGCCAGACCGCCGGGTCGGCGTGGATGAGATCGACCTTCGCCCGGCGGAGATTCATTCCGCCGCGGACCGGGGCGGCCTCCCGCAGCCACAGCTCGCCGATCGTGGCACCGCTGGCACGCAGCGCCATGCCGCCGGGATTGGACAGCCGGGCGTACGCGAAATCGAGCTGACCCGGTATCCGGGCGCCACGCAGATCGACCCGCCCCCGGATACGGATCCGCACCCCGTGGACGTCGGAGCCGACACCGAGGTTCTCGGCCTGCAGCGCGGTTGCCCCGGGGTGGTGCAGTTCGGCGTCGTCGAGCCGGATCTGCCCGGTGACGGCGGCTCCGTCGAGCCGGACCTCACCGTGCACCACCAGCCCCGGCCACCACAGGTCGTCCTCGACGACCGCGTGGTTCAGCTGCAGAACGGCCTCGTCATGGGGGGCCGTCGTGCCGTCCGCGTTCACCCCGATGCGGGCCCGGTCGAAGAACAGCGCCTGGGTGATCTTCGAGCCGCCGAGCCGGACCGGGCCGGAGATCCGGCAGTCGGTCAGCCGCAGCACCCCGTCGATCCGGACGGTCGCGGCAGTGAGCCCGGGCAGCACCGAATTGCTCAGATTGAGCTGGCGCAGCTGCGAGCCGTACAGATTCGGGGTCTCCTCGAAATGACATCCGGCAAGCAGCACCGCGCATTCGGAGATCACGTACCGCACATCGAGCGCGCCCGTGATCCGTGCGCCCAGGATGCGCAGCGCGGGCACCTGACCGTCCTCCCGCGCGCCGCCGATCAGCAGCGCCCTCAGCACGTCGGCGCGCACGGTGCGCTCAGGGCCCCAGCCCTGCCCGGTCTCCGGGTCGTCCTCGGCTTCCACTCCGGTACGGAAATCGACGGGGACACCGCGCGGGAAAGCGTCCCGGACACGGCGCTCGGCGGGGGTCAGCGCGGTGATCTCCATCGGCGGGACTCTGACCCGTGGCCCGACAGAGTGTCAAGCCCTGCCTCCCCCGGCCTTGTGCGGGCGCAGCTGCGCCGCTGCACGGGGCTCGGCCCCACCGAGTGCCGCCGCGGCTTCACGGAGACGCGGTGACACGCCGGTCCCGCACGGCTGCGTCCACCCTGACCCACCGGTCCGATCCCGCCGCGGGTCACAATGGATCCATGTCCCGACGCAGCTCACGCCCCCGGCAGACCGCTGCCGCGCGCACCCGGACCGCCCAGGCCACCGCGATCACGCCGGCCTCGCCGTGCCCGTGCGGCCTGCCCGCCACGTACGCCGACTGCTGCGGACGGCTGCACGCCGGGAACGCCGCCGCGCCGAGCTGCGAGGCGCTGATGCGTTCGCGGTACGCCGCCTTCGTCGTCCAGGACGCGGCGTATCTGCTCCGCACCTGGCACCCGGACACCCGGCCGCCCGCCATCGACTTCGATCCCGGAATGCGCTGGGAGCGTCTGGAGATCCTCGCGACCACGGACGGCAGTGCCTTCCACACCACCGGCACGGTCACCTTCAGGGCCCATTACACGGACCGCGGCCGGGCGGACTCGCTGCACGAGCAGAGCCGATTCGTCCGGCACGAGGGCGCCTGGGTCTACACGGAACCGGTCTTCGTCGACTGATCTGCGGATGACGGCGCCCGGCTCAGGCCGGGACACGTACCCGGGGCGACCCGTCCGTGCCCGCCGGGGACAGCTCCTGCTCCAGGTCCTCCGCCAGCAGCCGTTTGGCGATCACATCGACCGCGGCCCGCAGCTGCTTGTCGTCGGGGCGTGTGCCGTCGTGGTCCAGCTGCTCACCCAGCCAGTCGGCCCAGGCGCGGGAGATCGCAGCCGACTCCCGGCGGCCGGCCTCGGTCTGCGTGAAGAGGTGGCCGTCCCCGCTGAGATACCCCTCCTCGATCATCCGGTCGAAGACCGGCACCAGCACCTCGGGCGGAACCCGGTGCCGGGTCGCGATCAGACCGAGGCCCGCATGGCCGACCATCCTGGTGAACAGTTCGACCTGCATCACCGCCCAGGCGCCCGCCATGTCGAGCCGGGTGTCCGAGGCGGCGACGATCCGCCGGGCCGTGTCCGGGCCCATACCCCGCACGAGCTTCGCCACCGAGAACTCGAGCAGTTTCGCCGAGTCCCCGTCGCTCGGGGAGGCGAACCCCTCGCCCATGTCGGTCGAGCCGGCCCGTGCGGTGTCCCGCAGTTTCACCTCTTTCAGGCCGAGGGCCACGACGAACCCGAGCAGCGCGACCGGCACCGTCCACAGGAACACGGTGTGGAGCGTGTCCGTGTACGCCTGGACCAGTGGCGCGGACTGCCCGGGCGGCAGGCTGTGCAGTCCTTTGGGACTCTGCGCCGCCTCCGCCAGGACCGCGGGATCGCCACCCGCCCGCGCGGCGGCGGCGACCCCCTCGGTCAGGTTCGGCCCCAGCGTGTTGGCGTAGATCGTGCCGAAGACAGCGGTACCGAAGGAACTGCCGAGCGTACGGAAGAACGTCACACCCGACGTCGCCGTGCCGAGGTCCGCGTAGTCGACCGTGTTCTGCACGGCGATCGTCAGCACCTGCATGGACAGCCCGATGCCGACACCGAGCACCAGCATGTACACCGACTCCAGCCAGACCCCGCTGTCCGGCCCCATCCGGGACAGCAGAAACAGCCCTGCCGCCATGATCAGCGAGCCGACGATGGGGAAGATCCGGTACCTGCCGGTCTTGCTGACGACATTGCCGCTGAAGATCGAGGCGAGGAGCAGAGCGATGATGAGCGGTAGCGTCCGCACGCCCGACAGGGTCGCCGAGTTCCCGTCCACGAACTGCAGATACGTGGGCAGGAAGATCATCGCGCCGAGCAGCGCGAAGCCCACGATGAAGCTGAGCACCGAGCAGACGGTGAAGACCGGATTCCGGAACAGCCGCATCGGCAGCATCGGTTCCTTCGCCCGGAGCTCCACCAGGCAGAACAGCGCGAGCGCGACGACACCGCCGACGAAGAGGCCGATGATGACGGGCGACGCCCAGGCGTACTGGTTGCCGCCCCAGCTGGTCGCCAGGATCAGGGCGCTCGCACCGACCGTGACCATGGTGATGCCCAGATAGTCGATGACCGGCCGCCCGGACGCCTTGACCGCCGGGATCGTCCGGGCTGCGGCGATCACCACCACGATCGCGATCGGCACATTGACGTAGAACGCCCAGCGCCACGAGAGATGGTCGGTGAACAGCCCGCCGAGCAGCGGCCCGACCACCGTGGCCAGCCCGAAGACCGCTCCCATCGCGCCCTGGTACTTGCCGCGTTCGCGCAACGGGATCACATCGGCGATCAGCGCCATCGAGGTGACCATCAGTCCACCCGCGCCGATGCCCTGCAGCCCGCGCCAGATGATCAGCATCGTCATGTTGGTCGCGAGACCGCACAGGAACGAGCCGGTGACGAAGATGATCGCCGAGACCTGGAAGACGATCTTCCGGCCGAAGAGATCACCGAACTTGCCGACCAGGACCGTCGACACGGTCTCGGCGAGCAGATACGCGGTGACCACCCAGGACATATGGGCGGCGCCGCCCAGATCCGAGACGATCGTGGGCAGCGCGGTGCCCACGATCGTCTGGTCCAGAGCAGCCAGCAGAATCCCCAGCACGATCGTGGTGAAGACGATGTTCCGGCGACGCGGGTCGAGCACGGGCGGCGCGACGGCACTCTGCGCGGCGGATGCGGTCTCGCTGGCAGTGGTCACGCTTGCACCCTCACACCGGCCCCGGCACCCCGCAT
Source organism: Streptomyces sp. NBC_00316 (assembly GCF_036158715.1). NCBI lineage: Bacteria > Bacillati > Actinomycetota > Actinomycetes > Kitasatosporales > Streptomycetaceae > Streptomyces > Streptomyces sp. NBC_00316. Next base: position 1,481,093 of record NZ_CP108023.1, on the reverse strand, counting down.
GCGGGGGACGGCCGGACGGGTCAGCGGATCAGCTCACGTACGGACGTCTTCATCCGGGCCACGAACGCCTCCCGTACCGGCTCGGCCACCCGGTCGAGCGAGAGATACGGATTGAGGTCCTCCAACTCGACGAGCAGCAGCTCGCCGTCGGCCGTTCGGCAGGCGTCGACCCGCTGGATGCCGTGCGCGAGGTCGTTCCACTCCACGAACCGCCGGGCGAACTCCAGATCCTCCGCCGAAGGCTCGTACGGCTCCAGCACCCAGCGTCGGTCGGTGTGCGGGGCGTACAGCGCGTACTGGAAGTCCCGGTCGATGAAGTAGAAGGACACCTCGTAGCGGAAGTCGATCTTCGGCTGCACGAGCACGGTCCCGTCCGGCTCGGCGCTCACCTCGGCCGCGAGCCGGTCCGGGGCGACGAACCGCAGCCCGACCGAGTCCGCGCCCAGCTTCGGCTTGATCACGTACTGCGCGGCCTCGGGCAGCAGGCCCAGGTCGCCGACCCGGTCCACGGTCGGGATCACCGGGTACTTCGCGGCGCTCAGATCGACCAGATACTGCTTGCCCGCCATGTCACCGCGCCCGGTCAGCGGGTTGTACACCGCCACGTTCCGATCGCGCGCGCGGGCACAGAACGTGTCGTACGCCTCCTGGTAGTGCAGGACCGGACCGCTGTTGCGTACGACGACGGCGTCGAAGCCGTCCAGCAGCGCGGCGGCGTCCCGCGGATGGCAGAGAGCGACATCGAACTCCTCGCGCAGCCGCGAGGTCAGAAAGATGTCCTCGTCGCAGTAGCGTCGGCCGCGCGCCTCATAGGCAAGATCGGTGACGAAGAGGACGGACGGGCGCGGACCGGCGGGCATGGCGATTCCCAGGGGGTGTGTGCGAACAGCGGATCGGCAGCGTTGCCGCCGTACATTCTCTCGCGGTCCGCTGCACCCCGGTCACCCCGGTCCGTCGCGGTCACCAGGAGCTTCCGGCACGCACCGCCAGCCCGGGGTGGTGCGCGGCGAGGATCTTGTTGGCCCGTGCCAGCTCGGACAGGGCCTGCTCGCGGTCGGCCTGGTCCTCGATGCCGAGCCGGGGCCCGCGGAACCGGCGGATCTCGCGGGCGGCGCATGCGGCGTCGATCTCCGCCTGCAGGATGTGCGACGGGATGCAGGACCCGATCAGCGCGGCGACCCGGTCGGGGATCGGCACCGGGACGAGGAGGTGCGAGGCGGTCATGGGGTTCCCTCTCGGATGGTCGACCAGGAGGTGGTGCTGGACGGCCGCCGTGTGGGCGGTCGCCTCCTCCTTATGTAACGGGACGCAGTTCCAGGTTTCTTGTTGAGTACGTCTCCGTCTGGCAACCGTTCAGGAGTGACCGGCTATTTCCCCTTACTCGTAAGTAAGTTGACACCTCGTGGGGCACGTGCTCGGGTCGGGATCCACTCCGCACCGCGTCGCTCAGAGCGGATCTTCGCCGCCTCGGGCGCGTAACTGCATCGCGCGGAGTACGGCCTCGGTCGAGAACCGGGATTCGGGATCGACGAGTTGCTCGCCGAAGATGGTCTCAAGATTGCGCATCCGATAGCGGACGGTCTGCGGGTGAACGGCGAGCAGTTCACCCATCTGGGCGGCGGTTCCGCGGGTGTCGAGCCAGATCCGCAGCGTCTCGATGAGCCGTTCGCGCCGGCTGGCGCCGATCTTGGCGATCGGGGCGAGCTCGCGCCGGGCGAGCTGGTCGAGGAGGACCGGGTCGGAGAGGAGCCACAGGGTGATGAGGTGGTCCTCGCAGAGGACGATCGGGGCATCGTCGATGATGCCGGAGTCGATGAGTTCGATGACGCGGCGGGCCCAGCGGAGCGAGTCGGGGGCGAGGACGGTCGGAACGGTCAGGCCGATGGCGGCGTGGGTACCCGGGAGCGCGTGGTCGAGCATGCGTCTTCGCACGTCGGTGAGCGGTCCCGGGACCAGTAAGTGCGGCTGGGGGTCGGTGAAGTCGGCCAGGATGTCACGGTCCGCGGTGAGCCGTTCGAGGTCCGCAGGTCCGCGCACCGCGACCAGCGTCACCTGCTCAGGGAGCACCCAGCCGGTCTGTTCGCACAGCTCGGCGATGGCGGTACGGGGTACCGGCGGGCCGGCGAGCAGCAGATGCAGCAGCCGCCGCCGCAGAGTGTCCGTGTGGTCGAGGGAGGCGGCACCGACCTCCATGTAGCCCTCACGGGACAGGGCTTCGAGCTCGTCGACGTAGGTGAACAGCGCGTCGGCGAAGCTGAGCATCATGGTGGGGGAGAGGTTGTAACGCCGGCCGACCTTCTTGGCCCGACGCAGCGCGATCCTGGCGCCGAGCCGGTACGCGCCCTGCAACTGGTCCAGGCTCCGCCCCTGGTACGCCTCGAACCGGCCGAACCTGCGACACATCTCGTCGCGCAGCGGGGAGGGGGCGGCCGGTTCGGCAACCTGGTCCACGAAGACGGAGATGCTCTGTTCCACGCCGACGCGAATGCCCTGTCCGTACGGTCCGTCGAGCAGTCGCGCGTACTCCGGGTACGCGCGGGTGATCTCCAGCCCGATCTCCTTGATCAGGCTGGGGAGTTCGGGGCGCACGAAGGCGGCGAACTCCTGCGGCAGTGGTCCCAGTGGTTCTCCGATGTCCGACGGTCGTGCGACGCCCGGCATACCTGTGCCCCCTTGCTCTCCAACGCCCGATGGGAGGTGGGCCATGGGAGAGCGCTCCCATGTGCCGTCAGGTGCGTACCAACGTGGGCTGTTGAAGATAGTCCACGCCGGGGCCCCTGCACACAGGCGTGACAGGACGAAATGCATGGGGCACGTATCGCCGTGCCGGGGCCGGGCCGCTCCCGCACCGGGTCTGCGGGGGGTTCCGGCGGCCGGGAAGGGGCGCGCAAGCAGGTCCGGAACGGGGCGACAGGAAAATACCGCAGTGCTGAGAATTACCTGCGGGGCCTCACCTGTAAAGGGCTGTTCGGCCGGAATCGGATGTCGCGCCGATTTCACGGGCGCGGTTTACGGGCAGTACCGGAGCAAAGCCGGGCCCTCGTCGTCGACGGCTCGGGCGCGGACCCGATTGCGCCCTGCGCCGCCGCCGGCTGCCTCGGTCTCGTCGGCCACGGTGACGTGGCCGGCTTCGGCGTCTCGTGTGCCGTGAGCACGTCGCCGGAAAGGGCTGTCCCGTAATCCCTGGTGGATCAGCGCGCGGCGTCGGATGCGGTGCATCGCAAGGCGGAGGAGCGTCCTCATACTGGGCGTATTCGGGCGCTCCGACAACGCAGCGTGGTGCCGCAGTTGGCGTCGTGCGCCCGCCAGGGATCACGGGACAGCCCTTAGCCGCGACGGTGCAGGCATCGGTGCGAGGCACTCCCGACGGGTGCCGGGCTCACCGGCATGGTCCCGGTCGCCGGTGCCGCACGGGCCGGTCCTGGCCGAGATTCTGCGCACCAAATGATAACTGCGCCGAGTGAATTAGTGACGTGCGGATGAGGAATCGAATGCCGCAAGAGAATCTTGGCCGACAGGATTGCGCTGGATGTTTCTCGTAAGTAACGTCACGGCCTGTCACAGATTTTGATGTGGCCGAGATTATGCGTCTCCCCTCGGCGAAGTGGTTCGTCGTCGTGCTTCCTGCCGTTGGGCAGCGATGGAGCGCGTCCCCGCGAACAGTGCCACCCGCATTGTCGAATCGGAGGAACTCACTGTGCGTAGTACTCGCAAGAAGATCGCCGTCCCCACCGGCGTGGCTTCCGCGGCCCTCGCACTCGGCGCCGACAGGAAATGGGCTGACTCCGTACAAGCCAGAGGAATCCCGAACTTTCCCCCTGCAGGGCTGGTTACTTGCTCGTAGCGTCCATCCGCAGGTGAGGAGCAGGGCCGCTGATCCCGACTTCGCGGCAGTCCGAATGAATTCGCTGTTGTGCCTTTCCGGCCTCATTGCCGGGCAGGCGATCCATCCGTACGTACCGATCCCTGGAGGGGATGCATCGTGCGCACCATCGCCAAGAACACCGCCATAGCCACCGCTGCGTTCGTCGCGGCGCTGGGCCTTTCCATCTCGTCGGCCTCGGCCACGGCGCAGTCGACGTTCACCGTCTCGCCGGGCGGGAACTGGAGCGCCACCTCGACCAATACGGAGCTCTCCGTGTCGGGCAGTGTGCTGACCTGCGACACGTCGACGGCCTCGGGCACGCTGCAGAGTGGCTCAGGCCTCGCCGGGGACGGGATCGGCAGCATCACCGGCATCACCTTCGGCTCCGGAGACCCTGGGGACTGCAGCTTCGCCGGAATCGACTTCGACGTGACCGCGGCGAACCTTCCGTGGGCTCTCAACGTGTCGGGTCCGAACGCCGGCGACCCGGACGCCGTCGACGGCTCCATCACGGGTATCAAGGCAAGCATTTCCGGCACTCTCTGCACCGCGACCTTCGAGGGCAGCGTGACCGGTCTGTACAACAACACCACCCACACGCTGAGCCTGGACGGCGGCGGCACCCTGGCCGCCACGGCCGCCAACTGCCTCGGCCTCATCAACGTCGGTAACCACGCGTCGTTCACGGGCGACTACGTCGTGACCCCGGCGCAGACGATCACCGTCGACTAGTGCTGTGACCGGGAAGGTTTGCCGGGAAGCTCGCGGCGTCCGGTGCGGCGCATCGCAAGGCGGAGCATCGCCCGCGTACTGGATGTACTCAGGTGATGCGACAACGCGGCGAGGTGCCGTGCCGGGCGGCGCGAGCCGGTGAACCTTTCCGGTCACAGCACTAGCAGGCGCACGGACGGCGCCCCGTCGTCACCGCGCAGTCACCCCGAGCCCGCCGCCGAAGCCCCGACTTCGGCGGCGGTCCGGTCGTTTCCCGCACCGCACCAGCACCACCATGACGAAGGGGAGACCAGAGCGACATGAGAACGAAGGCGAATCCCGTCGGCGCGCGGCACCCCGCACGCCTGGCCGTGATCGTGTCGGTCGCGCTCCTCGTCGGCCTCCTGGCCGGACCAGGGTCGGCCGCGAACGGGAGTGGACCGGACACTCCCTATGACTACGCCTGCCGACTTCCGTCGGGAGCGGGCACGGCGAAGGTCGTCGTCTCCACCAGCTTCCCGAAGGAAGGGGAGGTCGGCCGGCCGTTCTCGTCGGGTGCGGTGACGGTCGACGTCGCGCTCGCGCACGACGCGGTCGCCTCCCTCCTGCCCGCCGGGACGACGCACGTGCAGAGCACCGCGACCCTGGCCGTCCGCGTCGCGCACAACGGCCGTACCGCCGACGCGACCTGGTCGGGGCTGGTGGCCCCGACCACCCCGGTCCCGTCCGAGGGGGATGGACGGCTCACCCATGCCGGGGAGGTCCCCTCGGTGACGGTGGCCACGCCCGGCGATGTCACGCTCACCGCAGGCGGGTTGACGCTGGAGCTCACGCCCGTGGCGTCCGATCAGCCGACGGAAAGCCCACAGGCCGCGGAGAGCCCCGGAGGGACCGCGGAACCGGTTTCGCTGGCCTGCGAGCCGACGCCCGGGCAGACGGGACTTCTGGCGACCGTTTCCGTGCCGGGCAGCCGTCGGCCGTCCCCGGGCGCGTCGGGAACCGGCGAGCCGCGCGGCCCCGGCGACCTGCCGGGCACGGGCATTCAGGTTCAGCCCAGGGCCGAGACGCCGGGTGGTGAGACGACATGCTCGAGCGACATCCCTGAGGGTGACCCCGATTCGTCCGACGCCCCACCGCCTCCGCCGGGGGGTCCGCTCGGTGTGACGAAGCTGCCCTTCACCTCCGTCTGTGCCTACGCGGTGGGCCTGGCGACTGTGCGCAAGCAGAACGGGGCCATGATCATCAACGACCCGGCGAAGCACCCTGCCCTGATGAATGTCTGGGCGAACAAGTTCGTCAACTCACGGTCGCGGAATGCTCCCGGCGGGTTCTACGGCCGCAACGATTCGATCGGCTCGCTGAAGCTGCCCGACGCGGAATCCACCTTCCTGAGCTTCGGCTTCACGCCGGTCACGGCGAAGGTGTCGTTCGACAACGGCCCCGTCTCCATCTCCACGGGGACGATCGGTGTGAGCCCCAACAGGGTGAACTTCGCTGTTGTTTCCCTCAAGCAGTCGCTCCGCATTCATGACGTCAAGGTGAACGGCACCCCCCTGGACGTGGGCGACGAGTGCAGGACCAGCGCTCCGTTCAAGGTCGTCCTTCGGGGCAGCTTCGGTCCGAACGGAGCATCCGGCACGTATCTCAACGTTCTGGCCGGCGGTCTGCTGACCGGGAGCATCGACATCCCCGCGTTCGCCGGCTGCGGCACGCTCGGTGAAGACCTGGACCCCCTGTTCACGGCTGCGATCAGCGGACCCGACAACTACCTCGTCATGAACCAGGCGGCCGCTTGCAGCCCACCCGCTGCGCTCCCCAACGGCTGCCCCCCGGCCATCGCCCCACTCCCCACCACCTTCCCCGCTCCCTGAAGGGCTGTCCCGTAATCCCTGGTGCGCCCGCCAGGGGTTACGGGACAGCCCCGGGCAAAGGTACGTAGTCGTAGCAGCCCGGAAGCGCGTCCATATCCGCCCGGACGACGGGCTCACGCAGGTGGGACGGGCCTGTCCCGGGGAGAGGCCGTCCGGCCCGCCCGTGCGAAGAGAACTAAGGTGGTACAGGGACACGTGAGAGCGCCCCGGAGGGGCCATGCGCGCACACCGGACCAGCCATCCCGACAGCACTCAAGAAGCCCTGCTCACCCTCGGGCGTCTTGTCGACCAGGCGCTGGAGCGGATCAGGATCCAGCGGGCTCGGGTGGAACTGGCCATGGCCCTGCAGCGTCATCTGCTCCCGCCACGCCTTCCCCAGATGCCCGGACTGGCCATCGCCGCCCGCTACGCCCCCTCGCGCGACGGCCTGGATGTGGGGGGCGACTGGTACGACGCCTTTCCGATGATGAACCGGTCGGTCGGGATCGCCATCGGTGACGTACAGGGCCATGACGTGGAGGCGATTGCGTTCATGGGGCAGGCCCGCACCAGCCTGCGGGCCTGCGCCTGTTCCACGACCGACCCGGGCGAGGTGTTGAGCCGCGCCAATGATCTGCTCATTTCCATGTGCTGTGGCCTCTTCGCCACGTGCTGCTTCATGAACTTCGACCCGGCGACCGGCGCGCTCGTCGTCTCCCGTGCGGGGCACATTCCGATGGTCTGGGCCACCACCGACGGCCGCTCCGGCATCGTCCTCGAAAAGGGTGGTCCGCCCCTTGGCATCCTGGCCGGAGAGACCTACCCGGTGACGCGGCGACGGCTGACCGAGCCGGGTTCGTTGGTCCTGGTCACCGACGGTGTGGTGGAAGGGCCGTCCTGTCCGATGGAGGAGGGGCTGGAAGAGGTGGCCCGGCTGGTGCGCAAGGGGTGCGACAGCGATCCGGACGAGCTGGCCCACGACGTGATCGCGGTGGCCGAGATGACGGGCCACTCGGACGACGCCGCCGTGCTCGTCGTCCGGTATGCCGGTCTCCCCGGGCACTGCGAGGATTGAGTACACCGCTTCTTCCCCGGTGCGTCCTGGCCGGCCGGCCCTTCCAGGTGGTGTCTCATGGCTGCCGTGGTGACCGATCAGAAGCTCCGGCGCAGCGCCGCTGCAACTCTCCTGGTCCTGGCTGTCGCCGCCGTCTACTACGGGGCTGCCCGGCTGGGCCTGCTCGAGCAACTGGTGCGCGGACAGGTCACGCCGCTCTGGCCCCCGACCGGCATCGCCGTGGCCGGGCTGCTCGTCTTCGGACTCCGGATCTGGCCGGGGATCGCGCTCGGCGCCTTTGTCGCCAATGTGGCCATCGGGCCGACGATTCTCACCGTTCTGGCCATTGCGGTGGGCAATACGCTGGCACCGCTCTGCTCCTACATGCTGCTGCGGCGTGCGGGGTTCCACAACGACCTGGACCGGCTGCGCGACGCGCTGGCGCTGGTCTTCCTGGGGGCTCTGGGCGGGATGCTCATCAGCTCCACCCTCGGTAGCAGCGTGCTCGTGCTCTCCGGTGCCGTGCCCGCGGGCGATTTCTGGTCCACCTGGTCGGTGTGGTGGACGGGGGACGCCATGGGCGTACTGGTCGTCGCACCGTTTCTGCTGGTCCTTCGCGGGGCGCGGTGGCCACGGGGTGTGGCACTCCGGCGGTGGGCCGAAGCGGGCACCCTGCTGATCGGCACCCTTGCGGCCACGCTCCTGGCGACCGGCAGCCGGAGCGCCTCCCTGCTCTTCCTCGTCTTCCCGTTCCTGATCTGGGCCGCGTTCCGGTTCGAACGCGCCGGCGCTGCGTTGTGCGCACTGGGTGTCTCCACGCTGGCGATCCTGGCCGCCAGCCGCGGGGAGGGCCCGTTCGCCCATGAGGACCTCTTGACCAACATGGTCACGCTTCAGGCCTTCAACGGGGCGACAGCGCTGACCGCGCTGCTGCTCGCGGCGGTCATCACCGAGCGGAACCGCACCCATGAGCAGATCAAGCGGCTCTGCGCGCGGCTCAACGACGTGGTGGCGGCCCTGCCGGACCGTGCGGTCAGCGACCAGTGGCAGACGTCCGACGACCCCGAGGACCCTGGCGGCCGGGCCGACGACGCGCAGCCGTAGCTCCGGCCCCCGAGCACAAGGTCTGTGTCCCGCGTTGCGGCCGTACGCCCTGATGGGGCCACCTCCACCAGGAGCGTGGTCCCACCATGTTTTCCCGTGCCGCACCCGGCAGCGCCTACTGGGCCGCCGAGTGCCAGTACTGCGACAGCAGCCTGCCGGCGTCGGGCGCGGCGCTGCCGGCGTCGTTGATCGTCGCCACGTACGTCTGGGCGTTGTTCAGGACCACGTTGTTCTCGCCCTGCGCGGAGGGCAGTCCCGTCTTCAGGTTCACCGCCCAGTTGAGCAGGCCCAGCCCGCAGCCACTGGCGCCGGGTACCGCGTACGCCGTGTCGGTCTGGTCGGCACCGAGCAGGCTGATCCGGCCCATGGGGCCGGCCGTATCGGTGGTGCCGTCGCCGTCGAACCGCTGGTCGCTGATGGCCGGGCGCGTCAGGTTCTGGGGGCGGAGCAGGATCGGGTCCGAGGCGGAGCCGATGTAGCACGTGGTGCCGAGGAACGGGTTCTCCAGGTGGATCCGTACCGGCAAGGTGATGATCGGCTTCCCGGTCGTGGTCCCCGCGAGGAGCTGGAAGTCGCTGGGGTTGTTCACCGACTCGATGGTCGCGGTCACCCGGTTCAGGCTGACGTCGGTCAGCTGATTGCAGATCCCCGTGATCACCGGAATGTCGCTGGGGCACATCAGCCCGAGCAGTCCGCCTGGTATCTGCGCGGAGTCCGCGACCAGGGCGCCGCCCTGGGGCGCGACCACTGTGGTTCCGCCGCCGGGATGCGTGACCACACCGACCTGCAGGTCGCTGCCGCCGACCGGCAGCAGGGTGTTGCCGAGCTTGATGGAGCCGCTCGCAGAGTGCGACGAGACACAGACAGGGGTGTCCGTCGCCCCGTCCGCGGCCAGCATGGCGGGGGCGTCCACCGGGCAGCGGGTGAAGGGCGCCCAGTTGCCGTTGAGGCTCGTGGCGGCGGTGGCCGATCCGATGGATGCGAAGGCGGCGAGTGCCGTGAAGGAGGCCAGCAGCCCCGCACGCGCCCGGTTCGAACCAGATCTCATGTCTTCCCCTTTTAGCGTGACGGGTGAGGAGGTCATGCCTGTGCGTATGCGGGTGCCGGGGTCCGGTGTGCGAAAAGCGCATGCGTCTCGCCATTCACCGAGCCGTGAGGTTACTGGCGGGAAACACGGACGCACAATCCCGTCGCCCGAGAATGTCCAGCCGTATGTGACTGTTCCTCCCGGGGTGAGTGACGAGTGAGTACGAGACTCCGAATCCTTGTCAATCTGTGCGCAATTCCGGTGCATGCGACATGTCTCCGCCGTTGCCTGCGCCGGATGCGGAATATGTCATCCCGCTTGTGTGTTCCTGCCGGTCCGGGCGGTGGGTGCGGCGGCAGGCGACCGCAGTTGACGGCTCGTCGGCCGGCCCGGAGAACTTGTCACTTGCGGATAGGTTTCCCGGCTTCATTACTCACCCGCTGCAAAGAAAGCGGTGGTGCGGCACGGGTTCGCGAAAACTTGGAGAACCGGTATTGCGAGCCAGGTTACCCGGCCGTAACGTCGCCCTCGTAAGCAACTCGGCCGTTGCGTCCGGAGATTGCTCGTCCGTCAGGAAAGGAGTCCTTGTCGTGGCCCCCCGCGCAAGGAGTCCCTGCCCGGGAGACCCGGCCCCGAACCTCCACACGGGGTGACGCTCCCACACCGGGGCCGCACGGCTCAGGCCCCCTGGGCCGTGCGGCCCCGGCCTGCGCCGAATGGTGCGAGTACGCAGTTCTTCACAAGGTTTGAGCGAGAGTTTGTCACCGGATGACAAGCGGGCCCGTTTTTCATGAATTGGCTGCTCAAGGGCTTGTCCTGGCGGTGGTGGTGAACTTAACGTGCGCCCCTCGGTGCACTTCTGTCACTTCGTGAGTGCATGCAGGAGGTGGGATGGGAATCGAAGTAGTCGTCGAGGGCCTTACCAAGTCGTTCGGCAAACAGAACATCTGGCAGGACGTGTCTCTCACACTTCCCGCCGGCGAGGTAAGCGTCATGCTCGGGCCGTCCGGCACCGGAAAGACCGTGTTTCTCAAGTCCATCATCGGCCTGCTGAAGCCGGAGCAGGGGCGCGTCCTCATCAACGGCGTCGACATGGTCAACAGTCCCGAGCGGGACATCTACGAGACCCGCAAACTCTTCGGGCTCATGTTCCAGGACGGTGCGCTCTTCGGATCGATGTCGCTCTTCGACAACATTGCTTTCCCCCTGCGCGAGCACACCCGCAAGAAGGAATCCGAAATCCGGCGCATTGTCATGGAGCGGATCGACATCGTCGGGCTCCTCGGGGCCGAGGGGAAGCTGCCCGGCGAGATCTCCGGCGGCATGCGCAAGCGCGCCGGCCTCGCGCGGGCGCTCGTCCTCGACCCGCAGATCATTCTCTGTGACGAGCCGGACTCCGGACTCGACCCGGTGCGCACCGCCTACCTGTCCCAGCTCCTCATCGACCTCAACGCGCAGATCGACGCGACGATGCTGATCGTCACCCACAACCTCGACATCGCGGCGACCGTCCCCGACAACATGGGGATGCTGTTCTGCCGCAATCTCGTCACCTTCGGCCCGCGCGAGGTCCTGCTCACCAGCGATGTGCCGGTCGTCTCGCAGTTCCTCGCCGGACGGCGCGAGGGCCCGATCGGCATGTCCGAGGAGAAGGACGCGGCAACGCTCGCAGCCGAGCAGATGAATGGCAACGGATACGGACGCGTCCCGGGCCCGCGCACCGTCGTGCCGCAGCTGGAGCCCTCGCCGGGGATGCCCGTCCGCCAGGCCGTCCTGCGCCGCCGCGAACGCGTCGTCGGGATGCTGAGCCAGCTGCCGGAGGCGGCACGCACGGCCATCATGGAGAGCTACACCCCGACCGCCGGCGGTGCACGCCCATGACCGCCGACATACCGGTCCGGCCCGCGCAGCCGCCCGCGACCGAGAAGCCCGCGCAGAGCCTGCCGGTCCACAGACCCCCGACCCGGCTGCTCTCCCCCCTGCGCGAGACCGGAAAACTGTTCGCGCTCGCCGTGACCGTGGCCCGCTCGGTCTTCCGAAGGCCTTTCCAGGTGCGGGAGTTCATCGAGCAGTTCTGGTTCGTCGCCAGTGTCACCATCCTGCCCGCCGCCCTCGTCTCCATCCCGTTCGGCGCCGTCATCGCGCTCCAGGTCGGCTCGCTCACCGAGCAGCTCGGTGCCCAGTCGTTCACGGGTGGCGCCAGCGTCCTCGCCGTCATCCAGCAGGCCAGCCCGCTCATCGTGGCGCTGCTGATCTCCGGTGCGGGCGGCTCGGCGATCTGTGCGGACCTCGGGTCACGGAAGATCCGCGAGGAGCTCGACGCGATGGAGGTCATGGGCGTCTCGCCCATTCAGCGCCTCGTCGTCCCGCGGGTGCTGGCCACCATGTTCGTCGCCGTCCTGCTCAACGGCCTGGTCTCCGTCGTCGGCACGCTCGGCGGCTACTTCTTCAACGTGATCATGCAGGACGGCACCCCCGGCGCGTATCTCGCCAGCTTCTCCGCCCTCGCCCAGCTGCCCGACCTCTACATCAGCGAGTTCAAGGCACTGATCTTCGGATTCATCGCGGGCATCGTCGCCGCCCACCGTGGACTGAACCCCCGGGGCGGCCCCAAGGGAGTCGGCGACACGGTCAACCAGTCCGTCGTCATCACCTTCATGCTGCTGTTCTTCGTGAACATGGTCCTCACGGCGATCTACCTCCAGATCGTCCCCGCGAAGGGGAGCTGACCGATGCCGATGCTCAGCTGGCTGGACCGGTCCGGTGACCATCTCACCTTCTATGTCAGGGCGTTGGTCTGGATCCCGCGGACCCTGCACCGCTACCTGAAAGAGGTCCAGCGTCTCCTCGCCGACGTCGCTTTCGGCAGCGGCGGTCTCGGGGTCATCGGCGGCACCATCGGCGTGATGATCGCGATGACCCTCTTCACCGGTACGGTCGTCGGCCTCCAGGGGTATGCCGCCCTCGACCAGATCGGCACCTCCGCCTTCACCGGCTTCATCTCCGCGTACTTCAACACCCGCGAGATCGCCCCGCTCGTCGCCGGACTCGCCCTCTCCGCCACCGTCGGCGCCGGCTTCACCGCCCAGCTCGGCGCGATGCGGATCAACGAGGAGGTCGACGCCCTCGAAGCGATGGGCGTGCGCTCCATGCCGTACCTCGTCACCACCCGGATCATCGCCGGGGTCGTTGCGATCATCCCGCTGTACGCGATCGGGCTGCTCTCCTCCTACCTCGCCTCCCGGTACATCACCGTGCTGTTCAACGGCCAGTCCGCGGGCACGTACGACCACTACTTCAATCTCTTCCTCTCCCCGGACGACGTCCTGCTGTCGGTGCTCAAGGTGCTGATCTTCAGCGTGATGGTGATCCTCGCCCACTGCTACTACGGCTTCCACGCCGAGGGCGGGCCCGCCGGAGTGGGTGTCGCCGTCGGCCGGTCCGTGCGGAACGCCATCGTGCTGATCAGCGTCACCGACTTCTTCCTCTCGCTCGCCATCTGGGGCGCCACGACGACGGTGAAGGTGGCCGGATGATGCGTACCCGGACGGTCCGCCGCAGACTCGCCGGAGTCACCTTCCTGCTCGTGCCCGCCGTACTCGTATGGGTGTCGGTGTCGGTGTACGAGAAGGACTTCACCCACGACGCCGCCGTGACCGTACGCACCGGCTCGGTCGGCAACGAGATGCATGACAACGCCGATGTGAAGCTCCGCGGCGTGGTCGTCGGCCAGGTCCGCGCCATTTCCGCGGACGGGGACGGGGCCCGTCTCACCCTCGCGATCAAGCCCGGCGAGCTCGACCGGATCCCGGCCGACGTCACCGCCCAGATGCTGCCCACCACCCTCTTCGGGGAACGCTTCGTGGCGCTCGTGCCGCCGGAGATCCCGTCCGTGCAGACGCTGCGGGCCGGGGCCGTCATTCCGCAGGACCGCTCCAGCAACGCCATCGAACTGGAAGAGGTCCTCGACAACGTCCTGCCGCTGCTCACCGCCGTGAAGCCGGAGAAGCTCTCGGCCACTCTCACCGCGGTCTCCCAGGCGCTCGAGGGCCGCGGCGACGAACTCGGCGACACCCTGGTCGCGCTCGACCGGCATCTGCGCAAGCTGAACCCCCAACTCCCCACGCTCAACCGTGACATCAAGGAACTCGTCAAGGTGAGCAAGGTCTACGGGGACGCGGCGCCCGATGTCCTCGACGCGCTCACCGACTTCACCACCACCAGCGGCACGATCGCCGAACAGCAGGCGGAACTCGCCGACCTGTACGGATCCACGACCGCCTCCGCCCAGGACATCACGGCGTTCCTGCGGAAGAACAAGGACAACCTGATCCGGCTCGCCGCCACCGGCCGGCCCACCCTGGAGACCCTCGCCACCTACTCCGACGAGTTCCCCTGCACCCTGCGCACCCTCGCCGGGTTCGTCCCCGCGATGGACAAGGCGCTCGGCAAGGGCACCGGTGAACCGGGGCTCCACGTCACCCTCAAGACCGTCCCGTCCAGGGGGAAGTACGTCGCCGGCAAGGACACCCCGGTCTACCGTGCGACCGGCGGACCGCACTGCTACTCCGTGCCGTACGTCGGTGTGACCGTACCGACCGCGGACGCCCGCACCGCGGCCGACACGGACCGCCCGGCCGACGCCGCCCCCCGGGCCGCCGAAGAGGTACCGGCCGCGGACGCCTCGCTCGGCATGCCCAACTCGCCGCAGGAGAGCCGGCTGGTCAACGAACTGGTCGCTCCCTCACTGAAGGTCCAGCCGCAGGACCTGCCCGACTGGAGCAGCGTGCTCATCGGTCCGGCCTTCCGCGGTGCGGAGGTGAAGCTCAAGTGAAGCGCCGCTCGCTCGCGGGACCGCTCGCGAAATCGATCGTCTTCATCCTGGTGACGGCCCTGGCCACCACCGTCCTCGCGCTGTCCATCGCCAACCGGGGGGTCGGCGACACCAGTTCGTACAAGGCCAGGTTCACGGACGCGACCGGGCTGATCGTCGGCGACAGCGTCCGGATCGCCGGGGTCAAGGTCGGAGAGGTCGAGTCCATCAGGGTCGCCGACCGGCGGCTCGCAGAGGTCGGCTTCACCGTCCGGAAGGGACGCGAGCTCCCGGCATCGGTGACGGCCTCGATCAAGTACCTCAACATGGTCGGCCAGCGATACATCGACCTCGACCAGGGCGTCGGCCCGGTCGGTGAGACCTTCACCGTGGGCTCCACCATTCCGCTCTCCCGTACCACCCCGGCACTCGACCTCACCCAGCTCTTCAACGGCTTCCAGCCGCTCTTCCAAGGGCTCTCCCCGCCCGACGTCAACCAGCTCGCCGGCTCCATCGTCCAGGTGCTCCAGGGCGAGGGCGGGACCGTCGACAGCATCCTTCAGCACGTCGGCTCGCTGACCGGCACCGTCGCCGCGAAGGACAAGGTGATCGGCGAGGTGATCAAGAACCTCAACACGGTGCTCAAGACGGTCAACGACCGCGAGGCCGGGTTCAACGACCTCGTCGTCACCCTCCAGAAACTCGTCTCCGGCTTCTCCGGCGACCGCAAACCGCTCGGCGAGGCGGTCACCGCCATGGGCGCGCTCACCACCGTCACCGCCGATCTCCTCCAGGACGGACGGCGGCCGCTGAAGGACGACATCAAACAGCTCGGCCGGCTCTCCGACCGGCTTGCCGACAACACACCGACGATCGAGAACTTCCTGGAGAAGACCCCGGCCAAGATGGATGCGATCACCCGCCTCACTTCGTACGGCTCCTGGCTCAACCTCTACCTCTGCGAAGCGACGATCAGCGGTGTGGCCACCAGCGACGGCAGCGCCCCGCCGACCGGCATCGCGATCACCCAGCCGAGGTGCCTGTCATGAGAATCAAGCCCGTACGGGAACGCAATCCCGTCGCCGTCGCCCTCGTCGGCCTTCTCGTCCTCGCGCTCCTCTCCCTCGCCGCCTACCGTGCCGACTCGCTGCCCTTCATCGGCGACGGCACCGCGTACAGCGCCGACTTCACCGAGTCCGCCGGGCTCACCGACGGCGACGAGGTGCGGATCGCCGGGGTGAAGGTCGGCGAGGTCACCGGTGTGGCCCTGGACGGCAACAAGGTGAAGGTCACCTTCAAGGTCAAGGACGCCTGGATCGGCAACTCCAGCACCGTCGGTATCGCCATCAAGACGCTGCTCGGCGAGAAGTACCTCGCCGTCGACCCGCTGGGCGACGCACCCCAGGACCCGCACGAGCGGATCACCGCAAGCCGCACCACCTCGCCGTACGACGTCACCCAGGCGTTCAACGGACTCGGCGAGACCATCGGCGAGATCGACACCCAGCAGCTCGCCAAGAGCTTCGAGACGATCTCCGCCACCTTCAAGGACTCCCCGCCGGACGTGAAGAGCGCAGCCGACGGACTCTCCGCCCTGTCGAAGACCGTCTCCGAGCGCGATGCGCAGCTCGCCACCCTCCTCAAGGGCAGCAAGCAGCTCACCAAGACCCTCGCCGGGAAGAAGAGCAGCTTCGAGACCCTGCTGGAGGACGGCAATCTCCTCCTCGGTGAGATCCAGGCCCGGCGCGACTCCATCCATCTGCTGCTCACCGGCACCCGCGACCTCGGCACCCAGCTCACCGGGCTCGTCGCCGACAACGACAAGCAGCTGAAACCGACGCTGACGGCGCTCGGCAGGGTCACCGCGGTCCTGCAGAAGAACCGCAAGAGCCTCGACAAGGTGCTGTCCATGGCGGGGACGTACAACCGGCTGGTCGGCAACACACTCGGCAGCGGCCGCTGGTTCGACAACTACGTCTGCGGGGTCGTCCCGAAGAACTACCTCCCCGCCGGCACCCCGCCCGAGACCGGATGTATGCCTCCCGAGCAGCAAGGCGGCAGCTGACATGAGACGTGCACGCATCGTCGGCATCTGCGCCGGACTCGCCGTGGTGGCCGTCGCGGCCACCACCGGGGTGATGGCCCTCGACGACGAGGGGACGACGACCGTCACCGCGTACTTCGACCGGGCCACCGGCGTCTACGCCGGATCCGACCTGCGGATCCTCGGAGTGAAGGTCGGCACCGTCCAATCGGTCAAGCCACGCGGTGAGGAGGTCGAGGTCGTCCTCCGGCTCGACCGCGGCATCAAGATCCCTCAGGACGCCTACGCCGTGGTCGTCGCCCCCAGCCTCGTCGCCGACCGGTACATCCAGCTCGCGCCCGCGTACGACGGGGGAGCGGTCCTGGCCGACGGCGCCGAGCTGCCCGCCGCGCACAACGCCACACCGGTGGAGGTCGACCAGCTCTACGAGTCGATCACCGAACTCGCCGGCGCGCTCGGCCCGGACGGGGCCAACGCGGACGGCGCGCTCGCCGGACTCCTCGACACCGGGGCGAAGAACCTCGACGGCAACGGAAAGGCCATCGGGGACTCCGTCGAACAGTTCGGCAAGGCCACCAAGACCCTCGACAGGAGCAGCGGCGACCTTTTCGACACGCTGTCCTACCTGCAGACCTTCACCACGATGCTGAAGGACAACGACGGCAACGTCCGTGCCGCCGAACAACAGCTCAACTCGGTGACCGGATTCCTCGCCGACGACAAGGAGAACCTCGGCGCCGCACTCAAGGAACTCGGCACCGCGCTCGCCCAGGTCAAGACGTTCATCAAGGACAACCGCGACGCACTGAAGAAGAACGTGGACATCCTGGTTCCGCTCACCCAGACCCTCGTCGACCAACGGGCCTCGCTCGCCGAGTCCCTCGACACCTTGCCGCTCGCCGCCGGAAATGTCCTGAACGCGTACGACCCGGCGAACCGCACGCTCAACGGCCGCACCGACCTCAACGAACTCAGCATGGGCGGGCCGCTCATCGCATCGGCCGCCGGCCTCGACGGGCTCACCCCGGTGGACGCCGAACGGCAGAAGGCACTGCCCGCACTCCCGCTGCCCGCCGTGGGCACGGTCTACGGCACACCCGAGGACGGCAACAGGGCCGGGGACAAGGGGACCAGCGGCCGGGCGGCCACCGACACGCAGAAGGGAGCGACCCCATGAACCGTGCCCTGCGCAGACCCGGAGCGCGCGCGACCACCGGCCTCGCCGCCCTGCTCGCCGTCGGCGTCGGGCTCGCCCTGGTCGCCACCACCACCGACCTGCCGGCCTTCACCGGGATCGAGCAACTACCGCTGCCCGGAGGCGCCGACCTCGGTGACGATCCGTACGAGGTCACCGCCGAATTCGCCGACGTACTCAGCCTCGCACCGCAGTCCTCGGTGAAGGTCAACGACGTCGCGGTGGGCCGGGTCACCAAGATCTCCCTCACTCCGGGCAGCTGGAACGCAAAGGTCACCATGCGCGTCAACGGAAAGATCAAACTGCCTGCGAACGCCTACGCACACCTGGAACAGTCCAGTCTCCTCGGCGAGAAGTACATCCAGCTCTCCCCGCCCCCCACCGGCGCCGCCGAGGGCACCCTCGCCGACGGCGCCAGGATCCCGCTCACCCGGACCAACCGGAACCCGGAGGTCGAGGAAGTCTTCGGCGCCCTGTCGATGCTTCTCAACGGCGGTGGCATCAGCCAGCTCAAGACCATCACCACCGAACTCGACAAGGCGCTGGCCGGACAGGAGCCGCAGATCCGCTCCATGCTGAGCAGCGTCGACACGCTCGTCACGGACCTCGACGACCACAAGAAGGACATCACCGAGGCCCTCGACGGCGTCAACCGTCTCTCCGCGACACTCGCCACCCGCAAGGAGGACGTCGGCAAGGTCCTCACCGGACTCAGTCCCGGCATGAAGGTCCTGGAGAAACAGCGCGGCTCGCTGCTCACCATGCTGCGCGCCCTCGACACCCTCTCCACGGTAGCCGTCGACACCATCGACAAGAGCAAGGCGGACACCATCGCCGACCTGAAGGCCATCGCCCCGACCCTCAAGGCGCTCGCCGACTCCGGCAACGACCTGCCGGACTCCCTCCAGGTGCTGATGACCTATCCGTTCACGGACGAGGTGCTGCGCGGTGTCAAGGGCGACTACCTCAACGTCTACCTGGACATGACGGCCGTGCCCGGCACGGTGATCATTCCCCCTCTCGGCCCGGACGCGGACGCGGCGGGCACCACGGGCGCGAACTCGGCGCTGCCGCTGCCGCTGCCCCCGGTGACCGCCTCGGGAACGGAGGGGACCCAGCGATGATCACGCTCGCCGTCCGGCTGAAGAACATCGCCTTCCTCGTCATCGCCGTGCTGGTACTCGGCTATCTCGGCGTCCGGTACGCCGACCTCGGCCACTACGTGGGCATGCGCGACTACTACACCGTCAAGATTCAGCTCCCGCGGACCGGCGGCCTCTACACGCACGCGAACGTCACCTACCGGGGCGTGTCCGTCGGCCGGGTCGGACCCATCGGACTCACCGACGACGGAGTCGAGGCAGAACTGCGGATCGACAACTCGGCACCGCCCATCCCGGACGACCTGAAGGCCGTCGTCGCCAGCCTCTCCGCGGTCGGGGAACAGTACGTAGACCTGCGCCCGACCCGGGCGGACGGGCCGTACCTCGCGAACGGTTCGGTCATCGACCAGGTCGACACCACCGTCCCGGCCCCGGTCACGAACGTCCTCACCAGCGTGAACGACCTCGCCGGCTCCGTCGACCTCGAGTCGCTGCGGACCGTGGTCGACGAGTTCGGCACCGCGTTCAGCGGGCGTGGCGACGACCTCCAGGTCCTGCTGGACACCGGGAGCGACTTCGTCCGGGCGGCGGACGACGCCCTGCCCACCAACACCCGGCTGATGGTCGACGGCGAGACCGTGCTGCGCACCCAGGCGGAACAGGGCGAGGCACTGAAGGGCTTCGCCTCCGGAGCCAGGGAACTCGCGGCCCGGCTGAAGGGCTCCGACACCGACCTGCGGAAGCTGATCTCCGCCGCCCCCGACGCGACCGAGCAGATCAGCGGCCTGCTGCGTGATCTCGACCCCGGCTTCGGCGTCGTGGTGGCGAACCTGCTGACCACCTCCGAGGTTGCCGTCACCCGGCAGCGCGGCCTCGAAGAACTCCTGGTGAAACTCCCGGCGGTGGCCGCGGCGGGAGCGAGCGCGGTGGACGAGGAAGGTGCCCGGTTCGGCATGTCGGTCACCTTCTTCGAGCCGTTGCCCTGCACCGCCGGATACGGCGGTACGACCTACCGCAACGGACTCGACACGTCGAAGGCGCCGGCGACCAACACCAAGGCCCGTTGCACGTCGTCGCCCGGCACCGGCATCAACGTCCGCGGCAGCGCGAACGCGCCGAGGGGCGGAGCCGTACCCGAACCCGCCCGACCCGGCTCACTGCTCCTCGGAAGCGATGCGGGGGGACAGCTCCCCGGCGCGCTCGGGCTCGGTGCGGACCCCGCGCCCACCACGACCGGCATGGCCGGACTGCTCGGACTGGGGAGCGGCGGATGAACACCCGGACCAGGGGCCTCGGCGGGTGGGCGGCCGTGCTCGCCGCCGCGCTGACCTGCGTGCTCGGCGGCTGGTCGTACGTACAGGCGCGCGACGACGACACCCTCGCGTACGCGAAGAGCCGCGACGCCGCACTCGCCGCGGGCAAGCACCAACTCGCCCGGCTGAACAGCCTGGACGGCACGGACGCGACCCGTGTGGACGCGGGGCTGCAGCAGTGGCTCGACGCCTCAACCGGTCCGCTGCACGACCAGCTGGCACGCACCCGCGCCAAGGACGCGAGCGCGCTGAAGAAGTCCGGCAGCACGGCGCGCGGCACCGTCACCGACGCGGCGCTCACCGCGCTCGACGAACGGACCGGTACGGCGGAACTGATCGCGACCGTCGACATCAAGATCACCGAGCGCACCGGAAAGGCCGGCACGCAGCGCAAACGCTTCGAGGCCACGCTCGCCCGGACCGCCGAGGGCTGGAAGGTCAAAGCACTCACCGCGATACCGGTGGGTGCGGCATGAGGCGTGGGGGAGGACGGACATGGTGAGCACCGGCCAGGACGTCGATGAGACCGTCGAGCCGGTGGCCGAGCCGGCCGACGGCCGTGTGGAGAAGGAGCCTCGGGAGGCCCGGTCCGCCCGCCGCCGGCGGCCCCTCGCCGCAGCAGTTCTCGTCGTTGCGCTCCTCGTGGCAGGCACGGGGCTCTTCGTCCGGGGCCGGCAGCTGCGCGACACCCCGGCCACCGACAACCTGGCGCTGACCGACACCGCCGCGACCGCCCGGGTCGCCGGTGATGTGAGCAGCGCGCTCACCAAGGTCTTCTCGTACAGCCCGGGAGGCACCGAGGCCACCAAGGCGTCGGCGAAACAACTTCTCGGCGGGAAGGCGCTGCAGCAGTACGCGGCCCTGTTCGGGCAGGTCGAGAAGCAGTCCGCGGACCAGAAGCTGACCCTCACCACCCATGTCGTACGCACCGGGGTCATCCGGCTGTCCGGCACCGGCGCGCATCTGCTGGTCTTCCTCGACCAGGTCTACGAGCGGCAGGGCAAGGAGGCCACCACGGCAGGAGCCCAGCTGTCCGTCACGGCCGAACTGCACGGCGGGCACTGGCAGATCGTCGGCATCACCTCCAGATAGGCAGGGAGAGGCAGCAATGGCACGGGTACGGACGACGAAGAATCCGCTGGTGGTAGCGGGCCTGGTGCTCGCGGTCGCGGCGGCCGGTGGTGCGGGCTGGGGCGGTTGGTCCTGGTACGCGGCCGCGCACGACGACTCCGCGGCGTATGCGCACACCCGCGACGACGCACTGGCCGCCGGTGAGCAGGCCGTGCAGAACATGAACACGCTCGACCATCGGGACCTGGCCAAGGGCCTGGACAGCTGGGAGGAGTCGACGACCGGCGATCTGCATCAGCAACTCGTCGACGGCCGGGGCGCGTTCGAGAGACAGATCAAGGAAGCGCAGACCGTCAGCACCGCCGAGGTGCTGTCCGGCGCGGTCACCGAACTCGACGACCGTGCCGGCAAGGCATCGGTGATGGTGGCGCTGCGGATCACCGTGGCGGCGCCGAAGGGCAGGCCCGCCGTGAAGGAGAGCCGGCTGCTCGGGCAGCTCACCCGCACGTCGGCGGGGTGGAAGCTGAGCGCCCTCGGCCAGGCCCCGGTCGGCAGCACGGCCGGCTGAACGGGCACCGGGTGCCCCTGGGCCCACTGGATCCATCCGATCACCGAGAGGACTCCGGACATGTCGACGACCCGTCACCTCGTCAACCGGCGACGCCGGTTGGCGTCCGTGGCCGCAGTGGAGCGCACCACCGCGCCGCCGCGCAGCATCGGCAAGCAGGGCAAGGACGCCCGCGATCCCGAAGCCGCGCCGACGCCGGCCGGATCCGGGCCGGCGGACGAGGCGGCGGCGCCGGAGCCGGAACCGCCACGCAGGAGACGGCCCCGCGTCACGATCCGGCTGCCCGCCGTGCTGTGCGCGGTCACCGTGCTCCTCGGTGGCTTCGCCGCATGGTCGTTCACCGCCGCGGACGCGCTGAACGGTGACGCCGGCCGAAGCAACACCGCTCTCACCGACATCAGCCGGACCAGTGAGGTGAAGGGCCAGATCACCGAGGCGGTCGACGCCGTGTTCTCGTACAACTACGCCGCGACCACCAAGTCCGAGCAGGCGGCGAGGACATACCTCACCGGCAAGGCCGTGCAGCAGCACCGGGAGATGCTCGCGCAGGTGCGGGCGCAGGCCCCGAAGCAGAAGCTCGTGCTCACCACCACGGTCACCGGGAGCGGCGTCCAGTTCCTCGACGGTGACCGCGCCCGGCTGCTGATCTTCGCCGACCAGAGCAACACCCGTACCGGTGCATCGGGGGAGACGACCTACGCCGCGGCCATGTTCGCCGTGGACGCCGTACGCCGCGGCGGCACCTGGCGGATCTCCGCCATCGACACGTTCACCCAGTGACTCGGAGGAGAGGGGAGCACGCATGAGGTTCAACGGCACCATGCGCCGCGGACTCGGCGGCACGGCGGCCGCCGTCGCCGCGATGGCCGCGCTCACCGCGTCCCAGGCACCCGGGATCACCGGCCCTCACCGACCCGACCCGCGCCAGGCGTTGGACGAGGTCAAGTGGACCGAGGTGCCCAACGACGACTCGTACCACACCGAACTCCCGCCCCTGAAGACGGCCGTGCCGCCGCAGCCGGGCGTCAAGTCGAGCCCTGCCATGGCCCGTTCGTGGTCCGAGGCGGGCATCCCCGCGACGGTCCTCGCCGCCTACCGCAAGGCGGAGAGCTTACTCGGCCGCACCGACCCCGGCTGCCGTCTGCCCTGGCAGTTGCTCGCGGCGATCGGCAAGGTCGAGTCCGGGCAGGCGGGCGGCGGCCGGGTCGACGCCCAGGGCACGACCCTCACCCCGATCCTCGGACCCGTGCTCAACGGCGCGGGTTTCGCGAACATCCCGGACACCGACGGCGGTGCGTACGACGGGGACGCGACCTACGACCGGGCAGTCGGCCCGATGCAGTTCATCCCGTCCACCTGGGCGCACTGGGGCAGAGACGGCAACGGAGACGGACGCCGCGACCCGAGCAACATCTACGACGCGGCCCTCGCCGCCGGGTACTACCTCTGCGCCGGGCCGCGCAATCTGTCCGTGAAGGCCGATCTGGACCGGGCGATCCTCAGCTACAACCATTCGGACACCTATCTGCGAACGGTGCTCTCCTGGCTGGAGTTCTACCGCAAGGGCACGCACCCGGTGGCCGACGGCCGGGGCCCGGTCCCCAAGAGCCCCGGTGCGGGCGGCCCGAACGAGGCGACGCAGCCGGTGGGCGGTCCCGGCAGCCCGAGCGACGGCATCGTCATCGGTCCGCAGCCCACCCGCGCGACGACTCCGTCGTCATCGGACTCCCCGCACCCGGAGATCTCACCGACGGGCTCCGCCTCGCCGGACCCGAGCACCTCCACCGACCCGGGCAGCCCCGAACCGACCGAGAGCGGTTCGGCCGATCCCGATCCCGGGACGACCCCCGATCCCGACCCCAGCACCTCGGAACCCGACCCTGGTACGGACCCCGGCTGCCCCACGGACACCCCGCCGCCCGACCCGGCCGACACGGCCGGTGCCACGGACTCGCCGTCGCCGGACCCCAGCCCGGGAGACCTCCCCTGCGCCACGCCGTCGGAGTCGGCGTCAGCGGGCTGACAGCACCTCGGCCAGGTCGTACCGCACCACCTCTTCCAGCTGTGCGTACGTGCAGCCGCCGGGAGCGCGGTCCGGCCGCCACCGGCGGAACTGGGCGGTGTGCCGGAACCGGTCGCCCTCCATGTGGTCGTACGCCACCTCGCACACCCGCTCCGGACGCAGCGCCACCCAGGACTGGTCCTTCTTGCCGGACCAGCGGCTCTGCGTACCGGGCAGCCGGGCGCTCTCGTGCGCGGTGGCGTCCGTCCAGGCCGCCCACGGGTGGTCGGCGAAATCGGTCCGCAGCGGCTCCAGCTCCGCCACCAGCTCCTCGCGGCGCTTCATCGGGAAGGCGGCGCACACCCCGACGTGCTGCAGGACGCCCCCGGAGTCGTACAGGCCGAGCAGCAGCGAACCGACGATCGGGCCGCTCTTGTGGTAGCGGTAGCCCGCCACCACACAGTCGGCGGTCCGCTCGTGCTTGATCTTGTACATGACGCGGACGTCCGGGCGGTACGGCAGATCGAGCGGTTTGGCGACGACACCGTCGAGCCCGGCCCCCTCGTACCGTTCGAACCACTCCTGGGCGACGACCGGGTCGGTGGTCGCGGGGGCGAGATGGACGGGGGCCGAGGCACCGGACAACGCCGCCTCCAGCACCGCGCGCCGGTCCGCCTGCCGGGTGCTCAGCAGGGAGTCGTCGCCCACCGCGAGGATGTCGAAGGCGACCAGGCTGGCCGGGGTCTGTTCGGCCAGCAGACGCACCCGTGAATCGGCCGGGTGGATGCGCTCGCTGAGCCGGTCGAAGTCCAGTCGCCCGTCGTGCGCGACGACGATCTCCCCGTCGATCACACAGCGCGGCGGCAGATTCTCCCGAACTGCCGTGACCAGCTCGGGGAAGTAGCGGGTGAGCGGCTTGCCGGTGCGGCTGCCGATCACCACCTCGTCGCCGTCGCGGTGCACGATCGCCCGGAAGCCGTCCCATTTGGCCTCGTACTGCATCCCGGGCGGGATCCTGGACACGGACTTGGCGAGCATCGGCTTCACGGGCGGCATCACCGGCAGATCCATGCAGCGATTCTTACCCGGATATCTCGATGAGTCTCCCGATGTGCGGCATATGTGAGCCCGGCCTAGCGTGACCCCATGGGCGCAGCAGGAACAGCGGTGGAACTGGATGCGGGCGGGCGGGCGGTGCGGCTGTCCAGCCCGGACAAGGTGTACTTCCCGGAGAAGGGCTACACGAAGAGGGACGTCGCCGAGTACTTCCTCTCCGTGGGCGGCGGGATCACCCGCGCCCTGCGCGACAGGCCGACCACCCTCCAGCGCTTCGTGGACGGCGTCGACGGCGACTTCTTCTACCAGAAGCGCGCCCCGAAGAACCTTCCCGACTGGATCCCCACCGCCCGGATCACCTTTCCCAGCGGCCGGCCCGCCGACGAGATCTGCCCCACCGAACTCGCCGCCGTCCTGTGGGCGGCCAACCTCGGGACGCTCACCTTCCACCCCTGGCCGGTACGGAGCGCCGACACCGACCACCCCGACGAGCTGCGCATCGACCTCGATCCGCAGCCCGGCACGGAGTACGCGGACGCGGTCACCGCCGCCCACGAGCTGCGGGCCGTCCTCGACGACCACGGGCTGCGCGGCTGGCCCAAGACCTCCGGCGGCCGTGGCATCCATGTCTTCGTACCGATCGAACCCCACTGGACGTTCACCGAGGTCCGCCGCGCCGCCATCGCCGCCGGACGCGAACTGGAACGCCGCATGCCGGACCGGGTGACCACCGCCTGGTGGAAGGAGGAGCGCGGCGAACGCATCTTCGTCGACTTCAACCAGACCGCCCGCGACCGGACGATCGCCTCTGCCTACTCCGTACGGCCCAGCCCGCACGCCCCGGTCTCCGCACCCCTGCGCTGGGACGAGATCGACGACGCCGAACCGCGCGACTTCGACATCAGGACCATGCCGAAACGCTACGCGGAGGTGGGTGACGTGCACGCCGACATGGACGACCACGCGTTCCGGCTCGACGGTCTGCTGGAACTGGCGGACCGCGACGAGCAGGAGCGCGGGCTCGGCGACATGCCGTACCCGCCGGAGTACCCGAAGATGCCCGGCGAACCGAAACGGGTCCAGCCGAGCCGCGCCCGGCACGACGTGGACGGGGAGGAATGAGCGCGCCCGACCTGGAGCCCGTCACCCCGCACGGGGAACACGCCCGGCCTCCGGCCCGCGGTGACCGATGGGCGGCGTTCAAGGCGTCCCCGTATCTGCCTGCCGTCGTACTCATGTTCATCATCGCGGCCGCCGCCGGGCTCTTCGCCGGCTCCTACACGTACGCGATGGCCAACCCGACCCCGCGCAACATCCCGGCCGCCGCGGTCGGCGACCTCGACACCGCGCGGGCCAAGCTCTTCCTCGGCCGCCTGGAGGACGTGCTCGACACCTCGCTGGTACTCCATGAGTACGCCACCGAAGCCGAAGCCCGCACCGCACTGGAGGAGCAGAAGGTCTTCGCCATCCTGCGGTCCGAGAACGGCGGGGTCGGTCTGGACATCGCGAGTGCGTCCGGGGCCTCGGTCGCCCAGCTGCTTGCCGAATCCACCCTGAAAGTGGGGGAAGCGGCCCATGTACAGGTCAAGGTCACGGACGTGAAGCCGCTGCAGCGGGGCGACCCGCGTGGCCTCGCCCTCTTCTACATCTCGCTCGCCGCGGTGATCATCGGATTCCTCGGCGCCATCCAGCTGAGTGTGCACGCCAAGGCGCTGCCGCCCCTGGACCGTATGGCGTTCACCGCCGCCTACGCCCTGCTCGGCGGGTTCGCGATCACCGCCGTGGTGGACTGGCTGCTCAGCTCCGTCAAGCTGCCGTTCCTCCAGTCGTGGATGAT
Organism: Streptomyces sp. NBC_00316; assembly: GCF_036158715.1. Lineage (NCBI taxonomy): Bacteria > Bacillati > Actinomycetota > Actinomycetes > Kitasatosporales > Streptomycetaceae > Streptomyces > Streptomyces sp. NBC_00316. The sequence continues at coordinate 1,454,480 of NZ_CP108023.1, read as the reverse complement.
CCTCTCCTTCACCATGTTCACCACCGGCATGGTCTTCACCATGTTCAACGCCCTGATGGGGCGCTGGGCGATGATTCCCACCTGGGGACTGATGGTGCTGCTGGGCAACCCGTCCTCAGGCGGTGCGGTGTCCTGGCCGCTGCTGCCGTCGGTTCTCGGCTTCATCGGCCGCTGGCTCCCCCCGGGCGCCTCGGTCAACGCCCAGCACGCTGCCGTCTACTACCACGGTCACCAGCGGGTCTTTCCGTACCTGGTGCTCGCCGGATGGTCGCTGGTCTCCTGCACCGTGTTCCTGCTGTGGTGCCACCGGCACCCGGAAGGCCGCGACCACATGCCTGAGCATGCGGCCGCGGCCACCTGACATCTCCCTGAGCGGTTACAGCTCCTTGATCCGGATGTCGCGGTACGAGATCACATCCGAGGTGCTGTGGACCTGGAGTCCGATGTAGCCGGACGAGTAACGCCGGCCGTCGGTGCCCGGGTCGTCGCCCCGCGGCGGTTCGAAGACCTGTCCGCGGTTGTTGTCGAACTCGTTCAGCAGGACACCGTTGCGGTAGATCGAGTAGTGCTGGTCCACCACCCGGATCTCGTAGTCGTTCCAGGTGCCCTTGGGCGTGACCCCGGCGCCGGCCAGACCGATCCGGTCGAATCCGTAGATCGAACCCGTCTTGTACATGTCGCCGTCCGGCTTGTCGAGGATCTGCACCTCATGGCCGTATTTGATGGCGACCCACTCCGGGCGGGACTCCTCCGGGTTGTCGTGGACGTTCGGGAAGCGGACGAAGACACCTCCATTGGCGTTGCCCGTGCCGGGGGCGTCGTCGCGCCACTGGAGCTTGAGCGAGAAGTCGCCGTACTGCCGTCCCGGGAACCAGAGCATCCCCATGCCGTCCACGGTCGTGGAGCTGGTGATCGAGCCGTCCGCGTTGAGCCCGAACCTGCCACCGCCGACCTGCTGCCACTTGGCGAACGACGCCGCCGTGCCGTCGAAGAGCTTCTTGTACCCCTCGTCCTGGCCCGGATTGCCGATCCCCGACTGCTTGGCCGCCCGGTAGATCTTCTTGTGCTCGCGGGCATCGATCACCCCGTCGGCGAGCAGCTTGTCGAGGACCTTGTCGACGTGCTTGAGGAACAGCGCGTGCGACGACCAGTCCTTCTCGTCCTCGATCAGCTCATTGATCGTGCAGCGGTTGCCGGTGATCCGGTTGGGAACGCCGGTGTCGACCGTGCCGACGATGACGGTCAGCCGCTCGTCGAACTCCGGGCAGTTCGGCGCGGGCACGCCCCCGCTCTCCGCGATGGTGAACGACACCTGCTTCGCCTGGGAGGTGTTGCCCGCCTTGTCCGTCGCCCGGTGGGCGACGGTGTGATAGCCGACGCGGTCGACGATGACCGTGGCCGTGTACGCGAGGTACGGGCCGCCGTCGAGTGAGTACTCGATCCGGTCCACACCCGACTCGGCGTCGGTGGCCGTCACCGTCACCTTGGCGCTGGTCAGATAGGCGTTGTCCGAATTCTTGTCGCCCTCGACCTTCGCTGTCGTCTCCGGCGGGGTCTTGTCCTGCGACGGCGGCGCGACGACGGTGAAGTCGACGGAATTCTCGGCGGCCGCGTTGCCCGCCTTGTCGGTGGCCCGGTAGCGGACCGTGTGCGTCCCCACCTCGTGGACCATCACCGGTGCGGTGTACGGCTGCCAGGCGCCGTCGGCCCCGACCGCGTACTCGATGGTGTTGACGCCGGACCCGGTGTCGGACGCGGTCACGGTGACCGTGGCCATGCCCAGGTACGCGCCCTGGTCGTCCTTCTCGCCGGAGACGGTCGCTGAGGTCTCCGGCGCCGTCGTGTCGTCCGTGGGCGGCGCGACGACGGTGAAGTCGACGGACTTCTCGGCGGCCGTGTTCCCGGCCTTGTCGGTGGCCCGGTAGCGGATGGTGTGCGTGCCGACCTCGGTCACCACGACCGCAGTGGTGTACGGCTGCCACGCGCCGTCCGCCCCGACCGCGTACTCGACGGTGTCGACGCCCGAACTGTCGTCGGTCACGGCGACGGTGACCGTCGCCTGGCCGATGTATGCGCCGTCGGCGTTCCTGTCGCCGTCGACCTTCGCCGACGTCTCGGGCGCAGCGGTGTCCTCACCGCCGCCGCCCTCGGTGACGGTGAGAATGCCCTGCATCGCCTGGTGCCCCGGCATGGTGCAGTGGTAGAAGTACCGGCCGGGCGTCAGCGTGACCTCGACGGTGTGCCTGCCGCCCTGGTCGTCGCCCGGGTTGGCCAGAATGTTCAGCGCTACGTCGTTGTTGAACTCCGGGTCCGAGACGCTGAACGTCAGAGTGTGCGGCATGCTCGTTGTGTTGCCGGTCGCCGCACTGTTCTCGAAGACGATGGTCGCCTTGCCGGCCACCGCGGTCGTCGGAGCGGACAGATAGTGGTCGATGGAGTCGCCCGCGGTCCAGGTGAGGACCTGATCGGCCGCCGTTGTCTCCCGGTCGGCGTCCCGGCCGTAGGCGGCCGTCGAGGTCAGTCCCAGCATCATCAGGAACGAACCCAGCAGCGCGAGCCACAACAGGACGGGCCGGTAACGGGGTTGAGTGAGGAGCGAACGGTGTCTCACTGCACTGCCGCCTTCCTGGCCAGATCCGCGGCGGCCGGGGTCGGCCCGCCGCCCTTGTACGTCACACGCCACAGCGCGGACTTGGAGTCGGAGGTGAAGAAGCCGCGCCCGTAGTCCAGGACGTACAGCGAGCCGTCCGGGGCGAACTTCCAGTCCATCAGGTTGCGGATGCCGTCCGCCCCGACCGGGATGATCTTCTTCAGGGACTCGGCGTGGGTCGGCATGCCGCCCTTACCGACCGTCTTCGGGTCGGTGAGCACGGCGTGCCGCGGCTGCGTGTCGTCGTAGAAGTCACCGACGAACCACTTTCCGTCCCAGTACGAGGGCCACTTGTCGGCGCTGGTGCTCGCCGCGTCGTACCGGTACACCGGCCCGTTCATCGTGGCCTGGCCGCCGCCCTTGAGCCACGGCAGCAGCTGCTTCTGCTCCTCCACCTTGTAACTCGGGATTCCGTTGGCGTCACGCGGGTAGTCCACGCCACCGCCCTGCGGCGAGTACCAGATGGTGTTGGACGTGATCGGCGGCAGATTCACCAGACCGTCGTTGTTCGGCGACTCGTTCCTGGGATGGTCGCAGTCGTACCAGCCGAGCGGCTTGCTCGGGTCCGGCAGATTGCGGTCCCGGTACGGCTGCTTGTTGCCCATGCAGTACGGCCAGCCGTGGTTGCCCGCCTTGGTGATCGCGGCGAACGTGTCGTACTTCGCCGGACCCCACGTGGTGCTCGGCGCGCCCGCGTCGGGGCCGACCCAGCCCGCGTACAGGGTGTCGGTGGTCTTGTCGACGGAGATCCGGGCCGGGTTGCGTACACCCATCACATAGATCTCGCCGCGGGTCTTGCCGCCGCCCTCGTCCGGCTCCTTGCCGGTGAAGAGATTGCCCTCGGGCAGTGTGTACGTGCCGTCGTCCTCGGGGTGGATCCGCAGGATCTTCCCGTTGAGGTTGTTCGTGTTGCCCGCGGTGCGCCGGGCGTCGGCGAACGACACGCCCTTGTAGTTCGGCGCCGGGTTGTTGCCGGAGTAACCGTCGCTGAAACCGGAGGAGTTGTTGTCACCGGTCGCTATGTACAGGTTGCCCTTGGAGTCCCAGGCCATCCCGCCGCCCGCGTGGCAGCAGCTGTGGATCTGGACCGGCCAGTGCAGCAGCACCTTCTCGGACGAGAGATCCAGCTTGTTCGTGGTCAGATCCATGGTGAAGCGGGAGACCTGACGGACCGCCATCTGTTTGTCGCGGTCGATCTTCGAGTGGGGCGTGTAGTGCAGATACACCCAGCCGTTGGTCTCGAAGTCCGGGTCCAGCTCGATCCCGAGCAGGCCCTCCTCGACCTTGACCAGCTCGTCACCGCCGCCCTTGTTCCCGAACACCGCCAGCTCTCCGGCGAGGGTGACCTTCTTGGTCTTCGGGTCGTAGACATGGATCTGCCCCAAGCCCTTGCCGACGTTCGGGTCGTTCCAGTCGGTGACCACCGGCTTGCTGCTGTCGGCGCCACCGCGCCCGATGTACAGCGCCCGTCCATCGGGCGCGACGACCAGTCCGTGCGGCTCACCGATCTGGTCGTTCCGGCCGGGCTGGTTGGGCTGGGTGACGCGCTCCGCCTTGTAGTTGGAGGTGATCGTCGCCTTGCAGTCGGCCTGCGAGATCCGGGTCGTCCAGGCGAGTGCGCCGCGCAGATGGTCGCGGAAGTCCGTCTCGGCGAAGCTGTCGACCGTACCGCCCATCGCGGTGTAGAAGGACCGGCCGCCGTCGTAGTCGCGGCACCAGGACACCGGGTGGTCCCAGCCGTTGGCGCTCGCCCCCGGCTTGTAGGTGATCTCTCGGACGCGCGCGACGGTGTGCACATCGCCGGACGGGTTCTTCGTCCAGTTCAGCCACGTGTCGGGGCGCTTCCACTCCAGCGGCAGGTTCTTGGTGGCCGGGTGCTGCCGGTCGCCGATTTCAACCGTCGCCCTCTGTACGGCGGTCGGACTGTCCGCTGCCGGGCGGGCGCCGACCAGGCCGGTGAACCAGTCCGAGTACGGTTCGGTGCGAGCCGCGTCGTGGATGCCGAGGAAGCCGCCGCCGGCCTCCATGTACGCCTCCAGACCCGCCTCCTGCTCCGGGTCGAGGACGTCACCGCCGCCGGTCAGGAAGACGACGGCGTTGTACTTGCCGAGTTGCCTGCCGTTGGTGAAGACGGCCGGATCGTCGGTGGCGACGGTTTTGAACCGCCCGGCCTCCGGGCCGGTGAGCCCGATCTTCTCGATCGCCGCGATTCCGGCGTCGACGGTCGGCGACTCGTCGCTCGCCGAAGCGTGGAAGACCAGCACCTTCACGTTGGCGCCGCCGGGCGGCGAGGGGAGCGACAACGTTGTCGCCATCGCCTCGGAGTCCACCTGCTGGGGCCTGGCGCCGGCGGCGTTCTGGCCGAGTAAGGAGACGGTCAGTGCGCCGGCCGCCACGGCCGCCGCGAGCCCGCTTCGTGATCTGGACCGATTGTGTGGTGTGCGCTGCACGTGGTCACCCACTCCTCTGTGGTCACGGGAATAGCCTGTGGTCACTGCAACAGCGGACGAAGCTAGACCTCTTTTCGCGACTCGCCAATAGCTATGGCGGCAATGGCGCGAACTTTGTCCTTAGTGTGGATAAACAAAGGTCCCCGGGCTACGGTATGGCCCGTCCCGGGGGTCACCTGGGTCCCGACGGCCTCAGAGAGACTCCGCAACACCCGTCTGACAGTGGGGAGTTCGACATGGATCGCAGGAGCTTCAACCGCCGATTCCTGGTGGGCGGCGGGGTCGCGGCGGCGACCGGAGTGACATCGTTGTCGCTCGGAACGATCGAAGCCAGCTCGGCGGAGCCCTCGCCGAGGACCGCTCCGGCAGGCGGGGTGGTGCGCCATCTGAAGCTGTATGCGGAGAAGTTGGCGGACGGCCGGATGGGGTACGGCTTCGAGAAGGGCAAGGCGACGGTCCCGGGACCGCTCATCGAACTCAACGAGGGCGACACCCTGCACATCGAGTTCGAGAACACCATGGACGTGGCCGCAAGCCTCCATGCGCACGGCGTCGACTACGACATCGCGAGCGACGGCACCCGGATGAACAACAGCATCGTCGAACCGGGCGGCACCCGGACGTACACCTGGCGCACCCACGCGCCGGGCCGCAGGAAGGACGGCACCTGGCAGCCGGGCAGTGCGGGCTACTGGCACTACCACGACCATGTCGTCGGGACGGACCACGGCTCGGGCGGCATCCGCAAGGGGCTGTACGGTCCGGTGATCGTCCGGCGCAAGGGCGACATCCTGCCGGACAAGACGATCACCATCGTCTTCAACGACATGACGATCAACAACAAGCCGGCGGCCGAGAGCCCCAACTTCGAGGCCACGGTGGGAGACCGGCTCGAAGTCGTCATGATCACGCATGGCGAGTACTACCACACGTTCCATGTGCACGGTCACCGCTGGGCCGACAACCGCACGGGCCTGCTCGCCGGCCCCGACGACCCCTGCCGGGTCATCGACACGAAGATCGTCGGCCCGGCGGACTCGTTCGGCTTCCAGGTCATCGCGGGCGAACACGTGGGCGCGGGCGCCTGGATGTACCACTGCCATGTGCAGAGTCACTCCGACATGGGCATGGCCGGGCTGCTGCTGGTCGCCAAGCCGGACGGCACGGTCCCGGGCTACGATCCGCACGACGGGCATGACATGCACGACATGAAGGCGGACCCGCCGAAGGCTGCGACATCCTGAGGGTCAGCCTTCCGTCGCGCCCGTCGTGAGGCGCAGCTGTTCCTCCTCGACGATCTGCCGGGCCAGGCTCCCCTCCGACACGTCCACGGCGTCCGGCGTCGTCTCGGCGACGTCGCTGCGCCGTGCGTACGCGTCGAACAGCCGCTCCTTGCGGGCCAGGATGTCCAGCAGCCGCTGGTCGACGCTGTCCGTCGCGAGCAGCCGGTGCACCTGGACCGTGCGTATCTGCCCCATCCGATGGGCACGGGCGACGGCCTGGTGCTCCATCGTCGGCTTGATCTGCGGCTCGCAGAGGATGACGACGGACGCGGCCTGCATGTTCAGGCCGACGCCCCCGGCCTGGATCTGGCTCAGCAGCACCGCATGGCCGTCGACCGCACTGAACTCGTCGATCAGTTCCTGCCGCCGGGCGGCCGGAACACTTCCGGCGACCGGACCGAACACGCCCTCGCCCAGGGACGCCCGGACCGTCGCGAGCACCTCGCGGAAGTACGAGAAGACCACGACCTTGAGCCCGCTGCCGGCCGCCTCCGTGACCAGTTCGCGCAGCCGGTTCAGCTTCGCCGACGATTCGGGGCGGGCGTACGCGGCCCGGCGCATCCGCATGAACTGCCCGGCGGCCACCGCCTCGCGGTAGACGTCGAGGTCGGCCGCGCTGAACTCCTCCCACTCGTCGACCTGTACCAGCGCCGGGAGTTCGGTCAGCACGTCCTCCTGGTTGCGGCGCAGATAGGCGGGCGCGACGGCCCTGCGGAACGCGTGCGACCCGGCGACACCGTGGGTGGTGGTGATCGACGGGGCCAGTTCGGGCTGGAGGTGGCGGACGAGGCTGCGGAACTCCTCGACCCGGTTCTCCATCGGCGTACCCGTCAGGAAGAGCACCCGGTCCGTGCGCCCCGCCCAGCCGGACACTGCGCGCGAACGGCGGGTGGCCGGGTTCTTGACGTAGTGGGCCTCGTCGACGACCAGCATGCCGGGCCGCTTCCCGCCGTCCCGGGCGGCCGGCAGGGTGTGCAGCGCGTCGAACGTGGTGAGGGCGACCCCGCCGCGCTCGTGCCACTCGGCGAACGCCTCCTGCCGCTCGGGGCCGTGCACCGGCAGGACCCGCAGCGTGGAGCGGGACCGGACCTCCCGCGTCCAGTTGATCAGTACGCTCGCCGGACACACCACCAGGAAGTGCGTCTCGCCCCGCGCCGCGAGGTGGGCGAGCGCGGCAATGGCCTGCACGGTCTTGCCGAGCCCCATCTCGTCGCCGAGGATCACCCGCTTCTGCGCCAGTGCGAAACGGGCGCCGAACGACTGGTAGCCGCGCAGCGAGACCCGAAGGTGCGCGTCGTCGAGCCGCAGGCCCCGCACCCGGTCCGCGATCCTGGCCGGGAGGAACCCCTCGGCGGCGTCACGGTCGGGGCGGGTGCCCGACATCTCGGCGAGCAGGCTGTAGTACTCGGCGGAGCGCAGCTCGAAGTCGACCCAGGCCGCGAGGTCCGACTCCGGGGCCCGCAGCAGATCGACCGACACCTGCCCGAACAGCAGCGGATGTCCGCGCTCCGTCGCCTCTGCTACGACGGCACGCACGGAGGCGACGGCGGCGAGCGCCGTAGCGCGGGCCTGCCGCCCGGTGAACACCATGCGCAACCGCCCGCGCGCCGGTGCGGCCTCCGCCAGCAGCGGCTCCAGCCCGCTGACAAGCCGCCGTGCCGCGTCCACCGCCCGCCGCACGTCCGGGCCTGCCTCGACCAGCCGGTGCAGGGCCGTGATCAGGGCGGTGGCGGACTCGTCCGGTGCCTCCACGTCGATCCGGACGGCGACCGTGTCCCGCACCGCGTGGGCGATCTGGCCCGCGGCGGCGAGCGCCTGGTCGGCGGTCTGCGCACCGACACCGGGGATCTGACGGAGCTCGTACCGGTTGGCCTCGTGGACCTGGCCGACCGTGGTGTAACCGGCCTGCTCGACCGCGCCGATGCGCAACCTGCCCTCGGTGACGTCCTTGAGCCGGGAGACCGGGATGGCAGCCAGCTCGCGGCGGATCAGCGAGTCGAGGACGGGGGTGAGGACGGCGTGTACGGCGTCGACGGCGCGGGTGTGATCGGCCAGCACCGCACGCGCCGAGCCGAGCAGTTGCCCGGCCTGCGCGAGCAGCTCCCGGGCGGCCTTCCCCGTCGGAGCCCCGGTCCCCGTCTCCCCGGCCTCTTTCATGTACGTACGATCCTCTGTCCGCGCAGCCCTGCTGCCGCCTTGCCCGACCTCTGCCCGAGTGAGACATATCGTGCCATGGGCCGATGACAGCGACGGCCGCTCGGGGGGCGGGCGGACCGCGTCGGAACGGGTACAGCAGGCCGCGCCGGGTGTTGCCGCACCTGCTGGGAACGCCCCAGTAGCCGCGCCGGCGCGGCGTGGGGGCGCAGTTGCGAGGGCCGTGCGTGCCGGGACGGGGCTCCCGGCACGCACGTGCCCTCGATCGCCACCCTCGACGAGATCCTGGAACTCCTGCGATCCCGGAGAAGGGGGGACGGCGACGCTCTGCGCGCGGCGGCCTCATCCGACCGGTCCGTGTCCTTGGGCTCCCGCAGACCGGCCTGAGGCTGAACGTCCCCGCATTGATGCATCGTTGATCAGTCGTTTATCGCGACCCGGCACTGTGTGCGCCATGCTGATCAACACCGTGACCGACCCCGCACTCGCCTGGCAGGAGACTGCGCTCTGCGCGCAAGCGGGACCCGAGTTCTTCTTTCCTGCCCCCGGCAGTTCCACGCGCGAGGCGAAGCAGCTGTGCAATGCCTGCGAGGGCCGGGTGGCGTGTCTGGAGTACGCCCTCGACAACGACGAGCGGTTCGGCGTCTGGGGCGGACTGTCGGAGAAGGAGCGGGAGCGGCTGCGCAGAGTTGAGCGCAACCGGGGCTGAAATCCCCCTGTACGTGCCACAATTCGGACCTGCGCGATCCTGAGTCCACAGCCCCAGGAGGAGCCGAGTTGAGCGAGTACGACTACATCGTCGTCGGGGCGGGATCGGCCGGCTGTGTGCTGGCCGCGCGGCTCTCCGAGGACCCCACCGTCCGGGTCGCGCTCGTCGAGTCGGGCGGGCGTGACCGAAAGCCGGAGATCCGGATCCCGGCCGCCTTCCCGAAGCTCTTCAAGACGGCGTACGACTGGGACTTCAGTACGGTGAAGCAGCCGGCCCTCGGCGGCCGCGAGCTGTACTGGCCCCGAGGCCACACCCTCGGCGGATGCTCGTCGATCAACGCCATGATGTGGGTGCGCGGCCACCGCGACGACTACGACACATGGGCCGAGTCCGCCGGGCCGGACTGGTCGCACGAGGCGCTCGTCCCGTACTTCCGCCGTGCGGAGCGGTGGACGGGCCCGACGGGCGGCGGCACGGTGTACGGCACCGAGGGGCCCCTCTTCATCTCGCCGCCCCGCGCCCCCAGCGCGCTGACGGCGGCCTTCCTCGACGCCTGCTCACTGGACGGTCTGCCGTTCCTCCCCGAGCTGAACGCCCCCGACCACAGCGGCTGTGCCGCCACCCCGGTCAGCATCCGCCGGGGCCGCCGCTGGAGCGCCGCCGACGGCTACCTCGGGCCCGCCCGTCGCCGGGCCAACCTCGACATCCTCACCGGCACGCGCATCCACGGCCTGGCCTTCGACGACGACTCCACGCGCGTGACCGGAGTCGTCACCGGACGAGGCCCCGGTGCGGCCACGCTCCGAGCCCGCCGCGAGGTCGTACTCAGCGCCGGAGCCATCGGATCACCGCAGCTGCTCCTGCGCTCCGGCATCGGCGACCCCGACCAGCTGACCCGGGCCGGCATCGACGTACGGGTCGTTTCCCCGGACGTGGGCCGCCACCTCCAGGACCACCTCTCCTTCGCCGTGACCGTGCACTGTCCGCAGCCGGTGACCATGACCGGAGCCGACAGCCTCGCCAATGTCGGCCGTTTCCTGCTGGCGCGGCGCGGACCGCTCACCTCGAACCTCGCCGAAGCCGTCGCGTTCATCCGGTCCACCCCGGAACTCGCCGCCCCCGACCTGGAGTTGATCTTCGCGCCGGCCCCGTTCATCGACCACGGCCTGACCCCGCCCACCGAACACGGCATCACCATCGGCGTGGTCCTGCTCCAACCCGAGAGCTCCGGACGGATCACCCTGGACCCCGACGCCTCCGGCAGCGGCTCGGGGCTCCGCATCGACCCCGGCTATCTGACCGCCGACGCGGACCTGCGGCGCATGATCGCCGGAGTCCGCCGTGCCGAGACCCTGTTCGCCGCCGCGCCCCTGGCCGTGCACACGTCGGGTCCGATGGGCCCGTACCCCGGCCCGGTCGACGACGCGCGCCTCGCCGAGGCGATCCGGGCCGGCGCCGAGACGCTCTACCATCCGGTCGGCACCTGCCGGATGGGCGAGGACCCGGAGTCGGTGACCGACACCCGGCTGCGGGTGCGCGGCGTGGCGGGCCTGCGGGTGGTCGACGCCTCGGTGATGCCACGCATCACCCGCGGCCACACCCACGCGCCCACCGTGGCCGTCGCGGAGCGGGCGGCCGAAATGATGCGTGAGGACGCACGGGTGACGGCCCACGAGTGAGCGGGCTCGTGGGCCGTCGGGAACTGCGGGGAAGGGTGGGTCAGGCGTTCGCGCGGGCCGCCATCCGTGCCTTGCGCGCGGCCAGCTTCTCGTCGAACTTGGCTGCCTCGCTGTCCAGGCCGCCCATGTACAGCCCCAGCTCCTCCTGCGCCTTCAGGCCGTCCGGGCCGAGCCCGTCGATGTCCAGGACCTTGAGGTAGCGCAGCACGGGCTGGATCACGTCGTCGTGGTGGATCCGCATGTTGTAGATCTCGCCGATCGCCATCTGCGCGGCCGCGCGCTCGAAGCCGGGCATGCCGTGGCCGGGCATCCGGAAGTTGACCACGACATCGCGCACGGCCTGCATCGTCAGGTCCGGGGCGAGCTCGAAGGCCGCGCCGAGCAGGTTGCGGTAGAAGACCATGTGCAGGTTCTCGTCGGTGGCGATGCGCGCCAGCATCCGGTCGCAGACCGGGTCGCCCGACTGGTGACCGGTGTTGCGGTGCGAGACGCGGGTCGCGAGCTCCTGGAAGGCGACGTACGCCACCGAGTGCAGCATCGAGTGGCGGTTGTCGGACTCGAAGCCCTCCGCCATGTGCGCCATCCGGAACTGCTCCAGCTTGTCCGGGTCGACCGCGCGCGAGGTGAGCAGGTAGTCGCGCATCACGATGCCGTGCCGGCCCTCCTCGGCGGTCCAGCGGTGCACCCAGGTGCCCCAGGCACCGTCACGGCCGAAGAGGGAGGCGATCTCGTGGTGGTAGCTCGGAAGGTTGTCCTCGGTCAGCAGGTTCACGACCAGTGCGATCCTGCCGATGTCGGTGACCTTCGACTGGTCGGCCTGCCAGGCCTCGCCGTCCTCGAAGATGCCGGGGAAGTTCCGGCCGTCGGAGAAGGGGACGTACTCGTGGGGCATCCAGTCCTTGGCGACCTTGAGATGGCGGTTGAGCTCCTTCTCCACCACCTCTTCCAGGGCGTACAGCAGCTGGGCGTCGGTCCACGCCTGTGAACTGCCGAGGTGGGGAGAAGTGATCGTCACGGGGGCTCCTGGGGACGGGAGATTTACCTACGGCCTCGTAGGTTACGAGAGCGTAGGTTAAAGCGCGAGTAAGGCGCCCGCCAAGCCCGTCTGCATGAAGTCCGATTACGTACCGTTATGTGTTCAGACTGCAAAGGGCGCGCCGGTGTACGGAGAGGTATCTCGCGGAGCCTGTCGAGCTTGGCGCACTCACCGAGGCAGGGCAAGGGGGTCGGCCCGGCCCCGACCCCCTTCCCCTGCTCAGCGCCCGGCGCGTACCTCCTCCACCGAGGTGTCGCGCAGATCGCCGTCGAGCAGCAGCCAGCGCGTGATCCCGAGCGACTCCAGGAACGGCACATCGTGGCTCGCCACGATCAATGCCCCCTCGTACGAGTCCAGGGCCTCTGTCAGGCGGCGCACGCTCGCCATGTCCAGATTGTTGGTCGGCTCGTCCAGCATCAGCAGCCGGGGCGCCGGCTCGGCCAGCAGCAGTGCGGCCAGCGTCGCCCGGAAGCGCTCCCCGCCCGACAGGGTGCCTGCGGGCCGGTCCGCCCGTCCCCCTTTGAAGAGGAAGTGCGCCAGCTTCGCCCTGATGCGGTTGGCCGTGGCGTCCGGTGCGAACCGTGCCACGTTCTCCACCACGCTCAGTCCGTCGTCGAGGACATCCAGCCGCTGAGGAAGGAAACGCAGCGGCAGATGGACGGTCGCCTCACCCGACACGGGTGTCAGTTCACCGGCGACGGTCCGCAGCAGCGTCGTCTTGCCCGCACCGTTGCGGCCCACCAGGGCGATCCGCTCGGGGCCGCGCAGTTCGAACTCGCCGCGCACCCGCGCCCCGTAGGCGAGTTCCAGATCACGCAGTACGAGCACACCCTGGCCCGGATGGACCTTGGTGCTCGGCAGCTCGACCCGGATCTCGTCGTCCTCCCGCACCGCCTCGACGGCGTCGTCGAGACGTTCCTTCGCCTCCGCCAGCTTCCCGGCGTGCAGGATGCGGTGCTTGCCCGCAGACACCTGGGCGGCCCGCTTGCGCGTGCTCATGACCGCCTTCGGTTCGCGCTTGGTGTCCCACATCTTCTGCCCGTAGCGCCTTCGCCGGGCCAATTTCATCTGGGCTTCGGCCAGGTCACGCTTCTGCCGGTGCACGTCGGCCTCGGCGACCCGCACCATTCGTTCCGCTGCCTCCTGTTCGACGGCGAGCGCCTCCTCGTACGCCGTGAGGTTTCCGCCGTACCACGTGACCGACCCGTCCCGCAGGTCCGCGATCTGGTCGACGCGATCCAGGAGTTCGCGGTCGTGGCTGACGACGACCAGGACACCCGTCCACGCGTCGATCGCCTCGTAGAGCCGCCCACGGGCAGACAGATCGAGATTGTTCGTCGGCTCGTCCAGCAGCAGCACCCCGGGACGGGCCAGCAGAAGTGCGGCGAGGCGCAGCAGCACGCACTCGCCGCCCGAAATTTCGCCGATCGTGCGGTCGAGGCCGATATGACCGAGGCCGAGCTGATCGAGAGTGGCGCGGGCGCGCTCCTCCACATCCCAGTCGTCACCCACGGCCGCGAACCGCTCCTCGCGGACGTCACCCGCCTCGATGGCGTGCAGCGCGGCCCGGGTGGCGGCGATGCCGAGGGCCGCGTCGACCGGCAGCGCCGTGTCCAGAACGAGGTTCTGCGGCAGGTAGCCGATCTCTCCCAGGGTCCGGACACGGCCGTCGGTGGGGGCGAGTTCACCGGCGATCAGCCGCAACAGTGTTGATTTTCCGGAGCCGTTGACACCGATGAGCCCGGTCCTGCCGGGTCCCACGGACAGGTGGAAGTCGTCGAAGACCTCACTGCCGTCCGGCCAGGCGAAAGCGAGCGATGAACAGGCGATGTGGGTCATGGATGCAGACATGAGGATCTCCCGGTTGCGACGGCGGATGGGCGGCAACGGGTGAGACACCGGTCAGGGCGTTCCACGGGCATGGCGCACGGCGCATGGCCAACGAGGAGCCCCGGTCGCGGAGGACGGCTCGAAGAGCTGAGGTCACACTCGGGCGCGCAGACACGACGGACCTGACAGACCTGAACAGGCCTGCAGCGTCCGGACACGGCGCGCGACGCGGTGTCTCACGACCTCAGAAGAGCAACGTCCTTCTCCGATCAGACGACAACAAGGACGTCACGAACGGTAGGACGGGACCGCGCGGCACGGCAACCGATTTACGTTGGACCCGGCCGCGCCGGTGCGTGCGGCGGGACGGGACGGGGCGGACGGATGACAGGTCGCTGGGCGGGCAGAGCCCTGAGGATGCTCACGGTGCTCTGCGCCGGCGCGGTGCTCACCGGCTGCTTCGCACCACAGCCACCGAGGTTCGGGGACGGCGTGTCCGTCCCCGCCGAGCAGCGGCGCATTCCGCTGACCGTTCCGCCGGGGCCGGACGGCAGCTGGTCGCTGCTCGAGGCCCGGGAGGGGCTCATCGGCGAGGGGCGCAAGCTCGCCCGGATCCCGCAGGAGGCAGCGGAGGGCGTACACGGCCCGGTGAAGGGCTGGACGGCGACCCTCCCCGCCGAGTTCGCGATCACCTCGCGGCTGCCGGGCCGGCCGCACTCGGCGGCCGGTCTCCGGCAAGGCATCGTGCTGATCGGCGGACGCACCGGCCGCACGGATCCGACCGCCGTCGCCCTCGCCGACCCCAGCAGCGGCGTCCTTCTCTGGAGGCATGCGCTGCCCCCGAACAGCAGGGTCCTGCTGCTGCCCGGCACCACCGGGCCGGCGCTCGGGGCGGCCACCTGCTCCGCCGCCGGATGCCGGTTCACCGCCTGGGACATGTACCGGGGGACGCGGCAGTGGAGCAGCAGCATTCCGGGGGCGTACCGGGTACGGACCCCGTGCGGCGCGGATGCGCTGGGCGGCCGCGATGTGGCCCCAGGGCTGTGCGAGCCGCTGGTCGTCGGCAAGGACCGGGTCGGCACCCTGGACGAGGAGACGCACCGCCCGGTGTGGATCCCCGGTCTGCGCCCTCCGGCCGGGACCGTCGACCGGGTCGACCGGTTCAGCTACCGGACCTTCCTGGTCACCGCGCCGGCCAAGGGGAACTGCCGCGCGACCGTCCTGGCAGCTGCTCCGCCGGGAGACGAACACAAGGGGTGGCGTTACGACTTCGTCTGGGACCAGCCGCAGGCCGCACGCGATCCGCACACCGGCTGCCGCTGGAACCCCGGTCTGCCGCTGAAGACGGCTTACGACCTGGTGCTGCCCGAGCGGGGCGGAGCCCTGGTCGTCGACCCGTACTTCGGCCCGGAGCACCATCCCCGGCGGCTCGCCGAAGGGGCGTACGCGGTCGCGGCGGACGGCAGGGGCCTGCCGGACCTGATCCGGGCCCCGGGCCGCCCCGACCGCCCGCTCGACCCCGCCCTTGCCGACCGCATGCGGACCAAGGCACTGGGGGCCGGGGCCCGGCAGGTGAGCGGCGACCTCTTCCAGTACGGGCGGAAACTTCTGCTCGTCGGCTACGACGGCACGGTGCGCTGGCGCGGGACGTCGGACTGCATCCCGTTCTCCGCGGTGACGCCCGGCGAGGTGACGTACTGCGACGGCCGGAACCTGGTGGAGATCAAAGCGGTGAAGAAGGACTGACCGGGGCCTGGGGAGTCCACCGGATCAGGTCGCCGGACTCCGCTCAGCGCGGCCCGCCGAACAGGTCCGCCAGACGCCGGTCGAGGTCCAGGAACCGGTGCTCCTGCCCGGACGGGACCAGCTCCTGCGCCCGCTCGAGGAAGTGACGCAACTCCGCCGTGCGGACATGCACCATCGCGATGCCCTCGGCGGCATGGAACTCCAGAACCGTGCGGTCGTAACCGAACGGCCTGATGCGTACGTCCCCGACACCGGCCGCCGCGTCCATGCCCTCGGCCAGCAGTTCGCGGGAGAACTCCCAGGAGACCTCCGTACCCTCCAGCGTCGCCGGGGCGGGGAACGCCATACGGACGGCGAACGGGTCCCTGCGGTCGTACTGCAGTGTGGCCGGAAGCGTCTCCATCCGTGGCGCGGATGCGACCATGCGCGCCTGCACGGACTGTTCGATAACGGTGGACAAGACCTGCTCCCCCTCGCGGCCGCGGACGGTACCCGGCACCGACTGAGACGACGGAAGCCTCTGATCCGTGCACCGGAGGTGACGTGAGCTTCGTCACCGCCGGCCCCCGGGGCTGCACGGCTCCCTGCCCGGCGGCGCACCCTGGACGGCGTTCTGTCGGTGCGTTAGCTTCCTGCGCCATGAGGCCCAAGGGGAAGACGAGACGACTGATGTCATGGGGACTGTGCGGGGCGGCACTGACCGCAGCACTGGTCACACCGTCAGCAGCGCAGGCGGCACCGGGGGAGCAGGGGCCCGGCCACCGCCCTGCCTGGACGCTCACACAGACGGGGACCGACGCCCGTTTCCGCGGCCTTTCCGCCGTCAGCAGCCGCACCGCCTGGGCCGCGGGCTCCCGGGGCACGGTCCTGCGCACCGCCGACGGCGGCCGCCACTGGAGCGACGTTTCGCCGCCCGGCGCGACGGAAGAGGCCCTGGAGTTCCGCGACATCGAGGCATTCGACGCGCGGCGTGCGGTGGTACTGGCCATCGGGGAGGGCGAGGCCTCCCGCGTGTTCCGTACGGACGACGGCGGGGCCACCTGGACCGAGTCCTTCCGCAACACCGACTCTCGTGCCTTCTTCGACTGCCTCACCTTCTTCGACAGCCGGCACGGGCTCGCCATGAGCGATCCGGTCGACGGCAGATTCCGCATCCTGTCCACCGCGGACGGAGGCCGCAGCTGGACGGTGCTGCCCACGGCCGGGATGCCGGAGGCACAGACGGGCGAGGCGGGTTTCGCCGCCGGCGGTCAGTGCCTGGTCAGTTCGGGGCCGAAGGACGTCTGGCTGGCGACGGGCGGCGCGGCCACCGCGCGGGTACTGCACTCCGCCGACCGCGGACTGCACTGGACGGCGACCACATCGACCATCCCGGCCGGGGACCCGGCACGCGGCGTCTTCGGGCTCGCCTTCCGTGACCGTACGCACGGCATCGCGGTGGGCGGCGACTACCGTGCCGATCAGCCGTCGCCGGACTCAGCGGCCGTCACGGGCGACGCAGGCCGCAGCTGGCAGCGGTCCACCACCCCGCCGGCCGCCTACCGCTCGGGTGTCGCCTGGATCCCGCACGCCCGCGCCACGGCACTCGCCGTCGGACCGACCGGGACGGATCTGACGACCGACGGCGGACGCACCTGGCGCACGGTCGACACCGGTTCGTACGACACCGTGGACTGCACACACGACGGCGGCTGCTGGGCCGCGGGCGAGAAGGGACGGATCGCTCGCCTGCACTGACACCTGGTCATCGTCGCCAGGGCGCCGCCACGGGACAGGGTTCGGGGCAACTCCTGGCGATACGGGGTGGGTTCGTCCGGTGAACTCCGTGATCCGGTACGTGCACACGCACCGGTGACGAAGGGGCCGGCCGCCGCGATCTTCTCGATCTGCGCGCGGTCGTCCCCGACGGCGAGGATCACCCCGCCTTCACGCGGGTTCCTGCGGCCGGACGCGAGAGGTGCTCCGGCCGCGTACTGCGCGCCCAGCAGGGCGGCATGCGCCTGCAGCAGCGCGTCGGCCTGCTCGATGGGGACGGTGCACGTCCACGCGAGTACGCACATGAACGGCACACCGCCGACAGCCCGTTCCGGCGGGACTTCTAAGCTGGCCGGCACCATGACGACGTTCCGCATGCCCGCCGACGCAACCGAAGCCCGCGCCATCCAGGACACCCTGCGTGCCCGAGTGGTGCTCGACGAGCCGGGGCCGCCGCCCGGCTCGGGACGGGTGACCGGAGTGGACGTCGCCTACGACGACGAGCGCGATGTCGTCGTGGCGGCGGCGGTCGTGCTCGACGCGGCGACGCTGGACGTGATCGCGGAGGCCACCGCCACCGGCCGGGTCACCTTCCCGTACATCCCGGGACTGCTCGCCTTCCGGGAGATCCCGACCGTGCTGGATGCGCTGGAGGCACTTCCGGTCGACCCCGGACTCGTCGTCTGCGACGGCTACGGCAGGGCCCACCCGCGCCGCTTCGGGCTCGCCAGTCATCTGGGCGTGCTCACCGGGCTTCCCGTCTTCGGCGTCGCCAAGAACCCGTTCACCTTCACGTACGAACAGCCGGGCCCCCGGCGCGGCGACTCCTCCCCGCTCCTCGACGGGGCCGAGGAGGTGGGCCGGGCACTGCGCACGCAGGACGGCACCAAGCCGGTGTACGTATCCGTCGGACACCGGACCGGTCTGGACAACGCCTGCGCACACACGCTCCGGCTGGCCAGGGACTTCCGCCAGCCGGAGACCACCCGAAGGGCCGACGCGCTCTGCCGGCAGGCCCTCAGGGAAGCAACCGCCTGAGGGCTGCGGAAACGCGCCCACGCGTGCCTGCGGGCCCCGCATCTGAGTATGTGTACGGATATCCCTTGTCGATCATGACCGGCATTCTGGTGCGTATGACCGATCATCGAACGAACACACGTCCCGGAACCGTCTATGTCGCCCAGCGGCGCCTCGCCATCGGCATGACCCTGGGTGTCCTCGCGGGAGTGGTGTGGACCG
Organism: Streptomyces sp. NBC_00316; assembly: GCF_036158715.1. Taxonomy (NCBI): domain Bacteria; kingdom Bacillati; phylum Actinomycetota; class Actinomycetes; order Kitasatosporales; family Streptomycetaceae; genus Streptomyces; species Streptomyces sp. NBC_00316. Next base: position 1,435,949 of record NZ_CP108023.1, on the reverse strand, counting down.
TCTCGATGATCTTCACGCTCGTGTCCTGGGCGTTCTGATCCCCGGATCGGCCCACCCGCCCCGGCGCCGGTCCGCTCAGCGGACCGCCGCGACCCGGAAGCGCAGCCCTGCCCCGCGCAGCCGCTCCAGCAGCGCGTCGCCCATTGCGACAGCCGTGGTGACCTGCCCGGACGTCGGTGGAAGTTCGTCCAGAGCGAGGCAGAGCGCGGACTGCGCGAGCATCTTCGCCGTCTCGTCGTAGCCGGGGTCACCGCCGGACACCTCGGTGAAGACGCGGCGGCCGCCGCCCTCGCCGACGAAGCGCACCGTGAACCAGCTCCGCCCGCGACGCTCCGCGTTCGGCCCCTCGCCCGGCTCGTACCGGTCCATCAGCCAGTTCCGCGCGGCAGGCAGCTGCGCCGCACCCAGCAGAGCGGCGATCGCCGCCGTTCCGCCGAGCGCCACCGGCAGGCTCTTCACCGAGGCGAAGTGGCGGTAGCGGAAGTCGGGACCGTACCGCGCGAGCCTGCGCGCCGAGCGTTCGACGACCTGCGGGTCCAGTGTCGGCAGGGGCAGTGCCCAGGTGCCGGTCTCCCCACTGAAGTGCGGGATGCCGAGCGGGGCGCGGGCGCGGCGGCCGACCAGGCGCGGTTCGTGCAGCCGGCGCTCGTGGGAGGTGCGCAGCATCTGCGGGCCGCGGCCCATCGCGGTGAGCGCGGAGGCGAACGTACCGCCGGAGAAGACGGCATTGCTGCGGACGAAGCCGTCGATCGTCAGCGGCACGTCCTGCGGCAGCTGCTGGACGGTGAAGTACACCCCGAGGTCGTGCGGTACGGAGTCGAAGCCGCAGGCGTGCACGAGGCGTGCCCCGGTCTCACGGGCCCGGGCGTCGTGCTCCAGGAACATCCGGTCGACGAACTCCGCCTCGCCGGTCAGGTCCGCGTAGTCCGTACCGGCCTCGGCGCAGGCGGCGACCAGCTTCTCGCCGTGCCAGACGTACGGGCCGACCGTCGAGGCCACCACGTGCGCCGATTCGGCCAGTTCGCGCAGCGCGTCGGGGTCGTCGGCGTCCGCGTGCAGCAGGGGCAGGTCCGCACAGCGCGGATCGACGGCGGTCAGGCGCTCGCGCAGCTTCTCCAGCTTGGCCGGGCTGCGGCCCGCCAGCGCCCAGCGGCAGCCGTCGGGCGCGTTCGCGGCGAGATATTCGGCGGTGAGCGCACCCACGAAGCCGGTGGCGCCGAAGAGGACTATGTCATAAGGGCGTTGTGCCCCGTTCTGCCTGTTCACGAGTGCCTCCGCAGGGCGCCGGCGCCGATGTAGCAGGCAGAGGGTAGCCGAGGGGGTCGTGGCGGTGTGCAACCGGGCGGCGATCGTGGGGGAGGATCGAGAAGAAGAACTAAGCGCTTGCTCGGCCCAAGGGGTTGTGCGGAGCGCGGCGCGTTCTTAGCATCATCGCTGTTACATCAGTTGTGTCACACCGCTGGGGGCTTGATGGCAACGACAGTGCGCGGCCCATTGGCGGGCGTACGCGTGGTGGAGCTGGCGGGCATCGGCCCCGGCCCGTTCGCCGCGATGCTCCTGGCCGACCTCGGCGCCGACGTCGTCAGGGTCGACCGGCCCGGAGGCCCGGGGCTGGGCATCGACCCCGCCTGCGACCTCACCAACCGCAACAAACGTTCCGTGCTCGTCGACCTCAAGGCCGAGGACGGTCCGGGCCGGGTCCTCGACCTGGTCGAACGCGCCGACATCCTGATCGAGGGCTACCGGCCGGGCGTCGCCGAACGTCTCGGCGTCGGCCCCGACGCCTGTCTGGCCCGTAACCCGAAGCTCGTCTACGGGCGGATGACCGGCTGGGGCCAGGACGGGCCGCTCGCCGAACGGGCCGGACACGACATCGCGTACATCGCCCTCACCGGCACGCTCTCCATGATCGGCAAGCCCGGCGAGCCGCCCACCGTCCCCGCCAATCTGGTCGGCGACTACGCCGGCGGCTCGCTCTACCTCGCCGTCGGCGTCCTCGCCGCCCTCCAGCACGCGCGGACCCCCGGCGGCACGGGTCAGGTCGTGGACGCGGCGATCGTCGACGGCGCCGCCCACCTCGCCACGATGATCCACGGGATGCTGGCGGCGGGCGGCTGGCAGGACCGGCGCGGCTCCAACCTGCTGGACGGCGGCTGTCCGTTCTACGGCTCGTACGAGACGGCCGACGGCCAGTACATGGCGGTCGGCCCGCTGGAGCAGCAGTTCTACGACGAGTTCATCAAGCTCCTCGGCATCGAGGACCGGGTCCCGGACCGCAAGGACGTCACCCGCTGGGAGGAGCTGCGCACGGTCGTCGCCGACCGGTTCAGGACCCGGACGCGCGCGGAGTGGACCGAGGTCTTCGAAGCCACGGACGCCTGTGTGGCCCCGGTCCTCTCGCTCCGCGAGGCCCCGCACCACCCGCACCTCGCCGCCCGCTCCACCTTCGTCGAGCACGGCGGCCTCACCCAGCCGGCCCCCGCGCCACGCTTCTCCGCCACCCCTGTCTCCGTACGCAGCGGACCCGCGCAGCCCGGCGCGGACACCGAGGACGTCGCCCGCGACTGGGACGTACCGAGCATGCACCGGCCCCGGAAGGACACCGCCCACTGATGGAACTCTCCCTGCCGCTGAACTATGCGGGCGACCCGCGTGAGGCCTGCGACCAGGTCGCCGCGCTGGAGTCCGCCGGACTCGACGCCGTCTGGGTCGCCGAGGCGTACGGCTTCGACTCTCCCACCCTCATGGGTTATCTGGCCGCCCGTACCCAGCACATGAAGATCGGTGCGGCGATCCTGAACGTCTACTCCCGCACCCCCGCCCTGATCGCCCAGACCGGCGCCGGACTCGATGCGATCTCCGGCGGCCGGGCGCTGCTCGGGCTCGGCGCGTCCGGGCCGCAGGTCGTCGAGGGCTGGCACGGCAAGGCGTACGACAAGCCGCTCGGCAGGACCCGCGAGACCGTGGAACTGTGCCGCCGGATCTGGCGCCGCGAGGTCATCGACCACCACGGCATCACCGACATGCCGCTGCCCAAGGAGAAGGGCGGCCGGCTCGGCAAGCCGCTGAAGATCCTCACCCGTCCCGTGCGCGAGGAGATCCCGCTCTACATCGCCTCGCTCGGCCCCGCCAACGTCCGGCTGACCGCAGAGATCGCCGACGGCTGGCTGCCCACTCTCTACCTCCCCGAGAAGGCCCAGCAGGTGTGGGGCGCGGCCCTCGCCGAAGGCGCCGCCGAGCGCGACCCGGCGCGCGGACCGCTGCAGACCGTCGCCGGCGGACTCCTCGCCATCGGCGACGACGCGGCCGCGCTCAGGGACCTCGCCCGCCCGCAGATCGCGCTGTACGTCGGCGGCATGGGCGCCAAGGGCAAGAACTTCTACAACGACCTCGCCGTCGCGTACGGATACGAGAAGGAGGCCGCGCTCATCCAGGAGCTCTACCTCTCCGGGAGGAAGAAGGAGGCCGAGGCCGCCGTCCCGGACGAATTCTGCGAGCTCATGTCACTGTGCGGGCCCGAGGGGTACGTACGCGACCGCGTCGAGGCGTTCCGCGAGTCGGGCGTCACCATGCTCAACGTCATCCCGGTCGGGTCCGATCCGGCCCGGCTGATCTCCACCGTCAAGAACTGGCTCTAGGAGGCCCGCCGTGGAGCGGCAGATCTTCACCGAGGAGCACGACGCGTTCCGCGAGACCGTCCGCACCTTCCTGACCAAAGAAGTCCTTCCGTACTACGAGCAGTGGGAGAAGGACGGCATCGTCTCGCGCGAGGCGTGGCTCGCGGCCGGCCGGCAGGGACTGCTCGGCCTCGCCGTGCCCGAGGAGTACGGGGGCGGCGGCACCACCGACTTCCGCTACAGCGCCGTCCTCTCCGAGGAGTTCACCCGGGCCGGCACGCCCGGGCTCGCGCTCGGCCTGCACAACGACATCATCGGCCCCTACCTCACCGGCCTCGCCACCGACGAGCAGAAGCGGCGCTGGCTGCCCGGCTTCTGCAGCGGCGAGATCATCACCGCCATCGCGATGACCGAACCCGGCGCGGGCTCCGACCTCCAGGGCATCCGCACCACCGCCGAGGACAAGGGCGACCACTGGCTGCTCAACGGCTCCAAGACGTTCATCTCCAACGGCATCCTCGCCGACCTGGTCGTCGTCGTCGCGAAGACCACCCCGGAGGGCGGTGCGAAAGGGCTCTCTCTGATCGTCGTCGAACGCGGCACGGAGGGCTTCGAGCGGGGCCGCAACCTCGACAAGATCGGCCAGAAGTCCCAGGACACGGCCGAACTCTTCTTCAACGACGTCCGCGTCCCCAAGGAGAACCTGCTCGGCGAGCGCGACGGCGCGTTCATCCACCTGATGACCAACCTGGCGCAGGAGCGGATGGGCATAGCGGTCGCCGGGATCGCCGCCGCCGAGTACCTCCTGGAGATCACCACCCAGTACGTCAAGGAGCGCGAGGCCTTCGGGCGGCCGCTCTCCAAGCTCCAGCACATCCGGTTCGAGATCGCCGAGATGGCCACCGAGTGCGCCGTCACCCGGACCTTCGTCGACCGGTGCATCGTCGACCACTCGGACGGGAAGCTGGACGCCGTACACGCGTCGATGGCCAAGTGGTGGGCCACCGAACTGCAAAAGCGCGTCGCCGACCGCTGCCTTCAGCTCCACGGCGGCTACGGCTACATGACGGAGTACCGGGTCGCCAAGGCGTTCACCGACGGCCGCATCCAGACCATCTACGGCGGAACGACCGAGATCATGAAGGAGATCATCGGCCGCTCGCTGCTCGCCTGACCCCGACGATCGACCACCCTCGAAAGGCTGCTGTCTTGAGTACCGAAGCATTTGTCTACGACGCGATCCGCACCCCGCGCGGCCGCGGCAAGGCCAATGGCGCCCTGCACGGCACCAAGCCGATCGACCTCGTCGTCGGCCTCATCCACGAAATCCGCAACCGCTTCCCCGGCCTGGACCCGGCCGCCATCGACGACATCGTCCTCGGCGTGGTCAGCCCGCTCGGCGACCAGGGCTCCGACATCGCCCGGATCGCCGCGATTGCCGCCGGGCTCCCGGACTCGGTGGCCGGCGTACAGGAGAACCGCTTCTGCGCCTCCGGTCTGGAGGCCGTCAACCTGGCAGCCGCCAAGGTCCGTTCGGGCTGGGAGGACCTGATCCTCGCGGGCGGCGTCGAGTCCATGTCCCGCGTACCCATGGGCTCCGACGGCGGGGCCTGGGCGATGGACCCGATGACCAACTACGAGACCGGCTTCGCCCCGCAGGGCGTCGGCGCCGACCTCATCGCCACCATCGAGGGCTTCTCGCGCCGGGACGTCGACGAGTTCGCCGCGCTCTCCCAGGAGCGGGCCGCCGAGGCGTGGAAGGACGGCCGCTTCGCGCGCTCCGTCGTCCCGGTGAAGGACCGCAACGGCCTCGTCGTCCTCGACCACGACGAGCACATGCGCCCCGGCACCACCGCTGACTCGCTGGCGGCGCTCAAGCCCTCGTTCGCCACGGTCGGCGAGCTGGGCGGCTTCGACGCCGTGGCACTGCAGAAGTACCACTGGGTCGAGAAGATCGACCACGTCCACCACGCGGGCAACTCCTCCGGCATCGTGGACGGCGCCGCACTCGTCGCCATCGGCAACAAGGAGACCGGCGAGCGGTACGGCCTCACGCCGCGCGCCCGGATCGTCTCCGCCGCGGTCTCCGGTTCCGAGCCGACCATCATGCTGACCGGCCCCGCGCCCGCCACACGCAAGGCACTCGCGAAGGCTGGACTCACCATCGACGACATCGACCTCGTCGAGATCAACGAGGCGTTCGCCGGTGTCGTGCTGCGCTTCGCCCGGGACATGGGGCTCTCCCTCGACAAGATCAACGTCAACGGCGGCGCCATCGCGCTCGGCCACCCGCTCGGTGCCACCGGCGCGATGATCCTCGGCACGCTCATCGACGAACTGGAGCGCCAGGACAAGCGGTACGGCCTCGCCACCCTCTGCGTCGGCGGCGGCATGGGCATCGCCACCGTCATCGAGCGTCTCTGACCGCCCCGGCCACCCCTTGCTTACGGAGAACACCGCAATGACCGAGAGCACGACCATCCGCTGGGAACAGGACGAGACCGGCGTCGTCACCCTCGTACTCGACGACCCCAACCAGTCCGCCAACACGATGAACCAGGCCTTCAAGGACTCCATCGCGGCCATCGCCGACCGCGCGGAAGCCGAGAAGGACGCCATTCGCGGCATCATCTTCACCTCCGCCAAGAAGACTTTCTTCGCGGGCGGCGACCTCAAGGACATGATCAAGGTCGGTCCCGAGAACGCCCAGGACGCCTTCGATGTCGGCACCGCCATCAAGCACTCGCTGCGCCGCATCGAGACCCTCGGCATCCCCGTCGTCGCCGCCATCAACGGAGCGGCCCTCGGCGGCGGTTACGAGATCGCGCTCGCCTCTCACCACCGCATCGCCCTCGACGCGCCCGGCTCCCGCATCGGCCTGCCCGAGGTCACCCTCGGCCTGCTGCCCGCGGGCGGCGGCGTCACCCGCACCGTACGCCTCATGGGCGTCGCCGACGCGCTCCTGAAGGTCCTCCTCCAGGGCACCCAGTACACCCCGAAGCGCGCCCTGGAGAACGGCCTCGTCCACGAGGTCGCGGCCACGCCCGAGGAAATGCTCGACAAGGCACGCGCCTTCATCGACGCCCACCCCGAGTCCCAGCAGCCCTGGGACGTCAAGGGCTACAAGATCCCCGGCGGCACCCCGTCCCACCCGAAGTTCGCCGCCAACCTGCCCGCCTTCCCGGCCAACCTGAAGAAGCAGCTCGCGGGCGCCCCCATGCCGGCGCCCCGCAACATCCTCGCCGCCGCCGTCGAGGGCTCCCAGGTCGACTTCGAGACCGCGCTGACCATCGAGGCCCGGTACTTCACCGAGCTCGTCACCGGCCAGGTCGCGAAGAACATGATCCAGGCGTTCTTCTTCGACCTGCAGGCCGTCAACTCCGGCGCCAACCGCCCCAAGGGCGTCGAGGAGCGCCAGGTCACCAAGGTCGCCGTCCTCGGCGCCGGGATGATGGGCGCCGGGATCGCGTACTCCTGCGCCCGCGCCGGCATCGAGGTCGTCCTCAAGGACGTCTCCACGGAGGCGGCCGCCAAGGGCAAGGCGTACAGCGAGAAGCTCCTTGCCAAGGCGCTCTCCCGGGGCCGTACGACCGAGGCGAAGCGCGACGAGCTGCTCGCCCGCATCACCCCGACCGGGGACCCGGCCGACCTGGCCGGCTGCGACGCCGTCATCGAGGCGGTCTTCGAGGACACCGCGCTCAAGCACAAGGTGTTCCAGGAGATCCAGGACATCATCGAGCCCGACGCGCTCCTCTGCTCCAACACCTCGACCCTGCCGATCACGGTCCTCGCCGAAGGCGTCTCACGTCCCGCCGACTTCATCGGCCTGCACTTCTTCTCGCCCGTCGACAAGATGCCGCTCGTCGAGATCATCAAGGGCGAGCAGACCGGCGACGAAGCCCTGGCGCGCGCCTTCGACCTGGTCCGGCGGATCCAGAAGACGCCGATCGTCGTCAACGACTCGCGCGGCTTCTTCACCTCGCGTGTCATCGGCCAGTTCATCAACGAGGGTGTCGCCATGGTCGGCGAGGGCGTCGAGCCCGCGTCGGTCGAGCAGGCGGCGGCGCAGTCCGGCTACCCGGCCAAGGTCCTCTCGCTGATGGACGAACTGACGCTGACCCTGCCGCGCAAGATCCGCAACGAGACGAGGCGCGCTGTCGAGGAGGCCGGCGGAACCTGGGCCGGGCACCCCGCGGACGCGGTCATCGACCGGATGGTCGACGAGTTCGGACGCACCGGACGCAGCGGCGGCGCGGGCTTCTACGCGTACGACGAGGACGGCAAGCGGGCCGGGCTCTGGCCGGGGCTGCGCGAGCACTTCACGAAGGCCGGCACCGACATCCCCTTCATCGACATGAAGGAGCGGATGCTCTTCTCCGAGGCGCTGGACAGCGTCCGCTGCCTGGAGGAGAACGTCCTCATCTCGGTCGCCGACGCCAACATCGGCTCGATCATGGGCATCGGCTTCCCGCCGTGGACCGGAGGCGTGCTCCAGTACATCAACGGGTACGAAGGCGGCCTGCCCGGCTTCGTGGCGCGCGCCCGGGAACTCGCCGAGAAGTACGGCGACCGGTTCCTGCCGCCCGCGCTGCTGCTGGAGAAGGCCGAGAAAGGCGAGACCTTCCACGACTGACGGGCGGTGCGGCGGGCCACGTACGGCCGGAGGCTGCGGCATCCGCACCCTCCGGCCGGAAATTACCGGGTGGACAGCGGGACATCCTGCTAGCGTCAGCGCCATGAAGCGCGCTGCCATGACGACGACGCCGGAGAGTGTCCCGGCGCGCTGACCGATGTCTCAGTCCGAAGCCCCGGGGCGAGTGCCCCGGGGCTTCTGCTTGCGGCCACTCGCCCGATGACCGCGAGGAGACCGCCATGCACGACCACCGCAAGCTCGGCCGCGAACTGGCCCTGTTCGACACCGACCCGCTGATCGGCGCGGGTCTTCCGTACTGGCTGCCCGACGGCGCGACCGTGCGGCACACCCTGGAGGAGTACATCCGCAGCGCGGAGCGGCGGGCCGGCTACCGGCACGTCTACTCGCCGGTGCTGGGCAAGCGGGAGCTGTACGAGATCTCCGGGCACTGGTCGCACTACAGCGACGACATGTTCCCGCCGATGGACCTGGGATCGGAGCAGGTCGTCCTGCGGCCGAGCCTCTGTCCCCACCACGCGGTGATCTACCGCTCCCGCTCCCACAGCTACCGCGAACTGCCGCTGCGCATGGCCGAACTGGGCGGCATGTACCGCTCCGAACTCTCCGGCGTGCTCGGCGGACTGACCCGCGTCCGGGCCATCCAGCTGAACGACGCGCACATCTTCTGCACCCTCGACCAGGTCGCCGACGAGGCGCGGGCTGCTCTGGAGATGATCCGCGAGGCGTACGAGGCGCTGGGCATCCGGCCGACCCGCTTCCGGCTCTCCCTCCCCGGCCCGGGCGGGAAGTACGTGGCCGCCCCGGAGATGTGGCAGCGGTCCACCGCCCTTCTGACCGAGGTGCTCGACCGCTCCGGGCTGCCCTACGACTCGGCGGAGGGCGAGGCCGCGTTCTACGGCCCGAAGATCGACGTCCAGGTCACCGACGGTGCGGGCAGGGAATCCACCCTGTCCACCGTCCAGGTCGACTTCCATCAGCCCGAGCAGTTCGATCTGCACTACATCGGCGCGGACGGCGCGAAGCACCGGCCCGTCATGGTCCACCGCAGCATCATCGGCAGCGTGGAGCGGGCCGTCGCCCATCTGATCGAACAGCACGGCGGAGCCTTCCCCGCCTGGCTCGCCCCGACCCAGCTGGCGATCCTCCCCATCTCCGAGGCGGAACTGCCGAACGCCGTGGCGCTCGCCCGGCGGTGCACCGACCGCGGACTGCGGGCCGAGATCGCGGGGCCGGAACGCGGCAGTCTGGGCGCCCGCATCCGGGAGGACCGCCTGGTGCCGTACCAAGCCGTGATCGGGGCGAAGGAAGCCGCCGACGACCACGTCGCCGTACGGCTGCGCGACGGACGCCGTCTCGACCCGCAGCCGGCCGACACCTTCCTCGACCGCATCGGCGCACTCATCGACGCCCGCACCACCGCACTGTGGGACGACGCCGCCTCGTGACGGACCACGCTCCGGGAGGCGCTGCGGCCGCCGGCGGCGGTCTCACTCCGCCGTGAACGCGGCCCGCAGCTCCTCCTTGAGCGACCGCTGGAAGGCGGTGACCAGCGCCTGCAGCACGAGGGGCTGCATATGGGCCGACAGCGACTTCATCGTCGCCACATGTTCCGGGTCCGACTCCCTCTCGCGGTAGGGACCCCACACCTCGTCCCTGAACAGCCGCGTCAGCTCGTGCGCGGCGGACCGGGCGTGCTCCAGCAGTACCGTGCGCGACGCAAGGATCGTCTCGTGCGCGATCGGCACATCGAGCAGCTCGACCCCGAGCCGCAGCAGCCCCGGATCCACCCGGCAGGTGTCGTCCGCCGGCTCGGCGCGCTCCAGCACCCCCATCGCGGCCAGCCGGTCGATGTCCGCGTCGCTCAGCGCCCGTCCGGCGCGCCGCTCCAGCTCGGCCCGGGTCGCGTCCTCGGCCGAGTCCGGGGCCCAGGACGCCACCACCGCCCGGTGGATCGCCAGGTCGTGCGCGCTCAGGTCGGGCGGCAACTGCTCCAGATAGCGTTCGATCGCGGCGAGCGTCATGCCCTGGTGCTGAAGCTCCTCGATCAGCGCCAGCCGGGAGAGATGGTCGTGCCCGTAGTGCCCGACCCGTCGCGGCCCGATCACCGGCGGCGGCAGCAGGCCGCGGGTGCTGTAGAAACGCACCGTGCGTACGGTGACTCCGGCACGCGCCGCCAGTTCGTCGACGGTGAGCTTCAGCTCCTCGGTCCCGGCCGCCATGTCTGCTCCTCGCTGCTGACCGCTGGACACGGCTGTCCGTGGCCACTGCAGTTCCTGTGCACCATTTCCGGTTCAACAGTATTGCTGTCTCACCATTGTTGTGAAAGTCTCCGGCCGCATCGATGCACGTCGGCCGCCGGCCTTCGTCCGGTGGGTAAGTGCCCCTGCTCGTGATCGCATACTGGAACTCATACCGCCGGGCACCAGCCCGCACGCAGCCGACTGCTGGGAGCACCCGCATGAGCAGCGAAGCACCCAGGGGCAGAGACAGGGACAGGGGCAGGGAGCGGGATCCCTGGCCGCCACCGCCCGGGGGAGTGCTCTGGAGTCTGTCCGGAGACGTCCGCGCCCTGCTCATGCTTCCCGCCGCCCTCACGCTCCAGGTCGCCCACCCGGCCGTCGGCGCGGGTGTCGACGACCATTCGGTGTTCCGCACGGACCCGTGGGGGCGCGGCGAGCGGTCGCTGCGCTCGCTCCAGCTCTGGGTGTACGGGGGCGAGCAGGCCGTCGAGGAGGGGCGCAGGCTCCGGAACCTGCACCGCACCATTCAGGGAACCGACGCCCGAGGGCGGCAATATCATGCGCTCACCCCTGCGAACTATGCGTGGGTGCACGCCACGGGCTTCCCCATCTACCGGCACGGCACGCGGTATCTCGTCCGCCCGCTCACGGAGGCGCAGGAGCGGGCCCTGTACCGGGAGTGGCTGCAGGTCGGCCGGATTCTGGGCATCCACGACCGGGACATGCCGCAGTCGATCGAGGAGTTCTGGCCGTACTACCGCAAGGTGCTGGCCGACGAGATCGAGGCGACCGTCGTCGTCGAGGAGCTGGTCGCCACCGACCGGCCCGTACCGGCGCCGAACCGGGGCCCGCTGCCGGTGAGGTTCCTGCTCAAGGCCCTGTGGCCGGTCCTGTTGCCGCCGCTGGCCCGGTTCCGCAGGTTCATCACCATCGGGCTGATGCCGCCGGACGCACGCGAGGCGATCGGTCTGGAGTGGACGGACGCGCAGGAGCGGAGGCTGCGGCGGTTCTGCGGTGTCGTCCGTGTCGTGGTGCCCGTGCTTCCTGAGCGGCTGCGCTATCTGCCGTACGCCCGCAAGGCGCGGGCGGAGCACCGCAGGGCCGTCCGGGGTCTTTCGCGCTGACTCGCCTCGGGGCTTCGCGCCGACCGCCTCGGGAGCCTTGCGCCGATGCCGCCGATGCCGACGCCCGCGACGGGCGGCGTGGTCGGCGCCGCCCGTCGGTCTCGCAAGGAGGTGTCCCGATCAGGGCTTGCGGCCGACTCCGCTGGCCGCGTGGCCCAGCGAGGCGTCGTCCAGGACCTGGCCGGGATCGGGCCGCCAGGCGGCCGTCCTGACGACCCCGGGGTCGACCAGTTCCAGGCCGTGGAAGTAGGCGGCGATCCGCTCCGGACTGCGCAGGTGGTACGAGCTGGCCGAATGCGCGTTGTACGTCCTGATGGCCTCGTTCAGCGTCTCGCTCGTGTCCGTGCCGTCGCTCAGCGCCAGGTAGCTGCCCGACGGCAGTGCCGCCACCAGTCGATCGACGATGGCCTGCGGGCCGTCCTCGTCGGGCAGCTGACCCATGATCCCCAGCATCGTCAGACCGATCGGACGGCTGAAGTCCAGTGTCTTGGCAGCCTGTTCGAGGATCGTGTCGACGTCCCGCACATCGGCGTCGATGTACGCACACTCTCCCTCCGGGGTGCCGGCGAGCAGTGCGCGGGCATGGGTGAGCACAAGGGGGTCGTTGTCGACGTAGACCACCCGGCATTCCGGTGCCAGCCGCTGGGCCACCTCATGGGTGTTGTCGGCGGTGGGCAGGCCCGTGCCTATGTCGAGGAACTGGCGTATGCCCGCTTCAGCGGTCAGGTGGTGCACGGCGCGGGCGAGGAAGGCCCGTTGCAGCCGGGCGATCTGGGCGAAGTCGGGGAACGCCTGCAGAATCATGTCGCCGGATTCTGCGTCGACGGGGTAGTTGTCCTTGCCCCCGAGAAGGTAGTTCCATACCCGGGCCGAGTGCGGCCGGTCCGTCTGCAGCCTGTCGGACAGTGCGCGAGAAGGATTATCCATGATCCGAGTTTTCCACATGGACATGCTTTTTCAGGCCGATGCCCGGCGGATGAGCCGGGTCGGTGTGATCACCGAATCGGGCTCCGCCCCGTCGCCGTTGAGCCTCTGCATCAGCAGCCGGACCATCAACCGGCCCATTCCTTCCACATCCTGACGGACCGTCGTCAGCGGCGGGTCCGTTGCATCGGCGACCTGCGCCATGTCGTCGAAGCCGACCAGGGCCACATCCTCCGGCACCCGGCGGCCGTGCCGGCCCAGCACGCGCAGCGCACCGGAGGCCATCAGGTCGTTGGCGGCGAAGACGGCGTCGAGATCCGGGTGGCGCTCCAGCAGGTGTGCCATGGCCCGGGCGCCGCCCTCGACGGTGAAGTCGCCGTCCACGACCAGCGACGGATCGCCTTCGGGCAGCACATCGCGGTAGCCGTCGATCCGGTCGAGTGACGACGTCTGGTCGCGGGGCCCCGCGATGTGCCCGATCCGCTGCCTGCCGAGCGAGACCAGATGGCGTACGGCCTCGCGCGCCCCGCCGCGGTTGTCGCAGTCGACGTACGGGACGGCGTGTTCCGAGGCGTCCCCCGAGGTGCCGGGGCGGCCTCCGTAGACGGTGGGGACCCGGAACCGGCTGATGATCGCGGGCAGTTCGTCGTCGGTGTGCAGTGAGAACGCCAGCACCCCGTCCACATGGCCGCCGGCGAGATAGCGGGTGACCCGGTCGAAGTCCCCGCTGCCCTCCACCAGGAGGAGCACCAACTGGGCGTCGTGCGCGTTGAGTTCACGGCTGATGCCGCGGATCTGCCGGGAGAAGAACGGGTCGGAGAAGATCCGGAACTCCGGCTCGTCGATGATCACGGCGACCGCACCGTTGCGCCGGGTGACGAGGGTCCGCGCCGCATGGTTCGGAATGTACCCGAGTTCCTCGACCGCCTTGCGGACCTGCTCCACGAGAGGCTGCCGCACCCCCGCCCCGCCGTTCACGACCCGGGAGGCCGTCGCCCGGGAGACTCCGGCACGGGCCGCCACGGCCTCCAGCGTGGGGCGGGCATCACGGGAGGAATCGGGGGTCGGACCGGACAAGGGACGCTCCTCGTACGCACGGGAACCGGCAGGAACCGGCCAGGACTGGCGGAACAGCACGAACCCCGCCACCCTAACCGGCGCGCTCGTCCGACGGCCGGGCGCCGCCGCCCCCGCCGGGGGAGAGGCCGGGTCTGCGACTCCGGCGCCAACCGCTGGTGTCGTGCGCCGCTCGTTGCCAATTCGATTGCGGCCCCGCCCGGGCCCCGGGTACGGTCCGCTCATGACCGCCACGCCCCGTGTTTCTTAGCTCGGACACCAGCTTCGACGTCACCCCTGTGTCCTAGAGCTATTACGGAGCGTAACTACAATGCCTACTCTTCGTCGTCCCGGCCTGCTTCGGAACCGGGACTTCTCGCTGCTGCTGAGCGGTCAGCTGATCTCTGCCATCGGCGACCAGGCGCACTTCATGGCCCTGCCGCTGATCGTGCTGGCCCTCACCGGGTCGGCCACCCAGGCCGGGTTCGTCCTCGGCCTCGGCACCCTTTCCTTCCTGGCGTTCGGACTGGTCGCGGGCGCCCTCGTCGACCGGTGGGACCGCAGGGCCACCATGATCTGGTGCGAGCTCGGCCGGACCGTGCTCACTGCCGGTGTCGCCGTCGCGCTGTGGCTGAACGAGCTCACGCTGCCGCAGCTGTACGCGACGGCCCTGATCACCGGGATCCTGACGACCCTCTTCCAGGTCGCAAGCACCGCAGCGCTGCCCAACGTTGTCGATCCCCGGCAGCTGTCCACCGCGCTCGGCTACCAGCAGTCCGCCACCGGCGCCGTGAACGTCTTCGGGGCTCCGCTCGCCGGTGCGCTCTACGCCGCCGGGCGGACCGTGCCCTTCGTCGTCAACGCGGTCTCCTTCGCCGTGTCCGCGGCGTCGCTGCGCCTGATGCGTGCCCGGTTCCAGACGGACCGTCAGGATGTGCGGACGACGGCTCGGCTCACCACCGAGATCCGGGAGGGGCTCGGCTGGCTCTGGCGGCAGCCCGTCATCCGCTTCCTCACGCTGGTATCGGCCGCCGACAAAGTGCGGTACGGCGCCGGATATCTGTTGATCATCACCCTTGCCCAGCGGCTCGGCTCCTCACCGCTGTGGATAGGCGTCATCTTCAGCGGCGCGGCCGTCGGTGCGATGGCGGGGGCGCTGGCTTCGGACCGGGTCACGCGCCGATTCCCGCTCGGACGGATTGCCTTGGTCATGCTGTGGCTGGAGGCGCTGATGTTCCCGTTGTACGCGCTGGCCCCCAACCCGATGCTGCTGGCAGCGGTTGCGGCCGCCGAGTCGCTGGTGGCTCCGGTGTACGCGGTGGCCATGACGACCCACCAGTTGGCCATCACCCCCGATGAACTGCGGGGCCGGGCGATGAGCGCGGTCTCGACGCTCACCACGGGGGCCCTGTCGATCGGTACGCTCGCAGGGGGCGTGCTGATCACCGCGCTGGGCGCCGAGCCTCTCGTCTGGCTCTGCGCTGCATGGCTGCTCGCCCTGGCCCTCCTCACCACGGCCAACCGGGCCGTGCGACAGGCACCGCCGGCAGGCGCGATCCCGCCGCACGAACCCAGCGGCGCCGCCGAGACCGCAGGCACGGCCGGCTGAGCGCTGTCCCGTCATTCCTTGGATCAGCGCGCGGCGTCGGATGTGGTGCATCGCAAGGCGGAAGAGCGTCCTCATACCGGGTGTTCCGACAACGCAGTGAGGCGCCGCAGCTGTATTCGTGCTCCCGCCGGGGATGACGGGACAGCCGTCAGGGGCTGCGGCCGCCGTCGCCGGGGCGGGTGATCTTCCCACCGGTCTCTTCGGGACCGTGGAGCATCATCCGTCCCGGGCGTGTCCATGGCCACTGCTGTCACGCGGCTGCCGTTCGGCCGACATGGCATCGTGACTGCCGGCCCGTCACGTTCGCGAGCGATCGCCCCCTGTTGCACAGGAGTTGACCGGGGTACCTTCCGCAGATGCCGATACGTGTGCGAGGCACCCGCTTGACGTACAGATCGCTGGTGGTGGCGGCCGCGGCTGCCCTGATGGCCGTACTGCTCTCACCGGCGGGCGCGCAGGGGGTGAGCCCGCGCGAGAGCCGGCCCGTCTACTCGTACGAGAACGCCGTCCGTGAGTCCGTCTGGGTGGACACCGGACTCGACGGCGATGACAACGGGAAGAGCGACCGGGTCGCCGTCGACATCGTGCGGCCGCGCGAACCCGCAGCGCAGGGCCGCAGGATACCCGTGATCATGGATGCCAGCCCGTACTACTCCTGCTGCGGGCGCGGCAACGAGAGCCAGTTGAAGACGTACGACGGCCAGGGGAACCCGGTCCAGTTCCCGTTGTACTACGACAACTACTTCGTCCCGCGTGGCTATGCCTTCGTCGCCGTCGATCTGGCCGGCACCAATCGCTCCGACGGATGCGTCGATGTCGGGGGCCGCTCCGACATCCTGTCCGCGAAGGCGGTCATCGACTGGCTGAACGGCCGGGCCCGCGGTTACACCACCCGCACCGGAACCGAACGCGCCGGGGCCGGCTGGTCCAACGGCCGCACCGGCATGATCGGCAAGAGTTACGACGGCACCATCGCCAACGGCGTGGCGGCGACCGGAGTCGACGGTCTGCGGACCATCGTCCCGATCGGCTCCATCTCCTCCTGGTACGACTACTACTTCGCCCAGGGCGCACCCCTCTACGACAGCGGTCCCGAATGGCTCTCCGACTATGTCGAGAGCCCCGAGGCGCGGGAGCGCTGCGCCGCCGTCCAGCAGAGGCTCGTCGACGAGGCGCCCCGCACCGGTGATCGGACGAAACTCTGGAGCGAGCGCGACTACGTGAAGGACGTCGGCAAGGTGAAGGCCAGTGTCTTCGCCGCCCACGGGATGCAGGACCTCAACGTACGCACCAAGCACCTCGGCCAGTGGTGGGACGCCCTCGCAGACCAGGGTGTCGAGCGCAAGATCTGGCTCTCCCAGACCGGGCACGTCGACCCGTTCGACTACCGGCGAGCCGAGTGGGTCGACACCCTGCACCGCTGGTTCGACCACTACCTCCTCGGCTACGACAACGGCATCGACCGCGAACCGATGGCCGACGTCGAACGCCACCCCGGCCAGTGGTCCACCGACGGGGTCTGGCCGCCGCGCACCACCGCGGCCACCACCGTGCGCCCCGGACCCGGCACCACGCCCGGGGTCGGCACCCTCACCCGGAAGGCCGCCCGCCCCGGCGCCACCGAGACGTTCACCGACGACCCGAAGCAGAGCGAGACCGACTGGGCCGCCGACCTGGAGAGGACCACGGGTGCCAAGGCCGGCTTCCTCACCGCGCCCCTCGCCCACGACCTGCGGCTCGCCGGTTCGTCACAGGTGACCGTCACCGCGACCCCGACGACCTCCACCGCCCATCTCTCCGCGGTCCTCGTCGACGTCGGTCCCGACACCATCCGGGACTACGGCGCGTCCGGCGAAGGCATCACCACCCTCACCGACCGAACCTGCTGGGGCGCGAGCACCGCCGGGGACAGCTCCTGCTTCAAGGACACCGGGGCCAGGACCACCACCATCGACCGGACGGTCTTCAGCCGCGGCTGGGCCGACCTCGGTACGTACGCCTCCGCGGGCAAGGGACGCCCCCTCACACCGGGCAGGCGCTACACGATCACCGTCGACCTGGCCGCGAGCGATCACATCGTGCCGGCGGGACACCGCCTCGCGCTGATCGTCGCGGGAACCGACAAGGACCTCATCGACCCACCGGACTCCACCCCCACGCTCACTCTCGATCTGGCCCGCACATCCGCGGAACTGCCGTTCGTCGGCGGCGCCGCCGCGTTCGTGCGCGCCACCGCGGGTCACGCACCCGCGACAGCCACCCCCCGCGCATCCCGTCCCGAGGGCGTGGCTCCGCCGCGTCCCGCACACCGCATCCCGGGAGGCAGCCGCTCATGACAGCCCGTATCCCGACCGTCCGTCAGCTCCGCACCGGCACCGGTCCTCATCTTCCCGGACTCAGGCATCTCTCGCTGACGGCCGCGGCCGCGGCGCTCGCCGTACCGCTGGTCACGGTGCCCGCCGAGGCCGCGCACACTCCGCCCCGTACGGGCTTCGAGATCAGCAACGGGGCCCACTGGACCGGTCAGCCCGAGGAGCAGTCATTCCTCGCCGCCGTCGACCGGGGCAGCGCCCGTGTCTCCGTCGACCGGATCGGTACGACGAAACAGGGCCGTCCGCTCCAGCTCGTCCGTATCGGCAACCACCGCCCCACGGCCGGCACCGTGCTGCTCGTCTGCAGCCAGCACGGCAACGAACCGTCCGGCCGCGAGGCCTGCCTGACCACCGTCCGCAATCTCGCCCACGCCGAGGACCGGGCGACCCGCGCCTTCCTCTCCCGTACCGAAGTCCTCGTCGTCCCCACCGCCAACCCCGACGGGCGCGCCGCGAACACCCGCGGCAACTCCGACGGCGTCGACATCAACCGTGACCACATCGCCCTGCAGACCGCCGAGGCCCGGGCCATGGCCGCGGTCATCCGCGACCGCAAGCCCGATGTGATCTACGACCTGCACGAGTACGGTGCCACCCCGCTGTACTACGACAAGGACCTGTTCGTCCTCTGGCCCCGCAATCTCAACGCCGACGACCGGGTGCACAGCGAATCGCAGACCCTGTCCGAGCGGTACGTGCGGCCCACCGCGCACGACGCCGGTTACAGCAGCGGCCTCTACGGAATCTGGACCGACCCGGTCACCGGTGATCCGATCAAGCAGACCGCGGGCGACGGACAGGAGCGCATTCTGCGCAACACCGCCGGCATCAAGCACGCGGTGGGCCTGCTCATCGAATCCCGTGTCGACGCGCTCACCGACGCCGAGAAGGCCGACCCGGCACTCAACAGCCGACGTCGTGTCGCTTCGCAACTCGCTGCGCTCGACGGGCTGTTCAGCTTCACCGATGAGCGGCGCGGGCGCATCGAGGCCGCCACGGCCGCGTCCCGTGCGGCAGGGTTCAAGGACCACGGTCCCGTTTACCTCGGCGGTGCGGACAACGACGCGGCCGAGCCCGCCGAGATCCTGCAGGACCCGCCGTGCGGCTACCGGTTGACCGCCGCCCAGTTCGCCGACGTCAAGGACGAACTGGCCCTGCACGGCGTCACTTCACGGCGTGACGGCGACGGGGCGTACGTACCGCTGCGTCAGCCGGCCCGGAACCTGATCCCGCTCCTCCTCGACGAGCGCGCGACCTATCACCTCACCGGCGGGCAGGCCGATACCGCTTGTTGATCCCGCGTCGTTGATCCCGTGAACAGGGGGCGCGGCCACCGGCCCGCAGCCGGCCTCGCTCAGCCGACGAGGTCGGCTGCCGCCTCGGCGCAGCCCAGAGCCACCGTCACCCCCGCGCCCCCATGCCCGTAGTTGTGCACCAACCGCCCACCACCGGGCAGTGGTTCGGCCTCGATCCGCCCCCCCCGCGTCGCGGGCCGGCCGCAGCCCCACCCGGTGTCCGATGATCCGGGCCCGCGCGATCTCCGGCCGGACCCGCGCACACCTCGCCAGTATCTGCTCCGCCGTACCGGCATCCGGCTCCGCGTTCCAGTCGTCCGTCTCCGCCGTACCGCCGAGGACCAGTCTTCCGGGCTGCGGGAAGAAGTACGTGGACGCCTCCGACACCGGGTCCGTCTCGGTGAACCACTCCTCGATGCCCGGGTTCTCCACCAGCACCAACTGCCCGCGCACCGGCCGCATCCCGGTGTCCGGCACCAGCTCCCGGGCTCCGAGACCGGTGCAGTTGACCACGACCGGGGCCTGTGCCGCCGCCTCGTCGAGCGAGGTGACCGTACGCCGCTCGATCGCACCCCCGGCCGCTGCGAGCCGCCGCTCCAGCCGGCTCAGATGCACCGGCATGTCGATCAGCGGCAGCCGGGCCCGCAGCCCCTCCTCGATCTCCACCAGGTCCGTCAGCTTCGCCGTCCACGGCCCCAGCGCCGCGAGCCGCTCGCCCCGGTGCACGCCGGCGACCAGCCTGACACCGCTCTCGTCCGGGCGTTCGGCCAGCTCCTCGAACCACCGCAGCGTGCGCAGCGCCCAGCCGCCGACCAGGTCCTCCGGCTCGATCCGGTACGGCCACCACAGCGCTCCCGCCACCGCCGAGGTCGTCGTCACGGCCGCCTCCCGCGACCAGACCCGCACCCGGTGGCCACGTTCGGCCAGCACCAGCGCCGTGGTCAGCCCACTGACCCCACCGCCCTCCACAATCACGTCCGACTCGCCCGTCCGCCCCGTCACAGCTGCCCTTGCTTCGCTCATGGGCGGACGCTAACGGAAATGACCGATGCGGTGCTCACAACAGGTGCGCGAAGGGAATACTCGGGACATGTCTGCCGAGTACGCGACTTTCGGCCTGGCGCCGGCGATGCGCGCCGGTGGAGTCCTCGCCCATGGCGACTACCAGGTGCACCGGGACTTCATGGATTTCCTCGTCGACGGCCGTCCGCTGCTGTTCCAGCTCTCCGACCTCGACGCCGTGTCCCCGCTCGCCTCCGACGTACCGCCCGCGATCTTCACCACCCATGTGCGACGTCTGCTGCTCGAAGCGGACGCCCCGCTGGCCGGCGGCCGCTACGTGATCTACGGATGCCCCGAGTGCGAGAGCCTCGAATGCGGGGCGGTCACCGCCGTCATCGAACGGGACGGCACCGACATCGTCTGGCGTGACTTCGCCTGGCAGACCTACGAGACCGTCGACCTGGCGCGGAGCGGCTACCACGGCATAGGGCCGTTCCGTTTCGACGGCGACCAGTACCGGCAGGAACTGGAACGTCTGCTCCCGGCCGCGGTGGCGGACGGCGGCGCCCGGCCGGGACCGGACGCGCCGGCCGGGCGCCGCGTCCTGCTGATCGGCGCCCGCGTCGCCGTGCTCGCCAAGCTCGCCGCCGCTCTGCGCGCCATCGGCATCGGGGCCGACGTCACCGCCGACGTCGCACAGGTGTCGCCCGAGGAGCTCCGCGGCTACCGTGCCGTGGCCTTCGGCCGGGCGATCACCGAGGACGAACGCGCCGCCGCACGGCAGGCATTCACCCGGGCCGGTGCGGACGTCGCCTATGTGGACGGCCTCGCCCCGGTCGTCCCCGTGCTGCTCGCCCAGATCGAACACGCCCTGGACCGCAGTGCACCCGCCCAGCGCCGGCTGGTCGGGCTGACGGCGGCGGACGGCGCGGCCGGCGTCGACGTCACCTCGACCTGCCGGGTCACCCTGGTCGCGTACCGTCTCGACCGGCTGTACCGCACCCACGCGCAGGAGATCTTCGACGGCGTACTGGAACCGGGGGAGCACCGCATCGCGCTGGACGCACGGGCCGTGAAGGGGCAGTCCTTCCTGGTGGCACGCACCACGGGGAACGTCCTGGTGGCACCGGTGGTGCACCACTGAGATGCCGGACCCGGCGAGGAAGGCACCGGTCGCCGATTAGGATCGGGATCCTGATGACTGCCACTCTCGTCGCCAAGGACCTCGCCGCCGGACACGGCGACCGCACACTCTTCGCCGGACTCGACCTCGTCGTCGCGCCCGGTGACGTGATCGGTCTCGTCGGAGTCAACGGAGCCGGAAAATCGTCCCTGCTCCGGCTGCTCGCCGGGCTCGACCGGCCGGAGGAGGGCGAGTTGCGGCTCTCCCCGCCCACGGCCACCGTCGGCCACCTCCCGCAGGAGCCGGAACGCCGCCCCGGGGAGACCGTGCGGGAGTTCCTGGCCCGCAGGACCGGGGTCGCCGACGCCCAGCAGGCGATGGACGCCGCCACCCAGGCCCTCGTCGACGGGGCACCGGGCGCGGACGACGCCTACTCCGAGACCCTGGAACGCTGGCTGGCCCTCGGCGGTGCCGACCTGGACGAGCGCGCCGACGAGGTCGCCGCCGACCTCGGCCTGACCGTCGGCCTCGACCTGCCGATGAGCGCACTCTCCGGCGGTCAGGCCGCCCGCGCCGGCCTCGCCTCGCTGCTCCTGTCGCGGTACGACGTCTTCCTGCTCGACGAGCCGACCAACGATCTCGACCTGGACGGCCTGGAGCGCCTGGAGCGGTACGTCTCCGGGCTGCGCGCCGGCACCGTCGTCATCAGCCACGACCGCGAGTTCCTGATGCGCACGGTCACCAAGGTCCTCGAACTGGACCTCGCCCAGCAGCAGATCAACCTGTACGGCGGCGGCTACGCGGCCTACCTGGAGGAGCGCGACCGCGCCCGCCGGCACGCCCGCGAGGAGTTCGAGGAGTACGCCGACAAGCGCTCCGCCCTCGAAGGGCGGGCGCAGATGCAGCGCGGCTGGATGGACAAGGGCGTGAAGAACGCCCGCCGCAAGGCCACCGACTCCGACAAGATCGGCCGCAAGTTCCGCAGTGAGGCCAGCGAGAAGCAGGCCGCGAAGGCCCGGCAGACGCAGCGCATGATCGAACGGCTCGACGTCGTCGAGGAGCCGCGCAAGGAGTGGGAGCTGCGGATGGAGATCGCGACGGCCCCGCGTTCCGGTTCCGTCGTGGCCACGCTGCGCGACGCGGAGGTCGTGCGCGGCGACTTCGCGTTCGGTCCGGCGTCGCTGCAGATCGACTGGGCGGACCGGGTGGCCATCACCGGCGCCAACGGGGCGGGCAAGTCCACCCTCCTCGCGGCGCTGCTCGGCCGCCTGCCACTGGACTCGGGCCATGCCACGCTCGGCTCGGGCGTCGTCGTCGGCGAGGTCGACCAGGCACGGATGCTGTTCCATGGCTCGGAGACCTTGCTGGAGGCGTTCTGCGCAGCCGTCCCCGAGACCGAACCGGCCGAAGTCCGCACGCTGCTCGCCAAGTTCGGGCTGCGCGCCGACCATGTCATGCGTCCCGCGACGACTCTTTCGCCGGGCGAGCGCACCAGGGCGGCGCTCGCCCTGCTGCAGGGCCGGGGAGTGAACCTCCTGGTCCTGGACGAGCCCACGAACCACCTCGACCTGCCTGCGATCGAGCAGCTGGAGTCGGCACTCGACTCGTACACCGGGACGTTGCTGCTGGTCACGCACGACCGCCGGATGCTCGATGTCGTCCGCACCACGCGCATGCTGCGGGTGGACGGGGGCAAGGTCACCGAGAGCTGACGGTTCAGCGGGCGCGGACGCCGTCCAGGGCGATCTCCAGGACGCGGTCGCGCTGTTCGGTCGTGGGGTACGACGCCCCGGTGACGCCCGCGACCATACGGATCAGGTCGTCGAAAGTCATGTCGGGACGGATCGCTCCGGCGTCCTGGGCCCGTGCGAACAGCGGGGTGCCCGCCTCGTACATCGAGGCGCGGCAGGAGACGAACACGTCGGACTCGCTGTCCACCGCCTCACGGATGGCCCGCTTGGTGACCATGTACGCGACGAAGCGGCGCAGCCAGATGGTCAGCGCCTGCCACGGAGGTTCGTCCGCGACCTCGTCGGCGACCCGGCACAGGGCGTCGACCTCGTCCGCGTAGAGGACCTCGAAGAGCTGGAGGCGGGTCGGGAAATTGCGGTACAGCGTGCCGATCCCGACGCCCGCGCGGCGCGCGATGTCCTCCAGCGAGGCGTCGGCGCCGTGCTCGGCGAAGGTCTCACGGGCGGCCTTCAGCAGCGCGTCGTAGTTGCGCCGGGCGTCGGCGCGGCGCGGACGCCGGGCCTCGACGATCTCGCCCACCGGGGTGTGCGCCACCTTGTGCCTCCCTGACTTGAAACGGAGGGTCGCCTCCGGTAATCTGGAGGTGTTCCTCCACTTTACCAGTGGAGGAGTTCCCGGCGTCGGCTGTGCCCGACGGCTTCCATCCTTCCAGACGCGGCAGCGAGGCCGCGCCCCGTGTCCGTGCCCCAGGGCACCCCGCACTCCCCACCGGGACGACACCCGCATGTGCGCCGTTCCGCCGAGCGCGCATGCCCGCATACCCGAGAGAGAAGCCGACTTTGTCCGCTCCATCCCGACCGCGTTCCTCGAACCGGGTCACCTTCGCCGTCCTCGCGACCGGTGCGGGTGTGTTCTCCCTCCTCCAGTCGCTGATCGCTCCCGCCCTGCCCACCGTCCAGCACGCGATGCACACCTCGCAGGCGACGGTGACCTGGGTGATGACGGCCTACCTCCTCTCCGCCTCGATCTTCACCCCGATCCTCGGCCGCGTCGGCGACCTGATCGGCAAGAAGCGCACGCTCGTCGCCTCGCTGGTCGCGGTGCTCGTCGGCTGCCTGCTGGCCGCGCTCGCGCCCAGCATCGGAGTCCTGATCGTCGCGCGGGTCGTCCAGGGCATCGGCGGCGCCCTCTTCCCGCTGTCCTTCGGCATCATCCGGGACGAGTTCGACGCCTCCCGGGTCGGTGCCAGTATCAGCAACCTGTCCGCGGTCATCGCCGCGGGCGGCGGTCTCGGCATGGTGCTCGCCGGGCCCATCGTCGCCGCGCTCGACTACCGCTGGCTGTTCTGGCTCCCGGTGATCGTGGTCGCGCTGACCGCCGCGATCGCCTTCCGGCACGTGCCCGAGTCGCCGCGGCGCGCCGAGGGCCGGGTCAACTGGGCCGGCGCGATCCTGCTCTCCGGATGGCTGGTGGCGCTGCTGCTGCCGCTCAGCCAGGCGAGCTCGTGGGGCTGGGGCTCGGCCCGGGTCCTCGGGCTGTTCGGTGTCGCCGTCGTGCTGTTCGCCGCGTGGCTGTTCGCCGAGCAGCGGGCCGAACACCCGCTGATCGATCTGCGCATCATGCGGCTGCACGCGGTGTGGACGACCAACGCGGCCGCACTGCTCTTCGGGGCGGGCATGTACTCGGTGTGGTCGTTCCTGCCCGGCTTCGTGCAGACCCCGTCGGCCGCCGGGTACGGCTTCGGCTCCAGTGTCACCGGGGCCGGACTGCTGATGCTGCCCATGCTGGTCGCGATGTTCGCCTCCGGAGTGCTCAGCGGCCGTCTCGCTCCCGCGGTCGGCGCCAAGAACCTGCTCGTCGCCGGCGCGGCCCTCGGTGCGGTGGCCTGCGGGCTGCTCACCGTCTGGCACGGACAGGTCTGGCAGGTGGCCGTCGCCGCCGGGGTGTTCGGCCTCGGTATCGGATTGGCGTTCGCCTCCATGGCCACACTCATCGTGCACAGCGTCCCGGCCGACCAGACCGGCGCTGCGACCGGCATGAACGCCAACATCCGTACGATCGGTGGCTCCATCGGTGCCGCGGTCACCGGCATCCTCGTCACCGGCCGGCTCCAGCCGACCGGACTCCCGTACGAGACCGGCTACACCCACGGCTTCACCCTGCTCACGTTTCTCTGCCTCGCCGCGGCCCTCGCGGCCCTGCTGATTCCGGCCCGCCGCGCGTCGCTGAAGCTCCGCGCGACCGGGGGAAGCGCGGACCGCAAGGAGATGGCGGAAGTGGCCGGCCGGTAGCGGCCACCTGCACGAGGGGCGGGCGCCCCAGGGAGCACATCCCTGGGGCGCCCGCCCCTCGTGCAGGAACTGCGCAGTTCAGCGGGGTATGGCACGGCCCCGGCCGCCGGCGTGCTCAGCGGGCGCGGCTCCGGGACCGCCCGGTTCCCGTGGCGAATCCGGGTGGGTACGCCGGGGACCGTCCGGGCCCCGGCGTCCGGCCCATGCCCCCGTCAGCGCCTGCCGCGGCGGTCGTCGGACTTGCCGCCGTCCGCCAGGCCCGCGCGGCGCAGGGCATCGGCCATCGCACTGTTCGCCGGGGCCGGAGCCGCCGCCTGGCGGGCGCTGCCGCCGTCGCGGCGCTCGCGCGGGGCGCGCTGCTGGGGCGGGCGGGTCCCGCCCTGGCCGCGCTCGCGGCGCTGTCCGCCGCCCGAGGCCTGCGGCGCCGCCTCGTCGTCCAGCCGCAGCGTCAGGGAGATCCGCTTCCGCGGGATGTCGACGTCCATCACCTTCACCTTCACGATGTCGCCAGGCTTCACCACGTCCCGCGGGTCCTTCACGAACGTCTTCGACATCGCCGACACATGCACCAGACCGTCCTGGTGCACACCCACGTCCACGAACGCCCCGAACGCGGCGACGTTCGTCACGACCCCCTCCAGCACCATCCCGGAGACCAGGTCGCCGATCTTCTCGACGCCCTCCTTGAAGGTGGCCGTCTTGAACGCGGGCCGCGGGTCGCGACCGGGCTTCTCCAGCTCCTTCAGGATGTCCGTGACCGTCGGCAGCCCGAACTTCTCGTCCACGAAGTCATCGGCCCGCAGCGAGTGCAGCACACTCGAGTTGCCGACCAGCGAGGCGACCTCGCCGCCCACCGTCTTAGCCATCCGCCGCACCACCGGGTACGCCTCCGGGTGGACGCTCGACGCGTCCAGCGGGTCGTCGCCCCGGATCCGGAGGAACCCCGCGCACTGTTCGTACGCCTTCGGGCCCAGACGCGCCACATCCTTGAGCGCCTTCCGGGACCGGAAGGGGCCGTTCGCGTCCCGGTGCGCGACGATGTTCTCGGCGAGGCCGGAGCCGATGCCCGAGACCCTCGCAAGCAGGGGTGCCGACGCGGTGTTGACGTCGACGCCGACGCCGTTCACACAGTCCTCGACGACCGCGTCCAGTGAGCGCGACAGTTTCACCTCGGACAGGTCGTGCTGGTACTGGCCGACACCGATCGACTTCGGGTCGATCTTCACCAGCTCGGCCAGCGGGTCCTGCAGACGCCGCGCGATCGACACCGCGCCGCGCAGCGACACGTCCATGTCCGGGAGCTCCTGCGAGGCGAAGGCCGAGGCCGAGTAGACCGAGGCGCCCGCCTCGGACACCATCACCTTGGTGAGCTTCAACTCCGGGTGCTTGTCGCACAGTTCACCGGCGAGCTTGTCCGTCTCGCGGGACGCGGTGCCGTTGCCGATCGCGATCAGATCGACCGAGTGCTCCTTCGCCAGCCGCGCCAGCTTCGCCAGCGACTCGTCCCACCTGTTCGCCGGGACGTGGGGGTGGATGACGTCCGTCGCGACGACCTTGCCGGTCGAGTCGACGACGGCGACCTTCACGCCCGTACGGAAACCGGGGTCGAGCCCCAGCGTGGCCCGCGTCCCGGCCGGCGCGGCGAGCAGCAGATCGCGCAGGTTCGACGCGAAGACGCGTACCGCCTCGTCCTCCGCCGCCGTACGCAGCCGCAGCCGCAGATCGATCCCGAGATGGACGAGGATCCGGGTCCGCCATGCCCAGCGCACCGTGTCGCCGAGCCACTTGTCCCCGGGGCGGCCGCGGTCGGCCACCCCGAACCGGCGGGCGACCATGTTCTCGTACGTCGACGGGCCCGGCACGTCCGACGGCTCCTCCGGCTCCAGGGTTAGGTCGAGCATGTCCTCCTTCTCACCCCGGAGCATCGCGAGCACCCGGTGCGAGGGCAGCGCGGTGAACGGCTCGGCGAAGTCGAAGTAGTCGGCGAACTTCGCACCGGCCTCCTCCTTGCCGTCCCGAACCTTCGCCGCCAGCCGTCCGCGCGACCACATGCGCTCACGCAGCTCACCGATCAGGTCCGCATCCTCCGAGAACCGCTCGGTCAGGATCGCGCGGGCGCCCTCCAGCGCCGCTGCCGCGTCCGCGACGCCCTTGCCGGCGTCCACGAAGGCGGCCGCCGCGACGAGCGGCTCGACCGACGGGTCGCCGAGCAGCCCCTCGGCGAGCGGTTCGAGCCCCGCCTCCCGGGCGATCTGCGCCTTCGTCCGCCGCTTCGGTTTGAACGGCAGATAGATGTCCTCAAGACGGGCCTTGGTGTCGGCGGCCCGGATCTGCGCCTCCAGGGCCTCGTCCAGCTTGCCCTGCTCGCGCACGGAGTCGAGGACCGCCGTCCGCCGGTCCTCCAGCTCCCGCAGATACCGCAGCCGCTCCTCGAGCGTGCGCAGCTGCGCATCGTCGAGCATCTCGGTCGCTTCCTTGCGGTAGCGGGCGATGAACGGGACGGTCGAGCCGCCGTCGAGCAGCTCTACGGCCGCCTTCACCTGTCGCTCGCGTACGCCGAGCTCCTCGGCGATCCTGCCTTCGATGGACGTCGTCACGGTTTCTACCGACTCGCCTTCTCGTACTGGCTGTGCTTACCGGGGGCCAGGACGTGCCGTGGCTCCTTCGCCAGCATTGTGCCGGGTGGCCGGGTGCCGTGTCGCCCGGCCACCCCATTTGTCGACCGGTCGGCGGCTCAGCTCTTGCCGGTCAGATCCGCCGGGAAGGCACCCGCCGAGGCGGCCGTGAACAGGAACCCGCGCGCCAGTTCGGTCAGCCGCGCCACGCCCTCGGCGCCCAGATGCTCGTAGGGAGCCGCGTCCATCCGGTCCGTGACCTCCTCCAGCTCCGCGCGCAGGGCGACGCCCGCCTCCGTCAACTCGCCCTCGCCGTCGAGCAGTCCACGCCCGCGCAGCCGCTCGACCGCGGCCTCCCAGTCGGTGCGGCGCCAGCCGCGGGTGCCGAGGATCCAGCGAGGCGACATGCCCTTGCCGGTCGCGGTGTGGCTGACCAGGGCCTCGACCGGGTCGAGCCCGGCGGCGAGGAGCGCGGCGAGATGGCCGTCGCCACGGTGCTCGCGCAGCAGTGTCGCGGCGTGCCAGTACGCCAGGTGCGGCTGGTCCGGCACCGGCAGATCGGCGTGGGCGGCGTAGAGCGGCCGGGCGTGTCGGGTGCACGCCTCGGCGGCGCGCAGCGCCAGCTCCGCCGCCTCCGCCAGCTCGGGGGAGCCGATGATCTCCGGGCCCAGCAGCCGGCGCAGCGTCGTGTCGACCGCGCGCAGCCGGGCCGCCAGGACCGCCTCCGGCGAGGCGACGGACCATACCGCGGGCAGGTGCTCCGCGACAAGGTCGTGGTTGAAGTTGTAGAAGGTCGAGGTGACCGTGCCCGGTCCGACCGTGCCCAGCGCCGCCCCGCGGGAGGCGAAGTAGGCGGCCCTCGCGTCGTGGATGCCGAGCTCTCCGAGCTCCTTGCCGAGGTCGGGGGAGAAGTAGACCGTCGAGTGCAGCGGGTTGATGGCGTTGTGGCAGCGGCGTCCGGCGCGCGGCGGCAGAGTACTCATGCCCGCACGTTACCGACTGGTCGGTACGTGCGGTACCCCGGGGACCGTGACCGGCAGAAGACCGACCGGATCCGCATGCCCGCCAAGCCCCCGCGGTCAGGTGGTCCAGGTGAAGCGCGGCGCCCGCCGCTCAAGGAAGGCGGCGACCCCCTCCGCGGTGTCGCCGCTGAGGCGCGCCTGTTCCGCCCAGTACGCGTCCCGGTCCTCCCGTCCCGAGGCGAACTCCTTCGCCGCCGCCTGGGTCAGCTGCGAGCGCGAAGCCAGGACCCGTACGTACGACTCCACCCGCTTGTCCAGCTCACCGGCCGGCAGCACCTCGTCCACCAGGCCGGCCCGCAGCGCCCGCTCCGTACCGATCAGTTCGCCGGAGAACAGCAGATGCTTCGCCGTGGCGGGTCCGACGAGCGCGACCAGCCGGCGGGTCGACGACCCGGCGTAGACGATCCCCAGTTTGGCCGGAGTGACGCCGAAGGCCGCGCCCTCCTCGGCGAACCGCAGATCGCAGGCGGCCGCCAGCTGGCTGCCGCCGCCCACGCAGTAGCCGCGCACGGCGGCGAGCGTCGGCCGGGGAAAGGCGGCGAGCGCCTCCTCGGCCGCCACCGCGAGTGCCTGAGGGTCGAACGCCGGATCGTGCGCCCGGTCGCGCAGCGAGGAGATGTCCGCACCGGCACAGAAGGTGTCCCCGGCGCCGGTCAGGACCAGGGCGCGCACGGCGGGGTCGGCGGCCAGCCGCTCCAGCAGTACGGGCAGTGCCCGCCACATGGCGGCCGTCATCGCATTGCGTTTGGCCGGGTTGCTGATCACGACGGTGGCGACGCCGTCCGCGACGGCGTGCTCCAGCTGCGGTTCCTTGCGGTCCATGTGCCGGATGCTATCCACCCTGTTCGAATCTATGATCAAGAAGGGGTCGCGAAGCAGGCACGCACCGTGAGGAGCTGTCCGATGGCCGATCCCGCAGTCCAGGGCAGAGAACTGAGCCGCAGCCTGGGCCGGCTCGCCCTGCTCGGTGCCCTGCTCGTCGTGGTCCTCTTCGGCTGGCTGCTGCTGATCGGCGGCGTGGTGGGTCTGCTGCACGCGGTCGAGTCCCGTGGCACCAACTACTTCTGGCTGAGTGTCGTGGTCGCCGCACTCAACATCGCCGCCGGAGTCGTCGTCATCCGCCACCCCCACGGCTCGGCCGAGGCGCTCACCCTGTTCGCCGCGCTGCTCTTCCTGACCGGCGGGCTGTTCCGTCTGGTGGGCAGCGTCGTGGTGCGCGGACCGCAGATGGGCTGGACGCTGCTGCAGGGCGCCTTCGGTCTGCTGCTGGGGCTGCTCGTGCTCTTCGACTGGCCGCACAGCAGCCTCTATGTGCTCGGCCTCTTCTTCTCGCTCATGCTGCTCTTCGACGGCCTCGGGCTGATCGCGATCGGGATCGGCGGCCGCCGCATCGTCTCGCTGGTGTCGGAACAGACAGTGACCGGGGAGCCGACGGACATGCCATCAGAAGAAGATCAGAAGCAGTCCGAGAACTGACGCTGTCATACCCATTCGATCAAATTCTGTCGATAGGAGTCGACTTTTGTTCAGTAGTACGGTCCGGACCAACCACTCCCCGCACTCTGTACTCGACGTGCAGTGACCACGAGGCGAGAGCGGGTGCCGGAATTATGGAGAGCCGCGGGAGTGTCCCGGCCCGGCCCGTGTCGTACGAAGGGGTCTGGCGGTTCACCGCGCCGGCCCTCGACGTCTCCGTACCACAGGCCCGGCACGCCGTACGTGATCTGCTGAACCGCCAGGGCGTCCCGATGGACGAGGACATCACCCAGGGTCTGCTGCTGATCGTCTCCGAGCTCGTCACCAACGCGGTGAAGCACGCCGCGCTGCTCTCCCCGGAGCTCGCAGTGGAGGTGGCCGTCGGCGCCGAATGGGTCAGAGTGTCCGTGGAGGACAATCATCCGTACCGGCCGACGGCCCTGGAGACGGACTATGCGCAGACGGGCGGACGCGGGCTGTTGCTGGTCCGGGAGATCACCCGTGAAGCGGGCGGCACCTGCGACGTGGAGCACACCGCGGGCGGCGGAAAGATCATCTGGGCGGCGCTGCCGCTGAAGCCGTTTCTCTGACCGCCCGCTCCCTCGTCCCTTCCTGTCCCGTTGTCACCAGCCCGCGGACGGGCCGGTGAGCTCCCTGATCGCCGGGCGTGCCGCATCGAGCACCGTCATGAACCAGGCCGAGAACGGTGCCTCGGCATGCCGCTTCGCCAGGTCGTCGGCGGCCACGAACGCCGTCTCGCCGATCTCCTCGGGGTCCGGCCGAAGCTGCGCCTGTGCCAGCCCGACGAAGAGATGGTTGAACTCCTGCTCCACCAGACCGGACGCCGGGTCGGGGTGGTTGTAACGGACGGTGCCGGCTTCGGCGAGCAGCGACGGCGAGATCCCGAGC
Organism: Streptomyces sp. NBC_00316; assembly: GCF_036158715.1. Classification (NCBI taxonomy): domain Bacteria; kingdom Bacillati; phylum Actinomycetota; class Actinomycetes; order Kitasatosporales; family Streptomycetaceae; genus Streptomyces; species Streptomyces sp. NBC_00316. Next base: position 1,404,928 of record NZ_CP108023.1, on the reverse strand, counting down.
TCCTCGTACGTACGCCGGGCGGCTGCGGCGAAGGGCGCCTCGCCCGGATACGGGTGACCGCAGCAGGTGTTCGACCAGACACCGGGGGAGTGGTACTTGCCGAGCGCACGGCGCTGCAGCAGCAGCCGGCCCTGCTCGTCGAAGAGGAACACGGAGAACGCACGGTGCAGTTGACCGGGCGCCTGGTGGGCGGCGAGCTTCTCCGCCGTGCCGATGGTGGTGCCGTTCTCGTCGACCAGTTCGAGCATGATCGCTTCTGCTGTGCCGTTCGACGAGCTGTTCGCCGCAGTGGCTGGTGTGGTCGGCATACCCATCCTTCGCTATGGTCCCCGGCACCGTGCGCCGGTCCCCTCGAGTCTGCTCAAGTCTGCCGTACAAAAGCGGCTTGTCCGTACTTCGGGTCCTGGCATGTCCGGTCCCACCGCACTGCACGGATGCGGTGGGACCGGACCACACGTCAGACCCCGAATGCCGCCGGATACTGGATCGTGCCCTGCGGCACCGGCGCGGAATCGTCGAGAACGAGAGCCATCATCGCGTCGTCCGGTACGTCGAAGCCCGGCCTGATCCCGAACCGGGACGCCGGCACGAATCCGAACCTCGGGTAGTACCCGGGATGCCCGAGCACCAGCACGAGCCGTTCACCCCGCAGCCGGGCCGCATCCAGCGCCGCCCGAACCACCGCCTGGCCGGCGCCCTCGCGCTGCCGGTCGGGGACGGTCGCCACGGGAGCCAGCGCCAGTGCCGGCGTGTCGCCGACCCGGCACCGGGTCAGCAGCGCGTACGCGGCGATGTCACCGTCGGGTCCGTCCTGCGCCACGTACGACAGGCCGGGGAGCCAGGCCCGGGGATCGGCCCGCAGTGCGTCGACGAGACGGGCCTCGTCGGGTGTGGGGAACGCGGCGGCGTTGACCGCGTGCACGGCCCCGGTGTCCGCCGCAGTCTCCGGCCGGGTGGTCCAGCGGGGGTCGGCGGGGCGCAGGGCGTACGCGGCGTAGCCGTACTCCCCGCCGTGGTCGCGGCGCATGGCCAGTTCCGTGTGCGTGGACGCGAGCGCCCACGCCATGCCGGGCGCCGACGGATCCGCGGCCTCGGCATGCCGGGCGAGCGGTACGTAGTACTCGTCCCAGTCGCTCTCCGGCTGCACCCGCACCCCGAGGACGTGATAGCCGGCCGCGACGGCCGCAGCCGTCCGCCCGGCCACCGGGAGCATCGGGCCGTCCTGGTCCCAGAAGGCGCGCGCCTCGTCCGACGGCTCGTCCGTCGTCCAGACGCACTGGCTGACGACCAGGGAGCCGCCCGGGGCGAGCAGCCGCTTCCAGTCCCGCAGTGCGGTGTCGAAACCGATGATGTACGCGGACCCCTCGGCCCAGACCAGATCGAACGACCCGTCCGGGAGGTCCGGGGTGCCGGGTCCGCGGAGTCGGCCCATGTCGGCCCGGACGGTACGGATCCGGTCGCCCAGCCCGCGTGCCTCGGCGGCTGTGCGCAGCTCGTCGAGGAACGGCTGGTGGGTGTCGACGGCGGTCACCTCGGCGCCCGCCTCGGCGGCGAGCAGCAGTGCGGCCCTGCCGGGACCGCAGCCCAGGTCGAGGACGCGCGGACGGTGCGGCAGCGGGCCGGTGAGGGCGAGCAGCTGCCGGGTGGTCGCGTCGGAGCCCGGGCTCTGCCGGGGGAGGCCGTGGTGCAGGGAGAAGAACGCCTCGTGACGTGCGGCGTGATCGTCACGGACGGTGTGAGTGCTGTCGGTCAACGTGGGAAACCCTTGAATGAGAGGGTTCCGGCCGAACGCGGCGACCCGGTGCGAGCCGGGGTGCCGATTCTCTCGGTGTGAGCCGGGGCGTCAGCCGGGAACCCGGGAGGTGAAGAAGGACCGGACACTGCGCCGGGCAGGCGCCGTCGTGACGGTCATCGACCTCAGCTCCTCTCGTGGACACGGGCGAGGCTCACACACCTCTGCGGGGACCCTACACCCGCGCACCGAGGGGCAGTTCAGTGACAGAGCCTGGCCTCGTGCTCCGCGTGACCGATCGGTTCGAGCTGGAATGTGCAGTGCTCGACATCGAAATGAACACCGAGACAGCCCTGCAGCTCATGCAGCAGCTTCTCGTGCCCCACCGAGTCGAGCAGCTCCTGGTGCACCACCACATGGGCGGAGAGCACCGGCATGCCCGACGTGATGGTCCAGGCGTGCAGGTCGTGGACGTCCAGCACCCCGGGCAGCGCCGTCATGTGGGCCCGTACCTCTGCCATGTCGACGCCCTTCGGGGCCGACTCCAGCAGCACATTGAGCGTCTCCCGGAGCAGCCTCACCGTGCGGGGGACGATCATCAGGCCGATCAGCAGCGAGGCGATCGGGTCGGCGGCCTGCCAGCCGGTGGCCAGGATGACGCCCGCCGAGACGATCACGGCCACTGAGCCGAGCGCGTCCGCCAGCACCTCCAGGTAGGCGCCGCGCACATTGAGACTGTCCCTCTGTCCGCGCATCAGCAGCGACAGCGAGATCATGTTGGCGACGAGGCCGACCAGGGCGAAGACGATCGTCAGGCCGCCCCGGGTCTCGGCCGGTGAGATGAAGCGCTCGATCGCCTCGAAGAGCAGATAGCCGCCCACCCCGAGCAGCAGGAGACAGTTGGCCAGGGCGGCGAGGATCTCGGCGCGGGCATAGCCGAAGGTGAGGTTGAGCCCGGCCGGCTTGTTGGCGAAGTGGATCGCCAGCAGCGCCATGCCGAGCCCGAGCGCGTCGGTCGCCATGTGGGCGGCGTCGGCGATCAGCGCGAGCGAGCCCGAGAGCAGACCGCCGATGATCTCCAGGACCATCACGGTGAGCGTGATGCCGAGCGCGACCCGCAGCCGTCCCCGGTACGCGGCGGCAGCGGTGCCGGTCGGAGGAGGCCCGCCGTGCGTGTGCCCGTGATCGTGCCCAGCCCCCATGGGTCGCCTCCGGTCGTCTTGCGGACCCGGGCCCGTATCGGCCTGGGAAAGCCAGTCAACTACGGGTGGGGGGTATCCGGCAACACGGCACTGAACACCGTTGCCAACTGCTCTGACCTGGGGAAATGGTCGCAGGTCAGAGAGGTGGCGTGATCATGTGTAGATCGCGGCCGAGCGCTTCGTGGTGGCGTGGGTGCCCGCCCGTGCCGGGCCGGCCGGCATCCTGCCCTCTCGCTGCGAGATGCACCACACCCGTCCCCGTGTGTCCGGCCGCCACCCGGCACGGGCGCGCCTCGGAGGACCGCCGGTCCGGCGCCGGCCGGCAACGCCGGTCGTGAGTCGTCGGGGGCGGTCATCGCTCCCTGGTACCCGTCGAGGTGCGTATCACGCCCGCCCCGGTTCGTCCTGGTACGCCCGTGAACGGGCAGGTCATGCCCCTCGGCCCAGGTCTATACCACTGCGGTCCGTAATCCGGGGCCGGGACCACGGCCACTGCGGTTTGTGGGCCGAGCCGGGCATCCACGATGATGATCGCGGGCGGCATCGCATGCTGCCGGTCCACCCCGAACGGAGCACAAACGGGCGATGAATTCCCGCTTCCGTTCATCCGATAGCCTCTGCCGACGTGCCGCCGGCCCGCATCAGGGCCGCGCTGTCGCGCGCCGACCCCGTCAGCACCAAGGAGTGAGTTCGTCTGTCGACCGCCATCCTCACCGGTGCGCCGGTACCCGGATCGCCGCTCGCGGACGATCTGAGGTCGCTGGGCTTCGACGTACAGGCCGCCGCTGATGTCACCGAAGCCGCGGAGCTGCTCTCCGCGGCTCCCGCCGACGTCCGCGTCGCCCTCGTCGACCCCCGCTTCGTCGGGCACGTCCACGCCCTCCGGCTCGGACTGACCGACCCTCGATTCCCGGCCGCCACCGTCCCCGGTGCGCTCACCGTGCAGCCGGAGACACGCCCTGCGCTCGTCCGGGCCCTGCGCAGCACCACTGCGGCGGTGGGCGCCGGCGTCCCCGTGGGGCCGGCCGGCCACGCGGACACCGTGCCCGTCACCGACCGCACCGTGCCCGGCCGCCTCGCCGTCGCGCTGGAGGCCGAGGGCGCCGTCGTGCAGCGCCCCGAGCTCGGCTCGCTCGTCGCCGCCGTCCCCGTCGACCAGGCCGCCCGCGCCACCGCGCAGTCCGCCATGGCGGCGGTCGACGACGAGGCGGTACGGCTGCGGAGCGCGGTGAAGGCCCGTGACGGGTTCTTCACCACGTACTTCATCAGCCCGTACTCGCGCTACCTCGCGCGCTGGTGCGCACGCCGCGGCCTCACCCCGAACCAGGTCACCACCGCCTCCCTGCTCACCGCGCTGATCGCGGCGGGCTGCGCGGCCACCGGCAGCCGCGGCGGCTACGTCGCCGCAGGGCTGCTGCTGCTCCTCTCGTTCGTCCTCGACTGCACCGACGGGCAGCTCGCCCGCTACTCGCTGCAGTACTCGACGATGGGCGCCTGGCTGGACGCCACGTTTGACCGGGCCAAGGAGTACGCGTACTACGCGGGCCTCGCCCTCGGCGCCGCCCGCAACGGCGACGACGTATGGGCGCTCGCGCTCGGAGCGATGGTCCTGCAGACCTGCCGCCACGTCGTCGACTTCTCGTTCAACGAGGCCAACCACGACGCGGTCGCCAATTCGAGTCCGACGGCGGCCCTCTCCGACAAGCTCGACAGTGTCGGCTGGACGGTCTGGCTGCGCCGGATGATCGTGCTGCCGATCGGCGAGCGGTGGGCGATGATCGCGGTGCTGACCGCGGTGACCACCCCGCGGATCGTTTTCTACGCCCTGCTGATCGGCTGCGCCGTCGCCGCCTGCTACACCACGGCCGGCCGCCTCCTGCGTTCGCTGACCCGCAAGGCGCAGCGCACCGACCGCGCCGCCCAGGCGCTCGCCGACCTCGCGGACTCCGGGCCCCTCGCGCAGTTCGTGGCGGCGCGGGGGCCCCGTGTCGGGGGCGGCTGGGCCGCTCCGGCGGCAGCCCTCGTCGGCGCCCTCGCCCTGGTCGCCGCCGCCGTGTCACAGCCGTTCGGCAGCCGGCAGATGATCGTCGCCGCGGTCTTCTACGCGGTCTGCTCGGGCGTCGCCGTGGCCCGCCCCCTCAAGGGCGCACTCGACTGGCTCGTGCCCCCGATATTCAGGGCGGCGGAGTACGGCACGATCCTCGCTCTGGCCGCCCGCAGTGAGGTCGACCACGCCCTTCCCGCGGCTTTCGGGCTGGTTTCGGCCGTCGCCTACCATCACTACGACACGGTGTACCGCATTCGCGGGGGCACCGGCGCGCCGCCCCGGTGGCTGGTGCGGACGATCGGTGGGCACGAGGGCCGGACCTTGGTGGTGGCCGTATTCGCCGCCGTATTCACTCAGCATTCGGGCTTCACCGTGGCACTCACCGCTCTCGCGGTGGCCGTGGCGCTGGTGGTGCTTGTCGAGTCCATCCGTTTCTGGGTCTCCTCCGGAGCACCTGCCGTTCACGACGAAGGAGAACCCGCATGATCGGCCTCGTACTCGCCGCCGGTGCCGGACGGCGTCTGCGCCCCTACACCGACACGCTTCCGAAGGCGCTCGTGCCGGTCGACGGCGACAGGACCGTGCTCGACCTGACGCTGGCCAACTTCGCGGAGATCGGCCTCACCGAGGTCGCGATCGTCGTCGGCTACCGCAAGGAGGCCGTCTACGAGCGCAAGGCCGCACTCGAGGCGAAGTACGGCCTGACGCTCACCCTCGTCGACAACGACAAGGCCGAGGAGTGGAACAACGCCTACTCCCTGTGGTGCGCGCGTGAGGTGCTGCGACGCGGTGTGATCCTCGCCAACGGTGACACCGTGCACCCGGTCTCCGTCGAGAAGACCCTCCTCGCCGCCCGCGGCAACGGTCAGAAGATCATCCTCGCCCTCGACACGGTGAAGAACCTCGCCGACGAGGAGATGAAGGTCATCACCGACGGTGACAAGGGCGTGCAGCGGATCACCAAGCTGATGGACCCGGCCACCGCGACCGGCGAGTACATCGGCGTCACCCTGATCGAGCCCGAGGCCGCCGAGGCCCTCGCCGACGCCCTGAAGGCGACGTTCGAGCGCGACCCCGACCTCTACTATGAGGACGGCTACCAGGAGCTCGTGAACCGTGGCTTCACCGTCGACGTGGCTCCCATCGGCGACGTGACGTGGGTCGAGATCGACAACCACGACGACCTCGCGAAGGGGCGTGAGATCGCGTGCCAGTACTGAGCAGGCTGATCCCCTCCCCGGTCGTCGTCGACATCCGCCGCGGCGCCCTGGACGATCTCGGCGGCCTCCTGGCCGACCAGCGGATCTCCGCATCCGGCAAGCTCGCCGTCGCGATCAGCGAGGGCTCCGGCCGGGCGCTGCGCGAGCGGCTCGCACCGGTGCTGCCCGGCGCCGACTGGTACTCCGTGACCGACGGCACCATCGACTCGGCGGTCAGGCTCGCGGACGCGATCAAGGGCAGCCGGTACGACGCCGTCGTCGGCCTCGGCGGCGGCAAGATCATCGACGTGACGAAGTACGCCGCGGCGCGCGTCGGCCTGCCGATGGTCGCGGTCGCGACGAACCTCGCGCACGACGGGCTCTGCTCGCCCGTGGCGACGCTGGACAACGACAACGGCCGGGGCTCGTACGGAGTCCCCACGCCGATCGCCGTCGTCATCGACCTCGACATCGTCCGCCAGGCGCCCGCCCGCTATGTGCGTTCCGGTATCGGCGACGCGGTCTCCAACATCTCCTGCGTGGCCGACTGGGAGCTCGCCCACCGGGTCAACGGCGAGGACATCGACGGACTCGCGGCCGCCATGGCCCGGCAGGCCGGTGAGGCCGTGCTGCGTCACCCCGGCGGGGTCGGCGACGACGGCTTCCTGAAGGTGCTCGCCGAGGGGCTGGTGCTGACCGGCATCTCCATGTCGGTCGCGGGGGACTCCCGGCCGGCCTCCGGGGCCTGCCACGAGATCAACCACGCGTTCGACCTGCTCTACCCCAAGCGTGCGGCCAGCCACGGCGAGCAGGTAGGCCTCGGCGCCTGCTTCGCCATGCACCTGCGAGGCGCGAAGGAGGAGTCGCTGCTCATGGCGGCCGCCCTGCGCCGTCATGAGCTGCCGGTCCTGCCCGAGGAGATCGGCTTCACCGCGGAAGAGTTCGTCCGGGCCGTCGACTATGCGCCGCAGACGCGCCCCGGGCGCTTCACGATCCTGGAACACCTCAACCTGTCCACCGACCAGATCAGGGACGCGTACGCCGACTATGCCAAGACCATCAGTAGCTGAACTCCGTCCGGTCGTTCACCCGGAGGGCGTGAAGGACCGGCGGAGCGGTGAGCACTGGGCCGGGCGCATGTACATGCGGGAGATCTCGCTGCACATAGACCCGTACCTGGTGAACACCAAGATCACGCCGAACCAACTGACCTACCTGATGACGGTCTGCGGCGTCCTCGCCGCGCCGGCCCTGCTGGTGCCCGGGATCGCGGGCGCCGTCCTCGGGGTGGTGATGGTCCAGCTCTATCTGCTGCTCGACTGCGTCGACGGCGAGATCGCCCGCTGGAGGAAGCAGTTTTCGCTCGGCGGCGTCTACCTGGACCGCGTCGGTGCCTACCTGTGCGACGCCGCGGTGCTGGTCGGCTTCGGTCTGCGCGCGGCCGACCTGTGGGGCTCCGGGCGGATCGACTGGCTGTGGGCCTTCCTCGGCACCCTCGCGGCGCTCGGCGCCGTCCTGATCAAGGCCGAGACCGACCTCGTCGGCGTGGCCCGCCACCAGGCCGGACTGCCGCCGGTCAAGGAGGCTGCGTCGGAGCCGCGCTCGTCCGGCATGGCGCTGGCCCGCAAGGCCGCCGCTGCGCTGAAGTTCCACCGCCTGGTGCTCGGGATCGAGGCATCGCTGCTGATCCTGGTCCTGGCGGTCCTGGACGCGGTCAGGGACGACCTGTTCTTCTCCCGGCTCGGCCTCGCCGTGCTGGCCGGCATCGCCCTCGTACAGACGCTGCTGCACCTGGTCTCGGTGCTGGCATCGAGCAGGCTGAAGTGAGCACTCCCATGAAGCTCGGCGCGGTCATCATCACGATGGGCAACCGTCCTGACGAGCTGCGCGCCCTCCTCGATTCGGTCGCCAAGCAGGACGGCGACCGGATCGAGGCGGTCGTCGTAGGCAACGGCGCCCCGGTTCCGGACGTTCCCGCGGGCGTCCGGACGGTCGAGCTCCCCGAGAACCTGGGCATCCCCGGCGGCCGCAACGTCGGCATCGAGGCCTTCGGCCCGTCCGGCGCCGACGTCGACGTCCTGCTCTTCCTTGACGATGACGGACTGCTGCCGCTGACCGACACCGCCGAGCTGTGCCGGCAGGCGTTCGAGCAGGACCCGAAGCTGGGGATCATCAGTTTCCGGATCGCCGATCCGGACACCGGTGTCACCCAGCGCCGCCACGTCCCGCGGCTGCGCGCCGCCGACCCGATGCGCTCGTCGCGGGTGACGACCTTCCTCGGCGGCGCCAATGCCGTCCGTACCCGGGTCCTCGCCGAGGTCGGCGGGCTGCCGGGCGACTTCTTCTACGCGCACGAGGAGACCGATCTCGCCTGGCGGGCACTGGACGCCGGCTGGATGATCGACTACCGCGCCGACATGGTGCTCCACCACCCGACCACCGCCCCCTCGCGGCACGCGGTCTACCACCGCATGGTGGCCCGCAACCGGGTCTGGCTGGCGCGCCGCAATCTGCCCGCGCTGCTCGTCCCCGTCTACCTCGGTGTCTGGCTGCTCCTGACCCTGCTCCGCAAGCCCTCGGGTCCGGCACTGAAGGCATGGTTCGGCGGCTTCCGGGAAGGCTGGGCGAAGCCGTGCGGACCGCGCCGTCCGATGAAGTGGCGTACGGTATGGCGGCTGACCAGACTCGGCCGACCTCCCGTGATCTGAGAAGCTCTCCTCTGAGAGCATGAGACGTATTTTTCCTACGGGACCTGTCCGCCTGAACCGCGCACGCGACTGGCAGCGCATCTTGAATACGAGAGTTTCATCTGGTGAGTGACACAACCCATGATGGTGCGGTCGCGTTGAGCACCCCGCCATCCGCCGACGCCGGCCTGAGCGCCGCCGAGCTGGCCGCCAAGTACGGCCTGACGGTGAGCGGCGCCCGGCCCGGGCTGTTCGAGTACGTGCGCCAGCTCTGGGGCCGCCGCCACTTCATCACGGCGTTCTCCCGGGCGAAGCTGACCGCCCAGTACAGCCAGGCCAAGCTCGGCCAGCTGTGGCAGGTGGCCACACCGCTGCTCAATGCGCTCGTCTACTACTTGATCTTCGGGCTGATCCTCGGCACCAGCAGGGGAATGAGCAAAGAGGTCTTCATCCCGTTCCTCGTGACCGGTGTCTTTGTCTTCACCTTCACGCAGAGCTCGGTGATGGCGGGTGTGCGGGCGATCTCCGGCAACCTCGGCCTGGTGCGCGCACTCCACTTCCCACGTGCCTCGCTGCCCGTCTCGTTCTCGCTGCAGCAGCTACAGCAGCTGCTGTACTCGATGATCGTGCTGGTGATCGTGGTCGTCGGCTTCGGCAGCTACCCGACGCTGTCCTGGCTGCTGGTGGTGCCCGCGCTGATCATGCAGTTCGTCTTCAACACCGGTCTCGCCCTGATCATGGCCAGGCTCGGCAGCAAGACCCCGGACCTGGCCCAGCTGATGCCGTTCGTCATGCGCACCTGGATGTACGCGTCCGGTGTCATGTTCTCCATCACGGTGATGCTCGAGGACCAGCCGGACTGGGTCGGCAGGGTGCTGCAGTACAACCCGGCGGCCATCTACATGGACCTGATCCGCTACGCGCTGATCGACGGCTACGGCTCCGAGAACCTGCCGCCGCACGTGTGGATCGTCGGGCTCGCCTGGGCGGCCTTCATCGGCCTCGCGGGCTTTGTGTACTTCTGGAAGGCAGAGGAACGGTACGGCCGTGGCTGAGGACAACACTTCGGGGCGTGTCCCCACCGTCATCGCCGACGATGTGCACATCGTGTACCGGGTCAACGGTGCCGGCGGAGGCAAGGGCAGCGCCACCGCCGCGCTGAGCCGGATACTGCGCCGCGGCAAGGGCGAGGCACGCGGAGTCCGGAAGGTGCACGCGGTACGCGGTGTCACCTTCACCGCCTACCGGGGCGAGGCCATCGGCCTCATCGGTACCAACGGCTCCGGCAAGTCGACCCTGCTGCGGGCCATCGCCGGTCTGCTGCCGACCGAGCACGGCAAGGTGTACACCGACGGCCAGCCGTCGCTGCTCGGGGTGAACGCGGCGCTGATGAGCGATCTGACCGGCGAGCGCAACGTCATCCTCGGCGGGCTCGCGATGGGCATGACGCGCGAGGAGATCCGCGAGCGCTACCAGGGGATCGTCGACTTCTCGGGCATCAACGAGAAGGGCGACTTCATCACCCTGCCGATGCGGACGTACTCCTCCGGCATGGCCGCCCGGCTGCGTTTCTCCATCGCCGCCGCCAAGAACCACGACGTCCTCATGATCGACGAGGCGCTGGCCACGGGTGACCGCAAGTTCCAGATCCGTTCCGAGGAGCGCATCCGTGAGCTGCGCAAGGAGGCCGGCACGGTCTTCCTGGTCAGCCACAGCAACAAGTCCATCAGGGACACCTGCGACCGGGTGCTGTGGCTGGAAAAGGGCGAGCTGCTGATGGACGGCCCGACCGACGAGGTGCTCAAGGCGTACGAGCGGGAGACCGGGAAGTAGCCCCGCGCAGCGATGCCCGACCTGGCAGCGGCCTCCGCCGGAGCACTCCGGCGGAGGCCGCTGCATGTCCGGAGCACGGGCGCCGAGCGTGTCCGCGCCACATCCCGGGAAGGATCTCCTCCCGCCGGATGACGTCAATCTCCTTGCGCACGGGGAAGGTTGGCGCAGAATGCGACGTTGTTGTCATACGCGCCACACCCGGGCGTATGACTGGGCGTTGTACAACGTAAGCTGTACCGGTGCTGATTCGTGGCAAGTGGGGCCATACCGCCTGGGAGCACCGCCCGTAGGCGGTCCTCCGCACTGGAAAGAGCGGGCGGCGTGTCCGGAATGAGATGTTTTGGGTCAGCAGTGTAGAACGGGAGATGTGACGGCAATGACGGAAAATCTCCAGCTCCGAGGTGTATATGCCGTCCCCGCACCGGGCGGTCCGAGGTGACGCGTACCCGGCAGGCGCGCCGGGACGCCGCCGTACCCGCCACGCTCGACAAGGCCGCGGACGAGAACTTCCCCGTGGCCCCGTTCTTCCTGCCGCGCGCCTGGCGTGACGATCTGATGGCCGTGTACGGCTACGCACGCCTTGTCGACGACATCGGCGACGGCGATCTCGCCCCCGGCGGAGCGGACGCACGCCACCTCGGACTGGACCCGGCGCAGACCGACGACCGGCTTGCGATGCTCGACGCCTTCGAGGCCGATCTGCACCGCGTCTTCGACCCCGCGGGCGACGGCCCGCGCCATCCGCTGCTGCGTGCGCTGCGCCCCACCGTGCGGCGCTGCTCACTCGACCCCGAGCCGTTCCTGGGGCTCATCGAGGCCAACCGGCAGGACCAGAAGGTCCGGCGGTACGGGACGTACGAGGAACTGCTCGCCTACTGCGAACTCTCCGCCAACCCCGTCGGCCGGCTGGTCCTCCAGATCACCGGCACCGCGAACCCCGAGCGGATCCGCCGCTCCGACGCCGTGTGTACCGCGCTGCAGATCGTCGAGCACCTCCAGGACGTCACCGAGGACCTCGGCCGCGACCGGATCTATCTGCCGGCCGACGACATGGCCCGGTTCCATGTCACCGAGGCCGACCTCGCAACCGCCTCGGGGGGCGCATCGGTGCGCGCGCTGGTTGCATACGAAGCAGAACGCGCCCGAAACCTGCTGAATGAAGGTGCCCCTCTGGTGGGTAGCGTCCACGGCAGGCTCAAGCTGCTTCTCGCCGGATTTGTGGGAGGGGGGCGTGCCGCCCTCACCGCGATCGCGGCCGCCGGGTTCGACGTACTGCCCGGACCGCCCAGGCCCACCAAGCCCAGCTTGCTGCGCGAGGTGGGAGTTGTCTTGCGAAGAGCGCGTAGAGAGGGGTGAGCCGGACCGTGGAGGGACAGACGACATACATGTCGGCGCAAGTACAGGCCGCATACAGTTACTGCGAGGCCGTCACCGGACAGCAGGCGCGTAACTTCGCGTACGGAATCAGGCTGCTGCCCGCCGAGAAGCGGCAGGCCATGTCGGCGCTGTACGCCTTCTCCCGCCGGGTCGACGACATCGGCGACGGCGAGCTGGACGCGCAGACCAAGCGGATCCGGCTGGAGAGCACCCGCACGCTGCTGGACCGGATCCGGAACGGTGCGGTCGACGAGGACGACACCGATCCGGTGGCCGTCGCGCTCGCCGACGCCGCACGCAGGTTCCCGCTCCCGCTCGGCGGGCTCGACGAGCTGATCGACGGGGTGCTGATGGACGTGCGCGGCGCCACGTACGAGACGTGGGACGACCTCAAGGTCTACTGCCGGTGTGTCGCCGGTGCCATCGGCCGGCTCAGCCTGGGCGTTTTCGGTACGGAACCGGGCGCACCCGGCGCCGACCGTGCCCCGGAGTACGCCGACACGCTCGGCCTCGCCCTGCAGCTGACCAACATCCTGCGTGACGTCCGCGAGGACGCCGCCAACGGGCGTACCTATCTGCCCGCCGACGACCTTGCCAAGTTCGGCTGCTCCGTCGGCTTCGACCGGGCCACCCCGCCGCCCGGCTCCGACTTCGCGGGCCTGGTCCACTTCGAGGTGCGGCGGGCCCGCGCCCTGTTCGCCGAGGGCTACCGGCTGCTGCCGATGCTGGACCGCCGCAGCGGCGCCTGTGTGGCCGCCATGGCCGGCATCTACCGCCGGCTGCTCGACCGGATCGAGCGCGACCCCGAGGCGGTGCTGCGCGGCCGGGTCTCGCTGCCGGGCCACGAGAAGGCCTACGTCGCGGTGCGTGGTCTGTCGGGTCTGGATGCGCGCTACATCTCGCGCCGGACCGCCCGGGGGCGTGTCTGATGCGTCCTGCAGATGTCCCGTGCACCGTGCAGACCACCGACCGTCGGTCCACGCCGTGGGCAACCCTTCCGTGGTCCACTGCGTCCCTCACTGAGGCGACGAGCCCGGCCGAGACGGCCCGGCCGGCCGGAACGACCCGGGGGGAGGGGGGCGCATGACCGACGGAGCCCTGCGTTCCTCCCGCGCGGTCGTGATCGGCGGCGGACTCGCCGGCATCACCGCGGCCCTGCGTCTCGCCGACGCCGGGCTTGACGTGACCCTGCTCGAAGGGCGGCCCCGGCTCGGCGGACTCGCCTTCTCCTTCCGGCGCGGCGAGCTGACGGTCGACAACGGCCAGCACGTCTATCTGCGCTGCTGCACCGCCTACCGCGGGTTCCTCGACCGGGTCGGCGGCACCCGCCTGGCACCCCTGCAAAACCGTTTGGACGTGCCCGTTCTCGATGTCGGCCGCCCCTCGGGGCCCCGGCTCGGACGGCTGCGCCGCAACGCGCTCCCGGTGCCGTTCCACCTCGCCGCCGGCCTCGCCGCGTATCCGCATCTCTCGCTCGCCGAGCGGGCGGGTGTCGGGCGCGCTGCGCTCGCGCTCGGCCGTCTCGACCCGGACGACCCGGCACTCGACACCATCGACTTCGGCAGCTGGCTGACCCGTCACGGCCAGTCCCCGCGCACCATCGAGGCACTCTGGGACCTCGTCGGCGTCGCCACACTCAACGCCACCGCCCCGAACTCCTCGCTGGCCCTTGCAGCGAAGGTCTTCAAGACCGGACTCCTGTCCGAGCCCGGCGCCGCAGACATCGGCTGGGCATGTGTGCCGCTCGGCGAGGTGCACGACACGCTCGCCCGCAAGGCGCTCGACGCCGCGGGCGTACGGACAGAGCTGCGCACCAAGGCCGATGCCGTCAGCCGCACCGCCGACGGACGCTGGATCGTCGACACGGGCGCCGAACGCATCGAGGCGCACACCGTCGTCCTCGCCGCGCCGCAGCGCGAGACCCACGGCCTGCTGCCCGAAGGCGCACTCGACGAGCCGGACCGGCTGCTCGACATCGGCACCTCGCCGATCCTCAATGTGCACGTCGTCTACGACCGCAAGGTGCTGCGCCGCCCGTTCTTCGCCGCTCTCGGCTCGCCGGTCCAGTGGGTCTTCGACCGTACGGACGCCTCCGGACTGACCGGTCCCGGGCAGTACCTCGCGCTCTCCCAGTCCGCGGCCGACGACGAGATCGACCTGCCCGTCGCCGAACTGCGCAGCCGCTACCTGCCCGAGCTCGAGCGGCTCCTCCCGGCCGCCCGCGGGGCCGGCATCAGGGACTTCTTCGTCACCCGGGAACGTACGGCGACCTTCGCCCCCGCACCCGGCGTCGGGCGGCTGCGTCCCGGAACCCGTACCCGTGCCGCCGGTCTCTATCTGGCCGGAGCATGGACCGCCACCGGCTGGCCCGCGACGATGGAGGGCGCGGTGCGCAGCGGGAACAGCGCCGCGGACGCAGCGCTGCGCGCGCTCGGCCGCATCCATGAACATCCGCTGCAGGAGGCGGCATGAGCAGTACCACCGGAACAAGAGGAGAGTCAGTGACCCCGGCGAATCCGGCTTTCGACACCGTGGCAGACACCGCGGACGTCACCGCGCTTCTGGAGCGCGGACGGGCCCTGTCCGCGCCGGTGCTCCGGGCTGCCGTTGACCGGCTCGCACCGCCCATGGACACCGTCGCCGCCTATCACTTCGGCTGGATCGACGCCCAGGGCCGGCCCGCGGACGGCGACGGCGGCAAGGCCGTCCGCCCGGCGCTCGCCCTGCTGTCCGCGGAGGCGGCCGGAGCCGCCGCCGAGGCCGGCATCCCCGGCGCTGTCGCCGTCGAACTCGTGCACAACTTCTCGTTGCTGCACGACGACCTGATGGACGGCGACGAGCAGCGCCGCCACCGCGACACCGTATGGAAAGTGCACGGCCCCGCCCAGGCGATCCTGGTCGGCGACGCGCTGTTCGCGCTGGCCAACGAGATCCTGCTGGAGCTCGGCACGGCCGAGGCGGGCCGCGCGGCCCGCCGGCTGACCACCGCCACCCGCAAGCTCATCGACGGGCAGGCCCAGGACATCTCCTACGAGCACCGCGAGCGGGTCACCGTCGAGGAGTGCCTGGAGATGGAGGGCAACAAGACCGGCGCCCTGCTCGCCTGCGCCGTCTCCATCGGCGCGGTGCTCGGCGGCGCCGACGACCGCACCGCCGACATCCTGGAGGCGTACGGCTACCACCTCGGCCTCGCCTTCCAGGCCGTCGACGATCTGCTCGGCATCTGGGGCGACCCGGAGTCCACCGGCAAGCAGACCTGGAGCGATCTGCGTCAGCGCAAGAAGTCCCTGCCGGTCGTCGCCGCGCTCGCCGCGGGCGGACCGGCCTCGGAACGCCTCGGCGAGCTGCTCGCCGCGGACGCCAAGAGCAGCGAATTCGACAGCTTCTCCGAGGAGGAGTTCGCCGTCCGGGCGGCATTGATCGAGGAGGCGGGCGGCCGCGAGTGGACCGCCCAGGAGGCACGTCGGCAGCACGCGGTCGCCATCGAGGCGCTGCACGGTGTCGACATGCCGGAAACCGTCCGCGAGCAGCTCACAGCGCTCGCGGACTTCGTCGTCGTACGAAAGAGATGATCACCATCCGCATATGACTCGCAGTCGCCGGCCGGCGTCCGAACAGGGCGCCGGCCGACGGAGACCCCAGCACAGCAGAGGACCAACTGCACGAAGGGGAAGCCATGACAGCGACGACCGACGGAAGCACCGGGGCTCTGAACCCCCGCGCAGCCTCGGCCAGCGAAACGACCGAATCGACCATCGCCGCGGACGACGTGCTCGCCGCCGCGCGGCGGGCCGCGGAACGCTCGGTGGAGCACCTCCTCGGCAGGCAGGACGACCAGGGCTGGTGGAAGGGTGACCTCGCCACCAACGTCACCATGGACGCAGAGGATCTGCTGCTCCGCCAGTTCCTCGGCATCCAGGACCCGGCCACCGTCGAGGCGGCCGCCCGCTTCATCCGCGGCGAACAACTCGGCGACGGCACCTGGGCCACGTTCTACGGCGGCCCGGGCGAGCTCTCCGCCACCATCGAGGCGTATGTAGCGCTGCGGCTGGCCGGAGACCTGCCGGACGACCCGCACATGGCCCGCGCCGCACGGTGGATCAGGGAAGAGGGCGGCATCGCGAAGAGCCGCGTCTTCACCCGGATCTGGCTGGCCCTCTTCGGCTGGTGGAAATGGGACGACCTGCCCGAGCTCCCACCGGAGCTGATGTTCTTCCCGAAGTGGGTCCCGCTCAACATCTACGACTTCGGCTGCTGGGCCCGGCAGACGATCGTGCCGCTGACCGTCGTCTCGGCGAAGCGGCCGGTGCGACCCGCACCCTTCGCCCTCGACGAACTGCACACCGACCCGCACGTCCCGAATCCGCCCAAGCTCCCTGCGGCGATGGCCAGTTGGGACGGTGTCTTCCAGCGCCTGGACAAGGCGCTGCACGCCTACCACAAGGTGGCGCCGCGCAGGCTGCGCCGTATCGCCATGAACGCGGCGGCCCGCTGGATCATCGAACGCCAGGAGAACGACGGCTGCTGGGGCGGTATCCAGCCGCCTGCGGTGTACTCCGTCATCGCCCTGCACCTGCTCGGTTACGACCTCGACCACCCGGTGATGCGGGCCGGACTCGCCTCGCTCGACCGGTTCGCGGTGTGGCGCGAGGACGGTGCCCGCATGATCGAGGCCTGCCAGTCACCGGTCTGGGACACCTGTCTTGCCACCGTCGCGCTCGCCGACGCAGGAGTGAGCCCCGACCATCCGGCGCTCGTGAAGGCCGCCGACTGGATGCTCGCCGAGGAGATCGTCAGGCCCGGGGACTGGGCCGTGCGCAGGCCTCAACTGGCCCCCGGCGGCTGGGCGTTCGAGTTCCACAACGACAACTACCCGGACATCGACGACACCGCCGAGGTAGTCCTCGCGCTGCGCCGTGTCCGGCACCCCGACCCGGCCCGGGTCGAGGCCGCCATCGAGCGCGGGGTGCGCTGGAATGTCGGCATGCAGTCCCGCAACGGGGCCTGGGGCGCGTTCGACGCGGACAACACCAGCCCGTTCCCCAACAGGCTGCCGTTCTGCGACTTCGGTGAGGTCATCGACCCGCCGTCCGCCGATGTCACCGGACATGTGGTGGAGATGCTCGCCATGGAGGGGCGCGCCGACCACCCCGCCGCCCGGCGCGGCATCGAGTGGCTGCTCGCCGAACAGGACGTGTGCGGCGCCTGGTTCGGCCGCTGGGGCGTCAACTACGTATACGGAACAGGGGCGGTGGTGCCCGCTCTGGTCGCCGCGGGACTGCCCGGAACCCATCCGGCGATCCGCCGGGCGGTCGACTGGCTGGAGTCCGTGCAGAACGACGACGGTGGCTGGGGCGAGGACCTGCGCTCGTACCGGGAGGAGAAGTGGATCGGGCACGGCGCGTCGACCGCATCCCAGACCGCCTGGGCGCTCCTCGCACTCCTCGCCGCCGGCCGGCACGACAGCACGGCGGTGACCCGTGGCATCGTCTGGCTGAACGAGGCCCAGCAGGCCGACGGTTCCTGGGACGAGCCGTACTTCACCGGCACCGGGTTCCCCTGGGACTTCTCCATCAACTACCACCTCTACCGGCAGGTCTTCCCGCTCACCGCGCTTGGGCGGTACGTGTACGGCGACCCGTTCGCCGACCGCACGGCCACCCGGGAGGGAGCCTGATGGGCGATGCACCGGGGCCGCACGGCCCCGCGGCGCCGCTGCTCATCGCCTGCGCTCTCGGGATCGAGCAACTCGCCCTGCGCAGCGGCAGAGGAAGGGCGGGCGACGCCCCGGGCCCGGTGACCGTGCTCCGTACGGGCATGGGTCCGAAGGCCGCCGAGACGGCAGTGGAACGTGCGCTCGGCGAGGACCGGGCGCACGGTGCGGCGGTCATCGCCTCCGGGTTCTGTGCCGGGCTGGCACCCGGCATGCACCCCGGGGACCTGGTGGTCGCCGACGAGACCCGGGAGGCCGGGGACTCGACGCCCTGCACCGGCGCGGGTCTGCTGGCCGAGGTCCTCGCCAGGACGGTGCCGGGCCGCACCGTCCACACCGGTCCGCTGATCGGCTCCGGTCATGTCGTACGCGGACATGAGCGGGCCGAGCTGCGGGCCACCGGGGCGATTGCCGTGGACATGGAGTCCGCCGCCACTCTCCGCACCGCCCTGCGGACCGGAATGCGCCCGGTTGCGGCCGTACGGGTGGTCGTGGACGCTCCAGAGCATGAGCTCGTCCGTATCGGCACGGTACGCGGTGGAATATCGGCTTTCCGTGTTCTCCGTGCCGTCCTGCCGGCTTTCTATGAATGGCACCGATCTTTGCTGCTCCCCAGGAGGTGAGCTAGATGGCCATGCCGCTCCGTCAGTCCATCAAGGTTGCGACGTACCTCATTGAACAAAAGCTCCGCAAGCGAGAGAAATTCCCGCTCATTGTGGAGCTGGAGCCGTTGTTCGCCTGCAATCTGGCGTGCGAGGGCTGCGGGAAGATCCAGCATCCGGCCGGAGTCCTCAAGCAGCGTATGCCGGTGGCCCAGGCCGTCGGCGCGGTGCTGGAATCGGGTGCCCCGATGGTTTCCATCGCGGGCGGTGAACCCCTGATGCACCCGCAGATCGACGAAATCGTGCGGCAGCTGGTCGCACGGAAGAAATACGTCTTCCTCTGCACGAACGCGATGCTGCTGCGCAAGAAGATCGAGAAATTCACCCCGTCACCGTTTTTCGCGTTCGCCGTGCACATCGACGGCCTGCGTGAGCGGCACGACGAGTCGGTTGCCAAGGAAGGCGTCTTCGATGAGGCGGTGGAGGCGATCAAGGAGGCCAAGCGGCGCGGCTTCCGGGTCACCACGAACTCGACGTTCTTCAACACCGACACCCCTCAGACCGTCATCGAGGTCCTGAACTACCTCAACGACGACCTGAAGGTCGACGAGATGATGATCTCGCCCGCCTACGCGTACGAGAAGGCACCCGACCAGGAGCACTTCCTCGGCGTCGAGCAGACCCGCGAGCTCTTCAAGAAGTCCTTCGCGGGCGGCAACCGGAACCGCTGGCGGCTGAACCACTCGCCGCTCTTCCTGGACTTCCTGGAGGGCAAGGCGGACTTCCCGTGCACGGCCTGGGCGATCCCGAACTACTCGCTCTTCGGCTGGCAGCGGCCCTGCTACCTGATGAGCGACGGCTACGTCCCGACGTACCGGGAGCTCATCGAGGACACCGACTGGGACAAGTACGGCCGGGGCAAGGACCCGCGCTGCGCCAACTGCATGGCGCACTGCGGCTACGAGCCCACCGCCGTGCTCGCCACGATGGGCTCCCTCAAGGAGTCCCTGCGCGCCGTGCGCGAGACCGTCTCCGGGAACGGGTGACGCGATGTCCACTGGAGAGCCGGTCGCACTGGGTCTCCCCGAGCTACCGGCCCGGCCGCTCGCGGTGCGCCGCCCCTCGCGGCGCATCCAGGTCGGGTCGGTGGCGGTCGGTGGGGATGCACCGGTGTCGGTGCAGTCGATGACCACGACGCGGACGTCGGACATCGGTGCGACGTTGCAGCAGATTGCGGAGCTGACGGCGTCGGGCTGTCAGATCGTGCGGGTGGCGTGTCCGACGCAGGATGATGCGGATGCGTTGGCGACGATTGCGCGGAAGTCGCAGATTCCGGTGATCGCGGATATTCATTTCCAGCCGAAGTATGTGTTCGCGGCGATCGATGCGGGCTGTGCGGCGGTGCGGGTGAATCCGGGGAACATCAAGCAGTTCGACGACAAGGTGAAGGAGATCGCGCGGGCGGCGAGTGATGCGGGGACGCCGATCCGGATCGGTGTGAACGCGGGTTCGCTGGATGCGCGGTTGCTGAAGAAGTACGGGAAGGCGACGCCTGAGGCTCTGGTGGAGTCGGCGTTGTGGGAGGCGTCGCTGTTCGAGGAGCACGGGTTCCGGGACATCAAGATCTCGGTGAAGCACAACGATCCGGTGGTGATGGTCAATGCGTACCGTCTGCTGGCGGCGCAGTGTGATTACCCGTTGCATCTGGGGGTGACGGAGGCGGGGCCTGCGTTCCAGGGGACGATCAAGTCGGCGGTGGCGTTCGGTGCGTTGCTGTCGGAGGGGATCGGGGACACGATCCGGGTGTCGTTGTCGGCGCCGCCGGCCGAGGAGGTCAAGGTCGGTCTGCAGATTCTGGAGTCGTTGAATCTGAAGCAGCGGCGGTTGGAGATCGTGTCGTGTCCGTCGTGCGGTCGGGCGCAGGTGGATGTGTACAAGCTGGCGGATCAGGTGGCCGCGGGTCTTGAGGGCATGGAGGTGCCGTTGCGGGTGGCCGTGATGGGCTGTGTCGTCAATGGTCCGGGTGAGGCCCGTGAGGCGGATCTGGGTGTGGCGTCCGGGAACGGCAAGGGGCAGATCTTCGTCAAGGGCGAGGTCATCAAGACGGTTCCCGAGTCGAAGATCGTCGAGACACTCATCGAGGAAGCCCTGAAGATCGCCGAGGGCATGGACGCAGGGACGCCATCGGGGGTCCCCGCCGTCACCGTGAGCTGAAACAGGACCGAGAGGGGGCCCGAGCGTGACCATTCTGGAGACCATCAGGGGGCCGCACGACCTGAAGGCACTGAGCGAACCGGAACTCGACGAACTCGCCGCGGACATCAGGAAGTTCCTGGTCGAGGCGGTGGCCAGGACCGGCGGCCATCTGGGGCCCAATCTGGGGGTGGTGGAGCTGTCCATCGCTCTGCACCGGGCCTTCGACTCGCCCGTGGACCGCATCCTGTGGGACACCGGGCACCAGAGCTACGTACACAAACTGCTCACCGGGCGGCAGGACTTCTCCAAGCTGCGCGGGAAGGGCGGCCTCTCCGGCTACCCCTCCCGCGAGGAGTCCGCGCACGACGTCATCGAGAACTCGCACGCCTCGACCGTCCTCGGCTGGGCGGACGGCCTGGCCAAGGCGAACGAGGTGCTCGGCCGCCCCGACCATGTCGTCGCCGTGATCGGGGACGGGGCGCTCACCGGCGGCATGGCGTGGGAGGCGCTCAACAACATCGCGGCGGCCAGGGACCGGCCGCTGATCATCGTGGTGAACGACAACGAGCGCTCGTACGCTCCGACGATAGGCGGCCTCGCCAACCACCTCGCCACCCTGCGGACCACCGACGGATACGAGCGCTTCCTGTCATGGGGCAAGGACGTCCTGCAGCGCACACCCGTCGTCGGACAGCCGCTGTACGAGTCGCTGCACGGCGCGAAGAAGGGGTTCAAGGACGCCTTCGCCCCGCAGGGAATGTTCGAGGACCTGGGGCTCAAGTACGTCGGGCCGATCGACGGGCACGACATCGCGGCCGTCGAGTCCGCGCTCAGCCGGGCGAAACGCTTCCACGGCCCGGTGCTGGTGCACTGCCTCACCGAAAAGGGCCGCGGCTATGCGCCCGCGCTGGAGGACGAGGCCGACCGGTTCCACACCGTCGGCGCCATGGACCCGCTGACCTGCGCACCGCTCGTCCTGGCCGAGAGCCCGTCCTGGACCTCGGTGTTCGGGGACGAGATCGCCCTGATCGGCGCGGAGCGTCCGGACGTCGTCGCCATCACCGCGGCGATGCTGCACCCCGTTGGTCTGACGAAGTTCGCCGAGGCGTTTCCTGACCGGGTCTGGGACGTCGGGATCGCCGAGCAGCACGCGGCGGTCTCCGCGGCGGGACTCGCCACCGGTGGGCTGCACCCGGTCGTCGCCGTCTACGCCACCTTCCTCAACCGGGCCTTCGATCAATTGCTGATGGACGTCGCCCTGCACCGGTGCGGAGTGACGTTCGTCCTCGACCGGGCCGGGGTCACCGGCCCCGACGGCCCCTCGCACAACGGCATGTGGGACATGTCCGTCCTCCAGGTGGTGCCCGGGCTGCGGATCGCAGCCCCGCGCGACGCCGACCGGCTCAGGGAGGAGCTGCGCGAAGCCGTCACGGTCGACGACGCGCCCACCGTGCTGCGCTTCCCGAAGGAGTCGGTGGGGGAGCCCGTCCCGGCGATCGGCCGGGTCGGTGCCATGGACCTGCTCCACCGCGCCGACGACCCCGAGGTGCTCATCGTGGCGGTGGGCGTGCTCGCCTCCGTCTGTCTGCAGGCCGCTGACCTCCTCGCGGGCGGCGGAATCCGCTGCACGGTCATCGACCCCCGCTGGGTCAAGCCGGTCGACGAACAGCTCGCCCCGCTCGCCGGACAGCACCGCCTGGTCGCCGTCGTCGAGGACAACAGCCGTGCGGGCGGGGTCGGTTCGGCGGTCGGACAGGCGTTGCGGGACGCGGGTGTCGACGTACCGCTGCGGACGTTCGGCATCCCCGAGCAGTTCCTCGCGCACGGCAAGCGCGCCGAGGTGCTGGCCGACATCGGGCTCACACCGGTCGAGATCGCCGGCCGGATCAGTGCCGCGCTCGCCGTCAAGAACGCGGTCGACAGGACGGAGGAGAGCGGGGCATGAAGGACGGCGGGCCCAAGGGCTTCGATCTGGCGCAGCTCCTCGCGGAACGCGGCGCCGAACGCTACGAACTGCACACGAAGTACCTCAATCACCAGCTGCCGCGGATGCTGCACACCATCGGCTTCGACAAGGTCTACGAGCGGGCCGAGGGCGCGTACTTCTGGGACGCGGACGGCAACGACTACCTCGACATGCTCGCCGGCTTCGGCGTGATGGGCCTGGGCCGCCACCACCCCGTCGTCCGCAAGGCACTGCACGACGTCATGGACGCCTCGCTCGCCGACCTCACCCGTTTCGACTGCCAGCCGCTGCCCGGACTGCTGGCCGAGAAGCTGCTCTCGCACAGCCCGCACCTGGACCGGGTCTTCTTCGGCAACAGCGGTACCGAAGCCGTCGAGACCGCGCTGAAGTTCGCCCGGTACGCCACCGGGAAGCCGCGCGTGCTCTACTGCACCCACGCCTTCCACGGCCTGACGACCGGCTCGCTCTCGGTCAACGGGGAGTCCGGCTTCCGGGACGGCTTCGCACCGTTGTTGCCCGACACCGCCATCGGACTCGGCGACCTCGACGCACTGCGCCGCGAACTGAAGCGCGGCGATGTGGCGGCGCTCGTCGTCGAGCCGATCCAGGGCAAGGGCGTCCACGAGGCGCCGCCCGGCTTTCTGCGCGCCGCGCAGGAGCTGCTGCACCGGCACAAGGCCCTGCTCATCGCCGACGAGGTGCAGACCGGTCTCGGCAGGACCGGTGACTTCTACGCGTACCAGCACGAGGCAGGCGTCGAACCCGATCTGGTCTGTGTCGCCAAGGCGCTCTCGGGCGGCTATGTGCCGGTCGGCGCGACCCTGGGAAAGGACTGGATCTTCAGACGCGTCTACTCGTCGATGGACCGGGTGCTGGTCCACTCGGCGAGCTTCGGCTCCAACGCGCAGGCGATGGCGGCGGGGCTCGCGGTCCTCTCGGCGATGGAGGACGAGGAGACGGTCGCGCACGCCCGCCGTACCGGCGATCTGCTGCGCGAGCGGCTTGCCGCGCTGATCGGCCGGTACGAGCTGCTGCACGACGTCCGTGGCCGCGGGCTGATGGTCGGAATCGAGTTCGGCCGGCCGTCCTCGCTGAAGCTGCGCAGCCGCTGGACGATGCTCCAGGCGGCCCGCAAGGGTCTCTTCGCGCAGATGGTGGTCGTGCCATTGCTGCAGAAGCACCGGATCCTCACCCAGGTGTCCGGCGACCATCTGGAAGTGATCAAGCTGATTCCGCCACTGATCATCGGCGAGCCGGAGGTGGACCGGTTCGTGACCGCGTTCACCTCGGTGATGGATGACGCGCACAGCGGCGGCGGGCTGATGTGGGACTTCGGCAGGACACTGGTGAAACAGGCCGTCGCCCACCGCTGAGTCCACGGGATTTGCCTCAGAGGCAAGAAAATTGCCTCTGAGGCAGGATCCTGGCCCAATGGACGTATGAATCCTCCCGATGGAGGGGTGGCCGACGAGCTGCCCGAGGTCGCGCCACGTCTGCGCGATCTGCGCCGCCGCCGTGGTCTCACCCTCGAGGCGGCCGCCCAGCGCGCGGGGCTTTCCCCCGCCCATCTCTCCCGGCTCGAAACGGGCCGCCGGCAGCCGTCGCTGCCGATGCTCCTCGCACTTGCCAGGATCTACGGTACGACGGTCTCCGAGCTGCTCGGCGAGATGTCCCCGGAACGTGACGCGATCGTCCGCGGCGCCAGGTTCGAAGGTGCCGCTGCCGACGGCTGGATGTACCAGCAGGCGGGCGGCTCCGGCCGGGCGATGCAGGCGCTGCGCGTCCGGGTTCCGTACGGCACCCAGGGCGAACTCGTGCGCGTCCATCCCGGCGAGGAGTGGCTGTACGTCCTTGCCGGACGACTGCGGGTGAGCCTCGGCGACACCGTGCACGATCTCGACCCCGGGGACAGCGCCCACTTCGACTCGCTCACCCCGCACCGGATCACCGCCGTCGACCGCGAGGGATCCGAGCTCCTCTTCGTCCACACCCTGCTGCAGAGCCCCACTGTCGAGCTGTGTCTCGGCAGCGCGATCCACCGCCGCTGAGACCGGCCCGTCCGGCCGTCCAGCCGTCAGAGAGGACTGTCATGTCCGATTCGGAGAACTTCGACCCGCTCACCCCGTCCGGGAAGGACCACGGCCCGCAGGACGGGAAGTTCCCGCGCGGCCTGGTGATCCGGCTGATCGCCTATCTCGTCGCCGGACATGTCTTCGCGGCCTTCCTCTACCTGCTCTTCGCGGTGGCCGGCAAGGGCTGACCGCCGGCCACCGCCGCCGGACGGTGGTCCGGCTACGCCTCGTCGAGGAGGCGGCCGCGCAGCTGCTCCAGCATCTGCGGAGTGAGCTTCAGCCCCTCGGCGAGATAGCGGTCGGTGCTGCCCCAGGTCTCCTCGATGGTGGTGAACGCCTGGGCCAGATATTCGGCGCGGGCGTCGAAGAGAGGGCTGAGCAGCTCCATCACCTCGGGTGACATCCCGGTCGCCGAGGTGTCGGTGCGGCGCACCTTGTACCGGCGGTGCGGGTCGTTGGACTTGAGGTAGTCCGCCTCGATGGCCTCGCGCTCGACACCGACCGCGAGCAGCGACACCGCGATGGAGATACCTGCCCGGTCCTTGCCCGCCGCGCAGTGCATCAGCGCGGGGACACTGTCCTCGGCCAGGGCGTGCAGCACCCGGCTGTGCTCGGCGGTGCGGTCCCTGACGATCGACCTGTACGAGGCGGTCATCCGGGCCGCGCCCTTGCCGTCGCCGAGGATCGTGCGCAGCTGCGCGATGTCGCCGTCGCGGACCATCCGCCAGAACTCGGCGCCGTCGGCCGGGTCCGAGAGCGGGATGCTCACGTTCCGCACGCCCGGCAGCTCCACGTCCAGGCCGTCGAGCCGGTGGTCCGCCGCATTGCGGAAGTCGAAGATCGTGTGCAGCCCGAGGCCGGCGAGGAAAGCCGCGTCCTCGTCGGTGGCGTGCGCGAGGTGGCCGCTGCGGAAGAGCCGTCCGTACCGCACCCGGCGGCCGTCCACGGTCGGCAGTCCGCCCACGTCGCGGAAGTTGCGCACGCCTGCCAGTTCGGGTTCCGTCGACGGGACCTGCGGCACCTGCTGCGTCACGGTGGCTCCTGGAGTGTCTGACGTCGGCGCGGCTCGCCGGCGAGGTCACTCCCGCGACGATACGACATCGATTCCTCAGCCAATCATCTTGGCTGTTCTCCGCCGGGACGCCGCTGAATTCCCACTGCGCAGGCGTTGCCCGGCCACCTGCAGGCGCTCGATGATGTGCGGAACTGTGTGAATGTGGGGGCGGGATGATCGAGACGGGTGGCACGGGCCGGACCTGGCTGCTGACCGGGGCGGCGGGCAGCTACGCACTGCATCTGACCGACCGGGACGAACTGCTGCATCTGCACTGGGGGCCTCGCATCTCGCTCGCGGCCGCCGAGACCCTCGCCGCCGCGCCGGAGCCGCCCGCGCGGGGCTTCGAGTCGCCGCTGGACGGCCGTGAGGAGTATCCGGTGGAGGGCGGCCCCCGGTTCGTCCGGCCCGCCCTCTCCGTACGCACCCCCGCGGTCCGCGGTACCGAATGGGCCTTCGCCGGGGCCGTGGTGGACGGCGAAGAGCTCCGTATCGCGTTCTCGGACTCCGTGCAGCGGCTCGATCTCACGCTCCACTACCGGATGCGGGACGACTCCGATGTGATCGAGCGCTGGGCCACCGTCACCCATGCCGGCCCCGACGGGCCGCCGCTGGAGCTGCTGCGCGCCGACGCGGCCGCCTGGACCCTGCCCGCGCGCGACGGCTGGCGCCTCAGCCATCTGCACGGGCGCTGGGCGGCGGAGACGCAGCTCGTGCGATCGGAGCTGACCTACGGCGAGAAGGTCCTCTCCAGCAGGCGCGGCCACACCGGGCACCAGGCCCTGCCCTGGGTGGCGCTCGACGCGGACGCAGCCGCCACCGAGGAGCACGGCGAGGTGTACGGCTGTGCGCTCGCCTGGTCCGGGTCGTGGCGGATCGCCGTGCAGCAGCTGCCCGACGGGCTCGTGCAGATCACCGGCGGGGCCGGATACGACGAGTCCGGGCTGCTGCGGCTCGCACCGGGGGAGACGTACACCACGCCCGTGTTCGCCGGCCTGTGGAGCCCCGAAGGATTCGGCGGGGCGAGCCGGGCCTGGCACGCCTGGCAGCTGGCCCACGTCGTCCCGGATGCCGCGAGCCTGCGGCCGGTGCTCTACAACTCCTGGGAGGCGACCGGCTTCGACATCGCGGAGGACCAGCAGCGCGCCCTCGCAGTCCGTGCAGCGGCCATGGGCGTCGAACTGTTCGTGGTGGACGACGCGTGGTTCGGGCGGCGCACCAGCGACCGGGCCGGACTCGGGGACTGGACCCCGAACCCCGAACGGTTCCCCGGTGGGCTGAAGCCCCTCGCCGACGAAGTGCACGCGCTCGGCATGCAGTTCGGTATCTGGGTCGAACCGGAAATGGTCAACGCCGACAGTGATCTGTATCGCGCGCACCCCGATTGGGTGCAGCACTTCCCCGGGCGGACCCGGACGGAGTTCCGTCATCAGCTGGTGCTCAATCTCGCCCGGAGCGATGTGCAGGCCTATCTGTGGGAACAGCTCGACACGCTGCTCTCCAGTGCCCCGGTCGACTATGTGAAATGGGACTTCAACCGCTGTTTCTCCGATGCGGGCTGGCCGGGCGAGGAGTATCCGCAAAGGCTCTGGACCGCACATGTGGATGCGTTGTACGCGTTGATCGACCGATTGCGGGCCGCCCACCCCGGTGTCGCCTTCGAGTCCTGTTCGGGCGGCGGCGGCCGGATCGACCTGGGGATCCTCGCCCGTACCGACCAGGTGTGGACCTCCGACAACACCGACCCGCTCGACCGGCTCGCCATCCAGGAGGGCTTCGGGCAGATCCATCCGGCGCGGGTGATGGCCGCCTGGGTCACCGACAGCCCGAACGTCCAGCTCAACAACCGGGTCAGCTCGCTGCGCTTCCGTTTCGTGAGCGCGATGGTCGGGGTGCTCGGAGTCGGCGGGGATCTCACCGAGTGGAGCGACGAGGAGCTGGCCGAGGCCCGGAGCTGGGTGGACCTCTACAAGGAGATCCGCCCGGTGGTGCAGCACGGGGCGCTGTACCGGCTGCGTGCGCCGCGCGGCGGTCTCAGTGCGGTGCAGTACACGCACGGTGACGAGACGGTGGTGCTCATGTGGCTGGAGGCGCAGAGGTACGGGGAGCGCCCACCGGCCCTGCGGCTGCGCGGACTCGACGCCGCGGCGACGTACACCTGCGTGGACACCGGGGTGGTCCACCACGGCTCCGTGCTCCTTCATCAGGGGCTCCGCACGGGGCTGCGGGGGGACCTGGACGCGCGGGTGCTGAGACTCCGCCGCGGAGAATGTTCATGACATGTCCGTATTGGTGCATTTAGCGGAACATGCCCCATTTAAACGGGAGATGATCGGCGACTCGTGAGCGGGATCATATCCGTGACGGTGTGTGGCGGCGCGGCGGGTGGGTAATCCGTCTGCCGCGCGGAATTCCAAGATCCCTGATCCACGGAGTGTGACCGGAATTCCGCGCCGATTTCCCGGCGTCGATTCCGTTGCGGAACCGGAGGCTTGTTATGCCCGTCCTCGCTCGTTTACGGTCACCGTCAATCCGGATGGACCGCCAAATCCTGCCGCCGTCCGGAATTCACACCCACTCATCGCGTGGCAGGAGCGGGGGAACCAGGTAAGCCGCCGATCGGGAAATCCGGCCGGCTCGGGGTGAAGTCGCACGACCTGCGACCGGGCATCTCCAGCCCTAACCCGACAGCTCACCTCGCAGGCGCCGGAGAGGAAATACTTCATGCCCATATCGGGTAAGCACCGCCGTCCGAAGTCCAGCACCATCGCTCGTGGCGTCGCCGCCGCCGGCGCCGGCGGGGCCGTCATCGCCCTTCCGCTGCTCGGCGCCACCGGTGCCCACGCCGCGGAGCAGGCCGTGCCCGCCGCCGCGAAGTCCGCCGCCACGGTGAACGCCGCCCCGGCCGCCCCGGTCGTGAAGAAGCAGGCCGAGACCCGGACGTACTCCGTCGTCTCCGGCGACTACCTGGCGAAGATCGCCGCCGACCAGAAGGTCGAGGGCGGCTGGCAGAAGCTGTTCCAGGACAACCGCACGGTCATCGGTGAGAACCCGAGCCTGATCGTCCCCGGCATGAAGCTGACCCTCGGCGGCACGGCGTCCGCCGCGGCCCCGTCGACCGCCCCCGCGCCGGCCGTCAAGCCTGCGGCCGCCCCCAAGCCCGCGGCCGCCGCCGGCGAGAGCAACAGCTCCGGCTACGTCCACCCGGTGCCCGGCAAGCACACCACCAACTACCGTGCGTCCGGCGCCAACTGGTCCAGCGGCAGCCACACCGGCATCGACTTCCCGGTCGCCACCGGCACCAGCGTGAAGGCGATCACCTCCGGCACCGTCGTCACCGCCGGCTGGGGCGGCGCGTACGGCAACCAGGTCGTCATCAAGCACGCCGACGGCCGCTACTCGCAGTACGGCCACCTGTCCTCGCTCTCCGTCTCGGCGGGCCAGACCGTGACCGTCGGCCAGCAGGTCGGCCTGTCGGGTGCCACCGGCAACGTCACCGGCCCGCACCTGCACTTCGAGGTCCGCACCGGCCCCGCGTACGGCTCGGACATCGACCCGGTCGCCTACCTGGCCTCGCACGGCATCTACGTCTGATCCGATCGGGCCTGATCCGAACGGCTGGGTGAAGGGGCGGTGCGCGGCGGTGCACCGCCCCTTCACTTATTCCCCCTTTACCAAAATCTGACCGGGTGGTCTATGTCACCTCCCGTCAACCCCTTATTACGGTCGCGTAGGTCACATTCGGCGGTGCAGGATGTGCCCTTGTGGCAGACGATTCGAGAAAAAATCAACGTGGCGTCAGTAACCGGTATGGCGCGATCGGGTCGTACGCAGCGATTGGCGACAGCTTCACCGAGGGAGTCGGTGACCTGGGTCCGGACGGAACCTTCGTCGGCTGGGCGGACCGCTTCGCGGTACTTCTCGCGGACCAGCTCCCCGACCCCGATGCGGCGACGGACACCGGCGGAACCGATGGATCCACCGGTCCGGCTCACGGGAATTTCCGGTACGCCAATCTCGCCGTACGCGGACGCCTCCTCGACCAGATCGTCGAGGAGCAGGTACCGCGCGCCAAGGAACTCGCCCCCGATCTGGTGAGCTTCTGCGCGGGCGGCAATGACATCATCCGGCCCGGCACCGACCCCGACGACGTGGCCGAGCGCTTCGAGCGCGCGGTCGCCGAACTGACCCGGTCCGTCGGCACTGTCATGGTCACCACCGGCTTCGACACCCGCGGCGTTCCCGTGCTGCGTCATCTGCGCGGCAAGATCGCCACGTACACCGCCCATGTGCGCTCCATCGCCGACCGCTACGACTGCCCGGTCCTCGACCTGTGGTCGCTCCGTTCCGTACAGGACAGGCGCGCCTGGGACGACGACCGGCTCCATCTGTCGCCCGAGGGACACACCCGGGTCGCGCTGCGCGCCGCCCAGGTCCTCGGCCTCGATGTGCCGGCCGACCCCGACCAGGAGTGGCCGCCGCAGGCCCAGCGCGGCACGCTCGAAGTGCGCCGCGACGACATCCACTGGGCGCGCGAGTATCTGGTGCCGTGGATCGGACGGCGGCTTCGCGGCGAGTCATCCGGCGACCACGTCGAGGCGAAGCGCCCCGACCTGCTGCCGCTGTAGTCGCCGCGTCGTAC
This sequence comes from Streptomyces sp. NBC_00316, assembly GCF_036158715.1. NCBI lineage: Bacteria > Bacillati > Actinomycetota > Actinomycetes > Kitasatosporales > Streptomycetaceae > Streptomyces > Streptomyces sp. NBC_00316. Next base: position 1,374,606 of record NZ_CP108023.1, on the reverse strand, counting down.
GCGATCACCGGACGGGCCCGTTCTCCCTCGGGCCCGTCCGGTTCTCCTCAGTCCCGTCCCGCGATCGAGGACAGCGGCAGCAACGGGCGTTCCCCGTGCCCCGGTGCGTGCAACGGGCCGGCCGGAACGCGCTCCAGGACGCCACCGGCGAAGACGTCGTACAGCGGCAGCGTCTCCAGATGCACATATCCGATGTGGCAGTCGCACACCGCGAGCGGACAGGCCTGCGGGCCCAACGCCCGCCGGTAGCTGCCGTCGTAGAGATTGCCGAGCTCGGCCGGGACGAAGTGGCAGCGACGCACCGTCCCGTCCCCGTCCACCGAGACGACCGACTCGCCGGTCCGGCAGGGCAGGCCGGCCGAGCGGTGCGGATGCCGGCTGTACGGGAAGAGCGGGTCGAGCGCCGTCCAGCGGTCCGCCTCCTCGTCCGTGTACGTGTGGCCCTCCGCGGCATTGACCCAGAGATAGACCTCGTCGGGCAGATCGGCGCGCAACCGCCGCGCCTCGTCGAAATGGCCGTCGAGGCCGACGACGCCGACGCTGTGGCGAACCCCCAGAGCGGTCAGCTCACGGCACTTGGCGAGGAACCGGTCGTACGGTGTCTGCCCCGGGTGGTACGTGCACCACAGCGCGATCCTGTCGCGCGCGGTTCCGTCCGCCTCGGCCAGCCACCGTGTCCGACCGCTGAGATTGGTCTGGATCGCGACCCGCCCGATGTGCGGCAGCTGCGCCAGCTCGACCAGTGCCCTGCGGTACCAGGAGCGGACCAGCCCTTCGCCCCACGGCGTGAACAGCACCGAGATCCGGTCGCCGGTCTGCGCCGCCACCCACGCGGTGAACCGCTCCAGCGCGGCACGGTCCGCGCGCAGCTGCTCCGGGCTGTCGCGCCGCTTGGCGAACGGGCAGTACGGGCAGTCGTAGTCGCACGACGCCAGCGGACCGCGGTACAGGATCGTCAGGTCCATGGGCGCGCTCACTTCAGTTCGTACGCGGCCATCGCGGCCCGTACGGCGGGGGAGAACAGCTCGGGACCCAGCGCGTCGGAGTGCGCGAGGCCCTCGGGGGAGAGCCGCAGCAGCCCGGCGGCGCCGTCCAGCCAGCCGCGTGCCTCGAACCGGTTCAGCTCGCTGCGGAAGTCGTCACCGGGCCAGGTGCCGAACCGCTCGTGGTAGTCGGCCGCCTGCAGACCCCGGGCCTGCAGCAGCGACTGCAGCAGATGGCGTCTGCGCGCCTCGTCGCCGTCGACATACCGGCCCACTTCGGCGCGCGAGAAGTCCTCGGCGGCGGTGTAGCTGTCGATGATCGCCCGCACCTCCCGCATCTCCACCGCGTAGTCGAACGAGTAGTGCAGCCGCGAGGTGTACGAACGCGCGCCGCACCCCAGGCCGATCATGCCGTCCGTCTGGCACGCATGGTCGGTGGGGCCCTCCTGCGGGGCGCCGGTGCGACGGAACATCCGCATGGAAACCTGCTCGTAGCCGTGGGCGAGGAGATGGTCCCGGCCCGCGCGGTACAGCCGCAGCCGCTGCTGGTCCCATGCCGCGTGCGCCGCTGCCTCGGCGCCTGCGTCGGCGCCGAGCCGGCCCAGACCGGTCAGCGGGCGCACGTAGAGCGGATAGAGATAGAGCTCCTCGGGATGCCAGCCGAGCGCGGCGTCCAGCGAGGTCCGCCAGCTGTCCTCCGTCTGTCCGTCGATGCCGTAGATCAGGTCGATGTTGAGGACCGGGATGCCCGCATCCCGGATCCGGCCGAGCGCGGCCTCCACATCGGCGCGGCGCTGCGGGCGGACCGCCGCGCGGGCCTCGGCGTCGACGAAGCTCTGCACGCCGATGCTGATCCGGGTCGTCCCGCGGTCGGCGAGGACGGCCAGCCGGTCGGCGGTCGCCGTCGACGGCGACGTCTCGACCGACAGCGGAACGGACCGCAGGTCGGCACCCATCCGCCGCTCCGCGATGTCGCAGAGCCGCTCCAGTTCGGCGGCGCTCAGGAAGGTGGGAGTGCCGCCGCCGAACGCCGCCGCCGCGAACCGCACCGGCTCGCCGTCCCCCAGAGCCTCACGGACGGCCGTGGCCTGCCGGTCCAGCGCGTCGAGGTAGCGGGTCGTCAGCTCATCGGGAGCGCCGATCCGGGTGAAGAGATTGCAGAAGCCGCAACGGACCTCGCAGAACGGTATGTGGAGATAGAGCGACAGCGCGTCCTTGCGCTCCTGCGCCCACAGCTCACGCAGCGCAGGTCGCCCGGCAGGGTGTTCGGCGAGTTTTCCGTACGCCGTCTTGTGTGGATAGGCGTACACATAGCTCTGGTACGGACGTGTGGTCTGCACGGTCGTCAGCATGCGGTGGCCCCCGGATCCAGGAAGAAGTGTGCGTACGGAACGGTCCAGACGGCCTCGTGACCGAGCCGGTGACCGGTGTAGCCGTCGTCCCCGTACGCCGTGCCGTGGTCGGAGCAGACGACGGCGAAGCAACGGCGGCGGCTGCTCGCTGCGGCGAAGAGCCGGCCGATGTGCGCGTCGACGTACTCCAGGGCGGCGGCATGCGTCGCACGGGAGTCACCCGCGTCCCGGGTGGCACCTGGGAGGTGGAACCAGTTGGGCTGGTGGAGCGCCGACACGTTGACGAAGAGGAACAACCGCTGGTCGGCGGGGAGCCCGGCGACGACCTCCTCGGCCCGGGTCACCTGGGCCTCGAAGGAGGTGGGCGACGCGACACCGAACTCCGGCTCCCAGTGGCTCTCCTGGAACATGCCGGGCAGCACCGAACCGAGCGGGCCCTGCCGGTTGAAGAAGCCGACGCCGCCGATGCACACCGTGCGGTAGCCGACCCCGGCCAGAGCGGACATCAGATCGGGCGTGTCGAAGACGAAGGTGCGCGAAGCCGTGGTCTCGCTGCCCGCGAAACGGGCCGCGAACAGCCGGGGGTGCGGGCCCGGGGCGGCGGGTGTCGGCAGGAAGCCCGCGAAGATCGCCTGGTGGGAGGCGTAGGTGAAGCTGCCCGGGGCATGCCGCTTCTCCCAGGCGCCGCCCGGGAGATGACGGGCCAGATGCGGGATGCGGCCGGCGGCGGCAAGCTCCGCGGCCACGTCGTACCGCAGGGTGTCGAGCGTGATCAGCAGCAGATCGTGGCTGCCCACGATCTCGCTCATGTCCGGGTCCCGGTCACGCGCGTCGTCCCGGGAGTCGCCGGGGGCGTTGTCACGGGCGTCCGGGTTTCCGGCGCCGGCGGGGGACGGGCTGGTGTCAGACAGTGGCGGTTGCACGGTGGTTCCTTGCTCTGTTCAGTACGGCGGCGACCTGCGCCGCATAGGTGTCCAGGCCCTCGGCTCCGCTGCCCGGCAGGCCGGTCAGGCGCGGCAGCAGATCACCGAAGGCATTGACCTCGCCGACGGCGAACCGCCGCCAGCCCGTCGCGGGCAGCAGATCGACGGCCACGCACAGCGTGTCCGGGAAGCAGGCGGCGGCCCGCTCGCACACCGCGAGGGCATCGGACCAGCTGCCGCCCGCCGCCTCGACGGCCGCGCGCGCCTCGTCGAGACTTCCGCGTTCGCCGCCGAGGTGCAGATTGGTCATGGGGGAGCGGCTGGTCCGTACGACGGCATGGGTCGCGCGGCCTGCCACCACCACGACCCGCAGATCCGCCGACCGCCCGCGCTGCGATGCCTTGGGCAGCCAACGCTCGATGTGCAGCCCGTCCGGCGCCAGCGCGTCGATGACCGCGGCCACCTCGCCCTCCGTCGTGCAGTGCCGCACCCGCAGCGAGTTGAAGAGCCGCCCCGCCGCGTCGCGCTCCACCGACGTCGTCGCCCGCACCCGGCCCGGTCCGGCCGTCTCCACGGCCAGCACCCCCGAGGCCGACGAGCCGTGCGCGAGCTTCACGAAGGCCCGTGGCATCCGGTGCGCCGCCATCAGCGCACGGACATCCGCCCAGCCGCGCACCGGGGGCGCCTCGGCCCCGGAGGTCGCGGACGCAGGTACGGGAACTCCGGCGCCGTCCAGCACGGCATGACAGAGCCGCTTGTCGAACAGAACCGCGACATCGTCCGGGTCGTCCAGCAACTCGGCGCCGGCCGCCGATGCCGCGCGTGCGACCTCCTGCACGGCCCCGGTGAACCGGGCGTACCAGAGGGCGCTGCCCTCGACCCTCGTCGGATCGTCGACGGCCCGCAGGACTCCCTCCACCTCGGCGTCCTCACCGGGCGAGTCCATCCGTACGGTCTCGCCCGGCCGGAAAGCCGCCCGGCCGCGCAGCACGTCCAACCAGGGCACGACCCGGGCGGCGGGCAGCCCGGCGGCGCGCACCGCGTCCTGGAACAGCGTGACCCGGCGGTTCCCGGGATTGCCGACGACGGCGAAACGCGGCGCGGAACCGCTCGCGCTACTCGGAGACGGCGACATAGCGCTCGCCGTCCTCATCCGGATCCCAATACCCCACCTCGTCCGGTTCGCCGTTCACGCCGTCGGGTCCGACCGCCCGCCGGAGCCGGTCGATCAACGGGTCACTGACGTAGTGATGGTGCAGATCCAGCAACGTCAGATGGGTGAGCGGCTGGCCGGCGAGCAGCGCCTCGGCGCCGATGTCGCTCAGCGTCCCCATCGCGAGGGAGAGCGACTCCAGCTGGGCGACGACCGGGGCGGCGGCCACCGCTGTCGCGATCTCGTCCTGGATCTCACTGTTCTGCAGCCCCAGATGGCGCAGCTTCGGGAACGCGCCACCGGACAGCAGCGGGGCGAGGTCGTCGACCGTCGCATCGCCGCCGTACTCGGGGACGCCCAGCCAGAGTTCGAGATGTTCCAGCGCCGGCAGCTCCGATCCACCGATCGCCCGTACGACGCCGGCCGGAAGCCCGCCCGACTCGAACCGCAGGGCTCGGAGTGCCTTGTGCCGCACCGGCCGCAGAGCGAGGGTCTCCGCGCCTGCGATCGGCTCACCGGACCCGCGGACCGTCAGCTCCTCCAGCTGCCCGAACGCCTCGACCACCGGGGTGATGTCCGACATCTCCAGCCACGAGAGCTCGCACTCCTCACTGACGACATCCGCGAGGAAGAGCGCCCTCAGGGCCGGGAAGCGGTCCGCATGAGCACACAGCAGCTCCACGACCGGCGCGAAGGGGCTGTAGTCCTCCTGCCACCAGGGGCCGATCAGCAGGGCACGTACCCCGGTCGTGTCCACCGTGCCGAGGAAGTGCTCCCACAGCGCGGCGAACGTCAGATCGCCCTCCCAGGCGGATTCCAGCCGCCAGGCGACCGTGTCGGCTGCCGGGAGCGGATCAGCGCCCGGCCGGGCGGGTCCGGGCAGCGTGAGGACCGGCAGGCCGTGGAAGGATTCGGGATGTTCGATGTCGGTCATCGCGCCTCACTCCGCAACCGTGGTGTAGCGGCCTTCGATTCCACGGCCGCCCCACGGCTCCTCGCGCTCGGAGAGATCGACCTTCACACCGTGCGGCTCCAGCGCCTCCTTGATCCGGCGCTCCATCGGCTCGGTGAGGAAGTGGTGGTGCAGATCGAGCTGTTCGAGGTGGGTCAGCGGTTGGCCCTCGAGCAATGCGGCCGCGCCCTCGTCGCCCAGCGTGCCGTTGGACAGGTCGAGGGTGCGCAGCTGGGCGACGACCGGGGCGCCCGCGACGGCGACCGCGATCTCGTTCTGCAACTCGCTGTTGCGCAGGCCGAGGTGGTGCAGCCGGGGGAAGCGCGAGCCGGACAGCAGCGGGGCCAGGTCCGCGACATCGGCGTCGCCGCCGTACTCGGAGACCCCCAGCCAGAGATCGAGCCGCTCCAGCGAGGGCAGGTCGCTGTCCAGAATGCCGCGGATCACCTCGACCGGAAGTCCGCCCGTCTCGATGGTCAGCGAACGCAGCCGCTCGTGCCGCGACGGGGAGAAGGCCAGACACATGCCGCCGCGCGCGCCCAGCTCCAGCAGGGCGGGGAACGCAGTGAGCAGCGCGGTGACATCGGACTGCTCGATCCAGGAGATCTCGTCCTGCTCGCGCGTCATGTCACCGACGAAGATCGCCTCCAGCGAGGTCAGCCGGTCGGCCGCGGCGAGCACCAGACCGATCGGGTAGGTCGACGTCTCCTCGCCCGACTCGCCCCACTGGCCGATGATCAGAGCCCGCACGCCGGCCGGGTCGACGGCCCCGAGGAATGCCTGGAACGCCTCTTCCCAGGTCATCTCGGACTCGTCGTCGTACGGGTCGACCGCGATGCGCCAGGCCACGGCGTCGGCGGCCTGCGCCGGGGCCTCGTTCGTCGTGTGCAGGAAGTCGACGGCCGGAAGGCCGAGCAACTCGTGCAGATGATCCACACCGGACATGGCCCTGAGCTCCTGAGTCTGGAAGACGGCTGATGACCGCAAGGTCTATCAAGCGGCACTGACAACACCGCGGGCGGGATCGGTGGTGACCGATTGTCAGACCCTGCCCGTAGCGTTTTCTGCACGGTCGGCACAGGGGGTGCCACCGTGGAGGGGAGACGTCTGTGTACCGGCAGGGCGATGTACTGATCGTGTCGTTGGACGAGTCCGCGGTGCCCGCGCTCTTCGTGGACGCGCCGGGAGAACCACGTGACGCGCGGGGACGGATGGTGCTCGCGCTGGGCGAGGTCACCGGTCATGCGCATGCGGTCCAGGGGCCCGGTCGGCTGATGCGCGAGGCGGGCGCCTTCGGCCCGATGCTGCTCCATCTCCCCGACGGCGGACGGGTGGTGCACGAGGAGCATGCGGCGATCCCGCTGTCCAAGGGCTGGTACCGCGTGGTGCGCCAGCGGGAGTACACGCCGGGTGCGGTCCGCATCGTCGCCGACTGACGGCACGGGCCGCGGACACCGGACGAGCAGCGAACAGCAGAGACCGACAGCGAACAGGGGACGGGGACAACCGATGCAGTACGTGGACTCATGGCGGGCCGTGGCAGCGGCGACCGGCGCGGCGGACCGGGCCGCGGCCGAGGACGGCGTGCGCCTCGCCTACCGCAGTGCGGGACTTGCGGAGCCGGAGGAATTCGTCTGGGCCGACTCGCCGAAGGCGGCCGTCGAGGCCGTCGAGAAGCTCGTCGGCGCGGGACGCTCGGTGCGCGACGAGGTACGGACCCGCCCGTGGGCGGAGGAGCGGCGCCGGATGTACGACGAGCTGGGACCGGCCGGTTGGTCCGCCCTCTGGGCGGCCACGGGCGCACAGCTCTGGGAGACCACGGCGGCGCTCGCCGACCGGATACGGGCAGGTGTCGTCGCGGCCCTCGCCCAGCGGCCCGAGGACGAGTCGGACGTACGGCTGGTGCTGCTCGACGCGGTGCTCGGCCAGCACGACGCCGCGTGGCTCGCCGCGTTCGACGGCCGCGGGGACCGGCTCGAGGGCCTCGCGGAGGTGGCCAGGAACGCGGGCTGGTGGTGGCCGTACGAGCGCACGGTGGTGATCAGCGAACGCCCGGAGGCACTCCACCGCGACGAGGCGGGCCGGCTGGACCGCGGGGACGGTCCGGCCCTCTCGTACCGCGACGGGTTCGCACTCCACGCCTGGCGCGGCATGCCGGTCCCCGCCGAGTTCCTCGCCGAACTGGCGGCCCTGACCCCCGAGCGGATACGCAACGAGGAGAACGCGGAGCTGCGCCGCGTGATGCTGGAGTTCTACGGCTACGACCGCTACCTCACCGAGTCGGGTGCCGAGCCGGTGCACCGGGACGAGACGGGGATCCTCTGGCGGATCGCGCTGGAGGGCGACGAGAACGTGGTGATGGTCGAGGTGGTCAACTCCACCCCGGAGCCCGACGGGACGCACCGCACGTACTGGCTGCGGGTGCCCCCGACGACCAGGACCGCGAAGGACGGCGTGGCGTGGACCTTCGGTCTCGACGGCGCGGACTACGCACCACTGCGCCAGACCTGAGCGCCGGCGGGAAGGACGGAGAGCAGACCCGAGAAGACGGGCGACGCCGGGAGCGCGCGGACGGACAGGGCCTGGCGTGTCAGGCCGTCAGTGTCGCGTGGTCGATGCCGAGTTCACGGGCGAGCGCCTCGTCGGTCCACGCCAGCATGGTGGCCCGGGAGAGCGGGGCGGCATACGACGTCATCTGGACGGCCAGACCGTCCAGCAGGGCCGTCAGCCGCCAGGCCACGGACATCGGATCGTCGCAGTGGAACTCCCCTGCGGCGGCGCCCTCTTCGAGGACCTCGGCCAGCTCGGCCTTCCACTGCTGATCGAGATCGCCGGCCACATTGCGCAGCGCCGGGTCACGCAGCGAGGCCGCCCAGCCCTCGATCCACAGCCGCCAGCCCTTGGCCTGCCCGGTCGGCGCGTACCAGCGGACGGCGGCGCGCAGCCTCCGTACCGCACTGGTGCGACGGCTGAGCAGCTTGTGCAGGTGGGCCAGGTCGGCCTCGGCCGCATGCGCAAAGGCGGCGGCGACCAGCTTCTCCTTCGTCGAGAAGTGGTAGAGCACGAGTGCGTTGCTCACGCCCAGCACGGCAGCCACATCGGCGATCCGCACCGCTGCAACGCCCCGGACCTCGATCTGTTCCACGGCAGCGCGCAGCAGTTCCTCGCGTCGCTCCGCCACGTTCAACCGCACTCTTGCCACGGCGTCACCCTAACCAATGCACGGGTTCTGGACAGGCCGGGGGCGGGACCGCAAGCGGCCCCGCCCCCGACTCGCTCCCGGCTGTCAGGCCCCGGTCAGCACCAGATGTCGGCGCAGCCCGAGTTGTACGCGTCGATCAGGGTCTCCGTCAGCGACGCACCCGTGGTGTCCGTGACAGTCGTCCGCAGATCGACCTTCGCGGTGCCCGTCGCGGGCACCGCGACCTTCCACCTGCCGTCGGCGCCGCGCGCCGTCGTGGCCTGCTTCCAGTCGGTGCCGTCCGTCGCGTACCACACCTTCAGCGAGGCGATGGGAAGCGCCCGCTCACTGCCCTGTGCGGTCAGGCCGACCGTGTAGTCGAGCGGCTTCGCCGCGTCGGCCGTGTTCTCGCCGCTCAGCGGCAGCCGGTAGTCGAGGTCCAGCAGCCGGGCCGCAGCCGCGGACTGCTCATGGCCGGAGCGGAACCGCCACTCGCTGGTGACCTGCGAGCCGAGCATCCACGTCACCGGATCCGGTGACGTGCGTGTGGCATCGACGGTCAGCCGGTACCAGCTGTCCTTGCGCGGCAGGTCGAACGTGGCGCGACCGGGTGCACCGTTGCGGGCCAGTACCTTTCCGCTGTCGTCCGCCAGCACCGTGCTGCCGGTGTCCGCCACCGGCGCCGTCTCGGCGCGGTGTCCGGCCGCGTCGGAGAACACCGGGAGCGCCACGTTCAGCTTGTCGCCGTCCCGGGTGATCTGCGCCGGTCCGGCCTGCTTGCCGAGCGCGGGGTTGAAGGGCGCGGACATCCAGTCGTCCCGGTAGTTCCCGCCCGCGCGGTACACGGTGGGCGGGCCGACCAGTGTTCCCAACGGGTAGACCCGCTCGGAGACGTCGTACTGGTAGTGGAAGGTCGCCGTCGTCCACGCCACGTCCGACGTGTAGTAGAGCGTCTGCTCCGACGGCGGCCGGTAGCGCGTGGACTGCTGGAAGAGCGTCAGCCCGTGCCAGGTTGTCCAGGCGTACATGCCCTTGGGGTCGGACGGGTAGCCGTGCGTGCGCTGCACCGTCTTCACCTGGGCGAGACGGGACCGCTGGTCGAACCAGTCCGCGCCGGCCGGGACCCTGCCGCCGACGGAGTGGTGCAGGAAGTAGGCGTCCGCCGAGGTGTTGATGCCGTCGACCGTCAGCGTCAGCGGCCCTTCGGCCAGCCGTGCCCGCAGGTCGGGCAGACTGGCGGCGTCCAGCCTCAGGATCGGAGTCGGCTTGTAGACCGAGAGTCCGTAGCCGACATACATGATGGCGGCCGTGCCGGCGTCCGACAGTTTCTGGTAGAGCGCGTTGTTGACCGCGGGCTGGCTGGTGGCCGGGGTCCACAGGACGATCTTGCCCTTGAGATCCATGGCCGCCGGGTCGATGTCCGCCCCGGTGCCGATGTCGACGACCTCGCCGGTGGCCGTACCCAGCCAGCTGTAGATGCTGTACTGCGAGAGCAGCAGCTTCAGCGCGTCGGCCGACGATCCGGGCTCGTGCGCGTCGACCTCCCGCTGCTGCCAGCTCAGCTCGCCGAAGAAGTCGAGCCCGTCCATCGTCCCACCGGTGGTGGGCACCGCCTCCACGCGGTACTGACCGGCGGCGCTCGGGGCGACGAGACCGGTGTCCTGGGCGTCCGTACCGGGCCCGGTCCGTGACGCGATCGCGGTCGCCGACTGCAGGGACACCCGCGCCGACCCGTCGTCCACGCCGATCCTGACCGGCTTCGCGCCCGCGGTGTCCAGGGTGACGGAGCTGTCCTGGCCGACCGTCACCCGCCGGGCGAAGTGGATCGCCGTGGACCCGACGATCGTGTTGCCCACCGTGTCGTACTCCCAGGTGTGTCCCAGGATCCGGTAGCTGCCGCGCGGCAGCGTCAGCGTCCTCGGCTTGGTGCCGTCCAGCCCGATGAGCTGGGACGTGCCGGTGCTCTCGTTCTGCAGCACCACCCCTGTCGAGGTGCGCTCGGAACCTTCGCGCGGTGCGGGGCCGGTCAGGGTGAGGCCGTACGTCTCCGGGTCGGCCTCGACGGACACGGGCACCGTCGCCCGGCCGCCCCCCGGCCAGGTCGCGGTGACCGCCCCGCTGTACGTCGTCCCCGCATCGACCCGCGACGGTGCGAGGGTGACGTCCGTGGCCGCTGACGAGCGCGCCGGCACGGTCACCGTCTGCTCGTCCAGCCGGATCGCCCGGCCGGGCCCTGCGGAAAGGCGCAGTTTCACGGGCTTGTCCGTGGTGTTCGTCCACGTCACCCGGTGGCTCTGCGGTGCGGCGGCGGTGTTCGGGTAGGCGGTGTGGGCGGCCAGCGTGGCAGGTTCGGCGACCACCTTCGCCGCCAGCGCCGCCGGTACGTCGGTGAGACCGGCTCCCGTGTCGGCGACCGTGGCCCCTGCGACGGGTGCCGCGCTGCCGACCAACGCGGACTTCAGCTGCGCCCCCGACCAGTCGGGGTGACGCTGGGCCAGCAGGGCTGCGGCTCCCGCGACATGCGGGCTCGCCATCGACGTACCGGAGAGCGAGGCGTACTGATCGGTGACGGCGGCGTCGTCCAGGGTGCCGGCGGCGCGGGCGGCCACGATGGCGCTGCCCGGTGCGGAGATCTCCGGCTTGACGGCGGGCCTCGCCTTGCGCGGTCCGCGCGAGGAGAACGACGACATCTCACCGGACTTGGTGACCGAGCCGACTGTCAGGGCGGCATCGGCGGCGCCGGGCGCGCTGATCGTCTCGTCGCCGGTGTTGCCCGCAGCGATCACGAAGAGCGTGCCGTGCTCGGCGGAGAGCTCGTCGACCGCGGCGGACAACGGGTCGGTCCCGTCGGAGGCCCGGTTCGAGCCGAGGCTCATGTTGACGACCCTGGCGTCCTGGTCGACGGCCCACTGCATACCCGCGAGGATCCAGGAGTCGTAGCCGTAGCCGTCGTTGTCGAGGACCTTGCCCTCGATGAGCTCCGCTCCCGGGGCGACGCCCGCGTACCGGCCGTCGGAGGCCGCACCGGAACCGGCGATGATCGACGACACGTGGGTGCCGTGACCCTGCCGGTCCTGGACGTCGCTGTCCTCGGTGAAGTTCTGCGAAGCGGTGACGGCATCCTTCAGATCGGGATGGCCGCGGTCGTAGCCGGTGTCGAGGACCGCGACTCTGGTGCCCTTCCCGGTGATCCCGGCCCGGTGTGCCTTGTCCGCCCCGATCTGGGGGACGGACGTGTCGAGTGTCGCCCGTACCCTCCCGTCCAGCCAGACCTTCCCGATGCCTTCGGTACGGGCCCGGGATGCGGTGCCGAGCTGCCTCCACACGGCGCCGGCCGACTTCTTGGGCACGGTCAGTGCCGTGGTCCCGGTGGACCGGAAGGCTGCGGCGACGCGGGCGCCCTTCGGCGCGTCGGGACTGTCGGCGGACGGTGTGGCGCCGTCGACCAGAATCCGGAGCGTGTCGGTGCTGCTGTCCGCGTATCCCGAGGCGACCAGCTCCGTCACGTCGAACAGCCGCTGGTCCACCCGGCCCTGGGAGATCTGTCCGACGGCGTCGATCGGCACCGCGTACTCGTGGCCGCCCGCCCGGAACCGGGTGAAGCCCATGCCCTCGCGGCCGGATCCCGGCACGATGCCGCTGATCTGTACGGTGTCCCCGCTGCCGGAGTAGGTCACCACGTCACCGGTCAACAGGGTGACGGTACGCGATGCCCCACCCGCGGCCGGGTCGGCGAACGCGGGGGCGTGCGGGTCGGCGGCGGCAGTGAGTGTTCCACCGGCAAGGGCGGCGGCGAGCGCTGTGGCGCAGGCCGCCGCCCATCTGGTCCGTCTCATTCTCACCTCGTGAACTCGTGTGTTCTCAGGGGGTGGTGAGGTGAGACTGTCAGGAGCATGGCGTAACCATGGTGACCGGCGCCGGCGGGAAGCTGCCATGGCACCTATTCGCCGTACTGCCCTGGGAGCAGCGGGAGTTGGGCGGCCTGCCGGGCCTCGGCGGTGGGCGGGCCGACCGGCAGGACGCGCTCAGTGCCGGGGCCGGATCACCGGTACCAGCCGAACCGCTCGGCCATCACCGGCAGTCGCTCGGCGACGAGAGCATGGGCCGCCGCCCGCGGAGTGGAGCCGTCGGCCTCGGCGCGGGCCAGCATCCGGCCGATCAGGGCGCGCATCGCGCGGCGGGTGTGCCCGAAGGCCTCGTCGGCGTCGGCGCCGATGTCGCCGAACAGCGTCCACCACCACCAGGCGTTCGTACCGGAGTTGACGACCACATCGGGCAGTACGGTGATCCCTCGCTCGGCGAGCAGCGCCTCGGCCTCGGGCAGCACCGGCATGTTCGCCGCCTCGACGATCCAACGGGCCGTGATCCGGGCCTGGTTCGTGGCATCGATGGCGTACGAGACGGCTGCCGGTACGAGCACCTCCGCCTCCTGGGACAGCCATGCGTCGGCGGGCAGTTCCCGGTCCCCGTCCCTCAGCGAACCGCGGTCCACCGTGCCGTACGTGTCACGGGTGGCGAGCAGCGCCTCGACATCGAGCCCCGCCGGGTTGGCGATCGTCCCCTTGATGTCGGCGATGGCGACGACCTTCAGTCCGGCCCGGGCGAGGAAGCGCGCAGTCGCCCCGCCCATCGTGCCGAGACCCTGTACGGCGACCCGCGCCTGCGGGTGTGCGACGCCCGCCCGGTCCAGCGCGGCGAGCGTCGCCTCGGCGACCCCGCAGCCGCCGACCAGCTCGTCGAGCCCGATGCCGTCCACCTCGACGGCGAACGCGTCGGCGAGCCGCCGCCGCGCGGTCGCCTCGTCGTCGAGCAGCGGATAGACCGCCTGGATCGAGGAGACGAGCCCGGCCTCGGCGGCCGCCCGGTCGACGATGTCCTGGGTGAGTCCGAGGTCCTCGCCGGTCGTCCAGACGTTCTCGATGTACGGGCGCACGGCCCGCAGGTAACGCACCAGAACGCCGTACGCCTCCGGGTCGCGCGGGTCGCAGTCGATGCCGCCCTTGGCGCCTCCGAGCGGTATGTAGCGGGCCTGCGCGTCGTCGGCGTCGAAGTGCAGGGCCTCCTTCATCGTCATGCCCCGGGCGAGACCGGCCACCTCGTCGAGCGTGCAGCCCGGCCGCATCCGCAGCCCGCCGCTCGACACCCCGCGTACCAGGCGGTCGACGACCAGGTGGCCCCGGCGTCCGGTGACGTGGTCCGTCCAGGTCAGCGAGATCAGCGGATCCGGCAGGGCGTTCGCGGACATCATCGGCGTCGTCGGTGTCGTCATCGGGGCAGCTCCTCGGTGGCGGGGTCGGGGCGGGCCCCGGAGCAGTCGGAGCCGGGGCGGGGTGCGGACGGGCAGGGCGGCGGACGGCGGATCGGCCGCCGCGGCGGTGCCCGGCTGCCCGGATGCGCCGCCTCCCCCGGTCGACCGTTCGATTTACTGAATCGTCAGTCAGTATCGGGAGGGTGTGGAGCCCCTGTCAATGCGGCCCCGGCCGACCGGTGCCGGCGAGCCTTCCCATCCGGGGCGGCCGGCTTCCGCCGCGGGTACGACGGACGGGTGCGACGGATGTGACACGAGCGAGTGGCCGAACGCGGAATCCTGCGACGGTCACGGACGTTGGATTCGGCATGACGGGATTCGACGCACAGCAGGAAGACCTCCTTCGGCTGATCGCAGAGGAGGCGGGCGGGGTGCTCGTGACGCTGAAGCGGGACGGCCGCCCCCAGCTGTCCAATGTCATGCACTTCTACAGCCCCGAGGAGCACGTCATCCGCGTCTCGATCACCGAGGACCGGGCGAAGACGCGGAATCTGCGGCGCGACCCGAGGGCGAGCTACCACGTCACCAGCAAGGACCGCTGGGCCTGGACGGTCGCGGACGGTACGGCGGAGCTGTCGCCGGTCGCCGCCGATCCCGATGACGCCACCGTCGAGGAGCTGGTCAGGCTCTATCGCGACCTGCAGGGCGAGCACCCCGACTGGGACGACTTCCGCAGCGCGATGGTCCACGACCGCCGGATCCTGCTGCGGCTGCATGTCGAGCATGCGTACGGGCAGCCGCGTGGCTGACGCGGCCGGGCGCGGCCGTCACCATTGGCCGTCGCGTACGCGCACTGTCGTACCCCCTGCTCATAATGAAACGACACCGACTCCCTCAGGAGATGTTGTGACCGGCGCTGACTCCTTGCATCCGCTCCGCAGCAGGCTGCGTTCGCTGCGACCCGCCGCATTCGGCGCCGACCCGGACGGCGCGCGCATGGAGCGCATCAGGAACTCGCCCAATTTCGCCGACGGGGTGTTCCGCAACCCGGTGGGGGCGCGGACCAGGCCTTCCGGCTCCACCCTTGAGTTCGCGAAGGTCTATTTTCGCAAGGAGGAGCGGGTACGCAGGTCGCCGAGAGGCCCCGTACCCGTCCACGCGACCACCCTCGCAGACCTCGCAGCCCCGCCCGCCACGGGGCTGCGGCTCACCTGGATGGGGCATTCGAGCGTACTCGCCGAGATCGACGGCCGCCGGGTGCTCTTCGACCCGGTGTGGGGTGAGCGCTGCTCGCCCTTTGCGTTCGCCGGGCCCAAGCGGCTGCATCCGGTGCCCCTGCCGCTCGCGACGCTCGGCCCGCTGGACGCCGTCGTGATCTCCCACGATCATTACGACCACCTCGACCTGCCGACGATCCGCGCCCTCGCCGGGACGGACACGGTCTTCGCGGTGCCGCTCGGTGTCGGGGCCCACCTGGAGCGCTGGGGCGTGTCGCCCGACCGGACGCGTGAGCTCGACTGGAACGAGACCACGGACATCGCCGGTATCAGCCTCACGGCGACCCCGGCCCGGCACTTCTGCGGGCGAGGCCTGCGCAACCAGCAGCACACGCTCTGGGCATCGTGGGTCGTCGCCGGCCCCGAGCACCGGATCTACCACTCCGGGGACACCGGATACTTCCCCGGTTTCAAGGACATCGGCGCCGAGCACGGCCCGTTCGACGCCACGATGATCCAGATCGGGGCGTATTCCGAGTACTGGCCCAAGAACCACACGGACTGTACCCCACTCCCCGGTGGGTGGCCCGACATCCACATGACGCCCGCTCAGGGGATCCAGGCGCACCTTGACCTGCAAGGGGGCAAGCCGCACGGCGTCATGATGCCCATCCACTGGGGCACCTTCACCCTCTCCATGCACCCGTGGGCAGAGCCCGGCGAGTGGACCAAGGACGCCGCCGAGGAAGCCGAGCAACCGGCCGCATTCCCGCAGCCGGGCGAGCCCTTCGAGCCCGCGGGAACGCTTCCCCTCGATCCCTGGTGGCGGGCCGTGGCTGCCCCGATCGCACACCCCTGGCGCCGCAGCGAGGCAACGGACGTTGCTCAGGGTCAGGGTGGGCGCGACCTTGATCTTGCGGGTGAGCGGTGACTGTGCCCACCGTGTCCGCGGAGATTCTGTGGTCCTGGCGAGTCAGCCCCTCAGCGAGCTTGTGAGTGGACTTGGTGGTCCAGCGCGGCGGAGACATGGGATCCCCGCGGACGTCCGGCTCGACCAGGGCGAGCAGCGCAACCCGCAGTGCAGGGCCCAGGTCGACGACGTGTTTGCGGCCACCGCCGGGCCGGCGGACCCGCCCCAACGGCGCCTTTCCGGAGTCGAGTTCCCGCACCGCGAGCGACACAGTGGCCTCACGGACATCGACGGCACGGGCGACCGCCCTCATCCCGCCGTGGCCGAGCGACCGGGCCTCCGCCCCTATCAACAGACGACGCTACCGCTCGTCCAGATGCGGCAGAATCGCCCCGAACTCGGCTGACAACATGGCCCGTTGCCCTTCCAACGTACCCATGTCGGACCGACGAACCACCGAGCGGAAGGCCACGGGTCAAAGATCTGCGCGCCCTTGGCCAGGATCCACCGGAGCCGGAGTGTGCCTTCGGTGGATCCGGGAGCGTCAGGACTCGTCGGCGAGGAAGTGCTCAGCGATGGGGGTGCCGGCGAATTCCTTGCGCAACTGGCGGGAGAAGTGCAGCAGGGAGTTGCGGGGCCGGTGGTTGACCGTGAGGTGCTGGGCCTGCCCGGCGTCGTTGCGGGCGACGGTGACGACGACATGGAGGGGCAGTCCGTCGACCGCGGCATCGTACTCCTCGAGAAATCCCTTGTCGCCGTAGTCGCCGGTGAAGTGGAAATCCTGGAACTCGTAAAGTGCCTTCGCCTTGATCACGATGGCTCGAACGGCTTCCGCGCCCCGCGCGGTGCCCTGCATCGCCGGAGCCTCCAGGGTGACATCGTCGGCCAGGTTGTCCAGCCACCACGGGTAGTACTGCTGCATGTTTGGTCTCCTTCGGGGTCCGGCGCAGCGCCGGATGGTGCGCGCGCTTCCGTCCCGCCAATAAGCGACATCTCCGGCAGAACATATACGAGCATATGCTCGTATATGGCTGCTTGCAACCCGGCGCCCGCTCCTGGCTCGGTAAGGACCGCGATGCCACCGCCTGCTTCCCCCGGGCCCAGGACGCCGGTGACAACCGGTACCGTCTCGGGGTTGCCGTCACCTGCGAGTGGACCCGATTCCGGCGCGTCGCCCGCCACGACGAAGACGGCGTCGTCGCACTGCGCCGCGCGCTCGCCCTCGTCCGCCCCGTTCACCGGCATCGCCCCCCAGCGCTACGCGTGCGGAACCGGCGTTCCAGGAGATGGTCTCGGCGATCGTTGACGTCGCCCATGAACTCTCCTGCCGCCCCTGCGAGGCCGGCGACTTCACCGGCGCCCTGTGACCGGCCCGCCAGGGACTGCTTGGCTGTAGTCGACGCTACGGCGTGGCGGCACCCCGAAGGAGCGGCAGACCCGGCTCCCAGGTGGGTGGCCTGGCCCGGACGTACGATTGTGGCATGCGCGCTATGGCCGACGGCGCAGCACAGCCATCCGGATCTCCCGCGCCCGGCGCCTCCGGGTCGGCACGCCGAGCGGAGCTGGACCGGCTGCTGGATCTCGCTGTGTGCGACACGGGCGCGCACGCGGGAGCGGTCTTCCTGCTGGCGCCCGATGGGCAGGCGCTGCGGCTCGAGGTGATTACTGGCATGCCGGCGGAGTATCTCGCGCCCTGGCTGGGGGTGGGGCTGGCCAGTCTCGATCCGGTGGCCGTGGCGGTGCGCGAGCGACGGCTCCTGTGGCTCAGCGAGCATCAGGAGCTCGCCCGACGTTACCCGCGTACGGCGATCGCCCTGCCGTACCACTTCGCGGTGGCCGCGGCGCCGATCCTGACCGGCACCACCACCTGGGGAACGCTGCTGCTGTTCTGGCCCTGCTGCGAAACTGGCGAACTTGCCAGCCCAGGCCCTGAACGGGTCGGCCTCGCCTGCCGACGTCTGGGCCGGTTCCTGCGGGATGCCGCCGAGGCCGGCCGGCCGGTCACTCCGGGGGCGCTGCCGCGCACACTGCCCCGGCCACCCACCCGGGAGTGGGATCCGGCCGAGGCACTGGCCGCAGCGGACTTCGCCGAACGCCTGCCGGAGGGCAACTGCTCCCTCGACCTCGAGGGCAGATTCACCTACCTCAGCGCCACTGCCGCCGACCTGCTCGGCGGCAGCATCCGCGATCTGCTCGGTAAGCACCCCTGGCAGGCCCTGCCCTGGTCCACCGACCCGGCCTTCGAGGACCGCTTCCGCGCTGCCGTGGTCAGCCGGCAGCCCGTGTCCTTCACCGCCATGATCCCGCCGAACCGCTGGCTCGCATTCGAGCTCTACCCCGATGCCTTCGGAGTGAGCACCCGTATTTCGCCGACGGACCCCGACCACACCTCGAGCGCAGTGCCCGCCGGGACGAGGACGCCCCGGGGCGAGCCGATCCCCCTGGGCCAGCTCTACCAGGTGCTGCACCTTGCCGCCACCCTCTCCGAGGCCGCCGGAGTCGGGGACGTGGTCGACCTGGTCGCGGACGAGATGCTTCCTGCCTTTCACGCCCGGACCCTGGCTCTGTTCTCGGTCCAGGAAGGCATGCTGCGCCTCATCGGCTGCCGTGGCTACAACCCCCAGCCCCTGGAGCTCTTCGACGGAGCGACTCTGACCTCCCCGGCCGCGGTCGGCACCTTCGCCGCGGGCGTACCGAACTTCTTCGCCACCTTCGAGGAGATGGTCCGCGCCTACCCGCTCGCCCCTCGCCAGGACGGACTTCACGCCTGGGCCCATCTGCCGCTGATCACCTCCGGGCGCCCGGTGGGCCTGTGCGTGCTCGCCTTCGACCGGCCCCACCCCTTCTCCGGCAACCAGCGGACCATCCTGACCGCACTCGCCGGACTGGTCGCGCAGGCGCTGGACCGGGCCCGCCTGTACGACACCGCCCAGGAGCTTGCGCAGACTCTGCAGGCAGCCATGCTCCCCGACTCGCTGCCGGACCTTCCCGGACTGGATGCGGCCGCCCGCTATCTGCCCGGCGTGCGCGGCATGGAGATCGGCGGCGACTTCTACGACCTGGTTCGGGTGGACGACACCACCGCGGCTGCAGTCATCGGCGACGTCCAGGGCCACAACGCCACCGCCGCCGCACTCATGGGCCGGGCCCGTCCCGCCATGCGCACCCACGCAGCCACCGGGGCCACGCCGGCGCAGGCCCTCGAGCTGGCCAACCGCCAACTGGTCGACCTGGACCCGGGCCGCTTCATCAGCTGCCTGTACGCCAAGCTCGATCTCGCACGCTGCCGCGCCGTCCTGGCCACCGCCGGCCATCCCCCGCCGATCCTGCGCCACCCGGACGGGCACACGGAGGTCCTCCACGTGCCGCCGGGCCTGCTGCTCGGCATCGACCCCGACGCGGATTATCCCACCACCGAGATCCCGCTGGAACCCGGCACCGTCCTCGCCCTGTATACCGACGGACTCATCGAGACCCCCGGGGTCGACCTGGACGACGCCATGGCCGGGCTCGCCACCCAGCTCGCCCGCACCCCGCTCCAGCCCATGGACCAACTCGCCACGCACCTCATCGACCACGCACGGCAGACCGCCCCCCGGACGGACGACATTGCGCTGCTGCTCCTCAGACTTGTCACCGCCAGGTGACCTCAGTTGGCGACCGAGTTCACCATGGAGACGGCTGTGGTTGCACCAGCCGACCCCACTCGATCGGCCGCGCGAACCACTCCGGGTTCAGCAGAGGGCATGTGATCAGGAGCGGCGCGCGCCGGCGTGCCAGTGACCGCACCCCCCAGCGACATTGCGGGGTTCCTGCCCACCGTCCCGCCGATCACCTGGTGTCCTGCGCCGGGAATTCGTTGACTGAGTGGACTGCTTCCATGGCGAAGATGGGGCGGCCGATGGCCGAGCTGGTGTTGTCCGAGGAAGAACGGGCGACGTTGGTGCGGTGGTCCCGGTGGGCGAAGTCTTCGCAGGCACTGGCTCAGCGGTGGGGTCGAGTAGGCGCGACGCTTCTGGCGTACTGAGGGCTGACGCCGGTCGCCCCGTTGCTGCGGCTGATTCCTGGGGCGGGCGTATGGGGGAGTCGTCGACCCTGTGTGAGATCGGGCGTCGACGGCCGGGGCTTGCTGTGCAGCCTGAACAGGCAAGGTCATCACGGAGTCGACGCTGTCGGCCGCGACGCGGGAACTGGTGAAGATCCGGGCCGGCCGGAGCGAACGGCTGCGGCTTCTACGCCGACGTGCACGCCAAGGACGCCACACGTGCCGGAGGAACCCCCGTACGTCTCAACCTGATCGCGACCCGGCGTGAGGCCATGGTGTTCACCGAGGCCGAGCGGGCGGCCTTGGAACCGGCGGAACAGGGCACGCGCATCGCCAGACCTACCCTCTTGACATTCCGAAAATGAGAGCATATGCTCCTATTGGC
Organism: Streptomyces sp. NBC_00316; assembly: GCF_036158715.1. Lineage (NCBI taxonomy): Bacteria > Bacillati > Actinomycetota > Actinomycetes > Kitasatosporales > Streptomycetaceae > Streptomyces > Streptomyces sp. NBC_00316. The sequence continues at coordinate 1,354,257 of NZ_CP108023.1, read as the reverse complement.
ATGTCGGTAAGCCCTGTCGTGACGACATGGCCCGACGCGGACGGCTCTCGCCGACACGTGCTACAACCTGGCGCTGCGCAAGGTCCGTACCACGGCAATCACACTGGTCCCACCCGCCAAACCCACCAGCAGACGCCGGAAAGCTACCTGAATCACCGGTATTGGCCCTAGTGATAGTCCTTCAGCAGTGCCTGGCAGGCGGAGCGGGCGATCCAGGCCTGGGCGCGGTCAAACGGCCAGGCGCGTTCGCCGACGAGTGTCATCCAGGCATGTGGGCCAAGGTGGAACCAGAGCACATCGACGGCCTCCGCGCGAGGGGCGTCGGCGCGGAGCGCGTCGAGCGTCACGAGGCGGTCGGCCACGCGGGTGAGGGCTTGGACATAGTCGTCGGCCCCCCTGTCCAGGACCGCTTTGACGGCGGGTTCCCCCGGGGGGTTTCGGTAGAAGAGCCCGTACACGAGGTCCCAGTGGCGTTCGTGGGTGAGCCGGGTGCCCTCGGCGGTCAGCTCGATCACGGTGCGCGGGTCGTCGCTGGTCTCGATGGCAGCGAGGTTGTCCGCGATGGCCGGGTCGGTGAGGGCCGGCTCCAGCAGGGCCGTCAGGATGCTCGGCTTGTTTCCCACGCTGGTGTACACGGTCGGGACGGCGACCCTCGCTGCCTCCGCGATCTCCCCGATGGTGACCCCGGGATACCCCTTGGCCAGGAAGAGCGCGTGCGCGCTGCTCAGGACGGCCTCACGCGTTGCGGCGGCCGAGTCGGTGCGGCGGGGGGAGTGGTACTTCCGGGTGGTCACCCGCGCATTTTACCTTCCGCACGGGGAGTGACCATTGACAATAGGAGACTTTAATGAATATGTTCAATATTATGACTATAGATACTTCTAACGAATCTGTTGCGGTCATTGAGACCCGCCTTGCCCATCAGGTCCACCGCGTTGCCACCACCTTGCTGGCCGAAGCGGCCGTCCGCCCCTCGGTGCCGCTCGGCGCGCTGGCACAGCTGCGAGACTTCCTCGTCGTGAACCTGCGCCATCACCACGAGACCGAGGACGACGACCTGTGGCCGCGGATCGTTGCGGCGGCGCCGGCCACGGAGCACGAGCTCGGCGCACTGAGTGAGGAGCACGAGCGGCTGGACGCGGCGCTCGACCTTCTGGCCGCGGTGAATCTGAGCGCCGACGAGGTCGAGGACGGGGCCGGTGAGGCCGCCGGCACAGGCCTCGGCGGGGGCGCGGCGGACGGCCTCAGGGTCGCACTGCGGGACGCGGCCGTCGCGGTGCGCGACACGGTGCACGCTCACCTGGCCCATGAAGAGCCACTCCTCTTCCCCGCGCTCCGCGACCACATCAGTCCCGCGGAATGGCAGGACTTCGCGCAGCGGGTGATCGCGACCACGCCGCCTGTGGCCGGACACCTGATGGTCGGTTTCCTCGACGAGGCGGGCACACCCGCGGAGGTGGAATTGGTGCTCGCGGGCCTGCCTGATCCGGTGCGCCCGCTGCTTGCCGCCATGCGTCTGCAGGCCACGGACGACCTGCGGATCCTGCGGGGGATCGGCTCATGACGTCCGCCCGCGTCCGGTGGCCGGACGCGGCGGACGCCGTGATCAGGGGCGACCTCACCGTCGCGGCCGCCTATGTCACCCCGGCCGGCGGTGCCGTGGTTACCAGCGTCTCGCCGGTGGGCCTCGCAGACCGGGAGGCGGGCCGTGTCGGCTTCACCACCTCGCTCGGCTTCCAGAAGAAACTGGAGCGCATTCTGCGGGACCCGCACGTCTCACTCGCTTATCACACGCGTGATCACGGCTTCGCCGCAAATAGCTCGTATGTCCTCGCGCAGGGCACCGCGTCGGTTGATCTGCGCCCGTCACCGGAGCGCCTGGCGGAACTGATGCGGGCCTCGGAACCCTTCCTCGGGGAGACCAAGCGCGGGCCCGTATGGGACTGGCTGCTGCGCGAGTACCACCAGGAGCGCGTCTTCGTCGACGTCGAAGTCGAGCGCGTCGCCGTCTGGCCCGATCTGGCGGCCCGCGGAGCGATGACGGTCACGGGCACCGCCTGGTCTGAAGAACCGGCCGAGCAGAAGCCGCCGAAGAACGGTACGGGCCCACGCGTCGACCTCTCCGCGGTCGCGCGGCAGATCGGTGGGTTGCCGCACCGGCTGCTGGCCTTCCGGGGCGCCGACGGCTTCCCTGTGATTGTCCCGGTGGCGGTCACCGGACACGACGACGCGGGCCTGCACCTCGATGTGCCCCCCGCCCTGTTGCCGCCGGGCGGGCGCAGAGCCGGGTTCCTCGCCCACGCCTTCCGGCCTCAGTGCGTCGGGCTGGGCATGCGGACGTTCACCGGATGGCTGACCGTCACCGATGAAGGCGCCCGCTACGCCCCTCACACGTCCAAGGGGCTGGCCGCGCCACCGTACAAGACTCTCCTGACGGTCTCGAATGGCCTGCTGGCCAAGTACGGGCTGTGGCGTGCCCGTCGTGACGGCACGGCTGCCCGCCTGCAGGACCTCGCCGCCCGCGGCCAGGTGAGCTGACCCGGAAGGCCATGTTTGCCCCGCGGCCTCGTCGCGCCCCAAAGCGTCGGGGTGTTGACGGCCGGACGGGCTGACGCCGGCCGGTCATCTTTTCGAAGGCGCGGGGATTCGACTCACGGAGCGAATCTCCGCGTGACACACACTTTCCGATCGGAGACATACCGATGAATTCCCTTGCCATACACGCCGGTTCGATGTTCGACGGATTCAGCCTGTCGGGTCCCGCCACCGTGCACGTCTCGGGCGGCCGCATCGTGCGCGTGGACCGCACCGGCGCGCTGCCCGCCGATGGCAGCGAGGTCATCGACCTCGGCCGCTCGGCCTGTCTGCTGCCCGGCCTCATCGACACCCACGTCCACCTTGCCTTCGACGCCGGCTCGGACCCCGTGACCTCCTTGGCCGCTGCCTCCGACAGCGAACTCTTGGCGCACATGCGGGCCGCGGCCCGGTCCGCTCTGCTGGCCGGCATCACCACCGTGCGCGACCTCGGCGACCGCGGCTACCTCTCGCTGGCCCTCGTGGAGGAGATGGCCGAGCACCCGGAGCAGGGTCCGGAGATCCTCGCTGCCGGCCCCCCGCTGACCACGCCGGGCGGCCACTGCCACTTCCTCGGCGGCGAGGTCGAAGGCGCCGAAGCGCTGCGTGCCGCTGTCCGCGAGCATCACACCCGCGGCTGTGCCGTCATCAAGATCATGGCGAGCGGCGGCCACATGACACCCGGTTCCGTGCCGCCGCACGCGTCGCAGTACGGCTTGGAGGACCTGCGTGTCGTTGTGGACGAAGCGCACCGCCTCGGACTGCCGGTGGCCGCTCACGCCCATGGCATCCAAGCCATCAGGGACGCCGCCGAAGCGGGCGTCGACAGCCTGGAGCACGTCTCCTTCCTCACTGCTGATGGCATCGCCTCCGAGCCCGACCTCATCGACGCCATCGTGAGAAAGGGAACCTTCGTCAGCCTGACGCTGGGCATGGACCCCGGCGAAGCCGTGCGAGCGCCCCAGGGCATGGCTGCACATGCAATGGCCGCACATGTCAATGGCGTCTTGGACACCTACAGCAACTTGCACAAGTACGGCGCCAACGTCGTCATCGGATCGGACGCCGGTATCGGGCCCTGGAAGCCGCACAACGTCCTCCCCCACGGCGTGGCCGACCTGGCCCGGCTGGGCGTCGCGCCGCTGGACGCGCTGATCTCCATGACCAGCCTGGCAGCCCGCCTGTGCCGTGTAGAGGGCCGCAAGGGCCGGATCACCCCCGGTGCCGACGCCGACATCCTGGTCGTCAACGGCGACGTCGAGCATGACCCTGCAGCCGTCCTGGACGTACAGGCAGTCTTCCGCTCCGGTATCCGCGTGCGCTGATCAGGGCGGGGGACCGGCACGGTGGCTGCTGCGTCGTCTCCAGTCCTCGCCGGACGGGCATCCGGAAAGTGCCGCTACGAACGCCAACTGCTGGGAAGGCGGCTCCGTGCCCAGGCCGGTTGCGGCCGCGGCATCCTGGGCCGCGCCCAGGGTGGTCCCCAGCGCGGTCGGAACCAGCGCGAATCGAGTTGACCGGACGCCGCCGCTGAACGTACGAGGATGCACCCTGGCCGCGCGAGCGACCGCGCGTTCGTACCCAGGGGCCCGCTGACGGCTGCGCGCGGAGAGACCGCAGGGCGACCGGTTGACGGCCATGTGAGGAATGGGCGCGGCCACCTTTCGGGACGCCGCGATGGGGGCCAGGCCCGGGCGACTCGGCGTCGCCAAGTCGCGACAGCTTCGGGAGGAACTGCTCCTTGCTCGCAAGCAAATAAGAGTATATGCTCCTATTGTTTCGTGAATTGCCGCGCTTCGCGTCAGCCGCCGGCAGTCGCACAGCGGAAGCCGGAGTTGTGCGCTCGGCCGGGCCCCGTCCCTCCTGGACCGCCTCGACTGCCCCTTCATCGGGCGCCTGTCCGGGCACGCGCAGCCTCGCGAGGTCGTACCGACCGTACATGTGCAAGGAGACACCCCCACCGTCGTGAAGGCCGCTGCAGTCCAGATCGGTCCCGTGCTCTACAGCCGCGCGGGCACCGTCGAGAAACCCTGCGCGTCATGGTCCGTCGGGACGGCGACCGCCATGAGGCGAGGCAAAGTGGCCTGGCGGAAGGCGCTGGCCGGGCGGACTCTCGCCGACGTGCAGGCCGAGACCGACGCACACGGTCCCACCGTGGCGTGACACGTTCGCCCGGCACCTTGGCGCGACTAATCCTCTTCCCGCGCGGCATGACCGCAGCTTTCCGGAGATTAATCCAGATGAAGAACATCCTGATCATTGGTGGTGGGTTCGCCGGTGTGTGGACAGCCGCCGCCGCCGTACGCGCAGCACGCGCCCACGGCGTGCCGCAGTCGCAACTAAAGGTGACGGTGGTCAGCAGCGGTGACGACCTGGTGATCCGTCCGCGGCTTTACGAGGCCGCCCCGCAGGTGATGCGCGTGGCGCTGGACAGGGTGCTCGGCCCGATCGGGGTGAGGCGGATCGCTGCGACCGTCACCGGCATCGACACCAGTACCCGGACGGTAAACGCGCTCGTCCGAAGCGGCCGGAACATGATACTGGGCTATGACCGTTTGGTGCTGGCCGCCGGTAGCCAGCTCGTGCGCCCGGCGATCCCCGGCTCCGAGTGGATTTTCGACGTGGACACCCAGGATGCCGCCGCGGCCCTCGACCACCATGTGCAACGCCTGCCGCAGCGCCCGGCGATGGCTGGTCGCTTCACCGCAGTCGTCATCGGAGCAGGCTTCACGGGCCTCGAAATGGCCACGGAACTGGTCACCCGACTGCGGGAACTGGCTGGTGACGCTGATGACGCATGTGTCGTCCTGGTGGAGCGCGCCGACGTGCTGGGCCCCGAACTCGGCGGGGATCCGCACCCGCACATCAGCTCGGTCCTGAGTGATCTCGGCGTCGAAATGCGCCTGGGCAAGGCGGTTGAGCTGGTCACCGACAGCGAGGTCGAGCTCTCCGACGGCGAACTCATCCCGTCCTCCACCGTGATCTGGACGGCCGGCATGGCCGCCAGCCCGCTTACCCAGTGCATCCCCAGCGAGCGCGTCCGGAGTGGGCGACTGCGGGTGGATGAGTTCCTGCGCGTTCTCGGAGCGCCCGAGGTGTTCGCGACGGGTGACACAGCAGCGGCTGTCGCCGATGGGGGACACACGGTGATCCAGAGCTGCCGGCACGCCATCACGATGGGTAAACTCGCCGGCCATAACGTGGCCGCCGACATTCTCGGACTGGACCTGGCGCCCTTCGCCTTCAACCCCTACGTCACCTGCCTGGACTTGGGACCCGCCGACGCGGCAGTCACCAGGAGTTGGGACCGGATTGTCGAGAAGACCGGAGGGCAGGGCCAGGCGCTCAGGTGTCGGATCAAAGCCGAAGGGATACGCCCCCCGGCCGACGACGCCGATGCCATCCTCAAGCTCGCCGACCACCAGGGCTGCTGGTCCATGGAGGAGTTCCACTCCTGACCGCATGCCGGAGGCCAGCCGAAAGCTGCCCCGCGCACACCCGCTGGGACCGGGCCCGGGCCGGCGCCAGACGCGAACAAAAGCGCGACGAGAAGCCTTAAGTCGCAATTCCCATTGCGCATCACCATCGCTAGTGTCCTGAGTCAATAATTCGTCTATGGTTTGGGGATGACTCGTCCGGGACCGAAGCTTGTGCCGTTGGATCTAACTGCTGCGGAACGCGGGGAGTTGGAGCGGTGGGTGCGGCGGCGCAAGGGTGCCCAGGACATGGCTCTTCGAGCCCGCTTGATCCTGGCGTGTGAAGCGGTGGGTGAGGACGGGTTTCCGGTCTCGACGAAGGCAGTCGCGGGCGAGATCGGTGTGACGCGGGAGACGGCGTCGAAGTGGCGGAAGCGTTTCCTGGTCGACAGGCTCGCTGGTCTGCAGGACGAGCCGCGTCCTGGCCGGCCTCGCACGGTTTTGGACGAGCAGGTCGCGGATCTGATCGCACGGACTCTGGAGTCGAAGCCGGAGAACGCCACGCATTGGTCGACGCGCTCGATGGCGAAGAAGACGGGTCTGTCCCAGTCGACGGTTTCACGTGTGTGGCGGGCTTTCGGGCTGCAGCCGCACCGCTTCGAGTCGTTCAAGCTGTCGACGGATCCGTTCTTCGTCGACAAGGTCCACGACGTCGTCGGCCTGTATCTCGACCCGCCTGAACGGGCGTTGGTGCTGTGTGTGGACGAGAAGTCGCAGATCCAGGCCCTGGACCGGTCTCAGCCAGTCCTGCCGATGATGCCGGGGGTGCCGGAGCGGGCCACCCACGATTACGTCCGCGCCGGCACCACCACCCTCTTCGCCGCGTTCGACGCCGCATCCGGCAAAGTCATCGGCTCCCTCCACCGCCGCCACCGCGCGACGGAGTTCAAGAAGTTCCTCACCAAGCTCGACAAAGAGATCCCCGACGACCTCGAGGTCCATCTCGTCTGCGACAACTACGCGACCCACAAGACCGCCGACATCAAGAAATGGCTCCTGGCCCATCCCAGATTCCACATGCACTTCACGCCCACGAGCTCTTCCTGGCTGAACCTCGTAGAGCGATGGTTCGCAGAGCTGACGGCCAAACAGATACGCCGCGGCGTCCACAAATCCGTCCAGGCCCTGGAGAAGGACATCCGCAACTGGATCACCACCTGGAACGAAGACCCCAAGCCATTCATCTGGACCAAGACAGCCGACCAGATCCTCGAATCACTCGCCACGTACTGCAAACGAATTACTGACTCAGGACACTAGTAACAATGGATCAGATCAGGCGAGGCGGAGGCTGCCCCCTATGGGGCGTCCGGCCACGCGAAGAGGAGGAACCCATGACTGAGTCAGAGACTGAGAAGCAGCGCGTCAACATCGGAAAGCAGCACCCGACCAATTACAAGGCTCTTATCGCGTTGTCGTCGACAGTGGAAGAGGCCACCACCGCGGCAGGTCTCGATCCGCTCCTGGTCGAGCTTTTGAAGATCCGCACGTCCCAGATCAACGGCTGTGCGTTCTGTCTCAAAATGCACACCCGCGACGCGCTCAAGAAGGGCGAGAACCCCGACCGGATCGCAGTGCTGCCCGCATGGGCGGAAACCGATTACTTCTCCGAGACCGACCGCGCGGCCCTACGCCTGACTGAGGCGATCACGCGCGTGTCGGAAGGGCACGTGGGCGACGAGGACTACAACGCGGCCGCATCTGTGCTCACCGCAGATCAGGTCTCGGCGGTCGCCTGGCTGTCAACGCTGATGAACGCCTTCAACCGCGTCGCGATCACAAGCCGATACCCGGTCACCGGCAACTGAACCAGCTTGCAGTCCGTACGGGCATGCGAGTGCTGTCGTCACAGGACGAGTCTTTCGAGGTCGCCCCGATGTGTTGGTGGCGGTGGGCATGCAGGACCGTTCCTAAGGGCTGTCCCGTAACCCCTGGCGGGCGCACGACGACAGCTACGGCACCTCGCCGCGTTGTCGGAACGCCCGTATACGCCCAGTATGCGGACGTCCCTCCGCCTGCGATGCACCGCATCTGACGCCGCGCGCTGATCCACCAGGGATTACGGGACAGCCCTTAGCCAGTGCGCATGAGTGAGTCCTGCGCCCACCTATGTGTTCTGGGCGCATCCCGAACGGTGTTGGATGCGCTGGGTTCCCGCTTTCGCTTCCCGCTCGGCGACGGCCCTTCGGGGGACCGGTCCGTGGTGGGTGGGCGGGTTCCCTCACGCCCCCGGTCACCTGGTCCGGCCTGGGCGGTCCGATGCCCCGCACGATCACTCCGGTCGTGTGGGGGCGGTGCCGTCCGACGCCGGACCGGGTGTCCGAGGGCTGTGTGGCCCCCGCAAGGCGCGCCTCAGTGCCTGGCGGCGGCAACATCCGCCGGACACAGAACCCGGCCGCAACCGCCGGGTGGTGTCCGGTCTCGCCTACTCCTTCACCGCCGCGGTGCCCGGGTCAGTCCCACTCGCCCATGTATGTGGCAGCTCGGGACGCGTGCAGCCGGCGGGACGCCTTGCGCAAGGGCGTGCTGGCCTGACGCACCCTCCGAAACCCAGGCGTTTGCCCCCGCGTTCGGACAGCCCGCCCGTGGCGCCGGTCGAGGAAGCTCTCGTGGTCGACGGGTGACGAGGCGCGCGCCCGCACGGTGCGCATCCTGGCCGGCGCCTGTCCCGGGTGCCGCCGTGATCCTCCCCGCACGGCCGGCGTACGCCCGGGCCCGACGCCGAACCCGGCGGCCCGATCCGCCCGGCCGGGCGGGTGTCCGCCGACCGTGTCAATGCGGCGTATTCGGTCGTCCGAGCGAGCGCTCATACCAGAGCAGGACGGATGGCGGGCAAGTTCGACAACTGCCCGCCGAACATCAGCGATCGGCGACTACCGTGTGTGGCCGGTGATCAACGGTGGGCTCATCTCTTTCGAGCCTGTCCGACCGATGACCCGAGCCTGACCGACGACCGTAGGTGTCACCACATGAACGCCGATTCCTGGTGCCCCACGTACCGAGGACGCTGATGTCTCAACTTCGCGCACCCGACGCGCGACCGGAACGCCGAGAGGGTGGGCGGCACGGCCGGCCGGGGGCCCGTGCCCACTCGGCCCCGGCCAGGCCGCGCGCCGCGCAGCTGTCTCCTGAATCCCGCATAAGGCCCCAGATCCTCCGCACCGCCGTGCTGCCGGCCATCGCCGTCGTACTGGGCGGCACCGCAGCCGTCATCTTCACGATCCGCTCCACGAGCGCCCCGATGACCACCGAACTCTGGATCGCGCTCGGCGGATCCGCGGCCCTGGCCGTGGCCGCCGTGGTCGCCGCGTTCCTCGGCGCCAACCGGGTCTCCACCACCGTCCTCGGACGGTGTCTGGCGCTGCGCCGTGCCAGCGCCCACGGGCAGGCCGAACTGCAGCGGGTGGTGGAGCAGCTCCGCAGCGGGGAACCGTTGCCCCCACGGCGGCCCCCGCAGCCCGTCCCACCCGGCAGCGACGCCTTCGATCTGCTCGCGCAGGAACTGAGCCGCTCGCAGGACGCGGCCGTGGCCGCAGTCGTGACGGCGTCCCGGCTCACCCACGACTCGGGCGAGGAACAGCGGGTCGAGGTCTTCGTCAATCTCGCCCGCCGCCTCCAGTCGCTCGTACACCGTGAGATCCAGCTGCTCGACGAGCTGGAGCACGAGGTCGAGGACCCCGATCTGCTCAAGGGCCTCTTCCACGTCGACCATCTCGCCACCCGCATCCGCCGGCACGCCGAGAACCTCGCCGTGCTCGGCGGCGCCATCTCGCGGCGGCAGTGGAGCAACCCGGTCACCATGACCGAGGTGCTGCGCTCGGCGATCGCCGAGGTCGAGCACTATCCGCGGGTCAAGCTGGTGCCGCCGATCGACGGCACGCTGCGCGGGCACGCCGTGGCCGATGTGATCCATCTGCTGGCGGAACTCGTCGAGAACGCCACCGTGTTCTCCGCCCCGCACACCCAGGTGCTCCTGCGTGCCCAGCAGGTGACCGCCGGGCTCGCCCTGGAGGTCGAGGACCGCGGGCTCGGCCTGCCGGGCAACGAGCAGAAGCGGATGAACGCCCTGCTCGCAGACCCCGACCAGGTCAACGTCGCCCACCTGCTGCAGGATGGCCGGATCGGGCTGTTCGTCGTCGCCTCGCTGGCCCGCAGACACGGCATCGCCGTCCGGCTGCAGAGCAACATCTACGGCGGCACCCAGGCCGTACTGGTGCTGCCGCAGTCCCTGCTCGGGGGCGACGGGGACGAACCCACGACGGCCGACACCGACGCCGCCCCGGTCCCGCTGCCCGGCCCCGTACACCGGCCGCCGGCCCAGGACGACACCGCATCGCAGCGGAACGTGAGCCCGGCCCAGCAGCCCCAGGTCCCGGCCCCGAACCGGCAGGCGCAGGTGCCCAGCCAGCCGCTGCGGCTGCATCAACCGCCCCAGCAGACACGGCGGCTGGGCGAAGGCCCACCGCTGCCGCTGCGCGCCGGGCGGGTCGACCGGCCCACCCCCGCCGACGCCCGCCCCGGCGTCCGGCGCCCGGCCGACGCGGCTCCGGTCCTCCCGCGGGAGACGGGAGTCGTGCGCGGCACGATGGGGCGTCCTCAACTCCCCAGGCGCACCAACCAGGAACACCTGGTTCCGCAGCTCAGGGAGGCACCTGCCGCACGCCTCGAAGACGAACAACCAGCCCTCCACGACCCCGGCCTGATGGCGTCCTTCCGACGGGGCGTCGAGCTCGCCGAGGCCCGCAGTGCCGCGGACGCCGACACCGAGCAGGACCCGGACGGCATCCCCGACGCACCGGCACCACCGGCCTGGCAAGCTCCGGCCCCGCTCGAGCCGCTGCCGGTCCGCGGGCCCACCGCGTCCGCCGAGCCGCTGCCGGTCGGCGGGCCCACCGCGTCCGGCGACACGCAGCGTCCGGACCCGCAGCGTTCCGACTCGCACCACCTCGACCTGGACCCCCTCGAAACGAACACCTTCAAGGAGTAGATGCACCATGGCGACCGAAATGCCGTCCAGTCAGGTCTCGGACCTCGACTGGCTGCTGAGCGGGCTGGTACAGCGAGTGCCGTACACGCGCAGCGCGGTCCTGCTCTCCGCCGACGGGCTGGTGAAATCCCTCCACGGCATGGACGCCGACAGTGCCGACCACATGGCGGCGCTGGCCGCGGGGCTGTACTCGCTCGGCCGCAGCGCCGGGGCGCGCTTCGGCGACAACGGAGAGGTCCGGCAGGTCGTGGTGGAGCTCGACTCGACGCTGCTGTTCGTCTCCACCGCCGGATCCGGCACCTGCCTCGCCGTCCTGGCCGGGCGTGAGGCGGACGCCGCGGTGCTCGGTTACGAGATGACCATGCTGGTCAAGAGCGTCCGGCCGTATCTGATGACCCCGGCGAGGCAAGCGGCCGGGACACCGAGCTCCACGGGGCTGTGAGGATGTCGGCCCCGCAGGACGGGCCGTTGCTCGACGACGCGGCCGGCCGTCTCATCCGTCCGTACACCGTGAGCAACGGCCGTACCCGTCCGACGACCGTGCTCGATCTGCTCTCGCTGGTGCGGGCCACCGGAGCGGACCCGCAGACGCATCTCGGCCCCGAGCACTCCGTGGCGCTCGGGCTGTGCGGCGGTCCCACTTCGGTGGCCGAGATCGCCGCGCACCTGCGGCTGCCCGCGGTCGTCACCAAGGTGCTCGTCTCCGACCTGGTCGACTGCGGCGCAGTCACCGCGCATCCGCCCGCCTTCCATGACATGCCCACCGACCGATCTCTGCTGGAGGCAGTGCTCGATGGCTTACGACGACAGCTCTGACGGCTTCGGCGGCTCGGCCGGGGGTGACGGGACCGCGAGCACGGAGTACTTCCCCGTCGCGCTCAAGGTCCTGGTGGCGGGCGGCTTCGGCGTCGGCAAGACCACGTTCGTGGGCGCGGTCAGCGAGATCGCACCGCTGAGCACGGAAGAGCTGCTGACCCAGGTCAGTGCGGCGACCGACAGCCTCGAGGGGATCGAGTCCAAGACCGCCACCACGGTTGCGATGGACTTCGGCCGCATCACCCTCGACGAGCAGCACGTGCTCTATCTGTTCGGCACCCCTGGCCAGGAACGCTTCTGGTTCATGTGGGACGAGCTCTCCCAGGGGGCGCTGGGCGCGGTCGTGCTCGCCGACACCCGCAGACTGGAGGAGTGCTTCCCGGCCGTCGACTTCTTCGAGCGGCGGGGTATCGGGTTCATCGTCGCGGTCAACGAGTTCGACGGTTCCTACCGCTACGGCCCCGAGGAGGTACGGGCCGCACTCGACCTCGGACCCGAGGTGCCCGTCGTCCTCTGCGACGCCCGGATCGCCAGCTCGGGCACCGGTGCGCTGGTCACCCTCGTCCAGCACCTCATCAACGCCACCGCGGCGCCGGCACCGCTGTCCGGCTTCGGAGCCCACTCGTGAGTCCGCCCGAGAGCCGGCCCGCTCCCGGCCGGCTGCTCCTGACCCCCGTCGACCACGACGCCCCCGTCCGCACCCGGCGGCTGCGGACACTCGGGCTGGGAGAACGCGCCGACGCCTCCTTCGACAGCTTCGACGCGTTCGCCGACAGGGTGGCCGAGGTGACCGAAGTGCCGTTCTCGATGGTCAACTTCATCGACGAGAACCGGCAGTTCTTCGCCGGTCTGCACACCCCGGCCGGCACGCACACCGGCTCCGACCTGGGGGCCGCGGCCGCGGGCACCGGACGGGGCGGCCGGTACATGGCCCTCGACCACGGTTACTGCCCGCATGTCGTCGCACGCCGCAAGGCACTCGTCCTGGAGGACGTCTGCGACTACCCCAGGTTCGCCGGCAATCCGGTCGTCGACGAGATAGGGATCCGTTCCTATCTGGGGGCGCCGCTCATCGACCGTACGGGCATCGCGCTGGGTGCGGTCTGTGCCGTCGACACCGTGCCCCGTCCCTGGGGGCGGGCCGGCCTCGACACCATCAAGTCCCTGGCGCAGGAACTCATCGGGCACATCCACCGACGGGAGGACGACAGAGGCACCAGGCCCTGATCCGGAGCCCCTCGCTCAGACCTCGACAGTGGTGCCGTCCAGGAAGGTCAGCACCACTGCATCCGCGCCGACGGCACGCACTCCCACCGATGTGCGCAGCGCCTGCGGATGCACCGTGTCGCGGGAGAGCGCGATCAGGGAGACATGGACGCTCCGCCCGCCCGGATGACGACTGCCGCGCAGATACGGGATCGCGGAGTGCGGCCCGTACGCATTGGACTGCACATCGCGCGCGACACCGGATCCGTGTGCCGTCTCCCGGGGCTCCGCAGTCTCACTGCCCGCGCTCGTCCCGCCGGCTGCCGCGGTTTCCCGGGCCGACGGGGGCCCGCCCGCCGCCGCGCCGGTCTCGGTGTCCCAGCCGTGAAGTGCGACCACGGCACTCGTCAGACCGTCGGCCGTGCGGGCCAGCGCCCAGCCCGGGCCCGACGAGGCGAACGGCCGCTCCCCATGCGCCACCGCATGGCCGCCCTCCCGCACCAGCACGCCCTCCGGCGCCTCGACCCGGTGCACCCGGATCTCCCACGGGCCGTGCAGCACACTCGTGGTCTCGATGCGGTACGCACGCTCGTTGGCTCAACGAAGGCCCCGCCGTGTACTACGCCGGGCTGTACGGCGAGGAGCGCGGATGGTCGGTCTTCGCGGACAAGATGAAGACCACGTACGAGAAGCTCGACAGGATCCGCGCCGCCGACGGCCCGCCCGGACTGCCCAAGGCGCTCGGCGGAACCAACATCTACGACGGCGGCGCACTCGTCCTGTACGCCCTGACCCTGCAGATCGGCCGGCGGGCGTTCGACAAGGTCATGCGGGAGTGGGTGCGGCGTTTCAAGGACTCGACCTACACCAGCGAGGAGTTCATCGCCCACACCGTCGAGGTCACCGGCGATCCGTCCCTCGACGCGTTCCTGCGCGACTGGCTCTTCGGCGCCGTCAACCCGCCCATGCCCGGCCACCCCGACTGGAAGGCGACCGCGTGAACCATCCGACGAACGTCATACGGAGAACCGCTGCCGCCGTCACCGCGGCGGCCCTGGCCGCCCTCGTCGCCGCCCCGACCGCCCAGGCCGCACCCGGCGCACGCACCCTGTACGCGGCACCCGACGGCCACGGCACCACCTGTACGGTCGCGCGCCCGTGCTCCCCGGAAGGCGCCCGCGACCGCGCCCGCACCGAGACCGGCCGTGACATCCGCGTCCTGCTCAAGGGCGGTACGTACCACCTCGACGCACCCCTGCGGCTCGGCGCCGACGACTCCGGGACGGGCGGACACACCGTCACCTGGACCGCTGCTCCGGGCGCCCGGCCCGTCCTCTCCGGCGGCCGGAACATCACCGGCTGGGCGCAGAACGCCGACGGCACCTGGACCGCCGCCGTCCCGGCCGGCATCACCCCGCGCCAGCTCTTCGTCGACGGCAAGCGCGCAACCCGCGCCCGCGGCACATCCTGTGCGGCGAGCGTGTGCGATGCCACCAGGACCGGCATGACCGGGGCGACGTCCACCGGCATCGCCGGCTGGCAGCGGCCCACCGACGCCGAGGCCGTCATCCGGGTCCGCTGGCGCAACTACCACTGCCGGATCGCGGGCGTCAGCGGCGACCTCCTCACCTTCGCCCAGCCCTGCTGGACCAACTCCGCGGGTGGCACCAACCGCACCGGACCCGCCTGGGACACCACGGCGGTCGACTCCACCCGCTACAGCGGCGTCGCCTTCTTCGAGAACGCCCCCGAACTCCTCGACCAGTCGGGTGAGTTCGTCTGGAACTCCGAGGCGCGTACCGTCACCTACCTGCCGCGCGAGGGCGAGAACATGCGCCGTGCGCAGGCCCTCACTCCGCACACCGAACAGCTGCTCGTCGTCGACGGTGCCCACGACGTCACCGTCAGCGGGATCGGCTTCGCGTATGCGGCGTACCGCCAGCCCGACACCGACGAGGGCTACGCGGGCATGCAGGCCGGTCTCACCCTGACCGGCGCCACCGGGCCCGTCGACCACGCGGGCCGCTTCTACACCAAGCCGTCCGCCGCGGTCACCGTCCGCGGCGGGCAGCACATCTCCATCGAGAACGCGCAGTTCAGCCACCTCGGCGGGGCCGGCGCGATACTCGAGGCGGGCACCAAGGACAGCTCCCTGACCCGCTCCACGTTCACCGACCTGTCCTCGGGCGCGGTCTACGTGGGCGACACCGAACCGCAGCCCGAGGCGTCGCTCGCCGGGGAGCGGAACGCGATCGCGTACAACACGATCACCCGTTCCGGTGTCGAGTACACCGACTCGGTCGGCATCTGGGCCGGATACGAGGCCGAGCTGACGGTCGATCACAACAGCCTCGACCACCTCCCGTACTCCGGGATCTCGGTCGGCTGGGGCTGGAACCAGCCCGAGGCCCGGCAGTCCGTGCTGCACGACAACAAGGTGACCGGCAACCGGATCACGAACGTCATGGAGGTCGCCCGGCAGCAGCACGACGGCGGCGCGATCTACACCCAGGGCGCCCAGCCCGGCACGGTCGTCTCCGGCAACTACATCAACCGTTCCGCCTTCGGCAACACCGAGCGGGACGGCAACGGCATCTATCTCGACGAGCAGTCCTCGCACATCACCGTCGAGAACAACGTGATCACCCGCATCGGCTACAAGTGGGTCTCCAACTGGGCGGACTACGGCATCCAGAACACGGCCCGTGGCAACTGGACAGACACCGCCGCGCCCGCGCTCGCCGGGACCGGATCCGTGATGACGGACAACCACACCGGCCTGGACCGGCTGCCGGCCGAAGCCCTCGCCGTCGCCGCACGGGCCGGCGTCCACGGCGGCCCGGTCGAGCAGCTGCACACCGACCTGGCACGCACGGGCACAGCGACCCAGTCCTCCACCGAGGGCGCCGCGGCTCCGGTGCTCGCCCTCGACGCCGACACCAACACGGACACCCGCACGCTGTCCGAGGCGGGCGCCTGGTGGCAGGTCGACCTGGGCGTCACGAAGCGGATCCGGCAGATCGAGGTCTGGAACAACTCGTCGTCCACGACGGCGGACTTCGACGTCATCACGGACGACGGCACCATCCATGTGAGCGGCAAGGCGCTGCGCCCGACGGTCCTGAACCTGGACAGCCGGACCCGTACGGTGAAGATCGCCGTGTCGGGAACGGGGCGGGTAGCCCTGTCCCAGGTCCTGATCCACCCGTAGGCCCCGTGCGCACGTGATCCACTCCGCCGGACGGGCCGCACACAGCCCGTCCGGCGATCGAGGACACAGCAGCCCCGGTCACCGGTCGCCCCGGACAACGCCCCCGATCACCGAATCCCCCCGGCGCCCGCATACCGATCGGCCGCATGCCGGTCAGCGCGCCGATCAGCGGCCGCTCCCGGATGCCCCGGCATGGGAGACGAGGTTCGGATGGGCGCGTGGCGCAGACCAGACCGTCCCGGCTGATCCGGGCCGGCCATGAATCGTCGTCCTGCAGCGCGATCCGATGGTGACGGAGTGGTCACACATAGTGTCCATGAGGGGTGGATCTCCGTCGTTCCCTGGCCGGGGCGGCGGTGTCGCCGAGGGGGGAGCCGGTCCGTGGGGGCCACGCGGGTGACCGCGGCCGCCCCGGACGCTGCGCCGCAAGCGCCGTGTGCAGCGCCTCGTGATCGCGTCCGTTCACGGTCTCGGCCGATCAGCCGACCGACTCGAATCCGGATCGTCGACAGTGCAGGGTGTGACGTGCCGTACATGGCGGTAAAGCACCCGGAGTGCGCCGAGGGGCGAGGCGGCAGCGGGACCGTGTTTCTCGTCGCCCGTCATCAAGCTCCTCAGTCGGTTGCGCGGGGCGCGGGCGGCGGTCATCGACCTCGATCGTGGTTGAGGTCAACGATCACAAGTGGTTCGTGAGCACCCGCTCGAGTGCGGTATTGTTCTCATGCGCGTTCGGCCAGGGGGAAAGCCCAGGTCAGACGAGTAGACAACGGGACGTGGCGCAGCTTGGTAGCGCACTTGACTGGGGGTCAAGGGGTCGCAGGTTCAAATCCTGTCGTCCCGACTCGCAAGAGTCGTAGGTGAAGGACCGCATCTGAGGGATTGGATGCGGTTCTTTCCGCATGTTCAGGGACCATGTGGGGACGTGGTCGACAAGAGCCCTCGCGGGGGGACTCCGGCCGCCGCAGTACACCGGCGATGCTTGACCGTGAGGTCGCCCCCGGCCGGCACCGGTACCTCTCGTGACGACCGGCGGATGGCCGGGCGGGTGCAGAGCGACTCACCCATGAGGTGGTGCGACATGCGGTCGGGGGGGCGTAGCGCCGGGTCGTGGTGATCGAACCATGTCCGGCGATCTTCTGCAGGACGTGGAGCGGGTCGCCATCTGCCAGCCACGTCCGCACGCACTCTACGGTCATCGAGAACGAGCCTTGATCGAAGCCCCGCCGACGTCGCCAGCGAGAAGGGCCTTGACCTGCTCGGGCTGGAGAACCAACTACCCGAGGCCCCCGACAAGATTGTCGAAGTCCTCCGCGACCACATCCGGGCCCTCGAGAAAACTGGGCAGCACGAACTGGCCGGAGCCGAAGTGAGCGAGCTGTCCGGAAGCATCCTGAACGCCTGAGAAGCGCTGGTCACGGCTAATTCTATTAGCAGCTCCCGCCGATGGGAGCGGCCGGGAGGCTCGGGCGCAGTACGACGAGCCTCGCAGTCCTGCCTCACTTCTCCCGCACCGGGCGGCGACGGGCCACCGGGGTGGTCCGCGGCGACAACGGCACCCCTGTGCGGCGCGGGTCCGGGGGGCCGGCTCCGGATCCGCGTTTAATCGCGCCAGAGAACCGAAAACGCCGGGCGCGGAGAGCGTTGACGGGCGCGGACCTCCGAGCCATGCCCTACAGGGCTTGAGGGAGAATGCAATGAGCGGCACATCGACCTTGCCGACACCGTCCGGTCCCTACCTGGACAAAGGGCTGCTGCCCGCCGACTTCTACGCCTACGAGGACTGCTGTCGGACAGCGAGCGGGAGAAGGTCGAGTCCCTGCGCGCGTTCCTGCGCACGCAGGTCGCCCCGATCGTCGACGACTGCTGGGCCCGGGCCGAGTTCCCCTTCCAGCTGGTCGAGAGCTTCGGGAAGCTCGGCTTGATGGACTGGGCCGACCCGGACTCCCCGGAATCCGGGCCGAGCAATCTCCTCGCGGGCTTCATCGCGCTGGAGATGGCGCATGTCGACGCGTCCATGGCGACGTTCGCCGGCGTGCACACAGGTCTGGCCATGGGCACGATCCTCACCTGCGGTTCCGACGAACAGAAGCGGCGGTGGCTGCCGGCGATGAGCCGCTTCGAGAAGATCGGCGCCTTCGGGTTGACCGAGCCGCACGGCGGCTCCGACGTGGCCGGCGGCCTGCGGACGACCGCGCGCCGCGACGGCGACGTATGGATCCTCGACGGCGCGAAGCGGTGGATCGGAAACGCGACGTTCGCCGACCTGGTCGTCATCTGGGCCCGCGACGTCGAGACGCAGCACGTGCTGGGCTTCGTCGTTGAGAAGGACACCCCCGGGTTCACCGCGACGAAGATCGAGAACAAGATGGCGCTGCGGATCGTGCAGAACGCCGACATCGTGCTCGACGGCTGCCGCGTTCCGGAGGCCAACCGGCTGCAGAACGCGAACTCGTTCAAGGACACCGCCAAGATCCTGCGCCAGACGCGCAGCGGCGTGGCGTGGCAGGCGGTGGGAGTGATGTTCGGCGCCTACGAGATCGCCCTGCAGTACGCGAAGGACCGCGAGCAGTTCGGGCGTCCGATCGGGGGCTTCCAGCTCGTGCAGGACCTGCTGGTGAAGATGCTCGGCAATGCCACGGCCTCGTGCGGGATGATGGCGCGCCTGGCCCAGTTGCAGGACGCCGGGGTGTACAGGGACGAGCAGTCCGCCCTGGCGAAGGCCTACTGCACCGTGCGGATGCGCGAGAACGTGGGGTGGGCGCGGGAACTGCTGGCCGGCAACGGCATCATCCTCGACTACAAGATCGGCCGCTTCGTCGCCGACGCCGAGGCCATCTACTCGTACGAGGGCACGCGGGAGATCCAGACCCTCATCGTCGGACGTTCCGTGACCGGCGGCCTGAGCGCCTTCGTGAGGTGACGAAGATGACCACCGAATCCGTCTTCACCGGCCTGAAGGTCCTCGACGCGTCGAGCTTCATCGCAGGACCGGCCGCAGCCACCGTGCTCTCCGACTTCGGAGCGGACGTCATCAAGATCGAACCGCCCGGGACGGGCGATCCTCAGCGGCGGCTGAGTTCCGTGCCGCCCAGTCCCCGGGCGCAGGCCAACTACAGCTGGCACCTCGCCAACCGCAACAAGCGCGGCATGGTGATCGACCTGAAGTCACCGTCGGCCACCACGGTCCTCAAGCGCCTCGTCGAGTGGGCCGACGTCGTGATCACCAACTTTCCGCACGGCACACGCGAGAAACTGCACCTTGGCTACGAAGAGGTCGCGGGCTGGAACCCGCGGGTCGTCTACGCCGACATCACCGGCTTCGGGGACACCGGCCCCGACGCCGGGCAGCCGGGCTTCGACCTGACCGCCGCCTGGTCGCGCAGCGGACTGCTGGCCTCCACCCGGGACGCGGGAGCCCCGCCGACGGTGCCGGTCTGGGGCAGCGGCGACTACATGTCGGCGATCGCGATCTACGCGGCGATCGTGACCGCCCTGTACCGCCGCGAGCGCACGGGACAAGGAGCCAGTGTCGGGACGTCGCTGCTCGCCGCGGGCGTCTGGGCCACGGGAACCCTCGTGGCCGGCGCGCTCGCCGGCGGCACGCCGTTCGAGCTGCACGACCGGAAGGCGCCGGCGAACCCGCTGATCAACCCCTACCGGACCGCGGACGGCGAGTGGTTCATGCTGGTCGCCTCACCCCCGCACTGGCCGGGACTGACACGGGCCATCGGGCACCCCGAGCTGCTCGAGGATCCCCGTTTCGCGGACATCGAGGGCTTCGTCAAGAACTCCGCCGCGCTGAGCGAGCTGCTCGACGTCGAGTTCCGCACGCAGCCGTTCGCCCACTGGAAGGACGCCCTGGGCCGAGAACGCGTCACCTACAGCCTCATTCAGACGCCGGAGCAGGCCGCGCAGGACCCGCAGCTGCGCGCGAACGACATCGTGGTGCCACTGGAAGGAGTCAGCGGGCTGGCGGAAACCATCAGCAGCCCGGTCAACCTCCGAGGGGTGCCGAAGGTGCCGGCGAAGCGAGCGCCGGACCTGGGCGAGCACAACGACGAGATCCTCGCCGAGCTGGGATTCGCCGCCGCCGAGATCGCCGAACTGCGCGCCCAGGGAACGATCCCCGGCACGACGGAAGGCGAGGCGTCGCCATGAGCACGGCGCACGAGGCGTCCGACACGGTGCTCCACGAGCGCCGCGGCGGCGTGCTGACCATCACCCTCAACCGCCCGGCGCAGAAGAACGCCGTGGACCACGAGGTCGCGGTACGGCTCGCCGCGGCTTTGGATCTGCTCGACGCGGACCCGGAACTGTCGGTCGGCGTACTCACGGGCACGGGCGGGGTGTTCAGCGCGGGCATGGACCTGAAGGCATTCGCCAAGGGTGAGCTGCCGGTGCTCCCCGGCCGGGGTTTCGGCGGGCTCACCGGCACGGCGGTGCGCAAGCCGTTGATCGCCGCGGTCGAGGGCTGGGCGCTCGGCGGCGGCTTCGAGATGGTGCTCGCCTGCGACCTGATCGTGGCCGCGGAGGACGCCCGGTTCGGGTTTCCCGAGGTCACGCGCGGCCTCGTGGCGGCGGCGGGCGGACTGGTCAGGCTGCCGCGCCGCCTTCCGTACCACGTAGCCGCGCGTGTACTGCTCACGGGCGAGCCGCTGACCGCCGCCGAAGGCAAGGAGTACGGCCTCGTCAATGAGCTGACCCCACCCGGCGCCGCACTGGACGCGGCCTGCGAGCTGGCGGGGCGCGTCGCGCGGAACGCGCCGCTGGCGCTGGCGACCGTCAAGGAGGTCCTGCGTGAAACGCAGGGCCTGACCGAGAGTGACGCCTTCACACGCCAGGACGAGCTCACGAACGGGCTGTTCTCCAGCGAGGACGCACGGGAGGGCGCACAGGCGTTCGCCGAGAAGCGCGCCCCCGTCTGGCACGGCCGCTGATGCCGGCCAGGTCAGCCGCTCACCTCCCCCAGAGCCCGCCTCCGACTCCCAGGAACAGTGACCAGCCATGAACACGCACCGCCCCGTCCACCGCGTGGCAATCGTCGGTACCGGCACCATCGGTGCGAGCTGGGCGACGCACTATCTCGTCCGAGGCTTCGACGTGACGGCGACCGACCCCGCCCCCACCGCGGAGGCGGCCCTGCGCGCGTACGTGGAGACGGCATGGGACGCGGCGGCCTCGATCGGGCTCGCGCCCGAAGCCTCGCCCGATCGCCTGACCTTCACCGCGGACCTGCGCCAGGCCGTCGCAGACGCCGATTTCGTACAGGAGAACGCGCCGGAGCGCCCGGAGCTCAAGGTCCCGCTGTTCGCCGATATCGACGACGCCACGCCGCCGGACGCGATCATCGCGTCGAGCTCGTCGGGCATCACGATGAGCGTCATCCAAGCCGAGTGCCGGCGTGCGGAGCGGACCGTCATCGGTCATCCCTTCAATCCCCCGCACATCGTCCCACTGGTCGAGGTCGTCGGCGGGACGAGGACCGCCCCGGAGACGATCCGGGACGCCATGTCGTTCTACGCCGCGATCGGCAAGAAACCGATCCACCTCAAAAAGGAGCTTCCCGGGCACGTCGCCAACCGCATCCAGGCCGCGCTGTACCGCGAGGTCGTCCACCTGGTCCAGGAGGGGGTGCTCGACGTGGCGGACTCCGACGACGCGGTTTCCTGGGGGCCGGGGCTCAGATGGGGCGTCATGGGCCCCCATCTGCTGTGGCATCTCGGCGGAGGAGAGGGTGGCATCCAGCACTTCATGGACACCCTCATGCCGCGGATGGTGGCGTCCTGGCAGGAACTGGGCACCCCCGAGTTCACGCCCGAGCTCAAGGAGAAGATCGTGGGCGGGGTCCTGCAGGAGGCCGACGGCCACTCGATCGGCGAACTGAGCGCCCGGCGCGACGCGATGCTGTCGGCCCTGCTGGCCGTGCGCGCCCAGCACGACCCGTCCGGCCCGAGCGCCGCAGCCGGTCGCCCGGCGAAGGAGGGACCGTGACGCGGCGCCAGGAAAGACTGTTCGTGCTCGAGGCCAGCAGCGGCGGTCGCATGTTCTCCGTGAACCCCGACGGCGCCGACAAGAAGGTCGTCGTCACCGGATGCAGGATCCCGGACGGGGTCGCCGTCGACGTCGTGGCCGGGCACATCTACTGGACGAACATGGGCTTTCCGCCGGAGAACGACGGCTCGATCGAACGCGTGGACCTTGACGGAGGCAACCGGACGACGATCGTTCCCAGCGGCGTCACGCACACGCCGAAGCAACTGCATCTCGAGGCCACGGGCCGGAAGCTGTACTGGGGTGATCGCGAGGGTATGCGCGTGATGCGCTGCGACCTCGACGGCTCGAACGTCGAGACCCTCGTCCAGACGGGACAGGGAGAGGACGACCGCCGCGACGAGACCAAGTGGTGCGTCGGAGTCGCCGTCGACCCTGTCGGCGGACACCTCTACTGGACACAGAAGGGCCCGAGTGACGCGGGGCTCGGGAAGATCCTACGGGCCGGAATCGACCTGCCCGCCGGGGAGAGAGCGGCCGAACGCAGTGACATCAAGGTGCTGTTCGAGGGGCTGCCGGAGCCGATCGACCTTGAGCTCGACCTCGCGGAGCGCATGCTGTACTGGACGGATCGCGGGGACCCGCCACGGGGCAACACCGTGAACCGCTCGCCGATGGACCCGCCGGCCGGGCAGCGGACGCCTGAGATCCTGTTGACCCACCTGATGGAAGGCATCGGCCTCGCCCTCGATCCGGACGACGGCCGCATGTACGTGACCGACCTGGCCGGGACCGTCTACGCGGCCGATCTCGACGGGTCGAACCGGAGGGAGATCCTCGTCCTGCAGGGCAACCTCACCGGCATCGCCCGTGCCGTACTGCCGACCGGAATGAGGGTCTGATTTCGTCGGACCGGGGGAGTCCACCCGCGTGACCGGGACTTCTCCGGCCGCTGGCCGAGCAGCGTCGACTCGGCCTTCCCCGTTACCGACGGCGTCGTCCCGCCCCAGAGGGCCGCCGGCGCGAGCGTGTTCTTCCTTTGGGTGTCGAGCACCCCGTTCGGCAGGACGAAGGGGTGCTGCGGCCCACGCCGTTGATGTACCGGCCCATGTTCCAACCGTTGAGGAAGGCTCGGTCCGCGTCGGCAGCGACAGCACCGTGCAACGCGCCCTTCCCGGGTAGTCGTTGCCCGCTTCCGCCACTACGAAGACCGCGACGGCGGACCACTGCTCTATGACCACGTCGTGCTGTCGGTCAAAGTCCAGCGCCTGGACGACCGGTGGGGCATCCTGCACACGAGCCGGCCCGCTCACTGGTTGACACCTTGCTCCCTGAGGACGACCTGTTCGCCGGCGTCACCGTCTGATCCCGTCCGCTCTTGGTGGTTGATTCCAACTGTCAATCAGAAAGGCGGAGTTGGATCCGGGATGGGTGGCTGTGGTTGGCGCTGTCGAGGGGCTGCCCGTTCCACCGGGCTGCGAGGCGGATGAGGTTGAGGACGGTAGCGCCGGCCCGCGTCCGGCGCCCACCGGCTGAAGGCGGTCCCGGGGACCGGCACGACGAAGCTCCTGGCAGTCGGCGGGTGGGCCTGGTCGTCACCCTGCCTGCCAGGAGCTTCATCGCTGCGTACTGCTTGGGCGCCTCACCCTGGAGGCGGCCCCGTGTGTGAGCCGTCTGCCGTGGTCGGCGAGATCAGCAGGGGAAGGTGCCGCTGTAGAGGGCGTGTCCGTAGGAGGAGCTTCCGGAGCCGAAGCCGTAGATGCCGTCGTCGCTCCAGACCGCTTCGCGGAAGCCGCTGACGCAGGCCGAGGTCGGCGCGATCGCGAAGCCCTCCAAGTTGTCGGTCGGCATGACGGCCGGGTTCTTGTAGGTCACGTCCGGAACGAGCGCACCGGACGCGTTGACCTTCATGAAGGTGTGCGTCTCGCCGCACGTGTTGTCGCAGGTCGCGATGAGGCGCTGGGTTCCGGCGTCGAACGTCACGTCCATCACGGAGGCCTTGCCGGTCGCGATCGTGCCGAACGTGGTGAACGTACCGTCGGAGTTCAGGCCGTAGACGTGCAACGTGCCGTCATACTCCAGGCCGGCGAAGAACAGGCCCGAGCCGTGCAGCGGGTAGTTCGCCGGGTTGTAGGCGGCGCCAGTGAGCGGGTCGACCCAGCCGTTCGCGGTCAGCCAGCTGTCCGGCACGTAGCCGACGCCCTCGAAGCCCAGGTTGGCGTCGTCCTTGTCGCCGGTGTTGAGCTGCGGGAACTGCGAGGTCATGTCCCACTGGTGAACCGGCGTCAGCGTCGAACCGGTCGCCGCCGGCTCGAACTCCAGGATCGTGTCCTTGGGCGCCGTGTTCCTGGTGTTGTCGCGCTCGGAGGTCACGTAGATGTGGCCATTGCTGCCGACCGTCAGACCCTCGGTATCCGGTTCGCCGGAGCCGCCCGCGAAGCGGATCTGCTTGCCGGTCGCGCTCCACGACGAGTCCGGGATCCACTTGCCGTTGCTCTTGACCAGCTTGTACAGCCAGTTCTTGTTCTTGACGGCCCACAGCACCGACGGGTTCGCCGGGTCGAAGGCCAGGCCGCTCACGTCCCGGCCTTCCGGGCCGGTGGACGTGGTGAACGCGCAGACGTTGTCCGCGATCGTGACGTCAAGGCCGCCCGGCCACGCCAGGGCGCCCGCCGGGGTGGAACCCGTGCCGCTTGGCGCCTCGGGGGTGCAGCCGCTGGTGAGCGAGCCACCGCCTCCCAGCAACTGGCCGGTCTGACCGCCACCACCATCATCACCGCCGCTGCCGGAGCAGGAGTTTGCGCTGCCGAGCGTCGCGGTCGTGGTGGTCTGGAACCCGCCGGTGCCATTGGCGCAGCGCCCGTCCGACGGTGTGGCACCGTCGGTCGCCCAGGTCACCGAGTCGATGGTGTTGCCGCTGCTGTCGACGAGGAAGACCGAGTCGTTGTCGCCGAGTCCGATGGTGGAGTTGAACGTGACGTAGCCGCCCGCGGGGATGCTGGTCGCGCTCGGCGAGGAGGACGAGACCGAGGCCGCGGAGTGGGAGGAGTCATTGTCGACGTACTTCCACGACCCGACGCTGACCGCACTCGTTCCGCCGTTGTACAGCTCCACGGTGTCGGAGTCGTTCGAGGTGACCTCGTTGATCCGCACCCGGCTCGCCGCCGGGACCGACGGGCAGCCCGAGGCGTTCGAGGTGCCGAACGTGGTCGCCGAGGTCGCCGTCACCCAGGCACCGGTCCCGTCGCCGCCGCAACGCGCCATCGCCGGCTTCGCCTTGTCGGTGGCCCACTCGACGCGGTCGACCACCGTGCCGCTGGACGTGTAGATCACCAGCTTGTCCGAATCACCGAGCCCCTTGGGCGAGTTGTAGGTGACGAAGCCGCCGGCCGGGATCGTGCTGGAGGACGGGGTGAACGACTGCGGTGAGAAGCTGTCGTCGGACATCTTCCAGCCGCTGATGCTCACTGCGGTCGAGCCGGTGTTGTACAGCTCCACCGTGTCGTTGTTCGACGAGGTGACTTCGTTGATCCGAACGTTCTGGTAGCCGGCCGGGTCCGCGGCAGCCGCAGGCTGAGCGGCCAGCATCCCTGTGATGAGCAGTCCTGAAAGCGTCAAAGCCGCGGCGCATACAGAGGCGACGCCGGCACGCGAGTGTGAGGTAGGCACGGGACGGAACTCTGGCAACACGATCTTGAAACGGCGTGTACTCCAGCTGAACGTCACCTGCTGGCCACCGGAACGCCAGGCCCACATCGTCAAGAAGCTTGCATCCGTTGTCCCATGCTGCGAGTCGAGCCCGCTCGGCTGGCCGGGCGAAGAAGAAGTCTCCGTGTCAGCCTCGCAGCTGCCCGCAACAAACTCACCGCCACGGACCGCATCCGGAACCAAAGCACCACCTGGATCGCTGATCTCGGGATTCCGCAGATCCGGAGCGGAGAGGGGACCTCTTGACCACCGATACGAATCCGTCTTTCAGCCTGGTTCGCGATCAACCGTCAGGAACCAGTGAGTTTGCGCCGCCGAGCACGTCGAGGATGTGGGGCCATGCAGCCTTGCCCAGGAGCACATCAGCTTCAGGTGTGCCCCCGTACTTGAAGTGCGGGGACGCCGATGCCGGGCTCTCGCCAGGAAGGCGTGGCCGGTGGCCGGCGCCGTCGCGGGCGATCAGATGCACGGTCGCACCCGCCGAGCGCCGACGCTGAGCCAGCTGTTCGGCGCAGGGAAGCGACGGCCACACCGCGTCGTCGCCGCCCGCGACCAAGAGCAGATCGGCTCTGGCCGCTTCCACGGGGATCTCCGCCGGCGGAAGCGAGTGAACGAAGGTCCGCTCGCTCAGTTCGTACCATCCGCGGATGGCGACAGGACCGTTGTCCGGCTCTGTGGGAGTCCAGGAATCGTCCATCGGGACAAAAGGCAGGGGCCGCTCCCGCCAGGTCCAGGACGAGCGATACGGATGGTGCTCTCCGTCGCGGCCAGGGCCGACATTGCACCAGACCCGCGAGGTGGGCGACAGCGCGATGGCCACGTCCACGCGCGAGTCGTGCACCGCCGTGAGCAAGGCTGCTTCAGCGCCCTTGGAGGTGCCGAGAATTCCGATGCGTTGCGCTCCGCCCCGTCGGAGGAAGTCGACGGCAGCGGTGAAGGTCTCCAAGGGAACCTCGCAGATTCCAGGGGACTGACCAGGCCCACCGAACCAGCGGATCGCCAAGGCTGTGAAGCCTTGCTGAGCGAGGATGCGCGCTCGCTCACGTTCGATGCGCCCGCTGGATCCCGCCAGGACCAGAACGCCGACGTCACTGCCGCGAGCGGGAGCGAACAGAACACCTTCCCAGGGATCAGCCAGCTCGCGCTCAGTGATGTCCACGCGCTCCCCCTGTCGTCATAATTCACAAAGACCAACGCCCAGAACGCGGGGTACGGCCCACCTACCACAGCAACGGCGTACCCCGCCCCCATGCACGCGAAGCCGCACCGGCATAGCGAGAAGCCCCCTCGTTCGCGAGGGGACCATGACGCCTCACACGCCACCTGGGTCAGTCCAGGAAAACCACTTCAAGGAAATCAACGACAGCGGCGGCCACGCCACCGGGGATGCCGTTCTGGTAGCCACCGCGCAGCGTCTCACCACCTGGGCAGGCAACCGCGTGGCTGTGGGCAGGCGCGGAGGCGACGAGGTCGCCGTGACGTTACGTACCGGCTCCGGCCGCCACGAACTCCGCCCGGCACAGCTCGTCCGGATGCTCGCCGAGCCCGTCACTCTCGACGACGGTCAGACCGTCGACATCGCCGCTTCGGCCGGCGCCGCCACCCCTGACACGCTCGGCACCACCGACCTGTCCCAGCTCCAACGGGCAGACCTTGCCGACACTTGAGCGTTGAAGGTGGGTGCCGGGCAAGCGCTCAGCCTGCGATGAGTGCATCCCACTGAGCTCGGGTCGGGCCGTCGTGCTCTGGCGAGAAGTCCGGGTGGGCAGCCAGCCAGGCGGTGACGTGTCGGTTCACTTCGTCGGTGCCGTAGGCGTCGTCGGCTGTTCGCAGGAGATGGCGTACCTGGGCTCGGGCTCTCATGACGACCGGATCGTCGAAGGCGCTGGCGGCCCGGGCAGCAGCCCGCCGGTCTGCGGATGGTGAGCTCTCGGCGAGGCGTTGCTCGTCGGCGCGGTCGGCCGTCACCTGCGCGTCGAACCACGGGCGGAGGGCCTGTGCCGTCCAGGTGTGGTAGCCGGTGGGGTCCGTGGCGATCCGGTCGACATGGGTGGCGATGTGCTGGGCGGCAAGCAGTCCGAGGGCCGCGCCATGGCCGAAGGTGGGATTGGTGTGGATGAGGCTGTCCCCGGCGTTGACCAGGCCGGTCACGATAGGTCCGTCATCGTCGGCGAGGACGGTCCAGCGGTTGTCCAGCCCGGCCATCGCCAGGACGGCCGACTGTGGTTCGGGGGCAAGGTCGAGCCAGGCGGCGGTGGCGGGGAAGCAGCGGGCTGCGGCCTCGAACACGGCAGGGCCGGTGAGCGCGCCGCGGGTCGGATCATCCGTGGAGAGCACCAGGCTCACCGCGAAGATGTCGTTGTCGGAAGGGAAGACGCCGGCGAGTGCGAACGGTGCGGTCGAGCCGGTCTTCACCCGCCCGGGATCACGCGGGCCGTCGGGCCTCAGCCGGTACCAGCGGCAAAAATAAGCGATCCCAGCGCGGTGACTGTCGACCACGGGCGGGCGGCAGCCGGCCGCGATCAGCCATGCGGGAACCGGCGAGCGGCGACCGGACGCATCGACGACGAGGTCCGCCTGGTGCCTCTCCGCGCCAACCTGCACGCCGGTTACCCGGGCCGGGCGACCGTCCCCGACGGTGAGGCCGCGCACCCGGCATCCTCGCCGCACATCAACGGTGCGCTCTTGCCGCACGGCCGCGGTCAAGGTGGCCTCCAGCACGACGCGGCGGGTGCGCAGGGTCACCAAATTCTCATCGCCGGCTTGATGCGGCGGATGCTCACCGAACCAGTCGAACTCGTGGTATTCCCGGGCTCCACGTGCCAGCAGGTCCGCGTAGACATCACGGGCTTCGGCGCGCAACACAGTGCGCACGGGCGCGAGGAACGAGTGGGGGTGGATGGCCTGCGGGACTCGGGGCCTGTCCCACTGGAAGAAGTCCCGGTTCAGGTCCTCTCCGGCCTCCCGCGCGTCCTGCTCGAACAACGTGACCATGTGGCCCCGCCGGCCGAGCATGAGCGCCGTCCCCAGCCCGCTGATGCCCCCGCCGACCACCGCAACCCGCGCCACTGAGCTCCCCTTCGCGTCGTGTTGCGGAATGAGCCTACTGCTTGGCGATCTCCCGCCGAGAACCGGCATCGTCTGCACGAACCGTGGCCGCGAACTGCACATTGACGCGGTCACCGGTATCGCCCGCAGCACCGGATGCCACCAAGACGACAGCCCAGACCGCATACGGCCTGGGACCGGTCCTGGGCGACCTCATGCTCCCCGCCGACGGGGGAGGGGACATGCTGCGCGCCCTCCGACGACGTCCAGAACCTGTTCGCCCGCCGCCCGCCCCGCGCCCATCGTGTGTGCCCGTGGGGCAACACGGACGGCGCGGATGCAGCCGCGACCCCTTCGGCAGCCTGATCCACGACCACTGCCGTACCCCCGTCGGCCCGGTGCCCGCCTGGCGTGCAAAGTCTGGGGTCACCTGGACCTGGCGCACCGCCCGGCGCCGGACCGCTGCCCGCAGCCGGCCGACCGGGGCGTCCCAACCGCATCGAAGCGGCCCTGACCAGAGGTGTCATGACCCGGCGCGGAATCTTCCGGGCCAGGCGGTCCGCCACCATCGGCGACCGAAGGCGTATGCGCAGTCGCAGCCTGTTCGCGCAGGGTACGGATCCGCAGGCAGGCTCTCTTCAGCGCCCGGCGGTGGTCGATTCGATGACGCCCCGCCAGGCTCTGCGATAGCCCTCACTCAGCGGCCCGCCGGCAAGTCCAAGGACGTGCTCGGCGGCATCGTAGAGCGGGGTTGGGTCGTTCATCTCGCACAGGTGACGGTGTCCGTCGAGGAGAGCCGTTCCGAGTTCCGCATCGGCCTCCAGGAGGCGCCGTGGTAGCCACTTGCCACTGCCTACCCACGCCCGGTGATAGTCGCAGAGCAGATCGGCGGCCGCATTCAGGACAGTGCCGGCCACAGCCAGACGCTCGATTCGATCTCCGGTGTCGGCAAGATCGGCCAATGCGTCGGTCAGCCCGTATCTCCTCGTCTCGATGGTTTCCCTGTTCAATGCTGGCGGCCCATCGAGGAGATCGGCAACCGCGCGACCTCGTGCGCGTTCGGCATGTCCATCTGAATCAACGAGGACGAGGCCGGTGGCATACATGCTCTGCATGACCGCCCGGCGCCCGGCGACATCAGCGGCGAAGAGCTCCGCGAGACCTGCATGGGTGTGGACGAAGAACTCCACGATCCGCCCCTCGAAGCGGACGGTCTCGCGACACGTCTCGCCTCCGTCGCCAATGAGCACCGCGATGTCCAGATCGCTGGACGCCGTGGCGCGCCCCGTGGCCGCCGATCCAGCCAGAACTGCGGCAAGCGCATTCGGGAAGCGTTCACTGACAAGTCGTCGAGCCTGGTCGATCAGGTCCGGATTCATGGCAGTCACCATCGCATGTCCGCGCAGCGAGCCGCGAGGCGGTTTCGCTCAAGGGCCCGACCGCCTCATGGGGGCCCGAACATGCGCATGGTCCTCGTCATCAGCAGCCCGTGTACGCGCAGAGATCTGTTGATCGTCCTCACGGAATGTGTGCCAGAACGTCTGGGAACAGCGTTTGCCGATGGGTTCCGGAGTCAGTTGGCTCGGCTTGTGATTGTCGAGCAGAAGTGACGGCGCTGCGCGTGGGGGAGGCGAGAAAAAGTGAAGGCGGGAACCAATGAGGCGTTGGGAGGATGTCCGAGCTCAACATCCGATGGAAAGGACCCGACGACTATGGCTCGTGCCGTCACGCTGATCCGCTCTGCCTCTTTGTCCGACGTTGCCGAGTACGCCTACGCGGCCACGGCGCCCGCAGAGTCACGCTTGATCTTCCTCGCCGGGGCGTGCCCGCTGAACGATGACGGCTCCACGGCGGCGGTCGGGGACTATGCGGGCCAGGCAATCAAGGCCATCGAGAACATGCAGGCTGCTCTCACAGCCTCGGGTGCGTCACTTCAGGACGTCATCAGTACAAGGGTTCTCGTCGCGTCGTCCCGGCGGGAGGACCTGGTGGCTGCCTGGGAGGTGGTCCGGGACTCGTTCGCCGACCATGACGTCCCCAGCACCTTGATGGGTGTCACCGTGCTCGGCTACAAGGACCAACTCGTCGAGATCGAAGCCGTCGCCGCTGTGCTCGATGCTTGAGATCCGTGGACACACTGTGTCGTCGAACGCGGCCTTGGACCGGAAGTGCCTTGGTGGGCACACCGCGAACGAGGGAGCCATGCATCCGTCAGGACGGCCGGCCGTCGAGGCAGGGAGGGGCAGTGTGCCGGCATGCGCGAGCGTGTAGGACGACTGGCAATAGGTCGAGCCGGAGCTGGGATTGAAGCACACCGCGACGTAACGGTCCGTGCTGGGCATGATGTTGATGTCCGCGCAGGCGCTCGTGGCCGTGAGGTCGTTGCCCGAAGCCGAAGTGGGGTACCACGCATTACCGGCGGGCTTGGAGTAGGTGTGCCGTCTCGTCGGCGACATCATCGAAACCGGCAGCGACTCCTACCGCCTCGCCCACACCAAAGCCCAGCCGGGCGGAGGCCGACCGATGACTGACAGAGGGATCACCGGAGCGCGACGGGCACACGTACCGGCATGGGGTGCATCCACTGGCCCGACATGACCGACCGAGCCCGGGGCATCGCGACCGGGCTACGGGAGCTGGGCTGCACGCTGCACCAGGTCCATTACCAGCTCGTCGCCGAAAGGTCTCATCCCCAACACCCGGCCCCCTACAGGCGTCTGTCCTCTCGGCTCGCCCAGGCTCGCCGGGGCGGTGGAGTGGGGTCCTGCTTACCCGTGAGCAGGTCTTGACGTACGAACTGCCCGCGGCCGAAGGAAAGCGTGATGACTCCTGTCAGCCCGGCCAGTGGTAGGCCGAAGCCCTCGAACCGGTTGCGCACCAGCGCCTGTTGACGTCCACGAATGCACGCACCCGCCACAGGCGTGATCTGCGGGTCGAAGTGCGGAGAGCCGAACCACAGGTACACGTGGATGTCGCCGGCGGCTCGGTTGTGGCCGTGCCCCGTGACCTGCCGCGATTCCGGCCAGTTGGCGCAGTGACGACGCTGAAGCCTTCTGCCGAGCCAGGGGTGCCTTGATCGTTCATGGGATCTCCCGCGCACACCGCGCACACCGCGCGGATCACGCGGGTCCGGGATCTCGGCCAGCCGCTCCAGCAGGCCCGGAACCTCCTCGGGTACAAGCCTCGGATGCTCGCGGAGCTGGTCAAGGGCAGGCAGG
The DNA here is from genome assembly GCF_036158715.1 of Streptomyces sp. NBC_00316. Classification (NCBI taxonomy): domain Bacteria; kingdom Bacillati; phylum Actinomycetota; class Actinomycetes; order Kitasatosporales; family Streptomycetaceae; genus Streptomyces; species Streptomyces sp. NBC_00316. The sequence continues at coordinate 1,322,022 of NZ_CP108023.1, read as the reverse complement.
ATCGGCGATGATTCGTCGGCGGGCATGGTCTTCCACTGGGATCACGGGGCGTAGAGAACTCCATGATCTTGAAAGTCCGTGCCGGTCACGTTCCCGGGCCCCAGCTCAGCGGCCAGATCGCCACGAACCGGACAGCATCCGACTACGCCGAAGCCTTGCTCACTCGGTCCGGCTCTCAACGGACTGGGGAAGTTTGATGAGCGGCATGCCGTCGATGGGCCGTTGCCGCCCGCTCGTTCAGCCCCGAGCCGGCGCCCCTGCGAAACGGCGGGCGGCAACGGCGTGTCCGCCTCTGCGACGCCCGGTTCGACCGGGTCCGCAACCACGGCGCCCGCAGTCCCACGGCCGGTCCGGTTCGGCCGACCGGACCGCGTCCAGGGGCAGCCGCGGCGGCGGCCGCTGCCCGGTCAGCAGACGGTGTGCAGCGACTCCTCGAAGGTGCGGACCGCGTCGAGCGTGGCGGCACCCAGGCCCGGGGAGGTGCCCATCCGGCCCGACGGGACCACCACGGCCAGCGCGGCGACGGGCGCACCGGTGACGTCGCGCACCGCGGCGGCCACGGCGCCGATCCCCAGCTCCCCCTCCTCGCGGTTGTAGGCGAGCCCGCCGGCGCGGATCTCCGCCAGCTCCGCCTCCAGGGCCGCCCACGAGGTGACCGACGCCTCGGTCTGCCCCTCCAGCTCTCCGTCCGGGTAGCGGCGGTGCAGTTCGGCGAGGGGCAGTGCGGCGAGCAGGGCCTTGCCGGCGGCCGTGCAGTGGGCGCGCATGACCTTGCCGGTGCGCAGGCCGACCCGTACCGACCGGGTGCCCTCGATGCAGTCGACGAAGCGCACGTCCCGCCCTTCGAGGATGGACACGCTGACCGTCTCCCGGGTGCGGTCGCGCAGTTCCTCGAGGGCCGGCTGGGCCAGCTGCCGGATGTCGATGCGCCCGGTCGCCGCGAGGCCCAGCTCGATGAGGACCGGCCCGGGGCGGTAGGCGCCGTTGGCCTTGTCCTGCACCGCGAACCCGTGGGTGCGCAGCGAGGAGAGCAACCGGTGCGCGGTGGATCTGGCGACCCCCAGCAGGTCCGCCGCCTCGGCGACCCGCAGCACCTGGCGGTCGCTGAGCAGAGCGAGCAGCCGGAGTGCGTTGTCGACCGAACTGAGGGAACTCGAACCGTGCGAAGTATTCGGCATAGGAGAATTCTACTCCCGAGTTCCTCGCGAGTCTTCCCAGTACTGGAATTCCTTCCTACAGTCGCCTGCATGATCGACCCCAGCATTCCTCCTGTCATCGTCGTCGGAGCGGGTCCGGTCGGTATGACCGCCGCGGCCGTCCTCGCACAGGCGGGCATCCCGACCGTCGTCGTGGAGTCCGCTCCGGAACCCCAGCCCGACTGGCGCGCCTCGACCTTCCACGCCGCCACCCTCGAACTGCTGGAAGGCATCGGCATCATCGAGCGGATGCACACCGAAGGCCTGGTCGTGCCCCGGTACCAGTTCCGCGACCGCCGGGACGGCCTGGTCGCCGAGTTCGACCTCGGGCTGCTCCGCGACGAGACCCGCTTCCCCTACCGCCTGCAGCTCAACCAGCAGCGGCTGGTCCGCTTCCTCCACGACCGGCTGCTCGCGGACCCCCTGGTCCGGCTGTGCTTCGGCGCCCGGCTCATCGACCTCAGCACCGACGCCGACGGCGTCGCGGTCACCGTGGAGACCCCCGAGGGCACCGAGCGGCTCCGGGGCGCGTACGCCATCGGCGCGGACGGCGCACGGAGCACGGTGCGCAAGCAGCTCGGCATCCCCTTCGAGGGGTTCACCTACCCCGAGCGCTTCCTCATCGTCAGCACCCCGGTCGACATGAGCGCGCAGGTGCCCGGCATCGCCGAGGTCAACTACATCGCCGACCCCGAGCAGTGGCTGTTCATCCTGCGCACTCCCGAGGCCTGGCGGGTGCTCTGGCCGGTGCCGTCCGGCACCGGCGACGAGGAGGCCACGGCGCCCGAGGAGATGCAGCGCCAGCTGCAGAGCGTCGCGCCCCTCGCCGGCGGCTACCCGATCATCGACCACCAGATCTACCACGTGCACCAGCGGGTGGCCGCGACGTTCCGCAGCGGACGGGCCCTGCTGATCGGCGACGCCGCCCACGTCAACAGCCCGGTCGGCGGTGTGGGGCTCAACAGCGGCATCCACGACGCCATGGACCTCACCCGGCGCCTGGTGCGCATCCTCACCGAGGGAGCCGACGCGGACGCGGAACTCGACGGCTTCGCCCGGTGCCGCCGCCGCATCGCGCTGGAGTACGTCCAGGCCGACACCCAGCGAAACACGGACCGGCTGCGCGAGACGGACGAGGAGACCCGGCTCGCCAACCAGCGCGAGCTGCGGGCCCTGGCCGATGACCCCGACCGCGCCCGCGCCTGGCTGCGCCGGGTGTCCCTCCTGGAGAGCGTGCAGCGGTTCGGCATCGGCACCCCGCACACCGAGCTCGAGGGGACGCCGGCATGACCGTCCGCCACGACGAGGCGAGCGCACTCGCCTCCTTCTACCAGGACGTGGACGGGGTGGACCTGGCGCCGCTGTGGACCATCACCGAGCAGCTGCTCACCCCGCACCCCCGGCCCGCCGCCGTCCCCTGGCTCTGGTCGGCCCGCACCTACCGCCCGCTCGCCGCCCGCGCCATCGAGCTGGTCCCCGTCGAACGCGGCGGGGAGCGCCGGGTGCTGAGCCTGCGCAACCCCGGCCTCGGCGGCCGGCCCTACGCCGCCGGAACGCTCTGGGGAGCCATCCAGTGCCTCGGCCCGCGCGAGAGCGCTCCGGCACACCGGCACACGCCCGGCGCGATCCGGTTCGTACTGTCCGGCGGAGGCGTGTTCACCACCGTCGACGGCGACCCCTGCGACATGCACGCCGGGGACCTCGTCCTGACGCCCGGCTGGAACTGGCACGACCACACCAACACCGGCGACAGCGACATGCTCTGGTTCGACGGCCTGGACCTGCCGATGATCGAGGCACTCGACGGCGTGTTCTTCGAGCCCCACCCGGAGTTCACCCAGCCCGCGGCCGGGGAGCACAACCGCTCCGAGCAGCGTTATGCGGGGGACCCGCGCCGCCACACCGACGGAGCGGTTTCCACCGCGCTCGACCCCGCCTCCTCCCCGCTCCTGGTGTACCGCTGGGCCGACACCGACGCCCGCCTGTGCCGCGCCTCCGCCGCAGCCCCCGACGCACCCGCCGTCACGGTCGAGTACACCAATCCCGAGTCGGGAGCGAGCGTCCTGCCGACCCTGGCCTGCGGGGTGGAACGCATCCTGGCCGGCCGGGGCACGCTGCCGGTGCGCCGCACGGGCAACCGCATCCACGTCGTCCGGGACGGGTCCGGACACAGCGTCATCGACGGGATCCGCTTCGACTGGGAGCCGGGAGACGCCTTCGTCGTGCCCTCCTGGTCCGCCGTCGAGCATCACGCCGACGACCAGTCCGACCTTTTCACCCTCGCCGACACCCCGGTGCTGCGCGCCCTCGGCATCCACCGCGAGCAGCAACTCGACACGCCGCAGCCGGTCACCGGCGTCTTCGCCCCGCGCTCCACCCCCCGAAAGGACCACCAGTGAAGCTCGCCCTCTTCGGGGAGAACCGCCTCGGCGTGGTGACCGACGACGGTGTCGTCGACGTCACCGCGGTACTGCCCGTGCACGACCCCGACCCCGTCACCGCGGGCTGGTGGCGCGCCCTGTGCCGGGGCTTCCACGCGCTCCGCCCCGAACTGGAGGCCGCCGCGAAGGCCGGTCCCGCGCTGCCGCTGGACGGAGTGCGGCTCCGGGCACCCGTGCTCAACCCGTCCAAGATCATCGCCTGTGCGTGCAACTACCGCGACCACGTGGCCGAGATGCACGACGTGCAGCAGCGCACCCTCGGCCACATCGAGTCCTGGATGATGGACTTCGACGTCTTCCTCAAGGCGCCGTCGTCGATCAGCGGGCCGGCGGACGACATCGTGCTGCCGGCGGAGGTCGTCGCCGCCGGCCAGGAGATCCACCACGAGTCCGAACTCGTGATCGTGATCGGCTCCGGCGGCCGGGACATCCCCGAGGACACCGCGCTCGACCACGTCCTCGGCTACACCGTGGGCCTGGACATCACCGTCCGCAGCGCCGCCGACCGCTCGCGCCGCAAGAGCTACGACACCTTCTCCCCCATCGGCCCCTGGATCACCACCGCGGACGAGGCGGGCGACCCCGCGGACTTCCAGATCGACCTGGTCCGCAACGGCGACGACCACCGCCAGCACGTGAACACCGGCGACTTCATCACCCCCGTCGCAGCCATCGTCTCCTACGCCTCACGGATGATGACGCTGCTCCCGGGCGACGTGGTCTTCACCGGCGCTCCCCCCGGGGTCGGCCCGATCCAGGCCGGCGACAGCCTGGAGACGCGGATCAGCCGGCTGGGCTCCATGACCCTGCGGGTCGTCCGGTGACCGGCACCGCCGTCGGCGGCGCCGAGGTTCTCATCGGCAACCGCGTCACCCCGCTGACCGCCTCGGCCCGCACCGCCGTCCGCAACCCGGCCCGCACCGGCGAGGTCGTCGGGGAGGCCGCGCTCGGTACACCCGCCGACGTCGACGCCGCCGTACGCGCGGCGCATGACGCCTTCGGCCCGTGGTCCAGGACGTCCCCGCACGAGCGGGCCGCGGTCCTGCTCGACGCCGTCGCCGAACTCCGCCCGCTCGCCGCGGAGCTGGACCGGCTGCTCACCCGCGAACAGGGCAAGCTCCGCTGGGAGTCCCGACTGGACGTGGGCGGAGCAGCCCACATCCTGGAGTACTACACCGGACTCGCCACCGAGCTCGCCGAGGAGCGCGTGCTGCGCTCCGACTCCCGCGGAACGGTCTGGCTCGCCCGCCGCCCGATGGGCGTCACCGGCGTCATCGTGCCCTGGAACTCCCCGGTCTACCTGGGCTTCCTCGGCATCGCCCCGGCCCTGATGGCCGGCAACACCGTCGTGGTCAAGCCCTCCGAGCTCGCTCCGCTGGCCCTGCACCGGGTGCTGCGCACGCTCGCCGCGAAACTGCCCGACGGCGTGCTCAACTCGGTGCCCGGCACCGGCTCCGCGGGAGCGGCGCTGGTCGAGCACCCCCTGGTCCGCAAGGTCTTCTTCACCGGCTCCACCGAGACCGGGCGGCGGGTGCTGGCCGGTGCCGCAGGCACCCTCAAGCGGGTCAGCCTGGAGCTCGGCGGCAACGATCCGGCGCTGGTCCTGGACAGCGCGCGGATCACCGACCGGCTGGTCTCCGAACTCGTCCAGGGCGTCTACGGGATGAGCGGGCAGGTCTGCTTCAACGTCAAGCGGATCTATGTGCACCGCAGCCACTACCGGGACTTCACCGACCGCTTCCGGGCGGCCGTGGACGAGATCACCGTCGGCGACGGCCTCGACGAGCGCGCCACCATGGGGCCGCTCAACAACCGGGCCCAGCTCGACAAGGTCGCCGCCCTGGTCGCGGACGCCCGGGCGACTGGCGCCACCGTCCACGAACTGGGACGCAAGCTGGACCCGGCGACCTGGCAGGACGGGCACTTCCTGCTGCCCCATGTGGTCACCGACATCGATCCGCGTGCCGATCTGGTGACCCGGGAGCAGTTCGGTCCAGCCGTCCCCGTGCTGCCCTTCGACACCGAGGACGAGGCGCTGGCCATGGCCAACGACACCGAGTACGGACTGGCCGCCTCCGTCTGGAGCGAGGACCGCGCCCACGCCCGGCAGTTGGCCGGCCGGATCCGCTCCGGCAGCGTCTTCCTCAACGTCCACCGCGTCGGGGCCTCCAGCGTCGACATGCCGTTCGGCGGGTTCAACAGCAGCGGCCTGGGCCGCGGACACGGGCTCCCCGCCCTGGAGGCATGCACCGAACCGCAGACCGTCGCCGACTGGACCGACACCAGCGGACTGCCCGGCCCCGCCCCCGCGCGGGCCCACACCCCCGTGGAGCCGAGATGACCGACCACCCCGACCGCACGGCGGCCGACGCCGTCCTGGAGACCCTGCTGGCCTGGGACATCCGGCGGGTCTTCATCTGCCCCGGAAGCACCGAGGCGGCCTTCCTGGACGCCACCCTGCGCCATCCGGAGTTCGAGGTGGTGCTGACCACCCACGAATCCGTGACCGTCGCCATGGCCGACGGGTACACGCGGGCGACCGGCGAACCCGCGGTCGCGTACCTGCACACCCACCTCGGGCTCGCCAACGGCCTCGCCCACCTGGACGCCGCACGGCTGGCGCACTCCCCGGTCATCGTCCTCACCGGCCTCAAGCCCTCCCCGATCCAGGCCCACGGCGGGTTCACCACCCTCCCGTCGACCGGCGACCTGGCCCGGCCGTTCGTCAAGCGCGCCTGGCAGTCGCCGACCGCGGACACCATCCCCGAAGACCTCACCCAGGCCCTGCGGTTGGCTACCGCCGAGCCCTCCGGCCCGGTCTGGCTCGGCCTGGCCCAGGACCTGATGGACGCCCCCTGCACCGCACCGGTGCCGCCGCCCGCGAGGCACCGCGTCACGGCCCGTACCGCCCCCGATCCGGACCGCCTGCAGGCCGCGGCCGATCTGCTGTCGCAGGCCCGCACGCCGGTGATCGTGGCCGGTGCGGAGGCGGGCCGGCACGGCGCCACCGCGGACGTGCTGGCGCTGGCCGAGCGGGTCGGCGCCGCGGTCTGCCACGAGGACCGCACCGGGTTCGAGCGGTCCGTCGTCCCCACGGACCACCCGCGGTTCGCGGGCTCCTACGCGCCCGGCAACCCCGCCGTGGCCGGGAGCGACCTGCTGCTCTTCCTCGGCTGCCGGTGTTTCGTGGAGTTCGAGACCGGGCGCGGAGCCGCTGTGCCGCCCGGCGTCGCGGTCGTGCAGACGCACACCGACCCGGCCGAACTCGCCCGGGTGCAGGGCGTCGACGAGGCACTCGTCGGGGACGAGTCGCTGATCGCCCGGGGACTGCTCGCCCTGCTCCCCGAACGGCCCGCGGCACCGGCGCGGCCCGCCCCGGCCGCCGGCACCGCACAGCCCCAGCCGGTCCCGCCGCCCCGCCGAGCGGGCCGTCCGGCCACTGTGGCCGAGGTCGCCGCCGCCCTCGCCGAGGTGGTGGACTCCCGCACCACGGTGGTCGAGGACGCGACCACCTCCGAGGTCGCCCTGCTCAAGGCCCTGCCGCAGACCTCGCCCCACTCCTTCCTCACCTCGTCCTCCGGATCGCTGGGGTGGGGCCTGGGCGCGGCACTCGGCTACCAGCTCGGCGCTCCGGACCGCCGAGTCGTCGCGATCCTCGGCGACGGGGTGTTCCAGTTCGGCCTGCAGGCCCTGTGGGTCGCCGCCCGGTACCGCATCCCGGTCACCTTCGTCGTCGTCAACAACGGCTCCTACGCCGCCGTGGCAGCCGCCCTGCGCCGCTACGGCGGGCTCGCGGAGCACACCGGCGACTACCCCGGCAAGGACATCTCCGGCGTGGACATCGCCGCCGTCGCCCGCGGCTTCGGCCTGGACGCACGGCGACTGCACGACCCCGCCGAGATCCCGGCCGCCGTCAGGCAACTGAGCGGCCGGCCCGCCCTGATCGAGATCCTCACCGACCCGGACGACCTGGGTCCTGCCCGCTAGCACCACCGTCCCCTCCCTGTCCCACCCCGTGCAGCCGAAGGAGCCTGACCATGGACGACAGAGTGATAGATGTCCGGACCGAACTGGACGAGGCCCCACTACGCCCGTTCCACTGGATGCTGGTGGGCCTCGTCCTGCTGGCCATCCTGTTCGACGGCTACGACGTGCTGGCCCCCTCCTATGTCATCCACTACGTCGCCGGTGCCTGGCACCTGGACTCCGCCCAGTCCGGGCTCCTGGTCTCCGCGGGACTGGTCGGCGTGATGCTCGGGGCGCTGGTGCAGGGTGTCATCGCGGACCGGTTCGGCCGCCGGCCCACCATGATCGGCGGACTGCTGGTCTCCGGCGTGTTCAGCCTGCTCACCGCGGTGTTCGTGGACTCGTACAGCGGCTTCCTCGCGATCCGGGTGGTCACCGGCCTGGGTCTCGGCGTGGTCATGCCGCTGGGCACCGCGTACATCAACGAGTACCTGCCCAGCCAGAGCCGGTTCCGGCTGGCGTCGCTCGCCGCCGCCGGGTTCTCGCTCGGCGCTGTGGGCGCTGCGGTCATCGGGGTGCTGTACACCGTGCACCACGGCTGGCAGGTGCTGTTCTACGTGGGCTCCGGGGCGGGCGTGGTCGGCCTGGCGTTCCTGGCCGTGTTCCCGGAGTCCGCCGAGTACCTCGCGGCACGCGGCCGCACCGCCGAGGCGGCCCGGCTGCTGAGCCGGGTGCGGCCGGAGCGCGCGTCCGCCTACCGCGAGGGGGTCTTCGCGGCGGTCCGGCCGGACGCCGGGCGCTCTACGCGGTCGCGCGAGGATTGGCTGCTGCCGCTCCGCCCGCCGTACCTGCGGACCACCGTCGGACTGTGGCTGTCGGCGTTCCTGCTGCTCTTCGTCAACTACGGACTGTCCACCTGGACGCCCAACCTGCTGGTGGAGCGGGGCGACAGTTTCTCGCTGGGCTTCGGCACCGGCGCCGCGCTGCACAGCCTCCCGTTCCTCGGCGGCATCCTCTGCGGCTACGTCGCCGACCGCCGGCTCGGACGGCGGGGCAGCCTCGCGGTGTGGTGCACGGTGGGCGCCCTGGCGACGGTGAGCGTCATCCTCACGCACAACCCGTTCGTCATCGTCGCGGTGACCACCGCGTCCGGGTTCTTCCTGATCGGCAGCCAGTTCATGCTGAACAACACGTGCGCCATGGCCTACCCCGTCCAGGCGCGCGGCACCGGAACCGGGTTCATGCTCGGCTTCGGACGGCTCGGCGGCATCCTCGGCCCCTGGATCGGCGGAGCCGTGCACGGCGCCTGGGGGACCGACGCGACCTTCATCGTGATCGCCGTCGCGGGCGCCCTCACCGTGGCGACCAGCTCGGTCATCGCACCCACGAAGGAGGCCGCCGCGTCCAGCCGCGCAGCGCAGGCCGTTCCCGCATAACCGTGCCTTGGGCCCGGCCCACCGCTCCAGAGCGGCGGGCCGGGCCCAAGGTCAGCGGCGCCCCGGCGGCGGTGGCTGTTTACGACACTCTGGCCCGCACCGGGAGCCGGTCACGAGCCGCGCCTTGAAGGAGGTAGTCCAGCAGTTGCCGGCGATCCCTTCCGACTCGGCCCCCGCGGACGTCATCCGTGCTGTCCGTAAGATCCTTGAACCCCTGGCAGCCGACTGACCAACGGCACCGCCGCCAGCGAGAGCTCCGGCGCACCGCAGCATCCGTCGCCCTGCCCATCAGATCTAACGCAGCAGCGGGGCAACGGCACGAAGCCCGACCCGACAGACTCCGCGGACATCCGCCGACTCATGAAGACGTTCGCTCATGTCACGGACGCAGCGAAGGCCATCAGCGGCCCTGCCGTAACCCGAGCCATCAAGGAGCACCCGGAGGCCGCGATGCTGGTCGTATCCGAAATCGAGACCACACTCGGCAAGATTGATCGAGCGATCGGGGTACGGAAGGCACTTCGCTGACCAACGCCTCCCGATTCCCCGGTGGTTACGAGTCGGAGGTTCGCGGCCCCGGGGCCGCGCGGGCCCTGACCCCTTCCTGCGCGGCCTCGACCACGTCAGTGACCGCTGATCCAGCACATCCTTCTAGCTCTGGCGGCACCACTCAGAGGAGCCCGTTGAGTCGCTCGAAGAAGTTTTCGAACCGGGCATCAGCGTCCTCGTCGAATCTGGTCAAGCAGGTTGCCGGGGGAGTGGGTGAGGTGGTTGGCCGGCTGGTAGTGGACGAAGCGCCCGCCGGGGGACTTCTTCGACCTGCCTGACGATGCGTCCACCGCCGTTGAGCTGGAGCTTGGCGAACCTGCCGGCCTTCGCCGCGGCTAACAGCTTGCCGTACCAGCTGTCGTTGAAGGGGCCCTCGATGTGATCTCGGTAAGGTAGATCAGCCGTCCGTTGTCGAGCAGGCCGCGGGCGGCGAGCTGGGCGATCCGCTGATTTCCCGCAGCGGCGACGTCCACCCCTGATCTCCGCAGGGAATCCCGGCCTTCAGGGCGGGCTGCCATCGGCAGGCCAGCCGCTGAGGTTCGCCGTTGAGCAGTGTTTCCCGCTTGCTGGTGGCAGCCGCTGACGTCATGAACCCGGACCTTTTTGACGAGACGCGCTCACACCTTCCAGAGACCTGATCGCCGCTCTTCGCCAACGAACGATCAGGACAGACGTGGCCGCCGGGATCATCAACCCGGCCGAGGGTGCTCCCCAGATCAAGAGTGCGAATGCATCGCCACGACTCTCCACGGTGCCCCTCCCTGCATCGCTGGGAGCCTACTCGGGCGAGCTGCCCACCCGGGCGGAGCGGGAAGTGCAGGGGGCGAGTGGTCGCGCCCGCCGAAACTTCGCTCCTCAACCCACTACGTACCCCAGCTCCCATCCCGTCCGCCTTCGGCGGGCGAGCGCGCCGCTGTACGAATGACCACGACGCTCTGGGTCGCGACTGCCCGGCATACGGCTGGTCACGCGTGCCACGCTCGGTACCGTCCGATAGCTTGAACATGTTCAACGGCTCGCATGAGGGAGATCCGCCGTAGAGACCATGTCGGCGTACGGCGCAAGAATTCACTGGGTGCAGCGGAGCCTCCCGGTGGGAGCGATGCTCGTGGCCGTGCCGGCGCTACTTCTCGGGTTGGACAGCTTTTTGGTTCCGCTGTTCCTCCTGACAGCCATGCCTGTCACGGTGCCGATCTTTCTTCAGCGGCGCCCTGAGAGCTTCAAGCGGGCCTGCGTGATCGTGGGACTGGCGCTCGCGGTCTGGGGGGTGTTGGGCGTCCTTGTGGGGATGTTCCTGTTCCTGCCGTCGGCACTGCTTTTGTTGTTGGCTGCGTTCTCAGATCCACGCAGGCGCCCGGTTCCCGCGAAAGTGCTGGGTGGACCTGGCGGCCTCGTGATCGTGGGGGTTGTCGTCGCTTCCGCGTTCTGGTGCTGGCACTTCTACATCGGCCCCTCTCGTGACGCCCCACACGCTCCGGGCGGTGACCGACCCCGCAAGTGCTCAGTTCGATGGAGGCATCGGAGACGCCGGGGAGCGACTGCGACAGTTCGGAGCGACGAGCGTGCGACGCACCCTCCATGTGAATGGCCGATCAGCGTGATCTTCGGAAGGGCGAGATGGTCGATCACGGCGTGCAGAAAGTGGGTGTACGTGGCGAGGGTGTAGTCGTGGGGGGCGGTGAGTCGACCGGATGCGCCCGTGCCACTGGCTCGATGTACACCATGGTCAGGCTGCGTTCGAGCATCGGCATGCGCAGGTATTCCCAGCCGATGCCGGGTCCACCGGAGTGGGCGATGCACACCGGGCCGGCGCCGGCCACGTGGTAGCGCTGTTCGACGTGAGAGGGCCCGTGCTGGACGACGATCGTGTGCGTGCCGGGAGACAGGGGTGAGGCAGGGTCTTCAGCGGGATACGGAAGAGCGGGGGGTTGATACAGAGCGTTCACACTTCCCAGATATTGCGTCAGGAGGTCGACAGCGATCAAGGCACGCTGGGGCATGTCATCACACTGTTACACAACATGGCGGACGACACGCGCCGGTAGCCCCCGCTGTCCTTTGTCGCCCCGCTCGGAGTCCGCCGGAAGGAATCTCTTGCATATGTAGCGTAAAATCGCTGGTCGTTGGCGCCGACCGGGCGCCAGGTCATGAGGCGGCGCGGTGGAGCAATGCCTGCCGGGAGATGCCGGGGATGCCGAGCGCACGCCAACGGGGCACACACTGTGGCATCGCTTACTGAGAACAGTGTGGAACCGTCGGGGTCCCTGGTACGCTGATCACATCGTTGTGGGCGTCGCGTCGGACACGGCTTCCGTGGAGCACGCTCGAACGTGTTGGCACCTGCGACCAGAGCCGCTCAGGTGTCGTGTTCCGGGTTCGTCCTCCTGTCCCCCGTAGGTGGCGCCTGGGCTGTCTCCCCGCTGGGCCGACGCCGGCGGGGGATATGGAACCCGAATCCTCTCGGCGACAGCACGGTCAGCGGGCAGTGCGGCATACCTGGGGCACCTCTCCGCGGAGGCGCGGGCGGGAGGCGGTGGGCAGCCCGGTGCATCGTGTGGGCTGCCCGCGCACAAGGAGCGCTTGTCGGCCTGATGCACAGGGAGCGCGTGGGTTGCCAGTACCGGGTTGTTCGTCCGCTTGTGGACCGTCTCGTTGCGGTGGGTCCTCAGGACTTCTTGGCGCGGTAGAGGCCTCGTCCGGTGCGGCGGATACGGGAGGCGCCGACCAGGCGGTCCAGGGTGCTCCTGACCGTGTTGATGCTGCCGCTGTCGGTATCACGGCCGAGAACCGCCGCCACGTCGCGGGCGCGCACGTCGACGTTGCCGACTCCGGCGAAGTACTCCAGGATCTGCTCGGTCAGTTTGCCGTAGCTCGTGTCCCCGTCGGTGGCGGTCCGGGAACCGGTTGTCGCGCCGGAGCGGGCGGCCGGGGGAGCGGGCTTCTGGGTATCGGGCCGGCGCTCCGGCCGCCGGGCCCGGTGTCCGGGCGCGGTCGTGGCGTCCGCCCGGTCCGGGGGCAGTGTGTCCGCGTGCGGTTGCGCGGGTGAGGAGGGCGTGCCGTGGTCGGCCTCTGCGGTGTCGGACAACGGTGCGTCACCCGTCTCGGACATCAACGCCTGGAGGGCGCCGAGGGCGCGCTGGACGGAACCGAGATGGGCGACGACCGCGGCCAGTTCCCTTTCCAGCGCCTGCCTTTGGACTTCCAGGCGGGCGAGGTCCTCTTGAAGGCTCTCGGCGGTGATCTCGATGTTATGTGCCGTGCGGGCTGCGGAGACCATGTGTTCCTCTCGTCCTCAACCTTTCGCGTTCCCGCCTGGCTCACCTGCGATGTCACTCGAGCCGAACGCCGGGACGGACCCGGCGGACATCATATGCAGGAGCAGGCTCGGCCTGGACCAGGCTGAGCACCCGTGGCTTCCAGGCTTGCCGGCGAATGCGCTTCGGCGGTGCTTGGGACAATGAACAATGAAGCTGTGCCTCATCCATTCTTGCCACTGTTTGTTCGGAAACGCAACGGGTTCGAGCTGAGGTCGTGGGCAGGAGGGGATCCTTCTGCCGTGTGGCACCCGGACATCTGCAGGGAGGCGTTGCCAACGGCTTACAGAGCCAGGAACCGGTCCGCCTCTTGCTTCAGGTCCGTGCCAGATCCCGTCCTGCAAGGTGGGTGCGTATTCGATGCTCGTCAGGCGGGCAGTGCGGCCCTGACCTCCGCGCGCCGGACCACGGTGAGTGTCGCACCGATCAGGAGCCCCGCGACGACACCGGTGCCGAGTACGGGAATCGGGGTGAACGTGGTGGCGAGGACGGTGAGCACAGCGACCGGATGGAGGACGTTGGCCAGGGTGGGCAGCTGCGCTGCCTGTCGGTGCAGAAGCCATACGCTGGCTATGAAGACGGCGACGGGCACCGTGTAGGAGGCTGCCGCCTGGTGATCGGTGAGCGCGCCGTGGCCGGTGGCGTGGCCGACGTTGAGGACGAGGCCGGCGCCCACGGCAGCCGCGGAGGTGAAGACGGCGTAGTGGCCGTATCCCCACAGCATCGCCGTGGTCTGGTTGGAGAGACGGCGTGGTGCGTCCTGGGTGAAGTAGAGCCACCACAGGGCGAAGACGGTGAGCAGCCCACCCAGCGCGATCACGAGGACGGACCCGAGTTCCGCGTCGCTGTCCAGCGCGGTCCGGACAGCAAGCGTGGCAGCCGTGATGGACTCGCCGAGCACGATCAGTGTGAAAAGGCCGTAGCGCTCGGCGATGTGGTGCGGGTGCCACGTGGTCCCGGCCGCACGCTCGGCCCACACGGGCACCGCGAGTTCGCCCAGGGCGAGGATGCAGAACGATGCGACACCACCCTCGTCGGGCAGGGCAAGGCGGGCCAGCCAGCCCAACTGCAGGACGAAGATGCCCTGGGCGTAGCGCAGGCAGGAAGCGCGGCGTTCCCGGTCCGTGTGCGCGGCACGCAGCCATTGAGTGACCATGGTCAGCCGCATGACGACATAGCCCCAGGTCATGATTTCGAAATTCCCGTGCGTGAGCGCCTGTGTGGTGCCGGCGGCCAGGACGAGAGCCCCGGAGATCTGGACCAGGGTGAGCAGCCGATACGGGATGTCGTCGGTGTCGTAGGCGGAGGCGAACCAGGTGAAGTTCATCCAGGCCCACCAGATCGCGAAGAACACGAGCGCATAGCCGAGCAGGCTGTGCCCCAGGTGCCCCTCGGCGAACCCGTGCTCGAAGGCTGAGGCGGCCTGGGAAACGGCGGCAACGAAACAGAGATCGAAGAACAGCTCCAGCGCGGTGGCGGTGCGGTGATCCTCGCCGGAATGGCGGGCGAGCATCGGCCGATACCAGGCACTGTCTGCATAGGGCGAGTGACTCATGGTGGTGTGATCCCTGCGATGCGGCAACGTCGATGAGGCTGTGCGCCGAGCGCACTCCGCCACACGTGTGGCAGGCGGGGCAATGCGACGCTGCACCCTGCCCGCGTGCAACTTGGGTCGTGCGGGTGCCAGATGGTCTCGTCCAGGCCGAATCGTTGTTGTGAAGTCACTGTCGACCGGGACACGCCGCTGCCACCATACCCGTGAGGGGACGAGCACCCGTCTCGGGATGTCACATCTTCGGGTCCGGCCGGTCATAAGGGCGAAGGCAGTTCGGGAATCCTGTCCCAGGAGCACGGCCGTGAACGAGCCAACCCAGGAGACCGTCGGACACTTCCGGCATCCTCCGGCAGGCGTAGGTGACGGACCACACGGAGGGGCGACGGTGTCTCACACGCTGCGCCGCATCGCGTATGCGAGATGTCATGCAGTGCATCGGTAACGCCCCCTGGAGCAGCCCCAGCCCTCCACCTCACCCGGCGGGAAGGGAAAGGGACGCAGATCGCCAAGCCCACCGAGCAGGAGTTCAGGGGGATCACGGGCGGTTCGCGGTCACGATCCCATCGGTGATGGATCACTACATGTCACATCTTTGGTGGATGACCGGTCTTAAGGGTGAAAGCGTCATACGGGATTGCTACCCCTTAGGAGAACGAAGTGGTGAACAAGCCGGTGCTTGAGTCTGCGGCTGGGGAGCTCGCGCGGGCGACGGCCAGTCCGCCGTTCTTGTACGAGTTGGGTGCGGAGGGTGCCCGGAAGGTCCTCGATGATCTGCAGGCGGCGCCGATCGAGAAGCCCGAGGTGTGGGAGAAGTGGGTCACGGTGCCGGCGGAGGTCGGTGAGGTGGCGGTGCGGATCGTCAAGCCGGCCGGTGCCCGGGGTGTGCTGCCGGTCGTCCTGTACGTCCATGGCGGTGGGTGGGTGATCGGGAACGCGGGTACCCACGATCGTCTGGTGTGCGAGCTGGCGGTCGGTGCGAATGCGGCGGTGGTGTTCGTCGAGTACGACCGCTCCCCGGAGGCCAGGTACCCGGTGGCGATCGAGCAGGCGTACGCGACCGCTCGGTGGATCACGGAGAACGGTGCCGAAGAGGGGCTGGACGTGTCGCGTCTGGCCGTGGCCGGTGATTCGGTGGGCGGCAACATGACCGCGGCGCTGACCTTGATGGCCAAGCAGCGCGGTGATGTGTCCTTCGTGCACCAGTCGCTGTACTACCCCGTCACGGACGCGGCCCAGGACACCGCGAGCTACCGGGAGTTCGCCGACGGCCCGTACCTCACCGCGAAGGCCATGGCCTGGTTCTGGGACTGCTACACCACGGACTTGGCCCAGCGGGCCGAGATCACCGCGTCGCCGCTTCGGGCCGGTCTGCAGGACCTGGAGGGTCTGCCGCCCGCGCTCGTCCTCGTCGACGAGAACGATGTCCTGCGCGACGAGGGCGAGGCATACGCCCGCAAGCTCACGGAAGCCGGCGTCCCGACCACCAGCATCCGCTACAACGGCACCCTGCACGACTTCATGATGCTCAACCCCATCCGGCCCACGAACGCGGCCACCGCCGCGATGCACCAGGCCATCACCAGCCTGCGCAGCGCCCTGCACACCGACTGAGACCGAACCCGCCCGACTGAGATCGGGCCGGCGGGCCGTCGCACGGCACACAACCCCTGCCGCCCGCCGCTCCGACACAAGCGTCCGACAACCGGAACAGGGCGAGTCACGCGGGACGCGCCACCCGTGCCGCACCCCCGACCGCGCCTACGGGCGGCGCGTCCCCATGTGACTCGAGACGCGACAGCGTGCTGCCGCAAAACCCCTGCCGTGCCGTCCCTTCCGGACCCGGCTGAACCAAATCGCCCCGAAAGGCCCTGACATGAAACGACCTTCGTTCCTCCGGCGTGCCCGTACGCCTCTGTCCCTGATGGCCACGGTGGGCGTCGCCGGTGCGCTGCTCGCCGTGTCGGTCGCTCCGGCGACCGCCGGCAAGGGACCGTCCTCGCCCGGTCCCAAGCCGACCGTGGTCCTCGTCCACGGCGCGTTCGCCGACTCCACCAGCTGGAACGCCGTCGTCAAGCGGCTCAAGCGGGACGGCTACCCGGTGGTCGCCGCGGCCAACCCGCTGCGTGGGCTGAGCAGCGACGCCGCCTACCTCAAGGACCTCCTCGCCGGCATCGACGGGCCCGTCGTGCTCGCCGGCCACTCCTACGGCGGATCGGTCATCAGCAACGCCGCCACCGGCACCGGGAACGTCAAGGCCCTGGTGTACATCGCCGCCTTCCTGCCCGACAAGGGAGAGAGCGCGATCGACCTGTCCGGCAAATTCCCCGGCAGCACACTCGGCGAGGCCCTGCGCCCGGTCCCGATCACCCTGCCCGACGGCTCCCAGGACGCGGACCTCTACATCGAACAGGCCAAGTTCCACCACCAGTTCGCCGCCGACGTCCCGAACGACACCACCGACCTCATGGCGGTCACTCAGCGACCGGTGACCAACTCCGCCCTGCAGGAAGGCGCCTCCGAGCCCGCCTGGAAGACCATTCCGTCCTGGTCCCTCGTGGCCACCCAGGACCTCAACATCCCCCCGGCGGTCCAGAGGTTCATGGCCGAGCGCGCCCACGCCCACACCGTCGAAGTCCGCGCATCGCACGCCGTGAGCGTCTCCCGTCCCAACGACGTCGCCCACATCATCGAGGAAGCCGCGCGGACGGTCCACTGACCGGCCGGCAACCCGTGAGGGCGGGGTGGCTGCCATGCCACCCCGCCCTCGACGCGTTCGGCGGCAGGCAAGGCCGTGGGAGTGGTGCGGCCGATGTCCTCAGGCACTGCGCCCGGCACCGCATGCGCGCCCCGGCGCAGGGGTCAGGGCGTGCTGCGGCCGGCGCCGACGCCGGCCGTCTCCGGTCGGATCGCCGTCGGTGTCGCGGGCCAGGACATTTTCCAGGCCGGTGAGATTGCCGTACTGCGCTGCGGTGACGAACGCGTTCATGAGTCGCTTGTGTTCCACCGTGCGCGCCGGTTTGCGTTCCTCCGCCACAAGGCGCTTGCGGGCCCGACTGACGATCTGGCGGGTGTTGATCGGGCTGATCTGAAGATTGTCGGCGATCTCGCTGTAGGGGTAGTCGAAGGCTACGCGGAGAATGTAGGCAGCCCGTTCCCTGGGATTCAGCTTTTCGAGGAGGAGGTCCAGGGCCTGGTCCAGTGCTTCCGCTCGCTCGGCCCTGGTAGGGAGGTCCGGGCCGGTGTCGCCCATGTCGGGCAGCCTGGGGCCGGCGCTGCTCTCATAACGAGAACGGGCGGACTGGACGACGTTGAGGGCCAGACGAACGGTGATTTGTGCCAGGTAGGCCGGAGGATCGAGTACTTGGGTGCGGTCGGTGTGCTGCCAGCGCAGCCACGCGTCCTGGACGACGTCTTCGACATCGGCCGCGCTTCCCAGTATGTGGTGTGCGATACGGAAGAGCCGTGGACGGAATGCGATGAATACGGAAACGGCTTCCTCCATCGTTTCGGTGGAAGACGTCTGTGCGGCGTTCAAATCGTCCCCTGCTTCCTGCTTGTTGCGATGATGCTCACTCGTCATCCCGGACGGCGGTGGGAAACGTCCGGAACGGATTAAGGGACAGGCTGGCCTGTACGCCGAGCCCGAGCATCTGTCATTCGACTGCCCGCCCCGCAGGTGGAAGGAGGGCATGAATTCTCCGGTGCGCCAGGCCGGGTTCCTACGGTCCGTCGCCCCGGTCGGACCTGCTCATGGCCCGATCGGGCAGAGCGGTTGCGGGAGCGCCGTGAGGGTCGGCGGGAACCGTTCCGACCCGCCCGCCTTCGCCTTCATCTCGACTCGGTAGAGCCCGAACTCGCCTCGGGTGGTCTCTGTGGTCGCCAGGTAGTGAATGGCGTCCTCTCCGGCCTCACCGGTACCGGGTGGCGTGTTCACCGGACGGAATACGGCGCTGACCTCACCGCTGTCTCCCCGATATACCTGTTCCGGGTACGACATGTTCACCATCTCTCAGTCATGGATGCCTACGTGTACGTGTGTGCTGCAGAAGACCGAGGATCGTGGACGTCTGTGACATCCGAGGCCGGTCAGGAGAAGGGATCGTGCTTTTCTCCGGCCCCGTCACCGGTTGAACAGTTCGAAGACGACCGCTGGTTGCCCGTCGAACCGCGCACTCTGCGCACGAGTGCTGTCGGTCAGAAATCGGCGTACGTACGTCTCGGGATCCTCGTCCGTCAATGCCTCGATGTACGCGCGGTGCCGCAGCAGAGACTGCACCGCCTGCTCGAAGCCACGGTCCGCAGCCAGCGCGTGCGTGGGAAAAGGCGAATTGGCGACGGCCACCCACCGGACTCCGTTCCAGGGCTGCAGCCCCTGTTCAGCCAGGTCCGGGAAGATCCAGCGGTTGCCGGCATCCGCCGCCGCGTCGAGGACGGCCCGTCCCACGGCTACGTGGTCCGGGGTGTTCCAGGCACCCGGACCCCAGGTCGCATGGTGGTTCAGGGTGATCAGCAGATCGGGCTGGTGACGGCGTATGGCGGCGGCGATGTCCCGGCGCAGGGAGAGACCGTACTCGATCACACCGTCGTGGTGGTCGAGGAACTCCACCGTGCCGACACCGACAGCCGCGGCACTGGCACGTTGCTCATCCTCCCGCAGCGACCCGGCTCGGGCCGGCGCCAGCGTGTCGATACCGGCCTCACCACGCGTGGCGAGGACATAGGCGATGTCACGGCCGTCCTGAACCCAGGAGGCGACAGCGGCCGAGCATCCGTACTCGAGGTCGTCGGGATGGGCCACCACGGCAAGGGCGCGCTGCCAGTCGTCCGGCATCGGATGCAGAGGGGGGAGAGTCGAATCGGTCACCGTACCTGCTTTCGTCAGTTGTTCCCGTGATGGTGCGAAAACCGTGGCGGGGGAGGTCTGGCCGAGGCCCGAGCCCGCTCCTGTGACGATGGCGACGCGGTCCGGGAAGCGCAGGGCGGATGGCCGGGTATTGCATGCCTTTGCGCGATGTTCACCGGGTGTCGAACTACGGAGCAGACGCTCGCACCGCTTCGCGGCAGGGGTGCTCGTCCCACCGTGTGCGAGCGCTCGAAACAGTGTGTTCTGCCGTCAGGTGGACAGCGGCCGCCGACGACCTGCGCCGGCACCGGCCCCATGGTGGTGAGGCCGGCGGCACGGAGGGAATCACGGCGCGCAGGTCGGTGGTGCGGCCGTGAAAGAGCGTCGCCGTCAGCGGACCGGCTGGGGCCGGAGGTCCGTCTCCCCGTCGTTGGTCGGGGCGACGTGGAGACGGACGGCAGGTGTCCGGTGGCGGTGCCGGTGTGTCAGCCGAACTGGCCGGGCTGGTAGGCGCCGGCGGGCTGCTGGGTGAGGACGTTGATGCGGTTGTAGGCGTTGATGATGGCGAGGAGGGAGATGAGCGCGACGAGCTGGTCCTCGTCGTAGTACTTGGCGGCGTTCGCCCAGGCCTCGTCCGTGACTCCACCGGCCGCGTCGGCGATGCGCGTGGCCTGCTCGGCCACTTCCAGCGCGGCGCGCTCGGCGTCGGTGAAGACCGTGGCCTCCCGCCAGGCCGCCACCAGGTTCAGGCGCTGCTGGGTCTCTCCCGCCTGGGCGGCGTCCTTGGTGTGCATGTCGGTGCAGAAGCCGCAGCCGTTGATCTGGCTGGCGCGGATCTTCACCAGTTCCTGCGTCGCATGCGGCAGCGTCGAGTCCGACGCGACCTTGGTGGCGGAATTGATGTGCTTCAGCACCTTGGCTCCGAGCGCATTGCCGAAGTAGTCGAGTCGCGCATCCATGGTGTGATCTCCTTGCGGTAGTGCGGATACACACTACTGACCGGGACGGCCGGCGAACTGTGACAGGTCGGAGAGTGTGACGTGCTTCTCTCGGCGTGCTCCCGCCGATCGAGACCCGTCGGGAACCTCGCCCTCGGCGATGCCGCGGACAGCAGAGACCTGAAGACCGCGCAGAAGCTCGTGGACTCGCTCCCTTGCGAGTGAGCAACCCTTGCAGCTGCGATGGGCCCAGGGGTTCGGGTTCCAGGTCGGTCAGGCACCGAACCCCCTCGGCATCTCCCGCCACTGCCCGCCCGCCCTGAACCGTACCGCTCTGTCCTCCATGCCCCCGGCCCGGTCGCTCGATCTGGGCCCTGAGACCGCTCGGCTGCCTCAGACTGCCGCGAACGTGACGCCGGTGAGACGCTCGGAGACCCGCCAGAGCCGGGCTGCGTCGGCCTCGCTCCGGGCCGACTTGTAGACCGTCAGTTCCTTGGGACTGCCGGTGAACTCGCCCCAGCCGTCCGGGCCGTACAGACGTCCGCCCGCTGCCTGCGGGCTGGTGGCCGCGTACAGCAACGGGAGCAGCCCGGCGTCGACGGACTGCACGAGAACGCCCATGCGTGCGAGCCGCTTCATCACCGTCGCGTAGTGGCTCGGGCGCGTACGGCCGAGGTTGGGTCCGGAGGCGTACAGATTGGTCAGTGTCGTACCGGGGTGGGCGGCATTGCTGACGATGCCCCACCCGCCCGCTGTGCTGAGACAGTCCAGCTCCAGTGCGAACAACAGGTTGGCCAGCTTGGACAGACCATAGGCACGCACCGGCGAGTAACGCTCCTCGCTCTGCAGGTCGTCCCAGCTGATTCGGCCGCCACGCGCGGCACTGCTGGTCGCGGTGGTCACATGAGCCCGACCGGCACGCAGCAAGGGCAGCAGACGCGCGGTGAGCGCGAAATGACCAAGGTGGTTGGTCCCGAACTGCAGCTCGTAACCGTCTTCCGTGGTGTGCCGGACAGGGGGCGCCATCACTCCCGCGTTGTTGATCAGGAGGTTGATCGGTCGGCCTTCCGTGGTCAGCCTGTCGGCGAGGCTTTCGATCGACATCAGCGAAGCCAGGTCCAGGACGCGAGTGGAGACCTGCGCTCCCGGCACGTGCGCACTGATGCGCTCGAGAGCGTTGGTTCCTTTGGCCGCGTTGCGTACCGGGAGAACCAGTTCGGCACCGGCGCGGGCGAGCCGTTCAGCCAGCCCGAGACCGACGCCGTCGCTCGCCCCGGTCACCACGGCAAGCTTTCCTCGTAGGTCGGGCAGGACTACTTCCTTTTCCTTCATCACAAGCTCCTGATCGTACGGATCACTGCTCGGACGTCAGCGTCCACATACGGCGCGGCCTGATCCAGGTCACGCTGGACCACGGAGCAGCCGGCCAGGACAGGGCTCGGCGTGCATCGTGCGCGAGGTCCGACGAGAACGCGACACCGATTGAACAGCGTGTGACAGGATGTTGTTCCCGACGATGTGGTCATGGCGTATGTCAATCGCGCGGATGTATGAGTCCGCGATCCACGCACTGGAGCCGACCGGATCCTGAACACCGGAAGCGGGTGGGCCATTTAGAGGAGATCACGAGATGCAATCGGGGGATCTGCTGGACTTTTCGCCTTGACGGACACCTGGGATCAGGGGTTTGCGCCTCGGAAGGAAGATGTTGTCATGGAGAGCATGGTGGTCGGTCCTGACCGCCGCCTGCGCCGTGGCCGCGTTGCCCGTTCCCGCGGGCCCACCTCCCCGTTCCGCTGTCATCGTCGTCGCCTTCGTCCTGCGCCGGCACCCGCCGACGCAGCTCACGCGCCTCGGCACGCAGTTTCTCGGTCCCCGGGGACGGCACCCGGAACCCCCGACCGATGCCCCCTGGCTCGAAGTATGCCGACCCCACCTGCCTCACGGAGGAGACCCATGTTCCACACCATCCTTGTTGCTGTCGATCCGAGTCCCGCCCGCCACTCCGCGATACGCATGGCGGCCGACATGGCCCGCCTGACCGGCGCCAAGGTTCATGTCATCCACATCGCGGCAACCATGGTCGCCTGGGACACCGCCGTGCCCGTCGAGGAGCAATCAGAGGCCGAGGAGGTGCTCCGCGAGGCACTCGCCACGCTGCGGGAAGAGGGAGTCGCGGCGCAAGGTGACGTCATCAGTGCCGTGACCGGCCAGATTCCCGCAGCGATCTTGCAGGCGGCGCGTGAGCAGCAGGCCGATCTCCTGGTCCTCAGCCCGCACCACCGCGGCGCGGTCGCGGCCTTCTTCAACCCGCGCGTCAGCGACGCCGTCGCCCACGCCAGCGACTTGGCCGTTCTCCTTGCACCGGAAGGGCCTGTGCCCTCCGAGAGCTGAGCATCCCGCTCCTCGTCCCGCCCGTCCTTCCGCAGGACGACATCGGCCCGGCACCGCCCATGGCGGGGCCGGGCCGATCGCTTGCGGCAACACGGGCCAAGTCTTTGACGCGCTTCGGGGCCGAGGCCCTTTCTTGTTGACCACGTGTCACCTCTCGGGCTCGAACGCGCGGCCGGTCGCAGCGCGCCCTGGTGGCTCAGCAGCGCATCGTGCATCTCCCAGGAGCGGCCCTGCGGAGCCGCCGCTTCCGCGGATCCCGACGGCGCGGTGGTCCGTCGAGGGCGTGCAGCCAGTCGTTCGACCGATGCCTGTCAGGCGCCGCCACCACAGCATGGGAGGGATCCGCCTGCCGGGAAGGGAGCAATGACATGGCCGACAAGCAGCCGCACATCACCGCCTGGGAAGAGGTTCCGGAACTCCTCACTGACATCCGCCCGTTGTTCACACTCGGGGAACGCAAAACGATCAGCTGCCGTTTCCGCTACAGCCTCGACGATCCGTTCGCGGTGGGGATCGATCTCATCCTGGAGACCGGGATCTGCATCACCTGGGTGGTGTCGCGTGACCTCTTGTTCGCCGGCACAAAGGCAGCGAGTGGTGAAGGGGACTTCAAGGTGTGGCCTTCCTGCCGTCGCCACAGTCCGCGTCCCTACATGTATTTCAGTCTCGAACGGCCGGATGGCCGTGCCACGTTCGAGGCGGGCCTGCCGGAGATACGGCGGTGGCTCGAGAGTACCTACGGGCTGGTTCCCCAAGGCAGCGAGAACGAGCTGCTCGACTGGGATGCACTCGCCGACAGTCTCCTGGAGCGTTGACTGACTGCCTGCCCGGCCCAAGCCGGGCAGGCAGTCAGGGCCGGAGACCGTACGTATTCCTCGGGCAGCTCAGGCAGATCTCGCGCGTGGTGGGAACCGCGGGTACGGCGTTGCCACGGGTGTTCCAGCGGCCCCTCACTCACTATCACGACGGTGCCCGCGTGAATCAGCTCGCCCACGCCGGGTCCCCAAGGGGGGCAGCCCAGCACGCCAGGTGGGTTCTCGTCGACCACGTCCTTGGTGTTGCCGGGTAGCCGTCGGCCCACAGCGTCGCTCCGGCGCGCCGACGGGAACGACCTGTTCATGGATCCTCTCGCCTGCCGCGCGAGCCGGGCACGCTGGCTGGGGGCCGGCGGACGGATGTCCCAGCGGCCCGGCCGGCCCGTCGCCTGTCATGGGCGCCGTGCCGGCCGTACTCGTGCGCTGCAACGCTTGGTCCGGTGGCCCGGCCCGGCTCGAGCCAGGGGCCGGGCCACCTCGGCAGGACGAGCGGCACCCCGACCCGGGATGACGACCGGTTCCACCACCCACGGCGCTCGTCTCCCGCCCCGGCCGCGGGGGCACCGGGGGAGGAAGGCGGACGAGCGTCCTCGGGGACGAGCCCGCGTGCGTGGTGACCCGCGGACACGTCTCCGTGGGTCCCTCACCGGAGGCGAGGGGTGGCTGCCCTGCCGCTTCAAGGGTTCCGCGTTCGCGGGCGCCCGGCATCTGTCACATGACTGCCCGGCCTCAACCTGGACCCGCGACGGGGCACTGTTCGACCGTCCCGGCAACGACGGGATCCCACTGCAGCAGCTGCGAACACCCGGCCGATGTGAAGCTGTACCCCGAGGTGCACGAGTGCTTCCGTGCCGGAAGAGCCACCTCGAAGCCCTCACCGGGTACTTCCGGCGCTTCCCGGCCATGTGGTCGAGTGAGCCGGCACGGGCGCCCGTCAGCCGGCCGGGCCGCTGCGGTCTTCGTCCTCCAGTTCCGCGAAGACACGCGCAAGCTCCACGCGGGAGTTGACACCCAGCTTGGCGAAGGCGTGCCGCAGGTGGGAACTCACGGTGTGCGGCGAGAGGAAGAGCGCCTCGGCGGCGGTCCGGTTCGTGGCGCCCTGCGCGATCAGCCGTACGACCTTCAGTTCGGACGCGGTGAGACCGAAGCGCCGCTCGCCTTCCGACGAACCACGCCGCACGCCGATTTCCCGCAGACGGCGCCGTACCCGGTCCACGTCCCGGTCCGCTCCCGCCTCGAGATACAGCTCCAGCGCCTGGTCGAGGCGCCCGACGGCTTCTGCGTCCCCCTCACCGGCCAGCGCGACCCCCAGGTCCTCGAGCACGGAGGCTCGTGCGATCCGGTGCGAGCTGCTCTCCAGCAGGTCGACCGTTCGCCGCAGCAGCGGGACATCACCGGTGAGCAGCGCCCGGGCGTGTGCCGCCGCGGCGGCGAGGACGGGATACCGCGGGCCGGCGGCCGCGCGCCGCTCCGCGGCGCGGGTCGCCGCTTCCGCCCGGTCCCGCAGACCGGCACGCAGAGTGATCCGCACATACAGGGCTTGGTCCGTCGGATCCTCGGGGCCGGCCAGGGCGGGACCGAGGCGCTCGAAGGACTCGGCCGCGTACCGTGTGCAGTGGTCGACGGCCTCGAGGTCACCGGTCGCGTCCGCCGACAGGGCACCCAGCCAGGCGCCCGTGTTCCGCATCAGGACCGAGTCGTCACCCAGCATCCGTCGCGCGTGCTCGGCCGCCGCGCGCACGCCTGCCGGGTCTCCACGATGCCGGGCGACACGGCCGAGGGTGTACCGGGCCGTGGCGTCCACGAAGTCACCGGGCCCGAGTTCGTCGACCATGGACAGGACGGCCTCCGCCTCGGCCCGGGCGTCCGACAGCCGGCCCGCGTCGAGGAGGAGACGGCAGCGGGTCATGAGCAGCATGCGCGTGAGGTCCGCCTCGCCGTCCGTCAACGCCTGCCGCAGTTGCGTGTCGACCAGTTCGACGGCCCTGTCGGCTTCGCCGACGGCGCTCAGGAGCATGCTCCGCCACAGGTGGGGCAGTGACAGCGCCGGCCCGTCCAGACGGCTCGCGATCTCGAGGGACTCGTCGATCCTGCGCAGGGCCAGGTCCATGTCGAAGTGGTAGAAACGCACCACGGACTCGATGGACAGGACCGACGCCTCCGCCGAGAGGTTCTGCGCCTCCCGCGCGGCGTGCAGGGCGGGCCGGAGCGTGCGCTCGGCCGCCTGGACCTCCCCGCTGCTGGCGAGAGCGACGCACAGCATGGCGAGGAGCCGGGCTCGCAGACCGGGAGAGAGCGTCGGCAGGGAAAGTCCGTCACGGCACTGGCGCACCGCCTCCGTGAACGAGTGCCGGCTGGAAGCCATGGCCAGTCCGAGACGGATGCGGCCCTCGGCCTCCGATTCCAGCAGACCTTCGAGGGCCTTGCTACCCATGGTTCGCGCCTCGGCGGCCCGCCCGCTCTGCCAGAGCAGATGGACCGTCTCGGCGAGCAGCAGCCCGCGCTCAGCGGTTCCGTCATGTGTCAGGTCCAGGGCGCTGCGGCTGATCTCGGCCGCCATGTGCGGCTCGACGGACGAGAGTTCGGCGGCTGCCCGGCGCAGTACGTCGATGGCCCAGCGGTCGCCCGGTTCTGCGTTCTCGGCGACCAGCAGGGCCACCTCCACCTCGGGTACGCCGTGGCGGAGCTGAAGTTCCGCGGCTCTGCGGCGCAGCAGCCGCCGGACCGTCGTGGGAATGCCCGCCTTCACGGCCTCCCTGATCAGGTCGTGGCGGAAGCGCAGGTGCACCCCGTCACCCACCATCAGGTCCGATCCGAGCGCTTCCCGCACGGCGGGGTGGAGCTCGGCGGGCTTCCGGTCCATCATTTCGGCCAGTTGGCCGATCGGGGTCTCACGGCCGAGTGCGGACGCGACCCGCACCAGCTCCTGGGCGGTGGGGGACACCTGCTGGAGCCGCTGGTCGACGGACTCACGGAAGCGCAGAGGGATGCGCCCGCCGACGAGCCGGGCCCTGTCGCCCTCCATGACGATCAAGCCCTCTTCCCGCAGGCCCCGCACGAGCTCGACGAGCAGGAGTGGGCGGCCCTCGGCACCTCGTGCGGCGGACAGGACATCCGGACCAGGGGTGGCCGACAGCAGGTCGGCCACCACGTCCGCCACGGCACCGCTGTCCAAGGGCGTCAACGAGACCGCTGCCGCCCCTGCCTCCTTCAACCGGCCGAGTGTCTGCTCGACGTGATCCGGTGCCTCGCCCCGGGACGCCAGAACCCACATGACGGCATGGCCGGACAGTCGCTCCGGAAGCGCGCGCAGCGCCGCGAGTGTGGCCTCGTCACACCATTGGACGTCGTCGACAACAATGACCAGGGGCTGTTCCAACGCCGCCCGCTCCAACCGGTCCTGAATTTCGCGCAGGAGCCAGAAGCGCTGGTCGGTCGACGTGGCCCCGGCCCGCAGGGCCGACCGGTCCAGGACAGGCGCCTCGGTGGCCAGCAATGCGTCGAGCAGCGGCGCCATGGGGGCGAGCTGCCCCTCCGGGTCGCCGCCGCCTTTGAAGGCGTGCATGCCCGCTGTGCGGGCGAGCACGCACACCTCGTCCAGCAGGCGCGTCTTGCCCGAGCCGGGCACGCCCTCGATGACGATCACTTCTGGGCCGTGTCGGTTCTCCAGCCGTCGCAGCGAGTTCCGTACGAGCGCGAGCACGTCGTCGCGGCCGCGGATGCGGGGAGGTTCCCACCCATGGGCAGCGCGCGGGCGCCCGCCGGCGTCTTTTCCGTTGTCCGGCCTTCCCCCATTGCGCACGGACCGCCGCCTCTCCACCCCCGGTGCGGGCATCCTAACCGAGGGCGGTCCGACCGGAAGCGCGGGCTTTGGAATATGCCACCGCGCCTTCCGTGCGGTCCGGCGGCCTGCGCGAGGCAGGGACGGTCAGCGAGAACCGCCGCTGATACGCCGTCAGACGGACAGGCCCGCCGGGTCGCACCGGAGCGGGCCCTCGGCGCGAACCGCGGGAGTGGCTATCCCCGGTTCTCCGCCTGGAACATCCAGTGCTCCTTCTCCAGCTCGGCTGTGAGCCCGATGAGCAGATCCTGGGAGACCGCGTCGGCCTTCTCCGTGGCCTCGATGCGTGAGCGCATCCGGTTGACCAGCATGCCGTACGCCTCGACGAGCACCGCCACCACCTGCTCGTCCGAGATCCAGCCCTCGGGAAAGCCGGGAAGACCGCTGGTCTTGGCAACGGTCGCTGCACGGCCGTCCGGGCTCACACCGATGGCCGCCGCCCGCTCCGCCACGGTGTCCGCGTAGGCGCGAGCAGCAGTCACGACCTCGTCCAGTTGCAGGTGTATCGACCGGAAGCGAGGGCCGTACAGATTCCAGTGGGCCTGTTTGGCCACCAGCGACAGGTCGAGCAGATCGGTCAGGGCACCTTGCAGTGCGTCGCCCGTGATCCGTCGGTTCTCCTCCGAGAGCGGGCTCTTTACTACGGACATCGAGAGTGCGCCGTTCGGTACGGCGACATGCCGGGTCGTCATGGAGCGAGGACTCCGGAACCAGCTGACCACAAACCGGCCGTTTCACCCCAGAATTCACACCGCGCCTTCCCCTTCGGTCAGGACCCCTTCCCCATGGGGCAGATATTCCGGTGCGCGGCACTATTGGGCCGGCGGGCTCGTGGAGATGACGAACTCAACGGAGTCGTCGGTCTCGTTGAGATAACGGTGGGGTATTCCTGAATCGAAGGTGACGGCCTCGCCCGCGTGGACCGTTTGCGTGACTCCCTCGATATCCGCCGTCAGGGAACCCGTTATGACATAGGCGCACTCGACCGAGGAATGGCTCCAGGGTTCCGGGCTGGTCACGTCGCCGGGCTCGAGCACCGCTCGCAGGACCTCCAGGGTGCCATTGCTCGGAGTGACCCGCTCGTAGCGGACGGTTCCCCGTGGGCTGAGCAGCACCGGCCTCTCACCGGGCCGACTCACCGCGGTGGACATCTTCTTGTCCGGTGAGAACAGGTCGGCGACGGAGACCGCGTACACGTCGGCGAGTCTGCGAAGTGTGGAGAGACTGGGCTCGGTCACGCCACGCTCGACCTGGCTCAGAAGGGTCGGGGACACCCCGACCGCCGTGGCCAGTGCGCGGAGGCTGAGCCCCTTGGCCATGCGTAGCGCCCGGAGTTGACTGCCGATCATCGCCATCCATCGTGTTTCGCTACTGAATTCCCGGCGCAATGACCGGCTCGCCACGCAAGGATAGGGAATTTACATCCGTGCACTGTCACTGCACATGCAGGCGGGCATCGGGTCATGGCCGGCCCCCGTTCGTCTCACACCACCCCCCTCTTGATCGCATATGCCACCGCATGGGTACGATTCCGCAGCCCGAGGCGCGTTATCATTTCGTGCAGCACGTTTTTGATCGTGCGCTCCGAGTAGTTGAGCCGAGCGGCGACCTCCGCCGTGCTGAGCCCCTCGGCGATCAGGCGCAGAACGTCGACCTCCCGTTCCGACAGGTCGGTCCCGTGCTGCTGCACGGCTGAGGCGAGCGAGCGCATGCTCTCGACCAACGACCGGACCAGCCGGGCCGGCATGGGTGCGCTGCCTTCGAGGGTGCTTCGAGCGGCCTCCAGTACACGGGCGTAACCCACTTCGCGACGGGGCAGAACGCCGACGAGGCCGTAGCGGACCGCTCGCACCAGGTCGCGTTCACCGATCTCGTCGGCCACCAGCAGGATCGGCAGCCCGCCACGCGCCTCGGTCTCCTTGCAGACGCGCTCCATCCACCCGATGGTCCTGTCCGTCACCCGGTGAACCAGGACCAGCGCGATGTCGGCGCGGTCCCACGCTCCCCAGTCGACCACGCGCACCCCCTCGGCTCCTCGCAGGTAGGCCTCGGCCCCTTCGGCCGTGATGGTGTCCCCCGCGGTCACCGCGACGGTCAGGGGTGCCGGCTCCCGCCCGGGCCCCGGGGACGTCATCGAGTCGTTCGTGTGACCGGCTTCGGCTCGGACCGGCACCGCGGTGAGGCGCGTGCGACCGACGGAACCGGGGCGAGCCGGTACGGGCAGGGCCGCAGCAGAACCGGACGTCATGTGAGATCACCGAACTTCCCCAGAGCGTGCATGAGTTCCCGGCGCGAACTGACGCCCAGTCGTGGATAGACCTTGTACAGGTGGGAACCCACGGTCCTCGGCGAGATGAACAGGCGGTCGGCGATCTGCCGGTTGGAGAGGCCCTGGGCGGCGAGGTGGGCGATCCTCCGCTCCTGTGCGGACAGGAAGGCGGCGCCGGGACTCTGGACGGCGCCCGCGCCCGTTTCCCGCGCGCTGACGCTGATCGCGCGCAGTTCGGCCAGGGCCATGTCCTGCCACGGCACCGCTCCGAGGCGGACGAAGACGTCCAGGCTCGCGCGCAGTTGGGTGCGTGCGGCCGCCGTCTCCCGTTGCCGGCGCAGCCACCTCCCGTAGTCCAGGGCGAGACGTGCCCGGGCGAAGGGACGAGTCGACGAGGAAGCGGCTTCGAGCGCGCGACGGAACCGCTCGTCGGCGTCGGCCGCGTCCTCGTGGGCGGCGAGCAGGGCGGCTCCGTGCCGTACCGCCAGGGACGTCTCGGCCGAGACGTCCTCCAGGCGGCAGGCCGACGCACGCGCATGGAGGTCGCGCGCCGCCCCGGCATCCCCGTGCGTCAGGGCGGCCCGCATCACGTCGACGTACGCGCGGCGCGCCACGGCACTGGTCACCGGATCGCCGGCCCCCGACAGGGACACAGGGCCGCCCTGACGGGCCGACGCGTCGTCTCCGCGGGCCGCCGCCAGCAGGAAGGCGGCGTGTTCGGTGAGTTGGAGGTGGTGGGCCGAACCGTGCCCGGCGCCCCACCGGCGCACCTCGTGCAGGAGCGTCTCGGCCTGCTCGTAGCGGCCCTGGCAGGCGTACACCAGGAGCAGCCGGGAGGTCACATCGATGTCATGGCGGCCGGCGCCGTCCCCTTTCGTCCTCTCTCGCCCGGACGCCGCGAAGTCGCACAGCTCCGTCCACCGGCCGCCGCTCAGCATCAGGTCCGCCTGCAACGCCTCGCAGTGCCGGATCCGGCTGTGGTCATTCGGATCCAGCCGCCGGAGCGCCGTGGTCACAAGGAGGTCGCCGAGGCCGGCTTCGTCGATACGCAGGGCGGCGTCCGCCATCCAGACCAGCTCGCGAGGATCGGACAGGCCGGGGTTCTCGTGGAACCTGCCGACCGCGGCGAACAGGCGCTCTCGGATCTCCGCCGCGCGCGTCACCGGCGCCAGGTGTGCGGTGACGGCAATACGGAGCGGCTCGCCGCCCACGCTGTCGTGCTGCTCCAGCCAGTCGAGCGCGATCCTCGCGGGCTCGGGGGAGAGCCTGAGCGAGCCGGTCTCCGCCAGGCGCAGAGCTGCCTCGTCCCGCACCTCGGAGCCGATCACGGTCCCGGAGAACAGCGCGCCCGCCAGCTCCCCGCTGCTGCGCCCGACACGGCACACCGTGTCGAACTCGGCGCACGCGCGAACGAGTTCGAAGGAGCGGTAGGTGCCGGCAGGGCTGTCCGCGGCCGGCCTGTCCCGGAGGACGGCAAGTGCCTCGTCGGGGTGCCCGGCCCTGAGGGCCGCCTCTCCGGCGGCCGCGTACCGCCGGCTGCGCTGCTCCGGACGCGTACTGGCGTCCGCTGCACGCTGCAGGGCCCGGAACCCCGCGTCCCAGTCCCTCCGGCCGAGGGCGGCCCGCGCGATGGCGTCGAAACGCTTCATGGCAGGTTCCCCGGATGCGGCCGACGCCTGTCCGTCCACCTGTTGTGCGAGTTGGGTGTACCCGTAGTCGGCCCATGCCGACCGGGCCAGACGTCGGACGGCTGCGGGCGCCGTGGCCTCGGCCAGACACCGGTAGGCCGGCGTGCTGAAGCGAAGCACCTGATCGCCGGTCACAAGGCCGGCTTTCTCCGCGGGTACGAGGGCATCCGCATCGATGCCGAGGGCCTCGGCCGCCGACACCACGTCCTTCCGCGTCGCTTCGCCGTCCACGGTGGCGAGGAGGGACAACATCACACGGGTGTCGACGGGCAGATCACGGAACGGGCCGCCCAGAGCCCGCTCGACGGTCACCCCCACCGGCAGCGGATCGGGCAGCGCCGACTCTCCTCGGCGCTGCCCGGGCGTGAGCGCGGAGGGCAGGGCGATCAGTACCAGCGGATTGCCCTGGGCCGTGGCTGCGACGGTGGTCCGGACACCGGGGGCGAGGTCGGGATGGTGATCCGTGAGGAGCAGGTCGGCGGCGCGGTCGTCGAGGCCGGTCAGTACGAGCTCCAGGGTGCCGTTGCCGTCGAGCGGACCGGGAATGTCCAGGGGTGCGGCCGCCATCAGCGCCAGGCGGCTCCCGGAGAGACGATGCGCCAGGAACGCCAGCGCCTTGGCCGATCCGGGGTCCAGCCACTGGCAGTCGTCGACGATCACCATGGTGGGGCGACGGTGTGCGACGGCGAGCAGGAGCTGGCGCAGACCGGAGTAGGCGAGCAGCGCGTCGGTGACCCCCACACCGCCGGCCACGGTGTCGAGCAGGGCGGTGCGCAACGCTGCGGGCAGGTCACGGGAAGCGTTCAGCACCGGATAGGCCAGTGACCGGAGCGCGGAAAAGGGCGGGCCCGCCTCGCCGGGGACGCCGGAGACCTGAAAGACCTGCCACCCTTCGGCCACCGCGACGTCCGCTGTCCGTCGCAACAACGTGCTCTTCCCGCTTCCGGGCCCCCCTCGGATGACGACCGCTGAACCGCGGCCGTCCCGGGCGCCGTCGAGAGCCGAACCCAACTCGTCCAGAACATCGCGGTACCCGCGCAGGCCCGATGCGCGCACCAGCGCATCGGCCATGGCCATGCGTGCTCGGGCGCCCGAAGGATGGGCCCCGGACGACGGTGCCGGCTTGGGAGAAGTCATCGTCTGCATGGCTGCCGCCCCTCGTTGTGACATGGCACCGGACGAGATCCGATTCCGGTGTCACACACACCGTGGCATCAGGAGCAAGCGGCGCGCATCGCATGGTCGTGTGACAAACGCTGTTCACCGCTTCGCGGCTCCGCGGACGATGTTCTCGCTGGTCGTGGTGGTGAACGAGTCGTCGACAAGCCGTTCAGCAGGTGTCCGCGCGCGTGCCACCACCGGAGACAGGCATTCCGCTCAGGCCGCGCGGAACCGGAACAGAAGGCGTGCTCGCCCTGTCCTCGACCGAACCGGCCGTGGCCCGTGCCGGGTACCCGACACCCGGCCGGCCCGGGCAGCAGGCGAACCGACCCGCGACACCACGGCCGATCCGGTCCATCACCACTGCTGCCGTATCGACAGGTCCGGAACGCTCCGTCGCCGGCCACCGGCGCGAGAACTTCGTCCACATCATCGAGAACTCGGCCTGGCCCGGGCAACGGAACCCACCGGCTTGACACCGGGGCCGATGGAAGGTTCCCGCCGCACTCGGGATGAGGTGGCGGGAACCTCCGTCTTTCGGCGGTGGCCGGACGGCCGGTTCGCGCTCTTGCCCCTTCGTGCCCCTTTTCGCTGCCCTTTTCACCGGCAGGGGTTGCGTTTCGGCAGGTCAAGCCCCCTGGGTGAGTGGCTTGCCACTGGTCGGGGGCCGCCCGACCGACGTGTTCGGCGCAACACGTTGTGTAGTGTGACTGCACGCTACGACCTGATGACCACTCACGTAGCCCGCGCCCCCCTGTACATGTCATATGCCGCAGGGCGCGGCGGACGACTTGCGCCAGGCCCCACCACACCACGCGGGCCGCCCTGCCCACTGATGCCCCATCACCGCTCGCAAGAGAACTCCCCCCACCCGTCGGGGCCCTTGCCCCAGCACCCGGCACAGCCACATTCGGAGGAAGCGGACGAGTGCACGCACCCCATGACAACAACCTGTCCGATCGTTGCGTCCAGGAGGACCGGGAGGTCCAGGGCCCGCCTGCCATTGACGACTTGATAGGCCGCGACACCGAACTGCGGGAAGTGGAGCGGTTTCTCTCCCGCGCGACGGGCTCCGGTGAGGTCCTCGTGGTCACCGGCCCCATAGGCATCGGGAAGTCCGCCGTGCTCCGGGAGGCGGCCGCCCTCGCCCGCCGTGCGGGGTTCACGGTTGTGGAGGTCAGCGGCCACCGGGCAGAGGCAGACGTGGCCGGAGCCGGTCTGACGCAGCTCCTGCTCCGGCTGCCCGCCTTCGAGCGGGAGCCGGCGGCGGCCCCCGAGATCGGTGACCTCTTCGCCACCCAGCTCGTCGCCGCCGTCGAGGATCCCCTCACAGCGGGAACGGCGCTCGTCAAGGCGCTGGTCAGGAGGACCGACGCGGCGGACGCCGTTCCGCTGATGATCGCCCTCGACGACGCCCAATGGTTTGACGCGCAGTCACTTGAAGCGCTGACCTCGGCGGTTCGAGGGATGCGCCGCGGGCCGGTGGCACTCCTGGTCGCCACTCAGCGCGGCGACGGAAGGGCGTTCACCCGCCGGTTCCCCCAGCTGGTTCTGCGTCCGCTGGAACCCGCGAACGGCGAGCGGCTGCTGGACAGCCATGTCCGCTTCCTGCCGCCCCCGCTGCGCTCGCGGGCACTGGCGGAGGCGGGCGGCAACCCGGCGGGCATCATCGGCATCGCCCGTACCCTGCGGGACCCGGGCATGCCGGAGACATCCCTCCTGGCTCCGTGGCTGCCCCTGGGCGAGCCCCTCCAGCGGGACGTGAGCGCGCTTCTGAACGGGCTGCCCTCGACGGCGGACGATTTTCTCCTGCTGGCTGCCGTGGCGCACACCGACCGTGTCGACGTCCTGCTGGAGGCGGCGGAAGCGAGCGGCATCGACGCGGGCGGGCTGACCGCCGCCGGGCGGGCCGGTCTGGTGTCGGTCGTCGAAGGGCGGTTGTGCTTCACCCACCCCCTGCTTCCGTCCGCCCTCCACTGGGGCGCCTCCCACGGCCAGCGAAGACCTGTGCATCTCGCGCTGGCCGAGGTCCTGGCCGACACTCCCTACCTGCGCGCCCTGCACGTCGCCGCCGTATCCACCGACCCCGACGAGGCCACGGCCGCGGCACTG
Organism: Streptomyces sp. NBC_00316; assembly: GCF_036158715.1. NCBI lineage: Bacteria > Bacillati > Actinomycetota > Actinomycetes > Kitasatosporales > Streptomycetaceae > Streptomyces > Streptomyces sp. NBC_00316. Next base: position 1,287,504 of record NZ_CP108023.1, on the reverse strand, counting down.
GAGGAGGGCATCACGGCGGACCTGCCGCAGGCCGCGGTCGTCCTGGAGCGGGCCGCCGAACTCAGTCCCACCGCCGAGGGCCGGGCCGCGAGGCTGGCCAAGGCCGCCCATGCCGCCGGTCTGCGAGGACAGGTACGGACCTTGCGACGCCTCGTCGGACGGCTCGTGGCCGCCCCCATGCCGGCGTCACTGACCGCGGAGGTCTGCGCGCTGGAGGCCCGTGTCGCCTACAGCACCGACGGAACTCCGGACCACGCCGTCGCCCTGCTGCTGCGCTCGGCAGCCGCGCCGAGTACGCACTGGCCCCCGCCGTTCGTGCCCGTCGCCTGCTCGATCGCCCCGGCACTGTGCAACCCCGCATGGAGCACGGCGCTGCGGCCGACGCTGGAGACGAAGCTCGGCGAGCCGGGACGGGAGAACGACCCCGATCTCCTGGCGGCCCTGTGCTGGACGGACCGCGCGGCCTACGGCGCACGGGCGCGCACGCTGCTCGACGCGGCCGCGGCGGAGCACGGGGCCGGAGCACGTCCCCAGAGCCTCCGGCACGCCGTCGCCCACGTCGTCACTGGGACCGCCCTCGACGATCCGGTCACCACCGATTTCATCGGCAGCCGGATCCTGCGCCCCCTCGCGAAACTGGGGCACTTCGGGCCCGCCGTCACCGTGCTCGTCCACCTGCAGATCGCCCATGTCCTCCTGGGCCACAGGACCGCGGTGGAGCGGGACGCGGACCTCGGCATCTACTGGGCCCGGATGGCCGACGACACCTGCGCGCACCTGGCGTTCCGGACCGGGGTGGCCCAGTCACAGGCGTGGACGGGCGACGAGGAGGGCCATCAGGCGCTCACGGACGAGATCCTCTCCTACGCCCTGCCACGCCGCCTGCAGATGCTGGCCGCCCGTGCCCGGTGGGCGCGGGGTCTGATGTCGCTCACCCATGGCCGGCCGGAGGACGCCTTCGAGGAACTGCGCATGCTCTCGACCGACCGCGGTGACGCCTGGCACCCGGCCGTCGCCGGCTGGGCACTGGGGGACTACGTCGCCGCCGCCGTCGCCGCCGGTCGCCCGGACGAGGTCCGGGACCAGGTGCGGCGCGTGGCGGAGGTCAACCGCGGCGTGGGATCGGAGCTGGTGGGGCACCTCGTGGCCCGGTCACGTGCGCTGCTGAGCGAGGGTGACGAGGCCGAGCGTCACTTCATGGACGCCCTGACGGCTCGAAGCGCACCGCTGCGTTACGAACTGGCCCGCACCGAGCTCGCTTTCGGGCAGTGGCTCCGTCGTCAGCGGCGCGTGCTGGAAGCCCGTACGCACCTCCAGAAGGCACACGACTCGTTCACCGCTCTGGGCTCGGACGCGTGGGCGCGTGGCGCAGCGTCCGAACTGATCGCCGCCGGTGAGGTGACGGCGTCGGTGCACCCGGACTGGGCGGCACGGTTCCATCTCACCCCCAGGGAGGCGGAGGTGGCCAGCCTGGCGGCAGCCGGTCTGACCAATCAGATGATCGGCTGGCAGTTGGCGCTGACCCACCGCACGGTGGCCAGCCATCTCTCGCGTGTCTTCATGAAGGTCGGGGTCGCCTCACGCGGACAGCTTCCGTCGGTGCTGCAGCCGCGGTGACCGCCCGAGGGGGCGGTTCCGGGGACCGGCACGCACGGGCAGGTACAGCCTGGCTCCGGTGCGCCGGTGTCGGGGACAAGCCTCGGCCGAACGACAGCTGCTCTCGGATGGCGGCACGCAGCACGCTGAGGGCGAAGCCGCGCGATGGGCCGGAGCCCGTCTCGTCGAGAGGGCCACCGCGGCCACCCGTTGACCGGCACAGCGATCACGCACACCACGAAGGGGGCCCGTGGCGGCACGCCGCGGACTGCCTTCGTGCGACGTGCCGAAGCAGAGCGATCCACCACCCGACTGCTCCAAGGGGCACAACTCCGAGTCGCTGGGGCAGGTTCGACGGCCGGGCGGCGAACTCCGCGCGGAAGACGTCCTACGATCCGGACACCGACTTCCGGCACATCAAGCCGGCGGCGATCGTTTCGGGAGCACCCTTGGGCCAGCACTACTCGTACCGCGGTGTGTCACCTCAGGTGGCGCCCTCGGTCCTGGTGGCCGACAGCGCGGAACTCGTGGGCGACGTGGTCGTCGGCGAGCACACGATCATCGCCGGCGGGGTGCGTGTCGTGGGCGGTTCGCGGGGCGCCATACGGATCGGCGCACGCGTCACGATTCTCGAGAACACCGTGCTGCGCCCACTGCCCGGCAGTGACCTGGTCATCGAGGACGACGTGGTGATCGGTCCCGGCGCGATCCTCCAGGGCTGTCATGTGGAAAACGGCAGCGTGGTGGAAGCGGGTGCGCTCATCGACGGCTGGAGCCGTATCGGAGCCGAATCCCTGGTCGGCACGGGCGCGTGCGTCAAACAGCGCAGCGTGTTCGCCGCCCGCTCCGTCATCGACGGCTCGCCCGCAGAGGTCATGGGCAGGCTGCGCGGTCCGCTGCGCCGTCCCGGCTGGGCGCCCGAGGGCGGCGACATGCCCGTTCGCCAGGATCGGGACCCCGGTGCCCGCGCAGACCTGGAGGGCGATCCCGGCCATCGATGATCGCGCTCCGCGTACCGTCGGGCGGCAACAGGCCGTCGCCGCCCTCGGAAGCTCCCCGGCCTCCTGGCCGACTCCGGCCTCAGGACAGGTGGTTCTCCACCTGCGAGGCCGGTCGTACGGGGGTCTCGTCCGGATCCTCGCCGGCCACCTTCCGTGCCCGCCGCCTAGTGTCCCGAGTCTTAGGAGCACTACATATCTAGGATTTGGGGTTCGGCAGGCGGTTCAGGTAGCCGGCGAGGCGTTCGAAGATCTCGTCGGCGGATCTGGTCCAGGTGAACGGCTTGGGGTCTTCGTTCCAGTGGGCGATCCAGTCGCGGATGTCCTTCTCCAGCGCTTGTACGTTCTTGTGGACGCCGCGGCGTATCTGCTTGTCCGTCAGCAGTCCGAACCAGCGCTCGACTTGGTTGAGCCAGGACGAACTGGTGGGCGTGAAGTGCATGTGGAAGCGCGGGTGCGCGAGCAGCCATTTCTGGATGGCGGGGGTCTTGTGGGTGGCGTAGTTGTCGCAGATCAGGTGGACGTCGAGCTCGGCGGGGACCTCCTTGTCGAGCTTGGCGAGGAACTTCTTGAACTCGGCGGCGCGGTGGCGGCGGTGCAGGGAGCCGATGACCTCGCCGGTGGCGGTGTTGAGCGCCGCGAACAAGGTGGTGACGCCTCCGCGCAGGTAGTCGTGGGTGCGGCGCTCGGGCATGCCGGGCATCATCGGCAGCACCGGGGCCGAGCGGTCCAGCGCCTGGATTTGCGATTTCTCGTCGACGCAGAGCACGATGGCGCGCTCGGGCGGATCGAGGTACAGGCCCACAACGTCGCGGACCTTCTCGACGAACTGTGGGTCCTTGCTCAGCTTGAAGGTGTCGACCTGGTGCGGCTTGAGGCCGAAGGTGCGCCATATCCGTGAGACCGTCGACTGGCTCAGCCCGCTCTGCTTCGCCATCTCGCGCGTGGACCAGTGCGTGGCGCCCTTCGGCGTCGCCTCCAGGGTCCGCACGATCACGTCCTCGACCTGCTCGTCGGTCACCGTGCGCGCCGGGCCCGGCCGCTTCTCGTCGGCCAGGCCCTCCAGCCGGTTGGCCGCGAACCGCTTCCGCCATGTGGCCACCGTGGTCGGGTGGATCCCGAGGTCCGCGCCCACCGCAGTGTTCGACAACCCGTCAGCGCACGCGAGGACGATCCGGCAGCGCAAGGCCAGAGCCTGCGCGGACGTCGCCCGCCGTGACCAGCGCAGCAACGTCTCCCGCTCGTCATCCGTCAGGACCACTTCGACCGTCGGCCGACCCATGCGCGCCATGAGCCAAGCATACTTCTAAAGCTTTCCTAAGACTCGGGACACTAGCAGGTCCCCGCACTGGTTGAGTGCCGGCCCGACGCGGGCTGCCGGACCCAGCGGGCCGGGCACCGGAGGGGCCCGGCCCGCATCCCCGTGGCCGGTGGGCATGGCCCCTCCCCACGGCCGCTGCTCTCAGGCGGCCAGCCCCGCCTTCAACGCGCCCGCGATCCGCACGACGCGCTCGGCCTGGTGCCGCGCGGCGTCGCGCGTCTGCGGCCCGACCGGGTTGTTGCCCTGACCGTCCACGTGGGAGGTGCCGTACGGGTTGCCGTCGATGTACTTGACCGGGTCGGTGTAGCCGGGAGCGACCACGAGGCCACCGAAGTGGTGGATGGAGTTGTACAGCGCGAGGAGCGTCGACTCCTGGCCGCCGTGCGTGGTGGCGGTGGTGACGAATCCGCTGTAGACCTTGTCGGCCAGCCTGCCCTGTGCCCACAGGCCGCCCAGTGTGTCCAGGAACTGCTTGAGCTGTGAGGACACGTTGCCGAAACGGGTCGGCGTACCGAAGATCACGGCATCGGCCCACTCCACGTCCTGCGGCGTGGCCACGGGGATGCCCGCGCCGGCCGCCGCATGCGCGGCCCACGCCTCGTTGGACGCGATGGCGGCCTCCGGTGCCAACTCGGCGGCCTTCCGCAGCCGGACCTCGGCTCCCGCCTTCTCGGCGGCCTCGGCGATCTCCTTCGCTATCTCGGCGCTGAAGCCGGTGGACGAGTAGTAGATGACGGAGACCTTCACGGTAGAGCTCACGGGGACTTCCTCTCGGGACGGCATCGGGGTACGGCCACGGAACGGGCCGGACCTCCCGCCTCCGATCGTCACCGAGACCTGGACACCCTCACATCCGTCAATCGACTCACCGGAGTTCGCCCGACCCGGCCGGCCTTGCTTCCCGTCCCCGGTCGCATCGTCAGTCATGCGACGGATGCCGCGGTCCCCGGCCGGCGGCAGGCTCTGTGACGTACCGATACGAACGAGCGTGAGGAGGGCTCATGCAACGAACCAGCCACCTGACCTGGCTCAAGCCCATGGGCGACCTGTGGGACTGGCAGCGCCTCGCTGCCTGTCGGGGCATGGACAGCTCCATCTTCTACTCGCCCACCGGGGAGCGCGGTCGCCGGCGCCATGAGCGGGAGGAGCGCGCCCGCCGTATCTGCGGCGGCTGCCCGGTACGCCAGGAATGCGCCCGCATGGCCCTCGGGATCAAGGAGACGTACGGCGTCTGGGGAGGCTTGTCGGAGGCGGAGCGCAGCCGTCAGGGATGAGGGCAGGCGCTACCGCGCCTGCCCTCCCGGCATCCGGAGCGGCGGGCCACCCATGAGTGATGCCACCGCCCGCCGCGCCGGCGCCGGGCCGCATGTGTTCAGGCGGCGCCCGCGACTTCCTGGTCCTGCTCCATCGCGATCTTCACCAGTTCGATCCGGGAAGTGATCCCCAACTTCTTGAAGGACCGCCGGACATAGGTGTTCACCGTGTGCGGCGAGACGAAGAGCCGCTCGGCCACCTCGCGGTTGGTCGCTCCCGCCGCCACCAGCCGCACCACCTGCAGCTCCCCTCGCGAGAGGCCGGCCCAGCCCGTGGAACGGTTCCGGGCGCGTGACGCCGGCCTCGTCCGGTTCCCGGCCGGCGCGAGGCGGCGCCTGACACGCGCGGCGTGCCATTCCGCGCCGCACTCCTCGTACAGGCGCAGCGCCTTCTCCAGGTACGGAGTGGCCCGGACCGGTGAGGTCGTCAGTAGGACGCGCCCTGCGTCCTCGCACGCCGAGGCGACGGCGATCGGCCGTTGGCTGCCCCGGTACAGTTCCACCGCCTCCGCCAGCAGCTCCGCGTCCTCCTTCAGGAGTCCGTGTGCGTGCGCGGCCGCCGCCGCGAGGCTTGCGAACTCCGGATCGGCCTCGGCCCTCTGCCGGGCCACCGCGACCGCCTGTGCGGCGCGCTGCCGGTCACCGGCTCGCAGCGCGATGCGTACGAAGACCGGCTGGTCCGTCGGGTCGAACGGCAGGCAGAACTCGGGATGCACGGTGTCGAAGAACTCCGTCTCGGGCGGCATCAGCTCCAGGGCTCGCCTGCTGTCCCCCTCCCACTCGGCCGCCTGGGCGGCCAGCCAGGCGCCGAAGCGGCTCACGAACACCGATTCGTCGCGCATCATCTCGGCGGCGTCACGTGCCGCTCTGCGTACTCCCTGCCGATCGCCGGTGTGCATGGCGACGAGGCCGACGGGATAGCGGACGGAGGTGTCGGTGAAGTCGGCGGTACCGAGGTCCTCGGCCATGGCCACCACGCCCTCGGCCTCGGCACGTGCCTCCTCCAAGCGTCCCGCGTCCAGCAGGAAGCGTGCACGCCCCATGGCCCAGAAGTGCATCGACGCCGCTTGGCCGTGCCGTCTGGCCAGCCGGAATCCTTCCTCCGCCTCGTCCACCGCCCGCTGCGCGAGCCCGCAACTGCTGAGCAGGTAGATCCGCCACATTCCCGGTTTGTAGGGGATCTCCGCCGGGTCCACTTCCTGTGCGAGCAGGACCGCCTGGTCCGACGCGGCGTGGGCACGCCCCCAGTCGGCGCGGGCGAAGGCGACGATCGATTCCGCGATGAGCGCCGTGACCTCGGCGGCCGTCCGCCCCGCGCTCCGTGCCAGTGCCCGGGCGCGCAGAGCCGTCCGGTGAGCGTCGTCCAGGGAGCCGCCCCTGGTCAGATTCAGTGCCAGGAGGGCCAGCGAGTAGCCCTTGAGGCCGGCGGACGCACCCTCGACCGCCGTGCCCAGCCGCCCCTGCCGGACGGCCTCGACGAAGGACTGCTGGCTCGTGAGGCCGGCGAGATCCAGGCGCAGTCGGGCCTCACTCTCGGGGTCCAGGGTGCCCGGCTCCCGAATCGCCGACTCGGCCAGCTCCAGTGCTCGGCCGTGGTCACCGCCGAGCCACAGCAGCGACACGGTTTCCGCGATCATCCGAGGCCGGGCCGGGTCGTCCCCGGGCAGCAACCGCAGGGCATGGGCACTCAGTTCGGCGGCGGCCGCGGGCGCCCGGGGCGCCAGTTCGGCCGCCGCGTGCGTGAGCAGAGTCACGGCCTCGCGGTCGCCCGGCTCCGCGCTGTCGCAGAGCATGGCCGCGACGTCCGTCACCGGCACCCCACGGGCCAACTGCAGGTCGACGGACCGGCGTTGCAGCCAACGTCGGCGGGGGGCGGGCGCCAGGCCCGCGATGGCCTCCCGTACCAGGTCATGGCGGAAGGCCACGCGCCCGTCGATCTCCACCATGAGTTCGGACGCGAGTACCTCTTGCAGCGGCTCCACGAGGGAACGCAGGGGTACTTCGAGCAGTTCGACCATCAGGTCGACCGAGCAGGAGCGGCCCAGCACGGAGGCCGCCTCGGCGAAGTCACGCGCCGTGTCCGACAAGTGGGACAGACGGTTCCGGATGGATTCCTTGAAGCGCTTGGGTATCCGGGTGCCCGTCAGGCGCGCCCGGCCGGAACGTACCGTCACGGCGCCTTCGTCCCGCAGCCCCTCGAACAGCTCCCTCAACAGCAGCGGCTTGCCCTCGGCCGGTGACGCCAGGTCCAGAATGGCCTCGTCGGGCACGGCGCCGAGGGCGTCACGCGCGAGATCCCTGATCGCCTCGTCGTCCAGTGGACCCAGGCGTATGCGCCGGCCGCCTTCTCTCGCCAGCCGGGAAACGGTGGTGCGGGCGCCACCCGACAGCCCCGCGGTGCGCGCTGCGAGAAGCCAGACGACGGGATTCCCGGCCAGCGACTCGGGCAGGTTCCTCAACGCGAGGAGACTGGTCTCGTCACACCACTGCACATCGTCGACGAGCACGACAAGGGGGGTGGCCATCGCCGCCCGCTCCAGACGTTCGCGGATCTCCTGCAGGATCCAGAACCCCTGGTTCGGCAACTGCGTGACATCGCGCAGTTGCCGCGCGTCGAACAGCGGATCGCTCCCGGAGGAAAAGGCCTGCAGGATCGGCCCCAGCGCAACGGTGTGCCCCTCGGGATCGCCGCCACCGTGGAAGACGCGCAATCCCCGGCGCCCGGCCGCGAGCCGGGCCTCTTCGAGCAGCCGCGACTTCCCGGAGCCCGGCGCCCCCTCGATGAGGAGCAGACCCCCCTCTCCGCGCTCCGCGTCCTCCAGCAGACCGGTCAGCGCGGCGAACTCCCGCTCCCTGCCGCGCAGCACCGGCACCGCGCGACGCGGGTCTGCTGGCGTGCCGAGCCCCTCACGCGGCGGCGCCGGCGACCGCGGGTGCGCGTGGATGCCCTCGAGTGCAACGGCCCGGTGCGGCGCCGGTCCGCCGGCATGTGGTTGCAGAAGCTTGAGAGCGGCTTTGGAGCCGGCGGGATCTCCGGTGTTCCGGGCGTTCCCCTGACGGGTTGCCAGTTCGGAGGCGGTCTCTCCTCCGCGAAGCGCCGCCGCCCGGTCCGCGCGCGCGCCCAGCGGGAGGCCGGCCGGTCGGGCACGGGACAGGTCCTGAACCACGGTGCCTCCTCGGGGCGCAGTGAGCGGGCTGCAGCGCCGGGGGAGGGGTGTGCTCCGGTGGGGTGACGGCCGATGCGGCCACACGCCGCGGCGCTGTGCCAGCAGTCTCTTCCGGCGGGCCTCGGCCGTTCCAGGAAGTTCGCAGGAAGTTTTGATGCGTCCGTGAACTTCCGCCACTCGTTCCCGGCCGACGACTCCGCAGAAACTCCGGCGTGATGTGCTGACCTGAGGGCTGGAAACGCACGGTGGTGCCAGGTCTCCATCGTCGTATCGGAATGGACCCGGCCGGGCTCGGCCCGGAACGGTCGAAGCGGCCCGGCATGCCGGTATGAGTACACCGGTTTCTCGCCTGGGTGAGAAGTGTTCATGACATGGCCGGTGTGGCGGTCTACCTGTGCAGCCGAGCCGGAGCGTACGTCACCGGCGCGGTGATCCCCGTCGACGGCGGCATCGGTACCACTGTCTGAAGCGCCGCCCACATCCTCACCCACCCTCCCCGATCGGACCCCCGACCATGGACTCCCTCCTGCTTTCGCGCCGCGACCTGGACTTCCTGCTCCACGACTGGCTGGACGTCACGGACCTGACCCGGCGCCCCCGCTGGAGTGCCGACCGGACCCATCCGGCTATCACCGGACGCCCACCATCACCATCACTGACAGCGACCCACCACAGCGCCGCGCGCAGCCGCCTGACCGGCATGGATGAGGCTTCTGGCTACAGGACTGAATGGTGCCGTCGATGCTGTACTCCGTGGACGTGGTGTACCTGCGCTGCGCCCGCCACGACGAGCGGGTCGCTGGCGGCAACGACGCCAGTCACTTCGGCAGCAATGGCGACACCCGGTCGTCTCACGTCGACTGACCGCCTCTACCCGTCGTACCGGTACAAGTTGGCGTCGTACGGGTTGCTCATTTTGGGGCCGCGAGGCGGCGGAAGCTTCACAGGGCGGGGCGGATCGGGGTGTTCGAAGGTACGCCGCAACGTGCTGTCCGAAATCCCGGACGTCCCCCTGATCGCAATTCGGCCGAGTGCGTCGGACAGAAGGTGACTCCGCCTGTGCAGTCGGCGACGCAGCCTCAGGCGTGTGAGGAGACGGCCCCACTGCCACAGAGCGCCCCACCCAGGGGCCGGCGCAATCCGCGCCTCGTACGCTGCGCGGCCGATGTCCTGCACCGGTGCCGAGTCCGAGACGACCTGCACGACGCCCCGCAGGAACCTCCCCCGAGAGGGGATCAGATCGAGCACGGCAGATTCCAGGCCGTCACGAGGCGCACCCCGGACCACATTGACCCGATGCAGTGTCGGCGAAATCTTGATCTGACCGTCCCACAGCAGTGCTATCAGCACCGCCATCGCCACGCGTTCTCGGCCGCCGCAGATGTAAGCGGTCTGATAGAAATCAAGCTCAGCAGTGCGCTGCACGGTTCCCCCAAACTCTGAGCCCGGGATCCGACGCCGAGCCTATCCTTCCGCTGGTACGGCAGCCGTAAACGGCGAGCCTCCGGACAACCGGATCGAGCACGACTATCGGGAGGGCCCCGTACGGGCATCTCTTCACTGAACCGCCGGTGGTAACCCTCGTCGCGCCCGCGGCCGCTTCTCTCGCCGAGGCCGGCGAGGCGCTCTCAGCAATGCCGCCGGCGGTCAGTGCGCTGGCGGTCCTGGCGACCAGCTTGGCTTTCTTCGTAGTCATAGATTCGACATTGGTTGCTCCTCATGGGTCAGGGGACTGCTGCACGGATAAGTGACACCTGACCTGGCTTGCTGCGAGGCGGCCTGGAAGGATGTTGCAGTGCCCAAGCCATATCCGAAGGAGTTCCGCGAGGACGTCGTGCGGGTCGCGCGCAACCGTGAGCCCGGCGTCACGCTGGAACAGATCGCCGCTGACTTCGGCGTCCACCCGATCACGCTGTCGAAGTGACTGCGCCGTGCCGACACCGATGAGGGCGCCAGGCCCGCGACAGCGTCGGGTGAGTCGGCCGAGTTGCGCGAGGCCCGCAAGCGCATCCGGCTGCTGGAGCAGGAGAACGAGGTGCTGCGGAGGGCTGCGGCGTATCTGTCGCAGGCGAACCTGCCGTCAAAATGATGTACCCGCTCGTCCGCGAGCTGGCCGCCGCCGCTGCCCCTCACCGGGTGCCGGTGGCGGTGACGTGCCGGGTGCTCGGGCTGGCCCGCCAGCCCTACTACCGGTGGCTGGCCTCACCGGTCACCGGTTCCGAGCTCGCCGAGGCATACCGGGCCAACGCCCTGTTCGGTGCGCATCGCGACGATCCCGAGTTCGGTCACCGCTTCCTTCTCGACGAGGCCCGGGCCGCCGGTGAGTCGATGGCTGAGCGGACCGCCTGGCGGATCTGCAGGGACAACGGCTGGTGGAGTGCCTTCGGCAAGCGCAGGAGCCGTGGGAAGAACGCCAAGGCCGGGCCGCCTGTCCATGATGATCTGGTGCGGCGGGACTTCACCGCAGCCGGGCCGAACCGGTTGTGGCTGACGGACATCACCGAGCACGCAACCGGCGAGGGCAAGCTGTATCTGTGCGCGGTCAAGGACGTGTACTCCAGCCGCATCGTGGGCTATTCCATCGACGCCCGGATGAAGTCCAGCCTCGCGGTGCGAGCCCTTGAATCCGCGGTGGCCCGTCGCGGCCAGGTCGCCGGATGCACTGTTCATTCCGATCGCGGGTCGCAGTTCCGCTCACGGAAGTTCGTGTCCGTTCTCGCACGTCACGACCTGGTCGGCTCCATGGGCCGGGTGGTGCGGCCGGCGACAACGCGGCCATGGAGAGCTTCTTCGCGCTGCTGCAGAAGAACGTCCTCGACCGCCGCACCTGGGGCACCCGCCAGGAGCTGCGGATCGCGATCGTGACCTGGATCGAGCGCACCTACCACCGACGCCGGCGTCAGAGACGCCTGGCCCGATTGACCCCCGTCGAGTACGAGACCATCATGACCCCCGCCGCAGCCCTGGCTGCATAAACCCCGCTGTCACCCAACCCTGCAGCAGTCCCGTGTGTTGTCCCGGGACGTTGGTGACATGGGAGCTGGGTGCTTGCACGGGTGAGGGCCTTCTGGGTTCGGTGCGGATTGCGACATCTACCACCGACCCGCAGGAGGCCCTCGTTTCCCACCGTAATGCCCCGGTGACTCCGACAGGCCGGCTACTTCTGGCCCGGTGCGTCGTGAAGACGGCTGGGCCACTGCGGCGGGCCGCGGAACGTTTCCAGGTCAGCCACACCACCGCGGCCCGGTGGGCCGGACGCTACAGAACGCACGGCCGGCAGGAATGGAGGACCGCTCCAGCCGCCCACACCACCAGCCCCTGCGCACACCCGTCGCCGTCGAGCAACAGGTCATCCGCCTGCGGCGCGAACACCGCATCGGCCCGCTGCGGCCGGCGGCCCGTGCGGGTGTCGCCGCCTCCACCGCCCACCGGATCCTGCGACGTCATGGCCTGCCCGTTCTCGCCGTACTGGACGGGGCCACCGGTGAGCCCATTCGCCGCTACGAACGCGCTCGGCCCGGGGAACTGATCCACATCGACGTCAAGAAGCTCGGTCGCATCCCCAACGGCGGCGGCCACACAGTCCTGGGCCGGGCGGCCGGCAGCCCGGACAAGGACCGCCGTAACGGCGGCCGGATACGCCTACCTGCACACCGCCCTGACGACCACACCCGCCTCGCATACACCGAGGACCTGCCCGACGAGACCGCCCCGACCTGCGCCGGCTTCCTGACCCGCGCCACAGCATGGTTCGCGGCACGAGGCATCACCGTTGAAAGCGTCCTGACCGACAACGCCTGGGCCTACACCAAGAAAACCTGGCGCCAGACCTGCTGTGACCTGGGCATCAGCCCACGCTGGACGTGCCCCTGGCGTCTGCAGACCAACGGCGAGGTCGAACGCTTCCCCGCGCCCACGCCGCACAGGTCAAAGATCAAGTCAGTACGCCCGCGTTGCCTGCCAGGATCGGAACGGGGGCTGCGTTCCGCGAGCGTCATCGTGCGCCGGGTGATGGGCGTGACCCGGTATCAGCACGGGATGCCCCACATCTGCGAGGCCGTCAACTGCCGTGAGCTGCACGGTCAAGGCGGCGCATCGCCGAGCCGTCGCATCGGCGCGGGACGTGAGAGCGAGAAAGAAGGCGTGCAGCCTCTAGACACAGGGGTGGCCCGTCTCCAGAATACGGTCTACTCCATACCGTATGCAAAATTTCCGCGAGTGGAGTGGATCACTTTCCCGTCGTCGTTGAAGGGGGCCGCTCATGTGGTGATGCGAAGTCGGGACTCGCGAACGCACGCGCGCTCGAAGTCCGGCCGGGGCGCAGGGAGCCCTGGCCGAATGGAGGGCAGGTGGCGGGGCGGACGGGGCCTGACGGTACGTGAGAACCGGACAGGGGGCGCTGGCCAGGGTTCTACGACGCAGGGAAAACAACATGACGACAACTGACATGCCATCACATGCCCGCTATCGGGAAGTGATGGACAGCAATGGACGAAGCTACCGGATGGGTGAGTCCGACCGGGACATCATGGGCCGCCCGCGCTGGACCATGGTGCTCTTCCCCTGGATGGGCATGCTGGGGATCAGCTCGTCGGAGTACGCGTTCACGTCCGCGGAGGACACGCTGCATGAGGCCCACTTGTGGGCCAGTGGCCATATCTTCTGGCTGATGGGTGTCTGGATCTTCTTCCAGGCGGCCGTGGCCTTTCCGGCGGGGCAGCTGCGTGAGAGCGGGAGGCTGCCGGCCAGGAGCGCGATGCTTCTCGGAGCGCTGGGCACCCTGCTCGGCTATCTCTCGCTGGCGTACGCACCGCATGTCGTGGTCGCCTACTTCGGCTTCGGCATGTTCAGCGGTATCGGCGCCGGTCTCGTCTACGCGACCTGCGTGAACATGGTCGGTAAGTGGTACCCGGAGCGCAAGGGCGGCAAGACCGGCATGGTCAACGGCGGTTTCGCCTATGGCTCGGTGCCGTTCGTGTTCCTCTTCACCTCGTACATGGACCTGTCCAACTACCAGGGTGTACTGGTCTCGGTCGGGGTCATCTGCTGTGCGGTCGTCGCGGTCGCCGGCTGGTTCTTCAAGGACCCGCCGAAGAACTGGTGGCCGTCGCACGTCGATCCGCTGAAGGTCTCCGACGACCCGCGGATCGTGCGGTCGCTGGCCAAGAACCCGCCGGCGGTCAAGCAGTACACCCCGCGCGAGGCGGCCCGGACCCCGGTGCTGTGGATGATGTGGTTCTGTCTGCTGTGCACGGCAGGCATCAACATCTTCGGTATCGCCATGCAGGTGCCGTTCGGCAAGGAAATGGGATTCGCCGGCGGCATCGTGGCCACGGCCATGTCACTGAAGGCGATCGTGAACGGGACCGGCCGGGGAGTCATCGGCTGGATCTCCGACCGGTACGGACGCCGCAACACACTGATCATCGTCTGTCTGGTCCTGGGATCCGCACAGTTCGGGGTGTTCTTCTCCGGCGACATCGGGTCGATGCCGTTCTTCCTGTTCTGCTCGATGGTCTCCGGCTTCGGTGGCGGCGCCATCTTCCCGCTGTTCGCGGCGATGACCGCGGACTACTTCGGTGAGAACAACAACGCCTCCAACTACGGAATGGTCTACAGCTCCAAGCTGATCTCCGGCCTGGTCGGCTCCGGTGTCGGCGCGGTCGTGGTCGGCGCCTGGGGCTACGGCGGTGCCTTCGCCCTGGCAGGCAGCATCGGACTCGCCTCCGCGGTGCTGGCGGTGTTCCTGCGGGCACCGGGCCGGCCGAACACCAAGCACATCGAACCCAATCCGTATCCGATCAGCCGGGAGATCTCCTGACATGACCGCGGACCACACCTGACCCGCTCCGCGCCGGCCACCCGGGCCGGCGCGGACGTCCGCGAAATCACGAACCCGCGCCACCGCGTCCACCACACCGGCAACACCGACCAGCAGGTCCCCGGCCGCCCGCGCTGGACGATGGTGGCCGACCCGTGACCGGACATGCCGGCCGGCAGCGTCTTCGAGTACGTCTTCGGAACGGCGGAGGTCACCCTGTACTCGGCACACCGCCGGACCTCCAACAACGCCTTCTGGGTCCCGAGCGTCTGGATCTTCTTCCAGGCGGCAGTGTCCTTCCCGGCCGGAAAGCTCCGGGAGAGGCGCATTCCGGAGTGAGTGTGCGGCCTGGCCGAGTCGCGCGGGGGCGCACCCGCCGCTCACCCTCTGGAAGACCACTCCCGATTCCCGATGTCACTGCCGTCACCCCGGTTTGCCGGGGCGGCGGCATGTGGCCCGAGCAGCGACCTGAATGATTCGAACAACCGGACCGAGAGGTGACCAGCATGTCGACATCGACACCTGCCAACGCCCGCCCGTCCACCGGCGCCCCCGACCGGGGCTCGGCCATCGACTCCCTGGTGCAGGCCAACCGTGCATACGCCGACGCATTCCGCGACCCCGGGATGACTGCCCTTCCCGTCCTCGGTGTGGCGGTCGTGGCCTGTATGGATGCCCGCCTCGATCTGCATGCCGCGCTCGGGCTCGAGCTGGGGGACTGCCACACCATCCGCAACGCCGGCGGAGTGGTCACCGACGACACCGTCCGCTCCCTCACCATCAGCCAGCGCGCCCTGGGTACCCGCAGCGTCGTGCTCATCCATCACACGGGGTGCGGACTGCAGATGCTGACCGAGGAGTTCCGGCACGAGCTGGAAATGGAGGTCGGACAGAGGCCGGCATGGGCGGTGGAGTCGTTCCGCGACGTCGACCAGGACGTGCGGCAGTCGATGCGGCGAGTGCGCAGCTCGCCGTTCCTGCCGCACACCGATGACGTCAGGGGCTTTGTCTTCGACGTGGCGACGGGGCTGCTGAGGGAGATCACGGAGCCCAAGTGACATGTGCTCGGGCCGAGTTGGACGTAGTGAGCAGACTCGGGGGACGGCGTGGTCGCACTTGGGCCGTTCGAGACGTAGCGCCCGCACACTGCTTGGCATACTGTATGCAATGCGTCGCTGCCATTGCAGCGCTGTAGTCGGAACCGCCCGTTCGGGGCGGATCGGAAACCGCACCCGAGGGGGCGCCCTGTGTCGTATCCCAACGCATTGCGCGATGTCCTGGACGACGTCATCGCTCCGTGTGCTGAACGGGCCCACCGTGAGGGGAAGTTCCCTCGCGAGGCGGTCACCGCCCTCGGCCGGGCCGGGCTGCTCGGGCTGACCTGCCCGGCCGAACCGGGTGGTGGTGGCGCCGACTTGGCGCAGGCCGCGGAGGTGGTCGCCCAGGTCACGCCGGTGTGCCCTGCGACGGCCGCGGTGCTCCAGTCCCACTACGCGGCCGCAGCGGTGGTCGAGGCGCACGGCGGTCCGTGGCTGCGGGAGGAGGTCGCGGGCGGACGCCATCTGTGCACCCTCGCGCTGGTGGAGGACGGTGCGCACGGGGCCGCGCAGTCGACCGCGTGTCGTACCGGCGACGTGGTGACACTGCGGGCCCGCAAGCGTGATGTGGTCGCTGCCGGCGAGGCGGACAGCTATGTCTGGTCGACGCTGCCCGTCGGCCCGGGTGTGGCGGACGGTCTGACGCTGTGGGGTGTGCCGGCCCATGCGCCGGGGCTGTTCGTTCCGGCGCGCGCCACCGGGGTTCCGCGGGCCAGCGCCGCCTCGACGGTGGGCGCCGACCCGGTGCGCGTCCCGGCCGAGGTCATGCTGGGGGCGGATGGCGAGGGGGTCGGGGTCCTGCTCGACGCCGTGCTGCCGTGGCTGCTCGAACTCCGTGCCGCCGTCGGGGCCGCCGCCGTTCACCCCACGCTCGACACGCTGACGGGACCGGCCTTCGGCGCCGCGGGTTCGGGTCAGGCGCTCGCGACCTCGGCCGCGACGGCCCCGCGATAGGTGCGGGTCCGATCGGTGTGCTTACGCATGATCTCGCCGGCCTGCTCCGGGTTGCCCTTGGCGATGGCTTCGATGAGCCGGGCGTGTTCGTTCCAGGAGCTCTTGGAACGGGAGTTGGCGATCGGGGTGTAATACCAGCGCACCTTGCGGCTCACCTGTGCGATCAGCTCGGCCAGCACTTCGTTGCCACCGACGGATGTGATGTAGGTGTGCAGGGCGGTGTTTGCCGCGACAAGGCGGTCGGTCGCCCCCTCCGCCAGTGCGTCCACGCCCTCCTGCTGGAACTCCCACAGGCGCTCGATGTGCTCGGGCTTGGCGTGCTGCGCCGCCAGCTGCGCGGAGTAGGTCTCCAATATGGTGCGGACTCCGAGGAGTTGGGCCGCTTCGTCCTGCGTGGGGATGTGCACGAACGCGCCCAGGGCAGGCCGCAGGTCGACCCAGCCGTCGGTGTGCAGACGCTGCAGCGCCTCACGCACGGGTTGCCTGCTGACTCCCAGCTGCTGGGCGAGTTCCGACTCGACGAGGTGCTGGCCCGGCTCCAGGGCGCCGCTGATGATCAGCTCTGCCAGGGCGTCGGACACTGCCTGACGCAACGGCGCCGGGCGGGCGACGCGGCGGGCCGAGGAAGCCGTCGAGCCTTCGCGCACGGTTCTCCTGTTCCGCCTCCGAGCTCACCGAGTCGGCGGCTGTGCCGGACGTTTCCGCCGGGCGGCCTGCGCGACGGCCGCTTCAGAATACAGGCTTTCGTATGCAAAGTGATGTCTGTTGTCCGACCTCCAGTGATGTTCCGAGGGGCCGGGTGATGGTGGTGTCCGAGGCCAACTCGGAGCCTCGGGCCGGAAAATGACCGGCATCGCGAGGGTGCGGGGGAGTACTCAGTCGGTATTCTGTATACAGAAGCTTGTATGCACGCGGGGTGCGTGCTTCGCTAGGACCGTTTCGCCCCTTGCGCCGTACGCGCGAGGGGAGGTCGAGGTGCCCCTGTGAACGTGAACCGTGGTGCTCGGACCGGACCCCCAGGTGCCCGTGCCCGTAACTTCCCCACGGCCCTGACGAAAGGCGGGACGGCCATGAAGATCTGGACCAGTGATCCGACCGGCGAACGGGCCGGTGATCCGGCCAGTGATCCAACGGTGGAGATGGTGGTGAGGAGGGTGGCCGCCGCCCATCGCGAGCAGCGTGGCGCATTGCTGCCGATCCTCCACGCCCTGCAGGCCGAACTTGGATATGTGCCGAAGGGGGCCGTCCCGGTGCTCGCTGACGAGCTCAACCTCTCGCGGGCCGATGTGCATGGAGTGGTGACCTTCTACCACGACTTCCGCGCCGAGCCCGCGGGCCGCCGAACCGTCCGCGTCTGCCGCGCCGAGGCCTGCCAGGCGCAGGGCGCGGGGCAACTCGTGGAGTACGTACAGCAGAGCGGGCTCGCCCTCGGGCAGACCGCATCCGATGGTTCGGTCACCGTCGAGCAGGTCTTCTGCCTCGGTAACTGCGCGCTCGGGCCCGCCGTCGAGGTGGACGGCCGCCTGTACGGGCGGGTTGATGAGCAGCGGCTCGGCGCGCTGCTCCACGGGCCTGACCGGACACCGCGCGTCGACCCCGACGCCACGCCCGACGGAAGCGAGGCATCCCGGCCATGACCCAGCATCCCGCACCGCCGTCGTTGCGGATCTACGTCCCCCGCGACTCGGCTGCCCGCTCCGTGGGCGCCGACGAGGTGGCCGCCGCACTTCAACAGGCCGCTGACAGTGCCGGCTTGGAGCTTGATCTCATACGCAACGGATCCCGTGGCATGCTCTGGCTCGAACCGCTCGTCGAGGTCGACACCGGGCACGGACGCGTCGGCTACGGTCCGGTGACCCCCGACGACGTGCCCTCCCTGCTCGCCGCCGGCCTGCTCGACGGCGGCGAGCACCCGCTGCGCCTCGGCGTGGTCGACGAACTTCCGTGGCTGGCCCGGCAGAACCGGGTCACCTTCGCGCGCGTCGGCGTCGTCGACCCGCTCTCGCCCGCCGACTACGTACGGCACGGTGGCATCGCCGGACTGCGCGCCGCGCTGGAACGGACGCCCGCCGACGTCGTCACCGAGGTGACGGACTCCGGGCTGCGCGGCCGGGGCGGGGCAGGCTTCCCGGCCGGCATCAAGTGGAAGACCGTCCTGGACTGCGACGGCGAGAAGAAGTTCATCTGCTGCAACGCCGACGAGGGCGACAGCGGCACCTTCGCCGACCGGATGCTCATGGAGGGCGACCCGTTCCTGCTCATCGAGGGCATGACGATCGCCGCGCACGCGGTCGGTGCCGACGAGGGCTACATCTACGTCCGTTCCGAGTACCCCGATGCCATTGCCGCCCTGCGTACCGCCATCGAGGCCGCGCACGGAGAGGGTTGGCTCGGCAAGGACATCCTCGGCTCCGGGCTGGACTTCGAGCTGCACGTCCGGGTCGGCGCGGGCGCGTACATCTGTGGCGAGGAGACCTCGATGCTGGAGAGCCTGGAGGGCAAGCGCGGCATGGTCCGCGCCAAGCCGCCGATCCCGGCGATCGAGGGCCTCTTCGGCAAGCCGACGATCGTCAACAACGTCCTCACGCTGGCGACGGTTCCCGTGATCCTGGCCGAGGGGGCCAAGAAATACCAGGACGTCGGCGTCGAGCGTTCGCGTGGCACGCAGGTGTTCCAGCTCGGCGGGAACATCGCGCGCGGGGGCATAGTCGAGACCGCCTTCGGCATCACGCTGCGCGAGCTGGTCGAGGAGTACGGCAGCGGAACGCGGAGCGGGCGGCCGGTGCGGACGGTGCAGGTCGGCGGCCCACTCGGCGCGTACCTGCCCGCCTCGCAGTTCGACCTCCCCATGGATTACGAGGCGTTCGCCGCGGCCGGGGCCATGGTCGGGCACGGCGGCATCGTGGTCTTCGACGACACCGTCGACATGGCCGCGCAGGCGCGTTTCGCCATGGAGTTCTGCGCGGCAGAGTCGTGCGGCAAGTGCACTCCGTGCCGGATCGGTTCGGTGCGCGGTGTGGAGACCATCGACAAGATCATCGCGGGTGAGAACCGGGACGAGAATCTGGCGGTCCTGGACGACCTGTGCGAGCTGATGACGGACGGCTCGCTGTGCGCCATGGGCGGTCTGACCCCGCTGCCCGTGCGCAGCGCGCTCACCCACTTCCCGGACGACTTCTCCGGCCCGGCGCGTTCCCTCAACGGGTCCCGGGTCGTCGACATCCCAATCCCGCGCGTTCCTGGTGCGAGGACGGAGGGCACAGCATGACACTTCTGAAGGAACCCGACTTCGGCACCCCCGAGCGGCCCGGACCTGCGACCGTGTCGGTCGAGGTCGACGGGATACCGGTGAGCGTCCCCGAGGGCACCTCGGTGATGCGGGCGGCGGCCGAGGCCGGCATCGACATCCCCAAACTCTGCGCGACCGACTCCCTGGAGGCATTCGGCTCCTGCCGGCTCTGCGTCGTCGAGATCGACGGCCGGCGCGGCACTCCGGCCTCCTGTACCACCCCGTGCACGGACGGCATGAAGGTCGCCACCCAGACACCCAAGGTCGAGAAGCTCCGCCAGGGTGTCATGGAGCTCTACATCTCCGACCACCCCCTCGACTGCCTGACCTGCCCCGCCAACGGCGACTGCGAACTGCAGGACATGGCAGGCGTGGTGGGTCTGCGCCAGGTCCGCTTCGGGCAGGACGGCGCGAACCACCTGGACGCGCCCAAGGACACCTCCAATCCGTACTTCGACTTCGACGCCTCCAAGTGCATCGCCTGCTCCCGCTGCGTCCGCGCCTGCGGCGAGGTGCAGGGCACGTTCGCCCTGACCATCGAGGGGCGCGGCTTCGACTCCAAGGTGGCGGCGGGCGCGGGGGAGTCCTTCATGGACTCCGAGTGCGTCTCCTGCGGTGCCTGCGTGCAGGCCTGCCCGACGTCCACGCTCCAGGAGAAGTCCGTCGTCGACCTCGGCATGCCGACCCGCTCGGTCATCACCACCTGCGCGTACTGCGGCGTCGGCTGCTCCTTCAAGGCCGAACTGCGTGGCGACGAACTCGTCCGCATGGTCCCGTACAAGGACGGCGGCGCCAACGAGGGCCACTCCTGCGTGAAGGGCCGCTTCGCCTTCGGCTACGCCACCCACCCTGACCGCCAGCTCAAGCCCATGGTCCGTGGCCGGATCACGGACCCCTGGCGCGAGGTCGAGTGGGACGAGGCGATCGCCACCGTCGCGCGACGGATGCGGGCCCTGCAGGACACGTACGGGCAGGGCGCGATCGGCGCCATCACCTCCTCGCGCTGCACCAACGAGGAGGTGTACGTGGTCCAGAAGATGGTCCGCGCAGCCTTCGGCAACAACAACGTCGACACCTGCGCCCGCGTCTGCCACTCACCCACCGGCTACGGCCTGAAGCAGACCTTCGGTGAGTCCGCGGGAACCCAGGACTTCCGCTCGGTCGCCGAGGCCGATGTCATCATGGTGATCGGTGCCAACCCCACCGACGGACACCCGGTGTTCGCCTCCCGGATGAAGCGCCGGCTGCGCGAGGGCGCCCGCCTCATCGTGGTCGACCCGCGCCGCATCGACCTCGTCCGTTCCCCGCACATCCAGGCCGACCACCATCTGCAGCTGCGGCCCAGCACGAATGTGGCCGTGGTCAATGCCATGGCGCACGTAGTGGTCACCGAAGGGCTCGTCGACAAGAACTTCGTCGCCGAGCGGTGCGAGGGCTACGAGGAGTGGGCCGGGTTCGTGGCCCGCCCCGAGAACAGCCCGGAGGCGGTGGAGCCGGTCACCGGCGTCCCGGCCGACGAACTGCGCGCCGCCGCCCGGCTGTACGCGGGGGCACCCAACGGGGCGATCTACTACGGCCTGGGCGTCACCGAGCACAGCCAGGGCTCGACCATGGTCATGGGGATGGCCAATCTCGCGATGGCGTGCGGGAACATCGGTCGCGACGGAGTGGGCATCAACCCGCTGCGCGGTCAGAACAACGTCCAGGGCTCCTGCGACATGGGTTCCTTCCCGCACGAACTGCCCGGCTACCGGCACGTCTCCGACGACGCCGTACGCACCGTCTTCGAGGACCTGTGGGGCGGCACGCTGCTGGCCGAGCCGGGCCTGCGCATTCCCAACATGTTCGACGCGGCCATCGACGGCTCCTTCCGCGGCCTGTTCGTGCACGGCGAGGACATCGCGCAGTCTGACCCGAACCTGAAACACGTCACCGCGGCCCTGGCGGCGATGGAACTCGTGGTCGTCCAGGACCTGTTCCTCAACGAGACCGCCAAGTTCGCCCATGTGTTCCTGCCCGGGGCGTCGTTCCTGGAGAAGGACGGCACCTTCACCAACGCGGAGCGCCGGATCAACCGGGTGCGCGCGGTGATGCCGCCGAAGGCGGGCAAGCACGAGTGGCAGATCGTCACCGAGATCGCCACCGCCATGGGGTACTCGATGGCGTACGACGACCCGGGCGAGATCATGGCCGAGATCGCTGCGGTCACCCCGACCTTCGAGGGGGTCTCCTTCGAGCTGCTCGACAAGCTGGGCAGCGTCCAGTGGCCGTGCAACGCGGCGGCGCCGGAGGGCACGCCCGTCATGCACGTCGACGAATTCGTGCGCGGCAAGGGCAGGTTCGTCGTCACCTCGTACGTGCCGACCAACGAGCGCTCCACGCGCCGCTTCCCGCTGGTGCTCACCACGGGCCGCATTCTCAGCCAGTACAACGTCGGGGCGCAGACGCGCCGCACCGGCAATGTCGCCTGGCATCCCGAGGACGTCCTGGAGCTGCATCCGCATGATGCGGAGGACCGGGGCATCACCGACGGCGATCTGGTCACTCTGGCCAGCCGGGTCGGCACCACTACGCTGCACGCCCAGGTTTCCGACCGGATGCCGACCGGCGTCGTCTACACGACCTTCCACCACCCGGTCACCGGCGCCAACGTGGTGACCACGGAGAACTCCGACTGGGCGACCAACTGCCCAGAGTACAAGGTGACGGCGGTCCAGGTCGCGCGAGCGCCGCAGGGGCAGGAGAGGGGCGCGGTGGCCGCCGTGACGGGGGCCGAGGAGTGAGCGCCACCGGGCCGGCCGAGCGCCGGATGGCCAACGACATCGCCACGAACCTCGCCCATCTGCCACCTGAGCGGGCCGTCGCCGAACTGGCCGGACACATCGGCAGGTTCTGGGATCCGCGGATGCGCTCCAAGCTGTATGCGCTGGTGGACGACGGTGCGCCCGAGGTGCACCCGCTGGTCGCCGAGGCGGTGAAGTTGCTGCGCTGACACGGAGTTGAGAGCAGTGCCGGCCGCGCCGTGATGCGGCGGGCACTGCCCCCACAGCCCCGCGGGTGAGACCCGCGGGGCCCTTCGGCGTGCCCGGAATCAGGCGGCCGCATCGGCTGCGGCGCGTAACGGCGTGGTCCCCCAAGGTACTTGGGTAATGCACTGGTCAAGCTTCGTGCCGACCCACTGGACACTCGAATCCGGAACTCCATACCGTATGCAATCGCCGGTCGGGCTCCCTGCGCCAGGGCCGGCAGGTCAGTTGTCTTCAGTGCCTCGGCGCGGACCTGAACCCGCCGCCCCGAGGCCGAACCGCCAGGTCACCGCCTGCGCCGGCGGAGTCCGGGATGCCGCCCCGGACCCCGTGACGCGTCGACGGCGTACCCCTCAACCGTGCCCGACCAAAGCTCGGGCGCGCTCATCGGAGGGGAGTCGCTTTTACCCGCTGCACGAAGAGCAAGGCCCCAGGGGGCGCACGCCAGGCTCTTTTCAGGCAAGGGAAGGCACACATGTCAGTAGCACCGCAGACGACTTCCTCGTATCAGGAGGTCACCGATGCCAACGGGCGCGTCTACCGCGTAGGCGAGACCGACCGCTCCATCCTGGGCAGGCCTCGAGCGTGGATGGTCTGGCTTCCGTGGGTTGCGATGATGGGCGTCAGCGTCTATGAGTACGGCTACAGCTCGGCCGAATCGACCCTCGAACACGCCCACGGCTGGACCCTCACCGAGGCCTTCTGGATCGCCAGTGTCTGGGCGGTCTTCCAGGCGGGCGTCGCCTTCCCCGCGGGCAGGCTCCGGGAGACCGGAAGGCTCTCGGCCAGGACGGGCATGCTCCTCGGCGCCCTACTCTCCGGACTCGGATTCGTCTCCATCTCCCATGTCGACAACCCGATCGTCGTGATCCTCGGCTACTCGGTGGTCGGCGGTGCCGGCGCCGGACTCGTCTACGCGACCTGCATCAACATGGTCGGCAAGTGGTACCCCGACAACAAGGGTGCGCGGACCGGCTTCGTCAACGGCGGATTCGCCTACGGCACCCTGCCGTTGATCTTCGTCTTCAGTTACTGGTTTCACGCGGGAAACTACAAGCTCGTCCTCGACCTGATCGGCCTCGGCATGGTGCTCCTCGTGGGCGCCTGCGGCTTCTTCTTCCGCGACCCGCCCAAGAGCTGGTGGCCGCACGACGTGGACCCGCTCAACCGCGGCGGGGGCGAGGACGCCGAGCGGGTGGCGCGCCGACTGCGCAAGAACCCGCCGGCCAAGGGGCAGTTCACGCCGATGCAAGCGATCAGGACCGGGCAGCTGCCGCTGATGTGGTTCGCGCTGGTCTGCATCGGCGGCGTCTCGCTCTTCGGCATCAACTTCCAGGTGCCCTTCGCCAAGAGCCTCGGTTTCGGGCCGCTGATCGCAGCCTCCTCGGCGGGTGTGCTCGCCGTGGTCAACGGGGTGGGCCGGGCCGCCGTGGGCTGGCTGTCGGACACCTTGGGCCGCAAGCAGACCCTGACCCTGGTCCTCGTGATCGCGGGCGTCGCACAGTTCGGCGTCCTGTGGTCCGGGCAGGCCCACAACGAGCCGCTGTTCCTGATCTTCGCGTTCGTCAACGGCTTCGGCGGCGGCGCCTTCTACCCGCTGTTCGCGGCACTGGTCCCCGACTACTTCGGCGAGAACAACAACGCCTCCAACTACGGCCTCGTCTACAGCGCCAAGCTGGTCGGCGGCGTCGGCGGCGGTGGCCTCGCCGCCTCGGTGATCGACGCCTGGGGCTACGCCGGCGGTTACTACCTGGCAGGCGGCATCGCGTTCCTGTCGGCCGTGATCACCCTGCTGTTGCGCCAGCCGGGACGCCCCGAAGGCCAGGACCCGCTGCCGGCCGCACGATCCGCCGCGGACCGAGGTGGCAGCAGCACCGACAGCCTCGGGCTGAGCGGAGCTACGAACTGAGAGAACAACGGCCCGGGCGCCGATGCGCCCGGGCCCGTGGACCGTGCGCGGGCGGGAACAGGCCGGTGGACGGCGGCGGCAGTCGTCCACCGGGTGCCCGTGGCACGTACCGGGGCCGGACGGTGGGGTGCGCTCCCTGCTCCGACCGGCCCCGGCCAACTACGGTTCTGGGCACGGTGGTTGAGGTCACATTCCATCGGGCTCGGCAACCGGCCAGGCGGATCCGTGGAGCGGAGACGCGGTCGGTGTGTGCCGTCGCGTGGCGCAGGCTCGCAGCACGGTGCGGCGAGCCTGCGCCATGTTCATGCCCGGACCCGGGACGCGGCCGTGAGCTGCCGGCAGTAGAAGTCGGTGGTCGTCCGGGTGTGCCGACGCATCAGTTCCTCGGCCTGTTCGGGGTCACCGGCCGCGATCCGGTCGATGATCTCTGCGTGTTCGTTCCACGCATCCTTGCCGCGCGGCCGGGCGATGGGCGTGTAGTACCAGCGCACTCGGCGATCGACCTGCCGGATCAGTTCGGCGAGGACGGGGTTGCGCGCGAGATCGGTGATGAAGCCGTGAAGTGCGGCGTTGGCCTCGACGATGCCGCGGGCGTCGTCCACCGCCAGCGCCGAGACCCCGGCCGCCTGCAGCTCCCACAGCCGCGCGATGTCGGGACCGGTCGCGTGTTGAGCAGCGCCGCGCGCCGAGTAGGTCTCCAGGATGGCGCGGACTCCGAGGAGCTGAGTGGCCTCCTCGACGGTCGGACGGTGCACGAACGCGCCCTGCCCGGGGCGCAGTTCCACCCATCCGTCCACCTGGAGGCGCAGCAGGGCCTCGCGTACGGGCTGACGGCTCACGCCGAGCTTCTCGGCGAGTTCGGCCTCGACGAGGTGGTGGCCCGGCGGGAGAACGCCGCCGACGACCAGCTCGAGCAGGGCGTCGTGGACGGCTTGACGCAGAGGTGCCGGCCGGACGACTGGTTTCGGCGGGGTGGTCGGGGAGGTGCGTGGCTCGCGCATGGGCCCCCTCGTGATGGCGGTGAGTGTGGTGCGAGAGAGTTCCTGGAGAGCATATAGGATGCTGTATGCAATTGTTCCTGCTGTGCTCTCCTGTGCTGGTGGCGGTGCGGAGCCTGGCGTGACAGCCACGCGCGAAGGGCGGCGTCCGTGGGCGTACCCCGGCCGCCGCCCTACACGCGGCTGATATGGGTCAGGCAGGAGCGGGCTGCTCCGCCGGCTGGGAGCCGGAGCCCGCGACCGCGTCCGCGTCGGTGGCCGTCAGTTCGCGCAGGATCGCCTCCACGCTCTGCTTGGCGTCGCCGAAGAGCATGCTGCTGTTCTCGCGGAAGAACAGCGGATTCTGCACTCCCGCGTACCCGGAGGCCATGGACCGCTTGAACACGATGACGTGCTCCGCCTCCCACACCCGCAGTACCGGCATTCCCGCGATGGGACTGGAGGGGTCGTCCTGCGCCGCCGGGTTGACGGTGTCGTTGGCGCCGATGACCAGGACGACCGAGGTGCCGGCGAAGTCGTCGTTGATCTCGTCCATCTCCAGGACGACGTCGTACGGAACCCGGGCCTCGGCCAGCAGGACGTTCATGTGACCCGGCAGCCGCCCCGCCACCGGGTGCACGCCGAAGCGCACCCGCGCGCCGCGCTCGCGCAGCCGGCGGGTCAGCTCCGCCACCGGGTGCTGCGCCTGGGCGACGGCCATGCCGTATCCCGGGGTGATGATCACTTGCGTGGCGCCGGCCAGAGCGGCCGCGGTGTCCTCGGCGCTGATCTCCCGGTGTTCGCCCTGCTCCTGCTCGCCGCTCGGGGCGGCCTCGATCCCGAAACCACCCGCGATAACGGAGAGGAAGGACCGGTTCATGGCCCGGCACATGATGTAGGAGAGGTAGGCGCCGGAGGATCCGACCAGTGCTCCGACCACGATGAGCAGGTTGTTGTCGAGCAGGAAGCCGGCCGCGGCGGCGGCCCAGCCCGAGTAGCTGTTGAGCATCGAGACCACGACGGGCATGTCGCCGCCGCCGATGGAGGCGACGAGATGCCAGCCGAGGGCGAGCGCGAGGACGGTGACGGCGATCATCAGGCCGAGGCCCGGGCTGGCGGTGAACCAAACGGTCAGCGCCACGAACGCGACCAGGGCGCCGACGTTGAGCAGGTTCTTTCCGGGCAGCGTCAGCGGCCGGGACTTGATCCGCGCCGACAGCTTCAGGAACGCGATCACGGAACCGGTGAAGGTGACCGCACCGATGAAGATGCCGATGAACACCTCAGCGTGATGAATGGCCAGGAGCGAGCCGGTCAGCCCGGCGGGTCCCGAGCCGCGCGCCTCGACCTCCAAGTAACTGTTCCAGCCGATCAGTACGGCGGCGAGCCCGACGAGGCTGTGCAGGACGGCGATCAGCTCGGGCATCTGGGTCATCTCGACCCGGCGGGCCCGCCAGAGGCCGATCGTGCCGCCGATCGCGCCCGCGACAGCGATCAGTGCGATCGAAAGCCCGGAGACGGAGCGTCCGGCGACGACGACGGTGGCGACGAGCGCCAACCCCATTCCCGCGACGCCGTAGGCGACACCCGCTCGCGCGGTGTGATGCTGCGAGAGTCCCGCCAGGCTGAAGACGAACAGCAGAGCGGCGACGATGTCAGCGGCCTGGGCCGCCGTGGATGCGTTCATCGAACCTCAGCCTTTCGAGAACATGCCGAGCATGCGACGGGTGACGGCGAACCCACCGAAGATGTTCACTGTGGTGAGCAGGATGGCCAGGAACGCCAACACGCTGATGGCGAGAGGCCGGTGGCCGATCTGAAGGAGTGCCCCGACCACCACGATCCCGGAGATCGCGTTGGTCACCGACATCAGCGGAGTGTGCAGGGCGTGGTGGACCTTGCCGATAACGTAGTAGCCGATGACCACGGCGAGTGCGAACACCGTAAAATTGGCCGCGAGTTGGGTGGGAGAAACGGCGATGAGCGCGAACAGTGCGAGCATCCCGAAGCCGATCAGCCCGTAGCGGCCGGCGGGCGACAGGCTGCGCGCCGGCTTCGGTTCCACCGGTGACATCGACGCGGCCTGCGCGTCAGCGGCCTGCTTGGGCATGGCCGAGACCGCGACGGGCGGTGGCGGCCACAGCGTCTCGCCGTCGCGCACCACGGTGACCGCCCGCTGCACGACGTCCTCCAGATCGAGGGTCAACCGCCCGTCCTTGTCCGGGGTGAGCAGCTTCAGCAGGTTCACCAGATTCGTGCCGTACAGCTGCGACGCCTGGGCGGGCAGCCGGCCGGCCAGGTCGGTGTAGCCGATGATGGTGACACCGTTCTCGGTCACGATCGCCCGGCCGTTCACCGTGCCCTCGACGTTGCCGCCCTGCGCCGCCGCCATGTCGACGATGACGCTGCCCGGCTTCATCGACGCCACCTGCTCGGCCGTGATCAGCCGCGGTGCGGGGCGCCCGGGGATCAGGGCCGTCGTGATGATGATGTCGACGTCCTTGGCCTGCTCGGTGTAGATCTCGGCGGCCCGCCGGTCGTATGCCTCGGATGTGGCCCGCGCGTAACCGTCTCCGGCCGACTCCTGCTCGACCTCGACGGGCAGGAACTCGCCTCCCAGGGACCGTACTTGGTCGGCGACCTCGCCGCGCGGGTCGGTGGCCCGCACCACCGCGCCGAGGCTGCCCGCGGCGCCGATGGCCGCGAGGCCCGCCACTCCGGCGCCGGCCACCAGGACCTTGGCGGGCGGCACCTTGCCGGCTGCGGTGACCTGGCCGGTGAAGAACCGTCCGAAGGCGTGGGCCGCCTCGATCACCGCACGGTAGCCGGCGATGTTGGCCATCGAACTGAGTACGTCCAGGGGCTGGGCCCGCGAGATACGGGGCGCGGCGTCCAGGGACAGGGCGGTCAGCTGCCTGTCCGCCAGTTGGTCGAGGAGTTCCGGGTGCTGCGCGGGGGCGAGCAGACCGATGACTGTCGACCCGTCGCGCAGCCGTCGAATCTCGTCGGGTGAGGGTGCGTTGACCTTGAGGACGACATCGGTCCGCCAGGCGTCGCCGAGGCAGGCGCCCGCCTCGGTGTACGCCGCGTCGGAGAATCCCGAGGCGGTTCCGGCCCCGGCCTCGACGACGATCTCGTAGCCGAGCCTGATCAGCCGTCGGACGCTGTCCGGGGTGGCCGCCACTCTGGTCTCTCCGGCGGTCGATTCGGCGACCACCCCGATGCGTTGTGGTGGTGACGCGGACATAGCTCTCCTTCTTGAGGGGGCCCTGCGGGTGCGGGTCCGGCGGGGCGGGGTGCCTGTATGGGGTGGGGCGGTGGAGACGGCCGTGACGGGTGTCGTGGTGTGGTCTGCCCACTGGCGATGCGTGGGATGCCGCCGCCGGTCGGACTCGGCCGTGACGTGCCTGAGTGGTGGGCGCGAAGGGGTGGGCGCGCAGGGGAGGGGAGGGAGGGGACGCCGCGTGAGTGTCGCGCAGCATATTGCATGCAGTTTTTGCGGCGCCAGAGGGCGGGGCTTGCCGGGGCGGGTCCGACTGGGGGCGGATCGGACTGGGCTGAATGGTCGCGACCGTACGGATTCGGGCGTGATGGGTGTACAGGAGGCCGACGATCTGCATACAGTATGCAATCAGTCAGCTTCCTCCCGAGAGGAGACGCCGTGAAGATTGCCGTCCTGGGAGCCGGCGCGATCGGAGCCTTCGTCGGAGCGGCCCTGCACCGGGGTGGTGCCGATGTCCACCTGATCGCCCGCGGCCCGCATCTGCAGGCCATCCGCGAGCGCGGGGTCCGGATCAACAGCCCGCGCGGAGACTTCGTCGCCTACCCGCACGCCACCGACGACCCCACCGAGATCGGACCCGTGGACTATGTGTTCCTCGGACTGAAAGCGCACTCCTACCCCGGCAGCGGCCCCCTGATCGAGCCGCTGTTGGGCGAGCACACCGCCGTCGTCGCCGGACAGAACGGCATCCCGTGGTGGTACTTCCACCGGCTCGGCGGCCCTTACGAGGGGCGACGGATCGAGGCGGTGGACCCGGGCGGTGCGACCAGCAAGGTCCTCGCGCCGGAGCGGGCCGTGGGCTGCGTGGTCTACCCCGCCACCGTCATCGAGGCACCCGGCGTGATCCGCCACATCGAAGGCACCCGCTTCTCCATCGGCGAACCCGGCGGCGGGATTTCCGAGCGCTGCACCGCGCTGAGCGAGGCGATGGTCGCGGGCGGTCTCAAGTGCCCCGTGGAGCCGAACCTCCGGGACGACATCTGGATCAAGCTGATGGGCAATGTGGCCTTCAACCCGATCAGCGCGCTCACCCGCGCCACCATGGTGGAGATCTGCCGGAACCCGCCGACGCGACGCCTGGTGGCACGGCTCATGGAGGAGACACTGGACATCGCGGCCCGGGTCGGCAGCACGCCGGACATCTCCATCGAGAAGCGGCTGCGGGGCGCGGAGGGTGTCGGCGACCACAAGACGTCGATGCTCCAGGACCTGGAAGCGGGCAAGCAGTTGGAACTCGACGCCATCGTGACCGCGGTGGTGGAGATGGCCGACATCACGGGCGCCGAAGCACCTGCTCTGCGCGCCGTGCACGCGGCCACCGGCCTGCTGGCGCGCAGCACCGGCACGGGGTGAGGACCGGCCCGGCCCCCGCAATCACGAGTGGGGGCCGGGCCTTTCCTTGGTGGAGGTGCGATCTGTTGTGCGGGCCACTCCCCGGCGGGGCTCGGACCGGACCGCCGGGGTAGGGTCGGGCGACCGCGTCACCGCAGGTGAGGTGGGCCTGGTCCGGGCGGGGACGCGGGGCATCGTGCCGGTGACGAAGCAGGAGGCGAGCATGCTCTTCCGTCAACTGGAGTACTTCGTGGCGGTGGCCCGGGAGAGGCACTTCGCGCGGGCTGCCGAGGCCTGCTTCGTCTCGCAGCCCGCACTGTCGGCGTCGATCGCCAAACTGGAGCGGGAACTCAACGTCACGCTGATCAACCGCGGCCACAAGTACCAAGGGCTGACGCCCGAAGGGGAGCGGCTGGTCGTCTGGGCCAAGCGGATCCTCGCCGAGCAGGAGGCGTTCAAGGCGGAGGTGGCCGCGGTTCAGTCGGGCATCACCGGGACGCTGCGGCTCGGCGCGGAGCCGACGTCGTCGACGACGCTCGCGCTGCCGGTGACGGCGTTCTGCGCCGAACACCCGCTGGCCAAGGTACAGGTGCGCTCCCGGTTGTCCACCACGGAGCTCATCCGGCAACTGCGTGCCTTCGAACTCGACGCCGCCATCGCCCACTTCGGTCCCGAGGACCGGGACGGACTGCAGGTGACGCCGCTGTACGAGGAGCGGTACATGCTGCTCGCCCCGGCCGACCAGCCGCTGCCCCAGGCCGCCAGCCTGACCTGGGCGGAGGCGTCCCAGCTGCCGCTCGCGCTGCTCACCCCGGACATGCGGATCCGCCAGGTCATCGACGCCGCGTTCTCCCGCAGCGGCGTCACCGTCACGCCGCAGGTGGAGACCGACTCGGTGGCCACCCTATATGCGAACGTGGGCGCGGGCGCCTGCACCAGCATCGTCCCGCACACCTGGCTGCGGGCCCTGCCGGTCACCGGACGGATGCGGGCGCTGCGGCTGGTCGAACCGGACGCGAGGGCGCTCATCTCGGTCGCCATCCACGACGCGACACCGGGTTCGCTCGCGGCCCGCGCGTTCATGACGGCGGCGTCCTCGTTGTCGCTGGACGCGTTCTTCGACCGGCCGCTGCCGGTGCCCGAACCGCTGGGCCGCTGAGCCGAGTCGGGTCCGGCCGGCCGGTGCGCCGCGAGTCAGGCCCAGGTCACCCGGCGTACCGCCACCGGACCGCCCGCCGGTCCAGCGCCCCCTTCGCCGTGTACGGCAGTGCCGCGGTGATCCGGATGCGGTCGGGCACCTCGCCCGGGGCCAGCCGGTCCCGGCAGTACCTGACGATCTCCGCGGGTTCCGCGTCCTCCCCCTCGCGCAGCACCACCGCCGCACCCACCCGGTGCCCGTACCGCTCGTCCGGCACCCCGAACACGGCGGCCTCGGCGACGGCCGGACAGCCGCACAGCACGTCCTCGATGTACTCGGGGCAGACCTGACGGCCCGCCCGGCTGATCAGGTTCCCGATCCGGCCGCGCAGGAACAGGTCACCGTCGGCGTCCAGATGTCCCAGATCCCCGGTGCGCAGCCAGCCCCCGCCGAAACCGTGCGCCGTCGCCACCGGGTCGGCGAGATAGCCCCGGGCCACGCCGGGGCCGCGCACCCATACCTCGCCCTGCATCCCGGGCGGGCAGACCCGCCCCGCCGCGTCGACGACCTGGATCCGTGTCCCCGTCGGCCGTCCCACCGAGCCATGCTTGGACCCTCCCGGCAGCGACAGCGGTTCACTGCTCGCCTGATGCGCGGCCTCCGTCATGCCGTACGCCGACAGCAGCGGCACCCCGAAAGTGCGCTCCAGGGCCCGCTGGGTGGCGGTGTTCAGCAGAGCGCTGGAACTGCGGGCGAAGCGCAGCGGGGGCACGAGTGGCGCGGGATGTTCGATGGCCGAGCGATCGAGCAGGACCTCATGGATGGCGGGCACCGCGGTGAACCAGGTGGCCCGCGCCGCCCGCATGTCGTCCCAGAACGTGTCGGCCGAGAAGCGCCCCGAGGCCGGGAGCAGGACGCAGCCGCCGCCGGCGAGTGTGGCGAGCAGTGCCGCGAACAGGCCGTGTGTGTGGAAGAACGGCATGACTGCCACCGTGGCGTCCCGCGGCCCCAGTTCGTACGTCGCGCACAGGATGCGTACCGATGCAGCGACGTTCCCGTGCGTCAGCGGCACCATGCGGGGCCGGTCCGTGGTGCCCGCAGTGCACAGGACCAGGGCGTCGTCCGGGTCCAGGTGCGGCGGGGGCGCCCCCTGCACCCCGTACGGACGGAGTGGTGCGCGCGTCGTGTCGAGCGTGACCGACGGGACGCCGCCGGGCACGACCCGTACCCGTGTGGGCCAGGCCGCGGTCCCCGCGACCGACTCGGGCCCGCTCAGCACCACCCGCGCCCCGAACGCAGCGATTCGCGCCGCCAGTTGACCGGACGGCAGCGTCGGGTCCAACGGCGCGACGACCGCGCCGGCCCGGGCCGTGCCCAGGAGGGCCACGACGAACTCGGCAGTATTGGCGCCGACCAGGGCCACCATGTCGCCGCGCCGCACCCCGGCGGCCGTCAGCCGGCGGGCGAGGTCGTCGGCGAGCGTGGCGAGATGCGCGTAGGACAGTTCGGCCCGCTCCGCGCCGACGACCAGGGCCCGTGCGTGCGGACGGGCCCGCAGCGGGCGGGACAGCAGATCGACGAGACCGGTGAGCGCGGGAGGACGGAAGCGGTCCGCCGCATGCACGGACGCCGTGGCTGCTGGGGTCGCCGTGGCCATCACCGCACCTCCTCACGCCGGTGGAGAGCCTGTTCCTGAGGCGAAGCACTCGAAATTCCGAGGCGAAGCACTCGAAGCGGTCGACAGCGAGCGTGCGGGGCGCGCTCCATGAGCGTCCAATACGCACCGGCGAACAACTTATAGCGGCTGGTTATCACCGCAGGTGTCACGGGCCGTTCCCGCCCCTGATAGACGCTGGTTATCAGCTGGTCGCTGTCAGGTCTTGGACGGGGCGCGGGGGGCTTGCGGAAGGTGGATCCACCAGCCGCACAGCATCACTTGCCCAAGGAGGACCTCGGACCATGACCGCCCCCTCATCACAGGAGACAGCGGCGAACGCCGACGCACCGGCCGAGCTCACCGACGGGTACCACCTGGTCGTCGACGCCCTGAAGCTGAACGACGTCGAGACCATCTACGGCGTGGTCGGCATCCCGATCACGGACCTGGCCCGGCTCGCCCAGGCCGAGGGCATCCGCTACATCGGCTTCCGTCACGAGAGCAACGCGGCGCACGCCGCCGCGGCGGCCGGCTACCTCACCAAGAAGCCCGGCATCTGCCTCACGGTGTCCGCGCCGGGGTTCCTCAACGGACTTGTCGGTCTGGCCAACGCCACCACCAACTGCTTCCCCATGGTGCAGATCTCCGGATCCAGCGAGCGCCACCTCGTCGACCTCAAGCAGGGCGACTACGAGGAGATGGACCAGCTGGCCGCGGCCCAGCAGTTCTGCAAGGCCGCATACCGCATCAGCCGCGTGGAGGACATCGGCCGGGGTATCGCCCGCGCGCTGCGCACCGCCGTCTCCGGCCGGCCGGGAGGTGTCTATCTGGACATCCCGGCTGCCGTGCTCGGCTCCATCATGGACAAGGCGGAGGGCGACAAGACCCTCAGTCGGCTCGTCGACCCCTCCCCGCGCCAGCTTCCCGGGCCCGAAGCGGTGGACCGCGCCATCGAACTCCTCGCCGGCGCCGAGCGGCCGCTGGTGGTTCTCGGCAAGGGCGCCGCCTACGCGCAATGCGACGAGCGCATCCGGGAGTTCGTCGAGTCGACCGGCATTCCCTACGTACCGATGTCGATGGCCAAGGGCCTGCTGCCCGACGACCACCCGCAGTCGGTGGCGACCGCCCGTTCGCTGGCGCTGAAGAAGGCCGACGTCGTGATGCTCGTCGGCGCCCGCCTCAACTGGCTGCTCGGGCACGGGCAGGCGCCGCAGTGGAACCCCGATGCGAAGTTCATCCAGGTCGACATCGAGCCGAGGGAGCTGGACAGCAACCAGCCGATCGCGGCGCCCCTCGTCGGCGACGTCGAGTCCGTGCTCGAAGCGCTCGCCGAGCGGGCCAAGCCGGGCCAGATCTCCGCGCCCACCGCCTGGCGCGAGGAGCTCGCGGCGCGGTCCGCGCAGAACGTCGAGAAGATGGCGGGACGTCTCGCGGCAGACCCGCACCCGATGCAGTTCATGGGTGCCCTGCGTGCCGTGCGCGACGTGCTCCGCGACAACCAGCACGCCTACCTCGTCAACGAAGGCGCCAATGCCCTCGACATCGCACGCAACGTCATCGACATGCACGTACCGCGCCATCGCCTGGACGTCGGCACCTGGGGCGTGATGGGCATCGGCATGGGCTACGCCATCGCCGCCGCCGTGGAGACCGGGCAGCCGGTGATCGCCGTCGAGGGCGACAGCGCCTTCGGGTTCAGCGGCATGGAGCTGGAGACGATCTGCCGCTACCAACTCCCCGTCACCACCGTGATCATGAACAACGGCGGTGTGTACCGCGGCAACGACGCCAACCCCTCGGGTGACGCCCCGGCTCCCACCACCTTGATGGCGGCCGCCCGGCACGACCTGATGATCGAGGCGTTCGGCGGCAAGGGCTATCGCGCCACCACCCCCGCCGAGGTCACCTCGGCGCTCACCGAGTCGCTCGCCGCGGGCGGCCCCGCCCTGATCGACTGCGCCATCGACCCGGGCGCGGGCACGGAGAGCGGCCACATCGCGCACCTCAACCCCAAGGGCATCACCGGCGGCAACATCGCGCCGTCGAAGAAGTGACCTGCCCGTCAAGCCACCCTCGCATCGCCTCTCAACACCCTCATGGAGGCGCGGCGTTCGCCGCGCCTCCTCTCACGCGAAGGATGCAGACATGAGTGACCAGCCGCTCGCAGGCATTAAAGTGATCGACTTCACCGGGGTCCAGGCGGGCCCTGCCTGTACGCAGATGCTCGCCTGGTTCGGCGCCGATGTCATCAAGGTCGAGCGCATCAACGGCGGCGACGTGACCCGCCAGCAGCTGCGCGACATCCCGGACCTCGACGCCCTGTACTTCACCATGCTCAACTCCAACAAGCGTTCCCTGGCCATCAACACCAAGACGGCCGAGGGCAAGGAGGTCATGGAGAAGCTGATCCGCGAGTCCGACATCCTCGTCGAGAACTTCGCACCCGGCGCGATGGACCGGATGGGCCTCGGCTGGGACTACATCCACGCGTTGAACCCGCGCCTCATCTTCGGTTCGGTCAAGGGCTTCAACGAGGCCTCCAAGTGGAGTGACCTGAAGACCTACGAGAACGTCGCCCAGGCCGCCGGCGGCGCCGCCTCCACCACCGGCTTCTGGGACGGCCCGCCCACCATCTCCGGCGCCGCCCTCGGCGACTCCAACACCGGGATGCACCTGATGATCGGCCTGCTCACGGCGATCATCCAGCGCAACCAGACGGGGTTCGGCCAGAAGGTCTCCGTCTCCATGCAGGACGCCTGCCTCAACCTCACCCGCGTCAAGCTGCGCGACCAGCAGCGCCTGGAGAAGGTCGGCTACCTGGAGGAGTACCCGCAGTACCCGCACGGCGAGTTCGGCGACGCCGTGCCGCGCGGCGGCAACGCGGGCGGCGGCGGCCAGCCCGGCTGGATCCTGAAGTGCAAGGGCTGGGAGACCGACCCCAACGCCTACATCTACTTCACGGTCCAGGAGCAGAACTGGAAGCGCACGGCCGAGGCCATCGGCCACCCGGAGTGGGCCGACGACCCGGCGTACAGCACCACCCGGGCCCGCCAGCCGCACATCATGGACATCTTCGGCGAAATAGAGAAGTGGCTCGCCGACAAGACCAAGTACGAAGCCGTCGACATCCTGCGCGAGTGGGAGGTGCCGTGCGCCCCGGTCCTTTCGATGAAGGAGCTCGCCGAGGACCCCGACATGCGCAAGAGCGGCACCATCGTCGAGGTGGAGCAGAAGGAGCGCGGCACCTACCTGA
The DNA here is from genome assembly GCF_036158715.1 of Streptomyces sp. NBC_00316. Taxonomy (NCBI): domain Bacteria; kingdom Bacillati; phylum Actinomycetota; class Actinomycetes; order Kitasatosporales; family Streptomycetaceae; genus Streptomyces; species Streptomyces sp. NBC_00316. The sequence continues at coordinate 1,251,373 of NZ_CP108023.1, read as the reverse complement.
CGGTGGGCAGCCCGGTGAAGTTCTCCGCGTTCCAGCCGGACATCAAGGGTGCGCCGCTCCTCGGTGAGCACACCGACGAGGTCCTCGCGGACCTGGGCTACGACGCGGACGCCATCCGCAAGCTGCACGAGGGCTCGATCGTCGCCTGACAACCACCCAGGAGGGCAGGCAACTTGGGGTTGCCTGCCCTCCTCGCTGTGTCGGGTGCGTGCTTCAGACGCCGGCGGTCGCCTCGGCGAGCCGACGGTGCAGCTCCCTCTGCTCGGCGCGGCGCGCGGTCACATCACGCACGACCGCGCCGACGTACCCGGCGCCGCCGTCCGGATCCGGCAGCAGGCACACGCTGAACTCGATCGACAGCTTCGTCCCGTCGGCCTTGAGCGCGGGCACATTCAGCAGATCGCTCGCGCCGTAGCGGGTGGTGCCCCGAGCCACTGCCGCGTGGAAGCCGTCCCAGTGCGGGCGCCGGTTCCGCTCGGGGATGATCACGTCCAGGCTCTCCCCGGCCACCTCGCTCTCCTTCCACCCGAAGATCCGCTCCGATCCGCTGTTCCAGAACCGGATGCGTCCCTCGCCGTCCACGATGATGATGCCGTCGGGTGCGTGGACGGTCATGTTCGCGAGCAATTCGGTCTGCGTGACGGTCATGGCTCCTCCGGGTGGCGCGGTGCGGGTGGTGTACGACCCGGAGGCTAGCATACTGAATACAATCTACGGATCAGGGCGACGATCTCTCGGTACTCGCCGATGAAGGGGCGAGGGCCGCGCGATCAGGGCGAGTACGTCGAGCAGAACGAAGACCAGGCGGACCGCGTCCTGAACCTTCCTGTCCGAGCGTCGTCGGTCTTTGTCCATCGACGCATCCGCCGCCAGGCGGCGAGGGTGGATGGGTGAGCGAACGGCAACGAATGCCGAGCGGGCTTGTCGCGCCGGCACTCGGTGGATTCGGTATCGTCTGACCGAGTTCCTGATCGCCGGGCTGCTGCCGCAGGTGGCGGCGAGTTTCGCGGTGTCCGAGGCGGCGGCGGGCCGGCTGATCTCCGGGTACGCGCTCAGTGTCGCGGTCGGGGCGATCGCCCTGACCGCGGCGACAGCGCGGCTGCCGCGCAAGGGGATCCTGGTCGCCTTGTTCGTCATCGGCAACCTCCTGTCCGCCGTCGCGCGAACTATCCGGTGATGCTGCTCGGGCGGTGGGAGCGGCGTCCGCATGACCGGAACCCCCGCCGCGCAGGTCGGACACCTCCTCGAGCTGTCCGGCCCGCGCTTTGCCGCCACGGTCTGCCGCGTCCCGTCCCCCGCCCGCCGTCACCGCCGCGTCAGCCGGAGCACCGCACTCGGCCGTTCCCCCGCCGGCAGCCGCAGCGGCAGACCATGCGTGAGCAGGGTCGCCGCGTGGTGTTCGGTGCCGGTGGCGTCGTCGACGTAGACGTCCGTGGGGGAGAGGCCGGCCAGGCGCAGATCGCGGTCCCGGCCCCAGGCGATCACCACGACCCGGTCGCCCGCGTGGTACTGCACGGCGTCGTCGAGCCGGAACTGCTCGCCGAACTGAACTACCGGACGTATCTCCTTGTAGACGCCCACCATTTCGCGGGCCTCGGTGAGTTCGGCCTCGGTCCAGCGGGAGAGGTCGCCGCCGATGCCGAGGGCTCCGGCCATCGCGATGTGGAAGCGGTGGGAGAGGGGCGTGATGCGTGCGGTGTGCGGGTTGGGGCTGTCGGTGACCCAGGCGGACATGGTGCGAGCCGGGTAGATCTGGCTGTAGCCGTGCTGGATGGCGATCCGGTCATCGGCGTCGGTGTTGTCGGAGATCCAGGTCTGGTCGGTGCGGGCCAGCATGCCGAGGTCGGCACGGCCGCCGCCGCCCGCGCAGCCCTCGATGCGCAGGTCCGGGTGGGCGCGGCGCAGCCGGTCGAGCACCGAGTAGACACCCCGTGTGTGGTCGGTCCACAGGCGTTCGGCGTCGGGGTGACCGGGCCAGCCCGCCTCCGTGAACGCCCGGTTCATGTCCCACTTGAGGTAGTCGATCGCGTATGTACTGACGAGCCCATCGAGCCACTTGAAGGCCCACTCGGTGACATCGGTGCGCGCGAAATTCAGGACGAGCTGGTGGCGGAGTTCGGTGCGGCGGCGGTGCGGCATGTGCAGCACCCAGTCGGGGTGCTCGCGGTACAGGTCACTGTCCGGGTTGGTCATCTCCGGCTCCACCCACAGGCCGAAGCCCATCCCGAGCTGCCGGATCTCCTCGACCAGTGGGCCGAGCCCGTGCGGGAACCGCTCGGGGTTCGGGTGCCAGTCGCCGAGTCCGGCCCGGTCGCTGGTGCGCTGCCCGAACCAGCCGTCGTCCACGACGAAGAGCTCGGCACCGAGATCTGCGGCGCGCACTGCCAGGGCACGCTGGCCCTCCGGGGTGACGTCCCAGCCGGTCGCTTCCCAGCTGTTGTAGATCACGGGGCGCACCTCGTCGGGGCACGGCAGCACGTGCGCGGCGACGTACCGGTGCCAGCCGCGGCTCGTCGCGCCGAATCCGCCACGGCTGAACTGGCCGGCGAACACCGGGGTTTCGTGACTCTCGCCGGGCAGAAGCCGCCACGTCAGGCCGTCGTGCCCGGCGCCGCCGGTGACGGTGAACGGGCCGCCGGTGTGGTCGCGCTGTGCGGTGATCCGCCAACTGCCCGACCAGGCGAGCACCATGCTCCACACCTCCCCGTGGCTCTCGTCCGCGCCGCCCGCGTCGACCATCAGCCAGGGGTTCCCGTAGTGCCCCGAGACACCACGCCGGCTGGTGAACACCGTCTCGGCGTACGGGGCTTCGGTGCGCCGCAGCTGTGTCTCGCCCGACCACTCGCCGACCGTGTGGCTCAGCCGCACGCCCGACACGGCGGGCACGGACCAGCTGGCGGCGTCGCAGCGCAGGATCTCGATGGGCGCGTCGGCCGATTCGGCGGTGCCCAGGTGCCGCAACGTCAGGGAGCGTTCGACGACGTCGCTGTCCTCGTGGACCGCGTAGTGCAGCGTGCAGCCGAGCGGGTGATGGTGGTCGCGGAGTCGTACGTGGAGGCGGCCCTCGGCTATGTCATGGCCCTCGTAGGCCCACTCGACGCCGCGCGCCCCGTCCGCGTACCGCACGAGCAGTGCCGGCACCCCGAAACGGGCGCCGCCCTCAACCGCAAGTTCCTCACCGCCTGTCGAGGCGAAGCTGCTGGTCACTCCGTCGTGCGTGGGCAGGGCTGCGGCCTGGCCGAGCGTGAGTGGCGCGCCCCAGTGCACATGCCGTGGGTTGTCGTCCGCGTCGATGCGCAGCGCGTACGAGGAGGCAGGGGTTGTGAGCAGGAACGTGCGAGTGGGCTCGTCGAAGGACACCTGAGACATGAGCCGGAGCCTAGATCCGAACTGCTCGAATTTAAATATTGACGAAGGAAATTATTGCCCCTACGTTTCCCTCATGTTGCTGAACCGAGCGAAGCTGCTCGCGTCTCCGGCGGCCAACACGGTGTTCACGACAGTGCTCACACGTGGCCCGGTCGTCCGCCCGGAGATCGCCCGGATCACCGGTCTCTCCTCCGCCGCCGTCACCAAAGCGGTCAAACCGATGATCGAAGCCGGATATCTGGAAGAACTGCCGCAAGGCCCCCGGGTCGTCGAGGGCGCGGGCCGTCCCGCACACCCCCTCGCGGTCCGTGCCGACCGGGAGTTCTTCCTGGGTGTCAAAGCCACGGCCGACGAACTCATCGGTGTCGTCACCGACCTGAGGGCACAGGTCCTGGCCGCCCACCGCATACCGGTGACCGACCGGTCCGTCGAGCAGGTCGTCCGGGGGATCGCCGCGCTCGTCGCGGAGTTGACCCCCGCCCACGCCGAGCGGACCCATCACATCGGGGTGTCCGTGTCCGGTGACGTGGACCGGCCGGGCGGCGCCGTGCGCTACTCACCGTTCCTCGGCTGGCGCGATGTCCCGCTGGCCGAACTGGTCGGCGCGGCCACGGGGTTGACGGTCACCGTCGAGAACGATGTCAAGGCGCTGACCGTCGCCGAGCAGTGGTTCGGCGAGGGGGTGGGCGCCGACTCCTTCGCCCTTGCCACGGTCGGCGTCGGCATCGGCTGCGCGCTCGTCGTCAATGGCCGTCTGGTGGCCGGGGGTTACGGCGTGGCGGGCGAGATCGGCCACATCCCGGTGGCCGCCGGGGACGGACCCGCGTGTCACTGCGGCTCCCGCGGCTGCGTTGAGGCGATCGCCTGCGAGGAGGCCATCGTCGCCCGGGCCCGCCGCGCGACGGGTGAGCCGGACCTTGACATGGCCGCGGCGATCGACCGCGCCCACGGCGGGGACGCCGCCGTGCGCGCCGTGTTCGACGAGGCGGGCAAGGCCATCGGACTCGGCCTCGCCGCCATGGTCAACCTGGTCGGCCCCGAGCGGGTCGTCGTCTCCGGCGAGGGCGTGGCCGCGTACGACCTCTTCGAGGAGCAGATCCGCGCCGCCTTCACCACCCAGGCCTTCGGGGCCGCCGCCCGCTGCCCGCTCGTCGTGCGCCCCCTCCCTTGGGAGGAATGGGCGCGCGGGGCCGCCGCCGTCAGCATCCAGTCACTCTTCGCCGCCTGAGCGCCCCAACCCGTGTACATCTCCCTCCCCGAGAAGGACCCTGTCATGACCGCCAGCTCAGCCCTGTCCCGCCGGGGTTTCCTCGGCACGTCCCTGCTGTTCGTCGCGGGTGCCGCCGTCGCGTGCTCCAGCAACCCGCAGGAGACGGCGTCCGCGAAGGGTGCCAAGGTCACGCTCACGCAGTGGTACCACCAGTACGGAGAGGAGGGCACGCAGGCCGCGGTGAAGCGGTACGCCGAGGAGTTCACCAAGGCCAACCCGGACATCGCGATCAACGTGGTGTGGGGCGCCGATGTCTCCCAGTACGAGACCAAACTGAACGCCGCACTCCTCGGCGCCGACGCTCCCGACATCTTCGAACTCGGCGACTTCCGCGCCGAGATGGCCCGCAAGGGACAGCTCGAACCCCTCGACGACGTGTACGGATCCGCCAAGGACGGCTTCAGCAAGGCGGACCTCGACTACCTCACCGTCGACGGCAAGCTGTACGGCATCAAGACCATCGACGACATCATGGTGCTGTACTACCGCAAGTCGATGCTGAAGAAGGCCGGCGTCACCCCGCCCACCACCTTCGCCGAACTTGCCGACGCCGCGAAGAAGTTGACGTCCGGCGGAGTGAAGGGCCTCTTCATTGGCAACGACGGCATCGGCGACAGCCCCTACCTGCTCGCCTGGTCCCAGGGCGTCGACCTCATCGACGGGAACAAGGTCGTCTACGCCGACGCCGCCAAGTCCATCGGCGGCCTGCGCGACCTGCACTCAGACAAGTCGGTGCTGCTGGGCTTCACCACCGACTGGTACGACCCGGGGGCGATCAACCAAGGCGCCACCGCCATGCAGTGGTGCGGCCTGTGGGCGCTGCCCGCCGTCGAGAAGGCCCTCGGTGACGACTTCGGCGTGGTGCCCTGGCCCGCGTACGACTCCACAGGCAAGCCCGTCGCCCGGCTCGGCGGCTGGACGCAGGCCGTCCACTCCAAGAGCAAGCACATCGCCGAGGCCAAGAAGTACCTTCACTGGCTGTGGATCAAGCAGGCCGACATCCAGATCGACTGGGCTGTCAAGTACGGCTTCCATGTTCCGCCGCAGACCGAAGTCGCGGCGAGGACACCAGAGTTGAGCAAGGGTGCCGCCAAGGACGCCGCCACGATCGCAGCGACGAACGGCATCTCCTTCCCCGCCGAGTGGACGCAGGCCATGCAGGCCGGGTTCATCGCCGCGGCTGCCGACATCGCCAAGGGATCCGCGCCGGAGAAGACCCTGAAGAAGGCCCAGTCCAAGGCGCAGTCAGACCTCGACAAGCAGATGGGCTGACCGTCATGACCGCCACCGGCACCGCGCCCCTGCGCAAGAGTGCCGCCCGGCCGGCGCCCGCCACGGCGCCTCGCCGCCGGCGGCTGACCGAGCGACGCTCGAAGGCCCTCGCCTTCGTCGTCCTCACCGCGCCGATGCTGATCGGGCTCGGCGTCTTCCGCTACGTCGCCATCGGCTGGAGCTTTCTGCTCAGCTTCAGCGAGGCCCGCCGCACCATCTCCCTCGGGAACTGGGTGGGTCTCGACAACTACCAGGAGCTCCTGGGCGACGAGCGGTTCCGCGACTCGCTCACGATGATCGTGCTGTTCACGGCGCTCATCGTGCCGCTCACCTTCGCCGCGTCGCTGGGCCTCGCCGTCCTGGTCAACCGGGTGCGGCGCGGCCGGGCCTTCTTCCGCACGGCCTTCCTGCTGCCCGCCGCTGTCAGTTACGTCGCCGCCGCGATGATCTGGAAGATGGCCCTGTTCAGCGGCGTACCGTCGGGCCTCGCGAACACTCTCGGCGCGCTGTTCGGCGCCGACCCGACTCCCTGGATCCAGACGCAGAGCCCGCCTCTGTACTGGATCGTGCTGGTCACGCTGCGGCTGTGGCTCCAAGTCGGCCTGTACATGATCCTGTTCATCGCCGGGCTCCAGTCCATCCCGCAGCACCTTTACGAAGCCGCAGCCCTCGACGGCGCCGGCGCCTGGCGCACCTTCCGCAGCATCACCTTCCCCATGCTGCGCAACACGTCGGTCGCGATCCTGCTGCTGATGCTCATCGCCGCGCTCCAGGCCTTCGACGAGTTCTACGCGATCTTCTCCACGGGCGCGTCGCTCGGCAGCGAACCCGTACGCACCCCACTCATGCACCTGTACGGCGTCGCCCTCCAGGACCAGGACTACGGCGTCGGCTCCGCCGGAGCCTTCCTGCTCACCCTTCTGATCGTACTGGTCACGCTCCTCCAGGGCCGGATCCTCGGGTTCGCCCGCGACAAGGACTGAACCCATGAACCGTTACCGAGGGAGCGTGCTGGGCTCCGTCGCCACGTACCTGGTGCTGTGCCTGCTGGCTGTCGTCTTCCTGATCCCGTTCTACGTCCTGCTGCGCAACGCGTTCATGACGACGCCGGAGGTCACCGCCACCGACTGGCACTGGCTGCCGTCCTCGCTGAGCTGGGACAATTTCACCGCCCTGTTCGACAACCCGGAGCGGCCGTTCGGCCGGTCGCTGGTCAACTCGCTGCTGATCGCCCTGATTTCGGCGCCGGTGTCGACGCTGCTCGCTTCGATGGCCGGGTATGCGCTGGCCCGCATCGACGTGCCGGGGCGCGCGGTCGTCCTCTCGCTCATCGTCGGCACGCTGATGATCCCGCAGGCCGTCACGTTCCTGCCGACGTTCGTCGTGGTCGGTTCCATGGGCGGCGTCAACACGATGTGGGGACTGATCGCGCCGGGCCTGTTCAACGCGTTCGCGGTCGTCCTCTTCCGCAGCTTCTACCTGTCCTTCCCCGCCGAGATCGAGGAGGCGGGCCGCCTGGACGGCCTGAGCCATCTCGGTGTCTACGGGCGGATCATCCTGCCCAACTCCGTCACGATGATCGCCTCGCTCGGGGCGCTGTCCTTCATCGAGGCGTGGAACTCCTTCCTGTGGCCGCTGATGATCGGCCAGGACCCGAACAGCTGGACCGTGCAGATCGCCCTCTCCAGCTTCCTCACCTCCCAGACCGTCAACCTGCCCGAGCTGTTCGCGGGCACGGCCGTGGCGATCCTCCCGCTCGTGATCATGTTCCTGGTCGCCCAGCGCCACATCGTCCAGGGCATCGCGATGTCCGGTCTCAAGTCCTGAACTCCCTTCCTTCTGGAGGTATTGCCCGTGACCAGATCGTTCCGGCGTGCGGCGCTCACCGCCGCCTGCGCACTGCCCCTCACCCTCGCCCTGCCGTCCGCCACCGCCGAGGCCAAGACCCCTTACGTCAAGCCGTTCATGGGCTGGAGCAGTTGGAGCGTGGAGTCATCCTCGCGTGACGGCTACGGCACGCACTGGCTGAACGAGGGCAACATCAAGAACGCCGCCGACTCCCTCAGCAGCAAGCTCTCCTCGGCCGGCTACAAGAACCTGAACATCGACGCCGGCTGGAACTTCGACTACGACTGGAACTTCCACACCGACGCCAACGGCATCCCCGACGCCGACAAGGACCGCTTCCCCAGCGGCATGCCGACCCTCTCCGACTACGTCCACGGCAAGGGTCTCAACCTCGGCCTGTACGGCGCCGCCGGTCTGGAGAAGGAGGTGTACGACAAGAACGCGCCGATCCTCGGCACAGACTGTCATGCGCAGGACATCGCGGTGAAGCCGCTGACGCCGACCAACAAGTGGGGCGGCAACTGGAAGATCGACTACAGCAACCCGTGTGCCCAGGACTACATCGACTCCATCGTCGCCCGCTACGCCTCCTGGGGCGTCGACTTCATCAAGATCGACGGCGTGACAGTCGACAACGTCGCCGACATGAAGGCCTGGTCCACCGCCATCGACCACAGCGGCCGCAAGATGTGGCTGACCGCGAGCGCCTGGCCCGTCGACATCGCCGCGGCCGACGGCCTGAAGCCGTATGCGAACGGTGTGCGGGTCGACACCGACGTCGAGTGTTACTGCGAGACCACCAGCAGCTGGACCAGCTCCGTCGACGACCGCTGGAGCGACCTGCCCAAATGGCTCGGCAAGGTGGACGCCCCGCATTACCTGGCCGACCTCGACTCCATGCCGATCAACAACAACACCGGCAGCGGCCTCCAGGACGGCATCGACGACACCGAACGGCAGAGCGTCATGACCTTCTGGTCGATGGCGTCGTCCCCGCTGTACGTCGGCGGTGACATCTGGTTCCTCGACGACAAGGCCAAGGCCATCCTCACCAACCCTGAGGTCATCGCGGTCGACCAGGCCTCCGTCCTGCCCCGGCAGCTCGCCTCCGGTGACACCCAGGTGTGGACGAAGCGCGTCGGCGACGACACGTACCTCGCGGTCTACAACCTCGGCTCCTCGGCCACCGACATCACCGTGAACTTCAAGGACCTCGGCCTGCGCGGCCCGCAGCACCTGCGTGACGTCGTCGCGCGCCAGGACCTCGGCACCGTAAAGCAGACATGGACCGCCTCGTCCGTGCCCGCCCACGGCTCCCGGCTGATCAAGCTGTCGTAGGCCCCTCAGTCGTCTCCCGGCGAGGTCCCGCTGCGTGCGTCGGACCTCGCCGGTCCACGGAAGGACCCGCACATGAGCAACGCACCGTCCCGTCGTACCTTTCTCGGCCTCGGAACCGGCTTCGGCGCCGCCCTCGCGCTGAACGCCCTGCCCGCCTTCACCGCCCACGCCGCGCCGAACCGCCCCACCACCTCCCCGCTCGTCCCCGCCGACGATGCCACCACCCTCTGGTACCCCGAGCCCGCCGACGAGGACCTCCTCATCGAGCAGGGCCTGCCGCTGGGCAACGGCCGCATCGGCGCCCTCGTCGGCGGCGACCCCGCCCGCGAACTGCTCCACGTGACCGACGCCTCCCTGTGGACCGGCGGAGCCAATACGACCCTCGACAGCGACGGCCAATTCCCCTACGGTCGCGATGACTTCGGCAGCTTCACTCTCCTCGCCCGGGCCGTCCTGACCCTGCCGGGACACGACCGCGCCGCCGTACGCGATTACCGGCGCACCCTCGACCTCAGCAACGGCCTGGTCACCACGGCGTACACCAAGGGCAAGGTGCGCTACCTCCGGGAGATGTTCGTCTCCGCCCCGGACGACGCCCTCGTCATCCGACTCAGCCAGAGCGGCGGCGGTACCCTCACCGGAAGCCTCGTCCTGTCCGGCACCCACGGCGAGACAACCACCCCGGACACCGCCCGCCGCCTCGCCTCCTTCACTGCCGCCTTCGCCAACGGTCTGCGGTACGCGGCCAGCGTCACCGCCACCGCGGGCGCGGGCGGCGGAACCGTGACCGCCACCGGATCCCGGGTCACCTTCACCGACTGCACCGAGGTCGTGGTCGTGATCAGCGGCGGTACCGACTACGCCCCCGACCACGCCACCGGCTACCGCGACCTGGACGCCGACCCGCTGCGCCTCGCCCAGTCCAAGGTTCTTGCGGCGGCGGCCAGTTCGGGTGAAGCGCTGCGTGACACCCACGTCGGCGACTACCGGTTCCGTTACGACCGGCTCACACTCGACCTCGGTTCGTCCACCGCACGGCAGCGCAGGCTCGACACCTGGTCCCGGCTCACGGCGCGCGCCGCCGACGGGTCCGCCCCCGATCCCGAACTCGAGGCCAGCTACCTGCAGTTCGGGCGCTACCTGACCATCTGCGGCTCACGTGACGGGCTCCCCATGGGCCTGCAAGGGCTGTGGCTGGAGGGCAACACGCCGGACTGGATGGGCGACTACCACACCGACGTCAACCTTCAGATGAACTACTGGTTCCCCGACCGGGCCGGACTCGGCGAGACCTTCACCGCGTTCGCCGAGTACTGCCTCGCCCAGCTGCCTGCCTGGAACAAGGTCACCCAGGAGCAGTTCCAGGACTCCCGGAACCGTTACCGCAACACCTCGGGCAAGGTCGCCGGCTGGACCGTCGCGTTCTCCACGAATCCGTACGGTGGCCTGGGCTGGTGGTGGCACCCGGCGGGCAATGCCTGGCTGTGCGAATCCCTCTACGAGCACTACGAGTTCACGCAGGATTCCGCGTACCTTGCCCGCATCCACCCCCTCCTGAAGGGCGCCTGCGAGTTCTGGCAGGCACGTCTGGTCACCACGACGGTGGACGGTCGCGAGGTGCTGATCGACGACCACGACTGGTCGCCCGAGCACGGCCCACAGGACGCCCGCGGCATCACGTACACCCAGGAACTCCTGTGGTCCCTCTTCGGCCACTACGAGCAGGCGTGCCGCACCCTCGGCCGCGACACCGGCCACGCCGCGACCGTCGCGGATCTGCGCGAGCGCCTCCACCTGCCTCGGGTCAGCGCCAAGACCGGCTGGCTGGAGGAGTGGATGAGCGAGGACAACCTGGGTGAGACCACCCACCGGCATCTCTCCCCGCTCATCAACCTGTTCCCCGGCGATCGCATCCGCCCGGACGCCGACGACCCGGACACACTGAAGGGCGCGACCGCGCTCCTCACCGCCCGCGGCATGGAGAGCTACGGCTGGGCGTGCGCCTGGCGTGCGGCGTGCTGGGCACGGCTCAAGGACGCCGACAAGGCCTACCGGCTGCTCCTGACGAATCTGCGGCCGTGGGCGGGCGGCAACACCGGCACCGCCATGAACTTCTTCGACATGTACCGGGTCTCCGACACCCGCGCGATCTTCCAGATCGACGCCAACCTGGGCACTCCCGCAGCCATGCTGGAAATGCTCGTCTACTCCCGCCCCGGCCACATCGAACTGCTCCCGGCACTTCCCGACGCATGGGCGGCGTCCGGTTCGATCGCGGGCGCGGGAGCGCGCGGTGGCTTCACCGTGGACGTGGCCTGGGAGCGGGGCCGGGTACGCCGGGCCACGCTGCACAGCGTCGGCGGCCGAGAGGTCACCGTCACCGCGGGCGGCCGCAGCACGACCGTGACCCTCGAGCCCGGTGAGTCGGTGGCGCTGACGGAGCTCGTGGACTGAGCAGCCGTATACGGATGTCGGACGCGGGGCCTCCGCCCTCATCGGGCGCCCCGCTCCGTGCCGTGTCTCTTCCGAGGCCGAGTGTGTCTTCCGAACGACGAGAGGAACGGAGACAGTGCCGATGTCATCCAACAAGCAACATGTAGCGGTGAGTTGTCGCCCAGCCCGCAGCAGATCCGTGCGATCCACGGCCGCGGCGCTGATCGCGCTGGCACTCACGACGGTGTCCGTGGGCACCACGAGTGCGGCCACTGCGACGTCGCACGGGACGGGCACCCGGGTGAGTGCGTGGGCGCCCAGCATGACGACCGGCGGCCCGTCCTTCGACAACCGGACCATTCGGATGGTCGTGCACAGCAGCGTCGCGGGCTCGGACGCCCGGATCACCCTCTCGAACCGCTACAGCCCCGAGCCGCTCGACGTAGGAGCCGCGGACGTGGCTCTCCAGGCGAGCGGCGGCACGGCAAAGCCCGGCAGCACGCGGCACATCACCTTCGGCGGGTCCGACCACGTCACGATTCCGGCCGGCGAAGAAGCGATCAGCGACATCGTCCCGATCCCGGTCGAGGCCGAACAGAACCTGCTCGTCAGCCTCTACATACCCGGAGCCACGGGCATGTCGACCTGGCACTCGGACGCCTTCGACACGACCTACACGGCTCTGGGCGACCACAGCGGTGATGACAGCGCCACCGCGTTCACGGCCACCACGACCTCCTGGTACTACCTGGCGGGTCTCGACGTCCTGGCCTCCACGGCGAACGGCACCGTCGTCGCCTTCGGCGACTCGATCACCGACGGCTATCACTCCTCGACCGGCACCTACACCCGGTGGCCCGACTTCCTTGGCCGCCGCCTCGCCGCCGCCCCCGGCCCGCAGCGGCTGAGCGTCGTCGACGCCGGCATCGGCGGCAACCGCGTACTCACCGATGTCCCCAATCTGTGGCAGGGCGTCAGCGCCCTGAAGCGGTTCGGCCACGATGCCCTCGGCCGGCCCGGCGTCACGGACGTGATCCTCTTCGAGGGCATCAACGACATCGGGAACGATGCCGGGCCCGACGGCGGGCCGCTGACCGCCCAGCACCTGATCGACGGCTATCGCACCCTGATCGACGCGGCGCACGCCGCCGGCGTCCGCGTCATCGGCGCGACCCTGATGCCGGACAAGGGCAACGGCTACTACACACCCGCCGCCGAGGCGATCCGCCAGAGCGTCAACGACTGGATCCGCACCGGCGGTGCCTACGACGGCGTCATCGACTTCGACGCCGCCATGCGCGACCCTGCGGACCCCTCTGCCCTCAACCCCGCCTACGACTCCGGCGACCACATCCACCCGAACGACGCGGGCATGAAGGCCATGTCCGAGTCCGTCGACCTCCGTCTGCTACGGCGCTGACACCGGGCCCCTCGCCCATGTGACGACGACGGGCTTCCCACAGCGGGCGGGTGGGCGGCCGTACTCCCGGAAGCCGGGCTACGCACGAGGGCGTCGGAGGGCGCTCGGGCCATCTACGGCGAATCTGACGGCCGGGCCTTGCGCGCCGCTCACAGGCGGCGGGAACGCTCGACCCGCGCGGAAGGAACGCGGTGAGATCACTGATGCCGGCCTCCGGCCGGCGTCGCCGCGATCCCGGCCCCTGTCGCCCCGACCGATGACGGGCGGTCTGTCGCTGTCGGGAACATCACTCGGCTCCGCCCTCTCCTCCCGCTTCGGGCCGGGGCCCGTCCCGCCCGGCCCGTACGTCGGCGCCCCGCGGAGCGGACCGCCTCGACGAAGAGCTGTCGCGAGCGGGCGCCCCGGACTCAGCCGAGTGCCGCCGTCGACCCGCGGATGACCACACGTCCTGGCTGCAGTTCGACCCCGCACCTGGTGTGCCCGTCGATGGCTTCGAACAGCGCCTGGGCCGCAAGCCGGCCGATCTCCTGGAGGTTGTGGTCGACGCTGGTCAGCGGCGGGCGGGCGCCGTCGGTGACGGTGTGCCAGTTGTCGAAGCCCATCACCGCCACCTCCTGGGGCACGCTGCGGCCACGCTCGCGCAGGGTGTCGAGCGCGCCGCGGGCGATCTGGTCGTTGCCGCACAGCAGCGCGTCGAGGTCCGGATGCCGGTCGAGCAGCATCGTGGCCGCGGCCCGGCCCCAGCCCTCCGACCAGTTCCCGAACAGCGGCTCCTCCAGCAGCCGCAGACCCGCCTGCTCCATCGCCTCTACCGCGCCGTCGGCCCGCTCCCGCGCAGCCAGATAGCCCGGCTCGCCCGTGATGTGCGCGATCCGGCTGCGCCCGCAGGACAGCAGGTGGCCGACGGCCATCTGTCCGGCGCCGACACTGTCCGGCACGATGGACAGATCCTCCTGGGTGTCCGCCGACGGTGCATAGGCGTACACGACCGGGACGGGCAGTTCCCGGCCGAGCGAGGGGCGCGGGTCGGTGCGGGAGCCCACCACGATCAGGCCGTCCACGCGGCGCTCCAACAGCGCCTGCACATGGTGCTGTTCACGGATCGCGTCGCCGCGCGCGTCACACAGGAACACCGCGGCGCGGCCCGCCCCGAACGCGTCCTCGGCGCCCATCAGGATCGGGATGGAGAATCGGCCGTCGAGATCGCTGGTCAGCAGCCCCACCGTGCCCGTCCTGCCGGCCAGCAGGCTGCGCGCCAGGGAATTGTGCCGAAAGGACAACTGCTCGGCGGCCTCCTGCACCCGCGCCCGGGTCTCGGCGCGAACCTGCGTGCGGCCGTTGAGCGCCTTGGAGGCAGTGGCCACCGAGACCCCGGCCAGGCGCGCCACGTCGGTGAGGGTGGTGGCGCGGGCCCGGGTGCGGTTCGGTTCGCGTGGGCGGGGCGGTGTCATGGGTGTGAGTGTAGTCGAGATTTCGGACGACCTAAAAGGTTTTCGGTGAACGTTCGAATGCTTGCCGACTCCTCAACTTCTATTCGCTACAAGCCCATTGACTGCAAGGGTGCACGCCCCTACGTTCCAACAGAAAAGCATTTCTGACTCTTTCGGCGCCGCCGTTGTGCGCGGCCGTAGCAGGGGAGTGCCAGCATGAGGAGAGCCGCCTCAGCGCTCACACCGGTCCGTCGTATCGCCGCCGCAGCCCTCGCCACTGCCGTCGTGGCCGTCTTGGCCGGCGGATGCGGCAAGGGCATGGGGGCCACCGACAGCGACGGCAAGAGCAAGGGGTCCGGGAACGTCAAGGGCGTCGACGACGGGACGACGCTGACCATGTGGACCCGCGCCGCCACGCAGGCGCAGAGCCAGGAACTGGTGAAGGCCTACAACGCGAGCCACAAGAACAACGTGAAACTGACCGTCATCCCGACCGACGACTACCAGGCCAAGGTCGGCACGGCCGCGGGCTCCAAGGACCTGCCCGACCTGTTCGCCGCGGACGTCGTTTTCGCCCCGAACTACGTCTCCAGTGGTCTGTTCGCCGACCTCACGAAGCGCATCGCAGCGCTCCCGTACGCCGGCGACCTCGCGCCCTCGCACCTCAAGGCGGGCACGCACGACGGCAAGAAGTACGTTGTTCCGCACACCCTCGATCTGTCCGTCCTCTTCTACAACAAGGCGCTCTACAAGAAGGCGGGTCTCGACCCCGACAAGCCGCCGACGACGCTCGCCGAATGGGACCGGCAGGCACGGAAGGTGGACGCGCTCGGCGGCGGCGTCGACGGCACGTTCTTCGGCGGGAACTGCGGTGGCTGCGGCGTGTTCACCTGGTGGCCCTCGATCTGGGCGGCCGGTGAGCAGGTCATGAACGACGAGGGGACCGCGGCGAGTCTCGACTCGCCGACTGCCAAGCAGGTCTACCAGGTCTACCGCGGCTGGGCGAAGGACGGCATCACCGCCCCCGGCGCCAAGGACGAGACCGGCGCGACCTGGACGGGCCTCTTCCCCAAGGGGAACATCGGCGTGATGCCGATGCCGTCGACCACGCTGGGCCTCATGCCCAAGAAGCTCGACTTCGGGGTCGCCCCGATCCCGGGTCCCGACGGCGGGGAGTCGACGTTCGTCGGCGGCGACGCCATCGGCATCGCCGCCACCAGCGACAAGGCGGACCAGGCCTGGGACTTCCTGAGCTGGTCTCTGAGCGACAAGGCGCAGGTGGACATCCTGGCGAAGAACGGCGACGTGGTCGCCCGGACCGACCTCGCCGACAACAAGTACGCCGCGGCCGACCCGCGCATGGTCACCATCAACCAGCTCGTCGCCAAGGGGCAGACCCCGTACTCCGGCAAGTTCGGGCAGACCTTCAACGACCCGAACGGGCCGTGGCTGAGGCTCATGCGGGACGCGGTGTTCGGGGATGCCGGGAAGGTCGGCGAGGACAACGCGGCCGTCACCAAGTCCCTGACGGACTGAGGGAGTCGGTCGGGCCCCGTGTGGGGCGACGGCTGACGCCGCACCGCACGGGGCCGCGCCCCGGACCCCTTGATTCGGAGGATGCATGCCCACCCGAGCCTTCAACCCGCCCACCCGACGTGTCGCCGCCCAGAGCCCACCCGGCACGGAGAGCCGTCCGCGCCGCCGCACCCCGTGGTGGCGCACCCGACGCGCCAAGGGACTCGGGTACGCCACACCCACCGCTGTCCTCGTGCTCCTCCTCTTCGTGTTGCCCCTGCTTCTCGTGGCCCGGATGTCCGGCAGCGACTGGCCGCTTTCGAGGACAGCGAGGGCGGTGGCCGCGTCGGGGCCCCAGACGACAGGTCCGAGGCGGTCGAGCAGGACGGCCCTGATCGGTGTGCCGCTCGCAGCGCGGTCGGCGATGCGGTCGGCCACCAGATCGGCCACGCGCGGGTCGCCCGGCCGGTGGTATGCGACTCGGCGAACGCCAGGGCCTGGCCGGACACGTCCTCGCCCGCCGCGATCCGCAACGGATCCACGCTGAACGCGGGCCGGCCGGTGCGCAGGAACTCCTGGACCTGGCGGTTCGTGGCGACGGAGACCGACCCGGAGACGATGGCCGCATGGCCGCCGGCGGGCGGCAGCTGCGCGGCGGCGCGCGAGGGCTTGATTCCCCAGTTCGCGGGGAGACCGATCGCGAGTCCCGAGCCGGCGGTCACCAGGGGCAGCCCCTGCACGGCTGCGCCCAGGCGTACCAGGTCGTCGTTGGAGACGGCGTCGGCGATGGCGATACCGTCCTCGCGCAGGTCCTGGATACGGGCCCCGATCGCTTCGGCGCCGTCGGCGACCACCGTGTGGTCGATGAGGCCGACCGGCCTTCCCGTCTGCGCGCCGAGGACGGAGACCAGGTTGGAGTCGGTCATCGGCGTCAGCGGGTGGTCGCGCATGCCGCTCTCGCTGAGCAGTACGTCGCCGACGAAGAGGTGCCCCTGGAAGACCGTCCGCCGGTTGTCGGGGAAGGCCGGGGTCGCGACCGTGAAGTCGGTGCCCAGCGCGTCCATCAGGGCTTCGGTGACCGGTCCGATGTTGCCCACCGGTGTCGAGTCGAAGGTGGAGCAGTACTTGAAGTAGATCTGCTCGGCGCCCGCGGACCGCAGCCGGTCCAGGGCCCGCAGCGAGGCGTCCACGGCCTCGGCGGCCGGGACGGTCCGCGACTTCAGCGCGATGACCACGGCGTCCGCGTCCACGTCCCGCTCGTCGTCGGCCGCCGGTACGTCGATCAGCTGGACCACGCGCATGCCCGCGCGCACCAGGTTGTTGGCCAGGTCCGTGGCGCCGGTGAAGTCGTCGGCGATGCACCCGAGTCGGATTCCCATGTCAGACCTCCGTCGGCTCGGGCAGGTCGACGCCCGGGAAGATTTTGATGACTGCGCTGTCGTCCTCGGCTCCCAGGCCGGAGGCCGACGCCTGCAGGAACATCTGGTGGGCCGTGGCGGCCAGGGGGAGCGGGAACCTGTCCGACCTGGCGGAGTCGAGCACGAGTCCCAGGTCCTTGACGAAGATGTCGACCGCGGACAGGGGCGTGTAGTCACCGGCCAGGACGTGCGCCATGCGGTTCTCGAACATCCCACGAGTTCCCGGCGCTGTGCGTGATGACCTCGTAGAGCGCCTCGGCCGGAACGCCGGCCTTGACGCCCAGGGCCATGGCCTCCGCCGCCGCGGCGATGTGCACACCCGCGAGCAGCTGGTTGACGATCTTGACCTTGGAGCCGAGCCCGGCGCGGTCCCCCAGGCGGTAGACCGTGCTGCTCATGGCCTCGAGCACCGGGTCGGCGACCGCGTATGCCGCAGCCGAGCCCGACGTCATCATCGTCAGTTCGCCGGTCGCGGCACGTGCGGCGCCGCCGGAGACGGGAGCGTCCAGACAGAGCACACCCTTCTCGGCCAGGTGTCCTTCGAGCGCGGCGGACCAGTCGGGGTCGACCGTGGAGCACATCACGAAGACCGAGCCCGGGCGGAGCCGGTCGGCCGCTCCGCCCGGGCCGAAGAGCACCGACTCCACCTGGGCGGCGTTGACCACGACGGCGACCAGGACATCCACCGTGGCCGCAAGGTCGCCGGCGGAGGCGAAGGCCGTCCCACCGTCGCGGGCGAAGTCGGCCGCCGCCTCCGGCCGCAGGTCGTCGGTGGGGTCGCTGTTCCGCGAGTTGCAGCACACCCTCGGCTTTTTCGCGGAGATCGGCCTCGGCCGACGTCAGACCGGTGGGGCCGGTGGGGCCGGTGGGGCCAGGGAACGGGACCTCAGGCGCGGGAATCCCGGTTCGTGGCACGGGTCCGAGCAAGGAGAAGCGTGACATCGTCCTCGGGCGGCGCTGCGGCCAGCATGGTCGCCACGACTGCCGCGCAGAGCTCGTCCAGGGCCGGTGGCGCTTGGGCGAGAGCTTCACGCAGCCGGTCCAGCCCTTCGTCGATGGTCCCTCTGCGGGTCTCGATCAGGCCGTCGGTGTACAGCGCGATCACGCTTCCCTCTGCCAGCTCCGTCTCGACCGACTCGAACTCCATCATTCCGACTCCGATGGGCGGCCCCGGTGGCACATCTGCGAACGTGACGGTTCCGTCGGGGGAGATGATCGCGGGCGGGGGATGCCCCGCGCTCGCCATGGTGCAGAGCCGGGTGGCGGGATCGTAGATCACATAGAGACAGGTGGCAGCCACGGCGATCATGGTGGCAGCGGTGTCGTCGGGTTGCTCCTGGGCCAATTTGATGACGAGTTCGTCCAGCCGTGCGAGCAGTTCGGCCGGAGGGATACTCAAGTTGGTGAGCGTCCGGACGACGGTACGAAGTCGCCCCATGGCCGCTGCCGCGTTGATTCCGTGGCCGACGACGTCTCCGACCACCAGGACGACTCGGGCATCGGGCAAAAGGATGACGTCGAACCAGTCACCGCCGACACCGCCGCGCGTGTCCGAGGGCCGGTACCGGGAGGCCACCTCGACCGAATTTCCGCCCCACAAATGATGCGGCAGCAGATCGCGCTGCAGCGCGAGAGCGGTCTCCCGCTCCCGGGTGTACCGAAGAGCGCTGTCCAGGCTCAGCGCGGCTCGGTCGCACAGTCCCTCTGCGAGGGCAAGGTCGGCCTGGGTGAAGGGGGCCGGGTTCTCGGTGCGTACGAAGACGGCGACGCCGAGCATTGCCCCGCGAGCCTGGAGCGGGACCACCATCAGAGAATGCATCCCCGTCGCACGAATGACGCGGGCCCGGTCCGGGTCGGTGTCGAGCCAGGAGCCCGGGGAGGTGTCGAGGGTCGGTTCGAAGTGAGATCTCCGTGAACCGAGAACGGTGGTGAAGGGAGATGACGGGGGGACGAAAACCGGTGTCCCACGGCGCCAGAGGGACTCACGCATGTCCGCATGGAGGGATGCGGCGGCGGCACGGTAGAAGACGGGGATGCTGACGTCGGTGGAATCCAGGTGTTCCAGCGGCTCCTCGCCGGGCCGGACCACCTCGGCCAGATCGACCGTGACGTAGTCCGCCAGGACCGGCACCGCGGTGTCCGTCAACTCCTGAGCGGTGTCCATGGGGTCCAGCGTGGTCCCGATGCGTGTACCCGCCGCGCTGAGCAGGCTGAGCCGCTCGCGCGACTGGCTGTCCCTGACGTCCACGGCCATCGAGCACACACCCACCGCTCGGCCCTGCGCGTCGTCCAGGCGGAAGAAGGAGACGGAGAAACAGGGGGCGTCGTGGCCAGTCGCCGTGTGCGGACCCAGTTCCTGGTCGAGCAGCGGTACGCCGTCCTCCAGGACCTGCCGCAGGGCGGTCTCCAGGAATGCGGGATGTTCTGTCGCGAACAGTTCCGTGACGGGGCGTCCCAGCTCGGCGCCGGACGGACAAAGGCCCCTGTCGGTCTCGCCGCCGTTGACCCAGGTGCAGCGCAGCTCTTCGTCCCAGACGGCGATACCGATCGGCGAACGCTCGAACAGCGCGTTCAGTACCGAGGGTTTCATACCGGGCCAGACCGCCGGCTCGCCCGACCAGGCGAACCAGTCCTCCTCCCCGTCGCCACCGGGCAGGGGAGTGACCCGGATCTCCACCTCTGCCTCGCTGCCGTCGCTGCGCCTGATCCCCACCAGTCCGGACCAGGGCCGTGAAGGTGTCAGGACGTCGGTGGCAACCGACGCTCCGGGAGACGCCAGTAGGCCCCTTGCGGGACGGTGCACCACGTCGGCAGCCGAGTAGCCCCACAGGCGCTCGGCGGCTCCGGTCCACCTGACCACGGTCAGGTCGCCACCGATCAGGGCCAGTACGTCGATCGGCTCACGAACAGTGTCTGTACCCGCAGACGCCGCAGGGTCACCCGCTCCCATCTCCACACCTACTCTACGATTCCGGGGTTTCCCCCTGATTCCACGGGCCGCTTCTCGTGGCAGAGGTCGCCACACACTCCGCCTCCCCGTGGCCAGTTCTCGCCCAGGGTTCCGTGGTGTGTGGCGTCGTCAGGTGAGGATCTCTTCGATTGCATCGTGCGGAAAGCCGCGACGCGCCCGGCACGACGTGGACCACGCTTGCGCGTACTCCGGTTACAGCAGGCGCAGAAGCAGGCCGACGGGTGCGGCCGAGCTGACTGCGCGTCCTTCGAGCGCTGCGGTCACTCGTCGCCCTCGCTGTACTCTTCGCTCTCGTACTCACGCCACGGCACGGGTTCGGCGACCCAGCCCGCTGCGAGGACGAGCCGCGAGGTGCGGTGGACCGTCAGAAAGCCGAAGGGCCGGTCGAATGTCGCGTCGATGCGCTTGGTCAGGTACCGCGGTGACGGTGGAATTTAGGCTGCAGCCACCGGGTGCGTACGGCTTGCGCAGCAGCCGGCACGAGCTCGGTCCTGTCGTCGAGATCCGTCGGCATCGAACGGATCAGTCCGTCCGTACGATCCCCATGTGGGCGCATGGTCCCCCCATGTGGTCGCGCACGAGTACGCATGATCGCGAGAGAGCACCGTACCGGGAGCGCAGTGCCACGGGGCCGGGCGCTGACGGCATCGCCGTCGACGAGGGTCACAACCTGTGGTCCGGGAGTTCGTGCCCTCAGCCGGGGTGGCGGGCCGAGGGTTTCCTCACGGCCGTAGTGCGGGCAGGGGTCGAAGCGCGGGCCACCGGGTGAGCATGGTGTCGCGCATGACTGTGGCGAGCTGTCCCAGTTCCTCCAGTTCACTGCCGGCAGGGGTCATCCGGCCGGTGATTCCCAGACGATGGACGAGCCGCTGCCGGGCCGTCGCAGTGCCCCATCGCCAGTCCCGTTCAGGGATCTTGGCCAGATGGTCGGCGGTCCCGCGGTGCGCCCGCTGAACCAGCGCGTCGCCTCGAAGCAGCCAGCTCGCACACGCATCGGTGAGATCGTCGTCGACATCGGTGCCCGTCGCACTGCGCCAGGCCGTGCGGTAAGCGGCCTCCGCCTCGTCCAGCAGTGTCCGAGCCGGGGCGGTGGCGCACCAGCACGTCGGGAAGCCGATGCGCAGGTAGGCGAGTTCCACGAGCCCGCTGCCCAGCGCTGCCTGCTCGAAGTCGATGAACCTGACGCCACTGCTGGTGTGCATGTCGTTGCCGGGGCAGGGATCGCCGTGAAGCAGGGCATGGCCCGGCAACCGGGTCAGGCGGTCCATGAGGGCGCCCAGCTCGGTCCGCACTCCGGACGACACCGCGCAGCCGAGCGTCCGGGCAAGCCCGAGGAAGGAGTCGATGTCGTCATGGCTGGGGCCGGACCAGGCGGGAAGAGCACCTGCGGCGTCGGTGCCGGTGGCTGCATGGAGTCGGGCCAGCGCATCGGCGTACCCGACTACCCAGTCGTCCGCCGGCTGCCGGTGCTCCAGGTGCTCCAGGACCAGTACGCGTTCGGCGGGGTCGGTGCCGAGGAGCATGGGCACTACGGGCGGATCGGCCTGCGACGCGAGCCGCAGCGCAGCCACCTCGCGGGCGTACCTCTCTGCGGCCTCCGGGCCGTCGATGAGCTGCTTGACCACCACCTGCGTGCCGGACAGCTCGGCCCGCCACACCCGTGATCGCGGGCTGCTGCCCAGTCTGCGAGCGTGACGAGGCGAACCCAGTTCGGCCCGCAGCATCTCCCCGAACGGCAGTCGTGACCACATGGCCTCATCCTTCCACGCACGTCAACACTGCTTCTGATGAGGCGAGTCGGAAGAACGGCGGGACCGCGTCGCGGCCCGGTGCAGGTATACGGCCGGTGCTCCGGTCCAGGACCCGGCGGCCCACGCGCAGGGATCGGGTGTGAGCGCTTACTGCTCATCACGCCCATCGATACCCCGACCTGCCATAGAAAATGACAGAAACTTCGATAGGGTTCTTGTCTCATCACAGCAACCGCTCACATCCTGTCCGGCAGCCGACGAACAGCACTCGCACGTCCCACCCGAGGGAGGCCGGATACGTGAGAGTCCTGCCCCGGTGACGGGCGCCCGCCGGAGTACGCGACCCGGTGACGCCCGATCGCCAAGGGCGGCCCCGGGCGGGGACCCCGCCCGGGGACTCATGACCAGCGGCCGGCCCCTGGGTGCGTTCGCAGCAACGCACGGCCGATCCCGGCGCGCCGTGCTCACGGCCGTGTCCCCACCTCCGCGTGGCCCGTGTGATCCAGGTGCCAGCGGTGTTCCACCTCGAAGCGGAGTCCGGCGCGGCGTTCGACGATCACGTCGACCGTCGCGCGTTCCGTGTTGGTGCACGTGGCCGTTGCTCCGTCGGGATCGGTGTAGGAGAGCGACACGCAGTCGGCCGGATCCTGGGTCACATCGATCCGTAGCCTGCGCAGCGCGGTGCCTCCTTCGACCGACCAGTCGGGCAGCCCGATCCGTGCGTGCAGCAGTGGAGCGGTCAGCAACGGGTCGCGCGGCCAGTCGCGGCCGCCGAACCGCAGCTGCAGCATGGGCAGTGGTGGCAGCCACCGCATCGTGGGCCGGCGGGCGACGGCGGCCACCACTTCCAGTACGTCCCCGCCGCCCAGGCCCGCATGGAGCCACGCCCAGCGCTGGGCATTGCCGTGCCCGGCGATCCGGGCAACGCCTCCCACCGCACCGGAAAGGGTGAACCGCCGCCCCCCGACGACGAGTTCGCCGTCGAACAACGCGTCGGGGGCAGGCACGATCTGGGCGGCGGGCAGCAGCTCGCGCCGCCACGACCAGCGGGGGAAGGTATAGAGGGGTTCTCCGGTCCCGATGACAGCCAGGTGCCAGGTGATCGCGCCCGCAGTGCCTTCCAGCAGCCGGGGTGTGGCACGCACGTCGGGCACCTCGAAGTACGCCTTGCCCCGGGGCGGCGGGGAGTCCGGCGCTCCGAACCGCTCGGTGACCGGTGGCCCGTCCGGCGGGAAGACGGATATCCAGCCGTGCGCCCGGGCCGGCCCGCCGCGCCTGGGTGCCACCACTTCGTGGTGGATCCACACGCCGGTACCGGTACGTGGATCGGTCAGCGTCGCGTACCAGACTTCGAGCCGCCCGGGACGGCCGGTCATCCGCGGCGGGTAGAGCGAGTTCACCAGCGAGTCCTTTCAGCGGGGCGCGGGGGCCCCGTACCGTACGCGCACGCCTGCCTGGGCGGTGCTCTCCACGATGCCGGGACAGGCGCGTTCCGCCAGTGCCGCGATGGTCAGTGAGGGGTTGGCGCAGAGCGAGGTCGGCACAGCCGAACCGTCGGTGACGAACAGGCCGGGGTGGCCCCGTAGTTCGCCGCGTTCGTCGAGTGCCGAGGTGGCGGGGTCGTCGCCCATCCGGCACGAGGCGAGGGGGTGCGCGCTCACGGACCCGGCGGCGTTCTCGCTCCAGGGCCGCACCCGCGCGAGGCCGTCGCGCTCCAGCACCGCGCGGGCCTCGGCATCCGCGGCGGCCCAGCCGCGCAGCGTGTTCGCGGTCGGCCGGTACGCGAGCGTGGACAGGCAGAGCGACGTGGCCACGCGCGTCGAGCTGCCGGTGGGCGGCGGCGCGCCGAAGACGCCCTCGTTGTCGTCCTCGGTCATGGCGAGCACGGAGAGCCACGACGGCCAGCGTGCCCGCATCTCCTTCTTGCGGACGCCGAACCAGCTCGTCGCCGGGGTGTCGGTGGCCTGGGCCAGCAGGTCGGTGATGCCGGGGAAGTAGATCTGCTGAAGGGAGAAACGGGTGAACTCCGCCATTGCCGGGTCGAGCCGGTCGTACGACATGGAGCCGATGGGCTTCCCGATGGGGAAGCCCTGGTACGGGATGCCCGGGGCGCGTTCGAGACCGAGCAGGTCGCGCACCTTGCCTTCGTCGACGTCGGCGATGGACACGCGGTCGCCGTTGCCCGAGAAGTAGCGCCCGACGGCTTGCGGGACACCGCCGAGCAGCGGAGCCGAGCGCTGCAGCAGCACGGGGGTGGCCATGGCGCCTGCGGCCAGCACCACGGTCCTGGCCTCGATCGTGCCCACGCCGACCGGCAGCCGGTAGTCGCCGGCGTCGAGCCGCGTGTACGAGACACGGTAGCGATAACCGGGTGTGGTGGCAGGACCGATCGTCTGCACCTCGTGGAGCGGTCGTATCTCTGCGCCGTGCGCGGTCGCGGCGGGAAGGTAGTTCAACAGCATGGAGCGCTTGGCGTCGAAGTGGCAGCCACCCAGCATCCAGTTGCAGTTGGTGCAGCGAGCCAGGTCGACGGCGACGGGCACAGGATTGCAGGTGCGGCCCGCACGGGCGCACGCTGCCGCGAACAGCCCTCCGGGGTAGGGGACTTGGTCCCAGCTCTGCCGGGCGACGGGCAGAGCCTCCTCGACCCGGTCGTACCACGGGTCGAGTGCGGCGCGCGTCAGGGTCGAAGGCCACAGGCGGTGGCCCAGACTGCCGCGGCGGTCGAAGACGAAGCCCGGAGCCCGCAGCGAAGCGGCGAAGTAGACCACGCTGGACCCGCCGACACAGTTACCGGCGACGACGGTGATGCCGTCGCCCTGCACGAGGTCGACGATCCGGGTGTAGCTGCCCAGGCGCAGGTCATGGGTGAAGTCGGGTGCGGTGAGGTGCGGTCCGCGTTCCAGGATCACCACGTCGGCGCCGCCCGCGGCCAGGTGGTAGGCGGGGATGGCACCTCCGAAGCCGCTGCCGATGACCAGCACGTCGGTGCGCTCGATGGCGCTCATGCGGGGTGCCCTCCGGGGGTGGTGAGCGGGTGCTCGGGGGCGAGCCTTCTGCCGTACGAGTAGTCGGGGAAGCGCCACAGTCCGTCGGCGTCGGGCGCAGGAAAGCCGATCCATGCCAGGCCCGGGTGGCGTTGCCGTAGGGCGTCGGTGGTGTGCAGATGGGCCGCGGTGTCGAAGGCTGCGGCGGCGAAGAGCGCGAGCAGCACATAGAGCTGCCGGTCCGGGACGCCGGGCGTGAGCAGTTCTCCGGCGAGCGCCGTACGGTCGGTGAACCGGAGGGCAACGAAAGGAGGTTGAGTGGGCAGCAGTACCCGGCCGTGGGTGGCTGCATAGGCGAGGGCGCGGGTGTTGACGAGCAGTGCCAGCTCGGGCAGCAGCACGCCGATGCCCAGCTCGGGAAGGGTGAGCAGCTCGACGGCCCCCGCCTGGACGGCACCGGGGCCGGGAGCCGCTCCGGCGATCGCCACATCGCCGCCGTGGCGCTTCTCGCCCGGGACCATGGTGTCGGCGAACGCCTCCAGCGTGGCGGTCGTCGGGTCGGGGAGCGTGAGGGAGGCGGGCAGGAGCCCGGCGCGCCCCGCTGAGGACGTGGCCCCGGCGGTCAGCTCGCCCGCACGCAGGGCGGCGACGGCGGCGGTCAGTCCGACGAGCAGCCGGCGGCGCGTGGGACGCGAGCTCGGCCCGCTCAGCACAGTCCGCTCACCGGCAGCCGCACCTTCACGCCCTCGGCGTCGCGCACGAGTGCGTCGGCGAGCCGGGCGTCGTACGGCCGGAGCACCTGCGCGGCGTCCTCGGCCTGCGCGGGCTGCCCTGCGACGGTGATGTTGCGCACCCTTGCCGCGGCGCTGCCCTCCGCCTTGTCGAACCAGTAACTGCCGTCCCAGCCGACCAGTTCGGTTCCGCCGGGCGTGGCCTGCACGCTCCAATGGTCCAACTGCCAGTAACGGCAGGCCGGTACGGCGATCGCGAAGCGCGCCGGCTCGGCCAGCAGAAAGCGCGCCGCCCCGCCGTTGGTCATGGTGATGTCCCGCTTGGCGTACTCCACACACAGCGGGTCGGCGCTGAACAGGGACAGTGGCGGCGTCTCGCCCTCCCCGTAACGGTGGAAGGTACACGCGGAGGCGTACCCGGGGTCGGTGTAGCCGCCGACGCCAGGTTCCGCGGCCGAGGCGGAAGCGACGGGGAGCAGCGTGGCGGCTGCCGCCGCCACGGCGCCGAAGACGGTGAGGCGGACGCCCGTGGGCAGGGCGGGGAGGGCATTCGTCGTGCGACGGAGTACGGGCACAGCAGGACCTTCTTCACGTCCCAGCCCTGATGGGCGACGGTTACCGGCGGTCACATGCAGTCAGCATCTTGAGTGCTGCAGGCCGTCGGCGCAAGTCATGGGACGGAGGTGATCCCGGTCCGGTGCGAGAGGGAGCGGTCGCCGGCACCTGCACCTGTGTCAGGTCTGCGCGCGTATCCGCCGGCCGTGGTCCACCGGCCCGATGCCGCCCCCCG
The DNA here is from genome assembly GCF_036158715.1 of Streptomyces sp. NBC_00316. Classification (NCBI taxonomy): domain Bacteria; kingdom Bacillati; phylum Actinomycetota; class Actinomycetes; order Kitasatosporales; family Streptomycetaceae; genus Streptomyces; species Streptomyces sp. NBC_00316. The sequence goes on along the minus strand of NZ_CP108023.1, from coordinate 1,224,830 downwards.
GCTCGAGCCCAGGGGCGCCGTTGTCGCGTCGGCCGGCAGCTGACGCCGACGAACGGGAGGCGCCGGCGGGCCCGTGGTGCTTGTGGGCCCGCCGGCACCTCTGGTGCGATCGATGTCAGCCGGTGTAGGCGGCGAACATCTTGGAGAACTGGTAGGGCGTCTGGGTGATGTTGGTGCACTGTGACAGGCCGCCCTGGCATGCGTGGGCGTCCCGGGTCATTTCCCAGAAGGCCAGCTCGCCGAGGTGGTTCTGCTGTGCGAAGGTGATCAGCTGTTGGGCGTCGGCGATGCCGAAGACCTCCGTCGACACGTCGTTCTGACCGAGCATCGGGGTGACGCCGACCTTGGCCCAGGCCTGCGCCGACGTCAGGGCCGGCCACACCTGCAGGATCTGCGCCTTGGTGGCCTGCGCCGACTGGATGGCGTAGGTGCCCATCTTCCCGGCCGGGGCGGGTGCGGCCGAATCGCCGAAGTCCATCGCCATGACATTGACGGCGTCGATGTTCGCGCCGGCGGTCCTGGCGGAGTTCAGGACGTACACGCCGTCGGCGGTCAGCCCGCTGGGCAGCACCGGGAGGGTCAGCGTCACCTTGAGATCGCGCCCCTTGGCCCGCTGCGTCGCCTGGACCTGGGCGATGGCCGCCGAGCGGCGGTCGACGGACGCGTGGTCGGCGACCGCGCCACCTTCGATGTCGAAGTCGATGCGGTCCAGGGAGTAGGCGTCGACGACCTTCTGGTACTGCGCGGCGAGTGAGGCCACGGTCGTGCAGGACTGGGCCAGTTCGGTCCCGTTGGCGCCTCCGAAGGACGGGCGGATGTCGCCGCCCGCCGCCCGGATCGCGTCGAAGTCCGCCTTGTCCCAGCCGGTGGCGGGGTCGTACGCACCGAACCAGCTCGCCGTGCACGGGCTGCTGCCGTTGATGAGGAAGCCGAGTGAGAACTGCTTGAGCCCGCTCGCGGACGCGAGTTGGGGCAGGCTCGGGGTGGGCCAGGCGCCGAGGTCCACGTAGGGGGCCGCGGTGCCGGGGACAGTGCCGCTGCCGGCCGTGGCGGTGACCGGCGCCGAGGCGGGGGACTCGTTGCCGGCTGCGTCGAATGCGGTCACGGTCACGGTGTGGCTGCTGCCCTGGAGCAGCCCGGTCAGGTTGGCCGTCGTGGCGGAGACGGTCGCGACGACCGAGGTTCCCTCGCGCAGGTGGTAGCCGGTGACGGCGACGTTGTCGGTCGACGCCGTCCAGGACAGCGCGATACTGCCCGGGCCGCTGCTGGTGACGCGCAGCCCCCCGGGGGCGGTGGGCGCAGCAGTGTCCGGCGGCAGCCCCTCGCACGGTGCGTTGTTGATGGCGCAGTTCGTCGGGGGTGTCTGCGTCGCACCGCTGGAGAAGTCCAGCCCGACCACCGGAGCCGTTTCACCGGGCCCCAGGGGGGTTGCCCAACTCGGGGAGGTGATCGTGTAGTGGTTGTTGCTGTGCGTCAGGTCGCCGTTCCAGGCGCTGGTCACCGTCTCGCCCGTCGGGAGGTCGAAGCCCAACGACCAGGTGGAGACAGTTGAGTTGGTGTTGTTGGTGATGGTGTAGCCGCCCTCGAAACCGCCCTGCCAGGTCGAGGTCACCGCGAAGTTCGCCATGAGTCCGGTGAGATCGGTCGCGGCCTGCGCATCGGAAGTGGGGAGGTAGACGGTCAGCAGGGCCGCAGCCGCGCCGAGGGACAAGGTGACACGCCTCATGGGCGAGTCCTCTCGGAATGGGGCAGCACTGAGCAACGTACTGCCCGGGGTTGGTGTGGGGGTGCGCGGCCGCGACCCCCACAAGATGGTCCAGACCAATATGTGGCGTCAAGTGGACGTCGGCACCCTTCTCTGTTCTTCGGCCCCGGTCCGCAGCCAGAGTGTGAGGATCCACTCCTGGTCATTCGCCAGTGGATCGGCCCGGTAGCCGGGACGCCGCCCATGCAACTCGGCAGGGTGAACGCGCATGTCGCCGAGCCGTCGGCGTCGAAGCTGAGCAGGTCGGCTCGGAAGATTGCGTCCGTCTTCTCGGCCGCAGACCTGGGGAGTCGGGCCGGCGCAACGGTGTTGAGGAGCGATTCCGGCCGCCATGTTGCCCAGGGGGTCACGGGAAGCACCCCGGCCCCGGTCGCGGCCGCCTCGGAGATGCGGGCCCCGGCTCCTGCCGCGGCCCGGTGTCCAGGGGGTGGCCGTCACGCTCGTCACCGGCGACACCGCCAACCTGATCACCGATGCCGCCGGGCGCCGGTCCGTCACCGCGCCCCCACCCCGGGGGCCGGCGCCCAGTTCCGTACCGAGACCGCCACCGGTGGCGATCTGTACGTAAATCCGGAGAGTGTGCAGCCGCTGCCGGCCGCCGGTACGGCGGACCGGGATCTGTTCAACGTAACGCGGCGGGTCGCCGAGCACGACGCCCCGATCAGCTGCGTTGCTGCCGTCCGGTGCCTGATCGGGCGAACTCCCAGCGGAGCCAGGAGGCATGGGGCGGGGTGTCCGACGTGACGCGACGGAGTACGCGCACAGCAGGACCTTCTTCGCGTCCCAGCCCTGATGGGCGACGGCTACCGGCGGTCACATGAGTCAGCATCCTGAGTGCTGCACGCCGGCGGCGCACGTCATGGGACGGTGATGATCCGGGTCCGGTACGAGAGGGCGATCGCCGGCACCTGCACCTGTGTCAGGTCTGCGCGCGCATCCGCCAGCCGTGGTCCACCGGCCCGATGCCGGCCCCCAGCGCGAACCCCGCAGCAATCGCCGCGGTGACATAGTCCTTGGCCTGCCGTACGGCGTCCGGCACCGGGAGGCCGTGCGCCAGTCCCACCGCGATGGCCGACGCGAGGGTGCAGCCCGTGCCGTGGGTATGACGGTTGTCGTGCCGCGGGGCGCGCAGCCAGTGCTCCTCCCCGCCGTCCGTCAGCAGGTCCACCGCCTCGCCCGGGAGATGGCCGCCCTTCACCAGCACCCAGCGGGGCCCGTACCCGAGCAGCCGCGCGGCGGCGCGGCGCATACCCGATTCGTCCGTCACCTCGATGCCGGTGAGCTGCGCGACCTCGTCGAGATTCGGCGTGGCCACCGTCGCGACCGGCAGCAGCGTGTTCCGTACGGCATCCAGCGCGTCGTCGGCCAGCAGCTTGTCCCCGTGCTTGGACACGCTCACCGGGTCCACGACGACCGGGGCCGTCGCGTCCGACAACAGGCCGGCGACCGCCGCGACCAGGCTGGGCGAGGCGAGCATCCCCGTCTTCACCGCCTGGACCCCGATGTCGTCCACGACACTGCGGTACTGCGCGCGCACCGCCTCCACGGGGAGTTCCCATGCACCCTGCACGCCCAGGGAGTTCTGTGCCGTGACAGCCGTGAGCACGCTCATTCCGTGGGCGCCGAGCGCCAGCATGGTCTTGAGGTCGGCCTGGATTCCGGCTCCTCCGCCGGAGTCGGATCCGGCGATCGTCAGGACGCGGGGCAGCGCGGTCATGCGCGGCTCTCCTCTCGGGTGCGGGTCCATGCCCGGGCATAGGCGACGGCTGATGCCCGGGGATCCTCGGCGGCGCAGACACCGGAGACGACGGCGGCGCCCACCGCCCCGGCATCGCGCAGTCGGGGCAGGTCGGCCGGGGTGATGCCGCCGATGGCCACGGCGGGGAGTGCGCTGAGCCGGGCGAGGCGGGCGAAGCCGTCATGGCCGAGTGGGTCCGGGGCGTCCGCCTTGGTCCGGGTCGCGTGCAGCGCGCCGATGCCGACGTGGTGGACGCGTGCCGGATCCTCGGCGGCGGCGCGCAGCTGCCCGGGGGTCGCGGCGCTCAGGCCGAGGACCGCGTGCTCACCGATCAGTTCGCGTACCGCGGCCGGCGGCAGATCCGACTGGCCGACGTGGACCCCGGTGACGCGTGCGCCGGCTGCCCGGGCCGCCAGGAACACGTCCACCCGGTCGTTGACGATGAGCGCCACTCGTTCGGGGAGGACGGCGGCCACCTCCAGGACCGTACGCAGGAACTCCCTCCCGGCGGCGTGCTTCTCCCGGATCTGCACGGCGGTGACACCACCGGCCACTGCCTGGGCGACGGTCTCGGCCACGCTCCGGCCGCGGGACGCGCACTGGGCCGCGTCCGTGACCAGATAGACCGACAGATCCACCGGCGCCGCGGTCATGAGAGAGCCGCCCGCTCGGCGAGGTCCGCCGGCTCCAGGGCGGCGAGTGCGTCCAGGAACGCGACAGCGAAACTGCCGGGCCCCGACGCCTCCTTGGCGGCTAGCTCGGCGGCGACCGTGTAGACGGTGACGGCGGCCACCGTCGCGGCGAACCGGTCCTCGTCGACCGCCGCGAAGGCCGTTATCGCCGCCCCCAGTGCGCAGCCGCCGCCCGTCACCCGGGTCAACAGGGCATCCCCGTTGGCGATCCGGGCGCTGCGCACCCCGTCGGTGACGAAGTCGACGGGTCCGGAGACGGCGACCACGCAGCCGGTCGTACGGGCCAGCTCGCGTGCTGATTCCCCGGCGGTCTCGACGCCGTCGGAGGAGTCCACGCCACGGCCGCCGCCGCCCGCACCCGCGAGCGCGAGGATCTCGGACGCGTTGCCCCTGATCACCGTCGGCCGCAGCTCCAGGAGTTCTCGTGCGAGCGCGGTACGCACCGGGAGCGCGCCGACGGCGACCGGGTCGAGCACCCACGGAGTATCCGCCGACCTCGCCGCCCCCGCGGCCTCGACCATGGCGGAGCGCTGCTCCGCGTGCGGGGTTCCGAGATTGACCAGGACACCAGAGGCGATCCGCGCGAACGGGCCGGCTTCTTCCGGAATGTCGACCATGGCGGGTGAAGCGCCCAGCGCCAGCAGGACGTTGGCGGTGAACCCGGTGACCACCGAGTTGGTCAGGCACTGCACCAGGGGGGATGTCGACCGCACGCGGGCGAGGGACTGCTGCGCGAAACCGGTGGGATCGGCGAATGGCGGGGGTATCGGGGGCATGCGAGGTGGCTCCGTGGGGAGAAGGGGATGTCGTTCGGGCGCCGAGGGCCGACGGCCGGGGCGTGTCAGTCCCGCGGGCGGTGGCGCAGCCGCAGCGGCGCGTACACGGCGAGCGCCACGAGGAACGCCACGTAGTACGAGAGGTCGGCGCCGTGCAGGGCGGCGGCCACCGGTCCCACGTACAGGGTCGTGTCCATGAACGGCACGGCCGCGGCGAAGGCGGCGACGAACGCCAGCAAGGGCGGCCAACCGGACTGCGGCCGGGCGGTCTCGGCAGCCAGGTCGATCGCGGCGCCGTCCCGCGCCCGGGCCCGTGCGTGCCAGTCGACGACGACGATCGCCACGAAACCGGGGATCCAGTAACCGACGAACAGCAGCACGTTCTGGAAGCGGGCGGTCGTGTCGGCCGCGTGCATCCACAGCACCAGAGGAAAGCCGAGCGCGGCGGCGAGCGCGGCGGCCGCCGGGCGCGGCAGACGCACTCCGACGGTCTGCAGTGCCAGGGAACCGCTGTAATCGTTCATGGCGTTGCTGCAGAGGGCCGCCAGCGCCACGGCGAGCAGCCCGAACGCGCCCAGCACCCCACCCCCCAGCAGCTCGTCCACGCCCGCGGCGGTCTGGTCGGTCAGCACCGACGCCCCCCACAGGCCGAGGGTCTGGACCGCCACGAAGGACACCACGAGACCGAGCAGCGTGTACCAGAACATGCGCGGGCGCGAGGTGGTGCGGGGCAGGTAGCGGCTGAAGTCGCTGGCGTACGGAGCCCAGGAGAGGGCCAGGCTCAGCGCGATGGTGCTGGTCAGAACGAACGCGCCGACCTGGTCGGCGCCGTGCGCGGTGCCGGTGCCGGCTGGGTGGACACCGTCGAGCAGCCGCCAGGCGATCAGGGCGAACGCGGCGGCGAGCACGAAGGTCATGACGATCTGCAGCCGGTGGATGGCCTCGTAGCCGAGAACGCCGAGGGCACCCTGGGCCACCATCATGACCAGGACACCCAGCCAGAACGGCCAGCCGCACAACCGGGCCAGCGCGTCCCCGCCGAACAGTCCGATCAGCGCGTCCCAGGCGACCGAGGACAGCCACTGCAGGATGCCCGGCACGGCCACGGCCCGGCCGAACGCGAGCCGGGCCAGCGGCAGTTGCCCGGCACCGGTCCGGCTTCCCCAGGTACCCAGGTAGGCGGTGGGCACCGCGCCGAGCACGGTGCCCAGCACGACGGCGGCGAGCGCGGTGGCGAAGTCCAGGCCGAGGGCGATGCCGACGGTGCCGGTGAACAAGCCGGTCATGGTCAGATTGGGCGCGAACCATACGGTGAACAGGCGCCCGGGACCGCCGTAACGGTTGCTCTCGGGGACCGGCTCGATGCCGTGCGCCTCGACGCGGAGGTCGCCGGGGGCGGCGGGCATCCGTCCGTCGAAGACGGTCTGCCGGCCGTCGGCGGCCGACCCGCCGGAAACATGCGTCAATGGCATGGAAGACATCCCTCCGCCAGTGCGAACTGGTTCAGGTTCGACGGGTGTGATCTCAGCCCTCGCATAGGGCACCCCGTGTCCGGTACGACGGACAGACTAACCCGATCCCGTGGAACACCTGCACGGAGGGCCGCGGGGCACCCACTCGGTCGGTCGGTCCGTGGTGTGGAGGCGCGGTCCGCGTTACGGGGGCCTCTGTTCGCGCGTCACATCGCCGGATCCGGCGCTCCGGCAGGAGGGAGATGCTGCTCGGCCCATATGGTCTTGCCGGCGCGGTCGTAGCGGGCGCCCCAACGGGAGGCGAGCTGGGCCACCAGGAACAGGCCGCGGCCGCCCTCGTCGCTGGAGCGCGCGCGGCGCAGATGCGGGGCGCTGAGGCTGCCGTCGGAGACTTCGCAGATGAGGGCTGCGGCGTGGATGAGACGCAGGGAAATGGGGCCGTGCGCGTACCGGATGGCGTTGGTGACCAGTTCGCTGACCATCAGTTCGGTGGTGAAGGCGAGCGGCTCCAAGCCCCAGGTGGCAAGCTGACGGGTGGTGAGGGCGCGGGCGTGGGCGACCTGTGCGGGGTCGCCCGGAAGCTCCCAGGAGACGACCCGGTCTGCACCCAGGACGCGGGTGCGGGCGAGGAGCAGGACAGCGTCATCGGATCGGTGCTCCGTGACCAGGGCGGCCACCACGGCATCGCAGAGCTCCTCGAGCGGTCGGGTGGGGCCGGTCATGGCGCGGGACAGTCTGTCGAGCCCGGCGTCGACGCCCCAGCCCGGTGCTTCGATGAGGCCGTCCGTGTAGAGCGCCAGGACAGAGCCCTCCGCGACGCGGCGTTCAGCGGTTTCGAAGGGCAGCCCGCCCTTCCCCAGCGGCGGGCCGGGCGGGATGTCGTCGAGGACCTCCACCGCGCCATCGGCCTGCAACAGGACGGGTGGGGGATGCCCGGCGCGCGCAGCGGTGCAGATGCGGGAGATGGGGTCGTAGACGGCGTACAGGCAGGTGGCGCCCTCGCAGTCGGGATCCTCCTGGGCGAGACGGATCACGAGATCGTCCAGCTGGGTCAGGACCTCGTCGGGAGGGAGGTCGAGGTCGGTGAGTGTGTGGACAGCGGTGCGCAGCCGTCCCATGAGGGCCGCCGCGTGCAGGCCGTGGCCGGTGACGTCTCCGACGACCAGGGCGAGGCGGGCTCCCGACAGGGGCAGGACGTCGAACCAGTCCCCGCCCGCTCCGGCGTGGGCGGCGGCGGGCAGATACCGGTGGCCGGTCTCGACGGCGGGGTAGTCGGGCAGATCGCGCGGCAGAAGGCTGTGCTGCAAGGCCAGGGCGGTGTTGTGCTCGCGGGTGTAGCGGCGGGCGTTGTCGATGCATACGGCGGCGCGGGACGAGAAGTCCTCGGCGAGGCACAGGTCTCCTTCGTCGTACGGCCGAGGATCCTGGTGGCGGCCGAGGGTGGCGACACCCAGCGTGATCCCGCGGGCTCGCAGCGGCACCGCCATGTACGAATGGAAATGGAACTCGCGGATCTTCCCGGCCCGCTGGGCGTCGTGGGCGAACCACTCGTCTGCGTCGAGTTTCTGCACCAGAACCGACTGCCCGGTGGCCAGACTCCGCACCTGTGGCGTGCCCGGGTGGAACGCCACTGTCTCGCCCACCGTGAACACGGCCTCCGGGGCGTGCTCGTGTATGGAACGGAGTCCCGACCGGCGGACCGGCATCTGTGCGGCCACCGGCCCGGGGAGCGGTTCCTCGCCCCGCACCGTTGCCTCGAGCAGGTCGACGGTGACGAAGTCCGCGAGTCCGGGAACGGCCGCGTCGGCCAGTTCCTGCGCCGTGCGCATCACGTCCAGCGTGGTGCCGATGCGCACGGCGGACTCGGTCAGCAGCGCCAGCCGCTGCTGGGCCTGATAGCCGTCGCTGACGTCGACGTACGTCTGGCACATCCCCAGGACCCGGCCGGCCGGGTCGGTCAGCCGGAACGAGGAGGCGGAAAACACGTGCTCGTAGTCCGGATCGGACGCCAGGCAGCTGTGCACCTGGAAGTCGATCACCGGTTCGCCGGTGTCCCGCACCCTGCTCAGGGCCTGGTCGATCGTCGGGGCCGACTCCGGTGAGTGATCGCCGATGCGGCGGCCGATGAGCCGCTCGGCGGGCAGGGTCGTTGCGCGCTCCGTCGCCGCGTTCACCCACAGGTACCGCAGCTCGGTGTCCATGACGGTCACCGGAATCGGGGACTGGCTGAAGAGCGCCTCCAGGATCGCGCGATCGACCTCCTCCCGTTCCACCTCTCGGGCGTCGGCGGCACGGACGAACCAGCCGGCCTGGCCGGCCCTGCTGAGCAGCGGCCGTACGCGCACCGCCACCGACACCTCGTGCCCGTCGCGGTGCCGCATGCCCAGTACGCCGTTCCAGCTCTGCCCGGCCGAATGCCGTTCCTGGGCGGCCACCGCCGCTTCCCGGTGCTCCCGGGTGGTCAGCAGATCCACCGCCGGCATCCCACAGACGTCTTCCGCGGGGTATCCGAGAAGTGTTTCCGCCTGTCGGCTCCACAGGGAGACCGTGCCGTCGGCCTCCACGTACGCGAGGGCCGTGCACGCCCCTCGCAGCGGGTCTCCCGACCCTGCTTCCGGGCCCCCGGCGACCTTGAGCGTGCGCACCGGCACCACCTCGTCCCAGGCTTCTTGCTGCCCATGATAAGGACCGGGACGGTGCTCGACTCCTTGAGCGCGGGCCGGGCAGCGACCGGCCGACGGAGCTGAACGGGTGCCGCGACCGGTGAGGATGCACCGACGGCCGGCACGGGGGCGACTCCCGGGCCGGCGCCTGAGTGCGGGGGAGCCGCACCTCGTCGGACAGCTGCTGATCCGAAGCGGCCGTGGCGCGTCAGTGCGGCATCTCGTCCAGAGCCGTGGCGATGGTGGTGACCTGCACGGGCTCGACCACCATCAGGACGACGGTTCCTTCGTGCAGATCGGCTTCGGCCACCGGGCGGAAGCCTCCGGCGGCGTACCGCTCCTGAGCCGCGGTGTCCTCCACGGCGGGGGCGGTCATGATGCGACGGCAGGACGGATCGGCGGTGAAGAGGGCGGCGATCAGGGAGGCGAGCAATGCGGTGATGTCCGGGGCGTCGGCCGGTGACGGGGGCCGTGCCGCACCCGCCCGAGCCTCCCTCCGGAGGGAAGAGCGGAAACGTCGGATGCGCCTGGAGAGTGCCGGCGGTCAACCTGACGGAGCACCTCGGTGCCTCCAACGTCAACATGGTCACCTGTGGCGGACAGGCCACCATCCCCGTCGTCGCGGCGGTCAACGCGGTCACCCCCGTCCACTACGGAGAGATCGTGGCGTCCATCGCGTCCCGTTCCGGCGGTCCCGGCACCCGGGCCGGTGTCGAGAAGTACGTCGCGCTCTGCATGGAACAGTGGGCTGCCGACGGACCGTTGCGTGCCTTCGGGATACGGGCGGGGGACCGGAGGGTGCTGGCAGGCACCATCGACCTGCGGTTCGACACGGCGCACCTGACCTCCGGGCAGGTCAGCATCGCCTACGGCCTCTATCCCGCCTGGCGCGGGAAGGGACTTGCGACGCGCGCCGTCGCCCTGGTCCGTGGATACGCGGCGGCCGCGGGTGCCAGGCAGGGAGTGATCAAGGCGGACCCGGAGAACGCGGCGTCGGTGGCGGTCGCGCGGCGGGCCGGCTTCACGTACCTCAAGCAGGTCGCGGAAGCGGACGGCGCCCTGTTCAACTGGTATGTCCACGATCTGCGGGGGCCTCAGGGCTGAGCCCCCAGAAACCGGTCCGTCCACAGCCGCAGCAGTTCGTCGCCGAAGGTCGGGTCCTCGCGCAGCACACTGGTGAGGGCGAGGCCGCGGTGCAGGACCAGCAGCGATTCGCAGAGCAGGGCGAAGTCCTCGCGCGCGGCCGTCTCCGGACCGAAGACATCGGCCATCACCGCACGCTGGGCCGCACCGACTTCGCGTTCGGCCGGAAGCAGCGCCGCCCTGAGGTCAGCGTCGGTGCGGGCCGCCAGCCACAGTTCCAGGCCCGCGAGGAAGTACGGGCCCGACATCGCCGTGCGCAGCAGTGCAAGCCCCTTCTCGCGGTTCGGTGCGCCGTTGCCCGTCTCGGTACGGATGTGGGCGAGACGCAGCTCCGCGACATGGTGGGTGGCGGCCGCCAGCAGATCGGCCTTCGAAGCGAAGTGGTGGAGCAGCGCGCCGCGGGAGACGCCCGCCCGCTCCTGCACCCGCTGGGTCGTGGTGCCCGCGAAGCCGTGCTCGACCAGGCAGTCGATGGTGGCATCGAGGAGTCGCCGGCGGGTCTCCTCCCGGCGTTGCTGCTGGGTGCGGCGTGGAGCGGGCATGGCAGCGAGCGTACGACACCCCAGGGAATGAACAAACAGTCTGGACGGACTGTATGTGACGGGTCTATCGTCCGGCGCATGCTTGCCGTAGACCTGGTTCGCCGCGGTGCCGCGCGTTTCGCAGGACGTACCGCCGTGCATTTCGAAAACCGTTCCCTCACCTACGCGGAGGTCGACGAGGCCGCCAACCGCCTGGCCCATGTCCTCGCAGGACTGGGCGTCGGCCGTGGCGACCGGGTCGGGCTGCTGCTCGGCAACGGGCTGTGGTCCGTCTCGGTCGACTTCGCCTGCCTGAAGGCCGGCGCCGCCCGCGTTCCGCTCAACGGCCGCCTCTCCGCCGCCGAACACATCCGGATGGTCCAGGACACCGGAGTGACCCTCCTGGTGTACGGGCCGGAACTCGCCGAGCGCGCTCTCGGACTCGGCGCCGCCGTACCGGGGTTGACGCTCGCCCGGCTCGGCGGGTCCGCCCGGGCCGACCATCTCGACCTGATGGCCGCCATGCGCGAGGCGAGCCCCGCCGACCCGATGCTGCCCGCGGCGCCGGACGACGTGATCCTGATCCTCTACACGTCCGGCACCACCGGCACCCTCAAGGCCGCCCAGCACACCCAGGCCGGCTATGCCGCGATCACCGCGAACATCCTGTCCAACCTCGTCTCACCCGGCCGGGACGACGTGATGCTTCACGCCGCATCGCTCATCCACGCCAGCGGCACCTTCGTGCTGCCGTACTGGGTGCGCGGAGGCGCCTCCGTCGTCCTGGGCGGGTTCGACCCGGACGAGTACCTGTCGGCCATTTCCCGCTACGGGGTGACCGCCGTCAACCTCGTCCCCACCATGCTCGGCATGCTCTTCGCCGGAGGAAAGGCCGAGAGCGCCGACCTCGCCCGGCTGCGGACCGTCGTCTACGGGGCCAGCCCGATGCCGCGCCCGCTCATCGAGCATGCACTGGATGCCTGGGGCCCCAGGTTCGTCCAGTACTTCGGGCAGACCGAGGCACCGCTGTGCCTGACCGTGCTCGACAAGGACGACCACGCCGCGGGCGGTGAACTGCTCGGCGCCGCCGGGCACCCGGCGGTCGACGCGCAGCTCGTCCTCACCGACGAGGACGGCGCCCCGGTGGCCCCCGGCGCCATCGGCGAGGTCCGCGTCAGGGCCCCGTTCACGATGGCCGGGTACTACAACGCGCCGGAGCTGACCGCCGCGAGCCTCACCGGCGACGGCTGGATCCGCACCCGCGATCTCGCACGCTTCGACGACCGCGGCTACCTCCATCTCGTCGACCGCAGCAGCGACATGATCATCACGGGCGGCTACAACGTCTACCCGCGCGAGGTCGAGGATGCCCTCGCGAGCCACCCCGCGGTCGCGCAGTGCGCCGTCGTCGGCGCCCCCGACCCCACCTGGGTCGAGGCGGTCACCGCGTTCGTCACCCTTCGCCCGCGGGCGGAGGTCTCCGAAGCGGCCCTGCGCGACCATGTGCGCGCACGGCTGGCCGGCTACAAGGTGCCCAAGACCGTGCACTTCGTCGAGACCATCCCGTACTCGCCGGTCGGAAAGATCCTCCGGCGAGCCCTGCGCGACCCCCTGTGGGAGGGCGAATGACGACCGGACACCCCGCCGTACGGATCGAGCGCGACGGCCCCGTCTTCACGGTGGTCCTCAGCCGTCCCGAGGTCCGCAATGCCGTCGACGGCCCGACCGCCGGCCGACTCGCGGACGCCTTCCGGGAATTCGAGTCCGACCCGGATGCGTCCGTGGCCGTGCTGTGGGGCGAGGGTGGCACCTTCTGCGCCGGAGCGGACCTCAAGGGCATCGGCACGGAACGCGGCAACAAGGTCCTCGCCGAGGGCGACGGACCCATGGGTCCCACCCGGATGCGGCTGAGCAAACCCGTCATCGCCGCGGTCTCCGGACATGCGGTGGCCGGCGGCCTGGAGCTCGCCGTCTGGTGCGACCTGCGCGTCGCCGAGGAGGACGCGGTCTTCGGTGTCTTCTGCCGGCGCTGGGGGGTGCCCCTCGTGGACGGCGGCACGGTGCGGCTGCCGCGCCTGATCGGGGAGAGCCGCGCGATGGACCTGATCCTCACCGGCCGGCCGGTCCCGGCGACGGAGGCGTACGACATCGGGCTCGCCAACCGGCTCGTGCCGAGGGGGGAGGCGCGTCGCGCGGCGGAACAACTCGCCCGGGAGATTGCCGCGTTCCCCCAGCTGTGCGTGCGTCACGACAGGCTTTCCGTTCGCGAACAGCACGGCCTCTCCGAACCGGACGCCCTGGCGGCCGAGTACCGGCACGGAATGGTCCCGCTGACCGCGGGGGAGACACAGACCGGCGCGGACCGGTTCGGCAACGGCGCCGGCCGGCACGGCTCCTTCGCCGACTGAACCCGCCTCACGTCGGCCCTGCCCCGTCGGCGAAGTACGCCGACGGGGCAGGGCCCGGTGCTCGGCGGAACATCGCCGTGAACGCACTGATCGTGGTCGCGCTGCCGCCCGGAGCCTCGCGGGCGGCGGCAGGCGACGGAGGTGGCCACGGTGCGCCAAACGTTTGGTCCGACCACATGGCGTGTGTGACATAGTGGGAGAAAGGTCGAGGCAGGGGGTGAACGATGCCCGTCGAGTGGCAACCCGTACGGCAGTCCCGTACGCATGAGCTCGTGCTCCAGAGCATCGAGGAGCGGGTGTTCGCCGGAGAACTGAAGGCGGGCGACCGGCTGCCGCCCGAGCGTGAACTCGCGCCCGTCCTCGGAGTCAGCCGGTCCGCGTTGCGTGAGGCGCTGCGGGTGCTGGAGACGATCGGGGTGCTCGTCGCACAGCCCGGCCGTGGTCCGGACGCCGGGGCGCGGATCGTTCGCAACCCCGACGACGCCCTGGGCCGGCTGCTGCGGCTGCACTTCGCGCTCGGCAGCTACAGCCTGGAGGACGTCCTGGAAGCGCGCGTCGTGCTGGAGCGGTCCAGCTTCGAGGCGGCGGCCACACACGCTTCCGCGGAGGACCTCGACGAAGCGCAGCAGCTGCTCGAACGGATGGGGGAGCCGGGCGTCGGCGTGGCCGAGTTCAACGACCTGGACACCCGGTTCCACGTCCAGATCGCCCGTAGCTCCGGCAACGAACTGACCTCCACCCTCACCTCCGCCGTGCGCGAGTCCGTGCGTTCGCTGATCCTGCGGGCGCTGGAACAGGCCGAGGACTGGCCGGCCACGGCAGCCGGGCTCAACGCCCAGCACACCGAACTGCTGCGGCTGGTGCGCGCGGGCAAGGGGGCGAAGGCGGCCGATCTGGTCGAGCGGCACATCCGCAGCCTGCACGGCACGCTGGTGGACGAGAACGAATAGCCCGCAGGACGTCGGCCGAACGAGGGGCGGTGCGCACGCGCACCGCCCCTCTCGCATCTTCCCGCCTCTTCAGGTACCGGACCGAGGCTAGTATGGTCCGACCATACAAAGGCCAGAGAAACGATGGGAGAGCCTCCATGCGCATCGGACTCTTCGCCACCTGTCTGGGAGACACGCTCTTCCCCGAGGCGGTGAAATCCACCGCGGTCCTGCTCGCCCGCCTGGGTCATGAGGTGGTGTTCCCGCCCGAGCAGACCTGCTGCGGCCAGATGCACGTCAACACCGGCTACCAGCGTGAATCCGTCCCGCTCGTACGGAACTTCGCCGAGCAGTTCGGCGACGCGTCGATCGACGCCGTCGTCATGCCCTCGGGTTCCTGCGCCGGATCGGTCCGCCACCAGCACGAGATCATCGCCGAACGGTACGGGGACGCGGCGCTCCGCGCGGGCGTCGCCACGGTCAAGGCCCGGACGTACGAGCTGTCGGAGTTCCTCGTCGACGTCCTGGGCGTCACGGCAGTCGGCGCGTACTTCCCGCACCGCGTCACCTACCACCCGACGTGTCACTCCCTGCGGATGCTGCGCCTCGGTGAGAAGCCCCTGAAACTGCTGCGCGCGGTCGACGGCATCGACCTAGTCGAACTTCCCGAGGCGGACTCCTGCTGCGGGTTCGGCGGCACCTTCGCCGTGAAGAACGCAGAGACTTCGACCGCGATGCTCCAGGACAAGATGCGCAACATCACCACCACCGGGTCCGCCGTGTGCACCGCGAACGACTCGTCCTGTCTGATGCACATCGGCGGCGGACTCTCCCGCATCAAGTCGGGCACCCGCACCCTGCACCTGGCGCAGATCCTCTCCTCCACCCGCACCTCGCCGTACGTCCTGACGGAGGCCGTCCGATGAGCAGCACCTTCCTCGGCATGCCCGCCACCCCACCCCGCTCCCCGTACGGGACGGGCCATCTGCGCGGCGACCGGAAGTTCCCCGCGGCCGCCCACGACGAGCTGCGCAACGAGCAACTGCGCCGCAACCTCGGCAAGGCCACCCGCACGATCCGTGCCAAGCGGCTCAACGTCACCGGTGAACTGCCCGACTGGGAACAGCTCCGCGACGCCGGCTCGGCGATCAAGACCGACACCATGAACCGGCTCCCCGAACTCCTGGAGCAGCTGGAGCGCAAGGTCACCGAGCGCGGCGGTACCGTCCACTGGGCGCGCGACGGCGTCGAGGCCAACGAGATCGTCGCCCGGCTCGTCAGGGCGACCGGATCGAAGGAGGTCATCAAGGTCAAGTCGATGGCCACCCAGGAGATCGGCCTCAACGAGCACCTCGAATCGATCGGCATCACCCCGTACGAGACGGACCTCGCCGAGCTCATCGTGCAGCTCGCCCACGACAAGCCGTCGCACATCCTGGTGCCCGCCATCCACCGCAACCGCGACGAGATCCGCCAGATCTTCCTCAAGGAGATCCCCGGCGTCGACCCGCGGCTCGACAACGTACCCGCCCATCTCGCCGCCGCGGCCCGCGCCTATCTGCGCGAGAAGTTCATGACGACGAAGGTGGCCGTCTCCGGCGCCAACTTCGGCATCGCCGAGACCGGCACCCTGTCCGTCGTCGAGTCCGAGGGCAACGGCCGGATGTGCCTGACGCTGCCCGACACCCTGATCACCGTCATGGGCATCGAGAAGGTGCTGCCGCGCTATCAGGACCTGGAAGTCTTCCTGCAGTTGCTGCCGCGCTCCTCGACCGGGGAGCGCATGAACCCGTACACCTCGATGTGGACGGGGGTCACGCCCGGCGACGGACCGCAGGACTTCCATCTGGTCCTTCTCGACAACGGCCGCACCGCCGCCCTCGCCGACCGGATCGGGCGCGAGGCGCTCAACTGCATCCGCTGCTCGGCCTGTCTGAACGTCTGTCCGGTGTACGAGCGGGCCGGCGGCCATGCGTACGGATCGACGTACCCCGGACCGATCGGTGCGGTCCTCACCCCGCAGCTCGCCGGGATGCACGCTGCCAAGGACGACCCCAACAGCTCCCTGCCGTACGCCTCCAGTCTCTGCGGCGCCTGCTTCGACGCCTGCCCGGTCAAGATCGACATCCCGTCGCTGCTGGTCGAGCTTCGCCACCAGCACACCGAACAGACCGGCGCGACGGCGGAGAAGCTGGCCATGAAGGCGGCGGCCGGCGTGATGAAGCGGCCGAAGCTGTTCACGGCCGCGCAGAAGGCCGCGGGGCTCGGCCGGATCCTCGGCGGGCGGGACGGGAAGATCTCGCATCTGCCGCCCCCGTTCAACGGGTGGAGCGACAGCCGGGACACCGCGGCGCCGCCGAGGCAGTCCTTCCGCGCCTGGCTGGCGTCGGACGAGGGCGCCGCGACCCTGCGGGCCGCGGCCGAGGACGGCAGGAACCAGCAGCAGGAGGAGGAGAAGTGACGACCGCACGCGCCACGGTGCTCGGCCGGATCCGGGACGCACTCGCTCTCGCACCCACCCCCGGCACGGCCGTCCCGCGCGACTACCGGACCGGCCGCACACTCCCCGACGACGAGCGGCTCGCGCTCTTCACCGGCCGGCTCGTCGACTACAAGGCACATGTGCACGCCTGCACCGCCGACCGCACCGCCGAAGTGATCGCGCAGGTGCTGCGGGAACACGGTGCCCGGAAGGTCGGGGTGCCCGCCGGGCTCGACGAGCGGTGGCTCGACGCGTACGACGGGGAGATCCAGCAGGACCACGCCGACATTCCTGCGCCCCGTCTCGACGCGCTGGACGGCGTCGTCACCGGGGCGGCCGTCGGCTGCGCCGAGACGGGCACCATCTTCCTCGACGGCTCGCCCGACCAGGGGCGGCGGGCGCTGTCGCTCGTCCCCGACCTGCATGTGTGCGTGGTGGATCTGTCGGCGGTCGAGGTGGGGGTGCCGGAGGCGGTGCGCCGGCTGGTGCCGGAGCGGCCGACGACCCTGATCAGCGGGCCGTCCGCCACCTCGGACATCGAGCTGGAACGGGTCGAGGGCGTGCACGGCCCGCGCACGCTGGTGGTGGTGATCCGCGTCGACGCGTAGTGCGGGATCGTCCGCCGGACGGCCATGAGGCCGTCCGGCGGACGGATGGTCAGCCGTGCTGGACCGTCAACGGTTCGAAGTCGATTCGGGTCGTCGCCCCGTCCTCCGCCCAGCCGACCTCGACCGTGTCGCCGTCCACGTTCACACCGCTGACCGCTGCCGCGAGCGCCGTCGCGTCCGGCTCCGCCGTCAGCGATGCGAGGGACACCAGCAGGAGCGTCCCCTCCGCGTCGCAGGACAGCCGGGGTACCACCGCCCAGCGTGTGTGCGCCGTGCCCTGCGGCGCCCGCACCTCGTCCCGGGTCTCCCAGCCGTGCAGGCCGTGCAGTTCGGACCGTACGGAGTCGTCCGGACCGGTCGCCCAGCCCGTCTGCTCCACCCGTGTCGCGGCGGGCGCACCCAGCACCCGGTGCACCCGCAGCTCGTACCGGCCGTGGACCACCGTGACGCTCTCCACCCGCAGCCCCGGCACCATCGGCGGACCCGAGGTGAAGACGGGGCGGTGCCAGGATGCTGCCCAGCCCCAGTCGTCACCCTGTCCGGCACCCAGCGGACGTATGCTGCGGCGGCTGCTGCGCACCCCCGCGACGACGACGGCCAGATGGTTGTCCGCCGCGTTCGCCTTCGACGTCGGGCCCGACACCGTGGAGTACGACTGGCGGCTGTACAGCGGATCGTCCTCCACGCCCGACTCGCCCTCGTGCGGCCGGACATGGTCGCTGCCGTGGTTGTGCAGCCGCACGATGCCATCCGCGCGGGTGGACTGGATCAGCAGGCCGGGGGCGGGCAGCGCCACCACCCGGTCGGGACCCTCGCTGGGAGCGGGTTCCTCGGTCGCCGTCCACAGCGGATGGCCGTCCGGGGCGAGCAGCGAGACGAACGCCTTGGACGCCCAGTACGGGGACGCGGGGCCCGAGTAGTGCTGCAGCGTCGCCTCGTGCGGGCCGTGCCAGCCCAGGCTGAGCAGCCCGTCCGTGCCTGTCGCGCCGCGGTCCAGGAAGTAACGCAGCGCTCCGCTGATCACCCGCCGCGAGGCGCCGGGAGAGAGCGGGGTGTGCCCGGTGACGGCGCCCAGCGCGACCGCCGCACCGGCCGCGAACCGGTACGTCAGCGAGCGGCCGAAGTGGATCGGCGCGCCGTCGCCGCCGAACAGCAGCGAGAAGCTGTCCAGGTGTTCGCGCAGCCGGGAGCCGAAGTGCGCCGACAGTTCGGTGTCGCCCGACAGATGTGCGTCCAGTACCGGGTACAGATGCAGCGCCCAGCCGTTGTAGTGGTCGAAGGCGCGGTGGTCCCCGTCGGAGTACCACCCCTGTCCGCAGTACCAGCCCTCCAGCAGGCCGAGCGCCCGCTCCTTCGCCCGGACGGTCTCCGCGTCACCGCGGCCCACCGACTCCAGGAACGCGGCAACGGAGTAGGGGAACAGGTACCAGTTGTTCGGTGCGGGGGTGTGCCGCAGGGCGCCGCGCAGCCACTCCTCGGCACGGTCCTGGACGCGGGGGTCCAGCCGGTCCCACAGCCAGGGGCGGGTCAGCCGCAGCCCGATCGCGACCGAGGCGGACTCGACCATGGGCTGGCCCTGTACGTGGTGGTCGAGGATCAGCGGCCAGGACTCCAGGTCGTCGCGGCCGGGCGTCCGCGTACCGGCGGCGAGTCCGTCGGCGTACCGGTCGAGCCAGCCGTGCGGATCCTTCCCGTCTGAGCCCGCGACCCGGAACGCCGCCGCGAGGAACGTACGGGCATAGCCCTCGAGCCCGTCGGACCGTACCCCGGATCCGGACGGCCGCCCCGGCAGGTCGAGCAGGGCGCGGCCGGGGGTCGACCACTGCCAGGCCGCCCGCAGCAGACCGTCCGCCGCCGCCTCCCAGTGCGCCCGGGTGTAGCCGGTGTACGGGCTCAGGTCGCGGTCGTCGGAGGGGAGTTCAAGGGAGGAGGTCATGCGAGGAATGCCAGCCTTTCGCGTCGTACGGGATGGGCGAAGCCGTCGCCCGCGGCCCAGCGGCCGATCTCGTGGACCGCCAGGTCGGCCAGCCGCTGCCACTCGTTGCCCTGCGAGCCCGCGAGATGCGGGGTGATCAGGGCGTTGTCGCACTCCCACAAGGGATGCGCGGACGGCAGCGCGTCGGGGTCGGTGACGTCGAGAATCGCGCGGATCCGGTGCTGCCGGAGTACGTCGGTGAGCGCGTCCTGGTCGACGACGGCGCCCCGCGAGGTGTTGATGAGCACCCCGTCCGGGCGCATCGAGGTGAGCAGTTCACGGCTGACGAGTCCGTGGGTGGCGGGCAGCAGCGGGGTGTGGACACTCACCACGTCGCTCTGCGCGAACAGTTCCGCGAGCCCGACCTGCCGGACGCCCAGCTCGGCGGCGTCCTCCTCGGAGACGTACGGATCGTGCAGCAGCACCCGCAGGTCGTACGGGCGCAGCAGCTCGATGACGCGCCGGCCGATCAGCGAGGCGGACAGAATGCCCACGGTACGGCCGTAGTTGCCGACCTCGGGTGAGGTGCGCAGCCAGTCGTCGCGGCGGCGCTCGGTCCGGTAGTCGCGGGCCCGCTCCAGGACCCGCTTGCCGGACAGCAGGATCATCGCGACCGTGTACTCGGCGACCGGCAGTGCGTTGGCGGCGGCGGCCGACGACACCTCGATGCCCCGCTGCCAGCAGGCCTCGGTGACATGTCCGCGGACGGAGCCCGCCGTGTGCACGACGGCGCGCAGCCAGGGCGCCGCGGCCAGCACCGCCTCGTCGATGGGCGGGCAGCCCCAGCCGGTGATCAGGAGTTCGGCGTCCGCGAGTGCGGCGCGGGCCCGTTCGGTGGTGAGGTCGTCGAGGACGGGCAGCGGGGCGAGGGAGCACACCTCGGCGAGTGCGGCCAGGGCCCGGGGCGTGAGGACGGCGGTCGCGGCCTCCGGCTTCATGGCGACGGCGGCGCGCGGCCGACGGGGTGCGGTGGGGGTCGTGCTGGGCATCTCTCTCCTGGTGCGGAAGTGGTCCGGGCGGCCCGGCTACTTGACGGAGCCCGCGGTGAGCCCCGACTTCCAGAACCGCTGGAGCAGTGCGAAGGCGAGGATCAGCGGCAGAACGGCGAGCAGCGAGCCCATGATCACGACGGGGTAGTACTCGGGTGACACGGTGGCGGAACTGTTCCAGGTGTAGAGCCCCAGACTGACCGGATACAGGTCCTGGTCGGAAAGCATCACCATCGGCAGGAAGAAGTTGTTCCAGATGGCGGTGAGCTGGAAGAGGAACACGGTGACCAGACCGGGCCCGAGCATCCGCAGCGCGACGCGGAAGTAGGTGGTCAGCTCGCCGGCGCCGTCCACCCGCGCCGCTTCGAGTACCTCGTTCGGCACGTACCCCTGGCTGAAGATCCGGCCGAGATACACACCGAACGGATTGAAGAGCACCGGGATGAACACCGACCAGAAGGTGTTGACCAGGCCGGTGCCGGACGCCATCAGATACAGCGGTAGGGCGAGCACGGTCTGCGGCACCATGACGGCGGCGAGAACCAGCCCGAACAGCTTCTCCTTGTGCGGGAAGCGGTACTTGTCGAAGGCGTAGCCGCAGGCGATGCTCACCAGGGCGCCGACCGCGGCGCCGAGCACCGCGTAGAGCAGGCTGTTCCCGTACCACCGCCCGTACAGTCCGCCGTCCATCGCGAACAGGTCCTTGAGGTTCTGCACGAAGGCGAAGTGGTTCAGCGACAGCACATCGCTGCCGAACAGGGCGTCCCGGCCCTTCGACGCCGCCAGCACCAGCCACAGCACCGGCAGCACCGTGTACAGCACCGAGATGCCCACCACGACCTGGACGACGGAGCGGCCGAGAAGCCGGGGCCGCAGCGTGGCGGCCGTACGGGTAGTGGTGCTCATCGGGCGTCCTCCTCGGGGGTGTTGGCGCGGTTGGTCCAGCGGGTGACACCGTAGGAGAGGGCGATCGTGCAGATCAGCAGGACGACCGAGGCGGCGGCGGCCAGGCCGTAGTTGTTACGGGTGAAGGCCGCGTCGTAGATGTACATGCTGGGGGAGAACCGCGAGTTGATCACCGGGGTGGACTGGCTGAGCAGCATCGGCTCGGTGAACAGCTGGAGAGCGAAGATCAGGGTGAACATCGCCACCATGACGATGGACGAACGCACCAAGGGCGCCTTGACCTGGAGCGCGGTACGGACCGGTCCGGCGCCGTCGACGACCGAGGCCTCGATGACCTCGCGGGGCACGGCCTGCAGAGCGGCGTAGAAGACCACCATGTTGTAGCCGAGATTGCTCCACAGAGCGATGTTCACCATGGACGGCACAACGGTGTGCACGCCGAGGAAGTCGATGGTGATGTCGGCCTTGCCGAGCAGGTCGATCACCGGGCTGAGCCCGGGCGTGTACAGGTACAGCCAGATCACGGCGGCGATGATGCCGGGCACGGCATGCGGCAGGAACAGCCCGAGCTGGGCCCATGAACGCAGCCGCACCACCCCGGAGTCCAGCAGCAGCGCCAGCGCGAGCGCGGCGATCACCAGCACCGGAATGTAGAAGACGCAGTACAGGAAGACGGTGCCCAGGCTGCTGAGGAACGTCGGGTCGGTGAGCACGGCCGTGTAGCTGCGCAGTCCGACGAAGACCGTGCGTTCCGGACCGAAGCCGAGTCCCGGCTGGTCGGCGCTGAAGAAGCTGAGCCAGACGGCCGTCCCGACGGGGATCAGGAAGACCGTCACGAGGAGGACGAAGAACGGAGTCATCAGGGCGCCACAGGCGCCGAGTTCACGGCGCCGGGCCGACCTGAGGGTGGAGCGCGCGGGCGCGGCCGCCGACCGGGCGTCCGCCGGGCGCACGGGGGCGATCGTGGGCGTGGAAGCGGGGGTGGTCATGCGTGTCACCTGCCTCTCTGCTGCTGGGAACGGGGGAAGGAACGGCGAACGGGGTCAGCTGCTGCGCTCGGTGGTGGCGAGGCCCAGCGCCCTGAGGTCCGGCATGGTGCCCTGCTGGGCGGCGCGCACCGCGTCGACCAGAGAGCCCTGGCCGCCGCCCGCGCGTGCGAAGCCGTCCTGCATCACCTTTCCGGTGGCGGTCATCCGCGGCCCCCAGATCCAGCCGTCGCGGATCTTGTGCGCCTCCGCCTCGAAGACCGTGTAGATGTCCTGGCCCGCGTAGTAGCTGCGGTCGAAGGCTTTGCGGCCGACAGCGACGAGACCGGGGGCGGCCGGGTACTGGCTGCTGCTGCCGCTGGAGAGCCGGGCGCGCAGTGCGTCGGGGTGCGACACCTGCCACTCGATGAACTCCAGAGCGGCCTCCGGGTGCCGGCTGTCCTTGGTGACCGCGAACGTGGAGCCGCCGTGCGTGCCGACGGCCGGCTTCGCCGGATCCCACTGGGGGAGCGGGGCCACGGCCCACTTGCCCTTCTGGGCGGGACGGGCGTTCATCTGCGCGCCGGCGTCCCAGGCGCCGCTGAGCCGGACGAGGACCTGGCCGTTGCTGATCTGGGCGTCGCTCTGGCGGCTGTCCACGGCGTTCATGAAGACCAGGTCCTGGTCGATCAGCCGTTGCCAGTACGACGCGACGCGGCGGGTCGGCTCATCGGTGAGCGACACGTTCCAGGCGCCGCCCGAGGTGTCGAACCACTGGGCGCCGGCCTGCCAGGCGAGCGCAGCGAACTGCATGGCACCGTCGGTGGCGAAGGTCGCCAGCCGACGGTCCGGGGCCTTGCGGCGGACGGTCCGGGCCGTCTCCTCGAACTCGTCCCAGGTGCGCGGGACTTCGAGTCCGAATTGCTGGAACAGGTCGGTGCGGTAGTGCATCATCATCGGCTCGATGTCCAACGGCACGCTGAAGACACGCTTTTCGAACGTGGTCAGTCCGAGCGCCTGCGGCAGCAGTTTGGCGCGCAGCCCGTCACCCATCAGATCGGTCAGTTCGCGGGCGACACCGTCGATGGCGAAGCCGGGGACCTGGGGGTACTCGATGGTGGCGACGTCCGGGGCGTTGCCCGCCCGGAACGCGTTGCTGAGCTTGGCGTAACCGCCCTGGCCCCCGGTGGGGATCTGCTGGAAGTCGACCTGTATGAGGTCGTGGGTGCGGTTGAACGCGTCCACGACCTCCTGGCTGCCGCGCAGCGCCGACCAGAAGGTGATGTGCGTGGCGCGCTGCGCGCCCTTGTTGCTGATGGTGCTGGTGTTGCTCGTGCTGCCCGACTGTGATGCTCCGTCACTGCTGCTGCAGGCGCTGAGCGCGCCGGTCAGCGGCAGGGCGGCGATCGTGGCGAGCACGGATCGACGGCTCTGTCGATCAGGCATGGGTGCCTCCCGCGGCTCCTGATTCGAGACACGGGGAATCCTGATCGGCTGATCGGTACGGGTCAATAGATCGCTCAGAAGAAAATGAAAGCGGTCAAACGCTCATTTCCCGAGAGGGGTGAGCCGCTGCGCCGATCCACGGATCTTCAGCGAGGGCAGCAGCTCCGTCCTGCGCACCGGACCGGTGGAGTCGGCGGACCCGGCGAGCCGGTGCAGCAGCAGCTCGGCCGCCGCGCGCCCGATCTCCGCCTTCGGCGGTGCCACCGCGGTCAGCGGCGTGCTGCCCAGGGCGGCGACCACGTCGTCGTACGCCACCACCGAACAGTCGCGCGGCACCTGCACCCCGCATTCCGCGAGCCGCTGCACCAGCATCAGTGCGTCGACATCACCGTGCAGCACGGCGGCCGTCGCGCCCCGTTCGCGCAGCAGCGCGGCCAGATCGACTGCCGCGCCGTCGTCTCCGGGTACGGGCGCCTCGGAGCCCGGCGATTCGGGACCCGGGCCGGGCACCGCCTCCGGCGAACTCAGCACCACCGACCAGTCCTCGACCTCCGGCCTCGCCGCCGCGATCTCGGCGAACGCCGTCCGGATGGTGCGTGCCGTCGGACTGTCGTCCCGGGCGGCCAGGACGATACGGCGGTGGCCCAGCGACACGAGGTGGTCGACGGCCAGATGCGTCCCGTACCAGTGGTCGGAACAGACGGAGTCCAGGGCGTGCAGTGCACTGCCCGGCCGGGGCCGCCGCTCCATCAGTACGGTCGGCACCCCCACCTCCGCCAGCCAGCCGTACTCCAGCTCCTCCGAACGCGCATGACGCCAGCGCGGGGCGATCAGCAGCCCGCGCGCCCCGTCCGCCAGCGCCCGCTCCACCAGCGGCCGTTCGGCGCCCGCCGACTGCGGCGCGATGTGCAGGGCGATCCGCATCCCGGCCTCCTCCAGCACCGTGCGGGCGCCGTGCAGCGTCTCGTACAGGTACGAGTGCCGCTCCGGTACGACGAGGGCCACCGCAGCGCCGTCCCCGGCCGGTTCCTGCGCCCGCGCCGCCGGCACCGTGGCGGGTTCCGGCGCGTCGATCACCGGACGGGCCACGCCGTGCCCGCGCCGCAGCCGCCCCACCCGGGCCAGCTCCTCGACGTCGCGGCGGATCGTGACCACCGAGACATCCAGCTCGGCGGCGAGCACGCTGACCTTGACGGCGCCCCTCGACTGCACCACCGACAGGATTCGCTGACGCCTGAGTTCAACCGGCTCCCGCATGCTGTTGCCCCCTCGCCGTACCGCTGCGCACTGTTCGTTTGAACGCTTCGTGTGAGCGCTTGGGTCGCAGCATAGCGATCACCCGCGCGTCGTCCACGGCGTTCACGGCGGCGGGGCCGGGGCCTGCGTCCGGGGGCCGGCAGGCCGTTCTCATCGGACGGTGCCGATCGGGGTCTCGGACGGCGGCGGCACTGCCCGCCGCCGTCCGCCTGTGGTCCCCGGCCCGGCGGCCGCCGGGCATGCCTCAGGGGCCGTTGAGGAACGGCCCCTGATATGCATCCGCCGACGAGCCTACGGCTGTCCCAGCGACAGCCGGTCGAGATCGGGCGCGGACTCCTCGTCGTTGTAGATCCTGATCGTGTTGGCGCCCGCGGCGAGCGTCACCGGAACGGTGGTCGTCTCCGGGGTGCTGTTCCCGATGCCGCTCACCGCCGCCTCGACCGGCGCTCCGCCGTTGACGCTCACCAGGAACGAACGATCCCCGTTCACCGTGTAGTCGATGAACAGCGGGTAGGTGCCGGCCCGGTCCACGGTGATATCGGGGAACCGGACATCGGCACCCGCGCCGCCCCCGATGTTGCGCACCTTCTCGCCGCCGGAGCAGGGCGAGCAGCCGGTCGGACCCGCGGTGCCGAGCGTGTTCCGCGAGTCCTCGGCCTCGCGCATGAAGACCCGGTCCGCCGGGCGCGGCCGGACGCCGACGCTCTGCGTCACCTCGTGCGGTGTTCCGAGCGTCAGGAAGGCCGCGGTGACGGGAACCGTCGTCGACCCGATATCCGCGCCGGGCGGCGAGGTCAGCGTCCAGCCGGCCTCGATCGTCTCGCCCAGCCGCATCGACGACGCCGTCGCCGGACCGCCGTCGACCGACCAGCCCGCAGGAACCTTCGGGGCGAGCTGGACACCGTCGAGAATGTCGTCGGCGTCCAGCCGCAGCTTCGCCGTCACCTTGACCGACTGCTGCCCGGCGCCGACCCACTGCAGCCCGTGCGGATCGACCGTCATTGTCGTCTTGGGCACGTACGACGTCGGCGGCAGCGGTCCGACGGCGATCCGGTCGAGGCCCGGCCCCCGGGCCGCCCTGCTGAACACCTCGACCGTATTGGCGCCCGCGACCAGCGGCACGGAGACAGCTGTGGACCCCGGTACGTCCGGGTTGCCCGCGGGCACCGCCACATCGATGGCCGCGGCGCCGTTGACCCGTACCGACAACGAGGTCGCGGACCCGGCGGTGTGGTCGAACTGGAGCCGGTGGTTCCCGGCTTCGGCGGCCGTCACGTCGCGGAACGTCACGGAGTTACGTGCTCCGCCGCCGAACCCGACGAGGCGGGACGAACCCGAACAGGCCCCGCACGCGGACGCTCGTACACCGCCGTCCCGGGCGTTGCTCCGCGACTCCGCCTCCAGCGGCACCTGCGCGGAGCCCGACACCGGTGCCCCGTGGGCCACCTTGATCTCGTCGATCCTGAGCCGGCCGAAGAAGTCCGGCGCCTGAGGACCGGCCCAGGTGTTCCGTACGTCCAGCTTCAGATAGCGGGCCCTTTGTTCACCGATGTCGATGAACTGCACTCCTCGGGCGCTCGGCAGTGCCCCGGTACGGACCGTCCTCCAGCGCCTGCCGTCGTCGCTCGTCGAGACCGTGTAGTCCTTGATCCGCGCGGAGTCCTCCGGTCGGCCGAATGTCGACCGGGCGTGCGTCGGTGACCACTCGCGCTGACTGACCGCGAGCGAGGTCGCCTTCCGGGGGCTGCCGAGGTCGACCGTCACGGACGCAGGAAGCTTCCCGTCACTGTCCCAGTAGTTCTCGTGGCTTCCGTCGACCACGTCCGCGGCCGGGTGCCCGTCGGCCGAGGACGAGGCCGTGGCCCGCAGGGAGTTCTGTGGGTAGTAGGACTGCTGCAGGCCGTCCGTCTCGACCTGGAACACCGTGTCGTACGGGTCCCAGTCGGCGATCCCGAGGATCGTCAGGTAGCCCCCGGACTGGCTGAACGCCATTGCCTTCCCGGTGCGTACGTCGGTCACCTCGGTCGCCCGGTACCCGTTGTCCCGCAGCCGCACCAGATCCGTTCTGGGCCGGGTCACCACATGCACGTACTGGGTCCGCGCCCCGGGCCCGACGGTGATGACACCGTGTGCGCCGTCGTTCCAGAAGCCGGGCTGCATCCCGCCGTACATGTAGCCGCCGCCCTCGGTGCCCTGCAGCGCGGACCGGATCGGTGCGGTCCACTCGGCCATGAAGTCGTTGTACGCCTGCTGGCTCGGCGGGAACCTGCCGTTCACCATCGCGGTCTCCGCCATCAGCGACTTCATGGACGAGCCCGCGTTGGTGATGTACCTGCCCGTACTCAGCCGGAAGTCCACCGGGTGGTCTTTGCCGTCGTACCACCAGTCGCCGCTGGTCGGCAGCTTGTAGTCACCCTCGGAGACGCGGGGCATCGGCGTGAACGCGGCCGACGGATAGTCGTACGCCGGGGTCGTGCCGGTCTTCTGCTCATTGCTGACCGTGTCCATGATCGGTGTGTCCTCATTGTTGTTGGTCAACAACCAGGACGGACGCCTCGCCCGGATCTGCTCGTAGAGGTGATGGCTCTCCCAGTACTCGTTGTCGTTGTCGATCCAGAACCCCGCAAGATCCGGGTAGTTCTCAATCACTTCGAAGAACTGGTCGTAGCTGAACCGGCCGAACCCCTCGCGTGTCGTCAGATCGACCTTTTCGCCCTTGTACGCGGAGTACGCGTCCGAGTCGAGCGTCTGCACTCCCGGCACCTCGTTGTGCCACTGCGGATCATCGGTCATGTACAGCTCGACCTTGATGCCCTTGGCCTTGCCCGCGTTCACGAGCTCACCGAGGAAGTCGCGCTCCGTGGAGCAGCTGCCGGGGATCTTCGAGGGCCACGGCCGCGCGTAGCCCAGCCTGCTGTGGAAGGTGGCCAGGACGATGTACGAGGCGCCGACCTTGCGGGCCTCGTCGACCCAGTAGTCGGCGGACCAGCCGCCCGCGGTGACGTCGTGCTCCCACGCCTGGCAGTCGACGTGACGGGGCGCGGTGAACATGCCCCAGTGGAGGAACAGACCGGCCGTGGACTCGCGCATCCACTGCTGGCGAGGATGCTGGACCTCGGCGGTGGCGGCAGGTGCGCCGAGGAGTGCCGCTGCCATCGCCAGGGCCAGTGAGAGACAGAACAGGGTCCCTCTGCGGCCCGCCGGTGAGGTGTGTGGTCTGCCCGCCGATCGATGTGCCGGAGATGTGCGGCTGTGCGGTACGGATGCCATGGCCGTCGCCCTCTCGCCCGGGGCCGATGTGGGTGGAGTCAACCGAGCTGCCCACTGAGACATCCGATGCTTGCAACGAGGTCAACCTGGGGTCAAGAGTTCTGACGTGCAACACCCTTATAGCGTCCGGAAATTGTGAGGGGGAGGGAGGGGTTCGTGTGACAACACATCGGATGAGCCGGTGCAAAGTCGGGCGTCGGGCGAGGGCTCGAACCAGGCCCGAAATGCGTGCGACTACCATCTGTTCCTGGCATGGACACCCTCACACTCTGGCAACTGGCGGCGCTGGCCGCGGCATCCGCTCTCGTCGGCTTCTCCAAGACGGCCGTCAGTGGTGCCAACACGATCAGTCTCGCGGTCTTCGCGGCCGTGCTCCCGGCCCGCGAGTCCACCGGAGTGCTGCTCCCGATCCTCATCGCAGGCGACGTGCTCGCCGTCCTCACCTACCGCAGGCACGCGCACTGGCCGACGCTGCTGCGGCTGTTCCCCGCCGTCGCCGTGGGCGTGGTGGCCGGCACGCTCTTCATGGTGTGGGCCGACGACGACGCCGTAAGAACATCGATCGGCGCGATTCTGCTCTTCATGGCAGGCGTCACCGTCTGGCGGCGCCGTTCCGGCGCCGAGGCCGAGGATCCTCAGCAGGATTCCGGCCGCTCGTCCCGCACCGGCCGGCTCAAGGCCCGTTCGTACGGAGTGCTCGGCGGCTTCACCACCATGGTCGCCAACGCGGGCGGCCCCGTGATGTCGCTCTATCTGCTCTCGGCCGGTTTCCGGAAGCTCGGCTTCCTCGGTACGTCGGCGTGGTTCTTCCTGATCGTCAACACGTCCAAGGTGCCGTTCAGCGTGGGCCTCGGCCTCATCGACGCCCGCTCACTGCTGCTGGACGCCGCGATGCTGCTGTTCGTCGTTCCCGGTGCCTGGATCGGCCGGAAATCCGTGGACCGGATCAACCAGAAGCTCTTCGAACGGCTGGTGATCGGCGCGACCGTGCTCGGCGGAATCCAACTGCTCCTGCGCTGACCGCACGGCAGGGCCCTCCCGGACCGGAGGGTTCGGGAAGGCCCTGAAGCGGCCGCCGCAGCCGTCGCACCGGACGATGTCTGCCGTGGTCTCCGTCTGCTCACGGACGTTCCCGTGCGCGGACGGCGTGCTGTGCGGACGGCGCGCGACGAACCACCGCACTGTGGCCGGGACCGGCACCCACCGGTGCGAACGACGCAGGGTTCATCGCGTTGACGGTCACCGGGAACGACTGCGGCAGGAACAGCGCGGCGCGGCCGCAACGCTCACGGCCTTCCGTTCCGCGGACCTCGGACGGAGGTTCAGGGGATCAGCAGCCAGTCCGAACCGATCGCCGCCACCAGCCCGACGGCCAGCAGCCAGCTGCCGAGACGGGTCCGGCCGTTGCGGCTGAGCTCGATCACGACCCCGCACAGGATCAGCGCGAGCCCGTACACCCCGACCACCAGCACGGACGACCGGCTCGCGATCCGCAGTCCGAGCACGACCGCCATCGCCACCATGCCGACCGAGGAGAGAGCGATCCGCAGCCGTCTGGCCTGACGCGGTGTCAGTCTGCGCTCCGCGGTCGCATCCGTGCCTTCGGTGTCCTCGGTGTCCTCGGTGTCCTCGGTGTCGTCGTGGTCGTCGGCGGGCTCGGCGGATATCGGGGCGTCGACGGCCTGGTCCTGGTCAGAAGTGCTCATGACGCGCGATCGTAATGGCTCCGCGGCGCCGTGTTGACCGGTCCCGGCCACGGGAGCCGAAAACGACCACAATCATCCGGCTCAGCAGCCTCCACGTCGCAGCCGGGGCGCCTCCGCGGCCGCGTCCACCGGCTGCCCGTCCGATGCCTCCGCCCGTCCGGCGAGATCCTCCGCCCAGCCGGTGAGCGCACCGATCCCGATCCCGTACGGCGACGGGTCCGCGAACTTCGCGAGCGCCGACGCCCCCCGTCGCAACAGCCGCGCCCCGCCCGTCGAATTACCCCGCGCCACATGCGTCAGCCCCACCGCCAGCTGGGCCAGACCCCGCCACAACTCCCGCTCCGCCGCCGGGCCCGACTTCCACGCATCCTCGAACACTTCGTGCGCATGGAACGGCATCCCCGCGTCCAGCAGACGCTGGCCCTCCCGCAGCGTCTCCTGGGGGGTCCGGACCACCCCCTCGGGCTGCCGCTCCACCCCCGGTGATCCGTACGGCAGCGGGCGCCCCAGCCCGTCACGCGGGCGCGCATTGCGCGCCCGGCCCTCGGCGTCGCGATCCCTGCGAGTCTCGTCCACTCCTCGATTGTGCCCCGCACCTGCGACGAACTGTCCGAACCACTGTCGGTGGGCCCTCGCGCACGACTAGTCTCGGCAGTCATCGGTACCACTATGGGGAGGGTAGGCATGAAGCCGTCCCGGCCGCTGTACGAGCGCGAACCGGAACTCGCCGCCGCCGAACAGGCCGTGGATGCCCTGTGCGGCGCCCAGGCCGTCGGCGGGCTGCTGATATTCAGTGGCGAGGCGGGCATCGGCAAGACCGCACTGCTCGCCGAGATCGAGACCATCGCGACGGACCGATGCACGGTCTGGTCCGCGCGCGGCGGTGAGACGGTCACGTCCGTGCCGTTCCACGTCGTACGCCAACTGCTCCAGCCCGCCCTCGACCAGTTGCCGCCCGACGAGGTGCGCAGCCTGTTCGGCGCCTGGTACGAGATCGCCGCGCCCGCACTCGGACTCGCCGAACCCAGGGGCCCGCAGCCGGATCCGCAAGGTGTGCGGGACGGCATCGACTGGGTCGTCTCGCGGCTCGCCTCCCGGCTCAGCCACCGTCCGCTGCTGCTGATCATCGACGACGCGCACTGGGCGGACGGCGAATCCCTCGCCTGGCTGGCGTCGTTCACCTCGCGCCTGGGCGAACTGCCCGTCCTCGTCATCCAGGCACACCGGCCCGACGAGCTGGCGGCGCGCACGTCCCAGGGCGGCAGCGGCCATCCGGATCAGGTCCGGGTCGCGCTGCGCGCCCTCACCCCGGACGCCACTTCCGAACTGGTCAGGGCCGCGCTCGGCGAGCACGCCGACGACCCCTTCTGCCGCGAGGTGTGGGCCGTGACCGGCGGCAACCCGTACGAGGCGGTCGAACTCGTCGCCAAGGTGCAGGACCGCGAACTGCCGCCCCTGGAGGAGTCGGCCGGGCTGCTGCGCGAACTCGGTGCCTCGGCCCGCGGCAGCGGACTCGTCGCCCGCCTCGAACGGCTCGGCACCAACGCCAACCGGTTCGCCTGGGCCGCCGCCGTCCTCGGCACCGACATCTCCCAGGACCTGGCCGCCACCCTCGCCGGGATGAGCCCCGCCGAGGCCGCCGACTGCACGGCACGGCTGCGCGACGCCCGTATCGTCAGTGGTTTCGATCCGCTGGAGTTCGTCCACCCGCTCATCGCCACCGCCGTCTACCGCTCCATCCCGCCGGCCACCCGCACCGCCATGCACGGCCGGGCCGCCTGGGCGATCACACGGGCCGGACTCGGCGCCGCAGCGGCCTCCCGCCACCTCCTCGAAGTCCACCCGGACGACGATCAGGAACTGGTCGCGCAACTTCGCGAAGCGGCCGGCCAGCACCTCGCCGTCGGCGCCCCCGAGGCCGCCCGCCGCTGCCTGGAACGTGCCCTGCGTGAGCCTCCACGCCACCAGGTGCGCGCCACGCTGCTGTACGAGCTCGGCTGCGCCACCCTGCTCAGCTCCCCGCCCACCACCGTCCAGCATCTGCGGGCCGCCCTCGACCTGCCCGGCCTCGACGACGAGGTACGTGTCGACGCCACCTTCCGGCTCGCCGCGGCCCTCTCCCACAACAACCAGCTGAAGGAGGCGGCGCTCGCCCTCGCCGACGAGGCCGGACGCACCGCCCCGGGCCCCGGCCGGATGCGGCTCCAGGCGGCGCACTTCCTGTGGGAGGGCATGCAGGCCGCCGAGGAGGACGGCCCGGCCCGCTCGCGCCGGCTTGCCCGCAACGCCGACCATCTCGCCGGCCGCGACAACGCCGAACGCGCCCTGCTCACCATCCGTGCGTTCGACGCGATGCTGCGCGGCGAGAACTCCCAACTCGCCATCGACCTCTGCGAACGCGCCCTCGTCGACGGCCATCCGGCCCGCGGTCTCGGCTGGACCGACACCGAATGGGGCTTCGAGTTCCCCACCCTGGTCGGCATCACCTATGCCTTCACCGACCAGCTCGACCGGGCCGAGGAACTGTTCGGCGAGGCGGTCCGCGCCTTCGAGATCTCCGGCTGGAGCGGCGCCCATCTCGCGTTCGCACACACCCTTCTCGGCCTGGTCCACCGTCGTCGCGGACGCCTGGCCGAGGCAGAGGGGTTCCTGCGCGAAGGACTGCGGCTCGCCGACCGTGTCGGCAGCGGTCTGCCCGTCCACTGGGACGCCGCCTGCCTGCTCATCGACACGCTGCTGGCCCGTGGCCGCGTCACCGAGGCCCGCACGATAGCGGACCGGTACGAATTCGGGCTGCCCTACCCCAGTGCCATGGTCCTGCCCGACGCCCCGTGCATCCGCGGTCGGCTTCTGCTGGCCGAAGGCCGCACGAAGGAGGCCGTCACCGAACTCGAAGCGGCCGGCCAGGCGCTCGAGCCGCGCGGCAGGTTCAACGGAATCTGGGCCCCCTGGGCCGGCGATCTCGCCCGCGCCCTGGCCGACGACGATCCGGCCCGCGCCTCCCAACTCGCCACCTCGGCCCGGGTGCACGCGGAGCGGTTCGGTACGGAGACAGCGATCGGCGAGGCGCTGCGCTGCGTCTCCCTGTTCGCCCGCCCCGAGGACGCCCGCCATCTGCTGGCCGAGGCGGTCCGGCACCTGGAGGCGTCCCCGTCCGGGTACGAACACGCACTGGCCCGCTTCGAGTACGGGGTCGCGATCCGCTCCCCGCGAGAGCTCGCCCGGGCGCAGAAGCTGGCCACGGCATGCGGCGCCGAAGGACTCGCGAACCGCGCCCACCAGGCACGGGCGTCGATCCGGTCCTCGGAGTGAGGTAATGTTTGTCCTGCGCGGCCACCCGGGAATACCGGGGGGAATCGCATCGGGACGTGGCGCAGCTTGGTAGCGCACTTGACTGGGGGTCAAGGGGTCGCAGGTTCAAATCCTGTCGTCCCGACAGTGATGTCGGTAATACCGCAGCTCAGAGGCCATCCGCGAGGGTGGCCTCTTTGAGTTGCTTTGAGAGCGGTGGGAGTGAGCGAGCTCCCACTGTTTCCCCTTGACCACTCGCTCCCATCCTCAGGGGTGGCCCCATATGCGATTTCGTGCAGGTATGTGCGATTTGGGTGGGCGGCGGGTGGGCGGGACATCCGCCGGATCGGGTGGCGTGCCACGTTGGGGTTGCGGGCCTCGCAGGCTCCCGAACTCGCTCCCGTGGGTGGGTGGCGCGGGAACGCGGCCCCCATGACTGGGATCCGGTGATGGGGGCACGAGGAGACTCGACCTCTTGTCCGATTCGCATACCTCAAATGTCGGATATATGCCTGGCTCCCTGTGTCGGGCATTGAGGCGTTGAACGCAGTAGGGAGATGCTTCGCAGGTCGGAGAGGGTGTGTCGGGCGGAGCAGCGGGGGTGACGGCATTCGGAAGCGATTGCGTCGCCGGCAGCGGTGCGGAGATGTGGGCGCCGGTCGGTGAGGGTGGGTACGCCGCTGGCCGCCTGCCTGATCGGTCTGAACAACGCCAAGTCGCCGATTGTGTTCGGCGGTCTGCTCGGCACGACGTCCGGTGTGGCCGGCGGACTGGCCGCCACCGACAAGCGGCTGGTCCCGCACGGTGGCGATGACGGCCACCTTCTACACGGGGGTCGGCTGCCTGCCCTTCACGCCGGTAGCCCGCCGGGTCGATCACGTCGGCCAGGTCGCCGTCCCCGGCCGGTCGCTTCTGCAACGGGCCGCCGGGCCGGCGTCGGGATCCGGTATCGATCCGGGGCCGTCGAGCACCGACTGCGCGCCTGCGCGAGCGAGAGGCCGTCCGCATCGCCGGCCTGCGCCTGGGCGGGCAGTGCCGGCGGTCCGGCGAACATCACAAGGGAGGCGGCCACACCACGCAGTGTCACGGATCTCTTCATAACATCCCTACTGAGGCCGTGAGTTCGCGGTGGCCAGACTCTTCACGGAGGGTGCGTGCCGTCGCGGCGCCTGCTGGTGCCGGAAATCGGCATGGCGGAAAGTCGACGCCAGGGCACGACGGACAAGCGGCCACATTCGCTCCGATTACCGCGTGGAACGCCGCGGGGCGGCCATATCCATACGGATGGGGAGGCGTTCGCCCACCGCTGTTCCCTCGTTCGCTACGGCCACGACGGGCCCCGTGACGGGACCGGAACGCTGGCTGGACGCCGGGCGCGATCACATCCCGCTCCGGGCTGCGGGGCTTGACATGCGGCGTCGCGCGGCACAGCCTTTGGCAACGTTGTCATTCGCTCTGCCGCGGGACGTGCGGAGTCAGTTCGGCTTGCGCCGCATTTTGATGGGACGTCACACTCATGACCGAACAGTCAGGTCCGTCGCGCCACCCGTCACGACGGACCATCGTCACCACGGGTACCACCCTGCTGGCCGGATTCGGCCTCAACTCCGCGCTGCCCGTGTCGACCGCCGCTGCCGCCCCCACCGGCGCACCAGTCATCTCAGCCACCACGCCCGGTGAACTGGCCCTCCACCGGCCGGTCCAGGTCTCCTCGACCGCCTACGCCGCGACCCCCGGCTCGTTCGTCACTGACCGCCTCTCCTCGCCCGGCGTGCGCGGCAGCGGCTGGCGGGCCGAGGACGGCGACCCGCAGTGGATATCCGTCGACCTCCAGTCGGTGTGCGAGGTCTCGGAGGTCCGGCTGACCTTCGAGGCGGACGCCTCCGACCCGGTCTACACGCCGCCGACCACCGGCAACGTGCACAGCGGCACCACCGGCAAGGAGATCCAGTCCAGCTACTCGCTGGTCTTCGTCGTCGAGACGTCCCTGGACAAGGAGTCCTGGACCACCGTGTACCGCACCACGGCGGGCACCGGCGGCGTGGTGAACATTCAGCTCCCGCGCCCGGTGCCGGCCCGCTGGGTGCGCATGACCTCCCAGAAGCGCTCCAGCCCGCTGCCGCTCGGCCTCAACGGCTTCGAGGTGTACGGCACCGCCGAGGGCGGCCGTCCCGCCGCCACCGGCTGGACCGACTGGGGCGTCGACCGCCGCGAGGCGCCGAAGCTGACCGTGGCCGGCGACGGCACCGTGCCGGTGGAGTCGGGCTGGCGGCTGACCATGGACGACTGGGCCGGCGCGGACGGCGCCGCGCTGTCCCGGACGAACGTCGACACCAGCACCTGGCTCCCGGCGGTCGTGCCCGGCACCGTGCTCGGCTCGCTCGTGGAGCGGGGCAGGCTGCCGGACCCGGTGGCGGGCCTGAACAACCTGCACGTCCCGGAGGCGCTGTCGCGCCACTCCTGGTGGTACAAGCGGGACTTCGCGCTGCCCCGCGACCTGCGCACCGGGGCCGGCCGGCACGTGTGGCTGGAATTCGACGGCGTCAACCACGAGGCCGACGTGTGGCTGAACGGCAAGAAGGCCGGCGATCTGACCTACCCGTTCGCGCGGGCCGCCTTCGACGTCACCGAGCTGCTCTCGGCAGGCGGCGAGAACGCCCTCGCGGTGCGGATCACGCCGATGCCGGTGCCCGGCAGCCCGGGTGACAAGGGCCCGCTCGGCGAGGCCTGGGTGGACGCCGGCGCGAACCAGATGAACCTCAACTCCCCGACCTACCTGGCCTCCTCGGGCTGGGACTGGATGCCGGCCGTGCGCGACCGCGGCGCGGGCATCTGGAACCACGTGCGGCTGAGATCCACCGGGCACGTCGTCATCGGCGACCCGCGCGTGGACACCTCGCTGCCCTCGCTGCCGGACGTGTCGGTGGCCGAGGTGACCGTGGTCGTGCCGGTCCGCAACGCCGACTCCGCCGACCGGAGCGCGACGGTCACCGCCGCGTTCGACGGGGTGCGGGTCTCGAGGACCGTCACCGTGAAGGCCGGTGAGAGCCTCGACGTGGTGTTCGCCCCGGACGCGTTCCACGAGCTGAAGCTGCGGAATCCCAAGCTGTGGTGGCCCAACGGCCTCGGCGCGGCCGACCTGCACGAGCTGACGCTCACCGCCACCGTCGGCGGCCAGGAGAGCGACCGGCGCGTCACCCGCTTCGGCATCCGCCAGTTCGGCTACGAGTACAAGGTGCCGCTCGCGTTCACCTCGTCCGGCGACGCCTACACGCAGACCGTGACCTTCGACCGGCAGCAGGCGCGCCACGTCCGGATCCGCTGCCTGACCCGGGCCACCTCCTGGGGCAGCTCGCTGTGGACGCTGTCGGTGATGGACAGCACGCGGGCGGGCACCGACCTCGCTCTGCACGCGCCGGCCACGGCGTCCAGCGACGACGGGAACGGCGCGGGCAACGCCACCGACGGCGACGCCGGCACCCGCTGGTCCTCGGCCTACGAGGACGACCAGTGGATCCGGGTCGACCTCGGCACCTCCCAGTCCTTCGACCGGGTCGACCTGACCTGGGAGCAGGCGTACGCGAAGTCGTTCACCGTGCAGGTCTCACAGGACGGCTCGGACTGGACCGACGTGAAGGCGGTGGACAACGGCGCGGTGCCGCTGCCGTTCAACAACGGCAACGCGAGCCTCCAGGTGGAGGACTTCGACCGGCGTACCGCCCGCTATGTCCGGCTGAACTGCGGTCTGCGCAACACCAGCTGGGGCAACTCGCTGTGGGCGTTCGGGGTCGTGGACCGCAGTGACCCGGGCACCGACCTGGCGCTGCGGCAGAAGGCCACCGCCTCCACCGAGGAGTCGGACCACCCGGCCGCGCACGCCACCGACGGCGACCCGAACACCCGCTGGTCCTCCGCCTACGAGGACCACCAGTGGATCCAGGTCGACCTCGGCTCCGCGCGGACGTTCGACCGCGTGGCCGTGGTCTGGGAGTCGGCCTACCCGAAGACGTACGTCATCCAGGTCTCGGTCGACGGCGAGCAGTGGACCGACGTCAAGACGGTCACCAACACGCCGGACCCGTTGATCATCTCCGTCAACGGCGTGCGCGTGCTGGCCCGCGGCGGCAACTGGGGCTGGGACGAGCTGCTGCGCCGGATGCCGGCCGAGCGGATGGACGCGGCGGTGCGCATGCACCGCGACATGAACTTCACCATGATCCGCAACTGGGTCGGCTCCAGCGACCGTGAGGAGTTCTTCGCGGCCTGCGACCGGCACGGCATCCTGGTGTGGAACGACTTCCCGAACGCGTGGGGGATGGATCCGCCGGACCACGAGGCGTTCAACTCCCTCGCGCGCGACACCGTGCTGCGCTACCGCATCCACCCGAGCGTGGTGGTGTGGTGCGGCGCGAACGAGGGCAATCCGCCGGCCGCCATCGACAAGGGGATGCGCGAGGCGGTGGAGCAGCAGGTGCCGGGCCTGCTCTACCAGAACAACTCGGCGGGCGGCACCATCACCGGCGGCGGTCCCTACGGCTGGGTGGAGCCGGAGAAGTACTTCGACCCGATGACGTACGGCAGCCGGGACTTCGGCTTCCATACCGAGATCGGCATGCCGGTGGTCTCCACCGCGGCGAGCACCCGGAACATGACGGGCGACGAGCCGGAGTGGCCCATCAAGGGCGCCTGGTACTACCACGACTGGAGCGAGCGCGGGAACCAGGCTCCGCAGAACTACAAGGCGGCCATCGAGGCCCGGCTGGGCGGCGCCGCAGGCCTGGACGACTTCGCCCGCAAGGCGCAGTTCGTCAACTACGAGAACACCCGCGCCATGTTCGAGGCGTGGAACGCCAACCTGTGGGACAACGCCTCCGGCCTGATGCTGTGGATGTCCCACCCGGCCTGGCACAGCACGGTCTGGCAGACGTACGACTACGACTTCGACGTGAACGGTACCTACTACGGCGCCCGTTCGGCCTGCGAGCCGCTGCACGTGCAGGCCGACCCGGTGAAGTGGCAGGTGATCGCGGTCAACCACACGGCCGCCGACCTGCGCGGCGCCACCGTCACGGCCCGGCTGTACGACCTGTCCGGCCGGCAGCTCGGCAAGGGCCGGTCGACGCGGGTGGACGTGGCGCGGGCGGGCACCACGAAGGCGTTCACCGCCGAGTTCGGCGCGGACTTGCCCGCCCTGCACCTGCTGCGGCTGACGCTGGAGGACGCCCGGGGCCGTGAGGTGTCGCGGAACACCTACTGGCGCTACCGGGAGACGGCCGACCTCCAGGGGCTGAACAAGGCGAAGCAGGTGCGGCTGACCGGGCTGACCACGTGGGTGAAGCGGTCAGGCGAACGGCGGGAGATGTCGGCGGTCATCCGCAACACCGGCTCGGCGGTGGCGGCGATGGTCCGGCTGTCGCTGCTGGCGGACAGGCACGGCCCGCGCGTCCTGCCGACGCTGTACAGCGACAACTACCTGTGGTTGCTGCCGGGCGAGTCCCGCACGGTCCAGGTGTCCTGGCCGGCCGGGGCGTGCGACTCCCGGCACCCGGTGCTCACGGCCGAGGCGTACAACGGCCCGGTCGCGGTACTGCGCGGCTGAGCCGCACCGCCCCGGCTGCCCCGGGCCCGGCCCCGTGCCGGGACCGGGGCAGCCGTCGTTCCGGGCACGGGGCCGGTCAGCGGCCGGTGAGCGGCTGCCCCGTCCAGCAGGTGCAGGCGAGCGGTGCCGGGTGGCTGCGGCGCGGAATCACCCCTCGTCCTGTCCTTGCACGTGTGCTGCGTCCTGGCTGCGGAGCATCGGCTTGACCACCTTGCCGCCTGCGTTCCGGGGAAGCTCGGTGACCAGCACGAGGTCCTTGGGCCGCTTGAAAGAGGCGAGCTTTCCTTCCAGGAACTCCGTCAGCTCGTGCAGTGACAGTTCGGCTCCCGGGGTGACGGTGACGTAGGCGACCGGCACCTGGCCCCAGCGCTCGTCGGGCCTGCCGATCACCGCGACCTCCCGTACGCAAGGGTGCGCGGCCACGGCGTTCTCCAGCTCGGCGCAGTAGATGTTCTCGCCGCCGCTGATGATCATGTCCTTCTTGCGGTCGACCACCCAGACGAAGCCCTCGTCGTCCCGCTTGACCAGGTCACCGGAGTGGAACCAACCTCCGTGAAAGGCCTCCGCGGTCTCCTGCGGCTTCTTCCAGTACCCCTGCATCAGTGTGGGCCCGCGATAGACGATCTCACCGACCTCGCCCACGGCGACGTCGTTCATGTCCTCGTCGACGATGCGGCACTGGATGCTGGGGATCGGCCGGCCGACCGAGCCGAGCTTGCGCAGGGAGTCCTCCCCACGGAGCACGCAGGTGACCGGTGAGGTCTCGGTCTGGCCGAACACCGCCACGTTGAGCGCGCCGGGGAACTTCTCGCTCATGGCGCGCAGGGTCGCATCGCTCGCGGGGGCGGCCCCCCAGCTGATGATCCGCAGCTTCAGGTCACGCTTGTCGATGCCGGGCTGGGCGCAGATCAGGTCCCACTGCTGCGGAACGTTGAACACGACGGTGGCACCTTCGCGTTCATAGGCGTCGAGCACCGCTCGCGGGTCGAAGGCCCCCAGGGGATGGATCACGACCGTGCTGCCGACCGCGAAGTTCGCCGCGACCGAACCCAGGCCCGCGATGTGGAAGAAGGGCGCCGTCAGGAAGCCGACGTCGGAGTCGTCGAACATCTCCATCGCGCGGATGCACGTGGTCGCCTGCACCTGCATGTTGCGGTGGGACAGCATCACCCCCTTCGGCCGGCCGGTGGTGCCCGAGGTGTACATGATCAGCGCGGTCGACTCCTCGCTGACGTCCGGCAGTTCCATCGGCTCATATGCCGACAGGAACTCCTCGTACGCGCTCCGGCCTTCGGTCTCGGCCTCGCCCGATTCGCCGATGACGACGACCGTGCCGATCGACGCGGCGTTCGGCACGGCCTTGAGCAGCGGCAGGAGCTGTGCGTCGACGACGATCGCCGAAGGAGTGCAGTCGCTCAGGATGTAGTCGAGTTCCAGCGGTGCGAGCCGGAAGCTGAGCGGGACGGCCATGGCCCCCAGGCTGTTCGCCGCGAACACGCTTTCCACGAACCATGGATGGTTCAGCGTGAGCATGGCCACGCGGTCACCCGCAGCGACGCCCCGGTCGGCGAGCGCGGCGGCCAGTTGCAGCGACCGCCGCGACAACTGCGCCCAGGTCGTGGTCTCCCCGAGATGGCGCAGCGCGGGCCTGTCGGGTCGCATCATCGCGTGGGTGGCCGCCTGGGACATCCAGTGGTGCCGGAAGGACCAGGCGGGCGCCGTACCTGTCGACATGAGCGACTCCTCGGGTGTCGTATCGATCGGCGGTCGCTGCGGCATTATGCCGCTCCATGCTGCGGGTCGAGAAGCGTTTTGTTAATGAAAAATCACGTGCGTCGTGTCTCGGGGCCCGCCCGTCGCGCGGTCCGCACTCAGGTGCCCCCGGGCTCGGCTCGACGTGTGATTGACTGGGCCGTATGGCTCCGTCTCCGCACTCGCCGGTGCGTTCATGACCGCCGAGCCGGCCTCGGCCACTCGCCCCCGCAACCGCAGGCAGCTCATCGTCGATGCGGCCGGAAGGCGCTTCAGTGAGCGCGGGTACCACGCGGCGTCCATGGAGGAGATCGCCGTCGGCGTGGGCATCACCGCCGCGGCGGTGTACCGGCACTTCCCGAACAAGTACGCACTGTTCGCGGAGTGCGCGCATGCCGTGGTGGACCGACTCGTCGCCGCGCTCGACGAGATGCCACCGGAGGCGCCCTCGGCGGACGTACTCACCGCCCTCATCCGTGTCACCGTCGCGCACCGCGCGTCGGGCGGCGTGTACCGGTGGGAGGCCAGGTACCTCAGCCGCGAGGATCGCCGGCTGCTCAGGGCGAAGTTCGCGCACGTCGTCGGGCGGGTGACCGAGGCGGTACGGCGCGAGTGTCCGCTGCCTGACGAGCAACTGCGGGTCGCGGCGGCTCTCGGCGCGATCGGGTCCATCACGATGCACCACACATCCATCGCGCAACGCCGGCTCGAGGAACTGCTGTTGACATGTGCCCTGCGCGTGGCGGCGACCGACCCGGTACTGGTCAACGGGAGCAAGCGCTCCGTCGCGCTGCCGGCCCTGCCGGTTCCGCGCTCGCGGCGCGCGGAGATCCTCGCGGCCGCCGTCCCGCTGTTCGCCCGGGACGGGTTCGCCAACGTCACGAACGGCCAGATCGCGGAGGCGGTGGGGCTGACCCCGTCCGCGCTCTACCGTCACTACCCGGGCAAGGTCGACATCCTGGCGGCGGCGTGCCTGCAGGCGGCGGGGCTGCTGGAGCAGGCGGTGGACCAGAGTCTGCACGAGGTGGCCGATCCGCA
Source organism: Streptomyces sp. NBC_00316 (assembly GCF_036158715.1). Lineage (NCBI taxonomy): Bacteria > Bacillati > Actinomycetota > Actinomycetes > Kitasatosporales > Streptomycetaceae > Streptomyces > Streptomyces sp. NBC_00316. Next base: position 1,183,439 of record NZ_CP108023.1, on the reverse strand, counting down.
TGACGCCGTCGTCGCGCTGGCGGCGACGTACGTGGCCTACAGCTTTGAGCACACCGCACTCACGAGCGTTGCCGAAGCCGAGCTGATCGGCCTGCCGGCAGCGCTGCAGCGCCCCTTGGTCCTTGCGCAGGGTGAGCACATCGCCGTCTGGGAGGAGCAGTTGCGACTGGCCCGCCCGGAGCTGGACCCGCGTCAGGCCCGGGTGCTCGTGCACGCCGGGTTCGGCGTGGTGGTCGAGGCCGGGCGGAGACTGCGGTGGCAGGACAGCCCCGGTCACCGTGCCGCCGTGACCGGTCTGGTCGTGGGTGCCCTGGGTCTTTGAGCGCAGAGCGCGCAGAGGCCCGTCCCGCGGCGGTGCGCCGCGCGAGACGGCCCCCTGTGTGATCGGTCCGGTGACTCAGGAAGTCGGCCTGTTCCCCGTCGGGATCACGATGGGGGTGGTCGTCCCGGACGTGCCGTTGTTGAGGAACAGCATCGCCAAGGCGCGCACGAACTGGTCGAACATGTAGAAAGCGCCGGGCACGACGGGTGACAGCCCTTCGCGGAACAGGATGAAGGCCGGCCATCCGGTGCGGATCAGGGCCGCCGAGGCGTAGTCGCGCTTCAGCCCCAGCCAGTCGCCGATCTCGTTGCTGAGGACGTAGCGTACGAACTCGTTGAGGAATCCGCGCGTGACGCCCAGGTCGACCTGGGCGGTCAACCCCAGCAGGTCCTCAGCCAGTTCGATGCCCTCGGTCGTCGGGGTGAGGATCGGCGTGAGCACCTGACCCGATTGCGCTTCCGCGGCGGCCCACGTCCTGGGGATGTACTCGTCCCGCACGCCGAGCAGGTGAAGGGCGACCTGCCAACTGTGCAGGAAGGCTTCCTGGTCCTCGGCCGGGAACGGGACCTTCCAGTCGAGCAGCTTCCTGCGCACGAAGGTGCCCAGGCTGTGGAAGGTGACCAGGATGTCGGCGTTGCTGATCGGGATTTCCTGGTTCGAGACCGCCGCCCAATGCGGCGACTGCGGCAGCAGGTGTCGAACCGCGGCCTGCACCAGACGCGTCTTGTTGGCGGTGACCACGAACTGGCCCGTCGGCTCGAAGCCCTTCAGCTGGGCCAGGTCGTAGCCGAACGTGAACGTCTTGGCCGCGCGGTCCTTCATGTTGGCGCCACCTGCGGACCAGTACACGCTCCTGGCCTCGCGCGGGATCACGGTGCTCATGATCCCGCTGCCGAGCCCGTAGAGCATGAAGAGGTAGGTGTCTCTGCGCCGGTTGAAGTCGGCGGCGCGAGCCAGCTTGCCGGAATCCGCCCAGGAGGGAAGCCTGTTGACCTTCTGCAGGTATGCGGTGAGGTCGGCGGGCAGGCCGCTGGGCAGCGGGTCGTTGTTGTTCACCCACGACGCCATCGCGGTGTTGGCCGCCGGAACCTGGCCGTTGGCGAGGAGTGAGGCCACCAGCTGGTCCACCTCGTCGTCCCACACGTATTCCGGGTCGGTGCCCGCGCCGGTTCCGGCGATCGAGCCTGTCGGCGACCACGCCCACGCATTGGTGGTGCCACACGAGGCCCAGCGCGGCACCGAGGAACAGGACTCTCCTGCGGCTGAGATTGTGCATTGACTTACTCGCTTTCCTGGTAGGTCAGGCGGTGCAACAGGCCTTGTGTCGCTTGGTGTTGGGGTCACCACCCCGTTTCAGATATTATCCTCGGATGTGATTTCTGATTAACGTAGCGAGGTGCGTCTGCGTCGACAAGGGCATCGATGTGACCGAGGAGCCGCAACCGACTCGGTCATCGGCCCGCCGATACGCCCCCAGGGAGCTGGACGCAGGGCCACGGCGTCCGACTCGCACCAGTCCCGTACGACCGAGGCGCCCGCATGAGCACGGAGCCAGGCCCGATCCCCGCGCCCCCAGCCCTGCGACGATGAGCGCTCGGCCCGCTTGGGTGACGGACGAGTCTCCCGGCCCACACCGGCGTGATCCTTCGCCTCCGACTCCAGGGTCTGCGCCCGCGCCACCAGCTCCGGTTCCCGCGAGGGCGCCTCCGTCCGGGCGAAGATCGCACAGGCGTCCTGGTACGTCTGAAGCGCTTCGCCGACGTGCCCCAGCGCGGCCTCCTGACGCGCCGGCATCACCAGCTGCGGCGCGAGGGTGTCCAGAAAAGTCGACGGCTTTCCGGCGGCCACGCTCCGGCGCGTGACCATGCCACTGCGCAGGACCTTCAGCGAATCCTCCGCTCCGCCACTCTCGGCGTACCACTTGCTGAGCAGGATCTCGGAGTCGGCCGGCCGCAGACCGCATTCGGGCTCCACGGCAAACAGTTGGCGACAGACCTCCACGGCCTCCTCCAGGCGAGCCAGCGCCGCGGGCGAGGGTGCCTTGGTGCCCGATGCGGTGGCGGTGAGGAACAGTTCCCGTTCCAGCTGGGAGAGGTAGCGTGACGGATTCATTCGCGCGAGCCGCCGCCAGATCTCCGTCGCCTGTTCGCGACTGGCCGTCGCCTCGTCCTCCCGGCCCAGGGCGGACTGGCGCTGTGCGACACAGCTGTCACACAGCGCTACATGTCCGTTCGTCGTAGCCATACGAGCACAGGGCCTGGACAGATAGGAGCGTCTCTGCTCGAAGCCGTCGAGGGTGCGGCAGCCGCCGGTGAGCGGGCCGAGAAGCTGCTGCGCGGAGGCCCGGTCGGTGCGGGCCGAGGTGAGCGCCGCCTCCATCGCGGTCATGGCGTCCTGCCATGCGTTCCCTCCTGCGTCCGGTACCACGAAGTCATGGCGCCGACGGCCTGCTCGGGCTCAGTCGGCCGTCAGCTCCCAGTCGAGTTGCCAGAGCCGGATGCCGTCGTCGCCCGCCGACACCAGGTTGCGCAGGTCGGCGGTGAGTTCGAGGTATCTGATGCGCTCCTGGTGTCCCTCGAGGACGTGCAGGCAGCGTCCGCTCGCGACCTCCCACATCCGTACGGTCTTGTCGTGGCCCGCCGAGAACGCGAACCGGGCGTCGGGAGTGAAGCGCACGGCCGAGACCCAGCCCTCGTGCCCCTCGAACTCGCGCAGGCATCGCTCGGTCCCGGCGTCCCACAACCGGATCCGCGCGTCGTCCATGCACGTGGACATGGCCAGGCGGCCATCGGCGCTCAGGCACGCCGCCAGGATCGGGTGTGCGGGTCCTGCCCAGGTTCTCAGGCACGTTCCGGCGCCGAGGTCCCACAGGCGGACCACACCTCGGGTGTCGCCGACAGCCGCGAGCCGTGCGTCCGCGGAGGTGGAGATCACGTTGACCGGGCCGCTGGGTCCGGTGGCCCCGACGCAGCGGTCGTCATCCAGATCCCACCGGCGGACGGCACCGTCTCCGCTGCCGAACCAGGCGTGCCTCCGGTCGCCGGTGAACATGACGGTCCGCGTCATGTCCCGGTCCGGAGTCAGTTGACGGCGCTCGCCGTCTTCCAGCCGCCATCGGGTGATCGCGAGCGGATTGGTGGCGTAGCACAGGACGTGTCGGCCGTCGTCGCTCAACGCCACCTCGCCCACCCTGCCCCGATGGTCGTCGAGGATCCGCGTGCACGCGCCGCGGTCCAGATCCCAGACCCGGATGGTGCCGTCGCCCTGGCCGCTGACGGCGAGTCGGGCACCGGCGGCGACACCGATCGCGGTGATGGCGCCGTAGGAGAGGTGGCCGGCGTCCAGTGGCCGCGACCAGGCCGCGCGGAGCTCCACATGGCGGGCCGAGCGGCCCAGTTCGTGCCAGGCGGCCAGGAGCTGTGGCGCGCGCTCGTATCCGGGTATCGCCCGGGCGCTGATCAACAGGCCCAAGGCGGACCGGTGTTGCCCGCTCGACATCGCCTGATGTGCTTGGGCGAGCAGTTTTTCGGCCAGGCCGCCGAGCCGGCTGACCTCGGCGTACTCGCGCGGCTTGATCACCTGTGGCTCGGCGGCGTACCCGGCGCCGGGCAGCCGCCAGCGGCGCATGGGCGGGCTGAGCTGCTGATCGACGGAGAAGCCGAACCGGTCGTCGGCGTCCGGGAACCCGACGTGACGCACTCCTCCCCGGCCGACGCCGAAGGTCCGCAGGCACCGGCCACTGTCCAGCTCCCAGACCCGGACGGTGTTGTCCGCGGTCGACCCGGAGAGCAGCAGGCGCCCGCTGTTGCTCAGCGCCAGGTGGTGGGGCGCCCCGGTGTGCCCGGTCAAGGTGCGCAGCTGCCGGCCGTCCACCACGTCCCACAGCCGGATCACCCGGTCCCTGTCACCGACCGCGGCAAGGCGTCCGTCGGGACTGAAGCACATCGAATGCGCCGGCGAGCCCGCGGCCATCGCACGCGACCGGCCATCGGCCAGCCTCCACAGCCGCGCGCCGCCCTCCTCGGCAGTGAGCACGTGACGCCCGTCGGCGCTCACCTCGTACAGTGAGTCGTCCAGCACGGCCCTGAGCGGCTTCCGGAGTGACCAGCGGCAGGTTCCGGTCCACGGGTCCCAGACCTGGACGCGCCCGTCCTCGCCGACCCACACGCCCACGCGTCCGTCGGCGCTCAACCTGATCGGATGCCGTGTGGTGCCGGAGCCCGCCCGCATGACGCGGGAACACCGGCCGGTGGTCAGATCCCAGAACCGAACCGTGCCGTCGCGGCTCGTGGACAGCGCGTACGCCCCGTCGGGGGTGAGGTCGACGCCCTGCACCTGTCTGCGGTGTCCCCGGAGCGTCCGCCGCAGCTCGCCGGTCGCCGTGTCCCACAGCCGGAGCGCGCCGTCCCAGTGACCGGTCATCGCGAGGCGCCCGTCGGGAGTGAACCGGACCGGGAAGTAGCCGCCCACCTCGTGCCGAGCGAGAAGCCGCACCGGTGCGCCCGGCACCTCGTACGGCTCGCTCAGCGCGCGGATCTTCGTGAGGCGGGCATCGGCCACGCTCCCCGAAGACGCGGCCTCCAGCGCCGCCTGCACTTCTGCATGGTCGGGCCGTTCGCGCGCGAGGCTGTGGAGGACATGGGCCGCTTCGAGATCACCGCGTTCGAGGTGGACACGGGCCAGGTGCAGCCGCACCTGCCAGTAGGAGCCGGGGGAGCCGGAGGAGTCGGATTCCTGCGGGATCGCCTCCAGCCGGGCGACGAGTTCGACATCGGTGATCGCACCTGTCCGCCACCGCAGCAGGCCGCCGTTGTACACGGCCCCGGCGTGGTGCGGATCGACCGCGAGCGCCTGGGCGAAAGCCTGCTCGGCGTCGGCGACCCGGCCCAGGTCCAGGAGTGAGAGGCCACGGTTGTTGAGCTCGTCGGCGCGTAGATCGGCCTCCTGCGGTGCCCGACGCGGATATGTCGTGCCCGTCTCGTGCTCGTATATTTTGGCCAGCTCGTCCGCGATCCGAGCCATCGAGGACAACCGGTCGGCCGGGTCCTGCCGCAAGCAGTGCCGGAGCAGATCGGCGACCCGCTCCGGCACAGCGACCGGATTCGGGGGGTCGGCCAGGTACTGCTCCAGCGCCATACCGGCGACCGCACCGGACGACCAGTGCGCGCCACCGGTGAACATCTCGAGGACCGAGACCGCGAAACTGTAGACGTCACTGCGCCGCCCGACGGGCTGACCCGCGAGCTGCTCCGGAGAGGCATAGCCGACCGTCATGCCGCCCGACGGCACCAGAACGCTGGCCCCCGGCGCCGTTTCGAGCCCCGCTGGGGCCACGGAGGCCTTGGACCGGGCGAGGCCGAAGTCGGTGATCTTCGCGGCGCCCGCGTTGTCGAGCAGGATGTTGGCCGGCTTCACGTCCTGGTGCACCAGGCCTCTGCCATGGGCGTGTTCGAGCCCGCGGGCCGCTTGGACCGCCGTGTCGAGAACGCGGGCGAGGACCTGCCGGGCGTCCCCGGTGTAGAGCCGGCCGTCGGAGATCCACTCCGCCAGGCTGCCGCCGTCGACGTACTCGGCGAAGACGCGGGGGACACCGTCGATGACCCGCACGTAGTGGCAGGCGCAGACGTTCGGATGCAGCCCGAGGGACACCCATGCCTCGGCTTCCCTCACGAACATCTCCTGATCGCCAGGGCCGCGGAACAGCTCAGGGCGCGAGCTCTTCACTGCCATGTCGACGCCCCAGGCAAGATGCCGGACCCGGTGCACGACGCCCATCCCGCCGCGGCCGAGTTCGCCGATCACGCGGTACCGGCCGTCGACGGTCTGACCGGTCGACCAGTCCGCGGACGAAGTGGGTGCGTTCACTGTGGTTCCCCCTGCTGGTGACGACCGGCGCCCGGTGAGCCGGCCAGGGAGATCGTTTGTTCGGCATGGGCCGACACGACCGCCTCGGCGGAGCGATCCACGCGTACCAGCACGCCGCTTGACCTGCATGGACATGATTCTCGGCACGCACAGGGCCGCACCCGACACGGCTCGCCCGGCGGCCCGAGGAACTGCGCGCTGCTCTCGAGGACAACCTTGTGTGTCTCGAGGTCCCATATCCCCTTGGTCAACGGCGGTCAACTGCACTGCGGACGCAGGTGCCCGGCCGACCGGACTGTCGGCCTGACCCCGGTCAGCGTTTGATGCCTACGCCCGCCAACAGGCTGATCTGGGCGTCCGCGGGCTCCGTCCCGTCGGCGGGACCGGCGGGCCGCCAGCGGTGGCAGCAGACGATGCCGGGTTCGATCAGGTCGAGCCCGTCGAAGAAACGGCGGACGTCGTTGTGCGAACGGAACTGCACCGGAGACCCGGACTTGGTGTAGACCTCCGCGACCTTGTTCCAGGTGACGGGGTCGAAGTCGGGCGTGCAGTGGTTCATGGCGAGGGCGCTGCCCGCCGGAAGCGGGTCGAGCAGCCGGCGGATGATGGCGTACGGGTCGTGCGGGTCGGTGATGAAGTGCATGAGCGCATTGAGGGAGAGCGCGATGGGCTGGTCGAAGTCCAGGACCTTCGAATCTTCCACGGCGCTCATCAGCGCATCGGGGTCGGTGACATCGGCCTCGATGTAGGCCGTGCGTCCCTGCGTCGTGCTGCGCATGAGGCGTTCGGCGTACTTGAGGACGAGGGGGTCGTTGTCGGCGTACACGACGCGGGCATCGAGCGCGACGGACTGGGCGACCTGGTGCAGGTTGGGTTCCGTCGGGATGCCCGTGCCGATGTCCAGCCACTGGCGGATGCCGTGCTCCTGCGCCAGCACATGGGTGGCCCGGTGCATGAACGCCCGGTTCTCGCGGGCGGTCACGTAGATGCCGGGGTGGGCCTGGGCGGCGACCAGAGCCGCCTCCTTGTCGATCTCGAAGTGGTCCTTGCCGCCGAGGAAGTAGTCGTACATCCGGGCCGAGTGCGCCTTGCTCGTGTCGAGATCCCGGCCGGCCTGACTGGTGGTCATGTTCTTCCCTTCAGATGTGTGTCTGTCGGCCCGCAGGCCAGGGACGGGACCGGTGTCGTCGTCCCTCCTGCTGCCCGCCGCCGGTTCACCCGGCGGCCAAGTGATCGGCCAGGCCCTCCTTGACCCCGCGGACGAACGCGGCGATCTCCTCCGGCGTGTAGATCAGCGCCGGTCCGGCCGGGTCGGTCGACTGCCTTACGGCCACGCGGCCGTCGGCGAGCAGCTTCGCCTCGACGCACTGGCCGCCGTTCGGCCCGCTCCAGGGACGCTCCCAGCCCTGCTCCCCGAGGTCGCGGGCCGGCATCCCGTTGTATACGCCCTCGTCGGTGATCGTCACGAGTACTCCTTGCGCATGCGGTTCAAGAGCGCCCTGCTGACCTCGGACGACGTCAGCAGCGCCATACGGGAATGCGCCTCGAGATGGGCGACTACATCCGCGCGCTGGTCCAAGTAGACGGAGGCGGACAGGAGTTCGCTGTAGACGATGTCCGGCAGCTCGGGTGCCTCGAACCGGAAATACGTGAACGGGGCGCAAGCACCGACATGCGCACCCGCGGCGAAGGGCACGATGTCGAGGCTGACATGCGCGAGCTCGGACACGTCCAGGAGCCGCTCGATCTGCTCCCGCATCACGTCAGGGCTGCCCACCGTCCGGTGCAGGACGGCTTCCTCCATGACCACCCACAACGTGGGGGCGTCCGACTTCTCCAGCAGGCTCTGGCGGTGCAGCCGCAGCTCCACTCGGCGTGCGAGCTCCTCCTCGCTGCCGTTCGGCAACCCGCCGCGCAGCACGGCGCGCGCGTAGTCGGCGGTCTGCAGAAGGCCGGTGACGTACTGGGGTTCATAGGTGCGCAGGGTCTTGGCGCCGGTCTCCAGGCTGACGTAGGCGGTGAACCAACTGGGGACGACGTCGCGGTAGGAGTGCCACCAGCCGGGCTCGTTGGCCTGCTCGGCCAGGTCGACGAACTCGTCGATCTCCTGGCGGTCCGCGCCGTAGGTCTCCAGGAGCTTCTCCACGTAGAGAGGCTTCAGCGCGACCTCGGCCTTTTCCAGCCGGCGGATCGTCAGGGTCTTCACGCGCAGAGCTTTTGCCGCGTCCTCCAGCGAGGCGCCGGCGCCGAGCCGCATGTCCTGCAGCCGGCGGCCGAGGATCATGCGCAGGACTGTCGGCGCGCTGGTGCCGGAACGGGCTTCGCTCACGCCCAACCTCCTGAGGGATCATCAACGGTGCCATTCTGGCAGTGACTTGATGACGACGCCAGGGTGATACACGACTGCTGAAATTATCAGCGAGTCGGTTGCAGCGTGAGCGTGATCACGCGCATAGTTGACATGTGAGCGGTCAAGTCACAGCTCGGACTCGGCATCCGGCCCGGACGGGAGGCGTGATGCCGATGCCGTCGTCGGCACCCCACCGCAGGACGCCTGCCTCGGCACACGCCTCGCACCGTTCGAGCTGCAGCCCGCATGCCCACACCGCGCCCGCCCCCGGAAGGCACTGGAAGGCGACATCCGTGACTCTGCCCACGCCCTCGGCCCCGGCCGTGACCCCCGCCTCGGTCACGACCGTGCCTCGTCGGGAGTACTGGTTCGGCCTGCCCGGCCTGCGCACCAGCGCGAGATCCGCCCGCGACACCGTGCGCGAGCGGCTCCGTGCCTGGAAGGTGCCCGGCGATGCATTGTGCGACGCGGTGCTGCTGGTCTCCGAGCTGACCACGAATGCTGTACTCCACACCGACAGCGGTCATGTCCTGTGTGGTCTCACGCTGACCGGCGACGAGCGGTGCCTGCGTATCGAACTCCACGACGACGGCCGCACCCCGGTCCGCCCGCCCGAGCACCACGCCGGCATCGGCGAGGAGAGTGGGCGAGGCCTGTTCCTCGTCCAGCAACTCGCGGACCGCTGGGGCTCCGCACGCTCGACGCGGGGCGAAGGCAAGGTCGTCTGGGCAGAGTTGACGGCTCACCCATGACGCCATGGGCACCGGCCGGCGCCGAATGTGGCGCCCGCCCCGGCAGCGACAGCATGGATGCAGCGTGGCCGGGCCCGGCCTGCTGCGCACCGGACCCGTTCCCCCGTCCAACGGCAGAGACCGCCATCGGCACCGCACGGCCACGCCACGTCCTCTTCACGCGGCAAGGAAACCCTTCTCCTCGATCCACCCACAGAAGGCGCCCATGACCCCCCACAGCGAAACCGCTCCTCCTGTCGTGCTGTACGTATGCGCCGACCGCGCCCGGGGCGCGCCCGGGGCAGCCACGCAGCGCGCGCAGACAGAAGGCCACGCGTTCGCCCGGGAGCGCGGACTCGCGATCGCCGAGGTCGTCACCGACACATACGGTGAGCCCGACCCGGCCCAGCGCAGAGGGTGGCGGCGTGTGAGACAGCTGGCACAGACAGGCCATGTCACCGCGGTACTCGTCCGCTGGCCCAGCGCCATTGCCCCGGAGTCCGCGCACGAACTCCGGCACCGTGAGACCGCCTGGCTCCACGACCACGGCGTGCGCGTCCAGTACACCTGGGCGCCCCTGTCTTCGAGGAGTGACGAGGTCCTGTGATCCCGCTCGGCGATGCCCGGATCCTTGATGCACCTGGCCAGTGACGGCAGTTGCCGTCCACCGGCGGTTCTGAAGACCCCATGACAGCGGGGAAAGTTCCGCCACAAGAAGCCGGAGAACGTCCGCCGCTGTTTCAAGCCGTCCCCCGAGGCGATCGCCGAGTTCAGGAGCCTGCTCGCGCCCGGCGGCAACAATCGCTGAGCTGCGTTCTTTGAGCCTTCTCGGTGGCAACGGCGGTGGCGGAGAGGAGCGTCGCGGCGGAGAGGCTGCCCCAGAGGGCGGCCGGGCCGTGGGAGGCGAGAGTGGTGATGACCGCCGGGGAGACGGCGAGGCCGAAGCCTGTGGAGAGCTGGAAGCGGGCGAGGGAGCGTCCCAGGACATGGGCCGGGGCGAGGGCGGTGACGAGCGCGGTGGCGCTGCCGGCATAGATGATCTCGCCGATGGTGCAGACCACGGACACCGTGGCGACGGCCGGGGCAATCCAGCCGTGTCCCAGTGAGGTGGCAGCGAGGAAGCCGAGGTAGGACGCGGTGAGTACCACGCCGGCGAGAGCCAGCACGGACCGCCGGGAGAAGCGGGACATCAGGACGGTGACTGGCACCTGCAGGGTGACCACCAGCACCGTGTTGGCCACGAAGATGGCCCCCGGCCACACCCGGGATGCGTGCAACTGTGTCACCAGGACCAGGGGGAGCGCGATTTCGGGGACGTTGAGGCAGAAGACGTAGACCACGTTGGCGGCCAGCAGCGCGTGCATCCGGGGGACGGGCCCATGGGCCCTGTCCTTGACCGGGGTAGCGGCCGGATGCGTGTGCACGTGGACCGACCATGCCAAGGCTGCCGCAGCGAGATAGGCGAGCCCGGTGACGGCTGCCAGCACCTGCAGTGCTGTGGTGCCGCCCGTCAGGTATGCGGTGGCGAGGAGGGCGCCCGCGCCCAGGCCGGCGTTGCGCAGGGCGCGGCCTGCCGCGAGGGCGGCGTCGCGTTCGCGGCCGTGGGCGACCGTGGACACGAGGGCCGCATGGGCGGCCGGCCAGGCCTGGTTGCCGATGCCGAGGAAGAGCGCGGCCGTCGCGAACAGCCAGGCGTGCCCCGCCGGGGTGGCCAGCAGCAGCGCCACGCCCAGCACCCGTACCAGCATCGACGCTGCCACGACCGTGCTGCGTGCGCCCCGGTCAAGCCATCGGCCGACCGCGGGCATGCACGCCAGACCCACGACGTTGCCGACCGTCATGGCGATGCCGGTGGCCGACGGGGACAGCCTCAGCACCGTCACCCCGTAGAGCAGCAGAAAGGGCCGCAGCAGGCCGGTGCCGAGCGCGTCCACGGCCAGGGCGACGGCATAGCGGGGGCCTCCGGAGGCACGGACGAGGGCGCTCGGCTGGATCCTGGTGGTGGTTGCCATGGTGTCAACGGTGCGTTCGGCCGCCGGGCCGACCATGTCGGTTGACGGGCACCGTCAATCGACGCGGTCGTCGGCCGTCTGCCCGGCGATGATGAGGGGATGACGCTGAGGATCGACATCGGCGGACTGCCGTCCGGGCGACTGCGGTTCGCTGCCTCCCCGCTGGCCGAGCTGACCGCGATGCTGCACGTGCTGGCCGAACCTGCCCATCACCCGCAGCTCGCCGGCTGGGCCGGGGACGTCTGGGCCGGGCTGCGGCCGGAGCTGGCCGAGCGGCTCAGGGAGGCGGAGTTCCTCTGGCGTTCCTCACGAGCCGACTTCCTGGTCCCCGCTCGTCCCCGGCCGACCCTTGCCGAGGAGTTGGACGATGTGGACCGGATCGACGATGAAACCTATGTGACCGCCGCGCTCATTACGACGTGCGGCAGCAACCGGGTCCACTTCGCCGCGCCGTCGCCGCTCGCCGACGCGACGGCGCGCGAGCGGGCCCTGGACCTGGCCCAGGCCCGCGGCGCGCTCCAAGAGGCCTTCGCGGAACGGCTGCTCGCGGACCCGGCCGTGGTGCGGGCACGGGTGCGCCACACCCTCGAACAGTGCGCCGAGGCCTTCTTCGACGCCGCCTGGACGGGCGTCGCCGTGCAACTGGCCACCGACCTGCGCCTGAAGAACGACCTGCTGAAGCGCCAAGGCATCGGGGCGGCACTCGCATCGGTCTCCGGCGCAGTCACCCTGGCACCGGACGGCAACTGCATCATCGTGGACAAGCTTCAGGACAATGCGACCGCCGCCCACGGTACCGGGGTCACCTTCATCCCCAGCGTCTTCGGCCGTCCGCACCTGGTGGTGGTCCACGCGCCCGGGTGGCAGCCGGTGGTGCAGTACCCCGTGGCCGGGCCGAGTCCATCGGAGCCGGTATCGCTGGAAACGGTCACACTACGGCTGGAGGCACTCGCACATCCGGTACGGCTGCGGCTGCTGCGCACCCTGGCCCGCGGCCCGCACACCACCGGTGAGCTGGCCCACGCCTGGGAGCTTTCACCCCCGGAGGTCTCCCGCCACCTCGCTGTCCTGCGCCGCGCGGGCCTGCTCACGGCCCGGCGGCACGGTCGTTACGTTCGCTACACCCTCAATCTGTCCGATCTGACGGCGCTGGGTGCCGACCTGCTGGCGGCCGTACTGCGCTGAGTGGCTTCGGTCTGCCAGAACGCGGGCGAGGACCAGGCCGAGCGCGCCGATCCGGTCCTCCACGCCGTCCTGGTGGCGCCGGCAGAGCAGCCCGGCCCGGCCGTGGAAGATCTTCCTGCCTGTCGGCACGGTCGGTCCGGTTCAGGTGCGGTTCATGCCGGTGCTCCTGTGGAAGTCGGGATGCAGACGGCCCGGCTCGCCGCGGCCGAAGGCGCCGCTCACTCGACGGCGGGTCCACGAGGCGGTCCTGAAGGCATGGGGCTACGCGCCGGACGTCCGGGGCGCCGTGTGGCGGTCGTGCAGCGCGAAGTCGGCACGGATGACGCTGCCGGACCGCAGAAGCCTCTGGTGGATCACGGGATTCCGGCTCGAGGACGAGACGACGATGCTCAGATACCGTTCCTAGCCAGTGCGCATAAGTGAGTCCTGGACCCACTGTTGCGTACTGGGCGCATCCCGAACGGTGTTGGATGCGCTGGGTTCCCGCGTTCGCGTCCCGCTCGGCGACGGTCCTCCGGGGGGTCGGTCCGTGGTGGGTGGGCGGGTTCCCTCACGCCCCCGGGTGCCTGGTACGGCCTGGGCGGTCCGATGCCCCGCACGATCACTCCGGTCGTGTGGGGGCGGTGCCGTCCGACGCCGGATCGGGTGTCCGAGGGCGCGTCTCCCGATTGCGATACCGGCGGCATCGTGGCGGGACATGGTGCGGTGTGGGGTGGTCAGTGGTTTCTGCCAGTGCTGGGCACCCCACAGGCTGGTGTAGGCCGGATCCACCGCAACGACCGCAAGCCCCTGTTCGGCGGCCATCGACACCAGCCGGGCCTTCAGCCTCCCGGTCGGCATGCCGGAGATGAGCTGCCTGAACCGCTTGCGGCGGCCGTGCTTCTCGCGGGTCTTCTCAGCCGTGAAATCGAGGTCTTCGATGCCGATCGCGGCGACACCGACCCGCACCGCCCAGTTGATCAACCGGGTCAGGGCGTGGCGGATCTGCGCGTCGCGGTGGCCGGCGGTCCCGGACAGGTCGTAGCCGAAGCGGTGCGGGTCACCGACCGGGTTGCCGTGCCGGTCGAGGCGGTAGGCGGCGAAGTGGTCGGCGTTGGTGTCGACACCGATCATGCCCCGGGCACGGGCGGCCTCCAACGGGATGGTCTTCACGACCGGGCGCTGCCAGGAGGCGGTCAGATACCAGCGTCCGCGCTCCACATCGAGGTGGATGCGGTAGGCGACGGCCCGGTTCGCGGTGATGCGGTCGGCCCACTCCGCACCCCGGTGCGTGAACGCTGCGGTGGAGGCGAGGACGTACCGGCCATGCTTGGCATTGGCCAGGTGCGCGAGCGGGGCAGGCAGCCTGATGCTGACCTCGCCGTCCGGGGTGACACGGATCGTCTCGTTCCCGAATCGCTTGCCCGACTCACCGTCGGCAGCGATGAACCAGCGCCCCGCCTCCCACCGCTCCCGCCACTGTTCCTCGGTGAGCTCGGCCTGGGTGAGATGGTGGCGGGTGTTCAGGAGGCGTCTACCGCCCCGTACCACCCGCACCCGTCCCGCCTGCCGGTCGGCGAAAGCCGCCGTGTGCTGCGCCTCCAGTGCCGCGAGGCGGCGGGACTTGCGGAACCACTCGTTCTTCGAGCGGTAGCCACCCGCAGCGCGCTTCGTCCCGGGTTCCCCGAGCGGGAGGGACAGCCGGTGCCGCAACGTCCTGATACCGGCCGCCAGCTTCTGGATGTACGCCGCCTGGCAACGGCGGGCCAACGCCCACTGATCATGCGTGGCCTTGGTGATCGCCCCGGCGATCCGCGACGACGACACCCCGGTCAGCTCCCGTTTACGCGCCGCCCAGGTCTGCGCACCGTGCTCCAGACCATCCGCACAGCGGGCCTTGAGATCACCGGACGCCAGCGCACCCTGATGCACACCGACCGCACGCAACACCCTCTCGTCCCGGGCGCTCAGGTGCTTGAGACGATCCCGGACCGCGACCCCGCACGGCCCGGGCGCCACGAAGGACGCGGCCAACTCCCGCACACCACCCACCACATCACCCCCACCCAGGCCGCACCCCTGCCACCCAGCCCAACGAACCACAACCGCCAAGGTCACCCATTCGGCCCCAGAACCCCCGTTCCCACCCCCACCAACCCACCCACAGGACTCACTCCCGCTCGCTACAACTCACTTCAATGCAGCAAACCGACAGCAGCTCACAACCCCTCGGGAAGCCCGGTCACGGCGTACTCGCCGTTCGTGTTCGTCGCTGTCGACACCAGCCGGCGGCCCCTCGGGTCCATGACGGTCACCATGGCGTGACCGATGGGCCGCTGCTCGGCATCGCTGACGGTACCGACCAGAGCGGGAACCGGCTCGCCGAAGTGGTGGGCGTGGACGGGGAGGGCGGTGGGTGTGGGCACCTCCAGAGAAGGGTCGTCGATCGGCGGTTCCCCGACGTCCTCCTGCTCGTTCGCCGCATCCCGGCGGGCGGCCGTGCGGCGGTGCCGCCATGCGTCGAGCCCCAGCAGGCCGGCACCCGCCGCGATCCACGCACACAGCACGAGGACGGGCTTGAGCACTCCTGCGCCGTCGAAATACAGCACTCCGCGCAGGGCGTCCACGGCGTTGGCGAGGGGCATGACCGCGTGCACGTACTGGAAGAACGTCGGCAGCATCGCGGCGGGCGCCACGCCTCCACTGGTGGGGATGCTCAGCACGATGAACAGGCCCATGCCCACCGCGGGGAAGAACTGCTTGGCGAAAGGCGCCAGGCCGGAGGCGAAGGTGGCCACCGCCGTGGTGAGCAGGAAGGCGATGGCCATGGTCCACGGGTTGTCGGGGAGGTATTTATCCGAGCCCTGTGCCGACGAGGTGGCCGACGATGCTGAACAGGGCTGCGACGCCCATGATCGTCAGCAGTTTCCTCGTGCGGTCGAAGGTCACCGCACGCAACATGGTCGTCGCCAGGATGTAGCCCGGAATGCTCCAGGCGATCCCGAAATAGACGAGGGTCGTGCCCATCAGGTCCTTGCTGACGGTGGGCGCTACGTCCCGCACCACCGGCTGCTGTCCGCGTTCGGCCGTGACTGACGTGAAGGCCTTGGTCAGCGCCTGCTCGAGGGACATGCCGTTGGCCTTCGCCACATACAGCACGGGCCGGTGGCCGCCGGTGAATCCCGCCACGGCATCCCGGTCCAGCACCGTCCGCCGGGCGTCCTGGGCGTCCCCCACGGCGACGACGTCGAACCCGCCCGGATGCTGCCGCTGCAGAGCGGCGTCGACCTGGCGCGCCAGGTCGACGCCGGCGACCACCACCTTCGCGTGGTGTGGCTGTGGCGCATGGAGCGCCGGGGCGAAGCAGAACAGAAAGCCCAGGAAGAGGGCCGCCGGAAACCACAGGGCCTCGGCCAGGGTCCTTGCCGCAGTCGCTCTCCGTGACTGCCCGATCTGGTCGACGCTGATCTGTTGGGCGTCCGTCACCGCTTCTTGCACCCGGCCCTCTCCCTGGTCCCGTCGGCGCCCTCGGCCGACCGACATTCCCATGTCAGTGTAACTTACACATATATTTCCGCCCGGCTCCGGAGCGACGGGCTCCGTGCGGCATCCAGGAGATGCGTTGCACGCGATCGCCCGTCCGGCGTCGCACCCCATTCCGCCCCTGTGATCGCATGGTCGCGCACAGTGCTGATGGGGGGCATTCCGGGGCGTAATGGGTCAAACATCTCCGTGCGAAATGATCGAAATGATCAATTCTGTTTCTTCTGTTGAGCGGTTGAGCGATTGCGTGCTAGAAACCGCCTACTCCACAGCGGTATCCCGCACACCTCCCGGCCACCGGAGCACTGATGACGCCTCCTCCCACGCCTCCTTGGTCCCGCCGCACCTTCCTCGCGGCCACCGGTGGCACCGCACTCGCGGTCGGCCTCACCGAGCCCGGCGCCGCCGCGGCCACCACCCGTACCCAGGCATCGGCGGCCGCCCAGGCGGACGACGAATTCGCGGTGCTGCGCGCCAAGTGGCGCACTCTCATACTCGGCGAGGGCTTCAGCCCGACCGCGGAGCCCTTCAAGTCCAAACTCGCCACGCTCGGCACCCAGGCAGCAGACTTCCGGGCCACCATGGCGCCGACGGCCGGCTCACTGTGGCCCGGCATCAGCTACGCCGACCCGTCGCCGGACACCGACCAGGAGTCGTACGGCTACTCGGCCAGGATGAACGACAGCTTCACGAGGCTGAGCACCATGGCCCAGGCGTATGCCCAGCCCGGAACGGGGCTCACCGGAGACGCCGCCCTCAGGGATGCCGTGATCGCAGGCCTGGACCACCTCTACTCGGACGTCTACAACGAGAACAAGGCCAGGTTCGGCAACTGGTGGAACTTCCAGATCGGCTCGCCGCAGGCCCTGATGGACACCGCCGTGCTGCTCTACGACCACCTGTCGGCCGAGCAGATAGCCGCCTACTGCCGGGCCGTGGACACGTTCCTGCCGGACTCGGCCGTGGCGCGGTACACCGGCACCAGCACCGGCGCCAACCGTGTCGACCTGTGCCGCGGGATCATCCTGCGCGGCGTCGTCGGCGGCAGTGCGGCGAAGATCCAGCTCGGCCGTGACGCGTTGTCCCCCGTCTTCCCGTACGTGACCACAGGCGACGGGTTCTACGCCGACGGCTCGTTCATCCAGCACACCGACGTGCCCTACATCGGCGGCTACGGCGCGGTGCTCCACGACGGTCTCGGCCGGCTGTTCGCGCTGCTGCGGGACTCGACGTGGCAGGTGAACGACCCGGGCAGCCAACTCTTCCTCGACACCGTCGAGAAGGCCATCGCCCCCTTCATCCACAACGGCCTGATGATGGACAACGTCTCCAGCCGCGGCATCAGCCGCGGCCTGACGGTGTCCGACCCCTTCCAGCTCCCCCAGGACGACCACACCCGCGCACACAGCGTGATGGCCTCCGTCCTTCTGGTCGGCCAGGGCGCGAGCCCCGAGGAGCAGGCACGCTGGAAGTCCATGGTCAAAGGCTGGCTGCAGCGCGACTACTACGCTCCCGCCCTGAAGAACCCGAAGCTGAGCCTGGTCAACACGGCCCGGCTGCAGACGCTGTTCGACGACGACACGGTCAAGGCGTCGCCCGAACCGAGCGAACACCGGGTCTTCTCCAACATGGACCGCGCCACCCACCGCCGGCGCGCCTGGTGCGCCTCGGTCAGCATGGCCTCCCGGCGCATCGCGCACTACGAGTTCGGCAACGGCGAGCACGCCCGCGGCTATCACACCGGCTCGGGCTGGCTGTCCTGGTGGGGCGACGACCACGGTCTGGAGCAGTACTCGGACACCTTCTGGCCGACCGTCGACCCGTACCGGCTGCCCGGCATCACCGTGTCGAAGAAGCTGCTGCCGGACGGCTTCGGCGGCAACTGGGGCAACCCGAAACCCGACACGGCCTGGGTCGGCGGAACCACCGACGGCGAGTTCGGCACCACCGGGCAGCATCTGCGGGGCATCGACAGCACGATGACCGCCAAGAAGTCCTGGTTCTGGCTCGACGACTCGATCGTCTGCCTCGGCGCGGGCATCACCTCGGCCGACGGCACCGCGGTCGAGACGGTGATCGACAACCGCAACCTCGGTGCGTCGGGCACCGCCCGGCTCAGCCTCGACGGAATCCCGCAGCCCGGTACCCAGGGATGGCAGACCACCAGGGCACACACCAAGTGGGCGCACATCGCGGGGCACGCGGGCTACGTCTTCCCCGAGGCGGGCGGCAGCCGGGTCGGTGTGTTGCGCGGGGAGCGCACAGGCGCCTGGAAGGACATCAACACCGGAAGCTCTCCCACCCCGTTCACCGGGCGCTATCTGACGCTGTGGCAGGATCACGGCACCGACCCGCTGGACGCCTCGTACGCCTACATCCTCATGCCCGGTGCGAGCGAGCTCCGCACCGCCGCCCGCGCCATCGACCCGCTCTGGCTGCAGATCCTCGCCCACACGGCGCGGCAGCACGGCATCCGCGTCCCCTCCCTCGGCTTCACCGGGATCAACTTCTGGGAGGCGGGCACGGTCGGCAAGGTCACGGCGAGCGCACCGGTGAGCGTGCAGATCCGTGAGAAGCGGGACGGCACGGCGACGATCTCGGTCGCCGACCCGTCCCGCACCGTGACGGGCCTGACTCTCACCTGGAAGCGACCGGTCACGTCGGTGCTCTCCAAGGCGACTTCGGTCACCGACGTGCGGACGGGCTCCTCCCTCACCCTCACGTTCGGCGACCTCAGCGGCAGCTTCGGCACGACCCACCAGGTCAAGGTCCGGACGGCCTGACGCACGGCACCACCCCGGCGGGCCGGGTTCCCGCCCACCTCCGCGGGCAGGAGCCCGGCCCGGCCCCCACCCGACTGAACAGGTCGCGGCAGAAACAACTCCCCCCACGCTCAAACGCCTTGGCACCCACCCGGCGAACGTCCTGCCCCTCGCGCTCTCGCTCGAACCGGCCCCACCCCGCCGGCCACCGGCGGAGTGGCGCCCGCGACCGTGCCGGCCCCGCGAACTCGGAGATCGACTACGCGAGGTCGCCCCCTGAGCCCCTCCTTCCGGACGTCAACTGGGTGGGCGGCGCCACCGACGGACAGCGGGCGGCCATCGGGCAGTACCTGAAGGGACTGCAGAGCACGCTGCTGGCGAAGAAGGCGTGGTTCTGTCTCGACGACGCGATCGTCTGTCTGGGCGCGGGCATCAAGTGCAGCGACGGCACGGCCGTGGAGTCCACCGTCGAAAACCGCAATCTCGGTCCCACCGGCAGTACGTCCTTCACCGTCGACGGCACCACCAAGCCACTGACCTACCCGTGGTCGGAGACCCTCACCGGGGCCACCTGGGCACACATCGGGGGCCACGGCGGCTATGTCTTCCCGGGCGGCGCGACCGTCAAGGCGCTGCGCGAGGCCCGCGACGGCAAGTGGAGCACCATCAACAAGGGCAGTTCCACCACCACCCTGAACCGCAAGTACCTGACCCTGTGGGTCGACCACGGCACGAACCCGGTCAACGCCTCGTACGCCTACACACTCCTGCCGGGCGCGACGGCGGCCCAGACGTCCGCCAGAGCGGCCGACACGGGCTGGCTCCAGATCCTCGCCAACACCGACGACCAGCAGGGCATCAGAGTCCCGTCCCTCGGCTTCACCGGGGTCAACTTCTGGTTCGGCGGCACCGTCGGGACCCTCACCGCGAGCGCGCCCTGCGCGGTGATGATCAGCGAGAAGAGCGACGGCACCGCGGTGATCTGCGTCAGCGACCCGATGCGGATGCAGACGTCCCTGACGCTCACCTGGAACAGGGCCGTGGCTGCGGTGACCTCCAAGCCGGCCACGGTCACCGCGGCCACCACCGGGGCTTCGCTGCAGCTCACCTTCGGCGACCTCAGCGGCACCACGGGTGCCACGCAGAAGATCGGCGTCAAGCTCGGCTGACCGGTGAGCCGAGTCGCCCCTGCACAGCGAACGCGCGCTACGGCCTCAGCAATGGCGAAGTCACCATGGCTGCCGGAGGCTGAGCCGTGCCGTCATGCCTGCTCGCGGCGGCCGCAGGGGCTTTCGCCTCTCGTGGCCGTCGCAGCAGGGGACGGCGTGGTGCACCCGACACGCGCCACGCCGTCCGCAGTGGGCGGCTGTCAGGCCTGAAGTCCCGCGGTCCACACGGTCTGTGGCTCCACCGCCCTCAGATTGCGCAGAACCGTCCTTCGCGGCGCGGGTGGAATCTCCGCGAAGGAGGGCACCGCGAGCACCCTGCACCCCGCGGCCTCGGCCGACGCGACACCCGCCGGGCTGTCCTCCACCGCGAGGCATGCGGCAGGGTCGACGCCGAGCGTCCGCGCCGCCGCGAGATAGGGATCGGAGGCGGGCTTGGTACGAGGCGTCTCGCCTTCGGCGACCGTCGTACGGAACCGGTCCGCGCCGAGGACCTTGAGCACCGCGTCCACCACGGGGCGCGGGGACGCGGAGACCAGCGCAACGGGGATGCCCATGTCCCCGAGCAGATCGAGGAATTCCGACGCGCCGGGCAGCGCGGTGGTTTCGGCCTCCACGGCGGTCAGGAAGGCTGCGTCGAGTTCCCCGGCCACGGACCGCACGCTGCGGCGGGTGCCGGAGACCTGCTGGAGATGGGCGGCCGTGTCGGTGACGGCGCGGCCCAGGACGAAGGGCAGGTCGCCATCGACCAGCTCGTGGCCGAGCCCCGCGGCGGTCTCCCGCGCGGTACGCAGCCACAGCGTCTCGGTGTCGACGAGCGTGCCGTCCATGTCGAGCAGGACGGCGTGCGGGGCGGCGGCGAAGGGCCGGCCGTCCAGCGTCCAGTGCCGGTCCGCATGCCGGCCGAGCGAGGCGAACACCTGGGCGGTGACATCGACATGGCGGACGGCGCGGGGCGCAGCCCCTGCCGTGATGCCGGGGCCCGCGGCGATGAGCCAGGCGGTGCGCTCCTCCTCGGTGCGGCCGCCGTGCCCGCCCGCGTCCGCATGGCCGTGGTCGGTGACGACGAGATACGTCCACTCCTCGCTCATGAACGAGGGCCGGGACCGCACCGCGTCGAGCAGCCGTCCGAGCCGCTCGTCCGCCGCCAGGACGGCACGCTCGTACTCGCTGCCGCAGCCCAGGAAGTGCGCCGTCTCGTCGGGTGCGCCGAGATAGACGAACGAGGCCTGCGGGTCGTCGCCGGCCAGGACCCGTACGGCCTCCTCGGTGATCTGCTCGTCGCACGCGTCCCAGCCCTCGGGGGTGTCCGCGACGGGCGAGACGTACGCGGTCCTCGCCGGGGCCTGGAAGAGCGGGCCCCCGCCGCGGGCGAGCATCAGGGGCTCCCAGCCTGCCGCGACGAAGGTGCGCCGTCCGTCCCCTTCCGCGAGCCGGGTCGCGAAGTCCGGGAAGACGGACAGGCGGTGGCCGGTGAAGTCGTTGCTCCACACGCCGTGTTTGGCGACGGTGACACCGGTCACGATAGTGGCCCAGCACGGTCCCGACATCGTCGGTGTGCCGTCGTCGACCTCGACCGGTGCGAGGAAGCCCTGCCGTGCGAGGGCGTCCAGATGCGGCGTCGGCAGCCGGCGCAGGGTGTCGAGCCGTACGCCGTCGATGCCGACGACGAGGACGCGGTGGGCATCACCAGGCATAAGAGGGTCCTTCCCAGGTTCGGTCGGCAGTGGCCCGTCCAGGATGCGGCCGGGCCTCTTGCCGACGGGGTGCTGCAGTCGGTCGGCCGCCGCTGACGGCAGGTCGCCCCCGGCGTTCAGTTGCTGCGAAGAACGATGTGCAGCGCCTGTGGGGCATCGAAATCGGCGGGGCGCACCTGCCTTCGCCGTCACCCAGCCGTTCGCCGTCGAGCCACACGGCGGAGCAGGAGTCGACGCCCTCGAAGCGCAGCACGGCGCGGCCCGCGGGGCACCGCCCGGGGATCGAGCCGACCGCTGCCCGGCGAACGGTCCTCGACGTAGGCGGTGTCCGGTGCGGGGATGTTCGTCATGCGGGATGCTCCTCAGGCCGAGCGGTTCAGCTCGTCGGGGCCGACTCCGTACGCGAAGGGCGCACCCTGCGCATACCGCTCCACTTCATCGATCGCCCAGTGCGCCATGCGGCCGAGTTCATTGCCGAGGGAGCCGGCGATGTGCGGGGTCAGCAGCACGTTGGGCAGGTCGTAGAGAGGGGAGTCGGAGGGCAGGTGGTCCGGGTCCGTCACATCGATGACGCCGTGGATCCGGCCCGACACGAGCTCCGCGGTGAGGGCCCGGGTGTCGACGAGCGAACCGCGCGCGGTGTTGATGAGCGTGGCCCCGTCCGCCATCAGGGCGAGCAGCCGGGCGTCGAACATGTGCCGGGTCTCCGGGAGTTGGGGCGCGTGGATGGAGACCACGTGGCTGCGCCGTACGAGCTCGTCGAGCCCGACGCACTCCACACCGAGAGCGGCCGCGTCCTCCTTGTCCACATACGGATCGTGCAGGAGGACCTCCAGGTCGAACGGCCGCAGCAGTTCGATCACCCGGCGGCCGATCCGTGAGGCGCCCACGATGCCGATGGTGCGCAGATAGTTGCCCTGCCCGGCGAAGTGCGGGAGGAGGTCGAAGGCGCCCCGTGCCTCGCGATAGCGTCGCGCGGCGCCGAGGACCCGCTTGTTGGCGAACAGAATGGAGGCCAGGGTGAATTCGGCGACGGGCAGCGCGTTGGCGGCGGCCGCGGACGAGACGGCGATGTTCCGCTCCCACACCGCCTCGGTGACGTGGTGCTTGACGGAGCCCGCCGCATGGACGACCGCCCGCAGCCGCGGCATGAGCCGCAGTGCCTCGCCGGTGAGCTGCGGGGAGCCCCAGTGGGTGAAGAGGACCTCGGTGCAGGCGAGCACGGCCGGATCGGCGGCGGCGTAGTCGGTGACCAGGAGCGACGTGTCCACGTCCGCGATGTGCCCGAGCCGGTCGAGGGTGCCGTCGGCGAGCAGGGTGCGGTGGATGTCGCCGCCCATGGAGAGCAGGGTGACCGGGCGCCGGCCGGCCGGGGTGCGGTGCGAGCCGTTCAGGACGGTGCCTTCCGGTACGAGCATGGTCACTTCACCGCGCCCGCGGTCAGACCGGAGCGCCAGAAGCGCTGCAGGCAGATGAACGCGATGATCAGCGGGATGACGGCGATGAGTGAGCCCGTGATGACCAGGGAGTAGAACTCGGGCTGCTGGGCCGTGTTGGTGTTCCACATGAACAGGCCGAGGTTGACCGGGTAGAGGGAGTCGTCGTTGAGCATGACCAGCGCACCGAAGAAGTTGTTCCAGCTCCCGGTGAAGGAGAACAGGAAGATCGTCATGAAGCCGGGGGCGAGCATGGGCAGCGAGATCCGGCTGAACGTGCGGAGCTCGCCGGCACCGTCGACCCGCGCCGCCTCGAGGACCTCGTTGGGGACATACCCCTCGGAGAAGACCCGGGCGAGATACACGCCGAACGGGTTGACCAGGGCGGGCAGCAGGATCGCCCAGTAGGTGTTGACGACGCCGACCTTGGAGGCCAGCAGGTACATCGGCAGCTGGATCACCGTGGCGGGCACCAGGACGCCGCCGAGCAACAGCCCGAACAGCTTCCCCTTGCCCCGGAAGTCGTACTTGTCGAAGGCGTAGCCGGTGGCGGTGCACAGCAGCGCGGAGGCGGCCGAGCCGACCACCGAGTACAGCAGGCTGTTGCCGAACCAGCGAAGGTAGATGCCGTCGTTGAAGGTGAGGACGTCATGGATGTTCGCGAAGAGGTTGAAGTCCCCGAAGGAGAAGCCACCGGTGGCGAACAGATCACGGTGGTTCTTGGTGGCCGCGAAGAGCAGCCAGCTGACCGGCATCAGCATGTAGAACGCGGCGACGAGCAGTACTCCGTTGACGACGCCCTTGGAGAGCAGCCCATGCCCCGGACCGCGCCGCCGGCCGGTGGCGGCTGGCCTGTTCGCCGACGGAGCGGCCGGCGCCCGGGCGGGGACGGATTCCTTGGTGACCGTGTGAGTGCTCATGCGGACTTCCACCGGTTTCCGAGCTTGGTGACGACGTACGAGAGCAGCACGCCGAGTGCGGCGAGCATGAGGGATGCGGCGGCGGCGAGTCCGTAGTCGTGCTGGACGAAGCCGGCCTTCCAGATGAAGAGGGTCGGCGACCACTCGGTGTCCACCGAGGAGGTGCCCCGCTGGTTGAAGAGCTTGGGCTCGGTGAAGAGCTGGATCGCGCCGACGCAGGTGAACAGCACGGTCATGACGACCGCGGAAGCGATCATCGGCACCTTGATCTGCAGGGCGGTTCGCACGGCTCCGGCGCCGTCGACGACGGCGGCCTCGATGAGTTCACGCGGTACGGCCTGCAGCGCCGCGTAGAAGATCACCATGTTGTAGCCGATCCACTGCCACGCGGTGAGGTTCACCATGGAGGAGAGCACATGGTCGTCGCTGAAGAAGCTCCATGAACCGCCGAGGGCACCGATCCAGTCGAGCACCGGGCTGAGACCGGGCGTATAGAGGTAGATCCACAGGATCGAGGCGATCAGACCCGGCACGGCGTGCGGCAGGAAGAGCGCCAGCTGGAAGAACTTCCTGGCCCTGGCGACCGCGGAGTCGACCAGCAGGGCCAGTCCGAGCGCGGCGCCGATCATGACCGGGATGTACAGCGCGCAGTAGACCGCGATGTGCAGGAAGGACTGGCGGAAGCCCTGGTCGGACAGGGCGTTGGTGAAGTTGGCGAGGCCGGCGAACGCCCGCTCGGTGCCGCCGAATCCGAGCCCGGAGGAGGCGCGTTCCTGGAACAGGCTCATCCACACGGCATAGATGATCGGGGCCGCCATCACGGCGGCGAACAGCACGAAGAACGGAATGATGAACAGGGCCGCGGCACCGCGCTGATGGCGCTTCAGCCGGGACGCGCTCGCGCGGGGGGTGCCGGCTCGTGATGGGCGCACGGCCTTGGCGAGTGGTGCTGCCACGGTGGGCTCCTTGGCGGATGGACGCTGCGGGGAGGAGGGGCGTCGGGGTCCGGCCGCGGTCGGGCGCAGCCGGACCCCGACGGGTCACTCGGCGAGCTTGAGCCCGCGGTCCTTGATGCCGGACTCGGCCTTCTGCTGGCCGGCCTCGACGCCGGCGGCGAAGCCGCCCTTGGCCGATGCGTCCTGCACCGCCGTGTAGACGTCCATCTGGTTCGGACCCCAGGTCCATCCGGGCACGATCGTGTCGACCTGCTCGGAGGCGAGCTTGTAGATGTCCTGGTCGTTGAAGTACGCGGTGTCGAACTGGGAGGCCGCGACCTGACGCATCTCCGGGTTGGCCGGCAGTGCGCTGCTGGGGGACTTCTTGTCGCCGAGGCGGGCCTTGACGGCGTCGCCGTTGGTGGTGACCCACTTGATGAACTCGGCAGCGGCCTCGGTGTGCTTGCTGCCCTTGAGTACGCCGTAGGAAGTGCCACCGTAGTTGCCGATGGCGGCGGTGCCCCAGTTCGGCATGGGCGCGGCGGCCCACTTGCCCGCGAGGTCGGGCAGCGAGGTCTTCATGCCACCTGCGGACCAGGAGGCGCCGAGGAAGCTGAGCGTCTTGCCCTCGACCCGGGCCTTGGTCTCCTCCGGGCTCCAGCCGGTGAAGGTCTGCACCAGGTCGTCCTTGATCAGGCCGTCCCAGTAGCCGGCGACCTTCTTGGAGCCGGCGTCGTTGACGGCGGGCTTCCAGGCGTCACCCTGGGTGGAGAACCACTTGCCGCCGGCCTGCCAGGACAGCGCGGCGAGCAGTGCCGGGTCCGACTTGGGCATCGAGGCCAGGCGGACGCTCTTGTCCTTCTTCTTGACCTTCGCGGCAGCGGTCCTGAACTCGTCCCAGGTCTTGGGGACTTCGATGCCGTACTTCTTGAACAGGTCCGTTCGGTAGTAGTACAGCTGCGGCGCGGCGTCGAACGGGACCGTCCAGGTCTTGCCGCCGAAGGTCACCAGGTTCTGGATGGGTGCGGGGAACTTCTCCTTGACCGTGTCGCCGGCGAGGTCGGTGAGGTCGACCAGATTTCCCTGGCTCGCGAACTCGGGGACCATCTGGTACTCGATGGTGGCGACGTCGGGGGCGTTGCCCGCCTTCACCGCGTTGGCCAGCTTGCTGTACCCCTCGGTCGAGCTCGGGATCTCGGTGAACTTGACCTGGATGTCCTTGTGGGTCCGGTTGAACTCGTCGGCCGTCGCCTTGGCGCCCAGCGTCCAGGTCCAGTAGTTGATGGTGACCGGCTTGCCGTTCGACTTGGTGTCGGTCGAGCCGCCGTCGCCGCCACAGGCAGTGGCGAGCAGCCCCAGAGCGGCGACGGAAGCGACGGCGGCTATACGGAACGAACGTGAAGTGCGCGGCATTGCACGGCTCCTACGGGACCTCGTACGGGAAAGAGGCGAACGAGGGACATCATTTGCGCGATGCCGATCACAGTCAAGAGCGAACGCACACAACAATCAAAACGATCGACACGCGATCAGTTGTTGCTCAATTCGCCTGCCCCGCACGACGCCCGGACCCGCAGCTCGGGCAGCAGCTCGAGGTGCTGCCGTGGCGTCGGAGTCCGGCCCGAGGCGCGCTCGGCCAGCCGCTGCAGCATCAGCTTCGCGGCCAGCTCGCCCACCGCCCGTTTCGGCGGTGCGACGGCCGTGAGCGGCACGTCGGACAGGCCCGCCACCTCGTCGTCGTACGCGATGAGGGCCAGGTCGGCGGGCACGTTGATGCCACGCTCCTGCAGCCTGGGCACCAGCACGATCGCGTCCTCGTCGCTGTGCACGAGTGCCGCCGTGACACCCCGCTTCTCGACCGCGTCGACCAGGTACTGCACCGTCTCGTCGTACTCGCCGTGCGCCCTGATCACCGGCGATGCGGGCACGGGCGTCAGTCCGAGCGACTCCACCGCTGCCAGATATCCCGCGGAGATCTGCGCGGCGTGCGGCCCCTCCTGGAGCACGGCCGCGACTGCCCGATGCCCCAGCTTCGCGAAGTGACCGACTGCCACCGCGGCGCCGTGCGCGCGGTCCGTGCGCACCCGGTCGAGCCCCGCGGCCGGGTTGCCGGCCGGGGCCGAGCGCTCGACGAGCACGGCCGGAACCGGGCATTCCAGGAGCCATTTCTCCTGACCGTCGGCGGGCACCCCGCCGAACCAGCTGGGCGCGATCAACAGCCCCTCGGCCCCTCCCGCCAGCAGATGCTCCGCCTGGACGGGGTCCTCCGAGTCGACGTAGCCGGACATTCCGAGCACCAGACGGCCGCCCTGGGCCTCCACGGCCTCGCGCGCCCCGCGCACTATGTCGGCGAAGATGAAGTTGGTGGTCGGCACGATCATCCCGATCACGACGCCCTCGGCGGCCGTCGGCTGCGCCGGTGCCTCCGCGGCCTGCCCCCCCGGCCACACCACGGCCCCGTGCAGCCGCTGCACCCTTCCCTGGGCGGCCAGCGCCTCCACGTCACGCCTCAACGTCACTGCGGAAACACCGAGTTCGGACGCCAGCTCGGCGACCCGGATACTGCCGCGCTCCCTGACGAGTGCGAGCACGCGGTCATGGCGCTGGTCGACATGCAGTCGCATGGGCTCCCCTTGGGGCGATGGCCGGACGGACGGACGCGGAGAGTGACTCCTCGCAGGTCACTGTACGCCCAATAGCGTATCGATCGTCTATGTTCAAAACGATCGCCGTGTGATCGAGGAGTCATGCGTCGACTGCCCGGAGTCCGTGCCGAGGGGGCGTGCACGCCCTGCCCTCGGCCGAGGACCGGAGCCCTTCGGCCTGCCGGACGCCGGCCGATTCGACCACCGGCTCTTCGATGTCACCGGACCGGCCGCCGAGGGGTTGCGAGCTGCTGTCGGTTTGCTGAGCTGAAGTGAGTGGTGGTGAGCGGGAGTGAGTCCTGTGGGTGGGTTTGCGGGGGTGGGAACGGGGGTTCTGGGGCCGAATGGGTGACCTTGGCGGTTGTGGCTCGTTGGGCTGGGTGGCAGGGGTGCGGCCTGGGTGGGGGTGATGTGGTGGGTGGTGTGCGGGAGTTGGCCGTGTCCTTCGTGGCGCCTGGGCCTTGCGGGGTGGCGGTCCGGGATCGCCTCAAGCACCTGAGCGCCCGGGACGAGAGGGTGTTGCGTGCGGTCGGTGTGCATCAGGGTGCGCTGGCGTCCGGTGATCTCAAGGCCCGGTGTGCGGATGGTCTGGAGCACGGTGCGGACAGGTGGGCGGCGCGTAAGCGGGAGCTGACCGGGGTGTCGTCGTCGCGGATCGCGGGTGCGATCACCAAGGCCACGCACGATCAGTGGGCGCTGGCGCGCCGTTGCCAGGCGGCGCACATCCAGAACCTGGTTGCCGGGATCAAGACGCTGCGGCACCGGCTGTCCCTCCCGATCGGGGAGAAGGGCACGAAGCGCGCGGCGGGTGGCTACCGGTCGAAGAACGAGTGGTTCCGCAAGTCCCGCCGGCTTGCGGCACTGGAAGGTCGGCATGCTGCTGCTGTTGCCGACTGGCAGGCCGGACGGGTGCGGGTGGTACGGGGTGGCAAGCGTCTGCTGAACACCCGCCACCACCTCACCGAGGCCCGTCTCACCGAGGACGAGTGGCGACAACGGTGGGAGGCGGAACGCTGGTTCATCGCTGCCGACGGTGAGTCGGGGAAGCGGTTCGGAAACGAGACGATCCGCGTCACCCCGGACGGCGAGGTGTCCATCAAACTGCCTGCCCCGCTCGCGCACCTGGCCAATGCCCGGCACGGCCGGTACATCCTCACCGCCCTTATCACGTTTGCGCACCGGGGTGCCGAGTGGGCCGACCGCATCGAAGCCGACCGGGCCGTCGCCTACCGCATCCACCTCGATACGGACCGCGGCCGCTGGTACCTCACCGCATCCTGGCAACGCCCCGTCATCCAGACCATCCCGTTGGAGACCGCCCGCGCCCGGGGCATGATCGGCGTCGACACCAACGCCAACCACTTCGCCGCCTACCGGCTCGACCGGCACGGCAACCCCGTCGGTGACCCGCACCGCTTCGGCTACGACCTGTCCGGCACCGCCGGCCACCGGGACGCGCAGATCCGCCACGCGCTGACCCGGTTGATCAACTGGGCGGTGCGGGTCGGTGTCGCGGCGATCGGTATCGAAGACCTGGACTTCACGGCTGAGAAGACCCGCGAGAAGCACGGCCGCCGCAAGCGGTTCAGGCAGCTCATCTCCGGCATGCCCACCGGGAAGCTGAAGGCCCGGCTGGTCTCCATGGCCGCCGAACATGGCCTCGCGATCGTTGCGGTCGACCCGGCCTACACCAGCCTGTGGGGTGCCCAGCACTGGCAGAAACCACTGACCACCCCGCACCGCACCATGTCCCGCCACGATGCCGCCGGTATCGCGATCGGGAGACGCGCCCTCGGACACCCGGTCCGGCGTCGGACGGCACCGCCTCCACACGACCGGAGTGATCGTGCGGGGCATCGGACCGCCCAGGCCGGACCAGGTGACCGGGGGCGTGAGGGAACCCGCCCACCCACCACGGACCGACCCCCCGGAGAGCCGTCGCCGAGCGGGACGCGAAAGCGGGAACCCAGCGCATCCAACACCGTTCGGGATGCGCCCAGTACACAGCAGTGGGTCCAAGACTCACTTATGCACACTGGTTAGGAACGGTACGACGGCGCGCGCAGTCACACGTACCGCCGCCGCTCGGCAACGCCGCCGGCGCCAGCGCACGTGCCGCCGCTCCGCAGGTGCACGGGCTGTCCGGACGTTCCTCGCGGAGGACCGCCTTCGGGCGACCGCTCAGACAGCCAGCCGCAACGAGGTCGACGAGACACCGATCCGTACCGTCTGACCCCACGTCAACTCCAGTGCATCCCCCTCCATGCCGTCACCGAAGACCACCACCCGGTCGGATTCGACCGTCAGCCGCAGCCGCTGTCCACGCCCCAGCTCGCCGGCCACGCGTGTGGTGCCGGTCGTGGGTGACGGCCAGGCCTCGCGTACGAACCAGACCAGCCGGGGATCGGTCGGACCGGGCAGCGTCAGTGTGCTGCCGCGCTCCTGCCACAGCGAACGCAGCCAGCCTGTCGAGCCGGTCCCGGTGCCGACCAGGACACCGGAGGACGCCTGCGGTTCGGCTGCGGAACCCTCGCCGTCCGGGCCGAGACGGTAGCGGGCCGTCTGGTGACCGGGCGGGCCCAGATAGACCTCGTTGAGCGCGAGGAGGCGCTGGGTGTCGTCGGCGACGGCCTCCACCATGGTGAGGTCGTCCGTCGTACCGCCGGGGGACACGGCCGCCCGGAACAGGGCGGCCGCATCGGCAGGACGGTGGCGCACCAGCACGCCCGGGTTGCGGCCGGGGTCGGCGTCGATGCCCACGACGGGCTGGCCGGACAGGTATTTGGCGACGTTGGCGACCAGCCCGTCCTGCCCGACGACCACCACCACGTCCTCGGGCCCGAAGAGGAAGCGGTCGAGATCCGCGCGCTCCACCCGGGACCGGCGCCACTGCAGCGGTACGGCCGCCGCCACATCGGCGAGCGCCTGCCGGGTCCGCCCGTGCCGCCGCGCCACCTCCTCGATGGACCGGCCGCGGGACGACAGGAAGAACGCCGCCTGGCCGTGTGTGCCGTGCCGGGCGAGCAGTTCCTCGTACTCCGTGGTCCGGTGCACGAGCACCGCGCGCGGTGCGAGGCTCACGCGCCCGCCTCCGGGCCGGGCCGGCCGAGCCTGGCCAGCAGGCCGGTGAGGACGTCGGGGGAGAGGGTGAGGCTGTCGATGCGCGGCAGGTTCTCCGCGAGCCGCGTGGCGGCCAGGGCGTGCAGCGTCCCGGCGTCCACGTCTGCGTGCGCCCGCAGCCAGGCCGCCTGCGACGCGGCCCGCGCCGCGCCGACCTCGCGGGCCGCCTCGGCCTCCGCGTGGGCGAGACGCACCTTGCGGGCCGCTTCGGCCTCGGCGCGTACCCCGTCGGCCGCCGCACTCTCCTCGGCCTCGCGCCGGGAGTTGGTGCCGCGCTGCTCGACCAACTGCTCCTCGCGGCGGGCGAGTTCGATCTGGCTGGCGAGCTCGTTCTCGGCGATGGTCCGCTCACGCTCGACGGCCACGGCCCGGCGTTCGTACGTGGCCCGGTCGGCCTCCTGCTGGATCAGCTCACGGGCGGGGGTGCGCAGTGCGCGCTCGACCTCGGCCTCGGGGCGGATCGCGACGACCCGTACGGCGACCACGTCGATGCCGGTGGCGGGCAGCCGGGGCTCGGCGGCGAGACCCTCGGCCACCCGGTTCCGTACCGATGCGACTCCGTCGACGAGCGCCCCGGCCAACGGGGTGCGGGCCAGCACATCGAGGGTGTGCTGCTGGGCGGTCTCGGTGAGGAGCGTGGCGATCTGCTCCAGCGGCGCGGCGCGCCAGACCCCGGTGTCCGGGTCGACGGAGAAGTCGAGCCGGGCGGCTGCCTCGGCCGGGTCACTGATCCGGTACGTCACGGTGGCCTGCACGGTGACGTCCTGGAAGTCGGCCGTACGGGCATGGAAGGCCATCGCCAGCTCACGGTCGTCGACCGGGACCTCGGAGAGTGCGGCGCTCAGCGACCGGTACCAGAAGCTCAGCCCCGGACCGTCGTGGGCGAGTCGGCCGCGCTTGTGGTGGCGGATGTGGGCGGTGGGTGCGGAGCGCAGATGGCGCCAGCCGAACCGCTTGGTGATGTCGGCCATATCGGATCCCCCTCGATTCTCGTCATGAAGACGATAAGAGGAGGGGCGGATATCGTCAAGAGGACGAGAATGCTCGGTGCGGACCCGGCCGCGGATCGGCGCGGCTACCGGCCTGCGGGACCCGTGCCGCCCTTCGCCGCCAGGAAGCGGGCAGGGACTTCGCCGCCGCCGTGCACCGCCAGATCGGTGCCGCTGACGTACGGAGCGAGACCGCATGCCAGGAACAGACAGGCGCGCGCGACGTCGTCCGGTACGGCCATGCGCCCCATCGGGATGACGTCCGCCATCGCCGCACCGCCGTCCTCTCCGTACGCCGACGCTGCGCTCTCGGTGCGGATCAGCCCCGCGGTGATGTGGTTGACGCGCACCTTCGGCGCCCACTCCAGGGCCAGCGCCCGGGTCAGGCCCAGCAGCCCCGCCTTCGCCGCCGTGTAGGCGGCCGTGCCCGGCTGCGGGGTGTGGGCGGAGACGCTGCCGATGTTGATGACCGAGCCGCCGTCGTTCTGGCTCTGCATGACCCGGTTCGCCGCTTGCGCCGCATAGAACGGGGCCAGCAGATTCAGGGCGACGACCTTCTCGACGAACCGCGGCGACACGGTGGCGGCATCGGCGTCGGGGGAGCCGCCTGCGTTGTTGACCAGTACGTCCAGCCGACCGAACCGTGCCACCGCGGCATCGACGAGGCCGGCGGCAGCCGCCGGGTCGCGGACGTCGGCGGCGCGGAAGTGGGCGGTGCGTCCACCCGCGCTCGGTAGTGCCGGCGGGTCGTTGCGCCCGCAGACGAGCACCCGCGCGCCGACGGCGAGGAACGTCTCGGCGATCACGGCGCCGATGCCCTTCGTGCCGCCGGTGACGATGACCGCGCGCCCCGTGAAGTCGATCGGATTGCCGATGTCCATCGTCCGCCCCCGATGTCGCCCGTGTATGTGCTGGTCGCCGAGCCCGAGAGTAATCCACCAAGCGTTTGTTTGGTATGGCTGCCAGGGCGGGACGTTCACGGGCAGCGGGCGGAAACGCGGGCGGCCGGTGACTCCCGAAGGAGTCACCGGCCGACCGGACGGTGCGCCGCCCCCGTCCCCACGGTGCGGCGCAGGCGGACCCTCGTCATCCGCTCGGACGACGGCCCACGTTCTCGGTAACCCGGCCGTGGCCGGATCCAGTCCCTGTCAATCGGACCCGGTCGTGGCCGGACCCGGTCGGAGGGCCGGAAGGACGGCACTCTTCACGAAGCGGGTGAGATATGCCTCATCCGCGGTCTTCGCCTCCAGCAGGGGCCTGGTGCGCATCGCGCCCAGCAGTTGCGCGGAGACGAACTCCGCGGCCGGGTTCTGCTCCGCGATCTCGCCCCGCTCCACGGCGCGCTTGACGATGGCGTCGATCGCCGCGAGATAGGGCACGATCAGTGACTCGCGCAGCGCGCAGAGCAGCTCGGGGCTCTGCAGCGCGGCATGGCTGAGGGCGTGCATCAGGGGCGTGTCACGACCGGAGTCCGTGGCGAGGGCCCGCGCCGCCTCGAGCAGGTCTCCGGCCAGCGTGCCCGTGTCGATGTGCGACAGCAGTATCTGCCGGGTGCTGTGCAGTGCCGCGACGACCAGTTCCGGCTTGGAGCCCCACTGCCGGTAGAGGGTCGACTTCCCGCACCGGGTGCGCGAAGC
Organism: Streptomyces sp. NBC_00316; assembly: GCF_036158715.1. Taxonomy (NCBI): domain Bacteria; kingdom Bacillati; phylum Actinomycetota; class Actinomycetes; order Kitasatosporales; family Streptomycetaceae; genus Streptomyces; species Streptomyces sp. NBC_00316. The sequence continues at coordinate 1,150,145 of NZ_CP108023.1, read as the reverse complement.
GACTCCTTCCATGGTGAGCGACTCGTAGCCGCTCTCTCTGAGCAGGTCGAGCACGGCCGTGTAGAACTCTTGCGCCCGCTCCGGGGTGATCTTCGAGCGGCGTGGCGATTGGGCCGGTTCCTGCACGAGATCGTGCGACGACATCTGCTTTCCCTCTCTGCGGCGTAGCGACGAGGTCCATCGATACGCCAGTGTACCGAAACGCGAGTGTTCCGATACGTTCGCGTATCGGTACACTGGCGTATCGATGGGGCATGGACTGGACCATGCCGTCGTAACACCGCTTCGTCAGCAAAGGGGCACCGGGTGATGTACGCCCGTAGTGAGCCTGCAGATCGGGAGCCGGACACTTCTGCCCGACCGCCCCTCGTCCGCGAGCTCCTTCTCGTCGTAGGACTCTTCGTGATCTACAAGCTCGGCCGGCAGGCCGCAAACGGTCACGTCGAGGAGGCGTACCGCAACGCCGACCGTGTCTGGGACTTCGAACGGTCCGTGCTCCTGCCGGGCGAGGGCGCCGTACAGGGCGTGCTGCTCCACAGCGAGACACTGATCCACATCGCGAACACCTACTACGCGACCGTGCACTTTCCGGCCACCGTGCTCTTCCTCGCCTACCTGTACTGGCGCCGGCCCCTCCACTACGTCTGGTCGCGCCGGATCCTCGCGGCGCTCACCGGTGCCGCACTTGCCCTGCACCTCCTCTTCCCGCTGGCCCCGCCGCGGATGCTGGCGGCCGCCGGGCTCGTCGACACGGGGCAGGTGTACGGGCCGACGGTGTACGGAGACACCCCGGCGACGGACTCGATGGCGAACCAGTTCGCCGCGATGCCCTCGCTGCACTTCGGCTGGGCCCTGATGGTCGCCGTCGGGCTGATCGTCGCCACGCGCTCGCGGTGGCGGTGGCTGTGGCTGCTGCACCCTCTGGTCACGCTGCTGGTCATAGTCGGCACCGCCAACCACTACTGGCTCGACTCGATCGTGGTCAGCGCCCTGCTCGCCGTCGCGTTCGCGGCGCTGCGGCTGGAGCGGCCGGTGCCGGTCCGCCTGCACACGCACTGGCCGTCCGGCGCCGGGGTCGCCGCGCCCGCCGTCGCAGGGGCCGCGTTGCCGGTGTCGCGCATCCCCGATCCGGCTGACTCCGAGGCATACGCCTCGTCGTCGTCCGGAGGACGGCCGTGAACGCCACGCTGACAGCCGTCGCGCTGTCCCTGGTCTCAGCCGTCGCCTATGCCTCGGCCGCCGTGGCGCAGTCCCGGCTCGCCGGGCGCACCGAGGCGGGTTCCGGAGTGATCCGGCTGCTCGGGCGCGCGGCCTGGTGGTCGGCGGTCGGCCTGAACGCCGGCGGTGCGCTGCTGCACGTCGCCGCGCTGAAGTACGGCCCGCTCACCCTCGTCCAGCCGCTGGGTGCGCTCACCCTGGTCGCCGCCGTTCCGCTCGGCGCGCGCGCCGCCGGACGCCGGGTCACCGGCAACGAATGGCGCGGCACGATCCTCACCCTGCTCGGCCTGGCCGCCCTGCTCCTGACGGCGGGCGGCACGGCCCCGCACGAGACGCTGAGCCTGGTCGAGGCGCTGGCCGTCGGCGCGGCGACCATGGCGGTCGTCGCCGGACTCAGCCGTCCCGGGGCCCGCCCCGGACTGCGGCACGCGGCGGCGTCCGGCATCACCTCCGGCGTGGCCTCGGCGCTCACCCAGACACTGACGGTGGCGGTCACCGACCACACGGGACCGATCCTCGACTGGCGCCTGGTGACGGTGGCCCTGCTCGTCTCGGCCTTCGCGATGGGGGGCCTGCTCCTCTCCCAGACCGCGTACCAGGACGGCCTCGGCGCCCCGCTCGCCGTCGTGACGCTCGCCAACCCGGTCGCCGCCGCGGTCATAGGGCTGGCGCTCCTCGGCGAACGCCTCCAGGGCGGGACGATCGCCCTGGTACCGGCGCTGCTGGGGTCGGCGGCAGCCGTACGCGGGGTCATCCTGCTCAGCCGCGCCCAGGGCGAGACGATGTCGGTGGCGGACCAGGCCATGAAGGAACCGGCGCCGAGCGCGAAGTCCCTGGTCGTGATCGGCAGCCCCCGGACGAGGGACGACCGGCTGATCCTCGGTCCGGAACCGGGCGGGACGCGGGTCGGCGGGCCGTGACGCGGGTGGGGCGAGGCGGGCCGTCCGGGTTGCTCGCCCGTGCGATCTGCGCGGTCAGGGACGGGACTTGCTCACCGGAACGGGAAAGCATGGACAACGGACACCTCAGTGACCACTTCGGTCTTCGAAACAGCCCCGAGCATGCCCGTTGATCATGCTGCCGCACCGGGAAACTCCAAGATCCCGGACAGAGTCAAGCTAGTAGCCCCTCCGCAGGCATGGGCCACGGTGTCGTTTCACCGGTGATGCGGACGGCCCGGTCGTGTCGGCAGCAGCGCGTTGGCGGACACGTAGTCGCCAACGTTGGTACCGATCGCGTTCCCGTCCTCGGCGTCCCAGCGGAAGTGCACGCCCAGCCAGAGTCGGCTCAGCTTGCCCTCCTCGGCGACCTGGCTGAAGTTGGCCATCTTGCGGTATGCCTCGATGGTGTGCGGGTCCTCGGAGTGTGCGATGAACGAGACGTCGTCACGACCGAAGAAGTGCTTCATCGCGCTTGCCCACGCAGCCGTGAAGTTGGCGTGCCCGGAGGTCCAGGCGGAGAAGCACGGGGTGAACGGTGCCCCTGCGCGGTCCGCGCTGAGAGGCTCCCAGGTCGCGTTCGCGCCGCCCGTCGCCTGGATCGCGGACACCGGGCGCCACAGCTTGATCGAAGTATCAAACTTGCTGTCCCAGGCCGCGATCCCGGCATCCGCCAACGACAGTGCCGACAGCGCGAACAAGTGGGTGGTCTCGTACGTGTTGAGCTTGAACCTCTTGGCGACGATCCCGGTCAGTTCGAGCAGTTGCCCCGGGGGTGGTAGGTGTCGTCCAGGTCATGGTCCCAGAACCAGCCGACGACGGTCTGATCGTAGGTTCGCTCGGTGGAGTCGACGGCACCGAGCCGTCGCACCTCGTCGAGCTGCATCGCGTACTCCGGGCTGGCCACCAGATGGGCGTAGGAAGTGAAGCCTCGCAGGGTGGGAGGCCGGAACTGCGAGCCGGAACGGAGCACGAACGGCCTGACTTTGCCCCAGTTCGGGGTCACCGCGTCGCTCGGCTGCTTGCAGTCCTCTTCACCCGTCGGCCGCCAGGCTCCAGGTGTGGTGGTGTCACCGCTGTAGACGTCCGTGTTGTTCGAACCGTCGCCCGCCCGGGCTTTGTTGATTTGCCTCACCACGGGGTCGACCACCCGGCGGTCGAGGGGGTCGTAGGAGTGGGGGGAGCGGCCGGTCCGGGCCCTGTACTGGGCGTCGATGTACGCCTGATCGCCCGGGTACAGCTGCGAGATCATCCGGTACGCCGTGCGGTCGATCAGCCGCTCCTCCTCGTCCGAACGCGGCCGCGAGTGTTTGTCGGCATACTTCAGCGGCCGGTTGAGGTATGGCTCGTACTTCAGGGTTCCGTACGTGTTCTGATAAGCGCTCTCCGCGTTGTAGATCGCCGCGAAGACCATCGCCCCGGACCTGGAGAGTTTGCCGGGCGAGGCGTCCCAGCCCCGCGCATTGCGGAACGTCTGGAGCAGGACCTTGTTCCAGTACTGCGTCGGATCGCTTTTGTGCGCTGCCGCGGCGGCGGCCTGTGGCGCACCGGCCGCCACCGGACTCAGTCCGGCGAGCAGGGCACCGGCCACGACGGCGGCCCGTAGCCGTCCCAGGCGTCTGCTGGCACGGGGCTTCAAGCGTGGGAGCACGCACTTCGCGGCCGACCGACGGCCATGAGTGGGCTGGAGAGGCACGGTATTCCTTTCGACGTTGCTGATTGACAGAGGCAGCGTAAGGTCGGATATGCGTAAATAAAGATCAACTACGCCGATATGCCGTGCATATCGTGTGGCTTCATGATTTACGCAGAAATACTCATCCGGTCCTGATCGACAGCCGAGCTGAGCTGTGATCGCCCAGACGTGGAAATCTCACTCGTGTGAGCGATTTCCGGATCCAGCGAAGGGTGACTGTCTGACACTGACTTCGCGAAGAGAGCGTGCTCGCCCGGCAAGTCAGCCTGCCCTGTGGCCGTTCTCCAACAGGTGGATCACCGCGAAGTCGCTGTCGCCGAGGACGCCACCGTCGTACAGGTACGCCACCAGCGGCGGCCGCCCAACGCCGTGCACCTGGTCCACCGCGAGCAGCCGCCCGGGCTCGCGGTCGAGACCGATCTCTTCGGCCGCCTCGTGGCGAGCGCCCTGGCGCGGCGTCTCCCCGCCGTCGGGCTTGACGGTGCCGCCCGGAAGCGTATGCCGTTGATCAGCTGTCTCCTGGTCCATATCGGCGGTCGACCGGACTTTTTTGTTCCTTGGCGACAGTGACTCCAGCACCGCCCACTGCTCGTCCGCCAGATTTCCGCGCGCCACAAAGCGCCGCCCCGGTTTGCCGCTGCGCTGACGGATCTCGTCTGGAGGCGACGGAAGTCGCCGGTGCCGGTGCGGTCGTCGTGTCGGGCGCCGCGGCCGCCGCAGCCCCCAGTGCGAGCGCCGTGACCGGGGCATCCGGGGGCGAGGCGCATGGGGCGGAGTGCGGGCCGGCAAAGCTGACAGGCCGGATCGTCCGCCCCGAGGACCCCGGGTACACGGACGCGCGTCTCGGCTGGGACCAGCTCTTCTCTCACTATCCGCTGGTGATCGTCTTCGCCCAGAACACCCAGGACGTGGTGAACCTCGAAGTCCACCGGAACCAGATCCTGCTATTCGCGGTCCTTGCGGAAGGAACACCTGCGGAGGCGAAAAAGCTGCTGGCCCCGATCCTGTCGATCGACAGCCCCAAGGTTTCGACGGAGGTAGGAAACTGGGGCGACGTGTATTCGGGATTCCAGATCCCGATCGAGGACGAACCCGCGAACTGAAAGTTCTACTCGCAGTTCGCCAAGAAGCCGTTCCCGACCAAGGCGATCGACGTCATCTACAAGTTCATGAAGCACGCCCCCACGGACGACAGCAACTTCTTTGTTCAGGCGTTCGGGGGAGCGGTCAGGAAGAGTCCCCGCGGCGGTACAGCATTCCCGCACCGCGACGCGCTCTTCTATTCCGAACCCGGCGTCGGCTGGGGGGAAGCGCAGTGACCAGCCGGGCATCTGCGACCCGCTCACCCCGCAGGCCCAGGCCTGGATCGCCGAACTCAGCCAGGCACTGCGCCCCTACGTGGACGGCGCCTACGTCAACGTCCCGAACATCGGCATGCAGGACTGGGAGACCGCCTACTGGGGGTCGAACTTCAGCCGGCTGCGCAGGATCAAGGCGCATTACGACCCCCACAACGTCTTCCAGTACGACCAGAGCATCCCGCCCGCGTCCCGCTGACCGAGCACGGCCTGTGCCCCCTTCCGACCGGTGAGGGGCACAGGCCGTACCCCCAACGTCCTGAGGCGGGTTGTGGAAGGTCGATGGGTGCTGGCCAGAGTCCTGGACGGAGGTCTTGGAGCAGGCTCAGGCGGAGGTGAATGCCGCGCGGGAGCGAGTCGAGCGGGCCCGGGTGGCGCGTGAGGAGCTCATGTGGGTGCTGGCCGAGGAGTCGATGTCCCGGCTGAACCGGCTCATCGAGAACCTTCTCGACATGAGCCGTCTGCAGGGTTGTCTTCATGCGCCGGACGGGCTCGCCGGGGTGGCCGAACCGGTGTCCTGCGCCAGAGCCCGGGTCAGCCAGCCGATCCAGAAGTTCTCCAGATCGATTCCGCCGCGCAGCACCAGATGCCGCAGCCGGTCCCCCTCGGAGTCCCGACCGGGTGGGAAGTCCCGCTTCTCGATCGCCAGATACTCGGCCAGCTGCTTCTCGTGCAACGCCAGGTGGCGGCGCAGCTCAGCGGTGAGACCCGGAGCGCCGACCACCGCCGCCGCTCGCATCCGCAGCAGCAGCGGATCACGGATCTGCTTGGGGTCCTCGGGGAGTGCCACCCAGGCGGCCAGCGCCTCACGGCCCGCGGGCAGCACCTCGTACTCCTTCTTCCGGCCGCGGGCCGGCTGCGCCGACGGCAGGGCCCGGATCTGTCCGGCCTCCTCCAGCTTCCCGAGTTCGCGATAGATCTGCTGATGCGTGGAGGACCAGAAGTAGCCGATCGACCGGTCGAACCTGCGGGTCAGCTCCAGCCCCGACGACGGCTTCTCGAGCAGGGCGGTGAGGATCGCGTGCGGGAGTGACATGGGGTGCATCCTATGGACGGCGCCGCGCCCGGAACCGGGGTCCCGGACGCGGCCGCCCGGTGTCACAGTGCGGCGGCGAGCTCCGTGCCCTGGCGGATCGCCCGCTTCGCGTCCAGTTCGGCGGCCACGTCGGCGCCACCGATGAGGTGCGCCGTACGGCCTGCGGCGAGCAGCTCCTCGTACAGTTCGCGGCGCGGCTCCTGGCCGGCGCAGAGCACCACCGTGTCGACCGGCAGGAGGTGCTGTTCGCCGTCGACGGTCAGGTGCAGGCCGTCGTCGTCGATGCGGTCGTACGCGACGCCCGCGATCATCGTCACGCCGCGGTGCCGAAGCTCCGTGCGGTGGATCCACCCGGTCGTCTTCCCGAGCCCCGCGCCGACCTTGCTCGCCTTGCGCTGGAGCAGGTGGACGGTACGCGGCGGCTTCGGGCGTTCGGGCAGGCGCAGACCGCCGCGCTCCTGGTACCGGGTGTCGACCCCCCAGTGCCGGAAGAACACCTCCGGGTCGAGGCTCGCCGCGTCGCCGCCGTCCGTCAGGAACTCGGCGACGTCGAAGCCGATCCCGCCCGCTCCGATGACCGCGACCCGCTGCCCGACCGGCGCCCCGTCGCGCAGGACGTCGAGGTAACTGACCACGCTGGGGTGGTCGAGGCCTTCGATCGCGGGGGAGCGGGGCGTGACCCCGGTGGCGAGGACGACCTCGTCGAAACCGTCGAGGGTGTCCGGCGTGACCGTCGTACCGAGCCGGAGCTCGATCCGCTGCTCCGCGAGCCGGGTGCGGAAGTAGCGCAGTGTCTCGTTGAACTCCTCCTTGCCCGGGATCCGGCGCGCGACATTGAGCTGGCCGCCGACCTCGTCGGCCGCGTCGAAGAGCGTCACCTCGTGGCCGCGCTCGGAGGCCGAGACCGCGCACGCGAGCCCCGCCGGCCCGGCGCCGACGACCGCGACGCGCTTGCGGGTCCGGGTCGGCGACAGGGTGAGCTCGGTCTCGTGGCAGGCGCGCGGATTGACCAGACAGGAGGTGATCTTCCCGCTGAACGTGTGGTCCAGGCACGCCTGGTTGCAGCCGATGCAGGTGTTGATCGCGTCGGCGCGGCCCGCGGCCGCCTTGGCGACGAAGTCCGGGTCGGCGAGGAACGGCCGGGCCATCGACACCATGTCCGCACGGCCCGAGGCGAGGATCTCCTCGGCGACCTCCGGGGTGTTGATCCGGTTGCTGGTCACCAGCGGTACGGAGACGGCGCCACGCACCTTCTCGGTGACCCAGGTGTACGCACCGCGTGGCACCGACGTCGCAATGGTGGGGATGCGGGCCTCGTGCCAGCCGATTCCGGTGTTGATGATCGTGGCCCCGGCCGCCTCGATCGCCCGGGCGAGCTGCACGACCTCCTCCAGCGAGGAGCCGCCGGGGACCAGGTCCAGCATCGAGAGGCGGTAGATCAGGATGAAGTCGCTGCCGACCCGCTCGCGGACCCGGCGCACGATCTCGACCGGGAAGCGCATGCGGTTCTCGTACGAGCCGCCCCAGCGGTCGGTGCGGTGATTGGTCTCGGCGGCGATGAACTCATTGATGAGATAGCCCTCGGAGCCCATGATCTCGACACCGTCGTAGCCCGCCTGCCGCGCCAGCTCCGCCGTCCGCACGAAGTCCTCGATGGTCTCCTCGACCTCGTCGTCCGTCAGGGCGTGTGGTGTGAACGGACTGATCGGTGCCTGGATCGCGCTCGGTGCCACCAGATCGGGGTGGTGCGCGTACCGGCCGAAGTGCAGGATCTGCATCGCGATCCGGCCGCCCGCCGCGTGCACGGCGGCGGTGACCTGAGCATGCTGCTCGACCTCCGTCTCCGTGGTCAGTTTGGCGCCGCCGGGGTACGGGCGGGCACGGTCGCTCGGCGCGATGCCTCCCGTGACGATGAGGCCGGCACCGCCGCGGGCGCGGGCCGCGTAGAAGGCCGCCATCCGCTCGAAGCCGCGCTCGGCCTCCTCCAGGCCGACGTGCATCGACCCCATCAGGACCCGGTTGGGCAGGGTGGTGAACCCGAGGTCGAGCGGGCTCAGCAGGTGGGGGTACGGGGTCATCCGGCGGCTCCTCGCGCAGTGTCGTTGCGCCAGTTGTAGACGACCGGAATGCCATTGTGCAACAAGTTGCACAATGGCGTTCGTCGCATCGGGCCCCCGCCCGGGGCCACCCCCGGACGGAGTAGCACCGGACCGCGTTCACCTTCCACGGCGCGGAGAGTGGATCCGTGGCCCCGTACGCCACGCAACCCCCGACACCCATGGAGACCCCTCATGACCTGCCTCAGCCGGAGTGATCTGGGCCTGCTCGTCCTGCGCGTCGGCACCGGCGCGGTCTTGGTCGCGCACGGCAGTCAGAAGCTGTTCGGCTGGTTCGGCGGCGGGGGCATCGAAGGGACCGCCGCGGGCATGGAGGCCATGGGCTTCCATCCTCCGAAGCACAGCGCCGTCGCCGCCGGGGCCGGCGAGGCGTGCAGCGGGGTCCTGCTGGCCCTCGGCCTCGCCACCCCGGCCGCCGGAGCCGCCGCGGCCGGCGCGATGTCGGCCGCCGTCGCCGTCCACGCGCCCGCGGGCTTCTTCGCAACGGGCGGCGGATACGAGTACCCGGCCTTCCTCGGGTTCACCGCCGCCGCGATCGGACTCACCGGCCCCGGCCGGTACTCCCTCGACCACGCCACCGGTCACGTCTTCAACCAGCCGTGGCTCGTCGCCCTCGCCTTCGGCGGCAGCGCGGCCGGGGCCGCGGCCGTCATCGGGAAGCGCGCCAGGAGGCAGCGCAAGGACGCGGACGACGCCTGAGCCGCGGCGGGGCCGGGTACGGGCCCGCCCGGGCCGACCGGCCCGGCATGCGCCGGTCCCGATGCACCGTCGCCCCGATGGCCCGCATCCCTGACGTCGAGTGGGCGCAGGAACCCTCCCTTTCGGGTGACTCGCTGCCACGGCGGCGGCAGCGCCCACCCCGCGGGGCCGAGGCTTGAAGCCGGCCGGACCCGTTACCGGCCGGGAGTCGCAGAGCCGCAGAGCCGTCGGGAGTCCGCCGTGCACATCCTGCTCGTCGCGAGTGCGTTCAACAGCCTCACTCAGCGTGTTCACGTTGAGCTGCGGGACCGGGGCCACACCGTGGCGGTCGAACTCGCCGTCTCGGACGATCGTCTGCGGGACGCGGTCCGTCGCTTCGAGCCGGAGCTGATCGTGGCCCCGATGCTCAGAACGGCCCTTCCCAGGGACATCTGGTCCGCGCACACCTGCCTCGTCGTCCATCCGGGGCCGGTGGGCGACCGCGGACCGTCCTCGCTCGACTGGGCGATCCACGAGGGTGCCACCCGCTGGGGCGTGACGGTGCTGCAGGCCGACGAGGAGATGGACGCCGGTGACGTCTGGGCGTCGGCCGACTTCTCCGTACCGCAGGTGGGCAAGAGCGACCTGTATCGCAACGAGGTCTCCGACGCGGCGCTGAAGGCGGTCCTGCTGGCCCTCGACCGGTTCGCCTCGGGCACGTACACACCCCGGCCCCAGGACGGCGCGTCGGCCACGGGCCGAACCCGGCCGTACTTCCGTCAGGAACTGCGGCGGATCGACTGGCGGTCCGACTCCACGCAGACGGTGTTGCGCAAGCTGCGGGCGGCCGACTCGCACCCCGGCGTACTCGACGAACTGGCCGGCGGCGAGTGGTTCCTGCACGGAGGGCACCCCGAGGACCGGCTGCGCGGCCGCCCCGGTGACCTGCTCGCCACGCGGGCCGGCGCGATCTGCCGGGCGACCGCCGACGGAGCCGTGTGGATCCCGGAGCTGCGCGCCAGACGCAGGCCGGGAGCCCCCGCCCCGTTCAAGCTCCCCGCCGTCCTGGCGCTCGGCGACCGGCTGCCGCCGCTGCCCGACGCTCCGGTCCCGGCGGACGCCTCCGGGCGCCGCGGAACCTGGACCGACATCCGCTACGAGGAGACCGGCGCCGTCGGGCACCTCATGTTCTCGTTCCCCGGCGGGGCCATGAGCACCGCGCAGTGCACACGTCTCCTGGACGCCTACCGGTCCGCCTGCTCCCGCCCCACCTCGGTCCTGGTGCTGGGCGGCGGCCGGGACTTCTTCTCCAACGGCATCCACCTGAACGTCATCGAGGCGGCGGCCGATCCCGCCGAGGAGTCCTGGGCCAACATCAACGCCATGAACGACCTGGTGGAGGCCGTGCTGACCACCACCGACCGACTGGTGGTCGCCGCCGTGGGCGGCAACGCGGCCGCCGGCGGAGCGATGCTCGCGCTGGCCGCCGACGAGGTGTGGTGCCGCAGGGGCTGCGTCCTCAACCCGCACTACCGGCTGATGGGACTGTCCGGCTCCGAGTACTGGACCCTTACCCTGCCGCGCAGAGTGGGGCCGGAGGCGGCCGAACGGCTCGTCCGGGAAGCGCTCCCGCTCGGCACCGAGGCTGCCGAGCGGATCGGCCTGGTGGACCGGACGATCGCCTGCCCGTCCGAGGACTTCGCAGGCGAGGCCGTCCGGCTGGCCGCGCGGCTGGCCTCGTCGGACGCCGTACGGGCCCGCATCGCCCGGAAGAAGACGGCCCTGGAACGCCAGGAGGCGGTCAAGCCCCTGGCCGCCCACCGGCAGGAGGAACTCGCCGCGATGCGGTCCATCTTCTTCGATCCGGACGCGCCCCACCACGCGCTGCGCCGGGCCTTCGTACGCAAACAGCCCACGGTCCGGACGCCGCACGGCACCGGCGGCGGCGAACACGGCAGGGGCCCGGTGCGAGCGGCCGCCGCTCCGGACCGCGATGTCACTACAACGGCGGCGCTCGCCCACCTCCCGGGACCGGCTGCCTGTTAGCTGGACATGGAGGCCGATATGTGTGCTTTCACCCCAGAGTTCCCCAAGGAGGCATCCCCATGGGTGCAGCAACAGCGAACACGGCCGGTGCCCGGACGGACGGATCGGCCGCCGACGAGGAGTCCCCGATCCACATCCTCTGGATCAACGCGGGACTGAGCTGTGACGGCGACTCGGTGTCACTGACCGCGGCGATGCAGCCGAGCATCGAGGAGATCGTGCTGGGTGTGCTGCCGGGCCTGCCGAAGATCCAGGTCCACTGGCCCCTGATCGACTTCGAATGCGGTCCGGTCGGCGGTGCGGACACCTTCATCGAGTGGTTCTTCAAGGGTGAACGCGGCGAGATCGATCCCTTCGTGCTGGTCGTCGAGGGATCCATCCCCAACGAGTCGATCAAGCAGGAGGGGTACTGGTGCGGCTTCGGCGACGACCCGGAGACCGGTCAGCCGATCACGACCAGTGAGTGGATCGACCGGCTGGCGCCCAAGGCCCTGGCGGTCGTCGCCATCGGCACCTGCGCCACCTACGGCGGCATCCATGCGATGGCCGGCAATCCGACCGGTGCCATGGGCGTGCCCGACTACCTGGGCTGGGACTGGACCTCGAAGGCGGGCATCCCGATCGTGTGTGTGCCGGGCTGCCCGATCCAGCCGGACAACTTCTCGGAGACCCTCACCTATCTGCTCTACCAGGCAGTCGGCTCCGCCCCGATGATTCCGCTGGACGACAAGCTGCGTCCGACCTGGCTCTTCGGTGCCACCGTGCACGAGGGGTGCGACCGGGCCGGCTACTACGAGCAGGGCCAGTTCGCCGCCACGTACGACTCGCCCAAGTGCCTGGTCAAGCTCGGCTGCTGGGGCCCGGTCGTGAAATGCAACGTCCCCAAGCGCGGCTGGATGAACGGCATCGGCGGCTGCCCGAACGTCGGTGGCATCTGCATCGCCTGCACCATGCCGGGCTTCCCCGACAAGTTCATGCCGTTCATGGACGAACCGCCCGGTGGCAAGGTCTCCAGCACCGCCAGCGGGGCGTACGGGGCCGTCATCCGCAGGCTCCGGTCGGTCACGGCCAGGACCGTGGACCGGGAACCGAAGTGGCGTCACACGGGCCAGAAGCTGACCACCGGGTACCGCCCGCCCTGGTGACCGGTCCCGTCTCCCGTCCGGGCGGCGCATCCCCGGCGGCCGAAGGCTTTTCCCTCCCGCTCCTCTCCCACAACTCCCGCTCCACAGAAGGGTCATGGCACACACGATGACACCCACGACGAAGGCGGCCGGCGACGGCAGCGGCCTCGTCGAGATGGCCTGGGATCCGATCACCCGGATCGTAGGAAGTCTCGGCATCCACACGAAGATCGACTTCAAGCAGAAACGGGTCGCGGAGTGCTACAGCACCTCGTCGGTCTTCCGTGGGTACAGCGTCTTCATGCGGGGCAAGGACCCCCGGGACGCCCACTTCATCACCAGCCGCATCTGCGGCATCTGCGGCGACAACCACGCCACCTGTTCCGTGTACACGCAGAACATGGCCTACGGGGTGAAGCCGCCGCACCTCGGTGAGTGGATCATCAACCTGGGCGAGTCCGCGGAGTACATGTTCGACCACAACATCTTCCAGGAGAACCTGGTCGGGGTCGACTACTGCGAGAAGATGGTCCGCGAGACCAACCCGGGAGTCCTGGAGCTCGCCGAGCGCACCGAGGCGCCGCACGCAGGGGAGCACGGCTACCGCACGATCGCCGACATCATGCGCTCCCTCAATCCGATCGAGGGCGAGTTCTACCGCGAGGCTCTTCAAGTGAGCCGGTACACGCGGGAGATGTTCTGCCTGATGGAGGGGCGCCATGTGCACCCCTCCACGCTCTACCCGGGCGGTGTGGGAACGGTCGCGTCCGTCCAGCTCTTCACGGACTACCTGAGCCGCCTCATGCGGTACGTGGAGTTCATGAAGCGGGTCGTCCCTCTGCACGACGACCTGTTCGACTTCTTCTACGAGGCGCTGCCCGGGTACGAGGAGGTCGGCCGGCGACGGGTGCTGCTCGGCTGCTGGGGAGCGCTCAACGACCCCGAGTACTGCGACTTCACGTACGCCAACATGACGGACTGGGGACGGAAGATGTTCGTCACCCCCGGTGTAATCGTGGACGGCAAACTGGTCACCAACGACCTCACCGAGATCAACCTCGGCATCCGGATCCTGCTCGGCAGCTCGTACTACGACGACTGGGAGGGCAAGGAACAGTTCGTCACCCACGACCCGCTGGGCAACCCCGTGGACCCGCGCCACCCGTGGAACCAGCACACCATTCCCGCACCGCAGAAGCGGAACTTCGACGACAAGTACAGCTGGGTGATGTCGCCGCGCTGGTTCGACGGCAAGGACCACCTGGCGCTGGACACCGGCGGCGGTCCCATCGCCCGCCTCTGGTCCACCGCCCTGTCCGGGCTCGTCGATGTCGGCTATGTGAAGGCCACCGGCCACAGCGTCGTCATCAACCTGCCGCGCACGATGACCAAGCCGGAGACCACCTTCGAGTGGAAGATCCCGAAGTGGAGCAACGCGCTGGAACGCAACCGCGCGCGGACCTACTTCCAGGCGTACGCCGCCGCGATCGCGCTGCACTGTGCGGAGAAGGGACTCGAGGAGGTCCGCGCCGGACGCACCCAGACCTGGGAGAAGTTCGACGTGCCGGACGAGAGCATCGGCGTCGGCTTCACCGAGGCCGTGCGCGGCGTGCTCTCGCACCACATGGTGATCAGGGACGGAAAGATCGCCAACTACCATCCCTATCCGCCCACTCCGTGGAACGCCAGCACCCGGGACACGTTCGGCACGCCCGGCCCCTACGAGGACGCGGTGCAGAACACGCCGATCTTCGAGGAGAACTCCCCGGAGAACTTCAAGGGCATCGACATCATGCGGGCCGTGCGCAGCTTCGACCCCTGTCTGCCGTGCGGTGTCCACATGTACGTCGGCGGCGGCAGGACCGTGGAGAAGATGCACGTGCCGACCGGACTGAGCGGACTGGCCGGATGAGCGCCGCAGCCCCGCCGGCCGTCGCGACGCCGAGGGCCCTCGACGCCGTGGAAGCCGGGCACCGGGTCGACGAACTGCTCGACCGTCTGACCACCACGGGCGACCGGGAGGTATGCGCCGCGGCCGAGGAACTGGTACGGGTCCTGATGGACTTCTACGGCGCCGGTCTGGCCCGGATCGTCGACCGCCTCGGCGCGCCGGCGGACGGTGGAGCCGGCGAGGGCCCCTTCGCCGCACTCCTCGACGACGAACTCGTGTCGAGCCTGCTGGCCCTGCACGATCTGCACCCCGAGGACACCCGCACCCGCATCGCACGCGCCCTGGACTCCGTGCGCGACCCCGTCGAGGTCGTCGGTTTCGACGAGGAGACCGGTGTTCTGCGGCTGCGGCCCTCGTCCGCGGACAGCGGTGGCTGCGGTTGCACGGCCACGCCCGCCGCGGCGCAGCGAAGTGTCGAGGACGCGCTGGCCTGCTACGTACCGGAAGTGAACCGCGTGGAGATGGAGTCCACGGCCACCGACCGGGAGCCGCCCCTGCTGCAGATCGCCACCCGCCCGCCCGCCGGAACCGCCGGAGCCGGGCACGGCGCCCCGGCGAAGACGACATGAGCGCGGCCCCGGCCGAGCGTCCGGCCCCCGTCTCCCGGCCCCGGGGCCTGCGCAGATTCGCCGGGCCGCCGGAACCCCGGCAGGAGCGCTGCGAGCTGTGCGGCGTGCCGGTCACCGAGAGCGGTCACCGCCATCTCGTCGACACCGAGAAGCGTTCGCTCGCCTGCGCGTGCATTCCGTGCGCCCTGCTCTTCGAACGGCAGGGCGCAGCCCGCGGACGCTTCCGCACCGTCCCGGACCGCTATCTGTGCGACGCGGACCACCGTCTCGACGACGGCGCGTGGGAGCGCCTGCAGATCCCGGTCGGCGTCGCCTTCTTCTTCCGTAACGCGGCACTGGACCGGCTGGTCGCGCTCTACCCGAGCCCGGCCGGAGCCACCGAGAGCGAACTCGACCCGGAGACCTGGCAGACCGTGCTCGGCGCCAGCAGCCTCGCCGCCCTGCTCGAACCCGACGTCGAGGCACTCCTGATGCGCCGCACGGAGGGCCGGGCCGAGTGCTACCTCGTGCCGATCGACATCTGTTACGAGCTGGTGGGACGCATGCGCCTGCTGTGGCAGGGTTTCGACGGCGGAGCCGAGGCCAGAGCCGACCTCCAGGCGTTCTTCGCCCATGTCGAAGAACGTGCCCGGACCCAGGGGACGGGGCGGCCGGGATGACGGAATTCGCCTTCACGTGCACCGGAGTCCGCGCCGACCCGTATGCGGCAGGACCCACCCTGGTGTTCAGGCTGCGCATCACCGCTTCCGAGGAAGCCCGGGTGCACGCCCTCGCCCTGCGCTGCCAGATCCGTATCGAACCGGCCCGGCGGGGTTACGAGCCGGCCGAGGCCGACGCACTGCACGACCTGTTCGGCGACCGCTCACGCTGGGGCAGCACGCTCCAGCCCCTGCAGTTCGCCCAGGTGACCCTCATGGTCCCGTCCTTCACCGGCGAGACCGAGACGGACCTGGTGGTGCCGTGCACCTACGACCTCGACATCGCCGCGACACGGTACTTCGACGCGCTCCGGGACGGTGAGGTGCCGCTCCTCCTGCTCTTCTCCGGCACCGCCTTCACCGGGGACGCCGGCTTCCACGTCGAGCCGGTGCCCTGGGACCGCGAGGCGTCCTTCCGGATGCCGGTGGAGGTGTGGCGGGAGATGGTCGAGCAGCACTTCCCGGGCTGCGGCTGGATCCGGCTGCCGCGCGACACCATGGACGCACTGCTGGCCTTCCGCTCGCGGCAGGCACTGCCGTCCTGGGAGGCAACCGTCCAGGCGCTGCTCGGACTTGCGGACGTCACGCAACCACCGCCGCCGGAACGCCCCGCGCACCGGGCCGTGCTCCCCCGCGTCACCGAGAGGACGGCGCCGTGACCGCATCCCTGCTCACGCCCGCACTGGAGTCCCGGTTCGCCGCCGCACGGCAGGTGGCCGACACCGTTCTCTTCGAAGGGTATGTGCTGTACCCGTACCGGGCCTCCGCGGCCAAGAACCGGCTGCGCTGGCAGTTCGGGGTGCTAGTGCCGCCCGGCTGGGGTGCCGACCGCGAGGAGCACGAGTTCCAGCACACCGAGTGCCTGATGGAGCCGAGGCCCGGCGCGGCCCTCGCCGTCGAGGCCCGGTTCCTGCACGCTCAGCGACGCACCGTCCAACAGGCCCGTGAAGACGGCACGTTCGAGACCGTGACCCGGCTCGACCTCGCCGACCGGGTGCTCGTCCCGTGGGACGAAGGCGCCGAGGAACGGGTCGAAGTGCTCGTGGACGTCGCCGAACTGACCGGGGACGGCGTCACCGTGCCCTTCACCCGGGCCGCCCGCGAGGAGACCGAACCCGTCCTGGACGCCGACGGGCGGACGGTGGGCCGCCTGGTCCGCCGCTGCGAGGAGGTCAGCGGTGTCGTCCGGCTGTCCGTCCGCGAACTCGACGGCCCGTACCGGGTCATGCGGCTCACCGCGGTGGTCGAGAACACGAGCACCTGGACACCGGACCCGGCCGGCACCGACCGCGACGCCGCACTCGCGAGGTCGCTCGTCGCCACCCATGTCCTGCTGGGTCTCAGCGCGGGATCCTTCCTGTCGATGACGGACCCGCCGGAGTGGGCGAAGGGCGCGGTCGCGGCCTGCCGCAACCTGCACACCTGGCCCGTTCTCGCAGGCGAGCCGGATCGCGCGGACCTGGTCCTGTCGTCCCCGATCATCCTGGAGGACCACCCGGCCATCGCTCCCGAGAGCCCCGGAACGCTCTACGACGCCACCGAGATCGACGAGATCCTCGCCCTGCGCACGGCGGCCCTGACCGACCAGGAGAAGCGCGAGGCCCGCGGCACCGATCCCCGGGCGGCCGCCGTCATCGACCTGGCCGAGTCGATGCCCCCGGAGGTGCTGGAGCGGCTGCACGGAGCGGTACGGGCCCTGCGCGAGGTCACCGGACCCGACACACCCCCGCCCGACCCGCCGGACGCCCTGCCGGACGGCGTGGACCTGGTCGACGCCCGCGGCGTGCTCCGCCCCGACACCCCGTGGTGGGACCCGGCGGGCGGGGACACCGCCGACCCGTCCCGCGACCGGATCCTGGTGGACGGCCGGTCCGTGGGAGTGGGCAGCCGTGTCCTTCTGCGACCGGGGCTGCGGCGGACCGACGCCCAGGACCTGTTCCTCAAGGGCCGCAGCGCGCAGGTCGAAGCGGTGCTGCACGACGTCGACGGAGGAGTGCACCTCGCGGTCACCGTCGAAGGCGACCCGGGCGCGGACATCCGCCGTGAGCAGGGGCGCTTCCTGTACTTCCAGCCGGACGAGATCGCTCCCCTGGAGGACGCGTGAACACCCTTGCGCCGCAGCGCCCGAGCACTCTGGTCGCCGGGATCGGGAACATCTTCCTCGGCGACGACGGCTTCGGAGTCGAGACGGTGCGCGCACTGTCCGCGCATGCACTGCCCGATCACGTCGAGGCCGTCGACATCGGCGTACGGGGCGTCCACCTCGCCTACGAGCTCCTCGACGGATACGACACGCTCGTCCTGATCGACGCCACCCGGCGCGGCGGCGTCCCCGGAACGCTGTACCTGATCGAGGCCGGTGAACCCGCCGCCGCCGAGCCGGGCGGCGCCGTGCTCGACGGCCACCGGATGACCCCCGACGCGGTCCTGGCACTGCTCGGCACGCTGTGCGCGGGCACCGGCGCCGTCCCGCCCGGGCGCATCCTCGTCGTCGGCTGCGAACCCGAGAGCGTCGACGAGGGGATCGGGCTGAGCGCCCCCGTGGCCGCCGCGGTGCCGGCGGCAGTACGGATGGTCCTGGATCTCGTACGAGAAGAAGACCGCACCGGTGCCGTCCGGCGGACGGCCACCCGGTCCTGACCCGAACCGACCCGAAGGAATCAACCACCATGAAGAAGACCCTCGTCTGCGGTCTCGCCGCTGCCGCACTCGCCGCCGTCGCCGTGCAGATCCTGCCCGACTTCCGGCGCTATCTGCGGATGCGCAACATGTGACCACGCCCGCACCCGCCCCGGCGCACGGCTGCACCGAATGGTGCATGTGCCGTGCGGGTACCGGCGAGCCGGGCCGCCGGCCCGCATCGCCCGCCGCTGTAATGACGCACGGCAGGACGGAGAACCCCATGCACGAGATGTCCATCGCCATGGCCGTCGTCGACCAGGTGGCCGAGGCCGCCCGGGCCGGCGGAGCGACCGCGGTCACGTGCGTCCGGCTCCAGGTGGGTGAACTGGCCGGAGTCGTCCCGGACGCCCTCTCCTTCTCCTTCGGACTCGCCTGCGCCGGAACCGTCCTGGAAGGCGCCGAACTCATCGTGGAATCCGTGACCGCCCGCGCGCGGTGTGCGCCGTGCGCGGACGAATGGGCGGTCGGCATGCCACCGCAACTGAGCTGCCCGGCCTGCGGTGAGGCGACCGCGGAACTGCTCTGCGGCCGCGAACTGCAGATCGCCGGGGTGCGCTGGGAGGACGGCGCCGCCCCCGAACCCGCTCGCGAACCGATCTCCCAGGAGTGCTGAACGATGTGCCGTGAAGTCGACCTGCAGCAGGCGGTACTCGCCAAGAACGACGCGACGGCCCACAGTCTGCGCGCCGGCCTCACTGCGCGCGGCACCACCGTCGTCAACCTGCTCTCCAGTCCGGGCAGCGGCAAGACCGAACTGCTCGAACGCGAACTCGCCCTGGCCTGCGAGCGGGGCGTTCCGGTCGCCGCGCTCACCGCCGACCTCGCCACCGAGAACGACGCCGCACGCCTCGCCCGGTCCGGTGCTCCGGTCAAGCAGGTCCTCACCGACGGCCTCTGCCACCTGGAGGCCGCGATGCTGGGCCGCCACCTCGACAACTGGCTGCCGGACGGGACCCGGATCCTCTTCGTGGAGAACGTCGGGAACCTGGTCTGCCCCGCGGCGTACGACCTCGGGGAGACGCTCAGGGTGGTCCTGGCCTCCGTGACCGAGGGCGAGGACAAACCGCTGAAGTATCCGACCGCCTTCGGACTGGCCCATCTCGTCGTGGTCACCAAGACCGACATCGCAGAGGCCGTCGAATTCGACGAGGCCGCGTTCCGCGCCCATGTCCAGCAGGTCAACCCCGGTGTGGAAATCCTCCTGACCGCCGCCCGCCGCGGTCAGGGGGTGGGCTCACTGCTCGACCGGGCCCTGGCCATCGGGGAGGGTGCCCCGGTCCACACCCCGGTGATGGCCCGACAGCACACGTACACGCGTGGCGCGCACACCCCGCACGACCACGGCGCGCACAGTTCGCACGACCACGGAGGCACGCACACCCACACCCATACGCACACCCTCACGCACACGCACTCGGACCTCGGCACGCACGAGCACCCGCACACCGGCCCCCACACGCACACGCACCCCGACGAGCCGCTCGTCATGACGACCGAACCCGTGTCCGGGGCGCAGTACCTCTCGTGACGACCCCACAGACCGGCGCCGCCGTCGCCGGAGCCGTCCAGCGCAGGCGGGTCGTCGTCCGAGGTGTCGTACAGGGCGTCGGCTTCCGGCCCTACCTGTACGCCCGCGCCACCGGACTCGGCCTGGCCGGACACGTCACCAACACCACCGAAGGCGTCGTCGCCGAGGTCGAAGGCGCCCCGGCCGCCGTGGCGCTGTTCTGCGACGGGATCGCCGCCGACGCACCACCGCTCGCCCAGGTGGACTCCGTCGACCACACCGAGGTCCCCGCCGCGGGCGGGTCCCGCTTCAGCATCGTGGCCTCCCTGCCCGGCGGACCGGCCCGCACACTGGTCCCTCCGGACGTGGCGACCTGCGCCGACTGCCTCGCTGAACTCGCCGACCCGGCCGACCGGCGCCACCGCCACCCGTTCATCACCTGCACACACTGCGGGCCCCGGTTCACCATCGTCACCGGAGTGCCGTACGACCGTGCCCACACGACCATGGCCGGCTTCCCGATGTGCGCGGACTGCGCCCACGAGTACACCGACCCCGCCGACCGGCGCTTCCACGCCCAGCCGGTCGCCTGCCCCGCCTGCGGCCCCCGGCTGCGTCTGCTCCTGCGGCCGGCGGACCGCTCGCTGCCCCCGCAGTACGCATCCGGAAGCGACCCGGTGGCGCAGGCCCGCCGGCTGCTGTCCGAGGGTGCGGTACTCGCGGTCAAGGGGCTCGGCGGCTACCACCTCGCATGCGACGCCGAGAACCCCGACGCGGTGGCCCTGCTGCGCCGCCGCAAGGCCCGTGGGGACAAGCCGTTCGCCATCATGGCCCGGCACGTCGACGACGTCGCGCACCTCGTCCACCTGGACGGCGAGGAGCGGGCCCTGCTCACCGGCGAGGTCCGTCCCGTCGTCCTGGTGCGACGCCGCGCCGGCGCGCGCCCCGGTCCCGGCGCCCCGTGGCCGTCCGACGCGGTTGCCCCGGGCAGCCCCGACCTCGGCGTGATGCTCCCGTACACCCCGCTGCACCACCTGCTGCTCGGTCTGCCCGGCGACCCGCCGGGACCGCGCCTGCTCGTCATGACCAGCGGCAACGTGGCCGGCGAGCCGATCGTCACGGACGACGACGAGGCGCTGGAGCGGCTGGACCGTCTGGCCGACGGCTGGCTCACGCACGACCGCCCGATCCATGTGCCGTGCGACGACTCCGTGGTCCGTATCTGCGACGGGGAGCCGCTGATCGTACGCCGCTCACGCGGATACGCCCCGCTGCCCATCGTCCTGCCGTACTCGGTGCCGGCGACCCTCGCCACCGGCGGCGACCTGAAGAACACCTTCTGCCTCGCCGAGGAGCGCAGGGCCTGGCTCTCGGCCCATGTCGGCGACATGGACGACCTGGCCACGCAGCAGGCCTTCGCACGCGCCGAACAGCACCTGGAGACCCTCACCGGCGTGCGGCCCGGCCTCCTGGCCACCGACCGGCACCCCGGCTACCGCAGCGGCCAGTGGGCCTCGCGCGCGGCCGACGGCCGGCCGGTGGTGCGCGTCCAGCACCACCACGCCCACATCGCCGCCGCGCTTGCCGAGCACGGCCGGGACGGCAGCCGCCGGGTGATCGGTGTTGCGTTCGACGGCACCGGCTACGGGGACGACGGGGCGGTGTGGGGCGGCGAGATCCTGCTCGCCGACTACGACGCGTACCACCGCTTCGCGCACCTTGCCTACGTCCCGCTGCCCGGCGGCGACGCCGCCGTACGCCGCCCCTACCGGATGGCACTGGCCCATCTGTACGCGGCAGGCATCGCCCCCACGGACGACCTGCCGTGCGCGGCGGTCTGTGCGCCGGACGAACGGCGCGTGCTGCTCCGCCAGTTGGAGCGCAACCTCAACTGCGTCCCCACGTCCAGCATGGGCCGGCTGTTCGACGCCGTCTCCTCGCTCGCGGGCGTCTGCCACCGGTCCGGGTACGAGGCCCAGGCCGCCGTCGAGCTGGAGGCAGCCGCGGCCGGCGCTGCCGACGGTCCCGGGCCCTGTTACCGCTTCGCCCTGCGCCCCGCGGCCACGGGCGACGGGCAGCCGCTGGTCATGGATCCGTCGCCGGTCCTGGCAGCCGTCGTCGACGAGGTGCGCGCAGGTACCGCGCCGGCGCTCGTCGCCGCGCGCTTCCACGCGGCCGTCGCGGACCTCGTCCTCCAGGTGTGCATCGCCGCCCGCGAGCAGCACGGGTTGCACGAAGTCGCCCTGACCGGAGGGGTGTTCGCCAACATCCTGCTCTCCTGCCTGTGCGCCCGGAAGCTGAGCGGGAACGGCTTCACCGTCCTGCGTCACCGGCAGGTACCCCCGAACGACGGCGGACTGGCGCTCGGCCAGCTCATGGTGGCCGCCCGCGCCGGAGCTGCGCGCACGGGCGCCGTCGTCGACTGACGCCCCGCCCGGCAGGGCCGGGCAGAGCCCCCACAACAAGGAGCAGCCATGTGTCTGGCGGTACCCGGCAGAGTGTTGGACATCGAGGAGCGTGACGGCACCCGGATGGCCACCGTCGACTTCGGCGGCGTGGTCAAGGAAGTGTGCCTGGAATACCTGCCGGACCTGCGGGTCGGCGAGTACGCCATCGTCCACGTGGGGTTCGCCCTGCAGCGACTGGACGAGGAGTCGGCCCGCCGGACGCTCGAACTCTTCACCGAACTCGGTCTGCTCCAGGAGGAGTTCGGAGACCCGTGGGAACTAGCCGCAGAGGCCGGCGGGCCGTCGAGGACCGCCGGCGCGGACGTACCGGAGGAGGTACAGCAGTGAAGTACATCGAAGAGTTCCAGAACCCCGACCTGGCGCGTCGGCTGCTCGACGACATCCATGCGACGGTGACCCGGCCGTGGGCGCTGATGGAGGTCTGCGGCGGACAGACGCACACCATCATCAGACACGGCATCGACCAACTCCTGCCGGAACAGATCGAACTGATCCACGGTCCGGGCTGCCCCGTCTGCGTGACGCCGCTGGAGGTCATCGACAAGGCGCTGGAGATCGCCTCCCGCCCCGAGGTGATCTTCTGCTCGTTCGGGGACATGCTCCGGGTCCCCGGAACCGGCCGCGACCTGTTCCGGGTCCGCAGCGAGGGCGGCGACGTGCGGGTCGTGTACTCGCCGCTCGACGCACTGAGGATCGCCCAGCAGAACCCCGGCCGCGAGGTGGTCTTCTTCGGGATCGGGTTCGAGACCACCGCACCGCCCAACGCCATGACGGTGTATCAGGCGCGGCGGCTGGGCATCTCGAACTTCAGCCTGCTGGTGTCCCATGTGAGGGTCCCCCCGGCCATCGAGGCGATCATGCAGTCGCCGGCCTGCCGGGTGCAGGGGTTCCTCGCCGCGGGCCATGTGTGCAGCGTGATGGGTGTGCGGGAGTACCCCGAGCTGGCAGAACGGTTCCGGGTGCCCATCGTGGTCACCGGGTTCGAACCGCTGGACATCCTCGAAGGCGTCCGGCGAACCGTTCTGCAACTGGAGCGCGGCGAGCACACGGTGGACAACGCCTACCCGCGTGCCGTGCGCCCGGAGGGGAACCCGGCGGCGCTCGCCATGCTGGAGGACGTCTTCGAAGTCACCGACCGCGCCTGGCGCGGCATCGGCACCATCCCCGACAGCGGCTGGCGGCTCTCCACCCGCTACCGCGACTACGACGCCGAGTACCGCTTCTCCGTCACCGGCATCGACACGAAGGAACCCGCCGCATGCCGCAGCGGCGAAGTCCTGCAAGGGCTGCTGAAACCCCACGAGTGCGAGGCGTTCGGCACCACCTGCACCCCGCGCAACCCGCTCGGGGCCACCATGGTCTCCAGCGAGGGCGCATGCGCCGCCTACTACCTCTACCGGCGCCTCGACATTCCGACCGCCCCCAGGGAGGCGAGCCCCGTTGCCTGAGACCGCAGAAGCACGGAACACCGCCGTGACCACGCCGGCCGTCGTCCCCGCCGAGTCCCCCGTCCTCGACCTCACGGCATGGACCTGTCCGGCGCCGCTGCGCGACCAGCCGCGGGTGGTGATGGGCCACGGTGGCGGCGGGGCACTCTCGGCCGAACTGGTCCAGCACGTCTTCGCGCCCGCCTTCGGCGGCGACGTGCTCGCGCAACTGACCGACTCCGCCGTGGTGCCGCTGGGTGGTGCCCGGCTGGCCTTCTCCACCGACTCGTTCGTCGTGCGGCCGCTGTTCTTCCCCGGCGGCAGCATCGGCGACCTCGCGGTCAACGGCACGGTCAACGACCTGGCCATGAGCGGCGCCCGGGCCGCCTACCTCTCCTGCGGTTTCATCCTGGAGGAGGGCGTCGAGGTCCCGGTGGTCGCACGCGTGGCCCACGCACTGGGCGCAGCCGCGCGCGCCGCCGGCGTCGAGGTCGTGACCGGTGACACCAAGGTCGTGGAGGCCGGACACGGCGACGGCATCTACATCAACACCGCCGGGATCGGCCTCGTACCGGCCGGCGTCGACCTGCGCCCGCAGCGGGTGGTCCCCGGTGACGCAGTGATCGTCAGCGGTCCGATCGGCGTGCACGGCGTGGCGATCATGAGTGTGCGCGAGGGCCTGGAGTTCGGCGTGGAGATCGAGAGCGACTGCGCGGCTCTGGGCGGGCTGGTGGAGACCATGCTCGCGGTCACCCCCGACCTGCATGTGCTGCGCGATCCCACACGTGGCGGGCTCGCCGCGGCACTCAATGAGATCGCGGTGGCATCCGGTACCGGTGTCGTCGTCCAGGAACGCGACATCCCGGTCCCGCCCGCCGTGGCCAACGCCTGCGCCATCCTGGGTCTGGACCCGATGTACGTCGCCAACGAGGGCAAACTGGTCGCCTTCGTCCCCCGTGAGCACGCGGACTCCGTCCTGGAAGCGATGCGGGCACATCCGCTGGGAGCGGAGGCGACCGTGATCGGGGAGGCCGTGGCGGCGCACCCCGGCATGGTCGTGGCCCGCACCGGGCTCGGCGGGACGCGCGTGGTCGACCTGCCGATCGGTGAGCAGCTGCCCCGGATCTGCTGAAGGGAGCGCCGTCCGCCGACCGTCACCGGGCGTTCCCGTCCTGCTCAGGCCACGCTGCGGGCGGCCGCCTCCGTGCGGAACACGACCAGGCTCGTCACCGACGGCCGGCCGCCCCGTACGCCCACGGCACGGGCGTACGGGGCGGCAGCGGCCTGTTCACCGGTCACGGGCGGTCCTGTGGCCTGTCCGGCGGCCGGTCCGTACCGAGCTGGTCCTTGAGCCTGTCCTGGGCGGCGTCGACCTGACCGGCGTGTTTGCCCTGGGTCCTGGCGTCGATGGCGTCACCCGCCTTGTCGACCCCCTTCCCTGCCTGCTGCTCGTGGCCCTTCAGCATGTGCTTGAGCTTGTCCATCATGGACATGGGTCCTCCTCGGGTGCGTTCACCCTGACCCCTCCAGCGTCGCCACTTGTGCCGCACTTCGCATCCGCATGGTTCGCCGGACACGGCATGTCAGAGGCGCGTACACATTTCGGGTCGCCCCGGATGCGGCGCGAGCGCCCTGCGTGGAGCGTGGGGGAGTGGCGCAGCTGAGCAGAGCCCTGTGGATCCCCGTCGGTGTCATCGTGCTGGCCGTCGCGGTCGACCTGGCGACGCCGAGGGAGGTGACGTCTGCTCCGCTCCTGATGACCGCGCCGGTCTCGGCCGCTGCGATGCTGACGCCCGGCACTATCGTCGCGGTGGGAATGGCGTCGATGGCGGTGCACGCCGGTCTTGCGTGGGTGGACGGCACCTTCGGATGGCACCGCGGCGTCGCCAACCAGATCACGCTGCTGGCCGTCACGGTGCTTGCCGTGCTCATCAACCGCAGCCTGCACCGTCAGCACGCCAGGACCAGACGCGCGCTCCACGTCGCGGCCGTGGCGCAGCGTGCCGTGCTGCCCCGGCCGCCGTCACGGCTCGACGGACTGGAGATCGCCGCCCGCTACGTGCCCGCCGAGAACGAGGCCATGATCGGTGGGGATCTGTACGTGGTACAGAGCACCCCGCACGGCACCCGCCTCATGGTCGGGGACGTGCGGGGCAAGGGACTGAGCGCGGTGAACGCGGTCTGCGCGGACATCGGCGCCTTCCGGTACGCCGCCGACGAGGCCGAGGACCTCGGCCGGCTCGTGCTCGCGCTGGAAAGGGCGCTGCTGCGCGAGGGAGGACGGCGCGGGGGCCTGGAGCAGCACGAGGGTTTCACCACGGCTCTGCTGGCGGAGTTCTCCGCCGACCTGAACGTCGTACGGATGGTGAACCGGGGCCATCCGCCGCCGCTGCTCCTCGACGCACAGGGGGCGGCCACCGTCCTCGAACCGACGGAGGAGGCGCCGCCACTGGGGATGATCACGCTGGGCGACTGGGCCCTCACGGTCGACACCTTCGCGTTCCCGCCCGGATCGACCCTGCTCTGCTACACGGACGGCATCACCGAGTCCAGGGACGCCGACGGCACGTTCTACGACGCCGCCGCCCGACTGCCCGTCCTGCTCCGGCGCTGCGCGGGGGGAGGACCATCCGCCACGCCGTCGCAGACCCTCGACACACTGATCCGTGACGTACGACGCCACTCGGGCGGCAGGAACCACGACGACCAGGCGCTCCTGGCGCTGCATCGCCCGCCGGCGTGACCGTGTGGGGTCACCCCGGGCCGGAGGTCCTGACGACGCGGACCGTCCGGCGGTCGACCCGCGCCGCGAGCTGCCGCAGTGCGGTCTCCCCGCAGCACAGCATTCCGCGCTCGATACTCGTCCGGGCGTCCGCGTACAGGATGTGCCACAGCTGCGGATGGGACACCAGGACGTTCGGGTCGATCTCGGCACGGCCGCCCTCGGCGTCGCGCAGCACCAGGCGCTGTGCGATCCCGTCGGACCAGCGCACCGAGACGAGCCGGTCGGTGTGTACGACCCTGCGACGCAGCAGCCCGTGCGAGACGAGCACACCCGCACACACGCGGACCCGGTCCGGCCACAGCACCACGAACAGCACCGCAGCGAGAGCAGCCCACATCGCGGCACGCGGGACGGAGAACCTGCCCGCCACCGCGTCGATCGTCACCAGCAGCCCGAGGAGCAGCGCGGCGAAGCCGATGGCGGACCGGGCGCCCCGTGCCCAGTCGGCGTCGTACGCGGATGGCCCGGCCGGCCGCGCAGGTGTCCCCTGATGCTCCGTCGCGAAGCGGGTGGTCCGTCGTCCCATGAGAGCGACGGTAGGCACCGTCGTCGGCCCCGTCCGGGACCTTGACGGACCGCTGACGGGGTACGGGCGTGTCTTGATGCGGGAATGACGGTTCACCGGCGCGTGCGTGGTCAGGAGGCTGCACGACGGAGGACGCCTGCAGGGGACCAGGGGTGCGCGGCGATCCGGAACACCGCGCCCTCAGGCGTCGCCCGGCCGTGCCTCCTCCAGGTCCAGGGAGCGCTGGAGCCGGCGACGGGTGGTGTCGCTTATCCCACGGTCGTCGTAGAGGCGCTGGAGTTCGGCGGACTCCTTCAGAATCAGATCGCGGCGCAGTTGCCGGTGGACATGGTCGGAGGACTCGCCGGGAGACTCGTCGCCGAGCCGGTCCCGGGCGTGCTCCAGGCGGGCCTGAAGGGCGCGGTGGAGGCGGTCCAGCACCACCTCGGGTACGGCTTCGAGCTCCGACAGTTCGTCCAGGCGCCGCAGCCCCGCGTGCGCGAGCTTCAGCCGGGCGGCAGCCTCCTCGCGCTCGGTGTGGTCGGGTTCGAGTGCGATGCCGGAGCGGCGTACCACCGGGGCGAGGGCATGCCGCCCCCCGTGTCGAGATCGGACCGCACGGCCCGTCACGCCGACCAGACTTCCCGGTACACCGCTTTCACCCTGTCCGCAGGTGGCTCATCAAGGGGACGTTAAAGACCGGGCGATCGTAGGCCGGGGCGGGTGGGGCCGGCACCCGGCCGCTGGCCACAGCGATGCGGTTGGGTGTTCCGGAGTTCGACTTCTTCCACGAAACTCCTCTGGAACAGGTCGAGTTGAGGTCGGGAGACTGCCTCGCCGGGGCATGCGGACGGGCGGCTCACTCGGCTTGTCGCGGTGTGCGGACCGCCTGGGGACCAGCCGGGGAATCGGGCCGCCGGCGCGAGCAGGGGCGGGTTGCCGGGCCGCCGGGTCAGAACCGCGTCAATGTCCTCGAGCTCGGCCGCGATCCGGCCGTCCCCGGCCGATGATGATCGTGAGCACACAGCGTGCCCCGGCGTCGTGGCCGGACCCAGCGATCCAGGGTGCGCGTTCGGCGTGAGGAGGCGCGTGCAGTGGTGGAACCGGTTGTCCCGCCCGCAGTGGCCCGACAGCCCCGGCGGCCCGGGAGGCTGAAGGTCTTCCTCGGCGCCGCACCAGGGGTGGGCAAGACCTACCGGATGCTCGACGAGGGGCGACGCCGGGCCGAGCGCGGCACCGACGTGGTGGTGGCGTTCGTCGAGTGCCACCGACGCCGGTACACCGAGGCGAAGTGCGAGGGCCTCGAGATCCTGCCCCGTGCCCGACGTACGTACCGTGGCGTGCAGTTCGAGGAAATGGACCTCGATGCGGTCCTGGCCCGGCGGCCCGAGGTGGCACTCGTCGACGAACTGCCCCACAGCAACGTGCCCGGCGGGCGCCACGCCAAGCGCTGGCAGGACATCGAGGAACTTCTCGCCGCCGGGATCGACGTCGTCTCCGCCGTCAACATCCAGCACTTGGAATCCCTCAACGACGTCGTCGAGAAGATCACCAGGGTGCCGCAGCGGGAGACCGTCCCCGACGACATGGTCCGCAGGGCACACCAGATCGAGCTGGTGGACATGTCCGCCGAAGCGCTGCGCCGCCGGATGGCCCACGGCAACATCTACGCCCCCGAGAAGGTCGACGCGGCACTGGCCAACTATTTCCGGGTGGGAAACCTCACCGCCCTGAGGGAACTGGCCCTGCTGTGGCTGGCGGGCCGGGTCGACGAGGCGCTGCAGAACTACCGCTCCGAGCACGGCATCGACCGTGTCTGGGAGGCCCGCGAGCGGGTCGTGGTGGCGCTGTCGGGCGGACCGGAGGGCGACACGATCATCCGCAGGGCGGCCAGGATCGCGGACCGTTCCCATGCTCCTCACCCCGGGGGAACCGGGGAGACGCCGCTGACCGGCGGAGATCTGCTCACCGTGCACATCGCCCGCAGCGACGGGCTTGCCGCCGGAGCGTCGTCGGCGGCGCTCGCCCGGCAGCGCACGCTGGTCGAGAGCCTCGGCGGCAGCTACCACTCGGTGGTCGGTGCCGACATCCCCACCTCGCTGCTGGAGTTCGCCCGTGCCGAGAACGCGACCCAGCTCGTCATCGGCTCCAGCAGCCGCGGACGCCTGGAGCGGTTCGTCACCGGACGCGGCATCGGAGAGACGGTCGTGGCCATGTCCGGCGACATCGACGTGCACATGGTCTCGCACGAACGGGCCGGACGGGGACGGCTGCTGCCCTCACGCCGCCGAACGCTGCCGACCTCCCGGCTCATCGCGGGCCCGGTGGCGGGCCTCGTCCTCCCGGTCGCCCTCACCTTCCTGCTGGACCACATGCGGGGAAGTCTCAACCTGACGAGCGAGGCGCTGCTGTTCCTGCTCGCCGTGGTCGGCGTGGCCTGTGTGGGCGGGGTCGTGTCGGCGCTGGTCGCATCGGTGACGGCGTCGCTGCTGCTCAATTACTGGTTCATCCCGCCGGTCGGCCGGTTCACCCTCACCACCCTCAACAGTGTGCTCGCCACCGTGGTGTTCGCCGTGGTGGCGGGCACGGTGGCCGCCGTCGTGGACCGGTCGCTGCGGCTCTCGCGTCGCTCGGTCCGCGCCACGGCCGAGGCGGAGACACTGTCCTCACTGGCCGGCTCCATCGTCCGGGGCGACCAGGCGGTTCCGGCGCTGCTGGAACGTACGCGGGAGACCTTCGGGATGGACTCCGCGGAGCTGGTCGACGAACCGGTGGCGGACGGACCGGCCGTGACGGGCGGTGCCGAGGGCTCCGGTGGCCCCGTCGTACAGGTGCCGGTGGCGCACGACGCGTACCTGGTGCTGCGCGGGCGTGTACTGTCCGCCTCCGACCGCCGGGTCCTCACCGCGTTCGCCGCACATGTCACTGCTGCCGTCGAGCGTGCCCGGCTCGTCGAGGCCGCGGCCGAGATCGAACCTGTCAAGGCCGCCGACCGGATGCGTACCGCCCTGCTCGCCGCCGTCAGCCACGACCTGCGCACCCCGCTGGCCGCCGGATGGGCCGCCGTCAGCTCGCTGCGCAGCCGCGACGTCGACTTCAGTGATGAGGACCGCGACGAACTCCTCGCCACCGCCGAGGAGTCGATGTCCCGGCTGAACCGGCTCATCGAGAACCTTCTCGACATGAGCCGTCTGCAGGCGGGTGCCTTGACGCTCAGCCTGCGCGCCACCGCACTGCAGGAAGTGCTGCCGACGGCCCTGGAGTCGCTTCCGGCCGACGGGCCGGCCATCGACGTGCAGAGCCAGGCGTACGGACCGGCCGTCATGGCCGACCCGCCTCTGCTGGAGCGGGTGGTGGCCAACCTCCTGAGCAACGCAGCCCGTTACAGTCCGCGCGGGGAGAGCGTCCTGCTGACGGCCAGCGCGCTCGCCGACCGCGTCGAGTTCCGGGTGATCGACCGAGGTCCGGGTCTCCCCGCCGCCGACCGCGAAACCGCCTTCGCCCCCTTCCAGCGGATGGGCGACACCGACAACACCACCGGCGTCGGGCTCGGGCTCGCGCTGGCCCGCGGGCTCACCGAGGCGATGGCGGGCAATCTGACCCCCGAGGACACCCCGGGAGGCGGTCTGACCATGGTCCTGTCCCTTCCCGCTGCCGAACCCCGGGAGCTCGTCGGACTCGTCGAACCCGGTGCCGACGAGTGGCGCGACCGGTGAGACACCCCTGTGCCAGGGGGCGAGAGGACGGTCGAGGCGGAAGCCATGTACGAGCGTCACTGCATCGTCTGGGCTACGGACACCTGCGACGCGCGATGCGCTGCTGCTCGCTGCCGCGCTGACCGTGCTCGGGCTGAGGCCCCGGCGCGGGGAGGTCCGGTTAACATCACGCGGGCGTAAGGCCTTTGGCCGTCTCCAGGCTGCATACGGAACCTTGACGGTGAACCGGTGCACCCCGGGAAACCGGCGATGCCCTTTCGGCGGTCCAGAGAGTATGACCTCGACTCCCCATTCCTCGACACGGGTTGACCTGCGATCGCAGCACATGGTGATCTGCGGGGACGACGGCCTCGCCCGTCGGCTCGCCGTCGAGCTGGACGCCGTGTGCGGCGAGAACGTCACCGTCGTACTGCCGTCGCGCGGGGGCGAGCACGGAGGCGAGATCGACGCACTGCACCGCGACCCCAACTCGCCCGTGGCGCTGCTGATCTCGGCCCGGCCGGACGAGCAGACCCTTCGGGCGGCAGGGGTCGAGCAGGCCGCAGCCCTCGCTCTCACCTACGGCGACGACCAGACCAACATGATGGCCGCGCTCCTAGCCCGTAGCCTCAACCCCGCCATCCGGCTGGTCATCCGCATGTACAACCGTGAGCGCGGCCGCCACCTGGAACAGCTTCTGGACCGAGCCGTCAGTGCCCGGGAGCAGCCGGACAGTGACGCCGGGTTCGTCGACGCGTCCACCACGGTGCTCTCCGACGCCGACACCGCCGTCCCCGAACTCGTCGCCGCTGCCGCGCTGGGACAGGGCCACACCCTTCAGGTCGAGGGCAAGGTCTTCCGGGGCGCCGTCCGCCCGGCCGGCACCCCGCCGCACGCTTCCGACCTCGCCACGCTTGCCGTGCTGTCCGGCGCCCACCGTGACGATCCGCGCAGCCAGGACAGCGCCGAGACCCCCGGCGCCGACGGCACCCAGCTGCTGCCGGACACCATCACCTCCTACCACCGCCAGTTCACCCACGGCCGGCTGATGCTGGAGGAGGTCACCCACGACCACGCCCAGGAGGCCCCGGCCGACACGCACACGGTCGGCGGCTGGCTGCGCGACCGACTCACCCATCTCCCGTGGAAGGTCTTCGTATCGCGCGAAGTGATGTCCGTCTTCGGGCTGCTGGCCGCCGTCGTGATCCTGCTGTCGCTGGCCACCCTGGTGCTGGTGGACGGCGTACCGCTCTGGAAGGCGGTGTATCTGCCGCTGCTGGACATCTTCACCATGGGCGATCCGGCGACCGACGAGGAACCCGCGCGCCGGGTGCTCCAGCTCATCGCCGGATTCGTCGGGCTGGCCGTGCTACCGCTGGTGGTGGCCGCCGCCATGAATGCCACGGAGGCGTTCCGGTCGGCCTCCGCGAACCACCCGCCGACCGAGGAACTCGGCGACCACATCGTGCTCGTCGGCCTCGGAAAGGTCGGTACGCGGGTGCTCGCCCGGCTGGGCAGGACCCAGCACCGCGTGGTCGTCGTCGAACGCGACCCGCACGCCCGCGGTGTCGCGCTCGCCCGCGAACTGGGCGTCCCGCTGCTCCTGGAGGACGCCACCACACCGGGGGTACTCGACCTCGCCCGCATCGCCGTCGCCAAGTCCCTGCTCGTCCTCACCAGAGACGACAGCGCCAACCTGGACCTGGCGATGGCCGCCCGCGAAGCGAACCCGGACGTTCGAATCGTCATACGGCTGTACGACGACGACTTCGCCGCCACCGTGTCCCGCACGATGCGCGCCTCCTACCCGCACGCCCTCACGCGCAGCCGAAGCGTCTCCGCGCTGGCCGCACCGTCCTTCGCGGCAGCCATGATGGGCCGCCATGTGCTGGGCGTGATGCCGGTCGAGCGCGGCGTGCTGCTCTTCACGGTGGTGGACGTGGGCGGCCACCCCGAGCTGGAGGGCTTCTCGATACACGAGGCGTTCAGGCAGAACGAATGGCGGGTGCTGGCCGTGGGTGCGGCAGGAGGCCCGGGGGAGACCGCGGCCACGTCCGTGCCGTCCTCGTCGTCCTCCACCGACACGCTCGGCGGGCTCTGGATCCCGTCCCGCACGGGCTTCGACTGGCGCCCGCCGCACGGCCGCGTCCTGCGGGCCGGCGACCGCGTGGTCCTGGCGACGACCAGACAGGGTCTGGACATCCTGATGACGGGTGTTCAGCCCCATCCGGCACGGCCCGCGCCGGACGAGCCGGGCGCCGGGCGGGCCGACGGCGGTCCGGGCCCTCTGTGCTGACGGAGTACTTCGCAGGCCCGGTGCTCCGGACGAGCGCGGCGCGCCCCCGCGCGTCAGGATGTGGACGGGCTGCGTACGGACCGTTCGCGGCGGCCGTACACGACCCGCACGGAGGGCATGTGGCCTCGCATCATGCGGGGATTCTCGTCCCCGGCATTCCGTGGACGGCCGCGACACCGGTGGCATGGTGGATGTACTCACGCACCAGGCGGAAACCTGCGCTCCAGGCGAGCAGCCGGCTGGCCCTGTTGTGGCGGGAGCAGCTCCAGCTCGGGGTGTGGCCGCGTGCCGCGATGTCGGTGCAGAGCTTGGTCACGCAGGTGAGGGCGAGCTGCCGGCGCCGGTGGTCGGGGGCGGTGAGGACCGCGACGTCCTCGTACGCGCTGCCGAGAAAATAGGTGCAGGCCACGGCGAGGGCTTCGTCCTTGCGGAATGCGCCCCAGGCGTACCCGGAAGCGGCGAGCCCGGCCGGTCCGCCCCAGCTGTCCGATATCCAGGAGGAACCCGGACCGAGTGCGCCGAGTGCTCCGGAATCGGCGGCGGTGATAGGGCGTACGGTCACACCCTTGGGGGCGCGCGGAAGCGACGTCGGCTCCTCCTGACGTACGTAGATCATGCGCTCCCACGGCATGATCCGGTCGAACGCGGCACCGAGAACGGGAAGGAACCGGGTGGGCGCCTCGATGTAGCGCGAAGCGAGCGGCGCGAGATCTGCCGGGGTGAGTGCGCCGGGATCGCCGCGCAGCAGCACATGGGCGGCGCAGTCGACGGCGATCGCGCGCGGCTGGACCGCGCGGTCCGCCCAGAAGCGGCCGGTCCCGGCGGTCAGGACGTGTTCGGCAAGGGCTGCCGGTCCCGGCGCCGCGGCAGGGAACCAGCGGGAGTGGGCGGGGAGTTGGTGCGGCGGAAGTTCGATCATGGCGGTTCCCTCCGGGAGCCGGACGTACAGGGAAGGGGTGGCCTGTACGGCGGGTACAGGCCACCCCCGGGGCGGATTCAGCCGCTAGTTCGCGGCCCTGCTGCCGTGGTTGGCCTTGTTCCTGCGGCGGGCCTTCTTCTTGCGGGCGCGTTTCGCCATATGCGGTGATCCTTCAGGCGGTGTGGCTGGTGAGGGCGGTGGCGAGCTTGTTGAGGCGCTGGACGGTGCGTTCCTCGGTGGCCGGAGGCGCAGGGGCGACGCGCTCGTCACGGTCGTAGTAGGCACCGTTGACGATCTCGACGGCCGGGTCGCAGAGCCGCACCACGTGGGCTGCACCCTCGGCGGCGGTGGCCCCGTGGTGGCCGTAGAGGGAGAGCAGTCCGGTCTCGCAGATTCCGGGGTGGAGGGAGACGGCGGTGACGCGCGGGTCGGAAGCGAAGACGGTGAGGGCCAGCTGCGACTGCGCATAGGTGGCGAGCCGCGAGTAGCGGCGGGCGCGGTTGGGGTCGCTCCACTGGATGGACCCGGTGCGGTGCAGCGCCGACGACACGTTGACCACGCGGCCTCCCGGGTCGCTCGTCAGCGCGGGCTCCAGGAGGTCGGTGAGGAGGTAGTGCGCGAGGAAGTTCACCTGAAAGGCGATCTCGTTGCCGTCGGCGGTGACCGTGTGCCGCTCGGGCGCCGCCATGCCCGCGTTGTTGACCAGCACATCCAGGTGCGGGTGGGTCTCGACGACCCGCCGGGCCATCGCCTTCACCTCGTCGAAGTGGGCGAAGTCGGCGGCGTAGGAGCACAGTTGTGACTCGCTGATGCCGGCGGAGGCGATCAGCCGGTCGGTCGCGGCCTGCGCCTCCTCGGCGTTGGGCGGCGGCGCACAGCAGCGGAGCGCCGGCCGGAGCTCCCGGTCGGCGGGGCTCCCGGTGCGGGGGCCGCGGCGGCCTCGGGCCCTCGGGATTCGTCGGCAGTGGGCCGCGAGGGGCCGGAACGGCATGGGCCTGTCGGGGGACGGGGGGAAACATCGCGCAAGACCTTCCGGAGGGCCGCCCGGCCTCCCGCACAGCGCGAGCACCGGGGCATTCGGAAAGCAGGTGCCGCTGAGCCTTTCCGGTACCGGGGCCCCGGTACCGGAAAGGCCGTGCGCGGACGCGGTGCGGAGGAGACGCCGCCGCGTTTCCGCCGCGAAAAGCGTGACCGGGCCTTTGGCACGGTCAGGCCGTGGACGTCCGCGGTCTTTGAGCGGCGTTCAGAGTCTAAGTGCCTTCGATACGCCAATCGGGCCGTTGTGCCCGAATTTACGACCTTCTGACAGCTTCCTGACCGTGAGTAGGGACCATTTCGCCAAAGGTCTTCGACGGATGGTCCAGGGGTGTGCGGTCGAGTTCCGCGAGAGGCGCCGTCGGGCGGGTGATCGGCATACAAGGTTGAGAGAGGTGGAATTTCTCCCGGGTGGCACGAAGTGATCCGTCGGAGGATCAGTCCGCCAATTCCCGTGTATCCAGAGGCATGTGCCAGACAATGCGCCGCTGGACGGCGTCGATGTCTTCCTGCAGCGGTGAGGGCGGCACGGCGAGCACGGGGCAGGCGGCGTGCGCGAGACAGTACCTGGCGACCGAGGGGTGCAGAGCCCTCCGCAGCAGGCCGCGCGCCCCGGCCCCGATCACCAGCAGGTCATCGGGGCTGTTCGCGGAGGCGATCAGCGCGGCGCCCGGTATGCCCCGTACGACCAGACCTTCCATCGGCACCCCGGGCCCGGCGGGACCGAACGCCGTGTCCAACGCCTGGAGCAGCCGCTCTCCCGCCACCCGACGGCACTCGGCCAGCAGGAGGGGGCTCGGCGGACCACGGTGCCCGAGTTCGCCGCCGGGAGGCGACCAGGCCAGCACGGCCCGCAGGGCGGCATCGGTGCGCCGGGCCTCGGCCGCGGCCCGGTGCAGCGCCGTCAGGCTGCCCAGCGAGCCACTCACACCGGCCACCACATGCCGCCCAACGGCTCGCTCCGTCACTCCGCCACTCCTCGCGTCACGTCGGCTTCCTGCCCCCATGGAAGACCCGAGGACGCGGGGGTCCATGCCGTGTTGGCAACTCCCTGACGCCGGGACGGACAACCCTGACGGGCCCCTGACGGCGTCACGCGCGAGGGTCGGGCGCCGCCTCTCCGTGCGGGGCCGGAACCACTGCCTCTCCGTGCGGGGCCGGAGCCACCGTGTCACCCTGCGGGGCCGGGACGGCTGCCGTTGCGCCGCTGTCCTTCCCGAACTGCTGCGCCGCCCGGTCGAAGTACCGCAGCAGCTCCACCGGGAACGGCATGACCAGAGTGGAGTTCTTTTCGGCCGCCACCTCGACCACCGTCTGCAGCAGCCGCAGCTGCATGGCCTCCGGCGTGTCGGCCATGATTCGCGAGGCATTGGCGAGCTGCTGCGCGGCCTGGAACTCACCGTCCGCGGTGATCACCCGGGCCCGCCGCTCCCGCTCCGCCTCGGCCTGCCGGGACATGGAGCGCTTGAGCGACTCCGGCAGCTGCACGTCCTTGATCTCGACGCGGTCGATGTGCACACCCCAGCCGGCCGCGGGGCTGTCGATCATCAACGCCAGTCCCTCGTGCAGCCGTTCGCGGTCCGAGAGCAGATCGTCCAGATCGCTCTTGCCGATGATGGAACGCAGCGAGGACTGGGCGATCTGGCCGACCGCGAAGACGTAGTCCTGCACCTCGATCGTGGCCTGTACCGGATCGACGACCTTGAAATAGACGACGGCGTCGACCTTCACCGACACGTTGTCCCGGGTGATCCCCTCCTGTGTCGGCACGGGCATCGTCGCCACCTGGACGTTCACCTTCCGCATCCGGTCGGCGTACGGGACGAGAAAGGTGATGCCGGGCTGCCGATGGCCGGACAGCGCCTTGCCGAAGCGGAACACAACTCCTCGCTCCACCTGGTTGACCACACGCATTCCGCTGCGCAGCACCAGCAGTACGCAGGCGACGACGACCACAACTCCAACGACGGTGCCATCCATGGTTGCGGACTCCTTCACGAGGGATGGGTTCGACACCACTGAGGACAGAGCCGAAGCAGTCACCGGATGCGGTACCGACGTAAGGAAATCGTCAAGAAGCGTGCCACCGGCCTCACTTGTGCAGGTGTCACGGCCTGCGCCACTCACCGTCCCGGGCTGCATCCGGTCGACGGGACAGCCCTTGGCGGCCGGCTGCGGAAGTCCTTCGGGGGTTGACTCCGGAGTCAGTCGTGCGCATGTGCGTCGTCGGGTGTCGATGGCGGTGAGGTGGAGCTGGGCGGCGCAGTCGAGGGCGCTCCGAGCCTGCCGAGGCCGCCCCCCTTTCAGCGCACCGTCGTTGGAGCCTTCGCCGAGGTCCGGGCCGTCTTCGGCGACACGCTACCGGGCCGAATCGGTGTCGTAGTCGTGCCGGGCCCGCTCGACGCTGTCGAGGTTGGTGGTGGCCCATTCGGTGAGATGGGCGAAGATCGGGGCAAGGCTGCGGCCGAGTTCGGTGATCTCGTACTCGACCCGAGGGGGGACCTCTGGGTGGTAGGTGCGCACGATCAGGCCGTCGCGTTCGAGTTGGCGCAGCCGCTGGGTCAGTACCTTCGGTGTGATCTTGGTGATCCGTCGTTCCAGCTCAACGAACCGTTGCCGGCCGTGCATGTTGAGGCTCCACAGGATCGGTGTGGTCCACCGGCTGAACACAATGTCCACGACCGGGCCGATCGGGCAGGCCTGTTCCGGGTCGGTCGACGCCGGTGCCGTCCAGGTTGCGTTGCCGGCCATGTGCCCTCCTTTTGGATAGTCACTTTCCTGTAGGTACCTACTATATCGACGGTGTTAGCGTCGCCGGGTCGCAGCGAGGCCACCCCGCCTGTGACGTCTCTCGCCCACTCGGGCGTGAAGAACACGGTGAAGTGACACGGGAGTTGATCATGATCGTAGTTATGGGAGCGACCGGCAACGTTGGCCGACCGCTTGTGCAGGCACTCGCGGCAGCCGGTGAGCAGGTGACGGCGGTGTCCCGAGGGGTCTCGGACGCCGCCGTGCCGGAGGGCGTCCGACATCAGCAGGCGGACCTGACCACCCCTGAGAGCCTTCGGACTGTTCTCGACGGCGCGGACGCGCTGTTCCTGCACGATGGCGGGCCCAGTGCCCATCTGTTGAGCCCACGGGACATCCTCGACGTCGCGAAAGCCGGCGGAGTCGGACGCATCGTGTTGCTGTCCTCCATAGGAGCCGCCACCCGACCGCAGTCGGCGTCCCATGGAGGCATGATGCGGGCCATCGAGGACGCCGTCCGGCAGTCGGGCATGGACTGGACGATCCTGCGACCCGGTGGCTTCAGCTCCAACGCGTACGCCTGGGTCGAGTCGGTTCGTGCCCAGCGGACGGTCGCCGCGCCGTTCGGTGACGTCGGCCTGCCGACCGTCGACCCCGCCGACATTGCCGAGGTCGCCGCCACAGCCTTGCGCGAGGACGGTCACGCCGGGCAGTTCTACGAGTTGACCGGGCCCGCCCTCAGCACGCCCCGGCAACGGGCCGAGGCGATCGGCGACGCGCTCGGCGAGCCCATCCGGTTCATCGAGCAGACCCGCGACGAGGCGCACGCACAGATGCTGCAGTTCATGCCCGGGCCCGTGGTCGAGACCACCCTTGATGCCCTGGGCGAGCCCAACGCCGCCGAGCAGCGGATCAGCCCCGACGTCGAGCGCGTCCTCGGCCGCGCGCCCCGCACCTTCGCCGACTGGGTCCAGCGTCACATCGCCGCCTTCCGGTAGGACCTGCGCTGTCGGCCGCGGCCGAGGTTCCCGGGGGCCGTCGCCGGCGGTGCCACCCGGATGCCCCGGTTCACGCGGAGGACGATCCCGGACAGCCGGAGCGCCCCGGCGCCGTCCTTCGGGGAAGGGCGACCGCCGGGGCCTGCGGATGCCCGACGTCATCCACTTCTGCTGATCGCCCTGCCTGCCCTGCCTGTTGCCGCCGCCCGTCCGGTGGTCCGGACCGCCACCGAGCGGCAGCGGTTGCGAAGGTCGTCGGGGTCGCTCCCCGCCGTGTCAGCTGGTCAGCAGCTCGGGCACGACGCCGCCCAGTTCGTTGATCGGCTCGGCGAGCAGCCGGTTGAACTCGCGGCCGACCGCGTGCGCATGACGTCGTCGCCTTGCCAGGCCTCGAGGTTCTCCGCAACAGCCTCGGCACTGCCCCGGGTCGCCGGCTCAGAGAGCTGGGTCCGCCCCCCCGGGGAACTGGTGCTCCACCTACGGGACAGCCCTCAGCCTCGCGGAGCGCCGCTGTCGGCCAGGACATCGGCGAAGGCCGTGCCTGCGACGCCGTGGCCGCGCCGGAGCCGCACGACGACGCTCTCGATCATGCTGTCCTTGGCGTCCGAAGTTCTCGCCATCGGTCAGTCTCCCGGCGTCGAGGCGGCGGGTCGGGCGGGCGCCTGCTGGTCCTGTCCGAGCAGCCCCGCAGGCACAGGGAGTCCGAGCGCGCCCAGCAGGGCAGCAACCTTGGCGTCGAGCTCGCGGCCGACCGAAAGGACGCGCTCATCGCCGAAACTCCCGAGCTGGGGGCTCGGCTGGTCCAGGGCGAAGTACGCCTTGCCGTCCGGCGTCTCGTAGAGGAAGAGCCGCAAGGGTGCGTACAGCATCGCGCGCTGGTCATGGCGGTACATCCGCTCGGCGATCGTGTGGTTGCCCATCAGGTACTCGACGCCACGGCCGCCGTCGCCCGCGGAGGCCATCGTCGGGCCGACGTCGATCCGGGCGTAGACGAGAAACCCGTACGGCGCGGCCTTGTCGATGAGCTCCAGCATCTCGTCCCAGTCGGCCCCGCGCTCGATCAGCGCGTCGACCGCGGCCATCGGAACCGTCGGCACGATCGACTCGAAGCGGGCCAGCAGGTCGTCGTAGTCGCCGGCCGCGATCGTGAGCCGGCGCGCCTCATAGTTCTCAGCTGACCAGTCGGCCGTGGTGGGTGTGGAGGCCATTTTCCTGTCCTTCCGCTGACGCGGTTGTCCCGTCTCGATCACAGCCCGAGAAAAGTCTACGCAAAATAGACGAAATGTACTGCTCGGCCGGGGACCGGCGGGCCCGTCCCCGGCGGGCGCGCACCAGGCCGTACCCCGGCTGACGGCCCAATGCCCTTGCGGTGAGAGGCGCCAACAGAAGTCGTTGATCATGTGGCTGTTGGCTTGTCTGCTCGTGGGCCTGGTCGCGGGGAAGGACAGTCGCAGCCGTGGGCCGTGTCGGATGAACTGTGTTCGCTCACCGAGCCGCCGGACCGGCACGCTCTGTGCGGGATCCTGTTCGTGCTGCACACCGGCATCCAGCGGGAGTACCTGCCCCGGAGCTGCGCTTCGGCCCCGGCGTGACCTGCCGGCGGCGCCGGGACGCGTGGAACGAGGCCGGCATGGGGGACCAGTTGCACGTCGTGCTGCTGGAGAAGCTGCGGGCTGCGAGGAGACCGGAGTGGTCGCGGGCGGTGATCGACTCCTCCTGCGAGAGGGCAGCTCGGCGCGGCCCAAAAGCGGTCCCAGTCTCATTCCTGAGGAGTTCTCAGGCCCGGAAGTCCGACCTGCGCTCGGGTGAGGCGTCGGCGAGGGCCTTCGTCACGCCGGCGACGTCGGCGCGGAGCCCGTAGACAGGGCTGCCGGGCTGCTGGCGCCATGAGTCGTCGATGCCGCCGGCGTCCACGGTGTCGAAGCCGAGTTCGTCGATCAGGGCGCGGACGGTCGCCTTGGCGGTCACGTCGTCCGAGGCGACGGGCAGGGCGATCCGCTCGGGGTCCCCAGCCGGCCGCGGCTTGGCGAGGATGTCCTGGGCGAAGGTGCCGTTGAACGCCTTGACGACCGGATGGCCGAGGTGCTGCTCGGTCCAGCGGCTCTCGGTCAGGCCCTCTTCCTCGATCGCGGCGATCCGGCCGTCGCGCTCCTTGGGGTAGTAGTTGCCGGTGTCGATGACGGCGAATCCCTCGGCCGCGCCGTCGAAGAGACCGGAGGGCAGACCGGGGATCCTCCACAGCGGGATGGTCACCACGACGACTTCCGCGCCGCGGGCGGCTTCGGTGGAGGTGACCGGGGTCGCTCCGGTCTCCTCCGCCAGGGCGGCCAAGGTCTCGGGGCCGCGGGAGTTGGCCACGGACACGTCGTGCCCGAGGGCGGTGAGACGGCGGGTGAGATTGCCGCCGATGTTGCCTGCTCCGATGATGCCGATCTTCATGAGCTGTCCTTCGAGGATGGTTCCGGTATCCGGCTTCGCCATCCAGAGTCGGTCAGGCGGGGCTGCTGAGCGCGTCGAACTCGCCGTCGGGCAGGGTGATGAGTACGGCAACCGGTGTGCCCCGAGGGTGCCGGCCGTGCGGGGCTCGACCTTGCGCGAACCGAGGTGTCCGTCAGCTGCTCGCCGGCAGCGCGCCTCGGAAGGTGCGCCGGTAAGCGAGCGGCGACACGCCGATCGAGGCGTGCAGGTGCTGTCTCAGTGAGGTCCCGGCGGCAAAACCCACGCGGCCGGCGATCTCGTCCACCGACAGGTCGCTCGATTCGAGCAGGTGCCGCGCCCGAGCGACCCGCTGCTGGATGAGCCACCTGCCCGGACTCGTGCCGACCTCCTCGTCGAAGCGACGGGCGAAGGTGCGCACGCTCATGCGGGCATGACCGGCGAGCTCCGCCAGGGTCAGCGGCTCGTGAAGGTTCTCCAGCGCCCACTGACGGGTGGCGGCCGTGCCGTTCGCTCCGGGCTCGGGGACGGGCTGTTCGATGTACTGGGCCTGTCCGCCGTCCCGCCACGGCGGTACGACACAGGCCCGCGCCACCCGGTTGGCGGCCTCGCTGCCGTGGTCCTTGCGCACCAGATGCAGGCAGACGTCGACGCCGGACGCGGCACCCGCGGAGGTCAGCACGTCGCCGTCGTCGATGAACAGGACGTCCGGATCCACGGCCACCTGTGGGTACCACTCGCGGAAGATGCCCGCGAGCGCCCAGTGCGTGGTGGCCGGCCTGCCGTCGAGCAGTCCGGCGGCCGCGAGGACGAACGCTCCGGTGCAGATTGACACCAGTCGTGTGCCCGGTGTCAGGGTGGCCAGTGCCTCCGCCACGTCCGGAGACACCCCCCGCGTGATGCGAGAAGTGTCGAAGGGCGGGATGACGACGGTGTCGGCCGTGGCCAGAACGTCCGGGCCGTGCTCGACCGTGATCGAGAAGTCGGCGTTGGTACGCACCGGCCTACCGTCGACGGTGCAGGTCAGGACTGTGTAGCGGCCTTCCGCCGCCCCGAAGACCCGGCTCGGAATGCCCAGCTCGAACGGGTACACCCCGTCCAGGGCGAGAACGACGACACGGTGCTCGTTTCCCATGGCAGGATCCCGTCGAAAGATGGCAATCATGCCATGGTACCGAACGGCGGACTCGGCGACGCTGAAGTCATGAGCCAGACCACCGCGAACAGCACACCCCAGACGCCCGCCACCATGCGCGCCATCAGCCAGGACACCCATGGAGCCCCCGAGGTGCTCAACGAGGTCCGGATTCCCACGCCCGTCCCCGGACCCAGCCAGATCCTGGTCGCCGTCCGTGCAGCCGGCGTCAACCCGACCGACTGGAAGCACCGCGCGCACGGCCTCTTCCTCGACCGGCTTCCGCTCGTCCTCGGCTGGGACGTCTCCGGAGTCGTCGAGGCCGTCGGCTACGGCGTCACCCTCTTCAAGCCCGGGGACGAGGTCTTCGGCATGTTGCCCTACCCGTACGGAGTCGGCTCCCACGCCGAATACGTGACCGGTC
Source organism: Streptomyces sp. NBC_00316 (assembly GCF_036158715.1). Classification (NCBI taxonomy): domain Bacteria; kingdom Bacillati; phylum Actinomycetota; class Actinomycetes; order Kitasatosporales; family Streptomycetaceae; genus Streptomyces; species Streptomyces sp. NBC_00316. Next base: position 1,107,656 of record NZ_CP108023.1, on the reverse strand, counting down.
CCGCCCGCGCCTTCACCCACAAGCCCTCCGGTATCGACCACATCCAGGCCGGGGCCCTCCCGCTCGCCGCCCTCACCGCGTACCAGGCGATCGTCGACACGGCCGAAGTCCGCCCCGGGCAGAGGGTCCTCATCCACGCGGCCGCCGGAGGCGTCGGTCACCTCGCCGTCCAGATCGCCAAGTCCCGCGGCGCCTACGTCATCGGCACCGCAAGCGCCCCCAAGCACGACTTCGTCCGCTCGCTCGGCGCGGACGAAGTGATCGACTACCGTACGGTCGACTTCGCCGAAGTGGTCAAGGACATCGATATGGTCCTCGACCCCCTCTCCGGGGAGACCCGCGCCCGCTCGCTGGACGTCCTCCGTCCCGGCGGCATCCTCGTCTCGCTGCTGAGCGGCGGCTCACCGGAAGAAGCGGCGAGGGCCGCCGAGTCGGGCGTCCGCGTCGAGACCCTTCTCGTCGAGGCCGACCACGCCGGCATGAACGCGATCGCCGCACTCGTCGAGGCGGGCTCGCTACGCGCTCATATCGAGGCCACGTTCCCCCTGGCGGAAGCCGCCAAGGCCCACGCCCTGGGCGAGACCGGCCGCACCACCGGCAAGATCGTCCTGGTGGTGGAGGAGCACGGAACGATCTGACCGGGCGCCGCGGCCGCAGGGCGCGGGCCTGACAGCTCGCGCCCTGCGAACGGCACGGCCCGGATGCCTGACGAACGGGAAGTGCGAACGCCGGCTCCGGGCCCGGCCTCGCGGACGTGCGCAGCTCCCCGGCGCGCCCTTCTTCGTCCCCGGACCGGGGCGCGGAATGGCCGGACGCTTCGTGCACGCGACGATCCGTCGCTCCGAAAGGCCGACGAAAGCCACCTGCCCTGTCTGCCCACGTCGCTTATCGTCGACGTGATTCCGGCGGAGTCCTCGGCTCGGCCGGACGGGAACCATGACGTGGAGGATGATTGTGCGCTACCGCGAGCTGGGACGCAGCGGACTGTCCGTGTCAGAGATCGGTTACGGCGCCTGGGGCATCGGCGAGTCCAGCTGGGTGGGCGCCACGGAGGACGAATCCGTACGTGCCCTGCACCGTGCCATCGACCTCGGCGTGAACTTCATCGACACCGCCCGTGGCTACGGTGAGAGTGAACGCATCGTCGGCCGGGTCGTCCGCGAGCGGGCCGGTGACGAGGTGCGCGTCGCGACCAAAGTGCCGCCCATGAACCGCATGTGGCCGGCGCCCGGCGGTCTGGACCCGGCCGAGACCTTCCCGGGCGAGCACATCCGCACAAGCCTGGAAACCAGCCTGCGCACCAGCGGCCTGGACCACTTCGACGTACTGCAGTTCCACGTCTGGAACGATGACTGGCTCGGCCGTGGCGACTGGCTGGAGACGATCGCCGAGCTGAAGCACGAAGGGAAGATCCGTCTCTTCGGCGTCTCCATCAACGACCACCAGCCCGAAACCGCCCTCGAGTTGGTGCGCAGCGGCGCCGTGGACACCGTGCAGGTCATCTACAACATCTTCGACCAGGCGCCAGCCGACGAGCTGCTGCCGGCCTGTGAGGAGCACGGCGTCGGTGTCATTGTGCGGGTGGCGCTGGACGAGGGCGGCCTCACAGGCCGCATCACCGCCGGCACGACATTCCCCGAGGGCGACTGGCGCAACCGCTACTTCCGTGACGACCGCCCGGCACAGGTCGAACAGCGGGTGGCCGCCATCGTCGCCGACCTCGGCATCGCCGCCGATGAGATCGCTGAGCACGCATTGCGTTTCGTGCTGAGTTCGCCGGCGGTCTCCACCGTCATCCCCGGAATGCGCACCGTACGCAATGTCGAGCGCAACACGGCGCTGAGCGACGGGCGTCCGCTCACCGCCGACCAGCTCGCCGTGCTGGCCAAGCACCGGTGGCAGCGCAACTTCTACTCCTGATCCACGGGCGCCCTGCCATGGCTGCGGCCGGGCGGTACGCGGCTCACCCCCGTATCTCCCGGCCGTGGCCGATGCCGGCCTCAGGGGCCTGGATGCTCGGGCCCGGGCCACACGGACGACCGGCGAGGCGATCAGCACGGGCTTCAGAGCCGCTGAGGAATTCTTCGGAGGATATCCCCGCGTTCGGGGCGGCGGAGGTCTCCGGTCGTGGGCTCTGTGGTGACGGGCAGGCGCAGGGGAACGTCTCACCACCGCACTCCGTGTGCCGGAGGAGCTCGGCAAGGCGGCGCGCTATCGGGATTCACCCTCAGGGTTGCGACAGCAGGGTGCGCTCACAGTTCCAGTGCCGCAGCCAACCGTCGCCAGTCCTCGCGGGGCGGAGCGCCCCGATCCCCATCCGTGGCCAGCGCCTGCACGGCGACGTGGTCGGCGCCCGCGTCGAGGAAGGCGTCGATCCGCTCGCGGACCCTCTGCTCGTCGCCCCAGCCGATGAGTGTGTCGACCAGGCGGTCGCTGCCGCCACTCGCGAAGTCGTCCTCGGTGAACCCCAGCCGCAGCCAGCTGTCGGTGTAGTTGGGCAGCTGCAGGTAAAGCGCGAGCATCTGGCGGGCCGCAGCTCGTGCGCGGTCGGGATCGGCCTCCAGGACCACGGTGAACTCCGGCGCGAGCAGCGGCCCCTTGCCCAGCTTCTCCCGCGCCTGGGCGGTGTGTTCCGGGGTGACCAGGTACGGGTGGGCGCCCGCGGCGCGGTCGCGGGCGAGCCCGAGCATCCTCGGGCCGAGGGCGGCGAGGACCCGGCGGTCGGCGGGGACTCCGGCAGCGTCCAAGGCGTCCAGATAGTTGTTCATCGCCGCGTAGGGGCGCTCGTACTTCTCTGCGAGCTTGGCGTGGCTGACGCCGAGGCCGAGCAGGAAGCGGCCGGGATGGGCAGTCTCCAGGGCGGACCACCGGGCGGCGGTGTCCTCCGCCTCGTATCGCCAGATGCTGAGGATGCCGGTGGCGACAGTGATGGTCGCGGTCGCGTCGATCAACCGGGCCGCGTCCTCGACGCCACTGGTGCCGAGCCAGAGCGCGCCGTAGCCGAGTTCCTCCAATTCCGCGGCGGCCTCGACGACTTCCGTGGCACGGGCCGAGTCAGAGGCGTGCAGAGCCGCGGTCCACACGCCGTACCGGCCGATGGTCGTGGCCCGCGGTGCGTCACTGTCGCTGAAACCCATGGGACCGTTCCTGTCGCCGGGAGACTGAGGTTCGAGGTCGGTTGTACCAGCCCCGGCAAGACGGTCCTCGTATTCGGCCGTTGAGCGGCGCGCCTTGCCTTGGGCATGGGCGTGGAGCGGGTTGCTCACCCCACGTACGCCGAGCACACCATCACGGTGGTGGTTGCCCGAATCCGCGGACGGGCGGCAAGCAGGCGTGCCCGTACTCTGCGGACGCCGGAGAAGCCCTGGACCGCTCCCAGCCGGGTACCTCCGGGGCCTGGATGAGTATCTGTACGGATGGAGGATGTCAACTCCGGCGAAACGATGGCCACATGACTGCGAACCGGGCGACGGCCGCTGTATCCGCCGTGCGCAACGCCACCGAACGCCTTCCCGGCGTCCTCGGCCTCCTCGGCCTCCTCCTCGCCCTCTCCGCGTGTTCTTCCCAGGACCGTGCCACCGGTCCGAAGGAAGTGCGCGAGCTTGCGGGAAGCACTCAGGCCCGACAGTCCAGGGAGGCGGCCGAGGAACCCCTTCGGACGATGGTGCGCGCCTACGACGAGAACACACCTCTCACCCTTGGTCTGGTGACCGTGAACGACCGGTGTGTCGGGGGAGCGGCGAAGGAGTGGTTCTTCCAGACCGGCGACGACCAGTACAAGATCCGCTGCACCATGAGCGTCACCGCCTACTACGGGGCCGACCCGCACCGGATCGGCGACGTCCTGGACGGCATCTTCACCGCCGGCGACCACGACTCCTCCGCCGGCGCTGCCGCGGGCACGATCCCCTTCGGCCACGACGACTTCCGCAGACGCCTCGTCGCCTACTACCGGGGCCACGGCCAGAACCCGACCGGCCCCGGCACACCCGAACCGGCCCAGGTTTTCGACCCTTGGCAGACCTTGTCGTGGGACACCGTGCGCAGTGCCAAGAAGAGTCTGGTCGCGGAGCCGGATCCGTGTGTGAAGAGCGATCCGCCGGTGACGCGGTGCCTGCGTGAGCCGGCATCGAAGACCGTGGCCGACATTCGCCGACAGTACGGAATGGTGTTCGAGCTGCAGACGTCGATGGCCGAGTACTACCGGGTGTCCAAGAACGGCAAGACCTCATAGGCGTGGCGACACGCATGCGCCATGCGGTCCCGGCTCATCGCGGAGAGAGCTTCAGGGCGGCCGGCCGGCGCGGGCGGGCTCCGGGTGTCCGGCTGCTGTCCGGGGCACGCGGTGAGCAGCCGACGGAGTGGTGCGACGGCGATCGCCGGGATGCGGCGCACGCGCACGCCTTCCGCCGACGGGGACGGTCCGGGCCGGGTACGCCGCGGTGCGTGGCCGTCGACCAGGGGTACACGTCAGATGCGGGGGAGCGGCCTGACGCTCTCGCGGATCACGATGTGCGTGCCCAGGACGTGCCGCTCGGGACCGGTGGCCGGCGGCCGGTCCAGCGCCAGCCGGACCGCGGTGCGGCCCAGCTCCTCGGCAGGGATGTGGACCGTGGTCAGCCGGGGGGTGACCTCGGCGGCCACCGGGTCGTCGTTGTAGCCGACGACGGAGATGTCCTCGGGCACCCGCAGCCCGCGCTCCTGGAGGGCGCGCATCGCGGCGGCCGCGCTCTCGTCGTCGCCCGCGACGACCGCGGTGAAGTCGGGCCGCCCGTCGCACGCGTCGAGGAGCCCGCGCATCACCTCGTACCCGGCGATCCGGCTGAAGTGGGTGCCGTGCAGCCGGGCCGCCGACGGCGGAAGCCCGTGGTCGGCGAGGGCCTTGAGGTATCCGGCGACGCGCGCCTCGCCCGTGGTGTGCCCCGGTTCGTACCCCAGCAGGACGATTTTGCGGTGTCCGGCGCCCAGCAGGTGACTGGTGACGGCATGCGCGCCCGCCTCGTTGTCGTACTCGACGACGATCGCAGGCACATCGGGTGCGGGCGTGGGCCGTCCGCAGAGCACCAGACGCGAACCGGCCGCGGCCAGCGCCTGGGCGTACTGCGCCATGCGCGCCCGGTACTCTTCGTCCTCCGCGACCCCGCCGACCAGCACCACGGCCTCCGCCGCCTGCTCGCGCATCATCTGGACGACGGCGAGTTCGCGGGCCGGGTCACCCCCGGTCGTACACACCAGACAGAGGCGGTCGCGCTTGGCGCTCTCCTCCTCCACGCCCTGGGCGACCTTCGCGTAGAACGGGCTGGTGACCTGGGAGATGAGGACGGCGACGGTCTTGCGGCCGGTGCCGGCCAGGGCGCGGGCGTGCGGGTTGATCACGTAGTCGAGGTCCTTGACGGCACGGAGCACCTTGGTCCGGGCGCCGGCCGAGGTCGCATGGGTGCCGGACAGGACCCGGGAGGCGGTCGCCACCGAGACCCCGGCACGCGCCGCCACATCACGGATGGTGACCCGTTCCCCCACCACTGCCCCCTCTGGTCGTTCGCCGCCCCGGGCGGCAGCACGTGCGGCTGCCACCCGGGACCATCTTGCCCTACCTGCTGGTCAGTGGGCCGACTCGAACTCCTTCACCAGTTCGTCGGCGGCCTTGGCACCGCCCTGGTTGCGCCACTTCTTGTAAATGGAGTCCCAGTCGGAGAGCTTGCTGCGGCCGGAGATGACAGCGGTGGTCCCGTCCCTGAGGAGCTGGCTGAGGGTCGCGTTGTGCTTGCTGAGGGTCTCCGAGACCAGGCCCGCACTGTCGTTGGGCTTCATCATCGGCATCACCTGCTGCTCCCAGGCGTGCACCCGCTCGGTGAGTTCGGGGTCGCCGGGCACGAACAGCACGGTGGGGGCGTCGCAGAGGTAGGCGAACGGCACATTGATCTTGTTCTCGATCAGGCCGAGCGAGGTCAGGAGGGGACTGCCCGTCGCGTCGCGGGTGAAGTGGGTGCCCTCGACGCCGAAGTGCATCAGCTGGTATTCCTCGGAGCCGAACGGCGACGCCAGCCAGTCCAGGACCCGCAGCAGCAGCTTGATGCGGTCCTTCGACGCCTTCTTGAAGTAGGTGCCACCGAAATAGCCGGTGTTCTGCTGGTAGTGGGCGGTCGCGCCGCTGACGGTGTACGGGGTGAGGACGTCGAGTTCGTACGCGCCCTTGATGCCCTGCTGAGCCGGGAGGAGGGAGCCGGCGAAGCCGTCCGCCATGGAGAGCAGGGTGCCGTTGTAGAAGAGGGTCTTGATGTCGACGGTGGAGGTGGAGGAGGCGTCCGGGTAGAACACCTTGTCGTTGTTCCTGGCGACCAGGTACTCCAGCGTCGCCTTGAACTCCTCGGTGCCCCACATGTCGATGGCTTTGCCGTCCTTGATCTCCCAGTCGTTGGGGGCGCCGTGCCACATGGCGTGCGTCTTGTGCCCGTAGACGGTGGACATGGACGAGCCGAGCGCGAACTTCTTGGACGTCGAGGCCTCCTTCACCACGGCCGCGAAGTCCTCGGCGGACATCCCCGGCTTGTAGCCCGCGGCGTCGAACGCGGTGCGGTTGATGAAGATGGCCTCGTTCGGCTTCGGGCGTTCGATGGGCACACCGTACAGCCGGCCCGCGATCCGGCCCAGGCCCTGCCAGGAGTAGGTGGGGATGTTGGCGAGGTTGGGGTACTCCTTGATCGCGTCGCCCGACAGGAACTCGGTGAGGTCGGCGCAGCGTGCCCGTACGAACTGCTCCTTGCTGGGCAGCACATGGCCGCCGCCGACGTTGATGATGTCGGGCAGGTCGCCGCCCGCGATCACGGTGGCCATCTTGGCGTCGAAGTCCGCGTCGGGTACGACGGTGAACTCGATGTCCACACCGAGGGCCTCGTTCATCGCGGCCCAGTACTTGTTCTGCGAGGCGGGCTTGGGCGGGGTGCCGTAGGTGATCGTGATGACCCTGATCTTCTCGCCCCTGCCGGGCTTGTCGGCCACCGCCTTGACCAGCTTGTCGGGGTAGCGGGTGTACCCGGCCTGTACGCCGCTGGAGGACGGTGCGAGTTCGGGCGCGGGTACGGGGGCGGCGACGTAGGCGGGCCAGGGCGCCAGTTTCGTACCGGCGTTGCTGACCTGACGGTCCTTGGAGCTGGTGGAGCATGCGGTGAGTCCGGAGGGGGCGGCGATCGCGGCGCCACCGACGGCGATGGAGCGCAGCAGGGTGCGGCGCGAGAGGGAGGAGGACATGGCGAGGTAAACCCTTCGAGTCGGCTCTGGGGCTGGGGTGTGGGAGAGGTGGGGGTCAGCTCTTGATGGCGCCGGTGAGCACGCCCTTGGTGAAGTACTTCTGCAGGAAGGGGTAGACGATCAGGATGGGTACGGTCGCGATGACGAGCACCGCCATCTGCGTCGTCTGCGGGGCGGAGATCATGCCCGCCTCGCTGGCCCCGGTGTCGGCGATCTGTGCGCCGCCGATGACATAGGTGCGCAGGACCTGCTGGAGCGGCCAGTGGTCGGAGTTCATATAGATCGAGGCATGGAACCAGGCGTTCCAGTAGCTCACCGCGTAGAAGAGGCCGACCACTGCGAGCGCGGCCTTGGACAACGGCAGCACGATGCGCCACAGGGTCTGCCAGTCGCCCGCGCCGTCCAGGCGGGCGGCCTCGTACAGCTCTTCGGGTATCCCCTGGAAGAAGCCGCGCAGGACCACCAGGTTGAAGACATTGATGAGCACGGGGGCGATCAGTGCGGCGTAGTTGTCGAGCAGCCCCATCCCCTTGACCAGAAGGAAGGCAGGGATCATGCCTGGCGGAAAGAGGAAGGTGAAGAGGATGAGCATCAGTGCCGGCTTGGCGCCGAAGACCTTGGGACGGCTCAGCGCGTACGCGAGGAACGTCGTGCAGGCGAGCGAGAGGAGCGTCCCGCACAGGGTGACGCCGACGCTCACCCCGAGCGCCTTGGTGACGATGCCGCCGTCGAGGATCTGCCGGTAGGCGCGGGTGGTCGGGTGCGAGGGCCAGAGCACCCAGCCGCCGTTGTCGACCACCTCCTGGTTGGAGGCGAGGCTGGTGGAGACGATCACCAGGAAGGGCACCAGGACCAGGACGAGCAGGACGGTGAGGGCGACGGCCTTGCCCGCCTGGGTGACGGGCCTGGGCTTCTCCGCCCAGGCGGGACGGATGTGCCGGGCCGGGCGTGCGTGGTTCGCTGTGGTGGTCACTTGTAGATCCCCTGCTCTCCGAGCCGGTGCGCGACCTTGTTGGCCGCGAAGACGAGGGCCGCGCCGACGACTCCCTTGAAGAGGCCCGCCGCGGCCGCGTATCCGGTGTCACCGCCGACCAGGCCCTGCCAGAAGACGAAGGTGTCGAGGATCTCCCCGGCGCCGGGTCCCACCGTGGACCGCTGCAGCAGCATCTGCTCGAAGCCGACGGACAGTACGTCGCCGAGCCGCATGATCAGCAGGAGCACGATGACGGGCCTGATGGACGGCAGGGTGACGTGCCAGAAGCGGCGCCATGGGCCCGCGCCGTCGATGGCGGCCGCTTCGTAACTCTGCTCGTCGACCTGCATCAGGGCGGCGAGGAAGATGATCGTGCCCCAGCCGGCGTCCTTCCAGACGACCTGGGCGACGACGAGCGGCCTGTATGCGTCGGGGTTGCCGATGATGTCGACCGTGTGCAGCCCTGCATCGCCCAGCACGCTGTTCAACAGGCCCGTCGAACCAAGGACTTGCTGAAAGAGGGCGACGACGATGACCCAGGACAGGAAGTGCGGCAGATAGACCACGGACTGCACGAAGCGGCGCAGCAGGTCCGAGGTGAGGCCGTGCAGCAGCAGGGCGATGGCCAGCGGTACGGGGAAGAAGAAGATCAGTTGGAGCAGGGCGATCGCCAGGGTGTTCCAGGTGGCGTGCCAGAAGTCCGGGTCGCCGAACATCCGGCTGAAGTTCTCGGCGCCGACCCAGGGGCTGGCCCACAGTCCGTCGAACGGCACGTACTCCCTGAACGCCACGACGTTGCCTACGAAGGCGCCGTAGTGGAAGAGCAGGAAGTACACGAGCCCCGGGAGCATCAGCAGCACCAGGGTCCGACTCGAATGGAAACGCTTCCACCTGTAATTGCCTGAGGGATTGGGTGGGTTAGGGGGATACGTCCGCTCGATGGGTGGCTCTACCGCTCCGCCGCCGGTCCGATTCTCTGTCACCGTGGGCACGGCAACCCCTCCGTCGTGGGAACAAGGTGCGAGGAATCTAAAGCGGTTACATGAGGCGGTCAACCCATCGCGTCCATGGTCCTCTTGACCTCTCGCGAGAAATCGCTCTAACCTCCTGCACTGTTGTGGAACCGGTTACAGTCAGAGAGTGGGTGCCGTGGCCGACCGACCAACCACCGCGCTGGCCATGGGTCTTGACGTGGCACGGGCGGTGTTCCCGCCCGAGCTGCGTGAACGGCTGCTGCGCTGCGTCGATTTGGCGGACGAACCGCTGACGGGGTCGCTCACCGGAACGGAGGCGGGCGCCGTCCTCGCCGACACGCAGCTCCTGATCACCGGCTGGGGCTGCCCGCCGCTCGCCGCGGATGTGCTGGCCCTGGCGCCACGGCTGCAGGCGGTCGTCCACTCCGCGGGATCCGTCAAGAGCCTGGTCACAGAAGCGGTGTGGGAGCGCGGTCTGCTCGTCTCCTCGGCGGCGGACGCCAACGCGGGCCCCGTCGTGGACTACACCGTCGCCGTCATCACACTCGCCTCGAAACGCGCCCTGTCCACCGCTGCGCGCTACGGGGAGGGCTGGCCCGCATTCTCGGAGCGGGAGGGCGCGGACGGCCGGACGGTCGGCATCGTCGGCGCCTCGCGTATCGGCCGCGGCGTGCTCGCCCGGCTCTCCGCTTCGGACAGCGACTACCACCTTCTGCTCACCGACCCGTACGTCACCGGGCGGGAGGCGGCATCCCTGGGCGCCGAGCTGGTCCCGCTCGACGAACTCTGCCGCCGGAGCTCGGTGGTGAGCATCCACGCCCCCCAACTCCCCGAAACGCAGCACCTGATGGACGCGGCGATGCTGGCGCTCGTCCCGGACGGGGCCACTGTCGTCAACACGGCGCGCGGCAGCCTGCTCGACACCGACGCCCTGACCCGTGAATGCGCCTCGGGCCGTCTGGACGCCTTCCTCGACGTCACCGACCCGGAGCCGCTCCCCGCCGGCCATCCCCTCCTCACGCTCCCCAACGTCCTGACCACCCCGCATCTCGCGGGTGCCCAGGGCAGCGAGGTGCGCCGCCTCGGCGTCTACGCCGTCGAGGAGGCGGAGCGCTTCGCCCGCGGGCAGCCCCTGCGCGGCGGCCTCGGGCGAGCCGACCTGACACGGCTCGCCTGAGGCCGCTCACGGGCGAGAGATGCATAAAGCATTCATATAAAAATGCTATGCTTCAAGCATGGGCAGTCAAGACGCAACTCGTCGCGCTTCCACTGCAATCGGGTCAGCCCTCTACGGACTGGCTACCAGGGCCGTGAGGCGTCTTCCACGTGACCTGAGCCTCACGTCCGCTGCCACCCTGGCCACCCTGGACAGGACCGGCCCACGACGCATCACCGATTTGGCCGTGATTGAGGGTGTCACCCAGCCCGCGATGACCGTCCTGGTTCGGGTGATGGAGAAATCCGGGCTGGTCGAGCGCAGAGGCGACACGTCCGACAAGCGGGTCACGCTGGTGTGTCTGACCGAGGCCGGCGCGTCTTACGTCCGGGCGCGGCGCCGGGCGGGCGTCGATGCGTTTGGGCAGTTGATCGACAAACTCACTGACGACGAGGTCGAGGCCTTGGTGGCAGCCCTTCCGGCGCTGCTGCATCTGACAGAGCTCGACAGTCAAGATCGAGAAGAGTCGAAGCAGTGACAGGCTGGTTCACTCGGCGGGGTCACTCAAACTCCGACGGAGGCCTGGGGCGGATGCGGGAGATGGTCGCCGAGCTGGACGAGCCGTGGGCGGAAGGGGTCCGGACTCGCATCCGTCCCGGCCTGTTCGACCACATCACGACCGGGACCAACCGATGAGCACTACCCCGGAGCACTCCGAGGCGCGGCTGCTGGTCCCCTCCCTGATGTTCATCGCCCTGGTCGTGGCGGCAGTCGCCAGCCTCGGGACGCCGCTCATCACCAGCGTGGCGACCACGTTCCACGTCTCACTCGACAGCGCGCAGTGGACGCTGACCATCGCGCTGCTGAGCGGCGCCGTCGCTACGCCCGTCCTCGGCCGGCTCGGAGCCGGCCCACACCGACGAGCCACGATTCTCGCCACGCTGGCGGTCGTCGTCGCCGGCAGTGCGCTCACCGTGCTGCCGCTGCCGTTCGCGTGGCTGCTTGTCGGTAGGGCGGCCCAAGGCGTCGGGCTCGGTCTGACGGCGCTGATGATGGGCGTGGCCCGTGACCATCTTCCCGAGGGGCGCAGCGCGGCCACGATCGCCCTGATCTCGGTGGTCTCGATCATCGGGGCCGGCGTCGGTTACCCGCTCGCCGGGCTGCTCGCCGAGCTCGGCGGGGTGCGGGCCGCCTATGGCCTCGGTCTGTTCGTCACCGCTATCGCTTTCCTGGCCGCGTGGCGCTCCATCCCCGTAGCTCCCGAAGGCCGCTCCGCTCACGTGGACGTAGCGGGCGCGCTCGTCCTGGCGGGTGGACTGTTCCTCGTCCTGTTCCTCGCAAGCGAGACGAGTCTATGGAGCCATCACCTCGCCGTGGCGGTGGTCCTCACCATCGTTGCCGTGCTCTTGCTCTGCATCTGGACCGCTTCCGAGCTGCGCAGTAAGACGCCCCTGGTCGATGTCCGGGCGGTGCGGCACCCGGCGGTCGCCGGGGCGAATATCGCCATGTTCATCGGCGGGATCGGCATGTACCTCCTGCTCACGCTCATCACCCGGTACGCGCAGACGCCGAAAAGCGCCGGTTACGGCTTCGGGCTGACCACCTTCGTCGCCGGGCTGGTCCTTGTCCCGTTCTCTGTGCTGGGGTTCGTCGCCGGCAAGCTCACGCCTCGGGTTCGCGAACGGGTCGACGCCCCCTTGCTCTTGGCCGGCAGCGCCGTCGTCGTCGGTGGCGGGTTCGTCCTCTTTGCGGCGGCCCGGTCGAACCTGGCCGAACTGTTCGTAGCAATGGGTGTGCTGGGCTTCGGTGTCGGCAGCTTCTCGGCCGCCATGCCCGGCGTCATCCTGGCCGTCACCCCCAAGAGCGAGACGTCGAGCGCCATGAGCTTCAACTATGTCGTCCGTAGCGTCGGTTACTCCCTGGGCAGCGCCATAGGTGGCCTGGTCCTGGCCACCGGCACCGACACCGGCCATCTCTTCCCGAACGACGGCGCCTACACCACGGCAGCGCTGGTCGGCATCGCCGCGATGGCGATCACGACCATGGCCGGCCTCGCTCTCGCCCGCCAACGCTCGCCCGGGACCAACCCGACCGCAGCCCCGACCGGCACGCCGAGCCAGGGCCGGTCGAGTCGATGACCGGCCCGCCGGAAGGGCGGCGGCCCGACGTGGCGGCCCGCATGTTCGCACCCTCGATCGGGGTACCGGAGGACATCGCCAACGCGAACAGCACCGCGTGCTCGCCGCCCACCGGGCCGGGCAGGGCGCGATCGAACTCACCGTGGAGATGGGCGAGAGCCTCGGCAGCCCCTCCTCGATCACGGCCACCGTCCGGTGCACGCCGTCGGGCCCCCGTGTCGAGCTCGCCGGTGCCGCAACCGTCGCTCACGTTCGAAGGCTGCGACTGTGAGAGCGCGGCTGCGACCCAAGCCGGGCGCCGCAGCTGCACCGACTTCACCGAATGCACGAATTTCGCGGTTTTCCCTACCGGAGGCTCCCGATGAATGAAATCGATGCGCAGGTCCGAGAGTCGGCGGTGCGAACCGCGCTGGCTGAGGACTGCGCCGGCGACGACGTCACCACACTCTGGGCGGTGCCCGCCGACGCGCGTGCCCACGCGCGCATCCTGGCCCGACAAGACGGCGTGGTCGCCGGCCTCCCGATTCTCGGCGAGGTTTACCGACAGCTCGGCCACGACGTCGAGGTGAGTGTGCACGTAAAGGACGGAGAACGTGTTCAGGCAGGACAGAGCCTGGCGGAACTGACCGGACCGTCGCGCGCCATCATCACCGGAGAGCGCACCGCATTGAACTTCCTGCAGCGCATGTCGGGCATCGCCACCCACGCCGCGGCGTTCGTGGACGCGGTGGCCGGACTGCCGGTGCGAATCCTGGACACCCGCAAGACGGCACCCGGGCTTCGCGCCCTGGACAAGTACGCGGTCGCGACCGCCGGGGCGAGCAACCACCGCCTCAACCTGGCCGCAATGGTGCTGCTCAAGGAGAACCACATCGCCGCGGCGGGCGGGGTCGGCGCCGCCGTCGCAGCCGTCCGCGCACACAACGCCGCCGGCATCGCCGTCGAGGTCGAAGTCGAGTCGGTGGCCCAGGCAGCCGAGGCGCTGCGCACCGGAGTCGAGTGGATCATGCTGGACAACATGTCCCTGCCGGACATACGCCAGGTCGTCGCGATGCGCGCGGCACACGGCACCCGCATCGAAGCCTCCGGAAACGTCGGCCTGGACAGCGTCAAAGCGATCGCGCTCACCGGAGTCGACGCCATCTCCGTCGGCGCCATCACCCACAGCGCACCCGCCTTCGACCTCACCCTGCTCCTGAGCCGGATCCGGGACCGGAGCCCTCGGAGGCACGTCGATGTTGTCGCCAAGGAGTGAACCACCCCATCCACCAACGCCTGCGGTTGAGGCGTGGAGACCGGCCCGGGAGCTCCCCAGCCGGCCCGCTCGACGCGGAATACCCACAGGTTGAGACCGCACCGACCGGCATCGTGATCGACATCACCGACGCGCAGGGGGAGCGCCTCTTCAAGGAAGTCACCCGCGAGGAGGTCGAGACCGCCGTGGCGCGCGGCCGCGCCGAGGCCGTGGCACCGATCGTCATCCCCGGGCCCGCGTCACCCGCCCCCTGACCCTGACGACAGCCAAGGCGCCGGTGAGGCGGACCGGTCACCTGTCAGCCGTGCCGCGCACATAGCCCGTACACCGCGGAGACCCACATCAGCCGGGCGATGACCGGGCTCGGCGCCCGTGGCCGGGCCCAACTCACGGTCCTCGCCCCTGAGTCGGGTCTTTCCGCGCGCGACGGGCCCCGCACGCAGGGAAGTGCCGGGTCGCACGGCGGGAACCACCGGCCCGGACGTGCCCGTGGCCGGCGGCCGTACTCACGGAGCGGTCCCCTGCGGGTCCTCGGCGGGCGTGGTCCGTCCGGGGATCGCCGACCACTGCCAGTCGCGGACCTCGGGCAGGTCCTCGCCGTGGGTGCGGACGTAGTGGCGGTGCTCGATCAGCTTGTTGCGCAGTTCCTCCCGGCGGTGCGCGGAGATCCCCTGCAACCGGGGCACGCGGTCGATGACGTCGATGGCCAGGTCGAACCGGTCGATCCGATTGAGTACACACATGTCGAAGGGGGTGGTGGTGGTGCCCTCCTCGAGGTAGCCGCGGACGTGGATCTGGTCGTGGTTGGTGCGCCGGTAGGTCAGGCGATGGATCAGCCACGGGTACCCGTGGTAGGCGAAGATGACCGGCCGGTCGGTCGTGAACAGCGCGTCGAAATCCTGGTCCGACAGTCCGTGCGGGTGTTCCCGTTCGCTCTGCAGGCGCATCAGGTCCACCACGTTCACCACCCGCACCCGCAGTTCCGGGAACCAGCCGCGCAGGATCTCGGCCGCGGCGAGGGTCTCCATCGTGGGTACGTCGCCGGCACAGCCCAGCACCACGTCGGGCTCGACGCCGGCGTCCGTGCTGGCCCACTCCCAGATCCCGATCCCCTTGGTGCAGTGCACGATCGCGTCGTCCATGCCCAGGTACTGCAGTTGCGGCTGCTTGCCGGCGACGATGACGTTGACGTACTGCTTGCTCCGCAGGCAGTGGTCGACCGTGGACAGCAGCGTGTTGGCGTCCGGCGGCAGATAGACCCGGATCACGTCGGCCTTCTTGTTCACCACGTGGTCGATGAAGCCCGGGTCCTGGTGGGAGAACCCGTTGTGGTCCTGCCGCCACACATGGCTGCTCAGAAGGTAGTTGAGGGAGGCGATGGGACGCCGCCATTCGATGCCTTCGGTGGTCTTCAGCCACTTGGCGTGCTGGTTGAACATCGAGTCGACGATGTGGATGAACGCCTCGTAGCAGGAGAAGAACCCGTGCCGGCCGGTCAGCAGGTAGCCCTCCAGCCAACCCTGGCAGGTGTGCTCGGACAGGATCTCCATCAGCCGTCCGTCGACGGCGAGGCCCACATCGTCCGGCTCCATCCGGGCCTCCCAGGTGCGTTGCGTGGCCTCGAGGATGGCGCCCAGCCGATTGGAGTTGTTCTCGTCGGGCGCCAGGACCCGGAAGTTGGTCATGTTGCGGCGCATCACGTCCCGCAGGAAGGTGCCCAGGACCCGGGTCGACTCCACCGCACCCGTGCCAGGTGACTCGACCGGCACCGCATAGTCGCGGAAGTCCGGCATCCGTAGGTCGCGCAGCAGCACACCGCCGTTGGCGTGCGGGTTGGCGCTCATCCGCCGGTCACCCGCCGGGTGCAGGTCACGGATCTCGGGTACCGGGGCGCCGGACTCGTCGAACAGTTCCTCGGGGCGGTAGCTGCGCATCCACTGTTCCAGCACCGCCCGGTGTGCGTCGTCGCCGCGGGCGTTGCTGAACGGCACCTGGTGCGAGCGCCAGGAACCCTCCACCTTCAGCCCGTCGACCTCCTTGGGGCCGGTCCACCCCTTCGGCGTGCGCAGGACGATCATCGGCCAGCGGGGCCGCTCGGTGACTCCGTCCCGGCGGGCGCGCCGCTGGATCCGTGCGATCTCGTCCAGGCACCGGTCCATGGTGGCCGCGAAGTCCTGGTGCATCTCCGCAGGGTCGGAACCCTCCACGAAATGGGGGACGTAGCCGTAGCCGCGCAGCAGCTGGTCCAGCTCCTCGGGTTCGATGCGGGCGAGCACGGTAGGGCTGGCGATCTTGTAGCCGTTGAGGTGCAGGATCGGCAGCACCGCACCGTCCCGCTGCGGGTCGAGGAACTTGTTGGAGTGCCAGCTGGTCGCCATCGGGCCCGTCTCCGCCTCCCCGTCGCCGACGACGGCGGCGACGGTCAGCCCGGGGTTGTCGAACGCGGCGCCGTAGGCGTGCGACAGCGCGTAGCCGAGCTCGCCGCCCTCGTGGATCGATCCCGGGGTCTCCGGGGCCACATGGCTGGGGATGCCGCCGGGAAAGGAGAACTGGGTGAAGAGCTTCTTGAGTCCGGTCGTGTCCTGGGGCACGTCTGCGTAGACCTCGCTGTAGGTGCCTTCCAGCCATGCCGCCGCCACCGGTCCCGGCCCGCCGTGACCGGGACCCATCACGTAGATCATGTCCAGGTCGCGCCGGGTGATGCAGCGGTTGAGGTGGGCGTAGATGAAGTTGAGCCCCGGGGTGGTGCCCCAGTGCCCGAGCAGTCGCGGCTTCACATGTTCGGGGCGCAGTGGTTCGCGCAGCAGTGGGTTGTCCATCAGGTAGATCTCGCCGACGGACAGGTAGTTCGCCGCCCGCCACCACGCGTGGATCCGGCGCAACTGCTCCGGATCGAGTGGGCCCGCGGCGACTCGGGTCGCCGTAGTCTGCGTTCCGTCCATGTCCATCCCAACCTTCCCTTAGGTACAGCCCGGCTGCCACGACCGGGGAGTACGCAGCGCCACGACGGACTGGTGGCCCACAGCGATCAGCGGTGCACGAATGCACGACGGCAGCAGGCACGCCGGTCACGAGGGCCACGTCGTGAGTGCGCGCGAGGCGGGCGGTCCTCCTCGGCCTCGCCACGCGTGGTGACGGACGAGGCCGGGGCTCCCGCCGGACCCCTCTCGCGGCGGTCGGGATGGTGTGGCGAGCGGTGTCTGCACCGGAGCGGCGACCTGTTCGCGGTCCGACTCGGAGGCGGCGAACCGGTTGGCCCATGGCGACGGACTCCTCGGCTCCACGGACACACCACGGATCGGTCCGGCCGCGGCGCGGAGCCGACGCGTCACCCTTGCGACGAGGTCCTCGCAGCCGGTTGTCGCGCCGTGGGCAACGGTGCCCCGGGTCGGGATCAGGCGGAACCGACGACCCCCAGCTCGTCGAACACCCCGGCCCGGCCCTTCCCAGCGTGAATCCTTGCCCGGCCGGGCGCAACCGCGCCCGCATCGTGCCGCCCGGCCCGGCGTCAGGACCTTTCACGAGGTCCGCTCCCGCGTCGTCACCGGACTTTCGATCCCGTGACAGAGGTCGTCACCCGCCGCACGCCTCCGCCGACGCAGGGGAGTCGATCCCCTTCGCGGGCTCCCGACCGTCAGAGGGGACCAAGATCGTTCTCGTCGGCACATCGGCGGACAGGTGTCCGGTGTCGGCCTTTACCCCACCTCGACGTCGGCCGGTAACTCATTCCTTGGTGCCTCATCCATCCATCCGTGGTCGCCCGCGGTTTACTCAGGGGGTGGTGTCGTGTGGCGTCGCCCGTCGTTCCGTGCTCCAGCGCCGCCAGGCGAGGATGAAGCCGACTCCCGCGATGAGCGCGGGGATGGCCAACTCGGTTGCCAGCGACGCCATCCAGCCGGGGTTCATCTGGTGCGTCAAGCCGCTGGAGTACTGACAGGTGGCCTGAGGGGGGAAGAAGCTGTACTCCAGAGTCCGTGGCGGATTGGTCCCCCAGTCCGCGCCTGCGGAGCAGGCCGACGACGGCCCCGCCAGCAGTCGCCATCCGACCAGCGCGTAGAACATGAGGAACACGGCGCCGGTGACGACGAACGCCCTTCGCGTGCGGCGGAGTTTCGCACCTCTGGGCATCGGCACCACCAGACCGCTTCCGAGGCGCGGATCCAGACACTCCGCGATCAGGGCTACGAACAGGCAGGTCACCATGGTCAGCAGACTGGCCCAGAGCAGCACGCCGAGCACTCCGTGCCCTCCGACGGACGACACCTCTCCACGTTGGAACTCGCAGATGGTGGCAGGCGGAAACGCCTGATCCCGTACCCGCAGGAGCCGACCCGGTCCCTGCGTCAGTCCCTGCATGCACCGCTCGTCGAACTCCATCATGCCGAACAGGGCGAGCGCTGAGCCGACCACCACGATGCCGAGCGATATGCCTGCTGTGACCCATAGGCCGCCCGTCCGATAGCTGCCGTGCGTACGTGTGCTTGACATTCGCGGACAGTAACCCGAGCCAGTGGCTGCCCGGCCTGCTGGATCGCCATCCGGCTCACGTGATCGGCAGTGATGGGGATCCTCGAAATCGAAATCGGCGAGGGCTGCTCTTCGTCCCCAGGCCGTTGTGCGTCGAACGGCGTGGGAGGGCGGCAGAGGTGAGCCGGCCGCCGCGATCTGTGATGCGCGCTTTCAGCTTGCGGTCCGCTCCGGGGGGAAGTCGGCGCTCGAAGTGCACCTCGCGCCGGCCGCTCGGCCACCGCGAGCATGACGTACCTGGGGTTCACGGCTACGTCCCGGCTGCGCAAGGATCGGAGCATGCAGTCGACAAGTGTGTGGCGGGAGCTCCGCCGCGACGGAGCGCGGTTGGCGATCAAGGACTACGGCGGGGACGGGCCGACCGTGCTCCTCATGCATGGCCTGGCCGGTGAATCAGGTGAGTGGGACGCGACCGCAGCAACTCTGCTGCCCGGACTGCGGGTGGTGGCGTTCGACCAGCGCGGGCACGGCCGCAGCGAGCGGCGGCCGACGGATATGTCGCGGGCGGCGTTCGTGGCGGATGCCGCGGCCGTTGCCGTGTCGCTGGGCGTCGGCCCGGTCGTGGTCGCCGGGCAGTCCCTCGGCGGGCACACCGCGATGCTGATGGCGGCCCGCCATCCCGACCTGGTGTGTGGCCTGGCCATGGCGGACGCATCGCCCAGCAAGGGATGCGTGTCGGAGCGGCAGAAGGTCGTCGACTGGCTCCGCTCGTGGCCGGTGCCGTTCACGGACCGAGAGGCAGCCACCGCCTTCCTCCCGCACCCCGCATGGGTGGACGGCCTTCAGTGGCGGGCAGACGGCGGCTATCCGCAGTGGGACGCCGACGTGATGACGGCCGCACTCGCGGACGACGCACCCCACTGGGCGGATTGGGAGGCCATCCGCTGCCCCGCGGTCCTCGTCCGTGGTGCGCGCGGGATCGTGCCGGAGGCGGAGGCTCACGAGATGCGCGCCCGGCTGCCGAACAGCCGGATGGTCACCGTGGACGCCGGGCACGACGTACACCTGGAGGCGACCACCGAGTGGGCAGCGGCGCTCGCCGCACTGGCACAGCGACGATACGAGGCCGATTGACTGCTGGTGAGCGCACAAGGAGCGCCAACCAATGCGCCGGGGCATGGCTGACCTGGGCTGCCGTGACCAGACCGGGGGACCCTTGGACACCTGGCGATCGTCGCGTGGGACCCGTCGGGTGGCCGCGCGGAACCGGTGTGCATCGTGGGGGACACCCTTCACTCCCCGGCGCGGGTCCGGCAAGGACTGCGGCGCGGCCGGCCAGGCGCAGGCTGCCTGGGCCCCGGCCCGGCAGGAGACCAGCCGCACAAGGGCGTCACCATCCGCGCCGCCGACGGAATGCCCGCCGCTTCCTCAGGCGAACCCGACGACCGCGCGCGGGCTGTACGGCTCCTCGAGCTGCTTGAGCTCTTCCGGAGTGAGCTCCACGGACAGCGCGGCGATCGCGTCGTCCAGATGGTGTGGCTTGGTGGCTCCGACGATCGGTGCAGTGACGCCAGGCTGTTGGGCGACCCACGCCAGGGCCACCTGGGCCCGCGGAATGCCTCGCTCCTTGGCGATCGCAGCAACCCGTTCGACGATCACACGGTCGTTCTCCTGGTAGAGCGTCTTGCCGAACTCGTCGGTCTCGCTCCGTACACTGTCTGCGTCCCAGTCCCGGGTCAGCCGTCCGCGCGCCAGTGGACTCCAGGGGATCACCCCGATTCCCTGATCGGCGCACAGCGGCAGCATCTCGCGCTCCTCCTCGCGGTGGAGGAGGTTGTAGTGGTTCTGCATGGTGGCGAAGCGGGTCCAACCGTGCCGCTCGGCGGTGTACAGCGCCTTGGAGAACTGCCACGCATACATCGAACTGGCCCCGATGTACCGGGCCTTGCCCGCCTTCACGACGTCGTGCAGGGCTTCGAGCGTCTCCTCGATCGGGGTGTGCGGATCCCAGCGGTGGATCTGGTAGAGGTCGACGTAGTCGGTGCCCAGCCGACTCAGGCTGTTGTCGATTTCGGTGAAGATGGCCTTGCGGGACAGGCCGCCGCCGTTCGGCCCGGGC
The DNA here is from genome assembly GCF_036158715.1 of Streptomyces sp. NBC_00316. Lineage (NCBI taxonomy): Bacteria > Bacillati > Actinomycetota > Actinomycetes > Kitasatosporales > Streptomycetaceae > Streptomyces > Streptomyces sp. NBC_00316. Next base: position 1,087,326 of record NZ_CP108023.1, on the reverse strand, counting down.
CGCATGGTGCCGTGCACCTTGGTGGCGATGACCGTCTCGTCGCGGCGGGCGTACTCCGCCAGTGCACGCCCGACGATCTCCTCGCTGGTGCCGTCGGAGTAGACGTTTGCCGTGTCGAAGAAGTTGATCCCGGCCTCGACCGCACGGCGGATGAACGGCCGGCTCGCCTCCTCGTCCAACGTCCAGGAGTGGCTGCCGCGGTGGGGCACTCCATAGCTCATACATCCCAGGCTGAGCGGTGAGACGTCCAGGCCGGTCGAGCCCAGCTTCACGTATTCCATGACTTCCCTTTCAGTACGGGAGGAAGCGGTGCAGAGAACGAAGCGGCACCGCGGTACCGCCGCCGCGTCCACCACATTCCGTCCCGGCTTCGGTGACGGCGCCTGTGGCTTCGCGGCCGGGCGTCGTCCGGGGTGATGACGGTGCGCTGCATATGCGTGTGCGCGGTGTGGACCGCGTTGGGCGCCGGCGGTGACCGTGGTCGTGTCACGGATCTCCCTCTTCGCGTTCGGGGCAATGACGAGCCGGGGGTGGAGAGCTGCCCGGTGGGCCGCCAGTTGCAGCGTAACGTCGGACGGCGAACCCGCCGTGGCGGTCGCTTGGTCGCCCGGCTCGGGACGTTCGCCGAGCTGGGCCTGAAGCCCGGTGCGCCGGGCGCGATCGAGTGCGTCCTGAGCACTGTCGGCGATCACCCGCACGGCAGCCTGATGCATCTGCGCCCGCGCTGCATTGCGCCGTGGTGGAGCGTAGATTGGTGGCGGCGGCCGAGGACGCAGAAGTGCAGCTGTCCGGTGTGCGGGTACAGCGGTTCCTGTATCGCGGCAGACAGTGACCGCGGGCGCAATCCGGCGCGCGACCGGGCGGGGCGACGCGATGCTCCGCCAGTACGTGGAGCAGCGTGTGGACGTGGGTCTACCGGCGGTTCGACAAGCCTGTTCCGGCGGGGGACTGCTCCCGGCGCCGCCTGGGCTGCTGAGTGAGACAACCCGCGGCGCATTGGAGCGGCTGCTCACCTCGTAGTTGCCGAGCGAACCCGACCGGACCGCGGCCGATCTGCTGCGGGCGACCGTCGACAGCGTGCTTTGCAGGACGATCCCCTCAGCACACCCCGGCATGGACGGTGAACGACGCCAGGCGGTCATGCCGACGGCCCACGACGATGAGCAGGAGGTGGGCCCGTGACTGGTGCATCCGGCAGGGTGGCATTGGTGACAGGGGCCAGCAGCGGAATCGGCGCCGCCACCGCGCGTCTTCTGGCCGAGCGAGGGATGCGCGTGGTGGTCAACTACCTGCGCAGCAGTACGGCAGCCGAGGAGGTCGTCGCCGGTATCGAGGCCGCAGGCGGCCGGGCCATGGCCGTGCAGGCCGACGTGCGCGAGGCAGCGGCGGTCGAGAGCATGGTCGAGGAGGTTCAGGCGGCATGGGGCGGCATCGACGTCCTCGTGCACAACGCGCTCACCCCGTATGTCATCAAGTCGTTCCAGGACATGACGTGGGAAGAGCTGGGCGGCAAGCTCGACGGCGAGATGCGTGCGGCGTTCGCCGTCACCAAAGCCGTCCTGCCCGCCATGACCGAACAGGGCTGGGGGCGCATCGTCTATCTCGGTACCGGCCTCAGCCGCCGGCCCCGGGAGGGCATGGTCGCACTGGGCACGGCCAAGGCCGCACTGGAGCAGTTGGCTCGGTACCTCGCCCAGGAACTGGGCCCGCAGGGCATCACCGTCAACGTTGTCGCGCCCGGCCCGGTGGAGGACACCCGCATGGCGAAGGCGCTCGACGAAGAGCTCAAGCAGCGGCAGATCGCCGCCACCCCCCTGGGCCGCCTGGCGCACCCGGCCGACGTCGCCCGAGCGGTCGCCTTCTACGTCGGCGAGGACAACGCCTTCATGACCGGCACCACGGCCGCGGTCAACGGCGGGTTGTCCATGTACTGATGCCGTGCTGCCCTCCGCACGCGAGGCCGCACCATCCCGGTCCGGCCGACGGACCGCATCCGGTGCACCGTCACCTCAGCACCACGGGCCGCAGCGGCCGGGCCCCCGGTACGCGCCGGCGCATGCCGGTCACACGATCAAGGAAAGACGTTCATGTACACGATCGATCTCGCCTACGTCGGGCGGGGCCTGCACGAGGAACTGGTCGCCTACATCGCCGACCAGCAGGGCTACTACGCCGCCGAGGGCGTCCACGTCGCACTGCGCGACGGCTGCTCCTGGGACGAGGAGCGACTGCGCCGTGGCGCGACCATCGGGCTCGGCCGGGCACTGCTGTCCCGACTGACCCATGGCACCCCCTGGGTCACACTCAATGTCAACACCCATCGCCCACTGTTCTGGTTCCTCGCCCGCCCCGGCCTGACCTCCTTGGCCGACCTGACCGGCCGACGGCTTGCGGTACATGCCCCCCACACCGCACCCGGGTGCTTCGCCCGGATCGTGCTGCGACAGGCCGGCCTCGACCCGGACCGCGACATCCACACCATCGTCCGCCCGCCCGGCGACTACGGCATGGACCTGCGCCGGCTGCACGACGGCAGGATCGACGCCGCTCTGGTCGGCAGCACCATGGCACCGGAGGCGATAGCCGCCGAGTACGGCTGGCAGGTGCTGGCCTGGGTCGGCGACCACTTCCGGATCCCCACCGTAGGCGTGGCCATCGACCCCACCTACATCCACCCGGACGACCCCGCGGTCCAGGCCGTCGTACGAGCCCACCGGCGCGCCCTGCAAGCGATCCACAACGAACCCGACACCACGGTCCGGCACATGCAGACGTTCCTCGGCCGACACACCGCAGACGAAATCCGAGCCCACTACGAGTCGTTCATCGCACCGTATTTCACCACCGACGGCCAAGTCGATCTCGCCGTCGGCGCCACCGCGATCACCGCGGTCGCCGCCGAAATCGGCGTCCCCGCCACCCTCCCCGCAGCCGAGTTCTACCGCACCGCAACCACCTTCCCGGGCGGAGCGCCGCGCGAAGGGTGCTGACCGGCGGCATACGGTCGCCGTACATCACTCTGTGCGTCCAGGCGGACACGTGCGGAAGACGCGTTGCTGCCCTCCGGTATCGGGTCCATGCTTGGTTGCATGGGTGACCACCAGGCCGGCCCCGACTTGACCGTGTCCGTCCGGCGCGCTCTCCGCGTGATGGAGGCCGCAGGGGCGCACGTGGGAGGTGCCCCTGCGCAGCAGCTGGCCCAGGAGACAGGGCTGCCATCGGCCACCGTCCAGGGGCTGCTGCGTGTGCTTGTCCAGGACGGATACATGACAGAGCTGGACGACGGTGCATTCGTCCTCTCCGGTAAACGCCACCCGCTGGGTGCCGGACGCAACCAGCAGGTCCGCTCGGTCCTGGCCTCCTTGCGGGACGATCTTTCAGTCGCCGTCTACCTGATCCTGTACGAGGACGGCGAAATCCACGTCACGGAAATCGTCGACAGTGCCCGGGCTCCGCGCGTGGACTTCTGCGTGGGCTTCGAAGACGCCGGACACGCCACGGCACTGGGCAAGAGCGTGCTGCGTGAACTGAACGAGGAGGCGCGCGCCGACTACCTCTCCCGCCACTCCCTGATCGAACTCACGCCCAGCACCATCACGCGCAGGGAGGAGCTGATGCGGCAACTGGACTCCTCACGGACAGCGCCGGTCGTCATGGACCGGGAAGAGTACACCTGCGGTACGACGTGTCTCGCGGTGCCCGTGTACAGCCATGACCAGGTCGGTGCACTCGGTATCTCCTTCCGGTCGGACCGGATGTACCGGACCACTCAGGTCCGGGCGGGGCTGCTGGCGTCGGCGCAACGTGTGACCAGGGGGCTCTCGCTCCCTGACTGAAGAGGCCCCGCCGGCTGGGGGCCGGCGTCGCAACGCCCGGACTGCCGCCCGGACGTCGCCTCCCTGCGTGATGCCTTGCGGGCGCGGACGCCTGGCTCGCCGTCACCGGCCGACGGCCGCCGCGAGGGCACGGCGTGCCTTGTGAGACAGGCCGCGGGCCATCAGACGGAGCTGCGCACCGGTGCACGGCCCGTTGAAGAGGATGAAGTCGTCGAAGGTGTGCACCCCGGGCCGGTCGGCGACCGCGTATGCCGCGTCCCGCACCGCGACCAGCTGATCCACCGTCATCTGCAGCTGGCGCTCGTCCGGTTGGTACCGTGCCCCGAGCGGGAAGTCCACGCCCGGGCGGGAGGTGAGCTCGACGTGGCAGCCCAGGACGTGGGTCACCGGCCGGGTTTGCGTGAAGTCCACCAGTCGGTCGAGGGTCGCGGTGAACTCCGCGAAGTCGAAGGCGTAGAGCCGGCCCGGGTAGACGGTGTCACCGGTGAGCAGGATACCCGTCCACGGGTCGTGGATCGTTACGGCCGCCCGGTGGTGACCCGGTGAGCCGATCACCTCCAGGACTCGGCCGCCGAGGTCGAAGTCGACGGTCTCCTGCGGCCAGGAGGTGAAGCCGAAGAACTCCTGGACCGCCTCCGGATTCCTGGCCACCACCGTGGTCGCCGGACGGTCGGCGAACTGGGCGTCGGCAGCGACGTGGTCGCCGTGCCCGTGCGTATGGGCCACGACCAGTTCGTAACCCGGACGCGGGTTCTCGCGCAGCCAGGCGTCCACCAACTCGTCGACAGTGCTCCGCAGTGGGAAGCGGGTCGGGTCGGCGGTCGCCCCGGTGTCCAGCAGCAGGGCCCGCTCGTTGCCGAAGAGCAGATAGATGAAGGGGGCCTCGTAGCTGACAGTCTTGCTCTGGCGCAGCACGAAGGTGTGCTCGTCGTAGGCGTGCACCTGGATGAGCGGCTCAGCGCCGTCGCGCTTGCAGCGCACGCCGTGGTTCCACTGCACATCGAGGCTGCCGGCCACGGGCGCGTTGCGGGTGAAGTCGATCGGGTCGACTGTGTTGTCAGTGGTCATCGGTACTGTCCCCCAGGTCTATGTCGGCAAACGGTGAGGCTGCCATGAAGTAACGGACGTGGCGCCGGTCGTCGGTGGATGCTTCCGGAGCGGTGTTCTGGACCTCGGCGGCGTCCCTGGCCAGGTACGGGCTCAGGATCGCGCGCCACTGTGCCTTGATCTCGGCGGCCTCTGCGGCCGTGACCCGCACGGTGGCAGCCATGCCCCGGGCCGCGTCCCGCCACTCGTCGCTCTCGCCGGGCGAGCGGTTCACCCAGTCGAGTGCACGGGCGGCCTCGCGCTCGACCACGACCCGGCTGAGCTGCTGCGCCACCAGCGGATCGACCTGTGCGCTGTCGCCCAGCAGCATCTGCCGGTCGGTGACCTGCCAGTGCCGCTCACGCCGGTCGCCGCCCGGCCCGGCGTCCTCGACGAAGCCGTACTTGGCCAGCTGGCGCAGATGGAAGGAGCAGCTGGCCTGCGAAACGCCCAGCGCCCGCCCGCAGCTCGCCGCCGTCGCCGGGCCGATCTTGCCGAGGGTCTCCAACAGGTCGAGCCGGATCGGGTGGGCCAGGGCGCGGATTGCCTTGGGATCGCTCAGTCGCATATGTCAAAGAGTACGTTGGCATCCGAGAATGTCAACGTACTCTTTGGCTTTTTTTGGCGGCTTCGGCTGTTGGAGCGTCCCAGTGGGTCATCGGATGCGGGGCTCCGGGAGCGGACGCCGCAGCGACAGGGGGTCCAGGTTCGCGGGATGAGGACTCCGGCACCGACTGGTTGTGGCCACCGGTGGCAGCCGCAGTCCCCGTGAGTCCCCGCCCGATCCGGTGCGGTACCGCCCGACGACGGCGTACTGGCCTGCCCGTTGACGGCCATACGCACATCGACGGTTGAGCGTCCGGCCAGTGCTGACCGCGCCCGACGGGGCAGTGCCCCTCTGCGAGGGATGGAGCATCGTCCCCAGGCTCACCCTGTGTGTCGTCGACGGACCGGAGGAACACGGACTCGTCGTCCCCGCCCTCGCCGCACCGGTGCTCGACGGCACCGACGGACGCGCCGTGTCGGGTGACATGACCGACTGGTGCGCGGATGCCGAACATGCCGGAGGAGCAGTGGTCTTGTCGTTGGAACAACTGCCCGAGGTGCTCGATTGGTCTTTCCTGCTGAGCTCGGGTATCGCCCGCGGCGGCTTCATCCCCACCCTGGCCTGACCTCTGCAACGGTCGAAACTCGTCCAGGCACCGTGGCCCTGGCCGGCATCTCGGGGCGGGACAAGGAGCCTTGGCCTCACTGGAATCGACAGAGGGGCTTGCCGACCTTGGCAAGTCCTTCTGGCTTTCACTCATCTGTCGGGATGGCGCGGGCCCTGCACGCACGACTCCTTCCGTCGGCCAGGTGGCTGTCCGGGCCTCGGCCATGTGGAGGCGCGGGCGATGTGGTCGAAGACCGTGACGTCGGTGAGCCGGGTTCTCGTCGCCGCCGGGACCGGCAGGCGACGTGGGGAGGCCCGGCATGCCGCGAGGCCCGCGTCGCAGGACGCGGGCGTCGCCGGGTGCTGTTCAGGGGTCAGGGAACGTTTGTGACGGACTCGCAGCGCACGGCGACGTCGTGGTTGCCGGCTTCGCCGTCGCAGGAGTCGGTGTTCGCGCCGCCGTCCAGGAGGTCGTTGGCGGGGCCCGCGAAGATGGCGTCGTCGCCGGTGTCGCCGTGGAGTACGTCCCGGCCGCCGGCCGTGCCGACGCTCGCATCCCCGTCGCAGTTCACGTTGTCGCCGAAGAGGCGGTCGTCGCCGCCGCGTCCGTCGATCACATCCTTGCCCGCGAACGTCCGGGAGGCGTCGCCGACCGAGCTGTCGCCGAACAGGAGGTCGTCGGCCGCGCCGCCGGTGATCCGGTCGTTGCCCGCTCCGGTCGCCTGCCCGCCCGCGGGGTCGCCGATGTTGTGGTCGCCGATGGCGAAGATACCGCCGTCGGCGCCGAGATCGATGATGTCGTCACCGCCGCTTCCGTGGGCCCCGTCGATGCCTTCACTGTCCCCGATGATGCTTTCGGCTGTACCCGGCCCGGAACGGAGCACGTCGTCGCCTGCGCGGGTTGCGGACCCCTGGAAGGGGGTCGCCGAGTCCCCGAGCAGGCCGTCGTTGCCGTTGCCGCCTTCCAGGTGGTCCCGGCCGCCGCCCTCGGCATTGCCTCCGAAGGCGACGCTGTCCATCACGTCGGCGCCCGCGGAGCCGACGATGACGTCGCGGCCAGGTGTGCCGGTGAGGGGGCCCGCGCCGGTGAGGGTCGCGGGAATGCCGAAACAGGTGGGAGGGGCGGCGACAGCGGTGGTCGCCGGAATTCCCAGCGTGATCAACGCCGCTGAGACGATGCCGGCCGAGAGGAGCCGAGCCATGCAGGACCTCCAGGTCTGAGGGGTAGCAGAAGGAGGTCTGCCTCACGGAATGGTGCTTCGGACACACCTGAATCCGTTTGCCGCACGCCGTCCATCGAACGGGCCAGCGGGCTCAAAAGCGGCTGTGAGAGGCGGTTGAGGCTCTCGGCTTCACCCGGGGCGAAGGTGCTGTCGACCAGGCCGAGCACCGGCGACGGAACGGGTTCGCCGCGTGGCTCTTCACTCCGGCCGGCTCCGGCTGGTACCCGACGACGGCGCTACAGGAGGCACGGCCGGTGCCCGTGCTCGCCGAATCCGGACCCGGTGTGCCGGCACGGGGGAAAGGCGCGCAAGCGCGAGCGGACTCCTGCTGGGTGCCGATTGCGACAGAGCTCCCGCCTCACGGTCCGGCAGTGCCCAGGGTGCACCGGGTGCACGTCTGACGGGACAAGTCTCTGCCCCGGCGACCGGCCACCGGGGCGCCGGGCAGACCCGTCATACGCCTGAGCGATCGGTGTGGGCCGGGCCGCGTCGGCGCGCCATCAGTTGGCCGGAGGAAATCAGGAGGAGACCGGTGAACAAGAGGGCATTTCCGCCGAAGAAGCGGATCTCCCAGGAAACGCTCGGCAGGATGCTGAAGTAGAACAGGCCCTGCAGAACAAGGGACATGCCCAACAGCAGGCCACCCAGGCCGTGGAGCCGGGGCCTGGTGACGCTGCGGCGCGCCGGGGGCAGGAGCCACCCTGTCCGGAGCGTCACCAGCCCCACTGTGATCGCCAGCAGGCCCATGAGCATGCCCGTTCCTACCACCCATGCCATGAAGCCCACTTCGTTCTCCGATCGGGTGAGGCCGTGCGTCACGCTCGCTCCGGCGAGGCCCACACGATCGCCGGATGTGGTGGGCGTGACAATGCCGGACACCGAGAAGCCGGTTCGCCTCGCTGCGTGTCCTCCGGCCTCGGCTGATGTCACACACCGGCGGCCGGACAGTGGAGACTTGCACCGCACACCAGCCCGACCGGCAGGCAAAACGCGGACATCGATCACAACTTCATACGCGCCCTAGGACGGAACCGAGCGCACCCCGCCGCATCGGGCGGCCGTCGCGTACACCCGCCGCAGCACGTAATGCAGCTGAGTGCGCTCACCCCTCGTGAGGGATGCCAGCAGTACTTCCTGCACGGATTCCATGTCATCCTGCATGGCCCCCACCGCCGCCGTACCGGCCGGAGTGAGCGTCACCACCTCGTGCCGGCCGCCGATGTGGACGACCATCACCTGCACCAGGCCCTGAGCCAGGAGATCACCGATCACCCGCGAGACGTCGGCTTCGGGCATCTCGACCTGCGTGGCGAGATCGAGCCGGGCGTGCGGCCCCAAGGCGGCCGGCGTGTCAAGGACCGACCGGTGGAGAGGGCTCAACCCGCGCACACTCAACCGCTCGGCCATCAGCGTGTCCACGGCCCTGCCAGCTGCCACCAGAAGATGCACCGTCTGCTCGGAGGGACTCGACGACCCGTTCCCCCTGTCGTACACGCCGCATCCAATCACTGGGGAGGGGACGTCACTTCAGGCCTGGGCCTCGCGGACGACCGGCGCTCACGGCCCGCCGCCATCGGGCACGGAGGCGCCTTCGGCCCCGGACCCACGCGGCGCTCCACGCCTGCAGAGGTGTGTGAAGCAGACCTGGGCCAAGCATACGGGCGCCCCAGGCGTCGGTCTACATCGATGTCGTCAGTTGGATGTTTCAGCGACCTCGCACAGCTTCAGCGGCGAACTCCACGTACTCATGCAGCCCGTACGCCAGCACCAGTCCCAGCAGAGCCGCTACCGTCACCACTGTCACGAGCCCTGCCACGGCCGCCTGTGCCCTGCGCGCCGGCGGCCGGACCGGTACCGGTTGCAGCAAGGCTTCGACCCGCTGCGGGACCGGCCCGCTACTCACCGACAGCAACGGGCCACGGCTCTTGCCCGCCCGCTCGGCGGACGCACCGACCAGCGCCGCGCGTGCGATCGCGGTCGCCGCCAGACGCCGGTCGCCCACCGAGGAGGCTGCCGCCTCGTCCGCCCACCGCTCCAGGTGGAAGTCCAGGGCCGGGCGCAAGGTCCGCAGGGCCGGGTGCACCGCGGCGGCCAAGTAGGCGGTGGCGGACAGGAGATGGTGGCGACCCGCCAGATGCGCCCGCTCATGGCCGAGCAGCACCTCGCGCTCCGCCGGGCCGAGGGCCCGGAGCATGCCCGTCGTCACGACGACCCGCCCGCTTCGCCCGCGCCGTCCCGGCAGCGCGAACGCCTGCGGGTCGGGACCCGGCACCACGAGCAGGTCGCCGTCGGGCACCGCGTCGCCGAGGGACGCCCAGGCGTGCGCAAGCAGCGAGCGGTGCTCGAACCAGCGGCGGACCACCAGCACCGTCTGGAGCACCAGTACCGTCCCGGCGGCAGCGGCGACCGGCACCGCGGCCGGCCACTCGGCCGCCATCCGTGGCAGCGGCATCTGTTCGAGGGAGGCGAGGAACGGCACGTGGAACAGGCCGACCAGCGCCGCCACCGTGCCCCCGGCCAACAGCACGGCGGCCCCCGTCAGCGCCGCGCACGCCTCCCGCGGCGGCAGGAGCACGGCCAGCCGTCGGGTGGCCGCCGCCGCGCCCCACGGAAGCATCAGCGCCAGCATGACCAGGGCCAGGACCAGAGTCATTCGTCTTCCTCGGACTCCAGGAGCAGACGCCGCAACGCATCCTCGTCGTCCTCGGACAGCGAGGACACGAACCGCTTCAGCACCAGGTCGCGGTGCGGCTCCCGCTCCAGTTCCCGGCGCATGCGCCCGGCCGCCAGCCCGGCGGAGTCGTCCGCTGCGGCGTAGACGAATCCCCGCCCCGCGCGGGTCCGCACGAGCGTCCCCTTGTCGTGCAGGCGGGTCAGGATCGTCGTCACCGTCGTCCTCGCGAGGTGCCGACCGAGCGCGGCGTTGATCTGCTGCGGCGTCAACGGTCCCTCGGCCGCCCACAGAATCGCCAGCACGTCCGCGACGAGTTCACCGTGCGGACGCCTTGCGTCCCGGTCGTCCTCCACCATTGCGTCACCGCCCTGCTGCTGCCCCGGACGGACACGCCCGGACACCCAAATAGGTTTGCCTTGCCCAACCTTACGGGGCGTGGCACGGGCTCCGGCTTGGCCCGCATCACCTCCCCGTCGAGCCGTCAGGGCAGGCGAATACGCGGATACCGGAGGAGGTTCGCACCGGCTTTCGCGAGCCCGCAGGGCCATCAGGGAACCCGGTCGAGTTCCGCACGGCCGCGCTCGTCCTCGTCCGGGGCGGCTACTGCGGCTTGTGGCGGGGCGGTTGATGTCCGTCTTCGCCCGGCCAGGGCGGAGCGGGATGCCCGGGGCGTCGTCAGCGGGCGACGTCGAAGACCTGCTTCTGCAGCCCGTTGATGTAGATCTCGTGCTCGACCAGCGTCAGCTTCTGGGTGTCCTTGTCCGTGGTGCTGAACAGGCGCTTGCCGGCGCCGAGCAGCAGCGGGTAGACGAGCAGGTGGTAGCGGTCGATCAGGCCCGCGTCCGAGAGGCTGTGGTTCAGCCGGGCGCTGCCGTGGACGATGATCGGGCCGCCGTCGGTCTGCTTGAGGGCCGCGACCTCGTCGAGGGAGCGCAGGATGGTGGTCTCGCCCCAGTTGGAGACCAGGCTGTCGTCGGTGAGGGTGGTGGAGACGACGTACTTCGGCATCGTCTTGTAGTGCGTGAACTCCGCCATGTCCGGCCAGACGGGGCTGAATGCCTCGTAGCTGACCCGGCCCAACAGGATCGCGGTGGACTCCTGCTGTTCCCGTCCCTTGATCTCGAACGCCTCGGGGACGAAGTCGATGTCCTTGAAGGTCCATCCGGAGTTGCGGTAGCCGGGTTCGCCACCGGGGCCCTCGACGACGCCGTCGAGCGAGATGAAGGCGGTGCTGATCACAGTGCGCATGGTGTATTTCCTCGGTGTCGTGGGTGTGCGTGGTGCGACTGCTCGGTGGGCGCCCGGGCCGCGTATTGCGGCGCGGGCGCCCGATGCTGAGGCGCCGGTGACCACTGCGAAGAGCAACTGGTCCAGCAGCTGCGGGGATGCGCGTCCGGGTGTCCCGACGGTGCGGCTGTGTGCCCGGACGCGTCAGGGTCAGGTGAGGAGGCCGGTCAGCCACTGCTGCCAGGCGGCCTCGGCGCTGTCCGTGTCCGGGCCGAAGAGGTGGTGGAACATCACCATCACGCCGGGGGCGTGGTGGAAGGTGTAGATCCCGTCGGCGGTGCGGACCTCGATGCGTTCGTCGTCCGACCACGTCACTTCACCGTCCAGCGGCGGCAGGCCGGCCGGCTCGGCGTGCGCCGGTGCGCCCACCGGGATCGGGTCCGGCAGGGACAGTCCGCGGGCGAGGGCCGCCCGGCCCTGCTGCGCGGGCTGCTCGCCCGAGAGCGCCACGGCGAAGACGGGGATGCCGGTGCGTCCCCGGAAATGGGCCAGGTATTCGCGGAGCGTGTGGAGGTGGAAGGGCCAGCCGCGGCGCAGCGCGTCGTACTCGTCCTGCCAGTCGTCGCCGAGCATGCCGCTGTGGACGACGCGGAGCACGGTGCTGCCGCCTCCGCGCCCCTCGATCAGGTATTCGAAGGCCATGAAACGGCCGTCCTCGGCGGTGGCCGTACGGAGGGCGAAGCGTTTGCCGGGTTCGTAGGCGGTGACCACCGACTCCTCCCGGTTGCCCCCGGTGTCCATGGCGGCGGCGCCACCCTCACGCGGCTCGACCTCGTTGCGCCCCATGAACCAGGAGTCGATTCCCGGCCCGGTGGCGATCGCCTCCCAGACCTCTTCGGGGCTCGCCGGCAGGGTCGTCTCCTGCTCGATCTCGAAGGGGTGCGTCATCGCGGGCTCTCCTGTCGTGGTTCGGACTCGTGTCCTGGTGTCCCCCCGGTCTTCGGCTGCGGTCCGGCCGGGCTCTGCGGTGTGCCGTCGGGCGCGGCGGGGATCTGGTGCAGGCCGACGATCACCCGGTGGCTGCGGCCCTGGGCGGCGAACTCGTCGTGGTAACGGCTGACGAGGGCCGTCACGGCCTGGGTCAGCTCGTCGGCGAACGCCGTCCGGTCGGCCGCGGAGGCGAACCGCACCTCCGCGTCGATGGCGTAGGTGGCCACCCGTCGCCGGGCCCGGGATGCGCCGGTCACCAGGGCGCCGACCTCCTGTACCAGCCGAGATCCCAGCGCCAGCAGCCAGCGCGCCGAAAGCTGGTCCGGAGACCGGGAGGGGTCCGGACTGACGGCGGCCAGGGCGCTGGGGGAGATGACGTACGAGGCGGCGGTGGCGCGGTAGATGCGCTCGGTGACGTTGCCCTTGCGTCGTTCCTCGGCGAGTTCGACCAGGCCGTGACGCTCGAGTTCCTTCAGGTGGTAGTTGACCTTCTGGCGGGGCAGCCCCAGGCGGCCGGCCAGCATGGCGGCCGAGCCGGGCTCGGCCAGGGCGGCGAGGATCCGGGACCGTATCGGGTCCAGGGACGCCTCGGCAGCGGCGGGTTCTTCGATCACAGCGACGTCCAGCACCACTCCAGGATCCGACCGACAAAAAAATTTGTCAAGACAGGAGAAGTCGTCGGTCGATCCCGGCCGATGTCCGAACCGCATGGCGGCGGCCTGAAGGTGCCACGCGGCGCGAGGACAGGAAGCCCGACCGGTGCCGCAGGACGAGGACTCGACGGAGACCTCTGTGCGCAACGCGTTCGCGGCTCGGTACGACACGGTGAAGCCGTTCCCGTCGCTGCTGGGTGCGGAAGAGGCGCTGTCAGGTGCAGCAAACCGACAGCAGCTCACAACCCCCCGCGGTCGAGGGCCGCGACCTCGCGTACGGCCTCGGCGACGGCCGGGAAGTCCTTCTTGAGGATCGCACCGTGGTTGCCGGCGACCTTCGCGCTGATCTGGATGTTCGGGTTGTGGGCGGTCACCGCATCGAGGCTGGTGCGAATCCGTTCCTGCTCATCACCGCGGCTTCCCAAGGAAGTCCCCGAAGCGACCACGTACCGCACCGGGACGGTGATGTCGTCCAGCACGGGGCCCAGCTCGCGCTCGCGGGAGAGCCTGCCGAGTTCGATGTTGCTGTTCGCCTGCTGTTCGGCGGTCATCCGCGGGGCCAGGCCCGTCGGGCGCAGCAGTGGCAGGAACCAGCTCATCCGCCGGAACAGCTTCCGGATCCGCTGCTCCATGGCCTCGTCGAGCCAGTCGTACGGGAACGCGCCGTCGACCAGGACCACGCCCATGGCACGTTCCGGATTCCGGCCGGCCCAGTGCGCGCCGACGACCGCCCCGTAGGACCAGCCCACCACCAGCGCCCGGTCCACACCCCTGGCCGCGAGAACGGCATCGACGTCCCGGACGGCGGCCTCGAAGGAATAGTCCGCGGAGCGCTGCGACTTCTTGCCGCGGGCCCGCTCGTCGTAGGTGATGTGCCGCCACCCCGTTCCCAGTTCGGCGACGACCCGCCGCCAGTACCCCTGGGTGGCGAACTGGCCGTTGAGGTAGACCACAGGGATACCGGGACCGCCGGTGTCGGTGACGGCCAGGGCCGTATCGTCGACCGGCACCATGCCGGTCCACTTCGAACCGGTCGAGGATGAGCTGTTCTTCGTCATGTGTTCCCCCTGGGTGTGTGAGGCGTCTCGTACGACTTCTCCAGGACCTGCATGTGGTTCGCAAGCCTCTCGGGACGGTCGGCCGGGTCCTCGGCGACGACCGACAGGATCTCGATCGCGGTGGGCCCGGCCGGACCGTCCTGGTTCCGCTGCTTCAGAGGCTGCGGGCGGTGATGTCGCCGTGGGAGGTGGTGGCGCGGATGTCGAGTTCGGCGGTGCCGTCGTTCTTGAGGGCGTTGCTGACGCGGCCGTGGCCGGTGCCGGCGTCCAGGGCGGCCGAGACGCCGGCGGCGGCGGTGACCGAGATGTCGCCGGACTGGGTGCGGAGCACGACCGTGCCACGCACGGCCTCGGCGATCCGGATGTCGCCCCTTGCGGTGCTGATCTCCGCGGGGCCGCCCAGCCGGCCGAGCTCGACGTCGCCGTCGACCGCAGTGAGGCGGACGCTCGCGGCCTCCTCGATCTTGATCTGGCGGTACGCGCCGTCGAAGGTGACGTCGCCGAGGCGTCCGATGCCGCGGAGCTCGGCGCCTGCGGCCTTGGCCTCGATGCGGGAGCCGGCGGGCAGTTGGACGGTGACCTCCAGGGATCCGGAGGGGTCGAAGAGCCGGCTGTCGGCGGTCGAGGCCGTGATCCGCAGGACGCCGTCGGCGTAGGCGACGGTGGTCTGCTCAGCGGCCTTGATGTCGCGGCTCTTCGAGGGGTTGGCGGGCAGGACCTCGACGGTGGTGTCGGCGCGGTCCGAGGCGATGAACCGGATGCGTCCGGCAGGGATGTCCAGGACGGCGGAGATGGGGGCGGGGGTGTCGAACTTCTGCATCGTGCTCTCCCGTACTCGCTCGTTGTTTCTGACAACGGAAACGCTACGTTGCATTCCATGGTTGGGCAACATGTCTGTTGCGCAGAATCTGCATCTATGCAGCTAGGAGCCGATAAACTGTTGCAATGAATATGATGATAATGCAACGGTCCTCACCTTGATCATTGCAATGGATAGGGAGTGAACGCTATAGTGGGGATTGGGGGCCGCCACGAAGGATCACCAAGGAGATCGCGATGCCGGGAGGCAGGCTCACCCAGCAGGAACGCCGGCAGATCGCTCTGGGGCTGGCCGACAGCCTCCCCTACGCCGAGATCGCCCGACGCCTCGACCGTCCGACCTCGACGGTCACGCGTGAGGTGATGCGCAACGGCGGCCCCGCCGCCTACCGCGCCGACCTGGCGCACCGTGCCACCGAACGCCGCGCCCACCGGCGCAGGTCCGCCTCCTCCCGAGGGCCGGAGTCGGCCCCCCAGCCGCACGGACGCGACGGCGAGGCAGTGGCCGAGTACGAGGAGACGTTCGCCACCGTCCTCATGGCTTCGGGCCTGACCAAGATGGCGGCCCGGGTGCTGACCTGCCTGTTCACCACCGACGCGGGCAGCCTCACCGCGTCCGAACTCGCTCGGCGCCTCCAGGTCAGCCCGGGGTCCATCTCCAAGGCGATCACCTTCCTGGAGAGCCAGAGCCTCGTCCGCAGAGAACGCGACGAACGCCGTCGCGACCGCTACGTCGTCGACGACGAACTCTTCTACCAGGCGACGATCGCCAGCGCCCGGTCCAACGACCAACTCGTCGAAACCGCGCGCCAAGGCGTCGCCATCCTCGGCCCCCACACTCCCGCCGCCACCCGCCTGGAGAACATCGCCCGCTTCCTCGACTTCATCAGCGAAAGCATCACCCGCGCCGCCGAACAGGCCCGCGAAGTCCTCCACGCCAAACCCGAAACAACCTCGAACGACGCCGCCCGACCAAGTCCGGACCGTGGATAGACAGCCGTCTCGATCGTCACAGCCATGGGCGAAGCCGGCTGCGCCTCGGAAACCGGCGGCCGACTGTCACCCTGCCCGGAGGCGGGCATGGCGAAGAAGGCGTGAGCCCTCCCACTTTCCGCCCTCCAAGGAGCAGCAGCGGATCGAGGCGTTCTTCCGCCTCTGCAACGAGCCGGGCAGGGCAGCACCAAGGCGGCCGAGCTGAACGGCTACGGCAACGCCGAGAGGGCCACGCGCCACGTGCAGGACGCTGCGGAGAGCTACCGGGCGAAGTGCGGCAGCCGACGCTCGCTGGGGTCGACTCCGCTCCTCGTGCGATCGGGGGCCCAGGGAACTCCACGACGCCACGGCCACTGATGGGATGAGCGAACAGGGATCGCTCGGTAACCACACGTCGTCGTGGTCGTCTGCCGGGACCGGCCCATCACGGGGGTGCCGGCTCGCGTTCGTGGGTCCGCCGCCCGAGGGTGCATGGTGGAAGACATGACCCTCGGCCTGTCTCATACCGGGCTGCGGCCGCCGTGGCATCGACGGTATGCGCTGCTCGCGGTACCCCTCGCACTCATCGTAGTGATCACCCTCGTGGACGTGCTGGCTCCCCAGGACATTCACCTCGGGCCATTGCTCGTCATCGCGCCCGCGATCACCGCCTCCTTCGCGGGCCCCCGGATGACCGCTTTTACGGGCATCCTGGCCGTGGCCGCCCAGGTACTCATCGGCGCGTACGAAGATTTCACCCGGAACATCGATGTGCAGCTGGTGTCCCTCGCTCTGCTCACATGCCTGACCGTGTTCTTCAGCCTGGTGCGGGAGCGGAAGGGCAGACAGCTGGCGCAGGTACGGGCAGTGTCCAAGGCCACGCAGCAGGTACTGCTGTGGCCGCTCCCGGACCGGATCGGCCCGCTGAGAACGGCCTGTCTGTACCTGGCGGCAGAGGAGGAGGCCCAGATCGGGGGAGACCTGTACGCAGCGATCCGCGACACCGATGGGACCCGTGTATTGATCGGCGACGTGCGGGGCAAGGGCCTGGACGCCATCGGCGAGGCGGCTCTGCTGCTCGGCGCCTTCCGCGAGGCCGTCCACGAGTACACCACCCTGCCCGCCCTGGCATCAGCCCTCGACCGCAGCGTCAGTCGGTACCAGAGCGACTTCGCCCCCGACAACGAGGCCGGAGAGAGCTTCGTCACCGTCCTGCTCGTGGAAATTCCCGACCGCGAGCGCATCATCCGGATAACCAGCTGCGGCCACCCGGCCCCGCTCCTGCTCAGCCCGCACTACACCGTCACCCTGCCGAACCTGACCCCCGCGCCTCCGCTCGGCATCGGCATGGGAGAGGCGGCACCGGACGACTACACCGTCGACGAGGCCCCCTTCAGGCCCGGCGACACCCTCCTGCTCTACACCGACGGCGTCATCGAAGCCCGTAACCCCATCGGCAACTTCTATCCCTTCGCCCAACGCGCGGCCCAGTGGACCGACAGCCCTCCCGAGGTGCTTCTCCACCACATCCAGAGCGACCTGCTCGCCCATGCGGGCGGCCACCTCAACGACGACGCCGCCCTCATCGCCATCCACCGCACGCCGCCCCACAACGGCCGCCGCACAAGGGCGACCATCGCACGATGACCGACAACTGGCCGCGATCCACACGGATAGCAACTGCTCGGCCGCTGGTGAAGGGACCCGCACCACGAGACGGCGCCCCTGACAACTGAGTGTCGGTACGAGCTGCCGGTAGGTGTTGTCCCTCCTCCGGATCGACTGTCGCTGATCGAGGGGACATGCGCAGCCTTCCGCGGCCGACAGCGGATTCTTCCGCGAGCTCTGCTGTGGGATCGCACGGTTCGTGGCAGGGGCCACGCCCCTGACCAGCACTCCTTCGGCTGTCTCACGTCGTGGCTCAGTGGCGTTGTCCCAGGGACGTGGCATTTCGCTCACGGGCCTGTGAGGCGGCGGCTGCAGGTCGCGCGCCCGTGGTGGCCTACGGCTGCCGGCCGGTGGCTTTCGGGACGGGAGCGGGACGTTCTGCCGGCCGTGGTGCGGTCATGTCGAGCAAGAGCAGGGCGTCGTGGTCCGGGCTGCCGGGTTCGGCGGTGTAGACGCCGATGCGCTGACCGGGGGTGCCTTCCACGTGCAGTGACTGCGAGGTCAGGGTGATCGTCCCGACGTGCGGGTGCTGGAACGTCTTGTGCGCGGGTTTGCGTCCGGTCACTTCGTAGCGTTCCCACAGGCCCGCGAAGTCGGGGCTCTTGAGGAGGAGTTCGCCGACGAGGTTGGTGAGGTCGGGGGCGTCCGGGGCAGTTCCCGCGATGGCGCGCAGGCGGGCGACGCACGCGGTGATCTGCCGGTCCCAGTCGGGGAGGAGGTCGCGGGCTGCAGGGTGCAAGAAGAGGTAGCGGGCCAGGTTGCGCTGTTTGACGGGCCAGTCGTCCAGGCCCGCGTAGCGGGCGAGGCCGCCGGGGTTCCAGGCGAGCATGTCCATGCTGCGGCTGATGACGTAGGCCGGGTTCGGGCGCAGTGATTCGAGCAGCAGTTTGAGATGGGGGCGCACGGTGCGGCTGGGCGCGGGCGGTGGTTCGGAGACGTAGCGGGCGGCGCGGGCGGCGAGCTCGCGCAGGTGCTGGTGTTCCTGGTCGTCCATGTGGAGGGCGCGGGCGAGCGAGTCGAGGACGGCGGGGCTGGGGCGGGTCTCCTTGCCGCGTTCCAGGCGTACGTAGTAGTCGATGCTGATGCCGGCGAGGGTGGCCAGCTCCTCGCGGCGCAGGCCGGGGGTGCGACGGATGCCGGCGCCGACGGTGAGGCCGACGTGTTCGGGGCTGGTCTGGGTGCGGCGGGCGCGCAGGTAGCGGCCCAGCTCGGCGCCCTCGCTGTGCGCGCTCTCGGATGCCATGACTCCAGTCTCACCCGCTCGGTACCCGCCGCGCAGGCGGGAGGGGGGCCCTGTCATTACCCCTGAAGAGCCCGCCCTGCCACACCGGTGCAATGAGGGCGAAGGTGAAGGAGCAGGACGCCGACACCCCGGAACACTGCCGGAGCCACCACAGGCATGACGTGGCCGGGCGAGAGCGAGGGTGCCGGGTACGCCATGGATGGGAGAGAACGAGATGCGGTACATCAAACTCCGTGACCTGGAGGTTTCCCGGATCGGTCTCGGTGCGATGGGGATGTCCCACGGCTACACGGGTTCCGGTTCCGACGAGGCGGAGTCGATCAGGACCGTGCACCGGGCGCTGGAGCTGGGTGTCACGCTCATCGACACCGCCGAGATCTACGGTCCGTACACCAATGAGGAGCTGCTCGGGCGGGCGCTGAAGGGGCGCCGGGACCAGGCGGTGCTGGCCACGAAGTTCGGCCTGGTTTCCCACGGCGGCGGCGGGGCCTGGAACCTGGATTCGAGCCCGGCCAACATCCGCACCGCCGTCGAGGGGTCCCTGAAGCGGCTGGGCACCGATCACATCGACCTGTACTACCAGCACCGGGTGGATCCGAACACGCCGATCGAGGAGACCGCCGGTGCCGTCCGCGAGCTGATCGCCGAGGGCAAGGTGCGCGCGTTCGGCCTCTCGGAGGCCGGCCCGGACACGATCCGCCGCGCCCACGCCGTCCAGCCGGTCACCGCGGTCCAGTCGGAATACTCCCTGTGGACGCGCGGGGTCGAGGAGCGCGTCCTGCCGGTCCTGCGGGAGCTGAACATCGGCCTGGTGCCGTTCTCGCCGCTCGGCCGCGGCTTCCTGACGGGCACCGTCCGCTCCACCGACCAGTTCGACGAGGGCGATTTCCGGCGCGACAACCCCCGCTTCACCGGCGAGAACTTCCAGCGCAACCTGGCGATCGCCGACGAGGTGCAGGGCGTGGCCGCGGAGGTCGGTGTCACGCCTGCGCAGGTGGCCCTGGCCTGGCTGCTCGCCCAGGGTGACAACATCGCCCCGATTCCCGGCACCAAGCGGGTCAGCAGGGTGGAGGAGAACACCGCCGCCGACGCGATCGCGCTGACCGGCCCTCAGCTCGACAAGCTCAGCAGCCTGCCGCCTGCTGCAGGCGACACGCACACCGAGGCGCAGGCGCAGATGCTCGAACGCTGATTCCGCCCCGCTGCGACAGTCCACCCCCTGTTTGGAGTAGCACCCCTCATGCGTGCAACAGTGATGTACGGAGCCGGCGACGTCCGCGTCGAGGACCGGCCCGACCCCAAGATCGTCCAGCCGACCGACGCCGTGGTCCGCACAGTCGCCTCGTGCGTGTGCGGCAGCGACTTGTGGCCCTACCGGTCGATGCCCGTCACCGACACCGGCCGTCCCATGGGGCACGAGTTCCTCGGGGTCGTCGAGGAGACCGGCGTCGACGTGACCGGTCTGAAGGCGGGTGACCTTGTCGTTGCCCCGTTCACCTACAGCGACAACACCTGCGACTACTGCGCCAAGGGCCTGCACATCTCGTGCCGCAACGGTGGCCGGTACGGCTTCGACGGTGTGGACGGCGGCCAGGGCGAAGCCGTCCGCGTCCCGTACGCGGACGGCACCCTGGTGAAATTGCCGGTGGCCGCCGACTCCGCGCTGCTCCCGTCGCTGCTGGCGCTGTCGGACGTGATGACCACCGGCCACCACGGTGCGGTCACCGCCGGCGTCGGCCGCGGCGATGCGGTGCTCGTCGTCGGCGACGGCGCGGTCGGCTTGTGCGCAGTGATTGCCGCCAAGCGGCTCGGTGCCGAGCGGATCGTGCTCGCCGGCCGCCACGAGGCCCGCACCAGCCTCGGCCGTGAGTTCGGCGCCACCGACGTGGTCGCCGAGCGCGGCGAGGAGGGCATTGCCCGCATCCGCGAACTGACCGGCGGCGTGGACAAGGTGATCGAGGCCGTCGGCACCCGCCCGGCCCTCGACACCGCGCTCGGGGCGGTCCTGGACGGCGGCACCATCAGCCGGCTCGGTGTCCCGCAGTACGAGCAGGGACCGATCGGTCCGGCCGAGTTCATGCGCAACATCACCCTGACCGGCGGTGCCAGCCCCGCCCGCGCCTACATCGAGCAGCTGCTGCCCGACGTCCTGGACGGGACGATCGCCCCCGGCCGCGTCTTCGACCGGGAATTCGCCCTCGACCGGACTCCGGACGCCTACCGGGCGATGGCCGACCGCCAGGTCCTCAAGGCCCTCATCCGCCCCTGACCACCTGCCCCCACCCGCACAGCGAAGGACATCCCTTTCATGCAGACAGTCACCCTCAACAACGGCGTCGAGATGCCGCTCCTCGGCTTCGGCGTCTACCAAATCCCCGCCGAAGACACCGAGCGCGCCGTCTCCGAGGCACTGGCCGTCGGCTACCGCCTGCTGGACACCCCGGCCGCCTACGGCAACGAGGAAGCCGTCGGCCGCGCCATCACCTCCAGCGGCATTCCGCGCGAAGACCTGTTCGTCACCACCAAGCTGTGGGTCCAGGACGCCCCCGCCCAGGACAACACCCGCCGCGCGTTCGAGACGTCCCTTGACAAGCTGGGCCTGGACTACCTCGACCTGTACCTGATGCACCAGCCCTTCGGCGACGTCTACGGCCATTGGCGCGCCATGGAGGCCCTCAACCGCGAGGGGGTGGCCAAGGCGATCGGGGTCGCCAACTTCTACCCCGACCGGCTGCTCGACCTGATCGTCAACAACGAGATCACCCCGCAGGTCAACCAGATCGAGACCCACCCCTTCTTCCAGCGCGCCGATTACCAGGACCTCATGCGCGAGAACCGGGTGCAGATCCAGTCCTGGGGCGGCTTCGCCGAGGGCAAGAACGACCTGTTCACCAACCCGCTCCTGGCCGGGATCGGCAAGGAGTACGACAAGTCGGTCGCCCAGGTCGTGCTGCGCTGGCTGACCCAGCGCGGCGTCGTCGCCATCCCCAAGTCGGTGCGCGCCGAGCGCATGGCCGAGAACATCGACGTCTTCGACTTTCAGCTCACCGACGAGCAGATGGCCCAGATCGCCACCCTCGACACCGGCAGCTCGCTGTTCTTCGACCACCACGACCCCGAGATCGTCACCTGGCTCGCCAGGCGCCGCCTGGAAGCCTGACCCGCACCCGCCCCAGGGGCGAGCGGCGTACCGCACCGCGAGCCGCTGCTCGCCCCTCCCACCGTCGGATCCCTGCGCGAAGGGCCTCTGAACGAGCAGGACCGCACTTCGGCCCAGCGCCGCACGATCCTGCGCGCCGCGCTGCTCACCGGAGTCACCGCTCCTTGTACCAGCGACACGTCCACCACGGCGCAGCGAACGCAACAGATCGAGCGAGACTGTCGTCCACGCCCGGTCTTCGACAACTCCACCATCGTGGCGGCGAACACTGAACGTTACGGATGGATCGGCCATGACGTACCCCCGGCGCGGGCCGGTGGCTGACGGGCCGCGCTGCCAGGAGACTGTCCATGGGAGGTCTGCCGCACGTCTGACGCACTCCACACAGCGAACAGGCTGAGCAGCCCGTCTCGAATCGGTGGCCAGCCGGTCACCGAGTGACTACTGGCCCTGAGATTCGGCCGTGGGATCTGAGATCCCACGTCTGCCTCCCGGCAGCCGGGGAGCCGGGAGGTATGCATGCCCGTCGCTGTCTGGGCGGGTGCGATTGCGTCCGGCCTGCATCAGCGATGGCCACGGCGGACAGGCGGGAGGGAAGATCGTGATTCTCTCGGCTCGCCTCCGCGCCAGGAACTACTGTCGCGAGCATGGTCGAACACGATGCTCTGAGTGTCACCCGCGAGGGCTACGACGCTGCTGCACACATCTATGCGCAGCGGTTCCGCGACGAACTGCATGACAGGCCTTTGGACCGTGCGATCTTGAGCGCCTTCGCCGAGGTCGTATGCGCGAGTGGGGACGGTCAGGTCGCGGATCTCGGATGTGGACCTGGCCATATCACCGCCCATCTGGACGCGTTGGGGCTTTCGGTGTTCGGTGTCGATGCCTCTTCCGCGATGATCGAGTCGGCTCGCCATGCCTATCCGGACCTGCGGTTCGACACGGGCTCGATGGCCGCGTTGAACATCGCTGACGGCGCGCTGGGCGGCGTACTCTCACGGTGGTCCATCATCCACACTCCGCCGCAAGAACTCCCCGTCATCCTGGCGGAGTTCCACCGCGTGCTGGCACCTGGCGGTCACCTTCTGGTCGGCTTCTCAGCCAGCGATGATCCGTCTCACCCGACGCAGGTCTTCGATCACACAGTCGCGCCGGCCTATCGGTGGTCGCCTGATCATCTCGCCGCGATGCTGCGCACGTCCGGGTTGGCGGAGGTGGCCCGGATGGTCCGTGAGCCTCAGCCCACGGACCGACGGCAGTTCCAGGAGGTTCAACTGCTCGCACGCAAAGCCCGGAATGCTTGAGGGCGCTCGATCGGCCATGCGCTCATTCCGTGCTCTGGTTCTTCCCGATCCGAACCGGCACTTACTGATCTCCGGTCCTGGTCGTAGGCATGACGAGACCGGCGGTTCGTTGATCTTGTTGTTGAATGAGCCACATGAACGACTCTGTCGCCCTGAGACTTCGTCAGGCCATCCGCCGGACCCGGGACGTCACCCGCGAGCGTGCAGCCACGGGGCTCCGGCCGGAGGATGCCGACGACCTCGCCGGTACGTTCGCCACGGACGGGGCCCTCGGTTTCGATCCGCTTCCCTTCCTCCGGGCGCTGCACGAGGCCGGCTCGCACGCGGTGGTCATCGGCCAGGTCGCGGGCATCATGCACGGCTCCACCGAACTGACCGGCGACCTGGACCTGCTCTGGGACGGCACCCCTGAGCAGGAGTACAGCCTGCGTAACGCCTTGGCCGCCTCCGGCTGCAGCGCCCTGCCCGACCTCGACCGCGCCCAGGTGGCCTACCAAGTGACCGGTGCCGGCGGCGACCTGTGCACACCCGCCCTGCCCTGGGGCAGCATGGATGTCACCCCGTGCCTGACCAGGGCCGTGAGCGCCCAGGACCCGTCGGGCTTCACGATCCGCTACGTCGCACTCGACGACCTGATCCGCATGCGGCGGGCTCTCGGGCGACCGAAGGACCACCGCCGCGCTGACGAACTCCAACGCCTGCGCACCTGATCGACCAGCCCAGGCTGTTCATGAAGCATCCCGATGACTCCGGCATCGCTCACGGCGGCCCCGCCCAGCCCGGGGCCACGCCCCCGGCGCTGCCCCTGGGCGTCTCCTTCGCCGGTCTGGAACTGCCGGTGGAGGTGCTGCGGACACTGAGCGGACTCGGCGTGCGCGAACCATTTCCGATCCAGGCCGCCACCCTGCCCGATGCCCTGGAGGGGCGTGACGTCCTGGGGCGCGGGCGCACCGGATCGGGCAAGACGCTCGCCTTCGGCCTACCGCTGCTGACACGTACGGCCGGCGCGCCGAACCGAAGCAGCCCTTCGCTCTGATCCTTGTGCCCACCCGGGAGCTGGCCCAACAGGTCACCCAGGCGCTGGCGCCGTACGCCGAGGCACTGCGGCTGCGGATGGCCACGGTTGTCGGCGGCATGTCGGTCGGCCGGCAGATTGCCGCGCTGCGCCAGGGAGCCGAGGTGGTCGTCGCCACCCCCGGACGCCTGCACGACCTGATCGAGCGCAACGCCTGCCGCCTCGGACGGGTAAGGGTCACCGTGCTGGACGAGGCTGACCAGATGTGCGACTTGGGATTCCTGCCGCAGGTTGTCGACGTCCTCGACCAGGTGCACCCCGACGGTCAGCGGATGCTGTTCTCGGCCACTCTGGATCGCGACGTCGATCAGCTGGTCCGCCGCTACCTCCACGACCCCGTCGTCCACTCGGTCGACCCGTCCGCGGGCACGATCACGATGATGGAGCACCACGTTCTGGTCGTCCACGGCCCTGACCGCTACGCCATCACCACGGAGATCGCCGCCCGCGACGGCCGCGTACTGCTGTTCCTGGACACCAAGCACGCCGTCGACCAGCTCACCCGGCATCTGCGGGCCAGCGGGGTGCTGCCGCGGCCCTGCACAGCGGCAAGTCCCAGCCACAGCGCACATGGACCCTGGCGCAGTTCAAGAACGGCCACATCACCGTTCTGGTGGCGACCGATGTCGCGGCCCGCGGCCTGCACGTCGACGACCTCGATCTCGTGGTCAACGTCGACCCGCCCACCGACCCCAAGGACTACGTGCACCGGGCGGGTCGCACCGCCCGCGCCGGTGAGTCCGGCAGCGTGGTCACGCTCGTGCTGGCGGGCCAGCGCCGCGAGACGAGTCGAATGATGGCCGAGGCCGGCATCGAGGCAACCGTCACCAAGGTGCGCTCGGGCGAGGCGGAGCTGAGCTGGATCACCGGCGCCAAGGCTCCCTCCGGGACCCCGCTCGACGGCGGGCCCGCCGTGCCCCGGCCCAAGAACACCAACGCTCCCCTCCGCGGCCTCGGCACCAGCAAGGACACCTCCCGCGTCGCCGGCGGCAAGTCCCGAAAGGCCGGCGAGGCCCGCAAGCTCGCCGAAGCCCGCAAGGCCGCCCTCGTGCGTCGCAACGGCTGAGAGCCGTTGTCCTGGCAGTGAATGCCCTGGCCACGGGATCGACACCCCGCGGCCCGGCCCGAAGATGTCCTGTGCGCCTCACCTACGAAGCGAACACCCTTGGCCGCGAGAGGGATACCCGCCGGAACGGAGCAGGATGATGTTGCCGGCGCCCCGCAGTGCGCCCGGCATGACAAGCTGTGCTTGCCCGCCCCCGAACCCAGGAGGTCACCATGACCGCAGAGCCCGTACCTACGGAAGGTTCGGAGCCGGCTGCCCCTGAGACGTCCCCTCTGACGCCGGACAGCGACGGCAACTACGACCTCAAGCGCAAGTTCCGCGAAGCCCTGGCGCGCAAGCGCGGTGCGCAGGCGGACGCCGCTGAAATTGCCGCCAACCCCGATGCGTCGAAGGTGCGTGCGGCGCACGGCCCGGCTGCGAGCCAGCGGTCGTTCAGGCGCAAGAGCGGCGGCTGAG
Source organism: Streptomyces sp. NBC_00316 (assembly GCF_036158715.1). Lineage (NCBI taxonomy): Bacteria > Bacillati > Actinomycetota > Actinomycetes > Kitasatosporales > Streptomycetaceae > Streptomyces > Streptomyces sp. NBC_00316. The sequence continues at coordinate 1,061,663 of NZ_CP108023.1, read as the reverse complement.
TCGATCAGTCCCGGGATCCGGCCGCTTTACCAGCACTCTGAGCGCGACCCACTCGCGCGCCCCGTGCAGTGGCCCGCAACGTGCGCGTACCCCTGTGCGCGTTGCGGGCGAGGGGTAGCCGGCGGTCTCGCCTGTGGGAATGGCCCAGCTGCGGTTGGCGCGGGTCGGTGGCGCCGCCGCACGGGCATTCCGGCCAGGACATCCGGCCGCCGACGTTGCACGGTGGCCAGGACGTAGCTGACAGCCCGGTGCGACGCCGGCGCGTCCGGCCACCCCAGCCGGCGTCACCACCGGAGCCGTCCAAATCACTGATCATTTCGGGAGGAGGGCACTGCCTCGTCCGAGGGCACGCGGCCGGTGTCGCGCGCCCACCGTGCCCGCTGTACCGCTGTGAAGATCGACGGCGGTTGTCCGGGCCCGGGCGACAGTAGGCATCCGGCGTGGCAAGGACATGTGCTGCCCCGTTCTGCTGCGGCTGATCGACGCACGGTCGTTCTATGTACGTCACGAGCGGACCCTATCGACACCGCCAGGACAGCAAGCGCCCACCCGAACCGGCAGGCGCTGCGCGAGCACGCGGGGCTGAGCCGGGTCCAGTTCGGGGGCGAGAGCGCTGGGCCCAGTTCGCGGCCGAGGTCCGATCCGTACGCGTACCGGCGGCGGTGTTGTTGGGCTTGTCGTCAGGCGTAGTGTGTCCGCTCGGACACGGTTCGTATAAGGGGAGGGGACCCGTGAAGCTCACCTACTTCTGCTTCGAGGGCACGCCGCAGGAACTCGACGCGTCCGAGGTGGTCCGCGAACTCGTCCAGCAGCAGCCCGGCACGGTCGACACCGCGCGCCGGACGACCCGAGTGGTCGCCGACCCCGACAGTGATGACTTCGCGGACTTCGGATGGCGCGTCGAGGGTGACGTCCCGGGGGTTGCGGACGAGGGGCAGGAGACGGTGAAGGCGCAGCTCGCCTTCAACCCCGCTGCGCCGCAGTTCATCGACTTCATGGCGGAAGCCGGCTCCTGGGAGAGCGTGGGAGTGCACGGCATCAAGCGTAAGACGTGGCAGGAGGGCGATCCCCTCGACTATTCCGGGTACCTCCGCCTCCGACGCAAGGGCAGCCAGTACGGCGGTTTTGCCTATGCCTTCGCGTCCACGGGCTTGATCAACTTTCGCCTGCAGCACAGCGATGAGATCGCGGAACTGGCACCGGACGTCTATCCGCTCACCACTGGCCATCGCCAATACAGGGTGAGCATCCAGATCCGCGATGAAAAGACCCTGAAGCAGGCGCTCGCCTTGGCTGAACTCGCCTACAGCGCGACGTAAAGGATGGTTTGCCCGTATATGCCGTTGACCAGGCGGCTCTTGTCGCCTGCATCGACGGGAGGCGGAACGGGCCATCCGTGTCCTGCCGCGCCCCGACGGCGGCCCCGGCAAGGCCGTCGGCGAGGAGGCCGCCTGGCTCAGCCCGCGGCTGAAGATCTCCGACTGGCAGATCGCCACCCAGCGCACCGGGGACTCCTCCCAGGGGCAGGGCGCGACACGGCTCGCGCCGACCGCCCTGTCTGCGATGCACCTCGCCGACGACGAGGCCCCCGGCCGTTCCCTCTCCGGCCTGCGTCGGCCCGTCGTCTGGCACGTGCGCTCCGCTGCCCTGCCCATGTCGCCCCCTGATCTGTCAGAGTCCTGGTGCGACCTGCTCAACGACGCCTCGGTTCAACCGATGCGCGGTGCGGACCCGTACAACGGCCGTACAAACCCGTACCGGAGCCGTACCCGCGATCGGCTACCACCCTCCGACCTGGCAAGGACGGCGGCTGTGGCGAGACGGTCACCGCATGAAACTGGCCGACACCGCCCCCGAAGCCTCCGTCTCCACCGAGCAGTTCACCATCCGCCTCAGCAGCACCAGACGCGGTGCCCGACTCGCCCGCCGCCTCACCGCCGAGCGGCTCGCCGCTTGGGGCATCCCGTACGACTCGGAGGCCTCGCACGCCGCCGTGGCCGTCACGGCGGAGCTGGCGGCGAACGCGATCACGCACGGCCGGCTGCCCGGCCGGGATTTCCGTCTGTCGCTGGCACGGCTCCCGGGCGGTGTCCGTATCGAGGTCGCGGACACCCGCCCGGAACGCCTTCCGAAAGCGGCAGCCACGCCCACCGGCCCGGACGCGCTGGTGGCGGAGACGGGCCGGGGCCTGCTCCTCGTCGCCGGGTACGCCGACAAGTGGGGCTGCCAGACGCGAGACGCCCACACGAAGACCGTGTGGGCGGAGATCACGCACCCGTCGTGAGCCGAATGGTCCGGCGGGGACTGCGCGATCAGGAGACGAACGCCCGCAGCAGCGCGGCGAAGGCGGTCAGCTCCTCGATCATCTGCTTCGGGAGCGGCTTCTCGTCGAAGTGGGCGATCCGGTTACGGATGTCCTTCACCCGCTTAAGACGGCCGATGAACTGCTCCCGGGGCATGTTCGGCCACTTCAGCGCCTCCCAGTTGAGATCGGCCCGCTCGGCGAGCGACTGCTTCGTCTGGTCGCCGTCCAGGAGCCTCAGGTAGTCGCCGAACATCAGGTCCGACACCTGGCCGGTGCGGTGTTCGGGCTTCTTGTTGGTCTGGACAGCTTTGACGGACTCCTCGTCCAGGGCCGCGCCCAGGCAGCGGCGCAGCAGGGACTCGATCTCCCCGACGACGAAGAAGGGCCGCGCCGACCCCTCGAAGCGCTCCGTGACGTCCGCGGCGGTGACAATGCCCGACAGGCAGCCGTCGTCGCCGCGCACGAGCAGGTAACCGTGCTCCTTGACCACCGGGAGGGCCGCGAAGAGCTCCTGTCGCGTGTCCGCGACCGGCAGGGAGTCCTTCTCCATGGCGTTCTCCAGCGAGGCGGCCTTGCCCGCCTCGTACATCCTGGCCACCGAACCCCAGGTGACCACGCCGTGGATCTGCGCCATACCGGTGGTCACCGGCACCTGGGAGAAACTCTCGGTACGCATCAGGAAGGTAGCGTGTGCCAGGGAGTTGCCAAGGGTGACGCCGCGAACGCCCCGCTTGGCCGACGGAATGTCACCGAGCAGCAGCCGCTGGGGGAGTGAGGGGAGGGCCTCGTCCGCCTCCTCCCCGGCGTCGCTCTCGACAGGCCCGGCCTGCGCGGGGACGGAGGCGATGGGGACCACGTCGACACTGCTGCGCAGTCCGCAGACCGCGAAGTCCGGCAGCGTGGTCAGTCCCGAGTCCGCCAGCGCCTGCGAGATCAGGTGCACCGTGCGGTGATCGCGGACCCGTACCTGGAACAGGTCGAGGATTCCCTGCACGGGCACGGTGCTGCCCTTGAGCGCTGCGAGATCCTTCTCGCTGGGCCTGGTGGTCATCGCGCTTCGCCCTCCGAGGGGTCACGGAGCATGGTGCGCTTGCCCATAGCGGACTGCACCAGGTCCTGCAACTGCCGGGAACGGTCGGTGTAAAAGCGCTTGTAGTCGCTCTCGCGTAGCGACTCCGGATCGATCAGGTGGGTGGCGACCACGTCGTCGAACCACTCGGGGCGCATGTCGGAGGCGGCGATGAGGGTGGAGAGGTAGGACGAGGGCGCTCCCAACATGTCCATCGTGGCACGGTAGGACAGCGGGGTCTTGTTCACGATCGAGTTCGTCGGCAGACCCTGGCTGTTGCCCCGGCGGAACCACGCCTTGGGGAAGATCTGCCGGACGTCCACGCTGTACTCGTCGAGCCGGCCTGGGCTGAGTGGGGCGTCCGTGTAGTGCCAGTCGACCGCACCCTGCTTGATCAGCAGTGCGTAGATTCCCTTGTAGGCGGCGCTGTTGCGGGTGGTGAGGCTGTCGAGCCGCTCGGCGAAGAAGAAGGCGTCCGCGACCGTGTCGGGAGAGCGGTCCTCCCGCTGGATCCAGTCAACGAGCTGCTCGACGTCACGGGTGAAGCGTGTCTCGGTCGAGCCGCCGTACATCTCACCCAGTACCCCGCACCAGTACCACTGCTCGATCTTCTCCTCCGGGCCCAGGCCCTCCGTTGCGTCGCCGAGAATGGCGCGGGCGGCCGCGAGTGGGACGAGCTGCGTTTTGTACGGAAGGTCGTTGTGCCGGACGATGCACTGCCGCTCCAGGAAATCGCCCACCCAGGCGAAGGCTTCGGCCAGTTCGGGAGCCAGGCGGACGAAGTCCGCCAGCGGGAGATCCAGCAGGTCGCGCCGCTTGCAGGACACTGCAGCCCCGACGCCCGCCTCCTTGCGCTCCCAGGTGCGTACCAGCGCGATGGCCTGAAGGAAGTCGATGCTGCTCAGGCCGTTCTCCAGGCCGCTGTCCAGCCGGCCGAAGACCGGGTACTTCGACGCCAGCGACTGCTTGATCTCCCGCCACACCTCGGGAAGCTGGTAGTAGTCGCCGGTCCGTTCCACGTACTCGGGCTCGCCGGCGTAGGTGGCGGTGAGCAGCTCGAAGACGTTCAGAGGCACGCCGCCCGTGTTGACGCGCTCGAACACCGCGCAGACGGCGTCCATGGAGGTGGAGGCGCCCAGCCGGATCATCGGGACCTGGAAGGCGCGGGCCTGCTGGAGGACCAGGTCGTCGAACTGGCCCCAGCGGTCCCAGTTCCGTTCCTCGTCCGCCTTGATGTAGCCCTTCTTCCACTGGTTGACGCGCTGGGCGTCGAAGACGAGGTGCAGCGGGAAGAGCCCCGCCGCGCACTCGGCCTCCTGGGTCCTCAGGTCCAGTACCACCGTGCGGTTGAAGTCGGTGCGGAGGACCTTGTCCGCCGGGACGGACAGGATCGCCTCGTCGCGGTCGGCGGACGGTCCGACGGCCTTCTCGATGTCGACGTAGTACCAGCGCTCGATGGGCTTACCGCGGGAGTCCGACGTCTCCACCGGAGCGTCCAGCCACAGCGCCTGGAAGAGGGAGGTGAGGCGCTGTTGTCCGTCCAGCAGCAGGAGGTCCGCCTTCGGATCGCCCTCGGGGCGGGCCCCGGTGAGTGTGCGTGAGCGGAAGCGAGTGGCACCGCCTGTCTGCAGCGTCATCACCACGCCGAGCGGGTAGTCCAGTGTCACAGTCGCGATGATTGCCCTGATCCGGTCGTCGTCCCACTTCCAGTTCCGTTGGAAGTCGGGCAGTTGTAACGCCCCGGACGCGACATCCGCGAGTACGTCCTTGAGCTTCACGTTGTCCAGTGCCGCCATGTGTCTCTCTTCTCACCCGCCGCGTGTACGCAGAGTGATTCCAGCAGTGATCTCCGGTTACCGTCAACCGGTTCGCCGAAGAACGAGATCACCGAGAGCAACATCCAGCTGAGGTTGCAGGGCCACGGCTTCAAAAGAGAGCGACAGCAGGTTCGCCGCGGCCTGCGGCGCAGGCTGCAGACAGGGGCGGCCCGCTTCCCAGCGGGCCGCCCCTGAAGGCGCTACATGTTGCGCTTCACGTGATTGAGCACGTTCATCCCCGCGCTGAGGACGGCGATGAACGCGCCACCGCTGCTCGTGAGAGTCGCCAACGGGCTGACATCGAACGCGTTGTCCGACTGCGACCTACACCTGAGCGGTTACTCAGCCGCGGCGTGCTCGTAGGGCTGCCCCCGGCACCGTACGGCAGCGCTCAAAGCACGGCTTCGGCGTAGCCCGGCCTTACTTTTTTTGGTCATGTGAGCGAGGAGGGCGAGGAGTTGGCTGTGATCCGGGCGGCCCCGTGCAGGCAGGCGGCGCTGAGGACCGACCTACTTCGGCTCGTGAATGCGGTCGACCGTAAGGTCTGCGACCGGCTGCTGACCCGCAACACCCTCAAGTGGCGGGCCACCGGCGCGGTCGAAGGCGGCGCCATGGGCGTGCTGGCGATGGTCCCCGTCGCCGGTGTCCCTGTCGCGATGACAGCGGACATCCTCGTCGTCCAGGTCCTGAGCACGTCGATAGCAGTGCGCATCGCGTACTCCTACGGCTACGACGCCAAAGACCCCAAGGAGCAGGACTTCATTCAACGCCTGGTACAGCGGTCCTTCATGGCACAGGCCGCCAAAGCCAAGCCGTTGCGTGAGACCGCACGGGCGGCGAACGCGGTCAAGGGACGCATAAACTGGTCACAGAAGCTCCGCCAGGACCACCGCCTCCTGGCCTCCCTCGAGAAGTTGATGAAGCAGTTGGGCCCCGCTGGCTCCAGGGTGCCGGTCAAAAACGTCGCCAAGGTCGTGCCCATCGTGGGTGTCCTCATCGGCGCCGGCATGAATTCCGCGATCCTCGGCAGGGTGGCCGCCGACGCCCAGCGGTACTGCCAGACCCGATTCCTGTGCGACAAGTACGGGCTGCCGCTGCCGGCCGCACTGGCGACCGACTGGGACGACGACCCCCAGACCGACGCCACGTAGGTGATGGCCGCCGGGTCCACGATGCAGCCTCTGCGGGTCCCCACGTGCGGGCGAGCACCCGCGCCCCGTCAGGTTGTGCTTCGTCGTCCCGGAGGATCAGGACAATGAGCGGTCCGTCTTCCCGTAATCGTCGTACAAGATCGAGGACCCTGATCACTTCTTGGACTTCTGGAGTTTGGCCGCAGGGATGCGCTTCTTGCCCATCTCGATGATCGAGCCTGCGGCCCTGAACGTGAGATTGAGGGCGACGGTCTCGGGAACCTGCTGGTCGGGGCCAAGATGTCCGGTGATGTAGCCGCCCATCCGGACATCCGGGTCCAGGCGCTTGAGGACCATGTAGGCGATGGACTCGGCCTCGACCTCGTTGCGTGCATGGACTTTCACCGCATCCTCGTCCGCGAGATGCCGGAGGCGCCGGTCGGGCCAGATTCCCCCAGGGCCTGCGCCGAGATGTCCGCAGAACAGATGGCCGAGCTCGTGGGCGAGCGTGGCGTACCGGTCCAGCAGGGGCAAGTTCCGGTTGACCTCGATCTCGAACAACGTCGGGTATGTCTCCGGTCGGTCCCCGGGCCTGCTGCCGGGACGCTCGACAGAAGTGCCGGACCTGGTGAGGTACGTCCGTCCGCAGGAGGAAGCCCCGTGGTCGACCAGGGTGAGCCGGACTCCCAGGGGTGCGAGGTTCATCTCGGTGTGGTGCCAGACCTCGGCGACTTCCTTCTCGCCGGCTCGACAGGACACCGATACCGGGGCGATGATCTCCTTGGGCATAGGCCGGGCTCCGGGCAGGGATTCGGTGTCGCCGACGTCGTACACGAGCATGTAGGGCCCGCGGGGCTGAAAGATCAGCAGCGGCTGGGCACCGGGCCTGAGTGCCCGCCGGTACTTCGACATCCACTCCGAGGAGGACAGGACGTAGCGTGCCCCGGGCTTCTGCATGTGGACCAACATGGCGTTGAACGGCGCATACCGCTTGAACCGGCCGACGAACTCAAGCATCTGTAGGTAGTCCAAGGACGAGCGATAGCGCTGGGCGCCGCGGATGAGGTCGTCGATCGAGGCCTTGGCCAGGTCTGCCTGGGAGGCCTCAACCTCCTCGTCCCAGGGCAGATCGAGCCCATGCTGCACGAGCACCGGGTCGTCGTGGGTGAAGGGAATCTCGCGCAGCCGCTTCCAGTCCGCGAGTTGTATATCGGCCCAGCCGGGCTCGACCATGTGCGCGAACGACAGCAGCCCGGTCACGTGGGCGTCCAGCTCGGCCAGGTCCTTGAACTTCTGGTGACGGTGATGCTGCTCGATACCGAACGACGCAGCTCCTCGCACATGCTTGGTGATGCGGCGCTTGTACTCGCGCGTCAGACGAGGAGCGGGACCGTCGACGAGGATGCCCAGCACGCTGCGGCGTGCGCCGGGACGGGCCACAAAGGTCTTCTTCGTGTTGAGCCTCATGCCGAGCGGTTCCAGGGCCTTTTTGACTCCAGCCACGAGACGGTCGACATCGTCGTGGTGAACGAGCCTACGGCTTGAGAAGTACATGTCGTCGCTGTAGCGGGTGTAGCGCAACCCCAAGGACTCGGCGTGGTGGGTGACGACCTCGTCGACGTCGCGCATGACGATATTCGACAGGTATCCGCTTGTGGGGGCGCCGCCCTGTGGCAGGAACCCTTCGCGGGTGTGTTTGTAGACCAGGCCGGGTCGGCGAACGGAGAAGTCCTGTCCAGTGGCCTCCAGGCGCACCCTCCGACGCCCGGTGCCACGGTTCGTCCAGGTCTGGTTCGGCTCGGGTGGTGACACGGTGACCAGCCGGGCCGTGGTGTACGCGCCCAGGGTGCGACCGGCACGACGCAGGACGATTTCCCGGCGGCCCTTGTCGATTTCCGCAAGATCGAACCGGTATCCCCGTTTCGCCGGGTGAGTCCAGGCGTCCTTCAGAGCGGCGTGGACGTGCCGTTCCCGGATACTCCCGAAGAAGTCGGCGATGTCCAGGCGGATCACGGTGTGGCCTCGCAGATGGGCGGCAGCGCAGTCCACGACGGAGCGGCCACGTCGGTAGGCGAACGCTGCCGGGTGTGGCTGAAAGCCGGCTGGAAGAGTCTCCAGGCGGGCCAGGATCTCCTGCTGCATCTCGGACAACCGCGGGACCGGGGCGTGCAAGGTCCGCAGTCCGCCGCGGCGCTTGGGTATTCGATGCTCGGTGTAGGGGTAGATCGAGCCGCTGACCACCGCCTCAAGGAACTGGTCCGGGGTGAGATCCGCGAAGTCGTCTGTCGTCGTCACCGAACCGCCTCGTCCCTGCTCGTGAGACGCAGTCGGCGAGCCTCACCTTGAGTGTGGATTTTCCGAGCCCGACAGGCGGGCGGTCCGCTGTATCCCTCCGCCGCCCTGTGCAAGCACAGGGACCGATCCCCAGCACTCGGTGTGATCAGCACCGAGGTGCCCCAGACCGGAGGGCCCATCGCAAGGGATGGGTTCCTGAGACCCGTCGACTGCGTTGAGCCGGATCGTAGCCTCCCTGCGAGTCGGACTCACAGGCAGGTCACCCGAGAGCAGCTGTTATGCATGCCTACGGACCTTCCGCAATGAGCGTTTCCATGACCTGGCGACAGCTGACCGAACATGCGAATGGTTGTACGCTGCGTACACCGCCCTTGACCTGCAGAAAGCAGGCAGGGAGCAGACATTTCCGGGAGTTTCCCCATGCTTCGTACCATGTTCAAGTCCAAGATTCACCGGGCCACCGTGACCCAGGCCGACCTGCACTACGTCGGTTCCGTCACCGTCGACGCCGAGCTGATGGAAGCAGCCGATCTGCTGCCCGGTGAGCTCGTGCACATCGTCGACATCGACAACGGTGCCCGCCTGGAGACGTACGTCATCGAAGGCGAGCGCGGCTCGGGCGTCATCGGCATCAACGGCGCCGCCGCCCACCTCGTCCACCCCGGCGACCTGGTCATCCTGATCAGCTACGCCCAGGTCGACGACGCCGAGGCCCGCGCTCTGGTCCCGCGGATCGTCCATGTCGACGCGGACAACCGGATCGTCGCGCTCGGAGCGGATGCCTCGGCACCCGTGCCCGGAACCGCCACCGAGCGCAGCCCGTACGCTGTTCCCGCAGCGCGCTGAAACCGCATCATCGAGGGAGCACCGCCATGGCAGAGCTGGCCGAGCAGATCGGACTCGAGATCCGTGACGACCGGACGAACGGCAATCTGATCGCGTACGAGAACGGCAAGGCCGCCGGAACCATCGCGTACTTCGTGATGGAGGGCACGCCCGCTGCGCTCGTAGCCGTGCACACCGTCGTCGAGCCGGAGCACAAGGGCAAGGGCTTCGCCGGGGCCCTGGTCCAGGAGTTCTACGCCTTGGCGGCCCGCGAGGACGTGCCCGTCGTCCCGCTCTGCTCGTACGCCGCGAAGTGGGCCCTGGGCCATCCCGACCAGGCCCCGGCGGCCCCGGCCGAGCTGGTGGAGCGGGCGAAGGAGCAGCTCAAGTCCCATCCCGAGCTGTAACGGAACCGATTCCTCCGAACAGGACCCGGGCCTTCACCGATGACACTCGCTCTCCTGCACACCTCCCCGGTTCACGTCCCGGTCTTCGACGGCCTCCGAGATGCCGAGCATCCCGGTCTCGCGCTGCGTCATCTCGTGCACGAGGACCTGCTCGCCCGGGCCCGGGCCACCGGCCCCGACGCGGTGCGTGGCGAGATCGGGGAGCTGCTCGCCGGTGCGGTCGCCGAGGGAGCGACCGCGGTGCTCTGCACCTGTTCGACGATCGGCGGAGTCGCCGAGTCCGCCGCTGAGGCACTCGGCGTCCCCGTCCTGCGGGTCGACCGCCCGATGGCGGCCGCCGCTGTCGCGCAGGACCGGGTGGTGGTCCTTGCAGCGATCGAGGACACGCTGCCCCCGACGCTTGCCCTGCTCGCCGAGGAGGCGGACGGCCGGCGCGTGGACATCCGTACGGTGCTGGTCGACGGCGCCTGGGCGCGGTTCGAGGCCGGTGACCGCGACGGCTACCTGGAGCTGGTGGCCGCGGCCGCCGACCGGGTGACGGACGCCGATGTGATCGTGCTGGCCCAGGCGTCCATGGCCGATGCGGTCGCCCGCACAGCGACTCGCATCCCGGTCCTCTCCAGCCCGCGTCCCGGGCTCGCCGCCGCGGCCGCCGCGGCGCGCTGACCCGCCGTACGGGTTCTCGTCCGGCAGAACCGAACCCGTACGTATGGACTCGGCAGGCGCGGGCAGCTGCTCCGGGAGACGGTGGACATGAGATCCGCCCGCAGTCCCGGAGGCCCGAGATGACCAACCCGTATCCCGACCCGGTGCCGCCCGCGCCGACACCCGGGCCCATGCCCGGACCGCCGTCGCCGCTGCCCGAGCCGACGCCCGTACCACCCGTGCCCGGTCCGGTGCCCCCCGGTCCTTCGCCCGACCCGATTCCGCAGCCGCCGAGGCCCGAGCCCGAACCGGTGCCGGAACCGGAGCCGCAGCCGCATCCGCCCGGATGACGGGCCGGCCCGTACCGCCGGGGCCCGTTACCGGCCGCTCCGCAGGCCGAGCGCGAGGAGGGAGTCGGCGTGGCCCGCGCCGCTCTCCTCGGCGATCGAGTCCAGTGACTGGGCGTCACGCACCGGCGCGAAGCGCACCGCGTCCCCGCCCGAGCCGTCGCCGGCCACGCTGAAGCCGTACACGGCCGGCCTCGGCAGGCTGTTGTACGACCACGGTGTGGAGAAGTAGTACGCGCCGGTGTCGTACAGCACCACGAAGTCGCCCTCCTGCAGCTCCGGCAGCTTCCGGGCGTGTGCGATGACGTCCCCGGCGAAGCAGCACGGCCCCGCGACGTCCTGGACCAGCAGGGGACCGCCCTTGGGGCGCCCCTCGGCGTCGAACGCCCCGGCCCGCAGGGGCCACGCCTCGGGCATGAAGACGGTACGGGTGGCGATCTGGGCCCCCGCGTGGGTCAGCGCGACACGGCGGCCCCCCGCATCCTTCGTGTACTCGACGAGCGCCCCGATGAAGCCGTTCTTGGCGAGCAGTGACCGGCCGAACTCGGTGACGAGCCGGTACCGGCCGTCGAAGAGTCCCGGCACCGCGGTCCGCAGCGCCGCCGCATACGCGGCGAACGTCGGCCGGACCGAGTCGTCGTCGAAGTTGACGGGAAGGCCGCCGCCGATGTCGATGCTCGTGATCTGCCGCGTGCCGAGCGTCTCGTTGATCTCCTCCGCGAGCCGGTACGTCTCGGCGACACCGGCCGCGATGAGCTCCAGCGAGCAGCCCTGGGAGCCGACATGGGCATGCAACTGGGTCAGCCAGGAGTGGTCGGCGAATGCCTGTACGACGCGCTTGCGCGCGCCGGGATCGCGCAGCGCCACGCCGAACTTGGAGGTCGCCGTGGCCGTGCTCATCGCCCCGATGGAACCGCTGCCCACCTGCGGGTTGACGCGCATCCCGATGACGGATGGCGCGCCCCGGGGCCGCAGCGAGTCGATCCGGTGCACCTCGTCGAGGCTGTCGGCATTGAGTGTCACGCCGAGCGCGAGCGCCTGACGGATCTCGTCGCGCGTCTTGGCGGGGGAGTCGAGGACGATGACCGAGGGCGCGAAACCGGCGTCCAGGGCGATTCTCAGCTCGCCGGGGCTGGCGACCTCGCACCCCATGCCGGAGTCGGCGAGCAGTCGCAGCACGGGGACGAGGGAGGCGGCCTTTGCAGCGAAGGTGTGCAGCACGCCCGGGGTCGCGGCGAAAGCGTCCTGCAGGGCGGCCACCGAGTCGCGTACGCCATCGGCGTCGATGAACCCGGCGACGGGCCGGGACTCTCCGAGCAGCCCGGCCCCGACGGCGTGGCGGACCGCGGCGGCGACACGCGCGGAGGACGGAGGGCCGGGAGCGGGCGAGGTGAGAGGCATGTGTCGAGACCCGGTGATGGGAGTCCCGCAGGTGTCTGTCGGACGGGACAGGATCGGTTTCGGTCCTTGGCCGTGGGGCCAACGGTTGTAGCAATACAGGACAAATCTATCCGCTGAGGTGGACGGCGGGAGTGATGAGCAGCCGGGTGTCGGGGGCGTCGAGATCGACGCGAACCGCTCCCGGGCGCGGCGCAGCCCGTACCGCGGGGATTGCGGGTGCAGGGCGAGCCGCCGGTCCGCCCGTGCGACATGGCCCGGTGCGTCGACATGGGCGGCGAGCGAGCGGGCCGGCTCGCCGCCGGTCGCCGGGCCGGTCCATGCGAGGTCGTTCACAGGCCCGCTGCCCGCGACGGACGGAGCGTCCCGCCGTCGTCGAACGCCGGCATCTCGCGGAGCATGACTTCCGGATCAGCAGCCGGACCGGGTTCAGGCGCCGGAGCTACGTGGGGCGGGTGGGGCTGGGAGGGAGCGCCGGCCGCTCCGGGGAGGCGGTCCCGAACGTGGCGCGTCACACCGGCGAACGCCGACACCCGCCCTGCGGCACTGCACCGCCCTGCGCACTGTGCTCTACGAGGTCGGCGGGCGCACCGGCGCCGGACCCAGCGTCGTGCTGCCGGGTGCCGCGCGGTGGCCGAGGCCGGTCCGGTACGCGTCCATTGCGGCCTCGGTACGGCCGGCCCGCCGCAGCAGATCCCCGAGAAGCCGGCAGATGTCCGCGAGGTCACCGGCGGCGCCCGCCCGCTCCAGCAGGCCGAGCGCGGTGACGTAATGCTCCTCGGCGCGGTCGAGGTCGCTCCGCTCCTCGGCGATCAGGCCGAGCAGCCGGTGCACGCCGCCCGCATGGACCGAGCCCCGGTCCGCCTGCAGTTCGCCGAGCAGCCGCAGCAGCAGGGCCTCCGCCTCCTGCCGTTTGCCGAGTCGGCGCAGGACATCTGCAAGTTCCACCTCGACCTGCGCCGTGTAGAGCGCGGCCCGCTTCGACGCCAGCATGTCGCGGGCGGCCCGCAGTTCGGTTTCGGCACCGGACAGATCGCCGTCCTGCGCACGGACGTAGCCGCGCATCCAGTGGCAGTGCGCCATCTCCGTACGGATCTGGAGCTGTTGGTAGATCTCGGCTGCTTTGGCGAGCGAGGCGTCGGCCTCCTGTGTGCGGCCGGCCGCGATGAGAGTACGGGCAACGCCCCGGTGCAGCCCGGCGACCAGCTCCGGGTCGGACACCTGGGGAGCCAGGGACAGGGCCAGTTCGCCGGCCTGCGCGGCACGCGCGTGGGCGCCCATGTCCATGTAGGGGGCGATCGCGGCCGTGTACAGCAGCAGCAGTGCACCGGGGTCCTGCAGACCGGAGGCGTTCAGTTCATCGATCGCGCTCTCCAACAGATAACAGGCGTACCGGAGTTCACCCGCCAGGAGGTGCGCGACGGCCCGGCCGCGCACGGCAGGGGCGCGCTGCGGGAGCGGGGCGTTCGCCAGCAGCTTTTCCGCGGCCTCGAAGTGCTCGCGGGCCACCGGCAGATCGCCCGTCTCCAGTGCGCACTGCCCGAGCCCCAGCAGAGCCGTGGCGCGTTCGCCGTCGAGGCCGAGCTGCTCCGCCTCGGCGAGCAGCCTGGTGTAGTCGGCCACGGCGTCCTCGGCGGCGCCGGTGGCCAGGGTCCGCTGGGCATCGACAAGTTTCAGCCGCAGGTCGGTGGCGAGACGGGCGGGACGTCCCGTCTCCAGCTCTTCGTAGGTCACCCCCAGACGATCCGCGAGATGACGTACGGCCGCCTCCGAGGGGCGGACCCTGCCCGCCTCCAGGGTGGAGATGTACGCCGGGGTGTAGGCGGGTTCGGCCAGCTGGCGCTGGGTCAGACCGCGCTCGGTGCGCAGTCGGTGCACGCGTCGCCCGATGGCGCCGGGGTCGTCGGACGGCCCGCGCCGGATCCCCGGTTCGCCCCCGTCGCGCGGCTCCTGCCCGGTGTCCGTCCCTGCGGTGTGCTTCGCGGCCACTGAGTCGCCCTCCTGCTTCCCACATCTCACCCTGCGCCCCATGAAGGGCGGTTGCCCGGTGATGGACTTCAACCATGCGCCGTCCGGGCCTTGTTCCGTGTCCGACGCGCCTTTAGGTTAAGTGTCGCGCTAAGTCTATTTAACTCACAAGTTAATCAACGGTTGCGCCGACTCGCGTCCGCCCGAAGTTCGAGGCTCTCAAGGAGTTCTACATGCATGTACGCCCAGGAACGCGCCGAACGGCAGGGTCGGTGGCGGGACTCGTCCTCGCCGGTCTCCTGGCAGCGACCGCAGCCGGCACTGCCCCCGCGGCGGCCGCCCCGACCGGGACCGACGGACGGGGGAGCCACCGGGTCGAGTACTTCCCGCAGCCCGGTGGCGCCGGGAGGACCGTCGAGGTCCCGGCCCACGCACCCGCGCGGACCGGTCGGAGTTCCGGGGCGTCCCTCAGCGCCGCCGAGACCGCCGTGGACGGTACGGTCGGCGAGCAGGCCGTGACCGGTTCGACCGACGACCGGCTCGATGTCGTGATCATCGGGGACGGCTACACGGCCGACCAGCAGGACGACTTCCACGCGGACGCCACCGCCAAGTGGGCCGACATCACCGCCATCGAGCCGTACCGGAGCTACCGGAACCTGTTCAACGTCTGGACCGTCGACGCCGTCTCCAACGAGTCCGGCATCAGCGGCGATCCGGGCGCCGACGTCGTCAAGGACACGGCGCTCTCCAGCTACTTCTGGTGCGCGGACACCGAGCGTCTCGTCTGCACCGACATCGACAAGGTGGCGTCGTACGCGGCCGAGGCGCCTGCCGCCGATCTCGTCGTCGTCATCGCCAACTCCACCAAGTACGGCGGAGCCGGCTACTCCGGTCTGCAGGCCGAGGGCTACCCGTTCAACGGGGTGTCCACCCTCTCCTCCGACCACTCGTCGTCGAGCATGATCGCCGCCCACGAGATCGGCCACTCGGTGGGTCTGCTGGAGGACGAGTACACCTACCCCTCGTACGGCACCTGGACGGGCGGCGAGACGGACGGCCCCAACTCCACCACGTACACCCCGGCGCAGCTCATCGAGAAGCAGGCCAAGTGGTACCGCTGGCTGGGGCAGAGCGACCCGACGGGCTCCACGGTCGGCACGTACGAGGGGAGCACCTACTACCCGTACGGCATCTACCGGCCGACCTCGACCTCGATCATGCGTGAGCTGTCCAGCACCGACTTCAACCTGCCCGGACGCGAGGCGATGATCGCCGGTTTCTACCGCGCGGGCAACGTGCTCAGCAGCACGCTCGACACGAACACCGCGATCAAGCACGGCAAGCGGATCTCGGTCAGCCTGGCTGTGGGCACCACCGGGCTCGCCCGGACGGATCTGCGCTGGTACGTCGACGGCGTCGAGAGGGTCTACGCCCGGGGCCGTACCGCCGTCACCCCCGGCTCGCTCGGCGTCCGTGCCGACGGTCGCAGTCACCAGGTGACGGCCGAGGCCGTGGACCGTACGGATGCCATCCGGGACCCCGCCGTCCGCGCCCTGGCCACCGACAGGCTCACCTGGAGCGTCCAGGCCACCGGGCACCGGAGGTAGCGGGGCCGTTCCAGCCTCCCGCCTCAGGCGATGATCGGGACCGCGGCCTCCGGCGTCAGCATGCGGAACGTGAACGACTGGTGGAAGTAGAGCCGGATGTGCGTCGCGTCGTGGTCCTGGTAGCCGATGGACAGATCCTGGCCCAGCCGCAGTTCGAAGTCGCCGCCACGGGTTGACAGCAGCACCCCGCCCTTGACCGCGGGCGCCCACAGAATCCGGTCGTCCAGCAGCCGCGCGAGATGTGTGGCCACCGGATAGCCGTGGTCGGACGTCTCGGTTGCTTCGGTGTAGGCGTCGGCGCCGAGCAGCAGCCGATAGGGGCCGTCGACGCCGGCCAGCCGCAGCTGGGTCAGTGCCTGGCTCACGGTGGTCGGGTAGTCGCGGGCGTCGGCCGGCAGCGGCAGCGCAGGATGCGAGGAGCCGTTCCGGAGACCGGTGATCCCGGCCGCCGCATAGCCGTCGATGACGGCCATGTCCTCGGCGAACGCACAGGTCCGGGCGGCGTCCTTGACGGGTTGCCAGTCGCTGTCGTCGGAGCCGCGCTCGACGTCGTCCACGGCCGCCCGGGTCACGGTGAACGGCACCCGCCACTCGATGACCGGCGTCGACGTGCGGGCCTGGGCGATGACGTCCGGCGTCGGCGGATCGATGTCCTGCAGATGCCCGTCACCCACCGCCGCGAACGCCGGTCCCTCCGGGTCCGTCACATCGACGACGCGGCGGCCCGCCAGATGGCGGCTGAAGGTACGCCGGGCCTCTTCTTCGATCTGGTCCCAGGCGGCTTCCGTGACGGGGGCGAGTTCGCGGTGGAGGTTGTTCATCACTGGGCGCTTTCTTGCAGGCTGCCGATGTGCAGCGAACCGTCGCCCGCACCTGTCGGAGCAGGGGTCCGGGCCGCCGGCGCGGACACCGGCTGCGGCAGGGACTCGGTTCCGGACAGGGCGGGGGACGGCGGCGGGGCGTCGAGGAAGTCGGCGCAGGGGGCGTAGAAGAGGGTGCCGGTGACCGCGGTCGAGAAGTCGAGAATGCGGTCGTACGTACCGGGCGGGCTGCCGAGGAACATATTGCGGAGCATCTGCTCGGTCACGTCCGGATCGGCGGCGTAACCGATGAAGTACGTGCCGAACTCGCCCTGTTCGAAGCTGCCGAACGGCATGTTGGCGCGCAGGATCTCGCGCGCCGACCCGTCCGGGGCGGTGAGGGTGTTCAGTGCGACATGGGAGTTGGCGGGCTTGACGGCATCGGACATTTCGACGTCGTCGGCCTTGGTGCGGCCGATGACCCGCTCCTGCTCCTCCGTGCTCAGCGCGTTCCAGCCGGCAAGGTCGTGGAGATACTTCTGCACGATGACATAGCTGCCACCGGCGAAGTCCGGGTCGGCGGAGCCCACGAGGGCCGCAGCCCGCGCATCGGCACCCACCGGGTTCTCCGTCCCGTCGACGAAGCCGAGCAGGTCCCGGTGGTCGAGATAGCGGAACCCCTGGGTCTCGTCGACGACCTCCACCGCTCCGCCGAGTCTGCCGAGCAGCCGAGTGGCCCACTCGTAGCACACATCCATCCGCTCGCCGCGGATGTGGAACAGCAGATCGCCGGGGGTGGCGGGTGCGTGGTGACGCGCACCGTGCAGCTCCCGGAACGGATGGAGTCCGGCCGGACGCGGCCCCGCGAACAGCCGGTCCCAGGCATCCGAGCCGAACCCGGTCACACAGGCCGGATCGGTGCCCGGGAACCGGAAGTCGATGGACCGGGCGAACGCCCCGAGGTCGGGGAGCATGTCGCGCACGGCGTCCTCACCACCTGGCTCGATCGTGGCGACCAGGATCAGGGCTGCGGTGGTCAGCGGTGAGACGACGGGCTGGGCGACGGCCGGGTCCGGGACGGCGTCGGGCATGCGGCGGCTCCGAGGAGTGGTGGCGACAGCGCGGTCGTGGCGTCGGTGCGGTGCCGGCGGCACCCGGGTAGGGGGTGGACGCAGCCGGGGCGCGGGTGGCTGGTGTCGGTCGGTGGTTTCCACGGGGTGCCGCCCTCCCGGCGGTGCGGGAGTACGGGACGACGGCGGGACCCGCTGCTACTTACGCATGCGCGCGGCCCCGTCGCACCCCCGGTGACCCGGCCGGGCGAACAGCGGTCCGCGGCCGGTCAGCCGGTCGCGGTCTCCGACCGGTCGCCGCCCCAGAGCGTGTGGAAGGATCCCGTACGGTCCGTACGCCGGTAGGTGTGGGCCCCGAAGAAGTCCCGCTGTCCCTGGGTGAGCGCCGCGGGCAGCCGGTCGGCGCGCAGACCGTCGTAGTAAGCGAGCGCGGCGGCGAACCCGGGGGTCGGCACCCCCTGGCGCACCGCCTCGGCGACCACCGTCCGCCAGTCGTCCTGCGCCCCGCCGATCTCCTCGGCGAACTGCTGGTCGGAGAGGAGGCTCACCAGCTCCGGCTGAGCGTCGTAGGCCGCCCGGATCCGGTCCAGGAACGCCGCCCGAATGATGCAGCCGGCCCGCCAGATCGCCGCCACCGCACCGAGATCGATCTTCCAGTCGTACGTCTCGCTGCCCGCCCGGATCTGGTGGAAGCCCTGGGTGTACGAGACGATCTTGGAGGCGTACAGCGCCTGCTCGACCCGGTCGGCGAACGCCGCGGCCTCGGCTTCGGCCAGTGGGGTGGCCGACGGGCCCGGCAGCCCTCGCGCGGCCTCCCGCAGATCGGCGTGACCCGACAGCGAACGGGCGAAGACCGCCTCCGCGATCCCGGAGACCGGCACGCCCAGATCGAGTGCGATCTGCACCGTCCAGCGGCCCGTGCCCTTCTGCTCGGCCCGGTCCTGGACGATGTCGACGAACGGCTTGCCCGTCGCCTCGTCGGTGTGGGAGAGGACTTCCGCCGTGATCTCGATCAGATAGGAGTCGAGCCGGCCGGTGTTCCAGCTGCGGAACGTCTCGGCGATCTTCGCGGGGGAGTAGCCCGCCACCCTGCGCAGCAGGTCGTACGCCTCCGCGATCAACTGCATGTCCGCGTACTCGATGCCGTTGTGGACCATCTTCACGAAGTGCCCGGCACCGTCGGGGCCGATGTGCGTGGTGCACGGAGTGCCGTCCTTCGCCTTCGCGGCGATCTTCTCCAGTAGCGGTCCCAGCGATGCGTACGACTGGGTGGAACCGCCCGGCATGATGCTCGGCCCGTTCAGCGCGCCCTCCTCGCCGCCCGAGATACCGACCCCGACGAAGTGGATGCCGCGCTCGCGCAGCTCCTTCTCGCGGCGCCGGGTGTCCTCGAAGTGGGCGTTGCCGCCGTCGATGATGACGTCGCCCTCGTCGAGCAGCGGGGCGAACTCCTGGATCACGGCGTCCGTCGGATCGCCCGCCTTCACCATGATGACCAGCCTGCGCGGGCGCTCCAGGGCCGCCACGAACTCTTCGGGCGTGCGCGCGGGGACGAAGGCGCCCTCGTCGCCGAACTCCTTGACCAGGGCGTCGGTCTTTGCAGCCGTACGATTGTGCACCGCGACGGTGAAGCCGTTGCGGGCGAAGTTGCGGGCGAGATTGCGGCCCATCACCGCGAGTCCAGTGACGCCGATCTGCGCAGTGCCGCTCATCTGTGTGCTCCTGCAATCTGTCGAGGATGCCGGGATGACCAGTATGGATACGGGGCGCGCGGACGGCCTGTTCACGTCGCCGTACGTCCTTCACGCTGCAGCGGCGAACCGTCCGTACGGTCGAGTGCCGTGGTGCCCCGTTCGGCCTCCGGTCGTTCAGAGGGCGGAGGCCGCCCTGAGCTGTTCCGACCGGGTGGGCAGCTCGGTGGCGCGGGCGATGTTGCGCGCCATCCCGCCGAAGACGACGGCGTGGAACGGGGCGACGCTCCACCAGTAGGCGTGGCCCAGCAGCCCGCGGGGATGGAACAGCGCGCGCTGCCGGTAGTGCGCGCCTCCGGTCCTGCCCCGCTCGGCGTACAGCTCCAGCCAGGCGAGGCCGGGCAGCCGCATCTCCGCGCGCAGCCGCAGCAGATGGCCCGGCACGATCTCCTCGACCCGCCAGAAGTCCAGCGAGTCGCCCACCCTGAGCCGTGTGGCGTCCCGGCGGCCGCGGCGCAGTCCGACCCCGCCGATCGCACGGTCGAGCCAGCCGCGGACGGCCCATGCCAGCGGGAAGGAGTACCAGCCGTTCTCGCCCCCGATGCCTTCGATGACCCGCCACAGGGCCTCCGGGGCGGCTCCGATGTCGAGTTCCCGCTCGTCGGTGTAGAGACTGCCGCCTGCCCAGCCGGGGTCCGTGGGCAGTGGGTCACTCGGTGCACCGGGCACCGAGGCCGACGACCATCGGGTGGTCACGTTCGCCTCCCGCACGCGCTGCAGTGCGAGCGTGAGCGCCCTGCGGAAGGTGAACGGCTGCCCCGGCCCGTCGGGGACGTAGCGGGTGATGTCGTGCTCGCGGCACACGACCTCGTACTTCAGCGATTCGGCGAGCGGTCGTGCGATGGAGGCAGGGACGGGTGTGACCAGCCCGATCCAGTGGCTCGACAGGCGGGGCGTCAGCATCGGGACGGGCAGGATCAGCCGATGCGGCAAGCGGGCGACGGTCGCGTAGTCCTGCATCATCTCCCGGTACGTGACGACGTCCGGGCCGCCGATGTCGAATGTGCGACTCACCTCGGCAGGCATGGTTGCACTGCCCACGAGATACCGCAGTACGTCACGGACGGCGACCGGCTGGATCCTGGTCGACACCCAGCTCGGCGTGACCATGACCGGTAGACGTTCGGTGAGGTAACGCAGCATCTCGAAGGAGGCCGAACCGGAGCCGATGATCACGGCCGCGCGCAGCGCCGTGGTCGGCACGCCCGACTCCAGCAGGATCCTGCCGACCTCGGCACGCGAGCGCAGATGCGGCGACAGTTCGTGCTCGGGGACTCCGGCGGGTGTGAGCCCGCCCAGGTAGACGATGCGTGACACACCTGCGGCGCGCGCCTGCTCGCCGAATGTCCTGGCCGCCTTCCGGTCCGTGGCCTCGAAGTCCGATCCGCTGCCGAGCGCGTGCACCAGGTAGTAGGCGACGTCCACTCCCCGCATCGCCGTCCCCAGGGACTCCGGGTCCATGACATCACCGCGGACGACCTCGGCCCGGCCGGCCCAGGGATGATCACGCAACTTCTCGGGTGTGCGTGCGAGACAGCGCACGCTGTGTCCGGCCTTGAGCAGTTCGGGGACGAGCCGCCCCCCGATGTAGCCCGTCGCTCCGGTCACCAGGCAACGCAGTCCCGGTGCGCCGTTCCCGTGGTTCATGGCGCCTCCGCATGTTTCGATCGCCCACTCTTCCACCGTGCCCGCGCGCGGTGTTTTCCGCTCCCCGACGAGGTGCGGATGCCTCGGGCGGCAGGAAGCCCCCGAGCGGGTGACCAGCGGGTGCCACGTCCGTGGACGGGGGCGCTGCTGCGGTAGGTCCGCAGCACGGGTCGTCCGGCCCGGGCGGCCACGGCCTCAAGCATGTTGCCCATGGAGTGGTCGCGAGGCGCCGACATCGGGTCCCGGCTTCAAGAGGGTTGCGGACAGCGGCGTGCGGCAGCCGCCGGGCTTGCCGCGACGAAGCGGCGCGGTGTGACGGAAACGGAGGCCGGAGCGCGCAGTTCGAGCGGCGCAGAGGGTGAGTTCCCTGCCGAGCAGTTCCCGCGGAGGAACGAACGGCGTTCCCTCTGGGCGGAGTTGTCCGGGATCACCGGCGTTGCGCCGATGCTGTCGCTGTTCACCATTACCCCTCCGAGACAGGCCGTGCCGATTCCGTCGGAGTCCCTGCGGAACACGCTGCAGCGTGGGGACCTTGTGCTGGACGACAGGCTCACGCTCCGGTTCGGTGCACAGCCGTCTCGGCCGCCACCTTGTCATCACCCCTTGTCTGCCCATAAGTTGTCCGCTTGCGACGTGTCCTACAGCCAGTGGGGGAGCCGATTCATGGCCGCGAACGGACGACACCGCAGATACCAGCCGAGCCGCATCAACCGTGCCTCGCTCACCGTCACGGCCGGCGGCGCAGGCATTGCGCTCCCACTGGTCACCGCCGCCTCGGCGGGCGCCGCATCGGTCGATGTCTGGGACAAGGTCGCCGCCTGCGAGTCCACCGAGAACTGGCACATCAACACGGGCAACGGCTATTTCGGCGGGCTGCAGTTCACCCGTTCGACCTGGGAGGCGTACGGCGGCAACGCCTACGCCCCACGCGCCGATCTGGCCACCCGGGAACAGCAGATAGCCATCGCGGAGAAGGTGCTGGACGCGCAGGGCCCGGGCGCCTGGCCGACCTGCTCCGTGCGTGCGGGCCTGACACGCGGCGGCGACACCCCCGACATCACGGTTCAGTCGCAACGGACCCGTGGACTCGCCCCGGCCTCCACGCCCGCGAAGGCGAGCCCCAAGGCGGAGCAGGCCTCCGCCACACCCACCACCGTGCCCGGCAAGCGCGTGTCGTACACCGTCGCGCGCGGCGACTCCCTCTCGGGCATCGCGGCCACCGAGCAGGTGAAGGGTGGCTGGCAGCGCCTCTACGCGGCGAACCGGAAGGTGGTCGGCGACGATCCGGATCTGATCTTCCCGGGCCAGCGGCTCACCCTGGATGTGCAGGGCGCCCCTCAGGCCGCCCCGAAGACCGGCACCGGGCCCGCCGCACGGCCGAGCCACCGGCCGGCGAAACCGAGCCACCGGCCCACCGGGCCGAAGCCTCACCAGACCGCGAAGGCACAGCCGAAGAAGACCGAGCACGCCGAGCAGCACACCGGGCTCGTCGCGCCCGTGTCGGCGACCCGCGTCGGTACTGCCTACCGTCAGGCCGGTGCGTGGTCGAGCGGCTATCACACGGGCGTCGACTTCCCCGTTCCCACCGGCACCGCGGTCAAGGCGGTGGCCTCCGGCACGGTCGTCTCGGCGGGCTGGGCAGGCGCGTACGGCTACCAGATCGTCATTCGGCACGGCGACGGCAGGTACAGCCAGTACGCGCACCTGTCCGCCCTCCATGTGCGCGAGGGCCAGCGTGTCAGCGGCGGACAGCGCATCGCCCGGTCGGGGTCCACGGGCAATGCCACCGGTCCGCACCTGCACTTCGAGATCCGTACGGGGCCGGGCTACGGCTCCGACATCGACCCGCTGGCCTACCTGCGGGCGGGCGGGGTCAAGGTCTGAACGTTCCCGCGCGGTTCCGTGGGCTCGTCGGTCTCACCCGGCTCGGCGGACAGCGCCCCGCGCCGGGTGGATCCGGCGCGCGACCGCCGTGCGGGGCCGAAGTCCACCCGCCCGATCCGACGACGGCGTTCCAGCGGCAGGACAGGCACCGTGACGGTCATCGGGAGCGACGTCGGAAACGCTTCCGCGGCCGTGACGGTCGCGGGTGGTGCTGCGCCCGCCCCGACCCCGGCGGGCTCCCGCCATGCGACCGCGGCAGGTCCGGACTCCGCGGGATCGGGCGAGGGCCCCACGGCCTCCTCCGTGGATCCCCCCGCGGCAACGGCCTCCGAAGTGCCCTCTTCGCTCCCCGTGGCGACCGTCGAAGCGTCCGGGCGCGCCCCACGTACCCGCTGCCCCTCGCGCCGCTCCGCGCTCAACCGCTCCGTCGTCAGCATGATCAGTCCGCCGGCCGCAACGGCACCGCAGAGGAGCGCAAGGGCTGTGCCCGCCGTGCCGTGCCGGAAGCTCTCGCCGAACAGCGTGATGCCGACGGCCGCGGCGATCACCGGATTCACCACGGTCACCGTCGCGAGTGGTGCGGTCAGGCCGGCTCCCCGGTACGCCGACTGCGAGAGCAGCAGTCCGGCCGCCGCCAGTGCCGCGATCACCAGGAGCGTGGGCAGCCCCGCGCCGACGGAGCCCGCCGTCCACTGCATCGCCACCGTCTTCGTGAACACCGACGCGATACCGAAGGCGACACCGGCGGCTCCGGCCAGCACCACACTCCGCACCACCGGCGGCCGCATGCCCTTCGAGATCAGCAGGAGCAGCGCCACCGCACCGAACGTCACGGTCGCGAGCATCAACTGCTGCGGACTGCCCAGGGGGTGCGACTCCTTGCTGCCGGTGAGCGAGAGCAGACCCGCCAGACCGACGGTCGTCATGATCGCGCCACGCCAGGCGGTCGCTCTGGCCCGGCGGCGCACGAAGAGTGCCGCCATCGGCAGCGCGAAGACGATCGTCAGGGCACCGAGCGGCTGCACCAGGCTGAGCGGTCCGTAGGCCAACGCCAGCACGTGCAGCACCGCACCCACACCGTTCAACACCACCGCCACCCACCAGATGCGGTTGCGCAGAGGGGCGAGCGAGCGGCCGTCCCCGGCCGTGGCGACGCGCTCCTGGACGATCGCCCCGGCCGCATAGGCGACCGCAGAGATCAGTGACAGCAGCACGGACAGTGCAAGGGAGCTCATGTACACCACGATGACCCTTCAAAGCCGCCGAGTCGTCGTCCTTGAGACGGCGTTTTGACGTACTGCCTTCGTAGTACAGGAGTGGTTTTTGTGTCCTCCTCCCGACGGTAGTCCTCTCGCCGCCGAGCCTCATGACGATCATCCCGCACGGATACGGTGAACGGTGAGACAGGGCCCCAGGGGTGTCCGGGGCGTCACCGGGAGTGGTCGGGGGAGCCCGTGAAGGAACAGCGCAGTGAGCAGGCCGAGGCGGCGTCGCTGGGCGGTTTCTTCGCTTTGCGGAGAACACCGGTGCCCGGCGGCGCTCACCGGCCGCTGGCCCGCCTGTACGCGGGGGAGGCGGCACCGCTCACGGCTCGCATCGACACCGTCGCCGCCCGGCTGCGTACCCCTGAGCGAAGGGTCGCCGCGTCCGTCGCACACCTGGGACTGGCCGCACGCCTCTGGTCGACCGCCCTGGGACCGGCCGCGCTCTCGGGCCGCTTCCCCGATCTCTCGCCGGCCGCACTCCACTGGGACCCGCAGCACTCCGCCCCCGACGACCTGTGGCTCGGCTGCGCGGACACCCTGCCGGGCACCGCGGATCGCATACGCGAGTGTGTCCAGTACGGCCATCTCGTACCGCTCGCCGAGGCGATCCGCCGCGACGGCCCCCTCGCTCCCCGGCTGCTGTGGGGCAATGCGGGCTCGGCGCTGGCCGGAGCGCTGCGTGAACTGATCACGTGGGCCCGCACCCATCACCGCCCGGACGTGGCCCAGCGGGCCCGCGCCCTGGCCGCCGAGCTCTTCGACCACCCGGACCTGCGGAACACCGGTACCCCGCACACCCCGGCATTCCGCAGGAACAGCTGCTGCCTCTACTACCGGTGCCCGGGCGCCGGCCTCTGCGGGGACTGCGTCTTCGACCGCCGGCCGGGCGCTTCCGCTCCCTGAGGGCTGTCCCGTAAGGATCTGTTCCGCCTTCGAGCTCATCCCGTGGCGGGCTTCCGGCGTGCGGATGCGGGCCGGACGGGGACGGTCTGCCCGGGAGCGGGATCTGAGAAGCGACCAAGATCAACGGTGGTTCGGTGATCCGTTCCTGATCACGCTCCAGGTAAGGACCGTTTACGCGAGGACTCCGTCATGCGCGAGCGTCACGGCCGGCGTAGTCCTGCGACGAGGAGCGCGGTCGGCCTTCCCGCCGGAGGTGATGCGTCGCACCTGGTCCTCGACATCGGCCGTCTCCAGGCGGACACCGGCTACCGGGCCGAGTACGGCACCGAGCGAGCCGCCGGCGACCACATCGCGTGGCTGCGCGCAGGCAACAAGATCTGAGGCCTCGCCCCGACCACTCCTCATCTTCCCCCGAGCCGACGCCGCTTCCGCTCGGCGGCGTCGGCCGCGGCGCCGGCAGGAGCGGGACCGGACCGCGCGTGCGGCGTCTGCGTCAGCCCGGGACGGCGAGGTGCCGGCGGCCGGGAATGCGCAGGCCGAGACGCGGAGCGGCCGTCTTGCCTGCCGCTCCGTCGCCGGCGTTCCGAGACTTCCTTCCGGCCCTCCCCTTCGGGATGTCATGCACCTGGACAGCCGGGCGGGTGTCGTGCTGTCATGCCAACTGCCGTTCCTTCCAACGTTGTACATCCTGTTGCAACGAGCCGCCACCCTTCCTCACCAAGGAGGATCCGTGCGCATCAGAAAGAAACTCGTCCTGCTTCTCGCCGCCGCACTCGGAACCGCCGGGCTGTCCGGTGTGCCCGCCGCGTCCGCCGCCCCGGACCCCGGCGGCACCGCCGAAGTGCACGGTCTGAAGGGCGAGTACTACACCCAGTCCGCCCCGGGAGCCTTCGACTTCGGGCAGTTGAAGGCCACCGGATTCGATCCGGACATCGACTTCCCCAGCCTCGAATCGCGGCTGAGCTCGGCCACCGGGCAGGCCGACGACGCCAGCATCCGGTGGACCGGGAAGATCGTGCCGGAGAAGACCGGTTCCCATGTCTTCTCGATGATCGGGGACAACGGGTTCCGTCTCTGGATCGACGGAAAGCCTGTCATCGACCACTGGGTCGACGACTGGGAGAAGGAGCAGACCTCGCAGCCGGTCGAGCTGACCGCGGGCAAGGCCTACGACTTCAAGGTCGAGTACTTCGAACACTTCGGCGGGTCCAACCTGCACCTCAGGTGGACCGAGCCCGGTGGCACCAAGGAGCCCGTGCCGCAGTCCGCCTTCCGGCTGCCGGACGACTTCGCCTACGACGGGGCCATCGGTGCCACCGTCCTCGCCGACGGCCGCACTCTCAAGCTGGACTTCGCGCAGAAGCTCGCGGCCCTGCCCGACGGACTCACCAACCACCTCGACGCCGTCATCGGCGGCGCGACGTGGCCGCTCGGGGCCATCAAGGCCGATCCCGCCGACCCGCGCAGCCTCACCGTCGCGCTCAAGGAACCGGTCGTCGGGAACAAGGCCGGCGATGCCAACGGACTCGCAGACATCCGTTACGACGGCCAGGGCGGGCTGGCCGGCCAGGACGGCAAGGCCGTCGGAGCCTTCTGGTCCAGCGGGCCCAACCACTCCACGTACGAGCTCCGCACGAAGTGGGCCGACGAGGTCGGGCCGCACAACGCGCTGCCCGAGTACCCGAGGCCGCAGCTCACCCGCGACAACTGGCAGAACCTCAACGGTTCCTGGGAGTTCGCCGCGGCGAAGGCGGGGGAGCAGCCCCCGGTCGGCAGGAAGCTCGGCGAGAAGATCCTCGTCCCGTATCCGGTGGAGTCGCAGCTCTCCGGCCTCGAACGGCACGAGGACCGGATGTGGTACCGCCGCACCTTCACCGTTCCCCAGGGGTGGAAGGTCGGTCAGGGCAAGCGGCTGCAGCTGAACTTCGGTGCCGTCGACTGGCAGGCCGAGGTGTATGTCAACGGGCACGAGGTCGCCGAACACAAGGGCGGCTACGACAAGTTCAGCGCCGACATCACCGATGCGCTGAAGCCGGGGCGGACCCAGGAGCTGATCGTCGGCGTCTACGACCCGACCGACGCCGCCGACGGCGAGAACCCGCCGATGGGCAAGCAGCGCCTCGACCCGAGCGGCATCTGGTACACCCCGTCGTCCGGCATCTGGCAGACCGTGTGGATGGAACCGGTCGCCACCGATCACGTCGACTCGCTGAAGCTCACCCCGGACGTCCAGGGCGAGAAGGTCGCCGTCGAGGTGCACGGGGTACGTGACGGGGTGCCGGTCACGGCGACCGCGTACGACGGGAAACGCAAGGTCGGCACCGTGACCGGCCGCACCGGTTCGACGCTGGACCTGCGTGTTCCGCACCCGCACCTGTGGTCCGCGAACGACCCGCACCTCTACCGGTTGGAGGTCTCCGTCGGCTCCGACCGGGTCGGCAGTTACTTCGGGATGCGGTCGATCGCCGTGGAGAATGTGAACGGCACCCCGCGCACCGTGCTCAACGGCAAGCCGGTCTTCATGATGGCCACCCTCGACCAGGGCTTCTGGCCGGACGGGCTGCACACCGCCCCCACCGACGAGGCACTCGCTTCCGACCTGAAGATGCACAAGGCCATGGGGTTCAACTCCGTGCGCAAGCACATCAAGGTGGAGCCCGACCGCTGGTTCTACTGGGCGGACAAGCTGGGCCTGCTGGTCTGGCAGGACATGCCGGCGATGAACACCGTCAACCCGTCCGCCGCCGCACGCACCGAGTACGAGCACGAGATGAAGGAGATGATCGACGAGCACTACAACCACCCGTCGGTCGTCATGTGGGTCACGTTCAACGAGGGCTGGGGCCAGTACGACGAGGCCCGCATCGCCGACCAGGCGAAGTCCTGGGACCCGACCCGGCTCGTCAACAGCATGTCGGGCATCAACCTGGGCGCCGACGGAGGCACCGGGGACATCATCGACGAGCACGGCTATCCGAGCCCGGCCCTGCCCGCACCGGACGGTCGACGCGCCCTGGTCAGCGGCGAGTACGGCGGACTCGGCCTGGCGGTGCCGGGCCACGCCTGGGCCGTGCAGCAGTCGTACATCGCGGTCGACCAGTCGACCTACACCGACGACTACATCGCCAAGCTCGACGAGGTGCGGGCGCTCGCCTGCAAGGGCAGCAACGGCGCCGTCTACACCCAGATCTCCGACGTGGAGGGCGAGTTGAACGGCCTGCTCACCTACGACCGGCGGATCGTCAAGCCCGACGTGAAGCGGGTCAAGGCGGCGCAGGACGCACTCGTCCGCGATGCGTCGAACCCCGTCGTCGCGGGGTGCCCGTCGGCCTGACCGCCGACAGTTCTCCGGCCCGCCCCTCCCCGGGCGGGCCGGAGCGTTCGCGTCCGAACCCTTGACGCGGATCGCCGGGGAACCAAGAATGATCACGCTCTGACAACGTTGTCCAAGGAGGAGTACCCCATGCGCCGGACCCCACGGATGCACCGGAATCCACGGCCGAGACTCCGCGGCCCGGCGGCCGCATTCGCCGCTGTCGCGCTTCTCGGCGGTGTCCTCACCACCGGGGCCACGGCCCAGGCCGCGCCCCGGGCGGACGAGCAACTGACCGATCTGGTCAACCCGTTCATCGGCACCCAGAACGAGGGCAACACCTACCCCGGCGCCTCCGTGCCGTTCGGCATGGTGCAACTCTCCCCGGACACCGGCCACAACACCGGCTACGACTACGCCGAGAACCACATCCGCGGTTTCTCCGCCGTGCATCTCTCCGGCGTCGGCTGCGGACTCGGCGGAGATCTGCCGACGCTGCCCACCACGGGCGACGTCACGCAGACCGACTACGCGAAGTACGCGGCGGAGTTCAGCCACGACGACGAGAAGGCGAGCCCCGGCTACTACAAGGTCGGGCTGAAGAGCGGCATCGACGCCGAACTCACCGCGACCAGCCGCACCGGCGTCCAGCGCTACACCTTCCCCGCCACCGACAAGGCCAACGTCCTGCTCAACGCGGGCCAGTCGCTGCACCGGACGCTCTCGTCCACGGTGGAGATCCTCGACAACCGCACCGTGCGGACCGCGATCACCGGCAGTGGCTTCTGCCAGGACACCAAGTCCTACACCGTCTACACGATCACCCACTTCGACCGTCCGTTCACCACCTCCGGCACCTGGAACGGCGACACCGTCACCGAGGGCTCCAAGAAGTCCTCGGCCACCGACGCCCGCAACGGTGCCTGGCTGCGCTTCGACACCACCAAGGACCGCACCGTCGAGGCCACCACCGCCCTGAGTTACGTCGACGCCAAGGGCGCCGCACTCAACCTGCGCGCCGAGGGCGGCCGCAGCTTCGACCGCGTCGAGCACGCCGCCCAGCAGTCCTGGGAGGACCGGCTCGACGACGTGGAGGCCCGGGGCGGCAGTGACGCGCTGCGCCGCACCTTCTACTCGTCGCTGTACCGCTCGTTCCTCGCCCCCAACGTCGGCAGCGACGTCGACGGCCGCTACACCGGCTGGGATCAGAAGACCCACCAGGCCAAGGGCTTCACCTACTACCAGAACTGGTCCCTCTGGGACACCTACCGGACCCAGGCCCAGCTCCTCTCGCTGCTCGCTCCGCGCGAGTCCCGTGACATGGCGATCTCGGTCCTGCGGATCGACGCCGAGAGCGGCTGGCTGCCCAA
Source organism: Streptomyces sp. NBC_00316 (assembly GCF_036158715.1). Classification (NCBI taxonomy): domain Bacteria; kingdom Bacillati; phylum Actinomycetota; class Actinomycetes; order Kitasatosporales; family Streptomycetaceae; genus Streptomyces; species Streptomyces sp. NBC_00316. The sequence continues at coordinate 1,031,844 of NZ_CP108023.1, read as the reverse complement.
GTGGGGCTACGGCACGGTCGAGACGAACATCATGACCGGTGACCCCGTCACCCCGTTCCTCACCAACGCCTACCAGCAGGGGCTGCTGAAGGGACACGAGGAAGAGGCGTACCGCGCCCTGAAGAAGAACGCCGACGGCGTCCCGCCCACCGACTCCGCGCCCGTCGGCCGCGAAGCCAACGTGCAGTACCTGAAGGACGGGTTCGCCCCGTACATCAAGGACCGTCCGCACGCCAAGCCCGGTGACTCCGACTTCGACCACGGCGCCTCCGCCACTCTCGAGTACGCCCTCTCCGACGCGATGCTGGGCGAGATGGCCCGCGACCTCGGCCACGACGCCGACGCGAAGCGGTACGAGGACCGCGCCCAGAACTACCGGAAGATCTTCGACCCTTCGACCGGCTTCTTCCGCGCCCGCGACGTCTCCGGAGCCTTCACCGGCCCCGCCGACCCGGCGCAGAGCGAGGGCTTCCACGAGGGCACGTCCTGGCAGTATCAGTGGCTCGTACCGCAGGACCTGCCCGGCATGGTCGGCCTGATCGGCGGGAAGGACGCCGCCAACCAGCGGCTCGACTCCTTCTTCGCGTACGACCAGCTGCTCGCCGATCCCGCGAAGACCGCCCGCGAGGTCTGGGTCAACGGCCCGTACGCGTACTACAACGCCGACAAGTACAACCCTCAGAACGAGCCCGACCTCATCGCCCCGTACACCTATCTCTCCACCGGGCAGCCGTGGAAGACCACCGACGTGGTGCATGCGGCCCTGACCCTCTTCACCGACGCCCCGACCGGCATGACGGGCAATGACGACCTCGGCACGATGTCCGCCTGGATGGTGCTCTCGTCCATCGGTGTCTTCCCGGTCCAGCCGGGCACCGACACCTGGGGTCTGTCGACGCCGGCCTTCGAGCGCGTCGATCTCACGCTCGACCGCCGCTACTACCCGCACGGGTCGTTCACGGTGAGCGCACCGGGAGCGTCGGACGCCGACCGCTACATCCAGTCGGCGACCATCGACGGCGCGACGCAGTCGCGCACGTACCTCACCACCGAGGACATCCGCTCGGCGCGGTCACTCGCCTTCACCGTGGGCAGTGCTCCCTCGGCGTGGGGCACCTCGCCCGCGGACGCTCCGCCCGCCCTGGGCTGACCGGGACGGCGTGGCTGTGGGGCGGGCGGTCTCCCGTCCGCCCCGCAGCTCAGCTGCCGCGTCCGAACCGCGGCTCAGCTGCTGAGTCCGAACTCGGCCCGGATCCGCTTGCCCACCGGCACCCGCTCGGCGATCAGCCGGTCGCACACGGCAATGACGATCTCCATGCCGTGCCCGCCGGGTCGGGCCGGGTCGGGGCAGCTGAACAGCGGAAGCGCCGAGCTGCTGTCGTACACCGTGACACTGACCTGCTCGGCGGTGCCCTCCAGCTCCAGCAGATACGGACCCTGGCTGTACCGGTCCGCGTTGGTGACCAGTTCGCTGACCGCCAGCATCAGATCGCCGCGGGTGCGCTCACCGAACACCACCCGCGACTGCGCAGCGAGCCTCTCCAGGAAACTGTCGGCGAGAGCCCGGGCCTCCGCGATGCAGCCGGGCTTGCCGTCGAACGACTCGGCGCAGTGCACCACCACGGGCCGCTGCTCGCCCGGCCGGCCGGGCGGCCGCAGGGGGACCTGATCCTTCATGTGCTCCAGCCAGGGCGACGCAGGGGAGGTCGGAGACCTTCTTTCACCCGTCGCCTGCCCACGGTCAACGGTCCTATTCCACTGGAACGCGGACAACCCGGATCAGCTGTCGATGCACATGCCGGCACGCAGCCGGCCGACGATCCGGGAGAGCAGCCGGGACACATGCATCTGGGAGACCCCCAGCTCCGCCCCGATCTGCGCCTGCGTCATCTCGGCACCGAAGCGCATCTGCACGATCCGGCGCTCGCGCTCGTCGAGCCCCGCCAGCAGCGGCGCCAGCGCATGCAGATTCTCGACGCTCTCCATGGCCGGATCGGGTGCGCCCAGCACGTCGACGAAGGTGCGCCGGTCCTGGCCGCGGTCGCTGTCGACCGTGTGCGTGTCCAGGGAGCCCGCCGCGTAGCCGTTGGCGGCGACCAGGCCCTCGATGATCTCGTCCTCGGAGCGCTCCAGACGCGCGGCGAGATCCTTGACCGTGGGATCCCGGTCCAGCTCCAGTGCGAGCTGCTCCTTGGCCTTCGCCAGGTCGACACGGAGCTCCTGCAGCCGCCGCGGCACATGGACGGCCCAGGTCGTGTCACGGAAGAACCGCTTGATCTCGCCGACGATGTACGGCACCGCGAAGGTGGCGAACTCGACGTTCCGCGACAGGTCGAACCGGTCGATCGCCTTGATCAGACCGATCGTGCCGACCTGGACGATGTCCTCGCTGTCGTCACCGGCCCGGTGGCGGAAGCGGGACGCGGCGAAGGACACCAGTGAGAGGTTCATCTCGATCAGGGTGTTGCGCGCGTACGCATACTCGTGCGTCCCCTCCTCCAGATCCTGGAGGCGGTCGAAGAACAGCTTCGACAGCGCACGGGCGTCAGCCGGTGCCATCCTGCCCGCGTCCTCGACCCGTGGCAGCTCATCGCTCCCGTCGATGCGCTGTGCCGGTACGCCCACCGCTCCGTCCGTCCCTACGGACCTGGCTGCCATGACGTCGCCCTCCCCGCAACCGAATGCTGTCGACGCGCTCCTGCCCGGCCCGCGCGAAGTCATGCCTCTTTCTTCCCGAGGCGCCGCTTCACGCGAACGGAGCAGCGCTCGCCGCATGGCAGACTTGATCGGGGCGCTCTGCCCGTGACCAGCGACCCCATGACAAGCGACAGAGGAACGGCAATGACGGTGACAGAGGACAGCCCGGAGTTCGCTCCCGGAATCGATGAGTTCGGTCCCGGTATCGACCCGGAGCGGCTGGCCGTCTGCCTGAGCGTGCTCGACGAACTCGACACCATCGAGGTCGACCACCCGGACGCCATCGCCGTGCGCCGTGCCACCGCCGGTGTCTACCGGACCGTGAAGCAGCGCCGCCGCCAGGAGCGCCGGGCCGCCAAGACCGCGCACGACAAGGCCGTCACCGAGGCCACCGCCACCGGCTCCGCCGACCGCATCGACGACGAGACCCAGGGCGTCCTGCCGTCCTCCTCGGCGGGTGCCGAGATCGCCGGGATACTCCAGCGGCCCCGGTCCTGCTACATCTGCAAGACCCGGTACGTCGAGGTCGACGCGTTCTACCACCAGCTCTGCCAGCAGTGCGCCAAGGAGAACCGGGACCGTCGCGACGCACGGACCGACCTCACCGGGCGCCGGGCGCTCCTCACCGGCGGCCGCGCCAAGATCGGCATGTACATCGCGCTGCGGCTGCTGCGCGACGGCGCGCACACCACGATCACCACGCGCTTCCCCAACGACGCGATCCGCCGCTTCAAGGCGATGCCGGACAGCGCCGAGTGGATCCACCGGCTGAAGATCGTCGGCATCGATCTGCGCGACCCCGCCCAGGTCGTGGCACTCGCCGACTCGGTCGCCGCCGAGGGTCCGCTGGACATCCTGATCAACAACGCCGCGCAGACGGTACGCCGCTCGCCGCAGGCGTACAGCGAACTGGTGAGTGCCGAGTCCGCCCCGCTGCCCGCGGGCGAGCTGCCCGCCGCCGAGGTCATCGGCACCTTCGGCAGCGGTTCGGTCGACCGCGTCGCGGCCCTGCCCGCGGCCCGCAAGGAAGGGCTGACGGCCCAGGACGTCACCGAGCTCGCCCTGGTCACCGGCTCCGCCTCACTGGAGCGGATCGCTGCCGGCACCGCGATCGACGCGGGCGGACTCGTACCCGACCTGCACCACACCAACAGCTGGATCCAGACGGTCGAAGAGGTCGAGCCGATCGAGCTGCTCGAAGTCCAGCTCTGCAACTCCACCGCGCCGTTCATCCTGATCAGCCGGCTCCGCCCGGCGATGGCGGCGACGGCTGCCAAGCGCGCCTACGTGGTCAACGTCTCCGCCATGGAGGGCGTGTTCAGCCGCGGCTACAAGGGTGCGGGCCACCCGCACACCAACATGGCCAAGGCTGCGCTGAACATGCTCACCCGCACCAGCGCCCAGGAGATGTTCGAGAAGGACGGCATCCTGATGACGGCCGTCGACACCGGCTGGATCACCGACGAGCGCCCGCACCCCGACAAGATCCGCCTGGCCGAGGAGGGCTTCCACGCCCCGCTCGACCTCGTGGACGGCGCCGCCCGGGTCTACGACCCGATCGTGCGCGGCGAAGCGGGCGAGGATCTGTTCGGCTGCTTCCTCAAGGACTACGCGCCCGCGGGGTGGTAAGAGGAGCTCAGCACGCAGGGTGTCCGAAAGTGACCCACTGCACACGTTCCATCGAGCAGGGATGCGCTCACTTGGTTAGTCTGATGGGCACGGACGCCACCAAGGGATCCACGAAACCTCCTCGGCCGTCCTGGGACAGGTCTGCAACCAGACCGCCGTCCTGACCCACACCCGGCGCCACCGCGACCGAACTGTTCCTGCCCCTGCCCCTGGTGGCAGTCGATTTTCCCGGTCATGAGACCGGAGGTTCGGCGACGCCCGGGGTTACGCGACACAAAGGAGTGCGCGGTGACACCAGAACTGACGAAGGACGAGAAGGAACCGGCGGAGCGCCACGGCGAGCGGGCCGGACGGCCCGAGAAGCTCCGGAACATCGAAGTCTGGGCCAAGGCCGCACCCATCCGGCTGGCCGGCTACGAGGACGACCTCGCCGAGCCGCACATCCTGCCCGGCATCGACTGATCCCCGGGCCCGACCCGCGCGGCCCGATCACTCGCCACGGCCCGTCAGCCCAGAGCCCCGGCCCCCCGTCACCACGGAGGGCCGGGGCTCCGGCGTGTGGTCCGGCACTGCAGCGGGCGGCGCCCGGTTCCACAGTGCCACTGCTCAGTCATCCGATGGCTATGGGGAAGAAGTTTCGTTCTGTCTGGAAGATTGCATTGACAGGTTCCTGCCATGCTCCAATCATCGGATGTCATGACCGAACTTCCCAGACGCCATGTACTCGGAATGACGGCAGGGGCGGCAGTCGGCGCCGCCCTGCTCACCCCCGCCACCGCCGATGCGGCCCCGCGAACCGGCGCCGCACACCCGGAGCCGGACGCCCCTGACAGTGACTGGGGCACCGTCCCAGCCGCCGTCACCGTGCCCCTGGACAACTGGTTCGACAACGACGGCATCGATACCGCCGAGGCACGCGGCGGAAACTTCGACGGCTCCGGCTACACCTTCCCCGGTGAGGAACTCCCGGCCGGAGAGCGAGAGATCGACGGCACCACATTCCTCATCCCGGACTCCGGCGCCAAGAACAACATCGTCGCCCTCGGCCAGCGCATCGACCTGCCTCCGGGCCGCTACCTCTCCGGGCTCTTCCTCACGGCATGCAGCTACGGCGCAGCCTCCGGCCAGGCCACCGTCCACTATGCGGACGGCACCACATCGACCGCGGCCCTCGGCGGCCCCGACTGGTACTCCGGCAGTGGTGCGCTCACCGCCGCATACCGCTACCGCCCCGACGGTGACAAGGACGCGCACCAGGTCTCCATCGCCGTCACCGAGATCGCGTTCGACCCGACCAGGGAAGCCGTCGCGCTGACCCTGCCCACCACCCGGCCCGCCGAGGCCAACAGCTCATCCCTGCACATCTTCGCGCTGTCGCTCCAGCCGGTCGCCGAGGGGCGGGCACTGTCCCTGCGGGACGCGCACTCCACCACCTCGCTGCTGGACTCCGGCGCGCAGAGCGTCGAGGCCACCGTGGTCAATGCGGGCACCGTCGCCGTCCTCGCCGCCGACGGCCTCAGCCTCTCCGTGGACGTCCCCGGAGCCCGTACCGTCGAACCCGCCCGCATCACCCGGCTCGCCCCCGGCGACCAGGCCCGCGTCCGGATCGGCATCCGCAGCAGGCCGGGCACCGCACCCGGCACCGCGCAGGACGGGAACGTCGTCGCGCGCGGCCGCGGCCGGCAGGCGGCCACCGTCCGCCGCTCGCTCACCCTCGGCGTCCCCGACTACCAGCCCACGGAAACCTCCCTGGCGACCCATCAGGCGCCCTACTGGTTCCAGGAGGCGAAGTTCGGCATCTTCATCCACTGGGGGGTCTACTCGGTGCCCGCCTGGGCGCCGGTCGGCACGCAGTACGCCGAGTGGTACTGGAACCAGATGCAGGACCCCAACAACCCGACGTACGCCCACCACCGCGCCACGTACGGCGAGTCCTTCAACTACGACGACTTCATCCCGCAGTTCCGCGCCGAGCGTTTCGACCCCCGTTCCTGGGTGGAGCTGTTCCGGGACGCGGGCGCGCAGTACCACGTCCTCACCTCCAAGCACCACGAGGGCTTCGCGCTCTGGGACACCAAGCTCTCCGACCGCAACGCGGTGAAGATGGGTCCGGGGCGCGACCTGGTCAAGGAGCTCTTCGACGCCTCGCGCCGCTACACCCCGGAACTGCACCGGGGGCTGTACTTCTCGATGCCCGAGTGGTTCAACCCCGACCACCCATGGATGGGCCACGCCCCGCGCAACCCCTACACCCTGGAGCCCGTCCCGTACACCGGATACACGGCGGGCAAGGACTACGTCACGGAGTTCCAGGGCCCGCAGATGCTGGAGCTGGTCCACGGGTACGACCCCGAGATCCTCTGGTGCGACATCGGCGGCGACAACGACAGTCACCGGGTGCTGTCCGAGTACTTCAACCACGCCAAGAACCGGGGCCGGCCCATCGATGTCACGGTCAACAACCGCTCCGGGATCGGGACATACGACTTCACGACGCCCGAATACACGACGTACGACCAGATCGTCACGGCGAAATGGGAATCCAGCCGGGGCCTCGACCCGTTCTCGTACGGCTACAACGCCCAGACGCCCGACGAGAAGTACATGACGACCGAGGAGATCGTGCACTCGCTCGTCGACATCGTCTCCAAGAACGGCAACTTCCTGCTCGACATCGGACCGAAGGCCGACGGCACGATCCCCGAGATCATGCAGCGCCGGCTGCGCGAGACGGGGGAGTGGCTCAAGACCAACGGCGAGGCCATCCACGGGACCACGTACTGGTCACGGATGCCGCAGCTCGGCGAGGACCTGCGGTTCACCCTCCGGCCGGACAGGGCCTTCTACATCCACTCGCTGGCGCAGCCCGGCGCCACCCTCACCGTCGAGGCCCCGGTGCCGATCCGCAGCGGCGACCGCGTCACGCTGCTCGGGTACGACCGGCCGCTCCACTGGCGCACCACGGGCGGCTCGCTGGTGATCGACGTGCCGGCGGGCGCCCGGAGGACCGGGAAGCACGCCTGGGTCTTCAAGGTCGCCTGGTCGGACTGAGGAACGACGGTCCGAGCGTGACGGGCCGGATGAAGTCCCGCACGTAGGTGCGATGCCACCAGCGTCCGGTGGCCCGCAGTTCGCGCCAGGTCGTGTACCGGTAGTGGTACACGCCGGCGCGAACGTGCGTGGGCGGCAGGTCGGGGAACGGGTTGTGGCGCAGCAGGCGCAGCGTGTCCCGGTCGTTCTCCAGCAGCCGCTCGACGAACGGGCCGAACCAGGACTGGGCGTACGCGGGGGACAGCGCCGCGAACCACATCAGCCAGTCGAGCCGCAGATGGTACGGGGCGAACTGGCGCGGCAGCCGGTACGGATCGCCCGGTTTGCCGCGGAAGCCGTACTCCTGCCAGACCGTGCCCGGGTGGAGCAGCTGCTCGTCGGTGCCCTCGACGACGATCTCCAGACGGACCCGGCTGATGCTGCCGAACGCACCGTACGTATTGACCAGATGCAGTGGGTCGAAGGAGCGGTTCATCACCTGACGGCGGGAGATCAGATTGCGTGCCGGGCGGTAGCTGAGCACCACGACCAGGGCGGTGACGGCGATGATCACCACCTCGTACCAGAGCGGCGGCGAGGACTGTGCGGGCGGCGCAGTCACCAGGGACCAGTCGACGGCGGACAGGGCGAGGGTGATGGTCACCCAGTTCAGCCAGGCGAAGTTCCCGGAGAGCACCAGCCACAGCTGGGTGACGATCATCAGCCCGGCGGCCGCACTCGCCACCGGCTGCGGGGCGAAGAGCAGCACAGGGACGAGGAGCTGGGTGACATGGTTGGCCGCCACCTCGACCCGGTGGAACGGCTTCGGCAGCCGGTGGAAGAACCAGCTCAGCGGGCCCGGCATCGGCTGGGTCTCATGGTGGAAGTCCAGACAGGTCAGCCTGCGCCAGCAGGCGTCGCCGCGGATCTTGATCAGACCGGCGCCGAACTCGACCCGGAACAGCACCCAGCGCAGCAGCCACAGCACCAGCACCGGCGGTGCCGTCTCCGCGTTGCCGAGAAAGACGGCGAGGAAGCCGGTCTCCAGAAGCAGCGACTCCCAGCCGAAGCTGTACCAGACCTGGCCGACCTGGACGATCGAGAGATACAGCGCCCAGGGCACCAGCCACAGCAGCATCGCGGCCCAGAGCGGAACGTACGAGTCCACCCCCGCGATGAGCGTGACCGCGACGGCGCAGCCCGTCCAGCAGACGGCGGCGAAGAAGCGGTCGGAGTAGTGGAGGCGGAAGAGACCGGGGGTGTCGCGCCAGACCGTGCGGCGCAGAAACTCGGGCACCGGGAGCATGCCGCGTTCGCCGATCAGCGCCCGGAACTGGAGCGCGGCGGCGAGAAACGCGACCAGATAGATGCCGGCGAGAGCCCGCTGGAAGATCAGCCGGCTCAGCCAGTAGCCATCTGCGGTGAACCACTCCATCACGTCCAGTATCGGTGCTCCGGCGCGGCCTGGCCGGTTCGGCCGGCTGCCACGATGCCGCCGAGTGCGGAGCCGAGCCGGCGTGCGTACCACTGCTGGACCACCGGGACGAGCGGCCCGGCGATCCGGGTGTACCAGCGCGCCGGACGGGAGAACGCCAGCACGGTGAACCACACCGTCCCGTCGTCCGCCCGCTCCACCAGGAAGCACTCCTCACCGCACTCCGGGTGCCGCGGACGTGTTCCGTAGGCGAAGCCGATGCGCTCCTTCCCGTACGCGGTCCAGACCACCTCGCACAGCCCGGTGAACCGCACCGGGCCGAGGCCGATCGACACCCGCACGGCGGTCCCGGGTTCGGCCCGGTCCGTCGACGCCCGCAACCGGGCACCGGCGGCGCGGTGCATGCGCCAGTCCGTGACGGCGGCGCCCGCAGCCTCGAAGTCGGCGCGGCCGTGGCCCACCGCGGTCCGGTGGTGGAGATGGTGGTACCCGTCGGGGAGCGGGCCGAGCCGGGTGGCGCCGACCTCGGGGTAGGTGAGGGTGCTCATGACGTCCTGCCTCGGTGGTCGGTGAGCGGGCCGGTGCGGGCCGGCATCACCATCGGACCGTCTGATGCGGACACAGCGCAACCCCCCGCCTTGAACCCCTTCACATGCTTGTCGCACCGACTCTAGAGTCCTTCTTGAACGTGTTCAATGAGGTGCGGCAGGGGCGCCGGCCAACCGCGATGAGGGTGCGCGGTTGCGGAGGGGGTGTGTGGTGCCGTGAGCCCGTGCGGGTGAGGGCCGGGGGAGGGTTCGGTGGGTCTCAGGGGCCGTACAGGGTGAGCAGTCGGGTGCGGGTCCCGTGCAGCCGCTCTGCCACGGTCTGCGCGACGTACTTGTACACCACGCGGCCGACATCGGCGTCTTCGTCGCACAGTGTGCGCACCGTCGCGGCGTCGAACTCCAGGGCGTCCACCGGGTGCACCGCTGTGGCGCCGAGGTGCCAGAGGTAGGGCGGGAACAGCCAGGACCAGCCCAGCAGGTCGTCGCGGCCGAGCGTGTCGATCACCACCGCCCGGCGGCCGGGTACGCGGAGGTCGAGTTCCACCTGTCCGGACCGGATGATCCAGAAGCGGTCCGCCCTCCGGCCCTCCTCGAAGATCCGGGTACCGGTGGGCAGGGACACCTCGCGGGCCGCGTCGTTGAGCAGCCGCGCTCGCGTTTCGGGCGGGATAGCGCTCAGCAGATTCCTGGCCGTTGACATTCCGTCCTCCGTCCACGCCGGATTCCGGGCTGCTGCGCACGCGGTCTCTCGGCCGCACCGGTGCACCACCTCTTGTGAACGATAAGCGCACTTCTGCGCCGCCGCTCGGCCACGGTCCGGTCCGTTCGGATGAGCCCCCTGCGCCGTGCGGCCGACGATCGGGCGCGTTCGAAGAATCGGACAATTGATGGCAGAGTGACCGGCATGGATGATCGGGTAGTGGGTGCCCTGTCACTTCCGGACGACTGGCCCGCCCACCCGGATCTCAGCCTCGCCCTGAACCGTATGGGCAGTTTCGACTGGGACCTCGACAGCGGCCTCATGCATATGGACCGGCCCGCTCTCGACGTGTTCGACCTGCGGGCCGACGAGTACGACGACCGGCCGGGGACCCTGGGCCAGCGGGTACCGTCCGACGAGAGCACGCGCCTCGACGCCATGGTGGCCCAGGCACTCAAGAACGGGCAGAGCACCTACGGGGCGTACTTCCGCATCCTCCGGCGCGACGGAACCCTCCGATGGACCCACACCCAGGGCTTCATCCGTCGCGACGGGACCGGCCGCCCGCACCGCATCATCGGCATCGTCCGGGACGCCACTCAGGAGCTGGCCGACTCCACCGCCCGCCGTGAGCTGGACGAGGACCGGCGCCGCCGCACCAGCGTGGTGGAGAGCACCACGGCCGCCCTGGCCCATGCCCGTACGGTCAAGGACGTCATCGACGTGCTGAAGAACTCCCAGGGCCTGGCCCACCTCGGGGCGACCAGTCTCGTCGTGGGGCTGCACGAGGCCGGGCGTATCCATCTCGTCGCGGACGGCCCCGTGGGGTCCTTCGTGCCGGGCACCCGGTACACCCGTACGGACGAGCCGTATCCGATGGGTGAAGTGATCCGCACGCTCACGCCCCGCTTCATCGAGTCCGCCGACGACTTCGCCACCTCGTACCCGGTCCTGTGGCCGCACATCAGCGGTCTCGGCATCACCTCCGCCGCCTATCTGCCGCTGATCGCCCAGGCTCGCCCCATCGGGGCGATCGGCCTTCTCTACAGCGACAAGGACGGATTCACCGGCGACGAACGCAATCTGCTGATCGCGCTCGGCAGTTCCATCGCCCAGAGCCTCCAGCGGGCCATGCTGTACGAACAGGAGCACGACCTCGCCGAGGGCCTCCAGAAGGCCATGCTGCCCCGCCGGATCCCCGAGGTGCCCGGCGCGCAGATAGCCGTCCGGTACCGCTCGGCCCGGCTGGGGCGCGACATCGGGGGCGACTGGTACGACGTCATTCCGTTGCCCGGGGGCCGGGTCGGCGCCGTCATCGGGGACGTGCAGGGCCACGACACGGACGCGGCGGCCGTCATGGGGCAGTTGCGCATCGTGCTGCGCGCCTACGCGGCGGAGGGGCACAGTCCGGCCACGGTCATGGCCCGGGCCTCCGTCTTCCTCCATGAACTCGACACCGACCGCTTCGCCACCTGCACCTATGCCGAGGTCGACCTGACCACCGGGGTGATACAGCTGGTCCGGGCCGGCCATATCGATCCGCTGATCCGGGACGGCGACGGAAGCTGCCGGCTGCTGCGGGCCGAGGGCGGTCTGCCGCTGGGACTGTCGGCCGAGTTCGGGCGGCTCGCCTATCCGGTCAGCACCGCCGAGCTGGACCCGGGCCAGACGCTGGTGCTCTACACCGACGGGCTGGTGGAGCTGCCCGGCGCCGACCTCGACGACGGAATGCAGCTGCTGACCGCCATGGTCCGCAACGGTCCGCAGGACCTCCAGCAACTGGCCGACCAGCTCTGCGACGCGGTCGACGAGCGCGGTGGCGACGACGACGTGGCGGTGCTGCTGCTGCGGCGCAAGGCCGCGCACGCACCTCGGCCGGGCGGCCGGCTCCAGCAGCATGTCGCCCAGAACGACCCGGATGCGCTGACTGCGTCCCGGCACATGATCCGGTCCGCGGTGCGGGCCTGGGGCGCGAAGGAACGGGCGGACGAGGTCGAGCTGGCCGCCGACGAACTGATCACCAATGCGCTGATACACACCGACTGCGGGGCGATCGTCACCATCCGGGTGCTCACCGGGCCGGAGCGGCGGCTGCGGGTCGACGTCGAGGACCGGTCCAGCGCGCTGCCGCGGCGCCGGGACGCAGGGGTGACGGGCGTGTCCGGGCGGGGCCTGATGCTGGTGGAACGGCTGTCGGACGCCTGGGGTGTGGAGTCCCGCGGCACGGGCAAGTGCGTGTGGTGCGAGTTCATCGTCCCGGAGCGCGAGCAGCCGCCGGGAGTGACGGAACGGACGCCCATCCTACCCGACGGTAACAGAAAGTAACATGTCTGTACTTGACCGTAACCGATCGAGGGCGATTGACTGCGACTGCGGCAGTCGTTGACTCCGGCAATCTTTGTCTTCGATGACATGAGGATCCGTTGGGCACTGAGCTACTGGCACCTCTCGATCTGGCCTTCTGGCACCTCGAATCCGATGCCCACCCCATGCACCTGGGCGCCCTGGCGGTCTTCTCCCCGCCACCCGCCCCTGCGCCCGGCGTCGACGCCGAAACCGTTCTGCGCCTGCTCGGCACCCGCGCCGCCGCGATCCCCCGGCTGCGGATGCGCGTACGCGACGTCCTGCTGCCGGTCGGTGGCGCCGCCTGGTCCGTCGACAAGGACTTCGACGTGTACCGGCACGTCGCGCGCGTACGGCTGCCCCACGGCGAGGCGGGTCCGGGCGGCGCCGGGTTCATGGCCGGGGCCACCCGGCTGGCCGGGGAACTGATGGAGCAGCCGCTCGAACGAGGGCTGCCGCCCTGGCAGATGTACCTCATCAGCGGCGCCGACGACGGTACCTTCGCCGTGCTCGTGAAGCTGCACCATGCGCTTGCCGACGGAATGCGCGCGGTCGCCATCGGAGCCGGCATCTTCGACGAGATCGCCTCCTTCGGGGCCCGCGCCCGGGGTGGCGCGAGCGCCCGCCTGACACGCACGGTCCCGCCCCGCTCCTGGATGCCGGGGCCGCGCCAGGTGGCCGGCCTCGCGCTCGGCCGGATCGAGGACCTCGGACGCGCGTTCGGCGTCGGCGCCTCCGTCGTGCGGGCCAGCCGACTCGATCTGCGTGGCGCCCCCGCGCTCACCGCGACCTCCAGCGGCACGCGGCGTCTGGCCACCACCGACCTGGACGCCGAGGACGTCCGCCGGATCCGCCGGGCGGTGGGCGGCACCACCAACGATGTCCTGCTCGGCATCGTCGCCGGGGCGCTGCGCCGGTGGATGCTGGAGCGCGGCGAGCAGTTGCCCGACGCCGATCCGCGCGCCCTCGTCCCCGTCTCCAGGCGACGTCCGGGCGGCACCGCGGCGACCGGGAACAGGCTCTCCGCCTATCTGCTGGGACTGCCTCTCTCCGAGGCCGACCCCTGGGAGCGGCTGCGCGACGTCCGTACGGCCATGGACCGCAACAAGGCCGCCGGGCCGCTGCGCGGCGCCGGCGCGGTCGCCGTACTCGCCGATCAGCTTCCCTCCCTGGCGCATCGCTTCGGCGCCCCGCTGGCCGGCAGTGCGGCCCGGATGCTCTTCGACGTGCTGGTCACCAGCGTGCCGCTGCCGCGCTCGGCGCTCTCGCTCGGCGGTTGCCCGCTGCAGGCCGTCTATCCGATGGCGCCGCTGGCCCGTGGTCAGTCCCTGGCCGTCGCCATGTCCACGTACGGCGGCCAGGTGCACATCGGCCTGGTGGCCGACGGCAAGGCCGTCCCGGACCTGGAACAGCTGGCCCGCTGTGCAGAGGACGAGCTGGGTGATCTGCTGGCCTTGCTGCCGATGGCTCAGGTCGCCACTCGATAGATCGGACAGATTTCGCCGCGCGGGGGTCACCTGCTCGCGCCGAGGGTGTTGACGCGCCCAAGTGATCCGATGAATATTCGTTGTGCGGGAACAACGATCATTGGAGAGGGCGGCAGCGCCATGCGGCGAAACAGGCTGGGAAGCAGTGCGGTCGAGGTGACCGAACTGTCCTTCGGGGCGGCCGCCATCGGCAATCTCTTCCAGGAGGTCGATCCCGCGCAGGCCGCCGCCGCCGTGGACGCGGCCTGGGACGAGGGCGTGCGCTACTTCGACACGGCACCGCACTACGGGCTCGGCCTCTCCGAACGCAGGCTCGGAGAAGCCCTGCGCCACCGGCCGCGCGACGCCTACGTGCTGTCCACCAAGGTGGGACGGGTGCTCGACCCCCTGCCGGCGGGCGCCGCGCCGGACGACGGTCTCTCCCAGGGCTTCGCCGTGCGCGCCACCCACCGACGCCGCTGGGACTTCAGCGCCGACGGCGTACGCCGCAGCATCGACGACAGCCTCGAGCGGCTCGGCCTCGACCGCATCGACATCGCCTATCTGCACGACCCGGACGACCACGCCGAGGCAGCCTTCCGCACGGCCTACCCGGCCCTGGAGAAGCTGCGGGCGGAAGGTGTCGTGGGAGCCATCGGCGCGGGCATGAACCAGACCGCGATGCTCACCCGTTTCCTGCGCGACACCGACGTCGACACCGTGCTCTGCGCCGGCCGCTTCACCCTCCTCGACCAGTCCGCGCTGGACGGGCTGCTGCCCGAGGCGGTCGCCCGTGGGCGCAGCGTCGTGATCGGAGGGGTCTTCAACTCCGGGCTGCTCGCCGACCCCCGCCCCGGCGCGACCTACGACTATGCCGCCGCCCCTCCGGCCCTGCTCGACCGGGCCCTGCGCATCAAGGCCGTCACCGAGGCCCACGGCGTACCGCTGCGCGCCGCCGCCCTGCGCTACCCGCTCGCCCACCCCGCGGTCGCCACGGTGCTCGTCGGCACCCGCGCTCCGGAAGAGATGCACGACGCCGCCGGGCTGTTCGCCCGCGAGATCCCGGACGCGCTCTGGGACGACCTGCGGTCGCAGGGCCTGCTTGCCGACGGCCCGCCCATGGAGAGCCCGCCCGCCGACGACCCGCTGACCGAGGACGGACACCGAGCATGAGGATCGCCCTGCACACCAAGGTCCGCGCCGACCGCATCGACGCGTACGAGGCCGCGCACCGCGAAGTCCCCGCGGAACTCACCACCGCGATCCGCGCGGCGGGCGCCACCTCCTGGACGATCTGGCGCAGCGGCACCGACCTCTTCCACGTCATCGAGTGCGCGGACTACGCCCGGCTCCTCGCCGAACTGGAGCAGCTCCCCGTCAACGTCGCCTGGCAGGCCCGGATGGACGAACTCCTCGATGTCGCCCACGACTACTCGTCGGACGGCGCCGCAGCCGGGCTGCCCGTCGCCTGGGAGCTGTGACATGACCGGCCCGGAACGGATCGTCGACGCCCACCACCATGTGTGGGACCTGTCGGTACGCGACCAGGAGTGGATCACCGGAGACGAACTCGCCCCCCTCGCCCGCACCTTCACCCTCGCCGAGCTGGAGCCCGAGGCCCGAGCCGCCGGGGTGTACGCCACCGTTCTCGTCCAGACCGTCACCGTGCCCGAGGAGACCCCCGAGTTCCTCGCCCTCGCGGACGGCAACGACCTCGTCGCGGGCGTCGTCGGCTGGACCGACCTCACCGCGCCCGGCATCGCCGACACGCTGGCCGCACTGCGCGAGCTCCCCGGCGGCGACCGGCTCGTCGGCATCCGCCACCAGGTCCAGGGCGAACCGGACCCCGAGTGGCTGCTGCGCCCCGACGTCCGCCGCGGACTGTCCGCCGTGGCCGCCGCCGGACTCGTCTACGACCTGGTCGTCCGGTCCCACCAGCTGCCCGCCGCCGTGCAGGCCGCCGCTGTGCACCCCGAGCTCACCTTCGTACTCGACCATGCCGGGAAGCCGCCCGTCGCCGCCCGGCGCCTGCACCCCTGGGCGGACGACATCAAGGCCCTGGCCGTCCACCCCAACACCGTCTGCAAACTCTCCGGCCTGGTGACCGAGGCCGACCTGCGCTCGTGGACGGTCGACGACCTCCGCCCGTACGCCGGCACCGTTCTCGACGCGTTCGGGCCCGACCGGCTGATGTTCGGCTCCGACTGGCCGGTCTGCCGGCTCGCGGCGAGCTACGCGGATGTCGTCGATGCCGCCCGTACCCTCACCGAAGGGCTCACCGACGACGAACGGCAGGCGGTCTTCGCCACCACTGCCGAACGGGTCTACGGACTTCGATAGGCACGGGTCCGTCGGCTGCGGCACCCTGGGAACCATGCCCGAACCACCGGAGGTCGAGGCCCTGCGGGTGTTTCTCGACGAGAATCTGGTCGGCAAGGAGATCGCCCGCGTCCTGCCGCTCGCCGTCAGCGTGCTCAAGACCTACGACCCACCGCTCACCGCACTGGAGGGCGGCACCGTCACCGGTGTCGCCCGGCACGGCAAGTTCCTGGACATCGGCGTCGGCCCGCTGCACCTGGTCACCCATCTCGCCCGGGCCGGCTGGCTGCACTGGAAGGACAGCTTCCCCGCCGCCCCGCCGCGCCCCGGCAAGGGACCTCTCGCGCTGCGTACCGTGCTCACCGGCGGGGACGGCTTCGACCTCACCGAGGCGGGCACTACCAAACGCCTCGCGGTATATCTCGTGCGCGAGCCCGCCGACGTGCCCGGCATCGCCCGGCTCGGGCCCGATCCGCTGGACGACGCCTTCGACCGCGAAGCGTTCGCCGCGCTGCTTGCCGGGGAACGCCGTCAGGTCAAGGGCGCCCTGCGCGACCAGTCGCTGATCGCGGGCATCGGCAACGCCTACAGCGACGAGATTCTGCACGCAGCGAAGATGTCACCGTTCAAACTGACCGCGAGCCTCACCGGCGACGAGATCACCCGGCTGCACACCGCCCTGCGCACCACGCTCCACGACGCCGTGGCCCGCTCCAGCGGAGTGGCCGCCGGCAAGCTCAAGGCGGAGAAGAAGAGCGGGCTCCGCGTCCATGGCCGCACCGGCGAACCGTGCCCGGTCTGCGGGGACACCATCCGGGAGGTCTCGTTCAGCGACTCGTCGCTGCAGTACTGCCCGACCTGTCAGACGGGCGGCCGACCGCTGGCAGACCGCCGGCTCTCCAAGCTGCTCAAATAGCGCGCTGCTCCCGGCTGCTGTCTCCACCGACCGCTCAGCGGGTGAGCCGCAGCAGCCGCCGCCCGTCCGCCGCCCGCACCTCGAAGTGGTCGATGTCCGCCGGCCGCAGCGCCGCTCCGCCCTGCACGGACACCGGTTTCTCGTCCGGTCCGGTGACCGACCAGGTGGTGACGGTCTCCTCGCTGCCGTCCCGGCCCACCGCGACCAGCGCGCACACCCCCGCCACCGGCGCGCGCGCCACCTCCAGACCGATGTCCGTGCCCCACTCCTTGGCACCGGCCGTCACCACGGCCGCCACTCCTGTGGACGGTTCGGCCGCCGACCAGAACTGCGGCTGTGCCCTCCCCGGCGGAACGCCCGGCCCGGCCGGCACACCGAGCACCGCGAGCGGTCCGCCCACCGCGAGGACCACCGCCGCCGCCACCAGCGCCAGCCGCCGCCGACGGCTCCTTCGCCGTAACGCCGCCACCGCACCGACCGCGCGCCGCACCAGCTCCGGTCCTGCCCGCACCACCGGTTCCACCCCGGGCGGCGTGCGCCGGACATGCTCCGCGAGCACCGCGGTCACCGCACGGAACTCCGCGGCCCGTACCTCGCACACGGGACACTGGGCCAGATGCTCCTCGAAGCGGAAGGCGTCCGCAGCGCCGAGCACGCCCAGGGCATAGGCGCCGACATTGCGATGAGGTTCCGGGGTGTGCATGCCGTCATGTACGGAACCGGCCTGTAAATCACTCAAGCCAACTGCGCCCGACACGCTCTACACTCCGGCCTCATGCTGCGCGTACTCGCCGTCGACGACGAAGCACCCGCCCTCGAGGAGCTGCTCTACCTCCTGCGTGCCGACCCGCGCATCCGCAGCGCCGAGGGGGCCACCGGGGCCACCGAGGCACTGCGGCGGATCGGCGGCGCAGTCGACGCGGGTCCCGACGACCCGGCCGCCATCGATGTCGTCTTCCTCGACATCCACATGGCTGGCCTCACCGGACTCGACGTCGCCCAGCTGCTGGCCGGCTTCGCCGCGCCCCCGCTCATCGTCTTCGTCACCGCCCACGAGGGCTTCGCCGTCCATGCCTTCGATCTCAAGGCCGTCGACTACGTCCTCAAGCCCGTGCGCCGCGAACGGCTCTCCGAAGCCGTACGCCGCGTCGCGGAACTGGTCGGTGACCGCTCAGGGTTCGGCCACCCGGGGCCGGGACACTCCGCGACAGCCCCTTCAGCGTCCGTCCCTTCCACGTCCGTCCACGACAGCGCCGCCGACCAGATCCCTGTCGAACTCGGCGGATTCATCCGGTTCATACCGATCGACGACATCGCGTACGCCGAAGCGCAGGGCGACTACGCGCGGCTGTACACCGCCACCGGCAGCCACCTCGTCCGCATTCCCCTCACCACCCTTGAGGAACGCTGGCGCTCGCGAGGCTTCGTGCGCATCCACCGCCGCCACCTCGTGGCCCTCGGCCGCATCGACGAACTGCGGCTCGACGCCGGCACCATGAGCGTCCGCATCGGCACCGCGGAACTCGCCGTGAGCCGGCGCCACACCCGCGCGCTGCGGGATCTCCTGATGCGGCAGACCGGCCGCTGACCAGGGCCTACCCGGGGTCGAGCCCTTCCCAGCGCGCCCCCGGCTGCGTACACTCCGGGCCCATGTCCGCAGAGTCGACGCCCCGGCGTGAAGTGGTGACGGGGGAGCCCCGGCGGGTACGACCGCTGCCGCGCTACCGCACCCAGTCGGAGATCGACGAGCAGACCGCACTCGGCGGCGCCTATGTCCGCTCGCTGATGCGCAGTCAGCTGCGCGCCGCACTCACCGCCTTCAGCGTCCTCGCCGTGGTCGTCGGCACCCTCCCCCTGGTCTTCGAGGCCCTGCACAGCGCCGCCGTCGTCTGGGCGGTCCTCGGCTTCGCCGCCTATCCGCCGCTGACTCTGATCGCCTGGTGGTACGTGCGGCGGACCGAGCGCAACGAACGCGACTTCGCCCGGCTCGTGGAAGGCCGCCCCGCACCGTGAGCCACACGTACGCGGTGGTGGCCGTGGCCGCCGTCGTTCTCGCCACCCTCCTCGTCGGCGGTTTCGGGCTGCGCATCTCCCGTACCACCTCGGACTTCTATGTCGCCTCCCGCACCGTCCGGCCCCGGCTCAACGCCGCCGCGATCAGCGGTGAGTACCTCTCCGCCGCCTCCTTCCTCGGCATCGCCGGCCTGGTACTCGTCCACGGCCCCGACATGCTCTGGTACCCGGTCGGCTACACCGCCGGCTATCTGGTCCTGCTGGTGTTCGTCGCCGCTCCGCTGCGCCGCTCGGGGGCGTACACCCTGCCCGACTTCGCCGAGGGGCGGCTCGAATCGCGGCAGGTACGCAGGCTGGTGAGCATCCTCGTCGTCGGGGCGGGCTGGCTCTATCTCGTCCCGCAGCTCCAGGGCGCCGGACTCACCCTGAAGATCCTGACCGGGGCGCCCGGCTGGCTCGGCGACGTGCTCGTCGCGTCCGTCGTCGTGGTGTCCGTCGCGGCAGGCGGCATGCGGTCCATCACCTTCGTCCAGGCCTTCCAGTACTGGCTGAAGCTGACCGCGCTCCTGGTGCCCGCGATCTTTCTGGTGCTGGCCTGGCACGGCAGCGGGCGGCCCCGGGCAGCGTTCGACGAGCAGCTGACCGTGTTCCGCGCCGACCATCCGCTGTACGCCACCTACGGGCTGATCATCGCCACGTTCCTCGGCACCATGGGGCTGCCGCACGTCGTCGTCCGCTTCTACACCAGCCCCAACGGCCGCGACGCCCGTCGCACCACGGTCGTGGTGCTCGCCCTCATCGGTGTGTTCTACCTGCTGCCTCCCGTCTACGGTGCGCTCGGCAGGCTGTACGCCCCCGAGCTGATCCACGGCGGGGACGCGGACGCGGCTGTGCTGCTGCTGCCCGAGCGGGCCATCGGCGGGCTCGGCGGGGATCTGCTGGGCGCGTTCATCGCGGGCGGTGCGTTCGCCGCGTTCCTGTCGACCGCCTCCGGTCTCACCATGGCTGTCGCCGGAGTCCTCACCCAGGACGTCCTGCCGTCACGCGGAGTGCGGCACTTCCGGCTGGCCACCGTCCTGGCGATGTGCGCGCCGCTGGCCGGTTCGCTGATGGTCAGCCGGGTACTGCCGGTGGCCGACTCGGTGGGCATGGCATTCGCCGTGTCCGCGTCGTCCTTCTGCCCCCTGCTGGTCCTCGGGATCTGGTGGCGGCGGCTCACCCCGCCCGGCGCGATCGCCGGACTGCTGCTCGGCGGCGGCTCTGCGCTCCTGTCCGTCGCCATCACGGTCAGCGGCGCGGTACGCCCGCCGGGGTGGCCGCACACACTGCTCGCCTGGCCGGCGGTCTGGTCGGTTCCGGTCGGCTTCCTCGCGATGGTCCTGGTCTCGCTCGCCACGCCCGGCCGCATACCTCCGGGTACGAACGCCGCAATGACACGCTTCCATCTGCCGGAAGCACTGATGCCTGGAAGGCACCGATGACCGGGGCCGGATATGCCGTGCTCGTCCTGCTCGTACTCCTGCTGTTCGGCGGCGGGTTCCTGCTCGGCCGCCGCACCGCCCGGCCCGTGCGCACCAGTGATGTCGGCACCCCCGTCGAGCACGCCACCTTCGAGACCCTGCACACCGCCTCGCTCGCCGCGCCCCCGCTGCGCGCCGGGCTCACGGAGGAGAGCGCCCGCAAGTCCGCCCGCAGGCTGCGCTCCCTGCTCGGTACCGATGCGCTCTGCCTCACCGACCGGGACCGGGTGCTCGTCTGGGACGGCGCGGGAGACCACCACGGCACGCACGTCATGGACCAGGTGCAGGGGCTACTCGCCAGCGGCCGCGACACCGCCTTCCACAGCGACTGCGACGACCTCGACTGCCCGCTGCGCTGGGCCGTCGCCGTGCCCCTGACCGTCGACCACCGGGTGCTCGGCACCCTGATCGCCTACGCCCCGCGCGAGTCCGCGGTGCTGGCCAGGGCGGCCGGAGAAGTGGCCCGCTGGGTCTGCGTGCAGCTGGAACTCGCGGAGCTCGACCGGTCCCGCACCCAGCTCATCGAGGCCGAGATCAGGGCTCTGCGCGCCCAGATATCCCCGCACTTCATCTTCAACTCGCTGGCCGCCATCGCCTCGTTCGTCCGGACCGACCCCGAACAGGCCCGCGAACTGCTCCTGGAGTTCGCGGACTTCACCCGTTACTCGTTCCGCAGCCACGGCGACTTCACCACCCTCGCCGACGAGTTGCACTCCATCGACCAGTATCTGGCGCTCGTCCGGGCCCGCTTCGGCAAGCGGCTCTCGGTCACGCTCCAGGTCGCGCCCGAAGTGCTGCCCGTCGCCCTGCCGTTCCTCTGCCTCCAGCCGCTCGTCGAGAACGCGGTCAAGCACGGACTCGAAGGCGCCGTCACCATGCCCCGAGCTCTCGATTCCGTTCGAGCGGGCGAGGCCCCCATCCGCATCACCATCAGCGCCCTGGACGCGGGCTCCGAGGCGGAAGTCGTCATCGAGGACGACGGCACCGGCATGGATCCGGAACGGCTCCGGCAGATCCTGCGCGGCGAGGGCGGCACCTCCGCCGGCATCGGGCTGCTCAACGTCGACGAACGGCTGCGCCAGGTGTACGGCGACGACTACGGGCTCGTCATCGAGACCGGCATCGGCGCAGGCATGAAGATCACCGTGCGGCTGCCGAAGTACCGTGCCGGGGTCCACGGTTCGTGACCGCCGCCACGGGCAGCCCACAGCGCCTCCCGTCAGTACAGATGGATCGCCAGATGCCCCAGCGGCAGGCCCAGCTGCCAGGCCGGCGTCCACACCTGGGCCGCCTCCCAGGGCTGCTCCTCGGCCACCGGCTCCCACGGCGGCGGTCCGATCGCATCGAGGTCGGCCGCCAGCAGTTCCGTCTCCTCCAGCCACCGCCACGCGACGCGGGCCAGCGCCAGATCGGGGTCGGGTCCGCCCCGCCCGTCCTCCGGGACCTGGGCCGCCGTCAGCACGTCGAGCCGCTCGCAGACCCAGCCGCGCCAGGCCGTCCCGTACGCCGTCAGGAGCCGCAGCTCGTCCATCCGGGTGGCCCGCAGGGCATCGGCCGCCGCACCGTCGGAGAGGAAAATGGTCAGTGCGAGCGCGTCGCGCCCCGCACGGTACTCCAGCGTCGACGGCTCCATCAGATCGCCGGTCCGCAGCAGTTCATCCGCGATGTACTCGGCGTACATCCAGGCCATCGGGACCAGCAGCCCGCCCCCACTGGTTCCATCCGTACGTTCCGGACGCATCCCGTCTCGCCTCTTTCTCTTCTCGGCACCGGGCTACAGGCAGCATTGAACCGGGGGAGCGTGCCGCGCGTGGCCAGAAGGACAGGATCCGTCGCGCCGGATCCGTCACAGGACAGACATGAGGTTGCGATGACCGCCGATCCCGGGGAGGGCCCGCATGTGCGCCAGCTGCTGGGCGCCTACGTTCTCGATGCGCTCACGGCCGGGGAGACCCGTCGTGTCTGCCGGCACCTGCGGCACTGCGACGGCTGCTCCGCCGATTACGTGGAGGTCGCGGAGGCGGCGGCCCTGCTCGCCCTGCTCGATGAGGAGGACCTGCTGGGGGAGTAACCGGGCAGATTGCCCGCCAGCAGCCGCAGTGCGTAGTACGAACGGGACTTGACCGTGCCCGCCGGTATGCCGAGCGCCCGGGCCGTCTCGCCCACGCTCAGCCCGCGGAAATATATGTGCACCAGCACCGCGCGGTGCTCGGGGCTGAGCGTGCGCACCGCCTCGCGCACATCGAGCGCGGCGACGGCGGACTCCGCGGTGTCCTCCCGGACGGGGGCGCTCTCGAGCGCGATGTCGCCGACCTCGGCCGGCCGGGCCTGCCGGGACCTGCGCGCGTCGATCGCGAGACGCCGCGCGACCGTGAAGAGCCACGGCCGCATCGATTCGTACGGACCGTGGAACGCCTCCGGGTGCTGCCAGGCCCGCACCAACGTCTCCTGGAGCAGATCCTCGGCCCGCTGCCGGTCGCCGAAGGTCAGCCCGAGCAGGAAGTGGAGGAGCGCCGGACCGTGTTCGCGCTGCACCTGCGCGAGCGCCCGTTCATCGGTCGTCGTCGTGGTCATCGTGCCCGCCCTTCCCCGCGGAGGCTCTGCCGCCTCGTCGCTGCCTGCGCCGTATACGAACGCATTCGGGCCGCGGCGAACAGGAGATGGGCCGAGGCGTGCGACGAGCGGTCGCACAGAGCGGCGAATGGTGCGGTGAGCGGCCGTTCGGGCGGTGAACGGACGGCGGGCGGACGTCGCGTGGCGGGCGTGACGCCGCACCGGCCGGGCGCGCGACGGGGCGGCCGGGGCACGCCGCGTGGCGGCGAGCCCCGCCTCCCGGACCGTCAGGCGCCGACCGTCTACGGAACGACGGTGACCGGCCAGCGCCCCGCCTTCACCATCCGGATCGCCACCGAGCCGATGAACCGGTGCCCCGCCGACTCCGAGGCGCCCACCACCACGGCATCCGCCTTCAGCTCGTCGGCCGCGGTGACCAGTCCGTTGTACGGGTCACCGCGGAAGGTGTGGAACTCCCAGCGCACATTCCATAGGTCCTTCGCCCGCTCGGTCGCCGCCCGGATCTCGCTCACCAGCCCCTCCGCGACCTCTCCGGTCGTGTCGGCGACGGGCGCGCCGAGCGCGGCCCCGGCGGGCAACACCGGCTGGACGTAGACGAGTGCGAGCGTGGCGTTCTGCCGCCGGGCGAGACCGGCGGCGTACGCGGCGGCGCGCATAGAGGAATCGGAGCCGTCGAGGCCCGCGACGATCACTTTCGGGCCGTCTGTGCCGCGTTCGAACCGGTGGGGTTGCTGGTCTGTCACGGCAGTGAGGTTAGCCGCTCCCGTCGCCGTCCCCGGCGGGGGCTGCCCGGCCGCCGGAACACGAGTCTCCCGTCGCCGCGGACGTTCTCCCTCCATCGAGTGCAAAACCCTTCGGGCGCAGTGTCGTTGAGAGGGAGGGCGCCGCCACAGTGCGAGCAGTGGGCCATGAGGAATGATCAGAGGCTGCCGGGGCGCAGGTCACTGCTGCGCATGGCCGCCGGGCTCGGTGCCGCTACTGTCGTACGCATGAACGCCGCAGACCCGGCCGGCACCCCGGCCCGGCCCTCCGCGCCGTCGACGGAGGGTATTGCCGGACCGTTGTCGGCCTTCCAGGTGGTCCGTCCCCCGGACCACCGGCTCCAGCCCACGACCGCGGCCGCCCCGCCCCGGCTCCGGCCCGCTCCCGCACCGGTACGCACCAGGCCGTTCGAGGAGCTGCCCGACATCGGCCACGCCATGGTGCTCAGCTTCGACGACGGCCCCGACCCTCGCTACACCCCGGGGATCCTCGCCACTCTGCGCGCGTACGACGTCCGCGCGATGTTCTTCCTCTGCGGGGAGACGGCCCAGGCCCACCAGGACCTGGTGCGGGCGATCGCCGACGACGGCCACACCATCGGCAACCACTCGTGGACACATCCGATGATCACCGAGCTCTCCCGGGCCGGCATCCGCGACGAGCTGGGCAGGACCAGCGAGATGATCGAGACGATCACCGGTGCCGCGCCGCTCTGGTACCGGGCGCCGTACGGAGCGTGGAACCGCACCTCCTTCGAGATCGGCGCCGCCATGGACATGGAGCCGATGGCCTGGACGGTCGACACCCTCGACTGGACCGAGCCCGGGGTCGACAGCATCGTCCGCCGGGTCCGGGAGGGAGCTGCGCCCGGCGTCGTGGTCCTGTCGCACGACGCCGGCGGCGACCGCTCGCAGAGCGTCGCCGCTCTGCGCAGATACCTGCCCGAGCTGCTCGACGACGGCTACCGGATCACCGTGCCGCGCCGCGGCTGAATGCACGGTGCCCGCTGCCCCGTTCGGGGCCGGCGGCCCGGAACGCCCGTCGCCCCGGGTCCTGGACCGGGACCCGGGGCGACGCACTTTCCACCCTCGGCTCGCGCCGTTCAGTGGTGCCGGTTCTCCCTCCGCCGGCCCACCAAGAAGAGGGCACCGGTGGCCGCGACCACCGCCAGCGCCGTTCCGCCGGCGATCTCCGCGACGTTCATCCGGCCGAAGCCGCCGAGACCACCCTGCACGCCGCTGGGTGTGAGAGACGTGGAACCCGGGGTGGGGCTGTGGGCGGCCTCGGCCACGGTGAGCGTGACCTTCGCGGTGGAGGTCGGAGACGTGTTGCAGATGAATGTCACTTCGTAGACAGCGCCCGGTCTCGCATCCCAGTCCACCGTGGCCGCGGCGGAGCCTCCGCTGGGAATGGTGACGCTGTCGAAGACGCCCGAACTGGCCGTTGCCGCTGTGGAGCACCCCCGGGCGGCCAGGGTGACCTGGCCGCCCGGCGCGATCACCGACGGGGCGACGGTGAATCCGGTCGCGCTGAGCGCGCCCTCCGACGTCACGGCATACGCGGCGGCTGCCGGCGCGGTCGGGGCGAGAACGAGAGCGCCGAGCAGGGCGACGGGTGCGAGATGTATCGCGCGCATCGTGATTCCTCCGAGTCCCCGAGGAGCAACTGCGGAACGGATTCCCACAAAGTGTCAGATATGCACCTCGATGGAACAGACGTTAGAAGTGCCGCATATCATGCGCGATCGGGGTCCGTCGAATGGGGCACCGGTGTCCCTCGGGCGGCGCACCACCATGCCGTCAGGAGGACGGTCCGGCGGCCGCGTTGGGAAACAGATCGAGGAACGGTGCCGCGGTGGCCGAGATGCCGCGGCCGAAGGGGGAGTCGAAGTCCCAGATCAGGAAGAGGAGGAAGGCGATCAGCACGCTGAACAGCCCGGCCAGCAGGAGTTCCCGGAACGTTCTGCGGATCTGCAGGGTGAAGATGAGCCCGACGGTCACCAGCGCCCCGGTGATCAGACCGAACCAGACGACGCCCGGCATGGTGGCACCGGCGCTCTGCCCGCGGGCGCTGCGGGCGTCGTCGGCCGCGGCGACCTGGTCGACCAGTGGCTGATAGGCCTGCCCCTCGTGGTCGGTCTTCGGCCGGTAGTCGGTGACATCGGCCCGTACCCGGCCCAGGAGTTCGGCGCCCCGGTCGGTGAGGGCGCCGTGCTCGCTCATCGCCTTCCACTCGTCGTGGACGACATAGCTGACGTACGCAGCGACATCGGCGCGGATGCGGTTGCGCACCTCGGCCGGGTAGACCGAGGAGCGGACGTTCACCTCGTGCAGGGCTTGGGCCTCCTGTCGCACGTACTCCTGGGCGGCGCTGCGGCCCTCCCAGACTCCCGCGATGGCGAGGCCGAGCACGATTGCGTACACGACGCCGATCATCATCGTCATGTACTCGATGACATCGGGGGTTTCGGACGGGTCGTCGTCCTCGCCGATCCGGCGGTTGTTGAGGACGGCGATGGTGAGGACGACAGCGCTGGCCGCCGCCATGGCGAGGGTGAGAACCAGCCATTCCGACATGTGGCTTCTCCGGGGGTCATCGGGAGCGGGGACGTAGCACGGCGACGGCGAACACCGCGGGGGCGGTGATCATCAGGGTGAGGGTGACCAGGGAGGGGCCGCGTTGCGGGACCTTGCGCGGCGGCTTGCGGTAGGCGGGGAGCGCGACCGGCCTGGGCGGGGGCGGCGTGGGGCGTACGGAGGGCTTGGGGGGCAGGGGCGGTGGTGCGGGCTCCGGTTCCGCCGGTGGAGGCGGTGGAGGCGGTGGAGGCGGTGGAGGCGGTGGAGGCGGTGGGGGAGGAGGCGGTGGGGGAGGAGGAGGCGGTGGGGGCGGTGGTTCGGGCCGCGGAGTCGGCTTGGGCGCGGGGCCCGCCTGGCAGTGGCCGTCGCCCGTCGTGGCGACCGCCGAGTTCACGGCGCCGTCCCCGATCGAGGCGTACGAACAGTTGTCGGCCGCCGCGGGAACCGGGGCGGCCAGGAGCCAGATGAGAGCGGCGGCTGCGGTGAGCCGCCCCATGAGCGATCCGTACACGACGGGGAGCATGTTCCGGCAGGTCGGGCGGCACGCGGAGGGCGGTCCCGATTCCCCTGATGGTGGGGATCTTGGGTGCCGCGTGTTTGCGGCTCCGGAAAAATCTGGGGACGCGTTGAACGAAGAACCGCCCGCCAGCCGTACCTAGGGCCATGAACGACGCGGACTCGCGTCTCAACTGGCAGAAGAATTACGGGAGTTGACATGAACACCTGGCGGAACGCCTCGCTCGCGGTGACCGCGGCGGCCCTGTTGGCGCTGACGACGGCGTGCGGTCAGGACAAGGGCACCGAGTCCATCGGGCAGAACGTGGGCAATGCGAGCCCTGCAGGCCAGGCCGGCAGCGGCTACGGAACGGACGGCGGATACGGCTCCGACAGCGGATACGGCTCCGAATCGGGGGCGGATTCCGCCGCGTCGAAGCAGGCCGGACAGCTGGCGGTGTGGGACAGCAAGAAGCTGGGCAAGGTCCTGACGGACAGCGAGGGATTCACGCTCTACCGCTTCGACAAGGACACCGCGAGTCCGCCGAAGTCGAATTGCGAAGGCGACTGCGCGAAGGTCTGGCCGGTCGTTCCCGCGGGCAATGTGATGGCCGCCGCCGGCACCGACGCCGCTCTGATCGGCAAGGTCACCCGCGCGGACGGAACTCAGCAGCTCACCATTGCGGGCTGGCCGATGTACCGATACGCCAAGGACACCAAGCCCGGTGACGCCAATGGTCAGGGTGTGGGAGGCACCTGGTTCGCCGCCGCACCCGACGGCAAGAAGGCGGCGGTGAACGCCGACGGGCCGGTCGGTGCGGAGCCGGTCGATCTCGCCGGACTTTCGGTGCGCAAGGACCCGAAACTCGGGGACATCGTCGTCGACAAGCGCGGCATGACGGTCTACCGGTTCAAGAAGGACACCGCCTGGCCGATGAAGTCGGCGTGCACCGGGGCCTGCCTCTCGAAGTGGCCGGTTGTCGCGCCGCTGGCCAAGAATGACGTCGACGGCGTCACCACCAAGGGCTTTGTCACTTTCAATCGGCCCGACGGACTCAAGCAGCAGGCCATCGACTGCTGGCCCATCTATACGTTTTCCGGCGACACGAAGCCCGGTGACACCAACGGCCAAGGCGTCGGCGGCACATGGTACGCCGTGTCACCCGAAGCGAAGCTCGTGGGAGCCCCGAAGTAGCGCACAACAGCCGTTCCGGACCGGCCCGTCGCTGATTGTCACACTTAGCGACGGGCCGGTTGCACATGCCAGTGGTGTGTGACCAATAACGGACCGTTAATTTCCGTTTCCGCTCGCTCTCCTGGCGGTCGATCAGTAGCCTCTGGTCAACACTGACCATGAACATGGCCGGATCGCCGTGGCGACTTGTTGGAGACATCGATGGAGCGTCCCGCCTGGGCACCGCAAGGCATTGACATTTCGGTGCCGAGCGTCTCTCGCATGTATGACTTCTATCTGGGCGGATCGCACAATTTCGAGGTGGACCGGGAAGCGGCCCGCAAGGCCATGGAGTTCCTGCCGGGACTTCCCAAGATCATGCAGGCCAATCGCGCGTTTATGCGCAGGGCCGTGCGTCACGCGGTGAGTGAGGGCATCACCCAGTTCCTGGACATCGGATCCGGCATACCGACCTTCGGCAATGTCCACGAAGTGGCCCAGGCGGCCGACCCCGAGGCGCGAGTGGCCTATGTCGACCACGACTCCGTTGCGGTCGCGCACAGCCAGGCAGTGCTCGAGGGCAATGACCGGGCGGTGATCGCCGCCGCCGATCTGCGGCGCCCCCAGGAGATCCTGAAGCACCCGGAGATCACCGAACTTCTCGATCTGGAGCGGCCGGTGGCGCTGCTGCTCGTCGCCGTCCTCCACTTCATCGAGGACGCCGACGATCCGCAGTCGGCCGTCGCCGAGCTGCGCGAGGCACTCGCCCCCGGCAGCCTGATCGTCATCACCCACGCCTCGTACGAGGGCATTCCGCTGCCGGAGGAGGAGGCGGGCGGTGCGGTCGGCGTCTACCGGGACATCCGCAACCCGCTGATCATGCGGTCGCGCGACGAGGTGGCCCGGTTCTTCGACGGTTACGAGATGATCGAGCCCGGCCTCGTGGCGATGCCCGAATGGCGCCCCGACGCCACCGTGGCGCACGAGCCGGAAGACCCGTACGCCTTCTCGGGCTTTGCAGGAGTGGGACGCAAGGCGTGAGCATTCCCGCCCAAGCGTCCGACGCATCGGACGCGGAGCCCGACGGTCCCGAGGACCGGCTCCGGAGATTCGCCACCATCTGGAGCCGGGCCATCTTTCCGTCGACGGCCACTTCCATGACCCGGCCGGAGTTCGAGCAGCATCTGCTGCCGCTGGCCCGCAGACTGAGCGACATCCTGCACGCCCGGCCGTTCGATCCGGCGTCCGCGCACAAGGTGGGGTCCGCGCTCGTGGACGCACACTGCACGGACCCGGACGCGCTCAGCTCCACGCTCGGCGTCGTCGACTCGTACCTCGTGCTCTACTGCGGTGGCAACGGCCCGGTGGCGCTGTCGACCGAGGACATCCGGGCCCGCTGTGCCCGGATGCAGCACGCTCTCGCGGGCGGCTTCGCCCAGGCGCTGCGTGAGCGGACCCTTGCCGAGCAGGAGGCCATAGCCCGCTCGGCGCTCAGCGCCCGCTCGGCCGCGGAGCAGGCCCTGCACGCCACCGAGGCGCGCTTCCGAGCCGTCTTCAAGGACGCCGCCATCGGCATCGGCATCGCCGACCTGGACGGCAATGTGCTCGAGGTCAACGACACCCTGACCCGGATGTTCGGCGGGCTCGACCACCATGTCCGCAGCCACAAGGTCAACGAGTGGGTCCACCCCGAGGACTCGCCGTACGTGTGGAAGTACTACGAAGAGCTGGTGCGCGGCGAACGCGAGCACTACTGGGTCGAGAAGCCGTACTACCGCAATGACGGCACCGTCCTGTGGACCAACCTCACGGTGTCGCTCCTCCGGGACGCCGAGGGCCGGCCGCAGTACCAGCTGGCGCTGATGGAGGACACCACGGAGCGCCGGCTGCTCAATCTGCGGCTGCGCTACGAGGCCACCCACGACGCGCTCACCGGCCTGCCCAACCGGACGCTCTTCTTCGAACGGCTGGAGAAGGCGCTGTCCGCCGACGACGGCAGCCGCTTCGGGCTCTGCTACCTCGACCTCGACGGCTTCAAGGCGATCAACGACAGTCTGGGTCACGCGGCGGGGGACCGGCTCCTCGTGGAGGTCGCCGACCGGCTGCAGAGCTGCGCGACCGCGCCGGGCGAGATGGTGGCGCGGCTCGGCGGCGACGAGTTCGTGGCCCTGACCACCGGAGCCGGCACCGAGGGGGAGGTCGACGAGCTGGCCTGCCGGATCCTCGGGGTGCTCGCCGCCCCGATCAGGCTCGACGGCCGCGAGCTGACGGTGCGTGGTTCCATCGGCGTCGTCGAGGGTCCGGCCGGTGAGCGCAGCGCCGCGGAAGTGCTGCGGAGCGCCGACATCACGATGTACCGGGCGAAGGCGGCGGGCGGCAACCGCTTCGAGCTCGCGGATGCGGAGGCGGACGCGCGGGCGATCACCCGGCACGGGCTGACCACCGCGCTGCCCGCCGCTCTGGAACGCGGTGAGTTCTTCATCGAGTACCAGCCGCTCGTGCATCTCGGCGACGGAACGGTGCACGGCGCGGAAGCCCTGGTGCGCTGGTGCCACCCGCAGCACGGGGTGCTCGGACCGGACCGGTTCATCCCGCTCGCCGAGCACACCGGGCTGATCGTGCCGCTCGGGCGCTGGGTGCTCGAGGAGTCCGTACGGCAGGCCAACTTCTGGCAGGAGCGGCACAGCGACGGCGGCCCGCTGCGGATCAATGTCAACCTCTCGCCGACCCAGCTGCACCATCCGCGGCTGGTCGCCGAGACCGTCGACGTCCTGGAGCGGTCGGGGCTGGAGCCGGGAGCGCTCTGCCTGGAGGTCACCGAGTCCGCGCTCATCGGAGCGGACGACGATCTGCTGAAGCCGCTGCGGCAGCTGGCGGAGATGGGCGTCGACATCGCGCTGGACGACTTCGGTACGGGGTACTCGAACCTGGCCAATCTGCGGAGGCTGCCGGTGAGCGTGCTCAAGCTGGATCGTTCCTTCACCCAGGGCATGCAGCGGCACCCGGCGGATCCGGTCGACCTGAAGATCGTCGAGGGGATCGTGTCGCTGGCGCACAGCCTGGACCTGGCGGTGACGGTGGAGGGCGTGGAGACGGGAGCGCAGGCGGAGCAGCTGCGGAAGCTGGGCTGCGACACGGCGCAGGGGTGGTACTACGCGCGGCCCGGTGCGCCGGACCGGATCCACTCGCTGCTGCTGGCCGACGCGGTCTGAACGGGGCCGGTGGGCACCGGCCCGGCTTCCGTGCGCCGGCCGGACCGTGGGGAGCGCCGGTGCGGCGGCCGGGCCGCGGATGCCCTCAGACACCGGCCGGGCCACGGTCCGCCTCGATCGCCCACGGGCCGCACGAAGTCCTCAGCCGCCGGACGGGCCCGGTTCCCCGGGACCGTCCGGCCGGCTCGCCAGCAGCACCTTCTGCAGCTCCCGGGCCGCCCGCGGCGGTGCCACGTCGCTGCGGTGCGCCAGGGCGATCGTGCGCCGCAGCCCCGGCGGGGCCAGCGGCGTCACCCGCAGATCGTGTCCCGCGCGCCCTGCCACCATGCTCGGCACCACCGCCACCCCGAGTCCCGCCCGCACGAACCCGAGCACCGCGTCCATCTCGCCGCCCTCCACCGTGAACGACGGCTCGAACCCCTCGGCCCGGCAGGCGGCCACGGTCAGTTCCCGCAGGTCGTAGCCGTGCCGGAACATCACGAGCGGCTCGCCCTGCAGGTCCGCGATCCGTACGCTCCCGCCCTTGCCCGGCCGTGGGGCCTCTGCCGCCGACACCACCACCAGGTCCTCCTGGAGCAGCTCCACCGTCGTCAGTGCCGGGGACGCGGCCGGCAGCGGCAGCACCACGAGCGCGAGATCGAGCGCGCCGCGCGCCAGCTCCCGCACGAGGTCGTGCGAGCCGCCCTCCTCCAGCAGCAGCTGGATCCCCGGATGCCGGTCGTGGAAGGCGCGGAGCACGTCGGGCAGCAGCCCCGTGCACAGGCTCGGGGTCGCTCCGAGCCTGACCCGGCCACGGCGCAGCTGGGCCAGTTCCTGTACCTCGTGGCGGGCGGTGTCGGCGTCCGCCAGGATCCGGCGGGCGAGCGGCAGCAGCGCCTCGCCCGCGTCGGTGAGTGCGATGTTGCCGCGGGCCCGGCTGAACAACTCCGCCCCCAGCTCGCTCTCCAGAGCCCTGATCTGCTGGGAGAGCGAGGGCTGCGAGACATGCACCTCCTCCGCGGCGCGCGTGAAGTGCCGCGCCTCGGCGACGGCCACGAAGTAGGTGAGCTGCTGGAACTGCATACACGTAGCATAAACCCGTTGATAGCCCATGCCTATGGACATGAGGTGATCCATGTCTTGGACTGATGAGGCCCTTCGGTCCTAGCGTCGTGCCCATGGCATTGGCAACGCGGACGGACCGACGGCCGTCCATGACGCGCACGCTCTGGGACTCGTCCGTCGGCAAGAAGACGATCATGGCCGTGAGCGGTCTGATCATGCTCCTCTACTTGGTCGTCCATATGGTGGGCAACCTGAAGATCTTCTTCGGGTCCGGGGAGTTCAACCACTACGCCCACTGGCTGCGGACCGTGGGGGAGCCCTTCCTGCACTACGAGTGGGCGCTGTGGATCGTCCGCGTGGTGCTCGTCGCGGCCGTCGTGCTGCACGCCACCTCCGCGTACCAGCTGAGCCGCCGCGACATCAGGGCACGCCCCAGCAAGTACGTCCACAAGCGGCCCCGCGCGAGCTATGCCACCCGCACCATGCGCTGGGGCGGGATCATCCTCGCCCTGTTCATCGTCTGGCACATCCTCGACCTGACGACGGGCACCGTGCACTCCGGCGGCTTCCAGTCCGGGCACCCGTACCAGAACGTCATCGACACCTTCTCCACCTGGTACGGCAACGTCATCTACATCGTCGCCATGCTGGCCCTCGGACTCCATGTCCAGCACGGTTTCTGGAGCGCCGCCCAGACGCTCGGCGCGGGCAGGGCGACCCGCGACCGTGTGCTCAAGACCATCGCCAACACCCTTGCACTCGTACTGACGGTGGGCTTCATCTGCGTACCCGTCGCCGTCATGACCGGAGTCGTGAGCTGACATGACCGACTACTCCCACTACGAGACCGGCGCACCCGTCGTCGACACCAAGGCCCCCGAGGGTCCCGTCGCCGAACGGTGGGACACCCGCCGCTTCGAGGCCAAGCTCGTCAACCCGGCCAACCGGCGCAAACACACCGTCATCGTCGTCGGCACCGGGCTGGCCGGCGGCTCGGCCGGGGCGACGCTGGCCGAACAGGGCTACCACGTCGTCCAGTTCTGCTTCCAGGACTCGCCCCGCCGCGCGCACTCCGTCGCCGCCCAGGGCGGTATCAACGCCGCGAAGAACTACCGCAACGACGGCGACTCGATCCACCGGCTCTTCTACGACACCGTCAAGGGCGGCGACTTCCGCGCCCGCGAGTCCAACGTCCACCGGCTCGCCCAGATCTCCGTCGAGATCATCGACCAGTGCGTCGCGCAGGGCGTCCCCTTCGCCCGCGAGTACGGCGGCCTTCTCGACAACCGCTCCTTCGGCGGCGTCCAGGTCTCCCGTACGTTCTACGCCCGCGGCCAGACCGGGCAGCAGCTCCTCCTCGGCGCCTACCAGGCGCTGTCCCGGCAGATCGCCGCGGGCAACGTCGAGCTGCACGCCCGTACCGAGATGCTCGACCTGGTCATCGTCGACGGCAAGGCCCGTGGCATCGTCGCGCGCGACCTGGTCACCGGCAAGATCGACACGTACTTCGCCGACGCGGTCGTGCTGGCGAGCGGCGGCTACGGCAACGTCTTCTATCTGTCGACGAACGCCATGAACTCCAACGCCACCGCCATCTGGCGTGCCCACCGGCGCGGCGCGTACTTCGCCAACCCGTGTTTCACGCAGATCCACCCCACGTGCATCCCGCGCACCGGCGACCACCAGTCCAAACTGACGCTGATGAGCGAGTCGCTGCGCAACGACGGCCGGATCTGGGTCCCGAAGGCCAAGGGCGACAACCGCCCCGCCAACGAGATCCCGGAGGACGAGCGCGACTACTACCTGGAGCGCATCTACCCCGCCTTCGGCAACCTGGTACCGCGTGACATCGCCTCGCGAGCCGCGAAGAACGTCTGCGACGAGGGCCGCGGCGTCGGACCCGGCGGACAGGGCGTCTACCTCGACTTCGCGGAAGCCATCCAGCGGATGGGCAGGGCCAAGGTCGAGGAGAAGTACGGCAACCTCTTCGACATGTACGCGCGGATCACCGCCGAGAACCCGTACGAGACCCCGATGCGGATCTACCCCGCCGTGCACTACACGATGGGCGGACTCTGGGTCGACTACGACCTCCAGACCACGATCCCCGGCCTGTTCGCCATCGGCGAGGCGAACTTCTCCGACCACGGAGCGAACCGCCTCGGCGCCTCCGCGCTGATGCAGGGCCTCGCCGACGGTTACTTCGTCCTCCCGTCGACCATCAACGACTACCTGGCCCGCAACCCGCACCACGACGAGGTCGACGCCTCGCACCCCGCCGTGGAGGAGGCCCTCGCGGAGACCGAGGACCGGCTGAACCTGCTGCTCGCCGTCGACGGCGACCGCACCCCCGACTCCTTCCACCGTGAGATCGGCGAACTCATGTGGGAGTACTGCGGCATGGCCCGCACCGAGGCCGGGCTGCGCAAGGCACTCGACCGGATCCCCGAGATCCGCGAGGAGTTCTGGCGCCGCATCAAGGTCCCCGGCACCGGCGACGAGTTCAACCAGTCGCTGGAGAAGGCCAACCGCATCGTCGACTACCTCGAGCTCGCCGAGCTCATGTGCCTCGACGCCCTGCACCGCGCCGAGTCCTGCGGAGGCCACTTCCGCGAGGAGTCGCAGACCCCGGACGGCGAAGCCGCCCGCCGGGACGAGGAGTTCTCGTACGCCGCCGCGTGGGAGTTCAGTGCCACCGGCGAAGCCCCCGTCCTGCACAAGGAAGACCTCGTCTTCGAGTACGTCCACCCCACTCAGCGGAGCTACGCATGAAGCTCACCCTGCGCGTCTGGCGCCAGAAGAACGCCGACGCCCCCGGCGCCATGTCCACCTACCAGGTGGACGACATCTCGCAGGACATGTCGTTCCTGGAAATGCTCGACACCCTCAACGAGGAGCTCATCCTCGCCGGGGACGACCCCGTCGCCTTCGACCACGACTGCCGCGAAGGCATCTGCGGCGCGTGCAGCCTCGTCATCAACGGCGACGCCCACGGCCCGGAACGCACCACCACCTGCCAGCTCCACATGCGGTCCTTCCAGGACGGCGACACGATCGACATCGAGCCGTGGCGCGCCTCGGCCTTCCCGGTCGTCAAGGACCTGGTCGTGGACCGGTCGGCCTTCGACCGGATCATCCAGGCGGGCGGCTACATCTCCGCCCCGACGGGCACCGCACCCGACGCCCACGCCACCCCCGTGCCGAAGCCCGACGCGGACTTCGCGTTCGAGCACGCCGAGTGCATCGGGTGCGGCGCCTGCGTCGCGGCCTGCCCCAACGGCTCGGCGATGCTCTTCACCTCGGCGAAGATCAATCACCTCAACGTGCTGCCGCAGGGTGCCCCCGAGCGTGAGACCCGGGTGCTCGACATGGTCGAGCAGATGGACACCGAGGGGTTCGGCGGCTGCACGCTCACGGGGGAGTGCGCCACCGCATGCCCCAAGGGCATCCCACTGCCGTCGATCTCGGCCATGAACAAGGAGTGGCTGCGGGCGACCCGAAAAGTGCGCCGCTGAGGACTGACATACCGTCAACTGGCGGGGCTACCTTCGGAGCATGTATCCCGGAGCGCACGACCCCGCCAGGCCGGCCGTCGTCACCGCCGACGGCGGCCGGACCCTCAGCTACGGGCGGCTCGAAGAGAGATCGCTCAGGCTCGCCGACCATCTGCGGTCCGCGGGCCTGCGGCCCGGCGACCATCTCGCGCTGCTCTCCGACAACGACCCCCGTGTCATCGAGGTCTACTGGGCGGCGCTGCGGTCGGGCCTCTACCTCACGGCCGTCAACCATCACCTGACCGCCGAAGAAGCGGCGTACATCGTCCGCGACTGCGGCGCCAAGGCGCTGATCACCTCCGCCGCGCTGGGTGAACTGGCCGCGAAGGTCGATGCCTCGGTGCCGGAACCGGCGATCCGCCTGGTGTACGGGGAGGGCGGCGGCGCCGGCTCGTGCTCGTACGAGAAGGCGCTCGCCGCCGCATCGCCCGAGCCGCCCGGCCACCAGCCGCGCGGCACCGACATGCTCTACTCCTCGGGCACCACCGGCCGCCCCAAGGGCATCGAGCCCGTCCTGCCCGACGGCGACGTGCGCAAGGAGCCGAGTACCCTCGTCCAGCTCTTCCAGCCGATGTACGGATTCGGTACCGACACCGTGTATCTGAGCCCGGCACCGCTCTACCACGCGGCTCCGCTGCGCTTCTGCGGCGTCATCACGGCCACCGGCGGCACGGTGGTCCTGATGGACTCCTTCGACGCCGAGGGGGCACTCGCGGCGATCGAACGCCACCGGGTCACCCACAGCCAGTGGGTGCCGACCATGTTCGTGCGGCTCCTGAAACTTCCCGACGAGGTCCGGGCCCGCTACGACCTGTCGTCGATGAAGGTCGCCGTCCATGCCGCCGCACCCTGCCCCGTCGAGGTCAAGCGGCGGATGATGACGTGGTGGGGCCCGGTGCTGCACGAGTACTACTCGTCCACCGAGGGCAACGGGATCACGTTCATCGGCCCGCAGGAGTGGCTGCGCAAACCCGGCTCCGTGGGCCGCGCCGGGCTCCTGGGCGACGTGCGGATCTGCTCGGACGACGGCGCCGAGCTGCCGGCGGATGAGACCGGCACCGTCTACTTCGAGCGTGCGGAGCTGCCGTTCCGCTACCACAACGACGACGGCCGCACCCGCGGCGCCCAGCACCCGGATCACCCGTTCTGGACCACCACCGGCGACATCGGTCACGTCGACGAGGACGGCTATCTCTTCCTCACCGACCGCCGCGCCTTCACGATCATCTCGGGCGGAGTGAACATCTACCCGCAGGAGATCGAGGACGTCCTGGCCCTGCATCCGAAGATCACGGACGCAGCCGTGTTCGGAGTTCCCGATCCGGAGATGGGCGAGGCCGTCAAGGCGGTCGTACAGCCCGCCGAGGGGATCGAGGCAGGACCCCGGCTGGCCGCGGAGCTGATCGAGTTCGTACGGGACCGGATCGCCCACTACAAAGCGCCGTGCAGCATCGACTTCACCGACGCGCTGCCCCGGACACCGACCGGGAAGCTGGCGAAGTCGCGGCTGCGCGACGCGTACCGCACGTCGTGACTCGCGTGCCCGGTCCCGGGAGCCGCCCGCTCCCGGGACCGGGATTCCCGGATGGGGGACCGGTCAGGAGGTGACGGAGATGTCGTCGCCGTAGACCGTGCCCTGTGCGTACCAGCCGTGCAGATAGACCGTCACCGAACCTGTGGAGCCGGTGGTGACGGCGACCGTCTCCTTGGCCCAGCCGCTCGACGAGCCCCAGGTGCTGGCCGTCGCGTCGCCCCGCACCCCCAGGTAGCCGTAGTTGCCCTGCACCCAACCGCTCAGCGTGTACCTGGTGTTGGGCGACAGGGTCAGCTTCTGCGTGCACTCGCCGGTCTGTGAGGA
This sequence comes from Streptomyces sp. NBC_00316, assembly GCF_036158715.1. Classification (NCBI taxonomy): domain Bacteria; kingdom Bacillati; phylum Actinomycetota; class Actinomycetes; order Kitasatosporales; family Streptomycetaceae; genus Streptomyces; species Streptomyces sp. NBC_00316. The sequence continues at coordinate 993,979 of NZ_CP108023.1, read as the reverse complement.
GGTGGCGGCCGCCGCCAGCGCGTGCGAACCGCCGTGCACCGGGGTGGAGACGACGGCGCCGCCGCTCTCACAGCTCCACGGGCCGAGCGATCCGGACTCGAAGTCGCCGTTCACCAGCGCTCCCGTACCGCCGCCGGGTCCGGACACCGTGAGGGTGAAGGTGGCCGAGTGGGTGAGCGTACCGGCGGCTCCCTTCACCGTGATGGCGTACGTGCCCGGGGCCGTGGACGCCGAAGCGCCGACGGTCAGTTTCGAGGTACCGCCCGCGGTGACCGAGGCCGGGCTGAGCGTCGCCGTCACTCCGGCGGGCGCCCCGCTCGCCGTCAGCGCGACGGTCCTGGCGCTCCCGGAGGTCACCGCGGTGTTCACCGTCGCGGTGGTGGAGCCGCCCGGGGCGACCGTCGCCGAACCGGGTGCCACGGCGACCGAGAAGTCGTCCGTCGCGGGTGTCCCGCCACCCGTGAAGGGGGCGAAGGTATGCGAGAAGTACCAGGTGTCCTGCGCGATGCCGGAGCAGGTGTCGCTTCCGCCGGTGCCGGGGCAGCCGCCGTTGTCGCGCTGCAGCGCCCAGAAGGACAGAGTTCCGATGCCCTTGGAGACGGCCCAGTTGTAGACCGGGGCGGCATCGACGGTGGTGAACGTCTCGGCCGGCCCGTAGTCGTCGATGCCCGGCATCTCGATGATGCCGACCATGGACCACAGCTGGGCGGACGTCCTTCCCGGATACAGTCCGGCCAGCTGGTCGTGGAGGCCTGACGTCGCGGTCTGGGTGTCCATGGCCATGTTGTGCGCGGCGCCGTCGTAGTAGTCGAACGTCATGAGGTTCACGACATCGACCTTGGCGCCGTTGGACACGGCGTTCCGCAGGACCGCGAGACCGCTGTCGGCGAGACCGCTCGTGGTGGTGGGCAGGGTGTACGAGATCTGCACCGACCGGCCGTTGGCGGCGGCCCAGTCCTGCACCTTCTTGATCGCCTTGTTGCGCCGGTCGATTCCGGCGCTGTTCGTCAGGGAGTTGTCCTCGATGTCCATGTCGAGGCGGGACACGTCGTACGTCGTGATGACCTTCTCGTACGCCGCGGCGATCGAGTCGACGTTCGTGCAGCTGTCGGCGATCTCGGTGGCGCCGTTGTCGGCCGCGTACCCGCCGAACGACGGAATCACGTCGCCGCCGCGCGACCGCATGGTCGTGAAGTCGGCGCCGAACTGCGACTGGGCGATGGGCTGGCTCGATTCGCCGTTCCAGTACGGGGTGCAGGAACCCCTGGCTTCCGTCTGGATGAGGGCCATCGTCAGATACTTGGCGCCGGACGCCGCGGAGAGGGCGGCGGGACTGTCGCCGTTGTACGCCTCGAAGTACGGGGCGAAGACATGCGCGGGCAGGGGGGTGGCGGCGGTCGCGGCGGCCTGAGCTCCGGCGCCCGATCCGAGGACCAGTCCGGCGGACGCGACCGCCGTGGCCAGGGCGCAGAGGACTGCGCCGACTGTTCGTGAACGTCTCATGGGGATGCTCCCAGCGGGGTGGGACGACGGGCGGATTGCACGGTTCGGCCGCGTCCGGTGAGGGGCGCGGCCCGTTCCCTGTGAATCCCGGCCGGGGTCGCATGCCGTCACGCATCGATCGGCTGTGAGGGCATGCCCATGATTGGTCTGGACCAACTCGGGGTCAATGTTCTTTGCTGTTTCATGCCCCATTGCTTACCTGGAACAGCAACTCGCTATGCGTGGGCCTGAGTTGGATTACCTCGACATCGGCCGGACGCAGGCCGGCCGTCGGCTCGTCGAGTGGATAGAGGGTGGGGCCGCGGCGGGCGCGTTGCAGCTCGGCGGCCGGCTCGATCATCGGATCCGACGTCGGTTCTTGAGGAGCTCGCAGAACAGGCGCCCGGCTCGCGGCGTCCGGCACGCTCGCCGCGTTGCCGTAAATGCCCTGGTGGCTTCGCTACGAGGACTTTCCAGCGCCCGTGATCGCACGCACCGGATGTTGCGAGCTGAGCGGACTCCCATTTTTCGGGCTCTTCCTGCAGTCCCGGCAACTGCCTAGCAGGGCGCGTGTTCCGATGCCGGTCGGCACAGCCGGCGAAGAGACCGGCTGTGCCGACGGTACGGGCCGCGCTGCTCCGGCCGGCGGACGGGCGATGTCAGGGCTTGATCGGCTTCACCTTCGTGTCGACGCCGTTCACACGCACGGTGACGTTCCGCCGATTCCGCGCCCGGTCGGCAACGATCCTGTAGGACGTGACCTTCCCGTCGCGCCATTCACAGTGGACCTCGTAGCCGCCGCGGGCGCGGAGCCCGGTGAAGGAACCCTTGGCCTTCCATTCGTCCGGCAGGGCGGGCAGCAGGTGGATGACGCCGTCGTGGCTCTGCAGGAGCATCTCCGCCACGGCGCCCGAGATGCCGAAGTTGCCGTCCATCTGGAAGGGCGGGTGGTTGCAGAACATGTTGGGCAGAGTGTTGTAGGCCAGCAGTCCGCGCAGCATGATCTGGGCGCGGTGCCCGTCACCGAGGCGGGCGAAGAGGGCTGCCCGCCAGGGCCAGGTCCACGAGCGGCGGCTGTCGCCCGACACCGTCGCGGCGGTGAACGGGACGCCTTCCTTCTCGCCACATCGTGCCTTGAGCGAGACGAGGGCGGCAGCCGCGAAGTCGGGCGTCTTCAGGGTGATCTGGCGGCCCGGGTAGACCGCGAAGAGGTGCGAGGTGTGGCGGTGGATGTCGTCGGCGCTGTCGATGTCCTCCTGCCACTCCTGCAGCTGACCCCACTGGCCGATCTTGTTCGGCGCGAGGCGCGCCTGCATGTCCATGACCTTGGCCCGGTAGTCGGCATCTGCGTCGAGTGCCGCCTCGCAGTCGAGGTAGTTCTGGAACAGGTCCCAGATGATCTGCTGGTCGTACATGACGCCGTCCTCACGCGGCCCGTGCTCGGGGGACCAGCCGTTCGGCGAGACGAGGAGTCCGTCCTCGCGCTCCTTGAGGTGGTCCTCCCAGAACTCGCAGATTTCCTTGATCATCGGGTAGGCGACGGTGCGGAGGTAGACCCGGTCCTGGGTGAACGCCCAGTGCTCGTAAAGGTGCTGCGCGTACCAGGCGCTCGCGACGGTGTTCCACTCCCAGGCGTTGCCGCCGAAGATGCTCTGGCTGGTGCGGGCGGTCCAGCCGCGCGTGTCCTTGCCGAAGGCGTTGCGGGTCGCCACGCGGCTGGGCACCGCCACCTGTTCGATGAACCCGACGAGTGCCTCGTGGCACTCCGACAGGTTCGTCGTCTCGGCACCCCAGTAGTTCATCTGGACATTGATGTTCGTGTGGTAGTCGGAGGCCCACGCCGGCGTATTGCTGTCGTTCCAGAGACCCTGGAGGTTGGCGGGCAGCCCCTTCGGGCGCGAGGAACTGATCAGCAGGTAGCGGCCGAAGTCGAACATCGTCTGCTCGAGGGTCGGGTCCTGCCCACCCGCTGCGTAACGCACCAGCCGGGCGTTGGTCGGCAGGGAGACGACGGCGTCCTCGGAGGTGCCCCAGGAGGCGGAGACGCGGTTCATGAGGGTGCGCATCTCGGCGGTGTGCTCGTCGCGTATCTCTTTGTAGGACCGGGCGGCCGCCTTGCCGAGCGTCGCGGCGACGACCGGTTCCGGATCGGCTCCGCGCCACCCGGCGGCGGCGTCGAGCCTGTAGTCGGTGCGGGCGTCGAGGAGCAGGGTCAGGGTCGTGCAGCCGGTGAACCGGAGCACCGACCCGTCGGTGCTGAAGTCGCCGTCGCTGTGCACGACCTGGACGGTGCACGCGTGCTTGAGGCCGTTGCCCATGACACCGCTGAAAGCCGTCCGCCGGGCGTCGGCGTCGACGGTCGTCGGGGCCTGATCCTGTCCGGACGTCAGCGAGATCGTTCCGGAGAGTGCCCGGTCGCCGTCCGCCGTGTACCGGAAGACCATGACGTCCGCGGACCGGCTGGCGAAGGCCTCCCGCAGAACGCGCCGCCCCGGCTCGCCGAAACGGGTGACATGGACACCCTCGAAGTAGTGCAGGGCGCGTTGGTAGTCGACGAACGTGGACTGCATCCGCGTGTCGAACCCCTTGCCTTCGAGGACGACCTCCGCGATCTGGAAGCCGGCGGACGACTCGCCGGGAGTGAACGTGAGCCGGTAGGTGCGGTAGGCCGTGCTGTTGGTGATCCGGAAGGTCCGGGTCTCGCCGCGGCCGGCGAAGGGCGCGCCGGGGTTCTGCGTGTCGAGGGTCACCCAGGCCTGCCCGTCCTGCGACGCCTCGAGCGCCCATCGCCGGGGGTCGTCGTGCGGACGGTCCGGGGCCGCCGTCAGCGTGTACGAGGTGACGACGGTCGTGGTGGACAGGTCGGCCTGCCAGACGACCGCCGGTGCGACGGCGTCGACCCGCCAGACCGTGGCCGGATCGCGGTCCACCGAACGTGAGATGTCCGCGGCCCGACCGGAACCCTCGGAGTGCCCACTGGGCGACGACAGATACATCGAGCCGCCCCCGGCGAGGTCGACGCCGGACAGACCGATCTCGCTCACCTGGAAGTGACTGACCCCTGCCTTGGGAGCGAAGTCGAACCGGTAGAAGCGGTAGGCCGCGGTGTCGGCACAGGTGAATTCCTTCGTCTGGAACCGGCTCTCGAAAGGCGTCGTCAGAGTGCGGCTGTCCAGCCTGGTCCAGGTGGCGCCGTCGGTCGAACCGGAGAACGTCCACTCCTGCGGGTCGCGCTGCGGCACGTCGTTGGCACTCGTCAGACGGTAGGACGCGACCTCGACGGGGTCGGGGAGCTCGACCTGCCACTGCACCTTCGAGCCGGGCGTCTCGATGCACCACTTGGTGCTCGAGTTGCCGTCGTACGTCTTGTCGACGCCCTCTGTCGAGGAGGTGCGGTACGGTCCCCCCGGGGCCGTGACCTTCGCACGACGACCGAAGGCGACGACGACGTCTCCGAAGTTCCGGTACGAGCCGAAGCCGGTCATGCCGGTGTCGAAAGCGCTGTCCGGCTCGCCCGCGAGGGCGTTGTCGTAGTCGTTGACACCACCCCAGAGACTCTGCTCGTTGAACTGGATGCGCTCCTCGGAGGGGTTGGAGAAGAGCATGGCGCCGAGCCGGCCGTTGCCGATCGGCAGGGCCTGCGACTGCCAGTCCATGGCAGGGATCGAATAGTTCAGTGACGTGCGCGACAGGGTCGGCCACTGGACGGACGCCGGCGCGGCGGCCCCGGCGGCAACGGCTCGCCCCACAGGGATCCCCCCGGTCAGCTGAGTGATCAGCGGTGTGAGGGCGAGGGTACCGCCGAGCTTGAGGATGCTGCGTCTCTGCGGTTGGGGTTCATTGGTCACGAGAGACCTCCTGGCCCATTGATCGGTTCTTTGACGGGGAGATGAGAAAGATGCGTCGACGTGTGCCGAGGGCGAGGCCATTTCACTGGATGACAGATCGGATGTCTAGAGTGCGCGGCACTGTCTCTGCTGATCGCCTTCTCCCCAGGAAGGGCTGATTCTGTCGGTCCTGGTCCCGGGAGTCGCCCGCTCCCGGCACCAGGAGGTCTCGGGATGGCCGGCCGTGTTGATGCCCTTGGATACGGGCCCAGTTGAGCGTGCGTCGGCGGTGGTGAACGTCTCCGCCGGACCGCAGTTGTGGAAACAGGCCGGTTGAACCTGATGGGCCGTCAAGTAGACCTGAGGGCGGCAGCCAGGTACTGCGCGGTCCGACTGCCCGCGGCCCCGGCCACATCCACGGGCGGCCCCGCCGCGACGATCCGTCCGCCGCGGTCCCCACCGCCAGGACCGAGGTCGATCACCCAGTCCGCGCCCGCGACGACCGCCATGTCGTGCTCCACGACCACCACCGTGCTGCCCGCGTCGACGAGCCCGTGCAACTGCCGCATCAGCACCTCGACATCGGCCGGATGCAGTCCCGTGGTCGGCTCGTCGAGCAGATACAGGGTGTGGCCGCGGCGGGTGCGCTGCAGCTCGGCCGCCAGCTTGATCCGCTGCGCCTCACCGCCGGACAGCTCCGTCGCAGGCTGCCCCAGCCGCAGATAGCCGAGCCCCACGTCGAGCAGCGTCCGCAGACTGCGCTCGGCGGCGGGTGTCCCCGCGAAGAAACCGGCCGCCGACTCCACCGTGAGGTCCAGCACCTGCGCGATGTTCAGCCCGCGCAGCGTCACTTCCAGCGTCTGCGGGTTGTACCGGGCACCGTGGCAGTCCGGGCACGGCGCGTACGTACTCGGCAGGAAGAGCAGCTCGACCGAGACGAACCCCTCGCCCTGGCAGGTCTCGCACCGCCCGCCCGCCACATTGAACGAGAACCGCCCTGACTTGTAGCCGCGCTCGCGCGCCGTGTCGGTCGCGGTGAACAGCTTCCGTACGACATCGAACAGTCCGGTGTACGTGGCCAGATTGGACCGCGGTGTACGCCCGATCGGCCGCTGGTCGACCTGGACGAGACGGTCCACCGCGTCCAGCCCGTGCGCCGACGCACACCCCGGCGGGGGCCGCTCTGCGGGTGGTCCGGCGGTCGTGGCAGCCTGCCGGTCGGCGAGCAGCCCGGCGAGCACCTGGCCGACCAGGGTCGACTTCCCCGAGCCGGAGACACCGGTGACCGCAGTGAACACCCCGACCGGAAACGCGGCGTCGACACCGCGCACATTGTGCCGGTCCACACCGATCAGCTTCAGCCACCCGGAGGGCGTACGTGGCTCCCGCACCGGCACCGCGGTCGCGTCGAAGAGGAACCGCCGGGTCGCCGACTCCATCACGTCGGCGAGCCCGGCCGGTGGACCGCTGTACAGCACCCTGCCCCCGTGCTCACCGGCCAGCGGCCCCACATCGACCAGCCAGTCCGCCCGCCGCACCACGTCCATCTGATGCTCCACGACGAAGACCGAGTTCCCGGCCTCCTTCAGCCGGCCGAGTACCCCGAGCAGCGACTCGGTGTCCGCCGGGTGCAGACCGGCCGACGGCTCGTCCAGCACATAGACGACCCCGAACAGCCCCGACCGCAGCTGCGTGGCGAGCCGTAGCCGCTGCAGCTCACCGGAGGAGAGCGTCGGAGCCGTGCGGTCGAGACTGAGATAGCCGAGACCGAGTTCGGTCACCGTCCCGATCCGGGCCAGCAGATCCGCCGTCAGCACCCGCGCGGTGTCGTCACCGCCCGCGGCGACGAGCACCTCGGCGAGGGCCGCGAGCGGGAGCGCGGCCAGCTCGGCGATCGTGCGGCCCGCAAAGGTCACGGCCATGGCCTCCGGGCGCAGTCGGCTGCCACCGCAGACCGGGCACGGGACACTGGTCAGGAAGCGCTCCGCCTTGGCCCGCAGGGTACGGCTCCTGGAGTCCGCGAAGGTGTGCATCACCCACCGCCGCGCGCTCAAGTACGTGCCCTGGTACGGGCGCTGGATCCGGCCCGCCTCGCGCACCGGATGGACCGTCACCACCGGCTGCTCATCGGTGAAGAGGATCCACTCGCGGTCCTTCGCATCCAGCTCGCGCCAAGGGAGGCCGATGTCGTACCCCAGTGCGTCCAGCACGTCGCGCAGATTCTTGCCCTGCCAGGCGCCCGGCCAGGCTGCGATGGCACCGTCGCGGATCGACAGCGAGGGGTCGGGGACGAGGAGCTCCTCGGTCGTACGGTGGATGCGGCCCAGGCCGTGGCACTCCGGGCAGGCCCCGGCGGCGGTGTTCGGCGAGAACGCGTCGGAGTCCAGCCGCTCGGCGCCCGCCGGATACTCCCCGGCGCGCGAGAACAGCATGCGCAGCGAGTTGGACAGCGTGGTGACCGTGCCGACGGAGGACCGGGCGCCGGGCGCGGAGCGGCGCTGTTCCAGGGACACGGCCGGCGGCAGCCCCGTGATCTCGCCGACCTTCGGCGCACCGACCTGGTGGATCAGCCGTCGGGCGTAGGGCGCGACGGACTCGAAGTAGCGGCGCTGTGCCTCGGCGTAGATCGTCCCGAAGGCCAGCGAGGACTTCCCGGAGCCGGAGACGCCGGTGAAGACGGTGAGTGTGTCACGCGGAATGTCGACGTGGACATCCTGCAGATTGTGCTCGCGGGCGCCGCGCACCCGGACGTACGGATCGTGGGGGGTGGGCATGTGCGCGGTCTCCGTACGGATCTGGACAGGCTGACGAGGGAGGGCGGACGTTCCGGTTCCCGGCTTCGGCGGCGATCGAGCTCCGCCCCGTGTCCGCCGGACCTAGGGTGGCGTGTGTGACAGACGACGCCCGGCCGCTGGCCGTATTCGACCTGGACGGCACGCTCGCGGACAGCGGCCACCGGCAGCACTTCCTGGAAGGGGCCCGGCGGGACTGGAGCGGCTTCTTCGCCGCCGCCGTGGACGATCCGCCGCTCGACGAGGGCGTACGGCTGGTGCTGAGCAGCGCCGAGGCGTGCGAGATCAGATATCTCACCGGACGGCCCGAACGCTGCCGCCGGGACACCGTGGCCTGGCTGGCGGAACAGGGCCTGCCCGAGGGGCGGGTGTACATGCGCCGCAACGACGACCGCCGGCCGGCCCGCCACACCAAGCTGGAGATCCTGAAGCGGCTGGGCCGGGAGCGTGCGGTGCGCATGCTGGTCGATGACGACGAGCTGGTCTGTGATGCGGCCGAGCAGGCCGGGTTCGCCGTGGTGCGGGCCCGCTGGGCGACGGTCTCGGCGTCGATGAAGGATGCGCAGGAGCGCGAAGGGCGTACGTGATCCCGCCGGGCCGGTTCAGCTCGTCTCGTCGAGTCGGAAGCCCACTTTGAGGCCCACCTGGTAGTGCTCGATACGGCCATCCACGATCTGCCCCCGTACCTGGGTGATCTCGAACCAGTCGAGATTGTGCAACGTTTCAGAGGCTCTCGCCACACCTCTGCGGATGGCGTCATCGACTCCTTCGTGGGAGGTTCCGACGATTTCGGTGACCCGATAGGTGTGATTGGACATCTTGTGTCTCCCTTCGTCCTTACCACGGTGCCCCACCTGGCGCGGGTACGCGAGGGGATGCTGGGGAGAATGTGTCGTGAACTCTCCTTGACCTAATCGAAAGGTCCATACCAAAATCCAGCCACGCCCGTGCGAGCACCGCCCGCAGTCCCCCCACATCGGGTTCTGACTTTGTCGTGCTGTCTCGCAGAAGGTGACCCTTGTGAAGAACCGTGTACTCATCGGCGCCATAGCGCTCGTCTCCACCCTCGCGCTGGGTGGCTGCGGCTATCTCCCGGGCGCAGGCGGCGGCGACAGGACGGTCACGATCTGGCTGATGAAGGACAGTGTGTCCGCCGATTTCCTGGACCGTTTCACGGCGTCGTACGAAGAGGAACACCCCTCGGTCGAACTGGAGTTCAAGATCCAGAGCTGGAGTGGCATCGGGCCCAAGGTCACCGCTGCCCTCAAGGGCGAGGACACCCCGGACGTCATCGAGGTCGGAAACACGCAGGTCGCCCAGTACGCGGAGAGCGGTGGGCTGCGTGATCTGACCCTCGAGTCGATGCGTGACCTGGGCAGCGAGGACTGGCTCCCCGGCCTCGCCGACCCGGGCAGCATCGAGGGCATCCAGTACGGCATCCCCTGGTACGCGGCCAACCGTGTGGTGATCTACAACAAGGAACTCTTCGAGAAGGCGGGCATCAAGACCCCGCCGAAGACCCGGGACGAGTGGATCGAGGACAGCCGGCTGCTCAATCAGGACGGCAACCAGGGCATGTACCTCGCAGGCCAGAACTGGTACGTCCTGGCCGGGTTCATCTGGGACGAGGGCGGCAACCTGGCCGACGACAAGGGCGGCGAATGGGAGGGCGGCCTCGCCACGCCCGCCGCTCTGCGCGGCATGGACTTCTACAAGGAACTCCAGTCGTACGGCAACGGCCCCAAGGACGCCGACGAGGAAAAGCCCCCGCAGACCGATGTGTTCGCGAAGGGCGACGTCGCGCAGATCATCTCCGTGCCGGGCAGTGCCAAGCTCATCGAGCAGAAGAACCCCGAACTCAAGGGGAAGCTCGGCTACTTCCCGATCCCCGGCAAGACCGCGAAGCACCCCGGTTCCGTGTTCACCGGCGGGTCCGATCTGATCGTTCCGGACAAGGCGGATCAGCGCAGCGCCGGAATCGACGTGATCAAGGCGCTGGCCGGCGAGAAGTGGCAGGCGGACCTCGCCAGGACCATGAGCTACGTGCCGAACAAGCCGAGCCTCGCGCACGTCATCGAGGGCCAGGAAGGCACCGCCGCGATGGCCCAGGGTGCCAGGCGCGGCCGTGCCACCCCCAACTCTCCGCAGTGGGCGGCGGTCGAGGCCACCAACCCGATCAAGCCGTACATGACCGCCGTCCTGCAGGGCGGAGACCCGCAGGAGGAGGCCAAGGCCGCCTCGGAACGGATCACCGCCGAGCTCGCGGGCAGCTGAGGCGGAGGGGCCGGCCTCCCGTGCCGGGCGGGGTGTCCTGTCCGCAACCGGACAGGACACCCCGGGATTCAGCCGTCGCACATCCAGGCTCTCCGCAGCGGTCATGTCGAATCCAGCCGGTCACGGAAGAAGTAAGGGGCCGGGCCGCCGCAGCAGCGTCAGCCCGGCAGCCGCCCTTGCCGATCCGTCCCCGGAGTCCGTCATGAACGCGCTGCCCACCCCACCGCTCGTCACCGGCCCGCCCACCGCCACCCCCTTCGTGCCGGAGCAGCCCACCGGGCCGCAGCCCGCCCCGGCACCGTCCGACGCCCCCGCCGCGCACTACCGGGTCTCCCTCGCCGTCACCCAGGAAGACGTGCGCGCCGCCCAGCGGCTGCGCCACCAGGTCTTCGCCGGTGAGCTCGGCGCCCGGCTCGACGGACCCGAACCGGGTCTGGACAGCGACGCCTTCGACGCATACTGCGACCACCTGCTGGTACGCGAGGTGGCGACCGGCGACGTCATCGCCACCTACCGCCTCCTGCCGCCCGACCGGGCCCGGATCGCCGGCCGTCTCTACGCCGAGACCGAGTTCGATCTCGGCCGGCTCGGCCCGATCCGCGACGACCTGATCGAGGTCGGCCGCTCCTGCGTCCACCCGGCCCACCGGGACGGAGCCGTCATCGCCCTCGTCTGGGCCGGCCTCGCCCGCTACATGGAGCGCAGCGGGCACAACTGGCTGGCCGGCTGCTGCTCGATCCCCCTGGCCGACGGCGGCGTGCTGGCCGCCGATTCCTGGGACACGGTACGGACCAGGTACCTGGCGCCCGAGGACTACTGGGTCACCCCGCACCGCCTCTGGCAGCCCACCGCCGCCACCCGACCCGTCGCGGTGGGCGCCGAAGCGCGAACCACCGCGCGTACCGGGCTCGCCGGCCTCCCGCCGCTCCTCCGCGGCTATCTGCGCCTCGGCGCCTGGGTCTGCGGGGCACCCGCGTACGACCCCGACTTCAACGTCGCCGACCTCTACGTCCTGCTGTCACTGCGCCGCACCGACCCACGCTATCTGCGCCACTTCCTGTCCCTCGCCCCGCTGACATGAGCGTCTGGCTGCCCACCGCACCCTGCACCCCGCGCACCTGCGCCGGCCACACCGGTCCCGTACGCGGCCGGCTCCCCGCCACCGCTCTCCTGCTCGCCGGATGCAGCCTCGTCCTGGCCGGCGTGGTGTGTGTCCCGGTGGTGATGCTGCTCGGCCGTGCGCCACGGGACCGGCTGATCCGGTGGTGGGCGTACGGGGTGGTGCGGGCCTTCGGCGTACGGGTGCGGGTCACCGGCCGGCCGCAGTCGCCGGAGGGGGCGGCGCACACCGGCACGCTGGTGGTCGCGAACCACGTCTCGTGGCTGGACATCCCGCTCGTCGCCGCCGTCCTCCCCGGCCGGATGCTGGCCAAGAGCGAGATCCGGCGCTGGCCCGTAGTCGGTCCGCTCGCCGCCCTCGGCGGCACCCTGTTCGTCGAACGCGACCGGCTGCGGGCGCTGCCCACGACCGTGCGCGACATCGCGGGGGCGCTGCGCGGCGGGTCGCGGGTCGTGGTGTTCCCCGAAGGAAGCACCTGGTGCGGGCGCGGACCCGGCGGCCGCTTCCGCCCCGCCGTGTTCCAGGCCGCGATCGACACGGAGGCCGAGGTCCGTCCGGTACGCATCGCCTACCGCACCGCGCGGACGGACGGACAGGCCGCCGGCGCCGCCGCGTTCGTCGGTGACGACCCGCTCGCCGCCTCGCTGTGGCGTGTCGTCACGGCGGCCGGGCTGACCGCCGAGATCGGCGTCCTGCCGCCGATCCCCGCGGGCACGCTGCCCGGCCGCCGTGCGCTCGCCCGCGCCGCTCAGACCGCCGTGGCCAGCGACAGCGCGAACCGGTCGGCGGAATCCGTCCACCACTGAGACAGCCTCAGCCCGGCCACGGCGAGTTCACCGCGGATCCCCTCCTCGCGGAACTTCGCCGACACCTCCGTACGCAACTCCTCGCCGGCCTCGAACGGCACCACCAGATCCAGCCCGGGGATTTTCACGGTCAGTGCTCTGCGGGCCCGCAGCCGCATCTCGATCCACTCGTGGTGCGGTTCCCACAGCGCCACATGGTCGAAGGCGTCCGGGTCGAAGTCCGCACCCAACTCCCGGTCGACGACGGTCAGTACGTTCTTGTTGAACGCCGCCGTCACGCCTGCCGCATCGTCGTACGCCGCGACCAGCACCTTCTCGTCCTTCACCAGATCCGTGCCGAGCAGCAGGGTGTCGCCGGGCGACAGCAGTGACCGTACGGACTTCAGGAACACCGCCCGCTCGTCCGGCAGCAGATTGCCGATCGTGCCGCCGAGGAACGCGACCAGATGGGGTCCTGGTGTGTCCGGCAGCGACAGCCCGCCGGTGAAGTCGGCGATCAGAGCGTGCACCGAGAGATCCGGCCGCTCCTTGAGCAGCGTCTCGGCGGCGCCGCGCAGCGCGCTCTCGCTCACGTCCACCGGTACGTAGCTGTGCAGCCCGGGGAGCGCGTCCAGCAGATGCCGGGTCTTCTCCGACGAGCCGGAACCCAGCTCGATCAGGGTCCGTGCCCCGGAAGCCGAGGCGATCTCCGGCGCGCGGGCGAGCAGGATCTCGCGCTCGGCGCGGGTCGGGTAGTACTCGGGGAGGCGGGTGATCTCCTCGAACAGCTCGCTGCCGTGCGCGTCGTAGAACCATTTGGGAGGCAGCGTCTTCGGGTGCCGAGTCAGACCGTGCAGCACATCGGCGCGCAGCGCCGCGTCCGTCGCGTCCGCCGGCAGGGTGCGGGTCAGCAGAAAGGGACTCACTGGGTGGGCTCCTTGAGCGGGGTGAGCAGGACTTCGGCGCGGGTCGCGACCAGCAGGGTGCGGTCGGGGACCTCGCGCCAGTGCGGATCGTCGTCGTACGGCTCCGAGGCAGCGACGACGCGGAGCCCTGGCTCGGCGAGATACCACAGGGTGTCTCCCCAGGCCGTCGCCACGATCCTCGCGCCGTCGGTGAGCAGCAGATTCAGCCGTGAGCCGGGCGCCGCCCCCGCGACGTCGGACACGGTGTCGGCGACAGCCTGCGGCAGGTCGTCGCCCTGCGCCACCCGGTGCTGCACCAGCGCCCAGACCAGGGCCGAGTCGCAGCGCGCCGCAAGGGTGAGGAGCTCGGCCGGGGGCAGCGTGGCGGCGAGCGGCGCCAGGGACCCCGGCCAGCCCTTCACCGCGCCGTTGTGGCTGAACAGCAGTCGCCCCGCGGCGAACGGCGCGGCCGCCGCCTCACCGTCCGAGTCCCTCTCGGTGGCGTCCCGGACGGCGGCGAGCAGCGCCGGGCTCCGTACCACTCGGGCCAGATCGGCGAACGACTCGTCGGCCCAGACGGGACCCTGGCGCCGGTAACGCCCCGGCACCGGGTCGCCGTCCGCGTACCATCCAACGCCGAAACCATCCGCGTTGACCGTGCCGTACTTCTGCCGCCGGGGTTCCCAGGACTGGCGGACCAAGGCGTGAGGGGGCAGGGTCAGCAGCTCCCCGAGTGCCACGGGTGGTCCCAGATAGGCGATATGGCGGCACATCAGGCATCCCTCGCGGTACGGGCATCCCTCGCGGTACGGAATCCGGAGAAGATCTGCCGGCGCACCGGAAGATCCCAGTTGCGGAACGTGCCCCGGCACGCCACGGCGTCCACGGCGAACGAACCGCCGCGCAGCACCTTGTGGGCGGGCCCGAAGAAGACCTCCGAGTACTCGCGGTAAGGGAAGGGCGCGAAGCCCGGATACGGGAGGAAGTCGCTCGCCGTCCACTCCCACACGTCGCCGATCAGCTGCCGCACACCGAGCGGGGACTGCCCGGCCGGGTACGCCCCGGCGGGGGCGGGCCGCAGGTGGCGCTGCCCCAGGTTGGCCCGTTCCGGGGACGGGTCGTCGTCGCCCCACGGATAGCGCCGCGAACGTCCCGCGGACGCATCGTGACGCGCCGCCTTCTCCCACTCGGCCTCGGTGGGCAGCCTGCGTCCCGCCCAACGGGCGTACGCGTCCGCCTCGTACCAGCTCACATGGAGCACCGGCTCGTCCGCGGGCACCGGCTCGGTCACCCCGAAGCGGCGGCGCAGCCACTGGCCGCCGTCCCGGTGCCAGAACAGCGGGGCGGTCAGCTCGTGCTCACGGACCATCGCCCAGCCCTCCGCCGCCCACCAGCGCCGCTCGGTGTAGCCGCCGTCCTCGATGAACCGCTGGTACGCGCCGCAGGTGACCGGGACCGTGTCGATGTGGAATGCCGGTACCTCGCGCGCATGGGCGGGGCGTTCGTTGTCGAGCGCCCACGGTTCGGTCGACGTGCCCATGGTGAACGGTCCGCCGGGCACCAGGACCTCGGCGGGCAGTCCCGCCGCGTCGGTGGGCCGGGGCGGCTCCGGGGAGGTGAGGACGGCCGGGCCCGATCTCAGCTGGTGGGTGATCAGCATCGTCTCGTCGTGCTGCTGTTCATGCTGGGCGATCATCCCGAAGGCGAAGCCGGACTCCACGAGCGGACGGTCGCCGAGCAGCGCGGTGTTCTCCAGGACGTCCAGCGCCCGGCCGCGTACCTCCGCGGCGTACGAGCGGGCCTCGGCGGGCGGCAGCAGCGGAAGGGAGGGGCGGCTGGCCCGCGGATGCTCGAAGGCGTCGTACAGCCCGTCGATCTCGGGGCGCATCGCCTCCCGCCCGGCCACGCCGCGCAGCAGCCACAGCTCCTCCTGGTTGCCGATGTGCGCGAGATCCCAGACCAGGGGCGACATCAAGGGCGAGTGCTGTGCGGTCAGTTCACGGTCGTCGACACTGTCGGTGAGGAGAGTGGTGCGTTCCCGGGCGGTGAGAAGCGCCGCGAGAGCGCGCTTCCGGAGCGCTTCGGTATCCGGTTCAGGCGTCGGGGACGCGGGGGAGCTGGTCATGAGCGTGCCTTCTTTCCCTCTTCCGTGCGGAACGCCGCAGGCGTCGCCTGCGCCGAGGGCATCGCGAGCAGCGCGGGCAGATCGTCGGCCGGACATCGGCCGCGGGCGACGAAACGGTCGTGAAAGCCCGACACCGCCCGCTGGACCGCTTCGGACGCGCCCAGCCGGGGCAGCGCATCCAGGGCGACCTCGAAGCAGGTCAGGGCCGTCGCCCGCAGTTCGGGATCGGCCAGGCCGTCACGGGCTGCGCCGACCCACAGCGGGTTGCGCGGAGCGGACAGCGGGCCCGCCGTCTCGGCCAGCGGTTTGACGGTGCGGTACACGGTCTCGGCGGCCTCCGGGTCGTCGAGCAGCGCGGTGGTGACGGCTAGCGGGACGATCCATCCGTCGTCGCCGAACTGCGCGTCGATCATGCGCAGTTCGAGATGCCCGCGCGGGCGGACGGGTGGGAAGAGCGTGGTGATGTGGTATTCGAGATCGGCGCGCAGCGGTGGACGCGGGGCACCCGTGCGGATCCAGTCGCGGAAGGTCAGACCGTGCGGCACGGCCCACGGCGCCTCGTCGCTCCGGATGCACATCACCGGGGTTTCGAGGACATGCGCCGCCCAGCCGTCGCGCGGAGCGAGACGTCCGGACGGTGCCAGGGCCCGTATCGGATCCAGGTCGGCCCACAGCGACTGGCGAGTGGACCGCCACCCCGTCGGCCGGCCTTGCCGGTACGGCGAGTTGGCGAACGCCGCTACCAGCACCGCACCCAGCAGATGCGTCAGTTGCCAGCGCCGCCCGTATCCGAGCGGCCCCGGCTCCTCCTCTCCGGCGTCCAGACAGACCTGGACGGAAGCGGTGGAGCACATCATGGCGCGACCCGCCGGTCCGGAACGGTCCAGCGAGGCCTCCAGGGCGTCATAACGGGGCTCGTGCAGCAGACGGCGCGGGGGATGCCACGGATCGACGCCCAGACCGACCGGCGCGAGGTCCAGCCGGCCGAGCGCCGTGCGCACGGCGGCCAGGTCGGTGGACATGGTGTCGATGCACGCCATCAGGGAGTCGGCGGGGAGCGAACTGAGCTCCAGCTGTCCGCCGGGCTCGAAGGTGAGTGCCGCGCTCAGGGGCAGCGCACGCAGTGCGGCGATGGCCGCATCGAGACGGTGCGGGGGAACGGGGGTCCACGGCCGTTCGCGGTCGTGAATCAGCCATTCGAGCTCGACGCCGACGGCCCGGGGCGGGCCGGTCTTGAAACATATGCATCGCAGTAAATCCTCCGCCTCGCCCTCACCGAGGGGACGGTCGTACGCGGTCGGACCGTGGTTGACGGGTGCGTCCGGTGACATTCCGGGGCCTCCTTCTTCGGTACGTCCGTACCACCCAAACCCTTGCATGTGATTCGCACAAGGGTGCCCTTGTGCGAAAGGGAAATCCGGTTGCGCGGGGGTCGCAGGAGCGTTGACCATGCCCCGTATGCATGACACGGGGGAGTACCGATGAGCGCACGTCTGCGCGCCATCGCCGCAGAGACCGAGTCCATCGTCGAAGCCGGGCTCTACCTCACGCCCGAGGGGCGCGAGGTCAATATTGGGCGCGCCATGGCCGCCGCGCTCTCCGGGACGCGGGTGTACGGGCCCGATCCGGTGCCCGTCGCCTCAGTCGACACCGACCGGACCACGGCTTTCCAGGTGACCGGCGAGAGCAGCCTGGAGGCGGCACGCCGGATGACCGGCGAAGGGCCCGGCAGGATCGCCGTCCTGAACTACGCCTCCGCCCGTAACCCCGGGGGCGGCTACCTCAACGGCGCGCAGGCCCAGGAGGAGGCCCTGTGCCGCTGCTCCGCGCTGTACACCACCCTGCTGCGTGCCCCCGAACCACCGGGCCGAACGCGGCGCCTTCTACTCCGACCGGGTGATCCACTCACCTGGTGTGCCGGTGTTCCGCGACGACCGGGGGCGGCTGCTGGAGACGCCGTACACCGTCGGTTTCCTCACCTCGCCCGCGCCCAACGCCGGAGTGATCCGCAGCCGGACGCCCGAGGAGGCCCACCGCATCCCCACGGCGCTCGCGTCCCGCGCCGAGCGGGTACTGGAGGTCGCGACCGTGCGCGGATACCGGAGGCTGGTGCTGGGCGCCTGGGGCTGCGGTGTGTTCATGAACGATCCGGCGCAGGTGGCCGGCGCGTTCCGGGCGCTGCTGGCCGACGGGGGCCGGTTCGCCGGCCACTTCGAGCAGATCGTCTTCGGCATCCTCGACCGCAGCCGCGCATCGGCCACCCGGGACGCTTTCGCCGATACGTTCGCGGACGTGCTGCAGCCACGACGGTGACGCTGGGCCGATGGGGTGAGGCCTCACCGGCAGAGTGAATTCCCGTCAGCATGCGTGGCGGGAAGAGGAGAACCCACCGTGACCGAGCGGAGCGGGTCATCCATGCGAAGGTGACGCCGGACCCGTCGTAGAGGGTCCCCCTTCATGAGGCCGTTGGGCCACTGGGGTGGACACCGACTGTGACGACGACGTTGGGCCGATGGGGTCAATGCCGGCCGTCACGGCCGGTGGGGCGCCCGGTCCGTCCGGGCCGCCCGCGCCTGCGGGGATCATGCCCAGCCGTAGCGCTCCCGCAGCCGTCCGGCGACCAGATCGAACCGGTCCCGGTCCAGCGCGCACGCCTCACGGCGCATCCCGTCCTCGTGCACCCGCAGCACCCGGTCGAGATCGACCCAGGACTGCCGGCCCGAGCTGTCCCACGGCCCGGCGCCGAGGGCCACCCACTCGCGGTCCCGGTCGTGCTGCTTACTGGAGAGCTGCACCGCGAGCAGCGTGCCCGCCGCCTCCCGGGCCACCACCAGTACCGGGCGGTCCTTGCCGCGCCCGTCGTTCTCCTCGAACGGCACCCAGGTCCAGACGATCTCGCCCGGGTCGGGATCGCCGTCGCGGTCGGGGGCGTACGTGGTGCGGACCGGGCCCACATCGTGGGGGTCGGCCTCGGCGGTGGCGGTCGGGCCGGTGCGGCCGGGGAACTCGGCCGCGGTGCCGGTGCCGGTCGTGTGCGAAATGCCGGTGGTGCGATGAGGGATCGTCATCCGGACACCGTAGAACCTCTACGTCCACTTTCTCGGAGCGGGTCCGCCGAACATGCAGCATTCCGGAAGAATCCGGCAGGGGACCCGGGTACGCGGCCCGGCCGGACAACATGCAGCGGTGGCCGGTTCCCGCCCGTCACCGACGGACGGGAACCGGCCACCGCGGCCGCGTCTCGTCAGGTGGCTGCGCCGTCCTCCTGATCGCCTGTCACCGCAATGTGCTGCTTGAGCGGTGACGGCGGAACAGCGGGCGCGACACCGTTGGCCGGCGACGCGGTCTTCGCCGTCGCCCCCCTGCCACCACCGTTGCTCCTGCCGTCGTCCTGGCCCATCGTGGCCAGCAGCTGGCGGGCCAGACCCAGCCCCGTACCGCCCATCGTCAGCGCCTTCGCGAACATCTCCGACAGGCCGTCGGCACCGTTCAGCAGGACCATGTGGTCGACGCTGCTGAAGGCACCCGCGCCCGCCTGGACGATCTCCGGCCACCTCTCCGCCAACTGCTGGGCGACGACGGCCTCCTGGTTCTCCGCCAGCGCCGCGGCCCGTGCCTTGATCGCCTCGGCCTCGGCCAGCCCCTTGGCGCGCGTCGACTCGGCCAGCGCGAGTCCCTTGGCCTGCGCCGCCGCTGCTTCGGCCTCACCGGTGGCCCGCGTCGCCGACGCGGCGGCGGCGCCGCGCGCCTTGGTCGCCTCGGCCTCGGCGATCGCCGCTGTCTTCACCCGGTTGGCCTCGGCGAAGGCGGCGAGCTCCGTCTCCTTCGCATGCGCCTCGGCGGCCGAGATCCGGGCGTCGCGTTCACCCTCCGCCAGCGTGCGCTTCTCGTACGCCTGGGCATCCGCGGGCTTCCGTACGTCCGCCTGCAGCTGCTGCTCGCGGCGCTGTGCCTCCAACTCGGCGACCCGGGTCTCCTGGACCACGACCTCCTGCCGGGCCGCAGCGTCCGCGAGCGGGCCCGCCTGCCGGGACTTGGCCGCGGCCTTGTCCCGCTCGGCCTGGTAGCCGGCCTGCAGGATCTCGCTGTCGCGGGTCGCCTCCGACATCCGGGCGGCGGCCTGCTGTTCGGCCTCGGTGGCCCGCCGGTTGGCCTCGGCCTGCGCTATCCGGGCATCGCGCTGGACGGCGGCGGCGTGCGGCATGGCGAGATTCTTGATGTACCCGGTCGGATCCTCGATCTCATGGATCTGCAGCGAGTCGACGATCAGCCCGAGCTTCTCCATCTCGGTGCCGCATGCCGCCCGGGTCTGGCCGGTGAGCTTCTCCCGGTCGCGGATCATGTCCTCGACGGTCAATCCGCCCACGATGGACCGGAGATGGCCGGCGAACACGTTGTGCACCCGCTCCGACATCATCTTCTGCTGGTCGAGGAAGCGGCGGGCCGCATTGGCGATCGACACGAAGTCGTCGCCCACCTTGAAGATGACGACGCCCCGCACCCGCAGGGGAATCCCCTGGTGCGTGACGCAATCCACGGACAGTTCCGTCTCGTTGAGGTCCAGCGACATCTTCCGTACCGCTTGCACACCGGGCAGTACGAGCGTGCCGTGCCCGGTGACGATACGGAACCCCATGCCCTGCCCGAGACCCTCGGTCTTGTGCTTGGAACCGGAGATGACCAGTGCCTCGTTCGGCTCGGCCACTCGCCACATCAGCTTGAACAGGCCGATCAACACAATGATGGCGGCGAGAACCAGTCCCGCCGTGACGCCGATGACCATCGGCATGCGCCCCCTTATCGCAGTGCCCCGCCGGCACTGCTGAACAGAGGGAGTCTTCTCCTGTGCGCGACGGCGGAGAAGAGGCATGCAGAACCTTGCCGCATTCTTGACCGGTGCGCTCCCGACGCCCGTGCGGCACATACCACGGCCGTCCTGCTGGGCTCCTCAACCGTCGTACGCACGCGCCACGTACACCGTGCGCGGGGGCAGATACTCGATCACCGTCACCACCGTCCCCGGCTCCATGCGCTCCTTCGGCGAGGACGGGTAGGCGAGGAAGTGCTCGGCACCCCCACGGATCCGCACGATCACCTCGCCGACCAGCCCCGGCCCCACCGTTCCGGTCACCCGGCCGAGCAGTCCCACCATCGACGAGTCGTCCATGCCCCGGAGCGTACCCATGCAGGACCGGTCTGGAAGACTGCCCGACGCCATGAGCCAGTTACCCAAGCAGCCCTCCGCAGGCGCCGTCCCGACGAGCGCCGACGTGGCGCGACTCGCCGGAGTCTCACGGGCCACCGTGTCGTACGTCCTGAACAACAACTCGACCGTGCGGATCAGCGATTCCACCCGCCGACGGGTCAGGGAAGCAGCGGGAGAGCTCGGCTACGTTCCGCACGCGGCGGCCCGGACCCTGCGCGCCGGCCACACCCGTATGGTGCTGCTGCCCACAACGAACCACGCGGCCGGACCGGTCCACCACCACATCCTCCGGGAACTCGAGTCCGGACTGCGCCGCCTCGACTACACGGTGGTGCAGCACGGCAGTCCCGGCACGTGCGCCGACGAAGACGCCCGCGCCTGGGCCGAACTCCGCCCCGTCGCCGTGGTCGCGCCGGTCGGGATCGTCCCCACCGCGCAGGGCATAGCCATGCTCCGGCGTGCCGGGGCCAAGGCGGTGATCACCCTCGGTCCGCAGCCGGTCGACGGCGCCCACGCCCTGGTGATGGACCAGCGGGAGGTCGGCAGCTGTGCCACCACGCATCTGCTGGAACGCGGGTGGCGCCGGATCGGCGTGATCATGCCCGAGGAGCCGGGCTTCGCTGCGTTCGCCGAACCCCGGCTCGCCGGGGCCAGGCGAGCCGCGGCCGGTGCCGGTGCGTGTATCGAACCGCTGCCGCTGCGCTACGAGGAGGAGTCGGCCGCCGCTCTCGCCCTGCGGTGGCGCACGCTCGGGCTCGATGCCGTGTTCGCGTACAACGACGACTACGCGATGCTCCTGATGCGAGCTCTGCAGGATGCGGGGATCGAGGTGCCGCGCGAGACGGCCGTGATCGGAGCCGACGATCTGATGCTGGGCAGACTGCTGCGGCCGCGGCTGAGCAGCGTGCGGATGGAGCTGGTGACGGCGCAGCCGCCCGCCGATCTCGTCGACCGACTGGTGCAGCACGCGGGAACCGAGCCCGAGCGCCACGACCTGCTGAGGGCACGGGCGATCCCCCGCGAGTCCGGCTGAGCCGACGGCGGCGCCACCGCGATCCGCCACCGCAACACGGCAGCGCGGCAACGTGCACGCCGAGCGTCGCTTGCCTAGCGTCATGACCATGAACTATCCGCAGAGTTACGAGATCCTGCTCGTCCCCGGATTCACCGACGCCACGGCCGAACCGGCGAACGCCGCCGAGCAGGCCGCACGCACGGAGCAGCCCGGACGTGGTGAGAGGACCGAGGACGCCGGCGACGCACCCGCCTCCGTCGGAGCGATCCGATCGGCCGTCGTGGAGGCCACCGGCGAGACAGGGGCATCGGGCTATCCCCGGTACGCCGGGGAAGGGATGGTGGCGGACATCGATCCGGTGACACGCACGGTGGAGGCCCTGCTGATCGACGGTGCCGAACTGGACTACGGACTCTCGGTCAGGGTCGCGGAGCGGAAGGCCGAGAGCTGAGGCGTCGTGTGGGCAACTGCCTCACGCTCAAACGCTGTTGGCAAGAAGGCCCGTCCGTGGAGCCGGCACCGGACGTCGCACGCAAAAGCGAGCAGCAGTTCGATCAATCGCCTTTTCGGCGGGTGGCGCGTGGCTACGATGTTGCACGTTCAACCGGGCGAGATCACGTTCGTTCGCCGAACGCGGCTCGCACGGCTGCGCCGGATCGCGTAGTCCCGCGAGGCCGCGGCCGCACACCCCGCGCCCCACCGCATCGGACCACCCCTCGAACCGATCGACTGGAGAGCTCCCATGTCCCTGCTCGACCCCAAAACCTGGCAGTCCCGCACACTCGCGGGAGGCGAGTCGGACGTCGTCGAGCCCGCCACCGGCGAGGTGCTCGGACGCGTCACCCTCGCCGCGGCCGAGGACATCACGGCGGCCGCCACATCCGCGGCCGGCGCCCAGGCCGCCTGGTCCCGCGCCCCGCACTTCGTCCGCGCCGCAGTTCTGCGCCGGGCGGGCGACCTGTTCACCGCCCACGCCGACGAACTGCGCGACTGGCTCGTACGGGAGTCGGGCTCGATCCCCGGCAAGGCCGACTTCGAGCTCCATGTCGCCGCCCAGGAGTGCTACGAGGCCGCTGCGCTCGCCTCCCGGCCGGCCGGTGACGTACTGCCCAGCGAGGACAAGCGCCTGTCCTACACCCGGCGCGTCCCGGTCGGCGTCGTCGGAGTGATCGCCCCGTTCAACGCACCGCTGATCCTGTCCATCCGGTCCGTCGCTCCCGCACTCGCCCTCGGCAACGCGGTCCTGCTCAAGCCCGACCCGCGCACCGCGGTCTGCGGCGGGCTCGCGCTGGCGGCGGTCTTCGCCGAGGCCGGACTCGAAGCGGACCTGCTGCACGTGCTGCCCGGCGGCGCCGAGGCCGGGCAGACGCTGGTCGCGGAACCGCGGGTCCCGGTCATCTCCTTCACCGGCTCCACCGCAGCGGGCCGAGCCGTCGGCGAGGCCGCGGGACGGCTCCTCAAGCGCGTTCACCTGGAGCTCGGCGGCAACTCCGCCCTCGTGGTCCTGGCGGACGCCGACCTGGAGGGCGCGGTGTCCCAGGCGAGCTGGGGCTCGTTCTTCCACCAGGGCCAGATCTGCATGACGACGGGCCGCCACCTCGTGCACGCCTCGCTGCACGACGAATACGTCGAACGGCTCGCAGCCAAGGCGGACGCGCTGGCGGTCGGCGACCCGTACCGTGAGCAGGTCCACCTCGGTCCGATCATCGACCGCGGCCAGCTCGGCAAGATCCATCGCCTGGTGGAGTCGAGCACCGCGCGCGGCGCGAAGCTCGCCGCCGGCGGCACCCACCGTGAGCTGTTCTACCGGCCCACCGTCCTCACCCACGTGGACGACCACACGCCCGCCTACGCGGACGAGGTCTTCGGCCCGGTCGCCCCCGTACGCTCCTTCGAGACCCTGGACGAGGCCGCGGCGCTGGCCGCCGACAGCCCGTACGGACTCTCCCTCGGCATCATCACCCGCGACACCGCTCTCGGCCTGGAACTGGCGGACCGGATCCCGACCGGCATCGCCCACATCAACGACCAGACCGTGAACGACGAGGCGGTCGCCCCCTTCGGCGGCATCGCCGCATCCGGCACCGGGGCGCGCTTCGGGGGCGAGGCGAACCTGGAGGCCTTCACCGACCTGCGCTGGACGACCGTACGCCGCGAGCCGGCCGGCCACCCCTTCTAGGACTGCTCTTCGACGCCTGAAGGGTCCGGCCGATCCGGCCGGACCCTTCAGGCGCTCAGGTGCGCGCGCCGCCTACTGCTGTGCGGCCTGCTGCTCGCCCTGGCCCTTCTTCTGATCCTCGATGGACTTGCGCACCTCGTCCATGTCCAGCTTCCGGGCCTGCCCGATGACGTCCTCCAGCGCCGCCTCCGGCAATGCTCCGGGCTGGGCGAACACCGCGACGTTGTCCCGGACGATCATCAGCGTCGGAATGGAGCGGATCTCGAAGGCCGCCGCCAGTTCCTGCTGCGCCTCCGTGTCGACCTTGGCGAACACCAGGTCGCCGTGGCGCTCCGACGCAGCGTCGTAGACCGGCGCGAACTGCCGGCACGGGCCGCACCAGGAAGCCCAGAAGTCGATCAGGACGAAGTCGTTCTCACTGACGACCTGATCGAAGTTTTCCTTGGTGAGCTCCACAGTGCTCATGCGCCTCTACCTCTTCCTGTGCCCGTTCGGACGTGTTCCGCTCAACGGTGCCTTGTCGTGCACTATTCCGCCTGCCCCTGTGGCCCGCGCCCACACACGCGTCAGACTGTTCCCATGACTGAAGCTGATGCTGTGCAGAACGCCGTGTACGACGTCGTGGTGATCGGCGCGGGGCCGGTGGGGGAGAACGTCGCGGACCGGACCCGTGCCGCCGGGCTGAGCACCGCGGTCGTCGAGGTGGAACTGATCGGCGGCGAGTGCTCGTACTGGGCGTGCATGCCCAGCAAGGCCCTGCTGCGTCCGGTCGTCGCCCGCGCCGACGCACGCAAGGTTCCCGGCCTCAGCGCAGCCGTGCAGGGCCCGCTGGACACCGCAGCGGTCCTCGCCCACCGCGACGCGAAGGCCTCGCACTGGAAGGACGACGGACAGGTCGCCTGGCTCGACGGCATCGGCGCGGACATCTATCGGGGCCAGGGCCGGCTGACCGGCGCGAAGCAGGTCTCCGTCACCACCCCCGACGGCACCGAGCACCGGCTCACCGCGCGGCACGCCGTCGCCGTGTGTACCGGCAGCCGCGCCGTGGTTCCCGACCTGCCCGGAGTTGCCGACGCCCGCCCCTGGACCAGCCGCGAGGCGACCAGCGCGAAGGAGGTGCCCGGCCGCCTGGTGGTCGTCGGCGGTGGTGTGGTCGGCGTGGAGATGGCCACCGTCTGGCAGGCGCTCGGCGCCCAGGTCACGATGCTGGTCCGGGGCAAGGGCCTGCTGCCGAAGATGGAGCCGTTCGCGGGTGAGCTGGTCGCCGAGGCGCTGACCGAGGCAGGGGCCGAGATCCGTACCGGCGTCTCGGCCACCTCGGTCACCCGCACGGCCCCGGACGGTCCGGTCACCGTCGAGCTGGGCGACGGTGAGCGCATCGAGGCCGACGAGATCCTTTTCGCCACCGGCCGCGCCCCGCGCACCGGTGACATCGGCCTGGAATCCGTGGACCTGAAGCCCGGCTCGTGGCTCCAGGTCGACGACAGCTGCCGTGTCGAGGGCACCACCTGGCTCTACGCCGTCGGCGACGTCAACCACCGGGCGCTCCTCACCCATCAGGGCAAGTACCAGGCACGCATCGCGGGCGCCGCGATCGCCGCGCGCGCCGCGGGTGTACCGCTGCTGGAGACCGGCCGATGGGGCGCCCACACCGCCACCGCCGACCATGCGGCCGTCCCCCAGGTCGTCTTCACCGACCCGGAGGCCGCATCCGTCGGCCTCACCCTCGCCGAGGCGGAGCAGGCCGGGCACCGGGTACGCGCCGTCGACTACGACCTCGCCGCGGTCGCGGGCTCCGGCCTGTACGCGGACGACTACCGCGGCCGCGCACGTATGGTCGTCGACCTCGACCGGGAGATCCTGCTCGGCGTCACCTTCGTCGGGCCGGGCATCGGCGAACTGCTGCACTCGGCGACGGTCGCGGTCGCAGGCGAGGTCCCCATTGACCGGCTCTGGCATGCGGTCCCCGCCTACCCCACCATCAGCGAGATCTGGCTGCGGTTGCTGGAGACGTACCGCGGTTAGGGCGCGGGTTTCGTCCCGCTCTCCCTCGGCCTGCCGGCGCGGGCGCCTGTTCGGTCACCTCCCGTCGCGCAGGGGACGGATCGCCGGGACAACGGCACGCGGCCAAGTGCCCGGGCATTTATGCGCCGGGCCGGGAGCGCAGGCGTGGGTGGAATCGGAGCCCCCGGTCAACCCTCGGGCGGAGCAGCGGAATGCGCGCCCGAGCCACCTCAACTCATCTGATCGTCCGCGCCCCGAGCGGAGTGCAGCGCCGTCCCCACCTGCAGCCGGTGAAAGCGGAAGCCATGGACCTGGCATGATCGGGTCATGACATGGATGCGCCCCCGGCTCGTTGCCGTCCTGCCTCTGGCCCTGCTCGCTGTCCTGACGGCCGGGTGCGCCGATCCGGCGGCCGGTCCCCGCGCGGGCGGCCCGGCGGCCTCCTCGGCCGCACCGAAGGGCTACTGTCCGCTTCCCGAGGAGCGGCGGGCGACACCGTCCCCCTGCATCACGTTCGACTGGAACGCGCGGGTGGCGGAGAACCACGGGTACCGAGAGCAGTTGCCGATCACCGCGGCGCAGAAGGAAGAGGCCGCACCCACGGCGAAGAAGCTGGCCACAGCCTTGGCGAAGCTGGCGGACACCGGGACCACGAAGGACGGTCTCCGCTCCGCGGCCGCCGTCGCTCTCGGGCTGCGCCCGGAGCAGGTCGAGATGCGCGGAGACGACTTCGCCCCCCTCCGCGATGCACTCGTGGGCGGTGGCGCGGGCCGGGTGTGCGTCAACGGCACGGTCGACAATGCGGGTCACGCCGACGCGGAGGTCGTCGGTCGCACGGTCGAGGGGACCTGTCTGCCGGGCCTGGGCGGACACTGACGCACGCCACGGCCCGAACAACACCGACCGTCTCTGCGGCGCCGCTTTCACATCGCCGCCCTCGGGTGGCCGGCGTGACGGGTGCCTGCGACCTGCCCCGGGCCGAGGGCCTCCTCGCCGTCGTCCACGTACAGCCCGGACGGGCCGAGGAGCACGTCTCGGCTTCCGCGCGCTCCACTGCCGAAGAGCTGGAGCTCACGGCCGCTTCACACCGCCTCCGCATACTGGACGACGGGGGGCGGCTGACGGGAAAGGGGCACAGCGTGCGCGTGCTGGTCGTGGAGGACGAGGACATGCTTGCGGACGCGATGGCCGAGGGCCTGCGGCAGGAGGCGTTCGCGGTCGATGTCGTCCACGACGGCGAGGCCGCATTGGACCGGCTGGCGCTCAACGAGTACGACGTGATGGTCCTCGACCGGGACCTGCCGAAGCTGCACGGCGACGAAGTGTGCCGACGGACAGTGGCCTCGCGGGCGGATGTACGCATTCTGATGCTGACCGTGTCGACGACGGTGGCAGAGCGCGTGGCGGGCCTGAGCATCGGGGCCGATGACTATCTGGCGAAGCCGTTCGCGTTCGTGGAGCTCGTGGCGCGCATACGGGCATTGGGGCGCCGGGTGCGGCCGGCGGCTCCACCGGTGCTGGAGCGTGCCGGTATCCGGCTGGACCCGCACCTGCGCGAGACCTACCGGGACGGACGGTACGTGGCCCTGTCACGCAAGGAGTTCGCGGTGCTGGAGGAGCTGCTGCGCGCGCAGGGCGGACCGGTGTCGGCGGAGGCGCTGCTGGAGCGGGTGTGGGACGAGAACATCGACCCGTTCACAACGATCGTGCGGGTGACGATGCGGGGGCTGCGCCGCAAGCTGGGCGAGCCGGCGGTCGTGGAGACCGTCACAGGAGTCGGCTATCGCATTCGCTGAGCATCGGTACCCGGTCCGGCGATGACGCCGGACCGCACCGGCGGGCACGCGGAGCCGGAGGCGGAGTCCGGCTCCTGATCGCGACACCGGCCGGTTCGGTCCCACCGACGCCGCGGATCGGCATGCGTGGAACGCTCCTGCCGGCAGAAGCAGTAGGGCGCGCGGTCGTGACGTGTGCCCTGAGCGGCTGCCGGCGCCTTTCCGCGGCGCCGTCGTGAACGCGGCCGGCACCACCGGGTGCGTTTCGCCCGCCTCTTCACCGACCGCAGGTGCCGGCCTTCAGCTGCTTCTGCGGACAGTCCGCAGGGAGGGCGGGGCGGGCGACAGGAGCAGTGGCGGACAGCCGGACGCCCCGCAGGCGGCCGGCACCGTTGAGTGTCACGCGGAGCGATGCCAGGGCGGGCATCCGGTCGTCCCGGTAGGCATAGGTGACCGTCCACGTCTCCTCGGGCTGGTCCTCCGGCCGGTCCGCCCGTGCGCCTGCCGTCACCGCGGCAGGGTAGTGGGAAGCCACGTACCGGTCCGCGACACGCCGGGCGGCGGCGGGGTCGTGCACCGGTCCGGCGGCGCCCGGTACGGGGTATCCGGTCGGCGGATGCCCGAACGACTGATGCACCTGCACATCGATGTCGATGCTGTCCCGGTCCGGCCAGGCCATGTGGACCATCCCAGCCGGTTCCAGTTCGGCCCATACACTCTGATCCACGCCGTCCAAGCCGTACGGAGTCACGTCCGAAGTGTGTTTGACGCGGAATCCGCTCCCCAATGCCTGCCGGACCACTGTGCCGACGGCCGCCCACTGCTCGGCAGATGCGGTCCTGGTCCCTTCCGCGTGGTCGACGACACGGACCCCGGCAGTGGTCGCCACGATGCATGCGACCGCCGAGAACCCCGCACCGGCCACGGCCGACATCGAGCGGCGCCGCACACCCCAGGGCGGCAGCCGCCTCCGCGAGAAGCGGACGGAGAGCACCCCGACGCCGACTCCCACCACCGCACCCGCGACATTGGTGAGCAAGTCGCTCGTGTCGCAGTAGCGGCCGATGGCGGGAACCGCGGCCTGGACGCTCTCGATCCCGGACGAGAGCACGACGGACAGCAGCAGGGGCGGAACCGGGCGCCGGGCCGCGCGCAGGCCGAACAGGCCGATCGGAACGAAGAGGGCAAAGTTCATCCGCCCCTGGGCCGTCCCCATGGGCTCCCACACGTCCTTGTTGACCACGCACATTCCCGAGCTGCCGCCGGGCCTGATCCAGAGCGTCAGGAACAGCGCGGCCGTGGTGAAGGCCGCCCAGGCCGCGTAGTCCCAGGGCCGGTCGGTACGTCGGCGAAGGAGAAGAGCGACGACCGCGTACACCGCCGCCGAGGCGAGGCCGACGAGGAGGAGATACATGAGGTGTCGCCCGAAGACGAGACTGAACAAGGCGTGGCCTTTCAAGAGCGCGTAGTGGTTCGTGAGGAGGCGGCGGCCGTTCGGTGGTGCACGGACGCGGCCGCCTTCCGTCGCCGTGGGGACGGAAGGCGGGCCTGTGGTGCACCGCCTGTGCAGGTCCCGGCCCCACGTCTGCTGGTATCCGAGCAGGGCCACGGTGAGCAGGCGGTGAGCGGTATCCCTCACGCCCGCCTCACATCGCAGTCGCATACTGAAGAGCGGGGGAACCGAATGGACGAGCGAAGGCGGGCAAAAAGTGCGCCCACTGGTGATTGCGGACGTGAATCCGCCGGTCGGGACCGTGCGTGAAGGGCTCCGGCAGGAGACGTTTGCCATCGGCCCGGTCCATGACGGGAAGGCGTGCGGGGCACGGCTGCCGCGTGCCGCGTACGGCGTGTCCGGCTCCGGCAGGCGAGAGCGGGGTGCGCCGGCACCGATCCCGACCGTCACCGGCGCCGGGATCCGTGTCGCATGAGGTTCCCCACTCGGTGGATCGCCGCCCGGCGCGGAAGCCTGCGGCTTCGGCTCACCGCCGTTTTCGGCCTGCTGTTCTTCCTCGCGGCGGCCGTGGTGCTGGCGGCCACTCTGCTCCTGGTCCACCGCTACCGGGAGCACCACACCTCAGGGCCCTACATGAAGTTCGATCCGTCGCTGACGGTGCAGCAGTGGCAGGAAGAGGAGGCCCGGGCACGGGCGGCCTACGCCGCCGAATTCGGGGAGCAGGACGCACGTAACGACGTGCTGTGGATGCTGAAGTGGGGTTCGCTGGTCGTCGTGGGTGTGGGTGTCACTGCCACCGGGGCCGGCTGGCTGGCGGCAGGGAAGCTGCTGCAGCCGCTCACCCGGATCAGCAACACGGCCGAGCGGGTCGCCGGGCGCACCCTGCACCAGCGGATCGCCCTGAATGCCCCGCCCGGTGAGGTCAAGGCCCTCGCGGACTCCTTCGACCGGATGCTGGAGCGGCTGGACGCGTCCTTCGCCGGACAGGGCCGGTTCATCGCCAATGCCGCCCACGAACTCAAGACACCTCTGGTCATCAACCGCACTCTGGTCGAGGTGGCCATGAACCGTCGCGGCGCGCCGGCGCAGATGCGTGATCTGGGTGAGAACCTGCTTGCGGTCAACGTCCGCCATGAGCGGCTCGTCGACGCCCTGCTGACCCTCGCCCGCTCCGAGAACGGTGAGGTGGCACGGCTTCCCGCCGACCTCGGCGCGGCGGCGGCCACGGTCCTCGAAGCCACCGCCCCGGCGGCCGGGGAGGCCGGAGTGACACTCCACGCGGATCTGCACCCCGCACCGATGGAGGGGGATCCGGTGCTGCTCGAACAACTCGCCCGCAACCTCGTCGACAACGCCGTCCGCTACAACGTCCCCGGCGGCACGGTCCGTGTGTGGACCGGTACGGTCGCTGAAGGCGTCCGGCTGACCGTCGCCAACACCGGCCCCGTCATCGCCGGCCACGAAGTGCACGTCCTGTTCCAGCCCTTCCGCAGACTGACGGAGCGCGTGGGCTCCGCCCGGGGAAGCGGCCTCGGTCTGTCCATCGTCCAGGCCGTCGCCCGCGCGCACGGCGGCGACGCCGATGCCGAGGCCCACCCGGACGGCGGCCTGACCGTCACGGTCACCCTGCCGGTCACAGCGCAGACCGCCCCCGACCGCCGGGTGGAAAGCGGTCGGTGAAGGCCTCGCGGCCGGCGCTCGACCGGCAGCCGGAACTGCCCATTCCCGTGCAGACTCACGGCTCCCTGTGGAGAGGTGGTGGCTGAGGACGCCCGGGCATGGCGCAAGCGGGACAGTGCCTGGTACAAGTACCCCTCGCCCGGTCGAGCTCCGAGGCGCCTTGCCGGTGGCTGCCGGCGGGAAGGCGCGTGAGCCGGAGGGCGCCGGAACGTCGTTCGTCGAGGGGACAGTTGATGGGTGCGCACCTGCGTCCGAAGCGGCACGGAGCCGGAATCGAAGGCGAGCCGGGGGAGGTCACTCGCCGACGGTTTCTGGGGTACGTGGTGGCGGCCTCCACGCTGACCGTGGCCGCGCAGATCGGTGAGGAGATCGTGGCCCCGGCGGAGGCGGCCGCGGCGGTGCCGTCGCTGCCCGGGCCCGCCGAGATCTACGACCTCAACGACATGCTGACCCACGCGGCGCTGCCGACGTCGAATCTGATCACCATCCGGCTGGACAGCGACGGTACGGCCACCTTCGCCCTGCCCCGGGCAGAAGTGGGACAGGGCATCACCACGTCGAGTGCGATGCTGATCGCGGAGGAGCTGGACCTGCCCCTGGACAGGATCAGGGTGACGCTGGCGGACGCCCGGCCGGAGTTGCTGTTCAACCAGCTCACCGGCGGGTCGAACACCACCATCTCCACGTACACACCGATCCGGGTGGCGGCCGCCATCGCGCGCGGCAGGCTTCTGGAGGCCGCCGCCCTCGAGCTGGGGGAGGTGATCGGCACCCTGACCGCCAAGGCTGGGGTCATCACCTCCGCGGCCGGAAGGAGCGTGACGTACGGCGAGCTGGCCGCGAAGGCGGCGAGTGTGTCCACCGCCCAGGTCTCCGTCGCGCTGAAGGAGCCGTCCGAGTTCAAGGTGATCGGCGTGGGGCACGGGCGCGTCGATGCACGGGACGCCGTCACCGGCCGCAAGAAGTTCGCCATGGACCTGCACGTGCCGGACGCGCTGCCGACGATGGTGTGCCGCCCACCGACGATCAACGGAACCGTCCGCTCGGTGGAGAACCTGGACGAGGTCCGTGCCATGCCGGGCATCACCGATGCCGTACGGATCTCCACCGGCATAGCGGTACGAGGCCGCACGTTCGGCCAGTGCATCGACGCGGTCCGGGCCCTGAAGGTCACCTGGGGTCCCGGGAGCGTCGATGACACCAGCGACGCCACTGTCCTGCAGGATCTGCGGCGCGCGGAACTCCCGCTCGTCGTACCGCCGTTGGATCTCCTGACCAAAGCCGTGGACGCCCGTTTCACCTTCCGCTTCGCCAGCAACAGCGCGCTGGAGACGAACTGCGCGATCGCCGACGTGCGCAAGGACTCGGCCGAGATCTGGGCCAGCCTGAAGTCGCCCATCGTCGCCCAGGAGCAGATAGCCCTTCAGCTCGGCCTCCCGCGGGCCGCCGTCACGGTCCATGTCACCGAGGGCGGCGGATCCTTCGGCCGCAAGCTCTTCCACGACGCCGCACGCGAGGCCGCCGAGACATCGAAGGCCATGGGCAAGCCCGTGAAACTCATGTGGCACCGCACCGACGACTTCCGTCAGGGGCGCACGCACCCGATGGCCACGTCCCGGGTCCGGGCCACCTACGCACTCGGTGAAGTCCTCACGTACGAGCAGCGCCACACCTCGGTGGCCACCGACTTCGGACACGGCCTGGGCGAGATCATCACTTCCGAGGCCGCTCAACTTCCCGTCGCCGACCTCACGTTCTCCGAGACGATCTTCGCGCTCACCCAGCAGAGCCCGTACCACTTCGGCGTCACGACCCAGCTGCTCAGCGAGACGCACAAGGGCTTCAACACCGGCTCGATGCGCAACATCTACTCGCCCAACGTCCGTTGCGCACAGGAACTCGTGGTGGACGAGCTGGCGAAACGGATGGGCAAGAACCCGTACACGTTCCGTCGTCAGTACCTGAAGGAGGAGCGGGCCCGCGCCGTTCTCGACAAGGTCGCCGAAGTGGGCAAGTGGGGCCGCGCGATGCCCTCGGGCACCGCCCAGGGCATCGCGATCCACCCCGAGTACCACGCGTTCGTCGCCGTCCTCGCGGAGATCGACTGCCGCCCGCAGACGACCGGACGCACGATCCGCGACGCCTACACCGGACCGCGTGTCACCAAGGTCGTCTGCGCCGTCGACGTCGGCCTCGCCGTCAACCCCCGCGGTCTGCAGGCCCAGATGATGGGTGGGATCTCCGACGGCATCGCCCTCACCCTCAGTTCCGGGCTGCACCTTCAGAACGGCCATTTCCAGGAGGGGAGCTGGGACAACTACTTCTACACCCGGCAGTGGAACGTGCCGCCCGAGCTGGAGATCATCGTCATGCCACCGACCGCGGGAAAGCCCGGAGGCGCCGGAGAACTCGCCGTCGCCGGTGCCATGGCTGCCGTCGCCTGTGCCTATGGCCGGGCCACCGGCACGATGCCCACGACCTTCCCCCTCAACCACGGCGAACCGCTCGGCTTCGAGCCGCTGCCCACCACGCCGCCGATCCCGGCCTCGCCCACCGACGGACTGAGCCGCGCCTACTAGGAGCCGACCGTGCCCGAACACACCTTCATTCTCAACGGCAAGGCCGTCACCGTGGACATCGAGGACGACGTACGGCTCCTGTGGGTGCTCCGGGACGTCCTGGGCGTCACGGGCCCCAAATACGGCTGTGGACTCGGCGTGTGCCAGGCCTGTACGAGTCACATCAACGGCAAGGCTTTCAATCCCTGTTCGGTCCCCGTCAAGGACATCAAGGCGGACGACGAGATCACCACGATCGAGGGGCTGCCCGCCACGGTCGGAAAGGACCTGCACCCCATGCAGGAGGCATGGCTGGAGCACGATGTCGCACAGTGCGGGTACTGCCAGCCCGGTCAGATCATGGCGGCCGTCGCCAAGGTCGAGCAGGCCAGAGCGGCCGGCCGTGAGATCGGGGAGGCGGACCTCGACGAGATCCGCAACATCTGCCGCTGCGGAACGTACAACCGCATCAGGGAAGCGATCGTCGCGGGCGCCGCGAAGTTCTAGCTGCACCGGCCGCAGGTGAGCCACCGCGAGGGCGACACGCACCGCTTCGGGTCGCACACCATGCAGTCAGTCCGCCCCCGGGGAGGCGTTTCCCGCTTCCCCGGGGGCGGCCGGTGGGCGGATCGAGGCGCTCGCGCCGACCCCGCGAGGCTGTGAGCCTCCCTCGGCCGGCGCAACGACGTTTCTCGCCGTGCGATGTGCGGTTCACGGCCGGACGCGCCCACGGCATGCGGCTCCTCGCCGGCCGGGCAGTCAACTGCCGGCACTCAGCGGCCGGCCACACCGCAGATTCCACCGTCCGGACCGGCCGCTGAGCTCCGTCAATGTCAACGGGGGGACATCCAGCCGCCAGAACGCCGGCACCGGCAGGTCCAGCGCATGCACGAGCACGGCCCGGGCCACCGTGGGCTCGACCACGGCGAGTACGCGCCCACCTCCGGCGGCATCCCGAAGCGTCGAGTCCAGCCAGTCGCCGGCCCGCGCGCACAGCTCCAGCAGTGACTCGCCGCCGTGCGGAGCGGCCGACGGATCGGACAGCCACGCGGACACCGCCTCCGGCTCGTTCCCGCTCACCTCCGCCAGTCGTCGCCCGCCCCAGCGGCCCATGTCCCAGCCGCGCAGGGCCGGTTCGGGCTCGGCCCGCAGCCCCAGCGCCCCGGCGGTCCCCGCGCACCGCTCGGACGGTCCGTGCAGCATGCGGTCGGCGGCAGGCACCGTATGGGCGGCGGCCTGCGCCTGGCGGACGCCGGACGTGTCGAGACGCGCGTCACCGTCGAAACGGACCTCGCGCAGCGCCGCGTTGAGCGCCGGTGAGATCAACATCACCCTTACCGTCGACACCGAAGTCAACTCCCTGAACTGTGGCCTCTTGGGTAAGCACACCATGGCATCCAGGGCTGAGGGCACGTGGATGGCGCCATGGCGGCGGGGTACGCGGAGGCGGTATGGTCGCGACGAACATGACGACGGTGTGATGGAAGTCCGGTGAGAATCCGGCACGGTCGCGCCACTGTGAACCCGCATCTGTGCGGGAAGTCAGACCCGGCACTGTCGTCTCAGGCACCACGATCGGGACGCGTGTTCCCCCAGGAGGTTCTGCCATGGCACAGACTGCTGCCCCCCCCACGGGCGTATCACCCGCCATCACCCCCATCTCGCTGAAGGCCATTGCCCCGTGGGCGGTCTTCGTCGGCCTGCTCATGCTGGTCCTGCTGTACTTCGTGGGCGCCGAACAGGGCGCCACCGCGGTCATCTCCGGCGAGGGCGTCCACGAATGGGTCCACGACGGGCGCCACCTGCTCGGTTTCCCCTGCCACTGACACACTGCGCAAGCCAGGGGAACCCCTCATGAACTCCATATCCGTCAGAGCCCTGCTCATCCGCGGCATGCTCGCCGGCCTCGTCGCCGGTGTGCTCGCCCTTGTCGTCGCCTACTTCCTGGGAGAGTCGCGGGTCGACGCGGCGATCGCACTCGAAGAGGCTCACAGTCACGACCACGGCGGCGGCGAGGAACTCGTCAGCCGCACCATGCAGTCCACGGCGGGCCTCGCCACCGGTGTCCTCGTCTTCGGTGTGGCGATCGGCGGCATTGCCGCGCTCGTCTTCTGCTACGCCCTGGGCCGCATCGGCAGGTTCGGCCCACGGGCCACGGCCGCACTGATCGCGCTCGGCGCCCTGCTGACCGTGTACGTCGTGCCGTTCCTCAAGTACCCGGCCAATCCGCCGGCGGTCGGCAACCCCGACACGATCGGGCAACGCACCGCCCTGTTCTTCCTGATGGTCGCACTCAGCGTGCTCCTCGCCGTCGCCGCGGTCATCCTCGGCAAGCGGCTGGCTCCCCGGCTGGGCAACTGGAACGCGACGATTGCCGCAGCCGTCGGTTACGTCGTCGTCATCGGATGCGCGTACGCCTTTCTGCCCTCGTTCAACGAGGTCGGCAAGGACTTCCCGGCCGCTCTGCTGTGGGAGTTCCGTCTCGCCACCCTCGCCGTTCAGGCCACGCTCTGGACCACGTTCGGCCTGGTCTTCGGCTATCTGACCGAACGGCTGCTGGTGCCGGCACCGGACACGGTCGTGGCAGGGGGCGGCACGGCCTCCCGCACGGCCGACGCGGTCGGCTGACCTGCCGAACACCGACCCGCGGGAACACCGTCACGACTGAGCCCGCCGGGAACCTCCCGGCGGGCTCGGCCGCGGTCGGACCCCGGTCACGGGCGCGGGAAGCGACGGCGGGGGAAGGCCGTGCGCCCAGGCGCGTCGGCGCACGACGGATGCCGGGCGGCGGGGACCTGCGGAGAGGGTCCGGGCTCGACAGCCGTATCGGCACCGGCCACGTCCGAGCGTCCGCCCGGGCAGTCGCCCGATCCGTCGGCGTATGCGTCCGCCCGTCCGGCCGGCCAGTCGATCCTGTAATGCCTCAGTCGGTCGTCCTCCCCGACGAAGCGCATGCCCGCGGCCGCCATGACGTACTGGGACGCGGTGTTGCCGAGGTCGGCGTCGCCCTTCACGGACGCGACTCCCTCGCCGCGGGCGAACGTCAGTAGCGCCCGGAGCGCCTCGGAGGCATACCCCTTGCCGCGCATCGCCGGGGTCAGGCCATAGCCGATCGTGACCTGACCCCGCTCGTCCGGGACACCGTGGAACCCCGCTCCGCCGATGGCCTGTCCGTCCTCGCGGAGGCGGATCTCGTAGGCGCCGAACGGCTGGGGATTGCCGGTGGCCGCACAGTGCTCCAGGAAGTGCCCGGCGCCCGCCCTGTCGCCGTCGTTGGGGTAGTCCGGAGCCCACCGGGCGCCCGGCCAGGGGCGGCCTTCCACTATGTGCTGCGCCTCGGCGGGGGTCAGCGGGTGGAGTACGAGCCGCGGTGTCACGAGAGCGTCCATGACCGGTCGGACTATCACGGCGGAGAACCTCGGCGCATCAGAATTTCCGGCCGCTCGAAAGCCGGGTGGCGAGAGGCGCCCGCGGGCTCCGCCCGCACCCGGCCGCCGTCGGAGCCCTCGCCGCCCGCCACGGGCACGACCGGGGCAGGGCTCCACTGTCACGGCCCCCACCTGGGGACACGTCGTTTCCCGGGTGATCCCGTGTCGCCGGGACCACCCCGGAATCCACGCCGATCCGAGGCGCCGTGCTGCTCACGCGCGGCGCACGAAGCGAGCGGAGACGCGCGCTTCAGGCCGTCCCGCAGCCGTACCGCGTCACGAACCCCCGTCGTCCCCGAGGTCCCCGGACATCGCCGCAGCCATCCGCAGATGCGGCGCGGCCTCCTCCTGCCGTCCCTGCCGCTCCAGCGTGCGCCCCAGCATCAGCCGCGCGTAGTGCTCGACGGGGTCGCGCTCCAGCACGGCCCGCAGTTCGGTCTCGGCCTTGCCGAGACGGGCCGAGTGGTAGTAGGCGCGCGCCAGCAGCAGCCGCGGCGCGACCTGCTCCGGAACCTCCTCGACCAGCCCGCCCAGGATTCGGGCCGCGGTCAGATACTCCTTGGCCTCGAAGAACATCTGGGCACGGTCCCAGCGGTCGGCTGCGGTACCGAACTCGTAGTAGGTGTCGTTCACTCGTCCTCCTCGGTCGCGGCGTTCCCGATGTGCCCGGTCGGGCGTCCGCCGGCTCGCCGGGCCGCCGTCCAGTTGCGCCAACACGGAACTATAGTTGAATATTCCACTAAAATTTCGGCGTGGGTGTCGACCACCCGCGCCCGCACGGGAATAGGTTGAGCGTCATGAGCAATCTCGATCGCCAGGCCGCACTCTCCGTCTGCGGTGGGCGGGGTTTCGTCGTCGCCGAGCCGGTGCGTGAACTTCTCACTCCGCGCCATGTCCAGCTCGGCGAGTCCACCGAGGTCCGCCGGCTGCTCCCCAACCTGGGCCGCCGCATGGTGGGTGCCTGGGCCTTCGTCGATCATTACGGTCCCGACGACATCGCAGACGAACCCGGGATGCAGGTCCCGCCCCACCCCCATATGGGCCTGCAGACGGTCAGCTGGCTCCACGAGGGCGAGGTACTGCACCGTGACAGCCTGGGCAGTCTGCAGACGGTCCGCCCGCGCGAGCTGGGGCTCATGACCTCCGGCCGGGCCATCAGCCACTCCGAGGAGAGCCCGAAGCCGCACGCCCGACTTCTGCACGGCGCCCAGCTGTGGGTGGCCCTGCCCGACGCCCACCGTCAGGTCGAGCCGCACTTCCAGCACCATACCGACCTGCCGACCGTCACCGCCCCCGGCCTCACCGCCACCGTGATCCTCGGCGAACTCGACGGTGCCACGTCACCCGGGACGGCCTACACGCCGATCGTCGGTGCCGACATCGCTCTGAGCGGCGGTGCCGAGGCACGACTGCCGCTCGACCCCGACTTCGAGTACGCCGTGCTGTCGATGTCCGGCGAGGCAGAGGTCGACGGCGTGCCCCTGCTGCCCGGATCGATGCTCTACCTCGGCTGCGGCCGCTCCGAGCTCCCGCTGCGCGCTGTTACCGATGCGGGCCTCATGCTCCTGGGCGGCGAGCCCTTCGAGGAGGAGATCGTCATGTGGTGGAACTTCATCGGGCGGTCCCATGAGGAGATCGAGGAGGCCCGGAGGGGCTGGATGGAGAGTTCCCGCTTCGGCGAGGTGAAGGGTTACGACGGCGGCCGGCTGGCCGCCCCCGAACTGCCGCCGGTGGCGCTGAAGCCGCGCGGACGGGTGCGCTGAGCGGGGCGTATGCGGTGTCGGTGAGCTGCGACGGGCGCGGCCTTCTTCGTACCGGGCGACCGTTGTCCCGGATGGATGACCGAGCCTGGTTGTGCGGTGTCGCGCAGGGAGGCCGGGTGAAGCCGGCGCATGGTCGCGGCCGGCCCGGACTCAGGCAGTTCGAGCGGGACCGGCGGGTGCAGCGCTGTCAATCGTTTGCTGGAGTCGGCGATCACGACGCAGCGATCGGCGGCCGCCGCGACAATCTTCTTCCTGGTGTGCGCGGCACCGCCGCCCTTGACGAGCCGGCCGTCCGGCGCTGTCCGGTCCGCACCATCAATCGTGATGTCGATGCTGCCGAACGGTTCGACCCGCAGATCGAGCATCAGGGCCGCCTCCTCGGTCCGCGGCGACGTCGCGACACACCGTAGTGACGGCCCGCGGCGGGCCGGGCGGTGCCGAGGCCGACGGTCATGCCGTCCTCTATGAGCTCGGCCGCGGCCTCGGCGGCAAGTTGCTTCTCATGCTCGACGCTCATGGGTGTCCTCCCCCTTGATCGGGCCGGGTCTCAGGCTCAGGGCAGCAGACCCGGGCACGCGGTGGAGCGGGTCAGAGGATGAACTGCTCGACCGCGTGCGCGAAACCCTCCTCCTCGTTGCTCGTCGTAACCCGCCTCGCAGCGCGCTGGACCTCGTGACTGGCGTTGCCCATCGCGATGGACAGTCCCGAGTGGGCGAACATCAGCACGTCGTTGGGCATGTCGCCGATCGTGGCGATCTGTTCGGGGGAAATCCGGAGCTTGGCGGACCAGTATGCGACGACACCGCCCTTGTTGGCCTGCGGATGGGTCACATCGAGGTAGTAGGGCTGCGAGCGGGCGGCCGAGACATGCTCGCCGAACTGGGCGCGAGCTGCGACCGCGGCCGCCTCTACGACCTGGGGGTCATCGCTGACCCCGACGATCTTGGCGGCGCCCTTCTCCAGCCCGTCGAAACTGGGAACGAGCGTGGGCGAGAACTGCACCGTCCAGCTCTCGCGATCCACGTGCGGCCCCTTGAGATCGCGGACGTACCAGTCGGCGCCCCGGTAGATCCAGACGCTGAGGCCGAACGACTCCATGAGCGCGACGGCCGGGGCCACCACCTCCGTGGGAATGACGTGCTGTTCGACAACGGTCATGTCCGGGTTGACGATGAGACCACCGTTGAAGGCGGCGAGTTCAGTGGCCAGCGCCAGGGGCTCGATGATCATGGACATGCCGCGGGGCGGTCTCCCGCTGGTCACCGCGAAGACGACGCCGGCGTCGTGGAGCTTGTGGACCGCCTGGACGGCGCGGTCGGTGAGGACTTTGTCGCTCGTGACCAAAGTGCCGTCGACGTCGGCAAGAAGCAGGCGGATCGGTCGGGTCGGCATCACGCCTCCGTAGGCTCTGGTCGCGGCCGGTCCGGGTGGGGAGAGGCAACGGCTCATGGATGCGAGGGACCTGTGGGGGCGGGTTCCCGGTCGGCTTGATGTCCGAAAGTTGCTGGAGGGCACCGTCGGCCGGCATCAGGCTCAGTCGCGTTCCTCTCGAACGGAGGGGAAGGCTCATGCCCTTGCGGGCACGTAATGTCTGCACATACCCCTTACGTCCGGCATCTAACCCTACAAGTGGCGTGATCGCGTGCATGAGTGACATATGTGAATATTAAGAATTATGTGACGAAGCTCTCGTGGGGCCTAACGTCCAAAATTCACACAACACATTTCGCGCGAGCCCCTGAGGGGAGCGGGTAGTGACGCAGGCAATTCTCGACAGGACGGCCCACGTGCCGGGGGCGACTCCGGTGGGACCGGTATCGAGGGAGCGCCTGTCGACCTTGGGCTCGACAGCCTTATCGGTAGCCGGGTCCGGATCCCGACCCGCGTCCGGCGACCCCGGGAGCAGTCGCGGACGTGGTCGAGAAGGTGCTCTCCCGGATCGGCGTCCCAGGACCGGTCGGGCTAACGCTCCTGGCCGTCATCCGGGTCGGCAAGGTCCGGACGATGTGCAATACGGACCCGTCCTGACGTGCTCACCCCGTTCCGGCTCGGCACGCTGGTCGCGCTCCACGGGCACAGCGTGTTCACCCGGGGGACGATCTGGGGGATCGACTCCTTCGACCGGTGGGGCGTCGAGCTCGGCAGGTGCTTGCTGTCGCGATCATCCCGGAGCTCGGGAGCGCGACCGAGCGTGAGCTCGGCCACGACTCGTCGACGTACGCGCTGATCCGGCACTACCGCACGCTCAAGGACCAGGAGGCGCCACATGGCGACAGACAAGCCCATGCAGCTCGGGATGATCGGGCTCGGCCGGATGGGGGCGAACCTCGTGCGTCGGCTGATGCGAGACGGCCACCGTTGCGTCGTGTCCGACGTCAACGCGGCCGCCGTCGCCGAACTGGCCGGCGAGGGCGCGACGGGCGCAGGCTCGCTCCGGGACTTCGTCGCGAAACTGGACAAGCCACGGGCCCTATGGCTCATGCTTCCGGCTGCGATCGTCGACTCCGTCCTCGACCAGCTCGAGCCGTTGCTGGAGCCCGGGGACATCCTGATCGACGGCGGCAATTCCTACTACCGCGACGACATCACGCGCGCCAAGCGTCTTGCCGACAAGTCGCTGCACTATGTTGACTGCGGGACCAGCGGTGGGGTCTGGGGGTTGGAACGCGGCTACTGCCTGATGATCGGCGGCGAGGATGAGGTCGTGGCCCATCTCGACCCGGTCTTCAAGTCGATCGCTCCCGGCGAGGGCAGCGCCGAGCCGACGCCGAGGCGGACCCGGACCGACGGCACCGCCCCGCTCGGGTACTTGCACTGCGGTCCGAACGGCGCCGGGCACTTCGTGAAGATGGTCCACAACGGGGTCGAGTACGGGATGATGGCCGCTATCGCCGAGGGTCTCAGCATCATCAAGCGCGCGAACGCCGGCAAAAGCCGGCAAGAGGTCGATGCGGAAACGACGCCGCTGCGCGATCCATGGGCCTACCAGTACGACATCGACGTCGGCGAGGTGGCCGAGGTCTGGCGGCGCGGCTCGGTCGTCGGCTCGTGGCTGGTCGACCTGATCGCCGACGCCTTCGCCGGCTCACCCTCCCTCGACGGCTTCACCGGGCGGGTCTCCGACTCCGGGGAAGGCCGCTGGACCGTCCTCGCCGCGGTGGACGAAGGCGTCCCGGCACCGGTTATCACCACCTCGCTCTACGAGCGCTTCGAGTCCAGGGAGGCCGGGGAGTTCACCGACAAGATTCTCTCGGCGATGCGCTCGGAGTTCGGCGGGCACGCCGAAAAGAGGGGCTGAGGGCTGTGCATCACGAACTCGAAGTCGTCGCCGACCCCGATGCGGTCGCCGGCACCGCGGCGGCGTTCGTGGCGCGGCTGGCCCGGGCCTGCGTGCAAGCCCACGGCCGATTCACGTTCGCCGTCAGCGGGGGGCACACGCCATGGGCGATGTTCGCGCGGCTCTCACATGAGCACGTCCCCTGGGAGCACATGGTGGTGTTCCAGGTCGACGAGCGGGTCGCGCCCGACGGCGACCCGGACCGCAACCTCACCCATCTGCGGGAGAGCCTCGGTGCGGCCCCGGCCGAGGTCATCGCGATGCCCGTGAACGACGCCGACC
The DNA here is from genome assembly GCF_036158715.1 of Streptomyces sp. NBC_00316. NCBI lineage: Bacteria > Bacillati > Actinomycetota > Actinomycetes > Kitasatosporales > Streptomycetaceae > Streptomyces > Streptomyces sp. NBC_00316. Next base: position 951,989 of record NZ_CP108023.1, on the reverse strand, counting down.
TCGACGCGGCGGCCTCCGGCTACGCGCGGTCGTTGCCCGAGCGTTTCGACCTCGTTCACCTGGGCCTCGGCCCGGACGGGCACACCGCTTCGCTGGTGCCACGGGACCCGGTGCTCGAAGTCTCGGATCGGCTGGTGGCCCTGACGGCGCCCTACATGGGCCACCGGCGCATGACACTCACCTATCCTGCGCTCGCTCGCGCCCAGCAAGTGCTCTGGCTCATCACCGGAGCGGACAAGCGTGAACCGCTCTCGAGGCTCGTTGCGGGAGACCGGTCGATTCCCGCCGGCCGGGTCGAGGCGGCGGCGTCGCACGTCCTCGCGGACACGTCGGCGGCCGACCGGGGCCCTGCTCGCGCCGACGCCCGGCCGCCAGCATGACCATGACGCCCGACTCTGTCGCCGTGCCGGCTCCGTAAGGGAGATCAGATGGCTTCGAACTCGTCGAACGTTCCCGCAGACGTGCTGGTCATTTTCGGGATCAGCGGCGACCTCGCGCGCAAGATGACGTTTCGCTCGCTCTATCGGCTTGAGCGGCGCAAGCTGCTGACCTGCCCGATCGTCGGAGTGGCGCGCGACGGCTGGTCCGACGACGCGCTGCGTGAGCACGCCCGCGCGGCGATCGAGGCAGCGGGCGAGCCGCTCGACGACAGCGTCTTTGCCCGGTTCGCCGCCCGACTCAGTTATGTACAGGGCGATTACGCCGACCCGGAGACGTTCCAACGCCTCGCCCGGGCGGTCAACGGCAGACGGCGCCCCGTCTTCTACCTGGAGATCCCACCGTCACTGTTTGCCCGGGTGGTCGCGGGCCTGGCAGGCGCCGGGCTGACCAAGGGCGCCCGGGTTGTCGTGGAGAAACCGTTCGGGCATGACCTCACGTCGGCGCGCGCCCTCAACACCGAGCTGCGTCAGCTGCTCGACGAGGATCAGCTGCTGAGGATCGACCACTTCCTCGGCAAAGAGCCGGCGATGGACATTCTGTTCCTGAGGTTCGCCAACTCCGTGTTCGAGCCGGTGTGGAACCGCGACCACGTCTCCTGTGTGCAGATCACCATGGCCGAGGACTTCGGGGTCGAGGACCGCGGCCACTTCTACGACCCGGTCGGCGCGCTTCGCGACGTCGTGCAGAACCATCTGCTGCAGTTGCTCGCCCTGGTGGCGTCCGAGCCGCCATCAGCAGCCGATGCGGATGCGCTCCGGGACCGCCGGGTTGATGTGTTCCGGGCGATCCCCGACGCCGACCCGGCCCACTACGTCCGCGGTCAGTACGAGGGGTACCTGCAGGTCCCCGGCGTGCGGCCGCGCTCGCGCACCGAGACCTTCGTCGGGTTGCGGCTGGAGGTCGAGAACTGGCGCTGGTCCGGGGTGCCGTTCTTCATCCGCGCCGGCAAGTCGCTCCCCGAGCGAGTGACCGAGATCCGGATCGTGTTCAAGCGCCCGCCGCGGCTTGCGTTCGCGGAGCGGCTCGCGCCCGAGCCCGACCAGTGGATCCTGCGCATCGATCCGAGTCCTGGCATGAACTTCCGCATCCAGGCCAAGCAGCCGGGCAAGCAGGACACGCAGCTGGTGGACCTTGACCTCCTCTTCGCGGCCGAGCTGGGTGAGGCACCCGAACCGTACGAGCGCCTGCTCAGTGATGCGATGCAAGGCAACGCGAGCTTGTTCACCCGAGAGGACTCGGTGGAGGAGACGTGGCGAATCGTCCAGCCCCTGCTGGAGGCGCCCGGCGACCCCGAGCGCTACCGGCAGGGGACCTGGGGACCGGAAGGGGCGAGCAAGCTCGTCGCCGGATTCCCGCGATGGCACGAACCATGGCTGCCGGCGAGGTCCCCCGACTGACACAGCCGCGCCCCGAACCTGGTGAACGCAAGATGATCAGCCCACCTGCGTGAGGAACGGGTCCAGTTCAACGGATGGTGGCGGCCGTCAACTCAGAAACCTGAGGAGGTAGTCGTGGAGCTTGGCCGTCCGCGCAACCTTTACCTGTTGGCCTTCGACCACCGTGGGTCTTCCAGAAGGAGCTCATCGGCGTCCGGGAACGGCCTACCGACCCTGAGGTCGCGGAGATCATCAATGCAAAGACAGTGATCTTCGAGGGTTTCCTCCTGGCGCTCGCGGAGGGAGTTCCGTCCGGCGAAGCATCCATCCGTCGTCGGTTGAGCCGACGAAGACGTCGTGGTGGTCGGTGAGAGCTATCGTGCTCCGGATGGTCGGTGGGCGGTGAAGTGCGATACGAGGTGGTGCCGTTGGGCAGGGCGCCTATCCCGTCGGCGGGCAGGATCCGCTCCTGCCGCATGCTGACGGAGGTCACGTGCCCGATTCTCTATGTGCGGGTGACCCCGGTGCTGGTTCGCCGGGACCCGGTGCACCACGTTCGTCGCGATCAAATCGGAGGGTGCGGCTGATCGACTGGGGTGGCAACTCAGCATGTCTCGGCGGCCGTCCCCTGCCGTTTTCGTCGCCCTCGTGGGCAGTCCTGACGCAGATGTCCGCGCAGTCGTCCCGGCCCCACGACCGGTAGCGGCGGACGAACGGTTCTGTCTTCATCTGCGTCGCGATCCCAGCGGGCGAGCGCTTCCGCACGGGAGTTCGCCGCGCCGGGAGCCACCCGCCCCGGGGATGCCAACCGACGCCTGAACGAGCCCGGTTGGGAGTGACGACCCGCTCGGGGGGCACCAGCAACACATGCGAGAAGACGCAGAAGGCAAGCCTCCGCGCATAACTCCGAGACGCGAACGGGCCCCGCACAGGTGGCCTGCCGTCGCCGTCGCGCTCGTCGGGCTGTCCCTGGTCCTTTTCCTCCTGGGCCGGTTCGTCCACGTGCCCGGCCTGGACGACGTTTTCGGCGTCGACACTAAGGACCGCTCCGGCCCGGCGGTGCTGAAGTCGATTCAGGACATGCACCGGTACGAGGGCGCCGCCGGCAACTACCAGGTCGTGGTCGACCTGGAGAAGGACGCCCGACTGCTGCCCGACTCGATCCGCGGGACCCGCACGCTCTACGTCGCGAGCGGCAGCGTGGCCGCGTACGTCGACTTCGGCAGCGTCGGCCAGGACAGTGTGACCGTCGACGAGAAGCGCACCACGGCCGCTCTCCGCCTGCCGCACGCACAGCTTGCCGAGCCGGCCGTGGACCCCAAACGTTCCTACACCGTCTCGAAGCAGCGCGGCCTGCTCGACCGCCTGGGCGACCTGTTCTCCGACAACCCGGCCGACGAACGCGCCGTCCATATCCTCGCCGCCGACCGTATCGGCGACGCCGCCAAGGAGAGCGACCTGACGCAGCGAGCCGAGAAGAACACCGCGTCGATGCTCCAGGGCCTGCTCCGCGCTCTCGGCTTTGAACACGTCACCGTCACGTATGTCTGACCCCCGGCCGTCCCCGGTGGGAGTCCGACCGGGTCCCGTCCGCGTGCTGTCCCCGCCGTGGAAGCGAGGCCGGCACGCGGTGCGGTCCGGCGGTGCTGCCGGCGAGTCGGAGCCAGGCGGTGATGCAGTCGCCGGTAGCGGTCACGGGGGTCATGCCCGGCCCGCAGTGCACGGGAACGGTGCGCGACGTGTCGAAACGCGGGCCGCACCGCCGGCCGTCGGCACACGGTCCCCGTCAGGGGGACTGTGCGCACAACGGGTGTCAGGACCTCCATCGGGGGTACTCGCAACCTTCCTGAAACACTGCGGAGTTGGGAGGGCCATGACGTCCCGTATCGGATGGCACCGCGTCACGACCGGGCGGCCGAAGAAGGAGAAGGAGAAGGAGAAGGAGAAGGAGAAGGAGCACGCTGCCACAGCGGTGGCCGGCCCCTGGCTCCGCGTCTGCGTCACGGTGCTGGCCCTTGCGGCGATGGTGGCCTTCGGCGTCGTCCTCGCCCGGCTGACCCTCCAGCCGTCGCCGGCCTCGGCGATGCTCACCCACGCCAACCTCCGGCCGGGGAACTCGATCCGCGCCTATCTCGGGCAGCCCGCCTTCCGGGACACCGTCAAGCAGCTCGGCGGCAACGTCCTCCTCGGCGTGCCGTTCGGGCTGCTGCTGCCGGTCGTGTCTCCCCGTACCCGTGGTTTCGTACGGATCGCCCTGCTGACGGTGGCGACGATGCTCCTGGTCGAACTGATCCAGGGGGCCCTGATCATGGGGCGCGCCTTCGATATCGACGACGTGCTGCTCAACACTGCGGGCGCGCTCCTCGGCTATGTCCTGATGGGCCGCCGGCTGGGCAGGGCGGTGCATCCACGGCGCCGGCGCCGATGGTGGTCGCAGCGCCGCAGCTGACCACGGGACGGGCGCGGCATGCTGCACTCTCTTCGCGACGCAGGAAGGGCGATGGTTCCTGACATGTCCTGCGGAAGCGGGGGTAGGCGATGTCCTCACGGGGGCAAGGGCTGCCGACGGATGAGAGAAGGTCATCAGAGTGCCGACTGCGGTGACGACGGAGACGAGGACTGGTGTCGAGACGGGTACGGAGGACCTTCCCGTACTCGAATCTCCCCGCAAGGTCGCTCCGAAGGACGCGCGCGAGCTGTCGAAGGTGTTCTTCGACAAGCTGGCGGTACTGGAGGAGGGGACCCATGAGTACCAGTACGTGCGTAACACGCTGATCGAGATGAACATGTCACTCGTCCGCTTTGCGGCCGGCCGGTTCCGGGGGGCCCGCGGCGACGAGATGGCGGACATCGTCCAGGTCGGGACCATCGGTCTGATCAAGGCCATCGACCGGTTCGACCTCTCCCGGGACGTAGAGTTCACCAGCTTGGCCGTCCCCTACATCGTCGGCGAGATCAAGCGCTTCTTCCGTGACACATCCTGGGCGGTCCACGTACCGCGCCGGTTGCAGGAAGCCCGGGTGGCGCTGGCCAAGGCGACCGACGAGCTGAGTTCCAGACTCGGACGCGCACCGAGCGTGGCGGAGCTGGCGACCCTGATGAACCTCTCCGAGGACGAGGTGATCGAGGCGCGGATCGCCTCCAACGGGTACAACTCCATGTCGCTCGACGCCGCCGTCGGCCCGGTCGGCGAAGACGGCGACGCGGCGCTCGCCGACTTCATAGGGGTGGAGGACCCGGGGCTCGAACTCTTCGAGAACTTCCATACGCTCGCGCCGCTGCTCGACGAACTCGACGACCGCAGCCGCCGGATCCTGCATCTGCGCTTCGTCGAGGAGCTGACGCAGTCGGAGATCGGCAAGGAGCTCGGCATCTCCCAGATGCACGTCTCGCGGCTGCTTGCCCGCAATCTGGAACGCCTGCGCAAGGGCATGCTCGACCAGGCGTAGACACGGCTTGGCGGAACGGCATCACCAACCCCCTTCTGGTGCGGCCGTTCCGTGCTGCGACGAGAAGCGGAGCCAGCGGGAGGCCGGATCGGGGCGAGGAAGGCGAACGCGAACGACATGAGTGGCGAGCCTGACCGCGGTGCGCGAGCGTGACGTGAGGCCCTGCGGCCCGTCGTGCAACTCGGCGCCGCGCAGGACGCCTCGTGGAGGCGCGGGACTTCACCACGTCGTTCCTCGTGCGTTCCACGCCACCCTCGCGTCCCTGGTCGCAGGGGGACGTCGGCGCCGCCTGGCCGGTGGTAGCGAACTCGTCACCGACGTCGTGAAGTACGCCCCGGACCCTGCCACCCTGAACCACCCCTGCCCAAGCGGGTGCTGGAGATATCCGTCCACGACACTCACGCCGTGGTCCCGGTCGCCCGCCCCCGCAGCCCGGACCGGCTGGGGCAGCACGGTAGGGAGATCATGCCGGCGCTCTGCGCCACCGTCGAGACCGAGGTGGCGCCGCCCGACGACATGTGGGGCAGGGCGCGTCGTCCATTCGGCTGACCTGTTCCGTCGCGGTAGCCCGTCACGCCGGGGCCACCGCGCGTAGGGCCAGGGCTCATTTCGCCTTGTTCACCCGGCGGCGCGACCTACGCTTCAGCGACTGCCGCTCGTCCTCGCGCAGGCCACCCCACACACCCGCCACCTGACGGGAGTCGTCCATGGCCCAGCGCAGGCACTCCTTGCGCACGGGGCAGCGCCGGCAGATCTCCTTGGCCTCCTCGGCCTGGATCAGCGCCGGTGCGCCTGTCCCCACCGGGAAGAAGAGGTCGGGGTCGACGTTCTGGCAGGCCGCGCGTGCGCGCCAGCTCTCCATCATCAGTTCCTCCTGTCACAAGAGCGTTCGTCTGTCCGGTGCGCGGGAATCCAGCTCTACCGCCGTGCGAACAGGTGAGATGCCTCGGCCGCCCAGTCGATCCGTGCGGCCTCACTTCCGCCGGGCACGGCGACGTACGTCTCACCCAGCCAGCTCCGCAGGCCCGCGCGGTCGACGTCGACCACGGCGACCGCTCCGGCCGAGTCCAACCGCATGCGGACGCATCCTTCCCGGCCGCCGCAGCGCAGCGGCCACAGCCGGACGTCCCCCTCGCCGCTCAGGACGCGGACCCCGGAGCGCAGCAGTTCCCGGGAGAAGGTCCAGGCGACGCCCCTGCCCAGCGGCGGCCCGAAGATGATGCGTACCGCCCAGGGGTCGTCGGGGTCGTAGTGGAACGTGGCCTCGACGGACAGGCCGACCCCTCCTTCGGCCTGACGGGCGGTGGTGCGCCACGACTCCACGGGGGGTGCCGGGGGCGGCTGGGCGGTCTCGTGCCGGCTCGATTCGGACATCGTCACCAGTTCCGTCGGGGACCTCGCACTGCTGCCTGAGCAGCGCCGTTCCTCCCTCTCGTAACCTCGGACGAGGATTTCACGCACTCTCTCTGTGAGGGCGGAGTGAAAGCCCGCCGGCGGCTGGAGGGCTCGGCATGCCTGCGTGGCCGGGGCACGGGACGGCTCGGTCCGCGCTGCAGCGTCCCCGTGTTCACCACCCGGGTGGTTCTGTCGCGCATGAGGACGCCGGCATGATGGCGGTGCTCGAGATCGTCAAGTAGCGCGCCTGCGCCTCGCAGCACCTGGGCGGAGCGCGACCGTCGACGCCTGCGTCGGAGGGACGAGCTCGTCGCGACGGTGGCCCGCCGCAACGACAGGCACGTAGGGTCTCAGCACGGACGCTGCGACCGGCTCTTCGCCGGGTGCTGTTGCGATCGTCGAGAGCTGGGAAGCGGGGTACCGGCGGCTCACGTGTCGTGAGGTGGTGGGCAGGGTCAGCTGTCCGGGCCCCCGCGCTGCGCGGACCACGTCGCGGTCCTGCTCGACGACCGCCCGGGCGGCGTACCCCGTGGTGACCACGTGACGGTCGCCGTCGGCGTGATGAGGGCCGCCGCCCGACGGTGGCCGGCGACCGACGGCCCGCAGAGGCAGCTGCTGGAGCGGTGGGGTCGGCTCCCGGCTTCGCCCATGCATCAGGCCTGGTCGATGCCGCCATCCAGATGCGGCAGGAGATGGCCAAGGCGTTCTCGCTTGGTCCGTAGGTAGACGAGATTCTCCTCGCGAGGTTCTGTCAGCAGCGGAACCTGTTCGGTGACCTTGATGCCGTGCTGCAGGAGCGCCTCGCGCTTGCGTGGGTTGTTCGACAGCAGTCGCACGGATCGGACACCGAGGTCGTGCAGAATCTCTGCCGCCACCTGGTAGTTGCGGGCGTCGACCGGGAGCCCGAGCGCGATGTTCGCCTCAACCGTGTCGAGTCCCTCCGCCTGGAGCTGCATCGCTCGCAGCTTGGCCAACAGGCCGATTCCCCGGCCCTCGTGACCCCGCAGATAGATGAGTACGCCGCGTCCTTCGTCCACGATGGCGCGTAGTGCCGCGGACAGTTGGTCCCCACACTCGCAATGGTTGGACCCAAAGGTATCTCCGGTCAAGCACTCCGAATGTACCCGGGTGAGCGCGTCGTCTCCCTCGATGTCGCCGTATACCAGCGCTATTTGTTCATCCCTGCGACTGGGGTCCCAGTAGCCGACAGCACGGAAAACGCCGTGCTCGGTCGACAGCTGGACAGTTGTCGCTCGTTCAGCGCCTGTTGAACGCGCGCTGTCGCGGTGTGCGCCATCGCTCTCTATCATGGCCCGATCATATCGGGTAGCCTTGGCCGGTGGGCCGGAAGTCGATGACAGGAAGACAGCTGGTCTGCCACGTCATCGCGTTCGACCGATGAATGCATCGACTTTGCGTAGCCTGCTCTCGTTGGCGCGTACGGAACTTCCCGCCGTGTGCTGTCCTATTCGGACCGTCCGGTGGTCAGGTCCCGTGGCGCGAAGAAGGAATGGGTCGGGAATCATGAGTGAACGGCAACGGCGCACGCAGATATCTGATCTGTTGTCACCGGACACGACGACGGCGGACGCGGGGGCCGGCCGGGCCGGTGTCGCAGTTCTTCCCATCGGCAGCTTCGAGCAACATGGGCCGTATCTGCCCCTGATGACCGATACGGTCGTGGCCTGTGCCATCGCCCGGGAGATCGCGGCCTCCCATGTGGTGCACAGGCTGCCTCCGGTGACGATCTCCTGTTCGCACGAACACGCTGCTTGGCCGGGAACGGTCAGCATTTCTGCGACCACCTTGTGCGCCGTTGTCCGGGACATCGCTGAATCGCTCCGTCGATCCGGTATCAATAATCTGGTTCTGATCAACGGGCACGGTGGAAACTATGCGCTGCGCAACGCAGTTCAGGAGTCGGCGGGGACGGGGACCCGCATGGCTCTTTTTCCCGGGACGGCCGACTGGGACAGGGCGCGGGACAGGGCCGGCCTGAGCACGTCTTCGTACAGCGATATGCATGCGGGAGAATTGGAAACGTCCATCCTGCTGCATGTGGATCCAGGAATGATCCGCCCCGGTTATGAGACCTCCGATTTCCTCGCCGACGACCGGAAGCATTTGCTCACTCTCGGTATGCGGGCCTATACGGAGTCCGGCGTGATCGGCCGTCCCTCCTTGGCATCCGCCGAAAAGGGCAAGCAGTTGTTGACCGGTCTCGTCGATTCCTTCGCTGAATACCTCTCGCTTCTGGCACCGGATGAGCTCCTGGTTCCGGCGGAGTCCGGGTCCCGGCCGTCCGGCCCCTCAGACAGCCGGCCGTCGGCCATCGTCCGGCGGGCAACGCGGTGACCGGTCGCTCCGCAGAACAGCGCGACGGCATGCTTGATGCGGCGGAAGCCTGGGAGCGGCTGCGCGGCATCCGGTCCGAGGCGGACGCCGAGGCCGCCGGACTGATCCGGGGAACTGACGGCCGACGCCGGTGGGGGTGCGCCTCGCCCGAGGCGGACACCCTCGCCGACCGCTATCTGCCGCTCTGTCTGGGCGGTCCGCGCTTCGCCATCGCGCAGCTGGGACAGAGTCTGGACGGATTCATCGCGAGCCGTACCGGAGACGCCGACTTCGTCACGGGCGCGGAGGACCGTGAGCATCTGCACCGTCTGCGTGCCCTCTGCGACGCTGTGGTCATCGGTGCCGGCACCGCCGTCGCGGACGATCCCCGACTGACGGTCCGTGCGTGCACGGGTAGCAACCCGGTTCGCGTCGTCCTCGATCCGCACCGGCGGGTGTCGCTCGGCCATCGAGTGTTCAGTGACGGGGCAGCCCCCACCCTGTGGGTGGTGGGCGCGGACGAGGAGCGGGGGCAGGCCGTTCCGGCCATGGAGGGCATCGACATATTGGCCCTGCCCGACGCCGCTGCGTTCGCCCCTCGACGTCTGCTGCGGGAACTCGCGCGCCGTGGGCTGGGCCGCGTGCTTGTCGAGGGTGGCGGAATCACCGTGTCGCGCTTTCTCCATGCGCAGGCGCTGCACCGCCTCTACCTCACCGTGGCACCGGTCCTGCTCGGTGACGGCGTCCCGGGGCTCGGCTTCCCCGGCCCGGAGCTGATGCGCGATGCGCTGCGTCCGCCGACCCGGCGCGCCGCTCTCGGCGAGGACACTCTCTTCGAGCTCGATCTGCGGACGACGCATCCCGGTGAACCAGTGGGTGACGAGTACGCCGGTACCGGGCAGGCTCGCGACGAAGGTGAGTAGTCCGTAGACCACGGCGACGCTCAGTCCCTGCGCGGCACTCATGCCCGCAGCTCCGAAGGCCCATGCCGTGACCCCTTCCCTGGGCCCCCAGCCCCCGACGTTGAGCGGCAGCGCCATGGCGAGAAGTGCTAGCACCATCAGAGGCACCAGTTCGGCTGCCGGCGCCGTCGCCCCTGCGGTCCGGGCGGCCAGAAGGAACATGCCGAGATGCCCTGCCAGCACCGCAAGGGATGAGATCAGCACTCCGGGCCAGCTTCCGCGGGCGAGCAGGCCGAGGCGCGCTTCGGCCAGCGTGGCCCGAACCCCTCGGTGCCATCGAGATGTGCTCTGCTTCCCGCTGAGCCGGACAGCACCCACGATCACCAGACCGGACACCACGAGGAGAGCGGACAGGGCACCGGGCGCAGTGGCGGTCCGATCGGCGAGGTGGCCGATCCTGTACAGCGCCAGGGAGGGCTGCGTGAGCAGCAGCGTCACGCCGACTGCGGCAAGGACGACTTGGCCCGCAACGCGTTCGAGGACGACGGTGCGGACCCCCCGGCCGACGTCACCCGCACTCTGCCCGTGCCGCACTCCACGATGTACGTCGCCGAGGACGCCACCGGGCAGCGCCGCGTTCAGGAACAGAGCGCGGTAATAGTCGGCGACGGCCCGGCCCAGCGGCAGCCGTACGCTCAGCCCCTTCGCCACCAGGCACCAACGCCACGCACTGCACACGGTGGTGAGCATGCCGAGACCGAGAGCGGCCACGAGGGTGGGGACGTCGATCCCTCGCACGCCGTCCAGGACGACGGCGGTGCCCTGCCACCACAGCAGCCCCACCACGATGACCGTTCCGGCGAGCATGCCGAGACGGGCCCGTACGACCCGCGGCATCACGAAGATCCACCCGTCGGCCCGGGCAGGGCCAGTACATCCTTGTGATGCACCACCACCTGCAACTCACCTGCCCAGCACTCCGCCAGGCGGCGCCGCAGATACGCATCGGCACGCTGCGCGAGGTCCGGCCGCTGGTCACGAGCGGCGCCGACCCAGCCCCGGAGCCACTCCGCCGTCAGAGCGGACTCGCAGGAGCCCGGGTCCCGACTTCCGGAACCGTACGGAACGGCCTCTTGCGTCCGGCGCGACCCGTCGCAGGGCAGAGAACGAGGACCGGAACCGAGCCGCCACGGGCTCGCGTGTTCTCGTACGGTCAGGCCATGATGTGCGAAGGCCTCGGAGGCCGCCGCGACGGCGTCGGGCCCGAGGAGCCGGCGGCCCTGGTCCACGCGGCGCTGGTGGGCGTTGAACGCGTGCGCGATCTCGGCGTCCAGCGGGTCTGCCGGGGTGAGGTGGACCCTTCCCACCACGGAGAGCGCCAGCAGTGCCGGGCAGCCGGCCCCGGCGCACGCCGCGGCCAGTCCGTGCAGCTCTTCGCGGGTGAGCAGGTCCAGCAGAGCGGAGGCCGTCACCAGCGAGGTGCCTGAGAGGATGTCCGCGGTCAGCCGCGCGACATCGCCGCGTTCTGTCGTGACGGTGACGTGGCTTCCGTCGGCGGCCGTACGAGGCGTCCGAGCGGCGGCCAGGTCGAGCAGGTCCGGGTCGTGGTCGTGCAGGATCCAGTGCTGAGGACCGTGCAGCCGGGGAGCGAGCCAGCGCCCCATGGAACCGGTGCCGCACCCGAGATCGCGGATCACCCACGTCGAGCGCCCTGGCGCCGGTTCTGCACCACCGGGCCCACCGGCCGCGGCCTCCAGGTGCCGCCGCAGCGGTCCGAGGAGTCCCGATGCGCGGGCGGCCGCATCGGCACCCTCCCGCAATGCCAGCCACTGCGGGGCATAGCGAGTTGCACCGGTCCCGCTCACGCGGCCTCCCGAGATTCCTTGCGGAGTTGTTCCAGCACCGTGGCCAGACTGCGCGAGGTCGTGTCCCAGCCGGTCAGCGCAGCGCGCCGAGCGATGGCGGCCTCCTTCGTACGTCGGCGTTCGACCGGGTCACCGAGCCAGAGGCGCAACGCCGAGGCGAACGCTGCCGGGTCCTGCGGTGGTACCAGGAAGCCGGGCGCGCCCTTGTCGGGTGCGTGTCCGACCGCTTCCGGGAGTCCACCGACCGCCGTCGCCAGTACGGGGACGCCGCGGGCAAGTGCCTCCGTCGCCACCATGCCGTACGTCTCGGCGTGCGAGGCGAGCAGCAGCAGGTCAGCTGCGGCGTAGCTCGCGTTCAGCTCGGTTCCTGTGCGTGGGCCGACAAGGTGTACCCGGTCGCCGAGGCCGTACCGCCCGATCAGTTCCCGGAGCCGGGTGACGTAGCCGGGATCCTGGCCCAGTCCGCCGACGCAGACGCAGGTCCACGGAAGGTCCGCGACGGCCGCGAGGGACTCCACCAGCTGGAGCTGCCCTTTGCGCGGAGTCACGGAGGCCACGCAGAGCAGGCTCGGGGCGTGGCCGATGCCGGTTGCGGTGCCGTTCGCCAGGGGGGCGGTGTCGGCTCCGGGGACGGCGACGTGGACCCGGCCGGGGTCGAGTCCGTGGTGGGCCACGAGCCGTTCGGCCGCCCAGGCACTGGTTGCCACGACTGCCGCCGCGGCCTGCAGCGTCCTGCGCTCTCCGGCGTTCAGGGCTGCTGCCACGGCAGGGGTGAGGCCTGTCTCGTCGCCCAGCGGCAGGTGGACGAGCACCACCAGGCGCAGCCGTTCGGCTTCGGGGACGACGGTGCCGGGGACGGCGCAGGCAACGAGTCCGTCGAGGAGGACGACGGCGCCGTCCGCCGACCCCCTGAGAATCCGGGCCAGTTCAGCACGAGCGGTGGCTCGGGGCTGTGGCCAGGTGCCCGGGACGGCGTACGCGTGGACCTGCCAGCCGAGCCGGGGCAGGTCCCGGCACACTCTGCGGTCGTAGGTGTTGCCCCCGCTCGGCGCGGACGGATCGTCGACGCCACCGGGCATCACCACGACGACCGAGCGCCCGGTCCTCGTGGTGGCAGCCGCGGGGTTCACAGGATCCGCTCGTAGCTCGCCCATGCGATGTGTGATTCGTGCAGGGTCACCGTGATGCCGGTCAGGCCGTGTGCGCCCTCGCCCAGTGCTCCGGAGCGCACCTGGTCGGCCAGGCGGTCGGCGATGACCTTGGCCAGGAATTCCGTCGAGGTGTTGAGGTCCGCGAACTCGGATGCGTCATCGAGGTTGCGGTAGTTGAACTCACCCACCACGCGTCTGAGTTCAGTGGTGGCCAGCCCGATGTCGACGACGATGTTGTCGGCGTCCAGCTCGGGACGGCGAAAGGAGGCGTCCACGACGTACGTCGCTCCGTGCAGACGCTGCGCGGGACCGAACACCTCCCCGCGGAAACTGTGGGCGATCATGAAGTGCTCGCGGACGGTGACACTGAACAACGGCTGTGACCTCCTGGTCCGACCATGTGGCCGCTCGCGGCCCTTGTCGTTCAGTACGGCTGGAACGTGCTGTGTGTTCAGCGCCCGACAGGTTCAATGGCGAGTTTCGTTCAGCGTCCGGCCGGAACCCGTGGCACGGGAGTCGTGTCGTACCGGACGCGGTGGCACAACCCGGGCAGATCACCCCTGCCGATCCTGGCCAGCACGGACGGCAGCTCCTCGAAGGCGCATTCGCCGGTGATCAGTGCGTCGAAGGCAGGGTCGGCGAGGAGGTCGAGCGAGAGGGCGAGCCGGTCGGCGAAGGTACGGCGGGAGCTGCGGGCCGGAGACACGGTCCCCACCTGGCTGCCGCGCAGGACCAGACGACCGGAGTGGAAGGCCTCCCCGAGCGACAGGCTGACCCGCCGGTCCCCGTACCAGCTCAGTTCCAGGACCGTGCCTTCCGGGGCGAGGAGCTCCAGTGAGCGGGTGAGCCCTGCTTCGGTGGCGCTGGCGTGGACCACGAGGTCGCAGTCGCCCAGGGCATGTTCGGGGAGTGCGAAGTCGACGCCCAGCGCGTCGGCGACGACGGCGCGGGTGGGATCGGAATCGACCAGCTGGACGCGGACGGCGGGGTACCGGGCGAGAAGCGCTGCGACGGAGCAGCCGATCATGCCGGCTCCGACGACGGCGATCCGGTCGCCGATCAGCGGTGCTGCGTCCCACAGAGCGTTCACCGCGGTCTCCACCGTTCCGGCCAGCACGGCCCGCCCGGCGGGGACGGTGTCCGGCACCGGGGTCACAGCACTCGCAGGGACGACGTACCGGCTCTGGTGCGGGTAGAGGCAGAAGACCGTACGGCCCAGGAGGTGCGCCGGTCCTTCCTCGACAAGGCCGACGTTGAGATAGCCGTACTTGACGGGACCGGGGAAGTCGCCGTCCTGGAACGGCGCCCGCATCGCCGTGTGCTGACTCTCCGGTACGCCGCCGCGGAAGACGAGGCTCTCGGTGCCACGGCTCACACCGGAGAACAGTGTGCGTACCACGACGTCGTCGCCGGCCGGCTCCGGCAGCGGGACATCCTGTATCTCGCCGTGGCCGGGGGAGCGGAGCCAGAAGGCGCGTGCGGTGCGCTCCATCGGTGACCTCCTGCTGAACGCTCGGGCGATGGTTTACGTTCTGATGATCGTGGGACCGCGCAAACGTACGCGGTTCTCGGCGAATGTGTCACACGGCAGGAGGGCGGCGCGCGGTGACCCGGAGGAGCACATACAGATCTCGTCTGCTGCGCCCGGAGCCGGCGTCGGGGGCAGCCGGGCAGACAGTCCTGCTGGTTCTTCTCGACATGACGACCGGACTGGGAGCCGCGGGATGGCTGACCGGCCTGGTCGTCACGGCCGGCGTCTGGGGCATGCTGACACGTGCACTGGACCGGGCAGGCAACAGGCCCTTCGGTCCCGCCAACGGCGTCACCCTGGCCCGCACGACGCTCGTCGGGGGTGTGGCCGCGCTGGTCGCGGATTCCTTCGTCAGCCGACCGCCGGTCGCGGTCCTGGTCGCGCTCGCCACAGTGGGGCTGATCCTTGATGCAGTCGACGGCCAGGTCGCCCGGCGCACGGGGACGGCGTCCTCGCTGGGGGCACGCTTCGACATGGAAGTCGACGCCTTCCTCATTCTGGTGCTCAGCGTCCACGTCGCCACGTCGCTCGGCGCATGGGTGCTGCTGATCGGGGCCATGCGCTACGCATTCGTCGTGGCGGCCCGGGGATTGCCGTGGTTGCGGGGGCCCCTTCGTCCGAGCATGGCCCGTAAGACGGTGGCCGCCCTGCAGGGGATCGTTCTTCTCGTGGTCGGCGCCGGGATCATCCCGCGCCTGCCCGCGTGTGCGGCAGTCCTCGTGGCGCTGGCGCTGCTCGTCTGGTCCTTCGCGCGTGACATCAGGTGGCTGTGGTGCGTCAGGTCCCGCGAGAACGCAAGGCGGGTCCGGGACGCGATGCTCGAAAACGCATGATCGCTCCCTCGCCCGGTCACGTCGGGGGACGGCTGTGAGGGACCTCTCCGCGCTGGGTCCACTGCGCATCGAGTGCCCCGTGCACACGCGTTGCCCGGCGGTAGATCGTGATCGAGTGGCCCACCTCGTCGATGCGCACGCTGGTGTTGATCAGCTTCGCCAGCCGGTCATCGGCCTTGGCGATCGAGGAGTCCGACACGGCGAGGAGCCCGTGCACCTCGCCCGGGGGGACCCTCTGCGGGTCGGACGCGTCGATGCCGTAGAAGGAGGGTATGCCGCTGCCTTTGTAGACGAGCCAGATCTTCTCGTCCGGGTACCGCTGCCGAAGACGGGCGGCCAGCCGGCCCAGGTCCTGACCCCAATCGACGTTCGAGTCATGCAGACGCAGGTGAGTCCTGGCCGGGCCGCCGAATGCCTCGTTGGAGTACGGCAGGTAGTACGGGTACGTCCGCAGCGAGCTCACCGCAACGAACAGGATCAGCGCCGCGGACGCGAGGTGCGCCGACCGCCGTCGGAAGGCGGCCACGCCGGCCGCGGCGACTGCCAGGAACATCGGCATGAAGAGGGCGTACCGCACGCCGAGATCGCGGGACCCGGTCATGGCCGCGGCCAGCAGCACCACCGTGGGCGCCAGCACATACGGTGCCGCGGACCGCAGCCGGGGCACCGTCACGGTGGCGACGGCACCGGTCAGCCACAGCGCGAGCATGCCCAGCGGCGTCTTTATCAGCAGCGCGGTCGGCAGGTAGTACCACAGCGAACCGTGGTAGTGGCGGCCGAACAGGAAGCCGCTCCACGTCATGTTCTCGAAGCCGAACTGGAGGCGCATACCGTCCCGGTACGGCTCCGGGAACGGAAGCAGGTCGACGACACGTGCGCGCAGCCCGTGGGTGACCGGCAGGTTCTCGGGACCGGCCCAGCGCAGGTGCGGGTCGACTGCGAGGTAGGACGCCCACACCACGGCGATCGCGACCAGCGACACGACCGCCGCGGCCGCCACGCCGAGCATGAGAAGCCGCACCCGCCCGCCGGGGCCGGGGCGATGCGTCCGGCGGGCGTGGCAGACCGACAGGACGGCCAGGAGCAACAGCACCGGAACCGCGGGCAACGCGCTCATCTTCGTGGCCACGGCCGCGCCGAGCGCCCCTCCGGCGAGCGGGAGGCAGAGGCGGGGCCGCTCCCGCGCCCGCCACAGCAACCAGACCGACGTCAGCAGGAAGCCGGCCGTCGGTACGTCAAGTGTGGCCAGCGACCCGTGCGCGATGATGTCGGGCGAGAACGCGTACAGACCGAGCGCCACCAACCCGCCCGCGGGGCCGGCGAGGTCACGGGCGAACGCGAGGACAACCAGCCCGAACAGCAGCGTCAGCACGATCACCGGCAACCGCCCCCACAGCATCAGACGCCACGGATCATTGCCCGATTCGTACAGCAGGTGCCGTCCGAGCTCCGTCTGATCGCCGGTGAAGGCGCGGTCGAGGTGCGCGTCGGCGAAGGCCGTCCCTGACGCGATGAGCAGCTTGCCCAGCGGCGGATGCTCGGGGTTGTACCGCAGGCTGTGCTGCTGCACGTAGACCACCGCCGTGCCCACGTACACGGGTTCGTCGATGGTCGGGGTCTGCCTCACGGCCGTCGTGACCATCGCGACCGCCATCTCGGCGAGGAGCACGACCACGACGAGTGCGAACGGCCACCGCCGGTGTGTCCGCAGCCTGCGCAGCCCTTCGCCGGCTCGAGCGGCCTGCCACATCGGTTCGCGAAACCTCCGTTCCTTCTGTCGCGCATCCTGCGTGACGCCGACCGTGCGGCGGCGAGCCGACGCGACAGCATGGCTCCACCTGGTCAACTGCTGATGCCTCTGGTCTCACCGGGCCGGCGGGGACGAAACGGGGCCCGGCTGTGAACCGAAGGCGGTCAGGAAGCGGTCGCGGAAGGCGTCCATTCTCCAGACCGGAGCGGTCGGGCCGGGCTTCAGACCGTCCTGCCAGCCCCAGCCGGAAACACGGTCCATCACGGCAGGATCGCGGGCGACGATCGCGACCGGAACGTCCCGGCCGAACTTGCCACGGGTGACGGTCGTCACCGGCTGATGGTCGCCGAGGAAGACGAGCACGGTGTCGTCGTCGCCGTATTTCTCCACCCAGGAGGTGAGACTGTGCAACGAGTACTCAATGGCACGCCGGTACTCGGTTCGCACCTGGGCGGGGTCCCGCCACACTTCTTTGGGGTCCTTGCCGGCCTTCTTCATGGCGTCGTACACCGAGCCGTCACCGACCTCGTCCCAGCCGATCATCCTGGGAATGGGTGCCCAGGGATTGTGGCTGGAGGCGAGAATGATCTCCGCCATCAATGGGTCACGGCCCGGCTTGCCGTGCTCCAGGCGTTCGAAGGCGGACAGACTGTACTGGTCGGGTACGGGCGTCCAGCTGAACTTCGGGCCCTTGTACCCGAGCTGCCGGGAGTCGTGGATGTTGTCGAGGCCGAAGAACTTCCCCTCCGGCCAGGCCCGGGTGACGCCCGGCATGATGCCGACCGTCCGCCAGGCGTCGGCGCGCCGGAAGGCGCCGGTGAGGGTAAGGCGGTTGCTCGAGGTGACGCTGCGATAGCGCTGCTGATTGTCGACCCACAGGCCCGACATGAAGGTGGTGTGGGCCAGCCAGCTACCGGCGCCCGTCGTGGGGGAGGTGAGCCAGCCGCTTCGCGAGGAGAACCCGGCCGCGCTCAGCCGACTGGTCCCGTCCGCGAGCACCGCGTCGACCTGCGACGCCATCGCCGGGTCCTCGACCGCGGAGCGGCCGTAGCTTTCGATGAAGGTGAAGATGACATCCTTGCCGCGCAGCCCGGTCAGCAACTGATCGGCCGGGGTGTCGCCGAAGGCATCGACGGCAGACTCCTTTTCGAAATCCCGCTCATCCTGAAGGCCCGCACGCACCGAGTCGGCACGGTTCTCGACGAGGGTGGCCGTGTCTCTGGAAGCGACCGGCACGTCGGCGATCTGCGTGCCCAGCGCCGTGAAGGTGATCCAGACGGTGCCGAGCACCAAGGTGGTACGGGTCGCCACGGCGCTGTGCCGGACCAGGAGGCGGCTCAGCCGGACCACGGCCAGCGTCATGAAGGCGAGCAGGGCGAGAGCGAGGGCCACGATCCCGATCAGCGCACCGATCGCGTCGGCCCGGCCTACCGAGTCCTTGAGGAAAGCTTCGGCGTCGTCGAGGAGGATCCAGTCGAGTACCGGATCGAACGGTCGGTCGAGACTCGCGTAGAAACCCATGTCGAGGAACTTCAGGATGGTCAGCAGGCCGAGGCCCACCCCGGCGACCACCGCCATCACCCGCCTCGGCCTCGGCGGCAGGACGAGCAGTATGGCGACGCCGAGGATCCCCTCCACCGGAATGCGGGCGAATGCGCCGGGCGTGATTCGGCTGACCTGGTTCGGCAGGAGGAGAGCGAGGAGCACGAGCGCGGTGGCCAGAGCGGTGGTCACCCACGCCACACTCCGCACCGCGGCCGGGTGCCCTTCCCGCCGGCCGCCGGCGACGGCCTCGCCGGGGCCGTCGCTTGCGGCGCCGGCCGGGCCCGCGGCGTCACGGTCCGGGACGCGCTCCGGGGAATCGTCCCGGGGCAGGCCCTCCTCCGTGCTTGCGCTGTCCGTAGGGGGCGGGACTGGAGCGCGGTCAGGGTGCGACACCCGAAGATCCTTCCGTGCGAAGCCAAGTGGTGGCACGGCGGACAAGGTCGGGAGACCGGGTTCCGCCGCCTGTCCAGTACGGCTTGGAGACGTCTCCTGTTCAAGGGCTGCGGTTGCGTGGTGAGGCTGAACGCGTGCGGGGGTCTCTGCTGCCTTCCCGTCGCCCGTCTTCCCGATCCCGGTCTTCGCAGGGAATCCCGGCCTTCAGGCCGCGCGGGAACCGGCCGGCGTGACTCGGGGTGTACCTGGGCGTCCTGGAACCAGGCACGGTCCGGCTGGGCGACTCGGTCGCGTGGCAGGACGGACCGTGATCGGACGGGCCTCCTCACGCGCCCGAATACCGTGAGCGCTTATCCGCCCCGCCTTGCGCAGGGAGACTACGCCGATGGCTGATCAGACTGTTCATCAGCCCTTCTCGCACAACACCCTGCACATGCCCGAAGTTCAGCTCTCGCCGCTCGGCCGCCCGCGGGACCGTGTCCCGTGCCGGCGCGACCCGGAAGTCCCGCTCCGTCGCCTCCGCGATGCTCGTCCGCAGACAGCCGGGCAGGTCGCCCCCGGCGAACACAAGCGTGTCGACGCCGAGTTCGCCCAGGAGCTCCACGGGACATGTGCGGTGGAAGGCGCCCGGGCGTGGCATGAAGACCGCGTGGTCGTACGGCCCCCGCGCGACTCGCCGCCCGGGTGGCCACGTCACCGGGCCTCGCGGTGGTGACGATCCCGGGAGACGCGTCGCGGACCGAGGGTTCAGGCATTACGGTCCTGGAACTGATGACGCTGGTTACCGCCGAGGTCGCCGGTCTGCAGGTTGAGCGGCCGGGCCCATCGTGCCGCCGGTGCGGGGGAGGCTGCCCAGGAACCGGCGGGCATCTCGCGGGAGTAGAGCACGTCCTCGCCGTAAATGTCCTGCAGCCAGTTGGTGTGGTAAATGGTGTCGAGGTAGCGCTCGCCGAGGTCCGGGCCGATGGCCACCGCGGTCAGTTCGCGCGCGTCACGACGGGTCAGCCAGTCCGTCGCGCCGCTGACCACCGTGCCGGTGGAGCCGCCGAACAGGAACCCGCGCCTGGCCAGATGATGGCAGGTACGGATGGTGTCCGCCTCCTCGACACGGATCACCTCATCCACGTAGGACTCGTCGAGCAGCGGCGGTCGCATGCTCATTCCCAGGCCGGGAATCATCCGGCGGCCCGGGGTGCCGCCGAAGGACACCGAGCCGACGCTGTCCACCGCGACGATCCGCACCGGCCGGTGCCACTCCCGGAAGTAGCGTGCGCAGCCCATCAGGGTCCCGGTGGTGCCGGCCCCGACGAACAGCACGTCCAGCCGCGGGAACTGGCGGGCGATCGCCGGGGCCGTCGTGCGGTAGTGCGCCATCCAGTTGCTCGGATTGGTGTACTGGCTGAGCCACACGTACCGGTCATCGGCGGCGCACAGCGCGCGGATGTACTCGATCCGCGCGCCGAGAAAGCCGCCGTTGGCCTCCTGGTCGGCGATCACGTGCACCTGGCTGCCCAACGCCTCCATCATCAACCTGGTCGACAGGTTGCCGCGGGAGTCCGTCACACACAGGAACCGGTAGCCCTTGCTCGCCGCGATCATGCTCAGCGCCACGCCGAGGTTTCCGGACGAGGACTCGATCAGGATCGATTCCGGCGTCAGGACTCCATCCCGCTCAGCGGTCTCCACCATTTCGGTCGCGGCCTTCAACTTGACCGAGCCGGCGAAGTTGAAGCCCTCGCACTTCAGGAAGAGCGAGTGCCCGAAGAACGGCTGCAGGTCGACGTAGAGCTCCTCTTCGTTGAAGGCGTGGGGAACGGATATGACGGGCACCTTGGTCTCCTCCATCTGGCGCAGCGCACTTCCGGAACGTCCGTCCGACCGTGGGTGGCCTCTCGCTTCCGCGACCGCGAGCCTGTGGCCGGCCGAGCCGGACGGCCCCGCGTCAGCGGCCGCTGACGCGTACGTCCTCACCTGCTGCGACGTGGCCGGTGAGCTCTTCCGGCATCAGCTCGTGACACGCCTCCTGGGTTCTCGGCTCGGCTCATCCGTACCGGCTCACTTCGTGGAAGAAGTCGTCGACGACGTGCAACTCACCGCGGCGGACCACTTCGTCGTAGACGTCCTTGCCGACCGCGAGGTCGAGCACCCCGAGGCCGAAGGGCGAGAACACCACGGGCCGGTCCGCCGGCACCGTCACGCGTGCGGCCAGCACGTCGTCCAGCGTGCCGTGCAGGAACTCCCGGTTCCCCGTGAGCTGCTCGGCCAGGTGCGGTGAGGTGTCGGCCTTCAGGCAGTGCTCGATGTCGTCGACGATGTTGGTCGAGGCGAGCAGGATCTCCGGCGCCAGGTCGCGCAGCGACACGTGCAGCACCAGCGGATTGTGTGCGAACCAGGACAGGTCGCTGACGTGCGGCCGGCCGGCGACGGTCGCGAAGACCACGAGGTCGCTGTGCCGGATCAACTGCTCGGCGCTGTCGTGCACGGTGATCCGGCCGGTGGTGCCCGACTGCTCCAGGTAGCACCGGAAGCCTGCCGCGCTCTCGGCGGACAGGTCGTGCACGCCGATCTCGTCGAACGACCAGCCGGTGCCCGCCAGGAAGGTGTGGATGTAGCGGGCGATCAGTCCCACCCCGAAGAACCCGACACGCATCGGTCGAGGCCTGTCGCGGCTGAGCCAGTCGGCCGCCGACGCCGCCGACGCGGCCGTCCTCGTGGCGCTGATGATCGAGCTCTCCAGGCAGGCGAACGGGTAGCCGGTGTCGCGATCATTGAGGATCAGCACGGCCGAGGCCCGCGGGATGCCCGCCGTCACGTTCTCCGGGAAGCTGGAGATCCACTTCAGGCCGTCCACCCGCACCTCACCGCCGATCGAGGCGGGCAGCGCGATGATCCGGGAGGACGGGCGGTCGGGGAACCGCAGGAAGTACGACGGCGGGTTCACCGAATCACCGGCGCCGTGCACCCGGTAGGTGGCCTCGACCAGCTCCACGATCTGCTTCTCACGTCCGTGCAGCGCGCGCTGGACCTGGCCGCCGGAGATCACCGCGAACGGCGGGACAGTGATCGGCACGGGCGTGGTGGACTCCGTTGCGGTGGAACTGATGGTGGTCATCCTGCGGTCACCTCGACGGTCGGCGAGCAGTCGGCCAGGTGCACCGGGTCGGCCAGGGCGACGAGCACTTCACGCGGCCCCTCGAAGGGTTCCCTGCTGTGCGCGGTGCGGATGTTGTCGACGAGCATCAGGTCGCCGGCCTGCCACGGCTCGCGCGCGGTGTTGGCCTCGTAGACGCCGTTCAGCAGCTGTACGACGTCCTCGTCGATCGCTTCGCCGTTGCCGAAGCGGGTATTGAACGGCAGTCCGTCGGCGCCGTAGACGTCCACCAGGTACTCGCGCACCTCTGGGGCCATCGTCCACTCGTTGAGGAACGCGATCTGGTTGAACCAGCAGCGCCGGCCGGTGACCGGGTGACGCACCACGGCGCTGCGGCGCTGTCTGGTGCGCAGTCCACCGTCGGGCTGCCACTCGAACATGATCGCGTTGGCGCGGCAGTAGCTCTCGACGGCGCCACGGTCCTCGGTGCCGAACGCCTCGGCGACGGACGCCCCGATCTCGTCGTTGTAGCTGCGGGTGAGCAGCCAGCCCTCTCGCTCGAAGCGCTCGGTCAGCTCGGCGGGCAGCGCGTCGAGCACGGTCGGCGAGTCGGCCACCGCCGTCGCCCCGCCGTCGGTGGGCGCGCTGAGACAGGCGAACATCATCATGCCGGGGAACTCGAGCGTGTAGCTCAGTTCGTGATGCATGCACATCGGCTGGTTCGGCGGCCACTTCGATGAGGAGTACACGCCGTCGGAGTAGGTCCGTCGGGGGGCGAAGACCTCCTTCTCGGCCATGAGACCGGTGGCCAGCCCGGAGAAGACGGCGGCGGTCCCGGCCGCGTCGCGCAGCCCGAGGCCGCGGACCAGGACCGACCCGTGCTCGGCGACGACAGCGCGCAGCGCGTCCCGGTGCTCGGCCGCCCAGCTCGACGCGTCGCCGGTGGCCTCGGCCCGCAGGAGAGGAGGTTTGCCGGGTTCACGTTCGACGTCGACCGGCGACGCCGTGGATATGGACGACATCTCGATGTCCTTTCAGTTGCCACTCAGGAGGAAGCGAACAGTTCGGCGGCGCGCAGCACGGCCTGTGCCGTCGCGGCCGGGCGGGTGCGAAGGAAGTAATGGCCACCGTCGGTGAGCTCGTGCAGGTCGACCTGCTCGGCCAGGAGCTGCCAGTCGCGGTACCGGTTCGGGTACTCCGCCGTGTTCGGGTCGTCCGCGGCGACGACCACGGTCACCGGCGCGGACAGCTTCAGCGCCGGTGGGCTGTCCAGGACTTCGGCGAAGTAGCGGTGTGCGGCCAGGCAGTCGTGCCGGTAGGCGGCGCCCACGTGCTCGGCGTGCTGCGCATCCAGCTCGACGAGCTCGGTGTACCCGCCCTCTGTGCTCAGCTGTGCAGCGATGTCGGCGTTGCTTCGCCCGGTCAGTTCGGTGATGGTGGCGCGCCGGTCGGCTGCGTCGCCGAGCAGCTGCGCGCCGAGGAACACCCGCTGGACGTCCACCCCGCGCGCCTGCAGTCTTCTGGCTGTCTCCACGGCCGGCGCGGTGCCGGAGGAATGGCCCCACAGCAGGACGCTGGTCAGGCCCCGCCGGATGATCTCCGCGACGACCTGTTCGACCACCTGTGTCATCGGCGCGAACGGCTCGTTCCCGGCGGTGACGTCGTGACCGGGCAGTTCGACGGCGTGGACCGCCGGCCCGCCGTCCGTCAGCGCCCTGGCCATCGGCTGGAAGTTCACGGCGTTGCCGCCGGCATAGGGGAAGCACACCAGGGCAGGCGCACGGTCCGGTCCCGACAGGGTCTGCAGCAGCCCGGAGCGCCGTTCGGACCTGCCGTCGACCAGCCCGGCCAGATCGGCCAGGACCGGGTGGCGGGTGACGTCCTTGAGGGACACCGCACGGTTCAGGGTGACCGCCAGCTTCACGGCCGACAGCGACGTGCCGCCCCGGTCGAAGAAGTGGTCCCGCCGTCCGATCTCGTGTTGCGGGATGCCGAGCACCTTCGCCCATGCGGCCGCCAGCTGCTGTTCGGTCGGCGTGTGCGGCGCATGGAACTCCTCCTGGGCCAAGCCGAGTTCCCCGGCGAGTGTCCGCAAGGTCTTCCTGTCGATCTTGCTGTTGGCCGTCAGCGGCAGACTTTCCCGCCAGTGGAAGGCCGACGGGATCATGTATGCGGGCAGCGACTCGCCGAGCCGCTCCAGCAGGACGCCGGCCTCGAGTCGCTGCCGACCGGAGTAGAACGCCACCAGGTGCTTGCTCTGGTCGGCCCGCTCGGCGACCACCACAGCACCGTCGCGCACACCGGGCACCCGCA
Organism: Streptomyces sp. NBC_00316; assembly: GCF_036158715.1. Classification (NCBI taxonomy): domain Bacteria; kingdom Bacillati; phylum Actinomycetota; class Actinomycetes; order Kitasatosporales; family Streptomycetaceae; genus Streptomyces; species Streptomyces sp. NBC_00316. The sequence goes on along the minus strand of NZ_CP108023.1, from coordinate 927,620 downwards.
ACAGGGTGTTCTCGATCTCGCCGATCTCGATCCGGAAGCCGCGAATCTTCACCTGGTTGTCCCGGCGGCCGAGGAACTCCAGTTTGCCCTCGGGCTGCCAGCGGCCGTAGTCGCCGCCCCGGTAGAGCCGGGCGCCCGCACGGTGCGGATCGGCCAGGTAGGCCTGCCGGGTGCGCTCGGGGTCGTTGACGTATCCGCGGCCGACGCAGACGCCGGAGAAGACGATCAGTCCGGGGGCGCCGAGCGGCACCGGGGCCAGGTGCTCGTCGACGACACGGACGTGCACGTTGTTGACCGCGGGCCCCAGCAGGACCCGGTCCCCGTCGGGCGCGCGGTCCATGACCTCGTGGTTGGTGTCGTCCGAGGTCTCGGTCAGCCCGTAGGCGTTGACCAGCTTGATCCCGGGCTGGGCGGCGAACCAGCGCTGTGCCAGTTCCTTCTTCAGCGCCTCTCCGGTGACCGACACGTACCGCAGGTCCGGCAGCTCGCGGGGGTGCTGCTTCAGACAGGACACGACGACGTCCAGGTAGGAGGGAACGACCTGGAGTACGGCGACCCGGCCGTCGACGATCTTGTCGACGAACCGCTGGACGTCCAGGATCACCTCCTGTTCCACCAGCAGGGTCCGCCCCCCGACCAGCAGACCGGCCACCAGCTGCCACAGCGAGATGTCGAAGCACTGGGGCGCTGTCTGGGCGACCACCTGTCCCTCGCCGATCTGCAGGTCGTCGATCTTGGCGCAGAGATGATTGAGCATGCCCGCGTGCTCGCACATCGCGCCCTTGGGCTCACCGGTGGAGCCGGAGGTGAAATAGATGTAGGCGAGCTGGTCCGGTGCGACGCGGAGGCCCAGATCGTCGTGGGCATGGTCTTCCTCGTAGGCTGCGCCGACGAAGAGCTTCTGGACCCCGGACAGCGATCCAAGGGCCTGGTCGAGCGTGGAGGTGCTGCCGGGTTCGGTCAGCACGAGCCCGCATGCGGCTCGGGAGAGCATGGAAGCGACGCGATCGGCCGGGAAGTGCGGCTCGATGGGCAGATACACGCCGCCGGCCTTGAAGACCGCGAGCACGGCAGCCATCCAGTCCAGGTTGCGCTCGGTCACCACCGCGACGACACCCTCGGGGCGCAGCCCTCGCGCCAGCAGGGCCCGACCCACCTGATTGGCACGCGCGTTGAGTTCCCGATACGTCAACTGCCGCTCCCCGTGCACCGCCGCGACGGCGTCAGGGTGCGCCGCCACCCGCTGTTCGAACAGCTCGTGGAACCGGAGGTCCGGCAGCTCCCGGTGCGGACCGGCGAGCCCGTCGAGCTGGAAGCGGAGTTCCTCGGCGGAGAGGAGGCTCTGCCGCCCGTGCTCGGCGTCCGGATCGGCGGCGATCAGCGTGAGCGCGGTGAGGTGGTATCCGGCGATCCTGACGGCGCAGTCCTCGTCGAGAGCGTCGGTCCTGTACCGCAGCCGCAGCACCAACCGGTCGCTTCGTTGCGAAAGGCCCACGCACAGCACGGTGTCACCGGCGAGTTCACCGACCGAGCCGTGCGGATCGAGCACGGCCTCGACCGACGGTTCGGCCAGGCCCAGTTCGCGCCTGAGCTCATCGACCGGAAAGTCCTTGTGCAGCAGCAGATCCGACACGACTCGATGGGTGTCCAGCAGCAGTGCTCGCCACGAGTCGGGTTCGGTCGTCAGCCGGCAGGGCAGCGGCCGGCCGTTCTCCGCAGTGACGTAACCGGTCGCGACCTCGTGCTCGCCGGACAACGCGGCAAGCACCTTGGCGTGCGCGGCCAGGAGCACGGAGTCGAGCGGCACCGCGAGATCCTCGGCCAGCCGGCCCAGCGCTGCCACGACATCGTCCGGAACCGTCGCCTCGTGTTCGCCGATGCCCGGCACCGGACGGAGCGTCCACCGCGGTATCGCGGTGAATCCACCGGCGAGCAAAGCGGCGCGCCAGAACTCCCGGTCGGCCTGCACATGCATTCCCATTTGGTCGTCCCTCTCCGTTCACCGTCGCCACCGTGCTGTCAGCACCGACAAGGGCGGCGCTGCTACCGGCTCCGCGTCAGTGCCTCGGGCCGACAGGGGGCATCTCGCATCTCCGTGGCGGGGTTTCCTCCCCACCGTGCGTGCTGTGGGACTTCCTCGCCTTTCATGAGGAAGGAGTCGGGGGCGAGTACCGCGCCTTCGCCCATCGTCACGCCGTAGTGGACGTGGGCTCCCACACCGATGGTGCAGCCGGCGGCGAGCGTGCTGCGATCGGACTTGAAGGTGCCGTCCTCCTGGGAGTGGCACTGGATCTTGCTCCCCGCGTTGAGCGTGCAATCGCTCCCGATGGTGGTGAGCATGCGCTCCGTCAAATAGCAGCCGTCGTCGAAGACCCTGCTGCCGAGCCGGACTCCCAGCATCCGCCAGATCACGTTCTTGAAAGGCGTGCCGTTGAAGACGTTGAGGTACGAGTCCGGCACCTTCCAGAGGCGTTCGTGCCACCAGAAGTACGGGTCGTAGATGGAACACAACTGCGGTCTCAGCGCGCGGAATGCCGCGATGCCGCGCTCCACCAGCACGAAGTACACAGCGGTGAACCCGAGGCTGAACACCAGGAACACGGCGATCAGCACATGCCCGTAGGAGTCGTAGAGATCGACGTTCGCCAGGCCGAGCATCGTGAGCACGAAGAAGTGCAGCCACCGCACGAGCAGGAAGAAGGCCATCGAGCGGATGTTGTAGCGGTTCTTTGCGGCGAGACGACGGTGCAACTCGTCGCCGGTCCGGAGATGGTCGAACCGCGAGTCGCGCTCGACCGACCGGGGGATCTCGAAGCACGGCGAGCCGAGCAGGCCCACCCCCTCACGTACTTCGCCGTCGAGCGGAATCATCACCTTGGTCGCAAGGAGGCAGTTGGCACCTGTCCTGGCACCTGAGGGATAGGCGATGTTGTTCCCGAGGAAGTTGTCCGGCCCGATCGACGCCCGGGACACCCGGAAGGACGTGCTCGAGTAGTCGGCGTTGATGAGGGAGAGCCCGTCGGCGACCATCGTGCCGCTGCCGACGGAGCACAGATACGGGGTCTCGTGCTGTACTTCCGTGCCGAAGTTCGACCCGGTCTGCTCGACCCGGGACAAGTCGTATCCGAGGCCGCGCAGGTAGTGGACGACGGCGGAGCTGTCACCGAACAGCCATGTGAAGAACTTGATGTTGGTCATGCGCGCGATGGCCCGGTGCGTCGAGTAGTGAAACCCGTACAGCGGATAGACCTTGTCCGGCTTGACCAGCAGGTTCAGCAGGCGCGGAACGGTGAACAGCACGGCCAGGCCCACGACGACGAAACCGAAGAACAGCACGAAGGAAAGGATCAGCGCGTCGATGTAGAGATCCGGCGAGGTGAACCCCGTTGTGCCCGGGTCCAGCCGGTTGTTCAGCGCCGGAACCAGTGTCACCAGCATGTACGCTCCGCCGACAGCCAGCGGTACGTAGAGGAAGAACAACTGGAGCACGGTGGCGAGGCCGAAGCCGGCCCGGCGCAGCGTGCCGCACGGGGTCGGCTCGATCCTCAGATAGTCGTGCTCCGTGGGCTGTGCGGGAGATCCGTGCCGGCGTTGGCCGTCCGGGACCACCTGGCCGCTGTACAGCGTCGACGTATGGCCGAGTTGCGCCCCGTCGCCCATCGTCGTGTCGATGTCGAGCACGGTCTTCTCGCCGATGAACACGTCCCGGCCAAGGGTGACCCGGCCGGTCTGGATACGGCCGGCGTGCGCCCGGTAGCAGAGGAAGAACGAGTCTTTGCGGATCACCGTGCCGGCGCCGATCGTGAGCAGGTCGGTGCAGACCGGAACGTTGCGGGAGAGGATCGTGACCCCCTTGCCGATCCGTGCGCCCAGGGCCCGCAGGTAGAGCACGTACAGCGGATTGCCGACGAAGAAGACCATCGGGTTGGCGTGGATCAGCACCTTGATGGTCCAGAAGCGCAGATACGTCAGACCCCAGACCGGGAACTCGCGTGCTTTCCACCGGCCGATGAGGAGCCATTTGGCCACGATCGGGAAGGTGCACAGACCGACGAAGCCCATGCCGCCGAAGACGAACGATCGCAGGTAGATGTCGACCACATCCGAGCCGGCGGAGACCCATGCAAAGCCTCGGTCGGCAACCAGGGCGGCGAGGAAGGAATAGCCCAGGAAAAGCAGGAACTGCAGCGTTCCGCAGAGGACGTACTGCGCCGTTCCGGCCGGGGTCACCACCTCCGTCGGCGCCGGGGCCGGCGACTCGGCAGGGGCGGGCGCGGTGTCCACGAGCCCCGTCGCCAGGCTTCGGATCGTCGGGTGCCGGTAGATGTCCTTCATCGACGCCGATGGGAGGTCGGACCGCTTTCTGATCCGTGCACAGAAATGGGCCATCACCAACGAGTTGGCGCCGAGGTCGTCGAAGAAATGGCCGTCGACCGATACCCGTTCGACGTCCATCACCTCAGCCAGCACCTCGGCGAGATCTCTCTCGATGCCGGTGTCCGGGACGGAGTACCCGCGCGTACCGATCGCGGATTCATCCGGCCCGGGCGTCAGGACTTCGAGGGACTTCTCCTCCATGCGAGCTCCTTGAGGAACTTTCGAGCAGCGTCGGCCATGACGTGCGGCGCCCCGTACGTGCGCCGTTCGACGGCCGGATCGAGAGTCCGGAAGTCATGAGGCCGGAATCTGTTGTCCGGTTCCAAACCGTTGCCCCAGTCTCAGCTGTCCACCGTCGGGCTGCCACTCGAACTCGATCACGCCGTCGCGGCAGTGGCGCTCGACGGCGCCAAGGGGATTCCCCCTGCTGGAGCGTGGTGTCGGGTGCGCGCGGCGCCTTCGCCGCCCGATCCCTCCCTCACCCGCGATCCTGCCGATCCCGCCCATCGGGTCTCGCCCTACTGCAGACGAGTGGCGTGTGCCTGATCCGGGAGGGAGCTGTGACGGGGCGCCCGACAGCCGTCGTTCTCGTCGCCGTCACGGCGCAGCGATGGGCCCGGGCTTTGAGGGCTGCCGGTTCGGCGGGCCTCGATGGCCGACTCGGCCCGGGCCGACGACTGCGTCGGAGCAGGACGGCCATGAGCCGGACCAGGGGGAGGAGAGACGGCGTCAGAAGTCGTGAGGCAGTGCAGCGAAGAGCGGCTGTTCGGGCAGTCGAGGGGCTGGGTATGCCGGCCCTGCTCCCGGACCGGGCCCGGCTCCATGGGGCCGGCAGGGCGCCACGGAGCCGTCATGCCTGCCGACCGGCCCGGGGGATCGCTCTCTGATCCCGGCGGACCGCAGGTCCGTCAGGCTCGGATACGGGGACAGCACCGCAGCGCATGCGCGGCGACCACCCCGGTTCACGTCTTCGCCATGGGACTGACCGGCAGCTGCAGGACGATCCTCAGGCGCAGGTCGGGCACAGTCCGCGGTAGGTGACCTCGGCCTCGGACACCGTGAAGCCGAACCGTTCGACCGTCGGGAGGTCGGCCAGCGGATCGCCGGTCGGGTGGACGTCGCGGATGGTGCCGCAGCCGGAGCACACCAGGTGCTGGTGCGGGCGGTGTGCGTTGGGGTCGTAGCGCTTGGCACGGCCGTCGGTGGAGACCTCCATGACCTCACCGAGGGAGACCATCTCGCCCAGGGTGTTGTAGACGGTCGCCCGGGAGATCTCGGGCAGCCGCTGCGCCGCGCGGGCGTGCACCTCGTCGGCCGTGAGATGCATGTGGTCGCCGTCCAGGACCTCAGCAACGACACGTCGCTGAGAGGTCATCCGCCAGCCATGCCCACGTAGTCGCTCCAGCAGGTCACTCATATCGACTCACCTTTTCAGGTTCGGTGGGTGCCCGAAATTTACCAGTCGGTGTCCGGGTTCCGATCGGATATGGGTCTGGCGCTCTTCTTGACTAAGACTCTGTCCATCGTAGGATCGGTTCCGGTGATGGCCAAGGGACAGGAAGACTCCATTACGGCAGGAGACAGAAACGTGATGGGACCACTGCCGGGGCGCTGTGCGGTGCCGGCCTACAGGTGAGGGCCGCCCGCGTTGCGCTGCTCGAGACAGTCCCGGACGGTGACCGCTTCGGTGTCGAGGCGATCGCCCTCGTGGCACGCGATCGCGAGGGCGATGTCTCCCTTCGCGATGTGCGTGTGGCCCCCACGCACTCACCGCGGCGCGAGTCGTACGCCGCATCGAACCGGGCGGCAGCCCGGCCCGGTTCGAGGGGGAGTCGGGGACGGCCACCACCATGCCGCATGCCGGTTGTGCGGAGCCGTCGCGGACGCCGACTGTGCGGCCAGCGAGGCTTCTGCCCGCACGTGTCCGACGACCGCGGCATCCCGATCGACGAGGCCAGGCCATCTTTTGGGCCTGGGCCTCGACTGTTCCACCGCTGTTCCACCGCCCGCAGTGCCTGAGCACCGTGATCCGCCCAGCCCGGAAGGATTCCCATGTCCGAGAACCATGATGCAATCGTCGTAGACGCGAAGACGGAGGGCGGAGGTGGCTGCCCGGTCGCGCACGGGCGTGCGCCGCACCCGACTCAGGGCGGCGGAAACCGCCAGTGGTGGCCGGATCGGCTCAACCTGAAGATCCTGGCCAAGAACCCTGCCGTGGCCAACCCGCTCGGCGAGGAGTTCGACTACGCCGAGGCGTTCGAGTCCCTTGACCTCGCAGCCGTGAAGCGGGACATCGCGGAGGTGCTGACAGACTCGCAGGACTGGTGGCCGGCCGACTTCGGCAACTACGGCCCGTTCATGATCCGGATGGCGTGGCACAGCGCGGGCACCTACCGGATCAGTGACGGCCGCGGCGGCGCCGGGGCCGGGCAGCAGCGCTTCGCCCCTCTCAACAGCTGGCCGGACAACGGGAACCTCGACAAGGCCCGCCGCCTGCTGTGGCCGGTCAAGAAGAAGTACGGCCAGAGCATCTCGTGGGCCGACCTCATGATCCTCACCGGCAATGTCGCCCTGGAGTCGATGGGCTTCAAGACCTTCGGCTTCGCCGGCGGCCGCGCGGACGTGTGGGAGCCCGACGAGGACGTCTACTGGGGCCCCGAGACCACCTGGCTCGGCGACGAGCGCTACACCGGCGACCGTGAGCTGGAGAGCCCCCTCGGCGCGGTCCAGATGGGCCTCATCTACGTCAACCCGGAGGGCCCGAACGGCAACCCGGACCCGCTCGCCGCGGCCCGTGACATCCGGGAGACGTTCCGCCGGATGGCGATGAACGACGAGGAGACGGTCGCGCTGATCGCGGGTGGTCACACCTTCGGCAAGACGCATGGCGCGGGGCCGGCGGACCACGTCGGAGCCGACCCCGAGGGCGCCTCGCTCGAGGAGCAGGGCCTCGGCTGGAAGAGCTCCTTCGGCACCGGCAAGGGCGGCGACGCCATCACCAGCGGTCTCGAGGGCATCTGGACGAACACCCCGGTTACCTGGGACAACAGCTTCTTCGAGATCCTGTTCGGCTACGAGTGGGAGCTGTTCCAGAGCCCCGCCGGTGCGAACCAGTGGCGGCCGAAGGACAGCGCAGGGGCGGGCACCGTTCCCGACGCCCACGACCCGTCGAAGAGCCACGCCCCGACGATGCTGACGACCGATCTCTCGCTCCGGGTCGACCCGGCCTACGAGCAGATCTCGCGACGCTTCCTCGAGAACCCCGACGAGTTCGCGGACGCCTTCGCCCGGGCGTGGTTCAAGCTGACCCACCGCGACATGGGCCCGATCGTGCGCTACCTCGGCCCGGAGGTCCCGGCCGAGACGCTGCTGTGGCAGGACCCCCTTCCCGAGGTGACGCACGAGCTCATCGACGCCGAGGACATCGCCTCCCTCAAGAGCCGGATCCTCGCTTCGGACCTGTCGGTGTCCCAGCTCGTGTCCACCGCGTGGGCATCGGCCTCGTCCTTCCGCGGCAGCGACAAGCGCGGCGGCGCCAACGGTGCGCGCATCCGCCTCCAGCCGCAGAGCGGGTGGGAGGTCAACGACCCCGACCAGCTGGCGACGGTGCTGCGCACTCTGGTGGGGATCCAGGAGTCCTTCAACGCTGCCGGGACCGGCGGTAAGCAGGTCTCGCTCGCCGACCTGATCGTGCTCGCCGGTGGTGCGGCTGTCGAGCAGGCCGCCAAGGACGCCGGCTTCGACGTCGAGGTCCCCTTCACACCGGGCCGCGTGGACGCGTCGCAGGAGCAGACCGACGTGGAGTCGTTCGCCGCGCTCGAGCCGGCTGCCGACGGGTTCCGCAACCACCTCGGGAAGGGCCACCGGCTGCCGGCCGAGTACCTGCTGATCGACCGGGCGAACCTGCTGACCCTGAGCGCGCCCGAGATGACGGTCCTCGTCGGTGGCCTCCGTGTCCTGGGCGCGAACTACCAGCAGTCGCCGCTCGGCGTCCTCACCACCACCCCCGGGTCGCTGACCAACGACTTCTTCGCCAACCTGCTCGACCTGGGGACGACGTGGAAGGCGACGTCCGAGGACCAGAGCACGTTCGAGGGCCGCGACGTGGCGACCGGCGAGGTCAAGTGGACCGGCAGCCGCGCCGACCTCGTCTTCGGGTCGAACTCGGAGCTGCGCGCGCTCGCGGAGGTCTATGCGAGCGATGACGCGAAGGAGAAGTTCGTGAACGACTTCGTCGCGGCGTGGAACAAGGTGATGAACCTCGACCGGTTCGACCTCGTCTGATCATGACGTCCAGGTCGGCCGGCAGCGGCCGGCCTGGACGTCCGCAGTCCGACGGCCACTTGCTCCGGACTCGTACCGTTCGGCGATGTCCCGCGGGCAGCGGGACGAAGCACCGTCCTCGCGGCTCCGCGCGTGTGCGCCGACCGCATCGAGGCCCAGCCGTTCCGAGAAGGCGAAGGTGCGGTGCGGCTTGTCGGGAACGTGGTCAGGACACGAGGACGGATCACGTACCGGGAAGATGAGCTCGGTGCGGTCGAGACGACCACCGATGTCACGTACATCTATCCGGTCGTACGTGCTGCAGCGGGAAGCGACGACGCCGCGTGCACCGTCGTGTGCCCCGAGGTCGACCCGTACGACCGGAGTACGTCGACGGACCCGCGCATGCGGGAGGCCGGCGACGAGAGGTGCGGGACCCACGCGGACATGAGCCGGTGTCCGAGGCCGTGCATCGGGTCCTCCCACTCCTGAGTGCACAGGGGGTTTGCTGCGACTCCGATGCTGCGTGCCACGTTCGATTCCTGACACTTTTCGTGACGGTCTGTCGGTTCGTCCGACGGGCCGTTCCGGCTTCTCCGGTGATGAACAGCCTGCCGGCGGCCCGGTTTTCGCGTCGGGTGCGCGACCCGAAAGCCTGCTTCGAGGGGGCGAGGGGTGCAGGCGCCCTGCCGCCGTTGCGGGCTCCCGGTCTGTGCCGTGCTCGGCGCCCCACCCTTCACCGCAGATTCAGGACCATGGTGCGTTCATATGGGAAGGATCGCGGTCTTGTCCGCTTCGTGCCCTGTGCAGGTATTCCCAAGTAACGGCTCAAGCAAGGGGATTGGCGCCCTCCAGTACTGCTAAAATGATCATAAAATCCAGTAGGCTGACGGCGCGTCATGCGCGCACGGGGGAGACAGTCTCCGGGGCCCCATCGCGAGGGAGTGGTTGTTTGGTCCGCCGGTCCACCGCCGGGTCATCGGATTGACAACCGCTGCCGTCGTGATGCGACTTGAAGAGAGTCTCATGACGTCATTGATCAGTGATCCACTTTTGTGGATCTTGCTAGTTGTGCTCCTCGCCGGCACCGCATTGGTGTTGCGCGCACGGAGAACCAACATGGCGCTCCGCAAGAAGAGCGCCGCCCTCGAAAGCGGCCTCGAAGCCGCGGAGCGAGAGCGCCATCGCCTCGCCGCCGAGGACCTCGGCATGCAGAACCGGCACGCCGCCGAACTTGCGGAGGTGCGCCAGGACGCGGCGGAGGAGACCAAGGCGGTCCTCAAAGCGGCGATGCGGACGCTGCAGGTGCTTGCCGACGACCAGCAGCGCTTCATAGCCCAGATGCAGGGCAAGCACGGCGACAACTCGGACGTCCTGGCCGACCTGATGCTGGTCGACCACACCAACTCCCAGTTCAGCCGCCGTGCCCAAGGCATCGCCGTGCTGTGCGGCGGCTGGCTGGGGCGGCGCGAGGGCATCGCCTCCGTGTACGACGTGGCCCGCAGTGCTCAGGGCCGTATCCGTCACTTCGACCGGGTCCGCATCCACACGCAGGTGACGTTCTCGGTCGTCAGCAGGGTCGTCGAACCGGTAGCGGTGGTACTGGCCGAGCTGCTGGCCAACGCCACGAACTCCTCCCGGCCCGACACACCCGTCGAAATCAGCATTCAAGCCGTCCCGGCCGGTGTCTGCCTGATCGTGGACGACTACGGCCTCGGAATGAGCCAGGAGGAGAAGGACCGCGCAGCCACCCTGCTGTCGCCGCAGGCACCGGTCGACATCACCAGCCTCGGCAACCCGCCCAGGTTCGGGTTCGCCGTCGCCGGACTGCTTGCCGCCCGCTACGGCTTCAAGGTCTCCGTCGACTCCGTCTCTCCCTACGGCGGCGTACGTGCCGTGATCCTCCTTCCGGAAGCCCTGCTCACCACGGATGTGCCCGAGCCTGTAGTCAGGACCGATACGGAGGACAACATGGCCGACGCGGACGCCGTGACCTCGGACCGGCCGGACGCGACGGCCCCCACGGCGCCCTCGGGCCCGATCGGGACGACGGCGGGCGGCCTGCCCAAGCGGCGTCGCAGGCCGGTGGAGGTGGTCCGTTCGGAGCCCGAACCGGATTCGGAGCCGGCATTCAGCGGCGAGGTGACGGCCTCACGCATCGGGGCCATCGGGGCGTTCCAGCGCGGAACGCAGTCAGGGCGGGAAACGACCACGGAAGGACCTCAGAACCAGTGAATCCCGATCTGTCGTGGGTGCTGAACGACGTGCTGCAGGTGAACGGTGCGCGGCACGCGATTCTCGTATCGGCCGACGGCCTGCTGCTGGAGCGTTCCACCGACATCACCCGTGACGCTGCGGAGACCTATGCCGCCGCGGTGAGCTCGATGCAGTCCCTGAGCCGCGCGATAGCCCCCTTCGCGGGAGGCTCCGGCAACGGCAAGTGGCGGCAGACGCTGCTCGAATACGAGCACGGCTGGATCTTCGTGATCGCCGCGGGAAGCGGCGCGTACATGGCTGCCGCCGCAGCCCCGGACGTCGACATGGAAGCCATGAGTTTCCGCATGCAGCAGCAGGTGACCGCGCTGGGCAAGGCGATGACGGCGCCCCCGCGTGAGAACACCGGTATCGAGGGATGACCCCCTCCGAGGAGAACTCGGTCACCAGCGACTTCGTCCGCTCGTACGTCATCACCGGCGGCCGGCGGCTCCCCTCTGCGGAGGAGATGTCACTGCTCACTCTGGTCATGCTGGCCCCCGACCGGGAACTGCCCCCGCAGGCCAGCCCCGAGGTGCGCGCCATCTGGGAGCTGTGCTCGGGGGGCTACCTCTCCGTGGCCGAGGTGGCCGGCCATCTGGGCCTGCCCGTAGGCGTCGCGAGACTCCTGCTGACCGATTTATTCGAACAAGGTCATCTGCTGCGCCGTGCCGCGCCGCCACCCGCCCAGGCCGTCGACAGAACAATCCTCGAAGGGGTGTTGCATGGACTCCAAAGGCGCTTCGCCTGACAACGTCTACGTGTCGGATGCGGTGACCACCGCCGCCAAGATCCTCGTTGTCGGGCACTTCGCCGTGGGCAAGACGACGTTCATCGGCAGCCTCTCGGAGATCCCCCCGCTGCGCACCGAAGAGAAGATGACGCAGGCTTCGGTCGACCATGACGATCTGAAAGGCGCGCCGGACAAGGAGACGACCACCGTCGCCCTGGACTTCGGCCGCCTCACCCTGAGCGACGAACTCGTGCTCTACCTCTTCGGCACGCCGGGCCAGCACCGCTTCGTACAGGTGTGGGAGGACATGACGCACGGAGCGCTCGGTGCGCTGCTTCTGGTGGACCCGTCCCGTCTCGCCGAGACGTTCCCCGTCATCGACCTCGTCGAGAAGCACGGCCTCGAATTCGCCATCGCGGTCAACAGCTTCGGCCCGCAAGGCCAGTACCCGGAGCGTGAGATCCGCGAAGCACTGGACCTGCTCCCCGACACCCCGGTCGTGTACTGCGACGCCCGGGACCAGGCGTCGTCCGCCGAGGCCCTGATCGCGCTCGTCCGGCACCTGCTGACCCGCGCGGCTTGAACCCCACCCCGTCCCCGCCATCCCGGGCTGTCAGGCACCCGGGCCCTCATAAGGACCAACTCATGGACTTTCAGCAAGCGGACGCCGCACCAGGCGTGCCGGCAAGGTGCCCCATGCACGGGCAGGACTTTGCCGCCGACCCCAACCGGATCTACGACCAGCTGCGGAAGCACGGTCCGGCCGCACCCGTCGAACTCGCCCCCGGTGTGGACGCCACGCTGGTCACCGCGCACGAGACGGCGCTGCGGGTGCTGCAGAGCCCCACGGTCTTCGCCCGTGACTCCCGCCGCTGGGCCGCCCTCAACGAGGGCCGGATAGCCCTCGACAGCCCCGTGCTCCCCATGATGATCCACCGGCCCAACTGCCTGTTCACGGACGGCACCGAGCACCTGAGACTGCGCAAGGCCGTCACCGAGAGCCTCGACCGGCTCAACCTCACCCGCATTGCGCGTGATGTCGAGCAGATCACCGACTACCTCGTCGACCAGTTCAGCGAACGCGGCACTGCCGACCTTCTCAACGAGTACGCGAAGCTGCTTCCGCTGCTGCTGTTCAACAAGCTCTTCGGCTGCCCGGCCGGCATCGGCGACCGCCTCACACGGTCGATGGCCGCCATGTTCGACGGCCAGGACGCGCTGCGCGCCAGCGAAGAAATCACGGCCTGTCTCATGGAGTTGGTGTCGCTCAAGCGGCGCGAACCGGGCGACGACATAACGACGTGGCTTATCCAGCACCCAGCCGGCCTGCGCGACGAGGAACTCAAGGACCAGTTGGTCATGCTGATGGGCGCCGGCCTCGAACCCGAGCGCAATCTCATCGGCAGCGCCCTGCTTTTGCTGCTGTCGGACGAATCTCCGGCAGGCGGCGCCAGCATGCTCATCGACGACGCCATCGACAACGTCCTGTGGAACAACCCACCCATCGCCAACTACGCCACGCACTTCCCGCTCCAGGACGTCGATCTCGGCGGGGTCGTCGTCCATGCGAACACTCCACTCGTCATCAGCTTCGCCGCCGCCAACAGCGACCCCAGCCTTGCCGAAGCGCGTCGGTCACGGAGCATGGGCGCCCACCTGGCGTGGGGCGCCGGCACTCATGCCTGTCCTGCCAAGTCCCCGGCCCGGCTCATCGCCGTCACCGCGATCGAGAGGATCCTCAACTCGCTGCCCGACGTGAAGCTCGCGGTCCCCGAGCGCAGCCTGCAGTGGCGCCCGGGCCCCTTCCACCGGGCCCTGGTCACCCTGCCGGTGACCTTCAACCCCACCCCGGCCACGCGAGTTGCCGCCACCGTCAGCCATGAAGCAGTGCGCCCCGCGGCGGTCGACCAGGCCAGGCTGTCCGCTTCCACGCCTCCGCAGGCGAGGCCGCAGGCGAAGAAGACCCTGTGGAGCACCTTCCTCGACCTGTTCCGTGTTTAGTGCACGGGCATGTGGCAGGAGCAATACTCCGCCGCGCATGGGGGAGCAGGAAGGGGAGATTCCGGCGGTAGCGGTTCCGCATAAGCCTAAGAACTCCTAATGAAATGATCTTCGAGATGGTTGGATCACTCCGGGACCAATGATTCGGCGGTGCGGAGTGATTCGGCCGAAACCGACACCCTCCCACAGCACCTCACGTTCGACGATGGCGTGGAACCAACCTCCTGAGACAACACACCTAGGACACCAACTGGCCAGTGCCTTTCGTAGTGATGGGGTGGTCGAGTAGGACGTCTTCCGAGACGCCGAAGCCGGCGGCGAGGGTCAGTGCGTGCGGCGCAAGAGTGGCGATGGCCGCCTCGGTCGCGTCGGGGAGCTGCCTGACCTGGTCGGCCGTGAGCCGCCCTTCCGCGAGGAGGTCCCCGCTCTGGGCGGCGACGCGGCGCAGGGTGAACAGCCGGTGCAGGCCGTACAGGAGATCACCGGCCCTGGAACCGCTGGCCTGCCCGGCCGCGGCCAGCAGGGCGTCGGCGGCCAGGCGGTAAGCGTGGGAGTCGACGAGTTCAAGGGCGGGCGTGACGGTCTGGTTCCACCGGTTGAGGGGGTTGCCGGGCTCGGCTGTACGCAGGCGGGTGCGGGCGCGGTGGTGCCAGATCCGTTCGATATCGGTGAGGAGGTCCTGGAGGAAGGCGGCGTCAGTGAGCTCGCGGTCCGCAGGGGGGATGTCGCTGGGCTGGCTCGGTGTGAAGTGGCCCAGAAGCAGCTCCCCGGCCGCCTTGACCCAGATGACAAGGTTGTCACCCTCTGCGGTGATCGTGCCCTCGTTCGCGGCGAGCTGGCCGGTGATGCCGTTGGCGAGGAACAGGCCTTGCGCGCCGCAGCGCTCGCGGCACTCGGTCATGACCTCGCGGACGCGCCAGGTGATCCATCCCTTCGCGATGGCGGCCAGGCGCTCGGCGTCCTCGCAGCTGACGTCCGTGGTCTGTGCCCATTGCTGTACCGCGATGCGGTGCAGGAGGGTCGCGGCGTAAGTGGTGGCGAGGGCGTCGAGGAGAGGGGTGTGGTGGCTGCGGTATGCGAACAGCGGGACCGTTCCCCGCGCCGTGACACCGACGGTGTGGCGGGTGTGGGCGTGGCGCACAGCGACGGTGACGGCGTGGCGTGCGACGCCCAGGCTGTAGGCGCTCATGCAGAGTTTGCCAGTCGTGACGCGGCCGATACTGCTGAGGAAACGCTTGCGGGGACTGCCGATGGTGCTGGTGAATGCGCCGTCCGGGGCGAGGCGCCCGTGGTCGGCCTGAAGCAGCGCATCGTAGGGCAGCCGTACGTGCTCGAAGATCGTCGTGCAGTGATCGACGGGGGCCGTCGCGGTCTGCGGCAGTCTTCGTATCCGCACGCCGGGCAGAGGATCCCCGAGCGCGTCGCTGAGCGGGGTGAGAAACAGGAACACCCCGCGGTCCGTGCCGTCGTCGGTGATCAGGCGCGCGGCTACGACGGCAGTCTTGGGACCGCCGGTGGAGCTGGTGTTGGGCATGAACTTCCGTGCCGCAGGTGTGGGCGTGAGCAGGTCGAAGGTGCGGCTCACTGGGTCATAGGTGGCCGTGGTCTCCAACTGGGAGGAGGAGTTTCCATGGCCCGCCTCGGTGCACAGGAAGGTTCCCGTGCGCTCCATGCTCGTGAATGCCCGCAGGTTCCGCTGGTCGCCGTCGTGGTCGAGGAGGCTCCCGAGGAACAGGTTGTAGTGGATGCTGGCGACGGTTCCCAGGCCCGCGTCCACGGGACCGACCCACTCGTGCAGAGCGGTGAGCCGCTCCACATCCAGCACCAACTGTTCCGGGCTGTCGAGAGACTCGTTGATCAGCCGCAGCCGCTGATAGGAGAGGGCCGCTCGCTCCTCCGGGGCCAGACCTTCCTGAAAGCGGAACGCGTCGGTGCCGAAGAGTTTGCGCCATGGCTCATGAACCTTTTCGAACTGATCTCCGAAAAGGGTTCGCGTAAGATCTGTAGCGATCGAGAGGTCCTGGTCACAGGGGAGTTGAGAGGTCACGTTCCGGTACGGTAGTTCATTTGATCGTTCAACTGGGCATGATCATAAACACGATTGAAACCCCGTCAGGCGTGGTAGGTGCCCACTTGGAGCTGTTGCGATGCAACCGCTGTCCGCCATCCGCTGTGGTGCCGTGATATGGCGATCTGAAAGAGGTGGGGCTGGCCCCAAGTCGAAGAACACGTCACACGGCTCCTCGACGACCTGGACTGCCGGCTCCACACGGACGGTGAGGCCGACTTCGTCACCACCGTCGGCGTGCAGTTGCCGATCCGCACCGGCGGCCGTTGGCTGGGCATCCCCGACGAACACCACGCTCAGATACTGGATTTCACGCACCGCCAGTTCCACGCCCAGGAACTGCTGTCCACCAAGAGCAAACTGGTGGTGTCCGCCGAGGCGAGCCTCGAACTGCCCAGCTTCTCCACCGAGCTGATGCGGCAACAAAGCGAACCCTGGCAACGACGTCCTTTCCGACTGGATACACCACTGGGACGGGCAATTCCCCGACGACGGTGCGGCCGCGGACACGTCCTCTGCTACCTCACGATGTTCATCAGGATACTGGCCTGCGGCTCATCGTCCTCTCCGGCGCGGGCTCGGACTTCTGCCTCGGCGGCGACCGCAACGAAATCGCCGAGCACCTGGACCAAGACCCCACCGGCAGCGGCATCCGCACCTCCGGTACCAAAGCCCGTCGTGCTGCGAAGCACTCACCGGCAACCCCGCCGTCACCATCGCGAAAGTCCAGGGGAAAGCCATTGGCGCGGGCTTCGCCCTCGCGCTCGCCTGTGATCTGCGCGTCGGCGCCGACAACGCCACCTTCCGGCTGCCCGAGCTCGCCCTCGGCCTGCCCACCGCCTGGGGCGGTCTGCTACCCCGTCTCCTCAGCGAAGTCGGCGCGGCCCGCGTACGCGAACTCGTCCTCACCGGTCGTGCCTTCGACGCCCACGAGGCCCAGAGCATGTCGATCCTGCAGAAGGTCGTACCGGAACAGGCCCTCGACGCCGCGGTGGCCGCCTGGGCCGAACCGATCCTCCGCCGACCGGCAGAGCAGTTGCAGAAGGTGGTTCTGGACCATGTCCTTGAGCGCCCAGACGTGGTCGTAGTAGCCGGCCCTGAGGACAGGGTCCGCCATGACGGTCGAGCCGGTCGGCGATCCACGCGCGGTACCGATCGTCGTCCCAGTCGTCCCTGCTTGCGCCGGTCAGCTGAAAGAGGTCGCCCAGGTGTCCTGCCGCCCGCAGGGCTGCCAGCGCCGGCAGCAGGAATCGGGCGGTGAGGTCGCCTGTCGCCCCGAGACGGCGAGTCGGTTGATCATGTCCGAGCACCCGCCTTCGCCCGGGCGAGGTTGACGCCCGAGGCGATGATCCCGATGTGGCTGAATGCCTGAGGGAAGTTGCCGATGAACGCTCCTGTGGACGGATCGATCTGTTCCGACAGCAGTCCCAGCGGGCTCGCCCGGGCACACAACGAGGCATAGAGTTCGGTCGCCTCCTCGATCCGGCCCTGTCCGATCAGGTTGTCGACCAGCCAGAAACTGCACAGCACGAAGGCACCCTCGTCGCCTGCCAGACCATCGGGTGACTCCGTGTGCAGGTAGCGGTAGAGCAGCCCGTCGCCGGCCGACAGACGCTCGGCGATCGCCGTGGTGGTCGCCACCATCCGCGGGTGATCAGCCGGTACGACCCGGCGCAGAGGAAGTGCGAGCAGGCTCGCGTCCAGAGCGCCGCCGCCGTCCAGGTGCGCGCTCAGGGTCTGGGCGTCCTCGTCCCAGGACTGCTCCAGGATGAGCCGGCGCAACCGGTCGGCCGAGTCACGCCACTCGGCGATCCGCCCGGGCAGGCTGAGCCGTTCCCCGATCGCCGCGGCCCGGTCCAGGGCGACCTGGCACATCCCGGCCGAGTACGTGAACGCCCGGCCTTCGCTGCGCACCTCCCAGATTCCCTGGTCGGGCAGGTGCCAGGCCTGCCCCGCGGCGTCTGCCAGCCCGGCCAGGCTGGTCCACAGCGCGGGCTGGATCTCACCGCCGGAGAGCAGCCACTGATCGGCGCAGTCGAGGATCTCACCGTAGACGTCGTGCTGGCGCTGGTCGGTCGCGCCATTGCCCCATCGCACCGGGGCAGAGCGCCGGTAGCCTTCCAACTCGCCGTCCTCGGCCTCGTCCGGCACCGGAGTGCCGTTGAGGCCGTACATGATCCGGGGCCGTCCGCTGTACTCGAAGGCATCGAGTACCCAGCCGAGGAAGGCGTCGGCCTCGCCACGGAAGCCGATGCGGCGCAGGGCGAACACGGCGTAGGCGGCATCGCGGATCCAGGCGTAGCGGTAGTCCCAGTTGCGGATGCCGCCGATCGGCGCGGGCAAGGAGGACGTGGGCGCCGCGACCAGCGAGCCATTGGCCCAGTCGTCGCACATTTTCAGCGTGATCGCGGCGCGCCTGACCAAGGGCTCCTCAGGACCGCTGTAGTCCATGTGCGTCATCCAGCGGCGCCACGCGTCAGCGGTTCCCCGCAGCATCGCGTCGGTGTCGAACCGGTGGTGGCGATGGAAGCGGCCCCAGGACAGGACGAGGTCGAGGCGATCACCCTGCTGCAGGTCGTGTGTGCTGCACAGGCCGCTGAGGGGGCGGTTGGACCGTAGGTGGAGCCGCAGGTCCGGCCGCCGGGAAGGCCGCACTTCCAGTCCGCTGAACAAGGCCCGCGCCTGCCCACCGCCACGGGGCTCCAGGTCCGCTCGCAGGCGGACGTCTCCGGCCAGCACCACCGCCGAACGCACAAGTTCGGCCCGATCAGCCGGCGCGTCATCAGCGAGGTCGGCGCCGGAGCGCACGGCCAGCGCATCGGAGACGCGGACCAGGCCGGTGGGGCTGCGCAATTCGGTTGTCAGTACGCCGGTGTCGGGTTCGTAGCGCTGTCGCGCCTCCACCAGATCCTCCGGCGCCAGGGTGAAATGCCCGCCTCGTGCGTGGTCCAGCAAGCCGCAGAAGAGGGGTTCGGCATCGAACCGGGGAAGGCACATCCACGAGATGGAGCCGTCCAGGCCGACCAGCGCGGCCGTCGTGCCGTCCCCGATGAGGCCGAGATCCTCCAGCGGCAGGTAGCCGTCCTGCCTGCGGACCGGCCGGAAGGGGGGATCGGGATCGTGCATGCCTCTCACTTCCGCAGCGCCGAAGAAATACGTGCGATGAGATGTGCCCGCCCGGAAGCTGATCACTGTCCGTTCCGGCGGCGTCCGACGTCATCTCCGTCGGACCAGCGGTGGGACGCTCAATCCTTTCTGTCACGGACCACGACGACCGGACAGGGAGCGTGCTGGGTGCAGTGCTGGGCGACAGATCCGAGCAGCAGCCCGCCGAAGCCCCCGAGCCCTCGGCTGCCGACGACGAGCAGGTCCGCGTCACGGGCAGCGTCGAGCAGCACACCGGCGGCGGTGCCGTAGCGCACCTCGATACGTACGTCCACCGGTGACTGCGCTCCCACGGTTTCCTCCACGGCTTGGGTGAGTTCTGTGCGCGCCCGGTCCTTCAGGGCCGCTTCGTCGCTGCTCGACGGGGGCAACCAGCCGAGCGCGCCGTGGAACTGCGGGTTGTCCCAAGCGGTCACTGCCTCCACCACACCATGGGTGAGTTCCGCCAGTCGCACGGCCCAGCGAAGGGCCTGTTTCGACGAGTCCGAGCCGTCCACCCCGACCACGATGCGCTCTTTCTCCTCATGCTGGTCAGTCATGGTTCTCCTCGACTCGACGGTGGGGGCGGCCGCACAGGGTCCGCGGCCCCGCCACTGCTCTGGCTTCCAGCCTCGTGCCGACCGCACGACATGCACAGCCCGACAGGTCCGGACGGGGGACGGCCGGTCGGCGTGCCCGGAGGCCTTCCGGCCGCTGCCTCAAGGTGTTCCGGTACTCCTTCGTGACAGCCGGAATCATCGGCACGGTCTTCTTCACCCACCGTTGCGGCATCGGGCACGCGGCGCCGTTCCTCGTCGTTGCCGTGGTCGACGCGGCCTCGATCGTCCTCACCCCGCGACTCGAACCGCACATGCCACCTCGGGCAGTTCATGGATCCGCGCAGCCGGTGTGCACGGGGGTGCGACGTAGCAGTCACGGGGAAGCTGTCTGCACCAGCCTCCGCAGCAGGAGGAGGACTCGAACATGGCGTTCGTTATAGTGAACTCAACGTTTGACAAACAATGCGATGGGAGAGGCGCGATGCAGGTCCACTCGTACTACGCGGACACCTACCAGGAGCGGGCCCACACACGGGTGATCGCCCTGGGGGAGCGGGACGGCTCACCGTGGGTGGCCGTCGAGGACTGCCTGTTCCACCCGCAGGGCGGGGGACAGCCGGCCGACCGAGGCTGGGTGGACGACCACGAGATCGTGCCGGTGCGGGACCACGACTCCGCACTGATCGTGGCGATCGCCTCCGGTGACGACGCCCTGCCGGCTCTGTCCGTAGGGCAGCCGGTCAAGGTCCGCATCGACATCGCGGCGCGTATGACCCATGCCGCGCTGCACACGGCCGGGCATCTGGTCGAGGCGGCCGGCCGGGCGCAGGGGTGGGTGCCGGCCGCGAACAACCACTTCCCGAATCAGTCACGGATCGAGTTCACCGCGCCGGAGCCGGATGCCCGGCTGGAAACCCCCGAAGGCCGGGAGGAGGCCACCGAAGCGCTCCGGAAGAAGGTCGCAGAGGTCATCGCGCAGGATCTGCCCGTCACCTGGGAGCACGACGACGAAGCGCGTCGTGTCGTGCACGTGGCCGGCCTGCATGCCGCGCCGTGCGGAGGAACGCACGTGCGCAGCCTCGGTGAGCTGGTCGACGTGGTGCTGCCGACGCTGAAGGTCAAGAAGGGCCGGATCCGTGTCTCCTACAACGCGACCCACCGGGAGCGGTGATGGCAGCCCCCTCGGGTGAGCGGCGGCCGGCCAGCAGTACCGCGGTGGCGGTGGGGGCGCAGATCCGTCGGCGCCGTGAGCAGCGCGGCATGACCGGCGCGGAACTGGCCCGCCGGGCAGGACTGAGCAAGGCCACGCTGTCGCAACTGGAGGCCGGCAAGGGCAATCCCACGATCGAGACCTTGGACGCGCTCGCGGTCGCCCTGCGCATCCCGCTGACCGACCTGCTGGCCCGCGACACCGATCCAGGTCCGGTGCTCGTACCCGGTACGGACCTGGCCGACGGCGACGTGGGCAGGGAATTGTTGCGCCGCATCAGCAGCGGCAACAGCCTGGAGATCTGGCGGCTCCGGATGCCTGCGCACACGGAACTGGACGGCGTACCGCACGCGACCGGCACCATCGAGCACCTCCTCGTCGCCTCCGGCCGGCTCACCGCCGGACCTGCTGAAGCGCCGACGGAGCTGCATTCCGGCGATCTGCTCGCCTTCGCGGGAGACGCCCCGCACGTCTACCGCACGGGCCCCGAGACGGCTGACGTCACCGTCGTCATCGCCTCACCCATCATCAACTGACAGGCAGGGCCTTCCCTGTGCAGGGGGCAGAAGCGCTGCGCCGGCCGGTAGTACGCGTGGTCCTGGCGCAGGTCGTAGCAGGTGGCGAAGCGCAGGTGGCCGAACTCGGTGGGAAGGTCCGTTGACGAGACGTGTCATCGGTTCGCCACCCTCGTGACCCCCGCACGGTGCGAGGCCGTGCACCGGGGGTGTCGTGATCACCTGCCACCACCACAGGCTTCACATGATTTCCGCCAGGCCAGGCTCGGCGACAGGTCCGAGGGACCGGACGTTGGTCCGTGGGGCCCGGACGTCGCGGAGACCGGACACCGCGCCACCGCCCGCGGGCCGGCGCTCCCGGTGGTGAGGTGGGCCGATCGGTGGGTTAACTGGTCTATGTCGATGAGAAACGGAGTCGACCATGCCGTGTGAACGACGACACCGGCGATCCGGCCCATGACCGGCACAAACGCGCCGGACGGAGCGGGCAACGTCGAGAGGGCCCTTTTCGATCACGCCAGGGCCGGTCTCGAGGTCTACGACGCGGACCTGCGCATCGTCCGGGCCAACCCCGTCATCCTGGCCCTGCGTGGTCTGCCCTCGGATCGGGTGATCGGGGTCGGTGTCCAGGACCTGGATTCCGGACTCCCGCTCTCGCCGATCATGCGCGAAGTAGTGGAGACCGGTGCCGCAGTGGTCGATCGCCGGATGTCCGCGTATCCGGCCACCGATCCGGAGCACCGGCACGAGTTCGTCGTCACCGGGTATCCCTTGGAGGACCACGGCCGGTCCATCGGCGCTGCCGCCATGCTCCACGACGTCACGGAGGAGGTCCGCAGACAGAAGGAACTGGATCTTCTGAACATCGCGCGCTCCCGGATCGGCAGCTCCCTGGACGCGCTGCGGACCGCACAGGAACTCGTCGAGATGGCGGTCCCCGGCTTCGCCGACGCCGTCGCGGTCGACCTGCTGGAGTCCGTGCTCACCGGGGACGCCCCCGTGGGCCCGGTCGCAGTCCGGTTGCCGATGCGGCGCGCCGCGTTCAAGGCGGGTGAGGGGCGCTACGGCGCCTACCCGGTGGGCGCGCCCAGCCACTTCGCATCCCCCACGCCGTACACGCAGGCACTGGCCGATCTGCGGCCGCGGCTGGTCGAATCGATGTCCTCGGCCGGCGGATGGCTGCTGAACGACCCGACGCGCGCCGAGTTCATCGCCCGGTCGGACGTGCAGTCGCTCATCGTGGCGCCGCTGACCGTGCACGGGCTCGTGCTGGGCCTGGCCAGTTTCTACCGGGGCGGCTCCCACCACCGGACCTTCGACAAGGAGGACATGTCACTGGCCCTGCAACTCGCCGGCTGCACGGCGGTGTGCATCGACAACGCGCGCCGTTTCGTCCGCGAGCACACGGTCGCCACGACGCTGCAGCGCAGCCTGCTGCCGCGCATACCGCCCGAGACGGCGGCGCTGGAGTCCTCCCACTGCTATCGGCCCGGGCGTTACGGCGCCCACTGGTTCGACGTCCTCCCGCTGTCCAGCTGCAGGGTCGGCCTGGTGATCGGGTACGTCCCCGGGGAGGGGCTCCAGGCGTCCGTGGCCATGGGGCGGCTGCGCACCGCCGCCTCAACCCTTGCCGCGATGGATCTGCCTCCCGACGAGCTCCTGACGCACCTCGACGACGCCGCCCAGAGAATGGCGCGCGAGCAGAATGCGGATCCGGTGACCCTGCACCACGGGCGTCCGCCGTTCACCGCTTCATGCCTGTACCTGATGTACGACCCGATCACCCGGCGGTGCACGGCAGCTTCAGCGGGACACGACAGCCCTCTCCTCACCAGCCCCGAGGGCGTGGTGAGCAGGCTGGAGGTGCCGCGGGGGGCACCGCTCGGCCGGGGCGTACCGTACGAACTCTTCCTCACCGAACTGCGTGCCGGAAGTCTGCTGTCCCTCTACTCGGACGGCAGCACGGGCCGCCATCCGGCCGAGGCCGACGCCCGCCTCAGCCGCCTGTGGGACACGGTGGGCGACGCTTCGACGGCCCCAGAGGACATCTGCGACTCGGTCGCCTACAAAGTGGTGCGGCACGGCACCCCGGAGGACGGGGCGGCGCTGCTCGTGGCCAGGACCCGCTGCCTCGACCCGGACCACATCTCCTCCTGGACCTTCCCGCCCGAGCCGCTCTCGGTCAGCAAGGCCCGGAGAGCGGCGCGCGACCGGCTGGAGCACTGGGGGCTGGAAGAACAAACCCCCTTCACCGACCTGGTGGTCAGCGAACTCGCCACCAACGTGATCCACCATGCGACGGGCCCCATTCGGCTGCGTCTGATTCTCGACCGTACGCTGACCGTGGAGGTCTCCGACGACGCCGACACCGCCCCGCACCTGCGCCATGCCCGCCTCCAGGACGAGGGCGGACGCGGCCTGTTCCTCGTGGCCTCCCTTGCACGGCACTGGGGCACGCGGTACGAGGAGGCCGGCAAGACCATCTGGGCCGAACAGGAGCTGCCGGGCGCCTGATGTCAGCGGGAGTGGCGTCGCAGTCGGCGGCCGAGGAGCACGGCACCGACGCCTGCGACCAGAGAGGCTCCGGCGATGCCGGCCTCGGCGCGTGCGCCGTCCGCGGACCCGGTGGTCGCGAGGGACGTCGCGGCTGCGGAGCGGGACGCCTCGGCCGCCTGGAGGATCAGGTCGGCGACAGCGTCGGGGTGCGCGATCAGCGACACATGGCAGGAGTCGATCTCCACCGTGTGCGAACCGGCACGCTCGGCCTGGAAGCGTTCCTGGTCCGGGTTGATCGTTTTGTCCTGCCGGCCGACAAGGGCCCAGGACGGAATCGTCTTCCGGGGGCGGTCCGGAACGGCTGCGGACATGAACACGATCATCCGGCCATGACGGCAGGTACGGTACCCGCTCCGGTGACGGTCAGGTTCCTGCCGGCCCCGGGGCGGGAAGCGACCGTCGGACCGTGGTCAGCAGAACCAGCCGTCCTGGACCCATCCGTGGCGGTTGATGTCGCCGTAGGCGAACCCGTAGGCCCAGCCACTCTGCTTGCTCTCCACGGTGAAGGTCTGGCCCTTGTAGAGGGTCCCCATCCAGGCGCCGCCCGGATCGGTGCGCACGAACAGGTCCTGGGCGCATACGGTTTCGCGCTGTCCGACGGTGCCGTTGGCGGCCTGGGCCGGTGCCGCGGCCAGCAGCAGGCCTGCTGCCAGAGCCGCCGCGGTCACGGCTGTTCGGGCGGTTCGGAGTGCGGGCATGACCGTTCCTTCCGTGAGATCGGTGTGCGAGGGGCAGTGCGGTAGGGGCGCGGCGATCTACCAGGAGCCGTAGCCGCCGAGGCACTCCTGGCGGACGTAGCCCCAGTCGTTCGGGCCGAAGTCGAAGGTGGCGGCCCAGCCGTTGTAGACGGGGTGGGCGCCGCGGGTGTGGCCGACCTTGTCGCCGTACGACAGAACCCGGACCAGTCCGGAAGGCCCTGAGGAGCTGTCATAGTTCGCGTAGAAACTCGCGCTCTGGCACACGATCACCGCGTGCTCGGGAACCACCACCGCCTGGGTCGGCAACTGGCCCCCCACTGTCAGCGCAGCGGCGGCAGCCGCCGTGGCCAACGCCTTTGTCACGATCCTCATTTACTCGTCCTCTCCTGTCACATGGGACATCTGACGGCGACGTGCGGGGGTGCGCCTACGGTGTCACGACTCCCCGGGACGGGGAACCTGCCGGAGGTGCGGTCGAGGGTGCGGAACCAGGATGACGCCACGAGGTCTATGCGGGTAGATCGTTGATGGCAAATTTTGCATGGCCATGACATTTCCATCTCGTTCCGGGATCAGGAATCCTGCACTGTGATCGGCGCACCACTCCGTGCAGGAGGGAGGCGGTTGGGAGGATCCGCCAGTGGAACAGATGGTGAAGAAGGGACGAGGGCGCACGCTGAGGCAACTCAACCCGCGGCAAGGCGGAGTTGGCAGATGAAGGCCACTGCTGCGCCGGCGAAGGCCGGCCCTTGTCGGCGTGCACCCTCATAGGTCGGCGTCTGCATGGTCCGCGGCGAGAGCTCGCGGCGTCGCTGCCACGGCTGAATGCCTGCCGGGGCAGGGATTTGTCGAGGTGTCGTGGACGGTGGGGCGCGTGACGGCGAACTCGTCGGCAGACGTGCGCCGACCGCCGGGAGACGCAGGTCACATTCATCCATGTCACAGGGGTTCGGGCTACCCCGTCTCAGGAGGTGTAGCCACTGACGACCGCAGAGGAGCACACCATGGACGCGCGACTGGACTACTTCGCCGGCCCGACCGCCGGCAAGGCCCTCAAGTACGTCATGTCGGCGGGCAAGGCGCTCAAGGAGTCGCCGCTGCCGGCCGCGACTCAGGAGCTGGTGGCGCTGCGCGTGAGCCAGATCAACGGCTGTGCCGTCTGCATCGACATGCACACCAAGGAGGCCGCCGCTGCCGGCGAGACCCCGGTGCGGCTCAACCTGGTGGCGGCGTGGCGGGAGGCCACGGTTTTCACCGAGGCCGAACGCGCCGCGCTGGGGCTGGCGGAGGAGGGGACCAGGGTTGCGGATGCGGCCGGCGGGGTCACTGACGAGGTGTGGGCGTATGCCGCCAAGCACTACGACGAGGAGCAGCTCACCGCCCTGGTGGTCCTGGTCTCCTTCATGAACATGGTCAACCGGCTGAACGTCATCACCCGGCAGCCGGCCGGCACCTACGAGCCCGGGCAGTTCCACTGAACGGCATCAGCAACTGGCCCGGGGTCTGCGGGCCGCTCGACCCGTGCGAGGTGGCACGCGACATCGCGGCCCGCGGCATCCACCTCGTCATCGACACGCTCCTCCGCCCGCGTTGCGATCCTGGATCACCGGGCAGGCCCGGCTGCAGGGTCGGGCTGCGGGCTCCGGGCCACCGGCCCAGGGGGCATTGATCCGGCCCCGGGCGGTCCAGCTGAGCACACGTAGCTGCCTGTGCCGACGAGTGCGGCCAGGCGGGAAGGCCTCAGAGGGAGGGGAGTTGGCGTGAGCAAGGTCGAGGATTTCGAGAAGCTGCGGCCGCTGCTGTTTTCGATTGCCTATCGGATTCTGGGCAGTGTGGGTGAGGCCGAGGATGCGGTGCAGGAGACGTGGCTGCGCTTCGACGGCTCGGCGACCCGGCCGTCGTCGACGAAGGCCTTTCTGTCGGCCGCGGTGACGCGGATCTCGATCGATGTGCTGCGTTCTGCCCGGGTGCGGCGGGAGGAATACGTGGGCCCGTGGTTTCCCGAACCGCTGCTGAGCGATCCGTATCAGGACCCCGCGCGGTCGGTGGAGCTGGCCGACTCGGTGTCGATGGCGGCGCTGCTTCTGCTGGAGCGGCTCAGCCCACTGGAGCGGGCGGTGTTTGTGCTGCGGCAGGTGTTCGGCTTCGGGTTCGACGAGGTCGCGACGGCGGTCGGGCGGTCCGAGGCGGCTTGCCGGCAGTTGCTGGTGCGGGCGCGGCGGCATATGGAGGCCGGGCGGCCGCGCTTCGAGGCGGCCCGCAAAGAGCGGGAGGAGCTGGCGTCGCGGTTCTTCGACGCCCTCCGCGAAGGCGACGTCGCCGGCCTGCAGGAACTGCTCGCAGCCGACGTGTCGATGGTCGGCGACGGCGGCGGCAAGGCTCCGCAGCTGGCCAGGGCCGTCATCGGCGTCGAGCGTGTGGCCCGGCTGCTTTCCTTCGTATTCCCCCGGCTGGCCCGGATCGACGTGACGTTCGAGCCGCACGAGGTCAACGGCCAGCCGGGCGCGATCTTCCGCGACCGGGACGGCAACGTGCTTCATACCCTGGCCCTCGATGTATTCGACGGACAGATCCAGGCGATCCGCTCGGTGATCAACCCGGACAAGCTCGGGCACGTGGGACCGGTGGCGGACGCATGGGCCATCCACCGCGAGGTAATACAGGTGCGCCGGCCAACGGGCTGACCGCGTGTTCCGGACGCCCTGTTGCATCGCTCCTGGTGGTACGGGCGTTGCTTGCGGCTGCCGCGTGGCTCCGGCACCGGCCTCGACCGTTGTGGCTGGCTGGAGTTCGGGACCGGATGCCGTGCACGACCGGTCCGCCGGTATCTGGAACCACGTCCGTCTGCGGTCGACCGGCGCCGCCGCGCTCGGGGAACCGCGGGTGGACATCGGGGCTGCCCCACCTGCCCTCGCCTTCTTCGGCAACATCCGGGTCACCGTTCCGCCGTTCACCCCCACGGATCCACAACTGCATCTGTGCGAAACCCAGTTGTGGGGGACCAACGGCTTCGGCGAGGCCCGACTGCACCGGCTGGCGATGGGCACACCACGCCCCTGAGACCACGGGGTGCGAGGGGGTGCGTGACTGTCGCTGGGATACGGCCTGCGGTCAGTGCCGTGAGCGGGCGATGCACGCCGCGGCGGCGCCGCGGATCGGGCGGTCCGGCCGGCTGTTGCGCCGGCGCCGCTCCGGTCGGTGAGGGCGGGCGACTGCGTCGGACACGTGGACGCGACAGGACGAGCGCACATCTGGCAACCGCATGGGGTGGTGAGAAGGCGTCAGGGGAATGCGCCGGATGCCGGGCCGTCACGCGACATGCGGCACGCATCGCCCGCATGTTCGGTCAATTCTTTCTGCGACATCTTCGGCGTGTCCGTTATTGGAGATAAAAGGATTATCGGTATGTTCGTCCGCAGATCGGCAGAACAGCCGATGTCTCTGAGACAGAGAGAAGTGACATGACTACGCGTACCTTCGCAGTGACTGCCGCCGCAGTAGGTGCCGCGGCCCTCGCCGCCACCGGCATCAGCTACGCGGCTGCTGGATCCACCACTCAGGCCGCCCCCTCCGTCCAGCAGGCCGGCTCCGCCGAGACTCCCCTCGGTGGCGACAGCGGAAAGGGTAACGAAGGCAAGGGCAACGAGGGCAGGGGTGGAGGTGGTGGCTACGGCGGTGGCGGTGGCGGTGGCTACCACTATGAGGGGCGAATCTTCCTCAACGAGCGCTCCTACTCCGCCCACCCCGACGGCTGCATCACGGTCGTCAGCGGCCTGGGCTCCAAGTCCTTCAACGTCCGCAACGACAGCCGGCACACCGTTGAGGTCTTCCGCGGTGCCACCTGCGACAACGGTGCCCCCGTCGCCACGGTCGGCCCGTGGAGCACCAGCACCGGCGTCAAGACCCGCTTCGTCCACGGCGGCGTAAAGGTCCGTAACGGCGTCGTAGCCAGCTTCCGAGTGGTCAAGGACCACTACTTCGGCGGCTATGGCGGCGGCTACGGCGGCGGCGGTTACGACGACGGCGGTTACGGTGGCGGCGGTGGCGGCTTCGGTGGCGGCGGCGGCGGCGGCTTCGGCGGCGGCGGCGGCCGGTAATCGAAGACCGACACGACAAGAGGTAACAGCAAGAACCACCCCCGCAGTACGGAAACCCCGGCCCGTCGGAATCGGGCCGGGGTTTCCGGTATGGGGTGCTTCTCGCTGGATGTCCGGTCCGGGGTGCCGCACACATGAGCGGTCCGCACCCGAAATCCCATACACCCGCCACGCCATAGTAAGCGGTAACCGGGTGTCCCGCGTGTCGCGGTGAGACGTGCTCGTAGGGCCAAGGCCGCGCGGTCCGGGGCGACCGGCCCGGGTTGCGAGCAGCCCTGGGCCCAGGAGGATGGAGGCGAGAGCATGAGCGACACATGCCGCGCCGAACGCGGCTGCCCTGCCCGCCATGAGTAAGGGGCTGTGCAGCCGAGTGCTCCCCTACAGATCCTCTATCCCGGTGCGGCATCATAGGGAGGCCGTCATGCACGGCGACCGCAAGGTCGACATGGAAAAATCCGTGGACACCTGGACCAAGGAGCTTGTGAAGAACAGCGACGGCATCAAGCCGGAGACCGCCCAACGGCTGGTCCGCGACATCTACAGCTCCGCGCAGAAGGATCTGCTCGAACAAGTAGCCCAAGCCGAATACGAACGCGAAGAGTGACCGCCGACCCGGAAGCCGCGTCGCAACGGCCTGACGCTCCCGGGTCGGATGGCGGTGGCGGGGCGTAGGACCTCCGTAGATGCCGGGGCGGACCGAGCGCGGAGTCCCGGCACGTACGGAGGCCGTCAACTCGTGCTCGGTGCCGGTGGCGGTACGTACCCGTATGGCACGGTCCTGCACTGCACGGTGTTCTCGTTGCAGATCATCGGCGCAGAGGTGGTCGAGGCCGATGAGGACCGCGTCCCTGAGAGCGGCTTCCCCCGGTGCTCTCCGCAAAACGCCCCGGGGCCTTCTGACGGAGGCCGACGAGGGGCCCGGTACCGGATCGACGGAGGCTCCCATGGCAGTGAGACTCGAAGCCCGCGACGTGGCTCCGCGCCTGGCCACCGGTGCATTCTTTCTGCACTCGGGGCTGGGCAAACTGAGGGCGGACGAGGAGACGGCCGCCGGCGTGCACGGCATGGCCTGCGCCGCCTATCCGTTCCTGAAGAAGATGGACGCACAGCGCTTCACCCGGCTGCTCGCGTGCTCGGAGATCGCGGTCGGCGGAGCGCTGCTCGTTCCCTTCGTTCCGACCCGTCTGGCCGGACTGGCACTGACCGGGTTCTCCGCGGGACTGGTCGGCCTGTACCTCCGGCTTCCCGGAATGCGGGAGCCCGGCAGTCTGTGCCCGACCCCGAACGGCATCCCGCTGGCCAAGGACACCTGGTTGCTCGGCATGGGAATCGGCTTCCTGTGCGCGGATCCACACGGTGGCGGCGGTGCGAACCGGTGTCCTCGTCGCCGGTACGGGCGGCACTGCTGACGGGCGGTCTGCGCCGGCCGGCTGCGTGCGTCGGTCCCAGGGGCGGACGGGGTGTGCGGCGCGTGTCGGTGGCAGAACCCCGGTGGGGGAGCGGCGATGGTGATCGCATGAACAGCGCAGACCTTTTGATGGATGCCTTCACACGCATCCAGGAATCGGTGCACGCGGCGGTCGAGGGTCTCACCGTCGACGACCTGCACGTGCGGCTCGACGAAGGCGCGAATTCGATCGCCTGGCTGGTCTGGCACCTCACCCGGGTTCAGGACGACCATGTCTCGGACGCGGCCGGTGTCGAGCAGATCTGGATCTCCCAGGACTGGGCCTCCCGCTACGACCTTCCCTTCGAGAAGGGAGCCACCGGCTACGGACACACCAGCGCGGAGGTCGCGGCCGTGCGGGTGGGCTCGCCGGAGCTGCTGCTCGGATACCACGACGCCGTCCACGAGCAGAGCATCGGCTTCATCCGTGGGCTCAACGGCAGATCCCTGGACCGCATCGTGGACGAGGCGTGGTCGCCGCCGGTCACTCTGGGTGTCCGGCTGATCAGCGTCATCGCGGACGACCTGCAGCATGCCGGCCAGGCGGCATTCGTCCGGGGCTGGCTCGAGCGTCCTTAGCCGGCCCGGGACTCCTCGGACCGGGACGCGATCGGGCACGGGGTGCGCCGGACCTCGGGTGCCGTCGGCACGCCGGAGGCCTCCGGCGCCCCTTGGCCCTCAGTCGGCCTTGGCCCACGCGTAGCGGTGTTCCGGACGGCCGGTGTCGCCGTACTTGAGGCTGAGACTGATGCGGCCCGCGCTCTCCAGATACTTGAGGTAGCGCTGGGCGGTGGAGCGGCTCAACCCGGCGCGGACGGCGACCTCGTGTGCGGACAGCGGTTCGTCGGCCGCCGACAGGACGTGGCGGATGACGTCGGCGGTGGGTGCGGAGTGCCCCTTGGGCAGCCCGGCCGTGCCGGCCGCCTCCGGAGTGCGAAGCGCCCCGAAGATCTGGTCGACCTGTTCCTGCCCGGCCTCGCCCCGGCCGCCGCCCACGCCTTCGAGGGTGCGCCGCAGGGCCGCGTAACTCTCCAGCTTCGACCGCAGACCGGCGAAGCTGAACGGTTTGACGAGGTACTGCAGGGCGCCGTACCGCATGGCGGTCTGCACCGTGGTGACGTCACGAGCCGCCGTCACCATGATCACGTCTGCCGCATGGCCGAGCTGGCGCAGCCGACGTACCAGCGTCAGTCCCGTCTCGTCGGGAAGATAGTGATCGAGAAGTACGAGGTCGACATGGTTGCGCTCCAGAAGGGACAGCGCCTGTGCGGCGGTGTGCGCGCGTGAGACGACACGGAAGCCGGGCACCTTGGCCACGTACGCCGCGTTGATCTCGGCCACCCGGAAGTCGTCGTCCACCACCAGAACGTCGATCACTGCAACTCTCCCACTTCGGTCAACTGCCGGACGGCGAGTGTCTCGGGCAGGACAACGGTGAAGACCGCGCCACCGCCGGCCCTGGCACCGACGCGGGCGACGCCGCCGTAACGCTCCGCGAGACGGCGCACCAGCGCCAGACCGAGTCCACGGTCCCGATGCGCGGGGGACTCCTTGGTGGACCAGCCCTCGGTGAAAATCTGTTCGCGCATCTCGGGAGCCACGCCCGGACCGTTGTCGCTGACCCGCAGGACCGCTGTGGTGCCTTCCGCGAGGAGCTCCACCTCGATGAGGGTGGCGACGTCCAGTGCGTTGTCGATCAGGTTGCCCAGGACGGTCACCAGATCGCGCGGGTCCACCACCACGTCGGGCAGCCGGGTGTGCGGGGAGATGCGCAAGGATGCGCCCCGCTCCGCCGCGATGGCCGACTTGCCCACCAGCAGTGCGGACAGCAGCGGATCGTTGACGCGTTCCGCTACCTGCTCCGCCGATGCCCGGTGGCCGTGGGCGACCTCGGCGACGAATTCCACCGCCGCATCGTGTCTGCCGAGCTCCAGCAGCCCGAGGAGGGTGTGGAGCCGGTTGGCGTGTTCGTGGTCCTGGGCACGGAGCGCGTCGAGCAGGCCGTGTGTGGTGTCCAGTTCGCGGCCGAGCAGCTCCAGTTCGGTGCGATCACGCAGGGTGACCACGGCTCCGCCGTCACCGGTCGGCATGCGGTTGGCGATCAGTACGCGACCCCTGCAGACGGTGAGCAGGTCCGTGCCGTCGACCTGTCCTGCCAGCACGTCGGTCGTACGGCCCGGGGGCAGTACCTCGCTCAGCGCGCGGCCGACGGCGTCCGGCGTCACCTCGAGAAGGCGCTGCGCCTCGTCGTTCAGCAGCCGGATCCGCCCGCCGGCGTCGAGGGCGAGCACCGCTTCGCGAATGCTGTGCAGCATGGCCTCGCGCTCGTCCAGCAGCGCGGAGATGTCGGCGAAGGCGAGCCCGTGGGTGCTGCGTTGCAGGCGTCGCGAGACGGCCAGGGCGGCCAGCACGCCTGCGGCGAGAGCGGTTCCCGAGTAGAGCAGAAGTCCGGGAATGGTTCCGAGCAGCCGCTCGCGGACGCTGTCGTAGGCGATGCCCACCGATACGGCGCCGACGATGGTCCCGTGCCCGTCGCGGAGGGGGACCTTGGCGCGTGCCGAGCGGCCCAGGGTTCCGTCGTCGATCTGCATGATCTCCCGGCCGGCCAGGGCTGTGCTGGGATCGGTGGAGACGTGCTTGCTGATCTGGTCGGTGTCGGTGTGCGACCAGCGGACCCCGCGGGTGTCCATGACCACGATGTAGAGGGCCCCGGTGGCCCGCCGGATCCGTTCGGCCTCGGCCTGTACCGGGCCGCCGGGGCTGGGCTCGGTGGTCGTCAGATTGTGTACCAGTTCGGGTTCGGCCGCAGTCGTCTGGGCGATGGACAGCGCCTGACGCATCGCCTGGTCGTCGAGCTGGTGGCTGAGAGGGGCGAGGAAGAGGCCGGTGACGAGCATGACCACCCCGGTCGTGATGGCCACTTGTGTGAGGAGGACCTGGGCGAAGACACGGCGGGGCCAGTGAATCCGCATGCGCTCGCCCTCTGCCTTCCGTCGCCTTGGAATTGGGTGCTCCGTTTTGCCGTCTGTGAACGCAACGTAAATGCCGCTGCCGCTTCTGACCAGCCCTCGTTGCGCATTCGTTCTGTCCGCGTGAGCAGAACGAGCAGAACCGCAGGTTATGGGCAGAAGCAGGAGTTGTGAGCGCAAGGGTGCCGTGGTGCCCGGGCCGCACCTAGCGTCCCGCCTCATGAACAGCGAAACGAGCCCCGCCATCGAGTTGCGGGGGGCGAGCAAAGCGTTCCGGACTCCGTCGGGGGCGCTCCACACCGCCGTACGGGATCTGGACCTCACGATCGGGCGCGGTGAGTTCGTCGCCGTGGTAGGACCCACCGGATGCGGCAAGTCGACGACACTGACACTGGTCAGCGGCCTGGAGGAGCCGACCGAGGGAGAGGTGCTGGTGGCCGGTGAGCCGGTGCGCGGCATCGGCGACAAGGTCGGATTCGTCTTCCAGCAGGACGCCGTCTTCCCCTGGCGCACTGTGCTGTCCAACGTGATGGCGGGCCCCCGCTTCCGGGGCGTGCCGAAGCCCGAGGCGAAGGAGCGCGCCCGGGAGTGGCTGGCCCGGGTCGGCCTCTCCTCCTTCGAGGACCGCTATCCGCACCAGCTCTCCGGCGGCCAGCGCAAGCGTGTCGCACTCGCGGCCACCTTCGTCAACGACCCCGAGATCCTGCTCATGGACGAGCCCTTCTCCGCACTCGATGTGCAGACCCGGGCCCTGATGTCGGACGAACTGCTGGAGTTGTGGGCCGGGACCGGCGCCTCCGTCGTCTTCGTCACCCATGACCTGGAGGAGTCCATCGCGCTGGCCGACAAGGTCGTGGTCATGACTGCGGGGCCGGCCACCGTCAAGGAGGTCTTCGAGATCGATCTGCCCCGCCCCCGCAAGGTGGAACAGGTCCGTCTGGAGCCCCGTTTCCTCGAGATCTACCGGGAGATCTGGTCCTCGCTCGGCGAAGAGGTCCGCATCACCCGCGAGAGGGGTGCCCTCGATGTCGCCTGAAACCATCACCGCGAACGCCACCGTCACCAAGACCGAGCGGACCCGGGCCCGGGCGCGGGCCACCCGCAACCGCAGGCTCCTGGTGCTCGGCAGCCGGGTCGCCCTGCTCTTCGCGGTCGTCGGACTGTGGGAGTGGCTGGCGCGGACCGCGGTCATCGATCCGTTCAACTTCTCCATGCCCTCGAAGATCTGGGACCAGATCCGCGCCTGGGTCGTCGACGGCACCGCCCAGGGCTCTCTGTGGGAGCAGATCTGGTACACGCTCTACGAAGCACTGCTCGGCTGGGTCATCGGTGTGATCGCCGGTGTGCTGCTCGGTATCGCGCTGGGCCGCATCCGCTTCGCCGCCGATGTCCTCGGCCCGTACATCAAGGTGCTCAACGCCCTGCCGCGCATCGTGCTCGCCCCGATCTTCCTGATCTGGTTCGGCCTCGGCCCGGCCTCGAAGGTGGCCTCCGCCGTCGTCCTGGTCTTCTTCCCCGTCTTCTTCAACGCCTTCCAGGGCGCCAGGGAGGTGGACCGCAACCTCGTCGCCAACTCCCGCATTCTGGGAGCCAGCAATCGCCAGGTCACCTTCCAGGTGGTTATTCCCTCGGCCACGTCGTGGATCTTCACCAGCCTGCACGTGAGCTTCGGCTTCGCGCTCATCGGAGCCATCGTCGGCGAGTACATCGGTGCCACCAAGGGGCTCGGGCTGCTGGTCGCCGCTTCCCAGGGCACCTTCAACGCCGCCGGTGTCTACGCCGCCATGGTCATCCTCGCGGTCGTCGCGCTGCTGGCCGAAGGCCTGTTGACCTTCCTCGAGAAGCGGCTCTTCCGCTGGAAGCCGGCTGACGCCGAAGCCGCACGCTGACGCCCCGAGTTTGTCTGCCAGCCATCCGAACATCCGATTGTTTTTTCACAAGGACGTGAACCAGATGCGTACATTCACCCGGATTCCGGCTGTCGCCGTCGCCGGCGCACTCGCCCTGACCACGCTGACCGCCTGTGGTGACAACTCCACCTCCGCCTCCGACGGCAAGAACGACAAGGTCAAGATCATGGTGGGGGGCCTCGACAAGGTCATCTACCTGCCCGCGATGCTCACCGAACGACTGGGCTACTTCAAGGACGAAGGCGTGTCGGTCCAGCTCCTGACCGAGCCCGCAGGTGTTCAGGCCGAGACGGCCCTGGTCTCCGGTGATGTGCAGGGCACGGTGGGCTTCTACGACCACACCCTCGACCTCCAGGTGAAGGGCAAGCAGGTCGAGTCGGTCGTCCAGTTCTCACAGGCCCCGGGTGAGGTCGAGATCGTCTCCAACCAGGCAGCGGACGACATCAAGTCGCCGAAGGACTTCAAGGGCAGGAAGCTCGGCGTGACGGGCATCGGCTCCTCGACCGACTTCCTGACGAAGTACCTCGCCGTCAACAACGGTGTGCAGACCAGCCAGTTCACGCCGGTCGCGGTGGGGGCGGGACAGACCTTCATCTCCGCTCTTCAGCAAGGCTCCATCCAGGGCGGTATGACCACCGACCCGACCGTCGCCACCATCCTGGACAAGAAGCTCGGCAAGATCCTCATCGACATGCGGACCCCCGAAGGGTCCCGGCAGGCGCTCGGCGGGCTCTACCCGTCCTCCAGCCTCTACATGCAGACCGAGTGGGTCAACAGCCACAAGGACACCGTCCAGAAGCTGGCCAACGCCTTCGTCAAGACTCTGAAGTGGATGTCCACGCACAGTGCGGACGAGATCGCGGCCAAGATGCCCGCCGACTACGCGCAGGGCGGTGGCACGGCGCTCTATGCCCAGGCCATCAAGAACACGCTGCCCATGTTCACCACGGACGGTGTCATGCCGGCCGACGGCCCCGCCACCGTCGAGCGGGTTCTGAAGGCCTTCAACCCGAACCTGAAGAACGCCGAGGTCGACCTCGACAAGACGTACACCACCGAGTTCGTCAAGAAGGCCGGCTGACGCGACGGCGCGCACGGCTTACCGAACGGACGGCGGAGCTCCCGAAGCCGAACGACTCGCCCTGACGGACGAGCCGTTCCGCCGGGGGCTCCGCCTCCTGTGTACTGCCGAGCACTCCTGTGCCAGACCCTCGGCCGGCACAGGGACGCGTGAGGAGGGCTGTTCACCAGGCCGAACAGAGCGAGCAACGCGTCCATCCGGGTGCCGGGCCGTACCGGCAGTGCGCCCTCCGGCTGCCGATGGCCGCCGCCCGCAGCAGGCGCGTCACACCCCTGCCACGGTCGCCTGTCTGCAGTAGTCCGGCGCGCACGGCGAACCATCTGCGGCAAAGCTGTCGAGGTACGCACCTCGCCGGCCGCTCGGCGACAGTGAAGGAAGGTTCCTGTGCGTCTGTACCGCATATCGCCGTGTGTCAAAGCTTCCGTGGTGGCAGTTCCGCTGGTGGCGGCACTGGCCGGGATGACGACGGCCGGTACCGGGGGCGGCGGGGCGGCGGGACGATCTGCTTCGGGGCTGCGGACCGGAGTCTTCGGGGGACCGGCTGCCGATTCCGCCCGTTCGGTCCGTGCTCTCCGGACGATGTCCGTGACCTTCCCCCATGCGGCGCTTCGGCCCACCATCGTGTCCCGTGCGCAGTGGCGGGCCGACGAGACGCAGCGCGACCGCTACGCCCACTATGCGGACGGTGTCACGGCGATCTTCATCCACCACACCGACACCCCCAATGGATACGACTGCGCGGACGTGCCGCGTACCCTGCGCAATCTCTACACGGGCCAGACCCACGACCAGCAATGGGGAGACATCGGCTACAACTTCCTCGTCGACCGATGCGGCACCATCTACGAAGGCCGTGCCGGCGGCGCCGACCGCCCCGTTGTCGGATCCCACACCATCGGGTTCAACCGTGGCACCGCAGGGATCGCGGCGATCGGCACCTTCGGGCCGGGGACGGCGGTGCCTGCCCCCATGGAACATGCGATCGCGGCCCTCGCCGCCTGGAAACTCGGCCTGCGCGGCGTCGACCCCCGCAGCAAGGTGCGACTCACGTCCACGAATGACAAGAGCCGTTTCCCCAAAGGCACTTCGGCCAAGTTCTATGCCATCTCCGGGCATCGTGACGGCTACGCCACCAACTGCCCGGGCGAGGCGCTCTTCGCCCGCCTCCCCGCGATCCGGAAACTGGCCGCCGAACTCCAGGACAGGGGCCCGAAACCGCCGACTCGTGTGGTCAAGCTCCCCATGACCCTGCCCGGCCTTTTCAGCAGTCGCTGACCGGACGGTCCGACGGGCGCACCGTTCAGCCTCCCCGGGCCCGCTCCAGAACCTCGTGCAGATCCTGGGCGGCTTCGACGGTGCACAGGACCGCGGCCGCGAGGTAGGCGGCCGTGGCTGCCGCCCGCCACTTCCCGCCGGCCGGTACGGGGGCCAGGAGGGCGGCCACCCGCCGGGGCACCGGCCCCGCCCCGTCCAGCCGGACCCGCTCCCCGCCCCGGCGGCCGAGGATTCCCAGGGCCGTGGAGGACAGGCGTCGCAGACCGCCCGAGCGCTTGGTCGCGAGCGCCGCCTTGCCCACGGTGACCGCCACCCGGCGGCGGTCACCGGTCGCGTCCGCGGCGTCCTCGTCCGCCCAGCGCTCCACCGTGTACGAGACCTGCGCCGCCAGCGGTCGCACCAAAGGGTTGGCGGCGGCCGCCAGCTGGGCGGCTGCGGCGAAAAGATAGTGGTGGGCGCGCAGATGGCTGCGCTCGTGCGCGAACAGGATGGCGCGTTCGGTGTCGTCGAGTGTGGCCAGCATGCCCGTCGACACCACGATGCGGCCGGGCAGTCCGGGCATGGCGAACGCGTCGGCGGCCGGCTCCTCCATCACCACGAGCGGATCCTGGCCCGGGAAGCACGCGGACGCAAGGACGGCCGCACACACCGCCCGTACCCGGCGGACCAGGAAGCGGGACGCGACCACCGCGACGGCGAGCAGCGCCGCGGCCG
The DNA here is from genome assembly GCF_036158715.1 of Streptomyces sp. NBC_00316. Classification (NCBI taxonomy): domain Bacteria; kingdom Bacillati; phylum Actinomycetota; class Actinomycetes; order Kitasatosporales; family Streptomycetaceae; genus Streptomyces; species Streptomyces sp. NBC_00316. The sequence goes on along the minus strand of NZ_CP108023.1, from coordinate 889,749 downwards.
CGAACCAGGCCACCGACACCCACGCCGGATCGTCGCGCCCCAGCACGGCCGGTGACAGATCGGCAAGTTCGGCGACCCTCGGGATGTGCACCAGGCCGGCGAGGGCGAGCAGGCCGAGCACCGTGGTGCTGCCCGCGGCCAGCACCACGGAAGCCGTGGTCAGCACCCAGGTGGCCAGCCGCGGTTCCAGCCGGTCGGCGAGCGGCCGGGCGGCGGGTCCCGCCAGCAGCGGGAAGAGCAACGGCAGATAGATGGCGAGATGCATTGTGGTTCCCGTGCCCTACCGGCCGGAGTCCAGGTCGCCGCCGAGCAACCGGCGCAGCAGTGCCTCGTCGCCGCTCGACAGGTCGTCCACGAAGCGCGTGAGAACCGTCTCGCGGTCCGGCACCTCCTCCATGGCCTGGCGCATCCGGCGGGCCGCGAAACCCGGCTCGTCCGTGGCGGGCGCGTAGGCGAAGGCCCGGCCCTGCGCAACCCGGGTGAGGACGTCCTTCTCGTACAGCCGGGTCAGGATGGTCACCACAGTGCTGTAGGACAAGTCGCCGTCCATGCGTTCGCGTACGGCCCTCGGGGTGAGCGGCTCCTGCGCCGCCCGGAGCACGGCGAGCACCTCGGCTTCCCGTTTCCCGTTGGCCAGGCGGCCGTCCGTCCCGTGTGCCCCGGCACGCTCAACCGTACCCACCGTTGGCTGCCTCCTCGCTCATCCTCTACAGTCACACCCATCCTTCTACGCGCGCGTAGAAGGTAAAGGCCTTCCCCGAGTGTGCCACGCATTCGCCGACCGGCTGCCGGCGGACATCCGGACCTCACCGCTCGGAACTCCGGGAGCTGCGAGCCCCACCGCACCACCGTCATCCACCGAACGCTTCACAAGGACGGAACACTTGAGCGCCATCAGCATCGGACAGGCCGTCGTGCTCGGCATCGTGGAGGGGGTGACCGAGTTCCTTCCGATCTCCTCCACCGGGCATCTGAAGATCACCGAGGGGCTGATGGACATCCCGGTGGACGACAAGGGTGTCGTCGCTTTCACCGCGGTCATCCAGGTGGGTGCGATCGCCGCCGTCCTGCTCTACTTCTTCAAGGACATCGTCCGGTTCGTCACCGCATGGCTACGGGGTCTGCGCCACCGCGACCAACGGGACAACCACGACTACAAGTTCACCTGGTGGGTCATCTACGCCACGATCCCGATCGTGATCGTCGGGCTGGCGGCGAAGGAGCTGATCGAAGGGCCGCTCGCCTCCCTGTGGGTGGTGGCGGGGTCGCTGATCGTCGGCAGCGGTGTGATGTGGGCGGCCGACCAGATGGGGCGGCACAGGCGGGGCGAGGAGGACACCACGTTCAAGGACGCGATGCTCGTCGGCTCCTCCCAGATCCTGGCACTTCTCTTTCCCGGCTTCTCGCGCTCCGGCGCCACCATGTCCACCGGACTCATCCTGGACCTCGACCGCGTCGCCGCGACCCGCCTCTCCTTCTTCCTCGGCATTCCGTCACTGACCGGCGCCGGGCTGTACGAACTGAAGGACGCGGTCGGCGGCGGTATGGACGTGGCTCCGCTCGCCGTGGGCACGGTGGTCTCGTTCGTCGTCGCGTACGCCTCGATCGCCTGGCTGCTGAAGTTCGTTGCCAAACACTCGTTCAATGCGTTCGTCATCTACCGCATCGTCGTGGGCGTGCTGCTGTTCGCCCTGCTGGGCGCCGGAGTCCTCAACGCCTGACGGGCGGACCGCGGGGGAGCGGAGCGGGGGACGGCGAACCCGGCGCAGCCTCGCCGTCCCGGCAACGCCCTCGGCACCCGTCCGGTCCATCCGTGGGGCTGCAAGCGGTCGCCCTGGGGAAGGGGAGTGAGATGCCAGAACTCTCCGCACCTGTGATCAATCTCGTACGACGAACCAGCGAACCGGTCGCGGTCCAGACCCTGCGTTCCACAGCGGCCGCGGTCATCTCCTACGTCGTCGCGGTGTGGACCCTTCCCCAGCCCGCGCCGCTGACGGCCCCGCTGACGGCGCTCCTCGTCGTTCAGGTCACGCTGTACGCGACGCTCACCACGGGTATCCGGCGAGTCAACTCCGTTGTCGTCGGGGTGCTCATCGCCATCGGATTCAGCGCCCTGGTGGGCCTGACCTGGTGGAGCCTGGGTCTGACGATCTTCAGCTCGCTGATCATCGGACGCTTGGTGCGCGTGGACGAGTTCGTGCCCGAGGTGGCCATCAGCGCGATGCTCGTCCTCGGCGTGTCCCAGATCGCCTACACCGCATGGGACCGCGTGCTCGAGACCCTGATCGGTGCGGGTGTCGGCCTGCTGTTCAACCTGTTCGCTCCGCCGGTCTGGGTCGAGACTGCGGGCGTGTCCATCGACACGCTGGCGCGGGAGATGGGGCGGACGTTCCGTGCCATGGGTGAGGAGATCGGCGGGCACATCTCCGTCTCGCAGGCCGCGGCCAGGCTGCACGACGCGCGCCGGCTGGACCACGACATCGTGGCCGTCGACGCCTCGCTGCGCCAGGCCGAGGAGAGCCTCATGCTCAACCCCCGGGTGAGCCAGGGACTCCTGTACCGGATCGTCCTGCGTACCGGGCTCGACACGCTGGAGATCTGTGCCGTCGTCCTGCGGGTGCTGGCACGCACCCTGACGGACCTGGCCAAGGCTCGTACCGAGGAGGCGCTCTTCCCCGAGGACGTGGCGGTGTCGCTCCGAGGGCTCTTCGGGCAGATGGCCGAAGCGATCGAAAGCTTCTCCACGCTGATCACCACCCCCGTGTCCGCCAACGCCGAGGAGGCCGAGTCGCGGCTGGCCGCCGCGCTGGCATCCAGCCGTGCCACCCGGGACGTGGTGGCCGACCTCCTGCTGGAGGACGTCCAGGAGCACCCCAGGCAGTGGCAGCTCCACGGCGCTCTGCTCGCAGAGATCGACCGCATTCTGGATGAGCTGGACATCGACAAGCGCGCCGAACGTCTCGGCGAGGAACTCGACCGCCACTCCGCCGAACTGCACGAACGCCATCCCCGACTTGCCGCACTCCGCCGGCGGCTGGGCAGCACCCGCCGGCCGCAGCCGCAGCCGACGACTCCGGAGAGGTGAGCGATCGCTCGACGCAGGCGCGCCCGCCCACCCGGCCTTACGATGCAGAAGGGGACGCGGACGGGCTCAGCGCGTCGAGCCGGGACCGGTGGGGTCCGGGTGCTCGCGTCTGACCAGGGAGGCACGTCACATGGCATCTGACCAGGTCCCGGGCATCGATCTCACCGCAGCTCCCAGCGGAGCGGGATGTGCGGACTGTCTGGCGGGCCAAGGGCCGGGATGGTGGTTCCACCTGCGTCGCTGCGCCGCGTGCGGGCACATCGGATGCTGCGACTCCTCACCCGGCCAGCACGGCTCGAAGCATGCACGCGAGGCGGGGCATCCCATCCTGGCCAGCTTCGAGCCGGGGGAGAACTGGCTGTGGAACTTCGAGACCGAGGAGTACTACGAAGGGCCGGAGCTGCTGCCGCCGACCTCGCACCCGATCGCCCAGCCCGCCCCGGGTCCCGAAGGCAAGGTCCCCGAGGACTGGGAGCAGCAGTTGCACTGAGCCTGCGGGGGCGCTCCGTGCGATGCCCCGGCAGCCCGCTCCCACCGCACAGCGCGCCGAACCCGCCGGTCTGCGGCGCCGACTGCGAACGGCGAACGGCCGCATCACCGCACTGGAAGGGCAGCCCGACGACCTCGCCACGGTGACCGCGCACCTGTACCGGGAAGACCCGGCCCTGAAGCAGAAGCCCGGCCGGCACAGCCGCCTTACACGGGTCCCCAGGGCGGAACCCCGGGCATGAGTGGCGAAGTTCGCAGAGCGCCCGCGCCGGTGGGAGGGTCCCGGCCAACCGGCCCCACCGCTCCTTGCGGTGGGGGCCGGAAGCAGAGCGCCGAACCCGGCCTCCTATTCGGTGCGCAGGGCCGTGGCGGTCCGCGCCCCGGCGGCCCAGCCGGCGGGCAGGAGCGCACCCAGGGTGGCGATGAGCAGGCCGCCGAGTGCGAGCGGGAGCAGTTCGGCCCCGTGGTAGACGGCGATGACGGAACCGGGGAGGCGCAGCCCCACGCTGTCGCCCATCGCGGGGATGACCCAGCCGTGCAGGGCTACGCCGAGCGGCACGCCCAGAGCGCCCGCGACCAGTCCGGTCACGACGACCGAGGTGATGACCATGGCGATGGTCTGCCGGGGCGTCATGCCGAGCGCCTTGTGGACACCGAGCTCCCGGACGCGCTCGCGGGTGTCGAGCAGTACGCCGTTGAGCACGCCGAGCGCGGCGACGGCGACGAGCATCAGCGTGAGGATCGCGGACAGCGCGTTGAGCGTGACGACCATGTCGCTGCCGGCGCCGAGCCCGCCGGCCCGAGCGGTGGCCCCCAGCGGTGTCAGGTCCTTGTTCAACGCGTCGACGTAGCCGGTCACGTCGGTGCCTGACGTGACCGCAATGTGGTGGCTGGTCTCCGTCAGGTCGGGATGTGCGGCTGTGAGGGTCGAGCCGTCGGTGAGGACCTGCATGCCGTCCCTGCGGGGGTCGAGGACCTCGCCGACGATCCGGACCGTGACCGGCTCGGCCAGGCCGTTCAGGGTGACGGTGTCGCCGATGCGGGTGCCGGTGGCGGCCAGGAACGGGGTCGGGACCACGGCCTCGCCGGGCTTGTCGATCCACCGGCCCGAGACCATCGAGTAGCCGCCCCAGGAGGCGTCGCCGGTGAACGCGATCACGTCGATGGTGCCGGTGAGGCCGGACACGGTCGCCCGTACGGTAGCGGCGCTGTAGTGCTTCCCTGTTCCGGCGGCGGCCTCGATGGCCGCGGCGACTGCAGCGGGGTCGGCCTTGGGCTGCTTCTCGGAGCCAGGGCCTTGGCGTCCGAAGTCCGGCAAGGGCGCGGGCACGACGACATCGGCGACGTCGTGGGCCTTGGCTTTCATCACCTGGCCGAGCGAGGCGTCCATCCCCACGGTGAACGTGACGGCGATGGCGCCGAACAGGATCGCCGTACCCATGGCCAGCGCGCGGGCGGGCCGCGCGAAGGGCCGGGCCAGGCCCAGGGCGACCGGCTGCGGCAACGGCAGCCGCCCGGCCAGGCGGGCCGCCCACCGGCCGCGCCCCGCCGAAACGGTATGCCCGACGGCGAGCGCATCGACCGTACGCAGCCGGCCGGCCCGCCAGGCACTCGCCCACGCGGTTGCCGCCACCAGGCAGAGCACCCCGGAGATCACCGCCAGGTCGACCCAGGGGGCGATGGACAGGGACGAGGTGCCGTAGACCTCCTCGGTCTCGGCCAGTACGGGGACGGCCAGCAGGCGGCCGGTGAGGACACCGAGGGCCGTGCCGACGGCGGCCGGGATCAGTGCCTGGCCCACGTAGGCCCGCACGACCTGGGCCGGGGTGAAGCCGACGGCCTTGAGGATGCCGATGCGGCGCGTTCCCGCGCCGACGGCCGACGCGACGACGTTGCCGACGATGAGCACCGACATGACCAGGCCCAGGGTGCCGAACGCGATGAGGAAGGGGACGTAGAGGGCGGTGTCGCGCTCGGCGGTCTTCTTGACGGTGAGCCATGACTGTTCGCCGACGGCCGTTCCCGGCGGCAGCGATTCCGTCACGGCCTTGCCGCCCGCGGTGATCTGCGCGGCGGTGCCCGCGTCGGTGAAGCGGTAGAGCATCTGGTAGCCGCCGCTCCCGGGCGCGGTGAGCGCAGGCATCTGGGACGGAACCACCCAGGCGTCAGCGGTCTGCGTGACGGAGCGGGCCACACCGACCACCGTCAGAGTCGGACCGCCGGGAAGACCGGGGAAGGCGAGCCTCCTGCCCATGGTCGGGATGACTGAGGAGTCGGCGGACAGCACGATCTCGCCGGAGTGCGTGGGCCACCGCCCGTCGAGCAGTGCCACCTCGTCCACGTCACGGCCGGGATCGCCCCGGCCGACCACGGTCATCGGCCACCCGGGGCCCGCCCCGTCCGACAGCGGGGTGACCGTCGCCGTACGGAACGGCCCGGCCGCGCTGCTCACCCGGTCGGTGTCCGTGGACTTCGACAACTGCCCGGCACTCACCTTGCCCGCGTCGAATTGCACGGACAGATGCGCGCCGTGCCGCTTGGCGAAGGCGTCGTCGAAGGGCGCGCCGGAAACCACGAGCAGCGATCCGCCGAGGACGGAAGCGGCCACCGCCATCATCGTGGCGAGCCCGATCACCAGCGTCTGCACCCGCCGTCGTCCCACCCCCGAGCGCACCACCTTGCCGAGCGCGCTCATCGGACGGCCTCCGGGGCGACGGCCTGCGACCGGACGTCTTCGGTGATCCGGCCGTCGGCGATCCGGACCGTACGGTTCGTGCAGGACCGGGCCAAGTCCAGGTCGTGGGTGACCACGACGATGGTCTGGCCCTCGGCATTGAGGCCGGTGAGCAGCCTGCTGACGTCCTGTCCGGCGGCCGTGTCCAGGGCCCCGGTCGGCTCGTCGGCCAGGAGCAGCGCCGGCCGGTTCATCAACGCCCGGGCCACCGCGACGCGCTGCCGCTCGCCGCCGGACAGCCGTCCCGGGTAGGCGCGGGCATGCCGGTCGATGCCCAGCAGTTCCAGGAGTTCCGCCGTCCGGCGGTCCGCCTCGCCGCGTGGCGTACCCGCGAGGCGCGCGGGCAGGACGAGATTGTCGGTGACGGTCAGATCGTCGAGCAGGTTGAAGAACTGGAAGACCATGCCGATCTTCGACCGCCGGTAGAGCGCCGATCCGGCTTCGCCCAGCTGGTCCACCCGCACCCCGTCCACGGTGACGGTCCCCGTGTCGGGCCGGTCCAGGCCGGCGATCAGATTGAGCAGCGTGGACTTGCCGCTGCCGGAAGGACCGAGGATCGCGACGGCCTCGCCGGGCTGCACGGTCAGCGACACCTCGTGCAGCGCGGGCGGGCCGTCGTCGTAGCGGCGGCTCACCTCGCGCAGTTCGATCACCGGCGTGGTCATGAAGGGCTCCTCAGGTACGGGCGGCTGGCTCTGCGAACGCTAGGAGCGGGCCCGCTCCGTACACGTCGTCCGCCCGAACCCATTGCGGTACCGCACTGGGATGAGCCCCAAGAACGTCATCCCTGCGATGTAGGCGGGTGATGTATCCGGTGCGCCGGGAATGACCACCTGGACGGACTCCGCGGGTCCGCGCGGCGGCGACAATGAACCGGTGATGGACGTACGTACGACACTGGAGGGGCTGCGGGAAGCCGCCCGCCGGACGGTCCGCGACGCCAGGCTTCCGAGCGGTCCCCCGCTGCGACCCACCCTGCGCGCCCGGCGGTTCGACGCGCTGGCGTCACTGACACTCGGAATCGCCACCGTCTACTACGGCATCGACAACGCCGATGTCGTCGTGGTGCGTGAGATCGCACCCGGAGTGGAGGCCGTCCTGCCACGCCCGTCCGGCCCCGGCGGCCTGGCCTTCATGGTGACCCTCGCGGTCATCGCCTCGGGTGCCCTGGCGCTGCGCCGACGCTACCCGCTCGCCGTGCTGTGCGTCGTGACGGCCGCGACACTGGCGACACCGCAGAGCGTTCTGCGGCTGACCTTCTACGCGTTCGTCATCGCCGTCTACAGCGCCGCCGTGTACAGCCCGTACCGGGTGGCGGCCCTGGCGGCGCTGCCGGTGTCCGTCGTCCTGGTCGGCACCTCGGGGAACTCGGTGACACCGATCGTCCCCAACGAATACATCGCCCTGCTGATCCTGGTCCCGATGGCGGTGGCCGCCGTCGGCCTGCGTACCTGGAAACTCCGGACCGACGAGGGCCGCACCCGGCTCTCCGCCCTGGAGCGCGAACAGGCCGAGGCGCTGCGCCGGGCCGTCGGGCACGAGCGGGCCAGGATCGCCCGCGAACTGCACGACGTCGTCACGCACAACGTCAGCGTGATGATCATCCAGGCGGGCGCCGCCCGCAAGATCATGAAAACCTCGCCCGAGCAGGCAGGCGAGGCGCTGCTCGCCGTCGAGGCGGGCGGACGGGCGGCCATGACGGAGCTGCGTCACGTCATGGGACTGCTCACCATGGCAGACGAGGGCGAGGGGACGGACGGAGGAGCGGACCCGGCCGACTCGGCGGCGGAGCTGGCCCCGCAACCCGGCCTGGACCAGCTGGAAACGCTGGTCGGACGGGTCCGGGACACCGGACTGCCCGTCGACCTGACCGTGACAGGCCCGCCCCGCCCCCTCCCGCCCGGCCTCGAACTCGCCGCCTACCGCGTGGTCCAGGAAGCCCTGACCAACACCGTGAAGCACGCGTCCGGCGCCACCGCTGCCGTGACCGTCGACTACGGCCCGGAACGGCTCCGGGTGGAAGTCACCGACACCGGTGGACGTCCGGGCGCGGGCGCGGCCGCCGGGAACGGCCGGGGCCTGATCGGCCTGCGCGAGCGCCTCGCCGTCCATGACGGAATCCTGAACACCGGCCGACGCCTGACCGGCGGCTACCGGGTGGAAGCACTGATCCCCCTGGAGACACCGTGACCGAGCCGCTGCGGGTACTCCTCGCCGACGACCAGACCCTCGTCCGCACCGGATTCCGGCTGATCCTCGGCGCCGACGGCATCGATGTCGTCGCCGAGGCGACCAACGGAACCGAAGCGGTCGAAGCGGTCCGCCGCACACGTCCCGACGTGGTCCTGATGGACGTCCGGATGCCCGAGATGGACGGGCTGGAGGCCACCCGCCGCATCCTCACCGCTCCCCGAGCTCTCCACCCCGTTCGAGCGGGGGCGACCCCGTTCCCCGACAAACCCCGCGTCATCATCCTGACCACCTTCGACCTCGACCGGTACGTCTACGCGGCACTGTCAGCCGGGGCCAGCGGCTTCCTCCTCAAGGACGTCACCCCCGAGCATCTGACCGCGGCCGTCCGCACGGTCCGTACCGGCGACGCTCTCCTCGCACCCGCGATCACCCGCAGGCTCGTGCAGCGGTTCGCCCAGCGCGGCAGCGACACCGCCGCCCTCCACCGCGACCTCGCCTCACTCACCCCGCGGGAGCTGGAGGTCCTCGGCCTGCTGGCCCGAGGGCTGAGCAACGCAGAACTCGCCACCCGCCTCCACCTGGCCGAGGCCACCGTCAAGACGCACGTCGCCCGCATCCTGGCCAAGCTCGGACTCCGTGACCGTGTCCAGGCCGTCATCGTCGCCTACGAGACAGGGCTGATCAGCGCCGGTGCACGCGAGGCCGCCCAGCAGCCCACCGAGCAGACGTAGACCGAAGCCGAAACGTGGGGTCGGCGCTCCACGATCCACCCGCGCGGCCGGCTTCTGCCCGGCCGACGCTCGCGTGCGGCCGAACCGGCGCCGTGACACGCGTACTCGTCCGGGGCCGGGGACGGCGCGATGATGAAAGAGTTCTCGATGCCGCAGGACACATCGACGTCCGCGCTGCCCGAATGCCGACGATGGGACAGATGCCATGCCTCTCAAGGGTGCGTACGAGCCGAGCCCCGAGCAGTGGGTCCGCGATCAGGTCGAGCTGTTCGAGAGTTCGGGCGGGACGGAGGGGACCACGATGCGAGGCATGCCGGTCATCATCCTGACCACCCGTGGAGCCAAGAGCGGCAAGATCCGCAAGACGCCGCTGATGCGGGTCGAACACAACGGCACCTACGCCGTGGTCGCCTCGCTGGGAGGCGCACCCAAGCACCCCGTCTGGTACTACAACATCACGGCCGACCCGCGGGTCGAGCTTCAGGACGGGCCGGTCCGCCGGGACATGAACGCACGTGAGGTCACCGGCGACGAGAAGGCCCTGTGGTGGGAGCGGGCGGTCGAGGCGTACCCCGATTACGCCGACTACCAGAAGAACACCGACCGGGAGATTCCTGTCTTCGTCCTGGAGCCGGCGCCCCGGAGCCACTGACCCCGGCCGCGGGAGGCGCCGGCCCGAGACTTGTGGCGCCTCCCGCGAGGGGGCCTTCCTCCGCGTACGCCGGGGTGGCGCGGCTCCACGAGATGCCGCCCGCCGTGCGGGTGTGCCACCGTGGGGAGAGCCCCGGTGCGCGCGGGCCCCGCCGTGTCGTGGCGGGACGGGAGGTGCCGATGGATCCGGTCGACGCCTTGCGGCGGATCGCCTTCCTGCTGGAACGCGGCCGGGCTGCCACCTACCGCGTCCAGGCCTTCCGCACGGCAGCCGGTGCGATCGGGGCGATGACGGGCGACGAGGTCGCGCAGCGCGTGACGGCCGGGACGCTGGAGTCGATCAGGGGCATCGGGCCGAAGACGGCGCTGGTGGTGCGCGAAGCGCTGGCCGGAGAAGTACCCGCCTACCTCCGGCGGCTGGAGGAGGACGCCGAGGCTCCCCTTGCGGAGGGCGGCGGGACGCTGCTCGCCCGGCTGCGCGGTGACTGCCATCTCCACTCCGACTGGTCGGACGGCGGAAGCCCGATCGCGGAGATGGGCCGGACGGCCATCGAACTGGGACACGAGTGGGTGGTCCTCACCGACCACTCGCCGAGGCTGACCGTGGCACACGGTCTGTCGCCCGAGCGGTTGCGCCGCCAACTGGCCACTGTGGCCGAACTCAATGAGCACTGGGCGCCGTTCAGACTCCTCACCGGCATCGAGTGCGACATTCTGCTGGACGGCTCCCTCGACCAGGAGGAACACCTGCTGGAACAGCTCGACGTCGTGGTCGTCTCCGTGCACTCCGCACTGCGGATGGATGCGGGGGCCATGACCCGTCGCCTGGTCGCCGCCGTCAGCCATCCGCAGGCGAACGTACTGGGGCACTGCACGGGTCGTCTGATCGGCGGCCGGGGCCGCCCGGCCTCGCAGTTCGACGCGGACGAAGTCTTCGCCGCCTGCGCCGATTCGGGCACCGCCCTGGAGATCAACAGCAGGCCCGAGCGGCTCGACCCACCCCGGAGTCTGCTGCGCCGGGCCGTGGATGCCGGGGTGCTGTTCGCGATCGACACCGACGCACATGCGCCCGGTCAGCTCGACTGGCAGATCCTCGGCTGTGCCCGGGCCGAGGAGTGCGGCGTGCCGGCGGAACAGGTCGTCACGTCGTGGCCGGTGGACGAAGTGCTGGCCTGGTCACGACGGTGAGCGCCCGGCGTGTCCGCGCGGACGGTCCGGTTCGGGGCGCCCGGGCCTTGGGCGATTGCCTGTTCGGGCGCGGAATGAGGCTGTCGAATTGTCCCGTGGCCGCGTGTCTCTGCGAGCGAATCGGCGCACGACGTCTCCGAGGCGATTCAAATGCGCCATCGAGTTGGCGGAAATGCATCTACGGGTAAACGCTCAGGGCCTGTGCAAGGCGGTTTCTGTCCGGTGCGGGGCCCTTTTGTCCTGGGTGTTGCGGCACTCAACTCGTCGACGCCATGCGCAGGTTGATGACCCTTCGGACCGTATGTGCCTCTCCGTCGCTCGACGCATACTCCCCAAGTTGTCGCCAATCCAGGAAAAGTGGACAGGTAAAGCAGAGGTCAAAGATCACGAGCGGTCCCGAAAGATCTAGACCAGCCCCTTCGCTGCTCGGTAGTGTCCCGCCTTGTTCGGATCAAGTGATCCCGGGTTTGGGTATTGCAGGGGACTTGCGGGGCGGGGCAAAGCACTTCCATGGGGGCGATTCGCTTGTCATGGGCGGCTTCGGCGCGCCGTTCGCAGGTATTGGCGAACTTGGAGGGGAAGTCGATGAGTATCAAGACTGTTCGCGCACGTATGAGTGCTCTTGGGGCCGCGATTGTGGCTGCGGGGACGGCCATTCTGTACACGGCCACGCCGGCTGCCGCGGTGAGCACGCAGTACGTGAGTGACAACTGTGATTTCATGAATTGCACCGAGGGTGACCTCTACATGAACTATCACTCCGTCGCCACTTCGGGGATCGGAAACCCCAGCGGCAGTTTCGCTTCTTTCTACGGCAACATCTCCGATCACGCAGGCACGTATGTCTCGTACAACGGGACCGATGCGGGCACCGTGCACTACATCTACGTGTTCTACTCCGGCTACGGGGACGGCTCCGGGCAGCTGGTGAAGAACAACGCCGCGTCCGCGAACAACTGCTCCACGGTCGACGGCTACCGCGTCTACTACAACTCGGGCTACGCGGGACACTCCCAGTCCATCCCGCACTACTACGGCTGCGGGTCCAGCACGAACCTGGATGCCACCCTGAAGAACAACAATGCCTCCTCGCACTTCGCCTGAGCGCGGCGCGTCCGCACGCCGGTCCAGGCTCCTGCTGGCCTTGGGCGGAGTAGGGCTTGCGACGAGTGTGCTCGTCGGGTGCGGCTCGTCCGCATCCGAAGCGGACGGCCAGGCGCCACGGCCGTCCGCTTCGGGTGTCGCCACCGTCGACGAGTCGTCCTGGCCCAAGGCGACACCGGATTCCGGGCTCGCGCGGGGGCTGGTCCTGCCGCTGCAGCAGTACATGCAGACCTATGAGGATTCCGTCGTCATCGAGCGTGCCGGCCGAAGCCTCGAGACGGAGTGCATGGCCGGATTCGGGTTCACTATCACGTTTCCTCCGGTGGGAACCAATCCGCCGCCCAACGCGGACGACTCCAATATGCCGCGACGGTACGGAATCACCGATCGGGACGCGGCCGCCAAGTACGGATACGGTCTTCCCCCGGAGAACGGGGAACACCCGCAACCTCCGAAGCTGACCCCTGCGGCGGTTGCCGTTCTGACCGGCCGCAAGGGACTGAACCCGAGAGCCGAACAAGCGCCTGCCACCTATCAGGGGAAGAAGATTCCCAAGGACGGCTGCCAGGGTGCGGCGTTCAACAAGATCGGTGCCCAGATCGATTTCGGGCTTTCGAGCCGGCTCGACCACGACAGTCTGGTCAAGAGTCAGGAGGACCCGAAAGTTCAGCAAGTCATCAAGGCATGGTCAGGCTGCATGAAGAAAAAGGGCTACTCCGTGGAGGACCCCTATGCAGCGGTCAATCTCGTGCCGAAGGTCGAAGGTGCGGCCGCATCGGCGAAGGACATTTCCATAGCTCTGGCCGATATCGACTGCAAGAAGGAAGTGGACCTCGTCCACATCTGGTATTCGGTCGACGCGGCCATTCAGAAACAGCAGGTCGAGGAGAATCAACTCGCCCTGGAACAGCTCAAGCAGAAGAACGCCAAGGCGGTCAAGACCGCGGAAGCGGCACTTCGCAGGTGAATCGGAATGTGGGCGAGGCGTCGTCGTGCCAAACCGGCGAGCGGCGCACACGTCCATGGTCCGCCGGCCCTCTCCCAGGTGCCGCGCAGATGTGAGGATCAGCCGTGGCCCATGGTCATGAAGTAGTGCCCGACAACGCCGAGTCGGCGGTCGACCCCGTTGCCGAGGTCGTCGCCCAGGCCGCATCCGACGGCGGGAGCGGCCTGGCCCGCCGCCGACGTCTGCTGAGTGCGGTGGTGGTCGTGGCGGTGGTCGTCTCGGGCCTGGGCATTGTCTCGGCCCGTGTCATCAAGTCACCCGCCCAGGCCGCCGCGGACACCGCGGCCCCGCCGCCCAGTGTCATGACCGCTCCCGTGGAGCGCCGCGTCCTGCGGGAGTCGGTGATCGTGCGCGGAACCGTCAGCGCATCGCAGACCGTCGAGATCTCCCCGTCCGGCTCGGGCGAGGGAGGCGGGTCCCCCGTGGTGACCAAGATGAATCTGACAGCCGGCAGCACGTTCTCCTCCGGGCGGGTGCTGATGGAGGTGTCCGGGCGCCCCGTCATCGCTCTCAAGGGCACGCTGCCGGTGTACCGGGACCTCAAACCCGGCGCCGAGGGCGAGGACGTCGCCCAGCTCCAGCAGGTGCTGAAGGAAGCGGGCCATTCCACGTCCGATGACCGGTCGGGGTACTTCGGAGCGGGGACCAAAGCGGCCCTGGCCGCCTTCTACCAGGGCATCGGGTACGACCCGCTGCCTGCCGAGGCCGACGGCGACGCCTCTGTGGCCAGCGCGCAGGACGCGGTGACCGCAGCACGGCGCAACGTCGAGGACCTCCAGGCGGCCCAGCGGTCCGCCGCCGACCCCGGCAGGACGGCCGGTTCCCCGGCTGCTCCGGCCACGGGGCGGGTGCCGGGCACCGGTGACGGCAGCTCCCCGACCACTCAGTTGCAGCGGGCCGGAGAAGACCTGGCCAAGGCTCAGCAGCAGCTCGCACAGGTGAAGGCCAGGACCGGTCCCATGCTCCCCGCCGCGGAAGTGGTGTACCTCAAGGGCTTTCCGGCCCGGGTGGACAAGGTGGCGGCAGAGGTCGGCTCCCATGTGTCGGGAAGCGTGATGACCGTATCGGCCGGCCGTCTCGTCGTCCGGGGATTCCTGCAGGACCAGCAGCGCCGGCTGGTGCGCCCCGGGCAGCGGGTGCAGATCGTCTCCGAGCTGGAAGGCAAGTCCGCGATGGCGACGGTGCGGTCGGTGTCGGACAGCGTCGCGCAACAACAGCAGACGCCAGGCACCGAGGGTCCCCAGGCCGAGTCGTCCGGGGCCCAGGGTTACGCCATGGTCGTGGTGCCCGACAAGGGCCTCGATGCCTCGATGGCGGGGCAGGATGTGCGGCTGACCATCGAGACGGCGGCCACCGAGGACAAGGTCCTCGTCGTCCCGGTCACCGCCGTCTCGGCCGGAGCCGACGGCAGCACCGCGGTGACAGCAGCCGAGCGGAACGGGACACGGCACCGTATTCCGGTCACCACCGGGGCGGCCGGCGACGGATACGTGGAGATCCGCCCGGAGGCCGGATTCGCACTGGCCGCGGGAGACCAGGTCATCACCGGAGTCGCCGCCACCGGCACGGGCTCCTCCGCAGTCAGCGGCCGGTCATGAGCGGCGACACGTGTGTCATCGAGATGCGCAGGGCGGGGCTGACCTATCCGGGCCCTCCTCCGGTTGCCGCGCTCAAGCCGTGCGACCTGGTCGTACGCAAGGGCGAGTTCGTGACCATCGTGGGTCCCTCGGGGTCCGGGAAGTCGACGTTCCTCAATATCGCGGGACTCCTGGACTCCCCGACGGAGGGCCACTATCTGCTCGACGGGATCGACACCGGCACACTCAGCGACCCGGACCGCTCCGCACTGCGCGGCCGTCGCATCGGGTTCGTCTTCCAGGCGTTCCATCTGATGCCGCACCGAACGGCCGTGGACAATGTGGCGCTGTCCATGGTGTACGCCGGAGCCGGCCGCAAGGACCGTGTCCGGGCTGCCGGAGAGGCCCTCGAACGCGTCGGGCTCAGCCACCGGATGAACGCGGTCCCCACCACGCTGTCCGGCGGGGAACGGCAGCGTGTCGCCATCGCCCGCGCTCTTGCCGCACGTCCCTCCCTGTTGCTGTGCGACGAACCCACGGGCAACCTGGACTCTGCGACGGCCGCCACCATCATGGGGCTGCTGGAGGCCCTGCACAGCGACGGGATGACCGTCCTGGTCATCACGCACGACCCCGCGGTGGCCGAGCGGGGCATGCGGACCCTGTCGATACGGGACGGCATGCTGTCCGAAGGCGGAGTGTGATGCGCGCTCCTGTTCTGCCGGTACTTCTCCGTCGCCGCCGTGCTGCCGGGGTGGAGCCGTCCCGGTTCCACTGGCGGGACCTGATCGCCGAGTCCACGGCCGGCCTGCTGCAGCGTCCGGCCCGCGCGGCGCTGACCGCGCTGGGAACGGTGCTCGGGGTCGGATCGTTCGTGGCGGTGCTCGGCCTCACGGCCACAGCGGCATCACAGATCGACGGACGGTTCAGCGAACTGAGCGCCACCGAGGTGTCGGTTCAGGACGTCAGCAGCGAGTACACCGAATTCGAGAACCTCGCCTTTCCCGACGATGCCGATCAAAGGATCGAACGCCTCAACGGCGTGCAGCACGGCGGCGTCCTGTGGACGGTGCAACTGGGCAAGGGACAGCAGGTGCGGTCCGCGCCCGTTGCGGGCTCTGCCGCGGGAACCCAGATCCAGGTCGTCGCCGCCTCGGCGGGAGCACTTGACGCCGCCGGTCCCTCGGTGAGCCAAGGAGCCGTGTTCAACCGCTGGCACGACGCCACCCGGCAGAGAGTTGCCGTGATCGGTACGGGAATGGCGGCGAAGCTCGGGATCACCACACTGGAGACACATCCGGCCGTTTTCATCGGCGATCAGGCGTTCACCGTGATCGGTATCGTCGACGACGTGCGGCGCAAGGCCGATCTGCTGCTCTCCGTCATCGTTCCGCGCAGTACCGCGCAGCAGATCTGGGGTCCTCCCAAGGACGGCGCCGAAATGCTGGTCAGCACTCGCATCGGTGCCGCACAGCAGGTGGCACTCGAGGCCCCTGTGGCACTGCGCCCCGATCACCCCGAATATCTCAGGGCCGTGCCACCGCCCGACCCCCGCACGTTGCGCAGCGGCGTGAGCGGCGACCTCGGTCAACTCTTCCTGGTGCTCGCCGCGGTGTGTCTGTTCATCGGCGCGGTGGGCATCGCCAACACCACCTTGGTCGCCGTCATGGAACGCACCGGCGAGATCGGCCTGCGCCGCGCTCTGGGTGCCCGCGGCCGGCACATCCTCGGCCAGTTTCTCGCGGAGTCCGCGGTCCTGGGCACCCTCGGCGGTCTGGTCGGAACCTCCCTGGGAGTCCTCGCAGTCGTCGGCGTCGCCATGACCCGGGAGTGGACGCCGGTCATCCAGCCGACGACGGTGATGGCAGCGCCGGTGATCGGTCTGGTCACCGGGTTGCTGGCCGGGCTCTATCCGGCCTGGCGCGCCAGCCGCATCCAACCCGTCGAAGCACTGCGCCGGTAGCGCCGGCCCCGGTCGCGCCGGTCGCCTCCCCGGTGCAGCCGCAGCCGCTCCCCGCCCAACTCGCCGGCGGGGCAGCCCGCTCGGGCAGATCTGCCTCCACACCGGGCACTCGCCCTGGTTGTACATGACGGTGGACGCCGACGGGCACTCCGGTTCCGTCCGGTGCCGGCTTCAGCGGGCCGACGGCTCCACCGTCCAGGACGGCTCCTTCGCCCTCAGCGACGAGGGCTACGGCGCCCGGGGCGCGCCCTGCCCCGCCGGCACGGCGCCGGTCACCGGCGTAGGCATGCTCACCGCCGACGGCTCCGTGCTCGCCGGAGCGAGGTTCAGCCGGTACCACCGCTGAGCAGGTTCGGTGGGAGCGGTGCCGGTGATCACAGCAGCGCGTCGAGTGTGATCGGCAGGGAGCGGATGCGCTTTCCGGTGGCGTGGTACACGGCGTTGGCGACGGCGGCAGCGACTCCCACCAGGCCTACTTCGCCGATTCCCTTGGTCCCGATCGCGCTGGCGCGGTCGGGCTCGCCCACGAACACGACGTCCAGCTCCGGGACGTCGGCGTTGACGGGGACGAGATAGTCACCGAACGTGCCGTTGGCGATGCGACCGGACGGGGTGTCCGTGACGGTGTCCTCGAACAGTGCCATGCCGATGCCGCCGACGGTTCCGCCGACGATCTGGCTCCGGCCGGTCTTCTCGTTGAGAATGCGACCGCCGTCGATGACGGACACGACGCGTGCAACGCGCAGGAGCCCCAGGTCCGCATCGACGCGCACCTCGACGAACTTGGCGCCGAAGGCACCCGAGAGCGCCATCCCGAGCGCTTCCGGGGACGTCGGGGTGCTGGAGCCGTCCGCTGTCAGCTCCGTGAGGCCGTGACGGCTGAGGATGTCGGTGTACGCCTCGCCCCGGTCGGGCCGGCCGGCCAGGTGGACACGGCCGTCCGTGACCTCCACCGTCTCGGCCGAAGCACCGTGGAGCGGGGAATCGCTGTCCTCGGCGGCCAGGTCGACGAAGCGTTCCACGAGCCGCTTGCAGGCGTCGTGGATGGCGTTGCCGAGCGCGATGGTGAGTCCGGAGCCACCCGCCGGGGGCGCGGCGGGCATGTCCGAGTCGCCGAGGTCGAAGCGCACCCGCTCCGGTCCGAGCCCCAGGCACTCGGCGGAGAGCTGGGTCATGACCGTGTACGTTCCCGTGCCGATGTCGGTTGCGGCGCTGCGCACCAGCGCGCTGCCGTCACCGTTGACGGTGGCCTGGGCCCGGCAGCCGACCGCATACCACGGGTAGCTGACTGCGGCCATCCCGTAGCCGACGAGCCAGTTCCCGTCCCGCGTGGAGCGCGGCTCGGGGTTACGGGCTGACCAGCCGAAACGCTCCGCGCCGACCTCGTAGCACCGGCGCAGTGCGTTGCTGGACCACGGCAGCCCGAGGACCGGGTGGACGTCGGCGTGGTTGCGCAGCCTGAGCTCGACCGGGTCCATGCCCAACTCGTACGCCAGCTCGTCCAGGGCGGACTCCAGCGCGAAGTTGCCCTGGGCTTGGGCGGGGGCGCGCATGGAACACGGGCTGGGGATGTTGAGACGGACCTGGCGGTCCTGCGTGAACACGTTCGGGCACGCGTACGCGAACACGGTTCCGGCAGCGAAGGGCTCGTAGTCCTCGTCCTCCATCGCCAGCGAAGAGAGGCTGCGGTGGTCGATCCCCACCAGATCTCCGCCACGGGTGGCCGCGAGAGCGATCTGCTGAACGCCGTGGGGCCGGTGCCCCACGGACGTGAACATCTGCGGTCGGGTGAGGACGAGCTTGACCGGCCGCTTGAGCCGGCGGGCAGCGGCGACGGTGAGGACCACATGCGGCCACACGCGCAGCCCCATGCCGAAGCCCCCGCCCACGTAGGGCACGAGGACCCGCACCGAGCTCTCGGGGACCTTGAAGACGGTGGCCAGATGTGTGCGGACCATGGACGGCCACTGGGTCGTGTCGTGCACGGTGAGCCGGTCTCCGTCCCAGGCGGCCAGCGTCGCGGCGAGCCCGAGCGGATTGTTCGTGTTGTCCGGCGTCCGGTAGGTCGCCCGGACCTTGACCTCGGCCGACGCCAGCGCCGCGGCCGCGTCTCCCCGGCTGTGGTCCGTCCCCCAGGGGTTCTCCGCCTGAGGTGCCCTCGGGTCCATCAGGTCCAGCAGCGGCTCGGTGGTCTCGTACTCCGCCGACACCAGGCGGGCGGCGGCCGTGGCCTGCTCCTGCGTCTGCGCGACCACGAAGGCGATGTGCTGCCCGTAGTGCAGGATCCGGTCGCCCTGCAGGGGAGGGGGCGGCGAGATGCCCAGAGCGGTCATCGGGCGTTCGAACGTGGGCGCGTTGAGGTGCGTGAGTACGGTGAGTACACCGGGTGCGGCCTCGGCGGCCGTCGTGTCCAGGCGGACGATTCTGCCGGCCGGGACGGTGCTCTGCACGAGCGCCCCGTACGCCTGGCCGGGGACGTCGAAGTCCATCGGATACGGCGCCGCGCCCGCGACCTTGCGAGGACCGTCGACACGGTTGACACCCGCGCCGACGGCCGTCTTGCTTTCGACCGTACTCATACCGGAACTCCCGCCACCGACTGCAATGCGCGAACGAGGGTGCGCTGGGCGAGTTGCACCTTGAAGGCGGTGCCCGGCACGGTCCAGGCTCCCCGTACGGCCTCCTCGGCCGCCTGCCGGTACGTCTCCGTTCCGGCCGCGGAGCCCGCGAGCACCTGCTCGGCCTCCCACGCCCGCCACGGCTTCGATCCGACGCCGCCCAGTCCGACGCGGGCTTCCCGGACGACCCCGTCGGAGATCGTCAGCGCCACCGCGGCCGACGTGAGGGCGAACTCGTACGACGCCCGGTCGCGCACCTTGAGATAGCCCGACCTGACGCCGTCGGGAAGGAGGGGGATCTCCACGGCGTCGATCAACTCGCCGTGAACGAGGACGTTCTCGGTAGCGGGGCTCTCGGACGCCGTCCGGTAGAACTCGGTCAGGGGGACCCGCCTCGGCCCGGACACCCCCTGGATGTGCACGACGGCATCCAGAGCGACCAGGGCCACCGCCAGGTCGGAGGCGTGCAGGGCGATGCACCGGTCACTGGCGCCGAGGATCGCGTGCATGCGCGCGCTGCCCTCGACGGCGGCGCACCCGGACCCGGAGACCCTCTTGTTGCAGTGCGGCACGGCCGGATCGCGGAAGTACCGGCAGCGTGTGCGCTGCAGCAGGTTTCCTCCGATCGTCGCCATGTTCCGCAACTGCGTGGAGGCGCCCGCCAGCAGCGCATCGCGGACGAGGGGAAGACGCCCGGCAACCGTGGGGTCGGCGGCGAGTTCCTCCATCGTGACCAGCGCACCCACGTGCAGCGCCTCACCGACCCGCTCGATGCTGTGCAGAGGAAGCCGGGTGATGTCCACCAGAACGCCCGGAGTGAGCACCCCGTCCTTCATCAGGTCGAGCTGCGTCGTCCCGCCGGCGAGGTACGCGGCGGACAGGTCGCCCGCCACCAGCTCCACGGCCTGGCGGGCATCCGTTGCACGGACGTACTCAAACGTTTTCATCGTCACCACCTGCTGACGCCGCTTCGCGGATGGCCGCGACGATGTGCGGGTACGCGCCGCACCGGCACAGGTTGCCGCTCATGAACTCGCGGATCTCCTCGTCCGACCCGGCACGTCCCTCGGACAGCAGGGCCACGGCGGACATGATCTGGCCCGGCGTGCAGAACCCGCACTGGAAACCGTCGTGCTCGATGAAGGCGCGCTGCACCGGGTGCGGCCCGTCGGGGCCCGCGATGCCCTCGATCGTGGTCACTTCGCGCCCCTCGCACTGGGCGGCGAGGGTCAGGCACGACAGGACCCGCCTGCCGTCCACATGAACGGTGCACGCCCCGCACGCGCCCTGGTCACAGCCCTTCTTCGTGCCCACGAGACCCAGCCGGTCCCGCAGCGCGTCGAGGAGCGTGACGCGGGCGTCGAGCTGCACCGTGCAGGCACGCCCGTTCACATCGAGTGTCACGATCGGATCGGCTGTGGGTGCCGAACCCCGCGCACCGGCTACGTCCACCATCGCGTGTCCTCCGGACGGCTCATGGTCGGTTCTGAACGGCTCTGCATGGACTCATGCAGGAAGGACGAAAACGTGCTGGCCGCCGTGTACCGGCATGTCCCTCGCGTCCTTGATGCAGTCGCGCCAGGTGTAGCAGGTTTCATGTCATGAACGTGGTATTGCCGTTGGTGAAGTCGCGTTCCGGGCCAACGACCCCTCATGCGGCTCCGCGGCCACCGGCCCTTGTCCGGGTGCGAAGGCCCCGGACCTGCCGCACCACCCGGTCGGCGTCCGCGGCTCGCCCGGTGTTCGGTCTCACGCCCGGTTCCGCACCTGATCGGCCTCTGGCACATGCACGGGTATCGCTCCCAGCACCAGCACCGCGAGGTCGTCCTCGACCGGACCCGTGTCGAAGTCGTGCACCGCCTGCCGCACCCGCTCCGCGACGGCTGTGGCGCTCAGCCCCATGCACCCCTGCAGCAGTTCGGAGAGTCCGTCGTCATCGTCCAACTGCCGATTCCCGCTGCGGCGTTCGGTCACGCCGTCGGTCACGCAGAGCAGGGTCTCACTCGGTGCGAGGTCGAAGGAGTTGGCGTGGAACTTCGCGTTGTCGTCGATGCCCAGCAGCATCTGCGGGTCCGCCATGGGCGCCACCGAGCCATCGGCGGACAGCCGCAGAGGCAGCGGGTGCCCGGCGCTGGCGATCTTGCAGTGCGCGCCGCCTGCGGCGGGGTCGGGCTCCAGTTCCCCGTACAGCAGGCTCAGGAATTGGGGCCGGGCCTGCTCGCCGCCGAGCGCCACGGCCTCGGCGCTCTCCTCCGCCATCGCGCAGTTCAGCCTGCAGAGCACCGACTCGACGCCGTGACCCTCGCGTGCCAGCATCCGTACCAGGTGCCGGGCCAGGCCGGTGACGGACATCGCTTCCGGGTCGTGGCCGCACACGTCGCCGAGCAGGAAGCCCCAGCGATGGCCTTCCATCGGGAACAGGTCGTAGAAGTCGCCGCCGACGGTCTGGCCGTGACCGCGCGGCTCGTAGACGATGGCCGCGTCCATGCCCGGGATGCTGGCGAGGGAAGCGGGCAGTTGCCTGCGCTGGAGTGCCCGGCTGATGGTCGTCTGCTCGGTGTACTGGCGGGCTGTGGCCACCGCCTGGGCGACACGCCGTGCCAGGTCTTCCGCGAGCCGCACGACTCCGTCGGTCATCTGCAGCAGGTCCGCCCGGCCGAGCAGCAGCACACCGTAGGAGTGACCGCACGTGACGAGGGGGAAGGCGATTGCGGAGCCGCCCGTGTTCGCGCTCTCCGGCCAGGGCCAGGGGATACCCGTCGTGGCGAGCCTGCTGGGCGGCGGGTCCTTCTCCAGTACGCGACGCAGCGCGTCGATGCACCGTTCGTCCGCGTGCCAGACGCGGGAGAGCCGCAGACCGCCGCTCTCGGTGCTCAGCCACACGCCGCACCAGTCGGCGAGCCTGGGCACGAGCAGCTGCCCGGCCAGGGCGGCGACCATGTCCGGGTCGAGCTGTCCGGCGAGGAGCTCGCTCGCCTCGGCGAGGAACGAAGGACCCCCGCGGTCGGCCCAATCGGTGGTGGCGTCGCGTCGCTCGTGCACCGAGGTGGATACGAAGTTGTCCGCGGTGTGCGGTTCGCTGCCGGGGACCTCGTCAAGAGGGCTGTCGACCGTCTCCGGTTCCTCAGCCATGGTGTTCAACCGGAACCACACCGTCTTCTGGGTCCGCCGGTACGTCACGCCCCACGATTCCGCCCGTGCACGCACGAGCTGGAGGCCACGGCCGTACCACGCCGCGCGCCGGGCGTCCTTCCTGCCGAGCACCGTGCGGGAGGGGTGGCGGTCCGCCACTTCGATGACCACGTCGACAGGTCCGTCCGCGTTGACGGGACCGGTCACGTCGAGGGGGGACGCGGCGGGCGAGCCGTGCCCCGCCTCCAGGCGGCAGACGACCTCAATCTGGGTGCCGGCGTGCATGACGGCGTTGGTGACCAGTTCGCTGACCAGGAGCTTGGCGTCGTCGACGAGCCGGTCGGTGATCCTCGGTGAGCCGGGGATCGCAGGATCGGTCCATTCGCCGAGCGCGGCGCGCACAAAGGTGCGCGCCGCGGATGCCGCGCCGTCGTCCGCAGGCAGTGTCGTCCGCGAGACGAACTCGCGGTGGGGGGACAGTGCCCCTACCGGCGGCTCCTTGGAGTTCCCGACGACTGACGGAATCATGTAACGTATTTTACGACAAAGCACCCATATGCCCCGATCCTGAGCGTGAGCTGCCATGGCACTCGATCCCTCGCCCGATGCCGCTCCCCCCGCCCCTCCTTCCCCGGAGTCGGATGATTCCCAGGAACGAATGGCTCCGCTGGGCTCCGCCGCGGACGGGCAGTGGGTGAACACGGCGGAGCTGCGTCCGCTGCTCGCGGCGTTGAACTCGTTGCGCGACGGAGATTTCACCGTGCGTGTACAGGGTGCGGATGAAGGCGTCCTGGCCGAGATGGCGGGGGTGTTCAACCAGATCAGTGCGCGGAACGCGCATCTGGCCGCGGAACTCCAGCGGGTGCGCCGGGAGGTCGTGCGGCAGGGCCGGCTGGACGAGCGGATCGCCGCAAGTCCCGGGCAGGGGGCCTGGACGACGAGCGTGGAAGCGACGAACCAGCTCGTGGAGGCGCTGGTGGCCCCGGTGGCGAACGCGACGCGGGTGCTGGACGCGGTTGCTGCCGGTGATCTGACACAGCGGGTGGACATGCACGACGGCAACCGTCAACTCCGCGGTGATCTGAGGCGCCTGGGGCTCGTGGTGAACCGGATGGTCGACCAACTGTCCCTGTTCACGGGCGAGGTGACCCGTGTGGCACGGGAGGTCGGGACGGAAGGGCGGCTCGGCGGGCGGGCCAAGGTGCAGGACCTGTCGGGCGACTGGCGTTACGTCACCGAGGCCGTGAATACCATGGCAGCACGGTTGACCGCGCAGGTGCGCGACATCGCCGTGGTGACGACGGCGGTGGCGCGCGGTGACCTGACCCAGCAGGTGACGGTCGAGGCGACCGGCGAGCTGCTGGAGCTGAAGCTCACCGTGAACACCATGGTGGACCAGCTTCGGGCGTTCGCGGACGAGGTGACACGCGTCGCCCGCGAGGTGGGCACGGAAGGTCAGTTGGGCGGACGTGCTCAGGTGCCCGGGGTCTCCGGAGTCTGGAAGGACCTCACCGACAACGTCAACCTCATGGCCTCGAACCTCACTTCGCAGGTCCGGAACATCGCCCAGGTGACCACCGCTGTCGCCAACGGCGACCTCAGCCAGAAGATCACCGTGGACGCGCAGGGCGAAATCCTGCAGCTCAAGAGCACTGTGAACACCATGGTGGACCAGCTGTTGGCGTTCGCGGACGAGGTGACTCGGGTGGCCCGCGAGGTCGGTACCGAGGGGCGCCTGGGCGGGCGCGCACAGGTCCGTGGGGTCTCCGGGGTGTGGAAGGACCTCACCGACAACGTCAACTTCATGGCGGACAACCTGACCTCTCAGGTCCGCAACATCGCCCAGGTCGCCACCGCCGTCGCCGAGGGCGACCTCGGCAAGACCATCACGGTGGAGGCAAAGGGCGAGATCCTGGAGCTGAAGTCGACGATCAACACGATGGTCGACCAGCTCTCGGCGTTCGCGGACGAGGTGACACGCGTCGCCCGTGAGGTCGGTACCGAGGGAAACCTCGGCGGGCAGGCGCAGGTCCGAGGCGTTTCCGGGGTGTGGAAGGACCTCACCGACAACGTCAACTTCATGGCGCTGAACCTGACCTCTCAGGTCCGTAACATCGCCCAGGTGACCACGGCCGTCGCCAACGGCGACCTGTCGAAGAAGATCGACGTGGACGCACGCGGCGAGATCCTGGAGCTGAAGGACACCGTCAACACGATGGTCCAGCAGCTTCGGGCGTTCGCGGACGAGGTGACACGCGTCGCCCGTGAGGTCGGTACCGAGGGAAACCTCGGCGGGCGCGCGCAGGTCCGAGGCGTTTCCGGGGTGTGGAAGGACCTCACCGACAACGTCAACTTCATGGCGGACAACCTGACCTCTCAGGTCCGCAACATCGCCCAGGTCGCCACCGCCGTCGCCCAGGGCGACCTGTCGAAGAAGATCGACGTGGACGCGCGCGGCGAGATCCTTGAGCTCAAGACCACCATCAACACGATGGTCGACACGCTCTCCTCCTTCTCCTCCGAGGTCACCCGAGTCGCCCGCGAGGTCGGCAGCGAGGGGCAACTGGGCGGCCAGGCCCGCGTCGAGGGCGTCTACGGAACCTGGAAACGGCTCACCACCAGCGTCAACGAACTCGCCTCGAACCTCACCACCCAGGTCCGCGCGATCGCCGAGGTCGCCAGCGCCGTCACCCAGGGCGACATGTCCCGTGCCATCCTGGTCGAGGCACAGGGCGAGGTCGCCGAGCTGAAGAACAACGTCAACCTCATGGTGGCCAACCTTCGCGAGACCACCCGCGCCAAGGACTGGCTGGAATCCAACCTGACACGCATCGCCGGCCTCATGCAGGGCCACCGAGACCTCGTCGAGGTCGCCGACCTGATCCTGCGCGAGCTGACGCCACTGGTGAACGCGCAGTTCGGAGCGTTCTTCCTGACCGAGGCCGGAGCCAAGCCGGGGGAGGGGCTCCAGTTCATCGCGGGCTACGGCACCGACGCGGCCAGGGGGAGCGGCCCGTTGCCCGAATCCGGGACGCCGGGCCGTGGGCTGATCACCCAGGCCGCACTGGAGAAGAAGCGCATCCTCATCGCCGATGTCCCACCGGACTACATCACCATCAACTCCGGGCTCGGCGCCGCACTCCCGGCCAGCGTCGTCATCCTGCCGATCCTCTTCGAGGACCAGGTGCTCGGAGTGATCGAGCTGGCCTCGTTCAGCAAGTTCAGTGACGTACACCTGGCCTTCATCGACCAGTTCGTCACCACCATCGGCGTATCCATCAACACCATCATCGCCAACTCCCGCACCGAGTCCCTTCTCTCGGAGTCCCAGCGCCTCACCAGCGAGCTGCGCAAGCGTTCGGACGAGCTCCAGCGGTCCAATGCCGCGCTGGAGGAGAAGGCCGCGCTGCTCGCCACGTCCTCGCAGTACAAGTCCGAGTTCCTGGCGAACATGTCGCACGAGCTGCGCACCCCGCTCAACTCGCTGCTGATCCTGGCCGGCCTCCTCGCCGACAACCCGGACGACACGCTGTCCGAGCAGGAGGTGCAGTTCGCGGCGACCATCCACCGCTCGGGCTCGGATCTGCTGCAGCTGATCAACGACATCCTCGACCTGTCGAAGATCGAGGCAGGCAGGATGGATGTGCGCCCGAGGACGCTGCCGCTGGCCAAACTGTTGGACTACGTGCAGGCCACGTTCCGCCCGCTGACCCTCGACCGCGGACTCGCCTTCGATGTCACGGTCGGTGAGAACGTGCCGAGCGAGCTGGTCTCGGACGAGCAGCGTCTCCAGCAGATCCTGCGCAATCTGCTCTCCAACGCCGTGAAGTTCACCTCCTCCGGCGGCGTGGAACTGCGCGTCGAGTGCGTGCCCGGAACGGAGTTCGAGGACCGGTCGCTGCGCAACGCCGAGACCGTCATCGCCTTCTCGGTCAAGGACACTGGCACCGGCATCCCGCCCGAGAAGCTGTCGGTGATCTTCGACGCGTTCCAGCAGACCGACGGCACGACCAGCCGCAAGTACGGAGGCACCGGGCTCGGACTGTCCATCAGCCGCGAGATCGCCGGGCTGCTGGGCGGCCGGATCGTCGCCGAGAGCGAACTGGGCGTCGGATCCTGCTTCACCCTTTACGTCCCTTCGCACTACCCCGGCGCCTTCCCCGAGCCCGAACCGGCGGCGCCGGCGACGGTCGCTCCCGCCGAGCTCCCTGAACAGGTCGTACCGTCGCGGGTGGCCGCCGATTACGCGCCGAGCGGCGTCTTCGGTACCGCGGACAGCCTGATCGGCAGGGGAACCCCGGGGGCAGCCGACGGCCGGGACGACGCCTGGCCGGAGACGACACGGCTCAAGGAGTGGCTGAGCGGGCGCCCTGGCCATGTGCTGGCGGGGCGCCGCATCCTCATCGTCGACGACGACATCCGGAACGTGTTCGCGCTCACGCACATGCTGGGCCGCGTCGGCATCACCGTGAAGTACGCGGAGAACGGCCGCGAAGGCATCGAGGTCCTCGACCGGTCTCCCGACGTGTCGCTGGTTCTGATGGACATCATGATGCCTGAAATGGACGGATACGAGACGATCAGGACCATCCGGCGAACGCCCCGTCTCGCGGGACTCCCCATCATCGCGCTCACAGCCAAGGCCATGCCGGGCGACCGCGAGAAGGCCATCGAAAGCGGCGCCTCCGACTACGTACCCAAGCCCGTGGACGTGGACCGGCTGCTGACGGTCATCTGCGACCTGCTCGACCCGCAAGGCGCCACGCCGGCACCCGAGTCGGCAACCGGCGAAAAATCACATCCGGCCGAGAAGGACGGCACAGACCCGCCGAGGCGTGAGTCATGAACGTTGCCACCCCGGAGAAGGCCAGCATCCTGATCGTCGACGACATGGAGGAGAACCTGGTCGCGCTGGAGGCTGTACTCGGCTCCCTCGACCAGGAGCTGGTACGGGCCCACTCCGGAGAAGAGGCCCTGAAGGCGATGTTGCGCCAGGAGTTCGCGGTCGTCCTGCTCGATGTCCTGATGCCCGGCATGGACGGATTCGAGACCGCCGCCAACATCAAACGTCTGGACCAGACCAAGGACGTGCCCATCATCCTGGTGACCGGGAACGAGGCCGACACGGACTACCTGTACCGGGGATACGCGCTCGGCGCCGCCGACTTCCTGACCAAACCCTTCGACCCGTGGCTGCTGCGCACCAAGGTCAACGTCTTCCTGGATCTGTACCGCAAGAACCGCCAGCTCGCCGCACAGGCCGAGCAGCTGCGGCGGCTGCTGGTCGGGGCCCCGACGCCCGCCGCAGCGATAGGGCCGGCGGGATCCGTCGAACGCATCGAAGACGCCCGGAACAGGCTGTCGCGGGTGCGGGCCGCTGGAACGGCTGCGGGTGCGGGCAGTGGCGAGCAGCTGTCGGAAATCACCGAGCGGCTCGCCCAGATCGAGCTTCAACTCCGCGACGCCGTGGGCAACGAGGCCCCCGACCTCGCCGACCGCATCGCCGACCTGGAACGTGCCGTCCGCAGCCTGCGCGTGGGGCGAGACGCCTGAGGGCCGTTGTCGGCAGGCGGAGCACACGCCGGTCCGCCCTGCCGGAAGGCGGCGCACGGAGCAGCGCCCGCTCGCTGGGTGTGGGAGGCGAGCGGAGAATGGAGTGAGCAGGCCCGGGACGGCGAGCGGCCGGGCACCGGTGAGGCGGTGGTGACCCGCCTGCAAGGTGGTGACGATGCGGACGTGGCGGTTGCGGGACTTCCGCGACGACGATCTGGACCGTGCCATCCAGATATGGGACCAGGACCGGCAGGCGGACGATTCACCTCCCGCGTTCCCCGTCTCCGAGGTCATGGCCGCGGCCCGCACCGGTGAACCCGCCGTGGTCGCCGTGGTGGGCGACGACATGGTGGGCATGGCGGTGGCCCAGTGCCATGGCGATCGTGCCTGGATCACGCTGGTCGCTCTGTCCGGGGCGTGGCGCAATCGCGGGATCGGCAGCGCCCTGATCGGCGAGCTCGAGCGGCGGCTGCGACCGCAGGGCGTACGCCGCATCACCGCGCTGCTCGCACCGGGGGCCACCGGAACCACAGCCCTGGAGAACTCCGGCTACCGCCCGCGCACCGGATTGACGCTCTACGAGAAGCTCGAGCATCTCGGCGCGAGCGAGGCGGGTCTGCTCGCCGAGCTCGGCGGCAGGATACTGCCGCCCGGGCTCTGGGATGCGCTGGCGGGCATGGAGAAGGAGAAGGAAGCGATCGAGCGGCACATCGTGCTGCCCCTGTCCGAGCCCGTGCTGGCCGACCGGTACGGGGTGACGCCGCCCAAGGCGGTCATCCTCTTCGGCCCGCCGGGCACCGGCAAGACCAGCTTCGCCAAAGCCGTCGCCTCCCGGCTGGAATGGCCCTTCGTGGAACTCTTCCCCTCCCGGCTCGCGTCAGAGGGCCCGGGCGGCCTGGCCACCGCGCTACGGGACACGTTCGCCGAGCTGGCCGGACTGGAGACGGTCGTGCTCTTCATCGACGAAGTCGAGGAGATCGCCGGCATCCGCTCCGGCCCGAACGCGGGCCCCGGCCACGGAGTCACCAATGAACTGCTCAAACTGATCCCCGGCTTCCGCGACCACGACGACCGTCTGCTGATCTGCGCGACCAACTCCATCCGCTCCCTCGACCCGGCGTTCCTGCGCCCCGGTCGCTTCGACTACGTCATTCCGGTCGGTCCCCCCGACCCCGTCGCCCGGTCGGCGATCTGGCAGCGTTACCTCGGCCCCGCCGCCGACAGCATCGAGTTGTCCCCGCTGATCGAGACCAGCGAGATGTTCACCCCGGCCGACATCGAGTTCGCCGCCCGCAAGGGCGCCCATGCCGCGTTCGAACGAGAAGTGGCCGATCGCCACGGCGCGCAGCCCAGCGTCGAGGATTACCTGGCCGCCATCGCCGACACGCGTCCCACACTCACTGCTCAGGCCCTCACCGAATTCAGTGAGGACATCGAGCACTACGTGCGCATGTGACGTCGGTCGCTCGTCGACGCACCGTCACAGCGCGGGGGACCACCGGATCGCCGGGGTGCCCCCCGTTCCGGATTCCTGGCCGCCGGCCGTCTCACCACCAGGAGCGCCCCCCGCACCACTTGCGGGTCGACATGCTCCTTCAGGGCGACTCACCTGCCCCAGGGACCGCCGGCAGGGCCTGCTCCACCCAAATGGTCTTGCCGGTCGGGGTGTAGCGCGTGCCCCACTGCTGTGCGATCTGGGAGACGATGAACAGGCCGCGACCGCTCTCGTCGTCGGCGGCGGCGTGGCGCAGATGGGGTGAGGTGTGCCCGGCGTCGGCGACTTCGCAGATGAGGGTCTGGTCGCGGATGAGCCGGACGTGGATCGGCCCCGCGGCGTAGCGGACGGCGTTGGTGACCAGTTCACTCACGACCAGTTCGGTGGTGAACGACAGCTCGTCGAGTCCCCATGCTCCGAGTTGCCCCAACGCCATGGCACGGGCCTTGCCGACCATCGCCGGTTCCGCCGTCAGTTCCCACGCAGCCACCTGGTGCTCGCCGAGGATCCGTGTGCGCACGAGGAGCAGGACGGCGTCGTCGTTCGCCGGCCCCGGCACCAGGGTGGCGATTGCGCGGTCACAGAGTTCTTCCAGGGGACGCCGCTGCTGCGCGAGGGTTTCCGCGAGCAGGCCGAGGCCGATGTCGGCGTCGTCGGCGGCCGCCTGGACGAGTCCGTCGCTGAAGAGCGCGACGAGGCTGCCCGGCGGCAGCTGGAATTCCGCGGTCTCGTAGGGCAGGCCACCCAGTCCCAGCGGGGGGCCGGCCGGGAGCTCCGGGTAGGTGGTGACACCGCTGTCCGGCAGGACGATCGCGGCCAGCGAGTGCCCGGCACGCGCCATGCTGCACAGGCCCGACACCGGGTCGTACACCGCATACAGGCAGGTCAACCCCAGGGCTGCGTCCTGCCCGGGCCCCGCGCCGCCTGCACCATGAACGGCCGCCTGCTCCTCGGCGGTCTGCTCGACCAGGTCGGCCAGGCGCGAGAGGAGCTCGTCCGGGGCGAGATCGAGGCGGGCGAGGACGCGTACGCCGGTGCGCAGTCGCCCCATGGTGGCGGCGGCGAGCAGTCCGTAACCGGTCACCTCCCCGACAACCAGGCCGACACGCGTCCCCGACAGTGGGATGACGTCGAACCAGTCACCGCCCACCCCGGACCGGCTGTCCGATGGCACATAGCGGCTCGCCATCTCGACAGCGGTGCGCTGCGGCAGCCGGTGAGGCAGCATGCTGCGCTGAAGTCTGAGGGCCGCGGTGTGCTCGCGCGTGACGACCAGCATCAGCACGACGCCGAGCAGGAGTGCTCCGAGGCCCATGACCGTCACCCCGCCCGTACGTCCGACGAACGGCAGTTCGATTGAGGTCTCGCCGTAGCCGGGGGCGGCGTAGACGCCGAAGGCGGCGTAGCAGAAGAGGAAGAGCATCGTCAGGCCGCCCAGACCCGGCAGCAGGCCCTTGAACAGGAAGTCCTTGCGGCTGCGGGTGAGCACCCTGCGGAAGTACCAGACACAGGCGAAGCCGGTGAGCCCGTAGTAGAAGGCGATTGCGAGGCCGACCGACTCGACGGAGTCGGCCAGGACATTGCGGCTGATCGCCGTCAGGAGGACGAAGAAGCCGATGGAGGCCAGACCCAAGCTGATCGTCGACCAGGTCGGGGTGAGGAATCTGCGGTGCAGGCGGGCGAATCGGGAGGGGACGGCCTTGTGCGCGGCCATGGAGAAGACGGTCCGGGCCATCGGGAGGATGGTGGTCTGGGTGGATGCCACCGCGGAGCTGAGCACCATGAGGATCAGCAGCTTGGCGAGAAGGGCCCCCAGACCCTCACTGCCGAAGGCGGCGTTGCCCAGGCCTGACAGGACGTCGCCCGCGCTGGCCCTGTTGCCCAGCCCGATGCCGGTGGAGCCGACTCCGGCGAAGGCTTGCGCCGAGGTGGTGACCAGGGCGTAGAGGACGAGCAGCAGCACCACGGAGATGACGGCGGCCCGCCCGGGCGTGCGCGTGCTGTCCGTGGTCTCCTCGTTGACCGTGACGGCGGTGTCCCAGCCCCAGTAGATGAAGACGGCGGCGAGAACGCCCGAGGTCAGCGCTTCGAACGACGGTACGCGGAAGGGGTTGAACCAGGAGGCGGAGACATGGATCGCCATCTCGGCGCTGCCGGTGTAGACCCTGACCAGGGCGGTGACCGCGAACAGCACCAGTACGGCCACCTCGATGAACAGGAGCCAGCGCTGGACGGCGGCCGAGAGCTCGATGCCGATGTAGCAGATCGCGGTCATCACGATGATCCAGGCGACGCCCGCGACGGTGGTCCACAACCTGTTCTCGGCGAGTGAGTCGTAGCCCAGGAGCCGGAAGCCGTAGATGCCTGCGATCTCGGCGAGGTTGGACATGACGAGGATGTCGGCGACGATGATGCCCCAGCCGCCCATCCAGCCGGTGCGCGGGCCGAAGGCACGGGTCGCCCAGACGAAGGTGGTTCCGCAGTCGGCGTTGCTCGCGTTGAGCTCCTTGTAGGCGTACGCGATCAGCAGCATCGGGATGAAGGCCAGCATGGTGACCACCGGGGCTTGCAGGCCGACGCCTGCCACGATGATGCCGAGCGTGGCCGCGAGGCTGTACGCCGGGGCGGTGGACGCCAGGCCGATGGCAACGGAGGACCACAGCCCCAGGGCACCGGATTTGAGCCCTTTCCTGCCCGCGCCCGAGCCGCACGCGAGCCGCGCGTCGGACGCAGCACGGCTACGGGGGAGCTTCACACCGGATGCCAACCTCTCAATTCGCCTTCAGGTCACCATTTTCGTCGCAGGCGAGGAGGCCTGCCACGGGAGACCGGCCGGATGATCTACGCCGTGGTCGGCAGAACCCGTGGCACCGGACTGCCGGGCGCCACGTCCGGCGGGACCGCGGCGATGCCGTCGGCAGGCGTGATGAATCAGCTGAGTGACCCGGCGCGTACGACCGCGGCGACGGTGGCCGTACCGGCTGTCACACACGGTGGCGATGACCGGCAGGGCGGCAGGGTCCGGGGGAGGATGGGGTTATCCGGAGCAGAACGGAGGCCGGCGCATCCGACGGCCGGCGGGAGGCCCCGCGTCGGTCGGCAGGCGGAGGGAGTGCCCTGCATGAACAGCGTCGAATCCTTCCGGGCCGACATCGGTCGGCTGGGCCCCACGCGCTCGCTTCCGGGTGGGCTGCTGGATCTGCTCACCGTCGCCGCGGTGGTGCTGGATGCCGACGGACAGATCGTTTTCTGGAGCCCGCAGGCCGAGGAGCTGTTCGGCTACACCGCCCAGGAGGCTCTCGGCCAGTACGCGGCGCACCTGTTGGTGTACGAGGAGCAGCTGGATCTGGTGATCAAGCTGTTCGCCGAGGTGATGGACACGGGCCGTAGCTGGGCCGGTGCTTTCCCCGTACGGCACAAGGACGGAGGCACCCGGCTGGTCGAGTTCCGCAACATGCGGCTGCTCGACGCCCTCGGCGACGTGTACGCCTTGAGCATCGCGGCGGACCACACCGCCCTCCAGCAGGTCGAAACCGAGCTCGCGCTGTCCGAGCGGCTGGTCTCGCAGTCCCCGATCGGGCTCAAGGTCATGGACACCGACCTGCGGTACGTGACCGTCAACCCGGCCCTGGCCCGCATCAATGGCCTGCCCGCCGCCGACCACATCGGCCGGAACATTCATGAGGCCCTGCCCTTTCTGGACACCGAGGCGATCGAGTCGGTCATGCGCCGGGTTCTGGCCACCGGCGTCCCCGTCCTGGACCGGCATGTCGTCGGCCGCACCCCATCCGAACCCGGGACCGAACGTGCGTGGTCCACCTCGTATTTCCGGCTGGAGGACCGCGCCGGGCGCGTGCTCGGCGTGGCTGCCTCGGTCGTGGACATCACCGAGCGGCACCGTGCGGCCACCGAGGCCGCACGGGCCCGGCGGCGTCTTGCCCTCATCGCCAACGCCTCCGCTCGCGTCGGCACCACCCTGGAGGTGGGCCGTACGGCCCGCGAGCTCGCCGAGGCCGCGGTGCCGGACCTCGCCGACGTGGTAGCGGTGGACGTGCTCGACTCCGTCCTGGCCCTGCGCCGCTCGGCCGCGCCCACGACCGGCCAGGAACTCTTCCGCGCCCTCGCCGTCGCCGCCGCCTATCCCAACGAGGTCGTCCAAGCCGCCGACACGCCCGGAGACCTGGCCACGTACGGCGCTGACCGCCTGGTCACGCAGTGCGTACACACGGGTCGGCCGGTGCTGCTGCCGCATGTGGCCGATGAGGATCTGCCCCGCATCGCTCGCGATCCGGCCGCTGCCGCTCTTCTGGCCAAGGCCGGCGTCCACTCGTATCTCGCGGTCCCCCTGATCGCCCGCGGCGAGGTCCTGGGCGCCGTGGACCTCATCCGTGCCCGCAACCCGCTGCCCTTCGACGACGACGACGCCACCCTGGCCTGCGAGCTCGCTGCCCGAGCCGCGGTGTGTATCGACAATGCGCGCTGGTTCCAGAGCGTGCGCAACATCGCGGTCACCCTCCAGCGCAGTCTGCTCCCTGACCACCCTCCGCACCATGAGGGCCTCGAGGTCGCCTCCCGCTACGAGCCCGCAGGAACTGCCAGTGAGGTCGGCGGGGATTGGTTCGACGTCATCTCCCTGGAGGGCGACAAGACCGCCCTGGTGGTGGGCGACGTGATGGGCAGCGGCATCGACGCCGCCGCGACCATGGGCAGACTGCGCACCGCGACGTGCACCCTGGCCGATCTCGACCTCGAGCCGGCGCGGGTGCTCCGACAGCTCGACAAGACCACCGCACGTCTGGAGCACTACATCGCAACCTGCGTCTACGCCGTCTACGACCCTCACCGGGCGGAGTGCCACATAGCCACGGCAGGACACATGCCTCCCGTCCTCGTTCGCGCCGGCCGCCCCCCGGAACTGCTCGATCTGCCCACCGGAATCCCGCTCGGGGTCGGCGGTGTTCCCTTCGAAGCCACGACCCTCCAACTGGAGGAGGGCGATCTGCTCGTCCTCTACACCGACGGCCTGGTCGAAACCCGGGAACATCCCATCGACGAGCGCCTGAACAGACTGCTCCGGTTGCTGGAGGGCCCCCAGCACCGCTTGGAGGAGATATGCGAACGGCTCCTCGGCGCACTGCGTGACCCGGAGCACCACGACGACGTGGCTCTGCTCATCGCGCGGCCAACTGCCCGTCCGCCTTGAGGAGCGCCTCGGCGGGTGGCCCTGCCGCCGCTCGCCGCGTTCGGGCCTGCCGGGTCCGTCCCGCTTGCTCGCTGCCGTGTGCGCTCCCGTTCGCGCTGCCCGGCACGGGGTCGGCCGGGCGGAATGTGCCGGGGCCTTCAGATGCGCCGGGTGATCCTTTCCAGCAGCGGAACGGCGGCGGCCAGCTGCGCGCGCTCGGCCGGGGTCAGCTCGTCGGTGATCGCCGCGGTCAGCCGCCGCGACCGTTCCCGCCGGGCCCCTCGCAGGCCCTTCAGTCCGTCCTCGGACAGCGAGACGACGACGCGGCGGCCGTCGTTGGGGTCGGGCGTGCGGTCGACGAGCCCGCGGTCCTGCAGGGCGGCGACGATGGCGCTCATGGACTGCGGCCGGATCCCCTCGCCGGCCGCGAGCCTGCTGGGTGTGGCGGGCCCCTCGCGGTCCAGGCGCACCAGTACCGACGTCTGCGAGGGCGTGAGCTCGTCGTCCGGTTTCACCTGGCGCAGCCGCCGCATCAGAGGCCCGAGGCAGGCACGCAGGTCCGTGGCGAGCACGGCCGGATCACTTCTGGTGGAGGTCACAATTCTCAGTATAAACTTAGTAGTTACGCCTTATGATATAGGTGACTCATGAACGATTCCCTGAGTGCGACGACCGTCCGGATCACCGGTCACGGTGGTGACGAGGTCGAGGCCTATGTGGCCCGCCCGGACGGCGAGCAGCGGCGCGGTGGCGTGGTGGTGATCCATCACATGCCGGGGTACGACCGGGCGACCAAGGAGATGGTCCGTCGCTTCGCCGAACTCGGCTACGACGCCATCTGCCCGAACCTTTACACCCGCGAGGCGCCGGGTGCCGCGCCGGACGACGCGGCCGCGGTCGCCCGTGCCAACGGCGGTGTGCCCGACGACCGGCTGGTCGGTGACGTCGGTGCGGCCGTCGCATACCTGCGCGCGCTGCCGACCTCCAACGGCAGGGCCGGCGCGATCGGCCACTGCTCCGGCGGACGGCAGGCCGTACTCGCGGCCTGTCACCTCGACCTGGACGCGGCGGTGGACTGCTACGGAGCCTTCGTCACCGGCATCGTGCCGGAGGGCTTCCCGCTGAAGGTGGTCAACCTGGTCGACCAGCTGCCGCAGCTGCGCGCGCCGCTGCTGGGGCTGTTCGGCGAGGAGGACAAGTTCCCCAGCCAGGAGCAGGTTGCCGAGCTGGAGCAGATCCTCACCGAGCACGGCAAGGACTTCGAGTTCCACAGTTACGAGGGCGCCGGGCACGCGTTCTTCGCAGTGGACCGTCCCTCCTACGACGTCGCGGCGGCCAACGACGGCTGGGAGAAGATCACGGCGTTCTACGCGAAGCACTTGGGAGCCTGACGGTGTGCACTTACACGACGGTGAAGGCCAAGGTGGACGGCAGCGCGAAGGGGCCGGGCGGTGCGTGGTTCCATGTCGCCGACGCGACGGTGTACTTCGACCATCCGGTGCATGCGATGGCGGAGCACACACTCAACATCGACTTCACCGACCAGGCCAAGGACCCGGCGACCCGCGTCGCCCTGGAGCTGACCGCGGAGTCGGCGCGGCAGTTGGTCGCGGCGATCCAGGAGGCACTGGCGGCGGTACCGGAGGAGATGCTGGCCTGAGGGCTCGCGTGCCGCGAAGCTCTCCTCATCCGCGCCTGCGCCACGAGGAGTTGCCCTCGGACGTGACGCCCGCATCGGCAGCGGTGCGGGCCGATTCCGCCGATGCGGCCGGACCGCCCGGTGCGTGCTCCACCGCACGTGGGCGGTTGCGGTCGCACGGGAGGCCCGTGCGGCGTCGCCCGACGCCCCGTGTCGTCGCAGGGCCGTGTGGGACGAACCGCGTGGCGGAGGGGTCAGAGGTCGAGCGTGAGGCGGGCGCTCCTCGCGCGGGAGACGCAGACCATGAGGGTCTCGTTGCAGGCGCGTTCGTCCGGGGTGAGGACGCTGTCGCGGTGGTCGGCCTCACCGGCGAGGAGGTCGGTCTCGCAGGTACCGCAGGTGCCCTCGGTGCAGGAGTAGAGCACGTCGACACCGGCGGACTGCAGGGTCTGCAGGATCGACCGGTCGGCGGGTACGGTCAGCACCTTTCCTGTACGGGCGAGTTCGAGCTCGAACGGGGCGTCCGAGGAGGTGTCCGCGACCGGCGGAGTGAAGCGTTCCAAACGGAGGGACTCCAATGGGACGAGGGCTTCGACGGCGGTCAGCAGGGAGGCCGGCCCGCAGGCGTAGACGAGCTCGCCGGGGCGAAGGCCGGTGAGGTAGCCGCCAAGGTCGAGCCGGCCCTCGTGGAGGCGGACCCGGTCGGCGGGGTGACCGGCGCTCAGCTCCTCGGTGAAGGCCATCGTGCTGAGGGAGCGGCCACCGTAGAGCAGGGACCAGTCCGCCGAGGCCGCGGCGGTGAGCATCGGCAGGACCGGGGTGATGCCGATGCCTCCGGCGACGAAGCGGTAGGCGGGGGCGGGCTCCAGCGGGAAGTGGTTGCGGGGTCCTCGGGCCTGGAGCCGGGTGCCCGGCCGGAGTGCGGAGTGGACGTGGGCCGAGCCGCCGCGGCCGTCCGGTTCGAGCAGGACGGCTATCCGCCACGAGGCGGACCCGGGCGGGCCGCAGAGGGAGTACTGGCGTTCCAGCCCGTCCGCCAGAAACAGGTCGATGTGGGCGCCCGGCTCCCAGGACGGGAGAGGCAGGCCATCGGGGTGACGGAGGGTGAGGGAGACGACGCCGACCGCCTCCTGGCGGCGGTCGGCGACGACGAGGTCGAGCAGGTCGTTCACGGGGCGGGGTCCTCTTCGGGGCGGGGATGGTCCGGGTGGGCGAGCATCCACTCCCACATCTCGACCGGGTCCTCGCTGCCGTGCTGCGCGCCGCAGTGGCAGGTGCCGAGGAGCCGGTCGGTGCCCGGGAGCCAGTGGATGCGGACGACGCTGCTCATCGGGTGGCGAGCTTGGCGAGGATGCGGCGTGCGGCCAGGCCGCCGGTGTCGATGTTGATGCTGAGCTCCTGGTAGCCGTCCGGTTCCTGGTCCAGGCAGCGCTGCAGCACGTTGAGCGCGTCGACGTCCTGCATCACGACGGTGTGGTTGAAGTCCCGCAGGAAGGCGGTGACTTCCTCGTCGTCGGTCGCGAAGTTCCGGGAGACCGCCCAGAAGTCGTACACCTTGCCCGGAGCGGAGGGCGTGATGGCGTAGGTGATCTCGGTGCGGTACAGCGGGGCGTCCTGCCCGGAGGGGCTGATCCGGCTGTGCAGCAAGTACAGGCAGGGCGCGTGGTATTCGATGTCCTGCAGGCGCTGGATGCGTCCTTCGATGCCGGTCGAGCGGGCGTAGAAGGGCGGGCATTCGGCGTTCGGCATGTGCCGGGACACCCGGACGACGCCGGCCTCCTCGTCGACCTCCGTGGTGATCGGGGTCTCGGCCACCTCGGGGGTGCCGATGTAGCCGCCGTGGAGATAGGTCTCGTGGGAGAGGTCCATCAGGTTGTCGACCAGCAGGCCGAAGTCGCTGTCGATCGGCTCCATGCCGTTGACGGTGACCCAGCCCTCCTCCACGAGGTGCGGCGCCCGCGGGACGGCGGTGGCGTCCGCCATGTCGGGGTCGCCGATCCAGACCCAGACGAAGGAATCCTGTTCCACCACCGGGTACGAACTCACCCGCGCGGTACGGGGGATACGCTTCTGGCCGGGGACGTAGACGCAGGTGCCGGTCGTGTCGTACGTGAAGCCGTGGTAGCCGCAGACGACCCGGTCCCCGTCGAGGCGGCTCTCCGAGAGCGGGAAGCGGCGGTGCACACATCGGTCCGCGAGGGCGACGGCCGCGCCGTCCTCGGTCCGATAGAAGGCGATCGGCTCGCCGAGGATCGTGCGCCCCAGCAGGTTGCGGCCGACCTCGGCGGACCAGGCGGCGACGTACCACTGGTTGCGGGCGAATTCGGTCATGGCAGGAAGTCCCGTCCCTGAGTTCCGTACCGCGTGTCCCGGTACCGCGGGGCCTCGCTGCCCCGCGTGGCAGACAGGTTGCTCGCTGCGGTTCGGCCCGGACAACGGGACTTCCGTCTGGCGGAAGCCCGCGCCTAATCCGATCCGGGTTGTCGGCCCAGCGCGCGCGAGATGCCCAGTCCGGCCACCCGGACGGCCGGGACGAGTGCGGATGTCTGCGCGCCCGCGACCGGTACCACCACCGAAACCGCGGCGACCACGTCGCCGCCCGGCCCGCGCACCGGCGCGGCCACGGACAGGGCGTCGTCGGTGATCTGCCGGTCGCTCACCGCGCAGCCGGTGCGGCGCACCTCGGCCAGCATGCGGCGCAGCACGGCCGGGTCGGTGACGGTGAACGGCGTGAAGGAGGCCAGCCCGTGGGCGCAGTAGCGCTCCTGGAGGGCAGGGGCGCCGTGCGCGAGCAGCACCAGACCGACGCCGGTGGCGTGCAGCGGCCAGCGGGCGCCGACCTGGGAGTGGACGCTGACCGCGGAGCGGCCGGAGATCCGCTCGATGTAGACGACCTCGAGCCCGTCGCGGACCGCGAGCTGCACGTTCTCGTGGGTGGCTTCGTAGAGGTCTTCCAGGAACGGCATCGCCGCCTGGCGCAGCACCACTCCGCGCGGCGCGAGGGTGGCGATCTCCCACAGTCGCAGGCCGACGTGGTAGCGCCCGGAGGCGTCGCGTTCCAGCGCGCCCCATTCCGCGAGTGCGCCGACGAGCCGGTGCGCGGTGGGCAACGGCAACCCGGCCCGCTGGGCGATCTGGGTGAGCGTCAGGGCGGGATGTTCCTGCTCGAACGCGCCCAGGACGTCGAGCAGGCGGTCCGCGGCGGAGCGGGCGGTCACGGCCGTCGGTCCCCGGCGCAGGGTTCGGCGATGCGCAGCAGCAGTGCGTGCAGCGTCGCGCGCTCCTCGGAACCGAGCGGGGCGAGAAGGCACTCGGTGACCCGGGGACCGTCCTTGTCGCTGTCGCGCAGCAGGGCGCGGCCGGCGTCGGTGAGGACGACGATGCGGTTGCGCCGGTCATGGGGATCGGGCCGGCGCTCCGCCAGGTCGAGGCGCTGGAGGTCGTCCACCAGGCTGACGATGGCACTCGGGTCGTAGCCGAGCCGCTCGCTCAGCTCCCGCTGCCGGGCGCCCTCGACGGTCGCGAGGTGGCGCAGGATCGCGTAGTGCCGCAGCCGCAGCCCGTGCCGTTCCAGGCCGGAGTTGAACAAGCTGCCGGAGCGCAGGCCGAGTCGGTACAACAGGTAGCCGGTGTCGGCGTGCAGCCCGCGTATCGGGGAGGCGTCACTCACCGGGCGAGCATGTCGTAGAACCTGGATCCGGACAACCATGGGCGAGAACAATGATTGCTCCCGTCCTCTGTTTCATGAGCACCGGCACTTCAACCATGCCCGGCGACGGCGGGGTGACAGCAGCCACGGCATGGCGCGGTCCCTCCGCGGAAGAACGCAGGGATCGCCCGGGCGGGTTCGAGGAGCTGCGGCCGGGCGCCCGCGCCCGCCCCTCGCCAAAGCCGTTCGGTGTGCGGAGACGGCCGGATAAGGTGATCGCCGCGGCGATGCCGTACGACGACAAGGGGGCGGGGACAGTGGTTGACGGTACGACAGAAACCGGGATATTCCGGTGTCGTGGCGCGCGTCCGACTCCGGCGCCCGGCGTTCTTCGGTACCACTGCGTCGAGGGGCCGCGCTGAACGCCGACAGCCCTCGCGCGTCCGGCGACGCCCACGTCACGTCGGATGAGGCAGAGGCATCCCTGCTCACGTTCCTCGGTCTGGAGCCGTTGGAGGACGCTGTGTACCGGCTCCTCGTCGACCGGCCCGACAGTGAACCCGCAGCACTCGCGAGCGAGTCGACGGGGTGTGCCGAGGAGGTCGCGCGCGCCCTCGACGTTCTGGTGGAACGCGGTCTGGCCAGCGTCCAACCGGCCGGCGACGCCGTCCTCCACTACCGGGCCGCCTCTCCCGCGCTCGCGCTCGGTCCCTTGCTGGAATCCCGCCGGGCGACCTTGCGGCGCGTCGAGTCGATCGTGACAACCCTGGCCGAACGGCACAGGTCCGCCCAGGCCCACGCCTCGGGAGCGCCGATCGAGGTGCTGACGGGGGCCGCTGCGATCCGGCGGAGGCTCCTGCTGATGCAGGGGCAAGCCACCATCGAGGTGTGCACCATGATGCCTCTGCGTGAGGTTCACACCGTGATCACCGTCGAGGACAACCACGACGAGATCGAAGAAGTACTGATGCGGCGCGGGGTCGCCCTCCGGAGCGTCATCGAACGCGACTGGCTCGAACGTCCCGACATGGCAGCGATCACAGCCGCCTACGTGGCTCAGGGCCAGCACATCTCCGTGGTCGACGAACTTCCGATCAAGTTGATCATCGTCGACCGGCGGATGGCCCTGTTGCCGCTCGCCCCGGAGCGCGACGACGTCGATCCCGTCGCGCTGGCCGTGCACGGTACCGGACTGCTCACCGCGCTCAGTTCGCTCTTCGAAGCGCATTTCGAGAGGGGCTGGCGTCTGCTGCCCTCCGAGACGGAGCCGAGGGCCGGGCGCACCGACGGAGCCGAACTCGAGGCCGTGGACCGCCAGATCGTCTCTCTGCTGTACGTGGGACTCACCGACGCCGCCATCGCCCGTCAGCTCGGCATGGGGCACCGCACCGTCCAGCGGCGCCTGCAGTCCCTCATGGTCGAGGTGGGGGCGGCCACCCGCTTCCAGCTCGGCTGGCGTGCGGCGCGCAGCGGCTGGCTGGAGGAGGCGGACGCGCAAAGCCCCTCGAACCGGATTGAAGACAGCGCCGTCTGAGGCGTATTTACGCCTCGGCGTGTTCACGCCAGGAACATCCCTTGTACACCCCACCGAGCGTGCCGAACCATCTAGGCACCGACCGCAGGGGGCCCTCATACCTCTTGCAGGTGGGCGAGTTCACGCATCTGTGCGATAGGGGAGGGTTCACGTGTTTCCGACACGACAAAGACGGCTCCGCCGCGTCCTGGCTGCCGCAGTGGTGGCCGCGGCCACCGGCTCGACGTTGCTGACGTCACCGGCCTGGGCCGAGGAGGATGCGCCGCCGGCCACGGCCGTGGCCGGAGACAGGGTGCCCGTTGCGCCCGCCATGACTCAGCGCCTCGATGACACGGTCCGCGAGGGCACTCCGGCCGAGGCCGCACG
This sequence comes from Streptomyces sp. NBC_00316, assembly GCF_036158715.1. NCBI lineage: Bacteria > Bacillati > Actinomycetota > Actinomycetes > Kitasatosporales > Streptomycetaceae > Streptomyces > Streptomyces sp. NBC_00316. The sequence continues at coordinate 847,860 of NZ_CP108023.1, read as the reverse complement.
AGCGCACCTGAAGGCCCACCAGGACACGTACAAGGTTCCGGTGACGGACCTTCAGACCGTGAGCACCAGCAAGGACGGCAAGCAGTCCTCCGTCCGCTTCCAGCAGAAGCACGACGGGGTGCCGGTCTTCGGCGCCGAGTATGCCGTGCAGACCGAGGCGGCGGACGGAGGTCAGAACGTCACCTCGGCCACGGGCACCCTGTACACGGACCTGTCGGTCTCCACCGCACCCGGTGTTACCGAGGCCGCAGCCGAGAAGCGGATGTTCTCCCTCGACGGGAAGCTGTCGCGGGTCAAGGGTGCCAAGACCGAGCGCCACGGCCTCATCGTCCTGCCGGACGCCCAAGGCGGCAAGCTGGCCTGGCACTTCACCATCACGGGCGCCGAGGCCAACGGCAGCCCGGTGCGCCAGGAGGTGTACGTCGACGCGAACATCGGCGGCATCGCCCTCTCGTACAACAACATCGACGCCGCGGACGCCGTACCGGCCATGGGTACGGGCGTGCGAGTGGACGGCTCCGAGACGGAGCTGAACGTCAACAAGGAGACGGGCGGTTCGTACACGCTCGTCGACTCCACCCGGGACATGTACGCGCGGACCGGGGGTCAGATACGCACCTACGACGCCCAGCGCAAGAGCTACGCGCTCGTGGCGGGCGGCCCGGTCACCGAGGACATTGCGCTGGCGACCTCCGCGAGCGACCGGTTCGACGGCGTCAACACGTCGTCCGGCGCCGTCGACGCACACTTGAACGCCTCGAAGGTCTATGAATATCTCAAGGACAAGCTCGGCCGTGACGGCGTCGACGGCAAGGGTGGCACGATCTACTCCGTCGTCAACGTGGCGAACAACGGAAAGGACTACGCAAACGCCTTCTGGGACGGTTCCAAGATGGTCTACGGCCACATGGACGGCGTACCGCTGTCCGTCGGCCTGGACGTGGTCGGCCACGAGATGACCCACGGCGTCACCGAGCACACCGCGGGCCTCGTCTACCTGAACCAGTCGGGCGCGCTCAACGAGGCGATCTCCGACTATTTCGGCAATGCCATGGAAACCGCCGACAAGGGCATCGCGATGAGCGACCCGACGTCCGGCCTCATCGGCGAGTACCTCTGCAACGGCACCAAGCCGCTGGAGGAGTGTGCGCTGCGCGACCTCAACGACGGCCGCAACGCGCAGAAGGACTACGAGCCCATCACGCTCGACATCGACAACGGCGGTGTGCACTACAACTCCACCATTGTCGGTGGCGCACTGTGGGACATCCGCAAGAACATCGACGCGGATCTCGCCGACCGGATCATTTACCGGGCGAGCCAGAACTATCTCACCCCGCTGTCCGGCTACACCGACATGCGAAATGCGGTCACCCTGGCCGCGAAGTCCTTGAAGGTCTCCGCTGCCGACCTCGACACCATCGGCCGGGCCTTCGACGCCCACGGCATCGAGCAGGGCTGGGAGCAGAAGTCCGGCACCCATGATGGCACCACCATCGGCGCCGATGTCCTGCCCGCCTACGAGGTGTACAGCGGCATCGACGAGCAGGCCGCCCAGATCAGCGGCGATGTCTACGCCATCGGCCACGGTGACGCGATCGCCTGGGACCAGGGCGGCGCAGCCTTCGGTATCACGGTCGGTCGCTTCGGTAAGGAGCCTCGGCACGAGCTGGCGCAGTCGGACGCCTACCTGATGGACCCGTCCCTCGACGACCAGCGTGTCGTCTTCACCCGGATCTCCGCCGATGGCGTCGGCATCTACCAGGCCGGTGACAAGGGCCAGGGCGCGATCAAGCAACTGGTGGACACCCCGGATGCCGACGAGACCGAACCGGTCACCGAGAACGGCGCCCTCGCCTACATCAGCACGACTGACGACGGCGAGCAGGACGTGATGCTCCGCAAGGCCGACGGCACCACGGTCGACGTGACGCCCGAAGCCGGCACCAAGGCCTCGCGCCTCGCCATGAAGAACGGCACCATCGCCTGGGCCGGTGGCGACGGGACGTACCTCTTCGTCTACGACATCGCCACGGGGAAGACCCAGAACAAGCGGATCGCTGGATTCCTTTTCGACTGGATCTCGGACATCCAGCTCACCTCGGACCGCGTCTTCTACCGCACCAGCGGCGGGTTCCTGATCCCGAGCACCACCATCGTGTCGACGCCGGCCGCCGACGTGACCCAGATGAAGAAATTGACCTTCCCGAAGAGCTTGTACGTTGCCCAGTTCTCGGTCAGCGACGAGTACCTCGCCTACTCGACGTACGACATCTGGGGCGCTCTCGGCTCCTGGAGCGGTCCGACCAAGGTGAAGGTCTCCACGACAGCGGACGCGCTGGCCGGGAAGAACAACTTCAGCCTCGCTTCCTGCTCCTCCGGTTCGCAGCTGGCCCCGTCGCTGGGTGACGGGCAGCGGATCGTCTGGCTGGACACCACGGCCGCGACGACGGACGTGGTGACGCGCGGGACGTTCGCAGGCACCTGCGAGTAGCATCCGCCACGCGTCGGAGGCGGTCACCGGGATTTCCGGTGACCGCCTCTTCGCATGCGGACGCCGCCTCGTGCCGAGGGGCCGACGACGGCATGCGCACCCCTGGACACCATGGGGCTCACGGTTTCTCCGGGGGCGCCGCGCAGTACGGGAGGCCTCGGCTTCCGGACGTACGCGCCGGACGTACGCGCAGGACAGGGAATTCGCCATCGAGCGGGGCGACATCCACGTCCCTGTGTCCAGTGGTTCCGCGGCGGCCGGAACCACGCGGCGCACTTCGACCACCGGCAGGGGCCGGCGAACGTTCAGTTCGTGCCGCTGAACGCCGCCACCGCCGCCCGGGCCGCGTCCTCCACCGTTTCGATGCCTGCCGCCCTCGTACGATTGCCGTCGGAGAGGACGGCGACGTAGTAGGTGCGGCCGCCGGACGAGACACGGCCGATGCTGTTGATGTCCCACAGGCCGGTGGCGGTTCTCGGCAGCCAGCCGTTCTTGAGGGCGGTTCTCACGCCCGGGGGACCCGCTCGATGCCGCGGCCGAGACACCCCAGTCCTGGTCCGAGGACACGTGCTCCATGAGGTCCGCCGCGTACGCCCGTGAGCCGTCCGTCAACGGCGAGTCGTCGCCGAACACCGCTTCGAGCAGGGTCAGCTGGTCGGCGGCCGTGGTCTGCGTCAGCCCCCACAGATCATTGGACCCGCCCTGCGTGGCAGTCATTCCGAAGCGCCCGTTGGCCGCCTCCAGGCCGTCCGCCCTGCCGATGGACCGCCACAGTGCCAGCGCGGCGGCGTTGTCGCTGTTCTCGATCATCGTGGTTGCCCGGGACTGCTCAAGAGCGGTCAACTCCCGCCCACGGTCCTGGGCTTGGAGGAGCAGCGCTGCCAGGATGTCGACCTTGACGATGCTGGCGGTGTCGAATGTCCCCTTGCCGAACACGGCGCTCACGTCGCTCTCGGTGTCCTGGACGGCGACCGACAGGCCGCCGTCCGCCTCGGCGACTTCGGAGGCGAGCGCCGTGTCCAGGTCCATGACCTCGGTCCCGGGCCCGGCCACGGATTCCGTCGTCACCTTCTCCGCGGGTGGGGAGGTGGACGGGGAGGGGGACGCCGGCGCGGACGGGGATACAGCCAGGCTCCCGGTCCCGGCCTCACGGCCGGGACCGTCCCCTGCGCGCGCCACTCCGCACCCCGTCGTCACCACCGTGCAGCCCATCAGCGCGGTGGTGACGATCACCGCGCGCCTCAGTCGGAGAGCGACCCGGTGCGATCCCCGGGTGCTGTCCTGTTCAGGTATGTCCTCGCCCATGCCGGCGAGGCTAGGGACCCTGACTGCGCGTGCTGTGAGAGCGGCGTTAACTCCCGGTGAGAAGTGCCGCGACCCGGTCCGCGCCTGCCGGGCAGGCCAGCAGCGTGCCGAGCCCGGTCCGCTCCACGGACACGGACGTGGTCGCGGACGAGTCGTCGGCGAGCTCCGCCTCTGTTCCCACCAGCAGCACCCGCCAGGGCCCGGGCGCCCCCTGCGCCTCGATGGTGATGGCGTCGCCCTCCCGCCGCGTACGGAAGACCGCGGCCGTTGCGTCGGCCGCCGAGCCGTCCCGGGCCGGGATCCGCGTGACCGTCGTGGCGCCGTCGGCCGGTGCGTGGACGCGCAGCGTCACACCGTGCGCCCAGTCGTAGACCGCCGCGTCGTCGCTCTCCCCGAACGGGATCACCGAGCCGGGCCGGGCGAGCAGCGGCAGACTGTCGAAGCCGTACCGCTCGCGCCGCCAGCCGGGCCCCTGGATCCGTTCGCCCGAGAGCAGATGGGTCCAGGTGCCGTCCGGCACGTAGTAGTCCACGACGCCGTCCTCGGAGAAGACGGGGGCGACGAGCAGATCGTCGCCGAGCATGTACTGCCGGTCGAGGGTGTGACAGGCCGGGTCGTCGGGGAACTCCAGCACCATGGCACGCATGACCGGTGTGCCGCGCTCGGCCGCCTGCTGGGCGGCGCGGAACAGGTACGGCATCAGCCGGTGCTTGAGGCGGGTGAAGTCGCGGGTGACCGCCACCGCCTCCTCGTCGTAGTCCCACGGCACGCGGTACGACTTGCTGCCGTGCAGCCGGCTGTGCGACGACAGCAGGCCGAACTGCACCCACCGCTTGAACACCTCGGGCGTGGGTGTGCCCTCGAAGCCGCCGATGTCATGGCTCCAGAAGCCGAAACCGGACAGACCGAGGGAGAGACCGCCACGCAGCGACTCGGCCATCGCGCCGAAGTGGGACTCGCAGTCGCCGCCCCAGTGCACGGGGAACTGCTGGCCGCCCGCCGTCGCCGAGCGCGCGAACAGCACGGCCTCACCGGCGCCCCGGGCCTCGCTCAGCACCTCGAAGACCGTCTCGTTGTAGAGCTGTGTGTAGTAGTTGTGCATGCGTTCCGGGTCGGAACCGTCGTGCCACACGACATCGGTGGGGATGCGCTCACCGAAGTCGGTCTTGAAGCAGTCGACACCCTGCGCGGTGAGCGCGCGGAGCTTGTCCGCGTACCACTCCCGGGCGTCCGGATTGGTGAAGTCCACCAGGGCCATGCCCGCCTGCCACAGGTCCCACTGCCAGACGTCGCCGTTCGCCTTGCGCACCAGGTAGCCGTTCCGTTTGGCCTCGGCGAACAGGGCGGACTTCTGGGCGATGTAGGGGTTGATCCACAGCGAGATGCGAAGGCCCTGGTCCTTGAGCCGGCGCAGCATACCTTCCGGGTCCGGGAAGACGTCCGGGTCCCAGGTGAAGTCGCACCACTGGTACTCGCGCATCCAGAAGCAGTCGAAGTGGAAGACACCCAGCGGGATGTCGCGCTCCGCCATGCCGCGGACGAACCGGTTCACCGTCGCCTCGTCGTACGAGGTGGTGAAGGAGGTCGACAGCCACAGGCCGAACGACCACGCCGGCGGCAGCGCCGGGCGGCCGGTCAGGGCCGTGTAGCGGTCCAGGATGTCTTTCGGCGTGGGGCCGTACACCACGAAGTACTCGAGCGACTGGTCCTCGACGCTGAACTGCACCCGGCCGACGGACTCCGAGCCGATCTCGTAGCTGACCTTGCCGGGGTGGTTGACGAAGACGCCGTAGCCCCGGTTGGTGAGGTGGAAGGGCACGTTCTTGTACGCCTGCTCGCTGGCGGTGCCGCCGTCGGCCTGCCAGATGTCCACGGTCTGGCCGTTCCTGGTGAACGGGGTGAAGCGCTCGCCGAGTCCGTACACCAACTCGCCCACACCGAGGGAGAGCTGGGCCACTGAGTGGTGACTTCCGTCGCCGGTGACCGCGAAGCCTGTGCCGCGGGCATCGGCCGAGGTGAGTGTGCGTCCGTCGGCGGTGAAGTCGAGCCGCCAGGGAGCCGCGGTGTCCACGCGCAGGGACAGTTCCCCGGCCGTCAGCTCCAGCAACGAGCCTTCCCGGGTGACCTTGGCGGTGTGACCCGGGTCGGTACGCAGCGCGAAGTCCGGGCCGCGCTCGGCCGCGCCCGCGTGGTGGGTGGAGCGGACGCCGATCACGCCGTCGGCGGGGGACCAGCATTCGACGGTCAGCAGCGGGCTGTTGAGGGTCTGGCCGCGGGTCTCTACGCGCCGCACGGGGGCGTAGAGGGTGACGCGGCCGTCGTCGACCTGCGCCTCGGCGACCTCGGCGGCGTACGACGCCTGGACGCCCTCGCGCATCAGCCAGTAGCCGTCGGTGAACTTCATCGGGGGTCCTTACCAGGGGTCGTACGGGGGGTGGCGCCGGTGGCGCCACCGGTGGTGGTGCGGTCGCGGTGGGCGGAGATCAGCTGCCGGTACCAGTGGTAGCTGTCCTTGGGGATGCGCTCCTGGGTGTCGTAGTCGACGCGGACGATGCCGAAGCGCTGGCCGTAGCCACGGGCCCATTCGAAGTTGTCCAGCAGCGACCACACGTAGTAGCCGCGTACGTCGACGCCCGCGTCGATGGCGGCGGCGAGGGCGTCCAGATGGCTGTGGAGGTAGTCGATCCGGTCGGTGTCGCGGACCCGGCCGTCGGCGTCGACGGTGTCGGCCTCCGCCGAGCCGTTCTCGGTGATCAGCAACGGCGGCAGGCCGGGGTAGCGCTTGGCCAGGTCGACCAGCAGGTCCGTGAAGGTGTGCGGGACGACGGGCCAGCCCATGGTGGTGTGCCGGACGTCGTCGCGCCAGGTCTCCTCGGCCCGGACGTCGACCGCCGTGCGGCTCGCCGGGTCCGGGTCGCGGTACGGGGCATCGGCGACGGTGATCGGCCGGTAGTAGTTGATGCCGGTGAAGTCGAGCGGAGCGGCGATGAGCTCGAGGTCGCCCTCGCGCCGGTAGGAGCCGTCGGCGAGCTCGCCCCACGTCTCCGCCTCGTGCTGCGGATAGCGTCCGGCGAACAGCGGCTCGAACCAGACGTCGTTGTGCAGCGTCTCGACACGGCGTACGGCAGCCAGGTCGGCCGGCGAACCGGTGGCGGGCAGCAGCCGGTCGGGGTTGAGAGTGATCCCGACCTCCCGGGCACCCGCCTCCCGCAGCGCTCGTACGGCCAGGCCGTGGCCGACGAGCAGGTGGTGGGCGGCGGCCAGAGCGCCGCGGCCCTCGCGGGCGCCCGGGGCATGGCCCCCCGCCGCGTAGCCGACGAAGGCGCTGCAGAACGGTTCGTTGAGGGTGATCCAGCGGTCCACCCGGTCACCGAGCCGGTCGGCGACCAGTCCGGCGTACTCGCCGAAGCGTTCCGCCGTATCGCGCACCCGCCAGCCGCCCCGGTCCTCGAGCGCCTGGGGGAGGTCCCAGTGGTACAGGGTGGCGGCGGGGGAGATGCCGGATGCCAGCAGTTCGTCGACCAGCCGGTCGTAGAAGTCCAGGCCCGCCGCGTTGGCAGGGCCCGTTCCGTCGGGCTGGATGCGCGGCCAGGCGACCGAGAAGCGGTAGCTGTCCACGCCAAGGTCGCGCAGCAGCGCGACGTCCTCGCGGTAACGGTGGTAGTGGTCGCAGGCGATGTCGCCGGTGGCGCCGTCGGCGACCCGCCCGGGCTCACGGCAGTAGGTGTCCCATATGGACATCCCTCTGCCGTCCTCGTCGTACGCGCCTTCGATCTGGTAGCTCGCGGTGGCGGTTCCGAAGAAGAAGCCGTCGGGGAACTGGGGAAGACTCATGGGCCAGGCCTTACTTGATCGATCCGCCGGTGATTCCGGCCGCGATGTACTTCTGGGCGACGACCAGCAGAATTGCGGCCGGTACTGCGGAGAGCACGGCGGTCGCCATGACCGCACCCCAGTCGCTGACGTGCGCGCCGACGAACTGGTAGATGCCGAGCGTGATCGGCTTGACGTCGTCCGTGGTGTTCAGCGTCAGCGCGAACATGAAGTCCGACCAGGCGAACAGGAACGTGAACAGCCCGGCCGTGATGAGGGCGTTGCGGCTCATCGGCAGCACGATGCGGACGAACGCGGTGAAGCGGTTCGCCCCGTCCACCAGTGCGGCCTCGATGACCTCGCCCGGGATGGACACCATGAACGCCCGCAGCAGGACGATCGCGAACGGAAGGCCGAGCGAGGCGTCCGCGAGGATCAGCCCCAGATAGGAGTTGACCAGGCCGAGTTCCGCGTAAGCGCTGTAGAGGGCGTTGGCGATGACGATGCCCGGCACCATCTGCGTGATGAGCGTGGTGAAGACGATGCCCTGGCCGCCGCGGAGCCCGAACTGGGCGAGCCCGTACGCGGCGGGCGCGGCGAGCGCCAGACAGACGACGACGGCGCCCAGCGCGACGACGAAACTGGTGAGCAGCGAACCACCCTGGGTGCTGATCGCCGCGTCGAAGTTCTTCAGGCTCGGCGAGGTGGGGATCCACTGGGTGGCGGCGATGCTCGACTCGGGCTGGAGTGCGGTGTTCAGCATCCAGTAGACCGGGAAGAGCAGCACGGCGAGGATCAGCAGCGCGGCGGTGGTGTTCCACGCCGAGCGGAGGCGGAGACGGTTCGTCGGGATCACTCGGATCACTTCCCCTTGCCGAAGTCGGCGCGGTTGGCCCGCAGGTAGAGCACGGCGAAGACCGCACTGATGAGGATCAGGACATTGCCCACGACGGCGCCCTGGCCGAAGTCGAGCTGGAGGAAGGACAGCTGGTACGTGGCGGTGCCCAGGGTCTGGGTGGAGTCCGCGGGCCCGCCCGACGTCAGCGCCAGGATCAGATCGAGGATCTTCACCGTCGACATGAAGCCCAGCACGAGCACGACGGTGACCACCGGGCGCAGCATCGGCAGAGTGATGCTGCGGAAGGTACGCCATGCGCCGGAGCCGTCCAGGGACGCGGCCTCGTACAGCTCGCGGGGAATCTCCTGGAGACCGCCGTAGAGGATGACCATGTTGAACGGGATGCCGATCCAGATGTTGACCAGGATCGCCGAGAGCAGCGCCACGCTCGGGCTGCTGAGCCAGGGCACACCGTCCTGGGAGACCAGGCCGACCGCGTGCAGGGCGCTGTTGAGCATCCCGTGGTCCTGGTCGAGGATGCGCCGCCAGACGACCGCGGAGACCACCATGGGCACCAGCCAGGGCAGCAGCAGGAGGGCGCGCACGAATCCGGAGAGCCGGAAGCGGCGGGAGAAGAAGACGGCGAGGGCCAGGCCGATGGTGAACTGGCCGAGCAGCGAGCCCACGGTGAACAGGGCGGTGTGCCAGAGCGCATCCGTGAACAGCTGGTTGGCGAACACGGCCCGCCAGTTGTCCAGGCCGTTGAACGGGGCCTCGCCGGTGAAGTAGGTCTTCGGCGTGAAGTGCTGGAAGCTCATCACGATGTTGCGGACGAGCGGGTAGCCGAAGAAGAGCGCCATGTAGGCGAGTGCGGGGGCTACGAACAGCCAGCGGAGCAGGCTGCGGCGCATCGGTGTCCGGCCGGCGGCGGCCGGTGCTCCGGTGGCGGGCGCGACGGGCGCGGTCGAGGTGATCGTGGTCATGGCCGGTTCCTCACTTCCCCGCCGAAGCCTGCTGCTGGGCCCGGTGCAGGGCCCGTTCGGGACTGGTCTGTCCCGTGAGCACCGACTGGAAGGCGCCCGCGAGCGCGTCTCCCACAACCGGCCATCCCGTGCCGACCTTGGCGGTGCGGGAGCGGGCCGTGGTGACCAGGTCGGCGAAGGCGGCGAGCTTGGGGTTCTGGGTCGCGTACGCCTTCGCGGCGTCCGCGCGGGTGGGCACGTTGTTGACGGACTCGCCCCACTGGAGCTGGTTCTTCTCCGTGTTGAGGCAGTTGAGGAGCTTCCCCGCGTTCTTCTCGCGGGCCGGGTCGTCGTTCTTCGGCACGGCCATGACGGTTCCGCCGATGGGAGGCACCGCGGCCTTGCCCGCCTCGGGCACCGGGATGCTCGCCACTGCCCAGTCCACGTTCTTCTGGGCGCTGAGCACCGGCACCTGCCACGGTCCGTTGATCATCATGGCGGCGCGGCCGGCGATGAACTGGTCGTTGACGTCCTGCTGGTTCCAGTTGACGACGGACTTCGAGCTGGAGCCGTCCGCCACCAGGTCCTTCCACAGCTGAAGGGCTGCCTCGCCCTTGCCGTTGTCGAGCCGGGCCTCGTCACCACCGCCGGACCAGAAGAACGGCAGGAACTGGTACACCCCGTCCGCGTTGGGGCTTGCGCTGAAGGCCATTCCGTACGTATCCCCGGCAGTCAGCTTCTTCGCGGCGGTCCGCAGCTCGTCCCACGTGGTGGGCGGCTCGATGCCCGCCTGCTTCAGCAGCTTCGTGTTGTAGATCAGGGCGAGGGAGTTGACCGAGCGGGCGATCCCGTACTGGGTGCCCTGGTACGAGCCGAGGGAGGTGGCGCTCGCCGAGAAACCGGAGGTGTCGACCCCGGCGTCCGCGAGCGGCCGCAGGCCCTCGGTCTGCGCGAACTGCGGCAGCTCCGATCCGTCGAGCTCGAGAATGTCGGTGAGCGAGTGGGACGACGCCATGCGCAGTGCCTTGGAGGCGACCTGGTCGGCGGGCACGCTGATCTGCTCGACCTTCAGTCCGAGAGGCGTGCCGCAGCGGTCGAAGAACCGCTGATTGGCGCTGTGCTCGGCGGTGTCGGTCGCGGAGTTGAGCACGGTGACGGTCCCGGGCTCGGGTTCGGCGGCGCATCCGGTCAGCCCCAGCGCGAGGGTGCTGCAGGCGATTGTCGCGACGAGTATCGCGATGGGTTTGCGCCCTGTGCGGGACGGCATGATCGGTTCTCCATTACATGTGCGGCTCTGAACATGTGGGGGGTGGGGTGCGCGCGGGCCGCGCGGTCGGTGGGCGGTTCAGTTGTGCACCGCCGACGGGGCGATGGCGGGGCCGGACGCAGCCATCCGGGGCTGAATCAGACGGTGGGGGGCTGGGGGAGTCCCGGCCGAAGGCGGCACCGGGGCAGGGGAGTCGGCGACGATCGCCTCGACCGCCAGCCGGGCCACGGCCGTGGACATCTCGGCGACCGGCAGCTCGATCCGCGGCAGGTTTCGCAGGGAAGGCTCGTCCGGGAGGCTGCCGACGAGAACGACGGAGAGGTCGTCGGGCACCCGCAGTCCGGCCGCGGCGACCGTGTCCAGCAGATGCGGGAGCAGAATCAGGTGCTGGACGACCAGTGCGGTCGGTGCGGGGTGCGCGGTCAGTGCCTCGTGCAGCCGCCGGCCGAGAACGTCCGGGTCGCGATGCGACGGGAGTACCCGCACCTCGGCCCCGGTCTCGGCGGTGGCCCGCCGGGCGCCGTCGAGACCGCGCAGCGCATAGCCGCGCCGGGCGGCGATCTCGTGTTCCGCGGAGGAGAGGAAGACGATCCGCCGGTGGCCCGCCGCCGCGGTCTCGCGAACGGCCAGGGCGACGGCAGCCTCCCAGTCGAGGTCGGTCCAGGGCAGCGCCGCGTGGTCGTCATGGCCCAGCAGCGCCGCGGGGAAACCGAGCTTGCGCAGGACGTCGATACGCGGGTCGCGCTCCTCGACGGCCATCAGCACAGCCGCGTCCGCGAGCCGGCTGCGGGCCACCCGGCGCAGCCCGTCGACACCGTCCGGATCGGTCATGAGCAGCACGTCGTAGCCGTGGCAGCGGGCGGCGTCGGTGACGTCGATGGCGAACCGGCCGTCGATGGCCCGGTACGTGCCCGGCGTGCGCGGCACCGCCAGGGCGAGCACGTTGGTGCGGGAACTGCGCAGGGTGCGCGCACTGGCGCGCGGGTGGTAGCCGAGCTCGTCGATCGCCGTCTGCACCGCGCACCGGGTGTCCTCGGAGATCTTGCGGGAGCCGCTCAGGACGTACGAGACGGTGCTCGGCGCCACACCTGCCCGCTCAGCGACGTCCTTGATCGTGGCCATGTCTGCCCGCCCGTGTTCTCCGGGGCCCCGGTCCGGTAGCCCGTCCGTTGCCATCGTCGATTCATCGAATCGATTCGATGAATTGGCGTGACTCTAAGCAGAGCCGGACCGCCAAGGCAATAGTTTTCGGTTGATCGGTTCGCGACACTTTTTGCTCGCCGTGGCGCACGACCGGCACCCGGAGCGCAACGGCAACGGGCAGGGTCCGCCCGTCCGTGCGGCCGGCAACGGTGGCCCCGGCCGCACGCAGGACCGCGCCTGTGGCGCAGCCGGCATCGGCGGAGAGCGACCGGGAGACGCCGTCGTCCGGGGACGATGCCCCGTGGATCCAACCGGCCCGCAGCCGAGACGATTCCCGACCGTGGGGCACAGGAAGGCCCCCTGCGGTTTTCAGCGCCGGGAACAGCGGGTCCGGGCGCGGTGCCGGTGCGCAGTGATGCGCGGAACAGCTGCTTCCGGCCTACGACATGCGGTTTCGTGTATAGGCTGGCCTTCCATGGCGACAAGCACCGCGCTGTGGTCCTTCGCCCTGGTGGTAGGACTCCTCACTCTCACTCCCGGCCTCGACACGGCCCTCATCCTGCGCACCGCCGCTCTGGGCCGGCGCACCCGGGCCTGGGGTGTGGTCCTGGGCATCCAGACCGGCACCCTGATCTGGGGCACCCTGACGTCGCTCGGCGTGACCGCCCTCCTGACCGCCTCGCACCTCGGCTACGAGATCCTGCGCTGGGTCGGCGCGGCCTATCTGCTGTGGATGGCCGCCCGCATACTCCGGGACACCTTCCGCGGCCGGTATGCCGGCCTCGAACCGGCCCAGAACCTCACCGGCGCCGACACCCTGTCCGGCGGCTGGCGCCAGGGAACCCTGACCAACCTCCTCAACCCCAAAATGGGCGTCTTCTACGTCGCGGTCCTGCCCCAGTTCATCCCCGAGGGTGCGCCTCACTTCTCGATGGGACTGCTGCTGACCGCCGTCCACATCACCTTGGGCATGATCTGGTCCGGCATCCTTATCGCCGGCGCGACCGCCCTGGGTGCCTGGCTGCGCAAGCCCCGAGCCCGCAAGATCCTCGACCGCGTCACCGGCACCGTCATCGCTGCCTTCGCTCTGCGCCTTGCCCTGACGGACTGAGGCCATCTCCCTTGGGATGGAGCGGAGTTCGGCGGATCGTGAGTGAAGCCGGTGGCGGAGCCGGATCGAGGCGAGGGTGGCCATGCCGTCGCGAGGTGCCCGGTCCTGCCGTGCTCACCGGCGCTCACAGACCATGCTGTCCGCCGTTGTTTGTTCAACTCCCCTGCCCGGCTGACTGATCATTGTTTGATGTACCATCAGAAGTGCCACGAGACAGTCGACTTGGCCCGGACTGATCCGCGAGGACCGTTCGCCCTCGTACGTGAGAAGGGCCCGCACAGCACTCGGTGCTGTGCGGGCCCTCGGCTGTTCAGGCGGCCGGGTCCGGCGCCGGCCGCAGAGCGACGACGTCGATCTCCACCAGGATGTCCATGAGATCGGACCCGACGGTCGTGCGCACCGGGCGGGGGTCGCCGAAGTGCTCGCGGTAGATCCGGTCGAAGCCGGCGAAGTCGCGGTGCACGTGCTGGAGATGGACCGTGGCCTTCACCACGTCATCCAGGCCGAGCCCGGTAGCCTCCAGTACGGCGCCCAGATTGCGCAGCACCTGACGGGTCTGCTCCTCCACGGTTCCGGCCACCGCGCCGGTCTCCGGGTCCTGGGGGCCGAGACCCGAGGTGAACACGTACGGGCCCGCGACGATCGCCTGGCTGTACCCGCCGACGGGAGCGGGCGCCCGCTCGGTGGTGACAGCGCGGCGCGCTGTGGCGTGGGTGGTCATCGCGTCAGGTCTCCCTCGCGCTCGTTGACGTCGGCGTAGTGGCGCAGCTTGTCCTCGTCGACGGTGACGCCGAGCCCCGGGCCCGTGGGGACCGTCAGGCGTCCGTCGCGCAGCGTCAGCGGCTCGATGATGTCGTCGGCGTGCAGGTAGTACATGGAGTCGATGGCGCGCGACAGCACCGGGGTGCTGGCGACCACGGCGAGATGGGCGGCGGTGGCGATGCCGAGCTCCCCGCCGCTGTGCAGGTTCATGCCCAGGCCGAAAGTCTCGCAGTGGGCCGCCAGCGCCTTGGTCGGCGCGATGCCGCCCCACTTGTAGACGTCACCGTGGATCACATCGACGGCTCCGAGCCGGATCGCGGGTGCGAAGTCCTCGAACCGGACCACGCACATGTTGGTGCACAGCGGGATGCGGACCTTGGAGCGGACCTGGCTCATGCCCTCGATCCCGGAGCACGGATCCTCCAGGTACTCCAGATCCAGCTCCTCCAGCGCGATGCCGGCGCGCACCGAGTCGGGTACGGACCACGCCGCGTTCGGGTCGACGCGCAGGCTCACCTCGGGGAGGGCCGCGCGCAGCGCCCGCAGGATCGCCACGTCGCCCTGCACATCCGTGGTGCCTTTGAGCTTGACGGCCTGGAAGCCGCCTTCGCGTACCACCCGCTCCGTGTGCTCGGCGAGGGCGCGGGGCAGGTCTGCCGGGCCGGCGCCGGGGGCGTCGGCCCGGGTGATCAGCGCGGTCAGCGGGACCTCGTCGCGCACGGGACCGCCCAGCAGGTCGGTGACCGACTGGCCGGTGGCCTTGCCCATGACGTCCCAGCAGGCCACGTCGAGAGCGGCGAGCGCCGCGTAGCCGAGGTAGCCGTAGAAGAACGGCACCATGTGGTGCCTGCGATGGAAGGCCTCGAGGGCGAACGGACTGGTTCCGATCAGGTCCTCGGCGAGGTTGCGGACGATCGCGGCCACGGGGCGGCCCCACATCGTCTCGCCCCAGCCCTCGACGCCGGCGTCGGTGCGGATGCGTACCACCGTGCGGGTCTCGCCGGTCTTCGTCTCGAAGGAGCTGGTGAACGGGTTGAGCAGGGGCAGGTTGACGACGTGGACTTCGACGTCGGTGATCTTCATGCGGTTCTTGTTCCTCAGGGTCACGGCCGCCTGGGGCGACGCGGGATGGGTCACGCGGTGGGGCGGGTGGCGGCGTCGAAGGCGAGCACGGCGCGGGCGAGGCCGCGGGCGCAGCGGTCCAGGAGGCGCGCGCCGTCATGGGCGTCGGCGCCCGCGGCGTCGTCGGTGGCACCGCCGACCCGCTCCCACTCGCCGTGCCGCTCGACGGTCAGGCCCGGGTACGGAGGCCGGTCGAACAGCGGTGGGGGTTCGACCGGCGGCTGAGCGGGACGCTCGGCCCGCACCAGCTCCGGGCGCGCGGCGAGCATCAGCGAGGTCTCGAACCAACCCGCGTGCCCGGGTACCAGCGCCGCCCGGTCCGCCGCCTCGTGCGCCGGTTCGGCGACGCCGTCAGCGTCGGCGGCGCTCGCCCCCTCGTCCTCGACCGTGTCGACGAGTGTCCAGTACGAACACGCGGCCGCGGTCACGTCGGCGCGCAGCGCGAAGCGCTTGACGGCGAGCCGCACGATCTCGTCGTTGCCGCCGTGCCCGTTGACGACGAGGACACGGCGGTGGCCGCAGGCCGCGAGGGAGTCGAGCAACTCGTCCAGCACCGTACCGAGCACCGGCGCGGACAGCGTGAGCGCGGCGGCGAAGAGATGGTGGGGGCTGTGCCCGTACGGCAGTGTCGGCAGCCGGACGAGGTCGGGCACGGCGTTCCCGGCGCCCGCCTGCCCGTCCAGCAGGCGCAGGGCGCGGTCGACCACCGCGTCGGCGAGCATCGTGTCCGTGCCCATCGGCAGGTGCCCGGCGTGCTGCTCCTGCGAGCCGATCGGCAGGATCGCGATGGCATCGGGTGCCGCCGCGCGCGTCTCGCGCCAGGTGGTCTCGGTCAGGTTCCGGTGGGTCATGCCGCTGCCTGCCCGGATCGGCGGCATGACAGAGTCGGCGCATGGTGCATGAACGTTTTCCTTTGCGGTTGGTTCCCGATCCGGCGCCGGATGCCACGGCAGGTCGGGACGTCGGTGTGCTCGGCGCCGTCGAGGTGCTGCCCGGCAAGGTGCGGGCCGCGCTGCTCGCGCGCACCGGTGTGGTGCTGGACCGGGCGGAAGCGTTCTTCGACGTGCGCCACGCGTCCTCGGCCGGGGTGGACGTGGCGCTGGAGCGTGTCGCGGCGGTGTTCGCCGGACATGCTGTGGTGGGTGTGGGAGTCGCCGCGGCCGGTGTGGTGGATCCGGACGCCGGACGCATCCTCGAGGTCAACGACGCCCCGGCGCTGCGCGGCTATCCCGTCGCCGACCGGCTGGCGGCGCTGGTGCGCGCGCCGGTGCGGGTCGAGCACCGGGCCAGGGTCCAGGTGCTGGGGGACCGCTGGTTCGGGGCGGGACGCGGGCGTCGCTCCTTCGCGTCCGTGGCCACGGGTGAGGTGCTCGGGGTGGGCATCCTCTACGACGGTGAGGTCCTGGCTCCCGCAGGAGGGCGCAGCGGCGCGCACATGACGGTCACGGCCAGCGGCGAGCAGTGCACGTGCGGGCGGCGCGGTTGCTGGAAGACCGTGGCCACCACCCGCTGGCTGCGGAGCCGGGCCGCAGAGCGCGGACTGGCCCCTGAACTCGCTTCGCTGGGCGCACTCACGGCGTCGCGGGAACCGGCCGCGCGGGAACTGGTGGCACAGTACGCCGAGAACCTGGTGCTGGGCCTCGCGACGGTACAGCAACTGTTCGCGTGCGGCCTGTTCGTGCTGCACGGGGAGGCCCTCGACGGCGGCGAGCCGTTCCGGGCACTCGTGGAGGCGCGCCTGCGGGCCGATGCCCTGACCGGCACCGCGACACCGACCGTGGTGCTGGGGGACGCCGCGGACACCGGGGCACTGCTGGGCGCCGCGGGCCTCGTCCTGTCGGGGCGGTAGGGAGTACGGGGTCATGCGGGAGTGTTCTCCGCACGCTCGGACGTCACGACGGCGGTGCGCCGCGACCGCGACGGGTCGGGCACCGGCACCGCGTCCAGGAGGCGCCGCGTGTAGGGGTGTTCCGGTGCGCTGAACACCTGCTGGGCGGTGCCGGTCTCGACGATGCGGCCCTGGCGCATCACCGCCACCCGGTCGGCGATCTGCCGTACGACCGCCAGGTTGTGGGAGATGAAGAAGTACGTGAGCCCCAGGCGCTGTTGAAGGTCGGCCAGCAGGTCGAGGACGCGTGCCTGCACGGAGACGTCGAGCGCGCTGGTCGGCTCGTCGAGCACGACCATCCGCGGTTCGAGGGCCAGTGCACGGGCGATCGAGATGCGCTGCCGCTGCCCGCCGGAGAACTCGTGCGGGTAGCGGTCGACGATGTCGGCGTCGAGGCCGACGGCGTCGAGCAGCTCGCACACCCGCTCGCGGGTGCGGGCCCGGCCGCGACGGCCGCGCGCCCATGCCTCATGGGTGACGAGCGGCTCACCGACGATGTCCGCGATCCGCAGCCGCGGGTTCATGCTGGAGTACGGGTCCTGCAGCACGACCTGGATCTGGCGGCGGAACGGGCGCAGGGCCGCGTGGTCCAGGGACAGCAGATCCGTCCCGGCGAACCGCACACTGCCCGATGTGGGCGGCAGCAGCCGCAGCAGCAGGCGTGTCAGGGTCGTCTTGCCGCAGCCGGACTCCCCGACGAGGGCGAAGGTCTCCCCCTCCGCGACGGTCAGACTGACGTCGTCGACCGCCACGCTCGGCGGCTGCCCGGGGAACTCCTTGCGCAGGTCCCGGATTTCCAGGAGCGGTGCGGCGGTGCGCGTGCTGGTCATGCGACGGGCTCCAGTCGGGGGGTGGCGTCGAGCAGACGGCGGGTGTAGGGCGCGGCGGGACGGGCGAAGACCTGTTTCACGTCCCCGGTCTCCACCACTTCGCCCCGGCGCATGACGACGACGCGGTCCGCGGTCTCCGCGACGACACCCAGGTCGTGGGTGATCAGCAGCACGGCCATCCCGTGGCGGTGCTGCAGCCGGACGAGGAGGTCGAGGATCTGCCGCTGGACGGTCACGTCGAGGGCCGTGGTGGGCTCGTCGGCGATCAGTACGCGCGGGCGTGCCACAAGCGCCGAGGCGATCATGATGCGCTGGCGCAGGCCGCCGGACAGCTCGTGGGGGTACTGGCGGAAGCGGCGCTCGGGGTCGGGGACGCCGACTTCGTCGAGCGCGGTGAGCGCGGCCCGGCGGGCTTCGGCCCGGGTGTGGTCGCCGTGCAGGCGCAGCACTTCGGTGATCTGGTGGCCCACCCGCTGCAGGGGGTCGAGGCTGGTCATCGGGTCCTGGAACACCATGGAGATCTCGGCGCCGCGCACCCGGCGCAGCTGCCGTTCGGTCAGTGTCAGAACGTCGCGGCCGTCGAGCAGGATCCGGCCGCCCGCGTACACGCACGGCGGCTCGGGGTTGAGGCGGAGCGCCGACAGGGCCGTCGCCGACTTGCCGCTGCCGGACTCACCGACGACGGCGAGCGTTTCGCCTGCCGCGACGGACAGGTTCACGCCCCGGACGGCGTGCACGGTGGATCCGGAGAGCCGGAAGTCGACGCGCAGGTCCTGGAACTCGAGAACAGGTGTGGCGGCCGGGGCGGCCGAGGTCTCTGAGGTGGGGGTCATCGGCGGTACGCCTTCGGGTCCGCGACGTCGCGCAGGGCGTCGCCGGTGATGTTGATGGCCAGGGACGTGAGCATGAGGGCGACGCCGGGGAACACGGCGATCCACCACGAGGTGCCGAGGTAGAGCTGTCCGTCGGCGAGCATGCCGCCCCAGGTCACGGTCTCCTTGGGCACGCCGAGCCCGAGATAGCTGAGGGATGCCTCGGCGACGACGGCGGCGGCGATGTGCAGGGTGCCGATGGTGGCCAGCGGGGCCAGCACGTTCGGCAGCAGATGCCGCCGCATGATCGTCAGGTGTCCGACGCCGATGGCATGGGCCTCGGTGACGAAGTCCCGCGAGCGCAGCGACAGTACTTCGGACCGTACGACGCGGGCGTACGAGACCCAGCCGGTGATGCCGAGGACCAGGATCACGTACCACAGGCCGGAGCCGACGAAGCCGACCACCGCGAGCGCCAGCAGGATGGCGGGGAAGGCGAGTTGGACGTCGGCGACACGCATCGCGACGCGGTCCGTCCAGCCGCCGAAGTACCCGGATGCGAGACCGACGGTGGTACCGATGGTGCCCGCGAGCAGGGCGGCGCCGGCGCCGACGAGCAGGGACACGCGGGTGCCGTAGATGATGCGGGACAGCAGATCGCGGCCGAGCTGGTCCGTGCCGAGGAGGTGTGCGGCGCTGCCCCCGGACTGCCACGCGGGCGGTTGCAGCCGGCCCAGCAGATTCTGGGCGTTCGGGTCGGCGGGCGCGATCAGCGGCGCGCACACGGCGCACACGATGATCACCGCGAGGAAGGCGAGCGCGGCCAGGGCGAGGCGGTTGCGCAGCAGGGCGCGCCACACTGCGGGCCGCGGTACGGCGGTCGCTGTGTCGTCGACGGCGGGCGCGGGAGCGGTGGTTGTGGTCATCGGGAGTTCCTCACCCTCGGGTCGAGGAGGCCGTAGGACAGGTCCACGAGCAGGTTCACCACGACGAACGTGGCGGCGAACACCAGCACCGTGGCCTGCACCAGGGGGAAGTCGCGGTTGGAGATGGCCTGCACGGTCAGCTGTCCGATGCCGGGCCAGGAGAACACCTGCTCGGTGAGGATGGCGCCGCCCAGCAGGCTGCCGACCTCGAGGCCGACGACGGTGACGACCGGCAGGGAGGCGTTGCGCAGCCCGTGGGTGAGGACGGTGCGCACCGGACCGAGGCCGCGGGCGCGTGCCGTGCGGATGTGGTCGGAGCCGAGCACGTCGATGAGGGACGAGCGCAGCAGCCGGGCGACGACGGCGACCGAGTAGATGGAGAGCGTGACGGACGGCAGGACGAGGTGGGCGAACGTCCCGTAGCCGGAAGCGGGCAGGGCGTGGAGTCCGACGGCGAACACGAGGATGAGCAGGATGCCGACCCAGAACGGCGGCGTGGACTGGCCGAGCAGCACGACCGTGATGACGCTCCGGTCGGCGGCCCGTCCGCGGCGCATCGCCGCGAGGATGCCGGCGGGCAGTGCGATCAGCAGCGTGACGACGAGGGCGCCCGCGGCGAGCAGCAGGGTGGCCGGGACGCGGTCGGCGAGAACCTCCCGCACCGGCTGGTTGTAGAAGAGCGAGGTGCCGAAGTCGAGACGCGGCAGGCCCCACAGGTAGTCGAGGTACTGCGTGATCAGCGGCCGGTCGAGCCCCAGGTTGTGCCGCAGCACGCTCTCCTGCTCGGCCGTCGCGTCGGGCGGCAGAATGACCTTGATGGGGTCGCCGGAGAGCCGGACCAGGAAGAACACGACGGTCGCGGTGCACAGCAGCACGAGCAGCGCCGTGCCTAGGCGCGTGGCGACCGGGCGCAGCAGGGCCGCGGCCCGCCCGGCACGCGCGGCGGCCGTCGGTCCTGGGGCGCCGTGGTTGTCGGGTGCGGGAACGGTCAGGGAGTCGCTCATGAGCCGGAGACCTCCGCACTCGCCATGTCCAGGACGCCGGCGGCACCGGGCGTCCAGCGCGGCCGGCTGTTGTGCACGTAGATGTTGTCGATCTGGTAGAGCGGCACGAACGGCGCCTCGGTCTTGATGAGTTCCTGCAGTCGGGAGAAGGCACGGCGGCGCACGGCCGGTTCGACGGACAGCTCCTCGGTGTCGACGAGGCGGTCGGCCCGCTTGTCGTGCCAGCGGCTCTGGCGCCGGTCGCTGCGCACGTTGGACTGGAGCATGCTCTCGCCGTCGAGGGTCCACACCGTCGAGGCGGCCAGGTACATCGGGCCGAGAGCCCCGTGGTTGTTCGAGGTGAGGCGCTGGGAATAGGTGCCCGGGTCGAGCAGGTCGACCTTTGCGTGCACACCGGCGCGGGCCAGCAGCCCCGAGATGGCCTCGGCGACGTTCGCGTCGACATTGGAGGCCGTCAGCGTGGTGGTGATGCCGTTCGGGTGGCCGGACTCGGCGAGCAGGGCGCGGGCCTTCGCGACGGAACGCTCGAACGGCTTGACGGACTCGTCGAAACCGAAGGCGCCGCGCGGGATCATCGCCGGGACCTCGGTCGCCTTGCCGCCCAGCACCGCCTTGATCAGCAGCGGTACGTCCACGGCGTGGTTGAGCGCCTGACGTACCCGCCGGTCGCGCAGCGGCCCGGCGGAGAGGGTGTCCAGGGAGAGGTACGAGGTGCGGATCCCGGTGTGGTGGTCGATCCGGACGCCGGGATAGCCGTCGAGTTGCTGGGCGGCGTCGGGGGGCAGACCCGCCACGATGTCGACGCCACCGCTCTGCAGGGCGGCGAGCGCGGAGGACGAGTTGGGGGCGGGGACGAAGACGAGCTCGTCGATTTCCGGGCGTCCCTGCCAGTGACGGTCGTAAGCGCGCAGCCGTAGTTCGTGGTCGCGCTGCCAGTGGCGGAAGGCGAACGGCCCGGTGCCCACCGGGTGGGCGGCGAAGCCCTCGTCGCCCACCTTGTCGAGGTAGCGCGGGGGCACCACGACGCCGCCGAACAAGGACAGCTTGTCGGGCAGGATCGGGTCGTGGACCGAGGTGTGGACGTCCACGGTGTGCGGGTCCACGACGCTGACGCCTTCCACGTAACGCAGCTCGACGATGGGCGACTTGGTGGCGGGGGCCAGCAGGCGCTCCAGGCTGAAGCGGACGGCCTCGGCGTCGCAGGGCTCCCCGTTGTGGAACGTCACACCGGGGCGCAGGCGAAAGCGCCACACGCGGGGCGAGACGGCCTTCCACGAGAGGGCGAGCCGTGGCCGCAACGTGTTGTCGCGGCCCCGCGTGGTGAGCGTGTCGAAGATGTTTATCAGGGCGTTCATCGACGTCATGTCGCCCTGCTTGTGGGGGTCCATGGTCTTCGGGTCCCCGGTCTGTGAGACGCGCAGGACGTTGCCCGCCGAGGCCGCGGGCTGCGTGCCGCACCCGGTGAGCAGGGCCGGGGCGGCGAGTGCGGGCACCGCCAGACCACCGAACCGCAGAGCTGTGCGGCGGGAGAGACCGGTGCGGCGGCCTCCGTCCCCTCCACGTATTCGTTCCATTGGATAACACACCCGTTCCGGTGAATGGAATGCAGTACGGGTAAGCTAGGCGACATGGGGAAACCGGTCAATAGCCGTTCGCAGACGCAGGACTCCACCGCCCCGGCCGCGGCACCACCCGCGCCCGGCCCGGTGGACAAGGCCATGGAGGTGCTGTCGGCGCTGGTCGAGACGGGGGCGCCGCACCGCCTGGCCGACCTGGCCCGACACACCGGGCTCGCCAAACCCACCGTGCACCGCCTGTTGCGCTCCCTCGCCGCGCAGGGCTTCGCCGAACCCGTGCAGCAGGGCAGCTACCGGGCCGGCCCCCGGCTGCTCGGGCTCGCCGCGCGCGTCCTCGACGACGACGCCGCGCTGGCCCTGGCCCGCCCGGTCCTCGCCGAACTGCGCGTCCGCACCGGGCTGTTCGCCTCCTACGCGGTGCGTGACGACCGAACCCTCGTGCACCTGGACGTCCTTGCGCCCGCCCAGGGACTCGGCCTCGACCTGCGCCCGGGATATCGAGAACACCTCACCGCGGGCGGCGCGGGATTCGCGCTCCTGGCCGCCCTGCCGCTCGACGAGACCGACCGCATCCTGGCCGGCGTGGACGACTCCGATACCACCGACGCCACGCGCGCCGCACTGGCCGACATCGTGCGGCGCGGATACGCCTTCGACGGTACGGACGCCTGGCAGGACCGGCGAGCACTGGCCGCCGCGGTACGCGACGGTGCGGGACGGCCCGTCGGAGTGATCGTGCTGACGGGCCTCGCCTTCACTCTCGACGACGCGGCCGCGGAACTCTACGGCCCCATGGTGCGGGCCGCGGCGGGCGCGGTCTCGACGAGCCTGTCCGCGCAGGCGGGCGTGCGGCTCGGCCTGGTCACGGACGCGGGCCGCAGCGCGGGGGAGACGCGATGAGCGGGGGTCGCGCCGAGACGCGGGGGCACCCGGCGGGCGGTGGCGGTGCGGCAGGCCACGAGTCGGCTGCCGAAGCGCCCGGCATCGACAGCACAGCCGCCTCGCTGCGCCGCCGGCTGCTGGACCACGGCCGGGAACGCGGCCTGTACTCGGGCGCCGCCTGGTCGCTGGGCACCACCCAAGGGCCCTACGACCGCGGCTGGTCGGGGACCCGGGCCCAGGACGGGGCGCCCCTGGACGGCATCGATCTGTGGGACCTCGCCTCGGTGACCAAGCCGATCGTGGGCCTGGTGGTCATGGCACTCGTCGAACGCGGCGCCCTGCGCCTCGACGACACCGTCGGCCACCACGTGGACCGCTACCGGGACGGCCCCCAGGCGTCGCTGACCGTGGCACAGTTGCTGGACCACACTTCCGGCCTGCCCGGTGGCGTCCCGATGTACCGGGACCATCCCACGCGCGAGGCGCTCCTCACCGCACTCGGGACACTGTCGCACACCGCCGCACCTGGCACCCGGGTTCAGTACTCCTCCCAAGGCTTCATGCTGCTCGGTCTCATTGCCGAACAGGCCGCGGGCCACAGCCTGGACCGGCTGGTGACGGACCTTGTCTGCACACCGCTCGGGCTCACCGACACCCGTTTCAGGCCGGGGCCGGCCGACCGGGCGCGGACGGTCGCGACCGAGCACTGCCCCTGGCGCGGCCGGACCGTCGTCGGCGAGGTGCACGACGAGAACACCGTGGTGCTCGGCGGCATCGCGGGGCACGCGGGCCTGTTCTCCACCCTGGCGGACATGGAACGGATCGCCCGCTCGCTCCTCGGCGGCGGGCCGCGGCTGCTGGAGCCCGGCACCCTCGCCCTGATGACCGCGCCCCGCACCGACGGCCTGAACCTGCGCCGCGCCCTCGCCTGGCAGGGCCAGGACCCGGTCGGTTCCCCGGTGGGCGACGCCTTCGGCCCGGCCTCCTACGGCCACACCGGATTCACCGGCACCAGCCTGTGGATCGACCCGGAAGCGGGCCGGTACGCGGTCCTTCTGACGAACCGCGTCCATCCCACCCGCGAGGACCGCGGCTTCCCGGCGCTGCGGCGGGCGTTCCACGAAACCGGGCGGTGACGGCGCACCGCCCGTCCGAGGCGACCCGAGCCCTCGTCCAGGTACGACGGGGTGGGCCTGCTCTCAACAGCCCGGGATCAGCGGCCCAGCTGACGCTCCCGTTCGAAGGGTGCCGACGCGCCCCGAGCAACCGCGGCACGGGCGGCCGGGGCGCCTGGGCGCAGGCCGAGTTGCTCGGACGGGGTCCTGTGCGTCTCCCGCGCGGTGATCCCCGTGATGACGGGAGGGATGCACAACAGGGCACTGAACAGGGCCACCGCGGGCCAGTCGTCTCCTGCGGGGCCCGCGATGTGCGCGGCGTACGTCACGGCGAAGCCGGACAGAGCGAACCCGGTCTGAGTGCCGACCGCCATGCCGGACAGCCGGACCTTGGTCGGGAACATCTCGCCGTAGAAGGCGGGCCAGATGCCGTTCGCCGCGCTGTATACGACGCCGAACGTGAGGACACCCACCACGAGAACCAGCGGGAACTGCCTGGTGGAGATGGACCAGAGATACAGGGCCATCATGACCGCGCTGCCGGCCGCGCCGATGAGGTAGACCGGTTTGCGGCCGATGCGGTCGGAGAGGCGTGCCCAGAGCGGAATCGCACCGAGAGCGACGACGTTGGCGAGCGCCCCGGTCCACAGCATGCCCGTGCGGCCGAGACCGACGGAATCGCTGGTGGCGTACGCCAGCGCCCAGACCGTGAAGAGCGTGCTGACCGATGCCACGAGTGCGCCCGCAACGACCCGTAGTACGTCGGCCCAATGGTCCCGGAAGAGTACGACCAGGGGCAGTTTCGCGACGCCTTCGACGTCTGCCTGCTGCGCGAAGGCGGGTGTCTCCCTGAGATTGCGGCGGATGAAGTAGCCCACGACGGCCACAACGGCACTGAGCCAGAAAGGCACGCGCCATCCCCAGCTGAGGAGCTGACTGTCCGGGAGCTGGGTGACGGGGATGAAGACCAGAGTGGCGATCAACTGGCCCGCCTGCGTGCCATTGAGGGTGAAGCTCGAGAAGTAACCACGGTGGTGGGCGGGCGCGTGCTCCAGGCTCATGGAGCTGGCGCTGGCCTGCTCGCCGGCTGCCGAAATGCCCTGAAGGACGCGGAGAAGGACCAGCAGGAGCGGGGCAACGGCACCGATCTCGTGCCGGGTGGGGAGGCAGCCGATGAGAAAGGTGGACACACCCATCATGACAAGTGTGGAGAGCATGATCTTTTTGCGCCCGAGGCGGTCGCCCAGGTGGCCGAGGAAGAGGGCTCCGACGGGACGGGCGGCGTAGGCGACTCCGAAGGTGGCCAGCGACAGCAGCGCGGCGTTGGCCGGATCGGACGTGTCGAAGAAGACCTTCGGGAAGATCAACGCTGCCGCGCTGCCATAGATGAAGAAGTCGTAGTACTCGAGGGCGCTGCCGATCCAGGCTCCCAGTGCCGCTTGCCGGGGCTGGGCCTGAGGGGGAGGGGCAGAGTCAGCTGCTTCGTGGACGGTCACGTCGAACTCCTTTGTGGACGTTCCGTACTGGCCGGGGCGCGGGTGCGGGTGCGGACGTGCTGAGGGGAATCCACGATGGATCCGGCCCGTGGACGCGAGGTGAATGCGACGTCAGGTAACGCACTAGATAGTTCATTGAGGGGCTGGCTAGGGATCTTGCGGCAGCCCCACGTGGCTGTCAAGGGTGGGCAGAGGGTGCTTCGCTGTCGGGCGCGCTGTAGACGCCCCTGCCTCATCCCTTGGCCCGCTCCGCTGTCAGGTAGGCGATGATCATGTCCGCGAGCATGTTCCGGTAGTGCTCCCGCCGGTCTGCCGCGACCAGGTCCCGGCCGAACAGCGCGCCGAATGTGTGGCGGTTGGAGACGCGGAAGAAGCAGAACGAGCTGATCATCGCGTGGACGTCCACGGCGTCCGCCTCGGCATGGAACAGACCCGACGAGCGGCCGGCGTCAAGGATGCGCTGCAGCACCTCGGTGGCGGGCGAGCCGAGCTTGCTGAGTCTCTCGGAGCCGATGATGTGCTCGGCCTCGTGGATGTTCTCGATGCTGACCAGTCGGATGAAGTCCGGGTGTGCCTCATGGTGGTCGAAGGTCAGCTCGACCAGCCTGCGGGTTGCCGCGACGGGATCCAGGTGCTCCACGTCCAGGGAGCGTTCCGTTTCGCGGATTTCCGTGTACGCCCGCTCGAGCACCGCGGTGAACAGCCGTTCCTTGCTGCCGAAGTAGTAATAGATCATCCGCTTCGTGGTGCGGGTGAGTGAGGCGATCTCGTCGACCCGGGCCCCCGCGTAGCCGGCGCGGGCGAATTCCGTGGTTGCCACCTCCAGGATCTCGGCTCGGGTGCGAGCTGCGTCGCGAGTGCGCTCGGCGGCCCCTGTCGGCTCGTTGGCGGCGGCCATCCGGCTCCTCTGCTGGGGGTGATCGGGATGCTCCCGTGATTGTAGGAGCAGGCCAGGGTGTGAGTTCCGGACCAGGGGTTCTCGACGTGCAGCGTTGTTGCTATAAGTAACGTACTAGTTCGTACATTGATGGAGGTGCGATGAGCCAGGACACCGACTCGGTCACCGACCGCGTGCTCGTTCTCAACGGCCCCAACCTCAACCTGCTCGGATCGCGCGAGCCCGCGATCTACGGCAAGGAGACACTTGGTGAAGTGGATGCGCTCTGCCGCGACGCCGCCGCCACGCACGGGCTCGAGGCGGACTGCAGGCAGAGCAACCACGAAGGCGTTCTGATCGATGCCATCCACGAGGCCCGCGGCGCGCATCACGGGATCGTGATCAATCCGGGTGCCTACAGCCACACTTCGGTTGCGATCCGGGACGCGCTGGCCGCGGTGCACCGGCCTGTGGTCGAAGTGCACCTGTCGAACATCCATCGCAGGGAGCCGTTCCGTCACCACAGCCATGTCTCGGCCGTGGCCGACGCGGTGATCTGCGGCGCCGGATCCCATGGGTACGCGCTGGCGCTCGCCCACCTCGCACAGCTTGTGAACAAGGAGATCCGGTGAACCGGAGGACGTATCTCGTCGGACTGATCGGCGCAGGTGTAGGCCCTTCCCTCAGTCCCGCCCTGCACGAACAGGAAGCGGATCGCCAGGGGCTGCGCTACGTGTACCGGCTCATCGACCTGGACACCCTCGGTGTCGCTCCGGAAAAGGTCGGGGACATTGTGCGGGCGGCGCGTGACCTCGGGTACGACGGGCTGAACATCACGCATCCGTGCAAGCAGTTGGTCGTCCCACACCTGGACGCACTCGCCCCGCAGGCGGAGGTGCTCGGCGCGGTCAACACCGTCGTGTTCCGGGACGGCTGTGCCACGGGCCACAACACGGATGTCACCGGATTCGCCGCCTCGTTCGCCCGGGGACTTCCCGACGTGCCGATGGAACGGGTCGTTCAGCTGGGAGCGGGAGGTGCCGGGGCCGCTGTGGCCCATGCGCTGCTCACCCTGGGCGCCGGGCAACTGACCCTTGTGGACACCGAACCCGCCCGGGCCACAGCGCTCGCGGCCACGTTCAACCAGCGCTTCGGCGCCGAGCGCGTGGTGGCAGCCGGCCCGCGCGAGCTTGCGGCGGCCATGGCTCACTGCGACGGCCTGGTGCACGCGACTCCCATGGGAATGGCCGCTCATCCCGGGATCCCGCTCCCTGCTGCTCTCCTCCGTCCCTCGCTATGGGTCGCGGAAGTGGTCTACCGGCCACTGGAGACGGAACTACTGACGACCGCCCGAGCTCTGGGCTGCACCACGTTGAGCGGTGCCGGCATGGCAGCGTTCCAGGCCGCCGACGCCTTCCGGCTGATCACCGGCCGCGAACCCGACTCCGCGCGGATGCTCGCCGACATCGCGGAACTCGCCCAGGGCCCGGGTCCCCGCATCTGAAGTCAGGAAGAGGATCACCATGCGTACGTCCATCGCCACCGTCTCGATCAGCGGCACATTGACCGAGAAGCTCAATGCCGTGGCCCGCGCCGGATTCGACGGCGTCGAAATCTTCGAGAACGATCTGCTGGCCAGTCCTCTCGGGCCCGAGCAGATCAAGGACCGCGCCGCCGATCTCGGGCTGGGCGTCTACCTCTATCAGCCGATGCGTGACATGGAAGGACTGCCCGCCGACGCCTTCGCACACAACCTGCGTCGTGCCGAGCACAAGTTCCGCGTCATGCGCCGCCTCGGCGCCGACACCGTGTTGGTGTGCTCCAATGTTTCGGCCCAGGCGATGGACGACGACGCGCTCGCCGCCGACCAGCTGCACCAACTCGCAGACCTGGCCGCAGAGTACGAGATCCGCGTCGCCTACGAGGCACTTGCCTGGGGGCGCCATGTCAACACGTACGACCACGCCTGGCGCATGGTCGAGTCCGCGGACCATCCGTCCCTCGGCGTCTGTCTGGACAGCTTTCACATCCTCGCCCGCGGTTCGGATCCCAGAGGCATCGAGTCCATTCCCGGCGAGAAGATCTTCTTCCTGCAGCTTGCCGACGCACCGCTGATGACCATGGACGTCCTGCAGTGGAGCCGGCACTACCGCTGCTTCCCGGGACAGGGCGAGTTCGACCTCGCCGGCTTGGTACGGTCCACGGTGCGCGCCGGCTATCAGGGGCCGCTCTCACTGGAAGTCTTCAACGATGTCTTCCGGCAGGCCGATTCGGGGCGCACCGCGGCCGACGCGATGCGTTCCCTCGTCGCGCTCCAGGAGGCCGCCGGGATCACCGATCCGCCCGCACCGGTCACGCCCACCGCGGTCACCTTCGCCGAACTCGTCACCCCGGACACCGAACGCGTGTCGACCATGCTGGGCGCGCTCGGCTTCACCCGCACCCGAAAGCACACGTCCAAGCCGGTGGATCTGTGGGAACAGGGCGTCGCCCGCATCCTCGTCAATACGGCCCCCGCCACCGGGCGCGGCAGCCTCTCGCTGGCCGCGGTCGGACTGGAGTCGCCGGACCCGGCAGCCGCGGCCGAGCGCGCCGAGTCCATGGGTGCTCCGGTCCTTCCGCGTCGGGTCCGGTCAGGACACGCCCATCGACACGGTCGCCGCCCCCGACGGCACCGAACTGTTCTTCTGCGCCACCGACCGGACGAATCTGCCCAACTGGCTGAACGACTTCCAGCAGGTGCCCCACCGGCCGGGCGGCGGGTGCGTCGTCGGCGTCGACCATGTCGCGCTCACCCAGCCCTGGCACCAGTACGACGAGGCGATCCTGTTCTACCGCAGCGTGATCGGGCTGCAGCCCCACGACAGCGTGGACGTCCCCGACCCGTACGGACTCCGGCGCAGCCGCGCCGTCAGCACCCCGGACGGTGGCGTCCGTATCGCCCTGAGCATCGAACCGGCGCCCACCGACAGCGCCGCCGCCTCCCAGCACATCGCGCTCGCCACGCACGACATCGTCTCCGCCACCCGGAGGCTGCGCGACGCCGGCCAGCTGCTGCCGGTCCCCGACAACTACTACGACGATCTGGCCGCCCGGTTCGAATTCGGCCCCGGTGAGCTGGAGACGTACCGGGAACTGGGCATCCTCTACGACCGTGACGAGAAAGGCCAGTTCCGGCACTGCTACACCCGCACGATCGGGAACGTCTTCTTCGAGATCGTGCAGCGGGACGAGGACTACCGGGGATTCGGGGAACAGAGCGCCCATGTCCGGCTGGCCGCACAGCTGGCGCAGTAGCCTCGGGCCGTCAGGGACGGGACGTCGCCGTGGTGGCCCTGACCGTCGGCCGCCGGGGAACCAGCGGTTTCCCGGGTACGTGCCCGGTCAGGGTCAGGGCGGTCAGGGCGCCGTGGTCGGGGGAGAGCGAGCAGGCCGGGTCGGTCCGGGTGGCGTCGCCGGTCAGTGCGAAGGCCTGGCAGCGGCAGCCGCCGAAATCCTGTTCGCGCCGGTCACAGCTGCGACAGGGCGATGTCATCCAGTCGGTGCCGCGGTACAGGTTGAAGGACTTCGACTCCTCCCAGATCCAGCGCAGTGCGTGGTCCCTTACGTTGACGGGGTCCAGCCCGGGCAGTGTCGCGGCGGCGGGGCAAGGCAGGACGGTGCCGTCGGGCGTCACGGTGAGGGAGATCGCTCCCCAGCCGCCCATGCAGGGCTTGGCCGTGCCGTCGAAGTAGTCGGGAGCGACCCACACGATCTCCATGTGTCCTTGCAGCCGCTCGCGCCAGCGGGATACCGATTCGGCCGCCCGGCCGAGCTGGTCGCGGCTGGGCAGCAGGGCATCGCGGTTGAGCAGCCCCCATCCGTAGAACTGGGTGTTGGCGAGCTCGATACGGTCCGCCCCCCAGCGCAGCGCGAGTTCCACGAGGTCGTCCAGGGCGTCCAGATTGTGTCGGTGCAGCACCACGTTGACGCCCAGCGGCAGCCCGGCCTTCCCGACGAGCGCGGCGGCCGTCTCCTTGGCCGCAAACGCGCGGCTGCCGGCCAGGCGGTCGGAGGCGGCGGGGTCGGAGTGCTGCACCGACAGCTGGACGCTGCGCAGTCCGGCGTCCGCCAGTGTGTCGAGACGAGTGCCGGTGAGGCCTGATCCACTGGTCACCAACTGGGTGTACACACCGGCGGCGTCCGCACCCGCGACAATGAAGTCCAGGTCCTTGCGCAGAAGGGGTTCGCCACCGGACAGATGCGTCTGCAGCACACCGAGGTCCGCTGCCTGGCTGAAGACATCCACCCATTGTGCGGCGGACATCTCCTGCGAACGCCGGGTCAGTTCAAGCGGGTTGGAGCAGTATCCGCAGTGCAGGGGGCAGGCGTGCGTGAGCTCCGCCAGCAGGCCCCAGGGCGGCGCGGTCCCGGTCACCGTATCCAGCCTTCTTTCAGCAGTCGGTCGAGAAAGGGGCCCACTTCGTCGCGGACGGGCGCGGCCGGAAACCGCTCCGAGAGCTCCTCGACGATCTGCGCCACGCTGCGCGAACCGTCGCACAGTTCCATGATCGGGCCGGCGCCGCCCTGCAGAACCACCACCCGCTCGGGCAGGAGCAGCACGTCCTTGCCCCGGGTGCGGTCGTGGCGCAGTACCAGGGCCGGGGCCAGCCGCGGACGCCACTGTTCGTCGGTGGGCGCGGTCATCGGACGGACTCCGTCCGCCCCGCCGGCTCCACACTGTCCAGCAGGGCCCACAGGACATCGCATTTGAAGGAGAGCGCGGCCAGCGCCCTCTCCTGGTCCGCACGGGTACGTGCCCAGTCCACTACCCAGCTCAGTGCCTCCGCCCCATCGCGGCGCCCCTGGGGCACCCTGCTGCGGAAGTAGGCGAGACCGGATTCCTCGATCCAGGGGTAATGACGGGGGAAGGCCTCCAGACGCGTCGTCATGATGTCCGGCGCACACAGCTCGGTCAGAGAGGAGGCCACTGCCTCCAGAGGTGAGTGCAGCCGGCAGAAGTTCACATAGGCGTCGACGGCGAATCGCACACCCGTAAGCACGGTGTCGCCGGACTGCAGCGCGGCGCGGTCCAGACCGACCGCCTCGCCCAGCCGGAGCCAGCGTTCGATGCCGCCCTCGCCCTCGCGCAGCCCGTCGTGGTCCTGGATGCGGCGCAGCCATGCGCGCCGCATCGCGGGCTCTGGAAGCTTGGCGAGGATCAGGGCGTCCTTCACTGGTATGTGCCGTTGGTAGTAGAAGCGGTTGGCGACCCAGGTGCGCAACTCCGCCGGTTTCAGCGAACCTTCATGCATGCGGATGTTGAACGGGTGCCTGTCGTGGTAGCGGCGCTGCGCCAAGTCTCTGAGTTGTGATTCGAATTCAGCCGGACCGAAGGGATCGGCGATATGCCCTGCGAGTGCGGTGGTCATAGGGAGATCAGCATCCCGTCCTGGGCCACTTCCAGCCCCAGTGCGGCGAGTTGCGCGTGCTGGGGTGCGGTGGGATCGACCAGAGGATTCGTATTGTTGAGATGGGTGTAGAGGCAGCGGGCAGCGACGTGTGCCAGCCGTTCGGCCGTGCCTTCCGCCCCGGCGACGGGCAGATGCCCCATGCTGGTGGCAGTGCGTCCGGAAATGCCGGTGTGTCGTGGTTCCTCGTTGTCCCAGAAGGTTCCGTCGAGGAAGACGCAGTCGGCTTCCGCGACTGCCTTTTCGAAGGCGTCGCTCCATGTCGCGAGTGCAGGAGCGTACAGGGCGGTCGTGCGGTGGCCCGGGTCCTCGATGCGTACGGCGACCACCCAGCAATCGTCCACCGGTGCATCACAGGCATAGCGCGGACGCTTGGTGGACAACGGGATCGCGCTGATCCGGAGGCCGGCCACCTCGGTGGCCGGGGCCATGCCCGGCAGCGGGAGGTCCCGCCAGGTGGCCGTCGTGTACGGCGTCAGCACGTGGTCGAGACCCAATCGTTCGCGCAACGCCTCCCTGACCGGCCGGGTTGCGAATATCTCCAGGTGCTCGGCCTCGCGCAACCTCAACAGGCCCAATGTGTGGTCAAGTTCGGCATCGGTGAGGATGATCCTCACCACCGGCGTCCGCCGTTGACCCGAGCCGGGACGCAGCTCGGGGTGCGCCTCGATCTGCTCCGCCGTGTCGGGGCCGGCGTTGACGAGGCACCAGGTGGCGGCACCTTCGCTCAGGACGGCGAGGGAGTCGTGCCTTCTGCGTCGGTCCGGGTGGCGGCGTGCCCCGGTGCAACCGGGGCACGCGCAGTTCCATTGAGGAACCCCTCCACCCGCTGCCGTGCCGAGAGTTCGCAGCAGCATGGGTGGGGTGCTAGAGGGTGCTGAGCGAGTAGGCGGTCACTTCCATGGCCGTATCGACGACCGTGAAGTCCGGCGACTGCCAGGTGCTGTCGCAGGCGGGCTGCGTTGACTCGGTCTGCTGTTCGGTCTTGGCGGAGTTGAGCATGGTCAACTGCCTTTCTTTGGGAGCCGACCACCATGGAATGGTCCGCTGTGTGGTTTATTTGGTCCGAGAGATGGACCCCATTGAACCGGTCCATACGTTAGACACGAGGTGCTGGGCTGACAAGACCTGCGACGAGCGGGACCGGCCCGTCCGGTGCGGCCGGTCCCGATGACAGAGCGTCAGGGGGGTGGCGGAAGGACAGTCCTCGTCTCCTACCTGCAGAACGGCGCCTTGCCCATGGCCGACTCGATGCCGCCCAGGATCAGCTGCTGGTACTCGGCCGCGCCGGCGAAGGAGCCGTCGGTGGTGAACGCCTTGGCATCATGGCCCAGGGTGGTGACCCAGGAACGGCCCCCGTCGTAGTACTGGCACCAGGCGACCGGGTGGTTGTCACCGTGCCCGGGGTGGTTGTAGTTGCCGGTGACACCCCTGGCCAGAGTGGACTCGTCGACCTTGGCCAGCACGCGCACCCTGGTCGGAGCGGGTACCAGGTTGTACCACTCGTCAGTGAAGTTCCACGAGCCCGGCAGCGACTTGGTGGAGACGTCCTTGCGGTCCACCGTCTTCACCGTGCCGCTCTGCGCGGCGCCGTGGTCGTAGAAGTTGGCGTTACCCAACAGGCCTTCGTACCAAGGCCAGTTGTACTCGGTTCCGAAGGCGTTATGGATGCCGACGAAGCCACCGCCGCCACGGATGTACTGCCGCAGCGAGGTCTGTGCGGCGTCGTCCAGGGCGTCGCGGCTCGTGGAGAAGAAGATGACGGCGTTGTACTTGAACAGGGTCGCCGGGGAGGCGAGCTGCGCGACGTCCTCGGTGTAGTCCACCTGGAAACCGTTTGCCGCACCCATCGTGCGTATGGCGTTCTGCACCACGTTGGCGTCGGTGAGCGGTGGGTTCATGCCGGGGGCCAGGGCCGGGCCCAGGTTGGCGTGGCGCGGGCCTGCGGTGCGTGTGTACAGCAGGACTCTGTAGCCCTTGCTGGTGTCGAAGTTGTCCCAGTCGTGGTAGCAGCCGGGGTCGGTTCCCCGGCAGACGCCGTAGTCCGGGTCGCCCAGATCCCGGGCGCCGGTGCCGACCCGGCCCTGGGCCACACTGAGCGTGCCGGTGGCGATGAGGGCCACGACCAGGGCCATGACTGTGCCCAGCGTCGTGAGGACGGCCGAGCGGGCGCTCAGCGTTCTTCCTCGGAGGGTTCTTCCTGACATGAGTGTGCTTCCTTCACTGGTTGGGTGGCGCGCCGCCGCGACGGCCGCGCCCGTACACGGAAGGTTCAAGAAACACGGGGTGGCCGGAGGGTCCGGGCATGCCGGACTGCATCGGCGTACGGGGAGCGCGGATCGGCGCGGATCGAGCGCCCGGATGTGGTCCGGCCTTCTGTCGCGTCGCGGGCTCCGCGCGGTGCGGATGGGCGCGACGCGTGCGCTGGGCGGCCCGCGTGGTGCGCCGCCGCGGGCTCTACTCGACGACGATCTTGCCGGTGTTCTGTGGGGCGATCGGGTCGTTGTAGAAGAACTCGCCCGGCGTGCCGAAGGTGTAGGTGTACGACTGGCCCGGCATGAGCAGCCCGGTGTCGAACTCGGCCTCGAAGAAGGACACCGCGCCGTGGGCCGACTGGTTGTCCGCCGGGTTGGTGAACGTCACCGTGGTGCCCTTGGGGATGTGCAGGTGCTGCGGTGACATGGCGTTCTGGGCGACCAGGTTCTCCGCGGCGCCGGGAGCCTTCTTGGTACTGTCCCAGATCCGGCCGAGAGTGATCGTGTTGCCCGCCGTTTCGCCGGTGACGGCCGCGGTGCGGACCTGGTTGCGCCGCGAGGGCGGTACGGGGGCCGTGGCCGGACCGACGGTTCCACCGATCTTGAACGCCCACAGGTGGTCGCCGCGCGGGATGTCCGGGTAGGGGAGACCGTTTCCGCCGGCCAGCACGGCGATGTACTGCTCACCATCGATCTCGTACGTCAGTGGACTGGTGTTGACACCCGCTCCGCACTGCCAGGTCCATAGTTCCTTGCCGTCGCTGTCGTCGAGGGCGGTCAGCACACCGTCGGGACGCCCCTGGAAGAGGAGGCCTCCCGCCGTGCTGAGGATGCCATTGCCGTGCGCGAGTGACCAGTCGCCCTCCTGCCGCCAGGTGACGGTGTTGGTCCGTGGGTCGACCGCCGCGAGTCCGCCGGCGAAGTACTCTCCCAGCGGGCGGGCGGTATTGACGCGTCCTCCATGGGTGTTGGAGTACGCCGAGTTGATCAGGCCGTAGCCCACATAGACGAGCCCCGTCCGGTGGCTGAAGGACGGGAACGACCAGTCGGCCCCGCCGCCCGCGCCGGGGTAGAGGATGGTGGGGCGGTCCCAGTGCACCTCGAAGAGTCCCCCAGTCGCATAGAACGGCACCGGACGAGTTGCCTTGTCGATCCGCGGCTCGGTCTCCACGAAGGGCTCGCCGCCGGGGAACGGCTGGGTCGGCGCGGTTTTCTGTGCCGCGTGCTGCGGCACCGGACGCTCCTCCATCCCGTGCATCGGGTTGCCGGTCTCGCGGTCGAGGATGTAGTACATGCCGGTCTTGCTGCCGTAGACGACGACCTTGCGCTTCCGGCCCGCGATGAGGACGTCGGCCAGCACCGGCGACATCACGCCGTCGTAGTCCCAGATGTCGTGGTGGACGGACTGGAAGTGCCAGCGCCGCCTGCCGGTCTTGGCGTCGATGGCGACCAGACAGTTGGCGAAGAGGTTGTCCCCGCCGCGCGTCGAACCGTCGGTACGGGGATAGGGGTTGCCGAAGGTCCAGTAGACGAGACCCAGTTCGGGGTCGACGGCCGGGTGGATCCAGCACACCGCACCGCCGGTCTTCCAGGTGTCCCCCTCCCAGGTGTCGTGTCCGAACTCGCCGGGCCCGGGAGTACCCCAGAACGTCCAGACGAGCTCACCCGTGGATGCCTTGAGGGCGTAGCCGCGGCCCCGGGCACCGGCGGTGCTGCCCTGCGTGCCGACGTAGATCAGACCGTCCCAGTAGACGACGGCGCCGGCCAGGCCGCCCTTGCTGCCGCCGCACTGCCCACTGGCCGGATCGCAGCCGGGATCGCCCTGATCCTCGATGAGCATGTCCTTGCTCCAGACCACGGCACCGGTCTTCTGCTCCAGTGCGTAGACGGTGTTGGAGCCGGAGATGGTGAAGGCCAGGCCTTCGCCCAGGGCCACCCCGCGCATGTTGGTGGTCTCGCGGCCGACGTTGGTCTTCCATTTCACGGCGCCGGTACGGCCGTTGAGGGCGAAGATGTTCTGCTGCGTGGTGGCGAGGTAGAGCACTCCGTCCTGGGCGACGACGGCGCACTGCTGGGCCGAGCCGGTATCGCCGCCTTCCAGGTTGATGTGCCACGCGCCCTTCAGTTGTTTGACGTTGTGCGTGGTGATCTTCTTGAGGGCGGAGTAGTTCTGGTTGGCCAGGTTGCCACCAGCCTTGGGGAAGCTGCCTTCGGTGGCCTTGAACGACTGCTTGGGAACCGGTAGCCCCAGCGAATGGGATTCGGTGGCCTGGGCCGGCGTGTTGAGCAACGCAACAGTGCCGGTCGTGCCGGCCGCGGCAGTTGCGAGAAAACTGCGTCTGTCCATGAACCCTCTTTCGTGACGTGGCCCGTCCGGGCGCAGGGCCACCAGGTGGTCCCCTGAGCGGGACGAGGGAAGAGAGAGTGGGAGAGTGCGGATCATGGTCCGCTGTGCGGTTTGATGGATCCGCACGATGGTCGCCAGGAGGCGGTTCCATACGTTAAGGACGTCGCAGTGGCCTGACAAGGGTTATGACGAGGATTCGTTGACGCGGGCCGAATCGGTGGGGGTCAGGCGGGCCGGCAGTACCGAGCGGGGGAGAGGGCCCTTGTTCCGCCGGCCCTGCCCGGTCTCCTCCCAGGCGTGGGCGAGGATGCCGATCGACCGGCTCAGGACGAAGAGCCCTCTGGCCAGCGGTGCGGGAAAACCGAGTTCGGCGTAGATGACAGCCGTTGCCCCGTCGATGTTCATCGGAACGGGTCGCGCGCCGGCGCGGCGTTTGTGCAGCACGCGCTCGATGGCGAGAGCCGCGTTGAGGTACTCGCCCGACACCACGCCTGCCGCAACGGCCTGCTCCGTCAGTCCCAGCAGCGGATCGCGGCGCGGATCGAGCGGATGAAAGCGGTGGCCGAAGCCGGGCAGATAGCGGGAACGGTTCTGCCAGACGGCCATGACCTCGCGGGCGGCGTCGTCCCATTCCTGGCCGGCGCCGTGGCGGGCGCGTACCTCGCCGAGCATCTCTACACACTGCTGCCCGGCCCCGCCGTGCACGTCGCCGAGCATGTTGACGCCAGTGGCGATCGCATTGTTCAGGCCGACTCCGCAGGTCGCGGCCATGCGTGCGGCTGCGATGGACGGAGCTTGCGGGCCGTGGTCGACGCCGGCCACCAATGCGGCCTCCAGCAGCGCGGACTGCCCCGATGAGGGAAGATCTCCGCGCAGCAGGAGCCATGCCATGTCGACCAGCCCCACCGACCCGATCAGCTCCTGTACGGGCCGGTCGCGGAGTTCGATGCTTCCCGGTTCGATATGGCTGACGGCGGTGGCCCACCACTGTGCGGCCTCGTCATGGGCGGGTGTGGTCATGGAGTCGGTGCCTCCTCGGCTGCGGCGGACGACCAGCGCGCGGCGAGCTGCTCCCGTTGGTGGTTGTGTTCGCCCAGTAGCGGCGGTGGGGCGGTGGGGAGGAATGCCTCACCGTCGAACAGCACGCCACTGCCCAGTACCTGCAGTGGCTGTCCGGATCCGTCCGGGCGCTCCAGATCAGTGATGAACCGGCGGTGGCGCAGCTGCGGTTGGGCCAGAGCCTGCGGGACGGTGAGGACCCGGGCGGCGGGTACCCCGGCAGCGGTCAGTACGTGTTCCCATTCGCCGGCCGGACGCGCGCCGAGCGCGTCGTTGAGCGCTGCATTCAGTTCCTCGCGGTGCGTCTTGCGCCGCTCGCGCTCGTTGAAACGGGGGTCCGTGATGAGTTCGGGGGCTCCGACCAGTCGGCACAGAGTCTCGAACTGCCGCTGCTGGTTGGCCGCGATGTTGAGCGGGCCGTCGGCCGCATGGAAGGTCCCGGATGGGGCCGCGGTCGCGTTCTGGTCGCCCATCGGCTGCGGGGGTACGCCGCTGACCAGGTAATTGGAGACCGCCCAGCCCATTGCCGAGAGGGACGCCTCCAGCATGGAGACGTCCAGCCGGCTGCCCTGCCCGGTGCGCTCCCGGTGCAGCAGAGCGGCGCTGACCGCCATTGCGGCGGCCAGGCCGCCGGTGGTGTCGCACACCGGGAAGCCGACCCGCAGTGGCGCGGTGCCGGCGGTGCCGGTGACGCTCATCATCCCGGACAGTCCCTGGATGATCTGGTCGTAGGCCGGCGCGTCGCTCATGGGCCCGCTCTGCCCGAACCCCGAGATGGAGCAGCACACCAGGCGGGGATTGATCTGGTCGAGCCGTTCCTGGCCGTATCCGATCCGCGTGAGGACCCCGGCGCGGAAGTTCTCCAACAGGACGTCCGCACCGCTCAGCATGTCCTCGAACACCGTGCGATCGGCAGTGTCCTTGAGGTCGAGCTCCACGGACTTCTTGCCCGCATTCTGAGCGAGGAAGGAGGCGCCGATCCCGGCCCGGTTCAGATCGGGGTCGGGTCCCAGGTTGCGCGCCAGGTCCCCCTGCCCGGGGCGCTCGATCTTGATGACTTCCGCCCCGAGAAGCATGAGGTGATAACTGCAATAGGGGCCGGCGAGCACATTTGTCAGGTCCAGGACACGTATACCGTCGAGCGGTCGCGCATGCATAGATGATGACTCCTTTCGCGGTGCCGTTGACGGCACCGCTGTCCGGCATGGTTGTCAGCTCCGCGGTCCCATGGGGTGGTCGAATCCCTGGGTCATGATCTGTGCCGCCACCTGCAGCAGATCCTGTGCGAAGTCCTCGACCGCGCTCTGTGGGATGCGCGCGGTGGGGCCGCTCAGGGAGAGGGCCGCGACCACGACTCCGGACGTGGTGGTGATCGGCACGGCCACGGCTGTCAGGCCGATGTCGCGCTCGCCGTGGCTTACGGCGTAGCCGCGGGCCGCCGCCTCGTCGGCCCACTCCCGCAGCCGCTCGGCATGCGGCCTTCCGTGCGGCGAGGCCAGCGCGATCCGCTGCAGAAGGCCATCGCCGGCCCCGCTCAACAGGACCTTCGACGAGGCGCCCGCCCACAGCGGTAGTTCGTCACCCACCCGCACCACATGCCGCAGTGGCTGCGGGCTTTCCTGCTGGGCGACGCAGACGCGGTGGATATCGCGCCGGATCATCACGTTCGCCGTCTCGCCGCGGCGGTCGGCCAGCTCGCGCAGCAGCTTCCGTGTCTCCGGCGGCAGCTCCCAGCTGCCATGGGCCAGATGGGCCCAGCGCCACAACCCCGGCCCGGCCGTGTAGCCCGCCTCGGTCGACCACAGCAGACCGTACTGCTCCAGGGTCTGGACGAGACGGACCACCGTCGTCTTCGCCAGGCCGGTCGCCTCCACGATCGTCCTCAGTGAGACGACGGGCTGGTCCTCGGTCAGTAGCGACAGGATGTCCAGCGCCCGGCGCACACTGCGGACGCCGCCGTGTCCTTGTTCGGATTCCATGTTCTCTCCTCTGTAGATCGCGTGTGTGTCGAAAGAGCCTGCCAGGCGGCACTGTCGGCAGCTGCACCGACTGTGCCGAGCTGCTCCGATTCAGCGGGAAACCTGAAGGTTTCAACTTCTTTCGCCCGGCCTATTGCCAAGCCTCACCGGCGCCCGTACGTTACACGCCAGTCCACAAGGCGGTCTATGAAAACCGCTAGATGGCTTGTCTGGAGACGTGATGCTGGAAGTCATCCTCAAATCCGTTGCCGACTCCGAAGTCGTCGACGTCCTTCCCTTCTTGTCCGGCTCCTGGTCCGGAGAGGGCCCGCCCGAGGAACGCATCGGCCCCTACCTGCGCCGTACGGTCAGTCGGGCCCCCACCGCGCTGCCTGCCGAGATCGAACGGGCGGTTGCCCGAGCCCGTACGTATGCACCGCAGGTGGCCTCACTCGCACCCGCAGCTCGCGCCGACATCCTGCAGCGCGCCTCGGCCGCCGCCCTGGCCAACCGTGACCAACTGGCCATGCTGCTGGCCCTGGAGCTCGGCAAGCCGGTCAATGACAGCAGG
This sequence comes from Streptomyces sp. NBC_00316, assembly GCF_036158715.1. Lineage (NCBI taxonomy): Bacteria > Bacillati > Actinomycetota > Actinomycetes > Kitasatosporales > Streptomycetaceae > Streptomyces > Streptomyces sp. NBC_00316. Next base: position 807,996 of record NZ_CP108023.1, on the reverse strand, counting down.
ATCGAAATCGAGCGGGTGGCCTCGACGTTCGAGGTATGTGCCGCCGAGGCCCGTCGTATCGACGGCGAGACCCTGCCAATTGCGGGCTGGAACACCGGCGTCGGCAACAGTGCCTTCACCTACCGCGCGCCGGCCGGAATCGCCCTCGCCATCACCCCGTTCAACGCCCCGGCCAATCTGCTGGCGCACAAGCTCGGGGCGTCCTTCGCCGCGGGGAACACCACCCTCGTGAAGGCACCCCCGCAGGCGCCCGGGATCTCGGCAGCGCTGGTGGCGCTGCTGCTGGACAGCGGACTTCCCCATCAGGCCGTGCAGTTGCTCCACGGCGGCGGCGACGTCGGGGCAGCTCTGTGCGCGGCCCCAGAGGTCGACGTGATCAGCTTCACCGGCAGTGCCGCCACCGGCGCCGCCGTCGCCCGGGCGGCGGGAGCCAAACGCCTGGCGCTGGAACTGGGCGGCAATGCGGCGACCATCGTCTGCGAGGACGCCGACATCCCCGTCGTGGCAAAGGCCTGTGCCCGCACCGGTTACAGCAATTCCGGACAGAGTTGCATCTCCGTCCAGCGGGTCTACGTGCACCGCAGCCGCTATGCCGACTTCCTCGACGCGTTCACCGCGGCAGTCGACACCCTCGTGATCGGCGATCCGCTGGACCCGGGCACCGACATCGGCTCGATGGTCGACGAGGACGCGGCCGAACGGGTGGTCCGCTGGTCCGCGGAGGCAGCCGGGCTGGGTGCCGAGGTCCTGCGCGGCGGCACCCGTGACGGCGCAACCGCCACCCCGACCATCGTCGCCGGACCGCCGCCCCACGCCTCGGTCGTGGTCCATGAAGTCTTCGGTGCCCTGGTCGCCGTCATGCCGTACGACGACTTCGACACCGTCATCAACGAGTGCAACGCGAGCCGCTACGGCCTGCAGGCGGGCCTGTTCACCCACGACATCAACCGCATCTTCACCGCCTGGCGCCGCCTGGAGGTGGGCGGACTCATCGTCAACGGAACCTCCAACTACCGCCTGGACCATGTCCCCTTCGGCGGCGTCAAGGACTCAGGTTTCGGGCGGGAATCGCCCCGTTGGCTCATCGATGACTACACCGTCGTCAAAACCCTCATGCTCCGCGGCCTGTCCATCTGGGGCGAGCGCCAGGACCTCACGAAAGAGAGCCAGTGACCACCGTTACCGCGGCAGAAGCCCTCGTTGCCCAACTTGAGTCGTATGGCGTCGAGTACGTCTTCGGAACCTGCGGCCACACCAACATCGCTCTGCTCGATGCTCTCGGCCCAAGCTCCATACATTTCGTGATTGCCCGCCACGAGCAGGCCGCAGCCCACGCGGCGGACGGCTACGCCCGCGCCTCGGGCAAGCCCGGCGTGCTGCTCACCCACGTCGGACCCGGCATGATGAATGCCGTGACCGGCGTGGCCACCGCCGCCATGGACTCCGTGCCTCTCGTGGTGATCTCCGGAGACATCCCCTCCTATTACTACGGTCGCCACCCGCACCAGGAGGTCAACCTCCATGCGGACGCGGACCAGACCGCCATCTACCGGCCGTTCTGCAAGCGTGCCTGGCCGGTACAGCGGACGTCCGACCTCCACCGCACCCTGGAGCGCGCGTTCTGGACGGCTACCTCCGGGCGCCCCGGTGCCGTGCTCGTCAACGTGCCCATGGACCTGTTCTCCCGCCAGATCGCTCCCTATGAGTCCGGCTCGCACCCGGTGCCCGACAGCGCCCTGCCCGGTCTGACCGAGGCCACGGCCGAACGCATCGCCCAGGCACTGCTGAACGCCGAGCGTCCCCTCATCTACTTCGGCGGCGGACTGCGCTCCCCGGCGGCCAAGCAGGCGCTCCTCAACCTGGCCGAGCATCTCGACATCCCGCTGGCCCACTCCCTCATGGGCAAGGGCGCCATCCCCGACCGGCACCCCCTGCTGCTGGGCATGCCCGGCTTCTGGGGGCTGGACTCGACGCACGCCCACACCAAGGACGCCGACGTGGTGCTGGCCCTGGCCACTCGTTTCGCCGAGACCGACGCCAGCTCCTGGGAAGCCGCTTACACCTGGAACTTCCCGCTCAGCAACCTCATCCAGATCGACATCGATCCGGCCGAAATCGGCCGCAACTACCCCGTCGAAATCGGCGCCGTGGCCGATGTCGAGCACTCGGTCCGCGCAATCGAGGTGGCCGTGCGTGCCGCTCACCCCGAGCCCGTGACCCGTCCGGGACTGCGTGAGACCATCGCGGTGAACCGGGCCGCATTGTTCGACACCGCGATCGAGAACGGCGCCGACGACACCTTCCCGCTCCGTCCCCAGCGCATTCTGGCCGATCTGCGGGCGAGCCTGCCGGCCGACGCCATCCTGGTCACCGATGTCGGCTGGAACAAGAACGGCGTGGCGCAGTCCTACGACCTGCCGCCAGAGGGACGATTCATCACCCCGGGCGGCGCCTCCACCATGGGCTTCGGACCAGCCGCCGCCGTGGGCGTCCAGATGGCCCAGCCGCAGCGCACGGTCGTCGCCCTCATCGGCGACGGCGGCATGAGCGCCCAGCTGCCGGCCGTCCCGATGGCCGTCGAGCAGGGACTGCCTGTCATCTTCGCCGTAATGAACAACCGTGCCCACGGCACCATTTCCGACCTGCAGCGCTCCAACTACGGCCGGGGCTACGGATGTGACTTCACCGGTCCCGATGGACTGCCCTACAGCCCGGACTTCGCCGCGTACGGCAGGTCCTGCGGAGCCGACGGCTACGAAGTGACCTCCGCGCAGGACCTGTCCAAGGTGCTCTCCACCGCCGTCGAACGGCGGCGCCCCGCCGTCATCGACATTCCCATGGTCAACGAACCGGTCCCCACGCCCGGCCACTGGAACATCACCGACATCTACAACGGCCGCTTCCCCGAAGAAGGATGATTCCCATGAACGTCAGAACCCGCAGCACGTCCACCATGACCGCTGCTGCCCTCGGGGTGCTTCTCGCCGCCACCGCCTGCTCCGCCCCCGGGGACTCCGGATCCGACAAGGGCAGCGACAGCGGACCCATCAAGATCGCTGTCGTGGATGCACAGAGCGGCCAGCTCGCCTCGCTCGGAGACTGGGAGGCCAAGGGCGCGAAACTCGCCGTCAGCGAGTGGAACAAGAAGGGCGGTATCAACGGCCGCAAGATCGAGCTGACCGTCTTCGACGACCAGGGCGACCCGACCACCGGAACCAACATCGCCCGGAAGCTGGACAGCGGGAACTACATCGCGATGATCGGCACCGCCGAGAGCGCGGTGACCGTGGCCATGGCACCCACCCTCAAGGCGGCCGGGATACCCAACATAACCTCCGGGCAGGCCACCGCCCTTGTCGAGGTGAAGAGCCCCTTCCTCTTCCTCAACGGCCCGACCAGCACCACGTACGACTCCACGCTCGCGGAGTACCTGGTCACGACCAAGAAGTTCAAGAAGATCGCGATGATTTCCAACAACGGCTCCTACGGCAAGGGTGAGCACGACGCGTTCACCGCGGCCCTCAAGGAGAAGGGCATCACCCCGGTCACCGACCAGGTCGTCACCACCGACCAGAAGGACTTCAGCGCCTCGCTCTCCCGTATCCGCCAGTCCAAGCCCGACGCGATCTTCCTCGGCTCGGAAGAGGTCGAAGCAGGACTCATCGTCAAGCAGGCACGCGACCTCGGCATCACCGCCCCCTTCGCCGGCGCAGCCCCACAGGGCACCCCGGTCTTCATCGACACCGCGGGCGAAGCGAACGCGGAGAACACCATCGTCAGTTCGCCCTACCTGAGCAACGACACCAGTGACGCGAGCCGCGCCTTCGCCCAGGCCTACAAGACGGCGTACGGCAAGGACGCCGAGCTGCATGGTGCCAAGGCGTACGACGGCACCAACATCGTCCTCACCGCACTCAAGAACAGCAACGTGGCCACCGGCAAGAAGCTGGCCGAGGCAATCCGAGCCACCAAGTACCAGGGTCTGCTCGGTGACTTCAACTACGACGAGACCGGCGTCGGCATCTTCCGGACCACCATCGGTGTCATCAAGGACGGCGAGCTCTCCGCCGCCGAGTAGTCAGCCCGTCGAGCCGTGAGCCGGGCTCCACGCCGGCACCAGGGAGCCGCCATGCAAGTCACCCTGCAAACCCTCGTCGGAGGCCTCAGTCTCGGCGCGGTCTACGCCCTGATCGCTGTCGGATTCTCCGTCGTCTACCGCACCATGGGCCTGGTCAACTTCGCACACGCCGACGTGGCGATGATCGGCGCCTACGCCGCCTCCACCTTCTACCTCACCACGCACGTCCCGTTCATTGCCGCAACCGTCATCTCCATCGTCGTCACCGGCATCATCGGCCTCGTCATCGAGCGGGTCCTGCGCCCGCTGGAGAACAAGGACTTCGATCTGATGCTGATCGGCACCATCGGCTTCGGCACGGTCCTGCAGGCGGCGGCCACCCTCATCTGGGGAACCACCGGACGGGCCGTCCCCTCACCCATCACGTCAGGACCCTTGGAGATCCTGGGCGTCCGCGTCCGCACCTACGACCTGGTCGTCATCGCGATCACGGCACTGTCCGTCATCCTGCTGACGCTGTTCCTGACGCGCACGAAGCCCGGTGCCGCCATGCAGGCAGTCGCCATGGACCACGAGGCAGCCACCGCTGTCGGTATCCACGTCGGCCGCAGCAACGCCCTGGCCTTCGCCATCGGTGCCGGCCTCGCCGCCCTCGCCGGCAGTCTGGCCGGACCCATGCTGTACGTGGACGCCACCCTCGGCAGCGTACTGGGCGTGAAGGGATTCGCGGCCGCCATGCTCGGTGGCTTCGGCAGCATCCCCGGTGCCGTGGCCGGCGGCCTGGCCATCGGGGTTCTCGACTCCTACACGGCCGACCACTTCCAGGGCTACTCCGTCCTCGTCACCTTCCTGGTCTTCACCGGGGCCATCATGATCCGGCCCACCGGCATCTTCGGCGAGCGGACGGTGAGCCGGGCATGACGAACCTCAGGATCAAGGCACCCCTGGCCGTCCTCGCCTGCGCGGTCGCCTACGCCCTGCCGTACGGACTCAACGGATACGCCATCCACGTGGTCGACGTCGCGATCATCTTCGCGCTGCTGGCCATCGGCATGGGCCTGGTGATGGGTGTCTCGGGACAGATCAACCTGGCCCAGGTCGCCTTCTTCGGAGTCGGCGCGTACACCACCGCCATCCTCACGACCCACTCCGGCTACGGCTTCTGGACCGCTGCGGTCCTCGGCGTGTTCACCACCGTCCTGGTGGGGCTCCTCGTCGGACTGCCCGCGCTGCGCATGCAGTCCCACTACCTCGGGATCGTCACGCTCGGACTGGCACTGGGCTTCGTCAACTGGATCACCAACGCCAAGATCACCGGAGGCGCCGACGGCATCTCGGGCATCCCCGTACCGCCACTCTTCGGCATCGACCTCTCCAGCGAGTACCTCTACTACTACCTGGAGATCGTGGTCTTCGCGATCGCCCTGGGGTTCGGCATGTTCGTCGTACGGACCAGGCTCGGCCGCCGGCTCCGCGCCATGAGGGACGACGCCCTCGCCGCCGGCGCCATGGGTGCGGAGATCCCGCTGCTGCGGATGACCGCGTTCATCCTCGCCAGCGTGTACGGGGGCGTCGCCGGAATCCTCTACGCCGGGCTGATCCGGTACGTAGCCCCCGAGACCTTCAGCCTCAGCAACATGTTCCTGCTGCTGGCTATGGTCATCATCGGAGGCCGCCGCAGCCTCGTCGGCTGCGTGGTCGGAGCGGTCGGCCTCGTCCTCATCCGGGAAGCGCTCGTGGACTTCGCCGTCTACGCACAGCTCGGCTACGGCCTCGTGGTCGTCCTCATGGTGGTCTTCGCTCCCACCGGGCTGGCCGGAATTCCGGAAAGGATCAAATCCGCGGTCACGTGGCGGAAGAGGGACGACGACAGCCGCGCGCCCGAGCTGGGTCCCTTCCGGCCCGGCGGTACCGCCACGGCCGACGCCGCCCCCACCGGGGACGATATTGCCGCTCCCGCCCTGGAGATCAGCCACCTCACCAAACAGTTCGGCGCGCTGACGGCCCTCAACGACGTCGACCTGACGGTACGGGCGGGCGAGATCCGCGGTGTCGTCGGCCCCAACGGGTCCGGCAAGACCACCCTGTTCAACGTGATCAGCGGACTCTATCGGCCCACTGCGGGAACGGTTTCCGCCGCCGGACGCGACATCAGCCAGGCCCGGCCCTACCGCCTTTCGTTGTGGGGCATGGCACGTACTTTCCAGAACCTTCGGCTGTTCCCCCAGATGACCGTGCGCGAGAACATCCTGGTGGTCCTCGACCGGTCCCGTACCAGCACCGTCTGGCAGTACGTTCTGTGGCCCGTCGGCGTCTTCAGGACCGAACGCCGGCTGCGCGAAGAAGCGGACCGCATCCTTCAGCAGTACGGACTCACCGAATTCGCCGATTCTGCACCGCAGTCGCTGCCCTACGGCATCCAGCGCCGCATCGAGATCGCCCGTGCCATGGCCGGACGGCCACAGTTGCTGCTGCTCGACGAACCGGCAGCGGGTCTCAACGGCGAGGAGGTGGGACAGCTGTCGGCGATCGTCCGGTCCATCCGCGACCAGGGCGTCACCGTCGTCCTCATCGAGCACAACATGGGACTCGTCATGTCATTGTGTGAACGGATCACCGTGCTGGCGGCCGGATCGGTGATCGCCGAAGGCACACCCTCTGAAGTGGCCCTGGCGCCCGAGGTCATCGAGGCATATCTCGGTGACTCCGCTCCCGCGGACATTCCGATGCCCGCCACCTCGGAGGTGCCGTGATGACCATGACAGCATCCGCGACCGGCAGCGACAGCCTGGCCGTCAGCGACCTCACCGTGCACTACGGCGGCGTCTGCGCGGTGCGCTCGGTCGAACTGAGCGTGGCCCCCGGCCAATCCATGGGCATCATCGGCTCCAACGGGGCGGGGAAGACCTCCACGCTCAAGGCACTGATGGGCCTCGTCCCACGTACCACAGGGCGGATCACCCTGGGTGCGACCGACCTGAGTCACGTCCGGGCCCGGGACATGGTCCGTCATGGCGTGGGTTACGTCCCCGAAGGGCGCCATGTGTTCTCCGGCCTATCCGTCGAGAAGAACCTGCTGCTCGGGGCCTACCACCGCCCCTGGAAGGGGGAGACCCGCGACACCCTCGCGCACGTGTACGACCTCTTCCCCGTCCTGCGGGACTTCCGGAACCGTCCTGCCGGTGACCTGTCCGGTGGCCAGCAGCAGATGCTGGCCATCGGCCGGGCCCTCATGTCCAGGCCGAGACTGCTCCTGCTCGACGAACCCTCGATGGGCCTGTCACCGAAGCTTATCGAGAACGTGGTGGAGATCTTGGTACGCCTGCGCGATGAGGGCCTCGGCCTGCTCCTGGTGGAACAGAACGCCAAGCTCACCTTCGGCGTGACCAGCCACTGTCTGGTCATGGAGAACGGTTCCGTGGCCATGTCGGGTACGGCCGAGGACCTCGCCCTTGATCCACGGGTGCGTCAGATCTATCTGGGCCTCTGAGACCGGAGACGTATCGGCCCGGGTGCGGGAGGAACAGCGTTGTCGGCGTGCGGACCACCCGATGCAGTCGGCGGGTCCGTACGGCGCCGTCCGGAGCAGATCCTGCAGAGCCCGTGTACGGGGTGAAGCAACGCAGCAGCGCTGTGCACATGGTTTGACCTGCGTGGCCCTGACCGTCGAATGTCAGTGGTCGGTGCCATCCTGCCCGTATGGACGAGCTGATGAGACGGCGGGTGTACGGCGCCGACCATGACGACCCGGATCCCGGCCCGCGACCTGGCCACACCTACCGAGAACTCGTGGGCGGCCCACTCGACGGACTGCTCCTGGATGTGACCGGCTGGTCGAAGGCGGCCCTCACCGACGGGGCCGCGTTGAACACCGAGATCGGTATGCACGGACCAGGAGGCAGGTCGGAGTACGGGCCACGGGCCGACGATCCTCTGAGGTGGGACTGGCGGGGCGACACCCCTTGAATCAGGTGGTCTCGTACTGGTGTGCCTCGGCGCCGCGCCATTCGACGAGTGCCGGGGTATCGAGGGCCCGCTTCGGATCCGCCATGCCGGCCTGGGCGAGGAACTCGATCACGTCGTGATCGCTGTGGGCAAGGCCCAGCCGTTCGTCGCGGTCGGCGATGTGGACGGTCACGACCCGTCCGCCGGACGGTGTGGGGGCATGGATGACGATCGGTGGTGCTGTCATGACTACAGGCTGACCGGTGGTGCCGGTGGGCGCATCCGGACGGACCGCAAGCGATCTGTACCGTCCGGCGCGAGGGTCCGCTGCACGGGCGGTGGCACGGCTCCCACCGGTCGGCCCGTTCTTCCTGGCCGGCGGCCCGGATCGCCTCCCGGCAGCCGCGGACGGCGCACAGCGTGGAACGGCGGCGGGGAGCGTTTCGCCGCAAAGCGTTCTTCACGGTGCCGCAGGTTCAGCTGGAGGGATCGCAGTGAGTGATGCACTCCATCGGCGGACGGCGTGACACTGCTTCAACCACCTCGGTACCGATTCGGACAGCAGCAGCGTCGGTGCACGCGTTGCCTCACTCGACTGTGAATGCATGGGCCCCTGTCGCCCATCTGCTCGCGGTGTCGGTCGTCCCGGTCTGTTTCTGCGAACCGGCCGACTCCTGGAGGTGCGGCCCGATCGAGAACACACAGGGCAGGGTGCGGCGGCATTCCCAGCGGGAGTGACCTGTCCGTCCACAGCGGCGCGTGCCTCGATGCCGTCGCCGCCGAACGCGGAAGACGCTCGGCCGGGCATCCCCGGCCGAGCGCCTGTCAAACTGTTGGCGGCCTGATCAACCGACCGCGGTATTGCGACGAACCCTCGCATTCATCCCGGCCCGTCCGAGGGCAGCCAGGTCAGACGTTCTCGACCGTGGCTGTGGCCGGTGCGTGGTCGATGCCCGCGGACGCGGGCCGACTGCTCCGCGACCGGTGGGACATCCAGGCAGCGACCAACGCGCCCGAGATGTTGTGCCACACGGAGAACACCGCGGCGGGCAGGGCGGCCAGCGGGCTGAAGTGAGCGGTCGCCAGCGAGGCGGCAAGTCCCGAGTTCTGCATGCCGACTTCGAAAGCCATGGCGCGGCTGGCCGGTGGGCCGAGTCTGCTGACCTTGCCGGCGCCGTAGCCGAGAGCGAGTCCCAGGCCGTTGTGCAGCACGACGGCGATCAGCACGCTGACGGCAGCCGATTTGATCGTACTTGCGCTGCCTGCCACGACGGCGGCGACGATCGCGGCAATGGCGAACGACGACAGCCAGGGCATCACGCCCAGCACCCGGTCGACGAATTTACCCGCGACCAGCCGTACGACCAGGCCGCCGAGCACCGGGAGCAGCACCGTCTTGAGGATGTCCGTCATCATCGAACCGGCGTCCACCGGCAGGTACGTACCGGCCAGCAGCAGCGTCAGCGGCGGCGTCACCAGTGGGGCGAGAACGGTGGAGACGGTCGCGACGGAGACCGACAGCGCCACGTCGCCGCGGGCCAGGAAGGTCACCACGTTCGACGCCGTGCCGCTCGGCGCACAGCCGACCAGGATCACACCGGCGGCCAACTGCGGCGGAAGCCCGAGCAGATGGGCGATGAGCCAGCCGAGCCCGGGCATGATCACGTAGTGCGCGACCAGGCCGATCGCGACGGCCCACGGACGCTTCGCCACGCCCCTGAAGTCGAGCGGGGTCATCGTGAGCCCCATGCAGAACATGACGATTCCCAGCAGGTAGGGAATCGAGCCCACCCAGCCCGCGAACGTCCCGGGCGTGGCGAGGCCGGCTGTGCCTGCCACGAGTACGAGGACGGGGAACACGGTGACGGCGCGTCTGGCCGCTTTGTCGTCGGATCCGGGCTGATCAGGGATTATCTGTTCGGTTTGCACGAGCGCGATGAGACGCCGCGAGCCGGGGCATTTGCAAACGCGTCTCATTATTTGGTCGCGATGTCCAGCATTCGTCGCAGTTGGTTTGTCGGAGATGGTGACGTGTCTGCTGTCGGCGCGTACTGGCGGGAGTGGTCAATACGGCACGGTTGAAAGGTCCCTGTCGATGGTTGCAGTCATGGGGGTCCGATCATGGGCGGGTTGAGGACGATCTCGTCCGGCGCGCTGTCGGCCAGCGCGACCACGATGTCGACGTGGGACCGAACCTCGTCCCAGCGGCGCTGGAAGGCGCAGTAGGCGATGGCATCGAGGCCGATGTGGATGAGGTATGCGTGGAGGCGCTCGCGCAGGTGGACCGGGAGCGGTCCGGCGGCGTGCCAGTGGGCCAGCAGCTCGGCGTAGATGTCGGTGCCGCGCCACTGCGGGTACCACGGCCACCAGTAGACGAGCCAGGCGGCATCGTAAAGGCTGTCGCCGTACAGTGCGTTGCCCCAGTCCAGCACAGCGGTGACGGTGCCGCCGGCAGCGAGGACGTTGCGACTGAGCAGGTCGCCATGGATCATGCGGCGCTCGTCGGGCAGGTACGGAGCCAGTGCGGCGAGCGCGGCCAGCCCGGCCTCCACCGGCCCGAGCCCGATCCCGGAGTCGGCCAGCGCCGCTCGCCAGCCAGGTACCCGGGCCGTCTCGGAACCGATGGCCAGCAGCGCCTCCGCCCAGGAGCCGTACGGCCCCTGCCCGTTCGGGGTCCAGATGCCGTAGCCGGCGCTGTCGGCAACGTCGATCCTGCCGACGGCGTCGAGCGTGGTCAGCAGGCTCGGCAGCGTCAGCGCCACGTCGGCGGCGGACAGGTCGTCGAGCCCGACACCGTACGCGCGGGCCGAGAGCGCGTAGTGCCGGCCGTCGACCACCCCCCTCGCCCGCACCGGCGGCACGGGCAGATCGGGCCCCGCGAAACGGGCGGCGAGCTCGTCCTTGGCGAAGTCCGCACCGTGCGTGCCGATGCGCAGTACCGCCTCCGCGCCGTCGATGGTCAGCGCGAACGCCTGGGACCAGGCACCGGCCGCCAGCGGCTGCGGTTCGCTCGCGCGCACCCCGAAGGTTGTGTGTGCCCATCGTCGCGCGAAGTCGAGCAGCGCGACGGGGGCAGCTTCGGCAGGCATACCGGCATGCTATTGCCGGGACCGCGAAGGTTCCCCCGGCCGGCTGTTCGGCCCGCGGTCGCAGGCCGTGACGGCCTGCTCGATCGCGGGCCCGAGAAAGGTGAGCGTCAGGTCGGCCCGGCGGCTGATCCACTGCTCTGTGGCGGGACCGGGGGCGCTGTAGCGGCGCTGCCTGATGTCGTCGACGACGTCCGCGGGGGCGCCCAGTTCGGTGAGTACGTCGAGAGCCTCGGCCTTGGTGATCAGCTTGCCGTTCCGCAACGTCGCTGTTGCTCTGGCCAGGGTCAGCAGGCCGAGGTCGACCCAGATGTCGCGCGTCCACCGATCCGGATGGTCCAGGGCCGGCCGCCAGAAGCTCTGCAGGTCCTCGACGACGAACTCGGCGAGTTGCCCGTCGGTCACTCGTGGCAGGAGGCCGGCGGGTGGCCGGCCGTACAGGACGAGTCCGAAGTCGTGCAGTTCACGCCTGGTCACCGGTGTGACCGGCCGGCGCATCAACTCCTCGTGAGCCCACGTGAGGTGCGGGCGTACGGGATCAGCCAACTCGGTTGTCGCGGGATAGCTGCAATGCAGCTTCGACGCGAGGGGGATGACACCGCCCAGGCTCTCGTGCACCGCACCGAGCTGCTGTTCCTCCATCGCCGTGCAGGGTCGGCCGAGGACGGCGATCAGGTCGAGGTCGCTGCGGCCCGGCTGGTAGTCACCTCCGGCGAGTGACCCGTGTGCCCACACCGAGACCAGCGGTACGACTGGCCGGAGGACACTGACGAAGCGGTCGAGGAGCTGGTCGGTGATCTCATCTGCCATGGGGACAGTCTGGGCCACCCTATGAGAAATATTCAGGGTGGGAGGGTTCCGGCCCATCCCGGCCGAGACCGTTCCCGCCGGAGCGGACGCGAGGACCTGTACTCGGCGGTGCACCCCGATTGTCACTTCGTGGCCACAGATCTCAGCCTCTCAGCCCCCTGGACATGCCCCGATGGTAATTTCACCGGCCAATTGACCTTGCTGTACGACACCTTGGAGAAACCGCGATGACCACTCCGCCTCCGCCCGGCCACAACCCGCACAACCAGCCCCTCAACGGTGGCAACCCCTACGGCCGCCCCGGCGCCCCGGCCCCCGCCCGCCGGATGAGCCTCAAGGGAATCGTGAGGGGAGTCGTCGGTGTCGCCCTGGCCGCCGTGGTCGCCTTCGGTGTCTACGAGACCTGGTTTGCGGGCGCCGCGATGGCGGACGCGGGTGACTGCCTGAACGCCGCCAACTCGACGGCCACCAGCGTGGTCGCCGTCGGCGATCCCGAGTTCGAGATAGTGGACTGCGGTGACCCCGCGGCCGAGTTCAAGGTCATCAGCAGAGAGTCCGGCACAGGGGGAACCTGCGACACCCAGTACAGGAGATACAGCCAGGGCGGTGCCGGCCGGGACTTCACCCTCTGTCTCGATCTCGTGAAATGAGCAGTCGCACACAGAGGTGAGTTCCCCGGCGGTCGACCCGCCCTCCCCGTGCGTACCTCATCCGGGCGCCACAGCAAGGTTGACGACCCGTCAATCCCACTGGTACCGCGCCGTTCCACGTCGATGAGGGCGTCGCCGCCCAGGCCGTCGGACCTGGGGGCACCCACGCAATCCCGCTCCGAGGCCTGGCCAAGACCCGTCTGCGGCACCGGATCGTGGGCGCCGACAGGTCAGGATCGCCATCGAGTCCCCCCCGGTCTCCTGGCCGGCGATCGCCGGCGGCCCTCGCGCGAGGCGTCGCCGACGGGTCTGTGCGAGGGTGCCCGGTTCAGTTCAGCGCGGTGCCGCCTATACCGCCGCCCGGCGCCCGGGGGCGACCCGCAGGTCGTGCATGCCCAGCGGGATCTCGCCGACGAGCGCTTTCGTCCGGACCAGGGCCCGCCGGGTGCCATCCGTGCCTCCGCGTTCGAAAGAGATGAGGGGTACTGAGTGTGTCCGCTGTGGCCACCACGGCCGAGGCTGCCGCACCGCGCCCGCCGCGGTGCAGGTGTCGCGCCGATGGAGCAGCCGCGCACCTGGCCGGTCTCGGCTTCGATCACACCGGCCCGGCTGTGGTGACCGGACCGGCGAGCACCGATCTGGTACAGACGGTGAAGAGGCCGCCTTCGGGGTCGCTGATGACGGACTTGGTTCCACCACCGGGCAAGTGGGTCACAGGGGTGGCCGTGCCGCCGTTGCCGCACGCGGCATAGATGGCCGCTTCCACGTCGTCGACCTGGAAATGCACGTTCCAGCGTGGCCGCACGCGAGGGTCGGGAGATTCCTCGACGCCGCCGCCGCGCAGGGTGGCCATGAGGTTCTTGCCCTGGCGAACGGTGACGGTGTCGTGCTCGTAGGCGTACGTGACCTCGCATCCACCGGGTTCGCCGGAGGCCCAGTCGAAGATCTGGGCGTAGAAGACGGCGGCGTCGAACGCGTCGCGGGTCCGCAGCTCGACAAAGGCCGGTGCGTTGCCGCGGTCGTCCGACCAGGGAAGGGCCCGGCCTTCCCAGAAGCCGAAGACGGCCCCGTCGCGGTCGGCTGCCACTGCGCCCCGCCCCAGGCCGAACCGCACCGGCCCGACCGCGACGGTGGCGCCGCGTTCACGGACTCGCGCCGCAGTGACGTCCGCGTCCGTCACGGCGAAGTACACGGTCCACGACCCTGCGACCGGCAGACCGGGCGCCACCTCACCCAGCCCGGCGACCGGCCGCCCGTGGGCGGAGGCGACCGAGAAACCCGATCCCAGGCTGCCCGGGCCGAACGTCCAGCCGAGAACGGCTGAGTAGAAGTCCTGCATGGCGCGCAGGTCGCGGGTCATGCGATTGACCCAGCACGGTGTCCCGCACACCGGCGTGATGTGTCCTGTGGACGTCATCAGGGTTCGTCTCCTTGCCCTGCACGATGGGCTGTCAGCGGCCGAGCGCGTCGCGCAGCTCCTGCTTGTTCATCGTCGAGCGGCCCTCGACGTTCTTCTTCCTCGCCTCTTCGTAGAGCTGGTCCTTGGTGGGACCCTGCGCTCCACGATGCGACCGCTCACCGCCACGCTGCGAGGCGGACTTGGGGTCGCGCAGTGAGGTACTGCTCGCCGTCTTCGCCTCCCCCGACCGGGCACGCTCCTTGTTGACCGTGCGCGCGGCAATTTCCTTCGCGCGCTCCTCGGAAGCACCACGCTTCTCGGCGCTCTCCTTGATGTGCTCGTACTGACGCTCCCGCTTACGGCTGGATCCTGCAGGCATCGCATCGCTCCTTTCCTCGCGTCGCCCTGCGCGCGGCGGCCGGTGGGTGATTTCCGCTCCCCGCGCACCAACCCGTACCGGGCCGCCGCACGCACTCCAGCCTTGCGCCCGTAACACCCGGCGCGCCACCCGGGGCAGCACCCGCGCCCCGGACCAGCCACAATGCACACGCGGGGCAGCCCCCGACGGACGGTGCGTGGTTGTTTCTGAGCATCAACGGTGAGTGACGGCTGTCCGGCCGAGCCGGCGGATACCGTCGCCGCGCAACGGCCCCGGTACGGACGGAGAGTACGTGTGCAGTGGGTTCGGTCAATCTCCCCTACAGGCATGGCACTTGGCGGACTTCGATGTCCACGTGCGAGATGAGGGCATGTGCTGCGACGGGCGCCCGACGCTCTGCGCCGCCCACCGGACGCCGAGCCTGCTGCATCCAGGACGGCCCGAGCGGAGGGGCTGGAACTGGGCGGAATCGAGGCAGTCCACCGAGTCCGGCCGCCTGGTAGCCCACCGGCAGTCGTCCTGTGGGCCTGGAGCGGTGCTGATTCATTCCGGGGGTGGCAGCAAGGTTCCCAGCGGTCCGAGGTCGAGGTTGAGGTCGTCCATGGTCAGTCCGTGCTGGGCGCACAGGTCGTTCATACGGTCGTGGAGGACCAAGAGAGTCGCCCCCAGTCGTTCCTCCTGCTCCTCGGTGAGATCTCCCTGGTCGACCCGGTGCAGTGCCTGCCGCTCCATGAGCTGACGCAGCAACTCGACCAGGGTGAGGACGAGTTTGACCAGGTCCCGTTCCACGTTGTCGGGATCCGTGCTGATCCGGTGAGGCCGGGGCTGACCGGTCGCGCCGGGCGCAGGCAGGTCGCGGGGAGCGGCCGGCAGCAGCCGGAAAGCCCGGGCCGCGGCATCCGCGACCTCATCGAGCCGGCCCCTGGCCTCCTCGGTCCCCTCAGTCGCCATGGTCACTCCCGGGCGGAGACGTGCGAATGGACATGATCAGAGCTCGCAATGAAATGCGCACGAGATCGATGTCCGCGATGGAGAGCACCACATCGCCGGTGAGGACCACACCGCCGCTGAGCAGCCGGTCCAGCAGGTCGACAAGGGCGACCTGGCGGCTCGCCAGAGGCTCCACCTCCGAAGGCGGACCGGGCGTGGTCATGGACGTGCGCCTTCCGCCGCATCGGCGGATGCGTCCGGTGGCATCGCGAAGGAGTACGGAGCCCACGGGCCGGTGACCTCGATCCGCACCCCGGGTATTCCGTCGGCGGCGCTGCTCACCTCGGTGCGGAAAGCCTCGGCCAGGTCAAGGGGGACGAGATATGCGTCATTGACGACGTTCTCGCCCGGAGCGGTGGCCAGCTCGCCCTGCTGTACCCGGTGCCTGGCGCGGTCGGCTGCATGCCTGCGTCCGGCGGCCTCGACCCGCTCCGCGGCCCTCTGCGCCGCTCGGTAGACGTCGTCGCGCACGCTCTGCTGTGCCTTGCGGGTACGGAGATAGGCGCGTCCCGGACTGAGATCGTTCGCGGCTGCCGATCCGGTGCCGGGCGCAGCAGGGCGGGCAGCCGCCTCCACGTAGATCTTGACCCCCCATTCGATATGCGCGGCCAGGCGGGAAAGACGGTCCGCGAAGGCAGGCCACTCGGCCTCCAGGATGCTTCGGGCCCGATCGTCGTCGAGGTACACGGTCGCGAGACGCAGTGGGAGGACCGTGGTGAGGGCGGCCAGCGCCTCGATCACCCCGTGGTGGGCCCGGGCGACCGCCTCCAGCCACGCCAGATCTTCGAGATGGGTCTTGAGGGCGTCCTCCTGAAAATCGTGTGCCGGCACCCCGCTCACCGCGAGCACCAGCTCGTCACCGCGTGTACCCCTGACGAGATGGACCGGGGTGTCGGCCACACCGGTGAGCGCGGCCGCGGCCTCCTCCAGTCCGGCGGTGTTACGGGCAACCGCATAGGCATAGGTGACGCACTCAGTCATCGCGCGCCCTCTTCCCGCGCCTGCTGGTCCTGGGTTCCCGCTCGGCCTCCGGAAGCGCCTCACCCCTGAGCGCCGCATCCACCCCAGGGGCCGCCTGGCTCTCGGGAAGCCCCCCGTTTCGGCGCAGCGCGTCGATCTCGGCCCGTAGGCGCTTGTTCTCCTCGGCGAGGGACCGCTCCCCGTGGGCACGGGACGAGAGCGCGGGATCGTGCTCCCACCAGTCGATACCCATTTCCTTCGCCTTGTCGACAGAGGCGACCAACAGTCGGAGTTTGATGGTCAACAGCTCGATGTCGAGCAGATTGATCTGGATGTCGCCCGCGATGACGATGCCCTTGTCGAGAACACGCTCAAGGATGTCGGCGAGGTTCGCGGACGAACCCTGTGCGTACGGCGGCGCTGCCCTGGAAGGGTAGGAGCCGAGCCTGTTTGCCAGGGGATCGGTCACGGTCCTGGCCTCGAATTTTCTTGCCAGTACGCCCTGATCTCGTCCAGCCGGTCGAGCAGCTCGTCCTCTCTGCGGTCGAACGTTTCCTCGTCGATGCGTCCGGCGAGGAGATCCGCTTCGAGCGCGGCGAGAGCCTGCTGCACGGGAGTGGGGTCGTAGTACTCGTTCTCGGCTGCTTCAAGGACGCGGTCCACGACCCAGGCGGCACCGCGCACCGGCGCCAGCGGGAGCGTCACGATCTGAGTGAGCAGTCCCATCGGAAGTCCTTCACACGAAGCTGTACGGGGGCAGGGGGCCGTGGAGCCGGAATTGGAACTCGTCCCCCATCTGATTGGCGAGGCTCAACTCGGTGGTGAGGAAGAGTTCATCCTGGTCCTCGGACACCAGGAACGAGACGCTGAGAAAATCGCCGCCGGTCGGCTGCGAGATCTCCTGGTCCCGAGCAAACGGACGGAGCGCTTCGACCACGCCGGTAGCCAGCGCGTCCTGGCGCGCCTGTACCTCCTTCGCGACCAGCTCGCCCAGCGCGAGCGAGGTGTCGGGGCCGGCGGCGCCGCTACGGATTTCGTCGTTGAGCTCCCGGGCCTCGCTCGAGTCCGCGAGGATCTGGCGCAGGAGGGCATCCTCGTCCTGCGATACCTTCAGGTGGTATTCGGTGCAACTCTCCAGCGCCTGAAGCTTGTCCACGTACTCGGTGGCGCTCGCCTCCAGTGCGGCCCGCACAGCTTCGTCGTCCTCTGCTGTGAGGCCGAACCTCAAGGGCAGAACGGCGCCGTCCGCCATGAGACGGTTCTGGACCTCCTGATGCGCGGTGAGGTCGCGGCGTTTGGGGCGCAGGTCGTCCGGCGCATCGCTGACCACCGCGCAGAGCGACCCCTCGGTGACCGTGCGCAACTCCGAGGGAGGTTCCCCGATCCCGGTGACACCGTCGAGGCGGAGCGGATGCCTTTTGCCGACGATGGAGTAGACGTATACCGCCATGGCTCACTCCTCCTCCTCGCGCTCCCTGGTGCGCCGTGTGGGCTTTCGCGTCGGCCGTCGTCGCCTCTCCACAGGTTCCTTGCGCTTCTCCTTCTCTTCGGTTTCCTCGTCCTCCTCCTCGTCCCCGCTTCCCTGGCCACCTCTGAGGGTGTCGGTCACGGCTTCGACAGCGCCTGTGAGGGCTCCTTTGGACTTGCCGCGAGCGCCGCTCTCGAGTGTGTCTCCGACAATGTCCGTGAGCTGCGCCGGCTGCTTGCTGCCCGCCTCGAGGTCGAGGCGGTTGCAGGCTTCGGCGAAGCGCAAGTACGTATCGACGCTGGCCACGACAATGCGGGCATCGATCTTCAGAATCTCGATTCCGACGAGTGACACGCGCACGAACACGTCGATGACGAGTCCGCGGTCAAGAATCAGCTCCAGGACGTCGTAGAGGCTGCCGCCGCCACCGCCTCTCGACACGCTGCCACCGCTTTGCGGCACCACTGTCATGGTGCCTCCCTTCACCGGCCCGGCTTGTGCTTCTCAGCCGCGTCGGTCGATTTGTCCACGGGTGTAACGACGCTTTCGCTCGTATGCCACCAGATCGCCTTCCTTGTCCAGTGTTACGCGGTAGGTGGCCATCACGCTGGTGGTCTCGGGGATGCGTTCCAGCTCCAGCACCTCCACATCGGCCTCCCACCCATCTTCTGTCGGTTTCAGGGCCGACACCGATTCGGGGGGACGTCCGAGTAGTTCTTGCAGCTGTTGCGCTGCCGCACGCATGGCTGACGCCGGCTTGGTCTTGGACCGCCTCTTGGCGGGTTCTCCTGCGGCCATGGTCGGTCTCCGATGCGGAGTGGGCGCCATTCCAGGTGCACATCTACAATTTCATCATATAAGGGGGATAGTTGACATCGGTGCAGGCGGCGTCACTGAGACCTACCGCCTCCCTGGTCTTCCCCTCAATGGCCCTTGCCGGAGGGATCAGTTCATGAACGACACGACCAAGATCGCACTTGCCGCCGCAGTCGCGGGTGGATACGTGCTCGGACGCGCGAAGAAGGGCCGGCTCGCCTTCGCCATGGCGACGTACATCGCCGGGCGGCGCTTCGGGCTCGATCCGCAGCAGCTGGCCACAGAAGGTCTGCGCAAGCTCAAGGACCTTCCACAAGTCGCCGAGCTGAATGAACAGGTACGGGGTGAACTCCTGGACGCGGGACGTCAGGCACTCGCCTCCACGGTGGACCGGCGCCTTGCGGGTCTGGCGGACTCGCTTCACGATCGCAGGCTTCGCCTCGGTGAGAAGGGCGATGAGGAGGAGGAAGAGGAGGAAGAAGAGGAGCCTGAGGAGGAAGAGGAAGAAGAGGAAGAAGAGCCGGAGGAAGAGGAAGAGGAAGAAGAGCCCGAGGAAGAGGAGGAGGAAGAGGAAGAAGAGCCGGAGGAAGAAGAGGAGGAAGAAGAGGAAGAGGAAGAAGGGCCCGAGGAAGAGGAGGAGGAAGAGGAAGAAGAGCCCGAGGAGGAGGAAGCGCCGGAAGAGGAGGCGCCGCGGCGCCGCCGCCGGGCGCCAGCGAAGAAGGCTCCCGCCAAGAGGGCCCCAGCGAAGAAGGCCGCCGCGAAGAAGGCTCCCGCGAAGAAGGCCGCCGCGAAGAAGGCTCCCGCGAAGAAGGCTCCCGCAAGGAAGGCCCCCGCGAAGAAGGCCCCCGCGAAGAAGGCTCCCGCGAAGAAGGCTCCCGCAAGGAAGGCCGCCGCGAAGAAGGCCCCCGCAAGGAAGGCCGCCGCGAAGAAGGCTCCCGCGAGGAGGGCCCCGGCGAAGAAGGCTGCCGCCAAGAAGACGACCGCACGGCGGAGGTAGAGCGATGGCCAGGACAGATCGTGACTCCGGCGGCGGGGAAGCCTCGGGTATGGAACTCCTTCGCGATGAGTTGGTCGACTACCTCGGTGCTGGGGCCGAGCAGCTTGCGGGCAAAGCCGGCGACAAACTCGCCGATCTCACCGACCAGTTGTTCGACGTCGCTGAGAACGGGGGCGGACTCTCCAATGTGCTCTCCGGCGGCGGGATCATGAAGGCCGGCGGCGGGATCATGAAGGCTCTTGTGGGTGCAAAGGCCAAGGGGCTCAAGGACACCGTGCTGGGCAAGGTGGGGGACCTCGTAGGGAAGGGGGGCGGCAAAGGCAAGTCCGGTGGCGGTAAATCGATGAACATCCTCGAAGTTCTCGACGTAGGCGTGCCGCTCAGGACTGCCTACGACTACTGGACCCAGTACGAGAAGTTCAGCACGTTCACCAAAGGCGTCCGCAGTGTGTCGCGGAAGGACGAGAGCAGCAGTGACTGGAAGCTCAAGGTCGGTCCCTCGACGCGTGGCTGGAAGGCCACAGTCCAGGAACAGGTGCCGGACGAGCGCATCATCTGGACATCCGAGGGTGCCAAGGGAACGACCCGCGGCTGCGTCAGTTTTCATGAACTGGGTCCCGTTCTGACGCGAATTGTGCTCGTGGTCGAGTACTACCCCTCCGGTCTCTTCGAGAAGACCGGAAACCTCTGGCGGGCCCAAGGGCGACGTCTCCGCTTGGACTTCAAGCATTTCGCGCGCTACGTCACCTTCGCCGACGGAGAGGTCGAGGGGTGGCGCGGCGAAATCCGCGACGGTGAAGTGGTCCGAACTCATGAAGAAGCGATGGAGGAGGAAGAAGCAGAGAGCGAAGAGGCGGAGGAGGAAGAGGAAGGCGAGGGCGGATACGACGAGGAGTACGAGGACGAAGGCGAAGGAGACGAAGGAGAAGAAGAAGAAGGAGATGAAGGCGAGGGCGAAGAAGAAGGCGAGGGCGAAGAAGAAGGCGAGGGCGAAGAAGAAGGCGAGGACGAAGAAGAAGGCGAGGACGAAGAAGAAGGCGAGGACGAAGAAGAGGAGGAATGACGTTCAGGCGGCCCCGTGCGCTGTAGCCGCGGAGGTGATCCCGAAAGCATCCTCACTCATTGAGGAGTTGATCCGCGGAAGCCGTACCTGTTGCTCCTCCCGTTCCGGTACGTGCCACGATCCTGATCCGACGGCCAGTCATGTGCCACGTGATCAGGGCATGTGCCACGTGATCAGGGACGGGTTCGCTGGGAGGCGAGGTACAACGCCCCGTGGTCCCGGGAGTGCGAACCATCCTCACGCACTGCATGACGGAGTGCGGCTGGTTGGAGTTCTGTGCAGCGAAGTGACTCCTGCCTGCCAGGCGTTCAAGAATCGGTTTCCCAAGAGCTCTTCGAGGTGCTCCGTCGCGCGGATGCCGAACGCCACATCGGCCTCCAGTTGAGGCTCGTCCGCGAGAAGCCCGCCGATCACGTCGTGACGGACCACCTGCTCATGGACAGCGTCCGCTTCGACGTGTTCGGTGTAGAAGAATTCTGCGGCAGGGCCTGCCTGCGTGCGTTTCATTGCTCGTGCCATGCGCCGAGAAGCAGGTGATGAGGTCACTTCCACCGCGGCGAAGTGTCCGACCAGGGCTCCGCGAAGTCTGCGATGCAGCCCACAGAGGGACATCAGATTCACCAGCGCAAGCATCTCGGCACTGCCCTCGTCGAGGTAGTGGCCGTAGGCAGCGTTGAGGTGGAGGTCGGTCATCAGGTCTGCGAACAGCTGTGCATGTATACGTTCCGCGCGGCCGCCCCCGTACTCGTCGAATTCGACAGCGGCCATACCAGCCTTGGCTCGGCCTCGAAGCCTGGGCAGTACCCACGCGTGTGGGTCGGCCTCCTTCAGGTGGTAAAGCGACCGCTGCATTGCGTATTCGCGCAGGTGCCAAAGTTCTCCGTCGTCCTGGAGAAAATATGAGACCCCGCACCCGTGGATCGGTTCGACGAGAATGTTTGCCAGAGCGCTTTCCAGATCGTCCGAGTGTGGAACATCTGCCCGCAGTGCATCCAAAAAATGATCCTCGAGATCGGCACGCACCTTCAGAAGTTCCGGATCCCATTCAGACTTCGGATCGACTTCGGCGAAACCGCGATAGTGGAGCTCATAGCAGACGTACAGCGCCAGTTGGAGATCGTTGCCGTACGGATCGCAACTCTCTGCACAGCCCGGACCGGGCAATGGTCCGCTCCCCGTCAAGTATTCAATGAGCGCCGCAGTGAGCTCGCCGCGTGCCTGGGGGAGATTCGGATACTTTTCGGAGACATCCATGTCCCTCCTCCTACGCGATTTTTCCTTGTCACTACCGTGAGTCACTGTGTACGCCCCGCATTGCTGCGTCCAGGTTCTGCCAAGCTAGGGCAGGCGCGGGCGGGTCGCACGGCGGCGGGGTATCGCCACCCGCGGTTATTTTGGATCGTCCCGTGGATGCGGTTTGAAACCATGGATCATCTGGGCGTGCCATTTTCGGCGGCGACGGACGTGCCTGTCTTCCCGACACCTGGTGAGCGGCGGGGGTCATGCATCCGGCTGCGTCGGCGCGGGGTTGCAGTACCTCGGCGGGGGCCCGCCAGCAGAACCCATCGCCCCTGTGTTGCTCGTCCGGAGCCCTCGCTCCCGGAAACATTGCACCGGGCCGGTCCGGGGAATCAGGCGACCGTCCCAGGTGGCGTGCGGGGCACTGTGGGCGTAAGGGTGGAGTGCATGTGGCGGTCCGCGGTTGCAGCCGTACGACGGGCGGTCCGGAGCTAAGGGCTGTCCCGTAACCCCTGGCGGGCGCACGACGACAGGTACGGCACCTCGCCGCGTTGTCGGAACGCCCGTATACGCCCAGTATGCGGACGTCCCTCCGCCTTGCGATGCACCGCATCTGACGCCGCGCGCTGATCCACCAGGGATTACGGGACAGCCCTTAACCCCGTGGCTCGAGATTCTCTCCCTGCAAGCAGTGCAATTTCTCCCGGAGCTGCCGGTTCTCCGCTCGAACTGATCGCCCTCCCGAGCTGTCGGAGGCGCCGCACGGCGGTCTCCGAGTGCACAGGGCAATTCGAGAGATGAGAATGATAGTTCAGGCTTGTGGCCGAATGTGCGCGTGCGGCACCGGCCATCACAGAAGGAGCGTCCTTCATGGCCTTCGACTCTGTAGGAACAGCGGAATCCTCAGACCCATTTCTCGTCATACCGCCCGGTGTCTACGCGCCGCAGCACGACACGCGGCTACTGATGGCCGCCCTGGCCCGGGAGCGCATCGCAGCCGGCGCGGATGTCCTGGACCTCGGGACCGGTAGCGGCGCCTTGGCCGTACGAGCCGCTCAGCTGGGCGGACGGGTGACAGCCGTGGACATCGCACGCTGTGCCGTGGCGACCACGCGACTCAATGCGCTGTTGCATCATCAGCGCATCACCGTTCGCCGTAGCGATCTGGCGTCCGCAATGCAGGAGCGCACCTACGACCTCATTCTTTGCAATCCGCCGTACGTACCGGCCCCGCACGCCCGGGTGCCTACCCGGGGTTCGTCGCGTGCCTGGGACGCGGGGTTCGACGGCCGGGCGGTTGTGGACCGTGTCTGTGACGGTGCCCCCGCTGCGCTGCGCAGGGCGGGCGTGCTCCTGATGGTGCACTCCGGTCTGTGCGATCCCGCTGCCACTGTGAGGCGGCTGTCCCGCGGTGGCCTCGAAGCGAAAGTCAGCGCCCGCACGCGGGTCCCATTCGGGCCCGTTCTCCTGTCCAGGCTGGGCTGGCTCAGGGCGCGGGATCTGGTGAAGGCGAACGATTCGTGCGAGGAACTGGTGGTCATCCGTGCCGAACGCCCGTGAATCCAGGCGACGTATCACGTTGAACGACGACGGGCCCTGGCTGGTCGAAGGGCCGGTGGAGGTGAAGCTCGCCGATGGCAGCACCGTGGTTTCGGACCGCTTCACCGTCGCCATCTGCACATGCCGCCGCAGCCGCCTCTATCCCTGGTGCGACACCAGCCACCGGCGACGGACAGGTCGAGGCGCTGCAGATCCGCCTTGCGGTGACGACCGACCGCGATGAGCCGCAAGCGGAGACTTGACGAATAGGAAGATCGTCTGGCGGCGTCCGAGGGGGCGAGGGCCACGACCAAGTCTATGGAGATGTGGGCCGGCCGAATGGAGGAGAGAGGACGGGACCTGTGCGGAGCGTGGGTGTTGAGGAGGAACTTCTCCTGGTCGACGCTGTGAGCGGTGAACCACAGGCACTGTCGACGGCGGTTCTGGCCATGGCTGAGCGACGTGCCGAGGGAGAGTGTGCCTTCGAGTCGGAGCTGCACCGCCAGCAGCTCGAATTTGCCACGCGACCTCAAACCGACATGCATGAGTTGGCGGATGAAATAATTCGCCGACGGGCGGAGGCCGCCGGTCACGCGGCGAATCTGGGGGCCGCAGTAGTTGCGCTGGCCACGTCTCCGCTCCCTGTGAGCCCGAGCATCGGAACCGGCGAACGCTATCAGTGGCTGGAGCAGCGTTTCGGGCTGACGGTGCAGGAGCAGCTGACTTGTGGATGTCATGTGCATGTTTCGGTTGAGTCGGACGAGGAGGGCGTAGGCGTGCTGGACCGCCTGCGGCCCTGGTTGTCGGTGCTGCTGGCCCTGAGTGCGAACTCGCCTTTCTGGCAGAGTCAGGACAGCGGATACCACAGCTATAGGAGCAGGGTCTGGGACCGCTGGCCGTCGGCAGGGCCGGTCGACGTATTCGGCTCCGCAGACCGCTATCACAAAGAGATACGGGCCCTGCTCGACACCGAAGTGCTGCGCGACGAAGGAATGATCTACTTTGATGCGCGGCTCTCCCACCGTTACCCCACCGTCGAAGTCAGAGTGACGGACGTATGCCTCGATCCGACGGTCACGGTGCTGGTGGCCACACTGATTCGCGCCCTGGTCGACACAGCGGCGCTTGAATGGCGAGCTGGTAAGCCGCCCGCCGCATTCCGGACAGCTCTCCTGCGCATGGCGGCATGGCGAGCAAGCCGGTCCGGGCTGGCGGACCGACTGCTCCATCCCCTCACCATGCACCCCGAACCCGCCGATGCCGTCGCTCGTGCGCTGCTGGCGCATGTGCGCGACGCACTGGAGGAAAGCAGCGATCTCAAGGCGGCCGACGACGCGCTGGGCTCGTTGCTCACCACAGGAAATGGTGCGTGTGTCCAGAGGGGCCTGATGCAACGGACCGGAAGCCTTCGAGACACCGTCAAGGAGTGTGTTCGCCGGACCCGAGGATGACGACCGTGAAGGACGGATCACGTAGGAACGGAGAATGTCATGAACTCCAAGTCGGGACTGAGAGTTGTGGTTACGGGTGCCACCGGAAACGTCGGCATCAGTGTGATGAAGGCCCTTGCAGCGGACGACTCGATCGCATCGATACTCGGTCTCGCCCGCAGACTCCCCGCGCTCGCGCTGTCAAAGGCCACCTGGGGCGCCGTGGACGTGTCGCAGCCTGACAGCGCAGGCGCACTCCGCTCCCACTTCACGGGTGCTGACGTCGTGGTTCACCTGGCGTGGCGCTTTCAGCCGACGCACGACCCGGTGGTCACCTGGCAGAACAACGTTGCGGGGTCGATACGCGTCTTCCAGGCGGTCCGAGAGGCGGGCGTGCCCTCACTGGTCTATGCATCGTCGGTCGGCGCCTACTCGCCGGGTCCGAAGAGCGAACCGGGTGTCGGCGAGGACTGGCCCACGCACGGATGGCCCGACGCCGCGTACTGCCGCGAAAAAGCGTATGTGGAACGGTTGCTCGACACGTACGAACTGGAGCATCCGTATATCCGCGTCGTGCGGATGCGCCCGGGATTCCTGTTCCAGGAGGCGGCGGCCAGCGAGCAGCGCCGCATCTTCGTGGGACGATTCGTCCCGGGCCCACTACTCCGTCCGGACCTGCTGCCCTGGGTGCCGGACCTCAAGGGCATGCGCTTCCAGGTGCTCCATACCAACGACGCTGCTCAGGCCTACCTCTTGGCGATTCGCGGTGACGTACGAGGCGCATTCAATCTCGCCGCACCACCGGTGATCGACGCCAACACACTCGGGGTGCACCTCGGCGCACGGGTGGTCAAGGTGCCGGGGAATCTGGTGCGCACCGCGCTCTCCGCAGCATGGCGGGCCCATGCGGTGCCCGCTTCGCCGCACCTGTTCGACGCCGTCCTGCGGCTGCCGATCATGGACTGTGGCCGCGCCCGTGATCTTCTCGGCTGGCACCCGGCAAGGACAGCGGAGGAAGCACTCGACGCGTTCCTGACCGGTGTGCGGCGCGGTGCGGGTGCAGAGACCAGGCCACTGGCAGGGCAACGGGTGGGGTGAGACGATCCGGCTGCGACACATACGTCCGGCCGGCCCGTGGCCGCCGCTCCTGCAGGCGCCGGCCACGGGCCGGCTGGTCTCAGCAGGCTCGCTGCACTGCCACGCCCGGCGCGGCCAGTCCTTCGCCGCGCCGGGCGCAGTGTCCGTCGACGCGCAGTCCGACCCCGTAGAAGCTCAGGCAATACGGAAACCGACGACCAGACGCGGAACGTGCCGCCTTACCGGCCGGACTTCTTCGCGCGATCGGACGCCTTCTCTGCAGTCTCCTGCACCTTGCCCAGGATCTGTTCGCTGCGGCCTTCGGCTTGCATGGACTTGTCGTCCACAGCCTTGCCGGTGGTTTCCTTCAGCTTGCCCTTGACCTGCTTGGCCTTTGCTTTAGCCTTACTCATGACTTCGCCTTCCTGTGGGTCGCACGCTTGTCAACCATGCCCCGGACACTCCACCTCTGCAATCGGTCCAGAATTGCGCAGGCCCAGGTGCTGCTGGTGCCGGCCGGTGACATCGACATCCGCACAGTGGTGCGTCGCGCCGGACGTGCCTCATTCCTCATATGCCCAGCGCCGGGCGTGACGGTCTCGCCGGAGACGATGAGCAGCTGCTGCACCATTCCCCAGGCTGGTGCGCTGTTCTCCGTCCGCAGTTCGTGGGACGGTGTCACACGCTCTCCGTTGCCAGTGCCGCGTCCGTCTCGCGCAGGAAGTGCTCCAGGTCGCCCGGATTCCGGGAGGTGACCAGGGTCCAGCCGTGGGTGTCGTCGGCCACGACCGGCTCGTCGACCCAGTGGCCCCCTGCGTTACCTATGTCGGTCCGCAAAGAGCGGTACGAGGTGAGCTCCTTGCCGGCGAGGACATCGGCTTCAACCAGGACCCACGGTCCGTGGCAGATGGCCGCGACGGGGCGGCCCGATTCAGTGAAGGATCGGACGATCTCCAGCGCACGGTCCTGAAGGCGTAGACGGTCGGCGTTCAATGTGCCCCCCGGAATCAGCAGGAGATCGTACGAAGCCGCGTTCGTGGTGCTGAGCGTGAGGTCAGGCCTGACTTTCCTCCCGGGATTCTTGTCGCCCACGAGAGTCTGAATGTCGTCGTCCGATACCGCTGCGACATCCACTTCCGCACCCCATCCGCGAAGGTGTTCGACAGGCACGGTCAATTCATCCTGTTCGACCCCGTAGTTGGTGGCGATTGCCAGTACTTTGCGTATGCTCAGGTCGTTGTCCGTCATGACATGGCTCCCTTCGTGACACTGGCCGCGCTGTGTGCGCCCACGTGGCGTGTCCTGAGCATCGAGTGCCTGCACGCTCCACCCGGAGTCAGCCGGCAGCTGACTGGGACCAAGGCTTTGGGCGACTTCCAGTCACCGCCGCGTCCATCACGGGGTCCTTCGGAACAGCCGATCGTCATTCAGGGGGCTCGGCGGTGAAGGGCGGGCCGGTGTCCCCCTCGGCCGATACGTCGTCGATGACCTGGGCGAGCCGCGCCAGCATCGTGCGGTGCCGCACCTGGAGTACGGCGTCAAGGACCGTGTTGTGGAGCATGCCGCCGAGTCCTTGCAGCGGGTGCTCGTCGAGTATCACGAGGGTTTTGCCATCCCCCCACGGCCGGATGTCGAAGGCGATACGGGCCGTGCCCAACGGACCACTGTCCGCCTCGAGCTCCAGCGCGTGCGGCCGATCGATGCGCCGGACCGTGGTGCGTCCCTGGAATTCCTTGGGGCCTACGCGCACCGTGTATGTGATGGACGAACCCATCTGGGGCCAACGGCCACGTTCACTGCGGGAACCGGAGGTTCCCACCACCCATTCGCCGTACAGGGTCTCCTCTTCCAGCGCCGCCCACAGGGCGCGCGGGGGGTGGTCGATGAGGCGATGCCGGATGGCCATGTGATCCTCCCGGGCGACTGGTTTCGTTCGATGCTCTCGGGCTCGTCGGCCAGGCCTCGACTGCACGTATCCATGACGCCCGGGTCGTCGCGCTGTTGGCCCGCCGTAGTCGTCACGTACGACGGGATGCCAGTGACGGTCGACCGCATTCGCCGGCCCTGTGGCCGCTACCTGGTGGAGGCCCCCGCAGACTCGCCGTTCGGCGATTGTGCAATTCACCGTGGGAGTGCAGAAAGACGAACGAGTGGTACCCGGAGCTCAGCTTCCACGGGCGTGCATCTCACCCGAAGCACAAAACCACCATACCAGCTGCACAGCACCCAAAATCGTGGAACAACCGGGTGACGCACGCTTGGCCAGGCGCACCGCGTACACAGGCCGTTGTATGCGTCGAAGCGCTGGGGCGATCGTGGCGTTCCACCTTGCGAGGGGAGTGGTGGGCGGTCTCCCCCGTGCGGCGGAGGCGAGGAGCCGGCATGCACCGTGAGCAGCATGACGCCGGCGATTCGGAACCGATGGTGTCCCGAGGCCGGGGCGGACCGGGCACATCATGACGAGGCCGACGAGGAACTGCAGCGCGCGCTCGACCGGCTGACGCTGCTGATTCAATGCTGCCGAGGTGCTGGCCGGCCCACTCGCCAGCATCATGATCACGCGAGCTGGTTTGCGGCCCTTTGGTGGCGGAGGCAGGGTGGGAGGACAGCCCCATGTGCCGGACACCCTGCCGAACTCTCGAAAGGACAGGGATTCTGATGACCAAGGGCGTGGCGAAGTCGAAACAGATCAAGGGCAAGATGAAGGAGACCCTTGGCAAGGCCATCGGCGACAAATCCATGCAGAAGCATGGGCTGAGCGAGCAGCTGCGCGGGAAGGCGCAGGAGATCACCCACAAGACAGCTGACCGGGTCCGCAAGAGGACGGGGCACTGACCTCGGCACGTCGTCGGGCGAAGCGCCTTCGCGGCGCCACCCATGCCCGGGCCGGGTGCGGGGTTCACGCGGTCGCGAAGAGGCCCAGCCGGCCAACCGCATCCGCCTCGCGCTCGGCCACGGCGGAACGGCGGCCCGGCACCCGCACGGTCGGCCTTACTCTTCGGACTGGTAGCGCCGCTCGAGTTCGGTGTGCTCGCCCAGACCGATCAGCTCGGTGAACTCCTCGAACTGGATCAGGTTCCCGAGCCCCCCTCGCGTGTCGCCTGCCGTCGCGAGCACCTCGAGGTAGTCCCGCATTCCCTTGGCAGCCGCGAATGCCGTCCCCACGGGGAAAAGCGCGAGGGCGTAGCCCATGTCCTGGAGGGCGCCGACGCCGGGAGTCGGCGTCCGGCCGCCTTCGATCTGGTTGCTGAGAAGGGGGACGGTGCCGCGAAACGTCTCGCAGATCCGCCGCATCTCCTCCTCGCTCTCGGGGGATTCGATGAACAGCATGTCGGCGCCGGCCTCGTGGTAGGCGGCGCCCCGGTCGATGGCCTCGTCGAGCCCGTGTGCCGTCCGCGCGTCGGTGCGAGCGATGATGACGAAGTCGGGGTCCTGCCGGGCGTCGACCGCCGCCTTGATCTTCTGGACCATGTCGTCGACGGGGACGACCTCGCGTCCCAGCATGTGCCCGCAGCGCTTCGGGAAGGTCTGGTCCTCGATATGCATCGCCGCGGCGCCGGCCCGTTCGTAGGCGATGACCGCGCGGCGGACGTTGAGCGGGTTGCCGAAGCCGGTGTCGGCGTCGGCGATCAGTGGCAGATCCACCACGTCGGCCATGGCCGTGACTCGCTCCACCATCTGTGTGTGCGACAGATAACCCACGTCGGGCTGCCCCAGGATGCTGGCAGCCGTCTCGAATCCGCTGAGGTAGAGCGCCTGGAAGCCGAGCCGTTCCACCAGCCGTGCACCGGTTCCGTCGTAGGCCCCCGGAGTCACCAGGATCGTGGGGTCGTTGAGCAGGTGCCGCAGGCGGGTCGTGTGTCTGGGCATGGCCGTCCTCCTGTGCTGAATGGGGGGCGCCGACCGGAGGTCGCCGCGGCTTTGGGGCCCTATGCGCCCGTACGCCGCTCGTGCCCCTCGGTACAGGGACGTCCGACTGCCGGCGGCGCGGTATCCGTTGGTGCTCCGGAATCTGGGACCCGCCAGGACCGTACCTAACCAGAATAATAGGGCGCAAATACAGCCAAAACGGCTCGGGTCGTTTTGTTTGGATCAGTCGTTTATCGTCCGGGAGATGCCGTGAACAGACGGGCAGTGGGCGCGAATCGAGCCGTTACTCCCGGAAGGTGTTCGCGAGTTATGGCTCTGGTTCGGCTTTTGTGGCGTGGGCACGCCGAGTGATCCGCCGTCGCCCCCGATAATTCGAAAGCGGCGCAGCGAAGGCGGCTTGTACGATCGCGAGCGGGATGGGGCTCGTAGCGCAGTGGTTGTCGCGCCTTCACCGCATGTGGGAGGACGCCGGTTCGAATCCGGTCGGCCCCATTCCGCCTGCGCCCGGTTGCGGTCTGCGTGGCCATGGACTTCCACTCATCGAGTCGGCCCGGACCCGCCGGCGTGTGGTCCGCGCAGCGATAGCTGGTCGAACACGAGGAGCCGGCAGGCTGATGGACACACCCGAGCCACTCACCGACGAAGAGCTCGCCGAGATCGAGGAACTCACCGAGGCCACGACCCCTGGTCCCTGGTACTTCCGGTCACTCGACGACGACTGGGCCATGAGCCTCGTCGCCGTCAGCACTCTCCCCGACACCGGCCGCGGTGAACGCTGGCCGGACTTCGACCACCACCAGATCGTGGCCGCCACCCTCGTCCAGCAGCCGCGCTATGTCGACGTCGCAGACGCACGCTGGGACGAGAACGCCCGGTTCATCGCCAACGCGCGCCAGGACATTCCTCGACTGATCGCCGAGATCCGCCGCCTCCGCCATCTGATCGATGCCAAGACAGGACAGGAGGCCGAGACGAGTTGATCATGCACGGCCGGTCGACGGGTACTGGCGATTCCTCCGCACCCCGGGGCCGAAGCAACGCTCCTGCAGCGGGGCGACAAGTTCAACGAACCGTCCCGCGCTGGAGCAGCAACAAGCACTCACAGTGGCAACACCACACAAGCTGAGCCAGAAACCCGAGTATCTGACAGCGCCGTCGACTCTGTTGCCTCAGCGTCGGCGCCTGGCGCGGCGTTGTCGCACCACGACGATCCACCCGATCACCGGCAGCATCACCAACCAGGCCACCACGACCACTGTGGGCCCTCCCCACCCGACGCCGAGAAGGCAGGCCGGCCAGGCCGCCAACGCCGCACCGACCGTGACCTTGCCCAAAGGTGCCAGAGAAGCGGGCAAGCCGCGAGCGGCGGCAGCGCGCGCGCCGAGCAGCCCGCAGCTGCCGGCACCCAGCAGATAGGTTCCGCAGCCCAGCGCCCCCAGTGCCAGAGCGGCGTCGATGTCCGGGTCGCCGACGGGGTTCTCGATCGTCTCCTGTGTGAGCCCAGCCCGGCTGACGGCGGTCGCGTAGTGCCGCCACACGGTGACGCCCACACGGTCGCCTGGGTGCAACCGCTTCAGAAGGGGGCCCGAAGTACCCATGGCGAGCCGGCCGGACGCCGGAGCAGGACCCGACAACTCGAGCTGGTACGTCTCCTGTCGCCCCGAGCTCCGGATCACTGTCCCCTCAACGGTGGACCGTACGGTGTGCAGACAATCCGCCGGGGCAGTACTGGCGCCGGCGGCGTTGCACGGGACGGCCGAGAGAAACGCCTGCTCCTCCGCCATTGCCGTGGACAGGGCAGTGATTCCACCTATCGCCCGCAGCAACGCGAGGGCGCCCAGAAGCACCGCGCACAGGCCCCACGCACGATGCCACCATGCCCGACGCGGCAGGCCACCTGGACGCGGCGGACCGTACCGGGGCAGCGGGCGCGAGACGGACCGGGGCAAGGGCACCAGCGCACCGTACAGCTACCCCCTGAGCACGTCGGTGGCGGCTTCACACGATACTCAGCGACAGCGGCAGTCTGTTGCGGTCCGTGATCAGGTGGGTCGTCGACCCCAACGTGCCACGGCCGGTCGGATTCCCTCGGGTGAGTAGCCCCGTTTCGCCGCCCGAACGCTGACGGAGTCGATGGCGCACCGCGATCGGTACAGCAGGCACCGAGCTCGTCAAGGATGACGCGGTGGAGCCGGGCCGCGGCAGTGTCCTCGGAGTTGCCGAGCGCGATACCGAACCCGTCTGCGGTGTATCCGGCTCCGCAGTGCGGGCGTTACGGGCGATACCGTGCCGCTGAAGTGAAGTTGACGTCTTGTCAGTCCTGACCCGGGGCCGAGGAGGACGTGGGCGATGCGCCGGCCGTCAGGTTGACGCGCCAGAACGCGCTGTCCTGGCCGGACAGGTGTCGGTGAAGGAGTGGAAGTCGTCGTCCAAGGACTCCGCCGGGGTGCGGCCCCTCTCACGGGAGGGACCGCACCCCAGAACCTCAGTCCTGGGCCATGGCGGGCGGGGCGGCGTTGACGCCCCAGCTCGTCGGCTTGTCGGAGAGCTTGATCTTGATCGTGCCGGAACGGAGCAGGTCCCTGTGGGAGAGCCAGCTCTGGCGCAGCTTGCCCTTGTTCGTGTCCACGGAGGACACGTACTGGAGCTTCGACGCGTCGGCGCCCGGGGCCTCGATGCTGATCCTGCGGCCGTGTTCAGGCCGGATCTCGACCTTTGCGAACATGGGCGAGGTGACTACGTAGTTGGCGGAGCCCGGCTGGGCCTCGAAGATGCCGGCCATGGCGAAGACGAGCAGCGACGAGGTGGCGCCGAGGTCGTCGTTGCCGGGCATGCCGTACACGGTGTCGGTGAAGAGCGTCCGCATCGCACGCAGCACGGCCGAGGTCTTCCACGGCGCGCCGGTCCACGTGTACATCCACGGCGTATGGAAGTCGGGCTCGTTGTTGGGATTGAAGGCGAAGTTGTTGTGGTAGTCGTACGCGCCGGTCACCCATGACTCCGAAGCGGCCTTCGCCGGGTCGGTGAGCACGGTCGGCATGTCGAAGAACTTGTCGAGCCGCTGCTCGGCCTGGCCCTGACCGCCCATGAGCCCGAAGAGCGTCTGCGGGTCCTGCTGGGCGAGCCACTGGTACTGCCACGCAGTGCCCTCGTGGAACGCGTTGGTCTGGGTGGGGTCGGGGTTGCCGACCACGGTGCCGTCCGCGTTCTTCGGGACCGGGAACCCGGAGAAGCCCTGTGACGTGACGGTCGGGTCCCAGAGGGTGGCGAAATTGTCGCAGCGCGAGGCGAGCGTCGCGGCCTTGTCCTGGTAGCCGAGGCCACCGGCCATCGTGGACAGCGCGCAGTCGCCGAGCGCGTACTCGAGGGTGGCCGAGCCTGCCTGGCGGCTGTCACCGTACTTGTAACCGGGCAGATTCTGGTAGCCGACCCAGCCGTTCGTGACGTAGGTCGGGTTGCCGTCGCGGCCGCGGAAGATCGACTGGTCCGCGGGGACCTCGTTGACGTTCTTCCAGAGCGCGTCGAAGAGCTGGCGCGCGGTGTGGTTGTCGAGCAGGCCGCGGTTGTATATGTCGACGATCCACGGGGTGATGGGGTCGCCGCTCATCACGTTGGTCTCGCTGTTGCCGAGGCCCCAGCGCGGCAACCAGCCGCTGTCCTGGTAGATGTGCAGCACGGACTTGGCCATGTCGGCCGCCTTGTCCGGGTGCAGCAGGTCCACCAGTTGGTTCTGCGAGCGGTAGGTGTCCCAGAGCGAGAACATCTGGTAGTACGTGGAATCCGCGCGATGCACCTGGTCGTCGAAGCCGCGGTAGCGGTTGTCCACATCGGACCCGATCGACGGGTGCAGCAGCGAGTGGTAGAGCGCGCTGTAGTACGTGCGCTGGTCGGCGGTGCTGCCGCCGGCCACGCGCATGCGGTTCAGCTCGTCCTGCCAGGTGGTGTGTGCGGCAGCGCGGGCCTTGTCGAACGACTTCGGCTGCTCGGCCTTGCGGTTGAGGCGCGCGCCGTCGATCGAGGTGTACGACAGGCCCACCGAAGAGCCGACCTGGTCGCCCTTGGCAGGGTCGAACGTCACCCAGGCGCCGGCGCGCTTGGTGCCGCGCGAGGCGTCGCGCTGATCCGGGGTGAGGGTACCGTCGGTCCAGGTGCCGAAGCTCGAGAACTTCCGGTCGAACTTCGCGCTGAAGAAGATCCGGTAGCGTTCCTTGCCGGTCTCACCGCAGAAGTTGCCGCCCTGGAGCCAGCCTTCGACGGTGTCGTCGCCGACGACGTGAACGTCGCCCGCGTAGGTGCTGCCGTTGCTCTGGCCCACCTCGAGGAGCACGTTCTCGGGGCCCGATCCTGCGGGATAGGTGTAGCGGTGCTGCCCGCTCCGCTGTGTTGCGGTGAGCTCGGCCTGGATGCCGTTGTCGAATTTCACGCCGTAGTAGCCCGGCGCACGGGTTTCGTTGTCGTGGCTGAACTTCGCACCGTACTGCGCCGGGTCGGACGAGGCGACCGCACCGGTGGTCGGCATGAATCGGAAGTTGCCCATCGTCTGGCAGCCGACACCCGAGAGGTGTGTGTGGCTGAAGCCGAGGATGGTGTCCTGCTTGTAATCGTAAGAAGCGTACTGGTTCAGCTGCGTGTCGGGGCTCAACTGGACCATGCCGAACGGGACGGCGGCGCCCGGGAAGGTGGTCCCGTCACCGTTGTTGCCGATCGACGTGTCGACCAGCGTGGTGGGGTCATCGGCGAACTTCGGTCCCTGCTCCTTGGCGTTTGCGACGCCGGAGGTGGCGGAAACCGTGGCCATGGTGGTGGCGATCAACAAGGCGGTGAACACGCGTTTCAGCGCTCGCATCGCGATCCTCTCGTACGACAACGTTGTCATTCCGAACTCGTCGATCTTTGCCCTTCCGGTGCGGATCCGTCAATCCACCGGGGCTCGCGGCCGATTGGTCGTGGTGTCCGTACGGGCGGGGAAGCGCGGGCGGGCGAACGGGCGGACGGGATCGCATGGGTGAGGTGCGGCGGCCGGCCCGCGGCGGCCGGTTCGCATTTCGAGGCTGTCGGCGATTGCGTCCAGGTAGTTGGTCGGCGTGTCGTATGGGTCTTCGTGGCCACGGACTTCGTGGTGCTGGTTCGAGCGGCTCAGTTGCCCGTCTCGGCCGCGCAAGGTGACGGTCGGTCAGCCCTGGGACGCCGAAGAGGCGCTGCCTGAGCCGCACTTCGACGTGCTGATGCGGGCCCTGCGCCAGGAGGCCGGCGTGATCGGCGGGGCGCGGCCCGTTCCTGCCCGGTCCGTTCCGATCGAAGCGCAGCAGCATGCGCGTCCGCGAGTGGCCTGCTGGACACGGCCGTCTTCGGCAACCGCGGGGAGAGCGGGTGCTGTCGGTTTTCCGCCAGGTGGGCTCTGGGCGAGGTGGTCCACGTCTGGCCGGCTGATCCGCCGCGGGACCCGGTACGCCGGTCGGCGCCGCGGGTGGTGTCGACCATCGTTGTCGTTGAGGTCCGCCGCCGACCGGGGTGACCGGCGGCCCGGCAGGAGTCGTCCGTCGGCAACGCGTTGTGAGCCGGATCGTTCCCCGTCGGCGCGGTGCCGGAAGGGCGTACGAGCGTCCTCCATTCGGCCCGTAGTGGTTGCTGTGGCGCGAGTCCTCCATTCGGCCCGTAGTGGTTGCTGGTGCGCGTAGTTGGGGGTGGGCTGTCACTGCGCCTGGCGATAGTCGCCGGCGCCAGGAGAGGCGTCCCCTGCCGAACGAGCGGGGTACCCCCCCCACCGACCCACACGAGACTTGGAGATTTCCATGCCGTACCGCAAGGGACAGTACGTGGAGTACCGCGACCAGCAGGACGAGCTTCAGCGCGGCGAGATCCGGAGCGCCGAGGGCAGCGGGGCGCAGGCTCGCTACGCCGTCCAGAACGAGGCGACCATGCGCGAAGACAAGGTCAGCGAGCACCAGATCGAGCGGGAGCTGTAGTAGCGGCCCAACCGACGCGGCCGCCGTTGCACCGAACCACAGTGCAACGGCGGCTGCACGTGTTTCACCCCAGCCGGGGGCCCGCCATGGGCCCTCCATGCTCACCGTTCACCTGGGAACGGACACCGATGCACGTCAGGTCCGGTCGACCTGCGTGACCCGGACCCCGGACTTGATGATCGTGACGTCCTTCATGGCCTCGGACTCCGCGTGACCTTGCTCCGTCCTGCACGTGCGAGCACCGAAGCCACCTGCGCGAACTGCTCGACAGCCGTCACTGCGACACCGCAACAGCTCGTCGGCCCTGATCCCGCGAAACGTGGCGGAACCTCTCTAATTCTCGTGCCGGCGGCGCACCATCTCGGCGATCCAGACGGGCGCGAACGGAGACGTGCAGTTCGGGGGAGTCGGGTAATCCTTGAGCACTTCCAGGCGCTCGCCGATGTCGATCGCGCGGGCGCGGTACTCGGCGTGCTGAATCCCGATCTGAGCCAGGCAGTGGTTCATCGCCCACTGCAGACGGTCCGGGGCGTCCTTCATCTCCGCCTCGACGACATCGAGCAATCCCGGGAGGTCGAGGCCTTCGGGCGTCTTCGCCACCCGTTCGGCGGTCAGCGCCCAGCCGGCACTCGCGACCACCGGATTCGGATCAGCGAACCAGGCGAGGCGCAGCAGCAGGGCCTTGGGGTTGAGGCCGCTGATCCCGGCCCCCCTGAGCATGATCTGGGCTCGGCCACGGAGGCCATGGCCTCCGTGGCCGAGCCCAGGACAGCCGGCCGGCGCAGGACACCCCGGCCCAGCCACATCAGGTAAGGGCTGTCCCGTAACCCCTGGCGGGCGCGCGGCGTCAGCTACGGCACCTCGCCGCGTTGTCGGAACGCCCGTATACGCCCAGTATGCGGACGTCCCTCCGCCTTGCGATGCACCGCATCTGACGCCGCGCGCTGATCCACCCGGGATTACGGGACAGCCCTTAGGCGGCCCCGGCGACGGTCAGCGCGGTGAGCACAGTCGCCGAGCTCGCCACGATCACCACCAGGCCGGCCACGGCCAGAAACGTGTATCCCGCGTATCCCGCCATCAGTCCGGCGACCGCCGGCACGAGCGACCGGTCCCGCAGCCCCGCCGAGATCGCGCTGCCCGGTTAGTAGCTGCATGCGGAGACCGAGCCCCTCGGTGGCGGCGCCGGGTTGTGCTGCCGGTCCGGCGGATGCCGATGCGGGCCGGGCCCGACAGCGGGTGCGGGGCCGCGCTCACCGTAGTGGGCGCGGCCCCGGGGATGTCCGGCGCGGGGCGGGCCCGGCTTCCGGCCGGGCCCGCCGCGTCATCCGGTGCCTCTCGTTCGGATCACGCTGGGCTCGCGGGGGCCGGCACGCACATCTGCCGCGTTGTCGTCAGTCCCCGACGCTCCGCGTCGGTTCCTTCCGCCGCCTGGCAGCTGCACGCACCACGGTGACATCAGCCGCTCCGCGGCGCGCTCCCTGATCCCGCCTGATCCGAACGAAAGACCCTAAGCCTTCTTCAGAGTGAAGTCGGTGGTCACCGTTCCCTTCTTGACGACCTTGATGGTGGTCACCGTCGGGGCGTAACCGTCCTTGGCGACGATCACGGTGAGGGGGTTGTTGCGGGCATCCAGCCAGAGTGCGTAGTGGCCGTCCGCGTCGGTGATCAGGGTGTACGAGGACGCCCATGAGTCGACCTGGACGGTCGCCCCCCTGAGGGGTGCCGTGGTGCCGTTGGATGCCTTGGCGAGCACTGTTCCGGTGATCTTGCCCCAGGTGTTCGGCGGGGCCACTGTCATGGTGACGGGGACCGACGCCACCGGGTACGGGGTGTTGGCGGAGATGGAGATCTGGGCGGTGTAGTCACCCGGCTGGGTGATCTCGTCGACCGAGGACTTCACCGACACCGCGACCGAGACGCTGCCGCCCGGAGCGAGCTTGAACTCCGAGGAGCCCAGCGACAGCCAGCTGACGTCCGAGCCGCCGGTCTGGTCGTAGCCGGGGAGCAGTTCGACCGTGCTGACCGGGCTGGCGGTGCCGGTGGCGCCGCCGACCTTGTAGAAGCCCGGGGCGCCGCCGCCGCGGAAGGTCGCGACATCGGCGTTGGGCAGGGACGACCAGGTCCCGGCGGCCGGGTCGTAGGCGTAGCCCACGTTGGTGAGCGCGTTGCCGCTGACGCCGGAGGAGATCAGCAGCAGGCCGTTGGCCGCGGTGGAGGCGGAACCCCACAGGGTCTTCGGCATGTCCGGCAGGGCCGACCAGGAGTCGGCAGCCGGGTCGTAGACGTACGCGGACTTCAGCTCGCCGGAGTCGGTGGTGCCGCCGGAGCAGTACAGCAGTCCGCTGATGGCGCCGCAGGACTCCCAGGCGACATCCTCGGGGTAGCTCGCCGCGGTGGACCAGGAGTTGTCCGACGGGTCGTAGACCGTCACGGAGTCGGAGCCGCAGGCGCTGGCGGTGCAGCCGCCGACGGCGTACAGCTTGCCGTCCAGGACTGCGGAGCCCGGGCCTGCCAGCGGAGCCGGCGACGAGGCACCGGTCGTCCAGGTGTTGGAGGCGGGGTCGTAGATCTCCAGCTTGGCGTCCGGGCTCCCGCCGGCGCCCCAGCCGCCGACGGCGTACAGCTTCCCGTCGATGAAGCCGTGGGCCGGGGCCTCCCGAGTGTCGGCCGCGTCGGCCAGCTTGGTCCAGCCGTCCTCGGCGTCGTAGGAGTACAGCGACTTGATGTCGGCCGAACCGTTGTAGCCGAACGCCGAGTAGATCTTACCGTTGTCGGCGGCCACGGCGTTGTCCTCGATGGTGGCGGGCAGATCGGCCACGGTCTCCCAGGCGTCGCCGCCCTCGGCCGGAGCGGCCGCGGCGTCACCGGCCTTGCCGGCCTGGCTCTTCGCCGACAGAGGTGAGAAGTCCCCCTTCTCGCTGATCAGCGGCGCACCCGAGGTCGCCTGGGTGAAGCTGCCGGTCTTCTCGGCCAGCTTGACGGTGGCGTCGGCACCACCGGTGTTCTTGATCGTGACGGTCTTGGTCGCCGAAGCGCCCCAGGCCACCGGGGCGTCGACCGAGGAGGGCGTGACCTTCAGACGCCCAGCCTTGAGGGAGAAGTTCTTCTCGACGGCCGAATCGGCGGCGAAGGTCACGGCCTTGGAGGCGGTGGTGTACTTGGACTTCGACGCGGTCAGGGTCTGCTTGCCGACGGGCGCGAAGGCCCAGTAGAAACCGTCACCGAGGGCCGCGTCGTCCGGGGTGGCGGCCGAGGTGGTGCTCACGGCGCTGTCAGTGGTGCCGGTGAGCGTGGCCCCGCTGATGCCGTCGCCGGTGTTGGCGTCGGTGACCTGCCCGATGACCAGACCACCGGGGACTGCCGACAGGCTGCGGGCGCCGACGAACACGTCGTCGACCTCCCACCACCAGCCGAACTTGCCGGTGAAGTGGAACCGGACCCGCACGTCGGACTCGCCCGCGTAGTCGCTCAGCGGGATGGTGATCTTGGAACCGGTCACGGAGGTGGTGAGCGAGGAGAGGGTGGACCAGGTGGTGCCGCCGTCCGAGCTCACCTCGACCTTCGCGGTCTGGTTGGAGAATGACTTGTAGCTGGTCCGGTAGCTGAGCTCCGGCAGGTCCGTGCCCGAGAAGTCGTAGGGCGGACTGGTCAGCGTGGAGTCCTGGGTGTTGCCGCTGCCCGCCTTGTCGCTGTCCACGATGGCGAAGGCGCCCGTACCGCCCGTGGCGTTCGCCCGGCTGCCCGGGTCGTCGAACTCCCATCCGCCGGTGGTGCCGTCGGCGTTGTCGACGGTCCAGCCTTCGGGGGCCGAGGTGGTCGAGTCGAAGGGCTCGGTGGTGCCCTCGTCCTTCGCCGTGTAGCCGGCCGCGGTGCCCGCCCAGGCGTCCGCCGGCAGGCTCACATTGGCGGAGACCGCCGAGTCACCCACGGCGATGTCCTTGGTGGCGGTCTGGTAACCCGGGTAGTTGCTGCTGACCTTCAAGGTGTATGTCTTGCCGGCCGGGAGGTCGACCGAGTAGGTGCCGTTGAGCGGGTCGGTCTCGACGGGCGCGCCCGGCACTCCGTCCACGGTGATCGCCGCGTAGAGCGGCCAGCCGTGACCGGAGCCGTCGGTGACCTTGCCGGAGACGGTCCGGGTCGGGACCGGGGTGAGCGCGAAGCTCTTGGTCACCGAGCCCCCGTCGGTGATCTCGACGCCTGAGAAGGTGGCCGTGGTGTATCCGTAGGCGTCGACCTTCAGGTCATAGGTACCGGCTGCCAGAGTCAGCGAGTAGGTGCCGTCCGCCCCGGACTTGGCCTTGGAATCACCCGCGCTGATCTCCGCGCCGGCGACCGGGTCACCGCTGGTGCCGTCGGTGACGGTGCCGCTCAGCACGCCGTGCGGACCGTTCTGGAAGGCCTGGACGCCGTTCGGCGTACCGAGGCCGGTCGGACCGTCCCAGCCCTCGCCTGCGGTGCACAGCTTGGCCGGGGTGCAGGAGCCGTTGTCGCCGTCGACGACGTCGTTCAGACCGCTGCCGCCGGCCGCATAGGGGTAGGCGGCCGGGTACGTGCCTGCGGTCGGTGTGCCGGCCGCGGCGTAGACACCGGCGATGATCGGCGAGGAGGCGCTGGTGCCGCCGTAGACGGCCCAGCCGTCACCGCCGTAGGTCTGGTAGACCGAGACACCGGTCAGCGGGTCGGCGACCGCGGAGACATCGGAGACTGCGCGCATGTCGCAGTCGGTGCCGGCGCTCTCCTGCCAGGACGGCTTGGCCTCATAGACCGAGCAGCCCGAGCCCGGACCGCCGAAGCTGTTGAACCAGACCGACTCGGACCAGCCACGGCTGTTGGAGGAGTCCTGCTCCAACGCGGTGCCGCCCACGGAGGTCACGTACTGCGAGGCGGCGGGGTAGGCGACACCGTAGGCGTCGTCGCCCGAGGAGGCGACCACGGCAACACCTGGGTGGTTGTAATGGGCGTCGAAGTCGGTGGTCTCCGACGGGTCCTCACCACTGCCGGGAGTGCTGGTGTAGTTCGTGCCGTACGAGTTCGAGATGAACTTGGCGCCCTGCGCGACCGCTTGGTCGACCGAGGCGCCGATGTCCTCGAAGCTGGCGGAGTCGGCTTCCACCAGCACGATGTTCGCGTACGGGGCGGATGCCGAGACCATGTCCAGGTCGAGGGAGATCTCGCCGGCCCAGCCGCTGTCGGCCTCCGGGTAGTCGGTGCCGCCCCTCTGGTCGACCTTCTTGAAGCAGCCGTTGTCCGTGGTGCAGGCAGGCAGTCCGTACTGCGCCCGGTAGACCGCGAGGTCTTCCTCGGCGGTCGGGTCGTCGTAGGCGTCGACGATGGCGATCGTCTGGCCCGCTCCGCCGCCGGCCGGCAGGTTGTAGGCGTCCTGGAGAGCGGTGGCGCCCCAGCCGCTCGGGGAGGTGTCGCTGGGCTGGACGCCTTCCTTGGGGGTCACGTCGGTGCGGCGCAGCGCGAAGCAGCTCACCTCACCGGGCCCGGGCTCGGCGCAGGAAGCCTCTACGGACGGTTTGGTGTTCGTGTCAGCGTCGGCGGAGGTCGCCGCGTTCGCCACCGGGGCGGTGAACCCCAGTACGGCGATGGCTAAGGCGCTGGCCAGGGCGGTCAGCCCAGTCCATGCAGATCTTCTCCGTCTGGCAGCCGGTCTGGATATGCCGGTGACTGTCAATTGCGTGTCTCCCATGTGATGCACGGGTCGACCACACGCTTTTCAGGTCGACGGCGAATTGTTTTCGCCGTTCACCAATTGGTCGGTATGCGGGCGGTGTCTGTCAACGGTGCCATTGTTAAATTTATTTATCCGCCGCCCTAAAGGGGGCCATTACCGAGCGAATCGAGAGAAAGGTGACGTCCGATCGATTTCAATGGTCTAGGCATCTGGCGACTTTATCGAACTCCGGCAGAAGGTATCCGATGCCGAATGCCGCCGGTGTCCGTGGTGGTCCCTGGGGCGATAACGAGGGCTGCCCGCCTCTCGTTCCCCTCGGGGTCCGGCCGGCCGATCGCCATGCGCCCAGCTTGCCGGTCGCCCCGATCTGCTTACACGCAAGGCGAGTTGATCATCGCCGTCAGGCGAAGTGGGGCCCATCGCAGGTGAACGGTACGTGATCGGAAAATAGTCGTAAGCCGCCAGGGGGGCTGGGCATGTTTCAGCCACTCGACGGTGATTCGACTTCCGGGGAGATCTTGGTGGGTGACTGTGACCAGCCTTCTCGCCGTCGGTGGACATGGCTGGGCGATCGCTTTCGGGCAATAATGTGTGTAGGTTGCATGGGCGTGGTCGCTTTCTGCTTCGGATGGGTTTTGCAAAATGCGACTACGCTCTGATGTTCCTGCGGATCGGTTGGCCATTCGGATGGAAAGCAGCTGAATGATCGGGACGCTCGGCTAGGTTTGGTAGCAGTGTTTCGGTGGAAATTCCGACAGGGCTCTGCAGGTAAACCAGGAGCAGCGGATTCGACCGTGAGGGAGTAAGCGCCCGCCGCCGCGAGGGGCGGGCGCACGGCCTGAGAGGCCACGGGCGGGAGAACAGTCCGAGGTCCGGGTGGGGTTCCTGGAACGCCTGCGAACCACCGGCGCGCCGGGCACCCGAGCCGAATCGCTCGCCCTGGGTGTCACAGGGGGCGCTCCCATCGAACTCGCCGCGCGCAGCACGCTGATGCTGCCTGTCGACATACGCCCGGACGGTGCCGCACTGCGGTGGGCGACGGCCGAACTCGACGGCGCCGGTTGACGGCTCGGACCTGCTGCGGTGCGGTGACGGGCCGCGACGGGCGCTCATCGACACCGACAGGCAGGTCGTCGTGCACGGTGACGCCGAGGTGGTCCGCACGGAAGGAGGCGGTGTGCGGGTGACCTGGCCGGACGGTGAGTGTCCCAGGTCAGAGGCGCTCCGTTGGCTACTTGATCACACCCCGGACACGCGCACTCGCGAAAGCACAGGGCCAGTGGATCGGCGTTCGTGGGCCGCAGCCGGAGGGGGCACTGTTGAAGATGTGGATGCCGAACAACTCCTCTCCGGTCTGCAGCAGCCGTGGCATCGACGGCACGCGCTGCTCGCGATACCACTGTCACTCATCGTGCTGATCACCCTTGTGGATCTGCTGTCCCCCCAGGACATCCACCTGGGGCCATTGCTCGTCATCGCGCCCACGATCACCGTCTCGTTCGCCGGCCCCCGTTTGACCGCAATGACCGGGATGCTGGCCGTGGCTGCCCAGACACTCATCGGCCTCCGCGAAGGCGCGCTGACCTCCCGGAACATCGTGGTGCAGTTGGTGGCCCTCGCCCTGCTGTCGTCTCTGGCCGTGTACTTCAGCCTGGTGCGCGAGCGGAGAACGGGCGAGCTCAAGCAGGTGCGGACGGTGTCCGAGGCCGCACAGCACGTGCTGATGTGGCCGCTTCCGGACCGGATAGGTCCGTTGAGAGCGGCGTCCCTGTACCTGGCCGCCGAGGACGAGGCTCAGATCGGCGGCGACC
Source organism: Streptomyces sp. NBC_00316 (assembly GCF_036158715.1). Classification (NCBI taxonomy): domain Bacteria; kingdom Bacillati; phylum Actinomycetota; class Actinomycetes; order Kitasatosporales; family Streptomycetaceae; genus Streptomyces; species Streptomyces sp. NBC_00316. The sequence continues at coordinate 764,740 of NZ_CP108023.1, read as the reverse complement.
AATGGACCGACAGCCCTCCCGGGGTCCTGCTGCACCACATCCGGCACGACCTTCTCGCCCACGCCGGCGGACGCCTCGACGACGATGCCGCCCTCATAGCCATCCACCACGCGCCCGCCCGCCAAGCCCGCCACGCAAAGACCACTCCGCACGACCGGTGGGCCGTGAGGCCCAATGCGGCCCCGGCGAAACGCCGAATGACCTCGCCACCGTCGGTGCGATAGTGCCCTGATGCCGAGGTGCCACCGGACCCGCTTCTCGTGGACGAAAGCCGTCTGTCAGGACCTGGCCGCTCGTGGCCGGCTGAAAGATCCGGATCAGCTCGCCTTTCCCCGGGCGGGGAGGTCCGTGGCCGCCGCGTTGGGTGTCGCGGTCCACGATGTCGTCGTGGAGGGGGATCCCGCCGTGCCGGATCGCCGGCGCGGCGGCGACGGCGTGGAGGCCGTCGGGGTGGGCCTGGACGGCGAGCGTGGGCGGCGCGGAGGAACGCCATGCCGGTCAGTCGCCTGCTGAGCCCGGTCCCAGAGGCGGCGGCCGCCTCATGGAAGTACGGGGTGCTGATGCACCAGGTGACATCGCCGATGCCGGTGAACGACTGAAAGGTCTTCCGCGAGGCGCCGCTGCCGGCGGACGAGGGCGTCGTCGGACGGTGCGTGCATGGCGTCCCTCCCGGGTGTCAGGTGGTGGGACGGGGCCAGGGGACGTCGGTCTCGACGGGCGCGGCGTAGTCGATGCCGGGCACGGCGAAGCCGTAGAGCTGCCGCACCTGGACGGTGAACCAGTCGAGGTCGGCGAGGGTCGGGATGTTCGCGGTGGTGGCGGTCTGCCAGCGCTCGGCGACGGCCTCCTGGACAGCGGGGGTCAGCTCCCACGTGTCGAGGCGGACCCGTCCCTCGTCGTCGACGTCGAGAGGCGCGGTGCCGGTGAGTTGGTCCCAGAGCTGGGTGAGCTGGTCGATCGGCGGAACCATCTCGTCTTCGAGGACGCCGCGCAGCAGCCCGACGTAGAGCGCGATGCCGGGGATGGCCGTGCTGGACTGCGTGACCGCGGCCCCGTTGACGGAGGTCAGGGCACAGCCGCCGACTTCCTTGGCGAGCCAGTCGTTCAGGTCGCGGGCGTTCTGCTCCAGGTGGGCCTTGGCCGCACCGATGGTGCCCTGCCGGTAGATCGCGGCCGTCAGCGGTGATCCGATGTAGGACAGGGCCACGGTCTTGAAGCCCTGCGCCAACAGGTCACGCCCGGCGAGGTGGTCGATCCAGCGGGCCCAGTCCGTGCCGCCCATGACAGCGACGGTCTGCTGGATGTCGTCGCCTTCGGCCGGCCCGGTCTCGACGCTCGTGACCTCGGGTACCCCGTCGCCGTCGAAGACGAGGGTCTTGGTGCGGTACGCCTCACCGATCGGCTTGAGCACGGACGCGTACGTGACGCCGGTGTCGGGATCGGTGCGGCGAGGAGCGGCCACCGAGTAGACGAGGTAGTCCAGGCGGCCGCCGAAGCGCTGCTTGATCAGGTCGGCGACCTGGTCCTTCATCTCGTTCGAGAACGCGTCGCCGTTGAGGAACACGAAGTCCTGCCCGGCCTTCGCGGCCAGCTCGGCCGTCGCAGCAGTCCGGTACCAGCCGGCCGTACCGGTTCGGCGGGCGGGCGCCTTCTCGAAGGACACCCCGATCCCGCGGATACCGGCCCTGGCCAGTCCCGCGATCGTGGCGGCCAGCCCGTACCCGGAGGACGAGCCGATCACGAGCGCGACGGGCGCCTCGTCCGAGCGGCTGCTCTGCGCCGGTTCGGGGACGGCCTGCCACATGTCCTCGACGAGCCGGGCGCAGCCGGCAGGGTGTGAGTCGAGGAACAGGAATCCGCGCGAGCGGGAACTGACGATGCGTTCACTCATGAGCTGTCCTTGCCGGTCGACGTGTCCAACGGTGCGGCGACCACCGGAGCGCCCACCGCGTCCTGTAAGTCTCGGACCATACGGACCCGGGCAGTCACCTCATCCGGGACAGTAATGGTCAGGCGATCTTGGAGGGGTTCCACCACTTCGGGCAGACCGAGACCATCCACGCCCAGCCCCGCCTCCGGCACCCGACCGGCTGCGAACACGCGGTCACCGACCAGCCCGTGACCGCGGCATGGACCTCCGCGGCTGCCCGGGCGATCACGCGCCCGCGCCCCCATGCCGATTCGGGACAGCAGCGCACCGGGGCCGGGATCACCAGGGGACTGGCGTGTCCGGTGCGTTGGCCGGTCTGGCGATACGAGGGGCCTCTCAGGACCTTGATGTGGCGACGTCCGCTCCAGGGCAGTACAGGTCGTCGCTCTTCGGGGAGGCCATAGAACCGGGCGCCGTCCGTGAGATCGGTTGCGGACGGGTTCGACAAGTCCGTGGTGCGAGCCGGCCGGGCGATCATCGCTTGGAGCGTCAGGCGGGCTGTGGTCGCACCGGCGGCCCTGACGACTTCGAATCCGGTGTGGAATCGATCATCCGCCTGCGCCCCGCCGGCGGCGCGAGTGGGACGCCAACTGGAGGTTCGCCGGTCGCCGGAGCTGCTGGGTCTGAAGTCGTTCTCCGGGCCGCCCGAGCTCTCGGCCGGGGTACGGCGACCGCGGACCTGCTTCCCCGATCCAGTCGGCGCTGGATTGACCGTGGTTGTCCGCCTTACGGGCACGCTGTGGGCGCAGCGTCGAGGAGTAGAGGGCTGCTACGCCCGGCGATTGCGCTGGGCCGCACCGTACGCGGACGACGTTCCCTGATGGAGAGTGCCGTTCCCGGCCCCATGATCCCGGCGCAGACGTGCCGGGATCATGGGGCCGGTGTACGGTCGAAATAGGGCAGAAATGCGTAAAATTCGCAGTCGAATGACGGGGCCGGTGGTCGATACGCCCTCGAGGAGTGCCTATGTCTCAGCAGACGAACATCGCCGCACAGACTGCCTTCGGTGAGGCTGTCGCCACAGGCAACCTCGACGCCATCGAGGAGATCGTAGCGCCCGGCTCGATCGACCACGATCCAGCCCCTGGGCAGGGGCCGGGGCCGGAAGGGTACAAGTCCATGTTCGGCGAGTTGCGGACAGCCTTTCCCGACCTGCACGTCGCGGTGGAGCATCTGGTGGCCACCGACGACGAGCTGGCGTTCGCCTACACCATCAGCGGCACTCATCTGGGGGAGCTGATGGGGCATCCGGCGACGGGCAGGACGGTGAGCTACCGGGGCATGCAGATCAGCCGCTTCGACAGCGACGGCAAGCTTGTCGAGCGCTGGGGCAGCAGCGATGAACTCGGCATGCTGCGGCAACTCGGCCTCGTCGAGATGTGACCCCGTGGACTTGTCTCGCGATTGACCGGTGTTCCCCGTGATTTGCTGCTCGTTCGGGCACGGTGAGGGCACGGTTCAAGGGCCGTCCCGTGAACGCTGGTCGAGTCGTGCGGCGGAGACTCTGAGTTCCCGGCGACAGGGCCTCAGCCGATAACCCGCGCCTGCGACTTCGGGCTGTGGCAGCCTGCCGTCATGCCGGCAGAGCTACGAGAACATGCAGGTCATCTCTACGCCATCCAGTTCCACTACGCCCTGCCCGACGATTCCTGGGCTGTGGAGCTGAGCAAGGCTGTGCCCGCGCCAGCCGAGTGGGCTGAGACCCCTGACGCGGCGCCCCACCTGCCCGGAGCGGCCTTCCTGGTGGCGTTCGTCCCCGACGAGGACCCGGATCTGGAGCCGACGGTCCATATGCACAGCCATGACGAGCACGTCATCCCCTACGAGATCATGCGCTGGTTCATGGAACAGGTGGCTGATCAGGTGGAACGCTGCCGGGTAGCGCTGGCCGAAGGAGATCCGAAGCAGTGAGATGATCTGGCCGCGGCCCGAACCCGTCCGGGCAGAACACGGTCCGGCCACGACGGCGTGGGCTCGGTCGCGGGTATTTCAGTGGCCTGCTGTCATGTCGAACCGCCACCCTGCGAGCATGACGGTCTTCTTTCTGGTGCAGCACGCCGAGAAGGAACGTCAGCCCGGTGACCCGGGGCTGACCGAACTGGGACGACGACAGGCGGCCAGGACTGCCGATTGGGTGCAGCACGTCGGTCTGCACGCGGTCTTCAGCAGCCCCTTGCGGCGTGCTCGCGAGACCGCGTGGCCCATGGCGTCCAGGACTGGCCTGCGCGTTCGAGAGGAGGACCGCCTGCGCGAGAGGATGAATTGGGACGGATCCCAACCCGTGGAAGACTTCCTGGCGGACTGGGCCGCTTCGGTGAAGGACCGGGACTTCATTCCTATGTACGGTGACTCCTCCCGCGATGCCGCAGAGCGATTTCGCGCCTGCCTGGTCGACCTCTCCAAAGAGCCGGGCACTGTCGCCCTGGTGACGCATGGCGGGGTCACCGTGGACCTGCTGCGTACCTTGATCGGTGACGATGCGGTGCCAGTCGCGTTGATGCAGCACGGCGTTCCCTCCTGCGCGATCACCACACTGGAAGGCCTGTCCGTCGTGGACATCGCTTCGGTTGCGCACCTGGAGTGACCAAATGGCCAATGCCGCCTGGTGATTCGCCAGCCGAAGGACGCACGGTCTGCTGCGGCAGGGGTCAGGCCGCCTGGGCGAGCGGCCGCCCTTCCCGGCGGATGCCCTTCTCACTGTGGATGCGGGCACGTTCGCGGCGCTGAGCCGCCAGCACGTCGGGATGGCGGGCGTTGGCGCCGCGCCCGTGAAGGTAGGCGTGCAGGGCGCGGGTCTGCACGGTGTGGTGGGGGTGGTTGGAGTCGGAGATGGTGAACTGCTGCAGTGGTCCGAAGTGGGCCTCGATGGGGTTCGCCCACGAGGCGTAGGCCGGGGTGCAGCACAACTCGACCTTGTGTTTCTTCGCCCAGCGGCGGATGTCGGCATCTGCGTGGGCGGACAGGTTGTGCATGGCCACGTAGCTCGGGGCGCCGTCGGGCCGGGCGGAACGGATCGACTCCAGCGCGGCCAGAGTGTTGGCGGCTCCCTTCTTGCGGCGGTTGACGCCCCACAGGGTGTCGTCGCCGAGCGAGTAGCAGCCGTGGAAGCAGCGCACCCCGTGAGTGCGGTGGTAGGTGGCCGGCACCCGGTCGGGGTGCTTGAGTTCGGCACGGTCCGAGCCTTGGGTGGGCCAGGTGCCGAGCAGGCCGATCTCGTCGAATGTGAAGCCCCGGTCCGGGAAGCGGTGAAGGACCTACTCGATCCGCTCCTGGCCCGCTGGATCGGCCCGCCCCGTGCCGGCCGCACGGACGGAGCTGAAGCTCTTCTTCCTCGACGAACATGGGGGAAGATGGTGCGCCGGTGCGCCGTTGTTACGGGACATGACATTATTCGACGGCTTTGACCCCGCCACCGCCAGCCTCCTCGATGGCAAGAACTTCGCCACCCTCGCCACGGTCAACCCCGACGGCGGTCCGCAGACTTCGGTGGTCTGGTTCGAGCGCGAGGGCGACACGGTGCTCATCTCCGTGACCTCGGGCCGCAAGAAGGCCCGGAACATCCAGCGCGACCCGCGCGTCAGCCTCACGGTCTTCGATCTGAGCAACCCGTATCGGTCGGCCGAGATCCGGGGCACCGCCGAGCTGCTGCCCGACCCGGACAAGGAGCTGCCGAAGCGGCTCTCGCAGCGCTATCTGGGCGAGGCCCCGCTGCACGAGATGACGGCGGAGATCCGGTTGATCGTCCGGGTCACCCCAGAGAGGGTGAACGGCTTCGTGGTGTAGGTCCCTGGAGCGACCACGTAGGCCAACCCTGACGCTGCGCCGGGCCAACTGCCACTCAGCATGGCGAGTTGCCCGGCGCGCACCGCTTCCGGTGCCGCAGCAAATGCCGTGCCTGTTGCCGGGATCGGGTCCGCTGCGCTGGTGGTGCGCCGGCGGGTGCGACCGGCGGTGCGCCGCAACAACCGCAGCCCTCGTCATCCGGCTTCGGACATGATCGGCCGGACAAGTCCTGCTACTCCAGCTGTACTTCGTGTTCTCGCTCCGCAGAGCGAGAGTTACGGTGATCTCTGCGTGAACTTGGTGAGGTGCCTGCACCCTGCAAGATCGGGCGGTGGCGACCCTGACCGGTGGCAATCGGTACTGCGGAACGTGGCGGCCCAAGCAGCGGGTCGGTTCGCCCCGGGCTGAACTCCAGGCGTGGACCAGAGGGTTCGCGACCGGCCTTCTCCTTCGCATGGACTGCAAAAACCGCCGGTCGCCCGCTGGACAGGATGGCCGATGCTCCGACGCGACGCTGATCGCGGGGCCCACTGGAAAACAGCCGGTCCTGGCCACTATGACACGAACCGGACTAGTGGCACGATAGTCGCACAAGAAGTATCAATGGTCGATACGTGTTTCCTGGGGCACCCATGAACATTCGGCTCCACCTCCGACTCTTCGCTGCAACGGCCGGGACCGGCCTGGTGCTCACCGCCTGCGGGAGTTCCGGCTCGCCCCCGAGCGCGTCGGGATCGCCGTCCCCCGCACCGGGCACATCGTCGCCGTCGCGGTCGGCCACCGTCTCCGTCCCGTCGGGCCCCTCGGCGATCACCCCGCCGGGCACGCAAACGCCGACCATGCCGACGCCCGGCGGCAGCGCGCCGCCGCTCGGCTCTGGGCGCCTCCAGCCGATGTGGCCGTTCACCACGCTCGCCGAAGCCCGGGCGTGGGAGCGTGACTTCCACTCCGCCGGCCACCAGCCCTGGCATCTCGATCCTGACCAGACGGCACTGTCTTTCACCCAGGGCTACCTGGGCTTCCGGGGTATCGGCCGCGTCACCGCGCACACCGTCAGAGGTCCGGACGCCCGCATCGGCGTCGGGCTGAGCAGGCCCGTGGGAGTCACGGGCACTGCGGCGGTCATCCACCTCGTGCGGTACGGCACCGGCCCGGACGCCCCGTGGGAGGTCGTGGGCACCGACGACACGACGTTCTCCCTGACCAATCCCGGATACGGGTTGATCGTCCGCTCCCCCCTGCTGACCGGTGGGCGGATCACCGGCGTCGACGAAAGAATCCGCGTACAGGTGCGCCAGCCGTCGTCCGCGGCACCGCTGGGCACCTCCTGCTGCACCCCGGCAGGCGGCAACGACCGGCACTGGAAAGAGTCTGTGCCCTTCTCCGGCGCCGACGACCCGGTGCTCACAGTCGTCGCGTCCACCGGCGGGCACATCGCTGAAGTCGAACGCTTCACAGTCACCGCGGTGCGCACCGGCTGACCGGCTCACGTGATCACGAGGTGCGCCTGGAATACCAGGCCGTGTTCTGAAAGTTCGCCGCCCTTCGTGGTGATCTTCGCGTGGGGCGGGGAGATCTGTGGGCATCCCGCGAGCCGTGATGAGTCCTGTGGCGGCCGGCGGTCGTAGTGTCGAACCTGCTCCCGAGGAGGACCTCTGATGCGCAGCGTGACGTACGCGATGGGCGTCTCCCTTGACGGCTACATCGTCGGGCCGAACGACGACTTCGACTGGACGGCGCCCGACGAGGAGGTCTTTCGCTTCGTCGCCGACGAGATCCGAGCGATCGGCGTCCACCAGATGGGACGACGGCTGTACGACACAATGCTGTACCGGGAGACCGCCGACCAGGATCCATCGCTCGACGACTCACAGGTGAACTGCTGGCGTGGACGCGAGAGATCGCGCCGAGCGTGACGCGCCGGCGCGGCCTTCCGAGCCTGTTTCGGGCGTACGGAGAGGCACCCGCCTGATCGCGGTACCGGTGGCGCTCGGCCGGGCTGTCACGGGGGGAACCGCTCCGGGCGGAAGTCCGCAAGCATCTCGTCTCTCGTCCCGCCGAGGATCTCCGAAGCAAGCAGCTGGCCGATGACCGGCCCGAGCGTGATGCCGCTGTGGGAAACGGCCTCGTAGTAGCCCGGTACGGACGGTACCGCTCCCACCGAGGGGAATCCGTCGGCTGGGATGGGCCGGTCGGCTATCCGTGTCTGTGCGATGCGGGAGTTATGGAGCTCGGGAACGACGTGCCGCGCCGATTCGTGGAGCAGCCGTGCGAGTTCCGCCGGATCTTCGCCTGTGTCGATGAGTGCGTCGATCTCGCGGCTGTGGAGGACCACCGAAGCGTCTCCGTCGGGACGGATCTCGATGTGAGGCGCATGCATGGCCCGGTGCACGGGGACCTGAGCACAGCCGATCCGGGTGACGAGGCCGGGTTCCCGGCGCATCGGCAAGTGCCGTGCGATGAGCCCGGCGACGTGGGAGGCGTTGGGGCCCGCTGTGTTCACGACGATGTCGACGTCGAGGCAGGTCCCATCGGACAGAGCGACTGTCCGGATGCTCCCGTCGGCACCGGTGCCGATGTCACGGACCGCGGTGCCGGACCGGTGCTCGGCGCCGGCTGCAACAGCCTGCCCGACCATGCGGCCGACGAGATGACGTCCGTGCACCCAGGCTTCGTCGGGGTAGAACACGACTGGAACCTCGTCGGGCATCGTGAGAGCAGGTTCGAGGCGGCGGCGCACCTCGGCCCCCGTGCACACCTCGACCGGGTACTCCCAGCCGGCCAGCAGTCCAGCCGTTTCCAGGAGCCCCGCCTCAGTTGCGGGATCGTCTGCCCAGCGCAGGTGGCCGCTGGGATACCACCATGAGTCCGGCCCGATGATCGTGGCAAGCTCACGGTGCGCTGCCATGCCCGCGACGTTCAGGTCGAAGTAGGACTTGCTCGCGGTCTTGTTGCTGGCGTTGACCCACGAGAAGGACCAGTTGGTGACACCTTCGCCCGGCCGGCCCGCGTCGATGAAGACCACCTTGGCACCGTGCCGGGACAGGTTCCAGCCCACGCTGGCTCCGAGGATGCCCACTCCGATGACAGCAACACGTTCAGGCCGCATCGCGGGCCCCAGCCTCACGAACGCCCCCTTCCAGCATCACGGGCGAACTCAACCCCCGTTTCTAGCATGCAAGCATCCGGAACGGTGAGCACCATGAGGTCAGCTCATCTGGTGAGTCTGCGGAAGCAGATGAGGGTGTAGTCCTATCCCTGGTCAGCGTGGAGCTGGGCGGTCTGCGGCGCCCGGGCCCTCGGCGGGAGCGGATGGGCGGGATGCCCTTGACCAGCGGGCTCAGGGCCTGGCTGTCGGGCAGGCCGGCGCCGGAGATACCGATGGACAGGGGCGGACCGGTCCGCTCGGTGATCAAATGGATCTTCGAGCCGTACGTGCCACGGTCGACAGACATCCCACGCGGCCAACGCGTCAGGCTGCCAGGGCGGGGTCCTCCGATGGCTGGTCGGGGAAGGCCTTCACCGTGCCTCAACGCGAAGTTGGAGAAGGCTCGTTGTTCCTGATCCAGCCCGCTTCGGATGCCCGGCCCATAGACTCCCCGGCATGAGGTGGGGGAGAGCGCTGATCGTGGTGGGGCTCGTCTTCCTGCTGAGCGCGTGCGGCGCGAGGTACAGCCCGCTCTTCATCGGGGGCGGGGCCTCCGAACCGGTGATCGGCTGGCGTGAATGCCCGGGTGCTGAGCGCGATGGGATCACGGAGGTCGGTCTCTACAAGTGGGCGAAGGACGGTACCGCCGATGATCCTGGTGAGCTGCTGTGGCACATCAAAGCAGACAAAGGCAACATCTTGCCCCATATCTCCCTGGGTGAGGCGCCGCCAGGTTTCACGACTCGACTTCCCTTGACGGCTGAGCTCGACGCGGGGACTACCTATGCCTTGCGGGCGAACATGGACTCGGACGATCTGGTCTCCGGCTTCCTTACCTTCCGGCCTGAACAACTCGCGGTCGGAGGGATTGTCTTCGACAGTGGCACGGCGGAGTCGATGAAGAACTACGAGGGCCGTGACAACGAAGATTTCGGCTGCTTCACACGCTGAGCTCACGTCCGGCTGTTCAGCGCTGCGAGGTTCCCCCGCATCTCGAGGGATCCTCAGTGAGGCTGCCTGTCACGGCGTTGAGCAGGCGGTCTTCCCGGGTCGGTAGCAACATCTCAAGCTGATGCCCGGCTACGTCGCACACCATGATCGAGAGTTCCTTGCTCCTGAGCCGTCCCGGTGAGTGGTTGTTGTCCACGCAACCACCGTGATCCCTTCCCCCGCCCCGCCCTTGCGTTCGGCACGAGGCTTCTGGCGGCCGGCCGTTGCCCGGCCGCATCCCCCTGCACATACTGAGCCGGACCAATTCCGTACAAGGGACTCTTCATGACCGAGAGCATCAGCTCGCACTCCGGCACGACCGTCGCAGCGGACCGGGACGGGGAACCCATGGTGCGGGTGGAGAACCTGCATCGTTCCTACGGTTCCGGGGCCGCCGCCGTCCACGCGCTGCGCGGCGTCTCCTTCGACGTCCCGCGCGGTGAACTGGTTGCCCTCAAGGGCAGATCGGGCTCCGGGAAGACGACACTCCTCAACCTGGTCGGTGGGCTCGACGCCCCCGACGAGGGCCGCATCACCGTCGCCGGCACCGATCTGGCCGGCCTCGGTGAGGACGGCCTGCTGGAGCTGCGCCGCGACCGGATCGGTTTCATCTTCCAGTCCTTCGGCCTGATCCCGATCCTGACGGCTGCCGAGAACGTCGGTGTGCCGATGCGTCTGCGCAAGACCGACCCGAAGGAGCGTGACGAGCGGGTCGAGCTGCTCCTCACCCTGGTCGGACTCGCCGATCACGCGGCGCAACGGCCCGGCGAGCTCTCCGGCGGCCAGCAGCAGCGCGTCGCCATAGCCCGCGCGCTCGCCAACCGGCCCGCCCTGCTGATCGCCGACGAACCGACGGGCCAGCTGGACGCGGAGACCGGGCTCGCAGTGATGGAGCTGCTGCGTGCCGTGGTGCGGGGCGAGGGTGTGACGGCACTGGTCGCCACGCACGACGCCCAGCTGCTGGGCCTGGCCGACCGGGTGCTCGAACTCAACGACGGCCATATCGTCGAGCACGTCTGACCCGTCGGCTGGAGTGCCGCATTCCGGTGTTCTCGTGCCGGAATCCGGTCACGGTCCGATCAAGTCTGCGCGAGAAGGGTTTTCTCCGTGCGCCGCCTCTGAAAGCATCCGTTCCGAAAGGGCTTTCGGGGGACGTACACAGGGCAATTCGGGGGAGACCGGTGACGGGGTTTGTGTTTCTCCGTGCACGCGGACACCGGTTGCTGCTCACGGCCGCACTGCTCGCCGTCCTGCTGACCACCGCCGTACTGGCCACCCTCGCCGCGTTCGCAGGCTCCGTCGGAGACGTCGGGCTGCGTCACGCTCTGCAGACCAGGGACGCGGCCGCCGCCTCGCTGGTCATCACCGCGGAGAGTCCCGGCACGGACCGTGCTGCGGCCATGCGGGCCGCCCGGCGCGGTGCGGAGCAGTCCTTCGACGGACTGCCCGTGACCCTGCGACAGTTCGACCGCTCCGGTCCGTACGCGCTGCCGCGCAGTCTGCAGTCACCGGCAGCCCGCAAGGGCGAACCGGACCTCACCAAGCTCGCCGTGGTGGACCGTTCACGCGTCCGTCTGTCGAAGGGCGACTGGCCCACGGCAGGACCGGGCGACGTGATCGGGGTCGCCGTGCCCGACGCCGCCGCGAAGCAACTGAAGCTCTCGCCGGGTCCGCGGGTGCTGACCCTCACCGACCGGCTTCAGGGTCCCGCGGTGCGGATACGCATCACCGGCACCTACCGTCCCGTCGACCGGAACGATCCGTACTGGCAGTTGGACGAGCTGGGCGGGCGCGGTGTGCACAAGGACGCGTTCATGACGTACGGGCCGCTGCTCACCGACGCCGCGACCTTCGGTTCCGGCCGTATCACGCAGAACGGTCCGTCCTGGCTGGCGACCGCCGATTTCGGCACCTTCGGCGCCGACCGGATCGACCCTCTGCGCACGGCCGCGAAGAAAAGCCAGAGATTCCTGGCCGCACAGCCCGGGCTGAAGGGCGGAGTCGTCGCCCACACCTCGCTGCCCGACGTCCTCAGCCAGTTGGAGCGGGCGCTGCTGGTGTCCAGAGCGACGCTGCTGATCGTCTCGTTGCAGCTGGTGCTGCTTGCCGCGTACGCGCTGTTGCTGGTGGCCCGGCTGCTGAGCACGGAACGTGCGGGCGAGACCCAGGTGCTGCTGGCCCGCGGCGCATCGCGTGGCCGTCTCGCCGCGCTCTCCGCCCTGGAGGCGCTGCTGCTCGCGCTGCCTGCCGCCGTGTGCGCACCGCTGCTCGCCGGTCCGCTCACCCGCCTGCTGGCCGGGCAGGGACTGCTGGCCAGGATCGGGCTCCACATCGACACCGGCCTGACCGCAGAGGTCTGGCTGGTCAGCGCGGTGGCGGCGCTGGCCTGCGCCGCGGCCGTGGTGGCTCCGGCGCTCACCGCGGCCGCGGCGGCACGTGGCCGCGCCCGTGCGCTGCCCGCTCCGCTGCGGGCCGGCGCCGATGTCGGACTCCTTGTCGTGGCCGCGGTCGCGTACTGGCAGCTGGACCAGCGCACCTCGGGCAGCGGTGCGCTCAGCGGTGACCGCGAGGGACAGTTGGGCATCGATCCGCTGCTCGTCGTGGCACCCGCGCTGGCGCTGCTGGCCGGGACCGTCCTCGCCCTGCGGCTGCTGCCGCCGACCGCGAAGCTCGCCGAGCGGCGCGCGGCCGCGGGCCGGGGTCTGACCGCTTCGCTCGCCGGCTGGCAGCTCAGCCGCAGACCGCTGCGCGGCGCGGGTCCGGTGCTGCTGCTGGTGCTCGCGGTCGCGATGGGCATGCTGGCGATCGGTCAGGGCGCATCCTGGGACCGCTCGCAGGACGATCAGGCGGACTTCCGTGCCGGAGCCCCCGTGCGCGTACTGGGCAGCGGCACCGTCCAGTTCGGGCAGAGCGGGGTGTACGACGGGATGCCGGGCGTACGGGCAGCGGTGCCGGCCGCCCGTACCGGTCTCGGTCTCTCGGGCGGCCGCCAGGCCACCGTACTGGCGCTCGACACCGGACTCGCCGGCACGGAACTGCGGCTGCGGGACGATCTGGCGGATGCCGACCCCGAGAGGCTGCTGGCGGCCCTGCACCCGCAGAAGACCGCACGCACCGGTGTGCTGCTGCCCGACGACACCGCGCGCCTCGTTTTCGATGTCACCCTGCGCGCCGCCGAGGACGGCCCGTACAACGAAGCGGGCACGATCATCACCCTTACCGTCGAGGACCGCAACGGAGTGCCGTTCCGGATGCAGTTGGACACACTTGCGCCGGACGGCAAACCGCACACGGTGACCGTGGACCTCGCGAAGGCGGCCGATGCCCCCGTGGGGAGGCCGGCGGGTCCGCTGGCGCTGACCGGGGTGGATTTCGACGAGGCGGGCTATCCGGACCGGATCGCGTCCAAGCGGCTCACGATCGGCGCGATGCGCTCGATCACCTCCGATGGCGCCACCCGGGGGGTCACTGTGCCGAAGGGACTGGTCTGGGAAGCCGAGGCAACGGCGAGCCCCGAGCCCGACCCGACCACGGATGAGCGTCAGCCGGCGATCACCGCCGTCGGCTCGTCGGCCCGGACGCCGCTCGACGTCTCGTACCACACGGGCACAGCGGTGTTCAACAGCGACTGGGGTGCCGAGCGCACGGTCACTGTCCGGGTCGCGGCCCAGCGTGCCGAACCCGCCGTGCCGGCCGCGCTGGCGACCGATCGCTTCCTCGAGTCCAGCGGCGCGAAGCCCGGCTCCGTGATCGAAATCCCGATGCCCGGCGGCCCCGTCAAGGTGAAGATCGCGGGCGTCCTCCGCGGCATCCCGACCACCGGGCCCGGTGCGGGCGGCCCCGATACGGCCGCCACCCCCGCGACCGACGGCGGCGCGCTGCTGCTCGATCTGCGGGCCGTCAACCGGGTGCTCGCCGCCCGCCCAGACTCGGCGCTCCCGCCCACCGAATGGTGGCTGTTCACCGAGCCCGGCATGGCGGATCGGGTCGCGGCGGCCCTGCGGGACAGGGCCGAGATCGACCCGACCCAGATCCAGGTGCGTGACGAGATCGCCGAGGACCTGCACGACGATCCGCTCGGAGCGGGCCCGCAGTCGGCGCTGCTCGCGGTGGCTCTCGTCGCCGCGGCGCTGGCCGCGGTCGGCTTCGCGGTCAGCACGGTGGGAGCGCTGCGGGAACGCTCGGCGGAGTTCGCGGTGCTCCGGGCGCTCGGTACCCCGCGGCGCCAGCTGGCTCGGCTGCTTGCCGCCGAACAGTCGCTGCTGATCGGACTCGCGCTGCTGATCGGGCTTGCCCTCGGCGCGGTGCTCACCCGTGCCGTCGTACCGCTGATCGTGCTGACCGGACAGGCCACACAGCCGGTCCCCGGTGTGCTGGTGGAGCTGCCGGCCGGCCGCGTTGCCCTGCTGGTCGCGGGAGTTGCCGCCGCGCCCGTGCTCATCGTGGCGGCGCTGGCGCTGCGCCGCGGCGATCCTGCGACGGCGCTGCGCGTCCAGGGAGGCGAGTGACATGAAGGCCGCCGCCCCGTGGGTCCGCACCCGGCTGCGTACAGCGCCCGGGTCCGCCGTCGCGCTGATGCTGCTCGTCCTGGTCACCTCGTTCCTCGCCGGGGCCTTCCCGCGTGCAGTGGACACGTACGAAAGCCGGGGCCTGCGCCATGAGATGAGCGCCGCCTCGCCGGATCGCAGCGCCATCCAGCTGACCGAGGAGGCGCAGTACGCTGACGGTGCCTTGAGCGACTGGGCCGATTCGCTGCAGTTGCGTCGGCTGACCGAGCACTACCGCCGGATCCTGGCCACCCTGCCGAAACCGCTGCGTGCCGACACCGGGCAGTCCGCCTACGGAGCACACACCCTCAAGCCCGTGGCGGCCACCGACGAGTGGCTGCCCCAACTGGACGGTGGCGGACCTGTGTTCACGCTCACCGCCCAGGCCGGAATCGCCGAGCACTCCACACTGACCTCGGGACGGCTGCCCAGAGCCACCGCGGACTCCGTCACCCCGGCCTCCGGTGCCGTGGAGGCAGCGGTCACCTCGGCCACTGCCAAGTCCCTCCACATCCAGACGGGTTCGACCATCCATGTGCCGCGGCCCGGCGGCGCGGCCCTCGCCGTGCACGTCACCGGCATCGTCGAACCTCTGCGGCCACGGCTGAGCTACTGGTCCGTCGAACCCGTCCTGCGCACGCCGACGCGGCTCTATACGGCGGAAACCATTCCTCAGCCGTACTGGCACGGCGCGCTGCTGCTGGCCCCCGAAGCCGCACCGGCGCTGCTGTCCGTCTCCGCGCAGACCGGGGCCTACTGGCGTATCGCCCCCGACCCGGCCGGCGTCGGCGTCGGCGATCTGCCCCGGATCACGCAAGCGATCGCCTCCCTCGAACACGGCCCGCTGCAGAGCACGTTGCGCACCAGGGTCTCGCCCGAGCTGGAGATCGCCTCCGGCCTGGACGACGTCCTGATCGACTTCGACGTCATCCTCTCCGCCATCAACCCGGTGGTCGCGGTCGCGGCCATCGGCGTCGGCAGCGTCGCGGGCGTCGTCCTGCTGATGGCCGGCGGCCTGGCCGCCGCGCGCAGGCACGCCGAGCTGTCCCTGCTGCGCTCGCGCGGCGGTTCGGTCCGCGGTATCGCGGGGCGGCTGCTCGCTGAGGTCGCCGTTCCCGTGCTGCCCGCCGCGGTCGTCGGCTGCGCTCTCGCGGTCGTCGTCGTCCCCGAGGGCCGGATGCTGCCGCCGCTGCTGGGCTCGGCGGCGGTCGCGCTATTCGCCTGTGCCTCGCTCCCGCTGAGGGCCGCGTTCCTGCACCGGCGGCCGCGGCTGCACGGCGAACGGGACGATCTCGTACGGGCCCGACCGTCGCGCCGCCGGACCGTGGCCGAACTGACGCTGCTGGTGCTGACCGTGGCGGCGGTCGCCGCACTGCGCCGCCGGGGTACCTCGGGCGGCGACGCGGACGAACTGGTCAGCGCCGCCCCGGTGCTGGTGGGTGTGATCGCCGCCCTGCTGCTCGTACGGCTGTATCCGCTGCCACTGCGGCTCGCGGCGCTGCCGGTGGCGCGACGGCGCGGTGCGATCGGCTTTCTGTCATTGGCCCGTGCGGGCCGTTCCTCCGCCACCACCGCGCTTCCCCTGCTGGCGCTGCTCGTGGCCCTGACGACGGCGGCGTTCGGCGGCTCGGTACTCTCCGGGGTCGCCGACGCCCGGGACCGGGCGTCCCTGGTCGCGGTCGGCGCCGATGCCCGGATCGATTCGGCCGAGGCGCTGCCGGACACGCTGGCCGGGAAGATACGGAGGGTGGCCGGGGTGCGCGATGTCGTGCCCGTCCACAGCGAGTCCGACCTGGACCTGCGGGACGCCGGCACCGAGAACGTCACGCTGCTCGCCGTCGACCCCGACTCGTATGCGCGTCTCGCCCGCCGTACCGGCCTTGGTGCCTTCCGGGCCGACGAGCTGCGGAAGTCCTCCGGAGTGCTGCCCGCGCTCGCCTCCCCCGCCGTCGCCGAGCGGTTGAACGGCCGGACGACCGCGATCGGCCCGGCGGGCGGCCTGTTCACGGTCCGCGTGGACGTCGTGCGCAGCGCCACCCCTGCCTTGGCCGAAGGCGACTTCCTGGTGGTCGATGCGGCGGGCCTGCCGGGCAGCCGCCCCGCCACCACGCTGCTGATCTCCGGCCCTTCGGTGACCGGCGCCGATCTCAAGGCAGCCACCCGTACCGCGGGCCCCGCCACCGTGACGTTGCGCTCCGCCGAACGGGACGGCTTCACGGATTCACCCGTGCAGAGCGGCGCCGAACGGATCTACGTGGTGGCCGCAGCGGCAGGCGCCGGATACGCCGTCCTCGCGCTGGTGCTCTCACTGCTTCAGACCGCCCCCGAGCGGGCCGCGCTGCTGGGCAGGCTGCGCACCATGGGGCTGACCCGCCGGCAGGGGCGCCGCCTGCTGATCCTGGAGAACCTGCCGCAGGCGCTGCTGGCCGCCGTGGGTGGTGTGCTGGTCGGCTGGGCAGGGATCCGGCTGCTCGCTCCCGGAATCGATCTCGGCCGCCTTGCCCTGGCCGCACAGGGACGCTTCACCTCGATCGGCCCGGTACAGCTGCGTGCCGACCCGTTGAGTCTGCTGCTGCCCGCGCTCGCCGTGGTGGTGATCGCGTCGGCGGTGGCCGGTGCACAGGCCTGGGTGACCACCCGGCGTACGACAACGACCGAACTCAGGGCAGGAGACACGCGGTGACCGAGTCCTCCATGACCGGGTCCTCCATAGGGATCACCCTCGGCGAGCTGGAGCGCCGGGCGGCGGCCCGTCGCGACCGGCCCGAGTACGGCCACGACGCGCTGATCACCTGCGACCGTCTGGTCCGTATCTTCTCCGCGGACGGAGTCGAGGTGCAGGCGCTGCAGGGACTCGATCTGCTGGTCCGCGAGGGCGAGTTGATGGCCCTGGTCGGCGCGTCCGGCAGCGGCAAATCGACCCTGATGAACATCTTGGCGGGCCTGGACGAACCGACGGCAGGTGCTGCGAAGGTGGCCGGCTGCGATCTGCTGGCCATGGACGCGAAGGACCGGCTGCGCTATCGGCGCGAGGTGGTGGGCTTCGTGTGGCAGCAGACGGCACGCAATCTGCTGCCGTATCTGAGCGCGGTGCAGAACGTGACACTGCCGATGCAGTTGCGCGGCCGTACGAAGAAGAAGGCCGAGCGGGCCGAATCGCTGCTCTCCCTGCTGGACGTCGCCGACTGCCGCGACCGCCGCCCGCACCAGATGTCCGGCGGTCAGCAGCAACGCGTTGCGATCGCGGTGGCGCTGGCGAACGAGCCGTCGGTGCTGCTCGCCGACGAGCCGACGGGCGAGCTGGACTCCCAGACGGCCGAGCAGGTCTTCGCTGCACTGCGTACGGCGAACGAGGAACTCGGCACGACGACCCTCATCGTCACCCACGACCAGTCAGTGGCCGACGAGGTCCGCCGCACGGTGGCCATCCGCGACGGCCGCACCTCCACGGAAACCCTGCGGCGGACGGAGGTCGACGCGACGACGGGCCAGGAGTCGGTGGTGGCGAGGGAGTACGCGATGCTGGACCGCGCGGGCCGCCTTCAGCTGCCCGCGGAGTACACCGATGCCCTGGGCATGCGTGACCGGGTGATGCTGGAGCTGGAACCCGACCACATAGGAATCTGGCCGGACGACACGACCGAGCGCCAGGTGTATTGATCACCAAGGGCTGTCCCGTCGTCCCTGGCGGGCGCACGACGACAGCTGCGGTCGGCTGACTCTTCATGGCGGGAGGCTGCTGATCCAGCGTGCCCGTTCCGGCCGCCCGGTCGCTCATGTGGCCGAGGAGATGGATTCTCGCGGGCGAACTGGGGCCTGTCCGGCGGAACGTGCCGGACAGGCCCCAGGTCCCGAGGGGGCTCAGCGCTTGAGCGTGAAGGTGAAGTCGCCGGAGAGCTTGCCGCTCAGCCGGACTGCCGACACGAGTTTCCCTTCCGTGATCAGTCGCTCGACCTCGGCCCGCGAAAGACCGCAGCCTTCGGCGATCAGGCGCACGGGCCGGACAGGGATCCGCGCCGCGAAGCGGACCGAGATGTCGATCACCTCGCGTTCCAGGTGATCCGATCCGCCGGTGTCGAGGCGCCAGGCGTTGTCCCAGTCGAGGGCGATGCGATTACGGCGCCGTACGGCCGGATCCTGGAGCAACTCGGCTGCCAGGCCAGGGTCGTTGTCATGCATCCGGTCCAGCAGCTCGGGTCGTACGGAGCGCACATTCACCCGCTCCAGGACCGTGAGCTTCGCCGTTTCCCCGCAACCGGTACAGAGCACGAGGAGCCAGGCGTCGAGGAGCTTGTGGTTGGCGTTGACGCGAAATTTGCCGTTTGCCCGGAAGCGCTCGGAGGCGCACGTGTGGCAACGCCGGAGAACGAGCGGCAGGCAGGTGGGCATGACAACCCAGTTGTTGAGCACAGAAATACACCGGTTTCAGTGAGAAGTCCGCAGCAAAAAGCAGCGCGGCGCAACAAAGCGCGACGCGCGACGAATCAGCACTCGGGAGGTCTCACACGGTGTACAACGGCATGTCCTTGCCTGGACGACTTGGTTCGACAGCACGGTAATGGCGCGCAGTGGCGCTGTTCCAGTGGTTTTCGAGCACCTCATCGCCAGGCCCGTCCATGACCGGGCGCCGGGGGAGTGGCACAACGTCTGCCAAGCTGTCCGGCTTCGTGCGAAGCATGCCCGGGTCCGGCCCAGGGACGCGGATCTTCCCTGGCACGACCGTGAACTGACGGGCCGTTCCGGCTCCGGCAGTACAGCCCGCAGATGTACCGCCCGACGGCAGCCTGGTGCCGCTCGCCGAGCAGGACCGAGGCCGGTGGGACAAGGAGTCCATCACCGAGGACGTCGAGACCCTGCAGGCGGCCCTCGCCCGCGACCGGCCGGGCGAGTTCCAGGCCCAGGCCGCCGTCGCGGCACCCCACGCAGATGCGTCCGACGCCGAAGAGACCGACTGGGTGCGGATCGTCGAGTGGTACGACGAGCTCGCGCGCCTGACCGACAGCCCGGTCGTCCGGCTCAACCGCGCAGTGGCCGTCGGTGAGGCCGATGGACCGCGCGCCGGGCCAGCGGCGCTGAACGACTCACTGCCCCGCCACGCCGCGGTGGCGGCACACCTCCACGAGCGCGCCGGCGACCTGGCGACTGCGGCACGGCTGTACGGCACATTCCGAACTGCCGGTCCCCGCTGCCTTCGCTCAAGTCACCCCACACGTACGGTCCAACGACATCGCGACGGCCGCTCCGTGGGGGGCAATGACGAATTCGTCGATGCTGTACGGGCCTTCACCGGCGCGGGCTTCACGGAGATCGCACTCGTCCGGATCGGCGGAGCACACCAGCGGCCGTTCTTGCGCTGGGCCGAGGAGAAACTACTGCCGGCCCTTGCGAACTCTGATCCCTCGCCGCTTCGCCACGGCGTTCAGTGTGCTGGACTGACGGCCGCCGCTTCGTCTGCGGCGTACTCGCGACACAGTCCAGATCCCGACCCCGATGATGGGGAACACGATCAACGACATCCTCACAATGGCGATGATCCCCACGAAGAGGAACGTGATCAGTAACTCCCATATCGAGGGTTCCGGTTCCATGCACTGCCTTCTTGCTTGACGTAGTTGCGTAACGTTGCTCTGGCGACGACGCACGTGCAGAGCCTGCCGGTTCCTCACCCCAGCTCTGATGGGTCCCGCTGAGACGGCTCCGACCGCAGTTCCGGGCATCAGCTTCGCGGGACGCGTAGGGGCTTGGCTCAGTGGTGCTGTTGGTGCTGAAGCCTGTTGCCGGTATGCCGCCGGGCTGGCGTCGACAACCTGACCGAGCCCTTGACGGGCAACCTCGGGGCCACCACTGTATGGCGTACATCACAGGAGACTCGGGGGGCGAATTGATGAAGCGTGGACGTGCATTGTCAGCGACACTGGCGATGCTGATAATGCTGCCTTTGGCAGTGCTGGTCACATCGACGCCGGCACAGGCGGCCGAGAAGTGCGCGCCCGCTCCCACTGAGTACTTGTGGTACGCGGAGGTCGGAACGTACTACCCCAAGACCCTGCGCAACATCACTACCTATCTCTACACAGGGAAGCAGTCGGCCGGCGCCTACGCTGAGGCTTATGTCCCGAACGGGTCCTACGTATCCATCGATCGTTCCATCGGATCATTTTCGGCAGTCACCGACGCGGAGAAGAAGAACGGGCACGGCTGGCGTACCAACGCGCAGGTCGCCGCCACCGGAGGCTACGACTACTGCCAGGCCTACCACTCCGGTGCCACAGGGTGGACTTCAACGCCTGTTGTTCAGGGGCGCTACCACGCAGTCCGACCGTGCCTGCGCGTCTCTGGGGTTCTGGAATGCGCACAAGACAGGTGGTACGTCGACTTCGATGGCTGACCACTCGCTCCTCGCTCCGACCACGGTGCTCACGAACTGTGTAGATCACAGCCTGACGCAATCCGATTGAGTCGACCTTCGCCACCGTCCGCTTGCGGACCAAGGTCACCCGAGGCGCCGGCGGCGCGGCCGCCGCGCTGGTTATGGTCTTCAAGCTCGTCGAGTCTGCCCAGGCCCGCCGGCGGGCCGTGAACGGACCCCACCTCGTTGCCCTCGTCCGCGCCGGAGCCCGCTCCGAACGCGGCCAGCTCGTTGAGCGTGCCGAGGCCCTCGCCGCTTGACCTGCCTCAACTCATCCCGTACGGACGTTTCGAGGAGCGTGAACGACTTGGGCGTACAGCCCGGCCCGCTACTCCCTTACGGGCAAGACCATTTGGGCCGAGTGCTCGGGACTGTGAGCCGACGGGACGTCGGAGGCGCCGCGGCGAGTTCGTGGACCAGCGGACGCATGGACTCGACAACTACGGTCAGGCGGAGGGCGTTCGAGCAGAACAGGGCACGCGCTGCAGCATGGTGTGCGCGCGATCGGAGCGTTCGTCGACAGCGACTTCTTCCGCCTCCGAGACCCGAGGCCAGGAGGTGTCCCGTTGACGATCTGCGTCACGCTCAAGGAGTACGAGGGCCTGCGGCCCGGTCGGCTGTACGGAAGCCGCCCACTGCTGCCGCGGTGCCGTCATCGGCCGACGACGGGTTGGACCTGGCCGAGCAGATCGGAGAAGCCGGCAGTGTGCAGGGCCGCCCGTCGGACAGATCGATGCGGCTCCGAACCACCGAAGCGACCATGCCTGCTTGAAGGCTCCAGCCGGGATGAACAGGGTTCCCCACCGGCGTACTCGGTGCCGGGGGAGAGGCGCGGCCCCGCCCGAATCGGTTCCATGGGCGGGGCCGGTCGGCGCGTCGCCGGCGGTGAGTCCGTCGGGATTGGTGCTGCACAGAACAGACGCAGGGTCAGAAGAACGGTCCGCCGAAGGGTGTGCCGGCGCCGTAGTAATTGCCCAGCTGGTCGTGGTAGCCCGGGTCGCCGAGGTGCTTCTCCCGATCGAATTCCGGGGCGTCCTTGATCTGCTGCTTGGTGCGGTCGACGAAGATCTTGTGCTCGTCCAAGTCGATACTGACGACCGTGCTCGCCGGGAGCAGAACCTCCCGGCCGAAGATCCACACGCCGGTGTCCACCACCAGGTAGGCGTCATCGACCTCATCGGAATGCTTGTCGACCTTCCCGATGCTGCCGTCGGTGGCCTCGACCTTGTAGCCGGTGAGGTCCGGGCCCGTCGCACGGCCCGCAGTCGACTTGTAATTCCACACATTCTCAGTCACGCGAAAACAACTCCTCCGGTAAACGGAGGACAACAGGATTACCTGCCGTCCTCTTATTTCCGTACATCGGTCCTCCGCCTTCCCTTGATATCCGACTTCAATCCGCTATCGGAAAACAAGGGCGGCGCCTGATGTGACGGCGATGGCCCGCTGCCTCATTCGGAGCGCGGCGGGCCACCGCCATCGACTGCTCGGAATGCGCCGAAGCTGTCGGCTACCAGCGATACCAGCGGCCGGTGCGGCCCTTCGGGCGGGCGACGAAGCCGACCAGCCACAGGACCAGTACGACGATTGCGACCCACCACAGAATTTTCAGCGCGAAACCCGCGCCGAAGAGGATCAGGGCCAGCAGCAGAACGAGAAGCAGGGGAACCATGGATATCAACCTCCGTACCATCGTCTGCCCCGCCATTCTCCGATCATGCGCACGAATTGAAAAGCCAGCCGGTATCCGAACACGTGAAAGCGTCTCTGCCGAAGAAGCGGATCTCCCAGGAGGCGGTCGGGAGGATTCGGAAGGAGAAGAGACTCTGAAGAACAGGGAACGTGCCCAACAGCAGGTCATCCAGGCCGTGGAGCCGGGGCCTGGTGACGCGACCGCGCGCCGTGAGCACGAGTCGCTGCCGGTCCCTCACAGGATCCGGAACCACGGGAGCGTCGCCGCTCTGCGCGAGGGGCGCCAGTTCATTGGGATCGAACTCGCCAACCATTACGTCGACATCGCCGAGGAGCGCCTTCGCAGCGCGCTGAGCCAGGACGACTTCGACCTGGCCGGGCCTGAGGAGTGAGCGTGAGATGCCCCAGTGGAGCGGCCCCGGAACCGCCTTCACATCGGCTCTCCCAAACGCCCGCGCATTCTTGTCGGATGGTCCGGGACCGGAGCAGAAGGTTCCTCCGGCTTGATGGGTCGAATGGCACTCCAGTCCGGTTTTGCGATCTGACGTAGGCGTGGAGCCTCGGTTGTGCGTGTACATGTGAGATGCCGGCGCTGGGTGCTTCAGGCTGGCGGGAAGTCTGGTGCTGTACGGATATCCCGTTGCGGGGGCAGGAACACAGCCATAAGGTTCCCCCTTGTGTCCCTACGTGTTCGTATGCGTCAAGCCCTCCCGGAAGCGATGCGCGCCCGCGACAAGGTCGCGGTCGGCGTCCTGCGCACAACACTCGCCGCACTGGGCAACGCTGAGGCGGTGCCCGTGGGCGAGGCCGAGTTGCGCGGGTTGGCCCTCGAACAGTCACCGGTCGGTGCCGGTGCCACCGAAGCGGCGCGACGTGAGCTGAACGAGTGCGGCGTGGTGGACATCGTGCGAGCCGAGGCCACCGAACGACTCGAACTCGCAGCGCAGTTGACTGCGCCCGCTCACGCTGACCGAGTCACGCGGCTCCGCGCCGAGGCCGGGGTGCTGCTTCGCTTCCTCGACGACCACGGCACCCCGTAGGCCACGGCACCTCCGTCGTACCGTCCCCCAATCGACACGGAAGTACCAACCAGAGGCCCGGTTGCAGAACGGTACGGCCACTGCCTGATCACCGGGGGCTGTGTCGACTCCTGACGATCGTGCGGTGGTCGCGGGCCCGGTGCGGGCGGGTGGAGTCGCGGGCCGCAGCCCGCTCCTACCTACTGGGACTGCAGTCCGGCGTGGAACGGTGCCGCTGCTCGGCATTCCACTTGTGACCGCAGTCTGCTGACCATGGGCATCGTCGCCCTATCGCCCCCTACGCCGCCGGCAAGCTCGCCGACGCAGCCGGCCTCAGCCTCCCCTTCTACGTCGGGGCCGCCGCCTTTCTCCTCGCCATTCCCGTTCTGGCCACCGGCCACCGCATGCTGGGCCGGGCCGAGACCAGCCCCGCGGACACCGAGACCGTCGCCCCGACGCTCACCATGGTCCGCGCACTCGCCCAGACCGCCGCACCTCAGGTGATCGTCGCCGTCGGCGGCCATGACGAGGCCGACGCCATCGTCGACGCCGCGGCCCGCCTCGCCCGCGACACCGGGAGCCTGCTGCGCCTCGGACAGCCTCCACCGGACTCGGAGTCCGGACTCAGAGTCCGGTGACTTTGGCGCTCGCCGACAACTCGTAGGCCAGCGTGACCGTGCGGCGGCTGCCCGGTGGGAGGGCGACATCCCAGCGGACGATGCCCTCGGCGTCGACCACGTCGGGCGCCGGGGAGCAGGAATCCTTGTGCAGGCGTATCTCCACCGCCGAGACCTCGGAGACAGGGATCCGCTCCCGAAGCACGACCACCCGCTCGCCGCGCTCCCCGGGGGCGGAGAACCGGGACAGGTGCAGCCGTACCGTGCGGGTGATCACGGTCCGCTGGGTGATTCCGGCGAGGTCGCGGGATTCCTCGGTGCGCCGGACCACCCTGAAGTCGTCGCAGCTGCCGAAGGCCAGCTCAACGGGAGTGCTGGGGGCGGTGAAGTCCAGCGTGCCGCGGCCGCTGAATCCGCTGCCGCGGACCAGGTCCACGGGCCCGGCGAGCAGCGCGTGCCCGGACAAGTTGTCGAACCGCACCACCTGGGTGACCAGGGGGGACAACTCCGGTGAGCAGGCGTACTCACTGGCCGCGGCCGTGGTGAACGCGGAGAGCAGCACGCGGTGGGCGCGGCCGTCACCGGGCACCGAGACCGGTGCGGGGGATCTCAGCACCCGCGTCTCGCCGCCGTCGTCCACCCCCGGCAGCCCGAGCACCGGGCTCGGGCCGAGGGCCCCGATCTCCTCTTCGCGCAGCTCGACGTCGACCGTGCGGCGCTCCGCTGCGGAGCGGTCCTTGAGCGTCAGCCGGTCCTCGCCCAGCCGTGGCGGATCGGTGGCCAGCGCCGAGCGGGCCGTCGACAATGTCAGCCGCACGTCCGACCAGTCCTCACCGGTGCGCTGCCAGACCATCGCGTCGGTCTCCAGTGTCAGGGAGTCCCCGTCGAGCACGGCCCGGTAGGCAGGCCGCCACAGCGCACACGGGGTGAGGTGGGTCAGGCGCAGCCCGACCGGCCCGGCGACCGCGGCCTCCACGGTCAACTCGATATGGCCGACCAGCTCGGCGGGCTCCTCATCCGAGAGATGCATGGCCCGCTGGGCTTCCCCGAGTTCGACAGCGAGGGCGGCCAGCCGGGCCTCAACGGTGCGGAGTTGTTCGCCGTGCGCGTCGCGCTCGTCGTCCACCCGGTCCAGTTCGCGGGCCCAGCGGGGCCGTTCGGTCTCCCCGGAGCCGGCGCCTTCGCCGATTTCCCGCAGCAGATCGGCGGCGAGGCGGCCGAGCAGGTCGAGGCGGGCATGCAGCCGGTCGCGGCGCTGCCCCAGGGCCAGGCGCTCCTCTTCGAGGGTGTGAACGCGGTGGCGCAGGGCGGAGTCGACGTCGGGGGACGGCAGCGGCCCGCGCGGCGTCCAGCTGCGGACGATCCGCACGTCGAGCACGGCCGCGGGGTGATCGGCGGTCAGTTCGGCATGGAGGGTCCGGTCGACGGCCAGCGCACTGACCGGCCCGAGACGCAGCCGCTGGACCCCGGCCTCCAGGTCGAGCACGACGGCGCGCTCGATCTGGGCGCGATCCTCGAGGCATGTGACGGCAGTGACGGGGAGGGCGATCGGCTTCGGGGCCGTGGACATGGCGTGTGTCAGCTCCTGCGGTTGCCGCCGACCAGGGCCTTGCCGGTCGGGATGCGGATCTCGTAGCCGCCGTCGAAGGCGGCAGTGGCGCCTGCGGGCAGGTCCTGTCGCCAGACGCGGGTGCCCGGCGCAGGCCGATCGGGCCCCGTGCCTTCTTCGGGTACCGTCCAGTCGGCCCGTTCCTCGATCCGGACGTCCGGTTCGGAGGTGACCGGCACTCGCTCGCGCACTTCCACGGTGACGGGCCTCGCGAGCCCGTTGACCAGCTCCACGTGGACGCGGTGGTCGAGCACGGTGGTGTTGTTGCGCAGGCCCGAGGTCGACTCGTGCAGGTTCGTACTGCGGGTGACACGGATGCTCTCGGCCGGCCCGAGTCCCACACGGCGGACACCGCCGGGGGCAAGCGTGGGCAGCGCGGCGGTCAGTAGGTAGTCGTCGTCGACGGTGACCTCCACCGGGCCGGCCAGCAGCGCCTGGTCCGTGGCGTTGGAAAGCACCAACGTCGCATACACGGTCCGCTCCACGGACGGCACGCAGAGGTACTCGGTACGCAGGCCGACCGGGATCTCACCGACGGTGACGGTGTGCCAGGTGCTGTCCGACGGAATGTCGGCGCGGGCGGTGGCATCGAAGCGGTGGTCGAAGGAACCCGCCGACTCGCGGGGCCGTACGGCATGTCCGGGCAACGGCAGCGCGGCCACCGTTTCGGCGCGGCGGCGGTACTCGTCCGCTACCGGGTCGAATGGAGAGCGGGGGAAAAGCCGGCCTCTGTGACCGCCCTGCTCGTCGGGGCCGCACAGGACGAGGGCGGCGTAGTCGAGCTCGGCGCCGCTCGGCTGCGGAGGACCGGCTACAGGTGTCGGCCGGGGTGGCGGCGCAGCCCGGCCAGGAGCCGCGGGCGCCATGGCGGCGGGCGCACCCGCGAAGGACCTGCCGCCCGGCCGCGGCCCAGGTGATTGCCCGGGGGCGGGCATCCCGCCGCCGAAGACGTCCGTGGGAGCGCCGTCCGCGCCGCCGGGCATCGGGACTGCGGCCGGCGGACTGCCGTAACTCTGCGGTGCCGGCGGCGGGGGAGGCGTCGGTGGCGGAACGGGACCGGACGCGGAGCCGCCCCCGACGGCCGAACGTGTGGCCGTCGGGGCCGGGCCGGGGCCTGCCGCGTCGTACCCGGAAAACAGATCGACGAGCCCGGCCGGGGGCTCGCGCCAGCCAGAGGGCGCTGGGGCGGGCTGACTGCGTCCGATCCGGATCGAGCGGAGCCTCGGCAGGTCGGTGCGGCGCCGAAGATCGGCGGTGGCCAGCGCGATGCGCACGCCGGTCCAGTCCTCGCCGGTCCGCTGGGCGACCGAAGCGCGCAGCACCAGACGGCCGCTGCCGTCGCCCTGACGGTGAGTGAGACGGTAGGCCGGCACCCAGACGGCGCCCGGCACCCCGTATTCCAGCTCCAGCTCCACCTCCGCATCCCCGGTGCCGTCGAGGATCAGGACCGCGCAGACCGTGGTCTCGACGTGCGCTGACGGCGCGTCGGTGGAGGCGCGGGCAAGCCTGTCTGCGGCGACGGCGAGCTCGTGCTCGACGTTGCGCAGTGCCTCCTCCAGCTCGACGAGGCGGTTGTGCAGTCCCGCCAGCCGCTCGTCCACGAAGTCGGCGAGCTCCAGCCATGCGTCGACCGGGGTGCGGCGGTGCGGGTCCTCGCGCGTGTCGGCAGGTGGGACCGGGTGGAGAGCCGTGACCTCCTCGATCAGGCCCAACTGTCGTTCCCGGCGTCCCTGCGCCACCGCGTACGCGTCGCTCAGCCGCTGGACCTCGCGCCGCAACTCGGCGGACGTGCCCGTGCCGAGCAGTTCGGCCTCGACTTCCACCCGGGCCTCGGTGACGCGCACCCCGGGTACACCGAGGGCATGGACCCGCAGCGAGCCCGGGTCCAGTGAGCGGGGCAGTCCCGTCACCCGCACCCGGCCGTCGGGCGGCACACTGCCCCGGGCCAGGCGTCGGCAGACCGCGCCCTGCGCGTACACCACGACCGAATCGAGGGTCGACCCCCACCTCTGTGTCGGCTCAGCCGTCATCTGCTCCGCCCCCCGCCGCGTCCATGCTGAGCGAAGCCTACGCCCGGGCGGTCCGCGCGTCCGCGTCGAATGAGGAGGATGGCGTCCAGGGCCGCACGCCCTGTCGGCCGAGCAGCCGACTCACGGCCCCCTACAGGGGGATGCACTGCAGTGCTGCGGACGACTTCGGTTGCCCACACGCAAGCGGGCGGCCCGCTGCGCATGCCCAACGCTCGTTCCGGGGCAGGCCATTTTCTTCGGTCGGCCGGACTGTGCCTCGGGACTCGCCCGGACGGATGAGCCATGGTGCCTCGTCGGCGACGGCGCCCTCGGCTTCTGGAACGCGCTGGGCGAGGTCTTCCCCGAGACCCGCCACCAAAGGTGCTGGGTTCACAAAACGGCCAACTGCCTCGACAGCCTGCCGAAGTCAGCCCAGCCCGCGGCGAAGAAGGCCATCCAGGGCATCTACAACGCCGAGGACCGTGAGCATGCGGCCGCCGCGGTCAAGGGGTTCGCCAAGCGGTACGGGGCGAAGTTCCCCAAGGCCGACAAGAAGATCGTCGATGACGAGGACGAGCTATTGGCGTTCTACGACTTCCCCGCCGAACACTGGATCCACTTGCGCACCACGAACCCGATCGAGTCGACCTTCGCGACCGTCCGGCTTCGGACCAAGGTCACCAAGGGCGCCGGCTCCCGCGCGGCCGCCCTGGCCATGGTGTTCAAGCTCGTCGAGTCCGCCCAGCACCGGTGGCGAGCGGTGAACGCACCCCACCTCGTCGCGCTCGTCCGCGCTGGAGCCCGCTTCGAACGAGGCGACCTCGTCGAACGCGAGCGGGCGACCGCAGTCTGACGTGCGGTGCTGGACACAGACACCGTGAGAGAGGCAGCAATGGACCAAGGAACCCGCGGCGAGCTCATCAGTCGGCTGGCCGAGGCGATCAGCTCCGTCACAACCGCGCACCCGCTGCGGGTCGCCATCGACGGGCCGCCCGCCTCCGGCAAGACCACGCTGGCCGACGAGCTCGCCGTCGTCCTGCGCGCGCAGGACCACGACATCATCCGCGCGACCATCGACGACTTCCTCGTCCCCCGTGCACAGCGCTACCGACGCGGCCAGTACTCGGCCGAAGGCTGTTACTTCGACGCCCACGACCACGCCGCGCTGTGCCGGGTCCTGCTCGATCCGCTAGGCCCGGGCGGACACCGAAGGTTCCAACACGCGGTCTACGACGCAGACACCGACACCCCATCGTCCCCGCCGGCCACGACCGCCCCCGCAGACGCCGTACTGCTCTTCGACGGCGTCTTCCTCCTGCGCCCAGAACTCATCCACCGGTGGGACCTGCGCATCTTCGTGTCCGTCCCATTCGAGCAGACGGTAGAGCGCGCCCGTGACCGAGGCGCAGCGCTGGCCGGATCCACCGCCGACACCGCCGAAATCGAACGGTCCTGGCGCAACCGCTATATCCCCTCCCAACAGCTCTACTTCGCCACAGCCCGCCCAACCGACCACGCCGACATCATCGTCTACAACGATCAGCTCCAACGGCCGGCCTGGGAAGTCCGACCACACTCATCGATCCACAGGATTTGACAATTACTCCTCGATTACCGACGCCTGGGTTGTCATCCTGTCGGAGGAGCTCATGCGGAGGCCGGTTCACAGGTACTGTGCCCGCTTGATCGGCTGGCCGCCGTAGCGCCGCCGCGCAGCCCGCTCGTCGTCGTACAGCGCCACCCGCCCGCTGAACCGGGCGGCCCAGTCTCTTCCCGCACGTCTCCACAGTGCGGTCAAACCAGCGAAAGGACTCGATGAGGGTGTCGAGCGTGCCCAGGACAGGCAACACCGTACGCAACCCTGTCATCCCCGGCTTTCATCCGGATCCGTCGATCTGCCGGGCGGGCGCGGACTACTACGTCGCGTGCTCCAGCTTCGAATACTTCCCCGGAGTACCCATCTTCCACAGCCGTGACCTGGTGCACTGGACCCAGGTCGGCAATGCACTTGACCGCCCGAGCCAACTGCGCCTGCCACCTGACTCGCCTTCCTCGGGTGGTATCTACGCGCCCACACTCCGACACCACGACGGCCGGTTCTGGTTGATCGTCACGAACGTGAGCGGCGACGGCAATCTGCTGTTCACTGCCACCGACCCGGCCGGTCCCTGGTCGGATCCGATTCGCCTGCCCGGGGTGCACGGTATCGACCCGGATCTCGCCTGGGACGACGACGGCAACTGCTGGTGCACCTATGCCGGAGTCGGACAGGTCCGCATCGATCCCCACACAGGGGAGACGTTCGGTCCGCCACGCCGGCTCTGGTCCGGCGCCCCCGGCGCCAAGGCCCCGGAAGCGCCGCACCTGTACCGGATCGGCGACTTCTGGTACCTGCTCATCGCGGAGGGTGGCACCGAGAGGTGCCACGGAGTCTCGATCGCCCGTAGCCGCACGCCCACGGGCCCGTTCGAGCCGTGCCCGGACAACCCGATCCTGACCCACCGCGGCACCGATCACCCCATCCAGAACACGGGCCATGCGGACCTGGTCCAGGCACCTGACGGTACGTGGTGGATGGTGCTGCTCGGCGTGCGGCCGGGCGGTGGAACGCCCGGCTGGCACGTACTGGGCCGGGAAACATTTCTGGTACCGGTCGAGTGGGCCGACGGCTGGCCGGTCGTCGGTGAACTGTCGTCCGTCGTGCCCGCGCCCCCATGGCCACTACAGCCCCATGGCGTCGTGCCGGGCCTCGACGACTTCGACATCAGCGAGTTGGCCCCGTGCTGGATCTCGCTGCGTCACCGCTCCACGGAGGACTGCACGACAAAGGAACGGCCCGGCTGGCTGACCCTGCACGCTCGCGGTGGATCACTCGACGACGCCGACGTGACGTTCGTCGGCCGACGGCAGCAGCATCTGTCCTGCCGGGTACGTGCCTTGGCCGACGTGGAGGAAGGACGCGGTGGCCTGACCGTACGCCTTGACGAGCGGCACCACTACGACATCGAGGCCTCGTCCGGCGAGGTGCAAGTGCGCGCCCGTATCGGTCCGTTGAGCACAGTCGTGGCGTCCCGGCCGATACCCCCCGGACCTGTGGTTCTCCGCATCGAGGTGGCCGCCGTAGAGGCGGTGAACGATGCACGAACCGGACCCGACACCGTCACGATCGGCATCGAGGAACCGGACGGCACATACGCCGGACTCACCTCGCTGGACGGTCGATACCTGTCCACGGAGGTCGCCGGCGGTTTCACCGGGCGGGTCATCGGAATGTTCGCGTCGTCAGGGTCCGTTCACTTCGACTGGTGTGACTACGAGTCGCTCGATCGTTGAGGCATGCCGCAACGCAGCCGACCATGAACCGCTCCTGTTCTGGCGCAGCTCTCGGAACGGGAGCGGTTCATCTCGACTCAGCGGAAGAAGACGCTGTCACGTCGTCAGGGAGAAGCACTCCCTGCGCAGGAAGAGGGGGAGCATGTCACCGGAGCGGCAGCCCATGGACCTTGAGGCTTATGAGGCCAGAGTGCGCAGCGGCCCGTGCTTCGTGTGCGCTTTCGTGGCGGGTGCTACGGGTTCTCAGCATGTCACGGTGTATGAGGACGAATGGCACGTTGCCTTCCTCGATCGGTATCCGACGGTGCCCGGGAAGGTGCTCGTGGCTCCGAAGGCGCACATCGAGCATGCTGTCCGTGACCTGGACGAGGCTGAATACCTACGACTGATGGCGGTCGTCCGGAAGGTGGCACTGGCCGTGGAGACGGTGGTGAAGCCTGAGCGTACCTACCTGCTGTCCTTGGGCAGTCAGCAGGGAAACGCGCATCTTCACTGGCATATTGCCGGTTTGCCCGCGGGTACGCCGTACAGGCAGCAGCAGTTCCACGCTTTGATGACCGAGAACGGAATGCTGAATCTCACGGATGAGGAGACTGCCGCTATGGGGGAATGCCTGCGCGCAGCGCTGACCGAGGGGTGACAACACCGGCGCTACGAGCGTGAAGTCGAGCACTCCGCGCCTTCACCAGCATCGCCTGCGCCCTGATCTGCTACCGCGGACTCACCAGACGAAATGACGTCTTAGGACACCGTCTTACTACTGCCCCGTGTTGTGCGATGCGCTGTGCTGAAGCGGCGCTGATAAGCGGCGGGGCTGATCGACATTTTCCTCACGAAAACTCTCCGCATACTCTCGTAACTCGGGAATCCGGCAAGGGATGCCACCTGCGTTGCGGTGTGCCCTTGGTCGAGCAGAGTTTTTGCCATGTCGAACCGGATCATCTCCACGTACCGGGCCGGGGTGGTGGACAGTTCGTCGTGAAAGAGCCGTGCGAGATGCCGAGAGCTCACATTCAGGTGCTTGGCGAGCTCGCCGACTGAGTGATTTCCTGCCGGATCAGCAGCCACCAGGTCGGTGATCCTGCGGATGGCCGGGGATCGGGGTGGCGGTCCCTGCAAGGGGGCGGAGAACTGTGACTGGCCGCCTGAACGCTGCAAATAGACCACCAGGGCGCGGGCGACATCGCGGGTCAGATCAGGGCCGTGATCCTCCTCGACGAGTGCCAGTGCCAGGTCGATGCCGGCTGTCACGCCCGCCGAGGTGTACGTGGTGCCGTCACGAACGAATATCGCATCGGGTTCGACGCGGCTGGTCCGGCACCGGGCGGCGAGTTCTTGCGCGACCTTCCAGTGCGTGGTCGCACGTTTGCCGTCCAGGAGACCAGCGGCGCCGAGGACGAATGCTCCGGTGCAGATGGACGCAACCCGGTCGGCCCGGAGCGCCAGCGTCCGGGTGGCCTCGACCAGATCACGGGCGACGGGGCTGCGCGGGTAGAGGTCTGCGCCGGCCACCAGGAATGTGTCAGGAGCAGACTGCGAGGCGGCGGCGTCGACCGCGATCCGGATCCCGATGGACGAGGTGATGTCGGCGCCGGTCGGTGACGCCAGCACGATCTGGTAGTTGGCACCCGACCGGTTCGCTTCCGCGAACACCTCCGCGGGGCCGGCGACGTCCAGCAGCGTGACCCCGTCGTAGACAAGGATCACGACCCGGTGCGTGGCGGAGCTCACACGCCCGTTTCCCGCCTGTCCTGATTCGGGTGACTCATGGCGGGTCCGAGGTGGCGTCGAGGGCCCGCTGGTCGGCAGTGTGGAAGACGGACGCACCGTTCATTCTTAGCACACCGATACCAGAGAGCGGAGAGGTCATGACCGAGATCATTGCAGGGGTGGACATTCCTGAAACAGCGGCGGTCGCCGAAGCCACCAGCCTCATTCAGAAGATGACCAGCCCCCTCATCTACCATCACTCCCGGCGCGTTTTCGTATTCGGCACCATTCATGCTCGCAGGCTCGGCCTGGAGCCCGATCCGGAGCTGCTCTACCTGTCCGCCATGTTCCACGACACTGGCCTGTTGACGCCCTTTTCCGATGCAGAGCAGCGCTTCGAGGTCGACGGAGCCGACCATGCGCGCAAGTTCATGCTCGACCACGGTTTCCCGGCCACCGCCGCCGACGTGGTCTGGACGGCTATCGCGCTGCACACGACGCCGGGAATTCCCGGCCGGATGGGCCCGGAGATCGCCATCACGAATTTCGGCGTTCTGACCGACGTGCTCGGCCTGGGTCTGGACGAACTGGATCAAGCCCAGGTGGAAGAGATCACGGCCATCCATCCGCGGGGCGACTTCAAGAACGAGTTCCTGCAGGCCTTCGTCGACGGACTCAAGAGCCGCCCGGAGACCACGAACGGAACCGTGAATGCGGACGTGCTGGAGCACTTTGTTCCCGGCTTCCATCGCACAACCACGGTCGAACGCATCATCGGTGCGCCATGGCCGAGCTGAGCCGAGAGCCGCCAGAGGCAACGTGACTGGATGCTCCTGACCGGATTCGAAGTAGTGAGCGTTTTCCAACCTGCCGGGCGGGCTGGGCGGTTGGGCTGACAGACGCGCGAAGCCACTGGTAGACGGGTTTTCGACCAAGAAATCCGTCTCCACCAGAGGCTTCGTGTGCTTGTCCACCCGTCTGGGCTGGACCTGTCCAGCTCTGCCCCTGTGCTTCCTCGCCGCTCGGCTGCGCCAGCACCGCCGGGACCTCGGCACCCGAGGGCGGCGCCTCAGCGTCCGCGGACAGGCCCTGCTCGACTTGGCCCATCTGCGCAGCGGCCACGCACCGGGGCGCGTTCCGACCCTCAGCCTGCGGCGCGGGCGTGCGTGTCGCGCTGTGACATGGCCAGGTAGCCGACGCATCCGACGATCGCGGCCGTCCACGCGAGGGTGACCGGCGCCAGCCCGAAGCCGAGGCCGCCGCGGGCATGCCCGAGTGCCATCCAGTCGGCGAGAGAGGCGCCGAGGGGGCGGGTGATGACGTACGCGGTCCAGAAGGCGGTCACTGCGTTCAGGGTGCCGAAGCGGTGGGTCAGGGTGGGCATGCAGATGGCGGCGGCGAAAAGGGCGACCGAGCCCAGGTAGCCGAAGCCGACGGTGGCGGTGAAGTCGCCTGCGGCTGTGCCCAGGGCGAAGGTGGCGAGGACGGCCGCCCAGTAGAACGTCTCGCGACGGCGGGTGCGGATGCTGTGGATGGAGAGGGTCCGCTCGCTCGCGTACCAGAGGACGAAGACCGCGGCCAGTACGACGAGGAAGGCCGGCGTCGACACGGCGTACGGTACGCCGAGGCCGACGTGCAGGACGTCGGCTGCCATGGTGCCGAACACGCTGACCATGACGACGGCGGTCCAGTAGGCCCAGGCGACGTACCGGCGGAGAGCGAACTGCACGGCGAGGGCGACCGTCAGGGCGAGGCCGCCGAGCGCGACCGCCGGCATCGGGCCGAGCAGCCGGGCCAGGAGGTCCGACGCCGTCTCGCCCATACCGGTGGTCAGCACCTTGATGATCCAGAAGTAGACGGTCACCTCCGGCACCTTGTTCGCCGTCCGGCGTACGGGGACGAGGGGCCGGCCGTCGAGGACGCGCTCTGTGCTCATGATCCGCACGATGGCACGCCGTGCCTGAACACGACCTGAACAGCATGCGCGCCGCAGCGGCACCACGTAGTACCGGGGTACCACCCGATGGGCGCGGATCAGTCCCCGGTACCACCGGATCGGGGCGTTTTGGTCCCTAGCGTTGCCGGTGAGGCGTCAGGGGCGACGGACGGGCGCCGGTCTCCGACAGGAAGAGGCGCGCATGATCGACGCACAGCAGCTGACCAAGAGGTACGGGGAGAAGACTGCCGTCGACGGGCTGGACTTCGCCGTCAGGCCGGGGATGGTGACCGGTTTCCTGGGGCCCAACGGCGCCGGGAAGTCGACGACCATGCGGATGATCGTCGGGCTCGATGCCCCGTCGAGCGGCTCCGTCAAGGTCAACGGCCGCCACTACGCCCGGCACGAGGCGCCGCTTCAGGAGGTCGGGGCCCTCCTGGAGGCGAAATCGATTCACCCGGGCCGCTCGGCCCACAACCACTTGAAGGCGCTCGCGCTGACGCATGGGATTCCCCGTCGCCGGGTCGACGAGGTCATCGACCTCGCGGGACTGGGGAGTGTGGCGAAGAATCGGGCGGGCGCCTTCTCCCTCGGGATGGGCCAGCGGCTCGGCATCGCGGCGGCACTTCTGGGCGATCCGCAGACGGTGATGCTGGACGAGCCGGTCAACGGGCTCGACCCGGAAGGCGTGCTCTGGATCCGGAACCTGCTCAAGGCGCTCGCTGAGGAGGGCCGGACCGTGTTCGTTTCGTCCCATCTGATGAGCGAGATGGCGCTGGTGGCGGACCATCTCATCGTTGTGGGCCGTGGCCGGCTGCTGGCCGACACGACCGTGCGGGACCTCGTCCGCGAGGCGGGCGGCGACATGGTGAAGGTGGCCACGCAGGAGCCGGCGAGGCTGCGGGACGTACTGGCCGGTCCCGGTGTCGACGCCACGGGCCGCGCCGGCTCCGAGGAACTTCAGGTGACCGGGCTGACCGCCCGCGAGATCGGTTTGAAGGCGGCCGAGCACGGGATCGCGCTCTTCGAACTGAGTGCGCGGACGGTGTCGTTGGAGGAGGCGTTCATGAACCTGACCAGGGATGCCGTGGAGTACCACGGCTCCACGACCGGCATCGACTTCCGTGCGGCCGACGGGAGGGCGGCATGAGTACCCTCACCGCGCCCGTCGAGGCGCCCTCGCCCGGCCCCGCCCGCCCCGCCTATCGGGTGACCGGACGGCGTGTGCTGTCCTCGGAGTGGGCCAAGCTGTGGTCGCTGCGCTCGACGTGGATCACCCTGAGCCTCGGCCTGCTCTTCCTCGTCGCCTTCGGGCTGATCGCCGCGAGCCGCTACAAGTCCGGCATCGGCTCCGGTCACCTGGACCGGGACTTCGCCGACTCCACGGCCGTGAGCCTGTCCCTCTTCGGCACCAACTTCGCCCAGCTCGCCCTCGGCGTGCTCGGCGTGCTGGTCACGGCGGGGGAGTACTCCACCGGCATGATCCGCTCGACGCTGGCGGCAGTACCGCGCCGACTGCCGGTCCTGTGGTCCAAAGCGGCCGTGTTCGGACTGGTCGCGCTGGTGGTCGGCACCCTCGGCGCGTTCGTCGCCTTCCTGTTCGGCAGCGGCATCGTCTCCGGCACCCCCGCCGCGATGGCCCTGACGGACTCGGGAGTCGTACGAAGCCTGCTGGGCGCCGGGCTCTACCTCGGCCTGGTCGGCGTGATCGGCACCGCCCTGGGCGCGCTGCTGCGGTCGGTGGCCGGCGGCATCTCGGTGCTGGTCGCCGCCCTCATGCTGATCCCGGGGCTCGTCTCGCTGCTCCCCAGCTCCTGGCAGGACGACATCAGTCCCTACCTGCCGAGCAATGCGGGCGCGTCGATGTTCGCCCTGACCCACGACAGCACGGCCCTGTCGCCCACGGCCGGGCTGCTGGTCTTCCTCGGCTGGACGGCACTCGCCCTGGTGGGGGCGGCGTACCGGCTTGTGCGCAGCGACGTGTGATCGCATGCACCATGGGCAGGTGACCTCCTTGACGACGACCACGTCCGCGGACGAAGCCGGCGGGATGGGGCCGCTGGTCGCCCGGCTTTCCCGGGGCGGCCAGCGGCTGCGGAAGGCGGACCGGGCACATCCGTGGGTGCTGGACACCGCGGTGGTGGTGCTGGTCCTCCTCATGTTCTGCCTGCCGGACCTGTTGCACGGTGGCGCCGGGTACGGCGACGGTCCACGCCGGTTCCGACTTGCCTTCACCCGGCTGCCCCCGGCGGGCATGCTGCTCCTGCAGGCCGGTCTGGTGCTGCCGCTGCTATGGCGTCGGCGCAGGCCCATGGCGGCCTTCGGCACCATCGCGGCCGTGTTCGTTCTTCAGTGGTCGCTGGGAGCCGCGCTGCGCGCGGACGTCGCCCTGTTCATCGCCCTGTACAGCCTCGCCCTGCACGGGCGGCTGCGGCAGTTGCCGTGGGCCTGCGGGATCATGGCGGCGGGGATGGTGCTGGTCGCGGTCCGCGCGTCGGCGGCGGTGTCCGTGTGGGACGCGCTGTTTTTCCTGCTGAGCACCGCGACCGCGGCCCTGGCGCTCGGCCTGATGGTACGGACCCGCCGGGCCCAGCTCGAGGGGCTGCGGGAGCGGGCGGCCCGCCTGGAGATCGAACGTGACCAGCGCAGCAGGCTCGCGGTCGCCACCGAGCGGACACGGGTGGCCCGCGAGATGCACGACATCGTCGGCCACAACCTGGCCGTCATGATCACCCTCGCCGACGCCGGCGTGTATGCCACGGATGCGACTCCCGAGCGCGGCAAAGAGGCCCTGCAGCTCATCGGCGACACAGGCCGGACTGCCCTCGGTGAACTGCGACGCGTGCTCGGCGTGCTGCGGGAGGCGTCGGACGGCCCTCCCGTCACGCCTGAACTGAGTCCGCAGCCCGTCCTCATGGACATCGAGGCGCTGTGTGCCGGTGTGCGCACCGCCGGCCTGGACATCGTCTACCGGACCGCCGGCGACCTGGGTGCCCTGGACGGCGGGATGCAGTTGACGGTCTACCGCATCGTTCAGGAAGCCCTCACGAACAGCCTGAAGCACGCCGGGGCCGGCACGCAGGTGAAACTGTCGGTGGCCGTCGAGGACGTCCGGCTGGTCATCCGGGTCCGGGACGACGGCCCGGTGGAGTGCCCCGGAGCACCGAACGAGGAAGGACACGGACTGGTGGGCATGCGAGAACGAGCGGCGCTCTACGGAGGGAACGTCAGCGCCGGACCGGCGGCCGGCGGGGGATGGGCCGTGGAGGCCACCCTCGACATGACACCCCGGGCCGGTGCCACGTGACCACGGTGCTCATCGTGGACGACCAGCCGCTCCAGCGCTACGGCTTTCGGGTGCTGCTCGACTCCATCCCCGAGACGGAGGTGGTCGGTGAGGCCACGCACGGAGCCGAGGCCGTCCGCATGGCCGCCGAGCTGCGTCCCGACGTCGTCCTGATGGACGTACGCATGCCCGGTATGGACGGCATCGAGGCCACCCGCCGGATCACCGCCGCCGGCGGCCGCTCCAGCGTTCTCGTGCTGACCACTTTCGACCTCGACGAATATGTCCACGCCGCGCTACGGGCCGGAGCCAGCGGCTTCCTCCTCAAGGACGCGCGCCCCGAGGAACTCCTCGCCGGCATCCGCGCCGTCGCCGCCGGCGACGCCGTCATCGCACCGGCTCTCACCCGCCGTCTCCTGGACGAGTACGCCCAGCACGTGCCTGCTCGCCGGAGCGATTCCGAGGAGGACCCGAGACTGGATGCCCTCACCGAACGCGAACGCGAGATCCTCGTCGCCATCGGCAAAGGCTGGACCAACGGTGAGATCGCCACCCGCTTCGTCGTGTCCGAGTCCACCGTCAAGACACACGTGGGCCGTGTCCTGGCCAAGATCGGCGCCCGCGACCGCATCCAGGCCGTGATCCTCGCTTATGACCTCGGGCTCGCCGGCCCCGGTGCCGGGTGAGTGTGCAGTCGAGAACCCCGGGGCGACATCGGCGGGGTTCTGGAATCTCGCTGTCTCGGACACCCCACGGGCCATAGAGGCCTGACCGTGCGACCGGGCACCCGAACGCATCCTGACTGTCGCGTGGCATCACCTGCCCCGCCGGCCCCACAGGAGGAGCATGCTGCCACGCACACCGAGCGCGCGGCGGACTGGCTGCGGCGACGGCTCGGTAGGGCTGTCGTGGTCCCGTACCTCGCCGCCCTGCTGCTGCCCGGCACGGGCCTGTGGTCACGGCATCCGCCCACGCTGCCCCGCATCGGCCTGACCCTGCACGCGGCCTCGCTGCTGCTCTCGCTGTCACGCCACCGCGACAGGCAAGGACGGGTTGCACGCATACGCTGTTTCGCTCCTCGGCACCCTTCAATGATCGCTACCGCCGCCTGAACACAACCTGAGCACCGCCGTCCGCCTCGTCGCACACACCGGGGCGGGCCCGCGAACCGGTTCATACTGGGCCGATGAACGCTGCCCGCATTCTCGTCGTCGAGGACGACCCCGGCCTGCGCGATGTCCTGGCCCGGGGCTTGCGCGACGAGGACTTCGATGTCGTGACCGCCGCTGACGGCGCCGCCGCCCTCAAGGCCGCCGACGGGACTGTCCACGCGGTCGTCCTCGACATCGGGCTGCCGGACTCGGACGGGCGCGACGTGTGCCAGGCAATGCGCGGAGCGGGCATCGCCGTACCGGTGATCTTCCTGACCGCACACGGCAACCTCACCGACCGGCTCTCGGGCTTCGCGTCCGGCGGCGACGACTATCTCGTCAAGCCCTTCCACCTGAGCGAGCTTGCCGCCCGTGTACGCGCGGTGCTGCACCGCACCGGCCACACCAACGCCCTCGCCGACAGCGCCGACACGGTGCGGCTGGACCCTGTGCGCCACGAATTGACCGTGCAGGGACGGCCCATCGCGCTCACGCCCACCGAGTTCCGGCTGCTGGCCCGCCTGATGTCCGCCCCCGGAGAGTGGTGCGGCGCCGCGCGCTGCTGCGGGCTGCCTGGCCGGAGGGGGCCCAGGTCAGCGACAACACCCTGGATCAGTACCTGACCCGGCTGCGGCGCAAGCTGCGCGAGGCGGACGGCCCGCAAACCATCAGCACGGTTCGCGGCGTCGGTTACCGCTTCGGATGATGGCCGACCGTACTCCCTTGGCTCTCCGTACACCCCGTACCCTGCGCGGACGCCTCGCCCTGATGGCCCTCGCCACCAGCGCGCTGTGGATCGCAGTCCTGACCACCGTGTTCAACCTGGCCCTGGACCAGCGGCTGCACGAACAAGCCGCCGACGTCTTGCGCACCCGGACCGAGGCCGTAGCGGCGACGGTGGACGTGCGCCCCGATGGCCGGCTCGTTGTCCGTGAGCCCACCGAGGACGGCGCCCTCGACGCCGGAGTGTGGATCTTCCAGGGTGCTCGGATGGTCGAGAAGCCCCCGGGTGCACCGGCCGCTCTCGATGGGCAGGCGCAACAACTGGCGGGCAGCCGTGAGGCGTTCGCCGACGCCCAGGGACCCGATCCCTGGCGGCTGTACTCCTTCCCCCTCGACGCCCCGGCCGTCCGTGGCCACGCACCCACGCAGGCCGGCACCGTGGTGAGCGCCGTGAGCCTCGATCCGTACCGCAACACCGCTGAGACCGCGCTGGTCGGCTCCATTGCCCTGGCTGTGCTGCTGCTGGCGACGTTCTACTTGCTGACCCGTCTCGCGGTCCGACGGGCGCTGCGCCCCGTAGCCGCGATGAGCGAACAGGCCACGCGGTGGAGCGCGGCGGGCGCACCCGAACGCTTCGGCTCCGAGGGCAGGCCCACTGAACTCGCCGCGTTCGCCACCAGCCTCGACGCCCTCCTCGACCGACTGGCCGCGGTGCTGCGCCACGAACAGCAGCAGGCCGCCGAGCTCTCCCACGAGCTGCGCACCCCACTGTCCAGGATCACCGCCGAGACGGACTGGCTCATCGCCCGGCCGCGCAGCGAGCAGCAAACGGCTGATTCACTGGAGACCATCGCGGGCGCCGCTGCCGGGATGCAGCAGATATGCGAATCGCTGCTCTCCGAGGTCAGGACCCGCAACACGCAGACGCCCGGTCGCTGCCGCTTTCCGGAACTCGGATACCACCTCGCTCGGCTCAGTGCCGCGCAGGACGCCGGCCGGGCCCCGGCGGTGACAGTTGTGACGGATGGAACTCTTGCCGGCGGTACGAGCCCTGGCGTCGACATCGGCGTCTCGCAGGAGGTCGCCGAACGCATCCTGATACCGCTGCTGGACAACGCCCGCCGCTACGCCGCCCGGTCGATCACCATCGGGTGCGTCCCGCGCGACAGCGGGGTCACGGTGTACGTCGCCGATGACGGACCCGGCGTACCCGAGGCGTTCGCCGCCTCGCTCTTCGAACCGGGCCGCCGCGCCCACCCCCGGGACGGGCACGACGGCGCGGGCCTGGGCTTGGCCCTGGCCCGCCGCCTGGCCCGCGCCGCGGGCGGCGACATTGAGCTGGACACCGCAGCGCCCGGCGCCCGCTTCGAGGTCACCCTTCCTGCGGGCTGACGGCAGCCTCCTCCGTCACATCGCGCCGGGTTCGAGTGAGGAAGACGACGAGCCCGAGGATGACCACCAGGAACAGCGCACTGGTCCCCACCGTGCCCAGCCCCAGTCCGCCGTCCGCCACCGGCTGCGACAGGTAGTCGCCCAGCGAGGCGCCGAGCGGCCGGGTCAGGATGTATGCGATCCAGAAGGACCACACAGCGTTGAGGTCCAGCGTGCGGTGCGCGACAGCGACGGCGGCGATCAACGTCGCGAATACCATCGCCGAGGGCCAGTAGCCCAGGTCCAGCTTCTCAGCGGTGAGGTCCCCTGCCGCCGTGCCCAGCGCGAACGTGAACAGGATTGCCAGCCAGTAGAACCCCTCCCGGCGCGTGCTCCGGATGGAGTGGATCGACAGGGTCCGCTCACTCGCGTACCACGCGATGAACGTGACGGCGAGGGCCACGCCGAAGACCGCCGTCGTGGTCTCCAGCGGAACTCCGAGGTTGTCGGTCAGATTGTCACTGATCAGCGTGCCGACCACGCTGATCAGGACGACGGACAGCCAGTACAGGCTCGGCACGTAGACACGTGCCCTGAACTGGAAGACCAGCGTCACCACCAGCAGCGTGCTCATCAGGTACGAGGTGTTGGTCAGCCCCAATCCCAGGTTGTCATTGAGCAGATCTGCCGCGGTCTCCCCGACGGTGGTGCACAACACCTTGATCACCCAGAAGTAAAGCGTCACTTCCGGGACCTTGTTCAGCATCTGCCGCTGCCCGGAGTGCCGACCGGACGCATACGTGTCGGTTGTCATGGAACGGCACGCTGTCAGGGCCGGCCTGAACTTTTCCTGACCGCTCCGAAGGTCTCCTGGACGGGGA
The DNA here is from genome assembly GCF_036158715.1 of Streptomyces sp. NBC_00316. Lineage (NCBI taxonomy): Bacteria > Bacillati > Actinomycetota > Actinomycetes > Kitasatosporales > Streptomycetaceae > Streptomyces > Streptomyces sp. NBC_00316. Next base: position 722,596 of record NZ_CP108023.1, on the reverse strand, counting down.
CGTCGGGGTCGGCGCGGTGGGACTGGCAGGGGTCGACGTGGGCGGTGCCCGGGTAGCGCTGTCCGTCGTCGATGGCCTTGGGCATGTGGCGATCACAAGTCGACGACCGGACGGGAAGCATCGAGCGGCGCCTCCGGGATCAGGCAGGACCACGCTGCTACGCGCCCTTATCGGCCGCTTCCCGCAGGGCGCCGCGATCACCGTCGGCGCCCCCTCGACGTTCTCATAGCGCTGATCGGTCCGGTGCTCGGCGCTGCGGCTTTGATGATGCGGCTCGGAAAGCAGGACCGCATCTTGGGCGAGATCCACGAGAACACCGACGGAGTGCTGAAGCGGACGATCCGGGACGCGGCCATCGAGGCGCTCAACGACCGTGCCGACAGCCGACACCGCAAGGGCGCTGGAAGAGCAGGAGCGCGGGCTGACCAAATGTTTCCGGTCACACATCTATCCCTGTGGCCGGTTTCGGGTGCATCGTTCATCACGCAGGATCACCGGAGCCCCCCAGGCTGCGGCATCCCGTTCGGGCCCCGCCGTGTATGACGAAGCGGGCGGGGCTTGCCGCCCCTCCCGGCCCTCCCCACGGGAGGGTCGGGGTGTGTCCGCTCCTATGCCGCCTCGTACACGTGGGCCTGGCCGCCGCGCCATTCGATCCAGTGCGGTTCGTCGAGGCAGCTCGCGGCGTCGTCGATCCCGGCCCGCCGGAGGAACTCGATGAGGTCGCGGTCGTCGTGGGCGAGTCCGGCGCTCTGTCCGTTGATGGTGACCGGCCGGCCGCCGGACGGCGTGGGCGCATGGACGACGATCGGGGCTGCTGTCATGGGTACAGGCTGACTGGTGGGGTCGGCGGGCGCACCCGGGCGACCCAGATGTGCTGCCCGGTCCGGCGTGAGGATCGGTGCACGGGTGGTGGCCCGGCTGCCCCGCCCTGCCGGTTCTCCGTGGCTGGCGGCCGGTCCGCCCCGTGAAGGTTCTCGCGCCAGGATTCATACAGCAGTGCTGTGGCCTGTGCTCTTCTCTGGTCTCACACCGCTGCACACGGGCGTTGTATCAACCCGACGTCATATCTTCGGCCATGCCCGGCTGTGCCTGTTCTGTGACGTGACAGTCGACGGCTGCGGGCTGTACACCGCTAGTTTCGGTCCCATGATCGTATGGCTCAACGGCACCCACGGCGCAGGCAAGACGACGACCAGTGCACTCGTGCAGCAGCTTCTCCCGGATTCACGCGTGTTCGACGCCGAAAAGGTCGGCGAGACACTCATGGACATCAGGCCGGGGCTGCCCGCGACGGACAACTTCCAGCATTGGCCGCCGTGGCGGCCACTCGTCGTCGAGACCGCCCGCCGCGTACTCGACTACACCGGCGGCACTCTGGTGATTCCCATGACCGTCCTGGTCGAGCAGTACTGGCGCGAAATCAGCACGGGCCTGGCCCAACATGCCATCACGGTAAGGCACTTCGTCCTCCACGCGGACCAGGACACCCTGCGTGGACGCATCGCGGGCGACACCGTGACGGGTCCCAACTCCCCGTTCCGTCTCGCATACCTTGAGCCCTACGCCGAGGCGGCCCGCACGTGGCTGCACGGCGAGGCCGAGGTCGTCGACACCACGCACCTCACGCCCGCCGAGGCCGCCCTGCGGGTCGCCGAGGCCGTCAAAGGGTGAGGCCTGATCCGCCAGGGAGCGCCGCCACATTGTCGTTGAGCGACCTGTGGATCGGTTCTGGAAGGGCACGCGAAGGGCGCACCTTCCCGAATGATCCTTTGATGGTCTCCGAGTAGGCCCGCGTTGCAGCGCGGGTCGGGAATGCACGCCCTGCTCAGCGTAGTCACCGACGACGGCTCCACCAGTCCGGCTCCCTGATCGACGAGATCAACGGTGGTGGTCCGGAACGGACACCATCTCCGAGGTCCTGCCGCTGCTCTGCCTGCACGGCCTCTCGTCGGGGGACTTCGTGCCCGCGCTCGAACAGTTCCTCGGTGGTACCGCCGGGCTGTCGCCGGCGACCGTGACCCGGCTGACCAGGCAGTGGAGTGAGGACTACGCCGCCTTCCAGGACCGGACCTGTCGGACTGCGACTTCGTCTACGTGTGGGCCGACGGTGCCCACCCCGAGGTCCGCCTCGGGCAGGCGCACTCGTGCGTCCTGGTCCTGCTCGGGTCGGTCGGGGTCAGTTGGGGCACCGCAGGTGGCGAGGACCCCGGTGGTGGCCCACCGCCGCCACTCTGCGCGCCAGTGCATCGGCCGCCTCAGCGGCCTGACAGTCCCCACGCTCGTACTGGCCGGGCATCAACCACCACAATGTCTCGAGCCGGCGCGGTCGCCGTACCGTCGCGCTTCCCTACCCGCGGGTGATCTTCACATCCCGCTCGAAGCAGTCCCGGGAGGACTTGCGGCTTGCGGCAGGAGCCGAGCTGTCCAACCGAGCGTGGGTCGTAGACTCCCTGCGTAACGGTTGGCTCTTCCGCCGGCGAGGTCGACGACCTCGGGAGGATCCCATGTCGGGTGAACCTCTACCGTCCCGGTTGTTCAGGATCACTTGGGGGAGGACGCCGTGGCCGCGGCAACAACGATTGTGAACGCGAAGGTGTTCGACGGGACGATGTCGCAGGACTGGACTTCGGTCCGGTTCGCTGACGGGCTGATCACCGAGTGCTCGGCGGCCTCGGCCGCCCAAGAAGGCGACGAAGTGATCGACGCGGGTGGCGGGACTGTGCTTCCCGGTTTGATCGACGCGCACGTGCACCTCGTTCCCGGCGCCCTCGCCCAATCGTTGACCTTCGGCGTCACCACCGTTCTCGACATGTTCAGCAAACCCGACCAGGTGGCGCAGGCCAAGGAGCAGGCGGGCTCCCGTCCGGACGTGGCCGATGTGCGTTCCTCGGGTGTCGGTGCCACCGCGCCCGGCGGGCACCCGGCGATCATGTATGCCCCGTTCCCGACGTTGAACGCCGCTGATCAGGCCGAGCAGTTCGTCGAGGAACGGATCACAGCGGGCTCGGACTATCTGAAGATCATCTCCGGCATCGGGGGTCTATTTCCGTCGCTGGACTCCGAAACCATCAAGGCACTGGTCACTGCCGCGCATACCCGCGGTCTGGTCGTCGTCGCTCATGTGAGTTCGGTGGCCGGTGTCGAGGAGGTTGTGTCCGCCGGTGTCGACGTGGTGGCCCACGTTCCCGTGGACGCCGAGCTGGACAAGGCTCTGGTCGGACGCATGGCCGAAGCCGGAATCGTGGTCGGTCCGACGCTGGCGACCATCGAGAACACCCTCGGTGAGGCGGGTGGCGCGGCAGTGGCAGGTGACCCGCGGCTCGCTGAGCCGCTCGGGGACGCCTGGGTACGCCGGTTGACCTCGAGCGCCTCGGGATGGCGTGGCCGGAGAATGCCGCCCTACTCGCGGGCCGAGGACAACGTGCGGCGATTGGCCGATGCAGGGGTCACTCTGCTGGCGGGCACCGACGCCCCGAACCCGGGGACCGTGTTCGGAGCAAGCCTGCACCGGGAGTTGGAGCTCCTTGTCCGGTGCGGCATCAGCCCGGCGCAGGCCCTGGCCGCTGCCACAACCGAGCCGGCACGAGTGTTCGGTCTCGCCGACCGAGGACGTGTCGCGGCCGGGCAGCGTGCGGACCTGGTCCTCGTGTCCGGTAACCCGTTGACGGACATCACCGCAACACGCGCGATTGAGCGGATTTGGCGCGCGGGCACGGCCTGCGATCGACGCGCCTTCGTCGCGAGCGCTGCCGAAGCTGAGCAGCTCGACGCTTTCGACGCCCAAGTGGCCAAGGCCGTGGCAGCCGTGCGCGAACGCCGGTCCAACTTCGACCCGAGGAAGGCCCGCTGAACGCGGGTCCCGTAGCTCATGGACCCGCCCAGATGCGGTTGGCGGCAGCGCCGTCGGAGGCGACGACCTGATCCGTAGAAGGCCGAGTTCGGCAGTGCGGCGGCGCGTGCTGCCTGCGCTGTCCATGGCACTCCCTGACATCCGTCAGCGGTGCCCGCACCACGAACGACATGCGGGACCGGTACCAAGGCAAGTTCACCGAACAGACCGACATCCCCACAACCACCGGCCGACCACGATCCACAAGGCTTGACTGGTGCTCGGTCTGAACTCCTCACCTGGCCGCGACGGGTTGAGGTCCATAGAAGGTTCGGTCGCGGAGCATCGCGGAGGAAACGTCGGCCCGCCGCCTGGGGAGGCAGAGTAGTGCTTGGGTGTGGTGCTTTTCCTGGCTCCAGCGGCGCGCTGGTGGGCCCGGCAGACGGTGGAGTCCACATTGACCTCCCGGGTGATCAGCCCCTTGGCGTCGGCTTCGGCCTGGAGCTGGGTGAGGATCCTCGCCCAGGTACCGTCTCGCTGCAGTAGTCGGAACGGGTCGCAGACCCGGGCCCATGGCGCGTAGCGTGCGGGCACGTCCCGCCGGGGGCACCGACCACGACGCGGATTTCGCCGGATCGCCCCGGTCGCGGTTCCGGCTGCAGATGTCGGCGGTGTTCGGGGTTGTCGAAGTCGAAACGGCAGCCGGCATCCCACTCCGAGCCTTGATCGCCGTGCGCCGGAATGCCGCCTGCGTCCTTGGCCGGTTCCGGTGCACCGCTGATCACACGTCACCCCCGAAGCCCCCAGGCCGAGGTATTCCGTTCCGGCCCGCCTGGTGCTGCGAAGCAGGCGGGGCTTGCTGCCGCTCTCGGCCCTCCCCACGGGAGGGGCAGCAAGGTGCGTGCCCGCTCTTATGCTGCCTCGTACCGGTGGGCCTGGCCGCTGCGCCATTCGATCCAGTGCGGGTCGTCGAGGCAATGCTCGGCGTCATAGACTCCGGCCCGCCGGAGAAGTTCGATCAGGTCGCGGTCGTCGTGGACGAGGCCGGCCATCTCGTCATTGATCGTGACTGCCCGGCCCCCGGACGAGGTGCAGCGATGCACGACTATCGGGGCTTTCATCATCCATCCAGGGTGCGTCCGCCCGGCTGCTCGTGCACGCCGTGCAGGACACCGGGCCGAGGTGCGAGCTGCCCGGTCCGGCATGAGGATGGGAGGACGGGCGGTGGCCTGGCTGTCCCGGCCCTGCCGGTTCTCCCTCCCCAGACGGCCGGACCGCCTCCCGATAGCCAAGGCCCCGCCTGTGGCGTCACGCCGCTTCGTAGACGTGGGCCCGGCCGCCGCGCCACTCTATGATTTGCGGGTCGTCGACCAGCGTCTCCGCGTCCGGGAGCCCGGCGCGGCGTAGGAACTCGATCAGATCGTGATCGTCGTGGGCCGGTCCGAGGATGTGGCCATACGCGGTGACGCGCCGGCCGCCTGTCGGAGACGGCCGGTGCACGACGATCGGCGCGCTCACTGTGCCCCCAGGATGCACCCCGCGCGGCTCAGCGGGTGCACGCAGGTTGTCTGCCACCGAGTCGTCCATTCGGCTGCCGTCGACGCTTCCGCCGAGCACGCTGCCGTCCGCACGCAGCGACATGAGGGCGCCGAGCCGTCTCACGGCCACGGCCACCACCTGAGGGCTGGTGGCCGTGGGCAGCCTCGGCGAGGGCCGTGGCGAGGTGTGGCTTGTATGCGGGGCCGATGCGCTGCACCAGGCTCCCGGGCTCACCGCCGCAGGTCAGGCCGACGGCGAAGGAGTCGTCGTCGGAGTCCCCGAACCGTGCATGCCTCGCCCCGCCTTGGTCGTGGGGTGCGTGTTGGCACAGGTCAGGGCGGCACCCCCGACGCAGCCGCCGGAGTGCGGGGCCGTGGGATGGGGAGATGGTGACGAAGCGGCCTGGTGTCGTCAGCGGGCGATGTAGCCGCCGTCGACGGGGAGGGCGACGCCGATGACGAAGCCGGCTCCGGGGCTGCGCAGCCACGGAACGGCCTGGGTGATCTCTTCCGCAGTGCCGAGGCGGTTGATGAGCTGGTTGGCTTCGGCTTCGGCGCGGTCGAGTCCTCCCTTGGCGATCATGTCGCTGACCGCGGGGGTGCCGATGGTGTCGGGGCTGATGCGGATTCCGCGCGGGGCGTAGGCGACGCTGGCTTCGGGGGGACGGAGAGGATCCTCTGGCTCTCGGAGGCTCCGAACAGCAGGGCCGCCTGTGAGCTTGCGGTCATGGGTGACGGGTGCTTCCGATGGAGGAGCGGATCCTGCCGCTCGCGGCGCGAAGTGGCGGCCAGGGAGCGCGTGGAGCTCGGCGACTGTCCCGTAACTCCTGGTGGCCGTGCGACGACAGGTACGGCCGCTGTGTAGCCGGAACATCCGGATACACCCAGCTCGAGGAGGCCGCGTTGCGATGCATCGCACCTGATGGCGCGCGCTGGTCGACCAGGGATTATGGAACAGCCCGCAGCCGCCGGATGGATGCCGTTCGTCCCGGCAGGCGCTTCTTGATTGGTTCCCGTGCGTGTTGGCTCGACCACTGTTGGCGACCACCGCGCTCCAGGAACCGTTCCGTGGCGACCGGACCACGCTGCTGACGGGTAGGGGCAAGCGTTACCGATGGCGGGGACCCGTCAGCCGCCGGGGCCTCCACTGCCAAATGCCCCGCCGTTGTCATGCTTGCGTGCGTCTCTCGGCGAAGAGGGCCGGTTGATCTCGTAGGGGCTGAGACCTTCCCCGAAATCATCTGCCTCCCTCCTGTTTTCGCCTTGCCACCGGTTTCGGGAGGAACGTTCGGCCCGTGGTCCCTGCTGTCGTGCTCGTGCCCGACGGCGCGCGTCCCACCAGACGAGGCCAAGCAGAACCGCGACTACGACCACCATTATCCCGAGGGGGAAAATCCAGCGCACAGCCGAGGCGGCCACGGTGATGTCACTGATGGGAATCTGGCTCACGTGGTAGTTCATCTGGCACACGTCCTTCCTGAGGGAGTTCCGCCGCTCACACAGCGAGGCAGTGGCTTCCGCTCATTTGGGAGAGCCCGCGACGGCCGGACCCCAGCTCCGTAGCTGGGCCCCGCCTACGTAGGCAGCCTCACTGTGTTGCGTACATCGCGCAGTCGTCCAGTTCCGGGCCGCCTGCAAGGAACCCGCAGCGCACCGGATTCAACGGCCGAGGGCCTGGCGCACCTGTTGCTTGTTCATGAGTGAGCGGCCGTCGATGTTCTTCTTCTTGGCCTCCTCGTACAGCCGGTCCTTTGTGGGTTCCTGTGAGCCGCTATGCCGGCGTTGCCCGCCACACTGGGGGCGGACTTGGGGTCGTGGGTGGAAGTTCTTCTCCAGGACTTGGCGATTTCCTTCGCACGCTTCTCGGAGGCGCCGTGGTTCTCAGCACCTACTTTGATGTGTTTGTACTGGCGTTCACGCTCAGGGCTGGATCGGGCTGGCGTGACTGACGCTCTCCTCGCTTCTGCTGTGGTCGACAACGCCGGGCACCCGGGAGAGCTGTTCTCCGGGGCATGTTTCTGCACACCCGGCTACCCCCAGTGCACGCGCAAAACCTGCCGCTCGCGACACGAGTGAAGGCGAAGAAGTTCACCTATTCAGGACGCCGAGAATTGACAGGCGGACACAGCGGCGCTGCGGCGCGGTAGAGGTGGGCCGTACCGCAGGGGGCATCAGCCTGACCCGCCGATGGTGATCCGAGTCCGTCACAGACCGGCAAGACGAGTCGCGAACAGTTTCGGGGCCGAGGCGGAGAGTCCCGCTCACGAAGGTACGGAGTGGCGACCGAGGGCAGCTGGGATCCGGCGGATGATCTTCTGTCTCGGGGCGTGGAACGGTGCGTGCCGCGTCGCGCCCCGCCGGACGGGCGACATGGACGTGGGGATCACCCGGCACCGAGACCGGACGAGCGCCGAGAAAACAGCGCGAGAGTCCGGGACAAGGGCCGCCGGTGTGCACTCGCCCGACTGGATCTCGCTGACCTCCCGGGCGGCGCTGAGGCGGTCGGCACGCTCGCGGACGAGCCGGGCAGGGGCGACGTCCCGGTGAACTGCGCGGGTGCGGTTACGTCCACGCACTTTGTCGACCTGGAGCGCTCGACGGTCCAACAAGTGCTGAATGTCGACCGGATCGACCGGTTCCTGTGCTCGCAGGATGTCGCGCGCGCCGCATGATCGGCCAGAGCTTCGGGAGCGGATCATCAACATCACGTCTGTGCGCGAGCACCAGCCGTGCGTGGGATGCCGCCCCGTATTGCGCCGCCAAGGGCGGGTTCGACCTGCCGGCCCAGGTGCTGGCACTGGAACGCGCCGAGTACGGCGTCACGGCGAATTCTGTGGCGCCCGGGGAGATCGCGACCCCATGACGGACCAGGAGGGCACCCGTGTGACGAAGATCGAGCGGCTGCGTATTCCATTGCGCCGGCCGGGCGACGCACGCGAACTGGCCGCGGTCGTCGCTTTCCCGACGAGGCCGGAGTCCTGCCGCACCACGGGACACTCACGCATGGGATGCGCACCGTGCGCCCGATCGAACCGAGCTCTCTGAACGGCGCGCGCCCACCTGAGTGATTCCGGTACGCCACTCCGGTCCCGACAAACCTGCCGTGTGAGGGGGCGGGCCAACCATCGTCGGTACCATCACGAATGGGGGCAGAACACCACCAACCGCTGCGGTAACGAGGAGCTGATCATTGATGGCCGTATGCGAGGTCTGCCACAACGACTACGAGTTGGCTTTCGAGGTACGTGCCGCCGGAGCGGTGCACATCTTCGACAGCATCGAATGTATGGCCCAGAAGATGGCACCGATCTGTGGCACTTGTCAGTGCCGAATCCTCGGCCACGGTCTTCAGGCGGACGGGCAGTTCTTCTGCTGCGCGCACTGCGCCCGCGAGCGCGGCGTCGCGCAACTCGTGGATCACGCCTGAGCACAGCGTCCTCTCCCGCTCCTGCCACCCGACGCCCGGCGCGATGCCGGGAGCCGGAGCAGTGCGCGCGACGTTCTGCGGAGGGGGTCACTCGGACGTCGCAGACGCAACGAAGCGATCGGCCGCCGCTTTCAGCGAAATGGTGAACTTCGCCTTCTCATCACCAGTCATATGGGACGTGCCCGCTGGAAGGCGCCACCATCGATTTACCAGGTAGGGACGGAGATCGATGGCGCAGGAACTGCAAGGAGCCGCACTGGCCGAGCCGGTGGCCAGCAAGCGCGTCCGTGCCGGTGTCAGGCTCATGGGCTGGCTGACGACTACGGACCACAAGGTCATCGGCAATCTCTACATGGTCACCGCGTTCAGTTTTTTTCTGCTGGCGGGGCTCATGGCCATGGTCATGCGAGCGGAGTTGGCCCGACCTGGACTGCAGGTGGTCAGCGCCGAACAGTACAATCAGCTGTTCACCATTCACGGCACGATCATGATGCTGCTGTTCGCCACCCCTCTTTTCGCCGGCTTCGCGAACGCCATCATGCCGCTCCAGATCGGCGCGCCCGACGTCGCCTTCCCCCGCCTCAATGCACTCACCTACTGGCTCTACCTCCTTGGCGGAATCATCGTGGTGTCCGGGTTCGTCGTACCTGGTGGTGCGGCGGACTTCGGCTGGTTCGCCTACGCCCCGCTGAACAGCGCGGTCTTCTCGCCCGGGACTGGTGCGGACCTGTGGACCATGGGCCTGGTGCTGTCCGGGATCAGCACGACCCTCGGTTCCGTCAACTTCGTCGCCACTATCGTCTGTCTGCGCGCGCCGGGAATGACGATGTTCCGAATGCCCATCTTCACCTGGAACATCCTGTTCACCTCGATCCTCGCGCTGCTCGCCTTCCCGGTACTGGCGGCCGCGCTGCTCGCCCTCGAAGCCGACCGGAAGTTCGGGGCCCATATCTTCGACTCGGCCAACGGCGGTGCACTGCTGTGGCAGAACCTCTTCTGGTTCTTCGGTCATCCCGAGGTCTACATCGTCGCGTTGCCGTTCTTCGGGGTCGTCAGCGAGATCATCCCCGTGTTCAGCCGAAAGCCCTTGTTCGGATACTTCGGCATGGTCATGGCCACGATCACCATCACCATGCTGTCGGCGGTCGTCTGGGCCCATCACATGTTTGCCACGGGCGCCGTCCTGCTGCCGTTCTTTTCCGCCATGTCCTTCATCATCGCCGTGCCCACGGGAGTCAAGTTCTTCAACTGGATCGGCACCATGTGGAACGGCAGCCTGTCCTTCGAGACGCCCATGCTCTGGGCCATCGGCTTCCTGGTCACGTTTCTTCTGGGCGGTCTCAGCGGGGTTCTGATCGCCTCGCCCCCCATGGACTTCCACCTCACCGACTCGTACTTCATCGTCGCCCACCTGCATTACGTGCTCTTCGGAACAGTCGTCTTCGCGATGTTCGGCGGCTTCTACTTCTGGTGGCCCAAGTGGACCGGACGCATGCTCGACGAACGCCTCGGACGCATCCACTTCTGGACTCTCTTCATCGGCTTCCAGATGACCTTCCTGGTCCAACACTGGCTCGGAGAGAGCGGGATGCCCCGGCGCTACGCCGACTACCTCGCGGCGGACGGCTTCACCCTCCTCAACACGATTTCGAGCATGGGCTCGTTCCTGCTGGGTCTTTCGACACTGCCCTTCCTGTACAACGTGTGGCGCACCACCCGCTACGCGCCGAAGGTCGAGGTGGAGGACCCATGGGGCTACGGCCGCTCATTGGAGTGGGGAACCTCCTGCCCGCCCCCGAGGCACAACTTCCGGTCGATTCCCCGCGTGCGCTCCGACTCACCGGTTTTCGACCTCAATCACCCGGAAGCGCTGGACACGCCGGGTCCGCGCCGAGGCTTCACATCCGCCACGGACACACCAGGAGAGATCGGCAGATGAAGACCGAGGCCATCGTCTTCGCCGGCGTCGCGGGATTCTTTCTCGTGACCGACGTCCTCTACGCGGCATGGTCCCGGGACCCCGCCGGTACGGCGACCCTCACCGTCTCCCTTCTCATGGCGCTGCTGATCGCGTTCTTCTTCGCCACCAACTACCGGCGCAAAGGGCTACGTCCCGAGGACCGCAAGGACGGCGACATCAGTGAGCGGTCCGGTCCGGTGGACTTCTTCTCTCCCCACAGCATCTGGCCGGTATTCACCGCTGTAGGACTGGCCGTGTCCGCCCTTGGCGTCCTGTTCGGTCTGTGGCTCTTCCTGATCGGACTGGGCATGTTGTTCGGCGGGGTGTTCGGATTGGTCTTCCAGTACGCGCGCACGCAGGACTGAGGTCCTGGCAGCGCGAGGATCATTACTCGTGGCGTTCGGTGGCCGGCTCCGGTGGCGCCGTCCGCTCCACGATCACGGATCGCTGCTGCTCGGTGACGGGCAATTCGACGACGTCTTCGTAGTACCAGCCGCTCAGCGCGGTCCGCAGTCGGTGACGACGTGAGACCCGGCCTTCTGAAGGGAGCTTCAGTGGCTGTGGGACATCGCGCATCAGAATGCGGTAGCGGGCGGCCGGCGCCAGAGCGCGGTGGCCGTCCGAGAGGTCTCCATGGACCGCCTGGGTCACCTGCCCGGTCTCCTCACCCTCGGTCAAGCGTTGGAGGTCCCGCATCTGAAGGGCCAGGCAGAGCCGTTTGGTGACCGCGAACGCCAGGACCGGAGCGACGATCAACGCGATCCTGAGGATCCACGTCGTGGCCTCGACCGAGATCCGGAACGAGAACGCGATGATGTCATTGCCCCCGGCGACCAGAAGAACCGCGTAGAAGACGACGGCCGCCACGCCCAGCCCCGTCCGAGTGGGGCGGTTGCGCGGCCGGTCGCACACATGATGTTCCCTGCGGTCACCCGTCACCCACTTCTCGAAGAAGGGATAGAGAAACAGCAGCAGGAAGACGACACCGGGCAGCACGAGCGCCGGAATCAACACATTCCACATGACGGTGTGACCTGCGGCGTTGGTCTCCCATGGCGGCATCAGCCGTAGCGCGCCCTCCAGGAACCCGACATACCAATCCGGCTGAGCCCCGATGGAGACCTGATCGGCACGGTAAGGGCCGTACCTCCACACGGGGTTGATCTGGGCGAGCCCTCCCATCAGGGCCAACACGCCGAAGATCACGAAGAAGAAGCCTGTGGTCTTCGCGGAGAACTGCGGGAATGCGGGCGCGCCGACAGCATTCTTGTTGGACCTGCCCTGGGCGGCCCAATGCGTGTGCTTCAGGTAGACGACCAGGATGAGGTGAACGCTGATCAGCGCCACGAGCAGGCCGGGCAGGAGCAGGATGTGAAGGGCGTAAAGACGCGGAATGACCGCATTTCCGGGGAACTGCCCACCGAAGACGAACAGCTGCAGATAGGTGCCGACGACAGGGATTGATCCCACAATGGTGCCCGCCGTCCTCAAACCGGTCCCGGACAGGAGATCGTCGGGCAGCGAATAGCCCGCGAAGCCTTCGCCGAGCGCAAGGATGAACAGCGCCACGCCCACGGCCCAGTTGGCCTCACGCGGCCTGCGGAACGCACCGGTGAAGAAGATCCGCAGCAAATGGACCGCGATCGCTGCCACAAACACAAGAGCCGCCCAGTGATGGACCTGACGAATCAGCAGGCCTCCCCGCACCTCGAAGCTGATGTCGAGCGTGGTGGCGTAGGCCTGGGTCATGCGCTCGCCCTGAAGCGGAACATAGGGGCCGGTGTAGACGCTTTCCACCATGCTCGGGTCGAAGAACAGTGTCAGATACACACCGGTGAGAAGAAGGACCACGAAGGAGTAGAGGGCGATCTCACCGAGGAGGAAGGCCCAGTGATCGGGGAAGGCCTTGCGCACCAACCGTGCAGCGAGTTCACTGACGGGCAGTCGCCCGTCCAGAGCCGTGTATGCGCCTTCCGCCGCCCGTCCTGCCGGGGCCCCGAGCTCCGCTCTGCGCTTCCGAAAAGGCATGCATCACTCTCCCGTCGAACCACTGCTCGGAACATGGGTATCCCGTTCACCCGACGAGATCACGCAGCAGCGCAACATAGAACCCTGATCGGCCGACCGGCAGACGGCCGACGTCAATGGCAGCGCGACGCCTCGGCACCTGTCGGCATCGTTCGACGCACCGTCAGCCCTGCGCCACCGTGAAGCTCTGGCCGCAGACGTCATGTACCGGCTTGAGGTCGTCGCGGCCCGGCCCCGGCATCGCGCCACCAAGGCGTACCCGATTCCGACCGCACCGGGCGGAGGACCAGCGCAGGTCCGGAGCTTCTACCGAAGCTGTCTCGAAGACGGTACCGACGGTCCTCGGTGAGCGACCAGCCCAGCTCCGCGCCGAGGGCGGCATGGACACATGCGGCGATGCGCTCGCTGTCGACCAGCACGCCGTCGCAGTCGAACATGTCGAGTTCAATCGGCTTGAGTGTCCCAGTAGCACAGGGCTTGCTGTGGTTACGCGGCAGGTAAGAACCTTGCCGGCCCGGCGCCCCGACACATGGCCGCGGTACCGGGCCCGCGGCGTCGGGGCAGGTGGTCGGCCTTGCCGGCCTCGGTGTCGCGGATCATCTGCTGGAACGCTTCGTGGCCGTCGGTGAGGTGCTGGTTCTCGTTGCCGAGGACGGCGATGGCGCTGTTGCCGTCAGCGTCCGTGCCGAGTCCGAATCAGTCGCATCTCTGAACGGCACGGGACCTTCAGTGCGGCTCCACCCAGCCGTGTCGGACGGCGTGACCGCCAAGCTGCATCCGGGTCCGAACGCCGGCTATGTCCATGAGGTGGCGCAGGCGTCGGTGCAGCGTGCGCGGTGACAGGCCGAGCTGTGTCGCGGCCGTCGGGTCGGTCAGGCCGGCCAGCAGTAGCGCGAGGATCTTTCGGTCGAGGTCGGTCGGGCCTTCCGCACCGAGCTCGACGGTTGTTCCGGTTTCGCCGCCGGTACCCGACAGTTCGAGCGGGTGGGCGGTGCGCCATACCGTCTCGAACAGCGCGTCCAGGGCATCCAGCAGGCCGCTGCGGTGCAGCAGAACGGCGCCGGGCTCTCCCGCCGGTGTGACCGCGAGCGGGACGAGGCCGAGGTCGGCGTCGGCCAGCACGAGTTTCATCGGCAGCTGGTCGGCGACACGCAGTTGCACGCCGTTGCGCAGTGAATCGATCGCATCGGTGATGATGCCCGGCTCGGCCAGCACCGCCCGGTCCAGTACCACCCGGAAGTGCACGCCGCGGCCGATGGCCGCGGGTTCGGCCGTGTTCTCGTCGGGCGGCACGGCGAGGAACGGTGCGGTGATGAAGCTGCGGACCTGCGTGCGGGCTGCCTGCTGCACCTGCAGGAAGCGATGACGGATGGCGTCGACGCCCGTGACGACCTCGATCAGATCGCTGATGCTGTTCCCGGTCATCGCGGCCCGGTGTTCCTCGGCGAAGGTCACCAGCGCGTGCTCGGCCATGCGTAGCCCGTCCCGGCGCTGGCTGATGAGAGCGCCGAGCGCCATGGCCGGCGGCGCGGCCGTGTACTGATCGTCCGCCGACCCGATCACCAGCCCCCACCCGACCAGGCGGGACAAGGCCTTGTCGACGTCGGCCCGCGATACGACGAGCAGATCCGACAGCAGCATCGCGGTGGAGTTCGGCCGTCCGAGCAGCGCCCGGTAGACGCGCTCGTCATCGGGTTCGAGGCCCAGAACATCCAGCATCGGCGACCGACTCTCTTCCGCTTGCCGCAGCGGGGAGAGTATGCGCCATGGCGGCAGACCTTGAATAGTCCCTGCTGGGAGCAGGTGTGACGGGAAGGGCCCCGGGGAGTCGCCTCCCCGGGGCCCGACGGTGCGGTTCATCGCAGGCCGTACGCCCGGATGATCTCGTTCTTGACGCTGAAGCCGCTGTCCGTCCCGGCGCTCGCGCGGACCGAGATGAAGCCGCCGCGCTTCTTGGCCGTCCTGAACGAACCCGTCCAGTAGCCGTGGGCGCCCTTGGCCAGGGTCACCTTCTGCCAGGTGGCGCCGTCGTCGTACGAGACGTCCAGCTTCACCTTGGTGACGTTGCCCGGCACGGTGCCGAGGTCCATCGACACCGGCTTGAGCGCGATCTTCTGGGTCGCGTCGGCCCTGACGTCGCCGTGCAGGTCCGACTCCAGCTTGTAGTTCAGGTTCAGCACCGAGAACCGCTCGAAGAAGTCCGAGTCGACGGTGTCGGACATGAACGTCCACTCGGTGTGGGTGCGCGTCGACAGCCGGAAGGCGTCACCGGGCCGCTCCGCGTCGAGGACGGCGCGGTAGGGCAGGTTGCCCGCCGGCACCTCGACCCACTGCATGTCCGTGCTGTTCGGGTTGTCGTGGATCAGCTTGTCGCCCTGGAAGACCTGCAGGTGGGTCGGCGTCTCACCCCAGTCCAAGAAGCCGCCCAGCCGCATGTTGTCGCTGGCCGAGGCCCATGCCTGCACGTTCCAGGTCATGTAGTTCTGCCAGCGGGAGTTGTACACGCCGAAGGCCTCGCCCTGGCCGGGCCGGGTCGCCGGAGCGAACCAGTCCAGGCGGGTGGTGCTGCCCTTGGCATACGTGTTGTCGCCCGACACCATCACCCACGGCAGGTTTCCGTCGACGCCCTGCGCGTGGAACTCCCTCCAGACCTGGCCCGGGGTCACCCATTCGGTGCGGGTGCCCGGGTGCCACTCGGCTTCGGGGAGGTTGAACGACGGGCTGAGGGTGAAGTCGGACCGGTAACCTTCCGCCAACCCGCCGTCCGTGGCCGAGTAGTAGCGGGCATCGATCCGGGCGAGGTCACCCTTGGTCGGCTTGTAGACCAGGGCCCGGTCCGGCACCTGGCCGGGGTATTCCCGGGTCAGGTCGTAGACGAACGGCGTGTACTCGGTCTGCTTTGCGGTCAGCTTCAGGAAGCCGGCCTTGGCCATCGAGACAAGGGTCCTGCCCGCGTCGCGGTGCACGGTGGCGACCGGGATGGTCGACTCGCCGACGTACTCCATCAGGGCACCGACACCGTCGTTGACCACGATCAGCGCCTTCGCACCGGCCGCGACCGCCGCCTCGGTGCGCTCCTGCGGCGAGACCTCGTCGCTGCGCTCGATGACGACGACCTTGCCCTTGGCCCTGACCTTCTTGTACGCGGCCGCCGCGCCGTTGCCCGCGTAGACGGCGTCCAACTTGTCCGTGCCGGTGCCCAGGGCGCTGCCCGCCTGCACCAGCGTCTCGAAGCGGAGCCGTCCGCCCGACGCGCTCAGGCTGAGCGACGGCTCGCCCTTGCGCCAGCGGGTGGTCAGGAGGAACTCGCCCTGCTTCATCGGCTCCGTCGGCGCGACGTAGACGTCGTCGTACGTCGGCGGCAGCACGTACGCGCTGCGGTAGTCCGTGAACGGGTCGAAGCCCTTGTAGTGGACGTTGAAGTCGACCTTGCGCTGACGGTCCTCGGTGCGCTGCGGCGCCTCGGTCTGCAGCAGGCGTGCCTTGCGCGCGTCCAGCATCACGTCCATGGAGCCGTTCTTGAGCACGGTCTCCGGGTCGACCAGCACGGCCAGACCCGAGCGGTCCGACTTCTCGCCGGCCACGTCGAGGTACCCCGCGACGGTGTACAGGCCAGGTGCCATGCGCATGGTGGTTGAGCCGTCGACGTAGACGTTCCACGGCCAGAAGTCGCCGGCCAGGTTGACCGTGACCCAGCCGGCGGCGGGCTTGCCGTCCCGGCCGACCAGCTTGATGTTCAGGTCGTAGCGCTCCTCCTCCTTGAGCAGCGCCACGGACGTGCGGGTCACCGGCTTGCCGGTGGCCGCATCGGTGCCTATCACGTAGCCGACGTGCCGGCCGGCCGAGGCGGCTTGTGGGTCACCGGTCACCGGGACGGTGGCTGTGCCGCCCGCCGGGACGGTCACCTTGGTGGCCCCCAGCGCGAACGGGCCGCCGTCGTCGGTCAGCGCCAGTTTCAGCGTGACGTCGGCGGAACCGGAGTTGGTGAAGGTCAGGTCCTTCTTGACGGCGACGTCGCTCGGCTCGTGCGGCCATGTGTAGTTGCCGAAGAAGAGCGATCCGGTGCCGCGGACCGCGGTGCGTACGGCGGCGGCCACATCGACACGGCCGGTGCCGACCTCGTACGGCGAGTACCCGTCGGCCAGGCCCTTCGCGGTGCTCATCAGGTGTTCCTTGAGCTGCGCGCCGGTCCAGTCCGGGTGCTGCTGGGCCAGGATCGCCGCCGCGCCGACCACGTGCGGGGTGGCCATCGAGGTGCCGCTGAGGGTGCGGTAGAGGCCCTCACCACCGTCGGTCATCTCCTGCGACCGGGCCGCGGTGATGTCCACGCCGGGTGCCGCGATGTCCGGCTTCATGCCGCCGGAGCCGGCCAGCGGGCCGGTGCTGGAGAAGGACGCGAGCTGGTCCTGCTTGTCCGTGGCGGCCACGGTCAGCGCCGAGGCGGCCGCGCCCGGGGCGGAGATGCTCTCCGGACCCGCGTTGCCGGCGGCGATGACGAACAGAGTGCCGTACTGCTCGGAGAGCGCGTCGACCGTCTGCGACATCGGGTCGCTGCCGTCCGTCGGGTAGGTGTCGCCCAGGCTCATGTTGACGACGTCCGCACCGGATTCGGCGGCCCACTGCATGCCGGCCATGACCCAGGAGTCCTGGCCGTAGCCGTCCGCGCCGCCGAGCACCTTGCCGACGAACAGGTCGGCGCCGGGGGCGACACCCTTGTAGTCGCCGCCGGAGGCGGCGCCGGAGCCGACGATCGTGCTGGCCACATGCGTGCCGTGCCCGTTGACGTCGGTGACGCCCTCACCCGGCACGAAGCTGGTCGTGCCGTCGATCAGGCCGGCGAAGTCGGGGTGGTTGACGTCGATGCCGGTGTCGAGCACCGCGACCTTGACGCCCTTGCCGGTGTACCCGGCGGCCCAGGCCTCGGGCGCGCCGATCAGCGGCACGCTCTCCTTCAGGTTGACCTTCACGCGACCGTCGAGCCACAGCTTCGACACACCCGCGCCCAACTTCGCGCCGCCCTGCGGCGCGACGGTGGTCCAGAAGGTGCGGGCCTGCCGCTTCTCGGTGCTGAGGGCCGCGCCGTGGATGCCCTTGAGCTTGCGGGTCAGCTTGCTGCCCCGGGGGGCCGTCGGCTCGACGGCGGCCGAGCGAGACTTCGGCTGGGCGTACGCCGCGATCAGTGGCACCGCGGCCGACTTCGCGTCGTCGTAGCCCATCTCGATCAGGTCGGTGACGTTGAACAGCCGCCGGTCCAGCTTGTCTGTGCCCAGCAGCGGCACGGCCTCGTCCGGGATGACGAACAGGTCACCCTTGATCTCCTGGATCTTTACGCCGCCGACGGCGCTGTCGGGCCGGTCGACGTCGGCGGTCTGCTTGCCGTCGGCCATCGTGGTGACCGTGACGACGTCGCCAGTGACCAGGGTGACCTTGTGGGTCGCCGAGGGCTTGGCGGGAACGGTGGGTTTGCTCGGAGCGGCTTGTGCGGGCGCTTGCAGAACTGCAAGCCCCGACGCCAGCAGCGGCACCGCGGTGGCGGCAGAGAGCAGCTGCCAGCGCCTGCGCCGGAAGGCGGAAGCCTGAGAGGGGGAGAACATGCCATGGGTCTATCGGCCGGTAACGCCGACGAGAAGGCCTGATGAAGGCAAGTCCTTGCCATGGCACGGACTTGCCAGCCGTGAACCGCGCGAATCACGGCAAGTTGCACTTTTCGTACGCAGTCACAAACCTGGCGGCCGCATGAACTCGACCTCGAAGAGGTTGACCGTACGGACATGAGACCTGCCCCTGAGGCATGACGACCGGGTCACCGGATGACCG
This sequence comes from Streptomyces sp. NBC_00316, assembly GCF_036158715.1. Lineage (NCBI taxonomy): Bacteria > Bacillati > Actinomycetota > Actinomycetes > Kitasatosporales > Streptomycetaceae > Streptomyces > Streptomyces sp. NBC_00316. The sequence goes on along the minus strand of NZ_CP108023.1, from coordinate 703,997 downwards.
CCGGGTACTCGCGGATGCGGAGCTCTTCCGGCCAATTGTCGGGATGTCCGCCCTTGATGTCCGACGTGTTGTCGCGGGCCCAGACGGATCCAAGCTGCTTCACGAATGGAACTGCGCCTGCCGGCCGGGAGACTGCGATCAGACCGGTGAGCCATGTGGTGTCAAGCGGGCGGGCGCGGATGCCGGATCCACCGCCGAAGATGACCCAGTCCGGGAGGATCCGGCTGGGGCAGGGTCCGGAGCAGAAGCCGCCGGGAAAAGTCGTGTGTGGGGCAGCCGGCGTGGTCACGGTTGAAGCGGGCCGGGGGTCGAGGAGTGGCTCGCGGGAGAGTTCTTATGAACACCTCGGCGTGTCCGTTTGCCTGCCAAGAGCCCAAGTCGGCACTCGACTTGGTTCAGCCGGGACGACCTCGTGGGCGTGAAGCACATGTGGAAGCGCGGGTGCGCCAGCAGCCGTGTGCGAGCCGGCGGCCCGCTTCGCGGCATGAGACGCATGATGTGGTGTGGCCGAGACTTCGATGCGGCGCTACGCCGTCGGCGAACCGCCTTCCGAGGACTCTGCAGGCCGGAATCTACTGTCCGCATGCGATTTCTCATTCTCGGCGGCACCGCCTGGCTTGGCGGCTACATCGCGACGATGGCATTGGGACGCGGACACCACGTCACCTGCCTGGCTCGCGGCGAGTCGGGGGCTGTTCCGCGCGGCGTGGAGTTCAAGTGGGCTGACCGGGACGGCGCCGATGCCTACGGCGAGGTCGCCCGCGACGAGTGGGACGTGGTAATCGACGTGTCCCGTCAGCCGGGGCACGTCGGGCGCGCAACCGCAGCTCTCGCCGACTGCGTCGGATCGTTCCTTTTCGTCTCATCGGTGAACGTGTATGCCGATCACACCACACCCGGACATGATGAGAGCGCTGCCCTGCTTCCAGCACTTGCCGGGGACGTGATGGAGACCATGGAAACGTACGGGCAGGCGAAGGTCACGTGCGAACGACACGTGTTGAACGCATTCGGTCCTGACCGTTCACTCATCGCCCGCGTCGGGCTCATCGGTGGTCCAGGAGACATCTTCGACCGCACCGGATACTGGCCGCTGCGGTTCTCCCGACCGGCTGCCAACGATGGCAGCGTACTGGTGCCCGACGTGCCTGCCTTGATGACGCAGGTGATCGATGTTCGCGATGTGGCGACGTGGCTCATCGAAGCCGGCGAGGGCGGCCTGGGCGGGGTCTTCGACGTCGTCGGCGAGACGCTCTCCCTGCCCGAGCACCTGGCGACGGCCCGCGAGGTGGCGGATCACCGCGGCTCGGTCGTGGCGGTCGGCCAAGAGTGGCTACTTGCCCACAACGTCGCGCCATGGATGGGCGAGCGGTCCCTGCCTCTGTGGCTGCCCCTGCCGGAGTACGCCGGTTTCAATTCGCGGGACGGCAGTACGGCCAGAGCCGCGGGGCTCGTTTCGCGACCTCTGGCCGAGACACTCGCAGACACCCTTGCATGGGAACTGACCAGAGACCCGGAACGGCCACGGCGCGCGGGACTTTCCGACCACGACGAACGGCGCCTGCTGCATGCGCTCGACGCCGCATAGCGTCAACCTCTCTTCGGCATGACAGGGCGACCGAGCCATCGGTATCACCCGATCAACATCACGCTGCGCGGAGCCGCTTCTCGCGGACATTGATCAACGCTGACAGAGCCAAGTGGTTCTGGAACTCGCGAACGGCGCGGCGCGCTCGAGGTACGTGGGCGGCAGCACGTTGTGGCCGGCGAGGATGGGGGTACGGAGCGGACAGTGTCCCTGGGCCTTACCGGGTCATCTTCGGTGCCGGCCGGCAGCGCTGCCGGGTCCATTCCCACTGCCGAGGCAGTCCGGGCCCAGCTGGACACTGTCGCTGACATGCGCGGCAGACAGTTCCCCATGCCGTGATGGAGGGGATCAGCCCTGGATAGTGCCGGGGAGGGGGACACGATCGACTAAACCTCGATCCACCGAGTGGCTCGCTTGCTGTGGATGAGCAATCAAGAAGAGGTGCCTGCTGACCTGCGATGATGGGAGTTCTGACGCTTCCAGCACGCACAATCAGCAAGGCACCTCGTAGATGCAAGTTTCCCATACTCCGGCAGCGGTCTCCGCTGCGTTCGATGACCCGAACCTGATCGCGTATGCCGGGCTGCTGCCGGTGCTGCGGCTGGCCGAGCGGTGCGGGCTGTCGCGGTTGGTGGCCGAGAAGGTGAAGCTGACCGGCGCGAAGAACGGGGCTGGGGCTGCGGCGGATGCCAAGGTCACCAGCATTGTGGGCGGCATGGCCGCGGGTGCGGACAGCATCGACGACCTTCACGTCCTGCGGCACGGCGCGATGCCGGCCGTGTTCGCAGGTGCCCGTGCCCCGTCCACGCTGGGCACCTTCCTTCGCTCGTTCACCCACGGTCACGCCCTCCAACTCCACGCTGTCCACCGCCGGTTCCTGGCCGCACTGGCCGCGCACACCCCCTTGTTGCCGGGCTCGGACGAGATGGCGTTCATCGATGTCGACTCCACCCACAAACGCGTCTACGGGCGGGCGAAACAGGGCGCCGAGTACGGCCGGTTCAAGGGCATCCGCACCCTGCACCCGCTGCTCGCCACGGTCTGCACCCCGCAATCGAGGCCGGTGATCGCCGGCGTGCGGATGCGACGCGGCAAAGCAGCAGACTCCCGCGGCGCCCCGAAATTCGTGAGCGAGGCCCTGGCCACCGCCCGCGAGGCCGGCTGCACCGGGACCCGAATCCTGCGGGCCGACTCGCAGTTCTACAACGCCGGTGTGATCGCCGCCTGCCACCGGGCCGGAGCCCACTTCTCGCTCACCACCAGCATGAACCCCTCCATCAAACGAGCCGTCCACAGCATCCCCGACGAGGAATGGCAGCACATCAGTTACCCGACCGCGGTGCCCGACCCCGCCACCGGTGAACTCATCTCGGACGCCGAAGTCGCCGAGATACCCCAATACACCGCCTTCGCGAGCCGCAAAAAGAGCGAGCAGATCACCGCCCGGCTGATCGTGCGCCGGGTCCGTGACCTCGCCAAACCCGCCGTCGTGGGTGAACAGGGCGAGTTGTTCCCCGTCTGGCGCTACCACCCCTTCTTCACCGACCAGCCCGCCGCAACCCTGCAGGCCGAGCGGGAACACCGCCACCACGCCGTGATCGAGCAGGTCATCGCGGACACCAAAGCCGGCGCCCTGGCCCACCTGCCTTCCGGGCACTTCCACGCCAACGCCGCCTGGCTCACCCTGTGGGCGATGACCTACAACCTGCTGCGGGCCACTGGCTCCCTGACCTCCGCCTTCCACGCCAAAGCCACCACCGCCACGATCCGCACCCACCTGGTCCACGTTCCGGCCCGGATCGCCCGCTCCGCCCGCCGCATCACCCTGCACCTGCCACACAACTGGCCCTGGCAGCACGCCTGGACACACCTCTTCCACACCGTTCACGGCCCACCCGGCTGACGCGAACAGCCCCTACCCGACCCGCCCGCCGCCAGGGCCCAACCGGAACCGAACCCGTGGAAAAGCTGGGCAGACCAGCGACTACAACCTGCCCATACCCGAGCGCCGACCTGAAACCGGCTCGAAACCGGTCACAAGATCACTCCCCAAACCACGTCGGTGGATCAAGGCTAAAACCGCTCATCTGCGGTGCCGGACCATGTGCAGCTCACCCGCCCACGCGGCAGCCGGGTCAGCTCGCCGGGCTGGTCAGGACGCAGTTCGGATAATCGTTGTCCGGATCGCCGACGGCGACCCAGAGCTTCAGGACCTTGCCTTGCCTCAAGGCGGCGTAGGAGTCGGGCCGCCGCTCACTCTTTTCGGGGTGATAGGCGTCGAAGGAGTGAGCGGCGTCGAAGGTCACACCGACGAAGCTTTGCTTCTTGTTGGAGCCTTGCTCCCAGGTGCCTGTTCCGGACCAGGTCAAACTGTCGTACCAGCTGACGGCGACGCAGATTTTATCGGCGATGAACGTCCCGTCCTGCTTCAGCGTGAGGGTGCCGCCGTCGGCGTCGGTCCACGTGGTCGCAAGTTCGGCCGGCTTCAGAACGGCCGGTTCGCCGTCGGGCGGCGGCATGACCGTGAACCTGCCGCAGGCCGTGAGAGCAAAGGCCATGGCGAGCAAGATCAGCCCAGTACGAGAGTAACGCAACACACTCCACCCCTAGCGGGTTCCGCAGGCCGCGTGCGCGACCGGTGGACTCGAGAACCCACGCCGTACCCTGGCACGGAGTTTGAACATGTTCAAGTATCAGGAAGCCGACGCCGATCTTGTGCAGCGCGCCTGCCGGTGCTGGATGGTCGGGGGCGGCCGGGGAGGGATTACCGGCAGGTGATCGACGGGGTGTTGTGGCGTTTACGGACTGGGGCTCCGCGGCGGTGCCAGAGCGGTATGGGCCGTGACAGGCGGTTTGCGAGCGGTTCGCCCGGTGGGAGGCCGATGGGACGTGGGCCCGGTTGCTGAAGCATGTTCAGTCCGCGACGGTGCGGTTGGCCGCCTGGAGCGGACGGTTTCGGTGGATTCCACCGTCAACCGGGCTCACAAGCATGCTGCGGGCGCCCGGAAAGGGGACCCGGACGGCAGCTCCAGCGCGAGGGACGGGCGGTAGCTGCCGAGATGCGGCGCAGGCTCCGGCATCGTTGCGCCCCTAGGCCCCGTAGGTTTCGGCTCAACGGCCAGACGGCGGCGTCTCCAATACCAAGTCGGTAGGACCCAGTTGGAACCGGGCGACCGGGTCCTGCCGGGCCCGGTCGCGTCTGCTCCCAGGGAGCGCTGGGGCAGTTTCCTCGTCACCCCGGCGACGCTGCTCCGTTGGCACCGCCTCCACCAATCGCTCCGCCAACGACCACCCCCGGGTCGTAGAGACCGGCCAGGCAGCCCCCGTAATCCCGTTCCGCGGCCGCATCCGCCGTTCCCGAATGCGCGGCGGCCTCATCAAGTGAGTACCAACGTGCGGCCAGACCACGTCAAGTGAGCCCCCTGGTCAGCCCGGCGAACCGAGGTTTTCGCACGGCCTTCCTCAAGCACAGCCCGCTGGGCATCAGTTGCCGGCATCGGCGGAATCCTTGGACCGGGACGACATGTGCCGGACTGGCGATGAATCTCCGACTCAGGTCACTAGTGAGACTTGTTGCGATGTGCCGGAGATTACGGAACGGGGTGTCAAGTCGCCGCTACACGCCGTGTGATGTGAGTAAAGGATGTACCTCGTGTGACGAGATTCATCCTGTGAGGATTGAACTGGTCACAAGATGGTCACTAGGGTCGGGTCTCGAACCTTCGCACGATTGATCACCCATCCGGGGTGGCGGCGAAGGAACCGCCGAGTCCGTGACGTGCGCGGAGCCGGGGATTCACCCCCCCATAGCCCGGTAGGCGGCTCGAGGAAGAAGGAGCTCGCCTTAGTGGCGTCACACCGTCGTCCCAAGCAGCCGAGCCGCACCCGCGTGACCGTGCTCACCGCGACCGCCGCCGCTGCGGTGGCTCTGACCTCCCAGGCTGCCCACGCCGACCCTAAGCCGACCAAGAGCGAGGTCAAGGCGAAGGTCGACAAGCTCTACCACGAGGCGGAGGAGTCCACCGAGAAGTACAACGGGGCCAAGGAGCAGCAGCAGAAGCTCGAAAAGCAGATCGGCGCGCTGCAGGACAAGGTGGCCCGCGGTCAGCAGGAACTCAACACGCTCCGCAGCGGCCTCGGTTCGCTCGCTGCCGCGCAGTACCGCTCCGGCGGCATCGATCCGTCCGTGCAACTTTTCCTCGCCTCGGACCCGGACAGCTTCCTCGACGAGGCCTCGGCCCTCGACCAGTTGACGGCCAAGCAGACCGAGTCGCTGGAGAAGATCCAGGAGAAGCAGCGGGCCCTCGCGCAGCAGCGCAAGGAGGCCCAGGACAAGCTGGGCGACCTCGTGGACGTCCGCAAGGCGCTCGGCGAGAACAAGAGGAAGTTCCAGGGCAAGCTGGCCGAGGCGCAGCGCCTGCTCAACACTCTGACCGCCGCCGAGCGCGAGAAGATGCGCCAGGACGACCAGCGTGCCAGCCGCGCTGCCGGCGACCGGGTCGACCTCGGCAACGAGGTCCCCGCCTCCGCCCTCGGCGCCGCCGCCCTGCAGGCCGCCGACACGCGGGTGGGCAAGCCGTATGTCCGCTCCGCCACCGGCCCCAACTCCTTCGACTGCTCCGGCCTGACCCAGTGGGCCTACGCCCAGGCCGGTGCACAGATCACCCGCACCACGTACACCCAGATCAACCAGGGCACCCGCATCGCGCGCAGCCAGCTGAAGCCGGGCGACCTGGTCTTCTTCAACAACACCTCGCACGTCGGGCTCTACGCGGGCAACAACACCGTGCTCCACGCTCCTTACCCGGGCGCCTACGTCCGTTACGAGTCGATGAACACCATTGGCAGCTTCCAGGCCGCAGTGCGCATCTGATCACGCCCGAACGGGCGAATCTCCGCGCCCAGCAGTTCTTCGACCTCCTCGCTCTGGGCGCACGAGCAGTGGTGCCCCAGCCAGAACAGGGGCTCGTCCAGGAGGCGGCCCGGTGACGAGCCGGTGGCCCGGGCGATCGGCCCGGCGATCGGCGACCACCGGCAGGATCGCCAGGCCGGACTCCACGGCGCCGCAGTTGTGTGGGCTGGTGGTGATGGGCTCGGTCATGGTGTCCCTCCTCCTCCCTTGGGTGTGGATCAGCTGCCGGCGTACACCCGAACGCGCCCAGGCGGGTACTCGGGCACGTAACCGGCCTGGGCGGGCAACGCGCCGCCTTCGCGGACGTGTTGACGCTCCCCTCGCTGCGTCCAGAAGCAGGTTGGCGGCGTCGCGGCCGATCCCGGCTCTTGTCCTGACTCAGCTACTGGGGAGGCGACGGCACGCGACTGTTCAGGTCGAGTGGCGTGGCGCGGCTGCCGTTCCGGCATGAGTGGCCATTGGTCATGACGCGGGCGGTTGCCGAGGAGCCGGCGTGAGACACAACGTCGGCGATACCCCTGGCTGCTCTGGCGCTGCTGACCGCGTGCGGAGGGTCCCCGCGAGACACCCGTCCCTGCACCCTGAAGTGCACACCCGCCGGGATCCCGGTCGAGGTCCACCCTGAACCGGCGAAGAGGGCAACCGACGCGACACTTATGGCCTGCTGGGACGCCGCATGCCAGGAGCGCACGCTGCAGCTGCGGGAGACCTGGGCGGAGGTACTGGCGACCCCGGGGAACCCCGTGACGACCACTGAATCCGCTACCGCTACCGTCAGTCCGGAAGTGAGGACTCCCCAAACCCTGGAGACCTTTACGGGTTGGTGCGTGGCAGCGGCCGAACCGCGGCCCATGAACAGGTCACCCCTGCTTCAGCCGCTGTCACGCACCAACTCGTCAGGGCTGCAAGCGGCGGGCGCAGGCGACCGCTCGACGGCCGGACCCGAGCCGTCGCTGTCACGACCGATCCGGACCGGAAGAAGCGACGGCCCGCACCTACTGCTGGTGCGGATCCTCGCACTCGGTTCCGCCTCGCGGATCTCGCGCACGCCGACCGTCCACGAACCCCCACGAGACGGCTACGCAAACACCGACGAACCAACACCGGCTCTGCCGATCGCGACATTGAGCGCGATCGCGGAACACCTTGCGCCGACACTTGGTTACGCGTTCAGCAGGCCCGGTCGATGTCAAGGACGCCCACCTCATTGCCGCGGACGAACAGCACGTACGTGTACTCGCCGTCGTCGTCCTCGTCGGTCGGGTCCGCCGGCGGCCACCCGGTGGGCAGGTACCCGTTCACCGCTACGAGCGCGCCGCCCAGCCGACCCTCGATGACGTCGACCAGGTCGTCGACGAGATGGGTCACGACGTGGCCGGCCGGAATCTCGGGCATCTCGTCGATGCCGCTCCACGAGCCGTCCCAGATGTCGACGAGGGAGAGCCGGGCGTCGTTGCCGAGCGACGTCCGCAGTTCGGTGAACGTGATCGGGCGAAACGTCGGTTCTTCCTCGGCGTACTCCTCGGCGTCCTCGCGGGTGGCCGACCACCAGCGGGTGGCGGCGGCGAGGCGGTCCTCATCCTGCGAGCCGTCTTCGGGGAGCGTGCCGATCCGGAACCGGAAGTCGACGGAGTTGTTGTTGTTCACCATGAGGAGATCGCTCAGAAGCGTGGCGAGACAGGAGATCCGGGTACGGATGGCGCCGTCGGCGCCGTCGTCCGCGATGACCGGCGGCTGCTGCACCGTCGGCGCCGGCGCGAGGGTGATCCGCACTGTCCCGGAGTAATCCCGGTGCAACAGGTGCAGGGCTGGGTCGTCGTCGGTCGTGGTGAGGCGGAGCAGATCGCCCTTCCGGCCGGCTGCCTCGTCCGCGAGGTACCGCACCAACGACGTCCGACGCGCGTCGTGGACGTGGGCCGCCCCGGCGATGAGCGAGACCAGTTCCTCGGGCGGCGTGGAGTGGTCGTCCTTCGACAACATGCTGGTGTATGGGACAGCGTCCGTGACCTCCGGCAGGTCCGCGATCGCGGCAAGCTGCCCGGGCGGAGCCGGCCATGGCTCGTCGCGGCGGTCACTGGTCTCGTTGAGTACGAGCGTAGACGCCCAGCCGGGTGTGGATTCCGGCGTCCACGCGGCGAGCAACCACAGGGCCGAGACGAGCACCCACTGCGAGTTCGACGGTCGATGACCGTCGGGCCGGCCCGCCGGATCCGGCTGCTGGTGCCAAGCGTCGTTGAAGGCCGTGGCCAACTCCACCCGAACCACCTCCGACACGGTCCGTGCGCGTCGACTCCCACGCGACCAACCGCTGCCACGGAACCGCGGCAACCTTACACGCTCGGATTCGAGGCGCGCCGTGCCTTCCGCTGGAGCCGGGTGCGATACGGCGAGCACGGCGCGGGGAACGGAGTCGCAGACGGGTGCCGGCAGTGGAGGCCGGTGCGTGTTCAGTCGGCGCGGTGACGGCCGTCGCGCCGGTGTCGCTGCAGCGAAGTCACAGTCCGGGGAAGGGGGTGTCCGGCGCCCCACCTGCCAAACAGTATGTCGTTCATGATGCTTGGGGGAAGTAAGAAATCGAGTGCGGGTGTGGTCGCGACTGTGGTGGTCATCCTCGCGGGCATCGCTCTGACGTGGTGGATGTTGCCGCAGGTGAAGGTCGAGAGTTCTGATCCCGCCGGGGTGCTGTCTCTTGGTGTCGGTGTTGTCGGCACGGTCGCCGGTGTCGCAGGACTCGCGGTCGCGGTGCGAGCCGCGTGCGTACAGCGAACGGGGGAGCTGGTCGCTCAGTCGCTGACGCAGTCGGTCATACGTCTCGAAAGCGCGGAGTACCGGCAGTTGCTCGGAGGAGGAAGCTCCGCCCTCAACGGCCGTATCGACCTGCCCTTCACCGTGGTCAGTACATCCGGAGTGCTCAGTACGTCTGCGGCAGGAACCTTGGAGACGGTTGCTGATTTCTTCCAGCGGCTGTCCCCAGGTCGCCTCGTGATCACAGGCACTCAGACCTCGCCCCATGGCACCTCGGGAACGGTGTTGGGCAACGACGCGGGGACTGGCAAGACCATCCTGGTACTGGCACTGCTGCTGCAACTGGCTGATCGACGCCAACCCGGTGAGAGAGTTCCTGTACGACTGACGGCGGCAGCATGGCCGGGCGGCGAGCTGCGTGCCTGGTTGATCTCGCACCTGATCTCCGTCTACCGGCTGGAATAGCGAGACGCCGAACTGGTGGTGGCCGAGGACCTGGTGCTGCCGGTCATTGATGGGCTGGACGAGCTCGCAGCCGTGCTTCCCGTTCTGGACAGCCGAGCCGCTGGCCTGCTGGGTGCCATCGAGCGGTACGAGCGGAGTGCGGCCAAGGCACCGGTTGTGGTGACGTGCCGAGACCAGGTGCACGAGTCCCTTGTGATGGCACAGGCGCAGCCGCAAGTGGCTGTCCACGTGGCGCTCGCACGAGTCACCGGCGACCTGGCCCGGCGCTGTCTTGAGACTCGGGTGGGCTTCTCGGATCGCAATCGGACACGATGGCAACCGGTGCTCGATGCACTTGCGCCACCGCCTGGGGGGCCGGGTCGATGTCGCCCGGCTGAGACGAGCCCTGGCCACGGTGCCGCTGCCCCGGGCGGCGGACGGCCGGCTGGTCCTGGCCGCCGATCTGACCTGCTGGCTGCGGCCCAGCGCCCACACCTCATCGCAGCGGACCCTGTGCCTCACCTACGGACGGGGCAAGGACCAGCACATTCCCGTTCCCGGCTGGCCGTATTCAGTGGTCTGCGCGCTGGAGACGGGCCGCAGTTCCTGGACCGCACCGCTGGACGCGCTGCGTCTGGCACCCGGTGACGACGCCGCCACTGTTACCGCCGGGCAGATGCGCGAGCTGGTCGAACGGCTCATCACAGCCGGGCAGTGGAAGGACGGCGACCCGGACATCCTGATCGTGGTGGACGCCGGCCACGAGGTGCCGCGTCCGGCCTTCCTGCTGAAGGACCTGCCGGTGCAGGTGCTGGGACGGATGCGTTCGGACCGTGTCCTGCGACGTGCGGTCCCGTGCCGCGAGCCCGGTGTCCGGGGTCGGCCGCCCCGCCACGACGGCGAGTTCGTCTTCGGTGACCCGACCACCTGGAACCCACCGGACGCGCAGACGGTGACCCAGACCCGTCCCTACGGCACCGCCACCGCACGGGCCTGGGACCGGCTCCATCCCAGACTGACCCATCGCTCGGCCTGGACCGCCCAGCTTGGCGTGCTACCGGTGATCGAGGGCACCGTGATCCCTCTTCAGGTCGAGTACCTGCCCAGCGGCGCGACACCGAAGCCGGTCTGGCTGTGGTGGTCAGGCACCGATGCCACCGAAGCCGACGTCGACCTGCTCCGGCAGGCATTCCTGCGGCGCTTCGACATCGAACACACCTTCCGCCTCTTCAAGCAGACCCTGGGCTGGACCTGCCCCAAGATCCGCACCCCTGAAGCCGCCGACCGCTGGACCTGGCTGATCCTTACCGTCTTCACACAGCTCCGGCTCGCCCGCCCACTAGATGATCAATCCCAAGGGATGCCTGCGGAGGGTGTGGGGTGGGCGGCGGCCGAAGCCACCGCGAGACGGTCAGGCGGCGGGCTGCCGGCCCTGGTTGTCGAGGTGGCAGCGGGCGGTCAGGCGGCAGGGTCGACTTCGGGGTGCGTGAACCGCACGGGCTTGCCCAGCGACCGGGCGTAGGCGATTTCGGCTCGGGTGCTGTCTCCGATGTAGTCGCCGACTACGAGCACCTCATCAGCGAGCCGGATCTTCGCCCGGTGCAGATCGTCGAGTCGAACCTTCAGCGCCTCGGCCTCGACAGGATCGGACCAAAGTTCGTGCGGCGACTTCATGTCACAGCCCGGTTTGACGACAATCTTTCCAGCTTTGGTCTCCCGCAGATCGGCCTCGTTCATCTCGGTCATGAAGCGGGTGGAGCCGCAGATCACGACGATACGCGGGAGGCTCAACAGCTTCTTCGCGTCGGCGAGCTTCTCCTCGGGGGTGAGCAGTTGCGGGTATGACACTGGTTCCTCCTGGTGGTGTGGTCCAAGGGGTGCCTGCGGAGACGAGAACGAGGGTGTCCAAGATCGTTTTGTGACGAACGACGTGGACACCCTCGCGACAGCACTCTATGCGACGACCGACGACATGCTGAAGGAGCATCCCGACCTGGCGCCGTGGCGCCCGCCGGTCGGCATTACGCCCCGCCTGAGCGATGCCGAACTGGTCACCGTCGCCACGATGCAGGCCATACTCGGCTACACCTCCGAGGCCGAATGGCTCCGCCATGCCCGTGCCCACCTGCGCCACCTCTTCCCCTACCTGCCCCAGCAGGCCGGCTACAACAAGCGGCTGCGCAAGGCCGCCGGTCTGATGCGAAGCGTCAACCGGATCCTGGCCACCACCACCTCGGTGTGGAGCGACGACGAATGGGTCGTGGACTCCGTCCTACGCTCACTGATCGCCTACGATCACTGACCCCTTGGAATAGATCATCTGGCGGCAGACCTCCGAAGGCCGTGGGAAAGACCGGCCCCGCCCGACAGACTCACTCCCGCACGAGTCCGCCGCAACTTTCGGCACCTCCGCCCGAAGGCCGCCTGCCCAGCCGAAGCACCGAAATCCTCTCGGCCCGGCCCGGGACGGCCACCCGGCCGCAGGAACAACCAGCCACCTACACGCTATGACGTGCACACCATCGCCACACCCGACCCCACAAAGCGACGCACAAAGAAGTCAACAATCCCGCGCCCACGCCGCACAGGTTAAAGATCAAGCTAAGGCCTGTTGCGAAAGTCCCGTACGGATGGCTACCTGTCCGCAGCGGTCGATCTCGACGGCACACGGCGCTTGGGTGTCGGAGTGCGTCCTGGCAACGCCGGGCATCCCGCGTTAGGAGAGGGGACATCTCGCCGTCATTGCCGTCGAGTAAGTTCTGTCCGTTCGGCCCGACAGGCGGGCCAAACGGACAGAAGGACTCGTCGCCGTGAGCATCCACCTACACCTTCGCGCCGTCGCGGAGTCCGAGATCCGGGACGACCACACCTGGCTTGCGGCGTTCATGTGGACGGCTTGGGACAACCACCCCGACGAATACGCGGCAGGTATCGCCGACTCGATCGACAAGATCTGGGACGACGTCAATGACCTCTACGCCGCTGCCCATGCCCTCGAAGCAGACGCCGACAAGCTGTGGAGGCTGCCGATTTACGGTGGCCGCCCCGTGGCACACAGCGCCGAAGCCGACCCCTCCAACCCGCCCCTGATGATTCTGGAGCCACCCGGGGTGGCACAGGCCGCAAACTTCCTCGCGACTGTCTCTTTCGACGAGCTGTGGAACGTCGCCAGTGCCAAGCTTCGCTACCACGGCCGAGACGAGGCGCAGGACAGGCAGGAGTTCCTCGACCATCACAGGGACCTCCAAGGGTTCTACGGGCGGGCGGCTTCGGCGGGCCACGCCGTGGTCAAAGCGGTGTGGGCTTGAGACGTGGTTACGTGCCGGTTGCAGCCATTCGTTGCTGGCGGCGACCAGCACGGTCGCTTCGTAGCGGACAGCAAGTTTGTCGTATCGCGTGGCGACGGCCCGGTGCCGCTTCAGACGGTTGATGCCGCACTCGACCGCATGTCTCGCCTTGTAGTCGGTCTTGTCGAACTTCGGTGGCCGGCCGCCGTGCGAGCCTCGCTTCCTGCGGTTCGCGGCCTGGTCGGCCTTGTCCGGGATGGTGCACCGGATGCCGCGTCGGCGCAGGGAGGCGCGGTTCTTGCGGGAGGCGTACGCCTTGTCTGCCCGTACCCGCCGCGGGCGCACCCGGGGGCGGCCCGGCCTCAGCCGGGGTACTCAGATGCGCTCCAGGACGGCCTCGAACTGCGGGAATCGCCGGGCTTCTTCCCCTGGGGCAACAGCGGCTCCAGCACGGCCCATTGCTCGTCCGTCAGATCTCCACGGGACACGATGCAAGATCATCACATCCTCGAGTGGACTCAGTGGCCGAGGCTGCGCCGGGCGAGAGAGGCGGATCGTGAAGGAGCCGGACACTTCTACCGTCATCCACATCCGACTGCGCCGAGGCCCTGGGCTGCCCGAGCTGATGTCCGTGCTGGAGGAGGTCACTCCGGTCGCGCAGGCCTTGCCCCCTGCAGCCGTAATCACTCAAGTCGCCGCTGTGTCACGCCTGTTCGGCATCGGGCCGATGGACTTGGCCCGGCGGATGAGGATCCAGGCTCTTGAGGGTGCAAGGCAGCTGTCTTAGCCTTGATCCACCGACGTGGTTTGGGGAGTGATCTTGTGACCGGTTTCGAGCCGGTTTCAGGTCGGCGCTCGGGTATGGGCAGGTTGTAGTCGCTGGTCTGCCCAGCTTTTCCACGGGTTCGGTTCCGGTTGGGCCCTGGCGGCGGGCGGGTCGGGTAGGGGCTGTTCGCGTCAGCCGGGTGGGCCGTGAACGGTGTGGAAGAGGTGTGTCCAGGCGTGCTGCCAGGGCCAGTTGTGTGGCAGGTGCAGGGTGATGCGGCGGGCGGAGCGGGCGATCCGGGCCGGAACGTGGACCAGGTGGGTGCGGATCGTGGCGGTGGTGGCTTTGGCGTGGAAGGCGGAGGTCAGGGAGCCAGTGGCCCGCAGCAGGTTGTAGGTCATCGCCCACAGGGTGAGCCAGGCGGCGTTGGCGTGGAAGTGCCCGGAAGGCAGGTGGGCCAGGGCGCCGGCTTTGGTGTCCGCGATGACCTGCTCGATCACGGCGTGGTGGCGGTGTTCCCGCTCGGCCTGCAGGGTTGCGGCGGGCTGGTCGGTGAAGAAGGGGTGGTAGCGCCAGACGGGGAACAACTCGCCCTGTTCACCCACGACGGCGGGTTTGGCGAGGTCACGGACCCGGCGCACGATCAGCCGGGCGGTGATCTGCTCGCTCTTTTTGCGGCTCGCGAAGGCGGTGTATTGGGGTATCTCGGCGACTTCGGCGTCCGAGATGAGTTCACCGGTGGCGGGGTCGGGCACCGCGGTCGGGTAACTGATGTGCTGCCATTCCTCGTCGGGGATGCTGTGGACGGCTCGTTTGATGGAGGGGTTCATGCTGGTGGTGAGCGAGAAGTGGGCTCCGGCCCGGTGGCAGGCGGCGATCACACCGGCGTTGTAGAACTGCGAGTCGGCCCGCAGGATTCGGGTCCCGGTGCAGCCGGCCTCGCGGGCGGTGGCCAGGGCCTCGCTCACGAATTTCGGGGCGCCGCGGGAGTCTGCTGCTTTGCCGCGTCGCATCCGCACGCCGGCGATCACCGGCCTCGATTGCGGGGTGCAGACCGTGGCGAGCAGCGGGTGCAGGGTGCGGATGCCCTTGAACCGGCCGTACTCGGCGCCCTGTTTCGCCCGCCCGTAGACGCGTTTGTGGGTGGAGTCGACATCGATGAACGCCATCTCGTCCGAGCCCGGCAACAAGGGGGTGTGCGCGGCCAGTGCGGCCAGGAACCGGCGGTGGACAGCGTGGAGTTGGAGGGCGTGACCGTGGGTGAACGAGCGAAGGAAGGTGCCCAGCGTGGACGGGGCACGGGCACCTGCGAACACGGCCGGCATCGCGCCGTGCCGCAGGACGTGAAGGTCGTCGATGCTGTCCGCACCCGCGGCCATGCCGCCCACAATGCTGGTGACCTTGGCATCCGCCGCAGCCCCAGCCCCGTTCTTCGCGCCGGTCAGCTTCACCTTCTCGGCCACCAACCGCGACAGCCCGCACCGCTCGGCCAGCCGCAGCACCGGCAGCAGCCCGGCATACGCGATCAGGTTCGGGTCATCGAACGCAGCGGAGACCGCTGCCGGAGTATGGGAAACTTGCATCTACGAGGTGCCTTGCTGATTGTGCGTGCTGGAAGCGTCAGAACTCCCATCATCGCAGGTCAGCAGGCACCTCTTCTTGATTGCTCATCCACAGCAAGCGAGCCACTCGGTGGATCGAGGCTTAGCTGTCGGTGGGGTTGAGAGAATCTTGTGTACGAGCCGACTGAGACGCCGACTCCGGCGGCGATTACGCGGATCGAAGGGCCTTCGGCGCGGCAGGCGAGGATCATGCGTCGTCTGCCGGGCGTCCACGACGGGGCGCCGGCCACCGACTCGGCTGCTGGCCCGGTCGTAATTCGCTTGCTCCGGCCACGGGTCAACGCTGCACTTTGGCCTGACACCACGAGTCGTGGTGCCGGTGTTTCGAGGAGGCGGCGGCAAATGGAGATTCGTTCCACGACCGATGAGGACCTTGACGTCTTCGTCGACACAGTCCATGCCGCGTTCGGGCGCTTCCCGGAAACCCCGATCGAGGGCGGCGGGCTCTGGTGGTCGGCGCTCGAGACGGACCGCTGCCTGCTCGCCCTGACGGCGGACGGGCGGCCCGTCGGCACCGCCGCCGCGCACTCCTTCGAGCTCACCCTGCCCGGTGAGATCCTCGCCCCGGCCGCCGGGGTGACCGCCGTCGGCGTCCTGCCCTCGCACCGGCGCCAGGGTGTGCTCAGCGCGATGATGCGGCATCAGCTCGCCGAGTTGCGGGCCCGCGGGGAGTTCCTCTCCGTGCTGCTGGCCTCTGAGGCCCCGGTCTACGGCAGGTTCGGCTACGGACCGGCGACCTACACGGCGCGGCTGACGGTGCCGCGCCACGAGGCCGCCCTCGCCGTTCCCCGGGCGCGCACAGTGGCCGACGCACCGGCGGCCGGCTCTGACAACGACTCGGTCGAGGTGCTGCGTCGTGCCGAGTGCGGAGAGATTCTGGAAGAGGTCTACGACCGGTATCGCCGCGCCCAGCCCGGCGCGCTGTCCCGGCCGCACCGCTGGTGGGCCTTGCGCGCGGGGCAGCCCCCGATCTCGCCGGCGCCGCGCTACGTCGCCGTCCACCGTGACGCCGACGGCGACCCGGACGGGTACGCCAGCTACTCGATCGGCGAGTCCGCCACCTTGACGGTCGACGAGACCATCGCCACCGACGACGCCGTCTTCACGGCCCTGTCCCGGTTCGTACTCGGACACGACCTGGTCTCTCAGGTCGTGTTCAAGCACGTTCCGCCCGAGCACCCGCTGCGCTGGCAGTTCGCGGACTTCCGCGCCGGTGAGGTGAGCGGCGACACCGACTGGCTCTGGGTGCGGCTGCTGGACGTCCCGCGTGCTCTGACCGCGCGCGGCTGGTTCATGGACGGCGAGCTCGTCCTCGACGTCGAGGACCCGTTCCTCGGCGAGCACGGCCGCTACCTGCTGACCGTCCGGGACAGCAAGGCCGACTGCGTCCCGACGGACCGGGAGCCCGACCTGTCCCTGGACATCAGCGACCTGGGCTCGGTCTACCTCGGCGGCACGGCCCCGAGCACGCTCGTGCGTGCCGGACACATCCGGGCCCACCGCCCGGGCGCGGCCACCCTCGCTGACGCCCTCTTCCGCGCCGAGCGCTCCCCGCACTGCCTGCACTGGTTCTGACCGCGCGCTCTCCGACCCGAGCCCGGGAGCTGCTTTGCACCGTGGATCAGAGCAACCGCGTCGCCCACAGGCCCGCGGCGTGCCGATCCCGCAGGTCACAAGCCACTTCCGAACCAGGCCCCAGCCGTGGCGGGTTGTCTTCGATCAGACGGTCGGGTCGGGCATGATCTCCCGGACCTCTTGCGCACAGCGGCACCCGGCAGCGAGCTCGGCAGCCCACTCCAGCGCGTCCTCACGTGAGGGCACATCGATGATCGAGAACCCGCCGAGCACCGCCTTGGTCTCCGGGTACGGGCCGTCGGTGACGGTCCCGTCGGTGGCCACGACGCTCGCCTGCTGCCTTTCCAGTCCACCACCGAAGACCCACACACCGGCGGCCTGAGCCTTACGCACCACCTCGTGCGAGGCCTCGGACACCTCGGGCAACTCCTCCTCGGGGAAGGTCATCGCGCCGTCATCGAACGAGATCAGGTACCGCGTCATACATGGCTCCCTTGGCCGTTGGCCTCCTTCGGCCGCCTCTCACCCCACGACGAAGGCCTCCCTTCAGAACCGACACGCCCCCACCAGGCCGGGAAAACGCTCAATGCCCACACGTCGCCCGCTCGGTGAGCCTCCTGATCATCGGCATCATGGTCGCCGTCCCCATAAGGGTCGGGGTCGTCAATGACGAAGATGCGAGCACCGGACCCGGCCGCGCGATAGCGGTGGACGTCCCCCGAGAGGTCGTCGGGCTCGACGGCACAGCCCAGAGACAGGATCGCGGCCTGCAATTCTGTGAACCGGACGCGGGGCGCGAACTCCCCGTACTTCCCTGTCAGAGCGGTCGGCACGGAGAGGCCGTGGATCAACCGGTGGACCTGCACGCTGATCCCGAAACAGGACGGAAGCCCTTCGACATCCGAGAAGGAGAGCTCCACCAGCCCGTAATCCCGGCGTAGCCGACCCTGCCCGGATCGTCGATGTAGTCCGGTCCTACTGCGGCTTCCCATGCGCCGGGACTGGATCCGATGCCGGTCCCGAAAACGTCGCAGCGCGTGGCGACGTGTGCGTAGAAGTCCAGATCGGACACTCTTTGATCCCCTCGGGCCAGTCATATGTACGGACCGAACCCTAACGGCAGCAATATGCACCATGTGGCAGGTGAGCGGGAGGCCCGGAGGCACGAAGCGGCAGAGTGCATCAGTCAAACCAAGAAGCCGCCATCACGACATCTGACCTGACCTATCGAACAGGCCCTGGCCGTGATCGGTGGAGAGGGCGATGTACCGCCGGACGGCCATCTCCTTGCGGAAGGAGTCAGCTTGTCGTCGAAGGCCTGCAGGGTGTCGGCTTCGAGCGGGAGGCGCGGGGTCGGCCGGGCAACGGCGGCCATCTCGACAATGGCGCGCAGCCTTGACCTCGTCGCCGGGCCGGGCGTGGTTCAGGCTCGCGGCGGCTGCACGCATCGGGCCGATGGTGGGCGCGTAGTCGTCGATGGTGTCGGGGCCGGTGTGCAGGCCGGCGGGGTCGAGGAACTCGGTGCGGAAGAAGTCCGGTTCCACGAGCGTCACGTGGATGTCGAGGGGCCAGTTCGGTGTGGAGGGTCTCGTGGAAGCCTTCGACGGCGAACCTCATGGAGGCGTAGATGCCCCAGCCCGGCGCGGTGGCGAAGCCCACGATGATTCGCGGCCGACGGCTCACGCTGGACACGGGAAGAGTCTTCGACGTGGTGCTCCTCCAGGGTGAGGCGGAGTGCTTCCCGGACCAGCAGGTGCCCGGAGACGCAGCGGAGGCGTTCGCCGACAAGTTCGGGTGGGATCCACGCGTGGAAGAGGGTTCCTTTCTGTATGTACGCGCGGTCCCGAGGACTGTGCGCGCCTGGCGTGGCGAGCCAGAACTGCGCGGGAGAGTCATCATGCGCGACGGGATGTGGCTGGAATAACGGCCGTCCTTCGCCGACGCCCGTCAGCGACAAACACGCACTCGCAACGGAACTCGCTCAGTTGGTCATGCGCTGGGAGAAGATGCCGGAGATCCCGTTCTTCAGTGACAACACCGCCGCGTTCATCCATCAACTGCCGTCGGACGCGCTGTCGACCGCCAGTGGCAAGAGCGACTACGTGCGCGTGCAGGTGACCGCCAACTCCGGTGCTCTCGACCGTCAGCAGCAGCTGGGCGTGGTCAGGGACATCACCCTGGCAGTGGCCGCAGCCGCGGCGGACCCGGATCTGGCGAACCGTGGGTGGCGCTGACCGAGGCCGTGCCGGGCGGCCGGGGCATCGCCGGCTGTCGATGCCGTCGTCGCTCACCAGCGAGATCTCACGCGGCGCCGCTGAGGGAGCGCGTGTTGCGCGTTTCTGGAGAGCGGCTTCTACCCCTACCTGGGCCAGGAGTGGAAGGACAAGCATGGACCGCGGACATCGAAGGCACCGCGAACGCCGAGGGACAACGCGAGCGGGGCCGCCGGCGCGCCGGCGCCGCTCGGCTCGACCATTTTGACGGTCGGACCGTGCCTCCACCGTGCCGACCCGGCATCGCCGCTGCCCGGCCGGCACAGTGGGCGTTGGCGCGGTCAGGCCTCCTGCGCGGACCGGGAGATCCCGGCCGAGGCGTCAATGGCAGCCTCCATACTCTGTTTTGAGGCCGGCGCTGCCTTGGCGTGCGCTTGCCGCAGGGCAGGCAGGCAGGTCACGCAGTTGCTGGCGAGGCCGATCGCTGCGAAGAGCCACCACAGGTGCTGGTACGCGTGCCACATGCCCGGACCAGCCGGGTCGGCGACAACGATGACGCCCCTTGGATCCGCGCCCTCGATCGCATCGACCTGGCGGCGACACCGCGACCCGGAACCCGCCCCCTACGACAGGGGCGGCCGGGCGGCTCAGCCTCTCAGGTACCCATGGCCTGCGTGCGGACGGTCGGCTCGGACCGGCCCTCCTCGAACGATTCGGGCGCGGTCATCCGCCCCGTCCCGTAGGCCATGTCGGTGTCCAAGAGGTAGCCCCAGCTGGGCAGGTGGTCGTGGACCGCCCCGACGGCGAGCGGCCAGCCCTGGGCCTCGTCGCGCCGCCAGTCGGCGATGAGTTCGGCCACCACGCCGAACCACGACTTGATGTTCACTCCGGCCCGCGAAAGGTTCGCCACGACTGCGTCGCGGACGATCTCACCGGGCGCCTCGGCGCCCGAGGCGTCGATGACAGCGTGCACCTCGTAGCCGTCCAGGACCATGTCCAGGGACGGGAACGAAAGACAGGTCGCGTCGGTGACGGCCGCGATGATGACCTTCCTGCGGCCGGTGGCCTCCAGTGCCTCACGGAAGGCAGGCCAGCGGTAGGCATTGATGACGCCGGGCCGGCGGATGACCTCGTTCTCGGGGAAGAGCGAGGCCAACTCGGGCAGCAGCGCCCCGTTCGGGCCCCAGTCGCGACTGGTGGTGAGGATGACGGGCAGGCCCAGGGTCTTGGCGGCCCGGGCGAGGCCGATGACGTTGTTCTTCGCCGTCTCCGGGGCCATGTCGTCGATGAGCTGCATCAACCCGATCTGGTGGTCGACGAGCACAACGACCGCGTTCTCCGGGGTCAAAGTGTCATAGGGGCCGGCGTTCGGTGTGTACGGCACGGGGCACTCTTCCTCTTCGGCAATGCCACATCCGCACATGCGCGGAATGCGGCCTCTGCACCAACCGACCGGAGGACCCCCCAACCTGTGACACATGAGAGGCCAGTGGGGGACGGTGGGGATACATCCCGTCCCGGTCGGTGTGGGGACGAAGGGGCGGGGCGGCGTGGATGCGCCGCCCCGCCCGGGGAGCTCCAGGAACGCGTACTGCTGTGACCGGAAAGGTTCACCGGCTCGCGCCGCCGCCCGGCACGGCACCTCGCCGCGTTGTCGCATCACCCGAGTACATCCCGTACGCGGGCGATGCTCCGCCTTGCGATGCACCGCACCGGACGCCGCGAGCTTCCCGGCAAACCTTTCCGGTCGCAGCAGTACACACCCGGCCCGTGTGATCACAGTGAACCCTTGTTGATCCCCAACAGGTGGAGTGGCACGGTGGGGGCCGAAGGTGTGGGGGACCGAGCGTCCCCGCCCCGAAGGCCATGTCTCCAGGGGGACGGGGCCGCCCTCCCCGGATACGCCGCCATCCGGCCCAGGTCATCCTGGCCCTGGAGTGCGGAGTGATCGTGATGCCGCCATTGGGGCGTCGGCCGACAGTTGCACATCGACGGGGACGGCGTTCGAGTCGCGTACAGCCTGCGCGACCTCCTGGAGTGCCTGCGGGCGCCGGCCTCGACCCCCGCGACATCACCGACCCAAGCTTGTCCGAGTGGCGCGGCGCGGCCTCGAAGTGTGGTGAAGCGCTACGGGCGCGCCCAGAGCGGCGCCGCGGTGTGGAGGTCGATCACCTCTCGCCACTCCGCCATCGACACGGGCCGCTCCGTGACGTACCAAGCATCTGGGTTGCCGCCGAAGCGGGTCGGCGCGAGGACGGAGAAGGCGTCCGGCGGGAAGTTGTTCCGAGCCCACATGCTCCACTCGTGTGCGTCCTCGTCGGGAACGTCAACGGTGATCCGTATGGGTCGGTCCTGTGCTGATCCCGGGAGGACGCCAGGTCCGGGTCACTGGTGAAGTGGACGACACGGGGCAGTACGGGCATGTCGTTGGGATCGATGGGCCATCACGCCCGGATCTCCCCTTCGGCGAGTACGTCCTGCCAGGCGGCAGGGCGCGTGTAGTGGTACAGCAGCACGACACACACCCCACGACCGCCGGGTCGGCCACAGGTCACGGAGGTCCTGCAGAGTGCTGGGGTCGCCTTCGAGGATGAACCGTGTGCTCCTCACGAACCAGCTCCCTGCTCCGGGCGTGTGAACGATGCTCAGCGTTACTGCCACGAGGCCGACCACTCGCTCGGCTCATCCCCCGAGAGAGCCGCACCCACATCAGCCAGACCTGCTTCTGCGACACGAGTCTTCAGCAGGCTCAAGCGGATCGAAGTGCCTTACTCACCTGACACGGTCGGCGACGCCACAGGAGACGGGCGGATCCGGTAGTGGATGCGCAGCGGGTGTGTGAGCCTGGGATCGACGAACACCGCTGCCGTCGGGAGTTGTGCCGTGGCCCCATGGAGTGGCGCAACGATCATTTTCTCCGTTTCGAGCAGACGTATGGAGGTACAGCGCAGTGTCGGACAAGGAACCGGAAGACCAGGCCGGCAAGCAGCCACGGTCGGAGGTATGGCAGACGCAGCTGAAAACGCTGCTGGACGTCAAGCCTCCCTTCATCCCCGAGGGCGCTTCGGCGATGACTCTCATCGTCTGGCGGGAGCCCGGTGATCCCGGGGTTCCCCCGCACCGCCACTCGGGGCCGGCTTTCGGGTATGTGACCGAGGGCGCGGTCCGTTTCGAGCTCGAGGGCGAGCCGGAACGCGTGATCAAGGCCGGCGAGACTTTCTGGGAGCCGGGCGGCGATGTGATCCACTACCAGGACGGCAACGCCCTGACGGACGGGCGGACCGAGTTCGTCGTGACCATGATGTGCGTGCCGGGCCAGCCGATGCTCACCCTGGTCGACGAGGAGGAATTGAAGCAGCGGGCTCACCTGCGCGCCCCGCGCCCGAACGGTGTGGGCTGACCCCGAGTTCGAGCGAGCGGGCAGACGGAGCCCGGGACCGGGATGCGGGCCCCGGGCTCCGCCGCGACACCCACACGGACCGGACGGCCTCGGGCCGGCGACCGTCAGGTCATCGACGCATGGTCTGCAAGTTCCGCACCGGCATCACCTGGCGTGACCTGCTCGAACGCTACAGCCCGTGGAAGGCGAGCTGCACCTGCCTGCAATCGGAACGGAAGGCATCACCGCATCGCCTCCGCCGAGGTGCCCCTACGATGGCGCGGTGACGAGGGACATTGCGACGAAGGACCAGGTGGACGCCGCAGCCCGGCCGGAGACGGAGCCCGGTCCCTGGACGTGGCGGCTGCGCCGGTTCGGGTATGTCGAGCGCCCGCGGACCGACACGCGTGAGCGTCTGGTCCCGCCCTTCCCGGAGCCGGGAACCCGGATCTGGGAGGCGATGGGCCTGAGTCCGGCGCGGGCGTACCGCGTCGCGCAGTCCATGGGCTGGGTCGGGCCGGTACTCGTTGCCGTCCTCGCGGGAGCGGCCCGTTTCTGGCGCCTCGGCCGCCCGCACGACGTTGTCTTCGACGAGACGTACTACGCAAAGGATGCTTGGGCGTTGCTCAGGCTCGGCTACGAGGGCACCTGGCCGGACCGCACGATCTCCGACCCGAAGATCCTGGCGGACCCTCAGTCGATCCCGCTTTCCGATGCCGGGGCGTTCGTCGCGCACCCACCGATGGGCAAGTGGGTGATAGCCGTCGGCGAGTGGATCTTCGGCTTGAACCCGTTCGGATGGCGCTTCATGGTGGCGGCGCTGGGAACGATCTCGGTGGTCATGCTGTGCCGAACAGGTCGCCGCCTGTTCCGTTCGACGGCGTTGGGATGCCTGGCCGGGACGCTGATGGCGGTGGACGGGCTGCAGTTCGTGATGAGCCGCGTCGCTCTGCTCGACGTCGTGGTCATGGCCTTCGTGCTCGCGGCGTTCGGCTGCCTGCTGATCGACCGGGACAGAGCACGGGCCCAGCTCGCGGCGGCCCTGCCAGTGGATCCGACCGGCTTTGCGGGCCCCGACCTGGATACCGGGGACCGGGCGGGGACAGGCCGGCGGCCGTGGAGGGTCGCGGCCGGCGTCCTCCTTGGCCTGGCGGCCGCCTGCAAATGGAATGGCCTGTACTACCTGGTCTTCTTCATGATCATGACCGTGGCGTGGGACATCGGTTCCCGCCGCGTGGCGGGGGCGGGCCGCCCGTACAGGTCGGCGTTGCGCAAGAACCTCTGGTCGATGATGTCCGTCCTCCTGGTCGCCCTGATGACGTATCTGGTGACCTGGACCGGCTGGTTCCTGTCCGACAAGGGGTACGGGCGGCACTGGGCGGACGGGCGAGGCGGCACCTGGGCCTGGATTCCGGCCCCGATCCGCAGTCTGTGGCACTACGAGTACGGCGTCTACCAATTCAATGTGGGACTGCACACCCCACATACGTACCAGTCCAATCCGTGGAGCTGGCTGGTCCTCGGCCGCCCGGTGGTGTTCGACTTCCAGTCGCCGAAATTCGGAGAGGACGGTTGCCGGGCCACTGCCGGCTGCGCGCAGGAGATCATTGCTCTGGGCACGCCGCTGCTGTGGTGGACGGCCTGCTTCGCGCTCGTCTATCTGCTGTACCGGTGGGCGATGCGCCGCGATTGGCGCGCGGGCGCCGCCCTGTGCGCCGTGGCTGCCGGCTGGCTGCCGTGGTTCCACTACCAGGACCGCACGATTTTTTCCTTCTACGCGGTCACCTTCGCGCCGTACCTGTGCCTGGCCGTCGCGATGATGCTGGGCGCCATCCTGGGGCCGCCGGGGGCCACCGAACGCCGCCGGATATGGGGCGCGGTGGGCGCGGGCACCCTTGTCCTGCTCATCGTCTGGAACTTCATCTACTTCTGGCCGATCTACACGGGGCAGACCATTCCGATGGACGCGTGGCGCGACCGTATGTGGCTCGACACTTGGATCTGAAACGGCAGTTGCAGTTCGCGATCAGGCGGCTGCGGTGACCTCGTTCCAACGGTGGTGCGAGCAGTGCTCGGCGCTGTTCGGGTTCGGGTCGGCCCACAGCTCGGGCGAGTTGGCCGCGCCGCCCACGTCGTAATCGGCCAACCCATCGACAAACTCGGTCCGTACGGTTGTCACCGGCCACCCGTGACTTGCGGACACGCGCGGCGCTCAGAGCGGACACACATCTCGGCGTGCCGTGCTCTCCGCGCGAGCGGAGGTCAACCGAACTCCGTGGGCCTCACCGCACTGTGCAGTGCCGCCCGTTGGACAGGACTGACGCGGACAGGGCCCGGATGCCGGCGCCCGTCGACCGGCCAAGGCGGTGGTGGGCCTCGCTCCGCCTTCCGCGTGACCACGGCGCGGGTTTCCCCCGACCGCCCGGTCGTGATCCCGGTGCAGGTGTCAGCGGTGTTCGGGGTTGTCGAAGTCGAAGCGGCAGCCGGCGTCCCACTCCGAGCGCTGGTTGCCGTATGCCGGAAGGCCGCCCGCATCCTTGAGCAGTCGTGCCAGGTGCATCAGATTCCATGTCATGAACGAGGTGTTGCGGTTGGTGAAGTCGTTCTCCGGGCCGCCGGAGTCCTCGTCGAGGTACGACGGTCCCGGACCTGCTTCCCCGGCCCAGCCGGCGTCGGCGGCTCCCTGTGCACCACCACGACCGGCGGACCGGTGGCATCACCCCCGCACACAGTGCCACCTGCAACACCGCGAGCTCCGCTTCGCTCCCGAGGAACACGCTGCGCACGTGGACATCACAGGGCCCTGCCCGAAAGCAGCCCGACGCGGGGAGCTCGCGCGTGCGAGGTCGGACACAAACCCTGTGCGCGTACCAGGAAGCCCCATTGTCGGATCGACGGATCCATCAAACCTCACCGACCGGCTCACGCCGTCAACATGCCTCCCGATCCAAGACATTGACCGCCGACGCCCTCACTGACGGCGGGCCCGTCGCCAACCCGACGAGCTGTCAGAGACGCCGTTTAGACTCACCGGGGTGAACGTCGATCGGAAAGTCACGCCGCTGGATCTCGCGCGCCGGACGCCACCTCCGGTGTCCGGCCTCTCCGAGGCGGAGATCCGCCTCGCGCTAGAGGAGCATTGTCCCGAGCTCGTCAGCCTGCTGCACTGGCTCGGGTGTTCGCTCGACGAAACCCTCTCCGAGTGGATCCGGCTCCGTGGAGCACCCTGGGTGTCGACCGTCGTGAATCCGCAGACGTCGGCCCGCCGTATCTTCGAACTCTGGCAGGAGTTCCTCGGCGATGACAGTCGCCCGCTGCTGGAGCTGCTGGTGTTCGAGCACGGCTTCTGTCGGCCAGCCGCGACGTCGCAGGGGCTTCCACCCGGAATGCACTTCGCGAAGACGCTTCACGTGGTCCGACAGCGGATCGGCACCAAGCTGCACCAGCACGCGCTCGACGTGACCTGGCAGCGGCCCACGGTGTTCTGTCGGGCACTGCGCCTGGCCGAGGTGTACCTGGAGGCCGTGGTGAGCGACGGCGAGTTGACCGGTGTGAACGCTCGTCACCAGTTCAGCGGACGGCTCGGCCAAGGCCCGGTGTTGCTCAGCAGGTTCGAGTCGGTCGGCACGGCTGAGCTGTCACGGTCCGTCGAGCTGATCCGACGCTCGATCGAGGAGGGCAACAAGGTCGCCGACGCCGTGCCGTACCTGATGGAGGGCTTCCTGCGCCTGCACGACAGCACCGGCGACCGCAAGTACCTGGGCCGGATCATCGGGGCGCACCGGGAGTTCACCGACGCCGAGAAGAGCACCGCCTGGCGACTGCACATCGCCGAGGCGTGGCTCCGGCTGGCCGACGGGCGCCCGATGGACGACCGGACCGCTCGCTACCTCGATCAGGCTGCCGCCACCCTCGACACCATCCGAAACTTCGTCAGTGGGGAGGCGGTGCGCCACACGCTCCTGCTGACCATCGTCGCCCAGGCACGCGTGGTGCCCGAGTCGGCGACCGTCCGGCTCGCACTGCGCGGTCTGCCGAGCCAGTTCGGGTTCGACCAGCAGGTGCAGCGGTTCGTCGGCGCTGGGGCCCCGGCGTCGTCGTTCCCTCAGCTGGTCCTCGGAGCCCTGAACGAGCGGTTCAAGGGCTCAGGTGAGCCGCTGATCCGGCGTCTTCTCGCCGACTGGCACCGGGCGTGC
Organism: Streptomyces sp. NBC_00316; assembly: GCF_036158715.1. Classification (NCBI taxonomy): domain Bacteria; kingdom Bacillati; phylum Actinomycetota; class Actinomycetes; order Kitasatosporales; family Streptomycetaceae; genus Streptomyces; species Streptomyces sp. NBC_00316. Next base: position 677,270 of record NZ_CP108023.1, on the reverse strand, counting down.
GCCGAGTTCGTCGAGTACTCGACCCTGACCCGGCTCGAACTGCGCCGCACGGTCATCGACCTCCTCGGGGGCGGCACGGTCGGTACCGCTCTGACGGACACGCCGAGCCGGATGCGGTACGCCGACGACCTGCTTCACGTGGCCGCGCTGAGCGCCTCGCCCCAGCACTGGGCCGAGGGAGTAGTACGGCTCGTGCGGGAAGCTGCCGACGACCCGTCGACGTGTGTCCCCCTGGTCGTCCTGGGCCGGGAGGCCGAACTCCGGCGGAGCGTCAGTCCCGCCGACCGCGCCGCGCTGGAAGCCCGGCTGGCCGGCCTCGTCTCGGATCCGGCCTCCTGGGTCCGGGCACTCGCCGACGGTGACGCGGGCTTCTACTACGCTCGGGCGGCCACCCGCGCGATAACCAGCCCGGACGTGACCCGTCGCAACCTCGGTGGCCGCAGCAACGTGATCACCGTCGAGGACCACCTGGGTTTCGCCTCGTCGACCCTGGTGTTCAAGCCCACGCACACGGACAACGTCGAACGCGACACCCGTACCGCGCAGGCCGTACGGACCGCTCTCGCCCGCGTGGGCGCCGACACCCGCTTCCGCACCAGCGACCTGATCACCACCCTGGACGCGGACGAGCTGAGCAGCCGCTCGGGCCTTGCGTCCAACGTGAACGTGATCACCGTCCGACGGTTCGAGCACGGAACGGTCCTCGCCGAGCTGCTCTCCCCCGAGACGGAAGACGCCTCCGCGGACCTGCTCAAACAGGCGGCCGCCTTTCTCGCCTACATCCACGCTGCTCCCCGGCCAGGCGATGCCAAGCCCACCAAGGTCCGCGCCAAGGTGCGCGGTCGGGTGCGGATGTGGCTTCGCGACGTCTTCCCCAAGGGCGCCGACAAACTGGTCGACCAGACCTTCGACAGCTGGTGGGCGCTGCTGGCCGACGCGCCGACGCTTCCCCGCCGGGACGCGCACGCGTTCAACTGGCTCGCCACCGACGACGGAAGAATCGTTGCCATCGACTTGGAGGCGACGGGCCACGAACCGATCGGGTGTGAACTGGCCCAGCTGACGGACGACGCGCCAGCCTTGGCACCCGGGTCCTGGGACCTTCGCCGTGAGGTGTTCGAAAGCTACGTCGAAGCGCTGCGCGAGTGCACCGGTGAGCCGTACGACGCCGCGGAGGTCGAACGGATCTGGGCCGTCTACCGCGCCTCACTGATCGTCAGGGCGGTACGGTGTCTGACGGATCGAACCGGCGACCCCGCGCTCCGCCGGCACGGCGAGGCCCTGCTGGACGAAATCAGCGCCCACCCGGAGTGGGGCTCCGTCCACGAGGTGGCCGTCACCCTGCGCGACGCCTGGGCCGAGCGGCGCGGCGCCCTAGGGGGCGCGCCGCTGCGGGAGCTCAACCTCGGACGCAAGAGGCGGATCAGCAAGGCTCTTGCCTACCAACTGCGTCACAACCCGCACCTGCCAACGAACCAGCAGGGCTGGGCGCGGCTCGACGACCTCCTGTCCGCCCTCTCGGAGAGCGGGCAGCCCGTGTCGTCCGCAGAGGTGCTGGCCGTCGCCCAGGCCTTGGACGAGCCGCGCTTCGAAGTCTGGGACAACCTGATCCGCGCTCGCTACGGTCACACCACGTCGGCACCCGACGACCACGAAGTCGGGAAACCGGACGGGCTGCTGTACCACGCAACGGCATCGGTGAACCTGCGCGACATCCTCCAACTCCGGCAGGGCTTGCGACCGATGACACGAAAGGCCGTCCACCTCACCACCCATCCACGAACGGCGGTCCTCGCCGGACGGCGACACGGTCCCGCCGTACTGCTGTCGGTCAACGACCCGGCCGCCCACGGCCTCGAATGCCGCTATGCCGGGGGCACCACCTGGCTGATCGACACGGTGCCGGCCAGGGCGCTGGCGGTGGTGCCACTTCACCAGCTCTTCTCCGCGCACTGAGCCCAGAGCGGTCCTGCTCGTCCCTTGGGGCCGACAGGCCCGCTCTGCACGGCCCTTCGGCTCGGCCACGGTATCGGTCTGGGTGAAGCTCGACGCGGGCGCACCCACCGGCGTCCGGACGTCGGCCGGCTCCTCCGTGAAGCTCTCGCCGGGAGCCGCGTTCGTAGACCTCGTCCGAGCCGAGCAAGGGCTGGCATCGGGGGGGCTACTCGGGACGAGTTGCGCGAGGAGAGGCCAGATCGGACTCCACGAACGTCAGGTCGGGAGCGGCCGGATGGTGGCCGGGCTCCAGCGGTGCTCGTCCGGGTCGCCTCCCTCATCGAACCGGCTCTGGGCACTGCAACCCCTCGCTCATGAGGCCGGCTCAGCCTTCGGCGTCGCCTCGAAACTCCCCAGCACGTCCCAACGGCGCAGTCCCGCCGTCGCCGGCCCTGGGGCGGGGACTCATTGAGCCGCCGGACGAGGCGTGCACTGTTCTGCTGTCACGCACTGGCTGACGGTTGCGTCGAGGAGATACCCGGGCAGGCACTCGAACTGGGCCGGATCGGCCTCGATGCACTCGAAGAAGCACTTCGGGTCGTCCTGTCAGGGACGAGCTGACCGACGCGCTCGCAGCGGCGGCGTCAAGGACACTGCCTCGCGGGTAGACGACGTCGCCACTGAGCTGGCCGATGCTTTGGGGCTCCCGGTGGTGCTAGAAGAGCCTGGCCTCGATCAAGGAACCGACAAACAACCGCACCGAACATACCGAGAAGGTCCAGGCCTACCGCCGGGCCCCAGATGCCAGACCGTTCCCCCCCCAACCCAGATGGGCCCTGACAGCACCACGATGTCGGAGGCCATGACCTTCTCGTACAGCTCCGGCCAGGCGTCCGTCTGCCTGCCGTGCTCCCGCGTGTCCGGCCACACGCCGGTCGCGATGTCGTGATCGAGGGCCCGGACCACCTCGATGGTGACGCCATGCTCTTCCATCACCGCCCGGCTCCGGTCGATCGGCCCTTCCGTGTTGCTGACCCGGGGGAGCGTTTGAGCGTGCAGTTGATGTACATCGCGCGCAGACCGTCGAAGCGGTACGCGTCATCGGTACAGCCGGGTGGCACCGTGCGGGGGCTCCTCTGTACGGGCACGGGAATGCGAGGAGTGACCCCGGTCTACCGCCCCGCAGGATCACCCCCGGCCATAGGCGCGCGAGCGCCACCCGTACGCAGCAGGTGCAGCACGAGCGAGTGCGTCGTGCTCGTCACCACCGGTCGCTCAGCGGGCGGCCGAAGTCTCCGCCGCTTTCTTGATCCGCTGCCCGAACGCGGGGGCGTCCTTGCGTGCGGCGCCGGCGGCGAAGCCGACGAGGAGCTTGCCGATGCCGTGGCCCTCCAGCACGTTGTAGATCCGCACCTTGGTCCTGCCGTCGGGCGTGGGCTCGAGGTCGTAGCCGCCCTCGGAGGCGGTGACGATGTTCTTCGAGAGCTCCTGCCAGCGGATACGGGTCGGCGTCACCAGCTCCTTGATCTCGAACTCCCGCTGTGTCGTCATACCGGCGTCCTTCACCGTGCTCCGGAACACCGTTCCCACCGTCGTGGGGCCCGCGGGCGACTTCTCGATCCGCTGCACACGTGGGCTGAACTCCGGGTCGTTCTCGCCATCGGCGAGATAGGCGAAGACTGCTTCGATCGGCCGGTCGATCTCGACCGTCGCCTCGAACCGATGGGCCATGACCACTCCTCGTCACGTTGATCAGGCGCGCTCAGGCCGCGTCGGTGCGGTGGGCGAGCGCGCGTCGCCCGCGAAGGCGCAGGACGGCGAGCATATGTCCGCCGGCGGCCGCCGGCAGGCCGAACGACGCACACGACGGTCCCGGCCGCTCACCCGCCACGGGCAGCCCCCGATCAGTCGATCAGCACGCGCGGGCGCAGCATCCCCGCGCTGCAATGAACACGTGACCGCGCCCCCCGACGACTGCCTCGCGCGCAATGAGTGGCTCTGCGGGGCCTATCTGACCAGCCGTCGCGAAATCCTCTGGGACGCCGTCGTCCAGCACCTTCAGCTGACCGCCGTCTCCGTGCTCGTCGGACTGCTCCTCGCCGCGCCGCTCGCCCTCGCGGCCCGCCGCTGGCGCTGGGCGGCAGGACCTGTTCTCGGCGTGACGACCGTCCTCTACACCGTGCCGTCGCTCGCCATGTTCTCGCTGCTGCTGCCGCTGTACGGACTCTCCGCATCCCTCGTCGTCGCGGGGCTCGTCCTCTACTCGCTCACCCTGCTCGTGCGGAACATCCTCGCCGGACTGCGTGCCGTGCCCGAAGAGACCCGTCAGGCCGCCCGTGGCCTGGGGTACGGGCCCGTCCGCCTGCTCGTCGCCGTGGAGCTGCCCCTCGCACTGCCCGCTGCCATGGCCGGGCTGCGGATCGCCACCGTCTCCGCGGTATCCCTGGTCACCGTCGGAGCGATCGTCGGCTACGGCGGGCTGGGCAACCTCATCTACTCCGGGATGAACACCTACTTCAAGGCCCAGGTGCTCACCGCATCCGTTCTCTGCGTCGTCATCGCCGTCGCCGCCGACCTCCTCCTGCTCGGCGCGCAGCGGCTGCTGACCCCGTGGACCCGGAGCCGGTCGTGAAGACGTTGTCCGACACCTGGTCCTGGCTCACCGACTCCGCCCACTGGGCCGGTGAGAACGGCATCTGGCACCGGCTCGAACAACATCTGCTCCTCACCGTCGTCTGCCTGCTGATCAGCTGTGCCATCGCCCTGCCCGTGGCCCTGGTCCTGGGCCATCTGGGCAAGGGCGGGGCTCTCGCCGTCAACATCTCCAACGTCGGCCGCGCCGTCCCCACGTTCGCCGTCCTGGTCCTGCTGCTCCTCACCCCGGTCGGGCGGTTCGGTGAGGGGCCGACGGTCGTCGCCCTGGTGCTCTTCGCCGTCCCGCCGCTGCTGACCAATGCATACGTGGGCATGCGCGAGGCGGACCGCGATGTCGTACGGGCCGCCCGCGGCATGGGCATGACGGGACGGCAGCTGCTGCTACGGGTCGAAGTGCCGCTCGCCATGCCGCTGATCCTGACCGGCGTGCGGATCGCCGCCGTCCAGCTCGTCGCCACCGCGACCCTTGCCGCGCTGGCGGGCGGCGGGGGACTCGGCCGCATCATCACCGCAGGCTTCAACCTCGCCTCCACCCCGCAGGTGGTCGCAGGAGCGATCCTTGTGGCGGTGTTCGCCCTGATCGTCGAGGGGCTCTTCGCGGCGGGGCAGCGGCTCGCCCCCGCCTGGGTGCGTGGTGAGGCCCACGGATGAGGGCCTGCCGGACCGTACCCGTACACCTGGCGGTGCTGCTGACGGTGACCGCGTGCACCACGGGGCCGGCCCTAGAGAGCCAGGGAGACATCACCGCCGCGCCCGGCGACAGCCGGCACCTCACGATCGGGTCTGCGGGCTTCACCGAGAGCGATCTGCTGGCGCAGATGTACGCACTGCTGCTCGACCGCGCCGGCTACTCCACGAAAATCATCTCCGTCACCAACCGGGAGATCTACGAACCCGCGCTGGAGAGCGGCCAGATCGATGTCGTTCCGGAGTACGCCGCCACCTTCGCCGACTGGCTCAATGCCAAGGAGAACGGGGCCGACGCCGCGCCCGTCGGTTCGCCCGACGTCGACACCACGATGAAGGCGTTGCGCGCCCTGGCCGTTCCCCGGGGTCTCAGCGTGCTGGACCCCGGCCGAGCCGTCGACCAGAACGCGTTCGCGGTGGCCGCCACGTACGCGGCGAAGCACCGACTGAAGACGCTCAGCGATCTCGGCAGGGCCCGGCTGCCGGTGCGGCTGGCCGCGGGCGACGAGTGCGTGCAGCGGCCGTACTGTGTTCAGGGGCTGAAGAAGACGTACGGCATCGACATCACCGCCGTCGATCCCAAGGGCGTCGGCACCACCCAGGCCAAGCAGGCGGTCCAGAGCGGTCGGGACCAGATGGTCCTGACCACCACCACCGACGCCACCCTCGACGACTTCGGGCTCGTTCTGCTCGCCGACGACAAGCATCTGCAGAACGCCGACTGTCTCGTCCCCGTCGTCAACCGGGCCCGGGCGGGAAGCGCGGGCGTACGCGACGCACTGGACCGGCTCAACAGGGTGCTGACGACCGCCGATCTCGCGCGGATGAACGAGCAGGTGGACAGCTGGCGGCGGCTGCCCGAGGACGTCGCGCGGAACTACCTGGAGTCCAAGAAGCTCATTCCGTCCGGCTGAAGGGCGGAAGCGGCGGGAAGGGCGGCTGATCAGGCATCGGCCACCGAGTCGAACCGCACCTCGTCGCGCCCCACTCCCCGCGCGTCCGCCTCCACCGACCGGCGCAGCGCCTCATGGAGCTTCGCCGGCGTCAGTACACCGAGGAAACGCGCACCGTCCAGCACCGCCACCCACCCGGCGTCGTGCTGGAGCATCTCGCTGAAGGCCAGCTTCAGCGGGGCGCCGACCGGCACCCAGGCGTCCATCCGGCGCGCGAGTTCGCCGACCGTGCCGTGTCCCCCAGCGATCCGCAGCGCGTCCGCCGACACCCAGCCGTGCAATTCACCCTCGCGGCCGAGCACGACCGCCCAGCGGGCGCCCGCGTCGTGCAGCCGGGCCGCCGCCGACTGCGCGGCTTCGTCGAGCCGGGCGACCGGCGGCTCCTCCAGGTCATCCGGCTCGATCGTGGTGACCGACAGACGCTTCAGCCCCCGGTCCGCGCCGACGAATCGGGCCACGTACGAGGTCGCCGGTGCGCCGAGCACCGTGGCCGGCTTGTCGAACTGTTCGATGCGCCCTTGCCCGTACACCGCGATCCGGTCGCCCATCCGGACCGCTTCCTCGATGTCATGGGTGACCATCAGGACCGTCTTCCTGACGGTTGCCTGGAGGCTGAGGAACTCGTTCTGCAGCCGCTCCCGCACCACCGGGTCGACCGCACCGAACGGTTCGTCCATCAGCAGCACGGGCGGATCGGCGGCCAGCGCGCGTGCGACACCCACCCGTTGGCGCTGGCCGCCGGAGAGCTGGGCAGGGTAGCGGGAGCCGTACGTCTTCGGGTCGAGCCCCACCAGATCCAGCAGCTCCGCGGCCCGCTCCCTCGCCTTCGTCCGTTTCCAGCCGACCAGCGAGGGAACGGTCGCGGTGTTGTCGAGGACCGTCCGGTGCGGGAAGAGCCCGACCTGCTGGATGACATAGCCGATCCGGCGGCGCAGTTTCACGGGGTCGATCGCAGCGATGTCCTTGCCGTCCACCAGGATCCGGCCCGAGGTCGGCTCGATCAGCCGGTTCACCATCATCATCGTGGTGGTCTTGCCGCAACCGGACGGCCCCACCAGGGTGACGAGTTCCCCCTCGGAGACCTCGAAGGACAGTCCGTCGACCGCGGTCGTGCCGTCCGGATACACCTTGCTGACCTGCTCGAACCGGATCATGACTGCACGCTAGGAGCCCTCCGGGCGCTCCGCACATGGGCCGCGACCGTCCGAGTCCCGGTGGTGTGCTGAACTGTCCGTGAACCGTCTGATCCAGGAGTACCTCTTGAGCACTTACCGGCAGCCCGGCGTCGTTCTGACCGACCGCTTTTTCACTGTCCCGCTCGACCACGCCGACCCGGGCGGCGAGCAGATCGAGATCTTCGGCCGGGAGGCGGTCGCGAGCGGCCGGGCCGACGACGAGTTGCCGTGGCTGGTCTACCTGGAGGGCGGACCCGGCTTCGGTGCCCGCCGTTTCGCCGGTACGGAGGCCTGGCTGGGGCGGGCGCTGCAGGACTTCCGGGTGCTGCTGCTCGATCAGCGGGGCACCGGGCTGTCCACCCCGGCCAACCGGCAGACCCTGCCGTTGCGCGGCGGCCCGCGTGAGCAGGCGGACTATCTCGCCCACTTCCGGTCCGACAACATCGTGCGCGACTGCGAGCTGATCAGGCCGGGGCTGACGGGCGGCGCCCCATGGACGGTGCTGGGGCAGTCCCACGGCGGCTTCTGCGCGGTCCGCTATCTGTCGGCGTCTCCGGAAGGGCTCAAGGCCGTCCTGATCACCGGCGGGCTGCCCTCGCTCGACGGCCACGCCGATGACGTGTACCGCGCGGCGTACCCGCGGATCGAGCGCAAGGTCGCCGCCCACTACGCCCGCTACCCGCAGGACGTCGAACGCGCCCGTGAGATCGCCGCGTACCTTGCGGAGCACCGGCCGGAGAGCGCAGGACACCGTCTCACGCCCGAGGGGTTCCAGTCCCTGGGCATCATGCTGGGCAGCAGCAACGGCAGCCACCAGCTGCACTACCTGCTGGAGAACGCCTTCGTGCGCACGCCGCTGGGCACCGAGCTCTCCGACACGTTCCAGGAGGCCGTGCGCACCGCCAACTCGTTCGCGGGCCACCCCCTGTACGCCCTGATGCACGAGTCGATCTACGGCCAGGGCAAGGAGCCCACCGGCTGGGCCGCCGAGCGGATCCGCGCCGAATTCCCGCAGTTCGACGCCGCCACGGCCCTGGCAGGCGACGGACCGGTGCTCTTCACCGGCGAGACCATCCACCCCTGGCACTTCGACGTCGACCCGGCGCTGCGCCCGCTGCGCGAGACGGCCGAACTGCTGGCCTCGCGTACCGACTGGCCCGAGCTCTACGACACCGGGCGCCTCGCCGCCAACGAGGTGCCGGTCGCCGCGGCGGTGTACCACGACGACATGTACGTCGACACCGAGCACGCGCTGCGCACCGCGGCGTCGATCCGCGGACTGCGCACCTGGGTGACGAACGAGTTCGAGCACGACGGGCTGCGCGCGGGGGGACCGCGGGTGCTGGACCGGCTGCTCGCCCTCGTCCGGGACGAAGCCTGAGCTGCTCGGTCATGTGAGGAGCCGGTCACGCATGTCGCGTGACCGGCTCCTGCCGTACCGCGTCGGTCTCGACCTCAGCTTGAGCCTCGACCTCAGCCGATGCCTCAGCTCTGCAGGGCGTCCAGCGTGGCGTCGAAGTCGCCCACCGAGCGCGGGGCCCGGTTGTACGGCAGTTTCGCCAGGGCGGCGGCCATGCCGCAGGTGTTGGTCACCGCGGAGAAGACGAGGCCGGAGCCGATGCCTGCCGACAGCCAGCGAGCGGCCGGGAAACGCCTGCCGGCGAGCAGGCCGGCCACCACGAGCGAACCGGCCGCGAGCCGGACCTGACGCTCCATCGGCCAGACGGCACGGGCTCCGGCGGGACGGTCCAGATTGCGGCCCTCGCCCTCCCAGGCGGAGGTGCCGCCGGACAGTGTGACCGCGTCGATGTCCGCTGCGGCGAGCATGTCGCAGGCACGCGTGGAACGGACACCGGACGCGCACACCACGAGCAGGGAGCCGCGGGCCGCGGCCGACTTGAGAGCGGGCAGCGCCTCGTCGAGACGGTCGAGCGGGATGTTCAGCGCGCCGGGCACATGCCCGGAGGCGTACTCGCCAGGGGCCCGTACGTCGATCACGGTGAACTCCGCGATACGGGCCGCGGCCTGGGCGGGGGAGAGGGAGACGGGGCTGGTCACGAGGAAGCTGTCCTTTCGTCGCCGGGGCGTACCCCGGACAGGTTAGAATACCCCTTGGGGTATCAGGAGGAGGATGTGTGGAACTTGACATGGCGGCCGACGAACTGAAGTCGGTCCTCAACCGCCTTCGCCGCGCACAGGGCCAGCTCGCCGCGATCATCAGGATGATCGAGGAGGGCCGGGACTGCGAGGACGTCATCACGCAGATGGCGGCCGTGTCGCGAGCGCTCGACCGGGCCGGGTTCGCGATCATCGCGACGGGTCTGCAGCACTGCATGGCCGACGACGGCGCCGAGCCCGCCGACCGGGACCAGATGCGGGCCAGGCTGGAGAAGCTCTTCCTCTCGCTGGCCTGAGATCCGTCACGGGGCGGTGGGTCATCCCACGGCGTCGGCCAGCATGAACACGGCCACGGCCAGCAGGGCCGCACCGAAGATCCGCTGGAGCGCGGCCGTGGACACCTTGGCCGCCAGGCGCTTGCCGTCCCAGGCCGCGAGCACCGCAGCCGCCGTGAACGGGGCGATCACCGCCCAGTCCAGCGAGGCAGGGGTGGTGAGGCGGGTGGCCAGGGCGGCCACGGAGTTCATCGTGATCACCAGCAGGCCGGTGCCGATCGCGGTCGTCATCGGCACGGCGAGGACGGTGACCAGCGCGGGCACGGCGAGAAACCCGCCTCCGACACCGAGGAACCCGGTCACGGCGCCGAGCCCCGCCCCGGCACGGAGGGCCCGCCCCGTGGGAACGGCGTCCGTACGGGCGGCGCGGTCCGCAGGATGCGTCCCGGCCGCATCCGTTTCCGGCCGCACAGGTGTCCGTGGCCGCATCATGCGCACGCCGCTGGGCACCGCGAGCACCGCGAACGACGCCGACAGCACCCCCGCCGGAATCCTGACCGACAATGCTCCGGCGACCGCCGCCGGCAGGATGCCGGCCACCGCGAAGAGCCCGCCGGTACGCCAGCGGACGTGACCGTCCCGGGCATGCGAGACCAGACCGGTCAGCGAGGTCGCAATGACGATGAGCAACGCTGCGGTGGTGGCCGCGGCCGGGGTGAAGCCGAGCAGATAGATCAGCGCGGGCACGGCGAGGACACTGCCTCCGCCGCCAAGCCCGCCCAGCGCGAGACCGACCACGGCACCGGCGGCCAGGGCCAGGATCAGGGTGGTCATGCGACGGTGCCCACCGCTCCGTGACGGTCCAGCACGGGCAGCCCGCAGGCCGCCCAGGCGTGCATGCCGCCCGCGACATCGACGACTTCCGTGCCGGCCCCCGCGAGGACGCGGGCGGCCTGCCGGGACCGGTGGCCGGAACGGCAGATGACCACCACCGGGCGGCCCGCCGCCGTCGCGGGCAGCGCGTGCCCGGCGGCCAGCCGGGAGAGCGGCAGATGGACCGCGACCGGAGCGTGACCGGCATTCCACTCGTGGGTTTCGCGTACGTCGAGCAGCACCGCCGCACCATCGGCGGTGCGCCGACAGGCCTCGGCAGGGGTGACGCGGCCGGGGCGGCGCCGGAGGAGAGACATCAAGAAAGGCATGGGGAAGTGCTCCAGAAGTGCGGGACGGGGGAGTCCGACGGTCAGGCGGTGGCCGGCGCGGTGCCGGTCGTGCCGGCGGGACGGTCGGGCGGTGGAGCCGCGATCGTCAGACCGGCGGCCTCCGCCGCGCCGAACCCGTCGTCGACGGCCACGACCTCGCGCCCGACCGCATCCAGCAGCGAGCCCGCGATCGCCGCCCGCATTCCGCCCGCGCAGTGCACCCACACCACTCCGTCCGGCACTTCGTCCAGCCGTTGGGGCAGTTCGTGCACCGGAATGTGCACCGATCCGGCTATCGAGCCGGCCCGGCGTTCGGCCTCCCTGCGGACATCGAGAACCACCGGTTCCTCGCCGCGCTCGCGCGCCACGGCCAGGCCCGCGAAGTCCGACCTGCGCAGCGAGCGCAGCTCGTCAGCGTCGCGGACCCAGGACTGCGGGTCGCCGATCGCCGCGGCCGCCGGGCGGTCGATGCCGACCCGGACCAGTTCGCGCTGGGCGTGCGCGAGCTCGTCGGCGCTGCTCGCCAGCAGTGTGACCGGCCGGCCCCATGGGATCAGCCAGGCGAGATACGTGGCGATCTGCCCCTCGCTCTCGAAGTTGAACGATCCGGCGACGTGCCCCTCGGCGAACGCCACCCGACTTCGCAGATCCACCACCCACTCGCCGGCGGCCAGCCGCCGGGCGATCTGCTCGGGATCGGCCGGTGCGGGCGGCATCAGATCGACGGGCCCGGGGCCCGCGGCATTGGCAGGACCCATATGTGCGTAGTAGGCGGGGATGTCGTCGAGCCCGGCAAGCAGCTCGGCGACGAACGTGTCCACGTCCTTGACGAGCGCGTCGTTACGGGCGCGTTCGTCACCGATCGTCGTGGTGTTCCCGTCGGCCTGGGAGGAGGAGCAGAAACTGCCGAAGCCGTGCGTCGGCAATACCGGCACGGCGTCGTCGAGCTCGTCGGCGAGCCGGTGCGCGGAGGCGTGCTGGGCGCGGGCCAGCTCGGCGGTCAGCCGCGGCTCCACCAGGTCGGGCCGGCCCACGCTCCCGATCAGCAGCGAACCGCCGGTGAAGGCGGCCACCGCGCGACCGCCCTCCTCCAGTACGTAGGACATGTGGTGCGGGGTGTGCCCCGGGGTGGCCAGTGCGCGCAGGGCCAGACCGTCGTCGACCTGGGCGCTGTCCCCGTCGGCGACCGGCACCCGGTCGAAGGAGACGAGTGCGGCGGCCGGCACCAGGTATCGGGCCCCGGTCAGGCGCGCCAGCTCCAGGCCGCCGGTCACGTAGTCGTTGTGCAGGTGTGTCTCCACGACCAGGGCGATCCGCACGCCACGCCGGGCGGCCGCGGCGATGACCCGGTCGATGTCGCGAGGGGGGTCCACCACCAGCGCGGAGCGCCGGCCGCCCGCGAGATAACTGCGATTGCCGAGGCCGGCGGTCTCCATGGTTTCGACGAAGAACACGGCGTGACTCCTTCCGTACGGGTTACCCCGGGGGGTATCTCTCGTCGAGATTAGCACGTATACCCCGGGGGGTATTTTGGCCTGGGGTGGCGTGCGGAAGAGCGGTCGGCTTTCGGAGGCCGGCCCGACGGCGGGCGCGAGGGCATCCGACGTCGTCCACCCGTGGCGGGAGCAGGATCGCGGCGCGAGCAGAACCAGAGGGCGTGCGCTGTGGTCGTCGGGGCTCCATGCCGACGTCCCGGAGCGGTCCGTGCCGGTCCGTGCATGCGTTGCCGATGCGCCGCGCCCACGCCTTAGAGCGCTTCCTGCGCCGCGGGTCCATGACGCGCGTGCGACCGAGGAGCCGTGACCGTGCTCCGCGCTGGTTCACCCGGGTGGTCATGGAAGCGGTATCGCCCGGGGCGGGTAGTCAACAGATCTGTGCCACTCGTCCTGTACCGCACTCAATCCTCGACGGAGCCGCCGTGAAATTCGGGGTATCGACCTTCATCACCGACCAGGGCATCAGGCCGACCTCGCTCGGGACCGCCCTCGAGGAACGCTCCTTCGACTCGCTGTTCATCGCCGAGCACAGTCACATCCCGGTGGACCGGCAGACGCCCTACCCGGGCGGTGGCGAACTGCCTGAGGTGTACTACCGGACCCTGGATCCCTTCGTGGCCCTGACCGCGATCGGTGTGGTGACGGAACGCCTGCTGCTGGGTACCGGCATCGCGCTGATTCCGCAGCGAGACCCGATCATCACGGCGAAGGAAGTCGCTTCGCTCGACCTGGTCTCGGGCGGTCGCGTGATCTTCGGTATTGGCGTGGGCTGGAACCGTGAGGAGATGAGGAACCACGGCACCGACCCCGCGACCCGTGGCCGGCTGACCGATGAGCGGCTGCGCGCCATGCGAGAGCTGTGGACCTCGGAGCGGGCGGAGTTCCACGGCGAGTTCGTGAACTTCGATCCGGTCTTCGCGTGGCCCAAACCCGTGCAGCGCCCCCATCCGCCGATCTATGTCGGCGGCGGCGAGGGTGCGTTCCCGCGCGTGGCGCAACTGGGCGACGCGTGGCTGGCGCTCGGCGTGTCGCCGGAGGAGCTCGGTCCGCAGATCGAGCGGCTGCGCGCGCGTGCCGAACGGGAGGTGCCGGTGACGGTGTACGGGGTTCCGGCCGATCCCGGGCAGATCGAGGCCTACAGCGGCCTGGGTGTCGAGCGGCTGCTGTTCTATGTGCCGACGATGCCCGAACGGGAGACACTGGAGTACCTCGACCGGCTGGCCGAAGTGGCCGCCCGGTACCGCTGAGGCGACGCAGCCGCACGAGCGTCGGCATGTGGGGCCGATCCGGACATCCCCGACTGTCCGTAACTGCCGCAAGGGATGCGATGCCTGCCCTGACGAGCACTGAGGCCCGGGAGCGGTTCGCCGTGTCGCGCGTCGCCCACCTGGCGACGGTCGACACGGCCTGTCGCCCGCACCTCGTTCCGGTGGTGTTCGCACTGGACGGCGACACGGTGGTGCTGGCCGTGGACCACAAACCGAAACGGACGACGCGGCTGAAACGCCTGGCCAACATCGCTGCCAACCCGTCGGTCTGTCTGCTCGCCGACCACTACGGCGAGAACTGGGACCGGCTCTGGTGGGTGAGGGCCGATGGCGAGGCCCGCGTGTTGCCGTCAGCGGACCGATGTTCCGAGGCCGCGCACTGCGTCGGCCTGCTCGCGGCGAAATACCGGCAGTACGCCGGGCGCCCTCCCGGTGGACCGGTGGTCGAGGTCTCGGTTCTGCGCTGGAGCGGCTGGCGCGCGTCGTGAACCGGTCCGCCACGTGGTCTGCAGCAGGCCCGGTGGACGGGCCGACGTGCGCCACCGCGTGCATGCCGGCAGGTTCCTGATCCTCGCTGTGGTCCACCCTCGGGAAGACAAAACACCAGGTCCAAGCGTTGACGTTGTCCAGACCATTGACATGTCGGCGCCACGATGTTGAATTCGCTCTTGTTGTGTTGCGCGACTCTGGTGACTTGTGACCGATGGAGGACATGTGACGCCTCGCCCACCCCGTCTCATCGCGCTCGGCTCGGCAGTGAGCCTGCTCGTCGGTGGTCTGCTGACCACCGGACCCGTCGCCCGGGCGGCCGACAGCGCCCGCACCGAACGGGCCGCGACCGCCGCGACCGCACCCAGCACTCCCGCCATCACCCCGACCCCGCAGTCGGTGACATCGCGGTCCGACCGGATCACCATCAGCCCCACCGTCACCCTGGTGACGGGCGACACCTCCGACGAGCCCTCCCTGAAGGTCGTCGAAGCCGCGCTGCGCCGCGCCGGTGCGCAGCGGATCGTACGGAGCGACACACCCGGCAGAAGCGGACTCACCGTCCACGTCGGCGTCTCCGCCGCCCTCGCGCGCCAGCACATCGAACGCCCCGACGCGCTGCCCGCCGACGGATACGTGCTCGGCATCGGCGCCGACCGCATCGTCCTCGCGGGCAAGGACACCACCGGCACGTACTACGCTGCCCAGACCCTCCGTCAGATCCTGCCGCGGCAGAACCACCCCGGCACCAAGGTCGCCGGGCTTGCCGTGCGCGACTGGCCGGGCACCGCGCTGCGCGGCGTCATCGAGGGCTTCTACGGCACCCCGTGGTCGCACGCGGCCCGCCTCGACCAGCTCGACTACTACGGCGAGCACAAGATGAACATCTATGTGTACTCGCCGAAGGACGACGCGTATCTCCGCGCGAAGTGGCGCGACCGGTACCCCGCCGATCAGCTGGCGCAGATCAAGGAACTCGCCGACCGGGCCGCGCAGCGGCACGTCGAGTTCACCTACGCCCTCTCGCCCGGGCTCTCCGTCTGCTACAGCTCCGACGCAGACGTCAAGGCGCTCGTCGACAAGTTCCAGACGATCTGGGACATCGGCGTACGCACCTTCGCCGTCCCGCTCGACGACATCAGCTACACCGACTGGAACTGCGCGGCGGACAAGGAGAAGTGGGGGACCGGCGGCGGTGCGGCGGGTGCCGCGCAGGCGTACCTCCTGAACAAGGTGAACAAGGAGTTCATCGCCACGCACCCGGGCGCCCAGCCGCTCCAGATGGTGCCCACCGAGTACTACAACGTCTCGGCATCGCCGTACAAACAGGCGCTCGCGGACCAGCTCGACCCCGACGTCCTCGTCGAGTGGACGGGTGTCGGCGTCATCGCGCCGACGATGACCGTGGCCCAGGCCGAAGCCGCCCGCACGGTCTTCAACCACCCGATCCTGACCTGGGACAACTACCCGGTCAACGACTACGTCACCAACCGGCTGCTGCTCGGCCCGTTCAACGGCCGCGAGAAGGGGCTGCCGGGCGAGCTGGCCGGGATCACCGCCAACCCGATGATTCAGCCGTACGCCTCCAAACTCTCGCTCTACACGGTCGCGGACTACTCCTGGAACGACGCCGCGTACGACGAGCGGGCGTCGTGGCTGCAAGGGCTGAAGGAGTACGCGGGCGGCGACGCCCGCACGGAGAAGGCGCTGCGTGCCTTCGCCGACATCAACTACAGCTCGGCCCTGAACAAGCAGGAAGCACCCGACCTGGCAGCCGAGTTCACCCGCTACTGGAAGTCCGGCGATGCGAACCGGCTCACCTCCGTGCTCCGCGACCTGGGCAACGCCCCGGACCGTCTGCGCAGCAGCCTTCCGGACCGCGGGTTCGTCGACGACTCCGGCCCCTGGCTGGACGCCACCGAAGCCTGGGCGACCGCGGCCCGTACGGCCCTGCGGATGGTCGAGGCGGCCGGTGCAGGAAAGGGCGCGCAGGCCTGGGAGCTCCGCCGGCAGCTGCCCGCACTCGTCGCCGAGGCGAAGTCCTTCACCTACACAGGACTTGACGGCCGCAAGGTGCCAGTCATCGTCGGCAGCGGGGTGCTGGACGGATTCATCGACAAGGCGAACGCCGAGCACGACCGGACCATCGGTGTGAGCGGCAGGCCCACGGCATCGACGAGCCTCGGTACGTACCAGACCAACACCGTGGCCCGGATGCTCGACGGCGACGACGCGACGTACTTCTGGAGCGACGCGTCCCCCGCCGCCGGTGATCAGATCACCGTCGACCTGGGCCGGGAGCGGGAGATCGGCGGCATCACCCTCGCCATGGCCAAGCCCGGCAGCACCGGCGACTACCTCCACGACGGCGTGCTGGAGTACTCCGCCGACGGGCAGAGCTGGCAGCAGCTGACTGCGTTCTCGGGGAAGCCGGACGTCACCGCGACCGCCCCGGCCGGTACGAAGGCCCGCTATGTGCGGGCGCGGGCGACCGCGGGCCAGTCGACCTGGCTCGTGGTCCGCGAGTTCGCCATCGAGACGAAGGACGGCGCGGTGGCCGGCGGACCGCCCGCCGCCGCCGGATCCGCCCTGCACTCGGCGGCCGACGGCGACCCCGGAACCGTCTACCGGGCGGCGCGCGCGCCCGAGGCCGGTGAGGCCCTGGAGCTGGGGCTCGGTTCCGAGCGCTCCGTCGGGTCCGTCACCGTCCTGCAGCCGACCGGGTCGGACGCCCTCGCCGACATCCAGCTGCGAGGCGCCGACGGCACCTGGCGGACCGTCGGTGCACTCGACGGCCCGTACACCAGGGTGAGCCTGACCGGCCGGACGGCCGATGCGGTACGTCTCGACTGGCGTGCGGGTTCGGCGGCTCCGCAGATCGCCGAGCTGGTGGTGGGCTGAACCGGTAGGGGCAGGCGTAACGGCCCGTGACACCGGCCGCCCCTGCTCCGGCAGGCCGCGCGCCCGGCACCCCGGACCTCTCGGGCGTGCCGGGCGCGCCGTCATGATCCGGCCCGGCCGAACGGGTGCGGGGCGGGTTGTTCCCACACGGGCAAGCAACCGCTTAGTATGCGCGGGAGCAGTGGTAATGCCGACAGCGTTGTGGAGGCCCCTCATGCAGGCATGGCGAGTGCACCGGAACGGCGAGCCGAGCGAGGTGATGCAGCTCGAGGAGACGGACCGGCCCACGCCCGGCGACGGGCAGGTGCTCCTCAAGGTGCTCGCCGCGAACATCAACTTTCCGGACGCGCTGCTCTGCCGCGGCCAGTACCAGGTGCGGCCGCCGCTGCCGTTCACCCCGGGAGTGGAGATCTGCGGCGAGACACCGGACGGGCGCCGGGTCCTCGCCACCCCCGCCCTGCCGAACGGCGGCTTCGCCGAGTACGTCGTCGCGGACGAGGCGGCGCTCCTTCCGGCCCCGGAGGCCCTGGACGACGTCGAAGCGGCCGCGCTGCACATCGGCTACCAGACGGGCTGGTTCGGACTGCACCGCAGGGCGCGCCTCCAGGCGGGCGAGACCCTCCTCGTGCACGCGGCGGCAGGCGGTGTCGGCAGCGCGGCCGTACAGCTCGGCAAGGCCGCCGGGGCCAAGGTCATCGGTGTCGTCGGAGGCCCTGAGAAGGCCAAGATCGCACACGAGCTCGGATGCGACCTGGTCATCGACCGCCGCAGCGAGGACATCGTCGCGGCGGTCAAGGAATTCACCGCCGGGCACGGCGCCGACGTCGTGTACGACCCGGTCGGCGGCGACGCGTATGCCAAGTCCGTCAAGTGCATCGCCTTCGAAGGTCGGGTGATCGTCGTCGGCTTCGCGAGCGGCACCATCCCCACCCCGGCACTCACCCACGCCCTCGTCAAGAACTACTCGATCGTCGGGCTCCACTGGGGCCTGTACAACACCAAGGACCCGGCCGCGGTCCGCGCCTGCCACCAGGAGCTCACCGCGCTCGCCGCGCAGGGCGCCATCAAGCCGCTGATCAGCGAGCGTGTCGCCATCGACGGGGCGGCCGCCGCCGTTCAGCGTGTTGCCGACGGCACGAGTACCGGCCGTATCGTCGTCGTCCCGACAGGAGTCGCCCGATGACGGCCATCGACGCCGCCGAACTGCGCCGCCGGACGCGGGAGTTGGTCGCCGCACACCCCCCGGCGACCACCGAACGCACGGACTTCCTGAGGGCCCGTTTCGACGCCGGTCTCTCGTGGGTGCACTATCCGGCCGGGCTCGGCGGACTCGACGCGTCGCGCTCCCTGCAGCCGGTCGTGGACGCCGAACTCACCGCAGCGGGTGCCCCCGGCAACGACCCCCGCCGCATCGGCATCGGCCTCGGCATGGCCGCCCCCACCATCCTCGGATTCGGCACCACCGAGCAGAAGCAGCGCTTCCTGCGCCCGCTGTGGACGGGCGAGGAGGTGTGGTGCCAGCTCTTCAGCGAGCCGGGCGCCGGGTCCGACCTGGCCGCGCTGGGCACCCGCGCGGTGCGCGACGAGAGCACCGGGGACTGGACCGTGGACGGCCAGAAGGTCTGGACGTCCAGCGCCCACCTGGCCCGTTGGGCGATCCTGATCGCCCGCACCGACCCGGACCTGCCCAAGCACCGCGGCATCAGCTACTTCATCTGCGACATGACCGACCCGGGTGTCGAGGTGAGGCCGCTGCGTCAGATCACCGGCGAGGCCGAGTTCAACGAGGTCTTCCTCACCGGCGTGCGCATTCCCGACAGCAGGCGGCTCGGCCCGGTCGGCGACGGCTGGAAGGTCGCCCAGACCACGCTCATGAACGAGCGTGTCTCGATCGGCGGGTCCCGCATTCCGCGCGAGGGCGGCATGATCGGCCCGGTCGCCAGGACCTGGCGCGAACGTCCCGAACTGCGTACCCACGATGTCCATCAGCGGCTGCTCACCCTCTGGGTCGAGGCCGAGGTCGCCAGGCTCGCCGGTGAACGGCTGCGCCAGCAGCTCGTCGCCGGGCAGCCGGGTCCTGAGGGCTCCGGCATGAAGCTCGCCTTCGCCCGTCTCAACCAGGAGATCAGCGGGCTGGAGGTCGAACTCCTCGGTGACGAAGGACTGTTGTACAGCGACTGGACGATGCGCCGGCCGGAACTGGTCGACTTCACCGGACGCGACGCGGGCTACCGCTATCTGCGGTCCAAGGGCAACTCCATCGAGGGCGGCACGAGCGAGGTCCTGTTGAACATCGTCGCCGAACGCGTCCTCGGGCTGCCCGCCGAACCGCGCACCGACAAGGACGTCGCCTGGAAGGACCTGTCCCGATGACCGAACGGACCGAAGAGACCGTGGCGCCCGACCTGCTGTACTCGGAGGCCGAGGACGATCTGCGCGCCGCTGTACGGGCGCTGCTCGGCGACCGGTCCGACGCGCCGACGGTGATCGCCCGCGTCGAGTCCGACACGCCGTACGACCCCCAGCTCTGGAAGGCGCTCGGCGCCGGCATCGGCGTCGCCGGACTGCTCGTGCCGGAGAAGCTCGGCGGCCAGGGCGCGAGCCACCGCGAGGCCGCTGTGGTGCTGGAGGAACTGGGCCGCAGCGTGACCCCCGCGCCGTACCTGACCAGCGCGGTCGTCGCGACCGAGACGCTCCTCGCCCTCGGGACCGAGGACGGGCCGGTCGCCGAACTGCTCGGCGACATGGCTGCGGCCCGCAAGGTCGCGGTGCTCGCCGTGCCGTTCTCCGCGGCGCCCGAGACCGTCGCCGCGACCGTGACCGGCACCCTGGACGGCACCGTCTCCGTGGTCGCCGACGCGGCCACCGCCGATGTGCTGCTCGTGCCGACCGGCGACGGTCTGTACGCGATCGAGGCTGACGCGCCCGGTGTCGCCGTCGAGCCGCTCGTTCCCCTCGATCTGACCCGCCCGCTGGCCACCGTCACCCTCGACGCCGCGACCGGAACCCGCCTCGCCGACGCGGAAGCCGCACGCTCCGCCGTGCGCCGCGGGCTGCTCGCCGGTGCCGGACTGCTCGCCTCCGAACAGTTGGGCCTCGCCGAGTGGTGCCTGACCGAGACGGTCCGGTACACCCGCGAACGGCACCAGTTCAACCGGCCCGTCGGCTCGTTCCAGGCGCTCAAGCACCGGATGGCGCAGCTCTGGCTGGAGGTCGTCTCGGCCCGCGCCGCCGCGCGCAACGCCGCGGACGCCCTTGCGACCGGCAGCCCCGACACACCGCTCGCGGTGGCCGTGGCGCAGGCGTACTGCTCCAAGGTCGCGGTCCACGCGGCGGAGGAGTGCATCCAGCTGCACGGCGGTATCGGCATGACGTGGGAGCACCCCGCGCATCTCTATCTGAAGCGGGCCAAGGCCGATGCGAGCGCGTACGGCTCGGCCGGACGCCACCGCGAGGCGATCGCCGAACTGATGGAACTGCCCGCGCCGTAGCGGGACTGCGTTCGACGGGGCGGGACGTGGGGGCGGAGGTACGCGTTGGGTATCCCCGCCCCTGCTCCGTGTCGGGGGTGACGGAAACTGCCGGGCAGGGGCGACGTCGTGCGACTCGCGCCGGACCGGGGAACGGCAGTCGACGGGCGGGCGACGGGCGGCTCAACGTTTGGCAGGTACCTGCCGAGTGGCCGCACCGCGGATCCATACTCGCTTGCGTCCGCCCGTCCGGTCCGCACCTCGTTCCCGGGAGAATCCATGGTGTTCCCGACTCGCCGTCGCGTCGTCACCACCGCACTCACCACCCTCGCCGCAGGCGCAGTCTTACCTCGCCAGGCAGCCACGGCTGCCGCGCCTGCCGCCCGCAACCGCCCGCACCCGCGTCCGCTGCGGCAGGCCCATGCGCACAACGACTACCTCCACGAGCACCCCCTCCACGACGCGCTCGCGCACGGGTTCACGAGCGTCGAGGCGGACATCTTCCTCGTGGACGGGGAGCTGCTCGTCGCCCACGAGGCCACCGATCTCGACCCCACCCGCACGCTGGCATCGCTCTATCTGGACCCCCTGCTGGCCAGGGTCAGGGCCAACCACGGCACGGTGTACGCCGGCCACCGAGATCCCGTGCAGCTGCTCATCGACATCAAGACGGACGGTGCCGCCGCCTACCTGGAGCTCGACCGGCAACTCCAGCGCTACCGCCGGATGCTGACCACGTACCACGACGGCCGGGTTCGCACGGGCGCAGTGACCCCCGTCATCTCCGGCGACCGTGCCGCCCGCGTCCCCATGGAGGCCCAGCGCACCCGCCTTGCCTTCTACGACGGCAGGCTCGACGACCTCGGCACCGCGGCCACCGCCGCCTTCATTCCGCTCATCAGCAGCAACTGGACCGAGAGCTTCGGCTGGCTGGGCACCGGACCGTTCCCCGCCGTCGAGCGGAACCGTCTGCGCTCCCTCGTCGACGCCGCCCACTGCGGCGGGCAGCGCGTCCGCTTCTGGGCGACACCCGACGTCGCGGGACCCGAGCGCGACGCCGTCTGGACCGAACTGCTCGCCGCAGGGGCCGACCATCTGAACACGGACGACCTGGCCGGGCTCGAGCTCTTCCTCCGTACAAGGAACAGGGTCGCGCCGGACGGCATCTGACGGGCCGTACACCCTGCCGTCGTGACAGTCAGTCAACACCCGGATGGCGGACACGCCAGTCCGCCGGATGGCCCCTCCGCTACGCCACACTGGCGGCCGAATGCCGCATTCCGGCGCGGCGGAGGAGGTTGGCCATGGCCATTTCGATCTCACTGGTGCTGTTACTGCTGGTCCTTGCGGTGATCTTCCTCCGCAACGGTGGTCTGAAGCTCTCGCATGCGATCGTCTGTGCGCTGCTCGGATTCTTCCTCGCGGGGACGAGCATGGCGCCGACCATCCAGGAGGGACTGACGGCCACGGCCAACGTCGTCAGCAGCCTCAAGCCCTGACCCGGGAGACGTGGTGGCGCCGCGGCCTCGTACGCCGTCGAGGAGCCGGATGCGGCCGTCGTCCCGGGAGAAGAGCCCGCCCGGGAGCACCTGGCGGCACGGCGTACGTCGGCGTGCGGCGCGGCGTCGTGGTGGTACGCGCGCGACAGGAAGTGATGTACGCCGTGGAGAGTGAGGACCGTGCGGATCAGGCGCCGACGAGGCGCGACCGGATCAGGAACCGCACCCCTTCCGGCGCCTCCAGCGAGAATCCGCTGCCGCGCCCGGGCACCACATCGACGATCAGCCGGGTGTGCGCCCACACCGCGAACTGGCTCTTCGACATCCAGAAGGGGACACGCTCCGCGACTCCGTCGACGGTGAGCGAGGCGAGCAGCACATCGGAGTTGCCGGTACGGAACTCTCCGTCCGGGTAACACATCGGCGCACTGCCGTCGCAGCAGCCGCCGGACTGGTGGAACATCAGTGGCCCGTGGGCCTCCCGTAGCCGCCGCACCAGATCGGCGGCTGCGGGGGTGAGCTCCACGCGCGGTGCTTCCGAGAGAGTCACGGGCCGGCCTTTCGCTGTCCGATGCCGATGGCGTGGTGCAAGCCAACCGCACGCAACGTTGCGTGGAGGTTGCACGGGAACTCGCCCGGGACGTCGGGCCGGGGCCGCCGGGCGGGCGGCGGGGCCGTCGTCACACCGGACGGGCGCACTTCTGCGCCACGCTCATATGAGCGCGACTCTATTACGGTTTTGTCTCGCTATGCGGGGAGGGGGTTGCCTCGGAGCCATGTAATCGATTCCAATCGCTCATGTAATCGTTTCCACGACTGCGGAGCCGACGCACCGCCCCCTGGATCCGATGCTCACGGAAACCACAGGAAGGTGGTCCGGCAGTGGCGAGCATCAAAGATGTCGCAGCCGAGGCGGGCGTGTCCGTCGCCACGGTCTCACGTGTCCTCAACAGCCATCCGTCTGTCAGCCCCGACGCGAGGGCGCGCGTCCTCGCCGCTGTCGACACGCTCGGCTACCGGCCCAACGCCGTCGCCCGGTCGCTGCGCACCGACCAGACGCGCACCCTCGGGCTGATCATCAGCGACGTGCTCAACCCGTACTTCACCGCGCTGGCCCGCTCCGTCGAGGAAGCGGCGCGCGCCCTCGGGTACAGCGTCATCATCGGAAACGCCGACGAACGGCCCGAGCTGCAGGACCACCACGTCCGTACGCTCCTCGACCGCCGGATCGACGGGCTCCTCGTCTCGCCCACCGACGGCGGCTCCCCGCAGATACTCGACGCCGCGCGCGGTGGTACCCCCATGGTCTTCGTGGACCGCTGGATTCCCGGGGTGGACGTTCCGGTGGTACGCGCCGACGGCTGTCCAGCCGTGCGGGACCTCGTCGCCCATCTGTACCGCCTCGGCCACCGCAGGCTGGCGATCATCGCCGGCCCGGCCGCCACCACCACCGGCAGCGAGCGCGTCGAGGCGTTCCGCGACGCCCTGGGCCGGCACGGACTCGCGCTGGCCGACGCCTACATCGGTCAGGGCGACTTCCAGGCGGACAGCGGGCGCCGTGCCACCGAGCGGTTCCTGGCCCTGCCCGAGCCGCCGGACGCGGTCTTCGCCGCCGACAACCTGATGGCCCTCGGCGCACTGGACGCGATCCGCGCGCGCGGGCTGCGGGTTCCGCAGGACATCGCGCTCGCCGCGTTCGACGACATCCCGTGGTTCGTCCACACCGATCCGCCGATCACGGCGATCGCCCAGCCGACCGGGGACCTCGGCCGAGCCGCCGTACGGGCGCTGGTCGACGTCATAGAGGGCCGGCCCCCGCAGTCCGTCACCCTTCCCGCCCGTCTCGTCGTACGCAGGTCGTGCGGCGAGCCCGCTTCGGACCAGAGGAGCAACCTGTGAGCAGTCAGGACGAGTTGCTGCGCATCGAGGGAATACGAAAGACCTTCCCCGGCGTGGTCGCGCTCGACTCCGTCGACTTCGACCTGCGCCGCGGCGAGGTGCATGTCCTCCTCGGTGAGAACGGCGCAGGAAAGAGCACGCTGATCAAGATGCTCTCCGGCGCCTACCGCCCGGACAGCGGACGGATCCTGGTCGACGGGAACGAAGTACGTGTCCACGGCGCCCAGGACGCCGAGCGGCTCGGGATCGCCACCATCTACCAGGAGTTCAACCTGGTGCCCGAGCTGACCGTCGCCGAGAACATCTTCCTCGGCCGTCAGCCACGCCGCTTCGGCATGATCGACCGCAGGAAGATGGAGGCGGACGCCGAGGAACTCCTGCGCCGGGTCGGCGTGAACGTCTCGCCGAAGGCCAAGGTGCGCGAACTGGGCATTGCCCGGCTGCAGATGGTGGAGATCGCCAAGGCACTCAGCCTGGACGCCCGCGTCCTCATCATGGATGAGCCGACCGCCGTGCTGACCAGCGAAGAGGTGGACAAGCTCTTCGGGATCGTCCGGCAGCTGCGCGCGGACGGGGTGGGGATCGTCTTCATCACCCACCATCTGGAGGAGATCGCGGCGCTCGGCGACCGGGTCACCGTGCTGCGCGACGGCCGCAGCATCGACCAGGTGCCCGCCTCGACCCCCGAGGGCGAGCTCGTACGGCTGATGGTCGGGCGCAGCATCGAGCAGCAGTACCCCCGTGAACGCCCGGAGACGGGTGAGGCGTTGCTCTCGGTGCGCGGTCTGACCCGCGGCGGCGTCTTCCACGACATCAGCTTCGACGTCCACGCCGGAGAGGTCGTCGGACTCGCCGGACTCGTCGGAGCCGGGCGCACCGAGGTCGTCCGCGCCGTCTTCGGCGCCGACCCCTACGACGCCGGGAGTGTCGAGGTACGCGGCGAACGTCTCGGCAAGGGCGATGTGAACGCAGCCATGGGCGCCGGAATCGGGCTCGTGCCCGAGGACCGCAAGGGCCAGGGCCTCGTGCTCGACGCCTCCGTGCAGGAGAACCTCGGCCTGGTCACCCTGCGGTCGGCCAGCCGCGGCGGTCTGGTGGACCTCAAGGGACAGCGCGCCGCCGCCGCCCGGATCGCCGAGCAGCTCGGCGTGCGGATGGCGGGTCTCGGCCAGCACGTCCGCACCCTCTCGGGCGGCAACCAGCAGAAGGTCGTCATCGGGAAGTGGTTGCTCGCCGACACCCGGGTGCTGATCCTCGACGAACCGACCCGAGGCATCGACGTCGGCGCGAAGGTCGAGATCTACCAGCTCATCAACGAGCTGACGGCGTCCGGCCACGCGGTCCTGATGATCTCCAGCGACCTGCCCGAGGTCCTCGGTATGAGCGACCGCGTGCTCGTCATGGCCCAGGGCCGGATCGCCGGCGAACTGCCCGCACACGAAGCGACCCAGGACGCGGTGATGGCGCTGGCCGTGACCGCCCCGTCCGTGACAACCACCCCAGATGTGAACGATGAAGTGGAGGGCTCCCGTGGCCACTGACACGATCAAGAGCAATACGGGGGCAAGTGGCGCCTCGGCGCTCCGCCGCATCCTGCTCGACAACGGCGCACTGAGCGCCCTGGTGGTCCTGGTGGTGGCGATGTCGCTGCTGTCCGGCGACTTCCTCACCACCCAGAACCTGCTCAACGTGGGTGTGCAGGCCTCCGTGACCGCGATCCTCGCGTTCGGCGTCACCTTCGTCATCGTCTCGGCGGGCATCGACCTGTCCGTCGGCTCGGTGGCGGCGCTCTCCGCGACCGTACTCGCCTGGATGGCGACGTCGGAGGGCGTCCCCGTGTGGATCGCGGTGATCCTCGCCGTGGTCACGGGCATCGCCTGCGGTCTCGTCAACGGCGCCCTCGTCTCGTACGGCAAACTCCCGCCGTTCATCGCCACGCTGGCGATGCTGTCGATCGGCCGTGGTCTGTCCCTCGTCATCTCGCAGGGCAGCCCGATCGCCTTCCCCGACTCCGTCTCCGTGCTCGGCGACACGCTCGGCGGGTGGCTGCCCGTCCCCGTGCTGGTGATGATCGCGATGGGGCTGGTCACGGCGGTCGTCCTCGGGCGTACGTACATCGGCCGCTCCATGTACGCGATCGGCGGCAACGAGGAAGCGGCGCGGCTTTCGGGCCTGCGCGTCAAGCGGCAGAAGCTCGTCATCTACGCCCTGTCCGGTCTCTTCGCCGCGGTCGCGGGCATCGTCCTCGCCTCCCGTCTGGCCTCCGCGCAGCCGCAGGCAGCGCAGGGGTACGAGCTGGACGCGATCGCCGCGGTCGTCATCGGCGGCGCCAGCCTCGCGGGCGGCGTGGGCAAGGCATCCGGAACCCTGATCGGCGCGCTGATACTCGCCGTGCTCCGCAACGGCCTCAACCTGCTGTCCGTCTCGGCCTTCTGGCAGCAGGTCGTCATCGGTGTCGTGATCGCGCTCGCGGTCCTGCTGGACACGGTGCGCCGGCGGGCCGGCGGTGGGTCCGCGTCGTCGGCGTCCTCGTCCGGTGCATCCGGGCCCCGGGGCAAGGGAGCCGCGAAAATCGCGATCGCCGCGGTGTGCGTGGCGGCCGTCGTCGCGGCCGTGTCGTTCTTCAACTCCGGCAACTCCGGCACGACCACCAAGGTCGGCATGTCGCTCTCCACGCTCAACAACCCCTTCTTCGTCCAGATGAAGGCGGGCGCGCAGGCCGAGGCGAAGGAGGCGGGCATCGACCTCACCGTCACGGATGCGCAGAACGATGCGTCGCAACAGGCCAACCAGCTGCAGAACTTCACCGGCGCGGGTGTGCAGTCGATCATCGTCAATCCGGTGGACTCGGACGCGGTGGGGCCCGCGGTGCGGGCCGCCAACAAGGCCGACATCCCGGTGGTCGCCGCCGACCGAGGCGTCAACAAGGCGGACACCGCGACGCTCGTGGCCTCCGACAACGTCGCGGGCGGCAGGCTCGCCGCGAAGGCGCTGGCCGAGAAGCTCGGCGGCAAGGGCGACATCGTCGTCCTCCAGGGCACCGCGGGAACTTCCGCCAGCCGTGAGCGGGGCAAGGGCTTCAGTGAGGGTCTGAAGGCCTATCCGGGGATCAAGGTCGTCGCCTCCCAGCCCGCGGACTTCGACCGCACGAAGGGCCTGGACGTCATGACCAACCTGCTGCAGTCCCACCCGCACATCACCGGAGTCTTCGCCGAGAACGACGAGATGGCGCTCGGCGCGGTCAAGGCGCTCGGCAGCAAGGCCGGCAAGTCCGTCGACGTCGTCGGCTTCGACGGCACCCCCGACGGTCTGAAGGCGGTCGCCGCGGGCACGCTGTACGCCTCGGTCGCCCAGCAGCCGAAGGAGCTCGGGAGGATCGCCGTGGAGAACGCGGTCGAGGTCGCGCGAGGCAAGCAGGTCGACAGCACGGTCAAGGTGCCGGTGAAGGTCGTGACGGGGAAGAACGTCGCCGACTTCTCCTGACCCGCCCCACCCCTCACGCGAGTGAAAGTAGGACAGTGATGCACGACTACGACCTGCTGGTCGTGGGGTCGGCCAACGCCGACCTGGTGATCGGCGTCGAGCGTCGGCCCGCGCCGGGCGAGACCGTGCTGGGCTCCGATCTGGCCGTCCACCCGGGCGGCAAGGGGGCCAACCAGGCCGTCGCCGCCGCCCGCCTCGGCGCGAGTACCGCGTTGCTGGCCCGGGTGGGCGACGACGCCCACGGGCGGCTGCTGCTGGAATCGCAGCGTGCGGCCGGTGTGGACACCGGCGGTGTCCAGGTCGGCGGGGCGCCCACCGGCGTCGCGCTGATCACGGTGGACCCGTCGGGCGACAACAGCATCGTGGTCTCGCCCGGGGCCAATGCCCGGCTGACCCCCGAAGACGTCCGCGCCGCCGCCGGCCTGCTCGCCGGTGCCCGCGTCGTCTCGGCGCAGCTGGAGATCCCCCTGGGGACCGTGGCCGAGGTGGCACGCACCCGGCCGGCCGGCACCCGGTTCGTACTGAACCCGTCGCCGCCCGCGCCGCTGCCCGCGGACGTGCTCGACGCCTGCGACCCGCTGGTCGTCAACGAGCACGAAGCCCGTTTCATGCTCGGCGCCACGGCCGGGGACCGTCCCGAGGACTGGGCGCGGGGGCTGCTGGCCCTCGGCCCGCAGTCGGTGGTGGTCACGCTGGGTGCGGAGGGCGCGCTGGTCGCCGACGGCCGTACCGACACCGTGGTGCGGGTTCCGAGCCTGCGGGTCGACGCCGTGGACACCACCGGCGCCGGTGACGCCTTCACCGCAGCCCTGGCCTGGCGTCTGAGCCGGGGCGAGGACCTCACGACGGCTGCCGCCTTCGCCGTGCGGGTGGGTGCCGCCGCCGTCACCAGGGAAGGCGCCCAGGAGTCCTTCCCGACCGCCGAGGAGGTCTCAGCGCTGTGAAGAAAGCCGGAATCCTGAACCGCCATCTGGCCGGGGCACTGGCCGAGCTGGGTCATGGTGACGCGGTCCTCGTCTGCGACGCGGGCATGCCCGTCCCGGCCGGTCCGCGCGTCGTCGATCTGGCCTTCCGCGCCGGCATCCCTTCCTTCGCCGACGTGCTCGAGGGACTCCTCGACGAGCTGGTGATCGAGGGCGCCACGGCAGCGAGCGAGGTGGGGGAGGCGAATCCGGAGGCCGCCCGGCTGCTGCAGGAACGCCTGCCCGGCCTTGAGCTCGTCGCACACGACGAGCTCAAGGCGCTGTCGGCGGGGGCACGGCTGGTGGTACGCACCGGCGAGGCGCGCCCCTACGCGAACGTCCTGCTGCGCTGCGGCGTCTTCTTCTGATCCGCGTTCCCCCGATCCGCGCGTCCGCGCAGTGAGACCCGGCACCGCCTCTGCGGTGCCGGGTCTCACTGCGTGCGCAACGATCGCGGCAGATGTGCCGGTATGGGCGATTTGGGGGAGCTGTTCCCTCTGACCCTTGGATTCCACCTCAAGTGGGTTTCGCCTCAGGGTGATTGGTGCCGCGCAAATCGCCCATTTCGGACTTAGTGGTGAGAGTCACGTTTGTGGTGAGGGAGGACTCCGAGCGCTGTCCGGTTCCCTTCTGTGCCAAGAAAACTCACTCCGGGATGTGGCGTCGGCAACACGGATTCCAGTGAATCGATCTTGCAAATGAATTGCGATCGGGAATTCGGGGCTTGTTTCGTCCGGTGTTTCTCGCCTACGGTCACCGTCAATCCGGATGGAACGCCGAATCCTGCCGCCGTCCGGGAACCCAACCCACTTACGTACGGCAGGAGCGGGGGAACCAGGTAAGCCGCCGATCCGGAATCCGGAACGGCTCGGGGTGAAGTCGCATTCATATGCGGCGGGGCATCTCCAGCCCGAACCCGACAGCTCACCTCGTAGGCGACGGAGAGGAATTCGCAATGCCTGCAAAGGGTAACCACCGTCGTCACAAGCCCAATTCGCTGACCCGCGGTCTCATCGCGGTGGGCACGGGCGGCGCTGCTCTCGCGCTTCCGGTGTTCGGCGCAACCGTCGCCTCGGCCGCGCCGGCGCAGCCCGCCGCCGCTCAAAAGGCTGTGGCGCCGACTGCCGTTTCCGTCAAGGGAATTGCTGCGCAGAAGGCCACGCCGACCACCTATTCCGTGATCATAGGTGATTCCCTTTCCAAGATCGCTCGTGCGTATTCCGTGAGCGGCGGCTGGGAGAAGCTGTACCAGGACAATCGACAGGTCATCGGAGCCAGCCCCGACCTGATTCGCCCGGGCATGACCCTGACCATAGGCGCCAAGTCCGAGTCCGCGGCTCCTGTTTCCTCCACTCCGGTTGCCGCGCAGCCCGTCACGTATGCGAACAACCTCGACGGCTGGATCAAGGAGTCGCTGGCCGTCATGGCCAAGAACGGCATCCCCGGCAGCTACGACGGCATCCACCGCAACATCATTCGTGAGTCCTCGGGCAACCCGAAGGCCATCAACAACTGGGACTCGAACGCCGCCAAGGGAACGCCCTCCAAGGGCCTGCTCCAGGTCATCGACCCCACGTTCAAGGCCTACCACGTGCCCGGTACGTCGATGGACATCTACGACCCGGTCGCCAACATCACCGCCGCGTGCAACTACGCCGCCGCCAAGTACGGTTCGATCGACAACGTCTTCGGGGCCTACTGACGCCCGGCCCTGCCGGCACTGATGTACGCCTGACGGGTGGTGAGGGAGAAGTCCCCTCGCCACCCGTCCGGCGTATGTCGCCCGGAGACGCGCGCTCAGCCCCGGAAGCGCTCATGCCACCAGGGGCCGGTCCCCCGGGGCGACGGGCGCAGGCAGCACCGTGGAACCACTCAGGTAGCGGTCCGTCGCGGCCGCGGCGGACCGCCCCTCCGCGATGGCCCACACCACCAGGGACTGGCCGCGTCCCGCGTCACCGGCGATGAACACCCCGTCCAGGCCGGTGCCGGGCGTCCGCCCGGCATGCTGAGCCGTTTCGGCCGTGAAGGCGGCATCCCGGGCGAAGTTCCCGCGGTCGTCCAGTGCGAGCCCGAGCTGTCTCATCAGTCCGGTGCCGCGCTCGGGGCCGTAGAAGCCGAGCGCGAGCAGGACCAGATCCGCCGTGATCACGTACTCGGTGCCCGGTCGCGGTCGTCTGGCCTCGGGCTCCACCTCCACCAGACGTATCCGACGCACATGCCCGGCCAGGTCCCCTTCGAAGCAGAGGGTGGCGGAGGCGAAGACCCGTGGATCCGTTCCCGCACGTCCCCGGGCTTCTTCGTGCGCATGGGAGATCCGGTAGACCTTCGGATACGTGGGCCAGGGCTCGGTGTCCCGCCGGACCTCACCGGGCTCCGGGTTGATGTCCAGCTGCACCACGGACGCCGCTCCCTGGCGCAGCGCGGTGCCCAGACAGTCCGAGCCGGTGTCCCCGCCCCCGATGATCACCACGTGTCTGCCCTCGGCGGAGACGGGGGGCGCGACGTAGTCGCCCTCCCTGACCCGATTGGCCAGGGTCAGATAGTCCATGGCCTGATGGACGCCGTTCAGCCCGCGGCCGGGGACGGGCAGCTCCCGCTGCCCGGTGGCCCCGACGGCGATGACCACGGCGTCGTAACGTCCCGAGAGTTCGGCGGCGTCGACATCGCAGCCGACGTCCACACCCGTGCGGAACTTCGTGCCCTCCGTCCGCATCTGCTCGATGCGGCGGTTCAAGTGGTGCTTCTCCATCTTGAACGCGGGTATGCCGTAGCGCAGCAGTCCGCCGATGCGGTCGGCGCGCTCGTAGACGGCGACGGTGTGACCGGTACGGGTGAGCTGCTGCGCCGCCGCCAGTCCGGCGGGTCCGGAGCCGATGACGGCGACGGTCTTCCCGCTGAGCTGCTCGGGCGGCCGAGGCGATGCGTACCCGCGTGCCCAGATCTCGTCGGCGATCGCCTGTTCGACGTTCTTGATCGTCACGGGATCGGTGTTGATGGTCAGTACGCAGGCGTCCTCGCACGGCGCCGGGCACAGTCGCCCGGTGAACTCCGGGAAGTTGTTCGTCGCGTGCAGTCGCTCGGCCGCGGCCCGCCAGTCGTTCTGCTTCGCGTACGCGTTCCACTCGGGGATGAGATTGCCCAGCGGGCAGCCGCTGTGGCAGAACGGCAGGCCGCAGTCCATGCAGCGCCCCGCCTGCTCGGAGATGAGCGGAAGCCGCGCCTGCCCCGCGTAGACCTCGTGCCAGTCGTTCAGCCGCTCCTCGACGGGGCGCGCCGGGACGGGCCTGCGGGGGAACTTGAGGAAGCCGTAGGGGTCGGTCATGCGCCGCCTCCATCGCCCGACTGCGGTGTACAGGCATTTTGTCAAGCTTACGCCTGGTTTGTACGGCTCTCATCGGGCCGGTCAGCCGGTGGTGAGTACCGCGGCGCCGTTCACCCGGTCCGCGGCCAGGTCGGCGAGTGCCCGGTCGGCCCGGTCCAGGGGGTACCGGCTGACGGTGACCCGGATATCCATGCGTTCGGCGAGCTCGAGAAACTCCCGGCCGTCCCGGCGGGTGTTGGAGGTGACGCTGCGCAGGTTCCGCTCCTGGAAGAGATGCCGCTGGTAGTTGAGCACGGGAATGTCGGAGAGATGAATGCCGGCGATCGCGAGGGTGCCCGACCGGTCCAGGGCTTCCAGAGCCACCGGCACCAGGTCGCCCACCGGAGCGAACAGGATCGCCGAGTCCAACGGCTCCGGGGGACCGTCGTACGCACCGCCGACCGACGCAGCACCCAGGGACATGGCGAGTTCACGCGCCTGCGCGGAACGCGTCATCACATGGACGGTCGCCCCCTCGGCCACAGCCACCTGGGCGGCGAGATGGGCCGACGCACCGAAGCCGTAGATTCCGAGCCGGCCGCCCGCCGGCAACGCGCTGCGGCGCAGTGACCGGTAGCCGATGATTCCCGCGCACAGTAGCGGAGCGAGCAGAGCGGCGTCGCGGGACTCGGGCAGCCGGTAGGCGAACGCCTCCGGCACGACGGCCAACTCGGCGAAGCCGCCGTCCGCGTCCCACCCCGTGTAGGCGGACGCGGGGCAGAGGTTCTCGCGCCCCGCTCTGCAGTAGCGGCACGACCCGCAGGTACGGCGCAGCCAGGCGCCGCCGGCGCGGTCCCCCGCGCCGAACCGGGTCACAGAGTCTCCGACCGCTGCCACGCGGCCGACGATCTCGTGTCCGGGAATGGTCGACGGAGCGTGGGGCGCGAGGTCCCCCTCGGCCAGATGCAGATCTGTGCGGCACACTCCGCAGGCCTCCACCCGCAGCAGCAGCTCATCAGGGCCGGGCGCGGTCACTCGGCGGTGGGTCCGCACCAGGGGACCGGAACCGATGGGTCCGGGAGTCCCGACGGCCCAGCCGCTGAGCATCTCCGTGGCGTTGTGGGGGAGCCCCATGCATCCAGCCTGCGACTGCCCGGCGGCCCCGGCAAACCGGCCGGTCGTCCATGGCGGCGGGGGTGTTCTCCCGGCCGCCGACGAGATCCTCAGAGCAGGTCCTCGATGGTGATGGGCAGCTTGCGGATGCGGCGCCCCGTGGCGTGGTGGATGGCGTTGGCGATCGCTGCCGCGGCGCCGACCTGCCCGACCTCCCCGACGCCTTTGACGCCGAGCGGGTTGACGATCTTGTCTTCCACCTCGATGAGCTCGATCTCCACCTCGGGGGCGTCGGCATTGACCGGGACGAGGTAGTCGCCCAGGCCGGAGGCCACCCAGCGGCCACGGTGCGGGTCCATGTAGTTCGCCTCGAGGAGCGCCTGGCCCAGTCCCCAGAGCATCCCGCCCATGAGCTGGCTCCGTGCCGTTTTGGGATTGAGTACGCGGCCGGGGGCGAAGGCGCCGACCATCCGCCGGACCCGGGCGACCGCGAGATCGGGGTCGACGGCAACCTCGGCGAACTGGGCACCGAAGGTCATCATCCCGTAGTGGTGGGTCCGGGGTGCGGGCGACCAGGCGCCGTCGGCTTCGACGTCGGGCAGGAAGTTGCGGTGGAGCAGGTCTGCGTAGCTCTCCCCGGTCTCCGGCCCGTCACGGAGCATCATGCGGCCGTCCTGCACGGTGACGGTACCGGGATCGGCGCCGTGCAGCGGTGATTGCGCATCGGCGACCGCCTGGGCCACGAGCTGGTTGCGCAGGTTGGTTGCGGCGGTGTGTACCGCGGCGCTGATCATGCCGGATCCCGAGGACCCGACGGCGGACGCGATGGTGGGCAGTGCGGTGTCACCGCCCTCGAAGCGGCACCGCTCCATCGGGATGCCGAGCGCGTCGGCGCCGACCTGGGCCATCACCGTGGCGACACCGGTGCCGAAGTCGGGCGTGGCGGCCTGCACCACGGCCGTGCCGTCGGAGTAGAGCCGGGCGCGGGCGCGTTGCGGGTTGTTCGGCCCGTAGACGGGATATACGGAAGCGGCCATGCCGTAGCCGATGAGCAGGTGTCCGTCGCGATGCGAGCGGGGTTCCGGGTTGCGCCGGTACCAGCCGAAGCGCTCGGCCCCACGCCGGTAACACTCCTTGAGACCGCTGCTCGACCAGGGGTTGCCGGTCCGGGGGTCCGTGTCGGTGTAGTTGCGCAGGCGCAGTTCGACGGGGTCGATGCCCAGGTGGTGGGCGAGGTCGTCCATCGTGCTCTCCAGCGCGAACATGCCCGAGGCCTCGCCCGGGGCCCGCATGAAGGTGGGCGTCATGGTGTTGGCGCGGATCAGCCGGTAGACGCCCTCGTAGTTCGGACAGCCGTAGATCTGGGAGGCGACCCCGAGGGAGGGCTCTGCCCAGTTGTCGAAATGCGAGGTGGGCGAGAGCTTGTGGTGCCGCAGCGCGGTGATGCGTCCCTCGTTGCTCGCCCCCAGGGTGAGGTGCTGCTCCTGTTCCTCCCGGTGACCGACCGAGGTGAACATCTGCTCGCGGGTCAGGCTGAGCTTCACCGGACGTCCGACGTGGCGGGCGGCGAGCGCGGCCAGGGCGGGGTGCGCCCAGATCATGGCCTTGCAACCGAAACTGCCGCCGACGTAGTGGGAGATGACGCGGACCTTCGACGGGGTGAGGCCGAGCAGCGCGGCGACGGTGAGCTGCGTGGCGGTCACCCCCTGGGTCGCGTCGTAGAGGGTGAGCCGGTCGCCGTCCCAGGCCGCGGTGGTGGTCGAGGGTTCGAGGGGATTGTGGTTGTTCGCGGCGTAGGTGAAGGTGGCGTCGATGCGCACATCGGCCTGGGCCAGCCCGGCCTCCACGTTGCCGCGCCGGTTCCGGCCGGGGATGAAGCCTGCGAAGATCGCTTCGGGCTCGTAGGCCTCGTCACGTGCCTGGTCCAGTGTCGTGACCGAGGGCGTCTCCTGGTAGACGACGCGGATCAACGCGCCTGCGTGCTGCGCGCGTTCCATGGTGTCGGCGACGACGACGGCCACCGGCTGACCCGTGTAGTGCACGACCTCGTCCTGAAGCGGGAAGAAGGTCTGCCCGGGGGCGGGCATGCCCGCCAGCGAGGGAATCAGCGGCGGCTGCGTGGCGATCCTGGGCAGGTTCTCATGGGTCAGGATCGCGAGTACTCCGCTGGTTTCCATCGCCTCGGACCCGTCGATGCCGGTGATCCGCCCACTGGGCACCCGCGCGCCGACCACGACGGCATAAGCCATGTTGTCGAGGAGGAAGTCCCCCGAGTACTGCGCGCCGCCGGTGACCTTGTGGCGGCCGTCGACCCGGTCGGTGGGCCGGCCGATCGCAACGGGGGTGCTCATGAGGGAGTCTCCGTACCGGTGAGGGTCTCCAGGACACGGACCACGGTCCGCCGGGCCAGCTCGACCTTGAACTCGTTGAGCGGCGTGGTGCGGGCGGCGGCGAGTTCCTCGCGGGCTGCCCGCTCGAACGTCTCCCGCCGGGCCGGCGCTCCGCGCAGCAACTCCTCCGCGCGGCGGGCCCGCCAGGGCTTGGCGGCGACCCCGCCGAGGGCCAGCCGCACCTCGCCGATGACACCGTCCTGCATGGTCACCGCGGCGGCCGCGGAGGCCAGGGCGAACTCGTACGACTCGCGGTCACGGACCTTCAGATACGCGGAGTTACGGGCAGCGGGCAGGCCCGGCACCTCGATGCCCACGACCAGCTCGCCATGTTCGAGCGGGTGCTCCAGATGCGGGGTCGCGCCCGGCAGCAGGAAGAAGTCGTCGATCGCACAGACCCGGCGGCCGTGCGGCCCCTCGGTGTGAATGCGGGCATCCAGCGCCATCAGCGGCACGGCCACGTCCGAGGGGTGGGTGGCGATGCAGTGATCGCTGACACCGAGGACGGCATGACCGCGGTTGAATCCGTCCAGGGCGCTGCAACCACTGCCCGGGTCACGCTTGTTGCACGGTGACATCCCGTCGCGGAAGTAGCCGCAGCGCACCCGCTGCATCATGTTGCCCCCCATGCTGGCCATGTGGCGCAGCTGCGCGGAGGCACCCAGGACCAGGGCCTGCGCCACCATCGGGAACCGCTCGCGCAGCGCCGGGACCTCGGCCACTTCGCTCATCCGCGCCAGGGCGCCGATGTACAGGCCGCCGTCGGGGCGCTCCTCGATCTGGGTGAGGGGCAGGTCGTTGATGTCCACCAGCCGGCGCGGCAGCAGGACGTTCTGGCGCAGTAGGTCCACTTCGGTCGTCCCCCCGGCCAGGAAGTCGCTGGTGGGGTCTGCGGCGACAGTGGCGACGGCGTCGGCGACGGCATGTGCGCGGGAGTAGCTGATGGGCCGCACGAGAGATCTCCTAGGTCTGGTCCCGCACTGCGCGAACGGCGGCTCGGATGTTCGGGTATGCAGCGCAGCGGCAGATGTTGCCGCTCATCCACTCCCGGATCTCGGCGTCGTCGCAGACATGACCCTCCTTGAGCAGCGCCACCGCGGACATGATCTGGCCGGGGGTGCAGAAGCCGCACTGGAAGGCGTCCTGCTCGATGAACGCGTTCTGCATGGCGTCCAGTTCGTCACCCCGCGCCAAGCCCTCGATGGTCGTCACCTCGTGGCCCTCGCAGGCGATCGCCAGGGTCAGACAGGCGAGCACCCGGCGTCCGTCGACCCACACCGTGCACGCGCCGCAGGTGCCCTGGTCGCATCCCTTCTTCGCGCCCGTCATGTGCAGACGTTCACGCAGTGCATCCAGGAGACTGACCCGCGGCTCGATTTCCAGCGCGTGCTCGGCACCGTTGACCGACAGGGTGACCTTCACCGGGCCGGGGCCGCGTTCCGGCAGGACGGAGGCCTCGGCCACCCGGGAGGGGATATGTGGTGCAGCCACTGGCATGCCTCCCTTTTTTACGATTTCATCCTGTTTCATCTTGAACGGGGCCGCCACTCGGGTCACATCCTGAGCGGGAGCGCCACTCGGGCGCTCCGCCGGCCGGCAGATGCGGGGGCGGCACGGCCTGGCCGGTTCAAGAAGCCGGAAATACAGGTGAGTTCACCGGTCAGCCGACGGATTGCGGATCGCTCCCGCCGCCGCGCGACCCCGCGGGCGGGTTCGGCCGCGCCGAGCCGCTGCAGGCGGGGGCCGGAACGTTCCTCATCGACGCCCGCCGTCCGTTGACGCACCGCATCGCGGTGGGTGCGCTTCCGTCGCACGATGGAACAGACGGCGGGCGTCGAGCAGTGGCGAGCGCGACCAAGGAGCGGCCGATGAGGATCATCCCTCGGACGAGCACCTCGTCGGCCGCGGAGCCAAGGCGCATGCCGCACACCGCGAAGCCGGGCGACTGCTCAAGCCGGAGACGTGACGGACAAGGCTGATGGCCATGGGCGGATCGGACGCCACCAGGGACGGCGGGGGACAGGGCGCTGCGGGGCGGAGCGGCCCCGGCGGGCGGGAATGGGCCCGGATGGTGGTCGACGCCCGGGGCGTGGTGACCGAATGGAGTGCGTCGGCGGAGCGGCTGCTCGGCTACCCGGCACATCATGTCGTCGGCCGGCCGGTGGCGGAACTGCTGGTGGCGGCGCAGGACGCCGACGGGGATGTCGTGCTGCGGCACTTCGAGGGCCGTCCTGTGGGCTGCCGGGTCCGCGTGCGGCCCGAGACCTGCGACCCGGCCATGCCGCGCTGGGCCGTGGCACTGGCTTCGGCCGGCCAGGCAGGTCAGGAGGGGCAGGGAGTGACCGAAGAGGTCGGTCAGGCATTCCTGGAGGCACTGTTCACCCTCTCCCCGCTGGGTCTGTACATGATGGACCCACAGCTGCGGATCATGCGGTTCAACCCGGCCGCCGAGGGCATCCACGGCACGCCGCTGCAGTCGGCCGTGGGCCTGCGTCCCACCGAGGCGTGGCCGCACTTCAGCGGGGAACGGCTGGAACGGGTACTGGAGCAGGTCCTGAGGACCGGAAAGCCGGTGATCGGATTCGAGAAGCGTGGCCGGCCGCCGGGTGATCCCGGGCGAGAACACGTCTACTCGGTCTCCGCGTTCCGCCTGGAGGATGCCGACGGCCGGATCCTGGGCGTGGCCGACGCGGCGGTCGACGTCACCGATCGCCACCTGGCGAAGGAGCGCCTGGCCCTGCTCGCCGAAGCCGGCACACGTATCGGCACCACCCTGGACGTGCTGCGCACCGCTCAGGAGCTGGCAGAGGTGCTGGTGCCCCGACTCGCCGACAGCGCGGCGATCGATGTCATGGACCCGGTGCTCGGCGGCGGGGAGATCCCGTCGGCCCGGCCCGAGCCCGGAACGGTCCTGCGACGTGCGGCCTCCGGGTCGCGCCGGACGAACCGTGAACCGGGGGCGTATGCGGTCGGCGAGGTGAGCACCTTCCCGGCCACCGCACCGGCCGCCCAGGTCCTGGCCGACTGTGTGCCGCGGCTGGTCAGCCCCGTGACCGACGGCGCCGCGTGGGTGCACGGGGACCCGGTCCGAGCCGGCCGGATACTCGAGGAGCAGGTCCACTCGATGATGCTGGTCCCTCTGGTCGCCCACGACGTCGTCCTCGGACTGGTCACCTGCTACCGCTGGGCGGAGCAGCGGTCCTTCGACGAAGAGGACCTGGTCCTGGCCCAGGAACTCGCCGCCCGCACGGCGGTCGCGCTGGACAATGCCCGCCGCTACGACCGTGAGCGCAACGCCGTGCTCACCCTGCAGCGGGGACTGCTGCCGCAGCGGCTTCCCGTCCACAGCGCAGTGGAGACGGCCCACCACTACGCTCACTCCGGAGCCGGCGGGGACTGGGTCGACGTCATTCCGCTGTCGGGTGCCCGCGTCGCCCTGGTGGTCGGCAGCGTGACCGGCCGGGGGATGCGCACCGCCGCCGGTATGGGACGGCTCCGTGCCGCTGTGCACACCCTCGCGGACCTCGATCTTGAACCCGACGAGGTGCTGGCCCGCCTCGACGATGTGGTGCTTCGCCTCGCGGATGAAGGGGACGGCGCCGAGCCGGCCGGTCTCACCGGTGCCACCTGCCTGTACCTGATCTACGATCCACTCTCCCGGCGCTGCACCGCGGCGGCAGCCGGCCGGCCCGGCCTCGTCGTCAGCCGTCCCGACGGGAGCGTGGACCTGGTCGACCTGCGCGGCTGCGAACCGCTCGGCCGCCCCGGACCGCCCTTCGAGACAGCCGAGCTGGATCTGCCCGAGGGAAGCGTCCTGACGCTCCACACGGGCGGACTGCTCCAGGCGCGTCCGGAGGCGGCGGGACGTGCCGAACTCGAACGCCTGCTGGCGGGCCCTGCCGGGTCCCCGCGGGACATCTGCCTGGCGCTCGCCGAGGAACTGCTGCCCGCGGACCCACGCGGCGATGCGGCGGTACTCGTGGCACGCACCCACGTCCTGGCCACCGACCAGGTCGCCTCCTGGGACCTGCCGGCCGACCCCGCCGTGGTCGGAACCGCCCGCTCCCTCGCCGCCCGGCAGCTCACCTGCTGGGGCATGGACGAGGAGGTGTTCGCCACCGAGGTCATCGTCAGTGAGCTGGTCACCAACGCGATCCGGTACGGAAATCCGCCCGTCCGCCTGCAGCTGCTCCGTGACCGGTCACTGACCTGCGAGGTCTCGGACGGCAGCGGCGCCGCCCCCCATCTGCGGCACGCCCGTACCACCGACGAGGGCGGCCGAGGTCTGCTGCTGGTCACGCAGCTGGCCGAGCGCTGGGGCACGCGCTACACGGCTGCCGGCAAGACCATCTGGGCCGAACAGCTGGTCACGGCACCGGCCCGCGAGCCCGCGGGGGCGGGCCGGTGAGGGCCACGGCCGGCACGGGGCCCGCTGCGTGATGCGGGCGTCACCAGGTGCCGCGGTGGCCGGCGGGGGAGTGCCGCTGCGAAGTCGGTGTGCCCGTGACTGCTTCTGACCTGACTGCCTGCGTCCCCGGATTTCGCCGGCTGCGGCGACGGTAGAGTCGGGGCGCTCGAAGTGTGGGGGCGTCGGTGCGGGGAGACGGGATGGCGATGGAGAGCGACGGGACGGCGGCGCGCGGGCGGGTGCGGGAGGCGGACCTGCCCGCGGGGTTAACGCATGGAGCGAGCCGGGAATTCCTGGTCACGGAGGGGCTGCCGGAGAAGGCGGCGTTCTTGGACTTCGCGGGGCCGGGAGCGGGCCTGCTGGAGGCGCTCGATGGCCGTGAGCGGTGCGGTGCGGGCCCGCTGTTTGTCCTCGGCGAGACGCAGTACTGCGGCAGCCGGGTGGTGCTGGACGGCGTCACGGGGGAGGTCCACCTCGCCGCCCGGGCGGACGGGGAGGTGCGGCGCGACCTGCTGGCCTCGGACCTGCCTGCGCTTGCCGGGCTGATCCGCGAGACCGAGGCGGTGGCCGGGGCCGCCGGACAGCCGGAGGCGGGCAACGGGCACCGGGGTGCGGCAGTGGCCGCTGCCGTGGCGGGGATCGCCGAGCGGCGGATGCGGGAGATCGACCCGGGCCTGTTCGGGCAGGCAGCGCAGAACCCGCCCGCGCACTGGGGTACCGCGCTGCTGGTCGCCTCGCTGGCCTGGGGCGCGCTGCCCGGCACGGAGGCAAGCGGTCTCGCCTACGAGTGCGGGGCCGACCTGGTCGAGGAGATCGCCGCGCTGACCGACGAGGGGCGGGTGCGGCGCTACCGGCCGGAGGAGCTGCCGGCCGTGCTCTCCCACGGGCCGACCAGGCGACTCCTCACGGAGGTGGGGCTGCCGCTCGGCGGTGAGATGTTCGGGGTCGAAGTGGATGAACCGCTGGTCACCATGGCGCAGGCACACCCGGAGTCCTTCGGGAGCGGCGACGAGGCGGAGGAAGGGCGGGGGTACCAGCGCGACTACGTCGCGATCGGCTGGTGGCCGCACGACCTCGCGGTCGCCCTCGACGGCGCCACCGGCCGGCTGGAGCTGCCCGACTGGTACGACGAGGGCGGGCCCGCCGCCTATCTCCACCAGGACCTGTCGGCACTGCTGTACGCGCTCTGGACGTACGAGCGACTGCGCGCCGCATGGCAGGACGTGGACGACGCGCGCAGGGCGGGCGCCTGGGAGGTGTTCGATCCGCACGTGCTGCTGATCAGCGTGGTCGACGGGCTGGTGGAGGCCGTCGACCCGGAGGCGTTCGCAACGGCCGGGCATTCCTGGCGGATGCTCGCCGAGGACGGGCACACCGGCGGTCTGCTGGCCTGATTGTTCTTGCTCCCGCCTCACGAGCCAGGGTGCCGGTCACTCTCCTGTCGTCCGGCCGCCGTACCCATGCCGGGTATCGGTCGGGACCACGTGCGCCGCAGGGAGCACGCGAGCTGGTGTGCCTGCGGCGGACGCCTCACGCGTGGTGGCGAGCCCGGCCGGAGGTGCCGTCCGGAGGCCCGGCAGGGCGTGCCGGGCGATAATCGGAAGGGCCGCTCGCATGCGGGACTCGCGCCGCGACAGTGGAGTGGAGTGCAGGTACGGCGATGGCACCGGACACACACGACACCGAGGTCGGCAGCACGTTCGTCGATCCGTTCGACGCGGCCCGGGCGGCCACGGCAGTGGTCGACGCGCAGGGCGTGCTCGTCGGCTGGAGCCGGAGCGCGGAGCGGCTCCTGGGTTACGAGGCTGCGGAGGTCCTGGGCCTGCGCGCGACGGACCTGCTCGCCCGGACCGCGCGTACCGGCGCCGGCGCGGCCGTCGCGGAGCTCTGCGGGGAGGAAGGACAGCGGCGGCAGGCTGTCGTGACCGTACGGTGCAAGGACGGCCGGCCCGTGGAGCTGGCGGTTCGCACCTACCTCTGGACCGGTCCCGACGAGGCGCAGCGGCGGACGGTGCTGGCCACTGACGCAGCCGAGATGCAGCGCTGGGAGGAGGACTGGGCGGTGCTGTCGGGTCTGTTCACACAGTCCCCGGTCGGCCTGCTGGTCTCCGACACCGAGCTCCGCTGCACGCGGCGCAATCTTGCCCTGGAACAGATGACCGGCGTCCCGATCGCCGAGCGGCTGGGCAGGCGGATCGGGGAGGCGCTCCCGAATCTGAACGTCGCCGAGATCGAGACAGTCATGCGCAAGGTCCTCGACACGGGCACACCGGTGGTCGACTTCCTCCAGCGCGGCTACACCCCGGCCGATGCCCGCCACGAACACGTCTGGTCCACCGGCATCTTCCGGATCGAGGACTCGGCCGGCAAGGCACTGGGGCTGTGCCACGCCGTCACCGACGTCACCGACGTCCATCGGGCCCGGGACAGGCTGGCGATGGTCAACGAGGCAGGTGTCCGCATCGGTACCACCCTGGACGTCGTGCGGACCGCGCAGGAACTGGCGCGGGTGGCGGTTCCCGCACTGGCCGACACCGTCACCGTGGACCTGCTGGACTCGGTCCTGCGGGGCGACGCACCGCCTCCCGGCCCGCTCGGCGAGAGCGTCACACTGCGGCGAGCCGCCTACCAGTCCGTCTTCGAGGGGCCCGATCGGTCCGCGTACGGTGTCGGCGAGCTGTCCCGCTTCGCCGCCTCCGCACCGCAGGCCACGTGCATGGCCGACCTCAAGGCACAGCTGATCACCCCGCTGGACCTCACGGCTCCGTGGCTCGCCGATGATCCCAGGCGGGCTGCGACCATCCGCCTCGCCCGGGTGCACTCACTCATCGCCATGCCCCTGACCGCACGCAACGTCCTCATGGGCGTGGCCACGTTCTACCGCTGGCGCGACCCTGCACCCTTCAACGACGACGACTTCACTCTCGCGGGCGAGTTCGTCTCCCGGGCCGCTCTCAGCATCGACAACGCCCGTTGCTACACCCGGGAGCACGCCACCACCCTTGCCCTGCAGCGCAGCCTGCTCCCGCGCGAGCTCCCCGAACTCAGCGCCATGGAGGTGGCCGGCCGCTACCAGCCCGCCGGGTCGGACACCGATGTGGGCGGGGACTGGTTCGACGTGATCCCGCTGTCCGGATCCCGTGTCGCCCTGGTGGTGGGCGACGTGCCCGGGCACGGTGTGCACGCCTCCGCCACCATGGGACGGCTGCGGACCGCCGTGCACACCCTTGCCGACCTGGACCTCCCCCCGGACGAGGTGCTCGCCCACGTCGACGACCTGGTGCGCCTCACCGATGAGGGCGGCGGGGACAACGGCGGCCCGGCCACGGACGGGGCGGCGATCGGGGCCACCTGCCTGTACGCGGTGTACGACCCGGTCGACCGACGGTGCACGCTCGCCCGTGCCGGCCACTACCCTCCCGCGGTCGTACATCCCGACGGGGCCGTCGAGTTCCTGGACATGCCCGCCGGGCCTCCCCTGGGGCTCGGCGGTCTGCCCTTCGAGACCACCGAACTGGACCTGACGGCCGGCAGCCTGCTCGTCCTGTACACCAACGGCCTCGTCCAGGCCCGGGATCCCGATATCGATGTCGGGATGAATGCCCTGGGCGGCCTCCTGCCCCGTCCCGACCGGCCGCTGGAGGAGATCTGCGATGAGGTGACAGCGGCGCTGCTGCCCTTCCTGCCACCGGACGACGTCGCCCTGCTGATCGCCCGTGCCCGCACGATGGGCCCGGACCGCGTCGCCTCCTGGGAGCTGCCGTGCGATCCGGCCATTGTGGCGGAGGCACGGGAACTGACTGCCCGGCAGCTGACCCGGTGGGGCCTCGAAGAGACCGTCTTCACCAGCGAACTCGTGGTCAGCGAGCTCGTCACCAACGCCATCCGTTACGGCCAGGCCCCCATCCGGCTGCGGCTGATCCGCGACCGGACCCTCATCTGCGAGGTTTCCGACGGCGGCAGCACGGCCCCGCATCTGAGACGGGCGGGTGCGGACGACGAGGGCGGCCGCGGACTCTTCCTCATCGCTCAGCTCACCGAACGCTGGGGCACGCGCTACACCACCGTCGGCAAGACCATCTGGACCGAACAGACACTCCCGCCATGAGTGCCGGCCCCGTCCCTGACGGCCTGCATGCCCGCCACCCGTGCGAACTCAGGGTCCGGACAGCCCGGAGCCGGGCGGGCGTCTTCCTCGGCGGGGACCACTCGGTCCTGCTGCCTCGTCGTCCATGTGCGTACCGTGCAGGTATGGGCCGTGGCTGCAGCCGACGGCTGCAGCCACGCGTACGCAGACCGGAGGAGGAACCATGACATCCGCCAGTGACGTACTCCCGGTGGTGGTGGGCGTCGACGCTGCAGAGCCGGCGAATGCGGCCCTTGACTGGGCCACCGACGAAGCCGCCCTCCGCGGGGCGTCCCTCCAGCTGGTTCACGCCGTGCTGCCAGTCAGCCATCATGTGCGCGGTGTCGAGGAGACCGCACATCACAAGGCCTTGCGTCAGCTCGGGGACGAGGCACTCGACAAGGCGATGCTGCGGCCCCATGAGCGGCAGCCCGGTGTCGAGGTGACGACGTTCATCACGGACGGCAATCCTGCCCAGGTCCTCACACGCCAGTCCGCACACGCGCAGCTGGTGGTTCTCGGCTCGCGTCGGCTGGGCCGGCTGGCGGAGATGCTGAGCGCCTTCTCCACCACCGTCCCGGTGAGTGCGAACGCCGCCTGCCCGGTGGTCGTGGTACCGGACGACGAGCGCAGCGTGGAGGAGCCGCCGTATCTGGTGGTCGGCGTGGACGGCAGCCCGTCGGCCGATGCGGCACTGGACCGGGCCCTGGAGACCGCCGCTGCGCGGGGTGTTTCCGTGCGCGCGGTGTGGGCGTGGCAGCGGCCGTTGCTGCGCTTCGCCGACGAGCAGTCCGCACTCGAGTCGTGCAACAAGCAGTTGCAGGAAGCGACCGCGGGGCGGGCCGGTGCCTACCGGGACGTTCCTCTGAGCCACTCGGTGCTGCCGGGGCACCCTGTCGAGGCGTTGGCCGACGCGGCCGAACATGCGCTGGCCGTGGTCGTCGGCCGGCGTGGCCGGGAGGG
The DNA here is from genome assembly GCF_036158715.1 of Streptomyces sp. NBC_00316. Classification (NCBI taxonomy): domain Bacteria; kingdom Bacillati; phylum Actinomycetota; class Actinomycetes; order Kitasatosporales; family Streptomycetaceae; genus Streptomyces; species Streptomyces sp. NBC_00316. The sequence continues at coordinate 632,502 of NZ_CP108023.1, read as the reverse complement.
TTTCACCGGCATGAGGCTGGGCTCCGTTCCGCACGGCCTGCTCCACAGGGCCGTCTGTCCTGTGATCACCGTGCCTCCGCCGGCCGGCGAGGGAGTCTGAGGCCGGACGGGCGACCGGCTACCGGGCCGGTAGCGGTAGCGGGGCTCGGCCCCGGGGGCCCAGCACGGAGTCACAGCGCTCCCGTTGACGAAGAACCCCCCCTGATCCGCGCGGCGGTCCTGGAGCGGGATCAGGTGCGTGACGGTACCGGCGGCGCGACAATGAAGTGCTGTACGGGGCACCCGTCGGTGCCCCGATGTGCCGGGTCACCCTGACGCACCGAGAGGGGCGTGCGGTGAAGGCCTCCGAGTACATGATGTCGCCGGTGGTGGCGGTGCGCCCGGACACCTCGGCCGCGCAGGCCGCCCGCCGCATGAGCGAGGCCGAGGTCGGCTGTCTGCTGGTCGCCGACGACGGCCGACTGCGCGGTATCGTCACCGACCGTGACCTGGTGGTCCGGTGCCTGGCTCCTGGAGTCCCCCCGGAAGCTCCCGTCTCACAGTTCATGACGTCGTCGGTGATCACGATCCGTACCACCGACGACATTCACGCCGTCTACCGGGCGTTCCGCAGATCCGGCGTACGCAGGCTCCCGGTTCTGGACGGCCACGGGCTCCTCGTAGGCCTCCTCACCGTCGACGACCTGTTCCTGGACGTCTTCCAACGTCTCGCCGACGTACTCGGGCCGATCGCCTGGACCGTGCTGCGCGATCCGTCCGATCCGAACCGGACCGGCTGCGCATCCCCGCGCGCTCCTACGGACCGGCCGTGATCTCCGGCCCGCCGGCGGCTGTGCCGGAGGCCCGGGATCGGCTCTACGGTTCGATCGTCAGCACCTGGTCCACGGGGCGACGTGGTGTGCGGGGACCTGCCGGCCCGTATCCCATGCGAATGATCATCTGCGGGTGTCCCCGGCCGAAGACGGGGTCTCGCAGGATCCACCGCAGATCGGGCCATTCGAGGGGCTGCGTCGAGAACGAGGCGGACACATCGTGGAGTGTGGCGGTGAGCAGGACGCGTTCCAGGGCCTGACCTGCGCGCAGCCAGTCCGGGGGACGGTCGCCCGACGTGCTCAGAAGGGCCAGTTGCGGCCGGTTCTCGAACAGGACGCGTGTACGGCCGGCCAGGACGGCCATGCCTGCGAAATCGCGGTTCGTGGCCCTCCCTGACGCATCGCAGGGGCCGAAGGCATAGTCCGGGACACCGTCGACGGACGCCTCCGTCTTCGTGTCCCGGATCCAGTAGCGCTGCTCCGCCTCGCGGGCCGGGTCTGCGCGGTCGTATCCCTCGGCGTCGCGGATCAGTTCGAGCACCGTCTCCAGGTGCGGCGAGGGCAGGAACGAGAACTCCGCTCCTTCGGCGAGCGCCGCGTCGGCGAAGAGCACGCGGACGTCCTCGGGTATCGCCAGGTCGTCGAACGGGTACCGGCTGGTGTGCCGGTTCCGGATCGCGCGGTGGAGACCGGCGAGCACCGCATCCTGGGGCTTCCGGGTCGCGTCGTACAGACGGACGCTTGCGAGCATCGCCTGGTCCGAAGGGTCGGGCAGCAGCCTGGTGACCGCGGCAAGACCTCGGTGGGCTGCGGACACCCGCAGGTTCAGGAGGGCTGCGCCGCAGCCGAGGTGCAGTGCACGGGTGGAAGGGTCGGCCTCGGGCATCGCACGGTCGAAATCGGCCCGCAGGGTGAACGTGCCGCTGGAACGTCCGTAGCGGAACCGCCAGGGCTGGGCATTGTGCATGGACGGGGCTGAGGTGGCGTCGGCCACGATGTCGGCCGGCATCGTGTCGTCGAGCGTCCGAGCGAGCATCGGGAGCCTCCCGGTGAGGGGTAGCGGTCGAGGCAACTTCAGGATGGAACGGCTGCCCACCACGGGGTAGGGGCCGTTCGGCCCTCCGACCGGGCCGGACGGGCCTCACGGTGGGTCCGTTCCGGATGTTCCGGCCGGTCACCGGCCTTCCGGGCGAAACCGTTGCCGTTGTCGACCAGCCCCTCGTTCGCCCGGGCGGCAGGGTGCTGTCCGCCGCCCGTGCGCTCCCGAGCTGACGTCCTGGGGGTTCACTTCCAGCAGAGTCGGCTCGGGGCGTCGTTGCTTGCGCCGGATGTACTCACCTGACGCACGTGAGGCTGGTGACCCACTGGGACAGCGTGAGCTGCGTGTCCAGTGCGGCATGGGCCGAACCACGCCGCCGGGGCTGCTGCCGTGTCGCATGCCGGCAGGCGGCCTGACCGGGCACGTACGTCGTCTGCCGACGGGCGGCGTCGCAGGCCAGGGCGTCGCGGAGCAGGGCCAGGTGCGCGGACACGGCGGTGAGGCAGTCGTGCTCGTCCCGGCAGGCGGCGCAGGTCGCCAGGTGGGCGCTGACCATGTTCGCCTCTTCGGGCGTGAGGGTGTTGAGTGCGTGTCCGGCCAGCAGTTCGGAGATCGTGCGGCATTCCTCGGATGAGGTGAACATGGGGGTGTCCTCTCCTACAGGGGGGCAAGCCACGCGATCGGCGCGGCCATGAGGTTTGTGAGTGGGTGTGTCCGGGTCACGTTCGGTGACGTGCCGGGCGGCGCTCCCGGGCATCGCCGCCCGGATACTCAGGCGACGCGACGCCTGAGCGGCGCAGCAGGATGGGCTGCCCGCAGATGGCCGGCCGTCATGGGGATGCCCGTGGCGGCGGCCGGCGCCGACAAGCGGCGGTACGCGGTGCGACCTGTGTGGACGGCACGCTCCAGGCGGCGTCCCGACATCGTGCGGGGCGCTTGGTGCCATGCGTGGGCGCGGCCGTGGACGGTGACGAGCGCGGTGCTCGGGGCCTTCAGGCCGAGGACAGCCGCATGGTGGGTGGATGTGCCGGTCCTACTGGGACCGGGGGACCCCGTCACGATGTCGGGGCGGACCGCAAGGGACAGATCCTCGACGGCTGTGCTGTCGCCGTACCTGTCGGTCAGGCGGTGGGCTTCGATCATGGCGGGACCTCCGTTCACCACCTCACTCTGGCTCAGGAGGGGCCCCTTGCGCGTCGTCCCCGTGCAGCGATTCGCGGCTACTGCGGCCGCGGTACTCGGAGGGCCGCTCTGCGGCTGGTACAGGCCGCGACACGTACGCGTGCCGACCGTCCGTGCGGATACCTATGGACGGCTCGACTCCGACGACGGGCTGACCAGGCCGCACTGGTAGGCGAAGACCACGAGCTGTGCCCTGTCGCGAGCGGCCAGCTTGGTCATGGCCCGATTGACGTGGGTCTTGGCGGTCAGCGGGCTGACGAACAGACGTTCGGCGATTTCGTCGTTCGACAGGCCCAGTGCGACCAGCCCCACGACGTCGCGTTCCCGTGGCGTCAGACACTCCAGCCGCTCGTGCATCGCTGTCGGGCACGGATCGGGCTGCGCCAGAAAGCGAGTGATCAGCGCTCGGGTCGCCGAGGGGGACAGCAGCGCCTCCCCGGCTGCGACCGTACGGACGGCGTCGAGAAGCTCCTCGGGCCGCGCGCCCTTGCCGAGGAAGCCGCTCGCACCCGCGCGCAGTGCCTCGGCGACGTACTCGTCGTTCTCGAAGGTGGTCAGGATGAGAACCTTCACACCGGCAAGGTCCTCGGACTCGCTGATCAGCCGCGTCGCACCGAGGCCGTCCATTTCGGGCATGCGGATGTCCATGAGGATGACGTCCGGGCGCTGTGAACTCGCCAGCTCCACTGCCTCGCGGCCGTCGGACGCCTCGCCCACGGTCTCCATGTCGTCCGCGGAGTCGAACAGCATCCTGAAGGTGCCCCGCAGCAGGGCCTGGTCATCGGCGAGCAGTACGCGGATCGTCATGCCCATCTCTCCTCGGCGGTTTGTCCATCGCCGGGCTGGGCCGCAGCGGTAGTTCGGCGGTCACGGTGAAGCCGCCTTCGGGGCGTGCTCCCGCGTACAGCGTGCCCCCGACGGTGGCGGCCCGTTCGCGCATTCCGATCAGTCCGTGACCGGTCCCCGGGTAGGGGTGGTGCGACCCGACGCGTCCGTCGTCCTCGACGGTGATCGTCAGCAGCTGGGGGCGGTAGTGCAGGAACAACCGGGCGTGGTCGGCCCCGGCGTGCTTGTGCACATTGGTCAGTGCCTCTTGCACGATGCGGTACGCGGCCAGGTCGACCGCCGGTGCCAGCGGTTCGGCGATGCCTCGATGCGTGTGCCGGACAGCGAGGCCGGCACGTTCGAACGACGCCAGAAGAGCCGGCACCTGAGCCAGGCCCGGCATCGGATCACGCGGTGCCTCCGGATCGTCGGACTGCCGCAACAGGCCCACGGTCGCCCGTAGTTCCTCCAGCGCGGACCCGCTGGTGTCCCGAATGTCCTCCAGGGCGGCGAGTATCTGCTCCGGCCGCTGCTCCATCAGATGGACGGCGACACCCGCCTGAGCGTTGATCAGGGCGATGTGGTGCGCGACGACGTCGTGCAGTTCACGCGCGATCCGCACCCGCTCGTCGGCAACCCGCTGCTGTGCTTCCTGCTCCCGGGTCCGCTCCGCGTGCTCGGCCCGTTCCTCCACGGCCGCCACGTAGGCACGGCGAGAGCGCACCCCGTCCCCGACGGCGGCCGGCAGAGCCGTCCACGCCAGCATCGCCGCGTTGTCCGGCTGCAGCCACTCATCCGGGGCCAGCGCCACGGCCGTCCCCACCAGCACGGCGGCCGAGGCGGCCGCCATGGTCCAAGTGGTGCGTCGGTCGGTCCGTGCCGCCACGGTGTAGACGGAGACGATGACCGGGCTCGTGATCAGCGGGCTCTCCCGAAATCCGAGCACCTGGAAAAGCAGTCCGCAGCCAACCGCGACGGCCAGTACGCCGAAAGGGTGGCGACGGCGCCACAGCAATGCGGAGCAGCCGACCGCGGCCAGCACCACGGCGGACCACCGCAATGAAACCTGGTGCTCGTGCCGGACCACCGACGCGGCCACGACCGACAGCACGAACAGCACAGCCGACCCCAGAACGTCCATCACACCGATCCGGGTCCGCGTTCCCCGCCTCCAACGGTTGATCACAGCCATGCCACCACCGTAGGGCCGACGGCCGGACCGGGCATTGTCTCGCCGAGGCGGGAGCGCTCCGGTGGACCAGGAGTTTGGACGAGAGTTCCGCGCTCCCTCGCCGTGTCGGTGCCCGCCCGTGCGGGCTCCCTCATCGCCGCAGCCGACGCCTTCCGCCGTACCGGCGCAGCGGCGTCGAGGAGGCCTGTGCCGGCCCTGCGGGGGACCGCGTGCCGGTGTCGGCGGAAGGCGATCGGCGACGCCATCGGCAGCGGCATCGCCCGCATGGTCTTCCGGGTGATTTTCCTGCCACGAACGGGTGTCGGAAACCACAGCCGCCGTGCTGGTGCACAGGCTGTTCGAGGGGTTGAGCCGGACGACAATCGAGACCGAGCCGATCCTCATCAGAAAGGAAGCTTCCATGGACGAGCAGGGTGAGCGCTTCGATGTCGTCGTACTCGGAGCAGGCCCGGGCGGATACGTCGCCGCCATTCGGGCGGCCCAGCTGGGCAAGAGCGTCGCCGTCGTCGAGGCCAAGTACTGGGGCGGCGTCTGTCTGAACGTCGGGTGCATCCCCACCAAGGCCCTGCTGCGCAACGCCGAGCTGGCGCACATCTTCACGCGCGAGGCCAAGACCTTCGGCATCAAGGCCGAAGGGCAGGTGTCCTTCGACTACGGCGAGGCGTTCCGGCGCAGCCGCCGTGTCGCGGACGGCCGGGTCAAGGGTGTCCACTACCTGATGAAGAAGAACGGGATCACGGAGATCAGCGGCCGTGGCACGTTCGTGGACGCGCGCACGCTCGATGTGGCCCTCTTCGACGGTTCGACCCGGACGGTCGGCTTCGACCACTGCATCATCGCCGCCGGAGCGACCCCGAAACTGCTGCCCGGGACCCGTCGTACGGCACGGGTGGTGACGTACGAGGAGCAGATCCTGGCCGATGACCTGCCGCAGTCCATCGTCATCGCGGGCGCCGGCGCCATCGGTGTCGAGTTCGCGTATGTCCTGCACAACTACGGCGTGAAGGTCACCGTCGTGGAGTTCCTGGACCGGATCGCACCGCTGGAGGATGTGGACGTATCCGCCGAACTGGCGCGGCAGTACAGGAAGTTGGGCATCGATGTGCTCACGTCCACCCGGGTCGACTCGATCGACGAGTCCGGCCCGCAGGTCCGCGTCACGGTCACCGGCAAGGACGGCGCGCAGCACGTCCTGGAGTCCGACAAGGTTCTGCAGGCGATCGGCTTCGCACCGAACGTCACCGACTACGGCCTGGAGCGCACGGGCGTACGCGTCACCGAGCGCGGCGCGATCGATGTGGACGGCCGCTGCCGCACCTCCGTACCGCACATCTACGCCATCGGCGATGTCACCGCGAAGCTGATGCTCGCCCACGCCGCCGAGGCGATGGGCGTGGTCGCGGCCGAGACCATCGCGGGAGCCGAGACCATGGAACTCGACTATCCGATGATTCCGCGCGCCACCTACTGCCAGCCGCAGGTCGCCAGCTTCGGCTGGACCGAGGCGCAGGCACGCGAGAAGGGCTTCGACGTCAAGGTGGCCAAGTTCCCCTTCACCGCGAACGGCAAGGCGCACGGCCTGGGCGACACGACCGGCTTCGTGAAGCTGATCAGTGACGCGAAGTACGGCGAGATCATCGGTGCCCACCTCGTCGGCCCGGACGTCACCGAACTGCTGCCCGAGCTCACCCTGGCCCAGCAGTGGGATCTGACGGTCCATGAGGTGGCCCGGAACGTCCATGCCCACCCGACGCTCGGCGAGGCCGTCAAGGAGGCCGTGCACGGACTCGCCGGGCACATGATCAACATGTGAGAAGGCGGCGTCACACGCTGCCCCGGGACTCCGTCGGCTCCGTCGGGCGCCTCAGGAGCGACCCCGGAATCAGAATCCGAGGTCGCTCAGACTGGGGTGGTCGTCGGGGCGGCGACCGAGCGGCCAGTGGTACGCGCGGTCCGCCTCCGTGATCGGCACGTCATTGATGCAGGCGTGCCGTACAGCCATCAGACCGTTCTCGTCGAACTCCCAGTTCTCGTTGCCGTACGAGCGGTACCAGTTGCCGGAGTCGTCGTGCGACTCGTACGCGAACCGCACCGCGATCCGGTTGCCGTCGAACGCCCACAGTTCCTTGATCAGCCGGTAGTCGAGCTCGCGGGCCCACTTGCGTTTCAGGAACGCGACGATCTCCTCGCGTCCCGTCACGAACTCGGCCCGATTGCGCCAGCGCGAGTCCTCCGTGTAGGCCAGGGCGACCTTCTCGGGGTCACGTGTGTTCCAGCCGTCCTCTGCCTGGCGGACCTTCTGGATTGCGGTCTCCCGTGTGAACGGGGGGAGGGGCGGGCGTGCCGTCATGACTGTTCCTTCGGGGCCGGGCTGGACTGGGCTGGGCTGGGCTGGGCGTTCTGACGTCGACGCTAGGGCTTCGCGTGCACGACTGCCAGTGCGCCACGGGCACTCCCTGACATCGCGTCGGCGCGTGCGATCCCGGCCGGTCCCGGGACGACCACCGATCCGGCCGACGCGTCCGTGGCCCCGTGTTCACGAGCCGTCAGGGCAGGATGGAGTCGACGTATCCACCGTCCGCGCGCACGGCCCCGCCGGTCGTGGCGGACGCGAGGTCCGAGCTGAGATAGACGGCCATGTTGGCAATCTCCTCCGGCTCGATCAGTCTCTGCAGGAGCGACTGCGGCCGGTGCTTGACCATGAACTCACGCTGCGCCTGATCCCAGGGAAGACCGGGGTCGACGAGCTGGTACACGAAATCCTCGACGCCACCGGTGTGGGTCGGCCCTGCGATGATCGAGTTGACGGTGACTCCGGTACCGGCGGCGTCCTTGGCGAAGCCGCGCGTGACGGCGAGCAGAGCGGTCTTGGACACGCCGTAGTGGATCATCTCCACCGGAACGACCACAGCCGAATCGCTGGCGATGTTCAGGACGCGCCCCCAGGAGCGGTCCTTCATGGCCGGGAGGTAGGCGCGGATCATCCTGACGGCGGACAGAACATTCACGTCGAAGTACCGGCGCCATGCCTCGTCGCTGATCTCCAGGGCGGGGGTCGCCCCGAAGACGCCCAGATTGTTGACGAGGATGGCGACGTCCGGTGCCGCATCGGTGACGTGACGGGCGCCGTCGTCGGTGGTGATGTCGCCGGGCGCGGCGATGAAGGAGTCACGGTCCGTCTCCGTGCGCAGTTTCGCGATCGCATCGTCCACGGATTCCGGGCGGCGTCCGTTGACGGCGACGCGGGCGCCGGCACGGGCCAGCCCCGCGGCAATGGCAAAGCCGATTCCTTGCGTGGATCCGGTGACGAGCGCGGTCCTGCCGGCGAGATCGATGAGCACGGTTTCTCCTCGGACACGTGGTGGGTGCGACACGGCCCGTCGCCGCCGGTCGGTGCAACGGTGCAACGGTGCAGGTGCGACAGGCGAGCGCATCGGCCCGGGGCGGGTGCGGGCACCGTCCACCGGGCCTTGTGCATCCGCTGATTCATGGCACTGATCCTTCCGCGTCGATGAGCGGCGGCGACCGCATGGCGCGTACCTGGGAGCGGGAAAGACCCTGAAGGGTGACGCACAAGGGCCAGCCCTGCGGACGGCCGCACATCGACCAGGTACCCGGGCACCCGCCGGCGACGGGGCCGATCCACGAGCGGTTCGTCGCCCAGCGCCCGAACGGGTCCAGGACCTTGCGCAGTGACGAGATCATGGATGCCGCAGTGAGGCAGGTGCGCGGCGAAGTGCTTCTGGTCGACGCGCATCCGGTCTCGCTGCAGGTTCCTGCCCGACGAGCCGAACCCACGGAGAAGCCTGCCGATGTCCCGGAACAATGCCCCTCATGTGACCGTCCACGAGACGATTCCCTGCCGTGTACTCGTGGGCCGCGGAGCACGCCACGAGATCCCGGGGGAGATCGGGCGACTCGGTGCCCAGCGGGTGCTGCTCGTCGCGACCAGGTCGGCGCAGGCCGCAGCGGATCAGCTCGCCGAGGCGCTCGGCACCCGCCTGGCGGCACGCTTCGACGGCCCCGTCGTGCACACCCCGGTCGCCGTGACGGCCGAGGCGATGAAGATCATCGGGGAGACGGGCGCCGACAGCGTGGTGGCGATCGGCGGGGGTTCGGCCGTCGGTCTTGCCAAGGCGCTGTCGGCGCGCACCGGTATGCCTCAGGTCGCCGTCCCGACCACGTACGCCGGGTCAGAGGTGACCCCGGTCCTGGGCGAGACGGAGAACGGCGTGAAGACGACGCGCCGCGACCAGGCGATCGCGCCCGGAACGGTGGTGTACGACCCGGAACTGACGCTGACGATGCCGGTGGGCCTCACGCTCACCAGCTCCCTGAACGCCCTGGCCCACGCGGTCGAGGCGCTCTGGGCACCGGACGCGACCGCCGCCACCGACGCGCTCGCGACCGAGGCGGCCGCCGGCATCCTCACCATGCTCCCGGCGGTGCTCGACGACCCGTCGGGACCGGCGGGCCGTGAGCGGCTCCAGGAGTCCGCCTGGCTCGCCGGACTCTGCCTGGCCCAGACCCGGATGGGGCTGCACCACCAGCTGGCGCATGCCCTGGGCGGCACCTTCGGACTGCCGCACGCGGAACTCCACGCGCTGCTGCTGGCCCACGTCCTGGCCTTCAACCTGCCGGGCGCCCCGAAGGCCGACGCCCGCCTGCGGCGGATCACCGGCGGAGACCCGGTGACGGTCGTCGGGCGGCTGGCCCGCAGCCATGACGGCCCGACGACGCTCGGTGCACTGGGAGTTCCGCGGGACGGCCTGCGCGCCGTGGCCGAGCGGATCGCCGCTCAGCCCTACCCCAACCCCCGCCCGCCGGAGGCCGAAGCGCTCACCCGGCTCCTCGAGGAGGCCTGGTAGCCGGTCCGGCTGCCGGCGGCACCTGCCCGACAGCGGGGGTGGATCCCTCACTAGGCGCGGCAGATGCGGTGGCTGCACGAGGCGGCGTGGACCACCCCTGGCCGCCGTGCCGAGTTCTTGCCGTCACCATGCCGGGGCATGGCCCGGCTCTCTGCGGTCCGCGTGCCCGAGAGCGCGCGAGCGTGTCAGGAGAGCCAGTCGCCGTAGTGGGTGGGGGCGAGGTGAGCGTCCGTGTCGGTGAGGACGTCACCCTTGACGACGCCGAACATGCCGGCGGTGGGGTCGGTGACGACGGTGCGGTTGTCGCCCTTGCGGGACAGGGTGATCCGGCCCAGCTCGTCGAGGGGGAAGACCTCGGGGCCGGCGATGTTGTGAATGCCGTTCAGCGGGGCGCCCGCGGCGACCTCTGCCACCGCGTCGGCCACGTCCTTGGAGGCGATCGGCTGGATCGGCGTGGCGGGCAACCGGACGGTGTCACCCTCGGCGGTCCAGGACAGGACGGCGTCCATGAAGTCCATGAACTGCGTCGCCCGGACGATCGAGTAGGGGATCGGCCCGGCCGCGAGGACGTCCTCCTGGAGGACCTTGGCCCGGTAGTAGTCCAGCTCCGGCACCTGGTCGACGCCGACGATCGAGAGGATGACGAAGTGGCCGACGCCGCCCTTCCGGGCCGCGGCCAGAAGGTTGTCCATCGAGGTCTGGAAGAAGGCCGGGGAGGCTTCGTCGAAGGTCGGGGAGTTCGTCAGGTTGACGACGACGTCGGCTCCCGCCACCGCCTCGTCCAGTCCCTTGCCGCTGATGACGTCGATTCCGGTGGACTGCGAGTGCGGTACCGCCTCGTGCCCGGCGGCGTTCAGATTCTTGACGACCTGCGACCCGATCAGCCCGGTACCGCCGATGACTGCGAACTTCATGACATGCCTTTCGTCGGGAATATGTCCGCAATATGGCATATGAACCCTTGATGGGCGTGCCATGCGTCAAACTCGGACATGTTCTGTCCGAGATAATACGCGGACATAAGTTGTCCGAGTCAAGCGCTCTGATTAGAGTGGTCGAGTGAAGATGTCCGGCGGAGTCGAGTGGGCCCTGCATTGCTGCGTCGTGCTCACGTCGGTCGAGGAGCCTGTCCCCGCGACCAAACTGGCGGAACTGCACGACGTCTCGGCGAGCTATCTGGCCAAACAGCTGCAGGCGCTCTCCCGGGCCGGGCTCGTGCGCTCGGTCCAGGGCAAGGCGGGCGGCTACGTACTCACCCGGGAACCGGCCTCGATCACGTTGCTCGATGTGGTCGAAGCGGTCGACGCCCCCGGTCCGGCGTTCACCTGCACGGAGATCCGTCAGCGGGGCCCGCTGGCCACCCCGGCCGAGGCGTGCACCGCGCCCTGTCCGATCGCCCACGCGATGGCCGGGGCGGACGCGGCCTGGCGGGAAGCGCTGCGCGCCGTCTCGATCGCCGATCTGGTCCGGGATGTCGCCTCCGCTTCCGGCCCACCGGCGATGGCCCGTATCGGCGCGTGGCTGACGACGCCTCACGCCTGACGACCCGGGCGGACGGGAGGGCCTGCTTCCTGCTTGATCCGGGCGCCACCGGCGTGCGGTGCCGGTTCAGGGAGCGGATCACCCCGAATGGGGCACGCATCCCGGGCGACGGCCGACCAGGAGGAGCGGCGCCTTCAGCGGCCGAGGGCGGGCGGTGTCAGTAGCCGTCGACGAACGTGACCGTCTCGTCGAGTGGCGCCCGGCCCGTGCGGGCGCAAGTCGCCGTGATGTCCTCGAATCCGATCGACATGCCGCAGAAGAGCATGAGTTCGTCCGGGGGTGAGAGGGCCTCCGTGACGGTCTTGCGGTACTTCGCCCATGCCATCTGCGTGCAACTGTGCAGCCCTTCGGCGCGGAGCAGCAGCATGACGGTCTGCAGATACATGCCGACGTCGGCCCATTGTGCCGGGCCCATGTCGCGGTCGATGTAGCAGAACAGGGCGGCGGGCGCGCCGAAGCAGTCCCAGTTCGCGGAGGCGGCCCTCTGGCGCGCCTCCAGGTCCTCGCGCGGAATGCCGAGTCCGCCGTAGCGCTGCTCGCCGAAGGCGGATCGGCGCTCGCGGTACGGGGATTTCAGCGCGGGCGGGTACTGCTCGTACTCCGGCTCGTCCCAGGGGTCGCCTGAGGCCACACGCTCGCCGGCGCGCTTCTTGAGCTCGGTCAGCGGCCCGCCGGTCAGCACGTAGGCGTGCCACGGCTGGAGGTTCGATGCGGACGGCGACCAGGCCGCGGTGGACAGTATGCGCTCCAGAACCTCTCTCGGGATCTGCCGGTCGGTGAATCCACGCACAGCGCGTCGGCTCGTGACCGCCTCATAGACGTCCAAGATCATCTACCTCCTGCCCGCTCGGGGTGTCTAGCTCTGTTGCACTCGATCGAGATAGTATCATTCAACACCATCTCGAATGTAACTATCATCGAGTACGAATCCCCAGCCCCTGGTTCCCGCCTCGGGCACCGCTCTTTGGAGAAAGCCCATGGCCACGTTGCTGCACATCGACTCGTCCGTGTTCCCCGGCGAGGTGTCCTCGTCCCGCTCGGTCGCGGACGCCTTCCGCAAGGCATGGGAGGAGCAGTGCCCGGAGGGCACGGTGATCTACCGGGACGTCGCCGCCCACCCTGTTCCGCACATCACCGCCGACGCCCACACCGCCGGTTTCGCCTCCCCGTCCGAGCGCACCCCGGAGCAGTCCGTCGCGTTCGCCGCGCGCGTGAAGCTCATCGAGGAGCTGGAGCGGGCGGATGCCGTCCTGATCGGCGCCCCCATGTACAACTACTCGATCCCGTCGACACTCAAGGCGTGGCTGGACAACGTGATCCTGCTCGGGCGAACTGCGGGCGAGACCCCCTCCGTCCAGGGCACCCCGGTCGTCGTCGTCGCCAGCCGCGGCGGTTCCTATGCGCCGGGCACCCCGCGAGAGGGGTACGAGTTCGTGCAGAACTACCTGGAGGCCGTCCTCGAGGGTGCCCTCGGTCTGGACCTCGAATTCATCGTCCCGGAGCTCACCATGGCCCCCCGCAATCCGGCCATGTCTGAACTGGTTCCCCTCTATGAGGCCTCCCGCAGGCGCGCCTTGGAGGGCGCGACCATCAAGGCCAAGGAACTCGCGGAGCGCCTCGCCGCGTAACCCCCGGGCCGTGGACGCCGTGTGACGCCTCGACCGAAAACGTCACACGGCGTTGTCGTCGCCTACGCCCTCTCCGGCAGTGACGGTGTGTTCATTCCCCGGGGGCCGGTGGCCGGTGGCCTGGTGCTGTGGTGGTCGGGGGGTACGGGCTGCCGACGGGCCGCTCATCGAGACGACGGCGATCCGCGCGAGGGTGAAGTGCACACCGCCGGCCAGGCGTGCGGCGCGGTGGCGGTGCGGACGGTTCGGTGACCGTCGGTGACGCAGCCCGCAGCCGGGGCCGGCGCGTTGGTGACGGCAGCCGCAGCCCTCAAGGCAGGTTCGCCGCGAAGGTCGGATGCGAAGCGCGCCCGGGCGGCAGGCGATCGGCGCGCGGGCGCGCCTACGCCTCGCCGCCTGCGGGATCGGCAAACCGGGTCAGCAGGTCCGTCAGCTGTTCGGGCTCACCGGGCTCCAGTTCGGCAACCAGGCGCTCGGCCAGCGGGGCCGCCGCCACATGAGCTGCATCGAAAAGCTCGATGCCCTCAGGTGTGATCTCGACTGCCCGCACCCGACGGTCCCCCGGAACGGCCTTGCGCACGGCCAGCCCCTTGCGTTCCAGGTCGTCCACGACCCGCATGATGCCCGCCTTGTCCGACCCCGTCGCTGCCGCCAGGTCCCGCTGCACCGTGGACCCGCGGTTGACCAGCACGATGAGCACGGCAAAATGCCGCATCTCGATGCCGAGCGGCCGCAGCGCCTCCGTCATCACCGCGGCGGCGCGCCAGTGCGCCCGGCGCAGCAGCAGGCCGAGAGCGAAAGGCGATTGATCCCCGGGGCGGTCGGTGGCACGCGAAGCGGTGGTTCGGTGAGGAGCGTCGGCGGTCATGAGGCCACACTACAGCCATCCGCGCATTCGATACGGTATCATTTGAAACCAAATGGGGCGGTGCCTGCTGCGGCCGCTCACGCCGGGAGGACCTGGGCAAGACCGCGGTGCGTCGTCGAGGGGTGTTTCCGGATCGCCGAGGCCGGCCCCGCACACTCTGGGTGCGGGGCCAGTACCAGCGAGTGCTGTGACCGGAAAGGTTCACCGGCTCGCGCCGCCCGGCACGGCACCTCGCCGCGTTGTCGCATCACCCGAGTACATCCAGTACGCGGGCGATGCTCCGCCTTGCGATGCACCGCACCGGACGCCGCGAGCTTCCCGGCAAACCCTTCCGGTCACAGCACTAGGCAGCGACCTGACCGTCCACGTGGAGGACGACCTTGCCGCGCGGGTGCTCGGTCGCAAGCGCCTCGTAGGCCGCGCGGGTCTCGGTGAGCGGCACCACGCGATCCACCACCGGTGTCAGCTTTCCTTCGTCGATCAGTTCGGCGATGGCCACCAGACCGGCCCGGTCGGGTTCGACGATGAAGAACAGCGCACGGACCTGGTGGGCGGCGGCCTTCTCAGGATCCGGCGGCTGCACGATGCTGATGAGGATTCCGCCGGGGCGGAGCGTCGTCCAGGAGCGGTCCAGCGTTTCCCCGCCCACCAGGTCGAGCACCACATCGGTGTCCCGGACCAGGTCCTCGAACCGCTCGCTCCGGTAGTCGATGACCCGCTGCGCGCCGAGTCCGGTGACGAACTCCGTGTCGCGGGCCGAAGCGGTGGCCGTCACACGCCCGCCCAGTGCCGTGGCCAGCTGCACGGCGAAGGTGCCCACACCGCCTGCGCCGCCGTGCACGAGGACGTGCTGTCCCGGCTGCAGCGCGGCATGTGCGACCAGTGCCTGCCATGCGGTGAGGGCGGCGAGCGGGACGGCGGCCGTACGGTCGTGGTCCAGCCGGGCCGGCTTCGCGGCGAGCGTGCTCGCGGGAACGGCGGCGTACTCGGCTGCCGCCCCGTCGCGGGTGAACGGGATCAGCCCGTACACCTCGTCGCCGACAGCGAGATCGGTCACGCCGGCGCCCACTTCGGCCACAACGCCGGACACCTCGTGCGAGGGAACGACCGGCGTACGGTCGCGGCCGGTGCTGTCGAGGCTGTCGGTCCAGCTGGCGTCCCACTCGAGTTCGCCTGCGGTGACTGAGGCTGCGTGCACCGCGACGAGCACTTCGCCGCGTGCCGGTTCCGGACGTGGGGCGGACTCGTGGACGAGTTGTTCCGGGCCGCCCCGTCGGTGGGCGCGGACGGCTTGCATCGTAAGGGTCATGAGGGGATCTCTCCCATGATCGGGTCGACCTCAGTCGGTCACGCATGCCCGGTCACCCCTTGGACGGCGGCTCTCCTCGGCGTACCGGATCTGTCACTGCCGCTCCTGGTCCTCGCCGAGGAGCCGGTCCGCACATGGGTGCGACCCCGTGCCACCGGGGCGCACCGCGGCCGGGTGGTCGACGGGTCCAGCGGTCCGGCGACGCGGCGGACGGCGGATCACAGTGCGTGCGGCGGGGTGAGTTCGGTCCAGATGGTCTTGCCGTCCGGGGTGTAACGGGTACCCCAGCGCTGGGTGAGCTGCGCGACGAGGAACAGGCCGCGGCCGCCCTCGTCGTCCGCCGGGGCGCGGCGCAGATGCGGCGACGTGCTGCTGCTGTCGGAGACCTCGCAGATGAGGTTGGTGTCGCGGATCAGGCGTAGCCGGATCGGCGGGTGGCCGTAGCGGATGGCGTTGGTGACCAGTTCGCTGACGACCAGTTCGACGATGTACGTGAGCTCCTCCAGACCCCACTCGGCCAGCTTCCGGGCGGCCAGGGACCGGGCATCGACGACGACCGCCGGGTCGGCGGCCAGGTCCCAGGAGGCGACGCGGTCGGCCCCCAGGGCGCGGGTACGGGCGATCAGGAGCGCGACATCGTCCGGCGGTCTGGAGGGGAGCAGTGTGGTGGCCACCTGGTCGCAGATGTGCTCCAGGGGGCGGTCAGGGTGGGACAGGGTGCGGCGCAGTGCATCGAGCCCGACGTCGATGTCGGGATCCCGTGCCTGGAGGAGCCCGTTGGTGTACAGGGCGAGGACGGTTCCGTCCGCGAGGTCCAACTCGGTGGCTTCGAACGGCAGGCCGCCCAGGCCCAGCGGCGGGCCCGCGGCCAGACGCGGGAACTCGACGGTGCCGTCGGGGTCCGCCACCGCGGGCGGATAGTGGCCGGCGGAGGCCAGTGTGCAGCGCCGCTCGACCGGGTCGTAGACCGCGTACAGGCAGGTGGTGCCGGTGACGGTGCCGCCGGTCGGCGCGGAGCCGGCGGGAGTGTCGTCCTCGGCGAGCCGGACCACCAGGTCGTCGAGGTGCTGGAGCAGTTCGTCCGGGGGTACGTCGAGGTCGGCGAGGGTGCTCACGGCGGTGCGCAGCCGGCCCATCGTGGCGGAGGCGTGGATGCCGTGACCGGGGACGTCGCCGACGACCAGGGCGACTCGGGCGCCGGAGAGCGGGATGACGTCGAACCAGTCGCCTCCCACATCGCTCTCCTCGCCGGCGGGCCGGTAGTGCGCGGCGACCTCGACGGCGTGGAGTTCGGGCAGCCCGCTGGGGAGCAGTCTGCGCTGCAGGGTCAGGGAGGCGGTGCTTTCGCGCGTGTACCGGCGGGCGTTGTCGATGCAAACGGCGGCCCGGGCGGCCAGTTCCCCGGCGAGGGTGAGGTCCTCGTCGTCGAACGGGTCCGGCTGCTCCCACCGGTAGAAGCTGGCCACGCCCATCACGACGTCCCGGGCGGCCAGCGGCACCACCAGCAGGGAGTGTGCGCCGCCGGCTCGGATCCCGTCGGCTCGCCGGGCATCGCTGAGCAGCCAGTCGGCGTTGAAGTCGAGCCTGGCGACGAGACGGGCTTCGAGGTCGGCCATGCACCGAGCCTGGGGCGAGGACGAGGCGAACGGGCTCAGCTCGCCGACCGCGTACGCCGCCCGCGAGTGCCCCTGCCATGTGGACTGAAATGCCGCACGGCGCAGCGTGACGGTGTCCTCGACCGGACCCGGCCGGGGCGCGTCGCCCTCCATGACGGCGTCCAGCAGATCGACGGTGACCGTATCGGCCAATCGGGGGACGGCCACGTCGGCCAGCTCCTGTGCGGTACGCGTGACGTCCAGGGTGGTGCCGATGCGCAGACTGGCCTCGTTGAGCAGGGCCGCCCGTTCCTCGGCCCGGTAGCGGGCGGTGTCGTCGATGACGGCGTGGCACAGCCCGAGGACGGTTCCGGAAGGGTCCTGGAGCCGGAAGGTGCTGGTGGACCACACGTGCTCGTGTTCCGGGTCGGCCACGGTGCGCCCGCGATGCACGAAGTCCATGGTCGGGACGCCGGTGTCCAGGACCTGCTGCATCTGCGCCTCGATGGCTTCGGCGCTCAGCCCCGGCAGTGCCTCCCCGATCCGCTTGCCCAGCCGATCCTTCGTCGGTATGCCGGTCATGCGTTCCAGGGCCACATTGCGCCGTACACAGAGCAGTTCGGTGTCGGTGACCAGCAGACCGACGGGCGACTGGGTGAAGAGTCCTTCCATGACCGCCCGGTCGCCCTCCCAGCGGTGCATCTGGGCCGCCTCGACGGCCAGGACCACCCAGTGCGGCGCGGCCACGGGGCCTTCGGGGCCGGTCGAGGGGTACGCCCACAGGACGAGCTCCAGCAGCCGGCCGTCCTCGCAGCGCGCGGTCACGACCGCGGACCGCACCTCCGGTGTCCCGCGCAGTACGCGCCATGCCGCGGCGGCTGCGGCCGGTACGGGGCTGCCCAGCAGTTGGGCGGCGGGCTGCCCCAGGACCCGGGCCGCCGGATGGCCCAGCAGCCGTTCGGCGGCCGGGCTCCAGCGGACCACGACACCTCGGGCATCCAGCACAGCGGTGGCGGCCACCTCGGCACCGGCGGCCACGTCGGCGCCGGCGACCACGTCGCCTCCCTGGCCGCCACCGGTGTCCCGTGCCATCCGCGCCGTCCCACACCTCTCGATCATGGCCGCAGCTCTCATCGGCAGCGTATTCCGGATCCGGTGGACGCGCTCCGTACAGGCTGTGCACGCGTGCACAGCCGCGGAGCCCGCAGCCTTCTCACACCAACAGACGGGGGCCGGCCGGCCTGGCGCGCGGAGACGGACGGCGTCGCCGCCCCGGGAGCGGTCGGGGGAGCCGATGACCGGTCGCGACGGCCGTGCTGAAGGCATCGCTCGCTCGCCCCCGCCCTACTCCCCGAGCCGCCCCGGTGCGACGCGGCGGCGTCCGGCGTTGCCGGGGAGGTCCGCTGCGCCGCCCGGCAGCCACAGGCGTCCGCGACCGGACTGCTCGGCGTCCGCTGCACTTCGGTGTCCTTCGCTGCGGACCGCCCCGAGGGCGGAGATCCCGGTGAGCATGCGACCGACGCGCTTTTTCCGTGACACCTCCGCACCGCTGCCAGGAGTGGGCCGCACTCTCGCACCCGGCCCAAGTCCCGCTGCGCGCACAGGCTTTGACGTTTCTTTGCAACCCGGAGCGGTGCCCTGTCGTCTCTGTTCGCGAATCCCGGTTCGGCCGGCCCGGTGCCCGCCCATGAGCCCGCCGGCCGCCGTGAGGAGGGAGCAGGACATGCGCAAGGGATCACTCGCCATAGGTGCGGCGGTTGCCGCCGTCGCCGTGTACACCGTCGTCCCCGCGGCGTCGGCCATGCCCGCACACGAGGCCTCCAGCACACCGATGTGTGCGACCTCGCAGCTGACGGGCTCGCTCGGCGGTGGCGACGCCGGAGCGGGGAATCTCTACCGGTACCTGGTGCTGATCAACCGCAGCTCGACGACCTGCCACCTCACCGGCTTCCCCGGTGTGTCGCTGTTGGACGCCTCCGGCCGGCAGATCGGTCCGGCCGCGACCCGCGAGCACACGTCGTACGCGCCGGTGGTGCTGAAGCCGGGCGGCTCGGCCAGCGACACCATCCACACCGTCAACCGCCAGGGCACTTGTCTGCCCACCTCCTCGCAGGTGCGGGTCTACCCACCCGGCAATATCGCGGCGCTGCTCCTCGCCGGCAAGATCGCCGACTGCCACGGCGTACTGAGCATCACGCCGCTCGCCGCAGGCACCGGCGGCAACCCGGCGGGCTCCGCAACGGGCGGTGGTGCCACCGGCGGACCAGGGTCCGGCGGACAGGTCACCGTCGTGCCCAGCGGCGCCCCGGACACCGGGGTGGTCACCACCCCCGCCGACGGGGCCCATCCGGGCCAGGCCCTCGGTGCGGCAGCGGGCGGTGCGCTGGCGCTCGGCGGCGCCGGTCTTGCGGTCGCGCTGCGGCGCCGGGCCCGGGGCTGAGCGTTGAGTGCCTTTGCCCCACCCGTGCATCGGCGCCGTCCCGGTACGGCGACCGCGATCGCGCTCAGCTCGGCCGCTCTCGCACTCATCTGCGGCTGCGTCCCGGCCGCGCCCGCCCCCGAGCCGCCCGCCCCCGCGCCGTCCTCCAGCGGTGCCGCGACCTCCGTGCCGCCCGCCACCGGCGTTGCGGCGCCGGCCGCGGCCCGCGCCATGGCGCGCTCACTGCCCGAGCGGCTGCGCATCCCGGAGATCGGCGTCGACACCGCCGTGATGTCGCTGGGCCTGCTCGCGAACGGTGAGGTGGCCGTGCCGCCGATCGCCGCGCATGCACCCGCGGGCTGGTACGACGGCTCGCCGACCCCCGGTCAGACGGGACCGTCGGTGATCCTCGGCCACGTCACTGTCGGCAGATACGGGGACGGGGTCTTCAAGCAGCTGTCCCGACTGCGTGCGGGAAACCGGATGTCGGTCACCCGCAAGGACGGTTCGGTGGCGGCGTTCGTCGTGGAGTCGGTCCGGACGGTGGCCAAATCGGAGTTCCCGACGCAGCGTGTGTACGGGAACGTCGACCATCCCGCGCTGCGTCTCATCACCTGCGGCGGCATCCGGGCCGGCGCAGCCGGCGGCTACCCGGACAACGTCATCGTCTACGCCTCGCTGGTCGCCGCGTCGTGAGCGGGGAGCAGGCAGCCGCCTTGCCGGCCGGCACGACGGCAGTCAGGACAGGAAGGGGGCGAGCGGCCATCCGGTCCCAGGAGCGCGCGGCCTCCGAACTGTTCGCGGCCGTCTACCCGCGGCTGGCCGGCTGGGTGCGCCGGCTGGTCGACGACGACGAGACCGCGCACGAGATCGCCGCCGAGGCGTTCACCCGGTTGTGGGCGCGCTGGGCCAGGGTCGAGGAGCCCACCGGCTTCCTCTTCGTGACTGCGGCGAACCTGGTACGCGACCACTGGCGCAGACTGGAGCGCGAACGTGGGGCCATGCGCCGTGTCACCGCCCAGGAGGAGCGCAAACAGCACCACGAGACCGACCCTTCCGTGCGCATGCTAGTGCAGTCGCTGCCCGCGCGGCTGCGCAATCCGGCTCTGCTGTACTACTACGCCGATCTGCCGGTACGCGAGGTGGCGAAGCTGCTGGGCCGCAGGGAAGGAACCATCAAGGCCGATCTGCACGCGGCCCGCGAACTGCTCCGCGCCGAGCTCGGGGGACACCATGACCGGATCGCCTGACGACCGCGAGGACGGCGACCTGACCAGGCGACTGGACACGGATCGGCCCGACCCGCTGGAACCGCTGCTGCGCCCGCCGACCACCTGTCTGGCCACACCGCCCGGCGCCTTCCACCGCATCCGCCGCCGGGCCGCGCGCCGCAGGCGCGCCCGCGCCGCGATGGTCGCCGCGGCTGTCGCCGCGGTGCTCGGCGGGGTCCCGTACCTGGTCGGGGCGATCTCCACGAGCGGCGGCGACGAGGTGGTCGTACCGACCGCCACCCGTTCACGGACCGGCCCGGGCCCGCACTCGCCCAGCCCCTCCACCGCGCCGTCCGCTACATCGCCCCCTGCCGTCCCGACCCCTGCCCACCGCCCGCCGGGCGACCCGTCCCCCGGCACAACCGGTCCGTCCGGCCGCACGGTCGCCCCGTCCCGTCACACGCCGGGTACCTCACCGATGTGTACCGCTTCGCAGCTCACCGCCGCGCTCGGCGGCGGCGACGCGGGTGCGGGCAATCTCTACCGGTCCCTCGTACTCACGAACCGTGCGTCCGGTGCGTGCCAGGTCTCCGGCTACCCGGGGCTGTCCCTGCTGGACACGGACGGAAAACAGATCGGCGTGCCGGCGGCCCGCGACCGCAGGACATACGCACCGGTGGTCCTGCAGCCCGGCGGCTCCGCGAGCGTCACGATCCACACCGTCAACCGGCAGGGGGTGTGCCTGCCCACGTCGGCACAGTTGCGGATTTATCCCCCCGGCGACACCGCCTCGTTGGTGATCCCGGGAGAGGTCACCAATTGCGACGGTCGATTCAGCGTCACACCGTTCGCCGCCGGCACGTCCGGGAACCCGTCGGCCTGAGCAACAGAACCCCGCCGCGCCGCCGGGTGCGCGGTGGCGCGGTGCCGGACGACGGTTCGAGGCCCGAGAGCCGAGCCTTCCCGCCCCGACTGCGCTACTGTGCTGCGCGCCAAAGTGGTTGAAGAGGCAATATGCCCGCCCTGCGGCGGGACAGCAGGGACGAGAGGGGAAAACCACGATGACGTGCGGACGATCTCGACCGGGGCCACGCGCAGCACTGATCCTGGCAGGGACGGCCGTGGCGCTGCTGGCCTCCGTGACACCGGCGTTGGCAAGCAGTGCTCTGTACTGCGGCGGTGGGTACGGCCCGACGGCCGAGATCGCGGTCCGGAGTGCGATCGACGATGCGCGGAACTCGGCGAGCGGCGAGGGCCTGTTCCGTTGCGAGCTCGTCGGCGAGCCGTTCGTGGCCGAGATCTTCGACGACCCGTACCGGGGCCACTTCTTCAGCGCCGGCGTCAATATGGCCTGCGAGTAGCGCGGCGGCCACCCGGCCCGACGGTCGGGAGGTACGGCCGCGCGGCCGCCGTTCTCCCTTGCCGATCAGGCGAGATGTGCGGCCGCCGTCATATGCGGTGTCACCTGGTGCTGCTGATGGACCGTCATTCGGAACTCGGTGCTCTCGGCCAGCTCCGGACCCGCTGCAGAAGGCGGCGGGCCATGGTCATGGCGGCCCTTCTGGAGCTGTGCCGTGAGGGGATCCAAGGATCCGTCCAACTCGGTGCTGCCGCTGGTTGTTTCGCCGGTGTCCGTCCCCTACGGCGGTGCAGGTCACCGCGCGGCGGCGCACCCGGACCCTGCACCCGGACCGCACCTCCCTACGGGCCGGTCCGGGACAACGGGACGACGGGTTTCGCGTGGTCAGGTGTGGGGGCGGTGGCCCAGGGCCTTCACGATCTGCCCGGCGTTCCTGTAGTGCTCGTCCGCGGGAAGCCCGCGTACCGCGCCGAGCAGAGCGTCCGGAGCATGCTCCTCGGACAGGGTCCGCAGGAGTGACGAACGGTCGGCAGGGAAGGCCGGGCGATTCAGGTGACGCGCCAGATCGGACCTGAGTGCTTCGGCCTCGCTCTCGGCACGCCTGCGGTCCCTTTCCCTGCCCGGCGGGAGCACGGGGCCGCCCGCGTCCACCCGCACGTCGTCGTCGGCTGCCGGTTCGGGATCGTAGGCCTCCTCGGAATGGGTGAAGTGGCCGGACCTCAGAAAGCCCTGCAGGTCGTGCTTCCTCGCATCGTCCTGGTGCGGGCTGACCCGGTTGCTTCCACGCTCCATGCGGAACACCTTCTCTGCTTGCGGTGATGCCTGCGGACGGTCAGCCGACGGACAGGGCTTCGACCAGGTCCCCCACGGCCTGATCGGGCAGCGACCGGGCGACGTCGGCCTGGGCGACCATGCCCACCAGAACGTGACCGTCGATGACGGGCAGGCGACGTACCCGGTGGTCTCTCATCGTGCGGAGAATCTCCGACGCGTCATCGTCGGCGCGTATGGTGACCGCTTCACCCTGTGCCAGCTCGCCCGCCTTGATCTCGGCGGGGTCCTTGTCCGTCGCGAGCACCTTGACCACGATGTCCCGGTCGGTGAGCACGCCCTTGAGGCGTTCGTCCGCTCCGCAAATGGGCAGAGCACCCACGCCCAGTTCGGCCATCTTGTGAGCGGCGAGGAGAACGGATTCGTTCGCGCCGATGCACTGCGCGTCGGGGGTCATGATGTCGCGGGCTGTGGTCATGACGCACGCTTCTTTCCCGGTCGGATGTGGTTCGGGACTGAGGCCCGAGCCCGGTCCGGCATACGGAGGCCGAGGTGGTCGTCATCCACCCCGACCCAAACCTGGTCCCGGCTCACACGCTGTCGAGCAGGCCGCTGGGACGCACGGAGTCACTCTGACTGGGCAAGCTCCATCTATGGAATTATATGTCCTCTATGTGGCATAAGCCTCGGGATTCGGCAGCGGAGGTGCGGGGTCGGGGGTCGGGTTCCCCGCCGGTGCCGAGACGGTCATGGCCACACCGCCGGCGGTGTTCTCCGGAACCGGCAGGTGAACGGTGAACCATTCCGGTGCGGCCGCTGCGGCGTGGCCGGCGGCGGCCGGCCGTCGGGGTCAGGCCGACGGGCCGCCTCACGTCCGATCGTGAGGCGACCCGTGGCTTCGGGGCGAAGAGGGACTACGAACCGGCCTTGCGCTTGTTCCACACGTCGAAGCCGACCGCCGCGAGCAGCACCAGGCCCTTGATGACCTGCTGCCAGTCGGTACCGATCCCGACGAGATTCATGCCGTTGTTGAGCACACCCAGCACCAGGCCGCCGATGATGGCACCCAGTACCGTGCCGACGCCGCCGCTCATCGAGGCACCGCCGATGAACGACGCGGCAATCGCCTCCAGTTCGAAGTTGATGCCGGCCTTGGGGGAGGCGGCGTTGAACCGGGCGGCGAAGACCAGGCCGGCCAGTGCCGCGAGCATCCCCATGTTGAGGAAGACCAGGAAGGTGACCTTCTTGTCCTTGACGCCGGACAGCTTGGCGGCGGGCAGGTTGCCGCCGATCGCGTACACATGACGTCCGATTACCGCGTTGCGCATGACATGGCCGAAGGCGACCAGCAGGGCAGCGAGGATCAGCAGCACCACGGGGGCACCCTTGTAGCTGGCGAGCAGCAGCGTGAAGACCAGGACCGCGGCGATCAGCGCACCCAGTTTCAGGGCGAACAGGATGGGGGGCGACGCCGTGAGCGCGTGCTCCTGCTGACGCCGGCGGTCGCGCACCTCCTGCCATACCACGAAGACCATCAGGGCCAGGCCCAGCAGTAGCGTCAGATTGTGGTAGTTGGTGCTCGGCCCCACCTCCGGAAGGAAGCCGTTGGAGACCGTCTGCAGCCCGTCCGGGAAGGGCCCGATCGTCTGGCCCTTGAGGAAGATCTCCGTCAGACCGCGGAAGAGCAGCATTCCGGCGAGGGTCACGATGAACGATGGAATGCCCAGATACGCGATGAAGAAGCCCTGCATCGCACCCGCAGCCGCTCCCAGCAGGAGCACCAGCACCACCGCCAGCGGCCAGGCCAGCTTGTGCTCGACCATCAGCACGGCCGCCACCGCGCCGACGAACGCGGTGAGCGAGCCGACCGACAGGTCGATGTGGCCCGCGATGATGACGATCATCATGCCGATCGCCAGGATCAGGATGTAGCTGTTCTGCAGGACCAGGTTGGAGACGTTGCGCGGCAGCAGCAGATCGCCGCCGGTCCACACCGCGAACAGGGCGACGATCAGACCGAGGGCGATCAGCATGCCGTACTGCCGCATGTTGCCGCGCAGCCCGTCGAGGATCAGCCGGGCGAGGCCGCGCTCGGATCCCGAGGGGGGCCCTGCCTGTGGGTCGGCCTTGGTGCCGGCCGTGAGATTGGCGCTCATGGGTGCTATCCCTTGTTCCTGTCGTTCTGAGGGACCGTGTCCTTGGTCATGTGTCGCATCAGCACCTCCTGGGTCGCCTCCGCGCCCTGTACCTCGCCGGTGAGCCGGCCCGCGGCCATGGTGTAGATGCGGTCGCACATGCCGAGCAGCTCGGGGAGTTCCGAGGAGATGAAGAGGACCGCCCTGCCCTCGGCGGCCAGCCGGTCGATGACCGTGTAGATCTCGTACTTGGCGCCCACGTCGATGCCGCGGGTCGGCTCGTCCAGGATCAGCACATCGGGCCCGGCGAAGATCCACTTGCTGAGGACGACCTTCTGCTGGTTGCCGCCCGAGAGCTTGCCCACCGGCTCGAAAACGGTCGGCGCCTTGATGTTCATGCTCCGGCGGAAGCCCTCGGAGACCGTGCGCTCCTCCTGCGTGTCCACGATGCCGAGCCGGGCGACCTTGGACAGGGCGCTCAGCGAGATGTTGCGGTTGATCGTGTCGATCAGGTTGAGGCCGTAGTGCTTGCGGTCCTCCGTGACGTAGGCGATGCCGTGCCCGATCGCCTCGGGGACGGTGCGGGTACGGATCTCGGCACCGTCCTTGAGGACCGCGCCGCCCCCGTAACGTCCGTAGCTTCGCCCGAAGACGCTCATCGCGAGCTCGGTGCGGCCGGCGCCCATCAGCCCGGCGATGCCGACGATCTCCCCGCGCCGTACGTTCAGCGAGACGCCGTCGACGACCTTGCGCTGCTGGTCGATCGGATGGTGCACGGTCCAGTCCCGGATCTCCAGGGCCGGTGGCGCACCGGTCTCCGCCCGGTGAGGCGAGCGCTCGGGGAAGCGGTGGTCCAGATCGCGACCCACCATGCCGCGGATGATCCGTTCCTCGGTGGTCTCCGGGGCCTTCACGTCGAGGGTCTCGACGGAACGGCCGTCCCGGAGGATCGTCACCGTGTCCGCGATCCTGGCGATCTCGTTCAGCTTGTGCGAGATGATGATCGAGGTGATGCCCTGGCCCTTCAGCTCCTCGATCAGATCCAGGAGTTTGCTGCTGTCCTCGTCGTTGAGGGCGGCGGTCGGCTCGTCGAGGATGAGCAGCTTCACCTCCTTGGCGAGCGCCTTGGCGATCTCCACCAGCTGCTGCTTGCCGACGCCGATGTCTGCGACCCGGGTCTGCGGATGCTCGTCCAGGCCCACCCGCCGCAGCAGCGCGGCGGAGTGCTTGAGCGTCCTGTCCCAGTTGATCACGCCGCGCTTGGCGTGCTCGTTGCCGAGGAAGATGTTCTCCGCGATGGAGAGATACGGCACCAGGGCGAGCTCCTGGTGGATGATGACTATGCCGCGCTTCTCGCTCGCTCCGATGTGCTTGAACCGGCACAGCTCACCCTCGAAGAGGATCTCCCCCTCGTAACTGCCGTGCGGATGGACGCCGCTGAGCACCTTCATCAGCGTCGACTTGCCGGCGCCGTTCTCCCCGCAGATGGCGTGGACCTCGCCCGTACGGACGGTCAGAGAGACGTCCGACAGCGCCTTGACGCCGGGAAAGGTCTTGATGATCGAGCGCATTTCCAGGACGGGTCCCGCCATGGTCGTGCCTACCTATCTCCTTGAAGTGCCGAACGTCCGGGCTAGTTGAGGTCGCTCGCCTTGATGTAGCCGGAATCGACCAGCACGCTCTGGTAGTTGGTCTTGTCGACGTTCACCGGGTCCAGGAGGTAGGCCGGGACGACCTTCTTCTCGTTGTTGTACGTCTTGGTGTCGTTGACCTCGGGCTTCTTGCCGTCGAACAGCGCGTTGACCATCTTCGCGGCAACCTCGGCCAGTTGGCGCGTGTCCTTGTACACGGTCTGGGTCTGCTCGCCCGCGATGATCGACTTCACCGAGGCGACCTCGGCGTCCTGACCCGTGACGATGGGGAGCGGCTTGCTCTTGCTGCCGTAGTCGTCGGACTTCAGTGCGGACAGGATGCCGATGGAGATGCCGTCGTACGGCGAGAGGACCGCGTCCACCCGGTCCTTGGAGTACGAGGAGGTGAGCAGGTCGTCCATGCGCTTCTGGGCGGTCCCGCCGTCCCAGCGCAGCGTGGTGACCTGGTTGAGCCGGGTCTGGCCGGACTTCACGACCAGCTGCTTCTTGTCGATGTACGGCTGCAGGACGTTCATGGCGCCCTGGAAGAAGTAGCGGGTGTTGTTGTCGTCGTTGGAGCCGGCGAACAGCTCGACGTTGAAGGGCCCCTTCTTGCTGCCGTCCTTCAGGCCCAGCTTGTCGACGAGGTAGCCGCCCTGCAGCTCGCCGACCTTCTCGTTGTCGAACGAGGCGTAGTAGTCGACGTTCGGGGATCCGAGGATCAGGCGGTCGTACGAGATCACGGGGATCTTGGCGTCCGCGGCCTGCTGCAGCACATTGGCGAGAGCCCGGCCGTCGATGGCCGCGATCACCAGGGCGTCGACTCCCTGGGTGATCATGTTCTCGATCTGCGAGACCTGCTGGTCCGGGTCGTCCTCGCCGTACTGCAGCGTGGTCTTGTAGCCGAACTTCTTCAGGCTGGAGACCATGTTCTTGCCGTCGGCGATCCAGCGCTCGGAGGACTTGGTGGGCATGGCGATACCCACGGTCAGGTCCTTCGTGTCCTTCTCTCCCTTGCTTCCCCCCGCGCCGCTCTGGCCGCAGGCGGTGAGGGCGAGGGCGAGACACGTCGCGAGGGCGGTGGCGGTGACGGTGCTTCGTATGCGCATGTTCATCAATCCTTGTCGGTCTCGTCGGTGGTGTTGCCGGTGGCGTGGGTGGGTGCGTCGGCCGGGAAGCGGTTCAAGGGGCCCGGCAGCCGGGAGCCGAGCGGTGACATTCCGCCGTCCGCGCCGTGGCGGGCCAGCAGATCGAGCGCGAGCCGGCCGCGGCGCACCCGCTCGCGGGCCGTGGCCAGCACGGTCTCGCGCAGATGCAGTCCGGACGGGTAGATCGAAGGGGCCTTCGCCAGGCCGAACTTCAGATAGATCGGGGCGCCGCGGCGGATCAGCTCCGCGACCTCGTACATTCGGATGTAGCCGCCCAGGTCGTCGGGTGCCTCGATGTACATGTCCATCGGCGCGGCACTCACCCGGCGGATCTCCGTGAGGTGGCTGAGCGACAGGTCGCTCGGCACGTTCACGGAGTCGGCGCCCAGGCGCTCATGGACGGCGAACGCGACCGGGTTGACCGGTCCGATCAGCGCCGAGACCTTGAGCGTGGTGTCCGCCGGGATGATGCCCTGCTGCCGGGCCAGGTGCAAGGTCCACAGCACCCCCTCGTCCGCCACCAGCAGGCACCGGACGCCCAGTTCCGTGGCGCGGACGGCGTCCTCCACACAGCCGGCGACCGCATCATGGCCACGGGCGCGCAGACCACCGCCGCCGGAGTCGGTCCGTACCGAGCCACCGATGTCCCAGGTGCCGCGTGGACCGGTGAACAGGCAGAGCTCGATGGAGCGTTCGGCTGTCGCCTCGACCATCTCGGTGATCTCGGCGTCGGTGAGCATCCAGATACCGCTGCCCTGACTGATGCGGTGGATCGGCACATCGAGTCGCGAGGACTCCTTGAGGACCGTGACCAGCGCCTCCGGGCCTTCCACGGAAGGCACCTCGGTACGCCAGCCGCCACCGTCCGGGAAGGAGTGCGGGGAGGCGTCGGCGGGGGAGGGCACGGGGGCGCCGAGGCCGAGGGCGGCGAGTGCGTGTTCCCCGGGACGGCGGGGAGGAGAGTGGGAGGCGTCGGTCACGGGCAGTCCTTCGTGTTCGAAATTTCGGATGATGATCGAGTCATTGGCCGCGCGCCGGTACGGGCGGTCCGGGCGCTCGCACCGGCGCGTGGATCAGGGCCGCAGCAGCACCTTGCCGACGTCGGGATCGCCGGACCCCACCAGCTCGATGGCGCGCGGGTACTCGGCCAGCTCCAGCTCATGGGTGACCAGGGGCAGGGGATTGATCAGCCCGGCGCCGAACGCCCGGACGGTGTGCGCCCAGGCGGCGGGCGAAGCGCCGAAGACCGTCCGCACCTCCAGCTGGCGCACGACCAGATCGGTCGGATCGAGCCCGGCGGCGCCCTGTGCCGGAATTCCGGTCAGGACCAGTCGCCCGCCGCGCCGCAGCAGCGCGGCCGACGTGCGGGCGGCTACGGCCGATCCGGCGGCCTCGATCACCACGTCGAAACCGCCGGGAAGTCCCTGGCCCCGGGTGCGGAACTCCGTTGCGCCGAGCTTCCGCGCCAGACCTTCCCGGTCCGGGCGGTTGTCGAGCACCAGCAGCTCGGCCGGTGAACAGGCGGCCAGGAACTGCACGGCGAACATGCCCAGCGTTCCGGCGCCGACCACTGCCGCCCGCTCGCCGGGCTGTGCGTTCGCCTTGAGCGCAGCCGCGGCGATGCAGGCTGCCGGTTCGAGGAGCGCGGCCGCCGTCAGGTCCGCGTCCTCGCGGAGCGGATGGAGCAGACGTGCCGGAAGCGTCAGCGTCGGCGCCATCGCTCCCGGCCGGGTGAACCCGGTCTCCTCGTACCCAGCCGTGCAGAGGGTGGTTTCCCCGGCGTGGCAGCGGTCGCACACCTGGCAGTTGCGGAAGCCTTCCCCGACCACCTTCCTGCCGACGAGCTCCGCCGGCACGCCCGCGCCGACCGCATCGACGGTCCCCGACCACTCGTGGCCGGGGGTGATGGGGTAACGGACGTAATCCTGGGGCCGATTGCCCTCGTACACCTCGCGGTCGCTGCCGCAGATGCCGCTCGCGTGGACACGGACGAGGGCTTCCCCGGGACCGGGCGGTACGGGCTCGTGAGGGACCAGCCGGTACTGCCCGGGCGCGTCGAGTACGACGGCGTGTCCTGCTCCGCTCATGGCTGCCGCCCTTCTGCGCGAACGGCCGCCGCGGTGACGTCGGGGCCGTCGGACCGCTCCGTGGCGGGTGCTCGCCGCCGGGACGGAGCGAACGGGCCCGTCATCGGGGTTTCTCTCACGTGTTTCCGCCCTTTGCGGGGTTGCGCTGCTCCCAGCCCTCGGCCCACAGGTCGAAGCGGGCCTGCTGCTGCGGGAATTCGGCCGCCGCGTCCGTGTCGAGCTCGACGCCGAGGCCCGGTGCGTCCGACAGGTGGAAGTAGCCGTCCACCACGTGCGGTGCGCCCTTCACGACCTTCTTGATCTCCGCGTCCGCGAAGTCGTTGAAGTGCTCCAGGATCTTGAAATTGGGTGAGGTGAAACCCACTTGGAGCGAGGCGGCGGTGAGCACCGGGCCACCCACATTGTGCGGGGCGACCAGCATGTAGTGGGTTTCGGCGGTCGCCGCCAGTTTCCGGGTCTCCCAGATGCCGCCGAGGTGGCCCACGTCCGGCTGGATGATGTCGGCGGCCTGGCTCTCGAACAGCTCGCGGAACTCGATCCGGTCGTGGATGCGTTCACCCGTCGCGACCGGGATGTCCACCGCGGCCGCGACCTTCTCCAGCGCCTTCAGGTTCTCCGGCGGCACCGGCTCCTCCAGCCAGGCCGGCTGGAACGGAGCCAGTTCCCTGGCCAGCCGGATGGCCGTGGCCGGCGAGAACCGGCCGTGCATCTCCAGCATCAGCTCGGCGTCCGGCCCGATGGCGTCCCGTACCGCCTCGATCAGCGAGACCGCGTACAGCGTGTCCTGGCGCGAAAGCTCGAACTGCCCGGTGCCGAACGGGTCGATCTTCAGCGCCCGGTACCCGCGCTCCATCACCCCTTGCGCGGCCTTGTGGTACGCCTCCGGGGTCCGCTCCGTCGTGTACCAGCCGTTGGCGTACGCCTTGACCTTGTCGGTGACCTTGCCGCCGAGCAGCTGCCAGACCGGCACCCCGAGCGCCTTGCCCTTGATGTCCCAGCAGGCCATCTCGATCACCGCGATGCCCGACATCACGATCTCGCCGGCCCGTCCGAAGTCGCCGTACTTCATGCGGCGTACGAGATCCTCGATCGCGAACGGGTCGGAGCCCGCGATGTGGTTGGCCTCCGCCTCGCGGAGGTAGCCGAGCAGTGCGTCGGTGTGGCCGAGCATGCGGGTCTCTCCGACACCCGTCAGCCCCTCGTCGGTGTGGACGATCACATAAGTGAGATTGCGCCAGGGGGTCCCGACGACGTGAGTGCTGATTCCCGTGATGCGCACGGCAGTTGCCCCCGGTTCTTGTTCGACATATCGTCACGCGTTCGAAATGTAGGCGTGACCGTAGGCGGACGCTTCCGGCGGTGTCAATGGCCCGTGCGGTGATTGCCTCGTGAAGTGGGGTGTGGTTAGCCTGTGTTCGTCATGCCGGTCAATGATCGGGATACCGGACATCGAGAGTGACGAGAGTGGGGGTGGACCGCCATGGGACGCATCGTTCCCGCGGTGACCAGGGCGCTGGACATACTGGAACTGTTCCTGTCGGGGGACGGCACGTACTCCGCCCCCGAGGTCACCCAGAAGCTCCAACTGCCACGCACGACCGTGCACGAGCTGCTCACCACGCTGGCGGCGCGCAACTACCTGGTGCCCGTTCCCGGGCAGCCCGGCCGCTATCGCCTGGGCGTGCGCACGTACCAGCTCGGCAGCCGGTACGCGGAAGAGCTCGACGTCGCAGCCGAGGGCCAGCAGGTGGCCCGAGAGGTCGCCGAGACCTGTGACGAGACCGTGCACGTCGCACTGCTCGAGCACACCGACGTCATCTACATCGCCAAGGTGGACTCCACCCACGCGGTCCGCATGGTCTCGGCCGCCGGCCGCAGACTCCCCGCGCACTGCACCGCCGTCGGAAAGATGCTGCTCGCCTCCCTGCTGCCGGCCGAACTCGACAGCCGTATCGACGGGCGCGAACTGGTCGCGATGACCCCGGACAGCATCACCGACCCCGACGCGTTGCGCGAAGCCCTCGACTCGATCCGCAACCGGGGCATGGCCACCGAGCACCGTGAGTCCAACCCGGATGTGAGCTGCGTCGCCGCACCCGTTCGCGACAGCACGGGACAGGTCGTCGCCGCCCTCTCCATCTCCGTCCCCATGATCCGTTGGACCGACGAGCGTGAGACGGAGCTTGCCGAACTGGCCGCGAAGGGCGCAGCCGACCTCTCCGTGCGGCTCGGTCACCGGGGTACCCGATGAAGGTTGAGGTCGCGGTCCGTGAACAGGCCGAACTGGGTGAGGGCCCCACCTGGGACCCGGCCGCCGAACGGCTGATCTGGGTGGACATCCTCGGCTCACGCGTCCATACCTACGACCCGCTGAACGGCCGTCGCACCGTCATGGCCACCGAGCAGCACGTCGGCGCGGCGAAGCCGCTGGCGGGCGGTGGACTGGTGGTCAATCTCCGGGACGGCATCGGGCGGTACGACAGGGACGGGGCGTTCTCCTGGCTGCTGCACGATCCCGTGCCGGGCCGACGCGGCAACGACGCGGCCGTCGCCCCCGACGGCGCGTTGTGGGCGGGCACCATGCGCTACGACGAGGCGCCCGGCGGTGGCAATCTCATCCGCCTCGCCCCCGACGGGTCCGCCGTCGAGATGCTGTCCGAGGTGACGGTCAGCAACGGCATCGGCTGGAGCCCGGACGGCGCGTCGATGTACTACATCGACACCCCCACCCGCCGCATCGACGTGTGCCCGACGGACGCCGAGCCCGCCGCTCACCGACGCCCTTGCGTGACCATCGAGCCCGGCGCCGGCTTCCCGGACGGCCTCACGGTGGACGCGGAAGGCTGTATCTGGGTCGCCCTGTGGGACGGCGCCCAGATCCGTCGGTACACCCCGCGCGGCGACCTCGACCGTACGATCGAACTGCCCGTGCGCCGCCCCACGGCCTGCGCCTTCGGCGGCCCCGGCCTCCGCGACCTCTACATCACGACCGCCCGCATCGGACTGTCACACCCGCACCCCCTCTCCGGCTCCCTGCTGGTGCTCAGGGACGCGGGGGAGGGGCTGCCGAGCGCTCCCTTCGGGTACTGACGGGCGGCCCGGGAAGGCCACCCTGCCCGGGCCACGGCTGCCCGGTGCCCCCGGGCAGCCGTGGCCCGGCGTCCGCCGGCTCAGTTCGGGCCGCCGGACGTGAACGTGACGGGCAGCCGCTCGGGGCCGCGCAGCCCGCCAGGCCGCCACCGCAGCTCGCCGGGCGGCACGGCCAGGGCGAGGTGGGGAAGGCGGCGCAGGGCGGTTCCGATGGCGATCTGTCCTTCGAGCCGGGCCAGCGGAGCCCCGAGGCAGTAGTGGATGCCGTGACCGAACGCGAGGTGGGCGTTGTCCTGTCGGGTGATGTCCAGGCGATCGGGTTCGGCGAACCGCGCCGGGTCGCGGTCGGCGATGGCGGAGGCGATCAGCACGGTCGCGCCGCGCGGGACGGCCACGCCCGCGATGACGACGTCCTCGCGCGCGAACCGGGCGATCCCGGGACTGACCGGTCCGTCGTAGCGGAGGAACTCTTCGATCGCGCCCGGCAGAAGAGCCGGTTCCTCCCGCAGCATCCGAAGCTGGCCGGGGTGGGCGAGCAGCGCGGCGATGCCGCTGCCGATCAGGTTCACCGTGGTGATGTATCCGGCCACCAGCAGCAGGAATGCCATGGCGATCAGCTCGTCCTCGTCCAGCCGGTGCTCCTCGTCCCGGGTGACGATCAGCGCGCTGAGCAGGTCGTCGCCGGGCCGGGCTCGTTTGGCCTCCACAAGCGTGGTCAGGTACGCGTGCATCTGCTGCCACGCCGCGTCCACCTTGGCCGGGTCCGGCAGTTCCGCCCCTTGGAGGATCATGTCGTCGGTCCACCGCTGGAATTCGTGCCGGTCGCCCAGGGGCACCCCGAGCAGTTCGCTGATCACCGTGACCGGAAGCGGCAGCGCGAAGTCCTCGACGAGGTCGGCGCGGCCGGCCGGCACGATCGCGTCGAGCAGCCGGTCGGTGATGGCCTGGATGCGAGGCCGCAGCTCGGCCACTCTGCGGGCGGTGAACGCCTTGGAGACCAGGCGGCGCAGACGGGTGTGGTCGGGCGGGTCGTAGCGGAGCATGTTGCGCAGCACGGATTCGCGTTCCGTGGTGGGCAGCCGCTCCATGAGCCGGGGATCCGACGCGTCACGGACGTCGCTGCTCAACCGGGGGTCGGACAGGGCCGCGATGCCGTCCTCGTAGCGCGTGACGAGCCAGGCTTCCAGGCCGCCGGCGATGACGGCATGCCGTACCGGGCCGTCCTCGCGCAGCCGTCGGTAGAGCGGGAAGGGATCGGCCACGAAGGCCGGGTCGGCGTAGGGCAGAAGGACCGGCTGCTGGCGCATTCATGCCTCCCAGAAGGATCCGCGCATCTCCATGGCGGATTTACGGAGGTTTGATGTTATATGTCGATGTGTGACTGATCCCGGGATTTCACCGACGGCAGGGGCTGCGAGGGAACGGACCACGTGCTGTGTGGTCGGCGGCGGCCCCGCCGGAATGGTCCTCGCCCTGCTGCTGGCACGGGCCGGCGTGGCGGTCACGGTCCTGGAGAAGCACGGCGACTTCCTGCGCGACTTCCGCGGCGACACGGTGCATCCGTCCACCTTGGCGCTGCTGGACGACCTCGGCCTGGCCGAGCGGTTCGCCCGGCTGCCGCAGCGGCGGGTGACCACGGTCCAGTTGCCGCTCGGCCCCGGCCGTTCGCTGGTCACCGTCGGAGACATCGGTGCACTGCGGGGCCCGTACAACTACGTGGCGATGGTGCCGCAGTGGGACCTGCTCGACCTCCTCGCGGACGAGGCGCGGCGGGAGCCGTCCTTCTCTGTACGGATGAATACCGAGGTGACGTCCTTTCTGGTGGAGCGCGGACGGGTCACGGGGGTGCGGTACCGCACCCCCGAGGGCAGCACCGGTGAACTGCGGGCCACCCTCACGGTGGCCTGCGACGGCCGGGGTTCGCTGGCCAGGTCGCGGCCCGAACTGGCACTGCGCGGATTCGACTGCCCGATGGACGCCTGGTGGTTCCGGCTGCCGCGGCGCGACGGCGATCCGCACGGGCTCGTGGGGGGCGTCGGCGACCGGTTCCTCACCGCGATGATCGACCGCGGGGACTACTGGCAGTGCGCGGCGCTGATCCCCAAGGGGACCGACGCCGAGCGCCGCGCCGCCGGTCTCGAGCGGTTCATGGCCGAATTCTCGGCCGCCGTCCCCTGGCTCGCGGACCGGGTGCACGCGCTGCGGTCGTGGGACGAGGTGAAGATGCTCGACGTACGGCTCGACCGTCTCCGGCGCTGGCACCGCCCGGGACTGCTGTGCATCGGTGACGCGGCGCACGCGATGTCACCGGTCTTCGGTATCGGCATCAACCTCGCTGTCGAAGACGCCGTCGCCACCGCCCGGTACCTCGTCGAGCCGCTGCGCAGAGGCGCGGTCGGGCTGCGGGACGTACGCGCCGTACAGCGCCGCCGCTGGCCGACGACGGCCGCCACACAGGCGCTGCAGCGATTGGCTCACGCGCGGGTCATCGCACCGGTACTGGCGGGACGCCCGCCCTTCGGCAACCCTGAGCGGTCACGGCGGATCACCGAACTGTTCACCACCTCGCGGTGGCTCAAGCGGGTGCCGGCGTACTTCATCGCCTACGGCGCGCTGCGCGAGCGCCCGCCCACCGCCTCCGTCCGGTGAGACCTGCCGCACCGGGCAGCGGGTCTCAGGACGGTCGTGGGCCTATTTGCCGGGTCCTGGGTCGGTCGGTGCGTACAGTGCCTCACGCAGAGCCGCGGTCGTCTCGGCGACGGCCTGCTCGGCGGCCTGGGTGCCGGCCAGCGCGTTGAGCATCATGAAGTCGTGGGTGACGCCGCTGTAGTGCGTCGCGGTGACCGGGACGCCTGCCGAGCGGAGCTTGGCGGCGTAGGCGTTGGCCGCGTCCAGCAGCACATCGGAGTCGGTGATCATCAGGGCGGGCGGCAGTCCGCGCAGCTGGTCGGCGGTGGCGTTCAGCGGGGCGGCCAGCGGGTTGGCGCGGTCGGCCGCGCGGGGCGCATAGGCGTCCCAGAACCACTTCATCGCCGGCCGGGTGAGCCAGCAGTTCTCGGCGAAGCGGTTGTAGGAGGCGGTGTCGAAGTCGGCGTCGGTGACGGGGTAGAGCATGACCTGCTGCCTGAAGTGGGGGCCGCCGCGCTGCTTGGCCATCATGGTGACGGCCGCGGTCATGTCTCCGCCCACCGAGTCGCCGGCGACTGCCAGACGGCTGGGGTCGACGCCGATCTCACGGCCATGCTCGGCCACCCATGCGGCGACGGTGTAGGCCTGCTCGATCGGGACGGGGAACTGAGCCTCGGGGGATGGGGTGTAGTCGACGAAGACGACAGTGGCGTGGGCACCGTCGGCGATCTGCCGGACGAGGCGTTCGTGCGTCTTGAAGTTGCCCAGCACCCAGCCGCCGCCGTGGATGTACACGACGGCGGGCAGGTCGCCCTTGACGCCGTCGGGGCGGACCACGTGGACGGATACCGGACCGGTCGGGCCACCGGGCACGGTCCGCTCGCTGATCTGCGCGGGCAGCATGCCCACGGGATCCGCCTGCAGCTTGTTCAGCACGTCCCGGGCAGCCTCGTACGACTGCTCGTACAGCGGGGTGCCGCCGGCGGCCGCGAGCTTGTCGAGGAAGTCCTGGTCGGACTTCTCCAGCTTCACCGGCGGATTGCCGCAGGGTGTGTACGCGGCCGGCATCGGTGCGGCTGCAGCGGCGATCGACTGGCCTTCGCCGGCTGCGCGGTCACCGGACCCGGCGCAGCCGCTGAGTGCCGCGCCGGCGGTCGCCAGGAGCGCGACCACGGTGCCGTAGCGGGTCCTGCGGGCTATCGGCCGTCGTTGCGAGGATGTCATGTCTGCGGAATCCCAACGTGATCGTAGGTCCCCTGGGTCAGCCTGTTGGCACCGTGGGGCACCGACCAGTCCGGTTGGGCTGCTGGAGTGACCTGGTGCGGGACGTCTGGTGGTCGGACCAGCGGGGAAAAGCTGCTCCCGTGCGTCCCCCACGGCTGCCCTCCCGCGGCGCCGGTCGGGCGTACCCGCGCCACCGGGCCTCACGGCCACCGGCCACCGAACGTCCGGCGGCGGCCCACACCGGCTTCGGGCGGGGCTCCTGCGCCGCCTGTCGCACGGGGCCCGGTCGGGGCACAGGGCAGGCACCCGGCCGATATATATGCGGTGATATACCATGGTTTGAATCTCACAGAGAGCGATCGCTGCTGATCGGCGGCTGCCATGGTGACAAGGACATTCCGGAGGACAGGGCGCCGGGGACAGGCGCCTGTCGCGTCCTTTCCCAGGGGCCGGTGAGGGCTTCGCATGGTTCGCGCCATGGATGGGCAACAGTCGGGTTCGGACGGCGGCGCCTCTGCGCGGGGGCAGCCGGTAGCCGGCCACCCGGCGGTGTTCCGGGACCTGCTCCCCATGCTGGTCTGGGCGAGTGACCACGACGGGCGTGTGTCGCAGTGGGGGCTGGCCGCGGAGGAGCTCCTGGGCTGGGAGTCGGAGGAGCTGCTGGGCCGCAAAGGGGTGCCTCTGCTGGTTCCGGAATCCAATCAGGAACGGGCATGGGAGCTGATCGCCCGGTCCCACGAAGGGGAGACCGAGGTGGGGGCGTTTCCGGTGCGGCACCGGGACGGGCGTCTGATCGAGATGGAGATGTGGATCTCCCCGATCACCGACCCCGGAGGGTTGCCCGGCACATTGGTGGTGGCCGCGGAGACCTCCGCCGTGCAGCGGATGCGGGACTCACTCGCCGCCCTGGAGGGACTGTTCGGCCAGTCGCCGATCGGCCTGGCGCTTCTGGACTGCGCGTTGCGGTTCGTGCGGGTCAACGAGGCGCTCGCCGTTATGAACGGCGTGCCCGCGGCCGAGCATGTGGGCAGGCGCATCGCCGACGTGGTGGCCGGAATCGACCCGACGGCGGCGGAAGCCTCCATGAGACAGGTACTGAGGACGGGCCGTGCCGTGGTGGACGTCCGTACCGCGTCGACGTCCGACGCGGACCGGATCTGGTCGTCCTCCTACGCTCCGCTCACCGACAGCGACGGCGGCCGGCTGGGCGTGATCGCCTCGGTCATCGACATCAGCCAGGGAGAGGCCGACCACCTGCGGGCCGAGCGGGCCCGCCAGAGGTTCGCGCTGCTGGCCGAAGCCGGAGAGCGCATCGGCACCACCCTGGATCTGCGGCAGGCAGCCAGGGAGCTGGCCCGGATGCTCGTGCCCCAGCTCGCCGACACCGCCGAGGTGCTCCTGCTGGAAGGGATACTGGCCCCCGACGACGTCGGTGTGTCCGCCCGTGAACTGCTGCACTCCCTGGCCACGACTGAAGCCGGACGGGTGCGGCCCGCCGACGAGCCCGCCTCCGAGGCGACCTACCGCGTGCCGCCCGGGTCGGTGTACGCGACGTGCCTCGCCGAGGGACGACCCCGCACGACGCCGCTGCCCCTGCCCGGACTCGAGGCTGTTCCCGCCGATTCGGTGCCCGGCCCGTTCGCTGCCGGTCCGCCGGGCTCGGCGCGCGTCATCCCGCTCAACGCGCGCGGCAAGGTACTGGGTCTGGTGATCGCCACCCGCACCCGCAGCGAACCGTTCGACGAACAGGACACCGTCCTCATCGACGAACTGGTGGCCCGGGCCGCGCTGAACATCGACAACGCACGTCTCTACGCCGGCCACCGCCAGGCCGCCCTCACCCTGCAGCAAAGCCTCATCAAACCGCTTCCCGCCGTGCCCGGGCTCGAGCTCGCCAGCGGCTACCTCCCGGCCAGCAGCGAGAACGAAGTCGGCGGCGACTGGTTCGACGCGTTCCCTCTCCCCGACGGCAGGACCGGCCTGATCATCGGGGATGTCATGGGCCACGGCATCCGAGCCGCAGCGGTCATGGGCCAACTCCGCACCACCGTCCGCGCCCTGGCCTCGCAGAACGTCCCGCCGGGCCGCCTGCTGCAGCACCTGGACGCCGTGGTGGCCGAGCTCGGCGACAGTGAACTGGCCACGTGCGCCTACGCCGTCCACGACCCGGCCACCGCCAGCTGCCTGATCGCCAGAGCGGGCCACCCCCCGCCGCTCCTCGCGGACATCCACGGTGTCGTCCGCATCCTCGACGGAACCTGTGGCACGCCCCTCGGCACCTGTCTGGACGATTGCTTCGAGACCGAGCACGTTCGCCTGCCACCGGGCAGCCTGCTCGTCCTCTACACCGACGGGCTCATCGAAAGCCACGACAACGACCTGGACCATGGCTTGCGCCGGCTGGCGCACGCACTGCGTCAGCCGTGCCGGGCGCTGGGGGAGACCCGTGATCACCTCCTGGCCCACCTGCTCCCCACACCGTCGCAGGACGACGTCGCCATCCTCCTCGCCCGGCCTCGGTAGCGGCGCTCCGTCACCCCTTGCCGCCGCACGCGCGGCGTGACCCGCTTCCCACGGCTGCTGCTCCGTCGGCGACGACCGGTTGTGGGGCGTCAACCGCCGCCGCAAAGGCACCGCCAACACGCCGAGACCACTGTGCAGCCAGGCAGTGCCCACGCCCGAGCCGGCGCCGCTCTCCGCGATGACTCCTTGGGGCTTCGCAGCAGCGGCCGGCCTGAGCAACCTGCCCACCTCAGGGATGCAACTCTGCTGGAAACCCACTTCGGAGGCAGCGCGCTCCGCCGCCACCACGCGAGGCGGGACCGCAGGCTCTGCCGTGATCACGCATCCCCTTTTGTCGTGAGCATGACGCTATCCGCCGGCAGAGGCGTTCGTGCAGAATTTCGCCTGTCCAGACCCGGCAGACCTTTCCGGTCAGGGCGCCGAACACTCATACGCAAGGGCTGGTCCTGCCAGGCGCCGGCCCGGCGCGCGGTGGAGCGGGACGACGAGGCCGTCGCCGGGTGGTTCAAGGAGGTGTGGCCCTGCGCGGACGGGCAGCGGCGGCCTGTGGAGCCTGGCGGTCTTCGAGGACAAGGCCGGCTTTCTCATGACGCCGCCGCAGGCCAGGACCGCCTCAGGGGCGGCTGCCTCGCCGAGACCGGTCTGACCGTCAGCCCGCGAACGGCCGCACCCACACCGCGAATTACGCCTCAGCAACCCTTCCGGCAGGGAGCCGGGCGCACACCTCCCGGCGCGGTGGACAGCCATGCGGCGGCGGACGCCTCGGATCGACCATCGCGCGCCGGGTGGCTTTCACGCGCGTCACACGCGACTGGTGTGCTGGTCCAGGACGGCCCGTAGCCGGTCGAGGTCCCCGGCCTCACGCACGCCGCGCTTGGGCAGGACGTCGAGGCACATGATGTTGGGGTCCCGGCTGAGCAGGACGAAGTGGCCCGCCGTCTCCCGGTAGCCCTGGAAGACGGACCACTTCTGGACCAGCGTGCTGTGGTCGGTGTGGCAGGTGATCCCGGCCGGAGACACGGTGGCGCGGTACTCGCCCTGCCATCCGATGATCCGCTGCACCTGGGAGGCCTGTAGTCGCGGGTACCCCCACATCACCAGGGCGACGAACAGGAACAGAACGGTCGACACCACGTCGATACTCCCGCGGCCCACGGTGGAGAACAGCCACTGTCCGGCCCACAGGGCGAGGAAGACGCCCCGCAGCAGCCCGGTCCGCTTGATCCGCCCTCGGACCTGCAGGCCTGCCAGTGCGTCGGCAGACTGGGGCCGGTACACCAACTGGACCGCGGTCTGCTCTTCCACGACGGCCTCGGGGGCTTCCGCGATGTTGTTGGCGCCCTCGGCGTTACGGCCCTCGGTCATGATTCCCCCAGTTCGACGACCCGCGGATCCTACCGAACCTCAGTGCCGGGGCGGACGGCCGCCGTGGCGGGGCAGGTGGCGATCCGGCATGCCGCGCAGCCGGCCGGTGTCGACCTTGCCCATGGCGCGCTCGGACAGCGATCCGGCAGGCTCAACTGCCGTACGTCCCCTGGCCGATGCGGCACATCTGATTCCATGAGGGACCGCGCTCCTGACGAAGGATGACACCTGATGACGCTCCCCGCCCCCGCGCACCTGATCAATGAGGCACTGGCGTTCCTCCTGGAATGTGTGGCCCTCGCCGTCATTGCCTGGTGGGGGTGGCAGAGCGTGGAGAACACGGCTCTGCGGCTCCTCCTTGCTGTTGCCGCTCCCGCGGCAGCGGCTGTCCTGTGGGGGCTGTTCGCTGCCCCGAAGGCCCGGATACCGGTACCGCCGGCGGGCCTTCTGTGTGTGAAGGCATTGGTGTTCGGCGCTGCGGCAGTTGCCCTCTACACCCTCGGCCGGCACGGGTGGGCCACCGCCTTCGCCGTCGTGGTCGCGGCCAACACGGTCCTCGCGACCCTGGACCGGAAGGCTCTGATGCATCAGGGAGCATGACCGATCCGCCCTCGGGTGGGAGCCGCACCATCACCGTCCGGACCTGCCGTGTGCCCCTGGGCGACTCGGTCGATGTCGTGCGGGGTGATGATCCCGTCGAGACGGCCGCCCTCCGTGACCAGGATGGGCAGACCGCCCCCCGAGGCAAGGCGGTCCAGGACGTCGGTGAGCAGCTCGTCCGGCGTCGCGAGCGTGCACTGCGACAGGGGGGTCGCCACCTCACGTATGCGCAGCGTCTCCCGCTGCTGGGACGGCACGCCACCGAGCCGGCGCAGTCGTACGACGCCACTGGGACGGCCGTCGAAGTCGACCAGCGGCAGTACCGAGTGACCCGCCTGTGCGGCTACGTCGGACAGGAATCGGCCCACGGTCAGCCAGTCCGGACCAGTCGCGGCCGGACTGGTCATCGCGTCCCTCACGCATACGCCGCGCAAGGCTGTGCGGAGCTTGGTCCATCGCCGTTCGGCCGTGGCGGTGACTGCCACGAACCAGCCGATGACCATCAGCCACAGCCCGCCCGGCACCCCCCTCACGAATGCCAGCCACCCGACCAGGGCCAGCCCCATGCCGAGGACCTGTCCGCTGCGCCCGGCCGCCCGCTGGGCCCGGTCCTCGTCTCCCGTCCGCCACCACACCGCGGCCTGCAGTACGCGGCCCCCGTCCAGGGGCGCGGCCGGCAGCAGGTTGAAGACGCCCAGCAGCAGGTTCGTGACGCCCAGCCACCCCAGCACGGCCGCCGGTATCCGCCAGCCTCCTGCCCCCACCCCGGCCGCGGCCCCCAGCGCGATCGCGCCGATCCCCAGGCTGGCCAGCGGGCCGCTCACGGCGACCGCAAACGCGGCCCGGGCCGTCGCCGGCCGATCCATCCGGGTCATTCCACCCAGCGCCCACAACGTCATGTCCCGCACGGGGATCCCGGACCTGCGGGCCGTGAGTGCATGCGCCGCCTCATGCACCACCAGGCTCATCAGCAGCAGCAGACCACCGATGACGCCCGCCACGGCGTACACCACAGGTGCCAGGCCCGGCGCGTACGCAGGCAGTGTGCGGCTGCCCAGCCCGTACGCGAAGAACAGCATGATCAGCGGCACACTCCAGTGCGCACGCAACTCCAGCCCCCGCACACTCCCGATCCGGATCGAACCCTTCATCGCGATCACCCGCCGACGGAACACGACCGCAC
Source organism: Streptomyces sp. NBC_00316 (assembly GCF_036158715.1). Lineage (NCBI taxonomy): Bacteria > Bacillati > Actinomycetota > Actinomycetes > Kitasatosporales > Streptomycetaceae > Streptomyces > Streptomyces sp. NBC_00316. The sequence goes on along the minus strand of NZ_CP108023.1, from coordinate 590,267 downwards.
GGCCGTCGACCGGCGGCCGCCCCCTTACATGGTCCGTCACCAGCGCCCACGACCGGAAACCGGGTCCACGATTTGGCGCCGGCGCGAACTCGTCGGCGTGCCCTCAGGGCCGGGGCGGTCCGGCGTCCGGACGTGCGTGCCCGGCCGCTGTCGCATCGACACTCAGACGGTCGGTTCGGGGTGGCCGAAGAGGAGGTCGTAGCCAACCGGCAGCTGGAGCAGAACACGGCGGGTGAGGCTCTCGCCGGCGGCGTCGGCAACCGAGCTGAACACGGCGCCGACATCCCACTTCGCGGTCTCGTCCGTGGCTCCCTCGATCCAGGCCGCCGTGGCGCGTACGAACCGTTCGGCGGAGAGAGGTTCGGCGGCCTGCAGCGGACTGAGGAGGACAAGAGCGTACGTCTCCGGGAGGCGGGCGGCGAGCTCGGCCCGCTCCTCGCCCACCAGATGCGCGCCCAGGAGGGCAAGCACGACGCGGGCTGCCCGTTCCGCTTCCTGTTGTGTGTCGTACTCACCGCGTTCCCGGACGCGGTCGAGGAATGCTTCCCTGAGCAGGGTCACCGTCGCTGCCCCTTCAGTCGAAACGCCGGGGACGGGGCCGAGGGGAAAGGGGATTCACCCCGTCCTCCGCTGCCGGTGCGGGCGGGATGCGGCTCAGCCGCTGATCTCTTTGCACGTGGGAAGGGGTCGTGCGCATCAGCATGTCGAAACACCTTCGGTGGGTCGGGCTGTAATACCCGCCCATACATTTCACCTGTCACTATTGCAACATGTCATCCATTCGATGACAAGCAGAATGTCGCCGCAGGGATGACGCATCAGAGGGGTCGCCATGCTCGCAGCAGCCCAGCCCGACCCGCCCCGCGGCCTGGATCCGGGTGCGGTCTCCTTCCTCGCCGCCGCAGAGGCGTTGGAAGCCATCGATGCAGCTGTACGCGCCGCACGTACCGCCGGCGAGGCAGCGTCCTCCTCACGCGCAGAACGTGAGCAGGTGCTGGCCTCGCTCCTGCTGCTGCGTGAGGTGCGCGAGCAGCTCGCGGGCTGGGAAACGAGCCTGATCGAAACGGCCCGGGAGGCAGGGGCCAGCTGGGCCGACCTTGCGGGCCCCCTCGGTGTCGCCAGCCGCCAGGCCGCCGAACGCCGCTACCTGCGTCTGCGCCCCGGAGCCGATGGCACCACCGGCGAGCAGCGGGTCAAAGCCACCCGGGACCGCCGTGCGGCCGACCGGACCATCTCCGCCTGGGCCCGTGCCAACGCGGCCGACCTGCGCACCCTCGCCGGGCAGATCACCGCCCTGGCCGACCTTCCCGCCGCCGCCCGCGCCACCCTCGGAGAGCTCCGCCAGGCCCTGGCGGACGACGATGCGGCCCGTCTCGTCCCGCCGCTGGCGGCGATCCGCTTTCATTTCGAGGCAGGCCACCGCGACCTCGCCGAACGGATCGACCGCCTCACCCGCCACACCGTACGACTCCGTCAGGACACCACCACCCGGCGCCAGGACACCTGACGTGCACAGGCTGCCTGTCCGCGAGGATCACAGTCCCGGTGACCGTGTGGTGCGACGCCGGTCATTTCTTGTCAGGAGCGGCAGGTCGAGTTATCACGTAGGGGAGAGGTACGGCCGATACGCAGGCTGCGCCTCGGCCCTCAGGGGCCAGAAGGAGCGTGACCGCGAGGCGACGTCCAAGGGCGGTCGCGTACACCTCGGGGCTTGCCGGACCGGGTCCACGGACCTGCAGAGACCCTGGGGTTCGGATCGTGCGGGACGGAAGCGAACGCGGTGATCACCGAACAGGCGAGAGAACACCCGGCGTGTACCTGGGCCCGCTTTCGACCCTGCGCCGACGACGACCTCCCGGCGCGCGCCCGCATTCGACATGGGCTCGCCAGGCAGGGAGAGGAAGCCGGTCGGCACGAGGACCTGAACACAGCGTGAGCGAGGTGCATCGGCCATGGCCCGGGTTGCAGTCCAGGGAGAAGAGCTGATCGTCAGACTGAGCTGGTGGGAGAAGGTCGCAGCCCGGCGCGGGAACGTCCGCGTGCCACTGGCTGCGGTGGAGAAGGTGACGGTTGAGCCCTCGTGGTGGCGTGTGCTGCGCGGGACACCGGGCCGAGGAGTCTGGATTCCCGACACGCTGTGTCTCGGGGTGCGGGAGCAGGCCGGGACCCAGGACTTCGTCGCAATCCGCCCCCGGCGCGGGGCGGTTGCCTGCATCGACCTACGCCCCGCGACCTCGCCGTTCGCACGTATCGCGGTCTCGGACCGCGTCCCACGGACAACAGCGACCACCGTGCGCGCGGCCGTCGGCCACCGCTCGTGTGCGGAGCCTTGCTCTGCCGTCACCGATCGGGGACAGACATGGGGATCACCAGTGGGTATCCCGCCTTCCCTCGCACCCGGTCCGCTGTACCGTGCCCCGGCCGACAGGTGACGACCAGGGCTCACGCGTCTGCCCGGCGGATGCATCGGAGGGGTGACGGTTCCGGCACCGAACGGCGTGTGCCGTCGCACTCGGACGACCTTGCCGGTCATCACCTCGCCCACGGGAGCGTCTCTTCACGGTGACGTGGGCGGGGTGTGACCGGACAGGCGTCATCAGCCGGGTGCCTGCGATCCGGCCACGCTCACGACATCGACTCCGTCGTCGCGCGCTGGTGGGGGATCGCGACCGGCCTTGTTCCCGGCTGCAAGGTCACGGTGCGTGTCGGAGCGGGGACCGTGATGCCCTCGGCCCGGAACCGCTCGTGCAGACGCTTGATGAACTCGTGCTTGATCCGGTACTGATCGCTGAACTCGCCGACCCCTAGAATGGCCGTGAAGTCGATCCTGGATTCCCCGAACGTGTGGAACCGGACGGCAGGTTCGTGGTCGGGGACGGCGCCCGTGATGTCCTTCATCACCTGCGCGACGACTTCGGTCGTCACGCGCTCGACGTGTTCCAGGTCGCTGTCGTAGCCGACACCCACCTGGACCATGATCGACAGTTGCTGTTCCGGCCGGCTGAAGTTGGTCATGTTCGTGCCGGCGAGCCGGGCGTTCGGGATGATCACGAGGTTGTTCGACAACTGACGCACCACGGTGTTGCGCCAGTTGATGTCGACGACATAGCCCTCCTCGCCGCTGCTGAGCCGGATGTAGTCGCCCGGCTGCACCGTCTTCGAAGCGAGGATGTGCACGCCGGCGAACAGATTGGCCAGCGTGTCCTGCAACGCCAGAGCGACCGCCAGACCGCCCACTCCCAGCGCGGTGAGCAGAGGCGCGATGGAGATGCCCAGCGTCTGGAGCATGACGAGGAACCCCATCGCCAGCACCACGACGCGCGTGATGTTGACGAAGATCGTGGCCGATCCGGCCACCCCCGACCGGGACTGCGCAACGGACCGCACCAGACCGGTGATCACGCGGGCCGCGGTGAGCGTCGCGGCCAGGATGAGCAGAGCGGTCAGCGTCATGTTGACGTGGTGCCCGGCCCTGGTGGTCAGCGGAAGCGCCGTGGCTGCCGCCGCCGCGCCGGCGGCTATCGCCGCCCAGGGGACCAGGGTCCGCAAGGCGTCGACGATGACGTCGTCACCGCTCCATCGCGTCCTGCTGGCTCGTTCTCCCAGCCATCGCAGAGTCACGCGCAGCAGGAGGCCCGCCGCGATCCCGGCAGCCAGCGCAATGCCGGCGACGATCAGGTCGTGCAGAGTGAGGGCCCGGTTCACCGCTCTGCCGCCACTGCCAGGGGAACGCGACTGATGGGGGGAACCGTCGCCGTTTCCGGGCGCCGGACGGGATGCTTCGTCACCGTTTTACCTGCTCGATTCTCGGGTGTGCGGTCGCGTCGGGAGACACGGATGTACGACTGGGGTCCGACGCGATCGCCCATCCTGCCGTACGTGTTCGAATGCGCTGCTGCCGCCCCCGCTACGGCTCATGCAAGGGCGGAGATGCTGATGACAGCTCAGAGTGCCGGGCTCTTCGAGCGGTTCGTGACGTTCGTGGCCTTCCCGGGGTTCGATTCCTGGCCTTCGTGGATCCATGGCCACCGCGTTGCTGCCGGCATCGGTGTCTCCCTGGCGCTCCTCGGACGGCGTCGGCGTCGCGCCACGGATCTCGGAAGCCGAGCGCATCGACGTCGTGAAGCGCTGAAGGCGGCGACCGCCGGCCGAGGAACGCGACGAGAGTGGCGGCGACCCGCACACGCGGGTGGCGAGGACGGTGTGAGCCGCGTACGCACAGCCCACGCACAGTGACTCATCTCACGCAGAGTGAGAACTTGCGCATACATTCCGGTCGGCGGGGGAGACGGCCTGCCGCTGGGATGCCGCGCCGCGGCCGAACCGGCGAGCACATCCCCGGTATGGAAGGCAGACACGACATGTCGGCGCTGGAAACCATTCACATCGACGGCATCTGGCGGACCGCGTCCTCGGGCGCAACCCGCGAGATTCTCGACCCCGCCGACGCCAAGCCCCTCGCGTACGTCGCCGAGGGGGGCGTCGACGACACCGATGCCGCGATCGAAGCGGCGCGCCGCGCCTTCGACGACGGCCCCTGGCCGCACCGGCCCGTCGTCGAGCGGGCCGGCCTCCTGCGCCGGGTCGCCGAACTGCTCCAGCGGGACCGCGAGGACATCGCGCTCACGGAGAGCCGCGACACCGGCAAGACGCTCGAGGAAGGCCGTGTCGACGTCGACGACGTGACCAACGCCTTCCGCTACTTCGCCGACCTGGTGATGAACGAGAGCGGCGGCCGGGTCGTGGACGCGGGCGACCCGGAGGTGCACAGCATCGTCGTGTACGAGCCGGTGGGCGTCTGCGCCCTCATCGCACCGTGGAACTACCCGCTCCTGCAAGCCAGCTGGAAGATCGCTCCGGCGCTCGCCGCGGGCAACACCTTCGTGCTGAAGCCCAGCGAGGTCACCCCGCTGTCGACGGTGCACCTGATCCGGCTGCTCTCCGAGGCCGGCCTGCCGGACGGGGTGGCCAACCTCGTCACCGGCGCCGGTGACCCGGTCGGCGCCCGGATGTCCGAGCACCCGGCCGTGGACCTGGTCTCCTTCACCGGCGGTCTCGCCAGCGGCACGAAGGTCGCCCAGGCCGCCGCGCGCACCGTGAAGAAGGTCGCCCTGGAGCTCGGCGGGAAGAACCCCAACGTCGTCTTCGCTGACGCCTGCGCCACCGACGAGGGCTTCGACACCGCGGTCGACCAGGCACTCAACGCCGCGTTCTTCCACAGCGGCCAGGTCTGCTCGGCCGGTTCCCGGCTCATCGTCGAAGAGTCCGTCAGCGAACGCTTCGTCACCGAACTCGCCCGCCGGGCCGACGCGATCCGGCTCGGCCGCGGCACCGCCGACGGAGTCGAGTGCGGTCCGCTCGTCTCGGCGCAGCAGCTCGCCAAGGTCGAGGCGTACGTCGCGTCCGCCCGCGAGGAAGGCGCCGTCGTCCGCTCCGGCGGTGGCCGCCCCGAGCCGTGCGACGTGCGGCCCGCCGGCGGCTACTTCTACGCGCCGACCGTTCTGGACCGGTGTCACCGGGAGATGAAAGTGGTCCGCGAGGAGACCTTCGGCCCGATCCTCACCGTCGAGACGTTCCGGTCCGAGGAGCAGGCCGTCACCCTGGCCAACGACACGGAATACGGTCTCGCGGGCGCCGTCTGGACCACCGACGCGGGCCGCGCCCGCCGGGTCGCCGACCGGCTGCGCCACGGGACCGTATGGATCAACGACTACCACCCCTACCTCCCGCAGGCCGAATGGGGCGGCTTCGGCAAGTCCGGTACCGGCCGCGAGCTCGGGCCCGCCGGCCTCGCGGAGTACCGCGAAGCGAAGCACATCTACCAGAACCTCAACCCGCGCCCGCAGCGCTGGTTCGCGGGCTGACCGCCCGTCTGTTCACCGCGCCACCCACCGGCACGCACCTTGCAGAAGGAGCCGCACGTCATGCCCCCGTCCCGCAGCACCTCGCTTCCCGACGCCGTCGACTACGTGATCGTCGGCGGTGGCACCGCAGGGTCGGTGATCGCCTCCCGCCTCACCGAGAACCCGGACGTCACCGTCACAGTGATCGAGGGCGGCCCCACCGATATCGACCGCGACGACGTACTCACGCTGCGCCGCTGGATGGGCCTGCTCGGCGGTGACCTCGACTACGACTACCCCACCACCGAACAGCCGCGCGGCAACTCCCACATCCGGCACAGCCGGGCCCGGGTCCTCGGCGGCTGCTCCTCGCACAACACGCTGATCAGCTTCAAACCGCTGCCCGGCGACTGGGACGAGTGGGCCGAGGCCGGTGCGGACGGGTGGGACGCGGCCGCCATGGAGCCGTACTTCGCCCGGCTGCGCAACAACGTCGTGGCGGTCGACGAGAAGGACCGCAACGCCATCGCGCGCGATTTCGTCGACGCCGCGCAGGCAGCCGCGGGCGTGCCCCGGGTCGAAGGGTTCAACAAGCGGCCCTTCCACGAGGGCGCCGGCTTCTTCGACCTGGCCTACCACCCGGAGAACAACAAACGCTCCTCCGCGTCGGTCGCCTATCTCCACCCGCACATCGAGGCCGGTGACCGCCCCAACCTGTCGATCCTGCTGGAGACGTGGGCGTACCGGCTGGAGTTCGACGGCAACCGGGCCACCGGCGTGCACGTCCGCACCGAGGACGGAGAGGAGACGCTGCTGCGCGCCGCCCGCGAAGTGATCGTGTGCGCGGGCGCGGTGGACAGCCCCCGGCTGCTGATGCACTCCGGCATCGGCTCCGGGCGGGACCTGGAGGCGCTGGGCATCCCCGTGGTCCACGACCTGCCGGGCGTCGGTGAGAACCTGCTGGACCACCCCGAGTCGGTCATCGTGTGGGAGACCCACGGACCGATCCCGGAGAACTCCGCGATGGACTCCGACGCGGGCCTCTTCGTGCGCAGGGACCCCGAATCCCGGGGTCCCGACCTGATGTTCCACTTCTACCAGATCCCCTTCACCGACAACCCGGAGCGACTGGGCTACGAGCGGCCGGAGCACGGCGTGTCGATGACTCCGAACATTCCCAAGCCCCGCAGCCGCGGCCGGCTTTACCTCACCAGCTCCGACCCGGAGGTGAAGCCGGCCCTCGACTTCCGGTACTTCACCGACGAGGACGACCACGACGGCCGCACCCTCGTCGACGGCATCAAGCTCGCCCGCGAGATAGCCGGGACGGAGCCGCTCGCGCACTGGCTGGGGCGCGAGGTCTGCCCCGGCCCGGACATCACCTCCGACGAGGAGATCAGCGAGTACGCCCGGAAGGTCGCGCACACCGTGTACCACCCCGCAGGCACCTGCAGGATGGGCGCCGCCGACGACAGCACGGCGGTTGTCGACCCGCAGTTGCGGATCCGCGGCCTGGAGGGCATCCGGATCGCCGATGCCTCGGTCTTCCCGACCATGCCCGCAGTGAATCCGATGATCGGCGTACTGATGGTGGGGGAGAAGTGCGCGGAACTGCTCGCGTCCGCCCCCGCGCAGGGAGGTGAGGTGCGATGAACGCCACCGAGCTGCTGTCCAAGGACGGCGACGACGAGCCGCCCACCGCGGACGGAGCGGAGACCCCGGTCTTCACCGTGCGCAATCTGTGGAAGGTGTTCGGCCCGAAGGCCGACCGCATCCCCGGCAGCGAACACGCCGCGTCGCCACCCGCCGAACTGCGTGCGGCCACCGGCTGCACCGCCGCCGTACGGGACGTCTCCTTCGACGTCCGCAAGGGCGAAGTCTTTGTCGTCATGGGTCTGTCGGGCTCCGGCAAGTCAACCCTCGTACGCTGCCTGACCCGGCTGATCGAGCCCACCAGCGGCACCCTCACCATCGACGGCGAGGACGTCCTCTCCATGGACCGTGCCCGGCTGCGCGAACTGCGCAGACACCGTGCCGCGATGGTCTTCCAGCACTTCGGGCTGCTGCCGCACCGCACCGTTCTCGACAACGTCGCCCACGGTCTGGAGATCCAGGGCATGGCCAGGGCCCAACGGCGTGCCAAGGCCGCCGAGTTGGTCGACAAGGTCGGTCTCGCCGGGTTGGAGGACCGCCGTCCCGGTCAGCTCTCCGGTGGTCAGCAACAGCGCGTCGGACTGGCCCGCGCGCTCGCCGTCGACCCCGAAGTGCTGCTCTTCGACGAGCCGTTCAGCGCACTCGACCCGCTGATCCGCCGGGAGATGCAGGAGGAAGTCGTCCGGCTGCACCGCGACGAGGGCCGGACCATGGTGTTCATCACGCACGACCTGAACGAGGCGCTGCGCCTCGGCACCCGTATCGCCCTGATGCGGGACGGCGGCCTCGTGCAGCTCGGAACCCCCGAGGAGATCGTCGGCTCGCCCGCCGACGACTACGTACGCGCCTTCGTTCAGGACGTGTCGCGCGAACAGGTCATCACCGTCAGGACCGCGATGCGGCCCGCCACGGCCGGTGAGGGCGAGGAGGGCCCGGCGCTGCGCCCCGGCGCCACCGTTTCCGAGGCCATCGAGGCCGTCGCCCGCACCGGTGCGGCCACGGCCCGGGTGATGGACGGCGGCAGGCTGCTCGGCGTCGTCGACCACGCAGGTCTGCTCGACGTGGTGGCCGGTACGCAGGCCGAGGAGGTGCCCACCCGATGACCGCTGCCAGTCCCCTCGCCATCGGACGCATACGCCGCACCGTCCGACCGGCCGTGCTGCGCCGGCGCCCGGCCCTCGCCAAACTGCTGCTGCTCGCGGTCGTCGCCGTCGTCGCCGGACCGCTGCTCAACGCCACCTGGGCCGGCGCCGCCTGGCCGGACGCGCTGACCGTCGACCTGACGGGACCGCTGGGCGCCGTCAACGACTGGATCGTCGGCCACCGCGACAGCCACCCGCTGTTCCTCTACTTCTTCGGCCACATCAGCAACGCCGTCGTGCTGTCCGTACGCGGTGTCTACCTGGTGCTGCTCGCGCTCGGCTGGCCCGGCGTCGTCGGGCTCGCCGCGCTGGTCGCCTGGCGGACCGCAGGACTGCGCCTCGCCCTCCTCGGCGGTCTCTCGTTCGCCGTGTGCGGACTGCTCGGCATGTGGCTGCCGACGATGCAGACGCTGGCCCTGATGGTCGTCGCCGTGCTCGCCTCCGTGGTGCTCGGTGCGCTGCTCGGCCTCGCCGCAGGGCTCTCGGACCGCACGTACCGGGCGCTGCGCCCCGTACTCGACACCATGCAGGTGCTCCCCGCCTTCGCGTATCTGCTGCCCGTCGTGCTGATCTTCGGCATCGGGGTGCCCGGCGCGGTTCTCGCGACCGTCGTCTACGCGGCCCCGCCGATGGCCAGGCTCACCGCTCTCGGCCTGCGCGGAGCCGACAAGGGCGTCATGGAGGCCGTCGCCTCGCTCGGCGCGACCGGTGCCCAGCGCCTGCTCACCGCACGGCTGCCGCTGGCCCGCAAGGAACTGCTCCTCGGCCTCAACCAGACGATCATGATGGCCCTCTCGATGGCCGTCATCGCCTCCGTCATCGGCGCCGGCGGCCTCGGTGACCGCGTCTACCAGGCACTGTCCGCCGTCGACGTCGGAGCCGCGCTCGCCGCGGGCATCCCGATCGTGCTGCTGGCCGTCGTCCTCGACCGTACGACCGAGGCCGCCGGCCGCCGCATCGGTACGGCGCCCACCGGGCCCGCCGCACTCCGCGGCCTGCGCGGATGGGGCGTGGCCGCCGGACTTGCCACCCTCGTTGCCGTCGTGGGACGGCTCGCAGGCAGCAGGGTCTGGCCGGACGACGCAGTCCTCTCCGTCGCCGAGCCGGTCAACACCGCCAAGGACTGGATGGTCGACCACCTCTACACCGGGGTGCCGGTCGTGGGAGGCACCGCCGACTGGGCCGCGCGCTTCACCACCTGGATCCTCAACCCGCTGCGCAGCGGGCTGCAGGGCCTGCCCTGGTGGTCCGTGCTGCTGATCGTCGCCGCCCTCGCCTGGGCCATCGGCACCTGGCGCACCGCACTGACCGCCGTCCTCGCGATGGCCGCCATCGGCGTCCTCGGGGTGTGGGACCTGTCCATGGACACGCTCAGCCAGGTCATCGCCGCCGTCGCCGTCACCCTGGTGCTCGGTTTCGGTATCGCCATCGCCGCAGCCCGCAGCGAACGGCTCGAACGCCTGCTGCGCCCCGTGCTGGACGTCTTCCAGACCATGCCGCAGTTCGTCTACCTGATCCCGGTCGTGGCGCTGTTCGGAGTGGGCCGCGCGCCCGCCGCGGCGGCGGCCGTGGTCTACGCCCTGCCGGCCGTCGTCCGCATCACCACCCAGGGACTGCGCGGCGTCGACGCCGGAGCCATGGAATCCGCCCGCTCGATGGGCGCCACCGGCGGCCAGCAACTGCGCCAGGTGCAACTCCCGCTGGCCCGTCCTGCCCTGCTCCTCGCGGTCAACCAGGGCGTCGTCCTGGTCCTCGCCGTGGTCATCATCGGCGGCCTCGTCGGATCGGGCGCGCTCGGTTACGACGTCGTGTTCGGCCTCGCCCAGGGCGACCTGGCGACCGGACTCGTCGCGGGCGCCGCGATCGTCTGCCTGGGACTCATGCTGGACCGGGTCACCCAGCCCACCACCACCCGCCGCCGGCGGAAGGAGAGCTGACATGGCTTGCACCCACCTGTCCACGTCCGCCCGCACCCGGGTCCGTACGCTCGCCGCCGTCGCATCGGCCGCGGCCCTGCTGGCCGTCACCGGCTGCGGTGCGGCGGACATGACGAGGCAGGCATCCCCCTTCGCCGCCCCGGCAGGCATCAGGACCGTCACCCTCTCCGTACAGTCCTGGGTCGGCGCCCAGGCCAACGTCGCCGTGGCGCAGCAGCTGCTGGAGGACCGGCTCGGCTACCGCGTCGACCTCGTCCAGACGGACGAGGTACCGGCCTGGGACGCCCTCAGTCAGGGCCGGGTCGACGCGATCATGGAGGACTGGGGCCACCCGGACCAGGAGAAGCTGTACGTCCACGACAAGAAGACCATCGTCCCCGGCGGGGATCTCGGCGTGACCGGACACATCGGGTGGTACGTACCGAAGTACTGGGCGGACCAGCACCCCGACGTCACGAACTGGAAGAACCTCGACAAGTACGCGGACGAACTGCGCACCCCCGAGAGCGGCAACAAGGGCCAGCTGATGGACGGTTCGCCGTCCTACGTCACCAATGACACGGCCCTGGTGAAGAATCTCGACCTCGACTACAAGGTCGTCTTCGCGGGCTCCGAGGCCGCCCAGATCACGCAGATGCAGCAGTTCGCCAAGCAGAGGAAACCCTTCCTCAGCTACTGGTACAAGCCGCAATGGCTGTTCAACGAGGTGCCGATGGTCGAGGTGAAGCTGCCGGCGTACACCGAGGAGTGCGGGGCGAAGGACGCGAAGGCCATCGACTGTGCCTATCCGACCACGCCGTTGCAGAAGTACCTCAACGCGGACTTCGCGAACCGGGGCGGTGAGGCCGCCGCGTTCCTGAAGAAGTTCCACTGGTCCGAGAGGGACCAGAACGAAGTCTCCGAGCTGATCGCCTCCGAGAAGCTGTCCCCCGAGAAGGCGGCCGAGCGCTGGATCGACACGCACCCGGGCACCTGGAAGAAGTGGATCAGCTAAGGGCTGTCCCGTCATCCCCGGTGGATCGGCGCGCGGCGTCGTATGTGGTGCATCGCAAGGCGGCGGAGCGTCCTCATGCCGGGCGTATTCAGGCGTTCCGACAACGCAGCGAGGTGCCGCAGTTGTCGTCGTGTGCCCGCCAGGGATCACGGGACAGCCCTTAGCACTCCCGTCGAACTTTCGGATGTGGGCTGGTCAACAGCCTGGCGGCGGCTGCGCTCCCGTCGCTGCTCACGGCGCCGACGGTGGGTGCTCCCCGGGGCGACGACGACACACGGACGAGGCACCCACGGCGGCGGGGGCACGGCCGCACTGCTCGAAGGCGCCCACGCGCAGGACCTGCTCGTGCGCGATCACCGCCACGGACACCCCTGCATCGGATTCCGCGGACCCGTATCGCGTTCAAGAGATGAAGGCGGTTCAATCTATTGACGGCGTGTCGGCTTCTTGGCTTCATGGTGGGCGGCGTCGAACCGGCAGTCGACAGACACCATCCACTTCCCTGGACAGCTTTGTTCGGGTGAGCTTCCGCAAAGTTTGGGAGCGCTCCCATGTCGCCCCCGTCGTACTGCCGACAAGACCGCAGGACCACCCCTGGACGATGTCGGAGACCGGGCTCTCAGCAGAGGAGCGCACACACGATGATCCGCCTTCACGGCCGCATACGGCGAGGGGTCACGGTGCTCGTCGCCGTCCTGGCGCTGCTCACCGCACCGCTCATGGCCGCGGGTTCCGCTCAGGCCGCCGCAACTCCCGGCTCGGGCTACTGGCACACCAGCGGTCGGCAGATCCTGGACGCAGGCAACCGGCCCGTGCGCATCGCGGGCATCAACTGGTTCGGCTTCGAGACGGCGAACCACGTCGCGCACGGCCTGTGGTCGCGGGATTACAAGAGCATGATCGACCAGATGAAGTCGTTGGGGTACAACACCATCAGGCTGCCCTACAGCGACGACGTCTTCAAAGGCACGACGCCCGACAGCATCAATTTCTACAACATGAACACGGACCTGCAGGGCCTGAATTCGCTTCAGGTGATGGACAAGATCGTCAACTACGCCGGATCCGTCGGACTGAAGGTCATTCTCGACCGCCACCGCCCGGACTCCAGCGGGCAGTCCGCGCTCTGGTACACCGGCTCCGTACCCGAGTCCACCTGGCTCAGCGACCTGACCGCGATCGCCACCCGTTATGCGGGCAACGCGGCAGTGGTCGGCATCGACCTGCACAACGAGCCGCACGATCCCGCCTGCTGGGGCTGCGGCGACACCTCCAAGGACTGGCGGCTGGCCGCCGAGCGGGGCGGCAACGCGGTCCTTGCCGCCAACCCCGACCTGCTGATCTTCGTCGAGGGCGTGCAGACCTACAACGGCAACTCGTCCTGGTGGGGCGGCAACCTGCAGGGCGCCGGCCAGTACCCGGTTCAGCTCGACGTGGCCGACCGCGTCGTCTACTCGGCTCACGACTACGCCACCAGTGTGGCCTCGTAGCCATGGTTCACCGACCCGTCCTTCCCCAGCAACATGGCCGGTATCTGGGACAAGAACTGGGGCTACCTGTTCAAACAGAACATCGCCCCCGTGTGGGTCGGCGAGTTCGGAACCACCCTGCAGTCCACCACGGACCAGACGTGGCTGAAGGCGCTCGTCCAGTACCTGCGTCCCACTGCGCAGTACGGCGCCGACAGCTTCCAGTGGACCTTCTGGTCGTGGAACCCCGACTCGGGCGACACCGGCGGCATCCTCAACGACGACTGGACCACGGTCAACACCGTCAAGGACGGCTACCTGGCCGGCATCAAGTCCCCCGGTTTCGGCGGCGGCGGAACCGCCGCAGACACCCAGGCCCCGACCGCGCTGGGCAACCTCACCGCCACCGGAACCACCTCCAGCAGTGTGTCGCTGTCCTGGAGCGCCTCCACCGACGACGTCGGCGTGACCTCCTACGACGTCTACCGCGGCAGCACCCTGGTCGGATCCTCCACCACCACCGGCTACACCGACACCGGACTGACCGCGGCCACCACCTACAGCTATTCCGTCAGGGCCAGGGACGCCGCCGGCAACACATCGGCCGCCTCCGCGGCGACCACCGCGAAGACGGCTGCAGCGGCCGGCGGGGGCAGCGGCTGCACGGCGGGCTGGCACATCGACACCCAGTGGACCGGCGGTTTCAACGTCACCGTCACCGTCACCAACCCGGGCGGCACGCCCACCTCCTCCTGGACGGTGGGCTGGACCTGGCCCGGCGGGCAGACGGTGGCCAATGCCTGGAACACCTCGCTGCAGCAGAGCGGCGCCGCGGTCACCGCCAGGAACGCCGCGCAGAACGGCAACCTGGCGGCCAACGGCTCGACCACCTTCGGCTTCCAGGCCAACGGCACGGCCGCCACCCCGACCCTCACCTGCACCGCCTCCTGATCGACCCGGTAAGGGACGCATGGAGTACGGAGGGGGGCGGCCGGGACCGGCCGCCCCCCTCCACGTTTCCCGGGGGCGGCACCGGGCGCTCCTTGCGGGTCGGCGCCGGCTGCCTCGCGCCGACGCCCGAGCCCGCTGCTCGGCCGCCCCGTGTAGGACGACCGGCCGGCGGTCTGCTGTGCCGCGGTCGACCGATGGCTGAAAAAAACGCTTGGACCCCGCGGGCGCCGTCGCGGGAGACTGCGGGTCCCAGGCCTCCCCGTACTCGCACGGATACGTCGTCACGAGCTGCGTGGGGGCTCCGTCGACGCTGTGCCCCGCCTGCCGGAAGGGACCCGAGCGAGGGCACTCACCCGAAGCGAAAGCCCCGCACGGCCGATGAGGCAATGGCTTCTCCCAGAAGGAGCACGTGGCGGGCTGCCGAACGACCACACGGGGTTGGGATGGGATCGCCTGAATCGCGCGAAACGCCGGGCAGGGGCTCGGTGCTCCTCGCACTTCGATACTACGGACGTGAGTTGGCCCGGCGTCGGTGGCTGACGGTGCCCGCAATGCTGCTGCCGGCGCTGGGCAACATCGGCATCAACTACATCGCGCCGCTGGTCGTCGCGAAGCTCGTCGGCCGAATCGCCGGCGACACCGGTATCGCCATCGGCTCGACGCTGCCCTACGTCCTCGGCTTCGCCGGCGTCCTGCTGTTCGCGGAGACGTTGTGGCGTATTGGTTTCCACTGCCTGAACCGTGTCGCCGCCCTCGCGATCGAGCACCTGTACGTGGTGGGCATGGATGAACTGTTCGCCAAGGACACCGCGTTCTTCCACGAGAACTTCGCCGGGTCGCTGACCAAACGGGTCCTGAGCTTCGCCTCCCGCTTCGAGGAGTTCATCGACACGCTGACCTTCTCGGTCGTGGGCAGCTTCGTGCCGCTGGTGTTCGGGTCGGTGGTGCTGTGGCGCTACGAACCGCTGCTCGTCGTCGGGCTGTTGGCGATGATCGCACTGACGGCGCTGTGCGTGGCACCCCTCATCCGCCGCCGGCAGGCGCTCGTCAAGCAGCGCGAGGAGGCGATCGCCCGGGTGTCGGGCCACGTCGCCGACAGCCTGATGAACATGGACACGGTCCGGGCGTTCGCCGCCGAGGAACGCGAGGCCGCCGAGCACCGGTCCCGCGTCGGTGAGTCGCGGCGGCTCACGCTGAGCTCGTGGGACTACGGAAACCTGCGCATCGACACGCTGGTCGCGCCGATGTCCGTGGCGACCAACGCGCTGGGCCTGCTGCTCGCGGTCACGCTCGGCGGAGGCAGCGTGGAGGCGATCGTGGTCGCCTTCACGTTCTACACCAACGCGACGCGGATCATGTTCGAGTTCAACCAGATCTACCGCCGTCTGGAGAGCTCGATGACCGAGGCGGCGCAGTTCACCGAACTGCTGCTGAAGCCGCCGACCGTGCTCGACCCGGCGTCGCCGGAGCCGTTGCTGTCCCAGGCCGCCAACGTCCGCTTCGAGCAGGTGACCTTTGCCCACGGGGGCGCGAAGCCGCTCTTCGAGGGCCTCGACCTGGCCGTGCCCAGCGGGGCGAAGATCGGTCTCGTCGGCCGGTCCGGCGGGGGGAAGACCACGCTCACCCGACTGCTGCTGCGGATGACGGACATCGAAGCCGGCCGGATCCTGATCGGAGGTCAGGACATCAGCAGGCTGCGCCAGGCCGACCTGCGGGGTCTGATCGCCTATGTGCCGCAGGACCCGGCGATGTTCCACCGCACGCTGCGGGACAACATCGCGTTCGCCCGGCCGGACGCCACCGAGGCGGAGATCCGACGCGCGGCCGAGGCGGCGCACGTCACGGAGTTCGCCGACGCACTGCCGGACGGCTTCGGCACCATGGTGGGCGAGCGCGGTGTCAAGCTGTCCGGCGGGCAGCGCCAGCGGGTCGCCCTCGCCAGGGCGATCCTGCGCGACGCGCCGATCCTGCTGCTCGACGAGGCGACCAGTGCCCTGGACTCCGAGAGCGAGATCCTCGTCCAGGAGGCGCTGTGGCAGCTCATGGAGGGGCGGACGGCGCTCGTGGTCGCGCACCGGCTCAGCACGGTCGCCACCATGGACCGGCTCGTCGTCCTGGATCGCGGACGGATCGTTGAGCAGGGCACGCACCAGGAGTTGCTCGCCTCGGACGGCGCCTACGCCAAGCTCTGGCAGCACCAGTCGGGAGGCTTCCTGGACGACACCCCCGCGCCGCAGGCGGACGTGCACTGAACCCAGGACCGGTGGGTGTGACCCTGGACCTGCCGGAATCCCCACCGGGCGGTCTCGTTCCGGGGTGCCGGAGCGGCAGGTGGCGATGGGGGCGCCGATGTCCAGCTCCAGGCCGGGCACTTGGCCCGCCTGCGCGGGAGCCGGCGAGTGCGTTGCGGGTGTGGTCGGGCTGCCAGGGCAGGCGACCGCACGTCGGTCCGGCGCGGTGTGCGGCCTCCGATCAGGGGCGGCGTCCCGCAAGGACGCAGAACTCGTTCCCCTCCGGGTCGGCGAGTACGACCCAGCTCTCACCGCCTTGGCCGACGTCGGCGTGTCGAGCACCCAGGTCGAGCAGGCGACGGACCTCTTCGTCCTGCTCCCTGTCGGTCGGGTTGACGTCGAGGTGGAGCCTGTTCTTGACGGTCTTGCCCTCGGGTACCTGCGCGAAGGTCAACGTCGGTGGCACTGGGCCAAGTCGGTTCCTGCCTTCAGGTACCAGAGGGGAGCCAATGGTGACGATTCCGTCGTCTTCGTCCTGCACCTCGTAGTCAAGGACCGAGCACCAGAACCGTGCGAGACCGTGGGGATCGGCACAGTCGATCGCAAGCTCGGTGAACTTACTGGTCATGTCAGGACCTCCCAGTCGCGTAGCGGGTCCGCCGAAGGCCACGCGCCGACCGCGGTGTTCGACGGCGAGGTGAGCCGCACGTGGTGTGCGTCCGTCGACACCTGCCGCGACGGTTTCCGCCGTCTGCTCACCCTGGTGCCCTCCGTGACCTCTCGATCGTGGACCCTGTCAGAAAGTTTGACCTAAGCCACCGTTCGTCGTCGTACATACGCTCCAAGGGCTCTTCGGGCAGGGGCACCGTCCGCAGATGGCGACACAAACGAGACCTGTCATGTCATGGGTGTCATGGGGTAGGTGCTGTTCGGTGTGCCACCACTTGTGGACGGCACACCGGCCCAGCTTCGCCTGCGCGTACGCCCGGTCGAGCCGGTGTGGACACTCGTCCGTCAGCAGGACCGCGAGCCGTACGAAGTCACTCGCCGCACGTCGCGCATTCCTTCGTGCACACGGGCGAACATCACCGGCGCGAGCAGGCCGTCGGCAGCCGCTCCGTCGGACCAGCGCCGCCGGTCGGTGCCGGAAGCGATGAACCGCCGTCTGACGGTGTCGGCCAGGCCCTCGTCTCCTCGCCGGGGATGACGCCGAACTCGAGGGTGAGCAGAAGGGTTTCGAGCTCTGTCCGGGCTTCGGGCCGGAGGGTCACGGTGACGCCTGCCCATCCGCGCCGGACCGGAGAGTCTCGCCGGTGCTCCGTCCTTGCTTCGGTACGGCGGGGGTCTGGAACTGCCGGGCCTGAAGTTCATACGCCGTACGGAAGACTCCGGTGCCGCCGGCGGGATTCATCAGGTCGTCGAAAGTGCCGTGCTCGACGACCCGCCCCTCGTCCAGGACGTAGATCAGATCGGCATGACGGACGCTGTGTAATCGGTGAGTGATCAGGATCGTGGTCTGTCCGGTCCCCGCGAGGCGGTGGATCTGGTCGAAGACCTGCTGTTCGGCCGCAGGGTCCAGCGCGCTGGTCGGCTCGTCCACGATCAGCACCTGCCCGTCGCGGTAACGGGCCCTGGCCAGACCGAACTTCTGCCACTGCCCGCCGGAGATGTCCTGACCGCCCTGATACCCACGCACCAGCAGTGTGTCCTTGCCCCGGGGCAGCTTCGCCAGCACCTCATCGGCGCCTGCGTACGCGGCCGCCGCGTCGATCGCCGCGTCGTCGATCGGTGCGTCCGGCCGGCCGATGCCGATGTTCACCCGAGCGGTGAAGGGCCAGCGGCGGAAGTCCTGGGCGACCATGGCGATCCGGCTGAAGATCTGGGCGCGGTGGGCCTTGGCCGCATCCACGTCCCCCCACACGATCCGGCCGCTGTCCGGCAGATACAGGCCGCAAAGAAGCCTGGTGAGCGTGGTCTTGCCCGAGCCGTTCTTCCCGACCAGGGCGACGGTCCTGCCTCGGGGGATGACGAGGTTCACTTCATGCAGGGACGGCTGGTCCGCGCCGTGGTAGGTGAAGGTGGCCTTCTCGAAGCGGATCTCGTTCCACTGCTCCGGCAGGTCGAGCCCTGTCGTCGGGATGGCCCGCCGCTCCGCTTCTTCGCACAGTCTCTCCAGGTCGGCGACGAACAGCGACTCCTCCTGCATGTCGGTGACCCTCAGCACCAGTTCGTTGATGCTCGCCGAGCCGGTGCGAATCGCGAGAACGGCCGTGCCGCCGACCGCCAGCTCCATCGCCCCGTTCCAGAGCAGCAGCCCCAGCACCAGGTACGTGGCCACCGTGGCCACCCCGCGGGCTGCGTCTGCGGTCAGTCCGGTGCGGGCGCCGATCCACGCCAGTCGAGTCTGCTCCCTCTCGCTCGTCTCCGCCATGCCCCGGAAGTGTTCCAGCAGGAACGGCCCCACATCGTGCACCCGCACCTCACCCGCGGCCTGTTGATCGATCAGCAGCCGGCTCAGCAGTTGTGCGGCCCGTGCGTGTTGCACGAACCGATGCCAGCTCACGTACCGTTGGCGCGCCATCGTCAGGGAACCCCATGCACTCGGCAGGGCCATGGCCATCAGTAACGGCAGCAGCAGGGGATGCAACACCGTCAGCACGCCCGCGGCCGCAACCAGCGAGATCGCCGAGGTGACCACGGCCGTGCAGTACCCGACCATCCGCCGGGCCCCGTCGGCGCCCCACTGCGCCGAATCCATCAGCTTGTGAAAGGCGTCGTCCTCGATCGCCTCCATCTCCACCCGCGCCACCAAGCCCAGGTACCGTTCGGTGGCGACACGCTGGACCTTCGGCTCCAGAATCCCCGTCGAGGCCGTTGAGGCGGACTTCAGGACCGATCCGACGACGGCCATCACGGCGACGAACACGAGCGACGGCAGCGCCGCCCGGAGCCGCTCGACGGTGCTTCCCTGCGCGAGGAGCCCGGCGAGCAGTGTGTTCACCGCAACCAGCGAGACGGCCTGTGCGATGCCGCGCCCGATCTCGCTGACCGCCACCACGTGCAGGGCGCGGCGGTCTGCCTGACGGGCGAGACGCACGGCGATCGCCACCTGCCGCGGCAGGCTCGCCGCCATCGTCTGCATGCCGAGCTTCAGCCAGGCCCCGCGATGCTGGCTCCAGCCCAGGTCGTACTCCAACTCGCCGCCGAACAGCAGCTTCTCGGACGCCGACGGTTCGGGCGGCGCTTGCTTGGCGTCGTGCGGACCTCTTCCTGCCGTGGCCGTCATGCCGCCCACCTCGTGTCCCGGCGTACTGCACGGCGCACGCCGGCGTCGGTACGGCCCCCGATGGTTACGGCCGACGGGGCGACAGGCGGGCGGTGTTCGAATCTGACGGATGCGTTTTCAAGGGTGGGCATCGGATTCACGGATCCTCCGGATGGGTGCGCGAGGGGCACTGGTGCTCTAGGAACGGCCCTTCTGGGCGGCCTGTAACGGCCCTGGCGGGGGCAGATCGTGAACAAACGTTCCCATATGGCGTGGAGGCCGGGGATGGGGCGTTGTGGCGTCGTTCGATAGTTGGCCATCTCATCAGGTCGTTGGCCGGAATCCCTTCGGGCGGCGCCGGGTGGCCCGGAAGGCCGCCCCCGACATGGCGCATACTCCGCGCCGCCGTGCTGCCGGCGGGGCCCCGGAGCACCTGGGGCGTCAGCGCTCCATGACCCGTCCGGCAGCAGATGCAGGTGATATACACCGCATATGCCCCGTTTGCGCCCTCTGCTCACTGTTGTGATCGGGAGTAGCCGGAGGTGTTCGGCAGCCCGTGTGGGGCGTGCGCTCTCCCCGCGTGGCGTGCTCGCCCTGCAGAGCGTGGACGGCGCCCTGTCCTTCGCCCTGCGTGCCGCGCTCGCCATGGCGCTGCCCGCGCTGCCCATGGCACTGGCCGGGCGGGCCGACCAGGCTGTCTACGCCATGCTGGGCTCCTTCACCACCACGTTCGGCCGCAACCTGCCCTACGCGCGCCGTGCCCGCGTGCTCGCGGTGGTGGCGGCCGCCATGACGGCATGCGTGGGCTGCGGTTCGGCCCTTGCCGCGTGGGCCCATCCACGGGACGGGGGAGCCGCCGCCGTGGTGGTCGCCACGGCCGTGGTGGCCGGGATGGCGAAACTCGCGTGTGACGCGGCGCGTCTGAGCGGACTGGGCGCGGTACTGCTGCTCTTCTCCTTCGCCGTGGCGGCCAACGGTTCGCCTGCGTGGGCCGACGTCCTTCCCCGGACCGGCCTGGCCGCGGTGGGTGCGGCCGTGGCCTGGGTGCTGGCCGTGCTGGGCTGGTTCGTGCACCCGGATCGTCCGCAGCGGCTGGCGGTGGCCGCGGCTCTGCGCGAGCTCGCGGACCTGGTGGAGGCAACGGCCGAGGGGGACGGAAGCGGGCTGGTCCGTCACCGGGCGACCGCCGCTGTGCTGCAGGGGTATCGGACTCTGGGGTGCCTGCCTCCGACAGCCACGGAGTGGGGCGGCCGCGGCGACACATGCGTCCGTCTGATCGACCTTTCCTGGTCGCTGCTGATCGGTGCCTCCCGCCGTCCGCCGGACGACCCCACCCGCCTGGCGCGGGACCTGCGCCGCCAGGTCCGCCTTCTTGGGAGCCGTCGCGACCGGATTCCCCGACTCCTGCCCGAGCTGTCGCTCCCGTCCCTGGTCGCCCAGGCCGGCATGGTCTCCGTGGCGGGCTCCGAGCCGGTTCCGGCCGATCCCGCGACGCGGCGCGCCGCCGAACTGCGTGCCGCGGAACTGGTGACGGGGCGGCGCCACGGCGGCTCCGGCCACATGGCGGTCCTGCTCGTTCCTGCTCTTCGGATGGTTCTCGGTACCGGTCTTGCCGGAGGGGCGGCCCTTCTTCTTGGCCTCGGCCACGGCTACTGGGCGGCGATCTCCGCTGCCGCGGTGCTGCATTCGATCAATGTCCGCACGGCGTCACGGCGCGCCGTCCAGCGCACCCTGGGCACGGTCGCCGGGCTGATGCTCGCGCTCGGCGTGCTGTCCGCCCGCCCCGACCCCGTGGTGCTCGTCCTGGTGATCGTCCTCCTGGAGTTCCTGCTGGAGTACGTCGTGGCGCGCAACTACGGTCTCGGCGTCGTCTTCCTCACGCCGTTGGCCCTGCTGATGTCCGACCTGGCCACTCCGGCACCTGCCGGAGCCCTCGTCGCGGACCGGGCGCTGAGCAGTCTCCTCGGTATCGTCATCGCGCTGGCGTGCGCGCTGTCGGTGGTCCACGGCCACGCGGCGGTCCGGGCGGAGCGCGCACTCGCCGCGTGCACGGAGGCGTCCGAGCATGCCGAGCAGGCGTTGGCGGACCGTTCGGCGCCGTCGTACCCCATGGTCCAGACACACCTGGCGGCAGCTGTGGTGGAGCTGCGCGAGGCCGACGATGCCGCGGCGGGCGAGCTCTGGCAGGCGGAGATCGATCCGACCGAGCTCGCCGCCGCGGAGCAGCGCGCCTACCTTCTCCTGGAGCGGTTCGTACGGGGACGGTGATGCCGCGCGGAGTACCGCCCGTGCGCGCTCCCTGCTTCAGGCGGCAGGACCGATGGTGACGTTGACGTGCTTCATGATCGGCTGGTCGCTCTGGGTGCTGTAGTCGCCGAGCGCGCACAGCACGTTCATCTCGGGCATGTATCCGGCCGCGCAGCCGCGGGGGATGTCGTAGGGGATGGCGAGGTAGCCGCGGAGGGACCGCTGACTGCCGTCCCTCGCCGTACTCGTGATGTCGACCGGGCCACGGTCGGCGATGCCGCGTTCGCGCATGTCGGCCCGGTTCATGAAGACGAGCGTGCGCAGGTTCTTGATGCCGCGGTAGCGGTCGTTGTCGGAGTAGATGGTCGTGTTCCACTGGTCGTGGGAGCGCATGGTGCCCAGCGCCAGGGCGCCGGGAGCCGGCACGACGTCGGGCAGTTCGGCGGTGGAGAACTCGGCGAGTCCCGACGGGGTGAGGAAGACCAGTTCACGGGCGGGCTGCTTGATGCGGAAGCCGAGGGGCAGGCGCACGCGGCGGTTGAAGTCCTCGAAGCCGTCGAGGACCTTGGCCATGGTGTCGCGGATGCGGTCGTAGTCCTCGACGTACCGCTCCCAGGGCGTGGCGCTGTCGGGCATGGCGGCCCGGGCCATGCCGGCGATGATGGCCGGCTCGGACAGCAGGTGCGCGGAGGCGGGGCGCTTCATCCCGATCGAGAGGTGGACCATGCTCATCGAGTCCTCGACGGACGAGCTTTGGATGCCCTTGCGCTGATGGTCCTTCTCGGTACGGCCGAGGCACGGCAGGATGAGGGCCCCGCGGCCGTGGACGACGTGGCTGCGGTTCAGCTTGGTGCTCACCTGGACGGTGAGGTCGCAGTTGCGCAGCGCCGCGTAGGTGTACGAGGTGTCGGGCGCCGCGAGGGCGAAGTTGCCGCCCATGCCGACGAACACCTTCACATCGCCGCTGTGCATCGCCCTGACCGTGTGGACGGTGTCCAGACCGTGCTCACGGGGCGGCTCGATGTCGCAGACCTCGGCGAGGCGGTCCAGGAACGCGTCGGTGGGGCGGTGATCGATGCCGCAGGTGCGGTTGCCCTGGACGTTGCTGTGCCCTCGTACGGGGGAGGGACCCGCTCCTTCACGTCCCAGATTGCCGCGGAGGAGAAGCAGATTGACGATCTCCCGGACGGTGTCGACGCCGTGCTCGTGCTGACTGATGCCCAGGCACCAGCTGACGATGCTGCGGTCGGCCTCGCCGTACACGCGCGCCGCTTTGAGGATGTCGGCGCGGCTCAGCCCGGACTGGTTCTCGATCTCCTCCCACGATGTGGCCTCGCACAGTGCGCGGTATTCCTCGAAGCCGGACGTGTAGCGGTCGATGAACTCCCGGTCCAGAGCCTTGGGGTCGGATGCGGACTGGTCCAGGACCGCCTTGGCCATGCCACGCAGCAGGGCCATGTCGCCGCCGATGCGGGGCTGCAGGTTCAGCGTGCTGGTGCGGGTCGTCTTGAAGAGGGCCATGTCCGTGAAGTCGTGCGGGACGATGGTGCGTGTGGCCGCCGCCTCGACGATCGGATTGATGTGCACGATCTGGGCACCGCGATGGTAGGCCTCGGCGAGGGCGGTGAGCATCCGGGGCGCGTTGGAGGCGGCGTTGACTCCCAGGATGAACAGCGCGTCGGCGGACTCCCAGTCCTTGAGGTCGACGGTCCCCTTGCCGGTGCCCAGGGAGGCATGGAGGGCGCGTCCACTGGCCTCGTGGCACATGTTGGAGCAGTCCGGCAGGTTGTTGGTGCCCAACTCACGGGCCATCAACTGGTAGAGGAACGTGGCCTCGTTGCCGAGCCGGCCGGAGGTGTAGTAGGACGCCTGGTTCGGGTTGTCGAGGCCGCGCAGGGCACGGCCGATCACCTCGAAGGCGTCCTTCCAGCAGATGGGGACGTAGTGGTCCGTATCGGGGTCGTAGACCATCGGTTCGGTCAACCGGCCCTGGTTCTCGAGGCTGTAGTCGCTCCATCCGGCCAACTCCGTCACCGAGTGCGCGGCGAAGAAGTCGCGCCCGACCCGCTTGCGGGTCATCTCCCAGGTGACGTGCTTGATGCCGTTCTCACAGATGTCCAGGTGCAGACCCTTGGTGTCGTCCGGCCACGCGCAGCCCGGGCAGTCGAACCCGGTGTTCTCGTGGTTCATCCGCATGATCGCCCGCGGCCCGTCCACCAGCGCACCCTCGCGCATCAGGAAACGGGTCACGCTCTTGGCCGCGCCCCAGCCGGCGGCAGGGTGGTGGTACGGGTGAAACTCCGGATCCCCCTCGGGGGTGGGCCCCACGCGGGGCTCCAGGGATTCCTGTTCGTCAGTGCCGGCGCTCAAGACTCTCAACCCTTCCTCCATGCGGACATGAGGGGATAATCCGTCGTTTTCGGGCAGGTTATGCCTGCCGGTACGTGCCCGCCATTCGACTTTCGAGGACGGGGCAGTGCCGGATTTTCGACAAGGGAGCGCCGTGGTGCCGCCGCGCTGCACGCCGCTACGCCCGCGGCTACTCTGACGCTGTTCCCCTCCGTTCCTTATTGCGGCTCATTGCCCGTCGGGAGTCTCACGGCCGTGTCCCAGCCTGTCGTCACGCATCGGTCCGGGGCAGCGGTCTTCCTGATGGCCACGGTGGGTCCCGGGGATGAGGGAGCCGCGCGCGAGGGGTTCCAGGTTCCGGCGGGCGCGACCCGCTCCGTGGTGTTCCGTTCCCCCGACGACGGCCTCACCTGTGTCGTCGGCGTCGGCCCCGAGCCACGGGACCGCCGCGTCGACGGACCGCGGCCGCGCGAACGGTCGACGTACTGGAGGTCTGAGACCCTTCGCCGAGCTGCCGAGGCGTCACACTCGAGGCTCCCATGAACCACTGGCTTGTACGTTCCGCCGTATCCCGACTCGCGGGCGCGGCGGTCGCCGGAGCGGCCGTCGGTGCGGTCGTCGGCGTCCTGACCCACCCACCCCTGGGAATGCTCGCGGGCATCGCCGCGGCGGAGACGCTGTTCGTCGTGGCCGGGTGGCTCGCCTTGTGGCCCATGGACGCCGCCACCACCCATCGCATCGTCCGGCGCGAGGAGTTCCGGCCCGTCGTCGAGGAGCTCGTCATCGTCCTGGCCGCCGTGTGCGGACTGGTCGGCATCGTGTTGCTGCTCCTGGCCGGCGACTCGGACCTGAGCCACGCCGCGGCCGCGACTGCGCTCTGCGGTGTGTTCATGTCCTGGGCGGCACTCCACCTGATGTACGCCACCCGCTACGCGTACATCTACTATCAGCCACCCGGGGGCGGGATCGACTTCAACACCGACACCCCGCCGCGCTACAGCGACTTCCTCTACTTCAGCTACAACCTCGGCATGACCTATCAGGTCTCCGACACCGACGTCTCCAGTTCCACGATCCGCGCGGTCGCCCTGCGGCACTGCCTGCTGTCGTATGTCTTCGGTGCCAGCATCCTGGCCACCACCATCAACCTCGTCGCCGGAATCGTCACGGGCTGACACGAGGGCGGTCCCGTACGGTCAGGCCGGGACTGCGTCAAAGGGGCGGTTCGGTCAGGGCGCCGGCCCGGCGTTCTCCCGCCCGGTGTCACGCGTTGCGCTATGACCCGCTCGGAGACCTGTCGTCCCCGTCGCCGAGAGACAGTACGACCGCGGTCGTCCGCCCCTCCGGCGTCTCGTAGTCGACGGTGTCGCCGACACGACGCCCGAGCAGGGCGCGGCCGAGCGGGCTGTCGGCGGTGACCAGGGTCTGGTCCCGTTCCTCGGCCATCTCGGTGATCCGGACGGTCGCCTCCGTGGCGTCCGTGTACCGAACCGTCACGGTGCTGCCCACGCCGACCGTCCCGGTGCGGGGAGAACCGGCGACGGCCGCCTCGCGAAGCCGACCGTCGATCTCGGTGATGCGGCGGTCCAGGCGGTCGAGTTCCGCGGCGCGTTGCAGCTCGTCGGCCTGGTCCGCCCTGTCACCCACCTCGTCGCCGCCCCGCAAGGTGGCCGCGACGGTATCGCGCTCGACGCGCAGATCGGACAGCTCCTGCTCGAGCGCCGCGCGGGCGACAGCGCTGATGGGCTCAGGTCCACCGGTCATTCCTGCTCCCGTCGTGCGGGCGGCACAGCCGAGTGCCGCAGGTCAATTGCGGCATTTCTCAAGATATCAGGCAAATCTTTCCATCGCGGTGACGGGTATGCGTACGCTCGCAGCAGGTGCTCCCGGGCCTCCGGGTCCGCGGGTCGGTGCCTGTGGTTCGGCGACGCCGCCCACTTCTCTCCCGGCTCATCCGGCCCGAGGTTCGAGGCCGGAGGCGGGGGCTGCGGGGCAGGCCCCGTGCGGCCTCGCCCGGCGATTGTGTCCAGGGGGCGCTCCGCTCGACATGTGCGCGGCCCGCCCCTGCCACACGCTGTAGATATGACCAACGATGCTGGCGAGGCGTTCCACCCCACCCCCGTCGTCGTCCTCGGCGTCGTGCCGGACGACCCGCCGTACCGCATGGTGGAGGTCAACGGAGAGTTGGCCGGGGCTGCCTACGACATGGTGGATGTGATCAGGCTGGCGCACCAGGCGGGGGTGTCCGAGATCGACTTCGACGATCCCGCGGTCGTGAGATGGGTCGGCGGAGGCAAGTACAAATGGGTCCCCTGACCGGGCGGACTTCTGGTGTACGCGCAACGCTCCTGCTGCAGACGCGGCCGGTCGAACCTATACTGACGATCGCCCTAAATGCACCCAATCCGGGAGAAGTGGACTATGGCCAAGCGAGGGAACAAGCGACGCGCCCGCAAGAAGAAGAAGGCCAATCACGGCAAGCGCCCCAACGCCTGAGCGCACCGGACACACGACGGCGCGTGGCGACGGGCCATCCGGACCACACGCTCAAGGCGCGTCCCCTGCGGGCCTGTCGCATGCGGGAGGCGGCCCCCGCGGGTGTCATCGGATTCCGGATCCGAACAGTCGACGCGGTCCGATGCCGCTTCTCCGGGCCGTGCCCGCGTGGCCGATGGGAGCCGGATCGAGTTGAGCGCAGAGGCGCCGGCGCATAGGAACAGGCGTTGTCGCCGCGGGCAAGCTGCGATCGGAGCCGCGCGGGCAGGCCGACATCGGCCACAGGTGAGGGGCGGGGTCGGTCCCCGCCCCTCACCGTCCGGTCGGCCTCCGGCTGGATCAGCGCCCGGTGGTTGCGTGCGCCGCCTTGGAGGTCAACGATCGTCGCTCAGCAGCTCGCAGGCTTCATCCAGGAGCACTCGAGGTCGGTGCGCCCGTTCTGCTCATCCTTTGCGGCGGGCGCATCGGTCGTGGACCGGGCGGACCGGGCCGCACCGTTCAGCTGCTCTGCGCCCTTGACGCTGTAGTCGGCGAGCGCCGCTCCGACCGCATCCTCGATGTTCTTGACCGAGCTCGCGACGTAGTTGTTGCTGACGAAGCTGAAGACGAGCTCCCGGCCATCGGCGTCCGTCACATAGCCGGAGAGCCCCGACACGCCGGTCAGCGAGCCGGTCTTGCCGTGCAGGTTGCCCGCGGCCGCGGTCCCGCACATACGGGAGCGCAGCGTTCCGCCGGTCATCCGGTCGGACACGCAGGCGATCGGCAGGGCGCCGTACCAGTCCTGGAACCACGGTTGTTGACGTGCGGCGACCAGCAGCTCGGTGAACTGCTTGGTGGACACCACGTCCATTCTCGACAGGCCCGAGCCGTCCATCTGACGCAGGGCGGCAGGATCCAGCCCGAGGGTACGCAGGTAGTCGGCGATCGCCGACAGCCCGGCCGACCAGGTGCCGCTGCCCTTGACCTCGTATCCGATGGTCTTGACCAGCACTTCCGCATGGTTGTTGTTGGACAGCTTCAGGAACGGCGTCAGCAGATCCTTCAGCGGCATCGACGGATGGGAGGCCAGTGACGTGGCACCCTCCGGGACGGCCTTGCCCAGCACCGGCTCTCCGGTCACCTTCACTCCGTGTGCGGCCAGCGCGTCCGCGAAGACGGCGGACGCATAGCCGGCGGGCTCCCAGACGCTGATCCACGAGTTCGTGGCTGCGCTCCCGACGGGAATCTTGCCGCTGACCACGATGGTGTTGCTGCCGTGCGGGCGATCGACGGCGACCGTACGGCTCTCGCCGGCGCCGACGGTGGTGGCGCTGTTGTCGATGCGTACGTAGTCGTTGGGCGGGGTGACTTTCACCGTGGGCGCATCGCCGGGCGCGGCACCCGGGGTCACCGTGAGCAGGACGGTGCCGGCGTCGTAGTCGGTGTCCGGGGCGACCGTCAGCGGAGAGATCTGCGACGAGTAGTAGGCGGACTCGTCGTCGGCTGCCCAGGACGCGCCGAGCCGGTTGCTGTCGAAGCGGGTGTCGTCGGCGACCAGCCGGCCGGTGACCCGCTGGATCCCCGCTGCGGCGACCGATGCTGCCAGCCGGTCGTAGTCCTCGGCCAGCATCGTGGGGTCGCCGGTACCGCGAAGGTACAGGTCGCCCTTGAGTACGGACCCGTGGCGGGAGCCGTCCGCGAACACGTCGGTGCTGTACCGGTAGTCGGGGCCGAGCAGCGCCATGGCCGCGGTCGACGTCAGAAGCTTGGTACTGGATGCCGGCACCAGACGGCCGTCGCCATTGCGCTGATAGAGCGTCTGCCCGGTCTTGGCGTCGCTGACGACGACTCCGATCTGGGCGCCGGCCAGCCGGGTGTCGCTGAGAATGTGGTCAAGGGTGTCCGACAGGCCGGGCGCAGGGGAGTCGGCCCCGGCCGGCACCCCTGAGGTGGCTGTCAGGGCCAGGCTTGCGGCGACGGCCCAGAGCACGGCCCGATGGCGGAATCTTCGCTGAATGGTTGGCATACGCATGGAACCAGATGATCAGGTATCCGGATCCTCGAGGGAAGGCCTGCGCCGTTCGGATTCACGTGGGGCCATCGGTTCGGCGTGCCGAGGGGCGGTCCGGAATCACGGATGGGGAGGGCGACGCAGGCCGGCCCCAGCCGAAGGCGAGGCCGCACGCACCGACCTGACCGGGCGTCACGCCAGCCCGGTGCCCCGGTGCCCCTCCGGTCTTCATGCGGCAGACGAGGGGCCTTGCCGGCCGACGGGGGCGGCTCCGCAGTCCGAAGGCGTGCACCCGACCGGCCCCCGACTCCGGGCGGGTGGGTCCCGAGGTGCCTATCGTCGTCGCACGGGCGGTGACTGTGCGACGGAGGTTCAGACGTGTGCCACTACTGCGGGTGCCGCGAGATCTCCTTGATCAAGGACTTCATCGCCGAGCACGAGAGGGCGACCGATCTGGCGGGAGAGGCCGTCCGGGCCCTGAACCGGGGTTCCGTCGCCGACGCGCATGGACTGGTGCGGGACATGGCCAGGGCCCTGCGCGCCCACTGGCAGGGGGAAGAGCACGGGCTCTTCGCAGTGATGCGCCAGGACGACGAGTATGCGGAATACATCGCAGCCCTCGAACGTGAACACCGCGACCTCGACCATCTGCTCGACACCCTGGACCTCGACGACGCGGGCGATCGCCGACGGTTCGTCGAAGCCGTCGAGGAACTCCACAGCCACATCGCCAAGGAGGAGAACGGCCTGTTCCCCGCCTCACTCACCGCGCTGGACGGCGAGGACTGGAACCGGTCCATGGCCGCATGGCGCGAGGCGCATCCGGACGCCATGACCGGCGGCGTGCGCCCGGAGGACGCGGCGGAGTATCCAGGTCGTTTCGGTGCTGTTCCACGTTCGCGTCGGGAGCGCAGCACCGCGCCGCCCGGCTGATCGAGGTTTCCATGTAGCGGTGGGAGAGGCGTACGGGTGCCGCCGGCGGGGAGTTGGCCGGTCTGCCGGTACTCAGTGGCGGCCTCCTCGGTGCGTCAATCTTCAAGAAACCGCAATGGTCTAGTCCAACGCATTGACGTGCCTACGTCAAACCTCGATTCTGGCGGCACCTTCTCCCGACAGGAGTCCCCCATGAAGCGTCTTCGCGCTCTGCTCTGTGGTGCGGCCACCGCCGCGCTGGCCACCGCAGGACTCGGTGCCTTCGCAGCGCAGCAGGCTTCGGGTGCGTCCGGCGACGCCACCGCGCTCAGTAACCGGTGGTACGCCGCCGCGCCCTATCTGATGCCGCGCGACAACAACCCGCCGGACGCGGGCGCCATCATGGACGCCACCGGCCTCAAGGCGTTCCAGCTCGCTTTCGTCCTCGCCCCCAACGGGGGTGGTTGCAGCCCGACGTGGGACGGCACGTCGCCGGTCTCGTCGGACACGGCCGTGGCATCCGTCATCAGCGCGATCCGCGCCAAGGGCGGTGACGTGTCGGTCTCCATCGGCGGGTACGGGGGTACCAAGCTCGGCCAGACCTGCTCCGACGCGTCGTCCACCGCGGCCGCATACCAACAGGTCATCACCAAGTACCAGTTGAAGGCCATCGACTTCGACCTGGAGGAGCCGGAGTACGAGAACGCGACCGCCATCGCCCACGAGATCGGCGCGGCCAAGATCCTCCAGCAGAACAACCCGGGCCTCTACGTCTCGGTCACCACGGCGGGAACCGCCGACGGCACCGGCTGGTTCGGCAAGCAGATGCTCAACGAGGCCAAGGCGCAGGGCTTCACGCCGAACAACTTCTCCATCATGCCCTTCGACGGCGGGTTCAACGGAGCGGCCGCACAGACGAGCGCCCTGACGAACTTCAACTCCATCCTGCAGTCCACCTTCGGCTGGGACGCGGCGAATGCGTACGCACACGAAGGCTTCTCCGGCATGAACGGCCGCAGCGACACCGGTGAGTACTTCAGTCAGGCCGACTTCCAGACCGTGCTGGACTACGCCACCAGCCACCACATGGACCGCTTCACCTTCTGGTCCCTCAACCGCGACCGCCAGTGCACCCCGCCGGACAACAACGGTCAGACTTCGGGCACGTGCAGCAGCGTGGCCCAGTCGAGCTGGGACTTCGCGAAGTACTCGGTGAAGTTCGCCGGAGTCACCCCGCCCACGACCACCCCTCCGACCACCCCGCCTCCGGGCGGCAGCTGCACCGCGGCCGCGTGGAGCAGCGGCGCCGTCTACACGGCCGGCAACACCGTCTCGTACGGAGGCCACACGTGGCAGGCCAAGTGGTGGACGCAGAACGAGACGCCCGGCACCACAGGTGAATGGGGAGTCTGGCAGGACCTCGGCGCCTGCTGACCCGACATCCGTCCGGCCCGGGCAGGCGCACGCGCGCCCACCCGGGCCGGACTCCTGGGCCGCGAGCACGACGGCCGGCCGCAGCCCGGCACCGACGACATGGTGCATACCGTCCTGTGCTGCACGGCGCTCGGCGAGGCGGTCAAGCGGATCCGCCCCGACCGGCCCCGTGGGCTCTTCCTGGCTGAACCGGATCGAGACCTGGTTCGGAACCATCACCGGGCAGTCGATCCGGTGCGGCACGACTTCCCGCGTCCATCACGGCGGCGGCCCGGTCCGCCCGGTGGAGGCGGAAGCCGCCGCAGGCGCGAGTCCGTGGTGGATGTCATGCGATGCCGTCCACCACGGTCACCGGGGGCGGTGTGCGGTAGGCGTAGGGGGTGAAGTGCGCAGGGGTGTGGTCGATGGGGAGGTCGGGGCGCCAGGCGGTGAGGATCTGGGCGCTGCACACGAACAGGCCGTCGGGCAGTCGGTCCAGTGGGTGCCAGGCCCAGTCGCCGACGCTCTCGTGCGGTTGGGTGGCCGGCCGGCCCTGCCAGGCGTTGACGAGGGCGCCGACGGTGACCCGCACGACGTCCTCGACGTGGTCGACGAGCGTGCCCAGGAGCGTGACGTCGTCCAGCCGGGCGGTCAGGCCGGTCTCCTCGGCGAGTTCGCGGATCACCGTCGCTTCGAGGGACTCCCCGGCCTCGACGGTTCCGCCGGGCAGTTCGAGGGTGCCACGGCGATGGCGGCCGAGGAGCACGCCCTGGTCGCTGAGGACGATGGCACCGACACCGATGGCCGCGTGCGGCGCGGGTGGCCGCGTGGTGCGGGGGCGGCTGGAGATGCGTGCGAGCCGCTCGGCGTCGCGGCGGGCGCGAATGAGCTGCTGTACGACGGGGACGTTCTCGTCGGGGTGCCGCAGGAGGTCGATGGCCTCGACTCGGAAACCGTGCTCGGTGAGCAGCTCCTCCCACAGCTGGGGTGCCAGGACCCACATCCGGGTGGGCAGTGGCGGGTCGTCACGGAGCAGGATCATCTGCTCCCGTGGTGCGACCGTCGTGGACGGGCCGCAATCGTGCAGGTCGGTGTGGAGCAGTGAGAGGACCAGCGGTGCGCCGGGGCGCAGACCGTCGCGCAGAGCAGGCAGGGTGCGGTGGGGATCGGTGAAGGCCATGGTGCCGATGGCGTATGCGGCGTCGAAGGGTTCGGCGGTGCGGAGGTAGTCGACCACGTCGCCCTGCACGAACCGGACACCGGGTACACCCGCGTGGGTGCCGACGGCGCGTTGGTGCTGGGTGGGTGACTGTTCGATCGCGGTCATGTGTGCGCCGTGGGCTCGGGCCAGGTGGACGGCGTGGTGGCCGGCCCCGGAGCCGATGTCCAGGACACGTCGGCCGCTGATATCACCGAGGATCTCAGCCCCGGGGCCGACGCCGTCCCACGGAGTCCAGTTCAGATGCTGCGGGACTGGCGGCATGAAATCACGGTTCAGCTGACGTCGGCCGTAGACGGTCCACGCATCGGCGTTGAGGAACTCCGGGGCGCTGCATCCGATGCGTGAATCGGGAGCGTTCGAGCTGGGGACCTGGGACATCAACGTACCTCCTGTGGTGGTCCGGGCAGGCCGATGGCCGGCGTGTGGCGATCGACAAGACCGCTGGCCGTCGCCGCCGGGGTTCATCGACCGCCCGCGTTGCGCTGCGCGATCCGCAGGTTCCGGGCGATGTCGTCGCGGAGCTCGTGTCCGCCGGGCAGGCGCCGGCTGGCGGCGTACGCCTGGCGCAGCAGGGTGAGACCGTCGGTAACGGCCCCGGCCGCGAACAGGGTCGCGCCCAGTGTGTTGGCGGTGGTGAGGCTGTCCTCGTGATCATTGCCGAGCCGGCGGATACGGCGCTGCAGGGTGTCGTCCAGGATCGCGACGGCGTCGGACGTACGCCCCTGAACGGCCAGCGCGGCACCGTAGTTGTGGGCGTAGCCGAGGGTCTCCGGATGGTCGCGGCCCAGGACGCGGGCGGCCCGGTCCACGGCCTCGCTGTGCATGGTCGCGGACTCGGACAACTTGCGCTGCTGGTAGAGAGCCGACCCCAGCAGATTCAGCAGGCCGATCGACTCCGGGGTATCCGTCCCGAAGGCGTCGTCGCAGTCGGACACCAGCTGGCGCATCAGCGACTCGGCCTGCTCGAGGGACCCCTCGTCGAGCAGGGCGCGGGCCGTGCGGATCTGCCTGCGCAGGCTCTTGCGGTGCGGACCGTTGCGCCTCCACATGGCGGCCCCTTCCCTCGCCCGTGGCGTTCGATCGACAAGCCTAAGCGAAAGAGGCGTTGAGGAGTGCAGGGGTGAGAAGGTGCACCTGGGGCTCTTCGATCGCGGGGCGTCTCCGGCCCCCGGTTGATGGCACGATGGGATCACATGGGCCGAGCGGTTGGAGGAAGCCGATGATCGAATCCCTGGTGGCAGTGGCCACGGCCGCGTCGACGACGCTGGTCGCGGCGATGGCCACGGACGCCTGGGGGGCCGCGCGCACCGGCATGCTGCGTGTGCTGCGCCGCGGCAACGAGGACGAACAGGCCGGACTTGCAGCACAGTTGGACGGTGAGGCGGCCCTGGTCGGGGCCGCGGACGACCCCGACACGGCGCGGCGGACGCTGATGCCCGCCTGGCAGCTGCGCCTGGAGGCGTTCCTGCGGGAACACCCCGAAGTGCTCCATGATGTACGGGAGCTGACGGAGCGCCTGAAGGGCGAGCTGCCCCGCTCCCAGCAGCACTGGGTACAGCACATCGAGGCACGTGACCATGGGCAGGCGTTCGGTGTGCAGCACGGCAGCGTGATCATCCACCAGGAGCCCGGGTCCGGCCGCGGCGGCCCGGTGACGTGACAATCCAGCACGTCACCGCCACTGGTGGGTTCGCCTACGGGGCCATAGGCGCGGACATCCACGTCTTCGGTGACGGCACCCCGCTGTACATCCTGAAAAGCTGGTCGCCGGCCCCCGAGCCCGAGGCGGACTGGCTGACGCAGCAGCCCAGCCGGATGCTCAACGCCCGATTCGCCGTCGCCCCGTTCACCGGCCGCGACAGCGAGCTGGCGGCACTGCGGTCATGGTGCGTCGAGGGGCTGCGGCGGGCGGTGCGCTGGCTGCACGCGCCGGGCGGCCAGGGCAAGACCCGGCTCGCGCACCAGCTCGCGCAGGAACTGGACACGCAGGGCTGGAAGGTGGTCACCGCGGTCGAGGGGCCGGGCAGCGTGCTGCCGCCGCCGGGGAGCCAGGACCTGCGCCTCGACGGCGCGGCGGGGCTGCTCGTGCTGGTCGACTACGCCGACCGCTGGCCGCTCACCAGTCTGACGTGGCTGTTGAGCAACGCACTGCTGCACCAGCCGGAGGTTCCGACGCGCGTCCTGCTCTTGGCGCGCAGTACCGATCCCTGGCCGGCGCTGCGCGCCGCACTGGCCAACGAAGAGGTCGACGTGTCGGCCCAGGCGCTGGGGCCCCTCACCGTGGCGGGCGAGCCGGGGCAGCGTGGGGACCACCGTGGCGCGATGTTCCGGGCGGCGCGCGACGGCTTCGCCGCCCGGTACGGGATCGCCCCGGAGGCGCGCCAACCCGATCTGCACCACCCGGACTTCGGGCTCACGCTCGCCGTGCACATGGCGGCGCTGGTCGCGGTGGACGCCCTGGCCACCGGCCGCCGGGCGCCGCAGGACCTGGCGGGGCTGACCGTCTACCTCCTCGACCGTGAGCAGCTGGGCTGGGCCCTGCTGAACGACAAGCGGGGCGAGGGCCGGGTCAGCGTCCCGCCCGCCGTGATGAACCGGGTGGTCTTCACCGCTTCGCTGGGCGGAACGCAGCCGACCGCACGCGGCACGCTCCTGGTCGACGCGTTACGGCTCGACCACCGCACGGCGACCGTGCTCGCGGATCACGCCGTGTGCTATCCGCCGCCGGACTCGGCGGACGACACCGTCCTCGAGCCGCTGTACCCGGACCGTCTCGCCGAGGACTTCGTCGCCCTCACGCTGCCGGGCCACCCGGCCGACTACCCCGCGCAGGCCTGGGCCCCGGACACCGCGGCCACAGTGCTGCGCGGCGGGGGCGGTCCCGCCCGAGCCGTCACGGCGCTCGCCACGGCGGCGGGCCGCTGGCCGCACGTAGGCGCCACCTGTCTGTACCCGCTGCTGACCGCCGACCCCGGGCTCGGCGTCGCCGCCGGGGGCGCGGCGCTCACCGCCCTCGCCGACCTCGCGGACATCGAGCCCGGCCTCCTGGAGGACATCGCGGCGCAGGTGCCCGATCCGGTCCCCGCGGACCTGGTCGTGGGGCAGGCTGCCCTCCGGGTGCGGCTCTTCGGGCACCGGCTGGCCGCAACGGACGACCCTGCCGCGCAGGCCCGGCTCTTCGTCAATCACGGCAACAACCTGGACGATCTCGGCCGGACTGAGGAGTCCCTGCGGTCCGCGCAGCGAGGTGCGGAGATCTTCGGCGACCTTGCCGTCACCGACCCCGAGCAGTACGAGGAACACGTCGGCCGCGCCCTCACCAATGTCGCCGGCCAGCTGGCCCGGCTCGGCCGCCTCGATGAGGCGCTGAGCACACAGCAGCAGGTGGTGGACCTCTTCGAACGCCTGACGGCGACGGACCAGGCGGCCCACGCGCCGGACCTGGCCACCGCGCTGGCCAACCTCTCGGCAGTACTGGAGCGGTGCCGGCGCTGGGAGGAGGCATACCTCGCCAACGAACGGGCGGCGGTGACCTACCGGAACGTCGCGGCCCGCGACCCACAATATCGTCGGGGGCTCGCCATCGCCCTGACCAACGGGGCTTCCTTGACGTTCCGTCCGCCCGCCGGGGCGGACAGGCTGCGCGAAGCGGTCGCCCTGAGCCGGGAGTTGGTGGCCGATGGCGCGCTCCCCGAGGACACGCCGCTCGTCCCGTCCCTGTCGCGGCTCCGGAAACAGCTGACGGCGGACGGCTGTCACGCGGAGGCCGTCGAGGTGGCGCAGGAGGTGGCCGCGATCGGCCGGCGGCTCGCCGAGGCCAGCCCGCAGCACTATGCCGGGTCCTCTGCCGCCTCGCTGATGGATCTGCACACCGCCCTCCTCGACGCGCGCCACCCCGGCGAAGCGCTGGCGGTCGGCGAGGAGGCCATCGCGCTGCTGCGGCGGCTCGCCGGCACGGCCCCGGCCACCTACGAAGGGGTGCTGCTGAGCGCTCTGCACGCGCAGAACGACGCCCGGCAGTCCGCCGGCCTGCCCAAGGACCCGGAGGCCGACGCCCGCTCCCCGCGGCTCGACCCGGACCACATGCGGCGGATCCCGGCCGCCACCATCACCGTGCACGGGTGGCGGCCGGACCCGCGCCCCGGCCGCGCCCTGGCGCCCGCCGCGCTGCACGCCGAGGCCGCGCGGCTCACGAAGCTGCGGGACTGGCCCGCCTACTGGGAACTCGTCTGCGCCGCGCCCCTGGCCGACGCCGTACGGCTGGTCCGCCGGTTGCCCCGGCGCGGCTGGTCGCCCGCGTCCCTCTCGGACCGGGAGCTGCTGTCCTGGCTGCGCGCCACCTCACCACGCCACGCCGATCCGCTGATCGCCGACGCTGCGGTGGATGCCACGCGGCTGCTGCCCGAGGACCTCGGCCTGTACTCGGCTCCGCACAGTGCCTTCGCGTACGGCGGCGGCGTCCTGGCCATGGCCCACGTCGTCACCGGTGCCGACCGGGGAAGGGCCGAGACGATCGAGACCCTCGACCTCGACTCCGGTCGCCGCACCGTGCTGCACCGCGGCCCCGTTCGCCATGCCTCCCTCGCCTGCCTGGGCACCGACGACGTGGTCGCGGTGCGGCGGCGCCCGGGGCGCGGGTCGGAGGCGGAGCTCGTCCGGCACCGGCCGGGCGACACCCGGGTGCTCGCACAGGACCACCGGCTCACGGGTCTGCGCGTGGCCACCACGCTGGGTGGGTGCGTGGTCGGCCTGGCGCTCGTCCCGGCGGCGTTCGTGCTGGGACGCACGGGTCAGCTGCGCCAAGTGGACCTCTACGAGTGGGCCTTGACCTGCGCCCACCGGATGGCGGTGACACCCGCCGGCGACCGCATGGTCCTGTGCGACGGCCGCCGCCTCATCGCCGCCGACGCCTCGCTCACCAGGGCGCTGGCCGCCGCCTCCGTGCCGCAGGGGCACGCGCAGGTGTCGGATCTGGTCTTCGCCGACGAGGACCTGCTGGTGACCGCGGGGAACCACGGCGGTCTGATGCTCTGGCGTCTTGGCGGGTCCGAGCTGGAGCCGGTGGCCCGGCGGGACACCGTCCGGATGTCCGAGCTGTTCGCCGTGCCGGCCTGGGGCGTGGTCGGCGGCAAGGCGGGCTCGGAGGACCGCGTGCACTTCTTCGACCCGGCCGACGGTCTGGCCCCGGTCGCCGCCCCGCTCGCCTTCGTCGGCGACGCCGGTCATCTCAAGTCGGTGGCTGCCGCGCCGGGTGGGCGGTTCGTCGCGTACTCGGGCCAGCTCGACGTCACCGCCCCGCTGCGGAGCCGCTCCTTCGCGTGGCTGTCCAGGGTCCACGACCTCCATCATCCCGGCGCGCTGCTGCACCGCCCGCTCGCCGCCTTCGGTGATGCCGAGCTGGCCGCCCTGGCCCGTGCGAACGGCGCTGATCCCTGGCTGCGCGACCTGTTCCGGCTGGCCCACTCCCTCGCCTCCCGCCCCTGACCGCACCCGCGGCGACGTGGGTCGACTCCGCTAGCCCTACGACAGGTTGGAGCAGAGGTCCGCGTCTGCCGGGCGCGCGTTCTCGGCCACTCCGGACGGTACGG
Source organism: Streptomyces sp. NBC_00316 (assembly GCF_036158715.1). Classification (NCBI taxonomy): domain Bacteria; kingdom Bacillati; phylum Actinomycetota; class Actinomycetes; order Kitasatosporales; family Streptomycetaceae; genus Streptomyces; species Streptomyces sp. NBC_00316. The sequence continues at coordinate 552,565 of NZ_CP108023.1, read as the reverse complement.
CGGTGGGGCGGGGAGGCGTCCGGGAGCAGGCCCACCATCTCATCGAGCAGTCCATGAAGAAGTGGGACCGCGTCCGTCAGGGCGGGCACCTGCTGGTTGGCTCGGAGGTTTGGGTGGGAGACACCACGTAGCCCGAGCCTCGTTCCGAGTGGACGGAGCGAAACACGCCTGACGGGCGAAAGCCCAGGCCAGGCACCCTTACTCCACTGGGCGCGGCAGCGCCCAACTGCCGGCTGGTGTCCACCGTGGGCTGGGGCAGTTCGGCGCCCTCGGCGCCGGCCCGGCCCGAGGCCACGGGGCCCCATGAACACCGTCGGCCGGGCGTGCACCACCGGCAGGCCGGCTGGGGCGAGTCGCGAACTCGATCCGCAGGCCGGTGCTGCCGCTTCTGAGCCGATTCGGCCGTGCCGGTCGGCCGGATATGTGAGTGACGGTCGTCCGGGACGTCCGACGAGCCTGTCCAGGCCCTGGTGGGTGCGTGCCGAGGGGAAGACGGGTCGTCGGGTGAGCCCACAGGCCGCAGGGCGAACCACTCTCCGGGAACTCATTTTTAAGTTAATTAGCAATTAATATTGACAGGTTTCCGGGGCCCGGCAACAGTGTGCGCCGTGGCACCCCCCCGGCGCGACCGGCGGCGGGGTTGCCTCGTGTACCCCAACTCTCGGGAGATTTCAGTGGTTTCGCTTCGTGCTGGGGTGGTGCGAGTGCGGCGTACCGCGGTGGTGATCGGCGCCGTGGTGCTGGTCGGATCGGCAGTTCCCGCGGCGCATGCCGCGGACGACCAGGGTGCGCCGCAGTACTACGACAGCGGTCTCGCCCCCACGCCCTACATGGGCTGGAACACGTACTACGGCCTGGGCACCCCGACGGAGGCTCAGGTCAAGGGCGTTGCCGACTATCACAGCAGACCGGGCGCGACGGCCGCTGGGACGCGCGGACCACCGATCTCGGCGGACCCACGCACGGGCGGATCGTGGGAGCGCCCGCCGCCTACTCGGCCGGGCAAGGACGCATCGGCGTCTTGGCGCACCTACGCCACGGGCGCCGGCTGGGGCGACTGGTCCCCGGAGAGGCGCTTCGCCGGCGGGGACTTCGACGGGGAGCTCGGCGCCGTGTCCGGGCCCGACGGCACCGCGCTCACGGCCTTCCGTGGCGTGGCCGGACTGGCAGGGCGGGCTCTGACGCAGCAGGCAACGCTGAGGGCCACAGGGCAGTGAAAGCCTGCTCGGCGCGTTGGAAAATAAATTAGTAATTAATCTTGACGCTGGCGCGGTCGCCACGTCAATCTGTATCAGCCGAACGAGGGCCCGGCCGTTAGGGGGCCGGGCCCCGTTCCGTGGGCGCATAGGGAGTCCCATGAACACCACAGCACACAGCCGCCGCACCTTCCTCGCGGGTACCGCGGCCGTCGGCGCCACCGCGCTGATGAGCGGCTGCGTCGCCTCGTCGTCGACGAGCGGGAAGGGGACCTCGGGTGGTGCGGTCACCCTTCAGTCCAACCTCTCCTCGCCGCAGGCCAAGTCGGCCATGCAGGAGGTCATCGACGCCTTCAACAAGCGGGGCGGGGCGAAGGGCTCGCTCAACACCGTCGCTTCCGAGACCTTCCGTACGCAGCTGCCGACCTACCTCACCTCGGCCACCCCGCCGGACCTCTACACCTGGTACCCGGGATCCGTCGCGGAGTCGTACGCCAAGAAGGACCTGCTGCTCGACGTCAGCGACATCTGGGAGAAGCCCGAACTGGCGGGCTACTCGGATGCTCTGAAGAAGCTGTGCACCGACTCCGCGGGCAAGAAGGTCTTCGTCCCGACCACGTACTACTGGTGGGGCGTCTTCTACCGGAAGTCCAACTTCGCCAAGTGGGGCGTCAAGGAGCCCAAGACCTGGGACGAGTTCCTCGACCTGTGCGACAAGCTCAAGAGCAAGGGCGTCGCGCCGATCGGCCTCGGCGCGGGCGGCAACACCCCCTGGGTGGCCTCGTCCTGGTTCGACTACCTCAACATCCGGATCAACGGGGCCGCGTACCACCGCGATCTGCTCGCCGGAAAGCACCGCTTCGACGACCCCGAGGTCCGCAAGGTGTTCGACCGGTGGAGCGAGGCGCTGCCGTACTTCGACCCCAACGGGACCGCGCTGCCCTTCCAGGACGCGACCACGGCCCTGCTGCAGGGCCGCACCGGCATGATGCTCATCGGCACTTTCTTCGCCGATGCCGCCCCCAAGGACCAGCTCGGTGACATCGACTTCTTCCGGTTCCCGGTCATCGACCCGAAGATCCCGCTCGCCGAAGAGGCACCGACCGACGGCTACTTCGCCAGCGCCCGGACCGGCCGCAAGGACGAGACGAAGGAGCTGCTGCGCTACCTCGCCACCGCAGAGGCCCAGGAGATCTACCTCAAGGGCTCCTCCGGCACCTCGCTGCCCACCCACCCGGACGCGAAGGACAGCGGAACGCCCCTGGTCATCAAGGGTCGCAAGCTGATCGAGGACGCGGCGGACATCACCCAGTTCTTCAACCGGGACTCCAGCGACGCCCTCGCCCCCACCGCTGACACCGCACTCACCCGCTTCCTGGCCAAGCCCAAGGAGATCGGCTCGATCCTCACCACGTGGCAGCGGGACGCGCAGAAGATCTGGAGCCAGTGACATGGCGGTACTCACCGCACCCCGGAAGGTGACCCGGGAACACGCTGCGGGCCGGCCGCCGGCCCGCAAGCGGGCGACCAGGGTTCCACCCCTCGTGCTGGCGTTCGTCCTCGTGCCGTTGCTCGCCGAGGCGTTCTGGGTGTTCTGGCCGGCGATCCAGGGCTTCTACCTCGCCTTCACCAAGTGGGACGGTGTCTCGGCCCCGGAATTCGTCGGACTGGCCAACTTCCGTGAGATGTTCGGCGACGCCGTCTTCCGGACCGCCGCCCTGGACACCGTGATCTGGCTGGTGCTCTTCGGTGGTCTCTCCGTGGCCCTCGGCCTCGGGGCGGCGCTCCTGCTCCAGCAGGAGCGCCGGGGCGTCGGCTTCTACCGGGCCGCGCTCTTCCTCCCCGTGGTGTTCTCGCTCGTCGCGACCGCCCTGGTGTGGCAGGCGATGTACCAGCCGGACGGGCTGATCAACAAGACCCTCGAAGGCATCGGGCTCTCCGGCCTCACCCACGCCTGGCTCGCCGACCAGGACACAGCCCTGTACGCCGTGATCGTGCCCGCGTTGTGGCGTCAGATCGGCTATGTGATGGTGCTGTACCTGGCCGGACTCAAAGGCATCGACCCGGTGCTCTACGAAGCGGCGAAGGTGGACGGTGCCACCCGCTGGCAGCAATTCCGCCACATCACGGTGCCACAGCTCAGCAGCGTCAACGCCGTTGTCCTGTCCGTGATCGTCATCGACTCGCTGCGCTCGTTCGACGTGGTGTGGGCGCTCACCCGAGGTGGCCCCTACCACTCCTCCGAGCTCCTCAGCACGTACATGTACTCTACCGCCTTCCAGTCGCTTCGACTGGGCTACGGTTCCGCTCTCGCAGTCGTGATCTTCGTGCTGGCCTTCGGCGTGATCGCGTCCTACCTCGTCCGCGCCTTCCGGGAGGCCGACGCATGACCGCCACCCACGCCCCGACCCCGCGTCCGGACCGGCAGGACGCCGTCCCCGCCGTGCGGCGCGAACGACGCCGGATGTGGGGCACCGCGGGATTCCACCTGAGCGCCGGACTGCTCTCCGCGCTGTGGCTGCTGCCCATCGCGCTGGTGCTCATCACCAGCGTCCGGTCCTTCGACGACGTCGCCGCCCATGGAGTCGGCAGCCTGCCGCACTCCTTCACCCTGGACGGCTTCCGCCAGGCCTGGGTCGACGGCGGACAGCAGCGCGCGCTGATCAACAGTCTGCTCGTCACCGTGCCGGCCGTGCTCCTGTCGCTGCTGCTCGCCTCGACGGCCGCGTTCGCGCTGAGCCGCTACGACCTGCCACTGCGCCGCACCCTGCTGCTGGTGATGCTCGGCGGCAACCTGCTGCCCCCGCAGATTCTGCTCGTCCCGGTATCCAAACTCAGCGAAATGCTGGGCCTGTACGACTCGTTGTACGCACTCATCGGCGTGCAGGTCGGTTTCGGCATCGGCTTCTACGTCTTCGTCCTGTACGGCTTCATGCGCTCCATCCCCTCCGAGATCCAGCAGGCCGCGGTCATCGACGGAGCCGGGCCCTGGCAGATCTACACGCGGATCATCATGCCGCTCGCCAAGCCCGCCCTGGCCGCGCTCAGCGCACTGTCGTTCACCTGGATATTCAACGACCTGCTGTGGGCCATCACCGTCCTGCGGACCGACAGCCAGATGCCCATCACCGCGTCGCTCATCGGGCTCCAGGGCCAGTACGTCTCCATGTGGAACGTCATCGCCGCCGGATCCGTCATCGCCGCGACCCCGACCGTCGTCGTATTCCTCAAATTCCAGCGCCACTTCGTCGCCGGACTCAACCTGGGAGCAGTGAAGTGACCCCGCACGACCGGTGGCTGTTGCGCACCGAGAACACCACCTACGCGGTCCGGATCGCCGGTGAGGGCCGGTGGGCCGAGCTCGTGGCCTGGGGTCCGCACGGCGTCGAGACGGGCCCGTCCCCGTTCGACCCGCCGCACCGCACGCACTTCATCACCCGCGCCGACGCCGCACCCGCCGAGTACGTCCCGTACGGGCTGCGTCCCTTCACCGGCGCCGACCTCGTCGCCCAGCGCCCCGGCCGCGAACGCGGCACATGGTGGACCTTCGACTCCGCCACCCAGGACGGCGACCGGGCCCTGCGCCTCGACTTCACCGACGAGGAACTGGGACTGCGCGCGGCGCTGCACTACGAGACCGTGCCCGGCACCGATGTGATCCTGCGCTGGACGGAACTGAGCTGCACCGGCGACGAGGAGCTGCGCCTGGAACGGATCGACTCGGCGGCCGTCAACATCCCCGTCACGGACGGCGCCCGGCTCACCTACCTCACCGGTCAGTGGTCCCAGGAGTTCCGGCGCACCCAGCTCGAACTGACCCGCGGCCGCTTCGAGATGGCCTCCACCCAGGGCGTCCCCGGCCACGCGTACGCGCCCTGGCTCGCCGTCCAGGACGCCGCCGAACCGGCCGAGGGCAATACCCCGACGTACGGCATCGCCCTGGAGTGGTCCGGCAACTGGCACCTGACGGCCGACGCCGAGCCCGGTGGTGCCGTACGGGTCAGGGCCGGGCGGGTGCCCCACGAGGGCGCCGTCCGGCTCGCCCCCGGGGCCACCCTCACCACACCACGGCTGGCCTGCGCGTTCAGCCCGGAGGGCCTCGACGGGCTGGCCCGGGTCTGGCACCGCTACGAACGCCGGCTCAGCGGCGAGCGGATGAACAGGACCCGCAAGGTCCTCTACAACTCCTGGGAGGCGACCGGTTTCGACGTGGACGCCGGGAGCCAGCTCGAACTCGCCGAGATCGCCGCCGGTATGGGCGCCGAACTGTTCGTCGTCGACGACGGCTGGTTCACCGGACGCCACGACGAGACCGGGGGGCTGGGCGACTGGTACCCCGACCCGGCGAACTTCCCCGACGGCTTCGACCACTTCATCGACAGGATCCGCGCCACCGGCATGGACTTCGGCCTCTGGGTCGAACCCGAGTCGATCAGCCCGAACTCCGCACTGCACGCCGAACACCCGGAGTGGGTCTACCGGATCGACGGCCGTCCCGCCACGCTGGTGCGCGAACAGCTGCTCCTCGACCTCGGCCGCGAGGACGTCCAGGACTTCGTCATCGCCACCTTCGACCGGCTCCTCGGCGACCACGCCGTCAGCTACCTCAAGTGGGACATGAACCGCCCGCCCACGGAACGAGGCCGGCCCGGCGGCGGTCCCGTCGAGGAACAGGACCTGGACGCCGCACACGTCGCCGGATACCTGCGCGTGCTCGACCATCTGCGCACCCGCCACCCGCACGTCACCGTCGAGGGCTGCGCCGGGGGCGGCGGCCGAATCGAACACGCCACCCTCGCCCGTACCGACGTGGTGTGGCCCAGCGACAACACAGCCCCGCTGGACCGCCTCGCCATCCAGTACGGCTATCTGCACGCGCACGCTCCGCACACCATGAGCTCCTGGGTCACCGACTCGCCCGGCGTCTTCGACCCGCGGCCCCGGTCCCTGGCCTTCCGCTTCGTCACCGCCATGGCCGGAGTCCTGGGCATCGGCGCCGACATCCGCACCTGGTCCGCCGAGCAGCGCGCCGAGGCGGCCCGGTGGGTCAGCCGCTACAAGGAGATGCGCGACCTCATCCACCACGGCGAGGTCCGGCTGCTGGGCACCCCGGCCGACGCCACCTGCGGTGTCCAGTACGAGGAGGAGGGCGGCGCCCGGATCGCCGTCACCGCCTGGAACACGGGCCGGCTGGACGGGGCGCCGCTCGTCCCCGGGCGTGCCGCCCGGCTGCGGTTGCGCGGTCTGGACCCGGCCGCCCGCTACACCGACCAGCACACCAAGACGGTCCACAGCGGGGCCCATCTGCTGCACTACGGACTGCCGTTCGCCTGGACCGCACAGTACGACGCGGAACTCGTCGTACTGGTCAAGCAGTAGCCGTCCGCCCGGTGGCATCGTCACTGAAGTCGCCGATTTCGTCCACGAACCCCGAGGAGTCGACCCGCCCCATGAACGGAAACACCCGCTTCGCCGAAAAGGTGGCCGTGGTCACCGGAGCCGCCTCGGGCATCGGCGCGGCCACCGCCGAACGACTCGCCGCGGAAGGCGCCGCGGTGATCCTTGCGGACGTCGCCGCCGGCCCCGGCGAGGGCGTTGCGGCCGGCATCCGAGCACAGGGGGGCCGGGTCCTCTTCGTCCGCGCGGACGTCGCGGACGAGGGCGACTGGGAAGGGATCGTCTCGGCGGCGCACACCTTCGGCCCTGTCGGCGTCCTGGTGAGCAATGCCTTCACGGTCGATGTCACCCCCGCGCACGAGATGACCGTTGCCTCATGGGAGCGCCAGCTCGCCGTCAACCTCACCGGGGCGTTCCTCGGCTTCCGGGCCGTACTGCCCGACCTGCGCGAACAGCGCGGCGCCGTGGTGCTCACCTCCTCGGTCCACGCCCACAAGGGCATCCCCGGACACCCCGCCTACGCGGCGTCCAAGGGCGCCCTGCTCTCACTGTGCGGACAACTCGCGGTGGAGTACGGACCCGAGGTGCGGGTCAACGCCGTGCTGCCGGGCCCCATCCTCACTGCGGCCTGGGACCGGGTCTCGGAGGAGGACCGCAGAAAGAGCGTCACCGAGACCGCCGCACAGCGGTTCGGAACCCCCCAGGAAGCAGCGGCGGCCATCGCGTTCCTCGCCGCCGACGAAGCGTCCTACATCACCGGATCGAGTCTGCTCGTGGACGGCGGCTGGTCCGTCGTCAAGGCCTCGGCCTGACCGCCGCCGTACCCATCGCACATCAGAAAGGCACACAGACATGACGCCATATGCGCGCCGCGGAGTGCACGGCCAGACCGTGGAGATTCTTGCGCGCCGGGTGCTGAGCGGCGAGATCCCCGAAGGGGCGACGCTCGACCTCGTGGCGCTCCAGAGCGAGCTGGACGTCAGCCTGACCGCCCTGCGGGAATCCCTGAAGGTGCTTGCCGCCAAGGGGATGGTCGACGCCCGCCAGAAGCGCGGCACCTTCGTCAGAGCCCGCTGCGACTGGAACCTCCTGGACGCGGACGTCCTGCGCTGGCAGTTCGCGGGCGGTGCCGGATCCGGCACCGACCTGACGCTGCTGCGCAATCTCGGCGAAGTGCGCGGCATCATCGAGCCGGCCGCCGTCCGGCTGGCCGCCGAACGACGCACCGACACCGACCTCGAGGCGCTTGAAGCGGCCCTGACCGCGATGGGTGAGCAGGAGGGCGGCGCGGCCCACGCGGTCGAGGCGGACCTCGCCTTCCACCGCGCGCTCCTCGCGGCCACCCACAACGAATTGCTGGAACGCATGGAGATGGTCATCGAGTCCGGCCTCGCGCACCGCGACGAGATCGTGCACAGCTCGCCGCACGGCGAGGACCCCGTACCGAGCCACCGTGCCGTCCTGGACGCCGTACGCGACCAGGACCCGGTTGCGGCCGAACGCGCCATGCGGGCCCTGCTCGACCAGGCCGTACGCGACCTCGACCGGGCTCACGCCACCGGACCGGCCGACCACGAGGGGGCTGGGACCCGGTGAAGATCACTCGCATCGAGACCTTTCTCGTACCGCCCCGCTGGCTGTTCTGCCGGATCGAGACCGACGAAGGAGTCGTCGGCTGGGGCGAACCCGTGATCGAGGGCCGGGCCGAGGTCGTCCGCGCTGCCGTCGACGTCCTCGCCGAATACCTCGTCGGCCAGGACCCGCTGCGCATCCAGGACCACTGGCAGGTGCTCAGCAAGGGCGGCTTCTACCGGGGTGGCCCGATACTTTCCAGCGCCGTCGCCGGTATCGACCAGGCCCTGTGGGACATCGCCGGAAAGGCGTACGGCGCACCCGTGCACGCTCTGCTCGGCGGCCCGGTCCGCGATGAGGTCCGTGTCTACGCCTGGGTCGGCGGTGACGAACCCGCCCAGCTCGCCGAGGAGATCACCGCCCAGGTCGAGGCCGGCTTCACGGCGGTCAAGATGAACGCGGCGGGCCGCACCTCACCCCTCGCCAGCCCCGCCGAGACCGCCGCCGTCGTCGACCGCGTGGCCGCCGCCCGCGAGGTGCTCGGCACCGGCCGCGATGTCGCCGTCGACATGCACGGCAGGTTCGGACCGGCCCACGCCCGCCGGGTCCTGCAGGCCATCGAGCCCCTGCACCCGATGTTCGTGGAGGAACCCCTCCTTCCCGAACAGGGACACCTGCTGGCGGCACTCGTCGGCGCCACCTCAGTGCCCATCGCCACCGGCGAACGGCTCTACGGGCGTGCCGAGTTCCTGCCCGCCCTCGCGGCCGGCATCGCGGTCGCCCAACCGGACCTCTCGCACGCCGGGGGTATCTCCGAGGTCCACCGCATCGCCTCGCTCGCCGAGACCTACGGGGTGCAGCTCGCCCCGCACTGTCCCCTCGGCCCCATCGCACTCGCCGCCAGTCTCCAGATCGCCTTCTCCACCCCGAACTTCCTCATCCAGGAGCAGAGCCGGGGCATCCACTACAACAAGGACGCCGACCTGCTGTCGTACGTCGTCGACACGGACCCGTTCCGCTTCGTCGGCGGACGGGCGCAGCGCACGGTCATGCCGGGGCTCGGTATCACCGTCGACGAGAACGCCGTACGCGCGGCCGACCGGACCGGACACGCCTGGCGCAATCCGGTGTGGCGGCACGACGACGGCGCCTTCGCCGAGTGGTGAGCACCGTGACCCCCGTCAGGATCGAGACCGATCCGGCCCACGGCGGACGGTGGACGTCGCTGCGGGTGGCCGGCCGGGAGTGGCTCTGGCACCGCGACGAGCCCCGCCGCTCCGGTGCCGTTCCCGGCGACGCCTTCGCCGACGCCGGTGGTCTGGAGGAATGCGTACCGACCGTGCGCGGCACACCCGACCACGGCGACGCCTGGGCCCGGCCCTGGCAGCGCGCCGGCGGCACCGAGTCCGTCGACTGCGCGGACTTCCGGCTCAGCCGCCGGATCCGCAGTGACGGGGGCCGTGCAGTGGCCGACTACCGGCTCACGGCCGAACCCGGCTACCGCTTCCTGTGGGCCGCCCACGCGCTGCTCGATCTCTCCGAGGAGGCCCGCATCGGGATCAAGGACGGCGAGCCGACCCGCTTCTATCCGGACGGCGGCGCCCGGTGGACCCCCTGCGCCTGGCCGTCGCAGCCCGGACGGACGGACGGGCTCGACCGGCTCGGGCCGGACGACGGGACGGCCGTCGGCGCGATCGTCGGCACCTCTCAGGTGTGCGTCCACGACGGCACGGCCACTTTGCGGATGTCCGTCGAGGCCGGGGGCCAGCCGGTGTCCGTCGCGCTCTGGCGCAACCTGGGCGGCTTCCCCGAGCAGGAGCCGTACCGGTCCGTCGGGGTCGAGCCCATGCTCGGCCGGGTCTTCGATCTGGCGGCGGCGCAGGACGGGGACGCCGCGTGCGTCCCGCGCAGCGGCGAGGTCCGGTGGCGTCTCACCGTGACCGCGGAAGCAGAGACCGCGTCAGAAACAGCCACAGTGACAGCAGTACAGACAGGGAAAGGAACTCGCACGTGGATCTGCTGAACGCGCTGCGCACCCACCGGATCGTCGCCATCGTGCGCGGCGACGACGCGGACGCCGCACTCAGGACCGTACTGACCCTGGCCGAGGAGCACATCCCTCTCATCGAGGTCTCGCTCAGCGGGAAGGACGCGCTCGACGTCATCCGCCGGGCCCGCGCTGCCCTCGGCCCCGCCGCTCCGCTCGGCGCGGGCACCGTTCTGACCGCGCAGGACGCACAGGCGGTACGTGACGCGGGAGCCGACTTCGTCGTCACTCCCGCCGTCTGCGAAGGCGTCGCGGAGGCCAAGCGCCTCGGGCTGCCCGTGCTCGCGGGGGTGATGACCCCGACCGACATCGTCGCCGCGCAACGGCTCGGCGCGGACGCGTTCAAGATCTTTCCCGCGGCGCAGGCCGGCGGCGCCGGCTATCTGAAGGCGCTGCACGGACCGTTCCCGGACGCGCCGTTCGTGCCGGTCGGGGGAGTGGACGCCGACGCGGCCGGTGCTTATTTCGCACAGGGTGCCACAGCGGTGGGCGTCGGCTCGCCGCTGATCGGTGACGCGGCCGACGGCGGCAGTCTCGACGCGCTCCGTGAGCGGGCCCGCGCCTTCCACGCCGTCGTACGTGCCACCGCCGCCGTGGACGCCAGGCGATGATCGGCGAAGAGCCGGTCGTGTGCTGGCAGGACCGGCTCGGACTCGGTGAAGGGATACGCGCGGTCGACGGTGGCATCGTCCTCGTCGACATCCTCACCGGACGGTTGCTGGCCGGACCCACGGACCGCGCAGCTCCGCTGACACAAGTCGCCGGGCTGTCCGTACCCCTGGGCGCGGTCGCTCCCGTCCATGGACGCCCGCACACCTGGATCGCAGCCGCCGGAACCGGTATCTGCCTGATCCTCCCGGACGGGCGGACCGAGTGGCTCGCACGCCCGGAGGACGGGGCCGCCACGGCCATGCGGATGAACGACGCGACCGCCGATCCACAGGGCAGGTTCTGGGCGGGCAGCATGGGCTACGGCGCCGAGGACGGTGCGGGCTCGCTCTACCGCATCGATCACGACGGCACGGTGATCCGGGTGCTGGACGGGCTCACCGTGCCCAACGGTCCGGCGTTCTGCGCGGACGGCACCGTGATGTACCTCGCCGACAGTGCGAAGGGCGTCATCCGCCGCTACCCGGTCGACCCGGACACCGGGCTGCCGGGTACGCCGGACACCTTCGCCGTACTCGACCACGGCAGCCCCGACGGCATGACGGTGGACGCCGAGGGAGCCCTGTGGACCGCGGTCTGGGGCACCGGCACCGTCCACCGCTACCGCGCCGACGGCACCCGGATCCAGCAGATCCGGCTCCCCGCGACGCAGCCCGCCGGGCTGTGCCTCGATGGCGACACCCTGTACGTCACCAGCGCCCGGCACGGTCTCGCCGCTCCCGGACCGCTGGACGGCGCGGTATTCGCCGTGCGGGTCGGGGTGCCCGGCCTGCCCACTTCCGCCTACCGACCCGGGAGGGCCGAGTGACTACGATCCGCGCGTCCCGGGAATCCGGCCGGCTGGCCGCACGGGGACCGGTGACCTGTATCGGTGAGACCATGGCCGCGCTGGTCCCCGAACCCGCCGCCCCGCTGGACGGTGCCGGTCTGCTCGGGGTCCGGACCGCGGGCGCCGAGTCCAACGTGGCGATGTACCTCGCCGACCACGGGGTGCCCGCCCGTTGGGTCTCCGCGCTCGGTGACGACCCGTTCGGACGCCGGATCCGCGCCGAAGTGGCCGCGTCCGGCGTCGACATCAGCGGCGTACGCACCGACCGGCACCGCCCGACCGGCCTGCTCGTCAAGGACCCCGGCCCCGACGGCACCCGGGTCCACTACTACCGCCGTGGCTCCGCCGCCTCGGCCCTGACCCCGGACCTCTTGGACGACGATGCCGTGCGGACGGCCGGGCTCATCCACCTCAGCGGCATCACCCCGGCGCTGTCGGCAGGCTGCCGGGATCTGGTCACCGCGCTCCTGGAGCCCCCCACCGGCGAACGCCCCTGCCCCGTCAGCTTCGACGTCAACCACCGCCCTGCACTGTGGACGGACGGTACGGCGGCCACTGTCCTGCTCGGGCTCGCCCGGCGGGCGGACATCACGTTCGTCGGCCTCGACGAGGCTCAGGCCCTGTGGGGAGACGGACTGACCGACGCATTCGACGTGCGGGACCTGCTGCCGGAGCCGCGCATCCTCGTCGTCAAGGACGGCGGGAGTGCCGCCACCGCCTTCGACGGCTCCCAAGTCCACACCGTCCCTGCGCCGCGGGTCGAGGTCGTCGAACCGGTGGGCGCCGGTGACGCGTTCGCGGCCGGGTTCCTCGCCGGGCTGCTGCGCGGCGAGGACACCGTACGGGCGCTGCGGCTGGGGCATCTCACCGCGGGCGCCGCGCTGCGGGTCACCGGCGACCACGGCCCGCTGCCGGACCGCGGACGCCTGGCCGAGTTGCTGGACGCGGCGCCCGAGGAGTGGGCAGGAGGTGGGTGACGCGGCGGGCCGGCCGCCCGTCGATGTCTCCCTGACCGGAGCGCCCCGCAACAACTGACATGGGTGAAGCACCAGGTCGGTTGCAGAGCGCTGTGTCCCGGCGGGGGTGCGGGTTCGGTGGTGTCCGGTGATCGGCCCGCGGCTCACCCCTCGAACGTCGTCGGCGGACTTCGTCGGGTGGCAGGTCCGCCGTCGGCTCCATGGGCCGGCCCCTCTCCGGCGTTGTGACGTGGGCCCGAGACGAGCACGGGGGCGAGCACTGTCGGCGGGGCCGTTCAGCGGCTGCGTACATGCGGTGCCGGGACCAGACGGACGACGGTGTTGAGTATGTGGTCGATCACGTCGCGCGAGGGCCTGTCCGTGAGGTTGGTGAGCATCCGGGCCAGGGTGTTGAGCAGAAACGGCGATCCCATGACGTACCGATTGAGGATCGGCTGGAAGCCCGAACGGCTGAAGACGATGTCGGCGGCCGCGTTGCCGAGACGGTAGTAACGCCCCCAGCGGCGGTTCATCTCGACCGGGTAGCTGTGCAGCACTCGCTCCCGCGCGGGGCCCGGGGGATGGGCGAGGGCGAGCGCGGCGCTCTCGGCTGCGACTTCGCCGGCTTCCAAGGCCTGGCCGATGCCCTCCCCGTTCCAGGGGCTGATCATGCCTCCCGAGTCGCCGACCAGGAGGAGCCCCCGTGTGTAGAGGGGGTGACGGTTGAAACCCAGGGGCAGCGCCGCGCTCCGGACAGGGCCCTCGGCGTTCTCCTCATGCAGCCCCCAGGCGTGAGGAGTGCGGGCCAGCCATTGGTCCAATGTGGTCCGCAGGTCCGCGATTCCGTGCCGCCGGTGAGGCAGCGCACCGAGCCCGACGTTGACGCGGCCGTCACCCATGGGAAAGATCCAGCCGTATCCCGGCAGGTAGTGATCGCTCCCTGGGAACCGGAGATCGGCCCACAACTCCAGGTACTCCTCCTGAGACCGTTCCGGGCTGCGGTAATAGCGGCGAGCGGCTGTCGCGATCTGCCTGGCCTTGTCCCGCTGCAGGCCCATGGCGAGGGCCAGGCGTGCGGAGGCGCCGTCGGCGGCGATGACGATCGGTGCGTGGAAGACCACCGGCTCCTTCGCTCCGGCTGTGGCGGTGACGCCGATGATGCGGCCGGCGCGGTCGGTCACGGGCTGGGTCACCTTCACCCCGTTGCGCAACCGTGCTCCGGCAGCAACGGCGTGGCCGGCCAGGATGTTGTCGAAGTCATGCCGGCTGCGCGAGAGGCCGAAGTCCGGGTAGCGTCCCAGGGCAGGCCAGTCGATGTGCACCTGATGCTCACCGGACACCCATCGCATGCCGCGTGAACGCGTCCACCCCGGAGCCTTTATGTCGACGCCCATCCGGATGAGCTGGTGCACCGCTCGCGGGGTCAAGCCGTCTCCGCACACCTTTTCCCGGGGAAAGCGGGCCTTCTCCAGGAGCAGGACATCGATGCCTGCCTTGGCCAGGTGGAAGGCTGCGGACGAGCCCGCAGGCCCCGCCCCCACCACGATCACATCGGCTTCTTCGCCCGAGCCGTGGACGGCGCTATCGTCCGGCGGGGACTGCTCTGGCGTCATTTCCCGCATAGGGGACCCCTTTCCTGGGACAGCCGGTGCCGCACCGGGGACGGCAGCCCGGTACGTCATCATCGATCAGGACGAGCCGGTGCGGAACCTGGCCTGATGTCGGGCCGCGCCCCGTCGTGGTGGTCGCGCCGCGGGTTTCACAGCGGCCCACTCGGCGTCACCACCTCCGTCCGACCGGGCAGAGCACGTGTCACGTGGCGTGCCGGCCCCGCAGCACCACGGCGAAGCGCCACCGTCGGCGCCGAGGACGGAGGGACGCGCTGGTCGCGACGACGGCCCGCCGTAGCGTCGGGTGCGTACGGTTCAGTACGGCCGCTGCAACGGGCTGCTTCGCCGGGCGTTGTTGCGGTCGTTGAGAGCGGAGCAGCACCGTACCGACGGCTCACGTGTCGTGAGGTGGCGGGCAGAGTGAGCTGTCCGGGCCGCCGCTCGGGGTCAGCTCGCGGGGTGCTCCGGCTCTTCCTCCTTGCGGATGGTCAGCTCGCCGTCGGCGACGTCGATCCGGAGCCGGCTGTGGGGCTGCAGGCTGCCGTCGAGCAGCATGCGGGAGAGCCGGTTGTCGACCTCGCGCTGGATCGTGCGGCGCAACGGGCGGGCGCCGTATTCAGGCTGGTAACCGCGTTGGGCGAGCCATTCGACGGCAGCCAGGGTGACGTCGAGGGTGACGTCCTGGGCCCGGAGCCGCCGTCGGGAGTCGTCCAGCAGCATGTTGGTGATCTGCCGTAGCTGCTGGTCGGCGAGTTGGCGGAAGATCACGATCTCGTCGATACGATTGAGGAACTCCGGCCGGAAGTGTTCGCGCAGGGGACGCAGCACCCGCTCGCGGCGGGCCTGCTCGTCGGCGTCCGTGTCGCCGGCACCGAAGCCCATCGCGCCGCCGCGGCCGGTGATGGCCTGCGAACCGAGGTTGCTGGTCATGACGATGACGGTGTTCTTGAAATCGATCGTCCGGCCCTGGGAGTCGGTGAGCCGCCCGTCGTCGAGTACCTGCAGCAGGATGTTGAAGACGTCGGGGTGCGCCTTCTCGATCTCGTCCAGGAGCAGCAGCGAGTAGGGGTTCCTTCGCACCGCTTCGGTGAACTGTCCGGCCTCCTCGAAGCCGACGTAGCCGGGGGGAGCGCCGACCAGGCGGCTGACGGTGTGCCGTTCCTGGTACTCGCTCATGTCGAGCCGGATCATCCGGTCCTCGCTCCCGAAGAGCGCCTCCGCGAGTGCGCGGGCCAGTTCGGTCTTGCCGACGCCGGTGGGACCGAGGAAGAGGAAGCTCCCGATCGGGCGGCTGGGGTCGGCCAGACCGGCCCGCGAGCGCATGACGGCGTCGGCGACGGCGGTCACCGCTTCGTCCTGGCCGATGACGCGCTTGTGCAGGTGTTCCTCCAGGCCCAGTAGCCGGTCCCGTTCCTCCTGGGTGAGGCTGCTGACCGGAATCCCGGTCTGACGGGACACGATGTCGGCTATGTCTTCGACAGTGACCTCGGTGACATGGCTGCGAGGCTGCTGTACGTGGTTTCCCTCGGCGATCCGCTGCTCCAGGTCGGAGAGCCGGTCGCGCAGCTCGGACGCCCGCTCGTACTGCTCGGCGGCGACGGCCTGGTCCTTGTCCCGCGTAAGTTGCTCCACTTCGCGTTCCAGGGCGCGCAGGTTGGTGCCGCGGGTGGAGGAGCGCAGCCGGACCCGTGCGCCGGCCTGGTCCATGAGGTCGATCGCTTTGTCGGGCAGGTAGCGGTCGGTGAGGTAGCGGTCGGACAGCTCGACGGCGGCGAGGAGTGCCTCGTCGGTGTACCGGACCTGGTGATGGGCTTCGTAACGGTCCTGGAGACCCCGCAGGATCTCGACGGCGTCCGCCGGGTTGGGCTCGGGGATCAGAACGGGCTGGAACCGGCGGGCGAGCGCGGCGTCCTTCTCGATGTAGCGGCGGTACTCCTCGAGCGTGCTGGCCCCCACGACATGGAGTTCACCGCGGGCCAGTGCGGGCTTGAGCATGTTGCTCGCGTCCATCGGGCCGCCCTCGGAGCCGCCGCCCGCCCCGACCACGGTATGCAGTTCGTCGATGAAGATGATCAACTCACCCGAGTGGGCGCGGATTTCGTCGATGAGACCGGTGAGCCGTTCCTCGAAGTCCCCACGGAAGCGGGTACCGGCGACGACTCCTGAGAGGTCGAGCTGGACGACACGCCGGCCCAGCAGGATGTCCGGCACGTCACTGTCCGCGATGCGCTGGGCCAGTCCCTCGACGATGGCGGTCTTGCCCACTCCGGCCTCGCCGATCATGACGGGATTGTTCTTGCTCCGGCGGGCGAGGACCTCGATGGTCTGCTCGATCTCCTCGTCACGGCCGATGACCGGGTCTATACGGCCCTCCCGGGCCAGGTCGGTGAGGTCGCGGCCGAACTTGTCCAGGTTGGGGGTGCCCCGCTCGCCGGGGCCGGTACGCTGGCCGGCGCTGCCGGTCACGGGTGCGAGGCCGTCCCGGCCGCCCGCGGGCGGCGAGAAGTGCGCGGCATTGAGCATCTGCCCCGCTGCGGAGTCGCGGTTGGCGGCGAGTGCCACCAGCACGTGTTCCGGGCCGATGTAGGAGGCGCCGGTGGAGCGCGCGATCTCATGGGCGTCCAGCAGAGCACGCTTGACCGCCGGCGTGACGGCGAGGAAGTTGCGTGGCGGCCCTTCTCCGGCCTGCCGGTCGATCTCGGCGGCGAGCGCGTCGGGATCGGCGCCCGCTCGCGTGACCATGCGACGAGTCGGCTCGGTGGAGAGCGCGGCCCGCAGGAGGTGCTCCGTGTCGAGGTCGGTACTCCCGTGCTGGGCGGCATAGGACGCTGCGACGGTGACGAGCTGCCGTGCGGGACCGCTCAGCAGACGGCTGAAGTCGATGCGCCGCGGGTCGGGCGGCTCCCCACCCTGTCCGCTGCCGAGGAAATGCGAGAGGAAGTCTCCGAGGGGGTCCGGACCGTGGTCCTGGGGACTCCGCTGGCCGTCGGTCATGGGTATCCGTCCCCGTGGCCCGGCCGGACCGGGTCACGCTGTCTCAGTGCACGTGCAGCCGTGTTGGACGCGGTCCCGCAACTCCGGCGTGACCACAGACAGCCACAACCCCACTTGCCCCAATTTAGACGATATGGGCGCCGCGTGTCGGGGAGCGAGACCAGGGGCAGCGGGCCCGCAGGGCTGTGCGCCCCGTCGATCCGCTGTTCCCGGCGCGCGGGAGGGCCGGCATCTGCAGGGCAGGGTGTCCGGCCCGTACCGCGGTGCCCGGCCGTGACGCCCGGGTGCCCAGGGGCGGGAGAGGAGGAGATCGCCCTAATAGCGCACACGTTCGAATATGAGTAGGCTGCAGGCATGGCATCGCACCAGCTCCAGGGGTCCCTGTTCGATCAGGGCGACGACGCGTTTCTGCGACCACTGGACGGGCTCCGCAGAACCGGGCTCGGCGACGGCGCCTGGATCGACCTCCTGCCGGGCTGGCTGAGTGGCGCCGACGCCCTGTTCGAAGAGCTGGCCACGGACGTCCCCTGGCAGGCCGAGCGACGGCAGATGTACGAGCGGGTCGTGGACGTCCCGCGCCTGCTCGCCTTCTACCGTGCCGGTGAACCGCTGCCGCACCCCGTCCTCGACGAGGCGCGGCAGGCACTCTCCACGCACTACGCCGCCGAGCTCGGCGAACCCTTCACGACAGCCGGCCTGTGTCACTACCGCGACGGGCGCGACAGCGTGGCCTGGCACGGCGACCGCATCGGCAGGGGCGCCCGCGAGGACACGATGGTCGCCATCCTCTCCGTGGGAGCGCCCCGCGACCTGCTGCTGCGCCCGCGCCGCGGCGGCGATGTCGTCCGGCGGTCGCTCGGGCACGGCGACCTGATCGTGATGGGCGGTTCCTGCCAGCGGACCTGGGAGCACGCCGTCCCCAAGACCGCGCGGGCCGCGGGAGGGCGCATCAGCATCCAGTTCCGGCCGCACGGGGTGCATTGACCGTTGCCGGCCCGTGTGCGTACGGTTCCCTCCCCTCGGCCACGGGGCGTGCGACGCGCTACGTCACACTGGTGGTCCCGTCACCGAAGCAGCGAGGCGACCGATGGCTTTGCAGTTCAGCGCCACCAACCCCGAACACCCCGCGCTCCTTCTCGAATTGCCCTGGCACCTGCCGCTCGAAGAATGGCCGGAGAAGCACCTGGTGACGCTGCCGCGCGGCATCTCCCGCCACGTCGTGCGCTATGCACGGGCGGGGTCCGACGTGGTGGCCGTCAAGGAGCTCGCCGAACGGCCGGCGGTACGCGAGTACGAGCTGTTGCGTACCCTGGCCCGGCTCGGGATACCCGCGGTGGACCCGCTCGCGGTGGTCACCGGGCGCACCGGCACCGACGGGGCACCGCTGGAGCCGGTGCTGATCACTCGTCATCTCAAAGGGTCCCTGCCCTACCGCTCGATGTTCGAGACGACGATGCGCCCGACCACGGTGCACCGGCTCATGGACGCACTCGCCGTACTGCTGGTCCGGCTGCACCTGGCGGGCTTCGCCTGGGGCGACTGCTCTCTGTCCAACACACTCTTCCGCCGGGACGCCGGCGCCTATGCCGCCTACCTCGTGGATGCGGAGACGGGCGAGGTGCACAGCCGGCTCAGCACAGGGCAGCGTGAATACGACATCGATCTGGCCCGGGTGAACATCAGCGGAGAGATGCTGGACCTGGAGGCCGCGGGTGCGCTCCATCCCTCGGTGGATCCGATCACTTTCGGCGCTGAGATCTGCCGACGGTACGGTGAACTGTGGAATGAGCTGACTCGTACCTCGGTCTATCCGGCCGGCAAGTATCACTACATCGAACGTCGCATGCGCCGGCTCAACGACCTCGGCTTCGACGTCGCCGAGATGCAGATCGCCAACTCCCCGAACGGCGACACGATCACGTTCGTCCCCAAGGTCGTCGACGCAGGCCATCATCAACGCCAGTTGCTGCGCCTCACCGGGCTCGACGCCGAGGAGAACCAGGCCCGACGACTCCTCAACGACCTTGAGAGCTGGATGGCGACACAGGAGGACTATGCGCCGGGCGACCCGCTCGGCGCCCGTGCGGAGGTGCTTGCGCACCGCTGGGTCCGCGAGGTGTTCAGACCTACGATCCGTGCTGTTCCGCAGGAACTCCGGAGTTCCATGGACCCGGCCGAGCTCTATCACGAGCTGTTGGAACACCGGTGGTACATGTCCGAGCGCGCCCAGCTGGACATCGGTCTGGAGGCGGCTGTGGCGGACTACATCACCAGTGTTCTCGGTCGCCCGGGGACCGAAGTGCCGTTGGCGGGCGACAGCCCGTGATCGGCGTGAACTCGACATGCCGGTTCGGTGATTCCTCACCCCCGCCCGGCGTGGCCTCGACGGTGCGGACCTGATTTCTCCAGGCGTATGAAGCGACCCGAACTGCCCCTCCCGCAGTGCACGCCTTCGTCGTTCTCGCCGAAGTCAGCCCCTCCGTTCGGCGATGAAGGAGCTGCTCCACCACTGATCCCGACACCGCAGGCCCACCTGGTTCGGTCAGCTGCCGACCTGGGAGCGTTCGCCCGGGGAAAGCTCCCAGGGCTCGTCGGCGGTGGCCGGGCTCGCGGGCTCCTGCTGTCCGTGGGCTGTCACGAACCGCGCGGGCGGCCTGACGTCGGCCATGCGTCGCTCCGGACCGCGCCGCCGCAGCACGAGGTACCCGCAGAACGCGGCCGGGCCGAAGAAGATCTGCGCGGGCACGATCTGCGGAAGGTGTCCGGTGAGCGCCTCGACCGTGACGGGTGTCAGCGTCGGGACGAGCGCGCCGAACACGGCGACCAGCCCAAGAGCCCAGGTCAGCCCCGCTCGTCCGTACGCCTTGTAGGCCACGGTGGTGAAGAGGGCGTACACCAGGAGGTCGCCCATGCCCACGACGGCGCCGAACTCGCCGACGCGCAGCCCCGCCGACGGTGCGAAGGCGTAGCCCTGCACCGCGTCGAACAGCTTCTGGGTGAGGGGGACGACGGTGGCGAAGAACAGGTCGTACACGGCGAGCGCCAGCGCGAACCGGGAGACGTGCCGCAGTTTCAGGCCGCCCTGCGCGTTGAGGTTGGCGGCGCCGACCGCCATCAGCATGATGACCAGGCTGTTGACCAGCCAGTACGGCGTGGCATGGGTGGGATCGTCCGCGGCGCTGCGCGCGGTGAGCCAGTCGGCGACCAGCAGACCGGCGATGAGCGACCAGCGCACCGTTCCCCGGCGAACGACCGGCCCGTAGCCGACCACGAGACCACCGGCCAGAGTCAGCCCCAGCACGGGCGGCAGCAGCCAGCCCGGAAGAGAGAGGTACAGGAAGGGCAGTACGACGACGAAGCCCATCATGATGACCATGTCGTTGCCGTTGAACGCGCCGACGGCCGGCCGGGGCAGGGTGACCCGCTGGAAGTAGGCGACCGAGGCGAGCGAGACGCCCAGGGCGACGGCGAGGGTCACGAGGACGAAGAACGCGCTCTGTGCGGCGGTCATGCGGGCCGCCCGGCGGAGGCGAAGCTGTTCTCGACCAGATCGCAGCGGTAGCGCCGCAGCTCACGTCCGTCTCCGGGTACGACGTCGACGGTGGCGTCGAGGCCGGCCTCGACGAAGTGACGCGCGATGTCGCTCGTCTCCGGCACGGATGAGGCGGCCACCTCCACATGCAGCCGCCCGTCCACCACATCGGCACGGTGGCGCACGGGCCAGCACGCGCCGGGCAGCGCGTCGAGGACCTCGATGATCTCGCGCGGGGTCACCGGGCCGTCCTGGGCGTGCAGCACATGGTCCGCCTTTCCGAGGATGTGCGAGGTCGCCGGCACGTTCGCCATCTCGCAGGTGAGCGGTGTGTCGGGCAACTGCCGCACCAGGTCTCGGGTGTCGTAGCGGAAGAGCGGCATGCACTCCCGGTACGGGTAGAAGGGAGTGGCGACGATCGTGCCGAGCGCTCCGGGTGCGGCCGGTGCCCCGGTGTCGAGGTCGCACACCTCCACCAGGCCGATGCCGGCGTCGATGTGAAGGTGCCGCTGCCGGCAGATCGCGCCGGCCACCGGTGTCACCTCGGTCATGCCGTATCCGTCGTGGACGGGGGCGCCGAAGGTCTTTTCGGCGGCCTCCGCAAGTGCGGGCGAGAGCACTTCGCTGCCGACGTTGATGCGGCGCAGCCGGAAGTCCGCGGGGCCGAGTCCCCGTTCACGCGCCAGCTGGGTCAGCTGTCCCAGATAGCTCGGGTAGGTGACCATCAGGGTCGGCGCCGATGCGCCGGTTCCCGCCATGAGGTCCAGCGTCTCCGCCGGTGGCACCAGCCCCACCATGCGGATCTCCGCCCCTGCCAGGCGGGCGACCTGCATCTCCGCGTACGCCGTGCCGGTCGCCCGGGAGCTGATGCTGAACTGGACCAGGTCGGTGGTACGGACGGTGCCGCGCAGCACCTGGGAGAGGGCGACGAGCGCGGGCCACAGGCGTTCCTCGTAGCGGGAGTACCAGACCTCGGTGGGCCGGCCCGTCGTCCCGGTGGTCCGGGAAGCGAGGAAGGGCTCGCTGCACAGGAAGTCGCGGCCCCGCTCGGCCAGGTCGGCCTTGGTGGTGACGGGTACGGTGGTGATGTTCTCGATGGTCAGTGCGGCCGGGTCGACTCGTGCTGCTGCGAAGTGGTCGGCGTAGAAGGGCGACTTGGCCGCGAGGCGTATCGCGGTACGGCGCAGGGCCTTGTTCGTGAGGTCGGTACGCATCTGCGGGTCTGCGGCGGCGCCGCGCAGCAGCTGTTCGACGTCCTCGCCGGGGGAGCCGAACTCGGCAAGTGTCGCCAGCGCGTCGTCGACGAGCCTTTCGGCAGAGCGAACATTGATCGGACGGCCGAGCACCATGGCCAGCGCCATCCGGAACTGCCGTATCCCCGCGTCGAACATGGTCCTCCCCCGCCCGTCCCGACCCCTCACCATGCCGGGGTGGGCGGCCATGGCCGCCCACCCCGTTCCCGCGTCAGCTGGGACAGTTCGTGAACAGCACCGCAGCCAGGGAACCCATGACGTACTTCGTGTGCTTGAGCGTGGAAACGATCGCGGACATACGAAAACCCCCTTGTATCGCTCAAAACTGAGCCCCCACCGGTCAGTGAAGGCACACTGATCCTCAAGTGGCGCAACGTCTGCTGTCAAGGAGGCGTCACACAATCAAACTTCCGTCGCCAAACATTCAATCTGCCTGTTTCTACGGCGAGTTGGCGTCACGGCGTGATCCAGAATCCGGGCCGCGGGCGCGGCGGGCAGCGGCCGCAGTGTGCCGGTCACAACCATCCGCTGCGTTGTGCCTGCAAGGCCATCTGGAAGCGGTTCGCGGCGCCCAGTTGGGCCATCAGGACCTGCAGGCGGCGGAACAGCGTGCGGCGGCTGATTCCCAACTCGCGGGCGATGATGTCGTCGCTCGCGCCGCCCGCGAGGAGCCACAGCAGGCGGCGGTCGGAGGGGGGCAGGCCGCCTGGGCGAGTGGTGCGGCCGTGGAACGGCAGGGCGTTCTGCCAGGACTGCTCGAACAGCGCCACGAGTGCGGAGAACAGGCCGCATGGCTGCACGACCAGCATGGTGTTGTGTACATCCGCCTCCTTGATCGACAACGACACGAGTGCGTACGCCTCGTCGATGATCACGAGTTTGACCGGCACCGACGGCAGGGCCCTGGCCTGTTCGCCCGCGTTGATGCACGGTTCGATGACATCCTTCAGGTGGCCCGGGTGCTCCAGCGACGCCTGTGAGTACACGACACGCTGCGTCACACCGCGAGCGAGCGTAGCCAGCGCGTCGTCCGTGGCCTCGGCCAAGGGGAAGTACGGCGGTGACTCGAACTGCCGGATCTGATCGCGGGCGCTGGCCCATGCGTGACGAATCCTGGGACCGATGGCGTCGCCGGTGACGACCTCGACGAGATTGTCGTTGTACGCGGCGAGCCGCTGTCGTCGGAAGGACTCGAACGCGCCCCCGACGGTGATGCGCGACTCCTCGACCTCGGCCGCGCGGTGCCGGGCGAGGATTTCCAGGCCTGCGGTCGGCGGAACCGGGGCCACCACGTCCCCGCTCTCCTCGGCGGCACTGGCCAGACCGGCGTCGACCAGTGCGCCGTATGCCGTGGCCAGTTCCGCACCGTCCAGGTCGGCAGCAGCCGCGATCGCACTCAGCGGAGCGGGGGCCAGTTCAAGCAGTGCCAGATAGACCTGGCCCGCCGCGTGACCGATGCCCAGAAGCCGAAGGGCCTCGCCGAGTTTCTCGTTCGTCATACGTCGCATTATCGACGGCTCCGGTCGGGGCTATGGCCGATCAGTGCCAGTGGCACTCTTCGGCACCGAGCACGCGCGGTACGGGGTACCGTCCGGGAGCCGCCGACGACCGGCGGCGGCGAGGGGGCACGAGCTGCACCGGGAGCAGACCTGTCCGTACGGCTCACTCTGCCCAGCGCCGCTGAGGAATCCACCCAGAAGAAGGTGTACGCCGTGGCGAAAGGCCGAAAGAACGGTCTCTACTCAGGGATCTCCGAGGAACTGTCCGCTCTGATGCGGACGGGGTGGGCGGACACCGAGCGGCAGGACCTGCGGCTCGGCGAGCAGGCTCCGTATGCTGCCCGTCGCCGCGCCGCGCTCTCCGCGCGCTTTCCGGGCGAACGCCTCGTGATTCCCTCGGGGAGTCTCAAGGTCCGTTCGAACGACGACAACTACCCGTTCCGGCCGTACTCGGGCTACGTGCACATGGCCGGAGACCAGGCCCGGGACGGCGCTCTCGTCCTCGAACCCCGAGCGGACGGCGGCCATGACGCCTACTGCTACCAGCTGCCGCGGGACAGCAGGGACAACGACGAGTTCTGGACCGGTGCCACGGCTGAACTGTGGATGGGCCGGCGCCGCTCCCTCGCCGAGTCGGAGCTGGTGCTCGGTCTGCCCTGCCGGGACGTCCGCACGGCGGCGGGCGACCTGGCCGCCGCCTCCGGTGCGCCGACCCGGATCGTCCGGGGTCTCGACCCGTCCCTGGAAGCCGCCGTCACCACGGATGAGGAGCGCGACGCCGAACTGGAAGAGGCGCTCAGCGATCTCCGCCTCGTCAAGGACGACTGGGAGATCGCCGAGCTCCGCAAGGCCGTGGACTCCACGGTACGCGGATTCACCGATGTGATCGGTGAGCTCTCGGGGGCGATCGCGTCGTCCGAGCGGTGGATCGAGGGCACGTTCTTCCGCCGTGCACGCCTCGAGGGGAATGCCGTCGGCTACGGCTCGATCTGCGCCGCGGGCGAGCACGCCACGATCATGCACTGGACGGACAACGACGGTCCGGTGCGGCCGGGGGACCTGCTCCTGCTCGATGCCGGTGTGGAGACGCACACGCTCTACACCGCCGACGTCACGCGCACGCTGCCGATCAGCGGCACCTTCACGCCTCTGCAGCGCAAGGTCTACGACGCGGTGTGCGCGGCCCAGGAAGCCGGCATGGCAGCCGTCAAGCCGGGCGCCGCGTACCGCGACTTCCACGAGGCGTCCCAGCGATACCTGGCGGAACAGCTGGTCGAGTGGGGCTTCATCGAAGGCCCGGCCGAACGCGCGTACGAACTCGGCCTCCAGCGCCGCTTCACCATGGCGGGCACCGGTCACATGCTCGGTCTGGACGTGCATGACTGTGCGCAGGCCCGGAACGAGGATTACGTCGACGGCGTGCTGGAGGCGGGCATGGTCCTCACCGTCGAGCCCGGCCTGTACTTTCAGCCGGACGATCTCACCGTGCCCGAGGAGTGGCGCGGCATCGGCGTCCGGATCGAGGACGACCTGGTCGTCACCGATGACGGCCACGAGAACCTGTCGGCGGGCCTGCCGCGGTCGGCGGACGATGTCGAGGCGTGGATGGCCCGGTTCGCGGGTTGAGCGTCGCAGAGGGGTGCCGTCCGGCGGGGGCTCGGGCAGCAGAAGGACCGTCGGTCCCGGAAGGCGTCTCGCCTGGGTAAAGCACCAGGTAAGGCGCCTTCTGGCGGATCCATGGGCGGTGGGCCATCGGGCAACGTCGACAAGGTCCTTGACCGGCAGCACGACGCTGTGGAACGGCGGGAGGGCTTCTTCGGTCGATGTGGCCCGCGCCACCGCGTCGGCCGCGGCGGACGCGGCTGGGCCGGCGGGGTGTCTCCCGGCAGCAGGCAGCGGTTGCGCCGCAGCCACGTCACCGCACGGGCGAAGGCCTTCTTGCCTTCGGGCGGGGGTGGGCGCCGGGAGTGATTCCGTAGAGCATCGCGTGCTCGTAGAGCCGCCGGGCCTGCCGGCCGAGGGCCTCTTACCGATCTCAGCGCTTCAGTTGGCGGATCCGAGCGTCTGGGTCGGTGGCCACAGCCGGCGTGAGGCGACGACGGCTCCGACCAGTACCAGGCCCGCCCGTACCGCGGCCGTGTACCAGGGCGTGGGCCGGTCGAAGTCGGCGAGAAGGAGCAGCAGAAGGGGGAAGGCGAGGCACCAGTAGAGGTAATTGGCGGGTCTGAGGGCGTAGGCGAGTGTGCTCGTGGCGGCGACCGTGGCCGTGACCGCCCAGGGCCCGGGGTGGGTCAGGAGGACCAGTGCGGCGGCGATGCCGCCGAGGGTGTTGCCGACGATGCGCTGGCGCGCCTTGGCCTGGGTGGCTTCGGGCGTGGGGCGCAGGGAGAGCAGGATTCCGGTGACGAGCCAGTGGCCTTCGCCGGTGAGCCGGTGCGCGGCTGCCATGGAGGAGACCGAGCCGCTGTCCTCCTTGGCGGCCCGGCTGCGCGACGAGGCGCCCCTGCTCGGCCCGTGTCCGAGACGAACTGTCCGCAGGAGTCCATCGTGCAGACGATTCCGAACACGGTCGTAGGAGCCGGGCTGCATGCGGAAGGTGGCGACGCCGTCCACGACGTTCTTCCGGGCGAGCGTGGTGAGCGTCATGGCCGCGAGCGCGAGGCCGGCGGTGATTCCGACGCCCATGGCGAACCGTCTGGTCCGCGGTCAGACCTCGGATGCTGAGGCAGAGTCGGTTCTCAGAGCGTGGCGCCCAGGTCCTCGCCGGTCTCACTGAGGTGCGCCGCCATGGCTGCGACGGCCTCCTGCGGATCACCTGCCGCGATGGCGTCCAGGATTCTGCGATGGGCGGTGATGGTCGCCTGCTGGCTGTCGCCGCGACGGGAGCGCCCCTCGTAACTCGCCAGCCGATGCGCGGCGAGGACGTCCGAGAGCGACTCCAGTACCAGTTCCAGAATTCCGTTGTCCGCCATTCTGGCGATCTCGTGATGGAACGCGAGGTCGAGCGCCACGAACCGTTCACGGTCGGCGGTGGCCTGCGCCATTTCGTCCAGCAGGGCGGCCGCGGCGTCCGTGGTGGCCTCGCCCGCGCTCACCCGCACCGCGGCACGCGAGACCAAGGCCCCCTCGATCGCACCGCGGGCGTCCAGCACGTCGTCGAAGACCAGCGACTGCTGGCGCAGGCGGAACCCCAGGATCTGGCCGAAGACT
Source organism: Streptomyces sp. NBC_00316 (assembly GCF_036158715.1). NCBI lineage: Bacteria > Bacillati > Actinomycetota > Actinomycetes > Kitasatosporales > Streptomycetaceae > Streptomyces > Streptomyces sp. NBC_00316. The sequence continues at coordinate 525,801 of NZ_CP108023.1, read as the reverse complement.
CGAGCCGTCGGAACATTGACCCGGGCCGGCCGTCCCTGACTGGAGACCAGGATCTCCCGGGCGGCCAGCGCCCGGATCGCCTCGCGCACCGCAAGCCGGTTGACCCCGAAGCGGGCGGCGAGCTCGCCCTCCGGGGGTACGTCGTCGCCCGGCTTGAGTCCCCTCTCCTCGATCAGGGTGATGATCTCGCTCGCGACCTGATCGAACAGCGTGGTGCGGCGCACTGCCACGTCGGGACTCCTTCGAGGTAACTGCTAGGCACCCCAGCTTATCGCCGGGTGCATGGCCTGCTCCGGCTCGGTGTCCTCGCATGTGGCCTTGGCTGAGGGGAACGTAGGGAGCGGGCCGGTCAGCCGACCCCGTCAGACGGCCGGCGCGCATCGGTGACGGATTCCAGCAGACCGCGCACGGTTTCGGCACCGCCCGAAGCGAGGGCGCCACCTACGCCGACCGCGATCGCTCCGGCCGCGATCCACTCCGACGCCGAGGCGGCGTCCACACCACCGGTGGGTACGACCGGGGCCTGGGGGAGCGCCTGGAGCAGATCGCGCAGCACACCCGGGGTGAACGCACGGGCCGGGAACAGTTTTACGGCATCCGCCCCCGCCTCGAGGGCCGTCACGATCTCGGTGGCGCTCGCTGCGCCGGGGAGGACTGCGAGCCCGTAGCGGTGCCCACAGGCGAGTACCGCGGGATGCAGCGAGGGGCACACCAGGAAGCGCGCCCCGGCAAGTGCCGCCAGCCGGGCGGAGGTCTTGTCCAGTACGGTTCCCGCTCCGATCACCGCATCGGGCCTGGCCGTCGCCACCCGGGCGATCGCGTCCAGGGCACCGGGAGTGGTGAGCGAGATCTCGACGACATCGAGTCCGTTGTCCACCACCTGCAGTGCGGTCTTCTCCGCCGCCTGGGCGTCGGTGGCCCGCACGATGCCCACGACACCGCGCCTCGCCACCCGGTCCATCACGTTCCAGCGGTACATGCCCGCACCTCCTGTCGTTCCGGGGCGTCGTGACACCGGCGCCCGTAGTGATCGGTGCGCATACGTCGCGCTCAACGGTCCGCGTCACCGGGCCCCGAGAGTTCGGCGAGGCGCGGCAGGCCCGGCAGGTCGCCGGGCGAGGCGACCACCATGGCGGCCACCCTGGCCGCCAGGCCCAGCGACTGCGGGACATCCAGACCGCGCAGCCGGCCGGACAGGAACCCGGCATCGAAGGCGTCTCCGGCGCCGACCGGGTCCATCGCGGTCACCGGCCACACGGGGATCTCCCACCGTGATACGCCGTCGGTGGCCGTCGCCCCGAGTGCTCCGCGCTTGACCACGACCAGTTCTGCCCCCTGCTCCAGGAACCAGTCGACCGCTGCCTCCTTGGTGCGCCCGCTGACGAGTTCGGCCTCGTCCTCACCGGTCAGCACCAGGTCGGCGGAGCCGGCCAGGGGCCGCAACAGTTCGCGCCAGCGCTCCGGACCGGCCAACTTGAGCCGTATGTTGGGGTCGAGACTGACGGTCACCCCGGCAGCCCGGGCGGCGTCCACCGCCCGGTGGGTCGCTTCGCGGGCCGAGTCGGACAGCGCGGGGGTGATGCCGGTGCTGTGCAACACCCGGGCGCCGGCCAGCCATGAGGTGTCCACGTCCGTGGGGTCCAGCCGGCTGCCGGCCGAGCCGGCCCGGTAGTACGCCACAGAGATGCGCCGGCTGCTGTGGCAGTCGCGTACGAGAAGTCCCGTCGGGGCCTTCGGATCCAGGCTGGCGCGTGAGACGTCCACGCCCTCACCGCGCAGCGTGCGCAGAACGACATCGCCGAAGGCGTCGTCGCCGGTCCGGCCGAACCAGGCGGCCTCATGGCCCAGTCGCGCGAGCCCCACCGCTACGTTGGCCTCCGCGCCAGCCACGCCGCGGGTGAACCCGGTCGCCTCGGACAACGGCACGCCGGGGGGCCCGTGGAGGACAACCATTGCTTCGCCGAAGGTGATTACTTCGGGCATGGCAGGTACTCCTCGAACTCGGCCATGAAACGGCCGACCATGGCGCGCTCCTCGGCATCCAGCGTCCAGCCCGGTGCCCGGCAGTGGTCGGAGGTGAACCAGCCCCGGCGTACCGAGATCGCCTTCTCGGCGGCAATGATCAACTCGACGTGCTGCATCCAGTACGAGAGGTAGGGAAGTAGCGCTCGATGCAGGGCGAGCGCGGACAACTGGTCACCGGACGTCCATCGGCGCCAGATCTCCTGGTAGATCTCGGTGAACGAGCAACCGGGCTGTACACCGACCGCTCCGCGCCGTAGTGCGTCGGGCAGTTGGAGACCCGCGTAGCCAACCAGGGAGGGGAGCTTCAGGGCGCTGATCAGCCGACCCGGCGGGGCGGACTCCACCTTGACGTGGCCGAGGTTGGGATGCGCGGCGGCGAGCGTGTCGATCGCGGCGGCGTCCAGGCTGGTGCCGGTCTGGGCGGGGGCGTATTGCAGGACGACCGGGACCGGCGCGACGGCGTCCAGGACGGCGGCCAGGTGTGCGAGAACGGCGTCCCGGGACGGGCCGAGCAGATAGGGCGGCAGCAGGTTGATCGCGCCCGCACCGCGTTCGGCCGCGCGCCGTGCGGCTGCGACGGCGACGGGAGTGGCGTGATCCGTCACCGAGACGATCGTGGTGAAGCCGGGCACACCGGTGGTCGCGCCGAGCATCCGGTCGGTGAGCTGATCTCGTTCGGCGGTGGTGAGTTTGTGGAACTCCGATGCGTACCCGGGGAACATCACCGCGGTGACGCCGTTGCCGAGCACCGCGTCCACCACCCGGTCGAAGCCCGGCAGATCGAGCGACCCGTCGTCGTGGAACGGGACCTCCAGGACCGGGATGACTCCGCTGATCATGTCAGAACGCCTTCCTGGGCACCGCGTTGCCGCTGGAACCGGTCAGGAAGTCCAGGTCCACGCCCTGGTCCGCCTGGAGGACGTGGTCGATGTGCAGTTTGGTCCAGCCACGTTCGGCGGCGGGTGCCGGGGGAGACCAGGCAGCCCGTCGTGCCTCCAGTTCCTGCGGATCGACCAGCAGGTCGAGACGGCGGGCGGGTACGTCGAACAGGATCCGGTCGCCGGTGCGTACCAGCGCGAGGGGGCCTCCGACGGCGGCCTCGGGGGCCACGTGCAGCACGCAGGCACCGTACGCGGTGCCGCTCATCCGGGCGTCGCTGATCCGGACGAGGTCGGTGACACCGGCTTCGAGGAGCTTGCGGGGAAGCGGCAGGTTGCCGGACTCCGGCATCCCGGGATAGCCGCGTGGCCCCATGCCACGTACCACCAGCACGGTGTCGGCGGTGACGTCGAGTTCGGGGTCGTCGATGACGGCCGTGTACTCCTCCAAGGAGTCGAATACCAGCGCGGGGCCTTCGTGGACCAGCAGGTCGGGCGAGGCCGCGGACTGCTTGACCACCGCTCCGCCGGGGGCCAGAGTGCCGCGCAGTACCGCGATGCCGCTGCCGGCCTCCTGCACGGGGTCGGTGAGCGGACGGATGACCGTGTCGTCGTGTACCTCGGCGCCGGCGCATTCCTCGACAAGAGGCTTGCCGGTGACGGTGACCGGGGACGAGTGCAGCAGTCCGGTGATACGGGTGACGAGGGCGGGCACACCGCCCGCGTAAGCGAACTCCTCCATCAGGAAGCGTCCGCTGGGCATCAGGTCGACCAGGAGAGGCACCCGGCGGGCCAGCAGGTCGAATTCGTCGAGGCCGAGCGGAACGCCGGCCCGGCCCGCGATCGCGAGCAGGTGCAGCACGGCGTTGGTGGAGCCGCCGATCGCGGCGTTGACCACGACGGCGTTCTCGAAGGCCTCGCGGGTCATGATCTGCGAGGGGCGCAGCCCCGCCCGGGCCATCTCGACGGCGCGCACCCCGGTCTCCTCGGCCAGCACGGTGCGACGTGCGTCGACGGCCGGCAGCGCGGCGCCGCCGGGCAGCATCATGCCGAGCGCCTCTGCGAGGCAGGCCATGGTGGAGGCGGTGCCCATGGTCATGCAGTGCCCGGCCGAGCGGTTCAGGCAGGACTCGAACTCGGTGAACTCCGCCTCCTCGATGCGTCCGGCCCGCAGTTCCTCGGTCATCCGCCAGATGTCGGTGCCCGAGCCGACCGCCTTGCCGCGGAAACGCCCGTTGAGCATGGGACCGCCGGTCAGAACGATCGACGGCAGGTCGGCGCTGGCGGCGCCCATCAGGGCCGCCGGCGTCGTCTTGTCGCAACCGGTCAGCAGGACGCAGGCGTCGAGCGGGTTGGCCCGCAACGCCTCCTCGACGTCGATGGCCATCAGGTTCCGGTACATCATCGAGGACGGTCGCAGGAAGGGTTCTCCCGGGGAGAACACGGGAAATTCCAGCGGTACGCCACCGGCCCGGAGGATGCCTCGCCGAACCGCGTCCGCCACCCCGGTCAAATGCCGGTTGCACGGCGTGAGATCGGAGGCGGACTGGCAGATGCCGACGACGGGGCGCCCGTCGAAGGCCCACGAGCCGAGTCCGGTGGCCCGCAGATGGTGCCGGGCGATGAAGCCGTTCTTTATGTCCCCGCCGAACCACTCACGGCTGCGCAGATTCTCTTCGGTTTCCACGATCAGCAACTTAGCAGCTAGGCAGATAGCTGACCAGCGCCTCCAGGCGCCCCGGTCGTTGCTGCGGATGCCGGCGGTCGGCCGGGCGATGGAATCCATGCGGTCCGACCTCTGGCAACATAACTGCTTAACTGCTAAGTAGTGTCCATGCAAAGATTCTCACAAGCGGGTCTCTTCCTGGCGGCCGTGCTGACGGTGTCGCCCGCCGTCGTCACGCCGGCCACTGCAGCGACCGACACCGCGCGCACGACGAACGGGGTCGGCGCCTCACCCGTCATCGAGTCCGGCAGCCTGCGGGTGCGGACCGGTGCCCAGTTCCCTTACATCGTCGACTACACGGACCGGGCCACCGGCGCCGTACTCGGCGGCCGCGCCGAGCCACTCGACGCGGTGGTTCTCAACGGCACGTCCTACCGGGCCGAAGGCGTGGCGACCGTCGACGGCTCGACCGTCCGCTATCGGCTCACGTTCCCCGGTCTGGACGGCCTGCGCATCGACGCGCACATCGCCGTGGACAGCTCCCAGGTCACCTTCCGGATAGACAAGATCACCGACACCGATGCGTTCCGGGTCTCGACGATCAGCATTCCCGGCCACAATCTCCTGTCCGTGCGCGGAGACCAACCCGGCGCACACGTCACGGCGGCCCGCGTCGATCCCGACAAGAACGGCACGGGCGACACCTTCACCCGGGTCACGGACGACACGCCCGCCGACGCGACGCCGCAGGGGTCGGCGTACGCGATCGTCAACACCGACCGGCTGGCCGCCGCGATCGAGACCAACTCCGTGCAGGACGAGGCCTCCAGTGAGAACACCCGGGTCCAGCGCCAGGCTGTCAAGACCGCCGGAACCACCGAGGTCGGCGTCTCCAGCGGCCAGTGGACCTACCGGGCCAAGGGGTCACCCTTCACCGAGGAGCTGCCCTGGGCGAAGATCGTCGTGACCGGCGACCGCAACACCGATGACAAGGTCGACTGGCAGGACGGCGCCATCGCCTTCCGCTCGATCGGAGTCAAGGCCAAGGGCTCCGACGAGACTCCGGACCGGGTCGTCACCCACATCCCGTTCAACTTCGCCAGCTACGCGAGCAACCCCTTCCTGAAGACCCTCGACAACGTCAAGCGCATCTCGCTCGCCACGGACGGCCTGGGTCAGCTCGCCATCCTCAAGGGATACGCGCAGGAGGGTCACGACTCCGCCCACCCCGACTACGGCGGCAACTACAACACGCGGGCCGGCGGTCTTGCCGACCTCAACACCCTGGCAGCGGAAGGCAAGAAGTGGGGGGCGTCCTTTGGCGTCCACGTCAACTCCACCGAGGCGTACCCGGAGGCCAAGGCGTTCAGCGACACGCTGGTCGACGCCAAGGCCAAGGGCTGGGACTGGCTCGGCCAGTCGTACTACATCGACCAGCGTCGCGACCTCACCAGCGGTGACATCGCCAAGCGGTTCCAGCAACTGCGCGACGAGACCGACCCCAACCTCAAGTTCCTCTACATGGACGTCTATTACAGCCACGGCTGGAAGTCGGACCGGCTTCAGACCGAGCTGCGCAAGCAGGGCTGGCAGCTCGGCACCGAGTGGGGCGACAAGATGGAGCGCTCCTCCCTCTGGTCGCACTGGGCGAATGAACCGAGCTACGGCGGCGATGCCAATCGCGGCATCAACTCCAAGGTCATCCGCTTCATCCGCAACGGCGAGAAGGACGTCTGGATCGACAACCCGCTGCTCGGCTCCGCGAACATCAAGGAGTGGGAGGGCTGGGGCAACCAGAACGACTGGACGGCGTTCTACGCCAACATCTGGAACCGTAATCTCCCCGCCAAGTTTCTCCAGAAGCAGCAGATCACCGAGTGGACCGACCATGAGGTGAAGCTCACCGGAGGTGTCCGCGTCACCGACGCCTCCGGCACCCGCCAGGTGTTCGTCGGCGACGACAAGGTGCAGGACGGCAGTGCGTATCTGCTCCCCTGGACCGGCGACAAGGCCTACCACTGGAACCCGGCCGGCGGCACCAGCACCTGGCCGGTGCCCAAGCAGTGGAAGAACGAGGACTCGGTCACCCTGTACAAGCTGACCGACCAGGGCCGGGTCAAGGTCGGTGCGCTCCCCGTCAAGGATGGCAAGGTCACCATCACGGCGGAGAAGGGGCAGCCTTACGTCCTCTACCGCAACGACACCAAGAAGTCCCAGCAGGCTGCCTTCGGCCAGGGCTCCCATGTCACCGACCCCGGCTTCAACTCCGGTACGCTCGAGGGCTGGCGGACTGACGGCCCCGCCTCCGTCAAGCGGAACGCGCTCGGCCAGTACGAGGCGGTCATCCCCGGCTCCGGCACCGGGACCGGCCTGACCACGACGCTGCGCGACCTGACCCGGGGGAAGCGCTACGCCGCCTCGGTCTGGGCCCAGGTTCAGCCCGGCAGGACCCGCAAGGTCACGCTCACCGCGGGCGGTGCCGAGAACTGGGTCGACCGCTCCACGGCCAAGGACGCCGTCGGCATCGACGAGAAGGGCGGCACCTACTTCCAGCGGATCACCGTCCGCTTCACCGCTACGGCCGCGACGGCGCAGCTGAAGGTCGCAGCCGCCGCGGGCGACGCGGAGGTCAAGCTCGACGACGTGCGCGTCATGGAGACGACCAAGTCCGAGGAGGCCGGCACCGTTGCGCACTGGGACTTCGAGGACAACGAGCAGGGCTGGGGCCCGTTCGTGCAGACCGAGCCCGGAGACATCCGTACCGTGCGCTCCGAGAAGCACGCCCCGTACACCCAGGCCGGCTGGAACGGCCAGCTCACCGACCAGACCCTCGACGGCGACCACTCGCTGAAGTCCCACGAGGAGGGCGCCCAGCTCATCTACCGGACGATTCCGCAGACCGTGCGGTTCGAGCCCGGTCACCGCTACCGGGTCTCCTTCGACTACCAGAACGCCGTCGCCGGCCAGTACGCCCTGTCCACCGGGTACGACCGGCTCGCCGCGACCGGTGCCAGGACGACCGAGACGCAGCAGACCCTCTTCGGGCAGCAGCGCACCACTGCCCGCTACGACCACGAGTTCACCGCGGGCGACTGCGGCGACTACTACGTCGGCATCCGCAAGGTCGGATCCGCCCCCGACCAGGCCGACTTCGTCATGGACGACTTCACCGTGACCGATCTGGGCGAGACGGACGAGGCGGCCTCCTGCGCGACGCTCGCCGTTCAGCCGAAGTCGGGCAAGCTCGTGCCGGGCGCGTCCAACAAGGTGGATGTGGCCTTCACCAACGGCGAGCGGATTGCCGCCACCGAGGTGAGGACCGAACTGACCGTCCCCGAGGGCTGGACCGCGCAGCCCGAGACCTCGGACACGCTCGCCTCCGTCGCACCGGGCGCCACCGGCAAGGTGACGTGGACGGTCACCCCGAAGCCCGGTATCCCCGCCGGAAGTTTCACCCTGGACGCCAGGGCGTCCTACACCGCGGGTGAGAAGAAGTCGTCGGCCAGGGCCGCCGTCCAGGTCGGCACCGTGCCGCCCGACTACCTGCCGCAGGACCAGATCAAGGTCGTGGATGTCGACAGCCAAGAGACGGAGGGGGAGAACACCCCGGCCACCAACGCCCTTGACGGAGACCCCGCCACCTGGTGGGGGACCGCGTGGTCGGCGTCGTCCCCGGACTACCCGCACCACATCACGCTCGACCTGGGCGACTCGTACACCCTCAAGGAGTTCACGTACCTGCCTCGCCAGAACCAGGCCAACGACCGGATCAAGGATTACGAGGTCTACCTCTCGGCCGACGGCCAGAACTGGGGCCAGCCTGTCGCGAAGGGCGCCTGGCCCGACAGCGCTGACGAACAGACCGTCCCGCTCGGCGGACGCACCGCCGAGTTCGTCAAGCTCGTCGCCCTGAGCTCGGTGAACGGCCGGCCCTGGGCCGGTGCGGCCGAACTGAACGTGCTCACGCAGGACTAGGGCCTCTCGTTTGGATCATGCTGGGCTCGCGGGGGCCGGCACGCACATCTGCCGTGTTGTCGTCAGTGCCCGACGCTCCGCGTCGGCTCCTTCCTCCGCCTTGCAGCTGCACGCACCAGCCCCCGCTCCAGCCTGATCCAAACGAAAGACCCCTGCAGGCGTCGCGCAGCACGGCCGAACAGTGGGGCACTGTCCGTACCGCGGGCAGTGCCCTGCGCCGTTCCCGGGTGAAGACGGTGGACTCGGTTCGGGGACGGATCAGGATGCCCGGCTCGGACGCATCCTGCGGCAGCCTGCACCCCCGGTCGGGGTCGATCCGGAGACGACGGGCCCGGGCCCCCGCAGAGGGCGCCAGGGGCGGTGCCGTGCGGGCCATGGCCGGCAGGCGGTCACCGACCGCCTCTGGGGCGTCGGTGGGACCCAGCTGCAGACGGAGCACATAACGTGCGGTCGACGGGTCACACCTTCGGTCTTCCGGTCTCGGCCTGATACGGCGCGAGACGGCAGCATCAGCGTGTTTATTTAGCAGCTAAGCTGTTAGGCATGTCCGGTGCCCCACGGTGCCAGGGCCGCACGGCTGCGGACGCAGCCTCGAGACATGGAGGAGCATGTATGGGCCGATTGACGGATCGGGTGGTCCTGGTGACGGGAGGGTCTCGCGGAATCGGTCGGGCGATTGTGGAGACCGCAGTGCGTGAAGGTGCCGCAGTGGCGTTTTTCGACCTGGAGGAGAAAGCCGGGATCGCGCTCCGCGAGGAACTCACGGCGAACGGCGGACGGGTCGTGTTCGCCCATGTCGACGTCACGGACGGGCAGGCGCTGTCCGGGGCGGTGGCCGATGTCCTTGCCGCGTATGGGCGCATCGACGTCCTGGTCAACAACGCGGGACGCAATGTGTACGCGGACCCGGTGTCGATGACCGAGGCCGAATGGGACCAGGTCTTCGACGTCGACCTGAAGGCGGCTTTCCTCTGCGCCAAACACACCCTGCCGTCCATGATCGAGCGCGGTAGTGGCTCGATCGTCAACATTGCCTCCCTGCATGCCAAGCTCACCTGCGAAGGCATGTACCCCTACGCGGCGGCGAAGTCCGGACTCATCGGCCTGACCCGGTCGATGGCCTTGGAAGTGGCGAAGCACGGAGTGCGTGTGAACGCGGTCAGCCCCGGCTATATCAGGACCGCGCTCGTCGACGAGTACTTCGCCCAGCACTCCGACCGCGACGTCGAGCGGAAGGCACTTGATGTCCATCCACTGGGCCGCATCGGCACTGCCGACGAGGTGGCCGAGGTGGTGTGCTTCCTGGCTTCCGACGCGGCGTCCTTCGTCACCGGTGCGGACTGGGCCGTGGACGGCGGACTCGGAGTCCGTTTCGCCTGACGACTCCCTGCCGGGCAACCGACGACTCATGGCGGTCGACCGCCATGAGTCGCCGGCGTGTTGTCACCCGACGAAGATGCCGTTGGCCCCCGCATGGGGGCCGGCACCTTCCTGAGGGCGATCGTGCCCCCGGCCCTCCACCGTCCACGAGACCCGGAAACCCTGATCGAACCTGCAGGTGTGGACGGTGCCGTAGACCCTGCCCCTCGCGTCCGCGGCCGTAACGTCTCGTCGCGAGGCCGGCCGCCTGCGGCGCCGGTGCGCCTGAATCCGACGATCTCCCGACCGTCGACGCCGTACAGCCCCTTCCAGCCGCCGCGCTTGGGTGTCGCCCCGCACGCGCGTTCCGGTCTCCGGAGCGTCGACACGAGCAGCTCGTGCTTCGCGGACACCTGCCAGTCGTCCGTGCGGGCGGTGGCATGGATGGTGTCCGTGGATTGCCGGTCCTGAAGCGCGGTGAGCTCGAACTCCGCCGAGGCGGACTCGCCCGGCTTCAGCCGTGGGGTCTTGAGCGCGAGAGATCGACCGGAGTCCTGGGCCGGCCGGTGCCTCCGTCGCCGCGCGCGGGAAGCGAGATCCGGGTCGCGTCCGTGAACGCCGGACCGGCCTCGATCCGGCGACCGGGAGGCGGGGTGAAACCCTCTCAAGTCACCTTTTCTGGAACGCCATGGGAGGTGATTCGGCGTGGTCGGTGTCAGCCTGCCCGCCCGGCTGCTGCCCGACCCCCACCACTCGAAGAGCCCTCCGTGGTGCGATCGGGAGATTCTCTGCAGTGCCTGCTCCGGAAAGCTCCACGCTCAGTCACTTGACTGCTTAGCTTCTAAGTATCAAGCTCTGTCCTGGAACCGGGTGGGCAGTCGCCGCACCCGAGTACTGACAGGCAGGCGAGAGGGCTGATTCACGTGGGTACCCGGTACATGCTGCGCTTGCAGGTCGATCCCGCGGATGATCCTGCGGAGGTCACCGAGCGGATGCTCCGCCTGGTCAAGGACAGCCGGGCCGACGAGATCTGCGTCTTCTTCTTCGGGATGGAGTTCAACGACGGCCACGAGCGGCCGGCGGCCATAGGCTCCTGGCTGGAACGTACCCGCGGCTGGCGCTCCGCGCTCCGGGCCGCGGGGGTTGCCGTCTCGCTCAACCCCGGTCACACGCTGGGTCACGACGACTGGGGCCGGATGCGCCGCGAGCCGTGGCAGACGATGGTCGACCAGCACGGCACGGCCGCCGAGGTGACGGTCTGCCCCCTCGATCCTGCCTGGCGGGCGTACTTCGCCGAGTCCCTGCGCCGGTACGCGGCCGAGGACATCGCCACCGTGTGGATCGAGGACGACATCCGCCTCCACAACCACGCCCCGCTCGACTGGGGCGGCTGCTTCTGCCCGTTGCACCTGGCCGAGTTCGCCTCCCGTACGGGCGCTTCGCCCACCCGCTCCGAACTCGTCGCTGCCTGCAGCGCACCTGGCGAACCCCACCCCTGGCGCGGTGCGTGGCTCGACATGCTGGACGACACCGCCACCGAGTTGATGGCTCAGTGGCGTGCCGTCACCGACGCGCACGGCATCAGGCTCGGACTGATGTCCAGTCGTCCCGAATCCCATGCGGCCGAGGGCCGCCAGTGGTCCCGCTGGCTGGACACCGTCGAGGTCCACCGCCCCCACTTCTGGACCTACGCGGACACCACCGGACCCGAACTCGCCGCATCCGCAGCCCTGCTGGACGCGCAGCGCGCCGTCCAGCGCCCGGGGCTCGCCTCCTACCCGGAGATCGAATGCTGGCCGTACGGCCAGTGGAACAAGTCCTTCCGGCAGACCGGCGCGCAGATGGCCCTCGCCCAGATCCTCGGCTGCGAGGGACTGGCCGTCAGCCTCTACGACTTCCTGGGCAACCACCCCGACGACGAGCCCGCCCGCGCCGGCTTCCTTACCGACTGGCGTCCCACCCTGGACTGGCTCGCCGACACTTTCCCCACCTCGCTGCGCACCGTTGGTGTGGACATCCCGTGGTCGCCGCAGACCGCACGGGAACTGCGCATCGACGCCAACGGCACCGCGGCGGGCGGTCGCTGGCAGGCGCTCGAGGTCCCGCACCGCGAGTGGGCGGGCTGGCTGGGCTCGATCGGCCACGCGGTGACATCGCGCGGCGGCGAGTCCGCAGTCCGCGCCCTCGCCGGGGAGTCCTGCTGGGCCTACGACGACGTACAGATCCGGGACTGGCTGCGCGGCGGACTGCTGCTCGACGGGCCTGCTGCCGAGATCCTGCACCGGCGAGGCTTCGGTGACCTGATCGGCGTGCACGGCATGCGTACGCCAGGTCCCGAGGGTCCCGTACCCGCCCGCGAGATCTGCACCGACCCGGAATTCGCGCTCCGCGTGGGCGCGCGTATCTCCGCCGACGCGGTCGTGAACGGCCACCGCGCCCTGGCGGTCGCCGACCCGGCTCCTGGAGCCCGCGTCGCGAGCCGCCTCGTCGACCCGCGCGGCGCGGACATCGGCCCCGGACTGGTGCTGTACGAGAACGAGCTCGGCGGCAAGGCCGCTGTCTGCCCCTGGCCGGCCACTCCGCAGGTACGGATGACGCCGCAGCGTGCCGCCCAGCTCGACGCCGTACTGGACTGGCTCGGAGAGGGTCGGAACGCCCGCGTGTCCGGCCACCCCTGGCTGGTGCCCCACGTGCTCACCGACGGACGCCGCTGGCGGCTCGTGGTGTGGAACGCGGCACCGGACGACGCCGACCGACTCGACGTCCAGCTGCCCGACGGAATGCCCGCCCCCACCACCGCCGTGCAGGTCACCGCACGCGGTGAGCGGTTTCCGGCCTCGTACACGGATGGCACGGTCACTCTCTCCCGGCCGCTGGGCCAGTGGGAGTTCGTGGTCCTCTGTGCCGATATCGACCGACTCCCCTGATGACACACACCTCAGCCGCGCCTTCGAGGCGCCAGGAAGGAAGAACTGTGAGATCTGCTTGGGTGCGCGGAGCCGGAGCTCTGCTGGCCACCGCCGCGCTGGTCATGACCAGCGCATGCTCCGCCGACTCGGAGTCGGACAAGACCGCGGCCAAGTCCGGCGGCAAGGTGAATCTGACCTTCTGGGGCTGGGCCCCCGGCTACGACAAGTCGGTGGCCGCGTTCAACGCTGCCCACCCGAACATCAAGGTCACTTTCCAGAAGACCGCATCGGGGTCGGCGGGCGGGTACAGCAAGATGCTCAACGCCGTGAAGGCGGGCAATGCCCCGTGCCTGGCGCAGGTCGGGTACGAGTCCCTGCCCAGCTTCGCCGCCGCGGGCGCCCTGGAGAACGTGGCGAAGTACGCCAACGCCGTCAAGGGCAAGTACGTCGGCTGGACCTGGAAGGCAGTCAGCGTCCAGGACCAGGTGTACGGGATACCGCTGGACACCGGCCCGGAGGCGATGTTCTACCGCGCCGACGTGCTCAAGAAGTTCAAGCAGCCGGTGCCCACCACCTGGAAGCAGTTCGCGGAGGTCGGCAAGGCCATCCACAAGGCCGACCCCAGCGTCTATCTCACCACCCCGCCCAGCGACGGGTACGACTTCGCGGGTCTCACCTGGCAGGCCGGCGGCCGGTGGTTCGGCACCGAGGGCGGCACATGGCAGGTGAGCATCGAGAACCCGCAGAGCCGCAAGGTCGCCGCGTACTGGCAGGACCTCCACGACGCCAAGGTGCTCAAGAACACGCCCGCGCTGGACACCGCGTGGATCGCGGACGCCGACAAGGGCCACATCGTCTCGTACGTCGGTGCCGTCTGGGCGAACACACTGCTCTCCCAGAACCTGAAGGCCTCGGCGGGCAAATGGGCCGTCGCGCCCATGCCGCAGTGGGAAGAAGGCGGCAAGGCCGCCGGCAACAACGGCGGCTCGTCGACCGCCGTCCTCAAGGGCTGCAAGAACCCCGAGGAAGCAGTCGAGTTCGCCGACTGGTTCAGCAGCAACACCCGGAGTACCGAGAACCTCATCAAGAACACCGGCATCTATCCGGCCGCCACCGACGCCCTGTCATTGCCGGCCGTCAACCAGCCCTCGGAGTTCTTCGGCGGCCAGAACATCTACGACGTTTTCAAGGAAGCCGCCGCCAACACCGACACCAACTGGCAGTGGGGCCCGACCATGACTCAGGTCGAGGCGGACTTCACCGACGGGATGAAGAAGGCCAACTCCGGAGGCGGCTCCTTCGCCGATGCGCTGACGGGCACCCAGTCCAAGACCCTCTCCGCGATGAAGGCCCAGGGCCTGACGGTCTCGGGCAGCTGACAGCGTCGCGGGCCGCCGCCCACCCCACGGCGGCCCGCGGCCCGTACGACGGGAATCCACCGTGACCACCACAACCACCATGAGCCGGACGCCGGCCCGGGCGGCCGCGCAGCCCGCGGCCCGCCCGACCGGACCCGCGCGCCGCCGCATCCGAAGCGCGATGCTGTTCCTGGCACCGTTCTGCGTGCTGTTCCTCGGCACCTTCATCGCTCCCATCTGCTACGCGCTCTACCAGAGCCTGTTCGCCCTGCACCGCGACGGGCTCGGGCTCACCGCACCCACCACCCGCTTCGCGGGCGCGGAGAACTACACGCGGGTGCTGCACGACGGCCAGTTCCTCGAATCGATCCTGAGGGTCGTCGGGTTGGGCGTGGTGCAGGTGCCCGTGATGCTCGGACTGGCACTGCTGCTGGCACTGCTGCTGGACTCCGGCTCCGCACGGTGGCCGGGCGTCTTCCGGACGTTGTTCTTCCTGCCGTACGCACTGCCCGGAGTGATCGCGGCCATCATGTGGTCGTTCCTCTACCAGCCCGATGTGAGCCCTATCGCGTCAGCTGCCTCGCATCTCGGCCTGCACCTCGACTTCCTCTCCTCAGGGACCGTCCTGCCGTCCATCGGCAACATGGTCACCTGGGGCTGGACCGGCTACAACATGCTGATCATCTACGCCGCGCTGAAGGCGATCCCCGCCGAGCTCTTCGAGTCGGCCGCGCTCGACGGCTGTTCGGGCTGGCGGGTGGCCTGGCACATCAAGGTCCCCATGGTGCGCGGGGCGCTGATCCTGACCACTGTCTTCTCGATCATCGGCACCCTTCAGCTGTACAGCGAGCCGGCGATCCTCCACCAGATCGCCGACTCGGTCACCTCCGAGTACACGCCGATCCTGGCCGCCCAGAAGTCCGCCGACTCCGGCAACTACCAGTACGCCGCCGCCGAGTCGGTAGTGCTGGCGCTGCTGACGCTGGTGCTGTCCTTCGGGTTCCTCAAATTCACCCAGCGCAAGGGGGCCGGGGCATGAGCGCACCGCAGTCCGTAGTCCGCCGTTCCGCGGGTCCGTTCACCGGTCGCGTGGCCGTCACGTCGGTCATGGCGTTGTTCGCCGTGTACTCGGTGCTGCCCGTGTGGTGGCTGCTGGTGACGGCGACCAAGAACAAGGGCTATCTCTTCACCACCAGCGGTTTCTGGTTCTCGCACTTCGATCTGTGGGCCAATGTGCGCGACGTCTTCACCATGGACGGTGGGATCTTCGCCCGTTGGATGCTCAACAGCGTGCTCTACAGCATGGTGGGCGCCGCCATCGGCACCCTGCTGTCGGCGGCCGCCGGCTACGCGCTCGCGAAGTACCGGTTCCGCGGCCGGGAAGCGGTGTTCAACACCGTGCTCGCGGCGGTCCTGGTCCCCGCCACGCTGTTCGCGCTGCCGCTGTATCTGATGTTCTCCGAGATCCATCTCGTGAACACCTACTGGGCGGTGCTGATCCCCAGTGTGGTCAGTCCGTTCGGCGTGTATCTGTCCCGGGTGTACGCCGCCGACTCCATGCCGGACGAGCTCATCGAGGCCGGGCGCGTCGACGGGGCCGGGGAGGTGCGGATCTTCTTCACCATCGCGCTGCGGGTGATGTCGCCCGCTCTCGTCACCGTCTTCCTGTTCCAGTTCGTCGGAATCTGGAACAACTACCTGCTGCCTGTACTGATGCTCGCCGACGACCGGCTGCAGCCGGTGACCGTCGGCCTCGCCGGCTGGCGGGAACAGCTCAACAACGGCACCCCCTACAACGTCACCGTCACAGGCGCCTTCCTGTCAGTGCTGCCGCTCGTAGTGGCGTTCCTGTGTCTCCAGCGGTTCTGGCGATCCGGCCTGACTGCGGGAAGCGTCAAGTGAACGACCCGTCCCCCTTACCGCACCGCGACCTCAGATTGCAGAGGCATGCCATGCCATCCGTGCGCGTATCGAGACTCCTTGCCGCGACGGCCGTCGCCGTCACGGCGGGCGCCTGCCTCACGGCACCGCCCGCCGTGGCCGACGCGGGCCCGGCGGTGACCATCCGCTCCGCCGATCTCACCGTCGATGTGTCGAGGACTTTCCCCGATGTCCTCGCCTACACGTGGGCCGACAGCGGCGCGGTGCTCCACGGTGACGTGGTCAGCAATCCGGTGCTTGCCGTGAACGGCACGACGTACGTCCCGGGCGTCGAGACGAGCGCGGAGACTGATCACATCGACTACCGGCTGACGGTCGATCAGATAGGTGTGGTCGCCACGGTCCGCATCGCAGTCGACGGCGACCGGCTGAAGTTCTCGATCAAGAAGATCGAGGAGAACGGCTCCACCAAGGTCTCCACAATCGGCCTGCCCGGACACAGCCTGCTGTCGATGCGCGCAGACCAGGCCGGTGCCCGTGTCGCCGATGCCACGGTCGCCCGTACGAACTACGCGCCGGGCCCCGAGCTCGACGAGATCAAGTCCGTTGCGGACCTCGCCGTCGACAGTGAGGCGCGGGGGGCGAGCATCGCGATCCTCAGCACGGACCGCATCGCGGGCGCGATCTCGTCCAATGCCGTGCAGACGTACGGCAATCTGCAACTGCAGACCACCGGATCGGGCGACACGAAGCGGACCGGCGTCTGGTCGAGTGCCTGGACCTACCGCGGCCCCGACGGCAAGGTCGTGGCCGCCCCGGAGGCACAGGTCGTCCTCACCCCGGACCGCAACGGCGACGGGCAGGTCGACTGGCAGGACGGCGCCATCGCATATCGGAAGATCATGCCCAAGCCGTTCGCGGGCGAGCTGACCAAGAACAACGTGGTTTCCCAGATTTTGATGAACTTCGCCAGCCAGGCGCAGAACCCGTTCATCAAGACCCTCGACGACATCAAGAAGGTCTCCCTCTACACCGACGGCCTGGGCCAGTCCATTCAGCTCAAGGGCTATCAGGACCAGGGACACGACTCGGCGCACCCGGACTTCGCAGGCAACTACAACGAGGCCGCGGGCGGACTCGCCGACATCAGGAAGGTGGTCGACGAGGCGCGGAAGTACAACACGGTCGTGGGCGTTCACATTCAGAACGGCATCGCGGCGCCCCGCGCGAACGCCTTCCGGTGGGACAAAACCACCAACCCGGCCGCACCGACGCCGCATTACATCTACGGGGACACCAACTACGAGATGGATCAGGACAAGGACCTGGCGAGCGGCGACTACGAGAAGCGCATGACGGATCTGAAGAGGGAGGTGCCGAACCTCGGATTCATCTACTCCGACGCCTTCTTCAATGTCGACTGGAGCGCCTGGAAGCAGGCCGAAGTGGTCAACAGGCTCGGCATGCCGATCTACACCGAGTTCCCCACGTACATGTGGCCCTATGCCACGTGGTACCACCAGTCGGCCGAGTACCAGGACATCGGGATCAACTCGGACATCCTGCGGTTCATCTACAACGACCGGACCGATGCCTGGATCCACGACAGCAACCCGATGCTCGGCGGCGTGCAGAACAAGGCCGGCTTCATGGGCTGGCACTCCGACCACTCCCTGAACAAGGAGATCGCGGAGGTCTTCACCAACAACCTCCCGGCCAAGTACCTGCAGAACTTTCAGATCACGCACTGGGACGACAAGCAGATCGACTTCACCGACGGAGTGAAGGCGACCGCCGAGGACGGCACACCGCGCATCTACCGCGACGGGCATCTCGTGCGCGACGGCAAGGATCTCTTCATGCCCTGGTCCGCCAAGGGCCAGGAGAAAATCTACGCCTGGAGCGACAGCGGTACCAAGCGCACCTGGACGCTTCCCGACGCCTGGTCCGGCATCGACGACGTCACCCTCTACAAGCTGACCGGCAACGGCAAGCAGAAGGCCGGCGTCCTGCCCGTCGACGGCAGCCACCGCATCAGCCTCGACCTCGCCGAGGACACTCCGTACGTCGTCTATCCGAACGGCGCCACCATCGTGCCGGTCGACTCCGGGTCCGTCGAGGACGGCAGCAACACCGGGGTCGCACCCACGCCCAAAAGCACCGCGAAGTCGGTGGACTTCGGGCAGGGCACCATCGTCGCCGACGGACAGTTCTTCACCGGCGGCTTCACCGACTGGCACCGCGCCTCCAGCTCCGGCGATGTCTCAGGCATCAGCGTCGTCACCGACACCAACGGCCTGCAGAGCCTGAGGATCTCCGGCCGACGCGACGGCATGGTCACCCAGAAACTGCACGGTCTGGAATCCGGTCGCACCTACAAGGCGTCCGCGTACGTCAATGTCACAGGCGACCGCAGGGCGACGCTCTCGGTCGACGGCGCCACCGAGCAGGTCAGCAATTCGATCGACGCCCCTACCCCGGTGATGAACGACGCGGACAACCGGCTCGCAGGCCAGCGCTTCCAGCAGCTCAGCGTGTTGTTCACGGTGCCGCACGACGAGCACACCGTGGTGCTGAAGCTCGCTGGTGCCGCCTCCCCGGACAGCGACACCGTGCAGTTCACCGATGTCCGGGTCCAGAAGAACGACGGCGCCACCCACCGGGCCGGCGGCCACTACTACACAGCGGACTTCGAGCACCCCGACGGCGGAAGCTTCGGCCCGTTCCTGATCGGCACGTTCTCCGAGCCGAGTGAGATCATCTCGGACCGGCACGAGGGCTACACGCGGGACACCATCGGCGGCAAGCACTCGCTGGAGACGACCCGCAACGGTTCCGGACTGCAGTTCCGTACCTGGCCCGGCAGCATCAAGCTGGCCGCAGGCCGCGCCTATCGGGTGAGGATGGACTACCAGTCCGACACCGGAGGCCTGTACACCTTCCAGGTGACGGCCGACGGCCGGTCGAAGCCGCTGCTGACCACCCCCCTGGCGCAGACCACCGACCGAGGGCTGGCCACCGCGCCGCCCGCGGGGCCCATCCCGGACGGCTGGACGGACAGCCTGCCGCCGCAGGATTCGGCCCCGCACGCCTCGATCGACGAGACGTTCGTCTCCGGCGACGACAGTACATATCTGGCACTGACGCAGAACTCTGACGGAGAGGGGGCCGCTACGCTCGACAACCTGATCGTCGACGATCTCGGCCCCGCCCCGGCGGCCGACCGCGGCAAGCAGGTCGCCACCCTCGGCGTCACCCCCACGCGGGTTCCCGCGGGCGCCACCACCACCGTTGCCGTCTCCTTCACCAACAGCAGCGGTGAGGCGGTCAGCGACGTACGCCTCAATGCCGATGCCCCTGAGGGCTGGATCGCGAAGGCCGGCGACCCGACCACCCTCGACACGCTGGCTCCCGGCGCCACCGCGACCGTCCAGTACGCCCTGACGGTGCCCGCCGACCCCATCCCGTCCGGCAACATCCTCGACGTCCACGCCGATTACCGGTGGAACGGCCGGCGCACCGGCGTGACCGGGGCGGCAGGTCTCAGCCTCGGCTACGACTCGCTGGCCGCCGCGTTCAACAACGTCGCCGTCACCGGCGCCGCGACCACAGAGCAGGGGGCCTTCGACTCGGCAGGCAGCAGCTTCTCCGAATCCGCGCTGGCCACGACGGGCGTCCGCCCCGGCGGCACGGTCCAGCACGACGGCGTCACCTTCACCTGGCCGGACGTCGCGGCGGGCAAGCCCGACAACGTCGCCGCCCGGGGCCAGAACATCGCTGTGACCGGCCGTGACCGGCTCGCGGTGCTCGGCGCCGCCTCGGCCAGCGGCCACGCAGGCACGGTAGTCGTCTCGTACACCGACGGAACCTCCAGCAGCACCCCGTTGGGGCTGCCGAGCTGGCACGGCGACGACGAAGGCCGGTACGGCGCGCAAGTGGCCGTGGACAGCCTCGGCAACAACACGCCGTCCGGCCCGGCCAACCCGGCCGAGCACTACCGGATCTTCTACAACACCGTCCCGCTCGACGAGAGCAGAACGGTCGAGTCGGTGACCCTGCCCAACGACCCGGCGCTGCACATCTTCGGCCTCGCCACCAAGTCACTGGTGGGCGGCGCCCCGACCGGGGACACCTACGCGAGCGACATGGCCTGGACGAAGATGACCAACGGGTGGGGCCCCGCCGAGCGTGACCACAGCCTTGGCGAGGACCTGGCAGGCGACGGTGGCGCGCTCACCCTCGGCACCACGATCTACGCCAAGGGCCTGGGCACCGCGCCGTTCGGCGGCACCCCGGCGGTCATCGGCTACGAACTCGGCGGCCGGTGCACCAGCCTGACCGCCACCGTCGGTCTCGACCGTTCGCAGACCACGCGAGGTTCCGTGGCGTTCGCGGTGGCCGCGGACGGCAAGACCGTCTTCACCAGTGGGGTGTTCACACCGAACACCGCACCGCAGCCGATCACCGTCGATCTGACCGGCGCGCAGAACGTGGAACTGCGCACGCTCGACGGCGGCGACGGCAACGGCAATGACCACGGCGACTGGGCTGACTCGAAGTTCCACTGCGCCTGACCCCGATGTCCGTACTGGGGCACTTCCGGCCCGGGGGTGCCCCTCCGCCCTGCGTTTCGAGGAATCCCCATGACTTTCGCCCCCATCGCCCTCGTGGAGTGCGATCCGGCCCGCGCCCAGGTCTTCGAGAACGGCTGGTCCTCCTTCGGCCCCAGCGCCGTATATCCGGCGACCGACACCTCGCCGAGACCCTCACTGCGGGTGTACGAGATGTCGACGTACCGCGCGGACACCCCGGCGCCGGCCACCGGCTTCCAGGGAGAGGGACTGCTGGCCGTCGACCCCGGCGACGGCGGACCGGTCCATCTGTTCGCGGCGCCCGACGCCCGTATCTCCTGCCCGTCCGTCCGGGCGGTCGCGCAGGCCGGGGGAGTGCGCGTGACCTCCGACGGCCCGGTCGAGCACACCGTCGACGACGGCCCGGGCGGCCTGGACTCGGCACTCGCCCGCTGGGCCGACCGGTACGCCGAGAAGCTGGGCGTACGGGTCGCCGAGAGTTATCCGACCGGCTGGTGTCCCTGGTACCAGTACTTCACCCGGCTCACCGAGCGCGACATGTACGAGAACATCGACGCCATCGACAGGCACGAACTGCCCGTCGACATGATCGCCGTGGACGACGCCTTCCAGAAGGAGATCGGAGACTGGCTGCAACTCTCCGACCGGTTCAGCTCGTTGAGCGGTCTTGTCAATCGCATCCACGCCTCGGACCGGCGCGCCGGGGTATGGATCGCCCCGATGTTCGTGGGCGCCCGCTCCGACGTCTTCCGCGACCATCCCGACTGGCTCGTACGCACCCCGGACGGCACCGAACCCCTGTGGACCGGCCATATCTGGGAGCAGGACCTGTACGCCCTCGACATCACCCACCCGGGAGCGGCCGCCTACCTCCGGGAGGTCTTCCAGACGTGGCGAGGTCACGGCTTCGACTACTTCAAACTCGACTTCCTCTTCGCAGCGGCCCGGGTGGGCCGCCGCCACGAGGACGTCACCGCGCTCCAGGCGTACGCGATGGGCGTCGACCTCATCCGCGAGGCGGCGGGCGACGGCGCTACCCTGCTCGGCTGCGGGGCCCCGCTGCTGCCCTCCGTCGGCCTCTTCGACGGAATGCGCATCAGCTGCGACATCGCCCCGTCCTACGAGCCGGCCGACGGCGACATCAGCCAGCCCTCCCAGGCGGGCGCCGTGCTCAGCGGGCGCGGGCGCGCCTTCATGCACGGCAGGTTCTGGCACAACGACCCGGACTGCGTGATCGTGCGCCCCGAGGTCGAGCGCCGCGAGGAATGGGCGCGCCACATCGAGCGGTACGCGGGGGTGCGCGTCCTGAGCGACCGTGTGAACTCCCTCGACGACTGGGGCCTGGAGACCGCCCGCCGGCTGCTGGTCCGCTCGACGCCCGCGCCGCTTGTCCCTTCCAGATGATCCGGGCGTACGCACTGAAGTAGCGCTAACCGCAGAGCGGGGACTGGAGGACAGCACGCTGAACAGCCGCGGCCATGTCACGTACGGACTCCAGTTGCATCTTCCGGTGGTACAGGACGCGATGGAGGAAGCCCGCGAAATCGTCCGTTGCCCTCGAACGCTAGGCGGCCCGGGAGATCTTCCACCTGGTCACGGACAACTGCACCCAGGACCCCGCTCATAGGGGCTGTGCGGGAGGCTGCTGTGGGGAGCGGAGTACGAGCAGGGTGATCTCGCTGGGGGCGAAGACGCGGAACGGCGGGCCCCAGAAACCGGTGCCGCGGCTGGTGTAGAGGAGGGTGCGGGTGCCGTGGCGGCTGAGGCCGGCGAGGGCGGGCTGGTCGATGCGGACGAGGTGGTGGAAGGGCCAGATCTGGCCGCCGTGGGTGTGGCCCGAGAGTTGGAGGTCGATGCCGCCTTCTGCGGCCCGGTCGACGAACTTGGGCTGGTGGGCCAGGAGAAGGACGGGCAGGTCGGGGTCGGCGCCGTTCAGGGCGCCGGCGAGGTGGGCGCGGTGGCCGGCGAGGCCGGAGGACTCGGCGGTGACGTCATCCACGCCGGCGACCACAAGGGTGTCGCCGCCGCGTTCGAGCAGCAGATGACGGTTGCGCAGCGGCTCCCAACCCAGCTCGTCCATCAGATCGACCCAGCCCTGGGCCTCGCTGTAGTACTCGTGGTTTCCGGTGACATAGACCCGGGCCCGGGTGGCTCGCACGGTGCCTAGCGGAGCGGCCTGGGCGCGGCGGCGTCGGGCCGTGCCGTCCGCGATGTCGCCGGTGTGGCAGACCAGGTCGGCCTCCAGGGTGTTGACCTTCGCGCAGACCCGCGCCGACCAGCGGGCCCGGTCGAGCGGGCCGTAATGGGTGTCGGTGATGAGGACGACGCGGGTGCCGTCCAATCCGGCTCCCAGCCGCGGGATTTGTACGTCGAGCTGACGCACCCGTGGCACCCGGCGGGCCTCGGCGTACCCCCAGGCGAGCAGCCCGGCGGTTACGCCGAGGACCACCCAACTGACGATCCGGGCCCGGTTCTGCCCGTTGCCCACGCCGGTCACGGTCAGGGCGAGGCGCAGCAGGACGCCGAGCAGGACGGACCAGGTGAACAGTACCCAGCTGGCCCCAAGGAGGGTGTCTCCGACGATCGCCGCCCAGTCCTGCTGCCGTCGGCCGTGGCCGCGCACCATCGCGAGCGGCATAGCGACCAGACCGAGGACGAACAGGGCGGTGCCGCCCAGCGCCACGGGGAGCGGCCAGTGCTGGCCGGTGTGCAGCAGCACCCAGCAGGGCACAGTCCACAGCAGGACGGGGGCGATCATAGGGATGTAGCGCATCAGGCGGCGCAGTCGACTCTGCTGGGTCGCGTGAGCTGCACCGTCCGCGGATCGGGCTTCGCTGGTATCGGTCACGCTTCCCCTCCTCAAGTAACCGGACTGCCGGCGCGCACTTTACTCGGTCGTCCTGGTAGGGCTTGGTCGGGTCGGTATCGGTTGGGTATGTCGCGGTGGCAGGTGGGGCATGCGCCGGCCCAGATGGCATGGAGCAATTGCAGCTCGCGGACGATCTGATGGAGGCTCAGGCCGGTTCCGTGTCTTTTGGGGCGTGGGCCGGCCTCCACAGGGTGCAGAAGGCGTGGGCGAGGGAGGTGAGGGTGACGTGGTGGTGCCAGCCGTTGAAGGTGCGGCCCTCGAAGTGGGCAAGTCCCAGGGCCTGTTTCATCTCGCGGTAGTCGTGCTCGATTCTCCAGCGGAGCTCGGCCAGGCGGACCGGGGTGGTCAGCGGGGTGTCGGCGGGCAGGCCGGGGAGCCGGAACTTTCTTTGGCGGGCCACTCGGCAGGCAGCCAGCACGCGGCCGGTTCAACGCTGGGGGTGGCATCCCGGATCTCACGTCCTGCAGGGCGGATCCGCAGGGCGACCATGCCGGCCGGGCCCGCACCTGGGCCCCAGCTCCACGGACTGGACGTGACGCAATGCGCCAGGACCTGCCTGTTGCCGTCCTCGCCCAGCCGGGCTGCCATCGGCTCCACCGACTTGCGCCGCCCGTCCAGCAGCAGCCCGCGCACATACGCCTGACCCCAACGGTGCTGATCCGCGCGCGTGAACGCCTCGAACATCTCCGCCGTGAACGCCTCCAGGTCCTCCCGGACCTGATCGATCTCCCCAGGTGTCACACACCATCAACGCGCCCACGAACACCAAGACACGCCACCAGCGCGTACACCTGACCAAGCCCTACTGGGCATCAGGCGGATTTGTGGCGGGCGCCGCCCTCGATGTGGATCGTCTCGCCGGAGACAAAACCCGCACGGAGGAGCCACATCACCGTGTCGACGACGTCGTCGGTCTCGCCGTGGCGTCCGACGAAGGTCCCGGCCGCGCTCTTGCTCAACAAGCCGGTCTTGTTGTCACCAAGACGATCCCATGTGCCCGAGTCCACGACACCAGGCGAGACGGCATTGACCCGCACCGGCGCCAGATCCGCCGCCAGGTGGCGCGCTGCGTACTCGACCGCACCGTTCGTGACCCCCTTGACGAGTGATCCCGGCCCGGGGCGCCAGCCGACAACACCGGAGAACAGCACCATCGACCCGGTCGGCCGCAGTACCGGCGCGAAGTGCTTGGCGACCAGCATCGGGCCGACCACCTTCGCCGTGAACGCAGCGAGCAGCTTGTCGCGATCCAGGTCGGTCGCGCGGACATCGTGCGGCGCCGAACCGGTCGTCACGATGTGGTCAATTCCATCCTTCAGCCGCTCCGCCGCGGCGGCGAGCGTCGACTCGTCCTGCAGATCGACCCGTACCGCGGTGGCGCCGATCTCGCCCGCCAGCACGTCGGCCGCAGCCAGATCGCGGGCACCGACAACGACGTCGTACCCATCCTCCACCGCACGCCTCGCGACGGCCGCGCCGAGCGCCCGTGCACCGCCGATGACCAGGATCCGCTCCATGTGTCTCACTCCCTCTCGTAGGATCGGGTGTAACGGTATGGATTTGATACCGGTATCTTCAACGGAACTGGGAGCAGCAATGGGCAAGGCGTACAACGTGATGGCGGCGACCTGCCCGAGCCGCACGGTGCTGCACCGTATCGGCGCCCGCTGGACCGTGTTCGTCCTCAACGCCCTCGACGACGGACCTCGCCGCTTCACCGAACTGAAGGGGCATATCCAGGGCATCACCCCGAAGGTCCTGACCGAAACCCTGCGCTCCCTGGAAGCCGACGGTTTGATCAGCCGCCACGAGTACGACGAAAACCCGCCCCGCGTCGAGTACGCCCTGACACCGCTGGGCCGCTCTCTGCTCATCCCGCTCCGCGCCGTACGACTCTGGGCCGAAGAGCATGTTGCGGACATCGAGGCGGCCCGAGCCCGCCAGGCGATTCTCTGACCCATGAGTCGGCTGCCGGCATGAACCGGAGCGGCAAGACCACCGCCACCGCCCTCGACGAGGCGGGTCACACCGCCCGCCAGATCGCCGGCCAACTCGGCCAGGCCAAGGTCTCCGTCACCCGAGACCTCTATATGGGCCGTCGAGCCACCGACCCATCCGCAGCCGGTGATCAGCATCGATGCGAAGAAGAAGGAACAACTCGGCCCAGTCGGAGGAGGTGGCCCAGGAGGTACTGCTCGACGTCTGGCGCACCGCTGACCGGTTCGGCCCGAACCGCGGCAGCGCCCAGTCCTGGATCCTCACCCTGGCGCACCGCCGGGCCGTCGACCGGGTACGCAGCGCCCGCGCGGCCGGTGACCGCGAGCAGCGCGAGGCCCGGCGTGCGGAGCAACCGGCCTTCGACCAGGTCGCCGAAGAAGTCGAGGCCGGGCTCGAGCGCGAGTGGGTGCGACGTTGCCTGGACAAGCTGCAACGGCAGTCCGTCACTCTCGCCTACTACGACGGCTTCACGTACCGCGAAGTGGCCGAGCGACCCTGGCCGAAGGCGTGCTCCGCTTCGCGCTGCCCACAAGTGCTCCGGCACCGGCCGCAATGCGCGAACGGGTCCTCGCGGCTGTCCGTACGACTGCCCAGGACGAATCCCGCGAACAGTCCGCCCCGGCCACACCGGACCCTGAGGGAGAAACACGTACGACCGAAGCCGACAACCTGCCAAGGTCCGCCACCGGGCGACGGCCAACGCCACCAGCCGGGACGCGCGGACCCTGGGTGCGTCGCCCCCTCCTCGTTCCGCTCGCCTTCGGCACGGCCGTCATGGCCCTCGTCGCGGCCGTGCTCTTCGCGGTACAGGCGACACAGACCCATGACGAGCTCGCACAGGAGCGGGCCCGGACGCAGGCGATCACTTCCGTACTCACGGTCCCCGACGCCCGCGCAACCAGCGGGCGAGACCGAAACGGACGCGGCATCGGCGTGGTCGCTTCCGCAGCACAGGGGCGAGCCGTCGTCACCGTCACCGGGATCGGCGCCCCGCCCGCGGGAAAGGTCCACCAACTCTGGCTCATCGGCCCCCACACGCCGCCGCGCTCGCTCGGGCTGCTCCACGGCGACACACCACCGGTCGCCACCGGACTGCATACGACTGCCATGTCACTTGCCGTCACCATCGAACCGAACGGCGGATCGCAGCGACCCACTACCATCGCCATCGCCCAACTCGCCCTGTGGCAGCTTGGATTCAGAGCGCCGCGAAATCGACTGTCCAGGATCCCGGGCGCCGCGCCTGTGGACGCGCTCGCCGTGCGGCCGGCAGGCGAGCTTCGCAATCGCAGCTGCCGCGGCGGCGGCACGAACTGCCGTTACTGAGGCTGAACTCGTGGTGTCGCAGGGGACGACGATCCTTGATCCATGCGGAATCACCTGCGCATGCGGTAACCATAAGGTGGCGCTCCGACCGCCGAACGACGGGAGTTCCGGGAACAGTAACGGATGGAAGCGGCCGAGCGCGTCGAGCGGTCGACTCGAACACGGTGATTGCGAAAGACCTCCGCGTCAGTGTGCCGTCGGTGCAAAGAACACCGGAAGGCCGCACCGGGCCTGTAGCTTCGGACCCCTGCCGGCGACCCGGACGTCATCCCTTCCCCGCGCAGCGCGTCCATCGCCACGACACCGTAAGCGGACTGATCCAATGAGCACCGCAGCACCGCCTGGCGGAGATCACGTCGGTCCGGAGCGCGCTCCGCTGGACCGGTACGGGGCACCTCCTCTCCCATTGTCCCGGTTCGCTATGGATCGGCTGGTGTCCGACCGGCCCGAAAGTTTCGACACATCTGCGCGTGCTTTCGTGACCGTGAGGTCCGACTGGCGAGACGTCAAGGCATTGTGCAACGCGGACGAAACCGGACGGGCCTGATCGGCGGAGGGCGTCGAAATGTTTCGATAGCCAACCCCTGACGGTCATTTACAAGTTTCGGTGAACTTTCGGAAATGATTCATTGACTGCCGCTCTGCGCCGAGCGCATACTCTCCAGCGAATCGGCACCTCCCCGTAACGGACACGACTCCATACGGTCACACCCGTCCACCTGGCACGTCCACAGGCGCATGCCCGGAGCCGGAAAGCAGGGGTTGCAGTGATCGACGCTGCTTCGCGTACATGCCCGACCCTCACTGTTGCCGCGGCCGGCCTGCCGCTTGAACGTTCAGATCAGGGCCAATAGGCCATTACTTCGCTCAAACCATGCGCACCAACTGTGTCAATGACGATAGATCAGGGATTTCCACAATGACGAGGAAAACACGCAGCGCGACGGCTGTCGCGATCGGCTTGGGCATCGCACTCGCTGCCACCGGCTGCGCCGGCGGCAGCGACGGCAACGGCAGCGGCGGTTCGTCCGATGGCAAGGTCACGGTGACCGTCTGGGAGAACGCTCAGCCCGGGCCCGGTGCGGAGTACTGGAAGACCGCCGCGAAGGCATACCACTCACTGCACCCGAACGTCACGGTCAAGATCCAGGCGGTCCAGAACGAGGACCTCGACGGCAAGCTGCAGACCGCCCTCAACTCGAACTCCGCCCCGGACATCTTCCTGCAGCGCGGTGGCGGCAAGATGCAGGCCGAGGTCAACGCCGGCCAGCTCCAGGCGCTGAACCTCACCGACACCGACAAGACGAACGCCAGCGCGGCGGCTCTCGCGGGCTATTCGATCGACGGCAAGGCCTACGCCATGCCGCTCGACACGCAGCCCGAGGGCATCTACTACAGCAAGGACCTGTTCAAGCAGGCCGGCATCGCCTCGACGCCGACGACGATGGACGAGCTCAAGGCCGCCATCGACAAGCTGAAGGCGATCAAGGTCGCGCCGATCGCGGTCGGCGCCAAGGACGCCTGGCCGGCAGCGCACTGGTACTACAACTTCGCCGTGCGCGAGTGCAGCCAGGACACCATGAACAACGCTGCCAAGTCGCTCAAGTTCGACGATGCGTGCTGGACCAAGGCCGGCGAAGACCTGGCTGCATTCCTGAAGGTCGAGCCGTTCCAGAAGGGCTTCCTGACGACGTCGTCGCAGCAGGGTGCCGGGTCGTCCGCGGGTATGATCGCGAACCACAAGGCGGGCATGGAGCTCATGGGCAACTGGGACCCCGGTGTGATCGGCGGCCTGACCAAGGACCAGAAGCCGCTGCCTGACCTGGGCTGGTTCCCCTTCCCCGCCGTCCCCGGTGGCCAGGGCGACCCGTCCGCCATCATGGGCGGCCTCGACGGATACTCGCTGTCCAAGAAGGCGCCGCAGGAGGCCCTTGCCTTCCTCCAGTGGCTGGTGACCAAGGACCAGCAGGAGGCCTACTCCAAGGCCTTCGTCACGATCCCGGTGAACAAGGAGGCCCAGGAGGTCGTCACCGACTCCTTCAACCAGTCGGCGCTGCAGGCCTTCAACAAGGCCGCCTACTCGGTGATGTTCCTTGACACGGAGTACGGCCAGAACGTCGGCAACGCCATGAACACCGCGGTGGTGAACCTGCTGGCCGGCAAGGGCAGCGCTGCCGACATCGTCAAGGCCACCAACGCTGCTGCCGCGAAGGGCTGAGTAAGCGACAATGAGCAACACCCTGGGTACTGACGCGGCCCACGGCCGCCAGTCGCAGGGCACGCCTCGAGTCGGGGGCGCGGCCGAGTCCGCGCCCCCGGCTTCGCCGCGAGTGGCTGCGAAGCGCCGAGGCCGTGCCAAGATGCGGCTCGAGATCGCGGTCCTGTCCGGACCGGCGATCCTCATATTCCTGGCGTTCGTGATCTTCCCGGTCGCGCTCGCTGCGTACTACGGCTTCTACCGGTGGCACGGCTACGGGGCGCCCACCGAATGGGTCGGCCTGAACAACT
Source organism: Streptomyces sp. NBC_00316 (assembly GCF_036158715.1). Classification (NCBI taxonomy): domain Bacteria; kingdom Bacillati; phylum Actinomycetota; class Actinomycetes; order Kitasatosporales; family Streptomycetaceae; genus Streptomyces; species Streptomyces sp. NBC_00316. The sequence goes on along the minus strand of NZ_CP108023.1, from coordinate 496,457 downwards.
ACAAGCTGATCCTCACCGACCCCGCGTTCCAGCAGGTGCTGTCGCACAACGGCCTGATCCTGGTGCTCTCACTGGTCATCCAGGGCCCGCTGGCGATCACCCTCGCGCTCCTGCTCAACCAGAAGATCCGCGGTCGCTCGATCATCCGCGTCCTGATCTTCGTGCCGTACGTCATCTCCGAGGTCATCGTCGGCACCGGCTGGAGCCTGATGCTCCAGAGCAACGGCGCCGTCAACGACCTGCTGCAGCACATGGGCCTGGGCTCCCTGCAGGCTGAATGGCTCTCCAACCCGAAGCTGGCCCTCTGGACGCTGATGGGCATCATCTCGTGGAAGTACATCGGCTTCGCGGTGATCCTGATGCTCGCCGGCCTGCAGTCGATCCCCGACGAGCTCTTCGAGGCCGCCTCGCTCGACGGCGCCTCCTACTGGCAGATCCAGCGCCGCATCACGCTGCCACTGCTGGGGCCGACGATCCGCATCTGGGCGTTCCTGTCGATCATCGGCTCGCTGCAGCTGTTCGACCTCGTCTTCATCATCTGGGGGCCGTACGTCGCGGGCACCGCGGGCACCTCGACCATGGCGATCTACATGGTGGCCCAGGGCCGCAACGCGGGCAACTACGGCTACGGCAGTGCCATCGCGGTCGTGATGTTCCTGATCTCGCTCATCGTCGCGCTGATCTACCAGCGCTTCGTCCTGCGCCGCGACCTCAAGGGTGCCGTCACTGAAGGGACCGTGTGATGAGCGCGACGACCACCACCCCCGGGATGTCCTCCGCCGTGGCGCCGAAGGCGCCCACCGGCCGTCGCGGCAACCGTGACAAGCCGCAGAAGTGGGGGACCCCCTTCACCTACTTCATCGCGCTCCTCTTCATCGGCGTCTGCATCGCACCGGTGCTCTACATCGTGATCGGCGGATTCCGCACCAACTCGCAGATCAGCACGAGCCCGGCCGGCCTGCCGCACCCCTGGGTCGCCGGCAACTACGTCAGCGTTCTGAAGTCGGTGACGTTCTGGGGCGAATTCGCGAACTCCATCATCGTCGCACTCGTGAGCACCGTCGGCACCGTCGTCCTCGGCCTGATGGTGAGCTTCGTTCTCGCGCGCTACGACTTCAAGCTCAAGGGCGCGATGTATTCCCTGTTCGCCGCCGGCCTGATGTTCCCGTTGGTCATCGCGATCACCCCGCTGTACATCGTCGTCAAGGACCTCGGCCTCGTCGACAGCCTGTTCGGCGTGATCATCCCGCAGATCGCCTTCGGCCTGCCGACGACCGTCATCATCCTGGTGCCGTTCCTCAGAGCCATTCCGAACGAGATCGAGGAGGCCGCCGCGATCGACGGTACGAGCCGACTCGGATTCTTCTTCCGCATGGTGATCCCGCTGTCACTGCCCGGTGTGGTGACCGTCGGCATCCTCGGGTTCATCGGCAGCTGGAACAACTACGTCCTGCCCCTGTACATCCTCAACTCGGAAGCGAACTACACCCTGCCGCTCGGCGTCCAGCAGTTCTCCTCGCAGTACTCAGTGGACACCGCGAGGGTCCTCGCGTTCACCTCACTCGCCATGCTGCCCGCACTGATCTTCTTCGCGATCTTCGAGAAGAAGATCGTCGGCGGTCTCACCGGCGCCGTGAAGGGCTGAAACCGCCACCAGTATCTGCACCGGACCGTCTCACGCCTGCCCCTGCCGTACCTCCGGCAGGGGCAGGCCGCCGATCGGCGGCATCGCTCAGCCCGCGGCGCGCCCGCGCCATCCCAGGGAAAGGACCATTGCATTGCCCCGCGCCCACATCAAGCTCGACAAGCAGGCCGTCATCGCTCCTGTCCGACGCCGCACCTTCGGCTCGTTCGTCGAACACCTCGGCCGCTGCGTGTACACCGGGCTCTACGAGCCGGAACACCCGAGCGCGAACGATGAAGGGTTCCGCATGGACGTCGTCGAACTCGTCAGGGAGCTCGGCAGCACGACCATCCGCTACCCGGGAGGCAACTTCGTCTCCGGCTTCCGCTGGGAGGACTCGGTCGGCCCGCGCGACAAGCGCCCGGTGCGCCGTGACCTCGCCTGGCACTCGCTCGAATCGAACCAGGTCGGCCTCGACGAGTTCGCCAAGTGGCTCGAGCTCACCGACTCCGAGCTGATGCTGGCGGTCAACGTCGCCACGCGAGGCATCCTGCCCGCGCTGGACCTGCTCGAGTACGCCAACCACCCGTCTGGCACAGCGCTGTCGGACTTGCGCATCGCCAACGGCACACCGGACCCGCACAACGTGCGCATGTGGTGCCTCGGCAACGAAATGGACGGACCGTGGCAGACCGGCTTCATGACGGCTGACGACTACGGCAAGATCGCCGCCCGCACCGCCGCCGCGATGAAGATGGCCGACAAGGACCTCGAACTCGTCGTCTGCGGCTCCTCCGGGTCCGGCATGCCGACATTCGGCGACTGGGAGCGCACGGTGCTCGAGCACAGCTATGACTATGTCGATTACATCTCGTGCCACGCGTACTACCAGGAGCACGACGGCGACCTCGGCTCCTTCCTCGCCTCGGCGATCGACATGGACTACTTCATCGACACCGTTGTCGCGACCGCCGATCACGTGGGGTACAAGAAACGCTCAAACAAGAAGATCAACGTCTCCTTCGACGAGTGGAACGTCTGGTACCTCAAGGAGCACCAGGCGTCCGAGGAGGTCAACGACGAGTGGCGCCACGCCCCTCGGCAACTCGAGGACATGTACACGGTGGCGGATGCCGTCGTCGTCGGCAACCTGCTGATGACGCTCCTCAAACGTAGCGACCGCGTCACCTCGGCGTCACTCGCGCAGCTCGTCAACGTGATCGCGCCGATCATGACCGAGCCCGGCGGCCCGGCCTGGCGGCAGACGACCTTCTACCCGTTCTCGATCACGAGCCGGCTTGCTTCCGGCGAGGTGATCCGGCCTGTGATCGAGGCGCCGACGTACAAAACGGCGCGCCACGGCGAGGCATCCGTCATCGACGCCGTCGCGACCGTCGACGAGGACCGGGCCGCGGTCTTCCTCGTCAACCGTGACGTGGAGGAGGCCGCGCAGGTCGTGATCGACGTGCGCAGCCTCGGCTCGTCGCGCATCGTCGAGGCGGTCACGCTCACCGACTCCGACGTGTACGCGAAGAACACGCTCGCCGAGCAGCACCGGGTGGCCCCGTCCGCGAACGGGAGCGCGACGCTCGTCGACGGCGTGCTCACCATCGAGCTGCCGGCAGTTTCATGGACGGCGATCGCCCTACGCTGAGCGACGACACGAAGCAGATCTGGCGCCGTGACGGACTCCTGTCGCGACGCCAGATCATGTCACGGCAAACTCGCTCGGAACGTTCGCAACTCAACGAGCCCGCTCGCGATGGGAAGTTCACAGCTCGAACGCCGAGCCGGGTGTGGTTGAGTCGATAGACGTCCCGCCTCGCTGAGGCGTCGATCGGCAGCAGCGAGTTCTTGCGTCGGGGGATGGCGTGGAATGCCTTCGAGACGTCGTGGAGCCTCTCGGCCTCGGCCTCGATGCCGCGGACGCGGCCGGCGCGCTTGAGTGGGGCCCGCAGTCGGCGGCGTCTCGGTAACTCGTCGATTGCGCCACCGAGTTGGTCGGTGAGCCGGGTTCGTCCGGCGCTGGTAGCGCCCCAGTAGACCGCGCACGTGCTCACGAAATGTCTGCCGCGGACAGCCCGGCAGCGGGCACACCAGGCGCCGCACCCTCACCGGCACCATCACCCACCTGCCGTCCACCGCCACGTCCGCCACCGTCCGGCCCTGAAAGCCGTGCATCGCCCCGCTCGGCGTCCCGCGCACCGGACACGGCACCAGATCATCACGGGTACGCGCGACCACCGGGACCAGCTCACCCTCATCTGCCACACCCTCGATGACCAGGGCAGACAGGCCCGAAAGCACCGTATCCACAAGGGCGTTGACCTCAACCCGGTCCCGGCCTGACACGCAGTGCGTAGGTCACCACCGATTACGGGACGGAGCCGAACGTTTTACAGTCCCCGCGCCGGGCGGACGTGCGCCATGGCCGCCTGTCATGGCCGTTGACGGATGCTGCCCAAATCCGGAGGGCGGCTCGGACTCCTGCAAAGACCCTGGGGCGCTTCGCGTTTGCTTCCGCTGGTTGGCGCGGTCGCAGGCTGTGCCGGCTCTCGAGCTTTCGGCAAGTGGCCGATTCGTTACCGCATTTGGTCGATTCCAGGGTTGCGCGGGGCTGGCCGAGAGAGGGGGAAGAGTCATATGTTGTCGCCCACAACATTCAGTGCGGTGGATACGTCGATACCCCGCCGAAGCCGGTCAAGCGTGCGCTTCTGTCTCCCACATCCTCATGTGAGCCACCCGTGGGCCGGTGCGCACCCGGCCGCACTCCCAGAAAGGACCCTGCCCATGCGCAAGGGGCTCCTCCTCACCACCGCCTCCGTGGCGCTGCTGACCACTCTCACCGCCTGCGGGAACTCTTCGTCGGGCAGCACCTCGTCAGGCTCCGGTGGCAAGAAGCCGAAGATCGGCGTGATCCTCCCGGACAGCAAGTCGTCCGCCCGCTGGGAGACGGCCGACCGCCCGTACCTCGCCAAGGCGTTCAAAGCGGCTGGTGTGGACTACGACATCCAGAACGCACAGGGCGACAAGCAGGCGTTCCAGACGATCGCGGACCAGATGATCAGCAGCGGCGTGAACGTCCTGGTGATCGTCAACCTCGACAGCGGCACCGGCAAGGCCGTCTTGGACAAGGCCAAGGCGCAGGGCGTGGCCACCATCGACTACGACCGGCTGACGCTCGGCGGCTCCGCTCAGTATTACGTGAGTTTCGACAACACGGCGGTCGGCAAGCTGCAGGGCGAGGGCCTGGGTAAGTGCCTGGCGGACATGAAGGTGAAGAAGCCGGTCATCGCCGAGCTGAACGGTTCGCCCACCGACAACAACGCCACGCTCTTTGCCAATGGCTACAACAGCGTCCTCGACCCCAAGTACGCCGCCGGTGAGTACGTCAAGGGCCCCAACCAGTCCGTGCCCGACTGGGACAACGCTCAGGCAGGCACCATCTTCGAGCAGATGCTCACCAGTCAGTCCAAGATCGGCGGCGTGCTGGCCGCCAACGACGGGCTCGGCAACGCGGCCATCGCGGTGCTGCGCAAGAACCACCGCAACGGCCAGGTACCGGTGACCGGACAGGACGCCACCGTGCAGGGATTGCAGAACATCCTGGCCGGTGACCAGTGCATGACCGTCTACAAGGCGGTCAAGAAGGAGGCCGACGCGACCGCCGAGCTGGCCGTCGCCCTGGCCAAGGGTCAGAAGGCGCAGACCGAAGCGAGCGTCCAGGACCCCGAGGGCAAGCGTGACGTGCCATCCGTACTGCTCGCCCCGGTCGCCATCTACAAGGACAACGTCAAGGACGTCGTGAACGACGGATTCGTGACCAAGGCCGACCTGTGCACCGGCCAGTACGCCGCCCTGTGCGCCAGCTCCGGGATCCAGTAGGCCCCCTCCAACCGGACCCCACCGGCCGGCCGCGAGTCCCGGGACCACCGCACCCACTGCCCGGGACCCGCGGTCCCACGACTTCAGGAGCCATCCTCCATGACAGCCACTCCCATCCTCCAACTACGCGGCATCAACAAGGGTTTCGGCCCAGTGCAGGTGCTGCACGATGTGGCCTTCAGTGCTCACCGAGGCGAAGTGACCGCCCTCGTGGGCGACAACGGCGCCGGCAAGTCCACCCTGGTGAAATGTATCGGGGGGATCCACTCCATCGACGCCGGCGAGTACTGGTTCGACGGCGAGCAGGTACAGATGCACAGCCCACGGGACGCCGCCGCGCTCGGCGTGGAGATCGTGTACCAGGACCTGGCCCTCTGCGACAACCTCGACATCGTCCAGAACATGTTCCTCGGCCGGGAGAAGCGCAGCGGCCTGGTCCTCGACGACGCGACCATGGAGGAGATGGCCGCCAAGACCCTCGCCGGGCTCTCGGTCAGAACCGTCAAGTCCCTCAGGCAAAGGGTCTCCAGCCTATCCGGCGGCCAGCGCCAGACCGTCGCCATCGCCAAAGCCGTGCTGTGGAACAGCAAGCTCGTCATCCTCGACGAACCGACCGCCGCACTCGGCGTCGCCCAGACCGCCCAGGTCCTGGAACTGGTGCGGCGGCTGGCCGACAACGGCCTGGCCGTGGTGCTCATCTCGCACAACATGAATGACGTCTTCGCGGTGTCCGACCAGATCGCCGCCCTCTACCTGGGCCGGACGGCCGCCCAGGTCAGGACCTCGGACGTGACACACGCCCAGCTCGTCGAACTGATCACCTCGGGCCGCAGCGGGAACCTGGGCCTCGCCGAAACCAACGGAGCCGCCGCATGACCACCGCCGTCGCCCCCGAGAAGCCGGAGCAGCCCGAAGGCCCTGCCACATCCGGCAAGCAGACCGACGCCACCGCCCCCGATCTTCGTTCCCTGGTCCGCGGCTACCGCGACCGACTGCGCGGCGGCGAACTCGGGGCTCTGCCCGCAGTCCTCGGCCTAGCCGCACTCTGCATTTTCTTCGGGATCCTGAGCCCGGTCTTCTTCTCCAACCTCAACTTCGCCAACCTGCTCACCCAGGGAGCAGGGAGCATCGCGATAGCCATGGGGCTGGTCTTCGTTCTCCTCCTCGGGGAGATCGACCTGTCCGCCGGATACGCCAGCGGCGTCTGCGCCGCAGTCCTGGCCATCCTCCTCACCAACCACGGATGGCCGTGGTATGGCGCCGTCGTCGCGGCCCTGCTGACCGGCGTGGTCATCGGCCTCCTGCTGGGCACGCTGGTCGCGAAGATCGGCATTCCGTCGTTCGTGGTCACTCTGGCCGCATTCCTGGGCTTCCAGGGCATCGTGCTGATCCTGCTGAAGGAAGGCACGAACATCTCCATCGAGGACAAGACCCTGCTCGCCATCGCCAACAACAACCTCTCACCCATGGCCGGATGGCTTGTGCTGGCCGGCGGCGTCATGGTGTACGCGGCGATCCTGCTCCGTCGTACCCACAACCGTCACCGCCGGGGTCTGACGACAACCCCGCCGATACTGATCGCCGTCCGCCTCGGCGTGCCGACGGTGCTCGGCGCCCTGGCCGTGCATCTGCTCAACCAGGAACGCAGCCGCAATGCCGTGGTCGTCTCTCTGCAGGGCGTACCCATCGTGGTGCCGCTCATCGGCGTCCTGCTCGTGCTCGGCACGTTCGTCCTCCAGCGCACGGCGTTCGGTCTCCACATCTACTCCGTCGGCGGCAACGCCGAGGCTGCCCGGCGGGCCGGCATCAACGTCGCGTTCATACGGATCACCGCATTCGTCATCTGCTCGGCCATGGCCGCAGTCGGCGGCATCATCGCGGCCTCCCGGGGCAACTCCGTCGACCCCAACACCGGCGGCAGCAACGTCCTGCTGCTCGCCGTCGGTGCCGCCGTCATCGGCGGCACCAGTCTCTTCGGCGGGCGGGGCCGGGTCATCGACGCCGTCCTGGGCGGCATGCTGGTGGCCGTCATCCAGAACGGCATGGGACTCATGGGATACAGCTCAGGTGTCAAGTACGCTGTCACGGGTTCGGTACTGCTGGTGGCCGCGGGCGTGGACGCGCTGTCCCGACACCGAGCCGTGCAGCGATGAACGCTCCGCGCCCCCGCGACAACGAGGTCCCCGTGCCATGAAAGCCGGTCATTCCCAGGAGGAGATCCGACGGCACAACCTCAGTACCCTTCTACGTCAGGTACATATAGGAGGACCCGTCTCCCGGGCCGTCCTCGCCGACCGCATGGGGCTTAATCGCAGCACCATCCTGGGACTGGTCACCGATCTGACCACAGCCGGGCTCGTCCTTGAGGAACTTCCGCACGACACCGGCCGGGCGGGACGGCCCTCACTGGTCGTACGGCCCGAATCGTCACACACGTACGTGCTCGCGTACGACGTCGGAGTGGACCGCCTCGCGGCCGCCCGCATCGGACTCGGCGGTATCTTCCTCGACCGTCGAGAAAGCGCCTGGCCCTTGGACGAGCCGACCGATCCCGGAAAGGTCGCCGATGTTCTCACTGGGTTCGCCCGGCAGATGCTGGCGACCGCAGAGCGCGGCAGTCGCTGCGTCGGCGTCGGCGTGGCGGTACGGGGAATAGTCCGTCACCCCGACGGCCTGGTGCGGCACGCGCCGAACATGGGCTGGACCGATCAGGACTTCTGCACGGAACTCGACAGCCGGCTCAACCTCGGCGTCCCCGTAGAGGTGGACAATGAAGCAAACCTCGGCGCCCTCGCCGAACACCTGCGGGGCGCCGGAGTCGGCAGTGACAACGTCGTCTACCTCCACGGCGACATCGGTATCGGCGGCGGCCTGGTCACTGACGGCCGCCTGCTGCGAGGCACGGACGGCTACGGTGGCGAGGTCGGGCACATGATCGTCAACCCGCGGGACGGCAGCCTCTGCGGATGCGGCGCCCGCGGCTGCCTGGAAGCCGAGGCGGGTGAACGAGCGCTGCTCGCCGCCGCCGGCCGCGACCCGCAGGCAACAGGCCAGGAGGTGGTGCGCGCCGTTGTCTCCGCCGCCGACCGTGGAGACATTGTCGCGCGCGCCGCGCTGCACCAGGTCGGCGACTGGCTCGGCGTCGGCGTCGCCAACCTGGTCAACCTCTTCAACCCCAGCGTCGTCATCTTCGGAGGCATGCTCCACGACGTGTTCCTCGGCGCGGCCGCACAAATCCGCAGCCGCATCAACATCAGCACACTCCCCGCCTCCCGCAAGAACCTCCGCCTGCGCGTCAGCGCACTCGGCGACGACGCCGTCCTTGTGGGCGCCGCCGAACTGGGCTTCTCCGCATCGCTCGCCGATCCCTTGGCGATCCTGGCCGACGCCCCCGAAGAACAACCGGTCCCGGCTTCGCCCAAGTAGCGCTGATTCGCGACGACCCGCGCGGCGATCGCCGCTCGTCCCGGCCCCGGATCTCCGGGCCGCGCAACCCTGGGGTCGGGCGTACTCGGACGGCTGCAGATACGCAGCGGCGCACGCGGAGCGGTGTGAACACCTCTTGCTCCTACTTTCTTTGGATAAAAACATGCCCAATCATGTTGGTTGCTGCTCCTCTTCAGGCGGCCGCACCGAGCTCGCCCGCAGTCGTGCGACCGAGCCCGGGAAGGGGAGCTGAACGGTGCGCAAATGGCTCGCCGCCCCCGGCGCCGAGGCCCAGCCGGCCGCCATCTGGGCACTGTGTGCGCTGATGGCCGCGACGTTCTGCGTCGTGACCACGGAGCACCTGCCGGCCGGCCTGCTTCCGCAGATCTCGTCCGGTCTCGGCGTGTCGCTGTCGGCCGCCGGGCAGCTGGTCACGGGATACGCCCTCACCGTGATGCTGCTCACCGTGCCGCTGACGTACGCCACGCGCCGGATTCCGCGACGACCGTTGCTGCTGGGGCTGATGACGGTGTTCGTGCTGGCCGGGATGGGCTCGGCCGTCGCGCCGAACTACGCCCTGCTGCTGGTCTCGCGTGCCGTGACGGCACTGGTGCACGCTGTCTTCTGGGCGGTGGTCACGGTCACCGCCATGGGGCTGTTCCCCCCGGCGGTGCGGGGCCGGATACTCGCCATGGTGTACGGGGCCACCTCGATGGCGACGATCGTGGGCGTGCCCGCCGGAAGCTGGATCGGCCAGCACGCGGGGTGGCGCGTGGCGTTCGTGACGCTGAGCGGAATCGGGCTGATCGCTCTGGCCACCGTGGCGTTCTTCCTGCCGGCCACGGCCGTCGCTCAGCCGCACACCGATGACACCGCCGTCCCGGACACGTCGCGCTATGTCGTGCTGCTGGTGACGATCGTCCTGGCGCTGACGGGCCTGTCGATGGCGTTCACGTACACGGTGCCGTTCCTCACGGAGGTGACCGGGTTCTCCGCCTCGGCGGTCGCCCCGCTGCTGCTGCTGCGCGGTACAGCCGGTGTCGCTTCGGTGGCCGTCGCCGGCAACCTCGCGGACCGTCACCCAAAGATGGCGACGACGGCGCCGGTGGCTCTGTTGTCCGTGTCGCTGATCGGCATGTACCTCGCGGGGACGACGCCGATCGTGGTGGCCGTGCTGATGGCGACCTCGGGCGTCGCGGTCTTCGTGATGATCACGACTCTGACGAACGAGCTCCTGGCGGTCGCCCCCGGCAACCTGTACATCGCCTCTGCCGGGGGGAACGCCGTGTTCAACGCGGGCACGGCCGTGGGGGCCGCGTCCGGGGGGCTGCTTCTGTCGGACATCAGCGTTCGCAGCACTGCGCTCGCGGGCGGCCTGCTGGCCGCCGCGGCGGTGGCGGTTCTGCTCGTGGACCAGATGATCAGGCGGGCTCCGCGCGCGGCACGCGAGGCGGTCACCGATCTCTCATAGCGCGGTCACACGCACCGGCACGGTGAGAACACGGTCAACTCGAACCTGACGGCGCCCCCGGTTCGAGGCGTACCCGCGCCCAGCCGGTCAGCCAGCGTATCGGCCGTGCTGCCGAGGCCGGCGCTGAGCAGGCGGGGACGGCCTCCCACCCCCTCAGGGTCCAGGCAGACCAGGCCGATCTCGTTGAAGCGGTCGATGAGATCACGCACGGTGTCCTCGTCGGCCGCCACGAGCCGCGCCGTGACGGGCACTCGGTTCCCGCCGGCCGACGCCAGCAGCACCACCGCGCGGCTGTAGTGCACCGAGGTGGTGCTGCCCCGGCGCACTGTCTGCTGCAGTCGTTGCTGCTCCTGATCGGTCAGTCTGCGTACTCGTACCGGCTCAGCCGTTGCTCCTGCCCTGCAGGACAGATCAGTCACGCCCGAACCCGGCGCGCAACTCGCTTAGCATCTCCTGCCATGAGCGATGCGGAGCCCCTCCTCGACTGGCTGCAGAACTGGTACGCGCAGCAGTGCGACGGCGACTGGGAGCACGAGTGGGGCGTGAAGATCGCCACGCTTGACAACCCCGGCTGGACCATCGAGATCGATCTGGAGGAGACGGACCTGGAAGGACGCACGTACACCCTCCAGGAGATCAACCGCAGCACTCGGGACTGGGTACATACCTGGACCGCTGAGAAGACCTTTCACGTCACGTGCGGCCCCGGCAACCTCACCGAGGCCCCCGTCCTCTTCCGAACCTGGGCAACAACAACCGCCTCCTGAGCCGATACACAGCCGGAGATACCGAACCGGTGAATCCATGAGGTCAGAGCACTAGGCTCCATGAGTGAACCGCCTCGGGCCCGGCCCTGATTGCCATGATGCGTGACCAGCAGAGAGGAGCACACCGGTGACAGACGCGATGTCCTTCCTGCTCGAACGCATGCATGCGGCCGGTCTGACCGACGTCGTCGCGGTCGAGCCGGCCACTGGAGGTCTCGCCGCGACTGCGGGGCTCGCGCGCCGCGGTGACGGCACGTCGGTGTTCGTCAAGGCGTTCGGCGAGCCGCCGTCGGACGACGCCTTCGACGCGGAGGCCGAGGGGCTCACCGTGCTGCGCGAGGCGGGCGGTGTTGCCACGCCCGAGATCATCCTCGCGGACCGCGACCTGCTCGTGCTGTCCGTGGTGCAGCCCCGGCCGGGCACCGAGGCCTTCTGGGAACAGCTCGCGCATGCGCTCGCCCACCTGCACACCACCACGCGGCACCCCCGATTCGGGTGGCACCGGGACAACTGGCTGGGCCGCCGTCGGCAGATCAACACCTGGGACAACGACGGGTTCGAATTCTTCGCCCAGCACCGTCTGCTGCGCTGGCTGACCGAACGTCGCGTCCAGGAGGCGCTTGACGCCGCGGACCGGGCGGCGCTGGAGCGGCTGTGCGACCGGCTGCCCGAGCTGCTGCCGGTCAGGCCCGCGTGCCTGACGCACGGCGACCTGTGGGCGCTGAACGTCATGGCCACCCCCGACGGGCGGCCCGCGCTGATCGACCCGGCCGTGTCGTACACGTGGGCCGAGGTCGACCTGGCCCATCTGTGGACCACGGCGCCGCCGCACGAGGCACATGTGTTCTTCGAGCTGTACGCCGAGCTGACCGGGCTCGACCGCGACTGGCGCGAACGCATGCCGATCCTCCAGCTGCGCCAGCACCTGGCCGTGATCGCCCAGTTCGACCCCGACTGGGGCGCCGCCGACCTCGTGCGCGCGACGCTCGCCCCGTTCCGGCAGCGGCCCTGAGCCCAGCTCGGACGATCACCGCCTGTGGAGGGAGCCATGGCCGTCACATACTCGAGGCTCGCGCGGCTACCTGAAGGAGGCTTGGGCGCCTTCGACGCTCATAAAAGCGCCGTTCTGCCGCTCCTTGCCGAGTAGGGAGGACGTCTTGAGCGACGACTGCGCACTCCGGACGATCAGGTCGAGTCCCACCTCATAACCTTTCCCCGCCCGCACGAGGGCGAAGTCGGTGCGGATGGCGTGCTCCAGGACGTAGGAGGTGCCCTCGAAGTCGCGACATCCTTCCAAGAATCCTCCATCGCCCTGGCAGCCTGATCAACCCTCGAAGGACCTCCGGAGCCGGACCAGCGGCGGCAGGGGAGTGGGCCGCGGCCACCTGGCGCAGGAGCGAAGACCTCTCGCGTCGGACAGCGAATTCCGGAAGACCGTACGGAATCCCCTTGCGCAATGGTCAAGAATCGTTGACCATTGGGTGCTTGCCTGCCGACGATCTTCCCGAGACGTTTCACGTCACAACTGACGAGTAGTTACGCGCTGTCTCCAATCTCACGCGTCACCGGATCATGGCAGTGCTCCGCTTCGAGCCCGCGACGATCACGCAGATCGCCGAGCGAGTCGGCCTCGCGAAGGGGAGTTCCAGCTATCACGTGCGATTGCTCGAGCGGGTCGGCCAAATCAAGCACCGCAGGGGCCGCTCGTGTCAATATGCTGGGCATGTCTGGTCGCGCGCTGAGTTTCGGAGTGGTGGCGGAAGCGTACGAACGGTTCCGGCCGGGGTATCCCGTGGAGCTGTTCGACATGGTGATGGCATACGCGGGCCACCCGGTTCGCACCGCCCTCCAGATCGGCGCTGGGACAGGCAAGGCAACCCGCCTGTTCGCTCAACGAGGGGTCATGGTCACCGCGACCGATCCTGACGGGTCCATGCTCGCCGAACTGCGCAAGCACGTGCCGATGAACGTCAGAACGGTGCAAGCCGCGTTCGAGGACTTGCGACCGGGCGAACGGTATGGACTGGTCTATGCGGCAGCAGCGCTGCATTGGACGAACCCGGAGGGCCGGTGGTCGCTCATGGCCGCGCTGCTGGAACCGGGTGGCGTATTCGCCTCATGCGGCGGGCCATTTCGACTGGCTGACCCGGCTGTGGAGGAAGCGGTCCGCGCGGCGCGAGCACCATTCTTGGAGAGTGACGAGATTCCGTCGCCTGACGGGACACCTCCGGATCATGAGATGCAGTGGCCGGGTACGGAGCTGCAACGGTCTGAGTGGTTCACCGGCGTTCAGCAGTCCGTGATCGAACGGCGCGTGACGATGAGCGCTCGCGACTACGTTGGTCATCTCTCCACCATCTCGGCTTATCTCGTCTTGCCGACCGCGGAGCGAGAGCAGGTATTCAGCCAGATCATGCAGGTACTGCCGGACAGAGTCGAGATGGCCGCCGACATCACCGTCCATCTCGCGCGTCGGCGCTACGAGGATTGATCACTACACCTCGCCATGTCAGCCCGCCGGCCCCAGGCTGGTTCCGAGCCACTTTCACTCGCGTGTGGCGTGTGCTCGGCCGAGCGGGAGGTCAGCACGCCGCCGGGGCCCGTGGTGACCGCCTCCAGGTCGGGTGAGGCGGAGACCATGGTGAAGACGACATCTCGGTCGGCCAGATCGGCCGGCCGGTCGACGAGCGTCGCTCCCCCGCTCCGCCAGCGGTTCGGCCTTGGACCGGGTTCTGTTGAAGACGGCTACGTCGTGCCCCGCGTCCAGCAGCCGGGCGGCGAGCTGGAAGCCCATGCGGCCGGCACCGACCCAGCCGATACGGGGGCTGTCCTGGGCGACATACGTCATTTCTGACCTCAATCCTGGGCGACGGCTCGAGTGATGTGGCCCGGTTGGACTGGGCTTGATCCGCTTTGACGGACATTCGAGATCAGGGGTTCAGCCCCGGGAGGATGTCCATCATGGAGAGCATGGGGAAGAAGAAGCCTCGCCGCCCTCGTCGTTCGTTTACGCCGGAGTTCAAGGCCGAGATCGTCGGGCTGTGCCGACGGGGTGACCGCTCGGTCGGGCAGGTCGCCAAGGACTTCGAGCTGACCGAGACCGCGGTGCGGGACTGGGTCAAGCAGGCCGAGGTCGATGCGGGCGAGCGCAACGGGCTGACCAGCAGTGAGCGCGAGGAACTGGCCGCGTTGCGGCGGGAGAACCGCCGGCTGCGCGAGGATGTCGACGTACTCAAGCGGGCCACAGCTTTCTTCGCGAAGGAGACCCGGTGACGGTGCACCCGTTCATCGAGGCGGAGAAGCAGGCAGGTCACAGCGTCAAACGGGCGTGTGAGCTGATGAAGGTCTCCCGGACCGCCTTCTATGCCCGTCGCTCCGGCCTGCCTGGCCCCCGTGCAGTGCGGGATGCCGAGCTGACCAAGCAGATTGTCGAGGTCCATGCGAAATCGCGCGGAACCTATGGGGCCCCGCGCGTGCACGCCGTGCTCATGCGCGAGGGTGCCCGGTGCGGTCGCCGTCGTGTCGCACGACTGATGCAGGCCGCAGGACTGCAGGGCCGGCACCGCAGACGACGGCATTTGACCACGATCCCTGATCCCAGGGCTGCCTTCCGTCCCGACCTCATCGTCCGGGACTTCCAGCCCGACCGCACCGGGCTCGATGCCCGCTGGTGCGGCGACATCACGTATGTCCCGACCGAGGAGGGCTGGCTCTATCTGGCCACGGTCATCGACATCGCCTCCCGGCGCGTGGTCGGCTGGGCAACCGCCGATCACCTGCGAACCGAGCTGGTGGCCGACGCGCTGACAGACGCCTGCCGGCAGCGTCGCCCCACCCATCCCGTGATCTTCCATTCGGATCGCGGCTGCCAGTACACCAGTCAGCAATTCGCCTCGCTGGCAAGCGAGTTCGGGATTCGACTGTCGGTCGGCCGCACCGGTCAGTGCTGGGACAACGCGCTCGCCGAGTCGTTCTTCTCGACCATCAAACGCGAACTGCTCGGCACCTCCGCCTGGCCCAGCCGGGCCGCCGCCCGCACCGCGATCTTCGATTTCATCGAGGGCTGGTACAACTTGCACCGATTGCACAGCAGCCTCGGCTACCTCAGCCCCGCCGAGTACGAGACCGCACTCGCAGCCTGACCACCACACCAATGGTGTCCGTCAAAGCGGAGGAAGCTCAGGACGGCGGCTTACAACCGGCAGGCGACGGCCTCGGAATCCGCTTGCCCTGCTGGACAGGGCGACGACTGAAAGAGAGTCGACTGCCCCTGCAGCGCTCAGCGCCGCGTTCACGTACGGGACGGCTGCGGTGGCGTGAAAGGACCCGGCAGGACGCTGTAACGACCCCCAACCACCTGATACACCGTCGCGCGACCCTGACCCCTCGGGTCAGAACCAGCCGCCGTCGGCCTGGATGGTCCGGCCGGTGATGAACGAGGCATCGTCCGACACCAGGAACGAGACGACCGCGGCGATTTCGGAGGGCTCGGCCATCCGACCGAGTGAACTGGCGGTACGGATAAGGGTGTGGAAATCAGTGTCGACGTCGGGATGGACGTAGTGGGCAGCCGCGTGAGCGGACATGTCGGTGACGGTACCCCCGGGCGCGATGGCGTTGATGGTGATGCCGCGCCGACCGAGTTCGGGGCTGAGGTTGAGCGCGATGCATTCGACTGCTGCCTTACTCGACGCATAAAGGGCGTGGTAGAAAACCGCCTTGTGGGCACTCTGCGATGACGTCAGTACGATCCTCCCTCCTTCGCCCATATGCCGTGCGGCGTTCTGTACGGCGAAGAACTGGGCTCGTGTGTTGATGGCGAAAACACGGTCGAAGTCGGCGGGGGTGACGTCGTCCAGCTTGCCGAAGTACTCAATTCCGGCGTTGCTGACCAGGATGTCGAGTCCGCCAAGAGATTCGGCGGCCTCGTCGGCCAGCTGCCGGATCTGGTCCGGATCGCTGACGTCCGCCTTGAGCGCGACCACGCGGCGGCCGTCAGCGGCGATCTCGGCGGCGAGCGCTTCGGCCGCGTCGCCGCTGCTCCGGTAGTTGATCGCCACATCGGCTCCGTCAGCGGCGAGCCTGCGCGCCACAGCCGCGCCAATCCCTCGTGCGCCACCGGTGACCAGGGCCTTCCTGCTTGCCAGCTTTCCGCTCATCGGTCTTCTCCCGTCGACGGGAATCCGGCGGTCATGCTGTATGGGGGTAACGCAGCGTGAGGGTCCCGGAATTCACGGCAGCAGATGATTCTTCACCGCGCATTCGCGGTGGAGGACTGCCGTGATCGTCCTCATCGCGCGGTGGGCGCGTCCTCGTTGACCACCGGGCCGCCAGCACCAGATTGGCCCGGTCTGGCCACTGGCGCCACTCGGAACACAGTCCGGCCCCAAATGGCACACCCGCCGTTCCGGCCCCAGCTCGCCCCGCCTCCAACCAAGATAATCGCCCGAGCGTCACTTCCCTGGCACACCTTTCTACGGTCGCAGCCACGGACCGTTCCCTCGCGTGGATACAGCAAGCCGGCGACTGCGGGTGGAGGCCGGGACGGGGTAGATGCGTTCCTTCCCAGGGGCGCGGGAAATGATGACCGCCGCGCCCGTGAGGGTGATTCTTCAAGTGGTGCGAGCGCGCATGTCTAATATATTACGTTTTGCGGAATGGTCATGTGGCTGGTGGCAATCGACGCTGGTTGGGCTGCCGCACGCGGTCGTGCGCCTTGTGGGCCGGGGCCGGTTCACGGAATCCGATCTCGGCGGCACCGTTCGGCTTGCCGCTTGGATCCCTGCCCGAGGGGAACCATGGCTGACGAGGTATCCGCGACCCTGGAGGAAGGGTGGAGCGGCCATAGGTGTCCGGCGAGTGCGTTTGCCCGGCGGTCGTTTCTTCACGGCGTCGCCGCGAGCGTGGGCGGGGCGGCGGGCGGGATCGCCTTGGGCAGTGGTGCGGCGCTCGCCGACACGGTGGCCCAACCCGAGCAACCGCCGAAGTCTCGGACGATTCCGTTCCACGGCTATCACCAGGCAGGCATCGCCACTCCGCCCCAAAAGGACCTGATCTACGTCTCGCTCGACGTGACTGCCTCCACCCGCGCGGAACTCACCGATCTGTTCCGCACGCTGACCTCGCGAGCCCGCTTCCTTACGGCGGGCGGCAGGCCACCGAAGGTGGCGCCGACCGCAACGCCGACGGACAGCGGCATCGTGGGACCTACGGTTGCGGCGGACGGGCTTACCGTGACAGTCGGCGTGGGCGCGTCCCTCTTCGACGACCGCTACGGACTGGGCGCGCGCAAGCCGGTCCAGCTCGTCAAGATGACGCCCTTTCGCCATGACGACCTGGACCCAGCGCTGAGCCAGGGTGACCTGCTGATCCAGATTTGCGCTGATGAGCGAGACACGACGGTGCACGCATTGCTCGACATCCTGATGCACACCAAGTCCGCGGCAAAGCTGCGCTGGCGTATTGACGGCCAGCGCAATCCGGAGCGTCCCGTCGGTGTCCGGCGCGACTGGTTCGGATTCAAGGACGGCATCTCCAACCCGACCGTCACGGACCCCGCCCAGATGAACCAGTGGGTCTGGGTCCAGCCGAAGAGCGCCGAACCGGCCTGGGCCGCGGGTGGCACGTACCACGTGGTGCGTATCGTGCACTTCTTTATCGAGGCGTGGCAGAAGGTTCCCGTTGCTCAACAGGAGCGGATCTTCGGCCGCCGCAAGGCGAGCGGCGCCCCGATGTACGCCGTGGGCGAGAACGCCACGGATCTCCTCGACCCCATCTACACCAATGACCCGCAGGGCCTGATCACCCCGCTGAACTCTCACATCCGCCTCGCTAATCCCCAGACTCCGCAGACCGCGGCGACCAGCACGATCCTGCGTCGGAGTTACGACTACGACCGGAGCCCGAACCCGCCGGAACTCGACATGGGGCATGCATTCGTCTGCTTCCAGCAGGAGCTGAACACCTACATCGCCATGCAGACCCGGCTGGAAGGCGAAGCACTGGTGCCGTTCATCAGCCCAAGGGGCGGGGGCTACTTCTTCGCGCTTCCCGGTGTCCGGGACGAGAAGGACTATTACGCCCGCGGGCTCCTGGCCTGACCCCCTCCCTGCCAACCGGGTCCCGGACCCAACCATCGCAACGCGCACTGGAGGCGAGATGTTCTCTGCCCTGTGGACCCGGGTCGGCAGCGGCCGTCGGCGACCCGGAAGGACGCTCCGACCGGTACTCGCGGCGGGCATCGGGGTCCTGTTGATCTCCTGCACGCCCGCCCCAGTCCACAAGCAATCCGCCGCGCCGGTCGCGCCCGTCCACGCCGGTGCCAGCGGCCGTGTGTATGTCACGAACCAGCAGGACAACACGCTCTCGGTGATCGACGCCGGTACCTACAAGGTCGTCGCAACCGTGCCGGCCGGCGTGGCGCCCGAAGGTCTCGCCGTCACCAAGGACGGCAGGCATGTGTACATCGCCAACAGCGGCTCGGCCCGGGTCTCGGTCCTGGACACGGCAAACAACAAGATCGGCAAAACCGTGACGGTCGGGAAGAGCCCCACCGGTGTCGGACTCAGCCCCGATGGCAAGTCCCTCTATGTCACCAACGGCAGTTCGAACACCGTCTCGGTGATCGATACCCGAACCAACCGGGTAGTCGCGACCATCCCGGTCGGCAAGTCCCCAGTGAACGTCGCGTTGAGTCCTGACGGCGGTTCGGCCTACGTGGCGAATTCCGGGTCCGGCAACCTGTCGGTCATCGACACCAGCACGCGCCGGGTCGCCCGGAAGCTTTCCGCAGGGCGCTCCCCGGTGGGCGTCGCCATCGCCCCTGACGGCAAGTCGGCCTACGTCGCCGACGAAGTGGGAAAGCAGGTGCTTGCCGTCGCAATCCGTACCGGCAAGGCGACGGCCGTGCAGGTCGGCGAGGGCCCCTTCGACGTGGCCGTCGGACCCGACGGCCACGTCGCCTATTCCACCGATCTCGGCCCGGGCAATGTATCCGTGATCGACACCAGCAGTCATCGTGTCTCGGCCACCATTGCCCTGGGCCCTCCCGGCACCGACCCGTTCAACCTGGAGGTCACCAACGAGGCGATCTATGTCACGAACCAGGGAGCGGGCACCCTCACGGTCATCGACCCGGCATCCCACAAAGTCGTCGCGACTGTCACCCTCGGCGACAGTCCCTACGGCGTGGCGGTGAGCTGAGCCCGCACCATCGGACCGTGCGCGTCCCTGTCGAAGACGCCAGCGGCTGGGACCGGAATGTCCGGCTGCGCAGGTGAGGGACGCGCTGCGGTGGCCACCGCTGGAGGGTTCCTTGCCAGGATTGGGTCGGGTTGCCGACGGAACATGGTTTCGCGGTCCTGCAAGAGGGCCGCTGGCCTCCGGGCCCGGCATGACTGCGCGATGTTCCTGTCCGCATTCGCCGCCCTGCACGATCCCGCCTCCCGCAACTACTACGACCGCTGCCGCACCCGAGGCAAAACCCACACCCAAGCCCTCCTCCGCCTCGCACGCCACCGCATCAGCGTCCTGTTCGCCATGCTCCGCGACGGAACCTTCTACGAAACCAGAACCCCACGGCTCGCTTGACGAAAGACATAGAGGCCCCCCGCGGCGGCGTGCCACCACCCGATCGGCCCCGGTCTCGCCATCCGCTCTTCAAAGAAGCCACAGGTCAACGATCTGGTCCCGCTTCGGGTTCGGTCGTGGTGGCGATGAGGATCTGAGCGGCCTCGGTGATGTTGTCGGCGCGGACGGCGCGGGCCATCGCTTCGCGGGCGGCGTCGGCGGTGGTGTCCGGGGGAACCACCAGCAGAGCGAAGTGGTCGTTGTCTCCACGGGTGATGAGGACGGTGTCGTCTCCGACCGGGTCGGAGTCCAGGTGCACGACCTGGTCGTCGATGACCAGGCGGGTCGGGAGGCCGTTCCAGGCGGACGCGTCCACGCCCACCCGTGTGATCGGCCCGAGATGCCCGGTCAACACGCTGATCAGCGCGGGCAGCTCGGTCTCGATGTTGCGCGTGCGCGGCCACCACGCGCCGTCCAGGAGCCCCTTGCGGGACCGCGTGGTCTCCAGCCGCAGCAGGGCCGTACCCGGCTTCACCGCCTGGTGGATCGCATCCGGCAGGAGCAGTGGGGGCGTGTGGGGGATGCCGGAGTCAGTCATGTGAGTCCGCCCGTCTACAGGGTGCGGCCGTGCGTCGTCGTAGTTCGGCGCCGATGCCGATGCCCGGTCGGCGACATGCACGAGCCCGCCGTCGTTTCACGATACTTCCGCCGCCCGATCCAGCGCCCGCCGGAAAACACCTGGTCACGCCGGTCATGGTCCGCCGAACAGGCGTACAGTGAAAGCACCGGGAGTACTTCGCACACCGGCTTCCACGCAGGTGTCATTTCCGGCGACCACGAGAAACTGGGCTTTCGACGGACAGTCCGGGGGCAGGTCCGCATCCTCGCGACCGGCATCGGCATGCGGCTGATCCACCTGCCCAACGCCCAGATCGCGGCCCACCACTTCAGCGACCCTGCCGAGACCTCCCGGTCTGCCGGACGACACCAGTCGTCGAGCCCACCGCACGGATGCCGACCGGTGAGGAACAGACCTTCCTCCGACCGGGGGCAGCGGGCGGGGCGCCACGGCGCCCCCCCCGCCGGCTTCTCGCCCACCCCGAAGGGAACACGCCACGTGAAGTACATCGAGACCCAGACACTGCCGTCGCTCGGGCACGCTGAGGTACGAATCATCGCGCACACGCCTGAAGCCGCCCGAGCGGTCGCGGAGGCGCTTCGCCATTGCTTCGCGGGTGCGGAACAGCGCAGCTATCCCGGCCTCCACGGCGACACCCGCCTCCACCTCACAGTGGACACGGCAACACCCGCCGGCCCCGTCCGCTCCTGGCTGGTCGCCAGCACGACCCCCCTCGGCGCGGGCGCCCACTCCGACGAGATCTGAGAGCTCCTTCAGATGGACACGGTGAAACCGCGCCATGTCGCTGAGCTTTGGATCTGGCGCGACTTCTGTGGTCGGTCACGCTGGGTTGGCCGGTCACGGGAGGTGCACCCGTTTGCTCAGGAGACCATGCGTGTCAACAGTCCTGACGGGGTGCGACATGCCGTCTATGGCGTAATCGGCTCGTTGGGGCGGTTGGCGGTGTCAGGCTGTACGGGGTGATCACTGTCGTGCGCGGAGCCCCGTGCGTACGGGGCGTGTGAGCGCTCTTGGAGAGGATCGCCCTTTGTGTGCCCGATGGTTCCGGGTGCGTTCGGGCGGGGGCACTGTGAGTAGGAGTGCGTGGCCAGGGTGTTGAAGGTGCCGGCGTCGAGGGGCGGGAGAATCTCCTCTCCATCCTGGCTGGTACCGCCTCGTACCGGCGCCTGGCCATCGAAGGCGAGCGCCAGGCAGCCTGGCGAACAGCTCGGGGAGACAGCCGCCCGGTGATTTCCCCCGAGGCCGCGGGACGAAGGGGTGCACGCAGCGATGGCCGAAGGCGGGCGGAACCCGAGCAGGTTTGGGGTGGACCGGTCGGAGGGGTTTGGTGAGCGGTTGCTGGGTGTGCTGCTGGACCGGACTCACGAGATGCCGCCGCAGTTGATCGCTCCGCTCGTTGCGGAGGAGGTGGCAAGGGTCGGTGGCCGGGATCTCTCGATCCTCTTGCAGGACTACGAACAAATGCTGTTGGTGCCGCTGCCGGGCCGGCGGCTGACGGTCGGTGACCCTGAACCGGTCGAGGGCTCTCCCGCCGGCGAGGCGTTCTTGAGCCGCAAAGCGGTGGAGGTGCTGCAGGACGGCAGTGTGCGGATGTATCTGCCGCTGCTGGACGGCAGCGACCAGATCGGGGCGATGGCCGTCACCCTGGACAGCGTCGATGACGACGACCGGCGGTTGCTGCGCAGACTCGCCGGCTTGGTCGCAGACATGATCGTCACCAAGGACGCCTACACCGACCTGTTCTTCCAGGCCCGACGCAGCGCCCCGATGAGCGTGGCCGCGGAGATCCAGTGGTCGTTGCTGCCCCCGCTGTCGATGACTGTTCCGCAGGTTGAGGTGGCAGGGATTCTCGAGCCCGCGTACGACGTGGCCGGCGACAGTTTCGACTACGCCCTCAACGGCGACATCCTTCATGTGGCCATGATCGACGCGATGGGCCACGGCCTGGACGCGGCGACCATGGCGACCGTGGCCATCGGCGCCTATCGCCACACGCGACGGGCCAACACCGGCCTGTCCCAGGTGTACGCGTTCATGGACAAGGCTATTGATGAGCAGTTCGGCCCCGACCACTTCGTCACCGCACAGATGATGTGTCTGAACATCGCCACGGGCCGACTGCAATGGGTCAACGCCGGCCACCCGGCACCGCTGCTGATCCGTGACCGCGCCGTGGTGGACCGGCTGGAGAGCCCCACCACATTGCCGGTCGGCTTCGGCGGTGAGCAGCCGGTAGTGAGCGAGCGGATCCTGGAACCCGGGGACCAGTTGCTGTGCTTCACCGACGGCCTGATCGAGGAGCACCAAGCCGGCGGGGAACAGTTCGGTGAGGAACAACTCATCGAGTGGACCAACCGGATCCTCCGTGACCACACAGCGGTGCGGCCGGTGGTGCGCGCCCTCTCCCACGCCCTGAAACAGGAACGAGGTGACATCACCAGCGACGACGCGACCATCTTCCTCATCGAGTGGCGAGGCGGCGACGCCGATCATCTCACCACCCTCGATTGAGCCGACAGCTTCCGTCATGAGCCGACCTCGCTTCACCGGGCTCCGGTGATGCGAGACTCGAGATCGCTCACGGAATGGATGCTGTTGGTGATCTTCGCTCGGTGGGGCGAAACCGCTCCGGCGTGCTGTTCGTGCTGGCGGTCGGTGTGCTGCTGGTGTCGAGCGGGGTAGTTCTGCCGGTCGGAGGGGGCCGGGATGGCAATGGGGTGTGGTTCGGGTGGTTCCGCCGCTGACCGTGAAGATGGCCTGGGCGAGCAATCCGCTGGGCATCGCAGCGATGTGGATCCGTGACCGGCTGGACGAGTTGTTCGTGGACGAGGACTTTGCAGATAAACCCCCATCCCTGCCGGTGACCACGGCGACCGTTTGAGACGGCACTGGCCGCGATCACGGCGAGTGCGCCGTCTGCAAGTGCGACCGGTGCCGTCCCGTCCCAGCCCTGGACTTCGTTGGGGGAGCGCTCACGGCAGCGCGATGGCCAGACCGGTGGCTGTCCGGCAGCACCCGTGACGCGAAAGAACCATGTGCGAAATCCCTTCGCTCGGGGTGGTCTTGGCGTTCTACAGTGAGGGTCGCCGGGTGGAGCAGGTCGGTAGCTCGCTGGGCTCATAACCCAGAGGTCGCGGGTTCGAATCCCGCCTCGGCCACGAAGGTGTCGGGGCGTCGCACAGGGTGCGGCGGCCCGACCGCCAGCTGGGGGAGTCGGGAGCAGCCCGGTGCCCCTCGCCGCGGTTCAGCGGCGAGGGGCACCGTCAGGTGGAGCGGTCAGGGCTGTGCTGTGGGCGTGAAGCTCTGTGCGGAGGAGCCGTCGCAGGGTCGCTGGGTGAGCTGGACACCGTTCGCCGAGGAGGTCGCGGCACTCAGGCACTGGCCGCTGTGGCGGGCGATGAAGCGGTAACGTCCGCTGCTCTCCTTCACGGGCTGCCACTGCTGGTTCTGCCCGCCCGCATAACTCCACAGCTGCAGTGACGCGTTGGCGGCGGTCGAGCGGTCGGTCACGTCGATGACCTGCTGCGGGTTCCCGCGGATGGTGATCCGTGTGTATCCGCTGTCCGTCGAGCGGAACTGGAACTGCTGTGCCAGGGTCCCGTTGCAGGAATACTGCTGGATCGCGGTCCCGTTTGCCGTGGCGGCGGAACGAGCGTCCACACAGGTGCCGTTGGCGGCGTTCGTCAACGAGTACCAGGCCGTCTCGGAGATCTCGTCCGCCGGCGGCGCGGTGCCTCCGGCCCCGCCCAGCCACTTGAGGCCGTCGAGCAGGAACCGGTTCTGTGTCTCACTGGCGAACGTCGACGACAGCGCGGTGTTGGATGCGTAGTCCATCGCGTTGTGACCGAAGTTCGCGTACAGCATCCTGTACTTCGCGTTGGTCCACAGGATCGGGTAATAGCCGCTGTACCAGGTCTGGTTGGGATCCGTTCCCAGCGGGAAGCTGCTGGGGTCTATTGAGGCGAGGATCTTGATGTCCGGATTCTGCCGCAGGTCGTTGGACCAGCTGTACCACTCGCTGACCGACGAGGTGAAGGTCGCGGGCAGGTTCTCGGTGGACGGGTGAGTGCGGTCCTCGACTTTCAGGACGGCCGTGGTCGGACCCCAGGTATTGGACTTGAAGGCGCCGCTGCCGAGGAACTGGTTGTGGTACCAGGGCCAGGCCTGTGCGTCCGTCGTGAAGGCGGAGACGTGGAAGCCCATCCAGGCGCCGCCACCGCGCATGTACTGCTCAAAGCCGGACCGCTGGGCGGAGGTCTGCGGCAAGTCGTCGAGAAACAGGACGACTTGATAGGCGTTCACGCCGCCGTTGCTGAGCAGGTCCCAGTTGTTGCTGGCCGTGTAGGTGAAGCCGTTCTGCGTGGCCTGCTTGGGGAACCAGTCGTTGGCCTCGTGGACGAAGCTGATGTGCGCGGCGTCCCAGGTGCCGTTGTACAGGGCGAGTACCTTGAACGGCGTTGCCGCCGTGCTCGCCCGGGCGGCGGGTGGTGTCGCGAGGCCGAGCAATGTCGCCAGCAGGGCGAGGACCCACAGGGTCGCACGCGTCGGAGTGGATCTGGTGATGTCCATCGACGTCCTTCCTTGAGCCTCAGGGGTAGCTGACGAGGTTGGCGACGTTGGTGGTGGAGTTGGACGGGCCGCCCCGGTCGTTGATGACGTGCCGGATCGTCCCGGTGCCACCCAGTGAGACCGTCACCATGTCCTTGAAACGCACATTCGCGTTGTTGGGTGCCTCGATGGCGTGCTCGGCGGTCACACTTGAATTGACGTTGAAGTAGCAGTAGCTGCCGAACCCGTACACCTGATGGCTCGATACGGAGTCCGCGACCTTGTAGGCGGCGTATCCCTGCGACGAACCATTCATCCAGGCCGCCTGGTTGGGCGGGTCGTAGGGCATCTCGTTCTGGTAGAAGTACGTGCGGCCGCCGTTGCCGTTCCAGATGGTCTGGTGCTTCTGGTAGTGCTCGACGAACAAGCCGTACATCGTCACGTTGTTGCCGTTGACGACGAGTCCTGTGGCGCCGGTGTTGCTGGTCCAGCCCACGCCACTGCCATGGTCAGCGCGCCACAGCCACAGGTGGTCGCCGATGACGTTGTTGCTGTTGATGGTCAGGCTGGTGGT
This sequence comes from Streptomyces sp. NBC_00316, assembly GCF_036158715.1. Lineage (NCBI taxonomy): Bacteria > Bacillati > Actinomycetota > Actinomycetes > Kitasatosporales > Streptomycetaceae > Streptomyces > Streptomyces sp. NBC_00316. Next base: position 470,954 of record NZ_CP108023.1, on the reverse strand, counting down.
GGCCTTGCCGACGCCCGCGCCGCCGATGCGGAAGAACACGTCGTGCAGGGAACTGGGGTCGGCGCTGTGGTCGGCCGACGAGCCGCTCGGCCCCATCTCCAGGAGCTGGGCCGAGTTCGTGGTGCCGGCGTCGATCAGCAGCCCGGCCAGCTGGACACCGTTCACGTCGGCGACCGTCATGGCGGTGATCCCGTTGTCGGGAACGAGCGTGGCCAGGCCGAGGCCCAGGACCACGGTGCCGGCCCTGGTCACCTTGATCGTCTGATCGAGGTGGTAGACACCCGGCGTCACCAGCAGGTTCTTGCCTTGGGCGAGCGCGTCGTTCATCTGCGCGGCCGTCGCGCCCGGCTTGACGATGAAGAAATCGGAGAGGGGCAGGGACGTGCCCGAGGGCGTGCCCGAACTCCACGAGGTACCGGCCGAGTTGGTCCGCACGCCGGGCACGAACACCTTGTAGGTGCCTGTCGAGTCGACGTACAGGAAAGGCTTCTCACGCGACACGGGGGTCTGGTCGACCGTCGTGTACGGCGGGCTCGGGAAGCTGTTCGCCGGGGCGTTTCTGGCGCCGACGTAGACCATGTTCCAGTTGGAGCCGGTCCAGCTCGACCACTCGGTGTTGCGTGACAGCCACTGCTGCTGCGAACCCGAGTTGACCTGTCCGTCGATCTTCGAGTCGGCCATGTAGCCGCCGCTGGACCAACCGCCGTCGTCCAGACGGAGGTTGCCGCGCAGATGCATCCGGCGGTACGGAGCGGCCTGCGACACCGCCCAGCGGTCCGTGCCGGAGGTCGGAGTCACGGACAGGTTCTCCGCCGACCGCCAGAAGTTCTGAGTGGCGTTGCCCTGGAACCAGTCCGCCTCGGTGTGCACCGCACCGCGGATGGTGACGTCGTCGGGGGAGAGGCCGAGCCCCGCGACCTGGGTGTAGAAGCCGACATTGGCATCGGCGTCGTAGGTGCCCGGCTTGAAGAGGAAGGCCTTGCGGGCGGTGCCGAACTGGTTGGTCTCCTGCTGGGCGAAGGCCGCGTTCAGGCTGCTCTGGATGGTGGCAGCGGGTGTGGACGGGTCAAAAACGGTGACATTCGGGCCGAGGTCCGGTGTCCCGGGCGGCTGTTGGGGGTCCACGGGGTTGACGTGGAAGGACTGGGCCGCGCTGCCGTTGCAGGCGTACTGCTGGAGCTGCACGCTGTCCGCTGTCGAGGCGCTCGGCACGTCGAGGCACTTGCCGCTGTTGCGGTTCACGAAGTGGTAAGCGCCGCTGGACTCCGCCACGGCCTGCCACTGCTGGTTGTTTCCGCCGCCGTACGTCCACAGCTGCACGAGCGCGCTGTCCGCCGTAGAGACGTCGGTGACGTCCCAGACCTTGGTGGCGTCGGTGCGATTGCCGACCTGGACGTATCCGCCGGAGGTGGCCGCGAACTGCCACTGCTGGGCCTGGCTGCCGTTGCAGGCGTACTGCTGGACGACGGTGCCGTTCGCCGTTCCCGCGGCACGCGCGTCGATGCACTTGCCGCTGCCCACGTTGACCACGGTGGCCCAACTGGTCGGCAGCGCGGCTGTCTGCGCGCTCAGCGTGTCCTGCGAGGCGGCCGCGACACCGGTTCCAGCCGTGGCCACGAGGGCGATCAGCGTGAGCAGCTTCGGTATCCGGCTACGGCCGGTTTCTCTCTTGGATCCGGGCACGGTGGGATCTCCTGTACGGGTTGGGGTGGGGGGTGGGATAGGCGGACGAGTCCGTCAGCCGGTGTACTGCGCGAGGACGCCAGTGCAGTGCCAGTCCTGCCGGCTCACTCCGGAGCGGCTGTCGGCGACGCTGCAGGGGCACAACTGGACCTTGGCTCCGTCGGGGTCGAATTGCCGGTGACGTCGGGGTGCTTGCCCGAGAGTCCGGTGGTCGTGCCGGTGGCGGCCGCGGCGGGCGACACGCTGAGGGTATGGGTCGACAGGGCGAGTACTGCGTCGAGAGGGGACCGCGCAGCGCCGTGGAGCGCAGGAGGAGATGTCTGGCCATCGAGGGGTCACAGCCTTTCGTGCGTGGCCGACGGTGGGGGGTGGGCGTGGCGCGCAGGTGCAGGCATCGGACGGAAGGCGCGTGGCCTGTCCAGACATGTGAACATCGAGTGCAGTCTTGGAACGGTGGTGATCGGTGAACCTAAAGGTCTGAACCAGGCACGTCAAGATGTGAAGCAAGGAGACCCCGTAATTGCTCTGCATGTACAAGGAGTTGAACGCACGGTCGCAACGGCGGCTTCGTATCGTCGGCGGACTGGTGTGGTGTCGGTGGCACCCGTGGTCGCGGTCGGAGCGCCGGACCTGGCCATCGCGGGAGCGCTGGACTCCGGGGGAAAGCCGCTCCGCGCTTCGGCTGGAAGGGCCCGTGCGTACCTTCCGTCCAGAGACTTTCAGGCCAAAGCCGCCTGCCTGGCCCTTGCCGCGTTCACCCACAACTTCATGCACGCCTGCCCGCACTGGCCGCCGTCTTTCCCGCCGGGGCCGCCACAGCCACGATCCGAACCCGGCTCGTCACCGTGCCGGCCGTACCGCCCGAGGGGCACGGCGCTGGCGCTGCACCCTCCTGAGGGCCGGCCCGGACGGGACGCGTGGCTCCAAGTCTTCGCCACCCTGCGTGCCCCACCCTGCAGCTGACGCCCCATCCGGCCCGCCCCAATCCCGACGGCCTGCCAGGTCGTCGTTGGCGGCGGCCGCCGCCCGCCTCGTACACCGCCGGTGGACGTTCAGGCAGCTGCCGGTGTCCCGGCCGGGCGACGGATGGGCCGTGGGCCCACCGTGCTTGGTCGGATGGCGGGGGAGGAGGTCACCTCGCAGCTGCGGCGCGATGTCCACGGGGACGTCGTCCAGAGCCTGGAGCGGGACCGGCCGCCGTGTATGCAGGGCTTCATCTCCGGGGGCTGTTGCGCGGCGGGTTGATCCCCTTACCGTCTTGGCCAGTTGTGCGGGCCATCGGAGAGCGACCTTCCATTCTCCGGCTGTACGGCCAGGTGTCAGACAAGAATCTCCGTCCGGTACCCGGGGGCCGCTGTCCTTGGGGCGCTCCTCGACTCCCCTTCACCCGCAGAGGTCGTCACGCCATGACAGAAGTCAATCGCCGCAGGTTCCTGCAGATCGCCGGCGGCACCGCCGCTGCCACGATGCTGAACGAGAGCATCGCGCGAGCCGCCGCCATCCAGGCACAGGTCACCACCGGCACAATCCAGGACATCGAACACATCGTCGTCCTCATGCAGGAGAACCGGTCCTTCGACCAGTACTTCGGGACGATGAAGGGCGTGCGGGGCTTCGGTGACCCCCGGCCGGTTCTCCAGGACAACGGCAAGTCGGTCTTCTATCAGTCCAACGGGACGAAGGACATCCTCCCCTTCAACCCGCAGGTCAATGACCTGGGTATGCAGTTTGTGGAGGGCCTCAACCACGACTGGGCCGGCGGTCACCAGGCGTACAACAACGGCAAGTACGACAAGTGGGTGCCGGCCAAGACTGCCACGACCATGTCGTACATGACCCGGAAGGACATACCGTTCCACTACGCCCTCGCCGACGCCTTCACCCTGTGCGACGCCTACCACTGCTCCTTGATCGGCGCCACGGATCCGAACCGCTACTACATGTGGTCCGGCTACACCGGCAACGACGGCACCGGCGGCGGCCCGGTCCTGGGCAACCAGGAGGCCGGGTACGGCTGGAAGACGTATCCCGAGCGTCTGGAGGCCGCGGGAGTCTCGTGGAAGGTCTACCAGGACATCGGCGACGGCCTGAACGCCGCCGGCTCATGGGGCTGGATCAGCGATGCCTTCCGCGGCAACTACGGCGACAACTCGCTGCTCTACTTCAACAGCTACCGTAACGCCCAGCCCGGCAGCGCCCTGTACGAGAAGGCCCGCACCGGCACCGACGTCAAGGCGGGCGACGGTTACTTCGACCGGCTGCGCGCCGACGTGGCGAATGGCACGCTGCCCCAGGTCTCGTGGATCGCGGCCCCGGAGGCCTTCAGCGAGCACCCGAACTGGCCCGTGAACTTCGGTGCCTGGTACATTTCGCAGGTCCTGGACGCGCTGACCGCGAACCCGGCGGTATGGGCGAAGACGGCGCTCTTCATCACCTACGACGAGAACGACGGCTTCTTCGATCACGTGGTTCCGCCGTACCCGCCCGCCTCCGCCGCGTGGGGCCTGTCCACGGCGGACGTCTCGAAGGACCTGTACACCGGTGGCGGTGGCTACGCGGCTGGACCGTACGGCCTCGGCCCGCGCGTCCCGATGATCGTGGTCTCCCCGTGGAGCAAGGGCGGCTACGTCTGCTCCGAGACATTCGACCACACCTCGGTGATCCGCTTCATGGAGAAGCGTTTCGGAGTGCAGGAGCCCAACATCTCCCCCTGGCGCCGCGCGGTCTGCGGCGACCTGACCTCGGCCTTCGACTTCAGCCGGACGGACGCCTCCCCAGCTGCCCTCCCGTCGACAGCCGGCTACATCCCGCCGGACCACAACACCCACCCGTCGTACCACCCGGTGCCGCCGGCCACGGGCACCCTGCCGAAGCAGGAGACCGGCATCAAGCCGACCCGCGCCCTCGGCTACAGCCCGTACGTGGACGGCAAGGCCACCTTCTCCACGGGCCAGTTCACCCTGTCCTTCTCCAGCGGATCAGTGCTCGGCGCCCACTTCCACAGCACCTCGGGCAACCGCACGGACGGCCCCTGGCCCTACACGGTCGAGGCAGGCAAGATCCTCTCGGACACCTGGAGCACCAGCAGCTCCACCGGCAACCAGATCAACCTCACGGTGTGGGGCCCGAACGGCTTCCTGCGCACGTGGAAGGGTCCGGCGAAGACGGCCGGCCCCGAGGTGACGGCCCGCCACGTCGCCTCCACCGGCAATCTGGTCCTGACCCTGACCAACGCCGGCGCGGCAGCGGTCAACCTCACAGTGACCAACGCCTACGGCGGCACGGCCCAGACCTTCAAGGTCAACCCTGGCGCCACCGTCTCCCACACGGTGGACCTGGCCACCGCGGGCCGCTGGTACGACGTCAAGGTCGTCTCCGACGCGGACAGCACCTTCCTGCGCCGCTTCGCCGGCCACGTTGAGACGGGCTTCCCGGGCGTCTCCGACCCGGCGATCAAGACCGACTGACCCGGTCCTCCGGGGTACGCAGTCGCCGTTGTGCGCCGCCTGCCCGCAGCACGCCGACAGCCGGCGGGGGATGCGTGGGAATTCACTTCCAGGGCTTCGGCATGCACTCAGCAAGGACAGGCGGTGTATAAGAACGTCGTGCATCTCCCGGGCCAGGGACTCCCTCTCTCACTGGCGGACCTGCGGTCGCCGTGACCGGGCGCATCGATGACGGCGACATGGAAGCCGCAGCCGGTCACGAGGAGGCGAGCGCGGCCCGCCATCGCCGGATGCTTCTTGTGGGCTCCGCCGCCGTGGCCCATCAGGACCAGGGGCGCGCGATCGGCGCCGGAGGCCGGCGACCAGAGAACTCCGGGGACGTCGCCCACGGTGAAGTCGCGCTCGACCATGCCGTTCGAGGACGACTCGGCGGTGAACTGCAGAGAGCGCGTAGGTGTTGTCTTTCGGGAGTGCCTTGTTGTCGAGGCGCTCCCGGCGACACCTACGTCAATCGCCCGACCGTGACGGGAAGGCAGAGCACCCACATCGATACAGCGTTCATGGGTCTCACCTCCTCGAGCGGTGTCACGGTCAACGGCAGGCTACAAGCCCGATCATCATCCCTCCAACCCTTTTCCCCACCACTGATCACAACTCCAGAAAGGCCCTAGTGTCCCGAGTCTTAGGAAAGCTTTAGAAGTATGCTTGGCTCATGGCGCGCATGGGTCGGCCGACGGTCGAAGTGGTCCTGACGGATGACGAGCGGGAGACGTTGCTGCGCTGGTCACGGCGGGCGACGTCCGCGCAGGCTCTGGCCTTGCGCTGCCGGATCGTCCTCGCGTGCGCTGACGGGTTGTCGAACACTGCGGTGGGCGCGGACCTCGGGATCCACCCGACCACGGTGGCCACATGGCGGAAGCGGTTCGCGGCCAACCGGCTGGAGGGCCTGGCCGACGAGAAGCGGCCGGGCCCGGCGCGCACGGTGACCGACGAGCAGGTCGAGGACGTGATCGTGCGGACCCTGGAGGCGACGCCGAAGGGCGCCACGCACTGGTCCACGCGCGAGATGGCGAAGCAGAGCGGGCTGAGCCAGTCGACGGTCTCACGGATATGGCGCACCTTCGGCCTCAAGCCGCACCAGGTCGACACCTTCAAGCTGAGCAAGGACCCACAGTTCGTCGAGAAGGTCCGCGACGTTGTGGGCCTGTACCTCGATCCGCCCGAGCGCGCCATCGTGCTCTGCGTCGACGAGAAATCGCAAATCCAGGCGCTGGACCGCTCGGCCCCGGTGCTGCCGATGATGCCCGGCATGCCCGAGCGCCGCACCCACGACTACCTGCGCGGAGGCGTCACCACCTTGTTCGCGGCGCTCAACACCGCCACCGGCGAGGTCATCGGCTCCCTGCACCGCCGCCACCGCGCCGCCGAGTTCAAGAAGTTCCTCGCCAAGCTCGACAAGGAGGTCCCCGCCGAGCTCGACGTCCACCTGATCTGCGACAACTACGCCACCCACAAGACCCCCGCCATCCAGAAATGGCTGCTCGCGCACCCGCGCTTCCACATGCACTTCACGCCCACCAGTTCGTCCTGGCTCAACCAAGTCGAGCGCTGGTTCGGACTGCTGACGGACAAGCAGATACGCCGCGGCGTCCACAAGAACGTACAAGCGCTGGAGAAGGACATCCGCGACTGGATCGCCCACTGGAACGAAGACCCCAAGCCGTTCACCTGGACCAGATCCGCCGACGAGATCTTCGAACGCCTCGCCGGCTACCTGAACCGCCTGCCGAACCCCAAATCCTAGATATGTAGTGCTCCTAAGACTCGGGACACTAGTTCTGCGGTGCCAGCGTGCGTAGGACGTCGAACTCGTTGCCCTCGGGATCTGCCATGACCATCCAGTTTCGGTCTGTGCCCTGTCCCACATCCGTCTTGGTGGCGCCGAGGCCGAGCAGTCTGGTCACCTCGTCCTCGGTGCTGCCGTCGATCGGGCTGACGTCGAGGTGAAGCCGGTTCTTCACGGTCTTGCCCTCGGGCACCTGGATGAACAGCATGGTGGGCGGCATCTGGCGGGCCCGAACATCCTCGACGGTCGGCACCCAGGAGCCGATCTCGACCTTGCCCTCGCTCCGGTCGATCACCTTGAAGTCCAGGACCTCGCACCAGAAGGCCGCGAGCCTCTCCGGATCGTGGCAGTCAACGGCCAACTCGGTGAACCTACTTGTCATGACTCTCCCAGATAGTGCGGATGGGGCTCAGAGTATGCCGCCCGTCCGACAGATCCGAGATCTTCCTGACTAGGGACATCAGACGGGCTTGACCCAGCATCAGATACCCGAGAAGCCCCTGGTGGGAACAGGTCTGCAAGAACAGGTTCTGGGTGCCGAGAGCTTCACGCGTTGACCAATATCACCTACACCGGCGTGCTCGATGTCAGCCGGGCCACTGCTGAGGCCCTCGCGAAGCTGCTGCTCGAACACCACGAGCGTCTCGGGACCCGCAAGGGCCCCGCGCCCTGGGTCCCTTCAAACAGAGCGTGTTGAACCTGCGCCGGTTCCTGGACGGTACCCGGCTGACTCGACCAACTCCGTCATCCGAGGAGTCCACGGCGTGGCCGAAATCGCCAACGCCCTGCTCAAGGTGCCCTTCAAGGCTCGGCGCAGGGTCAGCCTCGACCACAAGGCGATCATCCGGATCATCCGCGCCGCTCTCGTCCTGCTCCAGATGTGATCTCGGGCCCCGAAGCATCCGGGGCCCGGGATCAGGCATGTGGCCTCAGCGGAACCGGTAGGCGTTCAGCACGGTCTGAGTGTCTGTGCCCCCTTCCGCGTCGTGCGCCGTCACACGCAGTGCGGCGCCACCGCGCTCCGGGCCGGACTCCGGGTTGACGAGCGTGCCCGCCCAGCTCCCGCCGGGGCCGCGGGGAGACGGGAGCGGCCACCCATGTCGTGCCGCCGTCGAGGCTGGCCTCCAAAGCCACCTCCGTCACCTGCGGGCCGCCGTCCGGGCTCTCGGTCCCGACGACGAGCGGGAGTTCACTGTCGTACGGGGTCCCGTCACCCCCGTCGAGGTCACCCGGCTCGATCCGCAGGCTGGTCAGCGGCAGCTCCCGGACCTGGCCGGTGTGCCCGGAACGGAAGGTCCACTCCGTGGTGACCCGGGCACTCGTCGGCAGGATCTTCCAGCGCGCACCCCACTCGCCCTTCGACTCGACCGCCACCGAGGAACTCGGTGCGAACGCGATCGTCATCCGTGTCCAGCCCGACGAGGGCATGAAAGTGCGCTTCGGATCGAAGGTGCCGGGTACGTCGATGGAGATTCGGGACGTCACGATGGACTTCGCGTACGGCGATTCCTTCACCGAGTCCAGCCCGGAGGCGTACGAACGCCTCATCCTGGACGTTCTGCTGGGCGACGCCAACCTCTTTCCCCGTCACCAGGAGGTGGAGGAGTCCTGGAAGATCCTCGACCCGATCGAGGGGTACTGGGACGCGCACGGCAAGCCCGCGCCGTACGCGTCGGGCAGCTGGGGTCCCGAAGAAGCCCACGAGATGCTCGCACGAGACGGACGGAGCTGGCGCAGGCCATGAAGATCGATCTGACCGACACCACGGCAAGCAAGATCAACAAGGCGCTCGTGCAGGGGCGCCGAGCCATCGGTACTCCCGCCATGGGCATGGTCCTGACGATGGTCATCGTGACCGACGAGGAGAACGCGTACGATTCGATCAAGGCGGCCGAGGAGGCCTCGCGCGAGCATCCCTCGCGCACCCTGGTCGTCATCAAACGCGTCGCACGCACCCCGCGCGACCGCACGAACTCCCGCCTGGACGCGGAGGTGCGGGTCGGCTCGGACGCCGGCACCGGCGAGACGGTCGTCCTGCGGACGTACGGCGAAGTCTCCGACCACGCCGACTCGGTGGTCCTGCCGCTGCTGCTGCCGGACGCGCCGGTCGTCGTCTGGTGGCCGGTGGACGCGCCCGATGTGCCGGCCAAGGATCCGCTGGGCGCTCTGGCGCAGCGGCGGATCACCGACATGTACGCCGTCGAGGCCCCGCTCGACGCCCTGGCGGCCCGCGTCTCCTCGTACGCGCCCGGCGACACCGACCTCGCGTGGACCCGGCTGACGCCGTGGCGCTCGATGCTGGCCGCGGCACTGGATCAGGCACGTAAGAAGGTTGTCTCGGCCGTCGTGGAGAGTGAGGCCGAGAACCCGAGTGCCGAGCTGCTGGCCCGCTGGCTGGAGGCCCGGCTCGAAGTCCCGGTCGAGCGCGTCGTCACCGCCGGGCCGGTCGTGACGGCCGTCCGGCTCGGAACGGAGAGCGGCGAGATCGTGATCGACCGCCCCGACGGCCCGCTGGCCACGCTTTCCCTGCCGGGCCAGCCCTCGCGCACCCTCGCCCTGAAGGTACGCAGCACCTCCGAGTTGATTGCCGAAGAGCTGCGCCGCCTCGACGCGGACGAGATGTATGCCGTCGCCCTGCGCGGGGACGGTACCAAGGAGAACCCCCGTCATGTCTGACACACCCAAGCTCACGCACCGCCCGGAGTGGACGGCCCTTGAGGACCACCGCGCAGAGGAGCTGCGCCACCTGCAGCTGCGCGACCTGTTTGCCGCCGACCCCGGTCGCGCGGAGCGCTGCACCGTCAGCGTCGGCGACCTGCGCATCGACTACTCCAAACACCTGATCACGGACGAGACCCTCGCGCTGCTCCAGGAACTCGCCACCGTGACGTCACTCCCTGACGGGTTGCCAGTCGGGTTCGGGGCGACCCGGGGCTGCACAGGAGCGCGGGGTCGCTTGGAGCGTGCGTGGCACGTCGGCCGGGTCGTGGCGCGCAGCATCGCAGCATCACACCACGTGTGGCTGACTGCCGGGGGAGATGTGCGGGCTCTTCCGTCCAGAGCAGCGCGCAGGTGGTGCGGCCGGTGTGCCGGGCGCGACTGCGCCCGGCACACCGGTGAGGCTCATCACCACCATTACCCACGGCGATGCCGATCGGGCGCGGTCCTACGAACCGCTGGCCGAGGAGTGGCAACGCCGATGAGCCGGGTCCGGGCCGGGAGGGGTCAGGCTGCGAAGCCGGCCTTGAGGGCGCCCGCGACCTGGACGACGCGCTCGGCCTGGTGACGGGCCGCGTTGCGGGTCTCGTCGCCGATGGGGTTGTTGCCCTGGGCGTCGACGTGCGAGGTGCCGTAGGGGTTGCCGTCGACGAACTTGACCGGGTCCGTGTAACCGGGGGAGACGACGAGGCCACCGAAGTGGTGGATCGAGTTGTACAGCGCGAGCAGGGTGGACTCCTGGCCGCCGTGGGCGGTGGCGGTGGTGACGAAGCCGCTGTAGACCTTGTCGGCCAGCTTGCCCTGGGCCCACAGGCCACCGAGGGTGTCGATGAACTGCTTGAGCTGCGAGGAGATGTTGCCGAAGCGGGTCGGGGAGCCGAAGATCACGGCGTCGGCCCACTCGACATCCGCGGGGGTGGCAACCGGGATGCCCGCGCTGGCGGCTGCGTGTGCGGCCCATGCCTCGTTGGAGCTGATGGCGGCCTCGGGGGCGAGTTCGGCGGCCTTCAGGAGACGGACCTCGGCCCCGGCCTTCTCCGCGGCCTGGGAGATCTCCTTGGCGATCTCGGCGCTGAAACCGGTGGACGAGTAGTAGATGACGGCAAGCTTGACGGCTGTGGTCATGTCTTTGTTCTCCGTTGGAAAGTGCGTATGGGCAGTGGGCGGACACTGGCCGCCGGCGTCGCCGCGTCGGTGGAGCGCGCCCTACATCGTTGAACCATAAATGGATATGATTTAAGAATCAACTACTTTTTCTGAACCCGTGGTGTGCGCGACCGGTGTCTCGGCGCCCGGCAGGGGGTTGTGAACGGTGAAGCCGGAATCACTGCTGCGGGATCACGCGCACGGGATGCTTGCTCAAGATGGAGACGCGGTTGAACGCGTTGATGGTGATCGCTACCCAGATCGCTGCGGAGATCTCGTCGTCGGTGAGGGCCTGGCGGGCCGCGTCGTAGGCGCTCTCCTGGACGGCGGCGTTCGCGGGCTCGGTGGCCGCCTCCGCCAGGGCGAGTGCCGCGCGCTCCCGTGGCGTGAACAGTTCTGTGTCGCGCCAGGCGGCCAGTACACCCAGACGCTGGGTGGTCTCGCCTGCGCGCAGGGCTGCCCGGGTGTGCACGTTGAGGCAGTACGCGCAGCCGTTGATCTGTGACACGCGGAGGTTGATCAGTTCCACGAGCGTGCGGTCCAGCCCTGCGTCGGCGGCGACCGCACGGACCGTTTCGGCTGTCTCGGTCAGTGCGTGGTACGCCTTCGGGCTCTGCTTGTCGATGAAGACCCGCCTGCTCGCGGGGCCTGCTGCCGTGTCGCTCAACCTGGACTCCTCACGGGCCGCTCCCGGCCCTCGCCGGCCCTGCCGTGCGTACGGCGGGGCATCCTCGTATCATCGGAAACAATTGTTGAATATAAAATCATCCTTGGGTGAGAGGAGCGTGCGATGAGCAATGTCGAGAGGGAACCCGCCGAGCTCCGCTGCGGAGCCTCGGAGGACGGTGAGCATGTGCCGCAGGTCGAGGTCCTCTCCGCGAGGGACGTCCCGTTGGGCGGTCCGAGGTCGATGACGGTACGGCGCACGCTGCCGCAGCGGGCCCGGACGCTGATCGGGGCCTGGTGTTTCATCGACCACTACGGCCCCGACGACGTCGCCGGCACGGGCGGCATGGACGTCGCGCCCCATCCGCACACCGGTCTGCAGACGGTGAGCTGGCTGTTCAGCGGGGAGATCGAGCACCGGGACAGCCTGGGCAGCCACGCCTTCGTGCGGCCCGGTGAGCTGAACCTCATGACGGGTGGGCACGGCATCAGCCACTCGGAAGTTTCCACCGCCCGCACCACGACCTTGCACGGCGTCCAGTTGTGGGTGGCGCTTCCCGAAGAACACCGGCACACCGGCCGTGACTTCCAGCATTACGTCCCGAGCCCGGTCCGGGTGGACGGAGCCGAAGTCAGAGTGTTCCTCGGGGCGCTGGCAGGTGACACCGCTCCGGTGCGGACGTTCACGCCCCTGCTCGGTGCCGAACTCATCCTTGAGCCGCACTCGACGACCACGCTCGCCATCGACGCCGGCTTCGAGCACGGCCTTCTCGTCGACCACGGGGAGGTCCGTATCGCCGGAACACTCCTGCACGCGACGGAGTTGGGATATGTCGGCACGGGAAGCGACACACTGACGCTGGCGAACGAGACGGACGCCGTCGCGCGGGCAGTGCTGCTCGGCGGGACGCCGTTCGAGGAACAGATCGTCATGTGGTGGAATTTCATCGGTCGGAGCCACGAAGACATCGTCGAAGCCAGGGAAGCGTGGCAGAGCGCATCCGACCGCTTCGGCAAGGTCGACGGTTACGACGGCGACCGTCTTCCCGCGCCGGCCCTTCCCCACGCCACCATTGCACCTCGCAAAAACCCGACGCGTCACTGAAAGGCATGCGATGAGCCAGCCCGCCGCCGCTCCGACTGTCCAGCGAGTGGACCCGAAGCACCGTTACGAAATCCTGGTCGACGGTACAACCGCAGGCCACACCGCGTATCGCGACCGCGACGACCAGCGCGTTTTCTACCACACCAAAATCTACGACGCCTTCGCCGGACAAGGCCTGGCAGCGATACTGGTACAGCAGGCGTTGACCGACGTACGCACGTCAGGGAAGCGCATCGTGCCGGTCTGCCCCTACGTCGCGAAGTTCCTCAAGAAGCATGACGAGTTCGCCGACATCACCGACCCGGTGACCCCCGAGGTCCTGCAATGGCTGGACAGCGTGCTGCCTCACTGACCACCGGTGCCGCGTCTTCTCCGACGCCATCGGTACGTCCGGACCGGCGGAGCGGGATCTGCGACGATGCCCCACCGGCGGCCCCACGGTCTTGGCCCACCGGGCACACCATGCAGGACAGCGGAGCACCCCGCCGCCGGAACGTCGAGGCGCGCCCACCGGCTGCCAGTCGCTGTACGCGGCACCCCCTCGCGATCCGTCCTACCAGATCTGCGCACCTGAACGACCAGTCCCGGTCGGTGCCCCTCTTGCCGGATCCGACGTGCATGGGCGGGTTCCCCTCCGGCGGGCGCGGCGCGCCTTCGAGCCACAGCATGTGGAGAAGCAGATAGGACACGCTTCGGCACCGGAGTATCGGGTGTCGGGCCGGCGGGTAATGCGGTCGCTTCACAGGGGAAGGCGGCACGTGCAGCAAGACGCGGAGGTACCCGGGCCCGGGCGCTCGTTACCGCTCGGGATGACGCCCCTCGCATCGGCGGACAGTTGGGTGGGGAGGCTACTCGGTAGCAGTCTGCGGGGCTTCCTGGTTCACCACCCCGAACGGGATATGGACGCTCGGCCCGCCACGACGAGTCCGCTGCCCGGGCCGGCGAACTACGCGACCAGATCGAGCACCTGACTGCCGCCTTGGCCGAGACCGAGGCACATTCGCGGACCTGGCCACCACCCGGAAGGTCATCGCGGAACTTGCGCCGACCGGGGCCGAACCCGAAGCGCCCGAGTCGAGCACCGCCTACCAGGCCATCCTGAATGCCTTCAACCAGCGCCCCGACCAGGCACTCCGGGTCCGTGACCTGCACGAACTCCTCGGCATGCCCACCGACGACCCAGCTATGAACGTCTCTCGCAGCCGCCTCGGACGCCTCACCCGCTAAGGCTTCCCCACCCAACCTGGACGAGGGCTCTACCAGAAACGGACTTAACGACCTCTCAAGTCGATAGTGACTGGACCGGAAATAGACGAACAGCTGGTCCGGAGCCGAATAGCTATGGGAGGAACTGGGAGTTTCCACGCGAATCACTCTCGGCTGTTTCTGAACCGAGCGACAGGTGCCTGATCGGTGAAAGCCCAGGTCAGGCACCCTTTCTCATGCCCCTAGAAGAACGCCGAGTACGACACCAGCAGATTCTTCGTCTGCTGGTGGCACACGAGCGTGATGCCCAATGACCTGGGCAGATGCCTACGTTCGAGGCTCTGCACAGTGCCTTGGCCCGGTACTGGTCCGGATCTTGAATCGGGAGGGGCGATGGGGGCCGTCCCCCCGTCGGCAGTCGCAGCCGGAGCAGACCGACCGCGACAGTGTGGGCGGTCTGACGCCTTGTCAGGCGGGCTCGTTCGTGGGGAGCTTGTGCATGCCGTCCCAGGGCGACGAAGCCTACGGTCTGCCACAGGCTGCCGGACAGGACGCGTGAGCGTTACTTAGGCGACGCTGGGACCGGTTGTTCTTCGGGAGCGTCGGCCAGGATCGCCAAGGGATCGGCGAGCAATGCGGAGAAGGCCAGTTCGGCGGCGCCCACAAGGACGGCGTCGTCGCCGAGTGCGCTGACGCGCAGGCGGAGGTTCTTGCGGGAGGCGGGGAACTTGAGCCACTGGGCGAACTCGTCGAGGCCGACCTGGTTCGATTCGAGCGAGTGCCAGGCGAGGTCGCGGCGCACCGGGCGCTTGTCGCGCGGGCCGACCGAGTCCTCCCAGCGGAAGCCGGAGACGAAGTTGCCGCCCGGGTAGCGGATGGTCGTGCTGCCGAGCTCCCTGACGAGTTCGACGACGTCCATGCGGAACCCTTCATCGTTCGCGCTCGGGTGTTCCGGCTCGTAGAGCCCGGTGTACACGCAGCGGCCGAGGTGTTCGACGAACGAGCCGAAGGTGCGGCGTCGGACAGGAGCGATGTCGAGGGCGGCGGACACCTACGGCTCCTTCGGATATTGGAGAGGCGACCGTAGGTCAACACCGTCCACGAAACCGGCCCCGCTCCGGCACCAAAGGGCTGTCCATCCGCTCAGCCCGGCCATTCGATCGGCTTGACCTGCGGCGTTTCATCCATATAGCGCTGCGAATGTTTCGGCGTTGTTCGCGAATCATGCGAGCAGTATTGACACCGTTCCCCGGTTCCCTATCATCCAGGTTGCTCGATACTTCGACCCGTGTTCGATATCACGAACAAGCTGGAATCGCTCCACTCGCACAGCAGGGCACCTCCGGGTCACGCCCACCGCAACGGCCGAGCTGAAAGGAGCACGCCGCACATGCTTATGACATGGCCACGTCATCTCTTCTCCCGTCGTCGCGCGCTGGCGGCCGCCACCGGCCTCACCGCCGGTGCGGCTCTCCCGCTGACGGCAGCCCCTCGCGCCGCAGCCGCTCCCGTCCAGGGGCCGGCCCGCGCCGCCGCTGGGGAGTACGCGAACCCGGTGATCTGGCAGGACTTCGCGGACATCGACGTCATCCGCGTCGGAAACACCTACTACGCCTCGGCCTCGACCATGCACTACTCGCCGGGCGCTCCCGTTCTGCGCTCATACGACTTGGTGCACTGGGAGATCGCCGGCCACTCGGTGCCGGTCCTGGACTTCGGCGCCAAGTACGACCTGAACGGGGCGCGTGGCTATGTCAGAGGGATCTGGGCGTCGTCGCTGGCCTACCGTCCGAGCGACAGGACGTTCTACTGGCTGGGGCAGATCGACTTCGCCCGGACGTACATCTACACCGCAACGGCCGTCGAGGGGCCGTGGAACCGGCTGACGACGATCAGCACGCCCTACTACGATGCGGGGCTGCTGGTCGACAGCGATGACACCCTGTACGTGGCGTACGGCAACACCACGATCAGCGTGGCCCAGCTCTCCCCCGACGGCCGCACCCAGGTCCGGACGCAGCAGGTGTTCACGACCCCGTCGAGCGTCGGCACCCTTGAGGGCTCCCGCTTCTACAAGATCAACGGACAGTACTATATCTTCCTGACCCGCCCCGCGAACGGGCAGTACATCCTGAAATCGTCGGGCGGCCCCTTCGGTCCGTTCACGATGCGGCAGGTGCTCCTCGATCTGCGCGGGCCGATCCCCGGCGGTGGTGTCCCGCACCAGGGCAGCCTGGTGCAGACGCAGAACGGCGCCTGGTACTACCTGGCATTCGTCGACGCCTACCCCGGCGGCCGGGTGCCCGCGCTGGCACCCGTCACCTGGACCTGGGACGGCTGGCCCGTCGTCCAACTGGTGAACGGCGCATGGGGCACCTCCTATCCCAGCCCGGCCGTGCCGCCGCCCCGCCAGATCACGCCCATGACCGGCGTCGACACCTTCGACGGCACGACCCTCGAACCGCGTTGGGAGTGGAACCACAACCCGGACAACACCAAGTGGTCGGTCGACAATGGTCTGACCCTGCGCACAGCGACGGTCACCGACGACCTGTACTGGGCCCGCAACACCCTCACGCACCGCATCCAGGGCCCCACCTCCACCGCCACGGTCCAGCTCGACCACTCCGCGATGCGGGACGGCGACAGGGCCGGACTCGCGCTGCTGCGTGACTCCTCCGCGTGGATCGGTGTCAAGCGCGAGGGCGGAGCCACGCGGGTGGTGATGGTCGGCAGGCTGACCATGGACAGCAACTGGAACACCACCGGCACCGGCTACGAGCTCGCGAGCGTCACCGTCTCGGGCAGCCGCATCTGGCTGCGCGCGAGCGCGGACATCCGCCCCGGTGCGGCACGCCCGGGGTCTTTCTCCTACAGCACCGACGGCATCACGTTCACCCGCCTCGGACCCGAATTCTCCATGGGCAACGACTGGCGGTTCTTCATGGGCTACCGGTTCGCCCTCTTCAACCACGCCACCCAGGCGCTCGGTGGTTCGGTCCGTGTCACGCGGTTCGAGCTGTCCACGCCCTGAACCGGGCTGATCCAGGCCAACCCCCCATCCGCACCCGACTGTACGAGGAGAAGCATGAAACCGCTCAAACGCTTCGGCCGTCGCCGAGCCTCGGTCCTGGGTCTGCTGGCCGCGACCGTCCTGATGACGCCCGGGACCACGACGGGCTCACCCGACGCCGTCCAAGCCTCCACTCTGGGCGCCCAAGCGGCCCAGACAGGACAGCGAACACGGTCAGGGTCTTTATGACAAAGCCGGTGACAGCTCCATCCGTCCACCCGGCTCGGTGATGCTCGATGCCCTCTTCAGGTGGGGCAACGGAATGTCGTTGAGCCGTTCGATTCCTCAGCTCCGTCTCGCTCAAGGAGCGCCATGAACAATCCAATCCGCCCCGTCCCGCGCGGGCTCCGGTCTCGATCAGAGCTCGAACGGCTCGCGGAGTATGTGGCGGTCACCGTGCGGCGGGCTTGCATCACGACGATCAACGTCCGACACAGGCCGGTGTGTTTCGCAGCAGCCCGAAGAAGCCGGGCGCCACCGGTCTTTCAGAAGTTCTCGCAAGATCGGGAAACCACAAGGGGTCAGCCCGGGCCCACGGGCCGCTACGAACCGCACCAAATCGACAGTCCGGACAGCCTCTGACGGGGCCAACCGGAACCGCTTAGTCAAGGATGAGGAAGTCCCCATGCGCAGAGGAAGTTTCAGCCGCAGGCATCTTTCTGTGGTGCTCGCCGCCGCGGTTGCGGCCCTGGTCGCGTTAGCGGCGATGCTCGTCGCCGGCCCGGCTCAGGCGGCCACCAGCGGCGCCTTGCGCGGTGTTGGTTCCGGCCGGTGTCTCGATGTGCCGAACGCCAGCCAGACCGACGGCACGTACCTGCAGATCTGGGACTGCTCGGCCGGGACCAACCAGCAGTGGACGTCGACGGACAGCAACCAGCTGACCGTGTACGGCAACAAGTGCCTGGATGTTCCGGGCCACGCCACCGCGGCCGGCACCCGGGTGCAGATCTGGACCTGTTCCGGCGGTGCGAACCAGCAGTGGCGGGTGAACGCCGACGGCACGGTCGTCGGCGTGGAGTCCGGGCTGTGCCTGGAGGTTACGGGCGCCGGTACGGCCAACGGCACGGCGGTGGAGATCTGGACGTGCAACGGCGGCAGCAACCAGAAGTGGACCGGCCTGTCCGGGACGTCGACGCCGCCGGCGGGCGGCACGTGTTCTCTTCCGTCGACGTACCGGTGGACGTCGACGGGCGCCTTGGCGCAGCCGGCGAACGGGTGGGTATCGCTGAAGGACTTCACCAACGTGGTGTACAACGGCAAGCACCTGGTCTACGCGTCGAACGTGTCGGGTTCGTCGTACGGCTCGATGATGTTTGGTCCCTTCACGAGCTGGTCGGACATGGCGTCGGCCGGCCAGACCGGGATGAGCCAGGCCGCGGTGGCGCCCACGCTGTTCTACTTCGCGCCCAAGAACATCTGGGTGCTGGCGTACCAATGGGGTGCGTCGGCCTTCGTCTACCGCACGTCGAGCGACCCCACCAACGCCAACGGCTGGTCCTCGCCGCAGCCGCTGTTCACCGGTAGCATCTCCGGCTCCAGCACCGGCCCGATCGACCAGACCCTGATCGCTGACGGCCAGAACATGTACCTGTTCTTCGCCGGTGACAACGGCAAAATCTACCGGGCGAGTATGCCGATCGGAAACTTCCCGGGCAGCTTCGGCTCGTCGTACACGACGGTCATGAGCGACTCGACGAACAACCTGTTCGAGGCGCCGCAGGTCTACAAGGTTCAGGGACAGAACCAGTACCTCATGATCGTTGAAGCGATAGGTTCGAATGGGCGCTACTTCCGCTCGTTCACGGCCTCCAGCCTGAGCGGTTCGTGGACCCCGCAGGCCAGCAGCGAAAGCAACCCCTTCGCGGGCAAGGCCAACAGCGGTGCCACCTGGACCAACGACATCAGCCACGGTGACCTGGTCCGCAACGACCCCGACCAGACCATGACCATCGACCCCTGCAACCTGCAGTTCCTCTACCAGGGCAAGTCCCCCACCGCGGGCGGCAGCTACGACCAACTGCCGTGGCGACCGGGCGTCCTCACCCTGCAGCGCTAACCTGCCTGATCCACAGCGATCGCGATATGGTGCGGTTTGCTGGCGCGTAGACGAGCGGTTTACGACGTGGGCAACTCCACCTGCTGACCGATACTCACCGCCTCGAGGAACCCCAGCCGTGCGTCGGCTGGGGTTCCTCTCTTTCGTGGACTTTCATCGTGGGTACGGACCGAAGCACCATGACGCCACCGGGGATACCACCCTCGTCGTTCAGCGGCCCTTTGGAGACGACGTAGCGGTGCGGGATGCGGGCCAGCGCGCAGCGATGGCCCTGCGCATCAACTCCACGTCGGCGGAGGCGAGCGAGCCGAGGCGAAGTAGATTAGCGCGCTCCGTCCGCACGTCCCACGAGACTGTCCGCGGGTCGGCCAGTTCGACGGGCAGGGCGAACTCCTCGTCGGTCTCCCGGACGGGGAGTCCAGCCGGTGCCAACGCCGGCCCAGTGGGCGGGCCTTGGCGTAGTCGGCCATCTCCGGGTAGAGGTACAGGTTCACGGCGCCCTCGTAGATGAACTCCAGGTCGCGCAGCGGCCGTGGGCTCTGCTCCATCACCCAGGTTTTGAAGGCGTTCCAGACGTCAGCGTCGTTGGTCGTGTGCTTCGCGACGGTCACGGGACGCCGGTGGCGGCCTTGAAGCGGGCGGGTAGGTCCTCGGGCATGTAGCCGTCCCAGTTCGAGACGGTGAGTCGCTGCCTGCTCACGTCCGCCCTGGCGTCGAGTGAGGCGGGGGCTGCGGAGGCGCCTCCTCCGGGCTCGGTGTCGCCGCCGCACGCGGTGAGCGTGAGGACGGCCGCTGCCGCGGCCAGGGGGAGCGTGACGGAATCTCGGTACGCGTAACACGCCACTCCCTTGTGGTGAAGACCAGCGGCCGGATCGGAGTCTCACGCTGTTGACGTGTACCGGGTAAAGCGACAGGCCCAGAACAACTCCCGCTCTGCGCACGGGAGTTCCTGCCAACGACCCGCCCAAATATACTGGAGTGGGCAGCGGCGGCCGTGGGACGACCTGACCGGTCAGGTTTTCTTGCGTGCCGTCATCGCGCGTTGGATCAGGATGAACGCGCACAGCAGCACACCGGTGGCGATCTTCGTCCACCATGAGCTGAGCGTGCCCTCGAACTGGATGATGGTCTTGATCAGGCCCAGGACGAGCACACCGAAGACGGTGCCCAGCACATAGCCGGAGCCGCCCGTCAGCAGGGTGCCGCCGATCACGACGGCGGCGATCGCGTCGAGTTCCATGCCTGTGGCATGCAACGGGTCACCGGACTGGATGTACAGGGTGAACAGCAGCCCGGCCAGCGCCGAGCAGAAGCCACTCGCGGTGTACACGGCGATCTTCGTGCCGCCCTGCGGGAGACCCATCAGCATGGCCGACTGCTCGTTGCCTCCGATGGCGTACACCCGGCGCCCGAAGCGTGTGTAGTGCAGGACGTAGAACGCCACGGCGAGGACGACCAGCGCGACGATCGCGCCGATCGACAGGAAGCCCATCCCCAGCGACACCTGCGCTTGGGCCATGCTGGTCACCGAGGAGTCGCCGATGGAGATCGACTCTTTGCTGATGACCAGGCACAGGCCGCGGAAGAGGAAGAGGCCGGCGAGGGTCACGATGAAGGGCTGGATCTCGAAGTTGTGGATCACATAGCCCATCAGGAAACCGCCGAGGGCGCCCACGGCCAGCGCCATGGGGATCACGGCCAGGAGCGGCAGCCCCTGACGCTCCACCAACCACGCCGTGAACATCGTCGTAAACCCGATCATCGAACCAACGGACAGGTCGATGCCGCCGGACAGGATGACGAAGGTGACACCGACGGCGGCGACCAGCAGATAGCCGTTGTCGATGAACAGGTTCATGAAGACCTGTGGTTCGGCGAACCCGTAGTTCTGGTACCGGCTCAGGCTCGCGATGTACATCACGAGGAAGAGCAGGGCCGTCGCCAGGACGGGCATGCGCCGGTCGCCGAGCAGACGCACGGCCTTGGACGTGGTACGGCTGTTCGGGGCTGAGTGGCTTTGGGTGGTCGCGCTCATCACGACACCTCCATCTTGGGAGCGGCCTCGGTCGCCGCGGCGGTGTCCGCCGGGGCCGCGGCCGGCTTGGCGTTTCCCTTCGCACCGGACCTGGCGCCGAATTTGGCACCGAAGACCTTGGCGCGGAATTTCGGGGACTGCAACAGACAGACGACGATGACGACGGCGGCCTTGAAGACCAGGTTGGTCTGGGTCGGCACGCCAATGGTGTAGATCGTGGTGGTCAGGGTCTGGATGACGAGGGCGCCGACGACCGTGCCACCGATGGAGAACCGGCCGCCAAGGAGTGACGTGCCGCCGATCACCACGGCGAGGATCGCGTCGAGTTCGATCCACAGGCCGGCGTTGTTGCCGTCCGCGGCCGAGGTGTTGGAGCTGATCATCAGGCCCGCGATGCCCGCGCACAGCGCGCAGAACGCGTACACCATGATCTTGATGCGCCGGGACCTGATGCCCACGAGGCGGCTGGCCTCGGCGTTGCCTCCGACCGACTCGACCAGCAGCCCGAGCGCCGTGCGGCGGGTCAGCGCCGTGGTGACGGCCACGACCACCGCCACCACGAAGATGGAGAAGGGCAGTGCCAGCCAGTAGCCGCCGCCGATCAGCTTGTACGGCTCGCTGTTGATGGTGATGATCTGGCCGTTGGTGATCAGCTGGGCCACGCCGCGTCCGGCGACCATGATGATCAACGTGGCGATGATCGGCTGGATGCCCATCCTGGCGACCAGGAAGCCGTTCCACAGGCCGCAGACGACCGCGGCCAGCAGGCCCAGGCCCATGGCGAGCAGCACCCCGGAAAGGGCGCTTTGGTCGGCCTGGTCGCTGATGTACGAGCAGGCCAGTGCTCCGGTGATGGCGACCACGGCGCCGACGGAGAGGTCGATGCCGCCGGTGGCGATGACCAGGGTCATGCCGACCGCCACCAGGATGAGGGGTGAGCCGAACAGCACGATCGAGACGAGGCTGCCGTAGAGGTGGCCGTCCGTCATCCGCACGGAGAAGAAGTCGGGGGTGAAGGGAACGTTGACGAGCAGCAGGAAGACAAGGACCGTTACCGGCCAGAGCAGGTGGTGGTGGGTCAGCGCTCGCCATCGGGAGGAGGTGGTCACTGATTCTCTCCGCTCGCGATGGTCTCCAGGATCCGGCCCGTGGTGATCTCGGGCCCGTTGGCGAACTGCGCCACCAGCCGACGGTCGCGCAGCACTCCGATGGTGTGACTGAGCCGGAGTACTTCCTCAAGCTCGGCCGCGATGTACAGCACGGACATGCCGTCCTCGGAGAGTGAGACGACGAGCTTCTGGATCTCCGCCTTCGCGCCGATGTCGATGCCGCGCGTCGGCTCGTCCAGGATCAGCAGCTTCGGCTGGGTGATCAGCCAGCGGGCCAGCAGCACCTTCTGCTGGTTGCCGCCGCTGAGCTGGCCGACCGTGGCCTCGGGGTTGGCGGGGCGGATGTCCAGCGCCTTGATGTACTTGGCGACGAGTTCGTCGCGCTGGGAGACCGGGATGGGCCGGGTCCAGCCACGCGAGGCCTGCAGGGCCAGGATGATGTTCTCCCGCACCGTCAGATCGGGCACCAGGCCCTCGCTCTTGCGGTTCTCGGAGCAGAACGCGACACCGGCGCCGATCGCGTCGTTCGGGGCGCTCATCGAGACCTGCTTGCCGCCGATGGACACCTTGCCGCTGTCCGGCTGATCGGCGCCGAAGAGCAGCCGGGCGAGTTCGGTCCGGCCCGATCCGAGCAGGCCTGCGAGCCCGATCACCTCGCCCTTCTTGATCTCCAGGTCGAAGGGGGCGATGCCGCCGATCCTGCCGAGGCCGTCCGCCTGGAGCAGCGTCTCGCCGACGTCGGAGTGCAACTGGTGGTCGTGGAGCTCCTCCAGTTGGTTCAGAGCCTTGCCGAGCATGAGCTGTACGAGCCCGACCTGATCGAGGTCGCGCACCATGTGCTCACCGACGAGGTTGCCGTTGCGCAGTACGGTCATCCGGTCGCAGATCTCGTAGACCTGGTCGAGGAAGTGCGAGACGAACAGGATCGCAACGCCCTCATCCTTCAACCTCCGCATCAGGGCGAACAGTTCGTGGACTTCGTCTCGGTCGAGGCTGGAGGTCGGCTCGTCGAGGATCAGCACCTTGGTGCCCGATCCCTCTCCGTCGCTGTCGCCAGTGCCCACCGACCGTACGATCGCGACCAGTTGCTGCACGGCCAGCGGGTACGAGGACAGGGGGGCGGTGACGTCGATGTCGAGGCCGAGTCGGTCCACCAGCTCTGCCGCATCCTGACGCAGTCGCTTCCACTGGATGCGGCCCCTGCGGGTCGGTTCGCGCCCGATAAAGATGTTCTCCGCGACCGACAGGTTCGGGCAGAGGTTGACCTCCTGGTAGACCGTGCTGATGCCGGCGTGCTGGGCCTGCAGCGGGCTGCCGAACCGCACGGACCTGCCGTCCAGCGTGATCGTGCCGCCGTCCAGGGAGTGGACCCCCGTCAACACCTTGATGAGGGTGGACTTGCCCGCGCCGTTCTCGCCTATCAGGGCGTGGATCTCGCCGGGGAAGAGCCGGAAGTCGACGTCCGACAGAGCCCGTACCCCCGGAAACTCTTTGACTATGCCCGTCATATCCAGGACGGGCCGCGGCTCTGCCATGGCAGCGCTCCTTGTGAGATTGGTTCAGGCCTGTAGGGAGCCCCGGGACCGATGGCTCGGTCGGCCGCGGGCTCCCTGCCGGTGGGCGCGGTCGGTCAGTACTTGCGGTTTGGGAGCGCGGCCTTGGCCTGGTCCTGCATGAAGTCGCTCTCCTCGGTCTTGATCCAGCGCTCGACCGTCTTGCCGTCCTTGACCTTCTTCACGATGTCCATCAGCTGGGGACCGAGCAGCGGGTTGCACTCGACAATGGCGTTGATCTTGCCATCGGACATGGCCACGAAGCCGTCCTTCACGCCGTCGATCGAGACGATCAGGATGTCCTTGCCGGGCTTCTTGCCGGCGGCCTCGATGGACTGGATGGCGCCGATGGCCATGTCGTCGTTGTGCGCGAAGAGCACGTTGATGTCCGGGTTGGACTGCAGGAAGGCCGCCATGACCTGCTTGCCCCCGGCGCGTGTGAAATCACCGGTCTGGCTGACGACGATTTTCCAGTCGTCCTTGTGCTCCGCCTCCATGACCTCCTTGAAGCCCTTGGCGCGCTCGATCGCCGGGGCAGCGCCCGTGGTGCCCTCCAGTTGCGCGATCTTCACGGCGCCCTTGTGGCCGGCCTTCTCGAGGACCTTCTCGAGGATCTTGGCCGCGCGCCTGCCCTCGTCCGTGAAGTCCGAGCCGACCAGCGTGACGTACAGGGAGTCGTCGGAGGTCTCGACAGAGCGGTCGGTGAGGACGACCGGGATGTTCTTGGCCTTGGCCTCCTTCAGCACAGCGTCCCAGCCGGTGACGACCACCGGCGAGAAGGCTATGACGTCCACCTTCTGGGCGATGAAGCTACGGATCGCGGAGATCTGGTTCTCCTGCTTCTGCTGGGCGTCGGAGAACTTGAGGGTGTAGCCCGCCTCCTTGGCCGCTTCCTTGACCGAGTCGGTGTTGGCGGTGCGCCAGCCGCTCTCCGAGCCGACCTGGGAGAAGCCCAGGCTGATCGCCTTGCTGCCGCCCCCGGAGGAGGAGCTGTTGGAGCCGCTGTCCTCCTTGGCGCAGGCCGCCAGGCCGCCCGCGGCCGCCACACCGACCGCCGCAGTGAGGAAGTTCCGTCTGTTGAGCATGTTCTTCTCCTTTGAAGGGTCGGCCCGGGGAAGGACCCGCTGGTACTCGACGGACCGGCCGCACTGCGTCCAGCCTGTCGATCATTGTTCGATATATCGAACGCGCCGATGGGCGGACTACAGCCGGTTGGTGCCGGGTTAGTCGGGAGCGCCCCTCGATTGCGGGGTGTATGGGAATGTACTGGCGCGGACGACGAATTGGGGTTCGATGGAGATCCGGGGTGCCCCGGCGGGTGCCCGGCCCTCAATGAGATCCAGGAGCAGGGCGATGCTGCGCTTGCCGACGGTCGCGAAGTCCTGCCGGACCGTGGTGAGCGGCGGGGCGAAGAACTCCGCTTCCGGGATGTCGTCGAAGCCGACCACGGCGACGTCCTGGGGAGTTCGCACGCCCGCCTCCCGCAGGGCGCGCAACACCCCCAGTGCCATCTGGTCGTTGGCGACGAAGACCGCCGTCAGTCCCCGGCCCACCAAGCCGGCCAGTTCCTGGCCGGCGCGGTAGCCGGAGAGCGGACTCCAGTCACCGTGCAGCACTAACGGCGGCTCGATGCCCGCTGCTTCGAGGGTCGCCCGCCAGCCGGCCGCCCGGTCGGCGGACTCCTGCCAGTCCTCGGGTCCGGCGAGGTGCCAGACGTTGCGGTGGCCGGCCGCCAGCAGATGACCGGTTGCGAGCGTCGCGCCCTTGTGGTGGTCCACGGTGACGCACGGTGTGTCCACTCCGGGGCCGCACCCGACGGTGACCACCGGGAACGGCTGACGCAGTCCGGAGAGGGCGTCTACCGCCGACCGCTGTGGGGCGATGGCGACCACCCCCTCAACGCCGCCCTCGCTGAGGTGGTCCAGGGCCTCGAAGAGTGTCTGGACGGTCAGTTTGCGCAGGCTGACCGTGGAGACCAGATATCCCCGGGCGCGGGCCGCCTCCTCGAGCGCGAAGAGGGTACTGGCCGGGCCGTAGAGGGTGGTGTCGGAGGCGACGACGCCCAGGGTGCGGGTGCGCCGGGTGGCCAGGGCCCGTGCGGAGTGGTTGCGACGGTAGCCCATCTCCTCGATCACGCGCAGTACTTTGGCCCGGGTCTCGTCCCGCACGTTGGGGTGGTCCAACAGGACGCGGGACACGGTCTGGTGCGACACACCCACCTGGCGGGCGACGTCGGCCATGGTGGGCGGCCGGAGCTGCGCCGGTACCACGGCCGCACCTTCTTGGCGGTCGTCTGCCGATAAGACCTGTGTCGTGGGCGGCTGCCTCCGCGTGTCCGGGTTCACGACCATCCCCGCGGTGGCCGGTTCGCCCGGCGGCTCCGTAATTCGGCCAGGCGTTCGGCCGCTCATGGCACCGGCCGAGGAGATGGGGCGGGGTCCTGCGGACACGACGGTCACACCTCCTCGGATGTCACTGGCACCGCCGACTCGGGACTAGCTGAATACGGACGTCATTGTGAGCGCTAACAATTCATGGCGGTCAAGAGGCCTGCGGCGGGAAGTCGTCACGTTTGCGTAACGCGAGGGCGTGAGTCGGGGGCCGGTGCGCGGCGGCGTGCCCCTATCGGCGCAAAGACCCCGGTCTAACGGGGTTGACGGCCCTGCAGGACGGCCCTATTTTCAGAACCGAAACTTCGAACCGTGCGCGAAATAGCGGATGTTGACGCCCGCAAGAACGTCGGCTGGAAGCCCCCTGTCGAGGCACTTGCCGAGCACCTATGCTCACTGACAAGCAGTGTTGCAACGACCCCTTGAACCCGGGCTTGCTGCCGCGGCCTGAGTGGAAGATCACGCCCTTGGCATCGCTTCCGCGGGTGGCGACGGCCATGTGCAGGGCGGCGACGACCAGTTCGGCGTCGTGACGTTCGGACGGGGTGCCCGGCCCTCTGGTTACCCACGAACGCGGCCAGGGTCGCGGGATCGGACTCGGTCACTTCATCCAGAGGAGCCGGTCGTCGCCATCGTGCTGTTGATCAACGCGATCATCAGCGCCGTGCAGATCTTCCGCAGCGGCACGGAAGGTCAAAACACTCCCGGCGAGAACGCGTACAACGCCGAGAAGTCCGGCGCGGCCGCGAAGGCCAAGAACAAGGCCAAGAAGGCCCGTGAGACCAAGAAGGCCGACCTGCGGCAGATCGAGCCGAGCCACGTCGGCGAGATCCCCCGAGGACCGCGACGCCCAGTCGGAGCCGATCCAGGGCGGTGAGGCGGCATGAGTCCGCGCCGGCGTCAGGCCCGCGTCGGCCGGCCGAGAAACCTGCTCCAAGAGGAGAAGCTGATACCCCAGCACATCGAGTGGCTGTCCCCGCTTCGGGCCCACCTCGACCGCCGGGCCGTCAAGAACGAGACCTTGGCCGTCGAGGCGTACATGGCGAAGTCCAAGGCCTCCATGATTCTCACGGGCAGCGTGGTGCCCACCATCCTGGACCTGGAGTTGATCCTTGCCGCTGCTGGCACGCCGCCGAAGGTAGCTTCCAGGATCATCCGCCTGTACAGGCAGATGACCGAACCGGACGCCCGGGTGGTGATTCCTGCGCAGTGGTCGGACAGAGAACCCATCGAATGTGCAGGGCCCTTGAGTTGGCGAAGCGCCCCTACGACCTGCGCCATGCAGGAATCTCGTTCTGGCTTGCAACCGGCGTCGACCCCGCAGAGTGTGCGCGCAGAGCCGGACAGAGCATCCAGGTCCTCTTTCGCTACTACGCGACGTTCCTGGCCGAGGCGCGGAACCACGCGAACAACCTGATAGGGCAATCGATGCGGTGGTGGGAGGAGCCGATGGACGAGACGGAGGGCGTTTGAGCGGGACCTTGGTCCGTGTATGGCCCGGAACAGCTGGTCAGAGGTGGGATAGCAGTGAGAAATATTGGGAGTGGGGGTGCATTTCGACTCACTGCTTAGATGAGTGCCTCGAAGGGCGCCTGACCCGTAAATTCCCTGGTCAGGCGCCCTTTTTCTGCGTCTAGAAGAAGCCCAACTTCTTCGGCGAATACGACACCAGCAGATTCTTCGTCTGCTGGTAGTGCTCCAGCATCATCTTGTGGTTCTCCCTGCCGATCCCGGACTGCTTGTAGCCACCGAAGGCGGCATGCGCGGGGTAGGCGTGGTAGCAGTTCGTCCAGACCCGGCCCGCCTGGATCGCGCGACCCGCCCGGTAGGCGGTGTTGACGTCCCGGGTCCAGACACCTGCGCCGAGCCCGTAGAGGGTGTCGTTCGCCGTCTTGATCGCGTCGTCGAAGTCCGAGAAGGACGTCACCGCGACGACCGGGCCGAAGATCTCCTCCTGGAAGACCCGCATCCGGTTGTCGCCCTCGAAGATGGTCGGCTGGACGTAGTAGCCGCCCGCCATCTCGCCGTCGTACTCGATCCTCTGACCACCTGTCAGGACCTTCGCGCCCTCCTGCTGGCCGATGTCCAGATACGAAAGGATCTTCTGCAGCTGGTCGTTGGAGGCCTGTGCGCCGATCATGGTGTCGGTGTCGAGCGGGTGGCCCGACACGATCTTTTCGGTGCGGGCGATGCCCGCTTCGAGGAACTCGCTGTAGTGGCCGCGCTGGATCAGCGCGCGCGACGGACAGGTGCACACCTCGCCCTGGTTGAGGGCGAACATCGTGAACCCTTCGAGCGCCTTGTCGCGGAAGTCGTCGTTCGCCGCCCAGACGTCGTCGAAGAAGATGTTCGGGGACTTGCCGCCCAGCTCCAGCGTCACCGGCTTGATGTTCTCGGAGGCGTACTGCATGATCAGCCGCCCGGTCGTGGTCTCACCGGTGAAGGCGATCTTCGCGACGCGCGGACTGGACGCGAGGGGCTTGCCGGCCTCCGTGCCGAAGCCGTTGACGATGTTGACGACACCCGGCGGCAGCAGATCGGCGACCAGCTTCAGCCACACATGGATGGAGGCCGGGGTCTGCTCGGCGGGCTTGAGGACCACCGCATTGCCTGCGGCGAGTGCCGGGGCCAGCTTCCAGGTCGCCATCAGGATCGGGAAGTTCCACGGGATGATCTGGGCCACGACGCCGAGCGGTTCGTGGAAGTGGTACGCGACCGTGTCGTCGTCGATCTCGCTGAGCGAACCCTCCTGGGCGCGCAGCGCACCCGCGAAGTACCGGAAGTGATCGATGGCCAGCGGCATGTCGGCGGCCAGGGTCTCCCGTACCGGCTTGCCGTTGTCCCAGCTCTCGGCGACCGCCAGCTCCTCCAGATGCTGCTCCATCCGGTCGGCGATCCGGTTGAGGACCGAGGCGCGCTCACCGGCTGCGGTGGCTCCCCAGGCGGGGGCGGCGGCATGGGCCGCGTCCAGGGCGCGTTCGACGTCCTCGGCGGTGCCGCGGGCGATCTCGGTGAAGGGGCGGCCGTTGACGGGGCTCGGGTTCTCGAAGTACTGGCCGAGGATCGGCGGGACATACGTGCCGCCGATCCAGTGGTCGTACCGCGACTCGTACGAGACGATGGCGTCCTCGGTGCCCGGCGCAGCGTAGCGGGTCATCTCTGTGGCCTCCCGGATCCGGTGCCGCCCGCCGTTGGACGGCCCTCGCCGGGAGGCTAGGCAGCGCAACGTTGCATTCCCGTTGCGTGCGGGGCGGTTCGACGCCGGGAACCAGGGCCTTTCGTTTGGATCAGGCTGGATCAGCGAGCGGGCCGCCGCGGAGCGGCTGATGTCACCGTGGTGCGTGCAGGTGCAAGGCGGAGGAAGGAGCCCACGCGGAGCGTATGGGGTCTCCTAGCGCTGTTCGGCGTCGAGTTCGCGGGTCCGGGCCAGCAGCGCCGGCCGTTGCCCGGGTGGCGCCGCTGCGGCTAGGGCCTGCCACACCGGGAGGTCGTCCTCGCCCCACGGGCTGTACGCCCAGTCCGCCAGCAGCCCCGGGTCGCCGCGCGCGATCAGCGAGGCCCGCAGCTGATCCTCGAGCCGGCGCCGCAGCCGTACGACGGCCGGTGCCTGGGAGCCGGGCAGCAGCGGGCCCGCGTAGGCGCTGAGCGCTGTGGCCACCGCACCGGACGCCAGTCTGCGCGCCACGGTGTCGAAGTCGGCGTCGACCGGGACGGCGAACCGGTACGGGCGGGAGAGAAGCAGTTCGGGGCCGAGGAGCCGGCGCAGCCGGGAGAGTTCGGCGCGCAGTGTCACGGGTGTCACCGACTCGTCCTCGTACAGCTCGACGAGAAGTCCGTCGCCGCCCAGTCCCTCCGGGTGGCGGGCCAGCGCCACCAGGATCTCGCTGTGCCGCCTGCTGAGCCGGATCTTGCGGCCGTCCGCCACCAGCAGCGCCTCGTCCGTGCCGAGGGCGTGGAGCTGTACGGACTCCTCGGAGGGCGGGGGAGCGAGCAGCGCGAGCTGGGACTCGGCAGCGCGCGCCACCGCCTGGACGAACGCAAGGCTGTGCGGATGTGCGAGCCGGTCGCCGCCGGTGATGTCGACGGCGCCCAGCACCCGCCCTGTACGCGGATCGTGCAGTGGCGCCGCGGCGCAGGTCCACTGCTGCACCGGTCGCAGGAAGTGTTCGGCTGCGAATACCTGGACCGGTCGGTCCACGGCGATCGATGTGCCCGGTGCGTTCGTCCCCGCCACGGATTCGGACCAGCGGGCGCCCTCCACGAAGTTCATCCGCCCCGCGCGCCGCAGTGTCGCCGGATGTCCCTCGACCCAGAGCAGTCTGCCGTGCGCATCGCACACCGCGAGGAGATGCTCGCCATCCGTGGCGTATGCACTCATCAGCTCCCGGATCACCGGCATGGCACGGGCGAGCGGATGTGCCTCCCGGTACGGCCCCAGTTCGTCCGCACCCAGTTCGACCCGGGCGGCGCCGTCCGGACTGACCCGGGCCCGCGCGGAGCGCCGCCACGACTCGCCGACCACGGAACGCACAGGTCGTTCCAGCCGTCCGTCCGTCGTGAACACTTCGTGTGCATGCCTCAGTTCGCCGAGCCGTGTGCCGGGGTCCGTGTCGGCGTCCAGCGCCACCCAGGGGTCCGTCAACTCACCCTCCCGTCCAGGAGCGTCGTGCCCCCATCGTCGTCGCAGTCGGGCTCTGCGACAACATGTGTGCGGAGAGTGGTCACTGCGGAGCGAGCGCGCCGGGTGAGCTGGTGCTGAAGAGGTTGACGAGGCGGATGTAGCGCACCCAGTCCCAGTTCGGACCGGGGTCGGTGTGGTCGGCGCCCGGAACCTGGGCGTGGCCGAGGATGTGCGCCCGGTCCTTGGGTATGCCGTAACGGTCACAGACCGACGCGGTCAGCAGCGCCGACTGTTCGTACAGGGCGTTGGTGAAGTAGGCCGGCTGGTCCACCCAGCCCTCGTGCTCGATGCCGATGCTGCGTGTGTTGTAGTCCCAATTGCCCGCGTGCCAGGCGATGTTCTGCTCCCGGACGCATTGCGCCACGTACCCGTCCGCCGAACGCACCACATAGTGGGCGGAGACCTGCTTCGCCGGATTCTGGAAGATCCCGATGGCGTCCGTGAACGTCTCCTGCGTGACGTGGATGATCACGTACTGCACCGGATACGCCGAAGGGCGTGTCGACGCCGTGTAGTTCGATGGGGAGGCGGGGCTCCAGTGCGCGAGCGGATAGTCGGTGGATCCCGCCGCCGCGGAGGCCGCGGCCCGGGTGGAGGCGGGCAGCAGAGCGGCGGCGGCCGTCGCCGCGGCGCCCTGGAGGA
This sequence comes from Streptomyces sp. NBC_00316, assembly GCF_036158715.1. Taxonomy (NCBI): domain Bacteria; kingdom Bacillati; phylum Actinomycetota; class Actinomycetes; order Kitasatosporales; family Streptomycetaceae; genus Streptomyces; species Streptomyces sp. NBC_00316. Next base: position 439,599 of record NZ_CP108023.1, on the reverse strand, counting down.
TCCTTCTGCGGTGCATGAATGCTCCTGTGGGGGGAGGGCCTTCGGCTTCAGGAGGCGGGCAGCAGCGCGGCTGTCTCCCGCAGATGACGGTGCAGCCCACGGTGAGGTTCGCCGGTGGGCAGCCACTCCTTGCGGATCTTCGCCACGCAGGTGTAGTTGGTGTCGCAGACGTTGGCCAGAGGGGCCTCACCGGCCTGGCTGACCAGCTGGTACGCGTCGAGTTCGGAGAGTCCGTAGTCGCGCGCCAGCCACTGCACCAGGTCCAACTGCGAGATACGGAAGGCGTCTTCGAGGGGGCGGGCGGAACCGGTGGACATCAGATGGGTGTCGGACTCGATCCGCGGCCACGGCGTCGCGACCCCCTTCAGTAGCTCGACCAGCACCACCGTGTTCATCGCGCACTCCACCGCGACGCCGCAGGTCTCGCCCTCTCCCTGCCGGGCATGTCCGTCGCCCAGACTCAGCAGCGCACCCTCGACATTGACCCCCAGGTAGCAGGTGACCCCGGCCCGCATCTCCGGTGTGTCCATGTTCCCGCCGTGTGCGTCCGGTACCAGCGCGGAGCGCACCTCCAGGTTGGCCGGCGCCACCCCGACCGTCCCGTGCATCGGATCCATCGGCAACTCCACCTGGATGTCGCTGTCCCGGGCGCTGAAGAGACAGGTCCGGCGGGCCCGGTCCAGCTGCCACATCCACACGACTTCGGGCAGCGGCGCCTGCAGCGTGGCCGTCGTATGGGTGGAGGTGAGGGCGCCGAACAGCGGCACCGTCGTGGACGCCGCCCAGTCCCTGGCCGGTTCGATCGACACGAAGTGCACCGCGACGGTGTCGCCCGGCTCCGCCCCCACCACATGGAACGGACCGGTCTGCGGATTGAGGAACGGGAACTCGCAGACGGCGGAGACCAGGTCCTTCTCGGAGCGCACCCGGCCCGCGAAGCAGTCCTCGGTGTACACATCGAGGAAGGTGCCGGGTTCGATCCGGGCCACCGGCGCCGCACCGCCGAAGGTCCACGCGTACTCGCCCTCCTTGGGGCGAACCGTCAGGATCCGCGGGTCGCTCATCGCAGTTCTGCTCCTGTTTGCGTGTCGACGACGGCCTCCGGGGCCTCGTCCAGATGGATCCGGCCAGTCTGCGCCACCCGCTCCGGATGTCTGCGGACCAACACCACCAGCACGCCGATGCCGATCAGCATCCAGATGCCCACGACCGGGCCGGCGTACGAGACGGGGGCGCTGAGCTCCGAGACGAAGTCGAAGACCGGGATTCCGGCGGCCGTCAGCAGTGCCGGGACGAACGCCGCGATGCCCAGCACCGGGAAGAGGAGATGGAGGAAAGGGTTGAACGCATCGCGGCGGCGGCGCAGGAAGTATCCGGCGCAGGCCAGGTTGACGATGATGTACACACCGATGATCACGGTCACGATGACGGTGGCCAGCAGCACGAACGCGGTCACCGGGTCATAACCGAAGCCGAGCCCCAACGCCGCGCCGACCGCGATCACGAACTGCACGACCACCCCGGTGACGGGGGAACGGCGGCGCGGATGCAGCCGGGCGAAGGCCTGAGGGAATACACCGATGCGGCCGAGAGCGAAGGCCGTGCGGGTCGACACGTTCGCGCACGCGTTGGCGTTGGCCACGGTCGAGTTGACGACCGCAAGGAACACCAGCACCCAGAACAGCCCGAACGAGGCGCGGGCCACACCTTCCCAGGACGCTGCTCCCGAAGCGCCGAATCCGGCGAACTTGTCCGGCCCGAAGTACACGGACATGGCATAGGTGGTGAGGACGTACACCAGGCCGATGGACAGAGCGGCACCGAGCACCGCCCGCCGCATCGTGCGCCGCGGGTCCTTCGTCTCCTCGGCGAGCGGCGCCGCCGCCTCGAAGCCCGCGAACGCCAGCACGGTGTAGACGGAGCCCGCGAAGATTCCGCTGATGCCGTCGAAGCCGTCCGCGGTGTGCGATGCGCCGAACACCGACAGGGTGTTGTCCGAGCCGGCCTGCCCGATCAGCATCACCGCGAAGACGACGAAGACCAGCACCTCGAAAATGCCGAGCACGGTGCCGAACCGGGCGGATGCCCGTACCCCGAAGTAGCCGGCCAGCGCGATGACGACCGCACCGAGCAGCGACCACGGCCACCACAGGTCCGCCGGGTAGGACGACCATTCCTGATGCAGGGTGCCCGCCGTCGTGAAGCCCAGCTGGAGCAGCAGCAGCGCGGGTACCAGCGCCTCGACGAAGACATAGCCCCAGCCCACGAGGAAGCCAATGGCCGGGTGCAGTCCCTGCGCGGAGTACGTGGCGACCGAACCGGCCGCCGGCAGATGGCGGGCCAGCTCCGCGACGCACGACGCGGTGAACAGACAGGCCACCAGCGCCACCAGCACGGACAGCGGCAGACTGCCGCCGGCGAATGCCGCCCCGGACGGGATCGACGCGGCGATGGCGGCGGCGGGCGCCATCGCCGTGATGCTCTGGAAAAGCACGTCGCGCAGCCCGATGGCATCGCGCAGCAGAGTGGTACCCGATTCCCCCGACACAGCGTGACTCCCTCTTGTCCGTTGACCGGAATGCGTTGTCCGATGTACGGCCGAGCCTTTCGCGCGCCCCACCGTACGGCCGCGACGCGTGCTGCGGAAGACGGTCTGCGTCCAAAATTCGTTTGGTAGCAAGGGAGTTGGGTGATGGAGTGCGGGGGAGGAGATCGGCCGCACAGTGCGCGGAGGGTCCGGCAGGGTCAGTGAGTATCGACACCGCCGGCTACCGGCCGGGCGTTCGCGTCGAACTCCGCGCCGGGGCTACCCGTCGCCCGAGGCCCCCGCCAGCGCCGCCGCCGGGTCGTCGTCCGCCGGGCCTGCCGGAATCCAGCGGCCGCGCTCCTTGCGGTACGGCCACCAGCGTCCGTCCCGCCCGTATCGCAGTTGCGCGCTGCCATCCGTCACGGTCCACCGGTTGTGCACCGTCCGCAGCTGCGGACGCTCGGCGTCCTCCCACGCCCCGGCGAGCCGGGCGCGGGCCCGGGCGAGGGACTCCGGATCCGGCGCCCATTCCTCGTCGAGGACGGTCAGCGCCGCAGCCCCGCCGTAACCCCAGGCCCGTACCGCCGCGTCGAGTTCGGCCCGCTGCCGCCCTGATCCGGTGGCCAGCCGTGCCACGATCCAGGGCTCGGGCCGGGCGTCGGCAGCCAGGCGTACGGCATCCTGCTCCGGCGTCAGCCCGGCCGGCACCGGCTGCTGAGCATGGTCCGGCGACAGGGCGTCCGCCAGCATCCGGTGGGCCCGTACGGCACTGTCCGTCGCCAGCGCCTCCAGGGCCGCCGGGTCGAGGCCGCGCTCCGGCTCCGTCTCCGTCGCCAGCGACGGAGGAGGGCCGGGCTCGACGGGCAGTGGCGGGGGCGCGGGCAGCGGAGGCAGGATGTCCCGCCCGGCGAACGCCTCGTCCGCGGGGACACCGCGCGCAGGCCGCTCCGCCGCGGCGGAGGACTCCGCAGGTTCCCGTTCCGCGGCCCGGGCGGTGAGCCGCGCCTGGAGGCCGTCGACGACCTGCCGCTCGCCGCGGCCCCTCATCAGCAGCAGGACGAACGGGTCCTGGTCCAGCAGCCGGGCCACCTGATAGCAGAGGGCGGCCGAGTGCGGACAGTGGTCCCACGCCTCACAGGTGCACTCCGGATCCAGATCGCCGATCCCGGGGAGCAGATCCACCCCGGCCGCCGCCGCGTCCTCCACCAGGTGCGGTGGCATCTCCCGGTCGAGGAGCGCCGCGATGTGCCCGGCCCGGTCCACTGCCATGTCCAGGAAGCGGCCCCATTTCTCCTCGCTCAACTCCTGGAGCAGCACGTCACTGCGGTACGGCGTCGAGTCCGGGTCCCGGACGACGGCGGTGATCCGCCCCGGGCGTACGGACACTGCACCGACCCTTCCCTCGCGGGCGAACCGGCGGCCCCTCTTGACCTGTTCGCCGTCGAGCGCGGTGTCCTCGAGGGCCTTGAGCCAGGCCCGGCCCCACCAGGTCTCGGCGAAGCCGCGGCCGGGCGCGGGCGACAGAGCGGCGAAGGTGCGCTCCGGCGCCGGGGCCGCTTCCCCGTCGGCGCTGCCATCGGGTTCCTCCCGGTCGATCTCGTATGCGTCGTTCGCGAATCCGTCGCTCATCGCGCGCCCCCTCGCAGTTCCACCAGGTCAGCCAGTTCCGCATCGGTCAGCTCGGTCAGTGCCGCCTCACCGGAACCCAGCACCGCATCCGCAAGGCCCTGCTTGCGGGCCAGCATGTCCGCGATCCGGTCCTCGATCGTCCCCTCGGCGATCAGCCGGTGCACCTGCACCGGCTGGGTCTGTCCGATGCGGTACGCCCGGTCGGTGGCCTGGGCCTCCACCGCCGGGTTCCACCAGCGGTCGAAGTGCACCACGTGGCCCGCCCGGGTGAGGTTGAGCCCCGTACCCGCGGCCTTGAGCGACAGCAGGAAGACCGGGGTCGCACCCTCCTGGAACCGGTCCACCATGGCCTCGCGCTCGGCGATCGGCGTACCGCCGTGCAGGAACTGGGTGCGCACCCCGCGGGCCGCCAGATGCTGTTCGAGCAGTCGTGCCATCTGCACGTACTGGGTGAAGACGAGCATGCTCGCGTCCTCCGCGAGAATCGTGTCGAGCAGTTCGTCGAGGAGCTCCACCTTCCCTGAACGGTCGGCGATCCGCGGCCGCTCCTCCTTGAGGTACTGCGCCGGGTGGTTGCAGATCTGCTTGAGCTCGGTCAGCAGCTTCATCACCAGCCCGCGCCGGGCGAACCCGTCGGAGCCGGAGATCTCGGCCAGGGTCTCCCGTACCACCGCCTCGTACAGACCGGCCTGTTCCGCCGTCAGCGAGACCGCTCGGTCCGTCTCCGTCTTGGGCGGCAGCTCGGGGGCGATACCCGGATCGGACTTGCGCCGCCGCAGCAGGAACGGCCGCACCAGGGCGGCGAGCCGTTCGGCCGCCGCCGGGTCGCTGCCGCCCTCCACGGCGCGTGCGTACCGGGTACGGAACGTACTGAGCCGGCCCAGCAGTCCGGGCGTCGTCCAGTCGAGGATCGCCCACAGCTCGGACAGGTTGTTCTCCACGGGGGTGCCGGTGAGTGCCACCCGCGCCCGCGCGCCGATCGACCGCAGCTGCTTCGCGGTTGCCGAGTGCGGGTTCTTGACGTGCTGCGCCTCGTCCGCGACCACCATGGACCAGTCGGCCCCGGCGAGCCCCACGGCGTCGAGCCGCATCGTGCCGTACGTCGTGAGGACGAACTCCCCGTCCACCAGGCCCTCCAGGCTCCGGGACGCGCCATGGAAGCGGCGCACGGGCGTCCCGGGGGCGAACTTCTCGATCTCCCGCTGCCAGTTGCCCATCAACGAGGCCGGGCAGACCACCAGCGTCGGTCCGGCCGCCCCTTCGACATTCTGCCGGTGCAGATGCAGCGCGATGAGGGTGATGGTCTTGCCCAGGCCCATGTCGTCGGCGAGACAGCCGCCGAGGCCGAGCGAGGTCATGGTGTGCAGCCAGTCCAGACCGCGTAGCTGATAGTCCCGCAGCGTCGCGGCGAGTGCGGCGGGCTGACCGACCGTCTGCTGCCCACCGGACTCCGGATCTGCGACGCGCGCCCGCAGCTGCTCCAGCCAGCCCGTCGCCTGTACGTCGATCCGGCGGCCGTCGACCTCCGTGGAACCCGTCAGTACGGCCCCGAGCGCATCGATCGGCGTGAGCTTGCGGTCCTGCGTCCGGCGGGCGCGGCGCGCATCCTCCGGGTCGATGAGCACCCACTGGTTGCGCAGCCGCACGACCGGCCTGCCGGCCTCGGCCAGCCGGTCCAGCTCAGCTCGGCTGAGCTTCTGGTCGCCGAGCGCGAACCTCCAGTCGAACGCGACGAGCGCGTCGGCCGACAGGAACGACGGGGCATCCGACGCGGACCGTCCGTTCCGGTCACTTCCGTGGCCGTGGTCCTCGTCCTCGTCGTCCGGTGGGCCGATCACCGCACGCGCGGTGAGGGTGCGGGCGAGCTCCCTGGGCCAGTGGACCTGGACTCCGGTGGCGGCCAGCGCCCGGGCGGCGGAGCCGAGCAGTTCGGCGATCTCCTCGTCGGCGGGCTCGATGGAGTCCGGTACCGCGGCCGACAGCAGCGGAGCCAGCGGCGGCCAGGCGCGGGCGGCCCGGCGCAGGGCGAGGAGAGCGTCCATCCGCGCCCTGGGGCCGAACCCCGCCGTGGCCGGCGCGGTGCCCGCCCAGACGTCGGCGGCGTCGGCGACCAGCGTCGGGTCACCGATGCTGTGGATCTGCAGGACCGCGCGGAAGGAGGGCCCGGCGTCCTGCCCGGTCTCTTCGTGAACAGGGGTCAGACCGGAGGCCTCGACGCGCAGCGAGAGCCGCACGCCCGCATCGTGCCCGGCCGCGACATCGGCGGCCCAGGCCCGCCGCTCTGGCAGATGCTGCGGAGTGTCGACGGCGAAGGCGGGACTGCCGGTGGCGAACACCGCGGCCGGCGTACGCGGCAGACCGTCGGCCACCGCGTCCAGGAAGGCGCGCAACAGCTGCTCGGGCTCCGGCAGCAGCAGGGGCCACGCACCGTCGGCCCCGTCCAGCGGCACGGCGTGGGCCGTGGGCGGCATGGAGGCTGCGAGGTCACGCATGCGGTCGAGATCGGCGGCGGTCAGCGGACCGGCCCGCCAGGTGTCGTGGTCCGTGGGGCTCAGGCCCGGCAGCAACAGGCCGCGGGCGGCGAGTTGCAGGGCGAGGAGGGCGGCCGCACCCCAGAACGCGGCCGACGGCGAGGCCTGTGCCGACGCCCGCGCGCGGGTCAGCACCGGCAGCGCCTCGCGCACCGGCACCAGCAGCGCGGCCACACCGTACGGGCGGGCGTCGGTACCGACGACGGTCAGTTCCTCCACGGTCCCCGGACCATCGGGCGGGCTGCTGCCGTCCGGATTCCAGAAGGCGACGAGGCCGGTGCGGGAAGGATCGGCGGGCAGGAAGACGACGGAGCAACGGGAGAGCGCGGAGATCTCGGCGAGGGTCGCCGAAGGGAGCCTGTGCACAGCGATGTCGAATTCCTCAAATTTGACTAGTGGGGGCCCAAGGCCGCCGAGGGTACTCCATCGCAGACGCCGACCGAGAACGCCCCGGACGTGACCCAGCTCACTTCGATGACGTGTGGGGGCTGCCCGGTGCAGCCAGCACCCCTGTCCCAGGAGGGGGCTACCCCCCGAAACCCCGGGTGGTGGCGCCATGGTTGCCGCATGACCCGTGCCCGTACGTTTCAACAGGTCAGAGCAGCTCCCCATGCCTCGCAGAGACCGGAGACGACATGCCTCAGGCCGCAGCCACCGTGGTGGACCACCGCCACGACCGTGCCGGACGTACGGACAGCACCGGAGGAGGTCCGGGCCCGGGGGAACCAGCGGCGGCTTCCGGGGGCAGCGACTTCGCGCCGCTCCTGCGGGCCGTGAAGGCGCAGGGTCTCCTGGAACGTCGCACCGGGTGGTACGCGGCGGTCATCGCCACGAACCTCCTCGCGCTGGGTGCCGTGCTCGCCGGCCTGGTGCTTCTCGGAAACACATGGTGGGCCCTGCTGCTCGCCCTGCCGCTGGCGATCGTGTGGTCCCGTACCGCGTTCGTCGGCCACGACGCGGGGCACGCCCAGATAACCGGCGACCGCGGAGCGAGCCGGACCATCGGCCTCCTCCACGCCAATCTCCTCCTCGGCATGAACGAGGCCTGGTGGAACGACAAGCACGTGCGCCACCACGCCAACCCCAACCACATCGACAAGGACCCGGACGTCGGTGTCGGCGCCCTCGTCTGGACGCAGAAGCAGGCGGCCGGGCGTGAAGGCTTCGCCCGCTGGCTCACCCGCAACCAGGCCCGCCTGTTCTTCCCGATGCTGCTCCTCGAAGGCATCGCCCTCAAGATCTCCGGCTTCCAGTACCTGCGCCGGCAGCCCGCCCGGGAGCGCGCCCTCTCGGCACTGCTCCTGGTCGCCCATCTCGGGCTCTACGCGACGCTGCTGCTCACCGTCATGTCACCCGGCAAGGCCGTGGTCTTCGCGCTCGTGCACCATGCGCTGTTCGGACTTCACCTGGGCATGGCCTTCGCTCCGAACCACAAGGGGATGGAGATGCCCGACCCCGACGGCGACCGCTGGGGGCATCTGCAGCGACAGGTCCTCACCTCACGGAACGTACGGGGCGCCGTCCTCACCGACTGGTTCCTGGGCGGGCTCAACTACCAGATCGAGCACCACCTCTTCCCGAGCATGCCCCGCCCCCATCTGCGCCGGGCGCAGCCGTTGGTGCGGGCCCACTGCGCGTCGCTGGGCATGACGTACACGGAGACCGGACTGATCGAGTCCTACCGGCAGGCACTGCAGCACATGCATGAGGTCGGCGAGCCGCTGAGGCAGCCCGCGGACACGGCTCGCCGAGTGAGCCACTGAGCAACGCACCGAGGCAACCCACTCGGATGACCGGTCGGTGCAAGCTGGAACCGACAGGCACGCAAAGGCGTTGTCACAGCAGAAGCGGCTTCCGCCGCGAAGGAGGCGTGGACGATGTCGAACAGGGCAAAGATCGCCATCGGGGGAGTCGTCGCGGCAGTCGTCCTGATGCCGTTCATCGGATTCTGGCTGTCGCTCGTGGTGCTGATCGGAGTGCCTGCGGTGGCCTATCTGATGCTGGATCCCTCGCAGCGGCGAAGGCTCCGAAGGATCACCCGCAAGGAAATCGGTCGCTGACAGGTTCACCGGGACATTCGTGAACAAGGGGGTTCTCCGTACATGAGCGGGACAGTCACCGTGGTGAGCAGCAACGGCGCCTACAGCTTCACCAAGCCGAACCGGGACAGCGTGACCCTGCTGGCCGGCCTCGGAGTGGAGGGAGATGTGCACGCCGGGGTCACGGTCAAGCACCGCTCCCGCGTCGCACAGGACCCCACCCAGCCGAATCTGCGCCAGGTCCATCTGATCCACGAGGAACTGTTCGACGAACTGCACGAGGCGGGCTTCGAGGTCGCTCCGGGGGATCTCGGGGAGAACGTCACCACGCGCGGCATCGACCTTCTCGGCCTCCCGGTCGGCACCCTGCTGCACCTCGGCGACGAAGCGGTCGTCGAAGTCACCGGGCTGCGCAACCCGTGCCTGCAGATCGACAACTTCCGAGGCGGCCTGCTGAAGCAGGTCGTCGGCCGGGACGAGGCGGGCAACGTCGTGCGCAAGGCCGGGATCATGGGCATCGTCGCGACCGGTGGGACGGTCCGGCCGGGCGACCCGGTCAAGGTCGAGCTGCCCGCCGCCCCGCACCGGCCGCTGGACCGCGTGTAGCGAGGGAGCCGCACCGGCGCACCGCTCCTGCCGTGCGGGTCCTCGGTCGCCGCGCGGCCGAGGACCGCGCCGCGCGGTTCAGGACGGTCGTACCGCAAGCGCGTCGAGTGCCTGCAGCAGACCGGGCAACGCCTTGCCGCGTCCCACCGGCAGCACCTCGCCGGGTTCCTCGTCCAGCAGGACGAACGCGATGTCGTCGGTCCTCGCGACCAAGGACCAGCCGGGACCGTCGGCGCGCAGGGTGCGGGCGTCGCCAGGGGCGAAGGCGGACCGGATGCGGCCGGGCGGCGGCGGGTTGTCCACGTACGCATGGGCCTCCGCGAGAGCCCGTCGCACACCGGGATGGGCCCCGGAGGGCGCGGCGGGGCCGTTCGCGCTCCCGTCGGGGGAGCCTTCGGACGATCCCGCTTCGGCAACGTCGTCGTCGGTCTGTGACTCTGCCGCCGCGTCCGTTTCGCCCGGCTCGTCCGAGCCGTCGGCGCCCTCCTCGTCGTCCGTGCCGTCCGACCCCGTGAAGGTCGTCTCGTCGTCGATCTGGTCGCGCCAGGCCGCCCACTGCAGCGCGATCTCGTCCGCGCCCAGCCGCCGCTGCGCCGGTCCCCACGTATCCGTGTCGGGCGGGGTCAGCACAGGCAGATCGGCCTCCTCGCCCTCCGGGTCCGGCGGTGGGTCGTGGGGCGCGGGCACCCCCGGCGCGGCGACCGCCAGGGCCAGGGGCCAGCCGGGCAGCCCACAGACCACCGAGCGCTCGTCGGGGGAGAGGTCGTACGCCATGCCGCAGTCCCAGGAGGCGATCGCGACGGCGACCAGCGACACGTCGTCGACGACGACGGTCCACCTCGCGCCGTCCCCGTCCTGGCCGAGGACGAGCCCATACCCCTCGGCGTACGGTTCGAGTCCGAGGGCCGCGCAGGCCGCCGGGTAGTCGTCACCGAGCACACTCGGGAACTGCGCGGGTGTGAGCAGCACCGCGGTCAGCACAAACAGTGCGTCGTCGTCGGCGACTGCGTCGTCCGTCCCGGCCACAGCACTCTCCTCGTCCCTCATCGTTTTCTGTCGGCGCACCATAACCAGTGGGTAACCCGGTCGTCGAGGCCCTGACAAGGCTGTACCCGTCCGGCGTGGGCATGCGGGCGGCCCGGTTCAGTCGGCAGACAGGCCGAGCAGTGTACGGGCCACGGTCTGTGGTGACTGACCCCGCTCCCGCGCCAGCGCGACGACGGCCCGGCAGGCCAGCTCGTTGACCCCGAAAGTGAGTGCCTCGGGCGACACCCAGCCGGTTGCCTCATCGATCCGTTCCTCGTCGTCCGTCACACATGCCGCGACGTACGTGGCGGCCGCCTCGAACAGATTGTGCTGCTTGCGCCGCTGCTCCTCGAGCGGCGCCACCCGCCGTTCGCCCCTCCGACCCGCAGATACGACCTTGCGCAGAGTTGTGAACATGCCGATCATGGGGGCCGCCTTCCCGGAGAGCCGTACATGCACGGTGCAGTCGTACGTACTTACGGTCTTCCCTTTCCCCGTAGAGTTGGACCTCCGACCGACTAACGGGGGCATCGCGGTGAAGCGATACGACCGGCTGAAGGCGATCCAGCGTCTCGATCCGGAACGGGACTTCCTGGAGATCTACCGGCTCACGGCCACCTACGAGTTCCCCTGGGACATCACGCGGGCTCTCGAACTGGCCCTCTACCGCACGTATGCCGTCCCCAGTATCGGCCGGCTCCTCGCCGAGACAGCGGAGCTGACGGACCGTCCGCAGAAGCGGTACGACGACACCGCGCTGCTTCTCGACACCGTCGTGGAACACGGTTTCGACAGTGATCCGGGCCGCACGGCGATCCGGCGGATCAACCGGATGCACCGCAGCTACGACATCACCGACGACGACATGCGCTATGTGCTGTGTACGTTCGTCGTCGTCCCGAAGCGCTGGATCGACCGATACGGCTGGCGCCGGCTGTCCGACCACGAGCTGCAGGCCTTCGCCGCCTACTACCGCACACTGGGCGCCCACATGGGCATCAAGGATGTGCCCAGGACGTTCGAGGAGTTCGAACGCACCCTCGACGCGTACGAGGACGAGCACTTCGGCTGGGACGAGGGAGCGCGCAAGGTGTCCGACGCCACGCTGGCGCTGATGGCCTCGTGGTACCCGCGCCCGTTGGCACCCGTCGTACGCAAGGCAAGTCTGGCGCTTCTCGACGACGCACTGCTGCGGGTGTTCCGCTATGAACGTCCGGGCCCGGTCGCCCGCAGTCTCACCCGCGGCGCGCTGCGGCTGCGGGCGCGGGCCGTGCGACTGCTGCCGCCGCGCTCGACCGCCCACTACGCCCGCCAGAACCCGGAGATCAAGGGCTACCCGGACGGCTACGAGGTCGCCGCACTCGGTACGTTCCCGACCCCCGGCATCGGTGGCTGCCCGGTGCCGCACGGCCGACGGCCGGGAGCTCCGGCCGAATAGCCCGGCCGGTCCGCCGGTGGAGCTCAATCGCTCCGTACGGCGAGGACGAGGAATCGGGCGTCCTCATCGGTGTACGAGTCCAGCCGCCAGCCCGAACACGTCAGCAATGGCCCGAGGTTGGGCTCGGCGCGCAGATCGTCGTCCGTGATCCGGCGGCCGTGGCGGGCGGCGAGTGCGGCCCGGCCGATGGGGTGGAACAGCGCCAGCCGCCCGCCGGGCCGGACGACGCGCGCCAGCTCCGCCAGGGAAGGTCCGGGACGTGAGAGATGCGAGATGAGTCCGGCAGCGAAGACCGCGTCGAGCGAGGCGGTCGCCAGCGGCAGCCGGGCCGCGTCGGCGAGCAGCAGCTGACCGCTCCGATCGCGCCCGGCCCGTACCGCTGCCTCCAGCATGGCCGCGGTGAGATCCGCGCCCAGAACCCTGCCCCGTGGTCCGACGGCGCCGCGCAGGGCGGGCAGCGCCCGCCCCGTACCGCACCCCGCGTCGAGTACGCAGGCGCCGGCGCGCAGCCCGAGTGCTTCGACGGCGGCCGCATAGGCAGGCCCGTCGTCGGGGAAGCGGGTGTCCCAGTCCGCGGCGCGGGGGGTGAAGAAGTCCTGCACGTGTGTGTGGTCATCGGCCATGCGGACATGATCGCGCAGTCGCCGCCGGATCGAAACGGAGTGAAAATGGCGGGAATCGGTGTGCATGTTCGGGCACTGTGCGATCGCTCAGGAGCATTTCTCTGTCATATTCCAGCAGCTTTCGAAATGCGCGCCTGGCGCGCGCCCCCATCGCGACTAGCGTCCCCGATTCATGGGACACCTGGACCACGCCACCTTCGGCTGGCTGACACCTGCGCTGTCGTACGCGATGGCGGTGATCGGCTCGGCGCTCGGGCTGAGCTGCACCGTGCGCGCACTCGACACGAGCGGCCGTTCGCGCCGCAACTGGCTGATCGCAGCCGCATCCGCTCTCGGCAGCGGCATCTGGACGATGCACTTCGTCGCGATGCTCGGCTTCGGAGTGACCGGCACCGACATCCGCTACAACGTGCCGCTGACCCTCCTCAGCCTGCTCGGCGCCATGGTGGTGGTCGGCTGCGGGATCTTCGCCGTCGGCTACAGCCGTGACCGGACCAGAGCACTGCTCGTCGGGGGATTCGGCGCCGGAGTCGGGGTCGCCAGCATGCACTACCTCGGCATGGCGGCACTGCGGCTGCACGGCACGATCGACTACGACCCACTCCGGGTCGGCCTCTCCGTCGCCATCGCCGTCGTCGCGGCCACAGCAGCCCTGTGGGCGGCGCTGAACATCAAGTCATCGCGTGGTGTCGCGCTGGCCTCGCTGGTCATGGGCGCGGCGGTCAGCAGCATGCACTACACCGGAATGATGGCGGTCGGCGTCCGTGTCACCCCTTCCGGCAGCGAACTCCAGGGGGCGACGACGATGCAGTTCATCTTCCCCCTCGCCGTCGGACTCGGCTCGTACCTCTTCCTGACGTCGGCGTTCGTCGCTCTTTCCCCGACGGCGAGGGAGCGTGCCGCGTACGTATCCGCCGAGCGCGCCGCGGAACCGGTCGAAGCGGACGCCGCGGACGCCGCGGACCCGACCCGGGTCGCGCACCGCGGACGCGACCCCCGTACACGGCGCGACGCGCGTGGACACGACGCGTCGCCTGCCGCGATGCCCTGACGCCACGGCCCACTGGGCCCCTTTCGCTTCTGCCCCGCACCACACCCGGAACGAGGAGGCCATGCGCCCACCCCGCACGACCCCGGACCCCGGCGCGACGGGCGCCGCCCGGCCCAGCGCCCAGCCCTCGCCCGGCGCCCCGGCGCCCGCGGCTCGCGGGCGCCGTGCGCACGCGGGGCCGCCGGCCGACGAGAGCGCCGAACACGACGCTCGGCTGCTGCTGACGCAGGAGACATCCGGGCCACGCGGACGACGGACACTGCGCCCCAGGACCGTACGCGCGAAGATCATCTCTCTGCTGATGGTGCCCGTCGTCTCGCTGCTCGCCCTGTGGGGTTTCGCCACGGTCAGCACGGCCCAGGACGTGGCGCTGCTGCGACAGTTGCAGCAGGTCGACGCAGACGTCCGGACGCCGATATCGACCGCTGTCGCCGCCCTCCAGGCGGAACGCAGAGCCGCCCTGCTCCAGACCGTCGACCCCAGCAGTGCCCACGCCGCCGACCTGAAGCAGCAGGCCGGACGCACCGACACCGCCCTCGCCGCCCTGCGACTCGACAAGCACCACACCATCGCCGACACGGGCGACCTTCCGGCGGGCGTCGCCGACCGGCTCGACCGGTTCCTCGACCGTGCCCAGGCGCTGCGCAGCGCGGGCGACCGGGACGCCGGTCGGGAACGCGACGAGAAGGCCGTGTACGACCGGTACACCCAGGCGGTCACCGCCGGTTTCGGTGTCTCCGGCGCACTCACCGGTATCCAGGACGACGCACTCGGCTCCGACGCGCGCGTCCTGCTCGAACTGGCCCGCGCCGACGAGATGCTGGCCCGTGAGGACGCGCTGCTCGCCGCGGCCGGCCGTACCAAGAGTCTCGACGGCCGGCAGCTGGTGCAGTTCACCGGGGCGGTGGAGACCCGCAGAAACCTCACCGAGAGTGCGGGAGCCGATCTGCCGTCCACCGAACGCGCCGGCTGGCAGAAATTCACCGCCGGCCCCGCGTACCGCCGGATCGAGGCGGCCGAGGACCAGGTACTCGCGGCGTCGCCCGGACAGAAGGCCGCACAGGCGGTGTCGGCCTCCGACTGGGAAGCGGCCGCCGCGAGCGTACGGAGCGAACTGCGCGCCATCGACACCCGCGCCGCGCAACAGGCTGCGGACCGTGCCGACCCGCTGACCCGCGGTCTGTTCAGCCCGTCCGGAGCGGCCGTCCTCTTCGGCTGCGTCGCCGTCGCCGCCTCACTGGTGATCTCGGTACGCATCGGCCGCGCGCTCGTCGTCGAACTCGTCAGCCTGCGCAACAGCGCCCTGGAGATCGCCCGCCGCAAACTGCCCCGCGCCATGCAGCGGCTGCGGGCCGGCGAGGAGCTCGACATCCAGGCGGAGGCCCCGCCCGGCCTGGCCTCCAACGACGAGATCGGCCAGGTCGGCGAGGCTCTCGGCATCGTGCACCGGGCGGCGCTCAGTGCCGCTGTCGAACGCGCCGAACTGGCCGACGGCATCTCCGGAGTCTTCGTCAACCTCGCCCGCCGCAGCCAGGTGCTGGTCCACCGCCAGCTCAACCTCCTCGACAGCATGGAGCGCCGCGCCGAGGACCCCGACGAACTGAGCAATCTCTTCCGGCTCGACCACCTGACCACCCGGATGCGGCGGCACGCGGAGAGCCTGATCATCCTGTCCGGTGCAGCCCCCGGGCGCGCGTGGCGGGTGCCCGTACCGCTGACCAATGTCGTACGCGCGGCCGTCTCCGAGATCGAGGACTACGCCAGGGTCGAGGTACCGCAACTGCCCGATGCCGCGGTCAAGGGCACGGCGGTGGCCGACCTCACCCACCTGCTCGCCGAACTCGTCGAGAACGCCGCACAGTTCTCGCCACCGCACACCAAGGTGCGGATCAGCGGCGAACCCGTGGGCAACGGCTACGCCCTGGAGATCGAGGACCGCGGACTGGGCATGGGTGGCGAACTCCTTGCCGAGGCCAACCGGCGCATCGAACAGTCGGAGGCGCTCGACCTCTTCGACAGCGACCGGCTCGGGCTCTTCGTGGTCAGCAGGCTCTCGGTCCGCCACCACATCAAGGTCAAGCTGCGCACCTCACCCTACGGCGGAACGACGGCAGTGGTCCTGCTGCCGACCGCACTGCTGCAGGGAGCACTCCCGGCGGGCGAGGACACGACCGCACCCGAGCGGACAACGGTCGAGCGCGGCCACGACGGTGACGACGACCGGGCGCCGTTCGGACCCGGACCGGGCCCGCGGGCGGTGCGCCCCCAGGCGCCGGCGTTCCCCGCCCCGGCCGCGGTGCCCGCGATCGAGTCCCGGACGGGCCCCCCGGCCGGAGTCACCTCGCTGCGCTCCCGTGCGCGCCGAGCGGCCGATGCGCGGGGTGAGGACAGATCCGAGGCCGGAAGCGGGGTCAGGGGCGAGGTCAAGGAGACCCCTCGGAGCGAGAACGGCGTCTCCGACGACGACGGCACGCTTCCACGTCGCGTACGGCAGGCCAGTCTCGTCCCGCAACTGCGCGAGGAGCCCCGGCCCGAACCGGGCCGGGGCGACGGCGGGAGCGGCACGGACACCCTGGTGGAGCGCACCCCGGAACAGGCCAGAGACCGTATGACCGCCTACCGCAACGGCTGGGTACGCGGCGGCGGCATCGCCCCCGGCACGCCCAGGCCCCGCCGGACCCTCAGTGAACCCCGCCCCCGCCCGAGCAGCGAAGGAGACAACGCATGATCGCGAACGAGAGGACCGATGCGCACCGGCGCTCGGGCGAACTCGACTGGCTGCTGGACGATCTGGTGGCCAGGGTCGGCGAAGTCCGGCACGCCGTCGTGCTCTCCAACGACGGTCTGGCGGTCGGCGCATCCAACGGACTCAGCCGCGAGGACGCCGAGCACCTGGCCGCCGTGGCCTCCGGGTTCCACAGCCTCGCGAAGGGCGCCGGGCGGCACTTCCAGGCCGGGGACGTACGTCAGACGATGGTCGAGATGGACGACGGCTTCCTCTTCGTCGCGGCCGCCGGGGACGGTTCCTGCCTGGCGGTCCTGAGCTCGGCCTTCGCCGACATCGGCCTGGTCGCCTACGAGATGGCCCGCCTCGTCAAACGGGTCGGTGAGCATCTGCGTACCCCGCCGCGGCTCAACGTATCCCCGTCCGCGACAGGTTGAGAGGGCAAGACAAGTAGTGGACATGACGAGAGGGGGTCCGGGCGGTCCCCAGCGCTTCCCGGACCCGCCCGAACTGCCGGGCAGCCAGTGGTACGACGCCGAGGCGGGGCCCCTGGTCCGCCCGTACGCCATGACGGGCGGACGGACCGAGCCCGGCCCCAACGGGGTGCGTTTCGACCTGATCGCACTCGTCGCCATCGACGACAACGCGCCGGACACCTCCGAGGAGCGTCTGCTGGGTCCCGAACACCGCGCACTGCTCACGCTCTGCCGCTCCGAGCCCCAGTCCGTCGCGGAACTCTCCGCCGACGCCGACCTTCCCGTCGGTGTGGTCCGTGTACTCCTCGGTGATCTGCTCGAAGCCGGCTACGTGCGGGTCAGCCGCCCCGTACCGCCCGCGCAACTGCCGGACGAGCAGATCCTTCGCGAGGTGATCAACGGACTGCGTGCGCTCTGAACCACCCCTCGTACGGCCGGATCCGCTTCGTCGCCCTCGCCCTCGCCCTCGCCCGTCGCATCGGCGTCGGCGCGCTTCACCGAGCCGTCGCGGCCGGTGACGTTGTCCGCGACAATGGAGAGGCGACCGGGCTTGCGCGGCCCGATCGCTGATGTGTGCAACTGCGTAACCGTGGGGCCGCGGCGGACGTCTTCCATCATGAAAGGCGGAAGCCGGACGGACGAGGTGACCAATGACAGGCAGTCGCAGGGTGGCGGCGGGCGGGCAACGGGGCAGCCGACTGAGGCGCACCGCGGTGACGGGGCTGTCGTTCCTCATCCTGCTGGTCGCAGGCGTCGGCTGGGGCTACCTCGAACTGACCGGCAAGATCGACACCTTCAGCGCGGACGGGATCTCCGGCGACCGGCCACCCGCTTCGTCGAACGGGCAGAACGTTCTCGTCATCGGGTCGGACTCACGCTCGGGAGCCAACCGGCAACTGGGCGGCGGCAAGGGCATCGTGGGCCGCTCCGACACCGCATTCCTGCTCCATGTGTACGCCGATCACCGGCACGCGGTCGCCGTGTCCATTCCCCGTGACTCCCTCGTCGACATCCCGGCGTGCAGGACGCCCGGCGGCGAGTGGACCGCACCGCAGCATCACGTCATGTTCAACCAGGCGTTCTCGGTGGGGGAGACCGCAGAGGGAAACCCGGCCTGCACTCAGAACACCGTGGAGCACCTCACCGGCCTGCGCGTCGACCACACCCTCGTGGTGGACTTCTCCGGTTTCGCCGCGCTGACGTCGGCCGTCGGCGGAGTGCCGGTCTGTCTGCCGCAGGACATCTACCAGCGCGACCTCAGCCCGAACCGGCTCACACGCGGCGCGCTGGTCTTCTCCAAGGGCCCGCAGACCGTCTCCGGGCAGCGGGCGCTCGATTACGTCCGGCTCCGGCACGGCATCGGCGACGGCTCCGACATCGGACGGATCAAACGTCAGCAGGCGTTCATCGGCTCCCTCATCAAGAAGGTCAAGTCCCAGGGCCTGAACCCGACCACCCTTCTGCCGCTCGCCAACGCGGCGACCGACGCGATGACCGTCGACCCGGGACTCGGATCGGCCGACCGGCTCCTGTCGTTCGCCATGTCGATGAAGCACATCGATCTGCACAACACCAAGTTCGTCACCGTCCCATGGCGCTACGAGGGCGCGCGGGTCGCGATCGTCGAACCGGACGCGGACGCACTGTGGGCGGCGCTCAAGGCCGACCGAACGATCGACGGCCAGGACGCCAGCGGCAAGGGCGGCCACGGCGACAAGGCGTCGGGCGAGGTGTCACCGTCGACCCCCGCCGCGGTCTCCGGCAGAGGTATCAGCCTGGCCGTCTACAACGGCACCACGGTCACGGGACTCGCGGCCCGCGCCGCCGAACTCCTGCGCGCCCACGGCTTCACCGTGACCGGCACGGCCACCGCGGGCAACCAGGACCACACCTCCACTGTCATCGAGTACGGGCCGGGTCGACGGGCCGAAGCCGAGACCGTGGCGCGCCTCTTCACGGGGGCGCGACTCGTGGCTTCCGACACCCAGGGCATCCGGATGATCCTCGGCAGTTCGTACGCACAGAATCCGATGCCCGCCGTCTCGGCGACGCCCGGTACGGCTCCGTCCACTGCCGGTGACGGGGTCCGGTCCGCCGACGACGACCTCTGCGCCGACCTCTCGTACGGCTGACCGGGCCCGGTCCCGTCGGCCGGTGCCGGACAGCGGCCGCTCACGCCCCCGTACGGAGCTGCAGTGAAGGGTGCGCGGGCGCCGCGAAGCCGAACGAGGCGTAGAGACCGGCACCGTCCGCGGTGGCATTGAGATTGACGACCGTGACCGGAGTCTCCTCGCGGAACCAGGTGATCAGTGCGTCGAGACACGCGCGGGCGTACCCACGGCGCCGGCGGCGGGGATCGGTGCTGACATTGGAGATGTGCCCGTGCAGCCCGCTGGGATTGGCCGGGCTGGGCGCGTGCCCGTCGCACGCGCCGACCGCACTGGCGACGACGCCCAGCTCGGGATCGTCGACCAGGAACGCGGCGAACTCGTCCGGCAGCCGCAACCGCTCGGAGAACCACAGCGTCGAGGCCGCCCGCCACGGCGCTTCCGCGTCAGCGGTCTCCATGCCCATGTCCGACAGCATCAGGGCCCGCATCCGGACCAGGGCGGGCACATCGTCGAGGGTGGCGCGACGCACGCACACATCGATGTGCTGCACGCTCATGAGCATCTCCCGTTCCTGACCAACGATTGCGGTCCGCACACACCGCCCACAAGTACCGTGCGAACGTCGCCTCGAGCAACCGAAAATCATGCGGCCCGGAACTCCGATGCATCCAGGATCAGGTCCGGGAGAAGCTGGCTCGAATTCGGCTCAGACAGTGACCTCATACGGACATTGAGCGATCCCGGTCCGACCAGTCCGATCAAAATCCGATCACGTCGCTCGGGGTGTGGGTGCTGCTTGCCATGCTGTCCCCGTACCGCTGCCGACAGTTACCGAACCGGGCCCGTCAAGATGGCTCCGAACTGCATGTATTACGTCTTGAGGCTCACAGGTGAGAGAAGTGATCGATGCCTTCCGAGGACGCTGACAGAACGGGCGGGGAGACGGTCCAGGGAGCGGCCGGGGAGGCCGCCGAGACCGACGCTCTCGCGCTGAAGATATTGGTCGCCGGCGGCTTCGGGGTCGGCAAGACGACCCTGGTCGGCGCGGTGAGCGAGATCAGGCCGCTGCGGACGGAGGAACTCCTCAGCGAGGCCGGACAGTCGGTCGACGACACCGACGGGGTGGATCAGAAGACCACGACGACCGTGGCCATGGACTTCGGGCGCATCACCATCCGGTCCGGCCTCTCGCTGTACCTCTTCGGCACGCCGGGGCAGGACCGCTTCTGGTTTCTCTGGGACGAACTCTCCCAGGGAGCCCTCGGCGCAGTCGTGCTCGCGGACACGCGGCGGCTCGAGGACTGTTTTCCGGCCGTCGACTACTTCGAGCATCGGCGGATCCCGTTCGTCGTCGCCGTCAACTGTTTCGCCGGTGCCCGCGCCTACGGGGAACAGGAAGTGTCCCGCGCCCTCGACCTCGACCGGGGGACACCGGTCGTGCTGTGCGATGCACGCGACCGCGACTCCGGCAAGGAAGTCCTCATCCGCATGGTCGAGTACGCCGGCCGGATGCACACGGCACGGTTGCTCGATTCGGTGGGCTGACGCACCCTGCGCGACATTCCGCACATGGAGGGCCGCTTGCCCGGACGTGACCTGTGCGCAAGGCTTGCGCGGAGCGTGGGCACGAGGACACGTACGGGGAACGTATGAGCGGGGAGGAGCGGGGAAATGGCGCTGGACAGGGGACTTGACTGGCTCCTTGACGATCTCACCGGCCGGGTGGAGCACATCCGGCATGCGTTGGTGCTCTCGAACGACGGCCTGGTGACGGGGGCGAGCACAGGACTGGCGCGTGAGGACGCGGAGCATCTCGCCGCGGTCTCGTCGGGGCTGCACAGCCTCGCCCGCGGTTCGGGTCGGCACTTCCGGGCAGGAAAGGCCCGGCAGACGATGGTGGAGTTCGACGAGGCGCTCCTCTTCGTGACCGCCGCCGGGGACGGCAGCTGCCTGTGCGTGCTGGCCGCCGCCGAGGCGGACGTCGGTCAGGTCGCGTACGAGATGACACTGCTCGTCAACAGAGTCGGTGAACATCTCGGAGTCGCGGCGCGGCAGGGCAGCAGCGGAGGCGTCAACCGGATCTGACGCCGCGGCCCCATCCGAACCGCCCTTTTCGCCCGGCTGTGGGAGTTGTCCACAGGCCGGGCGAAAGACTTCCCCCGGAGATACCGTCATCACAGAGAGTTACGTAACCTCGACGGGGGAGGAAAGTCATGGCTGTTACGGAGGCAGCATGCTCGGAAGGGGGGCGCGCCGACACCGTCGGTACGACCGGCGTCACGGGCACGGCGGTGGCTGCGGGGCGCGCGGCACAGGAACTGGGTATGAAGCGCGGCCAGTTCGAGCTCGCGGTGCACCTGGGCATTGTGCGCATCACGGCGGAGCGCACAGGCGGTCGGCCGAGGGCGAGCCGCGAGGAGATCGATCGGCGCCGGTCGGAGGACGGATTTCCGCACGCGCTGCATGAACGGGTCCGCACGGTGGGCACGGCGGAAGGGGCCCGTCTGCTCGGCATCAGCCCGGTCCGCTTCACCAGGCTGGCCCGGGCTGGGTGCCTCACACCGGTCACCTTCTATGTGAATCGGTATCGAGCGGTCGTCTGGCTCTATCTCGCCCAGGAACTATTCGGGTTCGCTGCCCGGGCTCCTCGGCTGCTGACCGGAAACAGTCCGGTCCGGATGCGGGCCGGACTGACCGAAGGCATCGACCGGAGAGCTCGCAACTGGCGTGCGCAACGGATCGAGCGGTTGCTGGACCGGACGGCGGATCCCTGGAGACGTGCGGCAGTGCTGGCCGGAGCGCTGGATCCGGTGCAGTTGGCGGAGGTGGCCGCCGACCCGTACGAGCGTGCCCACCTCGCCAAGGTCGGGCCCGAGCCGGTCTTCGGGCCGCCGGGATCCGTCGCCGCCCAGGAGGCCATGACGCAGCTGATGCAGGCCGACGATGCGGACGAGATCCTCTGGCGGAGGACCAATCTGATCGCAGAACTGGACCAGGCCCGCGCGTCGGAGAAGGCTTCGCGCCCCTGGGCCGGCCATGGGCCACAGCCTGCACCCGGTCGCGATCCGCATCCGTGCGCCGGTCCCGCACCCACAGGTGCGGCCGGGCCCGAAGCGCTGGCCGGAGCGGCTCCCGGACTGCTCGCCCGCCCGGGCCTGCGCAAGCGTGCGACCGCGCGCCAGGCGGCCGAGGTGGACCGTGTGAGGCGGGGAGCAGCCGCTCGACGTTCAGCCGAAGGCAGCAGTGCCCCGCCATCGTGAGACACCGGGTTGGTCCCCGACGCCGCTCACAGCCTGCGGTGCATGATGTGCAGGCCGACGTAGCCCTTCTCCGGGTGGCGAAAGCCCTCCGGCAGTGTGCCCAGTACCTCGAAGCCGAGTGCCCGGTACAGGTTCACCGCACGGACGTTGGTCTCCACCACCGCGTTGAACTGCATCGCACGGTAGCCCGCGGCACGGGCCCACTGCACCGTGTATTCACACAGCGCGCGCCCCACGCCCTGTCCGGAGTGCGACGGGTCGACCATGTAGCTGGCGCTTGCGATATGGGACCCGTTTCCCATGTGGTTGCGGTTCATCTTTGCCGTGCCCAGGACCGTGCCCGAGTCGTCCACCGCGACGACGGTCCGGTTGGGGGACGGCAGTATCCACCAGTCACGGCCTTGGTCCTGGCCGAGATCCGTCGGATAGGTGAAGGTCTCACCTGCCGCGACGATGGTGTGGAAGAACGGCCAGATGGCGGGCCAGTCCCCGGGGTTGGCTTCTCTGATCAACATGCGGTCAGGATGCCTGAAGGGAAACGCGACCTCCAATGCCTTTGCCACCCGGAGCAGCGTCGGACTCCGCGGGTGATCCCAACTGGCCAGGGCGCAGGCGCTGGGGTGGGCGCAGGGAGGGTCCGTATGGGGTGGGAGGCCGGCTCGGGGCGGCGGCCGTGGGTCGGCCATGAAGGCATGGCCGCCGACCTTTTGCCCCCTTGAAACTTCTGACGCGTTGCCGGACGTGGGGACGGCCGGACGGAGTGCACGGGCCGGTACGGATCGGCCACGGGTACGGTCCGGTGCCGGACGCTCACTTCCCGCCACCGCCCCGGTGCCCGCAGCACGAGAGGCGTGTCCGGCATGTACCAACCCGAGGTGATGTGGTGGCAGTTGTGAACTCACGTGGTGCATGGGTCGGCTGCGCGGACGGAGGAAGGGGGCAGTACTGTGCGCCACACCGCCATTCGGGCGATGAAACATGCGGAGGAAGAATCCATGACCATACCCAGGAGATCGTGGCGCGTCGCGGGAACGTTCGCGGCCGCTACGGTTGCCGGCCTGACGGGCGCGATCCTGTGCGCCGGCCCGGCCGCAGCTCACACCCCCACCTGGGCCGTGACCTGTACTGACGTGAACCTTGACCTGACCGCCTACAACGGTGGCGTCACCAACCAGGTGACCGTCACCGTCGACGGGAAGGACCTGCTGCCGACCCAGACGTTCGGCAACGAGTTCCACAAGAAGCTCGAGCTGCCCCAGCACGACAAGGAACTGACGGTCCACCTTGTCGTCAAGGCCGGTGACGGCGACCGGTACTCGAAGGACGAGACCAAGACGGCACCGGTGTGTGAGGACACCCCGAAGCCCACGCCGACGGTGACCGAGTCGACGCCGGCGGCGGAGCCGTCCGAGGACGCGCCCGCCCCGAGCGCCAGCCCGAGCGAGAGCTCCCCGGAGTCCGCGCCCGCCGCGGCTTCGCCGAGCCCCAGCTCGCCCGACCTGGCCGAGACGGGTTCGTCGTCCGCGACCCCCGTCATCGGTGGTGCGGCCGTGGCCGTACTGCTGGCCGGTGGCGGCATCATGTGGTCCGTGCGCAAGCGCCGTACCGCCCAGAACTGACGTAGTTCTGTAGCCCCGGGGTTCGTGGCGCGGGACCGCGTCACGAACCCCCGGGCGAGGGGCGTGCCGCATCACGCCACGCGCGGCGGCACGCCCCTCAACATTCCTCCCCAGCAGACTCAGTGCGGGCCCCAGGGGCCTCGGGCTCCTCCGTCTGCGCGGACTCCACCGGCATCGCTGCCGGTTGCGGCTTCGACCGCCGGGCCGGTGAAGCGGAGGCGGACCGTGGCGAAGGTCCGATCTCGCACCAGACGGCCTTCCCCTCGCCGTGCGGCTCGATGCCCCAGCGTGCAGCGACGGCATCGAGGAGCAACAGGCCGCGCCCCGAAGTCGCCGTCTCGCCGGGGGACCGCCGCCTGGGCCAGACGCTGGAGCGATCCTGCACCGACAGCCGGACCCGCCGGACGGGTTCCGGAAGCACCTCCAGCGTGAGCACCGCTCCGCCTTCCGTGTGCAGAAGCACATTCACCAGCAGCTCACCGGTGACCAGTTCGGCATCGTCCGCGAGTTCGGCCATGTTCCAGTCCTCCAGGGCCTGGCGCACAATCGTCCGGGCATCCGAGAGCCCCTCGGGATCCGCCTGGTGGATGTACTGGTGCAACCGAGGTGCTCGCGGAGACCCCGGATCCGGGCTGCGCCGCAGCACGAGCAGCGCGACGTCGTCCCCCGCACCCCATCGCTCCCAGAGCCGGTCGGACAGATGGTCGGCCAGCTCCTGCGCATGGGTGGGGCCGGCGCTCACCTCTTGGATCAGTGCGCTCACGCCGTCGTCGATATCGGCTCCGGGTTCCTCCACCAGGCCATCGGTGTACAGGACAAGCGTTTCGCCGGGTACCAGATCGAGCCTGGTCTCCGGGTACTCCTCGTCCTCGAAGTCGGTGGAGATCCCCAGCGGCAGCCCGCCCCGTACGTGCGGCGAGCCCACCCGTCCGTCCGCATGCCGGATCAGCGGACCGAAGTGCCCGCCGCGGACCACGCGCACGGTCCCCGAAGGGAGATCGACCTGTGCGTACGTGCAGGTGGCGAAGCGATCCGTGTCCAGTTCGGAGAGAAACCGTGAGGCACGGGCCAGCACTGTCGCGGGCGGATGGCCCTCGGCGGCGTAGGCGCGCAGGGCGATGCGCAGCTGGCCCATGATGGCGGCCGCGTGGGTGTCGTGGCCCTCCACGTCACCCACCACGATGCCGTACCGGTGCTTCGGCAGAGCGATGACGTCGTACCAGTCGCCGCCGACCTGCCGGCCGCTCCATGCCGCGTGGTAGCGCACGGCGATCTCGCCGCCCTCGATCTCCTGGATCCGTCGGGGAAGCATCGCGGACTGCAGCCCGGTGGCGAATTCGCGCTCCTCGTCGAAGAGGGTCGCCCGTTGCAAGGACTGGGCCACGATCGCCGACAGCCCCAGGCACAGGTTGCGTTCATCGGCGTTGAAGGTCGTGTGCTCGCGGTAGAAGAGTGCGAGACCGCCCAGCGAACGAGCCTGGGCGACCAGCGGCAGATAGGCAGCGGCGCGGAAGTGCATGTCGTCCATGTACGGCTCCAGCGCCGGGTAGCGCCGGACGAGGGTGGCGACCGAGGTCAGGAAGCGTGGCCGTCCGGTGAGCACGGTGTCGGCCAGCGGGAACCGGGGGTCGAGACCTGCCGAGGCGATCTCGGTGATCGACTCCGGTGCGTTGCCGCTGAGCGCGATGACGTTGAGCGCGGTGTTCTCCACCACCGCGAGTGCGAGTCCGTCCGCGCCGAGCCTGGCCATTCCGCCGGGGCCGGTGAGCGCGGCGGTCACATCGTCCACGGTCACCGCGCGCGACAAAGCGCTTGTTGTCCGTTCAACGATGCTGGTCTGGCGCTGACGGCGTTTCTCCATTTCCAGCACGAAGGCCGAATGGGTGACCTCCGCCGTCGCATCGCGTACGACACCGATGACCCGGTGCGCCCGGCCGTCGTCGCCGCGCAGGATCCGGGCCTGGATGTGGGTCCACTGATGGGTGCCGTCGGCGAGGGGAACCTGGAAGTGGATGCTGTACGAGTTGCGACCGGTGGCGATGGCATCGTCGAACGTGAGTTCCAGCCGGGTGCGCTCCGCCGGTTCGAGCCGGTTGATCAAATCCCTCGGCCGGGGGGAGCGGGTCCTCGGGTCCATCCCGAACACCAGCAGGCCGGCCACGTCGATGTCGAGTGTCCGGGCGTCCAGATCCCACTCGAAACTGCCCGTCCGATTCAGGGCGAGCCGCTCCGCCGTCCCCGTCTCACCGTTGTGGGGCCGTTCGATCTGCACGCTGGGAGAAACGTCGGAGTCCGATTCCCGGTCGTTGTCGGTCATTCCTGCTCCGGAGATCGTCCGGCGTGATGGGCGGGCAGTGGGGCCTGTGTGCGGTGGTCGTCCGTGTCTCACATTGTCGAACCGGTTCCAGGTCGCTGCCAGGCGGAAGCGACCCGCACCACCGCGCCGGACCCCTCTGCCGGCGGCACCCCCCGCGCCTCCGCCTCGCGGCCCACCGCGCACAATGAACGGGGAAAGATCGTCCGTGACCGGCGGACGGTACGGCACAGGGGCGGACCGGAGCGCACGCATGAACAACGACGACCAGGTCCTGCTGCACACCGAGGGCCGTATCCGGCGCATCACGCTCAACAGGCCGCGTGCCCTGAATGCGCTGACCCACACCATGGTCCGGCACATCGACGAAGCCCTCACCGCGGCGGAGCGCGACGACTCGGTCACCGCGGTGCTGATCAGCGGGGCGGGAGAGCGCGGGCTGTGCGCAGGAGGTGACATCCGCGCCATCTACGAGGACGCCCGCGCGGGACGCAGCGCATCGGTGGACTTCTGGCGCGACGAGTACCGCCTCAACGCCCGCATCGCACGCTTCCCCAAGCCGTACGTCGCCTTCATGGACGGCATCGTCATGGGCGGCGGCGTCGGAGTGTCGGCCCACGGCAGCGTCCGCATCGTCACGGAACGCTCACGCGTCGCCATGCCCGAGACCGGCATCGGCTTCGTGCCGGACATCGGTGGAACGCACCTCCTCGCCTCGGCGCCCGGCGAGCTCGGCACCCACCTGGCGCTCACCGGGGACGCGGTCGGCGCAGGCGATGCACTGCTGTGCGAGCTCGCCGACCACTTCGTACCGTCCGAGCGTCTGGCGGAACTCGCCCGGGATCTTGCCGGGAGCGCAACGTCCTCCGAGATCGAGCAGACGGCGCGGCGGTACGCCACGGCCCCGCCCGTCGGCGAACTGGCCGCGCACCGCGGCTGGATCGACGCCTGCTACGCGGCGGAATCGGTCGAGGAGATCGTCGAACGGCTCCAGAACTGCGGCGAACCCGCCGCGAAGGAGACTGCCGAGACGATCCTGGCCAAGTCGCCCACCGCACTCAAGGTGACTCTTGCCTCCGTGCGCGGCGCACGGCTGCTCGGCAGCCTGGAGGCGGTGCTCGACCAGGAGTTCCGTGTCTCCTGTGCGGCCTTCACCAGGCCCGATCTGGTGGAGGGCGTGCGCGCCCAGATCATCGACAAGGACCGCGACCCGCACTGGAGCCCGGCCCGGCTCGCCCAGGTCGACGCGTCGGACGTGGCGGGCTTCTTCGAGCCGCTGGGCGACCGCGAACTCGGCCTCGCAGGCGGAGCCCCGGTCGCGGACTGAGCAACGGAGCCGGGTGCGGGGCGCGCCGGTGGTGGGAACCACCGGCGCGCCCCGCCGACCTCCCTTGCCGCGGATGCGGTCGCTGTCGGCCGTTCGCCCGGAGATTCAGCGATCGCTGCCGGACATGCTCGGCTGAAGGGACCGTACGAGATCGAAGAATCTGGCCTCGTTGCCGAAGAGTCCCGCCCGGCGCAGCGCGCCATCGGCCTCGGCCATCGGGGAGGCGAGCAGCGACAGGTACAGCGGCGCCTCGTCGGGCTCCGCGAGGGCGGCCCGAGTCGCTTCCAGTAACCGGACGTACGCCCGGGCCGCGGCGAGCTCCTCATGGTGCATGTCAGCATCTCCTGGTCAGAGGTGTCGGTCCGTCAAGCATTCCTCATGGGTCTGACAACGGGGTCCGGCACTGTGTGCAGGGATGGCCGGGACGGGAGGAACAGGAGAGAAGGAACGGGAGGTCAGGCAACCGTGGCGGTTGTCTCCGGGGCGTCCCCGGGCGTCGGCCGGTGCGGGCGCAGTACCGCGAACGCGACGACGAACGCGGTGACGAGAAAACCGGCGCCGACGGTGAACGCCAGGTGGTAGCCGCCCGTCAGGGCAGCGGCCCGGCTCTGTCCGTCCGTGAGCAGGTCGTCGGTGCGGGAGGCCGCCAGCGTGGACAGCAGCGCGACGCCGACGGCCATGCCGATCTGCTGGGTCGTGTTGAACAGCCCCGATGCGAGCCCGGCGTCGTCGGCCTTTGCGTCGGACATGCCGAGCACGGTCAGTGCCGGGAGCGCGAGGCCGAAACCAGCCGCCAGCAGCATCACCGGGAGCAGATCGGTGAGGTAATGCGCATGGACGGGTACCCGGGCCAGGAGCCCGAGGACGCCGATCAGCAGCACGAGCCCACTCAGCAGTACACGACGCTCGCCGAAACGTGCATTGAGACGGGCCGAGACCCCCAGGGACACCAGGCCGATGACCGCGGCAGCGGGAAGCATGGCGAGCCCCGTGCGCGCCGAGCCGTAGCCGAGGACCTTCTGGAGATAGAGAGCGACGAGTATCTGGAACGAGAACAGCGCGGCCACCATGAGGATCTGGACCAGGTTGGCACCCGCCACTGCGCGGGACCGCAGGATGCGCAGTGGCATGAGCGGAGTTGCGGCGGAGGCCTGGCGGGCGAGGAACGCGGCGAGCAGGAGGACGGCGAGTGCACCCGGGCCGAGAGTGTGTGCCGAGATCCAGCCGTACGTCTCGACCTTGACGACGGTGTAGATCCCGAGCATGAGCCCCGCCGTGACCAGCAGCGCACCGGCGACATCGGCCCCGGAGCGAATACCGAGACCGCGATCGGCTGGCAGCACGGGCACGGCGAGGACGAGGACCGTGAGCCCGATCGGGAGGTTGATGAAGAAGATCCAGTGCCAGCTGAGCGCATCGGTGAGCACGCCACCGAGGACCTGGCCGATCGATGCGCCGGCCGCCCCGGTGAAACTGAAGACGGCTATTGCGCGGGCGCGTTCCCGGGGCCCGGTGAACAGCGTCACGAGGATGCCCAGACCGACGGCGGAGGCCATCGCGCTGCCGATGCCCTGCAGGAAGCGGGCGGCGATCAGGAGTGCGGGAGTGGTTGCGACGCCTGCCAGGAGCGATGCGGCGGTGAACAGGGCGGTGCCTGCCAGGAACATGCGCTTGCGGCCCAGCAGATCGCCGAGCCGGCCCGCGAGCAGCAGCAGGCTCCCGAACGCGATCAGGTAGGCGTTGACGACCCAGCTCAGCCCGGCCGGGGTGAACCCCAGGTCGTTCTGGATGGCCTCCATCGCCACGGTCACGATGGAGCCGTCGAGGATGATCATCAGCATCCCCGTGGCGATCACTCCGAGGGCCGCCCGACGTGAACGGGCCGTGGCGGCAGGCGGTGCGGCCGCGGCGGTGGGTGCGGGGCCGGCGGAGGCGGAGGAAGGAGCAGATGGCGCGGACATGCGGACTCTCCTGTCGAATGAGGCGACAGGAGAGACGTTAGCAGATTGTTTTGTTACGGACTATCTATTTCGGATCTGCCTGTCGGTCACCCGCGCTGACGCGCGCGTCGAACCGGCTGCCGGCTCTCTGAGGGTGTGGCCAGATGGCCGTCCGCCAGGCGCTGCATCGCTCGCACCAGCACCTCGCGCTCCTGCTGGGGGAGGGAGCCGAGTGCCTGATCGTGCACTGCGTCCACGATCTTCTGGCTCTCCTCGGCGACCTGCGCGCCCTTCTCGGTCACGGCGATGATCCGCGCCCGCCGGTCCTTGCTGGACGGCCGGCGCTCGGCGAGACCGGCCTTCTCCAGGGCGTCGACCGTCACGACCATCGTCGTCTTGTCCATGTCGCCGAGCTCGGCGAGCTGGATCTGGGTCCGCTCCTCCTCCAGGGCGTGGACCAGGACGCAGTGCATGCGCGCGGTGAGCCCGATCTCGGCGAGCGCCGCCGACATCTGGCTCCGCAGAACATGGCTGGTGTGATCCAGCAGGAAGGAGAGGTCCGGTGCGGTGCGGGCGGGTGCCATGGCAGTCATGTCTGCCAGGGTAATCGCCAGTCGGTCCGTGGCGGATTATCCGGCAGGCGACCTATGTGTGCGCGGTCGGGCCACAGCCCTCACCGGCAGACGCGCCACGGGCGAGGGCGGGTTCCGGACGCAACCGCCCCGGGCCAGGTGGCCGGCAAATGCGCAGCCGCCCGCCGGCCCGGAATGAACCTCCGGGTCGACGAGCGGCCGGCGCCCCCTGCGAAAGCGCCGAGTGCGGGCACACGGCCACCCACCCACGGCGCTCCCCCCGTCAGGTCATCCGGTGTACTGGGCGAACACCCGCGTGTAGTCCCACGCCTGCTGGCTCACACCGGAACAGGTGTCGGCTCCGCCGCCCGTGCACGGCCGGTCACGGTTCACCGACCAGAAGGTGAGCCGTGCCAGATGGTGCTGCTGGGCGTAGGCCAGGATCGTGCGGAAGTCGTCGACCGTCACCGTCTCGTTGTCGTCGGTGATGCCGTTCATCGACGAGATGCCGATCGACCGGTAGGTCTGGTCGTCGCTGTATCCGTACGCGCTCTTCACCGCGTTCTTCAGGCCCTCGGCGGCACGTGTGGTGAGCGTGCCCATGTTCTGTCCGGCGCCGCCGAAGTCGAACGGCATGATCGTCCAGCTGTCGACGGTCAGTCCCGCGGAGGCGGCCCGGTTGATCAGGCTGGTGTCGGGGCCGCTCTGGCCGGTACCGAAAGTGACGTACACCTTGATGCCGGGGTTGTTGGCCTTGACGGTCTTCAGTGCGTCGACGGTGCGTTGCTGGACCGTGGCGCTGCTGTAGGCGTCCGCCTCGATGTCGATGTCGATCGCCTTGAGCCCGTACGCGTTGATGACCTTCTGGTACGCGGCCGCGAGCTCACCCGCGCTGGAGCAGGAACTCTCCAGCTTGTTGCCGCTCCAGCCACCGAACGACGGGATGACGTCGCCGCCGGCGCCGCGCACGGTGTTGATGGTCTGCTGGTCGACGCCACCGGTCAGCGGCCGCCCGCCGTCCCACTGCGGGTTGCAGTAACCGTTGCTGAGCACGAAGGCCAGGGTGAACCACTTCACGCCGGTCGCGTTCATGACGGTCGTCGGACTGGGCGGGCTGCCCCAGCCGTTGTAGAGGTAGGGCGCCACGGCCATCGTGCCGCCGGGTGTGGGGGTGCCGCCGCCCGACGGTGCGGTCCATTTCTGGTTGGCGGTTCCGGTGCAGGTCCAGATCTGGAGCCGGGTGCCGTTGGCGGAGGAGTTGCCGGTGGCGTCCATGCATTTGTCGGCCTGGGTGTTCACGATGTCGTGGGCCGCGGAGACCGACCACCGCTGGTTGGCTCCGCCGCTGCAGTCCCACAGCTGCAGCTGTGTGCCGTTGGCGATGCCGTTGTCCTTCGCGTCGAGGCACTTGCCGAGCGCGCGGATCGTACCGTCGGAGCCCACGGTCCACTGCTGCGCCGCGGTTCCGTTGCAGTCGTAGAGCTGGACGGCTGTTCCGTTGGCGGCCGAGGCGCCCGCCACGTCCACGCACTTGCCGCCCAGCCCGGTGATCGAGCCGGTGGCGGCGGCCGCGGCACTGGCGGTGGCGGGCAGGGTGACGAGCGAGGCTCCGGCGGCGAGGAGGAGTGCTGCCGGGAGGACGAGCGGCCCGAGGCGGCGGCGCGTGCCGGGGGAGGGGCTCATGCGGCGTTCACCGTCCACTTCTGGTTGGCGGTTCCGGCACAGGTCCAGATCTGGAGCCGGGTGCCGTTGGCGGAGGAGTTGCCGGTGGCGTCCATGCATTTGTCCGCCTGGACGTTGACGATGTCCCGGGCACCGGAGACACCCCATCGCTGATTGGCTCCGCCGGTGCAGTCCCAGAGCTGGAGCTGGGCGCCGTCGGCGGTGCTGTTGTCCTTGACGTCGAGGCACTTGCCGAGCGCGCGGATCGTGCCGTCCGAGCCGACGGTCCACTTCTGTGCGGCGGTTCCGTTGCAGTCGTAGAGCTGGACGGCTGTTCCGTTGGCGGCCGAGGCGCCCGCCACGTCCACGCACTTGCCGCCCAGCCCCGTGATCGAGCCGCCCGTCCCACCGGATCCGCTGTCGCTGGTGGTCACATGCACATAGTCGACGACGAGCTGCTGCGGGAAGGCGGTGCTGCCGTCGGGGTCGCCGGGCCAGTAGCCGCCGACCGCGAGGTTCATGATGATGAAGAACGGCTTGTTGAACACCCAGCTCTTGCCACCGAGGTCGGCCGGTGTGCGGCGCTGGTAGACATTGCCGTCCACGGACCAGGTGATGGAGTCGGGGGCCCAGTCCACCGCGAAGGTGTGGAAGGCATCGGCGAACGCCTGGCCGCCGGGGAGGGCGTAGCCGGCCCCGATGCCGCCTGAGCCGGAGTACCCGGGGCCGTGGATGGTGCCGTGGACCGTGCCGGGTTCGAAGCCGACGTTCTCCATGATGTCGATCTCGCCGCTGTTGGGCCAGCCGACGTTGCCGATGTCGTTGCCGAGCATCCAGAACGCGGGCCACATGCCCTGACCGCGCGGGATCTTCATCCTGGTCTCGACGTGCCCGTACGTCGAGCTGAACTTGCCCGACGTGTTCAGCCGGGCGGAGGTGTACTCGCACCGGCCGTACCAGCACTGGTAGTTGCCGGGGTTGTCGCGGCGGGCGGTGATGACGAGGTGGCCCTGGCCGTCCAGGGCGGCGTTGCTGTTGCCCGCCGTGTAGTACTGCCGCTCGTGGTTGTTGACGTTGTCGCCGGTCTCGATCTGCCACTTGCCGCCGTCGGCCGCCGATCCGGCCGGACCGTCGAAGTCGTCGGAGAACGTCGTCGCGGCGGCGGCGAGCGGCTCGGGCGCCGGTGCCGCGCCTGCGGGGGCGGCGGTCATCGCACCGGAACAGCACAGCAGGGCCACGAGGTACAGCGCCATCCGGCGCCGTCTGGGGGTTCGCACAGTCATCACATCACTTCATGGTGGGGGCATGGGCATGACAGATTGCACGGCGAATCGGCGCCCGGGAGAGGAGCGGCCCGGCGCTTAATTCAATTCTTGATTTAAGTGTTGGCGCGGAAGGGCGTCAAGGAGTTGGTACGGACCTTCTGTTGGTAATGCTTGGCCACTGAGCGTTCAGGTCTTGAACACTGCCGCTCAGGGCTCGACCTCCAGGAACCTGCGACGCCGAGGCCCGCGGTAGAGCAGCGCCGTCCACCCCAGCCGTCCCAGCGCGGCCGCGCACCGGGCCAGCTCGGCCTCCTCCTCGTGCGCAGCCCCGCTGCCGGGCGGACCGAGCCACTCCACCCGTACGGTGCCAGGCTGCTCGCCCTCCCGCACGCGGTACCCGGTCGCGACCCGCTGCCCGGACGCATCGACGGCGGACGGGGGCAGACCGTCCGCCTCCAGTGCCAGGGCGACCGCCCGTACCGTCCGATGGCGCTCCCACGGGGCAGGTACGCCCTCCGGATGCGGTCGGCCCGAGTTGGTCAGCCGTCGGATCTGCAGCAGCCCCTCGAACGCCGTCCGCACCGACGCCGCACGCTTCCCCGCCGGCCCCGGTGACAACGGACCGTCCCCGGTGGCCGGTTCGAACCCCGCGTCGTGATCGTCCGCACTGCTCATCCACGTCCCCTTCGCCGTCTGCGCGCCTCTGCCAGTGTGCGGCGCGCCACTGACACCGGCCCGCCCGAAGACCGCGCGGTGGAGACCACGGCCCAGGGGGAACCGTCCGCTCGTCGTGGTTCCGGACCGGTTCCGTCCGGCATCCGGGATCGAGGCTGTCGGCCCGCGTGCTCATCGGCCGGCGGTACCTCGGTAGGCTCGACCCTTCACGCACTCCGCAGCTCTGAGGATCCCACGCACTGTGTCCGACAACGCCCGAGGCCCCGGTAGGAACAGCACCGATCGCGCCGTGTACCGCGCCCGCCGCACGGCCCGTACAGACGGCCGCCACGACGTCACCGACCGCACCACGCAGCGTGACGGCGACAGCGGTGGCGTGGACCGTGCCGCCGTGCTGCGCGCCGACTGCGCCAACTGCTTCGGACTGTGCTGCGTCGCGCTGACCCTGACCCGGTCTGCGGACTTCGCGGTGAACAAGGACGCCGGGCAGCCCTGTCACAATCTCCAGGACGACTTCCGCTGCGGCATCCACACCGCATTGCGTACCGAGGGCTTCCCCGGCTGCACGGTCTACGACTGCTTCGGCGCCGGCCAGAAGGTCTCCCAGGAGACCTTCGACGGACAGGACTGGCGGCGGGCCCCGCAGACCGCCCAGCAGATGTTCCAGGTGTTCCCGGTCATGCGGCAACTCCACGAACTGCTCTGGTACCTCACCGAAGCGCTGACTCTGCAGGCGGCCCGCCCCCTCCACGGCGAGATACGACGCACGCTCGACAGGACGGAACGACTCACGCACGTCGCCCCCGACGCGTTCACCGCCCTCGATGTGGACGGACACCGGGACGACGTCGCCGCACTGCTGCTGCGTACCAGCGAACTCGTACGAGGGACGGTTCCCCGCAA
Organism: Streptomyces sp. NBC_00316; assembly: GCF_036158715.1. Lineage (NCBI taxonomy): Bacteria > Bacillati > Actinomycetota > Actinomycetes > Kitasatosporales > Streptomycetaceae > Streptomyces > Streptomyces sp. NBC_00316. The sequence goes on along the minus strand of NZ_CP108023.1, from coordinate 405,280 downwards.
GAAGAAGCGCAACCTCCGCGGCGCCGATCTCATCGGTGCCCGGCTGAAGGACGCCGACCTGCAAGGAGCCGACCTGCGCGGCGCGTACCTCATCGCCGCCGACCTCACCGGCGCCGACCTGCGCCACGCCGACGTCATCGGCGCGGACCTCCGGGACGCGGAACTGTCCGGCGCCGACCTCACCGGAAGCCTCTTCCTCACCCAGGCGCAGCTCAACGCCGCCCGCGGCAACGGCGCGACGAAACTCCCGCCGTCACTCAGCCGTCCCACACACTGGGGCAGCTGACCGACGGGCGGACCGGTCCGTGCACGGCGCCGCGAACGCTTGACGGACGTGGTTCGTTGCACAGTGTGGCGTACCAGGAAGAACCCTTCGACCACCCGGACCGAGGAGCCCCGTACATGCCCAGCCGCACCGACAACGGTCGCACGGACCCCAGCGACCCCAGCCGTTCAGGCGCCCCCGGACGCACCGACGCGAGCCGGACCCGCCTCATCGAGCAGCTGATGGAACGGTTCCCGCACGTGCCGCGCGAAGCTGTCATCAAGGAGGACCTGCTGCGCGGCGGCGTGGCGTTCGACGAGTCCGCGCTCAGCGACAACGAGGACGGCGACGTCAAGCCGAAGTCGTACTTCATCTTCTCCTTCGACCACGGCACCCTGCCCGAGCTCGGCGCGGCCGCGCTGCGACGGCCGCCGGAGGAGATCGTGCTCACCGGCGGTCCGTACGAGCTGCGCCGCACGGTCGTGTCGGTACGGGTGAACCCGGGGTCGCCGTACCGCGTCGCCGCGGACCGGGAAGGCGTCCTGGGGCTCTACCTCGACGGCAGACGGATCTCGGACGTGGGCCTGCCCCCGATGCCGGACTACTACCGGCACACGCTTGCCAACGGCAAGTCGGTGATGGAGGTCGCGCCCACCATCCAGTGGGGCTACCTCGTCTATCTGACGGTCTTCCGCGTCTGCCAGTACTTCGGCGCCAAGGAGGAGTGCCAGTACTGCGACATCAACCACAACTGGCGCCAGCACAAGGCGGCAGGACGCCCGTACACCGGTGTGAAGCCCGTCGAGGAGGTGCTGGAAGCACTCGCCATCATCGACCGGTACGACACCGCGAAGACCTCCACCGCCTACACCCTCACCGGTGGAGCCATCACCTCCCACATCGGTGGGCGCGACGAAGCCGACTTCTACGGGCAGTACGCCAAGGCCATCGAGGACACCTTCCCCGGCCGCTGGATCGGCAAGGTCGTTGCGCAGGCCCTGCCGAAGGACGACGTCCAGCGCTTCCACGACTACGGTGTCCAGATCTACCACCCCAACTACGAGGTGTGGGACCCCCGGCTGTTCGAGCTGTACTGCCCCGGCAAGGAGCGGTACGTCGGCCGCGACGAATGGCACCGCCGCATCCTGGACTCCGCCGAGGTCTTCGGAGCCCGGAACGTCATCCCCAACTTCGTGGCGGGTGTGGAGATGGCCGAGCCCTTCGGTTTCACGACGGTCGACGAGGCGATCGGCTCGACCACGGAGGGGCTGCGGTTCTTCATGTCGCACGGCATCACCCCGCGGTTCACCACCTGGTGCCCGGAGCCCACCACACCGCTCGGGAAGACCAACCCCGACGGGGCGCCGCTGGAGTACCACATCCGGCTGCTGGAGGCCTACCGCGCGACGATGGAGGAGTACGGGCTCAGCTCGCCGCCCGGCTACGGTCCGCCCGGGCCGGGGCGCGCCGTGTTCTCCGTCAGCTCCTTCATGGACAGCCTGCCGGCCGCCCCGGACGACGGCCGGTGATCAAGGACGGGGCTGTGCCGGCGCGGCAGGAGGGCGCCCCGGCACACGCCGTGGGTGGTCCGGGACTTCCACAAGGGTGAGCTCCAGGCTGATCAGGTGCGCCAGCGGAGTGTGTACCCGTCCCGCAGCGGTCCGCCGAGCAGGTCGAGCACCTGCTCGGCCGCAGCCGCCAACGGTGCGGGGTCGGCACGTTCGGCCACGGCCTGATGGCCGTCCAGCAGGGCCTTGCCTCGGGCGGGGTCCGCGCTGAGGAGTCTGCGGGGGAGCCACTTGCCGATGCCCGTCCAGGTGTTGTGGTGGGCAGTGAGCAGATGCGCCGCCTCGCGCAGGGTGAAATCGGCGAGGGAGAGCTGTTCATACCGATGGGCCGGCGAGGTGTCTACCAGGTCGTCCATGTAACAGGTGAGGCTGTAGCGGCTTTGTTCCCACTCCGCCGGGGTGAGAGGAGGAGGGCCGGCCGCGATCACCGCTCGGGCCTGTTCGCACGTGCGGGACACATGCCCGTCGGGGTCCATCAGGGGCAGCCCCTGGTCATAGATGAACAGGAGCGTGCCCCGGCGGCGGGCTCTGTCCCACGCGAAGAATTCCGGCACGTCGGCAAGGGTGTGCAGGAACAGCTCGGCCGGGCGGCCCTCATGGCGTATCACCTCACGGCGGCTGGTGTCCGAGTCCGGCAGAAGGACGGCCACGTCCAGGTCGCTGGTCGGAGTGACGCGGCCCTGGGCGGCCGAGCCCCCGAGCACCGCACCCAGGGCGTGCGGGAAGCGGGTTGCCACCAGCCGAAGCGCCTGAGCGGCCGGAAGTTCTGGATCATTCATGGACGCTCATCGTGCCAGCCCGGGGACGCGCTTTCCAGGGGCCGATACGCATGCAGTGAGCGCCGTGACGTCACCACGTGCCGGTTCCGGCGCAACCAGCTGTCCGGGGTGGCCGGAAGTGAGTTCCCCGTGTGGCCTCAAGGGTGGGAACCGGCGGCTGCGGGCACGTACAGGACGAGAAACGGAACCAAAGAGCCCACTTGAAGGCGGTGCCCATGCTGCATGGCGTCGATGTCAGCTCGTATCAGCCGTCCTTCGACACGGACGGACTGGACTTCGTTTTCATCAAGGCCACCGAGGGCCGTTCGTACGTCAATCCGCGTCTGGCCGCGCAGGTCAAGCGGGCGCGGGACGCCGAATGCGTGGTCGGCTTCTACCACTTCCTGTGGCCGGGCGACCTCACGGCGCAGGCGGAGTACTTCGTGAGCAAGGCCCCGGAGAAGGCGGGCGATCTGCTCGCCGTCGACTGGGAGGTGACCGGCGACGGGACACACGCGAGCAACGCCGAGAAGGACCGATTCATCCGTGAGGTCAAGCGCCTGCGACCGCATCACCGGGTCCTGCTGTACTGCAACCGGCACTTCTGGCTGAACTACGACACCACGTCGTACGCCGGCGACGGTCTGTGGATCGCCGACTATGTGACCGCTGGCAAGCCCCGTATCAAGGCGGCCTGGCGCATCCACCAGTACATGGACCACCCACTCGACAAGGACGTCGCCGCCTTCGCCTCGCGTGCGGCGATGCGCACCTGGGCCCGGCCGTAGGCCATGCTGCCGAGCCATGACCGGCGCTCGGCGGGCGGCAGCCGCTCGACGGCATCGAACACGCGTCACCGGAACACCTGTTGAGGCGCGGGATCCACCGTGCCTCCACGACGACACCGGCGGGCGGCAGGCACGTCGCTGACCCGATCGGCCGACCCGGTGCGGCAGAATTCTGCGGTGACCACACCAGCGGCTCAATCACCTCGTGACCGCGCGCTCGGGCGCGGCATCACCACCCTCATCCCGCAGGCCGCGACTGCCACTCCGGCCGAACAGGCGGCAGCCGTGCTGGCAGGGATGCAGACCGTTCCGGTACGTGTCGGCGTCCTTCAGGCCGCCGTAGTACTCCTGGAGGAGCGGGTGCGCGCGACGGAGGACGACACGGAGCGCAGAGCCGCGGCCACGACCGTGGCCATGCTCCGCGGCGCGATCGGCCAGGCCGGCTGAAGCGCCGCCACGGCGCCATCCGGAGCTCACCGGATGCTGCGGCTCACTCCGGCCAGGGCGAGTCGAGGATCGTACGGACGAAGTCCCCGCGCTCGAATCCCGGCACGTAATGCTCCAGCACATCGGCCTTCACATTGCCGAACGTCGTCTCCGGCTTCGGCCGGATCCCTTCGGTGAACGCACCCAGAATGCGCCGTTTGAAGTCCGGCCGCGGATGCATGGCGACAATCTCCGCCCGTTCGTCCTCGGAGATGTCCTCGTACCCGATGCCGAGCACGTCGTACTCGACCCCGGCCGTCAGCAGAGCGATCTCCGGCTCCATGAACTCGGGGATGCCGGGCGTCGTATGCAGCGCAATGGCTGTCCACACCCGCCGGATGCTGTCCTCCGGTACCTGATGCGACTGCAGAAACCGCCGGGCCTCGTCGGCACTGTCCACCTCGAATCGCCGGCCGCTCCCGCGGAAGGGTTCGCCGAGCCCGAGATCGTGGAAGAGCGCGCCGACGTAGAGAAGTTCGGGGTCGAAACTCACATCGCGACGACGGCCCTGCAAGGCACCGAACCAGAAGACGCGCCGCGAGTGGTGGTAGACGAGTTCGCTCGCGGTATCCCGCACGAGCTGGGTCGCCTCCCTGGCGATCGCGGTGTCCGGCGCACGGACACCTGCGGCGGAGGACGGGTCGGTGGTCACCGCATTCACCTGCACTCTCTGTGGGTCGTACGGCGGGAGGGAACCGGCCGCAGTCCCCACCTTCCGTGCGGGCGGACCGGGCGACAACCGGAGGCGTCCGGGGGTATGACCCACCGCGTCGGAGCAGGCGAGGACCACCGCTTCAGGAGTGGGCGAGCAATGGGGAGCGGCCGCCAGCGCCGTGGGCGGGTGCTCGCGGACGGAGGCGCCGACCTGCAGCAGCCCGCACCGGGGTCATCGCACCTCGTCCAGGGCCCGGCGGCACGCGTTCGGGTGCTCCCGCCAGTAGGGCCGGCTGCTCCCGTCGGCCAGGACCGCGGAGAGTGCCTCCTCGAGCGAGATTCGCTCACGCCCCACGGTCTCGCGGACGATCACGGTTGCCGTGATCAGTCCGTCCCGGCCCTCCGTGTCGAGAGGCCCGAGCGCACCCTCGGCGGGATCGGAGGCCGCCGCTCGGGCCGACTCGATCAATGGCTGCAGCCACCGGGCCCACCGACTGTAGCCGTCCTCGCCCGGTGGTTCCGCAGCCTCCAGCAGCGGGCCCAGCGCCCGGGTGAGACGGTCCAGGTAATGTGCCGCATTCTCCGTGACCCAGGGGTGTTCGGCCGTGAAATGGCACCACTCGGTCTCCACATCCAGGACGTCGAGCCACCACGCACCGGCCGGCCTCAGCCCCTCCCCGCCGCTGAGTACGAAGGCGTCCCGCACCAGGTCGTAGAGCGGCGCGGTGTGCTCCGCGAGCAGGACCGCGTCGTACAGGTCCTTGCCCTGCGGATAGGCGTCGGTGACCAGCCACAGCAGTTTCCAGGCCAGCGACAGGGCGGGGGAGACGGCCAGTACCCGACAGCCCGGCCCCTCGCCCAGGGGCCGGAGTGCGGTGAGTTCGGCCGGGACCGGCAGGGTCTCGTTGAACACCACATCGAGCTGTACGGTGCCCCCGGGAGTCCCCGGCGCGGTCCACGGCAGCAGCATGCGGCGGCCCGGAACCCGGTCGTACGTCCAGATGTTCTCGGTCACCGGGGCGGCCGCGTCGATTCGTAGCGAACCGCGCGCGGCGGCCGCGGCGTCCCGCGCGATGGTCTCGAACAGCCCCGCTGCCGAGGGCCCGTCCATGGACCAGTCCCGAGGAACGACGAGGAAGTCCAGGTCGCCCGGATCGCGGGCCGCATCCCCGAACCAGGTGGCCATCAACACGCTGCCGCGCAGCACCAGATGGTCGGCCCAGGGGCCCGCGGCGACAGCCGCGAGCACCGTGTCCAGCGCCGTTCGACGCGCTCTGTGCCACGCGCGGCCCGCCTCCACATCCTCGAAGTGCGGCTCACCGGCCCGGTAGGCGTTGGGGAACTGCTTCAGCGCAGGTTCGAAGATCACCGGGTGGTTCAGTCCGGCCGGGGCGGGCAGCAGCGTGCCCGGGAGATCCGCGCTCCGTCGCGTCCCCTCGTCGAGGGGGTCGTGCGGGAGGTGGGGGGAGCCGTGCCACAGCCTCTTCCAGGAGGCGGTGTCGTCGGCGGAGGGTGTCATGGTGAAGGCTCCCGAACCAGAGGCCGTCGTCGGAGGCGCTGCTCCAGGTGGCAGCTGATGCGCGGGCGCACACCGGCCATGGGCCGACACTACAAGTTGTTGCGCTGTACGAGGGCTTGAGCCGTTCTGAATTGGCATGGACCTGGCGAACCTGCTGGGCTACAGTCTCTCGCGGCACACTCTGAGAGCGCTCTCAGGTGAGAGACCTCGGACGGCTGCTGTTCCTCCCCCACGACGTCGGAACAACAGAAGGGCCTCTTCCCATGAGACGTACGACAGCATTACGCACCGGTCTGCCCGCCATGCTCCTGCTCGGAGCCTGGGCAACAGCAGGCCTCGCCCCTGCCTCCGCCGCGGATACCCCCTCCCGCGCATCCGGCACCTCCACCCTTGCATCCGCCCCCACCTCCGCATCCGTCGCCGAGGCGCAGGCCTCGGCCGGTCTGCTCTCCGCGATGGAGAAGGACCTCGGACTGACGGAGAGCCAGGCCACGGCGCGTCTGACCGCCGAGGGGGCGGCAACGGCCATACAGGCCGAGGCGCGCCGGGCTGCGGGGCAGTCGTACGGCGGATCGTGGTTCGATCCGGCCACGGGCAAGCTCACCGTCGCCCTCACCGGCGACAGGCAGTCCGGCGCCGTACGCGCGACCGGTGCGGCGGTCCGACTGGTGGCCCACAGCGCCCGCCGGCTCGACGCGGCCAAGGCGCAGCTCGACGCGCTCTCCGCGCCCGACGGCGTCGCCGGCTGGCACGTCGATCCCGAGGCCAATCGGGTCGTGGTGGACGTCGTTGCCTCGGCTGAGCGTGACAACGATGTCCGCGCGTTCGTCGAGCAGGCCAGGAAGGCCGGACCTGTTCTCGTGGAGCGCACGCCCGAGGCGCCGAAGACGTTCTCCGCCGGCACGGTCGGCGGCGACCCCTACTACACGGGCAACGTGCGGTGTTCCATCGGCTTCTCCGTGTACGGCGGCTTCGTCACGGCGGGCCACTGCGGGCAGGCCGGCGCCGGGGTCAGCGGATGGGACGGCTCGTACATCGGCACCTTCCAGGGTTCCTCGTTCCCGGGCGACGACTACGCCTGGGTCAGTGTCGGCAACGGCTGGTGGACCGTCCCCGTGGTTCTCGGCTGGGGTACGGTCTCCGACCAGCTGGTCCGCGGCTCCGCGGAAGCCCCCATCGGCGCCTCGATCTGCCGATCCGGCTCCACGTCCCACTGGCATTGCGGGAACGTGCTGGCGACCAACGAGACGGTCAACTACAGCCAGGGCGCGGTCTACCAGATGACCAAGACGAGTGTGTGTGCCGAGCCGGGCGACTCGGGCGGCTCGTTCATCAGCGGCGACCAGGCGCAAGGCGTCACGTCGGGCGGCTGGGGCAACTGCAGCAGCGGCGGTGAGACCTGGCACCAGCCGATCAATGAGATTCTCAACCGGTACGGGCTGACGCTGCACACGGCCTGACGACTCGGCAACACCTGGCCGGAACATCGGTGGAGCCGGAAGCCCGGCGGTTCCGGGCCTCCGGGCTCCACCGAATCCGTCAGCTCCGCGTTCCGGCCAGGTCATCGAACCGGGGATACGTGGTGTCATCCTGTACGAGCCGACGGGGCGTCCATGCGTCCGCAGCTCCGCTCTCGGCCCGTGTTCCGAGGGTGCCTATCCCGGTACTTCTGTGCGCTCCCACCATTCGTAGACCGGCAGTTGGCCCTCCGTGGTCTCCTGGTGGCGCGTGGTGGCCTTGAAGTGCTCGTATCCGCCGCGGAACGGGATCTTGACGTCGAGCCCGGGCGTGGTGAGTGGGACGATTCGCTCAGGAAGATCGTCGGGTCCGCCCTCGAGGACAGCCTTGGGTGCGTTGGTCATGACGAGAGTTTCCCCGGAGGGCGGCCCGGGCTTCTTCATGACGCGCCGTACGGCGCGCAGCCCGTGTCCCGCCGGCATCTGCTGCCCGGCAGGGCACTGCGCAGTCCGTGTCCGGCCGTATGTGCTGCCCGGCAGGGCCCCACGGGCGTGTCGCACGGGCCGGGATGCCCATCGCTTCCGGTCGGTCGAGCTGTCGACGCGCGTGCCGGCCGACTGTGTACACGTTCTGGGAGAGAGCCCCCCGCACGGGCACCGCCCGCCGTGACCTGGCGCGAGCCCACGAAACCGCGGGCGACGGGGCCGCGCGCGATCGCGTGATGCGAGCGCGCCCCCGGCCTCCGTGCGGGCGCCGTGCGGGCCACCTGCGATCACGCGGAGTAGATGTCTGCCTGGCCCGTCTGTGGCGACGGCTGATCCCGATGGTGCCTCCGTACGACCTTGCAGGGTCGACGAGGGGCCTGTGGAAGGGCAGCTGACGCGACGTGTCGGCCGAGCGGGCGAGAACACTCCAGGGCCGTGCAGCGATTGGCGTCGATGAGGCGCGCTCGTCCAAGGGCGTCGGCGGGGAGCGCGGGTGCTGTCGCGGCGCCGAGACGCCGGTCGATCCGGCGGGTGTCGTCGTCGGCGAGTCGGTGCGACGGGGTGTCAGCATCTGCAGGGCGACGGTTCTCTCGTCGACGGGTGGCAGCACCACCGGATCACGACGCATGCGTGCCTCGTCGGCGATGATGGGGGCATCCACGGTCTCGGTATGTCCCGCGCCTCCGCCGTAGGAGGCCGAGGCGCCGGTGACCTGCCAGGCCCTCAGCTCGATCGCAGGCCGGGTTGCGGATCGCCCGGAGTCGATCAGTGGTGCGGCCTCGTGGTGGTTGCCGTCCACTGCCCACAGCGATTCCTCGGCCGGTGCCGCCCCGCATGTCGGGCACGCGCGCCTCCGGCCAGGCGTGCCGGTGCCGTCAGGGTGCGCCAGAGGCATGCATTCGGCCGCAGCGGCCGGGGCGGACGTCGATGACGGTTGTTCAGGGCGGCGCGAGGCGATGTTCGCCCTACTGGAAAGCGGCGGCATGCTGCCGACAGGGTGACCGGACGTGAATATATCGCCCAGAAAGCCTAATCGAGCGTCAAGTAAGCCGATTTTTAGATTATTTGACGAGACGTCACATGCTCGATCAATGGGTACTGGATGCCTGTATTCCCCCAGTCGGCCCACCGGTGCCATGCGTTCGGTACGTCCGATATGACAGTCAATCGGACCGTAAGTACGTTCATTTACAGGTCGGCAGCACAGCCGACGATCAGAGACAGGAAGAAGTGACATGACTACGCGTACTGTCGCCGTAACTGCCGCAGTAGTAGGAGCCGCGGCGCTCGCCGCAACCGGTATCAACTACGCCTCGGCTGCCGGGTCCACTGTCCCCCAGGCCGCCCCCTCCGTCCAGCAGGCCGCCCCCGCCGCCCCCGCCGCTCCCCTCGGTGGGGACGGCGGAAACGGTGTCGCGGGCAAGGGCAACGAGGGTCGAGGGGGCGGTGGTGGGGGCTACGGTGGTGGTGGCCGCGGCCACTACTACGAGGGACGGATCTTCCTCAACGAGCGGTCCTACTCCGCCCAGCCCGACGGCTGCATCACGGTCGTCAGCGGCCTGGGTTCCAGGACCTTCAACGTCCGCAACGACAGCCGGAGGACCGTCGAGGTCTTCCGCGGTGCCACCTGCGACAACGGTGCCCCCGTCGCCACGGTCGGCCCGTGGAGCACCAGCACCGGCGTCAAGACCCGCTTCGTCCACGGCGGCGTGAAGGTCCGTAACGGCGTCGTAGCCAGCTTCCGGGTGGTCAGGGACCACTACGACGGGGGCAAGTGGTAACACGCGGGCACCACGACAACAGGTAACAGGTAACAGCGCAATCTGCACACCACGGAAACCTCGGCCCGTCGGAATCTGGCCGGGGTTTCCGGCATGCACGCCCCTCGCCGGACGCCCGTCCGGACGGCCGTGCACGTGAGCACCCCACGCCGCCGCACCCACCGTGCAGGACGTGACGTTCGCCGCGTGCGCCATGTGTCGCCGTGGGTGGGCCGGAGCAGCCGATGTGGTCCGCGGGCGGACGCACCGCCCTGGCCGCCCGTCTACGGCCTCCGTCATGCCCCACTGTGCGCAGACCTTCATCGCAGATGCCCTCAGGCCCCGGCGCGACCTGCCCCATCGGACGGCCGGTGGCGTCCGCCGACTTCACCCGCGTCCGCACGTCGAGCGCTGCCGGACAGCTCCTTGGCGCCCTCTCGCCGCGACCTTTCTCCTGACGCCAGGACCGCAATCCTGGCGTCAGCAGCCGCATGGGACGGGGGCGGTCACCGGACCGGACCCGTCGCAAGGGGGAGCAGGCCCGCCGGAACGCGGCGTCCCGTTCTGCCGACACGACCCGCGAGGGCGCGCCTGCTCGATCTGCCGACTACCCCTCGCACGCCACACCCGAAACCCGGCGCAGAGCCGGACGAAGCTGCGGCGGGGCTGTGCGGCGGGATGGGACGGGTCGCGCGCCGGATGGCAAGCGGAGTGATCACCGACGCATCAGCCGAATGGTTGCGTTGCTCCGTGCGGGTTAGTAAACCGACAATATGTGCGTCGGTGTCGGGAAGGGCACGTCGAGGATGTCACTGTTCACGGACTTCCCTCGATTGTGAGGAGTGCCATGAAGCTGCTGTCCAGGATTATCAGAGAGCCGAAGCGCCCGGTTGACACAGTACTGTCGCAACGACTTGAGGAAAGCATCGAAAATTCCGGCTACTGGGCAAGAAGAATGCCGAGGGAAGCTGCCCGCCTGGTACGGAAAGTCCGCCTTTACGCTCTCGCCGCAGCGGTATTGAGCCTCATCACAGGTCTTCTGGTCTGGCCGGTCATCGCTGAATCTTCGCAGCTCACCGCGCAAGTCATCATTTCTGTACTGTCGGGCCTCGCCGCGTTGACGATTTTCGCCCCCCATGCTGCCGGCCTGAGCGATCGTGGTGACGAATCCATCAAGCTGGGCAGCACGTACGGCGCGATGCACCGCGAACTTCTGGAGGCGAAGCACCGGCTCGCGACCGGTTCCGTCAAGGACCCCGATCAAGTGGCAGACATCATTCGCCAGTTCGAGCACATCCAGAAGCGCCGAGATGCCCTCGCGCTCCCGGCGGACGAGGGGTATGCGGGAGGCCCGTTCGCCCTCGGCCCGGCCAAGGACGGCAGCCGCCAGGGATGGGCTCTTCCGGCTGCATTGCGGGGGAGTGCACAGTCTTTGCCGCCGGCGGCTGAGGTGCACCCGCAGACCGGTGAGAGGGCAACCGCCGATGACGAGGCCGTCCTCGCCGCGCTCGTCTACGTGTTGACGAGCCAGTCCGCGTCGCCGGACGCCCCGCCGCGCCCCACGGCTTCGGCCTCCACCGCGCACCGCCCGTTCCCGTTCCCATTCCGGTCCCGGGCCGGGGAGGCGTCCTCACCAGGCGATGCCGGACGACCTCGCCGGCTGTGGGCGGCCCGATCCCTGACGAGTGGTCCTCGGCCTCTCCGTCGTGGTACCGGCGAAGACGGCGAACCCATCATTCTGGGTCCGGCGGACCGGGAGGATCCACGTTCCACCACACACCTGCTTCCCGACGTTTCTGGTGGGCCTGTCGTCCTCGGCGTGACAACGGACAACGCCCGCGACACCACGGCCTGACGGAGAGGCAGTCCGCCGTTCATGGTGGCGGCCGAGGCGGCCCGGGCCGGTGATTCGCCTGTGCGGACCGCCGGGCAGAGACCAGCACGTTTCGCCGCTGGGGCAGCGGCATGCATCCTGCGTGAAGCGTCGGATTCGGGGGAGGGCTCGCCACCGTTCGGCGACCTTCCCCGTGGTGTGCGGGACGTGTTCGGGCCACGTCGCTGATGCGGACTCACGGAATCGGCGGCGTGGACCGGAGAACAGAATCTCCACCGGCACAGCCGCCCGCGCGGAAGCCGAGGCCCGGGCGGAGCGCGAGCGTCAAACCGCGGCGGCCGCCGACGCGGTCCGGCAGGTGCTGCCGTGCGAGGACTGCGGCCAGCAGCAGGCGGCGGGGCTGTGCGAGGCGTGAGGCTACCGGCGACAGACCCAAATCCTGCTCGCAGAGGCACGCCTGACGCCCGGCTGCGGTCGAGTGGGGGCGGACCGGTAGGGACAGCACCTGGTCGGCGACGTCGTCGCTGTGCGGCAGGTTGACCGCGGTGGCGTAGGCGGGGGAGCGGTGGAGTGGGATGGGGTAGTGGATGCTGGTGCCGATGCCTGCCTGCTCCAAACGAGGCGTCGCGCCCGCCAGAGTTTGGCTTATGCGGCTCCAGCCTGCTGTCACCCACAACCGACAGCAGACCGAAGCCAGTCGGCACCCGTCAGCCGAACCCGTGAATTGGTGCGGAAAGCGACTCACGTGGTGCCCAACGAACTCACAACCAGATCACTAAGGGCTGTCCCGTAATCCCTGGTGGATCAGCGCGCGGCGTCAGGTGCGGTGCATCGCAAGGCGGAGGGGCGTCCTCATTCGGGGTGTATTCGGGCGTTCCGACAACGCGGCGAGGTGCCGTAGCTGTCGTCGTGCGCCCGCCAGGGGTTACGGGACAGCCCTTAGCCTCGCATCAGCAGGACGACGGCCGCCCCGATTCCGATCAGACCTGCTACGGCAAGCATGGTGGCTATCATTCGCAGGCCGCCAAAGTTCTGCGCGCGGGCCTGCTCCATGGGTCTTCCCTCGAGCCCGGACACGATCAATTTGCGAATCCAGCAGGACCCCTTCTTCGAGGCGAATGTCGACCCCATGACCAGCGCGCCCACCCCCCAGATCAACAGGAACACTTGACCGCCGTGGGTGGCCTGGGCGCTGAGCTGCATCATGACGGGCATCCTGGCGGGTTGCCCTGGGTGCGTCAACGATCACGCCCACCCACCACTCACCCCGACTCCCATCCCGTCCGCCTTCGACCCACACACCGTGGAGCTGGCGTGGTGTATGGCGTCAAGGTGGAGCGCGCCACTGTACGAACGACTGTGCTGGACGGCCGGCTGCGGCTCGTCCTTGCGGACCACGATCTGGTCCTCGGTCCCGGCGAGGCTGCAGAGTCCGACACCCGCCTGCCCGACTGGTTCACGAGCGCGGACAGGCGACCGGTCGAGGTTCTCAGCCTCTTCGGGAGACAGGGCGAGCGCATGCACGTCCGCGCGAAGCTCCGCGCATGACAGTACGACGCCACGGCACGAGCGACGACCTCCTGCGTGTCCACCCCACGGCGCTCCCCGGCTCAGCGCGATCCGAGGCTGGAGTGCCGCACCACCAATTCCGGCTGCAGGATGACGCGACGGTGTCGGTGGCCGGAGTCCTCCGGTGCCTCGGTCTCCTCCAGGAGGAGTTCGGCGGCCATCGTGCCCATGGTGAACGCCGGCTGGCGTACGGAGGTCAGGGGGACGGCCGCAGCGGCGGCGAACTCGATGTCGTCGTAGCCGACGATCGCCATGTCCTCAGGAACACGCACACCGGCCGCGAAGAGGGCCTGGAGCACACCCAGGGCCAGCAGGTCGTTGGCGCAGAAGACGGCGGTGGGGCGGTCGGACAGACCGAGCAGACGAGCGCCGGCATCGCGCCCCGCGGCGACGTCGAGGTGCTCGGTGGGCAGTTCGCGCAGAGTCTCGGACGGCAGTCCGGCCTCGGCGAGGGCGTTCAGCGCGCCGGTACGGCGGTCATGCACCTGGTTGAGTCCGGGCGGGCCGCTGACGTAGGCGATGGAGCGGTGACCTGCTTCGACGAGATGGCGGACGGCGAGGGCACCGCCGGCCACGTCGTCAACGGAGACCGAACACTCGGTGTGTCCCTCGGCCACCCGGTCGACGAGGACGAACGGGATGTTGTGTCGCCGGAAGCCCGCGATGGTCCGCCCGGTGGCGTCGGCCGGGGTCAACAGGACACCGCGTACGCGCTGTTCGGCGAAGAGGGAGAGGTACTCGGCCTCCTCGGCCGGGTCCTGGGCGCTGTTGCAGACCATGACGCCGAGCCCGGCGGCACGGGCCGCCCGCTGCGCTCCGCGGGCGATCTCGACGAAGAAGGGGTTTCCCATGTCGAGGACGAGCAGGCCCATCATGCGGCTGCGGCCGGCGCGCAACTGCCGGGCCGACTCGCTGCGCACGTAGCCGAGACGGTCGATCTCGGCCTGGACGCGGGCCCGGGTCCGGGGCGAGACGCTGTCCGGGCGGTTGATCACGTTCGAGACCGTGCCCACGGAGACATTCGCGGCGTGCGCGATGTCCTTGATACCCACCGACCGGGTCATCGGACGGAAACCTCCAGGGTAGGCAGGGTGACATTGCTGTTCAGGCTACCTGCGGCCGTCCCGCGTCCACAGATCGGCACTGGCCTCCCCGGTGTCGCGGCGCCGGCCGCCGAGGCCGACGGCGCCGCGACACCAGGAGGCGCCCCCCGTATGCGGTCAGGCGAGATGGAAGACCTCGGTGAGGGGCCTCATGGCCTCGTCGGGTCGTGCGCCGTCCAGGGACTCGAAGAACGGCGCCATCTCGGCCTGCCAGCGAGCGTTGACCTCGGTGGTCTCCATGGCGGCCCGAGCCGTCGCGAAGTCCTCCAGATAGCCGACGAGCAGGCCGTCGTCGCGCAGGAAGAGGGAGTAGTTGTGCCAGCCGGTGGCCGAGAGTGCGTCACGCATCCCGGGCCACACGGCGTCGTGCCGGGCTCGGTACTCGTCGATGCGGACCCAGGGCCTGGGCGGCGACATCGTCTACATCGCCTCCAAGAACGCCGTGTTCGCCGGCCCGAACAACATCGCCTACTCCGCGACCAAGGCCGACCAGGCCCATCAGGTCCGTCTGCTCGCCGCCGAACTAGGCGGGCACGGCGTCCGTGTCAACGGCGTCAACCCGGACGGTGTCGTACGCGGCTCGGGCATCTTCGCCGCCGGCCGGGGTGCCCGGCGCGCGGCCGTGTACGGCGTGGAGGGGGAGAAGCTCGGCGAGTTCTACGTCCAGCGCACCCTCCTCAAGCGCGAGGTACTGCCGGAGCACGTCGCCAACGCTGTCTTCGCCCTCACCGGCGGCGACCTGACCCACACCACCGGGCTGCACATTCCGGTCGACGCGGGCGTGGCGGCGGCGTTCCTGCGATGAGCGAGCACGACAAGGCCTACGCCGCGGTCGACCTGGGCGCATCCAGCGGACGCGTCATGGCCGGCCGCGTCGGGCCCGACACCCTGGACCTCACGGAGACGCACCGCTTCCCCGACGAGCCGGTGCGCCTGCCCGAGGGTCTGCGCTGGAACATCGCAGGCCTGTACGCGGGCGTGCTGGAGGAGTGCATGCGTGCCTGGGACGCACACGACGTACCCCTGCTGCATGGCGCGGCACAGGTGCCGGCCCTGCGCTCGGTCGTCGAGGCCTCGGACCCCGGCTTCCTGGCGCCCGGGCGGATGCCCGAACGCATCGCCGGGAACTGACCACGCCGGGTGGGTGCGGACCCCGGTCCGCCGTACACGGAGAATCCCCTGTGCGCCGTTCCGGAGGACGACCTCTGGAACGGCGCACGGGGACCGCCGGCCGAGCCGGACCTGCCGTCCGTGTGAGCCGGCGCCGGCGCGGGTCGCGGCAACGGCGTCAGGAGCCGGCGGCGCGGAAGGCGGTCACCTGGACGGTGTTGCCGCAGAGCGCGAAGTCACCGCCATCGTCCGGACCCAGCTGGTACCCGCCGCCCGCGACGAACAGCACGATCGAGGGCGCGACGGACGGCGGGGCGCCGGAGACGCAGTACCCACCCGCCTCACCGAGTACCGGCGTGAAGGTGAGCTCTGCCGAGGCCCGGCCGCCGACCGGTAGCTGCACCGGCCCCGCCGTTCCCCGGTGGACGGCACCGAGCGGCTTGTTCCTGTCGGGCGAGCCCAGGCCCGCGAGAGCCACACCGGGATAACCCGTCAGCACACATGGCGTCGAACTCTCGTTGATGACAGTGACCCGCACCTCGCTCGACCCCGTCCGCTGCGCGCCGGCCGCCACGAGCTGGTCGTTCGTGCACGCGGCAACCGTGGCGCGCCGAAGGGAGGGCCCCTCTGCCGCTGCACCGGAACCGGCGCCTGCCAGTAGTCCGCCGGCCAGAGCAGCCACGACGAGCAACACGGACGAGGTCTTGGTCGTGCCACATCTCGTCGGGCATTTCATAGGCTGTCCTCCCACGGTTCTCGGGGCGCCGTGAACTCCGGCGGCCGCGTTGCCCTCCGGCTGGTACGACGACCACCAGGCCCAACGCCGCGCCCGGGTCGGCCGAGACTCGACTCGTTCCCCGGGCGGCAGGGGCGAACCGGACCGTAATCAGCCACGGCGGAACGGCACCGCCCCGCTCCCTGCCGGCCTCACATCCAAGCGTCGCACCAACTCCCGCCATCGGCCCGCGCGAGGTTCTGACCTGGACCTGGACCTGGACCTTGCCTCGGACGATGCAGGGCCGGCCACGCAGGCCAGGGCGCCGTGACCCCGACGTGCCGTCGGGTCCGGTCCTCGCCCCGGCGGCCCACCCGGCCGTACACCCAACGAATCTCCGGATGCGCCGTCCACCAGCAGCGCGCCGGGTCTGTCGTGCGACCGGGTTCTCGGGCCCGCACCAGCGGGGACGAGGGACCGGGCGGGCCGAGCCGTCGGTCCCGGTTTCTCGAATCCGTCACGTGCCGGGGCGCAGAGAGCTAGGGTCGGGGCAGCGAATGACCCACGAGGAGCCGAGACATGCCCGGTCGTCCGAGCGCGCGTTGACGTTGTAGGCCGTGAGCGGCCCGTCATCGCGTGCTGCCCTTGATGCGCGGCACAGCGAGCCTTCCCCTGCCTGAACCGTCGGTGCACCCGTCGTGCGCCGGTCGGTGGGCCTCGTCTTCGGCAATCCGAGGGGTCCTGTGCCGTCGGCTTTCTCTCCTGTATCCGATTCCGGTCGACCTGCTGCGCCGAGCCTGTGGCGCGACAGCGACTTCCGCAGACTGTGGGTGGGCCAGTCGGCCTCCCAACTCGGCGAACATACGAGCCTGGTGGTCCTGCCGCTGATCGCCGTCGTGACGCTCAACGCCGACGCCGGACAACTGGGCGTCCTCCGCGCGGTGGGACAGGCGCCGATCCTGTTGCTCGCCCTCTTCGCCGGTGCCTGGGTGGACAGATGGCGGACCCGCACGGTCATGGTTCTGACGGACGCGGGCCGGGCCCTGGCGCTGGGCGGCGCCGCCGTGGCCGGCCTCCTCGGCGGACTCGGCCTCCCGGCGCTGTTCGTGGTCGCCTTCGCGGTCGGAGCCCTGTCCGTGTTCTTCGACGTGGCGTACCAGACTTCCCTCGTACGGCTGGTGGGACGCGATCAGCTGATGCGGGGCAACAGCGCGCTCGAGGGCAGCCGGTCCGCGGCCCAGATCGGCGGGCCCGCCCTGGGCGGCGCGACGGTGTCCCTGTTGTCCGCGCCGATCGGCGTCGCATCCAGCGCCGCGTTCTTCATGCTGTCGTTCCTGTCCATCCGGCGGATCCACCGCCGCGAACCGATCCCGGAGCGCCTGCAACGTCCCCCTCGGGTCTGGCGGCGCATCCATGAGGGCCTGCGCTTTGTCGTCGGCGACACCTCGCTGCGGACCGTGGGCGCCGCCTCGGCCGCCTTCCAGTTCTCCTTCGCGGCCATGATGACCGTCTATCTGCTCTTCCTGCCGCGGGAACTGCACCTGTCGGGCACGGCCGTCGGGCTGGCGCTCGCGGCCACGGGACCCGGCGCGCTCCTGGGCTCGCTGCTGGCCGCCCGTCTCCCGAGCCGGTTCGGATACGGTGCGGTGCTCGTGTCCGCGGCGGCACTCGGCGACGGCGTGATGCTGTGTGTGCCCGCGCTGCACGGCCCCTCCACGGTGACGATCCCGGTGCTCCTGGCGGTCAACTTCGTGTTCGGGGCCTTCGGCCAACTGGTCAACGTCACGGTCATGGCCGTACGGCAGGCCGTCACCCCGCACGGGATGCAAGGCCGCGTGGCCGCGACGATCACATTCGTCGGCATGGGGCTGACCCCGGTCGGCTCTCTGCTCGGCGGCTGTCTCGCGGATGCGTGGGGGCTGCGCACCAGCCTCCTGGTGACGGCCGCGGGCATGATGCTGTCCCCGGTGCTGATGGCCCTGTCACCGCTCGCCCGCCTGGGACGGGTACTTCCGGCTCCGCGCGACGCGCCGCCGGCGGTCACCGGCCAGGAAATCCACGGAGTGGACGTCCGCGACACCGGTGCTGCTGGGCCTTCGCACCCATGACAGGAGGGCGGTCTCTTCGTCAGCCGCTCACCAGCAGCAACCGCCGGGCACCACCCCGGTTCCTCGATTCGGCGATGGCGCCGCATCTCTCCCCTCTCGCCGTGGGCGTCGGCCATGACCTGCTCACCGTCGCCTTCCGTGCCAAGGAAGGACAGCGGGGGCGGTGGCTCATCGCTCTTGAGTGCGCCCTCACCCGTGTGGAGCAGCCCGGGCGGTGGATTGCCGACGGCCCGGCGCTGGACGGCTGAGGCGGGCTCCTGAATGTGCTGCTCCCTGCAGGCGACGGCATCCGCCGCTCTGCGGAGCAAGCCGCCGGCGCCGTCGCCCCCTGACTCCGCACCACGCCCGAAAGGCAGTCCGGCGCGGTATCGGCGCACTGACACTCCGTCCGGTGACACTGGAGCATGCGGACGCGGGCAGTGATCGCGCCCGCCGGCCGTCAGGCTCCGGAGGGCCCGGCCGTGCACCCCTCACGCAAGGACATGCGACATGACTACTTCCACCAGTCGGACCATGCAGGTCACCGAGCCCGGCGGAGACTTCGTCGAGGCCCGGACCGAACCGCGTGAGCCCGGTCCGGGTCAGGTAAGGATCACGGTAGAAGCGTGCGGCATCTGCCACTCCGACAACATGTTCACTGCCGGACTGCTGCCGGGCCTGGCCTTTCCGCTCACTCCCGGTCACGAGATCGCCGGCCGCATCGACACCCTCGGCGAAGGCGTTGAAGGATGGCAGACAGGTAACCGTGTGGCCGTGGGCTGGTACGGCGGAAGCTGCGGCCACTGCGAAGCCTGCCGCGAAGGTGACGGCGTCGCCTGTCCCGAGCTCCAGGTTCCCGGAGGTGCCTACCCGGGTGGCTATGCCGATTCCGTCGTCGTTCCCGCTGTCGCGCTGGCGAGGATTCCGGACGAACTGAGCGCAAGCCAGGCCGCGCCGCTGGCCTGCGCCGGCGTCACCGTTTTCAATGCCCTGCGCCGCAGTGCGGCCCGTCCCGGGGACACCGTCGCCATCCTCGGCGTGGGTGGTCTGGGGCACCTCGGTGTGCAGTTTGCCGCCGCCATGGGCTTCAACACCGTGGCGATCGCCCGAGGTGCCGAGAAGAGCAAGCTCGCCGCCGACCTGGGCGCGAAGCACTACATCGACAGCACCGCCGAGAACGTCGCCGAGGCACTCCAGAAGCTGGGCGGCGCCAAGGTCGTGCTGGCCACGGTCACCAACGGCGAGGCCATGGCCGCCACCTTCGACGGTCTGGGGCGGCGTGGAGAACTCATCATCATCGGTGCTGTGGGCGACCCGCTGCCACTGACAGCGATGCAGATCCTGTCGGGAGCACGGAAGGTCTACGGCCACCTCTCGGGTACGGCCGTCGACACCGAGCACACCCTGCGCTTCGCCGCACAGAGCGGTGTACGCCCGTGGATCGAGGAAGTCGACCTGGAGCAGGCCGACCCGGCCTTCAAGAAGATGCTCGCGGGTGAGGCACGGTTCCGCATGGTGCTGACCACCGGAAACTGACCCGTCCACGACGACGGCCGGACCCTGACGGTGCGTCCGGCCGTCGTCGGCCCGGATGATGCTGTGGCACCCCTACTGGAGATCGGTCGCCAGCGGTCCCGCGACAGCAACTCCGTCCTGCTGCGGCCTGTCCCGGCTGCTGTTGCCCTACGCGTGTCAAGCCATGGGTTCAACGGGCTTCACGTCGTTCCGGGGGGTCTCTGCCGCACCGAGGGCGGGCTCGGAGCCGAACCACCGGTCTGCGGCGGTCCGGAGCGCGTCGAGTTCGGCGGAGTCCGGGCGGGGCGAGTCCGATGCCCACGCCACATAGCAGTCGGGGCGAAGCAGCAGAGAGGCGGCTGCGGGTGCGGTGGGCCGAGGCTGCGCAGTGACGATATCCATCTGATCACCTCGGCCTTCCAGAGCCCTGGCGACCGATGCATCTGCCGTCAGGTCGAGGAGCAGCGGCCGGCCGGTGCGGGTGAGTTCCGCCAGTCGGACCGTCCCGGTGGGGGTGTGCAGTTCCGCGTCCGGTACGAACCGGCCGACAGCAGGGTGCGCATCGGGGATGCCCATGTCGTAGCGGACGTCGGCGCCCGCGGTGAGGTCGGCCAGGTGCTGCACGGTGTCCCGGTGGCCGAGCAACTCGGTGAACAGCTCGCGCAGCGCGGTGACATCGCTGCCGGGGGCGATCAGCGCCGACTGCGCCTGCGCGTTCATGACCATGCGGCGCTCGGCCTGGCGGCGCTCGGCCTCGTAGCTGTCGAGCAGCCCGGGCGGGGCGCCGCCTCGTAGCCGCGCGGCGAGTTTCCAGCCGAGGTTGACCGCGTCCTGCAGACCGAGGTTGAGCCCGGGGCCGCCGCCTGCGGCGTAGACGTGGGCCGCATCGCCGATCAGGAACACCCGGCGGTCCCGGAACTTCTCGGCAACGCGGGTGTTGCCACCGGTCAACCGGCGCAGTACGTGCGGCCCTTCGCCCGTGGGCGGGCCGAGCGGCACGTCGGCCCCGAGTACGCGGCTGATGCTTGCCCGCAACTCGTCGAGGCTCATGGGCTCGTCGGTCCCGGGCTGGTCCCATTCCGTGGTGCTGATCAGGGGCGGGTGGCCGGGGAACGGTGCGTAGGCGAACCCGCCGTGCTCGCTGCGGTGAGGCAGGAACGGCAGGATGGCTCCGTGTCCGGGCACGTCCAGAGCGCCGGTTGCGGGGTCCACGCATGCGGCCGGGACCGTGACGTGCGCCGTCCGAGTGGTCTTCCGGTCGTAGCTGACGCCGGGGAAACCGATCCCGGACAGCTTGCGCGTGGCGCTGTGCGCCCCGTCTGCGCCGACGAGATACCGGGCCTGCAGCCGGTATTCCTCGTCGGAACCGGCGACGTCGACGGTGACTGCGTCGTCGTCCTGCGACACGCCGACGACCCGGTGCCCGCGCCGGATGTCCACGCCGAGTTCTCCGGCGCGCTCCTCCAGGACCTGCACGATGCGGCGCTGCGGCACGGGAAGGCCGTACAGCGGGCTGTCCTGCAGCAGGCTCAGGTCCATGTTCATCGCGGCGAACATGAAGTAGGCGGAGTTCGGCCGCGGCGGCCCCGGGGTGCCGCTGAGGCGCTCGTACAGCCCGCGGTGGTCGACCATTCTGACCACCTGCCCGAGCAGGCCGTTGGCCTTCGGTTCCTCGCTCGGCTCCGGCAGGCGTTCCAGCACGATCGGCCTGATACCGGCCAGGCTCAGTTCGCAGGCGAGCATCAGCCCGTTGGGGCCGCCTCCGGCGATGACGACATCGGCAATCACGGCATGTTCCCCTCTGTGCTGGTTCGTTCAGGCGGACATGGGCAGGACGAACCGGCCCGCCTGCGGCCGGGTGGGATCGACGGCGTCGGTCCGGCGGGATCCCTACGGGATGGGAAGTCCCGCGGCGAGCTGGTCGAACACCTCGATCAGCACCGGTACGACAGGGGTCGGCGCATCGGCCCGCAGACAGTGCTCCACAGCCACCGCACTGCCTGCGCTGACCACCGCGGCGACCAGCTTCGGATATACGTCATGTGTCGTATCGGTGCCGGTGCGTTCGGCGATGGCCTCGGCCAGTTCGTCCTGCGCGGCCGCGTTCGCCTTGACGACCTCACCCTGCAGTGCCGGCTCGGCCAGCATGAGCCGTAGCCCGTCCCTCCAGCGTTGATCGTGCGCCGACTCCCCGCCGGTGGTGTCGCCCGGAGCGAACTGGGTCTGCACGGCCTGGACGATTGAATCCCACAAGGGCTCGGTCGCCGGCCGGGAGCGCACCTCGTCGGCGATCCGCAGCATGCGCTCCACATGGCCGGCGGCGATCGCTTCGGCCTTGCTGGAGAAGTAGTTGCGGAAGGTGCGCACGGACACGTTCGCTGCGGTGGCGATGTCCTCCACCGTCACGTTGTCCCACCCGCGCTCGACGCACAGGCGGATCGTGGCCTGGCTCAGCGCGACACGGGTCTCGCGCTTCTTGCGCTCTCGCAGCCCGAGCCGGCCATCGTCTCCCTGTGCCATGTCAGCCACTGTAGCAAAATTTGCCGATGCGGCAATATTTCAGATTCGGCAAGATTGGCAGGGCTGGGCAACGAACAAGACAGGCTCACGGCCGAAGCGAGATCTGGCGACAGGGGAGACCCGGTGCGGTCCTGGGACAAGCGAGAACTGGGACCGTTCCTAACCAGTGCGCATGAGTGAGTCTTGGACCCACTGTTGCGTACTGGGCGCATCCCGAACGGTTTTGGATGCGCTGGGTTCCCGCTTTCGCTTCCCGCTCGGCGACGGCCCTTTGGGGGGCCGGTCCGTGGTGGGTGGGCGGGTTCCCTCACGCCCCCGGTCACCTGGTTTGGCCTGGGCGGTCCGATGCCCCGCACGATCACTCCGGTCGTGTGGGGGCGGTGCCGTCCGACGCCGGACCGGGTGGCCGAGGGCGCGTCTCCCGATCGCGATACCGGCGGCATCGTGACGGGACATGGTGCGGTGTGGGGTGGTCAGTGGTTTCTGCCAGTGCTGGGCACCCCACAGGCTGGTGTAGGCGGGGTCGACCGCGACCACGCTCAGGCCGTGCTCGGCGGCCATCGACACCAGCCGGGCCTTCAGCTTCCCGGTCGGCATGCCGGAGATGAGCTGCCGGAATCGCTTGCGGCGGCCGTGCTTCTCGCGGGTCTTCTCAGCCGTGAAGTCCAGGTCTTCGATCCCGATCGCCGCGACACCGGCCCGCACCGCCCAGTTGATCAGGCGGGTCAGGGCGTGGCGGATCTGTGCGTCGCGGTGATCGGCGGTCCCGGACAGGTCGTAGCCGAAGCGGTGCGGGTCACCGATCGGGTTGCCGTGCCGATCGAGGCGGTAGGCGGCGAAGTGGTCGGCGTTGGTGTCGACGCCGATCATGCCCCGGGCGCGGGCGGTCTCCAACGGGATGGTCTGCACGACCGGGCGTTGCCAGGACGCGGTGAGGTACCAGCGTCCGCGCTCCACGTCGAGGTGGATGCGGTAGGCCACGGCCCGGTTGGCGGCGATGCGGTCGGCCCACTCGGCACCCCGGTGCGCGAACCCGATGCGAGCGCTGAGGATGTACCGGCCGTGCCGGGCGTTGGCCAGGTGCGCAGCGTCTTGATCCCGGCTGCCAGGTTCTGGATGTGCGCCACCTGGCAACCGCGAGCCAGCGCCCACTGTTCGTGCGTGGCCTTGGTGATCGCACCCGCGATCCGCGACGACGACAGTGCCGTCAGCTCCCGCTTACGCGCCGCCCAGGTGTCCGCACCGTGCTCGAGACCCTCCGCACAGCGGGCCTTGAGATCACCGGACGCCAGCGCCCCCTGATGCGCACCGACCGCACGCAACACCCTCTCGTCCCGGGCGCTCAGGTGCTTGAGACGGTCCCGGACCGCCACCCCGCACGGCCCAGGCGCCACGAAGAACGCCGCCAGCTTCCGTAAACCACCCACCACATCACCCCGCCCTCAAGGCCGCCCCCTGCCACCCAGCCCAACGAGCGACAACCGCCAAGGTCACCCATTCGGCCCAAGAACCCCCGTTCCCACCCCCCACAAACCCACCCACAGGACTCACTCCCGCTCGCTACAACTCACTTCGATGCAGCAAACCGACAGCAGCTCGCAACCCTTCGAACACGCTGGTGACCTCGACAACAGAGCCGGGGCACCGACTTCTTGACAATTACCCTCCGAAACCCGCCGGTCGCCTTGGGGTCGCTGGGAAGATTCCAGCCATGACCGACAGCGCCCCGGGCCGCCAGGCACGCGAACTGCTAGCCAAAGCTTCGCAGCACCCGGTCGCCAGCCCCCAGCGCAACGCCCTGGTGGCCGAAGCCGCCGTGTGGGCACAACTGGAGCACGCGGCCGCCATGAACGGCCAGGCAGCCGCAGTGGCCGAGATCGAATCCGCCCTCACCTCCCTCACCGACCCCGTGCAGAAGCTCGGAAGTGAGGTCGGCGACCTGGCCGAGCGCATCAAGCTCAGCAGGAGGTGAGCAAATACGCGCCCCGGCCGCGCGCAAGCTCGCCACGATCCTCCGAGCGGTCCATCGCCTCTGCAGCCGGCTCGGTGCCGCAAGCGGCGAACCCGGACGCAGGTGCACCGGCGTGACCCGGAGCCGGTCGGTGAACTCCGGGCGCCGATCGGCTCCGAGACCGGGCATCTCGTCGTCGAGGAGCGCCCTGAATGCTCGTCCACCTTGCTGGAGAGCCCGGGCCCGGTCTGCCTCAGATGCACACGTGGGGCAAGCGCACTCCGGATCCCGTGTGTGCCGGCACCGCAGGCCCCGGACCCATACGCGGCAGAGCACTCCTGTCGTTCCCGAGATCGTCGGCGCTGCACCGCGGCGGAGACCGTGCCACGGCCTGATCCGCGAAGACCGGCCGGACAACTCAGGGGCCGTCCGGCCGAGTCTGTCCGGAGCTGCTACGAAGGGGTGACCGGTGGCCGGCGCTTGTGCTCGGTCCGCCGGTGGTGGCCGAGCACCGTGCGGAACACCTCCTCGCTCACCGGCCTCACCTCGAGGAAGTCGTCCAGCGCGTCGTAACCGACCCCCAGAGCCTCCTCGTCGGGCCGGCAGGGTACGAGCGACTCGAGGTCGGCGGTGGGCACCTTCTGGACGAGCGCCGGGGGTGCGCCCAACGCTGATGCCATAGCACGTACCTGACGCTTGGTCAGTCCGGCCAAGGGCATGATGTCGGCCGCGCCGTCGCCGTACTTGGTGAAGAACCCGCAGAGCGCCTCCGCAGCGTGGTCGGTGCCGACCACCAGCCCGCCGGACGCGCCCGCCACCGCGTACTGGGCCACCATCCGCTGCCGGGCCTTGACGTTGCCACGGGTGAAGTCCTCGTGGGCGCTGTCGTCGAAGGCCAGACCGGCGGCCGCCAGGGCGTCGAGCGCGGCGTCGGTCGCGGGCCTGATGTCGACCGTCAGGACCTGGTCCGGCCGGATGAACGCGAGCGCCAGCCGGGCGTCCACCTCGTCCGCCTGCACCCCGTAGGGCAGCCGCATCGCGCAGAACGTCGCCTCGTACCCTGCGGTGCGCAGCCGGTCGACCGCGAGCCTGCACAGCCGCCCGGTTGTCGTGGAGTCGATGCCGCCGCTGACGCCGAGCACCAGGTTGCGCGCGCCGGCGGACCGCATCTGGTCGGCCAGGAACGCCACCCGGCGTTCGGCCTCCTGCTCGGCGCTGAGGACGGGGGACACCCGGAGGCTGCGGGCGATCTCCCGCTGGATGTCTGCGGGCAGTGGTTCAGGCACGACGGCTCCCTGCCGACAAAAGGTTCATCGCCGTCACGGGCGACGGCGGACGCGGTGGGTTCCCGTCACCGACGTCACCAGGGAGTAGAGGGATGTCGTGGCGGTGATGAAGAGGCGGTTGTTCTTCGGGCCGCCGAAGGTGATGTTGGAGACGGGCTCGGGGATGAGGAGGCGGCCGATGAGGGTGCCGTCCGGGGCGTAGCAGTGCACGCCGTCGCCGAAGGCGGCCGCCCAGAGCCGGCCGTCACTGTCGAAGCGGATGTTGTCGAAGCGGCTGTCGGTGGCCTTGGTGAAGATCCTGCCGTCGCCGAGGGTGCCGTCCTCGCGGATGTTGAAGACGCGGATGTGCCCGGCCCGGGTGTCGGACACGTAGAGCCGCTGCTCGTCGTGGGAGAGGACGAGTCCGTTGGGTCCGGCGAAGCCGTCGGCGGCGAGATGTACTTCGCCGCTGTCCCGGTCGATCCGGTAGACGTTGCAGGCGCCGACCTCGCTCTCGGCCCGGTGGCCCTCGTAGTCGCTGGTGATGCCGAAGTCCGGGTCGGAGAACCAGATCGAGCCGTCGGAGCGGACGACCGCGTCGTTGGGGGAGTTGAGTCGCCTGCCCTGGTGGCGGTCGGCGAGGACGGTGATCGTGCCGTCGTGCTCGGTGCGGGTGACGCGTCGGTTGCCCTGCTCGCAGCTGATCAGGCGGCCCTCGCGGTCGAGCGTATTGCCGTTGCTGTGCCCGGCCGGTGAGCGGAACACACCGACCGTGCCGGTGGCCTCATCCCAGCGCAGCATCCGGTCGTTGGGGATGTCGCTCCAGACGAGCTGGCGCCAGGCGGGTACGTAGAGGGGCCCCTCGGCCCAGCGGCAGTCTCCGTACAGCTGCTCCAGCCGCGAGTCACCGTAGGTGCACCGACGGAAGCGGTTGTCCAGTATCTCGTACAGTCCGAACTCGATTTCGCCAGACATCATCAATACCAAGTCGTCAAGGGCCGAATGTTCTTCCGACATTCAGGAGTATGACAGAACGAGGTATGGTCCCACCATGGCGACCGAAAATCTGGACGACACCGACCGTGAGCTGCTGACGCTGCTTCAGCGAGACGCCGGGCAGGCGTATGCCGCACTGGGCAGAGCCGTGGGACTCTCCGCCGCGGCCACCCATGAGCGAGTGCGCAAGCTGCGGGAGCGCGGCATCGTCCGCCGAACGACGGTGGAGCTCGACCCGAAGGGTCTTGGGCTCGGCGTGCTCGCATTCGTGATGGTCGAGTCCTCCGCCTGGATGGGAGATTCGGCCGAGGAGTTCGCCGCCGTCCCCGAGATCGAGGAGGCGCACATCATCGCCGGCAGCGCCTCGGTGCTCGTCAAGGTGCGTACGACGACCACCGAAAGGCTCCAGGACGCGCTCCGGCGCCTCTACGCGATCGACGGCGTGTGCGGCACCCAGGCCACGGTCGTCCTGGAAACCTTCTTCGAACGCCCGCCGCGCCCCGCCCCGTGACAGACCTCGCCCGGGCAGGGGGGCGGTGAGCTCGGTGGCGAGCAGCGCCGCGTCGCCGGTGTCGCACATCATCATCCTGTGTCGCCCGTCCACGACGGGATCTCCGCGGTGGACAGCTGCTTCCGAGGCCCGAGTGAGCTGCCCGCAGGCAGTCGCGGCGTCCGGCACGCTCTCTGTCACCGATGCTCGCGCCCCGTCGCGGCCGGCGGGTGGCGTGGGGTCGGAACCGGCATCGGGCCGCCCGATGCGCGCGCCTACTGTGCCCGCGTCGGCTCGCTGAGTGCACCCGGCCCCGGTACCCCGGCGCGCACCAGCGCATTCAGCAGACCCAGGGACGCCTCTTCCAGACTTCCGAGAACCGTGCGCCGGGCCGCCGGTTCGATCGGTGCGACGGACGGGACCGCGAGGACGTGGCAGCCCGCCGCCTCTGCCGAGGCGACACCCGTAGGCGTGTCCTCCACGGCCACGCAGGTGGCCGGAGCCACCCCCAGGGCCTGGCAGGCGGCGAGATACGGGTCGGGGTCGGGTTTCGTGCGGAGCGTGTCGTCGGCGGTGACCGTGGTGGTGAACCGGCCCGCGCCCAGCGACTCCAGGGCCTTCACGACGATGTCGGCGACGTGCCGCGGCGAAGCCGTGACCAGGGCGGTCGGAACGCCCTTGCTGCGCAGCGCCACGAGCAGTTCGACTGCGCCGGGGCGCGGTACGACGTCGGCGCGTACCCGGGCCGCGAACTCCCGGTGGAGCTCGGCGGCGACCGCGCCGACCGGCGCGCCGGCGGCCCGGCTCAGCGCCTTCGCCGTGTGCTCCACGGGGCGGCCCAGCACGTCGGGCTGGTCGGCTTGCGTGAGCGCGTATCCCAGCCCGGCTGCCACCTCCTCGACGGCCACCCACCACAGCTGCTCGGTGTCCACGAGGGTGCCGTCCATGTCGAAGAGCACGGCCTTCAGCAGGGGAGGCCGGCCGGGAGTGGTGCGGGGGTGCGTCACGGAGGTCTCTTTCGGCGGGGCGACGTACTGCGGGTGTCGACGTGCTGCACGGCAGTACGTCCGCAGTCGTCCGGCGGGCGTTCGGATGCGGCGTGGCGCCGGGGCTCAGCTGCGGCGTGCTGCGACCAGTACCGGACGGTCCGGGAGGGTCACGGTCACGGCGGTGCCCGCGCCGAGTACCGCCGCCTCGTGCGTCCGCAGGTCGGCCTTGACCTCGGTGCCTTCGGCGAGGCGGACGGTCAGGCGGGTGACGGCGCCGAGGAAGGCGGTCGCGACGACCCGGGCGTCGCCGGTGTCGTCCGCGGTGAGCCGGACGGCCTCGGGGCGTACGAGCACGTCCACGGTGTCGACGTCGCCCGGCTCGCCATCGACGGGCAGCCGTCGTCCCAGGACTGCCACCGTCGTACGTGCGGCGTCGAGGACGCCCGGGATCCGGCTCATGGTGCCGACGAACTCGGCGACGAACGCAGTGGCGGGCCGCGTGTACAGCTCGGCGGGGGCCGCGCACTGCTCCAGCCGCCCCGCGCGCATCACGGCGACCCGGTCGGCCATCGAGAGCGCCTCTTCCTGATCATGCGTCACAAAGAGTGTGGTGATGGCGAGTTCCTGCTGCAGGCGGCGGATCTCCTCGCGGAGTGTCAGCCGTACCTTGGCGTCGAGCGCGGACAGCGGTTCGTCGAGCAGCAGGACCCGCGGGCGCAGCGCGAGCGCGCGGGCCAGCGCGACGCGCTGCTGCTGCCCGCCGGAGAGCTGGTGCGGGAAGCGTTCACCCGTGTCCCCGAGGCCGACCAGTTCCAGCAGCTCGGAGGCGCGGGCGCGCCGTTCGGCCGTTCGCACCCTGCGCATGCGCATCCCGAACGCGACGTTGTCGACTGCGCTGAGGTGCGGGAAGAGGCTGTACGACTGGAAGACCATCCCGGCGTCGCGGCGGTGGGCCGGCACCCGGGTCACGTCCTCGCCGTCGACGAGGACCTCGCCGGAGTCCGGATGCTCGAACCCGGCGAGCACGCGCAGTGCGGTGGTCTTGCCGCAGCCGGACGGGCCGAGCAGGGCAAGGAGTTCCCCGGGCCGCGCGGTCAGGTCGAGGCCGTCGAGGGCGACGGTCGCGCCGAACGTGCGGCGCATGCCTCGGAATTCGACGGTTGCGGCGCCGGCCGTGGCGGTCTTCTCCGGCGTGGTGAGCGTCATGGTGGGGGTCATTCCTGGGAGGCGGTACGGGACGGGGCGCGGCGGCCGCCGAGGGTGGCGACCGCCATGAGGAGTGCCCAGGTCAGGAACAGGCTGAGCACGGACACGGCGACGGACATCTGGGCCTGGGAGCCGCCGATGCTGTAGATCCACACGGCGAACGGCTGGAACCCGAGCAGCTGGGCGACCGTGAACTCGCCCAGCACGAGTGCCAGGGTGAGGAACGCCGCATTCAGCAGCGCGCCGCGGAGATTCGGCAGCACCGCGCGGACGAGGGCCTGCGGCCAGCCCGCGCCGCAGCTGCGTGCGGCCTCGACGAGCGTGCGCACGTCGACGGCGCGAAGCCCCGCGTCGAGGGCACGGTGGACGAACGGCAGAGCCATCACGACGTAGGCGAGGACGAGCACGATCGGGAAGTCCGGGTTCTGGAGCGCGACGAACGTTTGGAAGAGCGGCGTCGTCGCGAGGTACTCGGGGCCCCACTTGAGGACCGTTCCGATCCCGGCGACGAACGCGATCGGCGGGACGATCAGCGGCAGCGAGCAGATGACCTCGACCACGGGCCGCAGCCGGGGTGCGCCGAGCCGCAGCGCGACCATGGCGGGCACCATCAGCAACAGCACGACGGCGATCGTGGCGGCGGCCAGTTCGAGGGAGAGCGCCAGGCTGGGCAGGAAGCCGTCGGTGCCGAGGATCTGCGTGTACGCGTCGACGTTCAGGCCCTGACCCGGCACGTCGACCGTGAAGATGACGGAGGCTGCCAGCGGCACCAGGAAGTAGATCCCGGCGACGGCGAGGACCGCGGCCCGCCCGGGGCGGAAGGTGGAGTTCAGGCGAGCCATCGCGCGCTCCGTCGTTGCAGGGGCAGGTACACGGCCATCACCAGGCCCGCGACGAGGACCATGTCGAGACTGAGCGCCAGCGCCACGTTCTCCTGGCCGACCAGGACGTTGCCGGAGAGGGCGTCGGCGATCTGCAGGGTGACCAGCGGGACGGAGCTGCCGACCATCGCGGCGGCGGTGGCATAGGCGGCGAACGCGCTGCCGAACAGCAGCACCAGTCCGCCGAGGAGCGACGGTGCGAGCACCGGCAGGGCGACGTGCCGCCAGTACTGGGCGTGCGTGGCGCCGTTGTTCTGTGCGGCTTCTCGCCACTGGGAGCGCAGCCCGTCGAGGGCCGGCGTGATGGTGAGGACCATCAGCGGGATCAGGAAGTAGAGGTACGTGAGGGTCAGGCCCCAGAAGCTGTACAGGGTCCAGCCCGTGTCGGCGAGGCCCAGGCGGCTCGTGAGGACGCCGGAGTTGCCGAGCGTCGCGACGAAGGCGAAGGCGAGGGGGACACCGCCGAAGTTCGCGAGCACCCCGGAGGCGGTGAGTACGGCTTCGCGCAGTGCGCGGAAGCGGGAGACCACGACGGCCTGCGCGAGCAGCAGCCCGAGGAGCGTACCGGCGGCGGCCGAGACGGCGGACAGCTTGACGCTGCCCAGGAGCGCCGTCAGATAGGCGCCGTGCAGCGACGCGGTCAGATTGGCGGTGGTGTAGGACGCGGCGCCGGTGGCCGGGTCCTTGACGGTGAAGGCGCCGTTCAGCATGGCCAGGGCCGGGATTCCGAAGGCGACCGCCACGAAGACGAGCAACGGAACGACGGCGAGCCACCCGGCGCGCCGGCGCCGGCGACCGGAGCGTGCGCCGGGCGCGGCGTCGACTCCGGCCGGCGCAGAAGCGACTGTCATGCCGGAGGTCATCCCGAGACGGCCTTGCCCCAGCCCTGGGCGATGATGCCCTTGGCCTTGTTCTGCTGGGCCTCGGTCGGGAACGCGACGGTGCCGGATACCTCGGGCAGCTTGGCGGCGGCGTCCTTGTCGATCGTCCCGGCCTTCTCCATGGCGGGCATCAGCGCCGGGCGGGCGTAGCCCTTGAGCCAGAGGTTCTGGCCCTCGACGCTGTACAGGTACTCCTGCCAGAGGCGGGCGGCGGCGGGGTGCGGTGCGTCCTTGGCGACGGCCTGCGAGTAGTACTGCGCGTACTGGCCGTCGGACGGGACGGAGACCTTCCAGTCGAGTCCCTTGCCCTTGAACTCGTCGGCGTAGCCGGCGTTGAGGTAGTCCCAGTCGATGCTGATGGGCGTCTCGCCCTTCTCGACGGTGGCCGGGGTCGACTCGACCGGCGTGTAGTTGCCGTTCTTCTTCAGCTCGGCGAAGAAGTCCAGTCCCGGCTGGACGTCGTCGAGGGAGCCGCCGTTCGCCAGGGCCGCCGCGTAGACGCCGCCGAACGCGGAGCCGGACTTGGTCGGGTTGCCGTTGAGCGCGACCTGGCCCTTGTACTCGGGCTTGAGGAGGTCCTTGAAGGTGGTGGGGCAGTGCTTGACGCGCTTTGCGTCGCAGCCGATGGAGACGTAGCCGCCGTAGTCGTTGTACCAGCGTGCCTGCGGGTCCTTCTGCGCGGCCGGGATGTCGTCGTACGAGGCGACCTCGTACGACGCGAACAGTCCCTGCTGGGCCCCGCTCAGCGCGAACGAGCTGCCCAGGTCCAGCACGTCCGGGGCACGGTCCTGGCCCTTGCGCGAGGTGACCGCGTTGATCTCGTCCTGGCTGCTGCCGTCGGGAATCTCGACGTCGATCTTGATGCCGTACTTCTTGGTGAAGCCGTCGATCAGTGCGCCATAGTTGGCCCAGTCGCGGGGCAGAGCCATCGCGTGCAGCGTGCCCTCCTTCTTCGCCGCGGCGACGAGGCCGTCCATGCCGCCGAAGTCCGCCGCGGAGGTTGCGGCGGCGGCCGTCTTTCCGTCGGAGGTGGCGGCGGGCCGGCTGGTGGCTGCGCCACAGGCACTGAGGCTGAGTGCGGCGATGGTGAGGCCGCCGGTGAGGACGGCGATCCTGGACAGGGACACGGTCACGATCTCTCCTGGAGTGGCGCCCCTGACGGCAGTTTCCGCAGAGGCTCGACAGATAACTTGTTTGAACAAGTTGGCCCCAGTAGGCACGTCCTCCATGGCGCCTCGGTGAACGAGAGGGCAACTCCGACCCCCGTTCTTCTGGACACTCGCCGGATGCCTGCCAGGAGCGCGGTCGCCTTTCCTTCTCGTCTAGGCTGGTCCATCTGCACACTGCGAACAGCACGAGAGGGAACCATGGCAGCCCGACACGAGGAGATCGCCGAGGAGTTGCGCCGGGCGATCGATCGCGAGGAGTACGCGGTGGGCAGCCGGCTGCTCCCGGAGACGGAACTCGCCGCCCGCTACGGCGTCTCGCGCGGCACCGTCCGCCAGGCCGTCGCCGCCCTGACGGCGGAGGGCCTGATCGGGTCCCGGCAGGGCGCGCGGCGCGTGGTGCTCGCCAGCCGCCGCAACCAGACCTTCGCCGAGCTGCGCAGCTTCGCCCAGTGGGCGCGCGCGATGGGCCGCACGGCGACGGGCCGGGTGGTGTCCTCGGAGTACCGCCCCACGACCGACCAGGACTCGGTACGCCTCCAGATGCCGGTCGGCGTGCCCGCGCTCCACGTTCTGCGGCTGCGCGGCCTGGACGGTGAACCGGTGCTGCTGGAAAGGACGGTGTACGCGGACTGGATCGCCCCGGCCGTGGAGCGCATCGAGGCGGACTGTCCGTCAGTGACACAACGGCTGTTCGCGGACAGCGGGTTGGTCTTCGCGTACGGAGAGCATCTGATCGACGCGGTCGCGGCGGGTGCGCAGGACGCCGAACTGCTGGGTGTGCGCCGGACGAGTCCGCTGCTGCGCGTGCGCCGGGTCACGACCACCCGCGAGGGCCGCCCGGTCGAGTGGTCCGACGACCGCTACCGCTCCGACGCCGTGAGCTTCAGCGTCCACAACTCGATCGGCAACAACGCGCTGGCGCGTCAGACGGGCCCGGGCGCGAGGCCGGCGGGCCGGTGAAGGCGGGCGGAGGCCGTCGGACCGCAGCCGCACCGGATCCCGAGCTCCGCGCCCCGGCGTGGCCGTAACGTCCCGGCCGCCCTGCGACGCCCGGCACGCGTGCTCCCGGATTCGCCCGGTGGGCGATCTGCGTCAGTCACGGCTTCCCGGCCTCGCGCTGCGGGCGTGCCACGAGGTTTCTTGCGGTGCTCATTGATCCGGCGCGTCACCCGTCCCCGCGCGGTGCGCCGGGAGAAGTCGAGTGCCTCGCCCGCGGTCCGGGCGCCCTCGGGCCCATCGACCAGGTGCTGCAGCCGCGCGCCGGCTGATGGCCCGTGCGCACGGCCCACGCCTGCGCCGACAGTGCAGGAGCCGGCGATTGTCTCCGGTACCGCCGCCGGTGCAACGGTCAGCGGCGGGGAGCCCGGAAGGCCGAGCCGAGTCCCCGGAGTGTGAGGCGTACTCCCCACTGCTGCAGAAGTTCGCGGAGCTTTACCTTGCCGGTGCCAACACCGGCGTGCCGTCCAGTGGTTCAGGGACTCGGTCCCTTGCCGCCGATCACGGGGCCGGGTTGGCGCAGGTTTCCCGAACGGTTCGCTTCTCCGCCGCCACTTGTTTGAACAAGTTGAGCAAGGTTGGGCACTGCACACCCTATGGCCCGCGGATTTTCTGGGAGACACGCCCTTCATGAATGCCATTGACCGCAGACGGTTCATGCAGCTTGCCGGCGGCACCGCCGCCCTGTCCGCCCTGTCCACCAGCATCGCTCGCGCCGCGGAGATCCCCGCGCACCGCAGGACGGGCTCCATCAAGGACATCGAGCACATCGTCGTCCTGATGCAGGAGAACCGTTCCTTCGACCACTACCTCGGCACACTGCGCGGTGTCCGGGGCTTCGGGGACCCGCACCCGGTGACGCTGCCGAGCGGCAAGCCGGTCTGGTACCAGTCGGACGGCACCAAGGAGATCCTTCCCTTCCACCCGGACACCGAGGACCTCGGCCTGGCCTTCCTGGAGGACCTGCCGCACGGCTGGAACGACACCCAGGCCGCCTTCAACAAGGGCAAGTACGACAAGTGGATCCCGGCCAAGTCCGCCACGACGATGGCGCACCTGACCCGCGAGGACATCCCGTTCCACTACGCGCTCGCCGACTCCTTCACGGTCTGCGACGCCTACCACTGCTCGTTCATGGGCTCCACCGACCCGAACCGCTACTACATGTGGACGGGTTACACCGGCAACGACGGCAAGGGCGGCGGCCCGGTCCTCGGCAACGACGAGGCCGGCTACTCCTGGACCACGTACCCCGAGCGCCTCGAGAACGCCGGCGTCTCCTGGAAGATCTACCAGGACATCGGCGACGGCCTGGACGCGGACGGCGGCTGGGGCTGGATAGGGGACGCCTACCGAGGCAACTACGGTGACAACTCGCTGCTGTACTTCGACCAGTACCGCAACGCCGAGCCCGGCGACCCGCTGTACGACAAGGCCCGCACCGGCACCGATGCGCGCAAGGGCGAGGGCTTCTTCGACATCCTCCGTGCCGATGTGAAGGCGGGCAAGCTGCCCGAGGTCTCGTGGATCGCCGCACCCGAGGCCTTCACCGAGCACCCGAACTGGCCTGCCAACTACGGCGCCTGGTACATCTCGCAGGTTCTGGACGCGCTCACGTCCAACCCCGAGGTGTGGAGCAAGACGGCGCTGTTCATCACCTACGACGAGAACGACGGCTTCTTCGACCACGTCGTGCCGCCCTTCCCGGCGGGCTCGGCCGCGCAGGGCAAGTCCACCGTCGACGTCAGCGGCGACCTGTACGCGGGCGACAGCGGCCGCCCGGCAGGGACGTACGGCCTGGGCCAGCGCGTCCCGATGTTCGTGGTGTCGCCGTGGAGCACGGGCGGCTATGTCTGTTCCCAGACCTTCGACCACACCTCGATCATCCAGTTCATGGAGCGCCGCTTCGGCGTGGCGGAGCCGAACATCTCCCCCTGGCGCCGCGCCGTCTGCGGCGACCTGACCACGGCGTTCGACTTCCGGCACAAGGACGGACGCGCGCCGCACCTGCCCGACACCACCGGCTACCTGCCGCCGGACGGCGACCGGCACCCCGATTACGTGCCGACGCCGCCGGCCAAGGGCGCGCTGCCCCGCCAGGAGCACGGTCTGCGCCCTGCCCGGCCCATCCCGTACGACCTCGCGGCCGACGGAAAGGTCGGTGCCGCGGGGTCGCTGCGGATCGACTTCGCCTCCCGCGGCGAGGCCGGCGCCGGATTCCTGGTCACCTCCGCGACGGACCTCACCGGTCCGTGGACGTACACCGTCGGCTCGGGGCACTCGCTCTCCGGTGTCTGGAACGTCTCCGCCGCCTCCCACGGCGCCTACGACTTCACCGTGCACGGCCCCAACGGTTTCCTTCGCCAGTTCGCCGGCCGCGTCACCGCCGCGGGCCCCGAAGTCAGTGCCCGCCACGAGGGCAACGGCGACGGCGTGCGCCTGGTCCTGACCAACGACGGCCACAGCACCGTCACGCTCACGGTCGACGACGCGTACGGCAAGCACAAGCCGGCCACCTACCGGCTGCGCCCCGGCGCCCACGTGGTGCACATGGCCGAGACCGGGCGCAACCACGGCTGGTACGACCTGACCGTGACCGCCGACCACGACGGCACCTTCGTGCGCCGCCTCGCCGCCCACGTGGAGAGCGGCCGCTCGAGCACCAGCGACCCGGCCATGACCGCCCGCTGACCCCGCTCGCCTGTTCCGGCCGCGGACCGGTGCCACCGGGCCGCGGCCGGCGTCCTCCCACGCCGATGGCACCATCCATGGGCGGCCGAGCCGTTCCGAGCCGTCGGACGGCGAAAGGCACAGCCGTACCCGGAAACCCTGGGCCCGACGATCCTCCGTACGTCCGTCTCGCTCCCCCACCCGGACAGCGGGACGACCTCAGGCCGTGGTGGTGGGTTCGTCGGGCGCGGGCGTGTGTTCGGCCCAGATGGTCTTGCCGTGGTGGTCGTGGCGGGTTCCCCAGCGTTCGGTGAGCTGAGCGACGATGAACAGTCCTCGCCCGTTCTCGTCGAAGGTACGGGCACGGCGCAGGTGCGGCGAGGTGCTGCTGCTGTCGGCGACCTCGCAGACCAGGCTGGCAGCGTGGTGGATCAGGCGCAGCCGGATGGGGGGCTGGGCGTGGCGGATGGCGTTGGTGACCAGTTCGCTCACGATGAGTTCGGTGGTCGGGGTGGCGTCGGCCAGGCCCCAGGCGGTCAGTTTCTCCGCGACGTGGGTACGGGCGTCGGAGACGGCGGCCGGGACGGCCGGCAGGTCCCAGGTGGCGACGGTACGGGTGTCCAGGGCGTGGGTGCGGACGGCGAGGACGGCGGCGTCAGGGGCCGGGAGCAGGGCGTCGAGGGCGGATCGGCAGGTGGCGTCCAGGCTGGGCTGGGGCCGGGCGAGTGCGTTGAGCAGTTTCTGGCTGCCCGACTGATGGTCGCCGTTGCCGGTGTGGGGCGCGGTGCTGCTGTGGGTGAACAACAGGAGCAGGCTGCCTTCGGGGAGGTCCACTTCGGTGGCTTCGAAGGGCAGGTCCGTCTGCCCGAGCGGTGGGCCTTCGGGCAGGTCGACAGCGGTGACCGCGCCGTCGGGTGTGACAACGGCAGGCGGAGGGCCTCCGGCGCCGGCGAGCGTGCAGCGGCAGGTGACCGGATCGTAGATGGCGTACAGGCATGCGGCGCTGACGCTGTCGGTGCCGGTGGTCCGGGTGTCGTGGTCGTCCAGACCGGTGCGCATCTCGGGCCGGAGCCGGGCAAGCACATCGTCGAGATGGGTGAGCAGTTCCTCCGGCTGCAGGTCGATGTCGGCCAGCGTGCGTACTGCGGCGCGGAGTTCGGAGGCGGCGGCGTCGGCGCACGGTCCGGCGACGGTGCCGGCGACGAGGCCGACCCGTGCGCCGGACAGCGGGATGACGTCGAGCCAGTGGGCGCGCATGCCGAGGGGGCTGCCGCCGGTCCGGGAGTGGGCGGCCAGCTCCACCACCGCGGGTTGCGGCAGTGGTGCGGGCAGGATGTCGGTCGGTGGGGCCGGAACGGCACACGGTGCGTCGGGGGCGCTGTCGCCCTGCCGGCCGGTCGGGTGGGACCGGCTGGGCCGACTGCGGGGCGTCGTGGCCGGCGTGTGCAGTAGATGCGCCCGCACCCGGCAGACGACGAGGCCGAAGACGATGGACAACGCGACTGCGGCGATGACGACCAACCGGCCGCCGGCCGATACTCCACGGATGGCGAAGCCGTAGGTGGCGACGCTCGCAGCAAGCGTGAAGATTCCGATGACCAGGGAGCGCCGCAGAGGCAGGAGAGCAGCGGCCGTGACCGGGGCCAGCACCGAGAATGCCGACCAGCGGACGAGACCGCCGGCGGATTCCTCCAGCTGGACGGCGCACGACGCGCCGATGTAGACGATGAGCAGTGCGGACAGCCATCCGTTCAGTTGCCTGGCGGTCATCGTTGTCATCCCCTTTCCGTGGGTGATGCGTCGTGCCGGCTGTACCGGGATGCCGGCTGCATCCGGCGTGGTGTGTGTGGGCGGCGTCACGGGCGGGCCTCCGTCGGGTGGGCTTGCTGGGGGAGGTGGGGACCCTGGCCGGTTCCCGGCGCGGGGGTGCGGTGGATGGCCACAAGGGCGAGATCGTCCTCCAGGCGTCCGCCGGCGTGGATGTCCACATCGCGGTTGATGTGCCGCAGCAGGCTGTGCGGGCATTCCCACGTCCAGGTGGAGGCCCGCTCGAGGATCGGGAAGAAGCCGCCGGTGGCGTTCCGGGCTTCGATGACACCGTCCGTGTAGAGCAGCAGGGTGTCTGCCGGTCCGAAATCGAAGGTGTCGACGTGGTAGGCGTCGGGAGTGGTGCCGGCCAGCCCGAGGGGGGGTGCGGGATGGGGCATGCGCAGCGTGGTCACCTGGCCGCGGCGGCCCCGCAGGAGTGGGGGGTGCCCGCAGCTGATGACCTGGACGAGAGGCGCCTCGTCGGGAATCTCGACCAGGAGCGCGGTGATGAAGTGCTCGCTGCTCTCGGGATCGCTCTCGGTGAGCTGCGCCAGGTGTCTGCGGACGCTGCGCTCCAGCGCGGCAGCCAGCTCGGGAAGAGTGGCGTACTGGTAAGCGGCCTCACGGAAGGCGCCCAGAAGAGCGGAGGCGTCCTCGACGGCGGGCAGGCCCTTGCCCCGGACATCGCCGATGAGGAAGCGGGTCGCACGGCCCGTCCGAGCGGCGGCGTACAGGTCGCCGCCGACCAGGGCGTGCGCTGCGGCCGCCCGGTACGTACAGGCGACGAGCAGCGAACCCAGCTGCCGGGGCAGGGGGCGCAGCAGGACCCTCTGGGCTGCCTCGGCCACCGCGCGTACCTGGGTCAGTTCCCTCAGGTCGCGGTCGTGCAGAGCACCGGCGGCGACGACGAAACCCGACACCATCAGCAGCGCGACGATGTGGATCGGCAGGAGTGGCGAATGCACCAGGCCGTCGTGGCGGTCGACGACGACCATCGCCGCGCTGGCGGCCAGTGCGGTGCCCGCGGTGAAACGGGCAGAGGCGAACGCCGCCGTGGCGGTGGGGGCGGCGACCAGAAGAGGGGACAGGTGGACGGCGACGGGGGCGAAGGTGGCGGCCAGAGTGATCGCGGTGATCAGCGCGACCGGGACCGCCGCCTGGGCGAGGGTGACGCCCGTCGGCAGGTGGCCACGCCCGGAGCGGATGCGCCACAGAAGCCGCTCACGGCCGGCGCCGGGACCGTCCTCGACGGCCGGGCGCTTCGGCCTGCCGGCGCCGGGCCGGGAGAGCGGGAGGGTGGAGCGGGTCATCACGGGCCGCCTCGGGGGAGAAGGGGTGTGCACGATGTGGACCCTTTGAGCATCCGCCCGTACGGCGGCCGGCACATCGGTGCAGACCCGCACCGTGCGTCCCCGGACCCCGCACCCGCACCGCGGGTTTGTCGTCCCGCTGCTGCGCCGTTGCCGCGAACCATCCTGCGGGTTTCCCGCACGCGCGCCGGCAGCGGCTGCCTGACGGCCACAGCGGATCTACCGTTGCAGCTATGGACGCCCGAAGCTCCACCCCGGTCCGGCAAACGCCTCCGGCG
Organism: Streptomyces sp. NBC_00316; assembly: GCF_036158715.1. Lineage (NCBI taxonomy): Bacteria > Bacillati > Actinomycetota > Actinomycetes > Kitasatosporales > Streptomycetaceae > Streptomyces > Streptomyces sp. NBC_00316. Next base: position 366,195 of record NZ_CP108023.1, on the reverse strand, counting down.
ATCACCGTCGTACTGGCCGACGACCATCTGGTGGTCCGGGCCGGAATGCGGCTCCTGCTGGCCCAGGACCCGGCCTTCCGGATCGTCGCCGAGAGCGCCACCGTGCCCGAAACCCTCGAGGCCGTGCGCCGGCACCGTCCACGGGTGCTGGTCCTGGACCTGACCATGGCCGGACAGTCGAGTCTGCCCGTGATTCCCGCGATGCTCACCGCTTCACCCAGCACGCGGATCCTGGTCCTCACGATGCAGGAGGATCCGGCGTTCGCCCGAGAGGCGCTACGCACCGGCGCTTCCGGCTACCTGCTCAAGGAGGCCGCCGCGGAGGAGCTGCTGGCCGCCGCGCACCAGGTCGCCGGCGGTGCGACGTACGTCCAGCCGGTGCTGGGAGCCAGGCTTGCCGTCGAGTGGCCGGCACGTGCCGGCAAGGAGCCGCTGACCGCGCGCGAGGCAGAGGTCCTTTCACTGCTGGCGCTGGGCCACACCAACCAGGAGATCGCGCAGCGTCTCTACGTCTCGGTCCGGACGGTGGAGACCCATCGCTCCCGGATCCGGGACAAGCTGGGCAAGGACACCCGGGCGGAACTCATCGCCGCGGCCCGTGAGCGCGGCCTGGTGGCATGAGTGGATCGCGCCGGGTCCGGTGGGGCCGTGCCCTGCAGGCGGTGGGAACCTGTCTGCTCGTGACTGCGGTGGCCCTGGAGATCACCGATCAGCCGCTGCCCACCGAGCTGACCCTCTCGCTTGCCGCGGCCACCCTGTATCTCGCGGCAGTACCCCTGTACACCGCGGGACGCCGGATCTGGATGGTGGTGGCCGGGGCCATCGCGCTCATGCTCGCCGTGGCCAGCCTCGTCCGCATCACCGAGCAACCGCTGATGAACGCCCTGCACGTGTTCCCGCTGCTCCTGGTTGCGTACACGGCATCCACCGTGCGCAGCGCAACCCGCCGCGACCGGAGCCTGCAGCGCGCACGTGTGCGAGCCCGCCACGACGGCGGGGAGCGCGAACGCCGCCGCTGGGCCCGTGAACTGCACGACGACACCCTTCAGGAACTCGGCGCCGTCCAGGTGGTGCTCTCCTCCGCCGCCGCCGACGGCCGCCCGGAGGCCATGCACAGCGCCATCGAGCAGGCGCGCACCCTGGTGGGCAACCAGATCACCTCGCTGCGCCACCTGATCACGGATCTGCGTCCTTTGGTCCTGGACGAACTGGGACTGCTTGCGGGCCTGGAGGCGCTGTGCCGGCGTACCTCGGAGACTTTCGGGATCCGCGTCGATCTCCGGATCGATCCGCAGGGCACCGACATCAGCGACCGGCTGACTCCGGAAGCACAGGCCCACGTGTACCGGATCGTGCAGGAGGCACTGACCAACGCGGTGAAACACGCCCAGCCCACTCGGATCACCGTCGGCATGGCGTCCGACCATCATGCGGTGACGCTGACCGTTGCCGACGACGGGCACGGAATGCCCCAACCCGAGGGCCCCAGACGCTGGCCCGCCCTGCGCGCTGCCGCACCCCCGGCCTCCACCGGGCGGGGAGTGGGGCTCTCCGCCATGCACGAGCGCGCAGACCTCATCGACGCGCAGCTCACGGTCCGCAGCGCTCCCGGGAAGGGCACCGTCATCACCCTGCGCGTGCCCCTCGCCCCTCGGCGCGAGGATGACGCGCAGCCTTGACGCGGCGCAGCCCGCATCGAGCAGAGCCCCTCAGGGGGCGTATCCACGGGCGCGCCCTACGGCGACGGAGGATCGTCGAGAGCCGGTCGGCCGACGACGTGCTGCCGCTGGATGCGAGTCAGGGAGCCCCACTGACTCCCGGGAGGACGGGGCGGGACCGCCGGGTGGAGTAGTCCCCGGCCTGGACCTCCATGGTCGGTACAGGTCGTACCGGAGCATGCGGCGTGCGCGTGCCGGCAACGTCAAGCAGCGGTCATGGGCGCCCTACCGGATCAGGCGGGAGCAGCGGCGCCCGGGCAGGCCGGCGAGACAGCACGGAGAAGTTCCCATACGAGCGGATACGGAATAGGAAAGCGGATAATATCCCGCGCACAGTGCGGCCGGCGGGGGGCGACCGCCCTCGGTGTGGGGGGACGTTGATGATCCGAAAGTGCATGCTGGCGCTCGGTGTTGTGCTGCTCGCAAGCGGATGCGGCAGCTCGTCCGGGCCCGAGCAGACGACCGTGGCGGACTCGCCGCCGGCGGCGAGCTCCTCCGGGCCCGCTCCTGACACCGGTACACCCACCCCGGAGACCAGCGAATCCTCCCCAGCTGCCGACCCCACCGTTCAGGAACCGGTCGAGGAGACGCCCACGATCGCGGACAGTCCTTCGCCGGACGAGGAGTCCACCGCCGACGACGGCAGCTCCAGCGGCGACGATGTCGAGCAGAAGACAGGACCCCGGTCCCTGAACTGCAGCGCAGTTCCCGGCAGTGGCACCTTCACCGACCCCCTGCAACTCGGCGTCGTGGACGGCCCCGTGATCGCCCGGGGCTGTGCCACGCTGACTGCCGGCTCGCCGTTCAACGCCCGGTATTTCTCCTTCACTCTGTCCATCGCGCCGGGCGCGCAGGCTCATGCCGGGGCGGCCTTCACCATCACCCCGGACGCGCTCGGCCCGGTCTACCCGGCCATCGTCCTGCCCAACGGGTGGGTTCTCAAGAACAGCTTGGGGGCCGGATACTGGACAGGGACCGAGCCTTACTTCACCGGCCGGTACCAGCAGATGCCGGACCTGGCACCGGGCCCCTACATCCTGCGTACGGAGAAGCTGGACTCCCCTCTGCACTCCTTCTCCACGCCGTCCTTCGACGTCGTGGTGGACCCCGACAGCACGACCTCCTAAGGGCTGTCCCGTAACCCCTGGCGGGCGCACGACGACAGCTGCGGCACCTCGCCGCGTTGTCGGAACGCCCGAATACACCCCGAATGAGGACGCCCCTCCGCCTTGCGATGCACCGCATCCGACGCCGCGCGCTGATCCACCAGGGATTACGGGACAGCCCTCAGGGCGCGTATCGGGTGGCGATCACCATTCGGGATTCGCCGCGGCGGTGGGGACTGATGCGGCACACCACTTTGCGTGCCGCGAGAGCAACTGATCTGCATGGAGCGCGAGTTCACCGAACGGTGGCTACCGATCGGTGAAATTCGGCCCTGCCCCGCACGGCTCCGGCAGTAGCTCGTGGGCGTGATCCGGGGGTTCGGCGGGGCAGGTGGAACGACGACGGCCGCTGTGGTGACGGGCGTTGAACTTGTGGACCCGGGGGTTACCAGGCGCCGTGGTGGACGAGGCCCAGGGTCAGGGCGGCCACCGCGGTGGCAAGGAACACTATCCCGCCGACGATGTTGCGGGAGCCCACCCGGAGGTGGGCGATGATCGCGGCGATGAAGTACAGCACGAGGCCGGATGCGGCGAGGGTTCCGAAGAGCGGCACGGCGAGCCCGGCCAGCAGTCCTACGGTGCCCGCTGCCAGCAACGTGCCCAGCACCGGTACCCACTTCCGGGGCAGGCCCTTCATGTCCGCCTGGGTCTTGGGGTATTCGTGGCCGATCAGGTAGGTGACGGCGGCGGCACCGTTGAAGACCGCGCCGAGCATGGTGACCGTGACGTAGGCGGTGAACACGTTTTCTCCGCTTCTGTGGGGAAAGTGTCGCTGGCACCCCGTTGTGGGATGCCGCTCTCTGGGACGACGAGCCGGCGACTCGATTTGTGACATCGGCCGGCAGCCGGGTGTGCCAATGGCTCGAACGCCTGGTGACCGCTGCGCGACAGCACGAGTCACGCCGCGGATGCGGCCGCGCTTGCGGCGTTCGGCGGGAGGCAGGTCGCGGCGACCGCCGCGACGGCTTGTGGGGCGCACTTCGGCATGCGGATACACCTCGTGGGCGTCGCGGTTAAGGGCTGTCCGGCCGGTCTTGCAGGGTCCGCGCAATCAGGTCGTGAATCAAGAACTCTCCGGGTTCACGGTTCTCTTTGAGGCGGTCTAGGTTGTCGGCACCGAACCAGCCGTAGGCTGAGTGCTTGGACCATTCCAGAGCGGGGTGGTCCAAGTCGCCCTCGACATCGACGAGATAGTCGGCCTCATGACGGATTCCCGCACCGTCGTCGCCTTTCCAGGTAGCGGTTCCCAGAAAACGCCGGACGTGGCGGAGGCGCCAGCCGGTTTCTTCCTCGACCTCTCGTGCCAGAGCTTCCAGGAGTGTTTCCCCGGCCTCGACATGGCCGCCAACGATGTCCCAGGTGTCGGGGAAGAGACGCCGGTGTGGGCTGCGCTTCTGTGCGAAGGCTTCACCACGGGGGTTGAGGATGACGGCGCCGACAGTCCAGACCTCGCCAGGTGCGGCAACGGGCAGCTCGATGTCTGGTTCCACGCTGAACGACTTGTTGTGTGCGGGCATGGCCGACAGCGTAGGCCGGACGTTTCCGTGGTGTGCCGGCTTCGTTGTTCCCGGTATGGCCGACTGTCCGGCGGTCCGTCGCCGGTGTGCCAGGGCTGCTTGACCGACTGCCTACCGCTGTGGCCCCGCCAGGGAGCCGCTCACGCCTGCCGGCTGGGCAAGGACCTGCCGCGCGGGTCCGGACGACGCCTCAGTACGCGGGTGGTGCTGCCGTCGTCCTCGGCCATGTCCCGGACGTGCTCGAAGCCGATCCTGTCCAGCAGAGTCAGTGAGGCTCTGTTCGGTGCGGCCACAGTGGCGTACACCTCGGTCAGCCCGAGCGTGTGGAAGCCGTGGGCGACGATCGCTTCGGCCACTTCCTTGCCCAGGCCGGATCCCCACGCCTCGGGAGCCAGCGCGTAGATGATCTCGTAGCCCTGTACCACGTCGCTCGGCTTGATCTCGGCGTGCCCGACCAGGAGACCGTCGCGACGAACGGCCCAGACGTCGAACAGGTCCTGGGCGTAGACCTTCGTGAAGATCCGCCGGAACAGGGCCCGGTTCGCCGCCTCGGAAGCGGGGCCGTCACCCATCCACCGCGACACCCTGCTGTCCTGAAACAGGGCGACGAAGCCCTCTTCGTCCTCGGGGAGGTACCTGTCCAGGAGGAGGCGGTCGGTGCACAGAGTCGCGGTCACGGACGGCGACGCTACCCACGTGACACTCTGCCGGGCAAACCATTTCCACCAGCGAGAATGCGGCTCGCAGGCGTCCATCGGCCACAACACCTGCGATCACCGCCCGGCACGACGGGGGCGCAGCCGCCCTGCGAAGCCATGTCTCACCGGTGGGTGGGTGGTCACTGGGAAGGGTTGTGGGCCTCGGAGCTACAGGGCGATCAGACCTGCCGCCGTCTCCTTGAAACCGCAGGCATCGAAGTAGAACGGTCGTAGGTGCTCTTCGAAGTCGACGTGCAGCCATGCACACTTCGCGGCACGGGCCTCCTCGGCTGCGGTTGCGACAAGCGCGGCGCCGATTCCCCTCGCCCGGTACTGCTCAGCCACCACCGTGTCCAGGATGAAGGCATGAGTTCCGCCATCCCAGACGACGTTGACGAAGCCGATCAGAGAGCTGCCCTCCCATGCGCAGACCCAGCCGAGGCTGTGACGCTCCAGCCGTTCCCGCCAAGCGACCTCGCTGGGCGGATGGCCAAAACCTTCGGCGTGCAACGCGTCGAGAGAGGTGTCGTCGAAGTCGCCTCGCCACTCGTACGTGATCGTCACGGCCCGATCGTAGCGTCCACGCGGACACCTCGGGCAGTGGGGATCCGAGGGGGTGTTGACCAACGCAGGGGCGGTTGGCGGTCGTTGCGGTCGATTCGGGGGTGAGCCCTGGCGGCCCGCGGACGGGGCCATCCGGCCGCGCCGCCACCCGCCTCACGGAGCGATCCCGACGTCAGGGATCCGGCTCCACGCCTTCTCCTGCACTGCGGTCATGGCCGGCCAGTTCAGTGCGCCCGGGCGTGGACTGACGCGTGAAGCGTACGAGGAGGGATGGAAGTCCGCGTCGTACAAGCATCCTGTGCCGTAGGTGCGGTCGAACGCGGGGCAGGACGCGGCGATCGACCGGGGAGTCGGCCTCTTCCCGGTGCGTACCCAGCGATCCAGGGCGGAAATGGAGTTGGCGTACTCGGAGTTGCTCAGTTCGCTGTGTTCGGATTCGCGGGTGAAGGTCTGTACGAGGTTCTTGTCCCGGTGGGCGCCTTCGACGGTGGCGCGATAGGCCGCCTCGTGCTCGACGAACGCCGTCGGGTCGTCAATGGCATGCATGGTGAGGACCGGGATCGAGACCTTGCCGGTGAGGTCGCTGTCGTACGACAGATCGCGGACGGCGGCAGGGTCGGCGGAGAACCGCTCGACGCCGGCATTGAGTGCCCTGTCGTCATGCGAACCGACGTACCGCACATCCCGGTTACTGAACGGATTGCGGTCGCCGAGGCGGTTGTGCACGATGTCGCGGAAGGTGAAGACCGAGAAGCGCAGGTGCGACTCCAGGGTGCGCTCCGGAATCCTGGTGACAGCCAGGATGTCGTCGAGGTTGCGTTGCTGCACCGCGGTCCGCTCCTGCGGGGCAGAGGCGTAACCCGTGCACTCCTGCAGACGGGCCCGCAGCCCGGTGGCCGTCAGGGTCGACGAGGGGCGCAGCCCCTGCCACAGCGGGTACGAGGGCTCGGTGGGGCGGGGCAGGTTCTGGCAGTAGTACTGGTAGACCACGCGCAGATCCACGCGATAGTCGTAGCCCCGCGAACCGCCGGCGAGGACACCGCTGGTGAGCAACGCTCCGTCGTACGGGCCATGCGGTTTCGCATAGGTCTCCACGACCTTGGCGGCGACGTTCCCGCCCCAGGACTGACCGTGCACGAAGGTCCGCTCCGGCTTGCCGAACTCGGACACGAACAGGCGGCGCAGGTTCTCGGTGTCGGCGGCCGCCATCCGCGTACCGTAGCCGCCACGACGGTAGGACGACCCCGCCCACGCATAGCCCTCGTCGACCATCACCGACCACCGGTCCAGGTCACCGACGCTGCGCTCGGGGTCGGAACCCTCGCCCAGGTCGGGACCACCATGGGCATGCATGACGAGCGATCCGTTCCATTCCCTGGGAATCGCGATCGCGTAGGAGGCCCCGTTGGTGTCCTGGCCCGTGTAACACGTGGCTCGATCAGCCAGACGGGCCGGGCATGCGACCGGTGCCGGACCACCGGTCTCCGCCTGAGCGCTCGGAACGGCGTTGAGCACCCCGACGACGACCGTCGTGGCAAGGCAGGCGGCCGGCCCTGCTGTGCGGCGTCTGCGGGATCGGGGCCGGTCGGGGATGCGTGTGGGCGTGCTGGACTTGTTCAAGGCGCGGCTCCACGTCCTCGCGACGCACCGTACGCCGCGGCCTGTGATGCTAGGCAGACGACAAACCGGGGGCCACACCCCTGTTCATTGCGTTCATAGTGTTCATCCGGATGCGCGTGACCACCATGGGCAACGGATCCCGTCTGTACCCCGGACCGCGATTCCGCGCCGATGCCTCTGCCGACGGCGATCATCGCCGTCGGCCACGCATTCGAGCGTGCCGGCCACGGGCCGGCGGCGCCCGTGGCCGGTCCGGCAGAGACACCCGAGTCGGTACCGAGCAGCCCGCATCAGTGGTCGGGTGCGCCGCCGCTCCTGCGGCCGCCGGGGTCTCGCCGGAAGGGGTCCTTGCGCGCAGAACTGCTCCGACGCCGGTCGTGCGCTGTCTCAGGTGCTCGATTTCACAGCGAAGTCGACGTCGGCGGTGTTGACCGTGCCCGCGGTCCGGCCGGGCGCCGTGTGGTACCGCCAGTACAGGTTCGTATGGGCGATGACCTTGTCGGGCGATGGCGCTCCGTACGGTGACAGGTCTTCCGTGGTGTGGGCGTCGCTCACCAGCGTGGCGTCATAGCCGCGAGCGATCGCGCCATGGAGCGTCGAGCGGATGCACGCGTCGGTCTGCGCGCCGGACACAAGGAGTCGACTGATGCCGCGCGCGGCGAGTACCGACTCCAGGTCGGTTTCCTCGAAGGAGTCGCCGTAGGCCTTCTGCACCAGGGGTTCGGAATCGCGCCGCACGAGTTCGGCCACGTACTGCCAGCTCTTGCTGTCCCGGGGCAGTTCGTCGCTGTTGTGCTGGATCCATACGACGTCGATGCCGGCGTCGCGCGCCTTGTCGACCAGTGTGCCGATGTTGGCAATGACGTTGTCCCGGGCATGTACCTCCTTCATGACGCCGTTCTGCACGTCTATGACGAGCAGGGCGGTGTTCGGCCGGTCGACGAGCGTGCTCACGGTGCCTCCTGGCTCATGGGGATCGCGGTCTCGACGATGCTATGACAGCTCGGTCTCGAAGCGGGGCGTCGTCGGACATGTCTTGACGAGCGCACTGCTGGGCCCGCGGCACCGACCCCTGAGCTCGGCGTCCAGCGTCTCCTGAGCCACCCGCATGACCTCGGCGTATGCGGGGTCCTGCAGCCGCCGCCACATCTCGTCCTCGGAGATGTCCTCAACGCAGCTGACCACCCACCAGATGGTGCCGAGAGGGTGCTTGATACGCCCTCCGCGCTGTCCGAAGGCGTCGGATCGGTACGCGCCCTCCGCCTGACCGTGTCGGCCTGAGGCCCGGAAATCGCGCACTGCCATGGATGCGCCGCTGGTGAGGGCGTGGGTCACGCCGTGGATGCGGCGCGTGTCCCCGTGTGCGGTGGCCCGTGTGATGCCCCGCCCGAGTCGGGGAGTGAGGCGGTTGTTGACGGATGCTCAACGGTGTTGACGATCGGCAGAGTTGCTCTTATCGTTCTTCGATAACATCGATATTCGATATGTGGAGTTGCGGATGTCTGCCGAAGTGGAGAGCGCCAACGGGACCGAGCTGCCGGACGGACCGCCGTCACATGACGGCCGTGCCGAGTCCAGGTTGCTGGAGCCGGTCGCCACTGTGATCCGGGGTGCCTACCGACTGTCTCTCGTGGGCATCGTCGCCGGCGCCGTGGGACCTCTGGTCGGCACCAAGCTGCACATGCAGTGGGGTGGTCCGGACGTGTGTGCCGAGTCCCGCTCGGACTTCGGCACGGACGGGTTCACCGGCGTGTTCCGACCCCATGCAGGGGTCGAGGTCATGGCCCGCCCGTCGTACTGCACCGATCACGCCGACAGTGCCCAGCGGCTGTTCGACTTCCTCGGCGGCTTCCCCTCGTGGCTGCTGGTCCTGGGCGTCCTCTTTCTGCTCAACCGCCTGATAGGCGGCGCCTCACGCCACGGCGTCTTCACCGCACGGACGGCGAAGCACCTGCAGATCGCAGGCTGGTGGCTGCTGTGCGGCTGCCTGGTCGCAGAGGTGGTGGAAGCGGGCGCGCATGCGGCTCTACTGGCGACCCTGGCCCAGGAGTACACCTTCGACGCGGGCACTTGGCTGGGATCCTTGCAGCTGCCCTACGCTCTCGTCTTCACGGCTCTGGGCATCCTCACCTTCGCCCGCATCATGCGTGCCGGGGTGACCATGCGGGAGGATCTGGAAGGGACGGTGTGATGGCGGCGGACGACAACGACAGCCATGCGATCGAGGTCCATCTCGACCGTATGCTCAGCGAGCGCGGCATGACTCTTGCGGAGCTCGCCTCCCGGGTCGGCGTGACCAACGTGAACCTGTCCATTCTCAAGAACGGCCGGGCCCGCGCGATCCGCTTCAGCACGCTCACCCGCATCTGTCAGGTCCTCGACTGCCAGCCGGGGGATCTGCTCACGTACCGGAGCACCTAGGGCGAGCGCGGGCGTTGCGGTTGGTCGAACGGGCCGACTGCAACGCCCGGTCGCAACGCGTGCGCCGGAACGCGCTGGTTGTCACATACACAGGTTCGCCGTCACCGAGACCGGCTCTTCAGCCCAGCGTGATCCGGGCGGAGACCGGCAGGTGGTCGCTGCCGGTGGCGGGCAAGGTCTGGAAGTCGGCGACGGTCGCCGAACGGGCCATGACCTGGTCGATACGGGCCAGCGGCAAGGCAGCGGGGAAGCTGAAGGCGAAGCCGCGTTCCGCTACGTTCATCCGTGAGGTCAGCGGGGCCAGCCCGCGGTCGTCGACCGTGCCGTTGAGGTCGCCCAGAAGGATCACCGTTTTCAGCTTCTCGGCGGAGACGGCCTTGCCCAGCAGTTCGGCGCTCTCGTCGCGCCGGGAGGATGCGAGACCGCTCGCCCGGATCCGGACCGAGGGCAGGTGCGCGAAGTATGCCCCGATCTCGCCGTGCGAGGTGTGGACCACCGTCCGCAGCCCGCGACTCCAGGCCCCCGCGATCCCCTGGGGTCTGATGTCCAACAGCCGGGTGCCGGTCAGCGGATGCTTCGACCAGAGTCCGACCGTGCCCCGGACCGTGTGGTACGGGTAGTCCGGGGCGAGGGCCTTCTCGTAGACCGGCAGCGCCGGAGGCACCAACTCCTCCAGTGCGATGAGGTCGGGCTCGGCATCAGCCAGGGCGCGCGCGGTGCCTGCCGGGTCGGTGCTTTCGTCGCTTACGTTGTGCTGCACCACGACCAGGTCGTGCGTGCCGGGCTTCGCTTCGGGCAGGAACAGGCCCCCGAAGAGGTACATCCAGCCCGCCACCGGCATGAGCAGGGCCCCGAGCGCGATGGCCGAACGGCGCAGCAGCGCCACGCCGAGCAGCACCACGATCACCAGTCCGAGCCACGGCAGGAACGCTTCCAGCAGACTGCCCGAGCGGCCCACGGAGTTGGGCACGGCCCGGTGGAACGCCAGCAGCCCGGCCGTCAGCACCGCGAGCGCGGCGAGCACCCGCCCCCGCGCCCAGGCCGACCGGCCCCTGACGCCGCTGTTCGCGTCCTCGCCCGGAGCTCCACGCCTCGCCCACCGCTGCGCTGCAGCGCGCACCGTCGAAGTCGCACCGCTGTCCGCCTGCTCCACTATGGCTTCCCATCCACTTGGCCTCGCCTCCCAGGACGAGCCACCAGGTGAATCGGTTTCCGGGCTCCTCGTCGAGCAGTCGCAGGTCGACCTGTCGGAGCTCGGGAATCCCGGCGTGGCCGCGCACCGGCGCTGCGGACACCCGATCAGCACCGGTCCGAGTGCCGGCCGCCACCGGAAGAAGGGCACATGCCTCGTCCGGGGTCCTCCACTCCTGCAGTCACAAGGACGACGACACCGCGGATCGACCACCAAGCGCTGTTCGCCGCCAGGCCGGCTCCTTCGGGTGCCCGGGTCGCCCCGTGGTCATCGTCGAAGGGCGAATCCGACAGCAACCACGAGGGACGCCGGGCGAGCAGTGCATCGTCGACGTCATTCGGCACGCGATGATGGCCCCGTGACACATGATCTTTCCTCCCCTTCTCCCTTCTGGGAGCAGAGCACACACGCCCCGGGGAGCCGGACACCGCTGCGCGCGTTCCTCACGACCGAGTCCGGCAGTGCGGCGGTGCTGCTGGCCGCCACGGTGGCGGCCATGATGTGGGCGAACGCGGCCCCCGGGGCGTACACATCCTTCTGGGAGACGCATCTGTCGGTGACTCTGGGATCGGCAGGGGTGTCGCTGGACCTGCGCGAGTGGGTGAACAGCGGCCTGATGACGTTCTTCTTCTTCGTGATCGGGCTGGAAGCGCGCCGGGAGTTCGACATGGGCGAGCTACGGGAGCGGCAGCGGGTCATGCTGCCATTGGCCGCGGGGCTCGCGGGAATGATCGTTCCCGTCGGGATCTACCTCGCGTTCAACGCGGACGGCGACTCCGCCCGCGGATGGGGGGCGGCCATGTCCACGGACACCGCATTCGCCCTGGGCATGCTGGCGATCCTGGGACGACGGTTCCCCGTGGCGCTGCGCACGTTCATCCTCACGGTGACCGTGGTCGACGACCTGCTGGCCCTGGTGGTCATCGCCCTCGTCTACAGCGAGGACATCACCGTCCCCGCCCTGCTGACCGCCGTGGCCCTGTTCGTCCTGATCCTGCTGGTCAGGGCGGTGGGCGTGCGCCACGGACTGACGTTTCTGCTGATGGGGGTCGCGACCTGGGTCGCCCTGCTCAAGTCCGGTGTCGATCCGGTGGTCGTGGGCCTGGCCATGGGATTGCTGACGTATGCCTACCCGGCGGCGCGCAGCGACCTGGAACGCGCGAGTGATCTGTTCATCTCGTTCCGTGAGCAGCCCACGCCTGAACTGGAGCGTTCGGTGCGCCACGGACTCGCGTCGGCGCTGTCGCCCAACGAACGGCTGCAGCGGTTGTACCACCCATGGACGAGCTATGTGATCGTGCCACTGTTCGCCCTCGCCAACGCCGGTATCACCCTCGACGCGGGACTGCTGTCACGGGCGGCGACGTCCCCGGTCACGTTGGGCATCCTGCTCGGCTATCTGGCCGGCAAGCCGGTGGGCATCACCGGTGCCTCCTGGCTGCTCACCCGGCTGAGCCGCAATCGGCTGAGGCCTCCGGTCGGTTGGGGCGCCCTCGCCGGGGGCGGCACGATCGCCGGGGTCGGGTTCACCGTTGCCCTGCTGATCTCAGCGCTCGCCTTCGACGGAGACCGGCTCGAAGAGGCGAAGGTGGGCATCCTGGGCGCGGTGGTCTGTTCCTTCCTCGCAACCTGCCTCGTGGCGACGGCGATCAGCCTCATGCCGCCGCGGCGGCGCGCACGGGCAATTTTCGGCACGGCCGAGAGGGTGATCGATCTCGCGGTCCCGGTCGACCCCGATCGTGACCATGTCCGGGGCCCGATGACCGCTCCGGTGACTTTGGTCGAGTATGCCGATTTCGAATGCCCCTACTGCGGCCAGGCCGAATCCGTGGTCCGTGACCTTCTCGCCGACTTCGGCGATCTGCGCTACGTGTGGCGGCATCTGCCGCTCACCGACGTCCATCCCAGCGCGCAACTCGCCGCCGAGGCGGCCGAGGCTGCCGCGGATCAGGGGGCCTTCTGGCAGATGCACGACCTTCTCCTGGAGCACCAAGGGGCACTCCGGGCGCCCGACCTGATGCGCTACGCGACCGAACTGGGTCTGGACACCCAGCGCTTCCATCGCAGTCTGCGCACACACGCGGGGGCTGTCCGGGTCGCCGAGGACACGGAATCGGCCGACCTGAGCGGGGTGTCAGGAACCCCCAGCTTCTTCATCAACGGCCTGTTGCACCGCGGTGCGTACGACATCGACGCACTGTCCGCCGCCGTGCGAACAGCCCGGGTGCGCGCGGGACTGACGCGGTAGACCCTCCGATGGGGTCGGTGACAGCACGGCCTTCGTGCAGGTCGACGCGGCGAGACGGCAAGGAAGTCCCCCCGCACGGTGCAGCATCGCGATGTTGCCGGTCCGTCACGGCTGGATCCTCCAGGATCGCTCGGCCCGCGCGCTCCCCGGCCCGGGCTTCCTGCCGCTCGCGGATCTCCGGCTCCCGGATCCGACGCAGCCGATCCAGCGTGGGGGACTGCCCTCAGCGGTCGAGCATCCACCCACGGAAACGGTGCGCCACAGGTCGTATCCGACAGCAATGCCGCGGACGCCGGACCGATGACCAGGCAGGAATCCGGCGCCCGGTGCAGGACAGACAGGGTCAGCGAGGTATGGCTCCGCGTCTTCAAGGCCCAGCGCGTCCGACACTGCCCGTGACTGTCTCAGGTTTCACCTCCGCCCCCGCAACCCCTGTGGCCGCGACTCGAAGCTCGGCGTCGCCGAAGGACGCCTGACTGTGACCGTTGCGCAGGAGGACAGCATTCATCAGGAAGAAAACGGTTCCTTCTCGCGTTGGCACCAAAGACAGAACGAGTGTCCTCGGTCGCGCCGGATCAGAGCGCGGTAAGGGATGAGTCTGGTGTGCTGGTGGTCCCGTCTGTCGACGATGCGGGAGCCCAGGGGGGCGGGCGGGTATGTGTTGCCCGTGGTGTCGGCGGGGCTGATCGTGGCCGTGCCGATTGCGGATTTCTTCCTGCCGCAGAATATTCACCTCGCCCATTTCCTGGTGGTTCCCGTCGCACTCGTCGCCGCCTTCTCGGGCCCCCGGCGTGGCGCGGCGATCGCCCTCCTGGCTGTGCTGGCACTTGTCGCTGCCGCAGCCGAGCGAAGGACTCTGAGCACCGAGAACGTCCTCGTGCAGCTCGCCTCCCTGGTCCTGCTCTCGGTGCTTTTGGTGCTCATCAGTCATCTGCGGGAACGGGGGCAGTTCGAGATTGCGGGCCTGCGCCGGGTGTCCGAGGCGGCTCAGGGTGTCGTGCTGCGATCGCTGCCCAAGCGCGTCGGACCGGTTGCCATCGCCTCGGCGTACCGGTCCGCCGAGTCGGGAGCGCGCCTCGGCGGTGACGTGTACGCCGTGGCCCGCGCCGGCAACGCCACGCGACTGCTCATCGGCGACGTACGCGGCAAGGGCCTCGGCTCGATCGGCGACTCCGAGACGGTTCTCGGCGCCTTCCGCGCCGCGGCGCACCGGCAGGCGCCGCTGCCCGAGCTGGTCGCCACTCTGGAGGCGAGCGTTCGCTGGGGCCTGGCGGAGTACTCCGACCCGCGGGCCGACGCCGACGTCGGTGAACGGTTCGTGACAGCGGCCGTCGTCGAGATTCCGGACAGCGAACCGTTTGTACACATCGTCAGCTGTGGGCACCTCCCCCCGCTCCTGCTGCACGACGGCACCGCGACTCTTCTGAGCGTCGCCCAGCCGGCACCGCCCCTGGGCCTGGGGAGCCTGGTCGAGAGCGCCTACACTCCCACCACTTTCGCCTTCGCCCCGGGCGACCGTCTGCTGCTCTACACCGACGGCGTCACCGAAGCCCGCGACCGGCACGGCACCTTCTATCCGCTGCTCGAGCGCGCCGCAGCCTGGGCCGACCGGTGCCCGGGGAAGCTCGTGGAGGCGGTGACCGAGGACCTGCAGGCCCACGTGGCCGGTCCGCTGGACGACGACATGGCCGTCGTGGCCCTCCAGCGCGAGCGGCCCTGAGCGCGATGGCAACCGGGTCCGTGCCCACCGCGCGGCCCCGGCGACGGGATGGGACGCGGCCTCGGCGGATCAGGTGCCGGGCAGCGTCGAGTTGTCCTCCACGAACAACATCAGCGCCCCCTGATGTTCCTCGGCGTGGGCCGTGGCCGTACCGCCCAGTTCCTGAACCCGTTGCATCGTCCGGTCGAAGAAGTCCCTGCCGCTGGGCACCAGGACGGACAGCTCGAGGTCCTCGTAGCAGGCCAGGAGCGTGCCCTTCTCGACCCGGAGGGTCACGGGGAATTCCTTCCGGTCGATCCGGCGAAGAAGTTCTTCACGGGCGCCCGGGCTGTAGGACGTCCAGTGGCCGATGAACGGCAGGACCAGATCCGGCCGAACCCTGCGCGTGTGGGAGACCACCACCGCCTGGAGGTCCTCCCACCACGGCAGCCTGAGGCGCAGGGAGCCCACCGAGTATGTGCGCCCCGAACCCTGAACCGTGAGGGCATCGCCGAGCTGCTCCTCCACGTCGCCCCAGCGGTCGTCCACCTCATGGACCTCGACGAGCGCGTGGCAGCCGACCGGGCGGTCGGAGACGGCGACCAGGCTTCGGAGAGGGCCGCCGAGCGACACCAGGTTCCGGTCGTACATGTAGCCCATGTGCCGCTCGTGGTCCGTACCTCCCAAGGGCGGCGGGGCGGCCACGCTGATCGCCTTGGGGTTGTAGTCGTTGTCCGGGCGGGGGACGAATTGCACCAGCACGGGCACGACCGTCTGCTTCTCGGACCGCCCGGCCATGGCCGCCCTGAAGATGTTCTTCTCCCAGCCTGCCGAAAGGCTGTGACGGATGAACGAGCGGTAGGCAGCATCCGCGTCGTCCCGCAGAGCCACGCCGTGCGAGAACTCGGGGTCGTTCGCAGGGATCAGCAGCATTCCGCTGTCGGGGTCTTCGGCCATCGAGCCGGGCATCGCGTTCACGGGCGCCGTCCTGTCGCACTCGGTTTTCCACCATCCCTCCCGAAGAGGGCAAATGGGCGGCTGTGACGATATCGAACGACGGAACGACCTCGGAACGGGGGTGTCAGGGGCCCGCGGTGACCCGTCGACCGCCTGTGGGGGAGGGCCGGTGGATGACTGGCGGCGCACTCGTACATCCCAGGGTGCGACACGATCACACGCGCAGTGTTCTGCGCCCTGTCCCCATCGGTGTGCCCCGCTGACTCCTGACGGAACTTCCTCCGCACCCGAGTTCTACGTGTCGTGGTGGCGGGGTACTGCCCGCAGCCGGTGCAGGCCGATCGCCCGGCGATCCCACGACCAGCCGCTCTCGATCAACAGCGTGCGCCGGCCGGTGGGGCCGAACCAGAGCCACAGCAGGTCTGCGGTCGCCTCCACCGGGCAGGGAGGCGGTGGGCTCACGTCGTGCAGGTGACAGGCGGCGGCGTGGAGTGCCTTCCGGCGGTCCGCGGCGGTGCGCGCCCGGAGTCGTTCGCCGGACCCTCACCTTCTCCGCCGCAGGTCACTGTGGACGCTCCGCCGGACGGCCCCGGCGGCGTGTGTGCGGGGGGACGGACGGGGACGTGCACTGGCGAATCCGATCGGGCGATGGGTACCGTCCTTGCATGTCCGACTCAGTCGAAGCCATCACCGGGCGGAACGCTGATGTCGTCCGCCGCTACCTCCGGGTCTTCGAAACAAGGGACGTCGGTGAGCTCGAAGAGCTCGTCGCCGAGGATGTCCTGGTTCACGGCGCGGGCTTTCACGGCCAGGGGCGGCATCACCCCGAGGGAGCGGTGCTGACGCCGGGCCTGTCCGACTGCCGAGTCCAGGTGGACGATCTCTTCGCGGCCGGCGACCGGGTCACTGTGGCGTTCACCCTCACCTACACCCACGACCGCAGCGGCCGGGACCTCACGATGACGGGCGTCAAGTCCTACCGGCTCCGAGATGGACGGATCATCGAGTTCTGGGGCGAGACCGACCTGTACGGCCTCCTCCGCCAGGCTGGGCTCGTACCCGAGCAGATACCGCCGTTCTGACACAGGAGTGCACCAGAGGCAGTCACTCGCGACCATGTCGGTCAGGGGTCAGGGCGCACGCTGCCTGATGCGTCCCCGGTCCGCGGGCTGACGGGTGGCAACGGTCCTTGTCGGACCTCGTCATCAACTCAGGGCCCATCGGGGCGAGTCGCTGTCGTGCTGCCGTGACCGGTTCTGAACGCCCGTTGCTCTTTCTCGATGTCGACGGACCACTCCTTCCTTTTCGGAGCGGCTCGTCGACGGGGCAGCAGGACGCTCGGCCCCACGGAGCCGGACTTCGCAGCTCCCGACGCGTGGCTGCGACGCATAGGCGGGCTCGTCGGCGCCTGATCCCCGGTCATCGTGCGACGTCCACGGGGCCGAGTACAGAAGGCCAGGTCGCCATGGAGCGCCCCGGACACCTTCTGACCCGGTCGGCCACACTCGCGGCGACGGTCAGTGTGGTCTGCCCTGGTGTGATCCATGGACGGGACTCCGGGATCCCCGGCTGCTCCCGGTTGGTGATCCCTCCCGTTCACTGGATGGAGCCGGTCAAGTTCGGTGTGTCGACCGCAAAGCTGACGAAACGTCATTGGCCCTCGGTGCCAAGGCTGTTCATGGATTGCTCACGCCCTCTTGTGCAGCGCACTCGTCATGCACATGCTAGTCACCGCGGGTTCTACTCGCATAGACCTGCTGGTGGCAACCCGGCTCCATCCTGAACGCGCACCGTCTTTCGGCCGACGTCCCGCCACAACGCGGGGCGCCGCACCCCCCATTCGTCGACGTCCCGCCACGACACGGGGCGCCGCACGCTCACAGGAGGAACCTTGTACAGACGTATGACGCGACGCAACGCCCTGGCGCTCACCCTTTGCGCCACGACGGTCGTCGCGCTGGCAGGCGCCGTTACACCCGCGGCCGGCGCGGCAGCACGGTCGCAGACCCCGACGGCCGAGCCCTCGTCGACGGTGACCCGTATCGAAGACCGGACGGCAAAGGAAGTGGCCGCGTCGCTGGCGAACGCTCAGTGGCGGGAGGAGCTGCGTTCGGCGGTACTGAAGTCGAACGAGGTCGATCTACGCGCGGTGACCGCGAGTGCGGCAAGCGCGGCGGGCAAGGGTCTGTCGAGTGCGGTGGCCGGCGCCGACCGGCGGATCGTGGCAGCGAAGGGGCTGGACAGCAGCGTGGGCTCACTGCTGCGGCTGCGCCTGGGCACCGACGCGATGAAGAAGGAACTGACGTCGGGGACAAGCCCGTTGGTGGCGGTGACGACGCAGGATGACGACGCGACGACGGTGACGGCGTACGACAGCCGGGGCCGGGCGCACACCTTGGACGCGACGAAGGCACCGGAGCAAGCGGTGTACGTGATCGATCTGGACGTGTCCAAGGCGGTGGCGGCCGGCCTGGGCCTGCTGAACAAGGAACTGGCGAAGGACGGCCTGAGCACATCGGCGACCAACCGGGCAACGGCGAAGGCGACGAGCGCGGCAGGCGGTTTCTGGACGACCAAGGTCGACGCGGTGTCCCTCAACGACGACGAAGAACCGTGGACTTCGGGTGACGCGGAGGTCTTCTCGCTGGTCAGCGGCTTCGGGCTGGACGGCAAGGTGCGGGTGGACTCGGTCGACATGCCCTACCTGGACACCGACCACCACACGTACTACCCGAACCAGATCCTGGTGAACTGGTCGAACTACAAGTACAACCTGGCCGACGTGGTCATGATGGAGGACGACGGCGACACGAACTACGCCGCGCTCACCAAGGCCATCGCGGACGCGCTGCTGACGATCACGGACCAGGGCGCATACATACCCTTGGTGAATGCGATCCTGGATGCCATTCCCGCGTCCTGGTACACCAACGACCCCGACTACGTGGACTCGTGGTACACGCTCGCCGCCAACTCCACCGGCACCCTGAACGGAGCTCGCGGCAACGGCTGGATGCAGGTCTCCCCGTACTGGGTCCAGCAGTTCTGACCGTCCCCCACCGAACCGGTGGCGCTGCGCGCCGCCTTCGGGGCCCGGGCTCCCCACTGCTCGGGCCCCGACCCGCTCACGACCCAGGACGCGGCGGGCGATGCAGGGTGGGACGGGGCACCACTGAGAGGGGCGCTGCCCCCTCCGGCCGGAGCCGCCCCCGTCCGGCGCAGAAGGCTCTCCCGACAGGCATGTCACCGTGGCTCACAGCAGCCCCGACGGGTGGGGGACACGGGCGGTGGAGCGGCCGGGTCGAGCAGGGGCTCCGTGAACAGCAGGCGATTGAGGGACTGTCGGCCTTGCAGGGGCCGTCGGCGCCCGCCGGCGTCACAGCCAGCCGTTGCGGGATGCGATGACCCCGGCCTGGAAGCGGTTGGCCGCGCCCAGCAACTCGAGCAGGCGGCTCATACGGCGCCGCATGGTGCGTACGGACCAGCCGAGCTGCCGGGCTATCGCCTCGTCCTTGAGGCCGCTGACCAGAAGGATGAGCAGCTGACGGTCCTCCTCGCCGATCGGGTCCTCGCCCGGGGCGTCGAGCGGAGTGGCCTGCCGCCAGCACATCTCCCAGTAGTCGATCAGTGCGTCGAGCAGAGCGGAGGGGCGGATGACGGCAGCGCGTACGTCCGTGAGGTCCAGTGAGAGCGGCATCAGTGCCAGCCGGCGGTCGGCTATGGCCAGCTTGACCCGCAGCCCGGACAGCACCCGTGCCTGTTCGCCGTGGTGAACGAGTCCTCGGATGTCGCTGAGGACGCCCGGCCACTCCAGGGCTTCCGGGGCGTAGACCGAGCGGTACACCACGCCGCGGGCCAGTGCGGCGGCCTCCAGCGGATTGGAGGTGGTCAGCGCATACGGCGGCCGGTCAAGGGTGATGACCTCCTTGCGCGCCTCCTGTTGCAGTCGCACGAACCAACGGCCCAGTTCCTCGCTGCCTGTGGTGATCTCGACTTCGTCTCCGGCGCCGTTCTGGGCCCCGGCGAAGAGCTCGGTCAGCTCGGTCGCCACTGACCGGACCCGGTCGAGGTCGATGGTCCGGAGCCTGATCAGAGCTTCCAGTGCCGCCCGCGGTTCGATCGCCGTGTAGCGACGGCGGGTTCCGGCGAGCCGGCTGACCAGCCCTTGATCGTGCAGCCGGTCCAGGGCCCGGGCGATCCGCTCGGAGGAGCAGCCGAGATCGGCTTCGAGTTCGGCGGGGCGCGCGGTGTGCCTTGCGACGACGGCGCGGTACACGCTCTCGTCGAACGGGCCGATCCCCACGGCCGCCAGTTCCTTGATCATTCAAACACCTTGGCCCACGTGTGCCACTGACCGCAAGGGGCCACCGTGAATCATTGCCCTGGCAAGTAATTCCACGTAGGACCTTCCCCATGGCAATAACCATGCGTAGATCGCTCAACGTCGGCGTCGCCGCCGTCGTTGTCGGAGGGCTCCTCTCGTGGGTCCCTCCCGCTGCCGGCTCAGCACCCACCGGTCCTGAACGGCGTGTGATCGTCAAGCTCTCCGGGGCCGCCGCGATCGCCGCCGCCCCCGACGGCAGGGCGCGGGCGGCCGTCGCCGCCGCAGTCGCCTCCGAGCGCCGGTCGGTGGCATCCCGGCAGCAGGACTTCCTCGGCCGGACCGAGCGGGCCGGGCTGCACCCCGGATCGGTCCGCATGTTCAATCTCCTGGTCAACGCCGTCGCGATGACCGTTCCCGCCGGGGAACTCGGCAGGCTGTCCGCGATGCCGGGCGTCGCGGCCGTCGTCCCGGACATGCCCGTGCGGGCACAGACCGATGTCAGTGTTCCGTTCATCGGCGCGCCCGAGGTGTGGAAGCGCAAGGACCCGACGGGCAAGGCCGCACGCGGAGCAGGTGTGACGGTCGCCGTCATCGATTCGGGCGTGGACTACACCCATCCCGACCTCGGCGGCGGTTTCGGCCCCGGGCACAAGGTCGTTGCCGGGTACGACTTCGTCAACGGCGACGACGACCCGATGGACGACAACGGTCACGGCACCCACGTCGCCGGGATCATCGCGGGCAAGGCCGCGGAGCACGGCGGGATCACCGGCGTCGCCCCGGATGCCACGATCGTCGCCTACAAGGTGATGGACGATCAGGGCAGCGGCTACGAATCGGACATCATCGCCGGTATCGAGGCGGCGGCCGACCCGGCCAACCCGCACCGTGCCGACGTCATCAACATGAGCCTGGGCGGCTACGGCGACGGCACCGAACCGCTGGGCCTGGCCGCGACGGCCGCCACCCGCGCGGGCGTTGTCGTGGTGGCAGCCGCCGGAAACGCCGGCCCCGGGCCGAACACCGTGAGCACGCCCGCGGCCGCCGACGGGGTCATCGCCGTCGGTGCGTCCACGACCAACCTGGTGCTGCCCACGGCGTATCTGGCCGGCACCCGTCCCGAACTCCTCCAGACGAAGCGTGTCGGACTGTCGGCGAACCCACCGGCCGAGCCGGTCACCGCCCGGCTCGTGGACGTCGGGTTCGGTACCGATGAGGACTGGTCCCGGGCCGGCGACGTACGCGGCAAGATCGTGCTCGTCCAGGCGGTTCCGAGCCTGGAACTGGCTCGCGAGGCGGAGCGGCGCGGAGCCTTCGCCCTGCTCGTCGGCCCGCCGGGCGGCGGAGGCGGAGACCCGCAGCGGACCGCAACCGCTCCCGGGGTCGCCGCCGTATCAGCAAGCGCTCCCGGAATCGGCGCCTCCGGCGATTCCCTGCGCATGGACAAGCTCGTGATCCTGGGCATGGACGATACCCAGTACGCGGAACTGGGCGCCCGGCTGGCGGACAAGCCCGTCTCCGTCACCGTCCGCGGCACCGACGCCACGGACCAGATCGCTTCGTTCTCCTCCCGCGGCCCCTCGCAACGGTTCGAGCTGAAGCCCGATCTGGTGGCGCCGGGCGTGGAGATCCGTTCCACCGTACCGACGGGCCTGTACGCGCCCGGCGAATACCGGATGTCCGGTACCTCGATGGCCTCCCCCCACGTCGCCGGCGCCGCGGTCCTGCTCCGCCAGCTGCACCCGGGACAGTCACCGGACGCCGTGAGGTCGGCGCTGGTCGGCACTGCGAAACCACTGACCGGCTCGGAACCGACCACCCAGGGCGCC
The DNA here is from genome assembly GCF_036158715.1 of Streptomyces sp. NBC_00316. NCBI lineage: Bacteria > Bacillati > Actinomycetota > Actinomycetes > Kitasatosporales > Streptomycetaceae > Streptomyces > Streptomyces sp. NBC_00316. Next base: position 344,242 of record NZ_CP108023.1, on the reverse strand, counting down.
GGCCGGCTCGACGTGGCCGCGGCAGCGAACGCCGTACTCACCGCCACGCCCGCCACGCTCTCGTTCGGACTCGCCGATCTCTCCCGGCGGACGATCGGTGGCACCAGGACCGTGACGCTGCGCAACAGCGGGACGCGCAGGATGACCGCGACCCTGAAGACCAGCGGCGCAGCCCGTGTCAGCCCCGCGCATGTCGACATCGCGGCTGGAGGCACCGCCACGGTCGCGGTGACGATCGACACGGGGCGGCCCTCCACCGACACCGAAGTCAGCGGACGTCTCACCGTCACCGCCGACAGCGGACCGGCGATCACCGTTCCCTACCTGCTGATCGCGCGGCATCTGATCGTGCAGGCCGCACCCGATCCCAGCGACGGCCGCTCCACGGTGTACATCTACAGCCCGGTCGCCCTGGGCGGTCCGCCGGCCGTCACCGTGACGCCGCCGCACGGCAAGGCCATGAAGGTCACCGCCGTACCCGACCACGGCAACTGGTACCGGGCCGCTGTGACCGGCCGGAACGCCGGGGCGTACAAGGTGTCGGCCGACGCTGCCACGGCTACCGGGCAGCGGCTCATCGGCTCCGGCGCCTTCGAGGTCACCCCCGAGGACAGCCGCGGCAACCAGTGGAAGCCGGTCGGGCCCAACAGCGACAGCGGCGAACTCACCACCACCCCGGGCGCGCCCCGTCAGGCGGTGCTCACCCAGGCCGGCAAGCCCGGGCCGTGGCTCACCACCGACAGCGGCACGACCTGGTCCCAGCTCAACCGGCTGCCGGTGTCCAACGGCAGCGGCATGGTCGTCATCGACAGGAAGCAGCCGGACCGCTGGTGGTACGCCGTCAACAGCGATGCTCCTCCGAGGACGCAGGGCACGATCCTGCGCACCGAGGACCGCGGGCGCACCTGGCAGACCCTCGATGTCCCGGATACCCACATCGCCGCCCTGGTCAGCGACGAGCAGTCCCGCACCCTGGTTGCCGTGACCGACGCCGGACTCCTCGTCAGCACCGACGCAGGCGACACCTGGACCGCATCTCCCACCGGAGTCTCCGGTGACATCCAGTGGGCGGCGATCGCCGGTGACGACCTCTACCTCGCGACCATGAACGGCATCTGGGTGCGTCCCGGTGTGGTCTCCGGCGCACCCGGCGCTGTCCGGCAGGTCTACGAATCCGAGGGCTTCGACCTCAGGGGACTGGCCGCGGACGGCTCCGTCGTCGTCGCCTATGACGTCCGGACCGGAGTCGTCGGCTCGTACGACCGCGGTCGGACCTGGTCCACCTTGCTCGAACAGCCCTGGGTCGGCGCCGGCATCAGCATGTCCGGCGGCGATGTGTTCCTCTCGGCGGCTCATGAGAGCTGGATCGGCCGCGACCATGGCCGTACCTGGTCGTCGATTCCCAACCCTGCGGACGGTGCCCTGCCGCTCGACTACGACCGCTGGGCGGACGGATCGTTCACGATCGTCGAGCAGACGGCCGGTCTCTACCGGGCCACGGCGTCCGGCAGCGGCTACCGACGTATCGGCGTCCAGGGCGGGACGGTGCGCGACCTGGCGGTCACCGGCAACACCCTCCTGGCCGGCACGGATTACGGAGTCCAGCGCACCGAACTGCCCGTCAGCACCCCTGAATGGGGTGCGACGGGCAATGAGGGACGGTTCGGGGAGAGCGTCGGCCTGGTGGCCGTGTCCCCCAAGAATCCCCAGGTGGTGTGGAAGGTCCGCGAAGGTTCCGGCAATGGGTCGTTCTACGTCTACCGGAGCGACGACGGCGGCAGGACGTGGCAGCAGAAGGCGGTCTACGCCGAGAAGCCGACGACGCTCACCATCGACCCCACCGACCCGGATCACGTGCTCGTCGGGTACTGGACCCCGGTGGATGCAGGCCTGTTCGTGACAGCCGACAACGGCACGACATGGAAGGCGCTCCACCACGACGCCTTCTTCGATGCCACGATCGCGGACCCGCACGATCCGGGCCGCCTGTGGCTGGGCAACGCCCATGGCCTCTACCGGTCGGACGACGGAGGGGTCACCGTCACAAAGGTCGCCGAGGGTTCCGTGTCCACCATCGAACTCGACGGTTCCCGGCTGCTCGTCGGGGGTGACGGCGTCCGGGTGAGCACCGACGGCGGCCGGACCTTCCGGACCGCGGACACCGGAGGCCTCCCGACGCGTGTCTCGGATCTGACCCGCGTGGGCAAGACGCTCTACGCGGCCACGACGCGATACGTGTCGAACGGCATCCCGAGGGGCGGCCGTGGCGTGCTGCGCAGTACCGACAACGGGCGGACCTGGGTCAACGTCTCGACCGGGCTGCAGAACCTGGACACCACCAAGCTCGCGGCGAGCCCCGACGGCGCCTATCTGTACGTCGGCACCATGAGCGGGGGCGTGCACCGGCTGGAGCTGCGGCGCTGACACCAACGGCTGCATGGGGGCGATTCGATGCGAGTCGCCCGCATGCCCGCCGACGCGGGGTACGAGGGGCATGGGGCGCTGAGCCCCGCCCTCACCTCGACGTCTCGCACGGAGCCACAGCACGGTATGGGCGGGGCCGCAGCCGGCGGCCCCGCCCGTGTGTTGCGTCTGGGGCGTTCCCAGGGCATCGGGGAGTCGGCCCGAGGGACCATGGCGCTGCCGGGTCGACTCTCCGTCGTGATCGCCGGCCGGCGTCCGACCGCTGCGCCGCTCTCCTCGGACCCCGCAGACTCAGCGCTCCTGAACGGTCGCACCGGCATCACCGTCATGCGGGGCGGACCGGTCTTCCTCCAGCCACTGCGGATGCCGCATCCCCGCCCACTCCCGCTCCACGAACCCCGTACGCATGCCGAGCCTCGCCTGCGGGTCCCGGTACGCCATCCTCATGTGCCCGATCAGGACGAGGACGACGGCCCAGGCCAGTACGTCGTGTACGAAGATCGCGCTGGTGCGGGAGATCGGCTGGAGTACGCCCGTGAACCACATCAGCAGACCGGTGGACATCATCACCAGGACCGCCCCGGCGATCCAGCCCGCGTAGAGCTTCTGTCCCGCGTTGAACTTGCCGGCAGGGCGCGCGCCCGGTGACGTCGTGCGCGTGAGGACCGCACGCAGCCACCGTCTGTCGTACACCGCGAAGCGGTTCAGCCGGCGGAGACCGGCCCGGAAGGAGGGTGAGACGAGGCCGAGGAGGAAGGGAACCGGCAACAGGATTCCCGACCATTCGTGAACGGTGGCGACCAGGTGGCGGCGGCCGACCACCTGCGCGAGCGGCGCCAGATACAGACAGGCTGCGGTCGCCACACACAGCAGCATCAACCAGCCGGTGGTGCGGTGGACCAGACGCTCGGCCCGGCCGAACCGGAGGATGCGCCCGGACCGCTCAGGCGGCGGAGGCGTCATCGTGTCTGTCGGCCCCGTCGAGCCAACCGTCGATGTCATAGCCGCGCTCCTCCCAGTAGCCGGGTATGACCTCGTCGGTGACGGAGATCCCGGACAGCCACTTGGCTGATTTGTAGAAATACATCGGGGCCACATAGAGCCGGACCGGTCCACCGTGCTCGTGAGTGATCGGTTTGTCCTGCATCTTCAAGGCCAGCAGCACGTCCGAGCGGCGGGCCTGGGACAGCGTGAGGCTTTCGGTGTAGGCGCCGTCGAAGCAGGTGAAACGGATCGCCTTGCCGTCGGGCCGCACTCCGGCGGCATCGAGCAGGTCGGAGAGCTTGACGCCCTCGAAAGGGGTGTCCTTCACCCGCCAGCCGTCGGTGCATTGCACGTCGTGGACGACCCTGGACTGCGGCAGGGCGCCGAGGTCCTCGAGCGTGTACGTCTTCGGGCGGTCGACCAGGCCGTCGATCCGCAGCCGGTAGTTCGTGGCGTCCTTGCGCGGCACCGAGCCCACGACGCTGTAGTAGCGAAAACCCCCCGGATTGGGCAGCAGTCCGGTGAGCCCGGTGGAGTCGACCTGCGAGACAGCGGCAAGGGTCCGCTCCCAGCCGCGCTGCACGTACGGCGCGGTGGCGAGCCCGAGGACTCCCGCGCCGAGCATCGACAGCATGGTCCGCCGCGCCACAGGCGCGCCGTCCGCCGGCTGCTTCCGTCGGTCGGACATGGTCACCACCGCCCGGGCCGGGTGAAGATCTCGGCGGCCTGCTCCGCAAGGCCGCCGACGGTCGTGTTCGTGGTGCCTGAGACGGTGGACGGCATGGCGGATGGTTCGGCGATCCGCCGGCCCTCGATGCCCCGATACCTCGATTCCGCGGTCGTCAGCTCTCCCCGGTTGCGCGTTGCGCCCGGCAGCCGGGGCCCCGCGGGAGGACCGGACCGTGGCGGCGGCACCACGGAACCGCCTGCCTTGAGCAGGAGCACATGCGCGTTGCTGTCCTCACGCAACCGCGCTGCCGGCACACTGCCGCTCGTTCCCGTGCCCACTACGACGCACTCGTATTCCACGGCTTGGCTCATGAAGCCTCTTCTCGGTTTCTGGCGGAGTCGACGGGGGCCGACGCGGCATCCGAGCGGTCCGGGGCAGTAGCTGCGGTCCGCAGCAACCCGTCCCGCTCACGGCGACCATATTTGTCACCTGTCAAGAGGGTGATGACGATGACATGAGCGAAAGTCACCTGTCAAGAGGGTGATGAAACTCGGGTGTCGATTGCCCCGTCACCCGCTGCCGAGGGCCGCTGTGCCGCTCGGAGCGTTGATCACCGCATGGACCGGCGCCCGATCGCGCCGAATGTCGCGGTCGTCGCCGCGGCGAGCCTCGTGTCGTCCGTCTCCTCGGATGCCCCGGACGATGTGGCTCTGCGGTTCGTTCCGGTCAAGAAAGACCGGGCTGGGGTGGTCCGCCCGCGACCAGGGGTGGCGGGATGATCCGTTCCGGCTGTGCCGCCCAGTCGTGCGCTGCGCCGCGGTTCATGACCGAGTTGCTCTGGGAGGCAGGGGGCATGCCCCGCTCGGCCATGGCGGGTGGTGCCCACCCGTGGGTCCTACGGTTGAACCTGTTCCGAAGGCGGCGCGAGCAGTGTCCCGAAGGCCGTGTCGAAGAAGTCGTCGAAGGCATCGCCCGACCTGCTGGAGCGCGCGGCGATGAGTGTGCCCTCCCATGCGTTGAGGAGAAAGCGTGCCGTCCTCTCCGCATCGAGGTCCGCTCGCACTGCGCCGGCCTGCTTCGCCTCGACGAGTGCACCGGAGATCATCGAGGCCCAGTGGCCGAGCGACTCCCGGACGCCGGCGCGGATCGTCTCGCTGTGGTCGGCGACCTCCGCCCCGAAGTTCCCGATCAGGCAGCCCTGGGTGAATCCCGCATTCGAGGTCTCGTCACGCAGGAACTCGAAGTGCTTGCGCAGACGCACCAGCGGTGCCACGTCGGACGCCGCCAGATCCTGCATCCGCCGGCTCGCGCCGTAGCGGTTCAGGGCGACGACGGCCAGTGACTCCTTGCTGTCGAAATGGTTGTAGAACGACCCCTTGGGCGCGCCGGCGGCATCGGTGATGTCCTTGACGCCCGCGGCGTTGTATCCCTTCGAGTGGAACTGTGCGACCGCTGCGTCGACGATCTCTTCGCGCATGCTTCGTCGGGCCATGACACCACCTCCGCACCGCAATATGGTCGGTCGCCTCGGTTTGGTCAAATGATGCCTCGCGAGGTGCAGGGTGTGCCCCGGGCCGGTACGCCCTGGTGCACGCAGTGCGGCGTGCCGGCCCGGGGTGCATCCTCGGCTCGCAGGTACCCCTGTCCCGGAGTCAGGCGGTCATGTCCAGCACGACCCGGAAGCGGGCCTGACCGGACATCATCCGCTCATACGCTGCGGGCGCCTGCGCAAGGGGCATCGTCTCCACCATCGGGCGGATGCCGAAGCGATTGCTGAAGTCGAGACCGTCCTCGTTCTCGATGGAGGAGCCCGTGAGGCTCCCGCTGACCGTGCGGGTGCCGAGGACGAGGTCCGGCGTGGAGATCGTGACGGGGTCCGGAGCGACCCCGACCACCACCATGTGCCCACGTGCGGCGAGGCCCGGGACCAGCGGCGTCATCGAGGCCCCGCTCGCTGCGGTGGCGATGACGGCGTCGGCGCCGCCCAGCTTCTGCAGCGCGGCACCGGGGTCCTCCGCAGAGCTGTCGATGTAGTGGCTCGCGCCCAGCTCGACAGCGAGCTGCTCCTTCTCCCGGCCGCGGGCGATGGCCGCGACGCGGTAGCCGAGCCGGGCGGCGTACTGGATGCCGAGGTGCCCGAGACCGCCGATGCCCTGGATCGCGACGAGGGCGCCGGGGCGGGCGTCGAGCCGGCGCAGTGCGCTGAAGGTCGTCAGGCCGGCGCAGAGGAGGGGGGCCGCCTCGACGGCGGACAGACCGTCCGGCACCCGGACCAGGCCGCTGCTGCGGGCGACGAGCACCTCGGCGTATCCGCCGTCCGTGGTCGTCCCGGTCTGGGGCTGGTCGGTGCAGTTGACGAAGTCTCCGCGGCGGCAGGGCGTGCACTCGCCACAGTGGCCGTTCAGGAAGCCCACGCCCACCCGGTCCCCGACGTGCCAGGTGCTCACACCCGCGCCGACGGCGTCGATGACGCCGACGACCTCGTGCCCGGGAACGATCGGCTGCGTCGGATCGGCCCGCATGCCCTCCACGGCGAGCGCGTCGGAGTGGCAGACCCCACAACTCTCCACCCTCAGCCTCACGTGCCCGGCGGGTGGTGTGGGGATCTCTCGAGTGACGAGCTCGAAGTTCCGCGCCCCTGTGACCTCGAATGCACGGTAAGTGGACATGGTTCTCCTCGATGAATGGCGGGTGCGGTGACTGGAGCCCCGGATCGCGGCATGGGCAGCACCGGGGGCGTCCGCGCGTCGCGTCCGCGCTGCTTCGGAGCGATGGACGGACCTGCGCGCTCCAATATGGTCGGTCGTCTTAAATGCGTCAAGCGAACCCGGTCGCTGCTCCGGCCGGAGCCGGCGACGGGTCTCCGGCATGCGTCCGGCCCGCTCCGTCGTCGGCGGGGCGGGCCGGGGTGGTGCCGGTAGTGGGCTCAGTGAGTGGGTCGGTCCGTGGTTGGTCCGTGGTTGTGCTCAGAAGACCTGGGCGTAGCAGCCCAGGCCGACAGCTGCCGAGAGCACCGCCAGACACACTGCCAGCAGGGGTTTGGGTACGCGCATCGGGATCCTTCCTTGCGTGGTCGGCCTGGCTCACAAGCAGTAGCGGACGAGCCACTGGTGAGCGTTGTAGGTGTCTCGTGCCGGGTCCTGCACCGTGGCCGCCCGCTCCTCGACCATCTCTTCGAGGCGGATGCGCTTCGGCAGTTCGCGGAACCGGGCGCGGCGGATGGTTTCGGCGGCGTCAGGGCTGTCCTGTGCGGGTTTCATCGCATCGTCTCCTTGCAATGTGGTGGCGGCCGGCCGGTCGATTGGGGGTCCCGTGCGGTCGCACTTCGTTCAGAATGCCTTGAGAGTCGTCACCAGTCAAGGGGGTGACGAAATGCTCCGTCACCTGTTTGACGGGTGATTTAATGCATGCCAGAGTCGTCACCACTCAGACAGGTGATGCCGGGTGATCTCGCCCGGGACGAGCTGGAAAGGCATGATCATGACTGAAACGAACTACACCGCCGTTGTCGCCGCGACCGGTGAGGGTCGCAACGGGGGGCGCGCCGCGTCCGACGACGGTCTCCTCGACCTCACCCTGGCAATCCCGAAGGAGCTGGGCGGCGCCGGCGGAGCCACCAATCCCGAGCAGCTCCTCGCTGCGGGATGGGCGTCCTGTTTCCTGGGCGCCGTCAAGATCACCGCCGCCCAGAGGAAGGTGACCCCGAAGGATCTGGCGGTCGTCGCCGAAGTCACCCTGCATCACACGCACGAGACGGGTGACTACAGCCTCAGCGCCGTACTGCACCTCGAGCTCAGTGGAGTGGACCAGCAGACGGCCGAGGAGCTCGGTGCGGGCGCCCATCGGATCTGCCCCTACTCCAAGGCACTCGACATCCCGGTCACCATCGAAGCCACCGTCGCCTGAGGTCGCGGCCGGGGTGAACACGTCACCGGGCCGGACGGTCCTGCGGGTGACGAAATCGCCTTGGCGGCCGTCGGGGGCGAGGTCGGCCGTCATGTGTCACTGCGGTGGCGCCGATTGCCGCCATGGCGATGCGTCAGCAGAGCTGAGGGGCGGGTCGGTTGATTCGAGCCCCCGAGGTGACTTGCGTTACGATAGTCAGCGCCTGTGGTGAAGAGATGCGGAAGCCGACGACCACCCGGCTCGGGCAGCGACAAGCGCACCAAGACGTGGTCGTACGGCCGTTCGGGTGCGGTCGGCGACTCGCGCGCAACGCCCCGGCGACGGTGTGACCGCATGCACGGAGTCCTCTCGGACACCCGGCGCATTCCGGATGCCGCCTCGGCGTCTGTGCAGAGCGGAGGCAGTGCTGTACGTCGCGCCCTCGGCCCGCAGCCCCAAGGCCGGCGCCCGGAGACGCCGATCGACACCACACCCTCGCCCCTACAGCTGGAGTTCCCGCCATGACCCACCGCACCGGTCTCATCCTCGACTTCGGCGGCGTGCTGACCACGCCGCTGCTGCCCGCCGTGCTCGCCTTCGAGCAGCGCGAGGGCCTGGCGCAGGGAGCCTGCATCACGGCGCTTTACCTCGACGAGGAGGGCGCCCGGCGCACCCACGACCTCGAGCGTGGCGCGATCACTCAGGCGGAATGGAACATCGCGGCAGCCGGGAGCCTCGGCGTGGCTCCCGACAACCTCATGGGCCGCATCTTCGCGGATCTGCGTCCGGAGACCGCCATGATCAAGGCCGCGGCCGCCGCTCGGCGGGCCGGGGTGTCGGTGGGGATCCTGTCCAACTCCGTCGGCCTCGACCCGTGGAACCTGTACGACGGATACGACATGGACCAGCTGTGCGACGCCGTGGTGATCTCCGAGCGGCACGGGATGCGCAAGCCCGAACCGGCCATCTTCCAGCTCATGCTGGACATGCTCGGCAAGCCTGCCGAGGCCTGTGTCTTCGTGGACGACACGGAGCAGTACCTCGCGCCGGCGGCGGAGTTGGGGCTGGCGGGCGTCCACGCGAAGGACCCGGAAGAGACGATCGCGCAGTTGGAGACCTTGCTCGGAGTCCCCTTGGCCTGAGGCGGGAGCTGTCCTTCGAGCCGCCCGGAGACCGCCCGGCGTCGGACACGCCGTTCCGGTCAGAGCCCGGATGCCAGACGCTGCAGAATCAGTGCGGCGGGTTCGGCTGTGGCACGGCGGTATCCGGTGCCGGCCCACAGATTGATCGCCTCGGGGTCGCCCGCCGCAGCGGCGGCCTTGCGCATCGGGCTGGTGAGGTGGTGCAGCGCGGGATAGCCGGCCGGGGCGAGGTCGGTGTAGCGGTCGGTGAATCCGTTGCGCAGCGCCCTTGCGGGGCGGCCCGTGAATGCCCGGGTCACCACGGTCCGGCGCTGTGCCGGGTCGGCCAGGGCGGTCCGGTGGGGTCGTGAGGTGCCGGCCTCGTCGGAGCGCAGCAGGACGGTGCCGACCATGACCGCCGCGGCTCCGGCGCGCAGTGCCCCGGTCGCGTCCGCCGGGGTGGCCACTCCGCCTGCGGCGACGAGCGGGAGGGGCACCGCCTGGCGCACCTGTCCCACCAGATCGGTCAGCGGCACGGGTGCCGGAAGGTGCTGCGGGGTCAGCGTGCCGGAGTGGCCCCCTGCCGCCGAGGACTGCACGGCCAGCAGGTCCGCGCCGGCTTCCTCGGCCTGTCGGGCCTCGGCGGCCGAGGTGACCGTCTGGACCACCACTGTCCCGGCGGCCTTCAGCGCGGCGATCACCGCTGCCTCCGGCATGCCGAAGGTGAAGCTGACAACAGGTACCGGGTCGGACAGCAACAGGTCGATCTTGTCCGACCAGTGGTCGTCGTCCTCGGTGATCCCGGCTGTCAGGACGTCGACGCCGTGCGCCCGGGCATCGGGTGCGATCGTGCGGGCATAGCGACGGAAGGCGTCCCGGTCGATGGGCACAGGGTTGGGCGCGAACAGGTTGACGCCGAAGGCCACGCCGTCGGCGCGGACCTGCACGATCTGCTCGGCCAGCGCGTCGGCGGTTCGGTAGCCGCCTGCAAGGAACCCGAGGCCGCCCGCCCGCGCCGCCGCGGTGACCAGCGCCGACGTGGTGGGGCCGCCGGCCATCGGCGCGGCGAGAATCGGGGTGCTCACCCCGAGATCGAGCAGTGGCGACAGCGTCATGTGTGTTCCTCCTGTGAGGTGGCACCGCTCGCCGGGTCGAGACCCGTGGCGAGTCGAACCGGTCCGGGCCACGCGGGTCGGCCCCCGACGGCTGCAGACCGAGACCTGCAGCCGTCGTGTCAGACGGCGGCCGGCACCTGCGGGCTGCGAGCGCCCAGCAGCGCCAGGCAGTTCGTCCAGAGGGCGCCGAGCTGGGAAGCGTTGTTGTAGAGCTTGGCGAACAGGACCTGGCCCTCAAGCTGTGCGACCACGGATCGCGCGGCTTCGCGGGTGTTGCCCACCGTGACCTCGCCACGCTCGCGAGCCTCGGTGATGACCGTATCGACCATCTCGACCTGGGCGTCGAAGATCTCCTGCAGGCGCCTGCGGACGGCTTCGGTCTGGTTGCTCATCTCCAGGGTGAGATTGCCGAACATGCAGCCCGAAACGGTCCCGCAGCTCTGCTGACCGGCCAGCTGTTCGGCCTCCGTCTCCTCGAAGAGCTGCCGCAGCCGCTGCAGTGGCTCCGCGTCGCTCCTGAGCAGGCGGGTCCAGTCGCTCCGCTGGATGGCCCACTGCTCGTCGATCACGGCGAGTGCGAGCGCCTCTTTGGACTCGAAGAAGTGGTAGAAACTGCCCTTGGGCACCCCGGCCGTCTTGCAGATCTCGGCCACGCCCAAAGCCGAATAGCCGCGCAGCTCGATGAGCGAGTGCGCAGCACTGAGAATTTTCTCTCTGGCATCACTTGTCCGTCCCATGTTGTCACTATACGACCGCTCGTCTATGTTTTACTAGACCGGTCGGCTAAAGATCGGTGAGTGGCCGTCCCTGTACAGACGCGACGCGCCGGCACCGGCCGCGACGGTCCGGTTCGACCGCCGCACACCCGGTCCCTCGCGTCCCGGCGTGCGGGAACCGCACCACCATCGCCCCCGCCCTGGCTCGGCCGGATGCAGCAGCTCGCTGCTGCGGCGACCCGCCAGTGCTTTCCGACCCCTGTTCCGGGTGGCGTCCGCCCATGGGCGAGTGCCGCCTCACCCCCCGCTCTGCACAAAGGAGAGCTGACACCATGAGTGCTGACACCATGAACGACCCGATGCGCGAGGTGCTGGGCCGCTGGAAGGCCGCCTTCGACGGTCACCTGCCGGATGTCATGGCCGACCTGTTCACGACCGACACGCTCTTCCAGGGGTTCGGGCCCGAGGTCCTCTTCGGGCGCGACGCCGTACGCGGCTACTACGAGGCCGTGGCGGAGCGCCGCTTCGCCGACGTCGGGGACGTTCACAGCTACCGGATCGGCGAGCAGGTGGCCGGAGGCTTCGCCGACGTCGTCTTCCGGGACCCGAACGGGTGGCAGGCCCCTGTGCACCTGTCGCTGGTCCTGCAGCGCGATGCCGACGGCTGGCGGATCCGCCAGTACCACGTCTCCCGGGTCGCCACCGACCACTGAGGCCGCCGCGGCTCCACGGCCGCCCGGCCCGGCCGTCCGCCTGACCGTGCTCGCCTTCGGCGGACCCGGTCCGCCGGGGGAGTGCAACCGCCCCTTCCGTGCATCCCCGCACCGGCGGAGGCTGCCATCGAATGCAGAGAGAGGAAAGGTCATGAAGGAGTTCCTGGTCGAGCTCACCACCACCGCCCCCGAGGGCACCGAGCAGGCCGAGATCGACCGCCGCCGGGCGGCCGAAGCCGTCCGGGCCGGGGAGCTGGCCGCCGCGGGCCATCTCGTCAGGCTCTGGCGCCCGGTGGGTGAACTGCGCAGCATCGGTCTGTGGCGCGCCGCCGACGAGGCCGAGCTGTACGAGAAGGTGCTCGGCACGCTGCCCCTCTGGCCGTGGATGACCTCGGTGGTCACCGCCGTCCAGTCGCATCCCAACGATCCGGGCAAGGCCGGCGTCGCCTGACTCCGCGCACACCGTCCCGTGCGCGACTCTCCGTCGCACGGCCGTCGTCGCGGGCTCGAGGCTGTGCCCCGCTCCCCTGAGCGCAACCCGCGGGGCGCCCGTCGGTCGCACCGCCCCAGGCGTCTGCGATCGTGCCCGAATTTCATCCCTTTGACGTTTTTCGACCGCTCGTCTAACGTGATAGACGACCGGTCGGCTAGAACTGGTCCCAGCATTCCCCTCACTGAAGAAGGTCATCATGAGCAACCCGGTACAGAAAGTCGCGGTCATCACCGGCGCCTCGCAGGGCATCGGCGCCGGCCTGGTCGCCGCCTATCGCAAGCTGGGCTACGCCGTCGTCGCCACTTCGCGCACGATTCCCGAGTCGCATGACCGTGAGATCCTCACCGTCCAGGGCGACATCGCCGACCGTGCCACCGCCGAGCGTGTCATTGCCGCGGCCGTCGAGCGGTTCGGCCGTGTCGACACGCTGGTCAACAACGCCGGGATCTTCGTCGCCAAGCCCTTCACCGACTACACCGAGGACGACTACGAAGCGGTGCTCGGCGTGAACCTGGACGGCTTCTTCCGGATCACCCAGCTCGCGGTCGAGCGCATGCTCGAGCAGGGCGGTGGTCACATCGTGCAGATCTCGAGCAGCCTGGGTGACCAGCCGGACTCCCACGTGACCTCCGTACTCGCCTCGCTGACCAAGGGCGGCCTGCAGTCCGCCACCAAGGCGCTGGCCATCGAGTACGCCACCCGTGGCATCCGCAGCAACGCCGTCGCCCTGGGCACCATAAAGACCCCGATGCACGCCGAGGAGACGCACGAGTTTCTCGCCGCCCTGCACCCGGTCGGCCGGATGGGTGAGGTGAGCGACATCGTCGACGCGGTGGTCTACCTCGAGAACGCCCCGTTCGTCACCGGCGTCATCCTGCCCGTCGACGGTGGCCAGACCGCCGGTCGCTGAGCCGGTGCGCTCCGGTCCGCGGCAGGGACGCACACCCCTCGTCCCTGCCGCGGACCGATACTCGGATCGGGGCCATCCCCTACTGGCCTCCCCGCTGACTGCTGAACCTTCCCCGGCCCGCCCTGCAGGCTTCGCCCCACGTTTGGATCACCTTGTGAACGACTTCCACCCCCGCACATCGGCCGACTTCTGGTTCGATCCCGTATGCCCGTGGACATGGCTGACCTCCCGCTGGATGCTCGAGGTCCGCAAGGCCCGGCCGGTCGACATCACCTGGCATGTGATGAGCCTGGCCGTCCTCAACGAGGGCCGACTCGGCGAACTGCCCGAGCGCATCCGTCTTCTGATGGGGCAGGCGTGGGCGCCGGTCCGCGTTCTGACCGCGGCCTCGCAGGAGCACGGCCCGGAGGTGCTGGAACCCCTGTACACCGCGCTGGGCACCCGGTTCCATCTGCAGGACCAGCCGAGGACCCGCCCCACCGTCGAAGCGGCGCTCCGGGACGTCGGACTGCCCGCGGACCTTGCCGACGCCGGCGACACGGACACCTACGACGAACTGCTGCGGGCCTCGCACCTCGAGGGCATCACGCTGGTCGGCCAGGATGTCGGCAGTCCGATCATCGCCGTACCGGGTCCGGGCACCGGCACCGACAAGGTGGCCTTCTTCGGCCCGGTCGTCACGCCCGCCCCCAAGGGCGAACAGGCCGGGCAGCTGTGGGACGGCACCCTCGCCGTCGCCTCCACGCCGGGCTTCTACGAGATCAAGCGCACCCGCACCGTCGGTCCGCTCTTCGACTGACCGAGGGCGCACCGTGGGTGGCCGTCAGTGCCGGTAGCGATGAGGGATGCCCTGATGCATCCGGACTGACGGCCCCGACGTGCGGGAGCGCAGCGGGATCCTTCGCGGCGTTACTGTGCCCGGTCCGGAACTCGGCGTCAGTCTCGACCGGGATGCGCTCCGCTTGGGGCGTGACGCCCCGGCAGGCCCGGCCGCGCATGGCTGTCCATGCGCGGCCGGGCAGCAGCCAGTTCTGGCCGCCTTCCCGCCGTCCGCAAGGACGAGCGGCTGTGCCGAGCAGGCCCACTATTTTCCGCCTCGCGCGAGGATCGCGGCGGGTTCGGACACACGCGATCCTCGAAGCTCCCGGCAGTAACGACCGGCTGATCGGTCGTGCACAGTGCGGGCCGCCGACGGCGCTGCCGGAAATCCTGGCCGATCGAACCGGAGTTGCCGTGCGCTGAGATGGGCACGCAACCGTGCCGTCATCGGCCGACGAAGCGGCCCTGTCGATCGGCAGCAGCCGACCCAGGGCCGGCTTGCTGCCGGCCCTGGGTCGGCCGCTACGTCATCTGCTGCGGGTCTGGCGCCCCGCCGCCGGTCGCCGGTCGACGCGACGCATCAGCTGCCGGGTGTGGTGCTCGCGGGCTGCGAAAGGGCGGCCTTGACGCGCCTGGTCTCGTCGTCGGCGAGGACTTCGAGCCGGTCGTTGGCCAGGGCGTCCATTGTCAATTCGGCCACGGTGGAGGCCCCGATCTTCGGTGCGTCCGTCCAGGCGCTGAGATCCGTGTCGACGAAACCGGCGTGCACTCCCACCACCAGGGTGCCCTGCGCATGCAGAGCCTGCCGAAGGGAGTCCGTCAACGACCACTGTGCTGCCTTGGAGGCCGCGTAGCCGGGGAACTGCGGCTGGCCGAGCCAGGACGCCAGCGAGAGCATGTTGACCAGCGCCCCGCCGCCGTTCCGGGCCAGAATCGGGGCGAAGGCCCGGGAGACGGCCCAGGTTCCGAAGTAGTTGACCTCCATCGCCTGGCGCGCACCCGCGAAGTCGCCTTCGAGGAGCCCGGTGCGTGCGCCCCCGATCCCCGCGTTGTTGATGACGATCGAGACGTCGCCCGCGGCCTCGGCGGCAGCGGCGACCGCGTCGTGGTCGGTGACATCCAGCCGCAGTGGTACGAGATCCTGATCGGTCACGGTTGCCGGATCGCGAACTCCCGCGTAGACCTTGGCCGCGCCATGTTCCACCAGCGCGCGGGCGAATGCGCGGCCGATGCCCCGATTGGCGCCTGTCACCAGGGCGACTGACCCGTTGATGTCCATCGTGCTTCCTTTGCAACAGGCCGCCTTGTTCAGGCGTGCTCTCGGTAAATGGTCGTCTCGTCGCAGGGACGCCGTCGCGCGGGACGGTTCGGACAGCCGCACTCCGTACGGCCCCGGCACGACCGCGGCGGCATCGGATCCGGCCGACGTCCACGTACGGCTCGGACGAAGGCGCGGAAACGCCCGCGTCCTCTCAGGCTAACATCTGACTTTCTTTATGCAACCCAGAGATTCGGCACGTGTCACTGGTGGATTCGGTACGTGTCACTGGTGGTGAGGCGGCCCGGTGCTCGGCGCGGGGCGTCGCGGCCCGGACTCGCAGGCCGCCGAACGGCAAGTCGTCACGCTGCAGTGCCCGGGTGCCGGGTCGCCGGACGGTTCTGCCATGCCTGCTCCAGCGCCTGGCCGAACAGCTCGACGGATTGCAGGCCGGTCACGCCGTACTGTCGGTCCAGTACGAAGAACGGCACGCCACCTGCTCCCAGTTCGGCGGCCTCCCGCTCGTCGGCCCGTACCTCCTGGGCGTAGGCGTCGGCATCGGCGAGCACCTCGCGTGCCTCTGCCTCGTCGAGGCCCGCTTCGGCTGCCAGGCTCACCAGGGTCTCCCTGTCGTAGATCGAGCGCTCCTCTGCGAAGTTCACCCGGAGGGCGAGATTCATCAGTTCGATCTGGAGGCCGCGGGCCTTGGCGAAGTGCAGCAGGCGGTGGAGGTCGAACGTGTTGCCGTGGACGCGTGCGCCGACCCGGAAACCGAGTCCTTCGGCGTGCGCTTCGGATGCGGCGTACTCCTCTCGCGCGACCTGCTGCTCGCGGGTGCGCCCGTACTGGGCCGCAACGGCGTCGATGATCGGTGTCGTGCCGTCCTCGGCCTTCGGGTTGAGTTCGAACGACCGATAGACCACCTCGACGTGGTCGCGGTGCTCGAAGGCTGCCAGGGCTCGTTCGAAGCGGGCTTTGCCGATGTAGCACCAGGGGCAGGCGATATCGGTCCAGATCTCGACGCGCATGTGTCGGTGTCTCCATGTCGCAGTGGGTCCGGAGGATGCGGAGACCGCGCCGGGTCGGCGACGGCCCCCGGTCCGTCCGGACTCAGGTGGGGTCGTGTTCCGGCCGCGGTGGGACAGGTCGCAAGGCGCCTGCAGGACGGCCACTTGAAATAATAGACGACCGACCGTCTAGTGACAATGTCTGCCGGATCAACAGGACGGTCAGTGGCGATCGCGGAAGGCCTGGTGGGCCTGCACGGGGTGGTCGGGCCCCGGGGCTCGGTGGCGTCGACCTCCCCGAACGTTGGTTCGGCGGGTGGGCCTGATGGTGCACACCGGCCGCCCGCCGAACCCGCCGGGCGGGTGCCGGCCTCGACTGCTCCTCACGCCGTCCGGACCGCAGGAGCGCCGCAGCGGCGTGGGTCGTGCCACTGCTGAACGGCCCGAAAGGCATGCCTTCGGGCCGTTCAGGGTGGATCTCTGCGCAGTGTCAGTTGGCGCGGAGGGGGGCGAGGGCGTTGGACCAGGCGATGACCTGGTCGAGGGTGGTGTTGAGCGTGTCGCGCTGGATGTCGGCCGGCTTGAAGGTGCTGAAGTTCTCGAAGTCGGTGAAGAGGGAGAGCGCGACCTGGGCGCGGACGTCGGCCATCTGCAGTTCGCCGGCGATGCCGCGCAGGTGCTCCACGGCGCGGGTGCCGCCGGTGCCGCCGTAGCTGATGAAGCCGACGGCCTTGTTGTTCCACTCGGCGTACAGGAAGTCAATGGCGTTCTTCAGGGCGCCGGGCACGGAGCGGTTGTACTCGGGGGTGACGATGATGAAGCCGTCCAGGGAGGCGATCTTCTCCGCCCAGGCGTGGGTGTGGGGCTGGGTGTACTGGCCCATCGACGGGGGGTAGGCCTCGTCGAGGATGGGCAGCTTGTAGTCGAGCAGGTCGACGACTTCGAAGTCGGCGTCGCTGCGCTGCCCGGCGATCTCGTGGACCCAGCGGGCGACGGCCTCGCCATTGCGGCCGGGGCGGGTGCTTCCGATGATGATGCCGATCTTGGGCATGGTGCTGACCTCTTCGTGCTTCCGGAAAAACCTGAACATGTACTTTCCTCAACAAGGAAGTGCTTGCTGGTGCAAGTAGATATCAACACTCCTTGACTCGTCAAGGAGTGTTGGGCCACACCTTGCTCTCGAACACCTTTCGAGGTGCGGGCGGCCCGGAGAGGTCCGGGTGCTCGGGCGGTCGGCCGGGACCGCTCCCGCCGACGAAGCTCGCGCTCCGCCCTCGGTGGCTGCCCGAGTGATGTGTGAATCGGGCCGTCCGGCGCATGGGCGGGCGTGTCGGCGGCGAGCTCGCGTACTCCTGCACGGCTTTGATCCACTCGTGCTCCACCGTGCGCCCTTGCCTGGTGGGACCGGCCGCCGTGCCGCCACGCCGAACACGGTGCACTGCACGTCGGCTGCGGCCTTCTCGGTGAGCGGGGGATCCATGTGATCGGCCGCGAACAGGAGGAAGCGCCGCCCGGACCCGTGTTTGACGAGCAGTCCGATGCGGCGCAGAGGAGTCGCTGTTCGGGCGCGGCTGTCCCGCGGGTGAGGCAGGGCCGGTGGCGCTGTCGGGGAGGCTTTGTCGGCGCCGCGGGAGCGGGCGGCGCCGACAAGAGGCCCATGCCGGGTGGAGTCCCGGGGTGGTCAGGCCGCCTTCAGCTGTGCGGCGATCTTGATGACGCGCTCGGCCTGGATGCGTGCGGCTGTGCGGGTGGTGCCGTCGACGGGGTTGTTGCCCTGGGCGTCGACGTGGGAGGTGCCGTAGGGGTTGCCGTCGACGAACTTGGAGGGGTCGGTGAAGCCGGGGGTGACGGCGACGCCGCCGAAGTGGTGGACCGAGTTGTAGAGGGCGAGCAGGGTGGACTCCTGGCCGGCGTGGGCGGTGGCGCTGGAGACGAAGCCGCTGTACACCTTGTCGGCGAGTTTGCCCTGGGCCCAGAGGCCGCCGAGGGTGTCGATGAACTGCTTGAGCTGTGCGGAGACGTTGCCGAAGCGGGTGGGCGTGCCGAAGATCACGGCGTCGGCCCACTCGATGTCGTCGGGCGTGGCGAGGGGGATGCCGGCGGTGGCAGCGTGATGGGCGGCCCAGGCGGGGTTGGAGTCGATGGCGGCCTGGGGAGCCAGTTCGCCGGCCTTGAGCAGGCGGACTTCGGCGCCGGCCTTGATGCCGGCGTCGTGGAGCTCCTTGGCTATCTCGGCGATCGTGCCGGTCGAGGAGTAGTAGACGACTGCGAGCTTTACGGGGGTGGCCATGGGGCTCTCCGAATGCGTTGTGGAGTGCTTGGAAGGGATGGTCGATCGATCTAGACGACCGGTCAACTATTTAGAAAGTAGACGACCGGTCCAGAACTGTCAAAGCTGTGTGTGGTGCTGCTTTCGTCAATCCCCCGCGGTCCGGCCACACCTCGGGGCGGGGTCGGGCCGAAGTTGCGCGGGAACGTGGGCACAGGAGTGCTGGCGTCGCCGACGTGCAGAAGCGACATCCAAGAGACGCTGGACGGGGTGCCGCCGTACCCGACACAGATGCATGACTGCTGCGGGGATGTCGATCGAGTCCCTGAGCTTCTGGAGCGGGTAGAGCGCGAGGACGACTCCGAGGCATGGGATGAGCTGGGACACCGGCTGTGCCTCGAGCACGACCTCCTCTTCCCCGCCGGCTTCCCCGCCTTCCCTCGCTTGGTGCGACTCGCATCGAGTAGCGAACGGGCACGTGGACTGGCCGGAACGATCCTGCAGCGCTCCGCTGGAAACCACGGCTGCGACGATCTGCCGGCGGACTGCGCCGACGCGATCACGGAGTTCCGCGGGCAACTGGACCGGCATCTGCAGTCGCGGCCGGTCGACTGCAGCGCGGCCTTCCGCGCCCTGCTCGCGGCCGAGGGGCAGTACCACTGGAGTGCCGTCCTGGGGGAATACACCGACGACTTCTACTTCGCGGCCTGCCCCCACTGCGGCGTGGAGGTGACCATCGATCGGCGACTACGGGCGCTATTCGGCGATACGGGACTGGAACCTGGGAGACGTGGACCGACGCGACCCGCGGTCGGCGTCCCGCCAGGAACTCTCCCGCATCGGACGGTGGATGTACGAGACCGTGGTCCGCGACGGGGAAGAGGCGCTCGCCGACGGAATTGCCCATCTCTTCGGGGAGGCCGAATGCCCTCGCTGCGCCAGCGTCTTCAACATCGCGGAGGAGTACACGTCCGCCAACCGCCCAGTGCTGCGATTCGCCGAGGTGAGGCGATCACGCGGAACTCAGGATCGTCGGCGATGAAGCCATGGATCACATCCCGGAGCCGGTCCGGGCTGGTGAACATCACCTCGGCGATCTTCGCCACGCTCATGCCCTGAGCTGACGGCAGCACCATCTGCGTACGCCGCCAGGTCACCACCCACCCGTGCCCCGGCGGGCGATCCACAGTAGCCACCGGCCCTCAACGCTGTCGATCTCCCGCACCCGCACCGCCGGCCAAGCTGCCTCCGGTCTCCGTCAGTGGTGACCGGTGTCGATGACACAGAAGCGGTTGCCCTCGGGATCGGCGAGCACGACGAAGTCGGCGTCATCCGGATAAAGGTCCCAGTCGACGTGCTGGGCCCCCAGGGACACCAGCCGCTCGACTTCGGCGAGCTGGTCGGCCGCATCGCCGGCATACAGGTCCAGATGAATCCGCGGATGTTCCTGGACGGGCGTCTCGCTGAGACCGAGTGCCAGTTGTACCCCGGCCCCTTCCGCCGGCACCAGCACCACCCAGTCCCCTTCCATCTCCTCGCGCGGGACGTATCCCAGGGCCTCCATCCAGAACGCGGCCGCACGCGGCACATCCGAGACGCCCAGCACAACGGAACCGACTCTCAACATGCGCCGATTCTGGCGGACAGCAGCGAGCCGACGCCACCGAGTATGCCCCCAGCCAACGAGGCGAACGTCGCCTGCTGCGGCACTAGGTGCTCAGCATCACCACATCGCTGCCGGGAACCTCGCGGCCGTCGTCGTCGATGAACCCGACGTGCACCGGCCGGCTGGTGTCGCGCACCCGCCGGAGGACGGACGGGCCCGAGGGGCGCGGGCGGTGGCGGTCGCCCCACTGCTGGAGCGCGGCGAGCACTGGCCGCAGGTCGTGCCCGGCCTCCGTCAGGTGGTAGCTCTGCCGAGGTCTGCTACCCGGCTCCTGGTAGGTCTGCGTGCGCAGCACACCGGCCTCGACGAGAAGCTTGAGCCGGTCGCTGAGCAGGTTCGGCGCAATACCGAGGGACGACTGGATCTCGGCGAATCTGTGTCTGCCGGCGAAGACGTCGCGGAGCACCAGCATCGACCAGCGCTCGCCGAGAATCTGCAGGCTCCGCTCGATGGAGCAGGTCGGTTCGTCGTTCGTGGGGCCTGATACCTGCCTTCTGGCCGGCACTGTCCACCTCCCGCGTGATCCCCGGGGCCGCACACCGGGCCGCCGCACGAGTTCGGCCGCCAGTCTATACCTGGGTTTTCTCGCACTACTCAGCCATGCTCCGTCGGCCGGTATCCGCAGCCCGGAACCCCGAAGTGGCGATTTGCCGCAGCAAGCAATGTGGATGCTTGACCGGTCAAGAGACGACTAGAGTGGGGCCATGACATCCAAGGAGCAGTCGCTGCAGCCCCTCAGCCCGAGCGAGGAAGCATTCGTCCGCGCTCTGGGCCGGGTGCTGCTGGTACTGCCGCGTGCCGTCGACGCCGACATGGTGCGCGAAGCGGGGCTGCCGCTCTCCGAGTACAACGCCTTGAGGCACATTTCCGAGGCTCCTGAACGGCATCTGCGTATGAGCGAGCTCGCTGCAGCCTGCGACCTCTCGCTCAGTGGGATGACTCGCGTCGTCATGCGACTGGAGAAGCAGGGCTGGGTCACTCGCGTCAAGTGCGCCGAGGACGGGCGCGGGTGGAACGCTGTGCTCACCGACTCCGGGCTGGCTCGCCTGGAGCGTGCCTGGCCGACGCATCTGACCAGCCTGCGACGACACCTCGTCGACCACTTCAGCGACCAGGACCTCACCCAGCTGACAGCCACGCTCCAGCGCGTTGCGGCCTCGTACGGGAATGTGCGCAGCTGATCACCGGTAATTCCGGCCAGGACCAGGGGTGTGTGGCCCCCGATGGGCCTCGAGCCGTGGCGCTGACGCGCTCTCGCTACTCAGGCACAAAGCCACCACCGGTCCGCATCATGCGCACAGACGCGGAAGGGGCGTGAACAGCACCGCATCACGTCCGGCATCGCGGAACCCGGCATGTCCCAGACGGAGGCAGATCTCAACGGCCTCCGTCTGGAACTCTCCCGGGAGCAGCTGGGGCACGCATGCGGTGAGTGCATTCTCTGATCCGAGCCGGCTGCCGAGGCGCAGGCTGCGACCCGGGAACCCCACTGCGGAGTTCCCGGAGTGCCGTCGTGTGCCAAGAGTGCGGTTCTTGCTCTCTTGTTCGTCACCTGTCAAACTGGTGACATGATGCATGCCTTTCCATGCGGCACGCCGGCGCTGGACTTCGTGGGGACGCTGCGGGCGCGACGCAACCCCGAGCCCAGGGAGATGCTCTCGTCTCCGGAGAGTCTCGACGCCTGGTACCGCGAGTCCGGAGTCGTCGACGGCGACACGAACTGTGAGCCCTCCGACGTCGCGGAAGCGGTGGCTCTCCGCGAGGCGATCTATGTGCTCGTCGCCGCCCGGCTGACGGGGGAGAGCTATAACGCCGACGCGCTCGCCCTGGTCAACCGCACGGCGTGTACACCGTCGGCGGTGCCGCAGCTCACCCCGGCGGGTCGCCGGATCGAGGCGACCCCGCGGCAGGCGCTGTCCTCGGTGGCACGAGAGGCCATCCGCGTCCTCAGCGGTCCGGAGGGGTCGCTGCTCAAGGAGTGCAGCAGGCCTGAGTGCACGCAGGTCTACTTCGACCGGTCGCATGGGGCCCGCCGGGAATGGTGCGCGATGGATCCGTGCGGAAACAGGGTGAAGGCGGCCGCTTACCGCGCCCGCAAGAAGGTGAGCAAGCCGCGGGCTTCCGCCACAGGATCGGTGCGGCCGTAGGCCGTCGCCCTGATGCGGCTTCGGCTGTGCCGCGGTTTGCCGCATGGGGCCGGTGTTCGGCGCCACCATGGTGCGCGAGCCGATTCGCGCTCACCCGGGCGGCGGCCGTATCGGGCTTCTCGGTCTAACCGGGGTCTTTGGGGGCAAAGGGGGACGGGCTGTTTCAGGCAGGCTTGAGGGAGCTCTTCAGACGTCCTCACCTGGTGCTCGTGGACGGCCGACCAGCTCCGTTGATCTCCCGTCCCAGGTGTTGGCCCGGGGTGCTGTCGTCATGGACGCGCGGACTAGGGTGCGGGCATGATCTCGCAGAGCTACCTCTCCGAACTGTTCTCGCTGGATGGCCGGGTCGCCGTGGTGACGGGCGGTAGTTCCGGCATCGGCCGCGCCATCGCCGGGGCTCTCGCGCGAGCGGGGGCGAGCGTGGTGATCGTGGCGCGCAAGGAGTCGGAACTGGCCGCCACGGTCGACGAGCTGGCGGCGGACGGCTGCCGGGCGGCCTGGGTGAGCGCCGACCTGAGCAGCCGCGACGGGGTGCGCGCAGCGGCGGAGCAGGCGGCCGAGGTGTTCGGCGAGCCGGACATTCTCGTCAACAGCGCCGGGATCAATCTGCGGCCGCCGATGAGTGAGCTGGGCGAGGAGACCTGGGACGCCACGATGGCGGTGAACCTGGAGGCGCCCTACCTGCTGGGCCAGCGGTTCGGGCCCGGCATGGCCGAGCGGGGCTTCGGGCGGATCATCCACATCACCTCCCAGCAGGCGCACCGGGCGTTCGTCCAGAGCGGTGTCTACGGGGTCTCCAAAGGGGCGCTGGAGTCACTGGCCCGCTCGCAGGCCGAGGCGTGGTCGCCGCATGGCGTCACCTGCAACACGCTGGTGCCCGGCTTCGTCATGACCCCGCTCAATGCGCGGTTGTCGTCCGATCCGGAGAAGGTGGCGGCGCTGGCCGCGCGCACGATGGTCGGGCGCAACGGCCTGGCCGAGGACTTCGCAGGCGCAGCGGTGTTCCTGGCCGGCCGCGGATCCGCCTACGTCACCGGGCAGGCGATCTTCGTTGATGGCGGGTTCTCCGTTCACTGAGCCCGCCACCGTGTGAGGGCTGATCCGGCCGGGGGGCCACGCACAGAGCCCCTTTCGGAGCTCGGCGTCAGGGCCGGCCGACGTTGACGAGCATGTGTTCGGCGAAGACGCCGCCGATCTCGCCACCGGTGCCGCGGCCAGAACGACGGCCGGCCGGACGATGGGGGAATCGCTCGTTCCGAACATGTCGGCCAGTCCGATCGCGATCGGACGGCGCGCTCCTTGAGGTGGGTGCGGTTTTGGCTGTCCAAGGTCTCGTCGGCCAGTCGTGCGGCACTGTCGACCTGGGCCCGGCGGTCGAACGCGAACTCCGGTCCGATCCGGTCGCCCGTCGTGGGGTCCAGGGCAGACGCCGGGGCGGAGCGGACCGCATCGGACACCACCGTGGGCGCGATCGTCGACCCGGAGGTGAAGGTCATCAAGGACATGACGGTGACGCTGAGCGCCGACGAGATCAGGGCCCCCATACCCAACCCCGCACCCCAGGTTTCTCACGCGCGGCGGGACAGCCACAGGCACCCGCTCAGCTCCTGCCCCCACGGACTTGGTGCCGGTGTCGGCTCATGAGGCGGCGCCGACCATCGCGCTTTCGCCGATGGTGACGCCGCCGTGTGGCCTGGGTGCGGCGAAGGGCGGCGTGTCCTGTTGGCACGTGGTTCCGGGCGGCGGGAGGCTGCCGTCGATGAAGTACCGGCTCTCGTATGCGTTGATGCAGCTGCTGGAGTTGATCAGTGCGGTGTGCCCGTACCCGCTGTTGGTGAGCAGGCGGGCGTTGGCCAGTTCCTTGGCCATGGCCTGCGCGCCCGTGTAGGGAGTGGCGGGGTCGTAGGTGGTGCCGACCACCAGGACGGGGTGCGCCGTGAGGCCGTTCCACGGACCGTCGTACGTGTCGGCGGCTTGGGCCGGCCAGGTGGCACACGGCTCCGCGGCCCAGGTCCAGTGTCGTCCGGCGTCGCCCGCACGCGCGGCGCCGGCTTCCTCCAGCGCGTGATAGACGGCGGGGTCACGTGGATTGGGGCTGTCGCCGCAGAGCACCGCGGCCGCCTGTTCTTCGCCCGTGTACGGATTCGGATGCGGGACCGGCGGCGAGGGCGGGGGCGTGGCCGGCTCCGGGGCGCGGCCGTGCCACAGATCCTGGAGCCGGCCGGCGAGGTCCGTCCATCCGGGGTGGACGACGTAGAGGCCGCTCACTACGTCACTGACCGTCCTGGCGTAGGTCCAGGTGCCCACCGGATGCTTCCGGAGGCGTTGCGTCAGCTGATGGAACTTGTCGCGGGTCTCTTTCGGGCTGCCGGCGGAGAAGGCGCAGCGAGCGGTGGTGGTGGCTCCGCACAAGGTGAGGAACTGGTCGAGAGTTGCTGCCGCGCTGCGGTCCGAGCCCATGCGCAGGAATGTCGGAAGCCGGGGTTCGCTCTGCGAGGCGTGGTTCGTCCACGCCTGCGGGTCGATATTGCTGTCGAGGACCATGGCGCGGACCTTGCCGGGGAAGAGGTTGGCATAGGTGGCGCCGAGGATCGTGCCGTAGGAGATCCCGGCGTAGGTCAGTCGCGGGTCGCCCACTGCCTGGCGGAGCAGCTCTAGGTCATGAGCGTTGTCGACGGTCGACACGTGACGCAGCAGCTCGGGGTCGTGCCGCCGGCAGCGCTGACCCAGATCTCTGTACGCGGCGATCCAGGTTGCCCGCTGCTGTTCGCCCACGGGGAAGCCGGCCGGTTTGCCCGAATCCCAGGCGGCGGCTCCCTCGGGACTGTCGAAGCAGTTCACCGCGGTGCTGCTGCCGATCCCGCGGGGGTCCCAGCTGACGATGTCGAACCGCTCCCGCACCTCCTGCGGGAAGGACTCGTAATTCTGTGGCATTTGCACCGTCCCGGGCCCGCCAGGGCCGCCGGGGTTGAAGAACAGCGTGCCGATGCGCTGCCCGGGGCCGGTTGCCCTCCGCCTGATGACCGCCAGGTCGATGGTGCGACCACCGGGATCGCCGTAGTCCAGCGGTACCTTGGCGGTGGCGCAATCGAACTGACCCTTGGGTATGCAGTGACGCCAGTCCAGCCGCGGGACGGTCACCGACGGGGACTTCGCACCATCGAACCGAGCAAGTTCCGGCCCGATGAACATCGTTGAGCAGATCACCGGCGCGGCGAGGGCTGCCGCACAACGCCGACGCCACGCTATGGATCCGCGTATGGACATACGCCGTCCCCTCCTTCGCCGTTGATGGGTCCGGTGCAGCCAATGCCGTGCACTGCGGTACGCATCCGTGTGCCACACCACTGCGGTCCGGCAACGCGCGCGAGCCGACCGCGGCCGAATGGGGGGACGTGAACCCGGTATGGGCGGTGGAGCCGCCCATACCGCGCCGCGAGTCGGTGCACCCGGCAGCGCGAGGGGGAGTCAGTGCGTCATCGCCGCTGTCACGCCGGCCACGCAGGCTGCATTGCTGGGCCCTCGTCCGGTCGGGATCATGGCCCCGCTTGCTCGAACGCGGTGACGAGCTCGCCCGTGGTGACGACGGCATGGGCGTAGGTGGGGCCGTTCAGCTCATGTGCGGCGTGCATCATCTCGGGGAGAAATGCGGCCGTGGCGTCGCGGACCAGCGTCACGTGGTAGCCGAGCTCCATGGCGTAGTGGCCCGTGGACTCGATGCAGGTGTTCGCCAACAGGCCGACGACCGCCACGTGGGTGATGCCGTGCTGCTTGAGCTGGAGGTCCAGATCGGTGTTGGCGAACCCGCTCTGCGCCCAGTGCTCCTGGGCGACGACATCGCCCGCCTGCGGCTGGAGGTCGGGGTGGAACTCGCCGCCCCATGAGCCCCGGGCGAAGGTGTGCAGCTCCTGGATCTGCCGCTGTGTGGGGTTCGGATGGGTCCAGGTCTTGTAGTCGCCTTCCTGCCAGCGGCGGTGCGGGACGAACACCATGCGTACGCCGGTTTCGCGGGCCGAGGCGACCACGGAGCGCAGGTTGTCCAGCAGACCGATCTCCTTCGCCATGCGTTCCAGTCGGGGCCAGGCCTTGCCGCCCTCCGACAGGAAGTCGTTGAAAGGGTCGACCAGCAGGACCGCGGTGCGGGCTGGATCGTAGGTGTCCGTCATGGTGCTCACTCAAGAGTCTGGATGATTTCAGTAATCCACATGCAGGATGATTGTCGACATCCCGCATGTCAAGGAAGCGGAGTTCTGCGGAAGAAATGTGCATGATGACCGCCACCCACGGGGGTCAGGGGCCGCCTGGCCTTCGGATCGTGCCTTCGGGGGTGCGGCAGCAGCTGTGCTGTCGGCCGGGCGGCGAGGTGGCGCCACCAGGCCGTGACCTGCGCCACCAGGCTGTGATCGCCCCGACCCATCGTCACGGTGCCGTGCCGAGGCCGTCGCCGTCGTATGAGTCCCGGCTTCCGTGAGGCCGGACAGGGCCGAGTTGCTCGACGTGATCAGAGAGCCGCCTTCTCGGTGGGGGAGCGCGTGGGAATGACTCGAACTGCAACGAAGTTTGAACATGCAAACGAGGGGCCTATCGGCTCCTCAAGCCGCGGAACGGCTGGGGCGCAGGTCGCCCGGGCCGCTGAACGATTGCTCGGGCAGGGAAAGGGAGAACGTGATGGCCGGTATGCAGGGAGTGAACTGGAACGAGCGGCGGCAGTATGCGCGCAGTCTCTTCGCATCCCAGCAGTACCGCGCGGCCTCACGGGTGCTCGCGGACCTGGTTGCCGCCACACCCCGCAACCTGGACCTCCGGGTACTCCTCGCCCGGTCGTACTACTACACGGCACAGCTCGCCCCGGCCGAGGCGGAGCTGCGCGCAGTCCTGCGCGCCGAGCCCGACCACCCCTCCGCCCACCTCACCCTCGCCCGCGTCCTGGAACGCCAGCACCGCTGCTCCGAGGCCGCTCCGCACATGAGGTTCGCGGACAGGATGAACGCACGGGACCTCCTCGCCCTGCGGCACCCCGACGGTGCGTACCCCCGAGTGGATGCCTGAGTCAGCTCCGGCCGGGCCGGGAAGTCAGCTGCCTGACAGCTTCTCCTGCAGCCAGTCGAAGACGACCTCGCAGTGCTGCTGCGGCGCCATCGGGGAGCAGTGCAGCTGCGCACCGGTGGCCGCGGTGAGCTTCACGTAGTCCTTGGGAGCCATCAACTTGTCGAACGTCCGGCGCGGCTGGCCGGAATAGAACTGTTCGTCGTCGTAGTCGAGGACCAGAGTGGGCATCTTGATTCGGCTCACGACGTTTGTGATGTCCAGCGACTTGATGAGTTCGGCGGGGCTGTGGAGATCGGTGAACATCCTGCCCGCGCGGGCGTCGAGCATCGCCGGCACGGAGAAGGGCTCGATGCGCTTCTTCATTGTCGCGGCCTCTGACGGGGACAACGCGGGGACGACCTCCTTGTTCCACATGCTGTTGGTCTCCTCCTTGTCCGGGGTGACGATCTTCCGGATTTCTGAAGGAAAGCCCAGCCAGGGTGCGAGCACGCCGGGCATGGCCACCAGAGCGGCGATCCTGTTCTCGAACGCCGCGGCCCGAGGGGCCAGATCCCCGGCCATGCTCAGTCCGGTCAGGGCGATCCTGCCCGTGTCCACATCCGAGCGGGCGGTCAGCCAGTCGACGAGCGGCGTGACCACGGTCTCCCAGCGCGGCGTGAAGACCACCTGGTCCACGAAGAGGAGCTGCCCCTGGCCGGGCCCGTCGTAGACGAGCGCGTTCCAGCCGTGCTCCAGAGCGGCCGGGACACCGTAGGTCCACATGTCGACGTTCTGTCCGTCGCTTCCGTTCGTGAGGATCACGGTGGGGCGCCGCTTGCCGGAGCCGTCCGGCCGGAAGAACCACACGGGCAGCGGTGCCTTCCCGTACGGGATGTTCGCCGTCACCGGTGCGGGGTCGCACAGCTTGCAGAACGTGTCCCAGGCGCCGCGCCCGGCCCTGTACAGCTGCTCCTCGCTGCCGGGTGTGTCGGAGCCGAGGACGAAGAACAGCGCCTGGCCGTAGTACTGCGCGGCCCGCAGCGCACGAGAGCGTGTGGTCTCCGTCCCGGGGCTGCTGCCCTGGGGCGCCTGCATCAGCTGATCGCCGAGCTTCTTGAAGGTCTCGGTGTACGTCTGCGCGGAGAGGCCGGCCCTATTGATCGCGTTCACAGCGGTGAGCACTTCGCCCACCTCAGCGGCGCCGCAACCGGCCGCACCGAGCGCGAGAAGTCCGTTGAAGTTGAAGCCAGGGTCCTTGAAGAGCGTCATCACCCCGGGTGTGGGGCCGCCCGCCGGGGCGGAGGCCGACGCCGTGCGACCAGGAGTGGGGGCACTCGCGGGCGCTGCGCCCGAGGGGGTGCATCCAGCGGCCAGCACGGCCCCGGCCCCACCGACGAGCCCGGCAAGCGTGGTGCGGCGGCTGGGGCCGGAGGTCTGATCACTCGATGCGTACGTCATGTCAGCCGAACGTACGAGTCATACGTCCGGCCCCCTGTCCGCGACACCCGCCGTTCCCCCGAACGGCATGCGTCGATGCTCTGGCGGCGGAAGTGAGCTCCGGCTGTCCGCCCCGGCCCTCCGGTCATACCCGCACTGGCAGCAGCGGCCGTACGTGTCAGCCCACTTCCCTCCACGCCTGCGGCAGACATGGAGGGAAGTGGGGTGGAGCTGACGGGGGATCGAAGGCGCAGAGGATGCGGCCGGTGACGTCCCGAATGTCGTGAAGGGCTACAGCCACCGTTGGATACTCGAAGCGGTGCGCCACTTCGTCGACCAGGGCATCAACTGGCAGGCTCTGCCCGGCTCTTCCCGCCTGGGGGCCGGGTCCGCGTCGTCTCCTGCCGTTGACGCCGGCAGGGCAGAGGTGCCACGCCTCGATCCCGTCAGATGATCGAGTTCCTGCCGAACCCGGAACGGTTCAGGGACTGGTGGCGGTGAGGACGCCGATCTTGTCGATGCGGTGCTCGGGTTGTTCTGTGCATCCCGCCAGGAGTTGCCTGCCGCGTCGTCCTCGGGCGTGAGGCACGTGGTCACGGTGATCATCGCGCGGGTGGGGGCGATGCCGGGGGAGCCGGGGACGGCGGCGCGCTGGGCGTTGATGGAGGGCTGCGACCGGAAGGAGGTCGTCCGGGACGAGGTGATCGTGTACTGGTACGTCACACCGCCGGCGGTCACGAACACGGACGCGCCTGCCGGTAGCGACGGCAGCGCCCGCAGCGGCCCGCCCGCCTCGACACGGTGCCCGGTGACGATGTAGTTGCCCACGTCGCCGGGACCGACCCCGCCCCCGGGTCCGAACGGGCTGGCGGCCACGCCCTGGTCCTGGATGCGGGTGCCCGGCGCGTCGTCGGGACTGCCCTGGTACGGGACTACGGACAGCCCGGACACGCCGATGGCGGGAATCGACAGTGTGGCTGCCTGGACGCCTGTGGGGGCCTGCGGACGTGCCGCGGCCGGATCCGACGGGGCCGCGGGCGCGCCGGACGCCATCGGCCGGCCGAGCATGGACACCGCGGCGTCGGCGCTCGGTCGTCGGGGGGTGCCATCAGCTGCGGCGCTCTCGACTGTCGCTCCCGCCAAAGCCGTCAACGTGAAGACCCCCGTGGCTATGGGCACGGCGAAGTTGGCTCGCATTCGCTTCCTTCGAGTGTTCATACCGTGGGACCCTGGGGCGGCTCTCCGGCGGAGGCGCGCGCATGTGGGCTGATCGGGGGTACATCCCGTGCGCTGACCTGCGCTGGAGCGAAGTCGGCCCGCCCACCGCGAGGACTGCTGGACACGCCGGAAGGACGCCGGCCGGGCGGTCGACTCGCAGCCGACCCTCACGTGCCGCGGTCGTCGCAGATGCCCCGACGGCCCGAAAGGCCGACCCACTCGCTTCACCGACCGCATGCCCACCAGACGGTCGGCCAAGGTGAGTTCGGGAAAGTTCTCCAGCAGCGTCCGTTCCAGCCGGTGCATGTCCGCGATGACGGGCAGCCAGAACGACGCCCACAGGTCTGCCTCCCCGACGCAGCCGGCGACCAGCCGGACCTCCGGCAGGTGTGCGAGGGCTCGCCCCGTGGCCTCCAGCCGGTCGGGGCGGACACGCGCAGTGATCACCAGGAACGCCGGTCTGCCCGCGGCCCCCGGGGCGGGGTCGCAGCGCAAGGCGACGCTTCCCGACGCCGGCAGGGCGCGCAGCTTGCGGCGTACCGTCGGCTTGCTCACGCCCGCCTGTTCGGCCGGCAGCGCGTACGGCATGCGACCGTCCATGGCGAGGACGTCGATCAGCTGCCCACTGGCGGGCGCCGAGCGGCCGGAAGAAGGGCCGGACAGGGCGGCCCGAGAGCCGGCCGCTGCGCTGAGAACGCGCGCCTGGTCACGGGCGAGAGCCTGGAGCCGCCGTCGGTGGCTTCGTTCATCTCTAGTGTCCTGAGTCAGTAATTCGTTTGCAGTACGTGGCGAGTGATTCGAGGATCTGGTCGGCTGTCTTGGTCCAGATGAATGGCTTGGGGTCTTCGTTCCAGGTGGTGATCCAGTTGCGGATGTCCTTCTCCAGGGCCTGGACGGATTTGTGGACGCCGCGGCGTATCTGTTTGGCCGTCAGCTCTGCGAACCATCGCTCTACGAGGTTCAGCCAGGAAGAGCTCGTGGGCGTGAAGTGCATGTGGAATCTGGGATGGGCCAGGAGCCATTTCTTGATGTCGGCGGTCTTGTGGGTCGCGTAGTTGTCGCAGACGAGATGGACCTCGAGGTCGTCGGGGATCTCTTTGTCGAGCTTGGTGAGGAACTTCTTGAACTCCGTCGCGCGGTGGCGGCGGTGGAGGGAGCCGATGACTTTGCCGGATGCGGCGTCGAACGCGGCGAAGAGGGTGGTGGTGCCGGCGCGGACGTAATCGTGGGTGGCCCGCTCCGGCACCCCCGGCATCATCGGCAGGACTGGCTGAGACCGGTCCAGGGCCTGGATCTGCGACTTCTCGTCCACACACAGCACCAACGCCCGTTCAGGCGGGTCGAGATACAGGCCGACGACGTCGTGGACCTTGTCGACGAAGAACGGATCCGTCGACAGCTTGAACGACTCGAAGCGGTGCGGCTGCAGCCCGAAAGCCCGCCACACACGTGAAACCGTCGACTGGGACAGACCCGTCTTCTTCGCCATCGAGCGCGTCGACCAATGCGTGGCGTTCTCCGGCTTCGACTCCAGAGTCCGTGCGATCAGATCCGCGACCTGCTCGTCCAAAACCGTGCGAGGCCGGCCAGGACGCGGCTCGTCCTGCAGACCAGCGAGCCTGTCGACCAGGAAACGCTTCCGCCACTTCGACGCCGTCTCCCGCGTCACACCGATCTCGCCCGCGACTGCCTTCGTCGAGACCGGAAACCCGTCCTCACCCACCGCTTCACACGCCAGGATCAAGCGGGCTCGAAGAGCCATGTCCTGGGCACCCTTGCGCCGCCGCACCCACCGCTCCAACTCCCCGCGTTCCGCAGCAGTTAGATCCAACGGCACAAGCTTCGGTCCCGGACGAGTCATCCCCAAACCATAGACGAATTATTGACTCAGGACACTAGGAGGATCAGGCACAAATTCCGTGAGGACGCCGGTCAGGGGGACAAGGGTTCGGAGTCGTCCCACTTCCATCCGCTTTCGGGGAACTGCTCAAGCAGGGCAGAGAGCGAAGCCGCCTGGTGGACGGCGGATGACCAGTCCTGAGCCGATACGTCGATCAGGACCAGAGGCGGAGGTTCCTGCCGGAAGTCGTAGGTGAGCATTTCGCGGCTTCCGTCCCCGCCGATGACGAGGCTCCCGGGGAAGCGTTGCTGGAATTCTCCGGGCTCATTGACATCGATAAGCTCGGCAACATCGTTGATCATCAGGAAGTCGTCTGCAGGGGTAACGAATTGGCTCATGCTTCCCTGCGTGGCCAGGAAATGCCGGTAGTCCTGCGGAAAGCGGACTCCGAAGTGACGCTCGGCCCGGGTGATCTCATCGTTGTTCGAGCTCATGGGGCCGTTCTATCAGTGCTGGGTCATGTCGGACGGCGGGGGCTGCCCTGGGCTGCAGTGAGCAGGACTCGCTTCCGGAGGAGGGGGAGTTTGGCTCGTCCGAACAGCTGGTACTTGATCATCTTTATGTCGTTGCCCCGGACCTCCATCGGACCGGAGTTCCAGCAGGTGGTCGGGCCCTGGGCGACAGCGTCCCAGTCCTTCTCCTGACCATGGGTGAACGTGTGCAGACCGGGCAGATCCTCGGTGCGGGTGGCGGTGAGCCAGTCTTTGAGGTGCCGGCCGGAGCGTGTGGTGAGGATCTCGGCGAAGGCGCGGACGTGCCCGTGGAGGGCGGTCAGTTCCGTGCACGGGGCCAGGACGGCGGCGAACTGTCGTACGTTCTCCGTCGCACAGGCGCTCGGGGTTCCGCTAGGCGTTCGACGGCCGTAGCGAACGGTCAGCCCGTCGACCTGCTCGGCGAACGTACGTCGCGAACAACGTACATTTTCGCAGTACAGCCTCCGCGCCGTCAGTTCGATCAACACCGGCCGATCTCCAACCGGGTTGTCAGCAAGGCGTCTTCCATACGTGCTGTGAGCCCGGTTGGACATCACCGCATACCCAAGGCAGGCCACCTCAGCGTCCCGAGTGTTCGCCATGAGGCGAATCACTCCGCACTCAAAGAACACACGCTTCAGCAGTAAGGCGCTGAGGTGCGGAAGCAGGTCACCGATGAGCTCATCACACCGCACCACGGTCCCAGGTCCTGCTCGGGGTGAGGCTGGACGGCACCAAGAAGCTGATCGCGCTGGCCGAGGGCCTCTGGTCCGTGCAGGCGCCCACTTCGAGAACGGCATCCTGGTCGAACGTTCGCAGGTTGCTGCCTGATCCTGTGGCGGCTGGCCGGGATCGGGCAATTGCTCAATCTAGAGCGTGCGGTTGCCACGGCCGAGGTCAGATGGATTGTGCGGTCTCGGCTGACGGAGCACGTCGTAGCCCACGAACTCGAACAGTCGGGTGCCGGTGCGCAGGGGTTGAGGCGTGCCGGTGAAGCGGTGCACACCGACCCCATAGCCAGCGCCCGGTTCCGACAGCCACTGCAGTTCGAAACCCTGCCCGCCGAACCAATCGCAGATCAGGGGCACTCGGTCGGGGGCGGCGCGATTGCGG
Organism: Streptomyces sp. NBC_00316; assembly: GCF_036158715.1. Taxonomy (NCBI): domain Bacteria; kingdom Bacillati; phylum Actinomycetota; class Actinomycetes; order Kitasatosporales; family Streptomycetaceae; genus Streptomyces; species Streptomyces sp. NBC_00316. Next base: position 310,876 of record NZ_CP108023.1, on the reverse strand, counting down.
GTCCAGATGACGGTGCCGCCGGTCTTGCACAGCTGGTTGCAGGCGCCGATGGTGTGCTCGATGTCGCTGTCGGTGATGTTTCCGAAGACACCGCAGACCAGTACGAGGTCCGCGGGGGTCATGTCCCGGTACTGGTCGATGAGGGAGGCGTCGCCCGTCACCACCTCGACCTGCTCCAGGTCTGCCTGGCGCGCCGTCTCCGAAGCCGCGGCGGTGTTGCGGGCGTCCAACTCGACAAGCCTCGCGCGCACCTCGTGGCGGCGCGGGTGATCGGAGAGGACGTGGAGGAGGTCGCGACCGTCCCCGGCGCACAGGCTGATCACCTTCAGCGGCCCGGCCGGGGCATCGTCCAGGGCGGCTCGGGTCTGTGATTGGACGGTCCGAAGCCTCCGTGCCATCCAGGAGTCGGCTACGTCGTACTTGTCGTGCCAGGTGTTCCAGTCCATCGCCGCACCTTACGGCTGACCATGAACCGCAGACGACCCAATTTCGATCACCGCAGGGGACCCGCTGCGGCGCACATGGAGCCACAGCCCGTCAGGTCGCGACCGTCACGTCCGTGCGTCATGCGGTCAACTGTCGGTCGACCGGCCATCCACAGGTCTTGACAATTACTCGACGACCGACGACCGACGACCGACGACCGACAGCCCCGTCCGCGGCAGTGACGACACCCCGTTCGCCTCCGTGACCAACTGAGACCGCCCTACATCGGACGCCGGTACGGCGAAGCGCCTACAACCCTGGACGAACTTCGGATGTCTTCCAGGTGAGTGCTTACGGGCATTGCCCCCACCGCACTACCCAACAGGGGAGGCCGCGCACGATTCCACGCTGTTCGGCGGCAGGCGCGGAGGCGCTGCCCGGCCCTCCCGGGCATCTGTACCGGTCCGTGCTTCGGCTTCCTGCCGGGAAACCTGCCCAGCACCTTCGCCGACCACTTCCCCACGCACCATCGACGGCGGCTGAGCAGGACGCCGTAGGCAACCTAGGGGACCAAGGAGGTTCTCCTGTGCGTCACATCAGAAGTGCGGCCCTCGCGGCCGCGGCACTCCTCACCCTCGGCGGCGGCGCCGTGTTCGCGGCTCCCGCCGCACAGGCCGTAGTGCCGTTCCCGTCCATCGGCTGGCAGCAGCGCAACTGCGACTACGACGGCAACGGTTTCGACGACGTGCTGATCGGCTCCCCGGGCGCCACGGTGAGCGGCGCCGCTGGCGCCGGCTATGTCACCGTGCAGTACAGCTCGTCAGGCGGTCTCAGCACCACCAAGAAGAGCATCCTCCACCAGAACACCTCGGGCGTCCCGGGCGGTGCCGAGGCCGGCGACGGCTTCGGGAAGGCCGTGGCCTCCGGCGACCTGGACAACGACGGCTACGACGACGCGATCGTCGGTATCCCCGGCGAGGACCTGGCCGGGCTGTCCGACGCGGGCGGCGCCGTTGTCTTCTGGGGCTCACCGACCGGGTTGCACGGGGCCGACAGCAGCTGGCTGGAGAATCCCGACCGGCTGAGGGCCGGCGCGAACTTCGGGCGGGCAATCGAAGCGGCCCGTTACTTCGCCCCGGATCCGGCGAACCCGAACGCCAACCCGCGCGACAGCATTGCCGTCCTGGAGGACGACGCGCTGCTGTTCTTCACCACCCCGCCCGGCGCGACGGCGCAGCAGCTGAAGGTGTCGGACCGCAGCATTCGGGCGCGGGACTTCTCGCCGCTGGACACCGGCTTCGAGTTCCGCAACCTCAGCCACGGCAACTACAACGAGGACTCCTGGGCCGACTTGGCGATCTCCGGGGTCACCACCGGTGATCAGCCGGGCATCGGCTCGGTGCAGGTGCTGCACGGTGCGCCGGACATCGCCGACCTCGGTGACGGCGGCACGTTCCGGGGCGGGCCGGCCATCGTCTCCGGCGACTGGGACGGCACAGGTCAGGACGACCTCATCATCGGCGACACGGGCGTGGGCTCCCCGCTGGGCGGTGGCATCTCCGTCTATCTGGGCAGGGGTGACCTGTCCGGCCTCGAACCGGAGGAGGTGCAGACGTGGACCCAGGACTCTCCCGGCGTTCCCGGCGTCGCTGAGGCGGGCGACCAGTGGGGCGCCGAGCTGTCGGCCGGCGACACCGACGGCGACGGCCACCCGGACCTCGCGATCGGCGCTCCCGGCGAGGACATCGGCAGCGTGTCCAACGCGGGCGCGGTGTGGGTGATGCGCGGTGCGCCGTTCGGCCTCACCGACGTCGGTGCGAAGAGCTTCGACCAGCAGCTTGCCGACATCCCCGGCGTGGCGGAGACCTCGGACCGCTGGGGTGGCCAGGTCCGACTGATCGACGCCGACAAGGACGGTCTGTTCGGCCTGCTGGCGTCGGCACCGGGCGAGAACACCAACGACGGCTTCGTATGGGTCATCCCCGCGTCGTCGTCGGGTCTGGTCGCCAAGGGCACGTGGACCTACGACGGGGCACGTCTCGGGGCGCCTGTGGCCAATGCACAGTTCGGGGCGGCGATCGACGAGTAGCGGAAGCCTCGGTGAGGGCTGGTGAGTTCACGGGGAACCGATGAACTCACCAGCCCCGTGCTGTCCTTGGGTCACACCAGTGGCCTTCGGGCCGTCGTGCGATGCACCACATCACCTGACCGGCACCAACGCCTTGTGCCCTGTCTGCGGGGTGCAGATCTGACGCCCTCGATGTCCGGCTCCCCGAGAACGATGATCGCGTCCTCGCATCTGATGAAGCCCCATCTGATCCAAGTGCCGGGCAGCTCCCGCATGGCGAGGCTCGCACCCTGCGAGTATATGTGTCATTTTGCAATGAATGCCTGAATTATTCTGTCTTGTGGCCGTTACCTATCATGTGTGCGCCGGATGGGTGGCTTGTGGGTCGGCGGGGCGGGGCGTTATGGGGGAGCGGGACGAGGGTTGCCCCCGGTTGGGCGGATGTGTGGGTCCAGCAGGCGATGTCAGGGGCACGCCTGGGTGAGGTACGTGACCACTGCATGCGCGAGTTACGGAAATGTCCGCATTCGGTAATACGAGCCGGTGTCTCGACCAGGTGGCGTGGAGGGTGCTCCAGGCTGTGGTTCTCGGCCTCAGCGGCCGGAATCCACACCGCGCAGCAGGACCCCTGGCCGGGGTCTGAGCACCTTCACCTGAGGGGACGTCAATGTCTGCTTCCCGTACTGTTCGCCGCATTGCCGCTACCGCTCTGGCGGCCGGTTCCGTCGTCGCCGTTGCGGCGATGCCCGCGTCCGCCGACGGCGGCCACGGTCACGGCCGCCACCCGTCGTACTCGAAGGTCGTCCTCGGCGACATCCAGTACGACAGCCCCGGCCGTGACGACTGGTCGAACTGGTCGCTGAACAGGGAGTGGGTGGAGGTCATCAACACCGGCCGCGCCGCGGTCGACCTGGATGGATGGTCGCTCTCGGACTTCAACGGCAACCTCTACCGCTTCGACGACCTGCGCCTGGCCGGCCGCGCCACGGTCCGGATCCACACCGGGCGTGGACGTGACACCCGCCACGATGTCTACCAGGCCCGCCGGAACTACATCTGGAGCAACTACGCCGACAAGGCCACCCTGCGCGACAACCACGGCCGCACCGTGGACACCCACTCCTGGGGCTACCGCCGCTGACCCCTCGCCCTGACCCGCCACTGACGAAGGGCGCGCAGACCTGTGGGTGCAGGGCGGACAGGTCATGGCAGTGCGGCTCGGCGTAGCGAGCACAGCAGGCGTGGAGGAGATCTTGCTGGGGGAACGAGCCCAGGATTCGGTAAGGCTGCCCGCAGAGCGCGTCGGTGGCCGCCAGCTGGTCCGTTGGTGCCGATGAGGCGCCGGGCCGCTCGCGAGGCGTGCTGATCTGCGGATCCATCCGGCCGCCGGGAGCGGCCGCTGAGGCACTGCTGCGCCAGGGCATCCGTCCAGGTGTCGGCAACTCGGTCCTGGTCGAGGTCAACCGGACAGGCACGCTGACCGAAGTCCTCGCCATGGTCGCCACCGCGCACCGCGCCGACTGGACCGTCGTCAAGTCGGCCAGATCAAGACCGGCTCGCTGTCCCAGCCAACCGTACGGCGAAGTGCCACCAACTCATCTGGATCTAAGAGGAGTTGGGTTCATTCGCACGGTACGCGGGCTGGGCGGTGCTGAACCGTTCCTGAGAACTGCAGCGCCCTCTCGGCCAAGAACCCTCGGTGACAGTGACATCCCGCTGGTTTCGTAGGTGGGAGTGGGCAATGCTGATCGACGGGTCCGGGCAACACTTCGCGATCACCGAGGCCCGAAATGTTGATGAGAACTGGCAACGCTTGAGGCGTGGGCGGTTAGCTGCGGCCGGCCCCGGTTCCTCACGGTCGGCCTGGTTGCGGCGCTACTCTCCGCTTTCGGTGAGGAGATCCCAGAGCTGCTCCAGGGCTTGGTCGGCGGTGTCAGGAAGTCTGCTCGTGCTGTCGAGCCGCCGTGCCACAGCGCGGGCGAGTTCGGCGCGTTGCGGCGCCGTTGCCTCCATTGCTCGTACCAGGGCCCCGTTCGTATTGAGGCACGGCAGCACCGCGAGCCACTCGCCGACTGGTCCGGTCAGCGGGCCTGCGACTTTCGGCCACCGGCGCTGCACCTCGTCGTTGAGCTGAGGCAACTGCTCGATCCCTTGCCAGGTCGGGTCGAACGCACCGAAATGAAGTCGGCCGACGCGCGCCACGACGACGGCGCCGAGGCACATGGGACACGGATGCAGGGTCGTGTAGAGCGCGCTGTCGCGTGCGCGGTCCTTGCTCGCTGGAACCACGTCCAACGCCTCCATCTCGGCATGAGCGAGCAGGCGACGCGGTGACATCGTCCCGAAGCGCTGGTTGCGTCCGCGGCCGACAATGTTCTCCGTTCCGTCAGTCAGAACGGCGCCGACGGCGATCCCGCCGTGACGGTAGGAATCCCAGGCCATCTCAACGGCTGCCCGCCATGGCACGTCGAGCATCGACCACGACTCGTCAGCTGATCCTTGTGTCGGCATGCAGTGATCCTTTCGTATCGCCGCCCCTCATCGCGCCGAGCACTTCGATGCTCCCACCGCAAGTCCTGAGGTGTTGTCGGAACTCGCGGACATCACCCTGCGGTGAAACCGGGCGCGCTCCACGCTGAGCAACAAGCGATCGTGGCGGGCGGTGGCGCGAGGACCGCCACCGTCTTCCGAGCTGGACTCCACATCGCGGGCATCTTCATCTGGTCCGCCGGCTGATCCGAAGGCGAGGCCCTACTTGGGCGCGTATCGGGTCGTGATCAGTGAGCACCGCAGCTTCCGGGGCGGGTGCCCCGTCGGAGTGCCGGGTGGACGCCGTCCCCGGCGACCTCGCCGAGGCTCTCCAGCAGGGCGGCGAAGGCGTCCTTGAGTGGCTTGTACGACGCCATGTTCCAGCTCGACGGCGGCCTGGCGTTCGCACACGAAGACACCCCCGGGTGGTTCTGGCCAAGCCGATGTCCTCCATGAATCTTTCCGGTGGCCCACTGCCGGTGCCGGGGGAGAGGCAGACTGGATTCGGTCGACCCGGCACCGAACTCGGCGAGCATGTCCCGCTACTGCCCGCCCGTCCGAAACCGCCATCACCCCCTCGAACTGCTGCCGCAGCCGCACCGGGTACGCGCCATACTCGCCGATCGGCAGGCACGCTAGCTGAACTCCCACTCCACAGCGGTCAGTTGCGCACGTGTCATGGAAGACGATCTACGGGATCGAAGATCAGCGCGAGGGGAGAACCCGCTCATTGATCTCACGACCCGATACGCGCTAGACCCCGGCTGCGGAGAGCACGACGTCGACCAGGCGCTCGGCGGCGTCGGGGCGCCCGTACGAACGAGCACGCTCGGCCATAGCCGTGCGGTGCTGCGAGTCCGTCAGCAGCGGTGCCACAGCGGCCCACAGCTGCTCGGCGGTCACGTCACCCACCAGCGTGACGGCGGCGCCGTTGGTCGCCAAGTGCTCTGCGTTGTGGACCTGTTCGTTTCCGGCCGACGTGGCGAGGGGGACGAATACGGCTGCCTTGCCGAGCGCGGTCAGCTCGGCGATGGTTCCGGCGCCGCTGCGGGAGATCACCACATCGGCCAGGGCGAGTACGTCGGCGAGCTCGGCGCCGACGTACCCGGTGAGGTGGTAGCGCGCCGTGCTTTGTGCGGGCAACTGCGCCGTGTGCCGGCGCGGGCCCTCGACGTTGTCCGGGCCGCACTGGTGAATCACGTTGGCGTGGTCGAGCAGCCACGGCAGCGCGTCGCGCACCACGCTGTTGATCTGCTGCGCCCCCTGGGCGCCACCGGTGACGTAGACGGTCGGCAGCCGCCGGTCGAAGCCGTGCCAACTCAGAGCCTCGATGGCCTTGTCGGCCTGCCTTGTGAACACCTCGGGCCGGACCGGGTTTCCGGTGACCACCGTTGAAGCGCGTACCGCTTCCGACAGGAGCGACACAGTCGATTCGGACGAGACCGCGACTCGAGTTGCTGCGACAGCCAAGGTCTTGTTCGCCAGGCCCAGCCGCACGGTCTGCTCGTGCACAACCAAAGGGACTCGGCACAGCCTCGTCGCAGCCACACCCACCGGGACCGCGGCGTAGCCTCCCGTGGCCAGCACCACGTCGGGACGGAAGGCTTTGATCGCCCTACGCGACTGGAGGACACCGAATGGGACGCGTCCCATGTCTGCCACGGTCGCAGGCGAGGCCAGCTTCAGGGTGTTCTTCGAGCGGCGGATCTTGCCTGTCGCGACTGATGCGAACGCGATCCCCTCGGCTGCGGCGACGCGTGACTCCAGGCTGTCGGCCTTGCCCACCCAAAGGACTTCCAGTGCACCGCCCCGAGCCGCGAGCCGGGCTTGCAACGTACGCACCCCTGTAAGAGCCGGGTACGTGTGTCCGCCGGTACCGCCGCCCGTGACGATCAAGCGGAAAGGCCTCTCGATCCCGAACGAGGGGCGGTGAACGTCGCTGGTCACAGGGGGCTCCAGTCTGAATCGATCACAGTGCAGCTCTGAGCGTCAGCCAGGACGGCCGCGAAGGTCTTGTCCCATGCGCCGTCCGCCGACCAGCGTCCGTGTCGCTCGTAGACGGGCTTCCACGGACCGAGACGCACAGGCAGAACCCGCCGTGACATCCCGGTGCGCAGCCGGTGCGAGCTCTCGTTGATGAGCCTGCGATGACTGTCCAACTTCCCCTACGCCAAACGGATTTCGGAAGATGCGGCTTGAGTCGAACCCACTCCGCGTCCGTCAGATCTCCGGCCCCTTGATCATGCCAACGACGCGAGACCCCGACGGCCACAAGATCCGCGGACAGGTCCTGGACCCGTATGACGGCACATCAACTTGATGGCCTCGCGGTGCCCTCACGACCGGCGCCGACAACCTCGCAGGCACAGGCGGCAGCGGAACCGCCGGCCCGATCGCATCGAAGGAGTCACCCGCATCCGCGCCGAGCGGCAGTTGCCCTGCGAGAGGTCGGCAACCTTTGCGGCCGCTGCAACGACTACGGCATGGAGCAGCACCACCCAGCATTCGAAGACGAAGGTTGAGGCGAAGATGAGAAGACCAGTCGCACTGCGACTCTATGCGGCGCTGGCCACCATGGCCCTTGCGGCCGCGACCGGCGCGGTTCTGTCCATGCCCGAGGCATCGGCGGCGACCAGTAACGCCACCGGCTACGCGTCCCAGAACGGTGGAACCACCGGCGGTGCGGGCGGGCAGACGGTGCGGGCAACCACGGGGACCGCGATCCATGCGGCCCTGTGCGGCCGGGCCAGCAGCAGCACCCCGATCGTCATCCAGGTCGAGGGAACGATCAACCACGGCAACACCAGCAAGGTGTCGGGCGACAGCTGCAACACCGCCGACGGCGTGATCGAGCTCAAGCAGATCAGCAACGTCACGATCATCGGCGTCGGCAGCGGCGCCGTCTTCGACCAGCTGGGCATCCACATCCGCGAGTCCAGCAACATCATCATCCAGAACGTGACCGTCCGGAACGTGAAGAAGTCCGGCTCGCCCACATCCAACGGTGGTGACGCCATCGGCATGGAGAGCGACGTCCGCAACGTCTGGGTGGACCACGCCACCCTGGAGGCGTCGGGCGGCGAATCGGAGGGGTTCGACGGCCTCTTCGACATGAAGGACAACACCCAGTACGTGACCCTGTCCTACAGCATCCTGCGCAACTCCGGCCGCGGTGGCCTCGTCGGGTCCAGTGAGACCGAGCTCTCGAACGGCTTCATCACGTACGACCACAACCTGTACGAGAACATCGACTCCCGTACGCCCTTGCTGCGTGGTGGCATAGCCCACATCTACAACAACTACTACGTGCAGCTCAACGAGTCCGGCATCAACTCCCGAGCCGGCGCTCGCGCCAAGGTGGACAACAACTACTTCAAGGACTCGAAGGACGTCCTGGGCACCTTCTACACCGACGCGGCCGGTTACTGGCAGGTGAGCGGCAACATTTTCGACAACGTGACCTGGTCCAGCCCCGGTAGCGAGAACAACCCCGCCGGCCCCAACCCGCAGTCCAACACCAGTGTCAGCATCCCGTACTCCTACAGACTCGATGCGGCGAGCTGTGTGCCGAGCATCGTGAGCCAGACGGCAGGCGCCAACAAGGGGATGCAGGTGTCGGACGGCAACTGCTCGCCGCAGATCCCGCCCACCCCCACGCCGGAACCCACCACCCCGGATCCCACCGACCCCACCCCGGGCCCGACCCAGCCCAGCGGGACCAATCTCAGCATCGGGGCCGGCTCCGACGGCTCCAGCAAGGCCGACGGGACGAGCTACGGCAACGTGCGGGACGGTGACATGAGCACCTACTGGTCACCGGCCGGCTCGACCGGTTCCATCTCGATGAAATGGGGCTCCGCCACCACCGTGTCGAGGATCAACATCCGGGAGGCGTCAGGCTCCGCGGGCAGCATCGGATCCTGGCGGGTCATCAACGCCGACACCGGCACCGTCCTGACCTCCGGCAGCGGTGCGGGCGTCATCGCAGTCCCGCGGACCTCGCTGCGCAAGATCACGTTCGAGATCACCAGCTCGACCGACTCGCCGAAGGTCGCGGAGTACGAGACGTACGCCGAGTAGGAGCGCGGGTTCCGACACCCGTCCGGGACCAGCCTCCCCTGGATCCGCCGGGGCAGCAGCAACGTAGGCGGCAATGACGCCGTAACCGCCGCCTGCTGCTGATCACCCGGAACGGGGGCCGTCAGAGACGACGGCCCCCGGCCTCGGACCGCCAGGGCCCCGGACGGCGTGTCGCTCCAGGGCGACCGGCCATCCCGGCAACGCCATGGACGGAAGGCGACGAGTGGCGTTCTGTGGCTGGCTGCCCCCTGGCGATACGGTCGGTGGGTGTCGTCGGGAAGGATCCGGCCGCTGGACATGTAGGAGCGAGGTCGACAGGCATCGGCCATCAATCAGCGGTGTCCGGGTACGTGTCACCGCGACGCGGCCGTGCAGCCTCCGCCCGTATCCCCTCCGCCTCCCTGACGAGGTCATGGACGACGAGCAGGAGACCCTCAACGGGAACAAGATCATCAGGTCCGGCTCGAACACCTCGACCGGGCATCTCATGACCGCCGGTGGCAGCTGGTTCAGCAGCCTCTCGTTTCCAGCAGGACGTCGTCCACAGAGAGGACCCGCCCGCTCGCGGTGCTGATCAGGTCGAGAGCGGCAGTGTGGCGGTAGGCCGCGTAGTCGGCGGTGGCGTCGAAGGGAATGAATGTCTGGATGTCGCGCGCGACGGCGTCCAGGCTCGTGGCCAGGATGCCGTGGCCGGCATGGACACCCAAGAGGGGCCAGGGCTCCGCGGCTTCACCCGCCGCGCCGGTACGTCTCGTCGTGTGCTGCGCCGGTCCGCCGGGCCAATGGGCGAGGAGGGGTGTTCAGTCCACGAGCACGCCGGGGTTGAGGATCCCGTGGGGATCGAGGGCGGTCTTGGCCGCGCGCAGGGCCAGGGCGAATGGCTCGGGGCGCTGACGGTCGTAGCCGGGGCGGTGGTCGCGGCCGACGGCGTGGTGGTGGGTGATGGTGGCGTGATGGCGGTGAAGGACGTCGGTCGCAACGTCCTTGAGGTGGTCCCAGACGGCGACCTCGTCGCCGGGGCGGCCGGCGGCCAGCACGGTGAAGTAGGGTGCCGCACCGTCGGGATAGACGTGCGTGAGGCGGCAGTTGATGGTGGCGGGGTGGCCGGTGGCTGCGCGCGCGGCGGCGCCGACCTCGTCGCGGACGGCGTCGATCAGCGCAGGAAGCCGGTCCCAGGTGGTGGCCGTCTCGAAGGTCTCGGCCACGGCCCCCATCCGGGCGAGGCCGTCGCGCAGGTACGGCATGCGCAGGAAAGCGGAGCGCCAGGCGCCGACGGCCCCGTCGCCGGAGCCGGTGGAGGGGGCCCCGCTTACGCCGCCGTGGGCGCGGGCCAGATCCAGCGCCTGGGCGAGGTCGGTGTCGACGGGCAGGGCGGCGGACTCGAAGCCGAGGACGAGCACGGACGAACCGTCCCGGGCAGCGCCGGACAGAGCAGCCTCGCCGGGGTCCAGCAGGCGGCAGTTGGCCGGCGCGAGGCCCGACTGGGCGATCGCGCGCACCGCGCGCAGCGCGGCGGGGAAGTCGGCGAAGGACACCGGGGCCGACGCCTTGTGACGGGGGCGTTCCTGGAGGCGCATCCACGCCTCGGTGATGACGCCCAGGGCGCCCTCGGAGCCGAGGAAAAGCCGGTCGGGAGACGGTCCGGCGCCCGACGCGGGCAGCCGCCACGACGTGCCGGCGCCTGCCGGGGCGACCACCCGCAGGGACTGGACGAAGTCGTCGATGTGCGTGTGGACGGTGGCGTAGTGGCCGCCCGCGCGGGTGGCGAGCCAGCCGCCGAGGGTGGAGAACTCGAAGCTCTGCGGGAAGTGCCGCAGCGTCAGGGCGTGCGACCTGAGCTGGTCCTCCAGTGCAGGGCCGAGGGCGCCGGCCTGGATGCGCGCAGCCCGGCTCTCGGTGTCGATCTCCAGGACCCGGTCCATCATCGTCAGATCGAGGGACAGCACCGCACGGTGCGCGTCGCCGCGGTACTCCACGCCCCCGGTGACCGAGGATCCCCCGCCGTAGGGGATCACGGCCACGGCGTGGCCGCCGGCCCATTCCAGGAGGTCGGCCACATCCTGGTCGCACTCCGGACGGGCGACGAGATCGGGAACCCTGCCGGGCCGGCCACGAAGGGCGCGGATGACATCCCGGTACGCCTTGCCCATGGCGTGGGCGGCGCGCGCTTCGGGGTCGGCGGTGACCAGATGCGCGAGGCTCCGAGGCGGGTCGACGGCGGGCCGGCCGATGCGCAGATCGGCGACGCGCGGGACGGGCAGCGGGCGCGAGAGCGTGCCCGGGAGCAGCGCTCCCATTGCGGTGCACTCCGCGTCGTCGGCGTGGTCGTCGGCCCATCCCCAGCCCCACCAGGAGCGAGCGCGAGAGGCGCGGGGCACGGTCGTAGCGTCGGCCATGAGATGTCCGTTCCACTGATCCATTGAACTAACCACTGGGTAATTTACCGTAAGGTAATATCATGGGCATGGCAACCTCCTCCCGCTCCCGAGCCGGTACCAAGGGCGTCCCCCGGGTCGTGCGCGAACAGCAGATACTGGCCGCCGCCACCGAGGAGTTCGGCCGGCACGGATATGAGGCCACCTCACTGGCCGCCGTCGCCACGCAGGTCGGCGTGACCAAGGCGCTGGTACACCAGTACTTCGGCTCCAAGCAGGATCTCTACCTCGCCTGCCTGACGCCGGTGGGCGATCAACTGCTGGGCGCAATACGCGCCGCGATGGGGCAGGGTGAGATCACCGCCCCGCGCACGCCCCTGCTGGTACTTCACGCTCTCTTCACCGCTCTGGAAGGCCGGCGCGAGGCGTGGTTCGTGCTCTACGACCCGTCACTTCCCGCCGGCAGCGAATCCGCCGAGCGCGCCGCAGGCTACCGGGCCGCCATCGACGAGCTCGCGTCAACCGGAAGCGCCGACCTGCTCCGCGCCGCCGGATCCGCGGACCCCCTGGACGCCGACGCGCTCACGTACGCATGGCGAGGCATGGTCACTGCCCTGGTCCGCTGGTGGATCAATCACCCCCACCAGTCCGCGGACGCCATGGCCGAACGCTGCGCCCGCCTCTTCGCCGTCACCCGAGCCACCCTCAACGCGGGCGGGGACACCTGACGACACGCGTCGTTGCCCGGTCATGAACACTGACGGGGAGCCATCCGGCGCGATCATCGCAGCGGGTGATCCGTGCGCGGAGTTCCTGGGCTCGTGGACGGTCACGTCGGTATGCGGGGTCGGCCCGAGCGGCACGGCAGGGGACAGGCTGTCCACGGACGATCGGGACGCCGGTGGTCTGTTCGTGTGCCTGCTGTCTCTGCACACCGACTAATTAGGGGAGATGATTGCGGTCATGGCGTTGTCGACGGCGTTCACGAAGTTGTTCGGTGTGCAGCACCCGATTGCCCTGGCACCGATGGGCGGGTCGGCCGGTGGCGCGCTGGCGGCGGCGGTCTCTCGCGGCGGAGGGCTCGGGCTGCTGGGCGCCGGCGCCGGGGACCCGGACTGGCTGGCCCGCGAGCTGCCGATCGTCGCCGGTGTCACCGGCAGACCCTGGGGCGTCGGGTTCCTGAGCTGGGCCATCGACGTCGGCGTGGTGGAGCGCGTACTGGAGTACAACCCCACGGCGGTGATGTTGTCCTTCGGGGACCCGAGCCCATTCGCTCAACTCGTCAGCCGGGCCGGTGCGGTACTGATCATTCAGGTGACCGATCTGGAGGAGGCCAGGCGGGCTGTGGACCTGGGCGCCGATGTCATCGTGGCGCAGGGGACGGAAAGCGGTGGGCACGGGGCTCGGCACGGGCGCTCCACGTTGCCGTTCGTGCCGGTCGTGGTGGACCTGGCGGCACCGGCGCCGGTGCTGGCGGCCGGCGGGATCGCCGACGGCCGCGGTGTGGCCGCCGCCCTGGCCCTGGGCGCCGCAGGGGCCCTCATCGGCACCCGCTTCCAGGCCACGACCGAGGCCTTGGCCGCTCCCTCGACCGTCAGGGCAATCGTCGAGGGGCGTGGGGAGGACACCGAGCGCAGCCGCGTGCTCGACATCGCCCGGGGCTCGCGGTGGCCATCGAAGTACACCGCCCGCACCCTCGGCCACCGCTTCCTTGACCAATGGCGCGGCCGGGAGGCCGAACTCGCCGCTGATCCCCAGGCCGCGCTGGCCTACCGAACCGCCGTGGCACGAGGCGAGATTCCTCCGCTGCCGGTGTGGGCCGGTGAGGCCGTCGACCTCATCACCGATCTGCCATCGGCAGCAGGTCTTGTCAGCGACCTCGCTGCGCAGGCGGAGGACGCACTGGCCCGAGCGGGAAGGCACTGACTGCGACGGCCTTCCCGGAGCGGCTGCAGCGCGGCCCGGTATCGTGACGGGTGCGGTCGATGGCGGCATCTTCGGTATACCAAACCTGATGTGTTCGACGTGATGAGAGAATGAGCGGCATGGCAGGTTCTGAAGACTTCGAGCCCGAGTCGGACCGGGTCACTCGCCAGTTGCGCGACGACATTCTCGACGGTGTACGTCGGCCCGGCAGCAAGCTCGTCGAGCGTGAGCTGGCCGCCGAGCTCGGAGTGAGCCGACTGCCCATCCGCGATGCCCTGAAGGTACTGGTGACGGAGGGCCTTGTGACGCCCCGGCCGCGGACCTGGGCGGTGGTGCGGGAATTCAGCCCCACGGACATCTCGGACCTGGGCGAGGTGCGTTCCGTGCTGGAGGCGCTGACGTTCCGGCTGGCGGCCCAGCGGCGTACCCGCGCGGGGCTGGAGAAGCTGCGAGCCGACCTCGATGCCGAGCTGGACGCGGCGCAGCGCGGCGACGCCGTACAGGCGAGGCGCGCCGCGGCGGACTTCCACGAGACAGTGACGTCACTGGCCGCGAACGAGCTGCTGAGCGAGCTGGAGCGCACCCTTCGCAGCCGCATGCGCTGGCTGCTCAGCCGGCACGACGATCTGCTGGGTGTGGCGAGGGAACACGAGGATCTCTACGACGCGATCGCGGCGCGGGATGTGCCGCGCGTCGAGGAGCTGGTGCTGAAGCACGTACAGACGGGCCGCAGCGCGGCCGCGGCCCATCTGCGGTCCGCCAAGGAGTAGGGGGAGCCGGTCGGTTGAGAGACACGTGAGCGCTCGTGCGGCGGCCCGTACGGAGGCGAACCCTTCGCGTGTACCGAGGAGATCCCTCAGCCGCACGCCAAGGTGATCCCCTCGGCGCATACGAAGACGTTCCCCCGCCGCCTGCACGAGCGCACCGTCGTGGCATACGAAGGCGTTCCCCGGCCGCCTGCACGAGCGCCCCCCCGGGTCAGACGAAGACGATCCCATCCGCGACATCGGGGCGGATCTCCGTGCCGACCCGTCGCGCCAGGAGGTCGTCCAGGCGGTCCAGTGGGCCGATCAGTGCGCGTCCGCCGGCCTTCGCGACCCGCACTGCGGCATCGACCTTCGGCTTCATCGACCCTTCGGCGAAGGCCAGCTCGGAGATGGCCTCCGGCGAGGCCGTGAGGATGTCCCGCTGCTCGGGCGTCCCCCAGTTCTCGCTGACGTAGTCGCCATCCGTGAGCATGACCAGCATGTCCGCCTTGAGTTCGGCGGCGAGGGCGGCGCTGGCGAGGTCCTTGTCGACGACCGCCTGCAGACCGGTCTGACGGCCCTTGCCGTCGGTCTTTACGGGAACACCGCCACCGCCGACGCACACCACGAGCCGGTCGTTCTCCAGGAGGGTGCGGACGAGGGGCGCCTGAACGATGCGCAACGGGTGGGGTGAGGGGACGACACGGCAGAAGCCGACGCCGTCACGCGCGATGGTCCACCGGTACTCGGCCGCCGCGTCGGCGGCGTCGTGGGCGGAGTACATGGGCCCGATCAGTTTGGTGGGGTGGCTGAACGCGGGGTCGGACTCGTCGACCTCGGTGGTCGTGAGGACCGCCGCGACCTCGCGCCGACCGCCCAGTGCGTTGGAAAGCTCCTGCTGGATGACGTACCCGATCATGCCCTGTGTCTCCGCGCCCAGTATGTCGAGCGGGTACGCAGTGACGTCCTGGTAGGCCAGGTTCTGCAGGGCGAGCAGGCCCACCTGCGGGCCGTTGCCGTGGGTGATGACCACCTCGTGCTCGCCGGCGAGTCCGGCGAGTGCTTCACAGGATGACCTGACGTTCGCACGCAGGTGGTCCGCTGTCATCGGCTCTCCTCGCCGTGCCAGCGCGTTGCCTCCGAGAGCCACGACGATGCGCATGGATTCCTCCTCCGACTAGTTCGCTTCCGGCTGCAAAATGGTATACCAATCTTCAATGGTTGGGATCGAGGGGTGCGACGCGTCCCGGCGGTCCGGTCGGAGAGGAGTGGTGGTGGGATCGGTGAGCGCGACTGCGGTTCTGCGTGCGTGTTCCGGTGATGCCGTGCTCCTGGCGCACCTGCGCGCGCTCAGGGGGTGCGGGAGCGTGGAGAGCGTCTTTCGGGGCGTGATCAACCTGTTGTTGCCGGGTGGTGGGCTGATGGCGCTGTCTGCGCGGGGGAGTGGGGACGCTCCCCGGACGCTTGTGGTGGACGTCGCGCACTGGCTCGACCGCGGGGTGGAGGCGGGTGGGGTCGTCGGGTTCGGCCCGGACGGCATCGCCCTGCAGGGCGATGCCGGCGGCCTGCAGATCTCGGCGCAGGGGACCGCAGAATGGCATCCCATTCTGCCGTACCTTGGCTCCCTGACACCGTCCGAGCTTGCAGTTCCGGCCCGGGTCCTGCACCACCTGGTGTCCGTCGACGGCGAGCTCGGCGGGATGCTCGGCCCGACGCCGGGCGCTGCGCCGATGGAGGCGGCCGTCTGCACGGCGCTGGAGCACGGACGCGATGAGTTGGTGCGGGCCGTACGGTCCTCGGACAGCGTCGGCATGCGTCACGGTGTTCTCGCCCTCCTGGGCCTCGGCCCCGGACTCACCCCGGCCGGCGACGACTTCCTCACCGCGATCGCCCTGCTGTCGTCGCTCGAGGGCAGCCGGCTCGGTCCGCTCGCCCGGGTGCTCCACGACGTACTCGACGAGCAGCCCGGTCGTACGACGCTGCTGAGCACGACCACCCTGCGTGAGGCGCTGTCAGGACGGGTCCGTGCCGGACTGGTCGATGTGCTGTGGGCCCTCGCCGCAACCCGCGGGCAGAGCGAAGCACAGGCGATCGAAACCGTCCGAGACCCGGTCCGCCGCGCGTTGGCCCACGGCCACACCTCCGGCACCGACACCCTGTCCGGTCTGGTGGCCGGGCTTCACCTGGAGAGAGAACTGCGAGGTTCGCTGTGACCATCACAGCAGTCGTCAAGAAGAACACATACTTCGACTCGGTATCCCTGATGGCCATCTCGACGAAGGCGAACAGCCTCGACGAGGTGGCGCAGGCCTTCGTGGCCATGGGGACGGAGATGAACAAGGGGGTGCGGTGCTCGCGCTCCGTGTTCCTCAGCTCGTGAAGTACAGCGGCGACGAAGCCGAACGGCCGGGCGCTTCCCGGACCAGCAACGTGTTCCGCTCCTTCCGCACCCGGTCGTAGAGTTCGCGCAGCCACGGCCTGTGGCACCGTCGCCCCGGCGCCAGACGGTCGCCGGTGCTCACCGGTCCGCGGATGCCGGGGGGACGGGAGCGATGTCGCGGGCCGGCCGGCCGCGGCGCGCCCAGCGATCCGCCTCGTTCACGAGGGGGAGCACTTCAAGTGTCACGACCCGCGGCAGCGGCCTGAACCGGGGCCCGCCGCCGACCACTACCGGCCGGCGGGATTCCTTCGCACAACACACGCGGACCGCGATGTGCGCGGATCTGCCTGACTCAGCTCCAACTCCCCGACCCGCTGGTCCCCGCTCATCTCACCCGTCAGGCGGAACCCGAGCCCCAGGTAGAATCGTTCGGGGCCGTCCTCGCCCGGGTGCCAGCTCGCTGTCAGGCGGGTGCCGCCCCGACGCCGGATCTCTGCGGCCACGGACTCGACCGCGAAGCGCCCATAACCGCGGGCCTGTTCGCCGGCCGCGATGTTGAGCCGCCACAGCCCCGAGCGGACGTCGGTGCCCGTGCCGTCCCCGGCGAAGTCGATGTCGAAGAAGGCCATGAGGAAGCCGACAGCGCGGTCACCGTCGAGGATGATGCGGGGCCACGCGATGCCGGGGTGCACGTACGCCTCCGCGAGAGACTTCACGACAGGTGCGACCAGGTGCTGCTGGTCGGGGCGGACCTTCAGGCCGATCGCGACATCGAAATTCGCGGCAGTGACCTCTGCCAGGCGGAGCGTAGTCGTCACGCGGGAACCCTAAGTGGTTGGCTCCGGGAGTCCTTCGGGGGGTTTGCCTCGGCCGCCGACGGCTTGCCCGGCGGTTGGTCAGATATCCGGGGCGGTGGGGTAGAGGCGGTACGCGGGGTCGAGTGTCGCTTCGGGAGTGCCGGCGAAGAATCCCGTGGGCGGGATCGTGTCTTCGTACGTGTCGGTGCCGGCAAGGTGGAGGGCGAAGCCTCAGGTACCGGCGGATCCGCCGTAGCGTAGGCGCACCAATGCGACGACCACCGCACGGTCTACGGGGCTTGCAGCGGGCCGGACCGGTCCCAGCCGGGGGTCAGCTCCTGCCGGTGGACGTCCTCGCCGTGGACCTGCTCGCCGCAGGTCTCGCAGACCGTGTGGGTGACGAGTTCGTGATCCCGGTGACGGATGCTGCTGGGCGGCGCGGTGACGGCCCAGCGGTCGCCCCAGCCGATGAGCTCGCGGGTGATGGCGCCGAGATCGCGCCCCGCCTCCGTCAGGTAGTAGCCGCTGTAGCGTGCGTCGTCCGGCAGCGGGCGCCGTTCGAGGACACCGCTCTCCACCAGCGCCTTCAGGCGCGCCGCCAGGCGGTCCGTGGGGGCACCGGTGTTCCGGGCGATCTGCCGGAACCGGTGGTTGCCGAGCATGACCTCGCGGATCGCCGGCAGGGCCCATCGGTCGCCGACGATCTGCAGGGCGGCGGTGAGCGAACAGGGGCGTCCAGCCATGTCCTGGGGATCGATGCGCGTGGTCACAGAGCCAGTATCACCCCGATAGGGTTTGATTTCCAAATCGCCCCATGTTTGACTTGGGTCATGCCTGCCATGCTTCGATTTTCAAAGCACGCTCGAACGGCCTCTGCGGTTGTCCTGGTGGCCGTCTTCATGACCAACCTGGATCTGTTGATCGTCAACGTGGCGCTTCCGGCCATGGGAGAGGACTTCTCCGGGGGCGGCAGGGGAGCGACCCTCGGTTCGCTGTCCTGGGTCCTCAATGCCTACACGATCACCTTCGCCGCGCTGCTGGTGGTGGCCGGGCGTGCCGGTGACCGCCTGGGTCAGCGACCGGTCTTCCTCGCCGGGATCGCCGTCTTCACCCTCGCGTCGCTGGGCTGTGCCCTGGCCCCGAACCTGGGGACCCTCGTCGTGGCCCGGGTGGTGCAGGGCGTCGGAGCGGCCGCCCAGATTCCGACGTCCCTGGCCCTGCTGCTGGCGACGGTGCCGGCCGAGCGCCGTACCCGGGCCACCCGGAGCTGGGCTGCTGTCGGCGGACTCGCCGCGGCCGCCGGCCCCGTCGCCGGCGGCCTTCTGACCGAGGTGGACTGGAGGTGGGTCTTCGCCGTCAACGTGCCCATCGGCATCGCGGCGCTCGTCGCCGGCCGATCGGTCCTGCCGAAACCGACCGCCCGGGAGGCCGGACCGCTGCCCGACCTCGCCGGCGCCCTGCTGGTCATCTTCTCGGTCGCGGCACTGTCCGGGGCGCTGGTACAGGCGCCCGACCGGGGCTGGACGAGCGGCAGGACCGTACTGCTCCTGGCCGTCGCGGTGATCAGCGGCGCCGCGTTCGTCCTCAGGTCCCTACGGCACCCCCGCCCGCTGTTCGAGCTGGATCTGATGCGGCTGCCGCGCTTCGGGGCGGCGAACGCGGGCAGCCTGGTGTTCGGCGTCGCCTTCGCGATCATGCTCCTGTCGAATGTGCTGTGGTGCCAGGAGGTCTGGCACTGGAGCGCGCTGCGCACCGGTCTCGCCCTGGCCCCCGGTCCGGCCCTCGTGCCGGTCGTCACCCTTCTGACCGCCCGCGCCGCGCAGCGCTTCGGGCACGGACCGCTGGTCGCCGCGGGTGGGTTGTTGTTCGCCGCCGGCATGGTCTGGTTCGCGTGCTTCGCGTCCGTCACGCCGGACTATCTGCGTGACCTGCTGCCCAACCAGGTGTTGACCGGTGCGGGTGTCGGTCTGGCCCTGGGCACTCTGGTGGCCGCCGGTGTGCACGCCGTGCCGGGGCACCGTGCGGCGACCGGGTCGGCGCTGGTCAACTCCGTCCGCCAGATCTCGACCACGGTCGGCGTCGCCGTCCTGGTCGCGGTGGTCGGCTCCCACGTCGGCGCGGCCCCGCTTCACGACTTCCGGATCGTCTGGTGCGTGGCCGCGGTGCTGAGCCTGGCGACGTCGGCGCTCGGTGTGCACCTCAGCCGTGGCGGCGGCTCGGGCCGGACGGCAACCGCCCCGTCGAAGGTGCCCGAGGCGGATGCGCAGGCTCTGACGGAAGCGTCCTGACCGGCCGCTTTCCCGGAAGCGCCCACATGTTGGGCCCATGGAGTGCCGTGTGGCTGCGGCCGCGACCCCGTGGCCCTGCCGCCATCACCGTGCCGACTCCCGTTCGGGACCCGCCTGACCGGGCCGGTGCTCGAAGCGTTGCCGGCGCTCGCTGCAGGTGGGCTTGACCAGGATCCCGGCCTCGACGAGCCGGCGCAGCCGCGCGCCGATGCTGCGCACCGGCCGGTCGAAGCGGCCGTTGCCGAGGCGCGCCTTGTGCAGGAGGGCGGGGAGTACTTCTCGCCGACGGGCGCGAGGGTGTCGGCGATGCAGCAGGGCGGATTTGTCGTGGCGGCCACGCGTCCAGTGCTTTGATTTTCCAACTTACCGAGTTATGGTGAATCGGTAGTTCCTACTCACCGGTAATGGAGTCGGGTGGCCCGGTCGTCGCCCGGAGGCCAAGGAGGCCCGCACCATGCGTGACGCAGTCATCGTCGAAGCCGTACGTACACCGATAGGCAAGGGCAAGCCGAACGGCGCCCTCGCGTACGTCCACCCCGTGGAGCTCCTCGCCCACACCCTGCGCACCCTCGTCGAGCGCTCCGGCGTCGATCCTGCCCTCATTGACGACGTGATCGGCGGCACGGTCGACCAGGTGGGCGAGCAGGCCATGAACACCACCCGGTACGCCGTGCTGTCGGCAGGCTTCCCCGAGACGGTCCCGGCGACCACGGTGGACCGCCAGTGCGGTTCCTCCCAGCAGGCGGTGCACTTCGCCGCGCAGGGTGTCATCTCGGGCGCGTACGACCTGGTCGTCGCCTGTGGCGTCGAGTCGATGAGCCGGGTGCCGATGTGGTCGAACGTGCCCGCCGGCAAGGACCCCTTCGGCCCCGGAGTCGCCGAGCGCTACCCCGAGGGTCTCGTCCCGCAGGGCATCAGCGCCGAACTCATCGCCGCCAAGTGGTCCATCACGCGCGAGCGGATGGACGCCTACGCCGTCTCCTCGCATCACAAGGCGGCGGCCGCCTGGGATGCCGGCCTGTTCGACGCCGAGACCGCGCCCCTGGAGGGCGTGATGCGCGACGAGTGCGTACGGCCCGGCAGCACCCCGGAGATCCTGGCCGGCCTCAAGCCCGCCTACTACGACCCCGGCTTCGGCGAGCGCTTCCCGCAGATCGACTGGAGCGTCACCGCGGGCAACGCCAGCCCCATCAATGACGGTGCCTCGGCCGTCCTGATCACCTCCAGCGAGACCGCGGCTCGCCTCGGCCTGCGCCCCCTCGCCCGCCTGCACAGCTTCGCCGTCACCGGCTCCGACCCGCTGCTGATGCTCACCGGCGTCATCCCGGCGACCGAGAAGGTGCTGCGCAGGGCGAACCTGCGGCTCGACGACATCGACCTGTTCGAGGTCAACGAGGCCTTCTCCAGCGTGGTCCTGGCCTGGCAGCAGGAGACCGGCGCCGACCTCGCCAAGGTCAACGTGCACGGCGGCGCGATCGCCCTCGGCCACCCCCTCGGCGCGAGTGGCACCCGTCTGACGACCACCCTGGTCCACGCGATGCGCGAGCGCGGCGCCCGGTACGCCCTGCAGACGATGTGCGAGGCGGGCGGACTCGCCAATGCGATGGTGCTGGAGGCGGTCTGACACAGCGTCCGGGTTCGGCGTGGCTGTCCGGTGGACAGACGAGGTGCCCGTGGGTGATCGCCGGGGTGCCCGTGGGTGATCGCCGGGGTGCCCGTGGGTGATCGCCGGGGTGCCCGTGGGTGATCGCCGGGGTGTGCGTGTGGTGGTTCGATGCGGTTGGGCGTCTGCCGGAGCACGGTCGGTGCGCGTCGCGTGGACCAGTGCGGGCGCGTCCTCTCGGGCCAAGGCCAAGAACGGGTCGATGCCGGTGTGCGGCTCGGTGCGGCCGAACACGCAGGTGCTGCCAGGACTTGGGCGCAGCCTGCAACGCCGCCCGCCACCCGGCAGGTTGGCCCCATGCCCGCCGTCCTGGAGTCGGCGACCGCGCGTGCCGCCTGTGCCTCACCGCCCCGGATGTCCGACCAACCGCCGGGCAACCCATCGGCTTTCGGGCCGCCCGAAGGACTCCCGGAGCCAACCACCAAGACAGGGGATCAAGTGGTGTTCCCCGGCCGCGCATACCTCCCGCACGACGGCCAGACCGTCGGTCCTGCCGGGATGCGGTACTTCGACGGGAAACGCGATGACCCGGCCGGACAGCGCATCGACGCTGTCCCGCCGGGTCGCGGCGAGATCGTCACGCATGTGCGAGCTGTTGGATGAACTCGTGTCTCCGGGAGCCCGACCTACCGATGCTGATCGTCTCGCCGGTCCCGTGCCTGGGTCGGTGCACGGGCGGAACCCGTAATGTCCGGCGGGCGAGAGGTGGTGCGGGACGGCGAGCTGCACATCCGGACACCGGCAAGGGGAGGGGCCGTTGCTCCTCGGCTCAGCGGCGTACCAGCGCCAGTTGGTCGGCGACGACAACGCCGTCGTGCAGGACGGTGCGGTCGGTGCCGCGGTCCATCACGGCACTGGCCGGCGTCTCCCCGTCGACCAGCAGCAGGTCCGCACGGTCGCCCACGGCCAGGCCGGGCCGGTCGGCGACGCCGGACAGCCGAGCGACATCGTGGCTCATGATCGAGGCCCCGCCGACGGTCGCGACCGCCAGCGACATCTCGATCAGATCGTCGCGGCGGAAGTTGTTGGTGAAGGCCAGCTGCCAGGTGCGATCGAGCATGTCGCAGTTGCCGTAGGGGCTCCAGTAGTCGCGCTGGCCGTCCTCGCCCAGGCCCACCCGGACGCCGGCCTCGGTCAGCGCCACCAGTGACAGCTGTCCGCGGCTCGGCGGCGCCACGGTGGCCATTGCGATGTCCAGTTCCGCGAAATCGTCGATGATGCGGCGGCTCTCCGAGTCGGAGACCGAGCCCAGCTCGTAGGCGTGGGACATCGTGACCTTGCCCTGCATGCCCAGCGCCCGGGTGCGCTCGACCACCAGGTCGGTGGAGAACACCCCGAGATGACCCGGCTCGTGCAGGTGGATGTCCACCTCGACCTGGTACTTCTCGGCCAGCCCGAAGACGACATCCAAATGCCCCTTGGGATCCCGGTCGAGGCTACAGGGATCGATGCCGCCGATCACCTGCGCGCCCGCCTTCAGCGAGGCCTCGAGATAGTCGACGGTGCCCTTCTCGCGGAGGATGCCGGCCTGCGGGAACGTCATGATCTGGACGTCGGCCTGACCGGCGAACTTCTCCTTCGCGGCCACCACGGCATCGAACTTCTCGAGCTTGCAGTCCACGTCCACCTGGGCGTACGACCGTACCCGCGTGGTGCCGCGGGCGATCATCCGTTCCAGCGTGCCGGCCACCCGTTCCATGAGGGGAACCTCTGCGGTGCGCCAGTTCTGCCGGTCGTTGAGCATCATCGTCCAGACGCCCGGACCGCCGGTGTGCGGCCGGAACGGCAGGCCGATCCTGGTCGAGTCCAGGTGTACGTGCACATCGCTGAACGACGGCAGCAACAGCCTGCCACGGCCTTCGACCACCTCGCCGGCGGGCTGCGCGGCCGGGTCGTGCGGTCGGATCGCCTCGATGCGGTCGCCCGAAAGCTCGACGTCGCTGCGCCGGCCACCCCACGGGCGGACGTCACGGATCAACACGGTTGTCACCTTTCTGTTGTGCGATAGGGCTGTTCACCGGATGCGGAACGGATCACGGGGTCGTCGGGGCCGGTGCTTCGGCTGCGACATCGGTGTGATGGCAGGCGGTGTCGCTGCTCGGCACACTGTCTGTGCACAGCCGACGGCGTTGCGGGTCCAGCCGAGGATGCACCGGACACCGGGACCGGAACACGCAGCCGCGCGGCGGGTCGGCCGGGCTGGGCAGATCCCCGGACAGCCGGATCCGACCGCTGCGGTCCGCCGCCGGATCCGGTTGGGGGACGGCGGACAGCAGCGCCTGGGTGTAGGGATGTTCCGGAGCGCCGAAAACCCTTGCGGTGTCTCCGTACTCCATGACCTTGCCGAGGTACATCACCGCGATGCGGTCGGCGAAGTGCTGGACCACGGACAGGTCATGGGCGATGAAGAGGTAGGCCACCCCGGTGTCCCGCTGGATGTCCTCGAGCAGATTGATCATCTGCGCCTGCACCGAGACGTCCAGTGCGGACACCGGTTCATCGCAGATGATCAGCTGCGGGTCCAGGGCGAGCGCCCGGGCGATGCCCACACGCTGCTTCTGGCCGCCGGAGAACTCGTACGGGAAGCGGTTGTAGTGGTCGGGGCGCAGACCCACCCGGTCCATCAGATCCCGCACCCTGGCCTTGACGCCGCCGGCCGGTGTGACCCGTTGGGCCAGCAGCGGTGCGGCGATCGCGCTGCCCACGGACTGGCGCGGGTTGAGCGAGGACGAGGGGTTCTGGAAGACCATCTGCACCCGGCGCCGGTACTCCTGCAGGTCCGACCGGCGCAGTTCGGCGATCTCCCGGCCGTCGAGCTGGATGCTCCCGGAAGTGGGCTCCAGCAGCCGCATGAGCAGACGGCCGGTGGTCGACTTGCCGCAACCGGACTCTCCCACCAGACCGAGGGTCTGCCCGGCGTCGATCGAGAAGCTGACGCCGTCAACCACCTTGATCACGCCGCCGGCGGACCGGAAGGCGCGGGAGCGGATCGGGAAGTGCTTGGTCAGGTCGGTGACCTGCAGCAGCGGCGTCATCGGACCACCACTCCGGTCGGTTGCAGGGTCTCCAGGTGGCACCGCGACGCGTGCCCGTCGGGTCCGATCAGCGTCGGCCGGCGTGTACCGCAGGCGTTGTCGGGCACCAGGTGCGCCTTCGGACAGCGGTCCTCGAACAGGCAGCCCTCGGGCAGCGCCAACAGCGACGGCGGGAATCCGGGGATCGGGTTGAGCCGCTCGGTGCGGCTTGCCAGTGCCGGCATCGAAGCCAGCAGTCCCAGGGTGTAGGGGTGTCGCGGGTCGCCGAACAGGTCGGCGACGGTCGCCTGCTCCACGCACCCTCCACCGTACATCACCACGACCTGGTGACAGACCTCGGCGACCACGCCGAGGTCGTGGGTCACCAGGATCACCGAGGTCCCGGTCTCGTCCTGCAGCTCATTGAGCAGATCGAGTATCTGGGCCTGCACGGTGACGTCGGGAGCGGTGGTGGGTTCGTCGGCGATCAGCAACTCGGGTTCGCAGACCAGCGCCATGGCGATCATCGCGCGCTGCCGCATGCCGCCGGAGAACTCGTGCGGGCACGCCGAGTAACGGCGGCTCGGGTCGGGAATCCCGACCCGGCCGAGCATATCGACGGCGACCCGCGCCGCTGCCTTCCTGGACACGTCGTTGTGCACCCGGTAGGCCTCGGCGATCTGCACCCCGACGGGGTGGAACGGGTGCATCGCCGACAGCGGGTCCTGGAAGATCATCGCGATCTTCTTGCCACGGTAGGCACGCATCTGCGCCTCGGTGATCTGCCTGAGAACGATGCTTCGGTGCGAGGCCCCGTAAGCCTGGGCGGCCTCGACGAATTCCTGCTGCCGGATGGACAGCACCTGGCCGCGCACGATTCTGGCCAGGTACGCCCAGCCGAAGAATCCGAGAATGATCACCAGTGAGGCGATCGGCACCAGGCTCCCCGAATCGAGTGCGGTGCCACGCGGCCGGGACTGCATGATCGGGGTCAGCGACAGCACCAACAGCAGGTGCGGGAAGGCCAGGAACAGATCCATCACTCGGCTGATCACCATGTCGACCTTGCCGCCGAAGTATCCGGCGGCGGCGCCGAGCACGGTGCCCAGCACCACCGACACCACCGTGGACAGCAGTGCGATGGTCAGAGAGATTCTTGCGCCGTAGGCCATGCGGGCGAAGACGTCGCGCCCGAGCCCTGGTTCGAGGCCGAGCCAGTGCTCGCCGGACGGGAAGCGGTAGTACGACAGCGGCAGACCGGGCGTGTCGAAGGCGTCCAGGAAGTCCGGTCCGGTCCGGGCGGTGAACGGATCCGATCCCTCGATGGCCACCAACACCGGGGCCAGGACCGCGAACAGCACCATCAGGGCCACCACGACCAGCGCGGCGACGGCGACCCGGCTGCGCCGAATGCGAAGCCACGCCGTGCCCAGCAGCGACCGCGCGGTGGCGATCTCCGCGGCGGGCCTGCCTTCGACCGTGGCGGCCACGGATTCCGGTGAAGACAGGGTGGCCACCTGCCCGTCGGGGGACGCCGGTGCGCTGGCGCGCCGCGTCCGGCTCGGTGACTCATGTGGATCCGGCACGTCAGTCCTTCGGTGCTCGGGGGGAGTGGGTGGCCAGAATGGTATACCAAGATTGGTGGTCCTCAGTAGGGTGTTGTGACATCCGGTTCATCCCTGCCACCCGGAGTCTGGTCGCACTATTTCCCATGTGGTGGAGGGGTTATGGTCGCGCAGGGGATCGCTGGCTGTAACAGATGAGCCTCTCAGTGGAGGGGTTTGGGGGCCCGCACCTGAGGTATCGATGGCCGGTTCGCCAACTTGGTGTACCAAATGTGAGAGGGATGTGCCGATGAAGATCTTGGTGACCGCTTCCTGGGTGATCGCGCACGACGGACGCTCGCACGTGGAGATCCCGGACGGCGCCGTGTTGATCGACGGCGACACCGTCGTCGATGTGGGCGAGCGCGCCGAACTCGACCGGCACCACGCCGACGAACGCATCGACCTCGGTGACGCGGTGATCACGCCCGGCCTCATCGACCTGGACGCCCTCACCGACATCGACCACCTGATCCTGGACTCCTGGGCGTCCCCGGAGCCGGCCGCCGGCTTCACATGGTCGACCGAGTACTTCCATGCGCCCCGGGCGGTGTTCGACGCCGCGCAACGGCGAGCGGTGCGTGAGTACGCGCTGGCCCAGCTTGCCCTGCGCGGCATCACCAGCTACATGCCGATCGCCTCCGAGGTGCACAGCGACTGGGCGGAGACCTACGAGGACTTCGTGGCGATGGCCGAGGTGTCCACGCGGCTGGGTCTACGCGCCTTCCTCGGACCGTCGTTCCGGTCCGGGGTCAACGTGATCGGCGTCGACGGCAAGCGCACCGTGAAGTTCGACGAGGGGGTAGGCCGGCGGGGTCTGGCCGACGCGCTGCGGTTCCTGGACCACACCGCGCAGCTCGCCGATCCTCTGGTGACCGGCGTGCTACTCCCTTGCCGGATCGAGACCCTGACCCCCGACCCGCTCCGCGACGTCGCCCGCGCCGCGCATCAACGAGGCGCGCTGGTACGCCTGCACGCCCTGCAAGGTCTGTCGGAGCGCGACTACATCCAACGCACCTACGGATGCACCCCGCTGCAACTGATCGCCGATACCGGTCTGTTGTCCGACCGGCTGATCGTTCCCCACGGGGTGGTGCTCGACGTGCATCCGGAGGTGCTCGGCAGCGACACCGGAGATGTCGAGGTGCTGGCTGACGCCGGCGTCTCGATCGTGCACTGCCCGCTGACCAACGCCCGGTATGCCCACCACCTGCACACGTTCGCCGGGTACCGGGCACAGGGGGTGAACCTGTGCCTGGGCACGGACTCCTTCCCGCCGGACCTGATCCGGGGAATCGACGTCGGCACCCAGGTCGCCAAACTCCAGGCCGGCGATCTGGGCCAAGGCCATCTCACCGGTTACTTCGAGGCGCTCTGGACCGGTGGGGCGACAGCGCTGCACCGGCCGGACCTCGGGCGTCTGGCGGCAGGGGCCACCGCCGACCTGGCGGCATTCGCCCTGGACGACTTCGGCATGGGCGTCACGGAGGATCCGCTGCGCACCCTGGTGCTCAACGGCACCGCGCGCGATGCCGTCCTGACCATGGTCGCGGGCAAGGTGATCATGTGCGACGGCTTGATCCCCGGTGTCGATCTCACCGCGCTGAGACGAGCCGGTCAGCAGCTGTTCGATGTGATGCGCGCGGCCTACCCGGAGCGCGACCATCGGCGGCGCACGGTGGGCGAGCTCTTCCCGCCGGTATTCCCGGTGTCGTAGCAGGGGGCGGCGAATGGTGCGTCGGATGCTTCGTGAGCTGCGGTGTTGACGGTCTGGGGGAGGGGCAGGCGCCGGCCCATCGGGCCGGCCATGGCCTGTTCGACGAGGTGACGCCCGGTGCGTGGAGTGCTTCCGGCCCTATCGGCCATCCGACGTCGGTCGTGTGGTCCGGGACCCTGTGGTGCCGACACCGGATGACCTGTCGGCGTTCCGCGTGGACGGGACGCCTCTGCACCCCTCCAGGTCAGCTGATCGACCTGCCGGTCCCGGTCATGCTGCCGCCGAAGGTTGAGGCGGTCACACCCACGTCAGCAGCCGAACACGCGCCGGAGAAGTAGGCACAACGTGCATACGGAGGGTCCGCGACAACCGTCGCCGCCCGGAAGCCGGAGCTCGAGGCCACGTGGCATGCTTCGGCTCGGCGTACCCACCTTGGTTCTCGGCTGCTGGGCCGAATTCCAGTCCCTCGGCGTTTCGGAGTTGCGGGCGCGGTCCGCCCAGCACGTCGGCGTCGGCGTTCTCGCGCTGCTCCGCCCCGGCGGGCAACCACTGGCCGTGCAGTCCTGCTCGTGGCAGACCGGAGACGTTCCGGATCGAGTTCAACCGGCCGGGGACGCGGGGGCGTCGGGCGACACCGCAGGCCTTTCGGCACGGCGGACGCAGGGGAGAGTTCGCCGGTCAGCGCGGCACCAGAGTCATGGCGAGCTGGAGTGCACCCATCAGTTCGGCACGGATCCCGAGCGAAGCCGGGACGATGTCGAGGCAGGCGACGGTCGCAGGCTGGGCATGCCGGTGCACCGCTGTGGTGATTCCCTCGATGAACGCGCTGCCGGAGGCGCCGAGTTCACCGCCGATGATCAGCGCCGCGGGGTTGAGGAGATTGCAGAGCACGGCGAGGATGCCGCCGAGGGTCCGGCCGGCGTCGTCCAGGATGCGCCGGGTGATGTGGTCGTCCGCATGCCCGAGGCGGAGCAGACCGGATTCCACGTTGGGATGGGTGTGGGATATCTGTGCATCGAGGGACGTGACGGACACGACCGTCTCCAGACAGCCGCGGTTGCCGCAGCGGCACATCTCGGTGTGCCCGGGCAGGGGGGTGTGCCCGATCTCTCCGGCCAGACCCAGTGAGCCACGGTACGGCTGGCCGCCGACGACCAACCCCGCGCCGATCCCGTGCGATGCCTTGATGTAGAGGAAGTCGGCGTGGCGACGGCCGGCGCCGAGGTGCATCTCGCCGTAAGCGCCGAGGACCGCGTCGTTCTCGACGTGTACCGGGACGTCGAGCCGTCGCTCCAGCTCCTGACGGGGGGCGAGGCCCACCCAGCTCGACAGGATCGTGGGAGAGCGCACGAGACCGGTGTCGATGTCGAGCGGGCCGGGGACTCCGGCCACGATCGCGGCCGGGTCGTCGACCCCCTGGGAGCTGCGGAGTTCGTCGAGCAGCCGCACGGCCAGGTCGATCGCCTCGGTCGCCCGCAGATCGACGTCGAGGACCATGTGCTCCTCGGCGAGGGGGCGGCCGAGGGAGTCGGCGAGCGCGACGTTGATGTGGTTGTGACCGAAGTCGATGGCAGCCACGGGGGCCTGCCGCGCCGCGGCGCGGAGTACGGCCGCGGGCCGGCCACTGCCCGAGCCGGGGCCCTTGACTTCCGCTTCCGCCTCGGTGACGCGCCCCTCGGCGAGGAGCCGGGTCACGGCGTGGTTGACCGTACTGCGCGGCAAACCGGTCAGTTTCACAAGCTGGGCGCGGGTCATGCTGCTGCCGGACCGGATGAGCCGGAAGACGTCCTCGCGCGTCCGGTCCCGTGGTGAGGCGCTCGCTGACGCTGTCATAGGCGGATCCTAGGGCATCGCGCCGCCGATTCAAGGAGCTGTCGAACAATTGAACAGCTAATGATTGGCCGTAAATTCTTGAAAAATCATGGTTTTTTTGTCATTGACGCATCCAAAACATGCTCCTTAAGGTCAAGCCGTTCACCCACCAGCCCAACCCCCCACCTGGGAAACGCTGTGCACAGAGGACTGGCCCTTTGATGCATCTCTCCACCCATTCCCAGCCCAAGGTGCGACGGGGCCGTGCTACGGCCATAGCCGCCGCCACAGCCGTCGTTGCCGCTCTCGTGGTCACCGGAGCGCCCGCGGTGTCCGCGGCTACGACCGACCCCAACCCGGGCTCACTGGAACTGAAGAACGCCGCGCTCTCCCGCGAGGCCGCCACGCAGGGCATGGTGCTCCTGGAGAACCACAGGCGCTTCCGATCGCCAAGTCGGGCAACGTCGCGGT
Organism: Streptomyces sp. NBC_00316; assembly: GCF_036158715.1. Taxonomy (NCBI): domain Bacteria; kingdom Bacillati; phylum Actinomycetota; class Actinomycetes; order Kitasatosporales; family Streptomycetaceae; genus Streptomyces; species Streptomyces sp. NBC_00316. The sequence continues at coordinate 280,980 of NZ_CP108023.1, read as the reverse complement.
CTTCGGTGTCGGGGCCCACAAGACCGTCAAGGGCGGCACGGGCTCGGGCAACGTCAACAACCGTTACACGGTCTCCGCACGTCAGGGTCTGGAGAACGCGGGATACCAGGTCACGACGAGCGAAGCGTACTGGTCCGCGATGACGCAGGCTACGACGCCAAGTACAGCAACAGCTCCAGCAGCACCTATGGCCAGAGCGTCGACTACTCCTCCGTCGAGCAGCCCCTGTCGGCCGAATCCGCCAAGCCCTCGGCCCAAACGGACACCGCAGTCTTCGTCCTGGCCCGCAACTCCGGTGAGGGTGCGGACCGTTCGCCCGGTGCGGGCGACTACCTGCTCACATCGACCGAGCGTGCCAACATCAAGCTCCTCGGCCAGACCTGCAAACGCGTCATCATCGCGCTGAACACCGGCGGGATCGTGGACACCACATTCTTCAAGGAGATCAACGCCGAGACGAAGGGCCCCGACGGCGGGACTGCACTCGACGCGATGCTGCTGATGAGCCAGGCCGGTCAGGAGAGCGGCAACGCCCTGGTCGAGGTACTGAACGGCACCGTCGTTCCGTCCGGCAAGCCCACCGACACCTGGGCGTCCGCCTGCTCCCACTACCCGGCCGCCTCGACGTTCGCCAAGAACGACGGGGACCCTCTGACCGAGCAGTACAGCGAGGGCATCTACGTCGGCTACCGGTACTTCGACTCGCTCTACAAGAAGATCGACCCGGCCGATCCTGCGAGTGTGGTCAAACTACCCGTTCGGCTATGGGCAGCCGTTCGCGTCCTTCGACATCAAGGCGCAGCGCGTCCAGGCCGACGCCCGCACCGTGAAGGTCACGGCGAAGGTGACCAACACCAGCCGCACCTACGGTGGCGAGGAGGTCGTGCAGGTCTACGTCTCCGCGCCGCAGACCGGGCTCGACAAGGCGTACCAGCAGCTCACCGGCTACGTGAAGACCGACGCCCTGGCGCCGGGCCAGTCGCAGACGGTGACGATCAACTTCGACACCGCCTCGCTCGCCTCCTACGACGAATCCCGCACCGTCTATGTGCTGGACGCGGGCGAGCTGGGTGGCCTCACCCTCTCCGTCACCGGCGGTACGACCGTGACGACGACCGTCGACCAGAACACGGACCTGTCCCAGGTGCCGCAGTCCGGTGAGACCGTCACGGACGCGATGAACAACCAGGTGTTCACGCCGAACGCCACGTTCACCTCCGTGGACAGCGCGTACCGGGCCTACCCCGTCCAGGGCTACAACCTGCGCCTGGGCGACCTGCAGCGCAGTGCGATCCGCGTGCTGACCACCGCGGCGCAGAGCTCTTCGTTCGAGGAGCTCGCAGGCCCGCAGGGCGTGCACGGCATCACGGTGAAGCCGTACACCGCCCAGTTCAAGGACCTGGAGCCCGCGGTCACCACGGACAAGAGCACCGTGGCGAAGCCGTCGGACGACAAGCACTCCGGCAACCAGCACGGTCGGCACTCGGCTCACTGACCTGCCATGGCGACGGCGGTAACCACCTCAGCTCCGTCGCCGCCGGTGGTCCGGAAGCGCAACCCACGCACCGGTTCCGGCACCAGCACCGAACGGGGCCTTCGTCTTTACCCCACAGGCGACGGCCCTCCGCCGTCGTGGCAGCCCCGTATCCCGCACGGAGCGCTCGCCACGTCCCGCATCCGTCGTGATCGCCGACGGCGCACCCGTCGTGATCGCCGACGGCGACTGTCCCGGCAGGCGTTCGTCCGGCCGACGTCAGGAGCTCGTGAGGACGACGAGTTGCTGGGTCGCCCGGGTCATCGCGACATAGCGGTCGACCGCTCCTTCGATGCCCTGGCCGAACGTCTCCGGGTCGATGAGGACGACCAGGTCGAACTCGAGCCCTTTCGAGAGCTCAGGGGTGAGCGACCGGACCCGGGACGTCGTCCGGAACGCGGGGTCGCCGATGACGCAGGCGATCCCGTCGGCATGTGCGGCGAGCCAGGTGTCGAGGATCGAGTTCAGATCCGAAACGGATCCATGCACGACGGGGACGCCGCTGCTGCGAATGGAGGTCGGCACGTTGGCGTCCGGGAGCACGTCCCGGATCACCGGCTCGGCCTCCGCCATGACTTCTTCCGGCGTCCGGTAGTTGATGCTCAGGGAGGCCAGGTTGATCCGGTCGAGCCCGATCCGCTCGAGCCGTTCCTGCCACGACTCCGTGAACCCGTGCCTGGCCTGGGCACGGTCCCCGACGATGGTGAAGCTCCGGGACGGGCACCGCAGCAGCAGCATCTGCCACTCCGCGTCGGTCAGTTCCTGGGCCTCGTCCACGACGATGTGCGCGAACGGGCCGGCGAGCAGGTCCGGTTCGACGCTGGGCAGTGCGGTCTCGTCGACCAGGGCGTCCTGCAGATCCTGTCCGCGCAGCATCCCCACCGCGCCTTCGCTCTCGTCGATCACGATGTTCTGCAGCAGGCCGTCGATGACATCGGCCCTGCGCGCGCGTTCGGCGGCGACAGAGGCGTCGTGCCGACGCTTGCGCAGCGAGGCCTCCGGGTCGCCGAGCCGCTGCCGTGCCGCGTCCAGGAGCGGCAGATCGGACACCGTCCAGGCCTGGGCGTCCCCGCGCTGCAGCTTCTGAACGTCATCGGGGCTGAGCCAGGGAGCGCACATCCGTAGATAGGCGGGTACCGACCACAGGTCTCCCACGACGTCGGCCGCCTCGAGCAGCGGCCACGCGCGGTCGAAGGTCGTGAGCAGTTCCCTGTTCTGCCGCAGCGACTTGCGGAGCAGGTCGGCCGGGACGTCGCCGTCGTGCTTGTCGACCAGGATCGTGAGCAGCTCCTCCCAGACCTGGTCGCGCGCCTCGTTGTGCGGAGTACCGGGCTCCGCCGCTTCGAACGCCACGGCCCAATCGTCGGTGCTCAGCCTGATGTCGGACCAGTGGGTCGTGACCGTCATCCCCTTGCTGGGCGGCTCCTCATAGAACCTGACGGTCGTCTCGATCGCCTTCACCAGGTTCGCGGACGACTTCAGGGCGGCCACGTCCGGGTCGGCCTCGACCGCTGCTGCGGCTCCCTCGGTGACGAGGTCCCGCAGCGTGCAGGTCTGCACGCCCTCCTCTCCGAGGCTGGGGAGGACATCGGCCACGTAGGCCAGGTAGGGCCGGTGCGGGCCGACGAACAGCACACCGCCCCGACGGTGACCGAGGCGAGGGTCGGAGTAGAGGAGGTAGGCGGAGCGGTGCAGAGCGACGACGGTCTTCCCCGTGCCCGGACCGCCGTCCACGACGAGAGCGCCTGGGGAACCCGCCCGGATGATGGCGTCCTGGTCGGCCTGGATGGTGCCGAGCACGTCTCGCATCCGTGCCGACCGGTTGCTGCCCAGGCTGGCGATGAAAGCGGACTGGTCGTCGAGCGCGGCGTGCCCGGCGAACCCGTCCGAGTGGAACACCTCGTCCCAGTAGTCGTTGATCCGGCCGCGGGTCCAGCGGTACCTGCGGCGACTTGTCAGGCCCATCGGGTTGGCGTGGGTGGCTCCGAAGAATGGCTCAGCCGCGGGGGAGCGCCAGTCGAGCAGCAGCCGACGACCCGCGCTGTCCGTAAGGCCGAGCCGTCCGACGTACAGGGGCTCGGGGCTGTCCGCGCCGACCATGTGTCCGAGGCACAGGTCCAGACCGAAGCGACGCAGTGCGCGGAGGCGAGCGGTCAGCCGGTGGATCTCCACGTCCCGGTCCAGCGCCTGCCGGCCTGCGCCGCCGGGCGCCCTGCGCTCGGCATCGAGGCGGTCGGACAGGTCGGCGATCGACTGCTCGAGGCACTCGGCGATGGCCGCGAAGTGCTGCTCGTCACCGGCGATCAGCGTCGGGTCGGCCTTGGGGGAGAGGTGGTCGGGAAGGTCGAACGCACGGGTGGTCAAAGGCTTCACATCAGCTCCGAATCGAGGTCGCTCGCGACCATTGCGTACAGCGAGGCGTCGGGACCGGCGTCATCAGCCTGGTGCCCATGACGGGCAACGCTCCGCCTGACGTGGACACCGTGGGCGTTGCCGGTTCTGGTCGCCGGGGTTCTGCGGGTTCTGCGGGTTCTCGTACTCCGGGTCCCGGCTCGGCGATCCCGCGTGGTTCACGCGGACATGGGCGGCCGTTCCTGGCCGACCGCGTCGAGCAGCAGTTTCGCGGCCACCGTCGCGCCGTCGGCGCGGATCGTGCCGGCCACGGCCGTCGCCCGTGCGTGGGTCTCGGGGGTCAGGGCCGTCTCGAGCGCCGCCGACAGGGACTCGAAGGTCGGAGTCGGACCTTCGTGTGCCGCGCCGATGCCCAGGTCGGCCACGCGGCCGGCCCAGTACGGCTGGTCCGCGATCTGGGGTACCACCACCTGGGGCGCGCCGGCCCGGGCGGCCGTCGTCGTCGTGCCCGCGCCACCGTGGTGCACGACGGCGGCCACCCGACGGAACAGCGCCTGCTGGTTGATCTCGCCGACGGTGAAGCAGTCCTCCTGGTCGTCGATCGGGGCCAGGTCGGCCCAGCCGCGCGAGACGAGTGCGCGGCGGCCCTGCGTGCGGACCGCCTCGACGGCCGCCCGGGTGATGTCCTCGGAGTCGCGCAGGGGCATGCTGCCGAAGCCCACGTACACCGGGGGTGTGCCGGCGTTCAGGAACGTCTCCAGCTCGGCCGGCAGCGGGCGTTCGTCGGGCCGGATCCATACGCCGGTCTGCACGACGTCGAGGTCCGCCGGTTCCGGCCACGGGCCCAGGACCGGGTCCGCCGCCAGCCAGGGCCGGTCGGTGAAGACGTGGTCGCGGACGTTGTCCACCGGTGGCAGGCCGATCGACGCCCGGTGGGTGTTGAACGCCTCGCCGAACAGCGCGTTCATGTTTTCGGTGTTCAGGTCCCACAGCACCCGGTTGTCGGTCACCTCCAGTGGGAGCGGCCGACCCGGCCACGCGAGGGGCGGGTGGTGCGGAGACGGCAGGTAGGTCGGAAAGCAGGCCACGAACACGTAGGGGATGCCCAGCTTCTCGGCCACCGACCGCGCGCCGGCCGCGGCCGGAATCAAGCCGGTGGCCACCACCGCATCACAACCCTCGGCCACCGCGGCGACCGTGTCGTACGTCGCGGCGATCAACGCGGCCGCGCGCTGGGGCAGGCCCTCCGCCGGCAGCGGCGCCGCCCCGGTCGTGTTTCCTTTCACCATCGGTCGCACCGGCAGGCCGATCGGCGCCAACGGGACGCCGACACCCTCCAAAAGTTCCGCGAAGTCCGGCGGCGCGCACACCTGCACCTCCGCGCCGAGTGCCCGCAACTGCACCGCGAGTCCCACCACCGGTTCGACGTCCCCGCGCGACCCGTACGCCACCAACAACACACGCATTTCGCGATTCTCATTTCCGCAGGTTCTGGCTTCGGCCGACGATTCTGCGGCATGACCCGGGCCTTGCGGCAAGCCCCCCCGTGCGCTATAAGTTGAGAGTGGCGAGGAGTGGGTGCTTTCTTTGTCTTTCATCGTCCACGATGGGCGGACAACCTTCTCGCGAAGCGGCGATGCGCCGCGTACGACGTGACCGTCGGACCAGAAGGATTTCCCACGGGCCCACGGATGCATCTCGGGTCGACTCCACGATCGTTCGCGCGCATCAGTATGCGCCCGCCGCCCGCCGATGCGAGCTGTCCCCGGTCCGCGTGTACGCCGACAGACACGCGCTCTGTCGTGATCAGTGACCTTGCGGGACTCAGGGCTGTCCACAAGAATGCGGGCATGACGGGTGAACTCAGGCCGGCTGGTGACTCTTCCGGTCACGGCACACGGCCCGAGTTGCGGGCATCGGACCGAGACCGGGACCAGGTTGTAGAGATCCTGCAGGTGGCCGCAGGCGACGGTCGGCTCACTGCGGCTGAGCTGGACGAGCGCTTGGACGCTGCATTGTCCGCCCGCACCATTGGCGACCTGGAGCGACTGACCGCCGACCTGCCCTCGGAGGGAATGCCCCCACAAGCCAGAGATCTGATCCGGATCGACCAGCGGTTCGGCGATGTCACACGCACCGGCCGCTGGCTGGTTCCGCGCCGCATGGAAATCAGGCTGATGTTCTGCGAAGCGAAGCTCGACTTCACCGATGCGGTGATCACCCACAACACCCTTCACATCGACGTCGACCTGCGAGTCGGGGGAAACCTGGTCCTGATCACCAGGCCAGGGATCGAAGTCGACACTGACGACCTGGAGCGCAGCAGCGGCGACATCAAGATCCGGCCTGCAACCGGCCCTGGCACTCCCCTTGCCCTGCGTGTGCAACTGGCCGGGCAGTCCCGTGGAGGCGACATCATCGCCCGACCCCCGCGACGGAAGTTCTCGGAGTGGCTGCTCCGTCGCACGCCGAGCGGCATCGGCCGCTGAGCGCGGGTTCTCAACACGCGCTGGGCTCGTCCTTCACCTTCCGTCTGCATCGTATGGCGGTGATGGTTGCTTCCGGACGGCGTCGAACCGGGTGATGATCCGGCGGAGTTCGCGTGCGTTTCGATGTGACATGGCCTGCACCACGGTGTCGAGGAGAGCGCGGGCTTCGAGAGGATTGTCGCAGCAGTACCGGTGCACGTTTCCCCACTCGTCGTCGTGCCACAGCTGGCGTTCGGGACGGTGGACGTAGTTCCTCCACAAGCCCACGGCCGCGTTGACGTCTCCGGGCTGCAGATAGTTGCGGGTGCGCTCGAGACGGGAGATCTCGGACAGCGCTCGCGAGGACAAGCCGTCGATGACTGGCTTTGCGTCCGGTGTTCGGTGGCGGAAGATGCCGGCCCGGATGATTCCCGGCCGTCTACGCGGCATGGACCTTTCGGTTCGTCGTCATGCCGTACATGGTGCCACGATCTCGAATGATGTCTCGAACGGGTTTGCTCGGCCGGGGATTTGCCGCACGTGCGGGCGGTCTCCGTCCGATCATGCGCGCGATCCGCCTGGGGCCCGCCGACGACGCGACCGCCGGCCGATGCTGGGCGTCACCCCTGTCGCCCGGGTGTCTGGGAGCCTTCCGTCGAGCTTTCACCCACCGCGCCGCCTGACTGGAGTACTGCGGCGAACTCCGGCTGGTCGAAGGAACTTTGATCAGAGCGAAGGCCGAGTGCCTTTCCGGGGACCGCGAGGCAGCGGCCGTCCGGTTGTGGTTCTCCGGGACAAGCGCCGCCGACGGCGAGGGCGTCGACGAGATCCGTGGACGTACAAACTTACGGACGCGCCGGCAACGTCTTCGGCAGGACTTCGTATCCCGCGAGGCAGAGCCTGAGGCGGCACTGGTCCTCGGCCTCGACGAACACCTGCTGCCCCCAGTGGGTCGTGAGGCGGTCCGCGACATCGACCAATCGACGGCGATCTTCCGGCGTGTATGCCGGGAAACACGCCCAGCCCTGGTCGGCGATCTTGTCGCCGAGTTCACTGAACAACACAGCCCGGAAGCGCTGCTCTTCCTCATCGGTCAGTGGTGTGGCAGTGCCCTCCGCAGGCCGCAACCGGACGTTGTAGAGGTCTCGTATCACTGTGCGGCTCGCCATCTGCTCAAGGTCTGTTCGCGAGAGCTTACCGAGCCACGTGTGACGACATCGCTTGGGTGGACGTTGGTACGAAGCGGGCGAAGTGCCCATGCGCGGCTCGTGCCCCAGTCGGGCCGAGTGCGCCCACCAACCGGACGTTGATCGTCACTCGTCGCTCCGGCTGCCGACGCCCTGCTCGTCATATCCGTCCTCGGCGTGCTCGGCACGACGACCCGGGCGCGAGACGGTCGCGTGACCGGCCGGGCTGCGCGCAGCCGATTTCACATCGCGCGGGTTGATCGAAATAACTATAACCCTCATGCGTTACGATGTCGGGCGGCACTGTCCCTCCGGGTGCGTGGACGCGCGGACCGATGCGGCTCTGCTGTCAGATCGCCTGAGCCCTCGCCCTGGCTGCTACCACCCTGCTACCTTTGCGGTATGAGCAGCCCGAAGAAGCAGACGCAGCTGAGGCTGGAGCCCGACGTCCTTGCCGCAGGCAAGGATGCGGCGGCCGCCCGCGGCCTCGACTTCAACCAGTACGTGCAGCGCCTCATTGCCGAAGACACCACCGGTGCCCGTGCGGCCGGTATGGCCGCAGCTCAGCGCCTCATCGACGCCCATGGCGGCTTCCTCGACGACCTGGAAGCCGACCTCGACGCGCGGCGCGCTCCCGCACGGGCCCCCCGGGGCGCCGCTGCGTGAGCATGTCCCTGCATGTCGATCTCTCCTGGATTCTGGAAGTAGCCCAGCGTGCCGGCCACCGCGACCCTGCGCCCGACGATCTCGGGGTGCCCATAGCCGCAGTCGCCCGCCATCGAGCCGAACTGCTCGAACAGCCCGTGTACGGAGGTCCGTACGCCCGCGCTTCCGCCCTGGTGCACACGCTCGGTCGCTGCCGATGGCTCGAGCGCTCCAACCTGACCGTCGCCTGCGCCGCCGCCGTCATGTACCTCAATGCCAGCGGTATCCCGGTGGACCCCACCCGTGAGCAACTCGCCGCCTTGGCTGAGGAGTTGTACGATCCGCGCTGCACTGCGGCCCGCATTGCGGACCAGTTGCGCAGCTGGCGTCCCTGAAACCACTGGTATCCGCCCGGCGCTCCGAGGTGAACCCGTGAGGCCTGCGCCGGTGGGGCGCCGGGGGTATGTGCAAGACCTGCGCCCAATCCGTCGAAGCCGGTGCCAAGGGTGCCGGCCTTCTGAAAACACGCACTCCGCAGGGGAACGCGAGCGTGTTGTAATGCAAGCAGGTTATTGTTGTATTGAGGGCATGGTTGTGGTGGCGCGCCGGCACCGAACGCTCCCCCACACCAGGAGACCCCCGGTGCCGGGCGATGCCGACCATCATGTCCAGGACCTCGAGTCCGCCGTGTTGCCGACGTCCGTGGCTGCGGCGGATGCGGCGCCGACCCGGACGATCCGTACTCGTCGTCCTGCCCGCTGGACGTCTCAACCATGCAGCGCCCGCCCCGTGATGGAGAACGAACAAGATGATTCGTGCCGGACGACTCGCGTGCGTACAGACCATGGCCGATCTGGCCGCCCAGCTGGGCATGCCGCTCGGCACCTTCCGCAACAGGAAGCCGCACGCCCAGCCCGGACACCCCGCCCCGATCAGCTGACCCACGTCCAGGGCGCTGCTGTGGGACAGCGAGCAGACCGCCGCCTTCTACTTCGGCAACCCCGTCCCGGCCCTGCTGTACACCGACGACGACGAGGACCTGCTGGACCGCCATGAAGCGGCCGCCGAGCTCGGTGTGGCCGCGGGCACCTGGAACAAGTACAAGAGCGACCCGAGCCTGTCCGAGCACGTCGTCCTGGTCCCCGACGAGGACGGTACGGAGCACTGGCCGCGGCGCATCGTCCGCACGTTCAAGGCCAACCGTCCCGGCCGCGGTGCCGGCGGCGGCCGCCGCACCGGCAGCGGCGACATGATCCCGCGCGACGAGATCCTGCCCCGCATCGCCGAGCTGCTCGACCACAACCCGGCGATCACACTCACCGAAGTTGCCGACATCCTGGGCATCACGAAGTTCCCCACAGCCCAGGCCGGGCTCGCGCAGGTGCGCGCCCGGCGGATCGCCGACCTCATCGTGGCGGATCCCGCGCTCACCCCGCTCCAGGCCGCCGAGCGCCTCGCATACCCCACCGTCACCCACCGCGGCGCCGTAGCGATTGCCGAGACAGAACTGCGCGGCCGCCGGGTCCGTCCCTACGTGCAGCAGGTCGCCGATGCGCTGGCCGAGGCGGGCATCGCCGAGCCGGTCCAGGTGGAGATGCGGCAGCTGGACAACGAGCACCTGGCGGCCGCAATCCCGCTCACCGCCGCGCAGGCGACGCCAGTACTGGTGTGGGACGAACGGTTCGGATGGCGTACCGCGACCAGCCGACGCCACCCGATCGGCAGGAACCACACCAGCGCTCCCGAAGGTGAGGGCATCCACTACCTCGGCGACGGCATCCGACCGAAGCCGGCTGAGCTGCTCAGGGCACTCGCGTCCGCTCGGAACGCAGGACGCTGATCCACGGACAGGAGCAGGAGGAGCGGTACGAACGCCCACGCGAACCTCGGATCGCGGAAGATGGCTTCGCTCGATCTGCGCGACAGTGTTCGTCAAAGGCCTCCAGCAACAGTTGGCGATCAACATGTCCGCGAACGTTCACGAGAATTGACGGTAGTGGGTGTCTCCTGGGGCCGGCCCGTAGGGTGCGCGCATGGACAAGCCCGATTGGTATTGCGACGAGGTCATACCCCGCAGGGTCGAGGTCGACGCGGTGCTCGAGACCGAGAGCGTGTTGGCATTTCGCCCACCAATCCCTGGTTTCGGGAGAGAGCACGTCATCGTGGTGCCAAAGCAGCATGTGCGTTCCCTGCTGGAGCTGGATGCTGCTTCGGGGGCCCACCTGTTGGAGGTTGTCCAGGTTGTTGCGAAAGCGGTCGTCGAACGGCACGGAGGCTGCCAGGTGCTGACGACGTTGGGCGATGAACAGCACAACCGGCATCTTCATCTGCACATTGCTGTAGGAGACGGGGTGGCCCGGTTCGTTCCCCGCAAGTAGCCAGGCAGCCAGCGGTGGCTGCCGGTTTGCGTCCCGGACGTCTTCCGGATGAGACCTCGGAGCCGGCTTCCCTGCACTTCCTCTGCAGAGGCGCGCCCTCCTGCAGCCGCCGCCCGTTCGGCCCGCCCCGGACAGTGCCGTCCGGAGCGGGTGCTTCATCCAGGGGTGGGAGCGAGGCCGAGGTCGGCGAGCGCCGCCGCGCCGGCATGGCCGTTTCCGGCAAGCAACAGCGTGCGCGCCGACTGGTAGTGGCAGCCCGCCGCGTCGAATGCCGCCGCGGTGGCGAGCTGCCGCGTCAGGTCGCCGTCCAGCAGCGCCTGCGCCCGGTCCAGCTGGGCGGTGGCGACCGGGTTGCCGGCGACCAGGCTCCGAGCGGCTTCGACCCGGTCGTGTGCGTCCGGGTGCCCGGCGAGCACCGAAGCCTCCGCCCGGAGCGCCACGTACCAGTGCAGCCAGATCCAGGAGACCCACTTCCACACCTCATCCGGCTCCGGTGCGAGCCGCTCCAGGGCCGCTTCCGGGTCCCCCTGATGGAGCAGGACAAGGGCGTCGAAGACCGCGCCGTAGCCATGGCGGTGTTCCGATGCGGTGCCCGCCCGGTCCACGACCGTGAGCCAGGCTGCCCGGGCGTCGTGGTCGCCGCGCAAGCCGTGGATCATCGCCACCGACGCGGCGGCCGGGCCGAGCGAGAACGACCGCTGCCGGCCGCTGCGCTGCCACGCGTCGAGGAATCTCACGCTGCCTGTGAGTACGTCGTCGGCATGGCCCACGAACCCGTCCGCGATCAGGAGCCAGGACGTGGCGTGGTGGCCCACCTCGGCAAACAGCGGGTGGTCGGCCAGCTGCCTGCCCCACCGGCGGGCCTCCGGCAGCTCACCCACGCCGAGGGCGGTTCCCGCGGCCATGGCGAGGGCGTCCATCCGCTCGTGCGTACCGGCGGGGCTGGACGGTACCGAAGCCAGGACGTCGATCCGACGCCGGGCGGCAGCCGCGGCGCCGAAGGGGTCACCGGCCCAGCACCGGGCGCCGGAGAGCGCGTCGAGGGCGGCGGACTCGGCCACCGGGTCGCCCGCCCGCCGGGCGAGGCGGACGGCCAGTTCGGCGCGCCCGACCGTCTCGTGCGCAGTGTTGTCCGAGCCCCCCTGGACCGCGCCGAAAGCATCCGCGAGCACCGCCGCCTCGGCCAGCGCGACGGCTGCCTCGGCATCGGGATCGCCGTCGCCGGACAGCTCTCGCGCCGCGGCGAGCACGGCGGTCACCTCGTCCACGGCGGGGACCAGCGCGAACTCACTGGAGAAGCGGTACGCGACGGTGGCGGCGGCCGCCAGGTCGCGGCCGGCACCGGCGGTGTCGCCGGCCCGTCGGGCGGCCTCTGCGGCGGCACGATGCAGGCGGAACATGTCGTCGCCGAGCCTGCGGCATCCGGCCACCCCGGCGGCCTCCCGCAGTGCTGCGGCAGCGTCGGTGTCACCGGCGAGCGCCGCCGCCTGCTCGAACCGCTGCTGTGCCTCCCCGAGCAGGTTGCGGGTGAAGGTCAGCTCGGCCATGGACAGGGCGAGTCGGTGGGCGTCCACGCGCTGCTCCGGCCGGTCGGCGGCCCAGGCGAGGGCGGCCCGGAGGTCCTCTGCCACCACGTCGAACCGCGTGCGCCAGTCCGTGTGTTCGGCTCCTGTGAGGACGGTCGCGCCGTCCAGGCACCAAGCCACGTGGCGAGAGCGGACACCGGTCAGCTCACCGGCGTCGGCGAGCCGCTCCGCACCGTACTGGCGGATGGTCTCCAGCGCCTGGTACCGGGTGCCGGTCGCGGACGGTGTCGCGGTGAGCAGGCTTTGTTCGGCAAGCCTGCCGAGCCCGTCGGCGACCGCGGCCGGATCCAACGGAGCGAACCCGGCCACCGCCGTGGCCGCCTCAGCGGTGAACGGCATGACGAACACCGAAATCCGGCGCAGCAACGCCCGATCCTGCGGATCCAGCAGGTCATGGCTCCAGTCCAGCGCGGCCCGCACCGACCGGTGCCTGTCGTCCGCGCGGGGTCCGCCGGCGAGGATCCGCAGCTGGTCGGAGAGGCCCGCCGTGAGACCGTCCAGTCCGAGCGTGGGCCACCGTGCCGCCGCCAGTTCGATCGCCAGCGCCATGCCGTCGAGCCGTTCGCAGATGGCCGCGATCCGGTCGTGCACCGCCGGATCCGGCGGCCGGCCGACCGCGGCCGCCCGTTCCATGAACAGGGTCACGGCCTCCGACTCGCCGCCGCCGGCCCAGGACAGCGGCGGTACCGGGAAGACCCACTCGAACGGCACCATCATCCGGGCCCGGCTCGTCGCGAGCACCCGCAACCGCGGGCAGGCCACCAGCAGTCGTTCCAGGAACGGAGCCACCCCGTCCCGTATCTGCTCGCAGTTGTCCAGCACCAGCAGCGCCTGACGGTCCGCCAGTGCGGCCAGCACCGCCTCGTCGATACCGCGCCCGGGCTGCTCGCCCACACCCACGGCCGCTGCGACCGCGGCCCCCACCCGCCCCGGGTCGGTGATCGGGGCAAGGTCGACGAACCACACCCCGTCGGCGAAGTCGCAGGCCGCCTCCGCTGCCACCGCCAGCGCGAGCCGGGTCTTCCCCACACCACCCGGCCCTACTGCGGTCACCTGCCGGCGTGCCTTCACCGCCTCGGCCAGCTCCGCGCGCTCCCGTACCCGGCCGATGAACGCTGTCAGCGGTGCCGGGAGGGCGGATACCGGGCGCGACTGCTCAGCACGGGCGAGGTAGGCCGCATGCCGGGAGAGCGCCCGCCGGTCCGGCACCTCCAACTTGCGCAGCAGCGCGGAGACATGTGACTCGACTGTGCGTACGGAGATGAACAACTGTGCGGCGATCTCCGCGTTGCTCAGGTGCTCCCCGAGCAGCGTGAGGACTTCGGCTTCCCGGACCGAGATCACTGAACTGGACACGGAGTCATTATCCGTGGTGCTTTCCGTGGCCGACACGGAGGTGGACCCTACCCTGGCCGGGAGAGTCTGTGACCACAGCGATCGGGCCCAGCCGGACACGCGGGGTCGAGCGTGACCCACGACCACAGGAGTGACCATGACCGGTTCGTCCACCCAGGGATGCAAGACCCTGCTGCATCCCGTTTCCGACCTGGCGGCGGCCAAGAAGGTGTACTCGGCCCTGCTCGGCATGCCGCCGCAGTTCGACGATTCCTACTACGTCGGCTTCGAGGCCGCGGGCCAGCACATCGGGCTGGTGCCGGCCGGTGGAGCGCAGGGCATGACCTCACCGGTGGCCTACTGGCACGTGCCGGACATCGAGGCGAAGCTGGCCGAGGTGACCGCAGCGGGCGCCACCGTGAAGGAGCCCGCGCACGACGTCGGTGGTGGCCGCCTGGTGGCCACCTTCACCGACCTCGATGGCAACGTCCTCGGTCTGTTGCAGGACCGATGAGTGCCGATCCACGCCCGCGCGCCCTGCGTCGTCGCGACACCGAGCACCGGCTCACCCACGACATCGATGTCTGGGTGGCCAGTGCCTCGGCGGACGGTGCGCCGTATCTGGTGCCGCTGTCCTTCGACTGGGACGGCGAGGCTCTGTTGGTGGCCACCCCGGCCGACAGCCCGACCGGCAGGAACCTGGCCGCCACGCGGGTCACCCGGCTGGGTCTGGGCCACACCCGCGATGTGTCCATGATCGAAGGCGAGGTCGAGGCCCTCGAGATCGACGCGTTGCCGCACCAGCAGGGTGACCGGTTCGCCGCACGCACCGGCTTCGACCCACGTGCCCAGGCCACGCCGTACCGCTGGTTCCGTATTACCCCGGGCCGCATCCAGGCCTGGTGCGAGGCGGACGAGTTGCCGGGACGCGAGCTCATGCGCGACGGCCGCTGGCTGGCCTGACCGCCGCACGCGACCACACCCGTCCCATTCGGCAGACGGCGCGGATGAAGGTGCGAAGCAGTTGCTGCTCGCAGGCACAGTACCTGCGCCGGCGGGTGTCGAGGCCGCCGAGCAGTGCCCTGGACCCCGGGCGCGTTTCGCCTCCGGCCGCCGTCACTCCCAGGACGACGTCACGCCGCAGCATGCCTGTGCCCCACAAGACCCTGCCGGATGTCCCGAGCACGTGCCGGAGCGGCCGAGTGCGACCTCCACCCCTCGGTCGTGATGGTGCAGTGGCGTCAGGCCCCCTCGGCCTCCGCCTCTGCACCGTCGCCGGTGTCACCCGAACGACGACCGAACACTCCCGGAGAAGCCGCCGCCGCGGCGGATCCCCAGTACGAGATCCCCGATCACACCATCCAAGAAGGGAAACCTGCCATGACGCACGCGCAGAAGTCCGCCCGAAGCACCGGCACGGCCGACAAGAAGTTCGACGGGTTCACGGCCGAGGAACGCGACGCGATGAAGGAGCACGCCCAGGAGCTGAAAGTGTCCGCACGCCGCAGCCCGCGCACGGCCAAGGCGGACGCGGAGAGCGATGTGCTCGCGAAGATCGCCGAGATGGCGGACGCGGACCGCGTCCTTGCCGAGCGGCTCCACGAGATCGTCAGGTCCGCCGCACCGGACCTCTCGCCGAAGCTCTGGTACGGGATGCCCGCGTACGCCAGGAACGGCAAGGTCGTCTGCTTCTTCCAGAGCGCACAGAAGTTCAAGACCAGGTACGCCACGCTCGGCTTCAGCGACCAGGCGGATCTCGACGAAGGCACCATGTGGCCCACCACATATGCCCTGACGGAACTGACGGCCGTCACCGAGGCACGGATCGGCGAGCTCATCGGCAGGGCGACGAGCTGAGGCCGCTTCCTCGCCGGATGGAGGACGAGCTCCATGGGCTGCGGCGGCCCCCGCGCTCCGCCGGCCGACCGCCCTGCGTCGACCAACTCTGCCGACGCCAAACCTTCTTGTCCGCCTTGATGATCACGGGTTAAGGTCCCTGGGCACGTATCGGGGGATCACGGCAGGCGGGGACATGGCGGACGATATCGACGCGCCCACGAAGGGTGCGAACGCGTAGGGGCAGGCTTTCGCGGCCGTGGCTCTGGTAGCGGCACTCGGTGTCGGTCTGTGGACGTTGGGGAACACGTCGTCCTCGAACAGTGCCCCGCCGCCTGCCACGTGTCCGGAAGGGGATATCGAAAAGACATCTCGGCACGTCTCCGGGGCGCAACTGTGCGAGGCGCTGAACCGTCCCGACCTCGCTCAACTGCTGGGCACGCCGGGGGAGAACGCCAAGGCCGCCGGCACCAGCGGTGGCTCCGTCAAGCCTGCCAACGGCAAGGAGATCGCCACTCCCTCTGCCCAAGTCGAGTTCGAGACCTGCACCGTGACGCTGTCGGCCACCTACGATCGTCTGCCGGTGGCCGCGTCCGCCACACTTCTGGGGGACGGCGCGCAGCAGCGGACGGTTCTGGGCCGCCCGGCGGTCTTCTACTCGGACCGCACCATCAGCATCAGGTTCAGCCTCGACGGGAGCGACACCACCAGCCGTCCCGGCCCGGGCTCTCACCGTGGCCCAGGACGCAAAGGACAGCGGCGGCTCCTTCGAAGTGACCCTGTGGCGCGCTGACGGCGGGGTACCGGACGACGCAGTGCTGCTCCGCGCCGCCGAGAAGGTCCTGCCGACGGTGCCGGGATGGGCTGCCGGCGAGTGACTGCCTTGGGCGGCACCCGGGCATCAGGCGCTCCATCGGGGCCGGTCCGCATGCCGAGGTGTTCGGCACCGCGCTGGTGGTCGTTCTCCGGTCACAGCACCTGGGGGCGGTTGAGCGCCGTAAGTGGGCGGTCGGGCAGACTCGAAGCTCAGTCAGACGGCTCGGACTGAGCGGGATGGCCGGCGGAAGAACGTTGTCAGTCGGCGGGACCCGATGCCCTGCTTGCCCCATCCGACCGCCACTGTCCTGACGAAGGTCCGCTGGTAGGGTCCCGGCATGCGCATCTTGATCACCGGCGGTAGCGGCTACATCGGGTCCCACACCACGCTCCAACTCATCGCGGCGGGCCACGAGGTCGTGATTGCGGACAACTTCAGCAGAAGCAAGCCCTCGGTCCTGGCCCGCCTCGAGTCGCTGGCCGGCACGCCGATCAAGCACCACGTCATCGACCTCACCGACCGGGAGGAGACCGACCGTCTCTTCGCTCAGGAGACGTTCGACGCGGTCATCCACTTCGCTGGTCTGAAGGCGGTCGGGGAGTCCGTCGCGATGCCGCTGGAGTACTACACGAACAACCTCGGCTCGACGTTCTCCCTGCTGACCGCGATGCGCGCGCACGGCGTCAAGAAGCTGGTGTTCTCCTCCTCCGCCACCGTCTATGGCGAGCAGGCGCCGGTGCCGATGCAGGAGGACTTCCCGACCTCGGCGACCAACCCCTACGGCTGGACCAAGGTGATGCAGGAGCAGATCCTGTGTGACGTCGCGGCGGCCGACCCGGAGATGCGGATCGCGCTGCTGCGCTACTTCAATCCGGTCGGTGCCCACCACTCCGGGATGATCGGCGAGGACCCGCACGGCGTGCCCAACAACCTGATGCCGCTGCTGGCCCAGGTCGCCGTGGGGCGACGGGACGCACTCCACGTCTACGGCAAGGACTACCCCACTCCCGACGGCACCGCGCGGCGTGACTACCTGCATGTCGAGGACCTGGCCTCCGGCCACGTCGCCGCCCTGGACGAGCTGGGCCGGACGGAGGCGCCGGTCTCCACCTGGAACCTGGGCACCGGGACGCCGACTTCGGTCCTCGAGATGGTGTCGGCATTTGCCGAAGCCAGTGATCGGGAGATCCCGACCGTCGACGCGCCCCGGCGTCCCGGCGACATCGCGGACTCCTACGCGGACCCGGCCAAGGCCCAGGCCGAGCTGGGGTGGGTGGCTGTGCGCACCGTCCACGACATGTGCGCGGACACATGGCGGTGGCAGTCGCAGAACCCGGACGGCTTCCCGGATGCCTAGCAGTATCGCCCCGTGACCTTCATCAGGCGGGGCAGCCGGAGGCCGGCTGCTCCGCCTGATGCAGATCACGGGACCTGTTCCCCTGTTCCTCCCCGCACAGCACTTCTCCCGGTCCCATCCGCATTCCACGCCGAAGGGCCCGGTGCGAGGCCCCGGACATCCGGGACCCTGCACCGGGCCCTTCGCTGCCCGTGACCCCGTCAGCGAGAGGCGGTCCGACCGCTCAGTGTCTGCCCGGTGATCAGGCCGAGCGGCCGGTCGGTGAGGATGCTGCGCGCCCTGCCTGCTCGCTTCGTGTTGCCGTTCCCGTGCTCTCGGTGCTCTGTGCCGTGGGGCACCGACAGCACCCCCGCGCCGCGCCGGGTCCGTATCGCCCAACGTGGTGACTCATGGACGGCATAGTTGTCTTGTCGCTCGGTGGTGGCCGGTTCACGAGATGACCAAGGCCTGGCGCAAGAAGACCCGTCGAGCCGTCCTTTCGCCCGCCGGCATCACCCAGGTCACTGTTCTCAACGGCACCGCCCCCCGGCGAAACGGCCGGCCGGCTGCGTACCGCCGGGTTCCAGATCACCGCCACGGGCACCGTGCCCCCTGCCGGTGGACAAGACCTTTCTCGCCTACCGTCACGGCCCAAGGCTCAGGCCGCCCTGCCCGGCTCGAAGCCGACCGAGAGCACCACGGCAACCGCTCTCGCCCTGACGATCGGCCCGGTGCAGAGAACACCGCCGCCGGTGCACCGCTCTCACCCTCTGCTCGGCGCAGACCAGCCAGGACGACGCAGGCGGGAGACCGGTTCGGCCCGCATACCCCTGTGAGCGGCATCGGCGTCACCGCTCGCAGCCCCCTGCCGGAAGGTTCCTGGTCCGGGCCCTGTGAGTGGTTTCGAGCCGGTGGTCGGCTCGCCTCCCCGTCGATAACGCATTCAGCCCGCACGCGCAGAACGCCATGGCAGGGAAATGGAAGCAACGATGGGAAATGACTGCCCCGGCGCCCGCACCCGCGCGGACGCAGCCGCTGGTCATTGCCGTGTCCTCAGGCAGCACCAGGTGCTTTGGTGCCCAACCGGCTCCGCGGTCCCCTGCCTGCCGGTGCCCCGGCCCGGACTTCGGAGCAGAGAAGAGCTCCTGATGAATCACATCGCTCGTCGACTGCGCGCTTCACCCACGCCCGCGGACCGGGCTCCGGCGCGGTCCGCAGTTTCCGCCGCCGACTGCGGCCTGCTCCTCATCAGGCTCACGTTCGGCCTGATCATGGCCGGGCACGGCGCCCAGAAACTCTTCGGCCTGTTCGGAGGTGAGGGTTTCACCGCCACCGGAAGATCCTTCGAGTCGCTGGGATACCACCCCGGGTCGGTTCACGCGGCGGTCGGCGGCGGGTCCGAATTGCTCGGGGGCCTCGGTCTGGCTCTGGGGCTGTTCACGCCCTTGGCAGCGGCCGCGCTGATCGGCGTGATGATCAACGCCATGGTGACCGTCAGCGCGGCCCACGGACTGTGGGCGACCGAGGGTGGCATGGAGTACAACATATGCATCGCGGCCGTCGCACTCGCCATCGCGGCCATCGGCCCCGGAAGGCTCGCCCTGGACCGCCCCTTCCGCTGGGGCAAAGGAGGATGGCCCGAAGCTGCCTTCGCTCTGCTCCTCGGTGGCCTCGGCGCCGCCCTCGCGCTGATCCTCTGACCTCCGCAGGCCGAACCGGCACAGCCACCGCCCGCCCACATCGGAGTCGGACGCCTGATCGGCTGCTTGTGCACGAGCGCTTCAGCCGGCCGGGCCCAGCGCTTCAGTCGGCGGGCACGGTCCGCCCGCTCCGGCGACCTCGGCTCATCGGACATCCGAACCCGACCGGTGTGGGTGCAGGATCCACGTGTCCACCATGGGGCGGCGGTGATGGACGACGTTCGGCCGCTCGCAGGACCACCACAGCGCCGTCCTGCTGACCGGCGGCACCGATGCCCAGGCCGGCACATTGCCACTCACCATGGGCAAGTCCGGGCGCTGCTTATCACCCTCGGCAAGCTCTGACCACCACGGCGAATGCCCGGCCCTCGTTACCGGCCCACCCGTCCGTCGATGCACTCGCGCAACAGGTCGGCGTGCGAAGTGTTCTATGCGGTCGGCGTTCTCGAGGATCTGGTCGGCAGCCTTGGTCCGGACGAACGGGTGCGCGCGGTCGTTACTCGGTGACCCGGGCCTCCTACCGGATCTCGCTTCCGGACTCCTTAGCCGTCGTCCACGGCGAGGCTGGGACGTCAGCAGGGCTCTGTGCATCCGCTCCGCGCTGGTTCTGCCGACCGAGCACGACCGCCACGTTCCGCACTCGGCGCACCAGGCCATGAACTCGTGTGTTCTGCCATCGCAGTCGGTACGGATCAGCGTGTTCCGCCCAAGCGGAGCAACCTGGCCAGCCTTGCGCTTCCTGGGCGGCCCTCGACGCGGTCGTATGGCGGAACGGTGGTCAGGGTGCGCAGGCGGTCATCGACGCTACTGCCCGGTCACGGTGAACTCCCGGAACGTGGCCAGGCCTGTGGCGCCGCTGCCGCCGTTGGCCGCGGTGAAGAAGACGCCGACGTCCTGCTGAGCGGCGGCGGTGGGCACGGTCATGCCGGCCACCGCAGTCCATGTCGTCCGATCGGCGCTGCACTCTGCATCGAACCGGTCTCCGGTCCGGGTGAGGCGCAGCCAGACCGGCGTGGTCCAGCCGGGGGAGGCCAGGACCGTTTCCAGCTTGCCGTCTCCGTTGACGTCGGCGCTCGCCGCGCAGCCGTGCGCCGGTGTCACCGCGAGATTGAGGAAGCCGGTGGATCCGTTGGTGGCCAGGGAATTCCGCACCACGATGCCGGCTCGGGCCCACTGCCCGGTGGGGTCCTCGGCGGTGACGAGCACCGTCGCGGTCGCCCCGTCGACGAAGCCCCCGGGCAGGTAGATCGCGCCGAACTGATGGGTACCGCCCCACATGTCACGGCCACCACCATGGATACCGAGCTCGTCGCCGGCGGCAACGAACGTGGCGGCGTTGAAGTTCGCGACGGCGTACGGGGCAGTGGCCGGCGCTCCGGTGAGGATCCGCTTCGGCACCGTGACCCGCCCGGCACGCCGACCCACCCGGTAGTCCGCGGTGATGGAGAGGGTCGTCGCGACGCCGTCCGGTCGCCAGTCGGCGGGCGCGGTCAGTCGCCATGCGACGTCGGCGCTCGCCCCACCGGCGAGGACGGGCGGTGCGGTCGGGCCGGTCGCGTCGACGGTCACCCCGTCGGGCGCCGTCATGCCGACGGTGAAATGGTCCGCATCGGACAGTCCACTGCGGTTGGTGACCGTGCCGGAAGCGGTCAGCTCGCCGCCGGCGAGCAGAACGGGCCGGTCGGTGGCGAGCCAGGCGTCGACCTGATGGGTGTCTGCGGCCAGGACCCGCCGCACCTCGTCGGCCAGGTCGTACTCCTCGCCCCGCGGGTGCTGCGGGTAGACCGTGTGGTCGCGCGCCCAGGTGTCAGCGAGCGCGAACCAGTCGGGCAGCACCGGTGGCCGGCCGGTGCGCAGGGCGGTCTCGAATGCGGCGAAGTACGCCTCCCAGCGTGGCCGGTACACGTCGCGAATCAGGCCGTCCCACTCCCGGTTCGCATAGTCGTGCAGGCCGCCTGTCACCGAAGCCGACCGGTCGCCCCAGACGGTGAGGATGCTGCGCTGGTCGAACTCCAGCTGATCGGCCTCGGCTTGATCGAGGCCGGCCTTCCGGGCCCGGGCGAGCCTGGGGCCGAGCAGATATGCGGGCCGGGTGGACACGAGCCGGGCGAGCAGGTCCATGAAGTCGAGCCAGGTGTCGGTGAGTTCGTCGAACGCGGCCCGGTCAGCGGTCTGGTACGCGCTCTGGATCCGCGGGAGCAGGATCCGCGCGCGGTTGGTCAGGGCCTGCCGGGCGACGTCCACGAGGTCATGGCGGTAGGCATCGGAGCGTCTCAGGGACGGCGACACGCGCAGCAACGCGGTCAGCGCGGTATCGAAGTCGGCGCCCTCGTAGGTCATCGCAGTCGGCGACCAGCCGGCGCCGGTGGTCACCGACAGGGACGGCTGCGCGCAGAACAGGCTGTCCTGCGGCTCGCCCTTGTCGCTGGTGTCGGCGTACGCGGTGCGCGCGAGTGCCGACCAAGCGGTGGTGGCCTGCGCGTCGTGACCGCCGTACCGGCGGGTGGCATAGTCGGTGAAGTAGGTCTGTGTGTCGACGCGTTGCGTGGTCCAGGCGAGTGAAGTGAACACGTCGAGGGCGGCGTCGTTGTTGTCCGCGGCCTCCGGCATCAACGCAATCCCGGCGAGCGCGCTGTCCGGCTTGTCGCGCCAGTCCCGGTACTTGGCCAGCCAGCGGTCCGCCGCGCCGCCCAGGGTCGTCTTGCCTCCGAAGTTGAAGATCGTGCCGAACGCGTACGGAGTGCCGGACCAGTCCTTTTCCCGGTCCACCGCGGGCGGTCGTTCGCTGAGCCCGTCGACGATGAGCATGCGCGAGGTGTCGAGCGCGTCGAGCATCTCGGCGCGTGGATTGTCCTGCCAGCCGAGGATCACCCAGATGGCGTCCGGGTGCGCGGCCCGCAGCGCGGTATCCACCGCGACCGACGCCTCGCCGACCGGTATCGGTCCGGCAGTGCCGCCTTCGTGCAGCAGGTCGAGCTTGTACATCGAGGTGGTGCCGTAGCGTCGAGCGGAGTGCCGGTAGAACGCTTCGGCGATTCGGGCGAAGTACTCGTCGCGCGGATCGATCCAGTCCGGGCGCTTGAAACCGCACCAGGTGCCCTGCGGCACGATCGCCGCACCGGGGTTCCTGTCGGAGAACGCCGGTGGCACGGTCCCGTAGTAGCCAGGCAGTACAGGGGTCATGCCCAGGGCGTGCACATGGTCGATGATCTGCCGGCTCAGGGCGGCCCGCTGTTCGCGCAGCCTGCCGGAGACTGGCCCGGCGAACCCGGACATGTTCTGCAGCAGCCACCATGGCTGGTGTGCCGCTCCGGGAATCCAGGCCTGCAGTTCCTCGTCGGAGTAGCCGAATTCGCGGAACGTGTCGTGGTACACCGCGTCCGCGCCGAGATACAGCAGCACTTCGTTGCACCCGTGGAGGGCGAGCAGGTCGATCTCGCGTTGCCAGTATGTGAAGTCGCCGTACGGTTCTGTGTAGCCGTCGTTGGTGTCGTTGAGGGCGAACCGATGCGGGACGTCGGCGCGGCCGACGAGGGGTTCGGCGGGCGCGGGGAGTTTCCCCGGCAGGTCGAGGTTGTCGGCGGCCCACCAGACCCCGCGGTTCTGACTGCCGAGGTAACGCTGGAAACCGGCGAGCATGGTGGCCGGGCTGGTGCCTTCGATGACCAGCGCGGCTTCCCTCCCGCCGACCCGGTACGTGTCGGCGCTGTCGCTGATCGGCCGGAGTCTGATCTGGTCGGCACGGTCGCCGATGAGCCGCCGCAGCGCCGCGGCGGCCGGGGCAGGGTCGAAGGGGCCGCCGGCCGCCGCGGCCGCCCCGGCGGCGGCCGGACGGGGAACGAGGCCGACGCCCAAGGCGGTTGGCACGGCGAGCAGGAATGTGCGGCGGCGGGTCATGCGACGGCTCCTCGGCCTGCGGCAGGAAGGTTGGCGGGAGGCACAGCCTGATCGAAGACGGCCCGGGGACCGGGCCGTCCGGACGAACCATTCCGTATGCGTTGAGAACAAGCCGCTGTTGGCGCCAGGGCCTCTCGTTTGGATCACGCTGGGCTCGCGGGGTCGGGCACGCACATCTGCCGCGTTGTCGTCAGTCCCCGACGCTCCGCGTCGGCTCCTTCCTCCGCCTTACAGCTGTACGCACCCGACCCCGCTCCCTGATCCAGCCTGATCCAAACGAAAGACCCTAGTCGGCCGGCCAGGGCACCTGCGCCGACTTGTAGTAGTTGACGCCGAGTGCGTCCCAGCGAGGGCCCTGTGCCGCGAGGCGCACCTTGTACGTGTCCCAGTCGTGCGTGGCCGGCGGCGACCAACCGAGCTCGGCGACGCCGGGCAGCCTCGGGAAGGCCATGTACTCGACCTGAGAGGAGGTCGAGAGGGTCTCCGACCACAGCGGCGCCTCCACGCCCTGGACGGACGACCCGGGCGCGCCCGGGATATAGCTGCCCGGGTTCCAGTCGTAGGACCGCTGGACCTCGACGTAGCCGGCCCAGGCGAGGCCGAGCGGGGTGTCCTTGTTGTACTTCATGTCGAGGTAGACGCGGTCCGCGGGCGAGAGGACGAGCCCCGTCCCGTTCTGTGCCGCGGCCGCGACCTGCGCCTTCTCGGCCGCACTGGTCCCGTCGAGGCCCCAGTACTGGGCGATGGCGCCCTTCGACGGGGTTGCGCCCGTCAGCTGGTGCCAGCCGATCACGGTCTTCCCGTATTTGGCGACGATCGGCTGCACCTTGTCCATGAACGTGACGTAGTCCTCATGGCTCGTGGAGTGCGCCTCGTCTCCACCGATGTGGAGGTACTTGCCGGGAGTGAGGGCGGCCAGTTCGCGCACGACGTCGTCCACGAAGTCGTACGTGACGTCCTTGCCGACGCACAGCGAGCTGAAGCCGACGCTCGTTCCGGTGTAGAGCGGGGGCGCGACACCGTCGCAGTTCAGGTCCGGGTAGGAGGCGAGCGCGGCGTTCGTGTGGC
The DNA here is from genome assembly GCF_036158715.1 of Streptomyces sp. NBC_00316. Taxonomy (NCBI): domain Bacteria; kingdom Bacillati; phylum Actinomycetota; class Actinomycetes; order Kitasatosporales; family Streptomycetaceae; genus Streptomyces; species Streptomyces sp. NBC_00316. The sequence goes on along the minus strand of NZ_CP108023.1, from coordinate 256,841 downwards.
CCGGCATGTCGATCTCGGGTACGACCTCCAGATACCGCGAGGCGGCGTACTGGACGATCTCCAGGTACTGGGCCTTGGTGTAGTAACCGCCCTGCCCGCCGCCCACCTGGGTGGAGCCGCCGTATTCCGCGAGTCGCGGCCAGGAGTCGATGGCGATGCGCCATCCCTGGTCGTCGCTCAGGTGCAGATGCAGCTTGTTGATCTTGTAGAGGGCCAGCTGGTCGATGTAGCGCTTGACCTTGTCGACCCCGAAGAAGTGCCGGGAGACATCGAGCATCGCGCCGCGGTAGCCGTACTTCGGGCTGTCCTCAATGGTGCCTCCGGCGACCAGCCACGGGCCGGGCTGCCTGCTGCTCGCCTCCACCGCGGCGGGCAGCTGCTGACGCAGGGTCTGTACGCCGTGGAAGAGGCCGGCGGGACTGTGCGCGGTGATGGTGACGGATCCGCGATCGGACCGGAGGCGGTAGCCCTCGGCCCCCAGATCCTTGGCGCCGCGGCTGAGTTCGAGGCGGATGCCGTCGTGCCCGTGCTTGTCCGTGATGGGCAGCCGGTAGCCGGTGGAGGGGCGTAGGACCCCAGCGAGATAGGCCGCGACCTGCCGCGCGTCCCGCGAGTGGTCCTCGACCCGGATCCGGGTGTTCGAGGTGATCGCGTACGCCGGTCCGCCCGCCTCGACGGACGCGGGGGCGGGCACGACCTGGCCGAGCGGCGTGGTGGCCTGTGGAGCGGATCCGTGGTGGGCGGGGGCGGCGCCGACGGCGGAGACTCCCGCAGCCGCGACGAGCAGCAGCGAACCGAACAGCCGGGCGGCCCTGTGATACTGCTTCTGGTGCTGTCTCACAAACGGTCCCTTCGACGAGCGACGAGGTCGTGGTTCGCGGGGGGTTCACATCTGTGGTGCTGAGCAACCGAACAGTCACCATGGGTACCGTCCGCCCCATGAGTAGGTCAAGGGTGTAGACCAATTCTTGCACCGTGGCGCGCATCCAGGCGATCTTCACTCGGGCCACCGAGCCCTGACTCATCGTCCGGGCGTGCGCCGAAGATGAACCCGGCCGCACGGATCACGCCGATCGATCGATGGCCTGAAACGCGCCCTGACCACCAAATGTCGTTCGATCTCGGTTTGTTGTTCGACCCCGGTGGTTTGCCTGACCCGTTGAACTTGTGGCGTCGAGGAACCGGCTGACGTTCCCCGCACTGTTGCTTCCTGAGGCGGCAGGGCGACCGCCCTTCACGCTTCGAGGCGTCGAGCAACGTCGCGTGAAGAAAAGGCCGTTGTGAAGAGACTTGTCCCAGGACGGTTCGCCGGCGAATCCCTGGGCGCGCTGTCCCGCTTTCGTTTCCGGTTCTGCGGCCTTCACACCCGGGCAGCAGCGCTCTCTTCGAGCTCACCGACGCGGAGCTGTGCGCCGATGCTCCGGTGACGTCGCCGGCCGAGTTGTGCAGGGTACTCGCCAAAGCCGACGAGCAGCGGGCACGGGCCGAGGCCGACACCATCGGCCCGCGCCGCCCCGCTTTCCCCCGATCGCCGGCCCCGGCAGCACCATCGAGCCCGCACGCATGGACCGGCTCCAGCGCCACGTCCTCGGCGGAAGAACCGGTGCGTGAGCCACTTCCCCTGCACCCCTGTGCGACAAGGACACGGCCGCGAGCCGAAGAGCCATGCCGGAGCCGGACGGTCAGACCGTGGCGATCACGGCGTAACGCTCGTCGGTCACCGTACGGCCCCACAGCGCCGCCTCGCCGCTGAGGGGTTCGACACGCAGCTCGGTGACGAGGGGGCGCAAAGTGGCGGCGAGGTCGTCGGCGCCGATCCCGCCCGCCCAGGGCAGTGTTTCGGCACCCGCCACATACGGCGTACCGCTCTGCCCGGACTCGCGCCACCGGCCCTCAACCAGGACGAGCGTGCCGCCGGGGCGGACACGGCTGAGCCAGTCGCCGAGTGCGGTGTGCGGGTCGGGCAAGGTCCACATCAGGTGGCGGGAGAGCAGCACGTCGAACCGCTGATCGCCCGTGGGCGGAGAGGCGGCGTCACCGACGAGAAAACGCCCCGCCAGTCCGGCAGCCGTCAGCTTCGCCCGGGCATGCTCGACCATCCGCGGCGAGAGGTCCACGCCGGTGACCCGGTGCCCGGCCTCGGCCGTCAGCCGTGACAGCGACCCGGTACCGCAGCCCACGTCCAGGACATCCACCGGCCGGGACGGCAGCCAGGAATTCAAGAGGTTCGCCCACGCGTCGCGGGTCTCCGTGGCCCGCAGGCCGTGGTCCGGCTCCTCGTCGAAGCGCGGAGCGGCGGCGTCCCAATACTGGGCAATGGCAGCAGTGTTCGTCATCCCCCGATCATCTCAGCCGCCACTGACAACGCCCCCGGACGTCCGGTCCGGCCGGTGACCGTGATGGGCGAGGCCTGCGTGGGGATCACGGCCTGTGGGGGTGTGATCGGTATGGACGGTCGCGGCGGTCAGCCTCGGTACCGCGTGGATGAGAGCATGCTCCGCAGCGACCGCCAGCCCGTGCGCCTGCACGACGGTCAGATGCGGATCGACCACGATGTCCGCCTCGGCGCGCAGGGTGTGCCCGATCCACCGCATCCGCACCTGCCCGGTCCCCAGCACCCCTTCGACACCGCGCAGGGCCGCCTGCGCGGTATCGACGAGAGCGGGGTCGACCGAGTCCATCAGCCGCCGGTAGATCTCACGGGCGGCGTCCTTGAGGACGAACAGGATCGCGATCGTGATCAGCAGGCCGACGACCGGGTCGGCCGCCCGCCAGCCGACCGCCGCACCCCCGGCGCCCAGCAGCACGGCAAGCGAGGTGAAGCCGTCGGTGCGGGCGTGGAGCCCGTCGGCGACCAGCGCGGCCGACCCGATCCGCCGCCCGGTGCGGATGCGGTAGCGGGCCACCCACTCATTGCCGACGAACCCGGCCAGCGCCGCGGCGGAGACCGCCCACAGCCCGGTGATGTCACGAGGGTTGAGCAGCCGGTCCACAGCCACCCAGGCGGCCAGCGCCGCGGATGCCGCGATGGTCGCCACGATGACGATGCCGGCCACGTCCTCGGCACGGCCGTAACCGTAGGTGTAGCGGCGGTTCGCCGCCCGCCGGCCCAGCACGAACGCGATGCCCAGTGGCACAGCGGTCAGCGCGTCGGCGGCATTGTGGATCGTGTCGCCGAGCAGCGCCACCGACCCCGACAGGGCGACGATCACCGCCTGGATCGCGGTCGTCACCCCCAGTACGGCCAGGGAGACCCACAGCGTGCGCATCCCCTCCCGCGAGGCCTCCATCGCCGTGTCGACCTTGTCCCCGGCCTCATGGCTGTGCGGCGTGACCAGATGAGCGAGCCGGTGCCGCAGCCGGGCCGCGAGGGATTTCCCGCGGTCGTGCCGATGCCCCGGACCGCCATGCCCGATGGTGGAACGGTGGTGATCGTGCGTATGGGTGTGCCGGTTCGCCTCCATGTATCCCACCGTGGCGCACCGATTCGATTGCAGCTACAGCCGTCATACACGCTGCGATCAGGTGCGATGTTCTTGCACATGCCTTATGTACGCAACAGGGTGCCGAGACGGTTCGTTCAGGTCGGCATGCCTTTGCCGGACGCAAGGAGGCCGACCACGCCGATGGAGTTCATGGATCGTCGTCCACGGCCCGAACCGCGCGGCCAGTTCGGGATCAGTCGTGCTCCCTCGGCCGCCGCGGCGAGTCTGGCCAGGTCGCCGACATCCCCGACGAACCCGAGCATGAATCTTTCCGTGTCCACTTTCGGCCGATCAGCCGGTTCAGTTCGTGGTAGAGCCCCTTGACCCGCAACGCACGCTGCTCGATCTGAGACAAGGTGACTTCCACCGCTGACCTCCAGGAACCGCAGGGATGCGGATGCCGCTGACCGGCCCCGAGCAGCGCGAGCCCCCGAAGGCCGTCACGCGAGCCCGACTGACCAGCAACGGCCTTTCGGTTCAAGGCCGGCACATGTCGCCTACTGGGCGGCGAGTTCGGCGTTGGCCCTGGCGGTGACATGGGCGAGCGCCCGGGCGGCGATCTCGCGCTCGGCCGCCGGAAGGTCGCCGTACAGTCGCTCGGTGAGCCCGGCCACGGCGTCCGTGAACCCTCGGTGGAGTCTGTCGCCCTTTTCGGTGAGGGATGTCCGGGTGGCGTCGAACAGCCCGGCATCGACGAGTTCGTCGAGCAGGGTGTGTACCTCCGACTCGCCGATCTTGAGCGTCGCGGTCATGCGGTCGACGGCACCGGCGCGGTCGAGCCCGTCGGCGACGGCCTGGAGCGCCACGGACTGGTGGAAGGTGAGGCCCGAGGCGGCGAGGAGCCGATCTCGCACGGCCGCGATCGCGTGGTAGGTGATGCCGATCAACTGACCGCTGAGGAGGGGAGTGGAGGCGGAGGCGGTGGTGGCTGTCATGGCGTGAATCTCCTTGTGAGCGACGCATGTTGGAGCTCCGACCATCAACCGGAGGGTTCTCCGTTTGGCTTGTCGACTCTAAGCGGAGAGCTCTCCGATTTTCAAGGGATAACCGGAGGAGTCTCCGCTACGTCCGTTACGCTGCTGCACATGACCGCCCCCGCCGAGCGCGCCGACGCTGCCCGTAATCGCCTCCGCATCCTCGACGCCGCTCGGCGCCTGCTCACGGCGGACGGCTTCGCCGATCTGTCCCTCGACGCGGTGGCCAAGGAGGCCGGGGTCGGGGTCGGCACGGTCTATCGGCGCTTTCGCAACCGGGCGGGAGTCGTCTACGCGCTGATCGAGGACAACGAGACTTGCTTCCAGGAGGCGTTCACGCGGTACTGCGAGGACGGGGCCCCGTCGGCACATGACCGGCTGCGTGCCTTTCTGCACGGCATGGCCGAACTTGTCGACGACAACCGAGAGTTGCTGCTCCTGGCAGAAGCGAGCGTGCCCGCAGGGCGCTATCACAGCGCCCCGTTTCGCCGGCACCACGAGCAGATCGTCGGCATGGTTGCCGAGCTCGCCCCCGGCGTGGACGCCGACTACGTTGCGGATCTGCTCCTTATGGCGTACACGCCGGGCCTGTTCGACTTTCAGCGCATCGAGCGCGGCTGGGAGGTGGACCGCATCAAGCGCGGCCTTGACGCGCTGATCGCCGGCATCGGGGCCGTCGAAGAGGCTGGTGAGCAGCCGTCGTAGCAGGGCGTCGGCATCGAGAGCTGTCGACCGTGCGCTCGTTGTTCACCGTCGTCACCTCCCAGCTCTACATCCTGACCGAGTGCATGCACGCCTCTGCCGGCACGGCAGGTGCCACCATCGGGGCGGTGCCCCCTGACGCCCCGTCCGCTGGGGTCCTAGCATGACTGACCATGCGTACCTTGATCGTCGGCGGCAGCGGCTTCCTCGGCCGCGAGCTGTCCCAGCAGGCGTCGGCGAGCGGGCACGCCGTGACGGCCACCTTCGCCACCCGCGCTCACGCCATTCCCGGGATCCGCTGGGTGCCTATGGATCTACGTCACGGCGAGGAAATTGCGCAGGTCCTCAAGGAGACCGAGCCGGACCTTGTGATCAACGCGGCGTATCGCCAGACCGACTGGGCGGCAACGGCCGACGGAGCGATCCGCTTGGCGATGGCTGCCACCCGGCACGGATCCCGCCTGGTACATGTGTCGAGCGACGCGGTCTTCTCGGGTGCGGAAGTCCGTTATGACGAGACGGCCCTGCCGGATCCGATCACCCCGTACGGCGCCGCGAAGGCCGCGGCTGAGACGGCGATTCGTCTGCTGGCCCCGTCGGCGGTCATCGCCCGCACCTCGCTGATCATCGGCGACGGCAGCTCCGCGCACGAGCAGTTCGTCCACGATCTGGCGTCCGGGCGGCGGGAGGGAGTGCTGTTCACCGATGACATCCGGTGTCCCGTTCATGTCGCCGACCTCGCCGCCGCCATTCTTGAGCTGGCCACCTCCCGTCACGCAGGCGTCTGTCACCTCGCCGGATCGGACGCCGTCAACCGTCATGAGCTCGGTGTCCTGATCGCCCACCGCGATGGATTGGACCCTTGCGCTCTGACCGCCGGCCGCCGCATCGGCAGTGGCTTCCCGGGGGCGCTGGACGTCCGCTTGGACAGCACACGGACGCAACGCGCACTGCGTACTACGCTGCGCGGCGCCCGCGACTTCCTGGCCCGTGAGCGGTGATTCGCACGTCTCCCACGAAGCCCCGCAGGTCAGAACTATGCCTGTCACCCTGAGGGCCATCCCCGACGCGCATTCGGGCCGCTCGAGGCTATTGAGTGCGCTTGGTGGCCGTGCGTTGCGTTGGTTGCTGCTGCGCGTTCGTGCGAGGAGTCTTGCAGCGTGGGGGAGTGTGTTCTTGGCGAAGGTGCTGTGGGTGTGCGGAAGACGGGTCGGACGGATGCCGCCTCGAAACAGATCCGCTTCCCTGCTTCCTGGACGCGCCGGCTCGGAGGCTGTGCGGTGGCGCCGACCATTGACCTGGCGGTCTTCGCGTGCGACCTGTTCAGCCTCTCGATCACGGCTGCGCTCCGTAGTGTCCATACCCTTGAGCACCCGGGCTCGGACGACGGCTCACCGGGAGTCCGAACATCGTCGGCGCGGGCTGGTGCGACCGCCTGCCGGCTCCACCGCGAGCGCCCCTGACATTGTGTGCCCCATGAGTGAACTGGTGGACCGCGTCGACGAGCATGATCAGGTGGTGGGGGTCGTTGACCGAGCGGAGGCGATTCGTCAGGGCTGGCTGCACCGTATTGCCACCATCGTGTGCCGTGACGGAGACGGACGGTTCCTTGTCCACCGCCGCCCGGACGATTCGCCCCGCTTTGCGGGCCAGTACAACTGGATGCTCGGCGGAGCCGCTGATGTCGGCGAGTCGTACGAAGAGGCGGCAGCTCGGGAACTGTCCGAGGAGTTGGGGGTCCATGCCCGCCCGCGCTTTGTGCTCAAATTCCTGTGCGTGGGCGCAATCAGCCCCTATTGGCTCGGGTTGCACGAGGTCGTCATCACGACGCCGGTACAGCCGTGTGCCCAGGAAGTCGCCTGGCACGACTGGCTTGCCGAGCCGGAACTCGAAGCCCTCGTGCGACAGCGGGAGTTCGTCCCGGACGCCCGCGAGGCATTTGCTCGATACCGCGACGTGAACCGGGCGGACCAACCCTGGAGTTAGTGTCGTCATCAACCCGTCGCCCTTGGGCGGATCCGGGTTTGTTCGACCTTCCAACGAGTACGCAGGAGATCCAGCGCGCCGGCATCGCGTCCGGTCCAAGCCTGTTTCAGGTCGCCGTCCGGGCTGATCTGACAACTGTGCAGGTCAGTGCATGGAGGCAGGGCCGGGCGGCAGGTTGACGGTCATGATCAGGTGGCTGGTCTCGTCGCCTGAGCCGCGGTAGGTGTGGGGGACGTCGCCATCGAAGGCGGCGGTCTGCCCGGCCTCTACGAGGTGCTCGACTTCGTCGATGATCAGGGTCATCCGCCCGGCTGTGACGCTCACGGTTTCGACGACTCCGGCCTGGTGGGGGTGGCTGGGGTATTCCTCACCGGGTTCCAGCTTCCAGCGCCATACTTCGACCGGGGCGGGACCTGACGTCGTCAGCATGAGCCGGGCCTCGCTGCCCTGATCACCGGTCCACAGCGGCATGACGGCGTCGGCGGCCACGACGCGGACGCGGCCCTCGGCCGGTCCCTCCATCAGAGCAGACACTGAAACACCGAGGGTATCGGCGAGTCGGACCAGGGTGGCGAAGTTCGGGTTGCCCTGGGCCTTCTCCAGCCCGACCAGGGCCCCCTTGCTGACCTTGGCCCGACGGCCGAGTTCGTCCAGGGACAGGCCTGCGCGGGTGCGGGCCGTCCTGACGTTGTGGGCGAGCGTGCGCAGGGCTGCCTCGGTCTCGGCCACCTGATCACCATCCTCACGAGTGGACCACTGGAATGCACCACCCGGTCGTTTGGTTGACCAGGTCGGTCGGTCTGTTGTACGTTTTAGTCGTTCCACTGAGATGGTAAGGGATTGTCTTGTGATCGCTCTGCTGCTGGCCCTGGGCAGCTCACTCGCCTACGGATGCGCCGATTTCTTCGGCGGCCTCGGCGGCCTCGGCGCCCGAAAGGCCCACGTGCTGCGCACCGTGATGGTTGCCGCCCCGGCCGGCCTCGCGGTCGAGCTGCTGCTCTGGCCGGTGCTCGGCGCGTCGTTCGGTCCGACCGCTCTCGGCTGGGGCGCCGCCTCGGGCGTCGCTTCCGCCGCAGCATTCGCGCTGCTCTACAAGACCCTGGCCATCGGCCCCATGAATGTGCTGTCGCCGGTCACCGCGCTGATGTCCGCCGCGCTGCCCGTCGCCGTGGGCCTGCTGCAGGGCGAGCATGTGGGCATGGCCGGTCTGGTGGGTCTGGCCCTCGCGCTCGTCACCGTGGTGCTGGTCAGCGCCGGGCACGGCGCGGTCTCGTCCCGTCCGTCACAAGAGGGGCTGCTGCTGGCTTTCGGCGCAGGGGCCGCCATCGCCCTTCAGCTGATCTTCTTGCACCAGGCACCCACCGACAGCGGCGTCGCCCCGCTGATTATTGGCCGGGCGGTCTCCTCGGCCGTCACCCTTGCCGCGGCCGGGATCCTGCATCGCAGACTCGGCCCCGAGAAGCCCGCCTACGCCATGTCGGTGACTGCGGGTGTGCTGGACTCGCTGGCGAACTTGCTGTTCCTGCTCGCCGCCCGCAGCGGCGACCTCGCTGTCGTCGCCGTGATCACCGCCCTCTACCCGGCCGGCACCGTCCTGCTCGCCCGCGGCGTGCTCGCCGAACGCATCCACCCCGGCCAGCTCGTCGGCCTCGGCACCGCCGCCGTTGCCGTCAGCCTCCTCGCCCTCACCTGAACCACCGCCCCGCCCACGCAAGGAGAAGTGCATGTTCATCCAGCCCTGGGACGCCGGCCTGGACGACGTCGAATGGCAGACCTGGATTGCCGAAGGCCACGACTTCGGCCAGCTCAGCGTCAACGGCCTGCCCGGCCAGGCGCCCGCCGTCGTCCCCACCCACTTCACCACCGACGGCAAGCATCTCCTGGTCCACCTCGCCCGCCCCAACCCGGTCTGGAAGACGATCGAGCACGATCCGAACGTCACCTTCACCGTCTTCGGCGACTACGCCTTCATCCCGGGTCCCTGGCGCGCCAACCCCGGTACTCCGCGCACCGAAGGTGTGCCCACCAGCTATTACGCGGCCGTGCAGTTCACCTGCTACGCCCATGTCGTCGACGACCCTGAGGCGAAGGCCGAGCTGCTGCGCCGCCAGCTCGCCCACTTCCAGCCCGACGGCGACCACGCCCCCGTCGCCGTCGACCAGCCGCCGTACGGCCGGATGCTGCCCGGCATCCGCGGTCTGCGCCTGGAGGTCACCGAGGTGCTGGCCAAGTTCAAGTACGACGACCACAAACCCGTCGAACACCGCACCGCCGTCGCCGACCACCTCACCGCACGCGGCCAGGGCCTCGACGCGCCCACCGCACGCCAGCAGCGGCGGCGACTGGACCGCATCGGCCCCTGGAAGCCCTGACCACCACCGCACGCCGTAGGAACGGAACCCGCCCATGACCGCCTTTCGTATCAGCCCCGCCGTCGCCAACGCCTTCTCCGACACTCTGATCGCCCTGGTCACCGCCAACGGCCTGCGTGGCCACGAACCCTGGCCCGAGACCGCTTCCTCCATGGAAGACCTGGAGCAGCAACTCACCGACGGGACCTGGCAGCCCGCCGATGAGAGCGACCTCCGTATCGAGGCGTGGCACACCGCCTACCGCTCCTTCGGCACCAACCCCCGCCGCATCCGCCCCAGCGTCGACGCGCTCGGCCGCCGCATGGCCAAGAAGGGATCGCTGCCCCGCATCAATTCGGCGGTCGACTCCTACAACGTCGTCTCCGTACACCACGGCCTGCCCGCCGGCGCCTTCGACCTCGACCACGTGACCGGCGTCGTCGACATCCGGGTTGCGGACGGCAGCGAGGAGTTCACCCCGCTCGGCGAACCCGACACCGTCGAAAACCCCAGGCCCGGCGAGATCATCTACGCCGACACCGTCGGCGTCCTGACCCGCCACTGGAATCACCGCGACGCCCACCGTACGCGCGTCACCGAAGACTCCACCCGCGTGGCTTTCGTCCTCGAGACCCTCCACGCCACCCGCGACGGGCACCTGCTCAAGATGGCGGCAGAGGAACTGCATGGCCTGCTCATCCCGCACGCCGAGCAGACCGCCGTCTGCTACTTCAGCCCGGAACACCCCGAAGCCGCCGTCTGAACACCCACTGCCCACAGGCGCCCAGGAAAGGGAGGGCCCCGAGCCTATTCAGTCGCGGGTGACAGACAGCGTCATCCCCTGTTCATGATGTGGGCTCGCACCACCAGCACGGCCCCTGCGGCAGCACCGGCACGCGGCACGGGCCGGCGCCGCGCTCATCGGGAGTTCCACACGTTCATGCTGTGACCAGGCACGGACACACCGCGCCGAGCGCAGTGTCCGGCCGGCGCACGTCGCAGGCCGGGCCCGGCTGCGATGCTCCTGCGGCCCCTGGGCGTCGAGCTCACGGAACCGGCCCCGGGTCTGGCGCAACTGCCAGTCCAGCCCCTCCTGATCGTTGTCACCGAAGGTCGGTGGCCACCAGGTTCGTGCCACCGAACGTCGAGTGACTGAGGATGCTCTGGGACAGGGGCGACGATTCCGCAACGGGACAGTGGCGCTGGTCTCTGCTGCGGTGCCGGAGAGGAGATACAGGCCACAGCGGTTCATGTCACATCCTGCCGAGCTGTGCCGTCGTTACCTGTGTAAGCACCGACAACGGTAGAGGAGAGCACCATGAGTGCCCGTTTGGACGCCTTCAGCAGTCCGACCATCGGCAACGTCTTCAAGCACATCGTTGCGGCAGGCAAGGTGCTCGAACACTCGACGCTGCCAACCGCGACGCAGGAGCTTGTGAGGCTCCGAGCCAGTCAGATCAACGGGTGCGGCTACTGCACGGACATGCACACCAAGGACGCCGTCGCCGCCGGTGAGACCTCGGTACGTCTCAACCTGGTCGCGGCGTGGCGGGAGGCCACCGTCTTCACCGAGGCCGAGCGGGCCGCGTTGGAGTTGACGGAGCAGGGGACCCGCATCGCGGATGCGGCCGGTGGGGTCACCGACGAGGCCTGGGCGAACGCTGCCAAGTACTACGACGAGGAGCAACTGGCCGCCCTGGTGTGCGCGATCGCCCTCATCAACGCCTTCAACCGGGCGAACGTCATCGTCCAGCAGCCCGCCGGCGACTACCAGCCGGGCCAGTTCGCATAACCAGGAGCAGCTGGCCGGGACTGCCAGTGCCCCCGCGTGCAGCATCACACGCCCCGGGCGCCCTCACCGGGGCCCGGGGGCGATGTCCCGGGTCCCACGGCGCTGCGACTGCAGTCGCCGGCCAAGCACAGTTCCACCGCAACGGGCTCCGGTCCTACGGCAGGAGAGAGCCGTCAGGGTGGCAGCAGGCAGGGCGGCCAGGCCGCAGGAACGCGTGGTGAGACTGACAGCGCAGCAGATCCTGACCAGTCACCCTCTCGCCCCGGATGAGCAAGCGGACGGCTGGCCCTCTGACCCGCCTTCCACCCGGCGAAGTTCTGGCCCGGCATCGAGTTGAATCTCGCCGGACCGACCCTGCTGGGCTTCGAGCGGGCCGGACGCAAGCGGAACGTGTCGACTTGGAAGGCACTCGGTTCGTCGGTGGCATCCACTTCGCTCATGCCGATCTCACCGCCCACGCGTACTTCCACCGTGCATACGGTTCGAAGGCTGCACAGGGAACATCGGTGGGACGTGGTTCGGACTACGGGCCGTCTTCTCCGACGCCGACTCCGGAGAGCAGAAGGCGGTCGTCGATTGGGCGACCTTCACAGGCATGGTCTGAGGGGACGGTTCCGCGAGGCGATGTCCGTTGGATGCAGCTCGTTCTGACCGAGAGGAAGGCGGTTCCGGTCTCTGTCGGCTGCTGGTCAGCCAAGGGGTGTCAGTGCTGCCGCATAGGATCCGCATCATGCGTGAGTTCTTCGTGGTCGGTGGACGGAAACTGTCGTATCTCGACTTCGGTGGTCCGGGTACCCCGCTTCTGGCCCTGCATGGGCACTACAACGAGGCGTCGGCGTTCGCGCCCTTGGCTGAGGCGTTGGCGCCGCGGTGGAGGGTGATCGCGCTCGATCAACGCGGGCACGGCGAGTCCGATCGTGCTCAGTGTTACGAGCGGGACGATTACGTCGCCGATGTCGCTGCCTTCCATCGGCATCTGGGCATCGGCCCGGTGGCGGTGCTGGGCCACTCGCTGGGCGGAGTGAACGCATACCAGTACGCTGCCCGGCAGCCGGATCGGGTCTGTGCGCTGATCGTCGAGGACATCGGCGCGGTGGTGGAAAGCGACTGGTCATTCACCTTGCGCCTGCCCCAGCAGACGCCGTCGCGCCGGGATCTGGTGGCGGCACTGGGCTCGGCGGCTGCCTATCTGGAGTGTTCCGTCCGTCGGGCGGAGGACGGCTGGGGATTCTCGTTCGACATCGAGCACACGGTGGCGTCCCAGAAGGCACTCAATGGTGACCACTGGCAGGACTGGACGGCGGTGGCCTGCCCCACTCTGCTGATCCGTGGAACACGCAGCGATGAGCTGGCGGCCGCGCATGCCAGGGAAATGATCACTCGTCGTGCCGGCATGGCCCGTCTCACCGAGCTGCCTGCCGGTCATGTAGTGCACCACGATGCTCCGGCCCGGTTCGCCGCCGCTGTCGAGGATTTTCTGTCCGTTCCGGGCTGATCGGCAGAAGAGCTGAACCCATGTCCGTCTCCCGGCGAGGTTGGGGCAGGACTGCCGGTCGCAGGGCCGCGGTCGACTACTCCGGCCTGGTCCAGCACGGCGATGCCCGCGGCCAGTCGTCCTGTCCCTGAGAGACGCCTTGCGGGCGTGAAAGCGTGCGGCAGGTACTCCGGCCGGCTCGGGTTATTTCTCCGGGCGAATCCAGGTCCGGGCGAGTTCCGCGACCCAGGTGGCTGCCGCGTCGGGAGCGGGCGGGGGTGCGCCGACGACGACGAGTTCGGTGACGCCCGCCGCACCGAGTGCGGGGAGGTGCTCCGGGACGCCGTCGCTCAGCGCGACGGCAACCGTGAGCTCGTCAAAAGCGCGACCGTGGCGGGCGCACTCATCGGCGATAACGGCGACACGCGCCGGGACGTCGGCCGCCGGGACGTTGAAGCCGTACCAGCCGTCGGCGAGCGTGGCCGCGCGGCGCAAGGCGGCGTCGCTGTTGCCGCCGACCACGACCGGGAGCTCGCCGCCGCGCAGCGGCTTCGGGTTGACCCGGATCGCGTCGAAGCGGGTGAACTCTCCTGTGAAGGAGGCCGGGTCCTCGGCCCAGATGGCGCGCATTGCGGCGAGATACTCCTCGGTGCGTCGCCCGCGCTTGGCAAAGGGCACTCCGAGCGCTGCGAATTCCTCGGCCGACCAGCCGACCCCGACTCCGAGGCTGAACCGCCCGGCGGAGAGCACGTCCAGTGTGGCGGCCTGTTTGGCGACCAGGACCGGGTTGTGCTCAGGCAGCAGGAGTACGCCGGAGGCGAGCTCGATCCGGCTGGTGACCGCTGCCGCGAAGGTCAGGGCAAGCAGCGGGTCCAGCCAGTCCGCGTCCGCAGGCACGGCGATCCGGCCGTCCGCGGAGTAGGGATAGCGCGAGGCGGGCGCGTCCACGAGCACCACGTGCTCCCCGCACCAGAGCCTCGCGAAGCCGTGCGTCTCCGCGGCTGTGGCCACCGCACGGATCACCTCGGGACGGGCACCGTCACCGATACCGAGCGCGTGCAACCCCACTCGCATTTTCACCTCCGGGCATCACCTCAAGAACTCCTGACGAAATGATCTCTGTGGTGGTTGGATCGCTTCGGGATTTTGACCATCCGGGTGTGTTCAGTGGGTCGGTCGAACCGTGGGATGGTGACGACACGTTGCGGGTGGTGATCGAATCGCTGCTGCCGAAGTTTGAGCGCCGGAGGCGTCATCCTGGTCGGAAGTGACATACGGACCTACTGGTGTTTCAGTACATTCTGTTCGTGTTGCATACCGGACTCGCCTGGGAATGCCTACCGCAGGACCTCGGCCTCGGCTCTGGCGTGACGTGTTGGCGCCGCCTGGAGATCCGCGATGACATCCATGAGACCGAAACCATCCCTGACCAGCGGGAATCAGACGATCAAATTCGCTTGAGGCAGAGCTTCTTACACTACCCCGGTGCACGTCAAAGGATGGCCCTCTGGTGGCCAGCAGCAAACTACAATCTGTCCGCCGAGCTCCCCAGTAGCGCACTCCACAGCAGTGGGGGAGATGCCGTCCTTGCCCGCAGCGGTCCGGGCGAGAGCACGAGAAAATGATGATTGAAGCTGGATACACAGTCAGGAGGAACGCCAATTCCGGCTGTACTTCACTTGGTCGCTTGAACTTGACTTTAACAACAGGGTGCTCGTGATCTGAGCACTTCATGTCTCTTACTGAGGTTTTCGTGTTGTCGTCGGGTGGTGACGGTTCATGATCCCTGCGGTATGCCGGTGGGGTGAGGTATTCGGAGGGTGGGGGCCTGACCGCTGAGCGTCGGGCGTTTCGTGAGGAGATCCGGCTTCAGGCCGGGCATCGGTTCGCGGCGGGTGAGAAGACCTCGGTGATCGCCAAGGACTTGCGAGTGAGCGTGCGGTCGGTGGAACGCTGGCGCCGTGCCTGGCGCGAGGACGGCATGGAGGGCCTGCGTTCCGCGGGTCCGGCGAACTCACCGACCATCACCGATACCCAGTTCGCCGTGCTGGAGGAGGAACTCGGCAAAGGCCCGGCGACGCACGGCTTCGAAGACGAACGCTGGACCCTGGTCCGGGTCCAGGCGGTGATCCGCCGTCGGCTGCGAGTGAGCCTGTCGGTGGCGACGGTGTGGCGGCTGCTGAAACGGCACGGCTGGTCCTGGCAGGCGCCCGCCCGCAGAGCACTGGAGCGTGACGAGCACGCGGTGGAGCTGTGGAAGAAGGAGGTGTGGCCCCGGGTAAAAGGCTCGCGGCGGCCTTTGGGGCCTGGATCGTCTTCGAGGACGAGGCCGGTTTCTCGATGACGCCGCCCCGTCCCCGCACCTGGGGCCGGCGCGGGCACACCCCCGTCATCCGCGTGCGTGGCAGGTCCCGCCTCCGGACCTCGGTTGCCGCGCTGTGTTGCTACAAGGCCGGCGAGAAGAGCCGTCTCATTCACCGGTGGCCGGGCTCACGCCAAAGCAGGGAGGCAATCGGCGCCAGGCGCACGACGTGGTCAGCGCGTACACGATCGCGGTGAACACCTTCCGGTCAGCCACCGGAGCCGTCCCACCACCCTGTCGACGGGGCCGGAACGCTGGTATCAGCGGCGCGGCTATCTCCCACAGCCCGTCAGGAACCAAGTCACGCTCAAGATCCACAGCCATGGTTGACGATCATGCCCCAGGGAAGCTCACTCCGCTGCCAGCCCACCAGAAAACGACTTTGGACCACCCAGCCTGGCCCTTCTAACCTGCTCACGTGATCGACTACGACGAATCCGGCAGTCCCACGGTCCGGGTGGGAGACCCCGGACCGCGACCCGTCCACCTGCTGTTCTCCGAGCCGACGCGCCCGTATGACGAGGAGCCGACGCTCGACTTCCTAGTGAAGGCACGCGGTCAGTGGGTGAGTGTCGAGACCTCGGTACGGACTTGGGACGGCGACGGCCTATACAGCTTCCTCTCCTCAATGGCCGAGGACTTCCGGGGTTGGGAGGGAGCGCGCACCTGGCACTCGTTGGAATACGACCTGACAATCTCGGCGGAACACCAATCTGGCGGCCACGTCCACCTGACCTGGGGCATTCACGACCGGCCCCCGTTCGAGGACTGGCACTTCGAGACCACCACGGTGCACGCGGCCGGCGAGGAGATGGGAAACCTTGCCGCCGAGGTCCATACCTTCCTCACGAGCGTGACGACGTAGCGGGAGCCCGTTCCCGCGCTGGCCACCACCACGTGAGACCACGCCTTAGGTGTGTGAATGAATCGACGATGTCGATCGGGAGAACAAGCCAATTCTCGCATGAGAGTGAGTTGGTAAAGTTAATGGTCGACGAGGATCCATCAACCTCCTTCACCATGCCAATAACTGACAACTCTTCAGGATTGGGTAGGGCGTCGCTTGACAGCAAGGATGAAAACTCTGCGGGTTCATAAGTGCGCATCAGGGCCACCCATCCCGCAACTCCGCACCATTCCGCGGAAATGACACCGCAGCTTCCGGAGTTGCGATCGATCTTCCTACAGGCTAAGGGCTGTCCCGTAATCCCTGGTGGATCAGCGCGCGGCGTCGGATGCGGTGCATCGCAAGGCGGAGGGGCGTCCTCATACGGGGTGTATTCGGGCGTTCCGACAACGCGGCGAGGTGCCGCAGCTGTCGTCGTGCGCCCGCCAGGGATTACGGGACAGTCCTTAGCCCCGCAGTCATGGTTGTGCACCTTGATAAGCCGTGTCGTCTGCGTGTGCTGACCACGCCGCCACTTGCTCTGGCGGTCGGCATGCAGCGCTTCACGCTACTCGTGTCGCCCGGTTAGAATTCCCGATTGCGATGCGCGAGACGCACACCCTGAGTGCCGCTGGAAATGGCGGCGCGCTCGACGTTCGGGCCTCGTCGGCAAGGGAAATCACTTTTGGCTCCGCGGCTGCATCCGTAGGCCGATGGGACATCCGCCCTTGCCAACGCCGCACACGTACGCAGCGCGCCACCGCTTCGCGGGTTTCTTGTCACTTCCATTGGGCGGCAAAGGCAAAGGCAAAGGCAAAGGCAAAGGCAAGGAGAGCTCTCTCCTTGCCCCTCTCAACGTATAGCGCACAGGGGGGCTTGCCGCAAGACCCCCGTCACGGCGGAGAATCGTCGGCCGGTGCCACAACCTGCAGAAATGGGGGCGCGACGTGCGTGTGCTGTTGTCGACGTATGGGGGACGCGGTGACGTCGGACCAGTGGTGGGACCGGCAGTGCAGCTGCGGGTGCTCGGCGCGGAGGTACGGGGGTGCGCGCCGCGCGACTCGTCAGAAGGAAGGCAACCAGGGATGAGGACATGCTCGACCAATGGTTCGACAGAGTGGGAGGCGCCGGTGATTCGATCGGCCACCGCAGTACAACGGAGCACGGCTGCCTCGGAGGTATCGCAATGATCGCGCAGTACGTGGTGGATCTTCGCGAAGGTGACGAGACGCAGGTCGCGGTCGTCGGCGGCAAGGGCGCACACCTGGGCGGGCTGTCGCGGATCGAAGGCATCCGCGTGCCGGGCGGCTTTTGCGTGACGACGGACGCCTTCCGGCGGATCATGGCGGAAGCGCCGTCGATCGATGATCGGCTCGATCAGTTGTCGCGCTTGAACCCGGACGACCGGGAGGCGATCCGCACGCTCAGCGCGCAGATTCGTCGGACCATCGAAGAGACCACCATCCCGGGCGATCTCGCGGCGGCGATCACCCGCGCGCTCTCCCAGCTCGGCGAGCAAGCCGCCTATGCCGTCCGATCCAGCGCGACGGCGGAGGACCTGCCGACGGCCTCCTTCGCCGGCCAGCAGGACACGTACCTGAACGTCGTAGGGCCGACGGCGATTCTCCAGCACGTCAGCCGGTGCTGGGCCTCGCTGTTCACCGAGCGGGCCGTGACCTACCGCCGGCGGAACGGCATCGATCACCGCACGGTACACATGGCCGTGGTCGTGCAGCAGATGGTCTTCCCGCATGCGGCCGGGATCCTGTTCACGGCCGACCCCGTCACGGGCAACCGGAAGGTCGCCACCGTGGACGCCGGCTTCGGTCTCGGCGAGGCCCTGGTCTCCGGCCTGGTGAACCCGGACGTCTTCAAGGTGCGACACGGCGAAGTCGTCGCCAAGGCGATCGCCGCCAAACAGCGTGCCGTCCACGCCCTGCCGGCCGGCGGTACGCAGGAAGTGGCGATCGACTCGCAGCGGCAGGAGCAGCCGGCGCTGACGGACGCGCAGGTCGTGCGGCTCGTGCAGCTCGGGGGGCGGATCGAAGCGCACTTCGGCCGCCCGCAGGACATCGAATGGTGCCTGGTCAACGATGACTTCCAGATCGTCCAGAGCCGGCCGATCACGACGCTGTTCCCCATCCCCGAGACCGGCGACCAGGAGAATCACGTCTACGTCTCCGTCGGTCATGGGCAGATGATGACCGACCCCATGAAGCCTCTGGGCCTCTCCATGTGGCGACTGACGGCCATGGTGCCGATGCATGAGGCCGGCGGGAGGCTGTTCGTCGACGTCACCCGGCGCCTGGCCTCGCCCGCGAGCCGCGCCGCCCTCCTGGACGTCATGGGGAAAGGCGATCCGCTGATCAGAGACGCTCTGGAGACCGTTCTCGACCGCGACGACTTCGTCCCGTCCCTCCCGGACACGGGTCCCGGCGGGCCGCCGGCCCGCGGTGCGTCCGCCCCGGTCGAGGTCGATCCGGCCATCGTCACCGAGCTGATCGAGCGCAGCCAGACATCCATCGCCGCCCTGGAGCGCGACATCCGGACGAAGACCGGACCCGCGCTGTTCGACTTCCTGCTGGACGCCTTCGAGGAGCACAAGCGAGTCCTCGGTGATCCGCCGAACATCCAGGCGATCATGGCCGGGATGGAGGCCACGTGGTGGCTCAACGACAATCTGCAGGAGTGGCTGGGCGAGAAGAACGCGGCTGACACGCTCACGCTGTCCGCCCCCGACAACGTCACGTCGGAGATGGGTCTGGCGCTGCTCGACGTCGCGGACGTGATCCGCCCGCAGCCGGAGGTGGTGGCGTTCCTGCAAGGCGTCGAGGGCGATGGCTTCCTGGACGAGCTGCCGAAGCTTGCGGGTGGGACCGAAGCGCGTGACGCCATCGAGGCCTACCTCGAGTCGTACGGCATGCGCTGTGTCGGAGAGATCGACATCACGAGGCCACGGTGGCGTGAGCGCCCTGCCACGCTCGTTCCCGTGATCCTCGACAACGTCAGGAACTTCGAGCCGGGCGCCGCCGAGCGACGCTTCGAGCAAGGGCGGCAGAAGGCGCAGAAGAAGCAACAGGAGGTGCTGTCCCGCTTGCGCACCCTGCCGGACGGAGACCGGAAAGCCGACGAGACCAAGCGGATGATCGACCAGGTCAGAGCCTTCGTCGGGTACCGGGAGTACCCGAAGTACGGCATCGTCAGCCGCTACTTCGTTTACAAGCAGGCCCTGTTGGAGGAGGCCGAGCGTCTCACGCAGGCCAACGTGCTCTCCGAGAAGGAGGACATCTTCTACCTCACGTTCCAGGAACTCCACGATGTCGTGCGCTCGAATCAGGTGGATGACCAGCTCATCCAGCAGCGCAAGGACGCGTTCCGGTCGTACCACGCGCTCACACCGCCACGGGTGCTCACCTCGGACGGTGAGGCCCTCACCGGGGCCTACCGGCGCGACGACGTGCCTGCCGGCGCCCTGATCGGCCTGCCTGTTTCCGCCGGGACCATCGAAGGACGGGCCCGAGTCATCCTTGACATGGCGGAGGCCGATCTCGAAGCGGGCGACATCCTGGTCACGGCCTTCACGGACCCCAGCTGGTCGCCGCTGTTCGTCGGAATCGCGGGCCTGGTGACGGAGGTGGGCGGCTTGATGACCCATGGCGCAGTGATCGCCCGGGAGTACGGCTTGCCGGCCGTCGTGGGCGTGGAGCAGGCCACCCGGCTGATCCGGGACGGGCAGCGGATCCGCGTGCACGGAACCGACGGGTACGTCGAGGTCCTGCCTTGACCGACCACACCGAGAAGCCCCATCCGTAGCTTCCGACCGAACAGCGCCAAGCAGGTGATGGCCACCCCACGACCGCCGCCCGCAACGCGGACAGGATCCGTACCTGTTCCTCACCTGGGAAGTGCCTCTTCCGCTCGCACGTACAGAGCCGTCAGCACGTCCTATGGTTGCAGTTCAGAGGCGTTTTCTACTGTTTCGATCACCCACCGGACAGCACCCCTCGTGAAATCCCGAGGTTAGTCCGAGCGGCATACGTGAAGCCCCGTCAGGTGCGTCCTGACGGGGGCTTCTGCGTGGGGAGACGGCAGCAGTTGACGGCAGCGTCAGCCGAGGCGGAGGGGGGCGGTGCGGCTGACGGAGTTCCGACGGCATCGGGCGGCCACCAATCCACCACGAGTCGCTGGCGGGGGCGGCCATCCGATCGCCCCCTTCACGAAGTCAGGAACGGAAGCCAATAACGCCGAAGCCGGACCGTGCCGCCGCGCGCCGCATCCAGTCGAGGCACTGCATGACGGCTTCCACGACTTCGGGCTCCAGCGGCGGAGCCTCTTGCGACTCGTCGACCGCCCTCTTGGTGGCCTCGAACTGCTCCAGCGCCTGGGCGATGTGATCGGGCGTCCACTCTCCGCAGCCCGGTGTGAAAGCGTACGGCAGTGGAGCGGGCGGGTCGCCGTGGCTGAAGGCTTCCACGGACACGGCGGTGATGCCCAGAGCCTTCAGACCCTGGTCGACGACTGAGAGCCAGTCGCCCTTGTGCGGTGTGAACCTGTCGTTGGGCAGAAACTCGCCAGTGAGCGAGCACAGCCGGTCGTAGGCATAGCCGTACTGGAAGGCGTGATCCGGGTTCTCGCTGAAGGGCCCGCCGTGGACGACCGCGTGCAGCGCCTCGTATGCTGTAGGGGCGCACTGCTCGATCGCGTGGCTGTGATAGTCGTCGTCGCGAGCCAAGTCGTCCCCGAAGCGGGTGCGTATCACCTCCAGCAACTGGTCATCGCGGGATCCGATCAGGGCACGCGTAGCGGCCACGTCGAGCAGGTAGACGCTCAAAGAAGAACTCATGAGACTGAGCCTATGGGAAGCCGCTGACACCACTGCGCGGCCGCCGGCAGGCACAGCACCACGGTGTCACTGCGCAGTACCTACGACTGCCTACGTCGCCCAACTGCCGCCGCCTGCCCGCCGTGTCCGCACCGAACTCCCCACGGGACGCACCGAACCTTGTGTCGAACTCCGCCGGGCAGGCACCGGCGCCTCTCCCGCCGAGGCCGGCCGCGGCGCCCGACACGCGGCGGCCGTTCGCATTGCCCACGTCACACCCCCGAGGTGCCGTCACTTGCCCACTCGGTAGTATTCCGGACGAAAAGGTGAGAGCCCCCGGTCAGGGCAGGCGTATCCGTTCGAAGGCGCGCCGGCGACGCAGGGGCGCACGGAGTGCGAGCGAACCGAGGTATCACCGATGGCGGACGAGAACGTGCAGTACCCGAGCCTGATCGCCCCGGTCGGGCACGTCGAGCCCGTACCGCGACGCATCCGGGGGACGATCGGCGGCCGCGTCGCCTTCGATACCCGGCGCGCACTGTACGTGTGGGAATGGCCCGCCTATCCCCAGTTCAGCATTCCGGTCGAGGACCTGGTCGACGGTGTGCTCATCGACGAAGAGCACACCGAACTGCTGGGCGCCGGATCCGCGCGGCGACACACCCTGCAGGTCGGATCCGAGGTCCGCGCGGGTGCGGCATGGGTGTGGGAGGACGGCGCCCCGGAGCGCTTGCACGGCACCGTCCGTTTCGAGTGGGAGGCGCTGGACTCCTGGTTCGAGGAGGACGAGCCGGTGTTCGTCCACCCGCGGAGCCCCTACTCCCGGGTGGACGCGCTGCGCTCCTCCAGCAGCGTCCGTGTGGAGGTGGACGGGGTCGTGCTGGCGGAAGCGCCGAACTGCATCACGCTGTTCGAGACCGGTCTGCCGACCCGCTACTACCTCGACCGCATGCACGTCGACTGGACCCGGCTGCGCCACTCCGACACGGTGACCCGCTGTCCGTACAAGGGAACGACGAGCAGCTACTGGTCGTTCGACAGCGAGGTCGCCACCCACGAGGACATCGCCTGGGCGTACGACTTCCCGACGATCCACGCCAACCGTATCGCCGGCACGGTCGCGTTCTACAACGAGCACGTCGACCTGTATATCGACGGCACCCTGCTGCCGCGTTCCTCCGATCCGGCAGCGTAGGACAGTGTTCAATGCCGGGGACACGCGAGTGGCGACGCGTGCGCCGCTGACCACTAAGACAGTGTCATGCTCATCATCACACTGTCTTCTTGGATGCCGGTAGCTGGGCCATCGCGCACAGGCACCCGACACCCGTTTCCTCCGGTCTGCGACCGCCTCGGTCGAGTCACGGCAGGCAGCGGACCAACGACCGTGGGCGACACTCGGGGGCAGCGGAAGAAATAACACTGTGGCTGAGTAACATGTTCACCGACAGCCGTGGGCGTATGCGGCCTGAAGAAACGCTGTGATAAGTTGATCACAGCGTCTTGGAGGTCGTGCGTACGAGCCCTGTGGAGGGCGTCCGAAACGTGTTCGGCATCTGTGTGTCCAGAGCCGAACGGGTGTTGCGCTCCGGGCGCCACCGGAACCCCCGCCAGTGGCGCACTGAGCCCTCTTCGTCCCCGGCGCCCGAATGGCGAGGACCTGCCCTGAGCAGCCTCCTACAGGCCCGACGACGGTGCGGAACCGCTTGATCGCCCAGGGCAGGTCTTGCGGCACGCAGCGCCTGTCCCCAGCTTGAGGCGTCGGCAGGTCACACCGTGCGGGGTTGCCGCCAACCACCCTTGTGCGGGGCGGAGTCGGGTGCGGGAATGCGCTGTTACCCCCGGCGGATCTCACATGTGCTGGAGACCAGCCACCGGCGCCCGGCGGCCACAAGCCGCCTCCCGGTCGGAGACCGCCTCGTGCGCAACGCTGCCATCTGTGCCCCGGTTACGCGTGCTGGGCGCGGTAGAGGCCCCGGCCGGTTCGGCGGATGCGGGATGCGCCGACCAGACGATCGAGCGTGCTCCGGACCGCGTTGATACTCCCACTGTCGGCATCGCGGCCGAGTGCCGCGGCCACATCGCGGGCACGCACATCCGCATCGTCTACCCCGGCGAAGTACTCCAGGATCTGCTCGGTGAGCTTGCCGTATTCCGTCTGCTTGTCAGCGTCGGTGGAGGCTCCAGGGGCAGCAGGCCTTTTTGCCTGGCGTTCGGGCTTCGACGCGACGTCTGCGGACGAGTAGATGTTCGTCTGCAGTTCCGCGGGCGAAGATGCCTGGTCCGGCGCCGCAGCCGCAGCACGGGGAGTGACCGCCGGGGTCGAGCCGGCTGGGTCGAGCATCAGAGCCTCGAGGGCACTCAGCGCCCGCTGGACGGAGCCGAGATGCGCTACGACTGCAGCCAGTTCCCTCTCCAGCGCCCGCCTCTGGACCTCCAGGCGCGTCAGGTCCTCCTGGAGACTTTCAGCAGTGATCTCAATGTTATGCGCGGCTCGGGTCACAGAGACCATGTGTTCCTCTCATCCTCAACCCCTCTTGGTGCGTCCCTGTCGGCTCACCTGCGATGCCGCTCGGCCGACCTCGGGATGGGTACCCCGGCACATCATATGCTGGAGGTCCTCCCGCATACAGCTGAATCGGACGGATGCGCATGTTACGGAGAGGCCGGTGCACTGTATGACCGGAACACGGAACACGGTGCTGTCGCCTGGGAGGGGAGAATGCCCGACCTGCCGAGCAGTTGAGACACTTCGGTGGTGTTTGGGATAAAGAGCTATATCCCGTCGATGCTTGCCACTGTCCGGGGAAACTCAATGGGTATGAGTGACCGGAAGGTCCGGCCCGTGGGCCGCTGACACCGTCCGCCGGCCGCGCAGCGTCGACCACCGCCACTTGCAGAAGCCAGGGCGCGATCCCCGTCAGGGCCGGCGCGGCAGGGAACGTTTCAACCACTCTGTGCATGCGTCGAGGGGGTGGGGGACGGCGGTTCGTCCTGGGAGGGCGAACCACCGTGAACCTCACGGTCCGCGACGTTGGAGACGGATGCAGAGCGGCGCAGCCGGCGCAGCGCGTCGGAGACCGCCTTGATGCGCGCGTCGACAGTGTCGAGGGCCTCGTGAAGCGCGCGCAGACGGGCCTCGAGCAGGGCGGCCTCGGTTGCCAGAGACACACTGGCGGCGGCGGCATCGGAGTGCGTGTCAGGGTCTCTGGGCATCATGCCTCTTTCGTCGGCTCAAGCCGGGAGTCTTGAGGAACCGGAATGGTTGCGGATCGGCAGGGGGAAACCGTGTGTTCTGGCCGTCCTCCGCCGCGAGCGGCGCGCCGTCGGTGCCGCAGGCGAGCTGTGGGGCATCGCATCAGCATGAGCCGCTCCGCGGGAGCCGGTACCCGCACCGGACAGCACATGCAGGCGGCAGTCTTCGGACGGCTGTGGCAGACGCCTGGGATCGAGCGATGCGGATGCCAGGTCGGCCCGGCCGCCGGTGAGCAGGTATCGCGCGGATGCATCGGTTGTCCCGGGGGCTTGACATGCTTGCTCCCCTTCCTCGCTGCGGGGGCTTGCACGGACACCGCGCAAGTCATACCTGCATTGACCGAACAACTGAGGGAGCTGTGACAGCCGCCCATCGAGCCCTGCGCCCGCCTGTATGCCGAGCTTGATCGCGGACGCGTCTTCACCCGAGTTGTCGCGGCGGCCGGGTCGGCGCCGCGGCACCGGTTCGCGCTGTCGGTAGGCGGTGCGGCCGGAGGCTGGTGGGCTGCCTACCCGGCGGCTGCCTCGGTGTCGGCGGCCGGCTCGCTGGTCGCCGACACCGGAACGCCGGCTCGGATACCCGCCCGATGTCACGGCATTCTTCGACGGCGGCAAGGTCCGGGCCCTGGTCAAGCCGGTGCATGGCCATCGGCACGTCGCCCGCGGCCCGCCGGCACTGCGGCTTCTGCCGGATCGGGACAGCCCTTGGCCCAAGGGCCCTGGGCCTCGACGAGCCGCGGCGCGTCGGTGAGTCCGTGCGCTCGATGGACCTGAACCACACCACAGTCACCGGCTTGGCACGTGACGATCTGAAGGGCGGCGAGGCCGACCGCCTGACGCACGGCAGGCTGCATCAAGATCGAACCGCCGATCCCGGAAAGGTGGAGGCGGAGAACATCGGCTCCTCCGACGTGATGGCCGGCCGTCCGGTCCGTTCCTGTGACCGCGTGGGCCGGCTGCAAGGCCTGGCTGTCGCAAAGCGTCAGAATCGTCCGAACTCCCACATCGGCCGGTACGGAACGGCCGGCCGCCGGCGCACCGTGAATACCCTCGTGAACCAGTCGACAGGTGAACGGCGCACTCCAAGCCTCGCTTGTTGTGAAGGTTCCGTTCACAGCATGATCCTGTACTCGCACCATAGGATAGTGTGATGTGTTGACACGAGCTCAAGCAGTAGTGTCAAAGCGTGCAAGTTCACTACCGCACGCCCAACAGGCGGCGTCCGAGGCCGAGTTCGACGTCATCGGCATTGAGGTTCGGCAGTGACTTCTCAAGATCATTACCAGCGTGTGAAAGCTAGGTACTGCAGTGCACAAGCGTAAGCCGCGATGGCGGCTGCCACTGACGATCACGGCAGGCGTGCTGGCGGCAGCGAGCATGGCAACCGTTCCCTTGTTCGCCCAGGCGTCAGGGGCACAGACACAGACCGACACCCGCCAGAACGCTTTTGAGCAGGCCGCGGCGGAGTACGGCGTTCCCGTGCCGGTCCTTCTCGCAGTGGCGTATCACGAGTCGGCCTGGAACGCCCATCCCGGCGAACACAGCACCAGCGGCGGCTACGGCCCCATGCACCTGACCGACGTGACGCCCGAGATGATGGCCGGAGGCGGTGCGGGAGCGGTCGGCCGCGGCGACCTCAAGGAGATGACCGCCGATCCGTCGCTGCACACCCTCCAGGCGGCCGCAGAAGTGACGGGTCTGCCCGCCGACGAACTGCGCAACGACGAGGTCGCCAACATCCGCGGAGGCGCGGCCCTCCTCGCCTCCTACGCAAAGACCGCGGTGGGTGACACCCCGGCGGACCCGGGCCAATGGTATGCCGCGGTGGCCCGCTACAGCGGATCCGGGCAGAAGCACGCGGCACAGGTGTTCGCTGACCGGGTCTTCGCCACGATCAAGAAGGGTGCCGACGAAACCACCCAGGACGGGCAGCACGTGCGGCTGTCCGCCGCACCGGACGTCCGACCGGCCACCGGGCAACTGGCCGCGCTGCGCCTGAAGGCGGCCGCCGCGGCGGACACGGAGTGCCCGTCCACCCTCGACTGCGTCTTCATCCCGGCAGCGGCGGCCAACGGCCAGGTGTCCAACCGACCCGCCAACGGGATCCGGATCGACTCCATCGTCATCCACGACACCGAGTCCTCCTACGAGTCGGCCATCAGTACCTTCCAGACGCCGGGCGGCGGCTCGGCTCACTACGTGATCCGTTCCTCCGACGGCGCCGTGACGCAGATGGTGCCCACCAAGGACCTCTCCTTCCAAGCGGGCAACTACTCGACCAACATGCACTCGGTCGGCATCGAGCACGAGGGCTACGCCGCCGCCGGCGGCAGCTGGTACACCCAGACCCAGTACGAGACCAGCGCGGAACTCGTCACGTACCTGGCCGACCGCTTCGGCATCCCTCTGGACCGGCAGCACATCGTCGGGCATGACAACGTCCCCGGACCGAACTCCGCCTTGGTCTCCGGGATGCACTGGGACCCGGGCCCGTCCTGGGACTGGGAGCGCTTCATGAGTCTCCTTGACGCCCCTGTCGACGGCCGTCATGGCGTCGGCCGGATCGGTTCGGCCGTAACGATCACTCCCGGGTTCGCCCACAACCAGCAGACCGTAGAGGTCTGCCCGTCCGACGACCCGACGGGTGCCACACCTGAATGCGCTGAGAGGCGCCAGCCGTCGAACTTCGTCTACCTGCGGACCGCGCCCAGCCACACCGCCCCCCTCTTCGGTGACCAGGCCATCCACTCGGACGGCATCGGTACCAACCGGATCAACGACTGGGGCAGCACCGCGCAGGCCGGGCAGCAGTTCGTCGTCGCAGACCGCAAGGGCGACTGGACGGCCATCTGGTACAGCGGCACCGAGGTCTGGTTCTACAACCCGCACGGCCGCAACACCACACCTGCTCATGACGTGACAGTGGTCAGGGCCGCCGGCACCTCGCCGGCAGCGGTGTACGGATCCAGTTACCCGGACGCGGACGAGTACCCCGCCGGGCTCTCACCCTCCACCCAGGCCCCGCTCAGCTTCTACACGGTGCCCGTCGGCCAGGCCTACGTCGCCACCGGCGCGGCTGCGGTCACCGACGACTATTTCCCGTCCAGCGGCCGTGTCGTGACCGGCGGCAAGAAGATGTACACCATCCAGTACAACCACCGGACAGGCCTGGTGTACGAGACCGACATGGCTGCACGGTGACGGTCGGATAGCCGCTATCCGCCTTCTTCCGGCTGCCGCCCCGCAGGCGTCCTTCCTGTGGCGGAGAGAACACCCTGCCGGGAGCCGAAGGCCAAGGAATGCTGAGACCTGGTGTGGTGGCCGGCCGGCCCGGCCACCACACCAGGGCAGGGCGTGCGGGCGCTGCACTCCCGGCCCACCGGAATGAATGCAGCGAAGAGACCTCCGCCCCTTCATGGAGAGGCGGCGGTGGCCGCACCGTGGTCCCCCTTCGGCCGGCTTCCGAGCGGTCATGAGCCAACGGGAGCCGGCCGCGGATGCCGGCACGTCGAATGTCTCCATGCGTTGCCGCAGGCCGCGAGCCTCTTTCCGTCGAGATAAGGCTCCGCGCCGTGAGGCCGGCCCATGGACGCTGTCACGGGACCAAGGGCCGCTGCCGTGAATCTTCCTGGCAGCGAGCGAGCGGCGAGACACCACTGTTTTGTGCAGACGTCGCAGAGAAGAACCATCAGTTGACACCATGTGAGTGAAGAGAGAGGACTCCAATGCCCATTTCACACCCTTTGAAGAGGGGAAGTGAGCCCGGCACGCCACCCTGCAGGCCCTGCGGCGACTTTGCTCCGGACGCCGGGAACGACTCGGCACGGCACATCTGTCACAGAACGGCGAATGATCCCGGGCTGTCGAACGGACGCAACTGGAGCAGCTGTGACGTCCAGTGACCTCAGCGCTTGCGGTGGCCGGGCAGCCAACCCTGGGGAACATGACGGCGGGAACACGCTTTTGCATGAGCCGGCTGACCCAGCGGGCCATCACGCGGTGGTCACATGACCACACCGCCCAAGAGCACCGGGACCCGGAGGAACGGACACAGCAGGATCATGCATCACGAGACATCTCCCACGGAAAGTAGCCTGGACCAGGCAGTGGCTGTTTTCGTGGAGCTCCGCCCACGTCTTTTCGGCATCGCATACCGCGTGCTCGGCAGTGCGGTGGAGGCTGAAGATGTGGTTCAGGAAGCGTGGATGCGTTGGCAGAAGACCGATCGTTCGGTAGTGGTCAGCCCCATCGCATTTCTGTCGAGTACCACGACCCGGCTGGCCATCAACGTGGCTCAGTCTGCCCGCGTACGCCGCGAAACCTACATCGGTCCGTGGCTGCCCGAGCCCATTGACACGGGCACCGACCCGGAGGTGGGCGCTGAGCGGGCAGAGGCTCTGGAACTGGCGCTGCTCCTCGTTCTGGAGAAGCTGAATCCCACAGAGAGGGCCGCATACGTCCTGCGAGAGGCGTTCGACTACGCCTATGCCGAGATCGCCGAGATTCTTCAACTCAGCCTTGTCAACGTACGGCAGATCGTGAGCCGGGCGCGCAAGCGTCTCTCGGCCGAGCGACGGGAGCCCGTGGACACGGCGGAGCACAGACGGCTCCTTGAAACCTTCGTCTCGGCGGCGCAAACGGGGAATGTCGCCTTGCTGGAGGCTCTCCTCACGCCGGATGCCGTCAGTCTGTCCGACGGCAACGGCATGCGAGGCGTCGCTCGCATCCCCGTTCTGGGCCGCGCACGCGTGGCGAACCTGGCGATGGCCTATCCACGGTTCTGGCGCGGGGTGGACGTCGAGCACGTCCAGGCCAATGGGCGGACCGGAGTGATGATTCACCAGGATGGCCGGCCCACGACCTTCCTGACGATAGCGGCCTCGCACGAGGGTATTCACAAAGTGATGTGGGTGTTCAACCCGAGCAAGATCGCCACATTCTTGGACTCGCGCCTTCGTTCCACGTCGGCACTCGGTACTCGCCACGCGGCGCTCTGAGGGATGTGCCGTAGGCACGATATGGATGAGTGCTTCAGCTCCTGCCCTGCCAGCACCTGCCGGACCTGACATGCCAGGAACACGGCCCGCTCGCTGCGGAAACCTTGCGGTGATGCTGCAGCACGCGGCCCACTGCCGTATACGGCGATGAAGAGGGCGACGGGCGCCGCGTACGGAGTTGCCGCTTGACGGTCAGTGAGGGAGCCGGGGTCGACGGCAAGGCCGAGGCCGGCAGCGATGGCAGCGACGGCAGCCGCGGACGCGACGACTGCGCAGTGGCCGTAGTCCCACACCGGGCCTGTGATCAGGGTGACACGGGGAGCGGTGTTCTCCGAGCGAAGTGCAGCCGCCACAAGGCGGACCAGGGAACGCATCCGGTGCGAGCACGACCATGCACCCGAGTTCTCCATCGGTGCCCGACGGGGTGCGTACGGTGGTGGTGCTGGCCGGTCGTCGGTGCCGCAGGCCTGAGGCGAACCGGATGACGTCCATCAGGCTCACCAGATCGGGAAGAACCCGAGCCGTACCCCAAGGAGGCTGCGACCGAGAGGGCCTTGGGTGAACTCACTCTCGCAGGCTCAGGTCGTCCGAGCCATGGTGGCAACGACGCAGAGCTCAAGAAGAGGCCGGGTTCCTTCGCGGTGTAATGGTGGCATTGGGCAGCGCCGGGGCGGGGAGACGATCGCCGACGTACCCGTCGACCCGGCCGAATCTGTCAGATCCTCTCTGCCACGCTTCCCGGGCCTGGACGATGTCCTCGTGCGTGCGGCCGATGAAGTTCCACCACATGACGATTTCTTCCTGGAACGGCGGTCCCCCCAGCAATACCACCCGCGCCCGCTGCGGGGATGTATTGGTCAGAGCGAGCAACGTAAGGCCGGACGGGGCGTAGCCGAGTTCGGTCGCCCTGAGAGATGTGCCGTTCATGTCCACCTCGCCGCTGTCAACGATGACACCGTGCTCGAACTCTTCGCTGACAGCGAGATGCACCGTGGTGTGCGGCTCGATCGAGAGTTCCGCACCGAGCAGGGGAGTGAAGGTGGGAACGGGGGACGTGTGACCGGCGAGAGAGCCAAGAAACACTCGTGCCTCGCCGCCGTTCAGGCGCACGAGGTCGGGTACGTAGTGCTGGAAGTTCCGCGCTGTATGGCGGTGCGCATGGGGGAGCGCAACCCACAGCTGCAGGCCGTGCAACAGCGTGGTCCGCTGCGTTGACACCTCGGAGTGGCTGATGCCGAAGCCACCCGTCATGAGGTTCAGTTCACCGGGCCTGGCGAATGCATGGTTGCCGAGGCTGTCGCGATGCTCGATCTCGCCGCTGAACAGCCAGCTCACCGTCTGCAATCCGGTGTGTGGGTGGGGCGCCACCCTCATGCCGCCGGTCAGAGCGACATCGTCCGGGCCATAGTGATCAGCGAAGCACCAGGCACCGATGAGCGTGCGCGCTCGCTGAGGCAACGTGCGTCGCACCGTCATGGCGCGAGGGCCCCCGAGTGGTACGTCGCGTGCCGTGAGGATCTCGATACCCCGCTCAGAAAGGTCCGCGCTTGCGTACGCCTGCTCGGCGGGGTGTGGCTCCATGTTGCTCACAGGATGCAATCTCTTCTCACGACGTTTCGATCAAAATGGTTTGCTGACAGTGGTCCGGATGGACGGCCGAACGATGCACGATCCCGATCCCGCGCGACGCTTTCAGCTGCGGCTCTCCAGGCCGCACCGTCACGGTCGGGACCGTTCCGCCCATGACGTGCTCACCGTCAGGGGGAGCGGCAGAGGGCATCAGATCCGAGGACGGCACTGTGGCCGAAGCACTCACGGAACCTTGGGAGGGCAGACCGAAGTATTGGCTTGGTCACGGCTGTACTCCTCGGGCCGGGGTTCGTGAATCGCTCTCTCCCTTATGACCAGCCACCCGGGGAAGGTGTGACATACCACGATTGATGGTGTCCCCCCGGCAGGTCGGCTGCCCGTGGTGTGTCCGGTGAGCCGTGACCGCATGAACCCCGGTGCATCGGGCCACCTCCGCCTCCCTGGAGACACAGCCATCTGAAATCGTCACCCTGCCAACCCGGACATGGTGGAGGACAGTTGATCCACCGAGCCACATTCGACCCAAGCCGGGACGATGGGTGACGGCAACGCTTTCTGCCTCGTCCGCGAGCTGTGGTTGCTCCCCGCGGTCCGGACCGGCTCCTGCCCGACCCCCAGTCACAACGTGTCTGTCTCCCTCCATGCGCTTGCCGTCGACCGAACAGGACATGGCTGGAATTCGCGCGGCACTCCCGCGCCGCCCTTGCCCAGAAGCCCTTGCCCGCCCCGCAGGCGGCCCCCGCCGCTGTCAGGTGAGTCGCCGGCTTCCGAGGCTCGTCGTCGTCACCGACCGTCGCGCCATCACACGTCGCCGCCCAGGCGTTCCGTCCGCCGCTGCTCGCCGCCCCACCAAGGCGCCGTCAGGTCCGGCCTCACGCGTCTGAGCAGGGACAACGCAAGTCGACCCACCGGCCGGCGCCCTCAGTCGAGCACATCCTCGCCCCGTCGGAAGCGGCCTCCCGAGGCGGGACCGATCACCGCCACTCCGGGCGATCGGCCGGCGAACAGGCGGAGCTGACCGACCGTCACTTACCGGACACCAGGCCCCCTGCACAGGACGGTGGTCGGGAGCCGGGCAGCGCGCTCACAGGAGACCGACTTTCGGACAATGATCTCCACAATGGTGACAGTGTGAATGACCGCTGACACTATCTGGGCATCGTTCGACGGGTGTTCGGGCCCTCTCCGGGGGAGGAGGCGGCTCCTGAGGCAGTCACAGCGCCACTCGTCGTCACATCGCGAACACTCGTAAGGAGTCTCAGGAGTGACGAGCACGTTCCGTCCCACCAGATCCGCGTCATCCTCATCCCACCCGCCCTGGCCGGGAGCCTTCGGGCGCGGGCGCGCCATGGCGACCGCGACCGTCGCCATGGCCACGCTTCTGGCATCCCTTCTGCCCCTCGCCGCTGCGGACGCGCAGGAGAACCCGCAAGCAACCGTGACGACCTCCGCATCCGGTGCACGGGCGGTCGAACTCTCCTCCGCACAGCGCAATCACCTGCTGAAAGCCGCGGCCGACACGAGCGCCGACACGGCCGAGTCCCTGAAGCTGGGGGACGAGGAGAAGCTGATACCGAGGGACGTCATCAGCGACACCGACGGCACCGTTCACACACGTTATGAGCGCACTTTCGCCGGCCTCCCCGTACTCGGCGGCGACCTGGTCGTGCACGAGCGGGCCGGCGACCGGACCGTCACGAAGGCGTCCCGGGCGGCGCTCACACTGCCGACGACCAGGCCCACCGTCACTGGTACGAAGGCAAGGACGTCGGCCCTGGACATTGCCGAGCGGGAGAAGACCCGCAAGGCAGCAGTGAACGGCGCGCCGCGCCTGGTGGTCTGGATGGCAACCGGCAAGCCGTCCCTGGCCTGGGAGTCCAGCGTCACGGGGGTCCAGAAGGACGGCACCCCCAGCCGCCTGCAGGTGGTCACCGACGCGAAGACGGGCAAGCAGCTCGCGAGCGTCGAGCAGGTCCACTCGGGTACGGGCACCGGCCAGAACAACGGCACCGTGCGGATCGGCTCGGTCCGCAACGGCGACGTCTTCGAACTGGTGGACGCCGACCGAGGCAACCACGGGACGTACGACTACGACACGCGGCAGGTCATGACGGACGACGACGACGTCTGGGGCGACGGCACGCCGTCCAACCGTCAGACGGCCGCCGTGGACGCGGCCTACGGCGCCCAGCAGACCTGGGACTTCTTCCACTCCCGCTACGGCCGCGACGGCATCGCCGGCAACGGCGTCGGAGTGCGCTCCTACGTCCACGTCGGCGACGGGTACGTCAACGCGTACTGGGACGACGCGTGCTTCTGCATGAACTACGGCGACGGCGAGGACAACGCGCGCCCGCTGACGGCCCTGGACATCGCCGGCCACGAAATGACGCACGGCATCACCTCGGCCACCGCGGACCTGCTCTACAGCGGCGAGTCCGGCGGCCTGAACGAGGCCACCAGCGACATCATGGGCACCGCGGTGGAGTTCTTCACCAACAGCCCCAAGGACGTCCCGGACTACCTGATCGCGGAGAAGGTCGACGTCTACGGCACCGGCGTGCCGCTGCGCTACATGGACCAGCCGTCCAAGGACGACGTGGGCTTCGGCGGGTCGCAGGACTACTGGACCACCGGCACCAAGTACCTGGACCCGCACCAGAGCTCGGGCCCGGCGAACCACTTCTTCTACCTGCTCTCCGAGGGCAGCGGAAAGAAGACGATCAACGGCATCCGCTACGACAGCCCGACCTCCGACGGCAGGAAGGTCGCCGGTATCGGCCGTGAGTCGGCCACGGACATCTGGTACCGCGCGCTGACCGTCTACATGACCAGCACGACGGACTTCGCCGGTGCGCGCACCGCCACGCTCCAGGCTGCGGCCGACCTCTACGGGATGGGCAGCAAGAAGTACGAGGCGGTCGGCAACGCCTGGGCCGCGGTGCAGGTCGGGTACCGCTACGTCCACCACATCGCGGTCGACAGCACGAACCCGCGGCGGACGGCGACCGGTCAGTCGGTGACCTGGCAGATCCAGGCGCAGAGCTCCCGTCCGGGCGCCCTCAGGTACTCCGCCAAGGGCCTCCCGCGCGGCATGTCCCTCGACGCGAGGACCGGCCTGGTCGCCGGGGTCCCGGCGAAGGGCGGCGAGTTCCGGCCCTCCATCACCGTCAAGGACGCGGCGGGCGACTCCCGGACGGTCCGGTACCAGTGGACCGTGCTGGCCTCCGGTGGCGACGTCTTCGTCAACCCGAACCGGTACGACATCCCCAACTGGGCGGTGATCGAGAGCCCGGTCACCGTCAGCGGCCGCAAGGGCAACGCCCCGGCCGACCTCAAGGTGACCATCGACCTCTACGCCGTCCACGTCGGCTTCTACGTGATCGACCTGGTCAGCGAGGACGGCCGGGTGATCCCGGTGAAGGGCTGGTCGCAGGGTCCCGTTGCGATTCCGGAACTGCACGAGACGTTCACCGTCGACGCCTCCGCGATCCCGGCCGACGGCACCTGGAACCTGAGGGTCAGGGACAACACCCCCGGCAACTTCCACGTGCTCCCCGGCTACCTCGATACCTGGAGCATCAGCTTCTGATCCGGCCCCCGGGCACCACCGCCGACCCCATGGCCCGATGACCGGTCCGGACATCACCGACGGCCCCGCCAGGGACGGCCATGGCACAGGTCTCGGCCGCACCCTACGGCAGCCGCCGTAGGGTGCGGCCGAACGCCGTGAAAGCCACGACCTCCCCGTCGAGGGTCATGCGGCCTACTCGACGGAGATCCGCCGGCCCGGGCCGCCGGACATCTCGCCGGCGGCTCGGCGACCTCCACGCGCTCCCCATCCACTGCAAGGCGGTGTACTCGGCCTCCCTGCGCCTCGTGCCACCAGTCGGAGCGTCAGCGCGACGCTCTCGACGCAGGAGGGCTCGGGCACGAGCCCGGTGAGCGGAGCGAGGACCTGGCGGCCTGACGCAGCCCAACGGCGCTGAGTGCGGCGGGCAGGAGCCACATCACCGTCTTACTGCTGCTGCGCGAGCCAGTCGGTGAAGCGGGTCTCAGCGATGTTCGCGTCGGGGCCGGGAAGGAGGCTGGTCTCCTCGAGCTCGGCACCGTAGTACCGGGCGTGGGGGTCCACGACGACCGTACGAGGATCGTTGTCGGGGGCGAGGCCCTTGCGGATGAACTCGTCGAACCGGAACACCTCGGGACCGGCAACCTCCACCGCGCCGTTGACGGGCGTGCCGACGGTCGTGCGGCCCAGTGCGGCGGCCACATCATCGGAGTAGATGGGCTGGATCCCTGCGGCGGGAACACGCACGGTGTCGCCCTCGGTCGCCGAGTCCGCGATGCCCTTCACGAACTCGAAGAACTGCGTGGCGTGGACGATGGAGTACGGGATCCCGGATGCCTTGATGAGCTCCTCCTGCGCGAGCTTGGCGCGGAAGTAGCCGTTCTCCGGGAGCCGCTCGGTTCCGACGATGGAGAGGGCGACATGGTGGGTCACACCGGCGTCCGCCTCCGCCCTGAGGAGGTTGGCGGTCGAGGTACGGAAGAACTCCATGACGGCATCGTCCTCGTACGACGGGGAGTTCGACACGTCGACCACGGCCGATGCACCCTGCAGAACCTCAGCCAGGCCCTCACCCGTCAGTGTGTTGACGCCCGTGCTGGGCGCGGCCGGCACCGCCTCGTGGCCGTGTTCGTTGAGCTTGCCCACCAGCTTCGAGCCGATGAGGCCAGTTCCGCCGATCACTACAACCTTCATGATGGGAATCCTCTCGAGGTTCTTGCCGTGCAGCGGGCGCCATGAGACGTTGCCCGACTGCACCGGTCCATGTTGTCTGCAGTAGCAAAGACAGGACGGTGACTGTATTTGTGACAGGGCGCCCGCGTGGACTTCGGAGACTTTTCTCAACCGGGCGGCCGAACACCGGGACGACGCCACAGAGGAGCACCGTGCTCGTCCATGCGACATTACGCGCATGCGCGTGTTCAAGAGATGTGCCTGTCGGCGTGCCGTGCTGGAAGGTACTCCCAGCAGGGCATGCGGCGAGCTTGCCGTCGGCCAGGACACGCTCCATCGGTGAGGAGATGTCCTCCGGGACGGGGAAATGTTCTCGCGTACGACGCCGCCGTGCTCGGTCATGGTGGTGCGCATGGCGCGTAGCAGTGCGCGCACGCGCTCCGGCCCGTCGGCGGCGAGCAGGTCGTGGACCAGCAGCTCGATGAGGCTGTGCCGCCGAGCCGGTTGAAGCAGTGCAGGCCGCTGGACGCCTCACCGAGGGCGTGGAGGCCGTGGACGCCGGTGCTGTGGTCCTCGGGCCGGACCCGGACCCCGCCCATCGAGCAGTGCGCCGTGAGTGTGACCTCGATCGGCTCGCGGGTGATGTCCAGCATCTGCAGGTCAAGGAGCGTCGACATCG
Source organism: Streptomyces sp. NBC_00316 (assembly GCF_036158715.1). Taxonomy (NCBI): domain Bacteria; kingdom Bacillati; phylum Actinomycetota; class Actinomycetes; order Kitasatosporales; family Streptomycetaceae; genus Streptomyces; species Streptomyces sp. NBC_00316. The sequence goes on along the minus strand of NZ_CP108023.1, from coordinate 220,742 downwards.
GCGTGTTCGCCAACCGTGAGGAAGCGGCTGCCGACGTCGTTCCCGTCCCGACCAGGGGGGCGTCCTCCTTCGTCCACCTCTGCTGTTCGCAGGGCCACTGGCCGCCGGTGTGAGGTCAGCTCGGCGGCGTGTGGGCCTGAGGCCGGCGGGACGGTGCCACAATCGTGGGCACGGTGACCACCGCAACGTCTTCCGTGATGAGGCGATGCACCGGACAGCGGTCGGCCACCGCCAGCAGCCTCGGCGGGCTCCAGGTCGCCGACGATCCTGATGTTCTTGACGATCTGTCCCCGCGGATCGAACTGCAGGTCCACATCCACTTGGTGGAGCTGCCACCCGTGCCGGTCCGCATAGGCGCGGACCGTCATGGAGGTACACGTCCCGAGGGCGGCCAGGAGAAGTTCTCCAGGTGTGGGCCCCGTGTCCGTACTGAGGGGCTCCGGCTCGTCCGCTGTCAGGATGTGGGGTCCGATCGTGACGGAGCGGGCGAGACGCCTGCCCTCACGAACTGACACGGGGCGTCTCGGCATCAGTGTGCCTCTCTTCGGGAGGGAATGCACCGCTCGTGGCCGGTGATCATCGAACGGGACGGCGAGTTCCACCCGGATCCAGTGTCTCGCCAGTTACCAGTAAGACAGTGCTGCTCATGTTCGTGTGACAGTCTCTTCTCCTGTTGTGCACTCAAGACGTCACCATCACCGGCTTCCGACCGGAAGGATTCGAGTGCGCTGTCACACTGTGCTGTGGTGCACGGTCTTATGTCACGGCCCGACACTTCACCGACCAGTCAGACCGCATGCGCATGATGATTTCTCCCACCGCGCACGGTTGCGGAAGAGAGACCATGTGTCATAAAAGCAAGATTGTCCGGATAAGTTCTGAAGACATCGAACGTGCCACGGCCATGCACCGCAGGTGTTCCACTCACACACTCTGGAGTCGATACCACAGGGGGATGGGCGATCCTCATTCCTACTTGCGTGCACTGCTGGATCGCCCGGGTTCGGTGCATCTGGCTGTGCAGGACAGCTCTGACAGGATTGTCGCTGTGGGGCATCTGATGCCGGACAACGAGAAGGCAGAGGCGGCACTCCTCGTCGAGGATGCATGGCAGAACAATGGGCTCGGTACTCGGCTCCTCCGCCACCTTGGACACCATGCCATCAGGGGAGGCTGGAAAGAGATGTACGGCCTCATCCTGCCCGGCGACGAGCGCATCTCGGCCGTCCTGCGTCACGCTGCCGTTCCGGTTCACTTTCTCCGGGAGGACGGTGCGACGACTGCCTGGGCCGAAACCAGTGATATCGCGATCGCGGTACCCCCTTGGCGACGAAGAACCGGTTGCCGTAGCTCGGCGCGCGACTGGTGAGTGCCGGGGGAGTTCCGTGTGCCGCCGTGCGGCGGCACACGGCGGCTGTGCAATCGGGCGGACACCCCCGCACGCTGCGACCTGACCGGGCCGTTGCAGCGCCACTGCATCCAGGCTCCCGGAGCAGACGACCGCGGTGCATGTCAGCTCACCGGGGAAGCCGCCCTGGTCAGGGAGCCAAGGTGATGGGTGTCGGCGTCCCCTGCCCAGCCATCCTCGTGTAGGGGCACAGTGAGTCGGCCTTCTCCAGAAGGGGAGCGGCGATCTCCGGAGCGACGCCCGGCCACGTGACCACCAGACCGACCCGCAGCCCATAGCCGCCGTGTCCCGGGTCCCGCCCGAACGTCACAGTCGCCTCTACGGCGATCCCGGCGGGATCGAGCGCCGCTCGTCGCGCCACGAGGCTCAGTGCTCCGTGGAAGCAGGCTGCGAGTCCGGCGGCGAACAACTGCTCCGGGTTGGTACCCCGGCCGTCTCCACCGAGCTCGGCAGGCATGCGCAGGCTGACGTCCAGGACCCCGTCGGCCGACCGTGCCCTCCCCGAAGCCCGCCCGTGGCCGGCTACGCCGCCGCTGACGGTCACGGCCGTCGTGTAGATGGCGGAGAAGGACGCCCCGTCGAAGTCCCTGTCGGTGGACAGATCGGGCGGCTGGATCTGATCGGTCACAGCGTGACTCCGACGTTGTTGCCGTACGCGCCCCGGCCCGACTGCACGCATGGAGCGGGCAAGACGGTGGAAGGCACGAGGCCTGCCCATGCAGGAACCTTTGCTCGGCCGGTAAGGCGACACACCCGTTCGCCGGCACGGCTCAGTGTGCCGCTCATGACAATCGTCACGTCGTCTGTCCTTCACGTCTTGGAAAACCCGGGTTCCGACGACCGGTTGACCGACAAGTCACTCCTGTTGTGACACGTGCAGGGCCTCACTCCGGGCCAGGGCATTGTGAGTCCGGTCGAGCAAACCGTTCTCCAGAGGTATTCAGCTGCTCAGTGACGCCACATACGGTGACAGCTTGGCCGGGTTCATCACCCACATGATCCGGTCGATCCCTTCCGCAGACACATCGATGGACAGCAGGGCCACCGCGTGCCCGCCGGATGAGACAAGAACCGCCGGCCGGCCGTTGGCCTCGACCCACCGAACGTCCGACTGGGGCCAGAAGCGCGGCGCGAAGGCAGCAAGGTACTTGGAGACATGCGGACGTCCGATGACGGGAATCTTTGTTGCGCCACGCACCCCTCCGCCGTCGGAGTAACTGACGACGTCCGCAGCGAGAACATCCTCCAGCACCGTGAGATTGCCCGTCTGTGCTGCGGTGAGGAACACTTCCAGCAGACGCCGGTGATCAGCAGGGCTGACGCGCTTCCTGCGTTCGTCGGCCAGGTGCTTGCGCGCACGGCTCACCAACTGGCGCGTGTTGGCCTCACTCGTTTCCAGGATGTCTGCGACCTGCTTGTAGGGGTAGTCGAATGCTTCCCTCAGGACATAGGCGGCCCGTTCCACCGGGTTCAGCTTCTCGAGGAGGAAGAGAACAGCCATTTCGAGTGCCTCAGCCCGTTCCGCCCCCATATGCGGGTCCAGGCTGGTATCAACGGGCTCGGGAAGCCACGGCCCGATGTACGACTCCCGCCGCACTCTGGCGGACTGGGCAAAGTTGATTGCCAGACGTGCGGTGACGGTGGACAGGAAGGCTGTCGGCTCGAGAACGCTCGTGCGGTCGGCGGTCTGCCACCGCAGCCACGCTTCCTGAACGATGTCCTCGGCTTCCACAGTGCTGCCGAGCATGCGGTACGCGATACCGAAGAGCTGCGGGCGCGCTGAGAGGAACTCCCTCGTCGCCTGGTCAAGGGAGTCGGCGTCATCCCCAGTGTGCATGGTCGTCCCTTCCGCCGAGGTCACCATGCTATAAGCCGCTGCTCAATGTGTGCTCGTGGGCACGCGCTCGCGTGGTGCGTGCCGGCCTCCGGGGTCCCATTCGACGGCCGGGACCGGACCTGCCGATCGGCATGGTGTCCGAGCACGGTCCAGTCAGGGGAGGACGAGGCCGAACGGCCGGGCGTGGCGCAGTAGGCGTATGCGCTGCCCGAGGCACAGCGCTTTCGATGCCACCGTCCGCCAGCCCTCGGGGCCGATCTTGACCTGGGACGTCCGAGGACAGCGGCAGAAGCTCCGGGGTTGAGACAGCACGGAGAGTCTGCAGAGATCCTGCCGTCGCAGGCGCCCCATTCTTCCCTCGTGTCACACATCCGGTGTCTGTCCTGTCTGATGTACGAACGACGAAGGGCGAGAAATGGGATTGAGGACGGCGAATGGCACCGAGCGAGAGCGGTGAAGCTCACTCGCGACCGGTGACGCACGTGGACGCACCTTCCGCGGCAGAGTGCTTCACGGGCGGGAACGGAATTCCTTTTCGTGCAAATGAGATCTGTGCCGGCAGCGCAGCCTTGGCAATCGGTTCAGGTTTCTTATCCGTTCCGTCCGTGTATCGGTTGTTCCGGTGCAAGAGTCACCTGATTTCGAGTGCGGTTCCACCTTTCCAGTCCAACGCCCAGTAGATTTAACTTTCCGTGCACAGCCGTGCGGCAGGCGCCGGAGAGATTTGTTCGCCACGATCGCAGCCGTGAAGTGATTCAGACTCTTTCTCGGGATCCGCCAAGGGCCGGCTTGGGTCGTTTCTGAGTGGTGCCGGACAGTGCCTATTTTCTGTACGAAAGCTTTGATATGACCAGCATGTTCCCACAGTCAGGTGCGCGTGATCGTCATCTGCACAGAACTGGCTTCGACAGGGGTGTGGGCATCGAGGGAATCTCTCCTTGCCATGAATTCACTCTGCTTTTGATATCGGACGACGAGCGAGAGGCTTCCACTGTTCGGCACGTGCTCTCGCCGAGCGGGCTCACCCACATGCTGGTGTGGCGTAGGACAGTCAGTGACGCGGGAGCTCTGCTCGGACTGCGCAGAGGGCAGGTGTGCGTCCTCGTCGGGCGCCCCGCTTCCGGTCTCAAGCCCACAGAAGTTGTCAGCCGGATACGTGATCGAGCGCCGCATGCAGCTGTTGTCGTCATCACTGACGCGGCATCATTCGAGGGAGTCGGGCTTCCTGATGACATGGTGCAGGGCTACGTGTTCCGGGAAAGAACCAGCCCAGAGGAACTTGGCCGTGCTATTTGGCTTGCCCTGCAGGGGAAGCATGTGAATACGGTCATGGCCACGGTAGAAGCCAACGCACTGATCGCTCGCGAGAATTTTTCATTGGAGCGTGGTCTGTTTCCTGCTCCGGCACTGCGTGGAGACGACTTCACGGCGGTATCACGTTACGAGCCGAGGCGTTCCCATGCAATTCTGAGCGGCGACTTCTATGATGTGGTGCAGACTGAAGATGCGACCGTCCACGTCATCTTGGGGGACGTTTCCGGACATGGAGCGGCCGAGGCCGCTCTGGCAGTTCAGTTGCGTATGGCCTGGCGGACATCCGTTCACTGCGGCAAGACTCAACTCGAGCAGTTGTGCATTCTTGAAAGGATCCTGATCGACGAAAGGACGGACGACGACACGTACGCCACGGTCGTTTCGTTGGTGTTTCCCCCTGAAGGAATCTCTGTGAGGGTGGTGAGTGCGGGGCATGCCGGTCTCCTCCTTCGAAGGTCGGGGGAAATCCACTGGGTGGAGCCGCGGACGGGTATAGCACTGGGCTTCTTTCCAGGATGCATGGACTGGGCGGAGACCTGTATAGAACTCTCTCCCCGGGACAGTGTGGTTCTCTTCACCGATGGGTTGTTCGAAGGAAAGACCGACTCCTCCGCACGGCTCGGCGAGGAAGGCCTCCTGCGACTGGCGACCCAGTACTCGCACTTGCCGCCTCAGGAATTCATTGATGCATTGGTTGCGGATACTGCGTCCATGGCTGCTCCCTTCGGGGGGCTGGCAGACGACGTGGCCGTCCTCCAAGTGGGCTGGAATCCGCCGAATGCTCCGCGTGAAGCGTGATTCCCTCCTGGGTGAGCCGCAACACCAGGACCCGGATGGAGTGCACGGTCCGCGGCCTTCCCGAGCGCTTGGGTTGAGAGCCCGCGGCGTGGCGGCGCGCTGGGCAACGGAAGAGGGCGGTTCGACCTGGTCGATTGCGTCGTTCTTGGCGGCGTAGTTGCATCGGCTGCCGAGGGAGGCGCTGCGCAGGGGCGCCACTGTTGGTGCGGCCGGAGCGGTGCCGCGATGGCACCGTCGACCGCTTTCTCCTGTAGCGGGTGCCGCAGTCGTTCGGCCTCGGGTTCCGGCGGTCTGCTGCCGAGTCAACAGCATGCGGCCATCGCGCCCGGTACGGTGAGACCAGCCAATGCGAGCGGCCCGCATCCCGACCCCGCCCATTTCGCGCATCGGCTCCCACCTGGGCGGATGAGGTCTTCAGTAGGAGCAGCGCCGGCAGCTGTGACGTCACCACCTGCGACCGCACGACACAACAGCGGCTCTCAAGGACCATCCCCCCGCAACGTGCATATGGCTACCGGGAGATGAGCAACAGAGTCCCCCTGCTATGGTGCGCCGATGTCATCGATCAAGCAGTTCCAAGTCACCTTCGACTGCGCAGAGCCTGAGCGCGTCGCTCGTTTTTGGTGCGAGGTGTTGGGGTACGTCGTATCGCCGCCACCGAAGGGGTTCGGCACTTGGGACGATTTCGAGAGCTCGCGGCCGCCTGAGGATCGGGGTTCATGGTTCGCCTGCAGTGATCCCTCAGGTGTGGGCCCGCGCCTGTTCTTTCAGCGCGTTCCCGAGGGCAAGGTCGTCAAGAATCGGGTGCATCTCGACGTGCGGGTCGGCACCGGGCTCGTGGGGGACGAGCGCCTTGCCACGCTCGAAGCCGAGTGCGCACGACTGGTCGCGCTCGGCGCCACCCACGTGCAAACGCTGTATGCCGATGAGGAAAACGAGTCGTGCATCCCGATGCTGGACATCGAGGGCAACGAATTCTGTATCGACTGAGCACTCTCCGAGCCGGGGAGGCGGAGAGCCGCCTCCCCTGGGCCCCTCTGGTCTCGTATGGAGCGGGAGTTACCCCGTGAGGGCGAGGTTGTGCAGCCGGGCGATGCCGAGCATGGCGGTGTGAACGCCGTCGCCTTTCAGACGGCAGTCACGAGGGATCTTCCATGCCTTCATCCGCGCGAAGGCGTGCTCGACGCGGGCCCGGACCTTGCGGTGGGAGGTGTTGTGCTCCTCTTTCCAGGCCGGCAGTTCGGTCTGGCCGCGTTCATGGCGGTGCGGGATGAGTAGGCCGGTGCCCCGATAGCCGCCGTCCGCGATGACCGTGGCCCGGCCGACGGCAGTCTCGCACCAGAAAGTTCCCACGCCTTGCAATCGTTGCGGTTGCCCGTGACCGGTCGGCCGGTTGCCGCGCGCCGGGGACCGCCCCCCGCACGTTCTCACCCGCACCGGCTGTCCCGGAGAGACAGGCGCCATGCGCGACGTGAACGCCCCGGGGACCGGAGCGTGTTCACCGTGGTGCAAGGCCGGCTCCGACCACACGGTGTCACACGGCGGCGTCATCGTGATGCTCCCGCACTTGTCGACATCCCCTTTGGGTGGGGATGCCGGAAACAATCCTGACCACATGGTGTGCAGGCCTGGTCAGAAGCGAGTGAAACATGGGTAGATGGCGTCGGCATTCTTCTTCACCATGTGATGCCACCAACTTGTTGACCGACCTAGGACTCAAGTGAGACCCCATATAGCTGCCCGCAAGGGCCTGCCTCTCCTCGCCGCGGTCACGGCCCTGCTGACGGTCATTCCGTCGGCGGCCGCCGATGACGGCGGCCCCGCCGCGCCCGGCGTGGTGGTGGTCCCCGGCGCCGGTTCTGCCGATGCCGCCGTGCGCACCGTGACCCTGATCACGGGTGACCGTGTCACAGTCACCCCCGGCGGATCCGGTCCCGTCACGGTCGCCGTGGCCGGCCCGGACGGAGGCCGGGCAAACGCCCGTGTCACGACCCGGGACGGCGACGTCTACGTCTTCCCCGCGGCAGTCGAACGGCACATCGCCGCCGGGCAACTCGACGAGGCGCTGTTCGATGTCACCCGCCTCGTCGCCGACGGCTACGACGACTCCCGCTCACGCGGGCTCCCGGTCATCCTCAGCTACGCCTCGGACTCACTGCGCAGGAAGGACCTTCCCTCGCTGCCGGACGGAGCCACCGGTGCGCGAGCGCTGACCAGCGTCAACGGCACCGCGGTGACCGAGAACCGGGACGAGGCCGCCGACTTCTGGGCCGACCTCACCCGGCCCGCGGCCAAGTCCCGCGCCGCGGCAGCGCTGCCGGAGCTGAACGGCGGGGTCACCAAGGTGTGGCTGGACAGCAAGGTCAGCGCCGACCTCGCCGACAGCGTCGCGCAGATCGGCGCCCCGAAGGAGTGGGCGCGAGGCAACACCGGCAGCGGCGTCGACGTCGCCGTCCTGGACACCGGCTATGACACCGGCCACCCCGACCTGGACGGCGTCGTCGCCTCCTCCCGCAGCTTCGTGCCCGACGAGGAGGTCGTCGACCGCAACGGCCACGGCACCCACGTCGCCTCCACCATCGCCGGCAACGGCGCCGCCTCCGACGGAGCGGAGAAGGGCGTCGCACCCGGAGCCCGCCTCCACGTCGGCAAGGTCCTCGGCAACAACGGTTCCGGCTCCACCTCCTGGATCATCGAAGGCATGGAATGGGCCGCACGCGACGCCCACGCCCGGGTGATCAGCATGAGCCTGGGCGGCTACAGCCCCTCCGACGGCACCGATCCGCTGAGTCAGGCCGTCAACACCCTCAGCGCCGAGAGCGGTGCCCTGTTCACCGTCGCCGCCGGCAACGCCGGCCCCGACGAGTCCACCGTCTCCGCCCCTGGCGCGGCCGACGCCGCCCTGACCGTCGGCGCGGTCGACTCCTCGGACGCCATGGCTTCCTTCTCCGGCCGCGGCCCGCGTTTCCGTGACGACGCCCTCAAGCCCGAGATCACCGCGCCCGGCGTCGGCATCCTCGCCGCCCGCTCGCAGTACGCCACCTTCGGCAGCGGCTCCTATGCCTTGCTGAACGGCACGTCGATGGCCACCCCGCATGTCGCCGGTGCCGCCGCCCTGGTGGCCGCCCGCCACCCGGACTGGACCGGACAGCGCATCAAGGACGCCCTCGTCAGCACCGCCCACCCCACCCCCGGTACCCCCGCTGACACGGGCGGCAACGGCCGCGTGGACGTCGCAGCGGCCGCCGCGGCCAACCTGGTCTCCACCGGTGTCGCCGACAGCGGCATCCACTCCCTCGGCGGCAAGCCAGGGGAGACGGTGACCCGCGGGATCGAGTGGCTCAACAGCGGCAACCAGGCGATCACCGTCACGGTCCGGACCGACGCGCCCGACGCGCCCGCGGGCCTCTTCACCGTCGCCGACCACCAGGTCACCGTCCCCGCCCACGGCAGTGCCGCCACGACCGTCACCACCGACCTGGACCGCGCCCCGGCCGGCTCCCGGTTCACCGGACACGTCACCGCTCTCGTCGACGGCCACGAGGTCACCCGGACTCTGCTCGCCGTCAGCACCCGCGAGGAGATGCACCACCTGCGGGTGCACGTCCAGGGCCGCGACGGAGAACCGCTCTCCGACATCGTCAGGTTCCAGCGCAAGGGCGATGTCTACCCCGCGCTGGGCGCGAGCGACGTGGACGGCGACATCGACATGGTGGTGCCCGACGGCACGTACACGGTGTGGATGTGGGGCACCGTCCGAGGCACCCACGGGGCGTCCTCCCTGGGCCGGGCACTGCTGGTCAAGACCGGCATCCAGATCAGCGGCACCGACAAGGCGGTGACCCTCGACGGCACCCGGCTGCGCGAGACCGAGTTCATCACTCCGCAGGAGGCCACGGCCGTCGACATCCGCACCGACCTCAGTCAGTCCTTCAAGGACGGCTCCCCCGCCATCACCGACAGCGAGAGCGTCGGTCTGGCGTTCGACAGCATGTGGACACTACCGACCGCCAAGCCCACCGGAGGCGACCTGCTGTACACCGTCCGCTCGCGGATGGAGCAGCCGCTGCTGAGCCTGTCCTCGGGCCCGCAGAAGTTCGACGACCTATGGCTGCAGCCCTGGTCGGCCCGCCCCACCGAACGCGCCCGGACCCTGCCGGCGGTGTTCGCCGGTGCGGGTACCGCGAACGCGTACGAGGCCGCCGGCGCCCGGGGCAAGATCGCCGTCGTCCGCTACGCCGGCGAGGACCAGGCCGCGGCCGCCGAGAAGGCGGGCGTCGCCATGCTGGTCCTGGTCAACGACGTGGACGGGCGGCTGTTCGAGGCGGGGAACCGTACGAGCCTCGTCACAGCGGGCATCTCCCGGACCGAGGGCGAGTCGCTGATCGACCGCATCCAGGACAGCAGTTCACACTCGGTGCCCATGCGGACCGTCGGCCACGCCGAGACAGGCTACCTCTACGACCTGGTCCACACCTGGCGCGGCGGCATCCCGGAGACGGCACGCTACGCGCCTCGGCCGCACGAACTCGCCAAGGTCGACGTCGAGTTCCGCAACAGCCCCGCCCACGACGTCATGGAGAACCGCTTCGACGTCCAGTCCTACCTGCCCTTCCGTTTCAACAGCCAGCGGCTGTCCACCGCGGGAGCACGACGCACCGACTGGGTGACTGCGTCCCCCGACGCCACGTGGACGGAGGAGGCTTACGAAGAGACCGTCACCTCCCAGTACTCCGGTCAGGTCAGCTACCCGGCGGGTCGCACCACCGACGTGACATGGTTCGGCCCCATCGAACATCCGCGGCTCAACGAGTCCCAGCAACCACCCCGCCGCACAGGCAACTCGGTCTCCGGGCTCCTCGCCGGCTTCGGTGACGGAGGACGCGACCACGCCGCGACCTCCGGCCCGGGAACCACCACGCAGACCGTCGAACTCCACCGGGGCGGCACACTGCTCAGCAGCGCCGAAGGCGCCTGGCTGGACGCCGAACTGCCCGCCGTCACCAGCCGCTACCGGCTGGTGACCACCACCGAACGCACCGGGGGACACCCCTACTCCGTGGCCACCCGCACCGAGTGGAGCTTCTCCTCCACCGCACGGCCTCAGGGCGAGCAGCAGGTACTTCCTCTGGTGCAACTGGACTACGCGCTGGCGACCTCAGCCGACGGCGCGGCACGGCGCGACGCCGAACTCGTCGTGACTGCCTCGCAGCTGAAGGGTGTGCCGACCGCGAAGACCCGGACCGACGAAGTGGAGCTGTCCTACGACGACGGCCGTACCTGGCAGCGCGCCACGCTCAGCGACGCCGGTGACGGCTCCGCCCGGGCGAAACTGGACGCACCGCGCCGCGCCGCTTTCCTGTCCGTGCGGGTCCACGCCTCAGACTCCCGGGGCGACACGGTGACCCAGACCGTCATCAGGGCGGCCGGCCTGCGCTGACCGGCGTGCGTCGGAGGGGGGTACGTCCTGCACCGGGACGTACCCCCCTCCGGCACGCTGTGCCCTTGACCGTGACCGGCATACCACCCGCCGAACCTCTCGCAGTAGCGGACCGCCGGACTCGCGTGAGGCCGAGACGTTCCGTGCGTCCGTCCTCCAGCACAGGCGGACATCGAGTCTGCCCGGTGCGCCGGACGGCCACGCGCCCCAAAGGGACGGGAGCCCGTATCGGGGCGGGTAGCGGGCGCGCTCGCCTGCCCGGTCGCCCGGTCGGGCAGCGGCACGCGGATCAGGGTTGGGGGCGGCAGCCGATGTGATCGAAGCCGCTCAGCAACCGGTTCGGCGCCTGCGCGCAGCAGAGGGTCCGTGTCCGCGTGAACGTCGAGGACACGGACCCTGCGGGTCGACCGGCCTTCCGTGGCTGCCCCGCGTCACCGGCCTCCCGTGGCTACTTGAGGCCGAAGGCGCGGATCAGTGTCTGGCTCACGCTGTTGCCTTTGGTGTCCCGCGCCGTCGTGTGCAGGCTCGCGTAGCGGGCCCGGGAGGGCGCGTCGAGCTGCGCCTTCCAGTCGTTGTCCGACGAGCGCAGCGCTGTCCTGTGCCAGGTGGCCCCGTCGTCGTACGACACCTCCACCGACACCGTGCGGATCGCCCCGGCGTGTGACGCGCCCTGCACGTGCGAAGCACTGGCACCTTGATGGCGTCCAGAAGCGCCTCGAACATCGCGGAGTCGTTCACGTTCCCGGCCGTCACGACGAACGACAGGGGTAGACCACGGCCGTCCACCGCCAGGTGCACCTTCGTCGTCCGCCCGCCGCGGGACCGGCCGAGGGCCTGCCGCGCCGCCGAGCGCTGCGGATCGGCAGGGTGGGCCCAGACGTCAGACGAGGCCCCGTCGTCTGGTTCGAATGGCCCACCCCCACGAGCCGGATCTGGCCGGACGGGGCAACTGCAGCGCCCCATCCGACACCGAAGGAAACGCCACCGTTGCCCACGGGCATGCATGTCCTCGGAGGGGGACGGCCTGGCGGGATCCCGCCCGCTGCTCACCCGTCAGGCGCGTAGACCCGCTCGCCGCAGGCCGATCGCCGCCAGGTCGGCGATGACCTGTTGGTCGCCGCGCCGCCACGCCTCTGCGAAGCCGCCGGGTGGCGTAGGCAGCGCAGCGAGTTCGCGCTCCGAGCCGGTGAGGACGCGTAGCGCGAGGATGTCGGCGCCGCCCGGACCGGCGGCGAGTCGCCGGGTGACGGCGCTTCGGCGGATCCAGCGCAGGCGCGGGGGCAGCCACAGCAGCAGCACGAACACCACCGGGATGACGATCAGGGCGACTGCGGTCAGCGTCGCCACGTGGCCCACCGTGTCCTGGAGCGAACGACCTGCGTCGGCCAGCCCGGTGCCGGCCTCGGCGGCGGACCTGAGCGGCTTCTTCAACTGGCCCCCGACGAACGGTACCTTCGCAGCGGCGTCGCCCGCGTCGATGAGTCCGTCGGAGAGGCTGTTGCCGGCGCTTTCCGCCTTGCGGCCCGGTCCGGCCAGTCGCCCGATCGCGTCGTGCACGGCCAGGGCCAGCTTCACCGCAGCGTAGATCAGAGCCGCCGCGATCAGATCTGCGAGGATCTGGCGGGTCCGACGTGACGGAGTCTGGGCGTAGAGGCGCATGGGCGTGCTCCTTGTCCGGTAAGGCATCGGCGGACGGCGGCTGCCCGTACGGCTACCCCGATCGGGAGGGCGGGACGCCGTGCCCACCGTCGGCCCGTGGGCCTTCAGAGATAGACCAGGCCCCGCTGCATTTTCGTGCGAAGGCGGACGGCACCGTCAATCACACCCGTTCGCGAGCCTCATCTGATCCATGTGGGCCACTCGGTGAGCCAGACCGTGGGCCACCGCCACCGCCAGCGGCACGGCATCGGCGCCGCTCTGCGCCCCGGTGCCTGTCACCGCGACCACCTGGTTCGCGCACCCGAGCGGGACGATATGAGAAACCCACAGATCAGCGGCGTACTCGCGGCGACTGTCGCATACGGACTCCACGAAGAGACCCATGCCTGCCTCCCGGTCTGCTTCACCGACTTGCAGTCCCGAAAACAGCGGCACCATGCCCTCGCCGCAGGCGGCCACATACAGAGGGACCGTCTGGCCGCCCGCATCGCGCCGTGTCTCCGCAACGACCTCCTCTACCAGGTCAGAGCCCCTCGAAGCTCGGCGTGGCAGCCCCTATGTTGCACGGGAGCGCCCGGGCCATGGGTTGCTTTCGCCTGCAGGAGCAGGCGCACGGTGCCGTCCACGAGTCCATCCTGGTTACCAAGAGCGGCGCGTCCGTGGGGGGTTGTTGCGGCGTTCCGCAGACCCTGACCGGGGCAACCGGCCCCGGCCAGGCCGAGGCCCACCGTCAACTGAGCCCTGAAAACGCTTCGGTGGTGAGCTCCTGGAGATCAGCGAGCGGGACGTCGCGGAGGTGCTGCGTCAGCCCCCAGCGATGACCGAACGGGTCGAGCAGCTGCCCCTCGCGCTCGCCCCAGAAGGTGTCGTTCACCGGACGGATCACGGTGGCACCGGCATGGAGGGCCTGCTGCCAGGCAGCGTCGACATCGTCGACATGCAGGTAGACGGCACCGTAGGTACCGCCGAAGTGCTGCGGACCGAAGGACTCCAGTTCAGGGAACTCGTCGGCCAGCATCAGGGTGAGTGTCCCGATGCGGAGCTGGACGTGGATCAGCCGGCCGCCGGGCACCACCAGCCTGGTGAGCTCCTCGGCTCCGAACGCCTTCTGATACCAGCCGGATGCCTCGTCCGTGCCGCGAGCGGTGAGATGCAAGGTGTAGGCAGTGAACGCCATGTTGGTCCCTTTCAGAGATCTGGATCAGGCCGGGTCAGGCACCGCACCGGCGCGCAACCGGCCTGCCGAATCGACGGCGTAGCAGGGCGAGTTGTCAGCGTCCATCGGGCCGGGTGGGTCAGCCGGCCCAGGGCCGCAGCTTGTCGGGGTTGCGGATCGCCCAGATCCGTTGGATGCGGTCGTCGTCGATGTCGAAGGCATAGACGGTCAGTACGTCGCGGTCCTTCATTGCGACGAGGCCCGGCTGGCCGTTGACGGTCCGTTCGTGAAGGTCGAGCCGATCGGCGAGAACCGCCAGGCGCACCAGGAACTCCGCGACCGCCTCCCGGCCCTGGACCGGAACCGGCGACGCCATTGCGCGACCACCACCGTCCGCGACCGCGACGACCGACGGGTCGAGCACTCTGACGAGCGCATCCACGTCCTTGGCCTGCCAAGCCTGCCGGAAGTCACGGACGATCGCGGCACGTCGCGGCGCCGCCGCACCGCGGTTACGGGCAGCAGCCACTCGGCGGCGCCCCGCGGAGGCCAGTTCGCGGCAGGCCCCGGGGGTACGGCCGACGATCTCGGCCACCTCGCTGAACGGCACCCGGAACACGTCGTGCAACATGAAGGCGACGCGCTCTGCCGGCGTCATCGAGTCGAGGACGACCAAGAACGCCATCTCGACGGACTCGTCCAAGGTGATGTGGTCGGCCGGATCTCTCGCCGTCGATCCGAGCGAGAGCTCGCTCCACTCCGCACGCACCGGCAGCGGCTCGGGAATCCATTCGCCGAGGCCTCCTGGACCGCGTCCTCCGCCTCGGTCAGCGAGCCGAGGAGGCGGTAGGCGACATTGGACAGGGCGCGGCGTTCGGGCTCGAGCAGATGGTCGTCCGGCCGCGCCGTGGGTTCGTCGCGTCCGCCTGTGATCTTCATCGGTCCAGTCCCCTTCACTCACCGAGTACGTGCCACCTCGTTCATTCGACGAAACAGCGCCCATGGATGTCAGCCGTCGACACGGGCCGGCCATCGTCCTGACAATCGCGGGCGCTGCCCCGTCGGTCTGCGGTGACGGCGGAATGCCGAACACCTCGGCGGTGACTGAGTGCTCCATGGCACTTCACGGGTCGCCACACCTTTCGCGACAGGAGACGGCACAGTGAACAGGATCGGCATCATTCTCGGCAGCACGCGCCCAGGTCGGCTCGGAGCACAGGTCGCCGGGTGGGTCCACGACATCGCGGGGCGGCGCGGCGACGCCGACTTCGAACTGGTGGACCTCGCGGACTTCCGCCTTCCTCACTTCGACCAGGCGGTTCCTCCGGCCAGGGGTGGGGAGGGTGGGCCCGAGGCGCAGGCGTGGGTGCGGGCGATCGACGGCTTCGACGGATTCGTCTTCGTCACGCCCGAGTACAACCACCAGATGCCGGGCGTGCTCAAAACCGCCATCGACTTCGTCTTCGCCGAGTGGGCCGACAAGGCTGCCGGGATCGTCTCCTACGGCGTCGCCGGGGGCGCGGGTTCGGCAGCCCAGTTGCGGCAGATGTGCGGCCTGCTCGGACTCGCCGACGTCCCGGCACAGGTCTCGCTTCACCTGGCTTCGGACTTCGAGAACTTCTCCGTGTTCGCGCCGAGTGAGTTCAGTACAGACGCCTTGAGCGGGCTGCTCGATCGCGTCGTGGAGTGGACCGAGGCACTTGCACCTGTACGCAGGCGGCGTGCGGCGTCCATGGCCTGAGCTGACGTTTCTCCATGATCGAAATGCAACATGCCACAGAGCACGGGAGACCAGCGACCAGAGGGGACCGATCATGCCGCATGTCACCGTTCACGCTCTTGAGCCTCAGCTCGCCGGTCACGAGAGCAAACTCATCCTCGGGCACACCGATGCCGTCGTTTCCGTCTACGGGGAGTGGGCGCGCGACCTTGTGGTCGTGCAGCTCGCCGGGTTCCCGGTCGGCCGCTGGGCCGTCGGCGGAGTTGCGAGGGATGATGTGGCGCCGACGGTGACCTTTCCCATGGGTGAGAGGGCGCTCACGCGTCCCGGCGGTCAGCAGACGGCCGCCCGGCTCGCCGCGGCAGTGACTGACGCAGTCGCCGTGACGCTCGGTGAGAGGCACCGCGCCGAGATCGTCGTCGACATGGTCGCCGCACCCGAAGACCGCACCGCCGTAGGCGGACACCTCGCAGCGAGATCGATCAGCCGTAGAAGCCGCCGCCCCTGCACACGTCGGCCGATCACGTGCACGCGGCCAAGTTCGGCGTTCACGGCACAAACCAGTCAGCACTACAACTGAGGAGCGAGATCACGATGAAAGAATGGGAAGGACTCAGGGACCGGGTCGAAATCGAAGCTCTACGAGCGGAATTCACGGACGCGGCGATGATGAATGACCACGTCCGACTGGCTTCTCTCTTCGTTCCGGAAGGGTCCGTGAGGATTCCGGATGCCGGCGTCGAGGTCGCCGGCCGCGACAGCATCCTGGCCCTTGCGCAACAGCGTGAGGAACGCTTCGAGGTCTTCGTCCAGACGACTCATCCCGGGGTCGTCGCCGTCTCCGGGGACACTGCGACCGGCCGCGCCTATCTTTCCGAGCTGATCCGGATGAGCGATGGCGCATCACACCTCAACTACGCGATCTACCACGACCGCTACCAGCGCACTCCAGACGGCTGGCGCTTCACTGAGCGCGTGTATGAGATTCGCTATGTGGACACGACACCACTCGCTGGAGGCCCCGTCAGGTGATGCTGCTCAGTGCTGCGCATCGCGGGCGCCTGCCCCCGATCCGTACGGTGATCTGAACGACCGCTCTGGACCTTCGCGTTCGGATCATCTGACCGTTGGTCCGGGTGTGCCGTTGACCCACGCGCAGTGGGCCCGGATCGAGCCGTCACTTCCGGACGGACGCCGAAGCAGGGTGGTCGGTGCCGGGAGCACCGTGAAGTGATCGCCGCGATTGCCGGGAAGTTCCGGACCGGATCGCGGTGGCTCCACCTGCCCGAGAAGTACGGCAACTGGAGAGGCGTCTACAACCGGCTTCGCATGTGGGCCTTCGATGACACCTGGGAGCGCGTGTTCACCACACTCATGACCCAGGCTGACAGCGACGAGGACCTGAACTGGGCGGTCTCGGTGGACTCCACGATCGTTCGTGCCCACCAGCATGCGGCCGGGCCCCCAAAGAGGGGCCCGGCCGGCGAGCTGGATGACCATGCCGTCGGCCGGTCCCGCGGCGGCCTGACCACGAAGATTCATCTTGTGGCCGACGCCCACTGCCGTCCCCCCGCCCTTGTTCTCACCGCCGGACAGGCTGGTGACGCGCCCGTCTTCGCGCACGTGATGGCCCGCTTGCGTGTTTCCCAACTCCGCCACCGCGTGGGTGGTGCGCTGCCCCACCTTGCCCCCGACGACCGAGGCGAACTGCTCGTCGCCGTGGACCAGGGAACTCCCGCCGACGAACCGCTGCTGTCCACGCTGGTCGCAGCGCCGACACCTCACTGCACTGGCTCTACCGACACGTCTGCTTCAGCCTCGGACGCCTGCCCGACGCGGAACTTGAGGCTCATCGGGCGACGGAGGTCCTCCGCCTACGAGAGCTCTGGCGCCACCGCTGACTCCCGACAAGCCAAGGATGGGCGACATAACGTCCGAGGCTACGCAGCCATTCTGCTGTCAGCCAAGACTGTCGCGCCTTCGAAGGCATGGGCGACAGGATGGTCACATGCAGCCGATCTTTGTTCTCGTGCACAGTCCGTCCGTAGGTCCCTCGACCTGGCACCCTGTAGCGGAACACCTCAAGGCGGCGGGGTACCAGGTACGGGTGCCGTCCCTGCTGCACATCGGCGCAGGTGCTCCGCCCTTTTGGCCCTGCATCGTCAACGCCGTCCGCGACGACCTCCGACAGGTCGCGGCCGACAGTCCCGTCACGTTGGTGGCGCACAGCAACGCGGGCTTGTTCCTGCCGGCGATTCGCGCAGGTATCGACCATCCGGTGACCAGCTCGATTTTCGTCGATGCCGTGCTACCAGCCCGGATCGGACCGACGCCTGTCGCGCCACCCGAGTTGTTGGAGTTCCTCGGCCCGCTGGCAGTGAACGGCTGGCTGCCACGCTGGACCGATTGGTGGGACGAAGCAGACGTCGCACCCATGTTCTCTGATCCGATGGTGCGGCAGACAGTCATTGAGGAGCAGCCCACCCTGCCGCTGTCCTACTACGAACAGCACATCCCGGTCCCCGACGGCTGGGACGACCATCCCTGCTCCTACTTGCTGTTCGGCCCTCCGTATGGCGACTTTGCCAACGAGGCGCGCGAACGTGGCTGGCGTGTGGCACACCTGCCCGGCGCACACCTCCATCAGATCATCGATCCTGCTGGCACTGCACGGCACCTCGTCGAATTCGGCACTATGACTTGATCTACTTCCGATACGCGCCTCAAGACTCAAATTCGGGTGGGGCGGGCGTCACCCCGCAGCTGCTTCCGGCCTCTCGACCAGTACTCCGCACTGGAGCGGGCTGCGCACCGGCGGGCGCGACGAGGAGCCGATGCCTCACGCCGTGGCGGCGCTCGGGCCCCGCAGCGGACGACAAACACGTTGGCCGACCGCCGACGAACTGCGACGACGCCCCTGTTTCCCAAGCGGAGGACATTTGTTCGTTTTCGTGTGTGCGGTGTGCGGCGCCGACCGTACTGCTATTCGCTCATCGTCATGTCTCCGACCTTAGAAGCGGAGCGGCCCAGGAGTGTAGTCCATTTCTACGGGGAGACCTTGGGCCACTCCGGGGTTCGACCTGCATGTCGAGCCGACCGGGCCGGGTCCGCGCAAGGGGCTGACAAAGGCGCTGCGGGAGGCGGTCCGCTACCGGCGGCAGGCGGCCGCCAAAGCCCTGGTCGGCCCATCTTCCGAACACCGGGGTGATCGAGCCTGGTCCCGGCTCTTCAGGGCCCGCAGTTGCGCGGTGACGTTGCTGCGCCCCGCCGAGCCCTACCACATCGTGGACCTTGTCGATGAAGTACGGATCGGTCGACAGCTTGAAGGTCTCCGACCGGTGCGGCTGCAGGCCGAACGCTCGCCAGATCCGAGACACCGACGACTGTGACAGGCCCATCTCCTTGGCCATCGACCGTGTCGACCAGTGTGTTGCGTTCTTCGGTGTCGACTCCAGCGTCTTGGCGACCACCGCGGCGACCTGCTCGTCCGTCACCGTCCTGGGCCCACCCGGACGCGGCATGTCACCCAGGCCGGCCATCCGGTACTGCACGAACCGGGACCGCCAACGGCCCACCGCATGAGGTGTGGAACCGAGTTGGGCCGCCACATCCTTGTTCGAGGCCCCCTCAGCACAGGCCAGGATGATCCGGCACCGAAGTGCCCACGCCTGCGGCGTGGAACGACGCCGCACCCACCCCTCAAGTGCAGCCCGCTCCTCGTCCGACAGTCTTAACTCGGCCTTCGGCCGCCCGGTCCGCGCCATAGCGCAAGCCTATACATCTGAACAATATTCCTGACTCAGAAGACTGGGGCGTGTATTGAAAGTGACTGGTGAAGATGACGGAGAGCCCATTTGTGATCCAGAATGCTTGGATGGTCACGCTCGAGACTCCCCGTTTGATCCTGCGTCGCTGGCGCGAGGAAGACGTTGCACCCATGGCTGCCGTCAATGCCGACCCCGAGGTCATGCGGTGGATCCGTGACGGCAGCGTCCTTGACGAACAGCAGACTCGCGGCCGGATCCAAGCATGGGAGAGCGAGTGGGATTCACGGGGCTTCGGCCTGTTCGCCGTGGAGATCCGGTCCACTGGCGAACTGGCCGGATTCACCGGCCTTTCGGTGCCCGACTTCTTGCCGGAGGTACTGCCGGCGGTTGAGGTCGGCTGGCGGCTGGGACGTCCCCACTGGGGGCAGGGCCTGGCCACCGAGGCCGCTGCGGCCGCTGTACGGTTCGGGTTCCAAGAGCGAGGGCTGGAGCGGATCGTCAGCATCACTCAAGTGGGCAACGACGCCTCCGAACGGATCATGACCAAGCTGGGGATGCATCCGGTCCGTGAGACCGTCAATCCCACCGGCCGTCGGCGAGTACGGGTGTTCGAGTTGTCGTCGGACCAGCACGTCACAACCACTCGTTGATGGCGGCAACGAGGACGGTCGCCTCGTAGCGGACCGCGAGTTTGATGCCCCTCCGTGGTCTCCCCGACGGCAGCGGTGTGCTGGGCCTGCGCCGCAGCGACTGCTGCCTCCGCCAGTGCCTGGGTCTTCCGATTGTGCGAAGGACCGGAATCAACCCGCCGACAAGGTGAGGAGCGCCGTAGTTGGCCCGTCTGGCCAAGTAGGCGCTGAGCAGGCCCTGAAGGGCGGGTGGGCATCGGGGGCTAGCCGCACGGCTCTCACGAGTCGGCAGCGGTGATGGTGGCGGCAAGCAGAGCGCGACGAGCGGGGCTGGAGTGCGCCGCAGCGTCGATGAGCAGGAATGCGGGCATCGTTTGCGGAGACGCCATGCGCCCACACGCAGAGATCCTGATGATCACTCCTGTGAGGCGGGGCGCTCAGTCGTCGGCGATCTGCAGGGCCAGCGTGAAGTGCTCACCATCCGTCCCTGCGAGCAGACTGTCGAACAGTGGGGTGAGTCCATTCACTGCGCCGCATCCGGCGTCGTGGTTGGTCCACCATCTGGCCGCCGGTCCGAGCAGGGACACCACCCGGGTCGCCGCGCGCTCGGCAGTCTCGACGGGCAGGTGCCGGTAGCTCGGCCAGACCAGATCGACGGCCGCGACCCGGGCCAGGAAGGATGCGGCTCCGTGCGTCTCCACCGCTTCCAGAGCGGCGCAGATCTCCGCGACGGACGGTGGGGCGTACCCGGGCAGGAAGCGCCGCCAGGCATCGTCCGCCGCGATCGCGGCCAACAGCGTGCGGATCCGGACTGCCAGCTCTGGCAGGCCGGGTTCCGGCTCGGTGAACCGCCCGGCTGCCACATACACCCGCATTGGCGTGGACAGCTCTGCCATGCCGGCTTCCAGCTCGGCCAGGACCCCCATGAACGTCACAGCGTGATTCTGCCGTACGCCTCAGCCCGTTCCTCGCTCCGCACCCGGCCAACCAGGATCTGTCCGGCCGATCACGGTAAGGCGGCTCAAGTGGGAACCGAATTGATCCTTCTTTGGTCAGTGTGGGTGAAGTAGCTCGGTCGCCTCGGGGGATGTCGGTCAGTCCGCTTGCTCGGTCACTCTGCGGCGCGGTCTTCAGGGGGGGCACAGGGATGCACGTCCCGAGGATGGAAGGTGGGGCGCCCGCTTCTGCGCCGGGGTGCGGCTGGTACTTGCTGGCTCCCGCCCTCTCCGCCTTCGGTGTGTATGGCGGCACAGTGTGGACCATTCGGTCGTGGGCGAGTTGCCCACTCGGGAACGACGCCAGCAACAACATTGGGCTGCAGATGATGCTGCCTGTCGTGTGGCTCTGCATGACTCTGCTGCTGCTTCTGCTCCAACTCGCACTGCGGAGGTGGCCTCTTCGGGGCGGGCGGGCAGCCATGTGGCTCGCACCGCTCGCGGTTGTCGTCGCACTGACTTTGCTGTATCGGTTTGGGATGGGTTGGCCGTACCACCCACCCGGGGGCCAGTGTGTGGAGGGCTATCCACTCTTCCCGTTCACGGGCAAGACGGGCCCGCACTCCGCCGAGTAGCCGCTGCCGGGTCGATCATGCGCGGAGCCGGATAATGAGGGCTGCGGCGGTTGCGGTTCCGAGGTAGACGTAGCCGCGCTTGTGGTATCGGGTGGCGACGGCTCGATGTCTTCCTGGAGCCGGTCGTAAGCCGGTACACGCGGGCGCCGCTTCGAGACGACGCCTGAATCAGTTGCCGGCGAGGAAGCCGCGGGCGCGTTCGTCGAGTTCGGCAGCGCACCGCAGGCCGCGGGCCCGGAAGCGGGCGAGGTCGCCCTTCATGCGGCTGACCGCCTTGCGGGTGCGCATGGAACGGACGCCGGGCACGTGGTCAATCGCCCGTGCCATGTGGCGCACGCCTGCTCCATGCTGCCGCGCTTGAGGTGCATCTCGGCGCCTGCGACCAGGTCGAGAGCGACGATCCGGGCATAGGTTCCGGCTGGGCGGCGGTGGCGGCGAGGGCGCACTGCTCGGCTGCGGCCCGTGATCGTCCTGGGTCTCATGGACCTTGGTTGTGCGGGAGTACTCGCAGGCCGCAGGCGGGCCACAGGTCAGGGCCCAGAACTCGACCTCATCACCGGGAGCGGCGGACAGCAGGACGTGGGCTCGTTCGGCCTCGACAAGAGCACCACGGCACTTGCCGATCTTTGGGGAGAGTACTACCTCATGAGGACGGACTGACGTGCTGTCAATGACGGAAGCACTGGACGCCGCCGCTACGTCCTTGGTGCGGGAGGGCGAAGGGGGACTCCGAGAAGATGGGGCTCGTGCAGGAGCATGCCTACGTCGAGGACGGCCACGCAGTCGTTCCCTACAACTCCCGGGCCTTCTTGGACGAGGGCCCGAAAACGAGTGGCTCCTGGGGAACCTGCCGGTCCTTGTGGACCTCGCCACTGGGGTGTGTCGACACATGACCATCGATGAAGTATTGGCAAGCCCCGGAGCTGAGGACAGGGGGTGATCCGGCGGTGAGTTCAAAGCTGCTCGGGCGGACAATTCTGCCGTCCGCCCGAGCTCGTAGCCGTGGGCGCTCGCGCGTGGCGGGTGACCTGCCCGGTCAGTGAGTCGGACGAATACCGGGACGCCGCCACGCAGGACTGGACCGAGTCGAGGAGCACTTCCGCCGCCGCAAGGTCGAGTTCGGTTCTGGCGGACGCCCCTGTGGCACCCCTTGTCGGTGAATATGCCTGCTTCTCTGAACCAGGCCATCGCTCTGGCTCGCAGGAGCCGCCTCGGACCGCTGCTTCGCGTTCGTCTCTTGTTGCCGTGAGTGAGGCTCTTGACCCTCACGTGGCGTCAGGCTGCATAGTCGGTGCCGTGGAGGATCACTGGACCGTGGGACATGTGGCCGAGCTGGCCGGCGTGAGTGTCCGCACGCTGCATCACTATGACGAGATCAGGCTTGTTCGGCCGTCGGCGCGGACCGCGGCCGGGTACCGGGCCTATTCGCCGGGCGACGTGGAGCGGCTGCGGGAGGTGCTGGCCTATCGGCGGTTGGGCTTCGGGCTGCGGGAGGTTGCGGAACTGGTCGGCGACCCGACCTCCGACGCCGTCGCTCACCTGCGCCGACTGCGCGGCCTGCTGCTGGAGCGGCGTGATCGCGCTGACGCCATGGTGGCGGCCATCGACAGGGAACTTGAGGCACGGGCGAAGGGACTGAAGGTGACACCGGAGGAGCAATTGGAGATGCTCGGTGCACGGCTGTACGACGCGATCGGCGGCGCTTACACCGCGACACGGCGTACCGATCCGCGGATCGCCGCGCAGATCTGGGGCGCGCTCGGGGACGCGCGGACGGTGCTGAACGTCGGGGCCGGCACCGGCTCCTACGAGCCGGCTGATCGCTACGTGACCGCAGTGGAGCCATCGGCGGTCATGCGGGGGCAGCGGCCTGCCGGCTCGGCGCCGTGCGTGGCCGCCGCCGCGGAGAGCCTGCCGTTCGAGGACCAGTCCTTCGACGTCGCGATGGCCGTCTCCACCGTTCACCACTGGGGGGACCCGATAGCAGGGCTGCGCGAGATGCGGCGCGTGGCCCGCCGCGTGGTGGTGCTCACGTTCGACACCGACGAGCCCGGATGGCAGGACCGGTTCTGGCTTACCCGTGACTACCTGCACGAGTTCACCGGCATCCTCGCAGAGTTTCCCTCGCTTGCTGGGATGACCGACGCGATCGGCGCCCGCGCTGAGCCGGTGCCCATTCCGTGGGACTGCGCTGACGGCCTGTTCGAGGCGTACTGGCGCCGACCGGGGGCGTATCTGGAGGATCACGTGCGCCGTGCGATGTCGGTGTGGACGAGGGTCGGACCGGAGGCCGAGCAGCGGGCGGTACGAAGCCTCAGCGACGACCTCGACTCCGGCCGGTGGGCCGAGCGCAACAGCGACCTCGCCGACCTCGACGCTGCAGATCTCGGCCTCCGTCTGCTCGTAGCTTGAACCACGTTGCAGGGTCAACGTCATGGCGGCTCCTGGACGGCCCGCCGGTCATGTGCGGTGCTGAGCGGGCATGGCGCTGTGGACACGACCGGCGGCGCGACCCGGCATACCCAGGTCGATCGCCTGCGAGCTCCGCTGGTCGATCCGCGCAAACTTGTCCTCTGCTCCGGCGAGGCTGATTCGCAGACCGACGTAGCCCAGGCGTCACGAGGCCGTTTACGGCTGGAAATACTCCGACATCAGGCGGCTGACCCACTCGGGCTGCTTGATATTGACCGCGCTGAACTCTGCCATCGTCGGCTTCAGGTCAATGACCGGGGTGCCCGAGACCGCGTCGAGGCCCACCACCGTCAGTTCGCGGCCGTGGACGGATTCGATGGCGCAGCACGTTACACCGATGCGGTTCGGCCTGCGGGGGCCGCGGCCGGCGAAGACACCAACGGGCGGGAGGTCGGAGCGGCCGCGGTAGGGGCGGGGCTCGCGGTAGTCGTCGTGTTCCGGGAACTGGTCGAAGATGAAGAGAACCTCCACGTGGGAGAAGCCCTCCAGACCCTGCAGGCACGTCTCGCCGAAGCGCTCGTCGATGGTGATCGTGCTGCGGACAGCCCTTAGTTGTCCGTGTGCTGGACGTCCGTTCGGTTGTTCCGGACCGTACCTATCGGTGTGACCTCGAAGCTTGGCATGGCAAGGTTCTATCTCTTCGGTCAGCGTTGTGCCCAGAGGAAATTGGAATTCTCGGACAGGGGCGCGGCTGACCCGCACGCAGCCCCGAGTCGCCCTGAAGCGAGCCGGCCGCCAACGCGGCATCGAAGCCGAAGCCGAACGACTCCGTCGGTTCTTCCGCGACGGCTGGCACACCAACCCACCCTCGTGGAGGACGCGTTCGGCAAGCAGATGCTCGTCCTGTTGGTCCGGCTACAGGTCGCCTGCACCGCCGCGGACGACCTCGACCAGGCGGTGGAAGAGGCTTTCCCTCGGCACCCGGACGCTGCCGCAGCCTGCCACCTTCGTAGCGTGAGGTGTCTTCCTCGGCCTGGCCGTCTGCCTGACCACCCTGCGCCACGTCCGACGCCTTTGTCGGGACCTCTAAGCCCCTTCCGAGGAAGCATCCTTCGAAGACGCGCCCTTCGGGTACCGGACGAAGAGGACACCCTGGACCTCGCCGTCCGGTGCGCTGTAGAAGTGCGGGGCGTCGGCCGGCCAGTGGGCGTGGCTGCCGGGCCCGGCCGTCTGCGGCGCGTCCAGCAGGCCGACGACCGCCGTTCCGGAGAGCACCATCAGGCTCTCCGTGGTGTGCGGGACATGCGCGGCTGACTCCTGGGTCGCGCCCTCGGCGATGGTGACGCGGAAGACGTCGGTGGCCGCGCCCTCGTCCTCGTACCGCTCCAGGAGGACCGCGGTGACGGCGCTCCCGGAGACTCCGCCCGCGCCCGCCGCGACGCCGGGCGGCGGGTCGTCGAGGACTGCGCTGAGCGGGCGGCCGAGCGCGGTGGTCAGGGCGTACAGCGTTTCCAGCGTGGGGTTGCGCCGGCCCGTCTCGAGTTCCGAGAGCGTGCCCTTGCCGACGCCCGAGCGGCGTGAGAGCTCCGACAGAGAGAAGCCGCCGTCCTGCCGCAGCCGTTTCACCCTGCGTCCCACCTCGTCGTTCAGACCCATCCGCCCGGTTCCGTCCGTTTCCGCGCCCACCGGCACTTTGACGCGCCGCCACCTGCGTCCTTAGTGTTCCATAAACAGAACGCTCCGTTCGGAACGCTCGGAACCTGCTCTCCCGTACCCCTTTTCGGAAGTGATTCCCCCATGTCCCCGCTCGCCCGCATACGCGCCATAGCACCGCCCTCGGCCGTGGCGGCGGGGCTCATCGCGGTCACCGTCGGCGTGACCAGTGCCGCTGCCCTCGTGTTCACCGCGGCGCGGGCCGCTGGGGCGGACACGCGGGAGGTCTCTTCATGGATGCTGGCACTCGGCGTCGGGATCGCCGTGACCTGCGCGGGCCTGTCGCTGCGGTACAAGGCCCCGATCGTCACCTCCTGGTCGACGCCGGGAGCCGCCCTCCTCGCCACGAGCCTGAGCGGGGTGTCCATGGGGAAGGCCGTGGGCGCGTTCGTGTCCAGCGCCGCACTGATCATGGTGAGCGGTCTGACGGGATGGTTCGCGCGGATCATGGGCCGGATCCCGGTACCGCTGGCATCGGCTCTGCTCGGCGGTGTGCTGCTCGAGTTCGGGACGGGGCTCTTCTCCCAGATGGGCGGCAGTTTCGCGATCGCGTTTCCGGTGTTCGTGCTGTATCTCCTTGCGCGTCGGCTGCTGCCCCGCTACGCGGTCCTCATCGCGCTCGGCGGCGGCGTCGTCGCCTCCGTTCTCACCGGGGGCTGGCACCTGGAACGCGTCCGACTGTCGCTCGCGCAGCCGGTGTTCACGGCTCCCGAGTTCGACTGGAAGGTGCTGATCAGCGTCGGCGTGCCGCTGTTCGTCGTCACCATGGCCTCGCAGAATCTGCCGGGGGTCGCCGTGTTGCGCGGGTCCGGCTACGAGGTGCCCGTCTCGCCCGTCCTGACGTGGACGGGTGCCGTGCAGGCGGTGCTCGCGCCGTTCGGGGCGTTCGGTATCAATCTGGCGGCGATGACCGCCGCGATCTGCACCGGCGACGGGGCCCACCCCGACCGGCAGCGGCGCTACCTGGCGGCCGTGTGGGCGGGCTTCTTCTACCTGTGCGTGGGCCTGCTCGGCGCGACCGTCGCCTCGCTGCTCACCGCGATGCCTCACGCGCTCGTCCTGGCCGTCGCCGGGGTCGGTCTGCTCGCCACGATCGAGGCGTCCCTGGCCAGTGCCTTGTCGGACCCCGCGTCCAGGGAGGCGGCCGTCGTCACCTTCCTCGCCACGGCCTCCGGTGTGACGCTGCTCGGCATCGGGTCCGCGTTCTGGGGGCTGCTCGCGGGCCTGCTCACCAGCGTCATCGCGGCGGTGGGACGGCGGCGCCGAACCGCCGCATCCGCGCCCGCCCCGCAGCCGGTCACGGCAGCCTCGCGCACACCTGAGCGAACCTCCGCGTGAACACCGACCACGCCGCGACTGCCGCGCCCTCGTCGGCCACGGCCTCGGTGTGCAGCCGGTCCCGGTCGAAGCCCTGCCGGGCCAGCCGCTCCCGGTCCCAACCGGCGATCCGCCCGGCCTCGGCCTCCGGGTGGAACTGCACGCCCCAGGCCCGTGCCCCGACCCGGAACGCCTGGTGGGGGCAGGCCGTGCTGGACGCCAACCAGGAGGCACCCGGTGGGAGTTCGGTGATCGCGTCGACGTGCCGCTCGATCGCGGGAACCGTCGCGCCGAGCCCGTACAGCAGCGGATCGTCGGCGGCTTCGGGGCGCAGCCGGATCTGTGTGCTGCCGAACTCGGGCTGCCCGTGATGCGCCCGCACGCTGCCGCCCGCGACCTGTGCGAGCAACTGGCCACCGAGGCAGATGCC
Source organism: Streptomyces sp. NBC_00316 (assembly GCF_036158715.1). Taxonomy (NCBI): domain Bacteria; kingdom Bacillati; phylum Actinomycetota; class Actinomycetes; order Kitasatosporales; family Streptomycetaceae; genus Streptomyces; species Streptomyces sp. NBC_00316. The sequence continues at coordinate 193,572 of NZ_CP108023.1, read as the reverse complement.
GAGGACGGGCGTGCCGTCGTCCAGCGCCTGCGCGACGAGGCGGCGGGTTGCCGGGAGCCAGGGCGCGCGCTCGTCGTCGTCCGGCAGGAAGCCGCCGCCGAGCACGAGGAGTGGCCTGCCGTCGAGCGCCTGGGGCAGGGCCTCACCCTCGTAGGGACGCAGCATTTCGAGGCCGATTCCCGCCTCGCGCAGCCAGGCCCCGACCCGGCCGGGACCGCCGCTCCTGGTGTTCTGTACGACCACGGCGGTCGGCGGGTCCGTTGCGTGCGAGGGCGTCATCGTCTCAGCTCCCCTGTTCGGCATCTGCGTTCGCTGCGTTGATCTCTACGTTGATCAAGGCAGCAGATCAGGTGCGACGGGCGACGTCAACGGTCCGTTGGCCGCCCTGCGCTGAGAGGCATGTCCCACCTCGCAGCCGCCGCGCCCCGCTTCACCGGCTGCCCGGCCCCGCTGAGCGCCGCTGCGAAGGCGTCCGTACACGGAGGTGTCCTGGCCCGGGTGCCCACTGCCGCCGGGGTGACGCCGCCCCGGCCAGCAGACACAGTCGCGCAGGGAAGGCTACTCGGCGGCAGTTTGCGGAGCCTCCTGGTTCACCACCCCGAACGGGATATGGACACTCGGCGTCGTCCGCGACGTGCCTTGAAGGTGACTGTCCTGGTCGTCGAAGAAGATGTGCGGCCTGAGCACTTCCATGATCGAACTCTTGTCGATTCCGCCGAGGAAGAAGGCATCGTTGACCGTGACACCCCACTGGTTCAGGCTCATGACCGCCCGCTCGTGCGTGGGCGCATTGCGGGCCGTGACGATGGACACGTGGACGCGGATCGCGTAGTCCGGATCCTCCTTGCGTCGTTCTTCCTCTCGACGCTGGAGCGTGTTCACTTTTCGCAGGAACTCCCGTAGCGGACCTGCGTCGTGCGGCGTGGCAACGTTCAGGGTCTCATGACTGCGGAAGCCTTCTATGCCGTCCTGTTGGAACACGCGCTCCGACGCATCACTGGCGAGAACCCCGTCGAAGTCGAAGGCGATGCGCAGGTCCTTGTCATCAGGATCGTCGGCGACGGCAGAGCCAAGGACGCGGCCTGCCGGCAACCCCGCGTCGGTGGCCTCGCGGACGTCGCCGTTGTCCGCGGACAGAAACAGCGACATGCGCAGCGCGCGCATGAACTTGTACGGCGACCGCCCCTGCATGAAAATGGCGCGGGTTATGGGCAGGTCGTGCGACTTGATGGATCGCATGACCCGAAGCCCAGTATCGGGGTCGTTGCGGGAGAGAATGATGACCTCGACCAGGGGGTCGCCTTCGGGGTTCAGATCATTCAGCGACAGGAGCCTGCGGATGAATGGGAAGGCGACTCCCGGCTGCAACGTCTCGTCGAGTTTCGCCCGCTGATAACGGCGGTAGCTCTCCTCTCCCTTCTTCCGGAAAACAGCATCTGATTCCTTCAGGTCGAAAAGGGCACTGGAGGCGATTCCGATGACCAGCCGGTTTTCGAGGCTGTAGCGCGCCACAGTCCCTCCCTGTCGTATCCCGGAGGGAGTACCTCCCTCGAGTGTGGCGGCCACTTTATCTTCGCGGGCTGTGACGCCGGTGTTTTTCGTCGGTTTGGCCGGCGGTGGGGAACGGGGGCGCGCCTGTGCCTCGGGCGGCGACCCACTTCCCCATAGCCACGTCTGTGGCCCCGGCTATTGCGGTGCGGTCGTGTATCTGCACTGAACCTCGGGAAGCCCTGCGGTCACTGTCGCCTGACGCTCCTCGTGATGCCGGCTGCGGCCGTCGTGGCGAAGATTTACCACGAGGTGATCAGAGGGGAGGTTGACCATGGGTGTACGCGGGTGGGTGTGAACGCTTCCTGCTGGCCGAAGTCGATGACGGGGAGCAGCAGATCTGCTGTGTGGGCGTGGCCGGCCGTCACGGCGACCGGGCGACCGCCGCGTCCGGGTACGGGTGCGCCCGCAGGGTGGCCTCTGGCCGTCCTCGTAACGGGCTACGCGGCATGCAGCCTATGAGCGTGGCCGTCGGCCGGGTTGGCAGCGCCGCGCACGCGTCGGACCGCGTCAGCCGTTCTTGCGCGTCCATTGGCTCTCCGACGTGGCCGGAACCGGCTCCTCGGTACCGGCCGGCTCGCCCCTTTCGACGTCGGACGCCCCAGGTCCGGCCGCAAACGGCTGCGATGAGGCCGCACCGACCGAACCCGGGGTTCCACGGTCCCGAGGCTTCATCTGCCGGCTTCCTGCGTACCGGAGGTTTTCACGACTAGCCTCCGCAGCATGCTGCGTATCGCCGACGCCCACACCGGCCGCCTCGTGGAGATTCCCTCCGCGCACCGCCACCTCCTGCGCATCTGCGTCCATCTACCGGCCATCGACAACGGGATCGGCGCGTTGCACCTGCGTGTGCTGCTGCTCGGCGACGTACTGGCGCGCACCGCCGAGCTGCGCGGCCTGCAGAGCCTCACAGCGCTCACCGCGCCGGACCTGCCGCAGGAGCAGGTTCAGGCGCTCGACCGGGTCATGGCTGTACTCGGCATCCACCCGCCTGCCACTGTCCGTGCTCACGATCCGGGTGAGGCACCGAGTGCCGCTGCCGACGTGCACGTGATCGCGCACGGTGCCGAGCAGCCGGACAGTGTCGGCGGGGTACTGATCGACGTGGGCCAGGTCGGCACGGCACCCCCGGAAGAGGGCGGCCCAGGCTCCCCGGACGCGGCCGTCCCAGAGGGACCGGATCCGCTGGCTGTCAGGATGTTGTTGCTCGGCCATGCCTACCGCACGCCGGTCATGGTCACCGGTGCCGTGCTCGTCGAGGCCCGGCGGACGCTGCGGCACTGGCGGCAATCGGTGGCCGATTGGGCGCAGGAGCCATCCAGGCCGATCCCCGCCGACCTACTGCGACAGGCTCATGCCGCGCTCGCCGACAATCTCGACTTGCCCGCCCTCCTGGACATGTTGCGCAGCGTGGAGGGGGACACGAGCGTGCCGGCCGGCGCGAAGTTCGAGACGTTCGCCTACCTCGACCGCGTCCTCGGGTTGGACCTCGCGCGCGAGGTAGGCCACCAGTACCAGGTGACACCATGACCTCGGGCGGCTCCCGACGCCTCGTCGTGCTGCGGCATGCCAAATCCGCTTGGCCCGACGACGTGCCCGACCACGAGCGGCCTCTCGCCCCGCGCGGCCGTCGTGACGCCCCGGCGGCCGGCCGCTGGCTGCGCGAGTCCGACTGCGTTCCCGACCTCGTCGTGTGTTCGACCGCCAGCCGTACTCGCCAGACATGGGACCTCGTCTCGGACGAGCTCGACGCCATCACGCCGGTGATCCATGACGCACGTGTCTATCAGGCGAGCGCCGGGGAGTTGCTCGGCGTCGTACGGGACATCCCGGCGCGTGTGCGGACGCTGATGCTGGTCGGGCACAACCCCGGCGTGCAGGACCTGGTCCTGATGCTCGCCGGTGAGGCGGACGGCTCCGCCCTGGAGCGGACGCGTGCGAAGTTCCCGACGTCCGCGATCGCCGTGCTGTGCCTGCCCGGTCCGTGGCCGGACCTGGATCCGGGTGCTGCCCGGCTGACCGGGATGATCGTGCCCCGCGGCGCGAAGCCATGACGGCACGGCGCCGACGTGCAGAGGTGCGTATGGCCGGTGGACACGGTCCGTGCCGGGTTGGCCCGCCGGGTGGTGGCGGTGGTGCGGCCGCAGGAAGCTCGGCTCCCGTGGCGGCCGACCGCCGCATTTCGACGCGGTGGATTACCGCGAGCGCCATGCGGTTGAGTGCGGGATCAACCGACTTAAAAGGCACAGGGCAGTGGCCACGGGCTACGACAAGCTCTCCGTCCGCTACGAGGCGACGGTGCTGGTCGCAGTCGTGAACGAGTGGCTGTGACCAGCACCGTCGCAACGGCCCTCAGACGACGTCGAATTCGTTGCCCTCGGGGTCCTGCATGGCGGCAGCGTAGAGCCCCGTGCCCGGCTCATCCTTGATCCGCAGCACGGTGGCACCAGCTTTGACCAGCCGTTCCACCGTAGCCTTGACCCGCTGCGTGCGGACGTCCAGTGGAACGTCACGGCCCCCACCGATGTTCAGGTCGAAGTGCCACCGGTTCTTGGCGACCTTCGGCTCCGGAACCTGCTGGAACCACACTCTCGGTCCACGTCCTGCGGGATCGATGATCGACTCCGGAACATCCCCGGCACCGGCCGGCAATTCTTCCTCGGGCACCCCCACAGCTGCCCAGTAAGCACGCCACGTGGCGTGCCCGCCCGGCGGAGGCTCAGGCACGTAGCTCAGGGCCTCGGCCCAGAAACTCACCATTCTCTGCGGATCGGAGCAGTCGATCGTCAGCTGCACTGTCATCTCCATGCTCGGAGCATCCCAGGGAGGTCTGACAGACGATCCACTTTCGCAACAGGCCTTAAAGCGTGCTCTGCGGTGCCAGGGTACGCAGGACGCAGAACTCGTTGCCCTCGGGGTCGGCCATGACCACCCAGCTTCGGTCTGGGTCTTGACCCGCATCAGTCTTGGTGGCGCCGAGGCCGAGCAGTCTGGTCACCTCGTCGTCGGTGCTGCCGTCGATCGGGCTGACGCCGAGGTGAAGCCGGTTCTTCACGGTCCTGGCCTCGGGCACCCGGATGAACAGCAGGGTGGGCGACATCTGGCGGGCCCGAACATCCTCGACGGTCGGTACCCAGGAGCCGATCTCGACCTTGACCTCATTCCGGTCGATCACTTTGAAGTCCAGGACCTCGCGCCAGAAGGCCGCAAGGCTCTCCGGATCGTGGCAGTCAACGGCCAACTCAGTGAACCTACTTGTCATGCCTCTCTCAGATAGTGCGGACGGGGCTAAGGGTATTGGCTCGTGCCACCCGTCCGACAAGTCCGGGATCTTCCTGACTACTGGCGAACGCACCGCAGGAAGGAAGCTGCGGCTCGCAGGTGACCACCCGCTGCCCAAAATCAGGGTGGACACCGGTGGCCGCACCCGTTCCCGGGCCAGCCCCGATCAACAAGATCACGAACTATGGCTGGGGTATCAGGCCCCGTGATTCGTCGGAAGAGTTCCTCTCGCACCCGTCCCGCCGCCACTGCCTCTGCGCCGCGCAGCACCGCGTCCGTACCCAGGGTGGAGGTCGCCAGGGCCGGAACGTGCGGGCCGAGGGCGGCGAGGGCCTTGCGCAGCGGTGGTAGGAGGTCGGGGTGGCCGGCCAGGCCGCCGCCGAGAACGATGAGTGCCGGGTCGAGGACGGCGTGGCCCGGCATGTCTGGGTGCCAGGGCCGGAGCCGCGGATCATCTGCGGTGGGGAACACCCCGCGCGCCCTCCCGCTGAGGCCTGCCACTTTGATTGACGCGTCAAGCATATTGTTTAATGATTGACGCGTCAATCAATCGGCTGCCGCGTGACACCGGATGTCCCGGGTGCCAGTAGGAGGAGTCCATGACGGCCACAACGTTCGAATTGGGGCTGAACTCGTTCGGAGAGGTGGCCACCGACGGCGACCGGCCGCTGAGCGATGCCGAGACCGTTCGCCTGTTGATCGAGGAGGCCCGGCTCGCCGAAGCCGTGGGGATCGACGCGTTCAGTGTCGGCGAGCACTACCGCGCAGGCCACAACGACAGTGCCACCCCCGTCCTGCTCGCCGCGATCGCCACCGCGACCGAGCGCATCCGGCTGGGCACCTCGGTGACCGTACTGAGCACCAACGACCCCGTGCGGCTCTACCAGGAGTTCTCCACTCTGGACGCCGCATCGAACGGCCGAGCCCAGCTCGTACTGGGGCGGGCATCGGCCACCGAGTCGTTCCCTCTGTTCGGCTTCGACCTCGCCGACTACGAAGAACTGTTCGAGGAGAAGCTCGACCTGTTCATGCGCCTCCAGCGTGAGGAGACGGTGACCTGGTCGGGCCGGTTCCGGCCGCCGCTCGTCGAGCAGCAACTGCGTCCCCGGATGCCGCCCGGTGGCATTCCCACCTGGATCGGCGTGGGCGGCAGCCCGAACTCCGTGGTCCGCGCGGCCCGCTACGGCCTGCCGCTCATGCTGGCCGTGATCGGTGGACGCCCTCAGCGCTTCGCCGGCCACGTCGAGCTTTACCATCGGACGCTCGAACAGTTCGGGCACACCAGGCAACCCGTCGCCCAGCACTCGCTGGGGCTCATCGCCGACAGCGACGAAGAGGCGGTCGAGACCTGGTGGCAGTACTGGCAACCGGTCGTCGCCGCCCTCGCGGAGGTGCGCGGGTTCTACAAGCCGACCCGCGAGCGCTACCTGTCGGAAATGGGCTCGGGCGCGCTCTTCGTCGGCTCCCCAGAGACCGTCGCACGCAAGATCGCCACGACGGCCCGCGATCTGCACCTCAGCCGTTTCGATCTCAAATACGACGTCATGCACCTCCCCCGCGAAGCCCGGGCCCGCACGATCGAGCTGCTGGGCCGCGAAGTCGCCCCCCGGGTGAGGGAACTGCTCGCGAAGGAGCCCAGCCATGTCTGATCTCACCTTCGGTCTGGACACGTTCGGCGATGTACCGGAGGACGACTTGGGCACCCCGGTCTCCGACGCGCGAGCCATCCGGCAGGTCCTCGATGAGGCCGTCCTCGCGGAGCAGACCGGCGTCGACGTCCTCGCACTCGGTGAACACCACCGTCCGGAGTTCGCGATCTCCACTCCGGAGACCGTGCTCGCGGGCATTGCCACACGTACCAGTCGTATCCGCCTCTCGTCCGGCGTGACGGTGCTGAGCTCGGATGATCCGGTCCGCGTGTTCCAGCGGTTCTCGACCGTCGACGCGCTCTCGAACGGCCGGGCCGAGGTCATCCTCGGGCGCGGCTCCTTCACCGAGTCGTTCCCGCTCTTCGGATACGACCTCGCCGACTACGACGCGCTGTTCGAGGAGAAGATCGAGCTCTTCGCCAAGCTGTTGGAGGAGAAGCCCGTCACCTGGAGCGGCAGCAAGCGGGCTCCGCTGGAAGGCGCTGACGTCTTCCCCAAGACCGAGTCCGGGCACCTGAGCACCTGGGTCGGTGTCGGCGGTTCACCCCAGTCGGTCATCCGCACCGCGCAGTACGGGTTCCCTCTCATGATCGCCATCATCGGCGGCAGCCCGGAGCGCTTCGCGCCCTACATCGACCTCTACCAGCGAGCCACCGGCACGTTCGGCACGACCGCTCACCCGGTCGGAATGCACTCGCCCGGCTTCATCGCCGACACGGACGAGGAGGCCCGGGAGCTGCACTGGCCGCACTACAAGGTCATCCGTGACCGCATCGGCGCGCTGCGGGGCTGGCCGCCGCTCCGCAAGGAGGAGTACGAGGCCGAGATCAAGCACGGCTCGTTGTACATCGGCTCGCCCGAGACGGTCGCCCGCAAGATGGCCCACGCCATCAAGGCGCTCGGAGTCGGCCGCTTCGACCTCATCTACACCGCGGGGGCACAGCCGATCAGCGCCCGCCTGCGCGCAGTCGAGCTGTACGGCAGCAAGGTGCTCCCGATGGTCCGCGACATCCTCGCAGGCTGACGCCCGCCATGAACGGAGCAGAAATGCACACCACCACCGTGCGCACGGTCGGCATCCTGGGTGCCGGGAAGGTCGGCACCGTGCTGGCGCGCCTGGCCCTGGCAGCCGGGTACCGGGTGCTCATCGCCGGATCGGGCGACCCCGCCAAGATCGCACTCACCATCGAAGTCCTCACCCCCGGCGCCGTCCCGGTCACCGCGGCGGCCGCTGCGGAGGCAGATGTCGTCATCCTCGCGCTCCCGCTCGGCAAGTACCGCACGATTCCGGCCGAGGCCCTGCGGGGCAAACTCGTCATCGACGCCATGAACTACTGGTGGGAGGTCGACGGCATCCGCGACGACCTCACCGACCCACTCACTTCCTCGAGTGAGATCGTGCAGGCGTATCTTTCCGGAGCGCGGGTGGTCAAGGCGTTCAACCATATGGGCTACCACGATCTCGAGGACGAAGCTCAGCCCGCGGGAACGCCCGGACGCAAGGCGATCGCGATCGCCGGTGACCCGTACGACCTCGCCACCGTCGCGCGCCTCGTCACCGCTTTCGGCTTCGACCCCGTCATGGCAGGTCCCCTCGCTGAAGGAGTCCGGCTCGAACCGGGCACCGAGCCTTTCGGTGCCGACGTCAGCGCCGAGGAGTTGCGCGCGATGCTCATCCGTTTCCCGGAGTCGCAGCGCGGACGGGCCGTGATCAGCGCAAGAACCGCCGCCTCGGCCCCGAACGATCAAGCAGCCTGACCGTCGACCCTGTGCTCGGCCGCCGGCGCCTCCGACCGCTCACACGGTTGACATGTCACCTAACTTGATCTTTAACCTCGAGGGTCGAACGACTCCTCGTACTTGATCACTCGGAGTGGTAACTGCCGTACATGCAGGCGGCCTTCGGCTGAGCATGTGATCCGACCAAGGAACACACAACGCCCAGCACGAAGGCCGTGGGGATGAGTCTGCTGCATCACGTCGTCCGGCAGGATCCGTTTGCGGAACTGTCACACTTCCGGGGTGAGTTCTGCTCCTGTCTGACCAGACGTGCGGACGCATTGTTCGAACTCGCGGACGCGGTGCTGTGTGCAGACGGTCCGGTCCGGTCGCTGGTCGAATTGTCGCTGGTCGGCGAACACCGGCGCGGGCACGGCGGGCTCTACGACGCCCTGGCCGCGGGCCGGGTCGATGTCGCCCGGCTGAGACGAGCCCTGGCCACGGTGCCGCTGCCCCGGGCGGCGGACGGCCGGCTGGTCCTGGCCGCCGATCTGACCTGCTGGCTGCGGCCCAGCGCCCACACCTCACCGCAGCGGATCCTGTGCCACACCTACGGCCGGGGCAAGGACCAGCACATTCCCGTTCCCGGCTGGCCCTATTCAGTGATCTGCGCGCTGGAGACGGGACGCACTTCCTGGACCGCACCGCTGGACGCACTGCGTCTGGAGCCGGGCGACGATGCCGCCACCGTCACCGCCGGGCAGATGCGTGAACTGGTCGAACGGCTCATCACAGCCGGGCAGTGGAAGGACGGCGACCCGGACATCCTGATCGTGGTGGACGCCGGCTACGAGGTGCCGCGTCTGGCCTTCCTGCTGAAGGACCTGCCGGTGCAGGTGCTGGGACGGATGCGCTCGGACCGCGTCCTGCACCGGACAGCACCGTCCCGAGAGCCCGGTGTCCGGGGCCGTCCGCCGTGCCACGGCGGCGAGTTCGTCTTCGGTGACCCGGCCACCTGGGGCACACCCGACGCGCAGACGGTGACCCAGACCCGTCTCTATGGCACCGCCACCGCCCGGGCCTGGAACCGCCTCCATCCAAGGCTGACCCACCGCTCCGCCTGGACCGCCCAGCTCGGCACCCTGCCGGTGATCGAGGGCACCGTGATCCGCCTGCAGGTCGAGCACCTGCCCAGCGGCGCGACACCCAAGCCGGTCTGGCTGTGGTGGTCGGGCACCGACGCCACCCCAGCCGACGCCGATCGTTTGTGGCAGGCGTTTCTGCGGCGCTTCGACATCGAACACACCTTCCGGCTGTTCAAGCAGACCCTGGGCTGGACCTGCCCGAAGATCCGCACCCCTGAAGCGGCCGACCGCTGGACCTGGCTGATCCTCGCAGTCTTCACCCAACTACGTCTGGCCCGCCCACTGGCAGCCGACCTCCGACGGCCGTGGGAGAAACCAACCCCGCCCGACAGACTCACCCCCGCCCGCGTCCGCCGCGATTTCCGGCACCTCCGCCCGAAGGCCGCCTGTCCAGCCGGAGCACCAAAATTCTCCCGCCCCGGCCCCGGACGGCCGCCCGGTCGCAAAAACACCCGGCCGACCCCACGCCACGACGTGCACACAGTTGGCAAAACGGACCCAGCAAAACGACGAACGAAGAAGCCAACGACCCCACGTCCACGCCGCACAGGTTAAAGATCAAGCTAAGGACTGTCCCGTAATCCCTGGCGGGCGCACGACGACAGCTACGGCACCTCGCCGCGTTGCCGGAACACCCGAATACACCGAGTATGAGGACGCCCCTCCGCCTTGCGATGCACCGCATCTGACGCCGCGCGCTGATCCACCAGGGATTACGGGACAGCCCTTAGGTTCTCCGACTCAGGTGACATCGCCCTGCGGGCAGACACTGTCGGGTCCACGGCGGTGCGGACGAACAGATCGGCTTACGGTGGCCCCACAGGCCTTCGACCGTGAGGCGTACAAGCGGCGCAGCACTGTCGAACGCTGCATCAACCGTTTGAAGAGCCGGCGCGGTCTGGCCAGCCGCTACGAGAAGGCCGCCACCGTCCACCGCGCCGGCATCTTTATCTGGTCCGCCCGCCGATCCGAGAAGGAAGACCTCAGTCCCTGATGGCTTTCCACTCGTGGGAGAGGACCGACATCACCAGTTCGTCCCGCCACACCCCGTCACGCAACTGGACCTGCCGCCGCACGCCCTCAGCAATGAAGCCCACCTTCTCGTACACCCGGCGGGCCCTGTGGTTGTCGGTGTACACGTCCAGTTGGATTCTGTGCAGTCCAATGCGCTCGAAGCCGTACCCCACGATGAGACGAGTAGCCTCAGTGCCCAGACCCCTGCCTCGCCCGCGAGGGCCGACCAGGGTCCGGAAGGTGCAGTTCTGGTTGGCCGGATTCCAGTCGTAGAGGACAACCTCGCCAACAACTTCTCCCGTGGCACGGTCTGTTACTGCGAGGTCAAGGCGGTCGGCCTGCTCACTGCGCGATCCGTACCAGGCACGCAGCCGTTGCAAGGTGAGCTCCGTTGAAGGCTCGAAGGTGTAGCGGATCACCTCAGGATCTTCGATGACGTCGGCGATGGCGGCTGCGTCGTCCTCTGTGAAGGGGCGCAACACAACCCTCTCACCTGTGAGAGTCGGCTTGTGAGCGAAGTCGGCGAGCGTACTGTTCTTCATCCCGGGATCCTTACTATGTTGACAGAGCCCCTGCAACGGCTTTTACGTCGGCAACCCGGGCGGCTCGTCGGACTCAAATCCCGCGCAGTACATGATGCGATGCGCCCATAGCCAGCTAGCCACCCAGCCCGGTGTCGAGCTTCTGTTCAGGTGCGCCTGCTCAGCGACCTGCCCGAACCTGGCGCCTCGGCAGGTCGTTGTTCGCCGCAGCGATGCAGGTCTGCCGGCGCTGTTGGTGTGGTTGAAGGCGTACCAGCGGTTGGGGTGTTCCCCGAGGGCGGCCGATGTCCCGGTGGTGGCGGCCGAGGCTGTCTATCCGCGGTCTGGACTCGGCGTGGCCGTGCTGGCTGAGGCTGTTTCGGCTTTCGTGAAGAGGATCTCGCGGGCCTGTTCCGCGGCGCGGGTGAGGCTCTCGGCGACGAAGTCGAGGAAGCGGGCGACGTTTTCCAAGCGGACGGCGGCCGGAGTGCCGGGGCCGAGGACGCTGACGCCCTGCCGTGAGATCTCGACCTGCTGGATGAGGGAGCGGGCACTGGCGACCATCGACTGGTACCAGAGGTCTTCGTCGATGACGTAGCGCTCGCGACGACCTTCATCGCGTTCCCTGCGGACGAGCGACTGGCTCTCCAGGAAGGTGATCGATTTGGAGATGGTCGCCGGGCTTACCTGAAGGCGCTGGACGAGTTCGGATGCCGTCAGGCTGCCGGAATCGGTGGTGAGGAGGCAGACCATCACCCGCGACATCATCTGGGACAGGCCCGATTGCATCATGACGGTGGTGAACAGCTCCTCGTACTCACGCACGGCCTCGGCGTCGCGTCCGTGTGGCTGGGGGAGCGGCTCCACCCCTCGGGACGAGCCAGGCTTGCGCCGGTGGGCTCGCCGTTCCGTGGCGCGGTGAGCCAGGTCCGCGCGGTAGCCGGTGGGGCCGCCGTTGCGCATCACCTCACGCGTGATCGTCGAGGTCGGCCGTTCGAGAGCTCTGGCGATCTCCGCGTAAGCGAGCCCGTCGGCCAGCCCCAGCGCGATCTGCTGGCGGTCCTTCTGGGTGAGCCTGCCTCCTGGCATCGCGGTCTCCTTCATGGCCCGTGGTGATCCTTGACGCCTGAGCATAGCGTTCACCTTCAATACGTTGCAACGAAAAGTGTGAGCCTGTTGCATTATCCGTCAGAGACATTGCAACAAATTCTTGCCCGTTACCTGCAATGATGCCGATCGCATGCAATATTGCTATTGCTGCTTCTGTGAACGCAACGTAGCTTTTCCTTCATCGGAAACAGCGGTCCGACGGAGGGCGCGCTGCAGACAAAGGAGTGCGTGATGCAGAAGTTCGACAGCCCCGCCCCGATCTCCGCCGTCCTCGACATCCCCGCGGGGCGCATTCAGATCATCGCCGCCGACCGGGCCGACACTGCGGTCGAGGTCCGGCCCGCGAACGCCTCGAAGAGCCGCGACGTGAAGGCAGCAGAGCAGACCACGACCGCATATGCAGACGGAGTCCTGCGGATCGAGGTCCCGGCGACGAACCAGTACCTCGGTCCCTCCGGATCCATCGAGGTGACCATCCAACTGCCCGCCGGTTCCCGCATCGAGGCGAAGGCGGCCAGCGCCGAGTTCCGGGCCGTCGGCCGCCTCGGCGACATCGCCTTTGACGGCGCGTACCACCAGATCAAGATCGACGAGGCCGCGAGCATCCGCCTCACCGCGGTCGACGGCGACGTCGAAGTCGGCCGGCTCAACGGTCCTGCGGAGATCAGCACCGCGAGGGGTGACATCCGGATTGCCGAGGCCGTGCACGGCAAGGTCGTGCTCCGCACTCAGTCCGGAGATATCTCGGTCACCGCCGCCGCCGGAGTCTCGGCCTCCCTGGACGCCGGCACCACGTACGGCCGCATCAGTAACGACCTCAAGAACGATGGCACCGCCGGCCTGAGCATCCACGCGGCCACCTCCCAGGGCGACATCACCGCCCGCAGTCTCTGACCCGCAGCTTCCAGAAGGAGCACCCCTCATGACCAGCTTGGCCATCGCGGCGAACGGGCTGCGTAAGTCGTACGGCGACAAGACCGTGCTCGACGGCATCGACCTGGCCGTCCCGGCCGGGACCGTGTTCGCGCTGCTCGGCCCGAACGGCGCCGGCAAGACCACCGCCGTGAAGATCCTGTCCACGCTCATCTCCGCCGACGGCGGCCAGGCCCAGGTCGCGGGCCACGACCTGAGCGCCGACCCGCAGGCCGTGCGGACCGCGATCGGTGTCACCGGCCAGTTCTCCGCCGTCGACGGGCTGATCACCGGCGAGGAGAACATGCTCCTCATGGCGGACCTGCACCACCTGTCCAAACGCGAGGGCCGGCAGGTCGCCGCCGAACTCCTGGAGCGCTTCGACCTCGTCGACGCGGCGAAGAAGCCCGCCTCCACCTACTCCGGCGGCATGAAGCGCCGCCTCGACATCGCCATGACCCTGGTCGGCAACCCCCGGATCATCTTCCTCGACGAGCCCACCACCGGACTCGACCCACGCGCCCGCCACAACATGTGGGGCATCATCCGCGAACTCGTCACGGGCGGTGTCACCGTCTTCCTCACCACCCAGTACCTCGACGAGGCCGACGAACTCGCCGACCACATCGCAGTACTTCATGACGGCAAGATCGCCGCCGAGGGCAGCGCCGAGGAACTCAAGCGGCTCATCCCCGGCGGACACATCCAGCTCCGCTTCACCGACCCGACCGCCTACCAGAGCGCCGCCACGGCCCTGAGCGATGCCTCCCCGGACGACGAAGCCCTCACCCTGCAGATCCCCAGCGACGGCAGCCAGCGCGAACTGCGCTCGATCCTCGACCGGCTGGACTCGGCCGGCATCGAGGCGGACGAACTGACCGTGCACACCCCCGACCTCGACGACGTGTTCTTCGCCCTCACCGCCAACACCACCGTGCCCAACCAGCCCAAGGAGACAGTCCGATGAGCTCCCTCTCCCTCGCCGTGCGCGACTCCTCCACAATGCTGCGCCGCAACCTCCTGCACGCCCGGCGCTACCCGTCCCTGACCCTGAACCTGCTGCTCACCCCGGTCATGCTGCTGCTGCTCTTCGTCTACATCTTCGGCAACACCATGAGCGCCGGCATCGGCGGCGCCGACCGCTCCGCGTACATCGCCTACATCGTCCCGGGCATCGTGCTGATGACCATCGGCAGCACCGTCATCGGAGCCGCCGTGTCCGTCTCCACCGACATGTCCGAAGGCATCATCGCCCGCTTCCGCACCATGGCCATCCACCGCGGCTCCGTCCTCATCGGACACGTCATCGGCAGCGTCCTGCAATCGATCGCCAGCGTGATCCTCGTCGGCGCCGTCGCCGTCGCCATCGGCTTCCGCTCCACCGGCGCCACCGCCCTGGAATGGCTCGCCGCATTCGCACTGCTCACACTCTTCGCCCTGGCACTCACCTGGATCGCAGTCGGCATGGGCATGGCCAGCCCCAACGCCGAGGCAGCCAGCAACAACGCCATGCCCCTGATCCTCCTGCCGCTCATCTCCAGCACCTTCACCCCGATCGACACAATGCCCGGCTGGTTCCAGCCGATCGCCGAATACCAGCCCTTCACCCCCGCCATCGAAACCCTGCGCGGCCTCCTCCTCGGCACCGAGATCGGCCACAACGGATGGCTCGCCCTCGCCTGGTGCCTGGTACTCGCAGCACTCGGCTACCGCTGGTCGGCAGCCTCGTTCAACCGCGACCCGAAGTAACCACCATGAACACGCGGGCCACCCCCCGCACCCCGTCCCACCCAAGGGCGGCGCACACCGACACCCCGTCGGCGTACGCCGCCCACCGGCATCCCCAGCCACCTGCCAGGCGCGCACCCCTGCACCGCCCGGCTGTCGGATAACCTCTCCTCATCCGTCGCGATAGACCCAGACATGACGTCACGTCAGGCGCGGGGTGGGGAAACGCTGATGGAGTCGACGCAGAAAAACGAAGGCGTCCTGACGGCGTCGCGGCCGTCGGCCACCAGGCGACCCCGATACCAACGCCAGAGATCCTCGGACACGGAGGGATCGTCGCATCCCGCTCTCCGTCCCCTTCGTCGTCACAGCAGACCGACCAGCCCTCACCCAGCCGGGCAGCGGTCCAAGGACACGGGCTCAAACGTCGCTGAGGACGTTCTGTACCGGCTTGAACACATGTGGATGGCCGGTCATCGGGCCACCTCGGGTTTGCGGCGGCAGAGGAGTGCGTGCAGCCCTTCGTGTTCGTACCGCTCCATTCGGTCCGACCAGTTGGCGAGCTGTTGCAGGTGTTCGTCGGTGAGCCCGACGTGCTGCCGTTTCGTAAGTTCGGCGGCGAGAGGTGCGATGATCGCGAGCCGCCCGCCGGGTCGCAGCAGTCGGGATGCCGCGGCGAGGAGTCCGGCCTGGTCTTTGACGACGGGGTGGACGAGCCGGGCGGTGATGAGGTCGTACGCGCCGGTCAGGTCGCTGATGTCGGCGCACTTGAAGGGAATTCCGGGGTGTTTCTGTTCGGCCTGCTGGATTGCGGCGTTGATCGGGAACCGGTGCCAGTGCCGACCCGAGCAACGGTCGGTGCACGCCGTCAAGTGAGCGGGGGAGCGCACCGAGAACTGTCCCCGGCCGGCCGACGTCTGCAGTGCGTCAGGGCCGCGGTCCGGGTCGGGCGATGAGTACGGACACATCGTCGTGGTCGTCCGGATCACACAGTGCTTCCAGGAGCCGGTCGCAGGTTACTTCCAGGGAAGGGTCGTGGCCGTCGAGTACGCGGAGGAGGAGGTCGAGGCGTACGTCGATGGCGTCGCGGCGTGTTTCGACCAAGCCGTCGGTGTAGAGGACCAGTTGATCGCCGGGGCGCAAGGGTACGGTGGTCGTTTCGAAGGGGACGCCGCCGACCCCGAGGGGTGCACCAGACGGTAGGTCGAGCAGTTCGGGGGGCCCACCTGCAGGTGTCAGCGCGGGGGGCAGGTGTCCGGCTACGGCGATTCGGCACCGGTCGCTGTGCGGGTCGTATTCGGCGTAGATGCAGGTGGCGATGTAGGGATCCAGACCGGCGGTGATCTTGTCGAGGCGTTGCAGTACCTGGGCGGGCGGGAGGTCGAGGTCGGCCAGGGTCGCGGTGGCGGTGCGCAGGCGGCCCATCGTGGCGGCCGCATCGATGCCGCTGCCCATCACGTCGCCCACCACGAGCGCGGTCTTGTCCTCCGCGAGGGGAATGACGTCGAACCAGTCGCCACCGACCTCGGTGGAGGTTCCGGCGGGTTGGTAGCGGGTGGCGACCTCGAGACTCTCGGGTGACGTCGGCTGCGGCAGCAGGCTGCGCTGGAGCGTTACCGCAGTGTTGCGGACGCTTTGGTACAGGCGCGCGTTGTCGAGGGACACTGCGGTTCGGCCGGCGAGCTCACCAGCCAGGGTGACGTCGTCCGCGGTGAAGGGGAGTTGATTGCGGCCGCGCATCAGCCCCAGGACGCCGAGTGCCCGGCCCTGAGCGGCCAGCGGTATCGCGAGATAGGAGTGGATGCCGACACTGGCCAGGACAGCGGCGGCTCCGGCGTCACGGGCGATGCGCGCCAGGTCCCACTCGTGCACGCGAGTCACCATGATCGGCTGGCCGGTCCGGACGCATTGGGTGGGCAGTCGGTCGGCGTCATAGCTGACCAGTTGGTCGGCCGTGCCAGCGGCGCCGGTCGCCTCGGCGAGGTAAGCGGCCTTCACAGCGAGGGTGCGAAAGAGCGCCGGGCCGCTGTCGGGTGTCGCGGGGCGGCGATCGTCCAGGGCGGAGTCGAGTACGTCTACGACCGCGACGTCGGCGAGCTCGGGCACTGCGACGTCAGCCAGCTCGTGGGCGGTCTGTCTCATGTCCAAGGTGGTACCGATACGGGCGGAGCCCTCGGCGATCTGGGCCAGGCGCTGCCGGGCCTGGGCCGCCGCTGTGATCGCGCCGTGCCGATCGGTGACATCCACCACCGACGTGGCGACACCGAGAACCTGACCGTTGTGATCCTCCAAGCGGTAGACGGAGACAGACCAGGCATGATCGTTGTCAGGGTCGGCCGGGGTGCGGCCAATGGTGTACTTGTCAACAAGAGGGCGTCCGGTCTCGAGCACTTCTCTGACCGCCGCCTCGGACGCGTCGACACTGGCGGAGGGCAGGACCTCGCGGAAGCCCCGGCCGAGGTGGTCCTCGGCAGACAGGCCGTGTATCCGTTCCATCGCCGGATTGACGGCCACATAACGCAGATCGGTGTCGAGAACCTCCAGTGCGACCGGTGACTGGGCGATCAGCTGCGTGGACAGCGCCAGGTCCTGCTCCAACTTACGCAGCGTCGACGCATCGGTGGCGATACCCAGAGCGTAGAAGTCGCCCTGCTTGTCCGGCAGACGGCTGCAGCGGAATTCCACCAGCCGCGTACTGCCGTTCTTGTTCCGGACGGGAATGAGCCCGGCCCAGCTCTGGCCGGTCTCCATCATCTGCTCGCACTTACCGGCTACCAGGTCCACGTACGGGTCATGGACCAACAGCTGAGCCGCGTGCCGGCCCAGCACTTCCTGCGCGGAGTAGCCGAACAGCTCCTCGGCCTGCGGGCCCCACAACACGAACCGCCCGGCCGTATCCAGCGCCACCACCGCCACACCGAGCGCATCCAGCACCCCGCTCGGCAACTCCAGCCGGAGGTCGGACGAGCCGCTGTCGACACTGAAAGATCCCGCTTCACTCATCCCAGGTGCTCCTTCCACCTGCCAGGGCGACGCGCGCCCAGCGCAAGCCCTGGAGCTGCAGCGCTGGGATGTTTTTCGTGCCTTTCTGGTGCTTCCATAGTCTCCTGAGACGACCGGCGACGCACAGCGCCGGCGAGGATGCGTGGTCACCAGGTGTGAGTCGTCACGGCACAGGAAGTAGCGCCGAGATTGATCATGGTCGGTTACCGCAGCAGCCTCCCCGGGTGGGGAACTTCCAGGAAAGATCGCTGAGCGGGCACGGAGCGCGGCTACGGTCCGGCCGTGCCGGTGGAATTTCTGACTGATGAGCAAGCCTCTGCCTACGAGGCCCATGGGCCTTCGGAGAGACGCCCACGCGTCCCGAGCTGGAGCGGTTCTTCTTCCTCGATGCCGACGACCGCGACTTGATCGCGCTGCGACGGTCCGACAGGTATCGCCCTTCCTCGCGCGGGTTCAGGCCCGCAGCCTGTGGTCATATCGTTTTCCTGGGTCGCCCGACGCGGTTGCCGCCGGCCGGCATCCTGGCTGGTGCCATCGACAGCTCCCACGTGTGGAGTGCTTTCAGGCCCGGATGCGGGGCTGCGGGGCTTCGCAGCCCCGCAGCGCCACCAGCAGGCCATGCCGGAGCCCCGTTCAGTGGGCAACTGTTGCACCCGACGCCGGCGAAGAGGGTTCCGTACAGCACCTTGCGGTCATCCGGAGCCCTCGGTCCGATCCGCGTTTGCGGGCACGCCACTGCCGGCCACCGGGACAGGAGGATGGCTCCTCACCCGCAGGCGAGCGAGTCACCGGCGGAGGCCAGGACCGCCTCGCATGCCGGCCGGCGCGTGCTCAGCCGCGGTAGGTCTCCAGCAGCCGCAGCCAGACTTCGCCGAGGGTGGGGAAGGCGGGGACGGCGTGCCAGAGCCGGTCGAGGGGCACCTCGCCGGCGACCGCGATGGTGGCCGAGTGCACCAGTTCCCCGACGCCGGGGCCGGCGAAAGTGACGCCCACCACGGTGTTGCGGTCGGTGTCGATGAGCATGCGGGCCCGGCCGCGGTAATCCTCGCCGTACTGGTGGGCGCCGGCGACGCGGGCGAGGTCGTAGTCGACGACCTCGATGCGGCGCTCGCTCTGCTCGGCCTCGCGGCTGGTCAGGCCGACGGAGGCGACCTCGGGGGTGGTGAAGACGACCTGGGGGACGGCTGCGTGGTCGGCGGTGGCGACGTGAGCGCCCCAGGGGGCGTCGTCGATGGGCTCTTCCTTGGCGCGGGTACCGATGACGGCGCCGGCGATCCGGGCCTGGTACTTGCCCTGATGTGTCATCAGAGCGCGGCGGTTGACGTCGCCGACGGCGTAGAGCCAGCCGCCGTCGACGCCGGTGACACGGAAGGTGTCGTCGACGGTCAGCCAGTCGCCGGGGGTGAGACCGACGGTCTCCAGGCCGACGTCGCGGGTCTGCGGGGCGCGGCCGGTCGCCAGCAGGATCTCGTCCGCGGCCAGCGGCCCGCCGTCGGAGAGCGTGATCCGTACCTCGCCGTGTTCGCCGCCCGCGCGGGCCAGGGACGTGACGGTGGTGTTGAAGCGGATGTCGACGCCTGCTTCGCGCAGTCCGTCGGTGACCAGTTCGCCGGCGAACGGCTCCATCCGCTGCAGCAGCCCGTCCTCCAGGACCAGCATGGTCACCTGGGAGCCGAGGGCCTGCCAGGCGGTGGCCATCTCGACGGCGACCACACCGCCTCCGACGACGGCGAGGCGGCCGGGCACCTTGTCGGCGCTGGTGGCTTCTCGGCTGGTCCACGGGCGGACGGTGTCGAGTCCGGGGATGGGGGGAAGGGCGGCGCGGGTGCCGGTGGAGACGGCGACGGCATGCCGGGCGGTCAGGGCGATGTTGTCGCCCTCAGGGGTCTGCACGGCCACCTGCTTGGGGCCGGTGAGGCGGCCGTGGCCGCGTATGAGGTCGACGGAGACCGAGTTCAGCCAGTCGACCTGGTCCTCGTCCTTCCAGTACGAGGACATCTTGTCGCGGTGTGCGAGGACCGCCTCGACGTCCAGCGGGCCGGCCACCGCCGGGTTGAGCCCGGGTACGCGGCGCGCGTCGGCACGTGTCACCACCGGGCGCAGCAGCGCCTTGCTGGGGTCGCAGGCCCAGAACGAGCACTCGCCGCCGAGGAGTTCGCGCTCCACGATCACGGTGCTGAGTCCTGCGGCGCGGGCGCGTTCGGCCACGTTCTCGCCGACCGGGCCTGCGCCGATGACGATCACGTCGTAGGTGCGGGTTGTCTCATTCATCACTGCTGCGTTCCTCACTGATTCGTTCTTCACTGTTTCGTTCCTCATTGCTTGCGTGGCTCGGTCGGACAATCCGGCGGCCCCGTGGCTGCCGGACCGCCCGGCGACGGGGAGCACCCTTGCGCTCGCCCGGCGGTCCGGTGCCGGCCCTCGGCCCGGACCGTGAGAACCGATGGGCCGGACCGGCTGCCATCCCGCCCGGACACGGCCTGTTGCAGCCCGTGGGCGGTGGCCTGTGGGGTTGTCAGCGGCCGGGGAGGCGCTGCGAGATCTCCTGGAGCACCCAGCCGTTGCCGTCCGGGTCGCTGAAGGTGAGGAAGGAGCCGTAGGAGGCGCGCTCCGGGTGCAGGCCGGCCAGTCGTTCCTGGCCGGGGCCGCGGTGGGTGACGTCCCCGCCTTCGTGGCCGTGGAAGAGGCCGTTGGCGTCGTGGAAGATCTCGCTGACCTCGATGCCCCGGCCGACGAGCTCCGCGCGGGCCTCCTCGATGTCGGAGACGATGAGATACAGGCCCTGGGACGAGCCGGGCGAGGTGGGCGTCAGCCCCTCGCCGAGGATGATCGAGCACTCGGAGCCGGGCGGCGTGAAGTGCACGACCCGGAAGTCCTCGTTGGCCGTGTAGTCCACGTCCAGGCGGAATCCGACCTTCTCGTAGAAGGCCTTGGCCCGGTCGATGTCGGAGACGGGCAGCACGATCATTTCGAGCTTCAGATCCATGGGGGATGTCCTTGTTTGTTGACGTCGGTGGAGTACGCCCAATGCGTCACCGGTAACGGGTAGTGGTCGCAGCCGGGGAGCCTCGTCGTCTTGCCCGCGCAGCGGGGTAGGCTTATCCGAATCACCGATCCACATAAACGGACCACTGATCCGAATATATGGACCACTGATCCGAATAGTCAAGGGCGACAGATGAGCGCCGACTCCAGGAAGAGCCGCGACCACCTGCTCGCGGCAGCGGGCACCGCCATCACCGAGCAAGGCGTCGATGTGCCACTGCGCAACATCGCGCGCAGGGTCGGGCGAGGGACTGCAGCTCCTGCGTGATCCGGACGCGTCCGAACCGGGCAGGGGCGACGACGGTGAAGGGCCGACCATGGGCGTGATCGGCCAGCGCGCCTCCGTCGCCGTCCGTCGCTTCCCAGCGGCCGCGGTCCGCTCCCGGGGGGCGGGCGGCTCGATGCCGGTGACCTTGACCACCTTGGCGAACTCGGCGTCTATCCGCTCTCGCTGAGCGCGCGCTCGAGTTCGCCGGTCCCCGCGTGCGCGACGATTTCAGCGACGGGCGCGAGGGCGGCATTCCCCCCAAGGCCTCTCGTTTGGATCATGAGGAATGGCTGTCGGTTGGCCAGACCGGACAAGGTGAGCCATGAACGAAGATGGGGGTCGGGATGGTGCTCGTCATCGAGTTGCGACGCGGGGTTTCTGCCTCCAGGGCCGGACGCAAGCCAGGCCCGCGCGCGGTCCCAGGGATGCTGGAGCGGAGAGTCGTCGACGATGAGTTTTGGACAGCCCTCGAAAAGCCTGGTAGGCACCGGCTGTCCAGCCTGACTGACGTCGATCCCTACGGACGGCGCGTGGGAGAGAGTGCTCACCACGCACGCTGATAGCCCGGGCCGACGCTGACGAAGACTCAACTGGGCGGTGTCGCTTGACTCCACGGTCGTACGAGCTCACCAGCACGCGGCTGGGGCCCGCAAAAAAGGGGCACCGGCCGGCGAGCCGGACGACCACGCCATCGGCCGGTTCCGCGGTGGGCTGACCACCGAGATCCACCTTGCAGCCGATGCCTGCTGCCGACCCCTCGCGTTCGTTCTCATTGCCGGACGGGCGGGAGATGCACCCGCCTTCGCCACCGTCATGGCCCGTCTGCGCGTTGCCCGACGGCGCGGCCGTCCGCGCACCAGGCCGGACGTGGTCCTGGCGGACAAGGCCTACTCGTCCCGTGTGATCCGCGACCACATACGCAAGCGCGGCGTCCGGGCGGTGATTCCGATCCCGGCGGATCGGCGCGGTCACCGGCTGCGCCGGGGCAGCCGGTGACGGCCGACCATCGGCCTTCGACCGCGAGGCATACAAGCAGCGCAACACCGTCGAGCGGTGCATCAACCGCCCGAAGCAGTGGCGAGGCATCGCCACCCGCTACGAGAAGACCGCAATCATCTACCTCGCCGGACTTCGCATCGCTGGCATCTTCCTCTGGTCCGCCGGTGATCCAAACGAAACCGCCTAGGCTAGGCGTGGCCGCTTGCCGTGCTGGTCAGGATCGCGCTTGCGACAATGTCGAAGAGGTGATCGGCGCGTGACGCGAGCGAGCGTTGATCGCCGACCCAGGCGAGCGCCGTGACCAGCGCGAACAAATCGGCGCCATCCATGTCGGTCCGCGCTGTGCCCGCGGCCTGGGCACGGGTGAGGAGCCGCGCGCCGGCCGATCGCAGAGTGACGCACGAAGCGTGGAGTGCGGACTCGGTGTCCTCGATGGCGGCTGCCATCAGCACGATCGCGCCCCGGTACTCAGTCGTCCACGCGACACAGTCGCGTAGCCACGAAACGAGAGCATCGGCGGGCGAGTCGGACGTTTCGAGGGCGCATGCCTTGGCGGTCAGCTCGTCGAAGCTCGTGCGGAGCAAGGCGTCGAGCAGCGCCTCGCGCGTGGGGAAGTGGCGCAGCAGCGTCGCGAGTCCGACATCGGCCCTGCGCGCGATGTCGCGCAGTGACACGTCGACGCCTTGCTCTGTGATGGCGGTGCCCGCTACTGCGAGCAGGTGGTCGCGGTTCTTCCTGGCGTCGGCGCGCATCTGGCCCCTCTTGACTATTCGGATCAGTGGTCCATATATTCGGATCAGTGGTCCACTTATATGGATCGCTGATCCGAATAAGCCTATCCCGCAGCGCGGGCAGGAGAGAACGATGCCGAAACACACGATGAGGGCGGTCCGGCTCCATGAGCACGGCGGCCCTGAAGTTCTGCGTTACGACGAGGTACCGATTCCCGAGCCGGGACTGGGTGAGGTGCTCGTTCGCGTGCACGCGGTCGGTATCAACCCCCCCGACTGGTACCTGCGCGACGGGATGTCCAACCTGCCTCCGGAGGTGAGGCCGAAGTTCAGCTTGCCCGTGATTCCGGGGACGGACCTGTCGGGCGTCGTCGAGGCCGTCGCCGCGGATGTGGACGGCTTCTCCGTCGGTGATGAAGTCTTCGGTCTCCTTCGCTTCCCCAGCTTTGACGGCAGCACATATGCCGAGTACGTGGCCGCGCCTGCGTCGGACCTCGCACTCAAGCCGGCCGGCATCGACCACGTGCACGCCGCCGGGGCGCCCATGGCCGGGCTCACCGCGTGGCAGTTCCTGATCGAGCTCGGACACGATCATCCGTCGCCCTTCCAGGCGGCGCAACATCGTCCGGTGCCACTCGACGCCAACGTGACGGTGCTCATCAACGGCGCCGCGGGCGGCGTGGGGCACTTGGCGCTGCAGCTGGCGAAATGGAAGGGTGCGCGTGTCATCGCGGTGGCGTCGGGCGCGCATGAATTGTTCCTGAGCGAGCTCGGTGCCGACGAGTTCATCGATTACACCAAGAGCCGTCCCGAGGAACTCGTGCGCGGCGTCGACCTCGTTCTCGACGCCGTCGGTGGCCCCGACAGCAAGCGCTTCCTCCGCACGCTCAAGCGTGGCGGCTCCCAATTCCCCGTGTTCTTCGGTGAATTCGACGAAGAAGAGACCGTGAAGCTGGGCGTCACGGTCACGGGCACCCAGGTCCGCTCGAACGGCGCGCAACTTGCCGAACTGGGACGCCTGCTCGACGCGGGCACGGTCCGCGTCGCGATCGACAGCACGTTTGCGCTCGCGGATGTCCGCGCCGCGCACGAACGCGCAGCCCGAGGGCACATCCAGGGCAAGATCGTGCTCACGGTCGCTTAGGAACGAGCCGTTTCGCCGATGCTTCCGGCGCTCGTCAGCAGGCGCCGTGAGCCATGACCTGTACGCACACGCCCGGCGCGGCGGTGACGTCTCCCGGGCGCAGGCCGCCGCCTTTGCCCGGTGGAGCGCGGCGGCGATCGGCGTGTCACCGTCGCATCGGCGGCTCTGGCCGGCGGCCGGCCGTTGCTCGCGCTGTCCACGGTAAGCATGTCGCTGTCCGTCTCGGCCCTGGCGCCGGTGCTGCTCCACGGGATGCTGTGGCCGCGGTTCACCAGCCGGGGCGCCGGTGGCGCCGGTACGGCGCCACCGCACTGACCCCGGCGCTGGTCGCTGTCTCGCCGCTGATCTCGGGCGCGGTCTTCCTTGACCTCGACTTCCGGCTCGCAGAGCAGACGGTGCCGGGGGCGGTGACCGTCCCCGCCGGGTTCGCCCTCGGCCGGCACGACAGCGTTCTCGACCGCCCGAAGGCCGCGGCAGTCGAGCAGCGGGACGAGGAGATGACCCGGGCGGAGTTCGCCGGGCCTTCCCGCAGACTGAATCACGGGACACATTCCGACAGCCGGAGGCCACCGCTCATCCGCGGTGGCTGCCGGCTGTTGTACGCCATCAACATGGGACGACGTGACGGAACGGCTGTCGCGGAGCCCAGTCCGAGACGCGGTGAACTGTGCGGCGGGACACATTGATCGGCGCCGCCTTCTCGGGCCGTGCACGGCTCTGTACACGCCGTTCCCAGCGGGCGCATGCTCCTGACGCGGCGGACTGTGCTCCAGGGACACAAGGCGCAGCGCCGTATCCCATCACCGCCCGCCTCGCCGGCGTCCTGGGGTGCCGGACCGGGCCACGGCGGACGCTCGCGCTGGGAGCAGTGGCGGGCACTGCGGGTTTCGCGCTGCTCGCCGTCTCGCACGGCAGCAGTGCCGCGGTCATCGGCTCCGGACTGCTCGTCGGAATCGCCATCGCCTTCGGCTTCGCCACGCTGCCGGCCGTCCTGCTCGCCGCCGTGCCACCGGAGCACACAGGAGTTGCCAACGGCGTCAATTCCGTCGCCCGCTCGGTGGGCAGCGCGATGGCCAGTGCTCTCGTCGCCACGCTCGTTGCGACCGGGGATCCGGGCCGTCCCCCCGCCGAGTCCCGCTTCACGTTGTGCTTCGCCCTGGCCGGCGCCGCGCTCGCACTGATCGCGGCCCTCGCCCGCTTCGGCATGACCCCGCCCCGTGGCGACACCGGACGCGGTCGCGTGCGGAACACCGCGAGCAGGCACGGGGCCCGAACCGGTCCGCAGCGCCTGAGCGAGCGGTCCCGTCACCTCCCCTCAGTACCTCTCGCATTCCGCACCCGAAAGGTGAACGACATGGCAACGATCCTCATCACCGGCGCATCCGACGGGCTCGGCCGGGCCCTCGCGGAGAACCTGGCCGCCGACGGCCGGCACACGCTGCTGCTGCACGGCCGCGACAAGGCCCGGCTCTCCGACGTTCGCCGCGGCCACCGGCGGCGAGCCCTACGAGGCCGACCTCTCCTCACTCTCCGAGGTCCGGCGACTCGCCGCCGACGTCGCCGCCGTACACGACCGGCTGGACGTCCTCGTCAACAACGCGGGCATCGGCTTCCACGCCGAGGGAACCGAGCGACAGACTTCCGCGGACGGGTACGAACTCCGCCTGGCGGTGAACTGCCTGGCGCCCGTGGCACTCACCCGGGAAATCCTCCCGCTGCTCCACCGCGCGGCGCCTTCCCGCATAGTCAATATCGCCTCCATGGGCCAGCAGCCGGTCGACCTCGACGACTCACAACTCACTCGGGAGTACACCGACGTCGACGCCTACTGCCGCTCCAAGCTGGCGCTGATCTGCCACAGCATGGACCTTGCAGAAGAACTCTCCGGCACCGGCATCACCGTCAACACCCTCCACCCCGCAACGTTCATGCCGACGAACATGTCCCGGCAAACGGTCTGGACATCGTCGACTCGCTCGAGCAAGGAGTTGCTGCCAGCCGGCGCCTGGTCGACCTCCCCGAACTGGCCGGCGTCACCGGGCGCTACTTCGACGGCGAGCAGGAGGGGCGGGCGGCAGCTGAGGCATACGACCGGGAGTACCGGATACGGCTGGCCGCGGTCACCGAGTCGCTGCTCTGAGGGCGCGACCGGGCCGGCCCACCGAGCGCGGTCGGCCGCCCGACGTCGGAACACGCGGTACATGCCGCTCGATGCGGGTGCCGTCTGCCGGGAGCCGAACCGAGCTTCGTCAACGTTCGTAGGCGGGTCCGGCTCTGTGCGCGGGTTACGACGTCGTTGGTCGGTGATCGCGGGAGGTACCCGATGGCGGGCAGATCGATGTCCATGAGTTCGGGAGGCACCCGCCGTTGAGTCGAGGGGTACATGTACCGGTGTGCCCAGACGCCAGTGGCCGCGCACCGTGGACCACGCCGCCGACATCGTCACCAGCTACGACGAGGTCGGCGGCTGCACCCTCCGGCAGGCTTACCACCGGCTCGTCTCGGAGGATCTGATCCCGCACACCGCGCCGGCGTACCGGCGTCTGTCCGCCCGTCTTGCACAGGCCCGCCGGGAAGAGCGGTTCCCCGACCTCGTCGACCCGTTGCGCGAGGTCCATGTTCTGCCGGCTCGGCCGGACGCCGGCGAGTTTCTGCGGGCCGCGCCTGACTGGTTCGCCCTGGACCGGACCGCTGGTTGGACAACGGACCTGTACGTGCCCTGCGAGAAGGACACATTGCGCGCTCAGCTGACCGGCCGGCTGGAGCGTACGCGGATGCCCGTCCTTGTCGTCAGAGGGCTCCACAGCCAGAGCTACGTGCAGGTCCTCGTTCGGGCTCGCTCCAAGCGCACTGTGCGTCACGTGGTGCAAGCCTTGCGTTACAGACGTACGTCGCATCCAGGAGGTATCGAATGTCCTTCTCTTCCCATGCCGCTCGCATGGCGGCAGCTGTGGTGCTGGTCGCGGGTGCCCTGCTGACCAGTGCATCCCCCGTCGCCGCTCAGTCCTTCGCGCATCCGGCATCTGGCTCACCACAGAAACTGACACCCACCGACGACGGAGGCGATGGTTGCAGTTTTTGGGACCCGCGCTGCCCTCAATTCCTCAGCTGGGTTCGGCTGCTGGTCGACTTGGCAGTTCGCCCGTAGTGTCCTGATGTCGTACGAGGGGGGCTGGGGACAGCCTGTGCAGTGGGAGGTCGAGGCGCTCGACCCGACCGAGCTTCAGTGCCTGGTCCGCGCCGCTGTCACCCCGTACATCGATCAAGCCGTACTCGGCGACCGTATCGCGGAGGAAGAACGGCACCGAAAGCAGCTGAGGGCATTCGCCTATGGGTGGCCCTCCAGCCATCCGCGGGCCGAGCACGCACAGCATCTTCTGATGCCCGATGCGTCGGCCGGTGGACACCGGCCGGCCGCCCCGGTCCCGATGGTGGCGATGCGCCCTCACGCGGGGGCGAGCGGCCATGTGCACGGACGTGGTGCACGGCTGACGCCATGAGGGGCGTCAGCGCGTGGTCACTTTCTCGGCTCAGCCGCGGAGTGCGGGCGGTTCTTCGGGCTGGGGGGAATCGGTCCCGGCGCTCCCGCATCGGATCGCCACGGCGTCGGGAGGTGATGAACCGGTGTCTGAGAGCGCCGGGACGAACTACCGCCTCAGGAAAGGAACCCCATCGAGGACTTCGGACCGTCGACGACGGTCACCTGTTCGGCGCGGTGGTCTCCTATTCGCCCCACTGTGCGCTCAGCTCCGGTCGGCCGAAAGCCCGCTCTCCCCGTTCAGCACAGGTCGGCCCGTGAACGCGTCCAGGAGGACACGATCGCCGAGCGGCCGGTCCAGCTTCACCGTCACCTCTTTCGCAAGCAGCTGCTTGGTGCAGGGGCCGTCCTTGGTCCCGATGACAGATGCGGACAGCACTACGCTGCCGCCGGTCTCCAGCGCGTCCACGGCGGGGCCGTCGTCGCAGGCTCCGTGGGTGGCCACCACGGTGACGGACCGGCCGTCCCCAGCCACCCCGACCATCCGGCCGAGCGGCGCCAGTTCGTCGGTGGGCACCTCCCCGGCCGGCTTGATGGGCGCCTCTGGGAGCTTCGACGGGCTGAGGGCAACCCGCTTGAGCGGGGTGTCGTAGCCCTCCAGGGTGAACAACCAGGCCGGCACCATCGCCGGGCCACGGCTGGTGGACAGGGACATCTCGCCCAGCTTGACCCCGGTCACGGTGAGGTGTGGTCCGTCGGTGCTGCCGCCGGCCACCGTTGCGAACGCCTCCCGCGCCTCCATCAGGGGCAACGTGAGCGAGCCTCCGCTCTCCCACTTCACCCGCCCGTCCTTCGGTGACGTGGCGGGGAGTTCGCCGCGCAGGACGAGGTTCCGGGCCGTGTAAGCGAGCTTGTCGTCTCCGTTGTGGAAGGCGTTCTCGGGCAGCTGGACCACCTTGCCCATCGGGTAGTAGCCCTTGGCCCACACCTCGGCGGCCTTGGAGCCGTCCCAGGCATCGGCGACCTGGCGTGCGCGGGCCTCCGACTCCGGCGCCGAGTCGGCGCCGCGGACCTGTGTGCCACCCGTGGCCTTCTCGCTGCCGCAGCCGGTGACGGCAGCGGTTCCGACAGTGAACAGGGCGAATACGACGAGCAGTTCGACGGTTCGTGCGGCGCGTGTACGCATGGGTGTCCCCCTGGACGGTGGCGGTGACGAAGGCTGTGCAGTGACAGGTGGAGGCCGTGCTGCCCCTGTGACGAGCCGCCCCCGGGCCCGGTTCCTCAGTAACGGCGAAGGTTCGGTCCACTCGTCGATCGGCTGGGCGAGGACGACGGTGACCAGGCGAAGGACGGCGGCGGCGTTCCCGCAGCAACTCGGGAAAGCACGAGCCCTGCCGCAGCCGGGGCACGGCCGGTTCCACGGGCCCGGCCGGGGTGCCCCTTCGCGTGCGATGTTGTACCGGGGGGACCACGCCGCCCCACGTGAAGGCATCGGAACCTTTCTCCGCCCCGGCCTTCGAACCGTGATTTCGCACTGCATCGATGCGTGAGGCAGGGCCTGTTGAGCTGCTGAGTTCGTGGATTGTCCAAGAGGGACGGGATGTTGCTCCCTGTTCTGCTGCGGCTGATCGACGAACGGTCGATCGCGTTCCGGGCCGCGATCGCGTCCGCGCCCAGCCTTGATGTGCAGGTTCCGACCTGCCCTGAGTGGACGCTGTTGGACCTGGTGCGGCACCTGGGCAAGGTGCACCGCTTCTGGGCCGCCGCCGTCGCCGCAGGGCCTGCCGACGCTGCCCCCGCCGCGACCGCTGCGGCGGGCGCCCCGGCTGCGCCCCGGGAGCGGGAGGCCCTGTTGGCCTGGTCGGCCGAGTCCACGGAGCAGTTGCTGAGCGCACTGCGGGAGTCCGGTCCGGATCGCGGTTGCTGGACGTGGTGGGGTGGGTCGCAGTCGCCGCAGACCTCCGGTGCCGTCGCCCGGCACCAGGTCCAGGAAGTTTCGGTGCACACCTACGACGCCCAGAACACCGTGGGTGCCCAGCAGCCGCTGCCGGACGAAGCGGCACTCGACGGTGTCGACGAGTTCCTGTCCACCTGCTGCGCAGGGACGGACGCCTGGCCGCACGAGCCCGCCGCCGTCGAATACCACGCCACCGAGGGCCGCTCCTGGCGCCTCTCGCTCTCCGCCGACGGCGGACGGACCACCCGTCTCCCCACGCCAGGCACAATGCCCGCCGCCGCTGCCGGCGAGGACCCGGACGCCGCCGACGCCTCCGCCCGGGGCACGGCCGGTGAGCTGGTCCTGGCCCTGTACGGCCGTATTCCGGTGGACTCCTTGAAGCTCGACGGCGACCGACGTCTCTTCGACCTGCTCCTGGCGTGGGACCCGGATGAGTAGGACGTGACGATGCGCCACCTCGTGCGCCCCGGGGTGTGCCTCCCACCAGCGGCTACAGCCACGCCGTCGTCGCGTCCGGGCGCTGATCGCGGCCTCCGTCCGGCCAGGTTTCCCTTGGATGCCTCGGGCCAGGCCGGCTCGCCGGTTCAGGTCAGCGGGGTGTGGTTGGGGTCTTTGTGTTGGTGGGTTTGTTGGTGGTGGGGTGTTGGTGGGGGTCGTGGCAGGAGTGCGGGGTGGGTGGCCGGGTGGGTGGCCGGGTGGGTGGGTGGGTGGAATTAGTGTGGGGTGTCTGGTCGTTTTCGGGTTGTTGTCCGGTGTGGGTGACGTCTTGTTTGTGTGTTTTCGAGTGTGGGATGAGGGTTGAGTGGGTATGAGTGATTTTCGGCAGAGGGCTTGGCTGGCGGGTGGTTGTTTCTGGGGTATGCAGGATTTGCTGCGGGTGCTTCCGGGTGTTGTGGGTACGCGGGTGGGATACAGCGGTGGTGATGTGCCGCATCCGACGTATCGCAATCATGGAAGCCATGCGGAGTCGATCGAGATCGCGTTTGATCCGGCGGTCACCGACTATCGGACCATTCTGGAGTATTTTTTCCAGATTCATGACCCGACGACGAGGGACCGGCAGGGTAACGATGTCGGTGCCAGTTACCGTTCCGCGATTTTCTATCTCGACGACGAGCAGCGGCGGGTTGCCGAGGACACCATTGCCGATGTCGAGGCATCGGGGCTGTGGCCGGGGAGTGTGGTGACCGAGGTCGTGCCGGCGGGCACGTTCTGGGAGGCTGAGCCGGAGCATCAGGATTACCTGGTCCGCTATCCGGAGGGCTATACCTGTCACTTTCCGCGTCCGAACTGGCGGCTGCCGAAAAGGGCGGGTGCCTGATCCTGCGGGTTCACCGGCCTCGGTGAAGGCCTCACCGCCCGCGAGGCGTTGACGGCACGCGCCCGCACCGGGGAATCTTTGGGTGGCGGGTGCCGGGGAGTTTTTGGGTGGCGGGTGCTGCCTTCCTCGGGTCTGTGCCGCCGCTGTTTCCCGTGCTTTGGGCCGGTGGCGTGTCCGGGTGTCGCCGGCCGGCACCCGCGGTGCATCAACGCACCGGGGGTGCACCGGTTGCCGTGGTCGCGCCCTGCAGTTCCATCTGGGGGTCGACGCCGAGGCTTTCGGTGGGCTGTGGCATCTGCTGTCCGACCATGCGTATGAGGTGGGGGGTGTTGCTGCTGTCGGGCGCGCCGTTGTGCCTCGGTTGTTGCTTCGGCTGAATGCCTGGGGAGGTACCGGGCCTGTCCGCCTGCGCGCCTGTGCGCCTGTCCGCTTGTCCGCTTGTCCGCTTGTTTGGCGGGGGAGGGGGCTGGCTGCCGCGGTGCCCGGGAGAGGGTCCGTAGTGAACACGCCGGGCGGGTCCTGCAACACCCCGCGGTGCGGCGGAGTGTGGGCCGCCGTCACCCTTGAGTGGCGTGTGGGGTGCCGTCACCCCTGGGGGGTGTGTGGGCCGCTGTCACCCTCTGGGTGGTGTGTGGGCCGCTGTCACCCTGGTGTGTGGGCCGCCGTCGCCCTTGAGTGGTGTGTGGGGTGCCGTCACCCCTGGGGGGTGTTGTTCGGTGTCTGCTTGGTGGATCCAGGACGCGAAGGCGCGGATGGCGGTGACGGCGAGGGGCGACGTGCCGGAGCCGTAGGGGCCGGTGAGCAGCATGACGCGGGTCGGAATCGGTTGGGAATGCCGGGGGTGGGTGCTCGGGGTGTGTGCGGGGGTGGTGGGTGGCCCGGTCCGGGTGGGTGTCTTGTTTGGGGGGCTGGCCGTTGTGGTGGCTGCTGCCGTGCACCGGGGTGCGGTACCGCGGCCCGGCCCGGCCCGGCCCGGCCCGTCCTGGCCCGGCCCGTCCTGGCCCGGCCCGTCCTGGCCCGGTCCTGGCCGACGGCCCGTCCGTGTTTTTGCCGCCTCGCCTCCCTGCGGGCGGTGGGCGGCGGGCGTGGGCGGCCCGGCCTTGGTCGGTGTCTTCGGGTGGGGTGTGTTGCTGTCCGTCGTGGTGACGGCCGCCGTGCATCGGCTGTTGTACCGCGTCCTGTACTGAGGTCACAGCGCTGCTCCCGCCCGGGCGTGACGTGGCGGGTATGGCGTCCCGGCGGTCTTGGTCCATCCCGGGCGTGACGTGGCGGGTATGGCGTCCCGGCGGTCTTGGTCCATCCCGGGCGTGACGTGGCGGGTATGGCGCTGTGGTGGTTTTGGTCTGTCTGGGCGTGGCGTGGCGGGTATGGCGCTGTGGTGGTTTTGGTCTGTCCCTGGGTGGGGTGTGGTTGGTGTTGGTTGGTGGTGTTGGGTTTGTGTGGGTCGGGAGCCTCTCGGGAACATCAGGAACTTTGTGTGCAATGTAATTGCGTGCGTTGAAGTTTTGGGGTATGTTACTAGCAATGCGGGAGATCTGTGAGGTGGGAGAGGGGTTGTGATGGGCGGGATCGAGACGGATGGGGTGCGGGCTGATGCCTCTGTGGCCAGTCTGCTTCTTGAGGATCAGATGTGTTTCGCTTTGTATGCGGCGCAGCGTGCGATGACCAACCGCTACCGGCCGTTGCTCGACGAGTTCGATCTGACTTATCCCCAGTATTTGGTGTTGTTGGTGTTGTGGGAGCACCGTGCTGTCCCTATCAAGACTTTGGGTGCGCTTTTGCAGCTCGATTATGGGACGTTGACGCCGTTGTTGAAGCGGATGGAGACGCATGGGTTGATCCGTCGTGAGCGTCAGGTCGAGGATGAGCGTTCGGTGCTGGTCACTCTTACCGAGCAGGGGGCCGGGCTGCGTGAGCGTGCTCGTGCGATTCCTGCCGCGATGGGGGAGGCTGTCGGTTTCAGTCCTCAGCAGTTCGAGGACACCAAGTCGCTCCTGGAGCGTTTGACGGTCAACCTTCGCACCTGACTTCGCACCTGAGCGATCCCGGCTGCCGCCCGTCGGTGATGTGCCGTGCGCGGGTTTCTCGGACGGATCGTCACCCCCTGCCTGTGCCCCTGTCCCTGCTTGTGCCTGTGCCTGTGCCCTTGCCTGTGCTGCTGCCCCTGCTTGTGTCGTTGCCTGTGCTGCTGCCCTTGCTTGTGTCGTTGCCTGTGCTGCTGCCCTTGCTTGTGCCTGTGTCTCTGTCGTTGCTTGTGCCCTTGCTTGTGTTTGGGTGTCTGGCGTGTTGCTCTTCATGTTCAGCCCGTCCTGTCACTCCTGCTTGTCGCTGGTGTGAGCGGAAAGGAACACGATGCTGGAAGCAGCGGGTCTGACCTCGGCCGAGGAGGCTGTGTACAGGCTTTTGGTGATGGTGCCTGCCGCGTCGGCGGACGAGATTGCGCGGCAGTGTGCTCTGGTGCCGGCCGATGTCGGGCAGGCGTTGGCCTCGCTCGAAGCCAAGGGGCTGGCCAGTGCGACGGATCGCAGTCCGCGTAGTTTCGCGGCTGCGCCTCCGGACGTGGCTTTGCTGCCGCATCTGCAGCGGCAGACCGATGCTTTGGACCGTGCCCGGGTGGCGGTCACCGGTCTGGTGGAGACGTACCGGCATACCAGGCGTCGTAGTGATCCTGATCAGCTCATCGAGGTGATCACGGGTGCCGAGGCGTTGCGCCAGAATCTGCGCCGGATCCAGGACGGTGCGCGTCACGAGATGTTGTGGTTCTGCAAGGCGCATTACGTGGCGATGCCTTCGGGCAGTAACCAGGCGGAGTTCGATGCGCTTGACCGGGGGGTGCGCTATCGCGTGGTGTATGAGCGGGCGTTCTTCGATGATCCTGGTGCTGTCGACAATGTGGCGCAGGGTGTACGGGCGGGAGAGACGGCGCGTGCGGTCCCGCATCTTCCTCTGCGGCTGGCCGTTGCCGACCGGACCATCGCCATCTGCCCTCTCGTGCCCGGTGGTCCCGGTGGCAGTTCCGAAGAGCCCACTACCGCTCTGGTCCGTGACAGCAATCTGCTCGAGGCTCTGGTTGCTTTGTTCGAGCGCTACTGGGAGGACGCGGTCCCCCTGCACGTGAACGAGTCCGGAACGGTCAACGGCACCGACGGGGACAGCGGCGGCCACGAGTTGTCGGCGATGGACCGTCAGCTGCTGTCCCTCCTTGTCGCGGGTGTGGCCGACAAGGCCATAGCCAGCCAGATGGGGCTCAGCCGCCGCACCGTGCAGCGACGTATCCAGGCCATGATGGCCAGCGCGGGCGCGACCACACGCATGCAACTGGCGTGGCACGCCGCCCGCCGGAACTGGATGTAGCAGCACCGGCCTTCGGGCACCGGCACACACCCGCGGCCCTCACCCCACCGCTGCTGCTGTGCTGTGTTCCTGAGAGCCCGTTCACCGCTCCTCACCCACAACACGCGTGCCCTTACCGGCGCACCGCACCGCTGCTGCCCCGCCCGGCGCACGGTCACGGCCGTCGTGTCGCATGTGCGTGGGACGGGGTGTTCCGGCCCGCTTGCCCCCGGCCCTCCCGCCCGGCGCGCGGTCACGGCCCTCGTGTCGCATGTGCGTGGGACGGGGTGTTCCGGCCCGCTTGCCCCCGGCCCTCCCGCCCGGCGCACGGTCACGGCCGTCGTGTCGCATGTGCATGGGACTGGGGTGTTTCGGCTGTTCTGCCCGGGCAGTGGGGTGGTCTGGTGCTGGTGGTACGGGCTGAGCTGCCCCGTGACGGGCCGGGGGTGCGGGGGGAGCGGGTGGGGGTGGTGCTGTCTGTCGTGTGTGGTCGGGGTGTGATGGTGCGCGCGAAGACCTCCGTGTGCGGGGGAGAGGGATGTCTCCACCGCACCGGAGGTCTTCGCGGGCGTGCAGGACCGGGCTCTGCCGGTATCGCGTGTGCAGGACCGGGCTCTGCCGGTATCGCGTGTGCAGGACCGGGCTCTGCCGGTATCGCGTGTGCAGGACCGGGCTCTGCCGTGGCATGAGCGCCCCGCTGTGCAACCGGTGCGGCTGCCACGGTTTTTGACGGGTCATCACCGCACGGTGGCGTAGGAGGAGCGCTCGACGAGCCGGGAGGCGGTGTCGGAGTGGGAGACAGCCACGGGGTGGGTGACGGTGACGGGGTGGGACGTCTTGATCTCGACGGTGTGCGAGTGTGCCTGCCTGGCCGTGAAGCGCTGGGCGGCGGCCGGGATGTTCGTGTCGTCAAGGGTGATCAGGTTCCATGACGGGATGTGCTTCCAGGACGTCGCGGCGGCCTTCTGGTCCAGGGCCGGGGCGGCGACGGGACGCTGCGTGGCGGCCGTGAGTGCGGTGGCACGACGGGGGGTGTCGGCGGCGGACCGGTCGTCGAACGTGCCGGCCCCGGTGGACGGGCCGGTGCCCGCCTTGCTGTTCTCCAGGGCGAAGGGGGCCTTGTTCAGGGCCGGACCGAGGGCGTGGCCCGGGAACTTGCCGGCGAGTTCGGTGGTGCTCTCGCTCTTGCCGGGGCAGAACGCGGCGATGTGGACGAGTGCCCTGGCGTTCTTCTTGTGGGCTGTGGCCTGAGCGATGACAGAGCCGCCGTAGGGGTACCCGGCGAGCGCGCCGGGGCCCTTGACGCTGGTGGGGGCGCCGGCCGGGTGGGTGTCGCCGGTGAGGCCGCGCAGCGGGTTCGCGGGTGTGACGACCGGGCGGCCCTCGTGCTGCGAACGCTTGACGGCGCCGTGCCAGCCGGCGGACTCGGAGAAGGCGCCATGGATGAGGACCACGGTCGGCTTGCTGCCGGCACGGCTCGCAGGGGTGGCGGTGGCAGCCACCGCACCGGTCGCGGCTGCCATGACCGCGGCGACACCGGCCACGCCGAACACGGAGGCGTAGACGCGGGGCGAGCGGCGTGCGGACAGTCGGTTCATGGTGGTTCTCCTCGAGCGTGTGGACGGACCGGTCGGGCAGGGGGCCCCGGATGGGCCCCGGCTTTCCGCCTTCCTGAAAAAGGTAGCGAGCATTTACCACGCATACAAGTTAATTGTGAGTTATGCGACGGTGAGCTGACTAATCGTGCACAAGTTGATGAGGTCGGTGAGGACACGGCGGACGGCGGCGGCGGTTCTCGTCGGCCACGGGCCGCTCGTCCTGACACGTATCCCGCCGGTGTCCTGCCCCAGGACGGCGCAGCGCCCCTGGGGTCCAGGGCGTCCCGGGCTCAGGGCGCTGCGGGGTCCTCCTCGTGTGAGCGCCACCGCGGCGCGCCCCGCCGCGCCCGCCGGCATCTGTCGCTGCGGCACCTGCGCTGCTGGCAGGGGCGGGCGTCGGGGCGGCCGTCATCCGTCCCGGCCCACCGGTGCTCGCGGTACTCGGCTCCGGTCCACACCGGCGTGGACGGTCCGTGAGCGTGAGGCGATCGTGATCAGCACGCCGGTCCGGTGGCACCCCTGCCGCGACCCGTCCGGCACTGAAGGGGACGGTGCGCACGGTGTGCCACCTGCCGGGGACGGACCGGCCGCAGCCTTGGTACCGGGCGCGGGTGACACCGGGCGCGGGTGACACCGGGCGGGGCGGCCTCGAGGCGCGCCGGCCCGACGGTGTACCCGGCGATGCTCGGCGTGTGCTGCGACGGATCGTGGCCGGGTCGTCCTCGTGGACGCGGACCGGGCCGGTGCAACGTGAGCGGGATCGTGCGGGCCTTCACCGTGCCGCCCGTCCGCGTGGCGCGCACGCGACCGCCGTTTGGGCGGGAGCACGCAGGGGCGCCGCCGGGGGAGGCGACGGCCATTCTCGCCCGGGAGCATCGGGCGGCGGACCTTCCCTTCCCGCCGTGGGCTCAGGACCCGCAGGGGCGGTCCCCGGACCGGGGGGTGCGGACGGCGCACGCGAGCAGCAGATGGCCCGCCTGATCGGTCCCCTCCTCACAAGAGGAGCTCACCCCCCGGGGTTGACCTGGTGGTGGATGGCCGGGCTCTGGGCGCTGCTGCAGCGCACGCAGTGTCCGCCGTCACGGTCGCGCACGAGTCGGCGGACGACGTCCGTGGGGCCGGTGCGGCGACGCCGAGGGGCCACGCCGGGATTCTTCGCCCTGCTCCCGCGCGCCGGATCGACGGCACCGGGGAGCGGCGGGAGCGAGAACGAGAACATGCATACCGCGACGCTCCCGTTCCGGGGTGCGTCAGGGCCGGACGGTCTCCTCGTGCACGGCGAAGAAGAGGTTCTGCATCGCTTCCCGCGACGCTGTGGCGTTGCCGTGATCGAGCGCGGCGAGAGCCGCGGCCGCCGCCCTGCGCACCGGGTGCGGCAGCGCCTCCTCCGCCGCGACCGCATACGAGCGGGTGCGGCGCGCTTGACGCTCCTGGGGTGTGACGGCGCCCGGACCCGAGACGGGGAACACCGCAGCTTCGTAGGCGGCCGTGTGGGCAAGGACCATGTGCGCGATGCCGTCGGCGTAGCCCCGCAGCGCTGCTTCCTGCCGAGCCTGACGGCCGCGGACCAGGAAGGTGCCCAGCAGGGCGCCGCACCCCGTCGAGACACCCGCGCCGGCAGCGGCGACAGGGCCATCCAGAAGGTAGCCGCCTGCAGCGCCCAGGACTGTCATCAAAGTGACCGCGAACGCCGCGATGAGTATGCGGGCCTGCTGCGGCGTGGGGGTCGTCATGGAGGAAGTGTGTCACCCGAATGGCCGAGAGCGGGCCGCCGGTGCCGGCCGGCCGTCGAGCACCCGGCGGGCCCGCCGGGTGCTCGACGGCTCCCTGCTCCTGGCGGCGGAGTCGGGGCGGGTGGCCGGGCAGGGTGTCGGGGAGTTCCACGGCGCAGCCGACGGGAACGCAGGCCGCGCAGACGCGGGCCGGCGCCCTGCCGGCCGGCCGAGCCGGGGCACCGGCGGCACTCCTCAAGGCCGAGGACGCGGCGGGCCTGGGTGAGGCCACGGCCTCCCTCGGCCTCGGGGAACCGGCCGACGACGAGGACGACCGTGACGGGCCGAAGCCCTCCCGGCCCGCCCTCCCGCACGGCGTGCAGCGGGCACCGGTCGGGGCCGAGCAGCCGCGCACCTGATCCGAGGCGGCGGACGCCCGCAGAGCCGGTCCGGGGCGCTACAGGGCCGGACGCCCACAGGGTCGGTCCGGGGCGCTGCAGGGCCGGACGCCCACAGGGCCGGTCCGGGGCGCTACAGGGCCGGACGCCCACAGGGCCGGTCCGGGGCGCTACAGGGCCAGCAGAGCCTGTTCGACCACTTCGGTCAGGGCCGGGTGGATGTACAGCACGTCCCGGGCGACCTGGTCCACCGTCAGGCCCAGTGTCATCGCCTGGATCAAGGGCTGGATGAGCGTCGAGGCCTGCGGGCCGATGATGTGCGCGCCAAGGACCGTACGGTCGACAGGGTTCGCCAGGACTTTCACGAAGCTGGTGGTGTCCTCCAGCGCCCATCCGTACGCGGCCTCCGCGTAGGGGCGGGTACTGACCAGGTACTCGATCCCGCGACGGCGCGCCTCCTGCTCGGTCAGTCCGACACTTGCGATCTGCGGGCTCGTGAAGACCGCATGCGGCGCAACGGTGTTGGCCAGCGTGCGCAGGTCCTGGGGGTGGAGCAGGTTGTGCTGCACGAGCCGCGACTCGGCATTGGCCATGTGCTTGAGCTGGAAGTGGTTCACCACGTCGCCGAGTGCCCAGACGCCCGGTACCGAGGTGCGGTAGGTGTTGTCGGTCGCAATGTGGCCGTGCTCGTCGAGGTCCAGCCCGCCGGCGGCCGCGTCCAGCCGGTCGGTGTTGGGCCGGCGGCCGACGCACACCAGCAGCGTCGCGGCCCGCACGACATGCTCGCCGTCCGGGCAGGTCACGGTGACCGCGACGCCGTCGGCATGCCGTTCGACGCAGGTGACGGCGGCCTCGAGAAGTACGCGATGTCGCTGCGATACGAGTTCGGTGAACCGCGCCGACACCTGCTCGTCCTCCGCCATCAGCAGGCGCGGCCCCCGCTGCACGATCGTGATATCCGTACCGAACGCGCCGAATACATGACTGAACTCGGCCGCGATGAAACCCCCACCGATGACGACCATGGACGCGGGCACCTCGTCGATCCGCATGATGGTGTCCGAGGTGTGGTACGGCACGGTGTCCAGGCCGGGGATGTCCGGCACCACGGGCCGTGACCCGACCGCGACGACGAACGTGTCGGCGCTGATCCGCTCGGTTCCGGCCTGCAGCACCTTCGGCGCGACGAACCGCCCCTCCTCGGTGTACACGTCGACGCCGTTTTCCCTGCGGTAGTCCAGCGCGCTGTCGTGCAGCGGATCGATCCGGTGGAACACCCGGTCACGGATGGCCCTCCAGTCGACGCGCTCGACGCTCGCATGGACACCGAGCCGCGCTGCCGCCCGCACCCCCTCGACCGCGTCGGCGGTGACGACGAACATCTTGCTCGGAATGCAGCCCCGGTTCAGACACGTGCCACCGAAGCGGTCCGGTTCCACGACAGCGGTACGCAGATGAGCGAATTCGTCGGTGAGCAGCATGTTGCCGCTGCCCATCCCCAGGACCACGAGATCGTAATGCCGCACGCCCGTACACCTTCCGCCGGCGAAATGTTCGGCCCTGCAGCGCATGGCCGCCCCACGAGGCCCCGAACCCGTTTCACCCGGACTTCGGCCCCACGGCCCCTTTCCACACCCATTCCCTCCAGGTACTTATCACGACAAACAGCACATCAGCGGGCAACGCCGATACGGGAGCGCGGCGTCCACACGGACAGGGCGCACCCCGGCCGTGCCCGCACGACGCCGGCACCCGCCGCGCCCGTCCGGCCGCGCGACGGCCCGGCCGCCACCCCGGACGCCCCCTCGGCCGGTGGCGCCGCCCGGGCTCGGAGCGCCGTCGGGCCCATCGCGCGTACGCGGCGCCCCACGGCCGACGCCCGAGCCCGGCGGCCCGCCCGCCGGGCGCCCCGGTGGATGCGACCCCTTCCCCGCCCACCGGCACCTCCCGCGCCCGCGGGAGGGCATGACGGTTCATGGCGTCCCCTGCGCCAGGTGCGCCCCTGTGATGCCCGCCGGGCTCCCCGCCTGCGCCACAGGCTTCCGCCCCC
This sequence comes from Streptomyces sp. NBC_00316, assembly GCF_036158715.1. Lineage (NCBI taxonomy): Bacteria > Bacillati > Actinomycetota > Actinomycetes > Kitasatosporales > Streptomycetaceae > Streptomyces > Streptomyces sp. NBC_00316. The sequence goes on along the minus strand of NZ_CP108023.1, from coordinate 153,907 downwards.
TGCCGCGAACCTGCCCGGGCCGAACAGTCAGACCGATCGGTGGAGCCGCGTGACCTGAGTCATCAACCCCTCACTTGACCGGACTAGACAGGTCTGTCTAATCTCTTCCCTGTACTAGACAGACCTGTCTAACCATGAGAGTGACCCATGAGCCTCACCCCCACTGCGCGCTCCGCCGCCCGTACGAACAACCCCGTACGACGGTCCGCCGCGCCCGCCGCCCACCGGCGACGACGGGACCTGGGACCCATCGCCTCCCTTGCCCTGCTCGCCTCGATCGTCGTGTCGCTGCTGGCCGCATCCAGCGCCCCGACCCCGCTCTACGCGATCTACCAGCAGCGCTGGGGCTTCTCGCCGATCACCACCACCATCGTCTTCGGCGTCTACGCGCTCGCCGTGCTGGTCTCGCTCCTGGTCTTCGGCAAGATCTCCGACCACGTCGGCCGCCGGCCGGTCCTGCTGGCGGCGCTGACCGGACAGGTCGCGGCCATGGTCGTCTTCGCCACCGCCGGCGGGGTGGACGCACTGCTGGCCGCCCGTGTCGTCCAGGGCGTGGGCACCGGCGCCGCGCTCGGCGCGATCGGCGCCGGCATGCTCGACATCGACCCCCGCAGGGGCGGCTTCCTGAACTCCTTCGCGCCCGCGGTGGGCACCGCCGGCGGCGCCCTGGTCTCCGGGCTGATCGTGCAGTACCTGCCCGTGCCCACCCGCCTCGTCTACTTCGTACTGCTCGGCATGTTCGTCCTGCAGGCACTCGGCGTGCTCGCTCTGCGCGAGACGGTGAGCCGCAAGCCGGGCGCGCTGGCCAGCCTGGCCCCCGAGATCAAGCTGCCCAGGGCCGCCCGCACCCCGGTGGCGATCGCCGCCCCCGTCCTGTTCGCGGTGTGGGCACTGGCCGGCTTCTACGGCTCGCTGGGCCCGGCCATCGTCCGGACCCTGGTGCACTCCACCTCCCTCGTGTGGGGCGGGCTGCCGCTGTTCGTGCTCGCCGCTTTTGCGGGCCTGGCCGTCCTGGTGCTGCGCGGGACCTCGACGCGCACGGTGATGCTGATCGGCGCCGGCGCACTGGTTGCCGGTGTGACGATCACCCTGGTGTCCATCGGCTCGGGCACCGGCGGCCCGGCCGCCGCGACCGGGTTCTTCGCGGGCAGCGCGATCGCCGGCTTCGGCTTCGGCAGCGGGTTCCAGGGCGGCATCCGGATGGTGATGCCGCAGACGCGACCGCACGAGCGGGCCGGTGTGCTGTCCCTGCTGTACGTGGTGTCCTACCTGGGCCTGGGCGTCCCCGCGGTGATCGGCGGCGTCCTGGTCGTGCACGGAGGCGGGCTGCTGCAGACCGCCCGGGAGTACGGCATCGCCGTCATCGTGCTGACGGTCGCCGCGCTGGCCGGGCTGCTCCTCAGCGGCCGCCGCGCGGAACCGGTGGCAGTGCTCCGGCCGGAAGCCGCCGACGAGACGGCACCCGCACCGCAGAGCGCACAGGTGCCGCAGACCGTCTCCGGCTGAAGACCAAGGCTAGAATAGACTGATCTGTCTGAAAGGGTGATCGTCATGGTGACCAGGACCGCAACGAAGCCGTCCGCACGGGAGCGCCTGCTCGAGGCCGCCAACGAGCTCTTCTACAGCGAAGGCGTGCAGACCGTCGGCATCGACCGCATCATCGAGCACGCCGGCGTCGCCAAGGCATCCCTCTACAACACCTTCGGGAACAAGGAGAGCCTGGTCTGCGCCTACCTGGAATCCCGCAAGACGCGCATCCAGGACCGGATCCTGCGGACCCTGACCCGCTTCAGGACCCCCCGCGAACGCCTGCTCGGCGTCTTCGACGCACAGGGCGAGCTTTTCACCACCCCCCGGTACAACGGCTGCGCGTTCGTGCGGGCCACCGCCGAAGCACCCGACGACAGCTCGATCAGCCGCGCGGCCGACGACTACCGGACCTGGGTACGCGGCCTGTTCACCGAACTGGCCACCGAGGCCGGGTACGCCGACCCCGAAGGGCTCGCCCGCCGGCTGCACCTGCTCTACGACGGCGCCGCACTTTCCGCACGGATGGACCGCGACCCCTCGGCCTCCACCACCGCCCGCGCCGCCGCGGCCGTCCTGCTCGACGCGGCGCCGCTCACGGAACCCGCGGCCACCGCCCCGGGAAACTGACGGCCCACGACGACCGCTCCCGCCCCGGCCGCCGCCGGCCGGACGCCCCGGCCCGCGCGCGAGCCGCGGACGGGACGCGCACATCCCGCCGGCCGCCCGCCGACACGGCCCGGTGCTCCCGCGGCTTCAGGGCGCCGGCCCGGCTTCCATGTGCGAGCACATGCTCTTATCCTGGGAGGGGAAGCTTTGGAGGAGACGATGACCCCTGCGCCGACGAACCCCGACGATGCGTGCAACAACCTGACCCTGCGCAAGGCGGCCCGGTATCTCGGCGCGACGTACGACAAGGCGCTGGCCCCGGTCGGTCTTCGTGCGACGCAGTTCAGCATCCTGCAGAAGCTGGGTGCGCACGGAGAAACGACGATCACCGGCCTCGCCGACATGATCGCCATGGACCGTACGACGCTGGCCTCGAACCTCAAGCCGCTCGCGCGGGAGGGCCTGGTGACCGTCGAGCCGTCGGCGGCCGACCGCCGGGCACGGATCGTCACGATCACGCCGGACGGCCTCTCCCGGGTGAAGGCGGCACTGCCGCTGTGGAAAGCCGTGCAGGACCGGTTCGAGGGGAGCTTCGGAGCCGACAAGGCGGCCCGGCTGCGCGCATCACTGAGAGCCGTCCTCGACACCGGCTTCGATCCCTGGGCCGAGTAGGGCGCGACGGTTCCGGCGCTGCCGGCGGGCCGCCCCCGCACGCCCGGACGCCGCCGGCATCCCGTGCACCCGCCGGCCGCGGCGGACTTCGGCCCTCGTGACGCGGCCGCCGCCCCGGCCCGGGCGCAGGGGCGGGGAGGCGGCCGAGGGCGTCGGCGGGATCGATGCGGACCAACCGGGCCGGGCGCCGGCGTGCGGGGAGTGCGGACGGCGGCGGCCGGCATGTCGTGCTCGGGCAGCACGGATGGGCATGCCCGGCGAGACCGCCTCGCCCCGGCCGGCGAACTGTTCCCGCGCACTGGTCACGGCCGCCACGGCGAGGAGACCCCGGCCGTACCGGCGTTCTTGGCTCTGCGTCGGGCGGGGGCCGGCGCCGTCCTTGCCGTCCCGCAAATGCGAGCATATACTCCTAGTGGGTGGTGCATATCCACCCACGCTCCGGGAGGGTCCCTGCTCCCGGCCCCCTACCGGCGCCGGCAGCAGCTTCAGGGCCGCACGTCGCGCACATCCTCCACGCGCCACACCCGCGTGTGATCACATCCGGATGCATCAGTCACCGGAAGGAGACCGACCGATGGTTGCCGGCACCCCTGTTCCTGTCCGCCGGCGCCGGCGCCGGTGGCACGGGCCGCACCCGGTGTTCCGTGCGGACGTACCGCTGGACCGCGCGTTCGACGACGTCGAACACGTGACGGGCGTACCTGCCCGGTCGGTCGAGACGTTCGTCGCCGCGCGCAAGGACTTACCTCTGGGCCGACTTGCACCGTGCGGGCCGTATCGGCCCGCCACCGACCAGGAACCATCACGGATCTCTCAAGGAGACGATGCAATGCAATCTGTGCAGGAGAGCCCCGACCCTGCCGAAACGGCGCGCCGCGCCCGGTTCGGCAGCCTGCCGAAGCGAATCCGCCCCGAGGAGATGGTCGAAGAACGGGCGGCCACGGTGCCGGACCCGGCGAAGAACACCTACAGCCCCGACGAGTGGCTCGTTCGCTACTGCCTGTGACCCACATCGGCCCGACAACGAAGGACTCCCATGCGCATACCCAAACCCCTCATGGCAGTGTCAGTGGCCATGCTCTCGGCCGCCGTTGCCGTGGGCTGCTTCGTCCAGGTCTTCTGACGCCCCCGGTGCCGATCGCTCGCGCCCCGGCGACGGGCACCGTGACGACCGCCCGCCGGCTCGCCCCTGAGCCGGCGGGCGGACGGCCGACGGGGCACCGGAGCGGCTGCCGGGTCCGCCTGACCGAGACTGCGGCACCGTCCGGTTCGAGGCGGCCGGCCGGGTGATCACCGCGATCGCCCCGTCCAGGACGTCGACATCACCGAACGGATCCACGACGACCTCGTCGACGCCCACCCGGCCCCGGCCGGACACCTCGCCGCCCGCATCACCCGGCGAGGACCGAGTGCGCCCGCCGGACGAGGCATCACCCTGCCGGGCACGGCGGCGCCCGACCGCAGCCGTCAGGCCAACAGCGGTCGCGGCTCGACAAGTCCGCCTCGCCGTGGACGCGTCGCCGACCGGATGGGGACGACGACCGCCGCTTTCACCGCCGCCTCGCGCCGGGGAGACCCCCCTGACGCCCCTGGTCTGCGCCCGCCCACACACCCGATGGCACGGGCACAGGATCCGGCAGGCAGCGGCAGGCAGCGGCAGGCAGCGGGCAGGCAGCCCGGTGGGGCCGAGCGGCTCGTGGTTCAGCCACTCGGCCCCACCGGGCAAACGCATGCCCGGACGCCCGGGCGGTGTCGGCCAGCGAAGCGGACGGGACGCGGCGGCAGCACGGTACGGCGCCAGGAACGCGGTCAGCGCCGTCAGCATCTCCTTGGGGGCCTCCTCGGCGACCCAGTGACCGCAGCCGGGAATGACCAGGCTCTGCACGTTGTCCGCGGCGAGCTTCATCGTGCTCGCACCGAACCCCTTCGCCCTGCGCGTGGGAGCGGCGACAGCCAGGCAGCGCCGCCGACGAAGGCGCGTCGGGACAACCCGTGCCGGGCCCCGCGCGGCAACGGCTTCGGGCCGGGGCCGGACGGGACCGACCCCGCTTGGAGGCTGCTCGTATGTGGGGTGCGGCAAGGGCGCCCCCTCGCGACAGCCGCATACTCATCCGGTCACCTGGCCGTCACGGCCGGCTGGTGGTGACACGGTCGGGCGGTTCGACGGGGGCCGGAGTCAGGTCCACGGGGGATGCTTCGGTGTCCTGCGGGTTCTTGTCCGGCCCGGCCCCGCCGGTGCGCTCTCGGCGGCGGTCGTTGCACCAGGAGATCGCGCATGCCGCCAGGTACAGCAGGCTGATGGGGGTGGCGAGCAGCAGCATGCTGAGCGGGTCCGTGCTGGGAGTGGTGACCGCGGCGAAGACGGCGATACCCATGAGCATGCCGCGCCACCAGCCGATCATCCGGCGCGCGGTGATCAGGCCGCCGAGGTTCAGCAGCACGAGGAGGACCGGGAGTTCGAAGGAGAGACCGAAGACGACGACCATGCGGGTGGCCAGGTCGAGGAAGTCGTCGACGGGCAGGAGGTTGGTGGCGTTGTCCGGGGTGAAGGAGATCAGCACCCGTGTCGTGGTCGGCAGACTCCAGTACGCCACGGCGGCGCCCGACAGGAACAGGGGGATACCTGCCCCGAGAAAGACCAGCGTGTACTTCTTCTCGTTGCGGTGCAGTCCTGGCGCGACGAAAGCCCACAGCTGATACAGCCACACCGGGCTCGCGGCGACGATTCCCGCGGTGGCCGATACTTTCAGCGCGAGGGTGAACGGGGAGAGCAGGCCGTTGAGGGCGATCACGCCGCAGTGCCCCGCGTCGCTCCGGCCGGCCGGCCGGCCCGGGGCGCAGCCGGGCAGCGGATCGATGAGGAACCCGATCAGCTGCTTGTAGAACAGGGCTGCCACGACCGTGACGAGCAGGATCGCTCCGACGGCCTTGACCAGACGGTTTCGCAGCTCGCGAAGATGCTCTCCAAGGGGCATCTGCGCAGCGTCATGCGGTGTACGGGTGGGCATGGGCGGTCCCGGTCCCTTCCTGTGCAGCACCGGCCGCACACCTGTCGGTCAGTGGTTCGGGCGCTTCAGCGCCGGTGAGGGATGTCTGCCTCGGCCGTTTCGGGGGCCGTGTGCCGGCCGGCGGGCACGGGCTGAAGGGCGGCGACGGCGTCCACGCCGGCCGGGGGTTCGCCCGCGTCGTCCTTCTGCATGGCCTTGGTCTCGCTCTTGAGGATCCGCAGCGACTGCCCGAAGGAGCGGGCCATATCGGGGAGCCGCTTGGCGCCGAAGAGCAGCAGGACGACGACGAGGATGAGGATGATCTCGGGTGCTCCGAGCCTTCCGAACATGGGCGTTTCCTTTCCGAGGGACTGCGGCACGGGAGCGGTGCTCCGGTGCGGTCGGCCTGGCTGCCCGCGGATGCGGGAGCCCTGCCCTGTGTGCGGATCGGTGGGTGGACTCACCGGGCCGACGGCGACCGCGGCGAACGGTGGGTGGGCCGCCGGCACGGCGGCGCGCAAAGGCCGGTGTCACGGGGGTGTTCCTGCCGCGGCCGCAAGGGGCCCACCGGTCCCCGGCGCCGGTGATTCCTCAAGGCCGGTGGCCGGCGGCCGTGGACTTCGAGCCGGGTCCGGCGGACTTTCCGGGGTGCTTTAAGGCCTGCGCCGCGGCACCGGCGGGCGGTTCCTCCTCGAGGTCGAAGCCCGTGGTCAGCCCGGTCAGGTCCAGGCTCTCGGCACTCAGCAGGTTCTTGGCCACGAAGGCCTTCGGGTTGAGGTCCTCAAGCGTCAGATCCCCCAGCTCAGGGGGGAGTTCGTTGAGAATGCCCGCCTGAGCGCTCTGGGAGAGCTCGCGGATCCTGCGCAGGGTCCGCGCGGTGTCGGACACCATCTTGGGGAGCTTGTCGGGCCCGACCAGAATGACGGCCAGCACAATGAGTGTGACAACTTCGAGCGGGCCGATGTCGGAGAACATCTACGACTCCCGTCTGGGGTGGTGAAGGCTCCGTCGCCTCCCGGGCAGGAGGGGAAGCAGGGTGGGCCGGCTGCACGGACCCGGCAGCCGCCCCGCAGGGGGACGGCCGCACAACGGTGTGAGGACGTCTAGGCCTACCGCCCCGGGGCGAGCGTCCTCCGGCCGTGCTTTCGCCCGGCTCTACCCATGGCACCGATCGCCGCATCCACATGACGAAGAGTCTCCCGGCCTGTGGAAAGTCGGTGGTCAAGCCTCTGATCGGCGGTCAGTCAGTGCCTCCGGGCCCGGTGACACCACCCCGGATCATGGTTGACAGGGGGGAAGTCATGCCGGGCCCGAAGGCCGGGAGCCCCATTGCGGAGCCACCGAAGACGGTAATGAGGGGCGACCTCCGGTTGCGGTGCCAATCGTTGGCTCGGCAGCCGGGGCGGTGGGTGGTCAGCGGTTCAGGTGGACGGTGAAGTGCCGTTCGGTGTCTCCGGCGGGGACGGTGCGGACGAAGCCCCGGGCGTTGTGGTAGTCGCCTGATCCGCCGGTGATGGCGACGTCGACGTAGGAGGGGGCGGGCAGATGGAGGAGTGCCTGTGCGGCAATCTGTCCTTCGGGCAGAGAGAAGGTGCCCAGGCACTGGAGCGCGGCCGGGTCGACGTGGGTGTAGGTGCAGACGACGCTGTGATCGCCGGCCTTCTTGCCGTCGCGGTAGAGGTCTTCGTGGATGACGCGCTGGTCACCCGGGCTGATTCCCGCCCGGCCCAGGTCGAGGTCTTCGAGGGAGGTCTGTTTGCCGGTCAGCTCGAAGGTCTCCATGTGGTGTCCGGCGGCGTGCGCACTGATGGAGGCGGGCGAGGCAGGTGTGGCGGCCGACACCGTCGGGGCGGTGGCTGCGCCGGCGGCGAGGGCTGTGGCGATACCGGCCGCTGCGGTGAGGTATCGCACCTTGTTGAGCTTCAGCGTGTTCGGCAATTTTCTCTCCGTTTCGTGATGGGTCGATCCGTTGGCGGCACAAAGGTGCAGGACCCGGTCCGGATGCACGGGCCGGCCCTTTCGAGCCGAGTCCCTGTCGGGTTGGTGATCGGGCACTCGCACCATTACTTCGTCACCTGCTTGTGAGGTGATGAGGGTGATTCGTGGAAGTGCCCTGGGTGCCGGGTCTGGCAACGTCTGCGCAAATCCCGCAAACAGGCACAATACGAGCATAAGCTCCTATTGTGATGACAGCAAGGGGGTTCGGGTCACACTGAGCCCATTCCAACCTCGGGCCGACGCCGTCCGGCGCCTTGTCCGGGGTAGCTGGTAGACCCTGTCCATGACGTTCCTGGCGTTGGTCGAGGTGATGCGGGCGGATGGCATGTCGGCCGGACGGCGCTGACGGAGGCGATCTGCGCGCGGTGGACAGAGATCGAGATCGACTCGAGTCACCCCAGCGAAGTGCAAAGCCTCCTCTGGGAGTTCGAGACGGCGCATGGTCCGGCTGAGGCGTATCTGCACCAGGACGGCACCTGCCTGTACAGGGACGTCCGGCAAGAAGACGCTGTCCGGTTGGCGACGCGTTCCGCGAGCCGGCCCCGGCAAGGCAGACCTTGACTTGGTGTTCTGCGATGAGGGCTACACCTTCGACGTACAGCTGCGTGCCGGCGCCACCGAGGCCGAACTGACCGATCTGGTGAATGCCGCTGCCTGACTGCGCCCGGCCGCCGTTGGGCCGCTCGCCGCCCGTCCCGGGCCCGGTGACCCCCCCGGATCATGGTTGGTTGACAGGGGGAGTCATGCCGGGCCCGAAGGCCGGGAGCCCCATTGCGGGGCCAACGAAGACGGTAATGCGGGCGAGCGTGGCGATGGAGTGGCGACGGCCCCGGTCCTGCCCGCCGGGACACCGGCGGGCAGGACCGGGGCCTGAGATCAGCACAGGAGACGGGCAAGCCATCGAGCTCTTCGGTGAAGAGCCGTTACCACCCCGGTCGAGCCCCATCCCGCTCTCGTCGAGGGCCTGCCCGGACGCCCGGACGCCCGGGCGGTGTCGGCCGGCGCAGCGGGCGGGACGCGGCGGCAGCGCGGTACGGGGCCAGGAACGCGGTCAGCGCCGTCAGCATCTCCTTGGGAGCCTGCTCGGCGACCCAGTGGGCGGCGCCGGGGATGACCACGCTCTGCACGGATTGTGCGAGGTCCTTCATCGCCTTCCCGACGCCCGCGCCCCAGCTGTCCGCTCCGCCGATCGCCAGGACCGGCATCGCAAGCTTCGTCCCCGCGCGCTCGGCGTTCTGCGCAAGGGTGGCGTCCCACGCACGATAGAGCCCGAAACTGCCGTGCAGGGACTCGGGGTTGGAGAAGAGGCGCACGTAGTAGTCGATCGCCCTTTGGGGCAGCTCGCCGCCCTGAATGGCGAACTCGTAGCCGAAGAAGATCTCTTCCCGTCCGCTGACGAGCTGCTCGGTCAGCTGGTGGTCGACCCGGTTGAAGGGGATGTGCCAGAGCCTGTTGTTGTGCGCCTCGTCGATGAACAGCGGCGGCGAGGCCTCCAGCGTCGGGGGACCGGGGACCGGGGACCTCGGCGAGGGCCACGCGTTCCACCCGGTCCGGGTGGTCCGCGGCCAGCGCGTAGCCGATCAGCATTCCGGTGTCGTGGCCGGCCACGGCGAACCGCTGGTGGCCGAGCGCGTCCATGAGCGCGATCAGGTCATTGGCGAAGGTGCGGGTGTCGTACCCGTCGTGGGGCTTGTCGGTCAGTCCGATGCCACGCTGGTCGACGGCGATGACCGTGTGGTTGCGGGCCAGTTCCGGCATCACCATGCGCCACGCGTACCGGTTCTGCGGCCAGCCGTGCACCAGCAGCAGCGGCGGACCTTCGCCTCCGGTGACCACGTGCTGGCGCAGTCCGCCGGCGTGGACGAACCGGCTGGTGAACGTCTTGGCGAACCCGGCAGGCAGCCCCGGAGCCGTGGCGAGCGAACCGAACCCCTTCGGCCTGCGCACGGCGGGGGAGGCAAGGGCGGACGGCGCACCCACCAGCGAGAGGCCGGCCGCCGCAGCAGCAGAAGCAGCCGCACCACCGACGAAGACGCGTCGGGACAACCCCCGCCGGGCACCGTGTGACACCGGCTCCGAGCCGGGGCCTTCCTGCGCGGGCGGCTCCATGGGAGACATGGTCATGAGAATTCACCATGTTGCTCGAGCATCAGGGCACAGCCAGGACACCCGACAATCAAGAGCATATGCTCGTATTTGGCGGTGCTTTGATGCTCGCCCGGCATCGGATCCGCCGGACGGCTGACGAGATGTCAGCGGCCGGGGAACCGCTGCGTGATCTCCTGGAGCACCCAGCCGTTGCCGTCCGGGTCGCTGAAGTCGGCGAAGGAGCCGTAGGAGGCGCGGTCGGGGTGCGGGCCGGCAAGCCGGCCTTGGCCCTCGACCCGGTGGGTGACCTCTCCGGCCTCGTGGCCGTGGTAGAGCAGTCCTGCGGCGTCGTGGAAGACCTCGCTCACCTCGATGCCGCGACCGACGAGCTCCGCGCGGGCCTCCTCGATGTCGGAGACGGCGAGGTACAGACCCTGGGCCGAGCCGGGTGCGGCGGAGGTGATCCCCGTGCCGAACATGATCGAGCACGCGGAGCCGGGCGGCGTGAAGTGCACCGCGCGCCAGTTCTCGCCGGCGGCCTTGTCGAGGTCCAGACGGAAGCCGGCCGCCTCGTAGAAGGCCTTGGCCCGATCGACGTCGGAGACGGGCAGCACGATGACTTCGAGCTTCAGATCCATGTGAGGGTCTCTCTTTTCTGAGTCGGTGAATCTCGCGCCCGCGAGTCACCGGTTCGATGGGTGTCCGAGGCCGGCAGGGCGATACCTGCCGCCCATCGGCTCGGTGAGGCAATCCGGATGATGCTGATCATTCAGATGTGAGGAAGCCGCGCCGGGATCTGCGCCCCGCGTCGCGCGGCGGTCCTTGTGGCCGGTCCCTTCGAAGCCACGGTGATGCGCCTGTGCCGTCGGCCGGCGCAGGCGGCGCCGACCGTGAAGCACTTGTCCACGGATCGGCTCCCGAGCGGACTCGGTCCGGTCGTCGAGGCTCTTGAGCCGTGCTTTCAGAGCGCCGAAGCGGCGGGCCGTCGGCGACCGCCACCGTGAGAAGAAGTGCCCGCTCGGTACGGGAGAAGGGCTCGGGCGAGGATCCGCCGAGGCCTCTCCGTACGGCCCGGTGCGTTCTTCATGGTTATGACCATAAGCGGTTAGCTCGCAACATGCAATGTCTTCTTTCGTGCCCGGTGCGAAGAAGGCATCGCATGGTGCGAGCAGCGGGGCAGCCCCCGTCAGGCACAAGAAGCACGGCGCGACCGCCCAGGTCCCCGCCGGTCCGCCGGGAGGCCCGTGGTGGGCCCGGCCCGCGCCGCCCGGCGCGGTGCACACCATCCGCGCCGCCCGCGCCCACGGCGCCACCGGCGCCCTGGCACGGCCGGGCCTGGGCACGCCGCCGGCCGACCTGGGCTGTCAAGGCGCCGGTGCCACCATGCGCGCTCCCCGCCACGGCCACGGCCACGGCCACGGGAACGGGCCACCCACAGGCCGGCGGGCCGCCGGCATCTGCGCGGGAGCCTTCGGGTTCTGAGCGCGGCCATGGCCCGCTTCGCCGGGCGCACGGATCGTGGCGTGGGACATCACCGCCCTGCCACGCGCCGGGACGGCGGCCGGCCGGGCCGTCACCGCACCGGGACATCCGCTGCCGTGCCCGCCGGTGACCTCCCCCTTCGGCCTGGCCACCCGCACCGGCGCACCGTGTCGCCCCGACCGTCGCGACGGGCGGGACGACCGCCTGCGCCGCCCTCGCGGCCGTGCGCACGCCGGGGCGCGCCGCCCCTGATCGGGACCGTCCTGCCGCGCACCCCGACGAAAACGGCGCCCCGGCCGCCCGGGCGGCGCCCCGGCCGGTTCGCAGCAGCACTGCGCCACGATCACCCGCACCATCACCGGGGCGTCCCCGCAGGCTCCGCGCCACTGCGTCACCCCCCGGTGCGGCGGCGCGGCACCGCCGGGTCACCCGGCGAACATCCCCGGGTTCCGCTCCGTGTCCGGGGGAGGGGCACCTCGCCTCACGGGAAGAAAATTGCCACCGTAACGGTTTCAGGCCTAACGCCGGATGGTTTAGCCTTCCTTCGATCAAGGAGGCCGACGATGCTCTCGCGCGAGACCGAGCGCAGCCCGCTGACCCAGCCGCCGGAGGCTGATGTCGTCCTGCAATTCGTCAACACCCACCCCGCGGGCCCCCACCGGCTGCCGGAGCACTTCAAGAGCGCCCAGGACATGCACGCATGGCTGCTGGAAAACGCCATGGGCTCGCAGGCCACACGCGTCACGGAGGCCGACGCGGCCCGCGCACGCGAACTGCGCGACGCCTTGATCACCGTGCTGCTCGCTCATTCCGGCGACAAGGACATCACGCCCGAGGTGCTCGCCCAGGCGGAGGGACGCCTGCGCCGTATCGCGTCCCGGTATCCGCTGGTCACGGTCGTCACCGCCTCGGGGGCCTCGCTGGCGACCACGCGGACCGGTGTCCCCGGGCTGTTCGCCACCGTACTGGCGAGCGCGACCGAACTCGCCCAGGCGGGCGTGTGGGACAGGGTGCGGGCGTGCCGGAACCAGCCGTGCCACTTCTGCTTTTTCGACCGGACGCGGAACAGCTCCTCCGTCTACTGCGGTCCGAAATGCGGCTCGCAGGCGTCCATGCGCGCCTACCGGCAGAGGAGGAAGGAGCTGACTGCCGCACCGCCGACCTGACGGCGCCGCGGGGGAGAGGCCCGCTGCCTCGGGGGATGCGGTGACCGTCGGCGCCCGCCCGTGTACGCGGCAGGGACCGCGCCGTCCCGCTCGCCTTCAGGGCGTGCCGGGGAAGCCCATCCGCGGCGGTGACGGTTGCGGCGTCCACCGGGCCCGCCGGTGAGCACCATGCGGGGCCGGCCTGCACGAAGGGCGCAGAGGTACCGGCCTGCACGGAGAGCGCAGAGGTGCCGCTGCTCAGCCAGGTGCCGTACGTACGCCTTCACTGCTCCGCCTCGGCCCGCGGCACGGTTGCCGCCCGCGCGCGGGCGCGGCAGTGAGAGGTGGGCCCGGCAGCCCCGGCCCGGGGGTCCGTCCTTGCCTCCACGCAGATAGGAGCGTATGCTCGTATCTGCGTGAGGGTTTTCCCTCGCCGGCGTTTGCCGCTTCTGCCGCCGCCCCGTTCCCGGTGCATCGCCCCGCATCCTGCCGGGCCCCCGGGCGGTCCCGGCTCTTTTCCCGCTTCGTGCCTGCCTGCGGACGGGCACAGCGCCACAGGCTTGATCCACCAGGCATTTTTTTGAAGGAGACACCCCTATGACCGTCGTGAAGGCCGCTGCAGTCCAGATCAGTCCCGTGCTCTACAGCCGTGCCGGCACCGTCGAGAAAGTCGTGAAGAAGATCCGTGAACTGGGAGAGAAGGGCGTTCAGTTCGCGGTCTTCCCCGAGACCGTCGTTCCCTACTACCCCTACTTCTCCTTCGTGCAGCCGCCCTACACCATGGCCAAGGAACACCTGCGCCTGCTCGAGCAGGCGGTCACCGTGCCGTCCGCGGAGACCGACGCGATCGCCGAAGCGGCCCGGGAGGCCCGCATGGTCGTCTCGATCGGCGTCAACGAGCGTGACGGCGGCACCATCTACAACACGCAGCTGCTGTTCGACGCGGACGGCACACTGATTCAGCGCCGCCGGAAGATCACGCCGACCTATCACGAGCGGATGGTCTGGGGCCAGGGCGACGGTTCGGGCCTGCATGCGGTGGACAGTGCCGTCGGCCGCATCGGCCAGCTCGCATGCTGGGAGCACTACCTGCCGCTGGCGCGTTATGCCCTGATCGCCGACGGCGAGCAGATCCACGCCGCGATGTACCCCGGCTCCTTCGGCGGCCAGCAGTTCGCCGACCAGATGGAGGTCAGCATCCGCCAGCATGCGCTGGAGTCGGCCTGCTTCGTGGTCAACGCCACCGCCTGGCTCGATGCCGGCCAGCAGGCACAGATCGCCAAGGACACCGGCGGCCCCGTCGGTGCGATGTCCGGCGGCTTCTTCACCGCCATCGTCGATCCCGAGGGCCGCATCATCGGCGAGCCGCTCACGTCCGGGGAAGGCGAAGTGATCGCCGACCTGGACTTCGCACAGATCGACCTGCGCAAGCGCCTGATGGATGCGCGCGGCCACTACAGCCGCCCGGAACTGCTCAGCCTGCAGATCGAACGCACGCCGACGGCCAACCTCCACGAGCGCGGCACCCACCTGCCGGTCCGCACCGCCCCGGCCGCTGACGAGGACCGCACCCTCGAGGCCCGGTGAGCTTTTCTCCCACCCGCCCCGCCCGCACGGCCGCCGAGCTGACGAAGTGACAACTCCCCTCGGCGGACGGGCTGTCGGCCGGGGCCGACCTGCCCCGTCAGGGAAGACGCGTCGCAGGGGGCCGGCCGGTGGCTCATCGAGCCTCGGATGACGCAGAACAGGGCCTTTGGCAGATGTGTCGCGCCGACCATGACGATCACGGGGCGGGGGTCCCGCCGGCAGGAGAGGTCCCCCTCGTGCCGGGCCCACCCCGAAGAGTCTCAGTCTGCCTCCGGGGCGTTGAGGAGCGCCAGGCCGAGAGGGGTGAGGCTGTGCAGCACGGAGTTCCGGTGGCGAAGGGAGCGGATCAGTCCGGCCTCGCGAAGAACGGTCGCGTGTTCGCTGGCGCTCGCGGACGCGATACCCGCACGGGCGGCCAATTCCTTGGTGGAACAGCCTTGGTGCTCTGCGATGGTGGTGAGCACTGCGGTGCGCGTGCGGCCCAGAAGCATCGACACGCCGGGGGAGTGCACCCGGCCGGGCGAAACAGGGGTGGTGAGCTCACAGGGGCACTGGTCCGGGCAGGCGGGATAGCTCACGGCGACCGGCCGGCCGTCGGTGACGACGGTGCGCGTGCAGAACATCGACGGAATGAGCAAGAAGCCTTCCCCCTCCAGATAGAGGTCACGATCGGCTCCGTTCATCATCCGGATTTCCAGAACCGGCGGGTTCCACCGCATCCACTGGGGGTTGGCCCGGGTCAGCAGCTGCTCGACACCGCCGGTGAGCAGGTGCTGCAGGCGCAGAGTCCGATCGACCGCCAGGTGTTCGGTGAACTGGTCCCAGTGCGGAGCGAGCAGGCATGCGTGGAGATGGCTGAGCCCTGTACACAGCTCGGCGAACAGTGAGGCATCGTCTGCCAGGCGGCGGGTCCACGCGGGCAAGGACGGACGACGGTGCGCCGTTTCGAGCAGATTCGTCCTCACGCGTTCGCGAGGTGTACTGCGTACCTGTTCCAGGAGCTCCTCGACAGCGCCCGCTCTGGCAGGACTGAGGAAGCCCGGCGAATGCCCCACTGCGGGCATGAGGGCCAGGGCCATGCGCGCCTGGGCGGACAGCTGCGTGCGGGCGCGGTGGCGCCAGGCGTCGAGCCGTGCGGGCTGGCTGCGGCTCTGCAGGGCTCGCGCTGCAAGTTCCAGCTCATGCAGCGGCATCGGCGCCTCGGCCACACGTGTCCGGGCCAGATCCTGAACCGTGAAGTGTATGCGGTAGACCATGGCAGCCTGAGGTGATCCTTCCGGAATGTCGTTCTTCGGGTCAGGCCGAAGCAGGTCGAGATCATATCGATCGAAGAGGAAGCTGGACCCGTCAGCCGATGCGGAAAAGCTGTCGGCCCGTCAGAAATCGGGTCGACGGGCCGGCCCGTCGTGAGTCACTCATCCGGGTCTGCGCGAATATTGCGGACCCGGAGCGAAATCGGCGCGGCCTGGCGGTGAGACGGAGGGGGC
Organism: Streptomyces sp. NBC_00316; assembly: GCF_036158715.1. Classification (NCBI taxonomy): domain Bacteria; kingdom Bacillati; phylum Actinomycetota; class Actinomycetes; order Kitasatosporales; family Streptomycetaceae; genus Streptomyces; species Streptomyces sp. NBC_00316. The sequence goes on along the minus strand of NZ_CP108023.1, from coordinate 138,325 downwards.
TTCGGATGAATGGGCGCGGATCGATGACGAGGCAGAGTACTTTCTTGCCCTCACCGGAATTGTCTGCACCTTCATCTGCTGTCCGGACTCGCCCAATGAGGTGACCGGCGGGGCGGTTCGAGGAACACGGCTCCCGCCGCCTCCGCCGGGGTGTCGTCAATGCCTGCCCGCGGCAACCGCTTTCCGCTGCCGTTCACGGGTCCGGAAAAGTCACCGGTCCAGGCGCAGGGCGACGCGAGCGGTTCGGTGGCACCTCCGCGCGTACCAACATGCAAGGTGACGTGCGCGGATGGGGTTCTCGGCAGGGATTCTGGTGGTTCACTGCGGCGCGGTGCCGCGACGATCGGCATAAGGGTGCCGATCAATTCCGGCCTGTCGGGCATGCGGAGGTGTCCCGGGCCGGAAATCTGAAGTGGGCGAGCCCGGTGGGCAATTGGCCGCCGGGGTCGTGCAGACCTGGCATCACTGTCCCGATTCTTCCCGCCAATGTGCCTGATTGTTAAGGCCGTTGCATGGGGAAAACGCCCGCGCCGTGCGGCCGCAGCGGTCAACGTATTGACGCGGAATCACATCGCACTCGTAATTGATCACCGGCGGATGCACGAAATCCGCTGTCACCGGGCCCGTTTTTCGGGCCCTTTACGGATTGGTGAGCAGCAACAGTGTCGATATCCCCATCCGCGAGAAGTTCCGCCACGGGCTTGCGCATACTGGGCCGCGGCGTCGCAGCCATGGGCGCCGCCGCGGCCCTCGCGCTGCTAGGGGTCCAGCCGGCCGCGCAGGCCGCCCCGGCCCCCGACTCCGCCCCCGTCCGGACGGCGCCGGCCACGACGCAACCGGCAGGGCAGGACGCCCCGGCGCACCTGGAGCCCGTCTGCGGGGCGCCCGGCAAGGGCCAGGCCACCTGTTACGCGATGCGCGCCACCGGTGAGTCTGCCGTGATGCGGCTCAGCGGCGCGGCCACTCCCGCCGGGCTGGGCCCGGCGGACATCCAGAGCGCCTACAGCCTGCCCCCGAACGGCGGTGCGGGCCAGACGATCGCGATCGTCGATGCGTACGACAACCCCAACGCCGAGGCCGATCTGGCCGTGTACCGCGAGCAGTACGGCCTGCCGCCCTGCACGACCGCCAACGGCTGCTTCAAGAAGGTCGACCAGCGCGGCGGCACCAACTACCCGACACCCAGTGAGGGGTGGGCGGGCGAGATCGCACTCGACCTGGACATGGTCTCCGCGGCGGCCCCGGCCGCGCACATCCTGCTCGTCGAGACGGACAACGCCGGCCTGGAGAACCTCGCCGCCGGTGTCGACAGGGCCGTCGCCCTCGGTGCCAAGTACGTCTCGAACTCCTACGGCAGGCCGGGCGACGACTCCTCGGACCTGGCGAACTACGGCGCCTCCTACAACCATCCCGGTGTCGCCGTGGTGGCGGCCAGCGGCGACTTCCGGTACGGGGTCTCCTACCCCTCGACGCTGCCGTTCGTGACCGCCGTCGGCGGCACTGATCTCACCCCGGCCCCGGACACCGCCCGCGGCTGGACCGAGACGGTCTGGGCGCGTGACAACTACGGGCCCGGCTCCGGCTGCGCGCAGTACCAGACCAAGCCCGACTACCAGAAGGACACCGGCTGCACCGGGCGCAGCGTCGCGGACGTCTCCGCTGTCGCTGACAACGTCGCCGTCTACCACACGTTCAGCACCAAGGCCGGCTGGCAGCGCTTCGGCGGCACCAGCGTCGCCACCCCGGTGATTGCCGCGGTGTACGCCCTCGCGGGCACCCCCCGCCCCGGCACCTACCCGGCCGCCTACCCGTACGCGGCCGGCGCCACCGGACTCAACGACGTCACCACCGGCACCAACGGCACCTGCGCCGCCGCGTACCTGTGCAACGCCGGCCCCGGCTACGACGGCCCGACGGGCCTGGGCACCCCCGCGGGCCTGGGCGCGTTCCGCAGCGGCCCGCACGGCACCCTCTCCGGCACGGTCACGGACGCCGCGACCGGCAAGCCGGTCAGTCAGGCGACCGTCTCCTCGGGCGTGGACACCGCCACCACCGACAGCCGGGGCGCGTACAAGCTGGACCTGCCCGCAGGCACCGTCGAGGACCTGACGGTCCGTGCGTTCGGCTACACCTCCCCGGCCCCCGCCCACCTCACCATCGCCGACGGACAGTCCCTGGACCGGGACTTCGAGCTCGCCGCGATCCCCCGCCAGAAGGTCCGCGGCACCGTCGAGGACGGCTCCGGCCACGGCTGGCCGCTCTACGCGAAGGTCACGGTGGACGGTTCCCCCGAAGCCCCCGTCTGGACCGACCCCGCCACCGGAGCCTACGAGCTCTCCCTGCCCAGGGGCGCCGACTACACCCTGGGCGTCACCGCCGAGCTGCCCGGCTACGAACCCGCCGAGCAGAGCGTGACCGTCGGCAAGCGCCCGGTCGGCAAGGACTTCGCGCTGACCGCGGATCCCGACGCCGCCACGGCCGTCGGCTACACGCTCAGGCGCGACGGCGCGACGCAGACGTTCGACTCCACCGCCACCGCTCCGCAGGGCTGGACCGTGGTCAACGCTCCCGGTACCGACAACGGCTGGCAGTTCGACGACCCGATCCAGCGCGGCAACGCGACCGGCGGCAGCGGCGCCTTCGCCGTCGTCGAGAGCGACAGCTGGCCGTTCGGCCCGCACCAGGACACCCAGCTGATCAGCCCGGTGTACGACTTCTCCGGCGGCCAGTCGGCGGAACTCGACTTCAAGACGGCCTACACCTTCAACCCGGCCAACCAGCGGATGAGCGTGGACGTCACCACCGACGGCGGCGCCACCTGGGAGCCGGCCTGGGCCACCTCCCTCACCTCGGTGAGAAGCGCCGACCGCCTGACCGTCCACGTCCCGCTGCGCACGTACGCAGGTGACAAGGCGGTGCAGCTGCGCTTCCACTTCGTCGCCGACTGGGGCTACTCCTGGTCCGTCGACGACGTGTACGTCGGGATGCGCAGCCTCGTGCCGGTCTCCGGCGGCCTGACCGTCGGCACCGTCCGCGACAGCACCACCGGCGCGGGCCTGGTCGGCGCCGGCGTCAGCGACCTGCAGCACCCGGACACCATGGCGCTCACCGTCGCGACACCGGACGACCCGGCGGTCGGCGACGGCCTCTTCACCCTGTTCGTCGCGGACCCGGGCAAGCACACCCTGCGTGCCGGCGCACCGGGCCACGCCACCACGGACAAGAAGACCAGGGTGCGCGCGGACAGGGCGGTCCATGCGGACTTCCTCCTGAAGAGCGCACCGGCGACGTCGGGCTGACCGCCCCGTCGCAAGCGGGCGTCCCGCCCGGCCGTGCACCACGTGGGGCCGGGCGGGACGCCGTCCGCCGGTACGGCCCGCCGCGAACCGGCCGGGAGCGTCACGCGCCTGCCCCGCACAGGCGGCCGGGGGACGAGCACCGGCCCCTGCGCGGGCAGCCCGAAGGGCGTGAACGACGTCGGGCCGCACCGGTACCTTCCGGTGCGGCCCGACGACCTGCCCAGCCTCCGCACCCTCGCCGCCGGCATCGGCCGCGACGCCGTCATCGCCGCCCTGGAACTTCGGCGTCGTCGAAGGACACGCGAACCGCATCAAGACGCGCAAGCGCCGGATGTCCGGGCGCGCCGGCCCCGTCCCGCTGCAGACGCGTCCTGCCGTCATGACAGCGCCCCGGCCGTCAGCCGACGGCCGGCAGATCGGGACGCAGTGTCGTCCGGAGCCGCTCGAACGCGGTGGGAAGCGGTCGTTGCGGCAGGAAGGCGCTGATCTGCCGGGCGCATTCCAGAGCACTGGTGCTGGTCGTATCGCACTCGACGTCGTACAGGCCGTGCGCGTGCACACGGGGGAACTGCCGGGCTGCGAGGCCCGCCGGGCGGTCGCCGCGCACGTGCTCGCGCCGTTGCAGTTCCTCCAGCGAACACCGCACGCCGACCAGAACGACATCCCTGGCCCTGAAGAGCTCCAGGCAGTCCAGGAGACGCCACTGCTCACTCAGCACATGGTCCACCACCACGTCGTTGCCGGCCGCGGCCATACCGGCGACCGCCCGGTGAAAGCCCATCCACGTCCGCCGCAGCACACCGGGCAGTTCCTCGGGGCTGACCTCCCGACGGGATCGCATCGCGTGGAAGGCGTCCACGGGCATATGAAAGCAGGGCCCGTCCAGGACCTGCAGCAGTTCCCCGGCAATGCTGGACTTGCCTGAACTGGACGTCCCGTTCAAGAAGATGATCCGACCCCGGCGGGCCGGAGCGGAGCAGGTGCCGCTCCCGGCCGACTCGGGCACACCGTGGTCGCCGTCCCTGGGCATGTCAGTCTCCTTCGCTGCCACCGGTGGAGTCTGATCATCATCGCCGGTCTGCGAAAGCCTCGGCAGACCACCGTCCGCTCCCGGCCCCCCTTTTGCCGCCCCGGCCCTTCGGCAGGACCGGTACGGCGCGGGCCGGTGCGACCCCGGCCGGGAACGGCACGCCCCGGCCTGCGAACACCGTCCGGGCACAAGCACCCGGAACCGTCCGTACGATCCTGCGTCAGGCCTCTGCGCGGGCTGCGGACCCGGCACGCCCCGATGCCCGGACGGTGCGGGCCGGCGCATGGGTCACTTGGTGACGAAGGCCAGGAGCACTTCGTTGACCTCGGCGGCGTGCGTCCAGAGCAGGCCGTGCGGAGCGCCCTCGATCTCGACGTACTCGGCCTCCGGGAACGCCTTGTGGAAGGGGCGTCCGGTGGAGTCGATGGGGAGGATGTTGTCGTTGGTGCCGTGGAGGATCAGCGCCGGCTTGCCGGCCGCACGGACCGCGGCCACATCCTTGCGGAAGTCCTCGGTCCAGGCGGGCACGACCGCGTGGGCGGCGACCGGGGCGGACGTGGTGGCGGTGTTCCAGTTGGCCGTGACGACTTCCTGGCTGATCCTGCTGCCGAGGTTCTCGTCCAGGTTGTAGAAGTCCTTGTAGAACTGGGTGAACCAGGCGTAGCGGTCGCTCCGGGCGGCGTCGGCGATGCCGTCGAACACCGACTGCGGGACGCCGGTGGGGTTGTCGTCGGCGGCCACCAGGAACGGCTCCAGCGATGCGAGGAAGGCCAGCTTGGCGACCCGCTCGTGGCCGTGGTTCTTCACGTAACGGGCCAGCTCCCCGGTGCCCATGGAGAACCCGACGAGGATGACGTCGCGCAGATCCAGGGTCTCCAGGACGGTGTTCAGGTCGGCGGCGAAGGTGTCGTAGTCGTAACCGCTGCCGACCTTGCTGGACTGCCCGAAGCCGCGGCGGTCGTAGGTGATGACGCGGTGGCCGGCCGCGATCAGCTCGCGGGTCTGACGCTCCCAGCTGTGCCCGTTCAGCGGGTAGCCGTGGATGAGGACGACCGGCTGCCCGGATCCCTGGTCCTCGTAGTACAGCTCGACATCGGTGCTGTTCTCGGTCCCGACCGTGATGTGGCCCATGGCGGACATTCCTTCCCAGACGTGGAGAACGATCGTTCTCCGCTTGTGTGGTTTAGAGTAGAGAACGTTGGTTCTCCGTGCAAGGGGGTTCTCGTGATTGACGAAAAGACGGCACGTGAACACGTCGTGTCCGCCGCGGACCGGCTGTTCTACGCCCACGGTGTCCAGGCCGTCGGCATGGACACCGTCCGCACCGAGTCCGGCGTCTCGCTCAAACGCATCTACGCGCTGTTCCCCTCCAAGGAGGACCTGATCGTCGCCGTGCTGCGGCACCGCACGGACCAGTGGAACAGCGGTCTCGCCACCGCCGTGGACGGCGCCGGCACGCCGCGCGAGAAGCTGCTCGCCGTCTTCGACTTCCTCGCCCACTGGTTTCGCGACGACGACTTCCGCGGCTGCGCCTTCATCAACGTGTTCGGTGAACTGGGCGCCGACAGCAGCAGGGTCGCCGAGGTGGTACGCGAACAGAAGGCGTCCTTCCGGCGTGACGTCGCCGCACTGGCCCGCGCTGCCGGCGGCCCCGACCGGCTCGCCCCGCAGCTGGTCCTCCTTGCCGAGGGCGCCCAGACCACGGCCGCCATCTCAGGGGATCCCGATACCGCGGCACATGCCCGCGCCGCCGCCGACACCCTCATCCGGTGCGCACTGGAAGGCACGGACACGGCCGGGTCCTGAGCCCGCTTGGGTCACGACGGCGCAGCCCCGGACCCGCCCGGTGCGGTCTGCAAGGCCCCTGGGCCCGTGGAAATGACGACCGCTCCCGGCCGGCCGTGCATGGCACGGGCGCCGCGCACGGATCCCGGCGGATCAATCGCCCGGCGGGGGAGTGCCTGCCGTGGCCTGTGTCTTGGACCCAGGTGATCCACCGGTACGGACCGGCACACGAGGCCGCGCTGCCCGGGCAGCCGGCGGCTGCGCCCAATGCCTGACACACCGCCATGCGGTCCCGGGCTTCGCCGGCAGGGACTTCGAAGAGCTCCGCACAGCCCTGGGGGAGGCGGGCTGCGCCGATCGGTGCAGCTGTCGGGCGAGCGGGCCTGCCGTCGGCACGGGGCGGGCAGGGATGGGGGCGGAGGTGTTGTCGAATGCCCAGCGGTGACGTGCTCGTCCTCGTCGATGAGGGTGGCCGGGTGGTCGAGTGGAGGCGTCCGGCTGAGGAGTTGTTCGGGTGGTCCGCCGAGGAGGCCGTCGGCCGGTCCGTGACCGCTCTCATGCATGAGGCCGCCGCCGACGGCGAAGGGCAGCGGGAAAAGTTCTCGGACACGGCCGCGGTGCTGGTCAAGCCGGCGCTGCGAGGTACATCCGTGGTGTGGCAGGTGCTCGCGGCGGGGAACACCGTGTCGGGGCAGGACATGGCGGTCCTGAAAGCCATGTTCACCCGGTCCCCGGTGGCACTGCACGTCCTGGACGACCAGCTGCGCGTGGTCCGCATGAGCACCGCCACCCGCGGGCTGCATGACACACCGGTGGGGCACCTGCTGGGCAGGCATTTCACCGAGGCATGTGAACTCGAGGACCCCGAGACGCAAGCCGCCGTGGCGCAGGGGGTCCTGGACAGCGGAGAACCGGTACTGAACCGGCTCGTCCGGGGTGCCGAGGTACCACGCCGGCTCTACTCCGTCTCCTGCTTCCGCTTGGAGGACTCCCACGGCCGGGTGCTCGGACTGGTGATCTCCGCGGCCGACGTCACCGAGTGGGAGAACGCACGGAGCCGCCTGGCCCTCCTGGACACGGTCCGCACACGGGTGGGGCACCGGCTGAACGTGGGCGTTGTCTGCCAGGAGCTGGTGGAAGCGGTCGTGCCCGCCTTCGCGGGCATCGCCGTCGTCGAGGTGGTCGAAGACGTCGTCCGCGGAGAGGAGCCTCCGGCGGTGCCCGTCCACCGGGACGTTCCCCTGCGCCTGACAGCCCTCGGGGGAATCCCGGCCCGCCCGGTCGAAGAGGTGCACCCCCTGCCGGCCGGCACCCCCTTCTCGAACGTCCTGTCCGACCTTCGGCCGTGCCTCGTACCGATCGACGAGGACAGCTCGTGGCTGGCCGCCGACCCCGCCCGGGCCGACGCCATCAGGCAATCCGGCGCCCACTCCCTGATCGTGGCCCCCCTGGCACTGCGAGGCCAGGCCCTGGGCGTGGCCAGCTTCTACCGCCACCAGCAGGAAGACCCCTTCGAGGAGGAGGACGTCGCGGTGGCGGCCGCCATGTGCGCGCACGCTGCGCTCTGCATCGACAACGCCCGCCGCTACATGCGCGAGTGGATCATCGCGTCGACCGTCCAGCGCAGGCTGCTTCCCCGACAACCGGCCACACAGACCACCCTGGAGATCTCCCAGCTGCACCTTCCCGGCCCGGAGGGCGGCGGCGCGTGGTCCGACGCGATCGCCCTTCCCGGCGCACGGACCGCGCTGATCGTCGGCGACGTGGCAGGGCAAGGCGTTGTCGCGGCCCTCACGATGGGACTCCTGCGCACAGCCACCCACACACTGGCCGCCCTCGACCTGCCGCCCGACGAACTGCTGGCCCGCCTGAGCGACACCGCGGCCCGTCTCGCCGCCGCGTACGCCGCACTGCCTCCCACGGATCCCCTGCAGGAAGGGCCCCTCACCGCCGGATGCGCCATCGCGATCTACGACCCGGTCGAACTCACCTGCACCATCGCCCGCGCCGGCCTCCCGGAACCGGTCGTGGTCCATGCCGACGGCACCTCGGCCGACCTGCCCGTCCCCCGGGCCCCCTGCTCGCCGGAACGGACAGCGCCCCCTTCCCCGCGACCACCGTCCACCTCCCCGAAGGAAGCATCCTGGCGATGGGCACGGCCGCGCTCACGAACGAGGTCCTGGCACCGTCCGGCCCGCTGCGCCCGCTCCTGGACGGCGCCGGCACGAGGCCCCTGCCGGACGTGCGCGACACCATCGCGCACGCACTCACACAAGGCCACCGGACCGGCGAACCCCTGATGCTGCTCGCCCGTACGAAGACACTGCCCCAGGACCGGGTACTGACCTGCGCCCTGCCCGCGGGCCCCGAGGCCGCACCGGCCGCCCGCGCAGCGGCCCGCCGCCGGCTGGACGAGTGGGGGATCGACGAGGAGACGGCGTTCACCACCGAACTCATCGTCAGCGAACTCGTCGGCAACGCGGTCCGCTACGGTGCTCCGCCCCTGCAACTGCGCCTGATCTTCGAGCGGATGCTGACCTGCGAGGTCAGCGACGCCGCAACCAGCGCTCCGCACGTGAAACACGCCCGCACCATCGACGAGACGGGCCGGGGACTGTTCATCATCGCGAGCCTCGCGAACCAGTGGGGCACCCGCTACCACACACAGGGAAAGACCATCTGGGCAGAGCAGCCGACACAGCCGTCAACGACCTCTGAATGACCCCGATCACCCACGAGCAGCCGGCTTCGCCCACGGGCCCCGGCAGCAGTTGTCCACCTCGCCGGGAGGCACTCGTCAAGGACCGAAGCCGCTGTCCAGGAGAAGGGACAGCGGCCCCGGACCGCTGCCGGGACAGGGACGCCTTCCTCGATGCGCCGGTCCCTGCGCCGGCGAACCCGCAGCAGGGCCGCCGCCGGTCCGCCCCGCAGCGGCCCTGCCGCGGCTCAGCCGAGCCTGGACGCGGCGTACGCCTCGATGGCGTCGTGCTGATAGGCGGCCAGGCCCGGGGCGATCGCCTCGTACGCGGTGTACCAGGCCTCGTTGTCCACGCAAGAACGCCCCATCGCGCGATACTCGTCGGTGGAGACGGTGCGCAGTGCGGTCAGCGCCCGGTACTGGGTGTCGATCTCGGCCTGGACGGGTTCGGCGTCGGCGGGGATGCCGGCGGCCATCAGCTCGGCCAGCCGGATCATCCACGCCGTGCGCTCCCGCTGCCCAGCCTGGACCTCGGCCGGGCTCATCTCCGCGGTCCGCCGGGTGACTTCCTGCGCGTGCTCGGGAAAGTCACGCAGGCTCTCCGCGTACTGGGAGGGCTGCACGCCCTCGAACAGGTTCTCCGGTCGGTTGATGGCAGTCATGGGTTGTCCGTCCTTCCTGGACTGTTCCAGTTCGGCGATCGTGCGGGAGACGGTGGCGGCCAGGGCGTCGAGCCGGTTCCGCTCGGCGAGCAGCCGCCGGCGGTGGCCACGCAGAGCCTCCACCTCGTCGACCTGCTCGGCCAGGATCCGGCCGATCTCGGGCAGTCCGACGCCCAGGGCCCGCAGGACGAGGATCTGCTGCAGCAGCAGGAGCTGGCGCTCCTCGTAGTAGCGGTGGCCGCCCGCACCGATCCGGGCCGCAGGCAGCAGACCGATCTCGCCGTAGTGCCGCAGGGTCCGGGCGGTCACGCCCGACATACGGGCGACCTCCGCAATCGACCACTCCATCGCCGCTCCCTCACGAGTGCGTCACCGGGCCGGTCTCTCCGGCCCTGGTCAGGACGGTAGACGCTGCCGCAGCGGCAACTTCAACCCCGAATCCAGGCTCACCCGGCTTCGGCCTCTGGACCCCACGCACGTCCCCCACGACCGGCTCGTGCAGGGGCCGGCTGCCGTCGGAACCCGTGAGCATGGCGATCCTCCCCCGGCCGCCCGGTGCCTCGTGAACCACCGTCGAAACGCTGCCTCCTTTCGTGAACAGAGCCACTGGCCGATGGCCATCGAAGCCGGAGCACACGCACGACGCCCCCGCCGGAGACCTTCGGCGGGGGGCGTCGTGCGTGCGTCGGCGTTTCGGTACGTCGATGATCGGCGTCCCGGAACGACGGGGCTCGGGGGCGTCAGACGAGGCGCTTGCGGCCCCATATGAAGATGAACACCGCAACGGCGGCAGTCAGGGCGAAGAGGATCGAGGCGCCGAACCACTGCATGCTGCTCATCTGCGAGATCGGCAGGTAGTCCACCGACCAGCCCACGAGGTCGTACTTCTGAGTACAGACCTTCTGCGACGTCTCGTGCGCGCAGGTGCCCCAGCCGTAGGTCTGCCCGGAGCTCGAGAGGAGCCAGTGGTCGATCTCCAGGGCGGCTTCAGGAAGCGGCACCCGGGGCGCGCCCGGACCGACTCCCTTGTCCGTGGTGACCGTGATGACGTGGCCGAGGTTCAGCCGCTGAAAGTGCCAGACCACCTGGACGACGACGGCGAAGGCGAAGGTGACGATCATGGAGATCAGGGTGCGGCGCAGGAGCATGCCGATCGCCACACCACTCACGACGGTGAAGAGTGTGAGCGCGACGGGCACGGGGCCGGTGTTGTCGAACGCGGGGCCATCGCTCCACCCCAGAACTGTGGCCTCGTACTTGACCGGCCCCCACCACCGGCCGAACGCGATGGACAGCGCCGCCGTGCACACGATGACCACCAGGGCGCTGACGACCAGCTTGGTGGCCAGCCAGCGGCTGGGGCTGACGGACTGCGAGGCGACGAGTTTGGCGGTGCCGTTTTCCAGGTCGCCGGCGAGCAGCGGGGCGCCGAGGAAGACGCCCAGCACGAGGGGGATGAACCCGAAGCCGTAGCTCACGAATTGGAGCCGTTGGGGGTGTATGCCCGCGAGCCACTCGTCGGACGCTGAGTCGGGCCGGCCATAGCCATGGGCGGTGAGGTGGTCCAGCATGTCGGCACGCTGATGGACGAGCAACGCCACGGTAACGGCGGTGGCGGCCAGGAGGGTCCAGAAGCCGGCCCTGTGCTGGCGCCAGACGAGCCAGGTCACGCCGCTGAGCCGGGGACCGCGGGTGCGGCTGGTGGCGATGGGGGACACGGGGGCCGGAGCGGATGTGAGGGACCCGTCGGGCCCGGCGGAGGTCTGGGTCGGGTTGTTCATGCCGCCGCTCCCCGCGGGCCGTCGCAGCCGTACATCCGGCCCGGCACCTGCGCTCCGGGGCTGATCAAGGGGGGTGCGTCCGGGCAGCGCAGATAGGAGAGCAGGAGTTCCTCCATGTTCGGGGTGTGGGTCTGCCACCGGCCGGTGACCGGGCCGTCGGGGCGGATGAGGGCGGTGGCCTGGCGTCCGCTGGTGCGGTATTCGACGACGGTGTGACCGGCGAGCTCCGCCGGGACGCCCTGGGCATGCCCCTGCCGCCGGCTGTCGCCCTCGCCGCTCGGGACGCCCTGCAGCAGCACGTGGGCGCTGCGGAGTTCGTCCACATCGCCGGCCATGCGCAGTCCGCCCGTGGAGATGACGAGGAGGAAGTCGCAGACGCTCTCCAGCTCGCCGAGCATGTGGGAGGACATCAGCACGGTGGTGCCGTGCTCGGCTGCCTCGGCCAGCAGCATGCTCATGAGCTCGTGGCGTACCAGCGGGTCGAGGTCGGACATCGGCTCGTCGAGCAGCAGCAGGTCGGGACGCTTGCCGAAGGCGAGGGCGAAGGCGACCCGGGTGCGCTGCCCACCGGAGAGGGTGCCGATCTTCGCCTCCATGGGCACATTGCCCGCGCGGACGATGTTCTCGGCGGCCCGCTGGTCCCAGCCGGGATTCAGTTCGCGGCCCAGGCGCAGCGTCTCGGCCACGGTGAAGCGGCGGAACAGCGGCTTCTCCTGGGCGAGGAAAGCCGTCCGCCGTCCGGCCTGCGCGGATTCCGGTGCCGCGCCGAACACCGTGAGGGTGCCGTCCGTCGGCTCCAGCAGATTGGCGGCGATCGCCAGCAGCGTCGTCTTGCCCGCCCCGTTGGGCCCCACCAGCCCGCAGATCCGGCCGGCAGGCAGCCGGAACGAGCAGTTCTGCAGGGCCCAGCCCCGACGGTACTTCCGGCCCACCCCGTAGGCCTCTATCGCCGATTCCTCCGCCGGCCCCCCGACGTCCATGGCATCCCTGGCGCTACTCACTGGCACTCCTCGGCTTTGTACTTTCCGCTGTTCCGGCGGCCGCCGTGGTCTCGGCGTACCGCTCCTGCAGGACGGACGCGACCAGCGCGGTCACGTCCTCCCGCTCCAGGCCCGCCTCGCGTGCCCGCGCCATCCACGCCTCCAGCTCCCCGCGCAACGGGGAGTCGGCGCCCGCCTGGGGGCGGGCCAAGGACCGGCGGATGAAGGTGCCCAGACCAGGCCTCGGCTCGACCAGCCCCTCGCGTTCCAGCTCCCGGTAGGCCTTGAGCGTGGTGTTCGGGTTGACGGCGCAGGTCTCGGCGACCTCCTTGGCGGTGGGCAGCCGGTCTCCCGGCATCAGAACGCCCAGGCGCAGGGCCTGCTTGGTCTGCTGGACGATCTGCTGGTAGGCGGCGATCCCGCTCCGCCTGTCGATGCGGAACTCCACGAACTCACTCACCCTTTAGCTACTCAATTAGTGGAATGACGATGATGATGGGGGCCGGTCCGGGAGATGTCAAACGGACCGCGCTCCCACGGCCTTTGCCGGCCCGCGGCGGGGCAGTCCCTCTGGCCGCCCGGCGGTGGCGCATGCGTTTTGCCGAGGACGCGGGCGGCGGCCGGGCGGACGGCAGGAGTGCCGGGCAGGTTCGGTGGCCGCTTCGTCATCGGGTTCGTCCGGACCCGGCCGGCCCGGGTGCCGGCGCCCGCGCTGCGCTCGGGACGAGGCGGGAGCCGGCGCTGCGCGTTTCCCGCGGTCCGCCGGGAACCGGCCGCCGGACCCCCCGTGGGCCACTTGAGCGGCCGAGCCGGCGCCGGCCGCGGCTTGTCACAGATCGGAGCCCTGCCCGGTCAATCACCCCAAAGGTGCAAAACGGAAGATATCCGGCTTTCTGTATCCCGTACCGTCCCCCCTTGCCACCCACCTGAGGACACCAGCGATGACCACGACCGCAACCGGCACCGCGACACTCGGTAAGCGGATGAACGCAACCGAAATGTCCGACTCGGTGATCGCGATGCTCGACGAGCGCGGGACGGTGGTCGCATGGACGCAGGCCGGTGAGCAGCTTCTCGGATACTTTGCCGGGGACGTGGTGGGCCGGTCCGCCGCACGCGTACTGCCGTCCTCCGAGGAGGCGACAACAGCGTTCGTCGAGCAGTGCCGTGCCCAGAACGGCTGGTTGGGCACGACGGTGGTGCGCCATCAAGACGGCCGCATGCTCGACGTCAACCTGCGGATCTCGATGCTGCGGGGGCAGGGCGGAGCGGTTCGGTGGCTCGTGTCCGTGACCGACATCGGCATCTCCGGGAGAGCGATGGACGGATCGGCGCGGGAGTCGCTTCTCACCCGCGTACCGATCGGCGTCGCCGTTCGCGACCTGGACCTGCGGTGCACCTGGGTGAACGACGCGATGGAGAGCCACGACGGCATGTCCCCCGACCGGCGGCTCGGACGTCGATTCACCGACATGCTGCCCGATTCCAAGGCCGTAGCAGTCGAGGCCGTGATGCGGCAGGTACTGCGGAGCGGCACCACCAAGGTGCACCAGTACCGGATGTGGCCGCCGACGAGTCCGCGCCGGGAGCACACGATGGCGGCCTCGCTCTTCTGCCTCCAGGGCGCCGACGGCCAGGCGCTGGGCCTGTGCACCGTCGTCGTCGACGTCACCGAGAGCCGGCAGGCGCGCGAGCGCCTCACCGTCCTCGGCGAAGCCAGTACGCGCCTGGGCAGCACCCTGGACGTGATGCAGACCAGCCAGGAACTGGCCGACCTTGCCGTGCCCCTTCTCGCCGACTACGCCGTCGTCGACCTGGAGCAGTCGGTCCCGTTCGGCCAAGGGCCCCCGTTCCACATCGGCGCGACGGACAAGCGCCTGCCCATGCTGCGACGTGCCGGGCTGGCCTCGTTCCACCAAGGCGACCCGAAATCCCCATGGCTGCGCGGCGATGCGGTCCCCGTACCGCCCACCTCACCCTTCGCCGACGTGGCGTCCACCGGGAAGTCCCACCTGGAGCCGATCCTGGACACCGCTCCGGGCACGTGGATCGATCAGGCTCCGGCACTGGCACAGAAGTTCGACGAGAACGGCGTGCACTCGCTGATGGTCGTACCCATCCGCGTGCGGCGCGCCCTGCTGGGCGTGGCGATGTTCATCCGCAGCCAGGACCCGATGCCGTTCCAGGAGATCGATCTGCTCCTGGCCGAAGAACTCGTCAGCCGCGCCGCACAGTCGTTGGACAACGCCCGCCAGTACGCCCGCGAACACACCACGTGCCTCGCGCTCCAACGCAACCTGCTCCCCCAACGTCTGAGGGGCGGCGAGGCGGTCGAGGCGGCTTCGCGCTACTTCCCCGCCGACATGGACAACGGCGTCGGGGGCGACTGGTTCGATGTGATCCCGCTGTCCGGCGCCCGGGTGGCCCTGGTCGTCGGCGACGTGGTCGGACACGGCATCAACGCCGCCGCGACCATGGGCCGGCTCCGCACCGCCGTGCACACACTCGCCGACATGGAACTGCCCCCCGAGGAGCTGCTGGCCCGTCTCGACGACACGGTCCAGCGACTGGCCGAGGAAGACGCCGACGCCCCCCACCAGACCTCCACGATGGTGGGCGCCACCTGCCTGTACGCCGTCTACGACCCGGTCACCCGCCGCTGCACCATGGCCCGGGCCGGACACCTCCCGCCCGCGGTCATCGACCCGCAGGGCCGGGTCACCTTCCCCGACCTTCCCACCGGAGCCCCGCTCGGCATCGGGCTGGGGGCCCATTTCGAGTCCGTGGAGCTGGAACTGCCCGAGGGAAGTCTCCTCGCCCTGTACACCGACGGCCTGGTCGAGACCCGCGGCCACGACATCGAGGAGGGAATGGACCGCCTGGCCACCGCCCTCGCGCAACCGGACCGCTCCCTGGAAGAGCTGTGCACCCGCGCGACGGAGTCCTTCCCCGGTCAGGCACCGTGCGACGACGTCACCCTGCTCCTGGTGCGCACCCGCTCACTGAGCCCCACCCGGGTCGCCTCCTGGACGCTGCCGAGTGACCAGACCGCCGTCCGCAGCGCCCGGCACATGGCGGCCCGCCAGCTGACCGAATGGGGCCTGGGAACTCTCGAGGACCCCACCAAGCTGATCGTCAGCGAACTGGTCACCAACGCCGTCCGCCACAGCACCGGCCCGATCGGCCTGCGCCTGATCCAGCACCAGGTCCTGACCTGCGAAGTGTTCGACACCAACGTCTGTGCCCCGCGCCAGCGCCCCGCGCAGACCACCGATGAGAACGGCCGCGGCCTCCTCCTGATCTCCCAGCTGTCCCGCAGATGGGGCACCCGCTCGGTATCGGGCGGCAAGGTCGTCTGGGCCGAAGAAGACCTTGCCCCCCGCAACCTCACCCACACGGGCCTTCGGTAGGCCGCCCGCACCCGACGGGCAGCCGCACCACGCCACGCGAGCATCCGGCATACGTGTCCACCGACCGGACCTGTTTCCAGAGCGCGAAGAACGAGCGCGGCCTGCGACCAGTACGAGGCAGCCGGTACATCCACCCGTACCGGCTGCCACCGGTGCCTTGCCCGCCCACGCCTTCCCCGTCGCCATCGCCGCAACGGAAACGGAGGCCGCGGAAACGGAACAGCCCTCCCATCCGTCGCCCCTCGCGAAAAGCCCTTGGAAGGGACGCCCGAAGGACCATTGTCCGGACCCCGATCAGTCGGTGCCCGGCTCCTCGTAAGGGATGCGGCCCAAGTGCAGGACCTCGCCGAGAGTGCCCCATTCATCGCCGCCGAGCTTGGTGAGCGGGCGCAGCAGCTCGCTGCTGGGACGGCCATTGACGATGCAGTCCTCGTCCACTGCCGCATGGACCACGCGCCCGAAGACGAGGGTGGAGTTGCCCATACGCAAGGTGGTGTGCGAACGGCACTCCAGAACCACACGGGAGGCGGCCACCCTCGGCGGCCGGACGCACCTGCTGGCTTCGCGCTCGATACCTGCGGTGTCGAATTCGCTGACCGACCGGGGGAAGTCGATCGCGGTGGCGTTGATCAGCTCCAACAGCGGTTCGGACGAGAAGTTGACGACGAATTCACCGGTGTCCTCGATGTTGCGCAGAGAGTCCTTACGGCCGATCGAGGTGAACTGGACGATCGGGGGAGCGGTGCTGGCGATGCTGAAAAAGGAGTGCGGGGCGAGGTTTTCGGTATCTCCGTCCGATGTGATCGTCGAGACCCAGGCGATCGGCCGGGGAACGACGACTGACGTCAGGAACTTGTAGAAGGCCGTGCCACTTATCGCCTGAGGGTCGCATTCGACGCGCATGCGCTTCAGTATCGAACCCAGGATGCCGTGATCCCTGCCGTAGGCGCCGCGAGCGTGTGTCGGGCCGAGACCGCGCTCGGACGATCGGCTGCCGCACCGGGCGCGTGCCCGAGCCATGAGCACGTGCACCCGGTGGGGCACCGGTTCGAGCCGGGCGAGCGAGGCCGGCCGGATCCACGGCCGTCCGGGGGGCCGACCGGACCGGGGCTGAACGGATCGCGAGTCGACGATCAGGGCCACGGGACGGAGACGGGCGGCCTCGCACCGACACGCAAACTCAGCCAAACCCTCGGCCCATGACGGCTGCTGTCACAAACACGGCGGCTGCCCGGTCCCTAGCCAGTGGGACAGGCCGGCCACGGCACACCGCGCTCAACACACCCAGAGGAGTTCACATGAGCGAGATCGAAGGCATCCGCGTCGAACACGAGGCCTATGCCTTTGCCTGTATGCGCTGCGGACACGGCTGGGAGCAGGCGTACGAGATAGAGCACCACACGGACGCCACAGGACACGACTTCATCATCTACAAGGCGGACGGGGTGCACGTTCCGTCACCGCTGTCCCGGCCGACGTGCCTGAACTGCGGCGAGCACAAGGTACGCATCATGCGCGCGGGCCAGGTCTCATCGGTGAGCACGGACCGTTCCGAGGAAGGTCCTCAGTGACACCGGCCCTCGGCCGATCCGCTCCGGGTGTGAGCATGGCTGCCCTGGAGCGTTGGTCGCCGATCCAGGCCCCCAGCCTCAGCTGTACGTCGCGCCGGCCCTGACGCACACCGAGACAGCACGAGTTCGGTGCGCTACCGGCACGCGATGAACCCGCCGGCCCCCGGCAGGCGGGAAACGGGGGGCCGGCGATCGCCCAGCTGATGGACACCGTCCGGGACGTGAACCACCGGTTCAACGAGATCGGCCTGGCCCGCCCGGACCCTCGATGGGCGGGAGGCCGTCCCCGCGGCGCCGACGACAAGGCCTTCGTCATCGCAACGGTTCAGCACGGGCCGGGCATCGGGCGGCCCGCACATCTGCGCCGGCAGGGCCGGTACCGGCTGCCGGGGCGCGCACAGCATCGGGCAGCACAGGCGACAGCCCCCGAACGGCACACCACGCACGCGGCACCGGCCCGGCAAAGGCTCCGGCCCATGCCCGGATCCCCGCCGTGGCGGGCGATACGCCCAGGCCCTTGGCGAGTACCGCCTCGAGCCCGGCCCGCAGCCCATGGGGGACAGGGCGGGTATCCAGGAGAGCGAGGAAGCCGGCGAGGTCCACGCTCGGCCACGCCCCGCCGTGCCATGGCGATCACGGCCTCCCACCACGCAGCCGGGGCCGGGCCCACCCGCTGCAGACGGGCCGGACCCGGCCGGATGTACGACCCCCGAAAACCCTCAGCGCACCGATCGCGGCTCCGACGAAGTCGAGTCCGGCCGCCGAGCTGTCCGTGCACGGCGAGTTTCCACGCCTGTTGCGATCGACGCCGATGCTCAAGACAGACGATCATGCATCAGCGAACGCGGAACTCCACTCCCGGATACAGGAGACACAAGCTTGCGGAACTCAAAGTGACGAGCCCCATACATTCCCGATGAAATTCTGCTCCCGGGCGGCTCGGATAACGCACCCTTCCCCGCCTGGAACTGCGGCCTGATTAAGCCTGCTCACGGGTGCCGCGGAAGCTTCATGTGTCGTATGTCTCAGACAAAACGTCTTCATTTGGGACACACAAGTTTTAATACTCGGGGTACGAGCAAATCGACGATGTTAGGGAGCCCTCACTCGTCATGCATACCCTCATACACGTCTGGGACCAGATATACGCGTCCTGGCGCCAATTGCACTGGTACGGGATGGCCGTCGGCTCCCTCCTCGGTGTCAAATTGCTCCTGTCCATCCGCCGGCGCCGCAGCCCCGGGCTCACGTTCAAGAAAACGACCCGTCAGCTTGAAATTCACGGGGTCGTCACGGTGTACAACGAATCCCCCGCGATGCTGAGGCGCTGCCTGGAATCCATCCTCGCGCAGACCCTGCCACCTCAGTCATTGACGGTCATCGACGACTGCTCCGCCGACCAGTCCGCCGCTGCCCTCATCGGCGAGATGCGTCCGCAGTTCGACCGTGCTGGAATCCGTCTCGGCTTCATCCGGTTTCCCGAGAACCGCGGCAAGCGCCACGGGCTCGCCGCAGGCTTCCGGCAGGAACCGCTCGCGGACGCGTATCTGTGCATCGACTCCGACACGGTGCTCGACCAGCACGCCGTCGCCGAGCTCGCCCAGCCCTTCGGGGAGCGCCGTGTCCACTGCGTCACCGGGTTGGTCCTCGCCCACAACCGCGCCACCAACCTCCTCACGCGCCTGATAGACATGCGCTACGTCAACGCCTTCCTCGGCGAACGGGTCGCCTACTCCCGCCTCGGCTCCGTCCTGTGCGCCTGCGGCTCCCTCGCGATGTACCGCGGCTGGGTCATCCGCAAGAATCTCGACGACTTCCTCGACCAGCGGTTCCTCGGACGCCCCGCGACCTTCGGCGACGACCGGCGCCTCACGTACTACTGCCTCACCGAGGGCAAGTCCCTCATCCAGCCGTCCGCTGTCGGCTACACCGACGTCCCGGAACGCCTCGGGCACTACATCCGCCAGCAGATCCGCTGGGGCAAGTCCTTCATCCGCGAGGGGTTCCTGCTCTTCGCCAAGTTCCGGCTGCGCCGCACGTACTGGTGGCTCAATCTGATCGAGCTCGTCACCTGGGTCGGCTTCACCGCAGCCCTGCTCACCGCCCTCGTGGCCATCGCGCTGCATCCGACCGGCTGGGCCCTGCTCGCCAGCTACATCGCCTACATGTGCGTCATGTCGTGGGTGCGCTCCCTCCACTACCTGCGCGGCGCCGCCATGGTCGGGCTCGTCGACCGCGTGCTGACATTCCTCGCCGCTCCGCTGTACGCGCTGCTCAACATCGGGCTGCTGCTGCCGCTGCGCCTGTGGTCCCTGGCGACCCTGCGCCGCACCAAGTGGGGCACCCGCGCCAAGATCGAGGTCGGCGTGGACGCCGAAACCCCCGAGGCCGGCGGCGCTCTGGCCGCGTCCCCCGCAGTCCCTCACCAGGCGTGGGGCGGCACTGCGAACGCACGGACCAGGCCCACGTACAGCCCGGACGACGGGGTCGCACTTCCGGCCTTCGACTCTCCCGGCTCCCCGGCGCACGCCGTCCGGTAGGCGCCGCCCGGTCCGGAGCAGGAGCCGTCCGAAAGCCGGCACACACGGGATCCCACACGGCCGGCGACCCGCTCTGCGGCGGTACGACGGAGAGTACCGCCGCTGCCCGTCCTGACCGTCCAGGTCAAACGTGCTCACGGAGGACGGCGCCAGCCTCCGCCACCGTCACCCGCACCGGTCCCGGTATCGCCCCTTCCTAGGAGCTTTTGTGGGCCCTGCCCGCCCTACCGTCCGCCCTGTCCGCCCTGACGACGGCCGCGGGCCTCGACGTCGTGCGTGGACCGTGTTCAAGACGCTGTTCCTGGTGATCGCCGTCGTCGCCGGTGGTCTCGCGCTCTATCCCCAATGGCGTGCCGCGCACCAGGCGCCTCCGCAGCTCACCATCCGGTACAAGGCCGGGAGCCCTGCCACGGCCGCGGTGGCTCGGCCATGGCTGGAAGTTGTCAACACCTCCCCCAAGAGGGTGCTCCTGTCGGACGTGGCGATTCGGTACTACTTCACCGCGGACGGGACTTCCTCGTACGCGTTCAACTGCGTCCAGGCCGCTGTCGGCTGCTCGAACATCGCCGGGGAGACCGTTGCGCCGGCTGATCCAGCCACCACCGCCGACCGCTACCTCCAGATCAGCTTCACGCCGGGCGCCGGCAGCCTGGCACCCGGTGCCAAGAGCGGAGCCATCGGACTGCAGCTGTACCGCCCCGACGGCAGGAAGCTGGACCAGCGGGACGACCGCTCGTTCAATGCCGCTGCCACCACCTTTCAGCCGTCGAAGACGGTGACCGGATACCTGCGCGGTGCCCATGTCTGGGGGGACGAGCCCACCAGCCCCACCAGGCGTACAGGCTCCACTGACCACGCCGCCGCGCCCGCACGGGCCTCGTCCGCCCCCCGCCCGAGGCCTGCCCACCCGCGCGGGATCATGTTCGACAACTTCCACTACAGCGGCCCCGACGATCCCGCGCTCCACGCGCACGGCTGGCTGGTCCGCACCAGCCCCGGCGGCCCGGGGATCCACGACACATGGTCGGCCGCAGGCGTCACATTCCCGGCCGAGAAAACCGCTGTGGGCGGACAGGTCCTGCAACTGCGGGCCAGTACCGACGGGACAAAGGCGGGCACCAAGCAGGCCGAGGTGCAGAGCAGCGGCACCGGCTTCATGACGGGGACCTACGCCGCCCGGATCTACTTCAACGACAAGCCCACGAGCGGTCGCAACGGCGACCACGTCAACGAGTCCTTCTACACGATCTCGCCCGACAACTCGCGCTACAGCGAACTCGACAACGAGTACATGCCGAACGGGGGCTGGGGTGCGCCGGGGCCCAAACTCGACACCACGAGCTGGTACAGCGCCGACACCGGGGACCGGGTCACACACAAACTGACCTCCAGCCTTCAAGGCTGGCACACCATGATGATCACGGCCGTGCACGGCGTGGCCACCTACTCGGTGGACGGCCACAAGCTGTTCAGCAGCGGCGGCAAATACTTCCCGCGCCAGAACATGTCCATCAACTTCAACACCTGGTTCGTGGACCTCCCCTTCACGGGTCCGCGCACCTGGGACATGCGGGTCAACTGGTTCTACTACAAAGCCGGCAAGGCCCAGTCCCTGACGGATGTGCAGAAGGCTGTGAACAACCTCTACGACAGCGGCACCCATTACATCAACACCGTCCCCAAGTCCTGAACCTGCGGCATTTTGCGCGACTGCCGGGCAGCCCTTCAGACGGGGACGGGGTACGCCAAGAGCGAGAGGGCATACTGCGAAGCTTCGGACGCTCGCTCAACAAAACATCCCAGGCCGGTAAATGCTCCAGCAAAGCCAGAGAAGAGCGAGCACCTTAAGGGCTGTCCCGTAACCCCTGGCGGGCGCACGACGACAGCTACGGCACCTCGCCGCGTTGTCGGAACGCCCGTATACGCCCAGTATGCGGACGTCCCTCCGCCTTGCGATGCACCGCATCTGACGCCGCGCGCTGATCCACCAGGGATTACGGGACAGCCCTTAGGCAGGCGGAGTTTCATGACCTAACGGTCTGTCCGGAAGTCCCGCCGCCACGTGGGGAATGCGAGTGCCCTGGGGATTGTCAGGGATTCTCATCACTGATCGCGTGCGTAGCGGCGTGGATGGCGCGGGACCGGTGGAGCAGGTCCGTGCTGTCTGCCCACTGGTCCACGCTTCCTACCAAGGGCAGATCGCGAAGTGCGGGGTCCGTGATGATCCGGGCAAGTGCGTGCGCGAAGCGTTCAGCGTGCAAAACCAGGAAGGGGCGCGAGTGATAGCGCCGACGCTTCGGGTCCACCGGGGTGGTGAGCCCGGATGCGTTCTGCAGTGAAGCCGCTGCCTCGTAGGCATCGCACAGATGTCTCTCCCGGGTGGGGTAATCCGTCGCCGCAAGCGCACCGCGCAGCGACGGGGCGACCAGCCCTGCCGCCGGCAGCCGGCCGAACGCGCTGCCGAGCCACTTGCCGTAGGGGGCATAGCGCCGGCCCAGGAGCAGGCACAGCCGCATCAGATCTCGCACCAGGCGGCCGGCCACAACGGCTGAGCCGATGTCGTCACCGACCTCGGCGCAGCGCCCCACGAACGCCTCTTCCTGCGAGATGCGCTGCCACTGGCACGCCAGCAAGTACCGCCACACCTGCTCCGGGTACCACGCCAACATGCGCCGGACGGCGGTGAAGGCGCCGAGATCATCGTGGAACACCCTGCCGCCGGTGATCTCGGCGAGCCGTTGCTGGGGCATCGCCAGCCATTGGCTCACGCTCGGTTCCGCGTCGGCCGGACGCAGTCCGAGTTGCCCGGCCACCCATTCATCCATGGCATACACGTCTACGCGATGGTTGATCGGACCATCAGTCAGATGCATGCGCCCGACCGGATCCAGCGGATCCTGGCTCTCCTGGAAGTGAGTGGGCCAGCCGTGTACCTGTTTCGGCAGCCGCTCGGCCAGGACACGGTGAATACCCGCGTCGTATCGGGCGTGGTCCTCGGCTGTCAGAAAGAGCTCCAGCCGAGGACCCCACTCGTGGTCCGCGGACCGCGGTGTGTCGAAGCCCAGCACCTCAGAACCGCTGCCAACCCGGGCAGCCGCGTAGCGCAGTCCTGGAAAGACATCCTCAAGAATCGGCCGTACCGCCCCCTCGAACAGGGCCCTGGACAGCTCGATGCCGGGCATGAATGCGGCGCCAGAGATCGTCATCGTCCCACTGTGCTGGATGCCCTCTTGCGAAGGCCATCGGTTAACCATCGCTTCCAGAGCTTCGAGAGCGTTGCTCCACGCGGCCTGGTGCAGTCAAGGGTGACGGTCCGGCACGCCGACATGAATGACGCCGAGGTCGTCGGGTGCACCGGCCCTGGGGGGCGAGCCTGCACCCGCCCGGACACCGATCTCGTGGCGGCCGGGGCGGGACGGCACGGCATGCTCACCGTCACACGGCCGCTGAGCAGGCACCGAAAGAGCGAGCAGCAACATGCTGCGGCAGCCAATGAGGGCCGGGGGAGAGGCGATCCGGTGCGTTGCCGCCGTCCCCCGTGAACGCTCCGATCACGCGAGCTTGATGCTGAGCTGGGCGCCCAGTTCCCGGAAGCCCAGCGCGAGTGCGACCCGTCGGGAGGCAGGCACACGGGCCCGCCACTGGGGCAGCAGGTCGGCCGCGAGCGCGTGTGCCACCGTTGCCGAGCCCGCCGCACGGGCCAGCCCCCGGCCCCGCCACGCGGGGGCGGTCAGCACACTGATCTGAGCGGTCCGGCTCGGCCAGACCCGGTATCCCGCAGCGGCGACCACCTGGCCGCCCTCGCGGACCACGAACGCGGGCGAGGTGATCTCCTCCAGGCCGGCCTCACCGGTGTCCTCCTCGCCCGCTTGTTTCTCCAGGCCCCGCAGGTCCGGGTGCTCGCCCGGCAACTGTTCCACCATCAGCACACCGGGCTCCACCCGGCGGAACGCGTCCGCGGACACGTACGCCAACGCTGCCGGCCCGAGCACCCGGGCCACCGACAGCACCTCGCGGACCGCACCCGCATCGGCAACAGCCTCCGCTGCCAACCCCGCCAAAGCGCCCCGAACGATCGCAGCAGCGTCCTCGCTGGGCGCGGTCACGATCGCCGATCCTCCCAGCATCACCACACCGACCCAGCCGGCCGGGCACAGGCCCGACTCCGGCGAGACGACCACGCGCACACCCCCGTCCGGCGCGAACGACACCGGCACCGAGGCCAGGTCCTCCCACAGCCCACGGGCTCTGACCAGCAAGGGATCTATCGGCATGACCCGATTCTGCCAGTCCGAACACCCGACTGACCTGCGGAATAAACCGGCCAGACAGCCATCGGCCGACGGGGCTGAGCAGGGCAAGGCCGGCTTCACGCGTCGTGGCTCCGGCTCAGCTTCCGTGGTGCTGTGACGCTGAGTGATCCGTTGTCGTCCTGGCCAACCCTCGCGATGCGACTCATGACATGACGGATGGTCAGTCGCAGGTCGACCCCGGACTCGGAAGGGGTGGGCGGCGGCCCGTGCCACCGGGACGGCTCTCGTACGTTCTCGTGGACGCCTGGTCGCATCCTGTGCGTGGCGGTGTTCGTTGGTCGGCTGGGGCTGATCAGTAAAGAGCCCCGGCCGACGGGACGGATCCGTGGAGGAGACATCGTGAACCAAGACGAAATGGTCGCGCTGTGGGAGCAGCACACGGCGTACGAGTTCGACATCAAGGACGCCGACCCGACGGTGGCCACCATGGTGGAGGACGCCAGCGTGATGCATCTGCCGACGATGAGCGGTGGTTTCGGCAAGAACCACCTGCGGGGCTACTACCGCGACGTTTTCATTCCGGGCATTCCGCAGAACACCACCACGGAGACAGTCCATCGGTCGGTGGGCAGCGACTTCCTCGTCGAGGAGATCATCATGCGGATGACTCACGACCAGGAGATCCCGTTCCTGCTGCCTGGACTGGCTGCGACCGGACGGACCGTCGAAGTGCCACTGGTGGTGGTCGTGAAATTCCGCGACGACCTGATGGAGAGCGAACGGCTCTACTGGGACCAAGCGGCCGTGCTCACCCAGGTCGGTCTGATCGCCGCCACAGACCTACCCATGGCCGACTTCACCGAGGCCGCCCGATTCCTGCGGGACAAGGTCATGTCCTGACCGCACAGGAGGACCGCCGGTTCTGGTGATCAAAGCCGGTGGTCATCAGGTTGCTCAGAAGGTGACCCCGGGGGCCGAACACGCCTGCGCCCTGCCGGCCGCCACGACCTGTCTACGCGCTGGTCGGCGCGGCCTGCTGCACGACCTCGAAGGACCACAGCGTGGACCCGCTTGCCGCTGGTTGAGGGCGCTCACCGCTCTTTGCGCCACTGCCCTGGTGAGCCGTCTTCATGGGGCCTTCCATCCAGGCTTGGAAGGACTCGTCGTCACGCCACCGTGTGTAGACGAGGTAGTTGTCAGTGCCTTCGACCGGCCGGAGGAGTTCGAACCACTCGAACCCGTCAGAGCCCTCCACGGCATGGGCACGGGAGGCGAAGCGCTTCTCCAGCGTCTCCCGCTGCTCGGCGCTGACGGTCAGTACGTTGATCTTGACTACGCTCATGGCCCCATCCTGCCGCATGGGATGCCGGCAGACGGGCTTCGCGCGCCAGAGAGCTGACCAGGCGCGCGAGGTACTGATCGGCCTCGGCGTCTCCCCGGACCAGCTGCGGGCGGTAGGGGTGGGCAGCGCTTTCGGTCAGTAGGTGCCAAGCGGCGCGCACCTCATCACCCCCGAATCCGCTTGCTCGGGTCGGCTGTCAGACGGTGTCCATTACGTCGTGGCGCGCCTGTATGCGCGCGATGACGCGCTCCCGCCCCAGCCTTTTGGCCTGGCGGAGCTTGGCTTCGGCAACGAAAACGGGGACCCAGAACCCCCAGCCCCACAGGCTGAAGTCCAGCGTTCCGCTCCACACCAGTGCCTTGTTCAGGCCGAACGACAGGGCGAATGTCAGCACATACGCTGCGACCCGGTGGGCGAGAAGCAGGCGCAGCGGTGCGTTCCGGGCCCCCTGCAGCAACTCAACCGCCGCAGCCAGTTCAGCCGCCTGGAGGTCCTCACCGGTGTCCTCGCCGGACTCACCGCGAGCCGCTCGCCGCAGCGCGTCGGTGACCAGCACACTCTGCTCCGCGAGGGCCGACTGCTGGGCGTGCCCCCAAGCAGCGCTTGCTTGCAGGTCGTCCCAGTAACCCCGTCCGGCCCAGCCGGTCGCATCGTCGACGCGCTCGCGTTCAGCAGACCCGGGCGGAGCCAGCTCTTCGATCCTTTCCTGCAGGCCCACCGCCCGGTGCGCCCGCTCCGGGTAGTCGAAGGAGTCCGCGCGAAGGCACAGTTCCAAAAACGACACCAGGAGCCCGAGATCGTCGGGTGTCAGTGCGAGGCCCTTGCGATACGCTGCCTCAGCCTCGCGGTCGTGATCGTCCTCATCCTCCGCGGCGTGTGCCTGTCCGAGCCAGCGGAAGAGCACCGGATCCGGTCCGAACTCCTCGAGTCCCGCCACCGCCGTTGCTCTCACAGCGGCATAGCCACCCACCGCGAAAAGCTCTGAACACCGCTCCACGCACTGCTGCCGTTCCACGTTCCCACCCCAGTCGTCCGAGCATGCACCTTCCGACGTACTCGGTGCCGCTGTCAATCACATTGCCGTCCGGGGGCGGCGGCCATTTCCGGGCTTCGTAGGCGATGGGTGAGCTCTCGGACGACGGAACCCCGGTGCCGTGGTGGCGGACGGTGTGGGAGCCCCAGCGGGTGCGGAACTCTTCGGGTGGAGAAGTTCGCCGACGAGGTCGTGCAGGCCTTGCCGACGCCCACGACCAGGCCGCCGCACCATGACCTGACCGCTCCTGCTCAGCCCGCGGTCTCCCGGTTCAGCCGGCTTCGGCACGAGGGCTCCGAACATTGTCGCGGTCGACCCGGCCTACACCAGCCTGTGGGGTGCCCAGCACTGGCAGAAACCGCTGACCACCCCACACCGCACCATGTCCCGTCACGATGCCGCGGGTATCGCGATCGGGAGACGCGCCCTCGGCCATCCGGTCCGGCGTCGGACGGCACCGCCCCCACACGACCGGAGTGATCGTGCGGGGCATCGGACCGCCCAGGCCGGACCAGGCGCACGGGGGCGTGAGGGAACCCGCCCACCCACCACGGACCGGCCCCCGAAGGGCCGTCGCCGAGCGGGAAGCGAAAGCGGGAACCCAGCGCATCCAACACCGTTCGGGATGCGCCCAGTACGCAACAGTGGGCCCACGACTCACTCATGCGCACTGGCTAGGAACGGTTACTTGGTCAGGTAGGCGTCGTAGATGGTCTGGTTGACGGTGTTGCCCTGTCGGTCGACTGCCTCGGCCTTGAACGAGACGCTGCCGCCGGCCTTGGGGTTGGTGACCTTGATCCGTCCGTCGCACACGGCCAGCTTCTGCCAGTGCGCACCCTTGTCGTAGGAGACCTGCACGGTCAGGGACTTGAGGTTCTTCCCCGCCGCGGAGCCCTTCACCGTCACCGGCACCTGAATCCTGGCCCGCGCCTTGCTGGTGTTGTCGAGAGCCAGTTCAGGGGTGAACCGCACGACGGAAGTGGGCAGGGCGGTGAACCCCGGGGCGTACTCGGAGGAGAACGTCCAACTCGCCTCGACGCTCGTGGAGACGTCGGCCACCGAACTGCGGTCGATCGAGGCCGTCAGCCGGTATTCCGCCCGCTCGTCCGGCGCGATGTAGCGGGTGTCCATCGGGTAGATGCTCCGGTAGACCAGTACTCCGTTGCGGTGCCAAGTCGTCAGCGCGCTGTCGTACGGCGACATGTTGTAGCTGTACCTGTCGTAGTGATCCGAGAACATGGGCAAATCGCCCATCAGCCATTCGTTGAATCGACTGAAGCCCGCACCCGGCGGGAGATCGGGCCCGAAGACACCCACATTGAACACCTGCTGGTACGTACGGCCCGGTTGGAACGACGGCTGCACGGCTGATTCATAGCGGCTGTCCGGCTCTGCGCCGTTCGCGTCCCACTGGTAGAACACCGTGTTCCACGAGGGGTCCTCTGCGAACAGGTGCATGGTGCCGATGTACGGGAGGGCATGGTAATAAGGGAGGCCGGCACCGTCCGCGGTCCCCGTCGAGACGCCTCCGAACTTGTTCTTCGCCGATGCTCCGAGTTTCACCTTGACCTTGGCGAACTCGCCGGACTGGACGTGGTCGGTGAAGCCGGTCATGACCTTGTCGCCCTGCGGTTTGTACACCAGGTGGTATTCGTCGTGTCCCTTGACGAAGTCGAGCTCGAGCTGCTGGATCACGTGGCCCGCGGGCGCCTCCGGGCCGAGGTGGGCGGTGCGGAACTCCTTGAAGGTACTGATGAAGAGCCCGTACCTGGCGTAGCGTTCGCCTGGTGCCTCGCTGCCCGCGCTGATGTGGCCCTGGTACTGCTGGGCGGTGCGGTCCGGGACGGTGACATCGATCGGCTTGGCGGTGCGCGCGTCCACCGTCACCGTGGTGTCGCCGGTGACCTCGAGCGCGGGCTGGTTGAACCAGTCCGAACCCTGGGTCCACGAACCCGCCGGGTCCACCCGGATCGAGGAGTTGAGGAAGTAGCGGCCCTTGGGGACGCGCACCGCGTACGTCTCTCCGGACAGCACGATGTTCTCGAGGCCCTGAGCGGCTCCGGTCAGGCCGGCCAGGTTGGCGTCCCAGGATGCGGCGGGAGCGGGCTCGCCCTTGCGGTCCAGGGGCTTCACCGTGACGGTGTAGCGCTCCGACTCGCGATCCACGGCCAGCGCGGTGCCGACGGTCTGCCCGTCGCCGGCGGCGGTGATCCGGCCGCTGAAGGCTCCGAACGTGTCACCGCCGACCCGGGTGTCGACGGTGACCTTCACGGTCTGCTCGCCGTGCGCCGGGATCGTGACCTGGTCGTCGGCGGTGAACATGCCACTGGGCGCGGCATTGCCGTCCGGGCCGGTCGCGTCGATGGTCAGCTTCAGGGTGACGGGAGAGTCGCCCAGATTGCGGTAGGTGAGGCCCTTGCCGACCGGCTGGTCGTCGGTGTGCGGCCACTGCGCGACACCGAACGAGAGCGACGTCTCCCGGGGGACCACGGTCTGCTTGATCGCTGTCCGCAGATCGATTCTGCCCGAGCCCTGCTCGAACGCGGTGTACCCGCCCGGTGTCGCCGAGGCGATCAGCGCCTTCTTGATGTCCTGGCCGGTCCAGTCGGGGTGCTGCTGAGCGAGGATGGCGGCGGCGCCGACCACGTGTGGGCTGGCCATGGAGGTGCCGTCGAGGGCCATGTAGCCGTCCGCGACCGGAGTCCCGAGGCCCTCCAAACGGCTGCCGGGCGCGACCGCTGCTCCGATGGCCACGCCGGGCGCCGTCACGTCGGGCTTGATCCCGCCGTCCTCGGCACGCGGGCCGATGCCGGAGAACGGGGCCAGCCGGTCCTGCTTGTCCACTGCGCCGACGGTGAGGGCGGCTTCGGCGCTGCCCGGCGTGGCGATCGATCCGGCTCCGGACGCGCCGAGGTTGCCGGCCGCGATGACGAAGAGAGTTTCGCTCTCGGCCGACAGCTTGTTGACGGCCGCTTCCATCGGATCGATCTGGGGGCCGTTGGTCGTGCCGAGGCTGAGGTTGGCGACGTCCGCCTTCTCGGCCACGGCCCATTCCATGCCCGCGATGGCCTGGGACATGGTTCCGCTGCCGGAGTCGTTGAGGACCTTGGCGTTGAGGATGCGGGCTCCCGGCGCCACACCCTTGTACGTGCCGCCGGACTTGGCTCCGGTACCGGCCGCGATGGACGCGACATGCGTGCCGTGACCGTACAGGTCCTTGATGCTCGCCGCGTCGGAGAAGTTGTGCGCGGCGACGACCTGCCCGGCCAGATCGGGGTGGGTGTCGTCAATGCCGCTGTCGAGGATGGCGATGCGAGCACCGGTGCCGTTGAAACCGGCCGCCCACGCCTCGGGCCCGCCGATCTGCGGCACGCTCTTGTCCAAGGAGGCCTGGACGACTGCGTCGAGCCACACCGAGGCGACGCCCGGCACGACGGTGCGGTTCGTGGCGTCTGCCGACCCGCTGGTGAGCGTGGCCCACAGGTCCGCTGTGCCGTTCGCGGGGGCGGTGACGGCGTCGGCGTTGATGCTCGCCAAGGTGCGCCGCACCTTGGCACCCGCGAGGGACCGCAGCGCCGTCCTGGCCGCCGGACGGTCCGCCTCGTACCTCACGATGAGCCTCAGGCCCTGGCGATCTGCGTAGGCGGGCGCACTCTGTGCGGTGACGTCGAAGAGCTGCCGGTCCAGCCGGCCGCTTTGGACCAGGCTCCGCGCGTCGTCGGGCATGGCGTAGGTGTGCCCGCCGACGGTTTCCACCCGGATCGCCATGTCTTCCCGGCCCTCGGCACGACGCAGGGAGACTATTTCGCCCTTCTCGTTCACCTCGATCCGGTCGCCGGTGATCAGCGGGATCCACCGCCGCACGGGGCTCCGGGGTGCGCCCTGGATCTCGGGGCCGGGCCTGAAAGCGGAAGCCGACGTCGGAGACGGCGCTGTGTTGGTGGGGTCTGCGAGTGCCACGGACGCCGACGGGGTAACGGCGACCAACAGCAGACTGAACCCCACGACCGCGCCGAACGCAGGTTTCGTGGATGTGAGTTTCACGGTTTCCTTTCGCTCAGTCGCCCCGTGCCGGCCCATGGATCGCATGGCCGGACCGGGGTACGGCGCACAGCGAAGCACCAGCCACAGAGAGTGTCAACGGTGTGATCATCATTGGGTGTCAACCGTGTGTTCTTCAGTGGGAGCCGGCCGAACGAGGCGACCCGTGAGCGGCCAGGAGCGCCACCCGGAACCCATGCGCCGTACAAGTGGCCGCTGGAGGTGACGAGTGCTCAAACTGACTCCCAACAGGGGTATGCAGTTCCGGGCCGGGCGCGGAGCGGGAGGAATACGTTCGTTCCGGTCGGCGCCGCATCGGCGGCAAGTGATCACCCATCAACGCCGGACCTCGATCCGTCGACACGACAAGACGTCATCTCATTTGGTTTGTTGGGTAGGCTGCCGGCCATGGCGGGGATCGTTGAGCGGCTGGCGCCGGATGAGTTGTGGGAGTTGTTTCAGCGGGTGGTGCCGGCCGCGATCGTGTTCGTGGCCACGTCAGGCTGCACATGGCAGCAGCTGCCCACCGCTTCGTTCGGCCCGTCGGGGGCGACGGCTCACAGGCGTTTCTCCGAGTGGACGAAGGCCGGGTGTGGGCCAAGCTTCACCGCGTGGTGCTCGACGAGCTCGGTGCCCGCGGCGAGTTGGACTGGTCCCGGTGCGCGATCGACTCGGTGAACATGCGGGTCCTGAAAAGGGGGACCTGACAGGTCTGGATCCTGTCGACCGGGAGACGTGCGGGTCGAAGATCCATCTGATCGCCGAGCGGACCGGTCCGCCCCTCTCCGTCGCAATCTCGGGGGCGAACCTGCACGACAGCCGGGCCCTGATCCCCCTCGTGCAAGGGATACCGCCGATCCGCTCCCGCCGCGGACCGCGGCGCCGCAAACCCGGCAAGCTCCACGCCGACAAGGGCTTCGACTACTCCCACCTGCGGCGATGGTTGCACCGGTGCGGCACTCGGCAACGCATCGCAAGGATAAGGAGTCGAGTCCCCACAGCGACTGGGCCGCCACCACTGGACCGTCGAGCGCACCATGTGCTGGCTCGCCGGCCGCCGCTCTCTCCACCGACGCCACGCGCGCGAAGCCACGCACTTCCTCGCCTTCACCAGCATCGTCTGCACCCTCATCTGCCACCACAGGCTCACCAAATGAGATGACTTCTTGGCCGGCCCCCGGCCCGAGCACGAGCCGGGCGTCGCAGCGCTGTGCTGCCACGCGCAACGGGCCAGGCTCTGCTTGAGGTGGCCGAAGCGGTGGCCGACGGCATTGCGGGGGCACAAGACGGCGCAGTCAGTTCGCGTTGCCCAGAGCCCAGGACTCGATGTCGCGGTAGTGGATCGGTCCTCGGCTACGGGCGATGTTGCTGCCGACCAGGTGCAGACGTTCGGCCGGCCATCGGTGACCGGTGAACCCGGTGATGCCTGCGGCGATCTCCGCCGCCGAGGTCCGGTCGCCCCGGCGGGCGCGGGCCAGTGTCAGATGGGGGCGCAGGGGCCGGCCCTCGAAGGCGACACCGCAGTTCCTGACCGCGGTACGCACGTCGGCGGCGAGCGTGTGCAGTCCGTCGAGGTCCCCGTCGATTCCGCTCCACAGCACCCGGTCGTCGAAGTGTCCGCTGCCGCGCAGTGCCAGGGACAGTGGCTGGTGGGCGGCCGCGAGGTCGGCGAGTGGCGGGCGCAGAAACGGAACGGTCGTGGCCGGAAGCTCCCCGAGGAACGCCAGGGTGATGTGCCAGTCCTCAATGCGGTTCCACCGCATGTGGGGGTGCGTGTCGTAAGCGGGGCGCAGTTCCCGGGCGAGTTCTTCTTTCGCGTGGTCGGGCGGGGCGAGGGCGATGAACACGCGAACGCGCGCGGGCTGATTCTGTTCGTTCACACCGGACTTCGTACCCCATCCGGGCGATGTCCTCCACCGCGCAGGAACCGGGCTCCGGGGCCGCCGAAACCCCCGCATCCGCATCATTCTCCCTGGCCACGGCGGTGGACGCAGCGTGCGCAGCGACATTTCACTACGGAGGCGAAGTGACGGGGGAGCCCCTCGAGTCGCGTGGCGATGAGGGCAGGCCATGCGGTGAGAACAGCCATGGATCGAAGAAGCCACAGACGGTGTCCCGGGCAGACGGCTCGGTGAGGTCTTGCCGGGGCATTCTCCGCCGTCGCAGAGGCCGCATGCGTCCGGCCCCGTGTGCGATGTCCTACCAGGTGTGCGAAGAAGCGCGCGGGACGTCTGTTACCGAGATCAAGTCCACCGCACCGGTGACGCGCCGATTGACGCGACCGGTGGTGCGCCGGAGCGCGCAAGCGGTTGCTGTTGATCATTGAAAGGGTGGGTGTAGTGATCAGTGAACGTCGGGGCCGTGTCCGCGGCGTGTGGGTGCTTGCTGCAGGCGACGGTAACGGAAATGTCCGTAATCGGTAACTGGTCGCGGTGGGCGTGCCGTCGGCCTCGCCGACGGGTCACAGTTTGGGTCCTCGGCCCACGAGAGGCCGGGAACCCGCACCGCCCTGCAGCCTGTATCGGCTGGTGGGGCACTGTTCTTGAGGGGGCATCACCATGTCTGCTTCTGTCACCGCCCGCCGTGTGGCGGCCACCGTCCTGGCCGCCGGGGCCGTCGTCTCCGCCGTCGCTCTGCCGGCGTCCGCGCATGACAACGACCGTCACCGGCACCCGCGGGTCGAGATCAGCGCTGTCCAGGCCGACAGCCCCGGCCGTGACACCCGGACCAACCGGTCGCTGAACGCCGAGTGGGTCGCGATCACCAACAACGCCCGCCGCGCGGTGAACCTGGACGGCTGGACGCTGCGTGGCGAGGACGGTCACCGTTACCGCTTCGACAACGTCCGCCTCGCCGGCCGTTCCACCGTCCGTATCCACACCGGTGTCGGCCGCGACACCCGCACCGACCTCTACCAGGACCGCCGCAACTACGTGTGGGACGACCGCTCCGACACCGCGACCCTGCGCGATGACCGTGGCCGCACCGTCGACACCGAGTCCTGGGGCTGGGGCTGGGGTCGGGGCCACCACCACCGCCGCTGACCCCCGGCGCTGAGCGACTGCCCACCCCCGTGACGGGCTGAGCGCTCCGCCATCCATGCAGGCCGTGCGCCGGGACAGTCCGATCTGCCCGGCGCACACGCACGCGCGCAGCGGTGCCACGACAAGCCGGCACCGCTGGGCGCGACCGCAGCCCTGCCTGCCCCGCGGTGCTGCAGGTCACCCCCGACTTCGCTGCCCCATCGAACGTGGTGTGGCCACCGTCGAGCGCCGGCGGATCGTCCGGCATGCTCGTTGCAGCCCGAACTGGCTGACGTCGGCAGCCATGGCCGTCCTCACCTTCGAGCTTGAACGGTGAAAGGGCGCAATCATTCGGGCGAAGTCATTTGGGGACGGCAAGGCATGAAGGCACAGCGAAGGCTCGTGCGCGGCTGCGGAAAGCCGCGTACGAGCCCTCGAATTCACAGGAGCCCTCATGAACTCACAGGAGATTCTGAATCCGTGCGGGTCTGTTCCGGGGCATGCGTCATGCGAATCCGCGTGAATTAATGAATGGGTTGATGCGTCACGCTGATTCGATGACCCAGCAGGTCTTGTACGTCAGGATTTCGCTGCCCTCGACATTGGCCACCTGGATTCCGATGGCGTACAGGCCTTCGGAGCTCTGTGCCGTCGTGTACCAGGCCTGCCCGCTCCCGGCGCCGCCGTCGTACGAATGCCAGCTCCAGTACTTGATCGTCCCGGGGTAGTTCCTCGAAACGAACCTGACCTCGGGGTGGTGGCCGTCCGAGTTGATGTCGAGGGCGGTGAGCTCCAGGTCTACCTCCCCCGTGGTGCCCTTGCTGTACCACCGGTAGCCGAGCTCCCCCTGGGCCCCGGAGGAGGTGCAGTCCAGGTAGCGCCAGTCGGAGTTGCCCTGTCCGGCCTGCGCAGTGCCGGCCGTGGTCACCGCGAGAAGCATGGCGGCGCCGACGCTCAGCGGAATCATGTACTTGCGCATAAATTTATCCCCCTTGAAGTTAATTCAAAGATCGAGATCGGCAGTCTTTCCCTTGCCGAGTCGGCTGTCAAGGGCGGAAAGAGCGTTATCGGGCGGCTGGGTGTCGATGGGCGGGAATTATTCGGTACGAGGATTTCGGGTGGTGAAATGCAAATGGCTGGAATGTCGCGTGCCCCCATTCGGAACAGGTAATTCCGAATGAGGGCGCGCCAGGTGGGCGGGCCACGTCGCCAGGTGCGGCGAGTGGAGTCTGCGAGAAAGGCGAGACATGCGCGGCAACAGGGGCGGCCCCGAAGGGTGCGGCCCGGGGCGCCCGGAAATGCCTGGCGGACATGGAGGCGGGTGGCTAGAGCCTGTCACGAGACAGCCGTGCTACCGGGTCCTCTGTACGGAGAACTCGTTGCCGTCGGGGTCGAGCATCAGCGCCCGGCCGCCGCCCTCGCCGGTGTCGGTGCGCGTCGCGCCGAGCGAGACCAGGCGGTCGACCTCCGCCTCCCAGTCGGCGGCGGCAGGGAGCGCCAGCTCGAAGTGCAGCCTGTTCGTGCCCGTCTTCGGCGCCACCGGAGGACCACCCCACGTGATCTTCGTACCGCCGTTCGGCGATTGGATCGCGGTCTCCTGGTCCTGGTCCCAGACCAGCGGCCACCGTAGCGCTTCGCTCCAGAAGTAACCGACCTCCTGCGTTCCGTCGCAGGCCAGCGCTCCGATGACGCCGGTGTCGGCAAGGAACTTGTTGCCCGCCTCGATGACGCAGAACTCGTTGCCGTCCGGATCGGCGAGCACTACATGCCCCTCTTCCGGGAGCTGGCCCACGTCGATGTGCTTCCCGCCCAGTTCCAGTGCCCTGGCCACCGTCTGCTGCTGATCCTCCGGGGAGCTGCTCGTCAGGTCGAAGTGCGCCCGGTTCTGGCCGATCTTCGGCTCCTGGCTCGGCAGGAACCGGACGCGGAACCCGGCGGAATCAGGGGGCAGGATCGCGACGTCGTCGTCCGGACCGTCGGCCAACTCCCAGCCCAGGACCCCCGACCAGAACCGCGCCAGGCCCGACGGCCGGGTCGCATTGAAGCAGATCGCGAACAGTTGACTGGTCATACCCCGAACATCTCCGATCCACTGACGGTCGATACGGCGTCTCGCCCGCCGCGCGAGCGCAGCCTAGGGGTGGCCGTGCGGTACCCGCATCAGAGTTTCCGTCGCGGGGGAGCGCGGTCACGCGTCGGGCGTGCCGGGGCCGTGCCGTCAGAACTCGGGTTCTGGCTCGACTTCTGTGGTCCGTGACTGTGGGGCACCGGTTGGATCTCGAAGAGGGCTTCGCCCCCAGCGGGAGTCGTTACCGAACCGGTGAACTGCTGTCGTGGGCGCGAGAGATCGCACACGTGTAAGAAGTCAGGTTCGGAGTGCTGAGTCTGTGTGTAGCCTGTCGATCTATTCGAACGGCATGAGGGGCCGGGGTGGGCAGGGAACGCCAGCACGTCAGCGTCCAGCTCCCCGAGGGGTCCTGGTGGGACTGGGACGTCATCACCTGGAATGCCGGTCAGTTTCGTCTGGCAGCGGGTCATGACCTCACCTATCAGCACGGCTTGGAGCTGGTCTTCGGCGATCCGGCTTTCGTCAGCTGCCCGACGACGTTTCATGATCCGGTCTTCCGGGTGCCGACGAGCGAGGAGTTGATGCGAGTCGCTCGCCAGCTCGGTGAGGAACCACCGGTCCTCGTCGCTTTCGAAGCGGACGCGGGCGGTGGGGAGCCTGTCTCCTGCCTCAT
Organism: Streptomyces sp. NBC_00316; assembly: GCF_036158715.1. Classification (NCBI taxonomy): domain Bacteria; kingdom Bacillati; phylum Actinomycetota; class Actinomycetes; order Kitasatosporales; family Streptomycetaceae; genus Streptomyces; species Streptomyces sp. NBC_00316. The sequence continues at coordinate 102,136 of NZ_CP108023.1, read as the reverse complement.
TGCCGCGGACCGGTTCGAGGTCGTGCATGAGACCGTTCTGAGGTACTGGCGGGACGACGCAGCCCCCGGCCGGCGCTTTGCTCCGTGGGTGCAGCCTTCGGTGTAGTCGACGAGGCGAGCTATGCGGCCACCACCAGAGCGGACGAGGACTCCGCTCACTGGAAGCAGGAGTGGCCTGCACCGGTCCGGCAGCCGTCAGGACGATTCTGCCCCGGCTCCTGTGCCGAGGCCGAGTGCCCGTCCACGCGTCAACCTCGTTGTTGTCAAGACATCGTCTGTCGGGCACTCAACTTCGTTCAAGCGCAGACTGTTTGAGTCAACAAGAGATCATTAATCTGCACTGTGACGATACGCATCTACCTCAAGGAGTGCCGTGTCCACTGCCCCCCAGGTGTCCGACATCCTCTCGCCCGAGTTCGCGACGGATCCCTATGCCGCGTACGCGGCGATGCGCGAGAAGGAACCGCTGATCTGGCACGAGGCCACGCAGAGTTACATCATCTCCCGCTACGACGACGTCGAACGAGTCTTCAAGGATAAACAGTCCGAGTTCACCACCGACAACTACAACTGGCAGCTGGAGCCCGTCCACGGCAAGACGATCCTTCAGGTCAGCGGCCGGGAACACGCGGTGCGCCGCGCGCTCGTCGCGCCCGCGTTCCGCGGCAGCGACCTCCAGGAGAAGTTCCTGCCCGTCATCGAGCGCAACTCGCGTGAACTCATCGATGTCTTCCGGTACTCCGGCGCGGCCGACATCGTCAGCGACTACGCGACCCGGCTCCCGGTCAACGTCATCGCGGACATGCTGGGTCTGGACAAGGCCGACCATGCGCGCTTCCACCGCTGGTACACCGCGGTGATCGCGTTCCTCGGCAACCTCTCCGGAGATGCCGAGGTGACCGCTGCCGGCGAGCGCACGCGTGTGGAGTTCGCCGAGTACATGATCCCGATCATCCGCGAGCGGCGTGACAACCTTGGTGACGACCTGCTGTCAAGCCTGTGTGCTGCCGAGGTCGACGGCGTCCGAATGAGCGACGAGGACATCAAGGCGTTCTGCAGCCTTCTGCTGGCCGCCGGAGGTGAGACCACCGACAAGGCGATCGCCAGCATCCTGGCCAATCTGCTGCAGCACCCCGAGCAACTTGCCGCGGTCCGTGAGGACCGGAGCCTGATAGCCGCGGCCTTCGCGGAGACGCTGCGCTACACCCCGCCGGTCCACATGATCATGAGGCAGTCGGCCACCGACGTCGAGGTCAGCGGCGGCACCATCCCGCAGGGCGCCACGGTGACCTGCCTCATCGGAGCCGCCAACCGGGACGGGCGCCGCTACCGTGAGCCCGACCGGTTCGACATCTTCCGGGACGACCTCACCACGACCTCGGCGTTCTCGGCCGCGGCCGACCACCTGGCCTTCGCGCTCGGCCGGCACTTCTGCGTCGGCGCGCTGCTGGCCAAGGCAGAGGTCGAAATCGGTCTGAACCAGCTGCTCGACGCCATGCCCGACCTCCGTCTCGCCGACGGCTTCGACCCGCGTGAACAGGGCGTCTTCACCCGAGGCCCGCAGTCGCTGCCGGTGCGGTTCACCCCGGTCACCGGCTGAGCGCACACCCGTCGTCGCGCCCACCCTCTTCGCGTGCCGGGCAATTGGAATGGGCTCAGTGCGATGTGGCGGGAGCGGGCCGGAGCCGGCCCGCCAAGGGCTATGGCGATCAATCAGCCCCTCCGCCGGTCGGGCATACGGGTGCAGACCTGCACGCGGACGGGGCGGGACGAGTCGCGGGAGGCGGCCGGCGCGGTCGCGTTTACTTCGGGTCGCGGTTGAACTGCGCCGTCGACCAGCGGTAGCCGAGCGCGATCAGGCCGATGCACCAGGCGATCGCGATCCAGCCGTTGTTGCCGATCCCGGTGCCGAGGAGGAGGCCGCGGAGGGTCTCGATGGCGGGGGTGAAGGGCTGGTACTCGGCGATCGGCTGGAACCAGCCGGGCATGGTGCCGGCCGGGATGAAGGCGCTGGAGATGAGGGGGAGGAGGATCAGCGGCATGGCCATGTTGCTGGCCGCCTCGGGGTTCGGGCTGGCCAGGCCCATGCCGACCGCGATCCAGGTGAGCGCCAGGGCGAAGAGCACGATGAGCCCGAATGCTGCCAGCCACTCCAGGGCGGTTGCGTCCGTGGAACGGAAGCCGATGGCCACGCCGACGGCGCCGACGGTGACCACGCTCATGACGGATTGCAGCACGCTGCCGAGAACGTGCCCGATGAGTACCGAAGGGCGGTAGACCGCCATCGTGCGGAAGCGGGCGATGAGGCCCTCGGTCATGTCCATGGAGACGTACACCGCGGCCCCGATCACGGTGCTGCCGATGGTCATCAGCAGCAAGCCCGGGACGATGTAGGCGACGTAGTCGGAGCGGTCGGCGCCGCCGCCGCCGATGCCTGCGCTCATCACGTCGCCGAAGATGTAGACGAAGAGCAGCAGCATCGTGATCGGCGTGAGCAGCAGGTTCAGGGTCCCTGACGGGTAGCGCCGCGCGTGCAGCAGGTTGCGGCGCAGCATCGTGTTCGAGTCGCGTACAGCGAGGGAGAGGGAGCTCATCGGACGGTCTCCTTGGCCTGGTCGGGGACGTTGGCTGGGCCCGTCAGGGCGAAGAACACGTCGTCGAGGTCGGGGGTATGGACGGTCAGTTCGTCCGCCTCGATGCCGGCGGAGTCGAGCCGGTCGAGAATGGAACGCAGTTCGCGCTGACTGCCGTCGCTGGGGATGGACAGCGACAGTGCCTCGTCGTCCCGGCTGACCTCTCGCAGGGCGTCAGCGGCGGACTGGTACAGGACCGGGTCGGTGAAGCGGAGCCGGATGTGCCCGCCCGGGATGAGCCGCTTGAGTTCCTCGGCAGTGCCCTCGGCGGCGATCTTGCCGTCGTTCAACACAGCGATGCGGTCGGCGAGTTCGTCGGCCTCCTCCAGGTACTGGGTGGTCAGGAAGACGGTCACGCCGTCGGAGACGAGGCCGCGGATGATGCCCCACATGTTGTGTCGGCTACGGGGGTCGAGTCCGGTGGTCGGCTCGTCGAGGAAGATGATCCGCGGGCTGCCGACCAGCGTCATCGCAAGGTCGAGGCGGCGCTTCATGCCGCCGGAGTAGGTGGAGGCAGGCTTCTTCGCGGCCTCCACGAGGTCGAAGCGCTCCAGGAGTTCGGCGGCGACCTGCCGGCCCTCGCGCTTGGACAGGTGGTGCAGGTCCGCCATGAGGAGCATGTTCTCCTCGCCGGTGATCAGGCCGTCGACGGCGGAGAACTGGCCTGTGACACCGATCGCGGCACGGACCGCCTGTGGGTCGGCGGCCAGGTCGTGCCCGCCGACGTGAAGGTCACCGGCGTCGGCGGTGATGAGCGTGGACAGGATCTTCACGGCGGTGGTCTTGCCGGCGCCGTTCGGCCCGAGCAGCGCGAACACAGACCCGGCAGGGATGCGCAGATCGATACCGTCGAGGACGACCTTTTCGCCGTATGACTTGCGTAGCCCGACGGCGGAAACCGCGGTCGGCGACGGGTGACCGTCACCTGGGCTGGACGTGGGCATGACAAATGAAGGCATGGTGACTTCCTTCCGAAGGCTGAAGACACAGGGGGAGTGGAAGCTAATTCGGAACTCGAATTGAGACTGTCCGTGACTACACGTCACTCGTGTCGTCATGGGGAATGGTGTTGAGCGGCCCGCCGCCGGAGACCCGCCCGCCGGGGGCACTGGCAGGGCTGAGCCAGGTCTCGCCGGCCGGCTCAACCACCCGGTGGAAAGGTCTCCGGCGGCTTCTGGTGGCCGGTCGGCCCGTCGCCTGTTCGCGCTGCGCTCTGGCGAACGAACCGCGTGCGGGCCACGCCCACCGGCATGAGGCGACGGGTGCTACTTCTCGGCCGTGCCGGGCTCCCCGCTGATGGACTCCTGATAGACGTCCGCATAGGTGCGTGAGTCCTTGACCAGGTCGTCGCAGAACGCGGCGACGTCCTTGCCGATGAGCGCCAAGACCCCCTTGCCCGCGGCAGCGCCCTCCTGGAAGAAGTCGACGATCCCGGGGAGCAGGGGCCCGTCAGGCAGGTCGATCGGTCCGACCTTGAACAGGTACTTCTGAATCTCCTTGTAGACGATCTGGTAGTCCGGCGGGAGCGCCTTGACCCGAGCCGTGTGCGCCCGCCACTGCTTCTTGCCCTCGATGATGTCCTGAATGCCCACGTCAGCCTCCCAGCCGGCTCAATTTCCTTGCGACGTTCCTGTTCAACTGCTCGCGCCACCGGTCGCGATAGGTTCGAGCCCCTTCTCCGCCGGCCAGCGCCGTGCAAAAGCCTCGGATGTCGTCGCCGAGCACCTCGTGGACGCTCTGCCCGTCCGCCGCTGTTTCCTCGAGCAGCCCCAGGGCTGCGTCGAGGATCGGCATCAGGTTGCGGCCGGTGAAGTCCCCATGGGGAAAGAGATCAACCTTGATCTGTTCCCACGCCGCCCGGTATTCGTCTGGCAGGGCCTCGGCCCGGGCTTCGAACGCCTTCCATTCCCTGGTGAGATCGCTGCCTGTGATCGTCTCCCAGAAGTTCATCTCCCGCCCTCCTTGAGCCTGTCGATGCGTGATGAGACGTACTGCCATTTCGTCCAGAACTTCGCGAGTTCCTCGCGTCCGGCGTCGTTGAGCGCGTAGAACTTGCGCGGCGGACCGACCCCGGATGGTCGTTTCGTCACCTGGACGAGTCCGTTCCTCTCCAGCCGCAGCAAGATGGTGTACACCGTCCCCTCGATGACGTCGGTGAAGCCGAGCTCGTTCAGCTGCCGGGTGATGGCATACCCGTAGGTTTCCTCGCTGCCGATGATTTCGAGCACGCACCCTTCGAGCGTGCCCTTCAGCATCTCCGTCAGGTCGTCCATCGCGAGTCCTCCTCGGCCGTATCGGTACTGCGTAGTACTGAGTACCACTATACGGTATCACCGAGTAGTGGGGGCTGCCAGCGATCGGCGAACGCGGACCGGACTCTGCGATCCGCGAGCGAAGGAGGAGATCGGATGTGACGTGGACCTCGGTCCTCCGGTGTTCGAAGGGGACTTCACCGGTTGCCACGCCGCACGCCAAACCTCCACCGGCCGTCTTGCCCTCTGCAGGCTTGGCGCCCACCCCGATCCCAACACGCTGAACTTGACGGAGAATCGGCAGGACGGGGCCGCGTATTCATCGTCACAGCCGGCGCCGGCGCCGGCCCTGTCGCCTATGAGCCGGAAGCCGGGTCTCGACGGCCGATGGGCCATCCCTTCGATGGTCACGTAGGTCAAGGGCGATCGGCGATGCGGTGCGCCAACCAGGCAAGGGCGGGTGGCATCCGGTATTCGACCGCATGGTGGCCGCCCTCGAACAGCTCGAAGTGCACGCTGTCGTCAGCCACTCCGATTTCGGTGAGCGCGTCGCGGAACGCCAGCGCGCCCAGGTCGAGGAACCACTCGTCGCGGATGCCGGCGTCGATCCAGATGCCGCGCTGGGAGCGGAGGGCGTCGGCGTGCGTGGTGGCCATCCGTACGGGATCCCAAGCCAGCCAGCGCTGCCACTCGTGCTCGCGCAGAGCTCCGGTGCGGGGGTTGAAGGGAAGGATGGGGGAGCCGTCGGGGCCGGGCGAAAAGCATGCGGAGACGCCCAGGATCTCAAGGAGGTTCAGGTCCTCCTCCTTGGTGAAGGCGACCCTGGAGTTGAAATCCTCCCACCAGCGGAAGATGTCGCCGTCGTAGGGCCTCAGTTGGCGGGCCGCGGTGAGGAAGTGCGGGACGTACTGGGCCTCTGACAGCGAGTCGCCGGAGTGGGTGGCGAAGGCTCCGAACAGATCCGGGCGGAGCATCGAGGTGATCGCGGCGCCGAGTCCGCCGCTGGACTTGCCCGCGATGGCTCGATGCTCGCGCTGCGGGAGCGTGCGGTAGTGGGTGTCGACGTACGGCACGACCTCCTCGCACAGGTAGGAGTGGTATTGGCCGGTCCCCGGCGAGTCGATGAACTGGCTGCCGCCGTAGGTGGTCCAGGCGTCCACGAATACCAGCAGCATCCCGGGTGCCTCCCCGCGGGCGAACATCTCGTCGACGAGCTCGGGGACGGGTTTACGAAAGGCCGTGCGGTTGCGCCAGACCGGCAGTGTTCCCGCGTAGCCGAGCAGGAGATACGTGACGGGGTGGCGGCGTTCGGGCGCATCGTCGTAGCCGGGCGGGGTGTAGACCCACAGCGGGCGTTGAGTCGGGTCGTTGAGCGGGTTGGCTCGGAGCAGCGCGCTGTCGATGACGTGTTCGTCGATGCTGCCGGCAAGCTTGAAGGTCGACATGCCCCCGGACAGTACTACGATTTCAAAATATCTGAATGCGTAATGTCCAGAAGGTATGGTGGCGACGTGACATCACAGCATTCGGCCGCGGAATCGGCGCATCCACGGGACTCGATCGACCGGCACATCGATCGCTGGGGGCGTGAAGTCACCGGTCTGGTGCCGGAGTTGGAGGGCGCCGTCACCCGCATGCAGATGCTCGTCCGGCATCTGCAGCAGAAGAAGGAAGCCGCCCTGGCGCGGCACGGCCTGAAACTCTGGGAATACGAGATCCTGTGGCGCCTGCGCTCGGCGGGGAAGCCGTACCGCATGTCACCGACGCATCTCGCTCGAGGGCTCGGCGTCCACCCCGCGACCCTCACCAACCGCCTCGACCGCCTGCAATCGGCGGACCTGGTCACTCGCGAGCACGCGCCGGAGGATCGCCGCAGTCTTCTCGTCGGGCTGACTCCCCGGGGAGCCGAGGCATGGGCAGCGGTGATCGACGATCAGCGGGAAGCCGAGGCGACGCTGTTCGCTCACCTGGCCAAGGAGGAGTTGGAGCACCTGAGTGCCTTGCTTCGGGTCGTGGTCCTCGCTGTCGAGGAGAACGGCCCGCCCCTCATGCCGCACCACGACTGAGCCCCCACGATCGCCGGCCAGGGCGGCCCGTTCACCTACTGCGCCTGGTCACTTGTCGCTCGCCTCGGCATACGGAGACGTGAACGGCTCGGCGGCATCCTCCACGAGTACCACCATGCCGCACGACCTGCGCGGATGAAGTTTTCGGCAGGCGCAGGCGCAGGGTCGGGGACGGGCTGCGGACGCTTGACCCGCCCGCTTCGGGCACTGCCGATGAGTTTCTGTCGGCTGCCGAGTCAGTACGGGCATGACTGCTATGAACAAGCCGCCGGTCGTCTCCCGCTCGGAGTGGCTGGCCGCAATCGACACCCTGCGCGGCCGGGAGAAGGCGCACACCCGGGAGGGCGATGCGATCGCCGCCGCACGGCGACGGATGCCCATGACCGAGGTCGACCCGTCGACTCCGCTCGTCGGAGGCAACGGAAAAGTTCCCCTGATCGACGTCTTCGACGGCCGTACCCAGCTGTTCGCGTCGTATCACATGTGGCACGACGGCCGCCCCGCCGCCGACCAATGTGAAGGCTGCACCTTCTTCACCGGCCAGGTACGCGAACTGTCCTATCTGCAACAGCGCGACGTCACCTTCGCCGCCTTCTGCCAGGGCCCCTATGAGGAGTCCGAACGCTACCGCCGCTTCATGGGCTGGGAGATGCCCTGGTACTCCGTACCCGCCGAGTCCCACGACCGGCTCCTCGCCGGCCGCCACTTCGGCATGAAAGCGTGCTACCTCCGAGACGAGGACCGCGTCTACGAGACGTACTGGACCACCGGCCGAGGAGTCGAGCCCATGACGCCCTCCTACGGCATCCTCGACATGACCGTCCACGGACGGCAGGAGATCTGGGAGGACTCCCCGGCGGGCTGGCCACAGCCGTATGAGGTCCGCGGCCAGCAGTTCCGCAAGGACGGACGGCCAACCGCGCAGTGGGCACGGATCGCGGCCGGGCACGACGACGACCTCCACGGCGAACAGTCCAGCACGGGCAGTTCGGGCTGCTGCGGCTGAGCACGGGCCCGACAGCCACAGCGGAACCACCGTCCGAAGACCGCGGTGGGCACAGCACGTGTGCCCACCCCGCTCCGCGGGTGATCTGGAACCGGCGGACCTTGTCCCGGTAGACCTCGTGGTCATAGCCGCTGTCGGCGTACAGATACGTGGGGCGGCGCAGTGGCTGGTCGCGCTTGCCGCGGATCGGCGGGACGGCTGGATCAGCGGGATCAGTTGGGTGACGTCGTTGCGGTTGCCGCTGACCACCCGCGCCTCGGCGTCCGCCTGGTCGACCCGGTCACAGGCCCGGACGTCCACGACCCGGTCCCGGCCGTCCGCGAGCCGCACGAAGTGGACCGGCGCGTGCCGGCACCGCCGCTTCCTGTCGGGCCGGTGCAGCCAGAACGGCCGCGAGGCGATCCCTGCGACCTCGGGCTTGCGGTCCAGCAGGATCAGCCTGTCGCGCTCCAGCCACGACTCGTAGCCGACGTGGTCGCCCACCGTCGCGGAGAAGCACGAGCCCGCGAGGCCCAGCTCGTCCTTGGCCCAGCGGAACTCGCGCATCGGAGCAGCGGTCTCGAACCGCCGGTTCCACTCCTGCCCTCGCCTGCTGCGTCGAGTTGACCGTCCAAAGGGGACCGTCTCATCGGCCAGCTGCATATGGTCCAGCCAGTTTGTCCTGCCGATGGTGCCCCCCACTTTTCGGCGGGTCGCGGCCCCTTGTGGGCTGCCGTGGCATCGGCCAGATCCGGCCCGACGGCCACCTGTGGTCAGACGAACTACGCCGCACCCAGACGCTGATCACTCACCCGGTCGCGCTGTAACGGCACAGTCCAGCGCATCGCGCACGAGGGCACGAGGGCACGAGCGGCGGCCCGTACGCCGGGCTCGCCGCGGGCGTACCCGCGAGAACCGAACGCTTCGAAGCTCTGCTGCGCTCCGCCTTCGACACACTCATCAACCCGCCGGCGGCCGGCACGCACGTCCTGGCCCTCGGCGCCTGGGACATCTTCGCCAAGAGCCGAACCCCGCAGCTGCTCCTGTTCGCCACGGACCACTGTTCCCTGTCAAGTCATTGTGTTCAGTCCACACCGCTTCCGTTGGAGTGAAGAACTCGATGAGCCGCTGCCCTCCACCCCTCAACGCGTAATGGTTTATCTGAGGCAATCAGGATTGAAAGGAGCAAGATTTTGCATGTCAGGTGTATCGGGACAATTCTGAGCGCTGCCGCGCTTACCATGCTGGCCATTCCGGCGAACGCTCACGCCGCAGCAGTCGCCTGCGGTGGTGGTGTGTCGACCGGCAGGGTGGCCGTCAACGGCTGCATCAGCGCCGAGCGCGGAAAGGAAGGCAGGATCTATACCCGGGAGATCACCGCGTACATCAAAGCGCGCAACACGGGGCCGAGGGCGGTGAACGTCTCCTACGAGGCGTTCTTCCGTGTCGTCGACGGTGGTTACTGGGTGAAGCTGGGCAGCGGCCGTACCTACATCCCTGCGGGTGGGACCGTCGAGCCCACGGAGGTGGGAAGCTCAACCCGGCCGTGCGCGCCCCTCAAGGTGGAGATTCGCGTACACGCCCGCGCCGACGGGGGCGCCTGGAGCGGCTGGTCCACCGCCGGCACGGCACAGTGCCAGACCTGAGCGGCCAAACATGCGGCCGGCACCTAAGGGCTGTCCCGTAACCCCTGGCGGGCGCACGACGACAGCTACGGCACCTCGCCGCGTTGTCGGAACGCCCGTATACGCCCAGTATGCGGACGTCCCTCCGCCTTGCGATGCACCGCATCTGACGCCGCGCGCTGATCCACCCGGGATTAAGGGACAGCCCTTAGCCTTCGTCGGCGGCGCCGACGACGGCGCACTGCTCCGAAGCGCGTCCACCTCGCGCCGCGGCAACGCTTTGGAGGCCCTCGCGCGGGCGGAAGCTGGGTCAGGGCGCGGGGAGGGGCAGGATTCCATGAATGACCAGTGCCGGCGGCGTGGGCGTGATGGTCACCTGGTTGCCGTCCGGGCCGACGTGCACCGTGACGGCATTCGGCAGGTGCACGTTGGTGGCGGAGAGGTAGACGGTGTCCGAGGCCGGGTCAAAGTAGAGCTTTGCAGAGTCGGCGCGCACCAAGCTCTCGTCGAGCACTCTGCCGTGGACCCACTGCGCCCCCGCCGACGACGGGAGCAGGCCGTACGGGCCCAGGTCAGCTTCACAACTCACATAACCCGCACGGCCCTTCTCATGTCACGGACCAAGCCGACCCTCATTGCCCCCAAGATCGTAACGACCTGGGGAACGATCGACTCGCCGTTGGTGCGGCTTCTGTCAGACCGCTGTGGGAGGCTCCGTCGATGGAATCTTCAAAGGTGATTGAGACACTGTGGGACCGGATCCAGGCTCGGGACTGGGCAGGCGTCGCCGAGTTGATCGCGGAGGATGTCGTTGTCGAGTGGCCGATCAGCCTCGAACGCATCATCGGCCGGGAAAACTTCGTCGCGGTGAACCGTGAATATCCGGAGGGCTGGTCGATTCGGGTGCTCAAGGTGGTGGCCGAGGGCGACGAAGTCGTCTCCGAGGTCGAAGTGCCACACGACAGTCTTGGCGTCTTCCGTGCGGCATCGTTCTGGACTGTCCGTGACGGGCAGATCGTCCGTGGGACGGAGTACTGGACGAGCCTGGGAGCGGACCCGCAGCCTGAATGGCGGGCCACCTTCGTCGAACCGATGTAGTGCGGCGGGCCCCTCTGAGCCCCGACCTTCATTGCTCCCAAGGTCGTGAGCGCGCAGGACCTGGTGCCAGAGTCCCGGGGCGCACTTGGCTCAGAGTCTGTGGTCGATCTTCTTTTCCCGCATCAGCTTCCCCAGTTCTGTGTCCGACAGCGGGTGCAGAGTGTTCAGGAGATGGCGTAGCCCAGGTTCGTCAAGGGTCTGGCTGGTGACCTCGACCTCCGCGTTCCGGTGGCGGCGGGTAAGGGTGACCTCGCGGGCACCGCCGGGGAAGTCGCGGACCCCATCGCCCGGTCGGGCGGCGGAGTTTCATGAACAGAGGATGGATACCGCAGCCAGGCCATGCTCGCTGAACCATCGGTGAGAAAGCACCTGTCACCAACCTTCGCTGAGAATCGCTCAAGCTTCGCTGCGAGAGGTCAGCGGCCCGCCCGCCTGCCCTGCTTGTTTGCGCATCTCCTCGGTCGTGTCGAGGCCGTACGCCTTGCCGGTGGGGCCGACGCGGCGGGCGGAGAGCAGGACGTCGATGCCGCCGCCGGAGCCGAGGTCCAGGACGCGCTCGCCTTCGTGCAGGTCGGCGACGGCGGTGGGTTGCCTCGGCCCAGCACGGCGACGGACGCTCCCGGCGTCCCGATGGCAGCACCAACGTTATGAAGTGGTGGCGGTGCAGGCCCGCACGGCCCGTGGACACCGACCCCGACCTCGCTCACATTCGACAAGAGTTGAGCGTCACGCCGGCGGCCGGGTGAGTTTGGCGGCCACGGCGTCGAGGACCCAGTCCAGGCCGGTCTCGAAGGATGCCTCGGCGTCCACGTCCGTGCCGTCGTACACGGCCTTGGCCAGCGCCGGGAAGCGACCCGTGGCCAACATTCTCGTCACATGCGGGCCGGAGGCGCGCTGCCAGTCGCGCTTGGACAGGCCCGTGGCGCGTTCGGCCCGCAGGTTCGCGGTCTCGCGCCTGATCGCGCCAATGAAGTAGGCGCTGACGGTCTCCACGGCGCGCATGACGGTGTCGACATCGGTGAGGCCGTCGAAGGCGGCCAGCGTGGCCTCGGTCACGGCGAGGCCGTTCGGACCCAGGGCCGGGCGGCCGCCGAGCAGGTCGGCCAGCCATTCGTGACGGAGAGCGGCCTGCCTGGTGCGCTGGGCGAGGACGCGCAGCGCCTCCCGCCAGTCACCGGGCTGCTCCTCGGGGCGGATCTCGGCTTGGACCTCGTCCACCATGAGGTCGAACAGCTCCTCCTTGGTGGAGATGTATCTGTACAGCCGCATCGGGCCGGCGTCCAGACGGGCGGCGACCTTGCGCAAGGACGCCGCCTCCAGCCCGCCCTCGTCGGCCAGCGCGATGGCGGCGGCGACGATTCGTTCCCGGTCGAGCGGCACGGGTTGAGTCGGCGGCTCCGGCCGGTCCCACACAGTCATAGTCACACCGTACCGTTGCGATGCATCGTAATGAAGAAATACAGTGTATCGACATGAGACATCGCATTGCAGTGGTCGGGAGCGGTCCTGCCGGCCTTACCCTCGCCCGCGTCCTGCACCGCCATGATCACCCCGTCACCGTCCTCGAACGCGATCCCGCCCCCGACGCCCGCCCCCCGGGCGGCACGCTGGACCTGCACGAAGGGATGGGTCAACTCGCGCTGGACAAGGCGGGGCTGCTGGCGGAGTTCCAGGCGCTCTCCCGTCCCGAGGGGCAGGCCATGCGCATCCTGGACGCGGACGGGACCGTCCTGCGCGACTGGCGACCCCGTCCAGATGACCGGGCCAATCCCGAGATCGACCGCGGGCAACTCCGGGACCTGCTGCTCGGCCCTCTCGACGTCCAGTGGGGGCGGGGCGTGACGCAGGTGGTGCCGGGGACCCGGGATGGCGTACTGGTCCATTTCGCGGACGGGCGACAGGAGACATTCGACCTCGTAGTCGGCGCGGACGGCGCCTGGTCCCGGATCCGCCCGGCAGTCTCGCCGGTGACGCCGCACTACACCGGCGTCACCTCGGTCGAGACCTCCCTGGACGACGTCGACACCCGCCACCCCGACCTCGCCCGGTTGATCGGCGACGGTTCCGTGGCGGTGTACGGAGTGAACCGAGCTCTCGTCGCCCAGCGCAACAGCGGCGGCCACGTCAAGGTGTACGCCCAGTTCCGCGCGCCGCTGGACTGGCACACGAACCTGGACCCGGCCGACGTCGAGGCCGTGCGATCGAGCCTGCTGGCTCTGTTCGACGGCTGGGCCGCTCCCGTCCTCGACCTCCTCCGCCACGGCACCGCTTTCGTCCACCGCCCCCTCTACGTCCTGCCCGTGTCCCACACCTGGACCCACGTCCCCGGGGTGACGCTACTGGGCGACGCCGCCCATCTGATGCCCCCATTGGGGGCGGGCGCGAACCTCGCGATGCTGGAAGGCGCCGAACTCGCCGAGTCCATCGCCACCGGCCCTGGAGATCTGGACGAGGCCGTCCGCGCCTTCGAGGAACCGATGTGGGCACGGGCCGACAGGTGGGCGAAGATCACGATGGCCGGTCTGGAACGCCTCGTGAGCCCGGACCCCGCCGAAGCCCTCGCCCTCTTCGACCAAGTCCAGCCATCCTGACCGCCAAGCGCGAGAGCACCAGCACCAACTCGTAAGCCCGCTTCTGTGCGGCGGCCGGCCGGGGCCATCACCGTGCTGCGCGCCCGTCACCCCCGGTTCGGACGCCCTTGCTGAATTCACCGTGGGGGCGGTGAAGAAAAGGGGGGCGGGAACCGACGGGGCGTTGGGAGGATGCCCGAGCTCGACACCCGATGGGAAGGACCCGACGACTATGGCTCGTGCCGTCACATTGATCCGCTCTGCCTCTTTGTCCGACGTTGCCGAGTACGCCTACGCGGCCACGGCGCCCGCAGAGTCACGCTTGATCTTCCTCGCCGGGGCGTGTCCGCTGAACGATGACGGCTCCACGGCAGCGGTCGGGGACTATGCGGGCCAGGCAACCAAGGCCATCGAGAACATGCAGGCTGCTCTCACGGCCTCGGGTGCATCGCTCCAGGACGTCATCAGTACAAGGGTTCTCGTCGCGTCGTCCCGGCGGGAAAATCTGGTGGCGGCCTGGGAGGTGGTCCGGGACTCGTTCGCCGACCATGACGTCCCCAGCACTTTGATGGGCGTCACGGTGCTCGGCTACAAGGACCAACTCGTCGAGATCGAAGCCGTCGCCGCTGTGCTCGATGCTTGAGATCCATGGGGACCGAGGTAAGCCCGGTTCCAAGATGCATGTCCTGTCCGACGCGACCGGACCGCCCCCAAGCGTCGCACTCTCCGCGGCCGACACCCACGACGGCCAGACAGACAGGCCTCTGGGTTCGACAGGGGCCAGATGCAGTGAAGGCCCGGTATCCACCGGGCCTTCACGTTCGAGTAGCGGGGACAGGATTTGAACCTGCGACCTCTGGGTTATGAGCCCAGCGAGCTACCGAGCTGCTCCACCCCGCGTCGGTACGGTGAACTGTACGGCACCGACCCGGCTCGGCCGAATCGGCAGCCGGTCTTGCGCTGCAGCGGGGCTCAGTTGGGGTCGTGTACCGGTGTTGGCGCCCGTGTTTTGGTGGGCGGGGTGCGCATGAGGCGCCAGCCGGTGTGCGGTGCGGGCGGCGTGCTCGCGGTCGCGTTCCGAGCCCGGACAAGGAGCGCGCCGAGACCTCGATGCTCGCCCTGCACCTGCTCCCCGGCCGGCCGCGCTCGTGCATGTCAACACGCTGCTGGTCCAGCAGGTGCTCGCCGATCCGGCCTGGGCGAAGAAGCTGAGCGACGAGGACCGAAGCGGCCTGACCACACTGTTCTGGTCCAACGTCAACCCGCGACTGGCTCGCGGCCTCGCCGAGCAAGGCGCCGAGCTGAAGGTGTCCGATGTGGATGATCAAAAAAGGATGCTGGCCAAGGAACTCGGCGCGGCATGGGTTGAACCCGGAGAGGCGATCACCACCGACACCGAGATCCTCGTCCCGGCCGCGGTCGGCGGAATCCTGCACCACGATGTGGTTTCCCGACTGCGCTGTGCGGCGATCGTCTGACCGGCGAACAACCAGCTCGTCACCGACGACGTCGCGGACTCCCTTCGGCAACGGGACATACTCTGGGCGCCCGATTTCGTGGCCAACGCCGGCGGCGTGATCTATGCGCTGGCCCGCGAGGTCGAGGGCGCCGGGCACGACGAGGCGATCGACCGGGTGCACGACATCGGCGCTGCGCTCGCCGAGATTCTCACAAACGCTGATCGTGCCGGCCGGACGACGCTCGCGACCGCGACCGACCTCGCGGCCACCCGGCTGAGGACAGCACTGTGAACCTGCACGTGCCGAAAACCCCCATCCATGAGTACGCTCATGCCGGTTGACCTGCGAGGACGTAATATTCGGCACCCGCAGAGTTACCGTCCTTCGCACGAAGGCCACGCTGGGTACGAGGAGTTGGGGATCCCCGCGTGACATGGGCGGTCACGCGCCTGTCCGGAATGCGCGAGGCCCCTCAGCAGACCCTGACAGTCTGGAGTGGTCCTTCCGGAATGTCGTCCTTCGGGCCAGGCCGAATCAGGTCGAGATCGTGGCGTTCGCAGGTGAGGGTGATCGCACAGTCAGCAGGAGTCGACGGCGCACGGGTACCTGAGCAGCCACGAGTTGGTCATGCAGCCACATGACCGATACAACCCCGGGCCCGGGTGCGTGATCGACGCATGAACCCCCGGGTGGTGGCGGAGGGCGCCCGACAACGTATGTGCTCCTGCGTTTCACCTCACCCGAGGGGTCTCCGTGCGCAGCGTTCCCATTTCCCGGCCAGGGCCGATCGCGCCTTCCGCGGTCGCCGCTCTGACGACAGGGGTCATACCGGCCACCGCCGCGGTAGCGGCGGACACCGGTCTCATGCCGTTTGCCGGCGTCGTTCACCAGCCGGCAGGGAGCGGTGGCACGCGCAGCGTCACCCTGATCACCGGTGACAAGGTCACGATCGGCACCGCTTGGTGGGCACCACGTTGACGGCCTCCGAAGGTTTGGCCACCGTCCGCACCCGCTCTGTCGAACTCGAAGCGTCCGTCGGCGTCCGGGGCCACACCCTCGCCCCCGAGGACGTGCCCGGCAGCTGGATATGGCTGATCACCGCCATCTCCTCGGTCCGCGCCGGTTACCGCCGGGGCGGTTACCGGTACTCCACTGCCGGCGTCCGAACCCGTACCGACACATGCCTGTCGACCGGGCAGGGCCAAGCCGCAGCGCTACTCACGCCCGTCCGCCCGGTCGGCGTGACGTCGGCCGCCTGACAGACCCGGAACGACTTCCGTGGACCAGCTGCGTGCCAAGAAACCCCAGTACACCGGGACAGCCGGCGAGTTGCTGCCCATCCGCCTGCCGAACCCTTGGAAGCGTTACGTGAGATCCGTGACCGAACCGGCGACATCCGCGGTATGCCGCCGCCCCCGCTTTGTCGGGCGCGATGCGGAACTGAGGCGTGTGACGGACGCGTTGCGGCGACTGCCCGCCCTTGTCCTGGTGGAGGGCGAGGCGGGCATCGGCAAGAGCCGCCTGGTGCGGGAGGCCTTGGCGGCGGTCGCCACCGGGGGTATGCGCACGCTGGTGGCGGTGTGCCCGCCGTTCCGGGAGGGCATGCCCCTCGGTCCGATCGTCGATGCCGCCCGGCAGGCCGCACCGAGCGGCACCGATGTGGCAGTCCTCGGACTGTCGGCGTTGGCCGGTACGCTGCGGCCGCTGTTCCCGGAATGGGCGCACGGCCTGCCGTCCGCGCCGGAGCCGCTGGCCGATGCCGGCGCCGCCCGGCACCGGCTGATCCGGGCCTTCGCCGAACTCCTGGACCGTCTCGGAATCGACGTCCTGGTCGTCGAGGACGTGCACTGGGCGGACGAGGCGACGCTGGAGTTCCTGCTGTTCCTGGCCTCCCGGCAGCCGTTCCCGCTCACTCTGGTGATGACCTGCCGGCCCGAGGAGGTGGCCGCCGACTCCCTGCTGCTGCGCCTGTCCTCCCGGGTACCGACGAGTGCGGGGATCAGCCACGCACGCGTCGGCCTGGGTGGACTCGCGGTGTCGGACACCGCGGAACTCGTGTCGTCGATGCTGGACGACGAACACGTCTCCACCGCCTTCGCCACATTCCTGCACGACCGGACCGAGGGCGTGCCGCTCGCGCTGGAGGAGTGCGTCCGGCTGCTGCGGGACCGGGCCGACCTGGTCCGGCGGGACGGCGAATGGATGCGGCGCACCCTCGACGAGATCGCCGTGCCACCGACTATCCGGGACGCCGTCACCGAGCGGGTGGCCCGGCTCGGGGCCGACGCCCGGCGGGTGCTGCTGGCGGCTGCCGTCCTGAGCGATCCGGCGGACGAGAGAACGCTGGGGACGGTCAGTGGTCTGACCGAGATCGGGAGCGGCCAGGAGGCGAACCCCGAGGGGCGGACAGGCCGTCCGGCAGGTTCCGCCATCGCGCCGGCTCAGGGGTCCGCCGCCACGGTGGTCGAATCAGCCGTCTCCGACGCGGTACGCAGTGGCCTGCTGGCCGAGGACGACTCCGGTTCGGGCCATATCGCGTTCCGGCACACGCTCGCCGCCCGGACGGTGTACGACCGGGCGCCGGCGTCCGAACGGCGCGCCGCCCACCGCCGCGCCGCCGCGCTGCTGGAGACCGCCCGGCCCCGGCCCGTCGGCCGGCTCGCCCGTCACTTCCGGCAGGCCGGCGAGATCGCGCGGTGGTGCGAGTACGCCGAGCAGGCGGCGGACATCGCCCTCGCGTCCGGTGACCACGTCACCGCCCTCACCTTTCTGCACGAATTGATCAACGAATCGGGGCTGCCCGCGGAAGCGGTCGCCCCATTGGTGCGGAAGATGCCGTTCCAGGCGTTCACCGGCTACACCCGGCGTGCGGATGTCCTGGCCACGTTGCGCGCCGTCCTCGAAACGGACCGGCTCAGCGCGCGCGACCGCGCCGAAGTGCGCGGCCAGCTCGCCCAGATCCTCATCCAGCTCGGTGAGTACGCGGCTGCGGCAGCGGAGTTGGAGCCGGCGATACCCGACCTCGTCGGCGGGACGTACGCCGGCGCCTGGGCGATGACCGCGCTCGGATATCCGGTGCTGAGCGGAACATGGCCGGCCACGACCCATCTGCGCTGGCTGGAGCGGGCTCGACGGTTCACCGCCGGTGCGACGCTCTCCCCGCACGAACGGCTGTCCCTGCTGGTCAATCGTACGGCCGCGCTGCTCGAACTCGGCGAGGAATCGGGCTGGGTGCTTGCCGGGGAACTGGGCGACGACGAGTCGACACCGCAGCTGGCCCTCCAACGCGGCCGAGCCGAACTGAACATCGGCGACGCGGCGATTCGGTGGGGACGGTACGCAGAGGCCCGGCGGCGGCTGACGAGCGCCGTCGATGTCGCGGGGCGGCACGGGTACCAGTTGCTCGCGGACCTGGCAGGGGTGACGCTCCTCCACCTCGACTACCTGACCGGCACGTGGCAGGGCCTGGCCGAGCGGGCCGGGCAGTGGTCGGACGTGGCCGAAGAGCCCTTGTGCCGGCTGCAGGCCCTGCTGGTGGTGGCCCAGGTGAAACTGGCGACGACTGGCGCGGACGAGGATGTCGAAGCTCTGCTGCGGACGGTGCGCGAGGAGGGCGAACGGCGCGGCGCCATCAGCCTGTGGCTGGAACCCGCCGCGGCACAGGCACGACTCAGGCTCGCCGCGGGTGACACCGAGGAGGCACTCGCACTGACCGAGGACCCCATACGGCTGGTCATGCGCAAGGGCATCTGGTTCATGGCGACGGATGTCGCACCCGCGCGAGTGACCGCTCTGACAGCGGCCGGGCGGCATGCGGAGGCCGAACGCCTCGTGACTGCGTTCCAGGACGGGCTGAGCGGGCGGCGCGCGCCCGCTGCGCATGCGGGGCTGGAGGAGTGCCGGGCTGCGCTCGCCGAGGGCCGGGGAGAGTTCGAAGCGGCGGCGCGGGCCTGGGGCGACGCGGCCCAGGCCTGGTCGCAGCTGCCGAGGCCGTATGCAGCGGCACGGGCACAGGAGGGCGTCGAGCGCTGCACGCCAGCCGCGCGGGGCGGGCGGCGCGGATACGGGAACCAGCTGTCACCGCGGGAGTTGGAGGTGGTACGGCTGATGCTGCAAGGCCTGACGAACCGTCAGATAGCTGTCGAGCTGTCGAGGTCGCCCAGCACCGTCACGGCGCAGTTGAAGTCGGCCATGCGCAAGTACGGGGTGACGTCCAGAACGGCGTTGGCCGTGAACGTGACGCAAGCGCGGAGCGTCTGAACGGCACGGACTCGTTCGTGCACGTCCACGCATTCTTTAGCCCATTTGGCCAATCGCTCGTGTCCGCTCACCAGACCCATACTCGCAGGCGCACGGCGTTCATCCGGGGGCGCAGCAACTGAGGGTTGTTCATGAGTGATGTCAAGGACATGAGTTCGTCCGAGCACGAACTTCACGGCGATCAGAACGAGCTGGAGGGCTCGGACGACGAGGACGCCGAACGCGAGGAGCCCTCCGGCTACGAACCGCTCTGACCCCGCCCCACCCCGACTGAAGGATTGTTTTCATGACAAGACGTGGGCGCTTGCGCGCTCCTGTTTCGTTCCTCATAGCCGCATGCCTCGGCATGTTCGCCGCGGCCCAGGTTCCCGCCATCGCGGCCGATCCGGCGGCCGGGGCCCGGAAACCCACCGCCGCCGTCCCGGCGGAGGTGGCACGGCAGGCAGAAAAGGCCGCTACTGCGGCCCGGCAGGACAACAAGCCCTCGCCGTCGAAAATCGCGGGCCTGGTTCACCGCTACGCGCCCGCCGACTGCAACACCCCGACGCCGAAGAAGCACACCGCGAGCTGCCAGGCGTTGGTGCGGACGACATCCGACCAGCGCGTCATGGTCAGAGCGGCCGGCCCACCGTCCACGGCCTTGACTCCCACGGACATCCAGTCCGCCTACCACCTTCCGGCCACTGGCCAGGGCCAGACCGTCGCGATCGTGGACGCCTATGGCTACGCCGACGCGGAGGCCGATCTCGGCAAGTACCGCGAACAGTTCGGACTGCCCGCGTGCACCACGGAGAACGGGTGCTTCCGCAAGGTCGACCAGCGAGGCGGCGTCAACTACCCGTCGGACGACCAGGGATGGTCGCTGGAGACCGCTCTCGACCTCGACGCGGTCTCGTCGGCCTGCCCCGCCTGCCACATCCTGCTGGTCCAGGGGGACAGTGCGAGCGTGGGTGACCTGGGTACCGCCGTCAATACCGCGGTGGAGCTCGGCGCCAAGTTCGTGTCCAACTCCTACGGTCTGGCGGACGCCAATGCGTCCGACCTGAGCGGCGCCGACTACGACCATCCCGGTGTGGTGGTCACCGCATCTTCCGGCGACACCGGCAACGAGGTCATCTGGCCGTCCTCCGACCCGAATGTCGTCGCCACCGGCGGTACGCTGCTGACCCGTGCCCCCGGCACCGCACGTGGCTGGACGGAGAGCGCCTGGTCCGGCGCCGGCAGCGGCTGCTCCACCTTCGAGCCGCAGCCGGACTACCAGAGCGGATCGGCGACGAACTGTCCCCGCAGAGCCACCGCAGACATCTCCGCGGTCGCCGACCCGCAAAGCGGCCTGGCGGTGTACAACTCGCTCAACGACGGCTGGCTCCAGGTGGGCGGCACGAGCCTGTCCTCGCCGCTGATCGCCGCGATGTACGCACTGGCGGGAACCCCGGCCGCGGGCACGTACCCGGTGCGCTCCCCCTACGCCCACCAGACCAAGGGCCTCTTCGACATCACCGAGGGCGTCAACGGCGCCTGCGGCGACGTGCTGTGCGAGGCCGGACCCGGCTGGGACGGGCCCACCGGACTCGGCACACCGGACGGCGTCTCCGCCCTCGTCCCGGCTCCGACCGGGGTCGTGAACGGCCGCGTCACGGACCGGACGACCGGTACGCCGCTCGCCGGGGCGACCGTCACGCTGACGGACAAGGCCGACCAGTTCCTGTCTCACGCCAAGACGGACAGCGCAGGCACCTACCGCGTCACCGTCCCAGCAGGCACCTACGACGTGTCGGCGTCGCTCTTCGGCTACGGGACCGGCACCCGCAGCGGCATCGCCGTGACCGCCGACCACACCGCCACCGCGGACTTGGCGCTGGCGAAGACACCGAACCGCAAGGTCACAGGCAAGGTGACCGACGGGTCCGGGCACGGCTGGCCGCTCTACGCCAAGATCACCATCGACGGCTACCCGAATGGGCCGGTGTACACCGACCCGAAGACCGGCGCCTACTCGGTGGACCTGCCCGAACAGGCCGACTACACGATTCACCTCACGCCGGTCTATCCCGGATACAAGTCGTCCGACTCCACCATCAAGATCGGTACGGGCGACGTACAGCGCAACGTCTCCGTGGCCGCGGACCTCGAGCAGTGCACCGCGCCCGGATTCGCCTATCCCGCACAAGCCTCCTTCGAGGGCTGGACCACGGATCCGAAGTACGGGTGGACCGTCACCAACAAGGACCCCTCCGCACTCGGCTGGCAGTTCGACGGGTCGTGGAACGTCATCGGCGACGCGGGCTTCGCGGTCGCCAACCCGTTCGGCAACGGCGGCAAGGCGCAGGACACGGCTCTGATCTCGCCGCCGTTCGACCTGACCGGGCAGAAGAATGCCGACCTGCGGTTCAATGTGGGTTCCTTGCTGCCGGCGGGCTCCGAGGCGGACGTGTCCGTCACCACCGACGGCGGCGCAACCTGGACGCGGGTGTACAAGGGCGAGGCCGAATTCTTCGGACACGTCGAGGTCCCGCTCACCCAGGCACTGGGCCACCGCAATGTCCAGGTCCGCTTCCACTTCAGCGGCGACGGCCAGTCGATCTTCGAGGTGTCCAGTGTGTCGGTCGGCCAGTGCCGGACGCTCGGCGGCGGGCTGATCCAGGGGAGCGTCAGCGAGGCCAACACTCATCAGCCGGTCAACGGCGCCACTGTCAAGAACACCTCCGCCGACGCCGTGGACATGTACCCCACCGCAGTCAGCACCGCCACCCCGAACGACCCCAACCTGTCTGACGGCTTCTACTGGCTGTACAGCTCGAAGGCTGGGCAGAACACGCTCACCACGACCGCTCCGCGGTACGTGACGGACAAGGCGACCGTCACCGCCTCCGACACGGTGCACACCTACAGCCCCGCGCTGCAGGCCGGACGGTTGAAGGTCGAGCCCGGCAAGGTGTCGCTGAACACCGCGCTGGGCGGCAAGGCGAGCCAGGACATCACGCTCACCAACACCGGACACGCGCCGCTCAGGGTCACGGTGGTCGAGCAGAACGCCCCTGCGTCCGACGCCGCCACGAAGCCGGCCCCGGCCGACGGGTCGTGGCAGACGCTGCCCGACTACCCCGAGCCGGTCAGGGGCAGTGTCGTCGGTTCATACCGGGGCAAGACGTACTCGGTGGGTGGAATGGACAAGTTTTGGGGAGGGCGCGTACTCAGCCACGGTTACGTGTACGAACAGGCCGCCGAGTCCTGGTCGCGGATCGCCGACCTGCCGCAGCCGCGGAACTCCGCCACAGGCGCGTTCGTGAACGGCACGCTGTACGTGGCCGGCGGCTTCGGCTACGACGCGAGCGGGGCCGTCGGATGGACATCCACCACCTACGCGTACCACCCGGACAGCGACAGCTGGTCACGGGTCGCGGATCTCCCGCAGGCACTGGCTGACGCCGCCGTCGCGGTACTGGACGGCAAGCTGTACGTGATCGGAGGAGTCCCGGCCGACGGGTCATCGAGTTCGACCGTTTACCGCTACGACCCGGCTCGTAACACCTGGAGCCGGATCGCCGACTATCCGGTCGCCATGAGCGCCGGCGGATGCGGTGGGATCGACGGCGGCATCGTGTGCGCGGGCGGCCTGAACGATTCGGACGGGCTCGTCACTGCCTTGGCGAACACGTACATCTACCACCCGAAGACCGACACCTGGACGCGGGCCACCGACATGCCGCACACCCAGCTCCGCGCGACGTACAGCTCCGCCAACGGTCAACTCCAGGTCGTCGGGGGAGTGGACGTTCCCCCGTTCGGCGTGGCGGCGACGACCCACCGGGCCATGCAGTACGACCCGGTGGCCAATGTCTGGACCGGCCTGCCCGGCGCACCCGAAGCGGTCGCCGATGCCGGGCGTGGCACCGGCTGCGGGCTTTCCCGGATCGGCGGGACAGCTGACGCATTCGGGATATCCACCACCACCGGCGCCGCGATGCTGACCGGGTTCGACCAGTGCGGCGGCGACGATGTGAGCTGGCTGTCGGAGAACAGGACGACGGTGAACCTGGCACCCGGCCGCTCGACGCGGATCCGGGTCACCGCAGACGCCAAGGCCCTCGCGGCCCCCGGCGGATACGCGGCCGGACTCTCCATGATCACCGACTCGCCGTACGTGTACCGGCCCGTCCCGGTCACCCTGAAGGCGACCGCCCCCGCCTCCTGGGCGGAGATCTCCGGCAAGGTCACCGACGCGGCCACCGGCAAGATCCTCCCCGGAGCGACGGTTTCCCTGTCACACGCGGGCAAGCACCTCATCACGGTCACGACCGACAGCCGCGGCGTGTACGACGTGTGGCTGAAGGCGACCGCGCCGGCCATCACCGTCAGCGATGACGGATACGGCAAGCGCAGCAAGAAGGTGAGCATGAAGCGCGGCAGCCTGACGAAGGCCGACTTCGCCCTGTCGGCCAGCTGAGCGCCGACGCACTCAGGGGATGCTCCCGCCGGAGACTTCCGGCGGGAGCATCCCCGTACGCGTTCTGAACCTCGGTGGGCGCGCCTCTGGCTTCCGGGAGGTGGCTCCGGCGATGCAGGGCACCGCGCGGGGCGCGGAAGCCGTTCGAGCCATCGGGTTCGGCACCGTGGCCGCCCGTTCTTCGATCATCTCTTCGGGAGGATTCGCTTCGGCAGCTCGCCGAACCGGGCGCGGCGCACCGTTTCGGCAGGGTCGGGGCTCTCCGGTGCAGGTTGCATTGCATCGTCTCCTCAGCAGTTTGGTGACGGCTCCCGGTCGGTTGTGGGCCGACATGGCCGGCGCGGGCCGGGGTGCGCCGCGAAGCCGTGCTTGTGCGGCCGGGTCTGGCCCCGGCCGGAGCGGGTCAGCCCAGGTAGAAGCCCCTGCGGGCGGCCACGTCCAATGGGGGAGTGCGAGGCTCGCGGGAGGGGTCAGGGGGGGCATGCATCCACGCCGCGATTGGGAGCATATGCTCGCATTTATCTGTTGGCAAGAGTGGGTGGCTCGGAGTGGACCCGTCGGCCCGCCGTCGACGGCGGGCGACTCTGTCGCATCTAGGAGTACCTGCTCGTATCATGGGTGGGCGAAGCTCTGGAGGAGACAATGACCACTGCGCCGACGGATCCCGGCGACTCGTGCAACAACCTGGCCCTGCGCAAGGCGGCCCGGTACATCGGTGCGACTTACGACAAGGCCCTGGCCCCCGTCGGTCTGCGTGCGACGCAGCTCAGCATCCTGCAGAAGCTGAGTGTGCACGGAGAAATGACGATCACCGGCCTCGCCGACGTGATCGCCATGGACCGCACGACGATGGCCTCCAACCTCAAGCCGCTTGCCCGCGAGGGTCTGGTGACCGTCGAATCATCGGCAGCCGACCGCCGTGCACGGATCGCCGCCATCACGCCGGACGGCCTCACCCGACTGAAGACGGCGCTACCACTATGGAATGCCGTGCAGGCCCAGTTCGAGGAGAACTTCGGCGCCGACGAGGCAGCCCATCTGCGCGCGCACCTCGAAGCCGTCCTTCACACCGGATTCGAGCCCTGGGCCGAGTAGGACACGACGCTTCTGGCGTTCCCGAGGGCTGACGCCGGTCGCCCTGACGTCACCGAAGTGCCCGTGAACACGCCGGGCGCGACGTACCCCTGCCCGCTTGACGCGGCTGCTTCCCTGGAGCGGGCGCATGAGGGAGTCGTCGAGGGTGTGTGAGATCGGGTGTCGGCGGCAGGGCGGGCAGGCAAGATCATCACGGAGTCGACTCTGTCGGCCGCGACGCAGGAACTGGTGAAGATCCGGGCCGGCCAGATCAACGGCTGTGGCTTCTGCACCGACATGCACACCAGGGACGCCATGCGCGTCGGGGAGACCTCGGTACGTCTCAACCTGATCGCGACCTGGGGTGAGGCCATGGTGTTCACCGAGGCCGAGCGGGCGGCCTTGGAACTGGCGGAACAGGGCACGCGCGTACGCGGCCGGTGGCGTCACCCACGAGGCCTGGGCGAACGCGGCCAACCACTACGACGAGGACCAGTTGGCCAGGTTGGTGTCCCTCATCGCCCTGATCAACGCTTACAACCGCATGAACGTCATCATTCAGCGGCCGGTCCGGCTTCGACGCCTCCATCGTTGACTTTCCGGTCGGCGGCGGCCACGGCATCACGCCCTGCAGCGCGGCCTTCGCTTCCTTCTTCCTCAACCCCATCCACACTCGATTACGGAGTCGATCCGAATGCCCAGGGCAAGGTCCGCCGTTGCGCAGGTCTCGCGGTCACGCCCTCGGTACCCGGCGCCCCGGAACCGGCGTGTCACCACGAACAAGTGCGCCGTGGCGTTCTACGACCGCTCGCGTAACAAAGCGGGATCTGGCACGACGTATGCACTGCGGCAACGCCGTCAATCTGCGGGCCTCCCGGGCCCGTCGCAAGCAACTTCCTTGACCGCCGGCGGCGGGCCGCTCCTTGAGAGGGGGCTCGTCAGGGTCGGCTGACGGAGATGTCGTCGGGGGCGTCGAGGGGGGCCGGGGTGAGGTCGATGGGGGATGCCTCGGTGTCCGGGCTTCCGCCTGGCCCGGTGATGCCGGTGCGCTGCCGGCGGCGGTCGTTGCACCAGGAGATCGCGCATGCCGCCAGGTACAGCAGGCTGATGGGGGTGGCGAGCAGCAGCATGCTGAGCGGGTCGGTGCTGGGGGTGGCGAGCGCCGCGAAGGCGACGATGCCCATGAGCATGCCGCGCCACCAGCCGGCCATCCGGCGTGCGCTGATCAGGCCGCCGAGGTTCAGCAGCACGAGGAGGACGGGGAGTTCGAAGGAGAGTCCGAAGACGAGGACCATGCGGGTGGCCAGGTCGAGGAAGTCGTCGACGGGCAGGAGGTTGGTGGCGTTGTCCGGGGTGAAGGAGATCAGCACCCGTGTCGTGGTCGGCAGACTCCAGTACGCCACGGCGGCGCCCGACAGGAACAGGGGGATGCCCGCCCCGAGAAAGGCCAGGGTGTATTTCTTCTCGTTGCGGTGCAGTCCTGGTGCGACGAAAGCCCACAGCTGGTACAGCCACAGAGGGCTCGCGGCGACGACCCCGACGGTGATCGATACCTTCAGCGCGAGGGTGAAGGGTGACAGAAGGCCGTTGAGGGAGATCACGCCGCAGCGGCCCGCGTCGTCCGCGCCGGCCGGTTGGCCCGGAGCGCAGCCGGGCAGGGGATCGATGAGGAATCCGATCAGCTGCTTGTAGAACAGAGCCGCAACGACGGTGATGAGCAGGATCGCTCCGACGGCCTTGAGCAGGCGGTTGCGCAGCTCGCGCAGGTGCTCCCCCAGGGACATAGGCGCGGCGTCATGTGCTGGTTGGATCGGCATGGGCGGTCCCGGTCCCTTCAAGTGCGGCACCAGCCGCGCGGGTGCCGGTCGGTGGCTTCGGCGTTTCAGCGCCGGTGGGAGGTGTATGCCTCCGGGGCCGTGTGCCGGCTCTCGGACGCGAGCTGGTGGGCTGCGGTGGCGTGAGCGGTCGGGGGTTCGTCCGCGTCGTCCTTCTGCATGGCCTTGGTCTCGCTCTTGAGGATCCGCAGCGACTGCCCGAAGGAGCGGGCCATATCGGGGAGCCGCTTGGCGCCGAACAGGAGCACGACGACGAGGAGGATGAGGATGATCTCGGGTGCTCCGAGCCTTCCGAACATGGGCGTTTCCTTTCCGAGGGTCTGAAGGCGCAGGGGCGGTGCTCCTGCGCGGTGGCCTGGCTGCGGGCGGATGCGGCAGCCAGGCGCTGCGTGCCGGTCGGTGTGTTGACGGGCCGGGCCGACGGCGAGGCGGCTGTGGTCCTTCCCGATTACGGGCCGTTCTTGTCGAGGCTGTAGCGCCCCTCGCCGGTGGCTTCCCGAGGCCGGTGGCCGGTGGCCGCGGCAAGCGGGCCGGGTGCGGCGCCCTTTCCGAGGCCCTTTGAGGTGTTGGTCCCGGCGGGGTCGAGCGGTTCGTCCCCGAGGCCGAGGTCGGCGGTCAGGTCGCCCAGACCCAGGCTCTGGTCACCCAGCAGGTTCTTGGCCACGAAGGTCTTCGGGTTGAGGTCCTCGAGATTCAGGTCCTTGAGCTCGGCGGGGAGTTCGTCGCGAATGCTCGCCTGAGCGCTCTGCGAGAGCTCGCGGAGTTTACGCAGGGCCCGCACGGTGTCGGACACCATCTTGGGGAGCTTGTCGGGCCCGACCAGAATGACGGCGAGCACGATCAGCGTCACAACTTCGAGTGGGCCGATGTCGGAAAACATCCATGCCTCCCGTTGGGGATAGTGAAGGCTCCGCCGCTCCTGAACAGGAGGCGAACCGTGGCGCGTCAGTCGTCCGAAAGGGAGCCTGCCGAAGGCAGGCCGGCCGCACGACGGCGTGCGGCTCCCCGGGGGCTGACCACCCCGCGTACGACTACGCAAGATCGTTCGCTCCGGTCCTGTCCGCCGGGACACCCGGCGGACAGGACGACCTCGGTCGAGAGCCCCTGCGGTGGGATCAGCGCAGGAGCCGGGCGGATATACCGGGCTCTTCGGTGAGGAGCTCCGGCTGCTCGAAGGCGGCGACGCTGCCGCCCGGTCGAGCGCGTTCCGTCACGCCCGGGCGGGCCCGGACGTCTGGCCGTCCGCTAGCGGGACGGGCCGGCGGTGCGGCGGTACGGGGCCAGGAAGCCCGTCAGTTCCGACAGCAACTTCCTGGGGGCCTGCTCGGCGACCCAGTGGCCTGCACCGGGAATGACCACCTGCTGCACGTCGTTC
Organism: Streptomyces sp. NBC_00316; assembly: GCF_036158715.1. Lineage (NCBI taxonomy): Bacteria > Bacillati > Actinomycetota > Actinomycetes > Kitasatosporales > Streptomycetaceae > Streptomyces > Streptomyces sp. NBC_00316. Next base: position 74,456 of record NZ_CP108023.1, on the reverse strand, counting down.
GCGAGGGGAACCATCGCCTTCCCGACCAGGTCACCCCAGCTTTCCGATCCGCCGATCGCCAGGACGGGCATCGTCAGCTTGTTCTCGGCGCGTGTCGCGTTCTGCGTGGTGGTGGCGTCCCACGCGCGGTAGAGACCGAAGCTGCCGCGCAGGGTTTCGGGGTCGGAGAAGAGACGGAAGTAGTACTCGCGCGCGTAGCCGGGCAGCTTCTGTCCGCCCTGGATGTCGAACTCGTAGCCGAAGAAGATCTCTTCCCGCCCGCTGACGAGCTGCTCGGTCAGCTGGTGGTCGACCCGGTTGAAGGGGATGTGCCAGAGCCTGTTGTTGTGCGCCTCGTCGATGAACAGCGGCGGCGAGGCCTCCAGCGTCGGGGGCCCGGGGACTTCCAGGAGGGCCACGCGGGCGACACGCTCTGGATGATCCGCCGCCAGCGCGTAACTGATGATCAGGCCGGTGTCGTGGCCGGCCACGGCGAACCGCTGGTGGCCGAGCGCGTCCATGAGTGCGATCAGGTCGTTGGCGAGGGTGCGGGTGTCGTACCCGTCGTGGGGTTTGTCGGTCAGTCCGATGCCACGCTGGTCGACGGCGATGACCGTGTGGTTGCGGGCCAGTTCGGGCATGAGCAGGCGCCACGCGTACCAGTTCTGCGGCCAGCCGTGCACCAGCAGCAGCGGCGGACCTTCGCCTCCGGTGACCACGTGCTGGCGCAGTCCGCCGGCGTGGACGAACCGGCTGGTGAACGTCTTGGCGAACCCGGCAGGCAGCCCCGGAGCCGTGGAGACCGAACCGAAACCCCTCGGCCTGCGCATGACGGGAGAGGCGGTGGCGGACGGCGTCAATCCGCCCACCAGCGAGATACCGGCTGCGGCAGCAGCAGAAGCAGCCGCGCCGCCGACGAAGCCGCGTCGGGACAGCCCGCGCCGGGCACGGTGTGACACCGGCTTTGATCCGGGGCCTTCCTGCGCGGGCGGCTCCATGGGAGACATGGTCATGAAAATTTTCCTTTCGAACGTTGCTTGAGCGTCAGGGCGCAGCCAGAACCCTCGAGGCTAAGGAGCATATACTCGTATTTGTGCCGGCTTCGGGATCCGACTGATGGTGCGCCGGGGCTGTGTTCAGGGGGTGATCGGGGCCGGCCGCCCTGCTGGCTGGTCGTCGCCTGTCATCCCCGGGTGACTGACGAGGTGTCAGCGGCCGGGGAACCGCTGCGTGATCTCCTGGAGCACCCAGCCGTTGCCGTCCGGGTCGCTGAAGGTGGCGAAGGAGCCGTAGGAGGCGCGGTCGGGGTGCGGGCCGGCAAGCCGGCCTTGGCCCTCGACCCGGTGGGTGACCTCTCCGGCCTCGTGGCTGTGGTAGAGCAGTCCTGCGGCGTCGTGGAAGACCTCGCTCACCTCGATGCCGCGACCGACGAGTTCCGCGCGGGCCTCCTCGATGTCGGAGACGGCGAGGTACAGGCCCTGGGCCGAGCCGGGTGCGGCGGAGGTGATCCCTGTGCCGAACATGATCGAGCACGCGGAGCCGGGCGGCGTGAAGTGCACCGCGCGCCAGTTCTCGCTGGCGGCCTTGTCGAGGTCCAGGCGGAATCCCATCTGCTCGTAGAAGGCCTTGGCTCGATCGACGTCGGAGACAGGCAGCATGGTGACTTCGAGCTTCATGTACATGTAGGGGTCCTTCTCTCTTGATGTCGGTGAATCTCACACCTGCGAGTCACCGGTCCATGGGGGCTGGGGGCGGCGGAGCGGTACGAGTTGCCCACCGGCTCGGGGATTGTGATCCGGGGGGGGTGGACGATGTCCGCCCCCGGTGTTCGGGAAACCGTGACCAGGGCGTACGCCCCGCGTGGCGCGGTGGCTCTTCCGGTCGATCCCATCGGACCACGGCGATGGATGCGTTCGCTGTCGCCGGCGCGGATGCGGCCTGGTCGCGAAGCGCTTGTCCACTCGCGAGCGAATTGCCCAGTCGTCGAAGCCCTTGAGCGGTGCTTCCTGAGCGATTCCCGCGCCGTCACAGTTAGGACCGTAAGTCATTAGCTCGCAACGTGCAACCTTCTGTGGAGAGAGGTTCGCGGCAAGCAGTTCGACGACGAACCGGTCCAAGGCGCCTCGCCGCTGTGCGGGAAGCGGGTGCCGTCACCGGGCCGGACGGCAAGGGGGCGCCGCTCTTTGCCCCCGCCCCCGCATCGAACGGCCGGCCGAAGCGATCCGCCGCCGGCCCGCGTCACCGGTACGGCGGCAGTCGCGGGCAGCCGCTTCCCCGGCACGTCGGCGAGCGAGCTGAGGGAACCGGCGCCCCGGCGACCGGAGGCGCCGCACCTACGGCCGGCGGTGCGCGCTTGCGGCCACGAGCGCGGCCCGGAAGGTGGGACGGCTTGCCAGTTCGGGGTGACCGCGTTCACCCCGCCGTCCAGCTCGGCGCCCCCGCATCTCCGTCGTCGGTCGTGGCCGCCCGGCGATGCGACGGGACGGGATGGCGGTCACCGGGCCTGTCGCCCCACCAGGCGGAGTGGGTACGTCGTGCCGCTCCTGGTCCTCGCGACAGGCGGGATGGTCACTTGTTCCCACCACGGCCGCGCGCCCCCGGATGCGGCCGTGCCCGGGACCGCTCTGCGGCGCACTGAAGATGCCCTGAGTCTGGTGTTCGGCGGGGTTGCCGTGGCAGGAGGCTGATGCCGCGTTCGGCGTGGAGTGCCGCGCGTGGGCGGTCGTTTGTCGATGCCGAGGTGCTGGATCCCGGCGATGGCGAGGTCGAGTTGTTCGGCGAGGTCCCGGTTGGTCCGTCGCGGGCGGGTGTGGCCCCCCGGCGATGAACTGGGGGCCATGGTGGGCGTCGCCCCAGGCCTGCCTCTTGCCGTTTCGATAATGAGAGCATGTGCTCCTATCGTCTCTATCGGTAAGCCCGGTCATGGCGACGTGGCCCCGATGCAGACGGATCTCGCCGACACGTGCAACAGCCTGGCGCTGCGCAAGGTCTGCACCAGCAAAAGCATGGCTCGGCACCCGGGGCAGTCACCACCTGATCATACGTCACCGCCTTGGCAGGTGACGTAGGTTGTGTGAGTGCCGAAATGCCACCCCGACAGGGGTTGTTCACAAGTCGATCGGAGCAGGCGTCGGCCCCGCGTATCCGGGCCGAGGTTCTACACCCTTCTGCCGCCACCGAATCGACACATCACGGAACGGAGCGGCAAGTTGCCGACTAAATTGAAGATCAACAAGCTGCGTTACCTGAGTGCAGCCGCCGGCATCGCCACTGTCGTCGCCGGTGGCGTCGCCATCGCCCCGCTGGCGTCGGCCGACACATCGACTTCCATCAGTGCGCACGTCGTTGACCAGCGCGCGAAAACTTTCGAGCTGGTCGGCAAACAGACCTCGCTCGAAGACCTCGATCTGGGCCGGGCGGGAATCAGCCCGGGTGACCAGCGCGTCATCCATGAAGACCTCTACCGCGACGGCGAGAAGGTCGGCGATCACAGTGTCGTCTGCACCTATACCCACGTCGATCCGGCCGTGCTCCAGTGTCTGGGCACCTTCTCTCTGCCTGAAGGGCAGTTCGCCGCGCAGGCGCTGCTCCACCTGCCCGCCCCGTCCTACGTCGACGTCGGCATCACCGGCGGATCAGGCGACTACCGCAACGCCCGGGGCTTTGTTCGCACCGTTCCCGCCGGTGACACCGAGAGGCACTTCACCGTCCACCTGAAGCGCTGACGGTTGGCTGCCGTACGCCCTCGCCGCCACGGCCGGCCCACTAGAGGTACGGGACTCCGACAGCAACCCGCCCGTCCCCTCACCCCTGGCCCTGGCCGAGGAAGAGAAGGCGGAATCCGAGCACGGCCGCGGCCTCCTCATCGTGGAAGCCCTGTGCACCGCGTGGAACAGCACTCCCAACGGCCGGGGTAAGACGGTCGCACTGGACCTGCCCATCCCTCATGCCTGAAGCAGGGTGCACCGGGCGGGCTGGCGAGGCACCTGCGGTGATCCCCCCGGTGCATGAGGTGCCGGGTGGCTGCACAGGTGAAACCGAAGAACGATTGTTGGCCAGCGTTGGCAGCAGTTCTGGCCTGACGTGCCTGGGGATGTTGGTCAGAACTGGGCACGGCTGGAGGTTCAGACATCGATTCGACGCATCCACCCTGGGAGGTCTGAGCGCGTGAAGGGATTGTTGAGCGTGCGCTCAAGGACGCGTTCGTCTGCGAGCGGTTGAGTCGGCCTGGAGCGCGGTTCCGATGTTGCCACCGGCCCGTTTCTCCAGGCTGCTCTCCGAACCCGGCGTACCTTGGCGGCCTCCGACGGGATGGACGCCCCGAGAGGAGTGAGGCTCAAGGTCGAGACCTCGTACGACGACGGAAAGAGCTGGACCGAAGCCACCACGGTACGGAAGGCCAGCGGTTTCACCGCCACCGTCGAACGGCCGTCACGTGTGCATGGCGACACCTATGTGACGCTGCGTGTGACCGCGACCGACGCGGCCGGGAACAGCGTCCAGCAGACGGTGGACCGGGCCTACCTGCACCGCGGCGTGGCCTGAGAGGCAGAGCAACGGCAACGCGGACAGGTTCAGCCGTTCTCCGGCGGGTGTCAGAGGCCCGAGCCTCTGGCACCCGCCGCACAAGCGGAGGCCCCCGCGCCGGCCAGGCCTCACGCAATCGCTGGAGCATCAGTCCCCAGAGTGACCAACTCACCATTGCTGGATGCTCTGTGCACTCATGCCCGCTTCTTACTCCATGCTCGACCGGCAGCCCGACCGCCCGATCCGTTGATACCCCCTTCACCAACCGAACCCCGGTGCCTCCGACTGGGGCGACATCGCGCCGGGCATGGGCAAGGCCGCAGTCCCTCGGTCGGGAACGCATCACGAGCAAACAGCGTCGGTACGGCGATCGGGAGGTGCCGGCCGCGATCGTGTTCGTCGCGAGGTCGGACTGCACGTGTCAGCAGCATCCCACCGCGCCGTACGAGCAGTCCGGGGCCACGGCACACCGTCGGTTCACCACATGGACTAACTGATCGTTTCGGAATGCGGTTCGGAGTCGTCTCAAGCAGATGATGCTGCAGGCGAGTTGGAGCAGTCCGAGGTGGAGGTCGGCGCTTATCTCGTAGCGGATGCGGAGTCGTTTGAACTGGTGGAGCCAGGCAAAGGTGCGCTCGACGACCCATCGGGTCTTGCCCAGGCCGGAGCCGTGCGGGGTGCCACGGCGGGCGATCTTGGACGTGATCCCACGAGCACGGACGAGACGGCGGTATTTGTCGAAGTCGTAGCCGCGGTCGGCGAACAACCGCCGGGGCCGGTGGCGTGGCCGGCCGCGCAGGCCACGAATGTGCGGTATGGCGTCCAGCAGCGGCATGAGCTGGGTGACGTCGTGACGGTTTCCGCTGGTCAGAGAGACGGCGAGCGGGGTTCCGTGCCGGTCGACGATCAGGTGGTGCTTGCTGCCGGGCCGGGCCCGGTCAACCGGCGAAGGTCCGGTGTGAGCCCCCCTTTGAGCGCCCGGACATGCGAGCCGTCGATCGCGGCGTCGTCCATCTCCAGAAGGCCTTCTTCACGTAGCTCCGCCAGCAGGACCTCGTGCAGGCGGGGCCACACTCCGGCCTCGGTCCAGTCCCGCAGACGCCGCCAGGCCGTCACCCCGCTGCAGCCGACCCGCTCCGCGGGGACGTCCCGCCAGCTCACGCTCTTGCACAGCACGTAAACAATGCCTCGCAGAGCAGCACGGTCATCCACCGGCAACCGCCCGGGATGCCGATGCCGACGAGGCGGACGAGGAGGCAGCAGCGGGGCTATGCGTTCCCACAGGTCATCAGGCACAAGGTCAGCAGACACCCAACAGATCCTGCCGACACAACACCCAACTTCCAAGCCACTACACCGATTTCATTCCGAAACGATCAGTAAGGCCCAGAGTGTGGAGGACGTCCGGGTGTTCTCGAACCAGCCAAGTCATCAACACGACTGCTACCAGGAGGACATGGGCATGTGCCGCTTCCTCAACGTGACCGACAGCATGGAAATCGAGGACGGCGGTCCGGCCACCGCCTGACCACCCGGGCCGCCTGCCACGGCAGGCGGCCCCCACCCCACCCGCCCAGCCCCGAAACTCCGCGGAGCACGACATGACCGACACCCTGAGGCTACCCACGATTGCCTATCGGCGTGTCCTGGAACTGGTGGCAGCGCGGTAGGAGGCCAGGAACGGGATGAGTGCTGCCAGCAGATCCTGAGGGGCTTCTTCGGCGACCCAGTGGCCACTGCCGGGGATGACCAGAGGCTGTACGTCGTCGGCTGCGAGCTTCATTGTGTTCGCGACCCCCCTCTCCGACACTTTCGGCTCCGCCGATCGCGAGAACGGGGATGGTCAGGTGTCGCTTCACCCGGTCGGCGTTCTGGGTGAACGTGGTGTCGAGGTCGCGGTACCAGCCGAAACTGCCGCTCAGGGCGTTGCGGTGCGAGGTGAGGGATTCGATGTAGTAGCGAATGGCGTAAGCGGGCAGCTTGCGCGCGGCTTTCATGTCGAGCTGCCAGCCGAAGTAGATGTCTTCCCGGCCTGCCACTAGACGTTCGTTGACGTCGTTGAGCCGGTTGAAGGGGAAGTGCCAGAGCATGTTGTTGGCCTGGGCCGGGCCGAGCAGGGGCGGTGAAGCTGTCACACCGGGGATGACGGCCTCTGCCACGGCGAGGCGGTCGACCCGGTCGCGGTGGTCGGCTGCGAGCGCGTAGGCGATCGGCATGCCGGTGTCGTGGCCGACGACGGCGAACCGTTCGTGGCCCAGGGCGTCCATCAGTGCGGCCAGATCGCCTGCGAGCGTGGCGGTGTCGTAGCCGTCGCGGGGCTTGTCGGTCAGTCCGATACCACGCTGGTCGACGGCGATGACCGTGTATTGCCGTGCGAGCACCGGCATGATCATGCGCCAGGCGTACCAGTTCTGAGGCCAGCCGTGTATCAGGAGCAGGGGAGGCCCGTCACCGCCGATGACGGCGTGCTGACGTATTCCGCCGGCGTGTATGAGCTGGCTGGTGAATGTCTGCCGAAACCCTGCGGGGAGCCACGGGACGCCGGATACCGAGCCGAATAGCTTCGGTGTCTGCCGGGGAGTGGCCGCGGCGGGCAGCGCTGCAACTCCGGTGAGTGCGGCACCAGCGGCGACCGCGGCCGCGCCGCCGACAAAGGCGCGGCGGGAGACCCGGGGTGAGGGCTGGCCCTCATGCGACGGCGGCATCGCGCCAGGGTCTGCCTGGTCGTGCGATTCGAATGACGACGGGTTCATGCTGGTTCCTTTCGTGGAGTTGCTCAGGTTCAGCAGCGCAGCGCTCAGGCCCAGCGCTCGGATCGGTGTTGCTGCGCGGAAGCCGCGTAGTGCTCCGACGCCGGTATGGGTGGACCACGCGGGTTGTCAGCTGCGCGCGTGAGCTCCTCTGCAGGCCCGGCGGCTGTTGGTACGGGCGTCGAGGCGACACCCCCCGACAGATTGCGAGCATATGCGCGTATTGCTGAAGGGGTAAGGACTGGCCGCCTGAGAGGCACTCCGCCTCTGCGGTGCGCGGGCGCAACCTTGCACTTAAGAGTAGTTGCTCGTATAGTGCGGATGAGCTCTGGAGGAGACGATGAATGCTGTGGCGTCGAAGGCTGATGAGTGCAACAACCTCGCGCTGCGAAAGGCATCGAGGTATCTCGGCGCGACCTACGACAAGGCGTTGGCACCGCTGGGCCTGCGGGCCACGCAGTTCAGCATCCTGCAGCAGCTCAGCGTGCACGAAGAAATGACGATCAGCGGTCTCGCCGACGTGATCGCCATGGACCGTACGACGATGGCGTCCAACCTCAAGCCGCTCGCGCGTGAGGGGCTGGTCACCATTGAGACGGCGGCCGCCGATCGCCGAGCGCGGAGTGTGATGATCACACCGGAAGGTCTGGCGCGGATGAAGGCGGCGCTTCCCTATTGGGAGGGCGTGCAAGCCGAGTTCGAGGAAAAGTTCGGCGCTGAGCCGGCGGCTCGGATGCGCACTCTTCTCGAGAATGTCCTCGGCACTGGCTTCGATCCCTGGGCCGAGTGAGTGTTTGCGGCCGCCTGGGGACGAGCACTGCTGGTTGGGCGGCACCCGTGCGGAATGTGGACGCCCTGTTCGGTGCGTAGCGCCACCGGATCGTAACCATTGGCAAAGTGCCTCGTCCGTGCTGGTGTCCGGATCACGCACCGTGTTACCTGCATCCAGATAGCAGCATTGAATGACGGCCTGCGTAGGTGGCTGAGCACCCCGCGAGCGGGGAATAGTCGGGGCCGCCGTTGCTGCTCGTGCTGACACCTCCGCTCTGAGTGCCACGGAGAATGTGCCGCAGATCGACTGGCTCAACCGCCCTGTGGACGTGACCGGACCTGTTGAATCGTCCGCGCCACCCGGCTCTTCTGGCAGGCGTCGAGCGCGGGTGAGTAGTGGCGCCGGCTCCTGCGACCTGCACTCCTGGACCGCTTCGGACGGCCCGGCCTGGCACGGCAATTCTTCCTTGATCCTGCGATGCATGGGCTGGTTGTCGACTGGAGTTACTGGGCGCGCCACGTTGCCGGCCATCTGCGGGTGGCCGGGCTCGTCAGCGAACTGCGGCTCGAAACCTTGGATCCTCCCGCTGTGCTGGGCCGGCTCCAGTAGCTCGGCCGCAGATCATGGCGGCGCGCAGATGATGACTCGTGGCTCCAGCCATGAACGGCCACGTCTACCCACCCTTGCCGCAAAGCAGTTAGGAGCATATGCTCCTAACTGTGGGTTCGCGGTCGTCTGCTGTCGGCCGCGGGCGCGCGGCCCCGGTCATTGCGATAATCGAAGGAATGTTCGATATGTGTGATCTCGTTACAGTTGCCACTGAGGCGCATGGAGGCCTAGCACGCTTCAACCAGTTCAGCTCAGCGACCGCGCATCTCCGCGTCGGAGGTTCGCTGTGGGGGCTGAAGGGGCAGGAGGGGATTCTGAGTCATACGGCTGTCTCGCTCGACCTGTACCGGCAGAGCGTCAGCCACTTTCCCTTTACCGCGCCCCACCTGCGGACCTCCTTTACCCCGCAGCGAGTGGCCGTCGAGACCTACGCGGGGGAGGTGGCGGCCGAGCGATTCGACCCTCGTGCTTCGTTCCCGGCTGACGTGCGTGCTGCGTGGGACGATCTGCACGTTGCCTACTTCGCCGGTTATGCAATGTGGACGTACCTCACGGCTCCGTTCACGTTCACCAGGCCGGGATTCAGGGCTGTGGAACTGTCTCCTGTCACAGAGCAGGGACAGAAGTGGAGGCGCCTGAAGGTCACTTTCCCCGACCACATCGCGACGCACAGCCAGGAGCAGGTCTTCTACTTCGACCCGGATGGGTTGCTGCGCAGGCATGATTACACGCCTGAGGTCATCAACGCCGGACTTGCCGCACACTACGTCGGTGAGTACAGGAAGTTTGACGGGATCATGATTCCGACCCGGCGGCGCGTCTACCGGCGCGGAGAGAACGGCACTGTGTTCCGGGACGTGGAACTCGTCGCTATCGACATCGAGAGCGTCCTGTTCATCTGACTCACCCCACGGCGCTGCGTGTGCGGCGCGCTTCCGCTCGCATATGGCCCGACCGGCAAGGTCTTCGGACGAAGCGACCGAGCCGCAGCCCGACTGCGGCCGCGGCACAGCGGCACCGCACATCCCCCCGCCCGAAGGCACGCGCCCGGCGCCGGGACGAAATTCCTCAAGAGACCGAACGCGCAAGGAGACGAATCAATGGTGACGAGCAAGCCTGTCCTCATGACTGGCGTAGGCGGTGTGGGCCGGCTGGTGCTTGAGCAGCTGCGTGCACTGGGCATACCGGTGCGGGCGATGGTGCGCCGCGACGACGACCGCGCGCAAGCGTTGCGATCGTTCGGCGCTGAGGTCGTGGTCGGCGACCTGACGCGCCCGGAAACCGTGGCAGCTGCTCTGGAGGGCGTGGACAGGATGTACTTCGCGATGCCTGTGTCGCCCGACCACCTCCTTGCGGCAACGGTGGTGGCGACTGCGGCCCGTGAGTACGGGCGGCTCGACGCCCTGGTCGGCATGTCCCAGATGACGGTGTCCCAGATGACTGCGACCAGCACCGATGAGTCCCACCAGCAGCGGCTCCACTGGCTGGCGGAACAGGTATTCGACTGGTCGGGGCTCCCCCTGGTGCACGTCCGACCGACGTCCTTCCTGGACAATCCGCTGTTCACGTCACTCGCAGCGCGCACGATCCAGGCGAACGGCACGATCGCGTTGCCGTTCGGAGCCGGGCGTACATCGCCGGTCGCCGTGGACGACGTCGCCCGAGTGGTCACCGCGGTGCTCCGCGAACCGAGCCGGCATGTCGGTCAGACCTACGAGCTAACCGGACCCCGCTCGGTTGACATGAACGAGATGGCGGCGGAATTCTCCCGAGCTCTGGGACGCCCTGTGTCGTACGTGGACGTGCCGCTGGAGCAGTGGCATACCGAGGGGCTGGCAAAGATGGGTCTGCCGGCGCACATTGAGTCGCATATCGTCACCATGGCGCGTCTGCATCAGCAGAACCGCTACGACCGTACATCCGACGACGTCGAGCGCGTGACGGGTGTCTTGCCGCAGACGATCGAGGCCTTCGTATCCGCCCGCAGGGATCTCTACCTGGGCTGATGCGCTGGCGTCAGCGTCTACGTCCACCGCCGCCGTAACGAGCGGGCGGACCACCTCCGGAGCCTGGCCCTGCGTCGAACCATTCGCGGGCATGGGCGAGTGAGTCGAACTGTTCGGGCCGCGGCAACGGGCCGTGGTCATATTGCGCTATTTCGAGGATCTGAGCGTGGAGGAGACCGCACAGGTGCTGGGCTGTCGGCCCGGTACGGTCAGGACCCAGGCGTCCAAGGCGCTGGCCGTGCTGCGAACCAAGGTGGTAACTGTCCCGAGCCTGGTGGAAGGCGGTGAGCGGCATGCACAGCGTGCCTGAGAGGGAGCCCCACGAGATGGAAAGGCATCTTCCGATCCTTCTGGAACGTGCCTTGCCACAACTGGCCCTGCCCCCCGACCGGATGGCGCAAGTCAGGCGGCGGGTTCAGCGGCGCAGGCGAATGACCGTGGGCGGGGCGGCGCTCACCGTGGGATGCGCGGTTGTCGCGACCGGTCTATGGCCGGAAGCCTTCGGCCTAAGGGCTGTCCCGTAACCCCTGGCGGGCGCACGACGACAGCTACGGCACCTCGCCGCGTTGGGTGTTGCTGTCGTGGGTCTGATGGTGGGTGTTGCTGTCTCAGGTTCGTGAGTTCTGATGCGGTGTGGTGGGGGAGGCCGGTGTGATCGTGGGGTGGATCAAGGCGTAGGAGCCGACCGGGGGGCTGTGCTGCCGAGGGCGTTGGTGGTGCGTCGTCTGCTGGACTCCAAGCTCGCCGCGGACCTGGAGAGGGATCGGCGCTCTTGCGTACGGACCAAGATGGCCGCTTACGCACGGCCCTTGGCGCCTGCCGCCTGTGTTGGGGCTGCCGAGATCAGACCAGCGTCCCCATCCGGTGGACGGCCTCGGCGAGGATCTCCGGCGACGTGGCGAAGTTGAGGCGTACGTGCCCCGCGCCGCTCGCTCCGAACTCCAGACCGGAAGAGAGGGCGACCCGGGCGCGTTCCAGGTAGGCCGCCGCAGGATCGTCGCCAAGACCGAGCGAGCGGCAGTCCAGCCACGCCAGGTACGTCCCCTCGGGCCGGCGGTACCGGACGCCGGGAAGGTGCAGCTCGAGCAGTTCGGCAAGGAGGCGGCGGTTCTCGTCGAGGCCGGCGAGCAGTGCGTCCAGCCAGCCGCCGCCGAGCCGCAGGGCGGCGATCTGGGCGATGACACCGACACCGCTCAGGTCGTAGGCGATGCTCAGGGGGATGCGCCGCATGATGTCATCCGCCTCCCGCGCCCAGGCGAGCATCCCGGCGCGGAAGCCCGACAGATGCCACCCCTTGGAGGCGGAGTAGACGGCGACAGCGTCCTCGGAGCCGGGGACCGAGAGGTACGGCACATGGCGCGCGCCGGCCGGCACGAGCGGCGCGTGAACCTCGTTCGAGACGACCCGCACTCCGAACTCCCGCGCCAGTTCCGCCACCGTGAACAACTCCTGCGCGGTGTGAACCGTTCCGGTCGGGTTGTGGGGGCTGCACAGCAGGAAGACCGTGGGACGGTCGCCGTCGGCGGTCCGGCTGAAGGCGGCGCGCAGAGCGTCGACGTCGATGCGGTGGTCCGGCCCCAACGGCGCCTCCACGACGCGGCGGCCCAGTCCCTCCGCGATCTGCCGGTGGCCGCCGTACCCCGGGGAGTTGACGACGACCACGTCCCCGGGCGCCGTTGTCACCTTGAGCGTCTCGGCGATGCCCGTCAGCGCGGAGGGAACGACCATCGTCCGCTCCGTCGCCACGCGCCAGCCCCAGCGCTCCGCGGCGAATTGGTCCCAGGCCTTCGCCATCGTTGTGTCGAAGCGCGGGTAGCCGGTGTCCCCGCGTTCAAAGGCCGAATTCACCGCGTCCACCACGGCGGGGGCCGGTGTTGCATCCATGTCGGCTATCCACAGCGGCAGCACGTCCTCCGGATAGCGACGCCACTTGATGCCCCTGCGGCGGCGCAGGTCGTCGATCGTAAGCCTACGAAGCGGATTACCCGCTTCCCGCACTGTACCGAATGTCTCGAATCCTGCGGGTTTCATGCGGACCTCCCTCCGATGGACATGCGATTCGGGCCGGCTCGCGTCTGCCCAGCCGGCCCCATCAGTGGGAACTGTCGGCGGGGCTTTCGACCTCTGCTCATCCTCCGCGGCGAACGCTGGGCGAGCGGCGGGGTGCATCATCATTAAGAATGAGTTCCGCATCGATTGATTCGGTAATTTCATTCGAGTATCCAGTCGCACATAATGACATATGGCGCGAATTTGATTCCAGCAGTACACTGCGCGCGCGTCACTGTTTGGCCGGTATGTTGTTTATCGCAGATCGGGCATCTTTTAACACGTCTCCTGCAAATATGTGATGGGCGCCGCGTTGATCAACCCAGTCCTCTTCTGGTGCGGACGATTCGCCGCCGAACTTGCTGCGCACGATGCCGACGGGCGCGTTGGCTGATCTGGTCAGCGCACGCCTTCAGGAAAAGCGAGCTGCCAACGCCTTGGCCTTGGCGACGGCGTCCTCGTAGGCGCGGGCGCGGGAAGCTTCGTACAGGGGGATGAGTTCGGCCTTGGAGGCCTGCTTAGAGACAGAAGTGAGCTCAGGGATGATGAACTCGACTTCGGTGATGCCGAAGTAGCCGGCGAAGAGAGTGGTCAGGTAGGGGACGACGAAATCCCAGTTGTCACGAGGGGTGCCCGGCCGGTAAGAGCTACCGCGGCTGGAGACGACCACGACCGGGGTGCCGGCGGCGGACGGCTGCTCGCCGATGGTGCGACCCCAGACCATGACCTGATCGATCCAGGCCTTGAGCGTACTGGGTACCGTGAGGTTGTACATCGGGGCAGCGATCAGGACGACGTCAGCCTGTTCGAGCTCGGAGGCCAGCGTGTCACGCAGAGGATCCTCGTCACCAGCAGTGAACACATCGCCGGTGATGTGTAGGAGCGGCTCGGCCGCCAGATCGCGGTAAATAACCGTGCCGTGAGGGTGCTGGGCCTCCCATTCCTCACGGAACATGGCCGTCACATCTCGCGATGCGGAGGCCCCGCTGGGCCAGATGGAGCTGTCGATCTGCAGGAGCGTAGGCATGTTGTCTTGGCTTTCGTTAGCAGGCCGGCAGGGGGCGGGACCGCTTGGAGCAGGGTGCCAGCCCGAGCTCCAAGCGTCACTTTGCTCGGGTTGCCGGTCAGGCGACGACTTCCTCCATGGACCAGGTGTCGTCGTAGTTGGCGAGATTAAGAAGTCATCTCATTTGGTGGGGTCGGTAGGCTGTCTTCATGGTGGCCACGTCAGGCTGCACGTGGCAGCAGTTGCCCACCGCTTCGTTCGGGCCGTCGGGGGCGACGGCCCATCGGCGTTTCGCCGAGTGGACGAAGGCCAGGGTGTGGGCCAAACTCCACCGCCTGGTCCTCGACGAGCTCGGGGCCTGCGGCGAGTTGGACTGGTCGCGGTGCGCGATCGACTCGGTGAACATGCGGGTCCTGAAAAGGGGGATCTGACGGGTCCGTATCCTGTTGACCGGGGCACGTACGGGTCGAAGATCCACTTGATCACCGAGCGGACCGGTCTGCCCCTCTCCGTCGGAATCTCGGGGGCGAACCTGCACGACAGCCAGGCCCCGATCCCCCTCGTGCAAGGGATACCGCCGATCCGCTCCCGCCACGGACCGAGACGCCGCAAACCCGCAAAGCTCCACGCCGACAAGGGCTACGACTACTCCCACCCGCGACGATGGTTACGCCAGCGCGGCATCCAGCACCGCATCGCCCGTAAGGGAATCGAATCCTCACAGCAACTGGGCCGCCACCGCTGGACCGTCGAATGCACCATGGCCTGGCTCGCCGGCTGCCGCCGCCTCCACAGGCGCCACGAGCGCAAAAGCGAACGCTTCCTCGCCTTCACGAGCATCGCCTGCACCCTCATCTGCTACCGAAGACTCACCAAATGAGATGACTTCTAGGCGGATTGTTCGGCACGGCTCGCCTGCCAGGCCGTATGGGCGGCGCGTACCTTCTCCCACAAGGCGGTACGCTCCGCTGGGTCGATTTCGGCCAACGTGATGCCGAAGGTGCCTGCCAGGGCGCCGAACCAGTCGTCGGCGGTGGTCAGCGCCCGCTGCGTACGGTCGGTGCCGTCGGTGCTGCTCAGCACGCAGCCCCGGAGGTGGTCAACGCCGTTTGCCCGTCGGCGCATTACCGAGGCGATGCGGACGAGTCGAGAGTCCGGCGAGGTGAACGTCGCCGCATGTTGCTCGGCGAAGTCCGCCGGTGCAGCGGGCTCCAAAGTGAAGTCCATCCCCGCGAAATCGCCGCGCTCGTCGTGGTCGAACCGCCAGCCGCCCGGCTCGACCTGCGACGGCCGAAGCCGGTACGTGAAGGGCCCCTGGCGGTAGCTGCCGGCGCGCAGAGGCATCGGCTCGTACAGGGCCTCGCCGAAGCCGACGTCGACGACCCAGGTCTGGCCGTCGCAGTCCACGGTGAGGACGAGGTGTCCACCGGTGGCGCCGGGCGGTTGCGAGTCGGTGTCCGACTGCACCCCGCCTCGGTGCCACGTGACGTCGTAGCCCAGCGCGGTCAGCAGAGTGGCGAAGGCGCCGTTGAGGTGGTGGCAGCACCCGCCGCGCCCGCGCAGGATCCTGACTATCGCCTCGTGAGGATCCACGGTCGTCGGCCGGCCCAAGTGGACTTCCAAGGTTTCCCAGGGCACCCGCTCGATATGGGCCCTGTGCAGCGCCCGCAGCCCGGCGGCCGAGGGCGTGCGGTGTTTATCAAGAGAAAGGCCGAGGCGTAGCAAATAAGGTTCGACGAAGGACTCAAAAGGCATGATTGGGATATGACCTCAGCTAATTGAATCAATACGAATTGTGGGCGGCCCAAAGGCCCCTGCGGGCACGGTTGCGCGGCCAGGCGGCACTCCAGCCGGGTTCGCGGGTCTGGTGGCAATGTCCGCCTGACCGAACGCTTGTGATCACGCGCGGCGATATTCGGTCTGGCTGACGACGGTCGCGACAGGCGGGGACCCGTCTCTGTTACGAGCATATACTCTCATTCGTGGAGGTGGCAAGGATGGCGTCCCGGCTGGGTGGTGCAGGGGGATCAAGATGCCGGAATCCGCCGGCCAGGAGCGGCGCCTGGCCCGATCCGGTGTCCAACTCGCCTTTCGTTGAGCGGACACGGACGCGACAAGGAGTCGCGCGGATATCTCTATGCCCGACCGAAGGGCGGCGACATCGGGTGCCTGAGGCGACGCACATAACGTCACCTGTTTGACGGGTGATAGACGGTGTGCCAGACTCATCACCGCTCTGAGCGGTGATGAGAGGCGCTCTCCCGGGACGTCCCCGGAGAGCGCCTCTCCTCACCGCGACTCGGTATCTCGCAGACGAGCCGGGCGCTCGTGCCCTCATCGAGGAACCGGGCGGGGTGGGGCCTCCGGACACGTACCGGCGGCGCAACCCGTGCATCCCGGCTGTACGGATCCTTCCTGTCCGGAGGTTTCATTGCTCACGCTGGTACTCATCGGCTTGGTCGGCGGCTTCATCACCGGCATCTCGCCGTGCGTGCTGCCCGTGCTGCCCGTCGTCTTCCTGTCCGGTGGCGTTCAAGTCGCCGGCACCACAGAGAGGCCGGCCGACAGGAGACGGCCCTATTTGGTGGTGGCGGGCCTCGCCCTCAGCTTCAGCCTCGTCACTCTGCTCGGCACACTTGTGCTGAACGCTCTGCCCCTGCCGCAGGACATCATCCGCTGGGCCGGCCTCGCAGTGCTGATCCTCCTCGGCTTCGCCATGATGTTCCCCTCCGTGCAGGATGTGCTGGAGCGCCCGTTCATGCGCATCGGGCAACGGCAAGTGGGCTCCGGACACAACGGCTTCGTACTGGGGCTCGCTCTGGGCACGGTCTACGTGCCCTGTGCCGGTCCTGTTCTCGCAGCGATCACTGTCGCCGGCGCCACACACCGGATCGGCCTGCAGACGGTCGCGCTGACCGTCGCCTTCGCGCTCGGCGCGGCCGCTCCGCTGCTGTTTTTCGCGCTCGCCGGAAGGGGTGTCGCGGAACGGGTCCGGGCCTTCCGCGACCGGCAGCGCAGCGTCCGGTTCGTGGCCGGCCTCGCTGTCATCGCGCTGGCGTTCGCCCTTACCTTCAGTGTCACCGACACCCTGCAGCGTGCGGTGCCGGACTACACTGCCCGCCTCAACAAGGCGCTCGACGGTTCCGGACTCACCGGCGCCTTCGGCTCGACGGGCGCGGACGATGCGCTGCAGCAGTGCGCTGAGCAGCCGACGCCCGTGCTCGCCGACTGCGGTGAAGCGCCTGACATATCCGGTATCCAGCAGTGGCTGAACACACCGGGGAATCAGCCGCTGACCAAAAACTCGCTGGCCGGCAAGGTCGTACTGGTCGACTTCTGGGCGTACTCCTGCATCAACTGCCAGCGCGCCATCGGGCATGTAGCCGCCTGGTATGAGAAGTACAAGGACGACGGACTGACGGTGGTCGGCGTCCATACACCCGAGTACACCTTCGAACGCGTGCCCGGCAACGTGGCCTCAGGCGCCGAACGGCTCCACGTCACCTATCCGGTCGCGCTCGACAACGGCTACCGGACCTGGGACGCCTTCCACAACAACGCCTGGCCCGCCCAGTACCTCATCGACGCCCAGGGTCGTGTGCGGCATGTCTCCGTCGGCGAGGGCGACTACACCACCAGCGAATCGCTGATCCGGCAGCTGCTGACCGACGCCCGGCCCGGCGTCGTGCTGGCACCTCCCACCGATGTGCCCGACACCACGCCGACCGACCCGAATCTCACCCCGGAGGTCGACCTGGGTGCGGAGCACGCCGAGGCCCACGCCGGCGGTCCGCTCAGCCTGGGCACCTTCGCCTTCTCCGATCCTGCCGTGCCCCCGCCCGGCGCATTCTCTCTTTCCGGCACCTGGGACGTCGGCCGGGAGGCGCTCACCAGCAGGAGGAACGCAGGTATCAAGCTGGACTTCTCCGCCCGAGAGGCCTACTTCGACGTCGGCGGTACGGGCACTGTGACCGCCACGCTGGACGGGAAGACCATCACCTACAAAGTGTCGGGCGCGCCCAACACCTACACGGTGGTTCGCGGCAGCACCTCACGGCACGGTGTCCTGACTCTCAGCCTCTCCCCGGGGCTCAGCGCCTACTCCTTCACGTTCGGCTAAGAAGTCATCTCAATTGGTGAGCCTGCGGTAGCAGATGAGGGTGCAGGCGATGCTCGTGAAGGCGAGGAAGCGTTCGCTTTTGCGTTCGTGGCGCCTGTGGAGGCGGCGGCAGCCGGCGAGCCAGGCCATGGTGCGTTCGACGGTCCAGCGGTGGCGGCCCAGTTGCTGTGAGGATTCGATTCCTTTCCTCGCGATGCGGTGTTGGATGCCGCGCTGGCGTAACCATCGTCGCGGGTGGGGGTAGTCGTAGCCTTTGTCGGCGTGGAGCTTTGCGGGTTTGCGGCGTCTCGGTCCGTGGCGGGAGCGGATCGGCGGTATCCCTTGCACGAGGGGGATCGGGGCCTGGCTGTCGTGCAGGTTCGCCCCCGAGATTGCGACGGACAGGGGCAGACCGGTCCGCTCGGTGATCAAGTGGATCTTCGACCCGTACGTGCCCCGGTCAACAGGATACGGACCCGTCAGATCCCCCTTTTCAGGACCCGCATGTTCACCGAGTCGATCGCGCACCGCGACCAGTCCAACTCGCCGCAGGCCCCGAGCTCGTCGAGGACCAGGCGGTGGAGCTTCGCCCACACCCTGGCCTTCGTCCACTCGGAAAAACGCCGATGAGCTGTCGCTCCCGACGGCCCGAACGAAGCAGTGGGCAACTGCTGCCACGTGCAGCCCGACGTGGCCACGAACACGATCGCGGCCAGCACCTCACGATCACCATGCCGGCGCCGACCGCCACCCTGAGGCCGCGACGGCGCCTCCGGCACCACCCGCTGGAACAGCTCCCACAACTCATCCGGCACCAGCCGCTCAACGATCCCCGCCATGAACGACAGCCTGCCGACCCCACCAAATGAGATGACTTCTAAAAGAGGTGGTACGGGATTCAGGACGGTTCCGGCAGAGTGATCGACTTCGCCAGCCGGGTCATGGTGTGGAATCGTTCGAGCTGATCGTCGTCGATAACCGACGGCGGCGCGTCGCCGGGCCTGGCGGGAAGTGCATGATCGGCGATGATCTGTTCCAGACCCGGAGGCGTGAAAATAAAGATCATCTTGGCGGCGTGGTTGCCCTTGTTCGTGAAGCGATGACGAACCCCTCGCGGGATGTGGACGAAGTCACCTGCCACGGCTGTGAAGATGTGATCGCCGTCCAGGAACTCCAATTCTCCATCGAGGATGTAGAACGTCTCTTCCTGCTCGGGGTGGGCGTGGGGGATGGGTCCACCGCCTGCTGGAACCGTGGCCTCGATGAAGCCCAGCCCGCCGTTCGTCTGTGCGCCCGTGGCCTTGATCGTGTAGACATCGCCCGCAGCCCAGACCGTCGGGCCCTTGCCGGACGGTATGTAGAGCGCACCTCGCGTGTTCCAGTGCGGGTCGTGGGGGTCCGGCTCGGCCAGTGAAAAGGTCATGGCATCTCAATTCTGATTTCTGGAGTGACATGGGCGGGATCACGACACAGGCTTCGTCCACCTTCGAAACAGACCCCAAGTGGTCGGCTCCGGAAGCCCTTCGGGAGTTGATCGGGTGGTTGGTGCGGTGAGCAGCTGTGGCCCGCTGCGGCTCGCGGAGATATGTCAGACGCTCAGCGGAGGGTGTCGGAACGGCTGCTGCTGGTAGGCGTGAAGCCTGGCCGGCCTCCGGTTCACAGCAAGCGGCAGTTGCTCGAGGCGTGCGGTTCCGCACACGGTGTTGAGCCGGGCAGCCCGGCTCAACACCGTGTGCTGAGACCTACCGCGTGCCCTCGGTGAAGACATCACTGTCCGCGCTGAATATGACGACCCTCTCGATCAGATCGCCCTTGAGGTGGAGGACCTCAGATCCCAGCGCCCTCTTGTTTCCCGGGAATCCGAAATCCCAGCTCCAGTGGATGAATTCCTTGTTCTGAAAGTGGCTCACGAGCCGGGCGCTCAGGGGCGGAGCCTTGCGCTGCACGACGCTGATGTAGTCGTTGATGACATCTCGGCCTGCGATGACATCCTCAGGCTCCATGAGTTTGATGTCTTCGGTGTAGACGCCCTCCATCGCCTTGGCGCGCTCGGCCGCATCCGGGATCATCCAGACCTCCAGGTGCTTGGCTATGAGCACCCGGGCCTGGTCCGACCCCCCGGTCAGAGACAGGTGGAGGTGGGCGATCAGCCCGTCGGAGTCCAGAGAAACGGAGACATGGCCGATTCCGGAGCACCCGTTGCCCTGCAGGTCCAATCCGGCCTGGGTCCACTTGCCGGTGATGGAGTTGGCGGCATCCACGGAAGCCGTCCACTGGTGCTTGGACTCCTGCCACTTGGCCGCCTGGTCCTGGTGGAAGGCGACGGCCAGCTCCCGACCCTGGACCATTTCCCCGCTGTGCATCAGCAGCACATTCTCCGCGAAGATGTCACGAAGGTCTTCCAGGGCAGCATGGCCGTTGTCGGCCGAGTTCACGATCTCGAAATAGCGGTCAAGTACCGTCGTCATACTTGCGTTCCTTTCTGATGTTGAATTCCTAAGGGCTGTCCCGTAATGATCTTCGAGGTGATGCGGACGCGCTGGCTGCCGTGTGGCCCGCTCGGTTATCCGGCGAGGGTGAGGTTGTGCAGACGTGCAATGCCGAGCATGGCGTGGTGGACGCCGTCGCCTTTGAGGCGGCAGTCGCGGAGGATCTTCCAGGTCTTCATGCGGGCGAAGACGTGCTCGACGCGGGCGCGGACCTGCTTGTGGGACTTGTTGTGGGCCTGTTTCCAGTCGGGCAGTTCTTCGCCTTTGCGGCGGCGGTGGGGCATCACGAGCCCGGTGCCCGGATAGCCGCCGTCGGCGATCGTCATCGTCTTGCCGACGGCAGCCTTCGCGCCAGACTCCTCCCACGCCTTGCAGTCGTTGCGGTTGCCCGGCAGCGGTCGGCCGACCATCACGACGAGCCGGGTGTCGGCGTCGATGACGACCTGGTGGTTGGTGGAGTACCGATAGTTCTTCGACTGCTCGGAGACGGTGTGATCGCGGGTGGGCACCAGGGTGCCGTCAACGATCAGCACGGCGTCCTTCGCGAACCGCTTGCGGGGCTGGAGGGCGAGCATCGGCCCGAGGTGATCGATGATCCGGTCCGCCGCCGACTTGGAAACCCCGAACAGCGGAGCCAGTTGGCGCATGGTCAGGTTCGTGCGCCAGTACGCCGCGACCAGCAGTGCCCGGTCTTCCAGCGGCAAGCCCCACGGCCGGCCCCTGCGGACCGCGTCCGCCCCCTCGCGCCGCAAAACCGTCACCAGCTTCCCGAACAGGCGGGGGCTCAGCCCGGTGAACGGGGCTATCCAGGACGGCTCCGACGCCGTGATCACACCAGCCACGTGAAGATCATTCCAGGACGGTTAGGGTGCCTTCGTCGTGTCGACGGACGGGAGACGGATGATGGAGCAGGACGAAGCCCTGAAACTCGCGGTGGCGTTCCTCGCACAAAGCCAGCGCGACGACGAGCCGCCCCTTGCGATCGACGCCGAGCGCGTCCGCGAGAACAACGGGCTCCTGATCGTGCCCTACAACTCCCTGCAGTACCTCGCCTCGCGCGATGTGAGACAGCAGCTCTTGGACTGCTGGCCCCTCCTCGTCGATCTAGAAAGCGGAGGCGTACGGTTCGGGACTCTGGACGAGCGGCATCTGTGGAAAAACCCGCGTACCTGACGGCGCTGTGGCTGCCCGTGACGACACTTACGGGACAGCCCTTAGATTTGCGCTTATCGTTGGAGCAAGCAGGACGGAGGTCAGGCGCGGACGCCGCGCAGGACTCACAGGTCCTCCGTGGTCTGCAGGCGCATAGCGGCAAGGAGCGAACGCACCGTCTCCGGCTGACCCGCGAGCAGCAGCTCCGCCTCCGCGAGTGTCCCCACGTCGAGGAAACCGACCACCACATGTCCGGCCCCGGCGGCGCAGTCGCGATCACCCGCTGCGCAAAGTCCTGCCACTCCGCAGGGCTGATGTGGTCGCGGAACGCGGGGAAGGGGATCGGCTCCTCACGGGCCAGGTGATCGTGCACCTCGACGGCCGCACCCCGCAGTGTGGCCCGGAAGCCGTCCAGCTACGCCGCCGCCACCGAGACCTGCGCCGGCGCGGCCTCACCGACCCCGTCCTCAACCTCGTCGCCGCCCAGGTTCACCGCGGCCAGCAGGTCGAGCGCCGCGTCCAGCGGCTCGTGCTCCTCACGCAGAGTGCCGAGCCCGCGCTCCGCGGCCGGCGCCACAGCAACGATCCGCGGCCACAGGTCGCCGTCCTCGGTCCCGTGGTGATGGCGCAGGTTCGCGACGAGGAAGTCACGCAGCTGCGCCAGGGCAAGGAGCGGTGAACGGCGGCCTCGGCCAGCAGGGTGGTGGCAACACGGTGGACCTGATGGGTAAGGCGAGTCTCAATGACCGCTGCCGAGCGTTCGGGGAGTCTTGCACCATGGGAAAATGATATTCATTGAATGACTTTATAGTCAATATGGAGGCCTATTGCAGGGAGGTGTGCTGTGTCGGTGCCCACTCGGAGGTACAGCGCCGGAGACATCCCCTCGAGGACGCAGGGGTACGAGCGCTGCCGGCGCGTCCACGGCGAACTCCGCCGCCTCGGGCACAAGGTCGGCCCGGTCACCGTCCGCGACGGCGCCACTTCCTCCTCCGCCCAGGTCCCGGTCACGGCCGTGGACTCGGCCGCAGAGACTGCCAGGGCCTCGACCAGCTCCTCCCGCGCGATCACCCGCCGGTCCAGCTCCATCTCCGCGGCCTCCAACACCTCCGCCAACCGCGTGACTTCCTCCCGCAGGCCCTCCACACCCGCACACGGGCAGCCGCCTCCCGCTCCTCCAGCATTCCCAGCACCGACGCCACCGCGCACCCCTCGGCCATGAAGCGGACACAAGACGCCGCATGCCTCCCTCACCCCGAGCGAGACCATGCCTAATGGGATTCATCGGGCCGTGAGAGAGACTACGGTCCGTAGCCGCCAGCAGGTGAGCACTCTCCATGCCGGAGCCATTCGAGCTCTGTGGTCAGACCGTGCCCCTGCTGGTCGGCCGGGAGGCCTGACTGCTGATGGGATGGCGTGCCCGCCGGGCGGTTGGGCGTGAGCACTGGATCCATTAGGGCGCGAGCCGTGCCTTCCGTCGGCTGCAGGCAAGTACCGGACGAGGGCAAGGAGTTGAGTGTTGTTGCTGTTCATAGGCGATGACTGGGCCGAGGACCACCACGATGTCGAGCTGCAGGACGAGACAGGCCGGAAACTGGCCTCAGCCCAGCTGCCCGAGGGTGTGGAGGGCATCGCCAAGCTGCACACGCTTATAGCCCGGCACGGCGGCGAGGACCTGGAGTCCGAGAAGGTAGCGGTCGGGATCGAGACCGACCGCGGCCCTTGGGTGCAGGCGCTGATCGCAGCCGGCTACCGCGTCTACGCGATCAACCCGCGCCAGGCCGCGCGGTTCAAGGAACGGTACGGCACCTCCGGGGCCAAGAGCGACAAGGGCGACGCACACGCGCTCGCCGATATGGTCCGCATCGACGGCCCCCAGCTGCGACCCGTCGCAGGCGACAGCGACCAAGCCCAGGCCGTCCGCGTGGTCGCCCGCGCCCACCAGACCCTGATCTGGGAACGCACCCGCACCTTCCAGCGGCTGCGCAACACACTGCGCGAGTACTTCCCGGGCGCGCTGACTGCCTACGCGTCCCTGGAGCTGACCAGCACCGATGCCCTGGAACTGCTGGTCAAGGCGCCCACCCCGGAGCAGGCGGCGAAGCTCACGAAGCCGCAGATCACCGCGGTCCTGGCCCGGCACCGACGCCACCACCGCGACCAGAAGGCCGGCGCGATCCAGGCCGCACTCCGCGAGCCCCAGCTCGGCGTCGCCACCCCGGTCGCGGCCGCCTACGGCGCCGCCGCGACCGCGCACGCCAGGCTCCTGATCGCCCTGAACGAGCAGATAGCCATGATGGAAGAGCAGGTGAGCGCGCATTTTCGTGAGCACCCGGACGCTGAGATCTACCTGTCGATGCCCGGCATCGGCGCGATCACCGGCGCCCGGGTGCTGGCCGAGTTCGGGGACGACCCCACCCGCTATGCCTCCGCGAAGGCCCGCAAGAACTACGCCGGCACCAGCCCGATCACCCGTGCCTCCGGCCGAACACACGCCGTTCAGGCCCGCTACGCACGCAACAACCGCCTCGCTGACGCCCTGCACCGGCAGGCGTTCTCGGCGCTGAACACCTCGCCCGGAGCCCGGCGCTACTACGACAAACAGCGCGCCCGCGACGCGGGCTACAACCCCGCCCTGCGTCAGCTCGGCAACCGCCTCGTCGGCATCCTCCACGGATGCCTCAAGACACGCACCCCCTACGACGAGTCCACCGGGTGGTCACACCACGCGACCCTCTCGGCCACCACTTGACACCAAAACGGCATGGGATGTCTGACCAGGAGAAATCAAGGAATCACGTTCGGTTGAGATACGGCTTCTTAGGCCAGGACTCCCCCAGGACTCCCACTGCCGCCGCTTCCTCGAAGGTCACCAGCTTTCCTACGTCGTGGCCGTCCCGAAGTCCCAGCAGGTCCACGGCCCGCGCATCGACCTCCTCATCGGCCAGGCCCTGTACGAAGGGTGAATGCGGATGCTGGCCTGTGCCTTCGATTCCAAGGTGAGGCCTGCCTCAGCGAATCCGTGAACTCGCCCTCGATCAAGCGGAGATGTGGTTGAGAGGGAACATGATGGCCGTGTAGGCGAGGAGCGAGAAGGAAACGGCCGCTGCCAGGGTGAGCGCCTTCTCCTTGTGGCTGCGCGCCATTAGCGGCGGTATCAGGACCATCACCGTCAGGCAGGCCCACGCCTGGGGGTGGTAGTGGAGCGTCCACGCGTAGTGGATGCCCTCCATGCCGAAGACGCCCGCAAGCGCGGCCAGGCCAATCGCCCGGCGCCCTGTGGTGCAGCCATGCCGCCACCAGGAGCCGGCGATCCCGAACAGTGGGCCGGCAATGCAGGCCAGGGCTAGCCACACGAGGGGAAAGGAGAGGTCCCCCATGCCATCGCGGCCGAACTCCGCGTAGCCGTAGTACCCGACGACTAGGCCCACCTCGGCGCACAGGCCGGCCACCGCCGCCGTGGGCAAACGCTTGGCCAACAGGGATCCGGCAGCGAACGCAGCGACCGACCAGACCGCCCCGGAATTGGCGATCTGACCCCAGGCATCAGGGATCCAGATCCAGCCCTGGGCGAGATTGGTGAGGATCCCAAGCAGAAGCCCCCCGCTCAGCGCCCCCGCCGTTGCGCGTATCCCGATCATCAACTACTCCAGCTGAGGTGCGCGCACATCTGTGCAAACGGGCGTTTCGGGACGGGTCGCGCTGATACGGTCAGTCCCTCGACTAATGATCATCAAACACTCGAATGATTAGGTTATCATCTACCTAATTAGCTCGGAGACGCCGGTGCGCGCCCTGACGGCGGCGTTCGACCTGTCGCACCGCACCAGGACGCAAAGAAGAAGCCCCGGCCTGTTGGGATAGTGGCCGGCGCGGGAGGCCCAGAGGTCAGCCAGCGGTACAGGGCCCGGGCGTCTATTGCACGGCGTACTTCCTCGCCTGGGCATCAACTGTGTTTCTGGGGCGGTGTTCTACCGCCGACGGGTGCCGCCGGCCCGGGACGGAACGCCGTTCCGGGCCGGCGGTGTGTGGGGTTCAGGTCCTCACTCATGCTGGGGGCTGCGCTTCTTCGGCGCGGGTCCGCGACGGATCGCAGAGGTTGTACGACTGCGGTCGATTGTGCTGCTCGGAGTGCATCTACAGATCGGCACAGGCGTCGTGGGCGCGGTGATATCGGTATGTCACCGGCGCCAGGCGTCACAGATGTGACATGTCGCCAAAGACGACGCCATGTGAAGAACGGGTGCGGCCACCCCTTCGGGACGCAGCGATGGGCGCCCGGGCGACTCGGCGTCGCCGAGTCGCGAAAGGCGCCGGGAGGCTCGGCTCCTTGCCCGCCAGCCAATAAGAGCATATGCTCCTATTGGCTGGTGAGTCCCTGCGATTCGCGTTAGCCGTCAGTAGTCACATGGCGGAAGCTGGTGTTGTCCGCTCGGCCGGACCCCATCTCTCCCGGACCGCCTCGACTGCTCTTTATCGCGTGTCTGTCCGGGCGCGCGCAGCATCGCGAGGTCTTACCGACCGTACATTTGCAAGGAGTATCACCATGACTATCGTAAAAGCCGCTGCAGTCCAGATCAGTCCCGTGCTCTACAGCCGTGCCGGCACCGTCGAGAAAGTCGTGAAGAAGATCCGTGAACTGGGAGAGAAGGGCGTTCAGTTCGCGGTCTTCCCCGAGACCGTCGTTCCCTACTACCCCTACTTCTCCTTCGTGCAGCCGCCCTACACCATGGCCAAGGAACACCTGCGCCTGCTCGAGCAGGCGGTCACCGTGCCGTCCGCGGAGACCGACGCGATCGCCGAAGCGGCCCGGGAGGCCCGCATGGTCGTCTCGATCGGCGTCAACGAGCGTGACGGCGGCACCATCTACAACACGCAGCTGCTGTTCGACGCGGACGGCACACTGATTCAGCGCCGCCGGAAGATCACGCCGACCTATCACGAGCGGATGGTCTGGGGCCAGGGCGACGGTTCGGGCCTGCATGCGGTGGACAGTGCCGTCGGCCGCATCGGCCAGCTCGCATGCTGGGAGCACTACCTGCCGCTGGCGCGTTATGCCCTGATCGCCGACGGCGAGCAGATCCACGCCGCGATGTACCCCGGCTCCTTCGGCGGCCAGCAGTTCGCCGACCAGATGGAGGTCAGCATCCGCCAGCATGCGCTGGAGTCGGCCTGCTTCGTGGTCAACGCCACCGCCTGGCTCGATGCCGGCCAGCAGGCACAGATCGCCAAGGACACCGGCGGCCCCGTCGGTGCGATGTCCGGCGGCTTCTTCACCGCCATCGTCGATCCCGAGGGCCGCATCATCGGCGAGCCGCTCACGTCCGGGGAAGGCGAAGTGATCGCCGACCTGGACTTCGCACAGATCGACCTGCGCAAGCGCCTGATGGATGCGCGCGGCCACTACAGCCGCCCGGAACTGCTCAGCCTGCAGATCGAACGCACGCCGGCGCCCCACGTCCACGAGCGCAGCACTCGCCTGCCGGTCCAGACCGCCCGGTCGGCTGAAGAAGGCCGCCCCGTCGAAGCCCAGTGAGCTGTGTGGACGGTCACGCAATTCCCCAGGCGGAAGTTCACGTAATTCCCCAGGGTGCTGCTGTGATCTGACTGGAGGACGCCCGGTGTCAGTCCCACCACAGCACGAGAAGAAGGTGCCGTTGGGATGCATCACGGTAGAACTCTCGCAGGGCATTGAAGTGCCCCAGCAGGTACTTCCTCGGGCCGCCGACGATCCTGGCCGGCCCGTCGCCGATCAAGGAAGCGGCCTCTGTCTCGTCGGTCGGCAAGGCGGCCAGAAGGGCGGTCAAGTCGATCTGCGAGAGCAGTTCCGAGACGCGAGCCACCTGAGCCGCGGAGAGGGCCGTGGGAGCGGGCCCGAAGGGACCGATGGCATGCGGGTGTGTGTTGAGGAAGCCGAGGTCGATTGCAACATCGCCCTCGGTGGACTGCCGCAGAGCGTTGAGGTGGACGTCATCGAGACCTCCCAGCTCGCAGATCCGTTCGAGCAGAGTCGGCGCCCAGTCCAGGTCCAGGGTGTCCGCCGTGGGTGGATCCCAGTGAGGATCTCCATCCGGTGACTCGTCAGCTGACTGCTGGCAGGAGGTGAGGTACTCCGCAGGGATGCGGGCAAGTTGTTGAGTGACGGCCATGAGGGCAGTATCCCGACGACGTCCACCGATTTTCCTACTTGGTCTTGTCAGTGGGGTTCTTTGGCCGCTTGTTGGGGCGGTAGCTGGGGCCGTTCATGATCACCTGGTGGCTGGTGTTGATCAGGCGGTCCAGGAGCGACTCGGCGACGACGGGGTTGGGGAAGAGCGGATACCAGTCGCTGGGTGCCCGGTTGCTGGTGATGATCAGGGACCGTCCCTGCCGTTCGCTGACCAGTTCGTAGAGGTCATCCGCCTGGGCCGCGCTGAGCTGGCGCATGGCGAAGTCGTCGAGGATGAGCACGTCGGGCCGTACCAGTTCGCGGATCCGCTTGTCCCAGGTGCGGTCCGCGTGGCCGCCGGCGAGGTCTGCGAGGATGCGGCTGGTCTTGGCGAAGCGGACGTGGGCGCCCTGGCGGATCGCGAGGTGGCCGAGGGCCTGGGCGACGTGGGTCTTGCCGACCCCGACCGGCCCGAAGAGGATGACCGACTCGCCGGAGTGGAGCCAGCGCAAGGCCCCGAGATCTCGGATCTGGGCGGCTGGGAGCTTCGAGGAGGCGTTGAAGTCGAACTCCTCCAGGGTGACCTGCTGCTCGAACTTCGCCCGTGTCAGGCGTCGTTGGAAGGCGACGGTCTCGCGGCGGGTGATCTCGTCCTGGCAGAGGACCTGGAGAAAGTCCAGGTGTCCGAGTTCGCCGCCGTGGGCCTGGGCGAGGCGGGCGTCGAGGGTTTCCAGCATTCCCGAGAGCCGCAGGGATTTCAGCGACTCGCGCAGGGCGGTGTCCATCACGCTCATCAGATGCTTCCCTCAGCTTCGCCGTGGACCTGGTCGTCGTGCATGTCGTCCGCCGTCTCGGCCGGGGCGACGGAGGCGAACAGTCGCTGGGGCCCGTGGAGGAAGGCTGCGGCTCCCGCGTCTCCGCTTGATTCGGGCTCCGGGTCGGTCTCGGTGCCGGCGATCAGGATGCCCTTGATGGTGCGGTAGGACGGATCACCGACCGTGATTGCCTTCGCGCAGGCGGCCTCCAGCCGCGTCTCGTCGTACTTCTTCCTCAGCCCGACGACCCCCTGGGCGGCGCGGAGACGGTAGAGCGCGTTGACCTCCAGTAGCTGGTCGACGACGGTCCGGCAGGCGTCCCCGACCTCGGATGCCTGGGTCCGGCACCAGATTGGCGTGCGCATCTGGAAGGCGATCTTCTCCGGCGGGTAGTCACCCTTGTCGGTGCGTTTGCCCTGGTCAAGCGAGGCGTGGGTCTTGACCAGGTCGCCGTCGAGGAAGACCTGCACCATCGTGGCGGTGGAGCGGACGTCGACCCGGCGGCCGATCAGTTTCCAGGGCACCGAGTAGAGGGTGCGGCCGGCCTTGATGTGGATGTCCGGTCCGACCGTCGCTGTTGACCAGCGAGCCAGGACGAACGGAGTGGGTGGCAACGGCAGTAGGGTCTGGGCTTCGACGGCCTCGAACACTGCCATCGGTGAGGCTCCCTGCAGCGGCCGGCACTGTCGTCGGCCCGCCACCTTCTGACTCCAGGCGACAGCCTCGGCCTGCATGTGCTCGATCGAGGTGAACTCCCGTCCACGCCAGAACGAGTCCCGGATGTAGGGCATGGGCCGCTCGACCCGCGGCTTGTCCTTGGGCCGGGCGGCGCGGGCTGGATCCACCAAGGCGCCGTAGTGGGTGGCGAGTTCGGCATAGGCCTTGTTGATCTTCGGGTCGTAGAGATCGGGTTTGTCGACGCCGGTCCGCAGGTTGTCCGGGACCAGGCGGCGCGGGACGCCCCCGAAGTAGCGGAAGGCGGCGACGTGGGCCTCGGTCCAGGCGTGCTGGTGCAGGTAGAGGACCGGGCGGACGAACATGTGTCGCGAGCACGGCAGTACCATCACGAAGGCCCAGATCCGGTGCCGTTTGCCGGTCTTCGGATTGGTCCACTGGCCCAGGTGGCCGTAGTCGATCTGAGCTTCTGAGCCCGGCTCGACGTCATCGCGCAAGACCGTGACCTGCGACCTTGTCGTCTCATCGGGCAACGTGGCATGTACCCACCGGCGGAACGAGGAGATCGACACGTCGAGCTTGTGCTCGTCCCGCAGCCGTTGGTGGATCGTGGAGACGGTCACCGTCCCCAGCAGGTTCTTGATGTAGTCGCGGTGCTGGTCGATGTCGGGCCAGGTGATCTGCCGCAGCCGCCGGTCAGACAGTTCAGGGAACCATCTCTTGATCAGCTTGGCCCAGTCGGCCTCTCGCATCGGCGGACCGCCCGGGACGATCTCGGACGCCTCCGCCGGTGCCAAGTACTTCCTGATCGTCTTGCGGTCCACCCCCAGCGACGCGGCCAGCTCGCTCTTCGATCGGCCTGCGTACCAGTGGACATAGATCTCGGTGATGTCGACCACGACGAACGTTCTCCTCGCCATCCGGGCTGCCCATCGGCCATCCGCACTACAGGCCGAGAGCTGCCCACGCGCCTCCGCGATGACCAGGTCCCTCGATCCCGAACTCCGTCGTACCCCTGGGGAATTAGGAGAATTCGGGATGGGGAATTACATGACGCTCAAACCACTCGTCGTGGGGAAAAACGTGAACGCTCACAAGCTGTTTGCCGAGCCTGGAGGTCCTGCCCGGGGCTCGAACCGGACAGTAGGAGTGCACGCTCGTAAGTCGGCGCGCGGTCTCATGTCGCCCATTGTCAACTTGCGGCAAGAGGGGATGGGCGGCGCAGGCGCTGGGACTTTCCATTAAGAAAATATGCGCCTAATGCGTCGCGGTGCCGCGAATCCGCTTCATGGTTTTCCCGCCGCGCCTGGGAAGCGCCCGGATGAACGGCTGAGCGACAAGTGTCGGATCAAAGCCGAAGGGATATTGCCCCGTCAGCGGCGCCGATGCCATCCTCAAGCTCGCCGACTACCAGGGCTGCTGGTCCATGGAGGTGTTCCACGTTTGACCGGATGCCCGAAGCTAAGGGCTGTCCCGTAACCCCTGGCGGGCGCACGACGACAGCTACGGCACCTCGCCGCGTTGTTGGAACGCCCGTATACGCCCAGTATGCGGACGTCCCTCCGCCTTGCGATGCACCGCATCTGACGCCGCGCGCTGATCCACCCGGGATTACGGGACAGCCCTTAGCCGAAAGCTGTCGCGCACCGGATGGGACCGGGCACCTGGTCGGCGTCAGACGGGAGTAAAAGCGCGGCGAGAAGCTTTAAGTCGCAATTCCCATTGAGTATCACTGCCGCTCGTAGCGATGGCACAGATTGACCCTGTGGGTCGTCCGGCCGTGTGAAGAGGAGGAACCCATGACTGAGTCAGAGACTGAGAAGCAGCGCGTTAACATCGGAAAGCAGCACCCGGCCAATTACAAGGCTCTTATCGCCCTGTCCTCGACAGTGGAAGACACCGCCACCGCGGCAGGTCTTGACCCGCTTCTGGTCGAGCTTTTGAAGATCCGCACGTCCCAGATCAACGGCTGCGCGTTCTGTCTCAAAATGCACACCCGCGACGCGCTCAAGAAGGGCGAGAACCCGGACCGGATCGCAGTGCTGCCCGCGTGGGAAGAGACTGGTTACTTCTCCGAGACCGACCGCGCGGCCCTACGTCTGACAGAGGCGATCGCTCACGTGTCCGAGGGGCACGTGAGCGACGACGACTACAACGCGGCAGCAGCCGTCCTCTCTGCAGATCAGGTCTCGGCGGTCGCCTGGCTGTCAACGCTGATGAACGCCTTCAACCGCGTCGCGATCACAAGCCGATACCCGGTCGCCGGCAAGTGAACCAGCTTGCAGTCCGTACGGGCATGCGAGTGCTGTCGTCCCAGGACGAGTCCTTCGAGGTCGCCCCCATGTGTTGATGGCGTCGGGCATGCAGGACACTCCATCACCCATGTATATGGGGGGCCGGTCCGTCTCTGCGTGGCACCTTCACGAGGCACGCCGCAGTGCCCGGCGGCGGCAGCATCGGCCGGACACAGAACCCGATCGCCGGCGTATCCACTCTCCCCTGCTCCTTCGCTGCCTCAGTGCCCGTGTCAGCCCCATTCGCCCATGCATGTGGCAGCTCGGGACGCGTGCAGTCAGCGGGACGCCTCGCGCAAGGTGTGCTGGCCTGACACACCCTCCGAAACTCAAGCGTTTACTCCCCACGTTCGGACAGCCCCATTCGACGCGTTGGACCCGCCCGTCGGCTGACCTAAACCTATACTTCACGGTATAGGGGGCAGCCTTGTGAAAGGCGGGCAGCGCAGTCAAAGATCTTTGCGGCACAGGCAAGTCCGCGCGGATCGGCGGCAGCGATCTGGCGGTGGCGCTGCACCGCGCCCTCCGTGAGGCGGTGCGCCGACTGGGTGTCGCCTCGGCGGCGGTCTACCTGCTGGACGATGAGCGCAGCCAAATCAGGGTTGCGATGATCGGCGGCAACGCGCCTTCCCTCTTCACGTTTCCCGGCCGGATGGGCCTGGACGCTCCCTACGCCTCGGCACGTGCCCTGGCCTCGGAAAGCGTGGCGGTACTGGCCGAGCCCGACCTGGCGGATGCGGACCAGGAGCATGTGCTGCCCTATCCGTACATCGCTCTCTCGGCCCCTGTCATCGCCGCCGATCACCGCTTCGGCTCTCTGACGGTCCTCCGACCGGAAACCCACGGCAGCTGCGAGGCGGAGATCTGCACCGGCTTGAAGAAGATCGCTGACGACCTGGCCATGGCTCTCGCCGAGCTGGCGGACAGTGGCACGGTGATCACACCGGGGCATATGCCCGCGCTCGTGCCGGTGTTCGACGGGCATGCGAGCACCGGCACGACGGATTGGGGGGTGCCCGGCGTCGCTGGTTCCGCGGGCCTGAGCCTCATGTACCCAGTGCGACGGCTCTCTGACATGCTGAACCAGGCCACGACTCTGGACCACATTGTCGCAGCGGCCCAGCACTGCATCGTGTCCCCGTTCGGAGCCCGGGCCCTGGCCCTGGCCTCAGCCAGCGAGGGCCGCCTGTGGGTCCTGGGACATTGCGGGGCCTCCTCCGGCCTGGTCCGCAACCTGCATGGCGCCAGACTGGACGTCCGAACACCAGCGGCAGAGGCACTCCGAGGGCGTCCACTGTTCATCTCTGGCGACCGTCAGTCGGCCGACGCCTCGGAACCCTTCGGCCGTGAAGAGTTGGAGGCCTACCTTCCGCTCGTCGGGAGCAGACACGTCATCGACCTGCCCATCACCGAGAGCAGCCACATCGTCGGCGTCTGCTGCCTGGCCTTCGATGGGCCCCGCTATTTCCCGCCCGAGGAGAGAGCCGTCCTCGGCATGATGGCGGGATCGCTGGGCGCAGCGGTGGATCGGGTCGAACTGAGCGCGAAGCAGCACGAAGTCGCCGAATGTCTTCAGCGACGTCTCCTCCCGTCCACACTCGTTGAGTTGCCCCGGTTGACCACCACGGCGCGATACCGGCCCGCCACGCTCACCTCAAGCGTGGGCGGGGACTGGTACGACGTGATCAAGGGGCCGGGCGAACGGGTCGTACTGGTCGTCGGCGATGTGGAAGGCCATGACATAGAGAGCGCCGCCGTCATGGGCCAGGCGCGCAGCGCGATGATCGCCTACGCGACCGAAGGGCACAAACCCACGGCCGTAATCGACCGGACCAGCCGGCTGCTCGCCGAACTCGGGACGGATCTTCTTGTCACCTGCTGCGTCATCACCCTGGACACGGCCGACGGCACGGCCAAAGTGGCCTTGGCCGGCCACCCTGAACCGCTGGTGCAACGGCCCGACGGAAGCATCGGCACCCTCCAGGCGTCGGCCAACCTGCCCATGGGTGTCACCACGGAATACGCCTACCGGGAACGCGAGCACACCCTGGAGCCCGGATCCGTACTGATGCTGTACTCCAACGGGCTGACCGGCTGCGACGAAACCGACCCCGACGCCCGAGCACTT
This sequence comes from Streptomyces sp. NBC_00316, assembly GCF_036158715.1. NCBI lineage: Bacteria > Bacillati > Actinomycetota > Actinomycetes > Kitasatosporales > Streptomycetaceae > Streptomyces > Streptomyces sp. NBC_00316. Next base: position 40,958 of record NZ_CP108023.1, on the reverse strand, counting down.
TTCGACTCCGGCAGTCGCGAATTCGACACTGACCTCGAACAATTGGCCGACCTTCTCATTGCCGACACACTGGGCCCCCGCCAACGTCGCGACGACGCGGTACTCCTCCTGGCCCGCTACGAAGGGGCCGGTGGCCAGAGCGTGCTGCGGACAGGGCGCCTGCGCATCCAGCGCCGCGACCTGCACGGGGTCAAGGCGGCACGCACCTTCGTCGACGACCACCTGACTTCCTGGGGACTGGAAGCTCTGTCGGAGGACCTCCAGCTCATCGCCAGCGAGATCGTCACCAATGCCCTCATCCACGCGGGCAGCGACGTCGACGTATGTCTGCGGGCATTCCCCGACCGCGTCCGGCTGGAGGTACGGGACTCCGACAGCAACCCGCCCGTCCCCTCACCCCTGGCCCTGGCCGAGGAAGAGAAAGCGGAATCCGAGCACGGCCGCGGCCTCCTCATCGTGGAAGCCCTGAGCACCGCGTGGAACAGCACTCCCAACGGCCGGGGTAAAACGGTCGCACTGGACCTACCCATCCCTCATGCCTGAAGCGGGCTGCACCGGGCGGGCTAGCGACACCTGCGGTGATCCCCCCGGTGTATGAGGTGCCGGGGCCGGAAACCCCGCCGGACCTGGGCTGATACATCATTCCGATGCGGGCAGTCAGTACACGTCCTTCGCCTTCACCGCCCACCTCCTCGAGGCCGGGATCGACGCCTCGATCGGCACTGTCGGCGACGCCCTGGACAACGCCCTCATGGAGTCCCAGATCGGCCTCTACAAGACCGAGCTGATCAAGCCCCGCAAGCCCTGGCACGGCCTGCCCGATGTCGAGCTCGCGACCGCGGAATGGGTCGACTGGTTCAACAACCAGCGTCTGCACACCGCGATCGGGACCATCCCGCCCCACGAACACGAGACCAACTACTACGCTCAACACCCGCCCCAACCGGCGGCTGGAGCCAACGCATAGAGCCTCCACCGATCCCGGAGCGGTTCAAGGGACCATGCAAACCATGCCTTGGCTCGGACCTGTGCTCGCGCTGACAGGTGTTCTAAGGGCGGTCCCGTAATCCCTGGTGGATCAGCGCGCGGCGTCAGATGCGGTGCATCGCAAGGCGGAGGGACGTCCGCATACTGGGCGTATACGGGCGTTCCGACAACGCGGCGAGGTGCCGTAGCTGTCGTCGTGCGCCCGCCAGGGGTTACGGGACAGCCCTTAGTGGGCGCCGTGTTCGCTCCGCTGGCCACTACACGCTTCGGTTGGCAGACGTCTCGTCGAGAGGCTATCGATCACGCGATTGCATGTGTGAGGCGAGCGCAACTGGCAGCAAACTATCCGAGGTCTGTGAACCAGCATGAGCTCGGAGTTAGCGACGAAGCTATTCGTTACTTCCTTGAACTTCCTCTCAGGGGGTTTGAGAGGTTCTATGAGGCGACCCAAGAAATGCGCAGGGCATTGGCAGCAGTTGAGCCATACGTGGCGTGGACTGGGACGACTCGCGATGACAGACGCCGGATGACGTGTATGCCGCCCTTCTGGAGCAGCTCAAGAAAGCGCGTCGGCGCACGTTGCTCATCCATTCGGGCAACGATCGCCGCATAGGCGACTGAGGTCGGTGGAATCTCGATGGGCCCCGGGAGAGCGTTCCGTGGTGCGATGACATCCGCTTTAGGAGTTCGAGCGGGACCCTGGGGCACCTGCGGGATCTACGTGGTCGCTTGCGGAGGTACATGGTTCGGAGCTGTGGACCCCCGTGAACGGCCTTGGCCGTGGATGAATGAGACGGAAACTGAGACGGCCCGGTGAACGATGCCAGTCGTGATAGTGCCGTCGGTTGCTCACGGGTGCGGGAGACGCCCAGCGAGATCAGCGACCTTTTTCACTGGACCGCGAACGGGTTCACGAGGGGCTGACCCCGACCCTGGTTCGTCCTGGCTGTCCGTGGACAATGAGAGCGTATTGCCGGGGGTCTGTCCTGTTCGTGTTTCGGCGGCACTTCGTCCTGTCCCTCTCGCGGTGGTGTGGCGCAGGACACGGGAACGAGGTCGTGTCGGCGGAGAGTTAATAGGTGTGAGGCATACAGAACCCAGTGAGTCGTTGCGAGCGCGCGTGCGGGCGGGGGACCGTGCGGCGTTCGCCGACCTGTACGACCAGAACGTTCGCGCTGTCTACAGACATGCCCTGAGGCTGACCGGCAACTGGTCGGAGGCCGAGGAAGTGGTGTCCGAGACCTTTCTCGGTGCCTGGCACACCCGGGAGTCGGTGGATCTGGACGGTGGTTCCCTCGCACCGTGGCTGCTCGGTATCGCCACGCACAAGGCGCACAACGCCAACCGCGCTCTGCGCCGGCGGCTCAATTTTCTGGCGCGTAGCCCGGAGCCCCGGCCGGTGGAGGACTTCGCGGATGAGACGGCCGGCCGGGTCGATGATGCCCGTCACCTCGGGTTGGTTCATGACGCCCTGAGGCGGCTGGGTCGGGCGGATCGTGAGGTGCTCGCTCTGTGCGTGGGTGCCGGGCTGGACTACCAGCAGGCCGCCGAGGCGTTGGGTGTTCCGGTCGGCACGGTGAGGTCGCGGCTCTCGCGTGCCCGGGCCCGGCTGGCCGGCCACAGCTTGAGCGCGATGTCGCGAAAACGTCGGGAACCGCGCGGCCGTCGCGGAGAGAAAGAGAGTGAAGCCGCAATCGCGGCCCTGTTCCTGCAGGAGGAAACCCGTTGAACGCCGACCACTCGCGCGCCGGCTTTGCCCGGAGTGAGACAGAAGAACTGCTGGCTGCTCCGGTCTACTGGGACCTCTCGCCGAGCCGCCATCTTCACCAAAAGGACATTCTGATGCAGCAGATCGATCGCGATCACCACTCTCTCGGCGAAACGTCACCCGCTTCCCGCCGCCGGCTGCCGCGCCTGGCCCTGATGGTGCCCGCCACGTCACTGGCCTTGGCCGGTGCCCTGGTCGTCACGTTCTCCGGCAGCGATCACACCTCTGCCCCGACGGCCAAGCCCCCTGTCTCCTCACCGGCCCGGGTAATCAACGCGTCAGTCACCCTTGGCCGGATTGCCGACGCGGCCATGAAGACGGACGCGACGCCGGTGAAGGAAGACCAGTTCGTATATGTCCGGCGCTTGGCGCGCGAGAACAAGGGAACTCTCGGCGGCCGGGTGGTGCTCGGCGCGGCGCACAACGAAGAGCGGTGGATGTCTCAGAAGCCCGGCCCGGTGACCACGGTCGGCTGGCTTCGATCGAGTGGGAAAGACGCCGTAATGCCTGGTCAGCTGGGTCCTATCACCACCACATCTCCCGTGCAACCGGGTCTGTGGTACCCCACCTACACGTGGCTCGCCTCGCTGCCTACCGACCCCGACGCCCTGCTCGAACTGCTCTACACCCAGACCAGGGTGGAAAAGGGCGACTCGAAGGACGAGGCCGTCTTCGGGACGGTCGGCGACCTGCTGGGCAGTGTGATCATGCCGCCCGCGACAGCCTCCGCCCTCTACAAGGCCGCCGCGAAGATTCCCGGCATCACCTGGATCCCCGACGCCACCGACGCGGCCGGACGACACGGCATCGGCATCACCCGCAGGGACACCCGTTCCGCCACCCGCTCCGTGTTGATCTTCAATAAGGACACTCTCGCCTACGCCGGTTCGCAGGGGTACCTCATCAGCCACAAGGCCAACGCCAGGGGTACTACGGACGACGTGCTGCTCGGCATCGACGCCGTCATGGAACGCGGGGTTGTCGACCGGCAGGGCGAGGTACCCGCGACTACCGCCAGCTGACTCCGGCCGATAGACGGCAACGGGGGCACGATGGGCTTGTCGTTTAAGTGCGCCACGAGCGCAGAGAGTGAGGTTGATGTAGGTAGACCCACTTGATGCGGTGCTGTGCAGATGATGAAGGTTTTGTGGCCCTTCGGCGTCGCCCTTCGGGGGGAGACGCCAAACCGCCTCAAGCTGCGTTGGCTGAAGTCCGCCGTGGTGAGCGTTGAGGAAAAGGCGTCCGAGAGGCGTCAGGTGGGGACCGGAAAGGCGAGCGAGAGCGAACCGCTGACGACGTGTCGAAACAAGCAACTGACATCAAAACCGGGGCGGTTAAATGGCGCCGGGATGAGCCTGGCGGGTTCCCGTCTATTGGCCAGGTGGTGTCCGGCATGGAGGCGGCGCGAGTCCGGTCTGCGGCTTCTGCATGGAACGTGGGAAGGCGAGTGTCGACACAGCTACCCCGGTCTCGAAAGAGGCCAGGTAGCGAGAGGGAGCGCGCCTAAGGGCTGTCGTCGGCTTGGTGGGCCGTGACCGCCAGGAAGGCGTGGGCGAGCATGGCCAGGGTGATGTGCCGATACCAGCCCACGTAACGGCGGACTTCGTACTGGTCCAGCCCGCACTCGTTCTTCGCCGCCTGGAAACACTCCTCAATTGCCCAGCGGGACCCGGCAATCCGCACCAACTCCCGGCCGGTGATCTCCACGGGTGTGTAGGCGAGGTAGCAGGCGATCTCGTCCGGGCGGGAGATGCTGCGGCGGGCCAACGCCCACCGTATCCGGTGCGGGACTTCGCCCTGGTAGTCGAACTCGGCAACGGCTGGCAGCCGCACTGCCGCCCAGTGGTAGACGCGCGGTCCCTTCGCACCGTCGCCGCATGAGATCTTCTCCCACGCCTCGGCCGGGGCTTGCGCGAACAGACCCTCGATGCGGGGACAGCCCACGGTGAACTGGGACTTGGGGACGGCCAGCACATAGCCGACGCCGGACTGCTCCAGCAGTCGGCGGAAGCGACTTTCCTGTCCGTAGGCGGAATCCGCGGTGACCCAGGTGATGGGCAGCGACGAGGCGAGGGCACGCAGCACCATGCGCCGGGCCAGTTCGCCCTTGGTGGCGAACGCCTGGTCGTCGGGGATTTTGGCCGCGCGGCAGCGTTCGCGGTCTTCGGCCCAGGACTTGGGGATATACAACTCCCGGTCCACCAGGGCCCATCCGCGGCCGGAGGCGTAGGCGGCGAAGACACCGATCTGGCAGTTCTCGGTGCGGCCGGCGGTGCCGGAATATTGGCGCTGGACCCCGGTGGAGGTAGTGCCCTTCTTGATGAAGCCGGTGTCGTCGATGATGAGGACACCGTCGTCCTCGCCGAGCTTGCCGGCGACGTATTGCTGCAGGTCATCGCGGATGTCGTTGGGCTCCCATTTCGCGCCGGCCAGCAAGTGCTGCAGACCGTCGGGAGTGGCGTGGCCTGCCTGCTCGGCCAGCTGCCAGCTGTTCTTTCGGGCGACCGGGGCGAGCAGCCCGCGTACGTAATCACGCATCCCCGCAGCGGCTGCCTTCAGCCTCGGTGGGTCTCCAGCAGCCTCAGCCAGACCTCGCTGATCGTGGGGAAGGCGGGTACGGCGTGCCAGAGCCTGTCGATCGGAACCTCGCCCGCGACGGCGATGGTGGCCGAGTGCAGCAGTTCACCTACGCCGGGCCCGGCGAAGGTGACTCCGGCCACGGTGTTACGGTCCAGATCGATGAGCATACGGGCCTGGCCGCGGTATCCCTCGGCGTACTGGTGGGCGCCCGCAACGTGTGCGAGGTCGTAGTCCACCACCTTGATCCGACGCCCGCTCTGCTCCGCCTCGCGGGTGGTCAGGCCAACGGCGGCGACTTCCGGGTGGGTAAAGACCACTTGCGGGACGGCGGCGCTGTCGGCGGTGGCCGCGTGCGCACCCCACCGGGTGTCGTCGACCGGCTCGCCCTTGGCCCGGGCGCCGATGACCGCACCCGCGATCCGGGCCTGGTACTTGCCCTGGTGGGTCATCAGGGCGCGGTGGTTGACGTCGCCGACGGCGTAGAACCAGCCGTCGGCGACGTCGGTCACTCGGAAGGTGTCGTCCACCTTCAGCCAGTCGCCCGGGGTGAGACCTATCGTCTCCAGCCCCAGGTCCCAGGTTCGCGGAGCACGGCCGGTGGCCAACAGGATCTCGTCCGCCGCGAGATGTCCGCCGTCGGCCAGGGTGATCCGGACCTCGCCGCCCTCGCGGGCGAGGGAGGTTACGGAGGTCCCGAACCGGATGTCGACGCCGGCTTGCCGCAGGCCGTCGGTGACCAGCTCTCCGGCGAACGGCTCCATCCGCTGCAGCAACGCGTCCTCGAGAACCAGCATGGTCACCTGGGAGCCGAGCGCCTGCCAGGCGGTGGCCATCTCGACGGCGACGACACCGCCGCCGACCACGGCCAGACGTCCGGGGACCTTGTCGGCGCTGGTGGCCTCACGGCTGGTCCAGGGGTGAACGGTGTCCAGGCCGGGGATGGGGGGCAGAGCCGCGCTGGTTCCGGTGGAGACGGCCACGGCGTGCCGAGCTGTGAGGGCGACGGTCTCACCGTCGGGAGTCTGCACACTCACCTTGCGGGGGCCGTCAAGGCGGCCGTGGCCTCGGATCAGATCGACGGAGACCGAGTTCAGCCAGTCGACCTGGTCCTCGTCCTTCCAGTACGAGGCCATCTTGTCGCGGTGTGCGAGGACCGCCTCGACGTCCAGCGGTCCGGCGACCGCCTGACCCAGTCCGGGCACTCGGCGCGCGTCGGCCCGTGCCACCACCGGGCGCAGCAGCGCCTTGCTGGGGTCGCATGCCCAGAACGAGCACTCGCCGCCGAGGAGTTCGCGCTCCACGATCACGGTGCTGAGCCCTGCGGCGCGGGCGCGTTCGGCCACGTTCTCGCCGACCGGGCCTGCGCCGATGACGATCACGTCGTAGGTGCGGGTGGTCTCGTTCATTGCTGCTCCGTTCGTCGCTGCTTCTGTAACTCGGTCGGATGTTTCGGCGGCCCGGCAACTGGCCGCGCGTTGTTCCCCCGCTTTCACTGGGGAGATCCGCAGGGCGGTGCTCGGTTGACGCGGTTGCGTGGTAGTCGGACCGCTGGTGTTGGGGCGCGCCTTTGCGCCTGGCGGGTCGGTGCAGGGGTCCGGGTGTTCGGCTTTGCGGGTGCTGTGGCCAGGGGCTGAAGGGGGTGGCCGCGGTCCGGGTTGGTCATGGCCGTTGCACCGTCGGGTGGTTGGACGTGGTGTCAGCGGCCGGGGGCGCGCTGCGTCACTTCCTGGAGCACCCAGCCGTTGCCGTCCGGGTCGCTGAAGGTGAGGTAGGAGCCGTAGGAGGTGCGGTCGGGGTGGGGGCCGGCCAGTCGTTCCTGGCCCGTGCCGTGGTGGACGGCGCTTCCGACGTCGTGGCCGTGGTGGAGGAGTCCTCCGGCGTCGTGGAACACCTCGCTCACGTCGATGCCGCGGCTGGTGAGCTCGGCGTGGGCCTCTTCGATGTCGGTGACGATGAGGTACAGGCCATGGGTCGTGCCGGGGGCGGTGGAGGTCATTCCCTCGCCGAAGATGATCGAGCATTCGGAGCCGGGAGGGGTGAAGTGGACCACCCGGAAGTCGTCACTGGCTGTGTAGTCGACGTCCAGGCGGAATCCCACCGCCTCGTAGAAGGCCTTGGTCCGGTCGATGTCGGAGACGGGCAGCACGATCATTTCGAGTTTCAGATCCATGGGGATGTCCTTTGTTTCTTGGCGTCGGTGAATTTCACGCATCTGTGCGTCACCGGTTCAACAGGTGGTGGGATGGGCGGCGAAGTGGCTCACCCTGCGGTTCAACCTGCAAGGAACCTATCCGGCACTTAAGTCGTGCGCAAGTAAAACTAGAGCACTGAAAGTGTGGCAAAGGTAATAGTGCGGGCCGGCCCCGGCTTCCGGGGCCGGGTGGCGGCCCCGGAAGCGGTCGATCCCAGGGCTTGGGCGGGGCTCTCGCCGTGCGGGCTGCTGGTGCGCCACGGGCGGTCGTCGCGCGGAGCCGGTGTGCGGGGCTTTCGGGGGGAAGCTTCTGCGAGGCATCCTGCGGTTCGGGCCCGGCGGCGCGGTCGGGGGTCGGCGGCGGCGGGTTGCGCGAGCGGCCGGAATGCGCCGCGGAGCAGCGCACGCGCGATGCTGTGGACGGCCCCGGATCCGGCCCAGGGCTGTCGGCGGCATCATCAATGAGTATCGATATACCGCCTCACGGTCGCACCCGTGTGCCCGATTTGACTCGTCCGCGGGCGCGCGCCGGGTGACGATGGGCTGTGACGGTGTCGCGGCGGGAACACGTGGTGGATGGCATGAAGCGGGCCGGAAGGCAGGATGCCGAAGCGCTTGGTCCTCTGGAGCGCAGGCATTTTCTCGCCGTTGCTGTGGCTGGTGCGATGGCGGCCGGCTGCCGCCCCTCCGGTGCCAAGGGGGCCCGCACCGAGACCGCCTCGCCCGGTTCTACCCGGTTCACCGGGGACGGTGAGCGAACGCGCGTGGGAAACCCCGACTGGCGTATCCGCTGGGAAGGAGCGCCCGAGGCTGTCCAGGGATACACCGACAGATTCAGCGTGCTGCCGGGCGAGGAGTTCGGTTTGTACGTGTCTACGAGCGCTTCCGGCTTCCGGGTCTCGGCCTTCCGGGTCGGCTGGTATGGGGGACAGCAAGCGCGCCTGGTGTGGCGTTCGGGCCGTATCCCTGGATCGGTCCAGGCCCGGCTCCGGCTGCTGGAGGTCACTCGTACAGTGCAGGCCGACTGGAACCGCACGCTCGGCGTACGCACCGACGGCTGGCCGGAGGGGGCGTACCTGCTTCGACTGGAAGCGGACAATGGGCACCAGCGCTACGTGCCGTTGATCGTCCGTTCGGCGTCCGGCGCGGGCAGGACCGTCCTGATGCACGCGGTGTCGACCTGGCAGGCATACAACGCGTGGGGCGGGTACAGCCTCTATCACGGCCAGGACGGTGCGTACGGGACACGGTCGCTCGCGGTCAGTTTCGACCGGCCCTATGACCGCAGCGGCGCCGAGAAGTTCATGGTCTACGAGAGGGCGGTAGTGGTGCTCGCGGAGCGGCTGGGAATTCCGCTCGCCTACACCACGGGAGTGGACGTCCACCGCGAACCCGGCGTGCTTCACGGCGCGCGCGCGGCGCTCTCCCTCGGGCACGACGAGTACTGGAGCCAACAGCAACGGGACCACGTGACCCGGGCTCGTGACTCCGGTACCAATGTGGCCTTCCTCGGTGCCAATGCCTGCTTCCGCCGGATCAGGCTGGAGCGGGGACCCACCGGCGACGCACGCACAGTGGTCTGTTACAAAACCGACTACCGGGCGGACCCGCACCTGACCGACCATCCGACCATGCCGACCAACGACTTTCGACGGCAGCCCGGAGCCGACCCCGAATCCTCCCTGACCGGCGTCCTCTACGAGGGCTATCCGGTCGACGCTCCGTATGTGGTCCATGCCGACGATCACTGGCTCTTCGAAGGGACCGGAGTCAGACGCGGAGACTCCTTCGACCATCTGGTCGGGGTGGAATACGACCGGGTCACCCCCGGGATGCCCACCCCGGCGCCGCTCGAGGTCATTGCGCACTCCCCTGTCTTCTGCAAGGGCGCGCCAAGCCATGCCGACTCCGCGTACTACACCGTGCCGAGCGGAGCGGGCGTCTTCGCATCCGGGACGATGCGATGGGTCGAGGCCCTCATGGCCGGAACTCAGGACAACGGCCGCAACCATGGCATGGACGCACGCACCGGACTGTTCGTCACCCGCACCACGGAAAACCTGATCCGCGCGTTCGCGGAGGGCCCGTGCGGCAGGAATCGGCCCAAACCCCAGGAGAATGCGAGCACCCTCTACCCATCGCCGACATCCTGAACCTCTCCGCCATCGCCGATGAGGTCCCGGTCGAGCAGGCCTGCACCGTCGCCAAGTGGGCGCCCCCAGCCGGCAGGCAGTCGTCGAGACCCGGTGGGCGGAGACATGACCGCGGCCGTCACCATGATGGCCAAGGAGCGCGGAGGACCCCACTTCAAGCCGCAGGTCATGCTCTACCTGCGGGTGCCGAGATCCCATCCATAGCCGTTGAACTGTGTGTTCTCGTGAGTGGCAAACGTTCGCCGCATGGGCGTGTCAGGCTGCTGGATCGTGCTGCTGCGACTGCCTACCTCGGTGTCGAGCGTGTTCGCCTGCATGCGGCTGCTTCCGATGAGCGATGTTGACAAGGACATCGAGATATTGACTGCGTCACCACCGCCCCCGCGCTCGACGCCCCGTACGAGACGTTGCGACTGCGTGTCCTGCCCCGTCAGATCGTCCCCACTCGCACAGGGACTGTCTGAGGGGCCCTGCGCTTCTCGGACAGCGGTGTTGAGGTTCTGCCTATGCCGCTGCCTGCAACTCTTCGTACTCGGCGTGGACTTCTGCGGGAGTCTTGTAGCCAAGTCCGGAGTGGAGGCGCTTTCGATTGTAGAACATCTCGATGTAGCGGACGATAGCCCGGTGGGCATGTGCGCGTGTTGGGAACGTAGTTCGGTGCACAAGTTCGTTTTTGAGGGAGCCGAAAAATGATTCAGCCATCGCATTGTCCCAGCAGACACCGGTGCGGCCGACCGACGCTCGCAGGCCCAACGAACTGAGCTTGCAACGAAGTTCCCGAGACGTGTATTGACTGCCGCGATCGGAATGAAATATGCATCCTTCGGCGAGGTCGATGTTCCGGGCCGCCATATCGAGTGCATCCGATATGAGAGAGGTCTTCATGTGGTCGGCCATCGCCCAGCCGACCACCGCTTTGGTGTGGCAGTCGATGACGGTCGCGAGATAAAGGAACCCGGCCCAGGTGTGAACGTAGGTGATATCGCTGACCAGTTTGCGCCCGGGAGCGTCAGCGGTGAAGTCACGGGCCAGCAGGTCGGGCGTGGCCGGCGCCGCATCATCGGCGATCGTGGTCGCCCGCCAGGGCCGCGGCTGACACGGCACCAGGCCGAGCTCGCGCATCAGCGCGCGGACCAGTTCTGCTCCGGCCTGCACGTTCATCCGCTGGAGCGCGGCGTGGACACGCCGGTAGCCGTAGGTCTCCTGAGAGTCGGAGAAGACCTGGAGGATGACAGCCCTCAGTTCCGCACGACGCTTCGCGGTGGCCGACAATGGCCTCGATCTCCAGTGGTAGAAACCTGACGTGGATACTCCCGCCCAGGTGCACATCCGCTGCACAGGAAAGTTACCGGCCTCGCCGTCGATGAACTCGCACTTCTCCGTCACCGGTATTCCTGGGCGAAGAAGGCCGCCGCTTTTCCCAGGAACTCGGTCTTCATGCGGAGTTCCCGGTTCTCGCGTTCCAGTTCGCGCAGGCGGGCACGTTCGCTGATGTTCAGCGGAGGCTCCTCCCCGGCGTGCTCCTGCCGGTACCGGCTGACCCAGGTGCCCAGCGTTCCCTCGTTCACTTGTATCTCTCGGGCGACCTCGGCAATCGGGCGGGACTCCACGACCACCATCTTGACCGCCTCGTCCCGAAACTCAGGACTGAACTTCCTACGCTTCTGTGCCACGTGCTCTCTCCGCCGTTCTGGACTTCGATCCTATGGGGACCGCTGTCCGAGAACTTCGGGGCGCCTCAGAGGTTTGTGGTGCGGGTTCCCTGCGTTTGGCCGGGTCGTTGATCCAGGCCGTCTGGGGTATCTCGGGTGGTCTGGGGCGGCGGCCGAAGCGTTCGGGGTGGCGGGCGTATGCCTCGGCGAGGGTGACCGCGCGCTGGTCGCGGACCTCCTCGGCGGTCCCGAAGTGGACGGAGGCGGGGGTGTGCCAGCCGATACCCGAGTGCCGGTGCTCATGGTTGTAATACGCGATGAACGCGTCGAACCACTCGCGGGCGTGGGCCAGCGAATCGAACCGTTCGGGATAGTCCGACATGTACTTCGTGGTCTTGAACTGGGCCTCGCTGTAAGGGTTGTCGTTGGAGACCTTCGGCCTCGAGTGCGACCGCGTCACCCCCAGATCGATCAGTAGTTGGGAGACCTTCTTCGACGTCATCGAGGTGCCGCGGTCCGCGTGCACGGTCTGGGGCACGATGCCGTTACGAGCGATGGTCTCGCGGATCAACTCCTCTGCCCGCAGCGCCGACTCGGCTCGCTCGACGGTGTGGCCGACGATGTACCGGCTGAAGATGTCGATGATCACGTAGGCGTGATACCAGACGCCCTTGACCGGCCCGGCCGCCTTCGTGATGTCCCAGGTGAACACCTGCGAGGGCCCGGTGGCGACCAGCTTGGGCACCGCCTTGGCGGGATGGGTGGCCTGCCGTCGGCGCTCACCGGACTGATCCTGCTCGCGCAGGATCGGGTACATCGTCGAGACGGAACAGTGATAGCGCCCGGCATCCAGCTCGCGGGCCCAGATCTGTGCGGGCGCCAGCTCGGCGTACTCGTCGCCGTTCATCAACTCGAGTACCGCAGACCGCTCTTCGGCCGTCAGGGCCGACGGCTGCACCTGCGGGGTACGTGTTCTGCGCGGTGGTGCCGGCCGGAGCCGGCGGTAGTGCGTGGCGCGGGAGCGGCCGGTCAGCCGGCAGGCGGCCGTGATGCCCAGCTGAGCCTCGACGCCGGTAAACGCCTCGTCCACGACAGGGTCGGCGGCACGCTTCAGTCCGCGCTCTCGGAGATCATTTCCAAGAGCGCAGAAGCTTTTCCCATCACCTCGAGTGCGGCCTTGTTCCGTGCCAGGTCCTTCTGCAGCCGCTCCACCTGCTGCCGCAGCTTTTCGTTCTCCACCTCCGCGGCGGACTTCTTCGCCCGGGCGGGACTGGTCCGGCGGTCGACCAGGTTTTCCAGGGCCCCGGCGTCCCGGGCGGCCCGCCACTCCTTGACGTGCGAGTGGTAAAGCCGTTCCCGGCGCAGCACCGCACCCTTCTCGTTCCTGGGCGCGGAGTCGTACTCGGCGACGATCCGCAGTTTGTACTCCGAGGTGAAAGTGCGGCGCTTCGGCCTCGGCGCCGGGTCGAACCCGACGGGCTCTGTGCTGGGCATAAGGGACGGTTCTCCTGTCGTGCCCTCTCAGGCTAACCCCGCAGAACGGGATGTCTCACCCAAGGCTGACAGAGAGGGGTTGGCTCGGGCTGGCTTTGTCGAGCAGTAGTGAAGTCACATGTCGATGGGTTTGGGAGGCGCCTCAACCCACGGAGGGGCGGTGTTGATGAGTTTGGGAGGCACTGGATCTCTTGCCAGCGCAGCATCGGGATGCCGTTGGTGAAGGCTGCTGATCACGCGGCGTAACCCAGATATGCCTGAACTCCGCCGTGGAATGATCACGGGCACGTCTCATCCGTGTCCGGCACTGCACCCTTATGGTCTAGGCGCCCGCTGGTATGGGAAGAGGGCCCCATCCAAACACGGTGCCGCCGAATGTGGGGCTCTCGAAGGTGACCGTGCCGCCTGTGAGAGCCGAGCGGGTGAAGTCGACCGTGCCGCCCCTGAACTCTGCGTCGGCGAAGAGGACTGTGCCGCCCCTGAACTCTGCGTTTTCGAAGAAGACGCTGCCGCCACTGAACGTTGAACGGGTGAAGAAGACCCTGCTGCCACTGAACGTCGAGTGGGCGAAGTCGACCGTGCCGCCGCTGAACTCTGAGCGGAAGAAGGTGGCCGCGCCACCACTGAACGTCGCGTTCCGGAGGTTGACCACACCATCCCTGAACGTCGCGCCGCCGAAACCGAGCCCACCTTGAAAGTGGCAGTTTGGGCTTGATCCGCTTTGACGGACATTCGAGATCAGGGGTTCAGCCCCGGGAGGATGTCCATCATGGAGAGCATGGGGAAGAAGAAGCCTCGCCGCCCTCGTCGTTCGTTTACGCCGGAGTTCAAGGCCGAGATCGTCGGGCTGTGCCGACGGGGTGACCGCTCGGTCGGGCAGGTCGCCAAGGACTTCGAGCTGACCGAGACCGCGGTGCGGGACTGGGTCAAGCAGGCCGAGGTCGATGCGGGCGAGCGCAACGGGCTGACCAGCAGTGAGCGCGAGGAACTGGCCGCGTTGCGGCGGGAGAACCGCCGGCTGCGCGAGGATGTCGACGTACTCAAGCGGGCCACAGCTTTCTTCGCGAAGGAGACCCGGTGACGGTGCACCCGTTCATCGAGGCGGAGAAGCAGGCAGGTCACAGCGTCAAACGGGCGTGTGAGCTGATGAAGGTCTCCCGGACCGCCTTCTATGCCCGTCGCTCCGGCCTGCCTGGCCCCCGTGCAGTGCGGGATGCCGAGCTGACCAAGCAGATTGTCGAGGTCCATGCGAAATCGCGCGGAACCTATGGGGCCCCGCGCGTGCACGCCGTGCTCATGCGCGAGGGTGCCCGGTGCGGTCGCCGTCGTGTCGCACGACTGATGCAGGCCGCAGGACTGCAGGGCCGGCACCGCAGACGACGGCATTTGACCACGATCCCTGATCCCAGGGCTGCCTTCCGTCCCGACCTCATCGTCCGGGACTTCCAGCCCGACCGCACCGGGCTCGATGCCCGCTGGTGCGGCGACATCACGTATGTCCCGACCGAGGAGGGCTGGCTCTATCTGGCCACGGTCATCGACATCGCCTCCCGGCGCGTGGTCGGCTGGGCAACCGCCGATCACCTGCGAACCGAGCTGGTGGCCGACGCGCTGACAGACGCCTGCCGGCAGCGTCGCCCCACCCATCCCGTGATCTTCCATTCGGATCGCGGCTGCCAGTACACCAGTCAGCAATTCGCCTCGCTGGCAAGCGAGTTCGGGATTCGACTGTCGGTCGGCCGCACCGGTCAGTGCTGGGACAACGCGCTCGCCGAGTCGTTCTTCTCGACCATCAAACGCGAACTGCTCGGCACCTCCGCCTGGCCCAGCCGGGCCGCCGCCCGCACCGCGATCTTCGATTTCATCGAGGGCTGGTACAACTTGCACCGATTGCACAGCAGCCTCGGCTACCTCAGCCCCGCCGAGTACGAGACCGCACTCGCAGCCTGACCACCACACCAATGGTGTCCGTCAAAGCGGAGGAAGCTCAGCTCGACAAGTCGAAGTCGAAGCGGTCGAAAGCCATACCGCTGAAGTTGAAGTGGTACGTACACCAGGCAGTGGGGGAGTCCGGCTGCTGCAAGTGGCCCCGAATGACGAGATTGATCGTGTGCCGGACCTCGCGCTCGCCCACTTTGTAGCCGGGGGTCATCGGGTCGGGTTCGTAGGGTATGCGGAGGTAGGCGCACAGGACGTCGATGCAGACCTGGCGTTGCTCTTCCCAGTCGTCGGCGAGACGGGCGAGGGCGTAGATGCCGGCGAGGCGGACGGCGGCTTGCTCGTGGCCGAGTTGTTCGGCGGCAGCGGTATAGCGGTCGGCGAGTTGGCTTGCGTCTGCGCGGTGTGCGTCGCCCTCGGACAGCAGCTGCTTGCGGTAAGCGTAGAGACCGGCGAGGACGGCACCGATCAGGGTCAGGGCGGTGACGGTTGCTTTGAGGA
This sequence comes from Streptomyces sp. NBC_00316, assembly GCF_036158715.1. Lineage (NCBI taxonomy): Bacteria > Bacillati > Actinomycetota > Actinomycetes > Kitasatosporales > Streptomycetaceae > Streptomyces > Streptomyces sp. NBC_00316. The sequence goes on along the minus strand of NZ_CP108023.1, from coordinate 25,694 downwards.
CGTCATTGATGTTGACCGGCTGGGGTGGCTTCTGGTCAGCGGCCGCCATCGCGAAGTGGTCGTACGCGTAGGCGAAGATGCCCCACCCGAGGACACCGGCCGCGGCGAGGGCCAGCGGCGCCATGATCCATACGGGCCAGAGGTTCGGGGTGTACCGGCCCCGTGGGGCCTGGCGCTTGCGCAGGAATGAAAAGGCCACGGCAGGATCATGGAGTCCTGCAGCCGCTCGGGACAACGACTTCACCAAAGATGCCGCAGGCACACCAGCCCGCCATGCACGCGGTGGGACCCGCGGCCCCGGCGCCATAACGACGCGCGCTGTTGGCGACCCGTCAGGAGCCCAAGATCACCCCGCGGCGGGTTTCTGACATCTGGGTCACGCCCCATGATCCCCGTGGGTTCAAGGAAACCGAAGGCCCTTCAGCCTGAACCCACGGGTCCACCGGTCTGCATCAGGCCGGCGGACCCGTGGGTTCGGTTGGAACACGAGGATGCTGCGCAAGCCGAAGAGCTTCGGCCGTGACATCGGCGTCGACCCGGGCCGGTGTTCCGTCGCCGTCGTATTGGAAGAGGTCGTACTCATCGTCCAGATTCGCGAGTCGCTCGGCCAGAGACAGCTCGTGCCCGAAGCGCTGGTGGATCCGGAAGGCCAGCTCGCGAGGCGTCAGCTCGCCGGCCAGCATCCGGGCGGCAAGCGTCCGTGCGACGGCTTCCTGTCCGGCAACGCTGCCCACTGGGTGAAAGATGAGGCCCAGTTCGTCGAGTGCTGGGGGAAGGAGGTCGGGGACGTCGTAATCCGCCTCCGCGCGTGTGCACGCGGCCAGGGTCCGCAGAGCAGGACTGTCGAGGCCGGCAACGAGTGCATCACAGGCAGCAGTGACGACGTCGGTTGCGCAGATCTCGCCCATGCTCCAGAGAACGGCGCGGTCCTGAAGCTCGCGGGCTGATGGTTCGGTCGACAGCATCTGTCCATGATCTCGGCCTCGGTACTGGTGGGCTCGCGTATTCAATTGTCGCGTGTTGGCCTGTCCGGTTCTGGAATTGCTACTGATCGTGACGCCTGCCAGCGGGCGGCGGATGTCAGAGGCATCCGGTTGGATGTGCCCGTGACTGTCTATGACGTAGCCCGCCAGCTTCCCACCATCGCCAACCTTCGAGACTTGTGCCGCTCGCTTGCGATGCTCGATGCGATCCTGAGCCCGGACTGGGAAAGCCGGTACTACTGAGCTTCCTCCGCTTTGACGGACACCATTGGTGTGGTGGTCAGGCTGCGAGTGCGGTCTCGTACTCGGCGGGGCTGAGGTAGCCGAGGCTGCTGTGCAATCGGTGCAAGTTGTACCAGCCCTCGATGAAATCGAAGATCGCGGTGCGGGCGGCGGCCCGGCTGGGCCAGGCGGAGGTGCCGAGCAGTTCGCGTTTGATGGTCGAGAAGAACGACTCGGCGAGCGCGTTGTCCCAGCACTGACCGGTGCGGCCGACCGACAGTCGAATCCCGAACTCGCTTGCCAGCGAGGCGAATTGCTGACTGGTGTACTGGCAGCCGCGATCCGAATGGAAGATCACGGGATGGGTGGGGCGACGCTGCCGGCAGGCGTCTGTCAGCGCGTCGGCCACCAGCTCGGTTCGCAGGTGATCGGCGGTTGCCCAGCCGACCACGCGCCGGGAGGCGATGTCGATGACCGTGGCCAGATAGAGCCAGCCCTCCTCGGTCGGGACATACGTGATGTCGCCGCACCAGCGGGCATCGAGCCCGGTGCGGTCGGGCTGGAAGTCCCGGACGATGAGGTCGGGACGGAAGGCAGCCCTGGGATCAGGGATCGTGGTCAAATGCCGTCGTCTGCGGTGCCGGCCCTGCAGTCCTGCGGCCTGCATCAGTCGTGCGACACGACGGCGACCGCACCGGGCACCCTCGCGCATGAGCACGGCGTGCACGCGCGGGGCCCCATAGGTTCCGCGCGATTTCGCATGGACCTCGACAATCTGCTTGGTCAGCTCGGCATCCCGCACTGCACGGGGGCCAGGCAGGCCGGAGCGACGGGCATAGAAGGCGGTCCGGGAGACCTTCATCAGCTCACACGCCCGTTTGACGCTGTGACCTGCCTGCTTCTCCGCCTCGATGAACGGGTGCACCGTCACCGGGTCTCCTTCGCGAAGAAAGCTGTGGCCCGCTTGAGTACGTCGACATCCTCGCGCAGCCGGCGGTTCTCCCGCCGCAACGCGGCCAGTTCCTCGCGCTCACTGCTGGTCAGCCCGTTGCGCTCGCCCGCATCGACCTCGGCCTGCTTGACCCAGTCCCGCACCGCGGTCTCGGTCAGCTCGAAGTCCTTGGCGACCTGCCCGACCGAGCGGTCACCCCGTCGGCACAGCCCGACGATCTCGGCCTTGAACTCCGGCGTAAACGAACGACGAGGGCGGCGAGGCTTCTTCTTCCCCATGCTCTCCATGATGGACATCCTCCCGGGGCTGAACCCCTGATCTCGAATGTCCGTCAAAGCGGATCAAGCCCACTATGTCCGCGGCTTTGGGCACGAGTCACCGATGAGCCCGTATGGCCACGATGGCGAGCCTTGGCCGGGAGTGATCGACGATGTTCCCGAGGCATTCAAGCCCTTCGTCGAGGAGCCTGCGTTTACCGACGAGGACGGTGTGCCCGTCGTAACGGCCTGCTTGTGGCGTGAGGCGAAGGACGATCAGTGGCACCACGGCACGATCGACTTCCCCTCGGACCGTGCTGACCCTGACGGGGCGACGAGGCTGTTCGAGCTCCTGGTCGACCGATCTCCTGAAGCGTTCCAGCGCTTCGCCGAGGATTACTACGAAGTCTCTGTGGACCTGGGAGCCGTGAGCGATGTGTATGCCTTGCGGCCGCTGGGCCAGGAACTCGTCTCGTCGTTGAACATAGAGGTCAGCATGGCGGACCTGGCCCAGGACATCTCGGAGATCGGCTACCCGCAGCCCCGTGGAAAGTCGATCTGACTGCCCACCAGCTCATTCGCAACAGTTGTTGGGCCTTCGCTCCCCGGAACCGTCCCGTTGAACCTCACCGTCCACCACTCTCCGTAGCTCGCATCCAATGCGAGAAAACCGCATCGGATGCGAGTCGACGGCGAAACCGCAGGCCATCCATCCGGACGAGTGACGGCAGCTGGCCATCAAGCCTCGCCAGCCGCTACGGTCGCGCAACGCGCCAGAGCCGGACGTCCCTGTTCAGCGAGGTGTCATCCGCCTCCGCTGGCGCCGACACACCAACTGTCGCCAGTTCGCATCCGATGCAATTGGCGGCGCTTGGAACAATGGAACCGTGGTTGGCGGTAGCGATGGTTCCGCTTATGTGTCGAGAGAGCTACCGCACGAGGCGCCTTGGATTCGCAGGTGGAGCACCGGTGTTGCCTGTGCCGGTTGCTCAGAAAGGCAAGGGTCGGCCTTGGGGCACTTCGGGGACCTGACCCCAGCCCGCGCCGTCTCGCGGGCCGGGGCCTGCTGAGGCAGAGCCAGCTTCCTTCGTGCAACATCGACGTCGCTCAGCTCATAGAGTGATCACTTCATCACGTCACCGATCCGAGAAGGCTTCATGTCTCACATCACCACACTCTCCACCGTCGCCAAGCGCGCCCGTCTTGGCCGCCGCACCGCCGCCGCCCTGCTCGGTGCCGCCGCCCTGACCGGGCTGACCACGGTCACTGCGCCGTCCGCCGGCGCCGTCGAAGCGCCCAGCAGCGGCTGGGACCACACGTACTCCGGCAGGGGTGTCAGGGTCTACGTGGAGGAACACGGGGACATCATCTCGGTGTGCGACACGTCCACGAACGGCCACTCGGCCTGGGTGACCGTCGACGACCTCACCCAAAACCGCTCGGGCTACAAGGTCACGGCCAGCGGCGGCAAGGGCAGCTGCGCCACCCGCCGGGCCAGTGACGGCAGCCAGTACAACCCGGACGAGGGAATGCGTATCGGCCTCACCTACGAGGGGGAGGGCGGTAACGGCTCGTACTCCGTCAGCTTCGTCAACGACCACTGACGGCCGCGGCAGGCCTGCGCGCCGCGCACGGGTCCGCCGGCAGGGGCCTGATCTCTCCTCTGGGCTGGCCCATGATCCGACCCGGGGATCCCCGGGCCGTGCCAGAGTGAAGAACGCGCGTGCGCCCGCCCCCATATCGTGGGGGCGGGCGCACGCGCTTTGAAGCGGGAGTACGGCCTTGGGGCACTTCGGAACCATGGTTGGCGGTACCGCCAACCATGGTTCCGAAGTGCCCCAAGGCCGGATCTCGTCCGTGGGTTGAGCAGGTCGAGTGGGTTTCACTGCGATGCCTGCTCCGCCTCGCGCAGTCGCGTACGACTGCCAGCGCCAACCCGAACCTCCTCACCTTCAGTCCGACCGCTGATCGGTCGGACGGAGTGAGAACGCTTCGAGAATTCCGAAGTTACGTCACAGAGCTGCAGAACACCCGAGGGAGGAAGAACCCCATGGCCACGGGCCAGTGACTCAGCGGGGCTCAGGGGAACTCGCGGAATGTCGCACACATGCCGCCACAGCGTGTCAGTGGGCTCAAGAATCGAGCACGGCGGCGACGGCCTCGATCTCGACGAGTTGATCCTTGTAGCCGAGCACGGTGACGCCCATCAAGGTGCTGGGGACGTCATGGTCAGCGAACGAGTCCCGGACTAGGGGTGAGGCGCCCCGAAGTTCTCGGACAGCGGTCCCCATAGGATCGAAGTCCAGAACGGCGGAGAGAGCACGTGGCACAGAAGCGTAGGAAGTTCAGTCCTGAGTTTCGGGACGAGGCGGTCAAGATGGTGGTCGTGGAGTCCCGCCCGATTGCCGAGGTCGCCCGAGAGATACAAGTGAACGAGGGAACGCTGGGCACCTGGGTCAGCCGGTACCGGCAGGAGCACGCCGGGGAGGAGCCTCCGCTGAACATCAGCGAACGTGCTCGCCTGCGCGAACTGGAACGCGAGAACCGGGAACTCCGCATGAAGACCGAGTTCCTGGGAAAAGCGGCGGCCTTCTTCGCCCAGGAATACCGGTGACGGAGAAGTGCGAGTTCATCGACGGCGAGGCCGGTAACTTTCCTGTGCAGCGGATGTGCACCTGGGCGGGAGTATCCACGTCAGGTTTCTACCACTGGAGATCGAGGCCATTGTCGGCCACCGCGAAGCGTCGTGCGGAACTGAGGGCTGTCATCCTCCAGGTCTTCTCCGACTCTCAGGAGACCTACGGCTACCGGCGTGTCCACGCCGCGCTCCAGCGGATGAACGTGCAGGCCGGAGCAGAACTGGTCCGCGCGCTGATGCGCGAGCTCGGCCTGGTGCCGTGTCAGCCGCGGCCCTGGCGGGCGACCACGATCGCCGATGATGCGGCGCCGGCCACGCCCGACCTGCTGGCCCGTGACTTCACCGCTGACGCTCCCGGGCGCAAACTGGTCAGCGATATCACCTACGTTCACACCTGGGCCGGGTTCCTTTATCTCGCGACCGTCATCGACTGCCACACCAAAGCGGTGGTCGGCTGGGCGATGGCCGACCACATGAAGACCTCTCTCATATCGGATGCACTCGATATGGCGGCCCGGAACATCGACCTCGCCGAAGGATGCATATTTCATTCCGATCGCGGCAGTCAATACACGTCTCGGGAACTTCGTTGCAAGCTCAGTTCGTTGGGCCTGCGAGCGTCGGTCGGCCGCACCGGTGTCTGCTGGGACAATGCGATGGCTGAATCATTTTTCGGCTCCCTCAAAAACGAACTTGTGCACCGAACTACGTTCCCAACACGCGCACATGCCCACCGGGCTATCGTCCGCTACATCGAGATGTTCTACAATCGAAAGCGCCTCCACTCCGGACTTGGCTACAAGACTCCCGCAGAAGTCCACGCCGAGTACGAAGAGTTGCAGGCAGCGGCATAGGCAGAACCTCAACACCGCTGTCCGAGAAGCGCAGGGCCCCTCAGGGGTTGAGGAACATTGGTGTCGGATCGTGCGTCTGCACGCTCCGTGATGGCCTTGGAGTCCTAGCCCAGACACCAATGGCCATGAGTTAGATCGTGGCGGCGGGCGCCAGTTGAGGGAGAACGATGGTGCGGGTGACGCGGCGGGTGCCGGGCTCGGGTGAGCTGCGGGTCTTGTAGCTGAGATGGGGTCGCTTCGTGGTGCGTGGGGCAGCGCGGGTGGGGCGGTCGCGGATGAGCATGCGGGGGAGGTCAGCTATCAGGAACGACAGGGTCCTGGCGTGGAGTTCAGGGGGAAAGCCGTCCGGGTGGACCTTTTCGCGGCGTCCAGGACGGGAGGGAAAGTGATGCGGGCCGGGTCGATGTCCGCGATTACGGCGGTCTTGGCGATCAGGGTCCGCAGTGCCTGATAGACGCAGAGAAGGGCCCAGAGTTCCTGGCGTACTCCGTCGGGTTCGCCCGAACGCCCCGCCCTCCGCAGAGGACGGAGCCCGGCTCGCAGGTCAGGAGTACACGATCCACTGCCGTGAGCCGCCTCCGGGGCAGGCCCCGAGGGAGACGTGATGAATCGCCCCGGACCCGGCGATCAGACAGGTCCCGGTGGCCTTGTTGATGATCTGGTATCCGGTGGTGCTGGGGCCCAAGTCGTGGACGGTCCACAGGGCGGCCTGGTCGCCTGCCAGGCAGGGCTTCATCGTCGGCTGGCCGCTGCGGGCCACCAGGCACAGACGACTGCCCGCGTTCTGGCGCAGCGCGGTCGCGGTCTCGGGAAGCGTGGCCATGGTCCAGGTCTGGTAGGCGCCTTCGTTGCAGCCGGTCGTGTAGACCCCGTACTCGGGGTCGGCCCGGAAGTCGAGGCACTCGCCCACGGCGCCGACGTTGCGCAGGTGGCGGTAGGACGAGGTGGCACTGGCCTGGGCGGTTCCCAGCGCCCAGCACAGCAGCGTGGCCGCGCCCAGGGCAGCGGTCTTCTTGAGCATGCGCTCTCCTCGGTCTCGTGGAAGGACGCCAGACTTTACCGCTTCTTGCACGTGCCGTGGCGGAGAACGTGGCGTGGGTGGTGATCGAGGTAATGACGCCGTCCTCGTGCTGCGAGATGTCGAATTTCATCGGGACACCTCTGTCCCAGCAACCGATCCAGGACAGGTTCAGCCGGTGGACGCTGAGGGTGCCGACTTCCACCAGCGAGTCCTGACCACAGATCGCGTCGTTGCCGCGCATCAGCCGGGCATGGCGTGCCCAGACACCAGCCGCAAGGGTAGGTCGGGTGGCAGGCAGGAGCCACGTTTCCCTGTCTTGAGCGCCGTCGTTGGTCTGATCGAGTGATCGCAGGAGGCGCAGGAAAGGCGGCCGCGGCACGGCGGGACATCGAGGACGCGAGCCTAACCGATCTCTTCTGACCCATCCATGAATGCCAGGGGCCCTGGCCATTGCAGACGGCCGGGGCCGCTGGCATTGGTCAGGCGTAGTAGGGGGCCCACAGCCGGGAGAGACCGCCGTCGCACGTGTTCAGGGTTACGTGACGGATCGTCCCTGATCCCGCGACAAGACAGGTTTTGGTTGCGTTGTTGATCAGCTGGAACCCCGCCCGGGCATCGATGTTGTGCACGGTCCACAAGGCTGCCGGATCGTTGGCCAAGCACTGCCTCATCGTGGGCTTACCGTTGCGGGCGACCAAACACAGCTTGTCACCAACGTTCTGCCGAATTTCGGTCAACGTTTCAAGGGCATCGACCATCAGCCAGGTCTGATAGGCGCCACCGTTGCAGCCTGTCGTGTAGGGCCCGTAGTCGGCCCTGTAATCGAGGCAATCCTCCAGGTTATAAGCCGCGCTGCCCACGTGCTGGTACGCCATCCCCGCCGCCTGTGCGGGTGCGGTACCCAGGCCCCAACACAGCGCAGCGGCCGCACCTATGGCGGCAACCTTCTTCAGCACGTGTCCTCCCCGTTTTTGTGACACGACGTCTACCCAGGGAGATTAAAGAGGAATGCCAGCGGGCGTGGCAACGGCTCTCCAAATCCGAGTCATCCAGGAAGAAGTACCGCTCCAACTCCGCACGAGACGGCGTTTCGTTGAACGCCCCGTACTGGGCTGCCTGTTGATCCGACAGAAACTCGACCGCCACCAGGTCCCCCGAAGATCGACAACATCGACCCGCGAAGGCTGCGCCGTACGATCAGCCCAGGTCAAAGCGTCGATCAGAGCCGCGAACAGCCCTCCCGCCCTGCATCGCCACGTACGCGCGCCATGATCCCGGCCGCGCCGAAGGAGCGTGGCCAATCGAGTCAAAATCAACCGGACCAGCGACAGACCTCCTCGGCGTCGGCCTCGCCGGCTCAGGCGCCACACCGCCCGGTCCTTGCCGGGGAAGCCGTCCTCGACGAAACAGGAGTGGTCACCACTGGTCGACGAGGTCTGTGGTCCAGGGCCGGCCGCTGCGCACGAGCGGCAGCAGATCGCGCGCGCCGTAGTTGTCCAGCGGGTTGAGGTGCAGGAGAGTCAGCAGCGTGTGCTCCGCTGCGTTGAACCGGCCGAGCCTCCAGAGCGTGTTGGCCAGTCCGCCGACAGCGCGGTAGAACCAGCTGTTGGGTCCGTCATCCCTCGGCAACAGACCGGTGAAGTCCTCTGGCAGAAGGGCTTCGCCCACGCAGACGGCGGCCTCGAACCAGCCCAGTGCCTCGACGAGGCACTGGTGCTTCGCAGCCGAGGTGGCAGGTGGCGGCATGCCGTCGTACGAGCGGTGGGGGCCCGACCAAACCATCCTGCGGATCTGGTAGGCCATGTTCGACGTCATCGCTGCGCGGAGCAGTGAGAAAGAGAGCTGCAGCAGGGCGAGCGAGTGACATCGCGCAGATGCTGCTGCGACAGGCAGGCTGTCGCATTTTTTGACCAGCTTGAGGCGGCAATTCGCCATGAGCTTGGTGCCGACCTCTCGCTCGCGCCGATCTCTCGCAGCCCGCCGAGGGCATCACCGCCGCTGCATTTCCTGCGGACGTCCTCGACCGCGACGCGCTCAGGACGCCGCTGCATGGTTCGGCGGCATCGATGTCCTGGAGTACTCCCCGGTGGGTACCTTCGGCCCACCGCCCTGACCACCCCGAGCCAGACGGACCCATCCCACGTACAGCACGAAATGGAGTTCCAGCTGTACGGCGCGATCACCGCCACCAAGTCGCTGCTGCCCGCTGGCGCGAGGCCGGCGCGGGCACCCTGTTCTACACCACAGGCGCCGGCTCCATCGACCCCGTGCCGGAGGTCGGCAACATCAACGCCGCCGCGGCAGCGCTGCGCAACTGGGCGATCAACCTGTACAAGGAGCTGTCCGGGACCGGCATCCAGGCGCCGCCCACGTCGGCGTCGACGTATCCATCGGAACCGCCGTCATCGAAAGCGCGGCCCAGGTGGCCCCGCCCGTAGGCCATCTCCCCCGTCTACTGGGAGCTGCACGCGGCCTGGGCGGGGGGTCGCCGGTCGGGAAGGAGCCCCTGTTCGCGGAGTGCGGCGGACAGGGGCTCTGCGGTGCGCCGGTTCGTGGGAGTGGTCAGCTTTTGGCGTTGAGGACGGGGAAGTAGCCGCTCGAGTGGCCGGTGGCCGTGGGGTGGTACGACTCCCAGCTCGGCGAGGCCACCAGGGCGTGCAGCCAGTCGTCGCCGGAGCACAGTTCGTGTCCGTTGAAGGTGCTGCGCACGTCACCGAAGACGAAGCCGTGGGCGGCGGCCCGGCTGGAGATGACGTTGTCGATGACGTCCGCGGCCTCGTCGATCTTGCGGTGCTTGGTGTCGGACAGGCCGACGCAGAAGACGTTGAGCGTGTACACGCGCGGGTAACCGAGCACGACGACCTTGGCGTTGGGCGCCTTGGCGCGGATCGCGTTGTAGACGGCGTCCAGGCGGGCGGGGAGCGTGTTCTGGGCGTAGGCCTCGGCCTGGCTGACCCGGTTGACGCAGTCGGAGTCCGAGCCGGCCACACAGGTGGTCATGACGTCGGAGAACCCCGCGTCATTGCCGCCGATGGTGAGGGAGACCAGCCCGGTGGTCGGGTTCAGCGGGCCGAGCTGGTTGTTGGTCACGTCCGTGGTCACCGCACCCGAGCAGGAGGTGTCGGCGAACGAGGACGGGGCGTGGGCGTTCTTCCACAGGTACGGGTACGCGCTGAAGCTGCGGTGACAGCCGCCGCTCGCGCTGTCGTAGTTACCCGCGCCGTTGCCGGACGAGTAGGAGTCCCCCAGCGCTACGTACGCCGGGCCGGCAGCATGCGCCGGACCGGTCAGCAACAGGCTGAACACCATCGCGAGGATCAGCGTGGCGAGGGCTGATAACGACTTGGTCGGTCTCACGGAACCTCCCTGACAGGAAAACTTGCTACCACTTGGTAGCAAGCGATCGGAGCCATGGGAAGTGTTCATGTCAAACAGCTTTTCTGACTGGAGCCGGCGCCGGTGATTTTTTCCGACGGATCGGTCGACGACCGCGCCGTGTGCGGTCGGGGTTCGACCGGGGCGAACAACCTGGCCTGATAACGGACTTGCCACCGACGAGTCCGGTGCGGTTCGCATCGTCTCGATACGGGATCCTTGCTCCTGGCGCGGTCGGACAGGGCGTCAGGTGGTGTGGCAGGACCCCGCGTCGTACGAGGTCGCAATCAGCAGCCAGGAGGCCGGGCCGAGCGCCAGAGTCAGGCCGCCGCGGAGGGGGTGGCCGCGTTCGCCGCCTTCCTGGAGCGCTTCACCAGCGACATCGATCGCCCCGAAGGACGTACCCGGCCGCGCCCCTGAACGCCCTCGGCCCCCACCTTCACGGCAATCGCGCCAGAACCAAGATCCGTGACGGCAAGGTGGCGAACCGGCCGATCTACGTCGTCATGGCCGTGACCGTCGAGGGCACCCGCGACATCCTCGGAATCTGGGCCGGCGACGGCGGCGAGGGCGCCAAGTTCTGGCTGCAGGTTTTCACCGAACTGAAGAACCGCGGCCTGGACGACTGCCTGATGCTGGTCTGCGACGGGCTGAAGGGCTTGCCCGACGCGGTGGAAACCGTCTGGCCTCGCACCATGGTGCAGACCTGCGTGATCCACTTGCTGCGCAACAGCTTCCGCTATGCCGCTCGGCAGGACTGGGACAAGATGGCCAAGGCCCTCAAGCCCGTCTACACCGCGCCCAGCGAGGCCGCCGCCACCGAGCGATTCCTGGAGTTCTCCGAAACCTGGGGCACCAAATACCCGGCCGTGATCAAGCTGTGGTCCGACGCCTGGGCCGAGTTCGTCCCCTTCTTGTCCTTCGACGTCGAGATCCGCAAGGTGATCTGCTCCACGAACGCGATCGAGAGCGTCAACGCCCGCATACGCAAGGCCGTCCGGGCCCGCGGACACTTCCCGAACGAGACCGCCGCTCTCAAGTGCGTGTATATGGCGCTGATGAGCCTGGACCCCACTGGCCAGGGGCGACGACGCTGGACCATGCGCTGGAAGGCACCACTGAACGCCTTCCACATCGCCTTCGAGGGCCGCCTCACCCCCACCAACCACTGACACCTCAACAACCAAGATCAGCCGTTAGCTTTACAGACCCGGCCCCGGGTAACCCGTGCCCACATCGCCCCCGCCCCGAACGCAGCGAAGGAATTGTGATGCTCTTCGACGGCGGCCAGCTGTCGGCGGAGCAGCTCGAAGCCGGTTGCAGCCTGAAGAGCTCCGCGCGTTCGAATTCGCCACGACGGATCAGCTCGACAAAAGGCTGACCCCTGCTGGCCCGCCGGGTGAAAGCCAGTATCGATGCCCGCGCGCGAGCAGCGACCGCCTATCTGGAGAACGGATCTGCGGTCAACTGACGGTTGGACGTCATTCGCCTACCTGCGGCAGAAGCGCATCTCACCCCGGCCCGGGATGACCCGGCCACCCTCACCTTGCAGCCCATCGGAAGCCACCTGTGCCGGCGCTCCAACTTCGAGACCTGCTGCGGCCCCGCGCTGGGCACACACGAAGGCCGAGATTCACCGGCGCCGCCACGGAAGAACTCGACGAGTACGGCAAGCGTGACTTCGCCCTGAGCCACGCCAGGAGTCTCGGGAGAGTCCGCACCAGTGCGCTACTGCTCACCCCGTATGCCAGGCCAGACAGTTGAACTCGCCTAGGCTGTAACCCTGTCCACGGCGTTAGGGAGACTCGCAGGTGGTTGCAGGGGAGTACCGGGTGGAAGTGGGAGGACATCGCATCAGCGCCCTCGTGACGGGCTCGGGGGGACCTGCAGTGGTCATCGAACCGGGCTGGGGCGCCACTGTGGAGTCCTGGGAGCCGATTGCCCAGGCCCTGGCCACCGATACGACGGTCGTGACCTACGACCGTCCCGGCTACCGCACCAGCGACCGTGCGCGAGATCGGCGCACCCCTGACGACGTCGCCCGTGACCTGCAGGGGGTGCTGGACGCCGTCGGCGTCGACGGGCCGCTGGTATTGGTTGGCCACTCGGCTGGGGGTTTGTACGCGCGGGCATTCGCGGCGCGCTACGGCGAGCGGGTAGCCGGGCTGGTTCTGGTCGACACCGCCTACGAGGGCCAGTGGCGCATGCTGGCCCGGCACCTCCCCCTCCGGGCCAGGCTGGAGCAGCGGGTGCTCACTCCCGTCGGCATAGCGCTGTCGCGGAGGAAGCCGGGCGGCATCGACCCCCGCACGCTGCTGCGCGAGCTGCGGGGATGGATGAGGCTCGCACCATCCGCGCGCCTGGAGCCAGGGGCACTGGGCTCACGGCCGCTGGCCCTGCTGACCCGTACCCCCGGAGACTTGCTGACCAACGAACTGGACGGTGCCGGAACGGCGGCACCGGCCGCCTGGCGCTGCTGGCATGGCTTCCACCAGGAGCTCGCCCGCCTGTCAGACGACAGCCGGCATGTCGTGGCCGAGCGGTCCGGCCACGACATGCACCTGGACGAGCCCTCACTCGTCGTCACGACCATCCGGGACGTCCTGCGCAGCGCGCGAACCGGGAGCCGGTTGGAGGCAGACCGGGCCTGAGCCCGCCTTCCAGGTGGGTAGCTGACAGGCTGGTTACCGACGCACCCCGTAACCTGCCCGCCGCCTCATGGCGGGCACACGGTGTGCGCCTCCGCCAGTGGGCGGGGCCGCTTGTGGACCGCAGGCCTCCGCCAACGCGACTCTCGCCCCGATCCGCAGGTCCTGGCCTGGGTATCGAGCAAGGAAGCCACTGGTCATCACGAACTGTCGTTGGACAACTTGAAGAGGATCCGCCGCAGCTGACCAAAGATGGATCCCCGAAGAGAGGGGCAGGGACTATCGGCACCGGTTCTGGCGGTAGGGCTCAGCGCTCTCCAGTTATCGGCTGCCGAGGCGGCCGACCTGCCAGTGTCCCCGGCCCGTGACGTCCACGAACATCGCGTGGGCGTTCAGCACGTCCCGGACGGCCGCCATCCGCTCGGTGTGCCCGGCGCCGGGGACGGCCTCGCCCAGGCGCTCCACGATCGCCGTGCGGGTCAGAGGCTCCCGGGACCTGACCAATGTCCGTGCGACCCGATGCAGCAGCGTGGCGCCGGGCGTCCCCAGCTCCGCCTGCCGCCACCGGTCCTCACCGCGGGTGTGCCGCTCGGCGTGTGCGGCCATCCGCGTCGAGACGTGCTCCAGCATCACCGGCCACACCGGCTGCCGCTGCGAGGGGACGCGCGGGCGCTTCCGCTGCCGCCAGTACAGCGCCCCGCCCACCGCCCCGGCCACCACCGCTGCGGCCGCCAGATGCTTCGGGCTGCTCTGCCGGATCACCCCCTTGAACAGGTGCTCCGTGATATTCAGGAAGACGCTGGCCTGCCGTTCCAGGTCGATCATCTTGCCCTCCGTCACCCCCACGTCCCCCAGGGCCGAGCGCAGCTCCCGCCACTCCTTGACCGCGAGTCCACTGTCGACCAGGTCCGCATCGGTCCCGATGATGACCACCGGGGCGATCACCCCGGCCAACAGCAGCATCGGCACATCGGAGGCATCCCGTCCGGCGAGAACCTCTGCCTCGGGGGTCATCGGCAGGCCGGCGGTGTCCACGACGTACAGGACGGGCGCGTACCGGGACTGCCACAACGCCAGTGCCCGCCCCAGATCGAACCGCCCGCCCTCCTGGTGCCGGTCGGCCAGCACCCGCGGCACCTCCTCCCACACGTGAACAGGGATCAGGCACCGCACCGTCCCCGCCCGCGCCCCAGCGACGAACGACGACGGGTCCCGCCGACGGGTGGCCGCGATGATGTCCGTGGTCAGCACGGAGGTGTCCAGCAGCGCGCGGCGCAGCGGCCCGCGCTGGTACAGGGTGCGCCGTCCGGCCGGCGCCAGCTCGCTCATCCGCGCATCGTATTGCGGGCGTTGACCGGCCGGTGCGGGATTCCGGCGCCGCGCGCAGGGCGCACCGCCCCCTCCAGAGAGCGCTGAGCCCTACCGCCTACCGCCCTCGGCGCAGGCCGCGATGGCACGCGCTCAACCTTCGGCGACAACAATACTGATCTAAGGGCTGTCCCGTAACCCCTGGCGGGCGCACGACGACAGCTACGGCACCTCGCCGCGTTGTCGGAACGCCCGTATACGCCCAGTATGCGGACGTCCCTCCGCCTTGCGATGCACCGCATCTGACGCCGCGCTCTGATCCACCCGGGATTACGGGACAGCCCTTAGTCTCGACGTGATGTTTCGAAATCGAGACGGTGAGGTTGGCTCGAAAGGAAGCAGCTCACCATGCCCAAGAAGGCCTCCACCTCCAGCAGCGGCCGCGGACGTAGCGCGATCACCGGCAAGTTCGTCAAGCAGTCCACCGTCAAGCGTCATCCCAAGACCACGGTCAACGAGACCCCCAAGAAGAAGTAGGTGTGTGGACGGAGCCCGTCCGCACACCCATTCCGAAGAGAAGGTTCACCGGGCAATGGTGAACCTTCTCTTCCGTTCAGGCAGATGCCTTCGCCCAGTCCATGCCCAGCGCGGAGAGGGCGTCGAGTTGGGCGGTGTCCAGCCGGTCCCTTCTGGATTTGGTGTTGGAGATCCATACGCCAAGCTTCACGATCACCGGCTCTGCCTCGCCGTTGACCGTGATCTCTTCGCTGTGCCCGCGCGGTACCGGCCGGTGCGTGCCTTTCCGCTCCACCCACTGCGTGAGGGCGGTCAGGCCGCGTTGGAACGCCGCTTGGGCTGCTCGGGCCCTTCGCCGTAGGCATTGCTGCCGGGACAGGGGACGGGGCCTGGTCGGGCTGTACGCCCAGCTTCGACAACCGCTCCTGCTGCTCGGGGAGAAACTGCGCCCAGGCGCCCGGGTTCTCTGTTACTCCGGGAGTCTGTCATCAGGGGCAAAGGACAGCAGCACTACCGGCTCGCGGACCTGTCTGATGACATGGCACCCGGTTTAGTCGGTTGTGGCACTACCGCTTCAAAGGCTGGGCCTGGAGCGGCTTTACACAGTCCAGTAGGGGTGCCGCGCGGGAGCAGCGGGCCTCGCCCACGTCTCCCGCATGGCCGTCACCGCCCCAGCCGGGGCGGTACGACCGAGACCGTCCCGCCTGTCTGGAGACACCAGCATGTCCTCGCTCAACCTGCTCGTCGCGCTGCTCCTTGTCGTCGTCACCATCCAGACGGCGCTCGCGCTCGCCTACCTCGCGCACCGCCACCCCGGGGCCATCCAGCCGCTCGCGCTCGCCGTGGCTGGCACCGCGGTCATGGTGGCCGTCGTGATGCCGATCGCCGCCCGGTGACGGCACGCCCGGCGCAGAGCGGCGCCGTGAGGGACCGCTGAAGGTCCGTGATGTGCTGGAAAGCCCTTCAGGACCGGGTGACACTCTCGGCCTGCGCTCCAAGGTGGGAGCGCAGGCCGAGAGCCGTACGGTGCGGCAGGGCGTCTCTGCCCCTCATCACGGCCTGGCGACACCTGTGGTCGCCAGCCGGACCTTCCTGCGCTTCCGGACCCACTTGATCCAACTGAAGATCGCACCGATAGCGAAGGAGACGATGGTGCACACCGGCGCGAACTGCCTCGCCAGCTCGAGCACCTGGTCCATCCGGAACCGCAGCAGGAGCCCCACAGCCGTGCAGAGGAACACGACCACGGTGGCCCCCACACCCACGTGGTGGTCCTGAACCCATACGTCAGCGGCGGTCAGCCGACGCCGCGCGAATACCGACACCCTTTTCAGCACCTGGGCAGCACGCCACGTCCGTGCGCGGACAGCCAGGAAATTGAGCCCGCTCACGCGGCAACCTCCTCGGCCTGACGCGGCGCCTTCCGCGTGTGCAGTTCCCTCGGGATCCAGATACGGCCATCGGCCGCGGCCTGGTAGAGCGCCGTCCTGAAGCGCGTCAGCCGATTCCGCACGGTCCCGTGGGGCATGTTCAGTTTGTCGGCGATCTCCGTTCCCCCGAAGCCCATGACCGTCAGCCGCACGACGGCCTGAGTCGCCGGCGTCTGCTCATCGAGGATCTCCTCGAAAGCTGTGCCGAAGATGTCCTCCACCACGTAGTCGGTGGTGGCGAGCAGGCGCCCGATGCCCACCTCGTTCGCCGCGTCCTCCGTGAAGTCGTAGACGGAGTGCAGGCGCGCCCACTTCACACGGGCCTTCGCCCACTCCACGTACGCCCGGCGGAACATCCAGACGCACAGGGTGATGAAGTACGACGTCAGGCAGCTGGCCCCACGGGGACCGTTGTGGTCCGCCCTCCAGCCACGCCCCTTCTTCAGGTCGCGCTGAAGCTTCTTCAGCGCCTTCATCACCATGTCCACCATGATGGTGTCCCGCGCTTCGCTGCTGCTCTTCAGCAGGGCCAGGTCGTCGGGGTGCATGATGAACCCCCGCCCGTGACGCTCGGAATGCTTCTGGGCGAGCCGGGCGAGCGTTCCCTTGCGGAGCATTCCGAGCACGATCGGCTGCACCTCTCGGTACAGCTCGTCCTCGAACACCTTGTAATCCCGCCCCTCGAACCGGTGGTAGGCCAGTTCCTCGATCCGCTCGGCGTCGCGTCGGATCCGAGCCGCCCGGTCCTCGGCCAGGTTCGCGGTCACGATCTCGTTGATCTCGTCTTCTGCCCTCATGGCAGAGCCCCCCTCGGTCTGGTCCCCTGCCAACCTCGACGATGTCTTCCTCGCGCGAGGATGGTTTGGAGATGCCTTGTTGTAGAGGAGGTATGTGCGAGCAGATCCTGGAAATGTCACCCGTGTTTTGAACTTTTCTCAAAATAACGAAGCGAAATCTTGGGGAACGGCTCTGACCAGGGCAAATGCGAGCCGTGGTCAGGCCGGCGAACCGACCGTGCCCCTGGCCACCCTCCAGGAGGCGCTGTTGGTCGGCCGGACCACCGCGAGCGAGCTCCGCATAGCCGCGCTCGCTATCCGACCGGGGCCACCACGGACCCAGTCGTTCTCGTGCTGGTCCAACACCGGTCGATGTCGACGTCGGGTGCGTATGTGACTATCGATCCTGCGCCGGAACCGCGGCCGAGGCTCACCGCGATGCCGTTGTTCTTGGTCCGCATGATGAAGTCGGCGACGACGAGGAAGTACATCGGGGCCCCAGCTTGGTGATGACGTCCACCTCGTACTTGTCGGGGTCGGAGAGGTTCTTGCCGGTCTGGATGCAGAGCATGGCGTCGTGCGCGGTGGCCTCGTGAGCGTAGGTGTAGTGCGAGTCGTTCGTCACGAGCGGCGGGATGTTCAGCTTCCGGCCGATCTCCAGGAGTCCGTCGCGGACGCGGCGCTCGATGCCGTGGTCCATCAGCTCCAGGAAGTACCTGCCCTCGCCGAAGATGTCCTTGTAGTCGGAGGCCGCCTTGACCGCCTCGTCGAACTGCCCGAGCCGGTCTGCAACCTCGCCGGACGGGCACCCGGTGGAGACCGCAAGGAGATGTCGGCGTTGTGGTCCGTGTGGGAGTTGGCGTACATGCCCGGGAGCTTCCATCTGCAAGATGGAACGGGACGTCTCGCCGAACTTGCCACCGACGTCCAGCTTGGTCACCTTGGCGAAGACGTTGACCTCGTCCATCCCCATGGCGGTCTCGACGAGCTTGTAGGTGAAGTCGACGGCCTCGATCGCGTACTCCACACCCTCACCACCGACGCCGCTCGCCGCCAGCCACCGGTTGTTCCTAGAGGCCCCCGCAGATCCGCCTGCCCCGGCGCCGACGACTTCGCGAGCACTGGCCCGCTCCGGCGCGGGGATCAAGGCCTCAAGCGCCTTCTGGAGGACCGCGATGTGCTCACCACTGGTCGCCAGCTGCGCCCGCAGGTGTTCCGTCTCGGCCTGGGCGAGCTGGCGGCCGTGCTCGGCCACGCCGGGGCGTGCTCTTGCGCTGCGCGACTCCGGGAGTCTGTCATCACCTCACCATGCCCCCGGCCGGACCCATCTGGCCTGGGCGTACCACCGCCGGGCGGCCAGCTGAACGACCGGCCGGATGTCAGCGTGCGCCGACATGATGAGGAAGATGATGAGGTCGATGTCGTTCTGCACCCGGTAGCCGGGTTGCGGGACCGGGTGCAGAACGACGGGTTGGTCAGAACCGCATCGTGATCCAGGCCAGTACCTCCTCGGCGAAGTACTGGCCGAAGACCTTGCCGAATCCGCTGAACAGTCCGAGGAAGACGGCTCCGGCGACGGTGCTCAGGACGCGGTGCCTTCTGATGAAGCCGCGGATGGTTCCCCACACACGTCGCGTGCGAGCCCAGACCGGCGCGGAACGCCGGGCGATGAAGGCACGGGAGGCCACCCGCCACGCCGTCCAACGGGGGATACGGGTCGACGGCAGGCCAGGCGGCCCCGTAACCTCGGGGTTGGAACTGATAGGTCTTCGTCCTTTCGTGAAGTGCTGAAGTTGCTTCGAGGCCAGGTACAAGACCCGTCGGACTGCTGTGTGGCCCCTCGTTGGCGCGGGGGGCCACAGTCGTTTCACCTCCAGGTAATCGACCGAACCGGACTGCTGTGCGCTGAGAACCCGTTGGCGCGGTGCTCCGCCGAAGACGTCTTCTCTCCTCGGCGAGGCCGCTCTGCGGCGCGTTACTGAGGTTTTCAGGGTGGGGTCGGCGGGTTGATGGCCAGTCTTGTGGCGGTGAGACAGCCGTCGATGAGACGGGGCCGGAGTTGGATCCTGCGTAACTCGCTGCGGAGCTTTCGGTCGAGGTCGTCGGGTGTGGTGAAAGCGGTGTTGGCCATTGCTCTGCGCACGAGTGACCAGACGGCCTCGACGGGATTCAGGTCGGGTGCATACGGCGGAAGCCGGACGGTGGTGAGCCAGTCGTGTTCGGCCTCGTACCGCTTCAGCCCCGTGGCCAGGTGGGTGTTGAGATTGTCCCAGACCACCACGATCGGTCCGTCGAGCTGGATGTGTGCCCGCACCAGGAGGTCGCGATAGTCCTGCCAGGAGAAGCTCTTGCGGGCGTCCTTGAGCAGGAGGTGTGTGCGGGGCCGGTGGATGAGACGGCTCTTCTCGCCGGCCTTGTAGCAACACAGCGCGGCAACCGAGGTCCGGCGGCGGGACCTGCCACGCACGCGGATGACGGGGGTGTGCCCGCGCCGGCCCCAGGTGCGGGCACGGGGCGGCGTCATCGAGAAACCGGCCTCGTCCTCGAAGACGATCCAGGCCCCAAAGGCCGCCGCGAGCCTTTTACCCGGGGCCAAACCTCCTTCTTCCACAGCTCCACCGCGTGCTCGTCACGCTCCAGTGCTCTGCGGGCGGGAGCCTGCCAGGACCAGCCGTGCCGTTTCAGCAGCCGCCACACCGTCGCCACCGACAGGCTCACTCGCAGCCGACGGCGGATCACCGCCTGGACCCGGACCAGGGTCCAGCGTTCGTCTTCGAAGCCGTGCGTCGCCGGGCCTTTGCCGAGTTCCTCCTCCAGCACGGCGAACTGGGTATCGGTGATGGTCGGTGAGTTCGCCGGACCCGCGGAACGCAGGCCCTCCATGCCGCCCTCGCGCCAGGCACGGCGCCAGCGCTCCACCGACCGCACGCTCACTCGCAAGTCCTTCGCGATCACCGAGGTCTTCTCACCCGCCGCGAACCGATGCCCGGCCTGAAGCCGGATCTCCTCACGAAACGCCCGACGCTCAGCGGTCAGGCCCCCACCCTCCGAATACCTCACCCCACCGGCATACCGCAGGGATCATGAACCGTCACCACCCGACGACAACACGAAAACCTCCTTACGTTGTTGGTGGGTTGATTCCGGTCACTCGTAGGATCGGGAGGCCCAGGGGCACTGGGTGTGGCTGTCAACCTCATGCCGCAGGAGTGGCTTCTACTGATTGGCCGCCCGGTGCCCCGCGACGACTCGGCCACTGATTGGGATGCGCGCGACAAGATCGCTTGGTAAGGACACGCTGGCGAGGTCGTCTGCTGGGACAAGTACTGGGACGACTTCGGAGGTGGCCATGCCCGAACTGTGGGCCGGTACGGATGCTGGCAAAGCCGAGCATCACTGCGTGGTGATCGACTCCGACGGTCAGCGGAAGCTGTCGCGGCGGGTGGCCAACGACGAGACCGCACTGCTGAATCTGATTGGCGATGTCCTCGCTCTGAGCGAAGACGAGCCGGTGACCTGGGCGATTGATCTCAACGCTGGTGGTGCCGCGCTGATGATCGCGCTGCTGACCGGCAACGGGCAACAGGTCCTCTATATCCCCGGTCGCACCGTCCATCACGCCTCCGGCTCCTACCGGGGCGATGGGAAGACCGACGCGAAAGACGCCTTCGTCATCGCCGACCAGGCCCGCATGCGCCGCGACCTCCAACCGATGCGCCACGGCGACGACATCGCCCTCGACCTGCGGATCCTCACTTCACGGCGGCTGGACCTGGCTGCGGACCGGACCCGGGGCATCAACCGGCTGCGGGCCCAGATGCTGGAGTACCTCCCCGCTCTGGAGCGGGCCTTCGACTACAGCACTTCAAAGGCTTCCCTGGTGCTGCTGACCGGCTACCAGAGCCCAGCCGCCCTCCGGCGGATCGGCAAGAACCGCCTCGCCGAGTGGCTGAAGAACCGCAAGGCCCGCAACTACAAGCTCGTCGCGGCCACCGCCGTCGAAGCCGCTGAGGCCCAGCACACTGCCGTCGCCGGGGAGAAACTGGCCGCCACCATGGTTGCCAAGCTCGCGAGGGAAGTGATGGCCCTCGATGAAGAGATCGCCGAAACCGACGTCCTGATCGAGGGCCGGTTTCGTGAACACCCGCATGCCGAGGTCATCCTGAGCATGCCCGGCATAGGGCCCGTTCTAGCCGCGGAGTTCATCGCCCACACCGGCGGAGACATGAGTGTCTTTGGCAGCCCTGACCGCCTCGCCGGCGTCGCCGGCCTGGCCCCGGTTCCCAGGGACTCTGGACGGATCAGCGGCAATATGCGCCGCCCACGACGCTACTGCCGGCGCCTGCTGCGGGTCTTCTACATGTCCGCGCAGGTCGCTGCCCGCTGTTGCTCTACCTCGAAGGCGTTCTACGAACGCAAGAGAGCCGAAGGCAAGAACCACAGGCAAGCAGTCATCGCCCTCGCGCGGCGTCGATTGAACGTTCTCTGGGCCCTCATACGCGACGGCCGAGTCTTCGAGATCACCGCTCCGCCCAAACCTGCCGTCCTCGGATGAATCGCTCACAGCGCGTCACCGGATGAGATTGACAACTTCATTGGGAATCAGTAGCCGACCGTGAGCGCGACGGCCGCGATGACGACGCCCCTCATGTCCAGCGCATGCCGATGGCGGTGAGCTGTTCCGCCCGCTCGGGCGCCAGTGTCGCGGCCCTGCTTCGCTGGTTGCTGATCCAGGCGCCGAGTTTCAGCTGCACGTCCCGCTGTTCCTGGCCGTCGCGGTCGTCGCCGTCGCTTGGGCCGCCCATGCTGATGGTTTCTACGTGCTTGCGGGGGACCTGCAGGTGTCCCTCGCGCTTGTAGTACTGCTGGGCGGCGGCCAGGTGCGTGGCCCATTTGTCGGCCTGGCTGACCCGTGGCTTTGGTTTCTCGTTCTCGCTGGCGGGTGTGATGCCGAGGATGTGTTCGCACATCCATTGCTGCACCGCGGTGAGGCTGCCCCATCCGAGCCGCTGCGCCCGTACCCACCGTCCGAGGTCTTCGCCTTGGCGTACGACGTCGCCCGGCGTGGTGGGTGGCGTCCCGCCGGCGTCAAGGTGCTGGCGGGTGAGGTGGAAGCACCGCTGCCATGTGACGGGCCATGCCGGGCACCAGGCGGGGTCGATGTCTTCCAGTTGCTCGCGCCGCTCCTGCGACATTGCCCCGGGCGACGATTGGGCCGAGAGGCCTTCGGCACTCCGCTGTTCGTTCTCCTGTGTCTTTCGGGCGGCGGCCCGCTGGTTCTTCAGCCAGATGCCCACCGTCGCGTCCTGGAACGTGGCGTCCAGGGGCGCGAGCAGGTGTCCGTGTTCGGTGGCCCATGCGCGGGCGGCGGCCAGGCCTTGTTCCCAGGCGAGGTCGTAGTGGGACCAGATCATGCCGAGCTTTTCGAGCTGTGCGGCGCGGTCTTGGTTCATGCGACCTTGGGCGTGGAAGCGGCGTGCGTCGGCGATCCACTGGCCAAGTGGAAAGCTGTGCAGCGGGGTCGGCCATACGATCTGCCCTGCCCCTGCCCCTGCCCCTGCCCCTGCCCCTGCCCCTGCCCCTGCCTCGGCCCTTGCCCTTGCCTCGGCCCTTGCCTCGGCCCCTGCCTCTGCTGCGCTGCCTAGGGTCCCGTTTTCAGTGTCTGTTTGTCCTTGGGTGGGGATTCGGTAGGTGAATGGGACGCGTAGGTCGCCATGCAGTCGGTGGTAGATGACAGCGGCTTCCACACCGCGGCGCCAGTGCTCGTGTTCGGGGTTGAGGACGCGGAGGTTGATGAACGCGGCCAGCTGGGCGGGGTTGCGGGGTGTGGAGAATTTCAGCAGGGCCTTGGCCGGGCTGCTGACGCCCTCCCACGCCGCCTGCTGCTCCTGGTCTTCGCCTTCTTCGCCCAGCTCGCGGCCCTTGGGGGAGCGGCTGGGGGCCTGCTGTTCGGCGAGGGCTTCCACGATCCGGGTGTCGTGTGCGCGGAGGGCTTCCAACAGCTTGGCCAGTCCGCCGTACGCCCGGGACGTGAGCATGTTGTCCGCCGTCTCCCCGGGCCCCAGCAGTACGGGCACCACGAGGGAGGCGGTTTTGCCTTCGCCGGGCTGCATCCGCAGGGCACGCCCGACGGCTTGGACGAGGTCGGGCATGGAGCCGCGTACGTCGGCGAAGTACACGGAATCGCATCGGGCTGTGTCGACGCCTTCTCCGAGGACTTTCACGGACCCCAGATAGCTCTTCTCGACCACGGTGCCGTCGCCCGTGATCCCGGTAGCGAACTCGTCCAGCACCCGCCTGCGATGAAGCGGCTTGTGCTCCCCGCACAGCCAGTTGGCCCAGACCGTCTTCGGGTACAGCTCCGGATCCGCCACGTGCAGCCGCTGAGCGACGTCCGGCAGGCCGGCCGCGAAAGCCTCGGCCTCCTTCACCACGTGGTGGAACACCAGCGTCCTGCGGAAGCCCTCCTCGGCCGACGCCTTCACCAGGGCGGTCTGCAGAGCGGCGAGCCGCGCCCCGCGTACGGCCTCGGACCGGGCCTCACCACCGAGGAGCTGCGCGGCCTGGAGCTGTGTGTCGGTGACGTCGACGCATACGACTTGGTAGGGGGAGCAGATGCCCCGGTCGATCGCTGCCGAGAGCGTCAGCGTGTAGCAGCGGCTGCCGAACGGGCCGTTTGGATCGTCGTCCATCGAGGCCACCAGCTCACCCGGCGCGCCTGTTCCTGGTTCTCGTCTCCGAGTTGCCACAGCCGGGGTGTGGCCGTCATGTAGAGGCGCCGCAGGGCCGGGATTTTCTGGTTGTCGTGGACGACCGCCCACGGCTTGCCGATCCGCCCGGAGGTGCGGTGCGCCTCGTCGACGACGATCAGGTCCCAGCCCGAAAGGCCCGCGGTGTGCGCGCGCTCCAGCGTGCCCAGACCGAGGGAGGCGTAGGTGGCGAACACGGTGACCTTGTCGAAGGGCCGGGTCCACTCCACCAGCTCGTCCACGTCCGTGGTGTTCGGGAAGGACACCTCCTCACCCCGCAGCGATGACACCCCGATCATCGGGCCCGTGCGGCCGCCTTCACGCCACGCGGCCTCGGTCTGCGCCAGCAGGTCCAGCGAGGGGACGAGGACGAGCACACGCCCCGCGTGGAGCTCCTGCGCGCTGCGCACGGCGACGAGAGTTTTCCCGGATCCGGTTGCCATGATGACCTGGGTCCGGAGCCCTCGCTCGGGCACAAGTGATCTTGCAGGGAATTCGAGAGCACGGATAACCGCGTCGACGGCCTCTCTCTGATGCGGCCGGAGTGTTTTCTTTTCCATCGAGGCGTCTCTTTCCCAGAAATCCTGCTGCCCGTCTCTACCGCCCGTGTGCCGCCTTCAGCGCGGCGTGCTGCGCGTCGACGGCCGCGGTGAGGGAAGCGTGTAGCTGCCCAAGGAAGCTCCCGAGGTCTTCTGCAGCGATGCTGCAGCCGCTCTCCTCGAGCTCGAAGGTGCTGCCCGTGAGGGCGCCGGCGGTGAGGTGGTAGACGTATCCGCTGGTGTGGCCGAGGGCGTACATGGCTCCACCGCCGTCTGTGGCGAACACCGACACGGTGTCATCAACAACACCAGTGAGCCGGTTGGGATAGTTGCCTGCAGCGACCTGGGCAATGAGGGACGAGGCGTCATCGATCCAGATCCCGTTGCCGAGGTGAGGCAGCTCTGCCCCACCGAGATGCCCGTAGTACTCCAGGAGCGGGCCCGCCACGCCCTGCCGGGCCAAGACTTCCACCAACACGGGACCCTCTCCGGCGGGGACGCGGCACACAGTGTGCTCCCCGGGCAGGTACCCATGGACCGCCTCGAAGTCGGACACGAACTCGACCCCGAGCAGCTCCATGTCCTCATACCATTTCCTCAGACCTGCGAGGTGCACTCCATCACTCCTCGGATCAGGGAGGGCCACAAGTTCCAGACTATATCTGCAATTAATTTTGAAGCAAACCTTGTGCACTCTCACCATCACAAACACCCGACAGGTGCTGCTGCCGTGAAGAACACACCGCTCAATCGCAGCACACCGAGACCCCTGCAGTTCTCACCCCCACGCCCCCACTGACACCCACTCAGCCCCCACACCCGGACAGCGACCACCGCCCCTCGGGCGGATGGTTTCCGACCACCCGTCACCACATGATGAGCGAAGCCCGTAATCGCACAGACAGGGGAACCGCAGGGGAGTCACGCCATCCGACGACAAGACAGACGCCCTGCACGTGGTGGAGCAGACGATGAGGACTCGCATGGTGTGAGAGGAGGTCTGCACGTCCCACTGGCCCCGCCCTTTTGACGAAGTATTGGAAGCACTGACGGCAGCTGCTCACCGGTGAGATGTGCCGATCGACCCCTCCTCCGCCAAGAGGGCCGCCCCGGAGATTCATGCAGGCTCCCGAGAGCGACCACCCCTGCTGCTGCTCGGGCCGCAAGGCCCGCAAGTGTGCCGCGCGAAGCGTGGCACACCCAGTGACGCGGAGCGTCACCAGGTGGCTGGAGCGCAGCGCAGGCCACCAGCCGGCCGAAGGCCGGCCCCGCACCCGCAACACGGTGCACCCGCACTGCAGTTGCCCCCGAAGCGAAGCGAAGGGGGCAACGCGGTGAGCAAAGCGAACCGCTCCGTTCCCGCGAAGCGGGAACAACTGGGCTGCGAAGCAGCCCAGTTCGCTTGCACATCGCGCAGCGATGTGGT